>NZ_GG730299.1:2396203-2724488 GCF_000155975.1 Citrobacter youngae ATCC 29220 | reverse complement strand
TGTAGCGCGGTGGTCCCACCTGACCCCATGCCGAACTCAGAAGTGAAACGCCGTAGCGCCGATGGTAGTGTGGGGTCTCCCCATGCGAGAGTAGGGAACTGCCAGGCATCAAATTGCAGTAAACCGGGATGAATAATCCGGGTAGTGACAAAGAAATTCGGTGGAGCGGTAGTTCAGTTGGTTAGAATACCTGCCTGTCACGCAGGGGGTCGCGGGTTCGAGTCCCGTCCGTTCCGCCACTTACATATATCAGGGCGTATCAATACGTCCTGATGAGAAAAAAACCGTATCACTGTCAAAGCGATACGGTTTTTTTTCGTCTGTATCTGTCTCAGGGCGTCTGACTTAATCTATGATTTTTGGGCTTACGTTTGGGTCTACGGCGGGAACATCGGCAGCTGCCTGCGGGCCGTAATAAGTCCGGTCATGAACACCGTCTTTTTGTGGCGTAGCTCGCAGGCGAACAGGATGACCGCTAACCCAACCCGATCAAAATGACCATGATCCACCTAAATTGACGGTCCAGGGCGTTTCCACATGATGGCCTTCCGCATAGCTGGCATTGGCTTGAACGGTGAACGATTTAGCGACTCTGGCGTTAACACCTGCCTGATAAATTCCCCGGGTTCCGCTTAAATCATTGGTAAATTCGTCGTTATTTACTTTGACGTTGTTATTGTCCATAAACTCCTGCATCACCGCGGCTCTGACAAACGGCTGAACCTCCACACCCTGAACGTTAAATTTATGTCCAGCGCTCACCCCGGCTTCACCGATAACGGAACGCTGCGGGCCAACATCCGCATTCATGCCGTTCGACAGCGTATAGTCGCTGCTGTCGCTGGTGAAGCCTGTCACTGCGGTATAGGGCGCGATCCAGGTATCGCCGAAGTAGAAATATTTTCCCCCCTGAATATTAAGGCCTGCCCCGGTAGTGTTGTAGTAACCATCTGCCGGGGCGCCGCTGGTCATCCGACCGTTCACCTCATTCTCAAAACGGTTCACTTTCAGCACGCTATCCAGATAAAAACCGGACTGGTGTAAATAGCTGATATATGCGCCAACGGAGTACGAATCAACGTTACCATCCCCGCCGCGATCAAAATCAACGTCCGAGTGACTATAAGAGAAAAATGCACCGCGGGTGGTCACGCTGCTATCCGTGTCAATAGATTGATCCGCTCCAAGAGTAACGCCGTTCAGATGCATATCGTAAGCAGC
Source organism: Citrobacter youngae ATCC 29220 (assembly GCF_000155975.1). GTDB lineage: Bacteria > Pseudomonadota > Gammaproteobacteria > Enterobacterales > Enterobacteriaceae > Citrobacter > Citrobacter portucalensis_A. The sequence continues at coordinate 2,723,267 of NZ_GG730299.1, read as the reverse complement.
TCCAACTGAATCACTGACGTTGTAGCGACTGGCGGTGTAATGCGCCCAAAAGTTCGTATCATGGGAGAACGAGCGCACAGCATCCAGCCGACTACGTACTGAACTCAGTTCAGACTGAAAAATAAGCGGATCAACCGTCGCCATTGATAGCACGGCCGCCGTTGACGGCGTAATCGTGGGTCGCGGCGCTGGCGGCGGCGCAGGTGTTGGCGGCGCGGGCGGCGTTGGCGGTTCCGGCGGCGCTGGTGGTGCGGGCGGCGGCACAGGAGGCGTTGGCGGCACCGGAGGCTCCGGAGGCGGTGGCGGATCCGGCGGTGTTGGTGGGTCCGGTATCAACTCCGGCGTCAGCGCCCATCCGCCGTTATTATCAGCAATAAGCCGATATTCATAGGTTCCCACATCCACAACGCCACCGGTGTTGGCAAGCGTGAATGCCGCACTCCCGCCGCCGGTTTGAATAATTTGCAGGCTTTGATCAGACGCCGGGCTGACCCCGGTATCTCTGACATAAACATCAAAAATGCCGTTCGCCTCGCCGGCCACATTCAGGAAATTTCCCTGATGGCTGGCTAAGTTAGTATTCATCCAGAATGAACCGGAACCTGCCAGGCTGTTCAGGGTAAGCATGGAGTAGCCGATGGTGGGGTTATCCTTGCGAACAAAGAAAACCATATTGCCGCCATTCATATTCAATGTATTGATGGCATAATTATTGGCAACTGAATCCCCCAGGAACATATTCCCGGATAAATCAACATTGGATGCTGACATATCCGAATTATGCGTTACCAGTACGTTGCCATTCTGCGTAACGGTAAGCGCCCCAGAGACAGCCGGAGATGTTGAAGAGTAATTCAGGACGCCCGTGTTGCCTATAAACATAATGCCATCCACGGTAGTATTATTTAATTCGCCAGATGAAATAATTGCGTAACTATCCTGCCCAATATTGAGATTGGCGCTTTTACCACCATCATCCATTAAGAAATAAAAACCGCCATTAATGACAGAGGTATTATCGTCCTCACCAATATTATTGATCATATGCCCACCGTCAACGGTGGTATTTTTTGCCAACCCGGTTCCTTTGCTATAAGTGGTGCTGGTTAACCATAATTGGCCACCTGCATATACATGGCTGTCCTCAATTTCCTCCGCTGTATCTGCAAGCGAAACTGTACTGTATATATCCCATTGCGAAGCCAGTGAATTGCTTCTGAAGCTTACTTTTCCACCCTTTTCAATGGTAGCCTGTCGGGATGTGCTAACGTTTGATGTACCTCCGAGCGTGAGAGTTCCGCCCTCTTTTATGACTGTGCCAACATCAAGGCCGCCAGAGTTCAAGATGCTACCATAAACGATAGAGTTATTTGCAGTGGGAACATCTTCATTATAACTTGATATATATATTCTACTGGTTTTATCTACTTCCGCATCATTAATAATACCATTATCATACGCATTAACTGAACTGCCATCCTGCGCAATAACACCGTTAACTTCACCACTGTTTTGAATGGAAATATTTGCACCATTAAGCAATGTTGTATCATATAGTTTGGCATTATCTTGAACATTAATATTATTTGTTGATGTGCCATCCAGTCCCGTAGCGACGGTACTATATGCCATTGCGTTATCACTTAAAAACATAACGCTATTTGATTGTAAGGATGTGTTCCTAATCACCGCATTATCATAAGCTGAAATACTAGGTTCACGGGTCCAGTCTTCAGTGCCAATCAACGTTGTGTTCAGCCCTGTGCTGGTATCATAAAACGAAATATCCGCACCATCAAGAACGGTGCTCCCGTCGCTGGAGCCTGAATTATAAACGGCAACCAGGGCCCCTTCAGTCAGCGTCGCATTGGTGATAGTCCCGTAAACATATTGGTCATAGTAACCATCATACCCCCCGGTAACCGTTTCGCCATCGACTACGCTTCCCGCTGCAATTGTATTGGCGACTGAATAGCTGGAACTCAATAACAGAATAATCGCGGTAATTTTATTAAGTAAAAATACATTCCGCATAATGCAGTCTCCGTAGATACTTTTTCTACAACACCCCATAATAACTATTCAGAGTGTTTCTATTTGATGATTTTCAGTATAGTTGACATTTTCCCGAATCGTCAGGGACTTACCCTTATCCAGCAATAGTGGAGATGCAACTAAGTGAGTAAACTCGCGAGTAAGAGATGATTCACATGATAAAATCCGAATCAGCCAGTAAGAAGCACCGGAAACGGCGCATCAATTGAGAGAATAATCGCGGAAATGTGAAACCCAGAATTACATGCCATTTGTAGCTTTGAATAATGGGCTTATAATTGGGATTATAGTGATAAATGAGTTAACAGTATTGTCTTTATTTTCAAGACCATAGCACCACGGCGCGGATTCCGTCCGTTCCGCCACTTATTTTTTAGACGTTTTACGCGTCTTTATTAGTTAAGAAACCGTAAGTAATACTATTACTTGCAGTTTTTTTCTCCTGAAGTGATAAACAAGCCATCCACCAACTGAACTGGTTCTGCGTATCGAAGCGGCTAACCGGCGTTGTTGACCCGCTATGTGATTTGGTGGCTGCAGCTGACTCTGGTTCACCTCAGTTGGGTATTCGGAGCAAGATGGAACGAAATTAATGAGCAGGAAAACTCTGGATCAATCTTGCTGAGGGAATGAAGAAGCGCCATTAGCATAAAGTCCTGTTGTTTCCTGAAATGCTGCGGGTAATTGAAAAGCTGAAACTGTACCGGGCATACGCTGTTTTTATTTCCGGAAGAAGCAAACACAGTCGTAACATTCCGGTGAACTCCTATGGACGGTGCTGACCGGTTCTTCATTCTGCGGTTCGTTCCGGTTAGTTATTCAGGAGATTTTTCGGGAAGGGTTACACGCTCTTTCGTCCATTCCAAAGGCTCATTACCGCTGCTACATAATGCCCTGTCTGCAGCGATCCGATGAGCTGAGGAGGGGCTTTTTCTCCAGATTATACGACCAGTGGGTCATCTTCAGCGCTGTTTCCGCGCTTGCGGCCAATACCCTGCATCGACGATATTACCGCTGTTTTTCAGCGTCTGATATACCGCATATTCGTCCGTGGCAAGCATCTGCTCCAGCCCGCGAGTCCCGATTTGAGGTAACACGCTCGACCCGGCTGGCAGTCGTCACAACGTACTGCTGGCGGGCATAACGCTTCACCGCGAACTGCGCCGGGATTATAGTCCAGCCGCTCGCTGATTTCATTGCGGATGTGGCGCAGCGGCTGACCGCAGTCTGGGCATGCTGCTCATATATTGTGGGAATATCGCCGCCGAAGCGCATATCGACGTGTTTATACCGATTTTTAGCGTTCTGGCAATATCACGAACGCCTGCACCATTAAAGACCAGGATTTGATCTTTAACCCTGACCATAACAAGTTATCTCGAGAAAATACATCATACACCTGATTCAACCAGCTGGATGCGCTACCAAAAACGGAGTTATATTTGATCACGCTTACTCGGCGTAATGGTATCTGGTACTGAAAGTAAATGGATGGCGTGATATGTATGGAAAGCTCTGTGCGTTAGATGTCGATAAACTTATGTTGTGCTTTTCACGGTGATTGATAATATCAATTTTTATCAGCCTGTAATATATCAAGATGAAAAAATTGCTGGTTCGTTTATAAATGGTATGAACTTTCTTAATGCGCCAATCATATACTAACCTTATTTTTCTTCGGCCAATTCATCTGTGAAAATTATTTGAATGTTACGTGTGAGGTTTACTGTCTGCTTAACTCTCTATGACATAAGATTAAGTAACTGATCGGATATATTTAAGTCATTCTCTGTAAAACCAAGTGTTACTTGTATATATTAGTCTAATTGATACTAATTACTTAGGTTTGTATGTGGTCGTATATATAACTGAGTTGTATTCATAAAATAAATGTAACGCTTTTCTCTCTGATAAAAGGGAAATAAGGGTATAATAGTAGCCAAGTTTTCAGGTTGAATTTGGCTGATAAATAATAAGGTTAATCAATGGATAATAAATATCTATTTACTTTGTTTCTAAGCGTTATTTTGGTTAACGGGTGTTCAAAATCTTCGATTGATACCAGAAAAAAAGACTCTATAACTCAACGTAATGTTGAGGTGTCCTCAATGCCACAGCTTACCGACCAGGATGTTTTTGGTAATGAATTGACGCTTGAGATCTCTGAAGAGGATATTCAGAATGCTGTGGAAGAGGCGCAGGGACAGTTTGAGATCCCTCTGAATTCTGCTATCGTGCTTGTCAGATCGGGATCTCGTGCACCAGATGTTATGATGCAAAAAGAAATGCAGCGTTACTATCAGGTTTCAAAATTCTCCGGTATTCCTGTGACGAGAAAAAAGCATACTATTAAGCCAGTGATATCGACAAAAGAAGTTGTCAGCGACCCTGAAGCCATAGTACATGATGCAACCGGAAAAAGTGGCGTCATTAATGCCAACTATATGCAGGCACTCCGGTATATAGCAGCAAAGGGCAGACACAAGGCGGTTGTGGTTTATTGGGATGATCTGGAAATTGGGAAGTATAACTCAGCGACAAAAGACGTGGTCTGGAAAAAATATAATGGTGAAAAGTTATCTGGAGCGTCGCTGCGCTATTTGATCCGTTTTGCATTGGTGGACGTTGCTACTGGCGAGTGGGCAACATATTCACCTGTGAATACGGAGACGATAGCGGCCCCGTTAACGGAAAAAGTTGCTGCGAGCACAGACGAAAAAAACGATACGACAGAACAAATAATTCTCAGTCTGAAACAAAGGACTTGCAGTATAGTGGTTAAAGATTTAGTAAGTCGATATGGTAGTAAATAATATTAGTCTAAATTATTTATGCTTCGGTATTGGTTGTCGTGAATGAACCATGGCGGCAACCAAGGTAGATATAATCTATTTTATTCTGTTTATAATATTTTCTTTCGATAATCATATCATAATGATTATTTTGGTAAAATTAGAAGTCTCAGATTAATGTAATCCACTTCTTTCTATTTTTGTACAATACTCTTAAGACATTTCACGACTCAGAAATTGGATGTATATGGTGTGAGCATAACTTCTCCTTATTGTCTGCGTATGATGTGTCATCAATGAATTTGAGAGTAAATGATAAAATAATGGTCATAAAGCTACTCAATAATGATTCTGTATCGACTTGTTATAGTAATATCGACAGGCGCTCTCCGGTAACCTTATGCCCTATTTCTGGTTCATTGTGAGAATATGATAAATTGTATATAAAAAGCATAGCAGTAAGTGGATCATGATTATTTCATATCCTCTGTATAATCTGGGATGTCAGCATGTATTAACTGTTCGACTCTTTGCCTGTTTAGTTCAGCCATACAGGAATATATGCGAGTAAAACTCCCCAGACCATTTCCCCATGATTCTGCAAACGAGCACTGAGCAAGACGATAACGAATAAACTCTTGATTACATTTATCCAGTCTGTAAAGTGCAATCGGGATAGCATTATCCAGTGCTGCACTTTTGACTTCAGACCATTTGTTTATACGTAATCTGATATTTTCTTCGGCCTTTCTCAGCGTTATAGTGCTTTCAATGACTTCATTTCTCAGGCCGTCGACAAGTTCCGCCTCTTCTCCTGATTCACAATTGTTCTTACTGAGATAATAATTGCGCTATGGATTGAGGCGATGCTAATTATCAACGTGGCTAATATTAGAAAAATCCGTGTAATACTAATCATTGATTTCTATTTCCTGTCGCAGATGTAAATAATAAGTGTTTATAAGATAATTTTCTGGATGCTTAGAATCGCTATCACCATTATAATTATAACTGCACCCATTATCTCATTAAATGATAGTCACAAACTTACTCATTGCTTTCATTTTTTATTCGCGTCTTTTTATACCCATCATATATTATGATAGTATCATCATACACAGTTAGTCTTGCCGAGTAATCTTTATTGTTTTTGTATTTTATTTTCATTGACTACTAATTCCATTAACTCATTAACTTATAGTCATAAAGTTGCTAATTGCTTTTATTTTTCATTCGCGTATTTTTGTATTCATCATATATTATGATGGTATCATCATAGACCGTTAGTCTTGCAGAACAATCTTTGTTACTCTTGTATTTGTTTTTCATCGAGGATAGTTTGCGTTCAATATCTGAGCAATTTTCTTTAATGGCACTTTCAACAATTTTGTAAGTTGTTTCTTCTAAACTTGGGTCAAAATCACTTATCCAACCCTCACAAGCATCAGCACTTTCAAAAAAATCCTGAAGATCTTGTGGCATTTTTTCTATAATAACCTTATCCACCGCAAATAATAAACTGGAGTGTAAGGTAAATAATATCATTAAAATAATTTTGAATAAATACTTGTTATTCATGGTATCATCCTAGATAGTGTTTTTAATCCATTGTATTTGTGATAAATTCATACTGGTTTTACAATATAGTGACGAAATTGAGGAGCGATAGCCAGGACGCGCTCCGTCACTTTGTGAGGCGTACTTACATTGCTTTTCACGATAAATAATAAAGGAACGATGCAGTTCAGGGAATGTTATTCTTGCTATATGAATATAAGGTTCATAATCAATAGTACCATCTTCATTGCACCCTCTCGCTCCTTCAGTATCATATTTTTTTAGTCTTTTTTCTGCGCTGATCTCCTCATTTTTTAACGCTAAGATGCTCTGCTGATATTTGTCCATAAGACACCAGTAAACTTTATCTTGTTGTATTAACTGGTCGTATGAGCAGTCAGATGTTTTTATATTGTGCGCGCTGGCAGTGTTATATATAAATAAAACATATAGAAGGTTTTTTATGTTCATTGATTAGTATCCTTAAGAATTACTTTCTCATTCGCAATAATGATAATATATGTGAGTATTATAGCTTGCTGTAACCTCCTTTGTGAGCTGATTTTTTAATCGTAAGTAATTATAATTAAACTTCAGTCTTTGTATTCAATGATAATTCCGTGTCGACTTGTTATGGTAATATCGACAGACGATCTTCGGCAACCTTATTATCTATTTAATAATTTTATCTTCATAGTCATGATAAAGAAAAATAGCATCATCTGCCATTGTCAGAATCAGTAAGATCTTATGGTTGTTCGTATATTTTATCTTCAGTCTTCTGTTCCATGCGTCTAAGTTTGCACAGTATTTATGTATGTTTTTTACGGTGTCATCCACATCTGAGTTTTTTGTTAATGAAAAAGATAGGTAAATAATACAATAATCAGTATATAGACTTATTTGACGAACTTCTTTTGGGATTTTAGAAGATAAATAATAATATTCTCTTGGAGTATATGTGTTGGGATATTCAGGTTCATCGCGTGAATACGATAAGTTGCATATAAAAAGCAAAAAGCATAGCAGTAAGCGGATCATGATTATTTCACACCTTCTGTATAATCTGGAATGTCAGAATGTATTAACTGTTCGGCTCTTTGCCTGTTTAGTTCAGCCATACAGGAATATATGCGAGTAAAACTACCCACACCATTTCCCCATGATTCTGCAAACGAGCACTGAGCAAGACGATAACGAATAAACTCTTGATTAGATTTATCCAGCCTGTGAAGTGCAATCGGGATAGCATCATCCAGTGCTGCACTTTTGACTTCAGACCATTTATTTATACGCAATCTGATATTATCTTCGGCCTTTCTCAGCGTTATAGTGCTTTCAATTACTTCATTTCTCAGACAGTCGAAAAGTTCCGCCTCTTCTCCTGATTCACAGTTATTCTTACTTAGATAATAAACATTATTTGCATATGTGCTATGGATTGAGGAAATGCTAATTATCAGTGGGGCTAATATTAGAAAGATCCGTGCAATACTAATCATTGATTTGTATTTCCTGTTGCAGATGTTAATAATGTGTGTACATAAGATAATTTTTCTGCATACTTAGAATCTCCTCCGCCATTATAACTTTTTGCAATAACGTTAGCCGTTATTGGCGATATCCATCCTATAATAGCTCTTTGCATACTACCCTTGCGGTATCGTAATTCTTGACCATCATGAACTTTACTAGGGTTCACACCAGGATTTTCCCTTATTAAAATATCCATTGTGGTGCCTATTTGATTTGTGTCTTTGACTATATCGGAAAATGTACCATGACCTTTAATAGCAGATACTTTTACAGTATGAAGGGCCTTGTCGTTTGAATCATCTACAGAAATCATATCCGATTTTGACAACCTATTCATTAAGTATACAATTGCAGCTCTGATATTCATATGTGGATCTGCTATCAGATTACTTGACGTGATACCTTGCCATGTTGAGCCAGAAGGAATAACCAATTTCACCGCCTCCGATCTATTTATTACAACTGGAGCAGCTTTATCTCCCTGGACACCAATGCGTAATGGTTTGTGTTCCCATTCATGTTTATGCCCATCTGCATCACCTTCTGTCCATAACATCGCTTTAATCCATAGCCAGTCCAGACGAGTATACGAAGGATATTTTGATAAATACCTGTTCATTTCAGACATTGCTTGAAAAATAAACTGGTCATATATATTCCAATTTTCTTTGTTTTCCTTATAAGCATCTTCTCTTATTTTTTTTCCATATGTTGAGTTTATCAGTGCCAGTTAATGATTTCCTTTCAGGAATATTAGTATTAGGCTTATCCCTCTGAGGTTTCTCAGTTCTAGGAATACCTTTGTAAATAGAACCATTTAACTGGCTTTTGCTCCTTAATGTCATATATACTCCTTGTGTGGAAATTTCACTAAAATACCCTCTCATCCCATAGACTGTATGCGCTGGTTCCGGCAATGCAGTGCTCCCAGTTAATTGATTCATATATAAAAGAAATACTTTCCTGGGGTTGTACTTCACTGTCAGTTATTACATGCGAAATCGAGAGGTTAATATCACTAATTCGGGCGTTTTTTAATTCCAGCTTGTAAAATTTTTCATTAACACCAAATCTATTTGTTCGATAAAAATCAAAAGTGCAGGTCAGTATTTCATTATCGTTAATCGCTTTTCCCAGCAAAGGAGATGATTTGTCGACAGGTTTTTTTATCGTAACTGAATGATGATTGACGTTTTGATCCCGACTTAATCCATGTGTCAGTTCATATACCATAATATGATCAAGATGCAGTAACTGTGCTTTATTACCGATAGAGTCAAGTGAACAGCAACCTGCTGAAATCAATCCTTGCTTTTCACCGTTCAGTGTTAAATAAATTAAATTTGCCATATTGTTCTCCTTGCGTTAACTATTATTTTCCGGATTTAACATTAGTAGCCGATTCCGGCACTACATTGTTTTTCAGCAGCAGCCAGCGGCTTAATACGCCATCCAGCTGTTCATTAATTTGTTTTTCCAGCGCTTCCGTATTCCGTCCTTGTGCCCTGGCGTCCTGGTACTGTGTCAGCAGGGATTCCAGCGGCGTTTCCTGATTCAGCAGCCGTTCCGCCTGCCAGGTGACGGTTTTGATATAGGAGAGGGTAAAGCCCTGTTTCTCTGTCTCCCGCTGCATCATCAGGTCGGCAAAGTCGCGCAAATTCTGGCGTGCCTGCTGCAAGCCACGCATTTGTGGGCTGCTTTGTGCGCGGGTTTTCAGGATTTCATTCCACTGAGCTGTTGCCTGCTGCTGTTGCAGACTCTCCGGCCAGCGACTATCTGCCGTTCGCATCATCTGCATACCTGTTTCCAGCAGTTGCAGCGGCGAGGCGTCAGGAAGCTGTTGCAGCCGTTGTCCGTAACTGTTTAGTTCAGGCGAAGCCAGCCAGACAGTTGCCGCGCCCTGCGCGGTATCCCTGACCTGTGCCAGTTGTTGTTGCATCGGGTACACCTGCCACCACCAGAGTGCGGCAGCGACAGCCGTTGTACAGGCAACTCCTGCCATAAAGCCTTTACAGTTCCGGCCTGATGCGGCACTTGCGGCTGATGCTGTATTCTCTGTGGTACTGTGGTGGACTTCTACCTTCATTCCCGGCAGGTCGGGCAGGGAGGGAAGGTTTTCCTCCGTGACGGGCTGCGTGCTCTCCGGCGCATAGATCAACGTTCTGACGGTGGTCTGTGACGGAGTACCCACACTGCTTTTCGGCTGTGGTTCAAGTCGTTTACGCGTGTTCTGCACAAAATAAAGCAGGTTTTCTACATGCGGCTGGCGTTTCAGTTCCACCTGCTGGAGTTTGTCGCAAATCAACTGCAATGCGCGCTCAGTCCGGTGCAGCAACGGCAGGTCAGTGTCTGAAAAGGACAGTTGCTGGCGCAGGATATTACCGGTCCGGGTATTGAGCCAGTCAAGCATCCCGGTACGGGCTGATTCATCCTGCGGCCAGAATTTATCCCAGTCGTGGCTTATCATTGCCGCCAGTAGCTCCACCCCTTCGCAAAATCCGGCCAGCCCGTGTGTGCGGGTGCGCGCCAGGGTGTAATAGGTAGCCGTGTGCAGATCCACACCGTTGGCTTTAAAGATCGCCAGTGCCAGTGATTCCACCAGTTTCCAGTTCAGCTCCGGCTGTGATGGGTGAGAGGATTTATTGATCTCTTCCCGCAGGGCGCTGAATTCCGGCAGGCCGCGAGGATCGCTACCGGTAACAATAATTTGTGTGAGTATGTCCTGGCTCATTTCAGCCTCCTTAGTACAGGGTATCCGGCAGCCGGAACTGGCTGAACAGCCCACCGGTGAACGGGTTATCTTCCGTGTCCGTATGCACCCGGTACACCATTGCGCCGCCGTCCACGTTAAAGCGCACGCTGAATGTGCCATCCTGTACGCCGGTGAGTTGCCCTGCGCCAAACAACCTGAACTGTGCCCACGGTCCACTGAAACCGATGCTGCGCGGCGTTTTGCCGCTGGTACCAATCAGCGTCAGCTTGCTTTCATTACCCTCACGCATGTTATTTGGCCAGACCAGGTGCGCGGTATAATTGCGACCCTGGCTGTAGTCCACTAACTGACCGTCAAGGTTGAGTACGCTGCGCCGTTTATTGCCGGAAAGCGATACGGTTTCCACGGCAAACTGGGCACCCAGCCCATTCTGGCGGCTGAAAAATGCCTCGCGGATCTCCTGTGCGGTCTCCAGTTGCCTGCGAACATCCTCGCGAATAATGACGCTGTTGTCCCCGTCTCCCAGGCTCAGGTCGTTCTCCATAAACAGCCGCAGGTTCTGTTGATAAAAGGCATCCAGCACGCCGTCCGGTTTAAAGAAGCGTTCAAACGCATCCAGTGACGCATCCTGTGATGAGCGCGGATTAAACGGATAGTTGTCGGCGAGTTGTTCATTAAAGGGTTTGACCACGTTGTCGCGCCAGTCCACTTCCATATAGTGAACCGCTTCCACCATCACCACATGCCAGGCCTGATCGGCCAGCCTGCCCACCCAGCGGTTAAGCGGAGCAGGCAATGTTTTTGCCATCTGGCGGGTGGCGAAGATCGGATCGCTGCTGTTTTGATCCAGCCGCAGCTGCACCGCCTTCAGCGCTGATTTTCCTGGTACCGGCGCGTTCTGGATCGCCAGCAGGTAACGGTGCAGTTCCGTCAGTTGTTGATAGACTGCCTGCATGGTGTTTTCTTTGTCTTTCTGTACCGCCAGCGTGCCGTTCTCCGGAGCAAACTCATGCCCAAGGCGGGTCAGTAACTGATAATCTGGCTCTGCCATGGTTTCCTTAAGCGCTTTGTCATCCAGTTTTTCAGAGAGTACGGCGGGCTGCGTATTGTCGCGTAGTGCCGTCAGCGCCCGCTGGAGCGGCTGATCTCCGCTGATAATTTGCTCCAGCGCCCCGGTCAGCTCCGCAACAGATTCATAATTACGCACGTTGAGATTATCCATCCCGGCGCGCCAGGTGGCGGTATAGTCGCTGAGATACTGTTCGGTGAGCTGGCGCTGAATCTCTGCCCGGTCAGCCTCGCTGTATTTCACGCTGTGGGTCAGGTTCAGTACCCAGGAATCCATCGCCGTCAGTTCGACCAGCGCATCACGCTGTTTGACAAAATAACTTTGCAGGCCGTAACGGGTGAGGAACTGTGGAATAATAAGTTTATTATCATCCCCGGAGGTGAAAACCTGATCAAACGTGGCGCCCACCTGGTCACGTAGGTTCAGATCGGCGGGCAGTACGCCGAGCGCACGTGTTTTCAGACTCTGGTAAACACGCTGGTAGACGGGCAGTTTGCTGAGTTCTTTCTGGGCCGCCAGCACCGGGCCGTCATACGGTGTCCAGCGGCTGATGGCGTCGCCGTTGCCCGCCTGACGTTCCGCGTGCCAGTCAGTATGTTGCAGGGCGTAGTCCAGATGAGACATAAGCTGCAACTGGAGATCGCGCTGGCCATGGAACTTACCGCTCCAGCGTTTGGCCATGTACTGTTTCACCACCTCGTTACTACGCCCGCTTTTATCCTCCAGCATTCTGATGACGCGTAGTACCGCGAGTTTTTCCTCGCTTTCCGACGGCGCGGCATTCATATCTTTGACCAGACCATTAAAAAGGGCCGGGAGGTAACGCTGCTCCAGTAGTTGCAGGTAGGTCTGCTCTACATACGGGCCGACACGCCTGCCCTGGTACAATCCCATATCGGCCAGGCGGCTGCGTTCGCCCCAGTCACCGTAGGCCAGCGTGGCGTCACGTACCGGGTTTAGCAACGGCAGTTGTAGGTTGCCGTAATCGTCCATACCCTGCGGCGGCGGAACAGACATAAAGGCTTTGGCCTGCTCCAGTACGGTGACGCCGGAACGCCAGTTATTATTGTAATAGTGATGCCAGCCCGTAATTAGCAGCAGTGCGGTGATGCCTCCGGTGGCGGAAAACATTGATAACCGTCGACGGGATTGCATCAACCAGACGCGGCTTTCACCTGCGAGGTTAGGCTCCGCCAGTAAGGTCTGTGGAAACAGGTTTCGGGAAAAATAGGGGGCAGTGTCCACCAGCGGCCAGGCTGTCATCGGGCTGTTACCCAGGCGGAATTGACGAGCGGCAGACTGCATAAAAATATCGTCTATCTGGCCGCGTTGCAGGGAGGAGGTGAGGTACACGCCGCGCAGCATTACGTCCATATTTTCTCCGTCCAGCAGTCCGTTCAGCAGGGATACCAGCGGCTCGCGGCTCCCCTGTATCTGGCGGACAAAGCTGAACAGGGAACTGCGGGAGCCGGGGGTTAGCATCCGCTCCGGCAGGGCGTTATTGAGCTGTTCTCCCCAGGTCTGCCAGAATGCATTCAGCTCTGCGCGCCAGTCATCATTTTCATGGGCATGACGGGTAAAGGTGACGCCAAGAATGGCATCGCGATCGTTCCTGTCCAGAGACTGAAACAGCGCGGCGAAACCGTGCAGTAAATCCAGCCGGGTCAGCACCACATACACAGGTAACTGGCAGTGAAGGTGCTGGCGTATATCCTGCAAACGTCCGCGCAGGATATGCAACAGGTGCTCCCTGCGTCGTTTGTCGGCAGTCAGCAGATCGGGCAAATCCAGCGTCAGTATCAGGCCGTTCAGCGGCTGTCTGGCGCGTTTTTGTACCAGCCAGTCCAGCATCGTTGTCCACAGGCGACGGTGCAGCACATCCGCCTCCTGTTGCTCAAAGAGGAGACCGTCTGCATCAAAAATGACCGCCTGTTTTCCCACATGAGGGATAACATACCGACGCAGCTCCACTCCCCGCACGGCCTCCGGGGCGTAAATAATGTCGGATGGAAAACCTTCGCGCAGCAGCGACGTTTTGCCGCTTCCGGATGGACCAATAACCATATACCACGGCAGTTGCCACAGGTAGCGACGGTTGTCGAGATGGCGTTGCAGACGCAGAAGCCAGTGGTCGAGATAACGTTGCTGGGCAGTTAGCTCTATGGTCAGTGGATCTTTTTCCTCTTCTCGCTGTTGTCTTTGCTGTTTTTCCAACTGTTGCAGACGCTTCATTACCCTGACGGTAAGCCATACCAGCGCCGCGAGCGCCCAGGCCGCCGTCGCCAGCCAGCGGTTCGCCAGTGGTTTAAGCCACTGCTCGTCGTATAACGACCATGAGGGGCCTTTCCACCAGATCCATACCAGCAGCACAATCCACGCCAGTGCCAGCAGCCAGGTAGCAGAAACCTTAAAGCGAGGCATCGCCGGTCGGAGGGCGGATCGCAGACTGCTGAACAGTCGGGAGGTTGGTAATCTGAACACGGTAACTCCTTGTTACTTTATTATTTTTCTGCCATGAATTTTTTTTCCAGTTGCTCCAGCAGGGACGGCTCCCAGTCAGCCAGCGTTATACGCAGCCCTGCTTTAAACAACATCTGGTACTGCTGCTGTGCAAGCTGCACCATTCCGGCGTCTTCGATCAGTTGCGCGCCAAGATACTGCTGGAGAAATCGATCGCGCGGATCGCCTCCCGGCAGCTTTTCCAGGTATTGCAGCGCGGCTTCCAGTCCCTGTTCGCTGAAACACTGGCGTACAGCCTCTGTCTCTTCGTCGGTCCGTACAATCGGGGCTGTCTGACTGCTCGCAGACGCCGCCAGCCACTGTTTTGTCTGCTCGTTCATAAATGGTGTGCGATCATTGAACAGCAGGGAGGCAAGTTGCGGCAGGCGGGCGAGAAAACGGGCCACTTCATCCCGGATGGCTTCTGCTGCGCTGGTGTAACCCAGGCGTTGCGCGGTCTGCGCCGAAAGGTAATGGCCATCGAGCCAGTACGGGGCCAGAAGCAGGCTTTTTTCCACCTGCTGCCAGAGCGCCAGATCGGCATTGTTCAGTCGGGTCTGATAATCGGCGGTCATATCAGCAGGCACCGCCGCCAGCGGCGTCCGCCCGTCGCTTTCTGCCTGGGGTACGGATGTAATGGCCTGCCATAACGCATGGCGGCGCAGGCGGTAACCCTGCGGCGAGTCAGGCTGGCGCTCACAGAGAATAGCGGCGACTTTCAGTAGTGTGTCGCGCCAGGACTTGTCATCATGACTTTCAATGTCGACGGTCGGGACAGCAGCGATGGTTGATGTTGTCACCGATGCCGGAGCGGACGGAGGGGCAGTGAGCGCAGGTGAGTCGACGGATGGTAGTGCTGGCTGCCCAGGCGCTGCCCTGTGAAATGCCCGGCGATACTGCGACGAGAGGTCATCCGCGGCCTGTGCCAGCATCGGGACACTGTGCTCCTGCCAGCGCTGTGCCAGTTTTGCCAGCTCCGTCAGTAGGCTGTCGCGCTGCGTGGTGTCTGCATTGTCTGCGAAACTCTCCACTCCGCCTTCAAAGCGTTTGATAACCTGAGCAGCAAGGCGCTGTTTATGTACGGCATTTTGCGGTGAGGCCTGTATCCAGTAATGTTCCACGTACAGCGCAAGTAAACGCAGCGCCAGCAATGGATCACCGGCGTGTTGCAGGGTGCGCAACAGGTGGGCCAACAAGCGAAAATCCTTACTTTCCGACGCCAAAAGCATCAGCCCCCGGCGCTGAATTTCCGGGATATCAAGCTGGCTGTGAGCCAGCGAGCCGAGTTTGAGCATTTCGCCGTCGATATATTCCCAGTCAGGATTATCGTCTTTCAGTGCGCAGACCAGTTTGTCGGCTGGCAGATTTTCCAGCAGGTGCGAAATCCAGATATTCGGGTCACGTAAGTCCATATTATTCCCCCGCCCAGTGGCAGGCGTCACGTAGCGGCACGATGGTTTTCGCCAGCCCGTCAATATTAAATGTCAGTTTTCTGGCAGCACTTTCCGTACCAGTATCGATGGTCAGGGTCTTTGCGCCGAAAAGCTGTTTGATTTCGTCAATGCCGGATAATCCCCGGCTGGATTCCAGTAGCGTACCGTTCTCGCGGATAAACCAGCGCGACTGAATCTGTCTGACATCCGTTGTTAGCGTCACTGTGATATCAGAGGGGGTCATGGTATGCGTCAACGCCACCTGCATCCGGGTGATATTGTCCACACAACTAAACATCAGCACTGGGCGCGGCGGTACGTTGCCGATAGCGGGCGTAGTGATAATTACCGTTGGTCGCTCTCCACCGTTCTGCGTCATCATTAATGTGGTGGAGTTGTTCGGACGCTGTTTTTCCTGAGCGAAGGCTCGCTTCCAGGCCTCGCCTTCATAGCGAGCCTTTACCAGCGCGCCATCAAAGCCGGGTTGCTCCGGCGCCAGAATATGGTCATAGCAGTCAAGACGCTCCAGCGCAGCAGGCTCCCGACGACAGGCCACCATGGCACTGAGCGTTGCCTGTGTATTGGTTTCCGGCACCACAATCCCCGGTAGTACGGCAACCGCCTGTTTTGCAGGTGTTTCCGCTCGTGCTGCGCCGGGGAATAATCCCGGCAGCAGCATCATGATCAGGAGCGTCTGCATTCTGCTCATAGAACGGTTTCATCCTCTGTTTCCGGTTCCGGATGCATGTTATCTGACAGGCTGTCATCCGGTGCATCTTCAACGTCAGCGGTAAACGCTCCCTCCGTCACGCCCAGTACGATGCGGGCAATCGCCGTGTTCGCCGCCATTTTCTGTAATAGCAGCAGGGAGAGCGGTGGCAGCATCTCGCCGTCGATAACAGATTCCAGCATTCGCGCGCCGTTTTCGGCGCGGGTGACGCGCTGCATGATTTCGTCGGTCACTTCCGGTTCAATCACCACCTCCGCGCCAAAACGGGTACGCAGCACGTTGTCCAGTCGCGCCAGCTTCCCGGCGATAATGACGGAAAGCGTTTCACGCGACAGAGGTAGATACGGCACCACTTCCATGCGTGCCAGCAGCGCAGGTTTGAAGAAATCTGCCAGCACTGGGTACAGTGCGTCGTGCATGGTTTCTGGGCTATCCGCATGTTCGACAATCACCTGATAGCCAAGGTTTGAGGTGAGGAAAAAGACGATATTTTTACAGTCAATCAGGCGGCCTTCGCCATCAGCCATCTCACCTTTATCAAACGCCTGGTAGAACAGGTTGAGCACGTCCGGGTGGGCTTTTTCCACTTCATCCAGTCGTACCACGGAGTACGGTTTCTGCCGGATGGCCTCGGTCAGCACGCCGCCCTCACCGTAGCCGACATAGCCTGGCGGCGAACCAATAAGGCGTGAAACGGTGTGCTTCTCCTGGAACTCCGACATATTGATGGTGGTGAGGTACTGACGACCGCCATACAGCAGCTCAGCCAGTTGCAGCACGGTTTCGGTTTTGCCCACACCGCTGGGGCCGGCCAGCAGGAACGCGCCGAGCGGTCGTCCCGGACGGCGCAGATCGGCGCGTGCGGTAAGCAGATGTTTGTGCAGATGTTTGATCGCCAGCTCCTGACCCTTGATGCTGTCGCCCAGCCACTGCGGCAGATTGGTGATAACTGACATTTCGTTCTGCGACAGCCGGTTAAGTGGCACTCCGGTCCATTCGGCAATGACGGCGGCGATTTGCTTTTTATCAACATGCGGGGAAACCAGTCGCTGCGTGTGGTGCAGAGTCTCCAGTTCAGCGGTTAGCTGCACGAGGCGAGCGGCAGGCGGGATTTCAGGCTCTGGCTGTCCAGCTATCGGTTGATCTACAGCCACTGCGTTATCTTCTTCTCCGGTCGCGGCCGATTCATCCAGCAGCCCTTTACGCAGTGCAATAATTTCCTGTACCAGCGCCTGTTGCTGGTGCCAAGCTGCTTCCAGTTCATCCAGTTTAGTCAGCGTTTCGTCATACTGCACAAGCACTTCGGTCAGCCGTGAGGTGTCTGACCGCAGACCGATGCGGATCTCGCGCTCAAGCTGGCGGATCTCCGCTTCGCACTGGTGGCGTAGGGTGGTCAGCGCGGAAATCTGCTTCGGTGGAGAGGAAAGGTTAATCGCTACCCGCGCACAGGCTGTATCCAGCACATCAATGGCCTTATCCGGCAACTGGCGACCTGACAGGTAGCGCTCGCTTAACGTCGCCGCCGCTTGTAACGCGTCATCGTCAATCAGCACGCCGTGGGACTGTTCATACACCGCTGACAGGCCGCGCAGGATAATGGTGGCTTCCGCCGACGTCGGCTCACTCACCTTTACAAGTTGGAAACGACGCGATAGGGCGGCGTCTTTCTCGAAGTATTTTTTATATTCGCTCCAGGTGGTGGCGGCGATGGTTTTCAGCTCGCCGCGCGCCAGCGCAGGTTTTAGCAGGTTAGAGATATCCAGTCCGCCCTGCTGGTTACCTGCGCCAATCAGGGTATGCGCCTCATCGATAAACAGAATGATCGGTTTCGGCGACTGGTTCACTTCTGCCATCAGCCCCTTAAAGCGTTTTTCAAACTCGCCCTTCACCGATGCACCTGCCTGTAGCGCGCCAAGATCCAGTGTCATAATATCGGTGTCGCGCAGCTTGTCCGGCACCTGACCGGCGACAATGCGTAGCGCCAGTCCTTCGATCAGTGCGCTTTTGCCCACGCCCGCTTCCCCCACCACCACGGGATTATTCTTGCGGCGGCGGCAGAGAATATCGATCATCAGGTCGATTTCATTATCGCGGCACAAAACCGGATCGAGTTTGCCGTTGCGGGCGTCAGCAGTCATGTTTTTGGCATAACGGGTAAGCAGGCTGTCGCCGGTATCGGTTGCTGCGCTGATGACCTGTCCGTCCGCACTTAGCATAACCGACTCGGCGGACTCCTTCGTCCATCCGGAAAAATCCTGCTGTAGCTGGTCGCGGTTGATGGCGGTGAGCAGCCGGGCGGCGGTGGGCATCACATAGCGCAGCGGCGAGTGGAGCAGGGCGAGTAGCAGGATGCCGCCGCGTAGCTCCGTCTGCTGCATTTCAGCAGACGCCAGCAGCCAGGCCTCTTTCAACCATTCAACCAGCATGGGGGAAAACGACGGATAGCTGTCCACTGAACGGGTTGTGGCGTAATTTTCCACTGTCAGCGCCTGGCGCAAGTCATCGGTGCTGATCCCGGCGCGTTCAGTAATTACCCGTAAATCGCTACGAAGGATAGCCAGCATCTGGATTAGTACGTGGCTGACAGTGATTTCCGCCGCCTGCTGGTTCATACACTCCGAGGCTGCGGCTTCTAGGGCCTGTTTAGCAAAGGGGTTAAGCCGTTTTACCAGTGTGGCCAAATCAATCTGGATCATATGTGTCCTTACCTGGCGAGCAGCCGGTTTAACTGATGAAGAATGTCCTGCGTCTGACCGTCCAGACGCAGCAGATAGAACAGATAAAACAGCGCCAGTACGATGATGCCGCCGGACAGAACATGGCGTATGGTCAGCCGTTTAATGAGCTGGTAGCGTCCGCCCTGGATTTTTTTATCCTGGTGCAGCAGTGGAAAGGGCGCATCGCCGCGCAGTTTATGCAGGACGTGATACAGGCGGCGGTATATCTGCTCAAACTCCCCCTGATCCTGAGTCGCGACCTTATAACGCCCGCGAAAACCCAGCGAAAAGCAGATATACAAAAACTCCAGCAGATCCTGGTAGCGTTTTGGCTCGCGCATCAGGCGCTCCAGCAGAATAAAGACCTTTTCACCACCCCAGGCTTCATTGTGGAAATGCACCAGTAACGACTGTTTGATCCATTCGTTCTTGTTGGACCAGCCATTACCCAGCGCCGCTTCATCAATAAAGGTACACAGGATGTAACGAAACGAGATAATCACGCCAGGCTCATAGCCCTGCTCCTGGAGCAGCAGTTCCACCGCCTGCACATCCGTCACCACCTGAGTGAACAGGTGTTCAGGCATGGCATGGCTGTTCATCCCTGCAACACGCATCACCATCCCCAGTAGCGGCGTGGCGGCGTCGATCATCGGGTTCAGGCTGTTGCCGCGAAGCGTAAGCTGGTACTGGCGGAGGCCTTCGCTTTCATATCCGGATAAAGGAGGCCGGGACAGTGATAGTTCATCCATCGCCTTATCCTCTTATGGCCCACAGCTGCATATTAAGGTCCGGGAACGAGCCGGATACATGCAGGGCGACGGCACCTGTGGCCGCCACATCTGCCCAGGCTGCACTGCTCTTGTCCAGTTCGAAATAGCTGAAACCGGCATGGTACGGAAGCTGACGGGGAGCCACCATCAGCGTATGCAGTGGGATACCGGGGATCTGTACGCTGACCATATTGCGAATTTTTTCCGGTGAGGAAATTTTTGACTGCTGGATAAACTGACGCTGGAGTTGCAGGGTCTCCATTTTCGCTGCCACCGCCAGCACGAAAGTGGCCGACTGTAATAGCGCTGAGTCATGTACGTCAGCCTGCCAGATGCCATCACGCAGATGCAGCGGCAGGTTAACCGCCCTGGGCGACAGGACGGTATGTAATGCCCGTTTCACTTCCGGCAACAGCGTTTTGAATGTGTCCGTCAGGTTGCGGTGATCGTAGACATCAAGCGGGCAAGGCAGGCGGGACGGCTCGGTAAATGTCATGAGTTCGCCCAGCAGCCCGGCAAGATCGAGATAAAAATCTTCCGGATGGAGTTGCGGTCTGCGGGCGCGGTGGGTGAACCGGGTCTGGTTACGATTGAGCAACTGCAGCATCATAAATTCCGCCACATCGGCAATACCACTTTGCGCTGGAGAACCAATGCGGTTAGCCAGGTCATTGGCCCGACCGCCGATCGCTTCCTGTACTTCGCGGAGAAATTCACGCAGCCGTGCGCTAACATGGATGTTCTGACAGGAGGGGATAAAACTGTCATCCAGCATTAGAGAGCCGTCTGCACGTCTGTCTTTGATACGACACAACGGCAGCGTGACATATGCACTCATATCGTCTGCCCCGCTCATAATGCGTGGGGTTAACTGGCCCAGCGTAAGTGCTCGCGCGTCACCATTCTCTGAATGCAGATCCCGGACATCGGCATTGTTTAGCCGGTAACGCCCGATCTGTTGCCCATAACTGATTTCGCCTCTCACATCGCTGGCGACGGGTAAGGCCAGATAGACATTACGGCTCTCTTCATCGGGAAAATTGTCGGGATGCAGCGGATCGGGTAGCGCATCCTGATCAGGAAGGGAGAACACCGTGCCATCCGGCAGCGTGCCTGACGCGCTGTCGAGCATAATTTTACCCTGCGCCAGCAACTCGTTGTTGATGGACAACTCCGTAAATCCCCAGGATAAATCATGAACGGCCCGGAAACGCAGATTATTCACATAATCATTATAACGTTGCTGCTGCTGAAGATGGTGCGGACGCATCAGCGTACCTTCCCGCCATATCACCTTGTTTCGCGTGGTTGCCATCGTTAGTCATCCTCTTTTTTCATTTCAATACTGCTTTGCCGAATATGCACCAGCAGGCGGTAGTTGTGTCCTGTTCCTTCCACCGGTTCGATTTGCTTCCATTGCGTAGTCTGGTCGTCGGAGAAGTAGGCAATCACGCCGATAAACTGCGTCTTCTCATCCATCTTCACTAGTGGCAGGGTTTTTATTGTGTCAGGCAGCAGGCTGAAATCCTGGTGATCGATATAGTTCTTCCCCAGCGCATCCGGTAACGGTGTGCTGGCGAGTTGGTCATAATCCGCAGCCTGCAATTTCGAATCATCACTCAGGTAAACCAGTTGCACATCCACTGCCGCAGCTTCACCGTCCGCATTGATGTTGGCATCCGGCTCGGTCAGCAACGTAATCGTTATTTGTGACGGCTGATCAGCCAGTTTGCCGACCTGAATATCCGGGTTTTGGATGACCTGTCCGATTTTTTTTGCCGTTTCACAGCCGCTTAAAGAGACGGTGAGCAATGCCACTGCCATCCAGGCACGGCAAAAACGCCTGGTCATGCTTCCGGCTCCCGCTGTTTTTCACGAAGTACCCGGTCATAGACCTGGGCATACACTTCGTTAAACAACATCTCAAAACCCTGCTGGCGGCTGGAGGCCAGCTCATCGTAATAATCGCAGTACATCTGCCAGGCTCCGGCATCATCCAGCGGCTTACGCAGTTCATGGCTGCGGCGGTATTGCACAAAACGGCGCATCAGGCTTTGCGGCGAAAAGGCGTCCAGCAGTACGCGCAGCGATTCCACAATGGCGGCTCGGTTGGCTTCTTCGTGATAGCGGATATTGCGCAGGCTCTCGCTGACGGCGGCAGGTGCGGCGAGATGAACCGGGCTTTTTCCTTCGGCAAACAGCACGTCCAGCGCGGTGGCGTAGTCCATATTCAGGCGTAGCGGATTATCTTCCAGCGGGCGCAGATGTTTGTCAGACAGGCTGTTGCGGTGCTGTTGTAGTTCAAGCAGTCCTTTAACTGTCGCCTGTAATGTCCTTCCCGCTTCTTCCAGAAAATCATCGGCATCCGCCGTATTATGTACAGCAAGCGTTCCACCCAGCCCGCGCAGCAACGGGGTGACGGCGAGATGGCGCTGTGCTGCGTTTGTCGGTGAAATCGCGTCATCATCGCCGTCCTGCGGATCGGTATACATTGACGGCAGATCCATAAACGGTGTGTTGATCCCGCCATGCGTGACCGGATCGGACAATGGGGCGGATGGTCGGACTGGCGCGATCGCCGCAAGAGGATCGCCCCTCGTGGTCAGACTTTCGGTTTGCAGCGCCAGCAACGGATCGGTGGAAAAGCCATTAACAACGGTATCTGCAAGCTGGTGGCGGGACTGTATCCCTGGATATTCCGGCGCGCCTTCAGTGGACAGCAGCGTGTCTGACAGAATGTCGTGGTTGGAAACAATGGTTTCGGGGGAGGCCATTTCTTCGTCGTAATGACGCATCCCGCCCTGGTTCAGATAAACCTGGAGTATCAAATGTCCCGTCTGGATCTCATCGCCCTGGCGTAACTGCACTAGCTCTGAGGCTACCGTGACTTTGGCCTGGTTCAGCCATAGTGGTGCGGCCAGCGGATGCAGGCAGAATGCGCCATCATGCATACTGATGGTGAACGCTTTCGCTGGAATATCCTGATGCCTGTCCTGAACCGGCCAGTGGCACTCACTACTGTGGCCCACATCCCCGCCCTGTGTGAACAGACACCGTGCCGCGCGCCCGCTTTCCAGTTCACTGCCGTTAACAACATGCAGTGAAAGCGTCTGTTGCCGCGCTTTTCCTTCCGCCATATCATGCTCCATAATGGTTATATTTTATTCCCTGACCCGGATGGTGACTGAGGGATGTTCTCCCGGATCGCCGAGAAATGACGTCCAGCCCAGCAGTGCGCTCTTATTGTCGCCCAGCCGCATGGTGCTCACCTGTTCCGGCGCCAGTCCCAGGTGCAAATCCCAGGCAAGCTGATCGCGCAGGACGAAGGAGACAAACATCGCCAGTGGCAGAAAGTTTTCTCCTGACGGCAGGAACGAGAGAAACTGCTTACGACTCAGGTTGTTAATGCTTAACTGAAATTTACCGCTGAGATCGGGAACACTCGTCCCCAGGACAAAATTGCCCAGTACCGATCGACAGGCCAGTTTTTCGCCATTTTTAATCGTGTAACATCCGAGACTGTTCTGCTGATCCGGCTCTATTTCCACCATCCGTCGCTGCCAGTTTTGCAGCGTCACATCAGATAAATTTAAATCGAAACAGTGGGCGACCAGCGAGCAGACGATCTCCGGCGAGCGTCCCGGGTTCGCCAGTATTCCGGCATAGGCCAACATTTTGCTGTGACTAATTGCCAGTCGATCGCGAAGCTGCTGGTGGCCCAGCCCCACCAGGGAATACATCCGCTGCGAGAACGTATCCATGCCACCGTTACGGAAACTGACGTGGTAGCGGTACTTACGCCAGATATGCCAGACAAACTGCGTCAGGCGATGGCTGAACATATCCAGAAAATCACCGACCGGACTTTGCTCGTGTACGGATTTCCAGGCCAGGTGATCAAGGTAATAACCGGGCAGGGGGGACTGGCTACCCTGTAGTCCCATAAAGGTGGTGGTCACCCGGAACAGCCCGGAAGTCTCCTGCTTCAGCGCGCTGATATCGCTTACCGGAAATCCCAGGCTAGCGTCCGCCTGAAAACGAATGGTTTCCTGTGTCGGAGGGGTATTCAGGGATAGCTCCGGCGTTTCGTTGTCCCCGGATGCCAGGCGGTGCAGTAGCTCGGAGAGGGCAAAAAAATTACAGGCACAGGCGTTCTGAAGAAAACTCTCCCGCAACGTGTTTTGTTCATCCTGTACCGGAGTATCGTCCGGATTCATATGAGCGGGTGTTGCCCGGTTCTTTCCGCCCATTTCCATGACTCCTGGCTTTCCGTGTTAACAACGGTCAGCATGTGGAACGAATTGACGCTGGCGTACAGCGACAGAAAGTGTGACAAAACAGCACCCAGCAGGTACATCTCTCCTTCACAGACAAATGCCCCCGGATGGATATTCAGGGTGGAAGCCAAACCACGTACCGGTATCCCGGTAAACAGGCGATCAATAGGTCTGGTTTCCAGCCGTTCAATGGCATCCAGCTTCTGCTGTGACAGACGAGCCATCTGCGGATGATGAATGGCGTGGCGATCAAAATTGGCTATGACCTGTTTGAGCGCATCAGCATCCAGCAGTGACAGATAATTCAGGTTCATGGCGGACAGTAGGGACCAGTGCAGGCTGCCGTCTATGACCGGCCAGAGTGGCTGCGTGGGTCGGGTAATATTGCGAAATGACGCCACTGCTGCGTTTTTACCTGTTGTTCCTGTGACGTCTCCAGGCAGGATATGTATCGGCAACTCACGGTTGGTACAGGTCAGCGACACCGAGACCACTTCATTATTAATCAGTGAGGCATCCGGATGGCTGCCATCGGCATGAATAAAAGCCAGGGTATGATCAAAGCCCCGGTGAAACAGCGAGGTCTTTGTCCGGTGCTGCCAGTAGACCACTTCCCGTTTACGGCTGTATTCCATCTGGTGGCTAAAGCTTTCAAAGGCAGGCCATTGACGTACCGAAGGTGTGGTGACGGGGTGTCCAAACTCTTTTTTTCTGAATATATCCTGCGTCTGGCTCACCACACTGTTAACCGAAAAAACGTCGTAATGATCTGGATAGTGGCGGCTGGGTATTAGCGGATAATCGGCCCGCAGGTGATCCAGCGTAATCGCTTCGGCATGATGGAAAAAAAGATTAATGGCGGGCGCACAGTATAAACGCAAGGAGCCGCGGTATAACTGGATATCCACTGGTAAGGGGCGTGAAAAACGTAGTCGCAGAGTGAAACGGTTCTCCGTTAACCTGTCAGGTAGCGCCGGAAAGCCACAGGCATCGAAAAAGAGAAAACTGTCGGCGTAGCAGAAAAATTCCTGGAGAATACGGTAGCCGCTGTGGACATTACCGGGCCAGGGCAGCATGGCATCCTCTGGCTCAAATCCCACAGCTTTCAGCATAAATTCAGGCATCGGGATTGACTGCTCACCCGCAATCAACTCTGCACCCTGTAAATATTCGCAAAACCACAGATAAAGCTGGTAGCGGGTATAGTTATCATCGTTGCCCAGCCAGAATCGCAGCCTGTTCAGATCAAGAGTGGTGAAATCTGTACCCGGTGCTACGGCAAATGTAATATCAATGATGCCATGGCGGGGCGTACTGCGATCCTCAACCTGATCCAGTTGCACGGGCAACAGCCAGATATCCCGGCAGAGAGTGAAAGTACAGGGCGGAGCTGCATCGTGATCATTGTCGGAATATGCAGATAATACTTGATTTCCCTGAGTCCCTTTAGCACCTGTTGTGAACTGTTCGTTACGGGGGATGCGTATCGGCACGGAGGTTTTGTCCATATCCGGACTGTATTCAATCAGCGTCATAGACGGCACCGGACGCAAATAATTGGGCCACAGCATTTTGATCAAGCCGTGTGTCAGCTCAGGAAACTCATCCTCAATTTTCTGGCGCAGATTGCCGGTCAGAAAGGCCACGCCTTCCAGCAGGCGCTCAATATCCGGGTCGGCTCCTTTTTCAGCCAGAAACCGGGCCAGATGAGGTTTTTCGGTCGCCAGCTGTTTGCTTAACTGCCGAAGGTAATTCAGTTCCTGCCTGTAATAGCGCTCTTCGAATTCCATTTTGCTACTCCACCCGATAATGCTGGCTGCCATCCGGTGCCATATCAAACTCAAGCACATCGTCGATGCCGTTAAATGTGACCCAAGCGGTAATATGGAAGGTTATTTCCTGTGGGTTGGCCGCCTGGGGAAGTGCTGCCCGGACCTCAGCATGTGAGATTCTGGGCTCATAACACTCAATGCACTGCACGATGGCCTGGCTCATGGCGCTGCGGTAATTATCAGATCCTTCCGGTTCTTCGATGCCTAGCTCCGGGGTGCCCCGGCAACTGCCGGAGCGGGTATTCAGGATATTTCGCAGGCTGTAGCGAATGGACTGTCTGAATGCCTCTATATTACGGCCCTCCCGCCAGTTTCTGGCAGGAGGGTTTTCCAGACGCTCAAACAGCGATCCAGCAGGTCTCTCGCGCTCCGGTATCACTTGTCTAACCGTCCGACTAAAGACAGTTCAAACGACGCACCCATATATTTAAAATGGGGTCTTGCGGAAATCGCCACCTGATACCAGCCAGGTTCGCCGTCCACGTCCAGAACCTCAACTTTAGCGCCACGCAGGGGCTTACGGCTGCGGACGTCAGCGGGCGGATTCTCCTGGTCAGCGACATACTGGCGGACCCAAATATTAAGTTCCCGCTCAAGGTCGCTTCTCTCTTTCCAGGAGCCGAGCTGCTCGCGTTGCAGCACTTTAATATAGTGTGCGAGGCGGTTGATAATGAACAGATACGGTAATTGCGTACCCAGCTTGTAGTTGGTTTCGGCATCTTTGCCTGGAAAATGCTTGGGTTTCTGAACCGAATTGGCGGAGAAAAAGGCGGCGTTATCGCTGCCCTTGCGCATGGTCAGGGTAATGAATCCCTCTTCAGCCAGTTCAAATTCACGGCGGTCGGTGATCAGCACCTCTGTGGGGATCTTGGCTTGAATCTGCCCCATTGATTCATACAGATGTACCGGCAGATCTTTTACCGCGCCGCCGCTCTGCGGCCCAATAATGTTCGGTGCCCATCTATATTTCGCGAACGAGTCGGCCACATTACTGGCCAGCATCCAGGCGGTATTGCCCCACAGATAGTGCTCGTGGCTGTGGCTGACATCTTCGGCGTAGTTGAAACTCCTGATGGGGTTTTCGGTAGCGGAATAGGGCTGGCGGAGCAGAAAACGCGGTGCGGTCAGCCCCAGGTAGCGAGAGTCTTCAGAATCACGCAGGGCACGCCATTTTGTGTAGGCAGGGCTTTCAAAGATGGCATAAAGATCTTTGATATTGGGCAGCTCGGTCCATGAATTTAGTCCCATAAATTCCGGCGATACGGAAGACAGGAACGGTGCATGGGCCATAGCGCCGACGGCGCTGACATAGTTCAGGAGCTTCATATCCGGCGTGGTATTCTTGAACTCATATGCACCTAATACCGCCGCAATGGGTTCTCCGCCAAACTGGCCAAATCCGCTGGAATAGACATGCTTATAGAAGCCGGACTGGGTAATCTCTGGCGCGAACTCGAAATCGTCCAGCAATTCTTCCTTGGTGACATGCAGGATATTAACCTTAATATTTTCCCGAAAATCAACGCGATCCACCAAGGCTTTCATTGAACGCCAGAACGACTCCAGTTGCTGAAACTGAGGGGCATGAATAATGGCATCCATCTGGCGGCTGATACGGGCGTCGATGTCCGCAATCATACTGTCCACGGCCAGTTTGTTTACGGGTTCTGCTGGTGAACTGGATTGCAGAAGGCTGGCAACAAAAGCCGTTACACCCTGGCGGGCAATATCGTAACCGTCAGCGCCGGGCTGGATGCGGGTTTGTGCCATGATTTCATCAAGCAACGACGGGGTATGGCTTCCCTGTTCAGTGCGGGTGGAAACAAGTTCCTCTTCCTGTAACGACATACTGAAAATCCTTGTGTTGATCTGTATTTCTGGAGCCAGGTTTCACTGCCAGTGGAATACCTTCCGCCAGTGTGGCTTCATCTGCTGATACCCGTTGATATGGATGATTTCATCCATCAGACATCCGATCCTCTGGTCAAGCGTCGCGATCAATACATCCAGTATTTCTGGGTTGATGTCGCCTGTTTGACTGATACATCACCGGATCACAGTCTGCTTTATTGCGTCATCGGTTCTGGTGTTATCTTTCCGTAAGCCCATACCAGGATAATTTCCCTGAAAAACAGAGGTTACTGGTTTTCTGCCAGGCCGATCTCCCGTAGTAACTGTTCGCGGGATTCTTCATTTTCCAGCAATGCCTGAAGTTGGGCGCGAAATGCAGGCAAATTACCCAGCGGCCCTTTTAATGCTGTCAGCGCTTCGCGTAGCTCCAGCAATTTGTTCAACTCTGGCACCTGTTTTGCGACACTGTCCGGAGAAAAATCGTGCAGAGATTTGATTTCCAGAGAGACATTCATCTCATCGTCATTTTTTTCGTTGTCCTTCAATGCTGCCGGAACTGCAAAATTCAGGCTAATGGACGCTTCTGCCATCACTGAATTGAATGAGTGTTTGTCGATTGAAACCATCTGACGTTCATCAAGTGGCGCTGTTTCCTGTGAGTTTCCGGTATCTCCCACTATCAATATATTGAGGGGTAATTCCACCTCAGAAGGTTCACCGTCAGTTTTTGGAACATAAGAAATATTAATGCGTTCTTTGGGGGCAACGCTGCCGTTATAATCTTTGCTCATAGAAATAATCCATCAGGTTACGTTATGTGTTCTTTATTTCCGTACAGACTATGGAACAATGGAATGCCGTGCCATAAAAAATCCTGGTAATCATTTTACGCATAGAAAATTTTTTGAGAAGCACTTTTTTCAAATTAAATACAGGAGTATTCTTCCTGTGTGGTTATTTTTTCAGGTGGTGAATTTATCATTAAAAATAAATTAAATGACATTTTAAAGAATCTTAAATTGATTTTATGTTTTTGATTTTTATGGTGTTTTTGTTTGATTTTATACATGGATGAAATATTATTGATATGAATTCATACATCACAATTATCTTTATAAGAAGTGTGGTGTAATGAATGATGTTTACCGAGCAGGATAATGATAAAAAGTATGAGTGTAATATCCATTCATGGATAATATATCGTCTTGGTGTTATAGCAATGAATGTTGATATATCAATGCATGGATATATTGATTTGTAATTTAGTCATTGTGTGAATGTTTTTAGCCTTTGGTTGTATGGTTTAGTCTGTCATGTACAAAGGGCTGAAACTACAAAATCTGTTATGTAATAAGCATGTTTTTTCTGCCGGATACCTTTCGGCAGATGTATGTAAGTGTCGTTAATCGATAAAAGGAGTTTTCAAATGCCAACACCGTGTTACATCTCAATTACGGGGCAAACCCAGGGGAACATTACCGCTGGTGCATTCACCGCAGATTCTGTCGGCAATATCTACGTGCAGGGTCACGAAGATGAGATGCTGGTTCAGGAGTTTCTGCATAACGTGACTGTACCAACCGATCCGCAGTCTGGTCAGCCCGCAGGTCAGCGTGCTCACAAGCCGTTCATTTTTACTGTGGCGTTGAACAAAGCAGTACCGCTGCTGTACAACGCGCTGGCTTCCGGCGAAATGCTGCCGAAAACCGAACTGCACTGGTGGCGTACTTCTGTTGAAGGCAAACAGGAGCATTACTTCACCACCCGTCTGACGGATTCGACGATTGTGGATATGAAGCTTCATATGCCGCACTGCCAGGATCCGGCCAAGCGCGAGTTCACGCAATTGCTCGAAGTCTCACTGGCCTACCGCAAAATTGAGTGGGAGCACGTCAAGTCAGGCACTTCTGGTGCTGATGACTGGCGCGCGCCGCTGGAAGCGTAAGTATCAACAGCATCCCGCCTTTGCGGGATGCTGTTTTTGTTGGGGGCTCGTAAACATAAAGCCGTGTCAGTAAGGGGTTACGTTTTTTACGGGA
The DNA here is from genome assembly GCF_000155975.1 of Citrobacter youngae ATCC 29220. Taxonomy (GTDB): domain Bacteria; phylum Pseudomonadota; class Gammaproteobacteria; order Enterobacterales; family Enterobacteriaceae; genus Citrobacter; species Citrobacter portucalensis_A. The sequence goes on along the minus strand of NZ_GG730299.1, from coordinate 2,693,394 downwards.
GATGGCGAGCGCCGGAAACTTCAGCGGTAGCGTGCCTGAATGCAAGCGTAACACTGTACTGTCATTCGCCGCTGTCTGGTACAGACGGTTTCTTTACCCTGTTAATTCAGGAGGTTATTTATGTCAACAGGATTACGTTTCACACTGGAGGTGGACGGCCTGCCACCGGATGCGCTGGTCGTGGAGTCCTTTCACCTGAGCCAGTCCTTCTCCACGCTGTTCTCCCTCGATATTTCGCTGGTCAGCCAGCAGCTTCCCAGCATTGACTTCTCTCAGGTACTGGAAAAAACAGCCCATCTTAAAATCTGGCAGGGCACGGAGATACAGCGCCGGGTGAACGGTATTGTGACCTGGTTTGAGCAGGGGGAAAACGACGGACACCAGATGCTGTACAGCATGAAAGTCCGCCCGCCGTTGTGGCGTGCCGGGCTGCGCCAGAACTCCCGTATTTTCCAGAATGAGGACATTAAAAGCATCCTGGGGACGATATTGCAGGAAAACGATGTGACGGACTGGAGTCCGCTGTTCAGCGAGGCGCATCCGGCGCGGGAATTCTGCGTGCAGTACGGTGAAACGGATTATGACTTTCTGGCGCGGATGGCCGCGGAGGAAGGGCTGTTCTTCTATGAAGAGCACTCGCCTGACAGCGACGACCAGAGCCTGGTGCTGTGTGACACGGTGCGCTTTCTGCCAGAGGCGTTTGAAATCCCGTGGAACCCGAATACCCGGACCGAAGTGAGCACGCCGTGTATCAGCCAGTTCCGCCACAGCGCGCAGATACGCCCCTCTTCCGTTATCGGCAAGGACTACACCTTCAAACGCCCCGGCTGGGCGGGTCGCTTTGAGCAGCAGGGACAGAACCAGGATTACCAGCGTACACAGTATGAAGTGTTTGATTACCCGGGGCGCTTCAAGGACAGCCACGGGCAGAACTTCGCCCGCTGGCAGGTGGAGGGATGGCGTAATAATGCCGAAGAGGCGCAGGGAAAAAGCCGTTCGCCTGCGATATGGCCGGGACGGCGTATTCAGCTGACTGAACATCCGCAGGCGGGCCTGAACCGGGAATGGCAGGTGGTGAGCAGCGATTTGCAGGGGAAACAGCCGCTGGCGGTGGCGGGACGTTCCGGCTCAGGGACCACCCTTGAGAATGATTTTACGGTCATACCGGCGGACAGGACGTGGCGGCCCCGGCCGATGGAAAAGCCGTCAGTGGACGGCCCGCAGTCAGCCACCGTCACCGGTCCGGAGGGCGAGGAAATCTTCTGCGACGAACATGGCCGGGTGCGGGTGAAGTTTAACTGGGACCGGTATAACCCGGCGAACCAGGACAGTTCATGCTGGATACGGGTGGTGCAGGCGTGGGCGGGGCCGGGGTTTGGTAACCTGGCGATACCGCGCGTGGGCCAGGAGGTGATAGTGGACTTTCTGAACGGCGACCCGGACCAGCCCATCATCATGGGACGAACCTATCACCAGGAAAACCGTTCGCCGGGCAACCTGCCCGGGACCAAAACGCAGATGACCATCCGCTCGAAAACCTATAAAGGCAGCGGGTTTAACGAACTTATGTTCGATGATGCGACAGGGAAGGAGCGGGTATATATCCACGCACAGAAGAACATGAATACCGAGGTACTGCATAACCGCACCACTGATGTGACGAATAACCATACTGAAACCATCGGTAATAACCAGGTGATCTCCGTTACCAATAACCAAATTCAGACCATTGGCGTTAATCAGGTGGAGAGTGTGGGCAGTAACCAGGTGATCAAAGTGGGGGCAAATCAGGTGGAAACCGTGGGGATTGTCCGTGCCCTGAATGTGGGACTGGCATATCAGACCACCGTAGGCGGCATCATGAATACTTCGGTGGCATTGATGCAATCTTCTGAGGTCGGAATATTCAAATCACTTAACGTGGGGATGAAATACAACGTCAATGTCGGACGTAACGCCAGCGTTAATGTGGGCAATAGCAAAACCGAAAGCACCGGTAAAACCGCTGTGTATTCCGCAGGTGAGCACCTGGAACTGGTGTGCGGTGAAGCTCGTCTGGTGCTGACGAGCGATGGCGGAATTTTTCTGAATGGTAAACATCTTGAGTTGCAGGGCGTGGACAGCATAAACGGGGATTCAAAGCTGATCAGTTGGAACTGTGGAGTAAGTAAAAAGCCGCCTGAAGCATCTGAACAACAGGATAGCCCCGATCCATCGGATCTGATCATGTACTGAATAACATGACGAATGCCGGGTAACAGCAAAAACCACCGATGCCGGTTTTCGTGCTCTCCCGATACTGTGTGATTAATTTTGTGTGGAATATCTGAGGGATCCCCCCAGGAAACAGATCCGTCAGTGGGATGGCTGGTACGTTGAATACACATTAAAGGAAGGAATAAAAATGGTCGGAAAACCAGCGGCGCGACAGGGAGATATGACCCAGGTGGGCGGCCCGATAGTCCAGGGTTCAGCAGGCGTGCTGATAGGCGCGCCGACGGGGGTGGCGTGCTCGGTGTGCCCGACCGGGGAGGCCAGCCCAAAGTACGGTAACCCGGTGAACCCGCTGCCGGGTGCGAAGGTGCTGCCGGGAGAGACCGATATCGCGCTGCCCGGCCCGCTGTCGTTCGTGCTTTCCCGCTCTTACAGCAGCTACCGGACCCGGACACCCGCGCCGGTGGGGCTGTGCGGACCGGGCTGGAGGCTGCCGTCAGACCTGCGGTTACAGGTACGTGATGACGGGCTGATACTGAACGACAACGGGGGCCGGAGCGTACATTTTGAGCCTCTGGCACCGGGGGAGATACTGTACAGCCGCAGCGAGTCATCCTGGCTGGCGCGGGGCGGTGCGGAGTCGCAGCACAACAGCCATCCACTGTCGGCCGTGTGGGGTACGCTGCCGGAGGCGGTGCGGCTGTGCCCGCATATTTACCTGGCAACGAACAGCCCGCAGGGACCGTGGTGGGTGCTGGGATGGCCTGAGCGGGTCCCGGGGGCGAATGAGGTGTTGCCCGCGCCGCTGCCGCCGTACCGGGTGCTGACGGGGGTGGTGGACGGCTACGGCCGTCGTCTGGTGTACCACCGGGACGGAGCATATGACGGCGCGGTGACGGCGGTGACGGACGGTACCGGGCGGCGCTACCGGCTGATGCTGACCACTCAGGAACAGCGCGCGGCGCAGGCGGCGTCAGCGTCTTCCTCTTCACCGTCATTCTCTTCTTTTCCTTCCTCTTCCCGGTCCTCTCCCTCCTGGCCGGAGGCGCTGCCTGCAACGGCATACGGAGAGGACAGCGGCGTCAGGCTGTCGGCGGTGTGGCTGGTGGAAGACCCGGCATATCCGGATGACCTGCCGTCACAGCCGCTGGTGCGTTACGGGTACACGGCGCGCGGTGAGCTGGAGGCGGTGTATGACCGCAGCGGCGCGGAGGTGAGGCGCTTTGAATATGACGCCGGACATCCGGGGAGGATGACGGCGCACCGTTACGCGGGAAGACCGGCGAGCCGCTACCGATACGATGACGCGGGACGGGTGACGGAGCAGGTCAACCCGGAAGGGCTGGGTTATGCGTTCACGTATGAGAAGAACAAAATAACGGTAACGGACAGTCTGGGGCGGCGTGAGGTGCTGCACACGGAGGGCGAGGGTGGTCTGAAACGGGTGGTGATGAAGGAGCAGGCGGACGGGAGTGTTATCCGCAGCGGGTATGACGGCTCAGGACGGCTGGAATGGAGGACGGACGCGGCGGGGAGGAAGACGGTATACAGCCCGGACGTGGCGACAGGGAAGCTGACGGCGGTGACCGGGCCGGACGGGAGGAAGACGAAATACAGTTATAACGACCGACAGCAGCTGATAACCACCGTCTATCCGGACGGACGGCGCAGCACGCGGGAATATGACCGGCAGGGCCGTCTGGTGAAAACGGTGTCGCGTGAAGGGAAAGCAACAGAGTATGCGTATGGCAGCGCACATGACAGTCAGCCGTCGGTGGTGAAGGACAGCACCGGTAGCCGCCGGATAAGGCGCGGCCGTAACGGGGAGGTGGTGTCGCGGACGGACTGTTCGGGTTATGAAACGCGGTACGACTATAACCGCTACGGGCAACAGACGGCAGTGCATTATGAGGAAGGCCTCAGCGTTTACCGGCGTTACGACAGCCGGGGCAGGCTGTTGTCAGTGAAGGACAGCCTGGGTCGGGAGACGGGGTACGAATATAATGATGCAGGCGACCTGACGGCGGTTATCCGTCCGGACGGGCAGCGGCGCGTGGCGGAATATGATGCGGCGGGGCGTGTGGTGCGGCTGGAGAACGAGAACGGCGCGGAGATGTGCTTTGTCTATGATGCGCTGAACCGGGTGACGGAGCAGCGGGGCTTTGATGGCAGGACGCAGCGGTATGAGTATGACCGGAGCGGGCGGCTGGCGCGCAGTGAGGACGAAGACCTTGTCACGCACTGGCGTTACGACGCATCAGACCGGTTAACGCAGCGCACCGTCAACGGTCAGGAAGCGGAACGGTGGCAGTATGACGAACACGGGTGGCTGACAGTGCTGAGCCACGTCAGTGAAGGCCAGCGGGTGACGGTGCATTACGGCTACGATAATAAGGGCCGTCTCACCGGCGAGCGGCAGACGGTCCATAACCCGGAGACGGAAGAACTGCAGTGGGCGCACAGCGTGCGGCACGGTTATAACGACCAGGGGCAGGCGGTACGGGAGGTGTATGACGGCCTGCCGGTGGCGGAGTGGCTGACGTACGGCAGCGGGCACCTGGCAGGGCTGAAGCTGGGAAACCAGCCGCTGGTGGAGTACACGCGTGACAGGCTGCACCGTGAGACGGAGCGGTTGTTCGGTGCGTGGCGAATGGAGACGGGCTACACGGCGGGCGGTCAGGTGGCGTACCGGCACCTGCCGGAGACGGCGCTGAACCGGGAATACCGGCATGACGACTCGGGGTTCCTGACGGGTATCGACGGCGCGGGGGAAAGCTGGCGTTACGGTTATGACGGGGCGGGCAGGCTGTCGGCAGCGGGCCTGACGACCCGGGAGATAAGCGTGGACATCCCGTATGAGACGGACGGGGCGGGAAACCGGGTGGAAGCGGGCGCGGCGCGACGGGACGCGAACGGACTGCCGGGGCTTTTTGCCGACAACCGGGTGGCGGAGGACGGGCGGTACGTGTACCGTTACGACCGGTACGGCAACCTGGTGGAGAAGGGCGAGCGCGTTCCGGCGGGGATGGGTGAACGGGCTGACATGTTGCAAGCGCATCTGTTTTGCGTGAAATCAGCTACATGCTCCGGTGCATTAATACGTACTTTACATGCTTGACATGATAAAGCCGTAGCTCAGGGCTTTTTCTTTGTCTGCAATTTAATTATTGCTTTATTCGCAAAAATCCTCTGCATTTTCCGCTCTTTTTCTGCAAAGAGCTGAAGGTCATAATCCCCTCAGTTAACGAACATAGTGATTAAAAAGAGGAATTCTATGACTATCCCTGCATTCGGTTTAGGTACTTTTCGCCTGAAAGACGACGTTGTTATCGCTTCTGTTAAAACGGCGCTTGAACTGGGCTATCGTGCTGTCGACACTGCGCAAATCTATGATAATGAAGCGGCTGTTGGTCAGGCTATTGTCGAAAGCGGCGTACCGCGTAACGAGCTGTATATCACCACCAAGATTTGGATTGAAAATCTCAGCAAAGACAAACTGATCCCAAGCCTGAAAGAAAGTCTGAAGAAACTGCGTACAGATTATGTCGATCTGACGCTGATCCACTGGCCATCTCCGGGCGATGCGGTATCCGTTGAAGAATTTATGCAGGCGCTGCTCGAAGCCAAAGAGCAGGGACTGACTCGCGAAATTGGTATCTCAAACTTCACCATTCCGTTGATGGAAAAGGCTATTGCCGCGGTGGGCGCAGACAATATCGCAACCAACCAGATTGAGCTATCTCCGTATCTGCAGAGCCGTAAGGTGGTTGACTGGGCGAAAGCGCACGGTATCCACATCACCTCTTACATGACGCTGGCTTACGGTAAGGCGCTGAAAGATGAAGTGATTGCGCGGATTGCGGCTAAACATAACGCGACCCCGGCGCAGGTTATTCTGGCATGGGCAATGGGTGAAGGTTACTCCGTGATCCCTTCATCCACCAGGCGTGAAAACCTGGCAAGCAACCTGCTGGCGCAGGACCTGCATCTGGATGCCGAAGATAAAAAGGCGATCGCGGCACTGGACTGCAACGATCGTCTGGTTAGCCCGGAAGGACTGGCTCCTGCCTGGGATTAATTACCCGATCCTTTGTACCCTTTAACCCTCTTTCACAGCTCCTTCGGGAGCTGTTCTTATATATTCGCTTAAAAAGTCGATAAATGCCCGAATGCGTGTGCTGACGGCGCGATCGCTGTAGTAAACGGCGCTGAAAGGCATTTCTACCGGCAGACGTTTATCGGCCAGCAGCTCCACCAGTTCTCCCCGCGCGATCTCTTTGTCAATCATATAATCTGAAAGACATGCAATGCCGTTACCGCTCAGGCAAAGTTGTTTTAACGTTTCCCCGCTGTTGGAAGAAATCCCACATTCGACCTCATGGAGCTGCCCATCCCTACAGGCAATTGGCCAGGTATTGAGCGAAACAGGTTCTGAAAACCCCAGGCACAGATGCTGCTTCAACTGTTCAACGGTCTCTGGCTTGCCAAAACGGGCAATATAATCCGGTGAGGCGATAATCTTACGATAACTGGTAAATAACGGACGCGCGCGCAGGCTTGAGTCAGTCAGCGTGCCTGCTCGTATCGCAACATCCACTTTTCGTTCAATAAGATTGATGAATGTTTCTGAAGAGACAAGAGACAATGTCATCTCAGGATAGCGCTCACGGAACGGTTTGATTAGCGGCATCAGGAAGTGCAGCATTACCGGCGTTGCCGCATCGATACGCAGTAAGCCGCGCGGGGTATTACGCGACTCCATGATCTCCGTTTCCGCTGCGGCCATCTCTTGCAGGATCTGCTGCACACGTCTGAAGTATCGTTCTCCTTCTTCGGTCAGGCTTAGCTGTCGGGTCGTTCGATTAAGCAGGCTGACGCCCAACTTCATCTCCAGCTTTTTTACTGCCCGGCTGACAGCAGAATTGGCTTGTCCAAGCTGCTCTGCCGCCCGGCTGAAGCTGCCGCTTTCCACGACAGCGACAAAAATTGCAAGTTCTTCGGATGTTGCTTTCATTTTTGCACCTGAAGCAAAATTAAATTGATATTTTGAATATTTTTGTCATTAAAACATCCAGGCATACTGCATGTCATCTGATTACTGATGTTATGGAGTTATTTATGCCTCTCGCTTTATTTGCACTGACAATAAGTGCCTTCGCTATTGGCACGACCGAGTTTGTGATTGTCGGCCTGGTGCCGACCATTGCTGAACAACTGGCGATCTCGTTACCTTCCGCCGGGCTGCTGGTTTCAATTTATGCGCTGGGCGTGGCAATTGGCGCGCCGGTGCTGACCGCTCTGACCGGACGCCTGCCGCGTAAACAGTTACTGGTTGCGCTGATGGTTCTGTTTACGGCGGGTAATTTGCTGGCGTGGCAGGCTCCGGGCTATATGACATTAATCGCCGCCCGTCTGCTGACGGGCCTGGCGCACGGCGTGTTCTTCTCGATTGGCTCTACCATCGCGACAAGTCTGGTGCCAAAAGAGAAAGCGGCTTCCGCGATCGCCATTATGTTTGGTGGTTTAACGGTAGCGCTGGTAACGGGCGTGCCGCTGGGCACATTTATCGGTCAGCATTTTGGCTGGCGTGAGACTTTTCTTGCGGTATCACTGTTAGGTGTGATTGCGCTGATTAGTAGTCAACTGCTGATCCCTGCCAATATTCCCGGTCGGGCGGCCGCCAGCATTCGTGACCAGTTGAAAGTACTGACTCATCCTCGTTTGTTGCTGATTTATGCCGTTACGGCGCTGGGCTACGGCGGTGTGTTCACGGCATTCACCTTCCTTGCGCCAATGATGCAGGATCTGGCGGGTTTCTCCCCGGCAGCGGTAAGCTGGATCTTACTGGGTTATGGCGTATCAGTGGCTATCGGCAATATCTGGGGCGGTAAGCTGGCTGATAAGCATGGCGCCGTGCCTGCGTTGAAATTCATTTTCGCCGCGCTGTTTGTACTGCTGATGCTCTTCCAGGTGACGGCCTCAACGCAGTATGCCGCGCTGGCTACCATTCTGGTGATGGGGATCTTTGCCTTCGGTAACGTTCCGGGGTTGCAGGTCTACGTGGTACAGAAAGCGGAACAATTTACGCCTAATGCCGTTGATGTGGCGTCAGGTCTGAACATTGCGGCGTTTAACATTGGTATTGCGCTGGGTTCCGTGATTGGCGGACAAACGGTCGAGCATTATGGTTTGGCGCAAACGCCGTGGATTGGCGCACTCATTGTCCTGGCTGCTTTCCTGCTGATGGGGGTTAGCGGACGTCTTGATAAGCCCACGCGCGTTGCACTGGGGTAAAACATTGATGTAAGCGCCCACTTACAAAACAAACTGCAATTGTTCGTTGAAAGTGAGTGCTAAAATCCCTATAACAGAAGAACCAGTCCGGTTGCGGACTGGTTGACGTTACAGAGGTTTGAAAGTCTAAAGTGCGAAAAAACACCTATGCCATGCGTTATGTTGCCGGACAACCCGCCGAGCGGATTTTGCCGCCGGGGTCGTTTGCGCATATTGGCCAGGCATTACCCGCGGGCGTACCTTTAAGCAGTGAAGATCGCATTCGCGTGCTGGTATGGAATATTTTTAAGCAGCAGCGTGCAGAATGGCAGTCGGTACTGAAGAATTTTGGCAAAGACGCGCATCTGGTGTTATTGCAGGAAGCGCAAACCACGCCTGAACTGGTGCAGTTTGCAACCGCTAACTATCTTGCTGCCGACCAGGTTCCCGCCTTTGTATTGCCTCAGCACCCCTCTGGCGTCATGACGCTCTCCGCCGCCCATCCTGTTTACTGCTGTCCATTACGCGAGCGTGAGCCTATTTTACGGCTGGCGAAATCGGCGTTGGTGACGGTTTACCCGTTGCCCGATACGCGGTTATTAATGGTGGTCAATATCCACGCGGTAAATTTCAGCCTCGGCGTCGATGTCTATAGTAAGCAGTTACTTCCTATTGGCGATCAGATTGCCCATCACAGCGGTCCGGTGATCATGGCCGGTGATTTCAATGCCTGGAGCCGTCGACGGATGAATGCGCTGTACCGCTTCGCGCGCGAAATGTCGCTGCGCCAGGTGCGCTTTACCGACGATCAACGCCGACGCGCGTTTGGTCGTCCCCTCGATTTTGTGTTTTATCGTGGTTTGAACGTGAGTGAGGCCTCTGTGCTGGTCACCCGCGCCTCCGATCACAATCCGCTACTCGTTGAATTCAGTCCCGGCAAGCCTGAACTATAACGGTGTGTCAGGTCTGCCGTCGGGCAGACCTCTGATGGTGCTGCCCTTCCAATTTCACAACAACCGAAGGACAACACAATGACAACACGCTCTCATCATGACAACGTCGAAAAACAGTTTGGCTCTCAGGCTAATGCCTATTTAACCAGTGCGGTGCACGCCTCTGGTCGTGACTTGCAACGTCTTGGGGAAAGGTTATCGGCATTTCCGCAGGCCCGCGTATTGGATATGGGATGCGGCGCCGGACACGCCAGCTTTGTGGCCGCGCAACACGTAAACCAGGTCGTGGCTTATGATTTATCGTCGCAGATGCTTGAGGTCGTGGCTAAGGCGGCAAAAGAGAAGGAGCTGGATAATATCACCACGCGGCAGGGCTATGCCGAAAGTCTGCCGTTTGAAGATAACGCGTTTGATGTGGTAATTAGCCGCTATTCCGCGCATCACTGGCATGATGTCGGCCGCGCGCTGCGGGAAGTTAATCGTATCCTGAAGCCTGGTGGTGTACTGATCGTGATGGATGTGATGTCGCCAGGGCATCCCGTTCGCGATATCTGGTTACAAACCGTGGAAGCGTTGCGTGATACCTCGCATGTGCGTAACTATTCCAGCGGGGAGTGGCTGTCTTTAATCAATGACGCCAACCTGATTGCTGACACCTTGTTAACTGACCGCCTGCCGCTGGAATTCAGTTCGTGGGTGGCGAGGATGCGCACGCCTGCGGCATTGGTCGACGCGATTCGTTTATACCAACAAAGCGCATCTGCTGATGTGAAGGCCTATTTTGCGTTACAGGAAGAGGGATCGTTTACCAGCGATACGATAATGGTAGAGGCGCATAAAGCAGGGTAAATAAAAAAGGCACTGGGGGGAAACCAGTGCCTTCATTTTTACAATCCGGTCAGGAGTCCGGCATGCCGTTGTTTTTCACAAACAACGTTAGCTGATCGCCAGGCTGCAGATTGTCCGTATCGCTGTTCCAGCGCATAACATCCTTGATGTTAACTCCGTGACGTTTGGCAATGCTCGACAATGAGTCGCCCTTACGCACACGATAGGTGATGCTATCGCTGTTGTTAGCCAGTCGCTGCGCGCTGGTTCCAGCGCCTATCGTCAGGCTTTGGCCTACCTTCAGGGAAGAACCACGCAGATTGTTCCACTGTTTAAGGTCATTGGTGCTCACGCCAAGACGTGAAGCAACGCCAGAAAGCGTATCGCCAGAGCGAACCTTGTAGCTACGGCTGTTCAGCGGCGTGTTATCCGCGATCAGCGTTGACTGCACCGCTGCAATTTCGCCTGAAGCCAGAGACTCACGCAGCTTCTCTGCATGCTTCTTTGGCACCATCACGTACTGCGGACCGCTGGCGCCCAACGTGGAGCCTTTCACGCCTGCATTGAAGGTCTTCAGCTTGCTGACGGAAATACCCGCCATATCGGCAACCTGAGCCATCTCAACCGGACTATTCAGGCGAACTCGTGCCAGTGCGCGGCTTTCGTCTGTGGTAGGCAGACGCACGCCATAACGCTTGCTGTTTTTGAGTATATCGCTCAATGCCAGCATTTTAGGCACATACAGCTTCGTTTCCTGAGGCAATGGTAACGACCAGAAGTCCGTGGGTTTACCACGCGCTTTGTTCGTTTTGATCGCCTTCATCACGCGACCTTCACCGCTATTATAAGCAGCAATGGTCAGCAGCCAGTCGCCATCAAACATTTTGTTCAGACGCTGCATCATGTCCAGCGCGGCGGTGGTGGAAGCCACAACGTCGCGACGTGCATCATAGTTGCGCGTCTGTTTTAAACCATAATTGCGCCCCGTGCTCGGAATGATCTGCCAAATACCTGCGGCATTGGCGCCAGACGTTGCGTGAGGATCAAAAGCGCTCTCCACTATGGGTAGTAGTACCAGTTCCATTGGCATGTTACGTTTCTTAACCTGCCCGGCTATCCAGTACATATACGGCTCTGCCCGTAAAGTTACATCGTGGAGATAGCTCTTATTGCGTAAATACTTCTGTTTCTGTTCGCGAATCCGGCTGTTTTCCGGAATTCCCATCTTTAGCTCGTCACCAATGAAAGCCCACAAATCTTGATCGGCAGCGATAGATGTTCCGTCGTCCATCCATCGCGCCTGACTTGTAAACTTTCCTGCTTCCCCTTGACCAGCCGCAGAAAGGCTCTGTGCGTGTTGTTGGACGTTACCAGTATTCTGGCACCCAACAAGCAGGACAGAGGCGAGTAATATCGCTTTTGCCTTCATGTGTGTGTCAATAGTTGCTTAAAAGACGACCGATCATAACGGCGAAGTTTTCAAAAGGCAACCCGGAATTGTCAGAACGTATCTTTCTTTGACCTTAACCAGGCAAAACGCTCTTCAGGTTGTTGCAATATTGTTTCTTTGTTTATTTCATTAATTAAATCAACATCTTCAGTTCTCAAAAAAATATTATTTCGTCGCTCATTTTTCAGAATTACGGGTAGTGTCATTTGTTTTTTTACGCGTAACTCATTAACTTTACGATAATATTCATTTATGAACGAATCGTGCGGGAGAATGCTTAAGGCAAACTTCATATTTGCTAATGTGTACTCATGTGCGCAACAAATTAATGTGTCATCGGGAAGGGCGCTGATCCGTTTAAGTGATTGATACATCTGCGTTGCCGTACCTTCAAAAAGCCGGCCGCAGCCTCCGGAAAAGAGCGTGTCGCCACAAAACAGGTAAGGGTGATTAAAGTAACAGATATGTCCTAAAGTGTGACCCGGAGTAGCAATTACCTTAAATTCATGCCCCAATACGAGTGCAATATCGCCATCTTCGACTATGCGCGTCGTTCCTTTATCTTGCGTTTCAGCCGGTCCGTATACCACTATTTGTGGGAAATGTTGCAGAAGTTCTTTCACGCCACCCACGTGATCCTGATGATGGTGGGTCAGCAGTATGGCTTCGGGGATCCAGTTATGTTCTGCAATGGCTTTCAGAACGGGAGCCGCTTCACCCGGGTCCACAATCAGACAATGTTGGTCATTATTTGACAGGACCCAGATGTAATTGTCCTGAAATGCAGGAATACTGTTAAGATTCATATATTACCTCTCAATGCGAAACGGAAGGTTGTGATGAAACCGGCAAGGATCCCTCAAACTGTCGTAGCGCCCGTTAGCTGGGATGATTTACCCTGGGGCGAATACTATCGTGAGGCGCTGGAGCATCAGCTTAACCCGTGGTTCGCAAAAATGTACGGTTTTCATCTGCTTAAGATTGGTAATTTAAGCGCAGAAATCGATTCTGAAGCGTGCGCGGTTTCTCATCAGGTAAATGTTTCTTTGCAGGGTTCTCCCATGCAGGTAACGGCCGATCCTTTACATCTCCCCTTTGCCGATAAGTCCGTAGATGTCTGTTTATTGGCTCATACGCTACCGTGGTGCGCCGATCCGCATCGGTTACTGCGTGAAGCCGATCGCGTACTCATTGATGACGGCTGGTTGATTCTGAGCGGGTTTAATCCGGTAAGCCTGATGGGACTGCGTAAACTGGTGCCGGTATTGCGTAAGACATCGCCTTACAACAGCCGGATGTTTACCCTCATGCGTCAACTGGACTGGCTCTCTTTGCTAAATTTTGAAGTGCTGCACTATAGCCGTTTTCATGTCCTGCCCTGGAACAGGAAGGGCGGGAAAATGTTGAGCGCCCATATTCCAGCTCTGGGATGTTTGCAGCTGGTGGTTGCGCGTAAGCGAACCATTCCGCTTACGCTCAACCCAATGAAACAAAATAAAAGCAAAACGCCTATCCGCCAGGCCGTTGGCGCGACCCGACAATACCGCAAACCGGACGCTTAAGACTCGGCCTGATACCCAATATCATCCTGAGTGGGGCTCATTGCCGCGGCGCGCGCAAGCTCATCGCAGCGCTCGTTTTCCGGATGGCCCGCGTGGCCTTTAACCCATTCCCATTTGATTTGATGCGGCCCTAGCGCGGCATCCAGACGTTTCCACAGATCGACGTTCTTCACCGGTTTTTTATCAGCCGTTTTCCAGCCGCGCTTCTTCCAGTTGTGGATCCACTGCGTGATGCCCTGACGCACATACTGGCTGTCCGTACTGAGTATCACTTCACACTGTTCTTTCAGGGCTTCCAGCGCAACGATGGCCGCCATCAGCTCCATGCGATTATTGGTTGTGAGGTTGTAGCCTTCACTAAAGGTTTTTTCGCGTCCGCGATAGCGTAAAATCGCCCCGTAGCCACCAGGCCCTGGATTTCCCAGGCAAGAACCATCGGTGAAAATTTCTACCTGTTTAAGCATCTCTGGTAGACTTCCTGTTTTAGCAAATCGAAATCAAACGATAAGTCTGACATAAATGACCGTTATGAGCACTGGAATTACACGACAGGTAGTCCTCGATACCGAAACCACCGGTATGAATCAGATTGGCGCCCACTACGAAGGCCATAAGATCATTGAGATCGGTGCGGTTGAAGTGGTGAACCGCCGCCTGACCGGGAATAACTTCCACGTATATCTGAAACCGGATCGGCTGGTGGATCCGGAAGCGTTTGGCGTACACGGCATCGCGGACGAATTCCTGCTCGATAAACCGACGTTTGCCGAGGTAGCCGATGAGTTTCTCGACTACATTCGCGGCGCGGAGCTGGTCATCCATAACGCATCGTTCGATATCGGCTTTATGGATTACGAGTTTGCTAAGCTTAAACGTGATATTCCAAAAACCAACGAATTTTGCAAAATAACCGATAGCCTGGCGCTGGCGAGGAAAATGTTTCCTGGCAAGCGAAACAGTCTTGATGCGTTATGCTCGCGCTATGAAATAGACAACAGTAAGCGAACGCTGCACGGCGCATTGCTCGATGCCCAGATCCTGGCCGACGTTTATCTGATGATGACCGGTGGGCAGACCACGATGGCGTTCTCGATGGAAGGCGATAGCCAGCAGCAAAATGACACAGGGATCCAGCGCATTGTGCGACAGTCCAGCAAACTACGCGTTGTTTTCGCCACTGATGAGGAGTTAGCGGCCCATGAGTCGCGCCTTGACCTCGTGCAGAAGAAGGGCGGAAGTTGCCTCTGGCGAGCATAGTTTACCCAGTTACAGTGCAGAAATGGCCATTCGGGTGATTTTTGCAGCAAACGATTAAAAACGTGAGAAAAAGCGTTGACGAGGCGCGAGGCAATCCGTAATATTCGCTTCGTTCCCAAGCGGAACACAACGCGGAGTGGTAGTTCAGTTGGTTAGAATACCTGCCTGTCACGCAGGGGGTCGCGGGTTCGAGTCCCGTCCATTCCGCCACTATTCAGAAAGCCTGAATCAGAAATGATTCAGGCTTTCGTCGTTTTAGCCCACTCAAATCATAATCCCATCATTTCACTTTATTAATACATTCGCGCAGCCGGGCGGGAAACACATCAGGTCATCCTTAACCCGACGCATATTGTAGAGACGATTAACCCACGAAGTGATTCATCACGCAGGCGAAGCGGGGTGAAAAGTTATCGCCAATAAGAACCGTTTCCTCATTCAGGTGCTTTAGCATATACAGCTTGTCTGCACGCTCGTAAGCGTCGAAGAAGAGATAATCGATAGCATCCGTTGCGTCATCATCGGGGTTTTTTTCACGTCCATCGGGGGTAAGCATGAAAACGCCTGCGGTATGACCGAGCGGACGGGCGTAGCGAAAGAACAGCTTTCGGCTAACAGTGAACTCGCCATCGTCACTTTTGAACTTCCCTTGTACCGATAATGAAAGATGTCCGGAGTTGTAGCTGGTGATCAGCATAATTCCGGTGAGTTCCTTTTTGCTATTTTGGATATCCAGTATCGACGTGAATTCCGAGGAGCAGGAGAAACTGATTTCTTGTTTCTTCGCATTCCCGGCGATAATGAAAAAAGCAATGGTCGCCAGCCCAAAAATGGCAATTACGACTGACCA
Organism: Citrobacter youngae ATCC 29220; assembly: GCF_000155975.1. Classification (GTDB taxonomy): domain Bacteria; phylum Pseudomonadota; class Gammaproteobacteria; order Enterobacterales; family Enterobacteriaceae; genus Citrobacter; species Citrobacter portucalensis_A. The sequence goes on along the minus strand of NZ_GG730299.1, from coordinate 2,678,007 downwards.
CAGTAAAGGAGAGTGATCGCTTTCCCGCTTCATATCATTCCTCATAATGACGATACTGGCTGATGCAATGGTAATAGCCGAGCTTGAGTCCGCATTCAGCAGCAAACGACCACTCAACCAGGTTATGGTTGCTCGCCCAGGTATTAAGATAGAGATCTTTTGGATGCGAACAGTTGGGGCTAATACCTACTGACTTGAATATATCCAACGCTTTCTTTTCCGTTATGGTGTCGGTGAGCGCATTTCCTAATATATGTACACGGCATTGCTCGTAGTTGATCGTTCGCAGAATCGCCGCGTCCGTCATGGCTATTTCATTGGGTATCCATGTTAACCACGCTGTCGCCAGCACTGCGATGCCGGTGATTAACGTTGTTATCGCGACAGGCCAGTGGTTTCTTTTCTTTTTGTTGAGCCTCGATGCAACATTGGCAATTCTGGCGGGCGTTTTCGCTTCTTCCAGCTGCTGAATATTGATATTGACGTCGCCCATCCGAAAGCCCATTCGCGGAATGGTGATGATAAGTTCTGCCGGGTGACCCGTTGACGTTATTGCTTTGCGCAGAAATGAAATGTGCTGGTTGAGATTCGCATCCGTCGCTCTGGCGCCATTATGCTGGAAAACATTCAGCAGAATTTCATCGCGCGAGGAAATCTCTTTACCATTTTGCAACAAATAGAGCAGTAATTGCGTTGCCACGTTATTCAATGTGGCCATTTCACCAGATGCCAGGTCTTTTAGGGTATTTTTATTTGGTCTGAAAACTAAGCCATCACCAATAATTACGGATTTAATTTTGTTTATTGGTATATGAGAAATCACTGATGTCTCCTTTAAAGCAGGATATCTCGCATTCGAGTGGGTGAAGCAATAGCATAACATAATTCATTTATAAAAAATGGTTGCGTCATAGATCGCTTCATTAATATTTATATAACAATATTTTAATATTTTTTGTGAAATGCCGTATTCTCCTTCTCTCTGTCACTATCTTATTGTGATCGCTCGCTTTTGATATCTCCTTTCATTTTTACAAAACTTTCATAAATACATTTTGCCGGGTATTCGGGCTAAATAAAAAAATAGTTGATAGATAAAAACTCTATAAAAATGGTAAATAATAGATATTAACACTGGGTGTGGCGTGATTTTTGGCGGTTTTTTAGGTAAACGATCGTTGTGTGGGCGGTGATGCAACACGATTCCCTGAGTTTGATTAATACCGTATTTTTGCATTGTGTCATTTTCCTGCCGACTTAATATAAGCCCCGAAACAGCATGAACAGCTGTGGACGGTATTTCGTATGGAATACCAATGATGTTCAAAATAAGGGGCGGACTGATATGGATTGTTTGCAAGGATATGCGCTACCGCCACCTGCAGATCACCATTTCCCTGACGTGAATTGTCTGCGGAAATAGATCGTTGGAATAACTAAAAAACAGATATAAGGTTAAGTAGTAATATGAAAATGAAAAACGTGGCTGTGGCCTGCGCGCTGATGGCGGGAATGACTTTTACTGCCTCTTCTGCTTTCGCTGCAAAAAATGTCGAACCGACTAACGGTAAAATTCACTTCACCGGTTCTCTGGTTAATTCCGCATGCGGTCTGGCACCAGAATCCAGCCCGGTGCAGGTTAATTTTGGCGAGATCCCAACGTCTCAGTTAAAAGACAACCAACGCGCTGGCGTTAAGCATGCCAAAATCGTTCTTCAGGGCTGCGACACCACCGTCGCCAAAACGGCTACCGTGACGTATACCCCGGCAACAATTGATTCAGATAACAACGCGCTGGCTGCATTCACCTCTGGTACCGCTAAGGGCGCGGGCATTGGTATGGTTGATAGCGGCAACCAGGACGTGGAGTGGGGTAAAGCCGCCTCTCAGGTCAACATTACCGATGGCGAAACCGACATTGATTTCGTAGCTTACCTGCAGGCAAACAACGCATCTGCAGCGGTAACCCCGGGTGATTTTGAATCTACCGTTAATTTCCAGATCGACTATCAGTAACGATCTGCAGCGGGCGCATTAACGCGCCTGCTTAACCCTTCCTGCGAATAACTGAAAGGAAATGCGGTTATGCCTGGCTGGCGAATTTTACTGCTTTTTATCTTCATATCGCCTGCATGGGTTTTGGCTGACGCCCATCGTCTTGTCAGTACGCCCGGCAAAATGCGCATGCGGGGAAATATTATTGAGGCAGCCTGTTATGTCGATCCGCGTGACCGGTCGCTACTGGTTGAATTTGATGATCTCTCCGTCAGAGATATTTCCGGAAGACCAGAAAAAGTATCTGCGCATGATTTCAGCATTCATTTGCTGGGATGTTCATTAGGGGATTCACAACATCCCGGGAATGTGTTTCAACGCGCCAATATTACCTTTTCTGGCGCATCCGATAGTAACAATCCTGATTATCTGAGCGTGCAGTCGGAAACTGAAAATTTAGCAATAGAAATATACGACAGCAAAGGACAGCAAATTCGTTTGGGGGAACCATCACCGGACTATGCGCTTAATCCAGGAAAAAACACGCTCAATTTTACGGCTTATTTGATCTCCCGCGACGGAAGAATGACGTCTGGCGAATTTACTGCGGTCACGCATTTTGTTGTGAATTATCTCTGAGCTGCACTGCAATTCGGGTATCTGAAGGTTTGCGAACGAAAATGATCACGCTGAAAACAGATAAAAAACGTCTGGCGCTTTTTATTGCTCTGGTCTGCGCCTCTTCATGGGCTGAAGCGGATGAGGCCATTGAATTTAATACCGACGTACTGGATGCCAGCGACAGGCACAATGTCGATTTACAGCGTTTTTCCGAAGGCAACTTTGTGACTCCCGGAGAATATCTGCTGGATGTTCGTATTAACAGCCAGGAGATTCCTCAGCAGTCAATCCGTTATATCGTCGACCCTGCTAATTCGCATAAATCCATGGCGTGTCTGACGCCGCAGCAACTCGAATTACTGGCGCTCAAAGAAGAGGCGCTGACCTATATTCAGCCGATTAGCGCGACCTGCTACGACATTTCCCGCCTGCCGGGCGTTGTATTGAATAATAGCGCGGGCGTACTGGACATTACCGTGCCGCAGGCATGGATGAAATATACCGACCCAGACTGGACGCCGCCGGAGCGCTGGGATAACGGCGTTGCGGGGCTGATTTTTGACTACAGCGTCTCAGGCCAGGCCACACATTACGAACAGGGCGGCGATCGTTACCGTTCTCTGTCCGGCTATGGGCAGACAGGCTTTAACTTCGGCGCGTGGCGTTTTCGTGGCCAGTATCAGGCCAATTACGCTTCAGATGATAACCGTGGGCGTATCGACTGGGATCAGATCTATGCCTATCGTCCGTTACCGATGCAGGCTGCAAAACTGACGGTCGGCGAAATCTATCTGAACTCTCAGGTTTTTGATTCGGTGCGTTTCACCGGGGCTAACCTCGCCAGCGACGAGCGTATGTTGCCACCGAACTTGCAGGGCTACGCGCCCGAAGTGCATGGCATCGCGCGCAGTAATGCGAAGGTCACCGTTAGTCAGCAGGGGCGTGTTATCTATCAAACCACCGTTCCTGCGGGGCCGTTTAATATTCAGGATCTGCACGGCTCGGTACGCGGCACGCTGGATGTACGCGTCGAAGAGCAGGATGGCAGCGTACAAACTTTTCAGGTCAATACGGCCGATATTCCTTACCTGACGCGCCCTGGCTATGTCCGCTACAACGCCGCGGTCGGTAAGCCATCGCGTTATAACCACGATGTTCAGGGACCTGCGTTTTATAGCGGCGATTTCTCCTGGGGTGTCAGCAATGCCTGGTCGCTGTACGGCGGCGCGTTGCTCACCGGCGATCGCTATAACGCCTGGTCGATGGGGATTGGGCGGGATTTAAGCTGGCTGGGGGCGCTGTCGGCTGATGCGACGCAATCCGTGAGTCGGGTGAAGCATCAGGATCAACAAAAAGGCATGTCCTTTAAGCTCAGCTATGCCAAAACCTTTGATGAGTACAACAGCGCCATCACTTTTGCCGGTTACCGCTTTTCGCAGCGTAACTTCCGCACCTTCTCGCAGTTTCTCGACGAGCAGTATGAAAATAACAACAGCGCCGGTAACGAAAAAGAGATGTACACCATTACCGGCAATAAAACCTTCTTTGCTGACGATCCGCAGTTAGCGACCACGCTGTACCTGACCTATACCCACCAGAACTATTGGGATCGCGGTTCCCAGGATCGCTACGGGTTGTCGATGGGACACAGTTTTTCGTTCGCTGGCATCCAGGGGATCAGCGCAAACCTTGCGGCTTATCGCTCTGAATATCAGGGCAAACGGGACGACAGTCTTTCGCTTTCAATTTCGGTGCCATGGAGCGATGGCCGCTCTATGGATTACGAATTGCAGAACAGCGGTAGCCAGACCAGCCAGATGGTTTCGTATTCCGATAACCACGATCGTAACAATCCGTGGCGTTTACGCGCAGGGGTTTCCGGTGAAGGTCACACGGCATTTGATGGCTATTACAAGCACCGCAGCATGATGGCGGAACTGGAGTCTAACGTCAGCTGGCAGCAATCGCGCTATTTCTCCGTGGGCGGCACCATGCGCGGCGGCTTTACCGCGACGCGCCACGGCGCGGCGCTGCACAACAGCCAGGCGTCAATGAATACCGCCAGAGTGATGGTTGATACCGACGGTGTGGCGAATGTGCCGCTGAACGGCGAACAGGCGCACTCAAACCGCTTCGGTATTGCCGTGGTACCGGATGTCGTCAGCTATCACAGCTTTGATACCCGTATCGATGTGGACGCCATGGACGAGGATATTTCCGCGACCAAAGCGATCGTCACTAACACCCTGACGGAAGGTGCGATTGGCTATCAGCATTTTGCCGTCGCGCAGGGGCAAAAAATGATGGCGCTGCTGCGCCTGAAGGATGGTTCGGTACCGCCGTTTGGCGCCGAAGTATTTAACGCTAACGGCGTCAGCGTCGCCATGGTGATGGAAAACGGCATGGCCTGGATTGCGGGTGTGAATCCTGCCGAGCGTCTTTCCGTCGCCTGGGCTGGCCGCGCGCAGTGTCACTTACAGGTGCCGCAACAACTCAACCCGGAAGGTAACGTACTGTTGCCTTGTGAATAATTTCAATAACCTGAATGAATTTTGTCATGAATAATCAAGCTTTTTACTCCGTGCAGCGTTGGCTCAAACCCGTGGCCTGCGGCCTGCTTTTTATTGCCGGGATCAACACCTCATGGGCGGGTATTGCGCTCGACCGTACCCGGATGATCATCACCGGTGATGCGCGTTCTGTTAGTGCGAACCTGACCAACACCAGTCCGAGCATTCCGTTTCTGGCTCAGTCGTGGGTGGAAGACGCCAACGGAACCAAAATTACCACGCCGTTAATGGTCTTACCGCCGCTGCAACGGATTAACGGCGGGCAAAAGGGGATTGCCCGCGTGACGAAAACCAGTGGCGTTAGCGCTCTGCCGCAGGATCGCGAGAGTCTGTTCTATCTGAACGTGCGTGAAATTCCACCAAAGCCTGATAAGCCGAACGTACTGCAACTGGCAATGCAGTCGCGCATCAAATTGTTCTACCGCCCTACGGCCATCGTGCCGGAAACGCCGGGCGCCGTGTGGCAAAACCAACTGGTCTTTCACAAGCAGGGCCAGCGCTGGACCGTGGATAACCCAACGCCTTACTTCGTCACCTTAATCGGCTTAAGCCGCAAGCCAGAAGCCCAGGGCGGCGGCAGGCTGACTGATTTCCCAGGGATTATGGTCTCACCAAAATCCTCTCTCGATTTTAGCGTCACTGACGGTAGCGTCAGTCAATTCAGCATGATGTACGTGAACGATTTTGGCGGTCATCCCGAACTGAAATTCAGCTGTTCTGGCAGTGTGTGTAAAGCATTGCCGATGGAGCAACAGCCCCGGTAACAGGAATCGTAAATGAAAAAGATGCTTTGCGCCCTGCTGATGGCAGGCATGGCCTGTCAGGCTCAGGCCGCCAGCGGTCGCCAGGATATGAGCAACGTGTCCGGCGAGTATGGCAACGTCCGCTTTCATGGCCGGGTCTACGTTTCGCCGTGCGTGCTGGATATGGCCTCGCGCGATCAGACCATCAATCTGGGTGATATTTCCGCCAGCCAGTTTCGCCATGGCGGCGATCGCAGCGATCCGGTGTTGGTTACGCTGTACCTGAACGGCTGCTTAAAAGGCTCCGGCCACACCTTGAGGGATTTCCCTGGACAGACCAGCGAAATGCCGGAGCTGGCGTACAGCACGGTGGAACGTGGCGTTTCGATGACGCTGATGGCCGAAGGCGCGCCGGAAAACAGCGATCTTGGGCGTATTCGCGGCGATGTGCGCGGCGCGGGCATACGGCTACTGACCGAACGCAATCAGTTGATCCATCTGAATCAACCGCAACGCATGTGGATCCTCAAACCCGGCGATAACGCGATTCACTTTCTGGCGGCGCTGGAATCTTTTGGATCGGAGGTTAGCGCCGGGGAGTTTAGTGGTTTGGTCAGACTTAAGCTGGAGTATCTATGAGCGTATTGCGCAAAGCGCTGCTGTGGGTCGTCCTGGCAGGCTGTCCTCTGGCCGGGCAGGCATTTACTCAGGGGGAAGGTGAGCCGGAGGGCGGGTCGCCGCATCAGTATGATATTGAACTAAGCTCGCTGGATGTCAGCAAAAACCACGTGGGCGGCAGAACGGAGCCGTTCACCTGGAATCTGGGCAGTTGGTATGTGGTGAATTTTTATTGCGAGCAGGCAGATATCTCCCGAGAGCCAATTTATTACACCACCACGACCACGATGCCGCCTTCAGATCAGGGGGCGAACCGTTTTCGGCTAAACGAGTATCTGGATGTGGAAGTGCAGGTATGGGTTGCCGGGCGTTATAACAAATACGTCCAGGCGCCTTTTACCAACGTTTCAAACCGCAACAGCAACAACAGCTGCAAAAAGCGGAAGGGCTACACGCGCGCCACTAACGTTGAAAGTGGTTCAAAAGGGAAAGTGACGTTTATTGTCACTAAACCCATTATCAATGGCATCAATATCACTTCCCAGTCGCTGGTGGAGGTTGCCGGGCGCATGGGCGGCGCGGGACCGACGCCAACCACGGCGATTTCCCGCGTGGTGATCAAATCAGGCCTGATTACCGTACCGGACAAATGCACCTTCAACCGGGGAGACAAAATCAGCATTGAGTTTGGCGATCTGCCCGGATCCGCTGCAAAGCTCAACGGCACCAATTACAGCAAATCGATCCCGATACATGTGGTTTGTGAAGGCGGCAGCTTCGATCAGGGCGCGCTGAACATTAATCTTGGCGTACAAACCACCACGGCGTCAGGCACGGCGGGGTTTAACGGTAATCTCCTCGGCACGCTGAGCGGCGGACAAAAACGCGACGATCTCGGCATTATGCTTAAAGACGAGAGCGGCGGCACCGTCGTGCCCAATCAATTCTACAACGTGAAAGGTTTTTACCAGAATCAGGGCGACTGGAATCTCACCGCCGCACCGGTGGCAAAGCCGGGCGTGGGCAGCGTCAAGGAAGGTGAGTTTGAAGCCTCTGCCACCGTTGTTGCGCAGTTTCAGTAGGGTAATGCCATGACTTTCAGAACGTTAATCGCGGTCAGCGCGCTGCTGTTTGGCGCAACGATACAGGCTGATACCAAACTGGTCGGTGGCGATATGTATTTTCACGGCACCATCAGAGCGCTGGCCTGCAGCCTGGCGCCCGGCGGCGACAAAATCGAGGTCGATTTCGGGCAAATCGCGACGCAGGATCTCTATCTCTCGGGGCGCAGTAAGCCGGAAAAATTCAGCATCCAGCTACGCGACTGCAACCCGGAGGTTTTTCGCGGGATCTCGGTCACCTTCAGCGGCAAGGAAGATGCGGAGCTTACCGATCATCTGGCGCTGGATAGCAGCGAGCAGGGCGGCGCGTCAGGGATCGGCATTGGGATGAGCGAAGAAGATGGCACGGCAATCCGGCTTGATGAGAGCACGTCAGTGACAGAGATTACGGAAGGTTCGATGACGCTGAATTTTTTGGCATGGGTCGCGGCAGAACCGTCGGCGATAAAAAACCAGTCCCTTGAATACGGTCCGTTCAGCGCCAGCGGGACCTGGACGTTGAACTACCAGTAGCATGATGAACGCACTGAATCTTATTGCGCCGCTGCCTGCCCAAAAAGTATTGCTGATTATCAGTCTGCTTTTCTGGTGCGGGGTCATGCATCTCTACTGGCCGAATAACGGCGGCAGCGGTCTGTCGTTGCCGCTTAATATAACCAGTTGGATCTACGCCGCTGTGTTGGCAGCAAGTACGGCGATGCTACTGCCCCGACGACGCTGGCGCATCACTGTGCCAGCCGCGGGTTTTATCGTGGGGGCGCTCATCCTGACGCTGCTTTGTTTGCTGACGCCTGACGTCTGGCAGCCCGAGGCGCTGCTGGTCGCGGGGGCATTGCTGGGAGGCGTGCTCATCTATCTGGTGACGTTGCAAATTCCGCTCACGGCACACTCTCTGACGGCACTGCTGGCCCTGCTATGGGGGGCGTGCGTTATCGAATGTCTGGCGTTTATCTATCAGTACTGGCATTGGCCGGGCGTTGATTACTGGGAGTTCGCCTGGCGGCACGGCACGCGGCCCTACGGTATTTTTCAGCAGGTGAATCTGCTGGCCAGCTTTACGGCGTGCGGCGTGCTGCTGTCCGCGCTGCTCTTTTTACGCCTGCGCGGTAGATACCGAATTGTTGGCGGGATAGCTCTGGCGATGATGGGGTTTGTGCTGCATGAGTCCCAGTCGCAAACCGGTTATTTATCTCTGCTCGTCGGCGAAGTGTTGCTGCTGGCGGTGTTCCCTGTACAGCGCCGCACGTTGTTGCGACTTCTCCTGCCGTTAGCGTTAGGTATGGCGACAGGCGCTGCCGCTCGCCATTTTTTGTCGGTTGCCACGGTAGATCATTTAACGACTTCTCATGTGCGCTGGACGGTGCTGAAAACGTCGCTGGCATTATTTGCTGAACGCCCGTGGATGGGGTGGGGCGTGGGCAGTTTCGCTGCGATATTTCTCGAACGCGCGGGGCCATTGGGACTGAGCAGCATCTCGCATCCGCACAACGAACTGGTGCTGTGGCTGGTGGAGGGCGGTCTGGTTGGGCTGGCGGGCGCACTTTGCTTTATTGCGGGGGGATTATGGCTCTGGCTGCACGGAAATCGCTGGCGACGTGCCTGCCTGGTGGCGGCGTTGCCGGTGGTGATTCATATGTTGACGGAATACCCGGTCAGGCAGTCGACGGCACACTGGTTAGTGCTGATCCTGCTACTTCGTTGCGCCGATAGCGCGCGAAAAAGAGTCCGCCTCACGCGCCTGACGACATCGCTGATACGCGTGCTGGCGGTTATCTCATTCCTGATAGCCACGCCATTGTTGCTTCTCACGCTGCAGACGCAACAGCAGCTGACGCTGGCGGAGCGGCAGTCAACACAGTGGCAACTTGCCGAATCGCTCCCGGTGGGCGGCTGGCTGCTTGCCACACGCTACCGGTTCGATCTCCAGATGGGATACCTGCAACGGTATCAGCGTACCCAGGACGCTCGCTGGCTGGAGGCGGTACGCCGCTGGGCGCCAGGCTATGTGCGCGCTCACCCGGACCCGAATATCGCTTTCACGCAAATCTTGCTGGCGCTACAGCAGCGCGACCTGGTTGAGGCGCGCCGTCTGGCGACTCGCTTTTACCTGATCTACCCGAACGACCGCCGTATCTCCTGGTTACAGGATGCACGACGTCCTTTTAATCAAAACATGGAATGATATGAACAGACTCAGCGAACAGGCCCGCTATGTGCCAGAGCTTCCCCGCAACGCCGAACTGCTGCGGATCACCGGGATCCGTTTGCAGCGCATTCATTTCTTTGATGATGCATCGCTGGATGTCCGTGAGGTGTTAAGCCAGGTACGCACGCCGCTCCCATTGGATCTTTTCTTCAAGCATCTTTCTGTCACCGCGAAACAGCAGCTGTTTATGTGGCAAATGCAGCGGGTGCTGGCACTCCCGGGAAGCTATTCGCTGAATTTATCCGTCAGGATGCTGACCTGCCCGTCGTGGATCTCGCGGCTTACAAAGCAGACGCATCAGGGACGGATTGTGATCGAGATTCAGGATCCAGGCACCATGATGCGGTTGGAAAAGGCTGAACAGCAGGCTGTAGGTATCGCCATAAAAACCCTGGTGCGTCATGGCTTTCGCGTCTGGCTGGATGATGTTTCGCCCGAGCTATTTTTTGTCTGGCGACTGTCTGGCATCCGTTTTGATGCCATCAAAATTGAAAGCGGGATGTTTCATCAGTTTCGGTCATCGGAGTGGCAATTGAGGGTACTGGTCAATCAATTTCGCGGGCTGGGAGAACGGATCGTGATCGAGGGAGTAGAAACTGCGCAGGATTATGCCATCTGCCGCATGAGCGGCGCAGATGCTGTACAGGGATTCTTTTTTGAGCAGGAGACTGTACTGAAAGGCCTGAATCATTGCTGATCCAGGCCCTGGAGATTACTCGCTCAGCGTTTGCGCGATATCTTTTTGTACCTGCTGGCGCTGCTCTGGAGTCAGCACTTTGTTCAGGTCAAAGTAGTATTTCACACGATAATAACGTGCCTGCTGTTCGATGTTGCTGAACGCGGAAAGCTGGTTCTTGACGGCCGCTTCATCCCATTTCCCGGACTTGATGACGTCAATCAATGCACCGTCTTTAACATCTTTCACCGAAATCTGACCAACATTGGTTTCAAGCTGCTGGTGCAGTTTTTTAATCTGCGCAACCTGGTCGTTGGTCAGCTTAAGGTGCTGGACTACCGGGTCCTGAGCTGGAGCGGGAACATTGGATACATTTGCTGCAAATGTGCTAAAAGAAGCGCCAGCCACGGTAGCTGCCAGCAAGGTCATGCGTACGAAGTTCTTCATTTAGAGATCCTGATAAAGGAATTATTAACATTGCCAGTCACTCGCCGGTCCGGTTACGAGTGATTATCCGTTGCAGAATACGTTGCCCGCAGCATGTCGCCACGCGAATTTGTTTTGCGGTTGGTTACGGAGTGAAACAATCCCGCAACGGAAAACGTTCTGCAGCGGGAAGGAAGGCAACATTTATAGCGTAAACGGGTCGGCGTCCTGCCAGGCGGGAAACTTTTCGCGATACTCACGCAGCGCCGAGAGCGACAGTTCCGCGTCAATGCGTGTGGCCTGATGCGGCTCGGCGGTGGCAATAACCTCGCCCTGTGGATTTATCACCCGGCTGTCGCCGCGATAATGATGACCGTTACCGTCAGTTCCCACACGGTTACATCCTGCTACATAAGCCTGGTTTTCAATCGCCCGCGCGGTGAGCAGAACCTGCCAGTGCAGCGAGCGCGGCGCCGGCCAGTTAGCAACATACAAGGCGAGGTCATAATCGTTACGGTTGCGTGACCAGACCGGAAAACGCAGGTCATAACAGACCAAAGGCAGAATACGCCAGCCGCGCCATACAAAAATAACGCGCGCTTCTCCCGCCTGGTAATGCTGATGTTCATCCGCCATGCGGAACAGATGGCGTTTGTCATAAAAATGCACATCGCCTTCGGGTTCAACCAGTAAAAAGCGGTTTACCGGACCGCGTTCGGACTGGATCGCGGCACTGCCCGCGATCAGGGCGTTCGTCTGTTGCGCTTTGGCGCGCATCCAGCTGACGACCTCTTCCTGCGGCAGCGATTTGTTTGCCGCTTCCATTGCAAATCCACTGGTGAACATCTCCGGCAAAACAATGACATCACGTCCGTTGACGGTTTCCAGTTGGCGGTCGAAATGGCGCAGGTTGGCCGGGCCATCCATCCAAATCAACGGTTGTTGCAGCAGAGTAATTTTCAAACCAGGCACGATCGAGGCTCCTCGTTGAACAACATTTTGACACTGTAGCATGAGCTTTAACGAAAATGTGGCAATAAAAAGCCCCGCATTTAGCGGGGCTTAACGCCGTGCGGAAGGTTATGCCGCTTCGACTTTACGCACTTTCTCTGGCAACTTTACCGGCTGAGTCGCCAGCTCCTCGGGGTCAAAGTCATCCACGTTGATGCTACGCAGACGGCTCGCTTCGGCTTTCACCAGAATCTCGGCTTCGTCTTTATCAACCAACCCTTTGGCGAGCGCGTTGTGCGCCAGCTCGTTCAGGCGGGTAAACGGCAGATTTTTACCCAACTCTTTGCAGATCCGCTGGTGGATAGGGTCGGCTGCAATGACGTCCAGCAGCGCCTCTTCCAGCAAACCGACCGGGTTATGCTCGCTTGGCGTCAGGTATTGACCGCGACCAAGGCGAGAACGGGTAGCGCTCGGAACCTGCAAAATCTTCGCGACCTTATGATCCAGCTTGTCAGACGGCGCATGATAGTGGCGGCCGGTCGGGAAGATAACCACACTCAGCAACCCGGCAACCAACCGGTTCGGGAAGTTTTTCAGCAGGTCATCCATCGCCTGTTCAGCTTTGTACAACGCATCCTGGACGCCCCAGTGAACCAATGGCAGGTCAGCTTCATTACGGCCTTCATCGTCATAACGCTTCAGCACCGCGGAGGCCAGATACAGCTGGCTTAACACATCACCCAGCCGCGCAGAGATACGCTCACGACGCTTCAGGCTACCCCCCAGTACGGCCATGGACACATCCGAAAGCAGGGCCAGGTTGGCGCTCAGTCGGTTCAGGTGCTGGTAGTAACGTTTGGTCGCATCGGCGGTTGGCGTGCTGCTGGTTAAGCCGCGCGTCAGCCCCAACCAGAAACTGCGTACCTTATTGCTGCCAACGTGGCCGATGTGTTTAAACAGCAGTTTGTCGAACGCATTCACATCGTTATTCTGCGCTGCAGCCATCTCTTCCAGTACGTACGGATGGCAGCGAATCGCACCCTGACCGAAGATCATCATACTGCGGGTCAGAATGTTGGCGCCTTCAACGGTAATGGCGATAGGCGCACCCTGATAAGCACGGGCGAGGAAGTTGCTTTCGCCAAGCATGATGCCTTTACCGCCGGTAATATCCATTGCATCGATAATTGACTGCTGCCCGCGGTGGGTACAGTGATATTTCACGATAGCCGACAGTACCGCCGGTTTTTCACCCAGCATAATACCGTAGGTAATCAGCGACGCCGCAGCATCCATCACGTAGGCGTTACCGGCAATACGCGCCAACGGCTCTTCAATACCTTCCATCTTGCCGATAGAGATTTTGAACTGACGACGAATGTGTGCATACGCGCCGGTTGCCATCGCGACCGATTTCACGCCGCCCGTGGAGTTAGACGGCAGGGTAATACCGCGACCCACGGAGAGACATTCCACCAGCATACGCCAGCCCTGACCGGCCATTTTTGGCCCGCCGATAATGTAATCGATCGGTACGAAGACATCTTTGCCAAGCGTCGGACCGTTCTGGAACGGTACGTTCAGCGGGAAGTGGCGGCGACCAATTTGCACGCCCGGCGTTGAGGTTGGGATCAGCGCGCAGGTAATGCCCAGTTCTTCTTCGCCGCCCAGCAGTTTTTCCGGGTCGGAGAGTTTAAATGCCAGCCCCAATACCGTAGCGATAGGCGCCAGCGTGATATAACGTTTGTTCCAGGTCAGGCGCATACCCAGCACCTGCTGGCCCTGCCAGTCGCCCATGCAAACCACGCCGGTATCCGGGATCGCGCCTGCGTCGGAGCCCGCTTCCGGGCTGGTCAGTGCAAAGCACGGGATCTCCTGACCACGCGCCAGGCGCGGCAGATAATGATTTTTTTGCTCTTCGGTGCCGTAATGCTGCAGCAGTTCGCCCGGGCCTAATGAGTTAGGAACGCCGACGGTGATCGCCAGGATCCCGGAGACGCCGGAGAGTTTCTGCAATACGCGAGCCTGAGCATACGCGGAGAATTCCAGCCCGCCGTACTCTTTCTTAATGATCATCGCGAAGAAGCGATGTTCTTTCAGATACGCCCACAGTTCCGGCGGCAGATCCGCGAGCTCATGGGTTATCTGGAAGTCGTTCGCCATGCGGCATGCTTCTTCCACCGGGCCGTCAATAAACGCTTGTTCTTCCGCTGTCAGTTGCGGCTGAGGGTAGTTATGCAGTTTTTTCCAGTCTGGCTTGCCCTGAAACAGGTCGCCTTCCCACCAGGTTGTACCGGCATCAATCGCTTCTTTCTCAGTACGCGACATCGGCGGCATGACTTTACGGAAACCGCGGAACACCGGCGCAGAGATCATGGATTTGCGCATCGGCGTAAAGTTAAACGGTACGAGGATAATGGCCAGAGGAACCAGCAGCCACACTGACCACAGGCCAGCCACGCCAAGCGCAGCCGTCCAGGCGAGCAAAATTAAGCTGCTGAGGAATAAGCTCACGCGGTGATAGAACAGAACGCTGAGCAGAACAACCGTAGCGATAATACTCAAAATCATCATAACGAAAAGCTCCCTTGCTTGTAGGAGGTCTGACCACTTGTGATGATATGGTTGTAGTGGATGTAAAATCTTTTAGCAATATGTTTACAAAATAATTACAACAAAGCTCACATTGTTGGTGTTTTAACCGGCACAAAAAATCAAAAGCCGCAGCCAATCCTCAGGCTTGTGCTTCTCGCTGGTAGCGCTATCCGGTACACTGCATCTTGTCATTTACATTCATGCTGAAGGATATCCTCATGTACCAGGATCTTATTCGTAACGAACTGAGCGAAGCGGCGGAAACGCTGGCTAATTTTCTTAAAGATGACGCCAATATTCACGCCATTCAGCGCGCGGCGGTCCTGTTGGCAGACAGCTTTAAAGCCGGTGGGAAGGTACTTTCTTGCGGTAACGGCGGTTCCCATTGCGACGCGATGCACTTCGCCGAAGAGCTGACCGGGCGCTATCGTGAAAACCGTCCTGGTTATCCGGCAATCGCTATCTCAGACGTCAGCCACATCTCCTGCGTGAGCAACGATTTTGGTTACGATTATGTCTTCTCCCGCTACGTTGAAGCCGTTGGCCGCGAAGGTGATGTCCTGTTGGGCATTTCAACTTCGGGTAACTCTGGTAACGTGATTAAAGCGATTGCCGCAGCGCGCGAGAAAGAGATGAAAGTCATCACCCTGACCGGTAAAGATGGCGGCAAAATGGCGGGCAGCGCGGATATCGAAATTCGCGTGCCGCACTTTGGCTACGCTGACCGTATTCAGGAGATCCATATCAAAGTGATTCATATCCTGATTCAACTGATCGAAAAAGAGATGGTTAAATAAGCCGATAATTTTTGCCGGTCTTATCGGGCCAGGAACTTGTAGGCCCGATAAGCGAAGCGCCATCGGGCATTGTGCCGGATGGCGACGCAAGCGTCTTATCCGGCCTACGAGCCGTGCTTTGCTGGTCATAGCAGGCAATTAACCGTTTTAAGGTGGTGATGTATGTGCGAACTGCTCGGGATGAGCGCCAATGTGCCAACCGATATCTGCTTTAGCTTCACCGGGCTGGTTCAGCGCGGCGGAGGTACCGGGCCGCACAAAGACGGCTGGGGGATTACGTTTTATGAAGGTAAGGGCTGCCGTACGTTTAAAGATCCGCAACCCAGCTTTAATTCGCCTATCGCCAAACTGGTTCAAGACTATCCCATCAAATCCTGTTCCGTGATTGCCCATATTCGTCAGGCGAACCGTGGTGAAGTGGCGCTGGAAAATACCCATCCATTTACCCGTGAGCTATGGGGACGCAACTGGACGTATGCCCATAACGGGCAGCTCAGCGGGTATAAATCGCTGGAGACCGGTAATTTTCGCCCGGTTGGTGAAACCGACAGCGAAAAAGCCTTCTGCTGGTTGCTGCATAAGCTGGCGGAACGTTATCCACGCACGCCGGGTAACATGACGGCGGTATTTAAATATATCGCGATGCTGGCAGGTGAACTGCGGGAGAAAGGCGTCTTCAACATGCTGTTGTCTGACGGTCGTTATGTGATGGCCTTCTGCTCGACCAACCTGTTTTGGATTACGCGTCGAGCGCCGTTCGGCGTAGCGACGCTGCTGGATCAGGATGTGGAAATTGATTTTAGCTCACAGACCACACCCAATGATGTGGTCACCGTGATTGCCACGCAGCCGTTAACCGGCAATGAAACCTGGCAAAAGATTATGCCAGGCGAATGGGCGCTATTTTGTCTCGGGGAGCGAGTAGTTTGATGCCAGCTGCGGCTGAACCACTTCGTGACTCAACGGTTTGCTGATAACGTAACGGCCATTGACGACGGAAACTGTCGGTGGCTTATGCGTTTGTTCAAAGTAATCGTATCCCGGCTTTAACTGGGCCCAGAAATCTTTGTAGTACGAAAACTTATGGCGCTGCATGTTGGCATCGGTCATGCGGAACGGGTAAATGCTAACCTGTACGCTGGGCTGTCCGAACACCAGAGCGCCGGTCACAAACTGGAAAATCTCATCGATACCGTTGTCGGTCATCGCATAGCAGCCGACGGAAACGCAGGCGCCGTGGATCATCAGGTATTTCCCTTCATAACCGTGTGCGCGATCGTAGGCGTTGGGGAAACCAATGTTAATCGCTTTATAGAAGCGGCTATCCGGTTTTAGCTGCCCGCGCTGTACGCTGTAAAACCCTTCCGGACTTTTGAAATCGCCCTGACGCTGTTTCGGCCCTAAGCCGCCGGAATAATTGCAGATTTTATAGCTGTCGAGTAATTGGTACTGTTCGCCCATCTTGACGTACAGATCCAGCGTTCGCTCCTCTTTGAAGATCTGAATATAGACAGGGGAGCCCATTAACTGCTGCTTATATTCTTTGCTGACAGGCGCGGTCGGGCTGTTGCTGCTCAGCAAACCAGCAAATGAAACGCACGGCAATAAAAGCATCGCAAGAAAAAATGCGATTTTACGCATACTGCTTATTCCTTGATAAAACGATTACACACGCCAGGACGGCAAAAAGAGTCCCCAAATCGGATAAATCTGGATCTGGAGCGCTCACATTAGCACCAAGAGAGTTTTTCGCAAGTCTCTCGTGCGGCGTTTACACTTTAGTTTTTCTTTATACGGAAAATTGCGCTTAAAGGCAGTCAGACACGGGCCTATTTTGCTGGCTATCGTACGGCATTTCGTCTTAATTATGCAGAACAGCTAATATATTGAATTTAAAAAATTAATTATTTAATAATCGAATATTAAAATGGAATGACGGGCAGTAGAGGTAGACTGCGCCGAACGTGTTTGACCAGGTATTCTTCTTTTCATGTTTTTTGTCTCTGCACCCCGTCGCTTGTTGCCGGGTCTGCTGTCTTTGTGTGTTGTGCTGTCATCTCCGTCTGTCGCCAAAGTTCAGCCCGGCTTATCTGACGCCCATTTAAGCTATGCGGCGCAATTGCGTATGCGTAACCGCGCCCGGCTGTTGAAGCACTATTACGCCCAGGTAAAAAAGCAGGCAAGCTACGTGGTGGAAGGGAATGCGCAAAGCAAAAGCGCGCTGCGCCAGCAGAACAGGACGTTGATTAAACAGCACCCGGAGTGGTTCCCTGGGCCGCTAAAAGCCAGCGATCATCGCTGGCAGGAGCTGGCTGAAAATGCGCATTTTCTCAGTAGCGATCATCTGCACAATATCACCGAAGTTGCAATCCACCGGCTTGAGCAGCAGCTAGGCAAACCCTATTTGTGGGGCGGAACGAATCCGGATGAAGGGTTTGACTGTAGTGGGCTGATTTTTTATGCCTACAACAAAATCCTGGCGGCAAAATTGCCCCGGACGGCGAATGAAATGTATCACTACCGACGGGCAACCATCGTCTCTAACCGCGATCTTCGCCGTGGTGATTTAGTCTTCTTTCATATTCACAGCCGGGATATTGCCGATCACATGGGGGTCTATTTGGGGCAGGGGCAATTTATTGAATCGCCGCGGACGGGAGAAACCATTCGGGTCAGTAATTTATCCGATGACTTCTGGCGGGATCATTATCTCGGCGCCCGCCGTATTCTTACGGAAAATACGATTCTGTAAGCAAAAAGGCGGTGTAATCACACCGCCTCGCCAGGGGTTAACTCAGCGCCCCCATGATCTTTAATTCCAGCTCATCAGGAACTTCGTTATAAGACAGCACCTGCAAACCCGGTGCAAACAGGCGCGCATAGCGGGCGAGCAGAGGACGTAACTGCGGTGCAACCAGCAGGACCGGTTCTTTACCCGCCGCTTTCATCTGCTCTTTAATCTGCGGCATATTGGTCTGGAACTGATTCAGCATATTGGGATCGACCGGAACGCTGTCCAGCACCACTTTGCCGCTTTGCTGAGCCTGATTCACCACATTCGCCAGCAGATTCTCCAGCTCACTATTCAGCGTATATACCGCCAGCTCATCTTTGCGCACAAACGGATGGGTAATGCTGCGACGGAGCGCCAGACGTACATCCGCCGTTAACAGAATATGATCTTTGGTCACGGCGCTACTGGCGACCAGTACGGTAGCTATGGTGACGATGTCGCGCAATGACACCCCATCAATAAGCAGCGCCCGGTACACTTTCAATAGCTGGCTGTAATTCAGCGCCGCGCTCAAATCTTCCGCCAGACGAGGCGCCATAGACGAGAGACGGTTATGCAACTGCGTAATGTCATCGTAGTTAAAGAGTTCGGGAATATAGCTGCGAATGATCTTATTCACATGTGTCGCAATGACGCTGGCGCTATCAATGACCTGGTATCCCATATTTAACGCTTTAGCTTTTTGCGCCGGAACAATCCAGGTGACCGGCATACCGTAGGCCGGATCGTGGCCTAACACGCCGTCGATCTCGCCGTAAGTTTCACTGGAGGGCAACGCCATCAGCTTATCGGAGGGAATATCGGCCTCATCGGCCTTGATCCCATTGATAAAAATGGCGTACTGGGTCGGTTTAAGGCGGAAGTTTTCGCGAATGCGAATTTCCGGTAACAACACGCCGTTGCTGTCGGAGATCACCTGCCGCACGCCGCGAATTCGTTGGGTCAGCGGATTCCCTTTCGATTTGTCTACCAACGCCACCAGCTTGTACCCCAGGCTCAGGCTGATCGGCTCAATTAAGGGGATAGTCTCCCAACTGACCTGCTGCTCGGTGGTTTCTGCGATGGTTTTGGTCAGCGTTTCGAGATTTTTCTCTTCGGTCTCAGCAACCTTCGGTCGCTTGCTCATGCGCCAGGCGGTGAATCCCAGCAGGGCGCTGAAAATCAGGAAGGGGAAGTGCGGCATCCCCGGCACCACTGCCAGTACAAACATAATGCTGGTGGCGGTATACAGTACGGAGGGGCTGGCCAGCAGCTGGCTACGCACGTCCGTGGCGATATCGCCGCTGTCGCTCACGCGAGTAACGATAATCGCCGCCGCCGTCGACAGCAGCAGGGACGGTATCTGGGCGACGAGGCCGTCACCGATGGTCATCAGGACGTATTGCTGGAATGCAGCTTCGGCGCTTAAATCGTATTTGAAGATCCCGATGCAGACGCCGCCGATCAGGTTGATGGCCAGAATCATCATCCCGGCGATGGCATCACCGCGCACGAACTTCGACGCACCGTCCATTGCGCCATAGAAATCCGCTTCGCCCGCCACATCTTTACGTCGCGCCTGCGCCTGGGCCTGATTAATCAGGCCCGCGTTCAGATCGGCGTCGATAGCCATCTGCTTTCCGGGCATGGCGTCCAGCGTAAAGCGGGCCGAAACTTCGGAAATACGCTCGGCGCCCTTGGTAACCACGATAAAGTTGATGATCATCAGAATGATGAACACCACAAAACCGACGACAAAGTTACCGCCGATCACCACCTGGCCGAAGGACTCAATCACCTTACCGGCAGCGCCTGCGCCCATATGACCGTGCAGTAACACCACGCGCGTTGACGCCACGTTCAGCGTCAGGCGCATTAAGGTGGTGATCAACAAAATGGTCGGGAACAGGCTGAATTCGAGCGGACGTTTCGCCGAAACGGCCACCAACAGCACCATTACCGCCAGCACGATGTTAAAGGTGAACAGAATATCCAGCAGCGCCGGTGGTAATGGCAGGATCACCATCGCCAGGATACACAGTATTACCAGCGGAATGCCGATGTTACCGTTGCGTAGCAGCGCGAGGAGTTGTTTAGTTGTTTTCGGCATCCAGTTTAAGAACCTCTTTTGGAATGGAAATGTGTCTGTTCAGCGAAGGACGAGCTTGCGAACCGTCACGCCAGTGCTTCATTTGCAGTACATAGGTCAGGACGTGTGCAATCGCCCGATAAAGTTGAAATGGGATCTGTTGATTGACCTGCGTGGTGTAATAAACGGAACGCGCCAGCTTAGGAAATTCAACAATCTCAATGTTGCTTTCCGCCGCCACCTGGCGAATATACAGCGCGATTTCATCGGTGCCTTTGGCAACAACGAAGGGCGCGGCGGCGCGCGACTGGTCATACTGCAGCGCCACGGCATAGTGGGTTGGGTTGGTGATCACCACATCGGCCTTCGGCACGACCTTGCGAATTTGCCCCATCGCCATTTGCCGCTGCAGGCGGCGGATCCTGGCCCGCACTTCCGGTTTACCTTCCTGATTTTTATACTCTTCCTTCACTTCCTGTTTGGTCATCTTCAACCCTTTGGTGAACATTTTTTTCGCCAGAGGAACATCGATGACGGCGAAAAAGACAAACAGGATGACAAAGTTACGCATAATACTGCTGTACAGCGCCAGGCCATCGCTGATGGCCTGTTTGAAATACAGCTCTTGCAAGCCGAGAAATGCCGCAACGTTATTGCGTACGCTGATCCACAGCATCACCAGCAGCACTATCGCTTTCAGCGTCATCTTGCCGGTATCCACCAGATGGTCGGTAGAAAACAGGCGGCTAATGCCTTTGAGCGGACTCAATTTGCTAAAGTCCGGCAATATTTTTTTCGGCAGGAACAGCCAGCCTCCCGGAACCAGTGAGGCGAACAGCGCGGCAACCGGCATCGGTAACAGCGTCAGGATGAACTTGCCTAAAATCAGCAGATGGTGCTCAAGGAACTGACCGATGATGTCCGGGTCATTTATGTTCTGCGCATACTGATGCACGCTGATAAAGCTTTCGCGCACGAAATCTTCGTACCAGGGAAAGCTGCTGGAGATCACCATAAATGCGGCAAACAGACTGGCGGCAAGCCCCATATCTTTTGAGCGCGGTATTTGCCCCTCTTGCCTGGCTTTGCGAAGTTTTTGCGCCGAGGGTTTTTCTGTTTTTTCTTCGCTGCTGCTATCCGCCATAGTGCCCCTTCAGTGCGTCAAGCTGCTGTAAGACGAAATTCGCCAGGTGCAAATAGTGGTCGGGCAGGTTGTAAAGCAGGGTCGCAAAGCAGATCAGGCCCGCCAGCATGTTGATGGGAAAACCTAATGAGTACAGGTTGAGCGGAGGCGCAATGCGGTTAAGCAGGCCGAAGCAGCCCTGGACAATCAGCATGATGAAGGTCGTTGGCAGCGCCAGCAGCGTGGCGGCGGCGAGAACCCAGCCCAGCGCCAGAGAAATAGTGCGTAGAGATTGCGGGTGCAGCGCATTGCCAATCGGCCAGTAGGTAAAGCCTTTGAATAAAATGCTTACCAGCAGCAAATGGCCGTCCATCGCAAAAAACAGTATCACCGCGTAGATGTTGATCATTTCCGCCAGCACCGTCGTTGACGCGCCGCTGCTGGGGTCGTTCATCACCGCCATGCTCATCCCCATATTAAAGGAGAGGATCTGACCCGCCAGCTGCAGCGCTAAAAATAAAAACTGCAGCATCAGGCCGAAAAGCATTCCCCAGAGAAACTGCTCTGCGGTCAAAATAATGCTGTTGATCGACAACAGGTTGTCTGGAACCGGGTGGGGGATAAGCGGCGTAATGATAAAGGCCAGCGCCAGTGACAAAATAATGCGTATCCGTATGGTCAGCGCCGCGTTATCCAGCACCGGCGCGTAGTGAATAAACGCCATAATGCGCACGAACGGAAACCACATCCCCAGTATCAGGTTACTTAGCTGTGTAACATCTGTTTCGCGCATGTCAGTGCACCAGAATGGCGGCCTGAGTGAACAGATGCACGCAGAGATCGCTCAACTGGACGATCATCCATTTTCCGCAAATACCCAATACCGCGAGGGTGACGATAAGCCTGGGTAAAAAGCTGAGCGTTTGTTCGTTAATCTGCGTCACAGCCTGAAAAATGCTGACCAGCATACCCACCAGCAGGCTGGGAACGACCAATACGCAGACTAAAATGATCACGACTTTTATACCGCTGGCGACGATGTCTGCGGCTACATCAATGGTTAGCATGGTCGTTCTCCGTTAGCCCAGCCCCAGACCGCGAATGCTGGAGGTCAGCGTACCGACGGTCAGCGCCCAGCCATCGATTAGCACAAAGAGCATTAGTTTAAAGGGCAGCGAAACGATCAGCGGCGACAGCATCATCATCCCCATCGCCATCAGCACGCTGGCGACGATCAGGTCGATCACCAGAAACGGAATGTAAATCATGAAGCCTATCTGAAAGGCGGTTTTGAGTTCGCTCAGCACATAGGCGGGAACAACAATCGAGAGATCCTGATCGGCTGCATTCCCTTTTGCGTTGGCGATCGTCATGATTTGCGCTATCGCTTTTTTGTTGGTCTGCGCCAGCATAAAGCGCTTCAATGGCGAAGCGGCGGTGCTCAGGGCGTCGGGGAGCGTGATTTGATCGTTTTCAAAAGGCACAACCGCGTGGTCGTAAATATTGATCCAGATTGGACGCATCACCAGCATGGTTAACGACAGCGCAATACCTATCAGGATGCGGTTGGGCGGGGTTTGCTGCAGGCCCAACGCCTGACGCAGCAGGGAAAGAACAATGATAAAACGGGTAAAACAGGTCATCATCAGCACCAGAGTAGGCAGAATGCCCACCAGGGTCATCAGGATCAGGACCTGAATTTTTACGCTGTATTCCTGGCTATTTCCGTGTGAAATGACATTCAGCAACGGGATATCTCCCCCTTGCGCGCAGGCAAAGGGAGAAAGGATGAGTAACGAGATACCCAGTAAGAGCGTGAGTGTTAGCGCGCGTTTCATGGTGCCAGGTCGTTGATTTCATGCGTGTTAAATTCAAGAACGCGCAGGCCATATTTTTCGTTGACCACCACCACTTCAGCCTTACCTAGCAGGATATTATTGACCTTAATATCCAGCGGTTCACCGGCGAGTTTATCCATCTCAATGACCGTGTCGTCATCAATGTTCAGCAGGTCTGCCAGCATCACCTCCACGGAGGAGACTTCCAGCGTTAGCGTGACCGGAATACGTTTGAGTAACGACATCGACTCGGAAAAACGGTCCTCTAAACGCGCCACCAGCGTCTCTGTTACAGACGGCGCGGGGGGCGTAGTCGCTTCGGGGGCTAACTCGAAGCCTTGCTCTAAAATATCTTCTGGCTTACTCATAGGATTTCTCCGTCTTGCTCGTTAATTCGGACAAAAACAGTTTGTCTTTGTCTTCTACGATCAGGGCATTAAATAATTCGGATTTCCCGATATAAACAGGGAAAGTATCAGGCATCGCAATCGGTAAAATATCGCCGGGTTTAATTGTCGTCAGGTCGGCCACATTCAGAGGAATTTCTGCAATCTTCACGTTCATGGTTAGCGGCAGCGTATGAATGATTTCTTTGATCAGCGTTTTTTTACGCGCCTCTGCGCTGGCTTTATCAATCTGCTTTTTTTTCTCTCCGTGCTCGCTACGGCGGATTAAATTCAGAATATAATCGGTGTGCGAATCGTCCAGTAAGATGCGGAAACTGCAATTCTCCTCATCACCTAACACAAAAGTAAGCTGATAAGCCCAATGTGTTTGTACGGTACTGCTGTCAGGTTTGAGCGTCAGCGGAATACCAGATATATTTTTATTAAAAATAATATTGCTAATATCCAGCGCCAGCCTGCTTCTCAGGCGAGTTTCTGTTTTGGTCGGTAAATCATCCTGGGATTTTTCGTCTGCCAGTGAGGAAGTCAGACCATAAAAATTGCCTAATAACATTAACAATAGCGCGCGATCGATATCAAAAGCCAAATGCCCTACCTGCGAGACCAATAGCTCTGCGCTTTTATTGATAACATCCATCTCACAGTGTATTTTTTTGAGTGTTATATTTGTGCGATGTTTTTTCAGGAAATAGTTTCCAAGATGTGATTCAATTGTATCAAAACTCCCCGTAAACATAGTCGGCAGACGATGATATGGACGCCCAAGCCGGTTTCCTTCAAGTTTAAAGATTCCGGGCGTTTGACTATATTTCAGCATGGCACGCTTTCTCAGCTGTAATTTCTGGGGCGGATGAATTGATATCAAATCCCGCGGTTATCAAAGAAAATACAAATCCATTTAATTTATTGTTCATCCTTGACGCTATTCTCATAGTGTTGAAGTCCATTAGATATGAAATGCAGTACCTGGGATCTTCTCTGATCCAGGGCTGGATATTAGATATTTTACCTATCTCTTCTGCAAGTTATTAATGGTGATGAACTATAATTAAAAAATAATTAATTACGTATCCGTGACGTTGCCCGCTTACCGACTGCCGCGGTCCGGCGCTGTTTTTTGTGTCCGGTTTTTACATTATTTGATGCTTAACTCATTGTTTTTTATTGAATAATATTTTTATTATCTTTTAATTTAAGATTGTTAATGGGACCAGTGTTAGTATTTTTTTTAGGAAAAACCCTATTTGAAAATAGTCTCCGATAGGGCTGCCCTGTGAAAGGGCGGTAAAACATGAGCAAGGATGAGATTAAGACATGGCACGGGCGATATCTATTATTCGATGAAGTGCTTTGGAATGATTCGTATATTTCTCGTAATGGATGTTAACTTTACTTCTAAGTGTAAATAATCATGTTTGAACTTATTGCCGAAGCAGCCTCCAGCATTAACGTTTTTTCAATGGCAAGGCGTATTGCTGCTTTTAATGTTCCTGTACTTATCCATGGCGAAACCGGTACGGGTAAAGAATGTATTGCCAAATTTATTCACTCGATTGCATTTGCGCAGCAGCCGTCAGCGCCTTATATCGGCGTGAACTGTGCCGCTATTCCTGAAAATATGCTCGAAGCAACGCTGTTTGGTTACGACAAAGGTGCGTTCACCGGGGCCGTTGCTACCGTACCGGGAAAGATGGAATTAGCCAATAACGGTACATTGTTGCTGGATGAGATCGGGGATATGCCTTTGGCGCTGCAGGCCAAAATACTGCGGGTATTACAGGAACAACAGGTCGAGCGTTTAGGCAGTAATCGCCTAATCAAATTAAATTTTCGTTTAATTGCCTGTACCAATAAAAACCTTGAGGAAGAGGTGGCGGCAGGACGCTTCAGAGAAGATCTCTATTATCGCATGTCAGTGATTCCTTTGACGATGCCACCGTTACGCGAGCGTATGGAAGACATTATCCCGCTGGCGGAATCGTTTATTAAAAAATATTCCACGGTACTGGTTAAAAATATCAAGCTTTCTGAATCGTCACGCCGGGCATTATTGAGCTATGCGTGGCCGGGTAATGTGCGCCAGCTTGAGAACGCTATTCAACGGGGAATGATCCTTAATCGTGATGGCGTCATTTATCCCGATACCTTAGGTCTGCCATCCATTGAGTCCGATTCCTGGAGCGAGCCGCAATGGCAGCCAAAACCCAGTGCGCAAATCACCACCAGCGACAATCTGGGCCAGCATGGTCGCAGCGCGCAATATCAATATATCGCTGACCTGATGCGCAAATATCAGGGTAATAAAACCAAAATCGCTGATTTATTAGGAATCACCCCCCGTGCGCTTCGTTATCGTCTGGCATCAATGCGAAAACAGGGAATAGAAATCTTTTCCTGAATCAGTCTGTGGTACCGAGAACGCTTTTCTAATTTTAAGAGTAGGTCATGAGCATAAATACGATAGCCCCAGCCAGTACGATGCAGACGCAAATGATGCAGGACATGCAGCAGATGAAAGCGGTTGCGCAGGCGCCCGTCCTTTCGCCGATGCAGGTTAACGGCCAGTTGGCATCATCTTCGGTTTCGTTCGACCGCGTTATGCAGGGGGCGCTGAATCATGTGGATCGGTTCCAGCAGGTTGCGGAACAACAACAAACGGCCATTGAGATGGGAAAAAGCGACGACCTGGCGGGGGCGATGATCGCCAGCCAACAGGCATCGTTATCGTTTTCCGCGCTGGTGCAGGTACGTAATAAAGTCGCTTCCGGATTCAACGACCTGATGAGCATGTCAGTTTAACGCTATGAATGAATTAATAAAAAAAGTAACTCAGTTTTTACCTTCGTTCTCTTTCAGGCTGGATGGTAATAAACGCCTGGCGTTACTGGCTGCAGCGGCTGTTGCGGCTACCGCCATTATTGTCAGCGTGCTGTGGAACGGTAACCACGGCTATGTTTCGCTGTACGGTAGCCAGGAGAATCTCCCGGTTTCACAGATCGTCACCGTGCTGGACGGCGAAAAGCTGGAATACCGCATCGACCCGCAAAGCGGGCAAATTTTGGTTCCGGAAGAGGCACTGTCCAAAACGCGGATGACGCTGGCGGCGAAAGGCGTGCAGGCCATGCTGCCCAGCGGCTATGAGCTGATGGACAAAGACGAAGTACTGGGCGCGAGCCAGTTTGTGCAGAACATCCGCTATAAACGGAGTCTGGAAGGCGAACTGGCGCAAAGCATCATGACGCTGGACGCCGTCGAGAGCGCCCGCGTGCATCTGGCGCTCAATGAAGAGAGTTCCTTTGTCGTCAGCGACGAGCCGCAAAACAGCGCCTCGGTGGTGGTGCGTCTGCATTATGGCAGCAAGCTGGATCTCGACCAGGTGAATGCCATTGTGCACCTGGTGTCCGGCAGCGTACCTGATTTGAAAGCTTCGCTGGTTAGCGTTGTCGACCAGGCGGGGAATTTACTCTCCGACGGTATTGGCGCGGGAGAAGCCGTTTCCGCGGCGACGCGTAAGCGCGATCAGATTCTCAAGGATATTCAGGATAAGACTCGCGCCAGCCTCGCAAATGTCCTCGACTCGCTGGTAGGAACCGGTAACTACCGGGTGAGCGTGATGCCGGATCTCGATCTGAGCAATATCGACGAAACCCAGGAACATTACGGCGACACGCCAAAAGTTAACCGTGAAGAGACGGTACTCGATAGCGATACCAACCAAATCGCCATGGGGATCCCCGGCTCGCTGAGTAACCGTCCTCCATTGGCGGCAAATCAGGTGGCGAATGGCACCGCCGCCGGGACCGCGCCAGAGGAATCTCGCCAGCCCGCTGCGTTGTCAAAGCATAGCGAGAACAAACGCGACTACTCCTGGGACCGTAGCGTTGAACATATCCAGCATCCTGGTTTTGACATTAAACGTTTAAATGTGGCCGTGGTGCTCAACCAAAGCGCGCCGGCGTTGAAGAACTGGAAACCGGAACAAACCACGCAACTGACGGCGCTGTTGAATAACGCCGCCGGGATTGATGCCAAACGTGGTGACAATCTGTCCTTATCGCTGCTCAATTTTGTGCCGCAGTCGGTTCCCGTCGAGCCGGTGGTCCCCTTATGGAAGGATGACAGCATCCTGGCCTGGGTGCGTCTGATTGGCTGCGGCCTGCTGGCCCTGTTGTTGCTGCTGTTCGTTGTTCGTCCGCTCATGAAACGGTTGACCGCCGAACGTCGCCGCACCCCAACGCCAGAACTGGCGCTGGACGCCGCACCGATCGCGATTCCTGCGGATAAAACCCATTTTGCGGCCGCTGAAGATGAACGCAAAAATATCGAACTGCCTTCTTTCCCTGGTGACGATAGCCTGCCTTCGCAGAGCTCCGGTCTGGAAGTGAAGCTGGAGTTCCTGCAAAAACTGGCGATGAGCGACACCGATCGCGTAGCTGAAGTTCTCAGACAATGGATTACCAGCAATGAGCGAATTGACAATAAATAACGGCAGTAACAACAGCTATCTGGAACAGGCCGCAATTTTGTTGCTGTGCCTGGGCGAGGAGGCGGCCGCCACGGTGATGCAAAAGCTTAGCCGCGAAGAGGTGGTTCGTCTGAGTGAAAACATGGCGCGTCTGTCTGGGGTAAAAACCAGCATGGCCAAAAAAGTGATCAATAACTTTTTTGATGAGTTTCGCGAGCAGAGCGGCATCAACGGCGCATCGCGTTCCATGCTGCAAGGGATCCTCAATAAAGCGCTGGGCACCGAAATCGCCAGCAGCGTGATCAACGGCATTTACGGTGATGAGATCCGCTCGCGGATGGCGCGTTTACAGTGGGTGGAGCCGCGCCAGCTGGCGATACTGATCTCTGAAGAGCACTTGCAATTGCAGGCCGTCTTCCTTGCCTTCCTGACGCCGGAGATCTCGGCCACGGTACTGTCTTACATGAATGAGTCAGTGCAAAACGAGATCCTCTATCGGGTTGCCAAACTGAACGATGTGAACCGCGACGTGGTGGATGAGCTGGATCGTTTGATCGAGCGCGGACTGTCGGTGCTCTCTGAACATGGTTCGAAAGTGAAAGGGATCAAGCAGGCCGCGGATATCGTTAACCGCTTCCAGGGGAACCAACAGGTGATCCTCGATCAGCTGCGCGAACGCGATGAAGATGTTCTCGAACAGCTGCAGGATGAAATGTACGACTTCTTTATTCTGAGCCGCCAAACTGACGAGGTGCGTCGTCGTCTGCTGGACGAAGTGCCAATGGAAGACTGGGCGGTGGCGCTGAAAGGGACCGAAGCGCTGTTGCGCCGTTCGATTTACGCCGTGATGCCTAAACGTCAGGTACAACAACTGGAGGCGATAACCTCGCGCCTGGGTCCGGTTCCGGTGAGCCGTATTGAACAGATTCGCCGTGAAATCATGGGGATTGCCCGCGAGCTTGAGGAAGCGGGTGAAATTCAGCTACAGCTGTTTGCTGAACAGACGGCGGAGTAACACATGGCGATTGAAACCATTCGTGGTCGTTACCGGCTGCACCGTTTCCCTCCTCGCCAGCGCCATCTGCAGGCTGAACAGCTCACGCCGGGGATTACCCCAGCGGATTATCAGCGCCAACTGATGGACGGCTTCCAGGAAGGGCTGCAAAAAGGTTTTGAGCAGGGGATGACCGAAGGCCAGGAGCAGGGTTTTCAGGAAGGTCATCAGAAGGGGCACGATGAAGGTCGTCGCCAGGGATACACAGAAGGCAGCCTGGCCGGGCAGCAGGAAGGACGTAAACAGTTTGAACGAGCTGCACTGCCGCTGGAAGCTATCGCCGGCAAAGTGAACGACTACCTGACGCACATTCAGCGTAAACAGCGGGAAGACCTGCTGCAGCTGGTTGAAAAAGTCACTCGCCAGGTGATTCGCTGCGAGCTGGCGCTGCAACCTACGCAGCTGTTATCGCTGGTTGAAGAGGCGATTTCGGCCTTTCCTGCTATGCCTGCGTCGCTACAGGTGCTGCTGAGCAACGAAGAATTTAACCGTATCAAAGATGTCGCGCCGGAGAAGGTCGCTGAATGGGGACTGACTCCTTCTCCCGATCTTCAGGCGGGCGAGTGTCGGGTGATTACCGATAAATCCGAGCTGGATATTGGCTGTGAGCATCGACTCGACCAATGCATGTCAGCCCTCAAAGAGTCGCTTCTGCCGGAGCCGACGGGTGAGTGATCTTTCCAGCTTCGACAACGCGCTGCGTTCCATTGAGTCGATTCCTTTAGCCCGGGTTGCCGGGCGACTGGTGCGCGTGAACGGCATTTTGCTGGAGAGCGTGGGCTGCCCGTTGGTCACCGGCCAGCTGTGTCGCGTTGAAAGCGCCAACCATACGCTGATCGACGCGCAGGCGGTGGGATTTAATCGTGATATCACCTACCTGATGCCCTTCAAACACCCCGTCGGACTGATGGCGGGGGCGCGCGTTTTCCCCGAAGAAAAAGCTCAGGAGATCCTGATAAGCGAAAGCTGGCTGGGGCGGGTGGTCAATGGCCTGGGTGAATCGCTGGATGCCAAAGGTCGTCTGACCGGCAATGACGTGCTGCCGCCGCAGGCGCCTTCCATCAACCCCCTCACGCGTCGGTCGGTGAATCAGCCGCTGGACGTTGGCGTAAAAGCAATCAACGGTCTGTTAACCATCGGCAAAGGCCAGCGCGTGGGCCTGATGGCCGGCAGCGGCGTGGGAAAAAGCGTGCTGTTGGGGATGATCACCCGCCAGACCAAAGCCGACATCGTGGTGGTGGGGTTAATTGGCGAGCGTGGTCGTGAGGTGAAAGAGTTTATCGATCACTCGCTGGGCGCGGAAGGGTTGGCAAAATCCATCATCGTCGCGGCCCCGGCGGATGAGTCGCCGTTGATGCGTTTGAAAGCCACCGAGCTGTGTCACTCTATCGCCGCCTGGTTTCGCGATCGCGGGCACCACGTTTTACTGCTGGTGGATTCACTGACCCGTTATGCGATGGCGCAGCGTGAGATCGCGCTGTCACTGGGGGAACCTCCGGCGACAAAAGGCTATCCGCCGTCGGCGTTCGGCATGATCCCTAAGCTTGTGGAAAGCGCGGGCAACAGCGAAAGTGAAGGCTCAATGACCGCCATTTACACGGTGCTGGCGGAAGGGGACGACCAACAGGATCCGATCGTTGACTGCGCGCGCGCGGTGCTGGATGGGCACATCGTTCTGACCCGTAAGCTGGCGGAAGCCGGGCATTATCCAGCCATTGATATTGGGCAGTCGATCAGTCGATGCATGACCCAGGTTACGCCCTACGAGCATCAGCAGTCGGCCCGTCTGCTGAAACAAAACTATGCCGCCTATATGGAAATTAAGCCGCTGATCCCGTTGGGGGGCTATGTTGCCGGAGCCGATCCCAGCGTCGATAAGGCCGTCAAAGTATTTCCCGCCATCGAGCGTTTTCTGCGTCAGGAGGTGAGTGAACCCGCCTCGCTTGAGCTGGTGCAAAGTCGCTTACAGGCCCTTTTCCCCCAGCCAAAGAAAACGGAAGGTAAATAATCATGCGGCAGATTATTGATACCCTGGCGCAGTTGCAGCGCCTGCGGGATAAATCAGTCAAAGACATGACGGTCCAGTTGGCTAAACAGCAGCAGGTCTGCGCGGGCTTTGACAGTAACATCAAAGCGCTGGGCTACCTTATTCAAAAAACCGGTCCAGGCGTTGACGCCCCTTCCGTTGAATCACTTAAAAACGTCACGGGTTACAAAGGTACGCTGCGCACGGTGATTGCCTGGCAAGAACAGGAAAAAACGCTGGCTAAAATCAAAGAGCAGCGTATTCAAAAAAACCTCGTTGCCGCGGCCTGCGAAGAGAAAATTGTCGCTATGACGCTGGAAGATAAGCGTGATGAACTGAGCAATGAGGCGCAGGTAAAAGAGCAAAAAGCCGTAGATGAAATCGCCGCGCAATGCTGGTTAAGACAGAAGACGCTGGGGCTGGTATGAAAACGATCATTACTTTCGGCACATTTGATGTTTTTCATATTGGGCATCTGCGTATTCTTGAACGCGCCGGGCAGTTGGGGGAGCGGTTGATTGTGGGCGTCTCTTCGGATGCGCTAAATATGCAGAAAAAAGGTCGGATGCCGGTTTATAACCAAAACGATCGCATGGGAATTGTTGCCGGGTTGAAATGCGTGGACAGCGTGTTTCTCGAAGAGTCGCTGGAGAAAAAAGCCGACTATATTCGCCAGTTTAACGCCGATACGCTGGTGATGGGCGATGACTGGGCTGGACGCTTTGATAGTTTGTCGTACCTGTGTGAAGTGATCTATTTTCCCAGAACGCCATCGATATCCACCACCTCGATTATTGAGGTAATTACCTACCAATATCAAAATCTGTAAAGATAATATGAAAATAAAATTATTTATTGAAACCAAAGAGGTAACACTGCCGCTTCAAATGGCTAATTTTATTCATGGTGTAGATGAGGGTGGCGTCGTTAATGTATTTCTTATTTGTTCCAATACATTGAATGAAAAATGGTTGGCTAAGAGTTCAAATATTGTTATTAGATACAATGAGTTCACGCTGTTGTCTGCATTGGATAAAATCTCACATGTGCTAATTAACCAGCGTCCTACAGCAATAGATATCCATGCAGCGCTAGCCGAAAGTTATGATTTACTTCTTCCGTTATTGATGCGGTTGAATTTACTTCGGTCGATTATCCACCTTCATGTTTATGAAGGGAATACAGGTGAGTTAGTTGCTGCCGCTGCACTTGAAAAACTCCCTTTGCATTTATTTAATAAGTTAGCTGTTGGGTATGCTAATAAGATAAATATGGCAATGGATAATAATAAGATCATACCCAAAGAAGAATGGAATATTGCTGCTGGGTATGCCTGGCATAAAGTGTTAACAACAACGTATTACCTGCAAGAGAATAGTGCATTAAAAAACTCAAAAAAATTGCCTTGTGAGAATACGCCGCTGGTTGATGAACATAAAATAACGCATTTTCTGGCGTTATTTAAGATACCATATGGTATTTATGCTCAACTGCAAAAAATAGGAACATCATCTCTTCTATTACTCAGTACCTCACCTCGCTTTCCCTCGCTGAAAAAACAACATCAAGAAGCGCTTGTGGACGTTATTCAGCATGCAATCAAGGAATTTGCAATTTCTGAAGAGAAAATCCTTCTTTTCCGCGAAAAGAAAGAGGGGGAAGTCGATGGTGAAATATTACGTCAGTTGGGATGCAGGGCTATCAAACTCCCAGAGCTAATCACTCTTAATTTTTTAAAGGTTCTACAAATATTACCTTTAGCCATTGCCGGATATTTTTCAGATGAACTATATCAGGCGCCAGAGAAAAGTATTCTATTTTTTCTAACAACAGAGTTACCAGAAGATACTGATAAGTACGCTGGTCACATCAACTTTAGCAATAAGAAAATTTATCATGTAAATGAGTTGGTTGGTGTTAAACCCGGTTCGTTTAAGAAAAGGATATTTTATTGTCCTGGGTCGATGGGAGACGCGATCTACGCGTTGGGTTGCCTCACTGCATTTAGAGAATGTCATGATGAGGATTTTATCTTTATTGCACACAAATTGTATCATGACCTTATCGCTTCAAGTCCTGTGGTGGCACAGTATTGGGATATCAATGCGCTGACGGAAGATGCTTTTATTGATATTGCGATTGCGCGTCAGGAAAATAAATTTCATTTCCTTGGCCACTGGGAGGATATAGTAGCATCTGAACATATGACGGATGCTTTTATCGGTGATAGTATTCATAATCATTCCTTGTGTAATAAGCAGCCTATAATTTCATTGGCGTCATTGGATAAGAAAAACGTCAATGATTTTATTCATAATCATCATTTGCAGAAAGAAAAAACAGTCTTATTACATCCCAATATAGGCTCTCCAAACCGGACGTGGACCGAAAAGGGATGGAATCAACTCGCGAAATACTTTATTGCTGCTGGCTGGAAAGTTGTCATTATTGGCAGCGATAATAATAAGTATCAAGAGAAGAAGATGATGGATATAGATATCCCGGAGGCTATCAATTGCATTAATCAGTTCTCTATGCTTGAGATGATTTATTTGATGGAACGGTGTCAGCTACTGGTTGCTTGTGATTCTGGTCCTGTCGCACTTGCTGGACTCACATCAATTGCTATTTGCGCGTTGTACTCTATTATTCCGGCCAGTTACCGATTGCCCTACAGGAATGGTCGGTATGGATGGAATGCTATGGGTATTGATACAGAATGTCAGTTTGGTCAATGCGGTCACCTTATCATGAGTCCGCAATTCTTTAAAAACAAACTGGGCAAAGAATTTACACGTCCACGAGGTGATGAATTTTCTGTCTGGTGTCCAAATGATAAAAAATATCGGTGCATGAAGAAGGTTACCGCCGAATATTTTTGGCATCAGATTCAATTATTTTTGAGTTCTGATGATTATGTGAAAAATTCTTAAGTATTTCTATGATTCAATATTCTAAATGGAGTAGTTATGGGGTTTTTAGGTCGTTTTCCTTTACGCAAAATAGTTGAAAAATACCAGGTGACGCATTTGGTTGAAACTGGGTATGGTATTGGTAACTCATGTCGTATGGCATTGTCGGCAGGTTTTCACCATGCGTTGTCCTGTGAGATATATCAGCCATTGTATGAAAAAGCACTACAAGAAAAAAATGAAAATATTACAGTTTGTCCGGATGATAGCTTATCATTTCTGAACTCGGAAGCGGTCAATGATATTTTGAGGAGCCGCCGTAGCCTCATTTTTCTGGATGCACATTATCCTGGTTCAGATTACTGCAATGAACACTATCGCAGTGACGAATGGGATAAAGATATTCGCTTGCCACTAATTAACGAGTTGCGAATTCTGGAAGGCAAAATTGATAATGCGATCGTTATTATTGATGATTGCAGAATATATTTGAAAGACTTTGCCGTGACCAGTGGTACTTTACCAGAATATGCCGATCATGGGTTTGATCGTGCCAATGAATTTATTGGACTATTAGAGAGTTTTGCCGATACACACTCCTTGCACTGGCATCCTGAAGATACTGGATATGCAGTTTTATGGCCGCATAGTTTAGCTGGTGAAGTGATTAAACCACTTATTTTACCTGGGGATGTTACTAGTAAGTTTCTGATTAACCGGGGCGTAGTGGGGACGACCAGTATGTCTGTAAATCGTCGACTTATGGATGCACGGTTTACTTCTCGTTGGTTTGTTGGCGCTGGTTTGGATATAGGTGGAGGGCCGGACAGTATTGGGATTTACCGCTCGCTTTTCCCTCTGATGAGAACGGTGACGGTCTATGACTTACCGCAAGGCGATGCCCAATATTTAGATAACGTTAGTGATGATAGTTTTGATTTTGTGTATTCTGCACACTGTCTGGAACATGTGGTTGACCCGTTCATTGCTATCAATAACTGGATGCGAGTGCTTAAACCAAATGGTCATCTCATTATTACTGTTCCTGACGAAGATATGTATGAACAAAAAGTATGGCCATCGACTTTTAATACCGATCACAAGCATACTTTCAGTATCTTCAAGAAAAGTAGTTGGTCACCGGTCTCGATAAATGTATTGGAATTGATTCAGACGATAACCGCAAATCATGACGTTCAGAAAATTGAATTACTAAATCATAGCTATTTGTCTGGTCTCCCTCGGTTTGATCAAACTCGCACACCATTTGCGGAAAGTGGTATCGAGATTGTTATAAAAAAACGACCACAATAAAATTAAAACCACCGGTTTAACGGTGGTTTTATCGCCAATTCATAGCAGAAATTTAGCTAAAAAATTTTCTCTGTAGACTATGTAATAGCGTATTACTGTGGGCATTCTCTGTTTCCGTAAGCAAAGCGGCGATCTCTTGAGCCGCCCGCTTCCCCGCCTGACCGTCCATAAATGCATCACAATAGTGATGGCGAATCTCTGCCAACGGCGTTTCCAGCGCAGCCCAGTCAAACGCGTCGGAGAGGGCGTTGCGTAACCCCTGTATATCCTGAGCCACCGGCAGAATGTCACGGATACGTTGATCGGCACTGTCAGGGGTAGAGAAACTTTGTTGCCCATCCAGTAGCGAGGGCATATCTGGCCAGCTCAATAAAATAACGCGTTTATTCATATGAATAGCGTCAAAAATAAAGCCGCTACTGTCCGTCAGGACGTAATCCGCTTGTGTAATAAGCGCCAGCAGATGCTGTGGATCGTCGAGTCTGTTCTTTAAATAGCGCTGCGCCAGCGCCAAAGAGGCGGCTTCCTCCGGTCGGTGAAGGGTGCCATGATGCAGTTTAGTGACGATATTATATTCATGGCTTAACCGACCGAGCTGTTCCGCCCAGTGGGGGAGGGAGCTTAGCGCGCCATAGGTTGGGGCATACAAAATGGTCTG
Source organism: Citrobacter youngae ATCC 29220 (assembly GCF_000155975.1). Taxonomy (GTDB): domain Bacteria; phylum Pseudomonadota; class Gammaproteobacteria; order Enterobacterales; family Enterobacteriaceae; genus Citrobacter; species Citrobacter portucalensis_A. The sequence continues at coordinate 2,642,029 of NZ_GG730299.1, read as the reverse complement.
TTTTTTCGCATTGAGCTTCAGGCTTTTTGGCAACGTGTTATCAAAAGTGTGGTTGTGCCACTCATCAAAACGGGGATTGCCGACCACTTTTGCACTGCCGCCAATATCAAGCGCCTGCTGGCTATAGTGGCTGTAACACAGGATGCGATGATAAAAAGCGTTCCACCAGGCATGGTTCCACTCTTCTTTTGCCAGGCCATACATGGCACGCACATGGGTATCCGCCAGCCCATTTAGCAACGGCGTGTAGTAAGGGCTGACCAGGCATTTGAAACGCTGGCGTTGCTCAACGGCCGTAGAAAGACGCATTCCGCCCAGCGCGGGGTTGTTAATGGTTTTAATCGTCGCCGTCATTTCATCCAGAAACGATTTGTGTATTTTGTCACTCACCAACAACGAGCAGGTATGGCCCATCGCCTGAAGCGCGGTAATGATGGGGCGGTACACCGCGTAATGCAGCGACGTTTCCATATAGAGGCCAATGGCATTGATATGGGGAGAAGCTGCAGGAAGCGAGTTGCTTACCAGCGCGTTAACGGTCTCGGGTTTTTTATTAATTTTATTGAAGTAGTAGCCGATATTATCCGTGTCTTTCTTCTCGATATCGCTATATCCCGCGCGCTGATAACAAATGCTTGGATAACACGAGAGCCATTTTCCTTCACGCAGCAGCGGCTGCCATTGCCCTTCAAGGGTGTCTGAGAGGTCATGCTCCATTTGCTGAGCCAGCGTTGGGTAATAGCTGCCGTTTACCAGATAGGCGCAAACCTTATTGCAGTCGCGGGCATGGATCATACCCTGCAGGCTTTTGAGTTCGCTGCCTTGTTTAATTTCCCCGCCAAGGATAACCACTTCCCACGGAAAACTAGGCAGTGCGCTCAGGAGCGAATTGAGTACCCGAATATGCTTTTCCTGCTTGAGGATCACGCTGTCATCTTCGAGTAACAGGTAGTTCTTCCAGCCCTTCAGCTGCGCCAGCTGCAGTGCCCGCATATGGGACTGGCTGCGGCCAATCTGGCCATTGGTTGCCACTGATGCGGCCAGGCGGGTAACCTTTTCCGCAGGGAAATTGAGGAACGTCAGCTCTTGCTGGATGTGCGCTAAGCGATCCGGACGCGAATCCAGATTCACGATCACCACCTGATCAATGTAATCCCAGCGGATCGGCTGATGGTGGGTGGCGTTATGCAGGCTTTGATACCAGTTTTTCAGCATCGGGTCGGTGACCGCCTGTGCCAGCGAGGTTCCCTGCGGCTCGCTGCTTCCCAATACAAAGTCTTTATCAAACGTATTTTGGCTGTGCGAGATACAAATAATGGTGCGTTCGCCCGGTAATTGCAGTGGGTTCACGGTGAATTGGTTGGTGAATCCCTCTTCTTCGCCCAGGTTACATTCATCATCATAACGGTGCTTTTTCAAATAATTGCGATGGTAGCAAAAGGTGCCGTTGAGAATGTTCTGCGGGCCAAAGCTGCGGCTTTTAAACAAACGATTGATATGGCTGTACCAGATGGGGATCTGATCGGAACCTGAAATCAATGCCCGGTGGCGCTGCATCATGTCGATGGTGTAAGAGATCTTATCCGCCGGATAATAGTCGTCATCATCCATACACAGAATATATTCACCTAACGCCAGCTCATTGAGCATATTGCGCTTTTTGCCCAGCGTCAGTTTTTCCGGATGATAGATATAACGAATATTAAATTTCTCCGGGTGGTTCTGCGTCAGCCTGTTAATGATCGACTGATGGCTCTGGGGGGAATCATCAAGGATCACCAGCTCCCGGCGGTCGGCTGGGTAATCCTGATATCGGTACATGTACAGTAAATAGGGTAAGAATGCGCCGCGGTTCCACGTGGGAGTGACAACGCTGACAAACGGCTTTTCACGGCCAGTATCCAGCGTTTTGACAATGCCGGTCAGGGCGGAACGAGCTTTAGAGGTTTCAGGCATAGTGATGTGTATTCGTGACTCGAAAAAGGACCGGGCATTCACCCGGTCAACAGGCACTAACGTGTAATCAGGGAAAACGCCGAGAGCAGAGGGTCTCCGGGCAGTATGTTCAGAATATGCTGACGCAGCGAGCTGGCGTTTTCGCTGTTGCGCCACGCTTCAAACAGCGCGAAAAGGGCGTAAATTTCGTCGTGGCTTAATACGGAATCGTCCATCGTCCACAGGCAAAATAGCGTACGAATCATAAAGACGTCGGCGACCAGCCAGAAGAAACGCTGGAGCGCGCTTTCATCGTCGTGTTGCGGGAAAGTGTCGTGATACAGGCGATAAATCAGGTAGTTACTGAAGATCCAGGTCTCCTGCTCGAAATAGCGCTCCCATGTTGGCAACCACTGATCCTGCAACTGCTGCTGGAGTAAGGCTTCACTGTTGGCATCCTGCAGCATCAGCAGGCTGACCTGCAGGGGTAAGGTTAGCTTACGCGCGCTTTCCGGCAACAGCTCCCAATTGAAATCACAATTGCCCATTTGGGTGATCATTTCCCGTTGCAGCTGGGGCAGGCTGGGCAATTGCGCGAACTGCTCCTGCAGTTTTCCGCTTTGCGCATGGCCGGCCAAAACCTGCGGCAGCGAGGCCAGCTTCTCAAGCGTAGGGTCGCTGTCGCCTGGGCATTTCTCACCAAAAGAGAGCATGATGCCCAGCGCATACAGGCGCAGCTCCGGCGATAATCCTGCAAGGGTGATGGTATTCAGAGCGGATTGATTCAATACCCGATCGCGTGGGGATAACGCCGGGCTGGCCGGGTCGGCGGCGCATTTAGACGTATGCAGGACAAAGGCATCGGGATCGCCTAATGCAGCCTGACAGCTGTCCGGATCGGTTAAGAGCAGACTCTGACGAACTTCCGTTTTCCAGCGCATGTTGACCAGTAAAGCGGAATCCGGGTGGTGGGATAAAAACAACCGGACAAAGTCAGGTTCATAACAATCAATCATACTCATAATTTGTTCTCAGCAATCCCAATATTCAAAATCTGGCTATGCTCTGCAATATCCATGCCTGAATATTAATTGTATTTATATCAACTGGTTAGATGGAGCGCGGAAAGCCGGTTTCCGCGTCAGGGAAGGAAGTTTTAGCGTTGGTAAATAAAATCTGGCTCAGTGCCTAAAAAAGCCTGAATAAATTCATACTGACGGATCAGCAGATCGCCGTTTTTTTCGTTGTACATCTTGCAGCGTTTCGCTTTTTGCTCAAGGCTTTGCCACCAGCCCTCGGCGGCGCTTTTCTGCACGCCTGGCAACCAGCTAAATACCTGTTCCATCCCTGCACGATCGGCGCTCACGCCCAGCAGTTGCAGGAGCGAGCGGCGCTGGTGGCTGCTGTTTTGCAACTGCTCATAATGCTGTTGAATAAGCTCATTGACGGCCAGCAGCTCGTCGCTGTCGCGGCGAATCATACACAGACGCTGTTGTTCCAACTGGTGTCTGAGCGCGTCATACCGCGTCCCGTCTTCACGGATGCCCTGAAGCAGAGTTTTCACCTGCTGTAGCCTGGTACTCACTGTTGTAGCCTCTTATTTCTGGAAAAAACTGAGCATGTCCCCGGCCAGCCGATCGGTATCAACCTGCATATTGCCTGAGGCCAGCATGGCCTGCATTTGCGCCACTTTGTCGTAATCAATATCGCTTTGCGTATCGCTGTTCAGCGTTTGCTGCGCCGTTTGCAATCCTGCCTGAGTGATATCGTCGGCGGAAAGCGTGGCGGAACTGGACGCGCTCGTCTGTACGCTGCTCTTGTCTGCACACGCCTGTTCGGTTGTCGATGCTGGGCGATTGCCTGGCAGCGTTGGGGTAATTTTCATAGCAACCTCGTACATATTTCGTTGGATTGGTTATCCGTTATTGGCTAAAAGCGACGGCAATAGAGGAAAACTTTAATCCCATCACAAAAAATCCCCTTGCTACTGCGCCGCCAGCGTAGTCACTACGCCGGTATCATCCACCACGCCGCTAATGATCCGTTGGCTGCTGCTGTTGCGAATTTTTATCACCTCTCCTTTACGACCATTCTTCAACGCCACGCCCGGCATTGAGGCGGTGATCCCGGCCATGTGGGAGACGATCATCACCGGCTGGTCGCGTTTGACCAGTACGGGCAGCACCAGCTCGCTACGGGTAATCGGTTTGCCCGGTTGCAGGGCGCGCTTGCTGGTGAGACCAATCGCTTCATCCATATTCGTCATTAACCCTTCGCGCTGGTTGCTGATATTGAATTTTTTGAGCTGGAGGTCGTCGGCGGTGATGACCGTATCTCGCGCAATCAACGACTTTGGCATCACCACCGGAATCGACACATCGGGGCGTACCGCCACGTTAAATTGCCAGCCATTGCTGCCCGGACAACTCACAACAAAGTTCATTCGTGACAGGGCCATCTCCGGTGACGTGCTGGAGGTAACCTGCGGCGTCGACGCGCATCGCGCGCTGGTGCTGACGGCGGAGGGAATATAGATATTGAACGTGTAGCGATAGTCCTGCCACTGCTGTTTGCGCGCCAGCGCGTCAATTTCATGGCTGGCGGCGCTGAGGACCTGCGCGTTGATCTGATCCCGGGCGCTGTGCTGAATGGGATGGACAGCGGCATGCGCGGGGATGACACAGCATAAAGCCAGCCATATTTCCGCGGCAAAGGGGAAAGAAAGCTTCCTTACGTAGGAGGGTAGTCTCATAAAGTCATTTCTCATCAATCACTTAAAAGTTGGCATATATATTGCTAATAACAGCGATATCTACGCAGGAGTGATGCAAGAAATGGGAATCAGTTTTCAGCAGGCATTGGGTGTACATCCGCTGGCAGTGAAGTTACGTCTTGAGAGGACCGAGCTACTGACCGCGAATCTGGCAAACGTCGATACACCAAATTTCAAAGCTAAAGATATTGATTTTGCCACTGAGATGCAACGGGCAAGTCGCACAAATGTTCTGCCCGAGGTGGACGTGAAATACCGGGTGCCGATGCAGCCTTCAGAGGACGGCAATACCGTAGAGCTGAATACCGAGCAGGCCCGGTTTTCGCAAAATAGTATGGATTATCAAAGCAGTCTGACTTTTTTGAATCTGCAACTTAGCGGTATCAAAGAGGCCATTGAAGGGAAATAACCATGTCGTTTACTGATATTTACCAGATTTCCGGTTCGGCGATGACGGCGCAAACCATCCGTCTGAATACCGTCGCCAGTAACATGGCGAATGCGGAATCTCCTGCCAGCAGCGAGGCGCAGGCCTATAAGGCGCGCAGCCCGGTTTTTGCCGCGGTTTATAACAACAGTCTGATAGGGGGACATAACCGTCACGCCATTGATGGCGCCAGCGTACAGGTGCAGGACGTCATGCAAAGCGGCGGGGCGGTAAAACGTTATGAGCCGCACCACCCAATGGCGGACCAGAACGGTTTTGTCTGGTACCCGGACGTCAACGTGGTTGAGCAAATGGCAGACATGATGTCCGCGTCACGTGATTTTGAAACCGACGTTGATGTGCTGAATAACGTCAAAAGTATGCAGCAAAGCTTACTCAAACTGGGAGAAGTGTAATGAATACCCTGGCTCTGTACGCCCAATCTCAGGCGCTGGCTTCTTCTCAGGAGAAGACGACGGCAGTTGCTGAAAATAACGTCGGCGCGACGGCGCAAAGCACTAATGTGGGAGACAGCAGTTCTTCTACGACGTCGTCAACGACGGATACCAGCGACACCAGCAGCACCACAACAACCACAACGTCCACCGAAACCTCGGCGGTCGACACGTTTCTGACGCTGTTTGTGGCTGAAATCGAAAACCAGGACCCGACCGATCCAACCGATCCTACGGCCTATATCGATCAGCTCTCCTCGATGGCGCAGGTTGCCATGATGGAAGAGATGAGCGTCCAGGCCAACACCAACGCCGTGCTGATGAGCAACATTCAGGTGATGGCGCTGGGGAATATGGTCGGCGACGACATTATGGTGCAGACCACCACGCTGGATATTGAAGACAACAGCAAAGCGATCCAGGGGCGCGTCACGTTAGATGATAGCTGTACCGATGTTGATCTGCATTTTACCGACGAAGCCGGTGATGACTACACCGTGTCGCTGATCTCGGAAGGTGAAACCTCCGTCGGACCGGGCCAGGTGGATTTCGATATTAATCCCGCAGATTACGGCATTCCGCCGGGCGATTACAACGTATCCGTGGTGACCAATACCGGTGAAGAGGAAGTGCCGATTGAGGTGACGGGCCAGGTGGAAGATGTACGTATTCCGCTCGATGGCAGTACGCCGGTGCTCAACGTTGACGGCGTTGGTGAAGTGCCATTCACCATGATCACCCAGTTTGGCGTACCGGACAGCACCGACGGAACCAGCGGTTCCGATGACACCACGCCGCCGGATACTGACGACGGCAGCAATAACGCCAACAGCAATATGGTGCTCTGATTTAGTTAATCTTACAGGAAGAAACAATGAGTTATGAAATTGCAGCGACGGGGCTAAACGCCGTCAACGAACAACTGGACGGCATCAGTAACAACATCGCTAACTCCGGTACGGTCGGTTACAAATCAATGACCACCCAGTTTTCCGCCATGTACGCCGGGACGCAGGCGATGGGCGTGAGCGTGGCGGGTTCCGCACAGAGTATCTCCACCGGTGGCTCAATGGTCTCAACCGGCAATGCGCTGGATTTAGCCATTAACGATGATGGTTTTTTCGTCATGTGCGACAGCGCAGGGAATATCTCCTATACCCGCGCCGGTTCTTTCGTGACGGACAAAAACGGTTATATCGTCAATGCGTCCGGTGATTACCTGCAAGGTTATCCGGTTGATGACAGCGGTACGCTGCAAACCGGTACCGTTACCGATATCCAGATTAAAACCGGCAACATCCCGGCCCAGGCCACGGACAGCATGACCTTCACGGCAAACTTTGACGCCAGCGATGAAACGATCGATCGCACCAGCGTACCGTTTGACGCGAACAACAGCGACACCTACACCGACAGCTACACCACCACCGTGTATGACTCACTCGGGAATGAACACTCGGTTAGCCAGTATTTTACTAAAACCGGGGATAACACCTGGGAAGTGCAGTACACCTTTGATGGTGAGGCGCAGAGCGGCGTACCGGCAACCACGCTGACCTTCGACCCGAATACCGGCAAGCTGACAGATCCAACGACCCCGCAAACCATCACCTTCACGACCGATGAAGCGGCGCCGATTTCAATGACCGTCGATTACTCAGACTGTACGCAGTACGGCTCTGATTTCTCGGTCACTACCAACTCCGCCACCGGTTATGCCTCCGCAACGCAGAACGGCGTACAGGTTGATGATGACGGAAAAGTTTACGCCACTTACAGCAACGGTGAACGCATGCTGCAGGGGCAGGTGGTGCTGGCGACCTTCCCGGATGAGAACGGGCTGCAGGCGGTGAGCGGCACCGCCTGGGTGCAGACGGGGGAATCCGGCACGCCGCTGATTGGCACACCTGGCTCCGGCTCCTGCGGCACGCTCTCCTCCGGCATGCTCGAAAGCTCCAACGTGGATATCACCAACGAACTGGTCAATCTCATGACCGCCCAGCGTAACTACCAGGCGAACACGAAGGTGATTTCGACCAGTACGCAGTTGGATCAGGCTCTCTTCCAGGCGATGTAAGGCTAAGAAATGGATCGGTTGATTTATACCGCACTGAGCGGCGCCACCCAGACGCTGCTGGAGCAGCAAATTAGCGCCAATAACCTCGCCAACGTCAACACCAACGGTTTTCGCGCGGATATGGCGATGGCGAGCAATGACAAAGTAAAAGGCGGTGGCTTCGATACGCGTTTTATGGCGAAAGAGAGTCCCAGCGGCGTCAATGACAGCACCGGCGTGGCGGAAAAAACCGAACGCCCGCTGGATGTTGCTATTCAGGGTTCCGGCTATATCGCCGTGCAGGATAAAGCCGGAAACGAGGTGTACACCCGTAACGGCAACATTCAGCAGGACGATCAGGGGCAACTGACCATCGACGGTAATGTGGTGCTCGGGGATAACGGCCCGATTATTTTACCGCCAAACGCGATTGCCTCGTTCGGCAGCGACGGCACGCTTTCTGTCACGCCTGACGATGGCGATGTTACCGCTACGATGGATATCGATCGTCTGAAGCTGGTGGATATTCCGGTCGCCAACCTGGCGAAAAATAGCGAGGGGATGCTGGTTACGGCGGACGGCATACCGGCCCAGCGCGATGAAAACATCAAAGTGAGCGGCGGCTTTCTGGAAGGCAGTAACGTGTCTGCGGTGAGCGAAATGATGTCGTCTATCGCGATGAACCGTCAGTTCGAAGCGCAGATCAAGATGATGAAAACGGCCGAAGATCTCAGCGACTCAGGCAACAGACTGCTACGCGGCTCCTGAGTCGTAGCCTTTAATCAGGAATAAAGTTTTATGAACGCAGCGTTATGGATCAGTAAAACCGGCCTGTCGGCGCAGGATGCGGAGATGAGTGCGATTGCCAACAACATCGCCAACGTCAATACCACGGGCTTTAAGCGCGACCGCGTGATGTTCCAGGATCTGTTTTATCAGACTCAGGAAGCGCCGGGCGCCATGCTCGATCAAAACAACATCATGCCGACCGGCATGCAGTTCGGTAGCGGTGTTCGTATCGTGGGAACGCAAAAAACCTTCACCGAAGGGAATGTGGAAACCACCGACAATACGATGAACGTGGCCATCATGGGGCAGGGGTTTTGGCAGGTGCAAAAGGCGAACGGGGATATTGCTTATACCCGTGACGGCAATTTGCAGGTTAACGCCGACGGCGTGCTCACCAACGCCCAGGGCTTGCCGCTACAGCCAGAAATTGATGTACCGGCGGGGTCCACCCAGGTCGCTTTTGCGCCTGATGGCACGGTGAGTGCGATCCTCCCCGGCGACAGCGATCCCACGGAATTGGGACAGCTGACGCTGGTGAATTTCGCCAACCCGGCAGGCCTTTCAGCCGAAGGCGACAACCTGTATCTGGAAACGGCAGCCAGCGGTCAACCGACGGAAGGCATTCCTGGCGAAGATGGTCTGGGGACGTTGCAGGACGGGGCGCTGGAAGGCTCGAACGTCGATATCGTCAACGAAATGGTGGCGATGATCACCGTACAGCGGGCCTATGAGATGAACGCCAAAATGGTCTCTGCGGCAGACGATATGCTGCAGTTTATTAGTCAGACACTGTAACTCAAGAACGTGAAATGCCGGATGCAGGTTTATCCGGCCTACGAGTTACTCTCATTTGTAGGCCGGATAAGCGTCGCGCTGTCCGGCAGAAATAGGCAGAACGTGAAAAATTATCTCTGGCTGGTGGTACTGCTTCCCCTGTTAAGCGGGTGCGAATCGCAGGCCATCCTGGTCAAAAAAAATGACGAATTCTTTGCACCGCCCAAAACGGAAGCGCCGCCAACGGCGGATGGCCGCGCGGGGGGCGTGTTCGAAACGGGGTATAACTGGTCGCTGACTGCGGACCGTCGCGCCTATCGGGTGGGCGACATCCTGACCGTGATGCTGGAAGAATCCACCCAATCGAGCAAGCAGGCGAAAACCAATTTCGGTAAGAACAATACCGTTGATATCGGCGCGCCGACGCTTTTTGGGCATACCAAAGATAACCTTTCCGCCTCCGTGGATGCCAATCGTGATTTCAACGGGACGGCGACCTCGCAGCAGCAAAACAGTTTGCGCGGTGAGATTACGGTGTCGGTGCACTCGGTACAGTCGAACGGCATTCTGGAAATTCGTGGTGAAAAATGGCTCACCCTCAACCAGGGCGATGAGTACATTCGTCTCAGCGGCCTGGTGCGCGCCGATGACATTCAGAACGACAACTCCGTGTCCTCGCAGCGTATTGCAGATGCCCGGATCTCCTATGCGGGCCGCGGCGCCTTGAGCGATGCCAATGCCGCGGGCTGGCTGACGCGTCTGTTTAACCATCCTCTCTTCCCGATCTAATGCAGGATTTTGATATGCAACACTTAAGCGGGCGCTGGATAAACGCGTTAAACGGCATTGTTATCTCCCTGAGCCTGGCGCTGCCGGGTACCACGCAGGCGCAATCTCTGGAGTCGCTGGTTAACGTTCAGGGGGTCAGGGAAAACCAACTCGTCGGCTACAGTCTGGTGGTTGGTCTGGACGGTACCGGGGATAAAAACCAGGTCAAATTCACTAACCAGACGATTACCAACATGCTGCGCCAGTTCGGCGTACAGCTGCCGAGCAAAATCGACCCGAAGGTGAAGAACGTCGCGGCGGTGGCGGTCAGCGCGACGCTGCCGCCCATGTACTCGCGTGGGCAGACCATTGACGTCACGGTCTCGTCGATTGGCGATGCCAAAAGCCTGCGCGGCGGTACGTTATTGCTCACCCAATTACACGGCGCGGACGGTGAGGTTTATGCCCTTGCGCAAGGGAGCGTGGTGGTCGGCGGGATGAACGCGACCGGGGCCAGCGGCTCCAGCGTGACCGTGAATACGCCCACCGCCGGACTGATACCGAACGGCGCGTCGGTCGAACGCGAGATTCCCAGCGACTTCCAGATGGGCGACACCATTACGCTTAATCTGAAACGCCCCTCCTTTAAAGATGCCAATAACATTGCGGCGGCGATCAACGCCTCGTTTGGCGGCATTGCGACGGCGGAAAGCTCGACCAACGTCAGCGTCCGCGCGCCAACCAGCCCAGGGGCGCGCGTCGCCTTTATGTCTCAGTTAGATGACGTCCAGGTTCAGGCGGAAAAAGTCCGCGCCCGCGTGGTATTTAACTCGCGTACCGGCACGGTGGTGATGGGGGATGGTATTGCCCTGCACGCGGCGGCGGTGTCGCATGGCAGCCTGACGGTGTCCATCAATGAAAGCAGCAACGTCAGCCAGCCGAACGCCTTTGCCGGCGGCCGTACGGCAGTGACGCCGCAAAGCAATATTTCGGTGAATCATGCCCGACCGGGAATGATCAGTCTGCCAGAGTCCAGCAGTCTGAAAACGTTGGTTAATGCGCTCAACAGCCTGGGGGCAACGCCGGATGACATTATGTCTATTTTGCAGGCCCTGCATGAAGCCGGTGCGCTGGATGCCGATCTGGAGGTGATTTAATGGCCGACATTAAGGTGAATCATAGCGGGGGCATTGACGGTAGCGATGCGCTAATGGGCCCCAAAATCAAAGATAACGATTTACAGAAAGCCGCCCAGCAGTTTGAAGCCATTTTCTTACGCAACATGCTGAAAGAAATGCGTAAAACCAATGAGATCTTCGACTCAAAAGATAACCCGTTTAACAGCGACTCGGTGCGCATGATGCAGGGATTTTATGACGATCAGCTGTGTAACACCCTTGCCCAACAGCACGGCATTGGCATTGCGGAGATGATCGTCAAACAGCTCTCCCCGCATCACAAAGGATAAAGGTTGCGCGGCGGCTTAAGAACTGCGGTTTTTTCGCCGCTCTTAATCGGCAAGGTTGTTAATGACAGACCGGGTAACTGACCGGCGAGGACGCTTTGATGGATATGATTAACATTGGCTACAGCGGCGCATCGACTGCGCAGGTGGAGCTTAACGTAACGGCGCAAAACACCGCCAACGCCATGACCGATGGTTACACCCGGCAGGTTGCCATCACCAGTACCATTGGCGCCAGTTCCGGTTCGGCGAACAGTGCGGGCAACGGTGTGCAGGTTGACAGTATTCGCCGGGTTTCAAACCAGTATCAGGTTAACCAGGTCTGGTATGCCGCCAGTGATTATGGCTATTACAACACCCAGCAAGAGTATTTAACTCAGCTGGAAACCGTGCTTAGCGATGATAACAGCAGCCTGAGCGGAGGTTTTGATAACTTTTTTGCCGCGCTAAACGAAGCCACCACCAGCCCGGATGATTCCGCCCTGCGTGAGCAGGTGATCAGCGAGTCCGGCGCGCTGGCGCTGCGGGTGGATAACACCCTTGATTACATCGATTCGCAAAGCAGTGAGATCGTCAGCCAGGAGAAGGCGATGGTGGCGCAGGTGAATACCCTGACCAGCGGTATTGCCAGCTATAACCAGCAAATTGCGGAAGCTGAAGCCAACGGCGATAACGCCTCGGCGCTGTACGATGCCCGCGATCAGATGGTCGAACAGCTCAGCGGTATCATGGACGTTCAGGTCAATATTGATGATGAGGGCAACTATAACGTCACGCTGCAAAACGGTCAGCCGTTGGTCAGCGGGCAGGAGAGTTCCACCATCGAACTGGATACCAATGCCGACGGCACACAAAGCATGTCGCTGACGTTTGCCGGAACCACATCGTCCATGAACACCGATACCGGCGGCTCGCTGGGCGCGCTGTTTGATTATCAGAATGAGGTGCTGACGCCGCTGACGGGAACGATTAACAGCATGGCGGAGCAATTTGCCGATGCGGTGAACACGCAGCTGGCGCAGGGTTACGATCTGAACGGAAATCCCGGCGAACCGCTGTTTATTTATGATGAAAACTCATCAGATGGCCCGCTGGAGGTGAATCCTGATATCACTGCCGATGAACTGGCATTTTCCAGCTCGCCGGACGAAAGCGGTAACAGCGATAACCTGCAGGCGCTGATCAACATCTCAACCGAACCGTTGGATATAGAAGGTCTCGGCAGCGTTACCGTGGGCGAAGCCTGTTCGTCGATCATCAGTAACATTGGTATCTACAGCCAGCAAAACCAGACGGAAGCGGAAGCCGCAGCCAACGTGTACTCCGAGGCACAGAACCAGCAGAGCAGCGTCAGCGGCGTCAGCATGGATGAAGAAGCGGTGAACCTCATTACCTATCAGCAGATTTATGAGGCCAACCTCAAAGTCATCTCAACGGGCGCAGATATTTTCGACTCTGTGCTGGAAATGTGTAGCTAACCGGAAGGGGAATGAAAAATGCGAGTAACTGCACAGCAGTCTTATGTGTCCATGACGCAAAGTTTTAACGACCTTTCCAGCGATCTTTCTCATGTCGTCACGCAGATGGCGACGGGGAAAAGCATTCTGCTGCCGTCAGACGATCCTATCGCAGCAACCCGTATCACCGAGCTTAACCGCCAGCAATCGGCTCTCGACCAGTATCAAACCAATATTGATTCCGCCACGGCGGGGATGAGCCAGCAGGAGTCGATTCTGGATGGCGTCAATAACGATCTGTTGGCGATTCGCGACGATCTGCTGGAGGCCGCGAACGGCACCAATACCGCCGAGTCGTTATCCAGCCTGGGGCAGGATATTCAGTCAATGACCGAAGCCATGGTGGCGGCGCTTAATTACCAGGACGAAGACGGCCACTATGTGTTTGGCGGGACGGTGAACGATCGACCGCCGATTGTCGCGGTAGATGATGACGGCGACGGGGTGACCGACAGCTACAGCTATCAGGGGAATAGCGAGCATCGCCAAACCACCGTCTCCAATGGCGTGGAGGTTGATACCAATGTGGCGGTCAGCGATTTCTTCGGCGACAGCCTGGATGTGCTGAACACCTTAACGTCATTGTCGAAAGAGCTGCAGGATCCGTCGGTTGACCCTGCCGACCCGCAGGTGCAAAGCGATATTCAGAATGCCATCGATACGGTGGACGTGGCCTCTGATGAGCTTAATGCCTCAATCGCCACCATTGGTGAAACGCAGAATACGATGACCATGCTGAGCGGTGCTCAGACGGATATCTCGACGTCCAACGATCAGCTTATCAGCCAGTTGAGCGATCTGGATTACGGCCCAGCCTCCATTACCTTTACCGGACTGGAAATGGCGATGCAGGCCACCTTAAAAACCTACTCCAAAGTGAGTGAGTTGAACCTTTTCAGTGTGATTTAACAGTAAGCGCTAACCCAGGAATAGTATGCAGGTCGGTTTAAATACAACATCACTCTCCGGTAGCGGAGCACTTCATTCTTCTGTACAGCAGCATACCGTTGTGCAGAATGCCCCTGTCCGTCAAAAGTTACCCGCAACGGCGAGTGATTACCCGGCCTCACCCCTTATTACCACTCGGCCCCAGCGCTACAGCGTGCAGCTTAACGATCAGCTCACCACGCTGCAGCAGGCCGACCATTATCTGGGACAACTGGAACAGCATTTACTGGATTACCGCCATGCCTCGCGCCGTGGCGGGCAGGCGCAGCAGCAAAAAGGAGCCGAACTTTCCCAGTGGCTGGATAAAAGAACGGCGCTATCCGGCGGCGCGGTGGACAGGCAACTGCGTCCGGTTTTGCAGGGCGAGGCGCGAGTGACCTTTCATGCGCCGGAACTGGCGCAGATGCTGCAAAAAGAGGCCATAAGCTCACGCATGTTTAGCGTTTCCGATGGGCGGCAAACGCAGCACTCTGCGGTGGTGGTCGGTGAGGATCTGGATCCTGGTCAGTACAAAATGATGATGAGCAACGCGCTGCGTCGCGTCGGCGTGCAGGTGCACGATCGGCAGGGGGCGCTAACGTTCTCCACCACGGAAAAGCAGTGGCCGCAGATCCAACAAACCCTGAGCGTACGCGATGTTGACGCGAAGACATCGGCGTTTACCCCGCTGAAAACGTTTGCCGATCCCTCACGTTCAGAGGAGCTTCAACAGCATATATCGCAGGGAGGCGCCCGAACTCAGGATGGGCTACAGCAGGCGCTGGATAGCATTGGCGATCAACGTGCGCAGATGGCTGCCCAGCAGGAGAAGGCGCGGCAGCTGATTGACGGTATGGCGCGTTTCCCGCAGGCGGAAAGTGCGGTCAAAGCCTCGGAATCACTGGGTGGGGTATTGGATCATGCTAATCATAATTATCAGGTATTAGCACAGGCGGTAAATGGACAAGCCCGGCTTTCCAGCCAGACTGTCCGTAGTTTATTAAGTTAATCCTGGTGGCATGCTTTTGTTGAAAAGTTAAATACAGAGGAGTCTGTGATTAGCAGACTTCCGACATCCCGTGTAAAAATCAAATTTTGCTGCGGGTTTATATGCAGCCACCACGTATGCAGATTGTGCTCAGTGACGAATGCCCCGAGATTAGCCATACGAGAATCGTTTTGATCGGTTTTGGTGGTACTAAAATGAAACTCACCCTGTTTATATGATCCCGTATAATGATTAATACACGATGCGACCTTAAACGTAGAGGACATTTTATTATTTTGCTCCAGTGGAACGAGAGTGATCGTGGTGCTTTTATCCAGAGGATTTGCGATAAGTTCATAATGTACGTTTTTGCCGGTGGTCAGGTCGTAATTGGCAATAACCGTATTTTCAATATGGGCATAAGCCATAAAGGTGCAAAATAGCGTGAAAGCAGACAGGCCAGGGAAAAAGAAATTATTTGCATTTTGGCATTTCATTTAACATTTTCTCCACTTCTTTAATTAAAATACCATTCATTTCATTATCTTTATTTAGCCAGTTATCAAAGCTTAGCGCTAACTGCCACTTATCATTGCATTGATTGTTAAGCACAATATCAAGTGCAAGCTTGTTCATCGAGACCCGATAATACAAGGTCATCGAAGCGTTATGCGCGACTAACAGGGGGTTGATCTGCTCCACGCCGGGAAGAATATGTTGTGAAACAAACGAAGAAGATTTCTTATTCTCACCTGGATCGTAAAGCTGATATACCGCAATACGGTCGGTATTTTCAAGCGTCTCTTTAACCAATTGCGGGGCTTCTTCCATTTTAGCGACAGACGGCGCTTTAAAATAAGAGATTAAGCCAAACAATAACAGCGCGATAACAATAACGGGTAAGGTTATCAGAACGGCCCGGTAAGGATGACGTCTGGCGACGGGTTTTCTCTGCTGCCTTGATGGTAGTTGATTGTTAAATATGGTTATTTTTTCTTTTTCTGTCGGCGAAGACATACCCTCAGGCGCAAGGGCTTCTGCCGCCTCGGTACTCTTTTCGGCTTCATCAACGATACTGTCATCAACCTCAGTTTCATTATGGTCAATGATTTCAATCAGATACTTTTTATTAAATAAATACCCTTTTTTGGGGATGGTTTTTATAATTTCCTGCTGCTTGCCGTCATCATCGATAGCAACGCGCAGGGCATGAACGGCTGTCGGCAGGCTATTTCCACCGACGATGCGATTCTTCCATACGGCGGTCATTAAATACGACCGGGATAAAACGACATCGGCATTTTTAGCTAATGTCTCTAACAGAATAAAATGGTATTCGCCCAGGCGACGTATCTCGCCTGTTTCACAATGGATTAACGCATTAAGCGAGGAATCCATCCGCCAGTTGTTGACTACGATACTCATCGTTTTGTATACCCGTGCAAGATTTTATATCCCTGGTGTTACACCGTTAAAAATCAGTGCATTAAAATTCTGAAGAAAGTGAAATATCTTTCTGGCTATGAGGCTACAGCCGAATCGCTATTGAGTGTTTTTTATGCTGTCCAAAAAAGGATTTGAAATGTAACGAAAGTGCCAGAGACTCACAATATAAAAATACAGGCTATTTGCAACCAAATGTAAAATAAAGCCAGGGTACGGTGCTTTAACGCATTCTTGATTAAGGATAATCTTATCTTTATCATTAAGTTAACGCTGAAGGTGCGTAAACAAACAACTAATTATTAGATATTTCTAATAATCTTTTAATTAAATCTTGATTGAGATGTAGCCTGGGTTGTGGCTGTTTTGGTACTAAAAGCACGGAAAGCTAAAATAGAGAGGGGGATGCGTTTTATCTCCCTCACGGCGTTGTGATGTGCGTAAAAAAATTTTTTTGCAGCGCTTTAAGTTTTCCGAACGGGTGGTCGTTTTTACAGAGTATCGAAACAAAAACGATTATTCCCAAGGAGCAGTACCATGTTATCGATTAATACTAATACCGCATCAATGTCTGCTGTTAATGCTATCAACAAAAGCAGCGCATCACTGTCTACTTCTATGGAACGTCTGGCGACAGGTAACCGTATTAACTCTTCTGCAGATGACGCTGCGGGCAAACAGATTGCCAGCCGTCTGACCGCGCAGTCCAGCGGTATGGGCGTTGCGCTGAGCAACATCAACGATGCCACTGCCATGCTGCAGACTGCGGACAGCATGTTTGACGAAATGACCGACGTCCTGGGCCGTATGAAAGACCTGTCCACCCAGGCTGCGAACGGAACGTACAGCGACGAAGATTTGCAGGCGATGCAGGACGAATACGACGAACTGGGCCAGCAGATGTCCGATATGCTGCAGAACACCACTTACGGCGGCACCAACCTGTTCGGTGTTTCCGGTACCAGCAACACCGGTAAGGACGGTCTGTTCCAGAGCGGCGTAACCTTCCAGGTTGGCGCTGAATCTTCTGACACCATGACCGTTGATATTTCCAGCCAACTGGACGATCTGGTCGGCGCACTGGGTGACGTTAGCGCCTCTTTCCGAGGCGATCAGGCTGATGCTACCGGTAATGCCGGTGTTTCCGGTGGTTCTGAGCTGACCACTTCAGGCTCCGCAAATGCGATGATTGGAACTATCCAGACTGCAATGGACGACGTGTCTAAGATCCAGTCCAAACTGGGTGCATCCATCAACCGTCTGAACGACACCGCGGCTAACCTGACCAGCATGCAGGACAACACTGAAGTGGCGATCGGTAACATTATGGATACCGACTACGCGACGGAAGCGTCCAACATGACCCAGCAACAGGTGCTGATGCAAACCGGTATCACCATGCTGAAGCAGTCCAACAGCATGTCCAGCATGGTTTCCAGCCTGCTGCAGTAATTCCTGACTTAACGTCAATCTCAACACCGCCACCCGGCGGTGTTGTGCTTTCAACGACCGGATCTTTGCCTGGAAACCTTCCTTGAGAAGGGAAAAGTTATTTCCGCTATTAACTTAACTTACTGAATATTAATAATAAAAAATATTGGCATGTGTTTTGCTATCACATCACTAACGTTGCACGGAGTCATTGATTATGAGCTTTACGAGTCCGATCCAAAAATTAGCACAAGAATTTGCCTACGCCGATATTGCCACCCAGGCGGCGAATCTGCAGAACCAACAGAACGAATTGGATGCAGAAAGTAACGGCCTGGACTCGTTAAGTTCGGCGCTCACCGACTTTCAGTCAGCAATAGATGCGCTCAACAGTGACACCGACGGCCCGCTGACGTTTTCTGCTACGTCGAGCAATGATTCAAACACCATATCAGCAAACTCGGAAGCTCAGGCCGGAACCTATTCATTTTATGTTTCGGCACTTGCCCAGGCGCAACAAACCACGTTCAGCATGAGCGATGACCAGTACAGCGCATCCGGTACCTTTACGTTGTCGATGGATGACGGCACGACCATGGATATCGATCTCGCGGCTGCTGATGAAGATGGCGACAGTTTTATTGATGCCAACGAACTGGTTGATGCGATTAATAACTCGGACGATAACCCCGGCGTGTCGGCGGCGCTGGTTAAAACCGACGGCACCACCACCATCATGCTGACCTCTGATACCACCGGAGCGCAAAGCGGCTTTTCGGTGAGCGTTACGGGCAACACCGATCTGGCGGCGGCGGAATCCTCCAGTGAGCAGCTCATCACGAATCCGCAGGACGCAGAAATTCATCTGGGAAGTCAAACGGGCCCTGCCATCACCAGCAGCACGAATACCTTTGACGATGTGATCCCCGGCGTGACGATGACCTTTTCCGAGGTCAGCGATCCTGACGATCCTAATGATGTGACCACCTTTACCGTCGCGGAAGACTCCAGCGGATCGCAGGCAAAAGTGCAGACTTTCGTGGATGCCTACAACACCTTGATCGACACCATTGATTCACTGACCAGCTATGGCGATGACGGTACGGCTGCCGGGGTTTTTGCCGGTGACGCCGGGATGAATTCGCTGGCGAATCAAATGGATGACATCGCCCACGCCTCATACGGCGGCGTCTCGATTGTCGATTATGGCATCACGCTGGATTCAGATGGTCACTTACAAATTGACTCCACCCAGTTCAGCGAAGAAATGGAAGAGAACCCGGACGGGTTGACCTCTATTTTTGTCGGCGACGACAGCATGGTCGCGCAGATGGATGACCTGATGGAAAGTTACCTGGACTCCAGCAACGGCATTATCGCCATGCGCCAGGAAAACATTGATAACCAGCAGAGCAAAATTCAGGACGAAAGCGATCAGCTGACTGAAACCTATAACACCAACTATGACCGCTACGTGGAAGAGTACACCAATACGCTGGTTGAGGTGTACACCATGAAAGTGAGTATGGCCGCGTTTATGTAACGGGCTGATTTAACAGAAGGATTAAGAAGCAACATGTACGACACGCAGGATGGTTATTCGCAATACAAAGAGATGGATCTTGCTGCGCGTACCGCAGCAGCATCGCCGTTAGAGCTGGTGCTGGTGCTGTTTTCGGGGCTGATGGATGAGCTGGAACGCGCGAAAAGCCACATTGAAAACAAACGCTACGAGCGGAAAGCGCAAAGCATCAATAAATGCATCGATATTCTCAACGCCCTGACCAGCTCGCTGGAGTTTGAAACGGGCGGCGAGCTGGTAGTGAATCTGTCCCGGCTGTATGACCACTGCGTCTACCGTCTGTATGAAGCCAGCGGCGAATTGTCGTTGGAAAAAATTGATGAAGTGATCCTCATCCTGACGAATCTGCGCACGGGCTGGGAAGGTCTGTCGGCAAAACTGGGATAAGGCGATGGAAAGAGAGCGTCAGCAACAGCAGCTTTATGCCCTGGTGGCGGCAATGAACGATGCCCTGGATCAAAAACGGTGGCGTCGATTGCCAGGCCTGCATCAGCAGGTGATGCGTGATTTCCATGCCTATGCCGCCTGGGAAACTGACGCCGAGGCGCTACGGGAAGTGAAAAGCAGAATGCTGATCGCATTTGAGGCGTTAATTGCGCGGCGAACGCAGCGTGCGGAAGAACTCAAAGCGCGCATGGATAAACATCAGCAAAACCAGGAAGGCATGTTGGCGTATTCAATGGTGAATTTAATTTCGGAGAAGGCATGAATCCTGTATTACTGGCCCCGGCCAGTGCGTCGGCAAAGGCCGCACCGGAAACGGCGACGATTTCGGCGTCGGCGTCCCCTGCAAGCAGCGACACGTTTTCTTTACCCCAATCGGGGCTTAACGCCGCAGTTGAACGGCTGATTGGCGCAAAACTGAGCCACCAGCAGACCTCGGCGGCTGAACATAAACAAGACGACGCCAACCCGGCAGCCATGCAGGCTTTGCTGGCTATGCTATTGGCGCAACCAACCCAGGCGGCTCCTGCTGATGTACAGAAACAGCCGGATGGTGAAATGTTGAAAATGCTGGCGCAGGCGCAAACCACCCGTCCGGGATCATCGCTTCTGCGCCAACTGGCGAGCGCCATGGCCCAGCCCGAAAAAACGTCCGCGCCGTCGGCCGGGCAGCACGCAACCGACCTGTCGTCACTGCCGCCTAAGCTACAAACGTTACTGGCGTCACTCAGCGAGGATTTGCCGTCAGCAACCCCGGACCAGCAGGCTAAGCTGGCGACGTTTTCCGCCCAGGATCTGCGCGCGATCGCGCCTGAACCTGCGTCACTCTCGACGTCACAGCAAATTTCTGCCCGGGTGAAATCAACACAGAGCCCCAGCCCTCGCCCGGTGGTGGAGAGAAAAACCGCTGGCGTGACGGTGAGCCCTGCGCTCTCTACGCAAAGTTTGCTCAATACGGCGGCGCAGGGAAATCAGCCGGTGAACCCTCTGACCGGGCATAACATCGTGTCGACGCCGGTTTCCGCGCCAGTGACCATGTCAACCGAGGAGCTTGGAGAGAAGCTCACCGCGCTGCTCAAAGACAGAATTCAGTTCCAGATCGGTCAGCAGCAGCAGGTGTCGACCATTCGTCTTGATCCTCCCTCGCTTGGCAAACTGGAAATTGCCGTGCAGCTGGATGCCGGAAAGCTGATGGTTCACATCGGTGCAAATCAGAGCGATGTCTGCCGCTCATTGCAGCAATTTAGCGAGAACTTGCGCCAGCACCTCACGGCGCAGAACTTCATGGAAGTGAATGTTCAGGTCTCTTCCGAGGGGCAATCGCAACAGCAACAGCAGCAGTCAGGTCATCAACAGGACGAGGTGACGTCGGCGCTAACGCTTAACGACGAACCTCAATTTCAACAGAACGAATCCGTTCTGATCAAAGTGTAAAAGCAAGATGAAGAAAATTGTTATCGCGTGTCTGATTAGCTCCGTCGTGGCGCTGGGTATTGCCGGAGGCGCAGGCTGGGGCGTTTATCACTATATGAAGAAGGGAACCACGGCTGCAGCAGAAAAGCCCGCTCATGAAGCGGAAGATAGCCAGGATGAATCCAGCAGTATTTTTGTCTCTCTGCCGGAAACGGTGGTGACGCTTCATGATAATGAAGGGGGCGATCGCTATATGGTCGCTGAGCTGGTGATGGTTGTGGATACAGAGAAAGACGCGGAAAAAATTAAGAAGGACGAGCCGCTTTATCAAAGTATTACCGTAGATGAGCTGTCGAATATGAAATATGAAGATATTCGGGCGCTGAAGATCTCCGAGATCAGAAAGAAAATATTTGAAAATCTGAAAGCTGAATTAGCGAAACGCAAAATGGCGACACCTTATAAGGACATATTGGTGAAAAAAGTCGTGTTCCAATAAGCGGCAAGCCAGGAAATAACATGATACAGGATGCTTACGAATCAGAAGACTTCAATGCGACGCCCGTGCTCACGCCAAAGCAGGAAAGCCACTATTTACAGGCTTATCTTCCTTTGGTGCGCAAAGTGGTGCGTCAACTTGCGCCGCAATGTACCTGCGTAATGGACAGGCAGGATATGGAGCAAACGGCGCTGATGGGATTGCTGAACGCGATTCGCCGCTACGGTCAACCGGACGAAGGTTTTGCCGGTTATGCCGTCCACCGCATACGCGGCGCCATTCTGGATGAGCTGCGCAGCCTTGACTGGCGGCCGCGTCAGCTACGCCAAAAATACCATCAGATTAAAGATTTGATTCGTGATGCGCGCACACAGCTGGGGCATGAACCCTCATGGGAGGAGCTGTCCCGGCTGGGATTATCGTCTGAGGATTATCAGGAATACCAACAGCTGGAAGGCGCCGAAACGCTGGCCAGTCTGGATGAATTACTGAATGGCGATATGCCGATCGCACCGCTCGAAGGGCGGGGGCTTGAGGAGCAATTCGTCACCCAGGAAATGTTGAGTTACGCCCTGAGCCAACTCAGTGAAAAAGAGGGCCTCGTGCTCTCAATGTATTACCAACACGATATGAATTTAAAAGAGATCGCGTTGGTATTAGGGCTGACCGAAGCCCGAATTTGTCAAATGAATAAAAAAATCACGCACAAGATTCGTGATTGTTTATATCCAGACTAACAATTCCGAATCAACATGCGGAGGACGTAATGCAAAAGATTTTTGGTTTATTAGTGGTTTTAGGCTGCGTATTTGGTGGTTACTTTGAGGCCGGTGGACAGTTAATTGCCATCTGGCAGCCAGCAGAAATTATTATTATCGTCGGTGCGGGCCTGGGGGCGATGATTATTGGTAACCCGGTACATGTGCTTAAAGAGATCGCCCACCAGATCAAAGGGGTGATCAGTAAAAAGAAAATGGGACCGGAGTTCCAGCGTCAGCTCCTGATGTGCCTGTATGAGCTGCTGGAAATGGTACAGAACGGCGGCTTGCGTATGCTGGATCAGCATATCGAACAGCCGGAAGAAAGTACCATCTTCCAGAAATACCCGCTGGTGCTGACCCAGAAGCGGCTGGTGACATTTATCGCCGATAACTTCCGTCTGATGGCGATGGGGAAAATCGATGCCCACGAGCTGGAAGGGATCCTCGATCAGGAATTGGATACCGCGGAAGAATCTTTGTTAACCCCTTCGCGCTCCTTACAGCGTACCGCCGAAGCGATGCCTGGATTCGGCATTTGTGCGGCGGTACTGGGCATTATCATCACCATGCAGTCTATCGATGGCTCTATTGCGCTGATCGGTTTGAAGGTGGCGGCGGCGCTGGTGGGGACCTTCTTAGGGGTATTCATCTGCTATTGTCTGATGGATCCGCTGGCAAACGCCATGGAGCAGCAGGCGCGGGCAGAGCATTCGCTGCTCGAATGCGTGCGTACCGTGCTGGTCGCGCAAGCGGGCGGCAAACCGACGCTTCTGGCGGTCGATGCTGGCCGTAAACTTCTGCATCTGGCCTCTAAACCCACTTTCGCCAATCTGGATGCGTGGGTTAATGCGATGCTGGAGCAGGAATAAGCATGAGGAAGGGGCCAAATCGTCGCGATCGCGGCGCGAAAACCACCATTATCCGCCGACAAATTAAAAAGAACCATGCAGGTCATCATGGCGGGGCGTGGAAGGTCGCCTTTGCTGACTTTACGCTAGCGATGATGGCGCTGTTTATGACGCTGTGGATTGTGAACAGCGTCAGCAAGGCTGACCGCGAAAATATCGTGGCGGCGCTGCATGGCCAGTCAATCTTTAACGGTGGCGGTATGGCGCCATTGAACAAGCTGGGCAAGCAGCCGATAGCGCCTGGCGCACAGAAGAAAAACGTTACGCGCAATAAGCTCGATAAAACCGTGAACCCGCAGGAGACGGCGAGGATCACGGAAGAGAATGCTAAAAAGGCGCTGGACGTAAACGAGAAAACGGCATTACTGAAACAAAAATCAGCCCAGGAGTTGGGTGAGCTGGCGACGGATATCAATGTCATTGCCCGCAAAGCGCATATGGAGACCAACCTCGAGATGGAGATTGTTCCTCAGGGGCTGCGCGTACTGATTAAAGACGATCAGAACCGTAATATGTTCGAACGCGGTAGCGCCAAAATTATGCCGTTCTTCAAATCGCTGCTGGTTGAGCTGGCCCCCGTGTTTGACTCGCTGGATAACAAAATCATTATCACCGGGCATACGGACGCGATGAGCTATAAGAGCAACATTTACAACAACTGGAACCTCTCAGGCGATCGCGCGTTGTCGGCCCGTCGTGTACTTGAAGACGCCGGAATGCCGCAGGATAAAGTTATGCAGGTCAGCGCGATGGCGGACCAAATGCTGCTGGATGCGAAAAACCCGGAAAGCGCTGGCAACCGTCGTATTGAGATCATGGTATTGACGCAAAGCGCTTCCGATACGCTGTATCAATATTTTGGCCAACACGGTGAGAAGGTTGTGCAACCGTTGGTTGATAAGCTGGACAAACAAAAGCAGGTGACGTCTTTACGCCAACATCCTGTTCCCGCCGCTCATTAATACGAACCCCGCCCCCACGCAACGTGGGGGCAAATTATTTCGCAGGGAGGCAATGTGATAGATGTAACCCATATTATTCCATTGGATATTCATACTGATAACGTGACTGATGTGGTCTGTCAGGGCGCGCATTTCGACAAGGTTTCCGGGATCTGGTACACCGAACCCCATGAGCTAAACGAGGCGCTCCGTGACTATGTCTACAACACCGGCAGTTTTAACATCGTTGCGCCGTACTATCTGGTGATTACCTCAAAGATGCACTGCTGGAACTGCCACCAGCTAACCCATATTCACGGGGTGATGTTTACCCGGTTTATACGCAAAGAGCAGGATGGCAAAGGCTGGCAGTCGGTGCGCCGTAATTCATTCCTTTTCCATATCAATTCCCTACCTGAAGAGATCAAAAAGAACATTAAAGCCAGCAATTACTATCTGGATAAAAGTAAAACCACCGGGCTACGTTACTGGATGAATCACTGTGAAATTTGTGGAGAACGCCTGGGAGACTATGAGCTTTTTTGCGTGGAAAATGATGCCTTTCGCCTGATGACGATTGAAAAACTGCTGCGGGCAAAAATCCGCAAAGTGAATAAGCTTTTCGTCAGTACGGCGGGTAATCCCGCAGAGCATACGACATCGGACATCGTGCGTTACCTGTGCGATGCGCGCTTCATCATGAATGGCCCTGCATAAGGCATAATCATACTTCTCACATTATAAAAATACTGTATACTTAAACAGTGTTGTGGGAGGTGAATGATGCGCAAAATCATACATGTTGATATGGACTGCTTTTTCGCGGCGGTGGAAATGCGTGATAATCCTGCCCTGCGCGACATTCCCATCGCTATTGGCGGCAGTCGTGAACGCCGGGGGGTTATCAGCACAGCCAATTACCCGGCGCGCAAATTTGGCGTGCGTAGCGCGATGCCAACGGGAATGGCGTTAAAGCTGTGCCCGCATCTCACGTTATTGCCTGGTCGATACGACGCTTATAAAGAAGCCTCCCGGCAGATTCAGGCGATCTTCTCCCGCTATACCTCGCTGATTGAACCCCTCTCGCTGGACGAAGCCTATCTGGATGTGACCGACAGCGCTCACTGTCACGGTTCCGCCACGCTGATAGCGCAGGAGATCCGCCAGACGATTTTCAACGAGCTGCAGTTAACCGCCTCCGCCGGGATTGCGCCGGTAAAATTTCTGGCAAAAATAGCCTCCGATCTCAATAAGCCCAACGGGCAATATGTGATTACTCCCGCCGATGTCCCCGAATTTCTCAGAACGTTACCGCTGGGCAAAATTCCCGGCGTCGGAAAAGTCTCTGCCGCTAAGCTGGAATCAATGGGATTGCGTACCTGCGAGGATGTTCAAAAATACGATCTCGCCATGCTGCTCAAACGGTTTGGTAAGTTTGGTCGTGTGCTGTGGGAGCGTAGCCAGGGCATTGACGAGCGGGATGTCAACAACGACAGGCTGCGCAAATCCGTCGGCGTGGAGCGCACGCTGGCGGAAGATATTCACGAGTGGTCAGAGTGCGAGGCGATTATAGAGCGGCTTTATCCCGAACTGGAGCGGCGTCTGACAAAGGTAAAGCCGGACCTCCTGATCGCCCGCCAGGGAATAAAACTCAAGTTTAATGATTTTCAGCAGACCACGCAGGAGCACGTCTGGCCGCGCTTAAATAAAGAGGACTTAATTGCGACAGCGCGCAAAACCTGGGATGAACGTCGGGGAGGGCGGGGCGTGAGGCTGGTGGGGTTACACGTCACGCTGCTGGATCCACAAATAGAAAGACAGCTGCTGCTGGGGCTGTGACTCTGAACAATTGCCGGATGGCGGCGAAACGCCTTATCCGGCCTACAAACCCGCGTGCATGCCGGATAATCCAGCGTACACATCAGCGCGTAGGCCGGATAAGCGCAGCGCCATCCGGCATTTATTGCAGAGACTTACTTCGCCGGAATCGACTTCAGCAGTTCAGTCAGAAGCGTCCAGTAATGACCGACGCTTTCGATATGAACCTGCTCATCCGGTGAGTGCGGACCGGTGATGGTTGGCCCGATGGAAACCATGTCCATATCCGGATACGGTTTCTTGAACAGGCCACATTCCAGACCGGCGTGGATAATCTGGATGTTCGGCGTTTTGTTGAACAGACGCTGATAGGTTTCGCGAACCAGGTGCATAACCGGAGAGTTAGCATCCGGCTGCCAGCCAGGATACGCGCCTTTGGCTTCGGTTTTGGCGCCAGCCAGCTTGCCCAGTGAATCCAGCATGCTTACCACGTAGTCTTTACCGCTGTCGATCAGCGAGCGAACCAGGCAGTGGATCTGTACATTATCGTCAGTCATGGTCACGACACCCACGTTCAGGGAGGTTTCCACAACGCCTTTCGCCACGTCGGAATTACGGATCACGCCGTTCGGGGTGGCGTTCAGCAGACGAACAAAAGCGTCACGAGACTGGGTAGTCAGCGCGGCTTTATCGTTGGCTACGGCATCCAGCAGCAGAGCCAGATTCTTCTCTTTGGCTTCCAGTTCGTTTTTCAGGATGTCCTGGTAAGTGTTCACCAGCGCTTTTAACGCATCAACCTTATCAGCAGCCACGGCGAGGGTCGCAAAGGCTTCACGCGGGATCGCGTTACGCAGCGTACCGCCGTTGAAATCGACCAGACGCAGATCCAGCTCTTCGGCGTGACCCGCCAGGAAGCGTACCAGCAGCTTGTTAGCGTTACCGAGACCGACGTGGATTTCGCCGCCGGAGTGACCGCCTTTCAGGCCTTTCAACGTTAGCTTAAAGCTCTGGAAGCCAGCCGGAATCGCTTCACGGGACAGCAGCAGGTTAGAGGTAAAATCGATCCCGCCTGCGCAACCCATGTAGATCTCACCTTCTTCTTCAGAGTCGGTGTTGATCAGGATATCTGCCTGCAGCCAGTTAGCCTGCAGACCAAATGCGCCATCCATACCCGCTTCTTCGGTCATGGTCAGCAGCACTTCCAGCGGACCGTGTACCACGTTGTCATCTGCCAGAACGGCCAGCGCGGACGCCATACCGATACCGTTATCCGCGCCCAGCGTGGTGCCGCGAGCTTTCACCCATTCGCCATCAATATATGGCTGGATAGGATCTTTGGTGAAGTCGTGCACGGTGTCGTTGTTTTTCTGCGGGACCATATCCAGGTGCGCCTGCAGAACGACCGGTTTGCGGTTTTCCATGCCTGCGGTTGCAGGTTTGCGAATCAGGATGTTACCGACCTGGTCGCGCTCGACGTGGAAACCTTTCTCCTGGGCCCAGCTCAGAATGTGTTCAGCGAGCTGCTCTTCATGGTAGGAGGGATGAGGAATAGAACAGATTTTGGCAAAAATATCCCACAGCGGTTGCGGGGATAATTGAGACAGTTCAGACACGTTGAGTCTCCTTGGCGATGTCCTACAAAATTGACTTGCAGGGCACGGGGTTAGCTGAATAAAAAACACCACAAGTCAGGCTTGCGCGATGCGATTGAGAATACCACTTTCTCCGCTGACGGCTAGCATAAAGCATGCAAAAAGAGGCGTGGATACCGCGAAACACTGGTTTTTAGTGCGTCAGATCTCTATAATCTCGCGCAACCTGATTCACCCTCAATTTATTAATAAGCCGTAGATAAACAGGCTGGGACACTTCACATGAGCGAAAAATACGTCGTCACCTGGGACATGTTGCAGATCCATGCACGTAAACTGGCAAGTCGCCTGATGCCTTCTGAACAATGGAAAGGCATTATTGCCGTTAGCCGTGGTGGTCTGGTGCCGGGCGCATTGCTGGCGCGTGAATTGGGTATTCGTCATGTCGATACCGTATGCATCTCCAGCTACGATCACGACAACCAGCGCGAACTGAAAGTGCTGAAGCGTGCCGAAGGCGACGGTGAAGGGTTCATCGTCATCGATGACCTGGTTGATACCGGTGGCACTGCGGTTGCGATTCGTGAAATGTACCCGAAAGCGCATTTTGTCACTATCTTCGCTAAGCCGGCAGGCCGCCCGCTGGTGGACGATTATGTTATTGATATCCCACAGGATACCTGGATTGAGCAGCCGTGGGATATGGGCGTGGTGTTCGTCCCGCCGATCTCTGGTCGCTAATCAGCACCGTTTTCAACGCCTGGCTATGCCGGGCGTTGTTCTTTATTAATCCCCATCAGGTTACACTATGCCTCAATAAGTATTCATGGAGGCTGCAAGAATGTCACAAGCTAACCTCAGCGAAGTCCTGTTCAAACCCCGCTTCAAACACCCTGAAACGTCTACGCTGGTTCGCCGTTTTAATCACGGCGCGCAGCCGTCCGTACAATCTGCCCTGGATGGCAAAACAGTCCCGCACTGGTATCGCATGGTGAATCGCCTGATGTGGATCTGGCGCGGCATCGATCCGCGTGAAATCCTCGAAGTACAGGCGCGTATCGTGATGAGCGAAGCCGAACGCACGGATAAAGAACTCTACGATACGGTGATTGGCTATCGTGGCGGGAACTGGATCTATGAGTGGGCGAAGCAGGCGATGGATTGGCAACAAAAAGCGTCTATGGAGGAAGATCCGCAGGTGAGCGGACGCCACTGGCTGCATGCTTCCACGCTGTACAACATTGCCGCGTACCCGCACTTAAAAGGCGATGAGCTGGCAGAGCAGGCGCAGGCTCTGGCGAATCGCGCCTATGAAGAAGCCGCTCAACGGCTGCCGGGCACGCTGCGTGAGATGGAATTCGCGGTCGCTGGCGGCGCGCCGATAACCGGCTTCCTGCATATGCCAAAAGGCGATGGCCCGTTCCCGACGGTCATGATGTGCGGCGGTCTTGATTCCATGCAAACGGACTACTACACCCTGTATGAGCGCTACTTTGCTCCGCGCGGTATTGCCATGCTGACGCTGGATATGCCGTCGGTCGGCTTCTCGTCAAAATGGAAACTGACTCAGGATTCCAGCCTGCTGCATCAGCATGTATTAAAGGCGCTGCCTAATGTTCCCTGGGTGGACCACACCCGCGTGGCGGCCTTCGGTTTCCGCTTTGGCGCTAACGTGGCGGTTCGTCTGGCGTATCTGGAATCTTCACGCCTGAAAGCGGTGGCCTGCCTGGGGCCGGTAGTGCATGCGCTGCTGAGCGACCCGCAGCGTCAGGCAAGCGTCCCGGAAATGTATCTTGACGTTCTGGCCAGTCGCCTGGGGATGCACGACGCCTCCGATGAAGCGCTGCGCGTAGAGCTTAATCGCTATTCATTGAAAGTGCAGGGACTGCTTGGCCGACGCTGCCCAACGCCAATGCTGTCGGGCTTCTGGAAAAACGACCCATTTAGCCCCGAAGAGGAGTCGCGCTTAATCACCTCGTCATCTTCTGACGGTAAGCTGCTGGAGATTCCATTCAATCCGGTGTACCGCAATTTTGACAAAGGACTGCAAGAAATAACCAAGTGGATCAATCAGAGATTGTGTTAAAAGTTTGCTAAATTTTATCGATTTGGTAAAACAGGGGCTTCACCTAAGGAGATCGTAATGACGTTACCGAGTGGGCATCCGAAAAGTAGATTGATCAAGAAATTCACCGCGCTTGGCCCGTACATCCGGGAAGGGCAGTGCGAAGATAATCGATTTTTTTTCGATTGTTTGGCTGTTTGCGTCAACGTGAAACCCGCCCCTGAGAAACGCGAGTTCTGGGGCTGGTGGATGGAGCTTGAGGCGCAGGAAAAACGCTTTACCTACAGCTATCAGTTTGGTTTGTTTGATAAAGATGGCAACTGGACGGCGGTGCCGGTGAAAGAGAGTGAAGTGGTAGAGCGACTGGAATACACCTTACGCGAATTTCATGAAAAATTACGTGGGTTGTTAACGTCGCTGGATTTGGCGCTGGAGCCTGCTGACGATTTTAACGATGAGCCGGTTAAATTAACGGCATAATGAACAGTAAACTGCCGGATGGCGGCGCAACCCCATCCGGCATTTTTTTATCCTAAATCAGAACTGATAAACCATACCGACGGCGACGATATCATCATCGTTGATGCCCAGCTTATTATCGCTATCGAGCTGGTTGATTTTATAATCAACAAACGCTGACATGTTTTTGTTGAAATAATACGTTGCGCCAACGTCGATATAATTCACCAGATCCTCATTGCCGACGCCTTCAATATCTTTCCCTTTAGACAGCACATAGCCCAGTGATGGACGCAGACCAAAGTCAAATTGATATTGAACAACTGCTTCGAAGTTCTGCGTTTTATTGGCGAATCCACCGGAAATCGGCGTCATATTGCGCGTTTCAGAATAGAACGTCGCAATATAGATATCGTTAGCATCGTATTTAAAACCCGTTGCCCAGGCTTCTGCTTTATCGCCCGTACCGCGAGTTTGCAGATTCTGCTGATTGGTACGATCGGAGTTGGTATAAGCGCCGCTTACGGCGAAATCGCTACCGCCAAAGTCATAGGTAACGGAGGTACCAAAACCGTCGCCGTTCTGTTTTTTCACATCGCGATCCTGGTTTTTACCCTGATATTGCAGGGTGAGATCCAGACCATCCACGACGCCGAAGAAGTCGGTGTTACGGTAAGTCGCCAGGCCGCTGGCGCGTTTGGTCATAAAGTTATCGGTCTGTGCGGAGGAGTCGCCGCCAAATTCCGGGAACATATCGGTCCACGCTTCCACGTCGTATAACGCGCCCAGGTTACGACCATAATCAAACGAGCCAAGATTTTTTAATTTCAGACCGGCAAAGGCCAGACGTGTTTTTTGCTGGTTAGAGTCGCTTTCAGCTTTATTGCCAGCGAACTCTGCTTCCCAGCGACCATATCCCGTCAGCTCATCGTTAATTTGCGTTTCGCCTTTAAAGCCTAAACGGATATAGCTTTGGTCGCCGTCTTTGCTGTCATAATCCGTCATGTAATGCATGGCTTTTACTTTGCCGTACAGGTCCAGTTTATTGCTGTTCTTGTTATAAATTTCCGCCGCCTGTACGGATGCCGACGCCACAATCCCCATCACCGCTAATGCCAGAGTGCTCTTTTTCATTTTCATTCCTGATTAAAAGTACGCGCGAATATTCACTGGGTGCGATCCCCGTTAAAAGACAGGAGGGTTTTTAACGTCCGGGAATGAACGTTTTATGACAAAGTAAGAATATTTTTAAAAAAGAATGTTTTTTTGTTTCTGTAATCAATGCGTCAAAATCTGCCGCTACGCTTGCTGATCCTGCGCAATAAAATTTCATGCTTTGTGCGCTGGCTGTTGGCAACCGGGGCCAGTCCTGCTAAAACGTTCGTTTGATATCATTTTCCCCAATTTTGAATGGCAGAGAATCATGAGTGACAGCCAGACGCTGGTGGTAAAACTTGGCACCAGTGTGTTAACGGGCGGATCGCGCCGCCTGAACCGCGCCCACATCGTCGAACTGGTTCGCCAGTGCGCGCAGCTCCATGCCGCAGGGCATCGTATTGTTATCGTTACCTCTGGCGCGATTGCCGCCGGACGTGAGCATCTTGGTTACCCAGAGCTCCCGGCGACGATAGCCTCGAAACAGCTGTTGGCGGCGGTAGGGCAGAGCCGATTGATTCAACTGTGGGAACAGCTGTTCTCTATTTATGGTATCCATATCGGGCAGATGCTGCTGACGCGTGCGGATATGGAAGACCGTGAGCGCTTCCTCAACGCCCGCGACACGCTTCGCGCGCTGCTGGATAACAACATCGTTCCCGTCATCAATGAGAATGACGCGGTGGCGACCGCCGAAATTAAAGTCGGCGATAATGACAACCTCTCGGCGCTGGCGGCGATTCTGGCCGGGGCCGATAAGCTGTTGCTGCTGACCGATCAGCAGGGGCTGTTCACCGCCGATCCGCGCACCAACCCGCAGGCGGAGCTAATCAAAGACGTTCACGGTATTGATGATGCGCTGCGCGCCATTGCCGGGGATAGCGTCTCTGGTCTGGGCACCGGCGGCATGGGCACCAAACTGCAGGCCGCCGACGTGGCCTGCCGCGCTGGGATCGACACCATTATTGCCGCGGGCAGCAAGCCGGGCGTGATTGGCGACGTCATGGACGGCGTTTCCGTCGGGACGCGCTTTCATGCCCAGGCCTCTCCGCTGGAGAACCGTAAACGCTGGATTTTCGGCGCGCCGCCTGCCGGGGAAATTACCGTCGATGAGGGCGCGACCGCCGCGATTCTGGAACGCGGCAGTTCATTACTGCCAAAAGGCATTAAAAGCGTGACAGGCAACTTTTCTCGTGGTGAAGTGATTCGCATCTGCAATCTTGAAGGGCGCGATATTGCCCACGGCGTCACCCGCTATAACAGTGACGCGCTGCGCCGTATTGCCGGACACCACTCACAGCAGATTGACACCATCCTCGGCTATGAATACGGCCCGGTTGCTGTCCATCGCGACGACATGATTACCCGTTAAGGAACAGGCATATGCTGGAACAAATGGGCATTGCTGCCAAAGCTGCGTCATACAAGCTGGCGCTGCTCTCCAGCCGCGAAAAAAACCGCGTGCTGGAAAAAATAGCCGATGAGCTGGAAGCGCAAACGGAAAGTATCCTTAGCGCTAACAAGCAGGATGTAGAACAGGCGCGTGAAAATGGTCTGAGCGAAGCAATGCTCGACCGCCTGGCGCTGACACCCGCGCGTCTGAAAGCGATTGCTGACGATGTGCGCCAGGTATGTAATCTCGCCGACCCGGTCGGGCAGGTGATTGATGGGGGACTGCTGGATAGCGGCTTGCGTCTTGAGCGTCGTCGCGTTCCGCTGGGCGTGATCGGCGTGATTTATGAAGCCCGCCCAAACGTCACCGTTGACGTTGCCTCCCTGTGCCTGAAAACCGGTAATGCGGTAATTCTGCGCGGCGGGAAAGAGACGTACCGGACGAACGCCGCGACCGTGGCGGTGATCCAAAAGGCGCTGGAAGCCTGTGGTTTACCCGCAGCAGCGGTGCAGTCGATCGACAACCCGGATCGCGCGCTGGTCACCGAAATGCTGCGTATGGATAAGTACATCGATATGCTGATCCCTCGCGGCGGCGCGGGCCTGCACAAGCTGTGCCGTGAGCAGTCGACTATCCCGGTCATCACCGGCGGCATTGGCGTTTGTCATATTTATGTCGATGATTCTGCTGAAATCGCCCCGGCGCTGAAGATTATCGTCAACGCTAAAACCCAGCGTCCGAGCACCTGTAACACCGTAGAAACCCTGCTGGTGCATCAGGATATCGCTGAGCGTTTTCTGCCTGCGTTAAGCCACAAGATGGCGGAAAGCGGTGTTACGCTGCACGGTGACGAAATCGTGATGCAGGTACTGAATGGCCCTGCCAAACTGGTACCGCTGAAACCGGAAGAGCTGGATAACGAGTTTCTGTCTCTGGATCTGAACGTTGTGGTGGTCGAAAATATGGATGGCGCTATCGCGCACATTCGCGAACACGGCACCCAGCACTCTGACGCCATCCTGACGCGCACGATCGGCAACGCCAACCGTTTCGTGAACGAAGTCGATTCTTCTGCGGTGTACGTCAACGCCTCCACCCGCTTCACCGACGGCGGCCAGTTCGGACTGGGCGCGGAAGTGGCGGTGAGTACGCAAAAACTGCACGCCCGCGGTCCAATGGGACTGGAAGCACTGACCACATACAAGTGGATTGGCATCGGTGACGACACCATTCGTGCGTAATTGAACTCGGGTGATGCAAAAATAGGCGTTTGATTCGCAAGGCCATTGACGCATCGCCCGGTTAGTTTTAACCTTCTACCCCGTGCTCACATTCGTGGTCATATCCTTTTCAGGGCCGATATAGCTCAGTTGGTAGAGCAGCGCATTCGTAATGCGAAGGTCGTAGGTTCGACTCCTATTATCGGCACCATTCAAACATCTTCTAACGTCTACTAAAGTCCACAAGAACCCTTTATACTCTGCGTTATAGCGCTCCCGCTGGTATCTCAACGTCTACTACTCAATCCCAAAATCTACGTGTCGTTGGGGGTATTTTCGGGGGTATGTGCTGTTTTGCCTTGTGGAGATACCCCCAAATGAAGCTCAATGCCCGCCAGGTTGATACTGCCCGGCCCAAAGAGAAACCTTACAAACTCTCTGACGGCGGCGGTCTCTATTTACTCGTAAACCCCAATGGCTCCCGGTATTGGCGAATGAAGTATCGCGTCTCAGGTAAAGAGAAGTTGCTGGCGCTGGGGGTATATCCCGAAGTTACTCTGGCTGATGCGCGGGCCAAACGTGATGAGGCAAAAAGGGGTATCGCTGGGGGTATCGACCCCAACGAAGCAAAGCGGGAAGAGAAGATAGCCCGAGAGGCAAACGTCAGAAACACTTTTAAGGAAATCGCCTGCGAATGGCATGCCAGCAAGCTCTACAAATGGTCGGATGGGTATGCTTCGGACATTATGGAGGCGTTCAACAAAGATGTTTTCCCTTACATCGGCAAAAAGCCGATCGCGGAAATCAAGCCGCTTGAACTGCTTAATGTGCTTCGTCGTATGGAGGGGAGAGGGGCAACGGAGAAGGCCAAGAAGGTCCGGCAGCGCTGCGGTGAAGTCTTTCGCTATGCCATTGTCACTGGGCGGGCTGAATACAACCCAGCTCCGGATCTCACCAGCGCTATGCAGGGGCATGAATCCAGACACTATCCCTTCCTGAACGCCTCTGAGCTACCGGCGTTCTTTGATGCCCTTTCCAGCTATTCTGGCAGCATGCTGGTGGTTTTGGCTGCGCGTTTGCTGATCATCACTGGGTTAAGAACTGGTGAGCTCCGAGGGGCTACATGGCAGGAAATCGATGCTGATGCTGCGGTGTGGGAAATACCAGCGGAACGGATGAAGATGCGCCGGCCGCATATAGTGCCACTGTCATCACAGGCCCAGGCCATCATTGCGCGCATTCGTGAAATGACAGGACGCTATCCCCACATGTTCCCCGGGCGTAATGATCCGCGCAAAACCATGAGTGAGGCCAGTATTAATCAGGTGTTCAAACGCATCGGATACGGTGGCCGCGTCACCGGTCATGGGTTCAGGCACACTATGAGCACCATTCTCCATGAGCAGGGTTACAACACCGCCTGGATAGAAACGCAGCTCGCGCATGTGGACAAGAACAGCATTCGCGGGACATACAACCATGCGCAGTATCTGGATGGTCGGCGGGAGATGCTCCAGTGGTATGCCGACTATATGGATGCGCTGGAGCACCGGGAAAACGTGATTCATGGCGCGTTCGGGAAAGGTGCGTGACTGCAAACCGCCAAGTTACTGTAGTAGACTACGGTAGACTTGAAAGAAAAAGGCTGTGCCTAGGCTGATCCCCGAAAACCAGTACACCTCTACTGGCTGGCATGGCCCCCAAATTAAAGAGGGTGCGAGGTGGCATGATGAGTAAAAAACCGGAATACTGTCCCGAGTGGTTCGACTTAGAAAATTATAGCGTATGCGAAAGTTACACCAGAAATCACTGGTGGAAGTCGATAATGACCCGCAAGATTATTTTGTTTAACGGCATTAAAGAAGACTTAGCGAACGGAATTAGCAAAGATTTTCTATTGAAATCTCTTATCCATCTGTCCACAAGAAACGATCTTATTTTAACCGGTCATGATGTAATCGAAAATTCCAGTATTGATGAAATGTGGATGTTTGATTTTATTGATTTATATGCAGATTTACACGAGCAGACCCCTGAAGTCATGAATGCTATAAATGCTATGCTTAAAAAGCATCTTGAGAAAAATAGAATCAATAAAATAGAAGGTAACTCATCATCTTGGGATGATTCAGAATACTCGACTACATTAAGTAATGACTTGAATCTATACACCCCGTTGAGTGATGATTATCCGGGAATAAAGAGGTTTATACGTGTAGATTTAAATAACAATGACGAAAAAATAATGCGTGATTTTTCAGAGTGGCTTGCGAATGAGAGAAAAATTAATAATGAAGGGGATCGCTCGCAAAAGAAAACAGATAATGACCTTAAAAAACTTTGTGAATACAAGGTATTACCTTATATAGATCTGTTTTTATGGGGAGAGATTACTGGCATCACTTTAACCCAGTTTCAATTGGCACAATTGCTTTTCCCCGATGAATTCGAGGTGGATATTAAAGATCGTCTTAGGTCGGTGACGAGACCGAAGGCCATGGAGTTGCTTGAAAGCCGCGTTGACACATTCATGTAATGGATTTTTTAGATTTCCGTTCCATTCCGAAAAGGTAAAAATTTTATCCCGGTGTGAAAATTAAAACTTTAAGCACCGGGGTGAGATGACTGATTTCTTATCTCTTCTTAATATCCCCAATTCAAATTATTTTTCCCCTAAATCTACAGACGTCTAGTGATGTCTAGCTAAAGACGAAGGGGTAAATATGTCAGAAAACGCACGTTCTTTCATCCGCCTGGCAGAAGTTAAGCGCCGAACTGGTTACAGCAAGGCATGGCTGTATAGGTTAATCAGCCAAAATCGTTTTCCAAAACCGGTGAAGATTGGCGCACGCTCCATAGCATTTGTTGAAGGGGAGATAGACGCTTGGATTAGCGAACGTATTGCTGAATCTCGTGGTGAGGTGGCGTAATGGAAAAGAAAAACCGCCCCATACAGCAGGCGGCTAACTCAGATATTCGCACGTCTGATGTTACGCCTGCTACCAGTACCGTTCAAGAGCCAAAGCGCACACCGAAAAAGCATCGCGCCCGCGTTTATATGCTGCGAACCGGCATTGAGGGATGGACGGAAAATGACATTCTCCGCTATTGCCGCCTTTCGTCTGGCCGGAATTATGCCAGCGAGTTAGAACGCCGGTTGGATATTTGCCTGGAACGTTCGGAAGAGCCCAATACAGATGGCATCGGCGCACACCTACGCTACCGCTTTTCCTGCCGTGGTGATGTGCTGAAGGTTATCCAGCTCGTAAATCAGTACGCTGCTGCTGGTGGCTATCTCGGACTTACCGATCAGGCTATTGCCGATATTCTCTCGCTATATCCGGACAACACGAACGCCGCATAACGGAGCCTTAAATTATGAATTCAAACATTATGGCCTCTGACGGTCAGGGGCGCTGTCATGCTGAAAAACACACATCTGGCATTCAGTCATTTAATTCATGGCTGGGAGATAATGATGATATGGCGATCGGCGCTTATAAAAACGGCTTGCCACTTTGCGCAAACCAGTATTACACTGCAAAGGCACCAGCAAAATCTGGTGCCGGGATTGGCGTCCTGATAATGTACAAGGCGACACACGACGCGCCTAGCGTCTTTTTTTGTGTCCTCGCATCTTCACACCATTTTTCCAGTGATATGGCTGTAGTCCATGTTACTCACAAAATTATGGTGAGTTGGATGGGGGCGGAGCAATCCGCGCCGGTTACCTTGT
The DNA here is from genome assembly GCF_000155975.1 of Citrobacter youngae ATCC 29220. Classification (GTDB taxonomy): domain Bacteria; phylum Pseudomonadota; class Gammaproteobacteria; order Enterobacterales; family Enterobacteriaceae; genus Citrobacter; species Citrobacter portucalensis_A. The sequence continues at coordinate 2,604,295 of NZ_GG730299.1, read as the reverse complement.
ACGCCGGTTACGCCAACCCTGTTCAGCTCACCACCCTTGAAATTGGCGTTTCCGGTGGTGGGAATTTTACCCAGTACAAGGAGGCTGCCATTATGGCTACTACCCTCGCCACACCTCAAACCAAATTCATTTGGCTGATCGCCGCAGTTCGCCGCGATTGCTCGACAATCAAAGCCGTTATTCACCATATCGCAGCACATTCAGAACGAGAAGCGCGTCGCACTTTGGTGCGCGACCACGTCTGTTTCTTCGCTGGCCGTCTGCCAATCGCGGGGGCGGATCATGCTTAATTCATTCAAGGTCAGAGGGAAAGGTTTCAATTCTCATGGTAGTGAAGTGCGTTTTCAGTATCAGGTTGATGCTGAGCATTTCCTCAGTGCTACCTTTATTGCCACGTCTATGGCTGAACTGGCCGGGTTGTCAGACATTCGCATCACTTACGTGAGTTAAGGGGGCCCCATGAATCTTCAAACTCTGACAGCTAAAGCCCGTGAACTACGCGGCAATATCGTTAAAGCGGTGAGCACAAAGGGCAGCCGAACCATGACCCCCGTCTATGACCGCGACGAGCAGCGCAAGCTACGTGAGCGCATCCAGCAGACCCAACCGGATTGGGTATTGCTCTGGTGGGACATTTCAACCGTGACCGGCTGGCGCACCAGCGACGTTTGCAACCTCCGCTATTCATGCGTCAATTGGGAAACGGGGCAGGCGACAATTATCGTTGCCAAGCAGACCAAAGCCGCCGAAGCGCGGGCAACCCGCAAAGGTATCGAGATTGTACGCCAGCAACGCAAAGACGCAGCACGGCTCGCTGCCGATCATATTGCCTACATGAAGTGGGATAGCATCGGTTGTGATGAACTGGCCGCCGACATGAACGACGAAGAACAGGCCATAGTATTCGAGCTGGTGGCAAAGGCTGACGTCAAACACGACACCAAACAGTTACCGCCTGGCATCATCAAGCGGCTGCGTGACCGTCAGGAACGGAATCTGGTTGAGGACGACCTGGTATTTTCCCGATCTCAGATCGAAAGTAATCGTTGCCAATACATGGAGGGAAGCGTGACCCGTCAGACCATCTGGCGCAAGTTGCATGATGTTATGCAGTGGTTCACCCGTTTCATTAACGCCAAGCTGCGCCTTAGCGCATACTCCAGTCGCAAAATAGCCGCGTTTAACCTCATGTCAGCAGGCGGTGAGCAAGGCTTGCTGGTGGCTTCTGAAATGCTGGGGCATAGCAACCCGGCTATTACCCGCACCTATTTACAGCTCGGTAGTAAAGCATCCGCGATCCAGTCACGTCTGGCTATGGAGGTCACAGCATGAACCTTTACAACGATTTTGTGCGCACCGATTTCCCTGATACCGATAAATCTGATCTCCAGATGCTGTCTTCCCGTGCTGAGTGCGCCGCCGATAGCATCCTGAATGGGATCGCCGCTGTAGGTAAGATGATGTTCTACGTTGGTGGTGCTGAGAACGGTGAATATGAGCCGTCAGCAACAGATTTCCGAGATATTGGTGGGATGCTGATGGAATTAATGCCGCTGGCGCGAGCGTTATCTGATACCGCAGCCAATGCGGAATATCAGAGTCGTCAGATGACGAAAGGTAAATAGCCATGGAAAAGAAATTAACTGGCTCTCCTGCCAGTGGCTTCGCTCGCCCTGTGATTCGCAAAGGCGATAAATGGAAGGATAAGCGGGGTTGCCTGGTGACGGTGGAAAGCTACCGATTCAACAGAGTGACATTTTATCGTGATGGCTACTCATCGCCGTGTGTGCAGTCGGATTTGCGATTTTTAACGGAGTTTCAGCCAGTGGGTGAGGTTAAGCCGTGAAAGATAATTTTATTAACGATGTGCGCATCAAGGCGGCCGGTCACTGGCAGACAATTTTTGAACGGCTCGGTATTCCAACCAATCGCAGCGAGGGACCATGCCCGGCTTGCGGTGGCAATACCCGTTACCGCTTTGACGACAAGGACGGGCGAGGCACTTACTTTTGCTCACATTGTGGCGCAGGTACGGGGCTGGATCTGGTGATGAAAGTCAGCCAGTGCGGTGCGCGTGAGGCGGCTGTGATGGTGGCGGAAGTGATGGCGTTGCCGTTGCCGGAACAGAAGCCAGCCAGAGAGAAGCCTCAAACCGATATCGTGGCTAAGGTTGCTGCGCTGGCTGCTAAGGCTGTATCAGGCCAATCGGAATACCTCACATCAAAGGGGCTACAGCGCCCCTTCCCGCTGCTGGCTGATGGTTCGATGTTGATCACGTTGACGAACGTCGCCGGGGCGATCACCGGTGCTCAGATCATCAAGCCAGATGGTAGTAAGCGGCTGGTGGCCGGAACGGTGAAGAAAGGCTCCTTCTTTGTGGTTAACTCCGCTGAAAATACGGAAACGGTCGTGATATCCGAGGGGCTGGCGACAGCGATATCCGTTCTGCAATTGCGACAAATTGCGACAATTATTGCAGCAATTGACGCCGGGAACCTCCCTGCCGTTGCTATGGCGATGCGCCAGCGTTACCCGAACGCGCAGATCATCATTGCCGCAGACAACGACCAGATCGGCGGAAGTGACGGAATTGAAGGAGTGAAAGTTAACACTGGCAAGGAGGCCGCAGAGAAAGCCGCGAAAGCCGTTTCTGGCTGGGTTTCCATGCCACCAGTGGACTTTAAAGCGGACTGGAACGACTACCACCAGCAATACGGACTCGAAGCGGCCACAGCAGCATTTAACGACTCAATGTACCAACCGGAGGGTAAGAAAGTGGGTGCGACACTGACAGCTATCGACGGCGGCAAGAAAAAAAACGATATCGACGACGATCTGAAACCGCGAGTAGAGAGCCGTGCGGATGGCATTCACTGGATCACCCCGAAAGTGGACAAAGACACAGGGGAAATTATCAATACCGAGGCGTGGCTATGCTCTCCGCTGGAGATTGCTGGTGCGGGGAGTGATAACGCCAGACAGCGCTTTCTGATCCTGCGTTGGGACGTCCCCGGCAACCGGGGGCAAGTTACCCGGGCGCTTCCATGGGAGGACATTGGCGACCGTGAGGGATGGCGCACGCTGAAAAACGGCGGTGTCAGTGTAACGACCAAACCATCGTTGCGGGCGATTCTGGCCGACTGGCTACAGCGAACCGGTAGCGGCAAGGAATGGCAGATCAGCCACACCACAGGCTGGCACTGCGGGGCGTACATCATGCCGGATGGTGATGTTATTGGTGAACCAGAGATACCGCTGTTATTCAGTGGTCGGAGTGCGGCGGCTGGTGGCTATACCGTTAGTGGAACGCCGGAAAGCTGGCGTGATTCGGTGGCGCGCCTTGCGCTGGGCAACCCGTCAATGATGCTGGGCGTTGCTGCTGCGCTTTCTGCGCCGCTGATCGGGCTTGTTGGCGCTGACGGGTTCGGCGTGCATCTTTTCGAACAGTCCAGCGCAGGGAAGACAACGACCGCCAACATTGCCAGCAGTTTATACGGTGAACCGGATGCCCTGCGCCTTACCTGGTACGGTACTGCGCTGGGTATCGCCAACGAAGCAGAAGCGCATAACGACAGCCTGTTACCGCTGGATGAAGTGGGGCAGGGCAGTAGCGCCAAAGACGTTGCTACGTCTGCTTACACGCTGTTTAACGGTGCCGGAAAGCTACAGGGGGCGAAGGAGGGCGGCAACCGCGAGTTAAAGCGCTGGCGTACCGTGGCGATCAGTACCGGGGAAATGGACATTGAGACGTTTCTTTCTGCTGGTGGGCTGAAAGTTAAGGCCGGGCAACTGGTGCGACTGCTTAATTTACCGATGGAGAAATCCGTATCGCACCATGAGTATCAGAACGGCAAGCAGCACGCCGACGCACTCAAAGAGGCATATCAGACGAACCACGGAGCAGCAGGCCGTGAATGGATTAAATGGCTTGCAGGCCACCAGCAGGAGGCGAAACAAGCTGTCAAAGCGGCGCAGGAGCGCTGGCGTAGTCTTATCCCTGCTGATTATGGCGAACAGGTTCATCGTGTAGGCGAGCGGTTCGCTATTCTGGAGGCGGCGTTGGTGCTCGGGATGCCTGTCACTGGCTGGGGGGAGCAGGAAAGCCGGGACGCCATCCAGCATGGCTTTAACGCCTGGGTGAAAGAGTTTGGCACGGGGAATCGTGAGCATAAACAGATCATCGAGCAGGCAGAGGCGTTTCTTAATGCCTACGGCCTAAGCCGTTTCGCGCCGTTCCCGTACAGCCCGGCTGATATGCCGATCCGGGATTTAGCCGGATACCGTCAGAAAGGTGAGCATGACGAAAGCCCCGTAGTGTTCTACACCTTTCCGGCTGCGTTCGAAAAGGAGATAGCGCAGGGTTTTAATGCGAAACAGTTTGCCCGTGTGCTGGCCGGGGCTGGGGTACTGAAACCGCCAGCCAGCGGAAGGGGATATCAGCGTAAATCCCCGCGAATTGATGGACGCCAGATAAACGTTTATGTGCTCCAGCTACGACCCGACGAGATAGAGGGCGAAGAATAAAACACACATGCGAGATGTTTTTTTGTTGGTTCAGTTGGTTCAGTAACTATTTAATTAATATAAGTGTATGTATTTAATATATTTATATGCTCTTAAGTGAACCAACACTGAACCAACAAACGCCCATTTTGAACCAACAAATGCCGCTATTGAACCAACGCCCTTTTCTGGCTGGCCTGTAAATCTATCCCACTGAACCAACACGAAAATAGCGTTTGTTGGTTCAAAACAGGGCTTTGTTGGTTCACTTCGCAATAAATAATCCTTACAAAACAACAATCTTTACAAATTGAACCAACTGAACCGACTGAACCAACATGTTTTTGTTTATCTATAGCGTTTTCTCTATAACGAAAACATCGAAAGCAGGTTAGGCCAGCATCAGCATCGGCGGACTTTTCCGTCGATCACCAGGAGAGGAACGTGTCAGAGCTCTGACCGCATCACCGGATACACCGATGTGTTTTTGCTGAATAAATCCACAAAAAGCTATCACACCCCACGCATTGATTATCAATGCTCCTGAAGCCCCGCCAGTTCTGGATTACGGATGTATACCCCTCAAGGTATTTTTACCCTGTTTTGTATACAAAGTGGGCTTAGAAAGCGCATGGATTGCGGGATTGAAGGGTATACCGGGCGTGGAATTGATTTTCTAAGGAAGCAATGATGCGGCGGTTTGCCGCTGGTGGCTCTCGATCTCCTGAAATCTCAGGGGATGGCTGGGACACGATTTTAATCGGCTGACTTTTCGGCCGATTGAATACGAGAAGTTCGCTCCCTGCGTATCGGTTTCGTTTATGGATTATTCGCGTTTCGTTTCTGGTGAATTCGCATTCGCAATTTGTCCACTAAGCCTTATCCGGCCTGCTTTGAGAGGTGTTGTCTTTTTGCGAATTCGCAGTTCCATTCGCACTTTGATTCGCAATTTTGAAATGTTCCCATTTAGGGAAAGAAAAAGCCCACATCGATAAATGTGGGCTTTTGGAAACCATGTGAAAACGTCTCGGAACGTACGACACACGTTCATCATAGCATGTGAAATTAACATTGCAATATACGCAATGTTATTTACAGTGATTGCAATTTATGCAATGATCAGAATTTAAGCAATGAAAGGGTTTTGAAAAATGAAACAGATAGCTAATGTTAATCTGGAAAGTGACAGCGCTGGTGGTACAGTCGAGGTGACTTACTCCGATGATTCGTTCGAAAGGCTGACCTGTTCGCTGCCGGTGGCTCTCGTTATTGCGAATCTTGCAACGACGCTTAAACAGGAGCGCGCTACACGCATTGCAACCGGCGACCGCCTGCGCCGCATGTATACCCGCGATAGTGACATGATTACACGTAGTGGCAGCGGCGCTTCTCCCACCTCTACCGCACCAACGGCAATGAACGCCGAGTTTATGCGTCTGGTTCGCGCGGTAGCCCCAAAGTATGACAATGCCCTGCCTGATACTGACCCACGCCTTGTAGCTCTCGATGTGCTGCGCTATGCACCTGCCGAGGCGTTCAGCGCTGTACACCCGACCCCGATGTCAGAAATCCAGCTGGATCAGGCCATTGACGTTCTGGAGCAGGTTGGCGACTACATGAAGGCCAATAACATCGAACCAAAAATCCTAACCACCGGCGATGCTATCCGCAGTATTAACGCCGACAATGCCAGCTTCTGGCACCGCACAAAGTAAGGAGCAATGAATATGGCTATCTATGACCAGAAATTAGCAGCAGGAAATCCGCAAAGCGCCGGGCGTAAGCTCTTTGGCCGCGAGCAGGCCGAGCAATTACGTATGCGTAACAACTTCAACAATGAATGCCGCAATCTGGAAAAAGCCAACGAAGCGAATGCAAAGTTCTGGAGTGAACAGGATGAAAAAGCCAAACGTTAAGCCGGTATTACTCTCTGGCGACCAGTTCGCCGCAATCTGCAAGATCCAGGAGCGCGAACGCCAGCGCTCCGATATTGGCGTAGCGCCATCTGTCCATCAAATTGCTCGTGGGCTGGTGGCTAAGGCGCTGGAATCAATAGCAGTTGAAGGGAGTGTGTGATGGAGACCCCCCCCAACGCAGTTCAATTTAACTAAATGACAGATCTAACGGAGAGTAAGCAGCGTGAGTGATGGCGTAATTGTTGAATTCAGCGAAAGCCCTATGTGGGACAGAAATATCGCGATCCATGAAGCCGGTCACGCGATGGCTGCGTGGTTTACGGGTGCCAGGCAAATTGAGATATCTATTGCTGATGAGTTTCGTATTGCTCGACTGGCTAACGGCAAAGAGGTCGATGATTGCCGGGCGGTATGCTCACATCTCCCCGCCAGAAAAGATGAACTGGCGCAGATGGTCGTCTCTTTTTCTGGCGTAATGGCACAACACCTTTACTCAGGCGAACCACCTGAAAAACTACTGGAAAATGGAGGGAAAGGAGACGCCAGCGATATTCGGAAAGTGCTTGAGCAATACAGGAACCAAGGCGCAACAGGAGATGATTGTGATAAGCTCTATAGCCGGGCTTATTTAATTTCGCTAAAGCTAGTTAAGCATTACTGGTGGGAGATTATCGCGTTAGCAAAGATGGTCGAGCATTATAATTACGTCGCGCCAAACAAGGTAAGCAGCATGCTGAGCTATTTTGTTTCAACACAGCATATTTGTTGCTCTCTTGAGGATCTGGAGAGCGAGTGATAGCTACCCATTGAATTAATTACGTTCAATGGGGAATGCCTTAACATCAGATTCCCCCTGACAGAAACGCGCCTTACCCATGAATATATTGCAGTTTTCATAGGTGCCATCTGGTTGCCTTACCGGCCACAGCTTCCTGTTACTGGAGCCACGGCAATTGCTGACGTTGCCCATGAAAATATCGCAATCGTGATATTCGCCGCTATCCTGGCGAACCGGGAAGTTTTTAACTTCAGCTTCCCCCTCACAGAACGATGCTCTACCCATGAAGATGTCAGCCCGGCAGTAGTTGGCGGCGAGTACTGGTTGGATGGCGGCAATTAACATAAGTGCTGACGTAGTGAATATGCGCATCATTTCCCCCTTTTGCCTCCAGTGTACGATCAGATAAAAATATTGGACAGTCTAGGACGAATTGAGATAGTCAATCTGCGCTAAACCCAGTTGAGAAGCGGGTTAGCGCTAAATCTTTATTGAGAAATGTCCAAAATATTTTGTGACACGTCACAGAGACAAACAATATTTACGCAAGCGGAGTAGAGCTATTTGAGGCGAAACCGTCGAGCGTCAATGTATGCAAATGTCAACATTAGATGGATGATTCCAATGCTGAAACCAGAAGTGATCGAGTCGGCTATAGCCGAGATGGCAACACAACAGGGGGTTACGCTAAATGCTGCTGACAAGCTTGAATTGCGGTGTAGAGTCGCCGGTACGCTCGCAGCAAAAGAGCGTCATCGTCAACGTATGACCGCGCAAGAGTACCACTGGCGCAAACCATCACCACGGCGTTAACAGTGCTACCTGGTAAGCGCGCCCCCCAAAATTGAGACGAAAAATAATATGGGGGTACTTTTGGGGGTATGTGTGAAAATCGAAAAAATAAAAATCCTTTTAAATCATGATGATTTTTGGTCAGGTATTGTTCCTCTTATCCCCAATACAACAGATTAATCCCAATAAAAACAATCAGTTGAAGAGCGACTTGTTCTCAAGCTACGATCTTTTTTAAGTGATTTATGACCAACAGTTGCCACTATGGTTAGCAGTGGAGTGGCTATTCAGTGATGTTAGAACGTGGCGGCCTGTAGTTGTAAAGCTCGAACAGGTACAACGCGTGAACAGGCCACTCGAACCGCTATCAATTCGAAGCTGATGACGTTGACAACGTCTCTAATCAATCCCAACACTTTTAACCGTTCCACACTTAGCGCGGTGTCCCGTAAAAGCCTGTCGTGATGACACGCTACGGATAAACGAGCAAATGTTGGGAAGCCTAACCAGTCCGGGAAAGGGGCTGGCTCTGCCGTGGTGTTCACCGAGCCATAAATGATCGGTACTCGATAAGAGAGCGGTTAAGTGACAAACCCCCTGATGATACGCCTACGGCGCTTGATGTTGGTATGCCCAACACGGCGCATTAGGCTTTTTTTATGCAAATCTCTCATGAAACTTGCAGTTTATAAAACTATGAGTATCATTAAGGACATGGAGGCACTATGAAAACATCCTTTTTAACAATACTAGCCTTTCATATGCGGGATATACGCGAAGAGAAAGGAGTGACTCAGGCTGAAATTGCTGAGAAACTTGGAATGACAAGTGCCGGATGGGGAAAAGTTGAAAATGGAAAATCAACCCTTTCGGTTGAAAATTTGATGAAATTTTGCAAGTTAGTCGATATCGATGCTCAAAAAATATTAACGATATCGCAAAAAACAGCAAAAGATTTAATCCAAAATGGCTGGGCGGTTTCATATTCTCAGGTCGAAAATGATGGCCTTATAGAAGCACGAGGATTTTCTGCGTTAGCCAATAGTAAAGTAGATTCTGGTTTGCAAAAGGCGATAAAAGAGGGAGTGGATAAAAGCATTGCAGACAATGCTAAGAATAACATTCTTAAATATGCATCTATCTACGCAAGTATAAGTAACATGTTGCCTATCAAATTTAAACGTTAAAAAGGAAATAGCTATGGCTTATCGCTATGATGAAGATCTTGAATTCTTATCAAAATGCTCTGATGAAGATCTTAAGGGCTTAGTTGATTGTTTAATTTACGATAAGGATTACGAAACTCGTTGGACTGAAGAACTGTCCAGCAATGAAAATTACAAGAAATATAAACCTCAGCATAGTAAGTATTGGCGCGAAATTGGTGGTGAAATCCAATGTTTTGGAGGAAATACTTTTGCTACTATGCTTAGAGGTGGTAAGGGTGTCAAATACAGAGAAGTACTCACCGATGTATGTGATAAGTTAAAAGTTAACTACAACAATAAAAGCTCTATTGAAAATATAGAACAGTGTCTCATGCTAAAAATACTTAATGATGCATTTGAAAAGATGAGCAGTGAAGAGTTAAAAGAGTTTGCGCGAGAAATCGGTGTCAAAAATCTCGATGGGCTTACAGCTAAGGCACTCGTTTCTGCATTCCAGATTATTTTCAAAGCTGGTGGTTTTAAATCGTATAAACTTACTTTGATCATAGCTAATGCTATTTTAAAAGCTCTAATCGGTAGAGGTTTAAGCTTTGGTGGAAATATTATTTTAACCAGAGCAATGGCGGTGTTAACTGGGCCTATTGGGTGGGCTATTACTGCTATTTGGACCCTTGTTGATATTGGTGGTACAGCATATAGGGTTACGATTCCAGCAGTAATCCAAGTAGCCGCATTGCGTAGCAAAATTGCAAATGCGGGCTCGGAAGACTTAGCTGCCGAAATTACCTTAGACTGATGTAGTTGTGCAATAATGCGGATTGAGGGCAGAAGAGCTTTAATCCGCTTCTTTATGTCCACTTGTAGGAAAGGTTTTCACTGATGGGCAATGCTTGCTGTTCGGTTGATACATAAAATTATAGATGGAGTTGCTGTATAGGCACAGGGTCCCGCTGGCTGTCTCGGTCTGCTCTGTCAGTTGCATGGTTATACGTCAAGCCTGTGCTGCCAGCGGCAGAAGTGCCAGCACACAAAGTAATACTTTCTTCATTATCCCGCCCTCCTTAAATGTTCAATTCGTGGTAGGTCTGGTTTACTTCATCCTGGGTAATATTAAGGTACGTCATGGTGACTGCCGGGCTGTTAGTGGCCCATTGTACAAATTTGTGCCTGGAAGCGAATAAAAACAACGCAAATAGTAAAAGTTTGGATTCATCATCGCCTGGCCGTTAGTTCAAGTCCTGCTGGGGCACCAGATAGTACAATGGCTGGCGAGAGAGCGCCCAGCCATTGTGCTTTTCTAATCGGTTACTTAAATTCCAGCCTCAACCGGGCGAATCTGCTGTGAGACTCACCTTTATCAGAACCGGATAGCGACCTGACTACCGACAACCCAGGCATTTTTAATCTCTTCTACCCCGCCAGGATGGACTAAAAATTGTAAGTTTGGACGTAGCGTAAACCAGGGCGTGAGTTTGAGACTGTAATTTAATTCGGTGACGTATTCTGAGTGGCGTACAGGCGTATATGCTGGATCGTCATAATCATTAATTCCCTTTTCCTGGTTCAATAATTGAGCCTTATGGGCAAGTCGGCTATTAGCATGCATTTTGCTGACCCCTAATCCAATAAAGTCCAAAGGACGACCAGAAAACGGGCCTTTATACACAGCACCCAGTTGGGTTTGATAATCCATGGTGGCAGTATCCCGATCGTTTATTGCCAGGTGCCAGAATAGACTCAGCCCTCGGGGAGTTCCTTTACCTGTCCCTGTAACTTGCTGGAGCAGATAAATATAACCACCATAGCGGCCATTATGCTGTAAAGGGGCATTTTTGCTCAGCACATAAGGATCGCCATTATCGTCATCCAGTACATCGTTAGCGTCGGCGGTGTTGTACCAGGCGCCTGCCTTCCAGGCACCGGATAATGCTGCCGGGCCGAAAGTAGGTAAATATCCTATCTCTGCGACATACATATAGCCTTGATGACCCGTACCATCGAGCTCAAAACTACCGTGGCGCGTCGCATAATTAGGGTTGTATTGAAATGCGCCTACCTGAGCATAGAGTGTCGGCATTATTGAGTATTTCAGCCTGGTCCCCCACTGTCCTATGGGCGTATTGTACCAGACACCGCTACCATGTCCTGCCAGGGCGCCGCACAGGGAAAGGTTTTGGAAGAAACAGCCATTATTATCGAAATCTTCCCCAACCGGCATGAGACCTAGCTTAATGTCAAGAGCATGCTTCCACCATGACTGACGATACCAAAATTGCTCTACATGCCATGTCTGCCCACGACCATAATTGCTTTGTACCCCAGACCCCATTACCGGCGCTCTTGGATCCTGAAGCCGATCCTGAGTCAGATCCCGGCCATTACGATCGATTAAACTGGTTTTAAATTCACCATCTGATATGCCGAGAATTTTTTCCAGATTCAGATCGGCACCGAAAGTAAATTGATCGCTATAGCGGGCAGTTTTGTCCTTATCGTAGCCGCCGGCAAGGTTAGCGGCCATCATTGAGCTATAGTCCAGAGTGAAGTTATAACCCAGTTTTTTGAGTGATGTGCGTGTTCCCCCCCAGTCACCGGTCATGTACTGACCCGTGGCTGAAAAAGGGGGGCTGTCGGCATAGGCCAGATCGGTCACTAGCAGTGCAATTAGCGTCAGTAAACCGCCAAAAAATATTCGTTTCATGCTGTCCTCTGCCTGTATATCCCGCCGGGTGACAGGCAGCACCAGGTACGGTCAAATGACCGTGCGGGGAAAGGAAAGGGGATGCCAGGAACAGTCAGCTGACAGTTCGGCACATTAAAAAGTGAGGCTTAGCGGATACAAGCCTGAATTAGGCTACGGTGACCGTCCTTCCACGCGCCTTCCTTTGATTTCCAGGGCCGGAATGGTATAGGCATTGAGGAACGTTGGCGGACCCAGCGTCGTACTGCGCTGGGTTATAGGACAGAGTTCAAGTTTGGCCAGCAATATCGTCAAGAGTGGTACTGAGCGGCTGGCTACAACGTATTTTGCAGCAATGGTCTGAATTACCATAGTGATACCCTGTAAAGGCGTTGCCGGTGTATATACGCCAGCATCGAATAGTTACAAGAGTATGTTGTGACCCTCTATCTACTCGCTACCTGGCGTGTGGCATATGTAAAATGCATATGATGTTAAGTGTTTTTGTGATAACGTTTCTGCAATCGATTTCATTGATCGTAATCCTTAGCTGGATTTGATATTAAGTCAATTGAATGTATCGTATAATTGTTAATCAGTTCACAATCCAGGAAAACTGATGATAAAAAAAGTGAAAGGTCCGCAACGCAGTAGAAGTTAAGTCAGAATTATTGTGAGAGAGTCTGTTATCCAGGCAGTAAACAGGAACAGCATTTCTTTCACCCCTCCAGGCTTTGCCGTAACATCGCGTAATCTATGGTCGGCACTTTCACCTTTTTCATTCTTCACGAAATGGACGTTTACGCTGATTAATTATCGGGAGTAGCACATGGATCATGAAAGCGGACATAACGACTTATCAGAAAAAAAACTGGCGACCATGCGTGATGTCGCTCGGGTTGCCGGGGTAAGCGTGTCAACAGTATCACGTATCCTGGATGAACGATTACCTGCCTCGCGTAGTGCATCTGCGGAAAAAGTTCGTCAGGTAGCGAATGAGTTGGGCTACCGGAGGGATTATGTCGCATCCAGCCTACGGCGAGGCGACACTGGCACACTTGGGGTTCTGGTCCCGCGCTTGACCGACGCCGTTACGGCCATGCTATTTGAAGAGATTGCCAGAGCGGCAGCCAGGCGTGGTTACTTTGCTATTGTGGCTACTTGCGGTGACAGCCAGGAGCATGAGCGTATTGCTGTAGAATCATTGCTTGATCGCCGGGTTGACGGATTAATTATGTCAACATGCCGGCTGGACGATCCCTTACCGCAGGATTTGCGTGAACGTAACATTCCCCATGTATTAGCACTTCGTACGGACGGTTTCAGCCCGTCGTCGATCGGTGATGATGAACTGGGGGGATATCTGGCGACTCGCCATCTTATTGATTTGGGGCACAAGGATATCGGCCTGATTGGCGGTCCGGATTTTGCCTCCAGCGCTCGCAACCGCCGGACGGGATTTGAACGAGCGATGAAAGAGGCAGGGCTAATCATACGCCCGGAATGGTGCCGTACTTCTGACTTTAGTATCTCATCTGGCGAGCTTCAGGGCGCTGCTATTCTGAGCCAGTCTCAGCGTCCCAGCGCGCTTTTTGCCGTTAATGACGAGCTGGCTATCGGGGTGTTAGCGGCAGCTCATCATCAGGGGATAGTGATTGGTAAAGATCTTTCTCTTGTCGGGTATAACGACATCCCGCTGGTTAGCCGTCTGCCTGTGGCATTGACTTCGGTTAAAACCCCCCTGGAACATATTGCCAGTAACGCGGTTGATATGCTGCTTAATCCAGACAGTAAGCATAATCAACGTATTGCGACTCCGTCCCTTATCCCACGTAGATCTACACTTCCTCCCCACAAATAATCCTTGTGTGGATCGTCATTGCCGCTTTGCGATGATGGCGATCCATTTCTGTCTGCTTGATCTCGTCACGCGAATATTGAACAACTGAATTTGTGATCCATGTTGTATTTACGCACAACCTTCTGTTGACGATTCGTTTTTTGAGGTTCATTGTTAATCACGTGAAAACGATTGCAGAAACGATTTCAGTTTCATCCTGACTAATCACTTAGTTGTGATAAATATGGTTAATTATCAAGGAAATAATCATGATTAACATCGATCTTAGAGGTTTAACTCCGGCACCTGTAACACCATTTACCCGTGAGGGTAAAATTGATTTTGACGCCATTCAGCGTCTGGGTAGTTGGCTGGGTAGTATCGACGGAGTTAAAGGTCTGGTCGTACTGGGGCATGCCGGAGAGGGGACTTTCCTGACCCAGAAAGAACAGGCTGATGTGATCCGGGCATTTGTGAAATCAGTGGATGGTAAACTGCCGATTATTGCTGGCATCACTGGTGAAGGGACTGAAGTCGCCGCTCTGGAAGCTAAACGTGCAGTAGAAGCGGGGGCTTCTGCCGGGCTTCTGTACCCGTCACATGGTTGGCTACGTTTTGGTTATCAGAAGGGGGCTGCGCAGGACCGTTATCGCGTGGTATATGAAGAAAGTGGGTTACCACTGATTCTGTTCCAGTACCCGGATAACACCAAAGCGACTTATGATCTGCAAACTCTGCTGGATATCTCCGCTCAGCCGGGCGTCTTCGCAATGAAAAATGGCGTGCGCAATATGCGTCGCTGGGATACGGAGATTCCTGTGATCCGCCGTGAACGTCCAGACCTGCAGATCCTCAGCTGTCATGACGAATACCTGCTTCATACTGCTTTTGATGTTGATGGTTTCCTGGTGGGTTACGGTAATATTGCTCCAGAGCCATTAATCGAAATGATTAAAGCGGGCAAAGCAGGGGATTATGTTAAAGCCCGACAGATTCATGACCGTCTGCTGCCTGTGACGAAGAGCGTGTACCACCGTGGTTCTCATATGGAAGGAACCGTGGCTCTGAAACATGCCCTGGTTGCTCGCGGTATTCTGGAGCACGCGACTGTACGCTCTCCTTTGTTACCGTTGGAAAATGGCGCAGAAAAAGAAATTCATGATGCGATTCGCGCAGCTGAGCTTGCCCGCGTAAATTAATATGCGTTGATATCGCATCCGACATAACACAGATTTCTGGTATCTCTTCGTGAATATTAGAATCTGTGTTGTGTTTTGCTGGCCCATCATTTTTCGAAAGTTATCCTCTGTATTAGCAGTTTCCGCTACTAATAAGCTGGAAAGGGTGCCTCCTTAACTGATGAGCTGGATTTGTTTTTAAACGTTAGAACAGATGTCCCTACACCAATCCGGAAAGATAAAAATAACTATGGTATCGCCGGATGAATTCAGGAAGGTAAATCATGTCTACTTTGGTCTTGAATACCTGCGACTCTGCTGCTGACACCAGCATAAGCCCTGCCCAATTAGTTGCTCGTATAGAACGTCTTCCAGTTACCCGGAAATTAATTTTTATCCGTATTGTGACGGGTATTTCGACATTTTTTGACTCTTACACCGTACTGGCTATTGCATTTGCAATGCCTGAGTTAATCGCTGAATGGCATTTAACACCTTTTTTTGTCGGTTTAATTATTGCTGCAAGCTACGCTGGGCAACTGGTTGGTGCGATTGCTTTTGGTTCTCTTGCAGAGAAAATAGGCCGTTTGAGCGTTCTGAAGATAACCATTCTAATGTTTGTTACGATGAGCGCGGCTTGTCTTTTTTCCTGGAATGGTTGGTCGTTAATGGCTATTCGCTTCCTGCAGGGAATAGGTATTGGTGCCGAGGTCCCGGTAGCTAGCGCTTATATTAATGAGTTTATTGGTTCTAAAAAACGAGGCCGTTTTTTCCTGCTATATGAAGTTATTTTCCCGGTAGGATTGATGTTTGCGGGTATCGCCGGATATTTCCTGGTACCAATGTATGGCTGGAAGGCCATGTTCTGGGTCGGGCTAATCCCGCCACTGATTGCAATGCCGCTCCGCTGGCTAATGCCCGAGTCTCCACGCTGGCTAATTAGCAAAGGACGCATGTCAGAAGCAAATCAAGTCATCAGTAGCTTAGAACATGAGGTTATTCGTAGTGGGAGGGTATTGGATACACCCCAAATAACGGTATTTTCATTTCCCGCCAATAAGGGGAAAGGTGGATGGAAGGAGCTGTTTTCAGGTATCTACCTGAAGCGTACCCTGATGCTGTGGGGGTTATGGCTGAGTGCTTATCTAGTCAATAATGGCATGATTACCTGGCTGCCGACCTTGTACCGCTCCGCGTTTCATTTATCGGTTCCTCAGAGCCTGGTCTATGGTTGGATTACGTCTGCGGCAGGGGTTGTCGCCTCTGTAACTTGTGCATTGTTAATTGATAAGGTTGGTCGCAAGCGTTGGTATAGTGCGGCATTTTGTCTTGCGGCGCTCGCCTTAGGAATCCTCGGGCTGAGTGGTGCATCCGGTGCTTTTCAGGTGCTCATTTTTGCCAGTCTGGCTTACGCCATTATGCAAACGGTGACCTTTTCACTTTATCTCTATTCTGCAGAGCTGTACCCCACTCGCTTACGGACCATTGGAACTGGCCTTGGCAGCGCCTGGTTGCGAGCAGGATCCTCACTGGGAACCCTGCTTGTGGGCGTAATTGTTGCTCACTATGGCGTGCGTTATGTTTTTGATTTATTTGGGATTATTGCGCTATCTGGAGGAGTGATCACTATTTTGTTTGCTATCGAAACTAAAGACGCCATCCTGGAAGTTTTGTCGCCCTAGTGTTCATTGCCGACTCTCGGCGGTTGTTCACCGCCCTGTTAAGCGTTTATTCGTTTGATTTTATTAAATAAGGTGATTTATGCGATTGCTAAGTTTTAATGTAAACGGTAAAGAAAAATATGGTTTAGTTGCTCCAGAGGGCATTATCGATTTACAGAAATTTTTTCCTCAATACTCCGATTTGCGAGCATTGATTCCTCATCTTAATGAAATAAATCTTCAGTTGCTCGGCGAAGGAAAAATTGATTACACATTTGCAGAAATCCGTTTTTTGCCAGTTATTCCGAACCCTAAGAAAATTATCTGTGCAGGGATGAATTATAAGAAAAAAAGAGATGAGGTTAATGACAAGAAGTCTGATCCTACCTTGTTTATTCGTTTCGAGGACTCCCAGACTGGACATCTTACCGGCTTAAAAAAACCGGAGTGCAGTAATGAGTTTGATTATGAAGGGGAACTGGCGCTGGTTATTGGTCATGCCGGCTCACATATTCCTGAAGCAGAAGCATTAGATTATGTAGCGGGTTATAGTTGCTATATGGACGGTTCCGTTCGTGACTGGCAACATACCTGGTTTACCGCCGGGAAAAACTGGCCATGCACCGGTGGATTTGGCCCGTGGTTAATCACCGCGGATGAAATACCCAATCCGCAAAATCTGGATATTGTTACCAGGCTTAATGGGCGAACTGTTCAGCATGATAATACTCATAGCATGGTACATTCTATTGCTGAACTGATTTCTTATATCAGCACTTTCAGTCCACTTTCTCCAGGCGATGTCATTTTAACCGGATCGCCTAATGGGGCCGGAAAAAATCGCATTCCTCCACTTTTTATGCAGTCAGGAGATGTGGTTGAAGTTGAAATTGAGCGCATTGGCTGCCTGACTAATTCGGTAATTAGCGATAAATCCTCTAATTAATTCGAATTGCAGGAAGGCGGCGACGCAGCGAATCTCCGAGGCTTACCAGGGTAAGTGACTGAACTGGAACGCATACGCAACATGAAATATGACGAATAGAGTCTGAGAACAGTGGAGTGTTTATATGGTAATGGTGCAATTTTTTATTGTGTTAATATTCCTTTATATCGGTATGCGGGTCGGTGGTATCGGTGTCGGTTTTGCTGGTGGCGCTGGGGTGTTGGTTCTGGGTATTCTCGGAGCCAAACCGGGTAATATGCCGATGCTGGTTATTGTCTTTATTATGGTGGTGATTATTGCGATTTCTGCCATGCAGGAGGCTGGTGGTATAGATTATCTGGTTCGATTAACTGAAAGACTCTTGCGACGCTATCCGCGGTTACTTGTGGTAACGGCTCCGATATCTACCTGGTTACTGACAATGATGGCCAGTACCGGGCAGGTCTCTTTTGCCTGTATGCCGGTCATTGTGGGGGTAGCTAAAGAAAACAATATTAAACCAACCCGGGCGCTGGCGCTTTCCGTTAGTGCTTCGTTATTAGGTATTGTCGCTTCACCGATCTCCGCTGCTGTTATTTTCTTCTCTGGCATCCTGGAGAAAAACAATCATGGTTGGGGATATATTGAATTAATTTCGGTATCAATACCCGCGACGTTTTTCGCCTTGTTATTCGCCTCATTCTTTTACCTGTGCTGGGATCGATTTAAACAGCAAGACCAGCTTAATAATCAGCCATATATAAAAGAAGAATCAATTCATCAGGAGGTGCTTCCTGGTGCCCGCCGGGCTGTGTTGATATTTATTATCGGGCTGGTTGTCGTACTGGTATATGCCATTGTCGCCAGCCCTAAATTAGGGATTATTTCTCATCCGGTGATGAACAGTGGGCAGGTACGGATTGGCGTAATGATGGGGGTGGCTCTTTTGATTGTGGCGTGTTGCCGGGTCAATGTACATAAGATTTCATCAACGTCAGTATTTAAAACAGGCATGACATCCTGTATTTGTATTCTCGGCGTTGCATGGTTGGGATCAACATTTATGGATAATAATCAGCAATGGCTACAGGCCATGGTTTCCGGTTATTTGCTGCATTCCCCATGGTTATTGGCATTAGTGATTATGCTAGTCTCTTGTTTCCTGTATTCGCAAGCGGCATCGACCCAAATATTATTTCCTGCGGCACTCAGTATGGGTGTGGCTCCCGGAATCCTGGTAGCCTGCTTTCCTGCAACGGCATCATTGTTCATTTTGCCCAATTATCCCACTCTGCTTGCTGCAGTTGAGTTAGATGACACTGGCTCTACTCATTTAGGGAATAAAATCATCGATCATCCCTTTTTGTTACCTGGACTGATTACAACGTTGTTATCTATTGCGTTTGCATTCGCTCTTTCATTATTAATCTAGTGAACTGAGGTCAATATTGTTAGCCAAAGAAATATCGTCCCGTATGGTTATATATTTTATACAGAAAATCGTCGATAACGTTATGGATTGCCCCCGGGTTCGTTTTCGCGGGGGCAGCTTCAGAAAAAGATTCTGAGTGACTTCGAGCCAGCGCTACCGAAATCAACTTAACGTCCTGTGAACGGCGGGGGCCAGTGAACCGACAGGCTGACTCACTGGCGAGAACTTGATTATAAAACCAGGCTGGCGAGCAGAATAAAGACCAGCCCACAGATGGATAACAGTGTGGACATCAGCGTCCATGACAACAGCGTTTCTTTGGTGGTCAGGCCGAAAAAGTCTTTAATCATCCAGAAACTGGCATCGTTGACGTGGGAGCAGATGCAGGATCCGGCACCGGTTGCCAGCGTAATCAGGGCCAGGTTGGTATTGGGATGCACTGCCAGCAACGGGATGACCAGACCGGCGGTAGAGATCGCCGCGACGGTGGCTGACCCCAGACAAATACGCAGGAATGCGGCCACGCCCCAGGCCATCAGGATCGGGTTGATATCCATACCCGAAACCAGAGTGGAAATATACTGACCGACGCCAGAGTCGATGAGAACTTGCTTGAATGCGCCACCACCACCGATAATCAGCAGCAGACCGGCAATACCCGCAATCGCTTTTCCGCAGGAATCCATTAGGTCAGGGATTGTCTTCCCGCGACCCAGTCCCATGGTATAGATCGCAAACAGCAGTGAAATCAGCATGGCGATCGTTGAATTACCTAAGAACAGGATCACGTTATAGAATAAGCCTGAATCCGCGGCGCTTTTGGCATGAGTCATCTGGATGATGGTGACAACCGCCATCAGGATCACCGGCAGCATTGCCGTGAGAAAACTGATCCTAAAGCCAGGCATTTCGCTTTCGCTGAACCGGCGTGGCGCGCCGAGAGAGGCAATATTCCCCTCTTTTTTAAAGGCGTCAGGAATAATACGCTGGCAGAACTTATTCAATATCGGACCGCAAATAATAAAGGTCGGGATGCCGACAATAATGCCGTATATCAGTACCAATCCTACATCGGCGCCATATTCACGGGCGATAACCGTCGGGCCGGGGTGCGGCGGTAAAAAACCGTGCGCGACCAGCAAACCGGAAAGCATCGGCACACACATAAACATTGGCGATACTTTCGCTTCTCTGGCAATAGCGAATAAAATAGGTACCAGAAGGATTAATCCGACTTCGAAAAAAAGCGCAATACCGACAATAAACGCCGAGCAGACCACCGCCCAGTCCAGTTTTTTTTGCCCGAAATAGTTCAGCATGGTCAGCGCTATTCGCTGCGCACCACCCGCATCGGCCAGCAAGCGACCGAGCATAACGCCGAAGCCAAATATCAAACCAATATGGCCCAGCGTGCCGCCAAGCCCGGATTCGACCGAGGTGACGACTTTACTCAAATCCATACCACTGGCGATGGCAACGGCAATCGAGACAATAATTAACGAAACAAACGTATTGAGCTTAATTCTTATGGTTAAAAGCAGGAGTAAAGCAATCCCTGCCACAACGATAATTAGTGGCATAACGTCCTCTCATAATAGGGTAGTGACCCATCATTATCCGGCTGCGCAACTAACGAATAATGCGTAGCCGGATAATTCAGGTGTCTGGATGTTCTTATTTTTGCTTTCAGTTTTTATTCATATAATCGCGTAATGCAGCACTGATTTTATTTACATCATAAATACAACCCGTCCATGTCCCGCCGCTCACGGCCTGAAGCATTGCCCATAGCCGGGTATCATCTGGCAGTTCCGGATCGGGCAGTAAATCCTGATGGCTGGGTCTGGCATTTAATATTGCAGTAGCTTCCTCCTGTGAGGGTAATTGTTCATCGCTACGGGTTCCGAGGAAATTGACTTCGCCGTGAAGCTCGCGGCAATCAATTTTAATTTCAATGATATCCCCGGTGCGTAATTTACCGATGGGACCACCGGCCAGCGCTTCTGGCCCCACATGGCCGATGCACGCGCCAGTGGAAACGCCCGAGAAACGCGCATCGGTGATCAACGAAACATGTTTACCATATGACAGATGTTTCAGGGCGCTGGTAACCTGGTAGGTTTCCTCCATCCCGGTACCGGAAGGTCCAACACCGATAATGACCAGGATATCGCCCGCTTTGATCTTGTCATGCTTGATATCGTAAATCGCACTTTTCTCGGACAGATAAACTTTCGCCACACCTTTATGGTAATAGATACCTTGCTCATCAATCACCGAGGGATCGATGGCGGTGGATTTGATCACCGATCCCTCTGGCGCAATATTGCCTACCGGGAAAGTGATCGTTGAGGTCAATCCGCGCGCTTGTGCTTGCTGCGGCGACATGATCACCTCGTCGGCGTTGATTTGTTCCTGATCGAGCAGGAGCTGCTTGAACCGCTGACGCCGTTCGGAGTGCTCCCACCAGTCGAGGTTTTCCTTCAGCGTGCTGCCGGTAACCGTCATAACGTCTTCATGCAGCAATCCGAGGCTGCGCAGATGCAGCATGACTTCCGGCACGCCGCCTGCCATAAAGGCATTCACCGTCGGATGATAAACCGGACCATTAGGCAGTACGCTCACCAGTCGGGGCACGCGCTTGTTGATGCGGATCCAGTCGTCAACGCTCGGGATATGACAACCTGCCTGGTGAGCAATTGCCGGGATGTGTAACAGCAGATTTGTTGAACCGCCGAATGCCGCGTGAACCGTCATCGCATTCTCAATCGCTTTATCTGTAAGGATTTCCCGGGTAGTGATGCCTTTGTTACACAGATTCAGCGCCGCTCGCGCGGAAGCTCTGGCGATCTCCTGCCACACTGGCTCGCCGGAAGGGGCCAGCGCTGAATGCGGGATTGCCAGCCCCAATCCTTCGGCCACCACCTGAGATGTCCCGGCGGTGCCCAAAAATTGACAGCCGCCGCCGGAAGAGGCGCAGGCCTTACAGCCCGCACGGCGTGCGCCCTGGAGTGACAATTCGCCATTGGCGAAGCGTGCGCCGATGGTTTGCACCTTGCCGTTGTCTTCTCCGTCTTTTGCGGGCAGCGTCGCGCCACCGGGCACCAGTACGGTCGCTATGTCGTGCTGTGCGGCGAGTGCCATCATGGTGGCCGGAAGCCCCTTGTCACAACTCGCCACACCGATGACGGCTTTCGCGCCGGGCAGAGAGCGAATAAGACGGCGCATCACCATCGAGGCGTCATTCCGGTACGGTAGCGAGTCAAACATACCCGTCGTGCCCTGAGTGCGCCCGTCACACGGATCGGAAACATACACGGCATAGGGCAGGGCGTGGTTGGCTTTAATGACCTCGGCCGCCGCTTTCATCTGGATATCCAGCTCGTAGTGCCCCTGGTGCAGCGCCAGCGCCACGGGCTTACCGTCTGCGCCGCGTAATCCACCGAGCGTACTGAGCAGCAGAATGCCGTCCCGATCCAGCTCGTCCGGAGACCAGCCCATTCCGGCATTCATGGTCATACCGAACAGATCCCCGCTCGGGCGGTTGATAAGCATCTCCGCGGTTAATGGCAGTTCGCCGTCCGGGCCATCGGCGTGGGTTCTGACGGTGTAGATAGCGTGACTCTCGTCAGCAAAAATATTGCGAACAGACATGAGCTTCTCCTCAGACGGGTAAAATGCCCTGCGCGGTAAGCAGCGCGCGGACTTTCTCTTTGGCTTCTTCTGATGCTTCAAGAATCGGTGGTAAGCAATACGTCTCTACAGGCAACCCGACACACTGCATGCTGTATTTGATCAGCGAGACAAACGGTGTTTCCAGGGCGTAAATAGCGGGCAGTTGGAGTAGTTTTTTATTCATCGTCGCGGCGGTCGCCAGATCGCCTTCACGCCAGGCGCGGTAGATGCCGACGGAGAGTTCCGGAGCAAAGTTGGCGCTGGCGGTTATCGCACCGTCGCCGCCCAGCAGCATCGTGTTCAGCAAATGGTCATCATAACCGCAGAATACAGAAAACGACGGGCGTACCGACTTAACTGCGTTGATCATCGTACGCAGGTGACCAACGCTGTCGATGGTGTCTTTGATGCCAACGATATTCTCGTTTTGCAGAGCCAGGCGCTTCACGGTCTCCGGGGTTAAGTCCTGACCCGTCAGATCCGGAAAGTTATACAGGATCACCGGTAGGGTGACGCTACGGGCGATCTGCTGGTAATAGTCGTCAAGATTGCGCGGTGCGACTTTCCAGTAGTAGGGATTGATAGCGACGATACCCTCCGCGCCGCAGGCTTGCGCATGCTGCGCCAGTTTGACCGCTTCGTCGGTGGAAGGGGAACCGACGCCAATCAATACCGGCACTCGCCCGTCGACAATGGTTACGGCTTCTTCGGCGAGCGCCATGCGCTGGGCTGTATTCATCTGGCTAAATTCACCACCGGTACCCAGGTAAAACAGCCCGTCGACCCCTTTATTAATCAGGAAGTCGGCAACTTCACGCATGGCCGTTTTATCAAGCGTTCCGTCACGATGAAACGTGCTGGATACCGGTGGAATAATGCCGCTGAATTTTTTCATTACCTCAGTTTCCTTTTCGTAAATGCTCATTTTCGTTTCTGTATCCCAGCCCATATGATATTTGCCCGGCGCATTTCCGGAGCAATTCCAGATAGCTGTCTATCTTATTTCCTGAATAAACGACCGGATCGCCTGAAAGCGAGATTGCATAGTTAACCCTGTTATACATATTGAACACCGGCATACTTAAACATACCGCACCATAGGTTGATTCTTCGTTGTCTATGGCCCATCCCCGCAGGCGCGTTTTTTGTAATTCTTCCAGAAATAACTTTTTATCGGTAAATGTATTACGCGTATGCGGGGTTAACGTGAGTGCCTCTAAAAAATAATCCAGTTCTTCTCGTGTCTTCCAGGCTAATAACGCCTTACCCAACGCGGTAATATGTAATTCAAGTTTTTTGCCAATCCAGCTTTTCCTCGTCGGTACCGAGTCCGGGCTTTCAATCTTGTCGAGATAGATAGCCGAGATACTCTCCATTGCTCCCAGGTGGCACACCAGTCCGCTTTTCAGCGACAGCTCCTGCATTGGCCGCTTCGTCACCTCAAAGATATTTTGCCGGTGTAGCGCCTGACAACCCAGCTCATAATTTTTTATTCCCAGCGAATAGTGACCGTTTTTGTTTTTAATTAAAAAGCCACACTCCACCATCACCTCCAATAAATTCAGCAAGCTGCTTTTGGGGTACTGGAATTTATTTAATAATTCCATATAACTTGCCACGCCAACCCATGCGATATGGGTTAATATTTTTTCAGCACGGACTAATGAATTACACCCTTTGCGAACCATAATGGCTCCTCCTTGCTTATGGAATAAATGTATCGGCATTGTATGGCGGAAAATATGCGTTGTTCAGCATGCTGAACCGTAATGCAGTGATTAAATGTGATCTTGTGCGCAGTTTGAATAACGAATTTAAAACAGCCACATTTAGGGAATGAGAATAAACAGCAGAGGGCGTGTTGTCGCAACATCGTAGCGTGTGGAGCGCGTCCAGGCTTCTTTATTCGTTCGGGCGCAACGCCAATATTTTCCAACGGATGCCATTGAGCATTTTTGCCTGAAATCCCTCTCGAACGAACCTGCTTATCACTTTATTGAGTGAGGCAAAAACAACTGACATCCGGCTCGCTGATAACGCTGTGCAATAGTCTCCGGTAACCCGCTGTCACTGATGATCGTTTTAATACATGATAGCGTTGCTACAGCATGCGGCTCAACGGCATCAAATTTAGAGTGATCGGCCAGGAGAATAACCTCACGCGAGCGTTGAATGATCCGTGTTTTGACTCCGACCTCAAACATGGTGGCATTGGTGATCCCCGTTTCCAGCGACAGCGCATCGCAGGAGATAAACGCACGTTCTACGGAAAAGGCATTGATCATCTCCAGCGCCAGACTCTCTCCTACCGAAAAATAGCCCGGGCGAATCAGCCCACCGATAATGTAGCTCTCCACATGGGGAAAACAGCCCAGCTCATTGGCGATTTTAATATCGTTGCAGATGACCTTTACCCGCGCATCGGCCAGGCATTTCGCCAGCTCGAGGCATGTTGAGCCGGAGTCGAGAAAAAAGCAGTCGCCATCTTTGATCATTGTTCGGGCAAGGGCGGCTATTTCTCTTTTCGCCACAGATTGCAACGTGCGTTTCACGTCGAAGACGTACTCTTTGTCGTCTGTACTGGCGTCGAAGTCGAGGCAACCGTGACCGCGGATCATGCCAGGATACTGGTTGGCAATATACTGAAAATCACGACGGACGGTCGCTTCCGCATAGCCAAAAAGCTCCATGGCCTGCTGTGTGGAGAGATGGCGATGTTGCCACAGGTAGTGCAGCATCTGTTTGATACGGTCAGGTCTCTGTTGGCTCATCAGAAAGAATCTCCTCTTACAGGGTGGCGAATTGGGCTAAGGTCGCGCGATAGTCAGATGAAGAGAACAGGGCGCGCCCAATCACCATATGCTGCGCCCCGGCTGCAGCCAGTTGCTGTGCCGCCACCAGCGTAATGCCACCGTCGGCCCAGCACTCGGTCTGAGGAAAAGCCGTGCGTACTTTTCGGATCTTCTCGCACATGGAGGGAATAAACCGCTGTTCCTGCCCATCGGGCTCACTGGTCATCACCATCAGTCCGTCCAGCTCAGGCGCCAGATATCGCCAGGCGTCGATCGGGGTCGCCGGATTAAATGCCAGTCCGGCTCGTGCGCCGGTGTGGCGGATCTCTGCTAACGTTTCCGAAGGATAGTCCAGCGTTTCTGCATGAACGAAGATCCACGCGGGTCTAATTTCAGCCAGCGCGTTAAACCAGAGCTGTGGCCGGGCAACCATGAAATGAAAGGACAGGGGATGAGGCGTCTGTCTGGCAACGGCCTGCACCGTTTTCATCCCAAACGTAATGTTGTTAATGAAGCTGCTGTCCTCAATATCCAGATGCAGAGTCCCAAAACCCAGATTGTCCAATGCCGTCAGCTCACGACCATAGTGCAGAGGATTTGCGCTGGCGAGAGAAGGGTGCAGGATCATAAGCGCCTCCGTTAACCTGATACCAGCGCAAACAGCGCATCGTCGGTGCTGGCATTTCGCACGGCCGCTAACCGTTGTGGCGAATCAATAAACTGGCTGATGCGCTGAATGGTCAAAATATGTGCGTTGGCATCCGTGGCGCTGACGCAGAGAAGCAGCCAGACGGGGTCGCACTCCTCGTGACCAAAGGCGACCGGGGTGCGTAGCGTGGTGATACTGACCTGATTATAGTTCGCGCCTTGCTCTGGTCGGGCGTGCGGCAAGGCGATTCCCGGAGCTATCAAATAATAGGGCCCCCAGTTAAGGGTATTTTCTATGATCCCGTTAACGTAGCATGGCTGCGCGGCACCATAGGCTACCAGCGGGCGGGTGGCGATTTCCACGGCCTGACGCCAGTCGGTGGCTTCACGTTGTGCCTGTACCCATTTAATATCGTTAATCATCCGTCGTTGACTCCATGCCGATTCGGGTTACTCTGGTAGCGATCCCCGTCGATACTTTTGACGAAGGCGGCAGGGATCGCAGAAGGGTTATTGCTCTCTGCCGGGGATAAGCGCTCTGCTTATCCCCATCTTATTGGCGTATATGATGCACTTTCTCCATAAACTGGCTAACTCGCGCCTGGTCAACGAAATTGGCAAAAACGCCGTCCTTTTTAAAGGTGGTTGCGGTCACACAGCCATCGGCGATACTGAGTTGTTCCTCCACGTTTTCCAGACAGACGCCGGTGTTGGCCAACACGACGGTGTCAGGCACCGTTTCTTTAACCCGCTTTAACAGCGCGCTGTCGGTACGCGCCCCGGCGGTCAGGCCGGAAACGCAGAGCGCATCAGGATGGTTGTTAAACACTGTCGATTTAGCAATAGAACAGATATCGCGATTGCCCAGATACACGGCGGCTTCCGGGACGATATTGAACAAGGTTTTCACTGCGCCCGCACCAATCCGGTGTTGATGACGGATGGTCTCACCGACGTTAGTGTCCCAGACGCCAAAGTCGCTGGCATAGGCACCGGTAAATATCTCGCGGATAAACTTCGCGCCGGTAGCCATCGCCAGGTCGAATGAGGCGATCGGATCCCACAGTACATTTACGCCAAACGGAATGCGGATATCGCTCATCAATTGTCCGATGATTCGTGCCATTGCCGCAGTGGTTTCCGGGCGCACCTTCGTGAGATAGGGCAGGCTAAACTCGTTGGAGAACATCACCGCATCCACCCCACCATTTTGCAGCGCCATCAGATCCTCCCAGGCTTTGTCGATAACCCAGTTCATCCCCAGTTGCGCATCAAAACCCGGGTCGCCGGGCAATGCACGTAGATGGCACATGGCGATGACCGCTTTTTCCGTTCCAATAACCTCTTTCAGCCAACTCATTGAAAGCACTCCTTATTCCGATAATTCACGTTTACGTAAGAACAGCACGACGCTGGCGACAATACCGACCGCCACGACAACGCCAATAATGCCAAGCGACATCAGTTCAGAAATCGACCAACCGAACATATTGCCGACGGACAACGCTGAGATTTGCGCACTTTCACCGGCAAAGCTGAAACCGCCTTTTAGCGCCATTTCGGTGAAGTAAGGCGCGAACTGGGTGGCGATCAGCAGGACGGTAATCATCACGATGACCCCGCTTATCAACGTCCTGATCAGGTCTCCGCGGTGGATAACCGTAGCCATACAGATAAAGAACGGGGCTACCGGCAGGTCTGCGAGGGGTAACACTTTGTTGCCCGGTAAAATGCTGGCCAGAATCAGCATAATGGGTATCAGTAGCAGACCGACGGCAATGGTGGTTGGATGCCCCAGCGTCACGGCGGTATCCAGACCGATATACACTTCACGCCCTTTGAAATACTTCTGGAAGAATTTTCTGGCGCCGTCGGAGATGGGCATTAAGCCCTCGACAATCAGGCGGATCATGCGCGGGAACAGCACCATGATTGCCGCAACGGTAATCATCAGACTGGCGCAACCTTTAAAATCTTCGCCAGCGGCCAGGCCAAAAATCAGACCGAGCACTACGCCGATAATTACCGGATCGCCAACCATGCCGTAGCGTTTCTGGATCTCCTGAGCATCGATATTGCGTCCCTTCATGAAAGGGATTTTTTCATAGATAGCATCAAGTAGAACGAAAAGCGGTACTGAACTGGAACCGTAGCCTTGCGGTATCGAAATACCTTCCAGCCCGACGATGTTCTGTACCCGTTTCGCCGTCCAGTCGGCCATTTTTAACGATAGCGCCGCATGGCAGATTGCCCCCAACACGCCATAAATCAGGCTGCCGGTCATAAGCTGGACCACCGTACCCGTAATGGCGTAGTGCCAGTAATTGTAAATATCGACGTTCATCGTTTTGGTCAGCCGGGTGACCAGCATGGCGACATTGAGAAGAAAAATAACCGGGATAATCATGGCGCCAATGGCCGTCGCATAACCCACGCCGGAGGCGGGGCCTGCGCCAACGTCAAAGACATGCAGGGTCAGACCGAAGCGTTCAATCATCACTTTGATAGGGGGGCTGAGGCTGTCGATCGCCATGACGATCACCAGTCCCATACCGACAAAACCAATCCCGACCGTTACCCCTGCCTTAATCGCCTGCAGCCAGGGGATGCGGAAGATAAGGCCAATCACGATCATGATGATAGGGACGAAAACGGTACCGCCGAGAGACAGGATGTAATCAAACATAATGCCTCCTTTTATTGAGTTAACAGAGCCTTGATTTGTTGTTTTAACGCGTCGTCGTTGATCCCTGTGAGCAGGGCGGCGCCATTCAGCGTAGGGATGCCGTAATCGCTGTTGGTTCGCATGGAGGTTACAAGAAGGTCCATGCCGTTACAGTTAAGTGGGATCTCATTCAGACAGCACTGGGCGGTGGTGGCTGCAATGCCCTGTTCAGTCAGGAACGCTTGCAGCTTGTGTGCAATCATGGTTGAAGTCGACATGCCGGTACCGCATGCCACAAGGATCTTTTTCATAATGGATGTGCCTCTTGTGTAGCGCCTGAATCAGGCTCAACGGGGAAATGTGCTGCTGGCATACCTGCCAGAGCGGTCAATAAGCGGATGCAGTCAGCCAAATCACGCAGGCTGGCAACCTCCGCCGGAGAATGGGTATAGCGACAAGGAATAGAGAGACTGGCGCAGGGAATACCATCCTGCTCAACCTGGATATAACCTGTTTCTGTTATCACGCCGGGAGCCACTTCTCGCTGCACCGGAATGTTGTGTTCTAAAGCCGTCTGTTCCAGCATCCGTATCAGGCGCGGAGGCGTGATTAATCCTGCCAGCGTTCCCCGACCATGGTAGTTCAGGCAGGTGACCCCAACGCCCTGATTAACCCTGACCTCGGAATAATCGTGTAAATCAGGAGTGTCACACGATGGTGTGATATCAATACCAATCGCCAGATCGGGTTTTACGCGGCGTAATACGGGAACAATGCCGCGGATATTAAATTCTTCCTGTACCGAAGCCACCAGATAAACGGCGATATCAAGTTCTGCAGTACCGATCGCATCCGCTACACCGAGCAGGGCAGTACAGCCCAAACGATCGTCAAGCGCTTTACTGCACACCAGATCGTTTGCCAGGAGTTGGGGCGGGTTATACAAAGTGACAGGCGTACCGACCTGAATGCCCATTCGTATGGCGTCATCTTTGTCTTTGGCACCAATATCAATCCACAGTTTGTCGACGGCAGGTGACTGCGTGCGTTCGTCGCCTTTGGCAAAGTGATATGACTTAATGCCGATACATCCCATGACCGGCCCATTGTCCCCGGCGAGGGTGACGACGGAACCAGACATGGTGACCTGCGCAGGACCGCCAACGCGCTCAAAGCGCAAAAATCCAGACGGCTCTATTTTGCGCACCATAAAACCGACCTCATCCATATGCGCAAAAATCATCAGCCGCAGCGCATCGGGTTTATCGCTACCGTAGCGGGCGACGACATTCCCCAGCCTGTCTCGCCAGACCTCTTTTGCCTGACGCCTGAATTCGCGCAGCATGACTTCAGCGACCGCGTTTTCGTGTCCTGAAATCGCGTTGTGCTGCAAAAGCGAGAACAGGGTTTCCTGCACAGAAAATGACATAGCTATCTCCGTAGAACGTAAAACAATCACTCGTTGAGCGTTTTATAGGCGCAGACTGGTCGAATAATTGTGAGAGCGTTCACGTGAAAAAGCGCAAAGCTGAACAAATAAAAAATAATGTGAGCCGAGTGGAATAAAAACGCTCAACGCTTGTGAAAGTTTTCGGGCTGGAGAGGCCAGTAATTATGGTTGCAATAATGAAGATGAATAAAACGCGGGAACGGTTTATGCCTTTCATCGCCCCACTTTGTTGCAGGACGCTCCCTCTTCATGACCTCCTGCCTGTGGATATTCAGGCTTTCTACCAAGGGAGCGTTGAACTTAATGGCGAGTGGCAAATCGTTGGTGCCCTGGTGACAAAAGAAAACGTAGTCGTTCTTATTTCGCTGAATGAATTGTAGTGAGCCAGCGAGAGATATTATCCGCCAGAGCATCGTTCCTGAAGAGTGCGCTGCCGGATACCACACGATCCACGCCGCTGGCGATTATCTCCGGAAGTTCCTCCAGGTTTAGCGAACCGTCAACTGTCAGCAGAATGGCGTCTCGCTTGCCCGCTGCATTGAGCAATGCGACCACCTGGGCGATGCGCCTGAGTAAAGCTGACCTGCTAAGTTTGCTACCGTAGCCAGGATTTACCGCCAGAATCTGTACTATTTCAACGTCTTCAATGACCGGTAGAATGTGTTCCAGTGGCGTTGCTGGGCACAGGCTAATCCCTCGCAATACCGGCATCTTACCGCCGGAAACTTCAGCATTTTGCTCACCAAGCCAATGAAGCATATGGTGCAGATGCGGCGTGTTTTCCACCTGCAACGTAACGCAGTGTGCTCCCGCCTTTACGCTTGCCTGCACCACGGGCCAGGGATTATCCACCATAAGATGGACATCCTTAATCATCTGCTGCGGTAATTGTGCGATAGCCCAGGGACCGACGGTGAACTGAGGGCAAAAATGCCCGTCCATCAGATCCAGGTGAAGAACGGGTTGTTCAAGCGCGCGAAGATCTTGCAGGTATTCCCCGAGTTTGAGCCACTGACCGGCAAGAATGCCGATGCTTAATGGGTAGCGCTTCAGCAAAGATACGCACTCTGCGCGATGCAATCCGGAAAAGGAACGGTTCATTTTTAGATCCTTATGGCATCAATCCATTGAAGACGCGTTTTTTTCGCGGGCAGCTCATCAGCGATTCCAGTTTTTCTACGCAGGCAAGGTAGTGGGGCGTGGTTTTATGGAACGCAACGGCCGCTTCATCCTTATAGGCTTCATAAATATAAAAGCGGCTCTTAACCTCCGGATCCTGCAACACATCGAAGCGGAGATTTCCCTCTTCCTGCACTGAACCCAGATGATTGAGGCGAAATACGTCGATAAACTCGTCGACTTTATCTTCGTGGACGTTAATTTCCACCAGCGTGACATGCATACTTTTCTCCTTAAAACGCATGGGCCCACCGGGGCAGGCCCATGCCCTTTTTAGTTTTTTTCGCTCAGATAGAGTTCATACGCGCGTTCAGCGGTTTCATTACGATGCACCACCGCGTGGACGGCCTTCATCATGGCGACAGGGTGATCGGACTGGAAGATGTTGCGCCCCATATCGACACCGGATGCCCCCTGATCGATGGCCTGCCAGCACATCTCAAGCGCTTCACGTTCAGGTAATTTTTTACCACCCGCGATAACAATCGGCACCGGACAACCCGCGGCGATGCGCTCAAAACCTTTATCGACATAGTAGGTCTTGATGATCTGCGCCCCCATCTCTGCGGCGATGCGGGTGGCGAGTGAGAAGTAGCGCTGATCGCGCACCATGTCTTTCCCCACGCCGGTCACCGCCATTGTCGGCATGCCGACTTTGATGCCAGCATCGATCAACTGAATGATATTTTTGATCGACTGGTGCTCGTTCTCACTGCCGATATACACCTGCGCCGCGACGGCGCAGCTGTTGAGACGAACGGCATCATCGATGGAGAGCGCAACCGCCTCATTGCTTAACTCGGTGAGAATCGAATTCGCACCCGAGGCGCGCAGGACCACTGGCTTGTTGGTGGCAGGCGGCACCACGCTGCGCAGGATACCGCGTGTGCACATCAGCACATCAGCCAGCGGGAAGAGTGGGGCGATATTAATATCGATACGCTCCAGCCCAGTTGTTGGTCCCTGAAAATAGCCATGGTCAAACGCGAGCATGACCGTTCTTCCGGTCTCAGGATTAAAAATGCGCGACAGTCGGGACTGCATCCCCCAGTCAAGTGCGCCGCACCCCTTCAGAGTGAACGGGGTATTGCGTTGCGGCGTATCAGTATGGAAATCCTTGCCATCTTTGATGTCATCTAAATCAGCCATTTTTTACTCCACGTTTACGGAATGAAATTCAGAAATCGTATTTATCGATATTCTCTTTGGTGAACACCACGCGTTCAGGCAGAAGCACGATGCCATTTCCCTTCGCCTCGTAGCTGTAGCCCTGTACGCTGTTCGGCGAGACTTCAACTTGCCCCACGCCCGGAATGTCTAGCTTGTCGCCGGTACTCATATCGCCTTTTTTCAGCAACGCATCGGCCACGTACACAGAGATCTTGCCCTGTTGAACCACGTCCCAGAGACCGAACTCTTTTACCGTGCCGCGTTCAACATAAGGACGCATTACGTTTGGCGTACTGAATCCGACAATTGCCACGCTGGTATTTTTCAGGTTTTCAGCAGCCTGAGCTGCGGCGGGAAGAGCGTTGGCGTCCGGCGCGATGATGACGTCGAGATCGGCATAAGCTTTAATGATGCCTTCTGCGGTTTGCAGCGATTTGGTCGCGTCGTTATAGCCAAACTGGGTAGTGACCACTTCCCAGCCCGGATGATCTTTGGTGATTTTGGCTTTTGCCTCTTTCACCCACTGGTTCTGATCGGTCACGGTTGGACTTGAGTAGAAGAAGGCCACTTTGGCTTTTTCTTTTTTGACCTGATTTGCGGCCATATCGACCAGCATGCCCCCTAGCTGGGCCGGCGTGCCCTGGTTGATGTAATACGAACGGCATTCTGGTTTGGTGTCAGAATCCCAGGTCAGAACTTTCACGCCACGTTGCATGGCACGCTTTAACGCCGGACATAAGCCATCAGGCGAAACGGCGGAAACCACAATGGCGTTATACCCCTGGTTAACGAAGTTATTGATGAGCTGAACCTGGCCAGACACGCTGGGCTCTGTTGGACCGTCATAGGTGACATCGACGCCAAGCGCTTTGCCAGCCTCCAGGGCGCCGTTACCGCCACTGGTAAAGAATCCCACCCCAACCAGTTTCGGGATAAATGCGATTCGCTCTGCGGCATAAGCATTGAGGGTGAACGCCGCCAGGCTAAGGGTACTGATTACGGCAATTTTTTTAATGCTCTGAATAGTCATGTACTTTTCCTTTAGGGCAATGGGTTTCAGGCCTGCCGAACAGCGCGACGACGCGCCATCCAGTCTTTAATTTGCTGACGATGCAGGCTGACGGAACGACCTACGACAACGACAATAAGTAATGCGCCGGAGAGGGCGCTGGATATCTGATTGGGCACGCCAGCCATCTGCAGCCCCTGCTGCAGATAGCCCACTAACAGCGCGGCGATGGCTGTGCCAAGAATTGACCCGGAACCGCCATAGATGTTGGCGCCGCCCAGGACGACCGCCGTAATGGCTGGCATCAGGAAAGAGGCCCCAAGATCGGAACGTGCGGAGCCAAAGTAAGAGACCAGCAGCACTGCTGCGACCGCTGAGGCAAAGCCGGTCATCGCGTACAGCGCGTACAGCGTTCGATTCACCGGGATGGCGCTATACAGCGCCACGCGAGGACTCTGCCCAATCAGGAAGACATTTCGTCCGGCGTGGGTTCGGTGCATCAGCAGCCAGAAAAACAGTACGCAGACCAGAAAGAAGATCAGTGGCACGGGCAGGCCCAGCACATCGAGATTGGCAAAATCGGTGAAGCCTTGCGGGAAGCCGCCGATACCTTCATAACCGGTCGCTCCCGCCATCCCCGACAGCAGCAAAGCGCTGCCGCCAAACAGGTACAACGTTCCCAGGGTAATGACCAGAGGATTCACGCCCGTGTAGATAATCAGCCCGGCGTTGATCAGTCCGCACAGCGTGCCCAGCGCGAGCGTCAGGATAATAGCCAGCGGCAACGGTACGCCTCCCTGGAACATCACGCCCAGCGCGATAGCGCACAGCCCCATCGTGGAACCGAAGGAGATATCGATCCCGCCGCTGACGATCACCATGGTTAAGGGGAGAGCGACAATGCCAATGCAGATAAAGTCGCTGGTGCTGAACAGCAGTACGTTCAGATCCAGCAGGCGCGGGTTCAGCGCGCCGAATCCCAGAATTTCAATCACCAGTAGCGCGGCGAGCGCCAGCTCCCAGCCGTAACGATGTAAATGAGTCATCAGGCAACCTCACGTTTTTTGGCGGTGCGCACAGTATCCGCTGCGCTTTTTGCCGACGGACGCGGCTGAGGCTGCGGAGTGAAGCGGGCATATTTTTGCCGACGGATATTACGTTCCAGCGCGCAGCGCAGCCGACCGTCAAAGACCAGCACCGCCAGCAGGACCAGACCGGCAATAAAGTCATTCCACCACGCCGGAATGCGCAGCAGGACCAGTACGCTATCGATTTGCGTCAGGAAATAGGCGCCGAGCACGGCGCCAATGATCGTCCCGGAACCGCCCAGCAGACTGATTCCACCCAGTACGCAGGCGGCAATGGCTTTCATTTCCAGCCCGGTTCCCGTCTGATTAGGGATAAAGCCAATCTGCGAAGCAAAGACGATCCCGGCCAGCGCCGCCATGCAGCCGTTGAGCGAGAAGGCCAGAATACGGATGGCTTCGGTACGCACACCCAGTTGCCGTGCGCCCTGCAAATTATCCCCGGTGGCATAAAAACAGCGGCCAAAGGCGGTTTTTGCCAGCAGCCAGGCCATCAGCAGCATCAGCAGCAGGGTCAGCCAGCCGATGGCGGAGATGCCGAGGAACACCGGGGCAGAGAGTTGCTTCAGCTGGGCTGGCAGCCCTTCAATCCATTTACCGCCCGTCCAGAGCAGCATGACGCCGCGATACAGACCCAGCGTTCCCAGCGTGGCGACGATCGCCGGGATTTTCAGCCAGGCGACCAGCACGCCATTAATAAACCCCGCCAGCAGTCCCAGCAGCAGCGTTGCTACGCAGGCCACAGGCAAGGGATATCCCGCGTTCAGCAGCAGTCCCAGCAGCACGGCGCACATCCCGGTGATCGATCCGACCGATACGTCGATGTTGCGGGTCAGCATCACCAGCGTCGCCCCCATCGCCAGCAGCATGAGGATTTGCGCGCTGCTGAAGATCATCGTCAGCGTCTGTACGCTGAGGTACTGGCTGTCAAGCATCCCCGGCAGAACGAACAGCAACAGCACGGCCAACAGTGCGGTTGCCTCGCGGTTATTCTGGATAAATTTCAGCATGGCGCCTCCCCGGTATGTGGCGTAGTCCCTGACGTGCTGTCGCCGAACGCTACGTGCATGATGGTGTCGACATTAATCTCGTCGCCCTGCAGGGCATCGGTGCCTGTTTCCCCCTGGTGCATGACGTAAACGCGATCGGCCATCTGTTCTATCTCCTCCAGATCTGACGAGATGAACAGCACCGCAACGTTCTGAGCCGCAATACTGCGGAGCAACTGGTAGATGTCGTTACGGGCAGAGACGTCCACACCGCGCGTCGGCTCATCCACAATCAGCACCTGCGGCGAGGCTTCGAGGCATTTGGCAATCAGTATTTTTTGCTGATTACCGCCGGAGAGCGTGCGGGCAGGTTGTTCGGGATCGTTCAGCTTGATATTGAGCGCGCGGCGATAGCGTTCGAGCGTGGCGCTGTCTTTTGCCGGATTTGCCCAGAAACCGCTGTGGTTATGGGTCAATGCGCAAACATTCCATGCCAGCGAAGCATCCAGATTCAGCCCTGAGGATTGACGATCCTCCGGTAGATATACCAGGCCGCTTTGCAGACGTTCGCGGGTGGAAAGCGCGGAAATATCCTTGCCGCCGAGCAGGATCCTTCCAGCCCGCAGAGGCCGTAATCCGTAAAGCGTTTCGGCAAGTTCGGTGCGCCCGGCGCCGACCAGACCAGCCAGACCTAAAATTTCTCCGGCGCGGACTTCGAAGCTCACGTTCATAAATCCTTCTCCGGTCAAATTCTCAAGGCTTAACACCGGTGTGCCCGCATCGTGTTGTGGACGGTTGCCGGGCAACTCCAGCCACAGTTTCTGTGTCGCACTTAGCGCATTGGTGCGTGAAGCGGGCGTGATGGCCTGGATAATCTCGTCGGTGGTGAGATCCGCTGTTTTACCGGAAAGCGCGATGGTTCCGTCCCGCATCACGCTAATGTAATCCGCGATCTGGCGTATTTCTGGCAGCTTATGGGAGATAAAGACGATCCCCACGCCGGTGCTCAGCAACTCACGCAGGCGACTGAACAAGCGATCTGTTTCTGCAGGTGTGAGCGAGGCTGTGGGTTCATCAAGGATCAAAATTCGCGAATCGCGCATCAGCCCGCGCATGATCTCGACCATTTGTCTGTCGGCGACATCCAGCGATCCTGCCGGGCTGTTAATATCAAACTGACAGCCCAGAGCGCCCAGCATTGCGCTCATTTTTTGCGTCGAGCTCTGGTGTTTGGGCAGACCAAACAGGACATTCTCTTTTACCGTCAGGCTGGGGAAGAGTAGCGGCTCCTGCGGTACAAGGTAGATCCCCAACTGATGCGCCAGTATTGGCGTCAGTTTGGTACAGCGGGAACCTTCAATTTCAATGCTTCCGCTATCCGCCGGGGTAATACCGGCGATGATTTTCATCAGCGTGGATTTCCCGGCGCCATTCCCTCCCAGCAGCGCATGGACTTCGCCTTTGCGCAAGACAAAGTCAATACCTTTCAGTACCTTGACGCCAGAGTACTGCTTACAGACAGCCTGTGCACTGAGTAGGGGGGCGATCTTTTCGTGACTCATTTACGTGCCACCTCCGTTCGGCCTGGGTAGAATCAGGTTGAACAAATGTATTGTGTGATTCGAATTGTTCATAACCTTATGACCTAACTGCTCATAAAACCGACGAATAGATCACGTTTTATGCGAAAATGATCGTAAACATTAACTTTGTTCAAATAAAGGCCACTGAAATGTGGGTTTAATCACAGTTATTAACGACTAATGAATGAACAATTGTGTTCAGAAATTCGATATGTTCAAAGTGAAGACAGAATGATGACTATTAACGACCCGATGATTTCCGAGCAAGGGATGTGTGAAGAAGAGCTGGTGGCGCGCATTGCGTGGTTCTATTACCACGACGGTATGACGCAAAGCGACATCAGCAACAGGCTGGGGCTGACGCGGCTTAAGGTATCGCGGCTGCTGGAGAAGGGGCATCAGTCCGGGATTATTCGTGTGCAGATTAATTCTCGCTTTGAAGGCTGTCTGGAATATGAAACTGAATTACGTCGTCGCTTTGACCTGAGCAATGTGCGGGTTATCCCGGGACTCCCCGGGGCCGACGCGTGCATTCGCCTGGGGATTGGCGCCGCACATATGCTGATGGAGTCACTCCAGCCGCAGCAGATTCTGGCGGCAGGTTTCGGCGAGGCGGCCATGAATACCTTAAAGCGGCTGAGCGGTTTTATCTCTGCTCAGCAAATTCGTCTGGTGACGCTGTCGGGTGGCGTAGGTCCTTATATGACCGGTATTGGGCAGCTCAACGCAGCCTGTCCGGTCAGTATTATTCCGGCGCCGCTGCGCGCTTCTTCTGCGGAGATCGCAAGGACGTTAAAAAATGAAAACAGCGTCCAGGATGTTCTGCTGGCCGCCCAGGCTGCCGACGCGGCGATTGTTGGCATCGGCGCAATCAACCAGAAAGATGAGGCCACCATTATTCGATCAGGCTATATCACTAAGGGTGAACAGCTGATGATTGGCCGCAAAGGCGCCGTGGGCGACATTCTGGGCTATTTCTTCGATGCCGAAGGGCAGGTGATTCCGGATATGAAGATCCATGATGAACTTATCGGGTTAACCCTCAATACCCTGAAGACGATCCCGACTGTGATCGGCGTTGCCGGGGGCGTGAATAAAGCGGAAGCGATCGCTGCGGCGATGAAAGGGGGTTATATCAACGCATTGGTCACTGACCAGGAAACTGCCGCCGCCATTGTCAGCGGGCAGTAATGCGTATCTGCCGTGCAGCCGCGCGGCAGGGAGTAACAGAATTTCCGTTTGTACCGTGGAGAAAGCATTGACGACCTGACAGATAAAATAAGCCGAGGACAAAAACGATGGCCCGACTCTGTACCCCCTCTGAATCAACACATTACCTGATGGCTCTGGACGCCGGTACCGGAAGCGTCCGCGCCGTGATTTTCGACCTGGAAGGCAAACAAATTGCAGTGGGACAAGCGGAATGGCGGCACCTTGCCGTACCGGATGTTCCTGGCTCGATGGAGTTTGATCTGGGGAAAAACTGGCAGCTGGCCTGTGAGTGTATTCGTCAGGCGCTGCACAACGCCGGGATTGCGCCGGAGGCGATTGCTGCCGTTTCAGCCTGTTCGATGCGTGAAGGCATTGTGGTCTATGATGCAGAAGGGACGCCTGTCTGGGCCTGTGCAAACGTGGATGCCAGAGCGGCACGGGAAGTCAGCGAACTTAAAGAGATCCACGACTACACCTTCGAAAGCGAAGTCTATCGTAGCACCGGCCAGACGCTGGCATTGAGCGCCATTCCGCGATTGCTCTGGTTGGCACACCATCGTTCGGATATCTATCGCCGTGCCTCGACGGTGACGATGATCAGTGACTGGATGGCCTACATGCTCAGCGGTGAGCTGGCGGTGGATCCTTCCAATGCCGGAACCACGGGGCTGTTGGATCTCAAAACGCGCGACTGGAAACCGTCATTGCTACAGATGGCTGGGCTGCGGTCGGATATTCTCTCACCGGTTAAAGAGACCGGGACGATGCTGGGGAGGGTAACCGCCCAGGCCGCTGCGCAGTGCGGGTTGAAAGCTGGCACGCCGGTGGTGGTGGGCGGCGGAGATGTTCAGTTGGGGTGTCTCGGTCTTGGGGTTGTACGCCCGGCGCAAACTGCTGTACTCGGCGGAACATTCTGGCAGCAGGTGGTGAATTTACCCGCGCCGATTGTGGATCCTGAAATGAACGTGCGTGTGAATCCGCACGTCATTCCGGGGATGGTACAGACCGAATCTATCAGCTTCTTTACTGGCCTGACGATGCGCTGGTTCCGCGACGCGTTCTGTGCCGAGGAAAAGCTGATTGCTGAGCGTCTGGGCGTAGACACCTACACACTTCTGGAAGACATGGCATCCCGAGTGCCGGCTGGTGCATGGGGCGTAATGCCGATCTTCTCCGACCGGATGCGCTTCAAGAGTTGGTATCACGCTGCCCCTTCGTTTATCAACCTGTCCATCGATCCGGAAAAATGCAATAAAGCCACGCTGTTTCGTGCTCTGGAAGAGAATGCGGCCATTGTGTCGACCTGTAATTTGCAGCAAATCGCCGATTTCACCGGGATCCATCCTGCTTCACTGGTGTTTGCTGGCGGAGGCTCGAAGGGCAAACTTTGGAGCCAGATTCTGGCGGATGTTTCAGGTCTGACGGTCAACGTGCCGGTCGTCAAAGAGGCAACGGCGCTGGGCTGCGCCATTGCGGCTGGCGTCGGGGCAGGGATCTGGTCATCCATGGCCGAGACCGGTGAGCGACTGGTGCGTTGGGAGCGGGAGCATGTGCCGGATAAAGAGAAGCACGAGCTTTATCGGGAATCCCGCGAGAAATGGCAGGCGGTATATCAGGAGCAGTTAGGTCTGGTCGATCACGGGTTGACGAACTCTTTGTGGAAAGCGCCGGGTTTATAACAGGAGATCGTAATGATTAAATCGAATGAAGCGCAGCATGAATACCGTTTTGGTGATAGTGGCCCTAAATACCTCATTCGCGGTCCGGTATGTGACATGGGCGTCGTCATGCTCCAGCCCGGTCAGTCTTTTCCCAACCATCGTCATATCGAAGCCTGCGAGATTTTTTATACCCTGGCAGGCGAAGTGACGTTATATCTGAACGGTGAGCCCTACACGTTAGGCTCCGGGGATGTTTTGCACTGCGATCCCGGTGAAGCACATTTTCTGGTGAACAGGGGCGAGGTGCCGTGGAAAGGCGTGTTTGTTAAATCTCCGCATATTCCGGGAGACAGTCATCCGGTTGAGCCGACGGCGTATTAGTCTTCGTATGTTTAGTAAAACGAATCCATTAGATGACGGCTGGAGCGGGCGATGTTACTCGCCTTGCTCCATTTCCCAAATGTAGACGTGGTCAGACCCTACCAACTCGCCAGGCCGCTGGCATATTGCCTGCGCGTTATTGGATATACCCGTTTACCCTCTTCAGTAATCGCATGTTTATCCGTCAGGCTACGGGTGCGTAGTAGACAAATGCGAGCTTATTGCCGTCCGGATCGCGTACGTAGGCGCTGTAGAAGCCTTGACCATACTGCGGCCTGTGCCCCGGCGCGCCTTCATCTGCGCCGCCCAGACTGAGTGCGAGCGCGTACAACTGCTCAATATGCTCGACGGAACGCGCTTTCAGCGCCACCATCGTGCCGTTACCAACGCTGGCAGGCTGACTATCAAAGGGACTGCCGATGCATAGGCCAACGGTGTGGTTGTCGTTGAATGTTCCCCATGACGCACCTTCTTCATTACGCCCGGCCTGCGGTTGTCCAAGCATTTCCATTAGCGGATCGTAAAACTGAATGGCGCGCGGGAGATCGTTGGTACCTAACATAATGTAAGAAAACATATTTTCCCTCATATTCATGGTGCCGGGAGGCTCAGTGCGGATTGATACCTCAAAGAGCGTGAAATCGTATCAATTAAAGCTCCCCGAATAAACCGAGGAGCCAGCAAGCGTAGCGCACGCGCAGAACAGAACTATTTCTGCCGCGACTCAAGCCAGACCAGCGCCAGCGTGGAGAGCGCGCACATCAGCAGAATGCCGACAAACCAAAACAGATACCACATCGTACAGTCCTCCTAGTAAAGTTCATGGTTGTGGCGGCGGATCGTTTCTACGTTGATTCGTCCCAGCATTTTGTAATAACTCCATACGGTATAAAGCAGAACGATCGGCAGAAAAATCAGCACAATAACCAGCATGATACTGAGCGTCATCTGGCTGGACGTACTGTCCCACACCGTCAGGCTGGAGAGCGGATGCGCGCCTGAAGGCATGACAAACGGAAAAAGGGTAATTCCGGCGGTGAAGATCACGCAGGCCTGGGTGAGTGAAGCAAACAGGAATCCCCACACGGTCCGACGTTGGGTGCAGGCATAGAGTGCGAGTATCGGAAAAATCATGCCAAGCAACGGAATAATCAACAGCAGTGGTGACTGATAAAAGTGCGCCATCCACGCGCCCGGTAAGATCGCCACCGCTTTTAATAGCGGGTTGGAAGGACCATTCGGATCCTGGCTAAGCAGCACAAAGCCATCAATTCCCGTCCACAGCCAGTAGCCGGCTAACAGGAAGCAGAGCACCACCAGCATTGCGCTGCGGCTGGTGGCGGACAGCGCGCGCTGGCGAATAACGCCATCGGTTTTTAACTGTAGCCACACGCCTCCTTGCAGAATAACCAGCATCAGGCTTAACGCTCCACACAGCAGGGCAAAGGGAGAGAGCAACTCCCAGAAGGAACCCAGGTATTGCACATGCAGCTGCGGCGTGAAGATAAAAGGAACCCCCAGAAACAGGTTGCCGAACGCAATGCCGAAAATAACAGGCG
This sequence comes from Citrobacter youngae ATCC 29220, assembly GCF_000155975.1. Classification (GTDB taxonomy): domain Bacteria; phylum Pseudomonadota; class Gammaproteobacteria; order Enterobacterales; family Enterobacteriaceae; genus Citrobacter; species Citrobacter portucalensis_A. Next base: position 2,562,363 of record NZ_GG730299.1, on the reverse strand, counting down.
GAACCAGACTGCCGATAACCAATCCGGTGTCCCATATTCTGCGCCAGCGCGCGTTGGCTATTTTTCCGCGGTAATCGAAGGCCAACGGGCGAAAGAAAAGGGCGCACAGCACCAGAATCATCGCCACATAAAATCCGGAAAATGCGGCGGCATAAACCCGCGGCCAGGCGGCGAATAATGCCCCGCCCGCCAGAATGAGCCATACCTGATTACCTTCCCAGTGCGCACCGACGCTATTGATCAGCACCCGGCGTTCGTCCTCGCTGCGCGCGATCAGCGGCAATAGGCAGCCGACCCCCATATCAAACCCGTCAGTGACCATAAAGGCCACCAGAATGACGCCAATCAGCAGCCACCAAATGAGCCGCAGCGTTTCATAATCCAACATGATTGTCTCCTTTATCCCTGCTGTTGCGCCGGTTGTTGGCTCTGCATCGCATCTGGACCCAGACGCGCGTATTTTTGCATCAGGTAGACTTCAGCAATTAAAAACAGGGTGTAAAGCGTAAGGATAAGTCCCATGGAGAAGGCCAGTTGGCCTGCGCTCAACGCGGAGTGGGCGTACCAGGTTGGCAAAATATCCTGAATCGCCCATGGTTGACGGCCAAACTCCGTCATAAACCAGCCCGCTTCAATGGCTATCCACGGGAGCGGCAGGCTCCATAGCGTCATGCGCAGCACCCAACGATGCTGGTCGATGCGCATTCGTAAGGTCTGGATCAGCGCAATCGCCAGCACCAGCAGCAGAAGCGATCCGCATCCAATCATGATACGGAAACTCCAGAACACGGGGGCCACCTGCGGGATAGCGCCGCGTTGCGCGGCCTGATATTGCGCGGGGGTCACATGATTCATATCAGGCGCGTAGTTCGCCAACAGGATGCCGTAACCCAGATCATTTTCTACGGCGTGGAAAGCCTTCAGCGCCTGCGGCGTGCGGTTACCTTTGGCGATTTCCTGCAACAGCAACCACGCTTCTCGCCCCCGCTGCAGACGGGGCAACGCGTCCGCCATCAGATTTTTGAGTCCCGGAACCGGGGTGTCTAACGAGTGAGTTGCCAGGATACCCAGCAGGGCCGGTATTTTCACGGAAAAGGCGTTACGCTCTTGCTCCTGCTGCGGCCAGGCTATCACATGAAAGGGCGCAGGCGCCGGTTCGGTTTGCCATTCGCCCTCCATTGCCGCCAGTTTTACCGGCTGGAGTTGGGCAACCTCATAGGCTGAGCTGTCACCCAGTTGCAGGGTGCCGAGGATAGCCAGCGTGCCGAAAACGGAACCAATCGCGAACGAACGCAGGGCGAACTCGCGACAGCGACCACGCAGCAGATACCAGGCGCTGATGGACATCACAAACATCGCGCCCGCGACATAACCGGACATCACGGTATGCACAAACTTTACCTGGCTGACAGGGTTAAAGACCAGTTCGCTAAAGCTGCTCATCTCCATGCGCAGGGTATCAATATTAAAGCGAGCGCCTGTCGGATACTGCATCCAGCCGTTGGCGTTGAGGATCCACAGGGCTGAGATATTGGAGCCAAACGCGACCAGCCAGGTCACCAGTAAATGCTGGTACTTGTTTAAACGCTGCCAGCCGAAGAAGAACAGCCCCACGAAGGTGGATTCAAGAAAGAAAGCCATCAGGGCTTCCATCGCCAGCGGAGCGCCGAAGATATCGCCCACATAGTTGGAATAGAGCGACCAGTTAGTGCCGAACTGAAACTCCATGGTCAGGCCGGTCGCCACGCCGAGCGCAAAGTTAATGCCGAATAGCTTTCCCCAGAAACGCGTCATGTCGCGGTAGACCGTTTTGCCCGTCACCACGAACAGGGTTTCCATGATGGCCAGCAGAAAAATCAGCCCCAGCGTTAGAGGAACAAACAGAAAATGGTACAGCGCGGTCAGCGCAAACTGCCAGCGCGATAAGTCAATGACGTCCCACATGCGAACTCCATCAGGCATTAGAGAGTGAATAGATAAGGAAGAAAACGCCAGACCCGCAGCCGAAACGTGCGCGGGTCGGGAGAGAGGGGATCAGGCTGGCGGGCCGGATGCCAGCCAGTCGCAGACTTCATCCAGGCGCTCGAGCGAGTCGAGCAGATCTTCCGGCGCGGCCAGTACCAGTTCTGGTAGCGGACAGATCTCGTAACTCTCAAGCAACGGTCCTTTCAGGGTATCCAGACAGCGCACATGCCAGACATGGCGCAGCGCCGTGGCGTCGATTTGGCTCTCGCCGTAGCCGATGGTACGGATCTGAATGCGCCCTTCGCCACACAGGCGGGCGAGGAACAGGCGATCGGCGTTGCTTAGCGGAAGTTGGGTGAGGTTAATGCTATGGGGAAGCGTGGCCGGATCGCGCACGTGCGCCAGCAGTTCCTGGGCCAGCGTCAGGCCATTCATCAACCCGTCGATGGGCGGAGGCAGCAGAGTATCGTCCGGCAGCGTATTGAGTGTTGCCGCCTGCCACAGCGCCCGCGGCGCGCTGCCTGCTTCCAGATGCTCCTCCCATTGACCTTCGTCGTTCTGACAACGCACCCGCCAGATGCCGCAGAAGATCGACTCCTGCATTTCGCTTGCCCTGCCGTCAGCATGTTGGATGCGCACCGAAACTTCGCCCTCGCCGAGCAGCGTATTGAGAAACGTGAGATCGTCGGCGCTGAGCGCGGATAAATCCCATCCCAGCACATCCTGTTTGGTGGGTATTCTCTGGGTAAGCTGGTGGCGTACATCGGCTAACAGTGCCATCACCGCCGGGCTGTGCGGGCAGTTTTCCAGGGTCGCCATGCTGGGATCGCTGTTGACCCGGCAGGTGAGGGGCAGGGGATTCATACTGAAACTGTCGTCACCCGGTTGTGTACCTGGTCCCAGCAGATGAAAAAAGGATTCGCTCATCACACCGACTCCGACGGAATACGTTCTTCAACCAGCGGGCGCATCAGGTTAAGCAGGTCGGCCCACGGGTGGATGCCGCTGAGAATGCCGCGCAGCTCGCCGTGGATAAACACCAGCGTGGCCGGGAAGCGGAATACGCCAAAGCGATCGCCAATCGCCTCGCTGTGCGCGAGATCCGCCATGGCGATGTGCCAGGCAAACTGGGGAAACTCGCGCAGCAACTCGGCAATCATGACCGGGTTATCGCTGACTTCCGGCGTGCGGCGGGGATCGCTGCTGAGCAGGACCACTCCATTGCCCACGCGGGTTGCCCAGTCATCCAGTTCAGATGCGGTCAGCGGCTGCCAGCCCTTAGCCAGCATACGCTGCCATAGCGCAGAAAACGGTTTGTCATTCAACATGTTGCTTATCTCTCCAGCGTTACGCGATACTGGCGAATACGCACGCCTTCATAATTTTCCAGCGACAGGCACTCATAGTTCAGGCAACGCGTTTCATCGATTTTCTGTGGCGCAATCCCCCACGCGGCCAGCTGCGTAAGCGCGGCCTGTTCCGCCGCCGGGAGCTGAGCGCGCGCGATGTCGGTCAGGCTGCCGCCATAGTCGTCAAGCTGGACCGGCTGCAGCCCGACGAGGGCGATGTGCGCGGGCAGATGGCCGCGAATATCCGCCAGAGCCAGCACTTCGGAAAAGCTGTTCTGGTGCAAACTCATTTTTTTGGCGCTGAGGTAACTGGGCACTTTTTCACCGGCATAGGTTTGCAGGGTTCCCGGCGCGAGTCCGTAGTCAATGGCGTCCAGCAGCAGCAAATGGCTGGCCTGCTCAACGTAGCCCAGCAGATTCAACCCCTGCGTGCCGCCGTCGACAATCTCTACCGATTCCGGCCAGTGATAGTGGGCGTACAGGCGCTCGGCGAGGCGAATGCCAAATCCTTCGTCTGCCCACAGCAGGTTGCCTAAGCCCATCACGATGACGTTTGGCTCACTCATGACGCCTCCTTGTCGTGCTGACGTTTGGCAAATTTGTGGCTACGGTAGCCGTTGATCATGGTTGAGATGACGGTATCGTCAGACATGATGTCCTCACGGATAGCCATATACACATGACCCATGATGAAGGCGGCGATGAACCACATTCCCAGCCGGTGCCAGCTATGGATATCGAGCGAGTTACCGCCGATCCAGTAGAAAAACGCCGTCACATAGCGAAAGGGAGTGAAGATGGCGTACTGGCTATGCTCGCTGTATAAGGCAAAACCGGTCAGGATCATAAAAACGGAGAGCAGGAAATAACCGAACATCGCCGCCTGGGCGACGGGGTTATGACCAATATCTTCCCCCGGTTTTTTTTCCAGAAACAGATACCAGCGCACCACCGAAAACGCACCACGCCACCAACTGCGACGCCAGACCGGCACGATAAACAGCTCGCGTGAATAGCGGTTGCCGACGAAGGCCCAGTAAATGCGCATCAGCAGTATCACCGTGAACACCATGGCGGCGGCGAAATGCGCCAGCCGGATGTCGCCCATGTAGAACAGATAAGTGGCTTCGCCGCTGACCGACGGCAGCGGTCGGCCAATGAAGTATCCGGTCACCATCAAAATCAACATGCAGCCCACCGTCAGCCAGTGCCATAAGCGTACTGGCGCTTCAAACACATAGTGGCTGACGGCGGCATCACGCGCCTCCCCGACGCGTGGGGATATCTTTCCAGTCATCGTTCTGTTCCTTAACGCTTAGCGAACCTGGACTGCGATAAGTTCGCTGCCGTCGTCGCCGAGGACGTGGGTTGAACATGCCAGGCAGGGGTCGAAGCTGTGCAAGGTGCGCAGGATCTCCAGAGGTTGATCCGGTATCGCCATTTGGGTGCCCATCAACGCCGCCTCGTAGGCGCCAATTTGTCCTTTCGGATCGCGCGGGCTGGCGTTCCAGGTGGTCGGCACCACGCACTGATACAAGTCGATCTTCTGGTCGCGAATCGATGCCCAGTGGCCTAATGCTCCGCGCGGCGCTTCGGTAAAACCGATCCCGCGGCAGTGCTGCGGCCAGCTTTCAGGCTCCCATTTTTCGGTATTTGCGGTGGCCAGGTTGCCGTTTTTCAGGTTGGTCATCAGCTTGTCGAAGAAATATTGCAGCTTGCTCACGGCCCACTGGGCTTCGTGCGCGCGGCACAGAATTCGCCCCAGCGTTGATTGCATACCCGACAGCGGTAGCTTGAGGGCGGACATCATGCGATCCACGGATTCAATCGTGGCGGCATCCCCTTTGTGATAGGCAATCAGCGTACGCGCTAACGGTCCAACTTCCATGGCGTGTCCCCGCCAGCGCGGGGCTTTAATCCACGAGTAGCGTTCCTGCTCGTTGAGCTGCTGGATATCGGTATCGCTGCCTTTGACATCGCCCGGGTTATACCAGGGTTCAGTAATGCCTTCGAACGGATGACGACCTAATTGATCGTCCGGGTAACGGTACCAGGCATGATCGACAAACTCCTGAATTTGCTGCCGATCGGCGAGGTCCACGGGCAGCACGTTGTTAAAATCACCGTTAATCACCGCGCCGCCAGGCATCAACAGGCTTTTGTCGCTGAAGTCATTGGCGATATCCGGGAACGCGCCGTAGCTCAAAACGCATTTATCAGAAAGCCCGGCGCCAATCTGGCTCCAGGGCTTATTGAACTGACCGATAGCCAATGCGTCAGGCACCATGACGTTGTTGATGAAATCAGCGGTGCGGCTGATGATTGACTGCACCAGGTTCAGACGTTCCATATCGACCGCGCCTACCGCGCCGCTCTGATCGATATTAATCGCGCACGGCATACCGCCGACAATCCAGTTGGGATGCGGATTCTTACCGCCAAACACCGTATGGATTTTGATAATCTCGCGCTGAAAATCGAGCGCTTCCAGATAATGGGCAAAGCCCATCAGGTTGGCCTCTGGCGATAGCTTGTACTGCGGATGTCCCCAATAACCGTTGCGGAAAATCCCCAACTGACCGCCTTCAACAAATTTCTTCAGCCGATTTTGGACGTCAAAGAAGTAGCCTGGCGAGGACATCGGCCAGGCAGAAAGGCTCTGCGCCAGCTGCGATGTTGCGCGCGGATCCGCTTTCAGGGCGTTCAGGACGTCAATCCAGTCCATACCGGCTAACTGGTAAAAGTGTACCAGGTGGTCGTGGCACCACAGCGTGGCCAACATGATATTGCGAATGATATTGGCGTTGTCGGGCACCTTGATGCCAATGGCATCTTCAATGGCATAGACCGAGGCGAGCGCATGAACGCCGGTGCACACCCCGCAGATACGCTCGACAAACGCCCAGGCATCGCGCGGGTCGCGCCCCTGCAAAATGATCTCCAGCCCGCGGAACATGGTGCCGCAGGAAACGGCGTTGGTGATGATGTTCTGCTCATCAATGTTCACTTCACAACGCATATGGCCTTCAATGCGGGTGATGGGATCCACAACCAGACGGCGACCGGCATTGTTTAAGGTATATCCCTGGGTTTGATACGAAGTGCTCATGCCTGTTTATCCTTATGGTCTGACGACTGTTGTCCGGCGTCGGCTAATTGCTGTTTGTGGCGGTTGTGTTGGTTGACGGCGCTGGCGACAGCGTGGACGCCGATACCGGCAGCCACGACGCCAAGCGCGGTGAGGCCGACGGTATCGGCGGTTGAATGTGTCCCGATCTGTGGAATATCGACCACGCGGCTATAGAACGAACCGCGATCCCAGAAGCCGTTTTCCGAACATCCCAGACAACCGTGGCCGGACTGGATGGGGAAGGAAACGCCGCCATTCCAGCGGGTGGTGGAGCAGGCGTTGTAGGTGGTTGGCCCTTTACAGCCCATTTTGTACAGGCAATAGCCTTTGCGGGCGGCGTCATCGTCCCAGCTTTCCACGAACTCCCCGGCGTCAAAGTGGGCGCGGCGGTAGCATTTGTCGTGAATACGCTGGCCGTAGAACATCTGCGGACGCCCCAGACGGTCGAGTTCCGGCAGACGATCGAAGGTGACCATGTAGGTAATGATGGCGCTCATAACATCAGGAATCGGCGGGCAGCCGGGGACTTTCACGATCGGCTTGTCGGTGATGACTTTATCGATCGGGGTTGCCTGGGTTGGATTAGGCCGGGCAGCCTGCACGCAGCCCCAGGAGGCACAGGTGCCCCAGGCGATAATCGCGCTGGCGCCAGCGGCGGCTCTTTTGAGTTTCTCTATAAAGGGTCGCCCGCTGCTGATGCAGAACATCCCTTGTTCGCCCAGCGGAGGATTACCTTCGACGGCCAGAATATATCTGCCGTGGTACTGGCGTAAAATGTCTTCAAATACCTCTTCGGCCTGCGTTCCGGCGGCGGCCATCAGCGTGTCGTCGTAATCGAGGGAAATCAGAGAGAGGATGACGTCTTTGGCGAGTGGGTGAGAGGAGCGGATAAACGATTCGGTGCAGCAGGTGCATTCCAGACCGTGGATCCACACCACCGGGATCCGGGGTTTGTTTTCCAGCGCCCAGGCGATTCTGGGCGTCATTCCTGCCCCTAAACCCAGCGATGTTGCGGCGAGGCTACAATATTTGAGAAAACTGCGTCGGCTCACTCCCTTCCGGCGCATCGCTTGATAAAAGGTCTCCTCATTATTCGTATTCATAACACGCGTTTCTTCTCCCGTTGAGTTCTGGCGCACGCCGCCAGCAAGAATGTGGCAAAGCGTATCCGATTAGAGGGGAGAAACAATGCAAAGAGTGTGGTTATGTCTTATAGCGATATATTCGTGACTGTTATCTGTTTTTCCTGGCCTGGAATAAAAAAACGCACAGGGGAGACCGCCCTGTGCGTCGGGTTTATCGCGGAAGAACTTAAACCCCAAGGCGATCGCGTAAGCTGTAATATGCCGCCCCCATGGCGGTAAACGGAATGCGCAGGCTGCGGCCTCCCGGGAACGGGTAGTGCGGCAGGTTGGCGAACGCGTCAAAGCGCTCGGCATCTCCGCGCAGCAGTTCGGAAATCAGGCGTCCGGCCAGGTGGGTACAGGTCACGCCGTGGCCGCTGTAGCCCTGCATATAGTAAATGTTGGTATCAAGGCGGCCAAACTGCGGCATGCGAGACAGCGTTAACAGGAAATTGCCGGTCCAGCGGTAATCAATTTTTACCCCCTGCAATTGCGGGAAGGTCTTCAGCAGTTTCGGCATCACCAGACGTTCAATATCGTCCGGATCGCGAGCGCCGTAGACCACGCCGCCGCCGTACAGCAGGCGGTTATCGCCGGTCAGACGGTAGTAATCCAGCAGGTAGTTACAATCTTCCACACAGTAGTTTTTCGGGATCAGCGAACGCGCCATTTCAGCGGACAGCGGTTCGGTGGTTAACACCTGCGTGCCGCACGGCATGCTGCTTTTTGCCAGCGCAGGCTCCAGTTTGTCGCCGAGGTAGGCGTTACCCGCGACGATCACAAAGCGGGCCGTAACCTGACCTTTTTCGGTGCTGACCACCGCCGGGCTGGTGTGTTGAATTCGGGTGACCGGCGACTGTTCGAAGATGCGTCCGCCGTTCAGACGAATGGCGTTAGCTTCGCCAATCGCCAGATTGAGCGGATGAATATGACCACCGCTATGGTCGAGCAGCGCGCCGACATAACGATCGCTGCTGACTTCGCGGCGAATTTCGCTGCTGTCTAACAGTTCAAGCTGCGTGTTGCCGTAGCGTTCCCAGTTCGACTTCTGCTCCTCCAGGGTTTCCATCTGCTTGTGGTTCAGCGCCACAAACAGCCCGCCGGGACGATAGTCGCAGTCAATCTGATAGCGTTTGATGCGTTCGCGGATGATATTACCGCCTTCAAACATCATGCTGCCAAGCATTTTGGCGGCGTCCGGGCCGTAGCTGCGTTCGATCACATCAATATCGCGACTGTAGGAGTTAACCAACTGGCCGCCGTTGCGCCCGCTGGCCCCGAAGCCAATCCGCGCGGATTCCAGTAGCACCACGTCGTAACCCATTTCCGCTAAATGCAGGGCGGAGGAGAGTCCGGTATAGCCGCCGCCCACGACACAGACATCACAGCTAACCGATTCGCTAAGGGTGGGGAACGGTTCGTACTGATTGGCGCTTGCGGCGTAATAACTGCTGGTATGTTCAGTCATGATTAAGACTCCAGGGAGATCCAAATGGTTTTCAGTTCGCTAAATTTTTCCAGCGCATGCAGGGATTTATCGCGCCCGTTGCCGCTTTGCTTATAGCCGCCGAACGGTACGGTCATATCACCGTCGTTGTAGTTATTCACGAAGACCGAACCGGCCTTCAGGCGGCGGCTCATGCGGTGGGCGCGTGATAAATCGCGGGTCCAGACCGCGGCGCCCAGGCCGTAGTCGCTGTCGTTAGCCAGCGCCAGGGCTTCGGCTTCGCTGCTAAAACGGGTGATGACCAGTACCGGGCCGAAGATCTCATCGCGGCTGACGTGGGCCTGCGGCGCGGTATCGACAAAAATCGTCGGACCGATAGCCGCCGGGTGGACATGGCTGCGGCCATCCAGCGCCAGCGTGCCTTGCGTTTCGCCGTCGCGAATAAACGTCTCCACGGTGTCGGCATGCGCATTGTCGATCAGCGTGCCCATCGTCGTTTCCGGATCCAGCGGGTTGCCCGGCTGCCAGTTTTTCGCCTGCTCTTTCAGCAGGGCGATGAACTCGTCGGCAATACTCTCTTCCAGCAGCAGACGCGTACCGGCGATACAGACCTGGCCCTGGTTATAGAAAATGCCTGCTGCGGCATTGGCGGCGGCTTTCGGCAGATCCGGGCAGTCGGCAAACACGATGTTGGCGCTTTTACCGCCAGCCTCCAGCCAGACGCGTTTCATATTGCTGTCGCCAGCGTCTTTGAGCAGCTGCTTGCCGGTGCGGGTCGAACCGGTAAAGGTGATCGCATCGACATCCGGATGCTGCGACAACGCCTGTCCCGCTTCGTGACCATACCCGCTAACAACGTTGAGAACGCCATCGGGCAACCCGGCTTTTTTAGCCAGCGCCGCCAGGCGAATGGCGGTCAGCGGGGATTTCTCTGAAGGTTTGAGGATCACGCTGTTACCGGCTGCCAGCGCCGGGCCAAGTTTCCAGCAGGCCAGCAGCAGGGGAAAGTTCCATGGAACGATGGCCGCAATCACGCCCACCGGTTCGCGCACAATCAGCGCCAGATCGTTTAGCGAAGTGGTGGCGACTTCGCCATAGACTTTATCAATCGCTTCGGCGTACCAGCGGATGGCGCGCGCCGCGCCTGGAATATCATCACGCAGGCTATGGCGAATCGGTTTACCGGTATCAAGCGTTTCCAGTAGCGCCAGCTCCTCGTGATGCTGCTCCATTAAATCGGCAAGCTTGTGCAGTACCGCTTTGCGCTCTGCGGGAGATGCCTGCGACCAGTCCCCGCGCTCAAACACGGTACGGGCGGCGGTGACCGCACGGTCCACATCCGCTTTCTTGCCGCGGGCGACTTTGGCGAGCGGGCGCTGTCCTGCCGGATCCAGCGTAATAAAGGTTTCGTTATCGGCGGCTGCGCAATATTCGCCGTTAATAAATAAACGGGTCTCCGGCGAATAATGACTGGCTTTCTCACGCCAATATTTAAGATTCTGAAAGTTCATAGCTACTCCTTTTATATCAATAAGATAAAGTTCGTTGCTGGTCTTTTCAGGCAAAATCAGGCTGCACGATGCCCCAGGGATGTACCCTGTTAATGCGCGTTATTTAAGAAGGCCTGAGAAACTCAGGCCGCTACTTATCAGAACGTGGTGGGAGTGTGGGCACTGATGATGCGGCAGATCCCCGCCGAGGTGTTGCTGAAGCTGTGTGGAATGCCGGTGTTAATGGCATAACTTTGTCCTGCAACAAGATGATACGTTTGACCGTTGATGGTCAGTATCACTTCACCTTCCAGTATTGTCCCAATCTCTTCACCCTGGTGTTTAATTCTCTCCCCGGTTGTCGTGCCTGGCTGATAGGTTTCAAACATCATTGCCAGCGTACGATTCGGATTTCCGTTGTGAACTAACTTCATGGATACTCCCTGACTCCCGATCTCAATCAAATCCTCCTGATTGATAACCACCTGCGGTTCGTCAGGCTTTTCCGGTTCCGCGAAGAACTCGGAGAGCGACAGCCCATATACTTTCAATAGCTTTTGCAGCGTACTGATGGCAGGACTGACTTTATCCTGCTCTATGGTACTGATGGCGCTATGCGTTAACCCAGACAGTTCGGCGGCACGACGCTGCGAAAGACCCAACTGCTGGCGGATCTCTGACAAACGTTTACCCGGCGCCAGGCCGTCATCGCTCATAATTGCATTTCCTTAACTGTAGTGGTCAGAGTCGCTGTTTTTCAGCGAGGTGGTTCTGACAAGCGGTGATAAAACCTTCAAGTAGCAAACGCGACAGGGCGTATTCGCTACTGTTCCATTCCGGATGCCACTGGACGCCGAGCGCGAAAGGATGGTCGTGAACGCTGGCTGCTTCCACTAATCCATCCTGCGAGCGTGCTTCCACGCGCAGCTGCGGGCCAAGGGTTTTTGCGCCCTGACCATGCAGGGAGTTAACCCAAAACGTGCTGCAACCTGGTATTAACTGAGACAGCAATCCTCCCTGTTGAACCTGGACTTCATGAGATGGGGCATATTGCTGCTCCACCGGGAGTTCCGCATCTTCACGATGTTCCAGAAACTGTGGGTGATCGCACAGGCGACGATACAGAGTCCCGCCTGTGGCGACAACTAATTCCTGTAAGCCCCGGCAGATGGCGAAAATGGGAATGCGCCTTTCGAGCCCGGCGGTAATTAGCGCCATGCTCAGAAGATCACGCCCGGGATCGGCGTCAGACTCATCGCCATTTTCACCATAGAGGTGCGGCTGCACATTGCTTGGGCTTCCTGGCAGGAAGATACCATCCAGTTTTGGTAATAGCGCGTTCAGCAGTTCTGGCTCCGCGAGCGCATGAGGCAGCGCTATCGGTAATCCACCGGCGTTCAAAACCGCATTCAGGTACTTTTCTTGCAGCGTCTGGGTCTCGTGACCCTTAAGCCTGTTCCTACACATCACTACACCAATAACTGGCTTGTCAAATATATTGCCCATGATCGACCTCACGTTTTGGAATAAATTATTGCCAAACGGTTCCCTGTTATGCCATTCCGTTCATTATTTTCTCAATCTAGCAGCGAAATAACCTTCTAGAAAACTTAATTTAACATTTGACAAACAAATTATTTGCATCCAGAGTCGAAGAGTGGACATTATATTTAACAGTCAAATCACAGAACAGCTTACCAGGCCAACGGCGGTGAATCATGGAAACCAATATCGTAGAAGTTGAGAATTTTGTTCAGCATTCTGAAGAGAGACGAAGTAGCGCGTTTGCGCGTGAAGTGAAGCAATATCTGGAACGCTATCCCAATACGCAGTATGTGGATGTGCTGTTAACCGACCTGAATGGTTGCTTTCGCGGTAAACGCATTCCCGTTGCTGGATTGTCTAAGGTAGAGAAAGGCTGCTATTTCCCGGCGTCGGTGTTCGCAATGGATATCCTGGGCAATGTGGTCGAAGAGGCGGGATTAGGCCAGGAGCTTGGCGAACCGGATCGGACCTGTGTGCCGGTGCTGGGCACATTAACCCCTTCGGCAGCCGATCCGGAATGTATTGCGCAGATGATGTTGACGATGCTGGATGAAGATGGCGCTCCCTTTGACGTTGAGCCGCGGAACGTTCTCAACCGACTCTGGCAGAAACTTCGCCAGCGCGGTTTGTTCCCCGTCGTAGCGGTAGAGCTGGAGTTCTATTTACTCGATCGTAAGCGCGATCCTGAAGGATATTTACAGCCCCCCTGCGCGCCAGGAACGGACGATCGCAATACCCAAAGTCAGGTTTACTCCGTTGATAACCTGAACCACTTTGCTGATGTGCTCAACGATATTGATGAGCTGGCCCGTTTGCAGCTGATCCCGGCTGACGGCGCGGTGGCCGAAGCCTCTCCCGGGCAGTTTGAAATCAACCTGTACCATACCGATAACGTGCTCGACGCCTGTGACGATGCGCTGGCGCTGAAGCGTCTGGTGCGGCTAGTGGCCGAGAAACATAAGATGCACGCCACGTTTATGGCAAAACCTTATGAGGAGCATGCCGGTAGCGGGATGCATATCCACATCAGCATTATGAATAATAAAGGCGAGAACATACTGGCCGATGCGAATGGCGATGACTCCGCGTTATTAAAGCGGGCGCTTGCCGGGATGATCGATCTGATGCCTGCGTCGATGGCCCTGCTGGCGCCGAATGTGAACTCTTATCGCCGCTTCCAGCCGGGCATGTACGTCCCGACCCAGGCTTCCTGGGGGCATAACAACCGTACGGTGGCGCTGCGCATTCCCTGCGGCGATCGGGATAACCATCGGGTTGAATATCGCGTGGCGGGGGCTGACGCCAACCCGTATCTGGTGATGGCGACCATTCTGGCGGGGATCCTCCACGGTCTGGATAACGAGCTGCCGTTACAGGAAGAGGTGGAAGGCAACGGACTGGAGCAGGAAGGCTTGCCGTTCCCGATCCGTCAGAGCGATGCGCTGTGGAAGTTTATGCAAAACGATAGCTTGCGTGAGCTGTTGGGCGAGCGTTTTAGCCACGTGTATCACGCCTGTAAAAACGATGAATTGATCCAGTTTGAACGTCTCATTACCGACACTGAAATTGAGTGGATGTTGAAAAACGCCTGACCGTCGTACAGGTCATTTAAAAAGAAGTCGCATCATGCGGGCTGAGCGGAGCCAGCCCGTAAAAATTGCAGGAATACCTGCCATTTCCCGGATGTCGCGTAATGGAGCGCGGGCGACAACGGGTCTTCAGATAACCGACAGAGTTTGTGACGAGGAAATGTGATGATGCCAGTGTTTAAAAACCAGCCCCGCGTGAGCATCCATGGCTCCCGCAGTAAGTACGGACCACACCTGTGCCGTACAACATTGACGCCTTACTTTTGGAGATCCACCCCAACACGACTCAGGTTTGCGCGACCGACGTTTCGAACGCAGATCTGGACTCGTCGCGGGGAGGATCGCTATGTCGACTAATACTCCCGTAGAACTTGTCGCCCAGCCGGGCAAAGCACAGCTGCGAAAATCCCTGAAGCTGTGGCAGGTGGTGGTGATGGGGCTTGCCTATCTCACGCCGATGACGGTGTTTGACACCTTTGGGATTGTTTCGGGCGTCAGCAATGGTCATGTTCCGGCCTCCTATCTGCTGGCCCTGGCGGGCGTGCTGTTCACCGCCATCAGTTACGGCAAGCTGGTACGCCAGTTTCCGCAGGCCGGTTCGGCCTACACCTACGCACAAAAAGCGATCAACCCGCACGTGGGCTTTATGGTCGGCTGGTCGTCACTGCTTGACTATCTTTTCCTGCCGATGATTAACGTCCTGCTGGCGAAAATTTACCTCTCCGCGCTGTTCCCGGGGGTTGCGCCATGGATTTGGGTGGTGATGTTCGTGGCGATCCTCACCGCGGCCAATTTGAAAAGCGTTAATCTGGTGGCGAACTTTAATGCGCTGTTTGTGCTGGTGCAGGTGGCGATCATCGTGGTGTTCATTTTCCTCGTGGTACAGGGGCTGCATAAAGGTGAGGGGGTCGGGACCGTCTGGTCGCTGCAACCGTTTATTAGCCAGAATGCGCATTTGATCCCGATTATCACCGGGGCGACCATCGTCTGCTTCTCGTTCCTCGGCTTTGACGCGGTGACGACGCTCTCTGAAGAGACGCCGGATGCCGCGCGTACTATCCCAAAAGCTATTTTTCTTACTGCGCTTTATGGCGGACTGATCTTCATTGCCGCCTCATTTTTTATGCAGTTGTTCTTCCCGGACATTAGCCGGTTTAAAGATCCGGATGCGGCGCTGCCGGAGATTGCGCTGTACGTCGGCGGCAAACTGTTCCAGTCTATTTTTCTGTGTACGACCTTTGTGAATACGCTGGCGTCTGGGCTGGCGTCGCATGCCAGCGTTTCGCGTCTGCTGTACGTGATGGGCCGCGATAACGTCTTCCCGGAGAAGTACTTTGGCTATGTTCATCCGAAATGGCGTACACCTGCGCTGAACGTCATCATGGTCGGCATTGTGGCGCTGTCGGCGCTGTTTTTTGACCTGGTGACCGCCACGGCGTTGATTAACTTTGGCGCGTTAGTGGCCTTCACGTTCGTTAATCTGTCGGTGTTTAACCACTTCTGGCGTCGTGAAGGGCGTAAGCATACCTGGCAGGAGAAGTTGCACTATCTGGTATTGCCAATGGTTGGCGCCGCCACGGTTGCCGTACTGTGGGTTAACCTGGAGGTGACATCGCTGACGCTGGGGCTGGTATGGGCCGGGGTTGGGCTGGTGTACCTCGCCTGGCTGACCGGGCGTTTTCGTAAGCCGCCCCCGCAGTTTGACGCCGCGAAATCAGAGCGAGCCTGGGAGTGATGGCCGTGTAGTTTTCGCTAGTACCAACGGGGCGCATCATCAGAATGCGCCCCTGGCCTGTGGCAAAATATTAATGTCGCCAATCGCGTGGACTATAGTAAAGATGGCCGTTATTTCTCGCCATTAATAACCGTGAGCAGGGGATGTGAATGAAAAAGATACTGATGTTGGTCGGAGATTATGCCGAAGATTATGAAACGATGGTTCCTTTTCAGGCGTTGCAAATGCTGGGCCATCGTGTTGATGCCGTCTGTCCGGATAAGAGTCAGGGTGACTACGTCCAAACCGCCATTCACGATTTTGATGGGGCGCAGACCTACAGCGAAAAACCGGGGCACCGCTTTACGTTGAATGCGAATTTTGCCGAGGCGCGGGCTGCCGATTACGACGCGCTGCTGATCCCCGGCGGGCGGGCTCCGGAATATCTACGGCTGAACCCGGATGTCATTCAACTGGTGCAGGATTTCAATTCCGCGGGTAAACCTATCGCTGCCGTCTGTCATGGTCCTCAGCTGTTAGCGGCTGCGGGAGTGTTGGAAAATCGTACCTGTAGCGCCTATCCGGCCTGCGCGCCTGAAGTACGTTTGAGCGGCGGGCATTATGCGGATATCGGCATTGATCAAGCCCACGTTGACGGCAATCTGGTGACTGCCCCTGCCTGGCCCGCACATCCGCAATGGCTGGCTAAATTTGTTGAAGTATTAATGAAACCCGCGTCAAAGTGATGAGCAGGTCGGTATAACCTTCCGGCTATACCGACTGCATATATTACCTCTTCATCAGTGCGAACACGCCCCAACCAACATATTCCCTGGTAAAGGCGACATGGCGTCCCGGTGAGCTACTCAATTGTTCCCGGACTTCTGTTGCAAACTCATCGTCCGGGTGCGCTTCCAGCCAGCGGCGCATCGTCAACCATTTTGCCGCCTCGTATCTGTCCCAACCTTCCTGGTCAGCCAGTACCATTTCAACGACGTCATAACCGAGCAGCTCGAAAGACGAAACGAGTTCGGGCAGAGAAAGAAAATCAGTCACTGAAGTCGCGCCGCAAGCCTGCGCAATCTTCTCCGTTGCGGGCATCTGACGCCAGTAAGGCTCGCCGATAAGCATGATCCCGCCTGGTTTGAGACTCTGCTCCAGCTGCCTGACCGTTCCGGCGACGCCGCCTGCAATCCAGGTTGCGCCAACGCAGGCGGCAATATCGAACTTTTCTTCAGCGATATAGCCTGTTGCATCGGCGTGGACAAAACTCACCTGCTTCTCGACGCCCAGTTCAGCTGCGCGCTGCGTTGCCTGTTGGCTAAATAGCTGGCTCATATCGATACCGACGCCGCAAATGCCATGATCGCGAGCCCAGGTGCATAACATTTCGCCTGAGCCGCTACCGAGATCCAGAATGCGGGTTCCCGGCGCCATGCGCAGTGCCTGGCCTAACGTGGCGTATTTCTGCGCGGTGAATGGATTATGGATACGATGAGCGCTTTCGCTGATAGTAAAAATCTTCGGGATATCCATCTCTCTCTCCTTAGCGATTATCCAGTTGGGCGCGAACGTTGTTCAGCCCGGTGGTATTGATGCGGTAAGGCTGACCCTTAACCGACTTGATCAGTTTTTTGGTTCTGAGTTTTTTGAACACCTCGAGCGTGCAGTCGCAGAGCAGCAGTCCTTCGCGGCTGTAGCATTCGACGGAGGTGACGCGGCCTGAGGCGTCGCGGACGTGAACAATACGACCACCTTTGGCGAGAACGTGTAAGGTACGTTGTTCCTGACGGGATAAATTCATACTGGAAAACCTGTTTAATCATCATGTGCAAAACGTGCAAACACACAGCGGTGTCCGCATTCGATTTCGGCGCATTGATAACCAGTCCGGCCTGAAAAGGTCGGTAAGCTGATTATCGGATGATTACATTCTCCAGCATCAAAGCCTCGGGTTGAGTTGAAAGGTATTTACCTGATGAATCATATCAGCCAGAAATACCCGAGGAAACCCCTTGTACATAAAATGTGATCTCCAGCGGGTTATTGCGTTTAGCGTCTGAATTAACTTTAAATTTTCGTTATGTGAGGCTTCTGTTAATAGATTAAGTTAATTTGATATTCTGTCAGCGAGGGGCGTGATATTAGTGGCAATGCCGCATTGTTAACGCATTCATTGCCAGAAATTGATTAGCGTGAGTTATTCTTTGAGTTATTTTATTTGTATTTTAGATAAGGTGTTTTTAATTATAGGGATAATTTTCGCCTGAATTTGCGATTAATCAATTTTGAGAATTTTCTTAATGCGGATAAATGTGTATACTCGGTTTCGCAAGAAGCTCTTCTGTTATCACCAAAACTATAATTATGTCCTTAACACCCGTATTACCTCTGCCCTGAATCTCTTCTCAGGGGAGAGGTTTTTTTTGCCGGTGCAGAGCTTTATTAATCACCATAATATATAAATATTATGCTGGGTAATGCTTAAATTTAATGGTTGGGGAAATATTATTTATCGATACTAAGGTAGTGCTGAAATAGTATCACAATGAATCTATTTACCGGGGGATTATATCGTATTACTTATAATTACCATCTTTTCAGCAGGATAGAAATTTTGACTATTGAAGTAATTGTGATTTTGTTCACGGATTTTAGAGCGCTAAGTGGCTATTTGTAGAGATATGCAAACGGTTGCATGTTGCTGTTACAGTATTCGTTCATTAAAAAATAGAGCGATGGTATATCTTAGGCCGGTATAGAGGGCGGGAGTCTAAATGATTTCTATTATCTCTTAGGCTTACGCGTGCCGTTTATGATTTCTGTTAGCTAAACACCATGGGAAATAGCAGTAAACACGGACAGGGAGTATGATTTTACCCATCAGTAAGGCGTTTTATCACAGGCATAATTTATATTCATTTATATAAATCAACATCGTAATGTTCATAAAACCAGCGTTCCGGGATGAACGCTGGTTTTATCCAGTTCCCTGTTTTATATCGCTCGCGCTGTATGCGAGCCTCCTCTCACAGTATTTCGTCAATAAAATAGTAAAGGATCTCCTGAAATGGATATTGTTGAACGTTTTATCAACTACACCAAAATTAATACCACGACTTCAAGAGAAAACGGCGCAAATGGGATAATGCCTTCTTCTGCTGGTCAAATGACACTGGCAAAAATGCTTGCAGCGGAACTTGAAGCATTAGGAATGGAAAACATTGAGGTCAGAGATACCGCCATCGTGACGGCAACACTTCCCGGGAACACCGATGACACGGTTCCTGTCGTTTCATTCTTTGGACATCTGGATACCAGTGCGGAACAGACTGCGGACACAAATGCGCAACGTCTTCACTATAGCGGTGGGGATTTGTGTCTGAACAAAGAACTGAATATTTTTCTGCGTGAAAGTGAATTCCCGGAACTGAAAAATTATATTGGCGACGATCTGCTTGTCACTGACGGAACCAGCCTGTTAGGGGCTGATGATAAAGCAGCCATCGCCGCAATTATGAACGCATTACAGTATCTGGTGACGCATCCGGAAATTAAACATGGGCCAGTGAAGGTGGGTTTTGTTCCTGATGAAGAGCAGGGATTACGCGGTGCAAAAGCGTTTGATGTCGCTGGCTTCGGCGCTGATTTTGGGTATACCCTGGATTGTTGCGGTATCGGGGAGTTTGTTTATGAGAACTGGAATGCGGGCGATGCGGAAATCATCTTTACCGGCCAGTCTGCGCATCCCATGTCCGCCAAAGGTAAGCTGAAGAACTCGCTGCTGATGGCGCATAAGTTCATTGCGATGCTGCCCGGCGGCGAAGCACCTGAATATACGCAAGGGCGCGAAGGCTATTACTGGGTTAAGCAGCTGCAGGGCAACAGCGCCCGCACGGTGCTTAAGCTGGACATCCGCGACTTCACTGAAGAAGGCTATAAGGCGCGTATGGCATTTATCCGTCAGCTTGCCGTCAGTACCTGCGCACTATGGGGTGAAAATAGCGTGGTCTGCCATTTAACCGATCGCTATGCGAACGTGTCTAATAGTTTGCAGGGTGATGCTCACTACCCGATTGATATTGCGTTACGCGCTTATCAAAAATGTGGGATTACTCCGGCGCCTGTCGCCATGCGCGGTGGATATGATGGTGCGGTTTTATCGCAGAAAGGATTGCCCTGCCCGAATATTTTTACCGGCGCCCATAACTTTCATTCCATTTATGAATATCTGCCGGTGCGTTCACTGCGGGCCGCCAGCGATGTTGTGGTGGCGGTCATTGAGGAAACCTTTGCTGAGTTCACGCAGGGGAGAGCTCAGTCATGATTCAGGTGTTAATTGCCCTGCTGGTTATCGTGGTGGTCGCTCGCCTGATCCTGAAAGGTTATCGTGCGGAACCCGTGCTATTTATTGCGGGTTTGGTGCTGATGATTTGCACCGCGCTTACCGGCTGGGGCTCCGTATTACCGAAAGGCGTTGCTGGTACGGGCATTTCATTTCTCGATCCGTTCGAGGTGATGCGCGATCTCTTCAGCACGCGAGCCGCCGATCTTGGCCTGATGATCATGGCGCTGATGGGATTTGCGCACTACATGGATCATATCGGCGCAAATGAGGCGGTGGTGCGAGTCGTGACAAAGCCCCTACGTGCGCTGCGCTCGCCCTATATTCTGCTTTTTTTCTCGTACCTGCTCGCCAGTCTCCTGCAGTTAGCTATTCCTTCCGCCACTGGACTCGCGGTGCTGCTGATGGGAACAATGTTCCCCATTATGCTGGGCTTAGGGCTTTCCGCTGCCTCTGCTGCCGGGGTCATTGCCACTTCGCTGGGCGTGGCGTACACCCCAACGGCAATCGATGCTATCAGGGGATCGAAAGCGGTCAATATGGATGTGGTGGAATACGTGGTCTACCACCAGGGACCGGCTGCTCTGGCAACCGTTCTGGTTGTGGGAGTCTGCCATTTTTTCTGGCAGCGGTATTGCGACCGCAAAGCAGGGACCTTACCACGGGAAATCGGTAGCGCCGAGGTGACTGACTCAGGCACTGCGCCAGCGTGTTATGCGCTGCTTCCCATGCTCCCGATACTGATGGCAGTGGCCTCCTCCGAAATGTTCGTTAAAGGCATTAACCTGAATATCATTACCATTGTGCTCATTTCAATGGCTATTTGTATGCTGATTGAATGGCTACGGGTGCGTGATTTAAAGGCCGTGTGCGAAGGGTTTAGCCATTTTCTGAAAGGGATGGGCGCCGCCTTTACCGGTGTGGTGGGACTGTTGGTTGCGGCAGGTGTTTTTGCCCATGGTATTAAAGTCATTGGTGCGATAGACCAATTAATTCTGATGGCCGAACACGTGGGATTACCGCCATTTGCCATGGCGGTGGTGTTTGCGCTGGTGACGCTTGCCGCGGCTATCATTATGGGCTCGGGGAATGCGCCATTCCTTGCTTTCGTTGAGCTTATCCCGCAAATCGCAGCCAGTATGGGAGCTAACGCCGTTGCTATGATTTTGCCGATGCAGCAGGCATCGCATATGGGACGGGCCATTTCACCGGTGTCTGGCGTGGTGATTGCCGTTTCCAGCGGGGCGAAAATAACCCCTTTCGATGTGGTTAAACGCACCGCCGTACCGTTGATTGTCGGCTTTGTTACTCATACTCTGATCATCGGTATTTTCTACTAGCAATGCCAGGCGCAGGCAAACCTCCGATTCATTGAATCTGGAGGTTTGCTGGTTTGATACTGTGTTGGATTGATAACTGCTGATAATTATTAGTTTTTATCTTTATCGAGTTATTCTTATTATTTACGGTCAACCTTGTATCTATCAATGATTAATAAAAATAATGTGTTTCACGCCTCTGTTTTTACATCGAGATAAATTAATCTGGATCATATTATGCTGATTTTAGTTGTAGTAGGTTTTTAAATTGATAGTACCTGATTGAATACAATAATGATTTTCTGGGTGGGTTTTAAGTGGTAAAAAATTTAGGCGAAGTGAGTAAGTTGAGGCATCGTTATCAGGATGACCTGGAAGCGTTTACCTGGAGTGCATTAGTCGCAATTGGTATCGCAATACAGGATCATAAGATCCACTCTAAAATGTCAGAGCATATTTTTATTATGCATTGGCTGGCAGTTGCTAAAAAAAGAAAGCTTTTCTCCCGAAGTATCGTTAATGAGCTTCAATGGCTAATTGATGAAGGCAAGAAAAAAAGCCTTAACGCACAGCTAAAATTTAAAATAGAATATTTGTACGCCACGTCGAGTGGTGATGTGACAATGCAAAATAACTATTTTAAATTCACCCACGCGATTGAAATGTTGAGGAATAATGGATGGGAGAGCTTTCTACTCACGCCAGAGAAGTGGCGCGACCTGCATGATAATATTAAAGTAAGAAAAGGCAATTTTATTTTTATGGACGACACCCGACTTCAGGAATGCTTTGGTGTCCAGGGGGAGATTGTCAAACCGTTCTGCATTCGGGCGCATGGCGATGTTGATTTTGCAAAATTAACCTTCATCCAACACAACCTCCCGGTTGAATTTGTGAAAGACATTTCAAACGAATTTCATCACTTCCAGTTTCTTACTGATAAGTAATGATTAGAACAAGTTATGAACAGAGAATTGTTAAAGCAAAAGTTAGAGATCGCGACCGAATGGATTAGGTTGTCTGATACCGCTGACAATTTATCTATATCTTTTCGGGGCATTCTCGAGATTGGCGAAAGTTCTTCTGCGCCAGATAGCAGCACGCCTTTGCTCCGGTTAGAAAATGAAATGGCGACAATTGCCGTTGATTCAATGTCATGGGTACGGGTACCGGCAGATCGTCAGGAAAAAGTGACCGTCTACATCCTCTGACTTTTAACATGCTTGTTATTTCTCAATCCATAAATAACATTAATGTTGGTTTTTTAGACTTTAATTCATCATGGTAAAAAAACGGCGGTTTACCGCAGTGTGTACACCTGTGTACTTAATTTATTACGCCATAGGGAGCAGGGGACACTTTCTGATAATTAACCATTTTATCGGTTAAGGTATTACGTAGCGTGTCGATAACAATTAAGTCATAGATGATTGGCTAATTGTTATGGAGATGTGTAAATGTTAAAGAATATGAGGATTAAAACCAGTCTGTTATTACTGCTTTTGGTATTTACCTTCATGCAGTTCCTTTCTAATGGGTTTGAGCTGGTCGATCTCAAAGGAACGCAAAAAAGTACGCTTTTACTGCATAATATAGTAAAGGAACAGGATTCGCTGCATAACGTCGTTGGGGCCGTTTATAAAGTAAGAAGTATTCTTGATAATATCCAACTGCAAAATATGGCTGAAACCCAACAGACATTGAAACAGGTGCAGGATGAGATAGCCTATGCCAGAAAACAGTTCACTATTTTTTGGAATATACCAGGATTGACGGCAGACGATCCGCAAGTCGGTAAAATCGTCAGGACTGCCTTTGAGCAACAGATGAACGCTGAGCAAAAGTATGTAGATAAATTAAACGAGGCTATTTCCAGCGGCAATATTGTAGATACATCCGCAAGCGCCAACGCTGAGCTGCTGGTTTCGCGGAAAAATTTTGATAGTGAGATCGGTAACTACTACAAATCAACCATGTTGGTCGGTGAAAATATTGTAGACCAGACACACGTTCAGTTTAACACCTCCATACTTAAAATATCCTTGCTGCTGGCCGTTACGGTTCTTATCTTTATTATCTGCAATATCTGGATAAACCGCACAATCATTCAGCCATTAAATATCGTGTCTGAACATTTTTCACGGATTGGTAAAGGCGATCTGAGCCATCCCGTTAAGGTGCCGGGTAATAATGAAATAGGTTTGCTGTGTTTAAATTTACAACATATGCAAAACGGCTTGCGGGAGACCGTTACGACTATTCGCGACGGCGTTGAGTCTATTAATATCGGAATGCAGGAAATTGCGTCGGGTAATTCAGACTTATCAACCAGAACGGAGCAGCAGGCTGCGGCAGTGGTTGAAACGGCGGCCAGCATGGAACAGATCTCTGTAACAACAAAAAATAACACCGATAAATCACATCAGGCGTCTGCCATGACGAGTGAAAGTACGGAAATGGCATTGCGCGGCGAGCGCTTAATGAGCGACATGGTTGAGAAAATTCACCTGATCAGCCGCAACGCGCAAAGCGTCAATGAAATCTCCCATGTCATTGATAGTATTGCTTTCCAGACCAATATTCTCGCATTAAACGCCGCGGTAGAAGCGGCGCGCGCTGGTGAATCCGGACGTGGGTTTGCCGTTGTGGCGAGTGAAGTCAGAACCCTTGCCCAACGTAGCGCCGCCTCGGCGAAAGAGATCAGCGAGCTCGTTGCCAAGGCGGCAATCAGCGTCAAGGAAGGGGTGGAGATCGCTGAAAACAGTGGCGCCATGATGGCGGATATCGCCAGGGCAATACGCAACATCAATATACTCATGGAAGATATATCCGGCGCATCGGGGGAACAGAGTAGCGGCATCGAACAGATCCGCGTTGCCGTAACGCAAATGGAGCAAGTCACTCAACAAAACGCGTCGCTGGTTGAGGAAATCGCCGCCACGACAGGCAGTGTGGAAGAGCAGTCGGCCATGCTATCCCAGGCCGTGGCGGTGTTTCAGATAGAAGAAGATCCGCAGCAAGGTATACAGCATAACCAGTAGAACAAGCCCCTCTCATCAACTGTCAATTTAGTCCGATGAGGTGGCTGGCTGCAGGGAGAGTGCGCCATTCATTATTATTGATAATAATTCTCATTATTATTGTTGTGCTGCGCGGGGAATGGTAATGTTGTGTCAGTCATAAACGGTTAATCCCATTTCCTGTGCAGAAGACAGCATGAACAACACCACACCCCTGAATGCGTCCGGACGCGTAGCCCGTATTTTCTCCGTCAGCGAGTTTATGGATTTTGGTGAACGTTACGGGATTGATTACCGCTTTCCTCTGCTGGCGCAGAAGGCGGATTTGCCGTCATGCAGTCCCGTGCTGCAGGGGGAAATTGAGGAGATGACGCTCCCCTGCGGGATGTGCGTGACGCACTCTGATGTCCAGGTCCTGCAACCCTACGAAACCACCTCCCGCCACAGCAGCCCCCTGTATATGCTGGTGGTGCTGGACGGTTGTGTCATTTTGACGCTCAACGGGCAGGAGCATGTGGTGCGTTCCGGTATGGCATTTAGCTCACGTCTGAGTGAGCACCAGACGATGTGCGCTCGTCACCATGCTGACCGTAAACTCCGCACGCTATCCCTTGGCCTGTATCCCGACGGCGCATGGCGCACAGGGTTGCTCGAATCATTGATGCGGGAGTGGGAAAGATGCCAGACGCCGACGCTTATCTGGCAAGTACCGGGATTTTTACTCAGCGGCCTGGAGTACGCGCAGCAGGGCGCGCTCAGCAATGTTTCTCGTCAACTGATGCTGGAAGGGCTGATATTACAACTGTTCGGGCACGGTCTCAGCGTGTGTCAGGTCGAGAGCGGCAAACGCCTTGCGGCCAGCGGTGAACAGCAGCGGCTGGAGATCGTGCGTCGCCTGTTGGAACAGAATCCCGAGCATGACCACACGCTCAATGAACTGGCACAACGTGCGGCAATGAGTCCCAGCAGTTTGCGCAGTAAGTTTCGTGCAGCCTACGGCTGCCCGGTCTTCGATTACCTGCGCGACTGTCGTCTGGAACGTGCGCGCGGTTATTTACTGGCAGGACACAGCGTACAGCAGGCTGCCTGGATGTCGGGTTATCAGCACGCCACCAACTTCTCTACCGCTTTTCGTCGTCGTTACGGTTTTTCGCCAGGCGATATGCTCAAGCTTTGCTAATCCATTTTTGCGTTTTGCGCACGTTGCTGACCGACAATTTGGCACTGCGCATAGGCAATCTGGCGTCCGGCATAGCTATCTCTGTCAGCAAAAAGGTAATAATTCTCACTTACAATTAGAAATGCCTTTGGAGATACGCATGTTCACGAAGACTCGGTTGGCGCTGCTGGTGGGATGGGTGACCGGCAGCGTGGCTTTTCCTCTGCTGGCGCAGGAAACAACAAAAAACGATACGGTGGTTGTCACCTCGCAAATGCAGAGCGGGGCCACTAAGCTTGCCACGCCGGATATTGAAACGCCGCAATCGGTATCCATCATTACCCGTGAACAGTTTGAAGAGCAGGGCGCAACCAGCGTGCGTCAGGCCGTCAGCTATACGCCGGGGGTATACAGCAATCAGATTGGCGCTTCCAACCGCTTTGACTATATCGTGCTGCGCGGCTTCTCCGATGGTAGCCTGGACAACGTTTATCTTGATGGCCTGAAGATGATGGGCGACACCAACTCACACAGTTCGCTGGTGGTTGACCCGTGGTTCCTCGAAGATATCGAAGTGGTGCGCGGCCCGGCTTCCGTGCTGTATGGCCGTTCCTCTCCGGGCGGTATTGTGGCGCTGACGTCGCGTAAGCCGTCGTTTGATGCGGGTGGCGAAGTGAAGCTGTTTGCCGGAAACAATAACCAGCGCGGCGCGGCGTTTGACGTCACCGGGGCGCTGGATGATAACGATCGCGTCGCGGCACGTTTGAGCGGGATGACGCGTTACGCGGACTCGCAGTTTGGGCCATTGAAGGAGGAACGTTACGCGCTGATGCCCAGCCTGACCTGGCGCATCACCGACCAGACGCGTTTGGATCTGATGGCCTATCTGCATCGCGATCCGGAAGGCGGCAGCCACTCCGGTCTGCCCTATGATGGCACCGTGGTTCCGCATTACGGGCAAAAGATCTCTAACACCTTTTATGAAGGCGAGGATGATTACGACAAATACGACCGCCGTGAAAATATGGTGGGCTACAATATTGAGCACCTGTTTGACAATGGCTGGTCGGTGCGGCAAAAGCTGCGCTACCTGCATACCGACGTTGAGCTGAACCAGGTATATGCGGCGGGCTGGCTGAACGAAACCGAGCTTAATCGCGGCTATTCCGGCTCTGATGAAAACATGTCGGCAATTACGCTGGATAACCAGCTCGACGGCAGCTTTGATACCTGGCAGGTCAACCACCGCCTGCTGGTGGGCATTGATTATCAGGATCGCAGCAACAATACCACCGGCTACTACGGCGCATTCCCGCCGATCGACGCTTTTAATCCGGTGTATGGCGCGAAGCCGGACTACATCGACATGTATGCGCGTGAGAAGCACAAGCTGCGTCAAACGGGCTACTATTTGCAGGATCAAATGTCATGGGATCGCTGGCGTATCACGCTCGGCGGTCGCTACGATCGGGTCAGCGTTTCTAACATTGATAAGATCAACGATACCCGCAGCGATCTGAATAAAGACAACGTCAGCACCCGCGCGGCGCTGCTCTATTTGTTCGATAACGGCTTTGCGCCGTACGTGAGTTATTCCACCGCCTTTACGCCGACCAGCTTTGCCGACGAAAATGGCAATCTGCTGGATCCGATGAAAGGCAAGCAGTGGGAAGCGGGGCTGAAATATGAGCCGGAAGGGCTCAACAGCCAGTTTAGCGCGTCGGTGTTCCGCATTAATCAAACCAATATCGCCACCAAAGAAGAACCGACCGATCCGTACCGCTCGATTGGGGAAATTGAATCTGAAGGGGTGGAGCTGGAGGCGATTAGTCAACTGACGGATAGCTTCCGCCTGCAGGCGGCGTATACCTACACCGACATCCGCTACAAGAAAAGCAGTCCGGAGGAGCAGGGTAAGCGTGCCGTGTACGCACCGCGTAATCAGGCCAGTACCTGGCTGAGCTACGATGTGAAAAGCGGTCCGCTGGATGGCCTGACGCTCGGCTCGGGCGTGCGTTATGTCAACGGAATCACCAGCGATCGTCTGAATACGCACACCCTGCCATCCTATACGTTGGTGGATATGGTAATTGGCTACGACTTAACGAAAATTGGTATTAAGGGGTTGAGCGCGCAGGTGAACGTCAACAACCTGACAGACAAGCGCTACGTTGCGGCCTGTAATTCGCTCTCCTACTGCTACTTCGGCGCCGAACGCAGTATTGTCGGCAGCGTATCCTGGAAATTCTGATGCTTTAGCCGGATGCGGCGCTGGCGCCTTATCCGGCCTACGGCAGCATGCAAATCGTAGGCCTGATAAGCACAGCGCATCAGGCGTTGTGATTGCGGCTATTTTGTAAAACCGTTCTGCAGACAAATCTGCGCGCTGGCGCCTTATCCGGCCTACGGCAGCGTGCAAATCGTAGGCCTGATAAGCGCAGCGCATCAGGCTTAGTGGATTGCGGCTATTTTGTAAAACCGTTCTGCAGACAAATCTGCGCGCTGGCGCCTTATCCGGCCTACGGCAGCGTGCAAATCGTAGGCCTGATAAGCGCAGCGCATCAGGCTTAGTGGATTGCGGCTATTTTGTAAAACCGTTCTGCAGACAAATCTGTGCGCTGACGCCTTATCCGGCCTACGGCAGCGTGCAAATCGTAGGCCTGATAAGCGTAGCGCATCAGGCGTTGTGATTGCGGCTACTTTGTAAAACCGTTCTGCAGACAAATCTGTGCGCTGGCACGTTTTCCGGCTTACGGCAGCGTGCAAATCGTAGGCCTGATAAGCGCAGCGCATCAGGCGTTGTGATTACGGCTATTTTGTAAAACCGTTCTGCAGACAAATCTGCGAGCTGGTTCTCAGAGTGAAGGCGATTTTGTCTGGGTACTGGCTGTAATAATTATGCTCCTCTTCCAGCCCCTTGGCCTGCGCCAGACGTACCGTTTCCAGCGAACAGGTACGGTAGATTAGATCTTTATTCATATTGCTCTGCTTCTCGCGCTGTTTATCAGCGGACAGCGCCTGCCAGCTCTCTGACAGCGAGTAATCGTAGACCACCCGGTTTCCTTTCGCCTGCACGTTCTCAATGGTAATGAATTCGTCGATTTTCAGTCTCGGTTGCCCGCGCATTTTTTTCTTATCTTCTGTGGCGGCATATTGAGCCAGGGTATTAATATCCATACCGGCTATTTTCTGTTTATAAGCCTCGACATAGGCGGTGGGCTGCTGATAATGCTGAGCGTAAGCGTTTCTTAATTCCCCGTCGCTCATCGTACAACCCGCCAGAAACAGAGGTAATAGCAGTGCCAGTTTTATTTTAGTCATAATGCTGTCCCGTTTATTATTGGATGCAGTCGCCCATACCATAATAGAAAATGAATGATCGCAGGTGATAGTTAAGGTTGTATAAACCGGCGCGCGAAGGCACAAGTTCAATAGTCTTAAAATGGCGGAACGGGCGGGAAACCCTGCCAGAATTGGCAGGGTTATTTAAACATTAATGGCCGATCGTTTTAGCTTTTGGGATCAGTTGGAAATACATGCGATCGGGCACCGGCGTATCCCAGACATTGGCATAAACTGCATAACCAATGGTGGCAAAAAGGATACCCAGTACCAGTATGGTCATGACAACGCCTGACAATGCCGTTTGCCGCGGTAACGATTTGCCGTTTTCTTGTTCCCCCGGTGGGGTGTGCAGTGAAAAGCTCAGCGTAGAGGCTACCGGGCAGGATCCAACGCAGGTCATACAGCCGGTACATTCCACGGTACGCACCTGAATCAGTCGATCGACCGGAATAGCAGACGGGCAGTTTTTCGCGCATTTCCCGCAATCAATGCAGCTGTCGGCATTACGCCGGATCTTAAACGGCGAGAGCAGAGAAAACAGGCCAAGCAGTACGCCGTAGGGGCACAGATAACGGCACCAGGCGTTGCGAATAAACAGACTCAGAACGCTGATAACTACCATGAAGATGAGCGTAGCGGGGCCAATATGACGAAAAAAATCGAGCATCTTTACGTCAATGATCATGCCATAGGCCGACATCAAAAAATATTGGATCCCCTGTGCGGGCATCGACAACGCGATATACAGGAAGAAAGCCAGCAGCAGATACTTCAGACTGCGCAATGGGATATCCAGCCAGCGTGGCGGCGTGAAGTTGCGGCCCAATACTTTTTTTCCCAGACTGCCGAGCAGTTCGGAAAGCGTGCCCACCGGGCATAGCCACGAACAGAAGGCTTTTTTTAACAACAGGCTAATCAGGATAAACGCGACTAACAGCAGCATGGAGGCGGCATGGATGGGCGGGAGAAAACCGGTCTCCAGCGTGTAGCGGATATTCATCAAACCCGCGATAGGCAGCCACCCTTCAATACCGCCAGGTCTGGGAATATAGACGCTGGTACCGGCAGTTTCAAAATAGCGGACCCAATAATAAAACGTTACACCAATATAGATATTGATGGCCAGCAGGAGAAACTGGGTGGCTTTTCGCCACGTGCTGGCATTACGCCAGTCATTCCACGGCAGCTTGCCTCCGGTCGTGCCTGGGCGGCGCTGCCAGCGCGTTCTCTTTTTCCCGTTCATGGTTTTACACTATCCCTCATATTTCCCCTCCCGCATTCAGAAGGCGTCATCACCGGGATATGCTAGCGCCATTCAGATTTGGTGTATTTGATTTGCATCTTATTAAGCGGCTGTTATTTTTATGGCGCCAATAGGCCTGAATAAAAATAACAGCCCGATGCTTATCGCAGGTCAGATAAATACCCTTAGAGCCTATCCCATTAGGGCTATTTTGCTTGCCATTTTGAACCTGGGCAGTGCTCGAAATCCTCACGTACTGCGTGTACGCTCCGGTTTCTGCGCGCTGTCCGTGTTCAAACTGCCTGCGCCAATAACGCCTACTGGGATAGGCTCTTAATGGGGTATTTATTTCGCTGTGGGAAAATAGCTTATTCCTGGAATATCTCTACGCGGTCGCGGCCATTACTTTTCGCCAGATACAGCGCCCGATCGGCTTTATCAACCAACTGCTTGTAGTCTGGGTGGTAGTCATATTCGGCAATACCAATACTGACGGTAACAGAAAACGCTTCTGTCGCTGAGGCCGCCATACGCAGATCGGCAATTTTCATGCGCAGCGTTTCGAGGATAATACTGGCCTGAGACCGATCTGACTCGACGAGCAGGATCATAAATTCTTCGCCGCCGTAGCGGAACACGTAATCGCTGCTGCGGATATGATCATAAATGACCGCCGCGACGTTTTTGAGCGTCATATCCCCGGTGTTATGCCCGTAGCTGTCGTTGATTTGCTTAAAGTAGTCGATATCCAGCATCGCCAGAGTGAAGGGCTTCCGCGTATGTAGCGCCAGCGAGATCTCACGGCGCATAATGGTCGGGATAAAGCGGCGGTTAAGCAATTGAGTCAGCGAGTCTTTACCATTTTCCTGCTTAACCAGCGCGTCGAACATTGAGGCGAGCAGGAAATGGATTTTTGCCGAGAGCTGGCGTACATCCTGCAACAAGCTCATCCGTTCGGGGTCTGTCGCCAGATGCTGATGCGACAGCGTGGTTGTCAGGCGGTTGTCGATTTCCGCAATCAGCGCTTCCATTTCTTTCAGTAAATTACCGTTGCCCAGAATGTATTTTCCCTTATGCGCGAACCACATACCAAAATCGGAATTCGCCAAAAGGACCAGCTCACCAAAAGGCATTCCGGTGGCAATGTTATAGATAAACTGATTTTCCCAGTCGGTAAATGAACGTATTTGCCGCTCGCGCTCGACGTTAACGTCATCGTAAATGGTCTGCAGGCGATACTGTTCCTGGGTATGCATTGAGTTTTGATAGCTGGGCGAATAGGAGACGGTCATGGCCTCCAGCGCCGTATCCATTGCCAGGCTGCTGAAACAGATAGCATCGCTCAGCAGGGCGGGCGAGTAGTCCGCTTTCTTTTTCAGGACCCGATACAATTCATCTTTCAGCTTGCGCGCGCCGCGATTAACCAGATCGATAGGCAGCCCGATTCGGGCATGCACTACGCCAATTTTGCGCTGTTTTGCCAGCAGTTGTGAGAGGTCTTCGTTCGCGCTACCGAGTACGCTGCGTAGCCAGTCAAACATACTGCCGCTTAGGCGGGCGCTGACCTGTTCTGTATTGAGGAACAATGCGCTTTCCGCATGGGAGAGCATATAGTCATAAAAAACGTTCACTAAATGGCGGAGCTCTTCATCGCTTAACGATGTCAGGACCGTATGAACTTCAGGGGGTGTTTGACGTAACAACGCCTGCCATTCTGTAAGGAGTAATGTGTCGTTTACCGGATCAACTTGTTCCATCTCACAGCCACTCAAAATGTGATAGAAAAATTCAGGCGGTATTACGGACAATTACGTCACGATGGTCAAGTGAAACTCTCCTGGTTTAACGATGGCTAATCCCTTCATAAATCAGCCGTAAAGCGAAGACGCCGATAATGGCGCCAATCACCCGGCTGGCGATCCGCTGGATACGGCCATACGCACGGCGCACGGCGGGCAAAGAAAACGCCTGGCTGAGAAAAATACGCCAGATAATGGAAGACAACACAATACCCGCCCATGCCATTAGTCTCGCCCAGGTTGGCGTTTCTGCGCTAAGGGTGACGGAGAAGATACTAATAAAGAACAGCACGGTTTGTGGATTAGAGAGATCCGTTAATAATCCGCGACGGAAGAAGACATACCAGGGGGCGCTGAGCGGCTGCTGTAACGCGGGCATTTGCGGCGTGGCCTGATGGCGGATGCTGTTCCAGGCAAACCACAGCAGATAGGCGCCGCCGACAATTTTAATCAGTGAAAATACCTCTTCACACTGGGTAATCAGCGTCGCCATGCCAAACAGACCAAGCCCGGAGTAGAACGCATCGCCTAAGGCCACGCCCAGACCGGTCATGACGCCCGCGCGTCGCCCTGACGCCAGACTGGTTTGCACCACCACGAACAGGTTCGCGCCGGGATTAAAAAAGGTTAAAACAAACAGGCTGACGGTGAGTACCACGGCGTGTAAAGGTTCCATAAACAACGATTCCATCGGGATGAATTAACGCCATCATATTTATCGCAAAACGGCGTGGGTGAGAGCGCGATCACAAAGAAGTCATGCTAGCCGCTTTGCCAATTCATATTGACTCAATGGACTCAGCGGCATAGAAAGACAGGTAATGTTAATATCCAGAGTGGATAAACTCATGGCTGAACCTCAGTACCTTTTTGCCGAAATTCCTCTTTCCCGTAGTGCATTCGAGCGTTGGCTGAAATCCTCCCCTTGTACCGTCTCACACTGGCCTGAATGGGCGGATAGCAACAGGCCGGATGAAGAGAACGCCGCGTCGGTGTTGGACGCATTAATGCCCTTTTTCACTGCGGAACCAGAGTTACAGCAATGCCTGTTGTTACATGATAAACAGCAGGGCGTGCTGCATTGTGCGTTGTGGCTGCGCTATGAAGAGATGCGCGCCACCATGATGCAGATGGTGGCGCTGTTGCGCGGTACCGCGCCGTTTATGACCGCCAAAGCGCACGGGAGGGTACAGCATGGTGAAAATTGCTGTGGGACGTTGACCCTGACTCGCAGTGATTCTCGCTGGACGGCTGAATGTGAGGCTCTCTCGTTTCCTGAATGGAGTCGGGCGTGGTTACACAGCCTTGGGGAAGGGAGTGACGCGCAATGGATGGATGCAAAACTGTTTAACGCCCTGAAGCGTCGTTACAACCATTATCTGCTCAATGCCTCGCCTGAAAAACCAATATTAATTAAAAAAACGGAATACTACTCCAATGGCCGTGAGGTGATTGATTATGACGGTAATCGTATCCCGGGAGCGAATCCGCTGACCTTTAAGCGGTTATGCCACACTTATTTTGACACCCTGTATACCGATGGTCAGGCGGTATGGATTGATTCAATGAGCCTTAGGCTTTACCGCTATAAGATTGCGGATAACCTGACGCCGGAACGTATTCAGGTGCTGGAGGAGGGCTACGATTCTGATTTTTTAGTGCGTATTGATGACAAGGTTTGGTTTCGCGCCCAGGATAACGTTCCGCAACCTTTTTATCTGACATCGCTAACTATTGATCCCGATTCATTCCATAGACTGAAGTACGGGGAGTATGCCGATAAAAATGCGCTATACCGCAATATGGGAAATTCTGGTTTGCGCGTTGTTAAAGACCTTCATCCAAAGGATATCGTCAACATCGTTGGTGAGTTTGTTATTACAAAAAACGCAGTTCTTTATTTTGGCGAAGTGCTTGCCCTTGCTGATGCTAAAAGCTTCCGCAGCCTGAAGTATGATTTTTACTGCGACGATCGCCATGTCTGGCTCCGGAATAATTTGCTGGAAAAGCTTGATTCTCAAACGTTCAGGTTTATTGCCCTGGAGCATGATCTGGTTGCCGACAGCCGACACGTCTATTATGGTGCGCAATATATTGTTGATGCCGATCCACAGACGCTGGAAGTGTTGATGAGAGGACCCTTTTTATTCTGGCGAGACAAAGAGAGCATTTGGTATCACAACACAAAGCTTGCAGGGGCGGATGTGACTCAAGGAGAGATTGAAATCTATCCGGGAAGTGTCTTTTGCCGGATTGGCAACCGCATCTGGGGAATGGCGACAGAGCTGGAGGATGTGGATATCGCGAGTTTTGTGGTGACTGAGTGGGACTATGCCGAGGATAAGCACGGGCGCTTTTATCGCAACCGTCGCTTAGACAAAACGGATTATGCGTGAAATAACCGCCGCTCGCAGTATAGCGGGCGGCGTATCCAGTTTATTTTGATAGCGATTTCGTCTCATTATAATTCCTTATGCACTGGATTTTTCTTAACGGCTGAACTACTTATTAATCATCCTTGACTCGCATGTCGAATGTTCAGGGGGCGATGATGGCATATATAACAAAACCTGGAGCTTTTATATGAAAACTGGAATTAAAGTACTTATTGGTGCGTTAGCTTTTGTTGTGTCCAACGCGTATGCCGCGGAATTTATGACGAAGGTTGAGTTTGAAAAGGTTGAGTCTCAATATACCAAAATTGGTGATATTTCAACAAGTAATGAAGTATCAGCCGCTGATGCGAAAGAAGATCTTCTGAAGAAAGCCGAAGAGAAAGGCGCAGATGTGGTGGTATTAACCTCCGGCCAAACGGACAATAAAATCCACGGTACAGCCAATATTTACAAGAAAAAATAATGCGCGGTACTGAAAGATAACATACCCGCCAGTCATTGCACTGGCGGGTTTTCTTTTAGCCTGCGCCAGAACGTGGTTCTGCTGATACCGAGATATCGCGCGGCCGCGGTTTTATCACCATTGAATTGCGCCAGCACCTGCTGCGGCGTCAATGATGAAGTGACCAGTGGTGGGGCAGCGACAGCGGCCAGTTCAGGTAACAGCTGCTGCAGAAATTGTTCGTTCAGATCCGGCTGTGGTTCAACGCTCAAAAACAGCGCCAGGCGTTCCATCATATTGCGCAGCTCGCGGATATTCCCCGGCCAGCCATAATTGAGCAGCGTATGCTGGCTCAGGGCCAATCCCTTACGCACCGCATCGGAAAACGGCGCGTCCAGTTCCGCCAGCGACTGTTTTAAAAAGCCTTCCGCCAGCGGCAGGATATCGGGCAACCGCTCGCGTAGCGGCGGCAGCTTGAGACGTAAAATGCTCAGGCGATAAAACAGATCGGTACGAAACTCTCCCTGTTTCATCTCCTGCTCCAGATTACAGTGGGTGGCGCTAATCACCCGCACATCGACCGGAATTGGCTGGTGGCCGCCCACCCGCGTGACCTCTTTTTCTTCCAGTACGCGCAGCAGCCGGGTTTGTAACGGCAGCGGCATTTCGCCTATCTCATCAAGAAACAGCGTCCCGCCGTGGGCGATTTCAAACAGGCCCGCGCGTCCTCCCCGGCGCGAACCGGTAAACGCGCCATCCTCATAGCCGAACAGTTCCGCTTCCAGCAATGATTCGGTGATGGCCCCGCAGTTGACGGCAACAAACGGCGGTGAGGGTTTACCGCGCCGATTATCCTGACGGGTGAAAAATTCACGGTGAATGGCCTGCGCCGCCAGCTCTTTGCCCGTGCCGGTTTCGCCCTGAATCAGCACCGGCGCACGCGAGCGGGCGTAGAGCATAATGGTGTGCCGCACCTGCTCCATTTGCGGAGAATGACCGCGCATATCCCCCAGCGCATAGCGGGTGCGCAGCGTATCGCCGGATGCGTACTGACCGTTTCTGCGCAGCGTCAGACGGGTCATATCCAGCGCATCGACAAACGCCTGGCGCACGGTGGCCGCTGAATAGATAAAAATGCCGGTCATACCCGCTTCTTCCGCCAGGTCGGTAATCAACCCCGCGCCGACCACCGCCTGGGTGCCGTTGGCCTTCAGCTCGTTGATTTGCCCGCGGGCATCTTCTTCGGTGGTATAGCTGCGCTGTTCAAGCTGCAAATTGAAGGTCTTTTGAAAGGCGAGAAGCGCCGGGATGGTTTCCTGATAGGTAATGACGCCAATCGACGAGGTCAGTTTGCCCGCTTTCGCCAGCGCCTGGAGTACGTCAAAGCCGCTGGGTTTAATCAGGATCACCGGAATCGATAACCGGCTTTTCAGATACGCGCCGTTAGATCCTGCGGCGATGATCGCATCGCAGCGTTCGGTCGCCAGTTTCTTGCGGATATACGTTACCGCTTTTTCGAAACCCAGCTGAATAGGGGTGATGGTCGCCAGATGATCGAACTCCAGACTGATGTCGCGAAACAGTTCGAACAGGCGCGTGACCGAAACCGTCCAGATAACCGGTTTGTCGTCGTTCACCCGCGGCGGAAAATGCGTATCAGCCATAACCAATCCAAAAAGTAAGGAACCGAGTATTAGGGTTTAGTTGTGTTTCATAAATGTTGCAATGAAACGGGAAGGAACGTTTCATGAAACGATAGCTGACACGCTTTTGTACATAAAAAATGCAGGCTCTAAATCTAATTCATTGTTTTAAAGGTTAAAAATAGAATTTGAGCAGAAGTTAAGGTCTTTGGCATACCCCTTGCTTTAGGTAAATCAACGAATGCTAACAAGTTGATAACAAGAGGACGGGATATGTCTCTACACTCTCCAGGGCTGGCGTTTCGCGCCGCGCTCAGCAAAGAAAACCCATTACAAATCGTGGGTACGATCAACGCCAACCACGCGCTGCTGGCTCAGCGCGCCGGGTATCAGGCGATTTATCTCTCCGGCGGCGGCGTCGCGGCGGGTTCTCTGGGTCTGCCGGATCTCGGGATTTCTACCCTTGATGATGTGCTGACCGATATCCGTCGCATTACTGACGTTTGCCCGCTGCCTTTGCTGGTGGATGCGGATATCGGTTTTGGCTCTTCAGCGTTCAACGTGGCGCGTACCGTGAAGTCGATGATTAAAGCCGGTGCCGCCGCGCTGCATATTGAAGATCAGATCGGCGCCAAGCGCTGCGGGCATCGTCCGAACAAGGCGATCGTGTCGAAAGAAGAGATGGTCGACAGGATCCGCGCCGCCGTGGATGCGCGTACCGATCCCAACTTTGTTGTCATGGCGCGGACCGATGCGCTGGCGGTGGAAGGGCTGGAGGCGGCTATCGATCGTGCCCAGGCATACGTCGAAGCGGGCGCCGACATGCTGTTCCCGGAAGCCATTACCGAGCTGGCGATGTACCGCCAGTTTGCCGATGCGGTGCAGGTGCCGATCCTTGCCAACATTACCGAATTTGGTGCCACGCCGCTGTTCACTACCGATGAACTGCGCAGCGCGAACGTCGCCATGGCCCTGTATCCGCTGTCTGCGTTCCGTGCCATGAACCGGGCGGCAGAACGGGTTTACAACGTGCTGCGTCAGGAAGGAACGCAAAAGAGCGTGATCGACATTATGCAGACGCGTAACGAGCTGTACGAAAGCATCAATTACTACCAGTTCGAAGAGAAACTCGACGCGTTGTACACAAAAAAGTAACCGTCGTAGGCCGGATAAACGCAGTGCCATCCGGCATTGCCTGATGGCGGCTTCGCCTTATCAGGCCTACGTGGCTACCCACACACCCTCAGCACCCTACATATTATAAAAATGACGAGGACAACATGAGCGACACAACGATCCTGCAAAACAGTACCCATGTCATTAAACCTAAAAAATCGGTTGCGCTGTCAGGCGTCGCCGCCGGAAATACCGCGTTATGCACCGTGGGTAAAAGCGGTAATGACCTGCATTATCGCGGCTACGATATTCTCGACCTGGCGCAGCAGTGCGAATTTGAAGAAGTCGCGCACCTGTTGATCCACGGGAAATTACCCACCCGCGATGAGCTCACCGCCTACAAAAGCAAGTTAAAAGCGCTGCGCGGTTTACCCGCTAACGTGCGTACCGTGCTGGAAGCGCTACCTGCCGCATCTCACCCGATGGATGTAATGCGCACCGGCGTCTCCGCGCTGGGCTGTACGCTGCCGGAAAAAGAGGGACATACCGTTTCCGGCGCGCGCGATATTGCCGACAAGCTGCTGGCGTCGCTCAGTTCAATACTTCTGTACTGGTATCACTACAGCCATAACGGCGAGCGCATTCAGCCGGAAACCGACGATGATTCCATTGGCGGCCATTTCCTGCACCTGCTGCACGGCGAAAAACCGTCGCAAAGCTGGGAAAAGGCGATGCATATTTCGCTGGTGCTGTACGCCGAGCACGAATTCAACGCGTCCACCTTCACCAGCCGGGTGATTGCGGGGACAGGCTCTGATATGTATTCCGCCATTATCGGCGCGATTGGCGCACTGCGTGGGCCGAAACACGGCGGGGCGAATGAGGTTTCGCTGGAGATCCAGCAGCGCTATGAAACGCCGGATGAAGCCGAAGCGGATATCCGCAAACGCGTAGAAAACAAAGAGGTGGTGATTGGCTTTGGTCATCCGGTTTATACCATTGCCGACCCGCGCCATCAGGTGATCAAGCGCGTGGCGAAACAGCTTTCTCAGGAGGGCGGTTCGCTGAAGATGTACAACATCGCCGACCGCCTGGAGGAGGTGATGTGGGAAACGAAAAAGATGTTCCCTAACCTCGACTGGTTCTCGGCGGTCTCCTACAACATGATGGGCGTCCCGACCGAAATGTTTACGCCGCTGTTTGTTATCGCCCGCGTCACCGGCTGGGCGGCGCACATCATCGAACAGCGCCAGGACAATAAAATTATCCGTCCTTCCGCCAATTATACCGGCCCGGAAGATCGCGTATTTGTGCCGATCGAAAAGCGTTGCTAATTAAAACCTCTAAATATAAAAACAGGAGTTGTACCCTATGTCCGCACATATTTCGAACGTTCGCCCAGACTTTGACCGTGAGATCGTTGATATCGTTGATTACGTCATGAATTACGAGATTACCTCACAGGTGGCGTACGACACCGCGCATTATTGCCTGCTCGACACCCTTGGCTGTGGCCTGGAAGCGCTGGAATATCCGGCCTGTAAAAAACTGTTAGGACCGGTGGTACCGGGAACCGTGGTGCCGAACGGCGTTCGCGTACCGGGCACCCAGTTCCAGCTCGATCCGGTACAGGCGGCGTTCAACATCGGCGCGATGATTCGCTGGCTGGACTTCAACGATACCTGGCTGGCCGCGGAATGGGGCCATCCTTCCGATAACCTCGGCGGCATTCTGGCGACGGCTGACTGGCTGTCGCGCAACGCGGTGGCGGCGGGGAAAGCGCCGTTGACCATGAAAAAAGTGCTGACCGGAATGATTAAAGCCCATGAAATTCAGGGCTGCATCGCGCTGGAAAACTCCTTTAACCGCGTAGGTCTCGATCACGTCCTGCTGGTCAAAGTGGCCTCGACGGCGGTAGTTGCCGAGATGCTTGGCCTGAGCCGGGATGAAATTCTCAATGCCGTATCGCTGGCGTGGGTCGACGGCCAGTCGCTGCGGACCTATCGTCATGCGCCAAATACCGGCACGCGTAAATCCTGGGCCGCAGGCGATGCCACCTCCCGCGCGGTACGTCTGGCGCTGATGGCGAAAACCGGTGAGATGGGATATCCGTCCGCGCTGACGGCGAAAACCTGGGGCTTCTACGACGTCTCTTTCAAAGGCGAATCGTTCCGCTTCCAGCGTCCGTACGGCTCCTACGTAATGGAAAACGTGCTGTTTAAAATCTCCTTCCCGGCCGAGTTCCACTCGCAGACCGCGGTTGAAGCGGCAATGACGCTGTACGAGCAGTTACAGGCCGCAGGTAAAACGGCGGCGGATATCGAGAAAGTCACCATTCGCACCCACGAAGCCTGTATTCGTATCATTGATAAAAAAGGCCCGCTGAATAACCCGGCGGATCGCGATCACTGCATCCAGTATATGGTCGCCATTCCGCTGCTGTTTGGGCGTTTAACCGCGGCAGATTACGAAGACGGCGTGGCGCAGGACAAACGCATTGATGCCCTGCGCGAGAAGATCGCCTGCTTCGAAGATCCGGCCTTTACCGCTGATTATCACGACCCGGAAAAACGCGCCATTGCTAACGCCATCACGCTGGAGTTCACCGACGGTTCACGCTTTGAAGAAGTGGTGGTGGAGTACCCAATCGGTCATGCGCGCCGTCGTCACGACGGTATGCCGAAGCTGGTCGAGAAGTTCAAAATCAACCTGGCGCGTCAGTTCCCGACCCGTCAGCAGCAGCGCATTCTGGATGTCTCCCTGGACAGAGCCCGCCTGGAGCAGATGCCGGTCAATGAGTATATGGACCTTTATGTAATCTAAACCTGCGTGCGGCAAGGCGTAAGTTCAACAGGAGAGCATTATGTCTTATAGCGAGTTTTATCAACGTTCGATTACGCAACCGGAGTCGTTCTGGGCCGAGCAGGCCCAGCGTATTGACTGGCAGCAGCCGTATACGCAGGTGCTGGATCACAGCAACCCGCCGTTTGCCCGCTGGTTTTGCGGCGGCAAGACCAATTTATGCCATAACGCCATCGACCGCTGGGTGGAGAAACAGCCCGAGGCGCTGGCGCTGATTGCCGTGTCATCTGAAACCGAAGAAGAGCGTACCTTTACCTTTCGTCAGCTGTACGACGAAGTGAACGTGGCGGCGGCAATGCTGCTGTCGCTGGGCGTACAGCGCGGCGACAGGGTACTGGTGTATATGCCGATGATCGCCGAGGCGCACATTATGCTGCTGGCCTGCGCGCGCATTGGGGCGATCCATTCGGTGGTGTTCGGTGGCTTTGCCTCGCACAGCGTGGCGGCACGCATCGACGACGCCCAACCGGTGATTATCGTTTCGGCGGATGCCGGCGCGCGCGGGGGCAAGATCCTGCCGTATAAAAAGCTGCTCGATGATGCGATCAGCCAGGCGCAGCACCAGCCGCGTCATGTTGTATTGGTCGATCGCGGCCTGGCGAAAATGGCGCGGGTAGAGGGGCGCGACCTCGACTTTGCCGCGCTGCGCCAACAGCATCTTGGCGCGCGGGTGCCGGTGACGTGGCTGGAATCGAATGAAACCTCCTGCATTCTCTATACTTCCGGGACAACCGGTAAACCGAAGGGCGTCCAGCGTGACGTTGGCGGCTATGCGGTCGCGCTGGCAACCACGATGGACACCATTTTCGGCGGCAAGGCGGGCGGTGTGTTCTTCTGCGCGTCGGACATCGGCTGGGTGGTTGGGCATTCGTATATCGTGTATGCCCCGCTGCTGGCAGGGATGGCGACGGTGGTGTACGAAGGGCTGCCAACGTATCCGGACTGCGGCGTATGGTGGAAGATTGTTGAGAAGTATCAGGTTAGCCGGATGTTCTCCGCGCCAACGGCCATCCGCGTGCTGAAGAAATTCCCGACCGCGCAGATCCGCAATCACGATCTCTCCTCGCTGGAGGTACTGTATCTGGCGGGTGAGCCGCTGGACGAACCGACCGCCAGTTGGGTGACCCAAACGCTGGGCGTACCGGTTATCGACAACTACTGGCAGACCGAATCCGGCTGGCCAATTATGGCGATCGCGCGTGGGCTGGACGACCGCCCGTCGCGGCTGGGTAGTCCCGGCGTGCCGATGTATGGCTATAACGTGCAGTTGCTCAATGAGGTCACCGGTGAACCCTGTCAGGCGAATGAGAAGGGCATGCTGGTGATTGAAGGGCCGCTGCCGCCGGGTTGTATCCAGACCATCTGGGGCGATGACGAACGCTTTGTGCATACCTACTGGTCGCTGTTTTCCCGTCAGGTATACGCCACCTTTGACTGGGGCATCCGCGATGCTGATGGCTACTACTTCATCCTGGGGCGTACGGATGATGTGATCAACGTCGCCGGGCACCGCCTGGGGACGCGCGAGATTGAAGAGAGTATCTCCAGCTATCCGAACGTCGCCGAAGTGGCGGTGGTCGGCGTGAAGGATGCGCTGAAAGGGCAGGTGGCGGTAGCGTTTGTCATTCCGAAGCAGAGCGACAGCCTGGAAGATCGCGACATCGCGCATTCAGAGGAGAAGGCGATTATGGCGCTGGTGGACAGCCAGATTGGTAATTTTGGCCGTCCGGCACACGTCTGGTTTGTCTCGCAACTGCCGAAAACGCGCTCCGGCAAAATGCTCAGGCGGACGATTCAGGCGATCTGCGAAGGCCGCGATCCCGGCGATCTGACCACTATTGACGATCCGGCGTCGCTGCAGCAAATCCGCCAGGCGATCGAGGAATAGTTATTAACAGGCCCGGTGGCGCGACGCTGACCGGGCCTGTGCTTTATTTCGTTTTCTTATACGGCCCGTGATAATAATCAAACGGCGCATAGACCGTATCCGCCACAAAAGATAACGGTACATCGATAAATAACAACGCTAAATCGAAATAGTTATAATCGTAAGCGCCTGGATTTTTTAGTTTATCAATGTCGTGGTGCGTACCCACATAATAGGTATTCGAATCCTCGCCTTCCGTGCGCGCATTAATGCTGCCACATCCTGAAAGTAATGCGCTGATAAATAGCGCCATTATCGCAACCGTCTTTCTGCTCATGCCATGACCTGACTTCTCGCCCCGTTTTACCATAACGATAAAAAAGCGGCTGGTTGTCCCCGGAACTTAAACTACCTGGTCAGGACACCTCGTGTGAGGATGGCACATCGGCCTACGAAACCGCGCCCCGTAGGCCGGATAAGCCGCGAAACCGCGCCATCCGGCAAAAGCAACGTGATTAGCGCCAACTCAGCTGATAATGGTAGCGTCCGGCGCTCAGCAAAAACTCCGGCGACACGGAAGGGCTCCACGAATCATCGCCGCCGACGCCCATATGGAAGCCATCAATATTGAGCCAGGTGCCCGCTTCAGGTTGCAACAGATGGCGGTGGCTGGTTGCCATCAGTTGCTGCTGGCTAAAGCGGCTGATGTTGAACAGGAAGTCTCCGCGCCACCGGTGCGCGCCGTAGTGCAGCTCGCGCGTCCCACAGCGCAGGCCGTTTTCACTTGGGAAGACGTACGGCGTGTACATTTCATCAAGCGACAGATCCCAGCGATCAAAACAGGCGGCGCTCAGGCGATCCGGGTAGTTCTCATGCGGGCCGAGTCCTAACCAGTTCACCCGTTCAGCAACCTGCGCCAGCTGGCAGCTCAGGCCGATGCGGGCAGGATGCGGCGTGCCGCTGGCGACGTCGACATCCACCGTTATCTGCATTTCGCCGTGGCCGTCGATACGGTACGATTTACGGCTGATAAACAGCGTTTCACCCTGATACTGCCAGGCGTGCGTGGTGGCGATCAGCACGCTGTTTGCCAGCGCTTCGGCTTCGCATAGCAATAGCTGTGGCTCTGCGCGGTAATGGCCTGCGGCCTTCCAGCGTTCAACCCAGGCATTAGGATCGATGCGCGTGGCTTCGCTGATGCCAATGTCGTTATCCAGCGGCGCGCGGGTGAACTGGTCGGTCAGTGGGGTTAACAGTTGGGCTGTATCGCCAATCCAGTACTGCGTCAGCAGGCCAGACTGACGGTCGAATTGCCAACGCTTGTTGTTTACCGCCACGGTGAAGGCGTTCTCGCTCACGGTCAACCGTGGTGCGGAACCGGCGCGTGGTGGCTGTAGCAGGTTGAGTTTTTCCTCCAGCTTCCACTGCTGCCAGGCGCTGATGTGTCCGGCGTCTGACCAGGCTGTGGCCTGCGGCTGTTCTACGCGTACCGTCAGCCACAGCTGGCCAGCGGTTTCCGGCATCGGGATATCCGGCAGGGTAATTATCTGACGGCCCTGTGGGGCGATATCCAGAACGATTTCTCCTGCGGCCAGCTGGTTGCCGTCCTGGGCTATAGACCAGTGCAGAACCTCGTTATCGCTGCGGCGGAACAGATATTCGCTGGTCACTTCAATCTGGCGTTCAGCGCCCGGCAGTAACGTGAACTGGAAAAACTGCTGCGCGTGTTTGGCTTCATACAGCGACGGATGCGGCGCGCGATCGGCGAACACCAGTCCGTTCATGCAGAACTGACGGTCGTTCGGCGTATCGCCAAAATCACCGCCGTAAGCCGACCATGCCTTGCCGTTCTCATCGTATTTAAGCAGCGACTGATCGACCCAGTCCCAGACGAATCCCCCCTGCAGACGCGGATACTGGCGGAATGCCTGCCAGTATTTGGCGTAGCCGCCGAGGCTGTTGCCCATCGCGTGGGCGTATTCACAGAGGATCAGCGGGCGCTGCTCGCCGGGCATCGACAGCCACTTTTTAATCGACCATTTGGGCACCGCCGGGAAGGGCTGCTCCTGGTCGACGCGGGCGTACATCGGGCAAATGATGTCGGTTGCCGCGGTATTCGCGCCGCCGCCTTCGTACTGTACCGGGCGGGTCGGATCTTCTGATTTCAACCAGCGATACAGCGCATCGTGGTTGACGCCGTGACCGGACTCATTGCCCAGCGACCAGATGATAATACTGGGGTGATTACGGTCGCGTTGTACCATGCGC
Source organism: Citrobacter youngae ATCC 29220 (assembly GCF_000155975.1). Classification (GTDB taxonomy): domain Bacteria; phylum Pseudomonadota; class Gammaproteobacteria; order Enterobacterales; family Enterobacteriaceae; genus Citrobacter; species Citrobacter portucalensis_A. Next base: position 2,518,186 of record NZ_GG730299.1, on the reverse strand, counting down.
GTGACGCGCTGGCTCATCGCGGGCAGCCAGGCGGGATCGTCGCTGAGGCGATTCATCGGCACCATACCGTGGGTTTCAATGTTGGCTTCGTCGACCACATACAGGCCGTAGCGATCGCACAGGGTGTACCACAACGGATGGTTCGGGTAATGCGAGCAGCGCACGGCGTTAAAGTTGTTCTGCTTCATCAGCAGAATATCCTGCACCATCGTCGCCTCGTCCATCACCTGGCCGTTGACCGGATGGTGCTCATGACGGTTGGTGCCGCGAATCAACAGCGGCTTACCGTTGAGTAACAGCAGGCCGTTCTCAATTTGAACCTGACGAAAGCCAACGTCACAGGCTTCCGCTTCAATCAGCACTCCGCCTGCGGTATGTAACTGCACCACGGCGCGGTACAGATGTGGCGTTTCCGCACTCCACAGCGCCGGGTTTTCGACGTTGAGCCGCAGGGTAGCGCGATCGTGGTACGCACCGCGCTCATCAATGATTTCACTGCCGGGAGGCGAGGTAGCTTCGCCTGTCAGCGTTTCGCCGTTCCACAATTGCAGGGTCACGCGTAAATCGTCGCCCACGTTGCCCGCCACTCTGACTTCCGCTTCCAGCACGGCGCGGCTGAAGTCATCGTTAAAACGGGGGGTAATGCGCAGGTCGCGGATATGCGTGATGGGTTTGTGCAGCAGGGAGACATCACGGAAGATGCCGCTCATGCGCCACATGTCCTGATCTTCCAGATAGCTGCCATCGCTCCAGCGCAGCACCATCACGGCCAGACGGTTTTCGCCGCGTAATAGATAATCGCTAAGATCGAATTCAGACGGCAGGCGGCTGTCCTGACCGTAGCCAACCCAGCGACCATTGCACCACAGGTGGAACGCTGAATTGACGCCATCAAAAATAATGCGCGTCTGGCCCTCATTTAACCATGCGCCTTCTATGTTGAATGTGAGCGAGTAACATCCGGTTGGGTTATCCGCCGGAACATACGGGGGATTGACCGGAAATGGATAGGTAATGTTGGAATAGATTGGCGCGTCGTAACCGCTCATCTGCCAGTTAGAGGGGACGTCGATAGCGTCAGCCTGTGGCAGATCGCTTGTCAGCCAGCTTTCTGGCACCGCTTCCGGTGCGGCAAACCAGTAAAATCGCCACTTGCCGTTCAGCGAGCGCTGGTGTGGCGAGGGCTGATTTTGGCGAGCCTCATCAGCTGAGCGCCAGCTACAGAACGGCGGGTGCGCCTCCAGACGGTTGAGCTGCGTGACGCCGGGATTTTCCCAGTCGCGGCGGGCCAGAACAGCGGAGAGTGAATCTGTGTTCAGGTTCATAACGGTATCCTGTCTGAATTTGTTATTCGCTCACAATTTCAATCAAAATACGGATAATCGATCCAGGCTGTAAAGGCCAGGGCGTTCAATGAGTGAGCTGGCTCACGCAATTGTTATGCGTTCACAATTTAGGTGTGAGCTGAGAAACTTGCCGCGCGAGCTGGATCAGTGAATCCGCCAGCGCCAGGGGAGAGGGGGTTTGAGTCTCGGGCGGCAAAACCGTTTTGCGCTGCACCAGGGTTACGGGCAGCAGCTGGTTGCCCACGGTTGATTCGCCACGGGGGAGTTGCAGCAGCCTGTCGACGCTGGTTTCACCCAATAACGAAAAATCCTGCCTGATGGTGGTCAGCGGTGGAATGTAGCAGGCGCTGTCTTCTGTGTCATCGTAGCCGATCACCGAGATATCCATCGCCACCCGCAGGCCGAACTCGCTGATTGCCCGCATCGCGCCCAGCGCCATTTGATCGTTCGCGACCAGCATGGCGGTAGGGAGGTTGCCGTCATTTAGCAGATGCAGCGTTTGCTGAAAACCGGACATCGCGCTCCAGTCGCCTTCCAGCTCCGCAACGGGTTGCAACTGGTAGTGCGCCAGATATTTATGCCACCCCGCATGGCGAAGCCTTGCCGAAACTGAAGTGCGCGGCCCGCTCAGCAGGGCGATACGCTGATGTCCGTGCTGCACCAGATGCTCAACGCCGAGGCGTGCGCCGTCGTCATGGGAGAAAATCACGCTGTTAATCGGCGTCTGGTCAGAGACATCGAGGAACAGTACCGGTACTGTGCCGCAGGCGGCGGCCACGGCAATGGCGTCTGCTTCATCCAGCGGATAGTTGATGATAAGCCCGGTTACGCGCTGAGAAAGCAGGTTATGGACCGCAGCTTTACATCCTTCAACGCCGCTGCGCTCGACCATGGCGATCACTACGCTGGCTCCGGACTGGTCGGCGCGGGATTTTATGGCGGCAACGATTTGCGATGGGGCGTGCAGGGCAAGGTTCGCCGTCACGACGCCAATCAGCGAAGTCTGTTTGCCCGCCAGCTGCTGGGCGACGCGGTTAGGGATGTAATTGAGCTCCGCCATCGCGGCCTCAACTTTTTGTCGGGTTTTCGCGGAAACGTGGCTGGCCTGATTCACGACGCGCGAGACGGTCTGGTAAGAGACGCCTGCATGGTCTGCCACATCGTATAGCGTTACCGGTTTCACGTTGATCACCCCTGTTATGACGTTATCTGCGCGCTATGATGCCACAGTGGAACGGTTTTGGGGTATTTGCGCATGGCTTTGCGGTGGTCGAGACGGTGATGGAAGAGCCGCACCGCGCCGGGTACACCGTCTGGTTGGCGCAAAAAAGAGTCTAAGCGCCGCGAAAGGTTTTGCGCCATTCGGCCGGGCTAACGCCAAAGTGCGCTTTAAAATGCTGACGCCAGGTGACCGGCGACTGAAAACCCACTCGTTCGGCAATTCGCTCGACGGGTAGCTGGCTGGATTCCAGCAGTTCCTGGCTATGACGCAGGCGCTCGGCAATCAACCACTCTGCCACGCTTGACCCCGTGGCTTTCATAAAATGTCGGCTCAAGGTGCGACGGCTCATCATTACCCGCTGCGCCAGCGCATCGAGATTATGCGGTTCGTGGAGATGCTGGCGTAAATAGTCGAGCAGGGCGTTAATGCGCTGATCCTGGGTATTTTTCGCCACCGGCTGTTCGATAAACTGCGCCTGACCGCCCTCGCGATGCGGCGGCACAATCATCCGTCGGGCAATCTGATTCGCCACCGTGCTGCCAAAACGCTGGCGGATGACATACAGACAGCAATCCAGCGCGGCGGCGGTACCCGCTGACGTAATAATGCCGTCATCATCCACGTACAGCGCATTGATATCCAGACGCGCCGCCGGAAAACGCGCCTGAAAATCCTGCTCGAACTCCCAGTGCGTAGCCGCCCGTTTGCCATCCAGTAGACCAGCATAGCCGAGGACGAACGCCCCCAGACACAGCCCGACAATTTGCGCGCCGTTTTGCCGCGCGCGATTGAGCGCATCAAGTAGGCTTTGTGGGGGGCGATGCGCGGTGGCGCCCCAGTAAGGGAGCACCACGATGTCGGCAGCCGCCACCGCGTCATAGCCGTAAGCTGCGGTAATGGAAAAGCCATCCTGCGAAGAGATGATGCCCGGCTGTTCGGCGCACAGTTGTACCTCAAAGCGCTTTTTTGCCGCGACTCTGTCACTGAAAATGATACACGGCACCGAGAAGTGAAACGGGCTGAAATCTTCCACGGCGACGATGGCGACGTTGAGCGGCTGCATATCATTCCTCTGCGGGCATTAAAAAAGTCAGGGTTTCACCATCTTCCGGCACGTTGACGAATTGCGCAATCTGGTTGTCACGGGCATATGCTTTCAGGTCCGTGCGGGTCAGCAGACAGTGGTTAATCGCCTCCATATGCGTCGCCACAATTTGTGCTTCGGGCAGCGTGAAATGAGTTTTCAGCACATCTTCCGCCCCCATAATGATGGGGCCAAAGCCGATAACGTGGGCAAAACCGGCGTTCACGATCACCACGTCTGGCTGGAACGTCCGCATATTGTTTTCCACCTCATCGCGCCAGATGGTGTCGCCCACCAGATACAGCGTTTTTTCCGCCGGATGTTGCAAGATAACCCCGCAGGCATCGCCCAAACGTTCCGCCATTTGCGGGATGGCGTAAGCGCGATCTGAGCCATGCTGGCCGCCGGTTTTGCGCAGCGTGATGTCGCCCAGCCTGGTGCTGTGCGTCAGTACCGTCAGTTGAGTAAACCCCTGACCTCGCAGCACCTGCGCATCCTGTTCATTTTGTACATAGATCGGTTTGTCTTTCGGCACGATGCGCGCCGCGGCCTCATCCCAGTGATCTTGATGCAGATGGGTCACGATCAGCGCATCGACGTTGAGCAGAGTTGCGATATCAACGGGCAGATCGACGGTTGGGTTGCGGATCTCCGCGCGCGCCGTTCCGGTAAAGCCTGGATAAGCACCTTTTGCCGCCAGCATCGGATCGATCAGAAAGGTTTTGCCGCCAAAGGTGATGCGCTGCGTGGCGTTACGGATTTGCGTGATGTTCATGGTGTGTGCTCCACGTGTTGGGTTAGTGGCGTCATCGTAGAGTGTTGTCCAGAAGATGAATGTGGGCAAATGGGCGACTAGCGATGGGATTGGGCCAATAGCAGATATCAATTATGTAATTAAAGTAATTTAATATTGCCTCTGTAGCATATTATTTAATTCGCAGCCATTATATCGAACTGAATAAAAATACAGTCATTTAAATAGGGGGATATTTATTAAATGCGAAGCGGCTCCAGAAAATATTGCAGATATATGCCACGTATTACAGCCAGTAAAACAGATCGCGAACCATGAAATAACAATGCTATCATTCACACCAGACGCGGCAGACCACTGCTGGCACACGTATTCACCCCGGAGCCCCTGATGAACAACGACATTCCGCTAAAATATTATGATATCGCCGATGAGTATGCGACCGAGGCGGCAAAGCCGGTGAGCGATGCCGAACGCGACGCGCTGGCGCACTACTTCCAGCAGCTGATCGTCCGCTTGATGAACAACGAAGAGATCGGCGAAGAAGCGCAGCAGGAGATGGCGACCGTGGCCGGAGTCGACGCACAGCGTATCGATGATATCGCGGAGTTCCTCAATCGCTGGGGTAACGAGTAGCCAAAGACGTGGCCTGTGTTTTACACTGCGCGCAAAATGAGTAGGTTTACTCTACGAGTATTAGGTTTAATCAGGCGGAAACAGCAATGAACGGAACAATCACAACGTGGTTTAAAGATAAAGGCTTTGGATTTATCAAAGATGAAAACGGCGACAACCGCTATTTTCATGTGATTAAGGTTGCTAATCCTGAGCTGATCAAAAAAGACGCGGCGGTGACTTTTGAACCCACCACCAATAACAAAGGCTTGTCTGCCTACGCGGTAAAAGTCATACCAGACAGTAAATACATCTACATCGCTGGCGAGCGTCTGAAGCTCACCTCGATCAAGTCATACCTGGTGTACAGCGAAGAGGTTCCTGCTGAAACCCGTATCGACAAAGAAAATGCGGTGCTGTCTGTCGGCGTGCTGATGAACAGTATCCGACCGAAATCAGACGTCAAACCTGGCGAGATGCGCACGTTGAAAAAACTGGCCATCACCACCTTCCAGGGCACGACGCTGATCTTCTCTGAAGATGAAATCGACATCGACGCGACGGTGAAACTGCTTAAGGTCTGAAGCCCTCCGGAGTGAATGAATACCGAAACGCTGCTCTTTTCTGAAGCGGGGTTTCGGTATTTTTATTTGGGGCGCGGGAGGAACAACGTTGTGCCAGAAATGTATATTAAGTTGAGTCAGATAACGTTAATGGCTACTTATGACCCTTACTTTCTCTGTAATAAATCCCATCGATTGCCGTGATGATCCTCAAAGACAACAACGGTACCGTATTCTTCTTCTCTGGGGGCTTCGCAAAACTGAACGCCAGCCGACTTCATTGCATGATAATCACGCCAAAAATCGTCGGTTTGTAGAAACAGGAATACGCGTCCTCCACATTGGTTACCGATGAATGCTTCCTGGGTCTCATTAGCGGCTCTGGCGAGTAATAAATGACAGTCGCTTTCCGGATTCGGAGATACCACAACCCAACGCTTCCCCGGCTGCGGGGTATCTTCAATCAGGGTAAAACCGAGTTTATTTACGTAATAATCGATAGCTCTGTCGTAATCATCGACAACTATCGAAATATATCCCAGACATTTTTTATTTGTTCTCAAGATGTTTCTCTGTATTCGTCTACTATTTGCGTGCGTTATTTTATCATTAAATAGAATGGCTATGATAATTATGCTGTTTGCAGTATGCACCGATAACTGTGATCCACTTCACCTCCCGGCCACCAAAATATCCTGCGACTCCACACCGTCCTCAATCTGTTTTGCCACTTTTTGTAAGGCCGGAAGATGCTTTTCCGCCGCCTGTTCGATGGTCATGGCGCTGGCCATATACACCAGGTTCAGGCAACCGATCACCCGCTGTTCGCTGCGGATCGGCACCGCGATAGAGGCGATTTTCTCCTCCTGATCCCAGCCGCGATAGTTCTGTCCAAAGCCGTCTTTACGCGCGCGGGTCAGAATGGCGTTGAGCTTCAACGGTTCGCGCGCCAGCTGGAACGCTTCTCCTGGTCGTGACGCCAGCATTTCGATCAGTTCCTGTCGTTCATTCTCCGGGCAAAATGCCAGCCAGGTCAGGCCGGAGGCGGTTTTCAGCAGCGGCAGACGACGTCCAACCATTGCCCGGTGAAATGACAGGCGGCTGAAGCGGTGGGTGGTTTCACGCACCACCATCGCGTCCACGTCCAGCGTGGAAACGTCGGTCGGCCAGATGACTTCGCGCAGCAAATCCCCCAGCAGCGGCGCGGCGAGCGCAGAAATCCACTGCTCGTCACGAAATCCCTCGCTGAGCTGACGGACCTTAATGGTTAAACGAAAGCTGTCATCGGACAGGCTGCGCCGGACGTAACCCTCATCCTGCAACGTTTCCAGTAACCGCCTGACCGTCGTGCGATGCAGGCCGCTCAGCTCTGCCAGCAGGCCAACGCTGGCCCCGCCATCGAGTCGATTTAACATATTTAATAACATTAATCCGCGCGTTAAGCCGCGCACGGTTTTGTATTCAGTGCTCTCATCATTTTTCATATTTATTGACAAATCTACAGGTAAAACAACGTGGTGCACTAGGTGCACATCCAGGCATGTTTTGATTGTAGCGCAAAATCTCACTTCTATACTGACCGCACAATAAAAAATCATTCACATATTTTTAACAAAATAAATTGCGCCTCACCAGGGTCAGCAATTGCGTTTTGTCCGAGTAGTGAGGTTCTGAAATGACAACGATAAACCCTGATATCCAACCCGCAGTGCAGCACAGCGTGCAGGTGGCAATTGCCGGTGCCGGTCCGGTGGGGCTGATGATGGCCAACTATCTTGGTCAGATGGGCATTGAAGTCCTGATCGTGGAGAAGCTTGATACGCTGATCGACTATCCCCGCGCCATCGGTATTGACGATGAAGCGTTGCGCACCATGCAGTCCGTTGGCCTGGTCGAGAACGTTTTGCCGCACACCACGCCGTGGCACGCGATGCGCTTTCTCACCCCGAAAGGCCGCTGTTTTGCCGATATCCAGCCGATGACCGACGAATTTGGCTGGTCGCGCCGCAATGCGTTTATTCAGCCGCAGGTGGATGCGGTGATGCTGGAAGGACTGTCGCGTTTTCCCAACGTGCGCTGCCTGTTCTCCCGCGAACTGGAGGCCTTCAGCCAGCAGAACGGCGAAGTGACGCTGAACCTGAAAGCGCCGGATGGTCAGCGTGAAACGGTGAAAGCCCAGTGGCTGGTGGCCTGCGACGGCGGCGCCAGCAACATCAGGCGCTCGCTGAATGTACCATTTGAGGGAAAAACCGCGCCAAATCAGTGGATTGTGGTGGATATCGCCAACGATCCGCTCAGCACGCCGCATGTGTATTTGTGTTGCGATCCGGTGCGCCCGTATGTCTCCGCCGCGCTGCCGCACGCGGTGCGTCGCTTTGAATTTATGGTGATGCCGGGGGAAACCGAAGCGCAGCTTAGCGAGCCGCAAAATATGCGCCAGCTCTTGAGCAAAGTGCTGCCGAATCCGGATAACGTCGAGCCGATCCGCCAGCGCGTGTATACCCATAACGCCCGTCTGGCCGAACGTTTTCGTATTGACCGTGTGCTGCTGGCGGGCGATGCGGCGCACATTATGCCGGTCTGGCAGGGACAGGGCTACAACAGCGGCATGCGCGATGCCTTCAACCTGGCGTGGAAACTGGCGCTGGTGATTAACGGTAAAGCGGGTGATGCGCTGCTGGATACCTACCAGCAGGAACGCCGCGACCACGCCAAAGCGATGATCGATCTCTCCGTGACCGCAGGCAACGTGCTGGCGCCGCCGAAACGCTGGCACGGGGCGGTGCGCGACGGGGTGTCCTGGGTGCTGAACTATATTCCGCCGGTCAAACGCTACTTCCTCGAAATGCGCTTTAAGCCGATGCCGCAGTATCACGCCGGGGCGCTGGTGCGTGAAGGTGAGGCGAAAACCTCACCGGTCGGCAAGATGTTTATCCAGCCGAAGGTGACGCTGGAATCGGGCGATGTGACGCTGCTCGACAACGTTATCGGACCAAATTTCGCGGTGATTGGCTGGGGCTGTAACCCGCTGTGGGGCATGAGCGAGGCGCAGATCCAACAGTGGCGGGCGCTGGGCACGCGGTTTATCCAGGTGGTGCCGGATACACAAATCAGCACCGATCAGGATAACCACGACGGCGTTATCCGCATTGGCGATACGCAGAACCGTCTGCGGGCGTGGTTTGCCCAACACAACGCCGCGCTGGTGGTGATGCGCCCGGACCGCTTTGTCGCCGCCATCGCCATTCCGCAAACCCTGGGCAGTACCCTGAATAAACTGGCGTCGGTGATGACGCTCACTCGCGTCAATGCCGATCTTCCCGTTGAAAAGGTAGCCTGATATGCACGCTTATCTTCACTGTCTTTCCCACTCGCCGCTGGTGGGCTATGTCGACCCGGCGCAGGCCGTGCTCGACGAGGTCAACGGCGTGATTGCCAGCGCCCGCGCGCGCATTGCGGCGTTCGAGCCCGAACTGGTGGTGCTGTTTGCGCCCGATCACTACAACGGGTTTTTCTACGACGTGATGCCGCCGTTCTGTTTAGGCGTGGGAGCCACGGCGATCGGCGATTTCGGCAGCGCGGCGGGGGAGCTGCCGGTGCCGACAGATCTCGCCGAAGCCTGCGCCCACGCGGTGATGAAAAGCGGCATCGATCTCGCCGTGTCCTACAACATGCAGGTCGATCACGGCTTTGCGCAGCCGCTGGAGTTTTTGCTCGGCGGGCTGGATAAGGTGCCTGTGCTGCCGGTGTTTATTAATGGCGTCGCCACGCCGCTGCCGGGCTTTCAGCGTACCCGCATGCTCGGGGAAGCCATTGGCCGTTTTGCCAGTTCGCTGAATAAGCGCGTGCTGTTTTTGGGCTCCGGCGGCCTGTCGCATCAGCCGCCGGTACCGGAGCTGGCGAAAGCCGATGCCCATATGCGCGACCGCCTGCTCGGCAGCGGGAAGCAATTACCCGAAAACGAGCGGGAGCTGCGCCAGCAGCGGGTGATCAGCGCCGCCGAGAAGTTTGTGCAAGACCAGCACTCGCTGCACCCGCTTAACCCCGTCTGGGATAACCGCTTTATGACCCTGCTTGAGCAGGGGCGTTTGCAGGAACTGGACGCCGTCAGTAACGAAGAGTTGTCCGCGATGGCGGGCAAATCAACGCACGAAGTGAAAACCTGGGTTGCCGCCTTCGCCGCCATTTCTGCCTTTGGCAACTGGCGTAGTGAAGGCCGTTATTACCGCCCGATCCCGGAGTGGATCGCCGGATTCGGCTCCCTGAGCGCCACCACACAGAACTGAAACAGAACTGAATATGCAGGAGAAGAAGATGACTTACCAACCGCAAACCGAAGCCGCCACCAGCCGTTTTCTGGAGGTGCAGGAGGCAGGCGAAACCCTGCGCGTACATTTCAATGACTGTGGGCAGGGCGAAGAGACCGTTGTGCTGCTGCACGGCTCCGGTCCTGGCGCGACGGGCTGGGCAAACTTCAGCCGCAACATCGATCCGCTGGTGGAAGCCGGATACCGGGTGATCCTGCTGGATTGTCCGGGTTGGGGAAAAAGCGATGGGATCGTTAACCGCGGTTCGCGATCCGACCTTAACGCCCGCATCCTCAAAAGCGTGGTCGATCGGCTGGATATTCAGAAAATCCACCTGCTGGGCAACTCGATGGGCGGCCACAGTGCAGTGGCGTTCACCCTGAGCTGGCCGGAGCGCGTGGGCAAGCTGGTGCTGATGGGCGGCGGGACGGGCGGCATGAGCCTGTTTACTCCAATGCCGACCGAAGGCATCAAGCGCCTGAATCAGCTGTACCGCGAACCGACTATCGAGAACCTGAAGCTGATGATGGAGATCTTCGTCTTCGACACCAGTGACCTGACCGAGGCGCTGTTTGAGGCGCGTCTGAACAACATGCTGTCGCGTCGCGATCACCTGGAAAACTTTGTCCAGAGCCTGGAAGCCAACCCGAAACAGTTCCCGGACTTCAGCCCGCGCCTGGGGGAAATCAAAGCCCAGACCCTGATTGTCTGGGGGCGTAACGACCGCTTTGTACCGATGGACGCCGGTCTGCGTCTGCTCTCCGGGATTACCGGTTCCGAGCTGCACATCTATCGCGACTGCGGGCACTGGGCGCAATGGGAACATGCGGATGCCTTTAACCAGCTGGTGCTGAACTTCCTCGCGCGTCCTTAAGGAACAGATATGACGAATCTCAATCTTGAACAGTTGGCTGCCGATTTACGTCAGGCAGAGGAAAACGGGGAAGCTATCGCCCCGCTGCGTGAACTGATTGGCGTGGATAACGCCGACGCGGCCTACGCCATTCAGCGCATCAACGTGCAGTATGACGTGGCGCGCGGGCGGCGTGTGGTCGGGCGCAAAGTAGGACTGACGCACCCGAAAGTGCAACAACAGTTGGGGGTCGATCAACCGGACTTCGGCACGCTGTTTGCCGACATGTGCTACGGCGACAACGACACCATCCCGTTTTCGCGGGTACTGCAACCCCGCATTGAAGCGGAAATCGCGCTGGTGCTGAACCGCGATCTGCCCAACGCCGACACCACCTTTGACGAGCTGTACAACGCCATCGAGTGGGTGCTGCCCGCGCTGGAAGTGGTCGGCAGTCGTATCCGCGACTGGTCAATAAAGTTTGTTGATACCGTGGCGGATAACGCTTCCTGCGGCGTGTATGTGGTCGGCGGTCCGGCGCAGCGTCCGGCAGGGTTAGATCTGAAAAACTGCGCAATGAAAATGACGCGCAATAACGAAGAGGTTTCCAGCGGGCGCGGCAGCGAATGTCTGGGACATCCGATCAACGCCGCCGTCTGGCTGGCGCGCAAAATGGCCAGCCTCGGCGAGCCGCTGCGTGCGGGAGACATCATTCTCACCGGGGCGTTAGGCCCGATGGTGGCGGTGAATGCGGGCGATCGTTTTGCAGCCCATATCGACGGTATTGGTTCAGTCGCCGTCACCTTTTCAGCGGCGGTTACAAAAGGAAGTCAGTCATGAGTAAGCGTAAAGTCGCCATTATCGGCTCCGGCAACATCGGCACCGATTTGATGATTAAAATTCTGCGTCACGGCGTGCATCTGGAGATGGCGGTGATGGTGGGTATTGACCCGGAGTCCGATGGTCTGGCGCGCGCCAGGCGTATGGGCGTCGCCACCACCCATGAAGGGGTGACGGGGCTGATGGCGATGCCGGAATTCGCCGATATCGACATCGTGTTTGACGCCACCAGCGCGGGCGCACATGTGAAGAACGACGCCGCGCTGCGTGCGGTGAAACCCGGTATCCGCCTGATCGATCTGACGCCCGCGGCCATCGGTCCGTACTGCGTGCCGGTGGTGAACCTGGCAGCTAACGTTGACCAGCAGAACGTCAATATGGTGACCTGCGGCGGGCAGGCGACCATTCCGATGGTGGCGGCGGTCTCTCGCGTGGCGAAAGTCCATTACGCCGAAATAATCGCCTCGATCGCCAGTAAATCTGCCGGGCCGGGCACCCGCGCCAATATCGATGAGTTTACTGAAACCACTTCAAAGGCGATTGAAGTGGTGGGCGGGGCGGAAAAAGGCAAAGCCATTATTGTGCTTAATCCGGCTGAGCCGCCGCTGATGATGCGCGACACGGTGTATGTGCTGAGCGAAGCGGCCTCGCAGGTAGAAATCGAGGCATCGATTAACGAGATGGCGGCGGCGGTGCAGGCATACGTGCCGGGCTATCGCCTGAAACAGCGCGTCCAGTTTGAGGTTATCCCGCAGGATAAACCGGTCAATCTGCCGGGGATCGGCCAGTTTTCCGGACTGAAAACCGCGGTGTATCTGGAAGTGGAAGGTGCGGCGCACTATCTGCCGGCCTACGCGGGCAACCTCGACATTATGACCTCCAGCGCGCTGGCAACCGCTGAAAAAATGGCGCAGTCCCTCGCTCGTCAGGCAGGAGAAGCAGCATGAACGGTAAAAAACTCTATATCTCTGACGTGACCCTGCGCGACGGCATGCACGCCATTCGTCACCAGTATTCGCTGGAAAACGTACGCCAGATTGCCAAAGCGCTGGACGACGCGCGGGTTGATTCCATCGAAGTGGCGCACGGCGATGGTTTACAGGGCTCAAGCTTTAACTACGGCTTTGGCGCGCACAGCGATCTCGAGTGGATTGAAGCGGCGGCGGACGTGGTGCAGCACGCCAAAATCGCCACGCTGCTGCTGCCGGGGATCGGCACCATTCACGACCTGAAAAATGCGTATCAGGCAGGCGCACGGGTGGTGCGTGTGGCGACCCACTGCACTGAAGCGGACGTGTCGGCCCAGCATATTCAGTATGCGCGCGAGCTGGGCATGGATACCGTTGGCTTTCTGATGATGAGCCATATGACCACCCCGGAGAACCTGGCGCAGCAGGCGAAGCTGATGGAAAACTACGGCGCGACCTGTATCTATGTGGTCGATTCCGGCGGGGCGATGAACATGAGCGATATCCGCGCCCGCTTCCGCGCCCTGAAGGCGGTGCTGAAGCCGGAAACGGAAACCGGGATGCATGCGCACCATAACCTGAGTCTCGGCGTGGCGAACTCGATTGCCGCGGTGGAAGAGGGCTGCGACCGCATTGACGCCAGCCTGGCGGGCATGGGCGCAGGGGCGGGCAATGCGCCGCTGGAGGTGTTTATCGCCGCGGCGGATAAGCTCGGCTGGCAGCACGGCACCGATCTGTATGCGCTGATGGACGCCGCCGACGATCTGGTGCGTCCGCTGCAGGACCGCCCGGTGCGGGTGGATCGCGAAACGCTGGCGCTGGGCTATGCCGGGGTGTACTCCAGCTTCCTGCGCCATTGCGAAGTGGCGGCGGCGCGCTATGGCCTGAGCGCGGTCGATATTCTGGTGGAACTGGGCAAACGCCGAATGGTGGGCGGCCAGGAAGATATGATCGTCGACGTGGCGCTGGATCTGCGCAACGGCAAATAAAAATGATTACGCGGCTGGCAACGTATCAGCCGCGATTCACCTGCATCGTGACCTCAGAGGGACATCTTATGACGACCCGTACCCCCGCATCCAGGCGCCTGACGTTGACCGTCGGGCTGTGCTTTTTCGTCGCCCTGATGGAAGGGCTGGATCTCCAGGCCGCTGGGATCGCTGCCGTCGGCATCGCCCAGGCGTTTGCGCTGGATAAAATGCAGATGGGCTGGATCTTCAGCGCAGGCATTCTCGGCCTGCTGCCCGGCGCATTGGTTGGCGGCATGCTGGCCGACCGCTATGGCCGCAAGCGCATTCTTATTGGCTCCGTGGCGCTGTTCGGCCTGTTCTCGCTGGCGACGGCGATCTCCTGGGACTTCTCGTCGCTGGTGTTTGCCCGCCTGATGACCGGCGTTGGCCTGGGCGCGGCGTTGCCGAACCTGATCGCGCTGACCTCCGAAGCGGCGGGTCCGCGTTTTCGCGGTACGGCGGTGAGCCTGATGTACTGCGGCGTGCCGATTGGCGCGGCGTTAGCGGCGGCGCTCGGGTTTAGCGGTCTGGCCTCCGCCTGGCAAACGGTGTTCTGGGTTGGCGGGGTAATTCCGCTGCTGCTGGTGCCGCTGCTGATGCGCTGGCTACCGGAATCGCAGGTTTATGCCCAACAAACGCAGGTGACCGCCGCGCCGCTGCGCGCGCTGTTTGCGCCAGCGACAGTGACCGCCACGCTGCTGCTGTGGCTGTGCTATTTCTTCACCCTGCTGGTGGTGTACATGCTGATCAACTGGCTGCCGATGCTGCTGGTGGAGCAGGGCTTTCGTCCCTCGCAGGCGGCGGGCGTGATGTTTGCCCTGCAAATCGGCGCGGCCAGCGGCACGTTAATCCTCGGTGCGTTGATGGATAAACTGCGCCCGGTGGTGATGTCGCTGCTGATCTACACCGGGATGCTGGCCTCGCTGCTGGCGCTGGGCACGGTGTCGACATTCAGCGGCATGCTGATGGCGGGATTTGTGGCGGGGATGTTTGCCACCGGCGGGCAAAGCGTGCTGTACGCGCTGGCGCCGCTGTTTTATAGCACGCAGATCCGCGCCACTGGGGTTGGCACCGCCGTGGCGGTCGGACGTCTGGGCGCGATGAGCGGCCCGCTGCTGGCGGGAAAAATGTTAGCGCTCGGCACCGGAACGGTGGGGGTGATGGCGGCCTCCGCGCCGGGCATTCTGCTGGCCGGGCTGGCGGTGTTTATCCTGATGAGCCGCAAATCGCAGATGACGGTACAGGCCAGCGGAACCTGAGGCGCAGCGGCATCTGCGTCTGCGCGGGGTGAGGCATGTGCATAATTGCGGGCGGGCGCGGATCCCCACCTGTACGACTGTGTTATGGTAACGGTTGACGTCCGTTAAAACAGGAGCCAGAACATGTCGCAGCATAATCCGTTACGCGCTCTCCTTGAAAAACAGGATTTCCTGTTACTGGACGGCGCGATGGCGACGGAGCTGGAAGCGCGAGGGTGTAACTTAGCCGACAGCCTGTGGTCAGCCAAAGTGCTGGTCGAAAACCCGCAGCTTATCCGCGAAGTGCATCTTGATTATTACCGGGCGGGAGCGCAATGCGCGATCACCGCCAGCTATCAGGCGACACCGGCAGGTCTTGCCGCGCGTGGTCTGGATGAGGCGCAGTCGAAAGCGCTGATTGGTAAAAGCGTGGAGTTAGCCCGTAAAGCGCGTGAAGCATATCTGGCGGAAAACCCGCAGGCGGGCACGCTGCTGGTGGCCGGTTCTGTTGGGCCTTACGGCGCGTATCTGGCGGATGGCTCTGAATACCGTGGCGATTACCAGCGCAGCGTCGGGGCGTTGCAGGCGTTTCACCGTCCGCGCGTGGAAGCTTTGCTGGATGCCGGAGCCGATCTGCTGGCCTGCGAAACCCTGCCGAATTTTACCGAGATTGGCGCGCTGGCTGAGCTGCTGACCGCGTATCCGCGTGCCCGGGCGTGGTTTTCGTTTACCCTGCGTGACAGCGAACACCTGAGCGACGGTACGCCGCTGCGTGACGTGGTGGCGCTGCTGGCGGGTTATCCGCAGGTAGTGGCGTTAGGCATTAACTGCATTGCGCTGGAAAAGACTACCGCCGCATTGCAGCATCTGCACGGCTTAACGGCGCTGCCGCTGGTGGTGTATCCAAACTCCGGCGAGCAGTACGATGCCGCGAGCAAAACCTGGCATCATCACGGTGAGCATTGTGCGCATCTTGCAGATTATCTGCCGCAGTGGCGGGCCGCTGGCGCCCGGTTGATTGGCGGGTGCTGTCGCACCACGCCGAAGGATATTGCTGAGCTGAACGCGCAGCGCTGAGAACAATGCCGGGTGGCGGCTCCGCCTTACCCGGCCTACAAATTGCACACACCGTAGGCCGGGTAAGCGTAAGCGCCGCCCGGCATCAATCACACTGTGTCTGCTAATACAAACATGCCGTACGGGTGGATTTCGAGGTAATACTGCTCGCCGACGTCCGGCTGCAGGCGGGTGGCGTTGACCTGCAATAAAATCTCCTGCCCGTGCCACTCCACCGTCACCTCATACTGTGGCCCCATATAGGCGACGTGGCGGATCGCGCAGCGCTGGCTCTCCTCGCCGCGATCGCTGAGCGTGATCGCTTCCGGGCGCACGCCGACGGTGCCTTCGCCCTGGACGGCGAAATGCAGCGGTTTTGGCAGCCGATAGCCATAAATATCGACAAAATCCTCGCTGAAGGCGGCCGGGAACAGGTTAGCGTCGCCCATAAAGCTCGCCATAAAGCGCGAGGCGGGCTGACGGTAAAGATCCTGCGGCGAGCCGATCTGCATGATATGCCCCTTGTTCATCACCAGCACGGTATCGGACACCGCAAAGGCTTCGCTCTGATCGTGGGTCACGTACAGCGAGGTGATATCAAACTGCTTTTGCAGCTCGCGGATCTTGTCGCGCATGCTGCGCCTGAGGTTAGCGTCGAGGTTACTCAACGGCTCATCAAACAGCAGCACCTTCGGCTTGAGGATCAGCGCGCGCGCCAGCGCCACGCGCTGCTGCTGACCGCCGGAGATCTGATCGACATAGCGGTCTTCGAATCCTGCCAGATCCACCATCGCCAGCGCTTCTTTTACCCGCGTCTTCACTTCGCTGCGCGACACGCCGAGCATCTTCAGACCGTAGCCGACGTTCTCCCCCAGCGACATATGTGGGAACAGGGCGTAAGACTGAAACACCATGCAGATATCGCGCTGCTGAATAGAGCGATGGGTGACGTCTTCGCCATCGATGAAAATCTGTCCTTCGCTCGGTTTTTCCAGCCCGGCCACCAGGCGCAATATGGTGGTTTTGCCGCAGCCGGAAGGGCCGAGCAGGGTCACCATTTGCCCCTGCGGGATGGTGAGATTGATATTGTCGATAACCGTGTTGCTGCCGAATCGCTTGGTGACGTTGCGCAGCTCAACAAAATTTTTCTGACTCATAGTGCGCTCCATTACGCCTGGTTTTTGGCTTTTGAACGGGAGGTGCGTGATTCACCGATCAGCCAGTCAAAGATGAAAATAATCGCCAGCATCACCACGATCAGAATTGAACCGTAGGCGATCGCCACGCCGTATTCGCCGTCTTCCACGCGGTTGAGGATGTAGGCCGTTGCCACGCGGGTATCCGGCGTCACGAGGAACACAATGGCGCTGACGGTGGTAATGGCGCGCACGAAGCTGTAAATCAGCGCCGAGAGGATCGCCGGGCGCAGCAGCGGCAGCAGAATATGCGTAATGGTGCGCAGAGAACCGGCGCGCAGGCTGAGCGAGGCTTCATCCAGCGACTTGTCGATCTGTCCCAGACCGGCGATACCTGCCCGGATACCCACCGGGACGTTACGCATTACCATTGAGATAATCACAATTGCTGCCGTGCCGGTGAGGTACACCGGGGCGCTGTTAAAGGCTAGGATGTAGGAAACGCCCGCCACGGTGCCCGGCACCGCGAAGCACAGCATGGTAGTGAATTCGATGGTCTTCTTACCTTTAAACTGCTGGCGCACCACTACCCACGCGATCAGCAGGCCGAAGATGGCGGTGATCGGCGCGGCAATCCCGGCGTACAGCAGAGTGTCGAGCAGTGAAGGCCATGCGCCGTCGCTCATGCCTTGGCCGAACAACTTGGTAAAGTTCGCCAGCGTCAGGGTGTAGTCCACGCCCCAGTTAACGGTGAAGCTGCCGTAGAAAATGCTGCCGTAGAGCAGGGCGTTAAAGGCAATCCACACCGCCAGAATGGCGATCACGCTCCACACCAGGGTCACCGGCAGCGGCTGGACGTCGCCGCGGTAGGATTTCCCGGAAACGGTGACGTAAGAGCGCTTGCCGATCCACATGTACTGTACGCAGAACACTAGCAGCGAGAACAGCAGCAGGAACGCGCCCAGCGTGCTGGCGGCCTGATAATCGAGCTGAGAACCGGTGATGTAGAAGTAGATTTGCGTCGCCAGCACGTCGAAGTTGCCGCCGAGTACCAGCGGGTTGCTGAAGTCGGCCAGCGACTGTACCACCACAATCAAAAAGGCGTTCGCCAGCGCGGGTTTCAGCAGCGGAACGAAGACGCCGTTAAAGGTCTGCCAGCGGCTGGCGCGCAGGGTGTATGACGCCTCCTCCAGCGACGGATGAATGGTCTTAATCGCCCCGTCGAGGATCATAAACGCCATCGGCGTAAAGGCCAGCACCTGCGCCAGCCAGATGCCGGTAAAACCGTACAGCCAGTTGGTGTTGGTTAAGCCGAACCAGTCGACCATAAATTCGGTAATGTAACCGGAGCGTCCCATCATCAGCGTTACGCCGAGGCCGACGACAAACGGCGGGGTGACGATCGGCAGAATCGAGAAGATACGTCCGATGATGGCGCTCCGTCTGGCGATACGGGTGGTGTAGATTGCCAGTACCATACCAAAGAAGGTACAGCCGACGCCGACGGCAATCGACAGCATAATTGAGTTGAGGATCACCTGAATGATATGCGCCTGCGACAGCACATTCATAAACGCCAGCGGGGCAAATTCCCCGGCGTCGTTGGTGAACATCGGAATGAAAATGGCGATGCTCGGCCAGACGATAAAAATACCGATCAGCGCGACAATCGCGGTCAGCGAGCCGATGACGAAACGGTCGCCGCCCAGCCATTCCAGGCGGGTGAGCGCCAGGGTCATGATCGCGCCCAGCGCCACAAACAGTACGATGGTGGCATAGCCTAAACCGCGCCCCTCAAGGGTAGCGCTGGCGACGATAAAGGCCATGCAGAAGAATGCCCAGCCTGCGTCAAGATAATGGCGGCTGCGTTGTTCGCGCCTGGCTTCATGGAACGGGCGCACCAGCAGCAGGCTCGGCAGCAGATACCACAACCAGCTGATATTGAACTGTGACCAGCCGTAGGCGGCGAGTATTTCTTCGCGCGTGGATTCCAGCAGACCGTAGTCCAGACTCCAGCTTGGCAGCAGGGCGAACGCCAGCCAGCCGAGCAAAACCCAAAGGAATATCGCATCCCGTTTTTTCACGGGATGGAGTGCAAGTGTGTGTGACATAGCGGTTCCGGTATTGTAGGCCGGGTAAGGTGTTTACGCCGCCACCCGGCAAATGAACGCAATGTGGGCTTATTTACCCATCTTCACTTCGCTAACCCATTTATTGATCAGCGCTTTACGCACGTCGGTTGAGCCGTATTTATCCATGTCGTAATTGATGAGCTTCAGGTCGTCGAGCTTCAGCGAGTTCGGCGAGGTTTCGGCGGTGGTATTGGTCAGGATCTGATACGACTTGCCTTTCTTCCATGCCAGTTCCTGCGCGTCTTTCGACAGCACCCAGTCAACGAACAGTTTGGCGTTGTCGAGGTTGCGCGCGCCTTTCAGGATGCTGACGCCGCCAATTTCATAGCCGGTGCCTTCGCACGGGGAGATTAGCTCCAGCTGCGCGCCCTGCTCTTTTTCCAGCGAGTAGTCGTGCAGGAAGCCGATGCCAATGGCCGTTTCACCGCGTGCGGCGTTACGCGCCGGGGCAATGCCGGATTTGGTGTATTGAGAGACGTTGGCATTGAGCTGTTTCAGGTAATCAAAGGCCTGATCTTCACCCCACAGTTGAGCAAAGGTCGCCAGCGCGGTGTAGGCGGTGCCTGAACTCTGTGGGTCGGCAATCTGGATTTCCCCTTTGTATTCCGGTTTAGTCAGATCCTTCCAGCATTTCGGCACCGGCAGGTTTTTCTCTTTCAGACGCTG
This sequence comes from Citrobacter youngae ATCC 29220, assembly GCF_000155975.1. Classification (GTDB taxonomy): domain Bacteria; phylum Pseudomonadota; class Gammaproteobacteria; order Enterobacterales; family Enterobacteriaceae; genus Citrobacter; species Citrobacter portucalensis_A. The sequence continues at coordinate 2,498,396 of NZ_GG730299.1, read as the reverse complement.
GGTATTGACGCCAAAGCCCAGAATACCGACATACACCGCCGAGGAAAGGTTGCCTTTTACTTTTGCCGGATCGCGGAATTTCTCCATGATTTGTGTGAGGTTCGGTGATTTATACGGCTGCAGCAGCCCCATTTCTCCGGCCTGCGACTGCGGATCCAGCGTACCGCCGTACCACACATCCGCCTGCGGGTTTTTCTTCTCGGCATCGACCTTCGCTAGCGTGCTGCCGGAGCCGTTGCGAATAAATGAGGTTTTCACATCATATTTGTCGCCGAAGGCTTTGGTTTCGGTTTCGCACATTTCGTTGGTGGCGCTGCAATACACCACCAGACGCCCCTGGGCTTGTGCCGCACTGCTGAAGGCTGCCAGCGCCAGAGCGGAGGCAATCAGGGTAGAGGTAAGCGTCAGTTTCATTGTTTTATCCTTTGACTGAGAGAAGGGGTAATGCCCGCAATGAGCAATGGCATCAGCAATAAACCCATAAAAACAGCGGCAACCGAGAGCAAACTGAACATTCCCGACCAGCCGTAGCGTTCTATGACCAGCGACAGCGGCCAACCCGCCAGCGCGGCCCCCAGATAGGCGAACAGCCCGAGAAAACCGGTGATTGAACCTGCCGCCGCTTTGTGTCCGCATTCGACAGCAGCCAGACCAATCAACATCTGCGGGCCAAAAACGAAAAAGCCCACGGTAAAAAAACAGACCGCCAGCAGCGCGTAATGGTGCACCGGGGCCAGCCACAGGGCGGCGACGGAGACCATCAGCCCCAGCGTGAACAGTAAAATCATCGGGGCGCGCTGACCGCTGAACAGCAGATCCGATCCCCATCCGGCAAACAGCGCGCCGAGCAGGCCGCCGACTTCAAACAGCATCACCGTGGCATTGGCGCTGAGCAAATTGACGCCGTGGCTTTCCGTCAGCCAGATGTTGCCCCAGTCGTTGAGCGCGATGCGGATCAAATAGACCAGCACATACGACACGCCAAGCAGCCAGATCATCGGGTTCTTCAGCATCGTGGCGCGCAGCATTTGCCACAGCCCCATCGGCGGGCTTTGCTGCTCCTGACGTAGCTCCAGCGGATCGTGCCGCCATTCTCCAACCGTCGGTAATCCCTCTTCCCGGGGCGTGCCTTTCAGTTGCAGTGTGAGCCAAATGCCTAACGCCATGCTGATTATCCCCGGTGCCAGCATCGCCGCCTGCCAGCCCCACCAGTGGGCGGCAAAGGCGCTAATCAGCGGGATGATGGCCCCGCCGATGTTGATCGACATATTCCAGCAGCCCCACCAGAAGCCGCGCTCGTTGCGCGAGTACCAGTGGGTCAGCAGGCGGGCGCAGGGCGGCCAGCCCCAGCCCTGAAAAAAACCGTTCAGCGTCCAGACCGCCAGCAGCAGCGTCAGCGACTAGCCAAAGGCGAACACCACGTTTAAAACGCCGGTCGCGAACAGGCCGATGCCCATAAACGCACGCTGTCCGTGGCTGTCGTGCCACAGTCCGGCGGTGAATTTCGACAGACCGTAGGTCAGGTAAAACAGTGACCCGAGCAGGCCAATATCGCCTTTATCCAGCCCCAGATCCGTTTGCAGCGCCGGGAGGACGTAGTTGACGCTTTTGCGCGTCAGATAAAACGCGGCGTAGCCAATCACCATACACATCAGCAGGCGGGGACGTAGCGTCCGGTATTGTTGGTCTGTTTCGCGTGCGTGCATGGCGATCTCCGTTTGTGCTGACTATAGGAAAGTGAAAGCAAAAGGGGATGAGAGAAAGTCCGCAGTGACTAAGACTTTTTCCTGGTTAGCGGCTGGTTTGTTGCAAATTTGTGGGCAGGTTAACAATTACCCGCGTGCCGTTGTTCGATTCGAGCGTGAGTTCGCCGCCGAGGGCGCTTACCCGTTCACGCATCCCATGGATACCGAAACCGGGGATTTTATCCGGGAGGATACCCACGCCGTTGTCATCGACTTCCAGAGACAGTCGCTGTTCCCGCTGGCGTAGCGTAATCGATACTTCGCTGGCGTCGGCATGCTTACAGACGTTATTGAGCAGTTCCTGCAGCAGACGGTACAGCGTGAAGCGCACCGTTTCATTTTCCGGCGTATTTTCTAGCTGATAATCAAAGCGGCAGCAAATACCCCGTTCAGCAAAAGCAAATTCATTCACCAGATGATGTAGCGCATCTTTAAAAGACAGTTCATCGAGCGCGGGCGGGCGCAGCTGGCGCAGAAGCTGGCGGGTAGAGTGGTGAATGCGCCGGGCCAGATCGTTGATCTGATTCGCCGCCTCAAGCGTTTGCTCGCGACCCGGCGCGCGTATGACCAGCTGTGACTGGATCTGGATGGCAGTGATGTTCTGGCCTATTTCGTCGTGCAGCTCCCGCGCCAGATTTTTGCGCGTATTTTCTTCGGTACGGATCAGCTGTTCGGTCAGCGCGCGGCGCGCCGTCAGTTCGGCTTCCAGACGCTGGCGATAATGGTGCAGGTTTTGCGCCAGATGCTGCTGGCGGCTGATGGCTATTCCCAGCCCTATGCCCAGCAGCGCCTGGGTGGCGAGGAAAATCTCCAGTTCAAGCAGATTACTGAATCCGACGCCGATTTGCCGGGCGATGGTGATCATCATACTGCCGAGCAACCCGGACAACACGCCGCCCTGCCAGCCAAATTTCCACGCCATCACCACGTTCGGTAAAAACACCACGATCAGCAGCAGGCGTTCGATGTCCGGCGACAGCACCATCTGCGTGCCAATGCCAATAATAAAAAACAGGCTGCACCAGATGATAAGCGAAGCGCGCAGCGGAGGATTGGTGGTATCCAGCCCGAGCAAATGATAGCGGTGCTGCTGGCGCAGAAATTCATACAACAGGTAGACAAACGGCGTCAGCAGCACGCCGCCGGTAAACGACGCCAGACCAATTAACGTTGCCGGGCTTTCGATAAAAGGGGACAGCAGGGCGGTATTAAGCAATGACGTGACGGTGACGGCGGTCAGCAACAGCGTCAGGCGCTGCCAGTAGAGAGGGAAGCGGTGCCAGTATGACTGACCGATACTCGCCGGAATCAGGCTAATAAACGGCGCCGCCAGAAGGGTGTAGCCATTCAATAATTGCTCGCTGTGCAGCCAGAACAACATCAGCACGGGCGGTAGCACCAGCGCGGGCCAGTAGCGGCGGGAAAGCAGAATCAACAGCGCGAGATAGACGCCGTGCGGCAGGAATAGCGCCGACTGCTGACCGTTGTGGGTCAGGTAAAACCCCAGCGTCCACAGCATCAGCCAGCCCGATCCCCAGGCCAGCAGGATAAACAGGGAGATTACCCAATGACGAAGGCTGCGCGACATTAATGCCCCGTCAGCAGCTGGTGGTCGAGGGCAAAATGCACCAGATCGATAGTGCTGTGGCATTGCAGTTTGCCCAGCACGTTCGCGCGGTGGACGTGAACCGTTTTGTGGCTGAGATCGAGCTTAAAGGCAATTTCTTTCACGCTGTCGCCTTTGACCAGCAGATCAAATACCTCGCGCTCGCGCGGGGTCAGCACTTCCAGCACCTGCGCGGGCTGCTCGCCGCCGCGTAACGCCCGCAGCGCATCGGCGCACAGATAATGCCCGCCCATACCCACTGAACGTACCGCCTGCACCAGCTCCTCGGGTCCGCAGCGTTTGGTCAGATAGCCGCTGGCGCCAGCGTCCAATGCACTTTGTACAAACGTCGGCGAGTCATAAATGCTGAGAATAATGGCGCGAAAACCGGGCTTCTGCGCCCGCAGTCGCTTTAACAGGCTCAGACCATTTTCATCCGGCATGGCGATATCCATCACCGCGACGTTGACGTCATCATGCAGTAATGCAGGCCAGGCCTCCGCCGCGCTACTGAACTGACCGGTGACGTTGAGATCGTCTTCGAGACTGAGTAATTGCGCAAAGCCGGAACGCACCACCACATGGTCATCCACCAGCACAACATGAATCATGATATTGCTCTCTTGCCTGACAATAGCGTCTATGATGCCTGCTGCCGCTGCGCTGGCAATCAATCAGGCACAGTTATGCAATGAATGTAACAAAATCGCAATGATTTACAGCGAATGTAGGCCTGATAAGCGCAGCGCATCAGGCATTGATTGCCGGATGGCGGCGCAAACGCCTTATCCGGCCTACGATCTTGAATGATTTTGTGTATAAGCATTGCCGCTTTTTTTCTAAAAACGCTTTGTTCTTAGCCAGAATTTTTAATTCCTTTATCAAAGTGGGCCACAACGAAATACTGCCTCCTATAACAAGACAGGGGAGCAGGCAATCATGGCTAATTCATCGCGTAACGCACTTCTTGCCGCACTGGCATTCATCGCATTTCAGGCGCAGGCGGTGAACGTCACCGTCGCGTATCAAACTTCCGCCGAACCCGCCAAAGTGGCGCAGGCGGATAACACCTTTGCTAAAGAAAGCGGAGCCACCGTTGACTGGCGCAAGTTTGACAGCGGCGCGAGCATCGTGCGGGCGCTGGCTTCCGGCGACGTACAGATCGGTAACCTCGGCTCCAGCCCGCTGGCGGTAGCGGCCAGTCAGCAGGTGCCGATTGAGGTTTTCCTGCTGGCGTCAAAGCTCGGCAATTCTGAAGCGCTGGTGGTGAAGAAAAATATCAGCAAGCCGGAGGACCTGATCGGCAAACGCATTGCCGTGCCGTTTATTTCCACTACCCATTACAGCCTGCTGGCTGCGCTGAAACACTGGGGGATCAAACCCGGCCAGGTGGAGATTGTGAACCTACAGCCGCCGGCGATTATTGCCGCCTGGCAGCGCGGAGACATTGACGGCGCGTACGTCTGGGCGCCTGCGGTCAACGCGCTGGAAAAAGACGGTAAGGTGTTAACCGACTCCTCGCAGGTGGGCGAGTGGGGCGCGCCGACGCTGGACGTGTGGGTGGTGCGTAAAGATTTTGCCGAAAAGCATCCTGAGGTAGTGAAAGCGTTTGCTAAAAGCGCCATCGATGCGCAGCAGCCCTATATCGCTAACCCGGATGAATGGCTGAAACAACCGGAGAATATCAGCAAGCTGGCGCGCTTAAGCGGTGTGCCGGAAGCGGATGTGCCGGGGCTGGTGAAAGGTAACACCTATCTGACTCCGCAGCAGCAAACCGCCGAGCTTACCGGACCGGTAAACAAAGCGATTATCGACACTGCGCAGTTTCTTAAAGAGCAGGGCAAAGTACCTGCCGTAGCGACGGATTACAGCCAGTACGTGACCGATCGCTTCGTGCAATAAAAGGAGGCGCTGATGCTGCAAATCTCTCATCTCGCCGCCAGCTACGGTGGAAAAGCGGTGCTTGAAGATATCAACCTGACGCTTGATAGCGGCGAACTGCTGGTGGTGCTTGGACCTTCAGGTTGTGGGAAAACCACGTTGTTAAATCTGATTGCCGGGTTTGTGCCGTATCAATACGGCAGCATTACGCTGTCGGGTAAAAAAGTAGACGGGCCGGGGGCGGATCGTGGGGTGGTATTTCAGAACGAAGGCCTGCTGCCGTGGCGCAACGTGCAGGACAACGTCACCTTCGGTCTGCAGCTGGCGGGCATGGAGAAGCCGCAGCGTCAGCGTATTGCTCAGGATATGTTGCAAAAAGTGGGACTGGAGGGCGCGGGAAAACGCTTTATCTGGCAGCTTTCCGGTGGACAGCGTCAGCGTGTCGGTATTGCCCGGGCGCTGGCGGCCAACCCGCAGCTGTTGCTACTCGATGAGCCGTTTGGCGCGCTCGACGCTTTTACCCGCGACCAGATGCAAACCCTGTTGCTGAAGCTTTGGCATGAAACGGGGAAACAGGTGCTGTTGATTACCCACGATATCGAAGAAGCGGTGTTTATGGCCACGGAACTGGTCTTGCTGTCGCCAGGTCCTGGCCGGGTGCTGGAACGGCTGCCGCTTAATTTCGCCCGGCGTTTTGTGGCCGGAGAGCCGAGCCGTAGCATTAAGTCCGATCCGCAGTTTATCGCCATGCGCGAGTATGTGTTAAGTCGTGTCTTTGAACAACGGGAGGCCTTCTCATGAGCGTGGTGATTAATGACAAACCCCGCCGCCCGCGGGCGCAGTACTGGCGCTGGCCGTTCTCGCGGCAGATTACCTTAAGCCTCGGAACGCTGGCCGTGATTCTGGCCCTGTGGTGGATGGTGGCGGCGCTGCAGTTAATCAGCCCGTTGTTTCTGCCGCCGCCGGGACAGGTTTTGCAAAAACTGCTCACCATTGCCGGGCCGCAGGGGTTTATGGATGCCACGCTGTGGCAGCATCTGGCGGCCAGCCTGACGCGGATTGTTGTCGCGCTGCTGGCGGCGGTGCTGTTGGGTATTCCGGTTGGCATCGCGATGGGGCTAAGCCCAACGATCCGCGGCATTCTCGATCCGATCATTGAACTGTATCGTCCGGTGCCGCCACTGGCCTATTTACCGCTGATGGTTATCTGGTTTGGTATTGGTGAAACCTCCAAGATCCTGCTGATTTACCTGGCGATTTTCGCTCCCGTGGCGATGTCGGCGCTGGCGGGCGTAAAAAGTGCGCAGCAGGTGAGAATCCGGGCCGCGCAGTCGCTGGGGGCCAGCCGTGCGCAGGTGCTGTGGTTTGTTATTTTGCCGGGCGCATTGCCGGAGATTTTGACCGGGCTGCGTATTGGGCTGGGTGTCGGCTGGTCAACGCTGGTGGCGGCGGAACTGATTGCCGCCACGCGAGGTTTAGGATTTATGGTGCAATCAGCCGGTGAGTTCCTGGCAACGGATGTGGTGCTGGCGGGGATCGCGGTGATTGCCGTTATCGCGTTTATTTTAGAACTGGGTCTGCGCGCGCTTCAGCGTCGTCTGACGCCCTGGCATGGAGAAGTACAATGAGTGAACGTCTGAACATTACCCCGCTGGGGCCGTACATTGGCGCACAAATCACCGGTGCGGATTTGGCTCGCCCATTAAGCGATAATCAGTTTGAACAGCTTTATCATGCGGTATTGCGCCACCAGGTGGTGTTTCTGCGCGAGCAGGTGATTACGCCACAGCAGCAGCGTGCGCTGGCGCTACGTTTTGGCGACCTGCATATTCACCCGGTCTATCCGCATGCCGAGGGGGTGGATGAGATAATCGTGCTGGATACTCACAACGATAATCCGCCGGATAACGATAACTGGCATACCGATGTGACCTTTATCGATACGCCGCCCGCTGGGGCGATTCTGGCGGCAAAAGAGCTGCCATCGACAGGGGGAGATACCCTGTGGACCAGCGGGATTGCCGCTTACGAGGCGCTCTCATCGCCGTTTCGCCAGCTGCTGAGCGGCCTGCGGGCAGAGCATGATTTTCGTAAATCGTTTCAGGAATATAAATATCGCCAGACGCCGGAGGAGCATCAGCGCTGGCTGGACGCGGTCGCCAAACATCCACCGTTACTGCATCCGGTGGTGCGTACCCATCCTGTAAGTGGTAAGCAAGCGCTGTTTGTGAATGAAGGGTTTACCACGCGAATTGTTGATGTGACGGAAAAAGAGAGCGAGGCGTTACTGAGCTTTTTGTTTGCGCATATCACCAAACCGGAGTTTCAGGTGCGCTGGCGCTGGCAGCCCAACGATGTGGCGATATGGGATAACCGCGTGACGCAGCATTACGCCAACGCGGATTATCTGCCGCAGCGGCGCATTATGCACCGGGCGACGATTCTGGGAGACAAGCCGTTTTATCGGGCGGGATGAACGACCGCAGGCGCTTCGCTGACCGGGCTTACCGATAGTGGGCCGGATAAGGCGAAGCCGCCATCCGGCACAGGGTAAATTAACGCAGGATCTTTTTCTCAGCCAGGTCCAGCGCAAAGTAGCTGAAGATCAGATCCGCGCCCGCGCGTTTGATCGAACCTAAGCTTTCCAGCACCACTTTCTCTTCATCTATCGCACCCGCCATCGCAGCGAATTTGATCATCGCGTATTCACCGCTGACCTGATAGGCGCCAATTGGCAGTTCGGTGCGTTCGCGGATATCGCGCAGAATGTCGAGGTACGCGCCAGCAGGTTTCACCATCAGGCAGTCTGCACCCTGAGCTTCATCCAGCAGCGATTCGCGGATCGCCTCGCGACGGTTCATTGGGTTCATCTGATAGGTTTTACGATCGCCCTTCAGCGCCGTGCCAGCCGCTTCGCGGAACGGACCGTAGAACGAAGAGGCAAACTTAGTGGAGTAGGACATGATCGCGGTATCGGTGAAGCCCGCGGCATCCAGCGCCTGGCGAATCGCCTGCACCTGGCCGTCCATTGCGGCGGAAGGTGCGATGAAGTCTGCGCCCGCAGCGGCAGCAACGACCGCCTGTTTACCGAGGTTGGCAAGGGTTAAATCATTATCGACGCCGTGATCGCACAATACGCCGCAGTGACCATGCGAGGTGTACTCACAGAAGCAGGTGTCGGACATGACGATCATTTCCGGTACGGTCTGCTTACAGATACGCGACATACGCGCCACCAGGCCGTCTTCTTTCCACGCATCGCTGCCGGTGTCGTCGGTGTGGTGGGAAATGCCGAAGGTCATGACCGAACGGATGCCTGCGTTGGCAATGCGTTCAATCTCGCGCGCCAGGTGTTTCTCTGGAATGCGCATCACGCCTGGCATGGCGTCGATAGCTTTGAAATCGTCGAGTTCTTCTTCAACAAAGATCGGCAACACCAGGTCATTTAAGCTGAGTGTTGTCTCTTCAAACATAGCGCGCAGCGCAGGAGATTTGCGCAGGCGGCGTGGGCGTTGGATTAGGTCTGTCATGGTATGCCTGATGTTTGTGGAATCGAAGGCCGTAGTATACCCGAACCTGAGGGCGGGGGGTTTACGAAAGTTGGCGTTATGTGGGGATGGTGAGGCTCTCTTCGCTACCTCTTAACCTATCTATTATTTGCATTTTTGTCATTGTGATTATTTTTTATATTGATAAATTTCAATGTGGATTTAGTTTTATTTAATTGTTCTTTAACTTAAAGATACTGCTTTATTATTTATTTCTCTCATTTTTGTTTTATTTTTAGTTATAAGTTGAACGTATTTATTATACGGATAAATTAATGTTAGTTGATTGAAAGTAAAGTGGTTTTGTGATTTTTGGGCGATTTTGTTCTCAGGGTTTTATTACCCGTCCGGATTCGGACTTAAGGCAAAGAATAATTGAACCTTTCGGCTATGACACCGCATAATCATTACCGCGAAGCATAAAATGTTTTCTATGCATTGATAATTGATGGATCAACTATATTACGTCCCTGAGGAGGGATGACAAATGCACACTTGGAAAAAGAAACTCGTAGTCTCACAATTAGCATTAGCCTGCACTTTGGCAATCACTTCTCAGGCAAATGCTTCAACGGATATCTCTGGGACCTCCTATACCACTTTCACCCATTATAACGACGCATCCTATGCTGACGGCGTTTATTACGATGGGTATGTGGGCTGGAATAATTACGACGCTGATAGTATTTACAACGGTGATATTTATCCGGTAATTAATAACGCTACGGTTAATGGCGTAATTTCTACCTATTATCTTGACGATGGTCTGGCGACCAACAGCAATACCAATAGCCTGACGATTAAAAACAGCACCATTCACGGTATGGTGACATCCGAATGTATGACCACGGATTGTACTAACCGTACCGGTACTGACTATTACTACGATCGCCTGGCGATGAGCGTCATTAATTCAACGATTGATGACAACTACGAACACTATACCTATAACGGTTCATATAATGACGCCGTTGATTCACACGTTGTAGATGTTTACAACATGGGTACGGCGATCACCCTGGATCAGGAAGTTGATCTGTCTATCACCAACAATTCTCACGTTGCAGGGATTACCCTGACTCAGGGCTATGAGTGGGAAGATATTGATGATAATACCGTCAGCACCGGTGTAAACAGCGGCGAAGTGTTTAACAACACCATCACCGTAGCGGATTCTACCGTGACCTCTGGTTCATGGTCTGATGAAGGAACATCAGGCTGGTTTGGCAATACGTCTAACGCCAGCGATTACAGCGGTTCTTATACTGCTGACGATATTGCCTTAGCGGTTATTGCGCATCCAGATGCCGACAACGCGATGCAGACCACGGCAACGTTTGATAATTCCACGCTGATGGGCGACGTGCTGTTCTCCAGCAACTTCGATGAAAACTTCTTCCCGAACGGCGCTGATACCTACCGCGATACCGATGCTGACCTGGACACCAACGGCTGGGATGGTACTGACCGTCTGGATCTGACCCTGAACAACGGCAGTAAGTGGGTTGGCGCAGCAATGTCTGTGCATCAGACTGATACTGATGGCGACGGTGTTTATGACAGCTATGGCGTGGGCACTGAAGCCACCGCTACGCTGATCGATATCGCTGCTAACAGCCTGTGGCCTGATTCAACCTACGGTATTGACAGTGACAGCTCCGCTTATGGCGAAGATGGTCACGTGGTGGGTAATGCCGTCTACCAGAGCGGTCTGTTCAACGTTACGCTGAACGGCGCGTCACAGTGGGATACCACTAAAACATCTCTGATTGATACCTTGAGCATCAACAGTGGTTCCGTCGTGAATGTAGGCGATTCTTCTCTGGTTTCTGACTCCATCTCTCTGACCGGCGCTTCTGCGCTGAACATCAATGAAGATGGTCATGTTGCGACTGACACGCTGTCTATCGACAACAGTACTGTTACCATTGCTGATGATGTTGCAGCCGGCTGGAGCGTAGGAAGTGCTGCCCTGTATGCAAACACCATCAACCTCACGAACAACGGTGTTCTGGATGTTGGCAACAGCACCGGTAACGCGCTGCAGGTTGATACGCTGAACCTGACCAGCTACACCGACGCTTACAACAATGTTAATGCAGGTGTTTTCGACATCAACAGCAGCAACTATGTGCTGAATGCCGACCTGACTAACGACCGCACTAACGATAAAACTCAGGCGAACTACGGTTATGGCGTGATCGCAATGAACTCTGATGGTCATCTGACTATCAACGGCAATGGCGATTCTGACACCTCTTACGATCAGTCTGAAGTTGATAACTATGGTGACCATGTAGCAGCGGCTACCGGTAACTATAAAGTGCGTATCGACAACGCCACTGGCGCAGGTTCTATTGCTGATTACAAAGGCAATGAGCTGATCTACGTTAACGACACGAACAGCACTGCGACCTTCTCTGCAGCCAACAAAGCTGACCTCGGCGCTTACACCTATCAGGCACAGCAGCAGGGTAATACCGTTGTTCTGCAGCAGATGGAGCTGACTGACTACGCGAACATGGCGCTGAGCATCCCGTCTGCCAACACCAATATCTGGAATCTGGAACAAGACACCGTGGGTACTCGTCTGACCAACGCACGTCATGGTCTGGTTGATAACGGTGGCGCATGGGTGAGCTACTTCGGTGGTAGCTTCGATGCGGATAACGGCACCATTAACTACGATCAGGATGTTAACGGCATCATGGTCGGTGTTGATTCCAAAATTGATGGTAACAATGCCAAGTGGATTGTCGGTGCTGCGGCAGGCTTCGCTAAGGGTGACCTGAGCGACCGTTCCGGTCAGGTGGATCAGGACAGCCAGACTGCCTATATCTACTCTTCTGCCCGTTTTGCCAACAACATCTTTGTTGACGGTAACTTAAGCTACTCCCACTTCAACAACGATCTGTCTGCCAGCATGAGCAACGGTCAGTATGTTGATGGCAGCACCTCTGCTGATGCCTGGGGCTTCGGCTTGAAACTGGGTTATGACCTGAAGCTGGGTGATGCAGGTTACGTAACGCCTTACGGCAGCGTATCCGGCCTGTTCCAGTCTGGTGATGACTATAAGCTGAGCAACGACATGAAAGTTGACGGTCAGTCTTATGACAGCATGCGTTATGAACTGGGCGTTGATGCAGGTTATACCTTCGCATACAGCGATGACCAGGCTCTGACGCCGTACTTCAAACTGGCCTATGTTTACGACGACTCTAACAACGATTCTAACGTAAACGGCGACTCTATCGACAATGGCGTCGAAGGTTCTGCGGTACGTGTTGGACTGGGTACTCAGTTCAGCTTTACCAAAAACTTCAGCGCGTACACCGATGCTAATTACCTCGGTGGTGGCGATGTCGATCAAGACTGGTCTGCAAATGTTGGTGTTAAATATACCTGGTAAGAAATCTCTCGCAGAGAAAGAAAAGGTAATTTAATCTGGAAAAATGCCCGTCACGGATTTGACGGGCATTTATTGCAAGGAATGCGAAAAATGTTATCTACGAACAAACCCCTTCCTGAATTTAGTAAGCTTGATAAATGTTTATCGAAATATGGTAAACACTTCGAATGTGATAACGATAAAGAAATTATATATTCTAGTGATATAAACAGTGACGATACCTTTATTATTTCAAGCGGCGTAGTTTCCCTGAGACGAGGGGAGAATGTACTCGTCGGCATTGCGCAGGCACCATTTATTCTGGGGCTTTCAGATGGTGTGATGAAAACCGATATACAATACAGATTAATGACCGAAAGTTATTGTACGGGATACCATCTTCCTGCCTTACAAACGATTAATATAATTGAACAATGTCAGCTCTGGCGCGAAGCTTTCTGCTGGTTAGCCTGGCAAAACCGCATGCTTGAAATGCGCGATCTGCAGCTGATTGGCAATAACTCCTACGATCAGATCCGCGCGACGTTGATATCGATGACGAAATGGGACGAAGGCTTGCGTTCGCGCATCGGTGTTATGAACTATATTCACCAACGCACACGAATTTCACGCTCAGTTGTCGCTGAGGTTCTCGCGGCATTGCGTAAAGGTGGCTACATTGAAATGAATAAAGGCAAACTGGTGAGTATTAACCGTTTGCCTTTTGAGTATTGAATCAGGATGCGGGAATAACCTGCGGTTTGTTTCCGCTCAACTCTGCGACCAGATCGTTAATACCGTCACTCATATTGGTAAAGCGCGTCAGCGGAGAGCGGGTCACCACGACGAACGCCCCGACGTTTTGCTGCGGGATCATCGCCATATAGGTAATGAAACCACCGCCACCACCGGTTTTTTGAATAATTCCCGGGCGGCCATTCTTCGGCGCCATATACACCCAGCCCAGGCCCAGCGCATCGGCTTTGCCCGGCACGTCCATCCCTATCACTTTGGTTAACTGCGTACGCTGATAAATCAGCGTCTGCATACGATCGGCCTGCTGGCTACGATGATAAAAATCAGAAGAGAGATACTGCTGCATCCAGCGCATCATATCGCCAGGCGTTGAATAGACGCCGCCGCTGCCCATCGCGGCCAGGGTATTGTTACAAGGGCTGGCGCCTTTTTCTGCGACCATCAGGCGTCTGCACTGATCGGGAGAGGGGGTAAAGGTGGTGTCTTTCATTCCCAGCGGTCGGGTAATTTTTTCTTCAAACAGCTGCGGATAAGGCTTACCGGCGGCTGTCCCTAACGCGTCGGCCAGCAGGTCGAATGCCAGATTCGAATAAGAAGCCTGAGAACCTGGCGCGACTTTAAGCGTGGCGGTTGAGAGATAGCTCCAGCGCTGTTCGCGGGTTGGCCAGACAAATACTGGGCGATGTGCCGCGCCGCCAGGCTGCTCGCGCGGCAGCGCGCTGGTATGCGTTGCCAGATTCACCAACGTAATTGGCGTTCCCTGGTAAGTCGGTACGCGTGCGCCCGGTGGTGCATATTTACTCAATGGATCGTTGAGTTTAACCGTACCCTGGTCGAGTAATTTTACCAGCACTTCGCTGGTCATTAATTTAGTGATAGAGGCAATTCGAATCACGGAATCCAGCTGCGGATGGACGTTATTGCCGGGGCGCGTTTCGCCGAAGCTGCGAAATACGCGCTGATTACCGTCAATCACCACGAGCGCCATCCCCGTAGCGCCACTGCCGTAAAATATGTGGTCGGCATAACGATCGACGATATCAGAAGCGAAGACCGGATCGGTTATAGGCTGTGCCGCCTGGACAGATGTCAATGACGCCGCACACAGCGCGGCAGAAAAAAGCAGACTACGTTTCAACGGTGGTGTCCATGAGTTAAGAAAGTGAAAAAAGATGTCGTGCGTATGCGTATTTATACTACTCATCGGCGTATTGCAAAGCGCTTATCAGCCAATAATAGTGTGAAAAACGTAACGATGAGTAAACGTGAGTGTTTCCCGGATTGTGGATGTTCGCTTTTGTGATCTCACGCTGTGATAATCTGCACATGCTGGAACGTTGTCGAGTGTGAAAACCACAGAAACAATTCTTCATCGCCGGGTGCGAACTATGTGCCACGGTTTTGGTCACAATTGTCGGTTTCAGCTTGTGTTTTTGGGCGTAAGCCGTCTCGTCGCCGCATTTCCCGGTGGCAAACGCACAGCAGTCGTCATAACGATAAGAAGTTAGCAGGAGAGCACTATGTTTAAGTCTTTTTTCCCAAAGCCGGGACCGTTCTTTATTTCGGCATTTATTTGGGCACTGGTCGCTGTTGTATTCTGGCAAGCAGGTGGGGGAACCTGGGTGGCGCACATTACCGGCGCATCGCAGGACGTACCGATTAGCGCGGCGCGTTTCTGGTCGCTGGATTACCTGATTTTTTATGCTTACTACATTCTTTGCGTTGGGGTGTTCGCGCTGTTCTGGTTTATCTACAGCCCGCACCGCTGGCAGTATTGGTCCATTTTGGGTACCTCGCTGATAATTTTTGTGACCTGGTTTCTGGTTGAGGTCGGCGTCGCCGTCAACGCCTGGTATGCGCCATTCTACGATCTCATTCAAACCGCGCTCAGCGCACCGCATAAGGTGAAAATTGAGCAGTTTTATCATGAGGTGGGTATCTTTCTCGGCATTGCGCTGATTGCCGTGGTCATTGGCGTAATGAACAATTTCTTTGTCAGCCACTATGTGTTCCGCTGGCGTACCGCAATGAACGAACACTATATGGCGCACTGGCAGCATCTGCGTCATATCGAAGGCGCAGCGCAGCGTGTGCAGGAAGACACCATGCGTTTCGCCTCCACGCTGGAAAATATGGGCGTTAGCTTTATCAACGCGATTATGACGCTGATTGCCTTCTTGCCGGTGCTGGTTACACTCTCTGCGCATGTTCCTGACCTGCCGATTATCGGGCATGTTCCTTATGGTCTGGTGATTGCCGCGATTGTCTGGTCGCTGATGGGCACCGGTTTGCTGGCGATTGTCGGGATCAAGCTTCCTGGTCTTGAGTTTAAAAACCAGCGTGTGGAGGCCGCTTACCGTAAAGAACTGGTATACGGCGAAGATGATGCCACTCGCGCGACGCCGCCGACGGTACGTGAACTGTTCCATGCGGTGCGCCAAAACTATTTCCGTCTCTATTTTCACTACATGTATTTTAATATCGCCCGTATTCTGTACCTGCAGGTTGATAACGTTTTCGGCTTGTTCCTGCTGTTTCCATCGATTGTTGCCGGTACGATTACGCTCGGTTTGATGACGCAAATCACCAACGTGTTTGGCCAGGTGCGCGGCTCGTTCCAGTATCTGATTAACTCCTGGACAACCTTAGTTGAACTGATGTCTATCTATAAGCGTCTGCGCAGCTTTGAACGTGAGCTTGACGGTCAGGATATTCAGGAAGTTACCCATACGCTTAGCTAACAAAAGGAGATGTTATGTCGACGGTTTCCCGTCTTTACCCCTGGTCCGGACTGGCAGCATTGGTGCTGGTGGGATGTAGTAGCCAACCCGCGCAGCCGTTAAAAAAAGGGGAGAAAGCCGTCGATGTGGCGAGCGTGGTGCGCCAGAAAATGCCCGCCAGCGTGAAAGACCGGGACGCGTGGGCGCAGGATCTGGCGAAGACGTTCGAAAGCCAGAAGCTGGTGCCGACGGTTGAAAACATCTGCTCGGTGCTGGCGGTCGCGCAGCAGGAGTCAAACTACCAGGCTGACCCGGCGGTTCCAGGCTTAAGTAAAATCGCCTGGAAAGAGATCGACCGCCGCGCGGAACGCATGCATATCCCGCTGTTTGTGGTGCACACCGCGCTGAAGATTAACTCGCCAACGGGGAAAAGCTACAGCGAACGCCTGGATACGGTGAAGACGGAAAAACAGCTAAGCGCCATCTTTGATGATTTCATCAATATGGTACCGATGGGGCAGACGCTGTTTGGTTCGCTTAATCCGGTGCATACCGGCGGGCCAATGCAGGTCAGCATTGCATTTGCCGAGCAGCACGCCAGCGGGTATCCGTGGAAAATGGCGGGAACCGTGCGTCAGGAGGTCTTCAGTCGCCGCGGTGGGCTGTGGTTCGGTACGTATCATCTGCTTAACTACCCGGCGAATTACAGTGCGCCCATCTTCCGCTTTGCAGATTTTAATGCCGGTTGGTACGCCAGCCGTAATGCGGCTTTCCAGAATGCCGTCAGTAAAGCCAGTGGGGTGAAGCTGGCGTTGGACGGGGATTTGATCCTCTACGGCAGCAGCGAGCCGGGCAAAACCGAGCTGGCGGTACGTAAACTGGCCGGGAAGCTGGGGATGAGCGAGAGCGAGATCCATCGGCAGCTGCAAAAGGGTGATAGCCTGGCCTTTGAAGAAACGGCGCTATACGAGAAGGTCTATAAGCTGGCGGAAGCGAAGAGCGGTAAATCGCTACCTCGTGAAATGTTGCCAGGCATTCAGCTGGAAAGCCCGAAGATCACACGTAATCTGACTACCGCGTGGTTTGCTAAACGTGTGGACGATCGTCGGGCGAAGTGTATGGCTCAGTCATCTTTATGATGACGGCGGCGCCAGTGCATGATTGTCGCGACGGCGCCAAGAATCAGGCTACCGAGCAGGAAGGGGATCAGCCCAAACAGGGTACCGACGCCTAAGCCAATTTCAACCCGCGGGCGTCCAGTCTCCTGCATTTGCAACTGCATCAGCTGTTCATAGATGCCTGGGGCGTGGGCCAGTAAATTTAAAATCTGCGCGCCCGCCCAGAAGCAAAACAGCACAAATACGGCATACGCAATGTTGCCGGGCAGGGAGGAGGTATCCCGGTGCTTGCCCTTAAACAGGGATTTTGAGAGCGTAAAATCAGCCATAAAGACCTCCGGAAATAACCTGCTTTTTTGGCGTAATGCCTGTAACTGACAGTGAGTCTGACAGGTGATTGGCAATGTCAATATCAGAATGTTGGTAATTTCAGGTGGAGATTATTCCTGGATTTTATTTTTTTGCTGAGCGTCACAATTATTTAACCTTAAGTTAAATTGAATTACATTTCAGAAATTCCGCATATGCCACAGACGCCCATGGAGAAATGTGCGAGGATGCTTTTTCATGTTGTACATCCACCGGAGCCGTTATGAATCTGCCTGTAAAAATCCGCCGAGACTGGCATTACTATGCCTTCGCTATTGGGCTTATCTTTATTCTGAATGGCGTGGTGGGGTTACTGGGCTTTGAAGCGCAGGGATGGCAAACCTATGCGGTGGGGCTGGTTACCTGGGTGATTAGCTTTTGGCTGGCCGGTTTAATTATCCGTCGCCGGGTGGACGAAGAAGAAGCGAAGGATGCCCAATAACTCTCGATCGGGCATCCTGACTGGCTTACATACTGGTTTTCAGCGCGCTATCCGCCGCATGGCGTTCCAGCGCCAGTTCGATCAGGCGCGTGATCAAATCGGTATAGCCTAAGCCGCTCGCCTGCCACAGTTTTGGATACATGCTGATGTTGGTAAAGCCTGGCAGCGTGTTGATCTCATTGATCACAACGTCGTTTTCTGCGGTTAGGAATACATCGACGCGCGCCATGCCTGCACATCCCAGCGTCTGGTACGCCTGAATGGCGATCTCGCGGATCTTGTCGTTAATTTCTGGCGCGATTGCCGCAGGAACCACCACTTTGGCGCCGTTATCGTCAATGTATTTGGTGTCGTAAGCGTAAAAATCACTGTTCAGCACGATTTCGCCACAGGTACTGGCCTGCGGACGATCGTTGCCCAGTACCGCACATTCGATCTCGCGGCCTTTGATCCCTTGCTCCACCACGACTTTATGATCGAATTCAAATGCCAGCGCGACGGCCTGGTTGTATTGCGCTTCACTGGTCACTTTGCTGACCCCAACGGACGATCCCTGGTTGGCTGGTTTCACAAACAGCGGCAGACCGAGGCGGGATTCCACCTCCGCAAAGCTGATGTTGTTGCGGTTAGCGCGCGTGAGCGTAATAAATGGCGCGATGTTTAATCCGGCATCGCGCAGCAGACGCTTGGTCACGTCTTTATCCATACAGGCTGCGGAACCAAGGACATCAGAACCAACGAACGGTAGGTTCGCCACGCGCAGCATACCCTGCAAAGAGCCATCTTCACCCAGCGTGCCGTGCACGATCGGGAAAATAACGTCGACCGTCGGCAGCGGCTGACCGTTTTGCGCATCGATCAACTGGTGCTCTTGTTTACCCGGTACCTGAGCCAGACTGGTCGCGGAAGGACGCAGCGCAATGTGCGCCGGATCGTCTGAATTGAGCAGATAGTTACTGGCATCGCTAACGTGCCATTGCCCTTGTTTATCAATCCCTAACAGCACCACATCAAAGCGAGTCTTGTCGATGGCATCGACAATATTTTTTGCCGATTGCAATGACACTTCATGTTCCGCTGATTTACCACCAAATACGATTCCTACCCGCAACTTTGCCATCTTAAAAACCCATTCCATGAATGCAAAGCACATACATTACCACGACAAAACGCAGGTTTCCTCGGCTTCTGGCAGATTGTTTTGCTGGGCGGCAGGGGAAGTGATACGCGTAAACGCGCAGATTGCTCGTGGAGCATAATCCCCTGATTAGATTGTGGTTTTTGTGTGAGGTGTATCACAAATATGATGAGCGGGAAGATAAAATTCTAAACTGTGATATATCGCACCTGTGGATCCTTATTTGGCTAAGTAATTTGTTAAGCTGCTCGCAGTTTTCAGCTACTTATCGTTATGAGTCCTTATGGAATCCTGGAGAGTAAACCTTATTTCCGTGTGGTTCGGTTGCTTTTTTACCGGACTGGCGATTAGCCAAATCCTGCCTTTTTTACCGCTCTATATCTCCCAACTGGGGGTGTCCTCGCATGAAGCGCTCTCTATGTGGTCCGGCTTAACGTACAGCGTCACCTTCCTTATTTCAGCCATTGTTTCTCCTATGTGGGGCAGCTTAGCTGACCGTAAAGGGCGCAAGCTGATGCTGTTACGGGCCTCCCTGGGGATGGCGATTGCGATTTTACTGCAGGCATTTGCCACTAACGTCTGGCAGCTTTTTCTGCTGCGCGGGGTGATGGGGTTAACCTCCGGCTATATTCCGAATGCCATGGCGCTGGTTGCGTCGCAGGTCCCGCGTGAACGCAGCGGGTGGGCGCTGAGTACGCTTTCTACGGCGCAAATTAGCGGCGTTATTGGCGGTCCGTTAATGGGAGGCTTTATTGCCGACCATATTGGCTTACGGGCCGTGTTCTGTATTACCGCGGCCTTGCTGGTGGTCAGCTTCCTTGTCACGCTGTTCTTGATCAAAGAGGGCGTGCGTCCGACTATCAAAAAAAGCGAACGCCTGAGCGGGAAGGCCGTCTTTGCCTCGCTGCCTTATCCGGCGCTGGTGATAAGCCTGTTTATTACTACGATGGTGATCCAACTGTGTAACGGCTCAATCGGGCCAATTCTGGCGCTGTTTATCAAATCAATGGTGCCAGACAGTTCGAATATTGCCTTTCTCTGCGGGCTGATTGCTTCAGTACCTGGCCTCTCGGCCCTGATTTCCGCGCCACGGCTTGGCAAATTAGGTGACCGTATTGGTACTGAGCGGATTTTAATGGCGACGTTAATCTTCGCTGTCGTGCTGTTTTTTGCCATGTCGTGGGTTACCACGCCCTTGCAGTTGGGGATATTACGTTTTCTGCTCGGCTTTGCCGACGGCGCGATGCTGCCAGCGGTACAGACGCTGCTGGTGAAATACTCCAGCGACCAGATCACCGGACGCATCTTTGGTTATAACCAGTCATTTATGTACCTTGGTAATGTCGCCGGGCCATTAATGGGCGCAACGGTATCAGCAATGGCGGGCTTTCGCTGGGTGTTTATTGCTACGGCGAGCATTGTGCTGATCAATATCTGGCAGCTGGCTATCGCGTTGCGACGTCGGCGTCGCGCACGCTAATTTCCTGATAAACAACGCTGCCCGTCGGCGTTGTTTATCTATAATTTTGCATTATATTTCTATGTGATTATTCATCATTTTATCCTTTTATACACTTCATCCTCCACGCTTGCCGCCTCGATGCATCTCGAATGATTTTGTGTATATATGGTATGGTTCTGTTTTAAGGCCCATCTCTCCCTTATTTTGTAATGTGATTGTTTTCGCAAATAGTTTAATTTCTTCTAAAAATAAAACTTTTATCTTCTAGGCAGCTGTGAGCCTTAATGTTAACGTGGCTTATATTTTGTTAAGGGAATACGCAAATGAAAAATCTCGTCACTGAGTTGTTGCTTAAGCTCGCCCAAAAAGAAGAAGAGTCGCAGGAGCTGGCGGCGCAGGTCGAAACGTTAGAGCAGGTCATTACCGAAATGCTGCGCAATATGGCGTGGCACGAACGACAAATACAGCTTCGTCAAATTGAGGCGGCTCTGGCGGGCGTGAACCGCGTGCCAGCGTTTCTGACGACACTACATAACGCTGGCGAGAGCGTGTCAAAACGTTTTGAGTAATCTGTGGGACGCACCCACAAATTATCATAAAAGTGTCACATCAAATACTTATAGTCGCTTTGTTTTAATTTTACCGTATTTATACATGGAGAAAATAAAGTGAAACAAAGCGCACTCGCTATTGCCCTGTTACCTTTGCTGTTTACCCCGGTTATTAATGCAGAAACATCCACCGTAGCGGTTATGGATAATCGTGCCGCCCACGGGGATATCACCACGCCAGGCGGCGCGCGCCGATTGTCAGCCGACCAAACGGCGGCTTTGCGCGAATCTCTGAACGATAAACCTGCCAAAAATATAATTTTACTCATTGGCGATGGGATGGGCGATTCAGAAATAACGGCAGCGCGAAATTATGCCGAAGGCGCGGGCGGTTTTTTTAAAGGTATTGACGCCTTACCGTTGACCGGACAATACACCCACTATGCGTTAGATAAGAAAACGGGTAAGCCGGATTATGTAACGGATTCGGCAGCCTCAGCGACGGCGTGGACGACCGGGGTTAAAACCTACAATGGTGCGCTGGGCGTTGATATTCATGAAAAAGATCACGCCACCATTTTGGAAATGGCAAAAGCGGCAGGTCTGGCGACGGGGAACGTTTCTACCGCTGAATTGCAGGATGCGACCCCGGCGGCGCTGGTTGCCCATGTCACTTCGCGTAAATGCTACGGCCCGAGCGTGACGGCTGAGAAATGCCCAACCAATGCGCTGGAAAAGGGTGGAAAAGGGTCAATTACTGAACAATTGTTGAATGCCAGGGCTGACGTCACGCTGGGCGGTGGGGCAAAAACGTTTGCTGAAACCGCCGCGGCAGGTGAGTGGCAGGGGAAAACGTTGCGTGAACAAGCTCTGGCTCGCGGTTATCAGATGGTAAGCGACGCCGCGACGCTGGCGGCGATTACCGAAGCTAACCAGGATAAGCCGCTGCTGGGTCTGTTCTCCGACGGCAATATGCCGGTGCGCTGGGAAGGTCCGAAAGCCTCTTATCACGGGAATCTGGATAAACCGGTTGTGACCTGTACGCCCAATCCAAAGCGTGATAACACCGTGCCGACGCTGGCGCAGATGACGGATAAAGCGATTGAGCTATTGAGCAAAAATGAGAAGGGGTTCTTCCTGCAAGTGGAAGGGGCATCCATCGATAAACAAGATCACGCCGCCAATCCTTGCGGACAGATTGGCGAAACGGTCGATCTGGACGAAGCGGTGCAGCGCGCGCTTGCCTTTGCGAAGAAAGACGGCAATACCCTGGTGGTGGTCACTGCCGACCACGCCCATGCCAGCCAGATTGTCGCGCCAGATACTAAGGCACCGGGTTTGACTCAGGCGCTGAACACCAAAGATGGCGCGGTCATGGTCATCAGCTACGGCAACTCTGAAGAGGAATCTCAGGAGCACACCGGTAGCCAACTGCGCATCGCCGCTTATGGCCCGCATGCGGCGAATGTGGTCGGTTTGACCGATCAAACCGATCTGTTTTACACCATGAAAGCGGCGTTAGGACTGAAATAACCCGACACCCGGTGACAATAGTTTTGCCACCGGGTGGTATTTTTATCGTTAGCAGCCAAACTTAGCTGTGTGTCGTCGTTCAGAAAAGGATGGTGCTATGAAAATTACATTATTAATGACGCTGCTCTTTGGATTGATTTTTTTAACTACCGTCGGTGCTGCCGAGAAGACGTTAACCCCGCAACAACAGCGTATGACCACCTGCAATCAGCAGGCAACGGCGCAGTCCTTAAAAGGGGATGCGCGCAAGACATATATGAGCGATTGCCTGAAAAACAGTAAATCTGCGCCTGAGGAAAAGAGCCTGACCCCACAACAGCAGAAGATGCGTGAATGCAACGTCAAGGCGACGGAGCAGTCACTGAAAGGCGACGATCGTAATAAGTTTATGAGCGCCTGCCTGAAAAAATCTGCGTAGCACTTACGGGTGAGCAGGTAAAATCGCTCACCCGAAATTTCATACTTCCGCCGCCACCCCCTTCCTATAATTTGGGAAATTTGTTTCAGAATATTCCCAAATACGATGAATGATGAAAACTTTTTCCAAAAGAAGGTCGTTGCGGATGAAGCATTTATATCGCTTCATCAAAATGACCACCAACGTTCCGGTCTGCGATTTGCCCGACGGATCAGGCTGCCGCGAGCGGTGGGATTGGGGGGCATGTTTTTCCCTGTCGCGTCGGTATTAGTTTCCCAGCCCATTACCGGAGGCTGGTGGCTTTTGCTGGTGGGATGGGCGTTTGTCTGGCCGCATCTGGCCTGGCAGTTAGCAAGCAAAGCTGACGATCCTCTGCATAGCGAATTGACCAATTTAAAGGTCGACGCCATCCTGGCCGGTATGTGGATAGGCATTATGGGAGCAAACCTGTTGCCGTCCACCGCGCTGCTCATCATTATTTGCATCAATCTGATGGGCGCAGGGGGAATGCGAGTATTCCTCGCAGGCGCCGTATTGATGGCGGTTGCATGCCTGGTGACGTTACAGTTGGCTAATATTCCCGTCGCTGTTAACAGCAGCCAGCTGAACGTGGCGCTGTCACTGCCGGTGCTGGTGATTTATCCGCTGCTGTTTGCCTGGGTCAGCTACCAGGCAATCACCAGGCTGGCGGAACATAAACGCCGCTTACAGGTCATGAGTACGCGAGATGGGATGACCGGCGTTTATAACCGACGTCATTGGGAGCTATTGCTGCGTAATGAATTTGATAATTGCCGCCGCTACCAGCGTGACGCTACGCTGCTTATTATCGATATCGACCATTTCAAGAGCATCAATGATACCTGGGGCCATGACGTTGGGGATCAGGCCATTGTCGCGCTGACCCGCCAGTTGCAGATGACTTTACGCGGTAGCGATGTGATCGGGCGTTTTGGCGGGGATGAATTTGCGGTGATTATGTGCGGCACGCCGGCAACCAGCGCAATTGCGGCTATGTCGCGCGTGCATGAGCGACTTAGCCAGCTGCGTTTATCCTGCGCGCCGCAGGTTGCCCTACGTATTAGCGTTGGCGTCGCGCCGTTAACCTCTGAAACTGAGCATTATCGGGAATGGCTAAAATCGGCGGATATGGCGCTTTATAAAGCAAAGAATTCCGGACGTAACCGCACCGAAGCGGCGGCCTGACGTCCGGTGATATCCACTCAGGAGCGGCTGAGTTTTTCTGACTGTTCCATGCACTTAACCATCGCTTCAATCACTGACGAACGGAAACCGCGTTCTTCCAGGACGCGTACCGCTTCGATAGTGGTTCCGCCTGGCGAGCACACCATATCCTTCAGTTCCCCCGGATGTTTACCCGTTTCCAGCACCATTTTCGCCGAGCCCATTACCGCTTGCGCCGCGAATTTATACGCCTGTGCGCGGGGCATGCCGCCCTGGACGGCAGCATCCGCCATTGCTTCGATAAACATAAAGACATAGGCAGGCGCTGACCCGCTGACGCCGACGACCGGATGAATCATCGCCTCCGCAATGACTTCGGCTTCGCCAAAGCAGCGGAAGATATTCAGTACGTCAGCCGTATCTTCCGGCGTCACTAAGGCATTCGGCGTGACGGAGGTCATTCCGGCATTCACCAGTGACGGGGTATTTGGCATTGCGCGAATAATTTTGCGGTCATGGCCCAGCGCGCGGGCGAGCTGGTCGAGGGTCACGCCTGCGGCAATTGAGACGACCAGGGAGTCTTTGTTCAGGCTGGAGGTGATTTCACTCAGCACCTTAATCATAATGCCAGGTTTGACGGCCCCAAAAACAATGTCGGCGATTTGGGCGACTTCCTGGGCAGACTGCGCCGCATTAATACCGTACTGGTCGCGCAACGCAGCAACTTTATCGGGGGAAGGGGTATAGACCCAGATTTGTCCAGGGAGAACCTGGCCGCTGGCAATCATGCCGCCAAGAATCGCCTTGCCCATATTACCGCAGCCGATAAAACCAATTTTTTTGTCCATCTTGTCACTCCCTATGCGTGATATTCATTGTTTTATACCCGTCATACTTCAAGTTGCATGTGCGTTGGCTGCGTTCGCTCACCCGAATCACTTACCAGAGTAAGCTCATCGGGACTCACTCTCTTGCCGCCTGCCTGCAACCCGAATTATTTAGGGTAAATCTGGGAAAGCTAAGCTTAGCGCGGAATGAATACGTGCAGAAGGAGAAACAGCACTTTGCCTGCAAGTAAAAGCACGAGACAATGTGCGATTACACACGAGTGGGGAGAGGTTATGACAATATGGGTGGATGCCGACGCGTGTCCGAACGTGATTAAAGATATTTTGTACCGCGCCTCCGAGCGCATGCAGATGCCGCTTATTCTGGTGGCGAACCAGAATTTGCGCGTCCCGCCTTCGCGTTTTATCCGTACATTACGCGTTCCCGCCGGGTTTGACGTCGCTGATAACGAGATTGTGCGACAATGTAGCGCTGGTGATTTAGTGATAACAGCGGATATTCCGCTGGCCGCGGAAGCCATTGAAAAAGGGGCGGCGGCGCTTAATCCGCGCGGCGAACGATATACCGAAGCCACGATCCGCGAACGTCTGATGATGCGTGATTTTATGGATACGCTGCGCGCCAGCGGCATCCAGACCGGAGGACCGGACAGCCTTTCGCCCCGCGACCGGCAGCATTTTGCGGCTGAATTGGATAAGTGGTGGCTGGAAGTTCAGCGCAGAAAATAGTGCCTGTAATTTATTTTTTACACTTTCATCCTTGTGAATTCTTGTTATAGTAGGGTTTAATTGACGCCCTTGCTATTGATGTAATTTTTTCTTTACGTTTTGGCGATGTACTAGTTTGATGGTATGATTATATCTTTAACCGCATCAGAACCCGCTCGTCGGCGGCTCTCTGGGGAAATTCTGTGATGACGCAACCTCTTTTTCTTGTTGGCCCCCGGGGGTGTGGTAAAACGACAACCGGTATGGCGCTGGCAAAGGCTATCGATTACCAGTTCGTTGATACCGATCGCTGGTTGCAATCGCACGTGCAGATGACCGTGGCGGAAATCGTCGAAAGAGAAGGATGGGAAGGGTTTCGCGCCCAGGAAACGGCCGCTCTGCAGGCCGTCACGGCACCAGCAACGGTTGTCGCGACCGGTGGCGGTATCATTCTTACCGAATTTAATCGCCGCTACATGCGTAACCACGGTGTGGTTATCTATTTAAGCGCGCCGGTATCGGTACTGGTTGACCGCCTGGAGGCCACGCCTGAAGAGGGATTGCGCCCAACCTTAACCGGCAAGCCGCTGACTGAAGAAGTAGAGGAAGTGCTTGCCCAGCGTGATGTGCTGTACCGTGAAGCGGCGCACTATATCGTTGATGCCACCAATGCGCCTTCGCAGGTGGTGGAAGACATTCTTGGGATACTGTCGCAGGCCGCGCCACGGTTGCAGGGTGGTGTCTATACTTAAAGCTCATTCAGTCAAAAGGAAGAGCTATGCCGACAAAACCACCTTATCCACGTCAAGCGACCATTGTTACGGTTGAAAAAGGGACGCCAGGCCAGACGGTAACCTGGTATCAACTTCGTGCCGACCATCCAGAACCGAATTCGTTGATCAGTGAACATCCTTCCGCTCAGGAAGCCATGGATGCTAAAAAGCGCTATGAGGATCCCGAAAAAACCTGATGCCGGATACCGCCCGGGCAGGAGTCTGAAAAGGCCCAGTACGGGCGTACATCACATTTTTTTTAATATCTCCATATAAAGTAAAAATTGAAAATTAAACAATAACAATACAGTACTGGAATTATTTGGAATCTTTACATAATACATCGCCGATCTGCTGCTACGCTTTTGAGCGTTTGTAGCGCAGGTCAGCGCCCGGCAGACGTCCGGGAATTCACAGCAAAGTAAGAAGACGGTGGAGCAACAAATGGGTACGTCGTTGGCTATCCTCACGATTGGCGTGGTGCCGATGTGTGAGGTGTTACCGCTCCTGACGGAATATATTGATGAGCAGCACATTACTCACCACAGTCTGCTGGGACAGATGCGGCGAGAAGATGTGATGGCCGAGTACGGGGTCTCTGCCGGAGATGAGCCGCTATTAACGCTGCTCAGCGACCATCAGCTTGCCCATGTTTCGCGCCAGAAAGTGGAACGCTCACTGCAAAGTATCGTTGAGGTGCTCGATAACCAGGGCTTTGACGTGATCCTGCTGATGAGTACCGCCTCAATTGCCCGTCTGACCGCCCGCAATAGCATTCTGCTGGAACCGTTACGTATTATCCCTCCGCTGGTAGCCTCGATTGTCGATGGGCATCAGGTCGGGGTGATTGTCCCCGTCGCCGAATTGCTCAAGGCCCAGACGCAAAAATGGCAGGTGTTACAAACGCCGCCAGTGTATGCCGTGGCGAATCCGATCGCAGGTAGCGAACAACAACTGATTGATGCCGGGCAAGAACTGCTTGCGCAAGGCGCGGATGTGATCATGCTGGACTGTCTGGGTTTTAACCAACGCCATCGCGATTTACTGCAAAAATCGCTGGATGTCCCGGTTCTGCTGTCCAATGTGCTGATCGCCCGTCTGGCTTCGGAATTGCTCGCGTAATTTTGCGTGACAGGTGGAACGCCAGCCCCCTATATTGGCTATTAACTTAATCACACGATAGGGCCAGTTGTATGCTTCAAAGTAATGAGTACTTTTCCGGCAAAGTAAAATCCATCGGTTTTACCAGCAGCAGTACTGGCCGTGCCAGTGTTGGCGTGATGGCTGAAGGCGAATACACCTTTGGTACTGCGGCACCTGAAGAAATGACGGTTATCAGCGGCGCGCTGAACGTGCTGCTACCGGGGGAAACTGAGTGGAAAGTGTATGCCGCGGGGGACGTGTTTAACGTACCGGGCAGCAGCGAGTTTCATCTGCAGGTGGCAGAACCAACATCCTATCTTTGCCGCTACCTGTAATTGTCAAATGCCGGATAACTCGCAAGCGATGTCATCCGGCAATCTGGCTTAGCGTTGCGCTTCGCCGCCTAACCCTTCCACCAGGCTTTTAATCAGCGCCGCCAGTTCACCTGTCATCAGGATAAAATCGGCGTCAAAACGCTGGGCATAGTCTTCACGGTCGATATCTTCGTTTTGATCGCGCAGTTCGTCGCTGAACTTCAGACGCTTAACGGAGCCGTCGTCACACATAACGAACTGAATACGCTGCTGCCAGTCGAGGGCCAGCTTAGTGACCAGTTTGCCCGCTTCAATATGCACGGCGATTTCGTCACAGACCAGATCCTGTTTTTTCGCGCGGATCACGCCGCCGTCTTCCAGGATCGCTTTCAGTTCAGCCTCATCCAGCAGCTGGAAGCCCTGCGCCGTTGTGCCGGAGCGTACCCACTCGGTCAGCGTCAGCTCAATGGGGTTTTCCATTGTCAGCGGAACGACCGGCAGCGAGCCGAGGCTCTTACGTAACAGCGCCAGCGTATCTTCCGCTTTCTTCGCGCTCGCGCAATCAACCATGATCAGATCGTTGACGGTGTCGATCCACATCATCGTCTGGCTGAAGCGGCTAAAAGCGCGCGGCAGCAATGAGTGCAGAACTTCATCTTTCAGCGAGTCTTTTTCGGTCTTCTTGAGTTTGCGACCTTGCTCAGCTTCCAGTTTGAATATTTTGGCTTCCAGCGCCTGTTTGATAACCGGCGACGGCAGTATTTTTTCTTCTTTGCGGGCGCAGATAATAATTTGGCCATTGGCGGTATGCGTTAATGCATCGCTGTGCGATCCCATCGGCGGAACCCAGCCCATTTTTGCCATATCCTGGCTACCGCAAGGGGTGAACGTCATTGATGCCAGCTGTTTTTCCATCTCTTCGGCACGCAAAGAAACATCGCGGCTAAGACGGTAAACCATTAAATTTTTGAACCACAGCATGATAATTTCCACGGCCTTGTCGTTAAATCCAGCGGGCATGATAGCGAATTGTCGCTATGCTTGCATTGTTAATCGGGAAGAGGAGCAAACAGTGCGTATAGGTATCGATTTGGGCGGTACGAAAACGGAAGTTATCGCGCTTGGCGATGCGGGCGAGCAGCTTTTTCGCCATCGCCTGCCCACGCCGCGTGATGACTATCGGCAAACGATAGAAACCATCGCCGCGCTGGTGGAGATGGCGGAAAAGTCCACCGGGCAAAGCGGAACGGTGGGGATGGGGATCCCCGGTTCAATTTCGCCTTACACGGGGGTGGTGAAGAATGCCAACTCGACCTGGCTTAACGGGCAACCTTTTGACAAAGATTTGAGTACGCGTCTGAATCGCGAAGTGCGGCTGGCAAATGATGCCAACTGCCTGGCGGTTTCAGAAGCGGTGGATGGTGCGGCGGCGGGGGCGCAAACCGTGTTTGCGGTAATTATCGGTACCGGGTGCGGCGCTGGCGTGGCGCTGAATGGTCGGGCGCACATCGGCGGCAACGGTACCGCGGGCGAGTGGGGGCATAATCCGCTGCCGTGGATGGATGAAGATGAGCTGCGTTTTCGACAGGAAGTTCCCTGCTATTGTGGCAAGCAAGGCTGCATTGAAACCTTTATTTCCGGGACCGGTTTTGCCACGGACTACCAGCGTCTGAGCGGTAAGCCGCTAAAAGGCAGCGAAATTATCGACCAGGTTAACGCCCGGGATACTCTGGCCGAGCAGGCGTTGAGCCGCTATGAGCGTCGTCTGGCGAAATCGCTGGCGCACGTGGTGAATATTCTCGATCCGGACGTCATTGTGCTGGGTGGGGGAATGAGTAATGTCGACCGGCTGTATCAAAACGTTCCGAACTTAATTAAGCAATTTGTCTTTGGCGGCGAATGCGAAACGCCTTTACGCAAGGCGCTGCACGGTGATTCCAGCGGGGTACGCGGCGCGGCCTGGCTGTGGCCGCAGACGTAATCGGTCTTAAGTCGCGCGTGCAACTTGTTGCACGCCGCGCTTCAGGTAGCCGTAAATCAGCAGTGATGACATGGCGGAGAACGACAGCAACGCTGCCGGCAGCGTCACATAGTTGTAGGCAAAGCCCAGCGTCAGCATCATGCCACCGCAGTATGCGCCAATCGCGCTACCGAGGTTAAAGGCAATTTGCCCGCCAGCCGCCCCCAGGAGTTCACCCCCTTTGGCATTTTGCAGCAGCAAAATTTGCAGCGGCGCCGACAGGGCAAACAGGCCCGCGCAGCAAATAAAGGCGAAGGTCAGCGATGCGGCTTTAATACCGCCAAAGGCAAAGAGCAGCAGCAGCGCCAGCACTATCACGAAATCGGTGACGACAGCGATGCGCAGCGGCGTATAACGGCCAGATAGCCTACCGCTCAACAGGTTTCCCAACACCATTCCCAATCCCACCAGCATCATGATGAAGGTCATCAGCGTTTCGGAAAAACCGGAAATATACATCATGTATGGTTTAACGTAGCTGAACCAGGCGAAAACCCCGGCGTTGCCAAACATGGTGGCGGAAAAGATGAGCCAGGGAGCGGGGCTTTTCAAAAAGTGGAACTGCTCGCTCAGTTTCCCTTTTGCCTCATCGCTGATGTTGGGGACCCAAAAAGCGACCGAGACTATTACGGCGATATTAAAGACGGCTATCAGCAGAAACGTATAGCGCCAGCTAAATTCCTGGCTCAGCCAGGTGCCGACGGGAATGCCAACCAGATTGGCAACGGTCATCCCCGAAACCATACCCGCGACGGCGGCGGTGACTTTTCCCGGACGGGCGAGCTTCGACAGGATAATGGCGCCCACGCCAAAGAATGCGCCGTGCGGAAAGCCGGAAACCAGCCTGCCCACCGCCAGCATAAAATACGAGGAGGAGAGGGTGAAGATGGCGTTGCCAATCACGCACAGCGTGACCAGAAACAGCAAAATATGTTTAAGCGAAAAGCGGCTGGAAAAGAGCGCAATAATCGGCGCGCCCAGCACCACGCCAAAGGCGTAAAACGAAATCATATGGCCAGCGGCAGGGATAGAAATGCCCACGTCCCGCGCCAGCTCGGTGAGTACTCCCATAATGCCAAACTCGGCCATGCCCAGCCCAAATGTCCCCAGCGCTAAAGAGAAAACGACTTTTTTCATACCACCTGCCAACAAGAAAGACGCAGGATCTGCGCCATAGCGGCGAACGTTCGCCGCCAACAGAGATAGCTTGCGGATAAGCGAAGTGGAATGCCATTTCATATCCGTCTTTGAGTATGCAATATTGTGCTACATATTGTGCCGGATAGATCCGGCCTGGAAGTTTATGCTGATTCCACCGCAAATACCTTATCGAGTTTGCTGTAGCCCAGCCCGTTGATTTTTTTAACTTTGATCTGTACCGGAATGCGTTCTTTCATTGCTTCAACGTGGCTGATTACACCAATGGTCTTGCCGGTGGCGTTCAGCGCATCGAGCGCGTCCAGGGCGGTATCCAGCGTTTCGCTGTCCAGCGTGCCGAAACCTTCGTCGAGGAACAGGGAGTCAATTCGCGTTTTGTGGCTGACCAGATCGGACAACGCCAGCGCCAGCGCCAGACTCACGAGGAAGCTCTCGCCGCCGGAAAGCGTACGCGTGTCACGCACGGCATCGGCCTGCCAGGTATCTACCACTTCCAGTTCCAGCGCTTCGCTGGCCTTGCGCTGCAACAGATAGCGGCCGTGCAGACGGGTCAACTGGTTGTTGGCAAGCCAGACCAGGTTATCCAGCGTCAGCCCCTGGGCAAACTTGCGGAATTTATCCCCCTCTTTCGAGCCGATCAGCGCATTCAGATAACCCCAGTCTTCGACCTGCTGCGTGACTTGTTCAATCTCCTGCATCAGCGCCTGCTGCTGCTGGCGGTTTTCTGCATCCTGCCTGAGCTGCTGGCGAATTTCGCCCTGGCGGGTGGTGTTATCCCGTAGCTGTTGGGTGAGCTGCGCCAGCGCGTCGCGAAGATGTTGCGCACTGAGCGTGAGATCCACCCCGGTTGGTTGCTGCTGTTGGTGCGCCGCCAGCGCCTGCCGGGCCTGATTAAGCAGCGTTTGCGCCTGCTGGCGCTGGCTTTCCAGCGATTGCTTTAGCTGCTCAAGGCGGTTAAAGGTCTCTTCATCCAGCAGGGCGTCAACAAAGGTGTTGAGATCGTCAAAGACGCTGGCCTGCAACGCGGCATCAAACTGCGCCTGAATTTCTGCGGCGCGCTGTACGTCCTGCGCCTCCTGCTGTTGCAAGGTTTGCCACTGGCCCTGTAAAGACAGGCAATCGTCGTGCACCTGTCGCCAGTTCTCCAGGGACAGATCCTCGCTGTTTTCAGAAAGCGCCTCGGTTTCTGGCAGCGTTTCCAGCAACGGCGTGAGCTGAGCTATTCGCGCCTGTAACTCGGTGAGTTCGTTCTGACGCTGTTGCCACATCTGTGCTTCGTTCGCCCGTTCGTTCAGCCACGCGGTTGTTTCACCTTCGGCGGGAAGCGACAGGCCATGACGAGTTAGCTCGGCAGCTAACGTTGTCTGGCGCTGGTCAATATGCTGCTGGAGCAGAGTAATCTGCTCTGTATGCGCGGTGATTTGCGCCTGCAGGGTATGACGCAGACTCAACTGGTGAAGCTGTTGTTCATGTTCTTCCTGGGCGGCAAGCCACGGAGCGATATCATCCTGCGGTTGCAGCGTCACGTTGAGGCTGGCGATGACGGTCTGCCACTCTTGAGTAAGCGCTTGCTCCTCTTGAGAAAGCGTCTGGGCTTCACGCTCATCGCGTTGGAGCTGCTGCGTGATGGCCTCGAGCTGCCCGCGTAGCGTTGAGCCTTCATCAGCCAGCGTTTTGACTTCTTTTTCCAGTGCTTCACGCCGTGCCTGATTAACGCTCAGTTCGAGCGTTTGATAGCGCTCAATCGCCGGATGCGAGGTGGAGCCGCAAAGCGGGCAAGGCATGCCGGATTGCAGTAATGCCCGCTGGCTTTCCAGATCTTTAATTCGCAGTTCCTGCTCGCAAATGGTTCTCACATCGGCAAGCTGCTGATTTTTCTCTTTATAGCGCTGACGTTTCTCGGCAAGCGCCGCGTTATGCTGCGTCAGCTCCTGCTGGCGCTGCTCAAGGGAGACGCGTAGCTGCGCCAGCTGCTTTTGCCTGGGGGCGATTTGCCCGTGCAGATTGCTCAGCCGCTGGCGTAACGGACGACGCTGTACATGTTGCGCCAGCGCTTCCGTGACCTCTTGCGCCGAAAGGGTAAGCGTGGGAAGCGCCAGCGCATTGAGTTTGCGCGTGTCGTTCTCCCGCAGCTGCTGCCACTGGCGTAGCTGGGCGCTGGCCTCGGACTGTTGCGCCAGCAGCGCTTTCCATCCTGCCAGTTCGCTACTCCATAAGCGGAAGCGATCGTGTTCGCTCAGCCAGTCGGTTAACGTCTGTTGCCCGGCGAGCATAGCGCTCGACTGCGCTTGCGCCTGCTGACGGATCCGCCCGCGCAGCGCTAAGCTGCTTTGTAAGCGAGTATTCACTTCCTGAATCTTCTGCCGTGTGCGCGCGATAGTAGCCGTTTGTTCCTGGATTCGCTCCCAGTGCGGGCGTAACGCTCTGGCCGGTTGGGCCAGACTCAGCGCCGCCAGCTGCGGCTGGGCGTCTTCCTGCGCCTGAAGTGCTGCCTGTAATGCCTGCTGGTGGCGGTTTATGTCCGTTTGCAGCTCATTTTGCCGGGTAAGCCAGTTGAGGTGCTGTTGTTGGGCTTGCTGGCTGGTAAGGTATTGTTTTTCTTCGTCAGTAAGTACCTGCAAACTCTCTGTCAGAGACTGCACCTGCTCCGCGGCGAGCAGAGCAACGCCGCTGGCTTGCGCCTGTCGTTTTTCCAGCTCCGTGCGCGCCGCTTTATGTTTTTCAAACACCATGGCGGAGATGTGGCCGTAGATTTCGGTGCCGGTCAGCTCTTCCAGCAGCTCGGCGCGCTCTTTCGGTTTGGCATTGAGAAAGGCGGCGAACTGGCCTTGCGACAGCAGCATGGAGCGGGTAAAGCGTCCGTAATCCAGCCCGGTAAGCTCAGCGGTCATCTCCAGCTTGTCTTTGACTTTATCGGCGAGGATTTTACCGTCAGCGCAGCGGGCAAGCTCCACGCGCGGGGCCTGCAGGTTGCCTTCCGGCTGATTACGCGCGCGATTCTGGCTCCAGAATGCGCGATAGGCTTCGCCCCGGACCTCGAACTCGACCTCGGCCAGACATTCCGCGGTGTCGCGGGTCATCAGGTCGTTTTGCGACTGTGACACGGTATTCAGGCGCGGCGTTTCGTGGTACAGCGCCAGACAAATCGCGTCCAGCAGGGTGGTTTTCCCCGCGCCCGTTGGTCCGGTGATGGCGAACAGTCCATTGCTTGCAAAGGGTTCGGCGGTGAAATCGACTTTCCATTCCCCTTTCAGGGAGTTGAGGTTTTTCAGACGCAGGCTGAGAATTTTCATGCATCAGCCTCCCCGGCGAGCGTGTGTAAGGTTGTGCTAAAGAGTTGATTAAGACGCTCGCGCTGCGCGTCTTCAAGTTCTTCCAGCGCCAGGCGACGGTCAAAAACTTCCGTTACGCTCAGTTCGCTTAGCGTTTCCCGCCGTTCATTAGCCATAATACGTTCACGCTGCTCGCGGCTGCGGCGCACCAATAACACCTCTACCGGTAAATCTTCGGTTAATGCCTGAATCTTGCGCTGCATATCATGCAGATAGTCATCGGTGGTGATTTCGATATCTAACCACACCGGCGGCTCCTGTTGTGCGCCACGCCATTGTTCAAGTTGAGCGGTAATGGCGGCTAAATCGCCTTTCAGTACCGCCAGCGGCTGGGTGACCGGGACGGTGAGGTTCTCAACCGCGCTAAGTTTTCCGTCTGCAAAACTCACCAGATGGACGCATTTGCTTTTGCCGCACTC
The DNA here is from genome assembly GCF_000155975.1 of Citrobacter youngae ATCC 29220. Taxonomy (GTDB): domain Bacteria; phylum Pseudomonadota; class Gammaproteobacteria; order Enterobacterales; family Enterobacteriaceae; genus Citrobacter; species Citrobacter portucalensis_A. Next base: position 2,463,821 of record NZ_GG730299.1, on the reverse strand, counting down.
GTCAAAGCTGAGGGGGATCGGCGAGCCGCAGTAACGAATATGCTCTGTGCCGCCGATAACCTGTGCCCGGTGAATATGCCCCAGCGCGATGTAATCGGCCGGAGGGAAGTTTTGTGCCGGAAAGGCGTCCAGCGTACCAATATAAATGTCACGTACCGCGTCACTTTTACTGGCGCCGACGGTGGTCAGATGCCCGGTCGCAATGATGGGCAGATTCCGGTCGCCGCGCAGCGTACAGGCGTCCTGATACTGCTGCTGGTAGTAGTCGGTGATTGCTGACAGCAAATGCTGCTGTTTCTCTTGTCCGGTTAGCCCTGCCTGGCTGGTAATGATGTCGCGCGGGCGTAAAAAAGGCACTGGACACAGGATCGCGCCCGGCGAGCCGTCGCGTTGAGACAGCATCTGCGGCGCATGGCCAGCGCTGGCGATTACCGTGGTGTTGAGAAACGCCAGAATATCTCGGGATTCGTTGAGCGTGGCGACGGAGTCATGGTTGCCGGCCAGTACCACCAGATGACAGCCGGTTTGCTGCAGATTGACGACAAAACGGTTATACAGCTCACGAGCATAGCTTGGCGGTGAACCGGTGTCGAAAATATCACCCGCCACAATAATGGCATCCACGTGATGGCATTGCGCCGTTTCCAGCAGCCAGTCGAGAAAGGCCTGATGTTCAGCGGCGCGGCTCTTGCTGTAGAAATTTTGGCCCAGATGCCAGTCAGACGTGTGGAGGATGCGCATAAGAGTTCCATGACGATAAAACAATGGCGGGGATTATAACCCTGCAATGACGGTAATATCTTGTTTAAGGACTGTCATAATTCGCCGGGCTACGTTAAACCTGGACTATCTTTTCATAAATCTGTCATAAAACTGACGCATAATGGCACTGTATTGATGGCAAACGATTTAATTATAAACAGGGCAAATCATGGCGAGACGTATTCTGGTCGTAGAAGATGAAGCTCCAATTCGTGAAATGGTCTGCTTCGTGCTCGAGCAAAACGGTTTTCAACCCGTAGAAGCCGAAGACTATGACAGTGCTGTGAACCAACTCAATGAACCCTGGCCGGATCTCGTCCTGCTTGACTGGATGCTACCCGGCGGCTCGGGCCTGCAGTTTATTAAACATCTCAAGCGAGAAGCGATGACGCGGGATATTCCCATAATGATGCTGACGGCGAGGGGAGAAGAGGAAGACCGCGTTCGGGGTCTGGAAACCGGCGCGGATGACTATATTACCAAGCCGTTTTCTCCTAAGGAGCTGGTGGCGCGTATTAAAGCGGTTCTGCGTCGTATTTCACCGATGGCGGTGGAAGAGGTTATTGAGATGCAGGGGCTGAGTCTTGATCCAACCTCGCATCGCGTGATGACCGGCGAGGATCCGCTGGATATGGGACCGACCGAATTCAAACTGTTGCACTTCTTTATGACCCATCCCGAACGCGTCTACAGTCGCGAGCAATTACTCAATCATGTCTGGGGTACCAATGTGTACGTGGAAGACCGGACGGTCGATGTGCATATCCGCCGCTTGCGTAAAGCGCTGGAGCACAGCGGACACGATCGTATGGTGCAGACTGTGCGCGGGACGGGATATCGTTTTTCGACCCGCTTCTGACTGACAAGAATAAGGGCCTGAAGGATTAGGCTGTAAATGGAGTAAGACGTTTGCTAGAACGATTGTCATGGAAAAGGTTGGTACTGGAGCTGATCCTGTGCTGCATACCGGCGTTTATCCTTAGCGCTTTTTTTGGTTATCTGCCCTGGTTTTTACTGGCGTCGGTAACCGGCCTGCTTATCTGGCATTTCTGGAATTTATTACGTTTGTCCTGGTGGCTATGGGTCGACAGAAGCATGACGCCGCCGCCGGGGCGCGGCAGTTGGGAGCCGTTGCTGTACGGACTGCATCAAATGCAGCTGCGCAACAAAAAGCGCCGTCGGGAACTGGGTAATCTGATTAAACGTTTTCGCAGCGGGGCGGAATCGCTACCCGACGCGGTGGTGCTGACCACGGAAGAAGGCGGCATATTCTGGTGTAACGGCCTTGCCCAGCAGGTTCTGGGATTGCGCTGGCCGGACGATAACGGACAAAATATTCTGAACCTGCTGCGCTACCCGGAATTTACGCAGTATCTGAAAACGCGCGACTTTAGTCGGCCAATTAATCTGGTGCTCAATACCGGACGGCATCTGGAGATTCGCGTGATGCCCTATACCGATAAGCAATTGCTGATGGTGGCGCGCGATGTTACCCAGATGCACCAACTGGAAGGTTCGCGGCGTAACTTTTTCGCCAATGCCAGCCATGAGCTGCGTACGCCGCTGACGGTGCTGCAAGGCTACCTGGAAATGATGCAGGAGCATCCACTGGAAGGTACGACGCGTGAAAAAGCGCTGCATACCATGCGCGAGCAAACGTACCGCATGGAAGGATTGGTGAAGCAGCTGTTAACCCTGTCGAAAATTGAGGCTGCGCCAGCGCTGTTGCTTAATGAGAAAGTGGATGTGCCGATGATGCTGCGCGTGGTTGAACACGAGGCGCAAACGCTGAGTCAGAATAATCATACGTTTACTTTTGATATTGATAGCCACCTGAGCGTGCGGGGTAATGAGGATCAGCTGCGTAGCGCGATTTCGAATCTTGTCTATAACGCGGTAAACCATACGCCCGCGGGTACGCATATCGCCGTGCGCTGGCAGCATATTGCCTCAGGAGCGGAATTTAGCGTGGCGGACAATGGGCCAGGTATTGCTGCGGAGCATATCCCTCGTTTGACCGAGCGTTTCTATCGCGTGGACAAAGCGCGATCCCGACAAACGGGCGGCAGCGGGCTTGGTCTGGCCATCGTGAAGCATGCTCTGCATCATCACGATAGCCGATTGAATATCGAAAGCACGCCAGGCAAAGGGACGCGATTTAGTTTTGTCATCCCGGAACGTTTAATGGCCAAAAGTAACGATTAACGCGTATTCGTAAGATAATCTTTCCAAAAGCCAGCGCGAGCTGGTTTTTTTATGTGGTCAATAGTTACATCCTGAATTTTACGACGTTTGATTGTTTTTTGTTCGAACTATTACCCATCCCTTTTTCCATGAAATGGTGTTTTGTGCTAACTCGATTTTTCATATCGCTATATTGTTCTGGTTTTTGGATCCCACCTTGCTTTAAAACGTTATAAGCGTTTAAATTGCGCTCCAGATGCTGTCATACCGACTGCATTTACGCGGTAAATCGAAAAACTATTCTTCGCCGCGCCAGGTCGGGAGTGTTTCCCGCTGGAATTGAGCAAAAATGCCGCTGTATTGTCCCCCAGGGAAAGGCAAAAATTTATTATTTTCAACACCACATCCACAGGCAGTAAGACTTTATGACCCATCAGTTAAAATCGCGCGATATTATCGCTTTGGGATTTATGACATTTGCACTGTTCGTTGGTGCAGGTAACATCATCTTCCCCCCAATGGTTGGTTTGCAGGCAGGTGAACACGTCTGGACTGCGGCTTTTGGCTTTTTGATTACCGCCGTTGGTCTGCCGGTGCTTACCGTTGTCGCGCTGGCGAAAGTCGGTGGCGGTGTGGACAGCCTGAGTACGCCTATCGGTAAAGTCGCAGGATTGCTGCTGGCTACCGTCTGCTATCTGGCGGTTGGCCCATTGTTCGCGACGCCGCGTACCGCAACGGTCTCTTTCGAAGTCGGGATTGCGCCGCTGACCGGTGACTCCGCGCTGCCGCTGTTCATCTACAGCGTGGTCTATTTTGCGATTGTTATTCTGGTATCGCTGTATCCGGGCAAACTGCTGGATACCGTCGGCAACTTCCTTGCTCCGCTGAAAATCCTCGCGCTGGTGGTACTGTCTGTCGCCGCAATCGTCTGGCCTGCTGGTCCGATCAGCAATGCGATGGAAGCCTATCAAACCGCGGCGTTTTCTAATGGTTTCGTAAATGGTTATCTGACCATGGATACGCTGGGCGCGATGGTGTTTGGTATTGTTATCGTTAACGCCGCCCGCTCGCGTGGCGTTACCGAGTCGCGTCTGCTGACCCGTTACACCGTTTGGGCTGGTTTGATGGCGGGTGTGGGCTTAACGCTGCTGTACCTTGCGCTGTTCCGTCTGGGTTCCGATAGCGCGATTCTGGTCGATCAGTCTGCTAACGGCGCGGCGATTCTGCATGCGTATGTTCAGCACACCTTTGGCGGCGCGGGGAGCTTCCTGCTGGCGGCGCTGATTTTCATCGCTTGTCTGGTTACCGCGGTTGGCCTGACCTGCGCCTGCGCAGAGTTCTTTGCCCAGTACGTTCCGCTGTCTTATCGTACGCTGGTATTCATCCTCGGCGGCTTCTCGATGGTGGTCTCTAATCTGGGGCTGAGCCACCTGATTCAAATCTCTATTCCGGTGCTGACGGCTATCTATCCGCCATGTATCGCACTGGTTGTATTAAGTTTTACCCGCTCATGGTGGCATAATTCTTCCCGCGTCATTGCACCTGCGATGTTTATCAGCCTGATTTTTGGTATCCTTGATGGCATTAAAGCTTCTGCAATTGGCGGCGTGTTACCGGCCTGGACCCAGCGTTTACCGCTGGCGGAGCAGGGGCTGGCGTGGTTGATGCCAACAGTCGTGATGGTGATCCTGGCAATTATCTGGGATCGCGCCGCGGGTCGACAAGTGACCTCCAGCGCACACTAATCACTGACAATAAGTTTTAACCACGGGGCTATTAATATGGCCCCGTGGTTTTTTTATTGTGTTAACAGGTTAGGAATCGATGGAAAGTAATAACAAGCTAAAGCGTGGGCTGAGCACCCGGCACATTCGCTTTATGGCATTAGGTTCGGCAATTGGTACCGGGCTGTTTTACGGCTCGGCCGATGCTATCAAAATGGCGGGGCCGAGCGTGTTGCTGGCCTATATTATCGGCGGCGTCGCGGCATATATCATCATGCGCGCGCTGGGCGAAATGTCCGTTCATAACCCGGCGGCCAGCTCTTTCTCGCGCTACGCGCAGGAAAACCTCGGACCGCTGGCTGGCTACATAACCGGCTGGACCTACTGTTTTGAAATCCTGATTGTCGCCATTGCCGACGTCACTGCCTTTGGTATTTACATGGGCGTCTGGTTCCCGGCCGTGCCGCACTGGATTTGGGTCCTCAGCGTGGTGCTGATCATCTGCGCCATCAACCTGATGAGCGTGAAGGTGTTTGGCGAGCTGGAGTTCTGGTTCTCGTTCTTTAAAGTCGCCACCATTATCATCATGATTGTCGCCGGTTTCGGTATCATCATTTGGGGTATTGGCAACGGCGGGCAACCGACCGGCATCCATAACCTGTGGAGCAACGGCGGCTTCTTCAGCAACGGCTGGCTCGGCATGGTGATGTCGCTACAAATGGTGATGTTCGCCTACGGCGGGATTGAGATTATCGGTATTACCGCTGGCGAAGCCAAAGATCCGGAAAAATCTATTCCGCGCGCTATCAATTCCGTACCGATGCGTATCCTCGTGTTTTACGTGGGGACGCTGTTCGTCATTATGTCTATTTACCCGTGGAACCAGGTCGGCACCGACGGGAGTCCGTTCGTCCTGACGTTCCAGCATATGGGCATTACCTTTGCCGCCGGGATCCTCAACTTTGTGGTCCTTACCGCATCGCTGTCGGCCATCAACTCTGACGTCTTCGGCGTGGGGCGTATGCTGCACGGTATGGCGGAGCAGGGCAGCGCGCCAAAAATGTTCGCCAAAACGTCGCGTCGTGGCGTGCCGTGGGTGACGGTGATGGTGATGACTATCGCGCTGCTGTTTGCGGTATATCTGAACTACATCATGCCGGAAAACGTCTTCCTGGTGATCGCCTCACTGGCGACCTTCGCCACGGTGTGGGTGTGGATTATGATCCTGCTGTCGCAGATTGCCTTCCGCCGTCGTCTGCCGCCGGAAGAGGTTAAGGCGCTGAAATTTAAAGTACCTGGCGGGGTAACAACCACCGTTGTTGGCCTGATTTTCCTGGTCTTTATCATTGCGCTAATCGGCTACCATCCGGATACCCGCATTTCACTGTACGTTGGTTTCGCGTGGATAGCCCTGCTGCTGGTGGGCTGGGTTTTCAAACGCCGTCGCGAGCGTCAACTGGCTGAAGCACAGTAATTTTTAGCCGGGTAGCCTTGCGTTACCCGGTCATTTTCTCCTCCCCCTAACTCCTCCCCGAATAAACGTTAAGATGATGAGTGATCCTGCTCTTTGCTATGGCAAGGTGACTTCATTTTCATCAAAGGGGATACGTGATGTTGAACGCCTGGCACCTTCCGGTTGCCCCATTTGTTAAGCAAAACAAAGATCAGCTGACAATTACGCTGTGGCTGGCCGGGGAAAATTCCCCCCAGCGGGTGACGCTACGCGCAGAAAACGATAACGAAGAGATTTCTCTTTCCATGCACAAGCGGCGTAGCCAGCCGCATCCGGGCGTGACCGCGTGGCGGGCGGCGATCGATCTCGCCTGCGGGCAGCCTCGTCGGCGCTATAGCTTTAAATTACTGTGGCCCGATCGCCAGCTGTGGTTTACCCCGCAGGGATTCAGCCGCTTTCCGCCAGCGCGTCTGGAGCAATTTGCTGTTGATGTGCCGGATAACGGTCCGCAGTGGGTCGCCGACCAGATTTTTTACCAAATTTTCCCGGACCGTTTTGCCCGCAGCCAGTCGCGTGAGGCGGCTCAGGATAACGTCTATTACCATCACGCAGCCGGACATGAGATTGTGCGGCGCGAGTGGGATGAACCGCTGACTGCTCAGGCCGGAGGCTCGACGTTTTATGGCGGCGATTTGGACGGTATCAGCGAAAAGCTACCGTATCTGAAAACGTTAGGGGTTACGGCGCTGTACCTGAATCCGGTGTTTACCGCGCCGAGCGTGCATAAATACGATACCGAAGATTATCGTCATGTTGATCCACAGTTTGGCGGCGACAGAGCGCTACTGCGCTTGCGCCACGCTACCCAACGGCAGGGTATGCGTCTGATTCTTGATGGTGTCTTTAACCACAGCGGCGATTCACACCCCTGGTTTGATCGACATAACCGTGGTACTGACGGGGCATGCTATAACCCGGATTCTCCCTGGCGCGATTGGTATCATTTCTCTGCCGACGGCGTGGCGCTTGACTGGCTGGGGTATGCCAGCCTACCCAAACTGGATTTTTCTTCGGAAAGTCTGGTGAATGAAATTTATCGCGGGGAAGACAGTATCGTTCGCCACTGGCTGAAAGCTCCGTGGAGTATGGACGGCTGGCGTCTTGATGTCGTCCACATGCTGGGAGAGGCAGGCGGTGCGCGCAACAACCTGCGTCATGTGGCCGGGATTACGCAGGCGGCGAAAGAAACGCAGCCAGCAGCGTATGTTGTGGGTGAACATTTTGGCGATGCGCGCCAGTGGTTGCAGGCGGATGCGGAAGATGCCGCCATGAACTATCGCGGTTTTACTTTCCCCGTATGGGGATTTCTCGCCAATACCGACATCTCCTACGACCCGCAATCCATTGACGCCCAGACCTGTATGGCGTGGATGGATAACTACCGTGCGGGGCTATCGCATCAGCAGCAGTTGCGGATGTTCAATCAGCTCGACAGCCACGATACCGCCCGTTTTAAATCTCTGCTCGGTAAAGATGTCGTACGCTTGCCGCTGGCGGTGGTGTGGCTGTTTACCTGGCCTGGCGTGCCCTGTATCTACTACGGTGACGAAGTGGGCCTGGATGGGAACAACGATCCCTTTTGTCGCAAACCGTTCCCGTGGCAACCTGAAAAACAGGACGCTAACCTGCTGGCGCTGTATCAGCGGCTGGCAAAATTACGCCACCAGAGCCAGGCGCTCCGCCACGGAGGTTGTCAGGTGATTTACGCCGAGGATAACGTGGTGGTGTTTGTGCGGGCGCTCAACCGCCAGCGCGTGCTGGTGGCGATTAACCGTGGTCACGCCTGTGAAGTGGTCCTGCCCGCCTCGCCATTACTGCGTGTCGCCCAATGGCAGCGCAAAGAGGGTAAAGGCCTGCTCGCCGACGATATTCTGACGCTGCCGGCGATTTCCGCTTCGGTGTGGATGGGTCATTGATACAGGCGCGCAATCTCCAGGTTTGCCAGCAGCGTTTCCCGCCACCAGCGCTGCGCCAGCCCGTCGCGGCTATTGCGCCAGGCCATATAAGCCACGTCTTTTTGGCGAAATGAGATAACCGTTTTTTCCACCAGCTCGCCTGTGGCAAGCCACGGGCTGGCAATGTGGCGGGGAAGAAATCCGCAGCCTATGCCGGCCCGCAGTAACATCACCTTACTGTGGAAATCATCGACGCGAATCTGCGCCTGCTCGTCCATCAGATTGGTTTGTAGCGGATGGCAAAAGCGGGCGCTGTCGCTGATAACAATGGCCCGATGCAGGCACAGCTGTTCGTTCGTCAGACCATCTGGCGCTGTAGCCAGCGGATGCTCAGGCGCAACGACAAAAACATTATCCAGCGTGCCGAGCATTTTGTAGGACCAGGCGGCTGACGTTGGCGGTTCATTAATCGCCCCCAGAATGATGTCTGCTCCATTATGGGTCAGCTCCTCCCAGGATCCCGCCAGCGTATGGTGGGTAAAACTGAGGCGGGTTTGCTTATTCAGCGCATGAAATTCATCAATAATGGGCAATAGCGTGGCGAAAGGAAAAGATTCGTCCAGCGCAATCGCCAGCTCTTTTTCCCAGCCTGAACTCAGCTGTACCGCCTGCTTTTCGAGATCTTTGGCCGCACTCAGCAGCAAACGTCCCTTTTCCAGCATCATCAGTCCGGTGTCGGTAAATTTTGCCCGGTGACCGGAGCGGTCAAGCAGCTCGATATTCAAATCGCTTTCCAGCTTCTGAATCATATAGCTAAGTGCCGCAGGGGTTTTAAACAGCGATTCGGCCGCCGCGGCAAATGAACCCTGTTTATCGAGTGCGTCGAGTATCAGCAGAACATCCAGATTGATGCGCATAAGCAGAAAATATCCTGAAAAATAAACCCTTCTGTTGTACCGAATGAAGAAAAACAATGCCAGTGAATAAATTAGATTAGTCATGCGCATTTTTTTGATGTTGTTTAGGGTATATCGCAACACAAAATTAATAGTTGCACAGGATAGTTAGTTTTCTTTAATAACTCGTTAGAAATTTCCCGCTATACTCAACAAGCTTTCTGATTCAGGATCCTGCTGCTGACGGCAGATACAGACCGTTACCTTTTAACTTATTGATTAAGAAGGTGTGCTATGTCTATTCGGGAACTGATTGACCCTAAAAACTCAACGCTTATTTTTATTGATCATCAGCCGCAAATGTCATTTGGTGTGGCGAATATTGATCGTCAGACTCTGAAAAATAATACGGTGGCCTTAGCAAAAGCCGGCAAGATATTTAATGTTCCGGTGATTTATACGTCTGTGGAAACGAAAAGTTTTAGCGGCTATATCTGGCCGGAATTGTTAGCGGTTCATCCGGATGTGAAACCGATTGAACGCACCTCTATGAACTCCTGGGAAGATGCGGCGTTTGTGAAGGCCGTGGAAGCGACCGGACGTAAAAAATTGATTATCTCCGCGCTATGGACCGAAGTCTGCCTGACATTCCCGGCGCTGATGGCGCTGGAAGCCGGTTATGAAGTGTATGTGGTGACCGACACTTCCGGCGGCACGTCCGTGGATGCCCACGAGCGTTCTATTGACAGGATGGTGCAGGCGGGCGCAGTCCCTGTGACCTGGCAACAGGTTCTTCTCGAATACCAGCGCGACTGGTCCCGCAAAGAAACCTATGACGCGGTCATGGATCTGGTCCGCGAGCATAGCGGCGCTTACGGCATGGGCGTGGATTATGCTTATACCATGGTGCATGGCGCGCCGGAACGTAAAGCTTAAATACGCTTCATCCTTCATGCTGCCTCTTTGTTGGCTTCGTTTGCGTACCCCGGTAACTGACTTATATAAGTTACCGGGGATCCGCAACCTTGCCGCCTCAATGCCTCATGAAGGGTTTTGCGTATTGCTTTTGTGGCCTGAGCGGGCCTGTTCCCCTTCAATAAGGAACCCTTCATGGCGCAGAACAAACATGTGACGTTGGTGATTACCCACACCCTGCAGCCTGAGCAGGCGCAGCGGTATGAGCAGTGGCTGGGCAAAATCATGCCGGTGGCGGCCGAGTTTCCCGGTCATCTCGGCGCGAATGTGATCCGCCCTGCGGATGGCGACAGCCTGTGGAATATCATTATCCGCTTTGACACGCTGGAGCATCTGTATAACTGGACCCAGTCCGATACGCGCCGCGTGCTGGTGGAAGAGATAGCCCCGCTGCTGGCGGAAGGTGATAAAACCGAAATTCGTACCGAAGCGGCGTTCTGGTTTACGCCGCCCGCGCCCCATGTACGCCAACCCAGGCGCTGGAAACAGTTCCTGATAACTCTGCTGGTGATTTTTCCCAGTACCAACCTGGTACCGTGGTTGACCGGCATTGTGCTACCTGCAATGAAGGGCTCGTTACTCCTGCATCTGATCAATGATGCGTGTGTGGTTGCGCTGGTGGTCTGGTTCTGGATGCCCATCGTAACCCGTCTGTTTGCCGGATGGCTGAAAAAAGCCTGATCGGTTTTTCAGGAGATTGTTATGTCTCAAACTGCCACACTGATTCTCACTCACGGAAAAATTCATACTCTCGACAGACAAAACCCGCAGGTCGAGGCGGTGGCGATCGTCAACGGGAAGATTCTGGCGACCGGTAGCCACGATCGGATCATGAGCTTTGCCGCCGAAGGGACGAAGATTGTCGATCTGCAAGGACACACGGTGATTCCTGGCCTGAACGATTCGCACCTGCACCTGATTCGCGGCGGGCTGAACTATAACCTCGAACTGCGCTGGGAAGGTGTGCCTTCGCTGGTCGATGCGCTGCGCATGCTGAAAGAGCAGGCCGACCGTACGCCGTCGCCGCAGTGGGTGCGCGTAGTGGGTGGCTGGAGCGAGTTTCAGTTCGCCGAACGTCGCATGCCGACGCTGGAAGAGCTGAATGAAGCCGCCCCGGATACCCCGGTTTTTGTGCTGCATCTTTACGACAGGGCTTTGCTCAACCGCGCGGCGCTGAAGGCCGTTGGCTACACCAAAGCAACGCCGGATCCGGCTGGTGGTGAGATCGTACGTGATGGCAACGGCAACCCGACCGGGATGCTGATCGCCAAACCCAACGCGATGATCCTTTATTCGACGCTGGCGAAAGGGCCAAAACTGCCGCTGGAGATGCAGGTTAACTCGACCCGGCAGTTTATGCGCGAGCTGAACCGTCTGGGGCTGACCAGCGCCATCGATGCGGGCGGCGGCTTCCAGAACTACCCGGAAGATTACGAGATCATTGAGCAGCTACATGCCAACAAACAGATGACGGTGCGCATTGCCTACAACCTGTTTACCCAGCGCCCTAAACAGGAACTGGATGACTTTGAGCGCTGGACCGATATGCTCAAGCCAGGCCAGGGGACCGACTTCTACCGTGCGAATGGCGCAGGGGAAATGCTGGTCTTTTCGGCGGCTGATTTTGAAGATTTCCTGCAGCCACGCCCGGATCTACCGGAAGGCATGGAAGAGGAGCTGGAGCGCGTTGTACGCCACCTGGTGGAACATCGCTGGCCGTTCCGCCTGCATGCGACCTACGATGAATCCATCAGCCGCATGCTGGACGTGTTTGAGAAGGTGAATCGCGATATTCCGTTCAATGGCCTGCACTGGTTCTTCGATCACGCCGAAACGATTACCGAACGCAATATCGAGCGCGTAAAAGCGCTGGGCGGCGGCATTGCGGTGCAACATCGTATGGCGTTCCAGGGGGAGTATTTTGTCGATCGCTATGGTAAAGACGCGGTCAAACATACGCCGCCGGTGGCGAAAATGCTGGCGGCTGACGTTCCGGTAGGGCTGGGGACCGATGCCACCCGCGTGGCCAGCTACAACCCGTGGACCGCGCTGTACTGGCTGGTTTCTGGCCGTACCGTTGGCGGAATGGCGATGTACGGTGATAACAATCGCCTGCCGCGCGATGTGGCGCTGGAGCTGTGGACGGCGGGTAGCGCCTGGTTCTCCAGCGAACAGGGGAAGAAAGGGCGCATCGAGAAAGATCAACTGGCCGATCTGGTGGTGCTGTCCAAAGATTATTTCAGCGTGCCGGAAGAAGAGATCAAAGGCATCGAGTCGGTGATGACTATTGTCGATGGTAAAGTGGTATACGCCGCCGGGCATTTTACCCCGCTGGCGCCGCCAGCCATCCCGGTTGTGCCGGACTGGTCGCCGGTCGTGAAGGTACCGGGGCATTATCGCTCGGCGCCGCCGGTTGCCGCGAAAGTCGGGGCGATGGTGCAGATGCACCAGTGCTGCGGCAGCTGCGGGGTTCACGGTCATCAGCATGATATTGCGCGTAAATCGGGGATTCCGGTGTCGGACGATCGGGCTTTCTGGGGCGCGCTGGGCTGCTCCTGCTTCGCGTTTTAACGTCAGGCCTATTCAGGGCGGATCACGACAATAAAAAAGGCCCGCATTGGCGGGCCTCTTCTCGATTCATGCCAATTACAGGCTGGAAACGTTTTCGGTCAGGTATTTTGCTACGCCGTCCGGAGAGGCGTTCATACCTTCTTTACCTTTTTCCCACTGTGCCGGGCAAACGTCGCCGTGCTCTTCGTGGAACTGCAGCGCGTCAACCATGCGCAGCATTTCGTCGATGTTACGACCCAGCGGCAGATCGTTAACCACCTGGTGGCGAACAACGCCGTTAGCGTCGATCAGGAAAGAACCGCGCAGCGCAACGCCCGCTTCCGGGTGCTCGATGCCGTAGGCTTTCTGGATTTCGCGTTTGATGTCAGCAACCATTGCGTATTTCACTGCACCGATGCCGCCTTTGTCGACAGGGGTGTTACGCCATGCGTTGTGGACAAATTCAGAGTCGAAAGAAACGCCAACAACTTCAACGCCGCGCTTCTGGAATTCTTCGTAACGCTTGTCGAATGCGATCAGTTCAGACGGGCAAACGAAGGTGAAGTCCATCGGCCAGAAGAACAGAACGGTGGTTTTACCGTTGGTATGCTGTTTGAAGTTGAAGTTTTCAACGATCTCACCGCTACCCAGTACCGCAGCTGCTGTGAAATCCGGAGCCTGACGAGTTACCAGTACCATATAATTCTCCTGCAATGTTAAGGGGTTTTTGGAACGCAACGCGGGCCAGTATAGAGAGTGTTCGGGAATAAGACAAAGAGGCACAGACAATCAATGAGACAGGTTTTGTCTATCAATCTTTTATCGGATGGCGGCTAAGGCTTATCCGGCCCGTCATGTGGGCTGCAATCAAAGGGTTTTACGCTGCGCCTGTTCCATCATCTGCGGATAAAACTGCCAGAAACGTTCTTCTAACGCATCGTAATGTGTATCGAGGTCATACCATGAGTCGCGCAGGGCATCGAGACGCGGGCGGCGGCTGGCCATGCCGTTCAGGACGTTCTGGATAAAATCCATGTCCCGATAGCGCTCAAGCCATTTCTCTGACCATATATAGTTGTTCAGATTGATAAAGCGCGGCGGCGATTCCGGCAAAATCGTGGTCACCTGGGTGCGGGCATAGCGCACAAACTCCGTCAGTGGGAAGTCAGGGGAAATTTCCGGCCAGTGGCGCGACAGAAAATGATCCCACATGACGTCCAGCGTAATCGGCGCGACGCGGCGCGTTTCGCTACGAAACCACTCTTTGGCTTCACGGACCTGCGGCAGGTTATCGGTCATCACGTCGATACGACGGTGCATGAAGATGCCTTCCACCACGTCAGGGGGAAAACTGGCTGCCGGGTTACCGCGAACAAAATCGGCCAGCAGATTGCCGGAAAGTGAGCTATCCGCTAAATGTGCTAAGTGCAGGTGCGCAAGAAAATTCATAGTTAAACGTTTATCCAGAGGGGTAAAGGTTGCAGGGAGAACGCCCCGGCACTAGACTACCCGCCTCTTATTTTAGTCTGAGTCAGTGTCATGCGCGTTACCGATTTCACCTTTGAACTACCCGAATCCCTGATTGCCCACTATCCGCAGGCTGAGCGCAGTAGCTGCCGCTTGCTGTCCCTGGACGGGCCGACGGGCGCGCTGACGCACGGTACTTTCACCGATCTGCTCGATAAGCTCAACCCTGGAGATTTGCTGGTCTTTAACAACACCCGCGTCATTCCTGCGCGTCTGTTTGGCCGTAAAGCCAGCGGCGGCAAGATTGAAGTGCTGGTTGAGCGTATGCTGGATGACAAACGTATTCTGGCGCATATTCGCGCCTCGAAAGCGCCGAAGCCGGGAGCGGAGCTGCTTTTGGGCGACGACGAAAGCATTAAAGCGACGATGGTCGCGCGCCACGATGCGCTGTTTGAAGTGGAGTTCGACGACGAACGCAGCGTGCTCGATATCCTCAACGCCATCGGCCATATGCCGCTGCCGCCGTATATCGACCGTCCGGATGAAGATGCCGACCGCGAACTGTACCAGACCGTGTATAGCGAAAAACCGGGCGCCGTCGCTGCGCCGACCGCGGGCCTGCACTTTGACGAGCGGCTGCTGGCGAAGCTGCGCGAAAAAGGCATCGAGATGGCGTTCGTCACGCTGCACGTGGGCGCGGGCACCTTCCAGCCGGTGCGCGTAGACACTATCGAAGATCACATCATGCACTCCGAATATGCGGAAGTGCCGCAGGATGTCGTCGATGCGGTACTGGCGGCGAAAGCGCGCGGTAACCGCGTGATTGCGGTGGGCACCACCTCCGTGCGTTCGTTGGAGAGCGCGGCGCAGGCTGCCAAAAACGATCTCATTGCACCGTTCTTTGGCGATACGCAGATATTCATTTACCCAGGCTATCAATACAAAGTGATTGATGCGCTGGTGACTAACTTCCATCTGCCTGAATCGACGCTGATTATGCTGGTTTCCGCGTTTGCTGGTTATAAAAACACCATGCACGCGTATCATGAAGCGGTAAAAGCGGAATATCGCTTTTTTAGTTACGGCGATGCCATGTTTATCACGTACAATCCGCAGGCTATTTCTGAGCGACCGTGAGAAGGCTATCTCACTTGCCATTTTGATGTCGGGCAGTGCTCGCCATCCTCACGTACTGCATGTACGCTCCGGTGGCTGCGCGCTGGTCGCCCCCAAACTGGCTGCGCCGATTGCGCCTTCGCCAGTGGGTTAATATATTTTTACTCCGTGGAGTGATTCCGTGGGGAAAGTTTAATCATCAGACTGTCTCTCTGATGCAGGAGAAAAAATGAAATTTGAACTGGACACCACAGACGGTCGCGCTCGCCGCGGCCGCCTGGTTTTTGATCGTGGCGTAGTGGAAACGCCAGCATTTATGCCGGTCGGTACTTACGGCACCGTAAAGGGCATGACGCCGGAAGAAGTTGAAGCCACTGGCGCGCAAATTATACTCGGTAACACGTTCCACCTGTGGCTACGCCCGGGTCAGGAAATCATGAAACTGCATGGCGATCTGCATGATTTCATGCAGTGGAAAGGGCCGATCCTCACCGATTCCGGCGGCTTCCAGGTCTTCAGTCTCGGCGACATCCGTAAGATCACCGAGCAGGGTGTGCACTTCCGCAACCCGATCAACGGCGATCCGATTTTCCTCGATCCAGAGAAGTCGATGGAGATTCAATACGATCTCGGTTCCGATATCGTGATGATCTTCGATGAATGTACACCGTATCCGGCCGACTGGGACTATGCTAAACGCTCAATGGAGATGTCTCTGCGTTGGGCGAAGCGCAGCCGTGACCGTTTTGACAGTCTCGGCAACAAAAATGCGCTTTTTGGCATCATTCAGGGCAGCGTTTACGAAGATTTACGTGATATCTCCGTCAAAGGTCTGGTAGATATCGGCTTTGATGGCTACGCTGTCGGCGGTTTGGCTGTCGGTGAGCCAAAGGAAGATATGCACCGCATTCTGGAGCATGTTTGCCCGCAGATTCCGGCAGATAAACCGCGTTACCTGATGGGCGTCGGCAAACCAGAAGATCTGGTTGAAGGCGTGCGTCGCGGTATCGATATGTTTGACTGCGTGATGCCAACGCGAAATGCCCGTAATGGTCATTTGTTTGTGACTGACGGCGTGGTAAAAATTCGTAACGCGAAACATAAAAGCGACACCAGTCCGCTCGATGCTGAGTGCGATTGCTACACCTGTCGCAATTATTCGCGCGCTTACTTGCATCATCTCGACCGTTGCAACGAAATATTGGGCGCGCGTCTCAACACGATTCATAACCTTCGCTACTACCAGCGTTTGATGGCGGGTTTACGCAAGGCTATTGAAGAGGGTAAATTAGAGAGCTTCGTGACCGATTTTTACCAACGTCAGGGTCGACCAGTTCCACCTGTGAACGTTGATTAATTTTAATAATGAGGGAATTTGAATGAGCTTTTTTATTTCTGATGCGGTAGCGGCAACAGGTGCTCCGGCGCAGGGCAGCCCGATGTCTCTGATTCTGATGCTGGTGGTGTTTGGTCTGATTTTCTACTTCATGATCCTGCGCCCGCAGCAAAAGCGTACCAAAGAACACAAAAATCTGATGAACTCCATTGCGAAAGGTGATGAAGTGCTGACCAACGGTGGTCTGGTGGGTCGCGTGACCAAAGTAGCAGAATCTGGCTACATCGCTATCGCGCTGAACGACACCACTGAAGTGGTTATCAAACGTGATTTCGTAGCTGCCGTCCTGCCGAAAGGCACCATGAAGGCGCTGTAATTTATTGTTTTCCCAAAGGGAACTGCCGTGTTAAACCGTTATCCTTTGTGGAAGTACATTATGCTGGTCGTCGTTATTGTCGTCGGCCTGCTTTACGCACTTCCCAACCTGTATGGTGAGGATCCGGCTGTTCAGATCACTGGCGTGCGCGGTGCCGCCGCCAGTGAGCAAACGCTGATCCAGGTCCAGAAAACGTTACAAGAAGATAAAATCACACCTAAGTCTGTGGCTCTGGAAGAGGGCGCTATTCTTGCGCGCTTTGACTCCACTGATACCCAATTGCGCGCACGTGAAGTGCTGATGGGCGTGCTGGGCGATCAATACGTCGTGGCGCTTAACCTTGCTCCGGCAACCCCGCGCTGGCTGGCGGCCATTCATGCAGAACCGATGAAACTCGGTCTTGACCTGCGTGGCGGCGTTCACTTCCTGATGGAAGTGGATATGGACACTGCGCTGAGTAAGTTGCAGGAACAAAATATCGATAGCCTGCGCAGCGATCTGCGTGAAAAAGGCATTCCTTATACTACCGTTCGTAAAGAAGATAACTACGGCCTGAGCATCACCTTCCGTGACAGCAACGCCCGTGATGAAGCTATCTCTTATCTGAGCAAGCGTCACCAGGATCTGGTTATTTCCAGCCAGGGCAGCAATGCTCTGCGTGCGGTGATGACCGATGCGCGTCTGAGCGAAGCCCGTGAATACGCGGTACAGCAGAACATCAACATTTTGCGTAATCGTGTTAACCAGTTGGGTGTTGCTGAGCCGGTTGTACAACGTCAGGGTGCTGACCGCATTGTGGTCGAACTGCCGGGTATTCAGGATACCGCGCGCGCGAAAGAAATTTTGGGCGCGACCGCGACGCTGGAATTCCGTCTGGTAAACACCAACGTTGACCAGTCTGCTGCGGCATCCGGGCGTGTACCGGGTGATTCGGAAGTGAAACAGACTCGCGAAGGTCAGCCGGTTGTGCTGTACAAACGCGTGATCCTGACCGGTGACCATATCACCGACTCCACCTCCAGCCAGGACGAATACAATCAGCCGCAGGTTAACATCTCGCTGGATAGCGCGGGTGGTAACATCATGTCTAACTTCACTAAGGACAACATCGGTAAGCCGATGGCGACCCTGTTCGTGGAGTACAAAGACAGCGGTAAAAAAGATGCTAACGGTCGTGCCGTGTTGGTGAAACAGGAAGAGGTGATTAACATCGCCAACATCCAGTCTCGCCTGGGTAACAGCTTCCGTATCACCGGTATCAACAACCCGAACGAAGCGCGTCAGCTGTCTCTGCTGCTGCGTGCCGGTGCGTTGATTGCGCCGATTCAGATTGTTGAAGAACGTACTATCGGTCCAACTCTGGGTATGCAGAACATCAAACAGGGTCTGGAAGCGTGTCTGGCCGGTCTGGTGGTGTCTATCCTGTTCATGATCTTCTTCTATAAGAAGTTTGGTCTGATTGCGACCAGCGCGCTGGTTGCCAACCTGGTACTGATTGTCGGCATTATGTCGCTGTTGCCTGGCGCCACGCTGAGTATGCCGGGTATTGCGGGGATCGTCTTAACCCTTGCGGTGGCGGTCGATGCTAACGTACTGATCAACGAGCGTATCAAAGAAGAGTTGAGTAACGGGCGTTCGGTGCAACAGGCCATCAATGAAGGTTATGCGGGCGCATTTAGCTCCATCTTCGATGCGAACATTACGACGCTGATTAAGGTTATCATTCTGTACGCAGTCGGCACCGGGGCAATTAAAGGGTTCGCGATTACTACCGGTATTGGTGTAGCGACGTCGATGTTTACCGCGATTGTCGGTACACGTGCCATCGTAAACCTGTTGTATGGCGGCAAGCGCGTCAAAAAGCTGTCAATCTGAGGAGTGCGAAGTGGCACAGGAATATACTGTTGAACAATTGAACCACGGCCGTAAAGTCTGGGACTTTATGCGCTGGGACTACTGGGCTTTCGGCATTTCAGGTTTTCTGCTGATCGCGGCCGTTGTGATTATGGGCGTGCGCGGCTTTAACTGGGGGCTCGATTTCACCGGTGGTACGGTAATTGAAATCACGCTGGAAAAACCAGCAGATATGGACGTGATGCGCGATGCGCTGGAGAAGGCGGGCTTCGTTGAGCCGCTGCTGCAGAACTTCGGCAGCAGCCACGACATTATGGTGCGTATGCCGCCAACTGAAGGCGCAGACGGTGGTCAGGTGCTGGGCAGCAAAGTGTTGAGTGTGATTAACGAGTCCACCAACCAAAACGCCGCGGTGAAACGAATTGAATTCGTGGGGCCGAGCGTGGGGGCTGACCTGGCGCAGACCGGTGCGATGGCGCTGATGGCGGCGCTGATCTCCATCCTGGTGTACGTCGGTTTCCGCTTCGAGTGGCGACTGGCGGCTGGTGTGGTTATCGCGCTGGCGCACGACGTAATCATCACGCTTGGGATCCTGTCGTTGTTCCATATCGAGATTGACCTGACTATCGTTGCATCGCTGATGTCGGTAATCGGTTACTCGCTAAACGACAGTATCGTAGTTTCTGACCGTATTCGTGAAAACTTCCGCAAAATTCGTCGCGGTACGCCTTACGAAATCTTTAACGTGTCATTGACTCAGACGCTGCACCGTACGTTGATTACGTCCGGTACGACGTTGATGGTTATTCTGATGCTGTTCCTGTTCGGTGGTCCGGTACTGGAAGGCTTCTCGCTGACGATGCTTATCGGTGTTTCCATCGGTACTGCGTCTTCTATCTACGTAGCATCGGCGCTGGCGCTGAAGCTGGGTATGAAACGTGAGCACATGCTGCAGCAGAAGGTCGAGAAAGAAGGGGCGGATCAGCCGTCAATTCTGCCTTAACCGACGCAGAACGCAAGAAGCGTAAGAGCTGGAATCCCGATCGCAAGGTCGGGATTTTTTTTGCCTGTGGAAACTCCGCAGCCTGGCTGTGTAATGCCAGTTAGTTAACGCCTCAGTTTCGGAAAGCATCAACTTGTATTGGTGCAGGTAGTGAATATGCTCTCTCAGAGCAAGGGTTCCGTTCACCTCATGTTCATCTTTTCTCTGAAACACCGATTCCTGTGAACGTGTAAAGGGCGTTCCGCCACGCCCTTTACAATCCCGGCTCCCGGCGGGAAAATTGTTGCTGCGCAATACCCTCCGCTTATTCCTCCAGGCTACCGGGCCGGGCGCGAGGAAACTTCCCTGTAAAGCGCGCCCTGAACCCGCATCCCTGCGGGTTCTCCCGGCCTTACGGAAACACGTCGGCAATTTTCAGCCGGACCAGCCACGCCTGACCATCGGTATTTTTATTTGAATATATCTGAACAGCAAAACAGATTTAACTGGAAGTCAGAGCATTGAAGCGATGACTCCGGTCCGGCTGAAAATCGATGAGGCGTTGACGACTGACCGGGTCTGCCCGCAGGGATGCGGGCAGAGGGGACGGCCTGCATGGACGCAGGCTCGGCCCCGACCCGACAGGCAGGCGGAATAAGACGAATAGCTCGCGCAGCGACGATTTTCCCGCCGGGAGCCTGGGATGCAAGGGAGGCGGCGGCCTCCCTTGCACGTTCACGGGTATAGCGATATCAGAGAAGCAACACTCATAAGGTGAACGGAAACTTATTCAGAGCAAAACGTTCTCCATACACGCTTAACTGATCATCATTACAGCCAGGCTGTGGAACAAAAAAAGCCAGCGGTTAAGCTGGCTTGTCTGCGATAAATCGTCTGGATTAGAAGTTGTAACCCACGACCAGGTAACCACCCCAACCGGTAGATTTTGCGCTGAAATCGCCTTCGCCCCAGTTCAGAGTATCGCCGCCTTTCCACTGACCGCCGTTATGGAAGTAACGCGCGACGACGGAGTAGTGCCAGTGATCGTAGTTCAGCGCCAGCACGTGGCTGGAAGCGATAGAGTTGCTGGTACGGTTCGGATCATCGCCCAAATCTGAGCCCCAGTCGAAGTTGGTGAAGCCGATGTAGGTCAGCTGACCGCCCCAAACCTGGGTGATCGGTACAAAGTACTTCACTTTGAAACGGTAGCCATCCCACTCGTTTTCGTTGGATGCGCCATAGTTTTGCCACTGGTATTTAGCATACACGTTCAGGGACAGACCCATTGGCAGACCGGTGTCGATATCAGTACCCAGACCCATGTACCAGGTGCTCTGGCGGCTGGCTTTGTTATCACCCATATCGTAGATGTAGTTGTTGGCGAAGTACCATTCTTTGAACGGTCCAAAGCTCAGGTCAGCACCGGTCAGTTTGTCGATGGAGAAACGCGGTTCGATTTCCATAAACAGCGGGGAACCGTCGGACCAGATACCTTTGTCGTTACCGTTACCCCAATCGAAGGTTTTCGGAATATCGATGTAGCCATAGAAGTCAAACCAGTCTTTTTTGGCAAACGCTTCGTATTCCAGATAAACGTCGTTGTTCAGTTTCGGAGAGAAACGGGTGTGGTAGCTACCCACCACGTTGACGCTTTGATGCCACCAGTCGGACAGATATTGCGGTTTGTCATTTTCTGCTGCGTTGGCAGTGAAAGACGAGGAGAGCGCCAGCACTGCACCGGCTGCAAGTAATGTTTTTTTCATATGTATGCCACTGTTTGAAATCCCTTTCGGGAAAGAAAAATGCGCAATTTGCGTTTCTATACACTTCATCCTGCAAGCCGCCTCTTTGTTGGCTGCCTCTGCTCACCCCTGTCACTTACTTATGTAAGCTCCGGGGATTCACGCCGTTGCCGCCTCGATGCGTCTTGCATGATTTTGTGTAGAAATATTTCGTGTTTCTTCGGAGCCTATTATAGAAATCATTGTTCACAAAAATATGTCTTGTTTCACAGTTCTATCATTCACGTAATCGATTGCGTTCACGTTTGCGTACTTTAGGTGGCGAATTGTACTGGCTCTGGTGAATGTTGCCAAGTTTTGCCAGAAATATCGGTTATGTCAGAGGAGTAACAAAAGCGGACGAGTTGATGTTGCGGAACGCACAAAACGCTCCGCAAAAAGGTTTATTGACTAACAGGCTGCACGTCGTGAATGCGAACAAATCCCAACTGGTCGGGGGAGAGACCATTTATCTGCAACGGAATGTCTACGTCGCTGGGGGCAAGAATACTTGCCGGAGCGTTAACCAGTTGGTTCTGAACGTTCACTTCCTGATAATTCTCCGTGGTGCCCTGAATCTGCCCGTACTCTACGGTGGCGCTAAAGGCGGGTAAAGGGGTATTGGACTCGCCCTGAATGCGTAGCGTTAACCGTGTGCCATCGGCGTTTGGCGCAATATTCATCAGCGACATGCGTAACGTGCCAATCTGGCTCTCCAGACGGGCTGGAGTTTTGGAACCGGGCAACAGATAGGCGCCACTGGTTGATTTCGCATTCAACATATTTTGTTGCGTAATTTTTACCGTTTCCTGATTGAGCTGCGTCATCTCTTTATTCAGTGTGCTAACGCTTTGATGCATCTGGCGCACTTCGCTTTGCTGTGCGCAGGCGCTAAGACTAAAGAGGCTTCCCACCAGGAGAATTCTTAGGTAACGTCTTGTCATTGTGAGTACTTCCTTCATTGTCGCGATTACATAATGGTAGTGCGCACCGGGCACAAAGGCACCGATCCTTTGTCTCAAAAGCGCTGCGCCTTTGTTGTCACGCCAGTTCAGGGTAAAATAGATTGCTGTTAACCACTGAGGTACAGGACGCCGTATGCATTGCCCATTCTGTTTCGCCGTAGACACTAAGGTAATTGACTCTCGTCTTGTAGGCGAGGGCTCCTCAGTACGCCGCCGTCGGCAGTGTCTGGTCTGTAACGAACGTTTCACCACTTTTGAAGTGGCTGAACTTGTCATGCCGCGCGTTGTGAAAAGCAACGATGTGCGTGAACCTTTTAATGAAGATAAGCTGCGCAGCGGCATGCTCAGAGCGCTGGAGAAACGTCCGGTCAGCTCTGATGACGTCGAAATGGCGTTAAACCATATCAAATCACAACTGCGTGCGACTGGCGAGCGTGAGGTGCCGAGCAAGATGATCGGCAACCTGGTGATGGAGCAGTTGAAAAAGCTCGATAAAGTCGCCTACATCCGCTTTGCCTCGGTTTACCGCAGTTTCGAAGATATCAAAGAATTTGGCGAAGAGATTGCTCGCCTACAGGACTAAGCCATGCAGGATGAATTGTACATGGCGCGCGCGCTGAAGCTTGCTGCGCGCGGACGTTTCACCACTCATCCCAACCCTAACGTGGGCTGCGTGATTGTTAAAGATGGAGAGATCGTCGGCGAAGGTTATCATTACCGCGCTGGCGAGCCGCATGCCGAAGTCCATGCCCTGCGTATGGCCGGAGAAAAAGCGCAAGGGGCAACCGCCTACGTGACGCTTGAACCCTGTAGCCATCATGGTCGTACGCCGCCGTGCTGCGATGCGTTGATTGCGGCGGGCGTATCGCGAGTCGTTGCGGCGATGCAGGATCCCAATCCGCAGGTAGCAGGCCGTGGGCTCTACCGTTTGCAGCAGGCGGGGATTGACGTCAGCCACGGGCTGATGATGAGCGAAGTTGAGCAGCTTAATAAAGGTTTCCTCAAGCGGATGCGCACGGGGTTTCCGTATCTGCAGCTTAAGCTTGGCGCCTCGCTGGATGGGCGTACGGCGATGGCCAGCGGTGAAAGCCAGTGGATCACCTCGCCGCAGGCGCGCCGCGATGTGCAACGGCTGCGTGCGCAAAGCCATGCTATTTTAACCAGCAGCGCGACGGTACTGGCGGACGATCCTCAGCTTACCGTGCGTTGGCCGGAGCTTGGGGAGTCAACCCAGGCAAGCTACCCGCAGGAAAATCTGCGCCAGCCAATCCGCATTGTCCTTGATAGCCACAACCAGGTAACGCCGGAGCACCGTATTGTGCAACAGCCGGGGGAAACCTGGATTGTCCGAACGCAAGACGATACCCGCCACTGGCCGGAGTCGGTTCGCAGTATTAAGGTACCGGAACATAACGGGCATCTGGATTTGGTTGTGCTGATGATGCAGCTGGGCAAACAGCAAATTAACAGCATTTGGGTTGAAGCGGGTCCTACTCTTGCGGGCGCGTTATTACAGGCCGGTTTGGTGGATGAGCTAATCGTGTATGTTGCGCCTAAACTGTTAGGCAGCGATGCAAGAGGATTATGTGTGCTGCCGGGGCTTGAGAAACTGGCTGACGCCCCCCATTTCAAATTCAATGAGATACGCCAGGTAGGCCCGGACGTTTGCCTGCATTTAATCACTGCGTGAGGCTTTCTGAATTAGAGGAAGCAGCGCACAGAATATTATGATAAAATCCGCCCCCCTTGCGGGGCCATAAATCGAACCCGAAGGAAGAATATGAACATTATTGAAGCTAACGTTGCTACTCCGGACGCTCGCGTCGCCATCACCATTGCGCGTTTCAACAACTTTATCAATGACAGCCTGCTGGAAGGTGCTATCGATGCCCTGAAACGTATTGGCCAGGTTAAAGATGAAAATATTACCGTTGTTTGGGTTCCAGGCGCGTATGAGCTGCCGCTGGCGGCTGACGCTCTGGCAAAAACTGGTAAATACGATGCGGTGATTGCGTTAGGTACGGTGATCCGTGGCGGTACCGCGCACTTCGAATATGTGGCTGGCGGTGCAAGCAATGGCCTGGCGCATGTCGCTCAGGACAGTGGTATTCCGGTAGCCTTCGGTGTTCTGACCACCGAAAGTATTGAACAAGCCATCGAACGTGCTGGCACGAAAGCCGGTAACAAAGGCGCAGAAGCTGCACTGACTGCGCTTGAAATGATTAATGTATTGAAAGCCATTAAGGCCTGATTTTTGTAAGGGGAAATCCGTGAAACCTGCTGCTCGTCGCCGCGCCCGTGAGTGTGCCGTCCAGGCGCTCTACTCCTGGCAGTTGTCCCAGAACGACATCGCTGATGTTGAATACCAGTTCCTGGCGGAACAGGACGTTAAAGATGTCGACGTTCTGTATTTCCGTGAGCTGCTGTCCGGGGTGGCGACTAACAGCGCGTACCTGGATGGATTAATGAAGCCTTACCTGTCTCGTCTGCTGGAAGAGCTGGGTCAGGTAGAAAAAGCCGTACTGCGTATTGCGCTGTTTGAACTGTCTAAACGTAGTGATGTGCCGTACAAAGTGGCTATCAACGAAGCGATTGAACTGGCGAAAACCTTCGGCGCCGAAGACAGCCATAAATTCGTTAACGGCGTACTGGATAAAGCAGCACCTGTGATTCGCCCCAACAAAAAGTAATCCCGAGGCCGGTTGGATGGTGGAACCTGTTTCCGCTGTCCCCGGCTTTTTCTTTTTTTCTGCTGAGGCATAACGTATGGCATGCGGCGAATTTTCCCTGATTGCCCGTTATTTTGATCGCGTAAGAACGTCTCGTCTTGATGTCGAAACCGGTATTGGCGACGATTGCGCACTCCTGAACATCCCTGAAAAACAGACGCTGGCGATCAGCACCGATACGCTGGTGGCAGGTAACCACTTCCTCCCCGACATTGATCCCGCCGATCTCGCCTGGAAAGCGCTGGCGGTGAATTTGAGCGATCTGGCGGCGATGGGAGCCGATCCTGCATGGTTGACGCTGGCGCTCACGTTACCTGACGTCGATGAAGCCTGGCTTGAAGCCTTCAGCGATGGCCTGTTTGAACTCCTCAATTACTACGATATGCAGCTGATTGGCGGTGACACCACGCGTGGGCCGCTGTCGATGACGTTGGGTATCCATGGCTATGTTCCCGTTGGGCGCGCCCTAAAACGCTCCGGAGCGAAGCCGGGCGACTGGATTTATGTGACCGGCACGCCGGGCGACAGCGCGGCCGGACTGGCGATTTTGCAGGACCGCTTGCAGGTTGCCGATGCACAAGACGCCGATTATCTGCTCAAGCGCCATCTGCGTCCCACGCCGCGAATTTTACAAGGGCAGGCGCTGCGCGATCTGGCGAGCGCGGCTATCGATCTCTCCGACGGCTTGATTTCCGATCTGGGGCATATCGTCAATGCCAGCGGCTGCGGCGCGCGGGTAAACGTCGACGCGCTGCCTTACTCCACGGCATTTTCACAGCACGTTGAGCCGGAACAGGCCCTGCGCTGGGCGCTCTCGGGTGGTGAAGATTATGAGTTATGCTTTACCGTACCGGAAATCAACCGTGGCGCGCTGGACGTTGCGCTGGCGCACCTCGGGACCTCGTTTACCTGCATCGGGCAGATGAGTGCGGATGTGGAAGGCGTTCACTTTACGCGCGATGGAAAACCCGTCACGTTCGACTGGAAAGGATATGACCATTTTGCCGCGCCTTAAAAAAGATGTCGCCAAAAGCCGCCTGAGTATGCGCAATCCGTGGCACCTGTTAGCCACCGGTTTTGGTAGCGGGTTGAGTCCCATTATTCCTGGCACCATGGGATCGCTGGCGGCGATCCCTTTTTGGTATTTAATGACGTTTCTGCCATGGCAGCTGTATTCGCTGGTGGTCATGTTGTCGATCTGTATCGGCGTTTACCTGTGTCATCAAACGGCGAAAGACATGGGCGTGCACGATCACGGCAGCATTGTCTGGGACGAGTTTGTCGGCATGTGGATAACCCTGATGGCGCTACCGACCCTCGACTGGCAGTGGGTTGCCGCCGGATTTGTGATTTTCCGTATTCTGGATATGTGGAAACCGTGGCCGATCCGTTGGTTCGATCGCAATGTGCATGGCGGAACGGGGATAATGATCGACGATATTGTCGCCGGGATACTCTCTGCCGGAATTTTATATTTTATCGGTCATCACTGGCCGGTAGGCATCATTTAAAGGGTTTGCCGGATGGCGGCGTAAACGCCTTATCCGGCCTACGTCCGAACAATATGTCGATTTCGTAGGCCCGATAAGCGCAGCGCCATCGGGCAATGGCAGATTATTTAAACCCCACCACCGGATGCTGTTTGTACGGCGTTTCCAGTTCGGCAATTTGCTCCGGCTTCAGCGTTAAATCCACCGCATTAAGCAACTCATCCAGCTGTTCCTCGCGCGATGTGCCGATAATCGGCGCTGCCACCCCCGGTTTGCTCAGCAGCCATGCCAGCGCGACCTGCGCCCGCGTGACGCCCAGCTCTTCGCTGACGCCGGCCAGCCGTGCGGCAATTTGCGCGTCGTTTTCATCGCTTTCGCTGTATAAATTTTTACCAACTTCATCGGAAACCAGGCGTGCGGTTGTTTCTCCCCACGGGCGGGTCAGGCGACCGCGTGCCAGCGGACTCCATGGGATCACCGCGACGCCTTCCTGATAGCAGAGCGGCAGCATTTCGCGTTCTTCTTCGCGGTATATCAGGTTGTAGTGATCCTGCATGCTGACAAACTGCGCCCAGCCGTGTTGCTTCTGTAGGGCCAGCGCCTGAGCAAACTGCGAAGCGTGCATTGACGAGGCACCGATATAGCGAGCTTTACCGGCTTTTACTACGTCGTTGAGGGCTTCCAGCGTTTCTTCGATTGGCGTGTTGTAATCCCAACGGTGAATTTGCAGGATGTCCACATAGTCCATGCCCAGGCGTCTAAGGCTGTCGTCGATCGACCTTAGGATTTGTGCACGGGATAATCCTTCCGCTAAATCATCAACCTGGTGAAAAACTTTGGTGGCGACCACGACATCTTCGCGGCGGGTGAAATCACGCAGCGCACGACCGACAATTTCTTCACTGCTGCCCGCGGAATAGCTGTTGGCGGTATCGAAAAAGTTAATGCCGCCTTCAATGGCGCGTTTGATTATCGGGCGGCTGCTCTCTTCAGGTAGCGTCCAGGCGTGATTGCCGCGATTGGGCTCGCCAAACGTCATGCAGCCCAGGCAAAGGCGGGAGACCCGAAGGTCGGTTTTTCCTAAGGTGTTGTATTGCATTAATTCGCTCCTGCTTAGCGTGTTATTCATTAAGCATAGCAGGAGCGGGGAGGGGATTATGCCAGCCAGGCCTTGATTTTGGCCTCAATTCCGGCGGCATTCAGGCCCAGTTCGGCGCGAGCCTCATCCTGAGTGCCCTGGGGAATGAAGAAGTCGGGTAGGCCAATATTCAGCACCGGAACGGGCTTACGATGGGCCATCAGTACTTCGTTTACGCCACTGCCTGCGCCGCCCATAATGGCATTCTCTTCAATGGTAACCAGCACGTCGTGTTGGGCCGCCATTTCCAGGATCAACGTTTCATCCAGCGGTTTCACGAAGCGCATGTCGACCAGCGTGGCGTTCAGCGATTCCGCGACCTGAGCCGCTTCCGGCATCAGGGTGCCAAAGTTAAGAATCGCCAGTTTCTCACCGTGGCGCTTGACGAGACCTTTACCGATTGGCAGTTTTTCCAGCGGGGTCAGCTCAACGCCCACCGCGTTACCGCGTGGATAGCGCACGACCGATGGGCCATTGTTGTAGTGATAGCCGGTAAACAGCATCTGGCGGCATTCGTTTTCATCGCTCGGGGCCATGATGACCATTTCCGGGATGCAGCGCAGGAAGGAGAGATCGAACGCCCCTTGGTGGGTTTGCCCATCTGCGCCAACAATTCCTGCCCGGTCAACGGCGAACAGGACCGGCAGTTTCTGGATGGCGACGTCATGCAGCACCTGATCGTAAGCGCGTTGCAGGAAGGTAGAGTAAATAGCCACGACCGGCTTATAGCCGCCAATCGCCAGACCTGCTGCAAAGGTCACCGCGTGCTGCTCGGCAATCGCTACGTCGAAGTAACGGTCCGGGAATTTGCGCGAGAACTCCACCATACCGGAGCCTTCTCGCATCGCCGGGGTGATCGCCATCAGCTTGTTGTCTTTCGCCGCGGTCTCGCACAACCAGTCACCGAAGATTTTTGAATAGCTCGGCAGGCCGCCGCTGCTTTTCGGCAGACAGCCGCTGGATGGATCAAATTTTGGTACGGCGTGGAAGGTGATCGGATCTTTTTCCGCTGGCTCATAGCCACGACCTTTTTTAGTCATGATGTGCAGGAACTGCGGGCCTTTCAGATCGCGCATGTTCTTCAGCGTGGTGATAAGGCCCAGCACGTCGTGACCGTCCACCGGACCAATGTAGTTAAAGCCCAGCTCTTCAAACAGCGTGCCCGGCACGACCATGCCTTTGATGTGCTCTTCGGTACGTTTGAGCAGCTCTTTGATCGGCGGTACGCCGGAGAACACTTTCTTCCCGCCTTCGCGCAGCGAGGAGTAGAGTTTGCCAGAGAGCAACTGCGCCAGGTGGTTATTCAGCGCGCCGACGTTCTCTGAAATCGACATTTCGTTATCGTTAAGGATAACCAGCATGTCAGGCTTAATATCACCTGCGTGGTTCATCGCTTCAAACGCCATCCCGGCGGTGATAGCGCCGTCGCCAATCACACAAACGGTACGGCGTTCTTTGCCTTCTTTCTCGGCGGCGACCGCAATACCGATACCAGCGCTGATGGAGGTTGAGGAGTGCCCAACGCTCAGTACGTCATACTCGCTCTCTCCGCGCCACGGGAACGGATGCAGGCCGCCTTTCTGACGGATAGTGCCGATTTTATCGCGGCGACCGGTCAGAATTTTGTGCGGATAAGCCTGATGCCCCACATCCCAGATTAACTGGTCAAACGGAGTGTTGTAGACGTAGTGCAGCGCGACGGTAAGTTCCACCGTGCCCAGACCGGAGGCGAAGTGCCCGCTGGAACGGCTCACGCTGTCGAGCAAATAGCGGCGCAGTTCGTCGCAAAGCTTTGGCAGGCTCTCTTTTGGCAGCAGACGTAACTCCTGGGTGGAGTCGACCAGCGCCAGGGTCGGGTATTTGGCTATATCAAAACTCATCGCAAGCTCATTGGATATGTTGGTTTATTTATCACGCTGGATTATGTAGTCCGCTAGCGCTTCCAGTGCCGAGGTATCGAGAGACTGCGCGGCCAGTAAACTTAACGACTGGCGGGCATCCTCGATTAAATCCCGGGCTTTATTCCGGGCTTGCTCAAGACCCAGAAGTGCAGGATAGGTACTTTTGCCAAGCTGCTGGTCAGCACCCTGACGTTTACCCAATGTTGCAGTATCGCCTACCACATCCAGTATGTCATCCTGAACCTGGAAGGCCAGACCGATGCTTTCTGCGTATTTGTCGAGTATTGCCAGGCATTCCCGCCCTTTATCGCCCGCGCTTAATGCACCCAGACGCACGGCGGCGCGAATCAGTGCTCCGGTTTTATGGCGGTGAATACGCTCCAGCGCATCCAGCTCAACCTGATGACCTTCAGCTTCCAGATCCAGCGCCTGACCGCCGCACATACCGGCGATACCGCTGGCCTGGGCCAGTTCAGAGAGCATCGCGATGCGGTCCCGGTCGGCGACTTCCGGCATGGGCGCGTCGCTGATAATGGAAAATGCCAGCGTTTGCAGCGCATCACCGGCCAGGATCGCGTTTGCCTCGCCAAATTTTACGTGGCAGGTTGGCAGACCGCGTCGCAGGTCGTCGTTGTCCATCGCGGGTAAATCATCGTGCATCAGAGAATAGGCATGGATGCACTCTACCGCGGCAGCGGGAGCATCAAGCGTACTCAGGCTGACGCCAAACATCTGGCCGGTTGCATATACCAGAAACGGGCGCAGACGTTTACCGCCTAATAATGCGCCATATTGCATGGTTTCGACCACGGGAGTGTTCTGAAAGGGCAGTGGCGCGATAAAACGGCTCAGTGCCTGGTTGGCCTGCTCAACGCAAGCCTGTAGCTGCTGCGTAAAATCCATTTACTCATTATCCGGTGTAAAAGGCGTGAGGGCGGCGTCTTCAGTGTCTGACAGCAGGATTTGTACGCGCTGTTCAGCCTGTCGCAATTTGACCTGTCCCTGACGCGCCAGCTGTACGCCACGTTCGAATTCGTTCAGCGCTTCTTCCAGCGGCAGGTCGCCGCCTTCCAGACGGGTAACAATCTGTTCCAGCTCGCTCAGCGCTGTTTCAAAGCTGGCGGGCGCTTCATTTTTCTTCGGCATAATGAATGTCTGACTCTCTGTAATGGCAGCACAAGACTATGGTAACGGACTCGCACTGATAAGCAAATAACGCGCAATGGTAAGGCGATGTGCACAGGATGACCATGATGGTGGTATACTTGCGCGCCTGGATGCAGCCGCAGGGTATGGGCTGCTGTATTTTTTCCCATTACAAGTCGTTCAGACTTGCCAAAGAACCATTGCCGCCATGAAGTTTATCATTAAATTGTTCCCAGAAATCACCATCAAAAGCCAATCTGTGCGTTTGCGCTTTATAAAAATTCTGACAGGGAACATTCGTAACGTTTTAAAGCACTACGATGAAGACCTTGCCGTTGTCCGTCACTGGGATCACGTTGAGGTTCGCGCTAAAGATGAAAGCCAGCGTCTGGATATTCGCGACGCGCTGACCCGTATTCCGGGGATCCACCATATTCTCGAAGTAGAAGACGTGCCGTTTACCGATATGCACGATATTTTCGAGAAAGCGCTGGTGCAGTATCGCGATCAGCTGGAAGGTAAAACCTTCTGCGTACGCGTTAAGCGTCGCGGTAAGCATGAGTTTAGCTCCATTGAGGTGGAACGTTATGTTGGCGGTGGACTGAATCAACATATTGAATCCGCGCGCGTGAAGCTGACGAAGCCGGACGTGACGGTGAATCTTGAAATCGAAAACGACCGTCTGCTGCTGGTCAAAGGCCGCTATGAAGGTATTGGCGGTTTCCCGATTGGGACGCAGGAAGACGTCCTGTCGCTGATCTCCGGTGGTTTCGACTCCGGCGTGTCCAGCTACATGCTGATGCGTCGCGGCTGCCGCGTACACTACTGCTTCTTCAACCTCGGCGGCGCAGCGCATGAAATCGGCGTTCGCCAGGTGGCGCATTATCTGTGGAACCGCTTTGGTAGTTCGCATCGCGTGCGTTTTATCGCCATCAACTTTGAGCCGGTGGTTGGCGAGATCCTGGAGAAAGTCGACGACGGCCAGATGGGCGTGGTTCTTAAACGTATGATGGTCCGTGCGGCGTCGAAAGTCGCTGAGCGCTACGGCGTGCAGGCGCTGGTGACCGGTGAAGCGCTGGGCCAGGTGTCCAGCCAGACGCTGACCAACCTGCGCCTGATCGATAACGTTTCGGACACCCTGATCCTGCGTCCGCTTATCTCTCATGATAAAGAGCACATTATCAATCTGGCGCGTGAAATTGGTACCGAGGACTTTGCCCGTACCATGCCGGAATACTGCGGCGTAATTTCAAAAAGCCCGACGGTGAAAGCGGTTAAAGCGAAGATTGAAGCCGAAGAAGAAAACTTCGATTTCTCGATCCTCGATAAAGTGGTCGAAGAAGCGAACAATATCGATATTCGCGATATCGCCCAGCAGACTCAGCAGACCGTGGTGGAAGTGGAAACCGTGAGCGGTTTCGGTCCGAACGACGTGATTCTGGATATCCGTTCCGTGGATGAACAGGATGACAAGCCGCTGAAGGTGGAAGGTGTGGACGTGGTTCCGCTGCCGTTCTACAAGCTGAGCACCAAATTCGGCGATTTGGACCAGAGTAAAACCTGGCTGCTGTGGTGTGAACGCGGGGTGATGAGCCGCCTGCAGGCGCTGTATCTGCGCGAGCAGGGCTTTGAGAACGTGAAGGTGTATCGCCCGTAATTCCTTTGCCGGATGGCGCTGCCGCTTATCCGGCCTACAGACTGTACCGTTTTGTAGGCCGGATAAGGCGGTTACGCCGCCATCCGGCAATACAACGGTATTATTCAAAACGCACGGGAAGCGTCTTCCCGTTCGACTCCCAGACGCCCTGATAGACGCCGTCTTTTAAATCCAGCGTTATTTTCTCTTTTGATTGTTCTTCGGCAGACGTCTTCAGCTCATAATGCTGGTTGTTGGCTGTGTCGCACTTACCGGTTAGTTCAATCGGCGCGCCAAATTTCTGGTAAAAGTAAGCCCCTTCAAAAAAATCACCGTAATTACAGTCCACCTTCAGCACAATACGCATGCTTTTTCCCAGCGTGCCGTACATGACCTTGCCGTCAATGCCGGGCGTGGGCTCAACCGGTGTTGTACTCTTTGCACCAGTCAGATACTGACCGTATGGAGTGAACTGATTATGCAGTTCTTCAGTAGGTATTTTCGTGGTGAAATCGCCTAGTTCATCGCCCGCGCGGTTGGCATGGTTGCTACAGCGCCCGTTCAGGAAAGCCAGATGATCTTTTTGTAGGGAGAATTTGTCGATGTAGTACAACCCGTCAGTGTAGGTTGCGCACGAGGCGTAGAATTCGGCATAGCCAGAATCTTCACCTTCCTTCTGTGCGGCAACAAAGGTATCAATTTGGCTGCGGATATCTTTTCTGATGCGGGTGTTTAATTCGGCCATCGTGGAGCGGGAGAAAAGATCGCTAAGGGTAATTGCTGCGCCGCTGGCTAAATCGAAATTTACCGGCACATTGTAGGACTCGCAATATGCTCCACATCCCTCGACTGTTATATTCAGTGACAGGATTTTGTCATCGCGATACTCAACCGCGTAGTCAAGATTTGCGGTGGGATTCATCTCTGAATTTGCAAACTGATTTACTGTGGTCTGCGGAGAATTACCCGGTAGCTGATTGATAAAGCTTGCGAAAATGTAATCGTTAATGCGTTTTGCAACCTGGGGATTATCCGTTGAGGTAAACCACGGCACGCGATACTGCATCTCAGTGCTATTGGGATAGCGATACTCAAGGTTCTTTATTTCAAGCTGCGTTGCGCTGGCGTGGCTGGAAAGAAGCAGTAAAGCCAATGTGCTCAGGTATCCTTTCATCATAATTCCTTGTCTGCGTGTGGCCTGAAGAGTTACTCGTAGTAGTTATAAATTCCCGCGGCTATCACCAGCTGTGACGCCACTTCATGAGCCTTTTCGCGGCTCACCAGCAGGTCAATGATTTTTAGACCGAAATCGATGGACGTTCCCGGTCCCTGGCTGGTCAGCAGGTTAACGCGCGGATCCCAGACGACGCGCTTGTCTTGCCATTGTTCTGCT
This sequence comes from Citrobacter youngae ATCC 29220, assembly GCF_000155975.1. Classification (GTDB taxonomy): domain Bacteria; phylum Pseudomonadota; class Gammaproteobacteria; order Enterobacterales; family Enterobacteriaceae; genus Citrobacter; species Citrobacter portucalensis_A. The sequence continues at coordinate 2,430,012 of NZ_GG730299.1, read as the reverse complement.
GGGATTTTGTCCTTCAGCGCCGGGAAGCCCGTCATATTGCCGATGGGGAAAATATCGTGTGGGACGAGTACGGTGGCGGCCGCGGCGCAAATGGCCGCGACAATACGCCCGGAGCGATGAAACTGTTTCACGGTTTCGACAAGCAGAGGACTGTCGCGAAAACACTCGGCGCCTTTAATACCGCCGGGCAGCACGATGATGTCGAAATCGCCGTCAGCAACTTCGACCAGCGGCGCGTCAGCCAGCAGCTTCACACCGCGCGAGCACACAATCGTCAGGCCGCCATCGCTGGCGACGCTTGCGGTCGTAACCTGAATTCCGCCGCGAACCAGCAGATCGATAGTGGTGACCGCTTCGGTCTCTTCACTACCAGGGGCGAGACAAACCAGTGCTTGAGCGCTCATACTCACTTTCCTTTCTCTTTACCATTTCAAACAGGCGGGCGTTTTCCGGGACGGCGATGCCGTGCGCGCGTGCGCGTTTTAACAGGTAACCGGTAATGTAGTCGATCTCAGTATGGCGCATGGCGCGAATGTCCTGCAGCATTGATGAGATATTTTCCGCCGTACTGTCAATCACTTGCTCGACATAATAGCGCAAATCATCTGCTGATGTATGGTGGTCTTCGCGTTCGATAACCGCCGCGACTTCCTCGCAGATTAGCGCTATTTTTTCCGGATGCTGACGCAGTTCGCCGTTTGGGCAATCCCAGAGCGCCGTCAGCGGATTAATGACGCAGTTCACGGCCAGTTTGCGCCACAGCTCGGCACGAATATTATTGTGCCAGGCGACATCCGGTAGTACCTCTTGCAGTGTTTCAGCCAGATAACTGAAATCACCGTCCTGCTCACGCGCCGGGCCAATGCGCGTTGTGCCCTGAGCGACATGAATGATGACGTTTCCGTCACGGCGTGCCGCATGGGTGGTGGTGCCCATCAGCAAAGGCTGCTTAATGCTCTGCAGCTCTTCGATCGTCCCCATGCCGTTGTGAATCAGCAGTATGGGTGTGGTTTCAGGCAGAATTGCGGCCAGGCCTTTTACCGCATCAGAAACTTGCCAGGCTTTTAGTGTGACCAGCAGCAGGTCGCTTTTCGCCAAAAAGTCAGGGTCGTTTGCCGTCAGGGATTCATTAAAAACTGATCCATCCGTATCGATCAGGTTCACGCTACAGTAGGGTTGCGGTACGCGTAGCCACCCTTGCACCTCATGTCCATGTTTGCACAGCGTGGTAAGCCACAGCTGCCCTAACGCTCCACATCCCAGTACGGTAATTTTCATTCTTCCTCCTCACCTGCAACAGCACCAGGTGTTAATCCATATCAGCCGTACCCCTTTATTGTTCGCAGGCATCAGTACCGCGTACAATTAAAAGATACAGCCTAGTATAGCGCTGTCTGTTGAGTAACTTTGCAGGTATTATGCTTCGCATCAAAAATGAAGGGAGAGGAAAAGATGCCATCTTTCGATATTGTCTCTGAAGTTGATCTTCAGGAAGCCCGTAACGCGGTGGATAACGCCAGCCGCGAAGTAGAATCACGCTTTGATTTTCGTGGCGTTGAAGCGACTTTTGAGCTGAATGAGTCAAATAAGACGATTAAGGTGCTGAGCGAGTCTGATTTTCAGGTCAATCAGCTGCTGGATATTTTACGTGCCAAGCTGCTGAAACGCGGTATTGAAGGCACGTCGCTGGACGTACCGGAAACCTTTGTGCACAGCGGTAAAACCTGGTTTGTGGAAGCTAAGCTGAAGCAGGGCATCGAAAGCGCGGTGCAAAAGAAAATCGTTAAGCTGATTAAAGACAGCAAACTGAAGGTGCAGGCGCAGATTCAGGGCGAAGAAATCCGTGTGACCGGTAAGGCGCGTGACGATCTGCAATCCGTCATGGCGCTGGTTCGTGGTGGCGATCTCGGCCAGCCGTTCCAGTTTAAAAACTTCCGCGATTAAGTCGCCATGCCTGATGGCGCTACGCCTATCAGGCCTACAGGTCGCACACGCTATTTGTAGGCCGGATAAGACGGCAGTCGCCATCCGGCAATCTTCAGGCCTGGCTTATCGCCTGTTCAACTTCGAATCGATTGGTCACTTTACTGTCGATTTTCACGTAGGCCGAATGCTCTTGCGCCACAATTAACACTTCGCTTATCCCCTCTTTAGCCAGCAGACGCTGCTTAAGGGTATCATCCGCGGCAATCTCTGGTGGAATTTCCACCCGCAGGCTGCTGACGTACGGCGGTTCTTTCATTGTGCTTGCCACCAACAACCAAATGGCCGCCAGTAGCGCGCCAGCCAGAAATACCGCCTGACCGTCAAACATTTCGACCACCCAGCCGCCCAGCGAACCGCCAATCGCCACGCCAAGAAACTGGCTGGTGGAGTAAACGCCCATCGCCGTGCCTTTATAACCAGCCGGAGACTCTTTACTGATAAGCGAAGGGAGGAGGGCCTCCATCAGGTTAAAGGCGAGGAAGAATATCTGAACGCCCGCAATCAGTCCCCAGAAACGAATGTTCGCGTTCCACAAGACAATTTCTGCGACAAGGATCAGCAGTACGCAGGCGAGGAATACGCGTTTCATCTGGCGCTTAACTTCGGCGTATATGATGAACGGCACCACGGAAACAAAGGACAGCAGCATCGTCACCAGATAAATCTTCCAGTGTTCTGCGGCGGGGAAGCCTGCTTTCGCCAGTTGGCCTGGTAAGGCGACGAAAGTGGACATCAGCAAAATGTGCAGACACATGATGCCAAAGTTGAGCTTTAACAGTTTGGGCTCCGCCAGCACTTTGCTGAAGCTGCCTTTTACCATGCCTGACTCACGGTTGAGCACGTGGCTGGTGCTATTGGGAACGACCCAAATGGTCAGCACGATACCCGTGGTGGCCAGGGCCGCAATCATCCAGAACAGCGCGTGTAGCCCCAGCGCATGGGTAACAATCGGCCCCAGCACCATCGCAATGGCGAAAGTAATACCAAAGCTGACGCCGATAAACGCCATCGCTTTAGTACGGTTTTGCTCACGGGTTAAGTCGGAAAGCAGCGCCATCACGGCGGCGGCAATCGCGCCAGATCCTTGCAGAGCCCGGCCAAGAATAATTCCCCAGATTGAATCGGAGAGGGCGGCAATCACGCTGCCGAGAACGAAAACCGCCAGTCCACCGACGATAAGCGGCTTACGACCGATGCGGTCCGAGAGCAGGCCAAAGGGGATCTGGAAAACGGCTTGCGCCAGGCCATAAATGCCGATGGCAAGGCCTATTAGCGCTTCGCTGGCGCCCTGTAGCGCCATACCGTACGTGGTCAGAACCGGCAGGACCATAAACATGCCAAGCATGCGCAACGAGAACACGGTCCCTAAACCCCAGGTGGCGCGCAACTCACCGGGCGTCATTTTGTAATCGTTCATTCCCACCTCTGTATAAAATCCGGGTGTAGTGTAAAGCGGTATGGGGGCGCGGTAAACATGCTCTTCATTAACAAATGTTGTCGTTGTGAGGGGAGGTTACAGGAGACGAAAATGCCGGATGGCGATACTGACATATCCGATCCGGCCTACAAGCAACATGCTTTTTATGTAGGCCGGATAAGGCGTCAGCCGCCATCCGGCATAGAAGATGTGACGATTAACTTACCAGACGTAAGTCAGCAGGTTCTGCGAGTTTGGCACCATAAAGTCGACGGACATCATCACCGAGAGCGCGGTAATGGCGATGATGGAGAAACCGAACAGCTTGCGCGCCCAGACTCTGTCATCTTCCACTTTATAACCGCGCAGCGCCATGCCCAACCACCAGACGCTCACCGCCGCAGCAACAATCAGGTATTTATAACCTGCATAGCCGCCCAGGGTTAGCATCAGCGTGGCGATAGCAAATGCCACGATATACAGCGTGATATGGTTCTTCGCGACTGAAATGCCTTTCACCACCGGCAGCACCGGGATGTTGGCAGCCTGATAATCCTTAAAGCGGAAAATCGCAATCGCGTAAGAGTGCGGCATCTGCCACAGGCTGAAAATAGCCAGCAGAATCAGCGCGCCGCTATCGAACTCACCGGTTACGGCGCAGTAGCCAATCACCGGCGGCGCAGCGCCGGAGAGTGAGCCAATCAATGTGCCATAAACGGAATGGCGCTTCATGTACAGGCTATAAACGCCCACATAGACCACGAAGCCCATTACCCCCAGCCAGCAGGCCAGAGGGTTCGCGCCAAACCACAGCAGCATAAAGCCAGCAATACCCAGCAGGGTGGCGTACACCAGCGAGACAGCAGGGGAAATCAGACCTTTAACCAGCACGCGGTTTTTGGTCCTCTCCATCTTCCTGTCGATATCCCTGTCGATGTAGTTGTTAAATACACAACCCGACGCCACAACCAGTGACACCCCAACCAGCGTGTAGATAAACAGGGGATAATCGATGCTGCCTTTCGAGGCCAGCAGGAACCCCCCAATCACCGAGATCAGGTTGCCAAAGATGATGCCTGGTTTCGTTACTTGCAGGTATTGCTTAAACATCATAATCGCCGCTCTTAGTGCATCATCATGTTGTAGTTAAGGTTCCACATAATCCAGATGGAGCCCACAACCAGGATGGCGATGATTAGCACGGTAAAGACAAAGGCCGTCATATTCCAACCTTCATCAGATTTGCTATTCATGTGCAGGAAGCACACCAGGTGCACCAAAATCTGTACCACTGCCATTGCCAGAATAGTGCCCAGTATGACGGCCGGAGAAGCAGAACCTGTCATGACCATCCAGAACGGAATGACCGTCAGGATGATCGACAGGATAAAACCTGTCATGTAGGTTTTTACGCTGCCATGGGATGCGCCGCCGCTCTCGTTAGAATGACTCATTACATCGCCCCCATCAGATAAACAACAGTGAACACACAGATCCACACCACATCCAGGAAGTGCCAGAACAGGCTCAGGCACATAATGCGGGTACGGTTAGTACTGGTCAGGCCGCGACGAGCAACTTGCACCATCAGCACCGCCATCCAGATCAGACCGGAGGTGACGTGCAGACCGTGCGTACCGACCAGCGCGAAGAACGCAGACAGGAAGCCGCTGCGGTCCGGGCCCATACCGTTAACGATCAGGTGATGGAATTCATAGAGTTCCATCCCGATGAATCCGGCACCAAACAAGAAGGTCAACGCCAGCCAGGAGATAACCTGGCTCTTGTTGTTCTTGTACATGGCGATGGCCGCCATGCCGTAAGTAATGGAGCTGAATAACAGCAGGAATGTTTCAACCAGGACGAACGGCAGCTCAAAAATGTCCTTACCTGTCGGGCCACCTGCGGTGCCGTTCACCAGAACGGCATAGGTTGCAAACAGAATAGAGAACAGAATGCAGTCGCTCATCAGGTAGACCCAGAATCCGAAGATCTTGGTCTGGCCTGCATCGTGGTGCCCGTGTTCGTGCGCGTGGGCAGTCGCGTGCGTTAAAGTATCAGTTGCCATTTTTCAGCCCTGCCTTAGTAATCTCATCGAAATGCTGGTTTTCCAGTTTTTCGACTTCCTGTACCGGCACGTAGTAATCCACGTCTTCATCAAAGCTTTTCACAATCCAGCTGATGATCATGCCTGCGAAGCTTGCAATCGCCAGCCACCAGATATGCCAGATCATGGCGAAACCAAACAGCGTTGCGAAGGCGGTAATGACGATACCGGCACCGCTGTTCTTCGGCATATGAATCTCTTCATAGTGCGCAGGCTGCTTGTACGCTTCACCTTTTTCTTTCATTTCCCAGAAGGCATCACGCTCGTGAACGTGCGGCACAACGGCAAAGTTATAGAACGGAGGCGGGGAAGAGGTTGCCCACTCCAGCGTACGGCCACCCCATGGGTCACCGGTCAGGTCACGGTTCTGATCGCGGTCGCGAATAGACACGTACATCTGAATGAACTGGCACAGGATACCCAGCGCAATCAATGCGGCGCCACAGGCGGCAACAACCAGCATCGGGTGGAACTGTGGGTCAATCTGCTGGCTGAGGCGACGGGTCATACCCATAAAGCCCAGCACGTACAGCGGCATAAATGCCACGAAGAAGCCGATGATCCAGAACCAGAATGCGCGTTTACCCCAGGTTTCGTTCAGCGTGAAGCCAAACGCTTTAGGCCACCAGTAGGTCATACCCGCGAAGCAACCAAACACCACGCCGCCGATGATAACGTTATGGAAGTGCGCAATCAGGAACAGGCTGTTGTGCAGTACGAAGTCCGCACCCGGAACCGCCAGCAGTACGCCGGTCATGCCGCCGACTGAGAAGGTGACGATAAAGCCAATCGTCCACAGCATCGCTGAGTGGAATACGATACGGCCCTGATACATGGTGAACAGCCAGTTGAAGATCTTCACCCCGGTAGGGATGGCGATAATCATGGTGGTAATACCGAAGAAGGCGTTTACGTTTGCCCCTGCACCCATGGTGAAGAAGTGGTGCAGCCAAACAATGAACGACAGAACGGTGATACACACGGTTGCCCACACCAGCGAGGTGTAACCAAACAGACGCTTACGCGAGAAGGTTGCTGCGACTTCGGAGAATACCCCGAATACTGGCAGGATCAGAATGTACACTTCCGGATGGCCCCAGGCCCAAATCAGGTTGATGTACATCATCATGTTGCCGCCCATATCGTTGGTAAAGAAATGGGTGCCCAGATAGCGATCCAGGGTCAGCAGCGCGACGGTAACCGTCAGAATGGGGAACGAAGCGATAATCAGGATGTTGGCGCACAGAGATGCCCAGCTAAATACCGGCATCTTGAACATGGTCATTCCCGGCGCACGCATCTTAATGATGGTCACAAAGAAGTTAATACCGGTCAGGGTTGTACCAATACCGGACAACTGGACTGCCCATATCCAATAATCGACCCCGACGCTTGGACTGTACTCTATTCCCGAAAGCGGCGGATACGCCAGCCAGCCGGTCTGCGCGAATTCACCGACGCCCAGAGACAGGTTAACGAGGATTACGCCAACAACGGTGAACCAGAAGCTCAGGTTGTTCAGGAACGGGAATGCAACGTCACGTGCGCCAATCTGCAGTGGAACCACCAGGTTCATCAGACCGATAACAAATGGCATTGCCACGAAGAAGATCATAATCACGCCGTGAGCCGTGAAGATCTGGTCGTAGTGGTGAGGAGGCAGGAATCCTGCTTCACCTGCAGAAGCCAGCGCTTGCTGACTACGCATCATGACGGCATCGGCAAAGCCACGAATCAACATCACGATTGCGACGATGACATACATGATGCCAAGGCGTTTGTGGTCAACCGAAGTTAGCCACTCTTTCCACAGGTAGGTCCACTTACCGAAGTAAGTGATAAGGCCGAGTAAGGCCGCACCACCGATGATAATGGCAGCGATCGTAACCATGACGATTGGTTCATGGAACGGAACTGCATCAAGTGTCAATTTTCCGAACATCGTATTCTTCCTCAACCCCTTGAGTTGGCGGATTCCGCGTGGCTCATGTCCATGCCTTCCATACCTTCATGCGCGCTGTGCTCACCTTCGGGTTGGGTCATGTCCATGCTCTTACCGTGAGCCATAAATTTGTTAATAACGTCTTTAAACAAATCGGGCTTCACGTTGGAGAAGTATTCCACCTGGTTGTATTCGCTTGGCACAGCCACTTTTTCGAACGCAGCCATGTCGTTCATGGTGTTCGGAGACTGTTTAGCTTTAGCAACCCATTGGTCGAATTCGGCGCGGTCCTTTGTTGCAATAGCCTTGAATTTCATACCGGAGAAGCCTGGCCCGCTATAACTTGCGGAGATACCATCATAAGTACCGACTTCGTTGGCGATCAGATGCAGTCGAGTCTGCATACCGGCCATGGCATAAATCTGGCTACCCAGACGCGGGATAAAGAAGGAGTTCATCACGGAGTTGGATGTCACTTTGAATTCAACCGGAGTATTCGCCGGGAAGGCGATTTCATTCACGGTAGCGATACCCTGTTCCGGATAGATGAAGAACCATTTCCAGTCCATGGAAACCACTTCGATGGTAATGGGCTTCTCGTCATGCGCCAGCGGTTTGCTAGGCTCAAGAGCGTGAGTGGTTTTCCAGGTCAGCACGGCAAGGAAGATGATGATTAAGATCGGCACCGTCCAGACCACAGCTTCCACTTTATTGGAGTGTGACCAGTTCGGGCTGTACTTCGCATCTTTATTGCTTGCACGATACTTCCAGGCAAAACCAACAGCCATCAAGATGGCTGGAATAACGACGATCAACATCAGGCCAAATGCCGTCAGTATCAATGAACGTTGTTCCAGTCCAATCTGTCCTTTAGGGTCAAGCAGCGCAGAATTACAGCCACTGAGTAACGTAGTGCCTGCAATTAATGTCAACCATCCCAAACTTTTATTGTATTTCCTGAGTCTCATTTAACGACCTCAATTCCACGGGACCGGGTGGCGTTTAAAGTGTGAGGTCATTTTACGGGAAGGTTACATTACTGTAAACATCATTGGATCTGTGTTACTGGGTTCTGCCGAGCGTGTCACATATGTTGCAATATATGTCGGATTGGCTTTAAGAACCTGTTGCAACATCATGTTATAACGAAAGCGGGCAGGTGAGGGATGTGTGAAGGGCAATTGGTATAACCAATACGAAAATAAAACAATTGTTTAACAATTGATTATCAATAAAAAGACAATTGCAGAACAAAAAATAAATTTATCGTGGCTGAATCGAGTAAGGAAAATAGCATGTATAGAAGGCGTCAATAATTTCCAAATTCTATGGCGCACAAAATAACAAATATTATTTTTTTATCAGTTGGTGTTTATTTAGCCGTTATAATTACGCAGGGTGATTACAACGGCGATATTAATGCGGATTGTTACGCCAGACGGGTTTTGCGCAGTGCCAGAAAATCCAGCAATCCACCAAAAACGACTCCGCAGACGGCGACCACCACCGAGATTTCAAGCAGTTCCGGCAGGAAGGAGAAGTTGGTGTAGTCCAGCGCATTCAGGGTCAACAACAGTAGCCAGACGGCCAGCAAACAGCAGCCCACGACCAGCGTCATTAATGCCAGACCGTACGCCCCACGAAACTCCGTGCGCGGCATAAAGCTTTCATTTTGCCAGCTATGTTCCAGCGTCTGGCGACAAACCAGCAGCAGTAGGAGTCCTGGGATCGCGGCAAACACGGAGAACAGATAAAACGTGGGCCACCCGTGCGCTTCGACAAACCAACCCGCTACCGGACCAACGTAAACGCGACCAACCGCTGAAAGCGCGGAGAGCAGGGCGAACTGAGTCGCTGAAAAAGACTTATTACACAGCGTCATTAATAAGGCGACAAACGCCGCGGTGCCCATCCCGCCACACAGGTTTTCAAAGAAGACGGCGGCGGCCATACTGAACATGTGTTTGTCAGTAATGGACAGCAGCCAGTAGCCTGCGTTTGACGCCCCTTGCAGAATCCCAAAAATGAGCAACGCGCGAAACAGCGAAAGGCGCTGCATCAGGATCCCGCCGTACAGCGCGCCAACGATGGTTGCCAGCAGCCCCAGCGTTTTATTCACCACGCCGACTTCGCCCGCATCAAATCCGACGCCGCGGATTAAAAAGGTGGTGGTCAGGCTCATGGCGAAGGCGTCACCGAGCTTATACAGCACGATGAGCAGTAGAATCAGCCACGCATTGTTACGACCAAAGAAGTCGCGCAGCGGAGCCGCAACCGCCTGTTCCAGCGTTTTCGGCACCGGAATAGCGTCTGTTGGCTCCGGCGCTAACAAAGTGGCGATGATACAGGGGATCAGCAGCACCGCCATCAGCCAGTACATGCCTTGCCAGCCTAGCCAGCGATCGGCCATCCACAGGGCCAGCCCGCCGGAAACCAGCATCCCTAAACGGTAACCCAGCACACTGATTGCCGCACCCGCGCCACGCTCTTCCGTAGGCAATACATCGGTTTTCCATGCGTCAAAAACGATATCCTGCGATGCGGAACAAAACGCGATCACCACCGCCAGCGCGGCCATCCAGCGCAGCTGCGTGCCCGGCTCCAGAAAGCCCATTGCGGCGATAGAAATCAACAGCAGTAGCTGGGTGGCCAGCAGCCAACCGCGACGTCGACCTAAAAACGGCGGCGTATAGCGGTCCATCAATGGGGACCAGAGGAATTTAAACACGTAGGCCTGGCCGACCAGAGAAAAGAACCCGATGGTTTTAAGATCGATATTCTCGACCGTCATCCACGCCTGAAGCGTACCGGAGGTCAGGGCGAGCGGTAATCCGGAGGCGAATCCCAGAATGAGCAGGATAGCTGAACGTGGTTGCTGAAAAATACGTAAGTAATGACTGGACATGGGCTTCTATAGGCCCGACGAACGCCGGGCCATAAGGGCAGAAATTAACGAGCGTTCTGCTTGATGAAATCGTGAACGCTGGTGTCCTGAGACATATCAGCGATGGTGTCGGTCAGGACGCTGTTAACGGCATCAGCAATATTTTTGTTAGAGGCCTGCAGCGCGCCTTCAACAGAGTAGCTTGCGCGATAATTTTTGGTCATCTTGTTGCCGTTGGCTGCGGTGGCGATGATGGCGATGTCTGCTTTGGTGGCGATGTTATAGCGCACGCTACCCTGCGACACGTCAGCATACAGCTGGTTAACAATGATTTGCAGGTTAACTGCACCGTTCGGACCGATCATATAACCGCGTGCGGTCATCTGTTTTTCCAGGACTTCTTGCAGCAGGAAACGCAGATCGCGGGATGCGGTCAGGGTAACCAGCTGATTGTCGCGGGTGACTTTTGCCAGCGCCTGATCCTGACGCTGGTCGGCGCCATTGATACTCACGGTCACGCCCATCAGGCTCGGATCCTGCTGCGGCAGGGTAATTTTGGGTGAGACTTCAATGGTGGTAGGCGGCGTTGCGCATCCTGCTAACATAAACATCGCAACTAACGGGAAGAGGATTTTTTTAAACATGCCAGAGCTCTCAGCGAATCTAAATTGTGTGGTTAGAGAAAATTCCCGCCATCATAACATTGCCAACGATGAGGGGAAGTAGGTAACGCATGTAAATTCATTGTGTTGTCCGTTTTATGACATTGTGGAGACCATAAACGGACTTTTCGCCATAAACCGAAGGGTGAAATTAGTGAACTTCATTCGTTTGGATGAGAAAATCAGAAAAGCGCTAATTTTTGTTGCTAAGGTGTAATGAAAACGGTAAAAGCGGCTAGTATTTAAAGGGATGGGTGACATCTCAGCGTTGTCGGAGGAAAAATTTCATGATGATTCGTGAGCAAATAGAAGAAAAATTAAAGGCAGCGTTCCAACCCGTATTCCTCGAAGTTGTGGATGAAAGCTATCGTCACAATGTCCCGGCAGGTTCTGAAAGCCACTTTAAGGTTGTGCTGGTTAGCGATCGCTTTACAGGTGAACGTTTTCTTAATCGCCATCGGATGATTTACGGTACGTTAACGGCGGAACTCTCCACAACCGTACATGCGTTAGCCCTGCATACCTATACCATTAAGGAGTGGGAAGCGTTGCAGGATACGATTTTTGCGTCGCCCCCCTGTCGTGGAGCCGGGAGCATCGCGTAGAAAAACGGATTTGCAACAAGCGACGTTTTTCCAGTATGTTGCTACGGAATATGTGAAAACGGCCTGCGGGCCGTTTTGTTTTGTCTGAATTCTGGGGCAGTCGTACAGTATTCAGACAAAAATTAGCCGGGAATTGTGAAAAAAGCCGCAGCAACGCGCGATAACCGTTCTCGACTCATAAAAGTGATGCCGCTATAATGCGCGTCTTATTTTTCGGAATGTCTTCGGGATGATTCTGACGACAGGGAATGTGATTGCTTATGAGAACATCCCAGTTCCGCGAAGCCAACAACCTGTGCTTGCGGAGAAGAGTTGACCGAGCACTGTGATTTTTTGAGGTAACAAGATGCAAGTTTCAGTTGAAACCACTCAAGGCCTTGGCCGCCGTGTAACGATTACTATCGCTGCTGACAGCATCGAGACCGCTGTGAAAAGCGAGCTGGTCAACGTAGCGAAGAAAGTGCGTATTGACGGTTTCCGCAAAGGAAAAGTACCGATGAATGTTGTTGCTCAGCGTTATGGCGCTTCCGTGCGTCAGGACGTGCTGGGTGACCTGATGAGCCGCAACTTCGTTGACGCGATCATCAAAGAGAAGATCAATCCGGCTGGCGCACCGAACTACGTTCCGGGCGAATACAAGCTGGGTGAAGACTTCACCTACGCTGTAGAATTCGAAGTGTATCCGGAAGTTGAGCTGACGGGTCTGGAAGCAATCGAAGTTGAAAAACCGGTTGTTGAAGTGACCGACGCTGACGTTGACGTGATGCTTGACACCCTGCGTAAGCAGCAGGCGACCTGGAAAGACAAAGACGGCGCTGCTGATGCAGAAGACCGTGTAACCATCGACTTCACCGGTTCTGTAGACGGCGAAGAGTTCGAAGGCGGCAAAGCGTCTGACTTCGTACTGGCGATGGGCCAGGGTCGTATGATCCCAGGCTTTGAAGAAGGCGTTAAAGGCCACAAAGCTGGCGAAGAGTTCACTATCGACGTGACCTTCCCGGAAGAGTACCACGCGGAAAACCTGAAAGGTAAAGCGGCTAAGTTCGTTATCAACCTGAAGAAAGTTGAAGAACGCGAACTGCCGGAACTGACTGAAGAATTCATCAAACGTTTCGGCGTTGAAGATGGTTCCGTAGCCGGTCTGCGCGCTGAAGTGCGTAAAAATATGGAACGCGAGCTGAAAGGCGCTGTGCGTAACCGCGTTAAGTCTCAGGCGATCGAAGGTCTGGTAAAAGCTAACGACATCGACGTTCCGGCTGCTCTGATCGACAGCGAAATCGACGTTCTGCGTCGTCAGGCTGCTCAGCGTTTCGGCGGCAACGAGAAACAAGCTCTGGAACTGCCGCGTGAGCTGTTCGAAGAACAGGCTAAGCGTCGCGTAGTTGTCGGCCTGCTGCTGGGCGAAGTCATTCGCACCAACGAGCTGAAAGCTGACGAAGAGCGCGTTAAAGGCCTGATCGAAGAGATGGCTTCCGCTTACGAAGATCCGAAAGAAGTTGTTGAGTTCTACAGCAAAAACAAAGAGCTGATGGACAACATGCGTAACGTTGCTCTGGAAGAACAAGCTGTTGAAGCCGTTCTGGCGAAAGCGAAAGTGACTGAAAAAGCCACTTCCTTCAACGAGCTGATGAACCAGCAGGCGTAATTCGTCGCTTTTTTAGCACGAATTTCGTACGCAAGCCCGTCACCTTTTGGTGGCGGGTTTTTTTTGTCACGCATTTTGCATGGGAAGAGTGCGAAAACAGCGTTTCAGTGTTAGCGTTACAACAAAAGATTGTTATGCTTGAATTATGGCGATGGCGTACCCATTACAGAGGGACTAGCTGATAATCCGTCCATAAGGTTACAATCAGCACAGCAGGTTTTTTCAAATTTTATCCAGGAGACGGAAATGTCATACAGCGGCGAACGAGATAACTTTGCACCCCATATGGCGCTGGTGCCGATGGTCATTGAACAGACCTCACGTGGTGAGCGCTCATTTGATATCTATTCTCGTCTACTTAAGGAACGCGTCATTTTTATGACTGGCCAGGTCGAAGACCACATGGCTAACCTGATTGTGGCGCAGATGCTGTTCCTGGAAGCAGAAAACCCGGAAAAAGATATCTATCTGTACATCAACTCCCCTGGTGGGGTGATTACTGCCGGGATGTCTATCTATGACACCATGCAGTTTATTAAGCCGGACGTCAGCACCATTTGTATGGGCCAGGCGGCCTCAATGGGCGCCTTCCTGCTGACCGCCGGGGCAAAAGGTAAACGTTTTTGCCTGCCTAACTCTCGCGTCATGATCCACCAGCCTCTGGGCGGTTACCAGGGCCAGGCAACGGATATTGAAATTCATGCCCGTGAAATCCTGAAGGTAAAAGGGCGCATGAACGAACTTATGGCGCATCATACGGGTCAATCTCTTGAGCAGATTGAACGTGATACCGAGCGCGATCGCTTCCTCTCCGCTTCTGAAGCGGTAGAGTACGGTCTGGTCGACTCGATTTTGACCCATCGTAATTAATGCCCAGGGCGCAAGTGTGCCGCTATAATTACCTGGAGCGGCACAACGCTGACTAGCGTCTTGCGCCTGAGAATGGCATTTGCGTCGTCGTGTGCGGCACAAAGAACAAAGAAGAGGTTTTGACCCATGACAGATAAACGCAAAGATGGCTCGGGCAAATTGTTGTACTGCTCTTTTTGCGGCAAAAGCCAGCATGAAGTGCGGAAGCTAATTGCCGGTCCATCCGTGTATATCTGCGACGAATGTGTCGATTTATGTAACGACATCATTCGCGAAGAGATTAAGGAAGTAGCACCGCACCGTGAACGCAGTGCGCTGCCGACGCCACATGAAATTCGCAATCACCTGGACGACTACGTTATCGGTCAGGAGCAAGCGAAGAAAGTGCTGGCGGTCGCGGTATACAACCATTACAAACGTCTGCGCAACGGCGACACCAGCAATGGCGTCGAGTTGGGCAAAAGCAACATCCTGCTGATTGGCCCGACGGGTTCCGGTAAAACGCTGCTGGCTGAAACGCTGGCGCGCCTGCTGGACGTTCCGTTCACCATGGCCGACGCCACCACGCTGACCGAAGCCGGTTATGTGGGTGAAGATGTTGAAAATATTATTCAGAAGCTGCTGCAGAAGTGCGACTACGACGTACAGAAGGCGCAGCGCGGGATCGTCTATATCGATGAAATCGACAAGATTTCTCGTAAGTCTGACAACCCGTCCATTACCCGTGACGTTTCCGGCGAAGGCGTGCAGCAGGCGCTGCTGAAACTGATCGAAGGTACGGTTGCCGCCGTTCCGCCGCAGGGTGGGCGTAAACATCCGCAGCAGGAGTTCTTGCAGGTTGATACCTCTAAGATCCTGTTTATCTGCGGCGGCGCCTTTGCTGGTCTGGATAAAGTCATTGCTAACCGTGTTGAAACCGGCTCCGGCATTGGTTTTGGCGCGACGGTAAAAGCGCAGTCTGATAAAGCCAGCGAAGGTGAGCTGCTGTCGCAGGTAGAGCCGGAAGATCTGATCAAATTTGGTCTGATCCCTGAGTTCATCGGTCGTCTGCCGGTGGTGGCAACGCTGAGCGAACTGAGTGAAGAAGCGCTGATCCAGATCCTGAAAGAGCCGAAAAACGCCCTGACCAAGCAATACCAGGCGTTGTTCAATCTCGAAGGTGTCGATCTGGAGTTCCGTGAGGAAGCGCTGGATGCGATCGCCAAGAAAGCAATGGCGCGTAAAACCGGTGCCCGTGGTCTGCGTTCTATCGTCGAAGCCGCGCTGCTCGACACCATGTACGATCTGCCTTCTATGGAAGACGTCGAAAAAGTGGTGATCGATGAGTCGGTGATTGGCGGTCAGAGCAAGCCATTGCTGATTTACGGTAAGCCGGAAGCGCAGCAGGCATCTGGCGAATAATTCATCAATTCATACAGACATTTAATTAAAAAGGGGGGATTTTATCTCCCCTTTTATTTTTCCGTAAACATGGCGTTGAATGTGTGGGAAACATCCCCATATACTGACATACATGTTAAAGGTGGTGTGGTGCACAGTCGTACCACCTGATTACCTGGCGGACACTAAACTAAGAGAGAGCTCTATGAATCCTGAGCGTTCTGAACGCATTGAAATCCCCGTATTGCCGTTGCGCGATGTGGTGGTTTATCCGCACATGGTCATACCCTTATTTGTAGGGCGGGAAAAATCTATCCGTTGTCTGGAAGCGGCTATGGACCATGATAAAAAAATCATGCTGGTCGCACAGAAAGAAGCGTCAACGGATGAGCCGGGTGTAAACGATCTTTTCACCGTCGGGACCGTGGCCTCTATTTTGCAGATGCTGAAACTGCCTGACGGCACCGTAAAAGTGCTGGTCGAGGGGTTACAGCGCGCGCGTATTTCTGCGCTGTCTGACAACGGCGAGCATTTCTCTGCGAAAGCGGAGTACCTTGACTCGCCAGCCATTGATGAGCGCGAACAGGAAGTGCTGGTGCGTACCGCTATCAGCCAGTTCGAAGGCTATATCAAGCTGAACAAGAAAATCCCACCAGAAGTGCTGACGTCGCTGAACAGCATTGACGATCCTGCGCGTCTGGCGGACACCATCGCTGCGCACATGCCGCTGAAGCTGGCTGACAAGCAGTCCGTGCTGGAGATGTCCGACGTTAACGAACGTCTGGAATATCTGATGGCGATGATGGAATCCGAAATCGATCTGCTGCAGGTTGAGAAACGCATTCGCAACCGCGTGAAGAAGCAGATGGAAAAATCCCAGCGTGAGTACTATCTGAACGAGCAAATGAAAGCCATTCAGAAAGAACTCGGCGAGATGGACGACGCGCCGGACGAAAACGAAGCGCTGAAGCGTAAGATCGACGCGGCGAAAATGCCGAAAGAGGCAAAAGAGAAAGCGGAAGCCGAGCTGCAGAAGCTGAAAATGATGTCTCCGATGTCGGCGGAAGCGACCGTGGTGCGTGGCTACATCGACTGGATGGTACAGGTACCGTGGAACGCGCGTAGCAAGGTCAAAAAAGACCTGCGTCAGGCGCAGGAAATCCTCGATACCGACCATTACGGTCTGGAACGCGTCAAAGACCGTATCCTTGAGTATCTCGCGGTTCAAAGCCGTGTGAACAAAATCAAGGGGCCGATCCTGTGTCTGGTTGGGCCGCCGGGGGTAGGTAAAACCTCTCTGGGACAGTCCATCGCCAAAGCCACCGGACGTAAATACATCCGTATGGCGCTGGGCGGCGTGCGTGATGAGGCTGAAATTCGCGGTCACCGCCGGACCTATATTGGTTCAATGCCGGGTAAACTGATCCAGAAAATGGCCAAAGTGGGCGTTAAAAACCCGCTGTTCCTGCTCGATGAGATCGACAAAATGTCTTCCGACATGCGTGGCGATCCGGCTTCCGCACTGCTTGAGGTGCTGGATCCAGAGCAGAACGTGGCGTTCAGCGATCACTACCTGGAAGTGGACTACGATCTCAGCGACGTGATGTTCGTTGCGACCTCTAACTCCATGAATATTCCGGCGCCGTTGCTGGATCGTATGGAAGTGATCCGTCTGTCCGGTTATACCGAAGACGAGAAGCTGAACATCGCTAAACGTCACCTGTTGCCGAAACAGATTGAGCGTAACGCGCTGAAAAAAGGCGAGCTGACGGTCGACGATAGCGCCATTGTGGGCATTATTCGTTACTACACCCGTGAAGCGGGCGTGCGTAGCCTGGAGCGTGAAATCTCCAAGCTGTGCCGCAAAGCGGTTAAGCAACTGTTGCTGGATAACTCACTGAAACACATCGTAATTAACGGTGAAAATCTGCATGATTATCTCGGCGTGCAGCGCTTTGACTACGGTCGCGCGGACAACGAAAACCGCGTGGGTCAGGTGACGGGGCTGGCGTGGACGGAAGTGGGTGGCGATCTGCTGACCATCGAAACCGCCTGCGTACCGGGTAAAGGCAAGCTGACCTACACCGGTTCTTTGGGTGAGGTGATGCAGGAGTCCATTCAGGCTGCGCTGACCGTGGTGCGTGCGCGTGCGGAAAAACTGGGTATTAATTCGGACTTTTACGAAAAACGTGACATCCACGTTCACGTACCCGAAGGGGCGACGCCGAAAGATGGCCCGAGTGCCGGTATTGCCATGTGCACCGCGCTGGTTTCTTGTCTGACCGGCAACCCGGTTCGCGCCGATGTGGCGATGACCGGCGAGATCACCCTGCGTGGTCAGGTGCTGCCAATCGGTGGTTTGAAAGAAAAACTGCTGGCGGCGCACCGTGGCGGCATTAAAACGGTCTTAATTCCAGATGAAAACAAACGCGACCTGGAAGAGATTCCGGACAACGTGATTGCCGATCTGGACATCCATCCGGTGAAACGCATCGAGGAAGTTCTGAGTCTTGCGCTGCAAAATGAACCGTCCGGAATGCAGGTTGTGACCGCAAAATAGTGACCTCGCGCAAAGAGCACTAATAAAAACAGGGCTGGCAGGCCATTTCGGACTTGCCAGCCTTTTTTTGTATAGCTAATTTAGATGACGGATTAGGCTTGCCATCATTAACGGGTGTTGTAAGGGCATGGCAGGCCTGATATAACTGCTGCGCGGTCGCACTTTGAAGGATTCAGGTGCGATATAAATTATAAAAGAGGAAGAGAAGAGTGAATAAATCTCAACTGATCGACAAAATTGCTGCAGGGGCTGATATCTCTAAAGCTGCGGCTGGACGTGCGTTAGATGCAATTATTGCTTCTGTTACCGAATCCCTGAAGGAAGGTGATGACGTAGCGCTGGTAGGTTTTGGTACTTTTGCCGTTAAAGAGCGTGCTGCCCGTACTGGTCGCAACCCGCAAACAGGTAAAGAGATCACCATTGCCGCGGCTAAAGTACCGGGCTTCCGTGCAGGTAAAGCACTGAAAGACGCGGTAAACTAAGTGATTTCCCCTTTGGGGATGTGACGAAGTACAAGGGCGCATCGACTGATGTGCCTTTTTTATTTGTGATTCCGGTACTTTCTACGCGTTGTGGGCTGACAATTGCCCCTGTTTCTTGTCACAATAGGTCTTTGTGCGCAGCGTTCAGGAAACGCTATGCTGCGTGAAGCATATATACTCAACATCCTTGCCGCCGTTGTTGTAGCCAACGCGGATGCGGCTTGAAGGATAACGCGTATAGTCATCTACAGCGGAGTGTGGTTACACCATGATGGACAGCTTACGCACGGCTGCTAACAGTCTCGTGCTCAAGATTATTTTCGGTATCATTATCGTGTCGTTCATTTTGACCGGCGTGAGTGGTTACCTGATTGGCGGGGGCAAGAACTACGCCGCCAAAGTGAATGGCCAGGAGATCAGCCGCGGGCAATTTGAGAATGCGTTCAATAGCGAACGTAACCGCATGCAGCAGCAGTTGGGCGATCAATACTCTGAGCTGGCGGCGAACGAAGGCTATATGAAAACGCTGCGTCAGCAGGTGCTGAATCGTCTTATTGACGAAGCGCTGCTGGATCAGTACTCCCGCGAACTGAAGCTCAATATCAGCGACGATCAGGTTAAACAGGCCATTTTCACCACGCCGTCTTTCCAGGTTGATGGCAAATTTGATAACAACCGCTACAACGCGATTGTGAATCAAATGGGTATGACCGCAGACCAGTATGCCCAGGCATTACGCAATCAGCTTACTACCCAGCAGCTGATCAACAGCGTAGCCGGTACGGACTTCATGCTGAAAGGTGAAACAGACGAGCTGGCGGCACTGGTCGCACAGCAGCGTATCGTTCGTGAGGCGACGATTGACGTTAACGCACTTGCCGCGAAGCAGTCTGTTACCGATCAGGAAGTTACCAGCTACTACGAGCAGAATAAAAACAACTTTATGACGCCGGAACAGTTCCGCGTGAGCTACATCAAGCTGGATGCGGCGGCTATGCAGGAGACGGCCAGCGACGCTGATATTCAGTCTTATTATGATCAGCATCAGGACCAGTTCACTCAGCCGCAGCGTAACCGCTACAGCATCATTCAGACCAAAACGGAAGATGAAGCGAAAGCGGTACTGGACGAGCTGAACAAAGGTGGTGATTTCGCTGCGCTGGCAAAAGAAAAATCTGCCGACATCATCTCCGCCCGTAAAGGCGGCGACATGGGCTGGCTGGAAGAGTCCACCACCCCGGACGAGCTGAAAAATGCCGGCCTGAAAGAAAAAGGCCAGCTGTCCGGCGTGATTAAGTCTTCCGTTGGTTTCCTCGTTGCGCGTCTTGACGACGTACAGCCTGCGCAGGTTAAACCGCTGAGCGAAGCCCGTGATGACATTGCGGCAAAAGTGAAGCAGGAAAAAGCGCTGGATGCATACTATGCGCTGCAGCAGAAAGTGAGCGATGCCGCCAGCAACGATAATGAATCTCTGGCGGGTGCGGAGCAGGCTGCGGGTATGAAAGCGGTTGAAACAGGCTGGTTTAGCCGTGACAGCCTGCCGAAAGAGCTGAACTTCAAACCGGTTGCTGACATCATTTTCAATGGTGGTCTGGTTGGCGAGAACGGTACGCCTGGCAGTAACTCCGACATCATCACCGTGGATGGCGATCGCGCGTTTGTGCTGCGTATTGCAGAGCACAAAGCCGAAGCCGTTAAGCCACTGGCAGAAGTGAAAGAGCAGGTAACTGCGCTTGTTAAGCACAATAAAGCAGTGCAGCAGGCGAAGCTGGATGCCGATAAACTGCTGGCGGACCTGAAAGCAGGTAAAGGCGATGACGCGATGAAAGCAGCGGGCCTGAGCTTTGGCGAGGCGAAAACGCTGAGCCGTACCGGTCAGGATCCGCTGAGTCAGGCGGCCTTTGGTCTGAGCCTGCCAGCGCAAGATAAACCGAGCTACGGCGTGGCGAACGATATGCAGGGCAACGTTGTTCTGCTGGCGCTGGAAGAAGTGAAAGCGGGTTCTATGCCTGAAGCGCAGAAGAAAGCGATGGTTCAGGGGATTACTCAGAACAACGCGCAAATTACTTTTGAAGCGCTGATGAGCAACCTGCGTAAAGCCGCAAAAATTAAAGTCGGCGACGCGCTGGAGCAGCAGCAATAACCGAGGCTCCTCGCAAAAAATTGCAAAAAGTTGTATCAACCAAAGGCCGCTTTCGCGGCCTTTTCCATTTCTGATATTTGCCGTTTGTCTGCTGTTCTGCACCTCGCTATCGTGATTCCACTGTTAACAAACACGGAGAAAACAGTATGAAACATGGAATCAAAGCCCTGCTTATCACTCTTTCATTGACCTGCGCCGGCATGGCCCAAAGCGCCTTGGCTGCGGAGCCTGTCGCCAAAAGCCAGGCGACTCAGCTCAAAGCGGATGCTTCAGGGACAGCGCAAAGCAAAGCGACGCAACCGGCTAAAGCGAGCGATGATGAAGGCACCAGGGTGAGCATTAATAGCGCTTCTGCGGAAGAATTAGCGCGGGTCATGAATGGCGTGGGCCTGAAGAAAGCGCAGGCGATTGTGAGTTATCGCGAGGAGTACGGGCCGTTTAAAACGGTAGATGACTTAAAACAGGTGCCGGGAATGGGCAGCTCTCTGGTGGAACGTAATCTGGCAGTTTTAACACTTTAATAACTTGCAGAGTGCTGAAAGTTTGCCAGACTGTAGAGGTCATACCAGTTATGACCTCTATACCCCGAAGTCTGTTCCTATAAAAACAACGTAAGGTTCCTGCGCTATGCAAACACAAATTAAAGTCCGTGGTTATCACCTCGATGTTTATCAGCACGTTAACAATGCCCGTTATCTTGAGTTTCTGGAAGAAGCACGCTGGGATGGACTGGAAAACACCGACAGCTTTCAGTGGATGACCGCGCACAACATCGCTTTTGTGGTCGTGAATATTAATATCAACTACCGCCGACCTGCGGTGCTGAGCGATCTGCTGACCATCACCAGTCAGGTTCAACAGCTCAACGGTAAAAGCGGCGTGTTAAACCAGACGATAACGCTGGAGCCGGAGGGGCAGGTGGTGGCTGATGCGCTGATTACCTTCGTTTGTATTGATCTAAAAACGCAAAAAGCGCTGCCGCTGGAAGGGGAGTTACGTGAAAAACTGGAGCAGATGGTGAAATAGGGGCGGTGAGTGCCTGTAGGCCGGATAAGCAAAGCGCCATCCGGCATCACTCAATACATTACTTTAACCCGGTCTTCTGCTTCATCGCCGCCATCACCGCCGGTTTATCCGCCAGATAATGATTGAGGCCGTTGGCGCGCAGATTACAGGCCGCACAATGACCGCAGCCGTCTCCTTTGATGCCGTTATAGCAGGTCAGCGTTTCTGCGCGTACCAGGTCCAGCTTGCCCCAATAATCGGCCAGTGCCCAGGTTTCGGCTTTATCTATCCACATCAGCGGGGTTTCAAAGCGGATATCTTTTGCCATCCCCAGGCTTACGGCATGGTTCAGCGCTTTGACGAACTCATCGCGACAGTCCGGATAGCCGGAGAAATCGGTTTCGCAAACGCCGGTAATGACCGCCTCTGCCTGCACCTGGTAAGCGTAAATTGCCGCCAGGGTTAAAAACAGAATATTGCGCCCGGGCACAAAGGTATTGGGAATGCCGTTCGCGTCGGGTTCGTAGTCGGGTACCGGGATGTTATCGCGTGTCAGGCTGCTGACGGCCAGTTCGCTAAGCAGCGTCACGTCGAGGACTTTGTGCGCACGCGCGCCCAGTTTTAAGGCCAGGTCACGTGCGACATCAATCTCAGCGCGGTGGCGCTGACCATAATCAAAGGTCACGCAGTGCACTTCATCATACTGATGTAGCGCTTGCGCCAGACAGGTTGTGGAGTCCTGACCTCCACTGAATACAACAACGGCACGTTTCATGGCTTTTCCTGACAAATAACGAAACCCCTATGGTAGCGCCTGGGCGTGGCGTCGACCAGCTTCTTCACGCGGAAGGCGGCGGTAACCAGGCTTCGGTGAACTCAAACCAGCCGCGAGGATTCAGACGCACGCCGTTCACGCCCGGTGGCGCGCTAATACGATAGTGATAATTGAACAGCGGGGTCAGCGTGGCGTCATGCATCAGCGTAGCGAAAACCTGCTGTAACGCCGCGTGGCGATCGTCTTCATTGGCCTGAACTTGCAGGGCATCCAGCGTGGTCTGCAGATGCGTGTATTCGGGGGCATTCAGTACATGTGACCAGAGCTGATCGCAGCGTAACCACTGTTCCAGGGTATATTCAGGCGCTTCGCCAATCAGCCTGTCTCCCATCATCAGGTCGGCCTGGGCTAAAGGATGATTGCCATCCCAGTTCTTAGCATTATGAAAAATAAGCGTTAATTCACACCCGAGTAGCGCCAGCGCCTGGCGGAGCTGTTCAGCCATGGCGTGAAGTTCTACCGGCAGATGGTAGGCCAGCGTCAGTTTTTCCGGTAGCGCTACCTCGTCCAGCTCATCCCATTGTGGGATTGTCCATCCTGGCAGCAGCGCATTGCTTGGGGTGATCAGGTTTTCATCTACGTTAAGCGTCTGGAGCAGGGAAGAGCGGTGGATAATATTGACCAGCCGGCGGGCCTGCAGGGTATTCAGGCGCGCGCTTTTTTTGAGCGTGAGATAGCAAAAACCGAGGCTTATCCCGCTACTCACCTGGCTTAGCATGGGTAACTCTTCGGGTTTACCAATCGCAATTTGTACCGGATGGCGACAGCTGGTGCCCAAGTCTTGAGAAAAGAGCTGCGGGGTTATCCAGTATTCAATGGCTTTTAATAGAGGGTGGCTCAGGTGGTAGTGATCGTGACTCTCAATACGCACCAGTTCAGGGGTAAACAGCGTGAGTCTGAACGGGCCGGTGCCAACAAACGGATGCTCAGGATGCGCCAGATGGCTGCTGTAGCTTGCCAGGCGATGCGCTAACCAGAAGTCGGGGCGATGCAGGACAAAGGTCAGACACTGGGGATGGGTCACCTCAATACGTTTGACGCTGATGAACAATTTATTCAGGGTGGGTAGCTCCAGCAGCATCAGCAGCTGTTGATGCAGCTGTGTGCTGCTGACGGCATCGCCGTTATGCCAGTACAGGGTGGAACGAATATAGAAATCCCAGCGCAGACCGTCAGCGGAGATATTCCAGTGGTGAGCTAAATCTCCGCAGGGGCGTTGAGTATTCGTGTCAAAGCGGGTCAGGCCAGAGAATATCTGCCCGGCGAGATGCTGTTCTGCGCGGCCGGGGAGAAATCCGGGGTGCAAAGGGTCAAGCTGACGGTAATAGGGGATACGCAGGGTTGGCGTGTCGTTTTGCCACTGACCGCCCATAAATGGCTGTAGCAGCGTTCTTAATTCGCCCGGCGCCAGCTGGGCCAGCTCCAGCACGTTAAGCTGTTCTCCCTTTTGCAGCGCCTGCTCCATCATGGTATTGCGTAGCGAATCCGGCGTGACTAAAAAGCATAGTTGCCCGCGTTTACCCCGCCCGGACTGGGCGTGCCATTCCAGCCAGCCTGCATCCTGCGCTTGTTTTAACAGGGTTCGTACGTGGCGCTCGCTGCAAAAACAGCGTTCAGCCAGTTCGCCAATGGTCGCCGACTGCGGCTCCCCGTTCGAGGGCTGCCACAGGCGTTGGTATTGATTTAGTCGGTTCAATAGTCGCATATAAACCCGGAACAATTAATTTTATCTATTCACTATTACTTCCGTATATCTCAGGTGATACTGAATCACAAGTTAACCGCCTCACAGTGTGGAGAAAGAAATGGCTCGTCTGGCTGCATTTGATATGGATGGCACCCTTTTGATGCCGAATCACCATTTAGGCGATGAAACGCTTTCAACGCTGGCGCGCCTGCGTGAACGTGATATCACCCTGACATTTGCTACCGGTCGCCATGTGCTGGAGATGCGCCATATTCTGGGTTCCATTTCGCTGGACGCCTTTTTGATCACCGGTAACGGCACGCGTATTCACTCGATCGAGGGCGATGTGCTGCACCGTCAGGATCTGGATCCAAATGTTGCGGATACGGTGTTGCACCAGAAGTGGGACACCACGGCCAGCATGCACGTCTTTAATGACAATGGCTGGTTCACCGGACAAGAGATCCCCTCGCTGCTTCAGGCGCATGTGTATAGCGGATTTCGTTACCAGATCGTGGATGTGAAACGTATTCCCGCCCACCAGGTCACGAAAATCTGTTTCTGCGGCGATCATGACACGCTGATCCGTCTGCGTATTCAACTCAATGAGGCGCTGGGTGAGCAGGCGAATCTCTGTTTTTCCGCCGTTGATTGCCTTGAGGTACTGCCGCTGGGTTGTAACAAAGGTTCTGCGCTGGCGGTATTGAGCGACCACTTAGGTTATTCAATGGCCGAGTGTATGGCGTTTGGCGATGCCATGAACGATCGCGAAATGTTAAGCAGCGTAGGGCGCGGCCTGATTATGGGTAACGCGATGCCGCAACTGATTGCCGAATTGCCGCATTTATCGGTGATTGGCCACTGCCGTAATCAGGCAGTGTCACACTTTTTGACGCATTGGCTGGACAATCCGCATCTACCTTATTCCCCCGAATGAGAGATCCCTTCCAGCAAGCCAGACTGCGCGTCTGGCTTTTTTTTGTCTGATTAGCGGGTATTCAGGAGTTGCGCAAGCTCCGCTTTCCACGGCGTTAAATCACCGATGTGCGTGTCGACCCACTGCGGATTGTAATAGGTTTCCAGATAGCGTTCGCCGCTATCGCACAGCAATGTTACCAGCGATCCCGTTTCTCCTGCGTCGCGCATGCGGGCGGCAAGCTGTAGCGTTCCCCACATATTGGTGCCGGTCGAGGCGCCGACTTTACGACCCAACTGCGTCTCCAGCCAGTGCGCGGTGGCAACGCTGGCGGCATCCGGCACGCGCAGCATTTCATCGACTACGTCCGGAATGAAAGAGGGTTCGACGCGTGGGCGGCCGAT
Organism: Citrobacter youngae ATCC 29220; assembly: GCF_000155975.1. GTDB lineage: Bacteria > Pseudomonadota > Gammaproteobacteria > Enterobacterales > Enterobacteriaceae > Citrobacter > Citrobacter portucalensis_A. The sequence goes on along the minus strand of NZ_GG730299.1, from coordinate 2,404,482 downwards.
GCCTTCGATTTTGCTACCTACCGGGCTGCGTAACGTTGCGTCACGATCCTGCCAGAAGGGCAGAAAGACCGAGTTTTCCGGGTCCACCACCATCAAACGAGTATCGTAGCCCTGACAGCGAATATAGCGACCAATGGTTGCCGAGGTACCGCCGGTTCCGGCGCTCATCACGATATGGCGGGGAACGGGGTTGGGTTCGCACTGCATCTGACGAAAGATACTGTCGGCAATATTGTTATTGCCGCGCCAGTCGGTGGCGCGCTCAGCGTAGGTGAACTGGTCCATGTAATGGCCGTTCAGCTCACGCGCCAGCTGCTCTGAAGCCGCATAAATTTCGCAGGCGCTTTCCACGAAATGGCAGCGCCCGCCGTAAAACTCAATCTGCTCAATTTTACGTTTCGCCGTACAGGAAGGCATGACGGCAATAAACGGCAGTCCTAACAGTCGGGCGAAGTAAGCTTCGGAGACCGCCGTTGAACCGGACGATGATTCAATGATGGTGGTGCCTTCTTTGATCCAGCCATTGCACAGTCCGTACAGGAACAGTGAACGCGCCAGACGATGCTTCAGGCTCCCGGTCGGATGCGTGCTCTCATCTTTTAGATAGAGCTGAATGCCAGGAAACGCCGGGAGCGACAGGCGAATGAGATGCGTATCCGCTGAACGCTGATAATCTGCGTTGATTTCATTGATGGCGTTTTTAACCCAGGAGCTATTCATCATTAAAAGATATCCATTTGTCATTTTGTGCCCAGAATAGCGAAAAGCACGGAAAAAATTGTTGCCATTTAGCCTTTAAAATAGAATGTAAGGAGAAAATTCTTCTCTGTGGAGTGGATATGTTAGACAAAATTGACCGTAAGCTGCTCGGCTTACTGCAACAGGACTGCACCCTTTCTTTGCAGGCGTTAGCAGATGCCGTTAATCTGACAACCACCCCCTGCTGGAAACGTCTCAAACGGCTTGAGGACGACGGGATCCTGCTGGGCAGAGTCGCTCTGCTGGATCCCGAAAAACTGGGGCTGGGTCTGACCGCATTTGTGCTGATCAAAACTCAGCATCACAGCAGCGAATGGTATTGCCGCTTTGTCACCGAAGTGACCGGAATGCCGGAGGTTCTGGGGTTCTGGCGTATGGCCGGGGAGTATGACTACCTGATGCGGGTACAGGTCGCCGATATGAAAAGCTATGATGAATTCTATAAGCGCCTGGTGAACAGCGTACCGGGCCTGTCTGACGTCACCTCCAGCTTTGCGATGGAACAGATTAAATACACAACTGCTCTACCTATTGAATAATTCTCCCGGCGCTCATTGCCGGAAATCTTGTCAGGACATAACGCGTGCGATTATTTGCTCAATTAAGCTGGTACTTCCGCCGGGAGTGGCGTCGCTACCTCGGGGCAGTGGCCCTGCTTATCATCATCGCTATCCTTCAGCTTATTCCGCCGAAAGTGGTCGGAATTATTGTGGATGGCGTCACAGCACAACGCTTTACCACCGAGCGGCTGCTGATGTGGGTTGGCACAATCGCCCTGATTGCGGTGGTCGTGTATTTGCTGCGCTATGTCTGGCGCGTACTGCTGTTTGGCGCATCCTACCAACTGGCGGTTGAGCTGCGGGAAGATTATTACCGTCAGTTGAGTCGCCAGCACCCCGAATTCTATCTGCGTCACCGCACCGGCGATCTGATGGCGCGGGCAACTAACGATGTCGATCGCGTCGTATTTGCCGCCGGAGAAGGTGTGCTGACGCTGGTGGATTCGCTGGTAATGGGGTGTGCGGTGCTGATCGTGATGTCGACGCAGATAAGCTGGCAGTTGACCTTGATTGCGCTGCTGCCGATGCCGGTGATGGCGTTAATGATCAAACGTTACGGCGATCGACTCCATAATCGCTTTAAGCTGGCGCAGGCGGCGTTCTCCAGTCTCAACGACCGTACTCAGGAAAGCCTGACCAGCATTCGTATGATCAAGGCTTTTGGCCTGGAGGATCGGCAATCGGCATTATTTGCCGCAGACGCCGAAGACACCGGTAAGAAAAACCTGCGCGTGGCGCGCATTGATGCCCGTTTCGATCCCACGATTTATATCGCTATTGGTATGGCTAACCTGCTGGCAATTGCCGGAGGAAGCTGGATGGTGGTGCACGGTTCTCTGACGCTCGGCCAGCTTACCAGCTTTATGATGTATCTCGGTCTGATGATTTGGCCGATGCTGGCGTTGGCATGGATGTTTAACATCGTCGAACGCGGCAGCGCCGCGTACAGCCGTATTCGCGCCATGCTGGCCGAAGCGCCGGTGGTGAATGACGGCACTGAACCGGTGCCGGAAGGACGCGGCGAGCTGGCGGTGGCGATTCGCGAGTTTTGCTATCCGCAAACGACCCTCCGGGCGCTGGAAAATGTGAATTTCCAGCTCAAACCAGGACAGATGCTGGGCATCTGCGGCCCGACCGGCGCGGGAAAAAGTACGGTGCTGTCGCTGATTCAGCGTCACTTCGATATTACCCAGGGTGATATACGCTTTCATGATATTCCGTTAACGCGCTTACAGCTGGATAGCTGGCGTAGCCGGCTGGCGGTGGTTAGCCAGACGCCATTCCTGTTTTCGGATACCGTCGGCAATAACATTGCGTTGGGACGCCCGCAGGCCACGCAGGAAGAGATCGAACATGTGGCGCGTCTCGCCAGCGTTCATGAGGATATTTTACGTCTTCCGCAAGGCTACGATACCGAAGTGGGCGAGCGCGGCGTGATGCTGTCCGGCGGACAAAAACAGCGTATCTCTATTGCCCGCGCGCTGCTGTTGAATGCTGAAATCCTGATTCTGGACGATGCGCTGTCGGCGGTTGATGGTCGTACCGAGCATCAGATCCTGCACAACCTGCGCCAGTGGGGCGAGGGCCGAACCGTGATAATCAGCGCCCACCGTTTATCTGCGCTGACGGAAGCCAGCGAGATTATCGTGATGCAGCATGGACATATTGCCCAGCGTGGTCAGCATGATTCTCTGGTTCAGCAACCCGGCTGGTATCGCGATATGTATCGCTATCAGCAACTGGAAGCGGCGCTGTCCGATGCGCCAGAGAGCAACGAGGAGGCGGCGAATGCGTAGTTTTGGACAACTATGGCCGACCCTGAAAAGGCTGCTGGCGTACGGCTCGCCGTGGCGAAAACAGCTGGCTATCGCCGTTGTTATGCTGTGGGTGGCCGCGGCGGCGGAGGTTAGCGGCCCGCTGCTGATTAGCTATTTTATCGATAACATGGTGGCGAAAAACAACCTGCCGTTGGCGATGGTCGCCGGGCTGGTTGCGGCGTATGTGGGATTGCAGCTGCTGGCGGCGGGTCTGCATTACGCGCAGTCGCTGTTGTTTAATCAGGCCGCCGTGGGCGTGGTGCAACAGCTGCGTACCGACGTGATGGACGCCGCGCTGCGCCAGCCGCTCAGCGCCTTTGATACGCAGCCCGTCGGGCAGCTTATCTCCCGCGTAACCAATGACACCGAAGTGATTCGTGATTTGTATGTGACGGTAGTGGCAACGGTTCTGCGCAGCGCAGCTTTAATTGGCGCGATGCTGGTGGCGATGTTCAGCCTGGAATGGCGCATGGCGCTGGTGGCGATGGTCATTTTCCCGGCGGTGCTGGTGGTGATGGTGATTTATCAACGCTACAGCACCCCAATTGTGCGCCGGGTTCGCGCTTATCTGGCGGATATTAACGATGGCTTTAACGAAGTCATCAACGGCATGAGCGTTATCCAGCAGTTCCGCCAGCAGGCGCGTTTTGGCGAGAGAATGGGCGAGGCCAGCCGTTCGCACTATATGGCGCGCATGCAGACCCTGCGACTGGATGGCTTTTTGCTGCGTCCGCTGCTTAGTCTTTTCTCGGCACTGATCCTCTGCGGTTTGCTGATGCTGTTCAGCTTTACCTCTGGCAGCTCCATTGAGGTTGGTGTGCTGTATGCGTTTATTAGCTATCTGGGGCGGTTGAACGAGCCGCTTATCGAGCTGACCACCCAGCAATCAATGCTGCAACAGGCGGTTGTCGCCGGTGAACGGGTGTTCGAACTGATGGATGGGCCACGTCAAGGCTACGGTGATGATGGCCAGCCGCTGAAGAGCGGGGATATCGAGGTAGATAACGTCTCATTTGCCTATCGCGACGACAATCTGGTGCTGCAAAACATCAGTCTGTCCGTGCCTTCGCGCAGCTTTGTAGCGCTGGTCGGACACACCGGCAGCGGCAAAAGTACGCTGGCCAGCCTGCTGATGGGTTACTACCCGCTGACGCAGGGTGAAATCCGCCTTGATGGACGACCGCTCTCTTCGCTGAGCCACGGTGTATTACGCCAGGGCATCGCGATGGTGCAGCAGGATCCGGTGGTGATGGCGGATACTTTCCTGGCAAACGTCACGCTGGGCCGCGATATCTCTGAAGAGCGGGTATGGCAGGCGCTGGAGACCGTGCAACTGGCAGAACTGGCGCGCGGCCTGAGCGAAGGGATTCATACCCGGCTGGGCGAGCAGGGCAATAATCTCTCCGTTGGGCAGAAACAACTGCTGGCGCTGGCGCGGGTGTTAGTTGCAACGCCGCAGGTGCTGATCCTTGATGAAGCTACGGCCAGTATTGACTCCGGCACGGAACAGGCGATTCAGCAAGCGCTGGAGGCGGTACGTGAACACACCACGCTGGTGGTGATTGCGCATCGGTTATCGACGATTGTCGATGCGGACACCATTCTGGTGCTGCATCGCGGTCAGGCGGTCGAGCGCGGTACGCACCAGCAACTGCTTGCCGCCCAGGGCCGCTACTGGCAGATGTATCAATTGCAGCTGGCGGGCGAAGAGCTGGCGGCTAGCGTAAATGAAGATTCGGCGATCGCCTGATAAATCATTTTCGCCGCCAGAGGGCAATCAACAATCTGGTGCAAAAATGTAACGCACTATGCACCGTTATAGTGCGTTTTTTCTTTTCCTTTCCCGGCCGCCCCCTGCGCGGCTGAATCATCCGGCGTTTTTCATTCCTGGCACACCCCTTGCAATATTCATCTGGTGTATCTGCAGCCACTACTGAATTCTGACTGGAGGGGATCTATGAAGCTGGTTACCGTGGTAATCAAACCGTTCAAACTGGAAGACGTCCGCGAAGCGTTGTCGTCCATTGGTATTCAGGGGCTGACCGTCACCGAAGTGAAGGGGTTTGGCCGACAGAAAGGTCATGCCGAGCTGTACCGGGGGGCTGAATATAGCGTCAATTTTTTGCCCAAGGTGAAGATTGATGTGGCGATTGCCGACGACCAACTGGATGAAGTGATTGATGTCATCAGCAAGGCGGCCTACACCGGAAAAATTGGCGACGGCAAAATCTTCGTCGCCGAGCTGCAACGCGTGATTCGCATTCGTACCGGCGAAACCGACGAAGCTGCACTGTAACGTCTGACACACAGTGATAGGAAACCAAAAAATGAAGATAGCAACGATGAAAACGGGTATTGCTTCACTGGCGCTGTTGCCGGGACTGGCGATGGCGGCACCGGCGGTCGCGGATAAAGCAGATAACGCTTTTATGATGATCTGTACCGCGCTGGTGTTGTTTATGACCATTCCGGGGATTGCGCTGTTTTACGGCGGTTTGATTCGCGGTAAGAACGTGCTGTCGATGCTGACTCAGGTGACGGTAACGTTCGCACTGGTCTGTATTTTGTGGGTGGTTTATGGCTATTCACTGGCCTTTGGCGAAGGGAATAATTTCTTCGGCAACTTCAACTGGGTATTGCTGAAGAACATTGCGCTGACGGCGGTGACGGGGAGTTTCTACCAGTACATTCACGTTGCTTTTCAGGGCTCATTCGCCTGCATCACCGTTGGGCTGATCGTTGGCGCGCTGGCTGAGCGCATTCGCTTCTCGGCGGTACTGATTTTTGTGGTGGTGTGGCTGACGCTGTCTTACATTCCTATCGCGCATATGGTCTGGGGCGGCGGTTTGCTGGCTACGCATGGCGCGCTGGATTTTGCCGGCGGAACGGTCGTACACATCAACGCGGCGATAGCTGGTCTGGTTGGCGCGTATCTGATTGGCAAACGCGTTGGTTTTGGCAAAGAAGCCTTTAAACCGCATAACCTGCCGATGGTCTTTACCGGCACCGCCATTCTCTACATTGGTTGGTTTGGCTTTAACGCCGGTTCAGCGGGGACGGCGAATGAAATCGCTGCGCTGGCCTTCGTCAATACCGTGGTCGCCACCGCTGCCGCCATCCTCGGCTGGATCTTCGGGGAGTGGGCGTTGCGTGGTAAACCTTCTCTGCTGGGGGCCTGTTCTGGGGCCGTTGCGGGTCTGGTTGGCGTCACGCCTGCCTGTGGCTATATCGGCGTCGGCGGTGCGCTGATTATCGGCGTGGTAGCTGGTCTGGCGGGTCTGTGGGGGGTGACGATGCTGAAGCGTTTTCTGCGCGTGGACGATCCCTGTGACGTGTTTGGCGTTCACGGCGTGTGCGGCATTGTTGGCTGCATCCTGACCGGCGTTTTTGCCGCCAGCTCTCTGGGAGGCGTGGGTTTTGCCGAGGGCGTGACCATGGGACATCAGTTACTGGTGCAGTTGGAAAGCGTTGCGATTACCATTGTCTGGTCCGGCGTAGTGGCATTTATTGGCTATAAGCTGGCAGATATGACCGTGGGCCTGCGCGTACCAGAAGAGCAGGAACGCGAAGGTCTGGATGTGAACAGTCACGGCGAGAACGCTTACAACGCCTGATTTCTCAATATGCCGGATGGCACTAACGTTTATCCGGCCTACAGCGATTTAGCCTGTAGGCCGGATAAGAAATCAATTGCGATTACGCATTACCCCTTCCTGCACGGTAGAGGCGACCAGCACGCCGTCCTGCGTATAAAATTCCCCGCGCACAAAGCCCCGGGCGCCGGAGGCAGAAGTGCTTTCGACGTTATACAGCAGCCATTCATTGATATTGAACGGACGATGGAACCACATCGAATGGTCAATGGTCGCGATCTGAATCCCTTTTTCCAGGAAACCAATCCCATACGGCTGTAGCGCGACGGGCAGGAAATTCAGGTCAGAGGCATAACCCAGCAGATACTGATGGACGCGCAGATCGTCCTGCAGCTCACCGTTGGCGCGGATCCATACCTGACGGGTCGGAGGTGCGACATGACCTTTTAAGGGGTTATGAAACTCCACCGGGCGGACTTCCAACGGACGGTCGTTGATAAACTTTTCTTTCAATAGCGGCGGCAGAAGATGCGCCACTGAACGAGCGATCTCCGTTTCTGACTTCAGCTCATCGGGACCTGGCGCATCCGGCATCGTTTTCTGATGTTCAAACCCGTCTTCCGCTGCCTGAAAGGAGGCGGTCATGTAAAAAATGGGTTTGCCGTTCTGGATTGCGGCCACGCGGCGCGCGCTGAAACTGTTACCATCACGCAGGACTTCTACATCATAAATGATGGGTTTTTGGCTATCGCCGGGGCGTAAAAAGTAGCTGTGAAAGGAATGCACCAGACGTTCTTCCGGAACGGTTTCTTTCGCGGCATATAGCGCCTGACCGACAACCTGTCCCCCAAAAACCTGACGTAACCCTAAGTCTTCACTTTGGCCGCGAAAGAGCCCTTCTTCAATTTTTTCCAGATTTAACAATGTCAGCAAATTTTTGAGTGCCAGACTCATAGGAGCTCTCCAGGTAATATCGACGTCGCGCGAGTTAGGCAGAGTATAACGCAATTTTGAAAGTGGTCCGATGGGTGCAATTGTCTGAATTACAGGCCTATTACAGGCGGAAATTACTAATTTGTGCCACACTTAGTCACGTTATATTTTTGTTAACCACTCTTCTGGCGAGGAAAGTTCTCGCTGGTGCATAGATGATAAGGAGAATTTAATGAAACTCGTGCACATGGTAAGTGGTTTAGCGGTTGCAGTCGCTCTGGCGGCCTGTGCCGATAAAAGTGCAGATATTCAAACACCTGCGCCAAGCCCTAATACGTCAATTTCTGACACACAGTCTAAAATTCAACAGCCAAATGTATCTGGTACGGTATGGATCCGCCAGAAAGTGGCCCTGCCGCCGGATGCGGTGCTGACCGTCACGCTGTCGGATGCGTCGCTGGCCGATGCGCCGTCAAAAGTGCTGTCGCAAAAAGCGGTCCGTACCGAAGGCAAGCAAGCGCCATTTAGCTTCGTATTGCCGTTTAACCCGGCAGATATTCAGCCCAACGCCCGTATTCTGCTGAGTGCGGCAATCACGGTAAATGGCAAACTGGTCT
>NZ_GG730299.1:2105812-2396103 GCF_000155975.1 Citrobacter youngae ATCC 29220 | reverse complement strand
CATAGATGATAAGGAGAATTTAATGAAACTCGTGCACATGGTAAGTGGTTTAGCGGTTGCAGTCGCTCTGGCGGCCTGTGCCGATAAAAGTGCAGATATTCAAACACCTGCGCCAAGCCCTAATACGTCAATTTCTGACACACAGTCTAAAATTCAACAGCCAAATGTATCTGGTACGGTATGGATCCGCCAGAAAGTGGCCCTGCCGCCGGATGCGGTGCTGACCGTCACGCTGTCGGATGCGTCGCTGGCCGATGCGCCGTCAAAAGTGCTGTCGCAAAAAGCGGTCCGTACCGAAGGCAAGCAAGCGCCATTTAGCTTCGTATTGCCGTTTAACCCGGCAGATATTCAGCCCAACGCCCGTATTCTGCTGAGTGCGGCAATCACGGTAAATGGCAAACTGGTCTTTATTACGGATACCGTTCAGACGGTTATCAATCAGGGGGGGACGAAAGCCGACCTGACTTTGGTTCCCGTGCAGCAGACCGCAGTCCCGCTTAACGCTGACGGCGGCGCAACCACCACGGTGCCTTCGACCTCACCGACCCAGGTGAACCCTTCTTCTGCCGTGCCTGCTCCCACCCAGTACTAAGGCCGCCGCAACCCTCTCCGCCAGGAGAGGGTTAGTACACCCAGCGATAGCGCTGTAAATCGATCTGTCCGCTGCCGGAAACCACAATCCCTTCTGCCAGCAGCGCCTGACGTTGTCGTTGCAGGTCGGGACCCGTCAGTGAAATCGTACCGTGGCGATTAACAACCCGATGCCAGGGCAGGGTACTGCCTTCGGGGAGACGCTTAAGTACGCCGCCCACCTGGCGCGCAGCGCGCGGCGATCCGGCAAGCCTGGCGACATCGCCATAGGTGGTGACGAATCCTTCGGGGATTGAGGCGACGATTTGCCAGACGCGTTGGGGGAAAGTGTCTTGTATATCCATTATTTTTTCCTGCGCTAATCCTTCAGCATAATCCTGAATGGCGAGCGAGTGAAGCCGCATTGCGCAAGAAAACAGCATCCGATGCCGGATGGGTTGCATTTACAGGGTGCAGCAGTGATAATGCGCCTGCGCGTTGGTTAACAACGCTCTCAATGGGGGCTCTGTTGGTTCTCCCGCAACACTACTCTGTTTACCAGGTCAGGTCCGGAAGGAAGCAGCCAAGGCAGATGACGTGTGTGCCGGGATGTAGCTGGCAGGGCCCCCACCCATTTCTGCCGTTCGGCAATTTCTCCGTATTGTTTTTGACTGATGTGATGCCGGGGCAAAATTAAATTATTTTGCGTATTTTCCCGCTGCTGGCCTGTAAACGCAGGTTATCCCATATGGGTTGCAATACCCTGAAGGCGGCGCGTGCGGTATCATCCGGCAACGCGAAGGGCATACGCAAAAAACGATCGAAGGCGCCATCAAGACCGAACCGCGTACCGGTTCCTAACTGAATCCCCGCACTTTCAGCGCGCGTGGCAAAGAGCGTCGCCAGCGTATCGGGTAGCTCAACCCAAAAAGAGAGTCCTCCTTGTGGTTGGGTAAATTGCCATTCCGGGAAATGCGTATTCATCAGGCTGGAACACAGGTCACGCTGCGATGTCAGCAACCGTCTTCTTTCAGGAAAAAAGCCCCCGGCGTTATCTAACAGCCAACTGGTGGCGAGCTGTTCAAGCACCGGGGAGCCCAAATCGAAGGTGTCGCGGGTCTGTACCAGTGCGGCAATCGTTCGTGACGAGGCCCGAATCCAGCCCAGACGTAATCCCCCCCAAAAACTTTTCCCGGCCGATCCCAGCAAAATGATTGGGGCATCGCGATTAAACGCGGCAAGCGGCGGTGGCGGCGGGGCGTCGTACCACAGGTTTACCATGGTCTCATCGACGACCAGCGTAGTGTGGGTTCTTTCAGCAATATCCGCGACGACCTGGCGGGTTGCGGCGTCCATACAGCGCCCGGTCGGATTGTGAAAGTCCGGCATCAGATAGGCCATTCTTGGCGCCGTTTGCGCGATTGTGGCGACCAGACCCGCCGTATCCCAACCATGCTCTGGTAACGACACGCCGACAGGGCGACATGACGCTCCTTGTATTGCCGCAATCGCCAGTGGATAAGTGGGGTGATCGACCACTACGCGATCGCCCGGACCGGTGAGTAAACGCAGGATCAGCGCCAGACCGCTGACCGCGCCGTTCACGACCATTATTTCATCGGGCTGCGTCGGGAGCCCGCGATCGCAATAATGCCGGGCGATCGATTCACGTAAAACTGACAGCCCCTGCGGCAGATACCCGGAGCTCAACAGATGTTGCGGCATCGCAGACAACGCCTGCTGATAAGCCTGATGAATTTCGGGGCCTGCGCTTAGCGCCGCCGTGGACAAATCAAGCGCTGTGCCGGTGCTGGTTCGCGTTGGCACATGGCGAATGTGTTCCGGCAGGATCACCCGTGAGCCGCTCCCATGGCGGCTCTCCAGATATCCCTCTTCACGCAGTTGCGCCATCGCGCTGGCGACGGTGGTGCGGCTTACTTCCAGAACGGCAGCGAGTTCACGCTCGCCGGGCAAGCGGCTATCCAGCGCCAGTCGACCATCAAGAATCAGCAGACGTAGCGCTTCTGCCAGCTGTCGCCAGATGGGCGTTCGCGAGGGGCTTTCCTGCCAGTGTCCGAGCAGGCGCTGTAAAGACTGGCTTCCATAACGGCGAGATGACATAGCAGTCCACTTTTTGAAAACTGGACATTAATCATAATGCCAATTACGGGGAAGATGAAAGTTATCTGGGAATAAGAGGGAAAAAGCATGCTGCGTCGTTTACTTCAGCTGTATATCGGTCTGGCGCTGTACGGTGTGTCGACGGCGATGTTTGTCCGTGCCGATTTAGGGGCCGATCCGTGGAACGTATTTCACCTGGGCGTGGCCAATTTACTGTCGATGAATATCGGTGTGGTGATTATTGCCGTTGGCGTGCTGGTGCTGCTGGCATGGATACCGTTACGCCAGCGTCCCGGATTTGGCACGTTGAGCAACGTTATTATGATTGGGCTGGCGGCGGACGCCGCGCTGGTGGTGATCCCTGGATTCGAGTCTCTGCCGGCGCGCGGCGCGCTGCTGGTGACTGCGGTAATATTGAATGCATTAGCCACCAGTTTGTACATTGGCGCTGGTTTTGGCGCGGGCCCACGGGACGGCCTGATGACCGGTATTCACGCGCTTACCGGCTGGCCAGTTCGACGCATTCGCACCGCAATCGAAGTGTCGGTGTTGCTTACCGGCTGGCTGCTGGGAGGAACCGTGGGAGTTGGCACAGTGTTGTATGCGCTGGCTATTGGGCCGTTAATTCAGATTTGCCTGCCGTGGTTTCGCTACCAGCCGCAGTCACGCATCCGGGCCAGGAGTGAGTCTGGGGCACGATCGCCCGCTGGCGACTAAACTTAACCTCGACTGACGCGGTCGGAATCGGCTTGCCGCGCAGTACACTTCGGAGGTTTTTCTCATGAAGTATGTTGATGGTTTTGTGGTTGCCGTACCCGCTGAAAACAAGGAGGCGTATATTGCGATGGCGGCAAAAGCAGCTCCGCTTTTCAAGGAGTTCGGCGCATTACGCGTGGTGGAGTGCTGGGCAGATGATGTCCCCGACGGCAAATTGACCGATTTTCGCATGGCAGTGAAAGCGCAGGATCATGAAGAAGTGGTATTCAGCTGGATTGAATACCCTTCCAAAGAGGTCCGCGATGCGGCGAATCAGAAGATGATGTCCGATCCCCGTATGAAGGAATTCGGTGAATCTATGCCATTTGATGGCAAGCGAATGATCTACGGTGGATTTGCGCCCATTATGGAAGAGTGATGTGACTGGCTGTGCGGCGTGCCGCCAGCCATCCCAACATCAACAGCTCTGTTAAAGCCGTTTTCCAGCCCACAGAATAAACTCCGCTTTCGGCAGCGCTTTACTGTAAAGCCAACCCTGACCGTACTGCACGCCATGCTGGCGTAGCCAGGCTTCCTGATTTTCGGTTTCGATCCCTTCAGCCACCATTTCCAGCTTCAGCGTTTTGGCAATCTCAATGATATGCGGCGTCACGTTGTTGTACTCCAGCGCATCAACGAAAGATTTGTCAATCTTCAGGATGTCCACATCCAGATCCTGCAAATAGCTCAGGCTGGAATAGCCGGTACCGAAGTCATCAATATAGATCGAGTGGCCCGCCTGGCGGTATTTGGCAATAAACGGCGCGCTGTTTTTCGGATCGGCAAACTCACGTTCGGTCAGCTCCAGCGCGATTTGCGCAGGCTGAAGTTGCCATTGATTCACCTTGTGGCTTAACAGCGCGGGAAGGGTTTCGGAGGCCAGATCGGCTGACTCAAGATTAATGGATATGTGCTGCTCCGGATGCTGCCGCAGCCATTTTCCTAAATCGTCAAATACGCTTTCAATAATCAAACGTGTCAGCGGTTCTGACAGCCCGGTTTCTTGCGCCATTGCGACGAAAATATCAGGCGACAGATAGCTTCCATCAGCCTGCTGCCAGCGGGCCAGCGCTTCTGCCCCGACCACTTTCCCCGTTTTGAGCGAGATAATGGGCTGGTAATGGACCTTAATATCCCGATGCTGGATAGCGTCCTGCAACTGGTGATGGGGGGACTGTAGGCGACGCAAAATGCGCAGAATAAAGGCGGCGGTAAGCAAGCCGATAATTATCCCGGCCGGAAGCCAGATTAGCGCCTGTCGGTGCCAGGTTTTTTGTAATGGCAGGGTCGATGCCCAGGTGACGATCGTGATGCCCAGTTCAGGGAAGGGGCGGGCATTAAAAAGACTGCCATCTTTCTGAAAATGGGTGATCGAATGTTCTTGTTTCACATGCTGCAAAACGTCCGCTGGTAAATCGGCGCTACTGGCAACCACGACGTTGCGCACGGTGCCGATAATAGTGACTTCAATCGGCCATGAGCCAAACGGAATAACGTCAATGAAGGAACCCGGATCGACCATGACAACATAATGCTCACTCCCTAAAGCCGCCATAAAACGCTTGATGCCCAAATCGTTTTGCGTGGTAAGCCATGCGCGGTATCCATCTGACGTTATTTTCATTGCCGGTGGAAACGCGGCTGCCTGGCTACTTTTTTCCAGGGATGAGCATTGTGGAATGTTATCTTTGAGGTACAGCACTTCCTGAATATAACGATAGCTATATGACAAACGGCGCATCTCCAGCAGATGCTCTTCGCTACAAGGCACCCCCTGAAAGTCTTCTATGTGACGTAATGCTTTCTTGGCCTGCTCGCCAACGCGTTCCGTACGCAATGCGACACGCGTTGAGAACATATCTAGCTCATCAATAAACTTCGTTTCGACCTGACGATGTGCCAGCCACAAGCTTAAACCTACGGGGGCAAGGATAGAAAGAAACAGAACCCCTGTTACCAGGCTTATCAGATGTCGTGTTGTCACAATGATATCCTTATTAACACCGCGTAAGGAAAGTATATCCGAAAGCCAAAAAAGCTATTCGATTGGCATCATATATTTAGGGCACTTATCATCCCGTTTGTTTACCCGTAACGTAAAACGGGTTGTGATTTAAACAAGAGTGGTGTATTTTGATGGTTATGTTATAACGTAACAAATCGAGGTTGCCATGAAACCGAACATCCATCCTTTTTATCGTACAGTGGTGTTTCACGATACCAGCGCCAATGAATACTTTAAGGTCGGGTCGACCATCAGAACGGAACGTGAGATTGAGTATGAGGGAAAAACGTACCCGTATGTGACTCTGGATATCTCTTCTAAGTCGCATCCGTACTACACCGGTAAACAAAAGACCTTTGATAACGAAGGTAGCGCAGCACGCTTCCAGAAACGTTTTGGTCATTTTATTAGCGCTAAGCGAGGTTAAAATGCAGGTACTCAATTCGCTTCGCAGCGCCAAACAGCGGCACCCTGACTGCCAGATCGTGAAACGCAAAGGGCGTTTGTATGTTATCTGTAAAACGAATCCGCGTTTTAAAGCGGTACAGGGTCGTAAAAAAAGACGTTAGTGACTTTGCCAACATTTCAGGGACTAAAGTGCGTTTCCTTCACAGGGACGCACTTTTTTTCTGTTGGGAAGCGAAATTACCGGCTGGTCTGCGGGCGGGTGAGCGTAAATACATCGTAAAATGAGAGCTCGCCTTTTCGCGAAATCATCTTTTGCAGCTGTGCTTTATGTTCGCTATCGACGGCAGGAGAACGCAGGATAGTGTCTATGAGTGAAGAGGGCACAAAACGCGTGTTATACCATTCACCGTTATAGCAGACCCTGAAATCCAGGACGTCGATGTCTTCGTAGCGATAACGCGGCGCAACGTCGAAAAAGAAAAAGCCGTTGAGTATGATAAACAGTACCACCAGCAGCCATACCGAATCGACCAGCGTTTCTGACTGCAGCATTACCGCCAGCGTGGCAAACCACGCCACATACATACCGATAAACAGCCCCGGATGTTTGCGAATAAAGCTGATGCTAAAGCGCGGCTTGTTGTCGCGCTTCTCGCGAATATTTAAGTCGTCGATTGTTTCGGTAAGCAGGCGCTGTATTTCTGTCATCTCTTGCCTTTGTGATATCTGCAAAATTCAGGAAGGATCGCCCTATTTTAAAAGGGGATACCTTCTGAAGAAAGTAACAGATTAACCACAATTTAGCATAACAGTTACATTTTAGATCACAGCGTTTTGATGATCCTCGCGGGATTGCCGCCGACTACGCTGTTTGCCGGAACGCTTTTGGTCACCACCGCGCCGGAGGCTACAACGACATTATCACCCAGCGTTACGCCTGGGTTTATCACTGCGCGACCGCCTATCCAGACGTTATTCCCGATAGTAACGGGTTTCCCAAGCTCCAGACCACTGTTGCGTTCGGTCGCATCCAGCGGATGCGTGGCGGTATAGATATGGACGCCGGGCGCCAGCATACAGTTGTCGCCAATATGGATTGGGCAGACGTCAAGCATGACGCAGTCGAAGTTGGCGTAAAATTCTTTACCAAGATAGATGTTATAACCGTAATCACAACGGAAAGAGGGTTCAATATAAGCCCCCTCACTCTGGCCCAGCAGGTCATGCAGGATAGCCTGGCGCTCACTTTTTTCGTCGGGGGCAGTGAGGTTGTAGCGATGGGTCAACTGACGGGCGCGTAGTCGGTCGTTGCGCAACGTTTCATCTGCCGGGCGATAGAGTTCGCCGGCGATCATTTTCTGCTTTTCTTTACTCATTACGAATTCCCTGTGTGCCGATGATCGTTTCAGCACAGTAAAACGCAATGCAGGCAAGGGGAACGTTCCCGTTGCTTCACTGTGATCGCAGTCACGTGATTTAAATTAAATAACTATTGTAAATAGGTAAATGGTCAGCCAGACAAATGTACTGCTATACCTGACTTAACCTGTAAGCAATTAGCGAATGAATTTCCAGACAGAAGTAGGAATCTTGTCGTAGAGCTTATTCATGGTCAATTCAGCAAGGCGGTGATCTGCTGCTGAGTAAAATACAGCCAGTTCGTTGTCGGACAATTCATATTTATTTTTTTCAATAACCCGCTCAAGGGTGTCAATTGTCTGGCAACGTCGCAGGCGCATCAAATAATCAGTTTTAGTTAATGGTTTATCAGACATAACTCTTACCTATGATTGTAATAATTTTTAACAAGACAAACTAACAGGATTAGCCCTGGTGGCATTGACAAAACAGCGAAACAGTCGATTTCCTGACTTCCGCCATTTCTGCAGATCCTGCGTATTAATACCATAACTGCTGAACAACATAAATGTGTCATCCAGGTATTCATCTATCTGCGCGATCAGCTTATTGTCCTCATTGTACTTAATCTTATAATTAAGTGCGAAGGTTGCAATATGCTCTATCAGCTCATTGAGCTGCAAGCTGGTGGCAGAGGTAGGGTCATTAACCCAGCCATGGTTACTTTGTTCAAGGTTTGCAAGACAGTCATGATACAGGGTTTCGCAGAGAAATTTAAGCTGCGCGATATCATGTCTTTTGGGTGAGTATTCATCCATAACGCATCCCCTTCTTAGTGGCTTAAACTAACCGAACACCTTTCGGGATGGATACAACAAACTACCTGGAACTTGCCTGCGACTCCTGATGATTTAACTATAATCTACTCTAAAAAAGATTTCATCGCCATATCACGAAAAATTACAATTATGCAAAAATTATGACGCAGCACCATTTTTACATTTTAACAGATAAATGCCGCTATTCGAAATGGGACAACTTCTTTATTCTTCGGGCAATCATCAGGTTATCTTGATTAGCTTTAGCAACGCAAGGCGCCAACCGCCAATGTAAACCGCTTGCCAGGAATAATCTTAATATTTATTAAGGTAAATAAGAGCGCTGAATGTTTTTTTAAGAAAACCCTTTAAGCCAACAGGGATTATATCGCTTATTTACGCGAGAGAAAATAAACGATATCGCAATAGGTGAATTTTATGATTTTTCCAGAAAAAAGGCCGCTTGCGCGGCCTTATCTTTAGAGAGCTATCAATGATGGTCTACTGAGTGGCTATGCTCAATATCTTCATTTTTGCGGCTAAAGCGGCGGCGTACCACCACAAAGAACACCGGAACAAAGAAGATAGCCAACACGGTTGCCGTCACCATTCCGCCCATTACGCCAGTACCAACGGCGTTCTGTGCGCCGGAACCTGCGCCGGAACTGATTACCAGCGGCATTACGCCCAGAATAAAGGCCAGCGACGTCATCAGGATTGGACGTAAACGCATACGGACAGCGTCCAGCGTCGCTTCAATCAGACCTTTACCCTCTTTATCCATCAAGTCTTTGGCGAATTCGACGATCAGTATCGCGTTCTTCGCCGACAACCCAATGGTTGTGAGCAGGCCCACCTGGAAGTAAACGTCGTTGGTCAGGCCGCGGAACGTTGCCGCCAGCAATGCGCCGATAACACCCAACGGTACCACCAGCATGACGGAGAACGGAATTGACCAACTCTCGTACAATGCCGCCAGACACAGGAATACGACGATCAGCGAAATGGCATACAGAGCAGGGGCCTGGTTGCCGGATAGTCGTTCCTGGTAGGACATACCCGTCCAGTCATAGCCGATACCGGATGGCAGTTTGCTGGCCAGTTGCTCCATCATCGCCATCGCTTCACCGGTACTTTTACCCGGTGCGGCCTGGCCTAAGATTTCCATGGAAGGCAGACCGTTGTAGCGTTCCAGACGCGGTGAACCGTATTCCCAACGTGAGGTAGAGAAGGCGGAGAACGGAACCATCTGCCCGTCGCCGCCGCGGACGTACCAGTTGCCAATATCTTCCGGCAACATACGGTATTTCGCTTCAGACATGACGTAAACTTTCTTCACACGACCACGGTCGATGAAGTCGTTCACGTAGCTTCCGCCCCATGCCGCACCCAGCGTTGTATTAATGTCGCTAATGGAAACGCCCAGAGCCTGCGCTTTTTCCTGATCGATATCGATCTTGAACTG
The DNA here is from genome assembly GCF_000155975.1 of Citrobacter youngae ATCC 29220. Classification (GTDB taxonomy): domain Bacteria; phylum Pseudomonadota; class Gammaproteobacteria; order Enterobacterales; family Enterobacteriaceae; genus Citrobacter; species Citrobacter portucalensis_A. The sequence continues at coordinate 2,386,601 of NZ_GG730299.1, read as the reverse complement.
CGGCGTATCTTCCAGACCATTAGGACGTACGCCGACTAACAGATCGGGGTGCTTCGCCACTTCACCAAACAGCTGGTTACGCGCCTGGGTCAGCTTCTCATGGCCTAAACCAGCCTGGTCAATCAGCTGGAAGTCGAAACCGGTCGCGGTTCCTAACTCCACAATGGCTGGCAGGTTAAAGGCAAAGACCATCGCATCTTTAATCTGCGAGAATGCGCCCATCGCACGTCCGGTAATCGCCTCAACTTTGTTCTCTTCACCTGGACGTTCACTCCAGTCTTTCAGGGAAACGAATGCGATACCGGTGTTCTGACCACGTCCCGCAAAACCGAAGCCGTTAACGGCAAACACGGATTCAACGTTCGCTTTTTCTTTGGTCAGATAGTAATTCGTCACTTCGTCCAGCACCTTCTGGGTACGCTCTTGCGTTGCACCCGCTGGCAGCTGAGCCATGGTCAGGAATACACCCTGGTCTTCATCTGGCAGGAACGAACTCGGCAAGCGAACGAACAGATACGCCATGCCGACGACGATGATCAGATACAGCGCCAGATAGCGACCCGTGCTGCGCAAAATGCCGCCTACGCTGTCGGTATAATGGTGCGTGCTCTTATCGAACATGCGGTTAAACCAGCCGAAGAAGCCTTTTTTGCCTTCGCCGTGATCGCCCTTAGCAATCGGTTTGAGCATGGTTGCGCACAGGGCAGGGGTCAGAATCAATGCCACCAGTACCGACAACGCCATCGCCGAAACAATGGTGATGGAGAACTGACGGTAAATTGCACCCGTAGACCCCCCGAAGAATGCCATCGGGATAAATACCGCTGACAGCACCATCGCGATCCCCACCAGCGCGCCCTGAATCTGGCCCATGGATTTACGCGTGGCTTCCTTCGGCGGTAGCCCTTCCTCGGCCATAACACGTTCAACGTTCTCAACCACTACGATGGCGTCATCCACCAACAGGCCGATGGCGAGCACCATCCCAAACATCGTCAGGGTGTTTATCGAGAAGCCGAAAATCGCAAGGACGGCAAATGTACCCAACAATACGACCGGTACGGCGATGGTCGGAATCAGCGTCGCGCGGAAGTTCTGCAGGAACAGATACATTACCAGGAACACGAGGATGATCGCTTCCGCCAGCGTTTTCACTACTTCGTGAATAGAGATTTTCACGAACGGCGTGGTGTCATACGGATAAACGATCTTCAGACCTGACGGGAAGAACGGTTCCATCTTTTTCAGTTCAGCGCGAATCGCGTTAGCGGTGTCCAGGGCGTTTGCCCCTGTCGCCAGTTTGATCCCTAACCCGGAGGCAGGCTGACCGTTGAACTTCGCGACGACGTCGTAGCTTTCGCCACCCAGTTCAATCTTCGCCACATCGCGCAGACGAACCTGGGAGCCATCCTGGTTCACTTTCAACAGAATCTTACCGAACTCTTCCGTGTTGGTCAGACGTGTTTGCGCCACGATAGACGCGTTAAGCTGCTGACCTTTCACCGGCGGCGTACCGCCGAGCTGACCGGCTGCGACCTGGGCGTTCTGTGTTTTGAGGGCGTTGATGATATCAACTGGCGTCAACTGGAAGTTATTCAGTTTGTTCGGATCCATCCAGATACGCATTGCGTACTGTGAACCGAACAGCTGAACGTCACCGACACCCGAAGTACGGCTGATGGTGTCCTTCATGTTGGCAGCGACGTAATCCGAGATATCGTCCTGGTTCATGGTGCCATTGGTGTTGATAACGCCGACAACCATCAGGAAGCTACTGGACGCTTTTTCAACGCTTACGCCCTGCTGTTGCACTTCCTGAGGCAGCAACGGCATTGCCAATTGCAGTTTGTTCTGTACCTGAACCTGTGCAATATCCGGATCGGTGCCTGATTCAAAGGTAAGGGTGATTGTCGCAGTACCGGTTGAGTCACCATTGGATGACATGTACATCAGGTGATCGATACCGTTCATGTTCTGTTCGATAACCTGAGTAACCGTATTCTGCACTGTTTCCGCATCTGCACCAGGGTACATAGCGGTGATGGCGATAGCTGGCGGCGCAATCGTCGGATATTGCGCTACCGGCAATTTGAGGATTGCGAGCCCCCCTGCCAACATGATGATAATGGCGATCACCCACGCAAATATGGGGCGATCGATAAAGAAATTAGGCATGTCTTAACGGCTCCTGTTTAAGTTAAGACTTGGACTGTTCAGGCTGACTACCGCTTGCGGCTTGCTGGTTATTATCCGCGGTAATTTCCTGCGCTTTTACCTGCGCGCCAGGACGTACTTTTTGCAGCCCACTGACAATCACGCGGTCGCCTGGCTTAAGTCCATCAGTGACTAGCCATTTATCGCCAATCGCTTGTGAGGCGACAATTTGACGAGTTTCAACTTTGTTGTCTGCGCCGATAACCAACGCACTGGCATCGCCACGCGGCGTGCGGGTAACGCCTTGCTGCGGAACCAGTAATGCCGTTGGGTTAGTCCCTTCTTCCAGACGCGCGCGGACGAACATCCCCGGCAGTAAGGTGTGGTCCGGGTTCGGGAAGATAGCGCGTAACGTAATCGACCCGGTGGTTTGATCTACCGTGACATCGGAGAATTCCAGCGTACCGGCCTGCGGGAACTTAATACCGTCGCTGGTGACCAGTTCGACTTTTGCTTTACCGTTCTCTTGCTTCAGCGTGCCATTGGCCAGCTCTTGTTTCAGGCGCAGGAAGTCGTTACTTGACTGGGTTACATCCACATAGATCGGGTCCAGTTGCTGAACGGTCGCCAGTGCGGTCGCCTGACCGTTTTGCACCAGAGCGCCTTCCGTAACGGATGACTTACCAATGCGGCCGCTGATCGGCGACGTCACTTTGGTATAGGCCAGATTGATTCGTGCTGTTTCTACCGCAGCTTTTGCGGCGACGACGGCGGCGTTTGCCTGCTGTGCGTCTGCCAGCGCGCTATCGTAGTCCTGTTGACTGATGTACTTGGTACCCAACAGTTTCTGATAACGTTTAACCGTCAGCTGAGCGATATTTGCTGCGGCTTGTGCTTTAGCCAGATCGCCTTTTGCACTTTCATAAGCGGCCTGGTAAGTCGCAGGATCAATCTGATAGAGAGATACACCCGCTTCGATGTCGCCGCCTTCCGTGAAATTACGCTTCAGGATAATGCCGCTAACCTGAGGGCGAACTTCTGCAATGCGGAACGCACTGGTGCGGCCCGGGAGTTCGGTGGTGATCTGTAGAGGTTCAGTTTTGAGCGTAACAACTCCAACCTCTGGCATCTGCTGGCCCCCTTGTTGGGCCTGTTTGTCGTCACATCCTGTTAGCGCTAAGCTGCCTGAGAGCATCAGAACGACTGCCAGAGGCGTTAACCCTCTGTTTTTGTTCATATGTAAACCTCGAGTGTCCGATTTCAAATTGATCAATGGCTTAAAGCCCATAAACCCATTGCTGCGTTTATATTATCGTCGTGCTATGGTACATACATTCATAAATGTATGTAAATCTAACGCCTGTAAATTCACTGACCTATGGCACGAAAAACCAAACAACAAGCACAGGAAACACGACAGCACATTCTCGATGTTGCTCTGCGTTTGTTTTCGCAACAAGGGGTATCATCCACCTCGCTTGCGGAGATCGCAAAGGCCGCTGGTGTCACGCGCGGCGCAATCTATTGGCATTTCAAAAACAAATCGGATTTATTCAGTGAAATCTGGGAGCTAGCAAAACCTAACATTGATGAGTTAGAGATTGAGTATCAGGCAAAATTCCCCGACGATCCACTATCAGTATTAAGAGAAATTTTAATTTATGTTCTTGAAGCTACCGTAACCGAAGAACGCCGACGTTTGTTGTTGGAAATTATATTCCACAAATGCGAATTTGTCGGGGAAATGGCCACTGTTCAGCTAGCTCAACGCAGCCTGTGTATTGAAAATTACGACCGCATTGAACAAACATTGCGGCACTGCATGAATGCCAACATGCTGCCGGAAAATCTTAACACACGTCGCGTGGCGGTGCTGCTGCGTAGCTATATTACCGGAATAATTGAGAACTGGTTATTTGCCCCCGAATCTTTTGATCTGAAAAAAGAGGCTCGGGAATATGTCGCAGTGCTGCTGGAGATGTGCCTTCTCTGCCCAAGCCTGCGGGTTAACGCGGCAAAAACCTGCTAACTATGTGGGTTTGAACCAGGAATTATCCTGGTCGTTTTGCCTCCTGCTATTCTGCCGGTCACAGCCGTGATATTCTTGCCGCTTGACTATTTCCGGTCACTTTTCCGGTTCAGAAACGTTCATTCTCATGACTATGTTGCAGCTCTATAAACGTTCACAGCATCTTATTGCTATTGCCTTTCTTTTCTTCATTCTATTGCTCTCCTGCCAGTCATCTGCATTTGCGCGGGCGCAACAGAGTGGTGAACTGCCGACGAAAGCGGATATTCAGAGCCAACTGGACGCGCTGAGTAAACAAAAAGATCTCTCCGCGCAGGATAAGCTGGTTCAGCAGGATCTTATCGATACCATCGCCACGCTGGATAAAATCGATCGCGTGAAAGATGAGACCGTACAGCTTCGCCAGAAAGTTGCCGAGGCGCCGGAGAAAATGCGTCAGGCGACGGATGCGCTAAATTCGCTCAGCGATGTTGATAATGACGATGAAACGCGAAAAACGCTGAGTACGCTCTCCTTACGCCAGCTTGAGTCGCGCGTGGCCCAGGTGTTGGACGATCTGCAAAGTGCGCAAAACGATTTGGCCGCTTATAACAGCCAGCTGGTATCGCTCCAGACTCAGCCTGAACGTGTGCAGAATGCGATGTACACCGCGTCGCAGCAAATGCAGCAAATCCGCAATCGACTCGATGGAAATAGTGTGGGAGAGGCGGCGTTGCGCCCCAGCCAGCAGGTGCTACTGCAGGCGCAGCAGGCGTTACTGAACGCGCAGATCGACCAACAGCGTAAGAGCCTTGAAGGCAATACGGTTTTGCAGGACACCTTGCAAAAACAACGCGATTACGTGACGGCTAACAGCAACCGGCTTGAACATCAGCTCCAGCTCCTGCAAGAAGCCGTAAACAGCAAACGCCTGACGTTAACCGAAAAGACGGCGCAGGAAGCGGTATCGCCTGACGAAGCAGAGCGCATTCAGTCCAATCCGTTAGTGAAGCAGGAACTGGACGTCAATCATCAGCTCAGTCAGCGTTTGATCGCTGCGACTGAAAACGGCAACAGCCTGATGCAGCAAAATATTAAGGTCAAAAACTGGCTCGATCGTGCGCTGCAATCCGAACGTAACGTTAAAGAACAGATTGCCGTCCTGAAAGGCAGCCTGCTGTTGTCGCGTATTCTGTACCAACAGCAACAAACGCTGCCGTCAGCAGATGAGCTGTCCGATATGACCAACCGGATCGCCGATTTGCGCCTCGAACAGTTTGAGGTCAACCAGCAGCGTGACGCGCTGTTCCAGAATGATGCGTTTGTCGCCAAACTGGAAGAAGGGCATAGCAACGACGTCAACGGTGAAGTCCATGATGCCCTGCTGCAGGTCGTGGATATGCGTCGCGAACTGTTGGACCAGTTGAATAAGCAACTGGGTAACCAGCTGATGATGGCGATTAACCTGCAAATCAACCAGCAGCAGTTAATGAGCGTGTCGAAAAACCTGAAGGGGATCCTGACTCAGCAAATCTTTTGGGTGAACAGTAACCGTCCGATGGACTGGGACTGGATCAAAGCCTTCCCGCAAACCCTAAAAGACCAGTTTAAGTCGATGAAAATCACCGTGAACTGGGAAAAAGCCTGGCCTGCGGTATTTATTGCATTCCTCGCAGGGTTGCCTCTTTTGCTCATTGCCGGGTTAATCCGCTGGCGTTTGAAATGGCTGAAAGAGTATCAGGCGAAATTAGCCGCAGCGGTAGGCAACCTGCGTAATGACAGTCAGCTCAATACGCCAAAAGCGATACTGATCGATCTCATCAGAGCGCTGCCGGCCTGTCTGATTATCCTCGCCGTGGGTCTGATTCTGCTTACCATGCAGTTGAATATCAGCGACCTGCTGTGGGCATTCAGCAAGAAGATGACCGTCTTCTGGCTGGTGTTTGGTTTGTGCTGGAAGGTGCTGGAAAAAGATGGCGTGGCGATACGTCATTTTGGCATGCCTGCAAAGCAAACCAGCCACTGGCGGCGCCAGATTGTGCGTATTAGCCTGGCGCTATTGCCGCTTAACTTCTGGTCGGTTGTTGCTGAACTGTCACCGCTTAATCTGATGGACGATGTGCTTGGTCAGTCCGTCATTTTCCTCAACCTGTTGCTGATCGCCTTCCTTGTATGGCCAATGTGCCGTGAAAGCTGGCGCGACAAAGAGTCGCATGGTCTGCGTCTGGTTACCATTACCGTGCTGTCTATTATCCCGATTGCGTTGATGGTGCTGACGGCGACAGGGTATTTCTACACCACGCTGCGCTTGTCTGGCCGCTGGATTGAAACGGTCTATTTGGTGATTGTCTGGAACCTGCTGTATCAGACGGTACTCCGCGGGTTGAGCGTGGCGGCGCGGCGTATCGCCTGGCGCCGTGCGTTAGCGCGTCGTCAGAACCTGGTGAAAGAAGGGGCAGAGGGCGCAGAACCGCAAGAAGAACCGACCATTGCGCTGGAGCAGGTTAACCAGCAAACCCTGCGTATCACGATGCTGGTGATGGTTGCCCTGTTTGGTGTTCTGTTCTGGGCAATTTGGTCCGATCTGATCACCGTGTTCAGTTATCTCGACAGCATTACGCTCTGGCATTACAACGGTACAGAAGCGGGGGCGGCAGTGGTGAAAAGCGTCACCATGGGCAGCCTGCTGTTCGCGATTATTGCGTCAATGGTCGCCTGGGCGCTGATCCGCAACTTGCCTGGCCTGTTGGAAGTGCTGGTGCTCTCGCGACTGAAGATGCGCCAGGGGGCTTCCTATGCGATCACCACCATTCTTAACTACGCGATCATCGCCATCGGCGCGATGACGGTCTTCGGATCGCTCGGCGTCTCGTGGGATAAATTACAGTGGCTGGCCGCAGCCTTGTCGGTAGGTCTTGGTTTCGGCTTGCAGGAAATTTTCGGTAACTTTGTTTCCGGCCTGATTATTCTGTTTGAGCGCCCGGTGCGCATCGGCGATACCGTGACCATCGGAACATTCTCGGGAACGGTCAGCAAGATCCGCATCCGTGCGACCACCATTACCGATTTTGATCGCAAAGAGGTGATCATCCCGAACAAAGCATTTGTGACGGAGCGTTTGATCAACTGGTCGCTCTCCGATACCACCACGCGCTTGGTGATCCGTATCGGCGTGGCCTACGGTTCGGATCTGGACAAAGTGAAGAAAGTGCTGTTGCAGGCGGCGATGGAGCACCCGAAAGTGATGCACGATCCGGAGCCAGCGGTATTCTTTACCGCCTTCGGAGCCAGTACGCTGGATCATGAGCTGCGTTTATACGTGCGTGAACTGCGCGATCGTAGCCATACGGTGGATGAACTTAACCGGGCGGTTGATCGTCTGTGCCGTGAAAACGACATTGATATCGCCTTTAACCAGCTCGAAGTGCACCTGCATAACGCGAAAGGCGATACCGTGACCGAGGTTAAGCGTGACATCATTAAAGGTGATGATCCGACGCCTTCGGTAGGTTGAGTTGCAATCAGGGCGGCCAGTTTGCCGCCCTGATTGTATTTAGTGAGTCAGCGCTGTCAGCTCTTCCTGGGTCAGGCCCGTAAGGTGTGTAATCAGATCCGGTTCCAGGCCGCGGGCGAGCATTTTTTGTGCGATACTGCGCGCTTCTGCCTGCCGACCTTTTTCCAGCCCTTGCTGCATGCCTTCCGCTCTACCTTTTTCTTCTAACCATTCAGCAATTGTCATCAGCTGTTCCTTGTACTGTGGCGCGCTCTGCGCCAGTTGGCGGACAAGTACGCCGGGTTCCGTGGTATTTCCTGCTTTCAGCATGTAATTAATCAAAACGTCGAGCTGATATTTTGACAGGCGATCCTGCGTTAAGAGCGTAATGAGTTGATCTAATAACTCGCTCAGATCGCGTTGCCGAATATGTTTTTGCAGGAGTTCCAGCATCGCTACCCGTTGATGCTGCATGATTTGATTATCTGGCATAATGGTCAGGTCTACCAGCGCAAATTCATTGCCGTAAAGCGCTTTCGCAAGCTGTGGTTCACTAAACAACTGATGCCAGTTGAGAGTATAGGGCCACGGGCTTTCCGTACCATGGTAAAACAGTACGGGTACCACCAGAGGTAAGGTTTTATGCCCGGCGTTAAGGTGATGCTGCATAGCGGCAACAGCGTAGCGCATCAGGCGAAAAGCCATTAATTTGTCGGGTTTGCTCTGGTGCTCAATCAGCGCGTAAACGTAGCCGGGGCCATGTTTGGTTTGCAAAGAATAGAGGATATCCGAATAGCAGGTGCGCAAATCATCCTCAATAAAGCTGCCTGATTCCAGGGTTAATGTTTCCATATCGCATATATTGAGAAACGCTTCAGGCAAATGGATCTGCAAAAAATCTCGGGCGACCTCTTTTTGCGTCAGCATTTGCCGAAAGACCGCATCGTGCGGCGTGGTGGGGAGTCGTTCCATGATCTGTCCGTTATCGTCGTGATGTTGCGACGACTCTGACACCGAAGCCAATGACAGACCAGAGGGCAATTAATCAGTTTGCGAGGCGCCTTCCGCACTTTTAAGCTTGTTTTCATAATCACGCATAACGATCTCCAGCGCGCGTAGCACTGTGCGTGCTGGTAGCTGATTTTCTTCAAGTAAAACAATCAAATCGACGGCCAGTTTGACTTCATCCGGGGCGTTCTCTAATGACATAAATTCTCCGGGATTAACGGGTTAAACGCGCCAGCACGTTTTCTATTCTTGCCAGCGCATGGCGGCAGCGCGCCAGTCGCGCCTCGAATGCCTCTACTTCACGATGCAGCTTTTGCTGTTCTTCAAAGCTCGTCGCCTGCGTCAGACGTTCTTTGCGTTCACGCGTCATTTCAACCAGTCGGCGCTCAAACTCCTGGTGTTGAACCCGCTTGCGCTGCCAACGCGCCAGGCCCGGAGAAGCGCTGTCCCACTCACGGAGCGACCAGCTGGCGGTTTCGCGTGAAATCGCTTCTAACTGTGAGGCAAGGTGTTCTGCAAGCCAGCTAATTTGTGGTAGTTGTTGCTGGTCAACCGCGCGGCGAAGGGCTGTGAGATTATCTTCTGCTTCATCTAGGCAGGCCTGCAACAACGAGCTGCGGGTGTGAAACAGCTGCCTGTCAAAGCGGGCGCTAAGCGTTGCGTGGTGCGCCAGCGGAGCACAACGCTGTCGCAGGCGGTTAAACTGGTTTTCGAGCGTCTGTAGCAGCATGACGGTTTTCACGACAACACTCCGATGAAAATGAGAACTGTTATGCTAAAGTAGCGATTCTCTGTGTTAAGTACTCATATTATGCAACGCATTATTCTAATCATCATTGGCTGGATAGCGGTAGTGTTAGGAACGCTGGGCGTTGTATTGCCGCTGCTGCCCACGACGCCGTTTATCCTGCTGGCGGCCTGGTGTTTTGCCCGCTCATCGCCGCGTTTTCACCATTGGCTGCTTTACCGCTCTTGGTTCGGTGGGTATCTACGCCACTGGCAAAAACATCGCGCGATGCCGCCGGGAGCGAAGCCGCGCGCTATTTTGTTGATATTGATTACGTTTGGTATTTCGCTGTGGCTGGTCAATATGATGTGGGTGCGCGGCCTGTTACTGGTTATTCTCGCCTGTTTACTGATTTTTATGTGGCGGATCCCGGTGGTTGATGAAAAGCAACAAAAGCACTGAAGCACCATAATCGCTGTTGCAATTGTCTCTCACAGCCAGTAAATTCGACCGTTTTCGAGCACTGGCGCAGATGGTCAAAGGTTAATCAAATGTAACCTTGGCTCTACTATCTATACACAAAATCATCCAAGATGCGTCGAGGATGAAGTATATAGTGCGCCGTGAAGTAATACAGTATCAATCAGGCATAAACTATGACCGCGACTGCACAGCAGCTTGAGTTTCTCAAAAATAGCATCAAAAGCATCCACGACTACCCGAAGCCGGGCATTCTTTTCCGTGATGTCACCAGTTTGCTGGAAGACCCGAAAGCGTATGCGCTCAGCATTGAATTGCTGGTTGAGCGTTACAAAAATGCCGGTATCACCAAAGTGGTTGGTACCGAAGCGCGTGGCTTCCTGTTTGGCGCGCCGGTTGCGTTGGGTCTGGGCGTTGGTTTTGTTCCGGTACGTAAACCGCGTAAGCTTCCGCGTGAAGTGATTGCTGAGAGCTATGAGCTGGAATACGGCACCGATCAGCTTGAAATCCACGTTGATGCCATCAAGCCTGGCGATAAAGTTCTGGTTGTGGACGACCTGCTGGCGACCGGCGGTACGATTGAAGCGACCGTGAAGCTGATCCGTCGTTTGGGTGGTGAAGTGACCGATGCCGCATTTATTATCAACCTGTTTGACCTGGGCGGCGAACAACGTCTGGAAAAACAGGGGCTGACCTGTTATAGCCTGGTTCCGTTCCCGGGCCACTAAGTCGGCTATCTCATCTCGGCTGAAGTAATACCGAGACACACAACCTCGCCGTCGCTGCGAGGTTGTGTTAGCATTATCCTCCTGTGAATCCACCCTCCAGCCTTTCAGAGCCTGCCAATGAGTTATCAGGTCTTAGCCCGAAAATGGCGCCCACAAACCTTTGCTGACGTCGTCGGCCAGGAACATGTGCTGACGGCACTGGCGAACGGCTTGTCGTTAGGGCGTATTCATCATGCTTATTTGTTTTCCGGCACCCGCGGCGTCGGAAAAACCTCTATCGCCCGCTTGCTGGCGAAGGGACTAAACTGTGAAACCGGCATCACCGCTACGCCGTGCGGTGTGTGCGATAACTGCCGTGAGATTGAGCAGGGGCGTTTTGTCGATCTGATTGAAATCGACGCCGCCTCGCGCACCAAAGTCGAAGACACTCGCGACCTGCTGGATAACGTCCAGTACGCGCCTGCGCGCGGTCGCTTTAAGGTCTATTTGATCGACGAAGTGCACATGCTGTCGCGCCACAGTTTTAACGCCTTGCTGAAAACGCTCGAAGAGCCGCCCGCGCACGTTAAGTTCCTGCTGGCGACCACCGATCCGCAGAAGCTGCCGGTGACAATCCTGTCGCGCTGCCTGCAATTCCATCTTAAAGCGTTGGATGTTGAGCAGATTCGCCATCAGCTTGAGCATATCCTCAAAGAAGAGCATATCGCCCATGAGCCTCGCGCGTTGCAACTGCTGGCTCGTGCTGCGGATGGCAGCCTGCGCGATGCGCTGAGTCTGACCGATCAGGCGATTGCCAGCGGCGACGGTCAGGTATCGACCGACGCGGTGAGCACCATGCTCGGCACGCTGGACGACGACCAGGCGCTCTCGCTGGTTGAAGCGGTTGTGGCTGCGGACGGCGAGCGCGTGATGACGCTGGTGAACGACGCCGCCGCGCGTGGTATTGAATGGGAAGCGCTGCTGGTTGAGATGTCGGCTCTGCTGCATCGTATTGCCATGGTTCAGCTTTTACCCGCCGCGCTCGGCAGCGATATGGCCGCGGTTGAACAGCGTATGCGCGAACTGGCGCGAATCGTACCGCCAACCGATATACAGCTTTACTACCAGACTCTGTTAATCGGGCGTAAAGAGCTGCCGTATGCGCCGGACAGACGAATGGGCGTCGAAATGACGCTGCTGCGCGCGCTGGCTTTTCATCCACGCATGCCGCTACCGGAGCCTGAAGTTCCGCGACAGTCGTTTGCCCCCGTCGCGCCCACTGCGGTGATGACCCCGACGCAGGTGCCGCAGCAGCAGTCTGCGCCAGTGCAGCAGAATGTACCGCTCTCCGAGGCCACCAGCCAGGTGCTGGCGGCGCGCAGCCAATTGCAACGCGCTCAGGGAGCAACCAAACCAAAAAAGAGTGAACCGGCAGCCGCTTCCCGCGCGCGGCCGGTGAATAATGCTGCGCTGGAAAGACTGGCTTCGGTGACGGAACGTGTTCAGGCGCGTCCGGCGGTCTCTGCGCTGGAAAAAGCGCCGACGAAGAAAGAAGCGTATCGCTGGAAAGCGACCAATCCCGTAGCCGAAGTCAAAGAAGTCGTCGCCACGCCGAAAGCGCTGAAAAAAGCGCTCGAGCATGAAAAAACGCCGGAACTGGCGGCAAAACTTGCGGCAGAAGCCATTGAGCGCGATCCCTGGGCTGCGCAGGTAAGCCTGCTTTCGCTGCCCAAGCTGGTGGAGCAGGTGGCGCTTAATGCCTGGAAAGAAGAGAATGGCAACGTGGTTTGCCTGCACCTGCGTTCCTCGCAACGACACCTGAACTCCAGCGGCGCGCAACAAAAACTGGCCGAAGCATTGAGTGCCTTAACGGGGTCAACGGTTGAATTGACCATCGTTGAAGATGATAATCCTGCGGTGCGCACGCCGCTGGAGTGGCGTCAGGCCATTTATGAAGAGAAACTCGCGCAGGCGCGTGAGTCGATTATTGCGGATAATAACATTCAGACGCTGCGTCGTTTTTTCGATGCGGACCTGGACGAAGAGAGTATTCGCCCCATTTGATCGTCAGCCTGATGGTTGGACGGTCGTCATCCCTTAACGAGATTGAGAGAGAAGCCTATGTTTGGTAAAGGCGGTCTGGGTAACCTGATGAAACAGGCCCAGCAGATGCAGGAAAAAATGCAGCAGATGCAGGAAGAAGTCGCCAAGCTGGAAGTGACCGGCGAATCTGGCGCGGGTCTGGTTAAAGTGACCATCAACGGCGCGCACAACTGCCGTCGTGTCGAGATCGATCCAAGCCTGTTGGAAGACGACAAAGAGATGCTGGAAGACCTGGTCGCTGCGGCATTCAACGACGCGGCGCGCCGTATTGAAGAGACGCAGAAAGAGAAGATGGCCTCTGTTTCCTCCGGAATGCAGCTGCCGCCTGGCTTTAAGATGCCGTTCTGATGCAAACCAGCCCGCTGTTAACTCAGCTTATGGAAGCATTGCGCTGTTTGCCGGGCGTTGGTCCGAAGTCTGCGCAGCGCATGGCGTTCACGCTACTTCAGCGCGATCGTAGCGGCGGGATGCGTCTGGCGCAGGCGTTAACGAGGGCGATGTCGGAAATCGGCCACTGTGCCGATTGCCGCACCTTCACCGAGCAGGACGTCTGCAACATCTGCTCGAACCCGCGTCGCCAGGAAAACGGTCAGATTTGCGTGGTGGAGAGTCCGGCGGACATCTATGCCATTGAGCAAACCGGGCAGTTTTCCGGACGTTACTTTGTGCTGATGGGGCATCTGTCGCCGCTGGATGGCATCGGGCCTGATGATATCGGGCTGGATCGTCTCGAACAGCGATTGGCGTCTGAGCAAATCAACGAACTGATCCTGGCGACCAATCCTACGGTCGAAGGCGAAGCAACCGCCAACTATATTGCTGAACTTTGCATGCAGTATGGCGTTGAAGCCAGCCGTATCGCGCATGGCGTACCGGTTGGCGGCGAGCTGGAAATGGTCGATGGCACCACGCTGTCGCACTCTCTGGCAGGACGACACAAGATTAAATTCTGAACAAACGGAGGCCGCGACGGCGGCTTCCGCTTGAAATCCCTTTCGCTTGTCCCCATTTCACCCTCAACGTGTTTTTACCATTGAAAATGGCATTGTTGAGGTAGATCTACATGAAAGGACAAGAAACTCGTGGTTTTCAGTCAGAAGTAAAACAGCTTCTGCACCTGATGATCCATTCTCTGTATTCCAATAAAGAAATCTTCCTGCGTGAGCTTATCTCTAACGCCTCGGATGCGGCAGACAAGCTGCGTTTCCGCGCACTGTCGAACCCGGACCTGTATGAGGGCGACGGTGAGCTGCGCGTGCGTGTTTCCTTCGATAAAGATAAGCGTACGTTGACCATTGCCGATAACGGCGTGGGGATGAACCGGGATGACGTTATCGATCATCTGGGCACCATTGCGAAATCCGGCACCAAATCTTTCCTTGAATCCATGGGCTCCGATCAGGCGAAAGACAGCCAGTTGATCGGCCAGTTCGGGGTCGGCTTCTACTCAGCGTTTATCGTGGCCGATAAAGTGACCGTACGCACCCGCGCCGCGGGCGACAAGCCGGAAAATGGCGTGTTCTGGGAATCTGCGGGCGAAGGCGAATACACCGTTGCCGACATCACCAAAGACGATCGCGGCACCGAAATCACCCTGCACCTGCGCGAAGGTGAAGACGAGTTCCTTGATGACTGGCGTGTCCGTTCCATCATCAGCAAATATTCCGACCATATCGCGCTGCCGGTAGAGATCGAAAAATCCGAAGAGAAAGACGGCGAGACCGTGGTTTCCTGGGAAAAGATCAACAAGGCGCAGGCGCTGTGGACCCGTAACAAGTCGGAAATCAAAGACGACGAGTACAACGAATTTTACAAGCATATCGCGCATGATTTTACCGATCCGCTGACCTGGAGCCACAACCGTGTGGAAGGTAAGCAGGAGTACACCAGCCTGCTGTACATCCCATCGCAGGCGCCGTGGGATATGTGGAACCGCGATCACAAGCATGGCCTGAAACTGTACGTTCAGCGCGTGTTCATCATGGACGACGCCGAGCAGTTTATGCCGAACTATCTGCGCTTTGTGCGCGGTCTGATAGATTCCAACGATCTGCCGCTGAACGTTTCCCGTGAGATCCTGCAGGACAGCACCGTCACCCGTAACCTGCGCAGCGCGCTGACCAAACGCGTCCTGCAGATGCTGGAAAAACTGGCGAAAGACGACGCCGAGAAATACCAGACCTTCTGGAAACAGTTCGGCCTGGTGCTGAAAGAAGGCCCGGCGGAAGACCACGCTAATCAGGAAACTATCGCTAAGCTGATGCGCTTCGCGTCTACGCACACAGACTCCTCCGCACAGACCGTGTCGCTGGAAGAATACGTGTCGCGGATGAAAGAAGGGCA
Organism: Citrobacter youngae ATCC 29220; assembly: GCF_000155975.1. GTDB lineage: Bacteria > Pseudomonadota > Gammaproteobacteria > Enterobacterales > Enterobacteriaceae > Citrobacter > Citrobacter portucalensis_A. The sequence continues at coordinate 2,371,578 of NZ_GG730299.1, read as the reverse complement.
AGAGAAAATCTACTACATCACCGCCGACAGCTATGCGGCAGCGAAGAGCAGCCCGCACCTCGAACTGCTGCGTAAGAAAGGCATCGAAGTGCTGCTGCTTTCTGACCGCATCGATGAGTGGATGATGAACTACCTGACCGAGTTCGACGGCAAACCGTTCCAGTCCGTCGCCAAAGCCGACGAGTCTATCGATAAGCTGGCGGATGAAGTGGACGAGAGCGCGAAAGAAGCGGAAAAAGCGCTGACGCCGTTCGTTGAGCGCGTGAAAACTTTGCTGGGCGACCGTGTGAAAGAAGTGCGTCTGACCCACCGTCTGACCGATACGCCGGCCATCGTCACCACTGACGCAGACGAAATGAGCACCCAGATGGCGAAACTGTTCGCCGCTGCGGGCCAGGCTGTGCCGGACGTGAAATACATCTTTGAACTGAACCCGGATCACGTGCTGGTAAAACGCACGGCGGATACCCAGGACGAAGCGCAATTCAAAGAGTGGGTTGAGCTGCTGTTGGATCAGGCGCTGTTCGCCGAGCGCGGTACGCTGGAGGATCCGAACCAGTTTATCCGTCGTATGAACCAGTTGCTGGTATCCTGATAGCCATCATCTGATGCCGGATGGCGCTAACGCTTATCCGGCCTACAATATCTTTTTGATCGTAGGCCGGATAAGGTGTTTACACCGCCATCCGGCAATTTCTTCCCTTATTTTCAATTTTCCCTCCGTTAACCGTTTCAGCGTCGGGCGTCTTCCTTGAGCCAATTGCGTGATGGTGGTATCGTTTAGCGCTTTTTAAAAAATATCGACAACCTTTAAGGGGATTTTCGTAATGCGTATCATTCTGCTTGGCGCTCCGGGCGCGGGTAAAGGAACTCAGGCTCAGTTCATCATGGAGAAGTATGGTATTCCGCAAATCTCCACCGGTGATATGCTGCGTGCCGCCGTGAAATCTGGCTCCGAGCTGGGCAAACAAGCGAAAGACATCATGGACGCTGGCAAGCTGGTGACTGATGAACTGGTGATCGCGCTGGTAAAAGAGCGTATTGCTCAGGAAGACTGCCGTAATGGTTTCCTGCTGGATGGCTTCCCGCGTACTATTCCGCAGGCTGATGCCATGAAAGAAGCTGGCATTAACGTGGACTACGTGCTGGAGTTCGACGTTCCGGACGAGCTGATCGTTGACCGTATTGTGGGTCGTCGCGTACACGCTGCTTCTGGCCGCGTTTACCACATCAAATTCAACCCGCCTAAGGTTGAAGGTAAAGACGACGTGACCGGCGAAGAGCTGACCACCCGTAAAGACGATCAGGAAGAGACCGTACGTAAGCGCCTGGTGGAATACCATCAGATGACCGCGCCGCTGATCGGCTACTACTCTAAAGAAGCGCAGGCGGGTAACACCAAATACGCGAAAGTTGACGGCACTCAGGCCGTGGCTGACGTTCGCGCAGCGCTGGAAAAAATCCTCGGTTAAGTTTTCGCGTTATGAACCTCTTATCAGGCCTGTCATTATCTTGTAGGCCTGATAAGCGCAGCGCCATCAGGCAATCGGTGCCGGATGGCGGTGTAAACACCTTATCCGGCCTACCGGCATCGTTAGCGCCATCAGGCAAATTCTTATCTTACCTCTCACAGCAATTAGTTCTTCTTTAGCGCTTTTCCGCTACAATTATCAACAATTTGAATCGATAAGAGGCGGTAATGCGTCAGACGAAAACCGGTATCCTGCTGGCAAACCTCGGCACCCCCGATGCTCCAACTCCCGAAGCCGTTAAACGTTATCTGCGCCAGTTTTTAAGCGATCAACGCGTAGTCGATACTTCCCGCCTGTTGTGGTGGCCGTTGCTGCGAGGGGTGATCCTGCCGCTGCGTGCGCCACGCGTGGCAAAGCTGTACCAGTCAATCTGGATGGAAGACGGTTCCCCGCTTATGGTCTACAGCAAGGCGCAGCAGAAAGCGCTGGCACAACGCCTGCCCAATACGCCTGTTGCGCTGGGCATGAGCTACGGTTCGCCTTCGCTTGAAAGCGCGGTCGACGAACTGTTGGCAAGCGGAGTTGAACACATTGTCGTGTTACCGCTGTACCCGCAGTATTCTTGCTCGACGGTAGCGGCGGTGTGGGATGAACTGGCGCGGATCCTGGCGCGTAAACGCGCCATTCCCGGCGTCTCGTTTATTCGCGATTACGCCGATGACAGTGCTTATATTGACGCGCTGGCCAAAAGTGCCCGTGACGCATTCGCCAAACACGGCGAACCCGATTTGCTGCTGCTCTCCTACCACGGCATTCCGCAACGTTACGCCGACGAAGGCGATGACTACCCGCAGCGCTGTCGCGATACGACTCGTGAGCTGGTTTCTGCGCTTGGCCTGCCGCCAGAGAAAGTGATGATGACCTTCCAGTCGCGTTTTGGTCGCGAACCGTGGCTGACGCCGTATACCGATGAAACGTTAAAAATGCTGGCGGAGAAAGGGACCCGGCATATCCAGGTTATGTGTCCGGGCTTTGCGGCAGATTGCCTTGAAACGCTGGAAGAGATCGCGGAGCAAAACCGGGAGATTTTCCTTGAGGCTGGCGGTAAGCAATATGAGTATATTCCGGCGCTGAACGCCACACCGGAACATATCGAAATGATGGTTAAACTGACCGCAGCCTACCGTTAAAGTTGTGCTTTGAAGTAGCGCGCGCCCTCCCGCAATGCCTCGTCGGCGATTTTCATCATCCGCGAGTAGTGCAGGAAGGCGTGCAGCGTGCCGGGGTACATTTTGTACTGGCAGGGCTGCTGATGCGTCTGTAACGTCTGAAATAATAAGCGGCTGTCGTCAATCAGCGGATCGAACTCCGCACCGGCGATAAAACATGGCGGCACGTCGCGCGTCAGGTCGTTATTAAATAAGCAATAATACGGTGACTCGCGATCGTCGGCGCTACTCAGGTACGCGTTTTCGTACATCTGCAGATCCTCGCGGGTTAAACCATCCCACGCTCCGCCCATCAGCTGTCGGCTGGGCGAATCCTGCAGACCGTAAAGTCCATACCACAGCAGTATGCCAGCGACTTTGCCGCAGGCAATCTGTTTGTCGCGCAGCCACAGCGCGCTGGCAAGCGCCAGCATCGCCCCGGCAGAATCACCGGCAAAACCAATATGATTCACATTCAGAGCATAGTCGGCAGCATGCTGGTGAAAATACTGGCAGACGGCGACAATCTCTTCGATGGCTTGCGGGAAGCGAGCCTCCGGCGAGAGCGAATAGTCGATGCCGATTACCGTGCACTGCGTGTAAAGCGCCAGTAAGCGCATAATGCGATCGTGAGTATCCAGATTACCAAGAATGAAACCGCCGCCGTGCAGATAATACAGCGTGGCCTGGCTGTGAGATTGCGGAGAGTAAATTCGCGTGGCGACAGGACCGCGCGTGGTAGAAATGACGCATTCTCTAGTATTCATCTGCGGGGCATCGGCATTCCACAGTTGCCGCTCGTGGATATAATGTTTGCGCTGGGCGACGAAGTCATCGACGGCGGGCCAGGGCGGCAGATCGTCGCGATGAAAATTCACCACGGCTTTCATTTCGTCTGAAATTTTGTCAAGTACGGGGATCTTGTTTTCCGGCTTCATAAAACGCTCCTTGTGAACGGTGACTTATTGTAGAAATTAACCCCGCATAAACTGCGATCTCACCGTCCGATATTGAAACTCAGCGCCGCGTCGCCTGCGCAGCAGAGAATGTGCTACCATGCACCGCTCTGCTAATCACCCGTAAAATCGACCATGAAATTTCCCGGTAAACGTAAATCCAAACACTATTTTCCCGTCAGCGCGCGCGATCCGTTGCTGCAACAGATTCAGCCTGAAAATGAAACCAGCGCAGCCTGGGTGGTGGGTATCGACCAGACGCTGGTCGATATTGAAGCCAAAGTTGATGATGACTTTGTAAAACGTTATGGATTGAGCGCCGGGCACTCTCTGGTGATTGCCGACGATGTTGCCGAAGCGCTCTACCAGGAGCTGATGCGTGAAAATTTAATCACCCATCAGTTTGCGGGGGGAACTATCGGCAACACGATGCACAACTACTCCGTGCTGGCGGATGACCGCTCGATCCTGTTGGGCGTGATGTGCAGCAATATCGAGATTGGCAGCTACGCGTACCGTTATTTATGCAATACCTCCAGCCGTACCGATCTGAACTATCTGCAGGGCGTTGATGGGCCGATTGGCCGCTGTTTTACGCTGATTGGCGAATCCGGTGAGCGCACGTTCGCTATCAGCCCCGGACATATGAATAAGCTGCGGGCGGATAGCATCCCCGAGGCAGTTATTGCCGGGGCCTCGGCGCTGGTGCTGACGTCCTATCTGGTGCGTTGCGAACCGGGCGAGCCGATGCCGGAAGCGACCATGAAAGCGATTGAATATGCCAAAAAACACAATGTTCCGGTGGTTCTGACGCTGGGCACTAAATTCGTCATTGCGGATAACCCGCAGTGGTGGCAGGCGTTCCTGAAAGAGCATGTCTCCATTCTGGCGATGAATGAAGAAGAGGCCGAAGCATTGACCGGTGAAAACGATCCGCTGCTGGCGTCTGACAAGGCGCTGGATTGGGTGGATCTGGTGCTGTGCACCGCCGGGCCGGTAGGGTTGTATATGGCCGGGTTTACTGAAGAAGAGGCGAAGCGCAAAACTCAGCATCCGCTGCTGCCGGGGGCGATTGCCGAATTCAATCAGTACGAATTCAGCCGCGCCATGCGCCATAAAGACTGCACCCATCCGCTGCGCGTTTATTCGCACATCGCGCCGTATATGGGCGGGCCGGAAAAGATCATGAACACCAACGGAGCTGGCGACGGCGCGTTGGCGGCGTTGCTGCATGATATTACCGCCAACAGCTACCACCGTAGCAATGTGCCGAACTCCAGCAAGCACAAATATACCTGGCTGACCTATTCATCATTAGCGCAGGTGTGTAAATATGCCAACCGCGTGAGTTATCAGGTGCTGAATCAGCATTCACCGCGTCTAACGCGGGGTTTGCCGGAACGCGAAGACAGTCTCGAAGAGTCGTACTGGGAGCGTTGAGTTCTTGCCCGAGGGCGCTGGGCTTATCGGGCTTACGACGTGCGCTCTGGCGTGTGCCGGATAAGCGATGGCGCCATCCGGCACGTAATATTAACTGGCCGTCGCGACGTCACCTGCTGGCGGGGTTTCAATCAGCTCCAGCATCGTGCGGGCGATTTCACGCTCGCCCATGACGACCTGATTGGCGCCGCGCTCGGTAATATATTCCACTTCATCGTCATAATGCGCGCGGGCGATAATTTCAATCGACGGACACTTCTCGCGAGCGGAGGCGACAATTTCACCCGCTTCATAGCCATTTGGAATCGTCAGCAGCAGCCAGCGCGCGCAATCCAGGTGCGCCAGATTCATAATCTCTTCGTTGGCGGCATTGCCTAACACCGCGCGGATCCCACGCTCGCGTAGTTCATCCACGCGGGTTCGCGAGGTTTCGATAACCACCAGAGGGATCCCCGCAGCCATCAATTTTTCACCCAGCAGACTGCCGACGCGGCCAAAACCAATCAGCAGGGCGTGATTGCAGATGTCCACCGGAATTTGTTTCTCTTCTTCGATGGCTTCTTCCAGCGTCTGTTCTTCCAGCGTTTCCGTTTTGGCGAGATATTTTTCTAACACCGCGAACAGCACCGGGTTGAGCATAATGGACAGGATAGCCCCCGCCAGCACCAGATTTTGCCCGGCCTGCGGTAACAGGTTTAGCGCCATTCCCAGACCCGCCAGGATGAAGGCAAACTCACCAATCTGCGCCAGGCTGGTGGCAATGGTGAGCGCGGTGCGTTGGGAGTGGCCAAACAGACGCACCAGGAAATAGGCGGCAACGGATTTACCAAAGACAATAATCGCCAGCGTACCCAGTACCGCCAGCGGTTGCTGGATCAAGATTAATGGATCAAACAGCATACCAACGGAAACAAAGAACAATACGGCGAACGCATCGCGCAGCGGCAGGGTGTCATGCGCCGCACGGTGGCTGAGCTCTGATTCGTTCAGCACCATACCAGCAAAGAACGCACCCAGCGCAAAGGAGACATCGAACAATTCCACTGCGCCAAACGCGATGCCTAATGCCAGTGCAAGGACTGACAGGGTAAACAGTTCACGTGAACCCGTTGCGGCGCTACGGGCCATAATCCACGGCACCAGGCGACGACCTACCAGCATCATAATGGCGATAAACGCCACCACTTTACCGATGGTAATGCCCATATCAACGGCCAGAGAGGCAAAGCCGACGTCTTCTTTTTCCAGCATTCCGGCGACGGCGGGCAGGAGAACCAGCGTCAGCACCATCATCAGGTCTTCAACAATCAGCCAGCCTATAGCGATTTGCCCGCGCTGGCTGTCAATCAGTTGCCGTTCCTCAAGAGCACGCAGTAGCACCACGGTACTGGCGGTTGAAAGGCACAGACCAAAGACGATACCCACCATCAGCGACCAGCCCATCACCGCCGAAAGCGCCATACCCAGCAGCGTAGCCACGGCTATCTGGGCAATCGCGCCGGGAATGGCGATGGACTTTACCGCCATCAAATCCTTCAAAGAAAAGTGCAGCCCTACGCCGAACATCAGCAGGATTACGCCAAGCTCTGCCAGTTCAGGTGCGAGTTTGGTATCGGCAACAAAACCAGGTGTAAATGGACCGGCCAGAACGCCCGCTAACAGATATCCCACCAGAGGAGAAATACGTAGTTTATTGGCAATCATGCCTAATATAAAAGCGAGCACAAGGCCGCCGACAATGGTGGTGATAAGCGGGGTGGCGTGATGCATTCCGTCTCCTTTGGTTGCTGAATTGATCCTGAAAACCTAAATTCCGAGTAATAGTTTATGACAATTTTAATGTTCATGTTTATGAATAATTGTTGAATTTTGATGAAAACGGGATTTTAGACGTAAAAAGGCACGGATCGGAAAACCAGGGGAGTATGCGGGGAGTAAAGGCTGATGGTCCCTGTAAGTGAAGACGGCCAAAGTTTACTTTTGGCCGTCAGAAAATCAGGCTTTATGTCGGTTATCAGGTAAGAATATGGTCAGTATCCCCAGAAGTGGCAGGAAAGCACATATTTTATAGACCAAATCAATACTGGTATGGTCGGCAATCAGCCCTAATACCGCAGCTCCCAGGCCGCCCATACCAAAGGCAAATCCGAAAAATAGCCCAGAAACCATGCCGATACGACCCGGAAGTAGCTCCTGTGCGTAGACCAGAATGGCAGAAAACGCCGATGCGAGGATAAAACCAATGATCACGGTTAAAATCCCGGTCCATTCCAGCGTTGCGTAGGGTAAAACGAGGGTAAATGGCGCAACGCCGAGGATAGAGCCCCAAATAACATATTTTCTACCAATCTTATCGCCTAGCGGTCCACCAATCACGGTCCCGGCCGCAACGGCAAACAGGAAGGCAAACAGGTGCAGCTGGGCATTTTGTACCGATAATCCGAATTTTTGCATCAGATAAAAGGTGTAATAGCTGCTAATGCTCGCCATATAGAAGTATTTGGAGAAAATCAGCACCAGCAGAATGCTAACCGCCAGCACGACTTTATTACGGGGTAATGGATTAACAATCGCGACTTTCGGTTTTCTTTTACTCATCCGATGCTGCGCGGCATACCAACGGCTGATTTGCGCCAGAACAACAATCGCTAATAACGCAGCCAGCACAAACCAGGCCACATTACCCTTACCATATGGCGCGATGATGACAGCCGCCAGCAACGGCCCAAGGGAGCTACCGAAGTTGCCGCCAACCTGGAAAATCGACTGGGCAAGGCCATGACGACCGCCGGAAGCCATGCGCGCCACGCGGGATGACTCCGGGTGAAACACCGATGAACCGGTACCGACCAGCGCCGCGGCGAGCAATACCATATGGAAACTGCCAGCCATCGCTAACAGCACAAGGCCGCTTAGCGTGAAGCACATCCCGATGGGCAGCGACCACGGCATCGGATATTTGTCCGTCCAGTAGCCGACGACCGGCTGAAGCAGCGAGGAGGCGAGCTGGAAGGTGAGGGTAATCATCCCGATCTGCATAAACGTCAGCGAGAACTCAGACTGCAACAGCGGGTAAATCGCCAGGATCAGCGACTGGATCATATCGTTTAGCAGATGAGAGAGACTGATCGCCCCTAAAATGCCAAATGAGGTGCGTGCTTTAGCAACCGACGCTGACGCGCCAGCCGCTGGCTGGGTTGGTTCACTTATTGCCATAGAAAGTCACTTCTGTTTGGGTTGCGATTATGAGGGTAATCTATTTTGTTATTATTACCTGACTAACATACCTGCGGAAGGTGTTTGAAGGAAGTCTCATTTCTGAAAACATTTTCGACTATTATTTCATATCATTGTAATTTCAGTCGTTGATTTTGGCTCAGGGAGAGAAATATGACGTTTTTGAAACGGGGCGTGGCGCTGGCGCTATTAGCCGCATTTGCGCTGGCGGGTCAGCCTGCGCAGGCGTACGAAAAAGATAAAACCTACAAAATAACCATTCTGCATACCAACGATCATCACGGTCACTTCTGGCGCAGCGAATATGGGGAATACGGGCTGGCGGCGCAAAAAACGCTGGTGGACGGTATTCGTAAAGAGGTGGCCGCGGAAGGGGGCAGCGTACTGTTGCTTTCCGGCGGTGATATTAATACCGGCGTACCGGAGTCCGATCTGCAGGATGCGGAACCTGATTTTCGCGGCATGAACCTGATTGGCTATGACGCGATGGCGGTCGGAAACCACGAGTTTGATAATCCGCTGACCGTATTGCGCCAGCAGGAAAAATGGTCCAAATTTCCGTTTCTCTCGGCCAATATCTATCAGAAAAGCACCGGCGAGCGTTTGTTTAAGCCGTGGGCCATCTTTAAGCGTCAGGATTTAAAAATTGCCGTACTGGGTTTAACCACTGACGATACGGCAAAAATTGGTAACCCGGAGTTCTTCACCGATATTGAGTTCCGCAAACCTGCCGATGAAGCCAAACTGGTTATCCAGGAACTCAATGTGACTGAGAAACCAGACATCATTATCGCGGCTACCCATATGGGACACTATGACAATGGCAATCACGGCTCGAACGCCCCTGGCGACGTAGAAATGGCGCGTAGCCTGCCGGCGGGTTCGCTGGCGATGATTGTGGGTGGTCACTCACAGGATCCGGTGTGTATGGCCTCGGAAAACAAGAAGCAGGTTGATTACGTACCGGGGACGCCGTGTGCGCCAGATAAGCAAAATGGCATCTGGATTGTACAAGCGCATGAGTGGGGGAAATACGTGGGCCGGGCGGACTTTGAGTTCCGTAACGGCGAAATGAAAATGGTTAACTACCAGCTCATCCCCGTCAACCTGAAGAAAAAAGTGACCTGGGACAACGGTAAAAGTGAGCGCGTACTTTACACCCCGGAAATTGCTGAGAATCAGCAAATGCTCTCGCTGCTGACGCCATTCCAGAATAAAGGTAAGGCGCAGCTCGACGTGAAAATTGGCAGCGTCAATGCGCGTCTCGAAGGCGACCGTAGCAAAGTTCGTTTCGTACAGACCAATATGGGGCATTTGCTGCTGGCTGCGCAAATGGCGCGGACCAGCGCTGATTTTGGCGTGATGAGCGGCGGCGGTATCCGTGATTCCATCGAAGGCGGCGATATCACCTATAAGAGCGTGCTGAAGGTGCAGCCGTTCGGCAACATCGTGGTGTATGCCGACATGAGCGGGAAAGAGGTGATTGACTACCTGACCGCCGTGGCGCAAATGAAGCCGGACTCCGGGGCCTATCCGCAGTTTGCTAACGTTAGCTTTGTGGCGAAAGACGGCAAGCTTAACGATCTGAAAATCAAAGGCGAACCCGTTGACCCGGCTAAAACCTATCGCATGGCGACGCTGAGCTTTAACGCTACCGGCGGCGATGGCTATCCGCGAATTGATAACAAGCCAGGCTACGTGAATACCGGTTTTATTGATGCGGAAGTGCTGAAAGAGTACGTGCAGAAGAACTCACCGCTGGATGCCGGTGCGTATGAGCCGAAGGGCGAGGTGAGCTGGCAGTAACAGGGCTATTTTGTTCGCCATTTTGAACGCGGGCAGTGCTCGGAATCCTCACGTACTACATGTACGCTCCGGTTCCTGCGCGCTGGCCGCGTCCAAACTGCCTTCACCAATAACGCCCTGTAGAGTATTCGTATGTAGGCCTGATTTGCGTAGCGTCATCGGGCACCATGCTAAAACCGCTTAATCCCGGCGGGCGATATCGGCGAATTTCGCGTCCAGAATTTTCGCCAGATCGCTCGCCGCCAGTTCGATATCCAGCCCGCGTTTGCCGCCGGAAACATAAATGGTGTCAAACGTCTGGGCAGGGGCGTCGATCAGCGTCGGCAATCTTTTTTTCTGTCCCAGCGGGCTGATACCGCCCACCAGATACCCGGTAGTACGTTGCGCGACCATCGGATCGGCCATATCGACCTTTTTAGCGCCTAACGCTTTGGCGACTTTTTTAAGATCCAATTGACCCGCTACCGGCGTGACGGCAACGGCCAGATGCTTCATATCGCCATTTACGGCAACCAGCAGCGTTTTATACACCTGGTCCGCATTTAGACCTAACTTGCGCACCACTTCGTCACCAAAGTTTGTTTCGGACGGATCGTGATCGTAGGTGTGGATCTGGAAAGAAATTTTGTTTTTTTCGAGTAAGTTAACGGCGGGTGTCATAGCAATTTTTCCTGGCCCAGACAAAATACAAGATAAGCATACGCCTGATGGCGGTCTAAAAAATAGTACCATCTTGCGCAATAGTATTGGCAGGATGATGACTTTGAGCGACAATCGACCTACACCGATGCATTAAGCGTCGGCATAATAATAATGATGAAATTCCTCTTTGACGGGCCAATAGAAATATTGGCCATTTTTTTACCGTAACATCTCCGGCAAATTCCCTTCCCCATACAGGTGCAGTGCGCCTACCGCCACCACATAATGCCCGGCGGGCAGCGTCCTGAGTCGATCGCGCCAGGCGACATTGCGCTGATGCATTAACACGTCATACAGCGACTGGCTGAAGGTATTGGGAAGCGTCAGTTCGCTATTGCGCGGCGGCGTTTTAAGCCACCAGCCCATCATTTGTTGCAGCAACCTGGCGTTGGTATGCCAGTGCGTCAGCGTATCGTCCAGTAGCGCCAGGCCGTTATCGGGTAACTGGCATAACAGCTCGATTTGGCTGGATGCGCCTTCCAGCTCGATCACCGGTTTATCCGCCTGTTTTGCCGCTTTCAGCAGTTGGTAATCGATCCCATATTCCGCCCGCAAACCCAGCTGTTGCGCCTGTGTCGCCTGTAATACCATGGCGATTTGCCACAAGGGTTGCGTCGATAACAGGGAAGGGGAAATACCTAATTCGCTGGTGACTTTATGCAGATTATCTAACTGCGCTGTGCTGATGCGCTCTTCCAGGGCGGCAAAGGACGGAAGGTTGGCAAACGGCGCGTCGTCGCCTGAAACATCGGCTTCGACAATCAGCGCATCGGCCCGGTTGAGCTTTTTGAGTAATTTGGCTGGCAGAGGCGCCATATCACGGCTACCCATGTGGATACTGCCAATCAGATGAAAATGGCGGTTGCCGGGCAAGGAGATGTCGATGGCAGGCCAGGTATAGCGGTTGCCGCGTAGCGCGGTGAAAAAGTTTTTTACCCGGTACAACAGATCCATACGGCCTCCCTAAGTAGACTTCCATGCTAGCGCGTGGTCTAGGAAGGTGCAATGCGTGAATTGCCGGAGAGCGACGGCAAATCGTCTTACCCGGCCTACAATGCGACCTGCACATTGTAGACCGGATAAGCGTGAGCGCCACTCGGCAAGGAGTTACTCTTTCGGTTTGAAGCGCAGCAGTCGGTTAGCGTTGCTCACCACGGTAATGGAGGAGAGCGCCATCGCCGCCCCGGCAACCACCGGATTCAGCAGCGTTCCGGTGAACGGCCACAGGATCCCCGCGGCAACGGGAATACCGATGCTGTTATAGATAAACGCGCCCAGCAGGTTCTGCTTCATATTGCGTAGCGTTGCCCGTGAGATAGACAGCGCATCCGCAACGCCCATCAGGCTGTGACGCATCAGCGTAATGGCAGCAGTTTCAATCGCCACATCGCTGCCGCCGCCCATGGCAATCCCGACATCGGCCTGAGCCAGCGCAGGCGCATCGTTGATCCCGTCGCCGACCATGGCAACCTGACGACCCTGGCTTTGCAAACGCTTAATTGCCTCGGCTTTTCCATCCGGCAGAACGCCCGCAATCACCTCATCAATACCCGCCTCTTTGGCAATGGCATTGGCGGTGGTTGGGTTATCACCGGTGAGCATCACCAGACGATACCCGGCGCGATGCAGACGCTGGAGCGCTGCCACGCTGTCGCCGCGCAGCGGATCGCGTACCGCTAACAGGGCCGCGGCTTTACCGTCAATCGCCAACAGGACCGGAGTTGAACCCTGGGAAGCCTGAGCGGTGATTTCGGCCTCCATTTCAGTGGTATCTACCTGCTGTTCATTGAGCAGCGCCTGGTTGCCCAGCAGCAGCGCATGTCCTTCCGTTTCACCACTGACGCCCAAACCGCGCAGCGTACGGAAACCGTTGACCTGCGGCAGCGTGACATCACCGGCTTTGTCCAGAATCGCTCTGGCCAGCGGGTGGCTGGAACCCTGTTCAAGGGCCGCTGCCAGACGTATTGCCAGCGCTTCATCGGTAGTGCCAAAGGTTTTGATGGCGACAACCTGTGGCTTACCTTCAGTCAGCGTCCCGGTTTTATCAAATACAATGGTGTCGAGCGTGCTGGCGCGCTGCAGCGCATCGGCATCGCGTACCAGTACGCCAAACTCAGCGGCGCGCCCAACGCCGGAAATAATCGACATCGGCGTCGCCAGGCCCAGGGCGCAAGGGCAGGCGATAATCAGAACGGTGGTGGCAATCACCAGCGTATAAACAATTTGCGGCGCCGGACCGAAGAAATACCAGATTGCTGCGCTAACCAGCGCAATGACCACCACCACCGGAACGAACACCGAGGAGATGCGGTCGGCCAGTTTGCCAATTTCCGGTTTGCTGCTTTGCGCCTGGCGCACCATGCGAATAATGCGCGACAGCGTGGTGTGGCTGCCAACGGCGCTGGCGCGGAATAGCACGCTGCCGTCCTGTACGACCGTACCGGCGTGGACGCTATCGCCTTCGCCTTTTTGCTGCGGGATCGGCTCCCCGGTCAGCATGGCTTCATCCAGCCAGGCTTCACCCTGAGTGATTTCGCCATCGACCGGAACCCGGTCGCCGGTCGTCAGGCGCAGTAACATTCCCGCCTGAACGTCTGCCAGCGGCACACTCTTTTCACCTTCGTCGGTGACGACGCGTGCGGTTGGCGGTGTCAGATCGAGCAGTTTTTCCAGTGCTTTTGACGAGCGCTGGCGAGCCCGCGCTTCCAGCATATGTCCGAGGTTAATCAGACCGATAATCATCGCACTGGCTTCATAATAGAGGTGTCGCGCTTCCATCGGGAACCACTGCGGCCAGAGGTTGACGCTCATGGAATAGAGCCATGCCACCCCCGTACCCAGCGCCACCAGCGTATCCATGGTCGCGGTGCCGTTCATCAGGCTTTTCCACGCATTGCGATAAAAGTGACCGCCCGCGAAAACCATCACGGCAAGCGTCGCCAGACCAATCGCCAGCCACAGGCTGCGGTTGTCGTCACTCACCATCATGTTGTCGCCAATCATTCCCCACACCATGACCGGTACGCCCAGCAGCAGCGCGACGGCGGCCTGCCAGCGAAAACGTTTCATGGTCGCCACGGCGGTTTCCTGCTGGCGCTCGCGGCGCTTCACGTCATCTTCAATGGCTTCTGCGCCGTAGCCCGCTTTCTCCACCGCTTTCACTAATTCTTCGGCGGACGCACTGCCCATTACCAGCGCAGTACGCTCCGCCAGGTTTACCCGTGCCTGCGTGACGCCCGGTACGCTTTGCAGAGCATCTTGTACGCGGGTAACACAGCTGGCGCAGCTCATGCCGTTTAACAGCAACTGTTGGCTGTCATCATCAGCCGTAGCTGCCGGAAGCTCGGAAGGGACCGCTGCCAGTGCTTCCGACGGGATTGATGACTCCGCCAGCGGTTTAGCCTTTGGGTGGCTTAACTCCGCGCCGTAACCGGCTTGTTTAATGGTTTCAATCAGCGCTTGTGCGCTGGCGCTCCCGGTGACGTGCGCTTCTGTCACGGTGACATCCGCTTGCTCAACGTCCGGGCGTTGTTCCAGACTTTCTTTAACGCGTTTTACGCAGTGACCGCAGGACAGGCCGTCCAGGGTTAGATCGATTGTTTGAGACATAACAAATTTCCTCTATGAGTGGTCGGTTACTTATTGACCTTGGCAATCGTTTTGACTAACTGTTATAAAGGTTAAACCTTCCATCTAGGGGAAGGTCAAGGGAGAAGAGATGAATATATCCGATGTTGCTAAAAAAACCGGTTTAACCAGCAAAGCCATACGCTTTTATGAAGAAAAAGGGTTAGTGACGCCGCCGCTGCGTAGCGAAAATGGTTATCGCACATACAACCAACAGCATCTGAATGAACTGACGCTGCTGCGCCAGGCGCGGCAGGTTGGTTTTAACCTGGAAGAGTGCGGTGAGCTGGTAAACCTGTTTAACGATCCGGCGCGTCACAGCGCGGATGTGAAAAAGCGTACGTTAGAAAAAGTAGCGGACATCGAGCGGCATATCAGCGAGCTGCAGGCCATGCGGCTGCATTTGCTGGCGCTGGCGGAGAGCTGCCCTGGCGATGACAGCGCCGAATGCCCGATCATGGATAACCTTTCCGGCTGCTGCCATCACAAAGCGAAGGCTTAACGGCGAGAGGGATTGAGCATAAACACCACCGTGCCGCGGTACCACGGGGATTTCTCAAGCTTCGCTTCAGCCTGTGGATCCCGGCTACCGTTTTGCACCAGCCCCAGCTTAAAGGGAATGCGCAGGCGGCTGAGTGCGGGCAGATACGCCTGGTAATTCGTCACCGTGTGACGCCCTTGATAGCTCTGCACCACCAGTTCATCGATCGCCAGCGCGTTCAGCGTGGCGACGTCGCCCGTTTTGGCCCAATCCAGTAGTCCGGTCACGCCAAGCGCAAACTCGGCCGGTAGCCGTTGGCGTAGCTGCTGTAGAAAACGGGCGTAATCGGCAAGCTGGTGGGTCGCGGCGTCAAAATCCACCTGCAGGCCGACGACGTGGTTCCCGGTCGACTGCCAGCGTTGCATCAACCGTATAATGCGCGCCGGGATCGCCTCCGGAACGTCGAGGGTGGTAAAGCGGACCGTCAGCCAGATTGAGGGAAACGTCAGACGACTGACCGGCAGTCCGAGACGCTGGAAAACCACATCACCCGAGCGAACCAGCACCTCGCCCTGGTGCAGATAGACCGTTTGCGCGTTTTTCAGCTCGTCACTGGCTTTCACTCCGGACCACAGCCAGAAGGCCGGATGGTCACGCGCGGTGACGACATCCGTCGCCTGTACCTGACCGACCAGCAGCGCGGTTACCAGTAATATTTGAGTTTTTGCGCCCACGGGCTTCCCGGATACTGCGTTTTCAGTTGGGTGAACCAGCCCTTACGCTGCAGTTTATCCACGTCTTCACCGCCACATTCGTTAGAGCCAGATGGCGCATAGCACATGATGGCGCGATACAGCGCGAAGCTCTTATCTTCGACTTCGGCGGTCGGTGAGGTGATTACCTGCTGATAGTAACTCTGCCTGTCGAACTGGCCGAACGGTTGTTTACGAGAAATTGCGGCTTCAAGCACATCGTTGCCGGTGCTGTTTTTCCACAGATCGACATGCGTTTGCGTGGTGCGGAAAAATTCACCTAAACAGTTCAGTGCGTGGGCATCATCCGCTTTTTTGTTCAGGGCCGTTACCGTTTCATTGAGGCTGCGGCAGGTGTAACCGGCCTGAGCCGCATCGCCGTTCCAGTCAAAAGTGCTCAGGTTGACGTCGTTAAACGCCTCGTCAATGACCGGCGGCGTGATGTCGCTGACAAGCTTTTTATCGTTTAACCAGTCACCAAAACGATTCTCGGTAAGATCCCGTACCAGCAGCGTATGCAGGGCGATGGTACGCTCTTCGTTATTGGTCCCATGGACGGCCTGCTGACGCAGCTGTTCCGGTGTGGCCTGTGTTTTCAGCACCTGCGAGCGAAAACGCAGGTTGGTCACGGCGCTTTCCGGGGCGAAGATTGCCGCCACGTTGCCGCTGTAGACCAGCGTGGCGGCCAGTTTCGCCTGTACATACTGCCGCTGTTCGTTGTCCTGGCTGAGAGTCAGCAACTGCTGCCAGAAATCACGCGCCGCGGCCCAATTCTTCTGGCCCATCAGCGCTTCGCCGTACAGCACCTGTTCGCTGAAGGCCAGCGTATCGCGCGGTGCCAGTTTCTGCGCTGGCGCGACCGCCTGAATAATCGCCGCGTAGTTGCCCGTCGCCAGCCACAGATTCAGTTGCAGATCGCGCCACAGCGGCAGTTTTTGGCTCTGCTCAAACACCGGCTTGCTGGCGTCGAGTTGCGCCTGGGTCAGCGTGGGTTTGTTATCGCTATTCAGACGCAGCGCGCGTAACAGTTCGATGTAGCTGACTCGCGGCGCATCGGGGAAGGCTTCCAGCACGGATTGCTCGTAGAACGCCATGCCGTAGACATTATCGTATTCGATGACGATTTTACGCAGCTGCTGCGCGTCAGCCGCCTGCTGGAGCGTCTGCTCATACAACCCGGCCAGCTGCGGCCACGCCTGTAAATACCAGTTGATGCGGCGCAGCATACCGCGCGTGGAATCGGCGTAGCGTCCTTGCGGCCAGCGTTGCAGATAGTTCTGCGCCTCTTTTTGCGCCTGAGCGGCGTCTTTGCGGTTGATATTATCGATATTAAAATCGCCGTACTGCCCGTCGCTATACTTACTGCTTTTGTTTAGCGCGGTGCGCATCAGCATGTATTGCGCGGTTTCCATCAGCCAGGGGGAGCCGTTATGCAGTACGATCGTGAAGTCATGCTCGGCCCCTTCGTAATTTTGATCGTAAAAATGCGCGGCGCCGGTCAGATAGGTTTTGTACAGCAGTGAAGTCGAATCAGCCGGAAGTGCGGCAAGAGATTCGGCGATCTGTTCTTTGGTCGCACGACCCCATAAATCCAGGCGCGCTTGCGCAAGTAACCGGCGCTGGTCGGTATTTAACGTCGCGTCCGCCATCAGCGCAGCGATAAACTGGCTTACGCTCTGGCGATTATTCGAAACATAACGGTTTTCCAGGTCATTATCATAACCGTTCTGGTTGGCAAAGGACGGAGGTTCAATGTCCAGAGCGGCCAGTTGCTGAGTCAGAGTGGTATCTTCGCTTTGCGCCGAAGCTGCCGCTGGCTGCGGGGCAGCCTGATCCCACTGCGGGTGATACGCAAAATAGAAATCGCGGGAGCGGGTAATATCTTCAGGCATCGACTGCACGGGGAGATCAAATGATTTTTCCTGGCTCAACAGTCGCAGCAGGTTATCGCGACTATCGTTTTCCGGATTAAAGGTCGGCGTTCCTTTCAGCAGGCAGCTGTCGTCGCTCCATTTGCAGTCTTCCATATCGAAGGAGGCGAATGCCTGCGGCGCGCCCGCCAGCAACGAACAAAGGGCAACGGCGAGAGACGTCTTCCTGAACATAGTCTGAACTCCTGTAGAATTTAGTGTGATATCGCTTTGATAATCAGGGTTATTCCCTCAACGGCAATGACTTCAACCTGCGTTCCCGCGCTTAAATCGTCGCGGGCGCTGACGGGCCAGGAGCTGTCGCCGACGCGCATATGTCCGCGGCCATTGACCAGGGCGGTTTCCAGAATGAATCGACGGCCAACCAGCTGCTGACCGCGCTGGTTAAGATGGCTGTCGGCGGGTTTCTGCTGCTGAACGCGTTTTGCCAGCCACTTCCACCATAGCCAGGCCGCCAGCAGGGTGAGTAGGGCGAACATCGTTCCCTGCCACGCCCAGTCGAGCGGGACGAGCCAAACCATCAGTCCGGTTATCACCGCTGCCACGCCGCTCCATAGCAAATAACCGTTGCCGCCCAGCATCTCGGCGGCAAGTAGCAAACCGCCGAGGCTGAGCCAGAAGATGTGCGGGTGCACCAGAATCATCGCTATCATGATTTTTTCCGCTCGCTGGCGCTGTCCTTAACCAGTTCCGCGATCCCGGCAATAGAGCCCATCAGGCTGCTGGCATCCAGCGGCATCATCACCACTTTGCTGTTATTCGACGAACCGATGTGCTGTAGCGCTTCGGTGTATTTCTGCGCCACGAAGTAGTTCACGGCCTGAATATCCCCGGCGGCAATGGCCTCAGAAACCATCTGCGTTGCGCGGGCCTCCGCTTCCGCGGAACGTTCACGCGCTTCAGCCTGTAAAAACGCGGACTGGCGTTCCCCTTCCGCGATAAGGATTTTCGACTGCTTCTCACCTTCGGCTTTGACGATTTCTGCCTGACGGATCCCCTCGGCTTCAAGAATATAAGCGCGCTTGGTACGTTCGGCTTTCATCTGCGCATTCATCGCTTCAATAAGCTCTGCCGGAGGACGCACGTCGCGAATCTCAATACGGGTGATTTTGATGCCCCAGGGATTCGTGGCTTCATCAACGATATGCAGCAGCCGCGTGTTGATGTTGTCGCGCTGGGAGAGCATTTCATCAAGTTCCATAGAACCGAGAACGGTACGAATGTTGGTCATGGTCAGGTTGATGATCGCCAGTTCCAGGTTGCTGACTTCATACGCCGCTTTCGGCGCGTCGATCACCTGAATAAAGCAGACGGCATCAATCGCGACGTTGGCGTTGTCTTTAGAGATGACTTCCTGAGAAGGGATATCAAGCACCTGCTCCATCATGTTGATCTTGCGGCCAATGCGGTCCATGAACGGTACAACAAGGCTTAACCCCGGTTGCAGAGTCTTGGTGTAACGGCCAAAACGTTCTACCGTCCACTGATATCCCTGCGGGACGATTTTGACGCCTGCGCCGACGATCACCAGCGCGACAAAAATAAGAATAGGAATGAAAATGAGCATTGATGAAACCTCCTGTTGTGCTGTCCTTTACTGCTTCATTAGTCAAATTATACCCGATTTATCAAGGCGGGCTCCCCTATAATAAATTACAGAGATAGACTGTCAGCACGAAAGAGGTAAAAAAGGGATTGGTAATGGAAGAAAGCAGCATTCTGCTTCAGTTAAAAAATGTCGCATGGCAGGCAGGGGCGACGCAGATTCTCAATAACATCTGTTTTGATCTCCGCGCCGGAGAATTTAAGCTGATTACCGGGCAGTCCGGGTGCGGTAAAAGTACGTTACTCAAGATAGTCGCGTCGTTAATTAGCCCGACTGCCGGTGAAATACGCTTTGAGGGTAAGGAGATAAATACCCTCAAGCCGGAAGCGTATCGCCAGCAGGTCTCTTATTGTGCGCAAACGCCCGCGCTGTTTGGTGATACCGTCTACGACAACCTCATTTTCCCCTGGCAAATCCGTGACAAAAGTCCGGAGCCGGATGTGTTTCTGGAAGATCTGGCTCGTTTTCAGTTACCCGAGACGATCCTGAAAAAAAATATCAATGAGCTATCCGGTGGCGAAAAGCAGCGCGTCTCGTTAATTCGTAATTTGCAGTTTCTGCCGAAAATCCTGCTGCTTGATGAAATCACCAGCGCGCTGGATGAAGCCAACAAGCGTAATGTGAACGAATTAATTCACCACTATGTTCGCGATAAGAATATTGCTGTGCTGTGGGTGACGCATGACAAAGATGAAATTGATCATGCGGATAACGTCATAACCCTTCAACCGCACGCCGGTGAAATGCAGGAAGTAAGCAATGAACGAGCATAATATTACCAATGAATCACTGGCGTTAGCGATGATGCTGGTGGTGGTCGCGATACTGATCAGCAACAAAGAAAAGCTGGCGCTGGAAAAAGATATTCTCTGGAGCGTTTGCCGGGCGGTGGTTCAGCTTATTATCGTAGGTTACGTGCTGAAATATATTTTCGGCGTCAACCACAGCATTCTGACCTTATTGATGGTGCTGTTCATCTGCTTCAACGCGGCCTATAACGCGCAAAAACGCAGTAAATATATTGATAACGCTTTTCTCTCGTCATTTATCGCCATTACGGCGGGGGCGGGGCTAACGCTTTCGGTGCTGGTTCTGTCAGGCTCTATCGAGTTCACGCCGATGCAGGTTATCCCGATTTCCGGCATGATTGCAGGCAATGCGATGGTCGCAGTGGGGCTGTGTTACAACAATCTGGGGCAGCGGTTTAACAGCGAACAGCAGCAAATTCAGGAAAAACTCAGCCTCGGTGCGACGCCGAAAGTGGCCTCCGCGCCGCTGATTCGCGACAGCATTCGTGCCTCGCTGATTCCGACTATCGATTCAGCGAAGACCGTGGGGTTGGTGAGTTTACCGGGGATGATGTCCGGATTGATCTTTGCAGGCATTGACCCGGTAAAAGCGATTAAGTATCAGATTATGGTAACGTTTATGCTGCTTTCCACCGCCAGCCTGTCGACCATTATTGCCTGCTACCTGACCTATCGGAAGTTCTATAATTCACGTCATCAACTGGTGGTGACGCCATTAAAGAAACCGTGATGTGATGCCGGATGGCGGCTACCGCCATATCCGGCCGACGGGAATGAGGTGTTGGTTGTTTTTGTAGGCCCGATAAGCGTAGCGCCATCGGGCATGATGAACCAATTAGTACAGCAGCGCGTACAGCTGGCGACGGTATTTCGAGGCCAGCGCATCGCCGGTTCCCAGCGCGGCAAGGATCTCCTGGAAGGTCTTACGCGCCTGGCCGTCGGCGGCGGTGAGATCTTTCTTCAGGTGGCTGAACAGTAATTCCAGCGATTCTTCGTTACGTCCAACCTGATGTAACTGAAGGGCCAGCTGGGTTGCCAGCGCGGCATCCTGCGGGTTGCTGGCGACCTGCTGCTGCAACTGTTGGATTTCCGGCGTATCTGCCGCCTGCTTCAGCAGTTCAATCTGCGCGACCAGCCCCTGGTAGCGGGTATCCTGATCCTGCAACGGAATGGTTTTCAGCACCGCTTCGGCATCGTCAGAACGGTTCAGGGCGATTTGCGTTTCCGCCAGCAGCAGGCCGATTTCGCTGCTCTGGTTGGAGAGCTGCCAGGCTTCTTTTAGCAGCGGCAGCGCCTCAGCGTGATTACCCGCTTCAATGAATTCGATAGCCTGGCGCGCTTTCAGCTCTTCTTCGCTCGGCAACACTTTTTCCAGCAGCGCGCGAATAACCTCTTCCGGCTGCGGGCCCTGGAAGCCATCTACCGGCTGACCGTTCTGGAACAGATAAACCGTGGGGATCGCGCGCAGACCAAACTGGGAGGCGATCATCTGTTCGGCGTCGCAGTCCAGCTTGGCGAGAATAAACTGACCGTTGTACTGGGCGGCAAGGTTCTCCAGCACCGGCGTTAATTGCAGACAATGCTGGCTGCGCTCAGACCAAAAATAGAACAGGACCGGGGTGGTCATCGACTGTTCAAGGGTCTGCTGCAGGTTCGATTCGTTAATGTTAACAATATTCTGTGTGGACATGGAGTTACTCTCTTTTGTCGATTTCTTGTTACATGGGGGCTGACGCGCGAGCTTCAACTCAACCCTGTAAAATTTTGTCCATTATGCGGCCTGGCAACAGGCGTTTAAGCAGCATCACGGCCCAGGTCACCAGCGTAACCGGATAACGTAGCTTCGGTTTGTCGCTCTCAAATGCGTGCCGCACTTTAGCGACAACCGCTTCCGGTCCCAGCGTAAAACGCGCGGCTATGCCGGGATTTTCCACGGGAGCATCGCTCTGCGTCTGGTTAACGTTTTCGGTAAAACGGGTGCGAATGGGGCCAGGCTCAATCAGGCTGACCTTGATCCCGCTGTGGCGCAGCTCCATACGCAGCGCGTCGGACCAGGCTTCCAGCGCATATTTGCTGGCGGCGTAGGCCCCGCGCCCCGGCGTTGAGATCAATCCCATTACCGACGATGTCATCACAATGCGTCCTTCGCCGTGGGGTAACATGGCGGGCAACAGGCGCATGGTAAGCTGATGTGCGCCAAAGAAGTTGGCGGAAAACTGCTGCTCCATCTGCTCGCGGCTAATGGTGGGCAGGGGGCCATAGACGCCGTATCCGGCATTGTTAAAGATCCCATATAAACGATTATCGGTCAGGGCGATCACTTCATCGGCGGCGCGATCCACGCTTTCGGGTGAATCCAGATCCAGCAATACGCCGGTGAATCCCTTACTGTTCATGCGAACGACATCGTCAGGCTTGCGACAGCCAGCCAGAATTTGAAAACCCTGGCGCTTGAGCTCAAACGCGCTTTCCAGACCGATTCCGCTGGAACATCCTGTTATTAAGACCGATTTTTGCATAACTTTACCTGTCAGGATCTCCGTTGAATTACGAGTCGTGATTTACTAAGGGGGTCAATTGCTTCGCCATCCAGTCGGCGATAAACGGCTGGGCGTCACGGTTAGGATGAATACCATCATCCTGCATCCACTGGGGTTTGAGATACACCTCTTCCATAAAAAGGGGCAGCAGAGGGATATCAAACTCTTTGGCGAGCTTTGGATAAATCGCGCTAAAGGTTTCATTATAACGGCGACCGTAGTTTGCCGGCAGACGAATTTGCATTAGCAGCGGTTCGGCATTTGCCGCTTTCACATTCTGCAGAATAGTCCGCAGCGTTTGTTCGGTTTGCGCAGGCGCAAAGCCGCGCAGACCGTCGTTACCGCCAAGTTCGACCAGCACCCAGCGCGGTTGGTGCTGCTTCAGTAATGCAGGCAGACGGGCCAGGCCCTGCTGCGAGGTGTCGCCGCTAATGCTGGCATTCACCACCGGCGTTTTGGTTTGCCATTTATTATTAAGTAGCGCAGGCCACGCGGCGCTGGCGGACATACGGTATCCGGCGCTCAGGCTGTCACCCAGAATTAATAACGTGTCCGCAGCGGCGGCGCGGAAAGTTAACAGAACCAGGAACAGGAAAGGCCAATGCCAGCGGAAAACATTGTTGAAGTTCATCGTCTTAAGAAATCCGTCGGTCAGGGTGATCATGAACTGTCCATCCTTACCGGAGTTGAACTGGTTGTCAAACGCGCCGAGACCATTGCGCTGATTGGCGAGTCGGGATCGGGGAAATCCACGCTGCTGGCGATCCTCGCCGGGCTGGATGACGGCACCAGCGGTGAAGTTAGCTTGGTGGGGCAGGCGCTACACGCAATGGATGAAGAAGCCCGGGCGCAGCTGCGGGCAAGACATGTGGGATTCGTTTTCCAGTCATTCATGTTAATCCCAACCCTGAACGCGCAGGAAAACGTCGAACTGCCCGCGCTGTTGCGTGGCGAAAACAGCGGAAAAAGCCGCGACGGGGCAAAAACGCTGCTGGAACAACTGGGGCTGGGAAAACGTCTGGATCATCTTCCGGCCCAGCTTTCCGGCGGGGAGCAGCAGCGCGTGGCGCTGGCGCGAGCGTTTAACGGACGCCCTGACGTCCTGTTTGCCGATGAACCTACAGGGAATCTGGATCGCCAGACCGGAGACAAAATTGCCGACCTGTTGTTTTCTCTGAACCGGGAACACGGTACTACCCTGATTCTGGTGACCCACGACCCGCAGCTGGCGGCGCGTTGCGACAGGCGCCTGCGTCTGGTGAATGGACAGTTGCAGGAGGAGGCATGATTGCACGCTGGTTCTGGCGCGAATGGCGCTCGCCTTCATTACTGATTGTCTGGCTGGCGCTGAGCCTGGCGGTGGCCTGCGTGCTGGCGCTGGGGAATATCAGCGACCGTATGGAAAAAGGGCTGAGCCAGCAAAGCCGAGAGTTTATGGCCGGAGATCGCGCGCTGCAAAGTTCACGCACCGTGCCAAAAGCATGGATTGATGAGGCGCGACAGCGTGGCCTGAAAGTCGGCGAACAGCTGACTTTCGCGACCATGACTTTTGCCCGTGACACGCCGCAGCTGGCGAACGTCAAAGCGGTAGATGACGTGTATCCGATGTACGGCACGTTGCAGACCAATCCGCCGGGGCTGAAACCGCAGCCGGGTTCGGTGCTGCTGGCCCCGCGCCTGATGGCGCTGCTCAATCTAAAAATCGGTGATTCCATTGACGTCGGTGATGCCACGCTGCGCATCGCCGGAGAGGTGGTGCAGGAGCCGGACGCCGGTTTTAATCCGTTCCAGATAGCGCCGCGCCTGATGATGAGCATGGCGGATGTCGAAAAAACGGCGGCGGTCCAGCCGGGAAGCCGCGTGACGTGGCGCTATAAATTTGGCGGTACGCCGCAGCAGCTGGATGCCTATGAAAAATGGCTGCTGCCGCAGTTGAAGCCTGAACAGCGCTGGTACGGGCTGGAGCAGGATGACGGCGCGCTGGGGAAATCTCTGGAGCGTTCTCAACAGTTCCTGCTGCTGTCGGCGCTGCTAACCCTGCTGCTGGCGGTGGCCGCGGTTGCCGTGGCGATGAGCCATTACTGCCGCAGCCGTTACGATCTGGTGGCCATTCTGAAAACGCTTGGCGCGGGCAGAGCGCAGTTGCGCAGGCTGATTGTGGGTCAGTGGCTGATGGTGCTGGCGCTGTCTGGCGTTACCGGCGGACTGTTCGGGTTGTTGTTTGAGCGTGTACTGGTGGTGCTGCTCAGGCCGGTCCTGCCCGGCGAGCTGCCGCCCGCCAGCCCTTGGCCGTGGCTATGGGCGCTAGGCACCATGACGGTGATTTCGCTGCTGGTCGGGTTGCGTCCTTATCGGCTACTGCTGGCGACGCAGCCGCTGCGGGTACTGCGCCGTGACGTGGTGGCAAACGTCTGGCCGCTGAAGTTCTATTTGCCGGTGGTAACGATTGTTGTGGTTGCCCTGCTCGCCGGACTGATGGGCGGAAGCCTGCTGTTATGGGCGGTGCTGGCCGGCGCGGTGGTACTGGCGCTGGTGTGCGGCGTGCTGGGCTGGATGCTGCTCAACGTGCTGCGTGGCCTGACGCTCACCTCGCTGCCGCTGCGTTTAGCGGTCAGTCGACTGTTGCGCCAGCCGTGGTCAACGCTGAGTCAACTGTCGGCATTTTCGCTTTCCTTTATGCTGCTGGCGCTGCTGCTGGTGCTGCGCGGCGATCTGCTCGACCGTTGGCAGCAGCAAATGCCGCCGGAAAGCCCGAACTATTTCCTGATCAACATTGCCAGCGAGCAGGTGGTGCCGTTGAAGGCTTTCCTGTCGGAACATCAGGTGATCCCGGAGTCGTTCTATCCGATTGTGCGGGCGCGGCTGACGGCGATCAATGAGAAGCCGACCGAAGGTAATCAGGATGAGGCGCTGAACCGCGAGCTCAACCTGACCTGGCAGGATGCCCGACCGGATCATAACCCGATCACCGCCGGAAGCTGGCCGCCAAAAGCGGGGGAAGTGTCGATGGAAGAAGGGCTGGCGAAGCGGCTAAACGTGAAGCTCGGGGATCGGGTGACCTTTATGGGCGATACCCAGGACTTCAGCGCCACGGTCAGCAGCCTGCGTAAAGTGGACTGGGAAAGCCTGCGGCCAAATTTCTTCTTTATCTTCCCTTCCGGCGCGCTGGACGATCAGCCGCAGAGCTGGTTAACCAGCTTTCGTTGGGAGAACGGCAACGGCATGCTGACGCAGCTTAACCGCGAATTCCCGACCATCAGCCTGCTGGATATCGGCGCGATCCTCAAACAGGTAAGCCAGGTGCTGGAGCAGGTAAGTCGAGCGCTGGAGGTGATGGTGGTGCTGGTTACCGCCTGTGGCATGTTGCTGCTCCTGGCGCAGGTTCAGGTGGGGATGCGTCAACGTCATCAGGAGCTGGTGGTCTGGCGCACGCTGGGCGCGGGCAAAAAATTGTTGCGTACCACGCTGTGGTGCGAGTTCGCCATGCTCGGGATGGTCGCCGGGCTGGTCGCTGCCATCGGTGCGGAAACCGCGCTGGCTGTATTACAAACCCGTGTGTTTGATTTCCCCTGGGAGCCGGACTGGCGGCTGTGGGTCGTGCTGCCGCTTTGTGGGGCATTGCTGCTCTCTTTATGCGGCGGATGGCTCGGTTCACGTCTGCTAAAAGGCAAAGCGCTGTTCCGTCAGTTCAATAGTTAATTCATATCCGTGATGATTGCGCACCGGTTTTTAAATCGGTGCGTTTTTTTATCTATGTAGCACAAATTGATAACTCCTTGATATTTAACAGCACAGAACAATAAAAACGCGACAACACGAGTGTGTTAATAAACGTTAATATTTGTATGCTGAATAATTGGCAGGCTATCTATCAAGGTAAAAATAATGACTATAAAAAAAACGGACGCTGGCGGTATCGATCGGCGCAGCAGTGGCATTAACGACGTTCGCTTCCCAGGCGGAAATCACGGTTCTGAAACAAGATCCGCAGGCGGGCAATCCGCTGAGCCGTCTTAACTTCACCGTCGGCGGGAGTATTCGTCCGCAGTTCCAGAATATGGCCGGTGACGATGGTAAGAATGGCTACAAACGTAATGGCTTCGACGGCGGGACGCGTTTCCGTTTCGCCGCAGACTACTATCTGTTTGATGATATCAGTTGGGTGAGCTACTACGAGCTGGGCGTTAACTTCCCGGCGATGTTCAACTGGGATAATCACTACGCTGACGGCGCCAACGACACCACGCGTCGTATGCTGTACACCGGTCTGAAGAGCGCGACCTGGGGGACGCTGACCTTCGGTCAACAGAACAGCATTTACTATGACGTGGTCGGTGCGAAAACGGATATCTGGGACTATGACATGATCGGTCAGGCACCGGGTAACGGTATCAATGGCGACTATGACGGCTCTTATCGTACACGTAAATCGCTGAAGTATAAGAAAACGGTTGGCGATGTTGATCTCTATGCGTCTTATCTGTTCAGTGATGATTACAACCCGAACAACGGCCTGCGCTACAAGCGTAAAGGCGGCGGCTCGCTGGGCGTGGATTATCGCATCACCGACGATCTGACCTGGGGTACCGCGTGGAACTACACCCGTGCGGAAATGCGCGGCGACGGCAGCAAAACCTACGATCAAAATATCGTTGGTACCGCACTGAGCTGGAAACCGGATAACTGGACCTTCTCAATGGGCGGCGGCTGGTATCAAAACTTCATGACCACCAAAAAAGTGTCTGTTAATGACTACTTTGCCGGTGATGCCTGGGGTCTGGAATACTTCGCGGGTTACACCTTCCCGGTTGGTCAGTATGCGCTGAAATCCGTTCAGCCCTACTTTATGGGCGATCGTATCGAATACGTGAATGGTCGTAACTATCTGCGTACCGACAACGGTGTCGGCATCAGCTTCCAGCTGGATTACGGTTTCCGTGTGGATTACGAACACGTCTTTACCTCCAGCACCGACAACCTGGGCGATATGAACCTGGTGCGTCTGCGTTACGACTTCTAATCGAACGCCTGCCAAACGGAATGCCCGATGCGCTTGCGCTTATCGGGCCTGGGAGAGCAGTTGTAGGCCGGATAAGGCACGTGTGCCGACATCCGACTTTTTCATGCCTTCTCTCATTTGAAAACACATTTCGCAACATCATGAAATAATTTCAAGGACAGCGGGTTGTGATCTGTGTCATGTTAACAATCAGCCTGTTAGCAGGCCAACAAGAACAACGCCGCAAGAACGGCGTGAGACATGACACCACAACGTTAAAATGGAGAGATTATGGGATTGCGTCAGAGTTTACGCGTCGCGACCGGGGCGCTGTTACTGGCCTGTGGATTACAGTTTGCTCATGCGAACAGTGACCCGCATACCATCGTGTTTGGCGTCGCGCCTGGGCCGTACGGCGATATGGTGAAACAGGCCATCGCTCCTACGCTGAAAGAGAAAGGCTATAAGGTCGTGGTGCGCGAATTCAGCGACTACGTGCAACCGAACATGGCGCTCTCCAACGGCAGCATCGATGCCAACCTTTTCCAGCACTCGCTCTATTTTGACAAATTCACCGCCGATAAAGGGCTGAAGCTGAGCAAGCTGATCGTGGTCCCGACGGCAGGAATGGGCTTTTACTCGCGTAAAATCAAAAGCCTGGATGAGTTGAAAAAAGGGGATGTGATCACGCTATCCAACGATCCAACCAACCTGGCCCGCGGTCTGCGCTTCCTGCAGTCCATTGGCCTTATCACCATCAAAGACAATATCGATCCGACCAAAGCCTCTGAGCGCGATATCGCCAGCAACCCGAAAGGGCTGGTATTTAAACCGCTGGAAGCGGCACAACTGCCGCGTACGCTGGACGGCGTGACCGGCGCGCTGGTCAACGGTAACTTTGCCGTGGCGGCAAAACTGGATCTTTCCAGCGCCATCAAGCAAGAGCATCTGGACGAAAATCTGAAAAATATCATTGCGGTACGCAGTGAAGATGCGGATAAACCGTTCGCCAAAGATATTGTGGAAGCGGTGAAATCTCCGGCGTATCGCGCGGTGATCGACGATCCGCAAAATATCTACAGCGCCTTCCAGAAACCGGAATGGATGTCGGCAGCCCAATAATCGCTGCGCACAAGGTTAACAGGGCAGTGACGACTGCCCTTTTCGCATTTCTGAGGTAGGTATGATTGAGATAGATAAGGTTTGCGTGGATTTTACCGCTGGCCGTGGACCCTCAACCCGGGCGGTTGATGACGTCAGCTTGCGCATCGGCGCGGGCGAGATTTTTGGCATTGTCGGGACCAGCGGCGCGGGCAAGAGTACGTTGCTGCGTACCCTGAACGCCTTAACGCGCCCGAGCCAGGGCTGCGTGAAGGTGAACGGCGTAGAAATTTCCGCGCTGGAAGGCGCGCATCTGCGTAAAGCTCGTCAGCGTATTGGGATGATTTTTCAGCATTTTAATCTGATGCATACCCGTACCGTGGCGCAAAACGTCGCCTTCAGCCTGAAAGCTGCCGGATGGGAACGCAGTAAAATTGGCCCACGGGTTAGCGAAATCCTCGCGCTGGTGGGGCTGTCTGACAAGGCGAATCGTTTTCCGGTTCAGCTCAGCGGTGGGCAAAAGCAGCGTGTGGGTATTGCCCGCGCGATCGCCAATCACCCGGATGTGCTGCTTTGTGATGAACCGACCTCCGCGTTGGATCTGGAGACCTCGGCCACGATTCTGGCATTGCTTAAGCAGATCAACCAACAGTTGGGGATCACGATCGTGCTGATCACTCACGAAATGAACGTGATCAAATCCATTTGCGATCGCGTGGCGGTGATGTCCGGCGGCAAGGTGGTGGAGACCGGCGAGGTGTTTGACGTTTTTGCCCACCCGCAGCACCCTTTCACCCAGCAACTGGTGTCGCACACGCTTAACCTGACGCTCCCGGAGCGCCTGCGCCAGCATCTGCCCGGCCAGTTGCTGAAAATTCTGTTCATCGGCGATTCGGCGGAACAGCCGGTGCTGTCAGAAGTCGCGGTTAAGTTTGGCGTGGCGGTGAACATTCTGCACGGCAAAATTGAATATATCGGCGAACGCGCGCTGGGGATTTTAGTGGTGCAACTCACCGCGCCGCATAACCCTTCTGCGGTGGATGTCGCCGTGGAACATATCCGTCAACGTACTGCACAAGTGGAGGTGATTCGTGGATGATTTATTGCCTGATTTGACGCTGGCGTTTAATGAAACCTTCCAGATGCTAAGCATCTCTACGGTGCTGGCGATTATTGGCGGTCTACCGCTCGGTTTTCTTATTTTCGTCACCGACAGGCATTTATTCTGGCAAAACCGTTTTGTGTATCTGCTTAGCTCCGTGCTGGTGAATATCATTCGTTCGGTGCCGTTTGTGATCCTGCTGGTGCTGCTGCTGCCGTTAACCCAGTTTTTGCTCGGGAACACCATTGGACCGATTGCCGCCTCCGTGCCGCTTTCCGTGGCGGCGATTGCTTTTTATGCCCGGCTGGTGGATAGCGCGCTACGTGAAGTGGATAAAGGCATTATTGAGGCGGCGGAGGCTTTTGGCGCCAGCCCGATGCGTATCATCTGCACCGTGCTGCTACCGGAGGCCAGCGCGGGACTGCTGCGTGGGCTGACGATCACGCTGGTGAGTTTAATTGGCTATTCCGCGATGGCCGGGATTGTCGGAGGCGGCGGGGTAGGCGACCTGGCGATTCGCTTTGGTTATTACCGCTATGAAACCCAGGTCATGATCGTCACCGTCGTCGCGCTGATTATTCTGGTGCAGGTCGTGCAGGTGCTGGGCGACTGGCTGGCGAAACGCGCGGATAAGCGCGACAGACGCTGATCACTGCGCGTTAAGCCATCCGGCAACGTCCTGCCATGTGCCGCGAAAGACGATTTTCGCGGCCTTCTTTTCCAGTTGATAACGATACATCGGGTCGTAATACTCGTTGAGCAACGGTACCAGCCAGCCCATATGGGCGTCGGTACTGCCCGTCGCCTGCTGTTCGTCTAGCGCCACGTCGAGCAGGGCGGTCAGCTCGGCAAAGCGCTGCAAACCCAAACGACGGCGGATAGCAAACAGGCCGTGGTGCAGATATTCGCTGTATTCCTGCCAGCCCTGATTTTCCCCGTAAGCGTGGGTAAAATCGTGGTGCATGCGCACGAAATACTCCTCGCGCAGCCGTTCCAGACGCAGCTCAAAAGGATCGTCCACCACCGCAATGGAGGCCTCGGTCATGCGCTCGCGCAGGCATTCTGGCAGATGGTTAGCGCCGATCATCCGGCCTTCATCTTCCAGCACCCACTGGCGCAGATCCTGTCGGCTGTCGATTTTGAGCATGTTGACCGCCAGCAGGTTTTCAAAACTCGCCTGGCTTAGCTGTGGTTCCACGGTTCGTCCAAACGAGGAACCGCGATGATGCGCCAGCCCTTCAAGATCCACACCGTTCGGCTGCTGTTGTACCAGCTGCGTTTTACCGTTCCCGGTACAGCCGCCGATTAAGACGATCGGTTTTTGCACCAATTCTTCAGTCAGCTGTATCACCGCCTGACGCAGAGCTTTGTAGCCGCCTTTTATCAGCGGGTAGTCAATGCCGGATTCATGCAGCCACTGCTGCACAATATGCGAACGCTGACCGCCGCGCGCGCAGCATAAATATCCTTTTGGGTGCTGACGACAGGCATCCTGCCACGCCTTCATGCGCTGCTGGCGGGTTTCACCCGAGACCAGTTGATGGCCCAATTCGAGGGCGGCCTCGGGCCCCTGACGTTTATAGCAGGTACCGACGGCGGCGCGTTCGTCATCGTTCATTAAGGGGAGATTGACTGCGCCCGGCATCGCGCCCTGTTGAAATTCGACCGGGGCGCGTACATCGATTATCGGCGTATCGGCGAGCAGAATTGCGCGATAGTCCGTTCCATCGTTCATATTTGATCCTGAGAATACAAAACAGCAATGGAGGGGATTTTACGCGCCAGAAGAGGGACCGGGGAAGGATAAAATCAATTCCCCGGCATTAATGGCTTATTTCAGCTTGGACTGCGCCCAGATAATACCGCTGGCATACTCCGGCGGCAGCAGAGGGATAAGCGCTTCCAGCGTGGCGCTCAGACGTGCGGTATCGCTGTCGCTCAGGTTCAGGTGACCCACCTTACGCCCTTCGCGCACCTCTTTGTCATACCAGTGCAGGTGCACCAGCGGCAGCTTCAGCCAGTCGTAGTTCAGGTCGCTACCGATCAGGTTTACCATCACAGAAGGATTGTTCACAACCGGCGTCGGCAACGGCAGGCCGGTAATGGCGCGCAGGTGCAGTTCAAACTGGCTGATGCTGGCGCCGTTTTGCGTCCAGTGCCCGCTGTTGTGCACGCGTGGGGCCAGTTCATTAATCAGCAGACCTTCCGGGGTGATGAAACACTCCATCGCCATCACGCCGACATAGCCCAGCTCCAGCATGATGGCAGAAAGCATCGCTTCGGCCTGCGCCTGTTGTCTGGCGTTAGCCTGCGGGAATACCACGCTGGTGCGCAGAATGCCGTCCTGGTGCAGGTTGTGGGTTAGCGGATAGAAGACGGTGCTGCCGTCGTGCGCGCGTGCGCCCACCAGCGAGACTTCACCGGAGAAGTTGATTCCCCGCTCGACAATGCACTCGCCGTAGCAGTCGTCCGGCAGTTGTTCGGTTTCATTGGCGCGTAAACGCCACTGTCCACGACCGTCGTAGCCGCCGACGCGGCGCTTCACAATCGCCAGCTCGCCGAGTTTGTTGAACACCGCGGGCCATTCGCTTTTATCTGCCAGTAATTGCCACGGCGCGGTGGCCAGGCCGAGTTTGTCAAAAAGCTGTTTTTGCGTCAGACGGTCGGCAATGATCGGGAAGACATCGCGGTTAACAAACGCCGGATGACGCGCCAGTTCGCGGGTGAGCGCCGTTTCCGGCCAGCGCTCAATCTCAGCGGTGATCACGCTTTGCTGAAAAGGCACCGCAGCTGGTTCAGCGTCCAGCCCGACGGGCCAGACCGCAATACCCAGCGGCTCACCGGCCTGACGCAGCATGCGTCCTAGCTGACCATTGCCGAGAACGCAGACCTGCTTCATGCCGCACCTCGCGGATCCGGGTTCTCTAATACTTCATCGGTTTGCGCTTTGCGCCAGGCGTTCAGACGCTGGTGCAGCGCTTTGTCGTGTGTTGCGAGAATTTGTGCTGCCAGCAGCGCCGCATTGGCTGCGCCCGCTTTGCCGATCGCCAGCGTGCCCACCGGAATGCCGCGGGGCATCTGCACAATGGAATAGAGGCTGTCGACACCGCTCAGCGCGGCGCTTTGCACCGGAACGCCTAAGACAGGCACCAGCGTTTTCGCTGCAATCATGCCTGGCAAATGTGCAGCGCCACCGGCGCCGGCAATAATCACCTGATAGCCGTTCTCTTCAGCGCCTTCGGCGAAGCTGAACAGTTTGTCCGGGGTACGGTGGGCGGAGACGACCTCAACATGGTGTGGAACGTCCAGCATTTCGAAGATTTCGGCGGCGAACTGCATGGTAGCCCAGTCGCTTTTGGACCCCATCACGATGGCGACACGCGCCGGATTATTGCGGGAAGACATGCGTCTGAAAACTCCTGTGGGTGTGCTTCACACTGCTTTAGAGGCGAGAGAGAATAGCATGTTTTACCGTGAAGGAAAACGATTGCGTATTTGTGGAAAGACGCGTTTTGGCAGGGAATTAAAACGGAAATGCGATCAGTTCAACGTCGTCTGGCGTGACTTTAATCATCGAACCTTCGGTGTGCCATGCGCCTAATACCACGCGGAAAGCGGGTTGGCCGTTGGCCGTGAGTTCGTGGACTGCCGGGCGGTGGGTATGACCGTGAATCAGCCACTGGACCTGATGTTTTTCCAGCTCGCTAATGACGGCCTGCTGATTCACATCCATAATCGCCAGCGACTTGCTGCTGTTGGCCGCTTTGCTGTCGGCGCGCATTTTCGCGGCAATACGTTGACGAATAAACAATGGCAGAGCAAGGAACAGCTTCTGTAACCAGGGTTGATGCACTTTGGCGCGAAACGCCTGATAGCCAGCGTCGTCGGTGCATAACGTGTCGCCATGCATGATCAGTACCTTGCGACCATACAGGTCGAGCACTTTTTCTTCGGGTAACAGAGTCATGCCGCTTTCACGGGCAAAACGTTTGCCGAGCAGAAAATCACGGTTGCCATGAATGAAAAAGCAGGGCACGCCGGAATCAGCCAGCGCTTTGATTGCTGCGGCTATTTCGTGGTGTAGCGGATTAGGGTCGTCGTCGCCAATCCAGGCTTCGAACAGGTCGCCGAGAATGTATAGCGCATCGGCTTTTCGCGCATCTCCGGCTAAAAAACGCAGAAAACCGGCGGTGATCGCCGGTTCTTCCGTGCAGAGGTGAAGATCTGCAATAAACAGTGTCGCCACGATTACTCGCTGACGGTCACGTTTTCGATGATGACGTCTTCTTTAGGCACATCCTGGTGCATACCGCTGCGACCCGTAGAAACGCCTTTGATTTTATCAACCACGTCCATGCCTTCAACAACTTCAGCAAACACGCAGTAACCCCAACCCTGCATGCTTTCGCCGGAGAAGTTCAGGAAGTCATTGTCAGCAACGTTGATGAAGAACTGTGCGGTTGCGGAGTGCGGAGCCTGAGTACGCGCCATTGCCAGCGTACCACGGGTGTTTTTCAGACCGTTGTTCGCTTCGTTTTTGATCGCTTCTTTCGTGGCTTTTTGCTTCATGCCTGGCTCGAAACCGCCGCCCTGGATCATGAAACCGTTAATAACACGGTGGAAAATGGTGTTGTTATAAAAACCTTCGCGGCAGTAGTCCAGGAAGTTTTTAACTGTTTCAGGCGCTTTATCATCAAACGTTTTGATTACGATATCGCCGTGATTAGTGTGGAAAGTAACCATTTTTGCATCCTGTTCCGATAGATTGGTGCTTCGACCCTGTCAAGGGTCAGAGTTAGGGGTGTGTTATAGCATAACCGCAGGATTCGATCACCTTGCAAAATGAGAGTAAGTCGCCGTAATCAGGGGGCGCTATCGGGAATAGGTTCGCACAATGGATTACTTTCCTGCTGATTATTCTTCGTCTCCGCAGGCGATAGCTCACAGCTCAATTTCACCCGGTCATTCCCCGAATAGCCCGAGAAAGCCCCGCCAAAGCGCCCATCGGTATAAATGTTCAGTTCTTGTCCCTGGTGGTCGGTTGTGGTCAGCGTCCAGCGACTTAAACGATCCTGTGGCCCAATGGGAATAAACACCTGCCAGTCCCCTTGCGGTACGAGTAAAAAATGCCCGTTGCTGTCGGTTTGCACCGTGGCGATTTGGCGATCGAATTCAGTTAACGAAACCGCTACCCCAGCCAGCGGTTCTCCCGCGTGAGTTAACGTGCCTTCAACTTGCGGGGCGGGATAATCATGATAAATGCAGCCGCTGAGCAGAAAGGGGAGCGTAAAGATAACACAGCGTGCTACGCGGGATGGGATAGCTGACATGGGCGCGAATCCTTTTGCCTTCTGACATGTTTTGTTGCGTGGTGGCAGTATACGCGAGCGGTAAATAATCGATAGTCGGAATTCAGGGACTGTAACAATTCGGGCAATGTCTGGCTGGCACACACCTTACAAAGTGTGCTTCCAGTCCAAATTATGGGTATTATACAGACTTTATTATCACACACGTCTACACGGAATCTTCGATGTTAAAAATCTTTAATACACTGACGCGCCAAAAAGAGGAATTCAAACCTATTCATGCCGGGGAAGTCGGCATGTACGTGTGTGGTATTACCGTTTACGATCTCTGTCATATTGGTCACGGACGTACCTTCGTTTCTTTCGACGTCGTGGCGCGCTATCTGCGCTTCCTCGGCTATAAGCTGAAGTATGTGCGCAACATTACCGATATTGACGACAAAATCATCAAACGCGCGAATGAAAACGGCGA
This sequence comes from Citrobacter youngae ATCC 29220, assembly GCF_000155975.1. GTDB lineage: Bacteria > Pseudomonadota > Gammaproteobacteria > Enterobacterales > Enterobacteriaceae > Citrobacter > Citrobacter portucalensis_A. The sequence continues at coordinate 2,336,028 of NZ_GG730299.1, read as the reverse complement.
GAGCTTTGTCGCGCTGGTCGATCGCATGATTGCGGAAATGCATAGCGATTTCGATGCGCTGAATATTCTGCGCCCGGATCTGGAACCTCGCGCGACGCACCATATTGCCGAGATTATTGAGATCACCGAACAGCTGATTGCCAAAGGCCACGCCTATGTCGCCGATAACGGCGACGTCATGTTCGACGTGCCGACTGACCCGAACTACGGTCAACTGTCACGCCAGGATCTGGATCAGCTGCAGGCTGGCGCACGCGTTGACGTGGTTGATGTGAAGCGCAACCCGATGGACTTCGTGCTGTGGAAAATGTCCAAAGAGGGCGAGCCGAGCTGGCCGTCTCCATGGGGCGCGGGTCGTCCGGGCTGGCATATCGAGTGTTCGGCGATGAACTGCAAACAGCTGGGCAACCATTTCGATATTCACGGCGGCGGTTCGGATCTGATGTTCCCGCACCATGAAAACGAAATCGCCCAGTCCACCTGTGCGCACGATGGCGAATACGTGAACTACTGGATGCACTCCGGGATGGTGATGGTTGACCGCGAGAAAATGTCCAAATCGCTGGGCAACTTCTTTACCGTGCGCGACGTGCTGAAATACTACGACGCCGAAACCATTCGCTACTTCCTGATGTCGGGTCATTACCGTAGCCAGTTGAACTACAGCGAAGAGAACCTGAAACAGGCGCGTTCCGCGCTGGAACGTCTGTACACCGCGCTGCGCGGCACTGACAAATCCGTAGCCCCTGCGGGTGGCGAGGCCTTTGAAGCGCGTTTCATTGAAGCGATGGACGACGACTTCAACACCCCGGAAGCATACTCCGTGCTGTTTGATATGGCGCGTGAAGTTAACCGCCTGAAGGGTGAAGATATGGCGGCGGCGAACGGTATGGCCTCGCATCTGCGCAAGCTCTCCAGCGTGCTGGGCCTGCTGGAGCAGGAGCCCGAAGCGTTCCTGCAAAGCGGCGCGCAGGCGGATGACGGTGAAGTCGCTGAAATTGAAGCGTTAATCCAGCAGCGTCTGGACGCGCGTAAAGCCAAAGACTGGGCGGCGGCCGACGCCGCGCGTGACCGTCTGAATGAGATGGGCATTGTGCTGGAAGACGGCCCGCAGGGCACCACCTGGCGTCGTAAGTAACTCTCTATTGCCGGATGGCGGCTAACGCCTTATCCGGCCTACGATGGGATGAACGGTAGGCCGGATAAGACGCAGCGCGTCGCATCCGGCATATTAATATTTCCGATACCACCGCAGCACGCCCACCATCACCATCCCCGGTAGCCACACCCACAATAATTCCGAAATAATCACCTGGTGCCCGTACGGCGTGGCATAGCGTGACAGCGCAAACGGCGCGACTTTAATCACCTGCCACGGCGCGAAGAAGCGTTCATCCGACCACGGCCACAGCCAGCCGACGCCTTTGCCGCCGGTGGTGATCGAATCCAGCAGACTGTGCGATAACAGTGAAACCGTCAGGAATAGCCAGCAGCGAATCAGTCCGGCTTTAAACCATCGTCGACCTATCAATACGCAGAGCAGCGGCACCACGAAGGCAAACAGCAGCGAGTGGGTAAATCCACGGTGACCAAACACGTTGCCGTAGGCGACGCCGAGCTTAAACGACAGAACGTCGGCATCCGGCAGCATGGCCAGAACGACGCCAGTAAACAGTAATCGTGGGGGGATAACGCTAAGTCCGAGTCCTAACCCTAAACAGAGTGGAACGGCCGCATGGGTAACGATAGTAGGCATGATGTTCGCTTCGAGTGGAAAAACAACATGCTAACCGTTCACTGTGAAGTGGTGATGAAGTCATTTTCTGAAAATGAGGGGGCAGTGGCCGGACAGGGCGTTAACCTCATCCGACCTCGGGGATCATGCGACGATGTTAATGCTGTGACCTTCAAAGCTGACGGTCTGACCGGCAACGATTTTGCAGCGTTTACGCGTTTCAACAACGCCGTCGACCTTCACTAACCCTTCGCCAATAGCAATTTTTGCCTGGGCGCCGCTTTCGCTCCAGCCTTCCAGCTTCAGCAAATCGCAGAGTTCAACGTGTGGGTGTTTACCCAGTGAAAATGTGGCCATCTTAAACGTCCTTTACATCATGGTATTCAACACACGCCTGCAGCGTGTTTTCGATAAGTGTGGCGACCGTCATTGGGCCTACGCCGCCGGGTACCGGCGTGATATATGACGCACGCGCGGCAGCATCTTCAAAGACCACATCGCCAACAACCTTACCATTCTCCAGACGGTTGATGCCGACATCAATCACAATCGCACCTTCTTTGATCCATTCACCGGGAATAAAACCCGGTTTGCCGACGGCAACGATCAGCAGGTCCGCATGTTCTACGTGGCGACGCAGATCTTTGGTGAATCGGTGGGTAACCGTAGTGGTGCAGCCAGCCAGCAGCAGCTCCATGCTCATCGGGCGACCGACAATATTCGAGGCGCCAATCACTACGGCATTAAGACCATAGGTATCGATGTTGTAACGCTCAAGCAGGGTCACAATCCCGCGCGGGGTACATGGACGCAGACGCGGCGCGCGTTGACACAGACGACCGACGTTATACGGGTGGAAGCCGTCGACGTCTTTGTCCGGCGCAATGCGCTCCAGCACTTTAACGTTGTCGATACCCGCCGGTAACGGCAGTTGTACCAGGATACCGTCGATGGTGGTATCTGCGTTGAGCGTATCAATCAGCTCAAGAAGCTCCGCCTCGCTGGTGGTTTCAGGTAGGTCATAAGAGCGGGAGACAAATCCCACTTCGTCACAGGCTTTGCGTTTACTTGCGACATAAATCTGCGAAGCCGGGTTGCTGCCTACCAGCACAACAGCCAGGCCCGGGGCGCGTAATGCAGCCGCTAAACGCGCCTGAACTTTTTGAGCAACCTCAGAGCGCACCTGCTGCGCAATCGTTTTACCGTCAATAATCTTTGCTGCCATCAGAGAGAGGATTCCGTCTGTTACGTTAAATCGAAGGGGGATGTCACTATTTTGTCAGAAGCAGGGCGTGCTGTCAGTTTTCGTTTGCGTTTTTACGTGCGATAGCGGGGGAATGCGCTCAGCGAGCAGGACCAGCACAGACGCAGAAGCCCTACGCATAATTCATGAGCATGCTAATCAAATTTAACGTGAATGAAACAACTCATCACCCTGGTCTTTTCAGGGGTAATGCACCATAAACCAGTCTGTTACGTCTGATTATGGTGTCTTTTACCTCATTTTTACCCAGACTTTTCCTGGATCCCAATAAGAATAAGCCAGGGCTATTAAAAGGATTTGCAGGTATTTTTCATTAATTTAAATGTTTAATTTAACGCTGTGACGAATAGTCATATTCGCGAAGATTAATTAGTGAATCAAATACTCGGAGAGTTGGGTAAAGGTTAGCTAATTCTCTTGCGATATATATCTTTACAGGATGCAGAGATAATTAGCCTGACATTTAATGTCGATAATGATTCAAACGGATCCCGCAGGACGCCGGAGCCGGATGTGTGTAATTCAAGGGAAATCCATGAAACATAAATTAATAGCCTCTTCTGTTATTGCCAGCCTGATGTTAGTTGCGGGCGCAGCGGTTGCGGCCGAGCCGGCAGCGACCGATCCGGTAAGCGTTAGCGGCGGTACTGTTCATTTTGAAGGTGAACTGGTCAATGCAGCCTGTGCAGTCAGTACTCAGTCGTCCGATCAGGTTGTCACATTAGGCCAGTATCGTACCGCCAGTTTTACTGCCGTCGGTGATACCACGGCACAAATTCCGTTCACTATCGTACTGAACGACTGCGACCCGAAAGTTGCTGCTACCGCCGCGGTTGCTTTCTCTGGTCAGACGGACATCACTAACAATAACCTGCTGGCCGTTTCCTCCTCGGATAATAGCACCACCGCAGGCGGCGTAGGGATTGAAATTCTGGACAATACGTCCACTGCGCTGAAGCCTGATGGAGCGACCTTCTCTACCGCTCAGGCGCTGGTAGAAGGGACCAACACCCTGCGTTTCTCTGCCCGTTATAAAGCGACCGCGACCAGCGCCACGCCGGGTCAGGCGAATGCCGACGCGACTTTTATCATGAAGTACGAATAAGCCGTTTAGATTCGCGCAAGGATGATGTTCGCCTCATTGGATGAGGCAATATCCGGGGATGAAAAAGGATGCGGCAGATGATAGGGAAAGGCGTGGCGCTGGCGGGAATGCTGTGCGTAATGCCTGCGCTTGCTAATACGGTAATACTGGAAAGCGGACGCCTCCACTTACGGGGGCAGCTCGTTAACGGCGCCTGTACGGTTGCTACCGACAGCCAGAATTTGCGGGTACAAATGGGGCAATATCGTTCCAACGCCTTCTCCGGAACGGGAAGTTTTGCCACTACCAGCGTGCCGTTTTCACTGCGATTAACGTCGTGCTCCTCTGATGTTTATGACCATGTCGGGATTGCGTTTGCGGGCGTGACGCCAGCGGAAGATCCGCAGGTTTTTCTTGCCAGCGGCGATGCGTCCGCGGCGTCGGGGATCGGTCTGGCGCTATTTGACGAGCGACAACGGCAAATTATTCCCAATGCGCTGCCGCTTCATTACGCGCCGATTATAACGCAAGAGATGACGTTTCATTTCACTGCTCGCTATCGGGCTGTCTCGGAAAATATTACACCGGGAATACTTCGTTCAGACGTGTGGTTTACGTTGGTTTATCCCTGATTTATTTCCCAACGATAATCGCATCAAAGGTATTTGTAGCTATGTTTAATCATCTGAAATCAGGTTTTATCCTTTTACTGGCCTTATTTTCCGCAGCCAGCGCGCAGGCTGCCGGAGGTATTGCATTAGGCGCTACCCGTGTTATTTATCCAGCCGATGCTAAACAAACTTCTCTGTCTATTAGCAATAGTGATACCAAAGAACGTTACCTGGTAAATTCATGGATCGAGAATAGCGCCGGGGCTAAAGAAAAATCGTTTGTGGTGACGCCCCCGCTGTTTGTCAGTGAGGCTAAAAGCGAAAACACCTTGCGTATCATCTACGCTGGCGCGCCGCTGCCTAAAGACCGTGAATCGCTGTTCTGGATGAACGTGAAAGCCATTCCGTCAGTCAATAAGAACAGCCTTGAGGGTAAAAACGTTCTGCAGCTGGCGATTCTGTCGCGCATTAAACTTTTTGTCCGCCCGAATAACCTGGCGCAAATCCCGGAAGATGCCCCCGGCATGCTGCAATTTTCCCGTTCCGGCAATCACCTGAAAATCAACAATCCGTCAGCGTATTACGTCACGTTGGTCAACCTCAATGTGGGGAAAACGAAGATCGATAACGTCATGGTTGCGCCGAAAAGCGATACGCAGGTGCTGCTGCCAACGGGCGTACAGGGCAACGTTACATTCCAGACGGTCAATGATTATGGCGCGGTGACCACCGCCCAAACGGTAAGCGTGCGTTGAGATAACGATGAATAAGACAACGTATTTTCCTGACCTGTTACCGGGGGTTACGCCACCGCTGGCGGGGGTGGCGTTGTCCACGCTGGCGGCGCTCTTTCCCTCTTTAAGCCACGGGGAAAGCTATTTTAATCCGGCATTTTTATCTGCGGATACGGCAACCGTGGCGGATTTATCACGTTTTGAAAAAGGCAACCATCAACCTGAAGGCGTTTATCGTGTGGATATCTGGCGCAACGATGAGTTTGTCGCCACCCAGGACATTCATTTTGCCAGCAGTGCGGGAAAGGCAGGGGAGAAGTCTGGCGGACTGATGCCATGCTTTGGGCTTGATTGGGTGAAGCGCCTTGGCGTCAATATTGCCGCGTTTCCGGCACTCAGTAAGGATCCGAACGCGACCTGTATCAATTTGCCGGAGGCGATTCCGGGCAGTGAAATTGCATTTGATTTTTCTACTCTGCGCTTAAACATCAGTCTGCCGCAGGCGTCGATGTTAAATAGTGCGCGCGGCTACATTCCACCGGACGAGTGGGATGAAGGGATCCCGGCGGCGCTGATTAACTACAACTTTACCGGTAGCCGCGGGAGCGATACTGACAGCTATTTCCTGAGCATGTTGAGTGGCCTGAACTATGGTCCCTGGCGGTTAAGAAACAACGGCGCGTGGAGCTATTCCAAAGGTGACGGATACCGTTCACAAAGCTGGAAAAATATCGGTACATGGCTTCAGCGCGCGGTTATCCCGCTGAAGGGTGAGCTGGTGATGGGCGACAGCAACACCGGAAATGACGTTTTTGACAGCGTCGGGTTTCGTGGCGCGCGGCTCTATTCTTCAGACAGCATGTATCCCGACAGTTTGCAGGGCTACGCGCCTACCGTGCGCGGCATTGCGCGCACCGCCGCGAAATTGACCATTCGTCAGAATGGCTACGTGATTTATCAAAGCTACGTTTCTCCGGGCGCTTTTTCGATAACCGATCTCAACCCGACGTCATCCAGCGGCGATCTTGAGGTTACGGTGGATGAGAAAGACGGCAGCCAGCAGCGCTATACGGTGCCGTACTCTACGGTTCCGTTGTTACAGCGAGAAGGGCGTTTCAAGTATGACGTGGTTGCCGGGGATTTTCGCAGCGGCAATAGCCAACAATCCTCACCGTTCTTTTTCCAGGGAACATTAATCGCCGGGTTGCCTGAGGGGTATACCGCTTATGGCGGTACGCAGTTAGCCTCACGTTACGCTGCGGTGGTGTTAGGTACAGGCCGAAACCTGGGAGACTGGGGGGCTGTTTCTGTCGATTTAACCCATGCGCGCAGCCAGTTGGCGGATGACAGTACGCACCAGGGGCAATCGCTGCGTTTCCTGTATGCGAAATCACTGAACAACTTCGGTACCAACTTCCAGCTGTTGGGCTATCGCTACTCGACGCGCGGGTTTTATACCCTCGATGATGTAGCGTATCGCAGTATGGAAGGCTATGAGTACGAATACGACAGTGAAGGCAATCGCCACGACGTCCCCGATGTGAAGAGTTACCACAACCTGAGCTACAGCAAGAAAGGCCGTTTTCAGGTCAACATTTCGCAGAATCTGGGGGATTACGGATCGCTGTATATCTCGGGTAGCCAGCAAACGTACTGGAATACCTCAGACACCAATACCTGGTACCAACTGGGCTATGCCAGCGGTTGGCAGGGGATTAGCTATTCACTCTCCTGGTCGTGGAGTGAATCGGTCGGCATTGCCGACACCGACCGCATTCTGGCGTTCAATATGTCCGTCCCGTTCAGCCTGCTGAGCGGACGGCGTTACTCGCGTGATAACGTCCTCGATCGCACCTACGCCACCTTTAATGCCAACCGCAATAGCGACGGACAAAATAGCTGGCAGAGCGGTATCGGCGGTACGTTGCTTGACGGCCGTAACCTGAGCTATAGCGTGAACCAGGGGCACAGCAGTACCAATGGTTACAGTGGAAACGCCAGCGCCAACTGGCAGGCGGCCTATGGCACGCTGGGCGTGGGATACAACTACGATCGCGACCAGCATGACTACAACTGGCAGCTCGCCGGCGGCGTGATAGGGCATGAGGACGGCATTACGCTTAGCCAACCGCTGGGCGATACCAATGTGTTGATCAAAGCGCCAGGCGCTCAGGGCGTGCGGATAGAAAACCAGACCGGCGTGCAGACCGACTGGCGTGGGTACGCTGTGATGCCGTATGCCACCGTCTATCGCTATAACCGCGTCGCGCTAGACACCAATTCGATGAACAACAATACCGATGTGGAAAATAACGTCAGCAGCGTTGTACCAACGCAAGGGGCATTGGTGCGCGCCACGTTTGATACACGTATCGGTGTGCGGGCGCTAATGACGGCGAAATATGCCGGTAAACCCGTGCCATTTGGCTCCGTTGTACGTGAAAACACCAGCGGTGTGACCAGTATGGTGGGTGAGGACGGACAAATTTACCTGAGCGGTCTGCCGCTTAAAGGCGAGTTGCTGATCCAATGGGGGGAAGGCGCAAACGCTCGCTGCGTGGCGCACTATGCCTTGCCTGAGGTGAGTCTGAAACAGGCGGTGACGCTCACGAATGTGACGTGCGAATCGCCAGCGGCACGACAGGAATAATACGATGAAACGACAAACAGGTTTGTTACTGGCAAGCGCTTTACTTCTGATGGCGCAATCGTCCTGGGCGACGGTCTGCCAAAACTCGAATGGCACGCCAACGGATGTTTTTTACGATCTGTCGAATGTCTTTAACAGCAGCAACAACCAACCGGGACAAGTGGTGACGTTGCCGGAAAAATCGGGCTGGATTGGCGTTAATGCCACCTGTCCAGCCGGGACATGGGTGGATTACACCTATCGAAGCTACGTCACTGACCTTCCCGTGCAAAGCACCGAGGGCGGCTTTCAATATCTGAAGCTCAATGATTACCTGCTGGGGGCCATGAGCATTACGGATAGCTATGCGGGATTGTTTTATCCACCGCGCAATTACATCCGTATGGGGGTTGACGGAAACGTATCAAAGCAGAAGCCTTTTGGCGTACAGGATTCAAACCTGGTGTTTAAATTAAAAGTGATCCGCTCGTTTATTAACATGGTGCCTATCCCCCGGCAAACGATGTTCAGAGTCTATGTCACCACCACGACCGGGGATGCGCTGAGTACGCCGGTTTACACTATCAGCTACAGCGGCAAGGTGGAGGTTCCACAAAACTGCGAAGTGAACGCCGGGCAAATTGTCGAGTTTGATTTTGGCGATATTGGCGCATCGCTGTTTAGCCAGGCGGGCGCGGGAAACCGGCCTGAAGGCATCAACCCGCAAACCAAAACGGTGGCCATAAAATGCACCAACGTTGCCGCCCAGGCCTACTTAACCATGCGGGTCGAAGCTGAAAAAGCCTCCGGGCAAATGATGGTTTCAAACAACCCGGATTTAGGTTTCATCGTCGCCGACAGCCGCGGTAATCCGCTGACGCCCAACAATCTGTCCAGCAACATCCCGTTTCAACTGGATGATAACGCGGCGGCAAGCGTTGGGATCCGGGCGTGGCCGGTCAGCGTGACGGGCAATAAACCTACGGAAGGGCCTTTTACTGCCCGTGGCTATCTGCGGGTGGACTATGACTAATAAGCAAACGCCAGCCGCATGGGCGCTTCTGGCGATTGTGCCGATGCTCACATTCAGCGCTTTATGCCAGGCCGCCTCGTCGCTGGGGGAAATTAATATTGAACTGCGCGGTAACGTGGTGGATTTTACCTGCGCGGCGATCGCCAGCGACAGCAATAAGACAGTTGATTTAGGCACCTGGCCGACAAAGCAGCTCCAGACCAGCGGAGACACCACCCAGCCGGTCTCGTTTACGCTGAAGCTTGAAGGCTGCCCGCCAGGATCCGCTTCGATAACGTTTTCCGGGACTCCGGCCCCGGGCACTACGCTACTAGCGCTCGATAATTCGGTTATGGCGCAAAAGGTGGCGATTGAGCTGCGCGATAGCGATCGTACGCGATTGCCCCTTGAACAGGCCAGCCAGGCCGTCAGTATTGATGAGAATGGCAATGCCACGCTGACTTTTTTTGCCAACTATATCGCGCTGGCTGATGGGGTTCAGCCCGGTGTCGCCAGGGCCGATGCCACGTTTATGATTAACTATAACTAATTATTGCGCTGACAAAACACTCCCGAACGAAATCTCGCCGGGAGTGTTGTTACATTAATTCATGCATTTTTGCGTAGTCGATCAGTTCAACAATGGTATGCAAACCAAGCTTGGAGTAGATATTCGCCTTGTGAGCGCTAATCGTTTTATTACTGAGTAATAATTGTTCAGCAATTTCTTTATTGGATAACCCATTTGCCAGATAGCGCAAAACCGTAACCTCGCGGTTAGAGAGCGGCATATCATTTAATACGCCTTTTTGTGCATTTATATTGTTAATAAAATTAAGTGTGTCCGAAGGAAAAAAAGAATATCCCGATAAAATCATTTTTACCGCATTGTAGATATCATTCAGATCCTTGCGTTTGCTGACAAAACCATTTGCCCCGGCTCGAATAGCGCGCCCGGCATAAAAAGACTCAGATTTTGAGGACAGAAATAGCACCCGAGTCTTCTCCTGCAATGATTTTATTCTCTTGAGTAATGTAAACCCGTCAGAGCCAGGTAGTTCAATATCCAGGATGACCAGATCGACAGGGTACGTGCGTAGATGTTCAATTGCCGCGCGGCTGTCATCGGTTTTCAACACAACCTGAATATTACTGTTTTTCTCGAGTAGAACTTCTATCGACATTCTGACAATAGGGTGTTCGTCCATAATGATAACGGATGCTGGTTTCATTGTTGTATGCCTCAAACTGTTTGCGTATCTTGCGAATTTGATAAAACATCAGGCGTTATAATATTGTCAAATAGCCAGGACTTGTTCTGAGGAGAACCGAATAAATACGCTTTCATCCTTGTTTATTCGGCTGTTCTTCTGCAGAACAATGAATTTGTGGAACATCCATTTCACACCGGAAAACTAACAATTAATCAGGAAACAGTGAGGATTATACCTGCTCTGCTCTTTCGGAAAAGCGTTACAACATCCCGATTGTTAATGGCAGTTAGGATGTTCTGAAAGATCCAGATGTGTTAATGACTATTGATATTATTTATCTGTAGTTCGAATTATGACAGATTGAAAAATTCTTTTAAATAGTAAAAACGATATTATAAGCTAATTGTTTAGGTTTTGTTAAGTCAGCGAAAAGGCTATTTTCGAACGATATGCACAGAAACAGTATGGCTAAGTGTGGTGAAGGTAGAAACCATAATACCAGGAATAGTTGTAAATATTAAATATTTGTGAAAATTAGATCTGTTTTCTCATATAAAATTAAGTAATTTCCTAAAAAATCTTATTACACATAGAGTTATGGTGTTAAATTAAGTGATGATAGGTAACCTTGAGGCGGTGTATCAGATGCAAAAAGCGCTGCCGATTGGGTAATCCCAGGCGTGTAATCAACTGGTTCAGGCGATAGATGATGCGGTGGTAGGGTTGGGTCTGCAACAGCGCAATCTTTTTTAACGTTTCACCTTGTAAAAGTAAGGCAATCATCTCCCAATCGATCTGATTTATGCGCCTGGAATGAATATAATTAACAACCGGGGATAATAACGCCTGACGCATCTCAGGAAGGCGTAGACTGCGCGACAAGATATAAAATGGGCCGGACAGCGAAATAAAGGTTTTAAGGTCCTCATCATGACGGGAAAGCAATATGAAGATTTGGATATCATTGCGCTGTTTTATTAGCTGGCGCAGGCACTGAAGAATATCGAAGTAAGAGAGGGTTAAACCTGCCATATCAACCACTAACTGACTAATAACCGGCTCCTGCAGACTGCACAGCGCTGATTCAATGGACTGGAAGATCGCGGTACGCGTGCCCGAAAATAAATGGCGGCTTAGCGCATAGGCAAGATAATAGTCCGTCGTAATTATCGCCTGAGATATAGTATCGCCCGGTATGGTGTATTCGATTTTTTGCGTCAGATACTCGAGTTGGTCGAATACCTGCGAGGTACAGTAAGGATATTGATGGGTACAGTTAGCGTTTCGTATACGGCGATGTCGTTCCCGGCGTTTTGCGCTGTGCATCCGTTTCCATTCCATTTCTGTTGCGGCAGGTCTGGATAAATTGCTGACAACAAACATCCCTGACCCAAATTTTTCCAGCGCGAAGGCAACTTCCCTTGTGCCGTTGGGTTTCAATGCCTTCAACAATCACCAGACTGGCAATTGAGTATCCCATCAGAATAATCTGCCGGAAGTTTTCTGATGTCTTACTCAATGCCCAAAAGATCGTTTTATCCAGTTCAACCTCTCTCTGGGATTAGGTAAAATATTACCTGGTGTGCCCTTTTGTTACCTCACAAATAATATGTCTGGGCCATTCTGGCAGTCAGAAGATAGGTACAGTAGGAGCCGATACTTAATTGGTGATGAGATATTTCTCAATAAAAAATCAGGCAACGAGGCGTCACCTAATTTTGAAGGAAGCTCAGATGCGCCCGGATGTAGCGCAAAAATTGCTGATCGTTTTTCACATGCAGCTTTTTCATAATGCTGCGACGGGTCGCTTTGGCATGGAGATCGCTTACCGAGAGCAGGCGAGCGGTTTCGGCTAACGTATACCCGCTGGCGAGAAACATTAAGAACTGGCGCTCTGCGACAGAAAAATTGCGGGTGGTGCAGAAATGGCAGATAGTTGCGGGCACGCTGTTGCGCAGCGCGCGTTTTTGCAGGATGAGAACCAGTTTTTTGGTTATCTCGTCTACGTCATCTTCCCGATAGATCAGTGGCAACATGTACAGACAAGGCCGAAACATCAGTTTATCTTTATCGTTTCTGTTACAGATGACCACCCGGTGTTGGCGTCTGGTGTGAACCGGGACCTGATAGCATTCGGCGCTGGGCCAATCTTCATCCAGTGAGATAAACGCGATGTCGGCGCGATCGATCTCCTCGACAGGCAAAAAGCGAATCTCCTGATGCCACTGATTTGCCAGATGGGAAATGATGATTTTCAGCCCATGTTCGAAGTGACTATTTTCTTCCTTGATGGCGATGCTTAACATTGAAGAGTTCCTGAACCGCTGGAAAGGGGGTAGAGGAATGTTAAGCAAAATCATAAATATTCTAAATACATGTATCCTTAAATCTGGCGCTATGCGGGCTGAGTTGTTACCAGGTGATTTCCTGGATACCCTTGAACGAGCAGAAAAAATCAACATTCGTATACTTCGTCAGCAACTGAAACAAAAGGCATTGACTCAGCAAGTGCTGACCGTATAATTCACGCGTTTCTCCGCATGAAGTTATCACTTCGCAATGCGCCCTTAGCTCAGTTGGATAGAGCAACGGCCTTCTAAGCCGTAGGTCGTAGGTTCGAATCCTACAGGGCGTACCATTTCCAGGCAGTCCCCATTCTCCACTTCCGCATACCGTTACAAACAGCCATATTTCCACTTTATTAAGTCTGCTTTGCGCATCACTCTCTGAGTGAAAATCCATGAACGATTATTGTTTAAGCACGGCACCCACTTTGCTGGGTATTCAGCACTGCGCGCTGGCCTGAGTCGGAGAAAAAACGGGAGTTAATCAGCTCCCGTTTTCACTATTTTGCCATATCACCGTACAGCATCACCGCACAACCAGTACCGGACATTTTGCATGGCGAACTACGGCAGAAGCCGTTGAGCCCAGCAGATAAGTGCTAAAACCGGGCTTATGCGAGGCGATGATGATAAGTTCGGCGTCTACCGCTTCCGCTAGCTTGAGGATCTGATCCTTCGGCGGGCCATAAACGACGTGGGTCTGGCTTCTTCCGGCCGGAATATTGAACTGCTTAACAATCTCTTCGAGTTTTTCGCTGGCCTTGGCCTGCAGACCACTGCGGTCCGGGAATTCGCTTGAGTAGGCCAGCCCCAGCGAGGCATAGAACGGAACGGTAGGAATAACGGCCAGAAAATGGACTTTCGCCGTTTTGGCATGCGCCTGGACCTGAGGTACTACATGGCGGGTTAAATCGGCTTCAGAGATATCAATGGGCACCAGAATTGAGCGATACATATTCACTACCTCCTGTTTGTTTACCTCTCCCCAGAGTGTACCCAACGTTGTCTTTGTATAATAAGTGACCAGATCAAGATTACGTGCATAAGCGTCGTCAATAATAAACGCAAACCGCAAGATTCTCGTTTCTCTTGCAGATGTGGGTAACGTTGTTACCGCCTTTAGTCCGCCTTTAGTCCGCCTTTAGTCCGCCAGCACGATCACATCCCCCGTTGCCGGGGCTTCAGTTCCTGGTAGCCACAAGCGCCCCCACGAACCGGTGCAATGACAGCCGAGCAGTTTTTCCGGTCGTTGTTGCTTAATAAATTGTCGTGTCCGCCATAGCTTAGCGGGGGAGGCGGCGCGTAAATGGAAGCCACCGATCAGGGCGTGAATGTGGCGAATGCCTGTGATGTTCTGGCAATGGCGTACGATATTCTCTATTCCCCGATGCCCGCAGCCGGTGATGATGACTAACCCGCGCTCCGATTTATAAATCAATACGCCTTCATCGCTGATGTAATCCGGTTGAGGTGTTTTCCCGCGAATAACGCCATAGGCCCGCGGAGTGGGAACATTGATTTCCCCGGACCACAAAAAACGATCGCTAATCGCCACTGGTTCACGAGTGTATTCCACATTCAAACGCGAGTAGTCGTTATCACACGAGAGTTTTTTTATTCTTCTTGGCGTTCCCGCCAGGGTGATTGCGGCGTACCGCTCACAGGCTATCTGGGGATGGCAAATGATGCGACTGTTATCCGCAAGCCACGGCACGCCGCCACAGTGATCGTAATGACCGTGCGACAGCACGACGGCAGTTAATTGCGTCAGATCGATGCCCATTTGCGCGGCGTTAAGTATGAAGCTGTTATCCGGCCCGGTATCAAACAGTATGGTGGTGGTTTCATCCTGAACTAACAGGCTTAATCCAGGCTTGGCCCGTAATGATTTATTTGCGCCAGCAGCGCGCCGGTTTTCAAGCAATACCGTGAGGGTTAAAGCCATGCCTGACTCCAGTATTAAAACGGCATACTGTAACGCACCGTTTTTAAGAGCGCTGTGATCGCAGCGCTCTTTGGCGTTATCCGTTATTGTGCAGAGTTTGCCTGCGCACGGTGTTTTTCCGCCTGCTGCTCATGGGCATAGGAATGACCATTATTTGTCGACTGATGTACTACCATCGCTTTTTCATGTTCATTCATTTGTGAAAATGATTGTGCATGGGATGACGTTTCTGCCGCATTAACGCCCGCTGAGATAAAAAACGCGATAGCTAAAAAAGAGGACATCTTATTCATCATATTTCTCCTGTGTGGGTTTACGGAAGAAATTATAATTAGCACGCGCTGTCAGTGACGTGACAGGAATATGACGGTTGTGTCAGAGAACAGAAATGACTTAACCGTCATCACCAGAGATTAAATTGCATGCCGGGGCAGCGTCAGAGTAAAACGGGTGGCATGTGAATCCGATGTCACCGCGACTTTTCCCTGATGGGCAATGACAATCGATTTCACGATCGCAAGGCCAATGCCGCTGCCTTCACCCTTACGTTGTCGGGAAGGATCGACCCGATAGAACCGGTCAAAGAGCCGCGGGAGATGTTGCGGAGGAATGGGCGGGCCGGGGTTCTCAACAACTATCTGAACCAGTTCATCCGCCTCTGTCACTCGCACGGTCACTGACTCGCCTTTTGGCGTGTAGCGCATGGCGTTTGAAAGCAGATTACTCATTGCCCGGCGTAGCATTAACGGATCGCCCGATACCCAGCATTCGCGCCCCTCAAAACGTAATCCAATCTCACGCTCTTCTGCCCAGGCTTCGAAAAAGTCGAACACTTTACCGACCTCATCAGCCAGGTTGAGCGCCGTCTTTTCCGGGATCAACTGATTATTGTCCGCCTGCGCCAGAAACAGCATATCGCTGACCATCTTCGACATACGACCAAATTCTTCGAGATTGGAATACAGCACGTCTTCCAGCTCTTTTGGGCTGCGGGTCTGGCTAAGCGCTATTTCCGTTTGCGTGACCAGGTTGGTAATCGGGGTGCGGATCTCATGGGCAATATCCGCAGAGAAATTCGACTGACGTTTAAAAACATCCTCGATACGTTCGATCATGTGATTAAACGAACTGACCAGCTGTTCCAGTTCAATAGGGACGGCCTGCGGATCGAGGCGCACATCGAGATCTTTCGAGGTGATATTTTGGATGCGGCGGCTGACATTGCGGATGGGTTCATGACCTTTATAAACGGCGAACAGCACGATGAAAACAATCATCATGCTAATCAGCGATGCCGTCATAATCAGTTTGTTTTTCAGGTCGTTAATATAGTGCAGATGAAAATCGATCGATAACGCCAAATACAGCGTATACGCCGGTTTTCCATCCGCAAGCTGGCCTACCGGCAGGCGAATCATTCGCCATTTTGATGATGTTTTCTGCCCGTGCGTATGTTTGGGCGTGAGCAGCGTGGGGCCGGATATAATAAAGACATCGCTGGCATGGGTATTTTTATCTGGCCTGGCGCTGGCGATTAATTGCCGGAGATCCGGGGCGCCAGGTGAATGAAAAATGGCCTTCTGGTTGCTATCTTCCAGAGAAAGAATGACGTTCGAGTAACCCGCCACGACGTTTTTTAGCGTTTCCAGCCGACGTGATTCAGTTTCGTCCGGTTGATTAAGAATACGTTCCAGCGTGGCGCTGATCTCTTGTAAATCATTAATGTCCTGCTCGGCGAAATGAACCTTCACAGAGTGGATCATTATCCATGCGAAGGCGAAAAAGGAAGCGATCGTCGCCAGACTGATAAAAAAGGTCAGCCGCGTTGCCAGTGAAAAAGGGCGTCGCCATCGTTTACTGACCATCAGGAACCTCGAGCATATATCCCACGCCGCGCACGGTCTGAATCAGTTTTGGTTCAAAGTCATTATCGATTTTGGCGCGCAGCCGCTTAACGGCGACGTCGATGGCATTGGTATCGCTGTCAAAATTCATATCCCAGACCTGAGAGGCAATCAGCGAGCGGGGTAGAACTTCCCCCTGATGGCGCAGGAAAAACTCAAGCAGAGTAAACTCTTTGCTGGTCAGGGTGATGCGCGCACCGCTGCGGGTGACTTTTCTGCTGACTAAATCCACCATTAAATCCGCAGCCTGAAACTGGCTTTCAACAATCACCGCCGCCCCTCTGCGCAGCAGCGTTCTGACGCGCGCCAGCAGTTCGGCAAAAGCAAACGGCTTGACCAGGTAATCATCAGCGCCTAATTCCAGGCCCTTAACCCGATGCTCAATGGTACCCAGCGCGGTGAGGAGAAGAATGGGCATCCCTTTGTTGGCGCTACGCAGCATGCGCACGATATCCCAGCCGTTTACATCCGGCAGCATGATGTCGAGTATGAGCAGGTCGTAATCGCTGGTCATCGCCAGGTGATAGCCGTTCAGGCCGTTATCCGCTAAATCCACGACAAAACCTGCTTCCGTCAGGCCTTTCGTCAGGTATTCACCGGTTTTTTTCTCATCTTCGACTATCAAAATCTTCATCACGCTCTCCCTCTCGCACAAGTTGTGCGGACTTTCAATTCTAGGGAAGTGGGATCGGATAGCAATCGGTTATTGGGAAAATGACAGTTTTGTCATTTTCCTGTCACCGGTTAAACAGAGTCACTTCGTTAAAGTACAACCCTATAAATTCCTACCTATTTTAGGGTCATCAGTCCGGTCAGGACGAAAAGACTATGAGCAAATTTAAGCTTCTTACCCTTAGCGCTGTATTCGTTCTCGCCGGTTGTTCATTGGCGCCGGACTATCAGCGCCCGGCCTTGCCGGTGCCGCAGCAATTTTCCTTAAGCCAGAATGCCCTGGTTTCAGCACCTGTGGGATATCAGGATACGGGCTGGCGAACCTTCTTCGTTGACCCCCAGGTAAAGGCGCTGATTGGCGAGGCGCTGGCCAATAACCGCGATTTGCGTATGGCAGTGCTGAAGGTTCAGGAGGCGAGAGCGCAATATGGCGTCACGGATGCCGATCGCTATCCGCAAATAACGGCAGGCTCCAGCGGTACCTACAGCGGTAAATTAAAAGGCGATAGCAGCACCGATCGCGAATTCGAGGCCGGTCTGAATCTCAGTTTCGATCTCGACTTCTTTGGCCGTCTGAAGAATATGAGTGAAGCCGATCGACAGAACTTCTTTGCCAGCGAAGAAGCGCGCCGGGCGGTGCACATTTCATTAATCTCCAACGTGTCGCAAAGTTATTTCAATCAGCGTCTGGCTTACGCACAGCTGCAAATTGCAGAAGAAACGCTGCAAAACTATCAGCGTTCCTACGCTTTTGTTGAAAAACAGCTGGTAACCGGTAGCACTAACGTACTGGCACTGGAACAGGCGCGGGGCGTGATTGAAAGTACGCGCAGCGAAATCGCGAAGCGTAAAGGTGAGCTGGCGCAGGCGAATAATGCCCTGCAACTGTTGCTGGGTACCTACGGAAAATTACCCGACGATCGGGCGCGCAGCGATGGGGATATTAAACCGGTAACGTTGCCGCCATCGCTCCCGTCGCAAATTCTGTTGCAGCGCCCGGATATTTTGGAGGCGGAACACGGATTAATGGCGGCGAATGCCAATATCGGCGCCGCGCGGGCGGCATTTTTCCCGTCAATTACCTTGACCAGCTCCGCGTCCAGTAGCAGCAGCGATCTCTCAAATTTATTTAATGCCGCCAGCGGCATGTGGAATTTTGTCCCCAAAATAGATATTCCAATTTTTAACGCCGGACGTAATCAGTCCAATCTCGATCTGGCTGAAATTCGCCAACAGCAGTCGGTGGTGAACTATGAACAAAAAATTCAGAGCGCGTTTAAAGAGGTGGCCGATGCACTGGATTTGCGCCAAAGCATTGCCGATCAAATTAGCGGTCAGCAGCGCTACCTGACGTCATTGCAAATTACCTTACAACGCGCCAGAGCGCTGTATCAGAATGGTGCGGTTAGCTATATCGAAGTTCTGGACGCCGAACGTTCTTTATTCGCCACGCAGCAGTCGCTGCTCGATCTTAATTACTCCCAGCAGGTTAATGAAATTAAGCTGTTTGCTGCCTTAGGCGGCGGCTGGGTGGAGTAATCCTTACTATTAATTTTTCAGGAGCATCAAGTATGAAAACTACCGCCAAAGCCGTGCTGTTTAGCCTTTTTTCCGTGGTTATGTTTAACGCTCAGGCCAATGAGCATCAGCATGGCGAGATGATGAATATGCAGCCAGCGGCCCAACAGGAAAACGTTATTAGCGCGACCGGGGTGATTGAGGCTGTTGATATGGAAAGTAAAAAAATCACGATTAAGCATGACCCTATTCCGGCAGTGAACTGGCCAGCCATGACGATGCGTTTTACGCTGGTGGCCGACACTAAAGCGGACGATATTAAACCGGGCGATAAGGTCGCGTTTACGTTTGTTCAGCAGGGAAATCTCTCTGTGTTACGCGATATTCATACCAGTAAATAACGTTCTCGCAGGTCTCTTTAATTCTTGCCCGGATTCTTCGTAATTCGGGTGAGATTATCGCGCAATGGAAATCACTATGGCGTCTTTAAATATTAAAAATACCGCGCTTATTCTCTCCGGCATGATTGTTGGCGGGATTATTTCTGTCGGTATTTATAGTCATTATTCATCCGCAAAAGTAACGGCTGAAACCGGGCAGGCTTCACAAAAAGAAGCCAGAAAAGTTTTGTTCTGGTATGACCCCATGTACCCGAATACGCGCTTTGATAAGCCGGGTAAATCGCCGTTTATGGATATGGATCTGATCCCGAAATATGCCGATGAAGAGACCGCGAGCGCGTCAGCGCCCGGCGTGCGCATCGATCCGACCCAGACCCAGAATCTGGGGCTAAAAACGGAACCCGTGCGCCGTGGGCCGCTGCACTATGCGCAAACTTTCCCGGCTAACGTGAGCTATAACGAATACCAGTTTGTTATTGTCCAGGCACGCTCCGCAGGCTTTATCGAGAAGGTTTACCCGCTTACCGTGGGCGACAAAATCAAGAAGGGGTCTCCGCTCATTGACCTGACTATTCCCGACTGGGTTGAGGCGCAGAGCGAATATTTGCTGCTGCGCGAAACCGGCGGCAGCGCGACGCAGGTGGAAGGGATTCTGGAGAGATTACGCCTGGCTGGTATGCCGGAAACGGATATCCAGCGTTTAAAATCGACCCGTAAAATTCAGACCCGCTTTACCCTCAAAGCCCCTATTGATGGGGTGATCACCGCATTCGATTTGCGTACCGGCATGAATATTTCCAAAGACAATGTGGTTGCGAAAATTCAGGGAATGGATCCGGTATGGGTCAGCGCGTCGGTCCCGGAATCTATTGCCTGGCTGATTAAAGACGCCTCGCAATTTACCATCACCGTGCCAGCCTGGCCGGATAAAACATTCACCATCAGCAAGTGGAGTATTTTGCCCAGTGTGGATGCCACCACGCGTACCCTCCAGCTCCGTTTGCAGGTTGATAACGCCGACGAAGCGCTCAAGCCGGGAATGAATGCTTACCTGCAACTGAAAACGCAAAGCGAGCCGATGCTGCTGATCCCCTCTAAAGCGTTGATCGATACGGGGACCGAACAGCGGGTGATCACCGTCGATAGCGAAGGCCGATTTGTACCGAAGCAGGTTGCCGTATTCCATGAATCTCAGGGGCTGACGGCTATTCGCTCAGGCCTGACTGAAGGCGAAAAAGTGGTGTCCAGCGGTCTGTTCCTGATTGATTCCGAGGCGAATATCTCCGGTGCGTTGGATCGTATGCGCGCCCAGAACGGTGGCGCGCAAGACGCAGCCGCTACGCCAGCCCAGGCGGCCCATTCATACTGAGGACATGATAAATGATTGAATGGATTATCCGCCGTTCAGTGGCAAACCGTTTTCTGGTGATGATGGGAGCGCTGTTTCTCAGCGTTTGGGGAACCTGGACCATCATCAACACGCCGGTTGATGCGCTACCCGATCTCTCTGATGTTCAGGTGATCGTCAAAACCAGTTATCCGGGACAGGCGCCGCAAATCGTTGAGAATCAGGTCACTTACCCGCTGACCACTACCATGCTGTCGGTCCCTGGCGCGAAAACGGTGCGCGGTTTCTCACAGTTTGGCGACTCTTACGTATACGTTATTTTCGAAGATGGCACCGATCCTTACTGGGCGCGTTCGCGCGTACTGGAGTATCTCAACCAGGTTCAGGGAAAATTACCGGCAGGCGTGAGTGCGGAAATGGGGCCGGACGCCACGGGCGTCGGCTGGATCTTTGAATATGCGCTGGTGGATCGCAGTGGAAAACATGACCTTGCGGAATTACGTTCTCTGCAGGACTGGTTTTTAAAGTATGAGCTGAAAACCATTCCTAACGTGGCGGAAGTGGCCTCGGTAGGCGGCGTGGTTAAGCAGTATCAGGTGGTGGTTGATCCGATGAAGCTGACGCAATACGGCATCAGCCTGGCGGACGTGAAATCTGCGCTGGATACGTCAAATCAGGAAGCCGGCGGCTCGTCCGTAGAGATGGCTGAAGCCGAATATATGGTGCGCGCCAGCGGCTACCTGCAAACGCTTGATGATTTCAATAATATTGTCCTGAAGACAGGGGCCGACGGTGTTCCGGTTTACCTGCGCGATGTGGCACGCGTACAGATTGGGCCGGAAATGCGTCGTGGGATCGCCGAACTGAATGGCGAAGGCGAAGTGGCGGGCGGGGTGGTTATCCTGCGGTCCGGTAAAAATGCGCGTGAGGTGATCTCCGCCGTTAAAGCCAAACTCGATACGCTGAAAAGCAGTCTGCCGGAAGGCGTTGAGGTAGTTACAACATACGATCGCAGTCAGCTTATCGATCGCGCTATAGATAACCTGAGCTACAAACTGCTGGAAGAGTTTATCGTTGTTGCGCTGGTGTGCGCGCTGTTTCTGTGGCATTTGCGTTCGGCGCTGGTGGCGATTATTTCCCTGCCGCTGGGGCTGTGCATCGCGTTTATCGTGATGCATTTCCAGGGGCTGAACGCCAATATTATGTCGCTCGGGGGAATTGCTATTGCCGTGGGGGCGATGGTCGACGCCGCAATCGTGATGATTGAGAATGCCCATAAACGGCTGGAAGAGTGGGGGCATCAGCATCCGGATGAAAAGCTGGATAACGCAACGCGCTGGAAGGTCATTACCGACGCCTCGGTGGAAGTGGGTCCGGCATTGTTCATCAGCCTGCTGATTATCACGCTGTCGTTTATCCCTATTTTCACCCTTGAAGGGCAGGAAGGGCGGCTGTTTGGTCCGCTGGCCTTCACCAAAACGTATGCCATGGCGGGCGCGGCGTTTCTGGCCATTGTCGTTATCCCGATCCTGATGGGATTCTGGATCCGCGGCAAAATCCCGGCGGAAAGCAGTAACCCGCTTAACCGTTTCCTGATCCGTATTTACCATCCGCTGTTGCTGAAGGTGTTGCACTGGCCAAAAACCACCCTCCTGGTGGCGGTGCTGTCAATACTGACGGTTATCTACCCGCTGAATAAAGTCGGTGGCGAATTCCTGCCGCAGATTAACGAAGGCGATCTGCTGTATATGCCTTCGACCCTGCCGGGGATCTCGGCGGCGCAGGCGGCTGACATGCTGCAAAAAACCGATAAGCTGATCATGACCGTTCCGGAAGTGGCGCGGGTATTTGGTAAAACCGGTAAGGCGGAAACCGCAACGGATTCCGCGCCGCTGGAAATGGTTGAAACGACGATCCAACTGAAGCCGCAGGATCAGTGGCGTCCGGGTATGACGATGGACAAAATCATCGCCGAGCTGGACAAAACCGTGCGCTTGCCGGGGCTGGCGAATCTGTGGGTTCCGCCTATTCGTAACCGTATCGACATGCTCTCTACCGGGATTAAAAGCCCTATCGGGATTAAGGTGTCGGGTAACGTTCTGGCTGATATTGACGCGACGGCGGAACAAATCGAAGAAGTGGCCAGAACCGTACCGGGCGTCTCTTCGGCGCTGGCTGAGCGCCTGGTGGGGGGGCGCTATCTCAACGTAGATATCAATCGCGAGAAAGCGGCTCGTTACGGCATGACCGTTGGCGCGGTACAACTGTTTGTCTCCTCCGCGGTAGGAGGGGCGATGGTGGGCGAAACGGTGGAAGGGATTGCTCGCTATCCCATTAACCTTCGCTATGCGCAGAGCTATCGCGATAGCCCGGAAGCGCTGCGTAATCTGCCGATTCTGACGCCCATGAAGCAGCAAATCACGCTGGGTGACGTCGCCGATGTGACGGTGGTTTCTGGTCCGTCGATGTTAAAAACCGAAGACGCGCGACCCACCAGCTGGATTTACATCGACGCCCGCGACCGTGACATGGTTTCAGTGGTGAACGATCTGAAAAAAGCGATCGCTGAAAACGTACGGTTAAAACCGGGGACCAGCGTGGCGTTTTCCGGGCAGTTTGAACTGCTTGAACGCGCCAGCCATAAGCTCAAATTGATGGTGCCGATGACGCTGATGATTATCTTCGTCCTGCTTTATCTGGCTTTCCGTCGCTTTGGCGAGGCGCTGCTGATTATCACCAGCGTACCCTTTGCGCTGGTGGGCGGTATCTGGTTCCTTTACTGGATGGGGTTCCATATGTCGGTTGCCACCGGAACCGGGTTTATTGCGCTGGCGGGCGTTGCCGCGGAGTTTGGCGTAGTGATGCTGATGTATCTGCGTCACGCCATTGAAGCTGAACCCGCGCTGGAAAATCCGCAAACCTTTACGGCGGATAAACTGGACGAGGCGTTGTATCACGGCGCGGTACTGCGCGTGCGTCCGAAAGCGATGACCGTGGCGGTGATTATCGCGGGCCTGCTACCCATCTTATGGGGGACGGGGGCTGGCTCAGAAGTGATGAGCCGCATAGCCGCACCGATGATTGGCGGCATGATCACCGCGCCGCTGTTATCGCTATTCATTATTCCGGCTGCGTATAAGCTGATGTGGCTGCACAGGCATCGCAACCAAAAGTAACCTTTTCAATCATGCGCCTGTCTTCGGTTTGCATTCCGAAGCAGGCGTAGCGTTATGCCGCCAGCGCTTTCACGCGTTTGCGGTACTCGCCCGGCGTACACATCGCCGATTCATCCCAATCCATAATTAAGCAGCGATACTGAATTTTTAATGTTTTACCCTCTGTAAGATAGCAAGTTGCTATAGTTCGATTCGGTAATTACCGGGCCAGCAGGATGCTGGCTTTTTTCTGCCTTAAGGGAAATTTATTTAATATGTATGAATTGCAATTATTCAGTCTGTCAGAATAACCAGGCAGAGCGCTATTTTCGATTAATGATACAGTACCGTAAGTATTTTTCTTTCTTCCTGTGCAAGCACGCCAGTTCGTGTACGGCGTAGCCCTCTTGTCCAAACCCCTTCATTTTTCTCTATTTTTTTCTGTGCAATTCTTGCTATTTGTTATCTCAAAACTACAGCTCATAAAAATTTGTTATTCACTTTCGTTATAGCCAATCCACAAGTTTGCGTGGTTTTAGGCATGTCTTAAGCTAGAATTAACCCTGATTAAATGTTTTTACGTATCAATAATTGGCTAAAGATAGTTAAAAACTTAATTTTTAACCAACTGTTGAACATGGAATCCACTATGGTAATTAAGCACCAGGGTGGATGCTGATCTCGCGTTTTGTGGGTAACCAAAAGTGGGACATATCTTAAATATGGAAATAAGGGTTTTAGAATGAGCTTTGGATTAGCAAAGGACAACAAGTTTGAAATCATCGCTATCCTTCGTGAAGAGCTGCATAAGAAAACGAAACTGGAAGTCTTATGCGAAAACAGTAGCGTTATCACGCAGCTGGAGAAGGTCGATTTCGAACGGTTTGTCATCTCCGGCCACGAAGATATTGTGCCTGAAAAGGTTCAATACTTTATCCTGCACAGCGAAAGCGGGATTGTAAAATTTAGTGCCAGATTTGAACAAAACCCATCAGCAGGTGCGGAGGCAGGATTGTCCTACCTCATCCCGGATATGATTTTCTTTGCCCAGCAGCGACAAAATCAGCGTTTTTCCTTTTTGAAGGGTTATGACTTTTTCTGCTTTGGTCGTTACAAAAACGGAGAAAACTACTCTTTCAAGATTAAAAACATCTCTCAGGGTGGCTGTGCGTTAATTGTTAAAGACGTAAATGCCCGCTTTGTTTATAAAGATGCGGTGATTAAAAACGCCTCCCTGGAGTTTGATACGTTTGGCAGTTTGCGGTTGGATTTAAAAGTGATCGATGTCGTCACGATCAATGAGTTTGATGAAGATAACCAGTTGTACTCCTGTCATCAGATCTCGTGTGAGTTCGATTTTAAAAACCGTCGTGAAGAAGCTGAAGTTGAAAAGATTATTATCAAATTTTTAATGAGTAATAAGATCAAAAGTTTATAAGGAGCGGTAAACAGGATGTTGATGTGTGGCAGTGATAATTTTGTGGGCAATGGTATGTTCGCCTACCTGACCAGTAAACATGTACCAGTACAAACATTTCAGTTTGAGGATATGTTGCATCAGTCATCATTATGTCAGCATCAAACCATGATCTTTAATATCATTAATAATGAACAACCGTGTTCAGATGTCGTACAGTTTCTGAATAAAAACCGATTCAAGTTTTATAATAACGTTGTGGTAATTGTTGCTGATAGTTTGGTGGCGAAATTATGCGTGGAGTTATTATATGTTGAAAAAACAATAGTATTGACTGAGAAATCTTCACTGCGTGATTTCGCTCAATTAGCAACGTTGTCGATCGGGAAATGGAATCCCCGACTGTATCGTTCGCAGAAAAGGTTAACCGAAAGGGAACAGCAGATCCTGAGCTTACTGGTCAGTGGGTATACTGCTAAAGAAATTTCTGAGTTAGTTGGCCTGAACTATAAAACAATTCAGGCTCATAAAATGAGAGTCGTCACCAAATTGGGGCTGAACAATACTTCTGATTTAAATAAGTTGATTGTCAGATTCACCCATCGTATGTCTTTTCTACCCTAACCTGGCTATTCTTTTCTGATCTAATACATCTCATAGTAGATATAATTCGGAGCGATTTTGACTGGTTTTTGATTTTTATGATTTGTAGAGGAAGAGGGAATGTTTAATTCCGACGAGGTGCTAATCGCGCTTGAACAGGCATTGAATACCAGTCAGCTTTATATGGTTTATCAGCCTATTTTTGATTTGCGTACCCAGCAAATTAGCGGGTTTGAAGCATTAATGCGTTGGAACAGCCCTCAGATGGGGATGATCTCTCCCGATATTTTTATTACGTTATTGGAAGACAGCGGCAATATCGTTTCAATTGAAGATATGGTTGCCCGCACCCCCTGGGATGTGGCGACGTCCTGGTCCGATCCTCTTGTATTATCAGTCAATATTTCCGCGCTTGAGTTCTGCGATCCCCTGTTACCCCAACGCGTCAGAAATAACCTGGCCGTCAGCGGACTCGCGCCCCATCGATGCCAGATAGAGGTCACGGAAACGTCACCACTGCGCGACAGCCAGGTAGCCGCTAAAAATATGACGGAGCTGAAGGCGATAGGGGTCAAACTGGCCCTTGATGATTTTGGTACCGGCCACGCTAACCTTAACTATCTGTTGAAATATCCTTTTGATACCTTAAAAATTGATAAGGAATTTGTTGCCGGCATTGAACCCGACACCCGCTCAACAAAGATTGTTGAGGGGATTATTTCGCTGGCGCACAATTTTGGTATTGAAGTTCTTGCCGAAGGGGTGGAAACCCAGTCCGAACTGGACCGGCTGATGCAGATTGGCTGTGACAAAATTCAAGGTTTTTTCATTTCTCCCCCGGTGTTGGCCGAAGAGATTCCCTTACTCCTGACGCAATATAATCGTTAACCTCTCCTTTTACGTTTCCCAAACCCTTGATTGTTCCGCATTGTCGGTAAGACCGTAGGACTGATAAGCGTAGCGCATCAGGCAGCCCTGAAAGGCAAAAAAAAGCCCCCTGCAGAACAGGGGGCTGGCAAGTTGATATCCGCTTAGAACGATTTCTTAAAGCCGATAGAAGCATTGACCGGCGCTTCTACCTGCGACTTACTGCCGCCGTTGCTAAATTGCGTACCCAGTTCACCGTAGACCTGCAGGTTTCTGTCGATAGACCACGACAGACCGGCCGCAACTTCAGTGCTGGAGTACTGCTGGGAAGATTCCAGCGTGGTGGTAGCAACCGCATTGCTAAAGTGCGTTTTGTCTTTTGAACCCAGCCCCTGCCAGACGTTGACCCTACCGTACGGCTGGAATTTACCATGGTTGGTGCCATAGTCAGCGACCAGACGCACGCCCAGACGCGCGGTAAAGGAATCAGCGGTGTCCATTTTCACTTTCGTTTGAGTCACGCCGTCAAGCTGACCGTTATCAAAATCGCTGTATTGATAGATCAGCTGAGCCTGAGGTTCCAGACTCCATGCGCTGGCGCCTAAACGGAACGATTTACCCACTTCCGTTGATGCCGTCAGCGTGTTGCCTCTGACGGTATACGAGCCGTTGTTCCCGGTCGCTGCCAGACGAGATTTATGATTACCGTACTGCAGAACGTTATCAACATACATCCCGTCACCCGAGAACCAGGTGGCGTAGCCGCCGACGTAAAACGCGTTGTCGTCGATGTTGCCGCCTTTGCCGTTGCTGCCTGTCTTGGTGCCTTTCACGTTGCTGTCGATATCAAGGATGCTGGTATACATCCCGGCTTTCCAGCTTTCGTTAGCATACATATCGACGCCGACCTGGATACCCATGGTATGGGAGCTGGTTTGCGTACCTGCCGCATCATCCAGTTTTGTTTTACCGGAGTAACCAATCATTCTTGCCCACGCACGATTGTCTTCGTCAATGCCCGGCTTAACCTCGTCACCCATTCGCTGGTGCATGTTACCCAGCAGGCTGATGTCTCCCTGGCGCACGACGCTGGCGAGACCAGAATACAGCATGGTTTCAGGACGGTATTCGCTTCTCAGATACCAGTTTTCCCCCTGACCCTGAGCATTACCCGCATGCAGTTGATACTCAAATGCGCCCGCAGCCATACGATCGGCGGCCAGATGGAAAGCATCGCGCGAGGTTTGCGCGGTGGTGGTGGCGCCATTGAGGGCGGTGACCACTTCGATACCATCCCCGACGGTTGGCGCGCCGAGGCCAGAACCATCGATATCCAGCAGCGTACTACCGCTGGCGTTGCCCCCATCGATAATCAAACGGTCGGCAATACCTGCGCCGCTGGCATTCTGCGTGGCCGCCATGTTGATGGTGCCTTGCTCGCCGCGGTAGTCTCCTTTGACGGTTAAGGTTGTGCCAGTCTGCTGACCGAGAAGCGACACATCGCCGCCGTTGCTCAGCCCTGCCACGGTCTGGTTATAGCCCTGCGTATTCAACGTGGTGTCCGCGACAACATAGTGGTGCGATGCGGCGCTTAAGGTGTTGGTGTTACCCGCTTGCAGTACGCCGTTGGCGATCAACGTTGCGCCGCTGTAGCTGTTTGCGCCCAGCAGTTCAGTGGTGCCGCTCCCGGTCTGATGCAGCTGGCCTTCGCCGCTGATATTACCGGTGAGCGCCAGGGTATCCGCGCGATTGACGTTGAGCACGCCGTTATCAATGATATCTCCCTGAATGCTACCGATATTACCGCCGTTACCCAGCTGTAAAACGCCTTGCTCGATGGTGGTGCCACCGGTGTAGGTGTTATCCAGCGTCAGGGTGAGGGAGCCTTTACCGGTTTTGGTCAGATGCCCATTACCTTCGACTTCCGTCAGCAGAGAAACGTCGTGTCCGTTGGTATCGAATGTCCCGCCGCCGGATTCCAGCGTCACCTGGCGCGCGGTATCAAACGCTGCGCCATACTTCAGCGTACCGCCGTTGAAGGTAATTCCCGTCTCTGGCGCGCCAAGATTGGTATCACCCGCCACCTGTAGCGTACCAGAGGTGATGGTGGTTCCACCGCTGTAGGTGTTGTCGCCTGTGAGGATGAGCGTACCGAGATCGCCTTTATTCAGCCCACCGGTACCGCGGATCACGCTGTCGATCGTTGCGGTATAGCTGGCGCCCTCTACCGTGCCATCGCCGACGCGAATCAGCGTATTGGCTGTGTCAGTCGTGATGGCCTCTCCGCCCACGCGATAGCCATCGGTGGCGAACTGTGCGCCGCTGATGATGACGTCGCCTTTGCTGTTATCGACGGTCACGTTGCCTGCTTCGCCCTGGAAGACGGCGAAGGCGGCATCGGTAAACGGTGCGTTCAGCGCGCCTTCCGGCGTTGATTCATCCGTGGTCCAGTTGTCATTCCCCTGGCTGGATTGCCAGATGCCGTCGCCGCCGTTGATGACGCCGTTGTTTTTCAGCTCGCCATTCTCACCGCCGGTGCCGTCCCAGAAGCGCAGCGTCAGTCCGGCATGGTTGACCAGGTTAACCTGATTTTTCACCGACGTTTGAACGTACAGGCTGTCTGCGGCTTCCGGCGCGCTGGCAATGTCCATCACATTATTGGTCAAGGTGCCGGTATAGTTGATGACGCGGTAAACGCCCACGTCAAAGCTGCCGCCCGGTGAGGTCTCGATATTGAGCTTACCGTCGAGCGTCAGGTCGCCATTGACGTCAATCAGGTCGTTGAAGGCGCCGCCCGGCGTATAAGCCTGACCAAACTGGTAATCCAGCTGTGCGTTATCGCTAAGCGTCAGCGAGCCGGTAGTCAGTTTACCCACGCTGTTGATAGCGGCGCCCGCGGTTATATGACCGTCGTCCAGTACATCAACCGCGCCGCCGATAATCCCGTTCCCGCCGAGCGTGGCCCCGGATTTCACCGTTACCTGACCGGTTGCGGCAGACTGATTACCGTTAACCAGCAGCACGCCTTCATTGACGTCCGTGGTGCCGGTGTAAGCGTTGTCGCCCGTCAGGGTTAACGTGCCGTCACCGATTTTCACCAGGCTACCGTCGTTACCGCTGATAATACCGCTGATGGTGTCATCCAGATGCAGATTACCCAGCGACAATGCGTTATTGCCCAGTTCGACATTCCCCGCGCCGGACAAGGAGCCGATAGAGGTTGCGCTGTCGACCGCGCTGATATCGACCTTACCGCCAGCCAGGTTTTTAACGACGGTATTTTCTGCCATCGCCTGGTCAGCAAAGGTCATCAGTCCGCTGTTATTCACGGTCGCATTGCCGCCGCTGGAGTCTTCTTCCAGCGCCAGGGTACTGTCTTTTGCCACGTTAACCGTCGCGTTGCCCGCGGTGGCGTTGTGGGTTAACACCGCTTTTGCAGCCCCCGTCAGGTTCAGCATTGCGCTCGCGGCGGTGACGTTATCCGCCAGCGTTAACAGGCTGTCGGCGACGTTCATGGTCAGAGATTTCAGGCTGGTATCTGTCCCGCTGACGTTGAGCGTTGCTCCCTTATTGACGTTCACGGTGCTGCTTTCATTGCTACCAAAGGCCCCGGTTTTGCTGACGTTGACCGTGACATTGTTGATATTCCCCGTACCGGCAATTTCGGTGTCGCCTTTGTAGCTGTTGGCGCGATCGAACGACAGGACGCTGCCCGCATCGCTGGAGCTGCTGGTGACTTTCAGTTTGCCGTCGCCGCTAATCTCACCGGTTGGCGTGAAGTGGTGTGAATTGAGGTCAAACACCGCCGCGTTATCATTCGCTCCCAGCACGATGGTGCGATTGCTGGTCAGATCCGCGCCCATCTGCAGCGTGGAGCCGTTGTTAATCGCCAGGTCGGTTCCGCTCTGACCGAGGTTGCCGTCGGCGGAAATTTGCAACGTACCGCCATCAATGCGGGTGCCGCCGCGATACTCGTTATCCCCGCTGAGGATCAGACGACCCAGGTCGGTTTTTACCAGCGTCAGTTTGTCGTTGGTGCTGGCTTCACGGAGGATGGACTCAATGGTTGCGGTATAGTTTTGCCCCGCGCCACCGGCGCCAACGCGTAGCAGCAGTTCACCGGTGCCCGGCGTCTGGCCTGCGTGGGTTGCGTTTTCCGTGGTGGCATACGCGTTAAGCGCATCGCCTTTCACGACATAGCCATCGGCATCAAACTGCGCGCCGGAGAAGTGAACGTCTCCCGCCGCGTTATCTACGGTGACAATACCCGGTGCCGCGGTGAAGACGGCGAAGGATTTCTGCGCCCATGGCGCGTTACCTTCGCCGGTTGCCGTGGTCCAGTTGTTATCGCCCAGGCTGCCGATCGCCATCCATTTGCCATCGCCGCCGTCAATTTTGTTATTACCTTCAATGCCGGATGCGCCGTGGCTCTGGTTCACGGTCTCGCCGTCCCAGAACTGCAGCGTAACGCCGTTGGCATTCACCAGGTTAACCTGTTTATCGATAGAGGTTTGAACAAAAATATTGCTCTTATCCTGGCTATCCGGGACTGCGCCCAGCTCCAGCGTCTGGTTATTCAGGGCGCCACCGTAGTTATAAATACGGTATACGCCTGGGCCAAAATGACCGCCCTGTGACGTGGTGACATCCAGGGTGCCGTCCAGTTGCAGATCGCCTGCGACGTTCACCAGGTCGTTTAGCGCGCCGCCTGGCGTATAAGCGTTGCCCAGTTCGAAAGCGGAGGTCGTTTTGCTGCCAAGCTGCAAATTACCGTTAATGGTCAGCGTACCCGCGCCGCCGTCACCCGCGCTGAGGGTGGTGGCATCGTTCATCAGCACGTTGCCGCCGATAACGCCATTCCCGCCAAGGGTGGAGGTGCCGCTGACGGTGGTGGCGCCGCGTGCCGCGCTTTGATCGCCATTCACCAGCAGCGTACCGTTGGTGACGGTGGTGTCGCCGGTATAGGCGTTATTGCCGGTCAGACGAGTAATGCCGCCGCCGATTTGTTGCAGCGCGCCGATGCCCGAAATCACCCCGTTGAGCAGGACGTTATTGGCGCGATTAATCGCCAGCACGCCGTCGTCGATGATATCAGACACAGCGCTGACTTCGCCTTCATTTCCCCCGTCGCCTAACTGCAAGGTACCCGTTTGAGCAATGGTGGTAGAGCCGGTGTAGCTGTTGTTGGCGGTAAAGATCGTGGTACCGCCCGCCGCACGTTCAAATTTCCCGTCGCCGCTGATGATCCCGCGATAGATCTGCGCCGCTGACGCATCACCCTGGGTATCGAAGACAACCTTGCTGCCTGTGCCCTGGGTCGTCACATTGTAATCACCAATGCTGGCGGCAGTGCTGGTCGGTTCGACGTGGTCGCCGGTGCGCAGCGTGGCGCCATCGTTTACGGCAATGGTTTTACTCGCCAGAGCCAGGTTTTCAACGACGCGGACATCCGCGTTGGATCCGCTGATGGTCAGGGAATCCCAGCCGGTGCCAATGTTGGTGCCTACGTTCAGATTGTCGCTCGCCAGCGAGCCAATCTTCGCATCTTTTGTATCGGTGAAGGTGAGGGCATTCCCCGTACCCGCAGCGGTAATAATGTGGCGCGTTTTATCCAGCGTGACGTTGCCGATGTTGGCTTTATTGTTGCCGCCAGTGCCGGAGAAGTTCACTTCGCCCGCATAAGCGCCGCTGTGCCAGTTGAAGATATCTCTGCCTTCGCCGGTATTGATTACGCCGCTGGTGATGCCGCCGCTGATATCAATGGTGTCATTTCCCTTACCCGATTGAATCGCCACCACCGTGTCGTTGATGGCCTGCAGGGTTCCGGTATTGGTAATGGTTTTACTGCTGTCGCCGCTGGCGTCAATCACCGGTGAGGTGGTGCTGGCAGAGATGATTTTGCCGCTGTTTTTCAATGCGCTGACGTTTTTCGCGATGATCGCCGAACCGCCTGCGCTGTTGCTCACGCTGATGTCGGCTTTGGTGGTGATACGACCGTCCGTATTGGCGCGGATCCCGCTGCCTTCGCTGCTCAGAACCTTAATGGTATAGCCTTTACCAATAGTAAGATCGCCCGTCACCGCGTCGCCATTGCGTTGTTCAAAGGCGAAGCCGGTGCCTTTCCCGTTGACGTTGAGGAGGTTGTTCTGACCATCGTTCATGGTCAGCGCCACGCTGGTGCGGATCCCCGGACCATCATTGGAATCAATCGTGACATCACGCAGCGTAATATTGGTGTTGTTGGCATCGTTTTGAATACCGGCGCCTGTACCCTCGGCGCGGATCAGCACGCTTTGGGCGGCCAGTGCGCCAGCGCCTTCGGCCAGACGAATACCATCAGCGGATCCATTGGTGGTAATGCTGTCGCCATTGCTGCCGTTAATCAGCAGGCTGGCCCCCTCGGTCAGCAGAACGCCGGCAGTGCCGTCATCAACCTGAATTTTGCCCAGCTTATTAATCTGCGCGTTGGAGCCTGAGGCGCGTACGCCGATGCCGTTGCTGACATGCAGGGCGCTGGAGGAGTCATTGGTTAAGCTGCCGCCTTTTTGCACATCAACGCCGATGCTGTCGACGCTGGCCAGATCGATAATCGATTGGGTATCGAGGAGCAGGTTACCCAGATTCCTCGCTACGTAGGCGATAACTTTGTTGCCGCTGGCTTCAGAGGTGATCCTCGCATTTGAGGTGAGGGTAGTGGCGGCGGCATTTCCCTGCGTATTGCCATTCAAATGATGCGCCTGGCCGTCCACCACCCCGGCAACGGTGCTTTCACCGGTTAAATTGATGGTGGTTTTCTCGCTGATGGTCCCTTTCGCGCCGCCTTCGATAACCAGCGCAGCGGAGTCGGTACCCTTAACGGTAAACGTTGCTTCACCGGTATCTACGCTACTGCCAGCGCCGGTGGCGAGAACGCCAACGGACTTGTTGCCGCTGAGCGTCAGATTCAGGTTAGAAGTGGACTGATCTTTCGGGTTAGTGGTATTACCGGCCAGCAATGCGCCATTGGCGATACGGAAAATGGTGGTGCGATCCTTCGCGTTGTCATTCATCACCGCCTGGCCAATATTGGCGGTTGCGCCTTTACCATACAGGTAATAACCAATCTGATCGGTGTTGTTGAATGCCGGGCTGCTCAGCGTATCGACGTTAGCGATGGCGTTATCACGCACGTGCACGCCGATGTTACCCGCCTTATTCAGGATAATATCAGAATAGACGTTGACCGTCGCCTGACCGTTGGCGCCGCCTTCCGCCCAGATGGCATAGTTTCGGTTACCGACGCCGCCGTTACCATCGACCACGATAGAGCCAGAATCGCTGGTAGTGACTTCGGCATTTTTCTTATTGGCGCTGACATGGATCCCGACGTTATTGTTGCCATTAACGTTAATCTTGCCGTCATTTCTAATGATCTGACCATTCTCTGCGCCGCTGTCACGCACAGTGATGCCGTAGTTTTTACTGGTTCCTCCACGGCTATCGCCATTGATAACGATAGTGCCGGTATTCAGCACATCACCCGTTGCATTGCCGATCAGGATCCCGGCGGCGTTACGTATGCCAGCACCCAGGGTGATGAGACCGTTGTTAATCACCTCTTTGGCGCTTTTGGTCATAATACCGGCGCTTGGGCTGGCTCCTCCTGGCAGTATGGCATCCTGAGACAGGTTATTCGCGCTGCGGCCAAGGTAAATAGAGGCATTCTGGGCGTTGGTAAATGTGGCATTGTCGGCGACTTCAACGCCAAAGGCGGTACCACTACCAAAAGGATTTTTGTCTTTGTGTCCGTTGACGATGTTGATATCGCCGTTATTAGTGCCTTGCGCGTCGTTGGACAACTGCATACCAATGGCCAGCGTCAACGAGGTTTCGGGATCGTCTTTACTCCAGGGATCGGCAGCAGAAGCGGTGCCGAAGTTATCGGTAGTAATCGCCTGGTTGATGGTGCCTTCGTTGGTAATGACGCTGGCGCCTTGTCCCTGCATGCCAAATGCACCGTAGCTGCTGACGTTTTGATTACCGTCTTTATCAATAAACAGCCCGGAGTTGATGGTTCCGTGGTTGGTTGCCGTCGCGTCTTTCGCCAACATGCCGATTGCCAGGCTTTGCCCGGTAGTGGTACGCAATGCGTTCAGTTCGCCCAGGTTAGTGATAACCCCACCGTCAAGGGCTTTCATTACGCCATTAATACTGCCGTCAACGGCGATTATGGCGTCTTTGTTCAACGTACCGGCGGTGCCCGTACCGTTGGCGTAGATAGCGTGCAGCTCGCCGCGTTCGGCGGTCGTGTTATTGCTGTGCGACTCGCCATCGGTCCAGACGTCGTAATCCCAGCTGATAACATCCGATTGTTTACCTGACGTCAGCAGGTCATCAATCAGCTCGGCATACTTCGCTTGTGCGGCGGATACGGTTGTGATTTGGCTGTTTTCAACATCCAGCCACAGCTGGATCTGGCTGACTTTTTGCCCATCCGGCTTTTGCGCGGCATCATCGCTTTCGCCTAACAGCCAGCTATTGAACTCAGCCAGTTCCGCCGCAGTGGTAATTGAGAACGTTTTTTCCCCCGTTTCGATAACCTCGCCAGCGTCGTTATAGCCATACGTCATCAGCGTGACATCGCCGCCAAATACGGAGGTTATCTTTGAACCGTTAAACGTTTTTGTTGGAATAACGGGGGCGGCGTTAAATTTAATGTAGTTATCGGATTGCCAGTTCACCTGGCTATTGGCGCCTTGCGCTTCCAGCAGTGAGGAGTCTTTGGCCAGTAATTCGATGGTATTGGCTTGGTGGCGCACGTGAAGCGTATCGTCGCCAATATTCAGATTGGCCGTGGCGCCATTAGTCGCCAACGCGATGCCAAATTGCTTATAGATCTGCGTTTGTTGCGCATCATACGTATTTAAAACAGAATCGCCGATTTGCGACTCCGTGATAAACCCAGCTAACGTACTGGTATCAAAAACCTTAATAGTTTCTGGCTCTCCAGGAAGCGCCGGATCAACAATGTCAAAGTCCGCGCTTTGCGAGGGTTTCGCTGACTGGGTATGAGTCAGGTATTCTGCCAGCTCTTCCTCCGTAGAGATTGTTTTTACGCTCTGGTCAGGGCTGGTAGCCTTGAGCGTGATTTTGCCGGTTTGCAGCAGCTCCCGGATAGTCGTTGACTCAACAACGCCGCTTTGGCCTGGGGTAATCGCCGGGATCGCGCCGCTGATATTGAGCGCCTGACCAGTGGTATTATCTTCATATAAGAAGCCGTAGTTATGAATCCCATCATAAACGCCAGCGGAAATACCTCTCTGGTAGTCGGTCGAAATATTATGATCGCCGATATCAATAATCGGAGCTGCCGAAGCTAACATCGACGCTCCGCTTAATGCGCCCGCAGCGAGGACGGCGACAGTTTTACGTGAACTGCTTTTTTTCTTGCCTTTAGTTAATTCAGAAACGACCACCCAGATACCGAGCGCCGCGTTCCAAATAATGCTGTAAACTTTGTTCATATATAACCCTCGTCTACATTCCTGTTATGTATGTGTTAATACGTTGAGTTGTTGGCTATGATTGGCCCGCGGATGCGCTACCCGGCATATTGATTTTGGGAAATAGGATCCCCTTCCGAGCGATGCGGAATTTAAAAGTGAGCCGAAAGGAAATCGTTTAAATAATAACCGTGATAATTGTCCTTAAATAAGTCAGTTACGGCTGGCTATAGTGGGAAATGGTGTACTTGAGCCGGGTGTTATTTTTGCCGAGCTTTTTGGCAATGTTGCTTTTGTACGCCCCGATGGTTTTTTCACTTTTTTGCGATGCGCCGGCGATTTGTGCCAGTGACCAACCCCGGGCAAGCATCATCATTACGTTAAATTCGTTTGCTGTGATTTTGTTGTACAGTGCTTTGATATGATTTTGTTTTTTGTTCTGGGTGATACGAGTGACGGCATGCAGAAGCCGATCGAGACTGGCATCTTGATCGAGCAGCTGCATGCTCTTCCCGCAAACGGTTTGAAAAACGGAAAAGGTGGCTTCATCTGCCAACACAATAATTTTCGTGGCAGGACGTATAGCCATGTTACGGATAATTCTGGCATATTTTAAGAATCCTGATTTGTCAGGATTAATAATGATCAAATCCGTTTCATCAGGCAGAATTTTGACAGCAGGAAGCGTCTGAGAGGAGTAATACGCGATATCAATATATAATGATGAACCACGTAGAATTTCTCGCATGCCTAGCCAGGGATAAAGTGAGTCACCCAAAAAAATAGCCTTAGACATTACGATCTCCTTGAAATTTTGATGCAGGCAGTCGCCTCTTTTTTCTGGCTGAAAAAAGAGTTTCTTGCGACGCGTGGAATGTTAATTAACTTTCGTATAACGTTCTTTGGTTTGAACGTATCCTTATTTATTTCCGATTCAACAGATATTTTCTGTATTTATTTGAAGCATTAACTATTCTGAAAGTAGATATTACACTTTGTTAAAATTTAAGATAAATCGTTTATATCACCTCTGAGCAGATGATTGATAGATTTCGCTTATGGATCCCCATAATAATGGGGCAGTTACTTCTATAAAGGCAGGATATTCCTGGGCTTATTGGAGGGGGGGAGCTAAAAATTGTTTCATTTCAGATGGATAGTGATTTTTTATCGTCGTCTGGTTGAGTTGTAGGAAAATTCTTAATTAAGACCAGGGAGAAAGGAGGGAGGGAACAGAGTGAGATGGAAATATCGTCAATTTTACATTAATTATCTTAAGATGTTTTATTTTAAGATAATTATTCCTGATAAATGATAATTTATAGTTTATCGTTCTGATTTAGACTTTTTGTGCTTTATTTGAACATATACCTTGCCGTTGCCATTTTATGTGCTTACGCCGCTGTGAGCGCTTAGCCTGCTAACAGCTCCTGCTCGACCTGGTGCACCTGTTGTTCCAGCGTGTTGCGGATTTCCGTCAGCGCCCGTTGCTGGTCTGAGAAATAGGCTTCTTTATCCGTCACGGAGGAGGCAAGGCGCCAGGCGTTTTCAGCCTCCAGTTCGCTGATCTCGTTGAGCAATGCGTTAATTTGTTCTCTGAGCTGCTGTATTTTGCTGCGTAAATGCTGCAGATCGTTCAGTCTGTCGCTTGCCATCATCGGTTCGAGACCACTTTGCAATTGGGTCAGTAACGCCCGAACGGCGGCAAGATCGGCGTTTTGGCGCGCCTGGTTAAGCTGCACCATCATCTGATGCGCTTTCTCTTTCAGATCATCCGCCACTACGTCCGGGTGGCAAAGACGACTGGCCTGTCGCCACAGGCGTTTTAGCTCGCTACGCTCATCGGGAGAAAGTCGTTGGTCGCGGGTAAAACGATGCTGTGCATCCTGCTGCTGCTCCTGATATTCATCATATTCATGACTGGCCTCTTCCTGCGCCCGGCGAGTCGCGCCGTCATCCTGGCGAGAAAAGTCGTTTTCCAGCTCACGAATCTCCGCCAGCAGGGCGGTGATCAGCTCCGTTTGTTGCTGAATGCGTTGCCGGATTTCGACAGATTCGTGCGAATCTGAGTTCAGATTCATCCAGTGCTGCTTGAGTCTGGTCAGTTGATCAACCGCCTGGGAAATATAGTGCTGACAGGATTGATAGTCTTTTTCCCGGCGCTTTCGCTCCGCTTCCTGTTTACGTTGTGCGCTGGCGGCCAGCTGCTTACGCAGTTCAAGGATGCGGCTCATCAGCGGCCCAAGGCGAAGATGATACAGGTCGTTGAAATCATCGAGGATTTGAATGCGCGTGTTGCGCTTGTCGATCAGGTCGCGCAGTTGCGTTTCAAGCGCTTTCAGTTCGAGTTTACTTGCCGCAATGGCAGGGTCCTGCCACGTAGAGATCGCCCGTTGAGATTGCAGCCAGGCCGTGATCTCACGCAGGGCATCGTTAAACCGCCGGGCTTCGATCGCCTGCACGATGGTGCCCGGCACGACTGATAAAGGCTCATTTTTCAGATGCGCCACCTGCTGGAAAATAATGTCCTCATCTTCCAGTTCAATAGCGCTTTTGACGATTTCCAGTCGTTTGATGATCTTATTCATGACGGTTGTTGCCTGGCGTGGCTCAAAAACGGCGGCTGAAATACAACAGGCCCACCCGTTTGAAAAGGTTAGAAAAACAGTTAAGCGCATTCTGTGGTCTGCGATGCCTTTTCGTCCAGAATAATTCACTGTAATTATGAAAATCGTGAACTGTGATAAGCAGTCCCTGTTGTGGGAAACAACATCCGCGCTGGCATCGCTGATTACCACGATGTTAAACGATTGCGCCTTGCGACAACCAGGTTGAAATGTTAAAAGAAGCCCCTTCAATAAAAACGACACAGGGGAAGGGCGTGAAAAACGCGTCAACTGCATCTGACACCAGCGTGTCTGATGCCGCGTCGACGAATGAGCCGACGCTTCAGCGGGGGTTGCAAAACCGCCATATTCAGTTAATTGCGCTGGGTGGGGCCATTGGAACCGGCCTGTTTTTGGGCATTGGCCCGGCCATTCAGATGGCGGGTCCTGCGGTATTACTTGGCTACGGCGTAGCCGGGGTCATCGCTTTTTTGATTATGCGTCAGCTGGGCGAAATGGTGGTGGAAGAACCTGTTTCCGGATCGTTTGCCCATTTTGCCTATAAATACTGGGGACCGTTTGCTGGCTTTCTGTCCGGTTGGAACTACTGGGTGATGTTTGTGCTGGTCGGCATGGCGGAGCTGACCGCGGCCGGAATCTACATGCAGTACTGGCTGCCCGATGTCCCAACCTGGATTTGGGCCGCCGCGTTCTTTGTGATCATCAACGCCGTCAATCTGGTTAACGTACGTCTGTATGGCGAAACGGAATTCTGGTTTGCGCTGATTAAAGTGCTGGCCATTATCGGCATGATTGGCTTTGGCCTGTGGATGCTGTTTTCCGGTCATGGCGGAGAACATGCGAGCATTGATAATCTCTGGCGTTACAACGGCTTTTTTGCCACCGGCTGGAACGGATTGATCCTCTCGCTGGCGGTGATTATGTTCTCGTTTGGCGGTCTGGAGCTGATTGGCATTACGGCCGCCGAAGCGCAGGACCCGCAAAAGAGCATCCCGAAGGCGGTAAACCAGGTGGTGTACCGTATTCTGCTGTTTTACATCGGTTCTCTGGTGGTGCTGCTGGCGCTGTATCCGTGGGTGGAAGTGAAATCGAACAGTAGCCCGTTCGTGATGATTTTCCATAACCTTGACAGTAACGTGGTGGCTTCTGCGCTGAACTTCGTTATTCTGGTGGCTTCGCTGTCGGTTTATAACAGCGGCGTTTACTCGAACAGCCGTATGCTGTTTGGCTTGTCCGTTCAGGGAAATGCGCCGAAGTTTTTAACCCGCGTCAGCCGTCGCGGCGTGCCGGTTAATTCGCTGTTTCTTTCCGGCGCGATTACGTCGCTGGTGGTATTGATCAACTATGTGCTGCCGCAAAAAGCGTTCAGCCTGTTGATGGCGTTGGTTGTCGCGACGCTGCTACTCAACTGGATTATGATTTGCCTGGCGCATTTGCGATTCCGGGCGGCGATGCGCCGTAAAGGACGTGATACCCAGTTTAAAGCGCTGCTGTATCCGGCTGGAAACTATCTGTGTATTGCCTTCCTCGGCATGATTTTGGTGCTGATGTGCACCATGGATGATATGCGTCTTTCCGCTATTCTGCTGCCGGTCTGGATCCTGTTCCTGTTTGTGGCGTTCAAACTGCTGCGTCGCAAATCCCGCTAATGTCTGACCGATCTCATCCGGGCGATGAGATCGGTCACCATTTCTCATTGCCGATTAACGCTGAAAAGTACCTGACAGCGCGCGAATATCATTTCCGGTAGGCGACTGATGAATGCGTAAGCCAAACTCTTCGATCACAGCAAATATATGATCGAAAATATCAGCCTGAATGCTTTCATATTCCAGCCAGACTACCGTATTGGTAAAGGCATAAATCTCGATCGGTAAACCGTGGTCGTCCGGCGCAAGCTGGCGCACCATTAACGTCATATCTTTGCGAATACGCGGATGGTGACGTAAATATTCGTTCAGATAGGCGCGGAAGGTACCAATATTGGTCATCCGGCGGTGATTCAATACCGATTCAGGCGCATCCAATTGTTGATTCCACTCGTCAATTTCCTGATGACGCGTCGTTAAATACGGCTTTAGCAGGTGCGCTTTATGCAGCCGCTGACGTTCGTCTTCATCAAGAAAATGAATGCTGGTGGCATCAATACTGATGCTGCGTTTAATTCTCCGACCACCGGAAGCCGACATCCCGCTCCAGTTTTTAAACGAGTCTGATACCAGGGACCAGGTGGGGATAGTGGTGATGGTGTTATCCCAGTTGCGCACTTTCACCGTGGTTAAACCAATATCAATAACCGCGCCATCTGCGCCGTATTTCGGCATTTCCAGCCAGTCGCCCAACTTCAACATATCGTTGGCTGAAAGCTGTATGCCAGCGACCAGGCCGAGGATCGGATCTTTAAACACCAGCATTAAGACGGCGGCCATCGCGCCCAGGCCGCTTATCAGTATTGCCGGGGACTGACCAATCAGCAGGGAAATCATCAAAATCCCGACGATAATTGCGCCGATCAGTTTGATTCCCTGGAATATTCCTTTCAACGGTAGCTGAGATGCGGCAGGGAGTTTTTGCGACAGATTGAGAATAACGTCCAGCAGGGAGAACAGGGACAGCAGGGCGTACATCATGATCCACAGCTGCGCGCAGGTTACTAATATCTCTGCGGCTTCGCTGCCTTTCTGTAGCCAGAGCGCCGCCTGGATATTGACAATGATACCCTGCAGCGTGAACGCCAGCCGGTGAAATAACTTGTTCTGCGTGATGATTTGTAGCCACAGACGGGAGCTGGCGTTCGCGCGCTTTTCAAATGCGCGCAGCACCACCCAGTGCAAAATAACGTGAACAATAATGGCGGTGATAAAAATAATGCCAAAAATCATCACCAGCGAGGTGGTGTGGTTTATTTCAATGCCGAGTTCTTCTACCTGAGATATCAATTCCTGCATAATGTCTCCTTAATAAACAGCGGCCTATGATGACCGCTGTCGAGAGCTTATGCAAATTACGCCATTCTGGCCTACGGTTTTGCGGCGATGCTGGCGCACACCGGATTGATATTCAGCGTGCGGCGAAATAAAAGGGTAGTCAGCAACAGTACGGTCATCATTGTGGCTTCGACGGCTAAAAAGCCGATAACCGAGCGCGTGTAATCACCGTGGTAATGTTGCTGCAGATGCAGGAACAGCGCCCCCAACACGGCGGGACCGAGTCCTAATGTCGCCTGCTGCAACGTACTCAGAATCGTGGTTCCGGCGCCCGCATCGTGCGTGGCGATATCGCGCATACCGATGCGATAAAAACTGTTCACAATCAGCGCCTGACCGTAGCCGATAAACGCCGTAGCCGGAACGAGCGTAATGGCCGTGGTATGCATACCTGAATACCAGAAGGTCAACATTAACCCTATCAAGCCAACGATCTGAATAACCAGCCCGGTGAGCAAAATACGTCCCGTGCTATAGCGGGCAATGAGTCGCGGTGCGTAACATGCGGAGATAAAATAGGCTGCGCCAAGCGCAATAAAGCTATTGCCGGATTCCCATGGCGCCATTCCAAGACCGGCCTGTAGCGTCAGCGCCATACAGAACATAAATCCTGACCAGGCGCTAAAAAACAGTAACGCAATCAGCACGCCGAAACGGATGCTGCTGAGTTTTAACAGGCGCGGCGGTAAGAGAGGATGTTGCCCGTTCTGTTCCTGGCGTAACGCATTGCTGCGCATCCACCATCCCAAAGGCAGGATGGCGACCAGAGCCACCTGAGTCTGCCACGGCCAGCCGGTTTCCGGGCCTAATGCCATAGGAAACAGCAAACAGCAGAGAATCGCAGCCAGGCTGCTGGTTCCCAGCCAGTCGATGCGGGTTCGGGTTTCTCTCGTGGTTTCAGGAACATAGCGTTTGCTGAACATCAGAACTAACAGACAGATCGGGACATTAATAAAAAAGGCGTTACGCCAGCCCAACCCTGCAATATCAGCCGAAACCAGCCAGCCTCCGCCCATCTGGCCGACAATAAACGCGATGCCGCCAATTCCTCCATACAAACTGATGGCCCGCGCATGCGCCGTGCCTTTCAGCGTGACGTGCAGGGTGGCAAGGATCTGCGGCACGATCAGCGCCGCGCCCGCGCCTTGTAGAACGCGGGCAGCCAGTAACATATGAATGGAATTCGCCATCCCGCATAGCAGGGAGGCGATGCCAAACAGCACGACGCCGGTCATAAACAGGCGGCGGCGACCATAGTTATCGCCGAGTTTGCTGCCTAGCGCCAGACAAACGGCGAAAGTCACCCCGTACAACGCGACAATCAGCTCAAGCTGCGTGGTGGAGGCCTGAAGCGACTGGGTAATGGAATCCAGAGCGACGTTTGTAATTGATGTATCGATGAGGGGGAGCATTTGGCCT
The DNA here is from genome assembly GCF_000155975.1 of Citrobacter youngae ATCC 29220. Classification (GTDB taxonomy): domain Bacteria; phylum Pseudomonadota; class Gammaproteobacteria; order Enterobacterales; family Enterobacteriaceae; genus Citrobacter; species Citrobacter portucalensis_A. The sequence continues at coordinate 2,293,055 of NZ_GG730299.1, read as the reverse complement.
GTCAGTAACAGGAGCAACCCGATGCGACCGGGTGAAACAGTTGATGTACTCATGGTAACTCCATTGCATCATTTTGCAGATGGACGTAGCATCACTGAAAAATTAAACGGGTACCAGTTCCTGATTATACTGGTATTGGTACTACTATGCTGGAGAGTCTATGGCGGTAATAGCGCAACAGGAATCCGCGGTTATCCTCCCCGATGACAGCCGCAAGCAGCTTGGCGCGTTTTTACGTGCGCGACGGGAAAACCTCGATCCGCAGCGTCTGGGTCTGCCGCGCATTGGGCGGCGAAGAACGCCCGGTCTGCGCCGCGAAGAGGTTGCGATGCTGGCTAACGTTGGCGTCACCTGGTACACCTGGCTGGAGCAGGGGCGAGAGGTTAATCCGTCCCAGGCGGTCTTGCTGAACGTGGCGAGCGCGCTGCAATGCAGCCCGCTGGAAACCCGCCATCTGTTTGTGCTGGCCGGATTGACGCCACCGGAATCCACGCCGGTGAGGGTATGTGAAGGGATTGCGCCAGGCACCCGAAAGATGCTCGACAGCCTGATGCCGCAGCCCGCCAGTATTCAGAAACCCAGTTTTGACATCGTGGCCTGGAACGACAGTTTTTGCCGGTTAATGGGCGTTGATTTTTCAACGCTTCCGAGCGAAGACCGCAACTGTATTTACCTTTATCTCACCAATGAAACCTGGCGTAGCCGTATAGAAAACTGCGATGTATTACCGACGTTTGTTTCCTATTTCCGTGCCGCAATGGCGGAGCACCGCAGCGATCCCGTTTGGGAAAACAAACTGGCGCGCTTTTTTGCCGCCTCGTCGGAATTTGAAGCGTTATGGCATCAGCGTTATGACGTTCGCGGTGTGGAAAATCAGGTTAAAAACTTTGTCCATCCGCAGTTAGGGCGTTTTAGCTTGCAGCAAATGTACTGGTATTCCGCTCCGCGTAACGGCTCGCGGTTGCTGGTTTATTTACCGATGGATGAAGCGGGGGAGCAGGCTCTGGCGTGGCTGAACCGGCAGTAATACGCCCGATGACGGCGATCGCATCGGGCATAGCGAAAAAATCAGACTTCCGTCAGGGTTGTTTCCTGCGGCAGACGTGATTTTGGCAGCGTCGCGTTGAAGTCCTCTACGCTGTGATGGCCCACCGGGACCACGACCACGCTGGTGAAACCTTTTTCTTTCAGGCCAAACTCTGCGTCGAGAACGGCTGCGTCAAAGCCCTCGATTGGCACCGCGTCCAGTCCCATCGCCGCAACGCCCAGCAGGAAGTTACCGACGTTCAGGTAGACCTGTTTCGCCATCCAGTGGTTGTCATCTTTGAGATCTTTGCGATGCAGGTCGGCAAAGAAAGTACGGCCTTTGTGGTTAGCGGCTTTGGCTTCCGGGGTGGCAAAACGCCCGTCGCGCTCTTCCTGATCCACCACGCGCTCCAGCCACGCATCATCCATCGCCGTTTTGGCGCAGAACACCACAACGTGGGATGCATCCAGCATTTTACGCTCGTTGAAAACAAAGCCGCCAGCTGCGGATTTCGCCACCCGTGCTTTCCCTTCGTCAGTGCTGGCAACAATAAAATGCCATGGCTGAGAGTTGGTGCTGGACGGGCTAAACTGCAGCAGCGTTTTTAATTTTTCGGCCTGTTCAGCGGTCAGTTTTTTATTCGGATCGAACGCCTTAGTGGAGTAACGTTTTAAGGCGACAGAAACAATATCCATAACTACTCCTGGTGGTTTTTCGTACCCTGCGGGTGCGTTTTGTTTCAGCAGGGTACAGGGTTAGCGGAAAAAAGATAAGACAGGAAAATGCAAAAACACTTATCGGCGCTAACGATAAATCAGCCAGGTCGCATGAGCCAATGCCTGATGGCGCTTTGCTTATCAGGCCTACGGTTAACGCCAATTGTAGGCCGGATTAGGCGCCAGCGCCGCCATCCGGCAGTGACAGAGGAACATGTTGACGTAAATCAGCCTGGTCGCAGGCGTTTTTGATCCCGCTTCGGCAGACCATCCACCACCCGATGCCATGAGTCATTCACCAGCTCTGTCAGCAGTGACTCGTTAATATCGTCGCCGGGGTAGACCGAAATCCAGTGCTTTTTATTCATGTGATAACCGGGTTCGATGCTGCGGTAGATCTGCTGGTTTAATAGCGCTTTTTGCGGCTCGGACTTCAGATTGACCAGCGGGCGCCCGCGATGCGCCATGATAATCATAAAAATCTTCCCGCCGACCCTGAAGACGTCATATTCCGGGCCGAACGGCCAGCAATGCTCGGTAAAAGGCAGTTCGAGGGCAATACGTTTTGCGCTCGCATGTAGTGTTTGTCCGTCCATTATTTTTCCTCATGGGTCAGTGCGCGCCACATGGCTTCAAACCCCATCGAAATATATTCACTGGCGCGAGCAGGATTGCGGGCAGCGAATTCCATTGTTGTTTCTGCAAGTGAGAGAAAAAGCCCATCACCGAAGGCACGATATTCGTCAGACATAAATTCAGGGCGAACGGAACGGTGACACAGATCGCGCAGTTCCGGGAACATATCGTCAGCCTGCTGTTCGGTTTCTTTGCTGATTTTTTCGCTCACGGCCAGCTGGCGGATAGTGCGATGTCCGCAGGTATGGTTCAGACCCCAACTGATATAGCTGTTCCAGATGTAGTGGGTCATGGTTTTTGCATCGGTCACTGAGCGATCCAGATTCGCCATCATCGACTGGCAAAGATCGTGCTTTAAAAACAGGTAAAGTTCGTTGATCAAATCATCTTTGGTCGCGAAATAGCGAAACAACGTTCCCTCCGCAACCCCTGCATTGCGGGCTATCACGGCGGTTGACGCCGCAATACCTGATTGTGCAAATGCTGTGGTTGCAGCTTCCAGTAATGCCAGTTTTTTGTCTTCACTCTTCGGACGAGCCACTACACTTTACCCTTAAGTCTGGAAAAATCATGATTGAATCACGGCCTTTGCAGCACCGCAACGGCGAATGTCAAAGATTGAAAATCATCTTGACGGCGAACTTTCGATTTCTATAATGAGTGCTTACTCACTCATAATCAAGAGTCAGTCGCGCAAACCAGCGGAAAGGGGCGCGTTTAAGGTCAGGATATGAAGCCTCTCACCGTATGTGTGGTTGTTATTATGCTTATTGCCGCGACTGCAAGTTTACCGTTTGTACTCAATGCCGGATTTGGCCAGGCGCCGCAGGGAGCACAACTGAGTCAGGTTGAACAGTCACCGCATTATCGTGATGGACAGTTTCATAACCAGCTGCCGACACCGGGCTATACCGGTAATAAAGGTATGCTGGCGGCCTGGTGGGAGTTTCTGGTCGCTAAGCGTGAAAATGCGCGGCCCGCGCAGCCATTACCGCTGGTGGCGACCGATCTCGCCGGTTTATCGCCACAGCAGGATACCCTTGTCTGGCTGGGGCACTCCTCGTGGTATTTGCAACTGGCGGGTCAACGTATCCTGATTGATCCGGTGTTCAGCAACTATGCCGCCCCGTTTTCATTCCTGAACAAAGCCTTTGCCGGGGATTATCCGTGGACCGCGCAGGCGATGCCGGAGATCGATCTGCTCATCATTTCGCACGATCACTATGACCATCTCGATCTCGCCACCATCAAGGCGTTGATGCCGAAAATTAAGCGGGTGATTACGCCGCTCGGCGTCGGGTCGCATCTGCGTTACTGGGGGATGCGCAGTGAGATTATTGAAGAGCGGGACTGGAATCAGTCCGTCAGAGTGACGGATTCACTGATCGTTCATGTGCTGCCCGCCCGCCATTTTTCGGGGCGAGGCATTAAGCGTAACCAGACGCTGTGGGCCAGCTTCATGTTTGAAACGCCGGAACAGAACGTTTATTACAGCGGCGATTCCGGCTACGGACCGCATTTTAAAGCCATCGGCGAGCAGTTTGGCGCGGTGGATTTGGCGATTATGGAGAACGGTCAGTATGACCAGGACTGGAAGTTTATTCACATGATGCCGGAAGAGACGGCGCAGGCCGCGGCGGATCTGCATGCGAAAGCCGTTGTACCGGGGCATGCCGGTCGCTTCGTGCTGGCGAAACATACCTGGGATGAGCCGTACAAACGACTGGCGTTTGCCAGTCGCCATCAAGATTACCGACTGCTGACGCCGATGCTGGGTGAACCGGTAATCCTGTCCGAACCGGACCAACAGTTTACGGCCTGGTGGCAGCAGGCAACTCAATGAACACAAGGGAGAGCATGATGACGATTTCTGCTCAGGTAATTGATACGATTGTTGAATGGATTGATGATAATCTGAATCAACCATTGCGCATTGATGATATTGCACGCCATGCGGGTTATTCAAAATGGCACCTACAGCGTCTTTTTATGCAGTACAAAGGCGAGAGTCTGGGGCGTTACATCCGCGAGCGTAAGCTGCTGCTGGCGGCGCGCGATCTACGGGATACCGATCAGAAAGTGTACGACATCTGTCTGAAGTACGGATTCGATTCGCAGCAGACCTTTACGCGTATTTTCACCCGTACGTTCAGCCAACCGCCGGGCGCTTATCGCAAAGAAAATCATAGCCGTACGCATTAACGGCGCCGGGTTCTCGCGGGCTTAATTCGCCAGCGAGAACCAGCGTCGCCAGACGTAGCGCAGCACAAAATACTCAATCACCCCCAGGAGTAAAAACCACAGGCAAAACAGCAACGTGTAAAACTGGTTGAGATCCATCAGATGAAAGGTGGCGACGAGCTTTTGCGCCAGCACCAGGCCAAGTGAGGGGGCAGGCAACAGCAGGCAGGACAGAAAAGCCAGTAGCAGGATCCCTGCGGCGGTCATCAGTGATTCAAGCGGGTGTTTCATGATATTGTTAAACTTGAGTTAAAATACCATTGTCCGGGATCTCTGCGGGCAACGCAAACCCCACGCTTACCGCCCCGCCCAAATCTCACAGTGTTTTTTCACCAAACCACTTAACGACCCGCCTTCTGCCACGAAATTACGCATGTTCTGCGCTTCATCATGACCATGTTTAACCTGTAGGCGTAACGCTTCAATCGCGCTGGTCGCTCCTACTTTATCCGCAGAGGCGGCGACATTCTCCAGCAGTCGTAGCGTGTCATCCGCCAGGCGGTGGCCTTCGCCCGTATTCACGTCGGTGACTATCCCCGCCATGCCAAAGCGGCAGGCCTGAAAACGGTTAAATTTATACAGTAAATAGTCACGCTCCTGGTGTTTGAATGGGCGTTGGGTGAGTAACCAGTGGGCGATGGACTGAATCAGCCCCGCCATATTGACCGCGTGTCTAAGCGTCAGCGGAGTGTCCATGACCCGAACCTCAACCGTACCGAAGTGTGGGCTGGGGCGGATATCCCAGTGCAGGTCTTTAATGCTATCAATCATGCTGGTGTAAGCCAGACGACGAAACAGCCCGGTAAATTCCTGCCAGCTATTTATCCATGGCATCGGGCCGTTATCGGGAAATCCGGAGAAAATATTCAGACGCGCGCAGGCAAATTGCGTGTCGGATGTCTGCATATAAGGCGAGGCGGCGGAGAGCGCAATAAAATGAGGAACAAATCGCGACAGCCCGTGCAGGAGGTAGATAGCATCATCACCGTTGGCGCAGCCAACATGGACGTGCTGACCGAACACCGTCGCCTGCTGGATAAGATAACCAAAATTTTCCAGGTTGCGCCGATAGCGTTCGTCATCGCAGACTTCCTGACGTTGCCATTTTTGAAAGGGGTGCGTACCACCGCCACAAATGGCGAGGTGGTGCTCTGCCGCAACCTGCATGATTATCTGCTGCATGGCGGACAATTCAGCATCAGCCTGGTCGATATTGCGACAAACCCCGGTCGCCATCTCCAGCATACTTTCGGTGATATCGTGCTTCACTTCCCCGGCGGTAAGCTGTGGCTTAATGGCGTCAATCAGCCGGGAAGAGTCCTGGCTCAGGTCGTAACCCGGGGGATTAACCACCTGCATTTCCAGTTCAATGCCTAACGTAAAAGGGTCGGAAACATGAAAATCGGGTAGTGGCATAGCGCGTTCCCTTACACATTGATTTTTAATCAGTATAGAAGCGCTGACGGTTTTTTGTGCGATAAGAGAAATCAACATCCTGCGCTATGAAGGCGAAATGGCAGGTGCTATAACTGTTTTTTGCTTCGCAACAGGGGTTGAATCGTGCCGGAAATAAATCTTTATGGACAGACCGTCGGCGATGTTGTGCCGGACTGGAAAGGGGCCGCCGTGCTGCCACGGGAAGAGCTTGTCGGCCTGTATTGCCGCCTGGTTCCTCTGGATGCCGACAGCCATGCCGCCGACCTGTTTGATGCCTACGCGCAGGCGCCTGACGATCGCGACTGGACCTGGCTTGCAAGCTCTCGCCCAACGAGCGTTGAAGCCACCGTTGGCTGGATCGAGGCGAAATCCACCGACGCCTCTCTGATTCCCTATGCGGTAGTTGAACAACGTTCCGGACGTGCCGTTGGGCTGGTGTGCTTTATGGCGATCGAACGGGAGCATGGTTCGGTCGAAATTGGTCATGTAACCTGGTCGCCGCGTATGAAAAATACGGTACTCGGCACCGAAAGCGTTTGGCTGCTGCTGCGTCAGGCGTTTGCGTCGGGATACCGTCGCGTGGAGTGGAAATGTGATTCTCTGAACACGGCGTCCCGACGGGCGGCAGAGCGCCTTGGTTTCATCTTCGAAGGGCGTTTTCGCCAGAAGATCGTGCGTAAGGGCCGCAACCGCGACAGCGACTGGTTATCAATCATTGACGGCGAATGGCCGCAGCGCGATGCCGCATTGCAGCGCTGGCTGGCTGTCGACAACTTTGATGCAAACGGGCAACAACGCAGGTCGCTGGCAGAGTGCTTTTCCTGTGAGACCGTCAACGTTGAGACTGTGCAGACGCAACGGCAAGATTATCAACAGCGCTGGCAACAGGAATACGGTCCGGTGGCGCAAACACCGCCCGCGCCGCTGGCTGATTTTCTCGCCGCGCAACCCCACAATCCCAACCCCGTCTACGACACGCTCAGCTCACGAGCAGGATTAGCGGCGCTGACAAAAGCGAATGTGTCCACCTCAAAACCGATGGCGGCGATTATCAATACTGAAGTGGATACCGGGAAGCGTCGCATTCCGGTCCGGATTTATCGCCCGACGCTTACCGGAGAGCCGAAGGTGGTGGTGTTTATCCACGGCGGTGGGCATTTGAGCGGCTCGGTAGAGGTTTATGACCCTATCGCCCGACATCTGGCGATGGCGACAGGAAATACCGTGGTTTCGGTTGATTATCGACGTGCGCCAGAAAATCCCTATCCGGCAGGTCTTGCCGATGCTAAAGCCGCGGTAGAAAACGTCTGGTCGCTGCTCGACAGTCAGCATATTCCTTATACTCGCCAACTCACGCTTATCGGTGACAGCGGCGGCGGTGCGTTCAGCGCGACGCTGGCGGCCTCTTTTTCCCGCGAGCAGCCGGGATTTATTCAGCGCCTGGTGCTGATTTATCCGAGCCTGGACTACACCCTGAACTGGCCGTCGGTACAGGAGAACGGTTCAGGGAAGCTGCTGGATGAAAGCAAAATACGCTGGTATTTTCAGCAATATTTCCGCAATGGGGAAGATCGCAAGCAGGCGTCACCGCTTTATCTGCCGCTGGGCCAGAATTTTCCACCGACCCTGGTATTCAGTGGCGGCCTGGATCCGCTTCGGGATGAGGGTTTTGCATTTGTCGCCAGGCTGCAGGCAGAGGGGATATCCGTTCAGCATGAGCATTTTCCTGGGATGACGCACGCGTATCTGATGCTGGAGGATAAAGTGACGCAGGCGGCGCAGGCTACGTATCAGGCGATTGGTGAGTTTGTTAAAAAATAACGTCGCACAGCGTAATGACCTGGCGATCGCGTTGACACCAACGCACGTTGATTCTCCGCCCGGCGAGGTTTGGCGAAAATAAGGGCTGGATTTGCAAGGTCAGCTGGGTTGGGGTGAGCGCGATAACGTTGGCGCTGGTGAAGCCCGGCAGGTGCGTCGTGTATGCTGAAAACGCCTTATACAGGCTCTCCTTTGCGCTGAATGCCAGGGTTAAGGCGAGCGGAAAGGGCAGGCTGGCGTGATGCATAATCTGTCGTTCGTGGTTATCGATGATGACGTCAGACAGTTCAACTGCGGTTTGTGGCGTGAAAATAGTTTCGATGTCCACTCCAACGGGATGCGTCGACACCACCGCCAGCGCCGTTGACGCGCAATGGCTGATGCTGCCAAACAGAGCTTGTGGCCATACCGGTTGGCGCTGCGCGCCGATGCCGGGGACGGTTTTGTGGCCAAATTCACCCAAAGCGTGGACTGCGGCAATACGCCCTGCCAGATGTTCAGCTTTACGCTTGCGTCCACTGGCGCTCAGCTGTGCATGGTGGGGGAGCCAGAGCAGATCGTGCTCGTGGAAGCTGGCGGGATCAAAGCCGACAAAATGCAGCGTATGGTCTGCGAAAGGAAGCGGTGTGTGTGTTGTGCGCATAAGAGTAATGGTTTCCCTCTCCCCGCAGCGAGGAGAGGGAAAGCGTTATCAGAAGTGTGTGTTCACGCTCATGTACCACGTCCGACCCGGTTCGTTATAGGTGTACGCGCCAGCGCCCGCCATATAGTTTCCGGTCACGATATCGCCCGTGGTCTGGGCATTGCCTTCACGCCACAAACGCTTGTCAAAGACGTTATCCACGCCGCCGGTCAGGCTGACGTTTTTCGTCACGTCCCAGGTCGCGCTCAGGCCGACGATGCTGTACGGGCTGACTTCACTCGCCGAACTGCCGGTCACCGGTTTACCCTGGTAATCATATTTCTTCGGCTGCTGTTTGCCGTACCAGGTAAAGGTGGATTGCAGCGACAAATCTTCGCGGGCCTGCCAGCTCAGGGTCGAGTTCAGCGTGTATTCAGGAATAATCGACAGGCGTTCGCCGGTCTCTTTATTCTTACTTTGCAGCATGTAAGTGATGTTGTTAGTCCAGTTAACGGTTTCGCTAACCGGTACGTTCAGCGTACCTTCCAGACCTTCAACCACGGCTTTAGGAATGTTTTCCCACTGATAGATATCGGTGTAAGTCGTCTTCCCTTTGCTGGTGATAGACGTTCTGTCGAACGGTACCGTGCCCGCTTCAATCTTGTTGCGATAGTCGTTGCGGAACCAGGTTACCCCGGCCAGCCAGCCGTCACGCTTGAACTCAAGGCCAATCTCTTTGTTGATACTGGTCTCGGCCTTCAGATCGTCGTTGCCCATCATGTAGCAACCGATGCCGGTCGCGGAGCCGGTGGCGTAGCACCCCTGGCCTTTACTGTACAGAATATAGTTCGGGTTGAGCTGATACAGGCTTGGCGCTTTATAGGCGCGCGCAATCCCCATCTTCAGCGTGAAGTCGCTGCCCAGACCTTGTGACAGGTTCAGGGATGGGCTCCAGTTATCGCCTACGATGCTGTGGTGGTCGAAACGCAGGCCCGGCGTCAACATGGTACTGTCGGTCAGTTCCATGTTGTTTTCAGCAAACAGAGAGAAAATTTCCGCATCGGAGTACGGGCTGCGGTTGGTGCTGCTGTAACCTGGAATATCACCGCCCATAAAGGTCTGTGAATTGGAGAGCATATCCTTCATGCGCTGCTGGTTCCACTCGGTGCCCAACGTCAGGTTTTGGTTGACCAGCAGGTCCAGTGGAATGCTGATTTCACTGTGCAGCATGACGTCGTTCAGATCGGCATCGACATATTTTTGTGAGGCGTTCGGGTCAAAGATCCCCTCCGTTCCTCCCGCCAGACCTTCCGGCGTACGGGAGTTGCGCGTATGTTCATACTGCGCCCAGTTGCTGGTGGTGACGCCGTTATCCCAGCCGCCGTTCCAGGTCAGAGAGTAGTTCTGGCGGTAAAGGCGGTTAGTCTCTTTCCCGTAGTTATCTTTCACCAGTTGGTTGGTGTTGGTGTTTTGGGTATCGCCCGCGTACAGGTTGCCCTGGCGGCTGTAACCCGCTTCCAGTTCCAGCGACTGAAGCGGGGCGAAATCCCAGCGAACGACGCCGTTAATGTCTTTGTTGATAACGCCTTCACGACCGGCCGGTAAGGTATTGGCGTAGGTGCCGGTACGTTCGGATTGATGACCCTGGTTGATATCCCAGGCGTCGGCCTGCGTTTTATCCAGATTACCGTACAGACGGAAGCTGAAATCCCCGCCCATTGGGCCGTTCAGGCTAAAGTTGGTGCGTTTGGTCGAGCCTTCGTCTTTGTGTTCCGGGGCGTTGAAATAGGTATCCCACGAACCGTGCCATTCATTACTGCCTTTTTTGGTGATGATATTCACCACGCCGCCAGCCGCACCGTTGCCGTAACGTGCTGCGGCAGGACCACGCAGCACTTCAATACGCTCGATCATCTCCGGTGGCACCCAGGCGGTATCGCCGCGGGTATCACGCTCGCCGCGCCAGCCCTGACGCACGGAGTTACGGCTGGTCACCGGTTTACCGTCGATCAGAATCAGGGTGTTTTCTGGGCCCATACCGCGAATATCGATCTGACGGTTGTTGCCGCGCTGGCCGCTGGTGGAGTTGCCGGTCAGGTTAACGCCTGGCATGGTACGGATGATTTCCGACACATCGCGCGCGGGGGGATTTTTACGGATTTCATCAGCGGTGATGGTTGAAACGCCCGGAGCCTGCAGGTTCTGCTGAGCGGCGGTAACGACGATGGTGTCTTCATGAGAGACCGCGGCGTTATCCGTTTGATCTTCTGCCATGGCTGGCAGCGCTACCCCGTAAATTCCTAAATTGACCAATAAGGCCAGTGAATGAATCTTGTTGTTCATTGTATGTCCTGCTGTTCTTTTTGCCACGACTACCCATGTGCCGTTGTGCGGCATGTGGTCTGATGTCGCCCGCATCTGCGTAAACCGTCCATTCCAGAAAAAGTACGCAGCGCCGGGTCGGTTTATAAGTGGTGAAAAACTGTACGCGCTTCCCACAGCGCGACAATACGCTATTGCAAATGCAAATAGTTATCAATAATATTATCAATATATTTCGCGATAGATCATAAAATTTCACAATAAACATGGGGTTATGGCGGTGACGACGTTAAAGACGGGAAGCGATGCGTGGTGGCAGTCGAAAAAAGGCCCGGAGTGGGAGCGTGAAGAGAACGGCAATTATCGCGTAACCTTCTGGTGGCGTGACCCGCAGGGAACGGAAAAAGAGTCAGCCATTCGTCGTGTGTGGGTCTATATCACAGGCGTCACCGACCATCATCAAAATGTCCCCCCTCAGTCGATGCAACGTATTAATGGTACGAATGTTTGGTGCTGGAGTATTTCCCTCAGCGCCAACTGGCGCGGTAGCTACTGCTTTATTCCCACCGCCCGGGACGATATTTTTACCGCGCTGGCGGTGGGGGAAGCGCCTGACAGAACCGCGTTACGGGAAGGCTGGCGACAGTTGTTGCCGCAGGCGATTGCCGATCCTCTCAACCCGCAGAGCTGGCGAGGTGGTCGTGGCCATGCGGTGTCCGCGCTGGAGATGCCCGAGGCGCCCGTGCAGCCCGGATGGGATTGCCCTGAAAACCCTGACTCACCTGCGGTATGCCTGCAATGGCATAGCGAACGACTCGGCAATACGCGTCGCGTCTGGGTGTTTACCACCGGAGAGTCCAGACCTGAAGAGCGTCCGCTGGCTATCCTGCTGGATGGCCAGTTTTGGGCGCAAAGTATGCCGGTCTGGCCTGCGCTGACTTCGCTTACCCGCCGCGGAGACCTCCCGCCCGCCGTGTATCTCCTGATTGATGCCATCGACACACCTCATCGCAGCCGTGAACTGCCGTGTAATGCGGATTTTTGGCTGGCGGTACAGCAGGAGCTCTTGCCGCTGGTGAAGACGAGCACTGCATTCAGTGACGATCCGCAACGCACGGTGATCGCCGGACAAAGTTTCGGTGGTTTGTCTGCGCTGTATGCCGGGCTGAACTGGCCCGCGCGTTTCGGCTGCGTGCTGAGCCAGTCAGGCTCTTACTGGTGGCCGCATCGCGGCGGTCATCAGGATGGGGCGATTATTGAGCAACTGAAGGCCGGGACGCTTCACGTTCAGGGGCTGCGCATTGTTCTGGAAGCCGGGCTTCGCGAACCGATTATTTTTCGCGCCAACCAGGCGCTATACCACCAATTACCCTCTGCACCACAGTCTATTTTCTGGCGTCAGGTTGATGGCGGACACGATGCGCTTTGCTGGCGCGGCGGCCTGATGCAAGGGCTAATGACGCTCTGGCAGCCGCTTACCCACACGATTTAACCGGACGATGTTCCACGACAGGAGTTGAGTATGGAATTCAGTAACCCCTTCGATAATCCGCAGGGCCAGTTTTACATTCTGCAAAATCCACAGCGTCAGTTTAGCCTTTGGCCGCAGCAGTGCTCACTTCCCGCTGGCTGGCAAGTCGCGTGCGAGCCCCAATCGCAGGAAGCCTGTCAGCAATGGCTGGACACGCACTTGAATACGCTGACGCCAGCGAATTACGCCGAAGTGCAGGAGGCGCAATGACGCAACGTTTACCGTTAGTCGCGGCTCAGCCGGGGATCTGGATGGCGGAAAAACTCTCCACCTTGCCCTCGGCGTGGAGCGTGGCGCACTACGTAGAATTAACCGGTGAACTGAACGCGCCGTTGCTGGCGAAAGCGGTTGTCGCGGGTCTGGAACAGGCTGATACCCTGCGGATGCGGTTTAGTGAAGATAACGGCGATATCTGGCAATGGGTCGATCCTACGCTCACTTTTGCGCAACCTGAAATCCTCGATCTACGTGAAAAAGCCAACCCACATGACGCAGCCCGCGCACTGATGCAGGCCGATCTGCAACAGGACTTACGCGCTGATGGCGGCAAACCGCTGGTTTTCCATCAGCTCATTCAGGTGGGCGATAAACGTTGGTACTGGTATCAGCGTTATCATCATCTGTTGGTTGATGGCTTTAGTTTTCCGGCTATTACCCGCCAGATAGCCGCAATTTACCGGGCATGGCAGAGCGGTGAATCTACGCCAGACTCGCCTTTTACGCCGTTTGCCGAGGTCGTGGAAGAGTACCTGCAGTATCGTCACAGCGAGGCCTGGCAACGTGACGGCGCCTTCTGGACCGAGCAGCGCAGGCAACTCCCGCCTCCGGCCTCGCTGTCGAACAAACCGTTGCCGGGGCGATCGGCCAGCGCGGATATTATTCGCATGAAGCTCACCGCCCCTGAAGGATCGTTCCGCCAGCTTGCAGCACGTATGCCTGATGTGCAGCGTGCGGATCTGGCCCTCGCGCTGGTGGCCTTGTGGCTGGGACGTTTATGCAGCCGCATGGATTATGCCGCCGGATTTATCTTTATGCGGCGCATGGGGTCGGCGGCGCTCACCTCTACCGGACCGGTATTGAACGTTCTGCCATTCGCCGTGAGGCTGGATGCGGCAGAAAGCTTGCCTGCGCTTGCCCTGCGGTTGGCTGGGCAGTTGAAGAAAATGCGCCGACATCAGCGTTATGATGCTGAGCAAATCGTGCGCGACAGCGGGCGCGCAGCCGGTGCCGAGCCGCTGTTCGGTCCGGTGCTGAACGTGAAAATTTTCGATTATCAGCTCAATATTCCCGGCGTTCAGGCGCAAACCCATACCCTGGCGACGGGCCCGGTCAACGATCTTGAGCTGGCGCTGTTCCCGGATGAAAACGGCGGGCTGAGCATCGAAATTCTCGCCAATAAACAACGTTATGAAGCCGAGACGCTGGCGCAGCATGCCTCGCGTTTAATCGCGCTTATTGAACAGTTTGCGAATAACCCGTCGCTATGCTGTGGCGACGCCGGGATGCTGCTGCCGACAGAACATGAGCGGCTGGAAAAGATTAACGCGACAACGGTCGAAATCCCGTCCACCACGCTGAGCGCGCTGGTGGCAGAGCAGGCTGAAAAAACGCCGGATGCCACGGCGCTGGCCGATGCCCGCTATCAGTTTAGCTATCGCGAAATGCGCCAGCAGGTTGTGGCGCTGGCGCAGGTTCTGCGCGAACGCGGCGTGCGGCCTGGCGACAGCGTAGCCGTGGCATTACCGCGTTCCGTGTTCCTGACGCTGGCGCTGCACGGCATTGTTGAGGCGGGAGCGGCCTGGCTGCCACTGGATACCGGGTACCCGGACGATCGCCTGCGGATGATGCTCGAAGACGCGAAGCCAAAATTGTTGATCGCAACCGATGAGCAACTGGCGCGCTTTAGCGATATCCCGGGACTGGAAAGCCTGTGCTACAACGCGCCGCTGCCCGCGGGAGAGGCCGCGCCGTTGGCTCTTTCTCAACCTGGTCATACGGCCTATATCATTTTTACTTCTGGTTCTACCGGCAGACCCAAAGGGGTGATGGTCGGGCAAACGGCTATCGTCAACCGCCTGCTGTGGATGCAAGATCGCTATCCGCTCACGGCAGAGGATGTGGTGGCGCAAAAAACGCCGTGCAGTTTTGACGTTTCGGTGTGGGAGTTTTTTTGGCCGTTTATCGCTGGGGCAAAACTGGTGATGGCGGAACCCGAGGCGCACCGCGATCCGCTGGCGATGCAGCAGTTCTTTGCCCAATATGGGGTAACGACCACGCACTTTGTCCCCTCTATGCTGGCCGCTTTTGTCGCGTCGCTGACGCCGGAAAGCGCACAGGAGAGTTGCGCTTCGCTGAAACGGGTATTTTGCAGCGGCGAAGCCTTGCCTGCGGATTTATGCCGTGAGTGGGAACTGCTGACCCATGTGCCGCTGCACAATTTATACGGACCAACGGAAGCGGCGGTCGATGTGAGCTGGTATCCGGCCTGGGGGGAAGCGCTCGCCGCCGTCACCGGCAATAGCGTGCCGATCGGTTATCCGGTATGGAATACCGGTTTACGCATTCTGGACGCCATGATGCGCCCGGTGCCCTTTGGCGTGGCCGGTGACTTATATCTGACGGGGATCCAGCTGGCGCAAGGATATCTGGGGCGAGCGGATCTCACCGCAAGTCGCTTTATTGCCGATCCGTTTAACGCCGGTGAACGCATGTACCGTACCGGGGATGTGGCGCGCTGGCTGGAGAATGGCGCGGTGGAATACCTTGGGCGCAGCGACGATCAGCTTAAAATCCGTGGTCAGCGCATTGAGCTCGGCGAGATCGACCGGGCGATGCAGCAATTGCCTGATGTCGAACATGCCGTTGCCCACGCCTGCGTATTCAACCAGGCGGCGGCGACGGGCGGCGATGCGCGTCAACTGGTGGGGTATCTGGTGTCGCAATCGGGTTTACCGCTGGATACGTCTGCATTGCGGGAACGTCTGCGTGCAAAACTGCCGGCGCATATGGTGCCGACGGTATTGTTGCAGCTGGCGGAACTGCCGCTTAGTGCAAACGGTAAACTGGATCGTAAAGCGCTGCCGATGCCGCAGCTGACGTCGCGTACTTCCGGACGCGCGCCGCGAGCAGGGACTGAAACCATCATCGCGCAGTCGTTTGCCGCTTTGCTGGATTGTGAGGTCAATGACGTGGAAGCCGATTTCTTTGCGCTTGGCGGGCACTCGCTGCTGGCGATGAAGCTGGCTGCGCAATTAAGCCGTGTGTTTGAACGACAGGTAACGCCCGGGCAGGTAATGGTGGCGTCTACCGTGGAGCAGCTCAGCGCATTGCTGGAGAGTAATGACGACGAACAGTCGCAGCGCCTGGGATTTGAGACGTTGCTGCCGCTGCGTGAGAGTCACGGCCCGGCGCTGTTCTGCTTCCATCCGGCGTCGGGCTTTGCGTGGCAGTTTAGCGTGCTGTCGCGTTACCTCAGTCCGCAGTGGTCGATTATTGGCATTCAGTCGCCGCGACCGGATGGCCCAATGCAGACGGCGGAAAACCTCGATGCGGTATGTGACCATCACCTGGCAACGCTGCTCAGCCAGCAGCCTCACGGTCCGTACTATTTATTAGGTTACTCGCTGGGCGGCACTTTGGCGCAGGGGATTGCCGCGCGTTTGCATGCCCGTGGTGAGGAAGTCGCCTTCCTGGGGCTGCTGGATACCTGGCCGCCGGAAACGCAAAACTGGCAGGAAAAAGAGGCCAATGGATTGGATCCCGCCGTACTGGCGGAGATCGCGCGTGAACGTGAAGCGTTTCTGGCCGCACAGCAGGGCAATGCATCCGACGCGTTATTCAGCGCTATCGAAGGTAATTATGCCGATGCGGTTCGCCTGCTAACCACCGCCCACAGCGTACCGTTTGCGGGCCACGCTACGCTGTTCGTCGCTGAACGCACCTTACCGCAGGGCGTTAGTCCTGAAAGCAGTTGGTCGCCGTGGATAGCCAGTCTGGATGTTTATCGCCAGGACTGCGCGCATGTCGACATTATTTCTCCCACCTCGTTTGAGACGATCGGACCTGTTATCAGTGCGCTGATTAATAAATCTGTGTAACAACGCGAATTTTGCTATCACAGCGATCCAATAACTCCATAATGTAATTTTTATGTTATGGGGTTGTTTGTTTTTCGTGTGGTTGTATGGTGAGGGGGGTAAATAAATTCCGAATATAATTTTTGGTAGGGGGTATACCCGTAAAGAAAGTTTCGGATAATTCTGACTAGCTGGTAGACTTCTCCCACGGGAGTGTTTTTCTTTTGGGAAAGTTTTCAGGTCACGCTACATGTCATCACTCAATATTAAGCAAGACAACGTTTCGGAATTTACTGCCTATCCTCAGCCTACGGCACAAGCAAACGAAATAGATTTAATTAACCTGGTCGAAATTTTATGGCGCGCCAGAACGAAAATTGTGGCCACCGTTTTCGCCTTTGCCTGCGTAGGTATTCTGGTCTCTTTCCTGCTGCCGCAAAAATGGACCAGCCAGGCCATCGTAACGCCTGCGGAGCCGGTTCAGTGGCAAAATCTCGAGAATACGTTGACCAAATTGCGCGTGCTGGATATGGATATTAACGTCAGCCGTGGCGATGTGTTTAACCTGTTTATCAAAAAATTCCAGTCGCCTTCATTATTAGAAGAGTATTTACGCTCTTCACCTTACGTGATGGAGCAGTTAAAAGGCGCTGATATTGACGAAATGGACCTGCATCGGGCAATTGTCAGGCTCAGTGAGAAAATGACCGCGGTTGACAGCAATGCGGGAAAAAAGAATGAGACCTCGCTGTATACCGCGTGGACGCTGAGTTTTACCGCGCCTCAGGCCGAAGAAGCCCAGGCTGTGCTGCAGGGATACATCCACTATATATCTGATATTGTGGTAAAAGAAACGCTGGAAGATATTCGCAATAAACTGTCCATCAAAACCAGTTATGAAAAAGAAAGACTGGAAATGGATCGCGTCAGGCTCAAGAATCAGCTGGAAGCCAATATTCAGCGACTGAACTACTCACTGGAGATTGCGAATGCCGCCGGGATTAAAAAGCCGGTCTACAGTAATGGTCAGGCGGTAAAAGATGATCCTGATTTCTCTATTTCGCTGGGCGCGGACGGCATCACGCGTAAATTAGAAATTGAAAAGTCAGTAACGGATGTTGCTGAAATTAACGGGGAATTACGTAACCGCCAATATCACGTTGATCAGCTGTTAGCGATGAATGTGAGTGATGTAAAATTTACGCCGTTTAAATACCAGCTTTCCCCTTCGCTGCCGGTGAAAAAAGATGGTCCTGCTAAATCGATGATCGTTATTCTGGCTGCGTTATTGGGTGGCATGGTGGCCTGTGGCGGCGTTCTGCTGAACTACGCCATGGTGTCGCGTAAGCAAAAAATGACGTTTATTGAGCAGCAGCTGGTGTGATTCATTGCCGTATGGCGGCTGACAGCCGCCATACGTTAAAGCTCGCTATTTGTTGTTGCGCCCTAACGGCACCACCAGCGGCGTTCCGGCCACCGGATCGTCGATAATCATACAGCGTAATCCATAGATTTTTTCGATAAGCTCCGCCGTGACAATCTCCTTCGGCGCACCCTCGGCAATAATTTTTCCGTCACGAAGCGCAATCAGATGCGTTGCATAGCGACAGGCCTGATTGAGGTCATGCAGAACGGCAGCCAGCGTATAGCCTTTCTCCCGGTTTAGCTCGCTTAGCAACTCCAGCAGGTCAATCTGGTGACTGATATCCAGCCAGGTGGTGGGTTCATCGAGCAGCATAATCGACGTTTCCTGCGCCAGCACCATCGCGATCCATGCTCGCTGGCGCTGTCCGCCGGAAAGCGTATCCACACTTTGTGCCGCCAGATGGGCGATCCCTGTGGCCTGCATCGCAGTGTTTACCGCTGTTTCATCTTCTTGCCGCCAGCGGGTAAACAACGGTTGATGCGGGTAGCGCCCGCGAGCAACCAGCTCCTGTACGGTAATGTCCCCCGGCGTGGTGGCGTTTTGCGCCAGCAAACCTATTCTGCGGGCGACCTCTTTGCTGGCATAGTGCTGAATATGTTCGCCGTCGAGCCAAACCTTGCCGTGCGCGGGCGTCATCAGACGACTCAGTGTGCGCAGCAGTGTTGATTTTCCGCAGCCGTTTGGCCCAATAATCGCCGTGAAGTGACCGTCGGGAATCGACACATTGAGGTTTTCGGCTACGGTAAACTTGCCATAACCCAGCGTTAACTGGTCGCCACGCAAACGGGCTACTGAGTCGATCATTTTTTGCGGGACTCCTGAATTAACAAGACGATAAGATAAATACCGCCGAGGCTTACGGTGACAACCCCCACCGGAAGCTGATAAGGCATAAACAGCTGTTGGGCGCGTAAATCAGCCATCAGCAGTAGCAACGCGCCGCACAGGGCTGACAGGGTTAATCCCCAGCGGGATGTGCCGCTAAGCCGACGCGCAATATGGGGTGCGACGAGAGCGATAAACGAAATCGGGCCTGCCAGCGCGGTTGCGGCGGCGGTCAGCACCACGGCGACCAGCATCATCATCAGGCGCGAACGCTCAACGCTGACGCCAAGCGCACGGGCGCTGTCATCCCCCATCTCCAGTAAGCGCATCCGGCGCACCAGCAGCGCGGCGCACACCAGCATCACAATAATCAGCGGGGCAGAAGGCCAGGTCTTGGCCCAGGTCAGGCCATTGAGCGATCCGGCGTTCCACAGCCCGGCCGTCAGCGCGGTTTCTAATGACGCCTTCAGCAGCAGCCAGGTGTTGAACGCCACCAGCATAGCGCGTATGCCGATACCGATAATAATCAGCCGGAAGGTGTCAATGCCATTGCGCCAGGCAAGCGCCCAGACCACCAGTGAGGTCAGAACGCCGCCAAGCATGGCCGCCAGCGCGATAGCGGTGAGATGCTGTCCGAACAGCACCATTGCCACCAGCACGCCGCTCCAGGCCCCGGTATTGAAGCCCATTACATCCGGACTGCCCAGCGGGTTACGCATCAGCGACTGAAATATTGCGCCGCTCACGCCGAGCGCCGCGCCAATCAGGAGCGCCATAAGCACGCGTGGCAGACGCCATTCGGTGACCACCAGCGTAATACTGCGCGGCGCATCGCCGAACAGGGCGGCAATAATTTGCTGGGTTTCCAGCGTAACGACGCCGCTGCGCAGGCTCCACAAGCCAACGGCGAGACAACCTGCAACCAGCAACAGACTGCTGATAATCAGACGACGGGAAAGGTGCATCATGCGCCACCCCCGCGTGATTTACGGCGCACCAAAAAGATGAGCACCGGCGCGCCGATAAATGCGCTGACCACCGAAACGCGCAGTTCGCCGGGGACAATCACACGCCCGATAATATCGGCAATTAATAGCAGAGACGGGGTTGCCAGCAGGGTGACGGGCAATGACCAGCGGTGATCGGCACCGACCAGCCAGCGCGCCATATGCGGCATCATCAGGCCGATAAAGGCGATAGGGCCGACAATCGCGGTCGCACTGCCGCACAGGACGGTGATCGCCAGCAGGCCAATAAACTGCGTGCGCGCAACCTTACTGCCGAGCGCGGTGGCGGTGTCGCTGCCGAGACTCAGGCTATTCAGGGCGCGGCTGAGAAACAATGCGACGGCGGCGGCAATCAGCGTTGGCGCCAGTACCACCTTCAGCGTTTGCAGGCTGCGGATATCCAGTGAACCGGCCTGCCAGAAACGCAGTTGATCGTAAACGTCCGGGTTGAGCAGGGCGATGCCGGTAGATAGCCCTTCCAGTACCGCACCCAGCGCAACGCCCGCCAGCGTCAGCCGTACCGGGCTGAGCTGCCCGCCGCCCTGACTACCGGTAAACGCCACAATCAGCGAGGCGACCAGCGCCCCGGAAAAAGCCATCAGCAGCTGTTCCTGGGGGGAAGAAAAACCGAACAGCGACGCACCCAGCACGATGGCGAAGCTGGCGCCAGAGTTGACGCCAAGGATCCCGGGATCGGCGAGAGGGTTACGCGTCAGGGTTTGCATTAATGCGCCCGCCAGACCCAGCGCGCCACCCGCGAGCAGCCCTGCCAGCGTGCGCGGCAGTCGGGCGTCCAGCACGATGGTGCAATCCGCGCTTTGACAACTGCCGGTGAGCGCATCCAGCACCACGGAGGCAGGTAGCGATTTTGCGCCAATAACCAGACTTAATACCGTGGTGAGAACAAGTAATAACAATAGTCCGGGCACGGCGAAGGCGCGCGTCGCGGAAACAGAGCATGACATATCAACTTCCCTGATAATGATAGTAATTATCGTTATCGATCTTATTTGGATATGTTAGCATGTGCAGCCATCGAATGGATATTGAAAAAGTACCTGGTAAGGCTCTGTAATGAATCGACAATCTTGGCTGCTCAATCTCAGCCTGTTAAAGACCCACCCTGCATTTCGCGCCGTCTTCCTCGCTCGTTTTATTTCCATTGTCTCTTTGGGGCTACTCGGCGTGGCGGTTCCGGTACAGATCCAGATGATGACGCAGTCGACCTGGCAAGTCGGTTTGTCGGTGACCTTGACCGGTAGCGCAATGTTTATCGGCCTGATGGTTGGCGGCGTACTGGCCGACCGCTATGAGCGTAAAAAGGTGATCCTGTTGGCGCGTGGAACCTGCGGCATTGGTTTTATTGGTCTGTGTCTCAACGCGTTGCTGCCCGAACCCTCTTTATTGGCGATTTATCTGCTGGGCTTATGGGACGGCTTTTTTGCCTCGCTGGGCGTAACCGCTTTGTTGGCGGCGACTCCGGCGCTGGTCGGACGGGAAAACCTGATGCAGGCCGGGGCGATTACCATGCTGACGGTGCGTCTGGGTTCGGTTATTTCGCCGATGCTTGGCGGGTTGCTGCTGGCGACCGGCGGCGTGGCCTGGAACTACGGCCTGGCGGCGGCAGGCACGTTTATTACCTTACTGCCGCTGTTGAGCCTTCCCGCGTTACCGCCCCCGCCGCAACCGCGGGAACATCCGCTGAAATCGCTGCTGGCGGCATTTCGCTTTCTGCTCGCCAGTCCGCTGATTGGCGGTATTGCGCTGCTTGGCGGTCTGCTGACTATGGCGAGCGCCGTGCGTGTACTTTACCCGGCGCTGGCGATCAACTGGCAGATGTCGAGCGCGCAAATTGGTCTGCTGTATGCGGCTATTCCGCTGGGGGCCGCCGTGGGCGCATTGACCAGCGGACAGCTGGCGCACAGTCTTCGTCCGGGGTTGATCATGCTGGGCTCTACCGTGGCATCATTCCTGGCGATCGGTCTGTTTGGGCTGATGCCGGTCTGGCAGCTTGGCGTTGTCTGCCTGGCGCTGTTCGGCTGGCTGAGCGCGGTCAGCTCTCTGTTGCAGTACACCCTGTTACAGACGCAGACGCCGGAGGCGATGCTTGGGCGAATTAACGGTTTGTGGACGGCGCAGAACGTGACCGGCGATGCCATCGGCGCGGCGCTGTTAGGCGGTCTGGGCGCGATGATGACGCCGGTCGCCTCGGCAAGCGTGAGTGGGTTTGGGCTGGCGATCGTTGGGCTGTTGCTGCTGCTGTTGTTGGGGGAAGTGCGCCGATTCCGACAAGAGCCCGTGAATGCCGGCTAACGTTATGCCCAGGGGGGGGCCGGATAAGGCGTTAGCCGCATCCGGCGCGGGTGATTAAAAGAGAGTCGACAGACGTTGCAGCAGCAGCGTCGCGCTGTAGTAGTCGAGGCGGAAGGTTTCCGTTCCCAGGGCGTAAACGCGTTTATTCTGCACGGCGGGCAGATGCGCCAGAAGCGGATTGGCATAAATGGCGTCGGCATCCTGGCTGTCGCCAGCAAACAGGAACAGCGCTTCGCCGTTCAGGCCAGCCGCCAGGTTTTCACCGCCAAGCTGGATGATGTCGTGGCGTTTGCCCTGGCTCTGGCTGGTGTGCAAACCGGCAGGCAGCGACGCCAGCGTGAAACCTAACTGTTCCAGCAGCTTGCCCTGGGCAGATTCAGGCGTCCACAGGTTGGCGCTGTGCGCCGCCGCGGTATAGACCAGCGCGCTGACCGGCTGCGGCGGCAGGGTGATGCGTTGCTTAACCGCCTGCAGTTGCTTATCAAATTCGGCAATACGCGCTGCCGCCTGTTGTTCCTGTCCGGTGATTTCACCCAGCTGCGTCAGCAGCGACTGCCAGCTTTTGTCGTCGTAGTTGATGATAAGCGTGGGCGCAATGGCGGACAGCTGATCGTATAGCGCGAGGGCGGAGTCGCCTCCGGTGGCGCTTACCAGAATCAGATCCGGCATTTGTGCTGCAACGGCCTCAGCGCTTGGTTCGCCAATGTACAGGCGGCTGAGTTTACGTTCCCTGGCAACATCGCTCCATTGACGTAAAAAGCCCTGCGCATCGCCAATGCGATTATTCGGCGTGGTGGCGCCGCTGGCGATGACCGGGGCATCAACCGCCAGCAGCGAACCGGTGAGGGTGACGCTGGTGGAGACAATGCGCTGCGGCTTATGCTCCAGGGTATGCGTACCGCGGCTATCGGTAACCTGACGCGGCCAGTCAGCGGCATGACCTAAAGAAATTCCTGAAATAAACAAACCTGCCAGCAAGAGTACGGGACGGAAAAAAGAGGGGAGACGCACGAATCAGCTTCCTGTTATCAGTATAAGTAATGCTTCTCATTTTCATTGTTAGCGGGCGAGGATGCAAGCCAAAGTCGCACATTGTGCTGCCACAAGAGTTGACATACAGCCGCTTTACTTTTAGGTTAGCGACCGAAAATATAAATGATAATCATTATTAGAGCCTTTATCATTTTTGGAGGATGATATGGATACGTCACTGGCCGAGGAAAAAACGCAGACTATGCCAACGCTCGCTTCCGACAGTTTTTTCTTTATGTCGCCGTACCGGAGCTTTACGACATCAGGATGCTTCGCCCGCTATGCGGAACCGGCAATCGATGGCGATTCGCCAGACAGCCCTTTCCAACAGAACATGCACGCACTGTTTGCTGATGCCAAATCGCAGGGCATCGCTAACCCCATCATGGTCGGGGCAATTCCTTTCGATACCCGCCAGCCGTCATCGCTGTTTATTCCCCAATCCTGGCAAAGCTTCTCTCGCACCGCAAAGCAGCAATCATCACGCTACTTTGACGGGCATCAGGCGTTGAACGTCGTTGAACGTAAAGCGATCCCGGAACAGGACTTTTTTGAAGAGATGGTCGCCCGGGCGGCGGCGCTGACGGCTACTCCGGAAGTCGACAAAGTGGTGTTGTCACGTCTGATCGATATCACCACCGATGCCAATATTGACAGTGGCGCGTTACTTGAACGCCTGGTGGCGCAAAATCCGGCGAGTTACAACTTCCATGTCCCCATTGAAGACGGTGGGGTATTGATTGGCGCCAGCCCGGAACTGCTGCTGCGTAAAGAAGGCGACCATTTCAGCTCCCTGCCTTTGGCCGGTTCCGCGCGTCGTCAACCGGATGATGTGCTGGACAGGGAAGCGGGGATCCGCCTGCTGGCGTCCGAAAAGGACCGTCATGAGCACGACCTGGTGACGCAGGCCATGAAAGCGGTTCTGCGCGATCGCTGCCGTGAGCTGCAACTGCCTTCCTCTCCGCAACTGGTCACCACGCCCACGCTCTGGCATCTCGGCACGCCGTTTGAAGGTAAAGCCAACGCGCAGGAAAACGCGCTGACGCTGGCGTGCCTGTTACACCCGACTCCGGCATTGAGCGGTTTCCCGCATCAGGTTGCGCGCAAGCTGATTGCCGAGCTGGAGCCGTTCGATCGCGAACTTTTCGGCGGCATCGTCGGCTGGTGTGATGCGGAAGGAAACGGCGAGTGGGTGGTGACGATCCGCTGCGCGAAGCTGCTGCGCAATCAGGTTCGTTTCTTCGCCGGGGCCGGCATTGTGCCTGCTTCTTCCCCGATTGCGGAATGGCGTGAAACGGGGGCCAAACTGTCCACGATGTTGAATGTTTTTGGACTGCATTAAGGAGTCATGATGAGTATTCCTTTCACCCGCTGGCCGGAAGATTTTGCCCGCCGCTATCGTGAAAAAGGTTACTGGCAGGATTTGCCGCTGACCGACATTCTGACCCGTCACGCCGACAGCGACCGTACGGCGGTCATTGATGGTGAACGCCATCTGAGCTATCGCCAGCTTAATCAGGCCACTGACAATCTCGCCTGCAGCCTGCGCCGTCAGGGGATCAAACCCGGTGAAACCGCGCTGGTGCAGTTGGGCAACGTGGCTGAACTGTATATCACTTTCTTTGCGCTGCTCAGGCTGGGCGTAGCGCCAGTTCTGGCGCTGTTTAGCCATCAGCGTAACGAGCTCAATGCCTATGCCAGGCAGATCGAACCGGCGCTGCTGATTGCCGATCGCCAGCATGCGTTGTTTAGCGGGGACGATTTCCTCAATACCTTTGTGGCGGAGCACAATTCAGTGCGCGTGGTGCAACTGCGCAATGATGAAGGCGAACATAACCTGCAAACGGCGATAGATCGGCCTGCGGTTGATTTTACCGCTACGCCATCCCCTGCTGATGAGGTGGCGTACTTCCAGCTTTCCGGTGGGACCACCGGGACGCCAAAACTGATTCCTCGTACCCATAACGATTATTACTACAGCGTGCGCCGTAGCAATGAGATCTGCCGCTTCACCGGGGAAACTCGCTATCTGTGCGCGATCCCGGCGGCGCATAACTACGCCATGAGCTCGCCTGGCGCGTTGGGCGTGTTCCTGGCTGGCGGCACCGTGGTACTGGCGGCTGATCCGAGCGCAACCCTGTGTTTCCCGCTGATTGAACGTCATCAGGTTAACGTCACGGCGCTGGTGCCGCCTGCGGTGAGCCTGTGGCTGCAGGCGATTGCGGAGTGGGGGAGCAATGCGCAATTGGCTTCGCTGACGCTGCTACAGGTCGGTGGCGCGCGGCTTTCCGCCTCGCTGGCGGCGCGCATTCCGTCAGAGATTGGCTGCCAGTTGCAGCAGGTTTTTGGTATGGCGGAAGGGCTGGTGAACTACACCCGTCTGGACGACAGCCCCGAGCGCATCATCAATACCCAGGGCCGCCCAATGTGTCCGGATGATGAAGTCTGGGTGGCGGATGCGGATGGTAATCCTTTGCCGCAAGGCGCGACCGGACGCCTGATGACGCGCGGCCCGTACACCTTCCGCGGGTACTTCAAAAGTCCTGAGCATAACGCCAGCGCCTTTGATGCTAACGGTTTTTACTGCTCCGGCGATCTGATTGCTATCGATCAAGATGGCTATATCACCGTACAAGGGCGTGAGAAGGATCAGATCAACCGTGGCGGAGAGAAGATCGCCGCAGAAGAGATTGAAAACCTGCTGCTGCGCCACCCAATGGTGATCCATGCCGCGCTGGTCAGTATGGATGACGAATTGATGGGCGAGAAAAGCTGTGCCTGGCTGGTGGTGAAAGCGCCGCTGCGCGCGGTGCAGGTGCGCCGTTTCCTGCGCGACCAGGGCGTGGCGGAATTCAAATTACCTGACCGCGTGGAGTGCGTGGAGTCACTCCCGCTGACCGCGGTTGGGAAAGTGGATAAAAAACAATTACGTCAGTGGCTGGCGTCACGTTCACTGGCCTGAAGGAGAAAAAGAGATGGCAATTCCTAAACTGCAGGCTTATGCACTGCCTACGGCGCTTGATGTTCCAGCCAATAAGGTCGACTGGGCGTTTGAACCTGAGCGCGCCGCGCTGCTGATCCACGACATGCAGGACTATTTTATCGGTTTTTGGGGTGATAACTGCCCGATGATGGAGCAGGTAGTCGCTAACATCGCCGCGCTGCGTCAGTTCTGCAAAGAGCACAACATTCCGGTGTATTACACCGCTCAGCCGAAAGAACAGAGCGATGAAGACCGCGCTCTGCTGAACGATATGTGGGGACCGGGCCTGACGCGTTCTCCCGAGCAGCAAAAAATCGTTGAGGCGCTGGCGCCCGATGAAGCGGATACCCTTCTGGTGAAATGGCGTTACAGCGCGTTTCACCGTTCTCCACTGGAGCAGATGCTGAAAGACACCGGACGTAATCAACTGATTATTACCGGTGTGTACGCCCATATTGGCTGCATGACCACCGCGACTGACGCCTTCATGCGCGATATCAAGCCGTTTATGGTCGCCGATGCGCTGGCGGACTTCAGCCGCGACGAACATCTGATGTCGCTGAAATACGTGGCGGGGCGCTCCGGACGCGTGGTAATGACTCAAGAACTTTTGCCGACGCCTGTTCCGACGAGTAAAGAGGCGCTTCGCAGCGTTATTCTGCCGCTGTTGGATGAGTCCGAGGAGCCAATGGATGACGAAAACCTGATCGACTACGGGCTGGATTCCGTGCGCATGATGGCGCTGGCGGCGCGCTGGCGGAAAGTGCATGGCGATATTGATTTCGTGATGCTGGCGAAAAACCCGACCATTGACGCCTGGTGGACGCTGCTCTCCCGCGAGGTGAAGTAATGGGCGAATTTGATTTTGCAGGTAAAACCGTCTGGGTCACTGGGGCGGGGAAAGGCATCGGCTACACCACGGCGCTGGCGTTTGTTGACGCCGGGGCAAAGGTTATCGGATTCGATCGCGAGTTTTCCCGGCAGGCGTACCCGTTTGCCACCGAAGTGCTCGATGTGGCTGATGCCGACGCGGTGGCAGAGGTATGCCAGCGCGTTCTGCAAACGAGCGAGCGGCTGGATGTGTTGGTCAATGCCGCTGGGATCCTGCGTATGGGTGCCACCGATGCGCTGAGCGCTGAAGAGTGGCTGCAGACGTTTGCCGTTAACGTTGGCGGCGCGTTTAATCTATTTCAACAGACAATGGCGCAGTTTCGCCGTCAGCAGGGCGGGGCGATTGTCACCGTCGCCTCGGATGCGGCGCACACGCCGCGGATCGGCATGAGCGCTTACGGGGCGTCAAAAGCCGCGCTAAAAAGTCTGGCGCTCACCGTCGGGCTGGAGCTTGCGGGCTGCGGGGTGCGCTGTAACGTGGTGTCGCCTGGCTCGACCGACACTGACATGCAGCGCACGTTATGGCACAGTGATGACGCGGAACAGCAGCGTATTCGCGGGTTTGGCGAGCAGTTTAAGCTCGGTATCCCGTTAGGGAAAATCGCCCGTCCGCAGGAGATCGCCAACACCATTTTATTTCTCGCTTCCGACCTTGCCAGCCACATTACGCTCCAGGATATCGTGGTGGACGGCGGCTCAACGCTGGGAGCATGACGATGATCTGGAAACGCCATTTAACGCTGGATGAATTAAATGCCACTAGCCACAACACCATGGTCGCGCATTTAGGCATCAATTACACCCGACTGGGGGATGATGTGCTGGAGGCCGAAATGCCGGTGGATACCCGGACGCATCAGCCGTTTGGTTTGCTGCACGGCGGCGCGTCGGCGGCGCTGGCGGAAACGTTGGGCTCAATGGCGGGTTATCTGATGACCCGCGACGGGCAGTGCGTGGTCGGCACAGAACTGAACGCCACGCACCACCGGGCGGTTTCACAGGGTAAAGTGCGCGGCGTATGTCAGCCGCTGCATCTTGGACGGCAGAATCAAAGCTGGGAAATCGTCATCTTCGATGAGCAAGGGCGGCGCTGCTGTACCTGCCGATTAGGTACCGCGGTGATGGGGTGAAGCCGGTCGGCAAAGTAAAATGAAATTGCAGGGTTAACAGGTAAATGAAGTGATCTAGTTAACAATGCAATGTAAAAAATCAGTGATGCTTCGGGTTTGCATGGTTGTCAGGTTGTTAAATTCAGAAAAGATGTTATAGAAACAAAATGTAACATCTCTCTGACAAGGACAACGGATACAACTATGAATAAATCAGGGAAGTACCTCGTCTGGACAGTGCTCTCCGTAATGGGAGCATTTGCCCTCGGCTATATCGCATTAAATCGTGGTGAACAGATCAACGCATTGTGGATAGTTGTGGCGTCGGTCTGTGTCTACCTTATCGCTTACCGTTTCTATGGTCTGTACATTGCGAAAAATGTACTGGCGCTGGATCCGACGCGTATGACGCCAGCCGTGCGCCATAACGACGGTCTGGATTATGTTCCTACCGATAAAAAAGTACTGTTCGGCCACCATTTCGCGGCGATTGCCGGGGCGGGTCCGTTAGTTGGACCGGTACTGGCGGCGCAAATGGGCTATCTGCCGGGTATGATCTGGCTGCTTGCCGGGGTAGTCCTCGCCGGGGCTGTACAGGACTTTATGGTGCTGTTTGTTTCTACCCGTCGCGATGGTCGTTCCCTGGGCGAACTGGTGAAGGAAGAAATGGGACCCACGGCGGGCGTCATTGCGCTGGTGGCCTGTTTTATGATCATGGTGATTATCCTCGCGGTACTGGCGATGATCGTTGTGAAAGCGCTGACTCACAGCCCGTGGGGAACCTACACGGTCGCGTTCACCATTCCGTTGGCGATCTTCATGGGGATCTACCTGCGCTATCTGCGTCCGGGCCGCATCGGCGAAGTGTCGGTCATCGGTCTGGTATTCCTGGTGTTTGCCATTATTTCCGGCGGTTGGGTGGCCGAAAGTCCGACTTGGGCACCGTATTTTGACTTTACCGGCGTACAGCTGACGTGGATGCTGGTGGGCTACGGCTTTGTCGCCGCCGTGCTGCCGGTATGGCTGTTGCTGGCGCCGCGTGATTATCTCTCTACCTTCCTGAAGATCGGCACCATTGTTGGTTTGGCGGTGGGGATTCTGATCATGCGTCCGACGCTGACCATGCCTGCGCTGACCAAGTTTGTTGACGGTACTGGCCCGGTCTGGACCGGTAACCTGTTCCCGTTCCTGTTTATTACCATTGCCTGTGGCGCGGTTTCCGGTTTCCACGCGCTGATCTCTTCCGGTACCACGCCGAAGATGCTGGCGAACGAAGGACAGGCCTGTTTTATCGGCTACGGCGGAATGTTAATGGAATCCTTTGTCGCCATTATGGCGCTGGTCTCCGCCTGCATCATCGATCCGGGCGTGTACTTTGCCATGAACAGCCCGATGGCGGTGTTGGCTCCGGCGGGGACGGCGGATGTCGTGGCTTCTGCGGCGCAGGTGGTCAGCAGTTGGGGCTTTGCCATTACGCCGGACACCCTGCATCAAATCGCCAATGAAGTCGGCGAACAATCCATTATTTCCCGCGCAGGCGGCGCGCCGACGCTGGCCGTTGGGATGGCGTATATTCTGCATGGTGCGCTGGGCGGCATGATGGATGTGGCGTTCTGGTATCACTTCGCCATTCTGTTTGAAGCCCTGTTTATTCTGACGGCGGTTGACGCCGGTACACGCGCCGCACGCTTTATGCTGCAGGATCTGCTGGGCGTGGTGTCACCGAGCCTGAAACGTACCGATTCACTGCCTGCGAACCTGCTGGCGACGGCGCTGTGCGTACTGGCCTGGGGTTACTTCTTACACCAGGGCGTGGTGGATCCACTGGGCGGTATCAACACCCTGTGGCCGCTGTTTGGTATCGCCAACCAAATGCTGGCCGGTATGGCATTGATGCTCTGTGCGGTGGTGCTGTTCAAGATGAAACGTCAGCGCTATGCATGGGTGGCGCTGGTGCCAACGGCCTGGCTGCTGATTTGTACTCTGACCGCAGGCTGGCAGAAAGCGTTTAGCCCGGATGCGAAAATTGGTTTCCTGGCTATCGCCAACAAGTTCCAGGCGATGATCGACAGCGGTAATATTCCGGCGCAGTACACCCAGTCGCAGCTGACGCAACTGGTGTTTAACAACCGTCTGGATGCGGGTCTTACCATCTTCTTCATGGTGGTGGTGGTGGTGCTGGGTCTGTTCTCGATTAAAACTGCGCTGGCGGCATTGAAAGAGGACAAACCAACCTCGAAAGAAACGCCGTACGAGCCGATGCCGGAGAATGTCGAAGAGATCGTGGCGCAGGCGAAAGGCGCGCACTAATATTCTCTTAACCAACAAGCCCTCTCCGTAGCGGAGAGGGCGTTTGTACGACAGGGAATCACTATGTTTGAAACGCTCTCCAAGGCCGGGAAGTATTTAGGTCAAACCGCCCGCCTGATGATCGGTGTGCCGGATTACGACAACTATGTCGAGCATATGCGCGTCACGCATCCGGATCAGACGCCAATGACCTACGAAGAGTTTTTCCGCGAGCGGCAGGATGCGCGCTATGGGGGCAAAGGCGGCGCGAAGTGCTGCTGATTTTTTGCCGGATGGCGCTGACGCTTATCAGGCCTACAACAATGCCTTGACCGTAGGCCTGATAAGGCGAAGCCGCCATCAGGCGACCTGCGCCAGAGTCACACCGTAAACGATTCTACCTTCTCAAACGCTGCGCGCAGGGTATCTGGCGTTAACGTTACCGGCAGCGCATGAATAGATTCCACCGGGCGCAGGGTATGCGCAATCACCTTATCGATCTCGGCGCGATTTGCGATATCCACGTCTAACTGGGCCAGCCTGGTGGGGAGATTGAACCGCCGATAAGCGGTGACAAGTTGCGCCAGCACATCATCTTGCCCCAGTAATGCGCTCTGCACCAGAATGCCATACGCCACTTTGGTGCCATGGAGAAACTTCTCCGTTTGCGGGAGGACGGTCAGACCGTTATGGACCGAATGTGCCGCCGCCACGCGGGTGTAGCGTTCGCCCAGACCACCAACCATACCGCCGCCGGCTATAATCGCATCCACCACGTCGCAAAACGCCAGGGTGAGTTCACCACGCTGCTTATCTGCCAGTGCCTGCTCGCTGCTTTCCAGCAGGACATCGCGGATGGCCAGCGCGCCGTTGATGCCCAGACGTACGGTCAGAGGTAACGTTTCTGGCTGCGGAGCCAGCACCACCGCCTCATACCATTTCGCCAGCGTATCGCCAATACCGGCCAGTAAATACGCTTCAGGCGCGTTGAGTATGATTCGTGGCTCAACCAGCACCAAAAAATTGGCATCGTCGAATATTTCGAAATGCAGCGCCTGACCGGCATCGTTGTACCAGACGGAAAGCGGCGTCCACGCCGCGCAGGTGGCGGCAATGGTCGGGATCGCCACGAAAGTTAAATCAAGGCGGCGAGCCAGCGCTTTAGCCGTATCGAGCAGTGTACCGCCGCCCACGCCAATCACGATGCTGCGGTCTTGCCCGGCATCTTTTGCCAGTTGCCCGACGTCTGTTTCACTGCAATGGCCGCTAAAAAGCAGGTGTTTTACGTCAGCAAGGTGAAAGGCGTCTGGCAGATAAGGACGCGCCGCGGCGATAGCTCGCTCACCGTAGACCCAGACGGCGTGTGAGAGTTGATCCGGGGTGAAAAAGTCGTGCAGTCTGGAGAGGCTACCGGTGTGGGAAAAGTAGTTAGCCGGGCCGGTGACGACGCGAATCTCGGTATTACTCATGGTGTGTTGTCCTTGTGCTGTCCTGATCTGGCAGGTTATTTTTATATAGACGTCTGAACGTCTTGATTGCCAAATACTAACATCGTGTTATAGTGGCTTCAACAACAACATCACACGTCGGGATAACAATAATGAGCAATAACCCACTGATTGTGCAAAGCAAACTCCCAAATCTGGGGACCACAATATTTACGCAAATGAGCGCGCTGGCGCAGCAGCATCAGGCCATTAATCTGTCTCAGGGGTTTCCTGATTTTGACGGCCCGCACTACTTGCAGGAACGCCTGGCATATCATGTCGCGCATGGTGCAAACCAGTATGCGCCGATGACGGGCGTGCAGCCGTTGCGTGAAGCTATTGCGGATAAAACCGCACAGTTGTATGGCTATAAGCCCGACGCGACGAGTGAAGTTACCGTCACGGCGGGGGCGACCGAAGCGCTGTATGCGGCGATCACCGCGCTGGTGCGGCCTGGCGACGAGGTAATTTGTTTTGATCCGAGCTACGACAGCTATGCGCCCGCGGTCGAGCTGTCGGGCGGCGTGGTTAAACGTATCGCGCTGCAGCCGCCGTCGTTTCGCGTCGACTGGCAGGAATTTAGCGCTTTGCTCAGCGAACGAACCCGGCTGGTGATCCTTAACACACCGCATAACCCTTCCGCCACCGTCTGGCATCACGCCGATTTTGATGCCCTGTGGCAGGCGATTAAAGAACGCGAAATCTTTGTAATCAGCGACGAAGTTTATGAGCACATTTGCTTCGCCGGACAGGGACATGCCAGCGTGCTGGCGCATTCGCAGCTGCGTGAACGCGCCGTTGCCGTTTCATCCTTTGGGAAGACCTACCATATGACCGGCTGGAAAGTCGGCTACTGCGTTGCGCCTGCCGCCATCAGCGCTGAACTACGCAAAGTCCATCAGTACCTGACGTTCTCCGTCAACACCCCTGCGCAACTGGCGCTGGCGGATATGCTGCGGGAGGATCCAACGCACTATCACGGGTTGCCCGCGTTTTATCAGAAAAAACGCGATGTGCTGGTGAACGCGCTACGTGACAGCAGACTGGAGATTTTGCCGTGTGAAGGGACATACTTTTTGCTTGTTGATTACAGTGCCGTCTCTGAGCTTGACGACGTGGCGTTTTGCCAGTGGCTGACCAAAGAGGTGGGCGTTGCGGCGATCCCGCTGTCGGTTTTCTGCGCCGATTCTTTCCCGCATAAGCTCATTCGTTTGTGCTTTGCTAAGCAAGAATCGACGCTGTTAGCGGCAGCGGAGCGCCTCGTTTTGCTGTAGTTATTTCACCGTCCAGGCTTTGGAAAATCGACGGTCGGCAAATAACTCCTGCAGACCGTTGATTTGCTTCAGACGCAATACTTCGTCTTCATCCATGCCGAGATCTTTGCCGATTTTCTCTTCGCTCCAGCCGAGCTGCGACAGCTCCCGGACGATTTCCGACATGGCGCCAATTTGATGACGCCCACGGGCGCGGTTGTGACGAATAGTCGCCGCCATACGCTCATGGCGTTCGCGCTCCAGGCAGGCGACAGGCAGATATCCTTTTAGCCGCGATTTCAACGCGGCTTTACCTGCGCCTAATTCATGGCGGTGAAAGCCATCGATGATTTCATACTCTTCTTCCGTTGAGTGAACCACGACGATCGGCTGGGTGAAACCGTCCGCTTCGATGGATTTCAACAGCAGCTTTTTCTCCGGCGGCGCAACGTTATTCGGGTTGTAATCATTGGGCGAAATATGGTCGCTTTTAACCCATAGCACGCAGTCTACTGGCTCTTCACGAAATGGACTGACGCTGTGGATTGCCATTCTGAATTCATTAATGGCTTCAATTCTTTCTTTTTCTGACAAACCAGAAAGAAAGCCGAGGAGTTCCTGTGTTAGTCGTTGTTGCATAACAACCCCCATTCCTGACGTTTGGTTTTCATGCGTTCATTGTAGCGCTGGTAGTTTTTTGCTTTGGTTGGGCTAAAAGAAAGCGCCCGACACCAGTAGTCATTATTCAGCAGGACTTTGCATATACGCCGCCATGAGGGGATATCCTTGGAACCAATATCTTTTTCCTGGCTTTGCGGAATATCGTCCATGCCTTTTTTCTTATACCACTGTAGATAGACGGCAATTTTGTTGCGGTAATGCTCGGAGGTTTGCTCCGGCATACTGTCTAATAGCAACATGGCATATTCCTGCCAACTTAAATGCTCTGGTTTGAGTATTTTCCGATGACCGTAAAAATGGTTATCCTGACCGGCGTAAATCCCACCGCTTTTAACGCCGCTCACGCGGGCGCACATGGCGGCCCATCTCTGCGGTTCAATAACGTGATACAGCCACAGCCCCTGGCGCTGCTCAGGGCCAAAGGGTTCGCAAATGCGCATATATCGGGTTGGCACGCCGGCCTGATACATCAGATTATATAGTGGGTTACACGGCAGCCTGGTTTTAGCAAACCATGTCCAGATATCCGCCGTTTTCCAGTCATATATTGGATAAATATACCAGGTGTGACCTCCGGGGGCGGCGGTAGTCCAGGGTTTGTCATCGGCAAAACGCTGTTTATGCGAATTGGCAATCGCCACAAAACGGTTAAATGACTCGTCGGCGCGGATGCCTACCAGCATTGCGGCAGGCCGTTTTTCGGAAAACCAATCGGCGAATTCGCGAACGAAGAGTTCAAAGGTCATACCCGGCTGATAGAAACTGAAGTAAGCGGGGTCGGTAATGGCATCTGCGGGAGGCTGGCGAACCCATTGTGTATTGGGTTCCCAACACTGCCATTCTGGTTGAAATTGTGAGAGTGAATTTTGCGTGGTCAGCGGTAAGGCCACCCAATAGAACTGCTCAATGACATCGGCGTAATGTTCACGCAATGCCTGTACATAGTCGATGGTGCAGGAGAACTGCGCCTCCCAGTCGATAAATAATACGTTAATTTTCTTATGCAACTGGCGCGCAAGCGTCGCTGTCAGATGTAGCATCAAGCCTGAATCTTTACCACCAGAAAAAGAGACGCAAACGCGCGGCAGGGTTTCGAGTGTCCATGTGATGCGCTCCTGAGCCGCTTCAAGGACGTTTTGACTCAGCGGTATTTTATAAACTGACATAACAGGCCCGTGGCGAAATTTGATTATTTACACTCATAATAGATCGTAGCATATAAGATAGGCTAATTTACGTGAGGCGCAATCAAAATAGATACATTCACGGTTTGTATCTATTTTGATTATTTATATTTCATAGTGATGATTACTGCGCTGATGTTAATTGATGTCGAGGGTAATTCTATTGATAAAGTCTGCGAAGCTTTGGTTGTTAAGGGAAGAACGATTATACATTAAATAAAGTGTATTTGACGGCAATGCAACATCAACCTTGATCTCTTTTAGGTTTAATGAGGGTTGATACAGTTCAAACATAGCCCGTGGGAGCATGCCGATAATATCTGTGCAAGCAATAACATTGGCAATCGACATCAGCGAGTCGCTGCGAAAACCGATTTTACGGTTTGCCAGCAGATGTTCGGCTTTTGACTGGAATTGCTTGATGCCTTTATCTTCAGAATAATACATCGTGAATTGCTCTTCCAGGATGCCTGCCAGCGTATTTAACTTGTCCAGTCTCGGATGGTTTCCATTACAAACCAAAATAGTTTCATGTGTTTTAAATGGCGTGCATACAATGGAACGGTTATAAATTGGAACCGTCGTCAGTACCAGATCTGTTTTTCTGTAGGCTAATAAATCTTCGGCCGTTTCAGTGGATGTTAATATGTCGTGGTGTTCGATTTCAACATAGGCATCTTTGCGGATAAACTGGAATAACTCTTTGACCGGGATAAAGGTGGATATTTGTGGGCTATAAATAATGAATTTTTTCTTCAGGGTGGAACCATGCATAATATTAATGGTTTGTTCCAGAGTATTGAGATCTTTTTCCAGATGATGATGAAGATTAATACCGGTAACAGTCGGGGTAATGCCTTTCCCGGAGCGGATGAACAGGGGATCGTTAAACTGTGTACGCAGGCGCTGTAGTGACTGGCTAACGGCTGACGGGGTGATGTACAGCGTTTCGGCGGCTTTGCTGATGCTCAAATGTTGATAAATACACTCAAAGATAACCAGCAGGTTAAGATCGAATTTTTTAAGATCGTAAAGGTTAGCCATATGTCTATTCCAGTTGTGAATTTTCTTCGATGTATTACATTTGAGAATAATTTAACGAATTTTTATTCGCTATCTGTATAGCTTTCATGCTTAAGGGACGATTAACTTAAACTAAAATAACACAGCCGGTATTATGTTGACGAGAAAAATAATGGATGAGTGATTGAAATGAGAACGATAACAATCACTCATAATATTGACGCTATTTATTTCCCATTATAATTTCCATTTTTTCTTTATCCGGCATACCCACCTCCTGTTGCAGGGTATTGTCTTTGCTCATGTAATAGATAGCTGGAGTAACGTTGGCCCCCAAATCATCCATCAACTTTTGATTGATATTCAGCACCTTCATCTGTTCTGCCGAAGGCGTTGCCGGGATTTCCAGCTTCATTTTCCCGCCGGATGCCTCGTAGTCATGCCAGGTTTTGGCCGGATCTTTTGTCGCCAGGATTGCTGCGGCAGTGGCCGGACTTTCCGGTTTAATCACGCCAACCAGCAGTGTCCGTAGCTGAACTTTACCCGATTCAACCCAGGGACGCGCCTGTTGCCAGAACTGTTTGCAGTACGGACAGAAGGGATCGGCAAACACATAAACGATGACCGGCGCCTCTTTTTTCCCATCCAGAATCCAGGTCGCTTTTTCCATTCGTTGCCACATTTCACGCCCGGCGGGCGCATAGATCTCTTTTTCTATCAGCGCATTACTAAGGTTTTCACCTTTCTCATTGTACATGTAGCCGGAAATGGCATGTTTGCCGTCGGGCGTGACGTAGATAGTGACGCCCATATCCTGGTATTTACCCAGATAACCTTTCATTCCGCCAGGGGCATCGAAAGGTTTCAGAATAGTAATGCCCTGTTTCTCAATCGCTTTAACGGGAGCGGGGAGTTCTTCAGCATGCGCGATAGCGGGTAACAAGGCCAAGAGTAATGTACGTTTAAACATTGATTTTCCTTATAAAATCAGAAGGAAAGGGGACTGAGTTGCAAAACCTATCACAGCCATAGGTAAGATCGACAGTCAGTCGATTGCCCTTTCTTTAGTTGGGTGATGTAATCCCAACCGCTGTTACGACCTTTGTTAAGGTAATGTAGAGCGCAACACATAGCCAGCTCTGCTGGTACTGACGTTACCTGCGGGTAGCTCGGGTAATGAGGCTCCCTGCAAAGGGGGCCTTTTTTACTTTTGTCTTTTAGGTTCACAACATGCGTTTGAGTGAGTTGTTAGTTAACGCTTATTGATTTGATAAAGGAAACGCATTAGCCCTTGGAAGAGATTTTCGTTAACTTATCCCTCAACGAAAACACGGAGGAAGTACAGATGTCTTTGATTAATACCAAAATTAAACCTTTCAAAAACCAGGCGTTCAAAAACGGTGAGTTCATCGAAGTAACCGAGAAAGATACCGAAGGTCGCTGGAGCGTCTTCTTCTTCTACCCGGCTGACTTCACCTTCGTATGCCCGACCGAACTGGGCGACGTTGCAGACCATTATGAAGAACTGCAGAAGCTGGGCGTAGACGTTTACTCTGTGTCTACCGATACCCACTTTACGCACAAAGCATGGCACAGCAGCTCTGACACCATCGCAAAAATCAAATACGCGATGATCGGCGACCCGACTGGCGCCCTGACCCGTAACTTCGACAACATGCGTGAAGATGAAGGTCTGGCTGACCGCGCAACCTTCGTTGTTGACCCGCAGGGTATCATCCAGGCAATCGAAGTTACCGCTGAAGGTATCGGCCGTGATGCGTCCGACCTGCTGCGCAAAATTAAAGCCGCACAGTACGTTGCTTCTCACCCAGGCGAAGTTTGCCCGGCTAAGTGGAAAGAAGGTGAAGCCACGCTGGCTCCGTCCCTGGACCTGGTTGGTAAAATCTAAGCGAATTTGTAGGCCGGATAAACGTATTGCATCCGGCATTCCACAGGCGCAAATCTGCGCCTGTTTCATTCCAGCACCATGACGCAAGTTGCATTGATGCAGCCCCGCGAAGTCGGCTTGCATGATGATGTTTTCAGAGAGGGAAGAAGAATGCTCGACACAAATATGAAAACCCAGCTCAGGGCTTACCTTGAGAAACTGACCAAACCTGTTGAGCTGATTGCTACGCTGGATGACAGCGCTAAATCGGCAGAAATCAAGGAACTGCTGACTGAAATTGCTGAACTGTCGGAGAAAGTCACCTTTAAAGAAGACAATACTCTGGCGGTACGTAAGCCATCGTTCCTGATTACCAATCCCGGTTCTCACCAGGGACCGCGCTTCGCCGGTTCTCCGCTGGGGCATGAGTTTACCTCGCTGGTGCTGGCGCTGCTGTGGACCGGCGGTCATCCGTCTAAAGAGGCGCAGGCGTTGCTGGAGCAGATCCGCGACATTGAGGGCGACTTTGAATTTGAAACCTATTATTCACTCTCCTGCCATAACTGCCCGGACGTGGTGCAGGCGCTGAACCTGATGTCGGTATTGAACCCGCGCATCAAACACACGGCGATTGATGGTGGTACTTTCCAGAACGAAATTACCGACCGTAACGTGATGGGCGTTCCGGCAGTATTTATGAACGGTAAAGAGTTCGGTCAGGGGCGCATGACGCTGACCGAAATCGTCGCCAAAGTCGATACCGGCGCAGAAAAACGCGCGGCGGAAGAGCTGAATAAGCGTGATGCCTATGACGTACTGATTGTCGGTTCCGGTCCTGCGGGGGCGGCGGCGGCGGTGTACTCTGCACGTAAAGGTATTCGCACCGGTCTGATGGGCGAGCGCTTTGGCGGTCAGGTTCTTGATACCGTTGATATTGAAAACTACATCTCGGTACCGAAAACCGAAGGTCAGAAACTGGCTGGCGCGCTGAAAGCACACGTAGATGATTATGATGTTGACGTTATCGATAGCCAGAGCGCCAGCAAGCTGGTTCCGGCGGCGCAGGAAGGCGGTCTGCATCAGATTGAAACGGCATCCGGCGCGGTGCTGAAAGCACGCAGCATCATCATTGCGACCGGCGCGAAATGGCGCAATATGAACGTGCCGGGCGAAGATCAGTACCGCACCAAAGGTGTAACCTATTGCCCGCACTGCGACGGCCCGCTGTTTAAAGGCAAGCGCGTGGCGGTGATTGGCGGGGGTAACTCCGGCGTTGAAGCGGCTATTGACCTGGCGGGCATCGTTGAACACGTAACGCTGCTGGAGTTTGCCCCGGAAATGAAGGCCGACCAGGTGCTGCAGAATAAGCTGCGCAGCCTGAAAAACGTCGACATCATTCTGAATGCGCAAACCACGGAAGTGAAAGGCGATGGCAGTAAAGTGACTGGGCTTGAGTATCGTGACCGCGTGAGCGGCGATATTCACAGCGTGGAACTGGCAGGTATTTTTGTGCAGATTGGCCTGCTGCCGAACACCAACTGGCTGGAAGGTGCCGTTGAACGCAACCGCATGGGTGAAATTATCATCGATGCGAAGTGCGAAACCAGCGTGAAGGGCGTTTTCGCCGCGGGCGACTGCACCACCGTACCGTACAAACAGATTATCATCGCCACTGGCGAAGGCGCGAAAGCCTCGCTGAGCTCCTTTGATTATCTGATCCGCACGACAGTAGCATAAAAAAGTAAGACTCATCTGCAATATCAAAACCGCCGGTTAACCACTGGCGGTTTTTTATTTCGCTAAAGCGCGCACAAAATGCTGACCTGCAATGTGACCCGTCAAAATGTGTACCGCCACAACCCATGCTGATTGCACCAGGTATAGGCTGAAAACCCTCGTTTGCAGTTGAATTTACACAGTTTTCCTTTGCAGATTGGGCGATCGCAATAAACATAAGCATCGTTGTCCGCGAGTGCAAAAGTGGCTTCCGGCGGTGCGCCTGGCGGCAGATACTTAAATTGCCCCCCCTGAAAGGTGTAAATAAAGATCCACTCCAGATAGTGATCTACCGTCATTGGATGCGCCGGATTACCTACCGTTACGGAAAGCGTATTTGATTCAAATCCTCCGGAAATGGTCATCAGCGGTTGGTGCTGTTGGGCGAGCGCATCGGTAGCGGTGGCATCATTGACCCGTAGCGCGACGAGTGTTTTTCCACAGCAGGCTATCGGGGATGTTGCGTCACGTTTAGCCATAGTGACAAGGAACTCCCCGCACTGAGGACAACGGTAGAAGCTTGGGTTAGGGTGGATAAAAGTGGGTTTGGTACTGTTTTTAATCCGGTTTGATACCCTGCGTACGTTGTGAGAATGTTCGGGAACAGTGTGACTTAGAGACATAACGCGATCCTTCTTACGCCGAGGTTGTCAGGTCAGCCGTTTCTTGCGAGAGGGACGCCAGACGCTGGAGAATATCCTGCCGGAGAATGTATTTTTGAATCTTGCCTGAGGCCGTACGCGGTAATTTATCTATAACGACCAGATATTCCGGGTATTTATATTTTGCGATACGCCTTTGGGCGAAAAACGCGATGATATCCGCCAACTGAAGCGTTTTTTGTGGGTGATTAAGCACGACATAAGCGCACGAACGTTCACCCAGGCGTTTATCCGGCATGGCCACCACACCGGCATCGTGGATATCCGGATGAAGCAGCAGAATATCTTCTATTTCGCGACTACTGATGTTTTCACCGCCACGGACGATAACGTCCTTTTTTCGGCCAGTAATTTTGATATAGCCGTCTTTATCCATCCGGCAATAGTCGCCGCTGTAATACCATCCGTCGTCGTCAAGTACCTGGTCGGTCAATTCTGGTTCATCAAGATAGCCGACAAAAACATTGGGGCCGCGCGAGGCTTCTTCGCCCTCATTATTTGCCGCCAGTGTCATCTTCTTCCTGTCGACCACTCTGACTTCAACGCCCGCGGCGGCTCTGCCATCCGTATTCATTTGATGAGCCAGAGATTCATGCGGACGCACTATCGCATGGGGAGCACTTTCTGTACTTCCGTATACGCCAAGGAGTTGAATCCCTGCCTGGTGACATTCCTGCAGAAGTTTTCCTGGGATTGTGGTTCCCCCGCACAGAAAGAAGCGAAGAGAAGACAGACTGCTGCGCTGTGCTTTGGAAGCATACAGCAGATCGCACACGAACGGGGTTGCCCCCATGATGCAGGTGCAGCGTTCCTGCGCCAGTAATGCCAGGCACTCTTGCGGAGAAAATATGTCCATCAACACGCTGCTGGCGCCCGTTAAAAAAGGGGCGGTCACGCCATGCAGAAACCCTGTTGCATGGGCTAGCGGAGCTGGCATGAGAATCGAATCCGTCCAGTTTATATTGAGCGCCGCGCAGAAGGTTCGTTCACTGGCGATGATGGTATTGTGCGTTAGCATCACGCCTTTGGGATGACCTTCCGTACCGGAAGTGAAAAGAACTGCCGCCAGATCGTCGCTATGCGTTAGGACGTGATGCGCTATTGGCGGAGAATCATTGAGGATCTGGCTTAGAACGGGTCCTGTGCGCGCAGGCGCCAGCTTATCAACCGCCACCACCTGCTCGAGCCAGGGCAGATCGGAACGGAGTGCGGCGATCATCTCTGCCGGGTTGCCGTTTTTAAAGCTCGTTGGTGTAAACAGTATCCGGGCCCGGCATTTATTGAGTATCCAGGTCAGTTCACATTCCCTGAAAGCAGGCAGGAGCGGGACGATCGCGGCCCCGCTTTTCAGGCAGGCCAGATAAATTATCGTGAATTCACACCAGCCGGGCAGCTGGAGCGCCACGCGATCGCCCGGGCGGATACCGGCGTCGATGAGCCAGGATGCCAGCCGTCCTGCGGCAATATCCAGTGCTTTATAGGTGTAGTTGTCCCCCCGATTATCGGTGACCGCCACTTTATCCGCATACGCTTTGGCCGACAGGTACCAGTAATCGGCTAATGTCGCATCTCCCCAGTGGCCCTGTTGCCGGTATTGCGCTTTATGCTCGGCATTGATTTTTAGGTTCGTTGTCATTGGTTATGTCTCAGACGGAGTTCTTTTTTTGCAATACATCGCCAGTGCGCCAGCCAGTAGCGGCAGAGGCAAAAACAGAAAGACGTCGCTGAATGTCCAGCCCGCCGCGAGCATGAGCGAACCCACGCCTGCGCTGGTAATGGCGCCCAGCCGACCAATGCCCGTTGCCCAGCCAACGCCGGTTGCCCGTATTGAGGTCGGGTAAAAGTGCGCGGCCAGTGCGTAGCATCCGGGGTTGATCCCGTTGAGTGTGAAGCCAAGAATAAGAATCAGGGCATAGAGCAGGAAAAGCGAAGGGGTGCACAGCCCCAGAATTAATGCGCCACATATGCTGCCTGACAGCGTCAGAATAAGGGCCTGGTGTTTGCCCCAACGATCCATTTCAATACCAATGCAAAAATTGCCCATCATGCCGCCTATCTGAAAGACAGACCCCATAATGACGGCCTGAGAGAGCGTAAGTCCGGCATCTTTTATCATCAGGGGTAACCAGCTGGATAAAAGGTAAACGCTAAAGAGTCCGACAAAAAGCGTTAACCACAGCGCCACCGTTCCCAGCGTGTAGGGGGGATGCAGCAGTGATTTTGCCGTGCTGGCGCGGGCTTTTTGCGGTTCGGTGGTGTAAAAACGCGTATCCTTGTCTGCGATTCCGGGAATAAACAGATTCAGCAGGCGAACCAGGCGCGCATCGTTACCGGCGTGCTGTACCAGATACGGCATCGATTCAGGTAAACAACGCAGTAAAACCAGTGCCAGCAATAATGGCAAAATGCCGCCTGCGACAAGCACGGCGCGCCAGCCAAACTCCCCGAGCAACTGTTGACTAAGTATGCCTCCCAGCGCAGCGCCAGAATTAAAACCACAATGGATCACCGTTGACAGGCGAGATCGGTAACGGTGGGGGGCGTACTCTGCAACCAGCGTCGTGATGTTGGGCATCGCTGCGCCTAACCCGAGTCCGGTAATAAAACGAAAAAAAGTCAGGCTGGATAAATTCCAGGCCCCGGCAGAAAGCAGGCTGCTGAGACCAAAAAAGACAACTGAACCAATAATTAAT
The DNA here is from genome assembly GCF_000155975.1 of Citrobacter youngae ATCC 29220. Taxonomy (GTDB): domain Bacteria; phylum Pseudomonadota; class Gammaproteobacteria; order Enterobacterales; family Enterobacteriaceae; genus Citrobacter; species Citrobacter portucalensis_A. The sequence goes on along the minus strand of NZ_GG730299.1, from coordinate 2,250,104 downwards.
TTTTTGCGTCCATAGCGGTCAGCTAACGGGCCAGAGATTAAAGAGCCTGCCGCCAGCCCCAATAATCCACTCATCATGACCGGGCCCAGATCTTGTTTGGATAGTTGCCAGTGATCTATTAATGCCGGAGCAATGTAGCCAATTGCCGTGACATCGAAACCATCAATACCCAGAACAAAAAAACCGAGAAAGACAATAAACCATTGCCGTTTGCTGATTGGGTGTTTGTCTAAAATCGTACTGATATCAATTTGATTCTGTACCGACATGGTCTTCTCCCTGAACCGCGAACACGAGGTATCTTCTGATACGGCGATATATGCTGTTATGCAGGGGGTTAGCCGAAGCGAAATTCAACGCCAAACGTTCCTTGCGGATATTCCCATTTTTGAAGAATGGTGTGTGAACACAGCACCCGGCATGTGCCGCATTCGAGACAGCCAGCATAATCAAAGTGAATATTGCCAGCGTCATCCTGTCGGTATAATCCAGCGGGGCAAGCGAGGATCAGTTTACGAAACTGCTCTCGATCGGGGTTTTCCACCAGGATAATATGGGGATGGCTTTCATCGACCCTGAATTTATTCGTACCCAATTTCACATCGACGTTCACGGTATTCATAATGCGCGAACTCCTTTAATGCCGTCTTTTAATAGATTGATTAATCCGATTTTTTTGCCGTGCGCCAGTACTGTCGAGCACAGCGAAGCAGGGGCCTTGCCGTTGACGGTAAACAGAGACGCCATGAGGTCGGTTGCCATTTGTGGGTATTGTTGAAAAATTCGCGGGTTCTCCATCATTGCGGGGAGGCGGCGGTAGTGGCGCATATCGCGTAACACCGCGCTTTTCTCCAGTGCATTGGGATAATCTTGGAGTTTTTCCTTACTGAAATCATTGGCGTTTTTCGCAGTAATGACCGTTTGCGCCGCCACATTGGCTGCCGTGATGGCAAGATCCATGCCCCGCACGGTATAGCCTAAATTCAGACACATTCCGGCCGCATCGCCGACAATCATCACCCCGTTCTCGACTAGCGTTGGAACCATATCTATCCCGCCTTCCGGTACCAGATGCGCGGAATATTCCTGTAGCGTACCGCCTTCGATTAGCGGACGGATAGCAGGATGCTGTTTAAAGTCTTCCAGCATTTGCGGCACGGTTTTGCGGGCATGCTCGATACCGTCGAGGCCGCATACCAGACCCAGCGAAAGCGTATCGCGATTGGTATACAAGAAACCGCCGCCCATTAATCCGTCTGACGGCGAACCGGCAAACAGCCAGGCGGCGCCTTCGTTCCCCGTTAGCCCGAAGCGCTCCTGAATTTGTGCGGATGGCAGCGAAATGACCTCCTTCACGCCCACGGCATAATGGTGCGGCGATGATTCTGGCACCATACCGATAGCGCGGCCCAGCAGAGAATTTACACCGTCGGCGAGGAGAACCACATTTGCCTCCAGCGTGTCGTCTCCGGCCTGAACTCCCGTCACTCGCCCATTCTGACGGATCAGTGAATCGACTCTGACGCCGGTGATGAACTGAGCGCCAACGGCTTCTGCTTGCGCCATGAGCCAGCTGTCAAATGTGTGGCGAAGCACCGTCCATGATTCTGCAATCGGGGCCTGTTGAGGCGTGCTTGCGAGATAGTCCAGCGTGACAGCGCTTTCTGCTGTAAGAAAGGAAATTCGCTCCCTGACCACTTTTCTTTCAACGGGGGCTATATGGGTAAAACCCGGCATAATTTCTTCCAGGCTGTGGGTGTAGAGTCGTCCTCCGGTCATATTTTTACTGCCCGCAGTATCACCACGCTCAATGACCAGTACATCCAGCCCTGCTTTTGCCATTACATAAGCGGCGATGCAGCCAGAGATGCCTGCGCCGACAATAATGGCGTCAAATTTTTCGTCCGACATCGCTTTTGCTCCTGTTGCCGCCATTCGGGATGGCGGCGTTAAATGTTAGCGCTGCAGCAGTTCAGTTAATGCCGGGACGACTTTATATATATCGCCTACCAGCCCGTAGTCGGCGTACTGAAAGATTGGCGCATTCTTATCTTTATTAATGGCGACAATGGTTTTGGCGCCATTACCGCCGACCATATGCTGTATCTGCCCTGAGATGCCCAGCGCCAGATACACATCGGTTTTAAGCAGTACGCCAGAAACGCCAATGTAACGTTCACGATCCATCCAGTGCTCCCCTTCAGCAATGGGGCGGGAGCAGCCGACTTCCGCATTCAGCGCAGCGGCTAATTCCCAGATCATATGCAGATCGTCTTTGGCCGCTAAGCCACGCCCAATTCCGACAACACGACGGGCTTTACTGAGATCGATGCTGCTGACCGATTTTGCCCGGCGCGCTTTGCATAAAAGCGCATGTTGCGGTGGGACATAACTGACGGGGATGGGAGCACGCTGATGCGGCGCATTTTCTTCCAGCGGCTCGAATACGCCACTCGAAACGGTCACGATAGCCGTAGGTGTGTTAATTTTTTCCCGACCAAACGCCAGACCGCCATACATTCGATGTTCGGCGTACAGTTCGTCATTCTCCAGCGCCAGGCTGGTGGCATCATTAATCAGCGCTGATTGCAGCAGGACGCTAAGCCTGGCCGCCAGGCTTTTTCCACGTCGGGTCGCCGCCAGCAGGATTAATGTTCCCGTCCTGAGCGCGCTGGCGCCTTTTTCGGTATTTTGTATCAGGGCAACAAGGGTTTCCGCATAGTTTTCTAACCGCTGCTGTTCTGACTTTCCGCTTAGAACGTACACCGCGTCGGCATGTTGTACCTGCAAAGCCTCGCTTTCATCCCAGATGACCGCACTCACGTGTTCACCGAACTGCTTTGCTCCTGCAAGAAGATCCGCGTAACGGTCGGCGCTGTCGCTCACTACCCATACCTGATTGATTTTGCTCATTCCCAGCTTCTCCGTTGTATTCAGTTCAGCACTTTACTGAGATGCTCTGCCAGGCGAGCGATATCTTCTGCGCCGTCGCCTTCAATGATGATGTGTTTACGTTCTGTCTGCTGCGGAGCATAAATATTGACCATTTCGGTATCGGGAGCGACCGGCGACCAGCCGATGTCATCGGCTGTCCATTGGGTAACGGGCTTTTTCCCTGCGCCGAGAATTGCTTTCATGGAAGGAATACGCGGTTCATTAATATCTGAGGTGACGCACAATACGGCAGGAAGCGGCACATCAATAATCTCTATTTCATTTTCCAGCGTGCGTTCGACCGTAACGTAGCCGTCATGGATTTCAATGTGGCTGACGGCGTTGACGGTGGGCAGATGAAGCATTTCCCCAACACGCAGCCCGGTTTGCTGTGCATAGAGATCGCCAGAGCCTTCGCCACACAGCAGCAGATCAAAACCGATTTTCTTCGCCGCTGCGGCAATCACCCTGGACGTTTCGTGCGCAAGCGCAACCGACAATCGCTCGTCGCGCACCAGGTAGAGTCCATGAGGACCTCGGGAGAGCAAATCTTTACGCAGTTTGGCGTTATCCAGCGCCTGACCGCCAACGCACAGGGCCATGACTTCATCGTTTTCACCGGCCAGCAGGACGGCCTCTTCAATGGCATTAAGGTCGAATGGGCTGATTTTTTCTCCAGCACGTGTTGTATCCAGCGTTCTGTCAGCGGTGATAGTGATGTCTTGCTCTTCCGCGACCAATTTATAACAGGCAAGTAATTTCATGACGTATCCTATTATTTTTCATACTGTTTCAGGATCTGGCGGGCTGAGATATACACCATAATCTCGTCGGTGCCGCCGCCGATGCGGTTAACGCGGGTATCTCGCCAGAAGCGGGATACCCGGCTGTCATTGGTGTAACCAAGGCCACCTAAAATCTGCATCGCATCGTCAATGACTTCACATGCTGATTGTGCGCAATACAATTTGCACATCGGCGCGGACAGGCGCATGGGTAAATCGTTGTCACATTCCCATGCCGTGCGATAGACCATGTTTTTCATGTTTTGGATCTTTATCGCCATTTGGGTCAGCTTGAGCTGAATCATCTGGAACTGGCCGATATTTTTATCGAACTGAATACGTTGATTGGCATAGCGGGCGGCATCTTCAAAGGCGCATTCCGCCACGCCCAGCGAGTGTGCGGCGATGACGATACGTTCAATATCGAAGTTTTCCATCATGTGAATGAAGCCGTAACCTTCGCGGCCCACCATCGCGCTTTCTTCCAGTTCAACGTTATCGAGAAAAACCTCGCAGTTGCTGACCATGTGCCAGCCGATTTTGTGCAGGCTATTGCGCTTAACGCCCGGCATGTTTGGATCCACCCACCACAGGGTGAAGCAACGCTTGGGATCTTCCGGTTCGGGATTGCGTGCCAGCACCAGCATGTATGGGTAGTCTTTGGCGCCCGTGATGAACGTTTTTTGCCCGTTCAGATAAACTTTGCCATTTTTTCGGGTATAGGTTGTGGCGACGCGGTTATTATCCGATCCCGCCTGCGGCTCGGTGAAGGCAAGTGAATAGGCTGGGATTCCGGTCAGCCCGACTTCAGCCGTTTTCGCCAACTGTTCGGCATTGCCAAAGCGTTGCATATTATGGATGCATTGGCCTTCCGTCATAATGTAGGCGGGAGCCCCCATGCGCGCGATTTCCTCCAGAACCAGCACTTGCGTCATCATATCGGCGGGGATGCCGCCGAGTTCTTCTGGAATGCCTAACAGCCCCACGCCGCTTTCGGCCAATGCCTGAAAGAACTTGCTGGGGAAGGCACCATTTTCATCACAGGTCTTGAAATATTCTTCGGGAAAATCTCGTGTTATCAGTTCGCGGATACTGGCTAAAAGCAGCTCCTGCTCTTCGGTCAGGCTAAAGTCCATGATGTCTCCTGATAAGAATTGATGTTTCGGACGATGTTCATTTCTTTATATTCTGATCGTGCCTGGACGCCGACTTGCAGAATAATTGGTATGACGAGCATAAATTCAGTGGGCATTAATGATGCATAGACATATTTAACAACGTCCTGGACAAAACGAGCATTTAGCATGCTTTTGTGATGCGGGTTCAGAAATAAGCGCTGGGTGTTGGTGATGTTCGATTTGTCCTGTTTTTGGTTAAATCTGTCAATGTCAGGGGGACGAATTTTATTTCTATAATCCATCGTGTTAATTCATGGAAACAGGTTGGTTAGAATATCTTATCTTTTATATATTCATATTCTTATGACCTGCATTCTTACCTGAGTATTCAACGTGGAGTGGGGTTGGTATATGTCCATTTTATCTCAACAGCAACTGGAAGCATTGAAGAAAAAAGTCAGAAAGGTTACCGAAACTGAGCTGGAAGAAATTCAACTGGAAGTTGAGCGGACGAATGTCTTTCCTGACTCTTATTACGATGTTTGCCGTAAAAACGATCTGTTTCGTCTGGCGATGCCTGAAGAATTTGGCGGTATGGGACTCAACTGTGAACAGTTCTTTTCGGTGATGGAAGAGTTTTGCCGTGGGCCCGGTGGGATGCGTATGAACCTGCACCACGCCAACGGATTGAACTGGCGAATCATGTACGATCATGGTGCAGAAGATTTGCGCGCTAAATGGCTACCGCTGCTGGCAAATAAAGACGCTTATATTAACTTTGCATTAACTGAGGCGGATTGTGGTTCGGGTGCTGATATTCGTACTACCGCGGTTAAAAAAGGGGATAAATATATTCTTAATGGAACTAAAACGCTGATATCCCATACGGATATATCCGATGGGAGCTATGTTATTGCGGTTACGGATGAGAATAAGCGTAAAAAAGGTGGTTTAACAGCATTCTTTATCGAAACGAATACTCCCGGTTATTACATTGATCCTATGCCGCATATGATGGGGTGCCGTGGCGCGGGTCATGCTTATCTGCGTTTTGAAAACTGCGAAGTCCCTGCTCATAACATTATGGGGAAAGAGGGCGATGGCCTGGATATTTTCATGAATGCGCTGGCGCATTCACGCGCCATGATTGCCGTAACCTGTCTTGGTATGTCACAGCGCTTCCTGGAACTGGCGATTGCCAGAGCAAAAGATCGTGTGACTTTCGGTAAGGCCCTCGCTTCTCGCCAGGCGATTCAACAAACGCTGGCGGATATGGGCACTCAGGTACATGCGCTGCGCGTCATGCTGCGCGACTGTGCGCAAAAATTCGACCGTGGCGAAGATATTGAGATGGTTTCAGCCATGTGCAAACTGCACGGCATTGATACCGTGCGTACGGTATCGGATAGCTGCCTCGAAATCTTTGGCGGTATTGGCTATTTCGAAGATAACCCGTATGGGCCGGTAGAAAGAATGTACCGCGATGCTCGCGCCCTGTGGTTTGAGGAAGGCCCACGTACCGTGCAGCGACTGACTATCGCACGCCCATTGATCGCCGCAGGTGGTGAGATTCGCTAGTCCGGGAGCGTTTGCACCGTGTCAGAGGTTAGCCGTTTTTACGGGACACTAACCTCAGTTTTGGCCGTACGTCGCTGTTTATCCTGTGGCTACGGCCATTTTTGCTTTTTTGCGAGAGTGACCTATGAGTACATCACCAGGGAACAGACGCTGGGGCATTATTGTCCTGCTCATTATTGATTATTTCGTCATGTTTGTGGCGCGAAGTGGGATGTCTATGTGTGGGCCTGCATTAATGCAGGAATATGGCTGGAGCGCTATGCAGTTTGGCTGGGTATCCACTGCGTTTTTCATTGGCTATGCCGTCACAATGTTACCCGCGGGTTTACTGGCGGACAGGTTTGGCGGCGGGGTCGTTTTAGTGACCGGAACATTATGGTGGGCAGTTTTCACATTTCTGACGCCGTTAGGATCAACGCTGGGCATCATGATGTTACTGCGTATTCTGGTCGGGATTGGTCAGGGGTTGCTCGTGCCGGCTAACTTTTCACTGGCGGCAAAATGGGTACCTAAGCATGAAGCCGGAATGGCGACAGGATTATTGCAGATAGGTTGCCCAACCGGTATTGCCGTTGCCATGGTTCTGGCCGCATGGATAGTCCAACGCTGGGACTGGCAGGCCGTGTTTTACGTTGTATCGGTACCCGGCGTACTGTGGTGTCTGCTGTGGTGGAAGCTCGGCAGCAACCGTCCGCAACAGGATAAATTTATCACCCAGGGTGAACGAGACTATATTCTGGCTGGGCAAGTCTCTACCGAAATCTCTCCGGCTACACAGAATGAGCCGCTAAGTAAAGGTGATATTCTGGCGACCCCTTCAGTCTGGGCATGCGCCTTATGTTACTTTTGTACCAATTACCTCTTTTTTCTCTTCATGACCTGGCTGCCAACCTACTTTGCTATGGGGCGTGGAATCGATCTCAAACAAAGCGCGATTTTTTCTATGCTGCCGTATCTGGTGGCAATCTTTGCCTATCCGCTGGGGGGCGTAGTTACTGATGCCGCATGTCGTCGATTTGGACAAAACGTCGGACGTAAGATTTCTCCGGTACTGGGGTTATTATTAGCTGGGGTATTTTTGATCCTCGGCACTCAGGCAAACAGCTTGTGGAGTGCCGCCACGCTTATCTCTGCGTCGAACTTCTTCCTGTGCTTCACGATGGCTGCACACTTTTCAATTCCTATTATTTTCTCGCAAAAAGACACCGGCATGTTGGTCGGGCTGAACGGGGTGTTCGGGACGTTGGCGGGTATTCTCTCGCCTGTACTCGCTGGCTGGGTGATTGATGTCTCCGGTGGTCAGTACGAGTACGCACTGTATCTGGGCGCAGGCGTGGCGATTGTCGGAGCATTCTTTATGCTAATTGCGCGCATTCGGCCAATAGAAAAAAAATCAGCACGCGTCAGCGCCGGTGGCCGTAAAGGATTTGCCGGTTAAACAGGCTACTCATTTTTGAGGGAATATGACATGAGACCATTAGAGGGCGTTAAGGTCGTTGATCTGACATCATTTCTGGCTGCGCCAACGGTAGCGCGTATTTTAGGTGATTGGGGGGCGGATGTGATCAAAATCGAACCGCCCATCGGCGATCCTGGCCGCACGCAGGCGTCAGTTTTTAATATGCCGTATGAAGATGATGAGAATCCGGCATTTGATATTTCCAATGCCAATAAGCGTTTTCTGTGTCTGAATTTGAAACAGGAGCGAGCGAAAGAAATTGCCTGGCGCATTCTTTCCACCGCTGATGTGGTAGTGACCAGCTATCGGACGAAAGCGCTGGAGCGGCTGGGGTTCTCATGGGAAGAATTGCACCTGCGTTTTCCGCGTTTAATTTTTGCTCAGATTCTGGGGTATGGTGAGCAAGGGCCAGAAAAAGATACCGCAGGGTTTGATGCGACGGCCTATGTTTGCCGGGGAGGGATCCTGGGGTCGACAAACGAACGCGGGGAAACGCCGATTAACTCAGTGAATGGGTTTGGCGATTTCCAGGCCTCCATGTGTCTGGTTTCGGGAGTTTGCGCGGCGTTATATGGTCGTACGCTCTCCGGACGAGGGGATAAGGTGACAGTGAGTCTGCATCATACCGCGTTGTTTATGATGAGTATTGCCGTCACATCGGCGCAATATGGCAACGTTTATCCTAAATCCCGTTGTGAAGTCGCGAACCCGTTCAACAATACCTATAAAACTCTTGATGGTCGCTGGATGGTAATTTGTATCCCAGAGTACGATCGCTTTTTCAATAAGTTCATGACGCTACTTGGTCGCGAAGATTTGGTCGACAGTCCTGAGTTTTGTCGTATTGCCGATGTCAATCTACATGGACGTAACCGGGATATTATCAGGATCATCAGTGAGCAGGTCGCTAAACGCTCGCTTGATGAAATGATGCAGATGTTAAAACAGAACGACTTTGCTCATGAGAAAGGCTTCACGCCTGATGAAATCCTTGACGATGAGCAGGCGTGGGCGACGGACTGTCTGCGAAATGTTGAATATATCACCGGTAACCGACGTGTGCTGGTGACCCCTCCTGTGAACATTGGCAGTATGGGGCCTGCACAAATTCGTCCATCCCGCGGATTAGGGCATGATTCGCAGCAAATTCTTTTGGAATACGGATATTCTGTCGAGGAGATAGAGCGTTTGAATGCTGACGGCGCGGTTATTATGCCCGCATAACCTTAGCCCGCCAGGGGCACCGTTGCCGCCTGGCGGGTCCATTTTATTGGGTGGGGAAGCATTGATGACAACGACCATTCCTACTTATGCGTTATATGGCGAACAGTCGGAACCGGGCTGGGAAAATTTCTTTAATGTAGAAATGATCTCATTGCGTTCAAAACCCCTGAACTGGAAAGCCAGCCCGCATATTCATGACTCATTAATTCAGACCCTCTTTATCCAGAGCGGCGAGGTCGATGTTTTAATGAATTACACCCGGATGAAGGTAAATGGTCCGGGTCTCATCCTTGTACCTGCGCAGACCGTTCATGGTTTTGATTACCGACCCGGTACGGAAGGGATGACGATCACTGCCTCACAAGGGCCAATGGAATCGGTGATGGGGTTATTGGCGCCCAACGTTCTCACTCTGATGCATAAACCCTGCGTAATCCCTCTCGATGGTTCTCCTGAAGACGGGAAAATTATTCAGGGTTTTTATCAGTCTTTACAAAAAGAGATGCAGAAACCGCGGGTTAATCATAAGGCAATGTGCATTTCGATTTTTATCTCCATTCTGGTTCACCTCACGCGTATCAGTACCCTGACAGAAGAACAGCAGAAATTTGATATCTGCTCGCGTAAAGCCTCACAAATAAACAAATTCCTCCTGCTGGTGGATCAGCGCTTTCGCCAGCGGTTGACCGTTAATGATTATTCTGAGGAGATGGGCATGTCCCCGGGGCATCTGTCGCGCTTATGCCGGATAACATTAGGCATGTCCAGCCTGGACGTGATTAATATGCGCGTACTGCAGGAAGCCCAACAGGAGTTGGTTTACACCTCTAAGACGATAAAGCAGCTTGCGGCTTTTTTAGGATTCAATGATGAGGCCTACTTTACGCGCTTTTTCCATAAACATACGGGGGTCAGTCCAGGGCTGTTCAGGGAGTTGGCCTTGCAAAAAATATCTACAGAGGAAGTATGCCAGGTTATGGGCGATGCCCATGAGAAAGAGTGCATCACCTAATAAAAACCCCACCCGTCAGGCGGGTGGGGCATTTATATACTGTTAGCGAACAACCAGTACCGGCAGAGTGGCGTGGCGGACAACGCTGGAGGCGTTTGAGCCGAGCAGGTGGGTACTGATGGACGGGTTACGTGACCCAATGACCACCACATCCGCATTCAATTCTTCACCCAACTCGTTGACCACGTCACGGACGCTGCCAAAGCGCACGTGCTGTTTAATGCGGGAAGGATCGATGCTGAAGTGACCAACCATCGTTTGCAGACGCGTTTCCGCTTCGTGTTGCAGATGCTCTTCAAAACGACGAACGTCCGCAGCAAAGCGGTGCAGGCTTAAGCTCGCGGAGCCTGGCAGCACGTGCAGCAGATGGATAACCCCTTTTTCCTGCGCCAGGAATTCTGCATGGCGAATAGCCTTGTCACTCAGTTCCATTTCGAATACATCAACAGGCATTATGATTGTGTTGTACATAAACATTCTCCTTGTCATTACATGAACACATAACAGCATAGTATTAAAAATGATTCTGTCAGTCACGACACAGATTTATGTTTTGCGAACGGGAAATAACGCGCGGATCGGGAGAGGAGGGGGAACCGGAAAGAGGATGCAGATGCATCCCCTGTAAGATAAAGCGAATAGCTTTGATAAGACAGAGTTAGCGCAGGTAGTCGCCCGCAGCTTCAGGTTGGTACTCCAGCTCGATGACTTCGAGGTGCGTTGAGGTCCCGCCGGGCAGTTCCCAGTGAATGGTGTCGCCAACGCGCAGTCCCAGAAGTGCCGCGCCAACCGGCGCCATGACTGAAAGCTGCGTGCTGCTGTCAGTCATATTGGCCGGATACACCAGGGTACGCACGCGGACTTCGCCATCACTCAGATTGCGGAATTTCACACGGCTGTTCATGGTTACGACATCGTGCGGCATGGTTTCAGGAGAACACATTTGCGCGCGATCCAGCTCGGCATTCAGGGCGTCGGCAATCGGTAAACCAGCAAACGCAGGTTGCTCCAACAGGCGGTCAATGCGTTCCGCATCGAGGTCGTTAATGATGATAGTTGGTCTGGACATTTATTACTCCATGTCGTCGATACTGCGGGTGCGCAGGTAAATAATCCCAAAAGAAAACCCTCACCGTCAGGCGGCAAGGGTTTAGCTTTTATGATGATACTGAGACTTACCCCATGTTTGAAGTGATTTAGTTCACATTCAGGTAAATCATCAATATTGTCGCATATGGTGTGATTTTAGCCGAAAAACGTGATCGTTCTCCAATTTGCATTATGCTTTTTAAGCGCTCGTTGCGGGTGCGTCAATACAACTCAGTGTTCCGCTACAGGAGATCTCATGAGCCAGTACGACAAACTTACCTTGAAAGACGGCAGCTATTTGCATTTTAAAGACTGGGGAAGTGGACAGCCTATTGTCTTCAGCCATGGTTGGCCGCTGACGGCAGATGCGTTTGAGGATCAGATGCTGTTCCTCGGGTCGAAAGGATTTCGTGTGATCGCCCATGACAGGCGTGGGCATGGGCGTTCGGCCCAACCCTGGGATGGGCACAATATGGATCAGTATGCTGACGATCTGGCTGAACTTACCGCGCATCTTAATCTTAAAGATGCCGTGCATGTTGGGCACTCTACCGGCGGGGGGGAAGTGGCGCGGTATATCGGTCGCCATGGCACGCAGCGGGTGGCAAAAGCGGTGTTAATCGGCGCAGTGACGCCGATCATGATCAAGACCGACTTTAACCCAAATGGCGTGCCGAAAGAGGTGTTTGATGGCATCCGTGAAGGGGTGATCAACGATCGCGCCGCCTTCTTCTATGAACTGACCGCGGCATTCTATGGTTATAACCGTCCGGGCGCAAAAGAGTCGAAGGCTGTCCGGGAAAGTTTTGTTGAACAGGGCTTACAAGGGTCAATCAAAGCGTTGTATGACTGTATTCACGCGTTTTCAGAAACGGACCTGCGTGAGGATCTCAAAAAGATGACCATCCCGACGCTGGTGATCCACGGCGATGACGATCAGATTGTCCCGTTTGAAACCTGCGGCAAGGTCGCGGCGGAAATATTGCCGGATGCGCAGTTGAAAGTGTATGCCGGTGGTTCTCACGGCATTTGCACCACCCATAAACAGCAGATCAATGGCGATCTGTTCAACTTTATTCAGTCGTAATCTTTAACGGATTGTTCTACGCTGATCTTCTTTTTCCAGGGAGATGAGCGAAGCATAATTCGTGCTGCGCTACCGTTAACGACACCAGAGAAGGCCATGTATTTTTATCAACCATCACAGGGACACGGCTTACCGCACGACCCGCTAAATGCCATCATTGGACCGCGCCCCATTGGCTGGATTGCGTCGCGCGACAGCAACGGGCGACATAACCTGGCGCCATACAGTTTCTTTAACTGCTTTAACTACCATCCACCGATTATTGGTTTTGCCAGCAGCGGCTGGAAAGACAGCGTGCAGAATATTGTCGAAACCGGTGAGTTTGTCTGGAACCTGACCACCCTTGAACTGGCCAGCGCGATGAATGAAACGTCGGCCAGCTTGCCGCACGGCGAGGACGAGTTTTTTGCCGCTGGGCTGAGTAAGGCCGACAGCCGGATTGTCGGCGTGCCGCGCGTGGCGCAAAGCCCGGTTAATTTTGAGTGCCGTTTATCGCAAACTCTGCAACTGACCACCGCTGATGGCGCGCCTGTAGAAACCTGGCTGGTGCTGGGCGAAGTGGTGGGTATTCATATTGATGAAACGCTACTGGAAGAAGGCATCTACCAGACGGCGAAAGCGAAACCGGTACTGCGTGCCGGTGGACCTACGGCCTATTATTCGATCAGTGAAACACACCGCTTTGATCTGGTTCGCCCGGACGCCCGTTTGCAACGCTAAGCAGGCAGACCGACGCCAGACTGCGGCGTCGGTCGCTATTTTCAGTATCCTGCCTTGTCGATAATAAACTGTTTACCGCAGTTACCCGGATGCGGCTGAGATAAGAATGACTGCGCGGATAGCGGTTGATTGATGGTGTCGGTTTTCAGAGATAACTGGATCTCTGTGAGATAAGCCGGGTTGCCGTGGCAGCTTAGCTTCACGGCTTTGACGCTCTCTTTACCCCAGCTTTTGGCGATGGCGGCGTCAAATGCTCTGCGGCTGACGGTTTTGCCGTAGTTATCCGCGAGGAACTTGCCCGCTTCGCTGTTCTTAACCTCATTATTCAGCCGCACCATCGTGCCAAAGTACACGTCGGGATCAAAACCAAAACAGGCGCCGTGTTTGGCATACTCATAGCGTTCCAGGCAGGATGTTCCGCCTGCGCCTGGCATCACGGCGCTTAGTTTCGCCGCACTCTCCAGTGACAGACCGGTTTCAGGCGCTGCGCATTTGCGGCTGGCACGCGCTTCAGGCAGGTTAGGAATGGGACGTGTTGCGCAGCCAAAACGCATCCAGCGGCGGTTGTCTACTCCGCGAGCGGCGATCGATTTTGGCAGGCTGGGCCATAAACCGTGAACGGTCAGGAAATCCGCTTTGTCCGCGAGCTCTTTTTGCAGACGACATTCGTCCGGCTCCTGACGATTGCGCTCGTGTTGGCTCTGACAAAATCCGCTTTGCCAGGAGAGGGCCAGCACGTAGCTGTCAAAATCAGCGTACTGTTTTGCCTGAAGTGCATCGGCCTGAGCCGCAGAAACAGGGAGCAGAAATGCGGCCAGTAGAGAAGAATAACGCCATGTTGATGTCATGATGATTTCGGATACTTATATAAATTCTGAATATCATCTATTTAATCATAAAAAAAGCCAGTCAGGTTTAGCTGACTGGCATCATTTTTATCAGGCGTGAACCGGAATGATTAGCTCCACATTGCCAGAATCGGCCAGCCGACCAGCAGAAGCATTGCGATATAGATAACGCCGAAAATAGCACCCAGACGCCAGTAGTCTTTGGACTTCACATAACCACAGCCGTAGATGATAACGCCAGGGCCCGTTGCATACGGAGTCAGACAGCCCATGATACCGATGGACAGTACCAGCAGGATACACAGGTGTTCCATCGGCACGCCCGGAATACCTTTACCGACCGCCAGAATAACCGGCAGCATGGTGGCGGTGTGAGCGGAAAGGCTGGCAAACAGGTAGTGAGCAAAGTAGAACACCAGTACCAGAACGATAACCGTCGCGTTAGGCGAGAAACCTTCCAGATGAGTGCTCATGGTGTTGGCGAACCAGTCGATGAAGCCTGAACGGGTTAAACCATTCGCCATAACGACCAGCGTAGCGAGGTTAACCAGAGTGTTCCATGCGCTGTTATAACGGGTGATGTCTTTCCACGGTACAACGTGCAGCGCCAGCATCAGGGAAACGGCCAGCAGACCCACCGCGGTGGCATCAATCAGTTTACCCCCGAAGACCCACAGACCCAGGCTGAGCAGAACCAGACCGATCAGGGTCAGCTCTTTACGCGTCAGTTTACCCATGGTTTTCAGTTCATCACCGGCCCATGCGGCAACTTCAGCACTGTGAGTAACTTCTGGTTTGTACAGAACGTAGGACAGCCACGGCGCAACGATCAGCAAAATAATACCGACCGGCAGGAAGCTGAGGAACCACTGCAACCAGCTGATTTGAATACCGGCAATTTTGTTGACGAACTCCAGACCGAGCACGTTAGGCGCAGCGCCGGTAACGAACATAGAGGAGCTAAGGCTGGTACTGATGACCATCATCCACATCAGATATCCGCCGATACGGCGCGCGGAAGGATCGTTCGGGAATGATTTAAACAGCGGCGGCAGGTTTTTGATAACCGGGAATACGGTACCACCGGTACGCGCGGTGTTGGACGGCGTAAACGGCGCCAGCAGGATGTCGATAATAACAATCGCATAGCCCAGCGTCAGGGTACGTTTACCCATGAATTTCACCAGGAACAGCGCGATACGACGGCCCAGGCCGGTGACTTCATAACCCAGCGCAAAAATAAACGCGCCAAATACCAGCCACACGGTGGTGCTGGAGAAGCCTGCCAGACCCCATTTCAGCGCTTGCTTACCCGCTTTAAACGCCGGGTCGGCCAGCTCTGAAGCGTCAAACAGCAGATAGTTACTGCCGATAACGCAGATCGTCACGGCGATAAAGCTGATTGCCGTTGCTGGAATTGGCTCCAGAATCATCCCGACAATCATGGCCACAAACACGGCAAAGTAGTGCCATGCCTGTGGGGGCATTCCATCTGGGACAGGGATAAGAAACATGACGCCCATGACTACCAATGGGGCCAGTAACTTCCAAATTTTATCTTTTGCTAAAGACATGAATGATTCTCCGGAAAGGATCTTTAATTGTGATAATGATGAACTTGTGAAATCTGAGCTAAGAACCAGGTGACGATCAGCAGATCGGCGCTGCCCCCGGGACTGAGGTTGCGTTCAATACACTGTTGGTCGAACTGGCGCAGGTATTCGAGATCGGCGGGGGTTCGAATCCCGCCTTGTTGTAACAAGGTGGCAGCCTGCTGCTGTAGCCAGCGCAGGCCTTCTGCGCCACCGCGGGAAGCCACGTTGGTGTCACCGTTGACAGACATCAGCAGCAGTAACGTATCGAGTAACGCCAGTTCAGGATCGCGACCCTCAGCCAGCAGGGCGCGGTAGTGCGGCAGGGCATGCTCAATGACGAGGGGGTATCCCGCTTCGGCTTCGCCGCGTGCGCCGGTTAATCCCAGTTGCTGATAAAGACGCTGGCCCGCCGTGAGTTGTTGATTGTTCTGGCGCAGTTCGCGCCCGGTCAGGCCCCGGCAAAATGCTGCTGCCGTAGAGCAAAGGGTTTCAGCGGTAACGGTCAGGCGGAGCTGGAGCAGGCGGCCAATAGCGGCGCACAGTAATCCCAGCGAAAAGATGCTGCCTTTATGGGTGTTCACCCCGGCGGTGGCGCGAAACATATCGGCTTCGCAGGCCATGCCCAGCGGACGCAGTCCTTGCAGGACATCTTCCGGCGACTGCTGTGCGCTGAATGCGCCGTATTCGATAAAACGCGGCAGCCATGTCTGAATCGCTTCAGCACTGCGATAAAAATCTTCCAGCGCCATATCTTTATGCGCGCCGTTATTAATACGATCCACCAGACCCGGTTTGGGCGACAGGTTGACTTCCGTCAGCATGGCGCGCCATGCCAGCGTGGCGTAAGCGTCAGGCAGATCCAGAGGAAGGACTGCGTTACTGGTTGATGTGGCGGGAATCGGCATCATGCAGCAGTGCCTCCATCTGAGTGAGTAAGTCGGAAAGCGCGTGGGTTTTACCCCGCGCGCATTCGGCAGCGCTTTGCCCGCACAGCAGACAGCGGCGGGCAGGGAGCGCGAAATGACGCCGGGACAGAATTTCCCCTTCAGGGGTCAGGACGTCGATGTCCCATAACCGTCCCAGCGGGTGTGAATGCTCAAGCCCGATAGTGGCGAGCTTGAGGTTGTGGGCCGGAGCCTCAATGGCCAGCAGGCCTTCCGGTCCGCTGGCCGAGACCAGCGCAGTCTGCTCCCTGACAAGCCAGGCGGATTTTTCCGCCAGCGCGAGCAGGGCGGTGACGCCGTGATTAAAGATGCGGCGGGTTAATGCGCTGTCTTTAACCGGACCTGGCGCGACCACGGTAAACGAGACCAGTGGCGCGTGGTGGCGCGAGAGCCACGCCTGCTGCCTTGCCTGTCTCTCATCGCGGCTGGCGAGCAGCCCGGGGATGGAAACCGCGTGGCAGGTGGCGTGTTCAGGGAGCAGGTGCATGGCTTATTCCTTCACCTGATGCACAACGTCAATGACCGAACCATCGCGGTAGCGCACCACGGCAATCACGCGGTCGGTAAATTCGATGGCGCGCGGCTGGCCGGTGAGCTGCTGGGCGCGTTCGCGCAGCCATTCAATCGACACCACTTTCATACCCGCTTCTTTAAGACGTTCCGCCAGTTCCGGACGCGCAGGGTTAACGGCGATACCGTGGTCGGTGACCAGGATGTCAACGCTGGAACCCGGGGTTACGCAGGTCAGGACGTTATCCACCAGCGTCGGGATACGTCCGCGAACCAGCGGTGCGACGATGATGGACAGCGCGGCGGCAACCGCAGTATCGCAGTGACCACCGGAAGCGCCGCGCAGCACGCCGTCAGAGCCGGTCAGGACGTTAACGTTGAAACTGGTGTCGACTTCCAGCGCGCTCAGAACCACAACGTCCAGACGATCGACCGATGCGCCTTTCGAGCCCCAGTTAGCGTACTGGTTGGCGCTGATCTCAATGTGATTTGGATTGCGGGCCAGGGATTTCGCGGCGGCGCTGTCGAAGCTCTGTACGTCCAGCAGCTTGCGGATTAAGCCTTTTTCATGCAGATCGACGATGGTGGCGGTGATGCCGCCCAGCGCGAAATCGGCATGGATGTCGCGGCTGCGCATTTTGTCTTCCAGGAAACGGGTCACGGCCAGAGACGCGCCGCCGGTACCGGTCTGCAATGAGAAGCCCTCATTGAAGTAACCGGAATTCGCAATGACGTCTGCCGCGCTGCGGGCGATCAACAGTTCACGCGGGTTGGTGGTCATGCGGGTCGCATCCGCACCAATTTTGTCCGCATCGCCGACCTGGTCGATCTGCACGATCAGATCGACCTGATCCTGGGTAATGCTGGCCGGGTTGTGCGGATAGGTCAGCAGCTGTTCGGTCAGCAGGACAACCTGTCTGGCGTTTTCGGCATCGACGCGGGCATAGCCCAGTGAGCCGCAGCACGCTTTTCCGGTATAACCGTTGGCGTTACCAGACGGGTCGCACGACGGGACGCCGAGGAATGCGACATCAATGCTGAGCTCGCCGCTTTGCACCAGGTGCACACGACCGCCGTGGGAGTGGATCTGTACCGGTTCGGCCAGCAGACCACGGGAGATCTCTTCTGCCAGCGGGCCACGCAGCCCGGAGGTATAAATACGGCTGACCACGCCCTGACGGATGTGCTCAACCAGCGGCGCATGGCAGTCGCTCAGGGAGCTGGAGGCCAGCGTCAGGTTTTTAAAGCCCATGCTGGCGATGGCGTCCATCACCAGGTTAATCGTCAGATCGCCACCGCGGAATGCGTGGTGGAAAGAGATGGTCATGCCATCCTGTAAACCTGAACGACGAATGGCGTCTTCCAGATTAGCGCACAGCTTTTTGTCGCGCGGTTTTTGCTTCTGCAGTTCTGCTTTTGCGGTGCTCTGATAAGCGGAAAGCTCGCTTTCTGCATGACGGCTCCAGGTCGCCACGCGATCCTGGCGTTGAGACTGTTCGATTTTCTGCGTCATTTTTTTGCCTTATTCTTCGCGAATGCCGGAAAGTTCTGCCCGGGAGATAACCAGAAGGGCGCGCTCGATAACCGGGCTGTCGACCATCTTGCCGTTCAGGGAAACCACGCCACGACCTTCGCGGGCGGCAGCTTCAGCGGCTTCCACCACCAGACGGGCATGAGCCAGCTCTTTGCGCGTCGGGGCATAGAGGTTATGCAGAAGTTCAATCTGGCGGGGGTTGATCAGCGACTTGCCGTCAAAACCCAGCTGCTTGATGTGTGAGGCTTCGTGCAGGAAACCGGCTTCGTTGTTGGCATCGGAATAGACGGTGTCGAACGCCTGAATACCGGCAGAGCGCGCAGCCTGCAAAATAGAGCAGCGGGCAAACAGCAGTTCAGTCCCTTCCGGGGAACGTTCAGTACGCAGGTTACGCACATAATCTTCTGCACCCAGGGCAATGCCGATCAGACGTTCTGAAGCGTGGGCAATTTCTACCGCGCGGGTAATGCCTAACGGTGATTCGATGGCGGCTAACAGACCGGTGCTGCCGGGCTCACGGCCACAGGCTTTCTCGATACGCAGGATTTCGCTTTCGATGTCGGTGACATCCTGTGCGGTATCGGTTTTCGGTAAACGCACGATGTCGGCGCCGCCGCGTACCACGGCTTCGAGGTCGTTGATGCCCCATTCGGAGTCGAGGGCGTTTACGCGCACGATGGTTTCAACGTCGTGATACAGCGGATGCTGCAGCGCGTGGTACACCATGCGGCGGGCGGTATCTTTTTCACGCAGCGCGACGGAGTCTTCCAGGTCGAACATCAGCGCATCAGCCGGGTAGATAAACGAGTTGCTGACCATGGCGGCATTGGCGCCCGGTACGAACAACATGCTGCGGCGGGTACGGGTTTTACGTTGTTGCAAAGATTCGGCAATCACTGGCAATCCTCCCATGGCAGTGCCGGAATACCGCCGGCGCGGGCCAGTAGTGCTTCCAGTCGCGCACGTAAAATGCAGTCCAGTGCGCCTTTATCATCAACATTTAATTGCACGCCGCGTACGTTGTAGCGGGACAGTACGTCCAGAATGGTGGCCCGGATGGCATCACCGAACTGCTTTTCGACGCTACTGTTAACCTGCAGGTCAATATCCTGCGAATCGAGCGGGGCGATGCGGATCATCACATCACCGGACTCGAGTGTGCCTGCGACGGCTGCCTGGTTTATTTTCATTTTTCACCTGTTGCTAATGCGGGGGTATTTTGGCGGACTGCCGCACCCGATGAGGCTCGTTCAGCCATGCTTTGCAGATAGTGCAGCGTGGCGTCAGGAACCAGGGATGCGATAGCCGTGAGATCTTTTTTAACCAGCAGCTTGCGTACCCAGGAGGCGGAAATCGGCATCTCCCGGAAACACAGCCGCTCAATTTCCACCAGTTCAATCGGCGGGGCGGGAAGCGTTGGGGTCTCCAGCCAGTAACGCATGTCGTTGTTGTACTGGGAGGTGACGGTGCAATATGGCTCAGTGCCCACGAAGCGATGCGTGACGCCGAGAGCCGGGGCCAGGTACTGGCGGAAGATTTTCAGGTCTATTTCGGTGTAGCAGTGGTTAATAACGCTCTGCTCTTTGATGAAGTAGCACGGGAACGTGGCGCGGGAAATGATGTATTCCGAACCGCGATGCACGGTTAAACGCGGAATGTCTTTTGTTCCTTTGAGCACCAGATCCAGGCGGTCTTCATACGGAAAACGCGAGGTATCTTCTTTCACCAGAAACAGATGCAGCCAGTCACATTGCGCGGCCGCCTGTTGGATCAGAAAACGATGTCCGTCGGTGAAGGGGTTGGCGTTCATGACGATACAGCCAATTTTTTTTCCTTCATGGCGCTGTTTCGCCAGCGATTCGGCGTAGCGTTTCAGCCGCGTGGTGCTGTTTTCCATCAACACCATAATGCCGGGCACGCTGGTGAGCGTGGAAAAGCCGCACTGTTTAAACAGCGATTCGTATTCGGTTTTGGTATAGATGAAGAGATGCGTACAGTGGCGCTCATAGGCGAGGTTGATGAGTTCTGTCGCCAGCGTCAGCGCCAGGCCTTCACCGCGCACGGACTCACAAATCGCGACGCACTTAATGATATTTCCGGCGATACCGCCACAGGCAATCAGGCGATCGTCACGGGTGACGGTGATAAATACTTCGACGGTGGTATCAACGCTCAGATCGTTCTCTTTCAGAAATTGCGCGATAGCCGCCATCTTTTTATTTTCTGAGCGTTTGACTTGCGTGAATATATTATTACCGAACATAGTGAATAGAGCCCCGACGCTATATTTGTTACTGGGTTTCTGTTTTTGTTGCTCTACTTAGCAACCTGATAACGTTTTGTTTGCAATTGAAGGGAATGTTTTTTTTATTACGGAGTATTTCTTTTTTTCCCTGCCGTATACATCGTAAGGAGTATTTGAGGGGTAATTTTTGATTTATTTCACAATAAGTTAGAAGGTTTTAAAGTGTTTTATGGTTTTAAGTTTTTTAATTAATTTAACCCCGGAATAGCGTGTGGTTTTAATTTGTTTAATTGATTTAAGGTGGGGAATCTGCAACGATCCCGTTTTATACCGTCACTTTTAAATAAAACATTTTTATTACAACTACAATAGAAAATAAGTTTCGGATAACGTCGGTGAGGAAAAATCATGGCAGAACAGAAAAATAAAACGCGGTTTCCTTTTTTTCGCAGTCTGGCGTTTCCGTTACGCATCTTTCTGCTCATTCTGGTGGTTTCTGTTCTTATTATCGCCGCGTTAGCACAATACTTTACCGCCAGTTTTGAAGATTATCTGACGACACACGTCCGTGATATGGCAATGAACCAGGCCAAAATCATCGCCTCTAACGACAGCATCATCACAGCGGTGAAGCATCGTGATTACAAGCGCCTCGCGACCATTGCCGACAAATTACAGAGCGGGACTGACTTCGATTATGTGGTGATTGGAGATACCCACTCTATCCGTCTTTATCATCCGAACCCGGAAAAGATTGGCTATCCGATGCAGTTCACCAAGCCCGGCGCGCTGGAAAAAGGTGAGAGCTACTTTATAACCGGTAAAGGATCTATCGGGATGGCGATGCGCGCCAAAACGCCTATCTTTGATGACGATGGCAAAATCATTGGCGTGGTCTCAATTGGTTATCTGATCAGCAAAATTGACAGCTGGCGATCGGATTTCTTACTGCCAATGGCTGGGGTATTTATCCTGCTGCTGTTGGTTCTGATGCTGCTCTCCTGGTTTTTTGCCGCGCATATTCGTCGGCAGATGTTGGGGATGGAACCTAAACAAATCGCGCGGGTGGTGCGTCAGCAGGAAGCGCTGTTCAGCTCGGTGTATGAAGGGTTGATTGCCGTTGATCCTGACGGATATATCACGGCGATAAACCGCAGTGCGAGGAAAATGCTGGGCTTGTCATCGCCCGGAAGAAAGTGGCTGGGAAAACCGGTTAATGAAGTCGTTCGGCCAGCGGACTTTTTCACCCAGCAGATTGCGGAACAACGCCAGGATGCGATGGTTAATTTTAATGGGTTGAGCGTTATCGCCAACCGTGAGGCAATTCGCTCTGGTGAAGAACTGCTTGGGGCCATCATCAGTTTTCGCAGTAAGGATGAAATTGCTACCCTTAATGCACAATTAACGCAAATCAAACAGTATGTTGAGAGCTTGAGAACGCTGCGTCATGAGCACCTGAACTGGATGTCAACCATCAATGGCCTGTTGCAAATGAAAGAGTATGACCGGGTGCTGGCTATGGTTCAGGGGGAGTCACAGGCGCAGCAGCAGCTGATTGACAGCCTGCGCGGCGCCTTTGCCGATCGTCAGGTGGCGGGATTGTTATTTGGCAAGGTGCAACGTGCTCGGGAACTGGGCCTTACGATGACCATTGTTCCTGGCAGCCAGCTGCATCAGCTGCCCGAAGGGCTGGATAGCACAGAGTTTGCAGCAATTGTTGGCAATCTGCTTGATAATGCATTTGAAGCGAGTTTACGCACCCAGCAGGGCAACAACGTCGTCGAACTCTATTTGAGCGACGAAGGGGATGACGTGGTTATCGAAGTTGCCGATCAGGGATGCGGCGTACCGGAAGCATTGCGTGAAAAAATATTTGAACAGGGTGTGAGTACCCGTACCGATGAACCAGGCGAACATGGCATCGGTTTGTATCTGATTGCAAGTTATGTGAGGCGCTGTGACGGGGTGATTACGCTCGAAGATAACTCCCCTTGCGGTACTTTATTTTCTTTATTTCTTCCGAAAGTGAAAAAAAACAATGACGGAACCATTAACGCTACTGATCGTTGAGGATGAAACGCTACTGGCGGAAATGCATGCTGAATATATCCGCCATATACCCGGCTTCAGCCAGATATGGCTGGCGGGTAATCTTGCGCAGGCAAGAATGATGATTGAGCGTTTTAAGCCCGGTTTGATCCTTCTTGATAACTACTTACCGGACGGTAAGGGGATTACGTTGCTGCATGAACTGACCCAGGCGCGCTATCCGGGCGGGGTGGTATTTACCACGGCGGCCAGCGATATGGAGACGGTCTCTGAGGCCGTGCGCAGCGGTGCGTTTGATTATCTGGTTAAGCCTATCGCCTACGAGCGACTGGGGCAGACGCTTACGCGGTATCAACAGCGCAGACGCATGCTGGCAGGCAATGATAGCGCCAGTCAAAAGCAGATTGATGAAATGTTTAATGCCTACGCGCGCGGCGAGCCGAAAGGCGATTTGCCGACCGGGATTGATGCGTTAACGCTGAATGCGGTGCTGAAGCTATTTGCCGATCCGACGGTACATCATACTGCGGAAACGATCGCCCAGGCGCTCACCATCAGTCGAACGACCTCCAGACGTTATCTGGAGTACTGCGCCAGCCGTCATTTGATTATTGCGGAGATTATTCACGGGAAAGTAGGCAGGCCGCAGCGTATTTATCACGGCGGCTAAATGCTGATTTCTGACGTAGGCCGGATAAGATGCTTTAGCATCGACATCCGGCAACGGTGCGGTTTAAATGCCGGATGTGGCGTAAATGCCTTATCCGGCCTACATTTCACTGAGTATCAGTTGCCAACAACGGCTGAAGAAGAGCCCGGTACCATCACTTCGGTGGCGATAATCACCACCAGCAGTCCGACCATCACCGGAACGGAAGTACGTTTCACGACTTCGAACGGAGAAATCTTCGCCATGCCCGCCACAGCCACAACGACGCCGGAGACCGGGGAGATGGTACGTCCGAGGTTTGAGGCCTGCAGCATGGGAATTGAGAGGTAGGCAGGGTTAATCCCGGAAGAATGTGCCAGTTTCGGGATCATCTCAACGAAAGCATAAAACGGTGCGTTACCGGAGCCGGTGGTCATTGCCGCCAGCATGGTCAGGATCACCAGCACCAGCATCAGAATAATACTCGCTGAGCCAAACGAGGTGGCGATAGAAATCAGGCTCTGAATAAAGCCGATAGTGCTCAAGCCCTGGGCAAAAACACCTGCCGCGACGAGCAGCATCACTACGTTAGCAAAGGCGTCCGCCATGCCCCGGTAAGCGACCTCCAGACCTGAAAACATCTTCTGGGTGTTGAATCCGCGAACAAATTCCAGAACGGCAGCGATGAGCATGCACAGCACCAGAATCGTAATGATGTGCAGCTGTGGACCCCATTTACCATCAAAAATCAGGACGCCAACGATCGGGGTAAACGGCAGGATGGCGTAAAACGACGGCGCGGTCGTGGTAATTTCTGCCACGTCTAACATTTCGTGAGAAATGTTCTCTTTTTTATCCAGGTAGCGCTGCCAGAAAAAGTGGGCAATCGCCATAGCAATGATGGCGGCAATGGAAATCGGCAACGTGGTTTTAAACGCGAAATCGATGAGCGGCATTTCCGCGGCTTTCGCAGCCAGCACTACATCCCCGGATGTTGGAGAGAGAATAATTGCGGCTGGGGAGGCGCAAATGGCTGCCGCGGCGCCACGGCTTATCCCAACGTTTACCATGACCGGGAACAGCGTTGCCATCAGCAATACGCCCAGGCCGGTAGCTGACGAGACGGCCAGGGACATCAGACAGGCGACAAAATAGGCGGCAATCATCAACAGATAAGGTGAATTGATGTACTGCAACGGCTTAGAGGCCAGCTTAACGACCATATCGTTCGCGCCAATATGGGTCATATAGGCGGCAAAACCACACAGCATCATAATCATCATGCCGAGATCGCCGCCACGACTCATCAGCAAAATTTTAATATATTCAACGATGTCTGTAGCCGTGTAGCCCGTTGTTGCCGCACTGGATGGCAGAACTTTATGTCCCATCACCGCGCTGATAATCAGCAAAATGAGACCGCCGACAAACAGCACGCCGGTGGCGGAATAACCTTTAATGATGTAGCGCGCCACACCCACAATAACCACAACCCCAATAAGGAGTTCAATAAATGTCAACATTGTTTCCCCTGTCGCATTGTTACCCAGAAAGTAAAAAAATTAAAAAAAGTAAAAACTGGTGAGAGAATGTGCCTAATAAACCACTCCCCCTTGCTGATTAAAATCAATAAAAATACGGATTCAACCGATGGCAAAGCCGTTTTTTCAACACTGTGGATAAAAAAAGAAAGTCACCGTCCCAAACGATGAAGTACACAGCTGTTGTGTATATTTTGATGTTTGAGTGTTAATTTGTTGTTGGATTTTATGGGCGTTGTGTTTGAAAAGAGCAAGTTAATCGCAATAAAGCGTAAAAAGAGAAAATAGTTGCTGTGATAACGCCCGGTAAATCGAGGGGGGAGAATAATCTTATAAGTCATGCCTGGGGAATATTCTGATTTTTTATTTGCGCATTTTTGTTAAGTTAACATTAAGGTTGAGTTTGCTACAATTGCTAATAAATCCTAGGACGGTAATTAAGTTGTGATTGTCGCTAAACGATATTTTCTCATTTTCTCATTTCTTTTTATTCAGTTAGCTTTTATTCCCCAGGGGGCTGCTGAAGATAAAGGCTGGTTTGCTACTTTTAAAGATAATGTCAGCGAAACCTGGCGGCAGCCGGAACATTACGATCTGTATGTACCGGTTATTACCTGGCATGCGCGTTTTGCCTACGATAAAGAAAAAACGGATCGTTACAACGAACGCCCCTGGGGGGCGGGATTTGGACAATCTCGTTGGGATGACAAAGGTAACTGGCACGGGCTTTATATTATGGCCTTTAAGGATTCCTTCAATAAATGGGAACCGATTGGCGGCTATGGCTGGGAGAAGACCTGGCGTCCGCTGGCTGATGAAAATTTCCGTACCGGTCTTGGCTTCACCGCTGGCTTTACCGCGCGCGATAACTGGAACTACATTCCGGTGCCGGTGCTGCTACCGCTGGCGTCAATCGGTTATGGTCCGGCAACGTTCCAGATGACCTACATTCCAGGAACCTATAACAACGGCAACGTCTACTTTGCGTGGTTACGCTTCCAGTTTTAACGGACTACCTGTATTGGCTGTCGTGTATTAAAAAATTATTAAAAATCATATGGATGATGGGTGTAGCTGAAAAATAACGCGACATTTATCACTTTTTGATAAAGTTCGACTGGACAAAGCGCACCACAATTGTTGTACTGATACCCGACACAGCATTTGTGTCTATTTTTCATGTAAAGGTAATTTTGATGTCTAAGATTAAAGGTAACGTTAAGTGGTTTAATGAGTCCAAAGGATTCGGTTTCATTACTCCGGAAGATGGCAGCAAAGATGTGTTCGTACACTTCTCTGCAATCCAGACCAATGGTTTTAAAACTCTGGCTGAAGGTCAGCGCGTAGAGTTCGAAATCACTAACGGTGCCAAAGGCCCTTCTGCTGCAAACGTAATCGCTCTGTAAGCATACGACAGCAAGCATTCAAAACCCGCTTAATTGCGGGTTTTTTTTCGTTTAGTGCGCAGAAGAGGCTGACACCAGCCAGAATGCCAGCGCGGTCATTGCAAATGATCCCAGCAAATTCACCAGCACATTCACCATTGCCCAACCCAGACGACCCTCCTGGAGTAAAAACACCACCTCTGCTGAAAAGGTGGAGAACGTTGTCAGCCCCCCGCAAAAACCGGTAGTAATCAGCACCTTCCACATTGGATCGATGTTTGTCATGCGATTAAACCACGCCAATCCCATACCAATGATAAACGCGCCAAGTAGGTTTGCCGCCAGCGTACCAAATGGAATAGCCTGATGCAGCGGGTTGAAGCGCATGCTCAACATCCATCTCGCTACGCTACCCGTACCACCACCGATAAAAACCGCTAAAAGAAGTTGTAACACTGCATAATCCTGCTATTTGATTGTATATAGGATGAGTGTAACGCTGAATAATCGTTGTTGGCGAGCCTGACAAACGTTTCTGGAGGGAATATGTTCGTTGCAGCAGGGCAGTTTGCCGTGGGGCCTTCGTGGGAAAAAAATGCGGAAACCTGCGCCTTATTGATGTCTCAGGCCGCAGGTGAGGGGGTATCGCTGTTGGTACTACCGGAGGCGCTACTTGCCCGTAATGATATTGACCCTGACCTGTCAGTGAAGTCAGCGCAACTGCTGGAGGGTGGGTTTCTGACGCGTTTGCTGCGAGAAAGCGCGCAAAATGCGATGACGACAATCCTGACGATTCATGTTCCTTCTGTGCCTGGCCGGGCATTTAACATGCTGGTGGCGCTGCGGGGCGGTCGGGTGGTTGCCCATTATGCTAAACTGCATCTTTACGACGCGTTTGCGATCCAGGAGTCGCGTAATGTCGATGCAGGAGACGCCATAGCGCCGCTGCTGGAGGTAGATGGATTAAAAGTAGGGTTGATGACCTGCTATGATCTACGCTTCCCTGAGCTGGCGTTAGCGCACGCTCTGCAGGGGGCAGATATCCTCGCTTTGCCTGCCGCCTGGGTACGGGGAGCGCTAAAGGAGCATCACTGGGCTACGTTGCTGGCGGCAAGAGCCCTTGATGCCACTTGCTATGTTATTGCGGCCGGAGAATGCGGTAATAAGAACATTGGTCAAAGCCGGGTTATCGATCCATTTGGTGTGACCATTGCCGCAGCGGCAGAGACGCCTGCGCTGATTATGGCCGAGGTTTCGGCAGAGCGGGTGAAGCAGGTCAGGGCGCAACTTCCGGTGTTAATTAACCGACGCTTTGCGCCACCGCAATTATTATGACGTTTTTTTAAACAAGACTTGATTCACCTTGTTACAGATTGCTATTGTGTGCGCGCGTCGAAAGGCCGTTAATATTCTCAGGTTAATATGGCGCATTATGTAGCCTGGTTTAAGTCAAGAAGGTATCTATGGGTGAGATTAGTATTACCAAACTGCTGGTGGTTGCCGCACTGGTCGTTCTGCTGTTTGGTACCAAGAAGTTACGTACACTGGGTGGAGACCTGGGAACGGCAATCAAGGGCTTCAAGAAAGCGATGAACGACGATAATGCTGATGCCAACAAAGAGGCTGATGGCAGCGTTCAGGCTGAGAAACTCTCTCATAAAGAGTAATGTCAGGAGCATGATGCTCTTACTGCCTGCTCTGCATGAAAAAAACCGGCAATTCGCCGGTTTTTTTATTGCTGATATGTAAGTTAGTATTACACGATTACTTCACTTCCAGCCCTTTGGCCTGCATGTCAGCGTGGTATGAAGAACGAACGAATGGGCCGCAAGCTGCATGGGTAAAGCCCATCGCCATCGCTTCGGCTTTCATCTCATCGAACTCATCCGGGCTGACATAGCGTTGCACCGGCAGGTGATGACGGCTTGGCTGCAAGTACTGGCCCAGCGTCAGCATGGTCACGCCATGGCTGCGCAGATCGCGCATGACTTCAATGATTTCGGCATTGGTTTCACCCAGCCCGACCATCAGACCCGATTTAGTCGGGATCTCCGGGTGCGCTTCCTTGAAGCGTTCCAGAAGCTTCAGGGACCAGTTGTAGTCAGCTCCCGGACGTACATTGCGGTAAATACGCGGTACGTTTTCGAGGTTGTGGTTAAATACGTCCGGTGGCGTAGCCGTGAGGATATCTAACGCGCGGTCCATACGACCACGGAAGTCAGGCACCAGCGTTTCGATTTTAATCGACGGGCTTTTCTCGCGGATAGCGGTGATGCAGTCGGCAAAGTGCTGTGCGCCGCCGTCACGCAGATCGTCACGGTCAACGGAAGTAATCACGACATAGCGCAGCGCCATGTCCGCAATCGTCTGAGCCAGTTTCAACGGCTCGTTGGCATCAGGCGCAACCGGACGGCCATGGGCAACGTCACAGAATGGGCAACGGCGCGTACAGATTGCGCCGAGGATCATAAAGGTTGCCGTTCCATGGTTGAAACATTCAGCCAGGTTAGGGCAGGATGCTTCTTCGCAGACAGAGTGCAGCCCATTTTTGCGCATTGCCGCTTTGATGCCCTGGATGCGAGTGGAGTCCGCTGGCAGTTTTATTTTCATCCATTCCGGTTTACGCAGCAGGGCTTCACGCTCTGTTGCCACATTTTTTACCGGGATAAGAGCCATCTTATCGGCATCGCGGTATTTAACACCGCGTTCCATCACAATGGGTTTACTCATAGCTTGCGTGTTCCAGTTGCGAATTACGAAGGAAAGCGTTTCAATTCAAGGGAATGTTGCATTTATCAACTATTTTTGAATTAGTGATACGCAGTATATCATTGAAACGGGCCAGAAAGCAGCCTGACAGGCTGGCAAAATGTAAAATAGTTGTTGTTTTGTGCCATTTGCCACAACATATGCCGTGGCAAAGTATGAGCGTATTTTCAGTCCGCAACGTACTCGTGCGGTGGGTTACCCAACAGCGCCAGAATATTGGCCAGCAGCCGGGGGCGAACGCTCTCTGTCGTGGCTGCGCTATCCCACTGTGATACTTTCGCCATCTCCATTCCGGCATAACCACAAGGGTTGATACGCAGGAAAGGCGACAGGTCCATATCCACGTTAAGCGCTAAGCCGTGAAATGAACATCCTTTACGAATACGTAACCCTAATGAGCAAATTTTCTTCTCACCAACGTATACGCCCGGCGCATCGGCTCGCGGGTGGGCGTCAATGCCGATTTCCGCAAGGGTATTGACGACGGTTTGCTCCAGCAGCGTAACCAGTTCACGAACGCCCAGTTTGCGGCGTTTCAGGTTCAACAGCACATACATGACCTGTTGACCCGGTCCGTGGTAGGTCACCTGACCGCCGCGATCGCTCTGGATCACCGGAATATCTCCCGGCATCAGTACGTGCTCTGCTTTACCGGCCTGACCCTGGGTAAAGACAGGATAATGCTCTACCAGCCAGATTTCATCATGACTGTTTTCATCGCGGGTATCGGTGAATTCGTGCATGGCCAGAGAAACTGGCTCGTAAGGTTGAAGACCGAGCTGGCGGACCAGAATTTTATCCTGATACAAAACGGCATCTCCGTAGATACTCACACAGAGTAGAGAATGTTAAAGAGGGGAAAAGTATATCACAGGGGGGAGGGGTTACCCGAGCGGGGATGCAGCGGGTAACCGACAGGTTTTTACAGCACCATGCGTACGATATCGATATTGCCTAATTCTTCGTACAGCGTTTCAACCTGCTCAATGTGTGTAGCAGTGATGGTGATTGAGACCGAGTGGTAGTTGCCTTTGCTGCTCGGTTTTACCGTCGGGGAGTAATCACCTGGCGCATGGCGCTGTACCACTTCAACCACCTGATCAACCAGCTCAGGCAACGCCTGCCCCATTACTTTGTAAGTAAATGGAGTAGGGAATTCAAGCAGTTCGTTAAGTTTGGTTTTCATGTCAGCTCCGGCGTTACATCAAAAAATAATAACTCCCACAGCGCGTGGGAGTTATCTGGATACCTAGTATATGGGGACGTAAATCACACTTTCAAGTGTTCGATTTTTAGCCAAACCAGTGATGGAACATTAATTTAATGTAATCAATGATTTTCCCAAAGAAGTTGCCTTCCGGGATTTCCTGCAGGACGACCAGCGGGCGCTGTTCAATGGTTTTGCCATCAAGCTGGAAGTTAATGGTGCCGACAACCTGATTTTTCTGCAGCGGCGCGTGCAGTTCGGTGGTGTTCAGCACGTAGCTGGCTTTCAGATCTTTCATACGGCCGCGCGGAATGGTCAGGTAGACATCTTTATCAACGCCTAACGACGCGCGATCGGTATTACCAAACCAGGCTGGTTCAGAAGCAAACTCTTTACCGACTTTCAGCGGGTTGACGGTTTCGAAGAAACGGAAGCCCCAGGTCAGCAGTTTTTTACTTTCAGTTTCGCGACCTTTATAGGTGCGACCACCCATGACGGCGGAGATCAGCCGCATCTGGCCTTCGGTTGCGGATGCAACGAGGTTATAGCCAGCCTTATCGGTGTGACCGGTTTTGATACCGTCAACATTCAGGCTGTTATCCCACAGCAGACCGTTACGGTTGAGCTGACGGATGCCATTGAAAGTAAACTCTTTTTCTTTATAGATA
The DNA here is from genome assembly GCF_000155975.1 of Citrobacter youngae ATCC 29220. Lineage (GTDB taxonomy): Bacteria > Pseudomonadota > Gammaproteobacteria > Enterobacterales > Enterobacteriaceae > Citrobacter > Citrobacter portucalensis_A. The sequence goes on along the minus strand of NZ_GG730299.1, from coordinate 2,219,154 downwards.
GAGTATTCATTAGGCACGTCGCGAATCAGCGCCTGGCCAATCATTGCCATGTCGCGGGCTGAACTGTACTGGCCGTCCGCATCCAGACCATGGACAGTCTGGAAGTGGGTATTTTTCAGACCCAGCGCGTTCACATAGCTGTTCATCAGACCGACGAAAGCATCCTGACTACCGGCAGCGAAGTCAGCCATCGCTACGCAGGCGTCGTTTCCGGACTGCAGGTTAATACCGCGAATGAGCTGTGAGACAGGAACCTGCATGCCAGGCTTCAGGAACATCAACGATGATCCTTTAAAGACCGGGTTACCCGTAGCCCAGGCGTCATTGCCGACGGTGACCAGATCGGTTTCTTTGAACTTCCCGGCTTTCATTGCCTGGCCGATGACGTAGCTGGTCATCATTTTGGTCAGACTGGCGGGATCGCGGCGAGAGTCCGCATTCTGTTCTGCCAGAACTTTACCCGAATTGTAATCAATCAGGATATACGACTCCGCATCGATCTGCGGAACACCGGGGATCATGGTTTTAATATTCAGGTCATCGGCATGGGCAGCAGAGAGAGAAGCTGCGCAGAGAGCCGCGGTGAGCGCCATACGCTGCACGAAACGAGCGGAAAAAGTGGTCTTCATGGTCTGAACTACGACGTCCGTGATGAAATTAAAAAAAGTGCCCTACTATAGCAAATGCATAACGGGCAGGCATCTGACTTTCCGCGTGACTTTGTGAATGTCATTTACAGAAATTGACAATTCAGATGCCCGGTTTACGTTATTACACGCCGGTGATGAAGGACTGTAATTGCGCCTCGGATTGAAGACGCTGCTGCAATGAGGTGGCTTCAGCTTTGCTGGCGAATGGCCCCATCTGAATACGCCATACCGCGCCGTTTTGCACTACCCGGCCAGGGACGCCAAACTGCTGGCTTAAGCGTTTTTGATACTGCTGCGCACGTGTTTGATCGCTAACCGCGCCGACCTGGACGACATAGTTTCCGTTGGCCGTAGCGGCTGGCGCGGCAACGGCTGCTGGCGCGGATACCGGGGCGGTTGACGCTGCGGGAGCGGCGGTTACAGGCTGTGGCGCAGGCGTGGGTTCGCTGCCTTCAAGTACACCTGCAGCAAGCGTTGTGGGCGCGCCGAGGAAACCACTGCTGTTGACCGGCGCACCGCTGGTATCTTCACTTTTCAGCGTGGAATTGCTGATGGGGCGGATGTCATTTTGCGGCTGGCCTGCATCCGGTGCGGAAGACGTAGCGCCACCACCGCTTAAATCAGGGCGCGCGGGCAGGGCATAGGTTTGTTTCGCCACAGTCGTACAGGCCATTCCTGGTCCGGATAATGAACCATCCTGCGCGACGATGATTGGGTCGATACGTACTTTGGTGTTGTTAGACGTGTTCAGACGGTCGGCGGCGGCGCGTGAAAGCGAAATCACGCGGTCGTTGCCGTACGGACCACGATCGTTAATGCGTACGACGATCATCCTGCCGTTTGCCAGGTTGGTTATTCTGGCATAGCTTGGGATTGGCAGCGTAGGATGCGCTGCGGTCAGCTGCATTGGGTCAAACGCTTCACCAGACGCGGTTAAATTACTTCCCGGCTCCGCATCATAAATAGCGGCAAGCCCGGCCTGGCTAAAGCGGGAGGGATCCTGGACGATTTTGTAGCTTTTACCGTCACGCTGGTAGTCCTGATTTGCCGTTGGGTTCAGGGGTTCAAAGCGCGGATCGGCCCCGCTGATTTCAACAATCGGACCATTACACACCGCAGGCTGCGGCGCGACAGCAACCTGTTGCTGACCATCATCATTCGAACACGCCGCGAGCATTCCTGCTGCGATGCAGATACCAAGCCACTGCTTACGCATTGCGTACCCCTTACACGCTTTTCGACAACATTTTTCTATGGGTATGGATCGACATAACAATCCCGAACCCGGCCATCAGCACGATCAGTGCCGAGCCTCCGTAACTGACCAGTGGGAGTGGAACCCCAACCACGGGTAGAATACCGCTCACCATACCAATATTTACGAAGACATAAACGAATAATATCAACATTAAACCACCGGCCATGACGCGACCAAAGGTGGTTTGCGCGCGGGCGGCGATCCATAACCCACGCATAATCAGTAAAATATACAGCGTCAGCAGAATTAGTATTCCCACCAGACCCAGCTCTTCTGCTAATACCGCGAAGATAAAGTCAGTGTGACGTTCGGGTAAGAACTCAAGCTGTGACTGCGTACCGTGCAGCCAGCCTTTCCCGCGTAATCCGCCGGAACCAATAGCAATTTTAGACTGAATAATATGATAACCCGCGCCCAGCGGATCGGTTTCCGGGTCGAGCAACATCATAACGCGCTGACGCTGGTAATCGTGCATCAGGAAGAACCACAGTATCGGAATAAACGCGGCGACCAAAACGACCGCGACACCGATTAAACGCCAGCTCAAACCGGAGAGGAACAGGACAAACAGACCAGAAAGGGCAACCAGAATTGAAGTACCGAGGTCTGGCTGGGCGGCAACCAGCAGCGTGGGCATAAAAATCAGCACCAGCGCAATCGCGGTATTTTTTAGCGATGGCGGGCAGACATCGCGGTTGATGAAGCGCGCAACCATCAGCGGCACGGCAATTTTAGCGATTTCAGAAGGCTGAAAACGCACGATACCCAAGTCCAGCCAGCGCTGGGCGCCTTTGGAAATAGCGCCGAAGGCATCTACCGCCACTAGCAGAATGATGCAGAAGATATAGAGATAGGGCGCCCAACCTTCATAAACCCTGGGGGGAATTTGCGCCATCACCACCATGATGACCAGACCCATCGCGATCTGGCCGACCTTACGCTCCATCATGCCAATATCCTGGCCGCTGGCGCTCCAGATGACCAGCGAGCTGTAGACCAGCAGAGCCAGCAAAATAAGCAACATTGTGGGATCGATGTGGATTTTGTCCCAAAATGTTTTTTTGTTCGGATTATCCGTCACGATTATTGGTCCTCAGCTGCTGCAACCGCTGGGTTTTCCGCAGGCAGATTGGTGTTGTTGTCGCCCAACATAATGTGGTCAAGGATCTGGCGCATAATCGTCCCCACTGCCGGACCGGCACCGCCGTTCTCAAGGATCATGGCGACAGCGACCTGGGGTTTATCATAGGGTGCGAAGGCCGTCATTAACTTGTGGTCACGTAAGCGTTCGGCGATCTTATGCGCGTTATAGGTTTCATTGGCTTTCAGGCCAAAGACCTGTGCCGTACCGGATTTCGCCGCAATTTTGTAAGGCGCGCCGGCGAAATACTTATGCGCGGTCCCGTTAGGGCGGTTAGCGACGCCGTACATACCGTCTTTGGCGATTTCCCAGTAACCGGAATGAATATCGCCAACGGGCGGCTCGTGCGGCTGTACCCACGGTACTTGCTTGCCGTTTTCTGCCGTGCTCATTAGCAGATGCGGGACTTTTACCAAACCGTCGTTGATAAGGATCATCAACGCCTTACTCATCTGGATAGGGGTTGCTGTCCAGTAACCCTGACCGATGCCGACCGGAATGGTATCACCCTGGTACCATGGCTTTTTAAACCGTTTTTGCTTCCACTCGCGGGTTGGCATGTTTCCAGAGCGCTCTTCGGCAAGATCGATGCCGGTATATTGACCATAGCCAAACTTGCTCATCCACTCTGAAAGTCGGTCTATCCCCATATCATAGGCGATTTGATAGAAAAACGTATCCGCGGACTCTTCCAGAGAACGGGTGATGTTCAGATGGCCGTGCCCCCACTTTTTCCAGTCGCGGTAGCGTTTCTCAGAGCCGGGTAACTGCCACCAGCCCGGATCGAACAGGCCGGTATTGCGGGTGATGACGCCTGCGCTTAATGCAGATACCGCGACATATGGCTTAACCGTCGAAGCCGGAGGATAAACGCCTTGCGTGGCGCGGTTAACCAGGGGGGTATTTGGGTCATTGAGTAACCCGGAGTAATCTTTGCTGGAGATGCCATCCACAAACAGGTTCGGGTCGTAGCTTGGCATGGAGACCAGCGCCAGAACGCCACCGGTACGCGGATCGGTGACGACCACGGCTGCCCGGCTGCCCGCCAGCAGCGTTTCAATATACTGCTGGAGCTTCAAATCAAGCGTGAGATAAATATCATGCCCGGCCTGCGGCGCGACCTCTTTTAGCTGACGAATGACGCGACCGCGGTTGTTGACTTCAACTTCTTCATAACCGGTCTGCCCATGCAGCACGTCTTCATAATAGCGTTCAATGCCGAGCTTACCGATATCGTGCGTCGCCGCGTAGTTAGCCAGTTTGCCGTCTTTGTCCAGGCGGTCCACGTCTTTATCGTTAATCTTCGATACATAGCCAATCACGTGGGTCAGGGCGGAGCCGTATGGATAGTAGCGGCGTTTATAGCCTTTAACTTCGACGCCGGGAAAGCGATATTGGTTTACGGCAAACCGTGCGACCTGAACTTCAGTCAGGTTGGTTTTTACCGGAATAGAGGTGAAGCGGTGCGAACGGGCGCGCTCTTTTTTAAACGCGGCAATATCGTCGTCCGTCAGGTCAACGACGTTACGCAGCGCGTCGAGCGTATCCTGAATGTTGTCTACCTTCTCCGGCATCATTTCAATCTGATAAATGGTGCGGTTAAGGGCGAGCGGAATTCCGTTGCGGTCATAAATGATGCCGCGACTGGGAGGAATAGGTACCAGTTTGATGCGGTTTTCGTTCGAACGGGTCTGATAGTCAGTAAAGCGAACGATTTGCAGATTATACAGGTTGGCGATCAGCACGCCGGTTAGCAGCAAAATCCCCAAAAAAGCGACCAGCGCCCGGCGCACAAACAGCGCAGACTCAGCCGAATAGTCGCGAAAAGAATTCTGTAGTTTCATCCGCTGCTTAATCTACTCAAGAATCAATGATCACTCACGGTGATAAGGATGGTTGGTGGTAATGCTCCACGCCCTGTACAGACTCTCCGCGACCAGAACCCGAACCAGAGGGTGAGGAAGGGTTAATGCAGAGAGCGACCAGCTTTGTTCCGCCGCCGCTTTACAGGCGGGAGAAAGGCCTTCCGGCCCGCCGATCAGCAGACTGACGTCACGACCGTCCAGTTTCCAGCGTTCCAGTTCGGTCGCCAGCTGCGGCGTGTCCCAGGGTTTGCCCGGGATATCAAGGGTGACGATGCGGTTTTTGCCTGCGGCGGCCAGCATCTGCTCACCCTCTTTGTCGAGAATGCGTTTAATGTCCGCGTTCTTGCCGCGTTTTCCTGCCGGGATTTCGATCAGCTCAAAGGGCATATCTTTCGGAAACCGACGCAGATACTCGGTAAATCCGGTTTGTACCCAGTCAGGCATTTTCGTACCCACAGCGACAAGTTGCAGCTTCACGCATTAACTCCAGAGTTTTTCCAGTTCGTACAGGCGGCGGCTTTCTTCCTGCATGACGTGGACGATCACATCGCCGAGGTCAACGACGATCCAGTCTGCAACGTTCTCGCCTTCCACGCCAAGCGGCAGCAGACCGGCGGTGCGAGACTCCTGAACAACGTGGTCTGCGATAGACATAACGTGACGGCTTGACGTGCCGGTGCAGATAATCATGCAATCAGTGATGCTGGATTTGCCCTGAACGTCTAAGGCGATGATGTCTTGACCTTTCAGGTCATCAATTTTGTCGATTACAAAATCCTGGAGTGCTTTACCCTGCAAGTGTTCCCCCTGGGTGAAAAGAGTTAGAAACGTCCGTTAGTATACCTGAACCAGAGGCGATATCGGGACAAATGTCTCCGAAAGCGCTTTTGAAGTGCGCTATCATCCCATCCCACGCCACAGAATGCATCGCCATTTTTGTAAAACAATTTCTGCAAAGCTCTGAAGGGCGGGAAAAGTCAGGTTGCGGAGAATAACAGCCTGTCAGGGGGTGTCAATGGGAGAGAGGCCCTTCGACATAAAAAACAGCGCTTTCACTCACCTTCGCGCCACACGGCCCGACTGTTAAGCACTTTAAGAACCGCAAAATCGTCGTGTAAATCTATTGCGCTCCAGCAGCCTTGTTCGACGCGGAAATGCCACATTGCCGCAGCCGGCATGGACAGAAGACGAGCGATCAACACGCTCAGCACCCCCTGGTGACTCACCACCAGCAGGTTTTGGCACGCTTTATAATCAGCAAGTTGGGCAATGAAGCGTTCAACCCGCTGAGAAAATGCCTGAAAACTCTCGCCATTGGTGGGCGTTGCGTTCTGCCAGTCGTTACACCACAAAGCGTAATTTTCAGCGTCTTCGCGCGCCAAATCGCGGTGGTGGCGCATTTCCCAGTCACCAAAAAACATTTCATTCAGCTCGGGCATTATACGCACAGGTAGGTCACGTTCTGCGAGGACCAGCCGGGCCGTATGGCGGGCGCGTTCGAGTTCACTGCAAAGCACGTTGTCGACAGGAACATTGCGTAACAGCGTCCCCACTGTTTGCGCCTGAGCGATTCCCCGCGCCGTTAGCGCTGTAGGGGCGTGGCCGCTGTATAATCCGGCGACATTGGCATCGGTTTCGCCATGTCGTACTAACCAGAGTCTCATGTTTTCCTCAAGAAGCTATTCGCGCAAAATATGATGTTTGCCCTGATTGCGCAGAGTTTTTTCACTAAAATACCCTTTTTTACGTGGAGCGGCACGATGTCTTTATTAAAGAGCGCGCATGGTGGTAATACCCGAGAAGCCGCCGAGTTGTTGGGTATCTCGCCTGAACAATTGCTGGATTTTAGCGCGAATATTAACCCGCTGGGTATGCCGGCAGGTTTAAAACGCGCGATTGTCGACAATCTGGACTGCGCGGAGCGTTACCCGGATGTTGATTACGCGCAACTGCATGCGGCGCTGGCGGAACATCATCAGATACCGGCTTCGTGGATCCTGGCCGGAAACGGCGAGACCGAGTCTATTTTTACCCTCGTCCATGGCCTGAAGCCACGCCACGCGATGATCGTCACGCCCGGTTTTGCTGAATATCGGCGGGCGCTACAAGGGGGGGAATGTACGATCCATGAATTTGCGCTGTGCGAAGACGATGGCTGGCAGCTTACCGGGGCGATCCTTGATGCGTTAACCTCTGAGCTGGACTGCCTGTTTCTCTGTACGCCCAACAATCCCACCGGTTTACTGCCAGATAACCACCTGCTGCGCGCGATTGCTACCCGTTGTGCGTGGCTTGGGATCGCTCTGATCCTTGATGAGGCGTTTATTGATTTTATTGCCGGTGAGCCAGGGTTTATTCCCCTGCTGCACGAGAATCCGCATATCTGGGTACTGCGCTCGCTCACCAAGTTCTACGCGATACCGGGACTGCGTCTGGGGTATCTGGTCAACAGTAACCCGCAAGCCGTTGCACAGATGCGCAGCCGACAAATGCCGTGGTCAATTAACGCGTTTGCTGCTCTGGCGGGCGGGATTATCTTACGCGATAGCGCCTATCAGCAGGCGACGTGGGAATGGCTGGAGCAGGAAGGGGGGCGGTTTGATCGACAGCTGCAGGATCTGCCCGGCCTGACGGTGTATCCCGGTCGGGCAAATTATCGTTTATTACGTTGCGATCGCGCGGATATTGATCTGCAACGCGCGATGCTTGAGCAGCATGTTTTGATCCGCAGTTGCGCCAACTATCCAGGGCTGGATGCGCGCTATTATCGGGTAGCCGTTCGCAGCCAGGAAGAGAATAACCGCCTGCTGGCTGCCTTACGCCAGGTTCTTAGCGGTACAGCCCTTGTTGATTGATATAGTCAAGCACAGCGCCTGGCATTAAGTCGTCGCACGGCTCGCCTTTTTCCAGGCGCTCGCGGATGAGCGTGGCAGAAATGTTAAACCACGGGGTTTCGGCCAGATAAATTTTCCCGCAAGGCAGGTTGTGCAGATCTTCCGGTGAATGGGTCAGATGATCTTCCAGCCACTGCTGGTGTTTTTCCTGCGCCATTTCGAGTGGATAGCCCGGACGTCGGCACACGATCAGATGGGTGTTACCCAGAATCGTGTCGTAGTCATGCCAGGAAGGAAAAGTAAGCAGCGAGTCTTGGCCAATAATAAACGCTAACGGCACGTCCGGGCCTTGCTCTTCGCGCCACTCGTGAAGCGTTTGCGCCGTGTAGGAGGCGGTATCGCGTTTTAGTTCACGTTCATCCAGAGAAAACAGCGGCTTATCAGCAATAGCCAGTTCAACCATGCGCTTACGCTGTTCGCCGGACGCTTCGGGCTGCGCACGATGTGGCGGCACGTTATTGGGCATGATAATGACCCGTGAAAGTCCGATCAGATTCGCCAGAATTTCAACGGGTTTAAGATGACCATAGTGCACCGGATCAAAGGTGCCCCCGAACAGAGCCTGCAATGATTTCATATCAACCATCAATAAAAACATCGGCCAGCGATTTATGGCAGAGCAAAAGGGAAAGTCCCTCCAGTTCTCCCCACACTGACTGACCATAGTCTTGTTTAAGCGTAATTTCCGTACGCGTTAACAGCGTCACCGCCTGACGCAATTGCGCCGGGGTCAGCCGGTTTAGCGCATCTCCCATCATGCCCCGGCGATTTTGCCACACCCGGTGTTTATCAAACAACGCGCGCAAAGGCGTGTGGGCAGACTGTCGTTTTAAATTAACCAGCAGCAACAACTCACGCTGTATTGTACGCAGCAAAATAACCGGCTCAGAGCCTTCCAGACGTAACTGTTGCAGAATGTGCAGCGCGCGTTTGCTTTTGCCCATCAGTAGCGCATCCACCCAATGAAACGGGGTAAAGTGCGCGGCATCATTCACCGCTTTCTCTACGCGAGGCAGCGTGAGTTTGCCATCAGGCCAAAGCAATGCTAACCGCTCCAGCGCTTGCGCCAGGGCCAACAGATTACCTTCATAGCAATAGCACAACAGCTGATTGGCTGCGTCATCCAGCTGCAGATTGTTAAGTTTCGCTCGTGCGGCGACCCAGCGTGGAAGCTGCGCTTGCTCTGGCGTCTGACAGCTTACCTGCACCGCGTTTTTCGCCAGCCCGGTATACCACGCGGCGTTTTCCTGCGCCCTGGTGAGCTTGTTGCCGCGAACAATCAGCAGCAGATCGTCATGGAGCAGAGTGACGAGTGAAGCGAGCTGTTCGTTAATAGCGGCATTGGGGCCATTTTCAGGCAACTGCAGAAGCAGGGTTTGACGGCTGGCAAACAGGCTCATCGCCTGGCAGAGTGAAAATATTTCTCCCCAGTCGGTACTGTTGTCCAGGGTGAAAGCGTGGTGTTCTTCGAATCCTTGCGTAGCAGCAGCCTGACGGATGGCATCCTGGCTTTCCTGCAATAAAAGAGGATCGTTGCCTAAGAGTAAATACGCCGCGCGCAGCCCTTCATTGAGCTGTGCGCGGAGTTGTTCAGGGTACAGCTTGAGCATCAGTTACCCAGCGTGGTGGAGACACGCGCCGGAGATGACGTTGGCGCTGCGGCTTTCGTCGTCGCTGGCTCAGCATCCGCACTGGATGACTGCGCATCGGCCACATGTACGCTTGGCAGCTTACGAATCAACTGTTCCGCCGCTTTGTCGTACATTTCTCGGACGATTAAATCCTGCTCGTTATCCTTCGCCAGTGCCGCCTGTGGGTTGTCAAAGAACGAACGATAAACCTTGGCGCTGATGGGGTAAATATCATGCCCCGGAATCAGCACGGTAGCGCTTACGGACATGACCATCTGGTATTCCGCCGTTTGACCGTTCTGGAATACCGACGCCGTATCCTGCGAAATGCTGACCGCACCAAGACGTAAGGACGTCACGTCTTTACGCATTGAACCGTCTTCAAGCAGCGTAACGCCGTTCAGACGCAGCTGGTTCCGAACCGCCCGGCTTAACGGACCGTTGGGATCGCCAGTGTTCAGAATCATGGTTTTCATTGAGGGTGGAACCTGCGTAGTACTACGCAGATGCCAACCGCACCCGGCGGTGACCAGCACCACCAGGGATAACAACAATGTTGTCAGATGTCGCACGCTTCCTCCCGCGCTTAGCCAACGACCAGATTGAGGAGTTTACCCGGTACATAAATCACTTTACGTACGGTAACGCCATCAAGATATTTTGCCACCAGATGCTCCTGACCAGCACGTTCACGCACCTGCTCTTCAGTGGCGTTTACCGGAACGGTGATTTTGCCACGAACTTTACCGTTTACCTGAACCACAACCAGCGTCGAGTCTTCAACCATCGCGCTTTCATCAGCTACCGGCCACGGTGCGTTATCGATATCGCCTTCGCCTTTCAGCGCCTGCCACAGCGTGAAGCAAACGTGCGGGGTGAACGGGTTAAGCATACGCACAACGGCCAGCAACGCTTCCTGCATCAGGGCGCGGTCCTGCTCGTCTTCCTGCGGCGCTTTCGCCAGCTTGTTCATCAGCTCCATAATCGCCGCAATGGCGGTGTTAAAGGTCTGACGACGACCGATATCATCGGTGACTTTAGCGATAGTTTTGTGTACGTCGCGACGCAGCGCTTTTTGATCTTCGCTCAACGCATCAACGTTAAGGGCAGCAACATCGCCTTTGGTGGTATGTTCGTAAACCAGTTTCCAGACGCGTTTCAGGAAGCGGTTCGCCCCTTCAACGCCGGATTCCTGCCATTCCAGGGTCATGTCAGCCGGGGAGGCGAACATCATAAACAGACGCACGGTGTCCGCGCCGTAACGCTCAACCATTACCTGCGGGTCGATGCCGTTGTTTTTCGACTTGGACATCTTGCTCATGCCGGTATATACCAGTTCATGACCTTCGGCGTCCTTCGCTTTCACAATACGGCCTTTCTCGTCGCGTTCAACGATAGCATCAACCGGAGAAACCCAGTTACGTTCGCCGTTGGCGCCAACGTAATAGAACGCATCGGCCAGTACCATGCCCTGACACAACAGCTGTTTCGCCGGTTCGTCAGAGTTCACCATGCCCGCGTCGCGCATCAGCTTATGGAAGAAGCGGAAGTAGAGCAGGTGCATGATGGCGTGTTCGATACCGCCAATGTAGATATCAACCGGCAGCCAGTAGTTAGCGGCTTCTGGATCCAGCATGCCTTCGTTGTACTGCGGGCAGGTATAACGCGCGTAGTACCAGGAGGACTCCATAAAGGTATCGAAGGTGTCGGTCTCACGCAGCGCAGGCATGCCGTTAATGGTGGTTTTCGCCCACTCCGGATCGGCTTTGATCGGGCTGGTGATGCCGTCCATAACCACATCTTCCGGCAGAATAACCGGCAGCTGATCTTCTGGCGTTGGCAGAACGGTGCCATCTTCCAGAGTGACCATTGGAATCGGCGCGCCCCAGTAACGCTGACGGGAAACGCCCCAGTCGCGCAGACGGTAGTTAATTTTACGCTCACCCACGCCTTTCGCCACCAGCTGGTCAGCAATGGCGTTGAAGGCGGCTTCGAAGTCGAGGCCGTCAAACTCACCGGAGTTAAACAGCACGCCTTTTTCGGTCAGCGCCTGTTGAGACAAGTCCGGCTCTGCGCCTTCAGCGGTCAGAATGACCGGCTTGATGGTCAGGCCATATTTGGTGGCAAATTCGTAGTCACGCTGATCGTGACCCGGAACGGCCATCACGGCGCCGGTGCCGTATTCCATCAGCACGAAGTTTGCCGCCCAGACCGGGATCTCTTCGCCGGTCAGCGGGTGAACGGCTTTGAAGCCGGTGTCGACGCCTTTTTTCTCCATGGTCGCCATTTCAGCTTCAGCAACCTTGGTGTTGCGGCATTCGTCAATGAACGCGGCCAGTTCTGGGTTGTTCGCGGCGGCTTTCTGCGCCAGCGGGTGACCTGCGGCCACGGCCAGGTAGGTCGCACCCATAAAGGTGTCCGGACGAGTGGTGTAGACGGTCAGCGTGTTGTCGTAACCGTTCACATCGAAGGTGATTTCCACGCCTTCAGAACGGCCAATCCAGTTGCGCTGCATGGTCTTAACGGTGTCAGGCCAGTGATCCAGGTTATCCAGATCGCGCAGCAGTTCGTCAGCGTACGCGGTGATTTTAATGAACCACTGCGGGATCTCTTTACGCTCAACTTTGGTATCGCAACGCCAGCAGCAGCCGTCGATAACCTGCTCGTTGGCGAGAACGGTCTGGTCGTTCGGGCACCAGTTGACCGCAGAGGTTTTCTTGTACACCAGGCCTTTTTTGTACAGCTCGGTGAAGAACTTCTGTTCCCAGCGGTAGTATTCCGGGGTACAGGTCGCCAGCTCACGGCTCCAGTCATAACCAAAGCCCAGCATTTTGAGCTGGTTTTTCATGTAGGCGATGTTGTCATACGTCCACGGTGCCGGGGCGGTGTTGTTTTTAACCGCAGCGCCTTCCGCAGGCAGACCAAATGCATCCCAGCCAATAGGCTGCAGTACGTTTTTGCCCAGCATACGCTGATAGCGGGCGATTACGTCACCGATGGTGTAGTTACGTACGTGGCCCATGTGTAGTCGACCAGAAGGATAGGGAAGCATAGACAGGCAGTAATACTTCTCTTTGCTCTCGTCTTCGGTAACTTCAAATGTGCGCTTCTCATCCCAGTGAAGCTGTACTTTGGATTCTATCTCTTCCGGGCGGTATTGCTCTTGCATGGCAGCCAGTGGTCCTGTTTTCAATACAGCTACAAACGTAGCTCTAGATGTGGTGTTTCAGATCCGCATAGCATAGCCCAAACGCCCGCGCCAAAACAGCCTTTCGCGCATTCAGCGTTGAATTCCCGCAAGGATAATTCTTGCACGAATTTACACACTCTGTGGACAGTCTTGCAAAGCGTAGCGTAAATAACGTCTATTATTATAGACAGTTAACGACCCAGGAGGCGAAGTGATGAACAAGGTTGCTCAATATTACCGTGAACTGGTGGCTTCACTGAGCGAACGCCTGCGTAACGGCGAACGCGATATTGATGCGCTGGTGGAGCAGGCGCGTCAGCGGGTTATGCAGACCGGGGAGTTAACGCGAACCGAGGTGGAAGAGGTCACCCGGGCCGTCAGGCGCGACCTGGAAGAGTTTGCGTTGAGTTATGAAGAGAGTCTCGATGAGGAGACTGACAGCGTCTTTATGCGGGTTATCAAAGAGAGTATCTGGCAGGAGCTGGCCGATATTACCGATAAAACGCAGCTTGAATGGCGCGAAGTGTTCCAGGATCTCAGCCATCACGGCGTGTACCACAGCGGCGAGGTGGTCGGCCTGGGGAATCTGGTCTGCGAGAAGTGCCACTTCCATTTAGCGGTCTACACCCCGGACGTACTGCCGCTGTGTCCGAAATGTGGGCACGATCAGTTCCAGCGCCGACCGTTTGAACCGTGATGATTAGGCGTGCTAAACGTTGTTTGTAGGCCTGATAAGATGCGCCAGCATCGCCATCAGGCAATATGCCGGATGGCGGCGCAAGCGCCTTATCCGGCCTACAATTTTACGCGTAATATCTTAAACGTTCTGCCAGCAGATCGACAAATCCCTGGCGATCCACGTCCACCATCACGGTGGCGTTCGGCTTATTGCCGCTCAGGAAGTAGTAGTCCACCACGGTCATCCCCTGGGTGTATTTGCCCTGCGTTTCCACGCCGACCCAACGCTCGACGGTGGTAAACAGTTCAGGTTTCAGCAGCCAGGCAATGGTGCACGGGTCGTGCAGCGGCGCGCCGATGAATCCCCATTTTTCGTCTTTATGATATTCAAAAAAGAAGTCGAGTAGTTCAGCAACGATCGTCGAAACAGGGTTGCCGATAGCGCGGAATCGCTCGGTATCTTCACGATGTATTTGTGCTTTATGCGTGACGTCCAGCCCGGCCATCACCACTGGAATGCCCGACTGGAATACGATCTCGGCGGCTTCAGGATCAACATAGATATTGAATTCCGCCGCGGGCGTCCAGTTCCCAAGGCCCATCGCACCGCCCATAATCACGATGCGGGCGATTTTGGCGTGCAGTTCAGGGTGGCTGTTTAGTAACAATGCCACGTTTGTTTGCGGGCCGGTGGAAACAATGGTCAGCGGCTCCGGGCTTTCGCGCAGGGTTTTCGCCATCAGCTCAACGGCGGTACAGCTTTGTGGCGTAAAAGCGGGTTCCGGTAGCGCCGGGCCATCCAGTCCACTCTCGCCGTGCACGTTATCAGCGATAATCAGATCGCGCATGAGCGGTTTCACTGCGCCACCCGCCACGGGAATATCCGTACGGTTGAGCAACGTTAACATGCGCAACACGTTACGCAGGGTTTTGTCGGGTGTCTGATTACCGGCAGAGGAGGTGATTGCTTTAACATCCAGTTCAGGTGAGGCGAGGGCGAGAACAATTGCGATAGCGTCGTCATGACCTGGATCGCAATCAAACAGGATAGGAAGTGCCATTGTTGCTCCTTGTGAGTGGGACTCTGTGACAAGGGTAACGCTGGGCTGTGTATGTTTCGAGAAGTGAAGAGATAAAGCGTGAGGTGGCGCGCACATGCAGGTGCGCGCCGGTAATGCTAGTGCAGGATCTTGGCGAGGAAGTCTTTGGCCCGGTCCGATTTCGGATTGGCGAAGAACTCTTCCTTCGGCGAGTCTTCAACAATCTTCCCTTCATCCATGAAGATCACCCGGTTCGCCACTTTACGCGCAAAGCCCATTTCATGGGTAACCACCATCATGGTCATCCCCTCATTGGCCAGTTCAACCATGACGTCCAGTACTTCGTTGATCATTTCAGGGTCAAGCGCTGACGTCGGTTCATCAAACAACATGGCGATAGGATCCATGCACAGCGCCCTGGCGATAGCCACACGCTGCTGCTGGCCTCCGGAGAGCTGAGCCGGAAACTTTTCGGCATGGGCCGCCAGACCCACGCGCTCCAGCAGCTTCTGCGCTTTTGCGCGGGCAGGCGCTTTATCGCGTTTAAGCACTTTTACCTGCGCCAGGGTCAGGTTTTCAATGATCGACAGATGCGGAAACAGTTCAAAGTGCTGGAACACCATGCCAACGCGGGAGCGCAGTTTGGCCAGATCGGTTTTTTTGTCGTTCACCACGGTGCCATCAACGGTAATGACGCCCTGTTGTACCGGCTCCAGTCCGTTCACCGTTTTGATAAGCGTGGATTTACCGGAGCCAGATGGCCCGCAGACCACGACCACTTCACCTTTTTTCACTTCCGTGGAGCAGTCGGTCAGCACCTGAAAGTGACCATACCATTTAGAAACATTTTTCAGGGTAATCATTAAACTGTCCTTTTCTTCAAATAGCTGACCAACAACGATGCGCTCAGACTGAATACAAAATAAACGGCGCCAGCAAACAGGATCATTTCAACCTGCGTGCCGTCACGCTCGCCAATGGTGGAGGCGGTACGGAAGAAGTCTGCCAGACTCAATACATAGACCAGCGAGGTATCCTGGAAGAGTACGATGCCCTGGGTAAGCAGCAGCGGCACCATCGCGCGGAATGCCTGCGGCAGAATGATGAGCTTCATCGACTGCCAGTGGGTCATCCCTAACGCCAGCGCGGCGCTGGATTGCCCGCGAGAAATACTCTGGATCCCGGCGCGGATAATCTCGGAATAGTACGCGGCTTCAAACATTGAAAACGCGACCATGGCTGAGATCAGGCGAATATCGGTTTTCGGCGACAGGCCCAGCACGTTTTGCAGGAAGCCGGGCACAATCAGGTAGAACCACAGCAGTACCATCACCAGTGGAATGGAACGGAATACGTTGACGTAGCCTTTCGCAAACCAGGCAATCGGCGCGAAGCTGGACAGACGCATGACGGCCAGGATGGTCCCCCATACGATACCGATGACGACCGCCGTGACGGTGATTTTCAGCGTGATGATCAGCCCATCCAGCAGATACGGCAGGGAAGGGACAATAGAACTCCAGTCAAATTCGTACATTATTTGCCTCCCATATTGCCAGGCAGGCGGATCTTGCGTTCGACGAGATTCATCACCAGCATGATGACAGCGTTAATCAGCACATAGGCCAGGGTAATGGCCGTAAACGATTCCCAGGCGTGGGCGGAGTAATCCAGCAGTTTCCCCGCCTGCGCCGCCATATCGACCAGGCCGATGGTGGAGGCGATCGCGGAGTTCTTCACCAGGTTCATCATCTCTGAGGTCATTGGCGGAACAATCACGCGGTAGGCGTTTGGCAGCAGAACATAGCGGTAGGCCTGCGGCAACGTCAGCCCCATCGCCAGCGCGGCGTTTTTCTGTCCACGAGGCAGAGACTGAATAGCGGCGCGAACCTGTTCGCAGACGCGCGCGGCGGTAAACAGTCCCAGACAAAGCATGGATGAGAGGAAGAACTGAATGTTGGGATCCAGTTCCGACTTGAACCACATCCCAATGTTTTCCGGCAACAGTTCAGGAATGACCAGATACCAGGTAAAAAACTGGACGATAAGTGGAACGTTACGAAACAGCTCAACGTACAGTGTGCCGATCCCGGAAAGGAAACGATTTGGAACCGTACGCAAGATGCCGAACAAAGAGCCGATGAGGAACGCGATAATCCACGCGGTGATGGATAGCGCGACCGTGACCTGGAAACCACTCCAGAGCCAGCCGAGATAGGTGGTGTTGCCGAACGGGGCTTGTTGTAAAAAAATACCCCAGTTCCAGTCTATAGACATAAATCTACTCCAGAAAAAAAAGGGTAGCAGCGCTACCCTCGAAGATTGTTATTCAGCGTTTTGCGGTTTTCAGGCCTGATGGGGAACGACCATCAGGCTTATAGTCTGTCCGTGCTGAGTAACAATCGAGAGGGCAAGGTGAACTCGCCCCATTTATTTTAGTTAGTTAAGCGCTTTATCATTCGGTTCTTTGAACAGAGCTTTCATCTCGTCTGACAGTTCGAAATTCATGTTCAGGTTCTTCGGTGGAATAGGGTTTTTAAACCACTTATCAAACCATTTTTCTGCTTCGCCGGAGGTCTGCGCGTTGGCGATCGTGTCGTCCATCAGCTTTTTGAACTCTGGGTCATCTTTACGCAGCATGCAGCCGTAGGCTTCCTGAGACTGCGGCTTGCCGACGATCTCCCAGTTGTCTGGTTTCTTCGCTTTCGCGCGTTCGCCAGCCAGCAGGGCGTCATCCATCATAAAGGCAACGGCGCGACCGCTTTCCAGAGTACGGAAAGAGTCACCATGGTCCTTCGCGCTGATGATGCGCATATCCATTTTTTGTTCTTCGTTCAGCTTGTGCAGTAACACTTCTGAGGTGGTACCCGAAGTCACGACCACGGCTTTGCCTTTCAGGTCAGCGAAATCTTTGATGTCGCCGCCTTTTTTCGCCAGCAGACGGGTACCGACCACGAAAATGGTGTCAGAGAATGCCGCTTGTTTTTGGCGCTCGACGTTGTTGGTGGTGGAGCCACACTCAAAGTCGAAGGTACCGTTTTGCAGCAGCGGGATACGGTTCTGTGAGGTAATCGGGATCAGTTTCACCTGCAGATCCGGTTTGTTCAGTTTTTTCTTCACGGCTTCAACGATCGCGTTGGAGTAATCCTGTGAATAACCGACCACTTTTTGCTGATTATCGTAGTAAGAAAACGGTACCGATGATTCACGGTGACCGACAACGATAACGCCATTCTTGGCGATCTTGTCCAGCGTGCTGCCTGCCGCTGGCGCTGCGTCTTCTGCGTGCGCCAGACCGGCGGACATTCCCATGACCAGCATGGCAGTGGCGAGCTTACGTAATTGCATATCCAACTCCTTTATCGTCTGCGCCAGTGACGCATTGATACCCATTGTGATGTTGTTATTGTTTGCTACTTAAACGTGCAGTCTTGTATATGTTTGTTAACATTTAGTTTGGATGAATGTAAAGAATTTGCTGTGTTATTGTTTATTTTTGCGAAGTGCGCCGCACCATTTGGGGGCAAAAATATCTCGTTGCACTTTTCGGGTGCTACCTTCGCTCAACGTTGGTGCGACCAGGTTGCACATTCAGCCAAAACGGCGTTTGCCTTGTATAACAAAGCAATAGACGTGCCAGAATGGTTATTGGGAGGGGAGTTGTAGGCCTGGTAAGCGTAGCGTCATCAGGCACGATGCGGCACAACTGCCGGATGGCGGCGTACCGCCATATCCGGCCTGTGAATTTAACGACGGCGCTGGCGCAGACTTATCACAATTGCGCCAAAGCCAAACAGCGCGGTAAGCAGCCAGAGCGGCCAGTTACCGGTACGGGCATACGGGGTTAAGCCCGTGGTTGGCGTTACGCTGGTGGTCAGCACCTGGCGGGTAAACTGCGGGATCATCGCCTGAATCTCACCCTGCGGGCCAATTACCGCCGTAATGCCGTTGTTGGTGCTACGCAGCAGCGGACGCGCCAGCTCCAGGGAACGCATACGCGCCATCTGGAAGTGCTGCCACGGGCCGATGGATTTACCAAACCAGGCATCGTTGGAGATAGTCAGCAGGTAGTCCGTATCCGGGTGGAAGTTATCCCGTACCTGTTCGCCAAGAATGATTTCGTAGCAGATGGCTGCCGTCAGCTTAAAACCGTGCGCATGCAGCTGTGGCTGCACATAAGGCCCACGGCTGAACGAAGACATTGGCAGGTCAAAGAACGGCGCTAACGGGCGCAGGATCGATTCCAGCGGCACAAACTCGCCAAACGGTACCAGATGGTTTTTGTTGTAGCGGTTGCTGGAGTCGTAGCTGTACGGACTGTCTTTACCCAACGTGATGATGGTGTTGTAGGTGTCGTAGCGATTCTGCTTATTCAGTCGCGCGTCTACGATACCGGTGATCAGCGTGCTGTTTTTCGATCTCAGCAGGTCATCCATCATGCTCAAAAAACGCTGCTGGTTAATTTCCAGATCCGGAATAGCGGACTCCGGCCAGATGATCAGCTGTGATTTGCCCATCTCGGGCTGGGTGGCGTCGAGATAAATCTTCAGCGTGTTAAGCAACTGGCCCTCATCCCACTTCAGTGACTGGGGAATGTCACCCTGTACCATCGAAACCTGCGTGGTTTTTTCCGGCTCAAGCGTGTACCACTGGATATAGCGCAGCGGGAAGGGCAGAGCAAAGAGCACTACGCCGGCAATCAGCGGTTTCCAGTTGCGCGTCACCAGCGCCAGCGCCAGCAGGCCGCTGACCATCATCAACAGGAAGTTAATCGCCTCAACGCCCATCACCGGCGCCAGCCCTTTTAACGGGCCGTCAATCTGGCTGTAGCCAAACTGCAGCCACGGGAAGCCGGTCAGGACCCAGCCGCGCAGGAACTCGGTTATCTGCCAGACAACGGGCGCGGCAATGGCGACGCGTAGCCAGGTTGTTTTCGGCCACAGGCGTGACAACACGCCAGCAAACAGACCTGTGTAGAGCGACAGGTAGGCGGCCAACAGCACCACAAGGAATACGTTCACCGGGCCTGGCATACCGCCAAACTGCGCGATGCTGACGTAAACCCAGTTGATGCCGGAGCCAAACAGACCCAGGCCCCAGAAGTAGCCGATAGCGGCTGACTGGAGCGGTCGGCGGTTGAAGGTGAGCGCCTGCAGGCCCATCAGCGACACGATCGCCGCAGGCCAGATGTCATACGGAGAGAAAGCCAGCGTCCCGCAGGCACCGAATAATAACGCCAGCAGCAGGCGAATGCGCTGGCGTTCAATTAGTGGGGCAAATGCCATGTAGTCTTAGATCCAGTTTCGGGTTTATTCGTCCAGTTTGGGCTGGGGTGAGTCGTCCGGAATTCTGACATGAACCTGAATAATACGACGGCTGTCGGCCATTGCCACCTTGAACTGGTAACCATCAATGTCGATGGTCTCACCGCGAGCCGGCAGATGACCAAAGGCCTGCATCACCAACCCGCCAATGGTATCCACTTCTTCGTCGCTAAAATGGGTACCGAAAGCGTCGTTGAAGTCTTCAATTGGCGCCAGCGCGCGAATGGTCCAGGTGTGGCGACTGAGCTGACGGAAATCAATATCGTCTTCTTCGTCGTACTCATCTTCAATTTCACCGACGATCAGTTCAAGAATGTCCTCAATGGTCACCAGACCTGAGACACCGCCGAACTCGTCGATGACGATAGCCATATGATAACGCTGGGAACGGAACTCTTTCAGCATGCGGTCAACCCGCTTGCTTTCAGGTACGACAACCGCCTGGCGTAACACTTTCTCCATGCTGAAGGCTTCGGCATCGCTGCGCATAAACGGCAGCAGATCTTTGGCCATCAGAATCCCTTCAATGTGATCTTTGTCTTCGCTGATCACCGGGAAACGCGAGTGGGCAGACTCGATAATGACGTCGAGGCATTCATCCAGGGTCTGGTTGCGTTTCAGGGTAATCATTTGAGAACGGGGGATCATGATGTCGCGAACGCGCTGGTCCGCAATGTCCATCACCCCTTCGAGCATATCGCGCGTATCTTCATCGATAAGGTCGTTCTGCCCGGAATCACGGATCAGCTCCAACAGTTCGTCGCGGTTTTTCGGTTCACCGTGGAAAAGTTGGCTCAGTAACAGGGAGAAAAATCCCTTTTTGCTGGTTAACGTGTCACTACTGTGTGAATTGTCGTCGCTCATGGCGTCGTATGGGTTCTCATGTTAGTTAATACAAAGCTCGTCATGCGTATACTCAGCTGTTGACGGCATGTTTTGCCTGATGGCGCTACGCTTATCAGGCCTACGAAAGGCATGAATGTAGGCCGGACAAGGCGCAAGCGCCGCCATCCGGCAAGCTACTATTCTGCAATCTTCTCGGCAATGTACGGATCCTCATAGCCCAGAGCAAGCATAATCTCTGTTTCTAAGGATTCCATTTCTTCTGCTTCATCATCTTCGATATGGTCGTAGCCCAGCAAATGCAAACTGCCGTGTACCACCATATGCGCCCAGTGGGCCTCAAGCGGTTTGCCTTGCTCCTGCGCTTCTTTCTCAACCACCTGACGGCAGATGATCAGATCGCCGAGCAGCGGCATCTCAATGCCCGGCGGGGCTTCAAACGGGAAAGAGAGCACGTTGGTTGATTTATCTTTCCCGCGGTAGGTCAGGTTCAGCTCGTGGCTTTCCGCGTCATCGACCAGACGAATCGTCACTTCAGACTCTTCCTGAAACTGCGGGATTACCGCATCCAGCCACCCCTGAAACTGGCTTTCTGTGGGTAAACCGGATTCGTCTTCACATGCCAGTTGTAAATCGAGAATAACCTGACTCATTTTTGTTCCTGCTCCTGAGCTTCGCGCTTGCGTTCTGCTGCCTGCTCGGCTTTGCGTTTCTGTTCTGCTTCTTCCCAGGCTTCATAGGCGGTGACGATACGGGCGACCACCGGGTGGCGAACCACGTCTTCGCTATGGAAGAAATTAAAACTAATCTCGTCGACTTCTGCCAGTACCTCAATGGCATGGCGCAGACCGGACTTGGTGCTGCGCGGCAGGTCGATCTGGGTGATATCGCCGGTAATGACCGCTTTGGAGTTAAAGCCGATACGGGTCAGGAACATTTTCATCTGTTCGATGGTGGTGTTCTGGCTCTCATCAAGAATGATGAACGCATCGTTCAATGTACGACCGCGCATATAAGCCAGCGGCGCAACCTCAATGACGTTACGCTCAATCAGCTTTTCAACCTTCTCAAAACCGAGCATTTCGAACAGTGCGTCATACAGCGGACGTAAATACGGATCGACTTTCTGGCTCAAATCGCCTGGCAGGAAGCCCAGCTTTTCGCCCGCTTCTACCGCCGGACGGGTCAACAGAATTCGACGGATCTCCTGGCGCTCAAGCGCATCAACCGCGGCGGCAACCGCAAGATACGTTTTACCCGTACCCGCAGGACCAACGCCGAAGGTGATGTCGTGATCGAGGATGTTAGCGATGTACTGCGCCTGATTCGGCGTACGCGGTTTAATCACTCCGCGCTTGGTTTTGATATTCACCGCTTTGCCAAATTCCGGCACGCTGTCCGCGCTTTGCTCAAGCACCCGCGCTTCTTTAATCGCCAGATGAATTTGCTCAGGTTCAATGTCCTGCGTCTGGCCGCGCATTGGGGCGGTATCGACATACAGGCTGCGTAAAATATCAGCCGCAGCGGTGACGCAAATTGGGCGACCGGTCAGCTTAAAGTGGTTATCACGACGGTTAATTTCGATGCCGAGGCGACGTTCCAGCTGTTTGATGTTGTCATCAAATGGGCCGCAAAGGCTCAACAGGCGGGCGTTGTCTGCGGGTTCAAGAGTGATTTCGCAAGTGTCTATGTTCAAACTGTTCCTCTTTAGCATGTCTCGCCGGACGCTGAACATTTACCGGCATCTAAGGAAATTATTCACGCCATGGGGAAAAGGCGCAAGCATTGCGATAAATATGGGGGTGATGAGAGGAAATACAAGACCTGCGTGTTATTTGCCGGATGGCGGCACTAGCGCCTTATCTGGCCTACGAATCGCATGATGCAGTAGGCCCGATACGCGTTGCGTCATCGGGCATTACTTGCGTTTTTCAGCAGAATTAAGGCTGGTAAATACCGACGCCCAGATCGTTTTCTTTGCGGGTACGCGCAATCACCGACTCAGGAGATTCTGCGATGCGCAGGCCCATTTCGTCTTCGGTGCGCACCACTTTACCGCGCAGGGAGTTCGTCCAGACATCGGTAATTTCAACATCCACAAACTTACCGACCATCTCCGGGGCGCCTTCAAAGTTCACCACGCGGTTATTTTCCGTACGGCCTGACAGCTCCATGATGCTTTTGCGTGACGTACCTTCAACCAGAATGCGTTGGGTCGTGCCGACCATACGACGACTCCAGGCCATGGCCTGCTGGTTGATACGCTCCTGCAGGATATACAGACGTTGTTTTTTCTCTTCTTCCGGCACGTCGTCAACCATATCGGCAGCAGGAGTGCCGGGACGCGCAGAGAAGATAAAGCTGTAGCTCATGTCAAAATTCACGTCAGCAATCAGCTTCATGGTCTGCTCGAAATCCTGTGTGGTTTCGCCCGGGAAGCCAACGATAAAGTCAGAGCTGATCTGAATGTCCGGACGCGCCGCGCGCAGTTTGCGAATAATCGCTTTGTATTCCAGCGCGGTATGGGTGCGCCCCATCAGATTCAGTACGCGATCTGAACCGCTTTGCACCGGCAGATGCAGGAAGCTTACCAGCTCCGGCGTATCGCGATAAACTTCAACGATATCATCGGTGAATTCGATCGGATGGCTGGTGGTGAAACGGATACGGTCAATACCGTCGATCGCTGCAACCAGACGCAGCAGGTCAGCAAAAGATCCTGTCGTGCCGTCATAGTTCTCACCGCGCCAGGCGTTCACGTTTTGTCCCAGCAGGTTCACTTCACGCACGCCCTGCGCCGCAAGCTGGGCGATCTCAAACAGGATATCATCCGCCGGGCGGCTGACTTCCTCGCCGCGGGTGTAGGGCACCACGCAGTAGGTACAATATTTATTACAGCCTTCCATGATGGAAACAAACGCGCTTGGGCCTTCAGCACGCGGTTCCGGCAGGCGGTCAAACTTTTCGATCTCCGGGAAACTGATATCAACTACCGGGCTTCGGCTAGTGCTTCCACGCACTTTGTTGATCATTTCCGGCAGACGATGCAGGGTTTGCGGCCCAAAAATAATATCGACGTAGTGCGCGCGCTGGCGAATATGGTCGCCTTCCTGTGACGCGACACAGCCACCGACGCCAATGATGAGATTGGGGTTTTTCTCTTTTAACAGCTTCCAGCGGCCCAACTGATGGAAGACTTTTTCCTGGGCCTTCTCACGGATTGAGCAGGTATTCAGCAGCAGCACATCCGCTTCTTCCGCCACGTCGGTCAGTTGATACCCATGAGTGGCATCCAGCAGATCGGCCATCTTCGATGAATCGTATTCGTTCATCTGACAGCCCCAGGTTTTAATATGGAGTTTTTTGGTCATCGACTTGCTCTTGCGAAATTGTGGCTGAAATGCAGGGCGCATAGTGTACTGCTTTGGCGCGGTTGTGACCAGTATGACGGATGTCAGCCTCAAGGGGTAAAAAATCCTGTAAACTTACACAATACATGTAACAGGATGATTGACCACATGACAAATCAACCAACGGAAATTGCCATTGTCGGCGGGGGGATGGTCGGCGGCGCGCTGGCGCTTGGACTGGCGCAGCATGGATTTACGGTAACGGTCATTGAACATGCCGCTCCTGCGCCATTTGTGGCTGATGGACAGCCCGATGTCAGAATTTCCGCCATTAGCTCCGCTTCGGTGTCGTTGCTGAAAGGGCTGGGGGTCTGGGATACGGTTCAGGGGATGCGCAGTCATCCTTACCGTCGTCTGGAAACGTGGGAATGGGAAAATGCCCATGTGATGTTTGATGCCGCTGAGCTTAAGCTGCCCTTGCTGGGTTATATGGTGGAAAACACGGTTCTGCAACAGGCACTCTGGCAGGCGCTGGAAGCCCACCCCAAAGTCACGCTGCGCGTACCGGCGTCGCTTCTCTCTCTGCATCAACATCACGATCGGCATGAGCTTGAACTGGCCGGTGGTGAGAAAATCCGCGCCAGGCTGGTGATCGGCGCGGATGGCGCGAACTCTCAGGTGCGCAAAATGGCCGGGATTGGTATCCATGCCTGGCAGTATGCGCAGTCCTGTATGTTGATCACCGTACAATGTGAAAACGCACCCGGCGACAGCACCTGGCAGCAATTTACGCCTGACGGCCCGCGCGCATTTTTACCGTTGTTTGATAACTGGGCCTCGCTGGTGTGGTATGACTCACCGGCACGTATCCGCCAGCTGCAAGGTTTGAATATGTCGCAACTGCAGACGGAGATCGCCAAACATTTTCCGTCGCGACTCGGCAACGTGACGCCAGTGGCTGCGGGGGCGTTCCCGCTCACGCGTCGTCATGCGCTGCAATATGTGCAGCCAGGCCTGGCGTTGGTAGGCGATGCCGCGCATACCATTCATCCGCTGGCGGGGCAGGGCGTAAATCTGGGATTTCGTGACGTTGATGCGCTGATCGACGTGCTGGTTAACGCGCGTAGCTACGGTGAATCCTGGGCCAGCCAGCAGGTGCTGAAACGCTATCAGAATCGTCGTATGACCGACAATTTCATTATGCAGAGCGGGATGGATCTGTTCTACGCCGGATTCAGCAATAACCTGCAGCCGCTGCGTATCATGCGTAACCTCGGGTTAATGGCCGCAGAGCGCGCCGGCGTACTGAAACGCCAGGCGCTGAAGTATGCCTTAGGGTTGTAGCTCGATAGGTGCCTGATGGCGCTTCGCTTATCAGGCCTACGAGTCATGTAGGCCGGGTAAGGCTTGCCGTCACCCGGCGTTAGAAAAGCAAAAAGCTCGCCGAAGCGAGCTTTTTTAATATGGCTGGGGTACGAGGATTCGAACCTCGGAATGCTGGTATCAGAAACCAGAGCCTTACCGCTTGGCGATACCCCAACGGGAGCACCCACAATGTGGACGACTTTTGAAATTGGCTGGGGTACGAGGATTCGAACCTCGGAATGCCGGAATCAGAATCCGGTGCCTTACCGCTTGGCGATACCCCAACAATTTATTGGATTTACCGAACGAGTCGATACGTCCTTAATATGGTGGCTACGACGGGATTCGAACCTGTGACCCCATCATTATGAGTGATGTGCTCTAACCAGCTGAGCTACGTAGCCAGATACTATTATATTCTTCGATGGCTGGGGTACCTGGATTCGAACCAGGGAATGCCGGTATCAAAAACCGGTGCCTTACCGCTTGGCGATACCCCAATGACCGTTGCGGTGAACCGCTATATCGAAGAAAAAATGGCTGGGGTACCTGGATTCGAACCAGGGAATGCCGGTATCAAAAACCGGTGCCTTACCGCTTGGCGATACCCCATCCGTGCAACGCTTACGGGTGAATGGTGCGGGAGGCGAGACTTGAACTCGCACACCTTGCGGCGCCAGAACCTAAATCTGGTGCGTCTACCAATTTCGCCACTCCCGCAAAAAAAAGATGGTGGCTACGACGGGATTCGAACCTGTGACCCCATCATTATGAGTGATGTGCTCTAACCAGCTGAGCTACGTAGCCATCTTTTTTTTCGCGTAACCTTATCGGCGTTGCGGGGCGCATTATGCGTATTGAGCCTTGAAGCGTCAACCCCTTTTTCATTGAAAATAGCTGGAATGTGACTGTTTGGTTAGGTTGCGAACAGCATGGCGCAATATTCGGCAATTATTAGTTATTAATTGTTTTTACGCACGTTAAATCGATATAAAAAAAGAGCCCCGCAGGGCTCTTTTTCGATGATTCGCTTATTTATAAGCTGACTGATGCACGCCAACCGCACGGCCTGATGGATCGTTCATGGTTTTGAACGCTTCATCCCATTCGATGGCTTTAGCAGAAGAGCAGGCGACAGATGGCCCGCCAGGCACACATTCCGCAGCGCTGGCAACCGGGAACAGTTCTTCAAAAATCTCACGGTACAAATACGCTTCTTTAGATGATGGCGTGTTGTAGGGGAAACGGAAGCTGGCGGTTTCCAGTTGTTGGTCAGAAACTTGCTCAGCGGCCACCTCTTTTAGCGTATCAATCCAGCTGTAACCAACGCCATCGGAGAACTGCTCTTTTTGACGCCATGCGACGCTGGCTGGCAGGTAAGATTCAAAACATTCGCGCAGGACATGTTTTTCCATTTTGCCGTTGCCGCACATCTTGTCCTGCGGGTTGATGCGCATTGCCACATCGAGGAATTTTTTATCCAGGAAAGGCACGCGAGCTTCCACCCCCCAGGCCGACATCGCTTTGTTGGCGCGGGCGCAGTCGAACATATGTAGCGCCTGCAGCTTACGCACCGTTTCTTCGTGCAGCTCTTTCGCGTCTGGCGCTTTGTGAAAATAGAGATAGCCGCCGAATACTTCGTCCGAACCTTCACCTGACAGCACCATTTTAATACCCATCGCTTTGATTTTGCGGGACATTAAGTACATTGGCGTTGAGGCGCGAATGGTTGTGACATCGTAAGTTTCGATGTGATAAATCACGTCGCGGATAGCATCCAGACCTTCCTGCACGGTGAAGTGGATCTCATGGTGCACGGTGCCGAGGTGGTTTGCCACTTCCTGTGCGGCTTTGAGATCCGGCGCGCCTTCCAGGCCAACGGCGAAGGAGTGCAGCTGTGGCCACCAGGCTTCGCTACGTTCCTGATCTTCAACACGGCGCGCCGCGTATTTTTTCGTAATCGCCGAAATAACGGATGAATCCAGACCGCCGGAAAGCAGTACACCATAAGGAACATCTGACATCAGGTGGCTTTTTACCGAATCTTCCAGCGCCTGACGCAGCTCGTTTTTATCGGTAACGTTATCTTTGACCGCATCGTATTCAAACCAGTCGCGCTGATAGTACTGACGAATTTCGCCGTCCTTACTCCACAAATAGCTACCGGCCGGGAATTCTTTAATCGTGCGGCATACCGGAACCAGGGCTTTCATTTCAGAGGCAACGTAGAAGTTACCGTGTTCGTCGTAACCCATATACAGCGGGATGATCCCGATATGATCGCGACCGATCAGATAAGCGTCCTGTTCGCTGTCGTACAGCGCAAAAGCAAACATGCCTTGCAGGTCATCCAGAAATTCTGGGCCTTTTTCCTGATACAGAGCAAGGATGACTTCGCAGTCGGAACCGGTCTGGAACTGATAGCGATCGCCGTATTCCGCGCGCAGCGCCTGATGGTTATAAATTTCGCCGTTAACCGCCAGGATATGCGTTTTCTTCACGTTGTACAGCGGCTGAGCACCGGCGTTGACGTCGACGATGGACAGACGTTCATGCGCCAAAATTGCGTTATCACAGGCGTAAATACCCGACCAGTCCGGGCCGCGATGGCGCATCAGACGAGACAACTCGAGGGCTTTTTTCCGCAGTTCGACTGCGTCAGTTTTAATATCGAATACGCCAAAAATAGAACACATAACCTTCTCCGTTAACCTGTTGCGTGATGCTTTTTATGTTTGCTTGATAAAGAAAATGCCGCAAAGCTCGGAAGGGCGCAAGGAGTTTGGGGTACTAAAAAGAAAAAACTCAATGATGATTATCGAATGATGAAAAAAGATTACGTAATGAACGTGTTTATTGATGAATCAACAATTTTATGGCGGTTTTATTGAATGCTGATTTGCCGGATGGGGGAGGGGGAAGACGATCCGGCAAGGGACAGGATGCAAGCCGTTGGCCCGATAAGCGTAGCGCCATCAGGCATTGGTTGGCATTCAGATAACATCAATTTCCGCAACGGACGGGTAAATCCAGCTCGGTCTGAACGGCATGCTGTCGATATCGTCAAGCGTCGAGACGCCAGACAACACCAGGATGGTTTCAAGACCAGCCTGGAAGCCCGCCAGAATATCGGTACGCAGGTTGTCGCCAACGATAACCGTCTCTTCCGAATGCGCCTGCATTTTGTTGAGCGCCGCGCGAATAATCCACGGGCTGGGTTTGCCAACATAAAACGGCTTGCGACCAGAGATTTTCTCGATACCGGCGCAGAGCGCCCCACAGGCGGGATAAAAGCCGCGGCCGTGAGTATCCGGGTTTGTGGCGATGAAACGCGCGCCGTTAGCGACAAAATATGCCGCTTTATGCATCATGTCCCAGTTATAGGAGCGCGTTTCGCCAACAATCACAAAGTCGGGGTTAACATCGGTAATGGTAAACCCGGCTTTATACAGTTCGTGAATTAATGCGCCTTCACCTACCACGTAAGCCTTTTTCCCTTCCTGGCGACGAAGAAAATCAGCGGTAGCCATGGCGGAAGTATAAAAGACGCTATCGGGAACATTCACCCCTGCGGTGGCGAAGCGGTTTGCCAGATCTTGCCCGGTCTGTGAAGGATAGTTAGTCAGCAAAACTAACGGCAGACCTTTTTCCAGGATCCCGGTCAGAAATTCTGCCGCACCCGGTACGGCAACGTTGTCGTGCATCAGCACGCCGTCGATATCACAAATTACATTCTTAATGGCCATGGACAATCCGACATTAAAAAAAGAAGGCATTACTATACACAAAATACACTACATCATTCGAGCTGCATCAAGGCGGCAAGTCTGCGAACCCCTGGCGCTTACTGAAGTAAGTGACCGGGGTGAGCAGATGCAGCTAACGCAGAGGCAGCTTGAAGGATGACGTGTATTAGCTTTCCAGCAAACGTTGCAGCAATGTCCCGTTGAGCATCGCGCGCTTCACCAGCGCAAATGCGCCAATGGCGGAACGGTGATCCAGCGTGGAGCGTACCACCGGTAAATTGTGGCGAAACGCCTTCAACGCCTGGGTGTTTATGCAGCTTTCTATTGCCGGCAGCAGCACTTTATCCGCTTCGGTTATTTCACCTGCAATAATGATTTTTTGTGGATTAAACAGGTTGATCGCGATGGCGATGGTTTTACCCAGGTGGCGACCAACATGCTCAATAACTTCAGCTGCCAGATTATCGCCTTTATTAGCCGCCTTGCAGATGGCTTTGATGCTGCAATCATCCAGCGTGAGACGACTTGGATAGCCTTGTTTCAGTAAGTTTTGCACGCGATGTTCGATAGACGCATTGGCAGCAATGGTTTCCAGACAGCCGAAGTTACCGCAATGACAGCGCTCACCCAACGGTTCTACCTGAATGTGACCAATCTCACCCACGTTGCCATTGCGGCCGATGAAAATTCGACCATTAGAGATAATCCCCGCCCCGGTACCGCGATGGACACGCACCAAAATGGAATCTTCACAATCCTGACTTGCTCCGAAATAGTGCTCTGCCAGCGCCAGACTACGGATATCGTGACCGACGAAGCAGGTGACCTTGAAGCGTTTTTCCAGCGCCTCAACCAGCCCCCAGTTTTCGACCTGAATATGCGGCATATAGCGGATGACGCCGCTTTCAGGGTCAACAAGGCCTGGCAGGATGACGGAAATTGCAATCAGCTCGCGGATTTTCCGCTGGCAGCTGTCAATAAAGGTGGCGATGGTGTTGAGCAGCGCAAACTCCAGCGTTTCCTGGGTGCGCTCCGGGAGAGGGTAATGCTCTTCGGCGACCACTTTACTGCTCATATCATAGAGCGTGAGCGTCGTATCGTGACGCCCCAGGCGTACGCCAATCGCGTGGAAATTGCGGGTTTCGGTGACGATAGAGATAGCGCGGCGGCCCCCGGTGGAGGCCTGCTGATCGACTTCTTTGATCAGCCCGCGTTCGATCAATTGACGCGTAATTTTAGTTACGCTGGCGGGGGCAAGCTGGCTTTGTTCGGCAATTTGAATTCGCGAGATTGGCCCATGCTGGTCAATCAGGCGATAAACCGCCGCGCTGTTAAGCTGTTTTACGAGATCAACATTACCTATTTGAGCTTGTCCGCCTGGTGTCATACTTTCTCTTACTCAGTAACGACCTCGTTGCCATTAACGATGGTCTTGATAATTTTAAAGTCGTGCGTGAACGCGGTCAGGTTGGCTACTTTGCCTGGCGCGATGCTGCCGAGTTGTTTGTCGACGCCAATGGCGCGAGCCGGGTAGAGCGTTGCCATGCGCAGGACTTCGTCGAGGGCGATATTCGCATGCTCGACCAGATTGCGTACGCCCTCAATCATGGTTAATGATGAACCGCTCAATGTACCGTTCTCATCAACGCACAATCCATTCCGGTAGTATATTGTTTTACCAGCGAAAATGAACTGTTCAATGTTTGCACCCGCCGGAGCTGTCGCGTCGGTGACCAGGCACAGCTTATCGCCTTTCAGGCGCTTGGCGTTACGGATGTTAACGTAGTCAACATGCAGGCCATCAGCGATGATACCGCAATAAATATCGGCTTCATCAAGAATTGCGCCAGCAAGGCCCGGTTCGCGGCCCGTTATGTAAGGCATGGCGTTAAACAGATGCGTCGCGAAGGTAATCCCTGCGCGGAATCCAATTTTGGCTTCTTTCACCGTTGCATTTGAATGACCCGCGGAAACGACAATACCTGCATTCACCAGCTTGGTGATGACCTCTACCGGGACCATTTCTGGCGCCAGCGTGACTTTGGTTATCACATCCGCATTATCGCACAGGAAATCAACCAACGCAGCGTCCGGCTGACGGACAAATCCTGGATTATGGGTGCCTTTTTTCACCAGATTGAGCCACGGACCTTCCAGATGAAGCCCTAATGCCTGATTCGGGTGTTTCGCCAGGTATTCACGCATGACGCGCACGCCTTGTTTCATCAGGTCGTCGCTGGTGGTGATAAGCGTAGGCAGATAGTTAGTGCAGCCTGATTTCTCATTGGCTTTCTGCATGATTTCCAGCGTTTCAACGCTAACGGCTTCTGCCGTATCGTTAAACTGCACGCCGCCGCAGCCGTTCAGCTGTACATCGATAAAACCGGGGGAAACAATGGCCCCATTCAGTGAGCGTTGTTCAATCCCTGCCGGTAATTCAGCCAGTGGGCACACGCTGTCGATCAGGCCATTGGCGACAACAATCGCATGGTCATCAAGAATTTCGTGACCGGTAAAGATCCGGCCCTGGGTTAAAGCATACATTCCGACCCCCGATTTCAAAAAAATGCCGCCCTGCAACTTATCGGCAGGGCGGAGACATCAATTACAGACCTTTGATATTTTCCGCTTCTAACTCGTTGAAGTATTTCAGCGTCTTCACTTTCAGTTCCATAGTGGAAGGCTCATCGCAAACCACAACGGCTTTCGGATGCAGCTGCAGGCAGCTGATGGTCCACATGTGGTTGACGTTGCCTTCAACGGCGGCTTGCAGCGCCTGAGCTTTCTGGTGACCCAGAACCAGGATCATCACTTCTTCGGCATCCAGCAGGGTACCCACACCAACGGTCAGCGCATATTTAGGTACCTGGCTTACGTCGCCGTCAAAGAAGCGTGAGTTAGCGACGCGCGTGTCGTGGGTCAGCGTTTTGATGCGGGTGCGGGAAGCCAAAGAGGAGGCCGGTTCGTTGAATGCGATGTGACCATCGTTGCCTACACCGCCCATGAACAGGTGGATTTTACCGTAAGAACGGATTTTTTCTTCATACTGACGGCATTCTGCATCGATATCCGGCGCATTACCATTGAGGAGGTTGATGTTTTCTGCTGGAATATCAACATGATCAAAGAAGTTGCGGTGCATGAAGCTGTGATAGCTTTCCGGATGCTCCTTCGGCAGCCCCACATATTCGTCCATATTAAACGTCACAACATGCTTAAAGCTCACCTGGCCCGCTTTGTGCATTTCAACCAATGCTTTATAAGCTGTCAGCGGAGTACCGCCCGTCGGCAGGCCGAGAACAAACGGACGATCGGCCGTTGGTTTGAACGCGTTGATACGGTTAACGATATGGCGAGCAGCCCATTTGCCGACTTGTTCAGCGGTAGTCAGGGGGATCAGTCTCATTCTTCACCTCAAAAGTAAAATGTAAGCAATTGGCGGATTGAGTCTCTGTGCAGTATTAAGCGTAACCTGGTTTTGCCTCGGTAAGGATCAATCCGTTTCGATTTTTTGAATGATAAAATAAGTTTTCGTAGTTAGCCAGTGAAAGGGAGGGTTAATAACGATATTTGGTGACTGGAATCACAAAAAACACGCGTTTAATTTGCGATACGAATTAAATTTTCACACACTCTGAATGTAGATGAATGGTTAATATCGTTGTTCCAGAATCTAGCTGTCAGGAATGGTCGCACAATAAAAATATGGCTTCAAAGAAGCCTAATCGGGGTCTCGTAGGGGGAATAAAATGAATATTTTAGGTTTTTTCCAGCGGCTGGGTAGGGCGTTACAGCTCCCCATCGCTGTGCTGCCAGTCGCGGCACTGTTGCTGCGATTCGGCCAACCAGATTTACTAAACGTACCTTTTATTGCGCAAGCGGGCGGGGCTATCTTCGATAACCTGGCGCTGATTTTCGCTATCGGTGTAGCTTCCAGCTGGTCAAAAGACAGCGCGGGTGCGGCTGCGCTGGCGGGTGCGGTCGGTTATTTTATATTGACCAAAGCAATGGTTACCATTAACCCGGCAATCAACATGGGCGTCCTGGCAGGTATCATTACCGGTCTGGTGGGCGGCGCCGTCTATAACCGTTGGTCCGGTATCAAACTGCCTGACTTCCTGAGCTTCTTTGGCGGCAAACGCTTCGTGCCGATCGCCACTGGCTTCTTCTGTCTGGTACTGGCTGCTATCTTTGGCTACGTGTGGCCGCCGGTGCAGAACGCCATCCATGCGGGTGGTGAGTGGATCGTGGGCGCTGGCGCGCTGGGTTCCGGTATCTTTGGTTTCATCAACCGTCTGCTGATCCCAACCGGTCTGCATCAGGTTCTGAACACCATCGCCTGGTTCCAGATTGGTGAATTCACCAACGCCGCAGGTACCGTATTCCACGGTGACATCAACCGCTTCTACGCGGGTGACGGCACTGCGGGTATGTTCATGTCCGGCTTCTTCCCGATCATGATGTTTGGTCTGCCGGGTGCGGCGCTGGCGATGTACTTCGCTGCGCCGAAAGCACGTCGTCCGATGGTTGGCGGTATGCTGTTGTCCGTGGCAATCACCGCATTCCTGACCGGTGTTACCGAGCCGCTGGAATTCCTGTTCATGTTCCTGGCGCCGTTGCTGTATCTCTTGCACGCACTGTTAACCGGTATCAGCCTGTTCGTTGCGACGCTGCTGGGGATCCACGCGGGCTTCTCCTTCTCCGCAGGTGCTATCGACTACGTGTTGATGTACAACCTGCCGGCAGCAAGTAAGAACGTCTGGATGTTGGTTGCGATGGGTCTGGTGTTCTTCGTTATCTACTTTGTCCTGTTCAGCGCGGTTATTCGTATGTTTAACCTGAAAACGCCGGGCCGCGAAGATAAAGAAGACGATATCGTTACTGAAGAAGCGAACAGCAACACTGAAGAAGGTCTGGCTCAACTGGCAACCAGCTACATTGCAGCGGTTGGCGGTACCGATAACCTGAAAGCGATTGATGCCTGTATCACTCGTCTGCGTCTGACCGTGGCCGACTCCGGTCGCGTAAACGATGCGATGTGTAAGCGTTTAGGCGCATCGGGTGTGGTTAAACTGAATAAGCAAACTATTCAGGTCATCGTGGGTGCGAAAGCGGAATCTATCGGCGACGAAATGAAGAAAGTCGTGGCGCGTGGCCCGGTAGCGGCGGCGTCTGGCGAAAGCGCGCCAGCAGCAGCGGCTCCGGTAGCAAAACCGCAGGCTGTTGCGAACGCAGTCACCGTAGAAGCACTGGTTTCTCCGATTACCGGTGACGTGGTTGCGCTGGAGCAGGTTCCTGATGAAGCCTTCGCCAGCAAAGCGGTAGGCGACGGCGTGGCGGTGAAACCAACGGATAAAATCGTGGTTGCGCCGGCTGCGGGCACCATCGTTAAAATCTTCAACACCAACCACGCGTTCTGCCTGGAAACGGTGAAAGGTGCGGAAATCGTGGTCCACATGGGTATCGATACCGTAGCGCTGGAAGGTAAAGGCTTTAAGCGCCTGGTTGAAGAAGGTGCGGAAGTGACTGCCGGTCAACCTATTCTGGAAATGGATCTGGATTTCCTGAACGCCAACGCGCGCTCGATGATTAGCCCGGTTGTGTGCAGCAACAGCGATGATTTCGGCGCTCTGGTCATTAAAGCCGAAGGTCATGTGGTTGCCGGTCAGACACCACTGTATGAGATTAAAGGTAAATAACTGCTCCTGAGTAAAGTGAGTTAAATGCCTTAAGCGGCGGGGGATATTCCTCCGCCGCTTTTTTTTGCAGAAAATGCCCTCATATATCCTGTTGAAACACCTTTTTTGTGCAACTAATAGTTGTCTCCTGACGTCGCTTATAAGATCATGTTCCGTTATACGTTGTTTACGCTTTGAGGAATCCACGATGAGTGAGGCTGAAGCCCGCCCGAGTAACTTTATTCGTCAGATCATCGATGAAGATCTGGCCAGTGGTAAGCACACCACTATCCATACCCGTTTTCCGCCGGAGCCAAATGGCTATCTGCACATTGGCCACGCGAAATCCATTTGTCTGAACTTTGGCATTGCGCAAGATTACCAGGGCCAGTGCAACCTGCGTTTTGATGACACCAACCCGGTAAAAGAAGATATCGAGTACGTTGAATCAATTAAAAACGACGTTGAATGGTTAGGTTTCCACTGGACTGGCGATATTCGCTACTCGTCGGATTACTTCGATCAGCTTCATGCATACGCGGTAGAGCTTATTAATAAAGGCCTGGCGTACGTTGACGAACTGTCAGCGGACGAAATCCGCGAATACCGCGGCACGCTGACTCAGCCGGGCAAAAACAGCCCGTACCGCGATCGCAGCGTCGAAGAGAACCTTGCGCTGTTCGAAAAAATGCGTACCGGCGGTTTCGAAGAAGGTAAAGCCTGCCTGCGCGCGAAAATCGACATGGCGTCGCCGTTTATCGTGATGCGCGATCCGGTGCTGTACCGTATTAAATTCGCCGAACACCACCAGACCGGCAACAAGTGGTGCATCTATCCGATGTACGATTTTACCCACTGCATCAGCGATGCGCTGGAAGGTATTACGCATTCACTGTGTACGCTGGAATTCCAGGATAACCGTCGCCTGTACGACTGGGTGCTGGATAACATCACCATTCCGGTTCATCCGCGCCAGTACGAATTCTCGCGCCTGAATCTGGAATATACCGTGATGTCCAAGCGTAAGCTGAACCTGCTGGTGACCGACAAGCATGTTGAAGGCTGGGACGATCCGCGTATGCCGACCATCTCCGGCCTGCGTCGTCGCGGTTATACCGCTGCCGCTATCCGCGAGTTCTGCAAACGCATTGGCGTGACAAAACAGGACAACACCATTGAGATCGCCTCTCTGGAATCCTGCATTCGTGAAGATCTGAACGAAAACGCGCCGCGCGCGATGGCGGTTATCGATCCGGTGAAACTGGTTATCGAAAACTACCCGCAGGGCGAAAGCGAACTGGTCACCATGCCTAACCATCCGAACAAACCGGAAATGGGCAGCCGTGAAGTGCCGTTTAGCGGTGAAATTTGGATCGATCGCGCAGACTTCCGCGAAGAAGCGAACAAGCAGTACAAGCGTCTGGTGATGGGCAAAGAAGTACGCCTGCGTAACGCTTACGTGATCAAGGCCGAGCGTGTAGAGAAAGATGCGGAGGGGAATATCACCACCATCTTCTGTACCTATGACGCCGACACACTGAGCAAAGATCCGGCCGATGGGCGTAAAGTAAAAGGCGTTATTCACTGGGTCAGCGCGGCTCATGCGCTGCCGATTGAAATCCGCCTCTACGATCGTCTGTTTAGCGTACCGAACCCAGGTGCCGCAGAGGATTTCCTGTCCGTTATTAACCCGGAATCGCTGGTCATTAAGCACGGTTACGGTGAGCCGTCGCTGCAGGCCGCGGTTGCAGGCAAAGCGTTCCAGTTTGAACGTGAAGGTTACTTCTGCCTGGACAGCCGCTATGCAACGGCTGACAAGCTGGTGTTTAACCGCACGGTTGGTCTGCGCGATACGTGGGCGAAAGCTGGCGAATAAGCTGCAACACATCCTGTCAAACGCCGCTTCCTGCGGCGTTTTTTTTTGCAAAAAAACGTATGCCAGGCTCCGTTTGCGAAGCGAATTAATTACATGCCTGCAATAATTAATCGTCTGAATGCTTTTACGTTTAAATAACTTATCTCAATATAAAACTGGCTGAAACCGATTTCATCTTCATGGAAAACAAGCGGTTTCTTTCATTTTTTCAACGCGATTTTCTCTCTCGATGAAAATGTAACAGAAAGCAATGAAATATGTGCGGTTGCTCATACTATTACATACTCGTTACAGAAAGAGATTGATAATTCGCGTCGCGAAAAATAGTCTATTCATTGTAGTCACTGAGGTTTTCTTGGCGCTACTTTTTTAATTTTTTGTTTTTCGCTGACCGCTTTTATCGGCAGCATTTTTATGTCAAAGAGGATTAACATATGCGTACGTTTAGTGGCAAACGTAGTACGCTGGCGCTGGCTATCGCCGGTATCACAGCAATGTCGGGTTTTGTTGTCGCTCCCCAGGCTCACGCCGAAGGTTTTATTGATGACTCCACTTTAACCGGCGGTATCTATTACTGGCAGCGTGAGCGTGACCGTAAAGATGTCACCGATCATGACAAATACAAAACCAACCTTTCTCACTCGACCTGGAACGCTAACCTCGACTTCCAGTCCGGGTATGCAGCCGATATGTTTGGTATTGATATCGCAGCCTTCACCGCTATTGAAATGAACGAAAGTAGCGAAAGCGGCCATCCAAACGAAATCGCATTCTCTTCAAAAAATAAAGGCTATGACGAAGATTACTCCGGCGACAAGAGCGGGATTAGTCTTTATAAAGCCGCAGCCAAATTTAAATATGGCCCGGCCTGGGCGCGCGCGGGTTACATTCAACCAACCGGACAGACCCTGCTGGCGCCGCACTGGAGCTTTATGCCGGGTACTTACCAGGGTGCAGAAGCCGGTGCTAACTTCGACTATGGTGATGCTGGCGCACTGAGCTTCTCCTATATGTGGGCCAACGAATATAAAGCACCGTGGCACACTGAAGTCGATAAATTCTATCAGGCCGATAAAAAGACCAGCGTAGATTATCTGCACTCGATCGGCGCGAAATATGACTTCAAAAATAACCTGTTACTGGAAGCGGCATTTGGTCAGTCTGAAGGCTACGTCGATCAGTACTTCGCCAAAGCCAGCTACAAATTTGACTTAGGCGGCAACCCGTTTACCACCAGCTACCAGTTCTATGGCGCGCGCGACAAAGTTGATGATCGCAGCGTGAACGATATTTATGACGGCACGGCCTGGCTGCAGGCGCTGACCTTCGGCTACAAAGTAGCGGAAGTGGTTGACCTGCGTCTGGAAGGAACCTGGGTTAAAGCGGACGGGCAGCAGGGTTACTTCCTGCAGCGTATGACCCCGACCTACGCCTCATCGAACGGTCGTCTGGATATCTGGTGGGATAACCGTTCTGACTTCAACGCCAACGGCGAAAAGGCCGTTTTCTTCGGCGCGATGTATGACCTGAAGAACTGGAACCTGCCGGGCTGGGCAGTGGGTGCCTCCTACGTTTATGCCTGGGATGCCAAGCCATCTACCTGGCAGATCAATCCGGATGCGTACTACGACAAAAATCGTACCATCGAAGAGTCTTCTTACAGCCTGGATGCGGTCTATACCCTGCAGGACGGTCGTGCGAAGGGTACCATGTTTAAACTGCACTTCACCCAGTACGACAACCACTCGGACATTCCGAGCTGGGGCGGCGGTTACGGCAACATCTTCCAGGATGAGCGCGACGTGAAATTCATCGTTATTGCTCCGTTCACCATCTTCTAATGCCAACAGCGGCAGACCAGACGTCTGCCGCCTCGTTGAGGAAAGTGCTATGAAAAAACTGATACTCATCGCCGTTATGGCATCAGGGCTGGTGGCTTGTGCGCAATCCCCTTCGCCGAAAGAAGACAGTCGCCTGAAAGAAGCCTACAGCGCGTGTATTAATACCGCGCAAGGATCGCCGGAGAAAATTGAAGCCTGCCAAAGCGTGCTGAATGTGCTGAAGAAAGAAAAGCAGCATCAGCAGTTTGCCAATGAAGAAAGCGTACGCGTACTGGATTACCAGCAGTGTATCCAGGCCACGCGCACGGGTAACGATCAGTCCGTTAATGCTGATTGCGACAAGGTCTGGCAGGAAATTCGTAGCAAGAACGCTGCGCAGTAATTCGAGAAAAGAAAAAGACAACGGGCGGAGAATTTTCCGCCCGTTTGCATTTCAGAGTTGATGTTCATCGGGTTGATAGCCCCGGCTCAGCCTGGCAAACAGCATTGCCGTGGCGGCTAGCCCGCAAAGTGCCGCGCACATCAGCCACCATCCCGGTGAGCTTTTATCCCCGTTATAGAGGTAAGAGTTTGCGGGTTAGTCGCCTGCGACCCCCGTTTGTTTGCCGCGCCGTTTCTCAATCGCCCACTTGAGTAAGGCTGCGCAGCGGTAAAATCCGTGGGCAAATTTTCCGTAAGGAATGGTCAGAAAGAGCGCGATGACCACGCCGAGATGAACGGCGAGCAAAATAGCCATCAATGAGGTGTCTCTTCCCGCCAGCAGGGCTAAACCCGTCACACTGGTCAGCAGCAGCAGCAAAATAAAACCGCGATCCATCGGTTTTTGCCGTGCGTCGCCATGTAGCGGTGAACGCTTAAGATTCAGCCATAACAAGCCAGCCGGGCCGACAACCAGGCCAATACCGCCCAATGTGCCCAGCATCACCGGAACGCTGAAGAACGGGTAGGGTGCTTCTATGCCTGCAACGTAGTGATAGCCCGTCGCCACAATGGTGGCGGCAAAGCAGAGCATAAAACCGTAGAAGGTAAAGTGATGGAAACGGCGGCGCATCAGGGTGAAAGCATCATCCGCTTCGTTACAACCTTTACCGTGGCCACCATCGAGATATTTCAGCGTCAGCGCATCGTGTGAGGCTTGAGCAATTTCGACGGAACGCGGCATACCTGGGGAGATTTCGCGCCAGAAGCGGATCACGCCCGCCATCAGCAGACCGATCGCCAGAATAAAGACCGAACCAAACATCCAGGCCAGCAGGTTATGCGGGAAAATTTGATAGAAATCCCCGGCCAGCGGAGGATGGAATAACGAGCCTGTTAAACCGATGGCGAGGAGTAAAAACAGGATCAGACCGAAAACCAGCGCCAGCGTAACGGTTACGCCTGCGCGACGATAAAGCGTGCCAAAGGCGGCGGGCTGCGCGTAGTGCTGATAGGTTTCGAGCCGGACTTCCGCCATCGCCTTCGGCACGTTGATGGCAAATTCATGAGGCGGGGCATACTGACACGCGTGCAGGCAAGCGCCGCAGTTATGGCACAGGTTCGCCAGATAATTGATATCCGCTTTACCGAATTCCAGACGCTGAGTCATGGCCGGGAATACGGCGCAAAAGCCTTCACAATAGCGACAGGCGTTACAGACCTGCATCACACGTTCAACTTCCGCTTCCGGTTCGGTGATAATTTGCGCTTCGATGATCAGTTTCTCAAGCTGCTTCATGACGTGCCTCCTTACCTGCTGCCAGCGCGGCTTCTTTTCCGGCAATGCAGCCAAAGGTGGTGCCGATCGACATACCAACACCTGCCGTATAGCCCTTGCCCAACACGTTGCCCGCCATCATCTCTCCGGCGACGAACAGGTTACGGCTTGGAAGCCCTGCAAAATGCACTGCCGCGCGTTCGTTTACTTTTAACCCAAGATAGGTGAAGGTGATCCCCGGCCGCAGGGCATAGCCGTAATAAGGCGGTTGGTCCAGCGGTCGCGCCCAGTGCGTTTTCGCGGGTAGCAAATCTTTTGTGGCGCAGTTATCCAGAACGGTGTGGTCGAACTGACCCGCCTGGCAGGCGTTGTTGTACTGCGTCACGGTGTGGGTAAAACGTTCGGCATCCAGCCCCAACTGATGAGCCAGCTCCGCCAGCGTATTGGCCTGTGCACCGGGGAAGACCGGAGGCATAAAGTGGCCGATAGCTTTACTGTCGATGATGGAGTAGCCAATTTGTCCTGGCTGTTGGGCGACCAGACGTCCCCAGATGGCGTAGCGTTTGGGCCAGAAATCTTCACCTTCATCATAAAAACGCTCAGCGTCCCGGTTCACCACTATACCGAGCGAAACGCAGTCCACGCGGGTGCAAATCCCGCCGTCATATAATGGCGCTCTGGCATCAATTGCCACACAGTGTGACTGGGAGGGATCGCCGATAATGTCGGCGCCGGCATCCATCATAAATTTGAGCAGTACGCCCTGGTTAAAGCGCGTGCCGCGAATCAGGAAGTTATCCGCTGGCCACTCCCCGCGCTCGTTCTCTCCCCAGGCTTCTCGCAGCCATTCGCGGTTAGACTCAAATCCGCCAGCGGCAAGCACGCAGGACTTGGCTGTGATGCGTTCTTCGCCAGCCAGCGCCGCCACAAACTCGCCGTTGCGCAGTTCAAGCGCCTGAACGGGAGTGTCATAGCGGATTTGCACGCCCAGCTTTTCGGCGCTGCGGTAATAGGCATTGACGAGGGCTTTTCCGCCCCCCATAAAAAAGGCGTTGGTACGCGCCACGTGCAGAGCGCCAGAGAGAGGAGGCTGAAAGTTAACGCCGTGCTGGCGCATCCAGTCGCGGCATTGGGAAGAGGTACGGATCACCAGACGCGCCAGGGCTTCGTTGGTATTTCCTTCCGTGACGCGGCGCAGATCCTGCCAGAACTCCTCTTCCGGATAGCTTTCCACCAGCACATCCTGCGGCGCATCATGCATACAGCGCAGATTACGC
Source organism: Citrobacter youngae ATCC 29220 (assembly GCF_000155975.1). GTDB lineage: Bacteria > Pseudomonadota > Gammaproteobacteria > Enterobacterales > Enterobacteriaceae > Citrobacter > Citrobacter portucalensis_A. The sequence goes on along the minus strand of NZ_GG730299.1, from coordinate 2,177,811 downwards.
GTGTGTTGGGAATTTCCCCCGCGCCATTCCCGGGGAGCCGCTTCGAGCAGGAGTACCGAAGCTCCTTGCTCCCGGGCGGACAAGGCAGCGCATAACGCGGCATTGCCACCACCAATCACCAGAACATCAACCATCGTATACTCCATTACCATTTAACTATTTGTTAAATTTGTAATTGGAATGTATACGCACAGCTTGTGCGGGCGCTATGACGTAGTGCTAAACGGTACTTTAGTTATTGTAAAGGATGGCACCAGGCCAGCTTCCTGTTTCCACCAGTTGATGCATCACTTTCGTCAGCACCACGCGGGCTGCGAGGCCTGCCGGGGTGAGTTCATCGTCAGAGAGGCTGACCAGAAAGTTGGGGCGGCTAAGTATTGGATTATGGACGCCGATCACTCTTAGAGTGTCTTTATCGAGATGGGAAATTGCCGCGCCGGGCTGGAGAGTGGCACCAATGCCACTGCGCACGGCGCTCATGAGTAGCGCCAGACCATCAATTTCCGTGGCGATCTCAATGTTCAACGCGTGTTCCTGACAAATCGCTTCCAGCCTGCCGCGCAGACCGTGGCCCGGGCTTGGCATTATCAATGGGATACTTGCCAGCTGGGCTGGAGCAATATTGTCATCGGCAATATCAGCCAGTAAGGCATGAGTCCCAATCAAAAACAGCCGCTCTTCGAGAATCGGTCTGGCGCTCCAGCGCAGGATCTTTTCTTTTTGAAAGACGATTGCCAGATCAATCTGGCGGGTATTAATCATCCGCTCCAGATTGCCAGAGAGGCTTTCCACCACATGCAGACGGACATCACTGTAGCTTTCCCGCATGGCGTTGATAAACGGCATGCCGAGAACGGAAGCGGTACTGGGAGCCATGCCGACGCTGACGTGCCCGGAAAGCCGGGACTTGCGTGCGGCGAGGATCGCGTCGTCTGCGTGACGAAGCGCCAGCTGCGCCTGGGAATAAAAAGCCATTCCGGCGCTGGTGGGCGTCACGCCGCGCGAGGTGCGTTGCAGCAGGCGAATAGCGAGTTCGTTTTCCAGACGCGTCATTTGCTGACTGAGCGCCGAAACGCCGATATTGAGATCGAGTGCCGCGCTACCCATGCTGCCGGTTTCTACAATGCGCACAAAATAGCGTAGCTGGCGAAGTTCCATTTCGACTCTCCGGAAGGACAATTGATTTTTACATTAAAGCAACACAGGAGCAGAGGGAAGGGCTGATAACGCCCATAAAAAAAGCCAACCGTAAGGTTGGCTTTTCAGAAAGCGTCACATTATTTGCCGTCGTGCGCATGCTCATCTTCGCGGCAATCGCCTTCGGCGCAGTGGCCGTAAAGATAGAGGCTATGGTTAGTTAAGCGAATGCCATGTTTAGCCGCAATCTCACGCTGGCGGGCTTCGATGGAATCATCGCTGAACTCGACCACTTTGCCGCAGTCGAGGCAAATGAGGTGATCGTGATGATGCTGTTGAGTCAGTTCGAAGACGGATTTACCACCTTCAAAATTATGGCGGGTCACGATACCTGCATCATCAAACTGGTTCAGCACGCGATACACGGTCGCCAGACCAATCTCTTCACCCATATCGATCAGGCGTTTGTATAAGTCTTCCGCACTGACGTGATGGTTATCCGGTTCCTGAAGAACTTCCAGAATTTTTAAACGAGGAAGCGTTACTTTCAGGCCAGCCTTCTTTAATGCGGTATTGTTGTCAGTCATGCGGAATCTGTCCTGTAGCTAAACGATTCACTTCATTAACAGAAGTGACAGAAATTGCACTTGAGATAATGCGATTCATTATAGAACTGCCATGGCTAAATGAAAACTGCAAGTCTCTGGCATATATTGTTAATCAAAACGTGGTATCGCCGACAAACACACTGTGCAACACCCGATTGGCATCCAGCCATTGTACAGGGTCAGACGAAAAAGTTACAAATTTGTAGCAATTATTTTGATTGGTTTTATCTATTGATGCGGCGCAGATGGATTTCTGCGCCGCACGAAATCAGGCATTGATGATTTCGTCGAGGTGCAGTTCTTCTGAGATCTGCTTAACCCATTTTTCGACGCGTTCTGCGGTCAGCTCCGGCTGGCGATCTTCGTCAATAGCCAGACCGACAAAGTGGTCGTCGTCAGCCAGGCCTTTGGACGCTTCAAAATGATAACCCGCCGTTGGCCAGTGGCCGACGATGGTCGCGCCGCGCGGTTCGATGATGTCGCGAATAGTGCCTAACGCATCACAGAAATATTCAGCGTAGTCTTCCTGGTCGCCGCAGCCGAACAATGCAACCAGTTTGCCGTTAAAATCAATGTCTTCGAGGGTTGGGAAGAAATCGTCCCAGTCACACTGCGCTTCACCGTAGTACCAGGTTGGAATGCCGAGCAGCAGAATGTCATACCCTTCGAGGTCTTCTTTGCTGCTTTTTGCAATGTCATGAACATCGGCAACGTCTTTACCAAGCTGTTTTTGAATCATTTTTGCGATGTTTTCGGTGTTACCGGTGTCGCTGCCGAAAAAGATGCCAGTGATTGCCATGAGTAAAATAACCTCTTGAAACTTATTGAAATGGTGGTGGCGCATTGCCCACGGATAAGGGCAATCATAGCAGAACAGTCAGGCATGCGGAAACAGCAAACACGCGGGACTGCACTCTGTGCTACACGATTTATGATTTAGAGCAGAAATTCAGACTATGCCTGACCGCGCAATGCGCTGAGTTGGTTCATCAGCATCTCTTCGATGAGTTCACTGCGACTCATGTTGCGCGCCTCGGCCAGCTCGTTCAAAGCGTCAACGGCATCAGCGTTCAGTTTCAGTTCGACACGCTTAAGCCCGCGAACTTTGTCACGTTTAAGCTGATTACGTTTGTTAATACGTAACTGTTCATCACGCGAGAGCGGATTAGTTTTGGGTCGTCCCGGGCGACGCTCCTGCGCGAACAGATCTAATGTCGTACGGTCCGTTTGTTCTTTGGCCATGATCTTGGTGACTTCGGGGAAACAATCAGCCAGGCGTCCGCCCGGATGGATAGCGCGCCATAATACATCAGCAGGGGAGACACGCCAACGCCCACGCGCGTAATCGCGCGCAGACGCCGAGTTTTTAATCAGTTAGCCTGTTCGTTCAGATAACGACGGATGGCGCGCAGCACCGCCTCCGGTTTTTCCGCATGCACCCAATGACCTGCGCCAGCAATAACGTGCGCCCGAGCCTGCGGGAATTGCGCCAGCAATTGTTCACGATACGCTTCGCTAACATACGGAGAATTGCCGCCGGGGATAAACAGCGCCGGGTGCTCCCACGCCGGGACGGTCTCCCAACCGACGATATGAGGATATTGATCCCACAGCACAGGAACGTTAAAACGCCATTCACCGTCAACAAAGGATTTCAGCAGAAACTGGATGACGCCTTCTTCTTGCAGGTGCTGACGCATAACGCTCGCCGCCTGCTGACGGGAGGTGGCTTGCGCATCGGTTACGGCATTGATTGCCGCAAAAATCTCATCGTGACGACGTACATGATAGTCAACCGGCGCAATATCAATAGCCACCAGACGATCTATACGATCGGGGGCCAGCGCGGTCAACGCCATAACGGCTTTCCCTCCCATTGAGTGACCAATAAAGATCGCTTTTTCGATCTGCCTGTCGTTCAGCGTATCCACCAGATCTTGCGCCATGGCCGGATAATTCATCTCAGGGGAGCGAGGGGAGAGGCCATGATTTCGCATATCAACCTGGATGATATCGTGATCGGCCACCAGGGAGCGCGCAAGGATCCCGAGGTTATCCAGACTGCCAAACAGACCGTGAACCAGGACGATGGGAGAATTATTGTGCGGGTTTTGCGCAGATTGCGCTCGGATATTCAATTTCATGGCAAAGTTCTTTTTTTCACACTCACGGGTTAGGGTATCATGTTGACCATTCTGCCACATGGCTGCAACAACTACGGTTACTCCGAGTTTTGCCAGCCACCAGGCTTGACGCTATCCGCTGTTGGGATTTGCCTTTACACTACGCGTGTTGCCCCAACAACTTGTATTCAGCTAAACACTGCACTGGATTAAGATGAAAACGATTGAAGTTGATGATGAACTCTATAGCTATATTGCCAGCCACACTAAGCATATCGGCGAGAGCGCATCCGACATTTTACGGCGTATGTTGAAATTTTCCGCCGCATCACAGCCTGTTACTCCGGTAGTAAAAGACGTCCGCGCTGTGCAAGCTGTCGTGGAAGCTAAGCCGGTTAACCCCGTAAAAGATAAAGTGCGCGCGATGCGTGAACTGCTGCTGTCCGATGAATACGCGGAGCAGAAGAAAGCAGTAAATCGCTTTATGCTGGTGCTGTCTACACTCTATTCTCTGGATCAAAACGCGTTCGCCGAAGCAACGGAATCGTTGCATGGTCGTACGCGCGTTTATTTTGCAGCGGATGAACAGACGCTGCTGAAAAATGGTAATCAAACCAAACCGAAACACGTGCCAGGCACGCCGTACTGGGTGATCACCAATACCAATACCGGCCGTAAATGCAGCATGGTTGAGCACATCATGCAGTCAATGCAATTCCCTGCGGAATTGATTGAAAAGGTTTGCGGAACAATTTAATCCTTGCATTAGAAGGACCAGGCAATGGCAATCCACAACCGTGCAGGTCAACCTGCGCAACAGAGTGATTTGATTAACGTCGCCCAACTGACGGCACAGTACTACGTACTGAAACCAACGGCAGGGAACGCTGAGCACGCCGTCAAGTTCGGTACGTCCGGACATCGCGGTAGTGCAGGTCGTCATAGTTTTAACGAGCCGCATATTCTGGCTATCGCTCAGGCGATTGCTGAAGAACGTGCGAAAAACGGGATTACTGGCCCGTGCTATGTGGGCAAGGATACCCACGCGCTGTCTGAACCGGCTTTTATTTCTGTACTGGAAGTGCTGGCGGCAAACGGCGTTGACGTCATCGTGCAGGAAAATAACGGCTTTACGCCAACGCCTGCCGTGTCGAATGCTATCCTGGTCCACAACAAAAAAGGCGGTCCGCTGGCTGACGGTATTGTGATCACGCCGTCCCACAACCCGCCGGAAGATGGTGGTATTAAATATAATCCGCCAAACGGTGGTCCGGCAGATACTAACGTCACCAAAGTAGTGGAAGACAGGGCCAACGCGCTGCTGGCTAACGGTCTGCAAGGCGTGAAGCGTATGTCGCTGGACGCTGCGCTGGCGTCAGGTCATGTCAAAGAGCAGGATCTGGTTCAGCCGTTTGTTGAAGGACTGGCTGACATCGTCGACATGGCGGCGATCCAGAAAGCCGGCCTGACGCTGGGTGTCGATCCGTTGGGCGGTTCCGGTATCGAATACTGGAAGCGTATTGCTCAGCACTACAACCTGAATCTGACTATCGTTAACGATCACGTTGACCAGACTTTCCGTTTCATGCATCTCGACAAAGACGGCGCCATCCGTATGGACTGCTCCTCCGAGTGCGCGATGGCGGGCCTGCTGGCGCTGCGCGACAAGTTCGACCTGGCCTTTGCTAACGATCCGGACTACGACCGTCACGGTATCGTCACCCCGGCGGGTCTGATGAACCCGAACCACTACCTGGCGGTAGCGATCAACTACCTGTTCCAGCACCGTCCGCAGTGGGGCAAAGACGTTGCCGTTGGTAAGACGCTGGTCTCTTCGGCGATGATTGACCGCGTGGTGAATGATTTAGGGCGTAAACTGGTCGAAGTACCGGTTGGCTTCAAATGGTTCGTTGACGGTTTGTTTGACGGCAGCTTCGGCTTTGGTGGTGAAGAGAGCGCGGGGGCTTCGTTCCTGCGTTTCGACGGTACACCGTGGTCGACCGACAAAGACGGCATCATCATGTGCCTGCTGGCGGCAGAAATTACCGCCGTGACCGGTAAGAACCCGCAGGAGCACTACAACGAACTGGCTGCTCGCTTTGGCGCGCCAAGCTATAACCGTCTGCAGGCGGGCGCGACTTCCGCACAGAAAGCGGCGCTGTCTAAGCTGTCTCCGGAAATGGTCAGCGCCAGCACGCTGGCGGGCGACCCGATCACCGCGCGCCTGACGGCGGCGCCGGGCAACGGTGCTTCTATTGGCGGTCTGAAAGTGATGACTGACAACGGCTGGTTTGCCGCGCGTCCGTCAGGCACGGAAGATGCCTATAAAATCTACTGCGAGAGCTTCCTGGGTGAAGAACATCGCAAGCAGATCGAAAAAGAAGCGGTTGAAATCGTCAGCGAAGTGCTGAAGAACGCGTAAACCTAATGCCGGACAAGACGCTAGCGTCGCCATCCGGCATGAATGATGAAAAAGCCGGATAGCGTATTAGCTGCTCCGGCCTTTTTTCGAGTTAGATTCAGGGCATAAACCGATAGCCAATCCCGGTTTCGGTCAGAAAATGACGCGGACGGGCCGGGTCCAGCTCCAGTTTCTGGCGCAGATGTCCCATGTAAATTCGCAGATAGTGACTGTGTTCGACGGCGTTTGGACCCCAAACCTGATTTAACAACTGGCGCTGCGTCAGTACCTTCCCGGCATTATTCAGCAGCACCGCTAACAGGCGGAACTCAATCGGCGTCAAATGAATTTCCTCGTCGCCACGGTGTACGAGGCGGGCGGCGATATCCACTTTTACGTTGGAAAAATGCACCACCGGTTCGGGAGACGCGCCGCTGGCGTGGCGACGCAAGGCCACGCGCAATCGCGCCTGTAGCTCGCCAATACCAAAGGGTTTACTGAGATAGTCATCGGCGCCGGCATCCAGCGCGGCGATTTTATCGCTCTCTTCGCTGCGGGCTGAAAGCACAATTACCGGGATTGCGCTCCATTGCCGCAGGTCGCGAATAAAATCAATGCCGTCGCCGTCCGGCAGGCCGAGATCGAGAATGATGAGATCGGGTTTTCGCGTGGCGGCTTCCAGCAGTCCACGTTGCAGCGTTTCCGCTTCATATACACGCAGGCCATCGGCTTCCAGCGCGGTGCGCAGAAAGCGGCGGATGGCCTGTTCATCTTCAACAATCAGTACGTTCGTCACATATCCTCATGAAAATCTTCAAGTTCAGGGGGGACTTCCTGGGGCAGTGTAACACGGAAACAGGCTCCTCCCTGCGCGCGATTGTGGGCGGAAATGGTACCGCCGTGCACGTCCACAATCGCCTGACAAATGGCCAGGCCCAGCCCCACGCCGGGTACCGATGACTCTTTGTTTCCCCGGGAAAATTTGTCAAAAACGCGCTGTTCCATACCCGATGGAATACCCGGCCCGTTATCCCAGACGTCCAGTTGCAGATGCTCGCCATCGACGCTGGCATCAATCCCGATTTGCGCCTGCGGACCCGCGTATTTGACGGCGTTCTCCAGCAGGTTAATCAGCACCCGCTCAAAGAGCGGGCCATCGACATGGATCAGCGTTAACGGTTCGGGTAACGACAGGTTAATCGGGGCAGAGAGTCCAGGCTCCAGCATCTGCAGGGCGCTGCCGACCACCTCTTCCAGCGTTAACCACTCCTTCTTAAGATTAAAGCCGCCAGACTGAATTCGCGCCATATCCAGCAGGTTATTAACCAGTCGGGTGGTATTCAGGACGTGCTGGCGAATTTCGCTGGCCTGGCGCGCGTGCGGCGATCCTTCGCTTGCCAGATCCAGCGTTAAGATTTCTGCCTGACCGAATAGCACCGTCAGCGGCGTACGTAAATCGTGGGAGAGGGCGGCGAGCAGGGCGTTGCGAATGCTTTCACGCTCGCTGGCAAACCGGGCCTGCTCTTCGCTGGCGGTCAGCGTCAGACGTTCCAGCGCGCTGGCGACCAGCAGGGTAAAGGTTTCCAGCAGGCGTTGCTGCTCGGGGATCATCAGCTGGCGCAGATTCCCTGGCTCAACCACCAGTAATCCATGCGTTTTGTTGGCGCTTTTTAACGGTAAAATTTGGTACGGCACGCCCGGTAAGGTGTCGGTACCCGCACCGGCCGGTTGCCCTTTGTCAAAGCTCCATTGGGCAATGGCATCATCCCATGGCGTCATGCCCTGTTGATGGGTGAGGGGGGCCAGCTTACCGTGTTCATCAGGTAATAAAACCTGGCTGCGGGCCTGAAACGTTGAGGCGATAAACTGTTCGCTGGTGGCGGCGATATCCTGCTGGCTCCGTCCAACGGCTAACGCTTTCGACATCTCATACAGATGACGCGTACGCTGTTCCCGATAGCGCGCCACCCGCGCCTGATAACGCACTCCTGCGGTGAGATTACCGATAACCAGCCCTACCGTGAGCATCACGGTAAAGGTCAGCAGGTACTGGACGTCGGAAACGGCCAGCGTCCCGCGTGGGGCAATAAAGAAGAGATCGAAGCTGGCAACGTTAATAAAAGTTGCCAGCACCGACGGCCAGCGTCCGTAGAACAGGGCAATAACCACGACGCCCAATAAATAGAGCATCACCAGGTTAGCGGCATCAAAGGCCATCAGCCACTGCATAGCGATCAGCGTAATGATGGCGCACAGCGCGACGGCAACCACACAGCCCTGAATTTGTACCCGCCATTTATCTTTAAAGGTGCGGTTATCCGTGGTTTGTAGCGTCGGGCGTGAAGGGGGCTCGTCGAGCGCGACAATCATCAGATCGAGATCCGGCGCGCGATGGGCCAGTTTGTCGGCAAAGGAATCGCTGCGCCACCAGCGACGCGTCGTCGGACGCCCGAGCACAATTTTTCCCAAATTATGCTCGCGGGCGTAGCGGATTACCGCTTTATCTTCAGCGGGATCGGAAAGCGTGGCGGTTTCCGCGCCCAGCTCCTGGGCTAATCGCAGAGCGCTTAAGATCGCGCGGCGCTGTTTTTCAGGCAGTCGGTGCAGCGCCGGGGTTTCAACATATACGGCATGCCAGACGCTGCCGAGACGGGCTGCCAGTCGCGCGGCGGCGCGCACCAGTTTTTCGCTGCCGGTGTTGTGCCCAATGCACAGCAAAATGGCGTCGCGGGTATGCCAGACTTTCTCTTCCCCTGGACGCCCACGCCAGGCGCGCATCTGATCGTCCACCCGATCGGCCGTGCGGCGCAGGGCCAGCTCGCGCAATGCGATCAAATTACCTTTGCGAAAGAAATGCTCGATGGCTCTTTCAGCCTGACCGGCGATATAGACCTTGCCTTCATTGAGGCGCTGGCGCAAATCGTCAGGGGGAAGATCGACCAGCACCACATCGTCGGCGGCATCGAAAAAAGGATCGGGGACGGTTTCGCGAACCTGAATGCCGGTGACGCCGCTGACTACATCATTGAGGCTTTCCAGATGCTGCACGTTAACGGTGGTAAAGACGTCGATACCGGCTTCCAGCAGTTCTTCGATGTCCTGCCAGCGCTTTGGATGGCGTGAGCCTGGCGCATTACTGTGCGCCAGTTCATCCATTAAAATGAGCGCCGGACGGCGGGCCAGCGCCGCATCGAGGTCGAACTCGCTGATATGACGACCATGACGCGCGTGCCGCTTTAGTGGCAGGAGGCTGAGACCGTCCAGCAGCGCGGCGGTCTCTTTGCGCCCGTGGGTTTCCACTACGCCAACCAGAACATCTAACCCCTGCGCCCGCAGCCGCTGGGCTTCCGTTAGCATGGCCCAGGTTTTCCCGACGCCCGCGCAGGCGCCGAAGAAAATTTTCAGTTTTCCCCGGTGCGAAGCCGTGGTCTGCTCCAGCAGGCGATCGGGGTCGGGGCGTAAGGGTTCGTCAGTCATCAGAGCCTATCCAACGCTAAATTAAGTTCCACCAGGTTCACCACCGGCTGGCCGATAAAACTGACCAACGGCTTTTGCGTATATTGTGCAACCAGCCGCGTAACCTCTTCAACGCTGAGGTTGCGGGCTTGCGCCACGCGGGGAATTTGCCAGGCCACCGCCGCTGGCGTCAGGTTGTTATCCAGCCCGCTGGCAGAGGCGGTTACCAGCTCCAGCGGAACGGCCGGGTTAGCCTGCGGGTTGGCAGCACGCAGCGCGGCAATCCGGCTTTGCAGCTGTTTATCCAGTTCCGGGTTGCTGACGGCCAGATTACTGCCGCCGGAAGCCATTGGATTATACGGCATTTCCGCCGTAGCAGACGGACGCCCCTGAAAATAACCGGCAGCGGTAAAATTCTGCCCAATAAGCTCGGAGCCGCGAACAACCCGATCTTCGCGGATCAATGAGCCGTTAGCCTGGTGGGGAAACCACCACTGTCCCAGCGCGGTGGTCAGCAGCGGGTAAGCTCCGCCGGTGATAAGCATCAGGAAAATTAATGTTGATAAAGCAGGACGTAATCCACTCATCTGAAACCTCACGCCAGACCCAGCAGGGTCAGCAGTAAATCAATCGCTTTGATACCGATAAACGGCACCACCAGACCGCCCAGACCGTAGATCCACAAATTGCGGCGCAACATCGCGGATGCGGATAACGGCTTGTAGCTCACCCCTTTCAGCGCCAGCGGGATCAGAAAAACGATAACCAGCGCGTTAAAGATAACCGCGCTGAGGATCGCTGAATCCGGCGAATGCAGTCCCATGACGTTAAGCGCATTGAGCTGGGGATAGGTTGCGGCGAACGCGGCCGGGATAATGGCGAAGTACTTCGCCACGTCGTTGGCGATACTAAAGGTAGTCAGCGAGCCGCGCGTCATCAGCATCTGTTTACCAATGTGCACCACTTCAATCAGTTTGGTGGGGTTGGAATCGAGATCCACCATGTTGCCGGCTTCCTTCGCCGCCTGGGTCCCGGAGTTCATGGCGACCGCAACGTCGGCCTGCGCCAGCGCCGGGGCGTCGTTGGTCCCGTCGCCGGTCATCGCCACCAGACGACCTTCCGCCTGATACTGACGAATCAGCGCCAGCTTAGCTTCCGGCGTGGCTTCCGCTAAGAAATCATCCACCCCGGCTTCTGCGGCGATCGCGGCGGCGGTCAGGCGGTTGTCGCCGGTGATCATCACCGTTTTGATGCCCATTTTGCGCAGTTGGGCAAAACGTTCTTTAATCCCGCCTTTTACGATATCTTTAAGGGCAATCACGCCCAGCACGCGGGAGCCTTCGGCAACCACCAGCGGCGTTGCGCCAAGGCGAGCGACGTTCTCGACTTTCTGCTCTACATCGGTGGGGAAGTGACCACCGTTGGCTTCAACGTGGCGACGAATGGCATCGACTGAACCTTTGCGGATCATGCGGTTGTCGATATTGATACCGCTCATTCGGCTTTGGGCAGTAAACGGCACAAAGGTGGCGTGCAGCGATTGCACGTCGCGAATCCGCAGATTAAAGCGCTGTTTTGCCAGCACTACGATGCTGCGGCCCTCCGGGGTTTCATCGGCCAACGATGAAAGCTGCGCGGCATCGGCCAGCGTTTTTTCATCCACGCCCTGAGCGGGCAGAAAATCTGAAGCCTGACGGTTACCCAGCGTAATGGTGCCGGTTTTATCCAGCAGCAGGACGTCCACATCACCCGCGGCTTCAACGGCACGCCCGCTGGTGGCGATCACGTTCGCGCCCAGCATACGGCTCATCCCGGCCACGCCAATGGCAGAAAGCAGACCGCCGATGGTGGTGGGGATCAGACAAACGAGCAGGGCAACCAGCACGGTGATGCTGACCGCGCTGCCGCCCCAGGCGGAAAATGGCCACAGCGTGGCGGTTGCCAACAGAAACACGATGGTCAGGGCAATCAGCAGGATCGTCAGGGCGATTTCATTGGGCGTTTTACGCCGCTGTGCGCCTTCGACCATGGCGATCATCCGGTCAAGGAATGTTTCACCGGGATTCACGCTGCATTCGATCACCAGCCAGTCGGAGAGGATGCGGGTCCCGCCGGTGACCGAGGCAAAATCGCCACCGGATTCACGAATGACCGGCGCAGACTCGCCGGTAATCGCGCTTTCATCTACCGATGCGCCACCTTCGATGACCTCGCCGTCACACGGGATAATATCGCCCGCTTCTACCAGCACGATATCCCCTTTGCGTAACTCATCGGCAGGAACGTGATCCATAGCCGCGCCGTATTTGGGTTCGCGAAGTTTGCGGGCAAAGGCGGTTTTTTTAACCCCTTTCAGGCTGTTCGCCTGCGCCTTACTGCGTCCTTCCGCCAGTGCCTCGGCAAAGTTGGCGAACAGAACGGTGATCCACAGCCACAGACTTATCGCGCCGGTAAACCACGGATTGCCCGGCATATAACCTGTTGCCATTGCCAGCGTTAACAGCGTGGTCAGCAGACTGCCCAGCCAGACGATAAACATCACCGGATTACGCCATTGGGTATGTGGGCTTAATTTTTTCACGGCATCCATCAGCGCCTGTGCGACCAGAGAGGGTTCGAACAGCGCCAGTTGCTTGCGACTCATAGTAATGTGCTCCGCATCACTCAGTGTAATGACAGGTACTCTGCGACCGGGCCAAGGGCCAGGGCAGGAATAAAGGTGAGAGCGCCAACCAGTAGCACCGTACCGATTAACAACCCGACAAACAGCGCACCGTGGGTGGGTAGCGTGCCAGGGCTGGCAGGTTGGCTCTTTTTGCTGACCAGCGATCCGGCAATCGCCATGACGGGAATAATGACCCCAAAGCGGCCAAAGAACATGCACAAGGCCAGCAGACAGTTCCAGAATGGCGTGTTTGCGCTTAGCCCGGCAAAGGCGCTGCCGTTGTTGTTCGCGGCAGATGAGACGGCATACAACACTTCACTAAACCCATGTGGACCTGGGTTGAGCATGGCGCTGCGCCCGGCATCGGTCATCATCGCTATCGCTGTGCCGAGCAGGACCAGCGCTGGAGTGACCAGAATCGCCAGGGCGGTCATTTTCATTTCGCGCACGTCGATTTTTTTACCCAGATATTCCGGCGTTCGGCCAATCATCAACCCGGCGATAAATACCGCCAGCAGCACGAACAGCAGCATGCCGTACAGACCTGACCCCACGCCGCCGAAGACCACTTCGCCAATCTGCATCAGCCACATCGGCACCATCCCGCCGAGTGCGGTGAAAGAGTCATGCATCGCAATCACAGCGCCACAGGATGCCGCAGTTGTGACGACGGCAAACAGGCTGCTGACCAGTACACCAAAACGGCTCTCTTTGCCTTCCATGTTGATATTGCTGTCTGCGCCTAACTGCATCAGGTGCGGGTTACCCTGAACTTCGGCCCACATCACGACGGCTACGCAGATAACAAAAATCAGCGACATGGCCCATAGCAAAGTTCGTCCCTGACGGCGATCGCCTACCACATCGCCAAAGGCAAAACACAGCGCGGTAGGAATTAAGAAAATAGCCAGCATCTGTACCAGGTTGGTCAGCGCGGTTGGGTTTTCAAACGGATGGGCTGAGTTAGCGTTGAAGAAACCACCCCCGTTGGTGCCGAGCATCTTAATGGCTTCCTGTGAGGCCACGGGGCCCATTGGCAGCAGTTGTTTCACCCCTTCAAGCGTGGTGATGGGTTGATAAGGCAATATGTTTTGCAGCGCGCCTTGTTGAATAAAAAACAGGGCGATGAGCAGCGCAATCGGAACGAGGATCCACAGTGTGATGCGAACCAGATCGATCCAGGCGTTACCCAGCGTGCTCATGCTCTGGCGCGTAAAGGCGCGGGCCAGGGCAAAAATCACCGCAATCCCGGTCGCCGCGGACAGGAAGTTCTGCACGGTCAATCCCGCCATCTGACTGAAGTAGCTTAAGGTGGTTTCACCGGCATAGGATTGCCAGTTGGTATTGGTAACAAAACTCACCGCCGTGTTGAGCGCCAGATCCCACGAAAGCCCGGGTAGCTGCTGAGGATTCAGCGGCAGCAGGTTTTGTGTCATTAGCATCAAAAACAGGACCAGCAGGCCCAGCGCATTGAGGGTAAGGATCGCCAGCAGATACTGTCGCCAGTTCATTTCCTGCTGTGAAATACCCAGACCGCGCCAGAGCAGACGTTCCGCGCCAGCCAGACCCGGCAGAGATGTGTTATTGATCAGGCGGGCCAGCCCAAACCCCAGCGGTCTGGCGATGACAAACAGCACCAGCAGGAAACTGGCAATGAGTAAAAATCCTTGGGCCGCCATCAGAACGCCTCCGCATTAATCAGGGCATACACAAGGTAACCTAATAATAAAACGACCAGCACAACGCCGGTTATCACGCCTGCACTCACAGTGCACCTCCAGTGGCATAAATGTGATAACCAGAGCGTAGATTTTTGCTTGCAAAGATTTCGCAAAAATCGGCGGGCAGGGTGTAAAAAAAGTATAAAAATGGCAAAGACCATTATTTAACTAATGGTTAGTATTAATTTAACTTTTATGTAACTTAATTACGAATTTAAGCTAAACGGAGCATAAATAGATAAAAATAAGTGGTCGGATGAGTAGCAAAATTACACACAAGGCGGTATTATTTTCATCAGTTAACCAACTTTATTTTTCCGGTGCGCTTCACCGAACAGATATATGGGGGAGGATTATGGACTTTTATAAAGAATATCCAGCACACATTGTTTTCTTACGCCGTACCTTTGCCGTAGTGGCGGGCGTACTGGCGCTGCCGGTCATGCTGTTCTGGAAAGACCGCGCCCGTTTTTACAGCTACCTGCATCGCGTCTGGTCTAAAACCAGTGATAAACCGGTGTGGATGGAGCAGGCTGAAAAAGCCACCTGTGATTTCTACTGATAATTAATGAATCCTAAAAGCCGCTGATATCAGCGGCTTTTTTGTTCATGATAGCTACACTTATCTCAGGAATGAGAAAGGAGCGATCATGAGCGAGAAAATCCCTGTTGGTATCAGTGCCTGTCTGTTGGGGGAGACGGTTCGCTATGATGGCGGGCATAAGCGGCTGGCCTTTGCCGTTGAAGAGCTGTCACCGTGGGTCACGTTTGAACCCGTATGTCCTGAAATGGGCATCGGCTTACCGGTTCCGCGGCCTGCGCTGCATCTGGTCAAAGAAGACGACACGGTATCCCTGCGTTTTAGTGATAAACGAGAGGGGGATTTGACGGAGGCAATGACCACTTTTAGCCAGCGACAAAGCGCTCGTATGGAGCATTTGTGCGGCTACATCGTTTGTGCGAAATCACCCAGCTGCGGTATGGAACGGGTGCGAGTCTACGACGCGGAAGGTAAAAACAACCGTAAAGCGGGACGAGGGATCTTTACGTCTGTACTTATGTCGACGTTACCCTGGCTTCCCGTGGAAGAGGATGGGCGTCTGCACGACCCGCAGATTCGGGAAAATTTTGTTGAGCGCATTTATGCGTTGCACGAGCTTAACGGTATCCGTCAGCAAGGGTTAACGCGCGGCGCGTTAATTGATTACCACAGTCGTTACAAGCTATTGCTGTTGGCCCATTCTCAGGCGGAGTATCGCGACCTCGGGCGTTTTGTGGCGGCGATTAGCGAATGGCAAGATCTGCAGGCTTTTTTTGTCGAGTACCGCCTGAGGCTGATGAACTTACTGGCGCATCTTCCCTCGCGGCGCAACCATACTAACGTGCTGATGCATGTCCAGGGCTATTTCCGTACACAATTAAATTCTCGTCAGCGCCAGGAGCTGGCCTCTCTCATTGACGGCTATCGACGAGCGACTCAACCGCTGCTTGCGCCAATAACATTACTCAAACACTATATGGCGGAATACCCGGATGCGTATCTTTCCGGGCAGCGCTATTTCAATCCCTGGCCAGAGGCTCTGCGTTTGCGCTACGGACGTTAAGTTTTTTTCTTCAGGAGTGTTATGACCACCCATCTGGTCTGGTTTCGGCGTGATTTACGTCTGCACGACAACCTCGCGCTGGCGGCGGCTTGTCGGGATCGTTCTGCACAGGTTTTGGCGCTATATATCGCTACCCCCGGGCAGTGGCAGGCGCACGATATGGCCCCGCGTCAGGCGGCATTTGTCAGCGCGCAGTTGAATACATTGCAAACGGCGCTGGCGGAAAAAGGCATCCCTCTTCTGTTTCATGAAGTGGCTGATTTTGCCGCCAGCGTGGACACCGTCAAACGTGTCTGCCTACAGCATGGCGTCAGCCGATTATTTTATAACTATCAATATGAAATAAACGAACGACAGCGCGATGCAAACGTAGAAAAGTCACTCCCCCAGGTGGTGTGCGAAGGGTTTGATGATAGCGTCATCCTGCCTCCGGGGGCGGTGATGACCGGCAATCACGAGATGTATAAAGTGTTTACGCCGTTTAAAAATGCCTGGCTGAAGCGGATTAAAGACGGTATTCCGGAATGTGTGAGCGCGCCGAAAGAGAGAGCGAGTGGCGCTCTTGACGCTCCGTTAACCGCAATAACGCTAAGCTATCCGCAGCAAGAGTTTGATGCGCAGTGGTTTCCGGCAGATGAAAAACTGGCCATCGCGCAATTACGCCAGTTTTGCCAGCAGGCGGCGGGAGAATACGAACAGCGGCGCGATTTCCCGGCGATTAACGGGACCAGCCGCTTATCCGCGAGCCTGGCGACTGGTGGGTTATCGCCGCGCCAGTGTCTGAATCGACTGCTCGCGGAGCAGCCGCAGGCGCTTGAGGGCGGGGCAGGGAGCGTCTGGCTGAACGAACTTATCTGGCGTGAATTTTATCGCCATCTGATGACGTATCATCCGGCGCTGTGTCGCCATCAACCCTTTATCCGCTGGACCGAACGCGTGCAATGGCAGAATAACCCAGCGCATTTACAGGCCTGGCAAACGGGCAAAACGGGTTACCCGATTGTGGATGCGGCGATGCGTCAGCTTAACGCCACGGGCTGGATGCATAATCGTTTACGTATGATTGCGGCCAGCTTCTTAGTGAAAGACCTGCTGATCGACTGGCGTAAAGGCGAGCAGTATTTTATGTCGCAACTGATCGATGGCGATCTGGCGGCCAATAACGGCGGCTGGCAGTGGGCGGCCTCAACTGGAACCGACGCCGCGCCGTATTTTCGTATATTTAACCCCACAACTCAGGGCGAAAAATTTGACCGTGACGGCGAGTTTATTCGCCAGTGGCTGCCGGAACTGCGCAACGTGCCGGGCAAAGCCATTCATAACCCCTGGTCGTGGGCCGAAAACGCGCAGGCGACGCTTAACTATCCGCGTCCGATTGTCGATCATAAACAGGCCAGACTGGCGACGCTGGCGGCATATGAGGCGGCGCGTAAAGAGTAAAGGCATGGTGGATTTCTGCGTAATGCCTTCCAGAAGAATGAAAGTGTTGCAGTCGGGTGTTTTTAGCGCTGAAGCGTGCGCGCAAGGTTGTTAATGCCCTGATGCAGATGCTTTTATCTGGCAGTAAAGTTCCGTCATCTTCATTCAGGTGATGGAACTTGATGACAATGCCAACGACATCCACACCGCACGATGCGGTATTTAAAACGTTTTTACATCATCCCGAAACGGCGCGGGATTTCCTCGACATTCACCTGCCAGCTGAACTGCGGATGCTTTGCGATTTGAATTCGCTGAAGCTGGAGTCAGAAAGCTTTATTGAAGCGGATTTACGTTCGCGCTACTCCGACGTGCTCTGGTCTGTGCGCACACGAGACGGAGATGGTTATGTCTATGTGGTGATAGAGCACCAGAGTTCAGCCGAGCCGCATATGGCTTTTCGTCTGTTGCGTTATGCGATGGCGGCGATGCAGCGCCATCTGGACGCTGGGCATAAGGAACTGCCGCTGGTGATACCGATGCTGTTTTATCATGGCTGCCGAAGCCCCTATCCGTACTCATTGTGCTGGCTGGATGCCTTTGCCGACCCGGTGGCGGCAAGACAACTTTATTCCAGCGCATTTCCGTTGGTGGACATAACGGTGGTACCTGATAATGAGATCATGGCTCACAGACGAATGGCGCTGCTGGAATTAATGCAAAAACATATCCGTCAGCGGGATTTGATGGGGCTGGTAGAGCAACTGGCTACGCTACTGCTTACTGGATGCGCTAATGACACGCAATTACAGGCGATGTTTAATTACATCCTACAATCTGGCGACGAATCTCGTTTTAATGAATTTATGCAGGAGATAGCGCAACGGATCCCCCAACATAAGGAGAGGCTGATGACTATTGCGGAGCGGTTACGGTTAGATGGATTACAGGAAGGTTTACAACAAGGGCTACGACAAGGAAAGCGAGAAGCCGCATTACGTATAGCGCAAACCATGCTGGAGCAAGGTATAGATCGCGCAATGGTGCTACTGGTTACAGGTCTTACTGAAGAGGAACTCGCGGCAAGTCATGCATAATTATCTGAAAAAACAGGCCCGAATCATATTACATCATCGGGCCTGTACACTCAGGACTCTACCGCTAACGGACGGTTTCTGAATTTCAGCGACTGGTATAGCCAAATCAGCAGCACCAGTACCACACAGGCCAGGGCGCCCCAGGTAATTTCGCTAAAGACGTCGATATAGGCATTGATGGAATAGTTGATGGCTCCGGCGGCATCAAACGAACCTTGTGACGTCTGGTCGGCGATCGCTCCGGCCAGGTAGTTGGCGATAGCGCCGGAAAGCAGCATGTAGATGCCGGTTAAAACACCGGTTACACCAGGGATCTCAATGCGCGTAATTTGTGACATTGCCACCGGGTCGATAAACAGTTCGGCAAAGCCCATGACCGCCAGCCCCAATACCATCAGCGGCATGGAGGAGTGACCGTAAGCGGCGGACCAGCGGGCGCTTACGGTCAGAATACAGAAACCGGCGCTCATTAAACCGAGACCAAGGGCAAATTTCCCCCAGATGCGCACGGCGCGATTGCCGCCCACGCTCTCTTTGACGACCCAGGCCAGCACGATACCGCACAGCATAACGGCGAAGGCGTTAACCGACTGGAACATCGCGGTAGGGACGGAATACCCCAGAATCTCGCGATTAACAAAGCGGTCGATATACAGGCTGATTGAGCTGCCGCCCTGTTGAGCAAAGGCCCAGAACAGCATGCTAAAGAAGGTCAGCGTGACGATAAGCCCCAGCTCTTTGCGCTGTTTCTGCGTCTGCGCCTGGCGGTAAATTTTCGCCAGAACCGCCAGACCAATAACCGTGGCAACGATCAGGGCGTAAACGGACCACTCTTTCCAGAACAGGACGGTGATCAGCAGCGGCGCTGCAACCAGCAGGACTAACAGCCAGGCCCAGTTTGGCAGCAAATATTTTTTCGTACACAGGACGGCCTTGTTGACGCCAGTGGTGTGGGCGAAATGGCGATTACCGCATAAGAAAATCACCAAGCCCGCCAGCATACCAATCGCGGCCAGCGCAAAGCCCATCGCCCAGCTGTATTCTTCCTGTACATAGCCGCAGGCAATAGGCGCGATGATTGAACCAATATTTCCGGCAGCGTAGAGCAGAGAGAATCCACCGTCGCGACGCGGATCTTCAGGCTGGTACAGCTCGCCCAGCAGACAACTGACGTTGGATTTAAACAGCCCGTAGCCACAGACAATTATCGCCAGCGACAAATAGAGGAACGCCGGGGCCATTTCGCTGGCACCCAGCACCAGATGTCCCACCGCCATCAAAAATGCGCCGATCATCACCGCCATTCGGTTGCCGAGCACTTTATCCGCCAGATACCCCCCGAGGATTGGCGTGACGTAGACCAGAGAGCAGTAGGCGCTGAACAGTTCATAGGCGTGGTTATCGTCGTACTTAAGCTGGTTAGTGAGATACAGGATCAGCAGCGCACGCATACCGTAAAAACTGAAATATTCCCAAATTTGTAGCGCGACAACGTAATAAATCGCCCGTGGTTGAGATGCTTGTTTATTCATTGTTTTCTCGAAGTAAATGTCTCACAACAGGCTGAACGTGCTGTGCGAGCGTGTTTCCTTAAAGTTGTAACTTTGATACAGATCTGATTATTTTTGCAATATGCTGTCTGATTGCATAAATATACATGAATAAGATCGCGTGGTGGTAAGCAAATTGCGCTCTAAGGCGGCGTGATTGTTTCTTAATGTGTCAGTGAAATGGTTATCGACGAACGCAGGCGAGGAGGCTATTTTAACTGAAGCGACATTGCTGATTGGGCTGGCAGAATTTATGACTACGAGGACGATGATGAAAAACACCGAACTGGAACAACTGATCAACGACAAGCTGAACAGCGCCGCTATTAGCGACTATGCGCCGAACGGTTTGCAGGTCGAGGGCAAAGAGACGGTGCATAAAATCGTGGCCGGCGTGACCGCAAGTCAGGCGTTGCTGGATGAGGCTGTAAGGCTGCAGGCGGATGCGGTCATCGTTCACCACGGTTATTTCTGGAAAGGCGAATCTCCGGTGATTCGCGGCATGAAGCGCCATCGTCTGAAAACGCTGTTGGAAAATGATATCAACCTGTATGGCTGGCACCTGCCGCTGGACGCTCACCCGGAGTTGGGAAACAACGCGCAGCTTGCCACGCTGTTGGGTATTACCGTGTTGGGAGAAATCGAGCCGCTGGTGCCGTGGGGAGAACTTTCCATGCCGGTTCCGGGGCTGGAGCTGGCGTCGTGGATTGAAGCGCGCCTTGGCCGTAAACCGCTATGGTGCGGCGATACCGGGCCGGAAAACGTGCAGCGCGTCGCCTGGTGTACGGGGGGCGGTCAAAGCTTCATTGATAGCGCTGCCCGGTTTGGCGTCGATGCCTTTATTACCGGTGAAGTCTCAGAGCAAACCATTCATTCTGCCCGCGAGCAGGGGCTGCATTTCTACGCAGCCGGTCACCATGCGACGGAGCGCGGCGGGATTCGCGCATTAAGCGAATGGCTGAATGAAAATACCGATCTGGATGTCACTTTTATCGATATTCCTAACCCAGCGTAATTAAAGAGGGACGAAAGTGCAGCGAGCGCGTTGTTATCTGTTAGGTGAGACTGCGGTAGTGCTTGAACTGGAGCCGCCCATTACGCTGGCGACTCAGAAACGTATCTGGCGTCTGGCCCAGCGTCTGGTTGATGCTCCGAATGTACTTGAAGCGATTCCGGGAATGAACAATATCACGGTGACCCTGCGTGACCCACAAACACTGGCGTTGGATGCGATTGAACGCCTGCAGCGCTGGTGGGAGGAGAGCGAAGCGCTGGAACCGGATTCACGTTTTATTGAAATTCCCGTGACCTATGGCGGTGCATTTGGCCCCGATCTGGCAGAGGTCGCCCGGCACAGTGGATTAAGCGACAAGCAGGTCGTTGAACTTCATGCCTCGGTTGACTATGTGGTGTGGTTTATCGGATTTCAGCCAGGGTTTCCCTATCTCGGGAGCTTACCTGAACCACTCCATACCCCCAGACGCTCAGAACCGCGTCTGCTTGTTCCGGCAGGTTCTGTAGGGATCGGTGGATCGCAAACGGGGATCTATCCGCTTGCCACGCCCGGCGGATGGCAATTGATTGGGCGTACTTCCGTTGCGTTATTTGATCCAAAACGGGAGGAGCCGATCCTGCTACGGGCTGGCGATACCGTGCGTTTTGTTCCGCAGAAGGAGGGGGTATGTTAAACATCATTCGCGCGGGTATGTATACCTCGGTACAGGACGGCGGGCGTCACAGTTTTCGTCAATCCGGCATCAGCCACTGCGGCGCGCTGGATAAACCGGCGCTGAACGTAGCCAACCTGCTGGTGGGAAATGATGCGAATGCCGCTGCGCTGGAAATCACGCTGGGGCAACTGGTGGTGGAATTTGAAGCCGATGGTTGGTTTGCCCTGACCGGTGCCGGATGCGAAGCGCATCTGGATCGCACGCCCGTCTGGAGTGGCTGGCGACTGCCGGTGAAAGCCGGGCAACGCCTGACGCTAAAACGTCCGCATCATGGTATGCGCAGCTACCTGGCGGTTGCGGGCGGATTTGATGTTCCCGAAGTCATGGGCTCGCGCAGCACCGATCTTAAAGTCGGCATTGGCGGGCTGGAGGGACGTCTGCTGCGCGATGGCGATCGGCTGGCGATTGGCGCATCTACCAGGCAATTCAGCGGCCCTCAGGGGGTAAAGCAGCTGATGTGGGGTAACCATATTCGTGCGCTGCCAGGGCCTGAATACCAGGAATTTGACGAAGTCTCGCAGGCGTCTTTCTGGCGTTCTCCGTGGCAACTTAGCCCGCAAAGCAACCGCATGGGCTATCGCCTGCAGGGGCAACCGCTGACGCGTACGACCGATCGTGAGTTACTCTCGCATGGCTTGCTCCCCGGCGTGGTGCAGGTTCCGCATAATGGTCAGCCGATCGTGCTGATGAACGATGCCCAGACGACGGGCGGCTATCCGCGCATCGCCTGTATCATTGAGGCGGATATGTACCATCTGGCGCAGATCCCGCTCGGGCAACCGATTCATTTTGTGCAGTGTTCGCTGGAGGAAGCGCTTAAGGCGCGCCACGATCGGCAACGCTATCTGGAACAGTTAACATGGCGGCTTAACAATGAAAATTGATCTCAACGCAGACCTCGGTGAGGGCTGTGCTAACGATGCAGCGCTGCTGCAACTGGTGTCATCAGCCAACATCGCCTGTGGGTTTCACGCCGGAGATGCGCAAACCATGCTTTCAAGCGTGCGTGAAGCGCTAAAAAATGGTGTGGCGGTAGGCGCACATCCAAGCTTTCCGGATCGGGAAAATTTTGGTCGTAGCGCTATGACTCTGCCTGCACAAACGGTGTATGCGCAGACGCTGTATCAAATTGGCGCGCTGGCAGCCATTACGCGCGCGGAGGGCGGCGTGATGCGCCATGTGAAACCCCACGGCATGCTTTATAACCAGGCGGCAAAAGATCCTCAACTGGCGGACGCGATTGCGAAAGCCGTGCATGCCTGCGATCCCTCGCTGATTCTGGTGGGGCTGGCGGGAAGTGAACTGATTCGGGCCGGGGAACATTATGGCCTGGTCACTCGTCAGGAGGTGTTTGCCGATCGGGGTTATCAGGCTGATGGCAGCCTGGTTCCGCGTAGCCAGCCTGGCGCATTGATTGAGAATGAAGAGCAGGCGTTGACGCAAACGTTAGAAATGGTGCAATCCGGCAGGGTAAAAAGCCACAGCGGAACATGGGCGAGCGTGACAGCCCAGACGGTATGCATTCACGGGGATGGCGAGCACGCACTCGCTTTTGCCCGCCGCTTGCGCAGCGCATTCAATGCATGCAATATTCAAATTAGCGCATAAGCTTTTTCATACAAAACAATAATATATTACACAACAACATAATGGGACTTGATTATGGGAGAGGCTATTTCTCTCTGGCCGTTGACGGGGATCGCCGTCATTGTGGTCGGATTTCTTTTACGTTTTAACCCGGTATTGGTGGTCATTATTGCCGGGATCGTCACCGGACTGGCGGCGCATATGCCGATCGCCACTATCCTTGAAAAACTGGGTGAAGGTTTTCTGAACACCCGCAACCTGCCGTTTATCCTGCTGATCCCACTGGCGGTTATTGGCCTTCTGGAACGTCACGGACTCAAAGAGCGCGCTCAGGCGTGGATTGCCAAAATCCGCAGCGCCACCAGCGGGCGTCTGCTCATTGTCTATCTGTTTATTCGTGAGGCAACCGCTGCGTTAGGGCTGACCAGTCTGGGTGGGCATCCGCAGATGGTGCGTCCGCTATTAGCGCCGATGGCGGAAGGGGCGGCGGAAAAAAATCACGGCGAGATACCCGGAGCGGTACGCTATCGTCTGCGCGCCATGTCAGCGGCGACCGATAACGTCGGGCTGTTTTTCGGTGAAGATATCTTTGTTGCCTTCGGCGCCATCATTTTTATGCATAACTTTATGCTGGAGTCTGGAGGGATCCAGACCGAACCGCTGCATATTGCCTTGTGGGGGATCCCGACGGCAATTTGCGCATTCCTGATCCACGGTACGCGTTTATGGCGTCTGGACAGCTATTTGCAACGTGAGGTGGCGAAAGCGAATGCCGCAGCGAAAGGGGAAGTGAAATGAATTTTCAACAAAGCTATCTCTACTGGCTGGCGGGAGCAGTATTGCTGATTGTGGCGCTGATGTCCTGGCAAGACAAAGCGAACCCGCGTCGTTTCACCACCGGGCTGTTTTGGGGCATATACGGCGTACTGTTTCTGCTTGGCGACTGGACCTACTCGCTGTTTGGCGATAAACGCGCGGTGCATATTGCCGTCGGCGTTGCGGTGGTCGTCCTGGCCCTGATTGCCGGTTTTGGCGGCGTGAAGCTGGGAAGCTACCATCAACGGACGCAGCAGCAGCGCGAAGAAAGCGCCAGTCGTCTGGGCAACCGCCTGTTTTTCCCCGCGCTGGCGATCCCGGTGGTAACGGTTATCGGCGTGCTGATGTTCAACCATATTCCGGGTTTGCAAGATGCGCTGTTTGGACCGGGCAATCACGCCACGCTGGTGACGCTCTTTTCCATGACCGCAGGCTCGTTGATTGGTTTGGCGATGGCGATAAAAATGACCCATGAGCGGGTGCATCAACCGATTCAGGAGGCGCGCCGTCTGCTGGACTCCATCGGCTGGGCGTTTATCCTGCCGCAGATTTTGGCCACGCTCGGGCTGTTGTTTACGGCTGCGGGCGTAGGTAGCGGTATTTCCTGGCTGACGCAGGAATACCTGGCGGTGGATAGTCGCTTTATCGCGGTGGCGGTGTACACCATCGGCATGGCGCTGCTGACCATGGTGATGGGCAATGCGTTTGCCGCTTTCCCGATCGTGACCGCGGGAATCGGTATTCCGATCCTGGTATTGCAGCACGGCGGTAATCCGGCGGTGATGGCGGCGATTGGTATGTTCTCCGGGTATTGCGGAACGTTAATGACGCCAATGGCGGCAAACTTTAACATTGTCCCTGCGGCGCTGCTGGAGCTGCCGGATAAAAACGCGGTGATTAAAGCGCAGGTGCCAACCGGCATACTGCTGCTATTGGTTAACGTGTTCCTGATGTATTTCCTGATGTTCCTGTAAGGAGGAAGGATGAAAACAGTACTCATCACGGGATTTGAACCCTTTGGCGGCGAGTCAGTTAACCCTTCCTGGGAAGTGGTCTCTAGTCTCGACAATGCTATCATCGGCGGGTGCCGCGTCGTAGCCCGCCAGTTGCCGTGCGTCTTTGGCGAGTCTCTCGCCGTACTCAATGGCGCGATTGACGCGCTGTCGCCATCGCTGGTGCTGGCGGTGGGGCAGGCGGGGGGCCGTACGGATATCACCGTGGAGCGCGTGGCGATCAACGTTGACGATGCGCGCATTGCGGATAATCAGGGTCAACAGCCGATTGATGTACCGATTGTGGCCGATGGCCCCGCGGCATGGTTTAGCACGTTGCCGATCAAAGCGATGGTTGTTGCCATGCGCAACGCCGGAATACCGGCCTCGGTTTCTCAGACGGCGGGCACCTTCGTCTGTAATCACGTGATGTATGGCCTGCTACATAAATTGCGCGACGTGCCGACAGTGAAGGGCGGTTTTATTCATATTCCTTATCTGCCACAACAGGCCGCGCAGCACCCCGGCGCGCCAAGTATGGCGAGCGAAACGGTGAGGCGGGCGCTGGAGGTCGCGATTGCCACCGCATTGCAGCTGGAAAGCGATATCGCGGTGACGGGCGGTGCAACACATTAACAAAGGACAGTATTATGCCTGAAGGCCCGGAGATCCGCCGCGCGGCGGATAACCTGGAAGCGGCAGTCAAAGGCAAACCGTTGATGGATGTCTGGTTTGCCTTTGAGCAGTTAAAACCGTATCAATCTCAACTGATTGGGCAGCGTGTTACCCGGCTTGAAACGCGGGGTAAAGCCTTACTGACCCATTTTTCCAATGGTCTGACGCTGTACAGCCACAATCAGCTCTATGGCGTGTGGCGAGTGGTGGAGACGGGCAACGTCCCGCAGACGTCGCGGGTGCTGCGCGTCAGACTGCAAACGCGCGACAAAACTATCCTGCTGTATAGCGCATCTGATATCGACATGCTGACGCCAGAGCAGCTCACTACCCATCCATTTTTGCAGCGGGTTGGGCCGGACGTACTGGATTTGCGTTTAACCCCCGATGACGTTAAAGCGCGTCTGTTATCTCCGCGTTTTCGCAATCGTCAGTTTTCAGGCCTGCTGCTGGACCAGGCGTTTCTGGCGGGATTAGGTAACTACCTGCGGGTAGAGATTCTCTGGCAGGTCGGGCTGACCGGGCAGCATAAAGCGTCACAGCTTAGCGATGAGCAGTTGGATGCGCTGGCGCACGCGCTGCTTGATATTCCCCGTCTGTCCTATAACACCCGCGGGTTGGTGGATGAGAACAAACACCACGGGGCGCTGTTCCGCTTTAAGGTCTTTCACCGGGACGGCGAAGCCTGTGAGCGCTGCGGTGGCATCATCGAGAAAACGACACTTTCCTCGCGACCCTTTTACTGGTGTCCCGGATGTCAGACGTAGATCTATACCGAAGCATACGTTTTGCGGTATTGCAGCGGCGTTTTGCCCATGTTTTTGCGAAAGCAGGTAATAAACCAGGCATATTCGGAGAAACCAACCTGTGTGGCAATATCGCGTACCGAGCCGTTGGTATGTAACAGCAGTTCGCAGGCCTGACGAATACGGCGCATCATCAGGTATTCCTGAATGGTACCGCCGGTCTCTTCGTGAAAGCGGCGTGAGGCATGACCTCGCGAGCACCCCATCTCGCTGGCAATATCCTCCAGCGAGCAGCACTGGTGAAAGTGAGTTTCGATCCAGCGGATAATGCTGACCGAAAATGTATTTTGTCCCGTGGCCTGCGCCTGATGTGGCAGCAGGCTAATGAGCTGCATCACCAGAAATGCGCTGTCGCTGATGCTAAAAGTCTGGCCTTTGATTTGCTCTTCAAAACGGCTCAGCAAGGTCTCAATGACTGCCTGAACGTCGCCTACGTCAAATACTCGCGCTTTCTCTCCTCTGCTGCACAGTTGGCGCAGCAGCATCTGCTGGCGAGGAAAATCCCGCAGGTACTGCTCAATCTGTGGGCCGTTAAAGTGCAGCGTAGTACGATGATAAATATTACGATCATCCTGTTCGACAAACACTTTATGCAGCTTACCCGGCGGGAAAATAAAAATACGCCCGGGTTTGACGGTGTACTGTTGGTGCTCCATAAGCGCAATGCCTACCCCCTGAGAAACCGACAATATCTCCACACACTGATGCCAGTGATAGTAGTTGGCAGGCATATCCTTCATACGATTAAAGTAAATCGATCTGTCGTTGAGATTAATGTGCTCAAGATAGCGACTGTCTTCCGTCTGCTGCATTTGTGCCTCCCTGGTAATGTGAACAAACTTAACTTTTTATCACTGTAATCGAATTTTTGCCGAGAAATGCAGATGAATGTTGTTCTTCATCACCGTGATTGTGTGGAAATACGACAATTATCACATTTGTATATCAGACCAAATCCTTATTATGCGCCCGACACTTCATCAAATGAAACGAGGTTTCATTATGCGAGCAAGGCAAGAATATGCAGAAAAGGCGCGGCAATGGTTGGCATCAGCTATTCCTCACCTCTCACGCGATAACACGCGTTTAGACGTTGGCGAAACGTCTGCACAATATCCGATGGACATTGCCGGCATGGAGGGTTTTGCACGTCTGTTGTGGATCCTTTCACCGCTGCTAAGCGGGGGTGAGGCGAGTGAGTATCGTGAGACATTTATTCGCGGTATTCGTCATGGTTGCGACCCAGACCATCCAGGCTATTGGGGTAATCTGGTCGATAACGATCAGCGCTGCGTGGAAATGGCCGCCTTTGGCGTTGCGCTGGCGCTGCCGAATACCGGGTTATGGGACGCATTAACCACCGATGAGCAGGACAATCTTGAGCGCTGGTTACGGCAAAGTGCTGATATCCAAATCCCGGGCAATAACTGGCACTTCTTCCCGGTATTGGTGCAGGTCGGTCTTAAATGTGTCGGGCGCCACTACGACATGATGGTCATTAATAAGCATCTGAACGCGATTGAACCGTTCTGGCTGGGTAATGGCTGGTACTCAGATGGCGCAGGCAAACCGCGCGATTACTATATTTCCAGCGGATTTCATTTTTACAGCTTGCTGTACAGCCATCTGATGCAGGACGCTGACCCTGAACGGTGTCTGCGCTATCGCCAGCGGGCGCGTCAGTTTGCCAAAGATTACATCTATTACTTTACCAGTGATGGCGATGCGATTCCGTTTGGCCGCAGTCTGACCTATCGCTTTGTTCAGGTTGCGTTCTGGAGCGCCGTCATCTGGACGGGGCTGGATGTTTTTACGATCCCTATCATCAAAGGTGTGATTTTGCGCCACCTCGACTGGTGGTTCGCGCAGCCTTTCATTGGCCCGGATGGTTTATTTACGCTGGGATATACCTACCCGAATCTGGTGATGACCGAAGACTACAACAGTCCATGCTCGCCCTGGTGGGCATGTAAGGCGTTACTGATCCTGGCGCTACCTGAGCAGAGCGCGTTCTGGCAGGCCGAGTCGGCCCCGTTGCCTGAACCTGAGCCGATTCATCCGATAAAGGAAGCCGGGCAATTTATCATTCATGATGATGATAACCGCCACGCCTGGATGCTGATGTCCGGGCAGTACGACCGTAATAACTTTGTCAATTTCGATGCTAAATACGGCAAATTTGCTTACTCCAGCCAGTTTGGTTTTACCCTGGAGCGTGGACATTATGGTCTGAATCACGCTGCGTGTGATTCGATGCTGATGCTCTGCGAGCAGGATAACTACTGGCGCGGACGTCGCGAGTGCGACGTTGTTGAAATGACAGATGCGTTGATCCGAAGCCGATGGCTCCCATGGCATGACGTCGTTGTCACGACCTGGCTAATCCCGTTGCAACAAGGACATATTCGCATTCATCGCGTTGAAACCGCACGCACGTTGGATAGTGCGGAGGGGGGATTTGCCCTTAATTGCCATCAACTCATCGCTACCCAAACTGTACAGCACGGGGTCACGCTTCGTGCCAGCTGCGGCGTGTGCCAGATAACCGATCTGCTGGCAGAGCGCCAACCGGAGGTCGTCACAACGCCACCCAACAGCAACATTCTGTATGCCTCTCCGGGGGCGATCCCCTGTCTTCGCAGCACGCTTATGCCGGGTACGCACTGGCTGGCCTGTGCCATCAACGCCACATCGCTTTCATCGCTACCTCCTCCGGTAGCAATGGCCTTCGACCGCGAAAGTCAGGTGCTGACGCTGGGTGTGAAAACGCTGGAAATCATATAACTGACGCATGTGCGGAGAAAAATAATGACTAACCCTGTTCAGTCGACGCGCTCGGCTTACATCAAACTGAGTCTGTTTGTATTCCTTTTTACCTTTACCTGGGCGGCCAGTTTTGGCTTGTATGCTATCTGGCTGGGCGATAAAGCCGGGCTGGATGGCGTTGAGATCGGCACGGTGTTTGCCGTAAACGGCGTTTTTGCAGTAGTTATCAAACCTGTTTACGGTTACATCATGGATAAAATGGGCATGAAAAAACATCTGCTCTATTTTGTCTGTCTTGTTTCGGCCCTGATGGCGCCATTTTTCATCTGGTGCTATTTGCCGCTATTACAAACGCATTTTATCAGCGGGATGATCGTCGGCGCGCTATTTTTCAGCCTTGGCTGGTATGCGGGCGTGGCGGCGGAAGAGTCCTATGTTGACCGTTTCAGTCGTCTGTACGCGATGGAATTTGGCCGGATCCGCATGTGGGCGGCGCTGGGTTGGGCAACGGCGTCTTCATTCTCTGGGTATCTCTACAATATTTCGCCCAAAATCAACTTTGTTATCAGTAGCGTTTCCGCACTGTGCATGTTTGCGGTTCTGCTGACGCTGAAAGTTGATCACTTTGGCCAGGAAGAGAATGACGTCTTGTCGAAAGAGAAGATTGTGATTGGCGATGTGTTCGAGCTGCTGCGCAATAAAAAATTCTGGACCTTTGCGCTGTATATCGCCGGAGTGGCATGGATGATGTTTATTGCCGAGCAACAGTTCTCTCGCTATTTCGTTACCTTCTTTAGCACGAAAGAAGAAGGCAACGCCATGTTTGGCTATATGAGTACCGCACAGTCAGCTGCAGAGTTTTTCGGCATGATGCTGGTGCCCGCCATTATTAACCGCATTGGCGCTAAGCAGGGGATGATCCTGACCGGTCTTGTGATTAGCCTGCGTTTGATCATCTCCGGATTAACTAACGATCCGCTGATTATCTGTCTGGTGAAGCCGTTGTATGGGATTGAAATCGCCCTGATTCTGGTTTCGGTCTTCAAATACATTGCCGAGCATTTCGACAAACGCGTTAACGCCACGATGTACCTGCTGGGCTATCAGGCCATGATTTATGTCGGTTCTATTGTCGTGGCACCACCTGCCGGCTACGCCTACCAAAAAATTGGTTTTGAGCATACCTATCTGATTATGGGCGTGATAGCTCTGGTATTTACCGGGATCTCCGCCATTACGCTTTCTACTTGCTATCACCACAAAAAAACCATTACAGCCCCTGTCCATGGGCAAGAAGCCACCCATTAAAGTGAAGAAAACGAGAGAATTATGTCTGTAACTATCCGTAAAGAACCGATCGTTCCTGTTGTACTGCGAAGCGGCGAACGCGCTGCTATTGCGCAGAAGATTCGCCGCGCTTTACCGGTAATTTTATCTGCGATCGATCGTAACCGCGATTATTTTGGCCTGCGTTATCCCGATGCGGCATGTGAAAACGGTCGCTACCCAATTATTGATAATCAGGAATGGACTACCAGTTTCTGGACTGGTCAGCTGTGGCTGGCATGGGAATGGACGCGTAATGATGCGTATCGCACGTTGGCCGAACAACATGTCCGTTCTTTTGGCGAACGTATTGCCCGACGGGACCATACCAATCACCACGATCTGGGTTTTCTGTACAGCCTTTCCTGTATTGCGGCTAATAAACTGACCGGCAATCGCGAGGCGATTTATATCGCGCAGCAGGCGGCAGAAGTGCTGATGGAACGCTATCACGAGAAATGCGGCATTATTCAGGCGTGGGGCGAACTGGATAATCCTGAGCAGCAGGGCAGGATGATTATAGACTGCAATATGAATTTGCCATTGTTGTATCAGGCAAGCGCCAGCACTGGCGATCCACGTTATGCCGAAGCGGCGAAAAATCATATTGAGCAGGCGCGACGTTATATTGCGCGCGAGGACGGTTCAACGTTCCATACATATTATATGGACGTTCACACTGGTGAGCCGCGGTTTGGCAATACGCATCAGGGTTTTTCCGATGACTCCTGCTGGTCGCGAGGGCAGGCATGGGGTGTTTATGGCTTTTTGCTGAATTATCTCTATACCGGAGATGAGCGACTACTGGAACTGAGCCAGACGCTGGCAAACTACTTTATTAATCGTCTGCCGGAGGATCTTGTCTGTTATTGGGATCTGGCGCTTACCGATCCCAATAGTGAAAGAGATAGCTCCGCCAGTGCGATTCTCGCCTGCGCGTTGCTGGAGCTGGTAAAACAGCTACCGGTGACCCATCCGGATCGAGAAAGTTATGAAGCGCTGGCATTACGAATGATTGCGCGAATGCTTGATGGCTATCTCAATACGGCGCATAAAGCGGGAGAAGGTTTATTAAAACACTCTGTTTATTATTTTAAAGGTAACGTCGGCGTGGATGAATGTTGCTCGTGGGGGGATTATTTCCTGATGGAGGCGATGACCCGCGCAACATCCTGCTGGAATAGTTACTGGTAATATTCTGCTCCCCCAGTTAAATAATCAGGCTATTGATTTAGCAGGGGGATATTTTATCTCTGTACGGCGAGGAAAATATAATGAAAAGTAATAATATTAATGCAGCCATATTAATGGCTACACTGGTCATGCCTGCAACTGGCGTTATGGCCGCGGAAAATAATGCGACTCCTGTCTCTCAGGTAAAATCAACGCCATTTACTACCGTATATTTTGCGCCACGTACGCAGTATCGAACTGCCAGCAAAGGCTTTTTACAGCGATTGATGCTAACCGGTGTAGTACAGGATTCAGACAGTATTTTTAAAAGTATGTACTGGAGTTTTGAAACTGATGCCGATCTTGGTAAAAATATGGACCAGTGGAAAAGTAGCTATCAGGAAGCTGAATTTAACAAGCCTTTTGTATTGGGTGATAGTGACTTCTGGCTTGAACCCGGCGTAGTCTTTCACTGGGAGTCCGCGGGCTCACGCATCGATCCTTATATAGGTATTGGCTATCATTTTGACCCAACGCTGGGCGCCGTATTACGCTACCGTTATAACCATCAAAACCATGACAGCGAAACACTGCAAGGTGACTGGGATGACTCTTCAGAACACCGTATCGATATTTATTTAACCAAATATTTTACGCCAAACTTTTGGGTGCAATATAATCCGACGTATTATAGCAAAACGCATGGCGATAAATTTGAATATGCCAATGGTAAGAATCATACCCTGCAGCATAACTTTGTCTTTAACTTTCATACTACGCCGCGGTTTTATCCATTTTTTGAATTAGGCTATCTTGATAAATATCAAGATGGTGATGATACAAAAAATGAATATCAAATAAGGGTAGGGTTTAAATATAATTTAAACTAATCCCGGCTTACGATGATGAGTTTTTTGGCGCATGTGCAGAAATAAATCGCGCAACCGCTGGACCGGTCAATAAAATACTGAACAGCCGCAGGGTT
Organism: Citrobacter youngae ATCC 29220; assembly: GCF_000155975.1. GTDB lineage: Bacteria > Pseudomonadota > Gammaproteobacteria > Enterobacterales > Enterobacteriaceae > Citrobacter > Citrobacter portucalensis_A. The sequence goes on along the minus strand of NZ_GG730299.1, from coordinate 2,145,174 downwards.
TGCATTGCCATTATGAGCGCCATATCGGCGTGGCTGCCTGCGGCAATTACCGCGACGGAATCTACTCCGCCTGGGCTGGTCGCCAGATAGGCGGTGAGAAAGTCGATTTGCATATAATGCGCCAGCCCCCAGGCCATCGCAGCACAAATCGCCATCAGTGAAAAAATGGACAACAATATTTGCGGCAGGGGGCGCAGCGCCATTAAAAAGATCTGTTTGTCAAAGCCAAGGCCGATTTGCCAGCCAATCGCCATATACGCTATGGCCAGCAGCCATTCCGGCAGTTCAATTACCATCATGCCGCTCGCGTTCAGCAATGCACCCGCCAGCATTGGTAACAACATAACGCCAGAGGGGATACGCAGTAAGCGCCCGGCTGTACCGGCAACAGCGGCCAGCAGTATGGTGCTCAACAGATTAATACTCAGCGGCGGAAACCAGACGATTTGCTGGTTGACCGTTTGCGCCTGATCGCCCATTACAAGTCGGGTCACTAACGCGGCAGCGCCAACTACCAGCAGTACGCGTAAATACTGCATAAACGCTACCAGGCGGATGTCAGCGCCATAATCCTGCGCCATAGCAACCATCGCGGCTGCCCCTCCCGGTGATGAGCCCCACGCGCCTGTGTTACCCGGTAGATTGCTGTAGCGAACCAGCAGCCAGCCTATAACCGCGCTGCTGATAAGCGTCGCCAGCAAAATGGCAACCACCATCGGCCAGTGTACCGCCAGCGTCGTTAGAATCGACCCAGTGAGGTTTTGCGCGATCATGCAGCCGAGAATAGCCTGCGCGCCAAGAAACGTGCAGCGGGGAGGGCGCAGGGAGATTCCGCGCATACTGAAAATGATGCCGGCGATCATCGAACCGAGCAGCAATGCGCCTGGAAGATGGATCAACAGAAAGAACAGGGAAAGAAGGAGTGATAGCAGAAATAGCAGGCTCCACTGCAAAACAGGCATCCCATGCTCCCGGATTATATGCTGCGTTTAACGTATTGACACAGCATAGAGAAAAAGTCCGCTGAAAAAAATATCAGGTATCAATAAAAACGCGCTAAACCGGTATGCCAGTAAATAACGCTTTATGCCTGTTATCTGAAAAAATCGTCGACAGCATCATTCCAGGCATGTCCGAAGATAGACCATTCCTTACTGATTGTAGGTGGAAAACCGCTCCGGCAGTATCCATTTTTAGATTCAAAATCAAAGACACCGTGTGGGTAACCATTTATCAGCAACACACATTTCTTACTGTCTTCTGACCAACCGATCTTCACATCCGATGGGATATGTCCATCTGACACGTCTTCCGCGTTGTAAATGTGTAGTACATCTTTGATAGGATTTCCGTCGATAGATTCATCAAGTGCATAGAAATATCCGGTTTGACCATCATCTTCAAATACAGCCGTGTATGAACCTTCTGGGGCCAAACTTTCTATTACCTGCGCTTCACCGACAATGAGTTGAGCTTGAACCGTAACCGTGATCGTCATTTTAATTCCCTACATGTATAAACATTCGTCGTTATATAATTTAAGCTGATAATTCGAGCGTTTGATTTGAAAATTTTTAGGTTGATTCTTTAAATGATAATCGTCCCTGGGACTTACGCCATCTTTTGATTTCATCAATGACGCCTCGCAAGCTATCTTCTCTATCATCCGGGGGATAAAAAATCAATCCATCACTTTCCGTATGGTCCACGATTTTATCGGAATGATCGACTAACGAATCAATGTGAGATTCAAATTATCTTCCTTTCAGATTGTGAATGTTATTGAAAAAATCATTCAAAAATTATATGGATTCAGCTGCAGTGTAGTTTTCGATTTTTTGTTTAAGATGACCCATACGTTCGCCTTATAATAAATTTCTTCGCAGAACGCTATTATTTTTTCCTGAATGGTTATTCAACTTTTAAGATGAAAGGTAACTGACCTAACACCCTGCTTAATTTTTCACTTAGCTCATTTTTATCCCATCCTGAGGATGTTTTTATCATCGGGTGATCCCAATCGCCACCCGATATAACCTGGATAAGGAATTCACCTTTCTCGTCAAGTGAGGGGTACCAGCCGATGTCTATGATAACACCATTATTTTGGGTTAGTTGAAACAAATCTTCATCCAGCCGAAGTGCCTCCTCTGATGCTGTTTTGGTAAAATCTATAGTTGATAACTCATCGTAAATACTCATCACATTTTCAATGTGATAGACGTTCCCCAAAATAATGTAATTAGTTTTCATTTCGTTACTTTTATTTCCTTAAATATTCCCAAGGGTGAACATTCAATCTCATCTGGTGTATTAAAAATCAGTCCATTACCAAGTGGGTGCTGGGTAACCTTGACTACATGTAGTTGTAGGTCATCGATAAATTTAGCAAAATCCCTGACATTTAGCCCATGTTTATTCTCAAAAAGTTAGATAGCAGAGTAATGGATAAATAGGGTAGGGTGCACGCTCGATTAAATATATTAAAGGGAAAGTAAGCGAGAGTAAGTAATATTGAAGAGGTGAATGCAATGGACAGGGCTGGATCTGAAAAAGCCACCGGAATTACCCGGTGGCCTGAACAATTAACGCTTAATATCTGACTTAAAATCGCGCTTGTCGTAGCCGGTGTACAGCTGACGCGGACGGGCGATCTTCATGCCGTCGGTGTGCATTTCGTTCCAGTGGGCGATCCAGCCAACGGTGCGCGCCATGGCGAAGATCACGGTGAACATGGAGGACGGAATACCCATCGCTTTCAGGATGATGCCGGAGTAGAAGTCCACGTTCGGGTAGAGCTTCTTCTCGATGAAGTACGGGTCGTTGAGCGCAATATGCTCAAGTTCCATCGCCACTTCCAGCAGATCATCTTTGGTGCCCAGCTCTTTCAGCACTTCATGGCAGGTTTCACGCATCACGGTGGCGCGCGGGTCATAGTTTTTATAAACACGGTGACCAAAGCCCATCAGGCGGAAGGAGTCATTCTTGTCTTTCGCGCGGCGAACAAATTCCGGAATGTGTTTAACAGAGCTGATTTCTTCCAGCATTTTCAGCGCAGCTTCGTTGGCGCCGCCGTGGGCCGGTCCCCACAGGGAAGCAATACCGGCTGCGATGCAGGCAAACGGGTTAGCGCCAGAAGAACCCGCGGTACGTACGGTAGAGGTTGAGGCGTTCTGTTCATGGTCAGCGTGCAGGATTAAGATACGGTCCATGGCGCGTTCCAGGATTGGATTCACTTCGTATTTTTCGCACGGCGTGGAGAACATCATGTTCAGGAAGTTACCGGCGTAGGAGAGGTCATTACGCGGGTATACAAACGGCTGGCCGATGGAGTATTTGTAACACATCGCTGCCATGGTCGGCATTTTGGACAGCAGGCGGAAGGCGGCGATTTCACGGTGACGCGCATTATTCACGTCCAGCGAGTCGTGGTAGAACGCAGCTAGCGCGCCGGTGACGCCGCACATAACGGCCATCGGGTGGGAGTCGCGGCGGAAACCGTGGAACAGACGTGTGATCTGCTCGTGGATCATGGTGTGGCGAGTGACCGTGGTTTTGAACTCGTCGTACTCTTCCTGCGTCGGTTTTTCGCCGTACAGCAGGATATAACACACTTCCAGATAGTTGGACTCGGTCGCCAACTGGTCAATCGGGAAGCCGCGATGCAGCAAAATGCCTTCATCACCATCGATGAACGTAATTTTGGATTCGCAGGATGCGGTAGAGGTGAAACCTGGGTCAAAAGTAAACATCCCCTTTGAACCAAGGCTACGAATATCAATAACGTCCTGACCGAGCGTACCTTTCAGCACATCCAGTTCAATAGCAGCGTCACCATTTAGAGTGATCTTTGCTTTAGTATCAGCCATTTACGGTCTCCTTAGCGCCTTATTACTTAAGACTGCGGAAGTCAGACTTGCTTTCGATACATCAATCAACCGTTACCCGTTTTTTATTCGGCTCGCCGCTCTGCGATAGAGGCGAAAACCAGGGTACAGAGCAATGGGCGCTTGCAGGTAAATCAGTTAACTCATGGTGAAATAGTAACAAATCAACAACTTAGCAATCCGAATTATTTAACCTGTCTATCACTAATAACTGTCCTGAAGGTATTGGTCAATACTTCCACACTGTTACATAACTAAATCTCCGGTGAAAGAGTGACCCCATAACTTTTACGCATTATATGCTTTTTCTGGTGTCGTTTGTAACAACTTTGTTTAATGATTGTCAAATCAGATGATTAAAAATTAAAATAATGTTGTTATCGTGACCTATGTCACTGTTCGGGATAAAACCCGACAAACTATATGTAGGTTAATTGTAATGATTTTGTGAACGTCCTATACTGCCGCCAGGTCTCCGGAATACCCTGCAATCCCGAGCCAACCAGCGTTGTAACGTGTCGTTTTAGCAACTGGAAGCAGTGTTTTATATGACGCGTAGTTATAGTAAGGACGCTGTCTGACCCGCACGCAGACCGGAGGAAGGAAATCCCGGCGTCTTTCAGACTACAGAAGTCTTCATCTTCTGGGCCCGAAGTCCAAAGGGAATAATAAGAACAGCATGTGGGCGTTATTCATGATAAGAAATGTGAAAAAACAAAGACCTGTCAATCTGGATCTGCAAACGATCCGGTTCCCAATCACGGCGATAGCGTCCATTCTCCATCGCGTATCTGGAGTGATCACCTTCGTGGCGGTCGGGATTCTGTTGTGGTTATTGGGTACCAGCCTTTCCTCCCCTGAAGGTTTCCTCGCGGCGTCATCCATTATGAATAACTTCTTCGTGGAGTTAATTATGTGGGGGATCCTGATTGCGCTGGCCTATCACGCCGTAATGGGCATTCGCCATCTGCTGATGGATTTTGGCTATATCGAAGAAACCCTCGAAGCAGGGACGCGCTCCGCCAAAATTTGTTTCGTTATCATTGTCGTGCTTTCACTTCTCGCAGGAGTCCTCGTATGGTAAGCAACGCCTCCGCATTAGGACGCAACGGCGTACATGACTTCATTCTGGTCCGTGCTACCGCTATCGTTCTGACGTTATACATCATCTATATGGTCGGCTTCTTCGCCACCAGCGGCGAGTTGACCTTTGAAGTCTGGACCGGTTTCTTCTCATCGGCATTCACCAAAGTCTTCACCCTGCTGGCGCTTTTTTCCATCTTGATTCATGCCTGGATCGGCATGTGGCAGGTGTTGACCGACTACGTTAAACCGCTGGCCGTGCGCCTGATTCTGCAACTGGCTATCGTTGTTGCGCTGGTGGTTTACGTCATTTATGGATTTGTTGTGGTGTGGGGTGTGTAATGAAACTGCCAGTAAGAGAATTTGATGCTGTTGTGATTGGTGCCGGCGGCGCAGGTATGCGCGCGGCGCTGCAAATTTCCCAGAGCGGCCAGACCTGTGCGCTGCTTTCCAAAGTGTTCCCAACCCGTTCCCATACCGTATCCGCGCAGGGTGGTATCACCGTGGCGCTCGGTAATACCCATGAAGATAACTGGGAATGGCATATGTACGACACCGTCAAAGGGTCGGACTACATTGGCGATCAGGACGCAATTGAATATATGTGTAAAACCGGCCCGGAAGCGATTCTGGAGCTGGACCATATGGGCCTGCCGTTCTCTCGTCTCGATAATGGCACCATTTATCAACGTCCGTTTGGCGGCCAGTCGAAAAACTTCGGCGGCGAGCAGGCGGCACGTACCGCCGCCGCGGCAGACCGTACCGGCCATGCGCTGCTGCACACCCTGTATCAGCAGAACCTGAAAAACCACACCACCATTTTCTCTGAGTGGTACGCGCTGGATCTGGTAAAGAACGCCGACGGCGCGATTGTCGGTTGTACCGCACTGTGTATTGAAACCGGTGAAGTGGTCTACTTCAAAGCCCGCGCGACCGTGCTGGCGACGGGTGGTGCGGGCCGTATTTACCAGTCCACCACTAACGCCCATATCAACACCGGTGATGGCGTCGGTATGGCTATCCGCGCTGGCGTGCCGGTGCAGGATATGGAGATGTGGCAGTTCCACCCGACCGGTATCGCCGGCGCGGGCGTGCTGGTAACAGAAGGCTGCCGTGGTGAAGGCGGCTATCTGCTGAACAAACACGGCGAGCGCTTCATGGAGCGTTATGCCCCGAATGCGAAAGACCTGGCGGGTCGTGACGTGGTGGCGCGTTCCATCATGATCGAAATCCGTGAAGGTCGCGGCTGCGATGGCCCGTGGGGGCCGCACGCCAAGCTGAAACTCGATCACCTGGGTAAAGAAGTGCTGGAATCCCGCCTGCCGGGTATCCTCGAACTGTCCCGTACCTTTGCCCACGTTGACCCGGTGAAAGAGCCGATTCCGGTTATCCCAACCTGCCATTATATGATGGGCGGTATTCCGACCAAAGTGACCGGTCAGGCGCTGACCGTCAACGAGCAGGGCGAAGACGTGGTGATCCCAGGACTGTTTGCGGTAGGCGAAATCGCCTGCGTATCGGTTCACGGCGCCAACCGTCTGGGCGGCAACTCGCTGCTGGATCTGGTGGTCTTTGGGCGCGCGGTGGGTCTGCATCTGCAGGAATCTATCGCGGAGCAGGGCGATTTGCTGGATGCGACAGAAGAAGAAATCGACGCTTCTCTGGCCCGTCTGAATCGCTGGAACGGTAACCGTAACGGTGAAGATCCGGTGGCAATTCGCAAAGCGCTGCAGGAATGTATGCAGCACAACTTCTCGGTATTCCGCGAAGGCGATGCGATGGCGAAAGGTCTGGAAGAGCTGAAAGCGATTCGCGAGCGCCTGAAAAATGCCCGTCTGGACGATACCTCCAGCGAGTTCAACACCCAGCGCGTCGAGTGTCTGGAGCTGGATAACCTGATGGAGACCGCGTACGCCACCGCAGTATCTGCAAACTTCCGTACTGAAAGCCGTGGCGCGCATAGCCGCTTCGACTTCCCGGAACGTGATGATGAAAACTGGCTGTGCCATTCCCTGTATCTGCCAGAGTCGGAAACCATGACGCGACGTCAAGTCAATATGGAACCGAAACTGCGCCCGGCATTCCCGCCGAAGATTCGTACTTATTAATGCGGAGACAGGACAATGAAACTCGAGTTTTCAGTTTATCGCTATAACCCGGATGTTGACGACGCTCCGCGCATGCAGGATTACACCCTGGAGGCGGAAGAAGGGCGCGACATGATGCTGCTGGATGCGTTAATGCAGCTGAAAGAAAAAGATCCGTCGCTGTCGTTTCGTCGTTCCTGCCGTGAAGGGGTCTGCGGCTCCGACGGTCTGAACATGAACGGCAAAAATGGACTGGCCTGTATTACACCTGTTTCTGCGCTGAATCAGCCGGGCAAGAAGATTGTCATTCGCCCGCTGCCGGGCTTACCGGTTGTGCGCGATTTGGTGGTAGACATGGGACAATTCTACGCACAGTATGAGAAGATTACGCCTTACTTGTTGAATAATGGGAAAAATCCACCGGCTCGCGAGCATTTACAAATGCCAGAGCAGCGTGAGAAGCTCGATGGGCTGTATGAATGTATTTTATGTGCATGCTGCTCAACGTCCTGCCCATCATTCTGGTGGAACCCGGACAAGTTTATCGGTCCGGCAGGTCTGCTGGCTGCGTATCGCTTCCTGATTGATAGTCGCGATACCGAGACCGACAGCCGCCTGGAAGGTTTAAGTGATGCTTTCAGCGTATTCCGCTGTCACAGCATCATGAACTGCGTCAGCGTATGTCCTAAGGGGCTGAACCCGACGCGCGCTATCGGCCACATCAAGTCGATGTTGCTCAAGCGTAGTGCGTAAGTAACAACGCCGGATGGCGCTGCGCTTATCCGGCCTACGAGAGAGTAGGCCCGGTAAGCGTAGCGCCATCAGGCAAATCGTTAATGCAGGAAACCTCTAAAAGCTGCCTCTTATCTCTGACAGTTTTTAAAGGTTCCTTCGCGAGCCAAAGCAAAAGAGCTCGCAAGTGAACCCCGGCACGCACATCGGTGTGCGTGGTAGTATCCACGGCGAAATACTCGTCATAGGTCACGTTGCATGTGCGTTGGCTGCACTTGCTCACCCCGGTCACTTACTGGATGTAAGCTCCCAGGGATTCGCAAGCTTGCCGCCTTCCTGAAACGTGACCTATTTAGAGTATTAAATAAGCAGAAAAGATGCTTAAGGGATCACGATGCAGAACAGCGCTTTGAAAGCCTGGTTGGACTCTTCTTACCTCTCTGGCTCGAACCAGAGCTGGATAGAACAGCTCTATGAAGACTTCTTAACCGACCCTGACTCGGTAGATGCTAACTGGCGTTCGACGTTCCAGCAGTTACCTGGCACCGGAGTCAAACCGGATCAACTCCACTCAAAAACACGTGATTATTTCCGTCGACAGGCGTTGATTACCCCTCGTTACTCCTCAACTATTTCCGACCCTGATGCCAATGTGAAGCAGGTTAAAGTCCTGCAGCTCATTAACGCCTACCGTTTCCGCGGCCATCAGCATGCGAATCTCGATCCGCTGGGACTGTGGCAACAAGAGAAAGTGGCCGATCTGGATCCGTCTTTCCACGATCTGACCGATGCGGATTTCCAGGAAAGCTTTAACGTGGGTTCTTTTGCCGGCGGCAAAGACACCATGAAGCTGAGCGACCTGGTTGTTGCGCTGAAACAAACCTACTGCGGCCCGATTGGCGCCGAGTATATGCACATCACCAGCACCGAAGAAAAACGCTGGCTTCAGCAGCGCATCGAGTCTGGTCGTGCGGCGTTCAGTAGCGAAGAGAAAAAACGCTTCCTGAGCGAACTGACTGCTGCAGAAGGCCTGGAACGCTACCTGGGCGCGAAGTTCCCGGGCGCGAAACGCTTCTCGCTGGAAGGCGGTGATGCGTTAATCCCAATGCTGAAAGAGATGATTCGCCACGCGGGTAACAGCGGTACGCGTGAAGTGGTGCTGGGCATGGCGCACCGTGGTCGTCTGAACGTGCTGGTCAACGTGCTGGGTAAAAAACCGCAGGACCTGTTCGACGAATTCGCGGGTAAACATAAAGAACACCTCGGTACCGGTGACGTTAAGTACCACATGGGCTTCTCATCGGATATCGAAACCGAAGGCGGCCTGGTGCACCTGGCGCTGGCGTTTAACCCGTCGCACCTGGAAATCGTTAGCCCGGTGGTGATCGGTTCCGTCCGCGCGCGTCTGGATCGTCTGGACGAGCCGAGCAGCAATAAAGTTCTGCCAATCACCATTCACGGCGATGCGGCAGTGACCGGGCAGGGCGTGGTTCAGGAAACCCTGAACATGTCGAAAGCGCGTGGTTACGAAGTGGGCGGTACCGTTCGCATCGTTATCAACAACCAGGTAGGCTTCACCACCTCCAACCCGCTGGATGCGCGTTCCACCCCGTACTGCACCGATATCGGTAAGATGGTTCAGGCGCCGATTTTCCACGTTAACGCCGATGATCCGGAAGCGGTCGCTTTCGTCACGCGTCTGGCGCTGGATTTCCGTAATACCTTTAAACGCGATGTCTTCATCGATCTGGTGTGCTACCGCCGTCATGGCCATAACGAAGCCGACGAGCCGAGCGCAACCCAGCCGCTGATGTATCAGAAAATCAAAAAGCATCCGACTCCGCGCAAAATCTATGCTGACAAGCTGGAAGCGGACAACGTCGCCACGCTGGAAGATGCGACCGAAATGGTCAACCTGTATCGCGACGCGCTGGATGCTGGCGAATGCGTAGTGAAAGAGTGGCGTCCAATGAACATGCACTCTTTCACCTGGTCGCCATACCTCAACCACGAATGGGACGAAAACTACCCGAACAAAGTTGAGATGAAGCGTTTGCAGGAACTGGCTAAACGCATCAGCACCGTGCCTGACGCCGTTGAAATGCAGTCGCGCGTTGCCAAAATTTACGGCGACCGTCAGGCCATGGCCGCAGGCGAGAAGCTGTTCGACTGGGGCGGCGCTGAGAACCTGGCTTATGCCACGCTGGTAGATGAGGGCATTCCGGTTCGTCTGTCGGGTGAAGACTCCGGCCGTGGTACTTTCTTCCACCGTCACGCAGTCATTCATAACCAGGCGAATGGTTCAACCTACACGCCGCTGCAGCATGTGCATAACGGTCAGGGCACGTTCCGCGTATGGGACTCCGTACTGTCTGAAGAAGCGGTACTGGCGTTCGAGTACGGTTATGCCACGGCAGAACCGCGCACGCTGACCATCTGGGAAGCGCAGTTTGGTGATTTCGCCAACGGCGCGCAGGTCGTCATCGACCAGTTCATCTCTTCTGGTGAGCAGAAATGGGGCCGTATGTGCGGTCTGGTTATGCTGCTGCCGCACGGCTACGAAGGCCAGGGACCGGAGCACTCCTCCGCGCGTCTGGAACGTTATCTGCAACTTTGCGCTGAGCAAAACATGCAGGTTTGCGTCCCGTCTACCCCGGCACAGGTCTACCATATGCTGCGTCGTCAGGCGCTGCGCGGTATGCGCCGTCCGCTGGTGGTGATGTCGCCGAAGTCATTGCTGCGTCATCCGCTGGCGGTCTCTTCGCTGGACGAACTGGCAAATGGCACCTTCCTGCCAGCCATTGGCGAAGTCGATGAACTTGATCCGAAAGGCGTGAAGCGTGTCGTGATGTGTTCTGGTAAGGTTTATTACGACCTGCTGGAGCAACGCCGCAAGAACGACCAAAAAGATGTTGCCATTGTGCGCATCGAACAGCTCTATCCGTTCCCGCATAAAGCGGTACAGGAAGCGCTGAAACCGTTTGCTCATGTACATGATTTTGTCTGGTGCCAGGAAGAGCCGCTTAACCAGGGCGCATGGTACTGCAGTCAGCATCATTTCCGTGAAGTAATTCCATTTGGGTCCGCTCTGCGTTATGCAGGTCGCCCGGCCTCTGCCTCTCCGGCAGTAGGGTATATGTCCGTTCACCAGAAGCAGCAACAAGATCTGGTTAATGACGCGCTGAACGTCGATTAAATAAAGGATAAATAATGAGTAGCGTAGATATTCTTGTTCCCGACCTGCCTGAATCCGTAGCGGATGCAACGGTTGCAACCTGGCACAAAAAACCGGGCGATGCAGTACGTCGTGATGAAGTACTGGTAGAAATCGAAACTGACAAAGTGGTACTGGAAGTACCGGCATCAGCGGACGGTATCCTTGATGCGGTTCTGGAAGATGAAGGGACAACCGTCACCTCCCGCCAGATCCTCGGTCGCCTGCGTGAAGGCAACAGCGCGGGTAAAGAGACCAGCGCCAAGTCTGAAGAAAAAGATTCTACTCCGGCACAGCGCCAGCAGGCGTCGCTTGCAGAGCAGAACAACGATGCCCTGAGCCCGGCGATCCGTCGCCTGCTCGGTGAACATAACCTCGAAGCCAGCGATATCAAAGGCACCGGCGTCGGTGGCCGCATCACTCGCGAAGATGTTGAAAAACATCTGGCTAAAGCACCTGCGGCAAAAGACGAAGCCAAAGCGCCAGCTGCCGCGCCAGCGCCACAGCCTCAACTGGGCGCGCGTGGCGAAAAACGTGTACCGATGACCCGTCTGCGCAAACGCGTAGCCGAACGTCTGCTGGAAGCGAAAAACTCCACCGCTATGCTGACGACCTTCAACGAAGTCAACATGAAGCCGATTATGGACCTGCGCAAGCAGTACGGTGATGCGTTCGAAAAACGCCACGGTATCCGTCTGGGCTTTATGTCTTTCTACGTGAAAGCGGTGGTTGAAGCGCTGAAACGCTATCCGGAAGTCAACGCCTCTATTGATGGCGATGACGTGGTGTACCACAACTACTTTGATGTCAGCATGGCGGTCTCCACGCCGCGCGGCCTGGTCACGCCGGTCCTGCGTGATGTGGATCTGCTGGGTATGGCTGACATTGAGAAGAACATTAAAGAACTGGCGGTAAAAGGTCGCGACGGCAAGTTGACGGTCGAAGATCTGACGGGCGGTAACTTCACCATCACTAACGGCGGTGTGTTCGGTTCCCTGATGTCTACGCCGATCATCAACCCACCGCAGAGCGCCATCCTGGGTATGCATGCCATCAAAGATCGTCCGATGGCCGTGGACGGTAAGGTTGAAATCCTGCCGATGATGTATCTGGCGCTGTCTTACGACCACCGTCTGATCGATGGCCGTGAGTCAGTCGGCTTCCTGGTAACCATTAAAGAGTTGCTGGAAGATCCAACACGTCTGCTGCTGGACGTGTAGTTAATAAGAGTATCACCTGCCCCGTAGGTCTGGACGCCTTATCAGGCCTACGGGTAAAAGATAACGATTACCTGAAGGATGGACAGAACACATGAACTTACATGAATATCAGGCAAAACAACTTTTTGCCCGCTATGGCTTACCGGCACCGGTGGGTTATGCCTGTAATACTCCGCGTGAAGCTGAAGAAGCCGCATCTAAAATCGGCGCAGGCCCGTGGGTAGTGAAATGTCAGGTTCACGCTGGTGGCCGTGGTAAAGCGGGCGGTGTGAAAGTTGTTAACAGCAAAGAAGAAATTCGCGCTTTCGCTGAACACTGGCTGGGGAAACGTCTGGTAACTTACCAGACAGACGCTAATGGCCAACCGGTAAATCAGATTCTGGTTGAAGCAGCGACCGACATCGGTAAAGAACTGTATCTGGGCGCAGTGGTTGACCGTAGCTCCCGTCGCGTGGTCTTTATGGCCTCGACCGAAGGCGGCGTGGAAATTGAAAAAGTGGCGGAAGAAACCCCGCACCTGATCCATAAAGTGGCGCTGGATCCGCTGGCAGGCCCGATGCCTTACCAGGGACGCGAGCTGGCGTTCAAACTGGGTCTGGAAGGTAAACAGGTTCAGCAGTTCACCAAAATTTTCATGGGTCTGGCGACCATTTTCCTGGAGCGCGACCTGGCGCTGATCGAAATCAACCCGCTGGTTATCACTAAGCAGGGCGACCTGATCTGCCTCGACGGCAAACTCGGTGCTGACGGCAACGCGCTGTTCCGCCAGGCTGACCTGCGCGAAATGCGCGACCAGTCTCAGGAAGATCCGCGTGAAGCGCAGGCGGCACAGTGGGAACTGAACTACGTTGCGCTGGACGGCAACATCGGCTGTATGGTTAACGGCGCGGGCCTGGCAATGGGCACCATGGACATCGTTAAGCTACACGGCGGCGAACCGGCTAACTTCCTTGACGTGGGCGGCGGCGCGACTAAAGAGCGCGTGACCGAAGCGTTCAAAATCATCCTCTCCGATGACAACGTAAAAGCTGTTCTGGTTAACATCTTCGGCGGTATCGTGCGTTGCGACCTGATCGCTGACGGTATCATCGGCGCGGTAGCGGAAGTGGGCGTTAACGTTCCGGTTGTCGTTCGTCTGGAAGGCAACAACGCCGAACTCGGCGCGAAAAAACTGGCTGATAGCGGCCTGAATATTATTGCAGCGAAAAGTCTGACGGATGCAGCTCAGCAGGTTGTTGCCGCAGTGGAGGGGAAATAATGTCAGTTTTAATTAATAAAGATACCAAGGTTATCTGCCAGGGCTTCACCGGTAGCCAGGGGACTTTCCACTCCGAACAGGCGATTGCATACGGTACGCAGATGGTTGGCGGCGTAACGCCGGGCAAAGGCGGCACCACGCATCTGGGCCTGCCGGTGTTCAACACCGTGCGTGAAGCGGTAGAAGCAACCGGCGCAACCGCCAGCGTTATCTACGTTCCGGCGCCGTTCTGCAAAGACTCCATCCTGGAAGCGATTGATGCAGGCATCAAACTGATTATCACCATCACCGAAGGCATCCCGACCCTGGATATGCTGACCGTGAAGGTGAAACTGGACGAAGCGGGCGTGCGCATGATTGGCCCGAACTGCCCTGGCGTTATCACCCCGGGCGAATGCAAAATCGGCATCATGCCGGGCCACATTCACAAGCCGGGTAAAGTGGGTATCGTTTCCCGTTCCGGTACGCTGACCTATGAAGCGGTTAAGCAGACCACCGACTACGGCTTCGGCCAGTCCACCTGCGTGGGCATCGGCGGCGACCCGATCCCAGGGTCTAACTTCATCGATATCCTGAAGCTGTTCCAGGAAGATCCGCAGACTGAAGCGATTGTGATGATCGGTGAGATCGGCGGTAGCGCGGAAGAAGAAGCGGCGGCCTACATCAAAGATCACGTGACCAAGCCGGTTGTCGGTTACATCGCCGGTGTGACCGCGCCGAAAGGTAAACGTATGGGTCACGCTGGTGCGATCATCGCCGGTGGTAAAGGTACGGCGGATGAGAAATTCGCTGCGCTGGAAGCCGCAGGCGTGAAAACCGTTCGCAGCCTGGCCGACATCGGCGAAGCGCTGAAAACAGTGATTAAGTAAGAAGTAAAAAAACAGCCCTGACTATCTGCATGGTCAAGGGCTGGTCCCGTTTCGACATGGTTGGCCATCTGATGATGGCCTTTTTTTTATCCTTAAATATTTTTCTTGCCAATTGATCATAATCATCTGCACAAATGAGATTATTTTTTGCGGTCAGCATCATTCTTTCTGCTGTTTAAATTCTGCATATTACCGGCTTTAATATTATGCGTGCCGGAGGAGAGCGTGCCGCTGAAAATCCAGAATGATTATTTACACGGTTTTTTCTCGATAGCCGAAATATTCTCCCGTGCGACCGGATTAGCCACGGTTGTGATTGATATTAATGGTAAGGCACTCTCAGATTGTCATAATTTTAATTCCTTCTGCAGATTAATGCGGGCGGATGAGCGCTATCGTGTGGGCTGCCAAAAATGCGATAAGCAGTGTGCTTTTGAGGGGGTAAAACAGCTTAAGCCCAGAATACTCACCTGTCATGCCGGGTTAAGTCTGTTCTCGATGCCATTAATTGATGAAGGGCATCTTTATGGTTTTATTGTCTGCGGACAGGTCCGGCCAAAGTATCAGGAATATAAAACTATTGTTATTGATAATAAATCCTCATGGATGGATGACCCCAAAATAAAAGCTGAATGGGGTCAGGTTGCGGTAGTGGATAATAATACGCTGGTGGCGTCGGCTAATTTGTTAAGTTTTATTGTTGATAATTATGCGAAAGAACAACAATCCGCTCAGGTTTCAGCTTCGCCGACCCGTTACATTCGTCATTATGTCACTGAACCTTCCCGTCATGAGAAAAAACTTCTGGCTGCGCTGCGTTATATTGATGAGAATTTATATGGTGAATTATCCCTGGAATCCGTAGCGGCGCATGTGTGCTTAAGCGCGAACTATTTCAGTCGATTTTTTAAGAAACGGCTGGGCGTTAATTTTAAAACCTGGGTGAGTCAGAAAAAAATGCAAAAAGCGGGGGAGTTATTGCACGATCCTGAGCATTCAATAGACAGTATTGCTCGTAAACTTCAATACGCGCAAACCAGCTACTTTTGCCGTGTTTTCAGGGCGGCGCATCAAACGTCGCCCCAGTCTTTTCGTCATGCCAGACTTTCGCAGTAAAGGTTTTCCGGCAGGGTGATGGCTTCGGGTATAAAAGAGAGCCGATCGCTCAGGGTTACCACATCACCGATAACAATCAGCGCAGGCGGCGCGATATTCGCTTCCTGCGCTTTGCTCAATAAAGAACCGAGCGTACAGGTCAGTCGGCGTTGATTCTCTCGGGTGGCGGACATAATTAGCGCGGCGGGCGTATCTGCTGATTTACCGCCCATCAACAGCTCTTCGCAAATAAACGCCAGATTCGCGATACCCATAACGATAACCAGGGTGCCATTAAGCTTCGCCAGTTGACGCCAGTCCTGCTGCTGGTTTCCTTCCCGCGTATGGCCGGTCACCACGTGAAAGCCGGAGGCGAAATCGCGATGCGTCACCGGGATCCCGGCATAGGTCAGGCCACCGATGGTAGAGCTAATACCCGGCACAACTTCAAATGGGATCCCCGTCTCAACAAGGTCCTCAACTTCTTCGGCCCCACGGCCAAACACATACGGATCGCCCCCTTTCAGACGTACGATGTTGTTATGTGTTTGGGCATAGCGGATCAGCAAGGCGTTAATTTCATCCTGGGGAACACAATGAAAGCCTGGATTTTTGCCAACATTGATAAGCAGGCAATCAGGTAATGCCCATTCCAAAATTTTAGGATTGACCAGGCGATCGTAAATAATGACATCAGCCTGTTTAATGCACATCATCGCTTTGAGGGTAAGCAATGAAATATCACCGGGACCTGCCCCAACGAGCCAGACCTTTCCGAAAGTTTTCACATTGTGTCCTTTATCACGTCTAACAAAAAAAGGCAGAAACTACAGCAAGGAATGATTAAAAGCAGTCGTTTGCCCGTAAGTTATAACGTGAAATTATCCAAAATTATTGCATGGATAATATTGATTGATCTCGCAAAGTTTTTTCTGCAATTAACAAGATGACTTGAAAAATTATTAAGAACTTATTGGCACTATTTGCTCGTCTTTAACCTTATTTAAATTGTGTTTATTGTTGTGCTTGAGTATTATTGGTTAATATTTATCCGCCATCAGTATGAGCAAATCATGGATTGGATCAATGACATCAATGGATAAAATAAAATATAACTCTCGGTGCTTATCTGGGTAGCTTGAATTATTTTTTATAAATTAAACTATTTTTGTACGCTGCATATGGAAGAGGTTATGAGAGGAAAAATACCTAAGACGGAGTTGCTGGTAACTTTTGAAGTTGTTGCGCGTCACGAAAGTTATACCCGGGCAGCTGAAGAGCTGGCTTTAACACAAAGTGCTGTTTTCCGCCAGGTAAATGCACTGGAGGATTTTCTAAATACCTCGCTATTTAATCATGCCAAGAAACGCATTTTTTTAAATGCGGCCGGCAAATATTATTTAAACATCGTTAAAGAAACGTTAAATAAACTCGAGCGAGATACGACGACGATAATGACCTGGCAGCCAACGGTGCAGGTTATTGAGCTGGCGGTGAATCCGACGTTCAGCACCCATTGGCTGATCCCGAACCTGCGTGAGTTCAACAAGCTCAATCCTGATATTATCGTGAACATCCATTCGCTGGCGAATATTGGTGATTTTCTCAATCGGGAGTATGACGCGGCAATCATGCGGGAAGACTTCTACTCACCGTGGTCTGGGGTTGAATACCTGTTTGAAGAGGAAATTCTGCCGGTATGCAGCCGCTGCCTGCTGGCCGAAGCGGATCGGAAACTGTCGGTCGAGGAGTTGCTGAACGAATTCCCGCTATTGCACCAAAGTACGCGCATCAAAGGTTGGCAGGAGTGGTTTGCGCTGTCCAACATCAGCAGCCCGCTGGTGAATAAAGGTCCGAGATTCGATCTGTTGTCGATGCTGATTGCGGCGGTTCGCTCTAATTTGGGCGTGGCGTTGCTTCCCCGTTTTGCCATTCAGCACGATCTGGACAGTGGTGATATGGTCATTCCTTGCGATGTCCCGATGCGCACCGGGAACCGTTTCATCATGACGTGGCGTGAAGAGAAAGCGGAATCTGCGCATTTGCAGATCTTCCGTGACTGGCTGCTAAATAAATCGGTGGTTTCGCCTGCCTGAGGTGAGGGGACCGCGCGCTTTGTCAGGCCTACAAAAAACGGTAGGCCGGATAAGACGCGTGAGCGCCGTTATCCGGCAAAAGAACGTCTACCAGTCGATTCCCATCTGTGCCTGAATACCGCTGTCAAACGCGTGCTTGACCGGGCGAATTTCGCTGACCGTATCGGCCAGTTCCAGTAACTGCGCGTGGCATCCGCGGCCGGTGACGATAACACTTTGTCCAACAGGTCGATTTTCGATGGCGCTGATAACCTCATGGGTATCCAGATAGTGGTATGCCAGCATGTAGGTCAGCTCATCCAGCACCACCAGATCGTAATGCGCATCGGCCAGCATGCGCTTACTTTCTTGCCAGACGACCGTTGCCGCCTCAATATCCGCTTGCCGGTTTTGGGTTTCCCAGGTAAATCCGGTACCCATAATATGGAATTCAACGCCGAGCGGTTGCAGCGTGTTGTACTCGCCATTATCCCACTGACCCTTGATAAACTGCGCGATGCCAACGGTTTTTCCGTGACCAACCGCGCGCGTTGCCGTGCCAAAGGCTGCGGTGGATTTCCCTTTACCGTTGCCGGTGAAGACAATCAGGATCCCTTTCTTCTCCGTTGCCGCCGCCACGCGGGTATCAACCTGTTCTTTCAGTTTCTGCTGACGCTGGCGGTGTCTGTCATTATTGGCTCGCGCTTCCATTGAGGCTCCTTAATGTCCTGCCGGACAGGTTGCGCAGCGATGCTGCTGTTCAAACTGGCTAAAGAAGTTATTGCCTTTGTCGTCGACTAACACGAAGGCTGGCATATTTTTAACTTCCATCATCCAGACTGCTTCCATTCCCAGTTCGGGATATTCCAGGCAGTGCAGGCTTTTCACGTATTGCTGCGCAAGCAGGGCTGCGGCGCCGCCAATGCTGCCGAGGCTAAATCCACCGTGTTTGTGGCAGGCATCAGTGACCTGCTGGCTGCGGTTACCCTTGGTGAGCATAATGAGACTGCCGCCCTGTGCCTGGAAGGTATCGACATACCCATCCATGCGCCCGCCGGTGGTGGGACCCATTGAACCACAGGCCTGATTTTCCGGCGTTTTGGCGGGGCCTGCGTAATAAACTATATGTTTTTTCATGTATTCCGGCATCGGTTCGCCGTTATCCAGGCGCGCTTTGATGTTAGCGTGGGCGATATCGCGGGCGACAACAATAGGGCCGCTTAGCGACAAACGAGTGCCGATGGGCAGGGCGGAGAGATCGCGCAGAATCTCGTGTAGCGGGCGGTTCAGATCCAGCTGTACGGTTTGGGCGCCATTTTCTACCCGTTGAGAATCGGGAATGAATTTGCCCGGGTTATGCTCGAGTTTCTCCAGCCAGATACCGTGTTTGTTAATTTTAGCCTTAATGTTGCGGTCGGCTGAGCAGGAGAGGGCCATGGCGATAGGGCAGGAACCACCGTGGCGCGGCAGACGAATCACACGGATATCGTGGGCAAAGTACTTGCCGCCAAACTGCGCGCCGATACCAAACTCTCGGCTGGCATTGAGCAGTTCGGCTTCCAGCGCCGTATCGCGGAACGCCTGACCCAGTTCGTTCCCGCTGGTAGGCAGGTTATCGTAATACTTGGTTGATGCCAGCTTGGCGACCTTCAGCGCCTGATCGGCGGACAAGCCACCGACCACAAAAGCGATGTGATACGGCGGGCAGGCGGCTGTGCCCAGTGATTTCATTTTTTCGATCAGAAAGGCGGTGAGTTTTTCCGGCTGCAGTATGGATTTTGTTTCCTGGAACAGCGCCGCTTTGTTGGCCGAGCCGCCGCCTTTGTTGACGAACAGGAAACGGTATTCATTACCCGGCGTGGCGCTGATATCGATTTGTGCCGGCAGGTTAGTCTGCGTATTGACCTCGGTATACATATCCAGCGGGGCATTTTGCGAATAACGCAGGTTGTTTTCGGTGAAGGTGGTATATACGCCTTTGCTTAACGCTTCCGCGTCATCGCCGCCGGTCCAGACATGCTGCCCTTTGCAGGCCACAATCGTTGCCGTTCCGGTATCCTGACAGTTAGGCAGTACGCCTTTGGCCGAAACTTCAGCATTGCGCAGCAGTTGCAATGCTACATATTTATCGTTACCGCTGGCCTGCGGATCGTGCAGAATGCTGGCGATCTGTTTCAAATGTCCGGCGCGCAGGAAGAATGAAGCCTCATAAAATGCGTGCTGCGCTAATAAGGTTAACGCTTCTGGCGCAACCTTGATCACTTCCTCTCCGTCTAACTCCGAAACCGTAACGTGCTGATTACTCAGTAATTCATATTCGGTACTATCTTTACTCTGAACAAAGAGTTCCTGCCAGACAAATGGTTTAGACATAGTACTTCTCACCTTTTCATTTTGCCGGATGACGGCGTAAATAAATGCGCTAATCGTAGGCCGGATAAGCGGATCGCCATCCGGCGTGGCGTTATTTTGCTAAAAAGACATTTGCTTTAGTCGCTTCGGCGACATATTCGATAGTTTGCTGGGCTCGAACGCTGTTACCGGCTGCATCCAGCGGCGGAGAATAGACGGCAATCGCATATTCGCCTGGCACAACGGCAACCATTCCGCCGCCGACGCCGCTTTTCGCCGGAATGCCCACGGAGTACAGCCACTTGCCGCTACCGTCGTACAATCCGGCAATGGCCATTTCCGCCAGTACCTGCGGGACATATTTTTCATTCAGCAATTGCTTGCCGTTGAACGGTGATTTGCCTTTGTTGGCGAGTACCGCGCCCATTTTGGCCAGTTGCTCAACGGTGATATCGACTGAACACTGACGGGTATAAATTTCGACAGCCTCGTCTGTGTTGCCATAGAAGCTGTTATAGGATTCCATCAGCTTCGCCAGCGCCTGGTTGTGCTGGTTGGTTTCCATCTCAGACTTGAAAACCGGCTCGTTCACGGTGAGCGTGGCATCAGCCCAGACGTTCAGGTTGTCGAGAATTTTGTTCCAGCGATCGGTTTTATCTTTGGCTTCAATCAGGCTAACGGTGCTCATCGCTCCGGCGTTTACCAGCGGGTTTTCCGGCGCGCCTTTAGTCAGTTCTACCGCTAAACCTGCATTGAACGGCATGCCGGTGGCATTGGCCCCGAGTTTATCCAGGACGACCTGCGGACCGTGCTGTTCCATGGCGAGCGCCATGGTGAAGACTTTACTCAGGGATTCCATAGGGAAAGGTTTGTTGACATCGCCAACCTGATAGATCTTGCCGTCCACCGTGGCAATGGTGATGGCGAAATTCTTCGGGCTGTAGGTCGCCAGGGCAGGGATGTAGTCGGCGACTTTGCCATCGTTGTTGCTTTTGTACTTCTGATGCGCCTGCTCGATGAGCTTTGCGTAGTCCGGCGTGGTTTGCGCGAATGCGGTAGCGCTAAACAAGACGCTAAAAGAAAAGAGACTCACGCCGAGAAGAGTTTTATTCATGGTGTAATCCTGTTGGTATGTTCATCATCGTGCCGGATGGCGGTATTCCACCTTATCCGGCCTACGGATAATTGACCGTTTTGTAGGCCGGATAAGCGCGAGCGCCCTCCGGCAATGGCGTGGTGTCAGGACATCGCAACTTCTGACTGTTCGGTAACCGGACGTTCCTGCTCCGGCGACTTCACTGGCGCTGTTCCACGACAACCCTGACCGAAATGTTCCCCTTCCCAACGACCCACAATGGCAGCGCCCATGGCGTTACTCATGACGTTGGTAGCAGAACGGCCCATATCGAGGAACGGATCGACGCCCATCAGCAGGATCAGACCGGCTTCGGGAATGTTGAACTGGTTCAGGGTGGCGGCGATAACCACCATTGATGCGCGCGGTACGCCTGCCATCCCTTTCGAGGTCAGCATCAGGATCAACAGCATGGTGATTTGCTCGCCCATGCTCAGTTCGATGTTGCACGCCTGGGCAATAAATACGGTGGCAAAGGAGCAGTACGCCATCGAGCCGACCAGGTTAAAGGAGTAACCGATAGGCAGAACGAAGCTGGCGATTTTTGAAGAAACGCCGAATTTTTCCAGCTTGTCCAGCGTGCCAGGGAAAGCGGCTTCAGAACTGGAGGTCGTAAAGGCCAACAGCGCAGGCTCGAGGATGGATTTGGTTAAACGCGCGATGCAGGGCCCTACGATCATGGTGGAGAGGCCAATCAGGATCGCCCACAGCATACCCAGCGTCAGGTAGAACTCACCCATAAAGATCCCGGCGCTGACCATCACACCCAGACCACGTTCGGCAATCAGACCAGAAATAGCGGCAAACACGGTCAGTGGCGCAAACAGCATGACGTAGCCAGTCAGCTTCAGCATCACGTGTACCAGTGAGTCCAGCACCTTCACGATAGGCTCGGCTTTTTCACCAATCGCGGCCAGGCTGCAACCGAGGAAAATGGAGAAGACGACGATCTGCAGAATTTCGTTACGTGCCATCGCATCAACAATACTGGTTGGTACCGCGTGCGAGATAAATACTTTCAGCGTGAACGGTTCAGATTTAACGGCGGCAACGGCTCCCGCGTCATGCGGAACAAAGTTGATGCCAGCGCCTGGCTGGAAAATATTAACGATAACCAGGCCCAGCGCGATTGACAGCAGTGAGGCGCAAATGAACAGGAAGAAGGTTTTCGAAAATATACGTCCCAGCGTTTTGGCATCGCCCATTTTGGCAATACCCACAACCAGCGTTGAAATAACCAATGGGGCGATAATCATTTTCACCATGCGTAAGAATATGGTGGTGAAAATGGAAATATCTGCTGCATAAGATTTTGCCGTTTCAGCCGCGACCATATTATTTATGGCCACCCCGGCAATCATGCCGAGTATCAGACCTAATATGATCATCTTCGTTAAACTTATTTTCTTCATGTGTACTCCATCGGATAAAGGTTGGTAATTGGAATTGTGTAGGGCGGCGCGCGCCTGAACCCGGACAGCAGTTCAGACGCACGCCTGTTGTGACCAACCGCATGAATAATTCGAAGCACTGTGATACAGCTGAATTCTGTGCTCCAATGGCTGTTATTGTGTTTTTTACTACAGGTCGAACTCAATACTTAATAATGGCGCGTGTTGCTGCGCACCATAAACATCATTGTCACCAATGTTGCCGGAGATAATATCGCGCGGCATGACAATTTTTACGGCATTCGCCGGGTCAAACCAGACAATATTATGAATAAAGTCAGGTTTGACATTATACAAACCAGCAATAAGCTGTGGCGTTAATTGTTCTGAACGCTTCACTCGCTGATAATCTTCACGGGTTTTAAATAAAATATCTAAAACCAGTTCGTACGGCCCGGCGTTTTTGGAACGAATGACTTGCGCCAGCGAACAAATTGAGTGTTTCATGCCTGAACTCCTTCTGGCGTCACCTGTTCAATGTGGAAATCAAAACGTAGCGCATCGCTAGCTTCAATCAGGTGATAGATCGAGAACTCATACACCGGTCCACTCTGAATATCAGATGGCGAGAACGGGAAGGCGAGGTTGCCCGCAGTCGCAATGCGATTTTCGTAACCGTAGTGCAGCAGGGTAGAGCGCACCAGCGAGCAGACGCTGTTGGCGATATCCTGCGTCGGCGCGACGACATCCAGCAAAATCCCCAGCTCATGACCGGCGGTTTTCATCGGCTCATGGTTGCCCATCACACCGTTCTTACCGTACAGGTGGAACGTCATACGGATACTGTCGTCATTCAGCGAGAGGTTACGCTTAACGCTTGCCTGTACCTCTTCGAGAATAGTGTCAATTCCGGCAATCATAATCGGGTCGCGCGTTCCGGCGATGGTCAAACAGCGGAAGCCAACCTGACGTGCGCCTTCCAGCTTCAACGCATACGGCGTTTCTTCATGACGTGAACCGCTGACATACACTTCGCCCTCGTTAACCTGGGTGAAGGTGCACGCTTTCAGGTTCAGTACGCCGCCTGGTCCCGGCAGGAAGTACGGATCGGACTTCTCATACAGGGTGTGCGCCGCCGCGGACGTTTCAGTGAACTTACGCATGGGATTGAACGCTTTCAGCGTAAAGCCGTTGTCGTCAATGATCCCCATCGCACAATCTGAGCCAGAGCCAGGGGTGGCGGCAATGGCGGCACACTCAAGGATCTTACCGCAATGAAGCGCCAAACCTTCATCAAAGCCCTGCATAATCGGCAGCGCGGCGAAGCAGGCCGGATCGTAGGCTCGTCCGCCCAGTACCACCTGCGCACCGGCTTTCAGCGCACGCTGGAAAGGCTCGACGCCCATCTGCGCGACAATGTAGGTGCTCTCTTCGATTGCCTCGTGAGTCAGTTCAGGCACAAAATCGAGCGCGGTGATTTTGCCGTTATCCAGCGCCTGATGAACGATTTCTTTGTCGACATCAGACGGGATCAGCGCCATGGAGAACGACAGCTTTTCTTCCTGCGCAATCTCATGGATTATCTGGCGACACCACTCCAGATGCGGAGCGGCGCCTGAACCACCGGCCGTGCCAATCACTACCGGGATGTTGTTCTTAACGCCTGCCACGATCATATAGCGCAGATCGCGTTTCACACCGGCCCTGTCGGTAAACGGTTTACCCGCCCCCAGGTAGTGGGGGCCAGGATCGGAGGAGCCTGCGTCAACAGCAATAAGATCCGGTGACTCTTCCATGGCTTTACGAAAACTCTCTTCCGGGAAGCCATAACCCAGGATAGCCGTAGGCGATAAGATCTTAAATGTGCGTGCCATCTCTTAATCCTTAGTTTGCAACAGCGCGATGGTGCGGTTCATTTCGTTAAACACGATGTTGAGACCTTCATCGAAACCCATTCCCGGTTTTACCAGCATGCGCATTGGACGCGCGGCCAGCGCGACGTGTACGCAGGTACGCGCACTGATTTCCGTTTCGTTACAGGTACCGCCCTGATAGGCTTCCATCGCGTGTTTGTTGCAATACAGCACCGCGTCAACGATGTTGTGAATACCGCCCAGATCCGGGGTTTTGATCTGCACCATGTGGCAGCTGCCTGCGTCGGTGAAGTCCACGATGTCCTGATAGGTGTTACACCACTCATCCGCAACGATTTTCACGCCGGAGCCCAGACGGGTCAGCTCTTTGGTGATGGCGGTTAACATACGAATCTGATCCGGTTTGTTACCGGCATCCACCGGACCTTCAATGTACAGCGGCAGGCCCTGAGCTTCCGCTTCCAGGCTGGCGATGTATTCAGCGCAGCGTACCGGATCCATATCGAAGATCAGACCGATAGTGCCATACACATCAATGTGCAGCGTCGGGTGATAACGCTCGCTGGTGCGCAGGGTTAAGATGCGGTTAGACAACCAGCGCACATACTCACGCAGTTTTTCACCTTTAAAGCCCAGCTTCTCTTCCACGTTGTTGATCAACGCGTGCGGCAGAACGTCCACGCCTTTGAGGATCATCTTGTCGACGGCGATATAACGGTCATCGCCGCTCTGACCAAATAATGGAATGGCTTCCGGGACGCATGGCAGTTGCCACTCATCGCAAATGACTTCCGTTTTCAGACGACCGGTAGCCAGCGCCGCCGCGTCGAGCAGTGCCTGAGACAGACCGTAACGGACGGCGGTATGCAGCAGATGGCCGTCGATACGCAACTGGTCAAAGAAACGGGCGTTTGGCAGGAACGCATCAACGTCACGACCTTCCAGCAGCGGCTTGATGTGATCGTTGAGGAAAGGAATAAAATTTTCAGCCAGGAACAGCGGATCGCGACCGCCAGCCCCAGAGTATTGCACCGCCGCACAATCGCCTACCGCCACTGCGCCGTTTTCCAGAATCAGCTGTACAGAAACACATTCACCCGCCTGGCGAACAGAGGTAAAACCAGGCGTTACCGGAGAGCCGGTATAGATAAACCCGTCATGACCAGCACCGTTTTTGATGGCCTGCTGATCGTCAAAATAAAATGAGGAGTAGCCAGCGGTGAAAAGGGCCTGTTTAATTTTCATTATGGTCTTCCTATTAATTTACTGTGGGATACGGCGTTGATGTCATCAATGACCATCTGGAAAGAAGGTTTACGGCCTTCGAAATGCGCGCGCTCTGCGACGTAGTCGTGGTGCAGGGCGAGGATATCTTTCGGCAGCGGAACGGCGCCGGCTTCGAGAATACGGATGGCGCCAGTGTTATCGCGCACCGGCAGGATCTTACCGGCGTTGCAGGCGGCAGGGGCGAAAGGCACATCCAGCACGCCTGCTTCAAAGGCCAGTACCGTACCGCGCGCAATGTCGCCATTGCCAAGTTCAAAGACTTTCTTCAGGACGGCGCGGACTTCGCTTTTGATCAGCTCGACTTCCTGTTCCACCGCTGCGCACTGCGGGAATTTCTGGTCGCTGACCATGTTGAGCATCTGGCGTGAGGCTTTAAGACCCTGGGCGTTCGCTGCCGCGGTTGGGATACCGAACGCTTCATGCGGGCTCTTGGTGATCACTTTGGTTGCGCCCGACATTCCGGCCACCGCTGCCCCCCAGGCGATAACGGAGAAGGCTTTCGCTTCATCTTCCGGGAATCCGCCCATCCACTGGTGGAAAACGGTGCTCAGTTCGTAATCGTCGAAGCCGTGGTTATGGAAGTATTCGTGGGACAGTTCACGCAGCGCCTGGATAGCGGCGATATCCTGCGTCAGGCTACCGACCTGACCGTAGCCGACGGTAATCGACTTGACGCCCTGTTCCAGCGCCAGCAGACCTTCGATGATAGCCACCGCGTGGGACATAAACGGTGGGATCAACGTGCCGGTCAGTGGGCCAAACGGCTCACGGTTAATGCGAATGCCGTTCTCTTCGTACAGGCCCATCAGGCGATCGCAGTACTGCCAGTCGCGGATGGATTTTTCCAGGGTAACGCGTTTGGCGTAAGGGATGTTGTAGGAGATACCGCCGCCTTCGTAGCTGGTAAAGCCGCTGGCCATAGCGATTTCCGCCAGCAGACGCGCATCCGGCGTACCGTGGCGAACCTGGATCGGTTTTTCCAGCGATTCAGTCATCCGGCGGCAGGCAGCAACCCCGTGATTGACGACCGGTAAACCATTCAGCTTGGAAGTCCCTGCTTCGATGGATTTCTGGATCCCGACAGCCGCTTCTTCATAGCGATTCAGACGGGTATAGGCATCGATAGTACTCGGCAGCAGGTCGCACTCTTCCTGCAACGTTTTGAGCAGTTCAATATGCTCGTCCATTAACGCCACGCCTGCACGCGGTTGGCTCAGGGTTCTACCTTCCTGATCGGCCTTTAGCAGTGCAAGGGAGAAGCGCTTTTTATCCGGAATCGATTGCTGGTACTTCACGCCATCTTCGAAGTTCTCAACGTCTTTACCGGTTTCCCAGGTTTGCAACACCTGATGCCTTTCGGTCATGAATTCGTCATGGGTCAATTTTTTATTTCGAAGTTCCATTCGTAGCTGCCTTTAGTTTTGTAGGGTTAAACACTGAATGCTGGTGCGAGCAGCGGCTTGCGGGTACAGCCTGGCGACGTTTGCCAGGAGAGGGAGCAGGCCATTTGAATCGCGGTAATACTCAAACTGATTCGGTAACAGAATTCTTTTACCCTGGTCGTCCAGCTCCCGGTATTTGAGCCAGTTATGGATATCGAACTGGCTGGCGCGCGAGAGCCATCCCCCTGAACCGACGACTTTGCGTACGGTGGTGAGGTCGCGACCCATCTGTAAATCCACGTTACCCACGCAGGTGCAAACCTGCTTTTTAGTGCCCGCGTGGCGCTCAGCGGCATAGCCCACGCATAAACCTGCCAGCAGGGTGTCGAAATATTTCTCCTCCTCGCTGAGCGGCAGGTAATCCGGCTGCCCAACCAGATGACGCAGATAGCGGTAAAACGCCTCTTCGCGCTGTGGTTGCTGGGCGAAGATGACTTTCACCATATCCTGCGTGCTTTCTCCCACCACGACGGCGGAAACGCGCATGCCCAGATCGCCTTCAACGGTACGTTTGACGAAAGGCTCTGGAACACCATGCAGGACGGTATCGGGGGAGAGGGTATTCGCGCTGGCCGAATAGACATCCGTGGTGGCTCCGCCCATATCAATCAGCATGAATTCCTTCCATGCGTTGTCGTAATCGCTAATGGCTTTGACTAACTCATATACCGTCCATGGTGTCGGCATTGGCTCTTCGCCTGTTTCGCCGACGATGACGTCCAGGCCTTTGCCTTTCACAATGCGCGACAAAAACACATCGCAAATCGCCTGGCGCGCGGCAAACGGATTGGGGTGATCGAGATCGGGCAGAATGTTGTCTACCGTGGTCAGATCTTTGTGTCCCAGAATCGTTTGTATTTCGTCCTGAATGTCCCGGTTTCCGGCGTAGATAATGGCGCAATCAAGTTTTGATCCTGCCAGCGCACGCGCATTCGCCAGACCGTAACTTTCTTCGCCACCGTCTGTACCGCCGGTAAACAACAGGATGTCCGGTGGTGATGATTCCAGCTCCTGAATGTCATGACGATTCAGCTTGTACGAATAATATTGCGCGATTTTCGCTCCGGCCGAATGAGCGGTAACCTTTGCCGATTCCAGCGTAATGGAAGGCACCAGTCCCATTGCTGCAACGGCGAGTCCACCTTTGGCCGAGGAAGAGTATTTCAACTGCACTTCACCACTTTTCAGTAACGGGCGAGCATCGGCAACATTCAGCACCTGATTCAGGCTGGCAAAAAAACCGTCTGCCAGATGATGTGTGGTGGTTGGGGTCAGGACATGGTTTACCAGCGTTAATTCCTCTCCTTCTTGTGCGAAGAGGGCCGCTTTGGTCCATGTCGAGCCGATATCGACAGAAACTGTTTGCATCAGATAGCCTCTTCCAGGCAACGCTGTTCGAGGCCATTGTGTTGGCGAATATCATTCGCGATAAGCGCGCACACATCTTCCAGATCGTGGCTGGGGGCGAAGACGCGGTTAAAGCCCATCTCTTTAAACTTCACTTCGACATCGGCGAAGTCATGTTTACCGACGACCAGGTTGCCGCCGACGTACAGCAGAATGTCACCGAGTCCGCGCTCGATGCAGCGTTCGCGTAACCCGAGGCAGTCAATATCCCCATGACCGTAGATGGAGGACACCACGATGGCATCGGCGCCTGTTTCAATCGCCGCATCAATATATTCATCCTGGCTCACCATCACCCCGAGGTTGATTACGTGAAAATCATGCGCAGTAAAAACGCGATCCAGAACTTTATTGCCTACTGCATGGCAGTCAGCACCGATGACGCCAATAACAAGTGTAGATTTCTTCATGGGTAATCCTCTGTAGGGCTGATGGTCAATAAGTGAAAATAATTTTCTAATATTCAGAACATGGATTGTGACAACCTTTTAATAGGGTTGGAGTTTCTGTGGAAGAGAAAAAGGAAGCAATTGATCTATTTTCAAAATATCCTGATAAAAATGATTGTTATATTTCCTGTTGTGAAAAATCGTTTGTAATCATGTGGTTGTGATGGTGTTTTGTGTTGGTTTTAATTTATTAGAAAATTGCGTAATAAATGACTTGCCATGTTTGTGATCGAAATCTTATTTTGTTGTGGGCATCATTCAGGTCGCATTTTTAATAATTTAAAAATCCTCGCAACTAAATAACTTGTGAACAACCTAACGGTTTTTTAGTTATTAATCTTATATGTCAAAACTATTTCAATGTTAAATTTAAGATAAAAATGATAATGAATTGTTTGTGATGTATTTAATATTTGCCACATAAATGAAGAAGGGGCGTCAGCGATAACTGACGGTGATGATAAAAGTAGAAAGCGGACCTTCTGCGAGAGAACGTTCAACACCAATGCGCTACTCAATGCGGAGCGTTTTCTCTTCCAGTTGAGATAGTTACATCTTGGTGTTAATTATAAGTAAAAATAAAATGAATTATTTGTGTTAAATAGCTAAGGCCCGCCTTGCTAAACAAAAAACTGTGAGCTACCCAGCAATAGTGACTCTTTATCTGCCAGCAATTTTATCTGCCTGATTGGTTAAAACACCGTGTAGATTTAAATAAATATCCTATCATTTGTAGTAACGACAATTACTCATTGAAAAACATGCCGTTAACATGATGTTTACTAGTCGCTCCGGTGTTAAACATCATTAACAATAAATTTGAAAATTGATTTAAATCAAAGTTTAAAACTTGGAAAACGGCACGAAAAGAGGTTAAATTGCCGCAGATCAAATTGGTCTGAAAGTGATAAATTAGCTATAAATTGATCACTATCGAAAAATGCAAATTTGCCTCGATAAAAACCTGTTTATTGTAAGGATTTTACGGCGTAATATAATTGCGGGATCAATTTGAGTGTTTTATTAACATGTTTGTAACCTTTCATCATTGTCTTTTCTTCAAATGCGAAGAATGAGCAGCGGCGGAAGGGAGCAGATAAATTTGTATTGGGGCATGCGTGTGACCCTTTCTAACGGGGTTCACTCTCGGAGTCTTCATGCGATGAGCAAGGAGTCATGATGTTAGATATAGTCGAACTGTCGCGCTTACAGTTTGCCTTGACCGCGATGTACCACTTCCTGTTTGTGCCACTGACGCTCGGTATGGCGTTCTTGTTGGCCATCATGGAAACGGTCTACGTCCTTTCCGGCAAACAGATTTATAAAGATATGACCAAGTTCTGGGGCAAGTTGTTTGGTATCAACTTCGCTCTGGGTGTGGCTACCGGTCTGACCATGGAGTTCCAGTTCGGGACTAACTGGTCTTACTACTCCCACTATGTAGGGGATATTTTCGGTGCGCCGCTGGCTATCGAAGGTTTGATGGCCTTCTTCCTCGAATCCACCTTTGTAGGTCTGTTCTTCTTCGGCTGGGACCGTTTGGGTAAAGTCCAGCATATGTGCGTCACCTGGCTGGTGGCACTGGGTTCTAACCTGTCCGCTCTGTGGATTCTGGTTGCGAACGGCTGGATGCAAAACCCAATCGCCGCGGATTTCAACTTCGAAACCATGCGTATGGAGATGCTGAGCTTCTCTGAACTGGTGCTCAACCCGGTTGCTCAGGTGAAATTTGTTCACACAGTGGCATCTGGTTATGTTTGCGGCGCGATGTTCGTTCTGGGTATCAGCTCCTACTATATGCTGCGCGGTCGTGACTTCGCGTTTGCTAAACGTTCTTTTGCCATCGCTGCCAGTTTTGGTATGGCTGCTATTCTCTCCGTTATTGTTCTGGGTGATGAATCCGGTTACGAAATGGGCGACGTGCAGAAAACCAAACTCGCTGCCATCGAAGCAGAATGGGAAACTCAGCCTGCACCGGCTTCCTTTACGCTGTTCGGTATTCCGGACCAGGATGCGCAGGAAAACCATTTTGCGATTCAAATTCCTTATGCGCTGGGCATCATTGCCACCCGCTCTGTTGATACACCGGTCATTGGTCTGAAAGACCTGATGGTCCAGCACGAAGAGCGTATCCGTAACGGGATGAAAGCGTATCAGCTGCTGGAAGAACTGCGTGCCGGTACAACCGATCAGGCCGTTCGCGACCAGTTCAACAGCATGAAGAAAGACCTGGGTTATGGTCTGCTGCTGAAACGCTATACGGATAAGGTCACCGACGCGACAGAAGCGCAAATTCAGCAGGCAACGAAAGACTCTATTCCTCGCGTTGCGCCGCTGTACTTCGCTTTCCGTATCATGGTGGCATGCGGCATCCTGATGCTGGCTATCATCGCAGCCTCCTTCTGGACCGTGATTCGTAACCGTATCGGTGAGAAAAAATGGCTGCTGCGCACCGCGCTGTATGCGATTCCGCTACCGTGGATTGCAATTGAATCCGGTTGGTTTGTCGCAGAGTATGGCCGTCAACCGTGGGCGATTGGTGAAGTATTACCTACTGCCGTGGCGAACTCTTCGCTGACCGCTGGCGACCTCATCTTCTCGATGCTGTTGATTTGTGGTCTGTACACCCTGTTCCTGGTGGCTGAACTGTATCTGATGTTCAAGTTCGCACGCCTTGGGCCGAGTAGCCTGAAAACCGGTCGTTATCACTACGAGCAGTCCACTGTGACTTCTCAGCCGGCACGCTAAGACAGGAGTCGTCAAATGATCGATTATGAAGTATTGCGTTTTATCTGGTGGCTGCTGGTCGGTATTCTGCTGATTGGTTTTGCGGTCACTGATGGCTTCGATATGGGGGTGGGCATGCTCACCCGTTTCCTCGGTCGTAATGATACCGAGCGTCGAATTATGATTAACTCCATCGCCCCACACTGGGACGGTAACCAGGTTTGGCTCATCACCGCGGGTGGCGCACTGTTCGCTGCCTGGCCGATGGTGTATGCCGCTGCGTTCTCCGGTTTCTATGTGGCGATGATCCTGGTTCTGGCGTCGTTGTTCTTCCGTCCGGTCGGTTTTGATTACCGCTCTAAGATTGAAGACATGCGCTGGCGCAATATGTGGGACTGGGGCATCTTTATTGGTAGCTTCGTTCCGCCGCTGGTTATTGGCGTGGCGTTCGGCAACCTGCTGCAAGGGGTTCCGTTCCATGTCGATGAATATATGCGTCTGTACTACACCGGTAACTTCTTCCAGTTGCTGAATCCGTTTGGTCTGCTGGCTGGTATCGTGAGCGTAGGGATGATCATCACCCAGGGCGCAACCTATCTGCAGATGCGTACGGTAGGTGAACTGCATCTGCGTGCACGTGCAACTTCGCAGGTTGCGGCGCTGGTGACTCTGGTCTGCTTCGCTCTGGCTGGCGTGTGGGTGATTTACGGCATTGACGGCTATGTTGTGACTTCCGCGCTGGATCATCATGCTGCCTCTAACCCACTGACCAAAGAAGTGGCCCGTGTGGCTGGCGCATGGATGGTGAACTTTAACAATGCACCGATCCTGTGGCTGGTTCCTGCACTGGGCGTGGTTCTGCCGCTGTTGACCATCCTGACTTCTCGTATGGAGAAAGGGGCATGGGCGTTCGTCTTCTCTTCACTGACGTTAGCCTGCATCATCCTGACTGCCGGTATCGCAATGTTCCCGTTTGTGATGCCGTCCAGCACCATGATGAACGCAAGTCTGACCATGTGGGATGCCACCTCCAGCCAGCGTACATTGAACCTGATGACCTGGGTTGCGGTGGTGTTTGTACCGATCATTCTGCTGTACACCGGCTGGTGCTACTGGAAGATGTTCGGTCGCATCACGAAAGAAGATATTGAAAGTAACACCCACTCTCTGTACTAAGTAAGGAGCTTAAAATGTGGTATTTCGCATGGATTTTGGGAACGCTTCTTGCCTGTGCATTTGGGATAATCACAGCGCTGGCGCTTGAGCACGTTGAATCAGGTAAAGCCGGACAAGAAGATAGCTGATGACCAACATTATCGCGATGTTATACAACGCGATGGACAAGCGCCCGTTACGGGCGCTTTCCTTTGTACTGGCAATCGTGTTGGCTGGCTGCATATTCTGGGACCCGTCACGATTCGCGGCCAAAACCAGTGAGCTTGAAATCTGGCATGGTTTTCTGCTGATGTGGGCGGTCTGCGCTGGCATCATTCACGGCGTTGGCTTCCGCCCTCGCGCGGTGCACTGGCAGGGCATCTTCTGCCCGCTAATCGCCGATATCGTCCTCGTGGTTGGTCTGTTTTTCTTCTTCTTTTGAATAAGAAACATCCTTAAATATTTATGGGCTTGCATAAGCCCATAAATTTTTACTCTCCGTTTACTTTCCCCCATTCCAAAGCACCATTCCCGCGCGTATAGTAGCATCGGTTAAAAGTTCTAACTTTTGTTGCATTACCGGGATGTAAAGTGAATACAGCGCGATATACAACGACATTCTTGATGCATCGCGGCGGCAAGAACGCGAGTTACCAGGGTAAGCAACTGGTGTGAGTGGGCGAAGCCAACAAAGAGGCAGTAAGAATGAATAAGTATATGTTTCGATGGCCGGTTCGTGTCTACTACGAAGACACCGATGCCGGTGGGGTGGTTTACCACGCCAGCTACGTCGCTTTTTATGAAAGAGCACGCACAGAGATGCTGCGTCATCATCACTTCAGCCAGCAGGTGCTGTTGGCCGAACGCGTAGCCTTTGTGGTGCGCAAGATGACCCTTGAGTATTTTGCGCCTGCCCGGCTCGACGATATGCTCGAAGTCCAAACCGAAATTACGTCAATGCGTGGCACCTCATTGGTTTTCACGCAACGCATTGTCAACGCAGAGAACACCGTGCTGAATGAAGCCGAAGTTCTGATTGTTTGCGTTGATCCACTCAAAATGAAGCCTCGTGCGCTTCCTAAGTCTATTGTCGCGGAGTTTAAGCAGTGACTGACATGAATATCCTTGATTTGTTCCTGAAGGCAAGCCTTCTGGTTAAACTTATCATGTTGATTTTGATTGGTTTTTCGATCGCATCCTGGGCCATTATTATCCAGCGGACCCGTATTCTAAATGCCGCTTCACGTGAAGCCGAAGCATTTGAAGACAAGTTCTGGTCCGGCATTGAATTGTCGCGCCTGTATCAGGAAAGCCAGGGGCGTCGTGATAATCTGGCGGGTTCGGAACAAATTTTCTACAGCGGATTCAAAGAGTTCGCGCGTCTGCACAGGGCGAATAGCCATGCGCCGGAAGCGGTCGTTGAGGGGGCATCCCGTGCGATGCGTATCTCGATGAACCGTGAACTGGAAACGCTGGAAACGCATATTCCATTCCTCGGCACCGTTGGTTCTATCAGCCCGTATATCGGTCTGTTTGGTACCGTTTGGGGGATAATGCACGCATTTATCGCGCTGGGCGCGGTAAAACAGGCAACGCTGCAGATGGTTGCGCCGGGTATCGCGGAAGCGTTGATTGCAACGGCTATCGGTCTGTTTGCGGCAATTCCGGCGGTTATGGCTTACAACCGACTGAATCAGCGCGTGAACAAGCTGGAACTGAATTACGACAACTTTATGGAAGAGTTCACCGCGATTCTGCACCGCCAGGCGTTTACCGTTAGCGAGAGCAACAAGGGGTAAGCCATGGCCAGAACGCGTGGACGAGGTCGTCGCGAACTTAAGTCCGAAATCAATATTGTACCGCTGCTCGACGTACTGCTGGTGCTGTTGCTGATCTTTATGGCAACCGCGCCGATCATTACCCAGAGTGTGGAAGTCGACCTGCCGGATGCGACCGAATCGCAAGCCGTCAGTAGCAACGACGAACCGCCGGTCATTATTGAAGTTTCCGGTGTTGGGCAATACAGCGTGGTCGTTGAGAAAGACAGGATGGATCAACTGCCGCCGGAGCAGGTTATCGCGGAAGCGAAAAGCCGCCTGCAGACCAATCCGAAAACGGTCTTTTTAATCGGTGGTGCGAAAGACGTGCCTTATGATGAAATAATTAAAGCGCTGAACTTGTTACACAGTGCAGGCGTAAAATCGGTTGGCTTGATGACGCAGCCAATCTGATGACTGCGTATTGCTGGCTTGAAAGATAGCGCGTAACAGGCGAACAGTTTTTTGGGAACCGAGAGTGTCAAAGGCAACCGAACAAAACGACAAGCTCAAGAGGGCGATAATTATTTCAGCGGTGCTGCATGTCATTTTATTTGCAGCGCTGATCTGGAGTTCGTTCGATGAGCACATTGATGCTTCAGCCGGCGGCGGTGGCGGTTCGTCCATCGACGCCGTTATGGTCGATCCTGGCGCCGTTGTGCAACAGTACGACAGGCAGCAGCAACAGCAGGCAAGTGCGAAACGTGCAGAAGAGCAGCGTGAAAAACAGGCGCAGCAGCAGGCCGAAGAACTTCGCGAGAAGCAGGCCGCTGAGCAAGAGCGACTGAAGCAGCTGGAAAAAGAACGTTTAGCCGCACAGGAAAAAGTGCGCGAACAGGCGGAACAGCAGAAACTGGCTGAAGCCGCCGCAGCGAAAGCGCAAGAGCAACAAAAACAGGCTGAAGAAGCTGCGGCGAAAGCGGCTGCAGACGCGAAGGCCAAGGCGGATGCGCAGGCGAAGAAAGCCGCCGCGGACGCACAGAAAAAAGCAGAGGCCGAAGCCGCTAAAGCCGCCGCTGATGCGAAGAAAGTAGCCGAAGCCCAGGCAGCTAAGGCAGCCGCTGACGCCGCGAAGAAAGCGCAGGCTGAAGCCGCTAAGCAAGCTGCCGCTGAGAAAGCCGCCGCCGAAAAAGCAGAAAAAGCCGCTGCCGCGAAAGCTGCCGCCGCTGAAAAAGCTGCGGCTGATAAGAAAGCCGCGGCGGAAAAAGCAGCTGCAGATAAGAAGGCTGCTGCCGATAAAGCCGCCGCAGCGAAGAAAGCCGCTGCTGAGAAAGCTGCCGCTGCCGCAGGTGTCGACGACCTGTTAGGTGATTTAAGCTCCGGTAAGAATGCGCCAAAATCAGGTGGTGGGGCTAAAGGCAGTGGTCAGCCATCGAAAGATAGCGGGACTTCCGGGGCTAACGGCGGGGCGACAGGCGCTGATATTAGCGCTTATGCCAGGCAGATTCAGCTAGCGATTCAGAGCCGTCTGTTTGATGCTGGCCTGTACCAGGGTAAACAATGTGTACTGCACATTAACCTTGGAGCAGATGGAACATTAAAAAGTGTGACCTCGGAAGGGGGCGACCCTGCGCTTTGCCAGGCAGCGTTGGCCGCGGCGAGATCGGCAAATATTCCTAAACCGCCCAGCCAGGCTGTTTACGAAAAGATAAAAGATGCCAAACTGGACTTTAAACTGTAATTACGTCCCCTGAGAAATTGGGGGAAACAGTCTAAGGTTGAGACAGCGTTCTGGTAGTTTTGTGTATTTGAGTTTGTTAACATTCTGCTAAATTATCGTGGGCGTCGCGTCCAGATAAGGGAGATATGATGAAGCAGGCATTACGAGTAGCATTTGGTTTTCTGATGCTGTGGGCAGCGGTGCTGCATGCAGAAGTACGTATCGAGATCACCCAGGGGGTGGACTCGGCGCGCCCGATTGGCGTTGTCCCCTTCAAGTGGGCAGGGCCGGGTGCTGCACCTGAAGATATCGGTGGTATCGTAGGCGCTGACCTGCGTAACAGCGGTAAATTTAACCCATTAGACCGTTCTCGCCTGCCACAGCAGCCGGGTACTGCGGCAGAAGTTCAACCTGCCGCGTGGTCCGCGCTGGGGATTGATGCCGTGGTGGTAGGGCAGGTAACGCCGAATCCGGATGGCTCCTACAGCGTGGCTTACCAGCTGGTTGATACCGGCGGCGCGCCGGGTACCGTACTGGCGCAGAACACTTATAAAGTGAACAAGCAGTGGCTGCGTTACGCGGGCCATACGGCAAGTGACGAAGTGTTTGAAAAACTGACCGGTATTAAGGGCGCATTCCGTACCCGTATCGCGTATGTTGTTCAGACTAACGGCGGTCAGTTCCCGTACGAATTACGCGTGTCCGACTATGATGGCTACAACCAGTTCGTGGTACACCGTTCTCCGCAGCCGCTGATGTCCCCGGCGTGGTCTCCGGACGGTTCAAAACTGGCATACGTGACCTTCGAAAGCGGTCGTTCTGCGCTGGTTATTCAGACGTTGGCTAACGGCGCGGTTCGTCAGGTTGCGTCTTTCCCTCGTCACAACGGCGCACCGGCGTTTTCTCCAGACGGCAGCAAACTGGCGTTTGCCCTGTCTAAAACCGGTAGCCTGAACCTGTATGTCATGGACATTGGTTCTGGTCAGATCCGTCAGGTAACGGATGGCCGCAGCAATAACACGGAACCGACCTGGTTCCCGGACAGCCAAAACCTGGCCTTCACGTCTGACCAGGCCGGTCGTCCGCAGGTATATAAAGTTAACGTCAACGGCGGTGCTCCGCAGCGTATTACCTGGGAAGGTTCGCAAAACCAGGATGCGGATGTGAGCAGCGACGGTAAATTTATGGTAATGGTAAGCTCGGCCAATGGTCAGCAGCACATTGCCAAACAAGATCTGGTAGCGGGCGGCGTACAAGTTCTGTCGTCAACGTTCCTGGATGAAACGCCAAGTCTGGCACCTAACGGCACTATGGTAATCTACAGCTCTTCTCAGGGGATGGGATCCGTGCTGAATTTGGTTTCTACAGATGGGCGTTTCAAAGCGCGTCTTCCGGCAACTGATGGTCAGGTTAAATTCCCTGCCTGGTCGCCGTATCTGTGATAATAAATAATTGATTAATAAAGGAATCATTGAAATGCAACTGAACAAAGTGCTGAAAGGGCTGATGATTGCTCTGCCTGTTATGGCTATTGCGGCATGTTCTTCTAACAAGAACGCCAGCAATGACGGCAGCGAAGGCATGCTGGGTGCCGGCACTGGTATGGATGCAAACGGCAGCGGCAACATGTCTTCTGAAGAGCAAGCGCGTCTTCAGATGCAGCAGCTGCAGCAGAACAACATCGTTTACTTCGATCTGGACAAGTACGATATCCGTTCTGACTTCGCTGCAATGCTGGATGCTCACGCTAACTTCCTGCGTAGCAACCCGTCTTACAAAGTCACCGTAGAAGGTCATGCGGACGAACGTGGTACTCCTGAGTACAACATTTCCCTGGGTGAGCGTCGTGCAAACGCCGTTAAGATGTACCTGCAGGGTAAAGGCGTTTCTGCTGACCAGATCTCCATCGTTTCTTACGGTAAAGAAAAACCTGCAGTACTGGGTCACGACGAAGCGGCTTACTCCAAAAACCGTCGTGCCGTACTGGTTTACTAAGAGAATTGCATGAGCAGTAACTTCAGACATCACCTGTTGAGTCTGTCGTTACTGGTTGGCATAGCGGCCCCTTGGGCCGCTTTTGCACAGGCGCCAATCAGTAGTGTCGGCTCAGGCTCGGTCGAAGACCGCGTCACTCAACTCGAGCGTATTTCTAACGCTCACAGTCAGCTTTTAACCCAACTCCAGCAGCAACTCTCCGATAATCAGACCGATATTGACTCCCTGCGTGGTCAAATTCAGGAAAACCAGTATCAGCTGAATCAGGTTGTTGAGCGTCAGAAGCAGATATTGCTGCAGATGAGTAATCTTAGCGGCACTAGCGCGCCTGCGGCGCAGTCTGCGGGTGGGGATCAGAGCGGGGCGGCGACCCCTGCGCCTGATGCGGGAGCTGCGGCAACGTCAGGGGCTCCGGCACAAACTGGCGATGCGAATACCGATTACAATGCGGCAATTGCGCTGGTGCAGGATAAATCCCGCCAGGATGACGCCATTGAGGCATTTCAGAACTTCATCAAAAAGTATCCGGATTCTACTTACCTGCCAAATGCCAATTATTGGCTGGGTCAGTTGAATTACAACAAGGGTAAAAAGGATGATGCCGCGTTTTATTTCGCTTCAGTAGTTAAAAATTACCCGAAATCACCGAAGGCTGCAGACGCGATGTATAAAGTCGGCGTCATCATGCAGGACAAAGGTGACACAGCGAAAGCTAAAGCCGTTTATCAGCAGGTTATTACTAAATACCCAGGCACTGATGGCGCGAAACAAGCGCAAAAACGTCTTAGCGCGATGTAATGCGCACCATGCGACCAGAAATCGTGTTATTTCTGGTCGCGTCGTGTGATTCCTAAGCAGTTGAGTGATTTACCTTGAAATTTATGTTGCGCTAAAATCTGAAATCAGTAATATATGCCGCCGTTGCCACGGGATATCAAACAAACCAAAAGCAACGCAAAAGTGGGTCGTTAGCTCAGTTGGTAGAGCAGTTGACTTTTAATCAATTGGTCGCAGGTTCGAATCCTGCACGACCCACCACTAACTTAAGTTAGTAAGCAGTATCCAGCGTAGTATCGGGTGATTAGCTCAGCTGGGAGAGCACCTCCCTTACAAGGAGGGGGTCGGCGGTTCGATCCCGTCATCACCCACCA
>NZ_GG730299.1:1830881-2105712 GCF_000155975.1 Citrobacter youngae ATCC 29220 | reverse complement strand
TTTTAATCAATTGGTCGCAGGTTCGAATCCTGCACGCCCCACCAATTTATTGGTGGTACCGAGTAAAAAATTTTCAGATGATATCCGAGCGGGTCGTTAGCTCAGTTGGTAGAGCAGTTGACTTTTAATCAATTGGTCGCAGGTTCGAATCCTGCACGACCCACCAATCGTTCTGGTTGGAACGCGATAGTAAAACGTGAAGGATAACGTTGCATCAGCAACGGCCCGTAGGGCGAGGCGAAGCCGAGTCATCCTGCACGACCCACCATCCTGAATCATTGAAGCAGTATCCCATATGGGGCGTTAGCTCAGTTGGTAGAGCAGTTGACTTTTAATCAATTGGTCGCAGGTTCGAATCCTGCACGCCCCACCAAATTTAACATTGCACTCAGATGTTAAAAGTG
This sequence comes from Citrobacter youngae ATCC 29220, assembly GCF_000155975.1. Classification (GTDB taxonomy): domain Bacteria; phylum Pseudomonadota; class Gammaproteobacteria; order Enterobacterales; family Enterobacteriaceae; genus Citrobacter; species Citrobacter portucalensis_A. The sequence continues at coordinate 2,105,308 of NZ_GG730299.1, read as the reverse complement.
AAGGATAACGTTGCTTTAGCAACGGCCCGAAGGGCGAGACGAAGTCGAGTCATCCTGCACGCCCCACCAGTGTAAAAAGGCGCCCTAAAGGCGCCTTTTTGCTATCTGCGATTTATAAGGTTGCCTGATGCGCTGCGCTTATCAGGCCTACGTGCTTATCAGGCCGACAGACGATACTATTCGCGTAGGCCGGATAAGACGTCAGTCGCCATCCGGCATTCATCACACGCAATTATTGTGACTTTTCTATGCCAATCCGCTATCTTGTTTAGCATATAAAACAATTCAGACCGAATATAGCGTGAGTCACGCTTTTAATCGGTTATTTCGTTAAGCCAGTAAAACGAGAAAGCAAGATGAGCGTGATGTTTGATCCTGAAGCAGCAATTTATCCGTTTCCGCCGAAGCCAGCACCGCTGAGTGTGGATGAAAAGCAATTCTATCGTGAAAAAATCAAGCGGCTGCTGAAAGAGCGTGATGCCGTTATGGTTGCGCATTATTACACCGATCCTGAAATTCAGCAGTTAGCAGAAGAGACCGGTGGCTGTATTTCTGATTCGCTGGAAATGGCGCGGTTTGGGGCAAAACACCCAGCCTCTACGCTGTTGGTTGCGGGCGTGAGGTTTATGGGCGAAACCGCCAAAATTCTCAGCCCGGAAAAAACTATCCTGATGCCGACCCTACAGGCGGAATGTTCATTAGATCTGGGGTGTCCGATTGATGCGTTCAGCGCATTTTGCGACGCGCATTCGGATCGTACCGTGGTGGTTTACGCCAATACCTCAGCCGCCGTGAAAGCGCGTGCGGACTGGGTCGTGACCTCCAGTATCGCGGTTGAACTTATTGAGCATCTTGATAGTTTGGGTGAAAAAATCATCTGGGCTCCGGACAGACATCTGGGCAACTACGTGCAAAAGCAGACCGGCGCAGATGTTCTCTGCTGGCAGGGGGCCTGTATTGTCCACGACGAATTCAAAACCCAGGCATTAACGCGTATGAAAGGGCTGTATCCTGATGCCGCTATACTGGTACACCCGGAGTCTCCTCAATCCATCGTGGATATGGCCGATGCGGTCGGGTCAACCAGCCAGTTAATCAACGCAGCTAAATCGTTACCGCATCAGCAACTGATAGTAGCGACAGACCGGGGTATTTTTTACAAAATGCAGCAGGCTGTTCCGGAGAAAGAGTTGCTTGAAGCGCCAACGGCTGGCGAAGGGGCAACCTGTCGCAGCTGCGCGCATTGTCCGTGGATGGCGATGAATGGCCTGAAGGCGATTGCTGAGGGTCTGGAGCAGGGTGGTGCGGCCCACGAGATACATGTAGATGCCGCGCTGCGTAAAGGCGCGTTGTTGCCGTTAAACCGCATGTTGGAATTTGCGGCTACACTTCGAGCTTAATTATTTGTTTTTGCTCTGGGGGAAAAGATGGACTTTTTTAGCACGCAGAACATTCTGGTACATATTCCGATCGGTGCGGGCGGTTACGATCTGTCGTGGATCGAAGCCGTGGGGACGATCGCCGGTTTGCTGTGTATTGGCCTGGCAAGCCTTGAGAAAATCAGCAATTACGTCTTTGGGCTGATAAACGTCACGCTGTTTGCGATTATCTTCTTTCAGATCCAGCTCTATGCCAGCCTGCTGCTGCAGGTTTTCTTTTTTGCCGCCAACATCTACGGCTGGTACGCATGGTCCCGGCAAACCAACCAACATGAAGCGGAACTGAAAATACGCTGGCTGCCGTTGCCGAAAGCGATCGGTTGGCTGGCGGCTTGCGTGGTGGCGATTGGCCTGATGTCGGTCTATATCGATCCGGTGTTTGCGTTCCTGACGCGCATTGCCGTGAACATTATGCAAGGCCTGGGATTACAGGTGGCGGCCCCTGAGCTGCAACCTGATGCATTCCCGTTCTGGGATTCCTGCATGATGGTGCTGTCGATTGTGGCGATGATCCTGATGACGCGCAAATACGTGGAAAACTGGCTGTTGTGGGTGATCATTAACGTCATTAGCGTGGTGATCTTCGCCCTGCAAGGCGTATATGCCATGTCGCTGGAATATATGATCCTGACGGTTATCGCCCTGAACGGGAGCAGGATGTGGATCAACAGCGCGCGTGAGCGAGGCTCCCACGCGCTGTCCCATTAATGGTGATGATGTGCATGGCCGGACACCCCCTGATACAGGTGGCAGTCCGGCCCATTGCACGGCTGATACTCCATCTGGATCGTGGCGTGTTCAATCTGGTAGTGATGAATCAGGAAATGTTGAATACGCTCCAGCAGGGCGTCGTGATCGTGCGGCGGGACTACCTGCACATGCAGCGTCATGACCGGTTTTTCACCTACCATCCAGACGTGGACATGGTGTACGTTACGAACTTCGGGGATATCCCGGCTGAGATGGCGCTGCAGTGCGGCGATATCCAGCGCCACTGGAGCGCCTTCCAGTAATTCATTCACGCTATCTTTTAGCAGTCGCCAGGCGCTACGCAGCACCAGCACGGAAACCAGAATCGAGAGAATCGGATCCGCAGGCGTCCAGCCCGTCCAGATAATAATCAGCGCAGCGATGATCGCCCCGACCGAGCCGAGTAAATCGCCCATCACATGCAGCGCCGCGGCGCGGACGTTCAGGTTTTTTTCTTCGCTGCCGCGATGTAAAACCCAAAAAGCAAGCACGTTTGCCAGTAAACCCGCGACAGCAATGATCATCATCATGCCGCCCGCTACGGGACGTGGGGTATGAAAGCGCTCAATGGCCTCCCAGACGATTAAAATGGTGATCACAACCAAAGCGATAGCGTTAACAAACGCGGCCAACGTCGTGAGTCTTAGCCAGCCGAAAGTGTGCCGAATAGTGGGCGGGCGTCTGGAAAACTGGACCGCTAACAGCGCAAATAGAAGCGCTGCGGCATCCGTGAGCATATGCCCGGCGTCGGCCAGTAACGCCAGAGAGCCTGAAAGAATTCCACCGACTACTTCAAGCAGCATAAATCCGGCTGTAATGCAGAATGCGAAAAGCAGTCTGCGGGCGTTATTGTCCTTGGGTTGCTCAGGGGAAGTATGAGTATGTGAGTGCGCCATTATGCCATCCCTTTGTTATTCTCACCTTTACTGTATGTCATGATACCGTTTTTGGGATGATAAAATTAAAAAGGAGAGCTATTGCTCTCCCGTTATTAGCTTTATTTTCAGCGTTACTGCGTGGTGCCATCCGTTTTTGTGTCAGCATCATTATTAACGCCGTTTCCGGTCTCAACCTTCTTATTCACATCCGGGCAGCGACCGTCCTTACACATGGTGTTTTTGTGCATCTCGTCTTTGGTCATTCCTTCATGGTTCATTGATGAACCGTTCGGATGCAGCATCGTGCCACCTGAATTGACGTTGTTGTTGTCGACATTATTTGGCGCCACGTTTTCGCGGGCGTCTGGGGCGACCTGTCCTGCATCAGCCGAGGAATTTGCCTGACCATTATTTGACTGCGCGTTGGTTTCAGCAGCGAGCGCCGCGCCGCTGGCGAGGCTGAGCGTGGCCGTAAGAAAGAGTGAAGTCAGCTTTGTCATATGCATATTATGCTCCTGTTATGATCGATATGTCGGATAACGTCTTCCAACAGTGCATGTGCCAGTACACCAGCAGGACGTGGTTAATCGTTTTGCTATGCAAATTAAAACCAGCATAGAATCTTGAAGTTTATGAAAATTAAGGCTGTTACAGTTAAAAATTGTAGATTAGATCTCATTTTTCGCTACTTTATTGCGTTTTTTTGGTCAATTCCAGGATTAATCCGTCCAAAGTGTAAAACCCCGTTTACACTTTATGACCGAAGATATAGATTGAAGGGATTGCATTCATTTATATAAGTATGGCAACGCTGGAATAAACATGAATTATCAGAACGACGATTTACGCATTAAAGAGATCAACGAGTTATTACCGCCGGTCGCACTGCTGGAAAAATTCCCCGCTACTGAAAATGCCGCCAATACGGTGGCGCATGCTCGTAAGGCGATTCATAAAATTCTGAAAGGCAGCGACGATCGCCTGCTGGTGGTGATTGGGCCGTGCTCTATTCATGATCCGGCAGCCGCTAAAGAGTATGCCGCACGCCTGCTGGCGCTGCGCGAAGAGTTAAATGGTGAACTTGAAATCGTCATGCGCGTCTATTTTGAAAAACCGCGTACAACCGTAGGCTGGAAAGGGCTTATCAACGACCCGCACATGGATAACAGCTTCCAGATCAACGACGGTCTGCGTATTGCACGTAAACTGCTGCTGGATATCAACGACAGCGGTTTGCCGGCTGCAGGCGAGTTTCTGGATATGATCACCCCGCAATATCTTGCCGATCTCATGAGCTGGGGCGCAATTGGCGCGCGTACCACCGAATCTCAGGTACACCGTGAGTTGGCGTCAGGTCTGTCCTGCCCGGTTGGTTTTAAAAACGGTACCGATGGCACGATCAAAGTCGCCATTGATGCAATCAACGCTGCCGGGGCGCCGCACTGCTTCCTTTCCGTAACCAAGTGGGGCCATTCGGCGATTGTGAATACCAGCGGTAATGGTGATTGTCATATCATTCTGCGCGGCGGCAAAGAACCGAACTACAGCGCTCAACATGTTGCCGACGTGAAAGAGGGCCTGGTCAAAGCGGGGCTTGCTCCGCAGGTGATGATCGACTTTAGCCATGCCAACTCCAGTAAGCAGTTCAAAAAGCAGATGGATGTGGCGAAAGACGTCTGCGGGCAGGTTGCCGGTGGCGAAAAAGCCATTATTGGCGTGATGATTGAAAGCCATCTGGTTGAAGGTAATCAGAACCCGGATAGCGGTGAATCGCTGACCTACGGTAAGAGCATTACCGATGCCTGCATTGGCTGGGAAGATACCGATGCGGTGTTGCGCCAATTAGCGGATGCGGTAAAAGCGCGCCGCGGGTAAAAAACGCATCCGGGCTACGCTCGGCAGGCCGGATAAGGCAACGCCGCATCCGGCAATAAAAAAGCGTGGAGCATTCCACGCTTTTGTCGTTTGACCTGGGATGAAAATTACTTCGCTTTACCCTGGTTAGCAACGGCTGCGGCTTTTGCCGCGATCTCGTCAGCGTTACCCAGATAGTAGTGTTTGAGCGGCTTAAAGTTTTCGTCGAACTCATATACCAGCGGTACGCCGGTCGGGATGTTCAGTTCCAGGATCTCATCTTCGCTCATGTTATCCAGGTACTTCACCAGCGCGCGCAGGGAGTTACCGTGAGCGGCGATAATCACGCGCTCACCGCTTTTCATACGCGGCAGAATGGTTTCGTTCCAGTAAGGAATAACGCGATCGATGGTCAGCGCCAGGCTTTCGGTGACCGGCAGCTCTTTGTCAGTCAGTTTGGCATAACGCGGATCGTGACCCGGATAACGCTCGTCATCTTTGGTCAGTTCCGGCGGGGTGACCGCAAAGCCGCGACGCCATTGCTTAACCTGCTCGTCACCGTATTTTTCCGCGGTTTCCGCTTTGTTCAGACCCTGCAGCGCGCCGTAATGACGTTCGTTCAGTTTCCAGGATTTCTCAACCGGTAGCCAGGCCTGATCCAGTTCGTCCAGGACGTTCCACAGGGTATGGATGGCACGTTTCAGCACGGAGGTATAAGCAAAATCGAAGCTATAGCCTTCCTCTTTCAGCAGTTTACCCGCCGCTTTGGCTTCGCCTACGCCTTTCTCGGACAGATCAACGTCATACCAACCGGTAAAACGGTTTTCGTTGTTCCACTGACTTTCACCGTGACGTACCAGAACCAGCTTAGTTACAGCCATACACTCACTCCTATCAATCATATTTAATGATAATAATTCTCATTATATTGCCGTAATGAGTCAGCGGCAATGCTTACGCATAACCATAGCGAAAATAGCGGCACAGTGTAAGGTTCTTGTGAAATCAAGGTTGCGATTTTGTCTTTAAGTGGTGGGGTTTTGAGCGGGTTGACTGCGGGAAGCAAACAGCAGGCCCGATAAATTTACGGCATCGGGCCTGTCAGGATGAATGGTCAGGCAGGAATAAACTGATATTCCGTCACGCTGGCATACTCTTCCCCCGGACGCAGGAAGCAATCCGGCTGCGACCATTCTGGATGGTTCGGGCTGTCTGGCAAAAATTCACTCTCCAGCGCCAGACCTTGCCAGTCTTCGTAGGCATCTGGCCCACGTGAAGGCGTACCGCCGAGGAAGTTCCCGGAGTAAAACTGCAGTGCCGGGGCCGAGGTATAGACCACCATTTGCAGTTTCTCATCCTGTGACCAAACCCGAGCCACCGGAGTACGCGCATTGCCTTGCGCCTGGAGCAGGAAGGCGTGATCGTAACCTTTCACCTTACGCTGATCGTCATCGGCCAGAAATTCGCTGGCGATGATTTTTGCGGAACGGAAATCAAAAGAGGTTCCGGCAACGGATTTCAGGCCGTCATGCGGGATGCCCATTTCGTCAACCGGCAAGTACTCATCTGCTAAAATCTGCAGCTTATGCTGGCGCACATCCGTTTTGTCGCCATCAAGATTAAAATAGACATGATTCGTCAAATTCACCGGGCAGGGTTTATCAACCGTCGCACGGTAGGTAATTGAAATACGATTATCGTCAGTCAGGCGATACTGCGCGGTGGCGCAAAGGTTACCTGGAAAACCCTGGTCGCCATCATCAGACGTTAAGGCAAACAGCACCTGACGGTCATTCTGATTCACTATCTGCCAGCGACGTTTGTCGAAACCGTCCGGTCCGCCGTGCAGCTGGTTATCACCCTGGCTTGGCAGCAATTCAATGGTCTCGCCGTCAAAGGTATACCGGCTGTTGGCGATACGGTTAGCGTAGCGGCCGATTGAGGCCCCCAGAAATGCAGCCTGTTCCAGGTATTGCTCCGGGCTGGCGCAACCGAGCAGCGCTTCGCGCACGCTACCATCGCTAAGTGGAATACGCGCAGACAGCAGCGTCGCGCCCCAGTCCATGAGCGTGACCACCATCCCAGCGTCATTGCGCAGGGTAAGCAGGCGAAACGGCTGACCGTCGGGCGCCATTACGGGAATTTCGTTTAACATTGTCCGGCTCCTTGTGAAGGTTTACAGACGTAGAATGTTTCTTTAATACCGGTTTTGGCTTCGTACTGTTCGGCGACAGCCTGTTGCACGGCAGGCACCAGATCTTGCGGGATCAGCGCGACAATACAGCCGCCGAAGCCGCCGCCGGTCATGCGCACACCGCCTTTGTCGCCGATGGTCGCTTTGACAATCTCAACCAGCGTATCGATTTGCGGCACGGTAATTTCAAAGTCATCGCGCATCGAGGCGTGAGATTCCGCCATCAGTTGCCCCATGCGTAGCAGGTCGCCTTTTTCCAGCGCATTCGCAGCTTCAACGGTACGCGCGTTTTCCGTGATGACGTGACGAACGCGTTTGGCGACAATCGGATCCAGCTCGTGGGCCACTGCGCTAAAGGTTTCAAAGCTGACGTCACGCAGCGCCGGTTGCTGGAAGAAACGCGCCCCGGTTTCACACTGTTCGCGACGGGTGTTGTACTCGCTACCCACCAACGTACGTTTAAAATTGCTGTTGATGATGACCACCGCCACGCCTTCAGGCATGGAAACGGCTTTGGTGCCCAGCGTACGGCAGTCGATCAGCAGCGCATGATCTTTCTTGCCAAGCGCGGAGATCAACTGATCCATAATGCCGCAGTTGCAGCCGACAAACTGGTTTTCAGCTTCCTGACCGTTCAGGGCAATCTGCGCCCCGTCGAGCGGCAGATGATAAAGCTGCTGGAACACGGTGCCTACAGCCACTTCCAGCGAAGCCGAAGAGCTTAAGCCTGCGCCCTGAGGCACGTTGCCGCTGATGACCAAATCCGCGCCGCCAAAGGCGTTATTACGCTTTTGCAGATGCTTCACCACGCCGCGCACGTAGTTTGACCACTGCTGGCTGTCATGGGCGATAATCGGCGCGTCCAGAGAGAACTCGTCCATTTGATTATCGTAGTCAGCCGCGATAACGCGAACTTTTCTGTCATCGCGCGCCGCACAGCTAATCACGGTTTGGTAGTCGATGGCGCAGGGCAGAACAAAGCCGTCGTTATAATCGGTATGTTCGCCAATCAGATTTACACGGCCAGGCGCCTGAATAATATGGGTGGCAGGGTAGCCAAATGTTTCAGCAAACAGAGATTGTGTTTTTTCTTTCAGACTCATTATTTAAACTCCGGATTCGCGAAAATGGATGTCGCTGACCGCACGCAGTCGCTCAGCCGCTTGTTCTGCCGTCAGGTCGCGCTGGGTTTCCGCCAGCATTTCGTAACCGACCATAAATTTGCGCACGGTTGCGGAACGCAGCAGTGGCGGATAAAAATGCGCGTGCAACTGCCAGTGTTGGTTTTCTTCACCGTTAAACGGCGCGCCGTGCCAGCCCATGGAGTAGGGGAATGAACACTGGAACAGGTTGTCGTAACGGCTGGTCAGTTTTTTCAGCGCCAGCGCCAGGTCAGCGCGCTGCTCGTCGGTCAAATCGGTCATACGCAGTACATGCGCTTTCGGCAGCAGCAGCGTTTCAAACGGCCATGCCGCCCAGTAGGGCACCACCGCCAGCCAGTGCTCGGTTTCAACGACCGTGCGGCTACCGTCCGCCAGTTCACGCCGGACGTAATCAATAAGCATCGGCGCGCCCTGTTCGGCGAAGTACGCTTTTTGCAGGCGATCTTCACGTTCGGCTTCGTTGGGCAGAAAGCTATTCGCCCAAATCTGTCCGTGCGGGTGCGGGTTCGAACACCCCATTGCCGCGCCTTTATTCTCAAAAACCTGCACCCAGGGATAGGTTTTGCCTAAATCTGCCGTTTGTTCCTGCCACGTTTTCACGATTTCTGTTAGCGCCGGTACGCTAAGCTCCGGCAGCGTTTTGCTGTGATCGGGCGAAAAGCAAATCACGCGACTGGTACCGCGCGCGCTCTGACAGCGCATCAACGGATCGTGACTGTCCGGTGCGTCCGGGGTGTCGGACATCAGCGCTGCAAAGTCGTTAGTAAAGACATAGGTCCCGGTGTAATCCGGGTTTTTGTCGCCGGTAACGCGCGTATTACCGGCGCACAGGAAGCAGTCCGGGTCATGCGCAGGCAATACCTGCTTAGACGGGGTTTCCTGCGCCCCTTGCCAGGGGCGTTTTGCGCGATGCGGTGAGACGAGGATCCACTGCCCGGTGAGCGGGTTAAAACGGCGGTGTGGGCGATCGACAGGATTGAATTGCGTCATGATTGATCCTTAATCCGAATATCCCTGCGGGTGGCGTGACTGCCAGTGCCAGGTGTCTTGCGCCATTTCATCCAGGGTGCGGGTCACGCGCCAGTTGAGCTCGCGATCGGCTTTGCTGGCATCGGCCCAGTAGGCCGGAAGATCGCCATCACGACGCGGGGCAAAATGGTAATTCACCGGTTTACCGCAGGCTTTACTGAAGGCGTTGACCACATCCAGCACGCTGCTGCCGATGCCCGCCCCGAGGTTGTAAATATGCACGCCCTGTTTGCCCGCCAGCTTTTCCATCGCGGCGACGTGGCCATCTGCCAGATCCATGACGTGGATATAGTCGCGAACGCCGGTACCGTCTTCGGTAGGGTAGTCATTGCCAAATATGGCAAGAGATTCGCGGCGGCCAACGGCAACCTGTGCGATGTATGGCATCAGGTTGTTTGGAATACCTTGCGGGTCTTCACCCATATCGCCTGACGGATGCGCGCCAACCGGGTTGAAGTAGCGCAGCAAGGCAATACTCCAGTCGGGCTGCGCTTTTTGCAGGTCGGTCAGGATCTGTTCAACCATCAGCTTGCTTTTGCCATACGGGCTTTGGGGGGTGCCGGTGGGGAAGCTTTCAACGTAAGGAATCTGTGGCTGATCGCCATAGACGGTTGCGGAGGAGCTGAAAATGAAGTTTTTCACGTTGGCGGCGCGCATGGCATTTACCAGACGCAGCGTCCCGTTGACGTTGTTGTCATAGTATTCCAGCGGCTTGGCAACGGACTCGCCAACGGCTTTTAACCCGGCAAAATGGATGACCGTGTCAATGGCATGATCGTGCAGAATTTCGGTTATCAGCGCCTCGTTACGGATATCCCCTTCCACGAAAGTCGGATGCTTGCCGCCTAAGCGCTCGATGACGGGCAGAACGCTGCGCTTGCTGTTGCAGAGGTTATCAAGAATCACCACCTCGTGACCGTTTTTCAGCAGCTGCACGCAAGTGTGGCTTCCTATGTAACCGCTACCACCTGTAACCAATACTCTCATAATTCGCTCCGTTAAGCCTATGGTATGCAATAACCATAGCATACCAAAGATGCGAAAAGTGTGACATGGAATAAATTAGTGGAATCGTTTACACAATGGTGTTTTCACGCGTTCATACGGGTTATTTTATTTTAAATCATTGCGTTAAGTTATTGTCCCGGAGTTTGTCTGAAAAAAAGGCGGAAAAAAGGGCGTGTGAAACGCCCTGGAATGAAAATTAACGCAGAGAGGTTTGTCGATAGGCGTAAATATCGCCATCGGGCACAAACTCCAGCCGATGAGTAATACACGCTGGGGCATCTTCGGCGTGGTGGGAGACGAACAACAGCTGAGTTTCACCTTCGCCGATCAGCACATCCACAAAGCGGCGAATCAGTTGGCGATTGAGCGGATCCAGACCTTGCAAAGGCTCGTCGAGGATCAGTAAAGTCGGGTGTTTAACCAGGGCGCGAACAATCAACGCCAGCCGTTGCTGCCCCCAGGAAAGGCTATGAAACGGCGCGTCCGCGGTACGTTTATCCATGCCCAGAATATCCAACCACCGTTGGACCAGTTTGTGCTGCCTGTCGGACACGGCCTGATAGATGCCGATTGAGTCAAAGTAGCCGGAGAGTATGACGTTGCGCACCGTCGTACTCACCCGATAATCCAGATGCAGGCTGCTGCTGACGTAGCCAATATGTTTTTTAATATCCCAGATAGTTTCACCGCTACCCCGGCGGCGGCCAAACAGCGTTAAATCGTTGCTGTAGCCCTGGGGGTGATCGCCGGTGATTAAACTGAGCAGGGTGGATTTCCCCGCGCCGTTGGGGCCGACGATTTGCCAGTGCTCCCCTGGGTTTACCTGCCAGGTCAGATGATGCAGTATAGGGCGATCGTTATACGACACAACGCCGTCGTTGAGCACAATTCGCGGCGCGTTATCGGACAGCGTGCGACGCACCGATGGTTCATCCGGTTCAGGTAGCTGAATACCTTCCAGGCGTTCACTATGGGCAAGTTGAGCGATTAATGCCTGCTGCAGAAGGTCCGCTTTTGCGCCGGTTTCAGTCAGCGTGCAATCGGCAAGTACGCCAGCAAACTGCACGAACGCGGGAATTTCATCAAAGCGGTTAAGCACCAGTACCAGCGTAAAGCCACTCTGGTGGAGATCGGCGAGCAGCTCCGCTAACTGGCGGCGCGACGCCACGTCCAGCCCGTCAAAAGGCTCATCAAGGATCAGTAAATCCGGTGCGGACATTAACGCCTGACAAAGCAGAGTCTTGCGTGTTTCACCGGTGGAAAGGTATTTGAAACGCCTGTTGAGCAGGGCAGAAATACCAAACTGCTGCGCCAACGCAGCGCAGCGGGTGGGGTCGTTGACCTCATCCTGAATGATTTCTGCGGTGGTACGCCCGGTATCATCTTCACCGGGGCTGAGAAGATCGGTGTTGTTTCGCTGCCACTCATCGCTGACCAGCTTTTGCAGTTGCTCGAAGGAAAGTCGGGTAATCCGTGTGAACTGACAGTGCCGCTCGCCTTTCAGTAGCGGCAATTCTCCTGCCAGAGCACGGGCCAGTGCGGATTTCCCGCTACCGTTAGAGCCAACAAACGCCCAGCTATCACCCGCGTTTAACGTTAATGCATCTAACTGGAGCGTTTTTGTGTCGCTAAGACGAAACGTGCCTTGCGAAATTTGCAACGATGACATTTTGTATCCCATTATTTGCAGCGATGAATGACAGGGATACGTGTTCTTCAGGCTGATGTCAACCGACTCAGCACAGCGTCGCGATAATTACTTTATCAGCATTAAAATATGCTGTGGCCTGAGCGCCTTCGGCTAAAGCGTGAGTCTGCTCCACTGGCAACGTCGCGCACAGCGTCTGGCCGTCTGGCAACGTCATTAACACCTCACACTGTTGTGCGCCGCGTTCGATATGGCTAACCGTTCCATGCAACTGATTATCGGCGGCCTGAGCGATAGCATCGTCCTGGGTGATACCCACCCACGGTGCTTTCAACAGAATTAATACTTCTTTGCCTTCCTCAAGACCCAAACGCTCACCGCTTTGCGCTGTGATCGCGACTTTCAGGCGCGTTTCGCCATCGGCCAACAGGACGTCAACATGCTGTTGAACCTGATCGTGGTCGCGAGCGGTAATCGTGCCAAACCATTGGTTACGGGCGCTGGTTTGCAGTGAAAAGCGGGAAATGGCCGCCAGCAGGCTATTGAGCGGTAGCGCATCGTCATCGCTTAAAACATCAAAGGCTTTTTGCTGAATTTGCGCGAGTAAATCATACAGTTGGATCAGACGCTGGCCGTAACGCGTCAACACCGCGCCGCCGCCGCCTTTACCGCCGGTGGCGCGCTCAACCAGCGTCTGCTCGCTGAGCTGGTTCATTTCGTTAATCGCATCCCAGGCGCTTTTATAACTGATACCCGCATCCTTCGCGCCCTGACTGATGGAGCCGGAAAGCGCAATGTGCTTAAGCAGAGAAATGCGACGGGGATCGGCAAACAGTTTTTGCTGAAGTTTCAGCGTAAGAAGGATTTCGGCCTGCATCACAAGCTCCTGGCAAAAAAGGGTATTGTGACGGAAAACCGCGCGTGCGCAAAGCCAACCGCACAAAAGGGGAGTGCTTTTCTGCGTGATGTGGTTAGAATACAACTAAGGACTATATCTGGAGTTGACCATGTTAGAGTTATTGAAAAGTCTGGTATTCGCCGTAATCATGGTACCTGTGGTGATGGCCATCATTCTGGGTCTGATTTACGGACTGGGTGAAGTGTTCAACATTTTCTCCGGTATCGGTCAGAAAGACCAGTCCAGACAGAATCATTGATTCCCCAAACGCCCGCTCAGTCGGGCGTTTACATTTTTTGCCTTCCATCCCGTTTTCTCCGGCTATAGTTTCTCAAGATCCTGCTTCTCCTGCCGATATTTTCATGGTGTAACCTCTAATGGGTATTAATAACCGCTGGGAAAATCCTGACTTAACCGTTATATTTGCGCGTACATAACGAAACTCAAAGGAGCTACAGATGGCACGCACATGGTTACGCTTGTTTGCAGGAGCGACGCTTTCTCTTTCCGTCGCAGGATATGCATTGGCGGATGAAGGGAAAATCACGGTATTCGCAGCGGCTTCGCTCACCAACGCGATGCAGGATATTGCCACGCAATACAAAAAAGAGAAGAACGTTGACGTGGTCTCCTCTTTTGCCTCTTCTTCTACGCTGGCGCGTCAGATTGAAGCAGGCGCACCGGCCGATCTGTTTATTTCTGCCGATCAGAAATGGATGGATTATGCGGTGGATAAAAAATCGATGGATACCGCCACGCGTGCAACGCTGTTAGGCAACAGTCTGGTGGTGGTGGCGCCGAAAGCCAGCGCCCAGCAAGAGTTTACTATCGACAGTAAAACCAACTGGACCAGCCTGTTGAACGGTGGACGTCTGGCCGTTGGCGATCCGGAACATGTTCCGGCGGGCATTTATGCCAAAGAAGCGCTGCAAAAACTGGGCGCATGGGATACCCTTGCGCCGAAACTGGCGCCTGCTGAAGACGTACGCGGCGCGCTGGCGCTGGTAGAACGTAATGAAGCGCCATTGGGGATCGTCTATGGTTCCGATGCCGTCGCCAGCAAAGGCGTCAAGGTAGTCGCGACCTTCCCGGAAGATTCACACAAAAAAGTGGAATACCCTGTCGCGATTGTTGATGGGCACAAAAACGCTACGGTCAGCGCGTTCTATGATTACCTGAAAGGACCGCAGGCTGCTGAAATTTTTAAACGTTATGGATTTACGACCAAGTAATGATACTGACCGATCCTGAATGGCAGGCCGTCATACTGAGCCTGAAAGTTTCTTCCCTGGCCGTGTTGTTTAGTCTGCCGTTTGGGATCTTCTTTGCCTGGCTGCTTGTGCGATGCAGGTTCCCGGGCAAAGCGCTGCTCGACAGCGTGCTGCATTTGCCGCTGGTGCTGCCGCCGGTGGTGGTGGGGTATCTGCTGTTAGTCGCCATGGGGCGGCGCGGATTTATCGGCGAGCGGCTGTATGACTGGTTTGGCATTACCTTTGCCTTTAGCTGGCGCGGTGCGGTGCTGGCCGCGGCGGTGATGTCGTTTCCTTTAATGGTACGGGCCATTCGTCTGGCGCTGGAAGGCGTCGACGTCAAGCTGGAGCAGGCGGCGCGTACGCTCGGGGCCGGACGCTGGCGCGTATTCATGACGATAACCTTACCGCTGATGCTGCCCGGCATTATTGTCGGCACGGTGCTGGCGTTTGCCCGTTCCCTTGGGGAATTCGGCGCAACAATCACTTTTGTCTCCAATATTCCTGGCGAAACCCGCACTATTCCTTCGGCAATGTATACCCTGATCCAGACGCCTGGCGGCGAAAGCGCGGCGGCAAGATTATGTATTATTTCTATTGTGTTGGCCCTGATTTCACTGCTGATTTCTGAATGGCTGGCGCGTATTAGCCGTGAGCGGACGGGGCGATAATCATGCTGGAACTTAACTTCTCCCAGACGCTGGGAACCCATTGCCTGGCGCTCAACGAAACGCTGCCTGCCAGCGGGATCACCGCTATTTTTGGCGTTTCCGGCGCGGGGAAAACGTCGCTGATTAACGCCATCAGCGGCCTGACGCAGCCGCAGTCCGGGCGCATCGTGCTTAACGGTCGGGTGTTAAACGATGTTGAAAACGGTATCTGCTTAACGCCTGAAAAGCGCCGGGTAGGCTATGTATTCCAGGATGCGCGTCTGTTTCCGCATTATAAGGTGCGCGGCAATCTGCGTTACGGGATGGCGAAAAGCATGACCGGGCAGTTTGATAAGCTGGTGGCGCTGCTGGGCATTGAACAACTGCTCGATCGCCTACCCGGTAGCCTTTCCGGCGGCGAAAAACAGCGCGTTGCCATTGGTCGGGCGCTGCTTACCGCGCCGGAGTTATTGCTGCTTGATGAACCGTTAGCGTCGCTGGATATTCCGCGTAAACGCGAACTGCTGCCTTACCTGCAACGCCTGGCGCGTGAAATTAATATTCCGATGCTGTACGTCAGCCACTCGCTTGATGAGATTTTGCACCTGGCGGACAAAGTGATGGTGCTGGAAAACGGGCAGGTCAAAGCATTTGGTTCGCTGGAGGATGTCTGGGGGAGTAGCGTGATGCACCCCTGGCTGCCGAAGGAGCAGCAGAGCAGCATTCTGAAAGTCAGCGTGCTGGAGCATCATCCTCACTATGCGATGACCGCGCTGGCGCTGGGCGATCAGCATCTGTGGGTCAACAAGCTTGAGCAGCCGCTGCAATCCGTGCTGCGCATTCGTATCCAGGCGTCGGATGTTTCGCTGGTACTCCAGCCGCCGCAGCAGACCAGCATTCGTAACATCCTGCGTGCAAAGGTCGCCCAGTGCTATGACGACCACGGTCAGGTGGAAGTGCAGCTTGAGGTCGGCGGGAAAACGCTGTGGGCGAGGATCAGCCCGTGGGCCAGGGATGAGCTTGGCATCAAACCTGGCCTGTGGCTGTACGCGCAAATTAAGAGCGTGTCGATTACCGCCTGATTACAGCAGGTGGGTGTAGATAAATTTCGCGATGCTGTCGGTGGTGTTGTCACCAATCACGATGTTAGCGCGGGCTTTGACCGCATCATCGGCGTTACCCATTGCCACGCCGGTGCCTGCGGCTTCCAGCATGCTGATATCGTTAAAGTTGTCGCCGAAGGCGATCACATTTTCCATTGTTCCGCCCTGTGCTTCAATCCACCGGGTAAGGCGTCGTCCTTTGCTGTTGCCTTTGCGGGCAATGTCGACCTGATCGTGCCAGGACCATTCACACTCCAGCCCCAGCTGTTGTTCAACGTGTTTACCAAACTGCTGCAGTTTTGGAATATCTTCGTCGGTCAGGGCGAATTTCCACACCGCGTTAACGTCACGTGCGGCCTGCGCCAGCGAGGATACCTGGGTGAATGTAGGACGCTGTTCCGGCGGCAGGGTTTGCGCCCAGTTAGCGGTCCGCACCACATGCCCGGTTGGGCGTTCATACAGCATGGCGTTGTCCACATACATCAGCCCGTGGATTTGATGTTCATCCAGCAGATCGATCAGCTGTAACGCCTGGTCAACCGGAAGGGGATCGGACTCCAGTACCTTTTTTGCCTGATAATCATACAAGTAAGTGCCGTTGCAGCAAATTGCAGGTGTATCCAGCGCCAGCGCCTGATAAAAAGGATGAATAGCAACGTGATGGCGACCTGTGACAATGATAAGTTGGTAGCCTGCTTCTCTGGCGCGTGAGAGCGCTTCGAGAGAGGATGGCAGCAAGGTTTTTTTCGGGGTCAGCAGGGTACCGTCTAAATCCAGGGCAATCACGCGTGCGGTCATAGGTTTTTCCAGATTAAGGTTGAGAATTGTGTCTGCTGGAATGGTACACCGAGACGGGAGCCGGACAAAATTCTGAGCCTTAATTAAGCATTCACCGTTAAAAGCGTCTACCTTAGGCGTGTGTCAGGCCATTGCAGCCACCTGCCAAAAGCAAAGGAGTATTCATGAAACAAACCGTTTATACCGCCAGTCCTGAGAGTCAGCAAATCCATGTCTGGAGCCTGAATCACGAGGGTTCGTTGACGCTGACCCAGGTGGTTGATGTGCCGGGTCAGGTACAGCCGATGGTTGTCAGCCCGGATAAGCGCTATCTCTACGTTGGTGTGCGCCCGGAGTTTCGTGTGCTGGCATATCGTATTGCGCCTGACGACGGTGCGCTGACCTTCGTTGCGGAGTCTGCGCTGCCGGGGAGCCCGACGCATATTTCGACCGATCATAAGGGGCGCTTCGTGTTTGTCGGTTCCTATAATGCGGGCAGCGTCAGCGTCACGCGGCTGGAGGATGGTCTGCCGGTTGCGCTGGTGGACGTGGTGGAAGGTCTGGACGGATGCCATTCGGCGAATATTTCGCCGGATAACCGTATCCTGTGGGTTCCGGCATTGAAACAGGATCGTATCTGCCTGTTTGACGTCAGCGAGGATGGCCATCTGGTCGCGCAGGAGCCAGCAGAAGTAACCACCGTGGAAGGCGCGGGCCCGCGTCATATGGTGTTCCATCCGAACAAGCAATATGCCTACTGCGTGAATGAACTGAACAGTTCCGTTGACGTCTGGGAACTGAAAGATCCGCACGGCAAAATTGAGTGCGTACAGACTCTGGATATGATGCCGACTGATTTCTCCGATACCCGTTGGGCGGCTGATATCCATATTACGCCGGATGGTCGCCATCTGTACGCCTGCGATCGTACCGCCAGCCTGATTACGGTATTTAGCGTGTCAGAAGACGGGAGCGTGCTGACTAAAGAGGGCTTCCAGCCTACCGAAACGCAGCCGCGTGGTTTTAATATCGATCACAGCGGTAAATACCTGATTGCCGCCGGACAAAAGTCGCACCATATTGCGGTCTATGAAATTGCGGGAGAGCAGGGGTTACTCACAGAAAAAGGCCGCTATGCGGTAGGCCAGGGGCCGATGTGGGTCGTCGTTAACGCATACTAAACGCCAGGGAATTATGAGCGATCCGCCATCGACTGGAAAAGATTGCGGATCGTTATCGTAAACTGCGAGCTGCGCGCATTACTGATGTTCAGCCACCGTCGTCCAAAGGTTATCTTTTTCTTCTGCCCATAAATTAAGCAGTAGAGAGAAAAAGCGCTCGGCGGGCGGTGAGAGAACCGCATCTTTGCGGCGGATAACTCCCATAGTGCGTCTGATGACGGGTTCAATCAGCGGGATCCCTATCAGCGTAGGGTGCGGCGTCTGCGGCATTGCAAGTCCCGGCAGCGCGGAAACGCCGAGCCCGGCCTCAACCAGCCCCAGTGACGTCGATAAATGGCGAACCTCATAGAACCAATCTAATTTCCATGGCTTATCTGCCAGGTGTTGTTCAATCAGCAAGCGGTTACCGCTCGACGGTCTAACGCCGATCAATTTGTATTGCAATAATTCTTGCCATTCAACCAACTGCTTGTTGGCGAGCGGATGATCGCGCCGACAAGCGAGAACAAATGGCTCATTGACCAGTGGCGTGAAGTCAATAGAGGCATTTGTGATGTTGTTCATGTTTATTCCAAAATCAGCCTCGTTGCAAAGTACAGATTCCATACAATTATTGGTGCCTTGCTCAAGAATTCGCACTTTGATATTGGGGTACAGCTCATTAAATTTGCCGATTGCCAGCGGCAAAAAATAGAAAACAGCCGTTGGGATGCAGGATAACGTCACCATTCCGTGATGATGATGAGTATTCATTTCACTAATGTTGAAAATGGTCTCATCCAACGATCTAATTAAATCTCTGGCTTGCGGTAATAGCATTTTTCCCGCTTTTGTTAATGCGACTTTACGAGTTGTTCTTTCAAATAGCGGAGTATGTAAATACTCTTCCATTTTTTTAATTCTGCGCGTTAATGCAGGTTGCGTAATATTAAGTAATTTTGCAGCTTTGTTAAAAGAATCAGACTCTGCCAGCGTAACAAACGCCTTCATGCTTGATAATTCGTGTTTCATTCTGACTCCGGACTCAATCGGGGATAGCGCCTGTTTAAGATGATAGCACCCTGCGTATCTGTAACTCTCAAACTTTAATTAATAAAAATAAATCACTAATCATGCCAACAAAGTCATTAGCCACCCAATTCATGGCATGAAACCATGTACTTAGTGGAAATAACATTGAGAGCATTATTATGAAAAAAATACCTTGCGTTATGATGCGCGGAGGAACCTCCAGAGGCGCATTTTTATTAGCACAAGACCTGCCGCAAGAAGAAACGCTGCGTGATGAAGTATTGATTGGCATTATGGGTTCGGGCAATGCGCTGGAAATAGACGGCATTGGCGGTGGTAATCCGTTAACCAGTAAAGTGGCGATTATTAGTCGTTCAAACGATCCGCAAGCTGATATTGATTATTTATTTGCGCAGGTGCTGGTGCATGAGAAACGGGTCGATACCACACCAAACTGTGGCAATATGCTTTCCGCCGTTGGCGCGTTTGCTATTGAAAAGGGCCTGATTGCCGCTTCAGCGCCGACTACCCGCGTACGCATCCGTAATGTGAACACCAACACCTTCATTGAAGCCGATATACAGACGCCGCACGGTGTGGTTGAGTATGAAGGAACCGCAAGAATTGATGGCGTACCGGGAACATCCGCCCCTATTGCGCTGACGTTTCTCAATGCCGCGGGCTCGAAAACCGGACATATTTTTCCGACTGGCCAGCAGATCGATTATTTCGACTCCGTTCCGGTGACCTGTATGGATATGGCGACGCCAGTGGTGATTATCCCTGCCGAATATCTGGGAAAAACAGGGTATGAATTACCGGAAGATCTGGATGCCGACAGCGAATTATTATCGCGTGTTGAGTCTATTCGTTTACAGGCCGGTCAGGCTATGGGCCTGGGGGATGTCAGTAATAAGGTTATCCCAAAACCTATTCTTATTTCTTCTGCCAGAAATGGCGGCGCCATTAATGTTCGCTATTTTATGCCGCACTCATGCCATAAAGCACTGGCGATTACCGGAGCGATAGCTATCGCCAGCAGTTGCGCCATTAATGGTACCGTCACGCGTCAGGTAACGGCGGGTGCACAGTATGGAAATATTACTATCGAACATCCTGGCGGCGTTCTTGATATTTATTTAACCAATGAAGGTGACGAACCTTCGACCATCCGGGCTTCGGTTATTCGTACCGCCAGAAAAATATTCGCTGGTGACGTTTACCTTCCCTGACAGCATTGACCTCATTTTGCTGTGATTACGGAAAATCGAGAAACATTCTGTATTACCCGTACAGATTATCCAGGATTCAAAAATGAACGTTAAGTCATTATGGAAGCTAATATTAATATTAGTCATCCCTTGTATCATAGGATTCCTTCCTGCCCCTGCGGGATTAAGTGAACTGGCATGGGTGCTGTTCGGTATTTATCTTGCTGCCATTGTCGGACTGGTGATCAAGCCTTTTCCGGAACCGGTGGTGTTATTGATTGCCGTTGCCGCATCAATGGTGATTGTCGGCAACTTAGGCCACGGGGTACTGAAAACCAGCAGCGTGCTGAGCGGCTATGCCTCCGGCACCACGTGGCTGGTTTTCTCGGCATTTACCTTAAGCGCCGCTTTTGTGACTACGGGGCTGGGCAAGCGCATTGCTTATATCCTGATCGGTAAAATAGGTAACACCACGCTTGGTCTTGGCTATGTGACCGTGTTTCTTGATCTGGTGTTAGCCCCGGCCACACCGTCAAATACCGCGCGAGCAGGAGGAATCGTTTTACCCATCATCAATAGCGTGGCGGTGGCGTTGGGTTCTGAGCCGGACAAGAGCCCGCGGCGCGTAGGCCACTATCTGATGATGACGGTCTATATGGTGACCAAAACAACCAGCTATATGTTTTTTACCGCGATGGCAGGTAATATTCTGGCATTGAAAATGATCAATGATATCTGCCACTTGCAGCTGAGCTGGGGAGCATGGGCGCTCGCTGCGAGTTTGCCAGGCCTGGTCATGCTGGTGGTGACGCCGTTAGCTATCTATTTTATGTATCCACCTGAAATTAAAAAGGTTGATAACAAGACTATCGCTAAGGCCGGGCTTGAGGATTTAGGGCCAATGAAGGTTCGCGAAAAAATGCTGCTGGGCATTTTTGTCCTCGCGCTATTGGGATGGATCTTCAGTAAAACTCTTGGCGTTGATGAATCAACGGTGGCTATTGTCGTAATGGGCATGATGCTTTTGTTAGGTGTCGTAACCTGGGATGATGTCGTTAAAAATAAGGGCGGCTGGAATACCTTAATCTGGTACGGCGGTATTATCGGTTTAAGTTCATTATTATCGAAAGTGAAGTTTTTTGACTGGTTGGCTGAACTCTTCAAAAATAATCTCGACTTTGGCAATCACGGCAACGTTGCGTTCTTCGTTATTCTCTTTTTGAGCATTATTGTTCGCTATTTCTTTGCCTCAGGTAGTGCGTATATTGTGGCGATGATGCCGGTATTTGCTATGCTGGCGAATGTTTCCGGTGCACCGCTGATGTTAACCGCGCTGGCATTACTCTTCTCCAACTCCTATGGCGGAATGGTTACTCATTATGGCGGCGCTGCGGGACCGGTTATTTTTGGTGTCGGATATAACGATATTAAATCGTGGTGGCTGGTTGGCGCAATGCTGACGTTCTTAACGTTCCTAGTCCATATTACGCTGGGGATCTGGTGGTGGAATATGTTGATCGGCTGGAACATGCTCTAATTAAATTACATCGTTCATTGGTTGTCTGTGCTCTGTTCAGAGCACAGCAATGTGGAGTATCTAATGATTAAACTGTATGAGAAAGGAATTTACCTCTCCGGCAATAATGAAATTATCGCTGAGGAAAATTTACCTGAATATATTTGTAAAGAAGAGGCGAAAAAAGGAACTATCGCGTGGTCGATTCTTGCCGCGCATAATACGTCCGGAGATATGAATAAGCTTAAAATCAAGTTTGATTCATTAACCTCACACGATATTACCTTTGTCGGGATTATTCAGACCGCAAAAGCCTCGGGTATGGAGCGGTTTCCGCTGCCGTATGTACTGACTAACTGCCATAACTCATTATGCGCGGTGGGAGGAACCATCAACGGCGACGATCACATGTTTGGTCTGTCAGCGGCGCAGCGTTATGGCGGTATCTTTGTACCGCCTCATATTGCCGTCATCCATCAATATATGCGCGAAATGATGGCAGGTGGCGGAAAAATGATCCTCGGCTCCGACAGCCACACGCGTTACGGCGCATTAGGCACGATGGCTGTCGGAGAAGGGGGCGGCGAGCTGGTCAAACAGCTGTTAAACGATACCTGGGATATTGATTATCCCGGCGTTGTGGCCGTGTATCTGACCGGTAAACCCGCTGCGGGCGTAGGCCCACAGGATGTCGCATTAGCGATCATTGGCGCGGTGTTTAAAAATGGCTTCGTCAAAAATAAAGTCATGGAGTTTGTCGGCCCAGGCATCAGCCATCTCTCAACGGATTTCCGTAACAGTGTGGACGTGATGACCACGGAAACCACCTGCCTGAGCTCCGTCTGGCAAACGGATGACGAGACTCGCAGTTGGCTGGCATTACATGGTCGCGAACAAGACTATCGCCAGCTTAATCCGCAGCCGATGGCCTGGTACGATGGCTGTATTTATGTTGACCTGAGTGCGATTAAACCGATGATCGCGCTGCCATTCCACCCAAGCAATGTCTATGAGATTGCTACGCTCAATGAAAATCTGACGGATATTCTCCGGGAGGTTGAAATTGAATCTTCGCGTATCGCACAGGGTAAAGCCAGCCTGTCGTTGTTAGATAAAGTAGAAAACGGTCGATTAAAAGTACAGCAGGGGATCATTGCCGGCTGCTCGGGCGGCAACTATGAAAACGTGATTGCTGCGGCGCAGGCGTTACACGGTCAATCTTGCGGCAGCGATGCGTTCTCGCTTTCCGTCTACCCCTCGTCACAGCCGGTGTTTATGGATTTAGCACAGAAAGGCGTCGTTGCGGATCTGCTGGGCGCGGGTGCCATCATCAGAACCGCGTTCTGCGGTCCTTGCTTTGGCGCAGGCGACACGCCAATCAATAATGGGCTTAGCATCCGCCATACCACGCGTAACTTCCCTAACCGTGAAGGTTCGAAGCCGGGCAACGGGCAAATGTCTGCCGTTGCGCTGATGGATGCGCGTTCGATAGCGGCGACGGCGGCCAGTGGCGGGTACCTCACCGCCGCGACCGAACTGGACTGCTGGGATACGGTGCCGGACTATGCGTTTAACCCTGCGCCTTATAAAAACCGCGTTTATCAGGGGTATGTCAAAGGGGCCACCCAGCAGCCGCTCATTTATGGTCCGAATATCAAAGACTGGCCGGATATGGGAGCGCTTACGGAAAATATTCTGTTGAAAGTCGCTTCGAAAATCCTTGATGACGTAACCACGACGGATGAGCTTATCCCGTCCGGAGAAACCTCCTCGTATCGTTCCAATCCATTGGGGCTGGCGGAATTTACGCTTTCCCGACGCGATCCGGGTTATGTGGCAAGAAGTAAAGCCGCTGCCGGGCTGGAAAAACGTCGCCTGGCTGGTGATGTCAGCGAACTGGCGCCAGTCTTCGAACGCATCCGACAGATTGCTGGTCACGAAAATGTGCAGCCGCTGCAGACTGAGATTGGCAGCATGGTGTACGCCGTGAAGCCTGGCGATGGCTCGGCGCGCGAGCAGGCGGCAAGCTGTCAGCGTGTGATTGGCGGGCTGGCGAATATCGCCCAGGAATATGCGACTAAGCGTTACCGTTCCAATGTGATCAACTGGGGTATGTTACCGCTGCAAATGGCAGAGAAACCTACTTTTGACGTTGGGGACTACATCTACATTCCTGGTATTCGCCGCGCGCTGGATGAGTGCAGTAGCGCGATCGACGCGTATGTCCTGCATGAGGATGGCAGGGTGAGTGAAATCAGTTTGTATATGGAAAGCCTGACCGCAGAAGAGCGCGAAATTATTAAGGCAGGGAGTTTGATTAACTTTAATAAAGCGCGTTTGGCGTAAGGCAACCTGTAGGCCGGATGAGGCGGTTTTCACCGCCCTCCGGCACATTGCCCGGTGGCGCAAATACGCTTACCGGGTCTACATAAGGGTATGACGTTTACTGCTTAGGCTCTGCAACCACTTTGCTACCGATACCGCGGTTGTTGTATTCCCACATGCGGTTGAAGTTGGTGTCGTTCAGGTTACGCTGAATTTCGCCTTTATCATCTTCCGCACCGGTATTTCCAGTAAAGGGATGTTTCGAAATAACGCTGTCAGCCCACGGCTTCGCCATATTGAAGCCTTCGTTGATCACGCTGTCGCGAATAACCACCTGACCATTGGTATTAGAATCAACATCCAGCGAGCGGCCTAACTGCGCCACGCCATCGCCACTTGCCGTGAAGCGGCTATTGATCGCCAGGAAACCGTAGTAGATGTTTGACAGGGTAGCAGGTGCAAACACGTACGCTTCCTGCTGCGTGCGGGAGTTCACTACGCGGAAATCGGTGTTATCGAACACCACCGCGCCGCGACCGGACACAATATCCACGTCGCCTTCAATGTAGCTGTTCGTCACCAGAGTACGCGGTTGGCGATCGTTCTCCAGACGGTTTTGTACGCCGCTGTTGGTGACGAAGAAGGTGTTCTGACGACCCAGGATGTTGACGTTGTTGATCTGCACTTTATCGCCATCGGTACGCAGTGCGACGGCCGGATGGTTACCTGCATCAACGCTGTCACCGAGGTTGTTTTCGATGGTCAGGTTCTGCAATTGCAGACCGTTGTTTTGCGACCAGACGACCGCAGAACACATTACGCCAATGTTCGCGCCGCGTTTGTTCTGGCAATTATCAAACATATACCACGCAGGTTTGCCCGGCATATATTTACCGCCTGGGTTCACCGTATGGCGCCAGTCAGCCGTGCTCATATCACCGTCAATGGCCTGGCCAATTTTCACGTCGAGCGGTTTTTCACCCGTACCGTAAAGCGTCAGGCTACCCGTTGCTGCCGGAATATAGACTGTGCCCTGATACTCGCCCGGCATAATCGCGATGTACTGACGTTTGTTAGTACGTTTGACGATTGCCGCATCAACAGCGGCCTGAATGCTGGTATGAGTGACGCCCTGAGCCCCGGCCGGACCAACGACGAAGTCAGGCTGTGCGGGCAGAGAAATCGCAGAAGGACTCCACGGGGCGGTGTTTGGCGTCAGTGCGGAAAAATAGTGCGCAGCGACGAAGTTTTTCGCTTCATTGGCCGACAGAATCGGGCGCGAAGAGGTTCCTGGCGCGGTCTGGTCGGAAGGTTTTTGATCGGGCGGCGTAGAGCTACAGGCGGTCAGCGTCACGCCAAAAGCCATTGCCAGCGCCAGACGGGAAACTGATGAAATGTTCACAGGTTGCTCCGGGCTTTGAAAGTTATCCATTAAAGCCTGCTTTTTTATACTAAGTTGAGCGAAACGGGAAGGTTAAAAGGTAAAAAGTTGTTTTTATCGCCACAATGCCCGGCGCGGAGAGTCTTTATATCACAAATAGATAACAATTATGGCCCTTCAGGTTGACAACATCCGCATAATCAAAAATAAATGTCTATACAACCTATGACAAGTGGTGAGTCGAATGCAGCAATTCTTCCCTGATGATGTTATCTGGCGCAATGTTCGTCTGGCGACTATGGATCCTGAACGTGATAATCCGTATGGACTGGTGGATGGACATGCGTTGATCGTCCGCCAGGGTAAGATTCGCGCTATCGTGCCGGAGTCTTCGTTATACCTTACGCATGACAATACCTTTGATATGCAGGGCAGGCTGGTTACGCCTGGCCTGATTGATTGTCATACGCACCTGGTCTTTGGCGGTAATCGTGCAGGTGAATGGGAGCAACGGCTTAACGGCGTTTCCTACCAGCAGATAAGCGCCCAGGGTGGCGGTATTAATGCCACCGTGTCGGCGACCCGCCGCGCAACTGACGAACAACTTTTCCATGTAGCGCATCAGCGGATGGAGCGGTTAATCAAAGAAGGCGTTACGCTACTGGAAATAAAGTCCGGTTACGGCCTGGATTTGCAAACAGAAGAGAAAATATTGCGCGTGGCGGCAGCGCTGGCGGCGGAAAATGTAATTGAAATAAGCCCGACGCTGTTGGCTGCCCACGCTACCCCTGCGGAATACCGGGGCGATCCTGACGGCTATATTACGCTGGTGTGCGAGACTATTTTGCCGCAGCTGTGGGAGCAGGGGCTGTTCGAGACCGTCGATCTGTTCTGCGAAAGCGTCGGTTTTACGCTGGCGCAGAGTGAACGGGTATTTCAGGCCGCGCAGGCGCTGGGCATTCCGGTTAAAGGTCATGTTGAACAACTGTCATTGCTCGGAGGCGCTCAACTGGTAAGCCGCTACCACGGATTATCAGCCGATCATATTGAATATCTGGATGAAGCGGGCGTGGCGGCGATGAGCCAAAGCGGTACGGTCGGGGTGTTATTACCCGGCGCTTTCTATTTCCTGAAAGAGCAACAGCGTCCGCCGGTAGCGCTGTTACGGCAATATCAGGTGCCGATGGCGGTGGCGACGGACTTCAACCCCGGCACCAGTCCGTTTATCAGTCTGCACTGGGCGATGAATATGGCCTGCGTGCAGTTTGGCTTAACGCCGGAAGAAGCGTGGGCTGGCGTCACCCGTCATGCGGCCCGGGCGCTGGGGCGTCATGCCACTCACGGTCAACTGAAGGCCGGATTTGTCGCCGACTTTGTGGTGTGGGATGCCGAACTCCCGGTCGAGATCCTCTATGAGCCAGGGCGGAACCCGCTCTACCAACGCGTATTCAAAGGACAACTATCATGAGCCACTGGCAACCCGCTTCCCCTGCGCTATGGCAGGGGCGAGATGACCGCGCCGAATCGCCGACTGCGCTGCGTCTGTTTCAGACGATTACGCTGAGCCCGGCGTTTTCCCCGGAACTGTACCATCAGCAGATAGCGCTGCTTGGTTTTGCCTGTGATGAAGGCGTTAAACGTAATCAAGGGCGCACGGGAGCCGCAGGCGCGCCAGACGCGCTACGTAAAGCGCTGGCGAATTTAGCCAGTCATGATGGACATCATCGGCTGGTGGATCTGGGGAATATTGTGGCGCAGGCGCCCGATCTCGAAGGCGCGCAGCAGGCGTTACGCAAGGCGGTACAGCGCTGTCAGCAGGAGAATATGCGTACCTTTGTGCTGGGAGGAGGGCACGAAACCGCGTTTGCGCATGGCGCTGGCGTGCTGGATGCGTTCCCGCAGGCAAAAGTGGGCATCATCAATCTCGACGCGCATCTCGATTTGCGTCATGCCGACCAGGCCACATCCGGTACGCCGTTTCGCCAGTTAGCGCACCTTTGCGATGAACAGCAGCGCGGATTTCACTATGCCTGTATCGGCGTCAGTCGGGCGGCAAACACCCAGGCGCTGTGGGATGAAGCGCAGCGGCTCGGTGTCACCGTGGTGGAAGATTTGCACTGTGATACGGCCCAGGCGCAGATAGCGCAGTTTGCCTCTGGCGTGGATGTCATCTATCTGACTATCGACCTTGACGTGCTGCCGGTTTGGGAAATGCCCGCGGTGTCAGCGCCCGCCGCGCTGGGCGTACCGTTGGCGACGCTGTTGAGGCTGATTGAACCCCTTTGTCGTAGCGGTAAACTGCAGGCGGTGGATATGGTTGAATTTAATCCACGCTTTGACGATGATGGCAGAGCGGCGCGCGTGGCGGCGCGATTAGGCTGGCAAATCGCGCACTGGTGGCTCTGACATACCTGATGGCGTTACGCTTATCAGGCCCGGGTAATGCCTGTAAACTGTACCCACTTACATTTCAGCTTAAGGAAGGCTCACGCATGCTCCCATCCCGTTCTGCTCCGGCTCCTTTTTACGAAAAGGTAAAGCAGGAGATCAGCGAAAAAATTGCCAGCGGTATCTGGCAAGCTCACGATCGCATTCCGTCTGAGGCAGAGCTGGTGGCGCAGTATGGTTTTAGCCGCATGACCATCAATCGGGCGCTGCGGGAGTTAACGGATGAGGGGCTACTGGTACGTTTGCAGGGGGTGGGGACGTTTGTCGCCGAGCCAAAAGGCCAGTCCGCGCTGTTTGAAATTCGCAGCATTGCGGATGAAATCAACGCGCGTCAGCATCAGCACCGCTGCCAGGTGCTGACGCTGGAACGAACCCAGGCTAACGCGCAGCAGGCTTTGGTGTTAAACGTCAAAGAAGGCACCTCTATTTATCACTCGGTTATGGTGCACTACGAGAACGATCTGCCGGTGCAGATTGAAGATCGCTGCGTGAATGCGGAGATTGTGCCGGAGTATCTGGCGCAGGATTACAGCCAGACCACGCCGCACGCTTACCTGTCGCTGATCGCCCCTTTAACGGAAGGTGAGCACATTGTCGAAGCGGTACGCGCCAGTGCCGAAGAATGCGCGCTGCTGAATATTAAAGAACACGATCCCTGTCTGCTGATCCGTCGCAAAACCTGGTCCGCCTCGTCCATTGTCTCTCATGCCCGTTTGTTGTTTCCGGGTTCCCGCTATCGCCTGCAAGGGCGGTTTATGTCCTGATATCGGGATAACAAAACCGTGATTGCTGACGCAATATAATAAAAATGTATCCTGTTTGTTAAATTTGATCTTGTGATGGCTTGTATAGACAAGTATATACTCCATAGGTGCGTAATCATTCAACGTAGGCGTAAACGCCTGATCCAGCCTGAGGAGTTTCTGTCATGTCCCATAGCAAGTATCGTCAGCAGGATATTCGTGCCCCGCGTGGCGCGACCTTAACGGCCAAAAGCTGGCTGACCGAAGCGCCGCTGCGCATGTTAATGAACAACCTGGATCCCGATGTGGCTGAAAATCCGCATGAGCTGGTGGTTTACGGCGGGATTGGTCGCGCCGCGCGGGACTGGGAATGTTACGACGCCATCGTTAATGCGCTGACCCAACTGGAGACCGATGAGACCCTGCTGATTCAGTCCGGGAAGCCGGTTGGCGTGTTCAAAACCCATGACAATGCGCCGCGCGTGCTGATTGCCAACTCCAACCTGGTTCCGCACTGGGCAACCTGGGAACACTTTAACGAGCTGGATGCCAGGGGGCTGGCGATGTATGGTCAGATGACCGCCGGGAGCTGGATCTACATCGGCAGTCAGGGCATCGTGCAGGGGACGTATGAAACCTTCGTTGAGGCCGGGCGTCAGCATTATCAGGGCAGCCTGAGTGGACGTTGGGTGTTAACCGCCGGGCTGGGCGGTATGGGTGGAGCGCAGCCGCTAGCCGCGACGCTGGCGGGCGCATGCTCGCTGAACATTGAATGTCAGCAAAGCCGCATTGATTTTCGTCTGCGCACCCGTTATGTGGACGAGCAGGCGACATCGCTTGATGACGCGCTGGCGCGTATCGAAAAATACACCCGCGAGGGGAAAGCGGTCTCTATTGCGCTGTGTGCAAACGCTGCCGACATTGTGCCTGAACTGGTGAAGCGCGGCGTGCGCCCGGATATGGTGACCGACCAGACCAGCGCCCACGATCCGCTGCATGGTTATCTGCCGTCCGGCTGGCGCTGGGAAGAGTATCAGGCGAAAGCGGTGTCCGATCCCCAGGGCACGGTGCAGGCGGCGAAACGCTCAATGGCAACGCACGTCGAGGCGATGCTGGCGTTTCACAAAATGGGCGTACCGACGTTTGATTACGGCAATAACATTCGCCAGATGGCCAAAGAGATGGGCGTGGAGAACGCCTTTGATTTCCCCGGCTTTGTGCCAGCGTATATTCGACCGCTGTTCTGTCGCGGCATTGGCCCGTTCCGTTGGGTGGCGCTTTCCGGCGATCCGCAGGATATTTATAAAACCGATGCCAAAGTGAAAGAGATCGTGGCTGACGATAAGCATCTGCACCACTGGCTGGATATGGCGCGTGAGCGGATTAACTTCCAGGGCTTACCGGCGCGTATCTGCTGGGTGGGACTGGAGTGGCGTCAGAAGCTGGGGCTGGCGTTTAACGAAATGGTGCGCAGCGGCGAAGTGTCCGCGCCGATTGTCATTGGTCGTGACCATCTGGACTCCGGCTCCGTTGCCAGTCCGAACCGCGAAACCGAAGCGATGCGTGACGGGTCTGACGCCGTATCCGACTGGCCGCTGCTGAACGCGCTGCTTAACACCGCCAGCGGCGCGACGTGGGTGTCATTGCACCACGGTGGCGGGGTGGGAATGGGTTTCTCCCAGCATGCCGGGATGGTGATTGTTTGTGATGGCACCGATGAAGCCGCTGCGCGTATTGCCAGGGTATTGCATAACGATCCGGCGACCGGGGTGATGCGCCACGCCGACGCCGGATATGACATTGCGGTGGAATGCGCCGTCGAAGAAGGGCTGAATTTGCCGATGGTTGCTGCGACGCAGGAGAAACGCTGATATGAACACCATGACATTAACGCCGGGCCAACTGACTTTTGCACAACTTCGCGACATCTGGCAGCAGCCGGTCAAACTGCGCCTGGATGCCGGGGCGATTGATGCTATCAATGCCAGCGTCGCCTGCGTCAATAATATTGTCGCTGAAGGCCGTACGGCATACGGCATTAATACCGGCTTTGGGCTGCTGGCCCAGACCCGTATCGCCACGGAAGATTTGCAAAATTTACAGCGTTCGCTGGTACTGTCCCATGCGGCGGGCGTAGGCGAGGCGCTGGACGACGCTATGGTGCGCCTGATTATGGTGCTGAAAATCAACAGCCTGGCGCGCGGTTTTTCCGGCATTCGTTTAAGCGTGATTGAAGCGCTGATTGCGCTGGTGAATGCCGAGGTGTATTCGCTGATCCCGGCGAAAGGGTCGGTGGGGGCATCGGGCGACCTCGCGCCGCTGGCGCATATGTCCTTGACGCTGCTGGGGGAAGGAAAGGCGCGTTGGCAGGGGGAATGGCTTCCGGCGACCGAAGCGTTGAAAAAGGCCGGACTGGAGCCGATAACGCTGGAGGCGAAAGAAGGGCTGGCGCTGCTCAACGGCACCCAGGCTTCGACAGCCTTTGCCCTGCGCGGATTAATGGAAGCTCAGGAGCTGTTCGCCTCGGCGACGGTGTGCGGGGCGCTGACCACCGAAGCGGTACTAGGTTCGCGTCGTCCGTTTGACGCGCGTATTCATGCCGCGCGAGGACAACGCGGGCAGATTGACGCCGCGGCGCTGTATCGCCATGTATTGACCGACTCCAGCGCGCTTTCGCAGTCGCATCATAACTGTGAAAAAGTGCAGGATCCGTATTCTCTGCGCTGTCAGCCGCAGGTGATGGGGGCGTGTCTGACGCAAATGCGCCAGGTGATGGATGTCCTGCTGGTGGAGGCCAACGCGGTTTCCGACAACCCGCTGGTGTTTGCCGAAGAGGGGGATGTGATTTCCGGCGGTAACTTCCATGCTGAACCGGTGGCGATGGCGGCGGATAACCTGGCGCTGGCGATGGCGGAAATTGGGGCGTTATCGGAGCGGCGCATTGCGCTGATGATGGATAAACACATGTCGCAGCTGCCGCCGTTCCTGGTGAAAAATGGCGGAGTTAACTCCGGCTTTATGATTGCTCAGGTGACGGCTGCCGCGCTGGCGAGCGAGAACAAAGCGCTGGCGCACCCGCACAGCGTAGACAGCTTACCGACGTCAGCTAACCAGGAGGATCATGTGTCTATGGCGCCAGCGGCGGGTCGCAGGCTGTGGGAGATGGCGGCAAATACGCGCGGCGTGATTGCCGTGGAGTGGCTGGCGGCGTGTCAGGGAATTGACCTGCGCGAAGGGTTAACCTCAAGCCCGCTGCTGGAGCAGGCGCGCCAGGCGCTACGCGAGCAGGTTGCCCACTATACCCAAGATCGCTTTTTCGCCCCGGATATTGAGTGCGCGACCGAACTGTTAGCCCAGGGAACGCTGCTGAAATTGTTGCCTGAATTTCTGTAGAAAAGCGCCTGATGGCGACGCTGATGCGTCTTATCAGGCCTACGGTCTGCTTTGTAGGCCGGATGAGGCGAAACCGACATCCGGCACAACAGCGCTTAGCTAAACATCGCCGTAATCGAGGCGCTGGCGAGCGAGTGGAAGTGAACGTTAAAGCCAACCATCGCGCCGCTGGCGTCCTCATCGACATCAATACGCTCCACGTCCAGGGCGTGAACCGTAAAGATATAGCGATGGGTTTCCCCCTTCGGCGGCGCAGCGCCGCCATAACCGGCTTTACCAAAATCCGTACGGGTTTGAATCACCCCATCCGGTAACGCCACCAGCCCGGAGCCGAAGCCTTGCGTGAGAACGCGGGTATCGGCGGGCAGATTGACTACCACCCAGTGCCACCAGCCGGAGCCGGTGGGCGCATCAGGATCAAAGCAGGTCACGACAAAGCTTTTAGTCCCGGCGGGCACATCATCCCATGCCAGATGCGGGGAGATGTTATCCCCGTCATATCCCATGCCGTTAAAGACGTGGCGATGCCCAAGCTTCTCCCCATCGCGCAGATCGTTACTGATTAGTTTCATGCTGACTCCTCTCGTTAGCCAAAAAGTGTAGCCAGAAACCGTAGAGCTTACCGCTGATTAATCGCTAAAAAATGTTGCATGGCGCACAGCCTCATTGACGGCCTGCGTCAGGCGGCGCAACTGCTCGGGCTGAATAATGTACGGCGGCATCAGGTAGATGAGCTTGCCAAACGGTCGGACCCACACGCCCTGTTCGACAAAGAACTTCTGCAGTGCCGCCATATTTACCGGCTGGGTGGTTTCTATCACGCCGATGGCGCCGAGCACGCGCACGTCGGCGACCCAGCTGGAGTCCGCCGCCGGGGCGAGTTCTGCCCGCAACTGCGCTTCAATGGCCGCGACCTGCGAGCGCCACTCGCCGGTATTGAGAAGCGACAGGCTGGCGGAGGCGACGGCACAAGCCAGCGGATTGCCCATAAAGGTCGGACCGTGCATGAAGCAGCCCGCTTCGCCGTTACTGATGGTTTCTGCGACCTGGCGGGTGGTCAGGGTCGCGGAAAGGGTCATTGCCCCACCGGTTAAGGCTTTGCCGAGGCACAAAATATCCGGCGTAATATCGGCGTGCTCACAGGCAAACAGCTTGCCGGTACGGCCAAATCCGGTGGCAATCTCATCGGCAATCAGCAGGATCCCTTCGCGGTCGCACATCTTACGGATGCGCTTTAACCATTCGGGATGATACATGCGCATGCCGCCAGCGCCCTGCACAATTGGCTCAAGGATCACCGCCGCAATCTCGTGGCGATGCGCGGCCATCAGGCGGGCAAAAGGCACCATATCCAGTTCGTCCCACTCGCCGTCCATGCGGCTTTGCGGGGCGGGCGCAAACAGGTTTTCCGGCAGATACCCTTTCCACAGACTGTGCATCGAGTTGTCGGGATCGCAGACCGACATCGCGCCGAAGGTGTCGCCGTGATAGCCGTTACGAAATGTGAGGAAACGCTGACGAGATTCCCCTTTAGCCTGCCAGTATTGCAGCGCCATTTTCATCGCCACTTCCACGGCGACCGACCCTGAATCCGCGAGAAAAACGCACTCCAGCGACTCTGGCGTCATCGCCACCAGCTGGCGGCACAGCGCAATTGCCGGGGCATGGGTAATGCCGCCGAACATCACATGCGACATGGCATCGATCTGCGTTTTCATCGCGGCGTTCAGCTGCGGGTGATTGTAACCGTGGATCGCCGCCCACCAGGACGACATGCCGTCAATCAGCCGCTCACCGCTGGCTAAAACCAGTTCGCAACCTTCGGCTCGCGCCACCGGATAAACCGGCAACGGGGAGGTCATGGAGGTGTAAGGGTGCCAGATATGGCGTTGGTCAAATGCAAGATCGTCCGTTGTCATAATCGACTTGTAAACCAAATTAAAAACATTTAGGTTTACGAGTCTACACCAAACTGACAACGAAACGTATACCAATATGGCTCATTCTTCTCGCTGGACAATGTCGCAAGTCACCGAATTATTTGAAAAACCGCTGCTGGACCTGCTGTTTGAAGCGCAGCAGGTTCATCGCCAGCACTTCGATCCGCAACAGGTTCAGGTCAGTACGCTGCTGTCGATTAAGACCGGCGCCTGTCCGGAAGATTGCAAATATTGCCCGCAAAGCTCCCGCTATAAAACGGGTCTGGAAACGGAACGTTTGATGGAGGTTGAACAGGTACTGGACTCCGCACGTAAGGCGAAACAGGCCGGTTCAACGCGGTTTTGCATGGGGGCGGCGTGGAAGAATCCGCACGAGCGCGATATGCCTTACCTGGAACAGATGGTTCAGGGCGTGAAAGCGTTGGGGCTGGAAGCCTGCATGACGCTGGGCACGCTCAACGAAACCCAGGCCCAGCGCCTGGCCAACGCGGGACTGGATTACTACAACCACAACCTCGACACCTCGCCGGAATTCTACGGCAATATCATCACCACCCGCTCGTACCAGGAGCGCCTGGATACGCTGGATAAAGTGCGCGAGGCGGGTATTAAAGTCTGCTCCGGCGGTATTGTGGGGCTGGGGGAAACGGTGACCGATCGCGCGGGTCTGCTGCTGCAATTAGCCAATCTGCCGACGCCGCCGGAAAGCGTGCCGATCAACATGCTGGTGAAAGTGAAGGGGACGCCGCTTGCCGATAACGACGATGTGGATGCCTTTGATTTTATTCGTACTATCGCCGTGGCGCGCATCATGATGCCGACCTCTTACGTGCGTCTTTCCGCCGGGCGCGAGCAAATGAACGAGCAAACCCAGGCGATGTGCTTTATGGCCGGGGCTAACTCGATTTTCTACGGTTGCAAACTGCTGACCACGCCGAACCCGAACGAAGATAAAGATTTGCTGTTGTTCCGCAAGCTGGGCCTCAATCCGCAGCAAACGGCGGTGCTGGCGGGCGATAACGAACAACAGCAACGTCTGGAGCAGGCGCTGCGTACCCCGGATACCGACGATTACTACAACGCGGCAACCGTATGACCTGGCAGCAAAAAATAGACGATGCGCTTACGGCGCGTCGTCGTGCTGATGCGTGGCGTCAGCGCTATGCGGTGACCCAGGGCGCCGGTCGCTGGCTGCAGGCCGACGGTCGCCAGTATCTGAACTTCTCCAGCAACGACTACCTTGGCTTAAGCCACCATCCGCAGATTATCTGCGCGTGGCAGCAGGGAGCCGCGCGTTTTGGCGTCGGCAGCGGCGGCTCGGGCCATGTCAGCGGTTATTCGGTTGCGCATCAGGCGCTGGAAGAAGAGCTGGCGCAGTGGCTCGGCTATGACCGGGCGCTGTTATTTATCTCCGGTTTTGCCGCTAATCAGGCGGTCATTGCCGCGCTGATGGGAAAAGAGGATCGGATTGTTGCCGACCGGCTCAGCCATGCCTCACTGCTGGAGGCCGCCAGCCTAAGTCCCGCCGTGCTACGTCGCTTTACCCATAACGACTCGCAACATCTGCAACGTCTGCTGGCTGCCCCCTGTCCGGGGCAGCAGCTCGTGGTCACCGAAGGCGTATTCAGCATGGATGGCGACAGCGCGCCGCTCGCTGAAATCCACGCGGTGGCGGAACGGCAGGGCGCGTGGCTGCTGGTGGACGATGCGCACGGCGTGGGCGTTACCGGTGCAGAAGGGCGCGGCTCCTGCTGGCGACAGCAGGTGAAACCTGAACTGTTAGTGGTGACGTTTGGCAAAGGATTTGGCGTCAGCGGCGCGGCGATTCTGTGTTCTGACAACGTGGCCGACTATTTGCTGCAGTTTGCCCGCCATTTGATCTACAGCACCAGTATGCCTCCGGCGCAGGCCCAGGCCCTGCGCGCCGCGCTGGCGCTGATCCGCAGCCGTGAAGGCGATGAACGCCGGGAAAAGTTAGCGATGTTGATCCAACGCTTTCGCAACGGCGTGAATACCCCGGATTTTACGCTGGCGAATTCTACCAGTGCGATTCAGCCGCTGATTGTTGGCGATAACCATAAAGCCCTGCAGCTGGCGGATGCGCTACGGCAGCAGGGGTGCTGGGTGACGGCAATTCGTCCACCGACGGTGCCCGCCGGTACTGCCAGATTACGGCTGACGCTGACCCAGGCGCATGAGGTTCAGGACATCGATCGTTTACTGGAGGTGCTGCATGGCGCAGGTTAATAAACAGGCGATTGCCGCTGCGTTTGGTCGCGCTGCCAGCCACTATGAGCAACACGCAGAGCTACAGCGTCAGAGCGCCGATGCGTTACTGGCGCTACTCGATGGCAGGACGTTCTCGCGGGTATTGGATGCGGGCTGTGGACCTGGGCGTATGAGTCGTTACTGGCGCGAACTGGGAAGCGAGGTCTGCGCGCTGGATCTGTCGGCGCAAATGCTGGCGGAAGCGCAGCGCCACAGTGTGGCCCACCGCTATCTGCTGGCGGATATCGAAGCCATTCCGCAGGCAGCCGCTACCTTTGACCTGGCCTGGAGTAATCTGGCCGTGCAGTGGTGTAGCGACCTGCGCGGCGCGCTCGACGAGCTTTATCGGGTGGTGCGTCCGGGCGGCACGGTGGCGTTTAGCACCCTCGCGCAGGGGTCGATGCCGGAACTGCGTCAGGCCTGGCGAGCGGTGGATAACCGGGAGCATGCCAACCGTTTTTTGCCCGTAGAGCAGCTTGAACATGCCCTGCGCGGCTGGGATGTCAAGTATCAGACCCATGCCGTCACGCTATGGTTTGACGATGCGTTAAACGCCATGCGTTCGCTAAAAGGCATTGGCGCGACGCATTTGCATGATGGGCGCGAGCAGCGGGTGCTGACGCGCTCACAGCTGCGCCAGCTACAGCTCGCCTGGCCCTGTCAGCAGGGGAAATATCCGCTGACCTACCATCTTTTTTTAGGAGTGATTCAACGTGACTAAAACGTATTTTGTCACCGGAACGGACACCGAAGTCGGTAAAACTATCGCCAGCTGTGCGCTGCTCCAGGCGGCGGGACAACAGGGATTGCGCGCCGTCGGCTATAAGCCCGTGGCGTCTGGCAGCGAAATGACCGCTGAAGGTCTGCGAAACAGCGATGCGTTGGCCCTACAGCGCCATAGCGTTGTGGCGGTCGATTACGCGGCGATTAATCCCTATACCTTCGCTGAACCCAC
Source organism: Citrobacter youngae ATCC 29220 (assembly GCF_000155975.1). Taxonomy (GTDB): domain Bacteria; phylum Pseudomonadota; class Gammaproteobacteria; order Enterobacterales; family Enterobacteriaceae; genus Citrobacter; species Citrobacter portucalensis_A. Next base: position 2,068,295 of record NZ_GG730299.1, on the reverse strand, counting down.
CTCGCCGCATATCATTAGCGCCGATGAAGGAAGGCCCATTCTGGCCTCCGTGATGTCTGCGGGTTTACGTTCGCTTGAAAAGCAGGCTGACTGGGTGCTGGTGGAGGGGGCCGGTGGATGGTTTACGCCGCTTTCGCCAACGCTAAGTTTTTCCGACTGGGTTAAAACGGAGCAGTTGCCGGTGATTCTGGTGGTTGGCGTTAAGCTCGGCTGCATCAATCACGCCATTCTGACCGCCCTGGCGGTGCAGCAGGCCGGGCTGACCCTTGCCGGATGGGTCGCCAATGATGTGACCCCGCCCGGCAAACGTCATGCTGAATACATGGCGACGCTGAGGCGCGTGCTTGCGGCCCCGCTGCTGGGGGAAATTCCCTGGCTGGCAGAAGAGCCTGAACGGGCATCGACTGGACGTTATATCGATCTCAGCGTTTTGTCTTTGGCCGCATCTGTCCGTTGATTTGAAGCGGAAAAGAGAGCTTGTTTCTGTTGCGGTGCGCGGATAAGAAAATGATGAAAATGCGAGCAAGATCTCGGCTCTCCCTGACCGCCTCGTTAGCTGATAAATATCAAAAAATAGCGATAATTTTTTTTTATCCCACAGGAAAAGAGAGTCAGAGCGTTTTTGCCAGGCTACGGTCCACACGGGCTGGAAGCAGTTATCCACTATTCCTGTGGATAACCTTGTGTATTAGGGTTAGAAAACACAATGTAAGCGAGAGAAGACGCGGCTTGCGACTAAATTGATGCGAAAGGCGGCTTGAGATAATAATCATTAAATTACAGATAGTTAGATAAAAGCAATGGCTGTCGCAGAAGTGTCATGTGTTGCCATAAAACTTTCATCGGGTAACTTGACAAATGTTAAAAAAGGCATTGGTTTGGGGATAACACATTTTTGCTGGTGTTTTATCTTGTCCGGGGGCAAATTTTGGTCTGTAGTCACGGCCATTTTGCGGGTGTAACAGAAATATTCTGGCGCGTTACTGTTTTTTCATCCAGTATATTTTACTGGCAAAATATACGGCTGCGAGTAAAATTACACACCTGCCCGCCCATTGCTTCAGGTAGCTGCTCATGAGTAAACCGTTCAAACTAAATTCCGCTTTTAAACCCTCTGGCGACCAGCCTGAGGCTATTCGTCGCCTGGAAGAAGGTCTGGAGGACGGTCTGGCGCATCAGACGCTGCTGGGGGTAACGGGGTCAGGGAAGACGTTCACCATCGCCAACGTTATTGCGGACTTGCAGCGTCCTACCATGGTGCTGGCTCCCAACAAGACGCTTGCTGCGCAGCTGTACGGAGAGATGAAAGAGTTCTTCCCGGAAAATGCGGTGGAATATTTTGTCTCCTACTACGACTATTATCAGCCGGAAGCTTATGTTCCGAGTTCCGATACCTTCATTGAGAAGGATGCCTCGGTCAACGAACACATTGAGCAGATGCGTCTGTCGGCGACCAAAGCGCTGTTGGAACGTCGGGATGTCGTCGTGGTGGCATCCGTTTCCGCAATTTACGGTCTGGGCGACCCGGACCTGTACCTGAAAATGATGCTGCACCTGACGGTGGGGATGATTATCGACCAGCGTGCGATCCTGCGTCGTCTGGCGGAGCTGCAATACACCCGCAACGATCAGGCATTCCAGCGCGGGACCTTCCGCGTACGCGGTGAAGTTATCGACATTTTTCCGGCCGAATCCGACGATATCGCGCTGCGCGTGGAGCTGTTTGATGAGGAAGTCGAGCGTTTGTCGCTGTTTGACCCGCTTACCGGGCAGGTTGAATCGACCATTTCCCGCTATACCATCTACCCGAAAACGCACTACGTCACGCCGCGCGAACGTATCGTGCAGGCGATGGAAGAAATCAAAGTTGAGCTGGCAGAGCGGCGTAAAATTCTGCTGGCAAATAACAAACTGCTCGAAGAGCAGCGGCTAAGCCAGCGTACGCAGTTCGATCTGGAAATGATGAACGAGCTGGGTTACTGCTCGGGGATTGAAAACTATTCCCGCTATTTGTCCGGGCGCGGTCCTGGCGAGCCGCCGCCGACGCTGTTTGACTACCTGCCGGCCGATGGTCTGCTGGTGGTGGATGAATCCCACGTCACTATTCCGCAGATCGGCGGGATGTACCGCGGCGACCGGGCGCGTAAAGAGACCCTGGTTGAGTACGGCTTCCGTCTGCCGTCGGCGCTGGATAACCGCCCGCTGAAGTTTGAAGAGTTTGAGGCGCTGGCCCCGCAGACCATCTATGTTTCGGCGACGCCGGGCAATTATGAGCTGGAGAAATCCGGTGATGAAGTTGTCGATCAGGTGGTTCGACCGACCGGGCTGCTGGATCCGGTGATTGAGGTGCGTCCGGTGGCGACGCAGGTTGACGATCTGCTGTCGGAGATCCGCACCCGTGCGGCGATTAACGAACGTGTGCTGGTCACTACGCTTACCAAACGTATGGCGGAAGACCTCACCGAATATCTTGAAGAGCACGGCGAGCGGGTGCGCTATCTGCACTCGGACATCGATACCGTGGAACGTATGGAAATCATTCGCGATCTGCGTCTGGGCGAGTTTGACGTGCTGGTAGGTATCAACCTGTTACGTGAAGGCCTGGACATGCCAGAGGTTTCGCTGGTGGCGATTCTGGACGCTGACAAAGAAGGGTTCCTGCGTTCTGAACGGTCGCTTATCCAGACCATCGGTCGTGCGGCACGTAACATTAACGGTAAGGCCATTCTCTACGGCGATAAAATTACCGCTTCGATGGCCAGGGCGATTGGTGAAACCGAACGTCGTCGCGAGAAGCAGCAGCGCTATAACGAAGAGCACGGGATTACGCCGCAGGGGCTGAACAAGAAAGTGGTCGATATTCTGGCGCTGGGTCAGAGTATCGCGAAGACCAAGGCGAAGGGCAAAGGGAAGTCACGTGCGGGGGCGAAGTCTGACGTTGTCGAACTGGATATGACGCCAAAAGCCCTGCAGCAGAAGATTCACGAGCTGGAAGGGCAGATGATGCAGCATGCGCAGAATCTCGAATTTGAAGAGGCGGCAACGATCCGCGACCAGCTGCATCAGCTGCGCGAGTTATTTATTGCGGCATCGTAATCCTGTGCCGGATGCGGGGTAAACCCCTTATCCGGCCTACGGGGCGATTGCGTCTGTAGGCCTGATAAGCGCAGCGTATCAGGCAACGGCATTCAGCCCAGTGACTGTACCGCTTTCTCCAGCGCGCTGTGCAGCAGCTGACGGTCATGACGATACGGAATATCGCTGGCTTCCAGTACTTCCTGAATGACCACGCGGTCGGTAACGGCGGAAACATCCACTTTCGGGCCGACAACCACCGCATCAATCACTTTTTTCCCGACATACTGTTCGATGATCGCCAGTTTATCGTTAAGCGTCAGGCTGGCTGCTGGCAGGCTTAATTCACGACCCAGATTGCCAATGTAGACCATCGGCGCCGGTGTGCGACGTAATGCCTGTGACATTTCATCCAGCAACAGAATTGGCATCAGGCTGGTGTAAAAACTGCCAGGCCCTATCAAAATCAAATCCGCTTCGGCGATAGCCTCAACCGCTTCCCGCGTGGTGGGGACTTTTGGCGACAGCATCAGTTCCTGAGGAGGGATGGTAAGCTGATCGATATTCACTTCGCCATAGACTTCATGTCCCTGGTCATCAATAGCCATCAGATCCACCGGAAGCTCTGACATCGGAATTAAATGCGCATCAACTTTCAGCAGGTTGCGAATTAAATTAATGGCTTCCAGAGGCCGCACGCTGAGGTGATCGAGCGCCTTTAACATCAAATTTCCGAGGTTATGTCCGGAAAGCTCGCCATTACCGCCAAAACGGTATTCAAACATGGCGGATGCAACGCTGGGTTCGGTAATTAACTGGTTCAGACAGTTACGCATGTCTCCCCAGGCGATCCCCCCTTCAGAGCGACGGATTCGACCCGTAGAACCGCCATTATCGGTGGTGGTGACGATCCCCGTCAGGCGTGAACCTAAAGAGGAAAGAGAGGAGAGAACGCGCCCTAATCCATGCCCTCCGCCGAGAGCGACAACGCGATCCAGATCTGCCAGCGTGCGAGTGCGCATATATTTTCCTGATATCAATTGATCGGCGGTACAGTAACGTAAATAGCCTGTTTTCAGCAATTATCCCGTTGGTATTTGCCGAAATTTATTTTCGGTCATCTACTCCTTTCTGACGACACCCACCTGAAAGCAAGATGATGTATATCAATGCAAAACTGTGATTTTTGCTTATTCTGTAGCGAAATTGCACGATTACGTCGCTATATACATATTTATACAGCGAAAGTGTACATGGCAAAAGCGTCATTTACACGCTAGTATCGGCATAACCACAAAGTACTCTTAATACGTTGAGTAGCAGGAGGTCAGCGCCTCTGTAACTCAACGTATGATGAGTATAAACACTCTAGCCTCTGCACCTGGGTCAAATGATACGGTGCTTTGGCCGTGGCAATACTCGAACGAGATTGTCACCAGGGCGCAGGAAGAAATGACTACGTCTCCCGTATTTGGAAAGGTGTACATGGGCTCTCAACTTACCGATGCTTTCGCGCGTAAGTTTTACTACTTACGTTTGTCGATTACCGATGTGTGTAACTTTCGTTGCACCTACTGTCTGCCGGATGGCTATAAGCCCGGCGGAGTCACCAACAACGGCTTTCTGAACGTTGATGAAATTCGCCGCGTCACGCGCGCGTTCGCCAGTCTGGGAACGGAAAAAGTGCGTCTGACAGGGGGCGAACCCTCATTGCGTCGCGACTTTACCGACATTATCGCCGCCGTGCGTGAAAACGACGCTATTCGTCAGATTGCGGTGACTACGAATGGTTATCGTCTGGCGCGCGACGCCGCCGCCTGGCGCGATGCCGGACTGACCGCCCTCAACGTCAGCGTCGACAGCCTTGATGCCCGTCAATTTCACGCCATTACCGGGCAGGACAAGTTTCAGCAGGTGATGGCGGGCATTGACGCCGCCTTTGATGCCGGTTTTGAAAAAGTGAAGGTCAACACCGTGCTGATGCGCGATGTAAACCATCATCAACTGGACACCTTCCTGGCGTGGATCCAACCGCGTCCAATTCAACTGCGTTTTATTGAACTGATGGAAACGGGCGAGGGCAGTTCTCTCTTCCGTAAGCATCATATATCAGGGCAGGTACTGCGCGATGAGCTGCTGCGTCGCGGCTGGATCCACCAGCTTCGCCAGCGCAGCGACGGCCCCGCTCAGGTTTTCTGCCATCCTGACTATGCTGGCGAAATTGGTCTGATCATGCCTTATGAGAAAGACTTCTGCGCCACCTGTAACCGTCTGCGCGTTTCCTCCGTCGGCAAGCTGCATCTGTGCTTATTTGGTGAGGGCGGCGTAAACCTGCGTGATTTGCTGGAAGATGACGCTCAGCAGTCGGCGCTGGAAGAACGCATTTCAGCCGCGCTGCTGGAGAAAAAGCAGACCCATTTCCTGCATCAGAACAATACCGGTATTACGCAAAACTTATCTTACATTGGCGGCTGATCGCTAAAAGGAGTTTTTCATGAGTCAGGTAAGCGCTGAATTTATCCCGACACGCATTGCTATTCTTACCGTTTCCAACCGTCGCGGCGAAGAGGACGACACCTCCGGTCATTACCTGCGCGACTCGGCGCTGGAAGCGGGACATCAGATTGTCGACAAGGCGATTGTCAAAGAGAACCGTTACGCTATCCGCGCCCAGGTTTCCGCCTGGATTGCCAGTGACGATGTGCAGGTGGTGCTTATCACCGGCGGCACCGGGTTGACCGATGGCGACCAGGCGCCGGAAGCGCTGCAGCCGCTGTTCGACAGAGAGGTCGAAGGTTTTGGCGAAGTATTCCGTATGCTGTCGTTTGAAGAGATTGGCACCGCGACGCTGCAATCCCGGGCAATTGCCGGGGTAGCAAATAAAACGCTGATTTTCGCCATGCCCGGTTCGACGAAAGCGTGTCGTACCGCCTGGGAAAATATCATTGCGCCGCAGCTTGATGCCCGTACGCGTCCGTGTAATTTTCACCCACATTTGAAGAAATAAGTATGTCGCAACTGACTCATATTAACGCCGCTGGCGAAGCCCATATGGTGGATGTCTCTGGCAAAGCAGAAACGGTACGCGAGGCGCGTGCTGAAGCATTCGTGACGATGCGCAGCGAAACGCTGGCGATGATTATCGATGGTAGCCACCATAAAGGTGACGTTTTCGCCACGGCGCGTATTGCCGGTATTCAGGCGGCCAAACGGACCTGGGATCTTATCCCGCTGTGTCACCCGCTGATGCTGAGCAAGGTCGAAGTCAATCTGCACGCCGAACCGGAACATGACCGCGTACGCATTGAGACGCTGTGTCGACTGACCGGGAAAACCGGTGTGGAAATGGAAGCCTTGACGGCGGCCTCCGTAGCGGCGTTGACCATCTACGACATGTGCAAAGCGGTGCAAAAGGACATGGTGATTGGTCCGGTGCGCCTGCTGGCAAAAAGCGGCGGTAAGTCAGGAGATTTTAAGGTGGATGCGCATGATTAAGGTTCTTTTCTTTGCCCAGGTCCGTGAACTGGTCAACACGGATGCCTTAGAGGTCACCGCCGAATTTCCCACGGTCGAAGCGCTGCGTCAGCATCTGGCAGAGAAAGGCGATCGTTGGGCGCTGGCGCTGGAAGACGGCAAGCTGCTGGCGGCGGTGAACCAGACGCTGGTCAGTTTTGACCATCCCCTTAACGCAGGTGATGAAGTGGCTTTCTTCCCACCGGTAACCGGAGGTTAAGATGGCTGAGACGCGAATTGTTGTAGGGCATGCGCCGTTTAGCGTGGGGGAAGAGTATCCCTGGCTTGCCGAGCGTGATGAAGACGGCGCGGTGGTGACTTTCACCGGTAAAGTGCGCAATCACAATCTCGGTGACAGCGTACAGGCATTAACGCTGGAACACTATCCCGGCATGACCGAAAAAGCGCTGGCGGAGATTGTCGACGAGGCGCGTACGCGCTGGCCATTAGGTCGCGTGACGGTGATCCATCGCATTGGCGCGCTGTGGCCCGGCGATGAAATCGTGTTTGTCGGCGTAACCAGCGCGCATCGCAGTAGCGCGTTTGATGCCGGGCAGTTCATTATGGATTATCTGAAAACCCGCGCACCGTTCTGGAAGCGCGAGGCTACGCCGGAAGGTGAACGCTGGGTTGATGCTCGTGACAGCGATAAGCAAGCAGCAAAACGCTGGTAGAGTACAATTGTTGTAGGCTCATACTGATTCAGGAGATTGTCATGGACCGATTCCCACGATCCGATTCTATTGTGCAGGCGCGTTCCGGCCTGCAAACGTATATGGCGCAGGTATACGGCTGGATGACCTGCGGACTGTTGCTGACGGCGTTTATCGCCTGGTATGCGGCGAATTCTAGTGCGTTTATGGAATTGCTCTATACCAATCGTATTTTCTTCTTTGGCCTTGTTATTGCTCAACTCGCGTTAGTTTTTGTGTTGTCGGGGATGATTCATAAGCTGAGCGCAGGGGTAACCACGACGCTGTTTATGCTTTACTCGGTACTGACGGGATTAACGCTTTCCAGTATCTTTATTATTTATACCGCTTCGTCTATCGCCAGCACCTTCGTGGTCACCGGCGGGATGTTCGGCATCATGAGCCTGTACGGCTACACCACCAAACGCGATCTCAGCGGCTTTGGCAATATGCTGTTTATGGCGTTGATCGGTATTGTGCTGGCTTCGCTGGTTAACTTCTGGCTGAAGAGCGAAGCGCTGATGTGGGCGGTCACCTATATTGGGGTGATTGTGTTTGTCGGCCTGACCGCTTATGACACCCAGAAGCTGAAAAATATCGGCGAGCAGATCGATCTGCGAGATAGTTCCAATCTGCGCAAATACGCGATTCTTGGGGCGCTAACGCTGTATCTGGACTTTATTAACCTGTTCCTGATGCTGCTGCGTATCTTCGGCAATCGTCGTTAATTGTCTGTTGCCGGATGGCTTATCCGGCCTACCGTCTTATATCGATAGTAGGCCGGATAAGGCGTTACGCCGCATCCGGCAAATCATTTCGCCATCGCCTTCTCGTTCTTTGCCCGCAGCTTTTTCGTCCGACTTTCCAGCAGCAGATAGCAGATCAGCGCCAGCAGCAGCGGAATAAAATAATAGAGTACGCGATACGCAAGCAGAGCGGCGATAATCTTGCCTTGAGAAGTATCTTCTCCCGCCAGCAGCGCCATAAAGACCGCCTCCAGCACGCCGATCCCCGCCGGAATATGCACGATAACCCCGGCAATACTGCTCACCAGCAGCACGCCCAGCACGAAGAAATAGTTGATGTCCTGACCCAGCAACAGCCAGATAATTGCCCCCATCACCATCCAGTTTGTACTGGAGATCGCCATTTGCGCCACGGCGAATTTCCATGAGGGCAGCACCAGCTTTTGGCCTCTGATGGTGATGTGACGATGTTTAGCGAAGGCGCAAAACCACAGATAGACGGCAATGATCAACAGTAACGATACGCCCAAAATGCGCAGCGTGCCTTGATCGATATACCAATGCGCGGGCAGCTCGACCACGCCGAAGGTAAAAATAAACCCACCCAGCAGAATATAGCCCAGCCAGTTGGTGGTAATGCTTAGCGAAAAAATCCGCGTAATGGTGCTCCCCGGCAACCCGAGGCGCGAGTAGAGCCGGTAACGCATCCCAATGCCGCCCACCCAGGTGCTTAACGTCAGGTTGAAGGCGTAGCAGATAAACGACACCAGCATGACCTGACGCTTTGCCAGCTTGTGCCCGCAGTAATAGCGCCCAAGCAGGTCATAGCAGCCGTAGAGCAAGTAACTGACGATCGCCAGCCCCACGGCACCGAGCAGGGCAGTCCGATTGTAATCCCGGATAACCGTCCAGACCTCTTCCCAATTGACCTTGCTGGCATAAATGACCAGCAACACGATGACGGCAATGAAAAATAGCCAGGTGAGTATTTTTTTCGCTAACCGCCAGCGCGAGTGGGCTTTGGCCATCAGGATTTTCCTCCGACATCCTCAGTTTGAATGCGATCCTGCGTTTCCATAGCAGGCTGCGCGGGCGGTTCTACCTCGGTCAGGCGCGGCGTATGTGCGGGTAACCAGCCGACCAGCGCCGGGAAATGGCGTAAAAAGTGAAACGCCAGCACGCTTTTGGTCAGGTTCCACCAGGTGCGTTTGGGCAGCATGGATTCATCAACCCGCTTGCAGTCCTGCGCAATAATTGTGTTCAGGTTGTCGCGCAGGGTCTGATTAAACGTTCGGTCATGAATAATGAGGTTCGCTTCCAGATTCAGCGACAGGCTAAGCGGGTCGAGATTGCTGGAGCCTACCGTCGCCCAGTGATCGTCCATCAGCGCCACTTTGCCATGCAGAGGTTTACGGCGATATTCATAGACATGGACGCCGCCTTTAACCAGATAGTTGTACAGCAGGCGAGCGCCCACTTTCACAATCGGCATATCCGGTTCACCCTGCACGATGAGTTTTACCCGAACGCCGCGTCGGGCCGCTTTACGCAGGGCGTGCAGAAAACGATAACCGGGAAAGAAGTAGGCATTGGCGATGATCACTTCCCGTCTGGCCTGGGTAAGCATTTTCAAATAATGGCGTTCAATATCATCGCGATGCTCATCGTTGTCGCGCCAGACAAACAGCACCTGCGCTTCGCCAGGCCGATGATTTTCGATTGCCCGGTGATGACGTCGCCACCAGCGGCGTACGGCGCTCTGGCCCGGCAGGTTTTCCAGTACGAATGTCAGGATGTCGGCCACGATAGGACCTTCAACGCGCACGGCGTAATCCTGCTTGGCCTCCGGACCGTAATCAGACATATGTTCCGCGGAATAGTTGATGCCGCCGACGAAAGCCACGCGGTCATCAATGACCACTATTTTGCGATGCATACGCCGAAAGAGGTTGGTGCGCATGCCGAACAGACGCGGGCGCGGGTCGTAGTAGCGGAAAACAATGCCGGCGGCGGTGAGCGTATTGACGAAGCTGTCGCTGAGGTCCGGTGAACCGTAGCCATCCAGCAGCACTTCGGCTTTGACGCCGCGCCGCGCCGCGCTCAGCAGCGCGGCATGCAGCTGTTTTCCGACCGCATCTTCAAACCAGATGAAGGTCTCAAGGATAATTTTTTGCTGTGCCTGTTCAATGGCGTCAAACACGGCGGGGTAGTACCGATCGCCATTTTCCAGCAGTTGAATTTGATTGCCTTCACGCCAGTCATATTTCATAAATGAATCTCCGCGCTCAGAGGGGCATGATCGGACAAATGTCGCCAGTGACGCAGTGCCAGCGCCGTTGGGGTACTGGCGTTCGCGTTTTTCACATAGATTCTGTCGAGACGCAGCAGCGGAAACTGCACCGGAAACGTTCTCGCCGGGCGACCGTGGGCGCGGGTAAAAATCTCGTCAAGATCGGCATTGGCTTTCAACGGGTGATTCGCTTTTTGTCGCCAGTCGTTGAAATCGCCGGCGACCACGACCGGCTCACCTTCAGGCAGGGCATTCACCCAATCTGCCAGCATAGCGAGCTGGGCCTGGCGGTGGGCTTCACGCAAACCGAGATGGACGCACATCACGTGAACCGGGTGGGAGAGCATTGGCGGCACGATGCGGCAGTACAGGACCCCGCGTTTTTCACTTGCGCCGACCGACACATCGCGATTTTCAAAATGTTCAATAGGATAGCGCGACAGTACGGCGTTGCCGTGATGTCCTTGCGGATACACGGCATTACGTCCATAAGCGAAGTCGCTCCACATGGTATCCGCCAGAAATTCGTAGTGCGTGGTGTCCGGCCAGTTTTCCACATGCAGAGGATGCACCTCATGCGCGCCCAGGACCTCTTGCAGGCACACAATATCCGCGCCGACCGTTCTGACGGCCTCCCGCAGCTCAGGCAAAATAAAACGCCGATTGAAGGCGGTAAACCCTTTGTGAGTATTAATGGTGAGCACATTGAATGAAAACCGTTCTGTTGGTCTGGCCATGATTCTCCCGTTGGCGTCACTTTCCTGATTAAAATAGTGTAGTCGTCGTCACAAAAAGATGCGGTGTTGCGGAATTTTCCGTAAAGTCCGGTACTCTGAACAATTAGTCGAAAATCCTTCAGGAGAAAAGCCATGAGGTGGCAACAACGTGTTCGTGTCGCAACGGGTCTAAGTTGCTGGCAGATTGTGTTGCATTTACTGGTAGTGGCGTTGCTGGTAATGGGCTGGATGAGCGGCACGCTGGTGCACGTCGGCCTGGGATTATGCGTCGTTTACGGCGTCACGGTTTTATTGATGCTGGCCTTGCAACGTCACCATGAACAGCGCTGGCGCGACGTGGCGGATGTGCTGGAAGAACTCACTACGACGTGGTATTTCGGTGCCGCGATGATTGTACTGTGGCTGCTGTCGCGCGTGCTGCAAAACAACGTCTTGCTGGCCCTGGCGGGGCTGGTGATCCTTGCCGGACCCGCCGTGGTGTCGCTGCTGGCGAAAGACAAAAAGCTACATCACCTTGCGTCGAAACATCGCATACGCCGCTGAGCCGGTTGTGGCCGCTATCACCAACAGCGGCCACAAACTTCCCCAGACAATCTTCAGACTCGCATCCTTCAGGTAAATCTGTTTCGTGATGTCCGTAAAATGGCGGATCGGGTTTATCCACGTCAGATTCTGTAACCATACCGGCATATTTTCGACCGGTGAAACATAGCCTGAGAGTAATATGGCCGGCATCATAAAGACAAAAACGCCGATAAACGCCTGCTGCTGGGTGGCGCACAGTGAGGAAATCAGCAGACCAAAGCCGACCAGCGACAGCCCATATATCACCATCGTGAAATAGAACAGCCCCAGCGATCCGGCAAACGGAATGTGATAGGCCCAGATGCCGATCGCCAGCACGATGGTGGCCTGAAAAGTGGCCACAATCAGCGCGGGCACCGCTTTGCCGATGAAAATCTGCCAGGTGGTGAGCGGCGAGACCAGCAGCTGATCCAGCGTGCCCTGTTCGCGCTCGCGGGCCACCGACAGCGAGGTGACGATCATCACGCCGATAGTGGTGATCATGGCGATCAGCGACGGCACCACGAACCATTTGTAGTCCAGGTTCGGGTTATACCAGTTACGAACCACCAGTTCGCTGTTGTTCGGTTTCGGCTTCCCGTCCATCAGCTCCTGCTGGTACTCCTTCACGATCTGCTGCAGGTAATTGGCGGCAATTTGCGCGCTGTTCGAGTTACGTCCGTCGAGGATAATCTGCATGGGCGCTTGCTGGAAGGTATCCAGATTCCGCGAAAAGTTGGCCGGGAAGCGCACCAGCAGCAGCGCTTTTTGCGTATCGATGGTGGGCTGGATTTCCTGCGGACTTTTCAGCAGCAGGACATGCGTAAAGGCGCTGGCGCGGGCGAAGCGCTGGGTAAGCTCCACCGAGTGTTTACCATTGTCTTCGTTATAGACAGCGATAGTGGCGTTGGTCACCTCCAGCGTCGCGGCGAACGGGAACAGAATGACCTGAATCAGCACCGGTAAAATCAGAATGGCTCGCGTCTGCGGCTCGCGTAATAGCGATTGCAGCTCTTTACGAATTAATGTCCATAAGCGATGAAACATGCCCGTCCCCTTAATCCAGCCGACGTTTGGTCTTAAGCCACGTCAGGCCAATAAACATTACCGCCGAAGCGATTAAAAACAGCACGTTGATAATCAGCACCACCGGAATGTTGCCCGCCAAAAAAAGGCTTTGCAGGGTGCTGACGAAATAGCGAGCCGGAATAATGTAGGTTACCGCGCGGATAATCGCCGGCATGCTGTCTATCTGGAAGATAAATCCCGACAACATAATCGAAGGCAGAAAGGCGGCGTTCAGCGCGACCTGCGCGGCGTTAAACTGGTTACGGGTGATGGTGGAGATAAGCAGCCCCATGCCGAGCGTACTTAGCAGAAACAGGCTGGTGATAAAAAACAGGATCAGCAACGAGCCGCGGTAGGGCACGCCAAGAATAAACACCGACACCAGCATACACAGCAGCATCGCCAGCATGCCTAAAAAGTAATAGGGGATCAGTTTGCACAGCAGCAGCTCGACGCGGGTAACTTCGGTAGAAAGCAGCGCTTCCATCGTTCCACGTTCCCATTCACGCGCTACCACTAACGAGGTGAGGATCGCGCCAATCACCGTCATGATGATGGTTACCGCTCCGGGAATAATAAAGTGCTGACTGATAGCCGCCGGGTTAAACCAGTAGCGGGTCTGCACATCGATTAGCGGCTCGAACGATTCCCCGCGATCCTCCGCCCGCTGTTGCTGCCAAATCTGCCAGATGCCTTCGACATAACCCTGCACAAAGTTGGCGGTATTCGGTTCGCTGCCGTCGGTGATCACCTGGATGGGGGCTGTGTCGCCGGGTCGTGCCATCTGTTGGGCAAAATCGACCGGGATCACCACCAGCCCGCGAATGCGCCCGGCCTGCATTTTCTCAACCAGTTCCTGACGGTTATCGCTGATGGTGGCGTCAATGTACGGCGAACCGGTCATGGTGTGGGTAAAATCCAGCGCCTCTTCGCTCTGCTGTTCGAGCAAAATCCCTACCCGCAGCTTGCTGGAGTCGAGGTTGATCCCGTAGCCGAAGATAAACAGCAGCAATAACGGGATCACCACCGCAATCAGCCAGCTGCTGGGATCGCGGACAATCTGGCGCGTCTCTTTTACGCACAGCGCGCGTACGCGCCGCCATGAGAGCGCGGAGTTACTCATGCGCATGCTCCTTATCCCAGTCATTGATGAGCGTAATAAACGCCTGTTCCATGGTCGGGTCCGGCGTGTCGCTATCGGCAGCCTTTGCTTTCAGGTCGTCCGGCGTGCCGCTGGCGATCAGTTTGCCGCGATACACCAGCCCGATGCGATCGCAATATTCCGCCTCATCCATAAAGTGGGTGGTCACCATCACCGTGACGCCTTTTTCCACCATACTGTTGATATGTAACCAGAATTCGCGGCGGGTGAGGGGATCAACCCCGGAAGTGGGTTCATCGAGAAACAGGATGTCCGGCTCATGCATCAGCGAACAGGCCAGCGCCAGACGCTGTTTGAAGCCCAGCGGCAACTCGTCGGTCGCCTGGGAGGCGATACTTTTCAGGCCGAATGCCTCGCTCATACGATCGATTTTCTCCTTTTGCGCCCGACCGCGCAGGCCGTAGACGCCGGAGAAAAAGCGCAGGTTCTGTTCAACCGTCAGGTTGCCATACAGGGAGAATTTCTGCGCCATATAGCCCAGATGCTGACGCGCTTTGCCGGAGCTGACCTTGAGATCCATATCCAGCACCAGCGCTTTGCCGGAGGTCGGAACCAGCAGACCGCACATCATCTTAAAGGTGGTGGATTTACCGGCGCCGTTGGGTCCTAACAGGCCAAAAATTTCGCCGCGCTGCACGGCAAAATCTACATGGTCGGTAGCGGCAAAATCGCCAAATTTCTTGGTCAGCGCTTTGGCTTCGATCACCGTTTCGTCTGGCGAACCTTCCACGGTATGCAGGATGGCGCCCAGCGGGGATTCCGATGTTCCGGCTCCGCCGAGTAAATCGATAAAAGCATCTTCGAAGCGGGGAGCGGTTGCGTTGAGGATTATCTCCGGCATGCCGTTCGCGTTTTGAATCTGCCGGGCCGTGGCCTCTTTTTTCAGAATCAAACGGACGGATTTCCCCTGAATCATCCCGTCGCTGACCTGGGGCAGCTTTAATACGCGTTGCAGCAGTCGGCGGTTATTTTCCTGCGGGCTGCTCATCAGAAAGCTACGACCCGCCATAGTTTGCGTCAGCTGAGTCGGATCGCCCTGGTACAACAGTTCGCCTTCGTTCATCAGCAGTACATCGCGGCACTGCTCGGCTTCGTCCAGATACGACGTACTCCAGAGGATCAGCATCCCGTCGCCCGCCAGTTCATGGACCATTTGCCATAACTCGCGGCGGGATATCGGGTCGACGCCCACGCCTGGCTCATCCAGCAGCAGCACTTTAGGCTCGCCAACCAGCGTACAGGCCAGCCCCAGTTTCTGTTTCATCCCGCCGGAAAGCTTACCAGCCAGTCGGCCGGTAAACGGACCCAGCGAGGTAAATTCCAGTAACCGGGCAAAGGTTTTTTCTCGCGCCTCGCCGGTGACGCTGCGTAAATCGGCATAGAGGTTGAGGTTCTCCATGACCGTCAAATCTTCATACAGGCCAAATTTCTGCGGCATATAACCCAGCACCGCATGCAGCGCGCTGTCGTTTTTGATGGGGTCAAAGCCAATTACCGCAGCGCTTCCGGCATCGGGTTTCAACAGACCCGCCAGCATCCGCATCAGCGTGGTTTTTCCCGCACCGTCCGGTCCGACAAGCCCGGTCACGTAGCCCGCATGAATGGTACAGTCGAGCGGGGCGACGGCCGGTTTTTCCATTCCGGCAAAGGTTTTCATCAGCCCATTGAGCGTAATGACGGCGTCATTCATGCCGTGCCTCATCGCCAAATTTTATCGTGACCGGCATGCCCTGGCGTAGCGCATCGTCTGCGTCGGTCACCACAATGCGCAGACGATAAACCAGGTCGGTACGCAGGTCCGGGGTCTCGACCGTTTTCGGGGTGAACTCGGCGGTAGGCGACACGAAGCCAATTTTTCCGTGATACGGCTTGTCCGGACGGCCATCGGTATAGAGCAGGATTTCACGTCCTGGCTGCGCCTGACTTAGATTTCGTTCGTCAACGTAGGCGCGAACCCAGACCGGACGCGTGAGCGACAGCGTCAGTACCGTGCCCCCTTCGTTTAGCATGCTGCCGGGTTCAACCGCGCGGGTGAGCAGCGTGCCGTCAGACGGCGAGGTCAGGGTGGTGTCATGCAAATTCAGTTCAGCCTGCGCCAGCTCGGCCTGCGCCTGTTCGAGCGTGGCTTTCGCCTGCTCGATGTCCTGCGGGCGATTACCGCTGCGATACTGGGTGAGTTTATCCTGCGCGGATTTCAGCGAGGCCAGCGCCTGATCCCGTGATGAACGGGCGTTTTCCAGATCGTTGGCGGAGATGGAGCGGCTTTTCCACAGTCCTATCTGCCGATTGTAAAAGTTCTGCGCATAATCATAGGCCGCCTGCGCCTGTTTAACCGCCGCTGCGGTTTGCGCGATCTCTTCTTCCCGATAACCGGCCAGCATCAGATCGTACTGCGCCTGCGCGGCGGCAACATTGGCTTTTGCCTGCATCAGCGCGTTTTCATACGGCGCGTGGTCCAGCTCGCCCAGCACCTGGCCTGCGGTAATGGCGTCACCTTCGTCAACCGCCAGCGAGGCCAGCCTGCCGCCGACGCGAAAACTCAGATTGACGCTACGGATATCGACATTGCCGTACAGCATCAGACCGTTATCTTGTCGGCTTTGATACCACCACGTTCCGCCAGCAATCACGGCAACAAGGGCCGCGATGACCAGCCCGAGAACGACAGGTTTTTTCATGAGTCCAGACTCCTTTGCGTTAAACCTTGCAGAATAAGATCGATGTGACAGGTGACCGTTTGCTCAATCAGCGTGGTTTTATCCTCATCAAATTGTGACCAGCCCGTACGCAACAGAATGGTCTCTTTCCCCAGGCGGAAGGCCAGCACCTCACCGAGTATGGCGTGGGTGTGCAGAATCATTTGGGTATCGTCGGCATCGCGGCCTGTATAGGCGGCAATCAGGCGCGTCAGATGGGTATGCAGCGGATTGATAACCTGGTCGTGCACCAGTTGGTACGCGGCGGTAGGGGAAAGCTGCTCGCGCGAAATAAACTTGCTCAGGTTAACGGTGTCGTCCTGGGTTAACAGCATGATCATATTTTTACAGGCGCGCAGGATAAGTTCGCGCATTGCGCCCCGATCCGGCTGCGGCTGAGCAAACAGGCGCTCGGCTTCTTCAGCATGCGGGCGAAACTGTGAGCCGATAAAGTCTGCGATCCACTGGGCGCAGGCGAGATATAAATCCTCTTTTGAGCCAAAATAGTAGGTGATGGCCGCAATGTTTTGTCCGGCCTGCGCGGCGATATCGCGCGTCGTGGCGTGCAGGCCGTACTCGCCGAACTGCGCCAGTGCGGCGGCGATGAGCTGGTTTTTCGCCTGTTCACCTTTTGTTGTCATGGTGGATGTATTCATGGCACAACTCTGATCTTAATCAATCGATTGATTAAGATTATGACTGATGTGCAACCTTGTCCAGTCCGCGAGGTTATTTTCCGCTGAAGGGATAATTTATGCGGTACATCACAAAAACTGCTACACTCCGCCCCTTCATGACATTGTGGTTTTTGTCATCTCTATTGTGTGTATCTCCCTGAAAACGACACCGGTAACGGTCAGGGCGGTTCGGAGTTGTTATGTCTTTTGATTCCCTTGGTTTGAACCCTGATATTTTACGTGCCGTTGCCGAGCAGGGTTACCGTGAACCTACTCCTATTCAGCAGCAGGCGATCCCCGCCGTGCTGGAAGGCCGCGATCTGATGGCCAGCGCCCAGACCGGTACGGGCAAAACGGCAGGTTTTACCCTGCCGTTGTTGCAGCATCTTGTTACCCATCAGCCGCATGGTAAAAGCCGGCGTCCGGTTCGGGCGCTGATCCTGACGCCGACCCGCGAGCTGGCGGCCCAGATTGGCGAAAACGTACGTGATTACAGTAAATATCTGAATATTCGCTCGCTGGTGGTTTTCGGCGGCGTCAGCATTAATCCGCAAATGATGAAGCTGCGCGGCGGCGTAGACGTGCTGATTGCCACGCCAGGCCGTTTACTCGATCTGGAACACCAGAATGCGGTGAAACTGGATCAGGTTGAGATCCTCGTGCTGGATGAAGCTGACCGCATGCTGGATATGGGCTTTATTCACGACATTCGTCGCGTTCTGGCAAAACTGCCGGCAAAACGTCAGAACCTGCTGTTCTCGGCAACCTTCTCTGACGATATTAAATCGTTGGCCGAAAAGCTGCTGCGCAACCCGCTGGAAATCGAAGTGGCGCGCCGTAATACCGCGTCAGAACAGGTGACTCAGCATGTTCATTTCGTGGATAAAAAGCGTAAACGTGAACTGCTGTCGCAGATGATCGGCCAGGGCAACTGGCAGCAGGTGCTGGTGTTTACCCGTACCAAACACGGTGCGAACCATCTGGCGGAACAGCTGAATAAAGACGGCATCCGTAGCGCGGCGATCCACGGCAACAAATCTCAGGGCGCGCGGACGCGTGCGCTGGCTGATTTTAAATCCGGTGATATTCGCGTGCTGGTGGCGACCGATATTGCCGCGCGCGGTCTGGATATTGAAGAGCTGCCGCACGTGGTGAACTACGAGCTGCCAAACGTCCCGGAAGATTATGTGCACCGTATTGGCCGTACCGGTCGTGCGGCCGCCACTGGCGAAGCGCTGTCTCTGGTGTGCGTCGATGAACACAAACTGCTGCGTGACATCGAGAAGCTGTTGAAAAAAGAGATCCCGCGTATCACGACGCCAGGCTACGAGCCGGATCCGTCCATCAAAGCCGAGCCGATTCAGAACGGTCGTCAGCAGCGTGGCGGCGGCGGTCGTGGTCAGGGGGGCGCAGGTCGCGGACAGCAGCCGCGTCGTCAGGATGGCGGCGCGCCAAAAGCGAAACCGCGCAGCGGCGAAGGTAAACCGGCAGGCGATAAGCCTCGCCCACCGCGCCGTCCACGCAGACCGTCTTCAGCGCAGTAATTTACTCTGCTGTATGGCAGTATAAAAACGCTGGCATGTCTACACATTGTGTAGACATGCCAGGCCAATCATTCCCCTGAGCTTTGCGATTTCAGCACGATTGAGCAGGTATAGCGTCCTGCCGGATGAACAGAAATCGTCGTTTCAAAAACTTTTCCTTCCCTGTCCAGATAGCGGCGCACAATTCTCATTGCCGGAGAATCAGGTGCTACGTTAAGGATTTTTGCCATCTTCTTAGGCACACCGACGGCCGTAATCGTCTGGTGAACTTCATGACTTTTAATACCGTAGTGCGTTTCGATCAGATCGCTAATTAACGAGTGCGGATCATCGCGGATGTACGTGCGCAGCTTGGCGTAATCCGTGCTGGCGTAACTGTCGGTCCAGCAAATTGGCGCATCCGGGTTTTGCGCATCTTCACGGGTGCTGGCAATGTGCAGCCATCGAGAACCTGGCGGGCAGCCAATCATCTGGGACAACTCTATGTCCGCCACAATCTCATCGATTTTCTTGATGACGCGCAGATTGTTTTTGGCCAGCAGCAACAAATCCTCAAGATGCGATAGCGGGTGATTGACGCCGTTAGCCTTAGGTTCGCAAACGCGGGTTCCTGCGCCTTTACGCCGTGAAATCAGACCTTGCTCTGTTAATTCCCTTAACGCCTCACGCATGGTGTGGCGGCTGACCTGCCATGTTTCGCACAGTTCCATTTCCGTAGGAAACAGCGAGCCGGGGGCAAAGGTTCCCACCGAAATTTGCTGCGCCAATTCACGTGCTATTCGCTTGTACAGAGATTCTTTCATCGCAGTTTCATCAAAATATTAGTGATCTTTATCACGAAAATTTGTACGGACTATTCCCTACATTTCTTATGAATACTATAAATGTCCGTACATTTAAATGTACGGACATTTGATAATGTCTGGACATTGTGGCGGCGTTTGAATATCCAACAAACTGCCGTAAACACGCATCTTATCATTATCAGATTTTCCAGGGGGATTTATGGCTTCGAATGTACTTGATTCTGTTCTGTTCAGGGATTCTTTCGGCACACCGGCAATGCGCGCGGTGTTTGACGATCGCGAACTGGTGCGCAAATACGTGGAAGTGGAAGTGGCGCTGGCCAAAGCCCAGGCTCGCTGTGGCGTAATTCCGGAGGCGGCGGCGCAGGAAATTGCCGAGAAATGCAATGCCGATACGCTCGATTTTGATTTGCTCCGTCATGAAACTGAGATCGTGGGTTATCCGATCCTACCGTTGGTGCACCAGATTTCTAAACAGGCTGGCGAATCCGGCGGCTATGTGCACTGGGGGGCAACCACTCAGGACATTATGGACACCGCGGTAGTCCTGCAAATTCGTGATGCGTTCACGTTAATTGAAACCGATATGGACAAACTTCGTGCAACGCTCGCTGATCTCGCGCGTCGCTACCGTGATACGCCGATGGCCGGTAGAACTCATTTACAACAGGCTTTGCCCGTGACCTTCGGTTATAAAGCGGCCATCTGGCTGGATATGTTTGAACGCCACGCGGAACGTCTTACCCAGGCGCGTCCTCGTGTACTGGTCGGCGAATTTGCCGGTGCTGCTGGTACTCTGGCATCGCTGGGAGATAAAGGGCTGGCGGTACAAAAAGCGATGATGGAAGAGCTTGGACTGAATGTTCCAACGTCCACCTGGCACGTCGCGCGGGATGGTTTTGCCGAAGCGGTTAACCTGTTAGCGGTGATTACCGGGTCGCTGGGTAAGATTGCCTACGACGTAATGTTGCTGGCAGCCAATGAGTTTGGTGAGCTGTATGAACCGTTTGTTAAAGGGCGTGGCGCCAGCAGTACCATGCCGCAGAAACGCAACCCGATCTCCAGCGAACTGATGCTGGCCTGCGCCAAAGGCGTGCGTCAGCAAGCGGGACTGATGCTGGATGCGATGGTGCAGGATCTGGAGCGGGCGACCGGGCCGTGGCATGCGGAATGGATTGCTATCCCGGAAAGTTTCGTCCTCAGCGCAGGGGCGCTGCATCAGGCCAATTTTATGCTGGCGGGGCTGATAGTCGATGAAGCGGCGATGAAACGTAACCTCGGTATGACCAACGGTTTGATTGTGGCTGAGGCGGTCATGATGGGACTGGCGCCGTACATCGGTCGTCAGGATGCGCATGATGTAGTGTACGACGCCTGCCGTATCGTCAACGAACAGGGTGGGCGACTGGCCGATGTGTTGAATACGATGCCATCCGTCTCTGAACGACTGGATCCGCAGTTGATTGAAGAACTGACCGACCCGGCAAATTACCTGGGAATGGCACCCGCGATGGTCGATCAGGTGCTGGCCAAATATATGTCACAGAAATGAAGGTTCTCGGGCTAACGGAATAAGGATATTTTTATGTCAACGAATTCTGTCGCGGGAAAATCCATTCTGGCGTTCCTGATACCGCTGGCGATTGGGGGGATGATTTGGTTTTATCCCGTACCTGATGGTCTGACGCCTCAGGCCTGGCATATGTTTGCTATTTTTGCCGCGACCATTGCCGCCATTCTTACCCAACCGCTCCCTTCGGGGGCGGTAATGTTGATTGCGCTTTGTGTGGTGATTTTTACCAAGACCTTGCCAGAGGCGAAAGCGCTGTCAGGGTTTGCTTCCGGTACGGTATGGCTCATCTTCTGCGCCTATGTTCTTTCTCTGGGGTTTGTTACTTCAGGGCTCGGGAAACGTATTGCGTATAAAATGTTATCGTTATTTGGCGGCAGCAGCCTGGGTATCGCCTACTCGCTGGGGGTATCCGATCTGATAATGGCTCCGGCAATGCCGTCAGTGACAGCCCGTTCCGGAGGGATTATTTTCCCTATCACTCGTTCAATCAATGATGTATTAGGCTCGGCTCCAGGAGTAACCGGTAAGCGTATTGGTGATTTCTTAACCATGGTGTGCTTTCAGTTTACGCCTATTACCGGGGCGATATTCCTCACCGGGATGGCGGCAAATCCGCTGGTGGCGAGTCTGGCTAAATCCTCATTAGGCGTTGAGATAACCTGGGGCGGGTGGTTTATTTCCGCTGTTGTTCCTGCGATGGCCTGTTTCTGTTTGATGCCGCTTCTGGTCTATAAATTGCTGGATCCTGAGCTTAAACGTACACCAGAGGCAAAAGCGATGGGTAAGCAGGCGCTCGGCGAACTCGGTGCGATGAGCAGTAACGAGAAAAAGGTCGCGTTTGGCTTTGTGTTGGCATTGGTCGGATGGGGCACCAGCTTAATCACGGGATTATCGGCAACTTCGGTCGGACTGGGGTTGGCCGCTTATCTTTTCGCCTCTGGCGCAGTCAGTTGGAAAAGTCTGCTCAATGACCATGCCGCGTGGGATACGGTAATCTGGTTTAGCGTCATTATTAGCCTGGCGACCGGTCTTGCCGATCTGGGTTTTATTAAATGGATGACGATAAAACTGGGCAGCGGTATTCAGGGATTTGGCGCGATAGAGTCCTTTATTTTGCTGGGGATCCTCTATATTTACGTCCATTATCTCTTTGCGACCGCTACCGGGCACGTGGCTGCGCTGTATGCCCCTTTTGCGGCAACGGCGATCGCTGCGGGCGCGCCGCCGATGATGGTCGCGATCTGCTTTGGTATCTTCAGTAATCTGATGTGGGGCAATACGGAATACGGTGGTGGACCTGGCCCTATCTATTTTGCCCAGGGCTATTTTGAACGCCCGCGCTTTTACAAAATCAACCTCTGTGTGGTGACGGCAAATGTCATTATCATTTTTGCCGTGGGTATGCTGTGGTGGAAGTTACTGGGATACTATTAGCCGACGCGTTTATTCGGCCTGCAATGTACCTAACTGTAGGCCGAACAGGGTGTAAGCCGCCTTCCGGCAATTTAAGTCAGCGCTGCGAAGCGCTTTCCAGAATGGGGGAAAAAGGTACATCCAACGCCTGAAATGTGCCACAATAGTGGCTGTTTATACAGTATTTCAGGTTTTCTCATGGCACTTACGGCTGCGCTGAAAGCGCAAATCGCCGCCTGGTATAAGGCGCTTCAGGAACAGATCCCCGACTTTATCCCCCGTGCACCGCAGCGGCAGATGATTGCTGACGTCGCGAAAACGCTCTCCGGGGAAGAAGGGCGGCATCTGGCAATTGAAGCGCCAACCGGGGTGGGGAAAACCCTGTCCTATTTAATTCCGGGAATCGCTATTGCCCGTGAAGAACAAAAAACGCTGGTGGTCAGCACCGCCAACGTCGCCTTGCAGGATCAGATCTACAGCAAAGATTTGCCGCTGCTGCGCAAAATTATTCCCGACCTGCGTTTTACCGCCGCGTTCGGTCGTGGGCGCTATGTCTGCCCGCGTAACTTAGCGGCGCTTGCCAGTACCGAACCCAATCAGCAGGATCTGCTGGCCTTTCTCGACGATGACCTGACGCCAAATAACCAGGAAGAACAAAAGCGCTGTGCCAGGCTGAAAGGCGACCTCGACACCTATAAATGGGATGGGCTGCGCGATCATACGGATATCGCCATCGACGACGGGCTCTGGCAACGCCTGAGCACCGATAAAGCCAGCTGTCTGAATCGGAATTGTCACTATTATCGTGAATGCCCTTTTTTTGTCGCCCGCCGGGAAATCCAGGAAGCCGAAGTGGTGGTGGCCAACCACGCGCTGGTGATGGCAGCCATGGAAAGCGAGGCCGTGCTGCCGGAGGCGAAAAATCTGCTGCTGGTGCTTGATGAAGGCCACCACTTGCCGGACGTTGCGCGCGATGCGCTGGAGATGAGCGCGGAAATCAGCGCCCCCTGGTATCGGCTGCAGTTGGATCTGTTTTGTAAGTTAGTGGCAACCTGCCTGGAGCAGTTTCGCCCCAAAACCACGCCGCCGCTGGCAAATGCCGAGCGTCTGAACGGCCACTGCGAAGAACTGTATGAACTGATTTCTTCGCTCAATAACATTCTTAATCTGTATATGCCCGCCACCCAGGAAGCCGAGCACCGCTTTGCGATGGGTGAACTGCCCGCCGAAGTGATGGAGATTTGCCAGCGTCTGGCGAAGCTCACGGAAATGCTGCGCGGTCTGGCGGAACTGTTCCTTAACGATCTCAGCGAAAAAACCGGCACTCACGATATTGTGCGTCTGCATCGGGTTATTCTGCAGATGAACCGGGCGCTGGGCATGTTCGAAGCGCAAAGCAAGCTGTGGCGGCTGGCCTCGCTGGCGCAGTCGTCAGGCGCGCCGGTGAGTAAATGGGCGACGCGCGAAGTGCGTGACGGGCAGATCCACGTCTGGTTTCACTGCGTAGGGATCCGCGTCAGCGATCAACTGGAAAGGCTGCTGTGGCGCAGCGTACCGCATATTATCGTCACCTCCGCCACGCTGCGTTCGCTCAACAGCTTCTCGCGCCTGCAAGAGATGAGCGGCCTGAAAGAAAAGGCCGGGGACCGCTTCGTCGCGCTCGATTCACCGTTTAATCATGTTGAGCAAGGCAAAATTGTTATTCCGCAGATGCGCTATGAACCGTTGATGGAGAACGAAGAGCAGCATATCGCGGAAATGGCCGCCTATTTTCGCGAACAGCTGGAAAGCAAAAAGCATCAGGGCATGCTGGTGCTGTTTGCCAGCGGTCGGGCGATGCAGCGTTTTCTTGAACACGTGACCGATCTGCGTCTGCTGTTGCTGGTACAGGGCGATCAGCCGCGCTATCGTCTGGTGGAGCTACACCGCAACCGGGTACAAAACGGCGAGCGCAGCGTGCTGGTCGGGCTGCAGTCTTTTGCCGAAGGTCTGGATTTGAAAGGCGACCTGCTGACCCAGGTGCATATTCACAAAATTGCCTTTCCGCCAATCGACAGTCCGGTAGTGATCACCGAAGGCGAATGGCTAAAAAGCCTGAACCGCTATCCCTTTGAGGTGCAGAGTTTACCGGCGGCGTCGTTCAATTTGATCCAGCAGGTCGGGCGACTCATCCGTAGTCACGGCTGCTGGGGCGAAGTCGTTATCTACGATAAGCGGTTATTGACCAAAAACTACGGCAAGCGTTTGCTGAATGCGTTACCCATATTTCCGATAGAGCAACCTGCGGTGCCAGACGTTATAGTAAAACCAAAAGAAAAAGTGAAACCCACGCGCCGCCGTCGGCGTTAACGATGTGAGCAACAGGCAAGGAGTTATCGATGGATTACCGCAAAATCATCAAAGAGATTGGGCGAGGGAAAAATCACGCGCGTGACCTTGATAAGGATACTGCTCGCGGACTGTATACCCATATGCTGAACGGCGATGTCCCCGACCTTGAAATGGGCGGCGTGCTGATTGCGCTGCGTATTAAAGGCGAGGGTGAAGCGGAGATGCTGGGCTTTTACGAAGCGATGCAGAACCATACCATTCGCCTGACGCCGCCGGTTGCCAAACCCATGCCCATTGTTATTCCCAGCTATAACGGCGCGCGCAAGCAGGCGAATCTGACCCCGTTGCTGGCAATTTTGCTGCACAAGCTGGGCTTCCCGGTGGTGGTGCACGGCGTCAGCGAAGATCCCACCCGCGTGCTGACAGAAACCATTTTCGAACTGATGGGCATTACGCCAACGCTGCATGCGGGGCAGGCGCAGGCAAAACTTGATGGTCATGAGCCGGTGTTTATTCCGGTGAGCGCGCTGTGTCCTCCGCTGGAGAAACAGCTGGCGATGCGCTGGAGAATGGGGGTGCGTAACAGCGCGCATACGCTGGCTAAATTAGCCACCCCGTTTGCTGAAGATGCCGCGCTGCGTCTTTCCAGCGTCTCCCACCCGGAATACGTGTCGCGGGTGGCGAAATTCTTTAGCGACATCGGTGGTCGCGGCCTGTTGATGCACGGTACGGAAGGCGAGGTGTATGCCAACCCGCAGCGCTGTCCGCAGATAAGCCTGATAGATTCATCCGGTGTGCGAGTGCTGCAGGACCGTCAGAGTGAGATGCCCGACGAGCCGGTACCGCTGCCGGTGGCAAAAGATCCGGAAACCACCGCGCGCTGGATTGAGCGTTGTCTGGCGGGAAGCGAGCCGGTTCCGGCCTCGTTGAAAATTCAGATGGCCTGCTGCCTGGTCGCAACCGGTGAATCCGCAACGCTGGCTGAAGGTCTGGCCCGCGTCGGGCAAAGCTTCTGATTTTTCGTGCTTCCGACGGGCCTTTTGCCTGGCCTGTCGGTTCATCCTTTGTAACAACGTGAAATTTCTGCACGTTTATTGATCTCCTGACTGCCGTGGCGCAGCATAGTTTGTTGAAAAATAAGAAACACAACAAACACGCAACACAACAGGAGATAACAATGAACAGTGGACATCGCTTCCATGTGCCGACGCTGCACGCCTTTATTCAGGCCGTTTTTCACCAGATGGGGAGTAACGAGCAGGAAGCGCGGCTGGTGGCCGATCATCTGATTGCCTCTAACCTCGCCGGGCACGACTCCCACGGTATCGGCATGATCCCAAGCTATATTCGTTCCTTCTCGCAGGGACATCTGCAGATCAACCGTCATGCCAAAGTGGTCAAAGATGCGGGGGCGGTGATTACGCTTGATGGCGATTGCGCATTTGGCCAGGTGGCGGCGCACGAAGCAATTACGCTGGGGATTGAAAAAGCGCGCCAGTACGGCATCGCCGCCGTAGCGTTACATAATTCGCACCATATCGGACGTATCGGTTACTGGGCAGAACAATGTGCGGCGGCAGGTTTTGTCTCTGTACATTTTGTGAATGTGGTGGGCATCCCGATGGTCGCACCGTTCCACGGCCGCGATAGTCGTTTTGGCACCAACCCCTTCTGCGTCGTTTTTCCGCGTAAGAATACCTTCCCGCTGTTGCTGGACTATGCAACCAGCGCCATTGCCTTTGGCAAAACCCGCGTGGCATGGCATAAGGGCGAACCGGTGGCTCCGGGATGTCTGATTGATGCCGAGGGGGCGCCCACCACCGATCCTGCCGTGATGCAGGTTTCTCCGCTGGGTTCGTTACTCACCTTCGCTCAACACAAGGGTTATGCGCTGGCAGCAATGTGCGAAATTATGGGCGGCGCGCTTTCTGGTGGTAAAACCACACATGAGGAGAGCTTACAGACCAGTGCGGATGCCATCATTAACTGTATGACCACCATTATTATGAACCCGGAACTGTTTGGTGCGCCGGACTGCGACAAGCAGGTCGCGGCATTCGCTGAGTGGGTGAAAGCCTCCCCGCATGCGGATGACGCCCCGATCCTGTTGCCGGGGGAATGGGAGGTCAATACCCGCCAGGCGCGGATGGAACAGGGGATCCCGCTGGATGCCGGAAGCTGGCAGGCGATTTGCGAGGCCGCGCGGCAAATAGGGATGCCAGAAGACGTATTGCAGGCGTTTCGTCAACGACTGGAACAGTAAACAAAAAAAAAGCCCGTCCAGTGGCGGACGGGCAAACAAAGGGTAACAAACAGGGTTAATGAGGGTTGGAGCATTGGGTAGTACAGGTAATCTTTCGGTTATTTATAGATAACCGCGGTGCCGCTCATTTTGTCGTTGCCGACAGCGGAAGTGATGTTGTAACCCGTTGCGCCAGCAGCCGCCGCTTTTTCAGCCAGTTTTGCTTCCAGGCCATCCAGCGTAGTGGCGCCATCGGCAGATACCACACCAATTTTATTCATGCTTTGTGCCTGAGTGGAGGAAACCGGCTCGGCAGCGAAAACGCCAAATGACAGGGTAGAAAGGGCGATGGCGGCAACGGCAAATTTAATATTTTTCATGATTAATCTCTCGCAGGTTTGTTCTGTTAGTCAGTGTTCTGGTAAGAAGACGTTGTTTCGTCGATGTGATAAGTATCACGTTTTTTTATGCGAGAGAAAATCGAATAGAATTGACGTCATCAATCAAAAAAATTGAATGACAAATAACTTATTGAATATTAATAAATTCGAAAGAGGGATTTACAGTTCTTGTCATTGCGCTTTACAGAGAGAGCGACAACGGCACATTTTGCTACACGGCATGCGAAAAAGCGTGCTCGTAAAGTAACTTATTTGCGCTGCGGCTTTCGGTAAAGATAGGTCAGCGTAGCTGGCTGTCTTTCGAACCCCTGCGATTATATCCTGAAAATGCGGAGTTATGTGAATCTTTATCCTGCTGACAGGTGATGCACAAACGTACGCCGGGCACCGCCACACGTCTGGCCTGCGGAATGGGATTGCCGCATTCTTCGCATTCATACAAACTTTCCCCTGTCGGTAACTCACCGCGGGCGCGGGCAACAGCATCTTCAATAGTATTGTTGATCTGTTCGTTAACGGCGTCGTCATTTGCCCATCCGGATGCCATGCTTACCTCCTGCTGATATCTACTGAATAAGTATAGCGAATGTGATGGCTGAAAAACGACCACGCGTCAGCCTTACCCGATTTTCAGACCATTGATGCAGCAAACTGCATTCTGAACGAATGCAGTTGAGTTGAGGGAGGGTTACTTATAGATCGTTGCGGAGCCGTACATCTGGTTTTTACCGCCCGCAGA
This sequence comes from Citrobacter youngae ATCC 29220, assembly GCF_000155975.1. GTDB lineage: Bacteria > Pseudomonadota > Gammaproteobacteria > Enterobacterales > Enterobacteriaceae > Citrobacter > Citrobacter portucalensis_A. The sequence continues at coordinate 2,040,026 of NZ_GG730299.1, read as the reverse complement.
GTTAACAACAAAGCCTTTTGCGCCTTGCTCTTTTGCTTTCTCTGCCAGCTTGTCTTCAAGATCGCTCAGGTTAGAGGCGCCGGTTGCGAATACTGTCCCGGAGGCCTGGAGCTGACCGGTTGCTGGGCTGGTGTTGGGCTGTGCGGCAAAGGACGCAAACGTCATACCGGTCAGTACGGTTGCGGCAAGTAATGTGAGGCATTTCTTCATGGTGATATCCTCTGAAAAACAACAGGTGTGCCTGATAAGTTTAGGTCGTCAGCACAGGATATTTACCGCAAAAAACTGGTGATGAACTGTCTGTTTTTTGAACGATCGGCAAGGCGATAAACAAGCGTAAAAAATCAAATTTCCTTGTTGTGTGTGTTTACCGCGTGGCGTTATGCGGGTATCTTACGCCGCTGTTAAAAGGAGAATGCTATGTCCCCCCAGAAACCGGGATTACACCCACGCAACCGCCACAATGGCCGTTATGATCTTGCGACTTTATGCCAGGTTACGCCCGAGCTGACGCAATTTCTCACCCTCACGCCCGGCGGCGAGCAGAGTGTTGATTTCGCCAATCCGCAGGCAGTAAAAGCGCTCAACAAAGCACTGCTGGCGCATTTTTATGCGGTCAAAAACTGGGATATTCCGGAAGGGTTTCTGTGCCCGCCGGTTCCAGGTCGTGCGGATTACATTCACCATCTGGCCGACCTGTTAGGTGAAACTACCGGCACCATTCCTGCAAATGCGAGCGTGCTGGATGTAGGGGTTGGGGCAAACTGCATTTATCCGCTGATTGGCGCGCATGAATATGGCTGGCGTTTTACCGGCAGCGAGACCAGTAGCGAAGCGTTTAACAGCGCTCAGGCGATAGTTAACGCCAATCCGGGTTTAACGCGCGCAATTCGTCTGCGCCGCCAGAAAGATGCCGCCTCAATCTTCAACGGTATCATTCACAAAAATGAGCAGTATGAAGCCACGGTGTGCAATCCGCCATTCCACGATTCCGCCGCTTCTGCACGCGCCGGAAGCGAACGTAAACGCCGTAATCTCGGTCAGGACAAAGATGATGCGCTGAACTTTGGCGGGCAACAGCAGGAGCTGTGGTGTGAAGGCGGTGAAGTGGCATTCATTAAGAAAATGATCGCCGAAAGCCAGGCTTTTGGCCGTCAGGTGATGTGGTTTACCACGCTGGTTTCACGTGGTGAGAACTTGCCTCCGCTGTACCACGCGTTAACGGATGTGGGCGCAGTCAAAGTGGTTAAAAAAGAGATGGCCCAGGGGCAAAAGCAGAGCCGCTTTATTGCCTGGACCTTTATGGATAACGATCAGCGTCGCCGTTTTATGGCGCGTAAACGCTAAAGCGTTGGCTCGGTTGGCGGCAGCGGTTCGCTTGCCGCCGACGCAGGGCTATTCGCCGGAGCAGGTAAGACCTGATACGTCTGTACCGGAGCGCGTGCGTTGGCCAGATCGAAGTGTTTCTTCACCTGGCTATCGAGCGCGAAACGGACGGTCCACTGCTTCAGCGGTAGGGTAGTAAACGAGACCCGCAGCGTGAATGCCGTATTGGTTAATCCCACAATCCCGGCAAACGACGGTTCGCCAATAATAAGCCCGCGAATATCGTCCTTTTCCATCACCGCAGCAACCGCGTCTTTCAACGCCTGATTCGCTTTATCCGCATCCTCATGGCGGTCTACGTCGTAATTGGCGACAACCGATCCAATCCCACGCACAAAGTTGGCGAAGGTCGTTATCGATGACCAGGGAATAATATGGTAAGCCCCGGTATCCTGGCGCACGCCCACGGAACGGATGGACATCCGTTCAACCGTACCGGTGAGTGGGCCGATAGTCACCAGATCGCCTGTGTTCATACCATTTTCGAACTGAATAAAGATCCCGGTGATAATGTCTTTTACCAACGTTTGCGAGCCGAAAGAGATCGCCAGCCCCAGCGCCCCGGCCCCGGCCAGTAAGGGGGCGATATTGACGCCAATTTCGGAGAGCACAATCATGATGGTGATCGTGCTTATGATCACCGCCAGCGCGTTACGGAACAGCGTCAGCAGCGTACGGGTGCGCGCGCTGGGTAGCGGTCGACCGTGAATATCGGAGGCCAGACGATTTTCAATCAGGCTGGCAAGTATCGTCCAGCCGATGGCGGAGAAGAAGAGAATCAGCGCGATGCGGATCAGGATATCCACCGTTTTCTCTCCTGCGCCGTAATGCAGCCAGTTCCAGAAGTCGAACAGTCCCCAGGCATTGAGTAGCAGCATTACCGCGACGCACACCGTCAGGATCCGTGCCACGCTTAACGCCGTCGACAGCCAGCCATTCAGCCGTTTTTGTAATTCCGGGTAACTGCGCTGGGTGTGTGGCGACAGGGTAATCGTTTTGGCTATCCAGCGCGAAAGCATGCCGGAAATAAAGGCGGCGATGCCGATAATCACCAGGCTACGCAGCGTAGCGCCCATCATGAATTTCAGGCTGTTGCCGGGGTCAAACAGCGAGAAGAAAAACAGCACAATGAAGTAAGCGCTGGCCAGCCAATGCCATACCAGCGCAAAGGCGCGGATAAACAGGCTGAAAAAAGCCAACGATCGTTCCGCCAGATTAAGTAAATGCTGCGTTATCTCTTTCTTGTTCCGGAATATCAGGTACAGCGCCCATAGCGTGATACACAGCATGATGATGACGTTTGCCATCGCGCCGACCTGCACGTTGACCTGATTGGAGATAATAGGCACGGCAACAATCAGTCCGTAGCCAATCAGGCTGCTCAGTGAGCTCAAACGGCGATTCCAGTAGCGTGCGCCAGCATCCTGAATATTAAACGGACGTAGCTCCGCCACCGTTGGGCAAAATATCAGACGTAAAATAGCTTTGAAGAACTCAATCAGCGCAAAGGCGTTGAGGAACAGGCTTTGCTGGAAAGCGATGGTGCGGCTCCCGGCGTTCATTCGGTCGCTTAGTATCTGCCCTATAAACAGCGTCAGCGCCAGCAGCAATAAATCGATAATAAATGCGCCGACAATCATTGCCGGAAGCTGTAGCCAGTTGCTGCGTTCGCGGTTTTTCCGGCGCGCCCATTGTCCCATCTTACGATACAGCGGCAGGGCGCACAGGCGGATCAGCCAGTAAAATCCGAACACCGATGCTGCCAGCATTAAAAAATGGGTCAGGGCATTGGTGAAGGTTTGCGGGTTAAAGGTTTTATGCGGGGCGTCGGTGATGTTGCGATAAAGCTGAGCAAAGCGGTCGGAAAGCGCCTCACTATAGTGACGACTGATATCTGTCACGTTTTCCAGCACCGTTTTTTCTTCAGTTAGCGTGGGAGGGACAATAACAGGCACAGGTTCCGGAGGGGGTGTTGCCGCGACTTTACGCAATTGACCAATCAATTCCTGGCGCGATGCCTCATTATCCAGTACGTCAGCCAGCGCGGCGTAAGCGGCTTTCTTTTGCTCAACATCAGGTTCTTTGGCGGGGGGCGTTTGCGGGTCGGCTGATGCAGTGGTTGTGACGCCGGGTATCGTCACCGCGTGAGACGGTATGCTCAGCAGACAAAATAAGACCAACAGGATCCAGCGCATGACTCCTCCCATGAGAAAATAAATGCAAAAGGATAAGTATAGATGGCAGGGCGGGAGATAATTGAAATGAGAGGATTCTGGTGAAAACCTCCCTTCGGGCGAAGGGAGGTCAAGGCATCAGGAAACGTGCTGCAAGAATTCCTGTAAACGCTGGCTGGGTGGATTTTCAATCAGGGCCTGCGGATTGCCATCTTCGGCAATACGTCCCTTATCAATGAAAATCAGGCGTGAAGCCACTTTTTCGGCAAAGCCGATTTCGTGGGTCACAATTACCATGGTCATTCCTTCTTCCGCCAGATCCTGCATAACTTTCAGAACTTCGTGGCGCAGCTCCGGGTCCAGCGCAGAGGTGGGTTCATCAAACAGCATCATTTTCGGCTTCACCGCCAGCGCACGGGCAATGGCCACACGCTGCTGTTGACCGCCGGACAGCTCCGAAGGGTAGTGATGCGCGCGTTCGGCCAGACCGACCTTCGCCAGCAGCTCTTTAGCCAACTTTTCTGCCTGTTCTTTATTCGCTCCGCGTACGCGCAGCGGCCCAAACATGACGTTTTCCAGCGCCGTCAGATGAGGGAACAGGTAGAACTGCTGAAACACCATCCCGGCTTCCTGGCGGATTAACCGCTCGTCTACCTTGGGATCGTTGACTTTCAGACCGTCGACGATCAGATCGCCAGAGGTTATCTCTTCCAGCTTGTTAATGCAGCGCAGCAGCGTAGATTTACCGGATCCGGACGGTCCGATAATGACCACCACTTCACCCTGCTTAATGTTCAGATCAATATTGTGCAGCACCTGGGTAGGACCAAAGTGCTTAGAAACGTTTTTAAATTCAATCACAGGATTTTCATCCTTCTTTCCAGACGACGCAGAATGAAGCTCAGCACCAGCGTAATGATCAGATAGAACACCGCAACGGCGCTCCAGATTTCCAGTGCGCGGAAGTTACCGGCAATGATTTCCTGCCCCTGACGGGTCAGTTCAGCGACGCCAATGACGATAAACAGCGAGGTATCTTTAATGCTGATGATCCACTGGTTGCCCAGCGGCGGCAGCATACGACGCAGCGCGAGAGGTAAAATAACGTGGCGGATGGTTTCGGTGCGTGAAAGCCCAAGCGCCAGCCCGGCCTCGCTGAATCCTTTATGGATTGAGAGCACCGCGCCGCGGGTGATTTCCGCAATATAGGCGCCGGAGTTGATCATGATGGTGACAACGGCGGCGCTAAAGGGGTCAATACGTAAATCGTTAAACGCCATTGGCAGGGCGAAGTAGATAAACATAACCTGTACAACAATGGGCGTACCGCGGATGACTTCGATAAACACCAGCGCTACGTGGTTGGCTATCCAACCGCCGAAAGTCCGCGCAAACCCTGCGGCAAGTCCGATTACCAGACCGCCAGCCAGACCGAGGATCGAAATCCATAAGGTCATTTTGGCGCCTTCAATCAAAAGCGGGATGGCGGGCCAGATGGCACTCCAGTCAAACTGCATATGTCGTTCCTGTTACCGTGGTGTAAATATTCCAAATGCCCGCTTTGCCGGACGCGCTGCGCTTATCCGGTCTGCAGGTCTCAAAAATGCTGGCACATGCCCGGCAAGCATCACGCTACCGGGCAACGCTACCGGTTATTATTTAGGTTCAGTACCGAACCATTTTTTGTAGATTTCGTTATAAGTGCCGTTCTCTTTCAGCGTTTTCAGCGCGCCGTTCACTTTCTCACGCAGCTCATCGCTGCCTTTCGGGAAGGCGATACCGTACTGCTGGGCTTCCAGCGAGTCGCCTACAGCTTTGAACTGACCATTGCCAGCGGTTTTGATGAAGTAAAGAATGTTTGGCGTGTCATGCAGGACGGCGTCTGCGCGGCTGGTGCCCAGTTCCATATAGGCGTTATCGATGTTCGGGAACTGACGCAGGTCTTTGGTTTTGATGTTCGCTTTGGCGTAATCAACGGAGCCGGTGCCGCTCTTCACCGCAACGACTTTACCATCCAGATCTTTCACGCTTTTCACGTCGTTGTTGTTTGCTTTGACCATCACTAACAAACCACTTTTGTAGTAGCCGTCAGAGAAGTCGATCGCTTTTTTGCGCTCATCGGTGATGGTGATACCTGCCAGCGCCAGGTCGACGTTTTTGGTTTGCAGAGCCGGGATGATGCCGCTGAAATCCATCGGTTTCAGTTCATAATCCAGCTTCAATTCTTTGGCGACGGCAGCCCACAGATCCACATCAAATCCAACATATTTGTCACCCTGTTTGAATTCAAATGGAACAAAAGCTGTGTCGGTTGCGACAACCAGTTTCTTATCTGCGGCATGAGAGGACACCGCAAAAGCCAGGGTAAGTGCAGCCAGTGAAACTTTTAATACAGACTTCATAGGATTTCCTTTTATATCCACGGGGCGATCCCCTGCGAGAACATATGGCTTAATGAAAAAATCGTGCCACTTTTACAACTCATTGTTTTAAAAAGAGGGTGTCTCTTTTTTCTGCACAATAAGGAGGGCAAAGCGGTCGGTGCGCACCGTTTTGGGGCACTCATTTGGTGCGTGCCGGCCGCTGTGCAAACGGTATGACTATTTAGCGTAAAAATTGTTGATTAAACAATCTTTCGTTAACGATTGTGTGAGGTGATTATTACAAATAATTTACTTTGGAGTGATGAATGCTCAATATCATGCACTATAGAAGTGCAAAACCCCCGCCGGAGCGAGGGTTTTATAGGTAATTCTTATGTCAGCCGTTATTCAATGTTGGCTTCGATAAACCACAGGAATTTGTCGAGGTCGCGGGAAGCCGCGGTGAAGATATCCGCAGTGTCTTCGTCTTTTGCTTCGCTAATGGCTTTCCGTACGCTGTTGGCGACTACCGCATAACGATCGGCCAGCTCTTTTAAGTGATCCTGTACGCTATGGATATCCAGCGGGTAACTTTTCAGCGGCGTTTTGCTGTTTATAACCTGGGTTGTTCCCAGGGCCACACCGCCTAGCTGTACGGCGCGCTCGGCCATGGTATCGAGATGATCGGTCAGGGCAGTACGGAAGCCGTCCAGCATCTCATGGACAGCGATGAAGTTCGCCCCGCGCATGTTCCAGTGCGCCTGCTTGGTGATCAATGACAGATCGATAAATTGGATCACTTGCTGATTCAGCAGTTCTACGGTCGCTTTCTTTTCGCTGTCTGTCACATCGTTGCGGGTATAAAGGAGGGCGGATGCTTTTGTTTTTACCAGTTTTGCGGTGCTCATATTTTCATATCCTCTTGATATTTATGTCCCAACTCTTCAACGGAAATAAGTATAGCGCTAATTTTGGATTTATTTTTCCGGTGTTACCTATTACTTTAATAGCAAAGAGAAGGGTGGATGATTAATATCTAATGAAATCATAAGGATAGGGGTATGCTTTGCTGCGTAATGTTATTTTTATGTTAATGTAAAAAATAAATGAAATATGCGGTTGAGGAAAATATATTTATTAGAATAATTATCACGCAGATTTACAGCTGGATATTCTGCATGATTATGCAAACCATGCAGAATATTAACAGGTTAATTCACGTCAACTTGCTTAATTTGTGGTTCTTTGCGAATAGTGAGCGTAGAGCCCATTGATGCGGCAATAATAGCCCCCAGAGCCAGCGTCTGGATAAGCGTTAGCGTTTCACCGAGGAAAATCATTCCGGAAACCGCAGCCAGCGCGGGCTCCATGCTCATCAACGTACCAAAAGTGCGCGTCGGTAGTCGCGTTAATGCAATCATCTCCAGCGAATAGGGCAGCGCGGTGGAGAGAACCGCTACGGCCAGACCCAACGGCAGTATGGACCAGTGCCACAGGGCATCACCGGCCTGAAGCGCGCCGATTGGCACAAAAACCAGCGCCGCGATTAATGAACCAACCGCTACGGTTGCCGGACCGTGTTCGGCCCCGGCCCGCTGCCCGGTGAGAATATAAATTGCCCAACAGGCGCCAGCTCCCAGCGCCAGCGCAGCACCGGTTAAATCCACATGAGAAACGTCCTGTCCAAGCGGCAACAGGAACCAAAGCCCAAGAACGGCCAGCGCAACCCAAATAAAATCTACAGGGCGTCGGGATGAAAACAGCGCTACCGCGAGCGGGCCGGTAAACTCCAGCGCCACGGCAATTCCCAGCGGGACGGTCTGAATTGACAGATAGAAGAGATAGTTCATCCCACCCAGAGACAGACCATAAAACAGCAGCGGCAGGCGCTGTTCTTTAGCAAAACGTAAACGCCAGGGTTTAAAGAAGGCGATGAGGATGAGAGTGCCCAGCGCAAGGCGCAGCGCGGTAACGCCAGGCGCACCGACAAGAGGGAACAGCGATTTTGCCAGAGATGCTCCGCTTTGAATGGAGGACATAGCAATAAGCAAAACCAAAATAGGTAACCAGACAGGCGCTTTACGTAACGATCCCGGCATCCTTTCTCCTGACAAATAATGATTACACGTCTTCATCTGCGCGACGTTACGACGCGGATGGCAATATGTATAGAAAAGTAAAACAGCGAGTGTAATGGAAATACACTCAACCGGTTGAGTATTCGTTGAAAAAAAAATTCTTCAGATCCGTACAATGATGAAAAATTGACGGATTAATAATCTGTGTGATTAGGAATTATCTGGATGAATGTGTCGTATTGTGCGCGCAATAATGGCTCATTACCTTAAAAAAGTGGTGTAAATTGAAAGATATAGCTGGTTTGTGAAACGTTTTGTTACATGAAAGAGCCCGTTAGACACCGCGAATCGCAAAGAGTTTCCCATCAATTTTTGTTATATTTAAAACTTAGGATTTACTTGAAGCACATTTGAGGTGGTTATGAAAAAAATTGCATGTCTTTCAGCACTGGCCGCTGTTCTGGCTTTCTCCGCAGGTACTGCTGTAGCTGCTACTTCTACCGTTACCGGTGGTTACGCTCAGAGCGATGCTCAGGGCGCAGCGAACAAAATGAACGGTTTCAACCTGAAGTATCGCTACGAGCAGGACAACAACCCGCTGGGTGTAATCGGTTCCTTCACTTACACTGAAAAAGACCGTACCGATGCTTCTGGCGACTACAACAAAACTCAATACTACGGCATCACTGCTGGTCCGGCTTACCGTCTGAACGACTGGGCAAGCATCTACGGCGTAGTGGGTGTTGGTTACGGTAAATTCCAGAACGCAGCAACCCCTGCTGACAACCACACCACCAGCGACTACGGTTTCTCTTACGGTGCTGGTCTGCAGTTCAACCCGATCGAAAACGTTGCTCTGGATTTCTCCTACGAGCAGAGCCGTATTCGTAGCGTTGACGTTGGCACCTGGATCGCTGGCGTGGGTTACCGCTTCTAATCACTTCGGTGATATAAAAAATCCGCCTCAAGGGGCGGATTTTTTTTGCGTGTAATGCAGGAAGGAATGTCGTTGTAGGCCTGATAAGCGCATCAGGCATCGGTAGCAAAATGCTTTATCCGGCCGACAACGTATTATTTGGTGGAGAAAATATCGGTACCAAGATGGTTGTAGTCCACCTTCTGCAGTTTGAAGTTGGTGATATACACCGGACCGGCCTTTTTCTCTGAGATAAAACGGTAGCTGTTGGTAATTTCTTTGGCGCTTATCCCCGTCCATTGTGAGAAAAAGCTGAGGAAATCATTCGCAGAGCGACGGGCTTTAATCACCCGATGCGCTTTATCATCGCTCGACAGCACCATAAAGGGTACCTGGAAATTCTGCTGGAATTGATCGTCATGCGCCAGGTACTGCACCTCTTTTCCCCGCTCTTTGAAGGCGAGACCATGATCGGAGAAATAGACCATCGAGAAGCTACTGCCGCTGTTACGTAATTGCCCGTAAAGCTGGCGCAGCAGGTCATCCGTCTGCGTCATGGTGTACAGATAACAGGATGTCTCTTTTGACTGGACGAAAGTCTCGTATTTACCCTGCGTACGGTCGCATGCCTGCGGATGTGAACCCATTAAATGCAGCACGATAAGCTGTGGCTGAGTGCGTTCGGTGGCCAGAACCTGGGCGGTCATCTTCAACAGCGCTTCGTCACGGGTATTTTTATCTGCTTCAAAATCACCGTTTTTGAGGAAGTGTACTTCATCAGCCCGCTTAGCGATGCTGGCGATAGCCGTATCGTATTCGCCAATCTGTCCCTGATTGGAAAACCACCATGTCTGGAATCCCGCGCGGTTGGCCAGGGTAACAAAGTTATCCTGAAACTGGGGTTTGTTATCGACGACCCGATTAAGCGTTAAGCCAAGTGATTTCTGCGTCGAACCGCTTGCGGCAATGTAATCAGCAAAGAGATAGCCGTTAACGGAACTGGCAAACGGAGTGTTATCCCAGTGGCCGCCAAATGCCCCTAGCGCATCGCGGCGGGCGCTTTCACCGATAACCACAACGTAGGTGTGATACTTTGGCTTCACGCTGGTTACCGTCCAGCTGTCTTTCACACTCGACAGCTTCGCCATGCGCTCCTGCTCATCGAGCACTTCGTTGTTATTGACGATAACGTCCTTGGCGAAGCGGAAAACCGGATAGCCGCTGTCTTTCAGCTTGAACACGCCGCCCCAGGCCAGGTTTTGCACCGGGGCAACAAAGAAGGCGACAACGCTGAACAGCAAACAAACGCTGTCGAACTTATTCCAGCTACGCTTCTGCGCTTCTTTTTTACGGCGTACGGCGATAACGCCGAGGGCAAAAATAAACACCCCAACCAGATAACTGTACCAGGGGAAAATGGTCAGGATTTCGGTGGACTCTTCCATATTGGTTGAGTGCAGCGCCAGCAAGGTATTGAAGTTCGGCGAACCGTAAGCCTGGCCAAACGGAAAGTACATTGCCGCAATGAGCGAACAAATGCCGATCAGCACTTTCTGCGCGCGCGGCGCGCTGCGCCAGAGCAGCGTTAATATACAGGTGAAAGCAACGCTGTAGAGCAGGCTAAGCGGATAGCCCAGCGCAAGGTTGATTAGCAGAGACTGTAAGAAATAGAGGCCAGTCCACGGACTAATCGCCCGGCTACGAGCAATGATTGACTCTTTGAGGGTTAAATTCATATGCCACTGTTACAAAAACGCCATGTGCTTACCCTGGCGCTAAGGGTCATAGCCTGCCTGAGAGAGCGAGAAGAGGGATAGGGTCCGCATCCGCGAGCCGCAATATACGCAGGGCTGCGAAAAGATAGAGTGTGTACAAGAGAAGGTCAACTACTACAAAGAAATTGTTTTGCGAGGGACGTGGCAAAACTGACAAAAAGAAGGGGTATTGGCGCAAAAACGATCGCCGTATCCGAATGGCGGCAGGAAAAAGAAGCGGCGTACCGCGACGCCGCATTATTTTTGCGAAGGTTTATCCTGCTCTGGTTTGCTGTTAATCATGTCACACAGCATAGAGATCAGCATTAACCGTACTTTAAAGGGAGAGTGGCTAAACACGCGTATACACCTCTTAAATTCATTCATATAAACCTCCTGACTTCACAATCCCATCAGTCCTTGAGGGATGTCTTTATTATATACAGATATAGCACAGGCTATATTATATAGCTATTGCTAAAACGTTAATTTTTTGTGCCCACGCAACTCTGGTTTACAATGAGCGCTCTCTAATCAGATGCCGTTAACGCGTCACAGTAACGAGGAAGCAGAATGAGTCGTCGCGCAGGTATGCCAACAACAAAAAAAGTGACGCAATTGGTGAATGTCGAAGAACACGTTGAAGGGTTTCGTCAGGTTCGCGAGGCGCATCGCCGCGAGCTGATTGATGACTACGTAGAGCTGATTTCCGACCTCATTATTGAGGTGGGGGAAGCGCGCCAGGTGGATATGGCCGCCCGACTTGGCGTTTCCCAGCCGACGGTTGCCAAAATGTTGAAGCGCCTTGCTTCGGTCGGGTTGATTGAAATGATCCCCTGGCGCGGCGTGTTTTTAACTGCCGAAGGTGAACGGCTGGCCCAGGAGAGCCGGGAGCGTCATCAGATTGTGGAAAATTTCCTGTTGATGTTAGGTATTAGTCCGGAAATTGCCCGTCGGGACGCGGAAGGCATGGAGCACCACGTCAGTAAGGAAACGCTGGAAGCGTTTAGCCGTTTTACGCAACAGCAAGGAACCGGCTCTGAATGAGTTTTCCTTTATTACGCGCCTTGCAGCGCGATCGCTTTTTTCAGCTGTTAATCATCGTTGGTGTTGTACTGAGCTTGTTCACGCCATTTACGCCCCGGTCATGGCCTGGGGCGATTGACTGGCGCACCATCATTACGCTTAGCGGCCTGATGTTGCTGACCAAAGGCGTGGAGTTAAGCGGTTACTTCGATGTGTTAGGGCGCAAGATGACCCGCCGCTTTCACACTGAACGCCAACTGGCGATATTTATGGTACTGGCGGCGGCGTTGCTGTCGACGTTTCTGACCAACGATGTTGCGCTGTTTATTGTTGTCCCGCTGACGATAACCCTGAAGAAATTATGCGCCATCCCGGTGAATCGCCTGATTATCTTTGAGGCGCTGGCGGTGAACGCCGGATCGTTGCTCACGCCAATAGGCAATCCGCAAAATATCCTGATGTGGGGGCGCTCCGGGTTATCATTTGCCGCGTTTACCTGGCAAATGGCGCCGCTCGCGGGGGCCATGATGCTGACGCTGGTGGCGCTGTGCTGGTTCAGCTTCCCGAATAAAGCATTGCACTATCATACCGGGACGCGCGCGCCTGACTGGCAACCGCGCCTGGTGTGGAGCTGTCTGGCGCTGTATCTCATCTTTCTGACGGCGCTGGAGTTAAAACAAGAACTGTGGGGGCTGGCGATTGTGGCGGCGGGGTTCATGGTTCTGGCTCGTCGCGTCATCCTCAGTGTGGACTGGACGCTGCTGCTGGTGTTTATGGCGATGTTTATTGATGTGCATTTGCTGACGCAGCTACCGGCATTGCAGGGGATAACCCACCAGATTGGTACGCTCTCAGCGCCGGGTCTCTGGTTGACGGCCATTGGCCTGTCGCAGTTTATCAGTAATGTTCCCAGTACGATTTTGTTGCTGAACTACGTTCCGCCGACGCTGCTGCTGGCCTGGGCGGTCAATGTGGGCGGTTTTGGTCTGTTGCCGGGATCGCTGGCGAATCTTATTGCCTTGCGGATGGCAAACGACCGACGGATCTGGTGGCGTTTTCATTGGTATTCGTTGCCGATGCTGATATGGGCGGCGCTGGTAGGGTATGTTTTGCTGCAGGTGATGTAATTGATATGGTGTGCCGGATGGCGGCTGGCGCCTGATCCGGCCTGGTGCGGTGGTAGGCCCGATAAGCGTAGCGCCATCGGGCATGTATAGCAGATTAGTTCAGACGAACCGGCATACCTGAACGGTTCTGTACCGCCTGGTCAACGACGGTCTGATCGACGTCAGACTGACCGGTGACGCTGGTGATGTTCTTGTTCAGCGTAATCGGTACGATTTCCCCGCCTTCAAACTGTGCTTCAGTCGTGGACAGTGGGTTGTGTACCTCGATGTAACGGCTGCCGTCTGGTTCAGTAGTGGCTTTCACCGGTTCATCAATAAACTGTACGCGAGTGCCGACCGGCACATTTTCAAACAGGAATTTGATGTCATCGTTACGCAGACGGACGCAACCGTGGCTGACACGCAAGCCGATGCCGAAGTTAGCATTGGTACCGTGAATAGCATACAGACGGCCGATATACAGCGCGTACAGACCCATCGGGTTATCCGGGCCTGCCGGAACCACGGCTGGCAGCGGTTCGCCCGCAGCGCGGTATTCCGCATGCATTTTTGCGGTTGGCGTCCAGGTTGGTCCCGCTTTCTTGCGTTCAACTTTGGTGGTCCAGTTGATTGGGGTGTCTTTGCCTAACTGACCAATACCGATCGGCAGAACGATAACGGTGTTGGTGCCTTTCGGGTAGTAGTACAGACGCATTTCAGCACTGTTGATAACAATACCTTCATGCACGGTATCCGGCAGGATCAACTGCTGAGGAATGTTCAGTACGGTACCGCCCTTCGGCAGGAAAGTATCCACGCCAGGGTTCGCTTCCAGCATGTTAGACAGACCCATCTGATATTCTGCCGCAAAATACTCCAGCGGTTGGGTATTGCCTTCAGGAATGGTGATGACCTGGTTTTGGCCAATCAAACGGCTACCATCGGTAGGCAGCGGGTACGTGACGGCTGAGGCAGTGTTGCAAAAACCAACTACCGCAAGTGCCGCCGCGAAAAGCGTTGTCAATTTCATATTCATCTTCATGTATGCGAGATTCAGTGCCAGGCAGGCCAGTGGGTTGAGATTTATGTAGTGTTGGGCACGCATTATAAGTGCAATCTGAGCAACAAGGAATTCGGATGTGTACTAAATCACATTTTTTTCCTTTTGCTTGCACTTTATCCCTTCAGCATGAAGGCGCGATCTTATCGTAGACTTATGGCATAATAAGCGGTTTGTCACATATTTCTTTCAGGATACGCCAGTGTTAGTCTCCAGCAACGTCACCATGCAGTTCGGCAGTAAGCCGCTGTTTGAAAATATTTCCGTCAAATTTGGCGGCGGCAACCGTTACGGCCTGATTGGCGCGAACGGTAGCGGTAAATCCACTTTTATGAAAATTCTCGGCGGCGACCTCGAACCGACGTTGGGTAACGTTTCCCTCGATCCGAACGAACGCATCGGTAAACTGCGTCAGGATCAGTTCGCCTTTGAAGAGTTCACCGTGCTTGACACTGTGATCATGGGACATGCTGAACTGTGGGCAGTGAAGCAGGAGCGCGATCGTATCTACGCCCTGGCGGAGATGAGCGAAGAAGACGGCTATAAAGTGGCCGACCTCGAAGTGCAGTACGGCGAAATGGACGGTTACTCTGCGGAAGCGCGTGCGGGCGAACTGCTGCTGGGCGTGGGGATTCCGGTTGAACAGCATTACGGTCCGATGAGCGAAGTTGCGCCCGGCTGGAAACTGCGTGTGCTTCTGGCGCAGGCGCTGTTCTCCGACCCGGACATTCTGCTGCTCGACGAACCCACGAACAACCTGGATATCGACACCATCCGCTGGCTGGAGCAGACGCTAAACGAGCGTGACAGCACCATGATCATCATTTCGCACGACCGTCACTTCCTGAATATGGTCTGTACGCATATGGCGGATCTGGACTACGGCGAACTGCGTGTGTACCCAGGTAACTATGACGAATACATGACGGCGGCAACTCAGGCGCGTGAACGTCTGCTGGCCGATAACGCCAAGAAGAAAGCACAGATTGCGGACCTGCAGTCCTTCGTCAGCCGCTTTAGCGCTAACGCCTCAAAATCTCGTCAGGCGACTTCCCGCGCCCGTCAGATCGATAAAATTAAACTGGAAGAAGTTAAAGCTTCCAGCCGTCAGAACCCGTTCATTCGCTTCGAGCAGGACAAGAAACTGTTCCGTAACGCGCTGGAAGTGGAAGCGCTCACCAAAGGTTTTGATGAAGGCCCGCTGTTTAAAAACTTCAATCTGCTGCTTGAAGTGGGTGAGAAGATTGCCATTCTGGGCGCCAACGGCGTGGGTAAATCCACCATGCTGAAAACGCTGGTCGGTGATTTGCAGCCGGATAACGGCACCGTGAAATGGTCTGAAAACGCGCAAGTCGGTTACTATGCGCAGGATCACGAGTATGAGTTCGAAAACGATCTGACCGTATTCGAGTGGATGAGCCAGTGGAAACAAGAAGGCGACGATGAGCAGGTTGTACGCAGCTTCCTTGGCCGTCTGCTGTTCAGCCAGGACGACATCAAGAAGCCCGCTAAGGTGCTGTCTGGTGGTGAAAAAGGACGCATGCTGTTCGGTAAGCTGATGATGCAGAAACCGAATATTCTGGTAATGGATGAACCAACCAACCACCTGGACATGGAATCGATTGAGTCGCTGAACATGGCGCTGGAAATGTATCAGGGCACGCTGATCTTCGTCTCTCACGACCGTGAGTTCGTCAGTTCGCTGGCCACCCGCGTGATTGAAATTACGCCAGAGCGCGTGGTGGACTTCACCGGTAACTACGAAGATTACCTGCGCAGCAAAGGTATCGACGGCTAATTTCCCGTCGTCTTTCGCGTTACAGGTGTGATGGCTGCACCTGTAACGTGAAATACTTAGGAAATGGCGTCAGTGACGCATTAAATAATACCCAGCGCGCGCTTACCGTGGATATTCAAATCCTCCAGCGTGAAGCGTCCTTCCCAGTAAGTTTCATAATCCTCGCGCGGGAAATCACCCGGCGACGCACCTTTTTCCAGCGCGACCTTCACTTTGTGGGCATACGCCAGGTTCTTTTCGCACATCGGTGCGGCAGGGATATACATCACATTACCCCAGCCCTGTTGATTTTCTACCGGCGCGACGGAGTGGATCACATCGCAATGCCACCAGACCGAATCCCCGGCTTCCAGCGGTGGAATGCTGGTTAACGCCTCGATCAGCAGCGGATGCCATTGCGCGGAAATCGGTAACACTCTGCCGGGCGCGACGCCGCACAGTTCATCTTCTGGCACATCGTCAAGCAATGGGCGTAGCAGCACATAGGCCATTGCTTCAGGGATCGGGACCACATGCAGTAGCCCCTGGCCTGGCAGCATATCAGACAGTGCCGTCCAGCCCTGGAAGGTACGAAATACCGAACATTTGGTGGTGTTATCGACCGTATACTCTTCTACTTCGGTGCGATGCGCGGCCTGCCACGGATCGTACTCAGCCAGTTTTCCATTGAAAACATTAGCAAAGACCTGCTGATAAGCCGGCAGCAGCCAGCGCTCCAGCGCGCCGGAGTCGGTATGTGCGCCAAGCCCTTTCGAGGTGGTTCCCGGCGGGCGGCGGCGAATGCGGTCAGGGTAGATGACGCTGACGTCCGGGTTAAACCATTGCTTACCCTCGCTTTCGAACGTCCATAAGCGATTGAGAAAGGACTGCGCATTCGCCATCTCTTCACTTTGACGGGCCTGCATTTGCGCCTGTGACCAGTAGATGGGGTAGATCTCCGGGCGGGATGCGCTAAGGGTGCCAAAGAAATTATCGCCCGGTCCTTTGTAAATATCGTCAAAGCGGTTGCGATCCAGGTAATCGAGCATCGACTGATCCCATGCCAGCGCCTGTTCACGAGGGAAATGGCCTTTAATCACCGCGCACCCGCGACGCTTAATTTCTTCACGCTGTTCTGCGCTCACGCGACCCGCTTTAATATCCGCATAGGGCAACACTGGCCACACCGGTGAACCCTGGGCTTTGAGAGCGTTGATTTCCGCTACGCGAGTGGCAATGGCATCGCTCAGCTGATTAAAAATCAACTGAACATCCCCAAGCTGTGCCCGCAATTGCTGTTTCATCTGACGGATTGCCGCTTTGTGATCGGCGGGCAATGTGTCGCAGGTAAACGTAAAAGCCATAACCACCTCGCATTAACTTTCATTCGAAACCATTTAACTTACATGTGCAATATAAGTTAAAAATAGGTTAATGCAAGTTTAAAAACTTGATGGTGTGCACGGAATGATAAAAGAGTGAAAACCGGAGCAGGCCCCGGTCGACAGGATCAGACGTTAAAAGGAGAGGTGTTATCCAGCACGGCCTGAATCACGTTCAGCGCGCCCTGATGGTTATTGTCGTCGGTCTGAAAGCGGGCAATTGTTTTTATACTTTCTGCCGCATTGGCCATGGCGAAAGAGTAGTGCGCCATTTTCAGCATTTCCGCATCGTTACCGCTATCGCCAATGGCGACCACGTTTTGAGGGGACAGGTTCCAGCGTTTCAGCAGGCGGCTGATACCGTTGGCTTTGTGTAAGCCCGGAATAATCAAATCGATAAACCCAAAGCCGCTGGTGACGGGCTTCATAATGCCATCAAGCGCAGTATGCAGGTGATCGATAACCAACGGGATTTGTTGGTCGGGTAAGTTCAGCGAAAACTTAAACAGCACATCATCAATGTCCTGATAATCCTTCACCGGTTTCAGACGATGATAGTGTTTCGACATCAATGCCACAAAAGATTCTGGGGCATGCTCGCTGACGTAGGCGCTTTGCAGACCGCAGGCCACAAAATTGAGCTGCTTGTCTTTAAGCAGTTCGCCAATAACGATGCGTGATTCGTGACGGGTAAGCTCGCCGTGAAACAGCTGCTTGCCATGCT
The DNA here is from genome assembly GCF_000155975.1 of Citrobacter youngae ATCC 29220. Classification (GTDB taxonomy): domain Bacteria; phylum Pseudomonadota; class Gammaproteobacteria; order Enterobacterales; family Enterobacteriaceae; genus Citrobacter; species Citrobacter portucalensis_A. The sequence goes on along the minus strand of NZ_GG730299.1, from coordinate 2,022,280 downwards.
CAAAAACCAGCGCGCCATTCTCAGCGACAAACGATATTTCGTCTTTAAGCTCCGGGAAAAAGGAGATCAGCTGGAAATACTGGTTGCCGCTGGCCACGACAAATTCAATATCTCGTTTTTTCAGTTCCTGATACTGCGCCATAAAACGTGCACGATCGTAGTTCTTGGCGTCGTCGAGAAAAGTTCCGTCCATATCGGTGACGATAACTTTGATGGTCATACTTGCTCCTGGCTCATAACTGCGACCAGAAACATTCTAATAACAATGTGACATGAAGCACAAATTTAATTTCGAATGAAAGTAAAAAGCCGGGTGGCGGCTTCGCCTTACCCGACTAAGGGGAGAGCAGTTGTAGGCCGGATAAGCGTCAGCGCATCCGGCAATGGGGAGGGTAGCGTGCCGGATGGCGGCGTGAACGCCTTATCCGGCCTACAATATTGCTTACAGCATATGCTCAGTACGCGCGATGATATCGTCCTGCGCGTCCGGAGACAGGGCGGTGAAGAAGGCGGAATAACCGGCTACACGGACCACCAGGTCACGGTACTGGTCCGGGTGTTTTTTGGCTTCCAGCAGCGTTTCACGGGAGACAATGTTGTACTGAATATGCCAGCCTTTGTGCTCTTCGAAGAAGGTGCGCAGCAGGATCATCAGCTTTTGCTTATCGGATTCATTCTCCAGCGTGGCCGGGTTCAGCTTCTGGTTTAACAGTACGCCGCCGAGAATCGAACCGGTAGGCAGTTTACCCACCGAACCAATTACCGCCGTCGGACCGAGATGGTCCGTACCGGAAGCCGGGCTCGCGCCTTCAGCCAGCGGGGTACGCGCTTTACGGCCATCCGGCGTTGCCATGGTTGCCGCGCCAAACGGCACGTTGGCGGAGATAGAAGAGGTACCTGCGTAGTAATTGCCGCCAACCGGACCGCGACCATAACGTGGATTATGATACTGTTTCAGTTCATCAATATAGGTCTGATAAGCGCGGGCCAGCAGCGTATCAACGGAATCGTCATCGTTGCCGTACTTCGGTGCGCCGTTGATCAGCCGTTGGCGTAACTGTTCGTGGGTCAGACCGTCAAAATCGTCGGCCAGTGCGGCGGCCAGTTGCTGCTGGCCGATAGCGCCTTGATCGAAGACCAGTTTCTTCACTGCCGCCAGGCTGTTGCCGAGGTTGGCGATACCCACCTGCAAACCTGATACCCAGTCATACTTCGCGCCGCCTTGCTTAATGCTTTTCGCGCGTTCGATGCAGTCGTCTACCAGCGCGGAACAGAGAATATCGTGCACGTTCTCTTCCAGCATCGTATCGACGACATACTCAATTTCGATAGATTTACGCGTGTAGTAGCGAATCTGCGTATCCCAGGCGTCCATCACTTCAGCGAAATTGTTGAAGTTGCCGGCCGAGAGCGCTTTTTCCTGCGGCAGGAATACCTTACCGCTGGTGGCATCGCGTCCGCCTTCCAGCGCCGCCAGCATAACGCGCGCAAAGTTAATAAAGCTCATGCCGGTACAACGGTAGCCCCATTTGCCGCCAACGGCGGTTTCGATGCAGCCAATTGCCGCATAGTCATAGGCGTCCTGGGGTTCAATACCGAGTTTAATGAATTCCGGTATGACAATTTCATCGTTGTTAAAGGCTGGCATCCCGAATCCGCAGCGGATGACCTGTACGCAGGCATCAAGGAAATCGTTACTCATCCCCGCATGATAGCGCACGCTCAGGTTAGGCTGAGTAGAACGCAGGCGGCCGCAGGATTCCAGAATAGCGTAGGAGAGCGGGTTGACGGCATCCACCGCCTGACCGTTAACCAGATTCTGCCCGCCAATGGTCACGTTCTGATACAGCGGGCTGCCCGCCGATGCTTTGGAGTGGGAACCGGAGCGAATTTTGTTCACTTCCAGTAGCTTCAGCCAGCAGCTGTGCAACAGCTCAATGGCGTGTTCGCGATCCAGCGACTGATTCAGTTCCACATCGCGACGATAGAAAGGATAGAGATACTGGTCCATGCGGCCAAACGACACGGAGTGGCCGTTGGATTCAATTTGCAGGATCAACTGGATGAAGTAGCACAACTGCAGCGCCTGCCAGAACGTTTTAGGCGGCTCATGGGCAATCACATCACAGTTTTCCGCCATGGTCAGCAGCTCTTCGCGACGGCTGGCGCGGGTTTCCGTGGACGCCATTTTTCGTGCCAGAGCGGCAAAGCGCTCAATGTGCAGACTGACGGCTTCCAGCACGATATCAATCGCTTTCAGGAACTGATCGCCATGCAGATCTTCCAGACAAGTCAGATTGATGCGTGAGCGACGTTCATCGACTTTGTGGCGCAGGCCGTCGAGACCTTTTTCCAGTAGCAGCGGGAAGTTCACCGCCAGGTGTGCGTCGCCGGAGGTCATATTGCCTTCGGCTTTGATAATGCCGGTTTCCAGCAGACCTTTCTGCTCATCGGTAAACATCCCATAGCAGCGATCCTGTACGGTTTGGCCGCGCCACCACGGGCACACCTCGTGCAATACGCGTTTGTTCTCTTCGCTTACCGAGAAGCCTGCGCCAGGTCTGTCCGCAAGGTCGTCTATCTCTTTTTCAATCCAGGAAACAGTGTATTCCGGGAAGATCGGCGCGGCGCGTACTTCACTTGCCTGGTTACCGATAATCAGTTCATCATGTTTGATCCAGATGGTGCGTTCCGCCAAATGATGGGCCAGCGCCAGCGCGCGGCGTACCGGGATAGGCTTATCCAGATGTTGCTGATACATCTCGGTATAGTGCTGGGCGCGCTCGGTACAAACCGGCGGCTTCACGATGTGGATCAGGGCTGTTTTATGCGCTTTGATGCGGTCGCTGAGCGTGTCCAGTTTCAGAGTTGTCATGGTGATTATCCTCGTAGGGTCGCGGTTAAACCTTTACGGCTGGCATACTGCAGGGCAAATTCGAGCAGCGCAGGCGCATCAAGCGGTTTATCCGGTGCGTTGTAGGGTTGACTGAGTAAGTGGTATTTATTGATGCCCAGGGTGTGATAGGGCAAAAAATGGATCTCACCGACGTGGAGTTCGTCGGCGGCAAAATCGGTAATGGCCTGGATGGCGGCTTCGTCAGCGTTGAAACCCTGAATCAGCGGTACGCGGATAATGATTTTTTTACCCGCAGCGGCCAGTTTTTTCAGATTGTCCAAAACGCGCGAGGCGCTGCCATCGGTCCACTGTTTAAACGGCGCGGCGGCCACATGTTTTAAATCGGCCAGGAACAGATCAACGTTAGGTAATGAAGGCTCAATATACTTCCACGGTACATGCAGGCAGGTCTCGACCGTTGTATGAATGCCTGCGTCGTGGCTGGCTTTGAATAATTCTGCAGCCAGCTCTGGCTGCATAAACGGTTCGCCGCCGGACAAGGTAAGGCCTCCACCGCTGCGATCGTAAAACGGTTTATCACGCAAGACGGTCGACATAATGTCGTGCACGCTTTTGACCTCGCCACAGACGGTCAGCGCCTGGGTTGGACAGCAGTCCGTTAGCGCGGCGAAAGTGTCATCGGTTAGTTTTTCGCGATGAATCAGCAGACCGCTCAGCGCCCGCTCAATCACCGCAGGGGCCGCCTGCGCACAGAGATCGCAACCATCAAGACACAAACGTGCGTCGTAGAGCAGGTCCTGTGTACGGGCGCGACTTTCCGGATTCTGACACCAACGACAGCCCAGGGAGCATCCTTTAAGGAACACCACGGTACGGATACCGGGACCATCATGAGTGGAATAGCGCTGAATATTAAAAATCATAAGCGGCCTCTTTTCTTTCGTATAAAGATTAAATTACTTTCGAATGAAAGTTATATTGACGCAAGTCAACTATCCGTGAGGTTTCGCCGTGCTACCTTTTATTCATGCTAATTATTCGTTTGAGGAAAGGTTATGGAACTCTATTTAGATACGTCGGATGTTGCCGCGGTGACCGCTCTGGCGCGTATTTTTCCGCTGGCCGGGGTGACAACGAATCCGAGCATCGTGGCGGCGGGTAAACAGACGCTGGAAGCGTTGCTGCCGCAACTGCATGAAGCAACGGGAGGACAAGGCCGTCTGTTTGCTCAGGTGATGGCGACGACCGCCGAAGGCATGGTCAGCGATGCGCGTAAATTGCGGTCAATTGTTGCAGATATCGTGGTCAAAGTGCCGGTCACTAAAGAAGGGCTGGCGGCGATTAAATTGCTGAAAGAAGAAGGGATCCCGACGCTGGGTACTGCGGTATATGGCGCAGCCCAAGGGTTATTAGCCGCACTGGCGGGGGCGGAATACGTTGCGCCATACGTGAACCGCGTGGATGCGCAGGGCGGTGATGGCATTCAGACAGTGATTGATCTGCAGAACTTGCTGAAAATGCATGCGCCGCATGCCAAAGTACTGGCAGCCAGCTTCAAAACGCCGCGTCAGGCGCTGGATTGCCTGCTGGCAGGCTGCGAAGCCATCACGTTGCCGCTGGATGTTGCTCAACAGATGATTAGTTCTCCGGCCGTGGATGCAGCCGTAGCGAAGTTTGAGCACGACTGGCAGGGGGCATTTGGCCGCACGTCAATCTGATGCTGTTGCCGGGAGGCGCTAACGCTTACCCGGCCTACGTTCAAGCCGTTGTAGGTCGGGTAAGGCGAAGCCGCCACCCGACTTTTTTACCGACTACACACCTCACACCCCGGATTACGCATCAGCTTCATTTCCCGGAACTGGCAGGTCATGGCGTCGTACATGACGATCCGGCCGGATGCGGGTTTACCGTAGTTTGCCAGCAGCTTAATGGCCTCCATTGCCTGTAACGAGCCGATCACGCCGATTAGCGGGGCCATCACGCCAGCCTCGACGCAGGTCAGGGCGTTTTCACCGAACAGACGGCTCAGACAGCGGTAGCAAGGTTCGCCTTCCTGGTATGTAAAGACGGTAATTTGTCCTTCCATGCGGATTGCCGCCCCGGAAACCAGCGGAACCTTTGCGGTAAAGCAGCCGATGTTAAGCTGGTTGCGGACGCTGACGTTATCCGTACAGTCCAGCACCAAATCGTGTTTGGCGATCAGCGCATGAATTTCGCTATCATCCAGCAGCGCATTCACCGGCGTAATGGCGATATAAGGGTTAATCCGCGCCAGCGCGTCGCGGGCGGACAGCACTTTCGCTTGCCCTACGGTCGCATCGCTGTGCAGCGTCTGGCGCTGGAGGTTCGACACGGAGACGGTGTCAAAGTCGAGCAGCGTTAAATGCCCGACGCCAGCGCCTGCCAGGTATTGGGTCGCGGCGCAGCCCAGTCCTCCCAGACCAACGACCAGTACCCGCGCCTCCTTCAGCGCTTCCTGACCTTCGAAATCGAAGCCGCGCAGAATGATTTGCCGGTTATAGCGCATCATCTCCTGGTCGCTGAGTTCTGCCATTACAGGCCTCCAAACAGTGCGTTAAACGGCTCGACTTCAACCCATTCTCCGGCCTCAACGTTGCCGCGATCGCGTTCCAGAACGATAAAACAGTTGCCTTGGCTAAAGGAGCTAAAAATATGCGAACCCTGGTGTCCGGTGGTGGTGACTTCCAGTTCGCCTTCTGCGGTACGCTGCAATACGCCACGTTGAAAATCCAGACGTCCTGGCGTTTTCTTCAGGCGTGAGGCGGTGCGCACGCGCTGGCGCGGAGGCAATCCACAGGCGGTGTTGCCGCTGAGTTTCGCCAGCAGCGGCTGCACCAGTTGATAAAAGGTGAGGGCCGCTGATACCGGGTTGCCCGGCAGGCCGCAAAACCAGCTGTTGCTCAGTTTGCCAAACGCGAACGGTTTGCCCGGTTTGATGGCCAGCTTCCAGAAGGCAATTTCGCCCAGCTCTTCCAGAATGGTTTTGGTGTAATCAGCTTCGCCGACTGAAACGCCGCCGGAGCTGATAACGACATCGGCCTGGCTGTCGGCTTCAATAAACGCCGCGCGCAGCGCGTTGGGATCGTCGCGAATAATCCCCAGATTGATCACTTCGCAGCCCAGCTGTTGCAGCATCAGGTGAACGGTCAGGCGGTTGGTGTCATAAATCTGCCCGTCGCCCAGCGGTTGACCAGGCAGTTGCAGCTCATCACCGGTGGAGAACAGCGCCACGCGAACTTTGCGCACAACGGGCACATCAGCAATACCAAGCGAGGCCAGAACAGGAAGCTCGGCGGTTGTCAGGCGAGTCCCGGCGGGAAACACCACCGCGCCGTTTGCAATATCTTCCCCGCGCAGACGAATATTTTGCCCGCTGCGGGCGTCGGCGGTAAATCGTACTCCGTCGTCAGTTTGTTCCGTTTGTTCCTGCATGACCACTGCTTCACAACCGGCGGGCACCGGTGCGCCGGTCATAATGCGGATACAGGTCCCCGCAGGCCATTCGCCGTGAAAAGGCTGTCCGGCAAAGGCTTTGCCTGCCACCGCGAGCGGTAGGCCTGAGTGTAAATCAGCGATTCGCACCGCATAGCCATCCATTGCCGAGTTATCAAATCCGGGGACATCAATCGGGGAGACGACGTCGGTGGCCAGAATGCGGCCAAAGCATTGAACCAGCGGCAGCGTTTCGACGGCGGTGAGGGGGGTAACACGCGAAAGCATCTGAGAGAGAGCCGTTTCAAGCGGCATCAGTCCGGCGGTAAATTCCATGAGAAGACTCCTGCGGGGCAAAATCGAATCCGCTCATTATGTCAGAAAATGGCCGCGGACAGTATGCCACCTCCGGCTTAGAGTGAAGTTATTGGCCTCTGGCGGCAAAACTCATGTTGCCGCCAGGGGCCAGCAGAAAGAGCAAAATAACAGTAAGCTCATACCTTAGCGGGCATAAAATATCGCTGCCTGAATCAGGGGGAAAGATGACAAAGAATATACCGGACGTAATTCGACGACAGGTGAATGCCGCTTGTGCACTCATCCGCCAGATTTTCGGGGGGAATCTTGTTGCCGTTCATCTGTATGGTTCTGCTGTCGAAAGCGGCTTAAAACCTCAAAGCGACATTGATTTGTTGGTCACTCTGCAAGAACCCATAAATGCCCGGTTAAGAGCGAAGTTGATGCAGGAATTATTGACGATTTCAGCCCCGCCTGGGACTTCAGAACGCTATCGCGCGTTGGAAGTGACCATTGTCCTGTACTCGCAGATGGTGCCGTGGCGATTTCCACCGGTAAGAGAAATGCAGTTTGGCGAATGGTTACGTGATGATATCCGTGCCGGAGTTTATGAACCGGCCCTGGTGGATCCTGATATTTCAATTTTACTGACACAAGCGCGGCGCGCCAGCGTACCGTTGTTCGGTGAACCCGCTGATATATTATTCAATGCCATTCCTCCCGGTGATGTATTACAAACGTTTCGACATACTCTTGAACAGTGGCAACACCCGGCAGATTTAGAGGGTGATGAGCGTAATATCATTCTTGCTTTGGCGCGTATCTGGTATAGCGTCGTGACCGGCAGTATTGCCGCTAAAGATGAGGCGGCGTCCTGGCTCATGCCGCGATTACCCGTTGAGTATGCTGATACGCTGCAAGCTGCATGTGCCGAATATCTGGGGGTGACCAAAACGGATTGGGCCAACGCTATGCCGTCAGTAGAACGATTTGTATGGTATGCAAAAAAACAGATTACCGATCTGCTTGCATAGTTTATTCACCGTCGTCGGGGATCTCATGCCTGTTTATTCCATCTGAATGACCTGGTGGGCGCGGTTATAAGGTGCAGGCCTTTACCTTTACATGACGTCTGCATCTTTCTATATTCAAAAATCGAATCAATAAGTCACAGAAATTCTGATATTTATAACCCCGGAACCTGTCACCTTAATGGACGAAAAAAATGGGCAAAGCAGTTATTGCAATTCACGGCGGCGCAGGGGCTATTACTCGTTCGCAGCTGAGCCAGGAGCAGGAGTTGCGTTATATACAGGCGCTGTCAGATATCGTCGAAACAGGCCAGCGGATGCTCGAAGATGGTCGTAGCGCACTGGATGTGGTGACCGAGGCGGTGCGTCTACTGGAAGAATGCCCGCTGTTTAATGCCGGAATTGGCGCGGTGTATACCCGTGATGAAACCCATGAGCTGGACGCCTGCGTGATGGACGGTAATACCCTCAAAGCGGGAGCCGTCGCAGGCGTTCGCCATCTGCGAAATCCCATTCTTGCCGCACGCCTGGTGATGGAACACAGCCCGCACGTCATGATGATTGGTGAAGGGGCAGAGAATTTTGCTATTGCGCAGGGGATGGATCGCGTTTCGGCGGATATTTTTTCGACGCCAGAACGCTACGCTCAACTGCTGGCGGCGCGAACGGCGGGGGAAACGGTACTGGATCATAACGCGACCCCACTGGATGAGAACAACAAAATGGGGACCGTGGGGGCGGTTGCGTTGGACATGTTCGGTAATCTTGCGGCGGCGACATCGACCGGCGGGATGACCAACAAGTTACCGGGGCGAGTAGGTGACAGCCCGCTGGTTGGCGCAGGCTGCTATGCCAATAACGCAAACGTGGCGGTTTCATGTACAGGAACCGGAGAAGTCTTTATTCGCGCGCTGGCGGCCTATGACATCGCGGCGTTGATGGATTATGGCGGCCTGAGCTTATCTGAGGCGTGTGAACGTGTAGTGATGGAAAAATTACCGGCGCTGGGCGGCAGCGGTGGCTTAATTGCTGTCGATCATGAGGGCAACGTCGCCTTACCGTTTAACAGTGAAGGCATGTACCGTGCCTGGGGATACGCGGGCGATACGCCGACCACCGGTATTTATCGGGAAAAAGGAGATACCGTTGCCACACAGTGATGAGCTTGACTTCAGCGACGTGCTGTCAGTCAACAACCTGAATATTGCCTTCGAGCAGGAACAGCAGCGTACCAGTGCGGTGCGCAATCTGTCATTTCGCCTGAAGCGTGGCGAAACGCTGGCGATAGTTGGCGAGTCCGGATCGGGTAAGTCGGTTACGGCGTTGTCGCTGATGCGGTTGATTGAACAGGCCGGCGGTGAAGTGCGCTGTGATGAAATGCTGCTGCGACGCCGCAACCGACAGGTTATTGAACTGGGGGAACAGAGCGCATCACAGATGCGTCATGTGCGCGGTGCGGATATCGCGATGATCTTTCAGGAACCGATGACATCGCTTAATCCGGTGTTTACCGTGGGTGAGCAGATTGCCGAGTCTATCCGCTTACACCAGGGGGCCAGTCATGAAGAGGCGATGCTGGAAGCTAAACGGATGCTCGACCAGGTTCGTATCCCCGAGGCGAAGGCGATTTTATCGCGCTATCCGCACCAGCTTTCCGGCGGTATGCGCCAGCGGGTGATGATCGCTATGGCGCTGTCGTGCCGCCCTGCGGTTTTGATTGCCGATGAGCCCACCACCGCGCTGGATGTCACTATTCAGGCGCAGATCCTGCAACTGATTAAAGTGTTACAGCAGGATATGTCGATGGGGGTGATCTTTATTACCCATGATATGGGCGTGGTGGCGGATATTGCCGACCGCGTGCTGGTGATGTATCAGGGCGAGGCGGTAGAAACCGGCAGCGTTGAGCAGATCTTTCATGCTCCCCAGCATCCTTACACCAGGGCGCTGCTGGCCGCCGTACCGCAGCTTGGCGCCATGAGCGGACATGAGCTTCCGCGCCGTTTCCCACTTATCTCTTTGCACGATCCCGGTCATGTCGAACCGCAAACCGAGCAGGATACGGTGGTTGAAGGCGAGCCTATTCTGCGAGTGCGCAATCTGGTGACGCGTTTTCCTCTGCGCAGCGGCATTTTTAACCGGGTGACTCGCGAGGTACATGCGGTAGAAAACGTCAGTTTTGACCTGTGGCCGGGAGAAACGCTCTCGCTGGTGGGCGAGTCGGGCTGCGGCAAATCCACCACCGGGCGCGCGCTGCTGCGCCTGGTTGAGTCGCAACGTGGCGAGATCATCTTCAATGGACAGCGTATTGATACCCTGGCCGCCAGCAAACTGCAGCCGCTGCGTCGGGACATTCAGTTCATCTTCCAGGACCCTTATGCCTCGCTCGATCCTCGCCAGACCGTGGGATATTCCATTTTAGAGCCGCTGCGGGTGCATGGATTACTACAAGGTGATGCAGCGGCAAAGCGAGTTGCATGGCTGCTGGAGCGCGTAGGATTGCTCCCTGAGCATGCCTGGCGCTACCCGCACGAGTTTTCTGGTGGGCAGCGCCAGCGTATCTGCATTGCCCGGGCGCTGGCGCTCAATCCCAAGGTGATTATTGCCGATGAGTCCGTCTCGGCGCTGGATGTCTCCATTCGCGGGCAAATCATTAACCTGCTGCTCGACCTCCAGCGAGACATGGGGATCGCGTACCTGTTTATTTCCCATGATATGGCGGTAGTGGAGCGGATCAGTCACCGCGTGGCGGTGATGTATCTGGGGCAGATCGTCGAGATTGGCACCCGGCGGGCGGTATTTGAAAATCCGCAGCATCCGTACACCCGCAAGCTGATGGCGGCGGTGCCGGTTGCCGATCCATCACATCATCGGCCCCAGCGCGTGCTGTTGTCGGATGATATCCCCAGCAATATCCGCAAACGCGGTGAAGAGATTCCCCCCGTTTCATTACAGTTAGTGGGGCCGGGGCATTATGTTGCGCGTGGGCAACCAGAAAATGCGCTTTCGCGTTTATAACAGGCAGGCAGGGTTTAAGGAGAATAACATGACAAAAATTGTTGCTCGAAAATGGCTGGTTGCTGTGGGAGTGGCCTCGGCACTGGCTGCCGCTCCGGGCTGGGCCGCCAAAGATGTGGTGGTGGCGGTGGGCTCCAATTTCACTACGCTCGACCCCTATGACGCGAACGACACCTTGTCGCAGGCGGTGGCGAAGTCGTTTTATCAAGGGCTGTTTGGCCTTGATAAAGAGATGAAGCTGAAAAATGTTCTGGCCGAGAGTTATACGGTTTCTGATGATGGTCTGACTTATACCCTTAAGCTGCGTCAGGGGGTGAAGTTTCAGGATGGCACTGACTTTAACGCCGATGCGGTGAAAGCTAACCTTGACCGGGCCAGCAACCCGGAAAATCATCTGAAACGCTACAATCTGTATAAGAATATCGATAAAACCGAGGTCGTCGATCCGTCGACGGTGAAGATTACGCTGAAACAGCCGTTCTCTGCCTTTATCAATATTCTGGCGCACCCGGCTACGGCGATGATTTCTCCCGCCGCGCTGAAGAAATACGGTAAGGAGATCGGTTTTCATCCTGTGGGGACCGGGCCGTATCAGCTGGAGACCTGGAATCAGACGGATTTTGTGAAGGTGAAGAAGTTCGCGGGCTACTGGCAGCAGGGGCTGCCAAAGCTGGATACGATTACCTGGCGTCCGGTGACCGACAACAATACGCGTGCGGCGATGCTGCAGACCGGGGAAGCGCAGTTTGCCTTCCCGATCCCTTACGAGCAGGCGGCGTTACTGGCGAAGAACAAAAACCTGGAACTGGTGGCCAGCCCGTCTATCATGCAGCGTTATATCAGCATGAACGTCACGCAAAAGCCGTTTGATAACCCGAAGGTGCGTGAGGCGCTGAATTATGCCATCAACCGCCAGGCGCTGGTGAAAGTGGCTTTTGCCGGTTATGCGACACCGGCCACCGGCATACTTCCTCCGTCGATAGCTTATGCGCAAAGCTATACGCCATGGCCATACGATCCGGCGAAAGCGCGCGAGCTGCTGAAAGAAGCAGGCTATCCGAACGGTTTTACCACCACGCTATGGTCTTCGCATAACCACAGTACCGCGCAGAAAGTGCTGCAATTTACCCAGCAGCAGCTGGCGCAGGTGGGCATTAAGGCTCAGGTTACGGCGATGGATGCCGGACAGCGCGCGGCAGAAGTCGAAGGTAAAGCGCAAAAAGAGAGCGGGGTGCGGATGTTCTACACCGGCTGGTCTGCTTCTACGGGTGAAGCAGACTGGGCGCTGTCACCGCTGTTTGCATCACAAAACTGGCCGCCAACGCTGTTTAATACGGCGTTCTACAGCAATAAGCAGGTGGACAGTGATTTAGCGGCAGCGTTGCAAACCAACGATCCGGCGCAGAAAGCGAAGCTGTACAAGGATGCGCAGGATATCATCTGGAAAGAGTCGCCGTGGATCCCACTGGTAGTGGAAAAGCTGATTTCGGCGCACAGCACCAGCTTGACCGGGTTCTGGATCATGCCGGATACCGGATTCAGCTTTGATGATGCGGATTTAAAATAAGAGATTCATTCGGCCCCGCAGCCCAGGGGCCGGCGAAGGGAGCGTGATGCTTAACTATGTTTTCAAGCGCCTGCTGGGATTGATTCCAACGCTGTTAATTGTGGCGGTGCTGGTATTTTTATTTGTACACCTGCTTCCCGGCGATCCGGCCCGGCTGATTGCCGGACCGGAGGCTGACGCCGAGGTGATCGAACTGGTGCGCACGCAGTTGGGGCTGGATCAACCGCTGCATGTTCAGTTCTGGCATTACATGACCAACGTGCTGCAAGGCGATTTTGGAACCTCGATGGTTTCTCGTCGTCCGGTTTCTGAAGAGATCGCCAGTCGTTTTATGCCATCGCTGTGGCTGACCATTGCCAGCATGGCGTGGGCGGTGTTATTTGGCATGACGGCAGGGATTATCGCGGCGGTATGGCGCAATCGCTGGCCGGACAGATTAAGTATGACGCTGGCGGTCACCGGGATATCTTTCCCGGCGTTTGCGCTTGGCATGTTGCTCATGCAGATATTCTCCGTTGAGCTTGGTTGGTTGCCCACCGTGGGCGCTGACACCTGGCTGCACTATATCCTGCCGTCCATTACGCTGGGGGCGGCGGTGGCCGCTGTGCTGGCCCGGTTTACCCGCGCTTCGTTTGTCGATGTGCTCAGTGAAGACTATATGCGGACCGCGCGGGCCAAAGGGGTAAGTGAAACCTGGGTGGTGTTAAAACACGGCTTGCGTAATGCGATGATCCCGGTGGTCACCATGATGGGGCTACAGTTTGGCTTTTTGCTCGGCGGCTCGATTGTGGTTGAGAAGGTGTTCAACTGGCCAGGGCTGGGGCGGCTGCTGGTGGATTCAGTCGAAATGCGCGACTACCCGGTGATTCAGGCCGAGGTACTGCTGTTTTCTCTGGAGTTTATTCTTATTAATTTAGTGGTGGATGTGCTGTACGCCGCCATTAATCCGGCTATCAGGTACAAGTAAGGATGCGATTTTTTAACTGGCGCCGACAGGCGATTTTAAATGCAATGCCCCTTGTTAAGCCAGAGCAGATACGCACGCCGTGGCATGAATTCTGGCGTCGCTTCCGTCGCCAGCACATGGCGATGTTTGCGGGGTTATTTGTCCTGGCGCTGATCGCGGTGGCGATTTTTGCCCGCTGGCTGACGCCATTTGATGCTGAGAACTACTTCGATTATGACCGTCTGAATGATGGACCGTCGATGCTGCACTGGTTTGGCGTCGACTCGCTGGGGCGGGATATTTTTAGCCGCGTGCTGGTTGGCGCGCAAATCTCGCTGGCGGCGGGGGTTTTTGCCGTATTAATTGGCGCGGCGATTGGCACGGTGCTGGGACTGCTGGCGGGCTATTACGAAGGCTGGTGGGATCGACTGATCATGCGCATCTGCGACGTGCTGTTCGCCTTTCCGGGGATTTTGCTGGCGATAGCCGTGGTCGCCGTGCTGGGAAGCGGTATTGCCAACGTCATTATTGCCGTGGCCATTTTCTCCATCCCCGCCTTCGCGCGGCTGGTGCGCGGTAATACGCTGGTGCTGAAGCAGCAGACCTTTATTGAGTCTGCGCGCAGTATTGGCGCCAGCGATGCGACCATCATCTTTAACCATATTCTGCCGGGTACGGTTTCATCGATCGTGGTCTTTTTTACCATGCGAATTGGCACGTCAATTATCTCTGCCGCGAGTCTGTCATTCCTGGGACTGGGCGCGCAGCCGCCGACCCCGGAGTGGGGGGCAATGCTCAATGAGGCACGGGCTGATATGGTGATAGCACCCCACGTGGCGATTTTCCCGGCGGTGGCGATATTCCTGACGGTGCTGGCGTTTAATTTACTGGGAGATGGTCTGCGCGACGCGCTGGACCCGAAAATTAAAGGGTGAACCGTAGGCCTGATAAGACGCTTCAGCGTCGCCATCAGGCATTGCCGGATGCGGCATAAATGCCATATCCGGCCTACAGTTGGGTTGCGCTTACTTAAACGCGGGTGCCCCACAGATCGTATTCATCTGCGTTTTCGACCTTCACGCGGATGATATCGCCTGGTTTCACCTGGGTTTCGCCATTCAGGTAGACCGCGCCGTCGATTTCCGGGGCGTCAGCCATACTGCGGCCAATCGCGCCTTCTTCGTCAACTTCATCAACGATAACCAGAATTTCGCGGCCCACTTTCTCCTGCAAACGTTCAGCAGAGATCTGCTGTTGCAGCTGCATAAAGCGGTTCCAGCGTTCTTCTTTCACCTCTTCCGGAATTTGATCCGGCAGGTCATTGGCGCCTGCGCCTTCTACCGGGCTGTATTTAAAGCAACCGACGCGATCCAGACGCGCTTCCTTCAGGAAGTCGAGCAGCATCTGGAAGTCTTCTTCCGTTTCCCCCGGGAAACCGACAATGAAGGTTGAGCGCAGCGTCAGTTCAGGGCAGATCTCACGCCACTGCTTGATGCGCGCCAGCTGCCTGTCCACGGAGCCTGGGCGTTTCATCAGCTTGAGAATGCGCGGGCTGGCATGCTGCAGCGGGATGTCCAGATACGGCAGGATTTTGCCTTCCGCCATCAGCGGGATCACGTCATCAACGTGCGGGTAGGGATAGACGTAATGCAGACGCGTCCAGATCCCCAGTTTTGATAACTGCTCGCACAGATCAACCATGCTGGTTTTGACCGGCTCGCCGTTATGGAAACCGGTGCGATGCTTCACATCCACGCCGTACGCGGAGGTATCCTGAGAAATGACCAGGATCTCTTTTACGCCCGCATCCACCAGACGCTTAGCTTCGCTAAGGACGTCGCCAATCGGACGGCTCACCAGATCGCCACGCATTGACGGAATAATGCAGAACGTGCAGCGGTGGTTACAGCCTTCAGAAATCTTCAGATAGGCATAATGACGCGGAGTCAGCTTGACGCCTTGCTCAGGCACCAGGCTCTGGAACGGGTTGTGCTTTGGTTTTGGCACATAGTGGTGAACGTGCTCCAGAACCTGCTCATAGCTGTGCGGCCCGGTGATTTCCAGCACCTTCGGGTGGACTTCGCGGATCTGATCGACTTTCGCCCCCAGACAGCCGGTAACGATCACCTTGCCGTTTTCGTTCAGCGCTTCGCCAATGGCTTCCAGGGACTCCTGAACCGCGCTGTCGATAAAGCCGCAGGTGTTAACGATAACCATATCCGCGTCGTCGTAGCTTGGCACAACATCATAGCCTTCGGTACGAAGTTCGGTCAGGATGCGCTCAGAATCGACGAGGTTTTTCGGACAACCTAGTGATATAAAACCAATTTTTGCCATTTTCTTATACTGTACATTGCTCGTAATCGGGGGATTATACAGATGCCTTCACGGTACATCTATATCTGATCGGCATAAGACCGGGAGAATAAGGACCAATACCTATAAATAGTGGATCGGTTAGCGGAAGGTGTTTAGCGAGTCTAATTCCGGCTTTAAGTGTCACTTCTTGGTTGTAGAAATTAATTAGCGTAAATTTTATCTCGTCGAGCGTTATTAATGAGGTTAAATTTGAAAGATATTGTTTTGCAGTCGAAACTTGAAATGGCTAAAACTCTTTATGCTAATGGTGTGAGTTTATATTATATCTCACTGGCCACCGGCTTAAGTTGGCGTGTATTAATGACAGAATTAACGTTTATCGCCAGTCATGAAATTATTCGGCAAAAAGCTGACGCTCGCAAACCCAGAGTTTAAATAATTCACCTGTCTATTACCCATCCTGCAAAATTTGAAAGGTAACGTTAATATGTATATTTCGCCACTGCCGCTCGCGGCGGACTCTGATGTCGATAAACTGAGAGATGATATTGCTAATAAACTTTTATTTACTATTGGTAAAGATCCCGCCATCGCCACGAAGCGGGAGTGGCTTAATGCGACGTTATATGCGGTACGCGATCGAATGGTCGAGCGCTGGCACCGTTCTAATCGGGCCCAATTCTCTCAGGATGCGCGCCAGGTCTATTATCTGTCGATGGAGTTTTTAATTGGCCGTACGCTGTCTAATGCGCTGCTCTCATTAGGTATTTACGACGAAGTTAAAAGCGCGCTGGAGGCGATGGGGCTGGAACTGGAAGAACTGATTGACGAAGAAAATGATCCTGGATTAGGTAATGGCGGCCTCGGTCGTCTGGCGGCCTGTTTCCTTGATTCGCTGGCAACGCTTGGCCTGCCGGGATGTGGATACGGCATTCGCTATAACTACGGAATGTTTAAACAAAATATTGTCAACGGCGTACAAAAAGAGTCGCTGGACTATTGGTTAGAATACGGTAATCCGTGGGAATTCAAACGTCATAATACGCATTATAAAGTGCGTTTTGGCGGGCGACTGCAACAAGAAGGGAACAAAACCCGCTGGCTTGAAACTGAAGATATTCTGGCGGTGGCTCATGACCAGATTATTCCCGGCTATGCAACGGATACCACCAATACATTGCGGTTGTGGAACGTTCAGATAAATAGCGAGGTTAATGCGGGCAAACTGAATTTGCAGGAAGACTTTGCTGCGGAAGTAGAAAACAAATACCACTTTGATCGGATCTCGCGAGTACTGTACCCGGATGACTCGACCGATGCAGGGCGTGAACTGCGTTTACGCCAGGCCTATTTCCTGGCCTCGGCCACGATTCAGGACATCCTGAGCCGTCATTATCAGTTGCACCGCACATACGATAATCTGGCCGATAAAATCGCGATTCACCTCAATGATACGCATCCGGTACTGGCGATCCCTGAGCTAATGCGTTTGCTGATTGACCATCACCAGTTTAGTTGGGATAACGCGTTTGACGTGACCTGTCAGATTTTTTCTTATACCAACCATACGTTGATGAGTGAAGCGCTGGAAACCTGGCCGGTAGAAATGTTAAGTCGAATTTTACCGCGTCATTTGCAGATTATTTTTGAGATTAACGATCGCTTCCTGAAGACGTTACAGGAGCGCTATCGCGATGACAGCGAACTGCTGCAGCGCGTATCTTTCCTTTGCGTTTCACCAACGTAACCAACGGTGTCACGGCGCGGCGTTGACCATCGGTACGCTCTTGGCGACAACTATCAGGTGTTGGCGGATTACCGCAGCTATGTGGACTGCCAGGATGCGGTGGATGAGCTGTATCGAACTCCCCGGGAGTGGACGACCAGGACGATGCACAATATTGCCAACATGGGGTATTTCTCATCTGACCGAACGGTGCAGGAATATGCCGACCATATCTGGCGGATAGCTAAAATTCACGTATAGATCTTTTCTCAAACGCTGAGCCTCCCTGGTTTTTATAACAGGGAGGTGGTTTGCAAATCGGCCAGAATGGGGGAGAGGATCTTATGGGTATTGCTGTCTTTGCGCGATGAAGCAAACACGCTAAATTGCGGCAGGGGAAACGGCGTGTTAATTTTTTTCAGCCCGTACAGATGAGCATGTGTTGCAAATACCTTTTCCGGGATTACCCCTACGCAATGGGTATTGGACACAATCGTCAGTATCGCCGTAAAAGATGAGGTCAGCAGGCAGCGCTCCCCGGTTCTGAATTTTTTATCCACAATACTGCGATGGTAAATAATTTTTTCATTCTTGGTATTATAACCCACCAGATTCGCGTTTCTGAATTGCGCTTCGCTAATGGAACTACCGTATAAAGCATTCTTCTGCGACGCTACCAGTACCAGGCGCATATCGCATATTTTCTGGCATGAAAGGCTGGCTGACTCAACGGAAAACGTTGAAAAAACGGCATCCGCCTGGCGCATATTCAATAACTCAATAATGCTCTGTTCATTCAGATCGGCGGTGAGGTGCAGGAGACTGATATCGGCGTCGGTATCGATTATCCTCGCGGTAACGTCGGGAATGACGATAGGGGAAATAAAAGATTCCGTATAGAGCGTTAGCCTTTTTTTGGCGCCTGGCGTGGAAAGCGGCATCAGCGACGACAGTTTGTCGATAATTGGGATCGTATTATCATAAAGCTCATCAGAGTAGACCGTCGGTAACAGCGCATTTCCGCTGCGAACAAACAGATTATCCCCCATCATTTCGCGCAGTTTTCTCAAGGACTGGCTGACGGCAGAGGGCGAGATATTCAACATGTCAGCGACTCTGGAGATGCTGCCTACGCTATAAATCAAACAGAAAATCGTCAGCAGGTTGAGATCAATTTTTGATAGCGTGCGGATTTTCTCTGCATCATTTGCTTTCGACATAGACCCCTCATAATCAGCGCTACGGCAGTAATCACATCAGGTATAGCAAAAAATGTCAGGCCTGCGGGAAACTGACCATTTTGGCTAAGCGCACCGCCTGAGGTTGTAACATTGTAAATTATGTTAATCAATTGGGCTTTATTGATGTAGGACATCTATTTGTTCAAAAAACAACCATACTATTAAGTTGCACCATGGTTGGAAAGAGGAGGAACAAAGTATGGTTGTTGACAGACTGAGAACCGATCTTCTCAACAAATTGATAAACGCCCGTATCGAACTTGCCGCTTACCTGCTGTTGAGAAAAGCGAAAGGCTACATGTCAGTCAGCGAGAGCGATCGTCTGCGTGATAATTTTTTTGTGCTGAATCGCGAATTGCACGAACAATCACAGCTTCACGGTATGCATCTTGATCAGGAAGAGTGGAATGCCCTTCATCGTGCTGAAGGGGCGTTAGCCGCCGCCGCTGTTTGTCTTATGAGTGGACATCACGATTGTCCAACTTTTATCGCCGTTAACGCAGAGAAACTGGAAAACTGCCTGACAACGCTGACGCTGAGCATCCAGTGTTTGCAATCTTATCCAACGCTGGAACACGTCTGAATCAGGGGGAGGGCGCTCCCCCTTTTCGTTAAGATCATGTAAATATGACGGGATAATTCCCCCTGCTGGCTACGCTTTATGCAGAGCCATTAAGGAGGTGTTATGCGTCGACTCTTTCTCTGTGCTATTCCGCTTGCGCTATTTTCCTCTTATGCCAACGCGGTAAAGGTGGAAGTGCTGCAAACCAAACTCGATCACCCGTGGTCGCTGGCTTTTTTACCCGATAATCGCGGTATGCTCATTACGCTCAAAGGCGGTCAGCTTCGACTTTGGCAGCCAGGGAAGGGGCTTTCCGACCCGCTGACCGGCGTACCCAAAGTCTGGGCGAATGGTCAGGGCGGACTGCTTGATGTGGCGCTGGCACCGGATTTTGCACAATCCCGTCGGGTGTGGCTTAGCTTCGCTGAAGCCGACAGTGAAGGTAAAGCCGGGACGGCGGTAGGTTACGGACACCTGAGCGACGATCTCAAACATCTGCAAGCGTTCCAGACCGTTTTTCGCCAACAGCCGAAGCTCTCCACCGGGAACCATTTTGGCGGACGCCTGGTGTTTGATGGCCATGGTTATCTGTTTATTGGTCTCGGTGAGAATAACCAGCGTGCAACCGCGCAGGATCTGGATAAATTGCAGGGTAAGGTGGTACGACTGACCGATGAGGGAAAAATCCCGCCGGATAATCCGTTTGTGAATCAGGCGGGTGCGCGGGCAGAAATTTGGTCATATGGTATCCGCAACCCGCAGGGGATGGCGATGAACCCATGGAGTGATGCGCTGTGGCTCAATGAGCATGGTCCGCGTGGGGGCGATGAAATTAATATCCCCGCAAGAGGCAAAAACTACGGCTGGCCGATCGCCACCTGGGGCGTTAATTACAGTGGCCTTAAAATTCCCGAAGCGAAAGGCCAAATTGTTGCGGGTACTGAGCAACCCATCTTTTACTGGGAAAAGTCACCGGCGGTCAGCGGGATGGCTTTTTATCATAGCGACACCTTCCCGCAGTGGCGGCAGAAGTTATTCATTGGCGCATTGAAAGATAAAGAGGTGATCGTGTTGAGCGTCAAAGGGAATGCGGTCACGGAGGATGGTCGCATTTTACAGGATAGAGGGCAGCGGATCCTCGATGTGCGCGTCGGACCAGACGGCTATTTGTACGTGTTAACCGACGAGTCCGACGGGGAATTATTGAAAGTGAGTCCCTGAACTGATTAGCTGACCGGGATCATCACTACTTTTTGAAATGCCGGGCGTTCCGTCAGTTGCTGATACCAGCGTTCCAGGTGTGGACGCGGGGTCCAGGTGAGACCAACGTTGAACAGGTTATAGACGAATGGCGCAATGGCGATATCCGCCGTGCCAAATTCAGCTCCGGAGAACCACGGCTGGTCCGCCAGCGCGTTATCCAGAATAGCAAACAGGTTATCGCAAGCCTGGGCACTTGCCTCAATGGCTGCCATGTCGCGTTGATCGGCCGGCGTTCTGACCAGACCAAATAAGATGACCCGGTGCGTAGGACTCAGCGTCTGGTTCGCCCAATCCATCCATTTTTCGCCGACGGCACGCGCGGCAGGCGCTTCAACCCACAAACGTTTTTGCCCGTACTGGGCCGCCAGATAGCGGACAATCGTATTGGATTCCCACAATAAAACGTCTGTTTCATCATCGCGTAGCAGCGGGACCAGGCCGTTCGGGTTCATCGCCAGATAGTCGGCATCGCGGTTACCGCCATGCTGCCCGCCTGCCAGAATTTGGTTATACGGCAGTTCCAGCTCCTCAAGCGTCCACAATACTTTTTTTACGTTGGTCGAGTTATTGCGACCCCACAGTGTAATCATAGTAACCCCGCAAATTAATTGAGCAGCTATATTGCTGCATATGCCCTTTGACTGGTTCACATGGTGGGGGAAAGCTAATATTTACGCAACAACGTCTAAAAAAAACGTACCAGGGGCAGCGCTGCGCGGCGTTATTGCATAAACTTTAAAAACTTTACCAACTTACGGTTTCTTTAAGCTCGTTAGTGCGTTATTACTCACCGCACTTATTTTACACGTCATCCATCAGGCTTTTTCTGCAATGGGTTGGCTGGGGTTGCCTGGCCGGTTTTGTGTAAACACGGTGTGGTATGACGTGGTTTTTTAGAATGGATACTCGGGTGGCATTTATGACGCAATACTTCTCTTCACTCCGCAGCTTTGCTGCAGGCTCTGCACTCTTAATCCTTTTGGCGCCGACCGTACAGGCGGCGGAACAACCGACGGCCCCACCGAGCGTGGACGCGCGTGCATGGATCCTGATGGATTACGCCAGCGGCAAGGTGTTGGCGGAAGGTAATGCTGATGAGAAACTGGATCCCGCCAGTCTGACCAAAATCATGACCAGCTACGTGGTCGGTCAGGCGCTGAAGGCCGGAAAAATTAACCTCAACGACATGGTTACCGTGGGCAAAGATGCCTGGGCGACCGGTAATCCGGCCCTGCGCGGATCGTCGGTTATGTTCCTCAAGCCGGGCGATCAGGTTGCGGTATCCGACCTGAACAAAGGCGTTATCATCCAGTCTGGTAACGATGCCTGTATCGCGCTCGCTGATTACGTTGCCGGGAGCCAGGAATCCTTCATTGGCCTGATGAACGGTTACGCGAAAAAGCTCGGGCTGACCAACACGACTTTCCAGACGGTGCATGGCCTGGATGCGGCAGGGCAGTTCAGTACCGCGCGGGATATGGCGCTGCTTGGGAAGGCGCTGATCCACGATGTACCGGAAGAGTACGCTATCCACAAAGAGAAAGAGTTTACCTTTAATAAAATCCGCCAGCCGAACCGTAACCGTTTGTTGTGGAGCACCAATCTGAACGTAGACGGTATGAAAACGGGTACCACTGCCGGGGCGGGCTATAACCTGGTCGCTTCCGCGACTCAGGGCGATATGCGCCTGATCTCCGTGGTGCTGGGGGCGAAAACCGATCGCATTCGCTTTAATGAGTCAGAAAAGCTGCTGACCTGGGGCTTCCGCTTTTTTGAAACCGTTACGCCGATTAAACCGGATGCCACCTTCGTAACTCAACGCGTTTGGTTTGGTGATAAGAGCGAAGTGAATTTGGGCGCTGGAGAAGCGGGTTCTGTAACCATCCCGCGTGGTCAGCTCAAAAATCTGAAGGCCAGCTTTACCCTGACCGAACCTCAATTAACCGCGCCGCTGAAGAAAGGCCAGGTTGTCGGAACTATCGACTTCCAGCTGAACGGGAAATCCATTGAGCAGCGTCCGCTGATGGTGATGGAAGCCGTTGAAGAGGGGGGATTCTTTAGCCGCATGTGGGACTTTGTGATGATGAAATTCCACCAGTGGTTTGGCGGTTGGTTCTCTTAATCTTCGCATTTGCCGGACGGCGCTCCGCCGTCCGGCAGTATCTCTTAATACATCAGCTTTATACGTTGCGCTTTCGCGTATTCAACAAATTCATCGTCGGGGCGCTTATCACTGATGATGGTATCAAAGCGTTTTAGTTCCCCCATCCGCGCAGGGCGTACCTTACCAAACTTGCTGTGATCGACCACCAGCACGTGATGCTGCGCCATCGACATTGCCCAGTGTTTCACCGCTAACTCTTCCAGATTAAAACAGGTTGCACCTTTCTCAATATGCACGCCAGCTGCGGAATAAAAGGCGATATCCGGGCACAGATTGTTCAGTGTTTCCTGAAAATCGAGCGGTTTGAAGATGGCGTTGCTGGCATGGAATTCGCCGCCGCACAGGATGACGCGACACTGTGGTTTTTCCTGCAGCACCAGAAATGTATTCAGCGAGTAGCAGATGGCGGTGAAAGGCAATTCATTGTCAATCGCTTCGATGATCCACGGCGTAGTGGTGCCACAGTCGAAAAAAATGGTTTGATGCGCCTGTACGAGACTTGCCGCCTGCTGGGCGGCACGGCGTTTTTCATCAACCAGGCGGGATTTTTGGTCGCTGATGAGATAGTGATTGGCGCTGCGGGGTTCCAGAACAATATAGCCCCCAAGCAGTACGACGGGAGCATCGTTATTATTCAGGTCGCGACGAATGGTCATCTCAGATACGCCCAGCAGCGTCGCGGCCTCTTTGAGGTGTAATTTATCGCTGCGTTTCAGCGCCTGCAGTAACTGACCAATACGCTCGTCGCGTCGAGTTTCCATAGTTCCCCTGGAGAGTAGAATAAGTGCTCAGTATCGCGCTTAATAGTACTCTTTTTACCGTGGGTTAGTCACGCACCCAGCCTTTACGGATGGGCAGAGCGAAGCAGGTGCGATAGCAGCTCTGCAAGCCAAAGTACAGGATTGCGCCAAACCGTTGCCAGATCATCTGGGCGCTCAGACAGCCGATCAGCCCGGCGAGTAATCCTCCCAGCATATCCAGCGGCCAGTGTACGCCAAGGTAGACCCGCGACCAGGCAATCGCCACGGCAACGACCATCAGCAGCGCGCCAGTCCACAGGCGATGCCAGAACAGGAAGGCCAGAGCAAAGGTAAAGATAACCGTGCCGTGATCGCTCGGGAAAGAGTCATCCGCCGCATGATGCAGGAAGGTATAACCGATGTGGTTGACGAAAGGGCGATCGTGAGGGAACAGATGTCCCATCAGCCATGAAATCGTCAGGCCGACGATGAGCGCCATCGCCATTTTTATCACCAACTGGCGCTGGAGAGTAACCTGGGCGCGCGGGCCCCAAAGCCAGAGCACAACGGCTAGCAGTGGGACAATACTGATCAAATCTTTAGCAATAAAAATGGCGAGCGAGATAGCCCATTGCGCAGAGTCCGGCGTGGCGTTGATCAGGTAAAACAGCGAATTATTGAGATTTTCCAGCATAACTTCCAGACTCAGTGTAATCGTTAAAAAGGCCCATAAGGGGGAGAGCATAAAATGACTTTTACGGCATCAAAAGCGGTCTTGTCTTATTTGTCTGCTAAATGACTCTTTATAAGACAATTAATGAGACTGATTAAGTATCATAGCGGCCTCAACTTAAATTAACCTTAAAGTGAAATGCTCTTGAGCAAATGAATGTAAAAATGTGCGCATTTTGCTTTCAAATCACATAATCCACTATCACCGATAAGGCGCATTTATTACACTTTGCGCGTTTTTTCATTCGCTAAGAGACTGCATGCAGAACCGTTTATCTTCAGGCGCCCGGCTGGGGCGTCAGGCATTACTTTTTCCTCTCTGTCTGGTGCTTTACGAATTCTCCACTTATATCGGCAACGATATGATCCAACCAGGCATGTTGGCGGTGGTGGAGCAATATAACGCCGGATTAGATTGGGTACCCACATCCATGACCGCTTATCTGGCGGGGGGCATGTTTTTACAGTGGCTGTTAGGACCGCTGTCGGATCGTATTGGGCGCCGCCCGGTGATGTTAACCGGCGTGCTCTGGTTCATTGTGACCTGCCTTGCGACCCTGCTTGCGCAGAATATTGAGCAATTTACCTTTCTGCGTTTCTTGCAGGGGATAAGCCTGTGCTTTATCGGCGCGGTGGGTTACGCCGCGATTCAGGAATCCTTTGAAGAAGCGGTGTGCATAAAAATTACCGCGCTGATGGCAAACGTAGCGCTGATTGCGCCGCTGCTGGGACCGTTGGTCGGCGCTGCCTGGGTGCATATTCTGCCGTGGGAAGGGATGTTTATCCTGTTTGCTGCCCTTGCGTCCATCTCCTTTTTTGGTCTGCAACGCGCGATGCCGGAAACGGCTACCCGGTTAGGCGAAAAGCTGTCCATTAAAGAGCTGGGTAAAGATTATAAGCTGGTGCTAAAAAATGGGCGTTTTGTTGCCGGTGCGCTGGCATTAGGTTTTGTCAGCCTGCCGTTACTGGCGTGGATTGCGCAATCCCCGATTATTATCATCAGCGGTGAACATCTCAGCAGCTACGAATATGGCCTGTTGCAGGTGCCGATTTTTGGCGCATTGATTGCCGGTAATCTGGCGCTGGCGCGACTGACTTCGCGCAAGACCGTGCGTTCGCTGATTATCATGGGCGGCTGGCCAATCGCCGTCGGGCTGGTGATTGCCGCGGCGGCCACGGTGGTGTCATCCCATGCGTATTTGTGGATGACGGCGGGTTTAAGCGTCTATGCGTTCGGCATTGGTCTGGCGAATGCGGGGCTGGTTCGCCTGACGCTGTTTGCCAGTGAAATGAGTAAGGGGACGGTTTCTGCCGCCATGGGCATGTTGCAGATGCTGATCTTTACCGTCGGTATTGAGCTGAGCAAACACGCTTATCTGCTGGGAGGAAACGGCTTGTTCAGCCTGTTTAATCTGGCAAGCGGCGTGCTGTGGCTGATATTAATGGTTATCTTCCTGAAAGATAAGCGGGTAGGGAATTCCCGGAAAATTTAAAGCCCGGTTGCCCGCAATCCAGCCCGATAAATTCATCGATAAGGGAATCGTGCTGTAGGCCGGATAAGCGAAGCGCCATCCGGCGGTCTGTAGCAAATTGCCGGATGGCGGCGTAAACGCCTTATCCGGCCTGCCGCTCTCCAAATCCCTTAACTGACCAGTATTACGGTTGTTCGGGTCTGGCGACAACTTAGTGGTGATCGTCAATCTGGTGTTCGATAACCATTCCTTCACCGACGCTGGCAACATGTCGCGCATAAGGATGCGCGCGATAGACAGGAGCCGGAGCAGGCGTCGGAGCAACATACACCGTTTGCGGCGCGGTCGTCACGCTGACCGCCTGCGGAACGCTGACGGAAGAGGGCACTACCACTACCTTGTAACCGCTGGGTACATCAACGGTAACGCTTTGAGCCAGTGCTGTTCCGGTAAAGCCCAGCAACAATGCCGCCATCAGTACACTTTTCTTCATAATCCGCTCGCCTGAAGTAATCACTGGAGGTAATAATCCAGCGGGGTTAATTTGAGGCGGATTATGAATAGATCATCTCATCATTTTGTTGCCGTCTGTGCTGGGGCGTTAATGCGTAAACGGCGCTTCGTTTTTTAATACGCGGTCGATAACGTCCAGCACACCTTCTTCGTTGTTCGAACCAGCGCGATATTTTGCCGCCCGGATAACCGGCGCGTGAGCGTTTGCCATCGCAAAACTAAAACCAGCCTGACGCAGCATCTCAATATCATTTTCGCCATCGCCAAATACGGCAACTTCATTATCGGAAATATCCCAACGCTGTTGCAGCAGACGCAGACCGTTTGCTTTATGCACACCCGGAATAATTAAATCGATACTGCCGTAACCCGTATGCACCGGCACCATGATATCGCCAATGGCTTCATGGAGATCCGCCTGCACCAGGGGGATACAATCGTCTGAAATATTCAACCCAAACTTGAAGAAAACGTCGTTGAGATTTTCAAAATCATCTACAAATTCAAGGCGATGATAGTACATGGCGGAAACGGATTTATGCTCATCGCTGTACTTTTTGAGCGTATAAGCGCTGTTTTTACCACAGGCGATAACCTCGATGTCCGTTCGGGTCAGCAGATGCTCCACGATGGTCTGGAAATCGTCTTTCGCCAGTTCGCCGTTAAAAATATCTTTACCTTCACTGACCACCCAACCGCCGTTTTCTGCGACAAATGAGATTTCACTGGCCAGTTCGGGGAAAAAGGAGATGAGCTGGTAATACTGGTTACCGCTGGCGACGACAAAGCGGATACCTTGTTTTTTCATCTGACGATATTGCGCCATAAACCGCTCACGGTTATAGGTTTTTTGGTCGCTTAAAAACGTGCCGTCCATGTCGACCGCAATTAATTTGATGCTCATTAGCTGTTCTCCATCACAGGGGTATTTTTAAGATCCGGTTTCGCCACCGCTTTCGCGACGATGGCGGCGATAAGCACCAGTGCCAGCACGACCAGCATAGCGCTGCGCAGGCCATAGTGTTCACCCAGATAGCCGAGCAGTGGCGGCCCTACCAGGAACGCCAGGTAGCCGGTGGTCGCCACAACGCTGACGCGGGTTGGCGCATCAGGGCCGGTGTCGCTGGCGGCTGAAATAGTCAGCGGGAAGCCGAGCGAGGCGCCAAGCCCCCACAAAATAACGGAAACTCCCGCCACCCATGTGCTGTCGACAAAAATAATCAGACTGATGCCAAGAGCGCCCATCAGCGCGCTGGCGCGCACCACCGCGACGCGGCTGTAGCGGTCGATGAACCAGCCTCCGGTGAATCGGCCAACGGTCATACCCAGCGTAAATCCGGCATAAATCAGCGAACCTGATGTCGGGCTAAATCCGTGGCCATCCACCATCAGCAGCGGAAGCCAGTCGTTGGCTGAACCTTCAGCAAACGCCATCGCCAGCACCACGACGCCAATCAGCAGCAGTTGGATATCGCGATAAAACGGCAATCCTTTTTCCCCGGAGTGGGAGCCGTCAGCGGCATTTTTACCCGTGCCGTCTGGAATGGCCTTGATGGCGATAAAGATAGGAGTGATTGCCACCATTGCCGCCAGTAAAATATGTACCGTCGCCGGAACGCTGAAGGCGGTAAGCATCATCCCGACTCCGGCGCCCGCCAGCGTTCCCAGGCTGTAAAAACCATGCATCATCGGCAGCACGGTTTTGTTCATTTCGCGCTCAACTGCCGCACCTTCCACGTTGATGGCGACTTCCGCCGCGCCAAAGCTGGCGCCAAACACGCCAAGGCCAAACGCGAACAGCCATGCGGAATGCAGCCAGAGCGCCACGCTGAGGATAGCCATACCCAGGACGGCGCAAGACATGGTGGTGCGGATCACTTTACGCGTACCAAAGCGTTTCACCAGCCAGGCCGAACATAGAATGCCACTCATTGAACCAATCGAAAGTCCAAACAACACCGCGCCCATTTCGGCGGTAGAGATGGAGAGGATATCTCGGATGGCAGGAGTACGCGTTGCCCAGGAAGCCATTAATAATCCGGGTAAAAAGAAAAACGTGAAAAGCGCCCAGGTGCGACGTCTTAAGGCTTTGCGTGATGAGATGCCAGTCATGAATTCGAGCCAAACAAAAGAGGGAAGAAGACAACATTAGCAAGACTGTGTACATTTGTACATAAATGTAAGAAGAGGAAATGCAGTGCGACGCGCGAACGATCCGCTACGGCGAGAAAAGATAGTTCAGGCCACCCTTGAGGCGGTAATAACCTACGGTGTTCATGGGGTCACGCACCGAAAAATCGCCACGATCGCCGGGGTTCCGTTGGGTTCTATGACCTATTACTTTTCGGGAATCGATGAGCTTTTAATGGAGGCATTCGGGCGTTTTACTGCCATGATGTCGCAACAGTATCAGGCTTTTTTTGCCGACGTTGCGGACGCGCAGGCTGCCTGTCATGCCATTACCGAGATGATTTACAGCTCCCAGGTTACGACGCCCGATAACATGGAGCTCATGTATCAGCTGTATGCTTTCGCCAGCCGAAAACCGACCCTGAAAACGGTGATGCAAAACTGGATGTTGCGCAGTCAACAAACGCTGGAGCAGTGGTTTGAACCGGTAACCGCGCGAGCGCTGGATGCTTTTCTCGAAGGAATGACGCTGCATTTTGTCACGGACAAAAAACCGCTGTCACGGGAAGATATTCTGGTGATGGTGGAGCGTATTGCCGGATTGTCGCAGAGATAAAATCATTAAAATGGTTTGTCGAGGCGGGTAATGGCCTGACGTAAAAAATCGATGACTTTCATCGCCTCTGGTGTCAGCGGCTGAGCCGCTATTTTTACCGTCCCGACATCCATCCAGGTAATAAAATCATCAATCGTTCTGTGCATGACGCGCAGACCATCCAGCGACCACGGGCGATACACCAGATCGGATAAAATGGTTATGCCTCTGCCTTTAGCAACCAGGCTTCTTATTGCTTCAAAAGAGTTGCTGCGAAAACAGATATTGGGCGTAAAGCCGCGCTGCTGCCAGTAATCGATGATCACATCAGGGTACTTGTCGGTTTCCAGTAGTAAAAACGGCAGCTTTACGACATCGATAAGACGGATCGAGGACTGGCTCTGTAGCGGATGTCCAATAGACGTCCACAGGCGGCGCTGTGAACGAATGAACGTTTCGATTTCCAGGTCGGTATCATGGCCGATATTGGAGGTCAGAAGCAGGCAAAAATCGACCTTTTGCTCCCGTAGCGCCTGTACCAGTTGCGGCGCGGTGGCCTCATGAAATACCAGCTCCAGCAGAGGGAAACGTCGTTCAATATCGTTAAGTATATCCGGGATAAGATAGGCCGAGAGCGTTTCGGCAATGCCTATACGTACCGTGCCGGTAAGAATTTCACTGCGGTCATGCAGGGCGTCAACGGCAGAGCGGCTGCAGTTGATGATATTGCAGGCATGTGCCAGAAAGCGTTCGCCCTCAGCGGTAAGCTTCACGCCTTTGGGATAGCGAACAAAGAGCTGCACGTCTAATGCTTCTTCCAGATTCCGCATGGCAATGGTCATTGATGACTGAGAGATGTGACAGCGCGCCGCAGCTTTGGAAATTTGTAATGTTTCAGCAAGCGCGATGTAAAACTCAAGTTGCCTTAGCGTGAATTTCATAGTTTTAATCTATGCACATGGATGAAAACGTTATATTAGCATTCATTCTGACGCCGCCGTAGCCTTGTTGTCATACCCTACACCTGACAATAAGGCGTCTATATGCCCTATATTTTACTCAGTCTGGCTGCCTGTTTTTGGGGCGGCAATTATGTGGTCGGCCATGTTTTGGTCGCTGAAGTTAATCCCATCGTTTTATCAGCGGCACGCTGGATATTCACCGCAATGCTTTTGGTGGCGCTTTATTTCCGCCAGGTCGCCGAGCAGTGGTCGGCGATGAGAAAATCGTTTGGCACTATCGTGTTCCTCGCGTTATGTGGTCAGGTTCTTTTTCCATTAACGTTGTATATCGGCCTGCAATATACAACCTCGCTCAATGCGGCGATTTATATGTCCACCACACCGGCGCTCGTTCTGTTAATCAATAAGTTCTTTTTTAAAGAGCGGATCTCGGCGCGTAATATTGCCGGCGTGATCCTCAGCACCGTTGGCGTTATCTGGCTGGTATCGCAGGGCGATATGATGCATGCGCGGGTGTTTGCACACCTGAATCAGGGCGATTTCTGGACCATGGGGTCAGCGTTGAGTTGGGCCGTCTATTGTGCGTTTTTGCGCATTAAACCTCGTGAAGTGAAGGGAAACGCTTTTGTCGCCGTGAGCGCGCTGCTCGGTGCGATGGTGCTTATTCCGGTACTGGCCGTGGAGCTGATGCGCAATGGTATGCCGGGCTGGGATAGCTATGCGAACACTGGCGTTATTACAGGATTGGCATACCTTGTTATTTTTCCTTCCTGGCTATCGTATTTACTGTGGAATAAAGGGATTAGCGCCATTGGGGCAACGCGTGGGGAAATTTATTCGCATTTGATCCCGCTGAGTGGGGGATTATTTAGCGTTATGTTTTTGCACGTCACGCTGCATTCATATCATCTGGTGAGCGCGTTGGTTATTGTTTGCGGTATAGCGTTGTGTTCCCGCCCAACGGCAAAAAGGATCGCGCAGGAGCGCGCTGTATGAAAAAGCGGGCAACTCAGGTGATGGTTGTCCCCCGGTGATATTAACTACTGTTGCGGTCATGGCTAGCGCTACTTCGTTATATTTCGCACCGCTGCCACCGAAGCTCACAGATATTTTGTTTGAGAGCAGTATTGCTAAACTCTGTTTTGGTCAAACACACTTCAAAAGTGTGTGCCATAACCAACATGCTACAAATTTAACACTCAGGTAGCGAACAGAAAGTAATCTTATTAAAGATATTGCTAATTTATATTACAGTATCTCATGATGAATGAGATAACTAAGGCAAGGAAACCTACGCCAGCAACGGGGCCTTTCTCGGTGTTTAAAAGGAAAGTTGTTGTGAGTCTGAATATTCCCCCTAAACCCAGAGGCGTAATGATTTTTACAAAAACACCTAATAGGTAATTAAAGCCTACACAAAAAATTGTTAAAGATGTCAAGTTTGATATTAAGAATAACCAAGGGGATAGATCAGAGAGTTTTATGCTCAGACGCATAATAACTATGCCTACTACAACCATTAATAATGATAGTAGAATAGGTCTTATGCCTACGATAATGTATTCAACGGTCTTTCCAATATCTTTATCAACATTACACTGTACACCTGAAAAATACTCTCTTAACTTTCTGTTCAAAAGTTTTCTATGAGATTTAGGCATGAAATAATCCCATCCCATAAAAATTGCTGCCGTGATCTGGCATGCCATAATCGTTTCGTCACTGAAAGTCATCAAACTGTCCTTAATCATTTTTAAATTTATGTATGAGAGACTATACAACGATCCAAAGAGGATACAACTACTAAAAAAAGTATATGTAAAGGATATTTAAAAATGACAACCATATATCCGACGAACGTAGCAATGTAAAAATGCCGTCGGATTGGTTGCCGTGTGGTGCTCGCAGGGAATACTGCTACATGCTGAACGTATTTTAGCGGTGACTTGGAGCTGCTGATGGCTACTATATTATTGTGGCTCAGAGAAAACCATCCGTAGGCCATCAGCAACCCAGAGTTGTGTGAAAACTGTTCACTTTTGAAGTGGATATTTTTCGCAATGATGTGTGCGATATCAGTCTGATATCTATAGCTCACGCAGCAGCAGAACATCAGGCAAGGCAGTTGTTTTGAGCCGTGCCGGGTAACAGCCCGAAGCAAGAAGGGGCACATCAAACATCAGATTTTTTCAAAGCTTCGCACTACAAAATACCTGAAAACTACTGCTAGTCCAGGCTCGACCAGCGTGTAGTTTGATGGCAAAGTGCAGCGCATTCGCCCCTGTTCATCATTATGGTCTGCGTGACCGCGTCAGTCGCAAGAGACCGGAGATTCTGTATGCGAAACGCCGTCTACTGAGCATTAATACCGGGGCTTATGCTCTAACTCTTGATATATTGCATAGATTCCTTCTGACTTGAATTCACCATTTGCCCAATGAATTGCACTTTTTTGTTCAGTTAGAATATATTTTCTGACTTTTTTAGAATAATGTATGGTTAGCATAAGTCCCAAAGAGAGCCATAATAGAATAAATATGGCCATTGGGACAAAGGAATAGATAAAGAATTTTGCTTTAACGAACTTTTTGACGGCTTTATCAATGTAAACATTTCCTTCATCAGTAGTTAGTAATTTACAGAGATCTTCTTTTTGTTCAATTGTTAATAATTTGTAGTTCCCCGAACTAGCAAAGGATGACTGTTTGCAATCATCCTTTGATATTTCCCAAGCAGGAGTGGCTAAAATTGTAGCCGCTGTCGCCTGTTTATTGGATATGTAAAATGATTCACCGGACTTCTTCCAATAAAGCAGAGTACTGTTTGATGGGGTTTTGATAGTTTGGACAAGTGTTGGACCAAAAAAACAAATCGCATACAAAAAAAGGAGTGAAAAGAGAATAGTGATTAATTTTTCAACCCATGTGATAGTAGGCAGCCTTTTTAATGATATTCGTATAAGGAAAAAGTTTAATACAAACGCAGGAATTCCAGATTTTTTCAAAATTTCATCATGAGATTTTCTATACTTGAATAGCGCTCTTATAACTATTGTCACCAAAGTTATAGCAGCGCCAAAGATGGAAATCCATGCTGCAAGTGCCGCTGCCGGAGAATTTAAAAATTCAGCATTAAATATATTAGAACTTATTGGATTTATAACGCTCATTCATCTACCTATTGGTTGTTTTTTATCCTTTAATCAATTTGTACCATCGATACCACAATTTGCAAGAAGTTATAAATAAGTTTTCAGCTGTCATCATTTATCCATGAACGCATAACTCGCCGAAATCATGCTCCTTAACACCAACTTGATTCCCACTGGCATTGTGGCTGAGGTGGACCGGAAAAATGGCTGATGCTTCGTACTGGTGCTGTCTGCTATCGATTCAGATGAGCTTCCTCTGCCGTCGGATTCAGTGGACAGTTGAGTGACGAAGTACCCTGGCCAGGGGAGTATGACCCGCCATCGGATGTTGGTATGTCAACTGTGTCTCTACTCCATGGTGAGCAGCGGCAGTGTCATCCGGGAACGGCGCAATGAGTTATTACGGGATCGTGGTGGATAAGCACAGTCACACTGGCGTTAAGTCAGGGGGATACACCGCGAGGTCTGGCATGACAAAAGCGCTGTCGCCACATCTGAATAAGTGGTTCTCTAAGTGTTTGACTGGAATAGGGCTGAATTTCAGGCAACAAAAAACCCATCAACCTTGAACCAAAACGGCGGGGTTGATGGGCTCCACAAATTGGGGACATCAAAGAAAAGCAGTGGCAATAGTTATGACTGACACCTTGAAGAAAAGTTCTGCTGATCTGCAAAAAATTTTCGTTTAAGGGGAATTCTCAGTGCTAACCAAGGCCAGGCCAGACGATGACGATGAGCGTCCCCGCCAGCGTTAGCAGAACGTTGGCAATGGCGTAGGTGCCAGCATAGCCTAAGGCCGGGATGTTGCTGCGCGCCGTGTCGCTGATGATTTCCATCGCCGGAGCACAGGTGCGCGCCCCCATCATGGCGCCAAACAGCAGGGCGCGGTTCATGCGCAATACGTAAGCGCCAAACAAGAAACAAATAACAACCGGAACCAGGCTGACAACCAGACCGGCAATCAGCATCTGACCGCCAACGGCGCCAAGGCCATTGCCAATGCCGCTACCCGCGCTTAAACCAACGCCTGCCATAAATACCATCAGACCGAACTCTTTCACCATGTTCAGCGCACCCTGCGGGATATAACCAAACGTTGGATGGTTCGCACGCAGGAAGCCCAGCATAATCCCGGCGAACAGTAATCCCGCCGCGTTCCCGATGCCGAAGCTGAAATTACTGAACTGGAAGGTGATCATCCCAATCA
The DNA here is from genome assembly GCF_000155975.1 of Citrobacter youngae ATCC 29220. Lineage (GTDB taxonomy): Bacteria > Pseudomonadota > Gammaproteobacteria > Enterobacterales > Enterobacteriaceae > Citrobacter > Citrobacter portucalensis_A. Next base: position 1,988,334 of record NZ_GG730299.1, on the reverse strand, counting down.
TCAGGCCAATGATAAAGAAGGCGCAGAAGGCCAGCAGATCGGTCACCTGACTGTGAATGGAAATGAAGCCGATACGATCGGCGATCGTTTTAACGCGACGCGCATCACCGCTCACCTGTAACACGTCACCTTTATTGAGCACCACGTTGTCATCAATAGGCATTTCGATCTGGCTGCGGATCACTCGGTTCAGGAAACAGCCATGGTCGGTCAGTTTCAGCTGGGCCAGGCGGCGGCCAACGGCATTGTGGTTTTTCACCACGATCTCTTCAGTGACGATACGCATATCGAGCAGATCGCGATCGAACACCTCTTTGCCGTTACGGAAACTGGGATCGAGGCGGGCATGCGCGTCCGGGTAACCTACCAGGGCGATCTCATCACCCATTTGCAGTACGGCGTCACCATCCGGGTTAGCCAGGATGCCGTTGCGGCGGATGCGTTCAATGTAGCAGCCGGTCTGACGATAAATACCCAACTCGCGCAGATTCTTACCATCAGCCCATGCCACCAGCTCCGGACCCACGCGGTAGGCGCGGATCACCGGCAGATAAACCTTGCGGTTAGCGTCAGTGTCCAGACCACGTTCACGCGCAATTTGTTGGGCGCTGGTTTGCAGGTCCTGATGCTGAAGTTTCGGCAGGTAGCGCGCACCGACAATCAGGCTGACCAGCCCAATCAGATAGGTGAGGGCGTAACCCAGACTCAGGTTGTCGAGGGCAGTGGAAAGCTGTGTGCCTGCCATTCCGGAATGGCGCAAGGTGTCGCCTGCGCCGACCAGCACGGGCGTGGAGGTCATCGAGCCGGCCAGCATCCCCGCCGTCAGGCCGATATCCCAGCCAAATAGCCTACCCAGCCCCAGGGCGATCAGCATTGCGCTACCGACCATCACCAGAGCAAGCATTAGATAATTTTTCCCATCGCGAAAAAAAATCGAAAAAAAGTTGGGTCCGGCTTCGACGCCGACACAAAAAATAAACAGCATAAAGCCGAGATTTAATGCGTCGGTGTTAATACTAAAGTGCTGTTGGCCTAATAACAGGGACACCACTAAAACGCCAATGGAATTACCGAGTTGGACTGAACCCAGGCGCAATTTACCCAGGCAGAGGCCCAGAGCCAGGACCACAAATAATAACAGGATGTAATTCCCATTTAACAAATCTGCGACGTTTATATTCACTGGGGCTAACTTCTTGTTTACTAGTAAGCTATTGAAAGAAATGGCAATTTACGCTAATGTTTTTGCCAGAAATTAAGGGGCGACAGCACCGCACACAGCCCCGATTAATGCAACATAACAATATATGCGGATAGTTTAATCTCATTACGTATCAACGGCTATAAGAATCGTGTGGGTGTGTTTTTGGCATGGAATGCCGAGCTACTTTATCTGACTGGACGCCTGCGGGCGAAAAGAGTGTTCGATAGAGAATGTGTCAGGAGGAACGATTGAAACATAAGCAAAGTTGGGCGGGGGCGATCTGCTGCTTTGTGCTCTTTATTGTGGTGTGTCTTTCATTAACGTTAAATGTGAAAGGGGCATTCAAAGCGGCAGGGCATCCTGAAGTCGGATTGTTGTTTTTTATCTTGCCCGGTGCTGCAGCAAGCTTTTTCTCCCATCGTCGGGAGGTGCTCAGACCTCTTCTTGGCGCAATGTTGGCGGCGCCGTGCTGTCTGTTACTGATGCGGTTCGTTTTTATGCCGACGCGTTCATTGTGGCAAGAGCTGGCGTGGTTGTTTAGTGCGGTGTTTTGGTGCGCGCTTGGCGCATTGTGTTTTTTGTTTATCAGTAGCTTATTCAATCAGCATCAACGACGGAAAAAGAATTGATGACGCCCTCCAGCGGAGGGCGTAGAAACAGCTATCAGGCGAACAGATTCATATTCTCTTTTGCCCACGCTTCAAAATCCGTGCAGCCGCCGATGTGTTTTTGATCGACAAAAATCTGCGGAACGGTCTCAACCGGCTTACCTACCGTCTTTTCCAGATCGGCTTTTGTAATACCTTCCGCATGGATATCAATATAGCGGAAGTTAAAATCGTCATGCTCACTGCTTAATTTTTCTGCTAACTCTTTTGCGCGCACGCAATACGGGCACCCTGGACGACCAAAAATAACGGCAAACATCTCTCTCTCCTCGAACTTATCAGGCCGGATGGCAATACTTGTTATGATGCCGCGATTTGTGGCGGATGGAAAGCAGGTTCAACCTGTTGCTTTGATATCCTCAAGCTATAACTGTTAAACACCACGAGCCGGAACGTTTTATAATGAAAGCCATTTCGCCGGGAGACCGCTTATGCGCACCATGGGTGTATTACCGAAAAGCGTATTGATGCTGGAAATGATGGGGATGGTTTTGTTATCGCTGGCGCTGCTGTCGCTTAACGATTACCTGGCCTTACCCGCGCCGCTTAACAGCCCGCTCGCCTGGATTGTGATGATATTTCTGGGCGTACTGCTGATGCTCCCCGCCGCGGTGATCTTGATGTGGCGTATTGCTCAAATGCTGGCGCCGCAGCTCATGTCACGGGCTCCCGACGATTCTTCCCGTATAGCCAGAGATAAAAAAGATGACTCCAACCATTGATTTACTTCGCAGCCACCGTTCCATTCGCCATTTTACCGATGACGTTATTTCTGATGCACAGCGAGAGGCGATCATTGCCGCCGCTCAGGGGACCTCAAGCTCTAGTTTTTTACAGTGCACGACGATCGTTCGGATAACCGATAAAACCCTGCGTGAATCGCTGGCTACCTTGTCCGGCGGACAAAAGCACGTGGCGCAGGCCGCCGAGTTCTGGGTGTTTTGCGCCGACTTTAACCGTCATTTGCAGATTTGCCCGGATGCGCAGCTGGGGCTGGCGGAACAGCTGCTGCTGGGCGTGGTCGATACGGCGATGATGGCGCAAAATGCGCTGACGGCGGCGGAATCTCTGGGGCTTGGCGGCGTGTTTATTGGCGGTCTGCGCAACAATATTGAGCCGGTCACTGAATTACTGAAGCTACCGCAGCATGTGCTGCCGCTGTTTGGTTTGTGCCTTGGCTGGCCTGCGGATAACCCGGATATCAAGCCGCGACTGCCGGCCGCGCTTGTGGTGCATGAAAACCAGTATCAGCCGCTCAATACAGACCTTTTGTCGCAGTATGACGAACAGCTTGCGCATTACTATCTGACCCGCGGCAGCAATACGCGTCGTGACACCTGGAGCGATCACATTCGCCGCACCATCATTAAAGAAAGTCGCCCCTTTATCCTGGAATATTTGCATAAACAGGGATGGGCCACGCGCTAAAGATTTTAACCCAGTGTATGATACGCCTGCTTTTACCAGGTCATTCAGAGAGGTGCAGGGTGAAAATTGCCATTTTGTCCCGGGACGGAACGCTCTATTCATGTAAACGCCTGCGCGAAGCGGCGATGCAGCGCGGTCACCTGGTTGAAATTATCGATCCGCTTTCTTGCTATATGAACATCAGCCCGGCGGCGTCTTCTATTCATTATAAGGGCCGCCAGCTTCCCCATTTTGACGCGGTGATCCCACGGATTGGTTCAGCGATTACCTTTTACGGTACGGCGGCGCTGCGTCAGTTTGAAATGTTGGGTAGCTACCCGTTGAACGAGTCGGTCGCCATCACGCGCGCGCGCGATAAGCTGCGCTCGCTGCAGTTGCTGGCGCGTCAGGGGATCGATTTACCCATCACCGGGATTGCTCATTCTCCGGACGATACCAGCGATATGATTGATATGGTCGGCGGCGCGCCGCTGGTGGTGAAACTGGTTGAAGGCACGCAGGGAATCGGCGTGGTGCTGGCGGAAACACGGCAGGCCGCAGAAAGCGTTGTGGATGCGTTTCGTGGGCTGAATGCGCATATTCTGGTTCAGGAATATATCAAAGAAGCGAAAGGGCGTGATATTCGCTGTTTTGTGGTGGGCGACGAGGTAGTGGCCGCCATTGAACGCCGGGCGAAAGAGGGCGATTTTCGTTCTAATCTCCATCGTGGCGGGGTTGCCACTATTGCGAATATCACGCCGCGCGAAAGGGAAATTGCGCTCAAAGCCGCTCAGACCATGGGGCTGGATGTGGCTGGCGTTGATATTCTGCGTGCGGAGCGCGGGCCGCTGGTCATGGAGGTTAACGCTTCTCCGGGCCTGGAAGGGGTGGAGAAAACCACCGGGATAGACATTGCCGCGAAGATGATCCAGTGGATCGAGCGCCATGCTACCCCTGAATTTTGTCTTAAAATCGGCGGCTAAACACAATATCGATTGCGATCGTGGTATGACACGCTCTTTTTGCGTAAGCTGTGCCGGTATTTTTTTCATCAATAGAGGTCGCAGATTATTATGACATCACTGGTCGTTCCCACTCTGGATACGTTGCGTCAATGGCTCGACGACCTGGGCATGAGTTTTTTTGAATGCGATACCTGTCAGGCGCTGCATTTACCTCATATGCAGAACTTTGACGGCATCTTTGATGCAAAAATTGATTTGGTGGATAACGTCATTCTGTTTTCCGCGATGGCGGAAGTCAGACCTTCCGCACTGCTGCCGCTGGCCGCCGATTTGTCCGCGATTAATGCCAGTTCACTGACGGTGAAAGCATTTCTGGATATGCAGGATGATAATCTGCCAAAGCTGGTGGTTTGCCAGTCTTTATCCGTTACGCCGGGCGTAACGTTTGAGCAGTTTGAATGTTTTGTTCGCCAGAGCGAAGAGCAAATATCGATGGTGATCCTCGAAGCCGGGGCGCATCAGCTGTTATTTAACGCGGAAGAAGATACGCAAAACAGCAACGCTGAAGTCCATTTCCTCCACTGATTATCCCTGAATCTGGACGTATGTTGCGCAGCCGCTACCAGAGCGGTTGCGTACGGCCTGTTTTTATTCTGCATTTAACCTTTCATTAAAGAATTATTCACTTCCATTGTGCTCCATCCGCTTTATGTCATAGACAATTCCCGCATAAAAAATTGATAAAAGACGTTTTTTAATCTGGGCTATATCCACAAATCCTGGCTAAAGTTATTCTTGCGAAGCATATAGACGTTACTTTTTGCATTACCGCGTGCGACCTGGGCTCTGGCCGCGATACGTGGTGAATGAGTGGGCGGATATCTGCGCGTGATAGCGGCATGGGGAGAGACCTCTCTTTTCATCGGTGCCGCATGAAAGAATATGCACGTTTCTTGCATATCATTAGAGTGTGACATTTTTGTTCGTTTGTTAACGAACTTTCAGAAGGAAAGAGATTATGACCGCCTTAAATAAAAAATGGTTATCAGGCCTGGTTGCGGGTGCTCTGATGTCCATCTCTGCCGGCACGCTCGCTGCTGAACAAAAAACGCTGCATATTTATAACTGGTCTGATTATATTGCCCCGGATACGGTGGCTAATTTTGAAAAAGAGACCGGAATTAAAGTTATCTATGACGTATTTGATTCCAATGAAGTGCTGGAAGGTAAGCTCATGGCGGGCAGTACCGGTTTTGACCTCGTCGTTCCATCCGCCAGTTTTCTTGAGCGTCAGCTGACCGCAGGCGTCTTCCAGCCGCTGGATAAGAGCAAATTGCCGGGCTGGAAAAACCTCGATCCCGAACTGCTGAAACTGGTCGGGAAACACGATCCGGACAACAAGTTTGCGATGCCATATATGTGGGCAACGACCGGCATTGGCTATAACGTCGACAAAGTGAAAGCGGTGTTGGGGCCGGATGCGCCGGTTGATAGCTGGGATTTGATCCTCAAGCCGGAAAATCTGGAAAAACTCAAAAGTTGCGGCGTCTCTTTCCTTGATGCGCCCGAAGAGGTGTTCGCCACGGTGCTGAACTATTTGGGTAAAGACCCAAACAGTACCAAAGCGGATGATTACACCGGGCCGGCAACCGATCTGCTGTTGAAACTGCGTCCGAATATTCGCTACTTCCACTCTTCGCAATACATTAACGACCTAGCGAACGGCGATACCTGCGTGGCGATTGGCTGGGCAGGTGACGTCTGGCAGGCGGCAAACCGTGCGAAAGAGGCGAAAAATGGCGTCAATATCTCCTTCTCAATTCCTAAAGAAGGCGCAATGGCGTTCTTCGATGTGTTCGCGATGCCAGCCGACGCCAAAAACAAAGACGAAGCCTATCAGTTCCTCAACTATCTGCTGCGTCCTGATGTGATTGCGCATATTTCCGACCACGTGTTCTATGCCAATGCCAACAAAGAAGCGACGGCTTTGGTCAGCCAGGAGGTTCGTGACAACCCGGGCATTTATCCGCCTGCGGATGTCCGCGCCAAACTGTTCACGCTGAAAGTACAGGATCCGAAGATTGACCGTGTACGCACCCGCGCGTGGACGAAGGTAAAAAGTGGGAAATAACCCGATGTTTGGGACATGACCCGGCAGGATTTATGCCTGCCGGGCAGTGTTGATCCTAAACACATATAACCCGGCAATACGCACCATCGTGGTGCGTTATTTGCACCGTTTCTTTGTTTTATGCCGGAGAGCACTTGAGTGAATGATGCAACCCCACGCCCACAAGCGAAAATCCGCAAGGCGCTGACCCCGCTGCTTGAAATTCGCAACCTGACCAAGTCTTTCGACGGCCAACACGCCGTCGATGACGTCAACCTCACGATTTACAAAGGCGAAATATTTGCCCTGCTCGGCGCATCCGGCTGTGGTAAATCAACCCTGCTGCGAATGCTGGCGGGATTTGAACAGCCGACAACCGGGCAAATTATGCTGGATGGCGTCGATTTAGCGCACGTCCCGCCTTATCTGCGTCCGATCAATATGATGTTTCAATCCTATGCGTTGTTTCCACACATGACGGTAGAGCAGAACATTGCCTTTGGCCTCAAGCAGGACAAATTACCAAAAGCTGAAATCGCCAGCCGGGTGAATGAGATGCTGGGTCTGGTGCATATGCAGGAGTTCGCCAAGCGTAAGCCGCATCAGCTTTCCGGCGGCCAGCGTCAGCGCGTGGCACTGGCGCGTAGTCTGGCGAAACGGCCAAAACTGCTGCTGCTGGATGAGCCGATGGGAGCGCTGGATAAAAAACTGCGCGATCGTATGCAGCTGGAAGTGGTGGATATCCTCGAACGCGTCGGGGTGACCTGCGTGATGGTGACGCACGATCAGGAAGAGGCCATGACGATGGCGGGGCGTATCGCGATCATGAACCGTGGCAAATTTGTCCAGATCGGCGAGCCTGAAGAGATCTACGAACACCCGACTACGCGCTACAGCGCAGAGTTTATTGGTTCGGTTAACGTCTTTGAAGGACTGCTGAAAGAACGTCAGGAAGATGGTCTGGTTATTGAGTCTCCTGGACTGGTGCATCCGCTGAAAGTGGATGCGGATGCGTCTATTGTCGATAACGTCCCGGTATACGTTGCGCTGCGCCCGGAGAAAATCATGCTCTGTGAGGCTCCTCCTCCAGACGGTTATAACTTCGCGGTAGGCGAAGTGGTGCACATTGCCTATCTGGGCGATTTGTCGGTGTACCACGTACGTTTGAAAAGCGGCCAGATGCTGAGCGCCCAGCTCCAAAATGAACATCGCTATCGCAAGGGATTACCAACCTGGGGTGACGAAGTCCGTTTATGCTGGGATGCGGATAGCTGTGTGGTGTTGACGGTTTAAGGAGCGAAGATGAGTACACTTGAACCTCCGGCGCGCGTGGATAAAGCGGGGCGTTTCACGCTGTTTATATCGCGGCTGCAAATGAAGCACGGGCGCAAGCTGGTGATCGCGCTGCCGTATGTGTGGCTGATACTCCTGTTTTTGTTGCCGTTTCTGATTGTCTTTAAGATAAGCCTGTCAGAAATGGCGCGGGCGATACCACCCTATACCGACCTTATTGCATGGGCCGATGACCAGTTATCCATTACGCTTAACCTGGGTAACTTCCTGCAACTGACGGACGATCCGCTCTATTTTGATGCCTACCTGCAATCTTTGCAGGTGGCGGGGATTTCGACGATCTGTTGTCTGCTGTTGGGATATCCGCTGGCGTGGGCCGTCGCGCACAGTAAACCTTCGACGCGCAATATTCTGCTGTTGCTGGTGATCCTGCCGTCCTGGACCTCGTTTTTGATTCGTGTCTATGCCTGGATGGGGATCCTGAAAAATAACGGCGTCCTGAACAACGTCCTGATGTGGCTGGGTGTTATCGACCAACCGTTGACGATTTTGCACACCAATCTGGCGGTCTATATCGGTATTGTTTACGCCTATTTGCCCTTTATGGTGCTGCCGATTTATACCGCACTGACGCGTATTGATTACTCGCTGGTAGAAGCGGCATTGGATTTGGGCGCCCGACCGTTGAAAACGTTCTTTAGCGTGATTGTGCCGTTAACCAAGGGCGGAATTATCGCCGGGTCAATGCTGGTGTTTATTCCGGCGGTGGGTGAGTTTGTGATCCCGGAACTGCTGGGCGGTCCGGATAGCATCATGATTGGTCGCGTGCTGTGGCAGGAGTTTTTCAATAATCGCGACTGGCCGGTGGCGTCCGCCGTTGCCATCATTATGCTGCTGTTACTGATTGTGCCCATTATGTGGTTCCATAAATATCAGCAAAAAAGCGTGGGGGAACATGGATGAATAACTTACCGGTCGTTCGCTCTCCGTGGCGTATTTTTATTCTGGTGCTGGGTTTTACCTTCCTGTATGCGCCGATGCTGATGTTGGTAATCTACTCGTTTAACAGCTCAAAACTGGTGACGGTATGGGCGGGGTGGTCAACGCGTTGGTATGGCGAGCTTTTCCGTGATACCGCAATGATAAGCGCCGTTGGCATGAGCTTAACGATTGCTGCGGGGGCGGCGACGATGGCGGCAATCCTCGGCACCATCGCCGCCGTAGTGATGGTGCGTTTTGGTCGTTTTCGCGGGTCGAATGGGTTTGCTTTTATGATTACCGCGCCGCTGGTTATGCCGGATGTCATTACCGGTTTGTCGCTGCTGCTGCTGTTTGTGGCTCTGGCGCATGCCATTGGCTGGCCGGCAGATCGCGGCATGTTGACCATCTGGCTGGCGCACGTCACCTTCTGTACGGCATACGTTGCGGTGGTGATTTCTTCACGGCTGCGCGAACTGGATCGCTCCATTGAGGAAGCGGCGATGGATCTTGGCGCCACGCCGCTGAAGGTCTTTTTCGTGATCACGCTGCCGATGATTATGCCAGCGGTGATCTCCGGCTGGTTGCTGGCCTTCACGCTGTCGCTTGATGATCTGGTTATTGCCAGCTTTGTCTCTGGTCCCGGAGCGACGACTTTACCGATGCTTGTGTTCTCCAGCGTTCGTATGGGGGTTAACCCGGAGATCAACGCGCTGGCGACGCTGATTCTTGGTGTAGTCGGAATTATTGGATTTATCGCGTGGTATCTGATGGCGCGAACAGAAAAACAACGGATCCGCGATATCCAACGTGCAAGACGTGGCTGAAAAAACTAAAATCTGCCAACCTGTCTATACGGCGCAGCTGCGGTGGCTGCGCCGTTTTCATGGAAGACGACGCGTTGGGATTTTTTAAGAAATCATCCACATCACATGCCCGCTTAAACGTCCCTGCTTTGGTGCAGGTGGCGGCGCTGGCTATTATCATGATCCGCTGTCTCGATCTGTTGATGATATTTAATACGCTTGGGTTTCGCGGAACCAGCGAGTTTATTCATCGCAGCGTGCAAACCTGGAATCTGACGCTGGTGTTTTTGGGTAGCCTGGCGCTGCTGTTTATCGAAATCTACTGCGCGTTTTCGCTGGTAAAAGGACGTAACTGGGCGCGTTGGATTTATCTTCTGACCCAGATTATCGCCAGCATTTATCTGTGGGCGGCCTCGTTGGGCTATGGTTATCCGGAGCTGTTCAGTATTGCCGGAGAATCTAAGCGTGAAATTCTGCGCACGCTGGTGATGCAAAAGCTGCCGGATATGTTGGTGTTGTTGCTACTGTTTGTTCCTGCGTCCAGTCGGCGGTTCTTCCGGTTGCAGTAAATGTGGTCGGTGCTGTTTGTAGGCCGGATAATTGCCTGATGGCGACGCTAACGCGTCTTATCAGGTCAGGTCTGATATGCATCCCGAATGATTTTACGTATATAATCTCCGCCCTCGATCACGTAAAGGTTTTTGTATGCAGTGCGCACTCTATGACGCCGGTCGCTGTCGTTCCTGTCAGTGGATTGAACAGCCGGTTTCCCACCAACTCACCGCCAAAATGGCCGATTTACGCCAACTGCTTGCTGAACATGCGGTGGCGGAGTGGCGCGCGCCGGTCAGCGGCCCGGAAAGCGCTTTTCGCAATAAAGCCAAAATGGTGGTCAGCGGCAGCGTGGAAAAACCGCTGCTGGGGATGCTGCATCGTGACGGTACGCCGGAGGATTTGTGTGATTGCCCGCTCTATCCCGCCTCTTTTGCGCCCGTATTTGCCGCACTAAAACCGTTTATTGCGCGCGCCGGGCTTACGCCTTATAACGTGGCGCGCAAACGCGGGGAGCTTAAATATCTGCTGTTAACGGAAAGCCAGTTTGATGGCGGTATGATGCTGCGTTTTGTCCTGCGTTCTGACGTCAAACTGGCGCAGCTGCGCGCGGCGCTGCCATGGTTACAGGCACAGCTGCCGCAGTTAAAAGTGATCGCCGCCAATATTCAGCCTGTGCATATGGCGATTATGGAAGGGGAGACAGAAATCTTCCTGACAGAACAACAGGCGCTGGCGGAACGCTTTAACGATGTGCCGCTGTGGATACGCCCGCAGAGCTTTTTCCAGACTAACCCGGTGGTGGCTGGGCATTTATATGCCACGGCCCGTGACTGGGTGCGCCAGCTTCCGGTTGATCACATGTGGGATCTGTTTTGCGGCGTCGGGGGCTTTGGTCTGCATTGCGCTACGCCGCAGATGAAACTGACGGGGATTGAAATCGCGCCGGAGGCGATTGCCTGTGCGAAACAGTCGGCGCAGGAGCTTGGATTACAGAATCTGCATTTTCAGGCGCTGGACTCAACGCAATTTGCTACCGCGCAGGGGGAAGTACCGGATCTGGTGCTGGTGAATCCGCCGCGTCGGGGGATTGGAAAACCGCTGTGCGATTTTCTCTCTCACATGGCGCCGCGCTTTATTATTTACTCCAGCTGTAATGCGCAAACCATGGCGAAGGATATTCACGAGTTGCCAGGGTATCGCATTGACCGCGTTCAGCTTTTCGACATGTTCCCACACACCGCGCATTACGAAGTGTTAACGCTGCTCAGTCGACGCTAACCCCATGCCTGATGGCGCTTCGCTTATCAGGCCTACGAGGAGAGGCAGGACTGTAGGCCGGATAAGGCGCTTGCGCCGCATCCGGCACGCAACTCTTTTTTTACACTCTCAGGCTCTATGACATTTGTTGAAATGAGAACTTCTCGGCAATGTAATGAAGAGGTTCGACAAATGACAGAATTCCGCTGACATAATCTTCTGTGTCCACCAGTGATAAGGTGAAAGTGGCCGCTTCAATGACATTATCGGTAATATCAAAACTACCAACATGAGAACTAACATCCTCAAACGCTTTCTGCTTACCAGAAATGGTAATAATGGCACTCCCCGTAGTGAGAGAAAGTGCAGCCTGTGTAGCTGCTGAAGCGCTATTGGTTTGCAAATAAACACTACAGTGCGTATTTCCATCAGCCTGGGCGCCAGTCGACATACCATAAAGCGATAACTCCCCCTGGCCCTTCAGCCAATCGGTGAAAGTCATACTCGCGCTGGTTTGTTCAACAGGATTTGTTACTACATAGACGTTGGCCAGAACATTGCCAGTACTAAAACTGTAGACCTGCGCTGAGCCTGCGCCATCAGCATCAAGACGCAACTGCAAAGTTTGTACGCCATCCGGATAAAACCAGGCATCCGAACCGGAAGGTAATGATAGTACTACGTCAGAGCCTGCGGAGCCGAGCAGAGAGAGGGTGTTCATTGGTCTGACTGGCACCGTCGGATCAAAGAATGGAGCGCCAGTGGAGCAACTCATTTGCAATATAGCCATTTTTATATCCCTTACTGTTAAATAAACGGTCATGAAAAATATTTCATGAGCACAAAAGTGCAGCGGCAGTATAAATATTAAATCACTCGTGCTGTGTGCAAAAAACAGAAATAAAAAGCATGTTTTTGGATTATTTCACGAGATATCTGTCGATAATTAAATATTTTTAGAACGCTGATAGTAGGAGCGGGAAAATATATCTGGTGACGGTATTACAGGATACGGACATTCAGATCTCGTAGGTTGGCAACCACATCCCGGATTGCATCACTTCCGCATGGCGATGAGCGCGACCCGGTGTTTGTTTTGCCCATGTGCTGTTCAGCATTTGATCCGCAGCGTTATTCCAATCCTCCTGTATCATCGCTGATAGCATGTGATGGAAATTCCCCAGCCCCGTTACCCCCATCTGATAACCCATTGAAATAAGAATGTCTTGCCGCGGCTGGTGACAATGTTTCAGCGCAATAGCGATTTCACTGTTTTCCATCATCGCTGTCAGTGTGTGCGCTATATTATTCTCAAGCCAGGCATCAATGACGCTGTCGCTCAAAGTAAAAGTATAATGACTCAATGGAGCACCTTGCGGCCCTAACTTAAAGCCGACGCCGGTCGTTGGGTAGCCTAAGCTGTCAAGATAGGGCGTGTAACGAACACCTTCCTCCTGACGTAACAAGGGAATAATTTTACTTTCCTTATTTATCATATTGACCTCTTATATTTTCAATCTGATTTATTATGATGCTATACCCGAAATATCGATTGAGGAGCCTGAGTTGTGTAACCCGATTTAAGTGAGTTATACGTTATCCGCTAATTTAGAAGTATCATGCCAGAGTGAGGCCTCCTGAAAGGCCTCGTTGCTTATCCTGAATGGGCTACATTGGGGTAATAAACGTGACTGAGCCAGTGATGTAGTCGTCGGTGTCTACCAGCATTAGCGTAAAATCTGCCGCTTCAACGACCTTATCGGTGAGGTCAAAACTGCCAGCGTGAGTACTGCTAACGTTTACAAAGGCGACTTGCGATCCTGAAGACGCGATCGTCGCGCTGTTGTTATTCAGGGTTAGCCGAGCCTGCGTGGCAGTAGATATCGCTGATGTTTGCAAATATACGCTGCAGAGGGTTTCTCCATCGGCTTCAGCATTAGATGACATACCGTAATATTGTAAATCTCCCTGTCCGGAGAGCCATGAGGTAAATGTCATCACGCCTGACGCGTCCTGCGTTGGGTCCGTTTGCAAATATGCGGTAACCGTCACGTTACCCGTGGTAAAACAGTAAACCTGAGCAGAGCTTTTTCCTGTCGAGTCCAGGCGTATGTTCAATGTTTTGGTGCCATCGGGATTAAACCAGGCATCGGAGGTTGAAGATAAAGAGAGCGTAACATCTTCACCGGCAGGCCCGTGCAGCGTGACCGTATTTATTGGGCGAACCTGTACTGTGGGATCAAATATGGGGGCCCCGGTCGTACAGTTCATCCTGAGCGTTGAAGCACTTTGAGTGGCGATCTCCACGTTGGTGGGCATTGACTCCGCAATCCCCCTTCTGTTTGCCAGCACCACCGTATAATACGCCGTCGCCATTCCGTTGCCGATAGGGGATATCGCGGAGGCAGGGACGATTTCGGTGAATACTCCAGCAGCGCTTTCTGCTGCGGTAACCGGATGCACGAGGCTCCAGGCAGTCCCATCGACAGGCGTGATACCATCAGACAGGTAGCCTTGCCAGTACAGCGTAACGACATCATCTTCCATCAGGGACGGATAAGAAATCTGCATTGGCGTACCATCAGCATATTCAGTGCTATCAATGGTGTTATCGCCAGCGGCCTCTGGTAGTGTCGGCGCCGGGAAAAGCTGAGTATGCACGGTATCAATATTGACCGTGGCCGTGGCGGATATTCCGCTGCCGTCCCCGACAAATTCGACGCTGTACCATGCCTGAAGCGTACCAATTCCTACGGCTTCGATATCGGCGGCGGGTACCACAACACTAAATCCAGTGGCTATTTCAGCGCTTGTTAAGGTGTGCAGTATCGACCCTGAGCTGGCAATAACTGGGACTTCTTTCGCATAACCTTGCCAGCTCACTGTGACAATGTCGCCCGCCGTTGCCCCCAGATAAGCACGAACGGCAACGGGCGTTCCGTCCATCGCTTCGCTGCTGTCAATCCAGCCATCATTCCCTTCAGGAAAATAGGGCGCAAGCAGGGCTGTCTGAGCGGTGTCAATATTGGCTGTCGCGGTGTCCGAGTTTCTCGCTCTCCCCCCTGCAGCAGGTTGAACCGTATACCAGGCAGACGCTTTTCCTGTCCCGATAACGGAAACATAGGGCGCAGGAATTTGGACTGAAAATGGATGGCCTGCTTCGGTACTGGATACAGAATGCATCAGACTATACACACTGTCCTGCACCACATTTCCGGTGTTATCGGCGCCAACCCAATATACAAAGACGTCGTCGCCAGTCGCCATACCGGTATAAGCTGGAATCTGTACCAGCGTGCTGCCGTCTGCAAGAGCGTCTCCGGTAATGGTATTGCTATCGTTTGCTTCAGGAAATATGGGGGCGGGTAAGATCCCCGTGTCGCTGCGACGAACTATCGCGATCACGGTATCTGAGACGGCGATATTACCATGGGCGTCCAGACGGGTGTAATAGAGTGGATAACTCCCGTCAGGCACCAGATCTGCATCTATAGTAATGTTCCAGGGGAAATAGTTCTCGGGAGAATCGGATTCAATATAGAGCAAGCCGGATTGAATACCATTCCAGTATAGTGTCAGATAATCACCCTGAGTTGCGTTGGGCGACTCGTTAATGACAATGAGAACACCGGGCTCCTGAATTAAATCCGCACTATCAATACTTCCGTTCGACATTTGGGGAAGCTGCGGAGGGTAAAGGACACTGTTGGCTGGTGATGTGGTTTGCATAGATACCTCATTATCCGTGAGGGCTCACACCCGCCGGGGCGGGTGTGAGGTGGGTTAAGCTTGAGTGTCAATCCCGATGGTGGCAACAGCAGATGTTTTCACTGTGTCGCCGTTGGCAGGGGTCATAGAGTACCAGGCTTCCGCTGTACCCAACTGGATACCCTGAGGAATATCCGCAGCTGGAATGAGAATTTCCAGATAGTTATTCTTCAGATCTTCTGCATCAACGGTGCCAGTCAGAGCAATATCCTTAGCCACTTGCACACCGTTCTGGTCGTAAACCATCCAGGTCATGGTCACTGTATCGTTCACGGCAATACCCGGCCAGTAGAGTCGGGCTGGCGTACCATCCAGTGCCTGTCTGGCGTTGATATAGCCGTTGTTAGCATCGGCTTCCGGGAAATCAGCAGCAGGCAGTGTTGCCGCTGGCTCGCCTCCAGAAACAGTTTCCATACGGGGGAGAGAGACGGCGATGTTGCCCTGGCTATCGGTGTATTGGTAATAGAGGGTATAAGTCCCATCCACCAACGCTTCCGGTGGCAGATCTTCGTTAACATTAATGTTCCATGGGAAAAAAGTCGCAGGATCGTCAATAAACTTACTGACGGAGTGAATTTCATCCCAATAGAAGCTGACCTGGTCACCACGACTGGCTTGCGCATAAGCCTGGATCGACACGGTTACGCCGTTGGCAATGTCATACTTGTCGAGATCCAAATCTCCGCCGTCAGTAACCAGAGGGAGGGAAACCGTATTGTCCGCGATGCGGACATCCACCTGCATACTGGTTGAGATGTCAGAGTCCAGATAAGCGATGTAGCGATAGACGCCCAGACCTTCCGGGAGGCTGGACAGGGTGATTTCCAGGGTAGCAACACCCGAAGAATCCGTTTCTGATGTTACCAAGGTTACCGGCGGTAAAGTATTCGCCCAGTAAACGGTCACGCCTGAAACCGGTGCGCCAGACGCATCAGCAACTGCCGCCGTCAGCGTCACCACTTTGCTAACAGGAATCACGGCAACCTGTGGGTCGGCATGGACAGCGACAATATGGTCAGAATCTGCAAGAATCATTTTTATCTCCTGGGAATAATTAAATAAATACCGGAGTACCCGATATCGGCCCGTTATTGAGCGAAATCAGTGTAAATCGGGTTTAGATTGGGAAATGTGCTAAAAGATTGTTCAGAATGGGCTAAATTAGATCGTTTTGCTGTCTGGGGAATATCTCAATTGGCAGGACGCTGATGACTACATATAAGTTTCAGTTGGTGCCTGAGAGCGTTTTTACCGAATTGCCTCTAGCCCTAAGTTTTAATACATGACGATGGCATGTATTGAAACTTCATTGTGATCTGAGCAAAAGAACGTATCGGACTTGTAATAGATGAGGAAATGAATATCAGACAATCATAGTAAATCGAGTTATTGTTCGTATGCTAATTATTGCGGCTCTATTTTTCTGCTTCGCCAGATTTCTCTGTATAGTGGAGAATCCTAATTGCACAGATCACTCTGGTTGCTAATCTACTGATTAGCTGTAAGTGTTTTGCTATTTCTGTTAAATGAAACCAAACTGAACACTAACGATAAAAGTAGATATAGATCACAATTCGATTGATTTTGCGCTGTGTCTGTATGAGAATAAAAGTGTCTGATTTACCCATCCGTACCGAGATCCACAGGCAAGAGCGTCCTTGAAAATAGATGAACTGTCAGTGTCGCCTATATTGTCCGTACTGACTGTAGTAATGAAGCTTATAACTTCTTGGTAGTTGTGTAGGGTATAGATGTGATATTCGCGCTTTTAGTTTTTAGAGATGAAAGAGGGTGATGTTGTAACAGTCGGCTCAACGATGGGTATTATCATAAATTCATGCAAAACAGCAGCATATCAAAAAACAATAAAATGTAAAATTTTGTGTTTTCGGAACGTAACTCTGAAAATTTATTTATTGACAGGTTGCTTCCTTTAATGAAATAAATTTAAATGATACGATAAATAAAAAAAGACTATTGGTTTAGTGAATTATTAATCCAGTCGAAGGATATTTTTATGGCAGAACCCGTGAATGCTTTCCATTCTATCCAGACAGACAAACCTGTTCAACACATCAATGCGTTGATAGGGCCATTATCCTGCGATCGTCGCGTGACGGTTTTTGATGCTGGAACGCAAAAACCTTTTCCCCATATTTCTGAACATGTAGGGCCGATTATCGTGGTGCTGGAAGGCGGGTTTGAGATACGCCGCACTGATGGACTGGTTCTTGTTCGTGGTGGTGGCCCATATGTTCTTGGCTTAGGCGAGGCTTTATATGGTCGGGGAAGGCATACTATTTACTGCACCACAGCATTAAACATCGTTTCGCTATCTAAAGAGGAAGCATTTGAAATTGTTGACAAAGAATCGTTATGGAGCCATGTCGCGAATCTTCTGGCCTGGCAATTGCAATTGATGGTCGCGCGTGATGAAGAACTTACCTCGGTTGATGCTTATACCATGATTCGCGCTAAGCTGAGTGAACTGTATATGCTTAAAACTCAGTTTGGATTAAGTTTTAATATCGTTGATTTTATTCAGCAAAGAACCAATCTTAGCCGATCTATTATCCATCAGGTGATTTCTGAACTTAAACGTGGAGAGTACATCACCATTGTTCGCGGGCGTCTTGTAGACATGAAAAGCTCTTTGCCTCAAAAGTATTAAATATCTTTACCCAGCGTTATGATAATCCTGGTTAAGATATCTTACTGATATATTGTAACGCTAGTTTCTCGTTCATCGAATACCATCTGTTTCTATTGTGGAGATATTCTTCTCCACTTGGTTAATTATATTTTTATCTTCACAACATCTGATTGTTAGTCATTCTTTTAGCTTAATAAATCAATTAAACACCTGAGCAAATATATTATATTCTGCTCGTCATGAATTGCATAACCAAGAATATCACTAAGTCGAGTGATATTGTTTGATGGTTGCTGATTTTCATCATATCCCGCGAAAAATTAGTATTGATATCAGGCGATTGAGCAGTCCATGATTGTCGGGTTAATTTGGATTATTTTCTATAGATTCAATGTGTTATTACGACAGGTTTTGTTTCTCCACTTTCGGAGATATATAGCGCTTTTCATTTTACCCTGCATCATTGATTATATCCTTAAGTGTAGGCATTAGCTGCACAAACATGCAGATTGATGCGAGTTTCTCCTTTGTCCTGGAATTGAACTTTTTAATATATTAAGGCATCTCCCCTGTATGCGGAGTGCAGTGGAATACTACCAATGAGTAAGAAAGTGAATATGAAAATAAGGCTTGGTGTCGCGAGCAGATTAATTGTATGGCTGCAAATAGTTATGCAGTTATTATTTCCATTTGTTACATCAGCATATACCTACGCTGCATCACAACCTCCTGTTGCTGTTCCCGTGCCGACTCAGGTTACCAGCCTGCTGGCAGCTGGCGGAACGGAGACGGAGAATGGTTCGAACGGTTTAAAATCGACAGCAACCAGCATGGCAACCGGAGCTGCGGCCAACTCCGTTGAAGAATGGCTTAGCCATTTTGGCACGGCAGAAGTCAATCTGAATACCGATGAAAACGGCAACTGGGACAACAGCTCAATCGATTTTCTCGCGCCGTTGTACGATAACAAAAAATCGGTTCTTTTCACCCAACTTGGTCTCAGAGCGCCGGATGGACGAACGACCGGGAACATCGGTATGGGCGTTCGCTCGTTTAATACTGAAAACTGGATGTTCGGCGGCAACGTTTTTTTTGACGATGATTTTACGGGTAAGAACCGTCGTGTGGGAATTGGCGCTGAAGCCTGGACTGATTATCTGAAGCTGGCGGCTAACAGTTATATCGGTACTACAGAGTGGCACAGTTCCAGAGATTTTGCAGACTATAACGAAAAGCCTGCTGATGGATTTGACATCCGCGCCGAAGGCTACCTTCCTGCGTATCCGCAACTGGGAGCCAAAGTCATGTATGAGCAATACTATGGCGAAAATGTGGCTCTGTTTGATAAAGATCACCTGCAGAATGATCCATCTGCCGTCACCATGGGGCTGAATTATACGCCAATTTCGCTGGTGACTGCGGGGATTGACTATAAACGCGGACAAGATTCCCAGGATGATGTCAAATTTAGCCTCAACTTCCGCTATGCCATTGGCGAGTCCTGGAGCCAGCAGACTTCTGCAGATCAGGTGGCGCTGCGCCGCAGCCTGGCGGGAAGCCGTTACGATCTTGTTAACCGCAATAACGAGATTATCCTGCAGTACAAAAAGAAAGACGCAGAACTTGTGCTAGCCGATATGACGCTGGTGGCTACCAAAGATCATAGTCCGGCAGATGGAACGACGGCTAACATGGTTACATTACAGGCGATTACGTCTGACCACAAACCCGTCCCTGGCGCCACTATCGCATGGGCGGTGACCGGAGGCGCGCAGCTCAGTAGCAAAAACAGCGTAACGGATGCCAACGGCGATGCCTCAGTGAGTCTGACAAACACGACTGCAGAACAGGTGAGCGTGACGGCTTCATCAGGTGGCGTTACGCGCGCGATTGATTTGTCATTCACCCAGTCAGTCGCCTCGCTAGGCCTGGTTCTGACCAAAAACCACAGCAAAGCTGACGGTATCGATCAGAATATTGGCCAGGTCACCGTGAAAGATGCGAGCGGTAAAGTTTTACCAGGTATCGCCCTGGCATGGCATTTGGATAATGGTGCGGTGATTACCAGCAGTGACAACACGACGAACGCGGATGGGCAGGCAACCGTCCATTTTACCAGCACGAAGGCAGGACTGGTAAAACTTAGCGCCAGTGCAGAAGGAAAAACCGAGAGCATCAACGCAGACTTTGCCAGCCCTCCGGTGTCCAGCATAGAGGTCAGTATGACCACAAACAATGCGATTGCCGACGGGAGCAGCACCGATGTCGCTCAGGCGCAGGTGACTGATTCTGCGGGCCTGCCGATACCTGATACCAGTGTCACCTGGACCGTGTCCGGCAGTGCTATCGCAACCACTGCGACGGTAGTCAATACGGATAACAACGGTAAAGCAACGCTTAAGCTGACGGATTCTGTGGCCGAAAATGTGGTTGTTACGGTCACCGCGGAAGGTAAAACCGGTAGCACAACTGCGCTATTTAGTGCAGCGCCGGTCAATAATGTTAGCGTAAATATGGTGACTAATAATGTGCAGGCCGATGGTAGTACGCCTGATGTGGCGCGGGCCGTTGTAAAGGATGCCAACGGTCAGCCAATGGCGGATACCAGCGTGACCTGGACGGTGTCCGGCAACGCCAAAGCCGCGTCAGCCACTACGGTAAATACCGATACTAACGGGGTTGCCACGCTGAATCTGACGGATACCGTGGCAGAAAACGTAGCGGTAAATGCCGTTGCTGAAGGAAAAAGCGGTAGCGCCACGGCGACCTTTACGGCCATTCCGGTAGACAGTGTCGCGGTGACCATGAAAACCAACGATGTCTATGCCGACGGCAGTACGCCAAACGTAGCTCAGGCCGTCGTGAAGGATGCCAGCGGTCAACCGATGGCCGATACCCGTGTATCCTGGACGGTGTCCGGTAGCGCGAAAGCGGCATCAGCCACCACGGTAAACACTGATGCGAATGGCGTCGCAACGCTGGAGCTGACGGACACCGTGGCGGAAAGCGTAATAGTAAACGCCGCTGCTGACGGAAAAAGTGGCAACGCGACGGCGATCTTCACGCCCCTTCCGGTAAACAGCGTCACTGTCACCATGAAGACGAATAATGTGCAAGCTGACGGTAGCACGCCTGACGTGGCGCAGGCCGTCGTGAAGGATGCCAACGGTCAGCCAATGGCGGATACCCGCGTGACCTGGACGATATCTGGCAACGCGAAAGCCGTTTCGGCGACTACAGTAAATACCGATACTAACGGGGTTGCCACGCTGGATCTGACTGACAGCGTTGTAGAAAGCGTCACGGTTACCGCCACAGCAGACGATAAATCCGGTAGTGATACCGCGATATTTTCCGCCATTCCGGTCGATAAAGTGGCGGTCACTATAACCACCGATAATTCCCCGGCGGATAATGGCACCACGAATGCCGCCCAGGCACTCGTGACGGATGCAAAAGGCCAGCCGATGGCAAATGTCTCTGTCAACTGGGCAATCACGGGGAGCACAACGGCAACGGCGGGTAGCCCTGAGACGGTGATGACGAATACCAGCGGCATCGCTGTCCTGACGCTGAAAGACTCAGAACCTGAAGTTGTCACCGTGACGGCGAACGCAGGCGGAAAATCAGATTCTGCTACCACGACGTTTACCCCGCGAGAGGCAAAAAATATTGCGCTGAAAGTGACCGAAGATAATGCAATTGCTGACAATACTGCTATCAACACCGTTCAGGCGACGGTAGATGATGGCTACGGCAAACCTATCAAAAATGTGAGCGTGACGTGGTCTATAGGCGGCAGTTCGACGGCAAAACTGTCGACTCCGGCTATTGCGACCACCGATGAAAACGGCATTGTCACCGTGAGTTTAACCGACCCGGTTGCTGAACCGGTGCATGTTATTGCCAGCTCCGCAGGGCTGACCAATACAACGTCAGTGACCTTTGTCCCTGTACCTGTTGGGGATGTAGCGGTGACCATGACCACTGATAATTCACCAGCCGATAATGAAACCAATAATATTGCGCAAGCGAAAGTAACGGATGCAAAAGGTCAGCCGATGGCAGACGTATCCGTCACCTGGGCGATAACAGGTAGCACGACGGCGAGCACAAGTAGTGCAGAAACGGTAACGACGGATGCCAGTGGTATTGCCACCCTGAAACTGAAAGACTCTGTACCCGAATCCGTCACTGTGACGGCGAACGCAGGCGGACAATCCGGTTCCACCACGACGACATTTGTCGCCAGAGAGGTGGCGACTATTACGCTTACCGCGACCGGAGATAATGCGATTGCAGATAATACTGAGCTCAATACCGTTCAGGCGTTAGTGAAGGATGGAAATGACAAACCTATCCAAAATGCAAATGTGTCGTGGTCTATTAGTGGCAGTTCGACAGCCACGCTGTCGACGGCGGTAATGGTGACCACTGATGCTAACGGTATTGCGAATGTCAGTTTAAAAGACTCGCAGCCTGAATCTGTGAACGTCACCGCCAGTTCCGGTGGAATAAGCAACACAGCATCGGTTACATTTACTCCGGTACCGGCTGCAAGCGTGGTTGTGACAATGACGACCCCCAGTTCTCCTGCGGATGGCAGCACGCCGAATGTGGCGCAGGCGTTGGTGACGGATGCTAAGGGCCAACCAATGGCGAACGTCAGCGTCTCATGGACGATGTCTGGAAAAGCCCAGGCGGCGTCAGCGACGACAGTAAACACGGATGCGAATGGGATTGCCACGTTTAGTCTGACGGACACAACGATGGAATTTGTTACGGTTACCGCCACTGCCGCTGGATTATCGGGAAGCGCCCAGGCACAATTTAGTGGCCTGGATGTTGATCACCTGACTATTGTGACGTTAATCGATGGCAAGGGGATAAGATATGGTCAGCCAAACGAGGTAGAAGTGACGGCGTATGATACCAAGGGCCAACCGATGCAGGGCGTTGGGATTAAATTGACCTCTGGTTCTACAAGCGCATATTTCACCTCCCCAGATATCGGAGTCACTGATGGGTCAGGAAAATTCACGGCATATGTCATGGCATCGATACCCGGTGGTACGATAATTACTGCGACAACGACGAATTCTTCGGGAGCGGCGAGAACTGCACAAGTCGCTGTACATTTTACTAGTTAATTCTATGAGCGCTTCCCATTAATCGGGATGGGAAGCGCATGATGTTATTCCCGCAGCTTTTTCCGCACTATTCCCTCGTTTTATTGTTACCTCAATAATAATGGCATTGACTACTGTACTCACTCCCGTTACTGCCATCCTCTCATTTAAAGAATTATTTTCTGCACGATTGAAACTCAAAAAAAGACATATGCAGCAGGTGCATTTTAGCCATACTGCCTTATCGAAAGTGGCAGGTGATATTTATAACACTATTAGATAAGTGTGGATCATCGTGATGAGGGGCAATATTAGAATGTGTAAGCTATTTTTCGAAGGGATGTATGGTCTTGGCGATAATATCTACCAACGACCTTTTCTCCGTCATTTCCCTGGGGCGTATGTCAGGACGCCCTGGCCTGAATTATATTGCGATCTGGACATACATTGTGTGAGATCGAAAACCAAACTGCATGCTCAGCGGAAAAACGAGGAGCGCACGCAGTATTCATTTATTAATCTTCCAGACAATGTACAGCGCGTTCGTATAGGATATAGCCCAGCTGACTTGCAAAAATATGGTGTTATTGGTACTTTTCGCAAACAATTTAATATAAATGATCCGCTTGAATATGATTTGCCGGATTTTAACGATCGGTATGAAGGTATCCCATTTGAACAACGTATTGCTATTATCCGTCCGGCTACGTTACGAAGAGAATGGGAAAGCAGCGCACGTAACCCAGAGCCGGATTATATTAACCATGCTGCTCACATTCTTCGACAAGAAGGCTTCTTTGTGATTAGTATCGCGGATACTGAACCTGATATTGAATGGATTATTGGTACACCTCCCGCGGCAGATCTGAATCTTATTAATGGTGAATTAACGCTGACACAATTATGCACGCTGTATAAACAGGCTACCTGTGTTGTGAGCCCTGTCGGTTTTTCTATTCCGATGTCGATTGCGTATCGTACTCCTTTATTTGTTATCGGTGGTGGACGAGGAGGACATAATGCTCCTGAAATACTCACCGATCCGGAAATGCCCCTTAATAAGATAAAGTGGGCACTTCCAGATAATTATTGTCGTTGCACAATGGCGAAACATGATTGCAGTAAAACTATTGCACATTTTGATGATAAATTTTATGGATGGTTAAATGAAAGCGTTTACTGAAACTTTGAATCAAGGGTTAGTCTGGCTTCCGGAATTAGGCATTGGACATTACCCCGTTCCTCAGGATTGTCGGCCTTATGATGACAGCTATTTCTCAAATTATCAGTCTCTGGCTGATACTGTAATAGGGAAAAAGCTAACACAAGCGCGTATAGATATGATCGCGCGACACTATACCGGTAGCGTTGTTGATGTGGGTATTGGCTCAGGAATATTTGTTGAGAGTAGAGCACATACCACGGGATATGATGTAAATCCGAAAGGCATTGAGTGGCTAAGGCAGCGAGACCTATGGTCCGATCTTTATCAACATACTTATCCCGCATTGTCATTCTGGGATAGCCTTGAGCATATTGATAGACCAGATATTGCCGTCGCGCAGTCGCAGCGTTGGGTATTTGTATCCATACCGGTATTCAGAAATGGGGAACATGTGCTGCGCTCAAAACATTTCAAGCCGGCAGAGCATATTTGGTATTGGTCTCATGAAGGCGTGATATCCTGGTTTCTGGAGCAAGGATTCGCGCTTGCGGAGTACAACGATATTGAAAGTCAGCATGGCCGGGAAGGGATCCATTCATATGCATTTGTGCGTATCTTCCAGTAAACAATAAACAAGGCATTACACCTCATTAAATCGGATGGGGGTAATGCCGGAGTGTTATTTGATGAATACCGTAATAATACTAGCCTCAGGACCATCATTAACGCTGGCAGACTGCGATACAGCTATTAATAGCCGTCTCCCTGTGATTGCGGTCAATTCAACATGGGAAGCTGTTCCAGAATGTGGCTATATTTATGCAGGCGATTACCGGTGGTGGAAATATAATATTGATAAATTGCCTGAAGGGCCAGAACGGTGGACTTGTAACAAATTGGCGCAAGAGGGTTTTGGTATTAACTATCATCAGCCGCAATATACCGGAGGTTACAATTCAGGGCTGAGGGCGATTATGTTTGCAGAATATATGGGGGCGAAAAATATTCTTATTTTAGGATATGATTGCTCGGTGGCGGATGGCCTTCATTGGCATGGGCAGCATACGATGACGGGGAACCCAACAGAACTGCTGACAAAGATATGGCAAAGTGAATTCTTATCTCTCAGCCACTATCTTGATGGTAAAGCAAGAGTATTTAACTGCTCAAGGAAAACTGCTTTGGACTGCTTCCCGATATTTTCATTTGGAGAGGCGCTGGAGTTGGTGTGATTAATATAAATTAAAGGGTAGGTGCTCAATGCCTGGACCAGGTTCTGGCAACAGGCGTATTCGAAAATAAATTTTTGTTGCACCGGTTTTTGTGGATAAAGAATATCAATTAATGATAAACATTGCATTGGTGAGGTGTTCGTATGAGTAATAAGATTACATTTGGAGAATTGTTGTCAGCCTTTATATCGCAACCTATCGAAGCTATTAAAATTATGTTTATTCTGACCCTGGGGGAAGTAGGGCGGTGGTTGTATGGGGGGGGACGATTCCGGGAGCGGGCGGGAGATCTGATTATAAGCCTTCTTCTTTTTTATCTGATTCGCCCGCATATCGCAAATTTGCCACCATTGTTTGGTACTAAAATTTCTTCGGGAGCCATCGCAATTAGTATTGCATTGCTGGGCACGCATGGTATCAGTCAGTTATTAATTTATACGGTGAAGAAGCGAACCGGTATCGATTTCAGTGAACAGATAAACAAAGATAAGAAATAACGAGTGCCAGCCTGTGGGCAGACCCAGCCTTTCAGGCTTTAACTATATTGTGATATAGACTTACGCTCCGTTATTATTTTCATGATAACCTCCACGTTATGATTCATATCATCAGTCGATGATACATATTTCCTGATGTGACATCAGAGATGAACGCATCAGACATTATACCTATTGACTTTTGGATAAGCATGTCGGTTAACGACTCTGTTACTGCCGGTTGTAGTAGGTGGCGTGACTCAGTCCGCTGGCAAATCAAGTTGATTTGGCGATAGAGAAGTCGCTCTGTGCGGACTGAGATTTGTTCAAAATAAGATATTAAAAGCAAGATAAACATAAAATATGTTAAAGGTCTTCTTGCTCAATGATTAGATAAAAACAATACATCCTTAATTTCTTTTAATAGCTTTCTGTCTTTATTTTTCTTATTAATATAAAGTCCGCGGTGAATACTCACGCCAGGGATTTTTATCTTTTGAGTGTTTGGTGGTGCGAAGAAAGAGGATAACCATCCTGGAATCAGCATCATTCCTTTTCCTTCACTCGCTAATAACAATAGAGTCATCGTATCGTATTCAGCTTACTGAATCTTAACATACGGCAGAAAATGCTTTAATGCATTGGTGACAAATCCTTTTGTTTCCGATGATAAAATATCTTTGCGTATATACAGAATGATATCTTTCATGGTATCAAAATCTTTCATTTCTTCTTCTGAAAGATGACCTGGAGCTAACAGGAACACTGAATCATCTCCTTCAGATTGGAGCGTGAAGCCTTCGGGCATATCTATTTTTCTGAAAGACAGCAGTATAGTCTGAGGATTCAGGGAGAGAGATTTAATTTCATCATTTGAAACAAAAACCCGGCGACACACGATGCCGGGATGCAGAGTTTTCAGCTTGATTAAGATGTGCTGGTAGAGAACATAGGGAACACTGAGATCGCATAACAACTCAAGAGCGGACATACGATTTGAAGAATTAAATTTGTTTTCAACACCACACAACAGATCGTAGGTTGGTTTTAGTTCCTCATAAAGAGAGCAGGCGAGTTCAGTAGGTTCTAATTGATTATAGCGTCGGTTAAACAACTTATCACCCATCATGCCTTCAAGCTCGTAAAGGACTCTGGTTAATGGTGAGCGTGTAACGCATAATTTTTCTGCAGCAAGGTTGATACAACGGGTTTCAAAAGAAACAATAAAATATTTTAATTTTCGTGACATCAGTACTGTCATGAGGACTCCTTAATTGGGGGCGTTAAATAGAAAGTGAAACGCAAAAGTAGTATTTCCTGTGCATATATTTAGTACCTGGAGGTAAGTAATTCTCCAGTGTGTTTCTGCTGCTCTCTGCTTATCTATAAGTATATATGATTAGTGAATAAATTTGACCTAAAAGTTAGCCCGAATCGAGCAATTATGAGCCAGAGTGTGTGGTGATTTGTTTCACAGGATTCAGAGTATTGCCTTTTTCATCTCTGGAATAAAAAAATGTAAAGTGAGAGTGAATATGCAAGCCCGGAAGGTGGTGGGGATAAGTTGGCTGGTTGCGATATAGAAAGATCTCAGTGGACAGGCGTGATGAGAAATGATCATTTTTGATACAATTAAAACATTTGTTTGATCTCAATATTTGACTTCAGGCCATGAATAATAAGTTTTATCTCCGCAGGTTTTTTCACATCTTAGCTGGGCTTTAAACTGAGCATAAATTCGGACCTCGGTCTGCTCATTGGCGGAGGGACTGAGGGGGATTTTCCGGCGGGCAGGGGATGTGGAATGTTAGAGGACACCAGTTCGTTGATCACAAAGCAGGGGAGCCTGGAGGTTGAGGTGAATTTCAACTTGTAGTTTCTGCAAAGCATTAATGTTGAGTCGGAGGGTTACGAAGATAAATTATTTAACAATTTTGATTAAACTGGAAAATGTGCTCTGAGTTATTAAATTTCATTTTTGTGACGCTACATCTTTAATATTAGCTTGTATTATCAGAATTATCTATTCAGTTGTTCGCTATGCTTACATAGCCTGTCTAAGCTGAGTAAAGTTTATTTGCAGTTTCTTTACATAATTTAGCAACTTTGCCGATCGATGCTAATATTTTACGCAATACAGAATAAAAAAGCATTTTAATATCAGTTACCTACTGTCCAATTACTGAGTGCATGGCAAAATGAGTCTGAAAACTTTAAGTGCAGTTAGCAAAATCTGGATTTGGAGTCAGATAGCTCTGTAAATATTGTTACCTTTGGTATCTCAGGCGCTGGGGACGTACCAATGAAAAATCTCTGTGGCAGAATCATCTGTCACAGAGAGCACGATTGTTACGGCATTAAAGGAAGGTCTTTCCGCAGGATACCGCACCGATCACATCGGAACTTTTTGGTCTGATGCGGAATACGAGAACTGCGCATCCTGAGCCGAGCTGGTGGGTAAGGTAATTTTGACTATCGGAACGGCAATATTGTATTCCGAATAGTAGGTCTGCTGGTTTTTTTGCGCGTTGGTCAGACCGCTACTACTGCCATTCAGATAGAAAAAGGCTTGCAGAGGAAGTTTCGCCAGCGTTGTTTTGTCAGCTCCCCAGGTCTGCAGCCGCATCTCATTCTGCTCGGCCAGTGATTCTCCGGAAAGCAGCGTCATGGCGTCTATCGTCTGCATAAAGGCATCCGCTACGTCAAAGCCCTGATTATATGCAGGGTTAAGGCTGACAATAAACCCGCATTGGTTATCGTGGTTATGTCCTCCCGAATCGTAAAGGTTAAGCCATTGCTCGGCAGTGAAGATGCCCTGAAGCTGACACTCTTCATTATTGACTGTTGCCCGTGTCGATGTTCCGCAACCGCCATCATCTCTGATGTCAGTGGCCCCATCGATAGGAAAAGCACACAGGACGTCGATTTGGATCTGATTTGCCAGGCGGTCATCCTGTGGATAAAGGATATAACCGTTAGGACGATCGTATGCCAGATTGCTGTATTTTGCGTCTTTTCTCAGATAGGAAAATGACGTACCGCCGCTACTGATGTTTTTACTGTCAGGGGTCCACGGTTCACTTTTCGAGGAATCGGTGGCGCGGAGAGTCACGCCGGAACATAGATAAGCAGGTCGTGATGCCGTGTTACAAAAGCGACGAGTATCGTTATACTGCGCGGTGAGAACCGATGCGACGTCAGTCACCACCTGGTCGCTATCCGAATAGCTGAATGTTGCCATATAACCTTGAGCCGTGGGCAGCGTCATTTTTATTACAGGCAAAAAAGCTTTTGTTGCATTGTAATAATCCTGCTGATCGTTCTGTGCATATTTCAATCCTGAACTCACAGTGTAAAATATAGCCTTTAAGGGCGGTATAATATTGGCTGGCCATGTGGGTACCATTAACTCATTAAATGAATTAAATGCTTCATAGCCCGCTGTTGCCGCACTGTGTAGTACGGTAGTGAAATCAGTTGAATTTGTTATTCTAAAACCGCATTGATGCGAGTATCTCTCCTGCTCGGGAACAGAGGTAAAATGACTATACCATTCTGATGGCGTCGTTATACCTTGCTCCTGGCAGGGTTCGCTAACCACAGGATAATCACTGTGCTGCCCGCAGCCATTACTGTCTCTTGCATATGTGTTTGCTTGTAGTGAGAATGCGCATTCAACGTTGATAGCATAACTCCCGGCAGGCGCATTCACTTCCGGAGATAGAATATAACCCTTGTCATAGCTGTTATTGATAAAAGCAAAGTTATTATCTGCCCGCAAATACATGAACGAAACGCTACCAAGATTGGCTTCATCCGGCGTGACTTGCCATGATAATTGAGACGTATCCGAGGAGGTTCCATGAAATAATACGCCACTACACTCATAGGCAGGATCGCCATTTTCACAGCTATCCACTATTTTGTTGTAGTAACTTGCTATTTCATTAACAACCGTTGTTCCTCGTGAGCTTAATCCTGATGCGTGTGCACTGAAATTCATTATTAGTAGCACGAATATTAATATATTTCGTATTTTCATTTTATACTCCGACTTAATGAAAAGTCCCTATTAGTTTGGCATCAGGCCAGATAAGTAATATTACCGGTCAATGAGGACGGAACTTTCGTTTGATCGCCGCCGGATATGCTGTCGCCCCAGGCAACGAATGAGCCATCCGTTTTGAGCGCAAAGAACGCCCTTGAGTTGGGATAAATGGCGCAAACGTTAACCAGATCATCCTTAACTGCGGTCGTATCCCCCCCGTAGGAGCTGTTACCCCATGCGGAAACCGTCCCGTCTTTATGCAGGGCGGCAAAGCTCCAGCTGGTTCCCGTTATCGCGATAACATTGGTGAAAGATGTCGTATCTGAGCTATTGCCGCCATGCGTTTTCTCACCCCAGCAAATGACCTGACCGTTACTGCGCAATGCGGCAAACGCGCCGTAGCTCGATTTGATATCAACAATATCCGTATAGTTCTTGTAATCGGTTGGAATACTTGCGCCCTGGCTGGCTTCTCCCCAGGCAACGATCTGCCCGTTACGCCTCAATGCGAGGAAAGCCGATTCCGTCGCACATACACGGACAATGTCCGTAATTCCTGATACTGCACTCGCATCCCCACCGTATGCGGTGTCTCCCCATGCCTTAACCATTCCGTTATTGAACAATACCGCGAACGCGCGGCGTGACGAGTAACAGGCGGTGACCCCCGTCAGAGACTGAATATCACTGGTTATGGAACCGCCACAGGAAGCGTCGCCCCAGGTGTAAACCTGCCCGGCCTGATTGATCGCACAGGCTGCATCTTCAGTCATTTGCAGCCGTTGGATGTCGCTCTTGGAAGCAATATAGGCAGGAACGGTGAGATCCACTTGGCCAATATCCGTTGTGACACCTCTTCCCCACGTCTGAATATAAGGCGAGACTGTTGAACGAATCAGAAATGTTCCCCGACTGCTCCGCACATCGATGATCCCGGCCTGGGTCTTGATATCAGCAGGAGTCTCCCCGCCATCATCTACGTTGCCCCAGGAAAAGATCGTGTTGTTACCGCGTATTGCCGCAAAAGCGCCAGCAGACGCACACAGGAATGAAGCGCCATAATTATCCTCCGCTAACGGTGGAATAGCGCCTCGGGTATCCTCCCCCCAAACGACAATATCGCCGCTGTTTTTCCTGGCTGCGAAGGCTCCGTGGCTGCCCGGATCGTCATTCTCATCGTACCAACCACCGGAGCCAATCACGTTACTCACGTTGAGCGCAACAGATGCATATCCACTTGCAGAAATGTTAAGGATTTTGCCTGGGTACACGTCAATCATATTCGTTGCGGAGAGCACTTCCTGCTGGCCGTCATAGTTCCAGTCAGCAATAACAGGGGCAAAAGTTTGCTTATCCAGGGCAACCAACCTGCTTTCAATATATTCGCCATAGGCGCGGTTGCTGCTTCTGGCCCCCATAATCAGCAATTCTTTCGCCCCCGAGTTTTGAATACTGATGGTGGTTTGCTTGCTGCTGCCATCATCCAGACGAGCGGTAATGCTGGCCGTGCCGGTATCCCCCGTATCCGTCAACTTCGCGTGTGACTCACCGACTGTATCTGAGTCCTGCTCCGCATGATTCAGCGTGCCCAGCGTGGTGCTCCAGTACACCGGTACCCCGCTGATAAGATTGCCGCTGCCGTCTTTCACCGTGGCCGTCAGCTTCACCAGATCCGTACCGTCGTTAAGCAGGGTGTTCTTGTCCGCAGCCAGCGATGCCAGTACGTACCCGGCCTTACTGTCCGTGACCGTCACCTGGGTGCTTTTGCTGCTGCCGCTGATGGCGGCCGTCACCGTCACCAGACCGGCTGCGCCACTGTCCGTCAGCGAGGTGGTGGCCTTGCCGTTTGCTGACGTGACCGAACTCGCCACGCTCAGGCTGCCCGCCGTGGTGCTCCAGTTTACCGTGACGCCGGAGACGGGCAGACCGTTGGCGTTCACCACGCTGGCGGTAATGACCGACGCGCTGCTGCCGTCATTGACGATACTGGCCGGACTGGCGCTGATAGCGGCAATCTCGTTACCTGCTGGCACACCGCCGTTCAGCGCCACCGTCCACGAACCGTCCGCTTGTTGCTCCGGCGCGCCAAAATCCCAGCCGTCCGGGAATCCGCTGGTACTGACCACCACAATACGGCCACCGGTATATTCCAGCGCCACGGAGCCCATTTTGCCGCTCCAGTCGATGGTACCGTCTGCGCTGTTATATGTTCCGTACGGGCAGGTGGCCACCACCGAACTGCCTTCCGTCAGGCTAACGAAGCCGAGGGCCCCCGGATGGCCCTGCAGGCTCAGGGTGGTGATGTTGGTGGTGCTGCCGCCGACCTGCGCGGTCGATGCCACCGCATCGGGAGCGGCCTGTTCCGGGTCAATCACCAGCCGGACCAGCGTGGCGATAGCGGGGTTAAGACCGAGGAAGTTGAGCGGAAACTGAGTGGCAGAGGGATACAGGGCGGTGAGGTCAGATACGCTGGTGCTGAGAAGATCTTCGGCATGGCCGAGATAGCTGGCGGAGGCATCCGCGGTGCTGACATCGCTGAAGATGAAGACCTGCATGGAGGACATGGCCGCAGAGGCGTAGTCCCAGGAGGCCGAACTGGCAGCAAGCTCGCCGGTGACGCCGTGAGTGACCGACTGCTGGGTGCCGGCATAATTTTTACCGGTGTAGAGAATGAGGCTGGTGCCTGCAAGAACGGAATCGGACATAACTGCTCCTTGAACTGAAATTAGTGTGATATTCCTGCCAGATGTTCCCGTGGGACAAAGGCAGGGGACAGGGAAAGCCTAAATGGGAAAGATGTAATAGAGTGTGCTGAAAGTAATGTCGCAATAAGCCATTTTTAGGGGGGATCATCAGGAGATGTGCGCTGTTCAAAATTGCTCCCGGCAATTTTGTGTCGAACCCCAGTCGGGGCTTCTCATCCCCCCGTGGGCGCGCAATATGCGAAAAAAAAGCTCGCATGTGAATGCGAGCTTCTCTTTGAATATGGCGGTGAGGGGGGGATTGACTCGCTTTGCTCGCCCCTTCGGGGCAGCCCGTTCGCTGCGCTCCCGGTCTGTCCAGCTGGCTGCGCCAGCAGTCGAACCCCGGTCGGGGCTTCTCATTCCCCCCGTGAGCGTGCAATATGCGAAAAAAAAGCTCGCATGTGAATGCGAGCTTCTCTTTGAATATGGCGGTGAGGGGGGGATTCGAACCCCCGATACGTTGCCGTATACACACTTTCCAGGCGTGCTCCTTCAGCCACTCGGACACCTCACCATATTGTATTGCTGCCTGACCGCTTGGGGGGCAACGGGGCGCTACTATAGGGAGTTGCGCTAAAACGGTCAAGCAGAATTTACGTGTACATTGTTGTTTGGTTACACAGTGTACATATTCCTCCGCCCGAACTGGCGCGGAGGATGTAATTAACGCTGAGAGTCCAGTTTTTCGCCGTTAGTCACGACTTCCTGGGCTTTGCTGTAGCTCTCTATCAGCAGCTGATAAGCCGGGAAGACTTTGGTATACACTTCTGCCCATTCAGCGGCGTCTTCACGGTTCCATGTCCCCTGAATTTCAGAAGCGACGGCGGCGGTATCCATCGGCACGACGCCAGCCTGAACCACGCGAGCCAGGGTAATTTCCTGCGCCATTTTGCTGTAGGTACCGGACGCGTCGATTACCGCGAAGACCTTGTAGCCTTCAGCAACGGCGCTGATGGCCGGGAAAGCCATGCACACGCTGGTAATCGTACCGGCGATAATCAGCGTCTTACGACCCGTTGCTTTTACCGCTTTGACGAAGTCTTCGTTATCCCAGGCGTTGATTTCGCCTTTACGCGCCACGTATTGGGCGTGGGGCGCATTGGCATGGATCTCCGGGATCAGCGGGCCGTTAGGTCCCTGCGGTACAGATGCGGTGGTGATCACCGGCATTTTCGCCAGGGTGGCCATTTTGGCCAGCGCAGCGGCACGCGCGCGCAGTTCTGGCATTGGCATATCGCCGACGGTCTGGAAAAGTCCGCTCTGATGGTCGATAAGCAGCATGACGGAATCATTCACATCGATGACCGGACGTGAACCATTAAAGTTTGCAGGACTGGACATATTCTTCTCCTTCGATTCAGATTTGGCCAAAACGGCCGGAGTTAAAATCGCGTACGGCTTCAGCGATTTCTTGTTTCGTGTTCATAACAAACGGACCGTAACCTACAATCGGCTCGTTCAACGGTTCGCCAGACAGCAGCAGCACGATGGCATCGCTGGTGGCTTCAATATGCAGCGTTTTCCCCTGCTGGCTTAGTACCACCAGTTGCGCTTCGCTGGCAGGCGTAGTGCCGTTTACGGTGATATTGCCTTTCAATACCACCAGCGCGGTGCTCCATCCTTCCGGCTGAGACAACGTAAGCTGATGATTACGTTGCAGCCGCATATCCCAGACGTTCAGCGGCGAAAAGGTATGTGCCGGCCCTTTGGTTTCCTCGTAGCTGCCCGCAATCACGCGAACGCTTCCTGCTTCATCAGGCAGCGCAACCGTGGGGATAACATCGCTGGTGATGCCCTGATAACCGGGCACGGCCATTTTGTCTTTTGACGGCAGGTTGACCCACAGCTGTACCATTTCCAGTTCGCCGCCCCGACGGGTAAATTCCGGTGAATGGAACTCTTCGTGCAATATTCCTGCACCTGCGGTCATCCACTGCACGTCGCCGGGACCGATAATGCCGCCGCGGCCGGTTGAATCACGATGTTCAACTTCACCGCTGTAAACGATGGTCACCGTTTCAAAACCACGGTGAGGGTGTTCCCCTACGCCGCGCTTTTCGTTACCCGGTGTGAACGTATGCGGACCGGCGTAATCCAGCAGCAGGAATGGGCTTAACTGCTCTGCATGAGACTGGTAAGAAAACATTGAGCGAACCGGAAATCCATCGCCAACCCAGTGTGGGCGAGGTGCGGTGTAGACGCCTGTTACTTGTTTCATATGTGTCTCCTCGGTGGCGTTATCTTGATGTGAATAAGCTTATATTCATGACAGCGAATTGAGTAGTCGCTAAAATGGTCTTCACTGTCTCATAAATAGGACAATAAGATGACGAAACCGGATCTCAATGATTTTGCTTGGTTTGTACATGTTGTAGAGGAAGGTGGATTCGCAGCGGCGGGACGTGCGCTTGATGAACCGAAATCAAAACTGAGCCGACGTATCGCGCAACTGGAAGAGAGGCTGGGGGTTCGGCTTATTCAGCGAACCACCCGACAGTTTAACGTGACTGAAGTTGGGCAAACCTTTTACGAACACTGTAAGGCGATGCTGGTGGAAGCGCAGGCGGCGCAGGACGCCATTGCGGCATTACAGGTTGAGCCGCGCGGCGTTGTAAAGCTGACTTGTCCGGTCACCTTGTTACATGTGCATATTGGGCCAATGCTTGCCCGATTTATGGCGCGTTATCCCGATGTATCCGTGCAGCTTGAAGCCACGAACCGCCGCGTGGATGTTATTGGTGAAGGTCTGGACGTAGCGATTCGCGTCAGACCTCGTCCATTTGAGGATAGCGACCTGGTGATGCGGGTACTTGCGGACAGGGGACACCGGTTATATGCCAGTCCGCGATTAATTGAACGGATGGGGCCGGTCCACTCCCCGGCGGAATTGACCCGTTGGCCGGGCCTGAGTCTGGCATCAGGTAAGCATGTGCATCGCTGGGAGTTATTTGGCCCACAGGGCGCACGGGCGGAGGTGCATTTCACGCCGCGTATGATCACGACCGATATGCTGGCGTTACGCGAAGCCGCAGTCGCTGGGGTGGGTGTTGTTCAACTTCCGCAGTTGATGGTAAAAGCGCAGCTAGCCGCGGGCGAACTGGTGGCATTGCTCGACGGCTGGGAGCCCAAGCGAGAGATTATTCACGCAGTCTTTCCATCACGCAGGGGCTTATTGCCCTCAGTACGCGCATTGGTGGATTTCTTAACAGAAGAATATGCGCGGATGATTGAGGATTAAAGACATATCCTCAGCCCACGAAAAAAGGCCGGTAAAACCGACCTTTTATTATCTGGACGCCATTCGGGCGTTAAAAACAATCAGCGACTACGGAAGACAATGCGGCCTTTGCTCAGGTCGTACGGGGTCAGCTCAACAGTCACTTTGTCGCCCGTCAGGATGCGGATATAGTTTTTACGCATTTTACCGGAGATGTGTGCAGTAACCACGTGACCGTTTTCTAACTCTACGCGGAACATGGTATTAGGTAACGTATCGAGAACGGTACCCTGCATTTCAATATTGTCTTCTTTGGCCATCTAATCCTCTGGGGTATCACTACCGTAATTTGAACCGGCAAGATAATGCCGAAGTTCTTTTAATAAGTAAAGATTTGTGCGTTTAAAACACAGCAAACCGGGTTTGGCGCATTACTCTAAACACACACGGCAAAGCCGCACGTAAAGCGCAACGTGTAAGGGAACGAGGAGATAAACGATAGGCGTTGCCTGACGCGAACTGTTCCTTAACGGCGGCGGGGTAATGGGCTAAACCAACTCTGCGGCACAATTATAACACCCCGACAAAAAATGTGCCGAAAACATTCACCCCTGAGGCGAAAATAACGTCCTTGGTATCCAGAAATGGCTCGGTAGCCGCTGCTGACGCAGTCTGCTCAGATGCTCAAGGTACTCCCGACGCGGGGTTTCGATGGCGCCCAGCGAGGCTGTGTGGCTATTTAATACCTGACAGTCGATTAATTTTCCGCCCTGACGGATGAATTCAGCGCAAAAAACAAGCAGCGCGGTCTTGGACGCATTTTCCTGACGGCTGAACATTGATTCGCCACAAAACAGCGTACCTTGCGCCACGCCATACATGCCGCCGACTAATTCATTTTGTCGCCACACCTCAATCGAGTGCGCATGCCCCAGTTCGTGCAGACGGTGGTAAGCGTCCACGACATCGTGTGTTATCCAGGTGCCTTCTTCCCGGTCGTTCGCACAGCCTTCAATCACCTGACCAAACGCGTAGTTGAGCGTCACGCGGTAAGGCGAATTTTTATG
The DNA here is from genome assembly GCF_000155975.1 of Citrobacter youngae ATCC 29220. Lineage (GTDB taxonomy): Bacteria > Pseudomonadota > Gammaproteobacteria > Enterobacterales > Enterobacteriaceae > Citrobacter > Citrobacter portucalensis_A. The sequence goes on along the minus strand of NZ_GG730299.1, from coordinate 1,951,592 downwards.
AAAACGTTTCATGCTGCGACTAAGGTGAAATTTATCGGGCCAAAGAATGGCGCGCGGGTCGGGCGACCACCAGAGGATGGGGTCGCCGGGCGAAAACCACGGAAAAATACCGCGCTGGTAGGCCATCAGCAGGCGGGCAGGGCTGAGATCGCCACCCAGCGCCAACAGACCGTTAGGCTCGCGTAGAGCGCCTTCCGGTGACGGGAAGGCTATAGAATGGCGGGACAGTTGCACCAGGCGCATGACAGCGAAACTCCACTACGCGAGTATGATCGTTCAATAATAGCTTACAGACGTTGCTTAAACTGGTAATAACGCCCCTGCCTGGCTAACAGATCTGCGTGGTTACCTTGCTCAATAATTTGTCCGTTGTCCATCACTATTATTTGATCAAAACGCGACAACCCGCGCAGACGATGTGTCACCATCAGTACGGTTTTATTGCGCATGACATCGCTAATTAATTCAAGCATTTGACTTTCCGTTGTGGCATCAAGCCCTTCGGTAGGTTCATCCAGCAGCATCAGCGGAGCATCGTGCAATAAGGCGCGGGCGATAGCCAGACGACGGAGCTCGCCGCCGGAAAGCTGACGACCGCCTTCGCCCAGCCAGGCGTTGAGTCCATCGTCTTCAAGCAGTTTTTCCAGACCGACGCGGCACAGGATCGCGGATAATGCTTCATCGCTGGCGTGCGGTGCAGCCAGCAGCAGGTTATCGCGAAGCGTAGCGCTGAACAGGTGCACGCGCTGTGGCACGACGCTGATGATTTGGCGCAGCGTGTCTTCATTCAGGGCTGAAATCGGTCGATCGTTAATCAGGATGTCGCCGCTCTGCGGATCCCATGCGCGGGTCAGCAATTGCAGTAACGTTGACTTTCCGCAGCCGGTGCGACCGAGAATCGCAATGTGTTCACCGGGTTTAGCCTGTAGTGAAAGAGTATCGAGGGCTTTTTGCGCCTGACCCGGATAGCTGAATGAAACCTCACGCAGGGTGAGGGCGAGCTGCTCAGAAACCGGGGATGCGGTATCCGGGAAGGTGACTTCTGGCTGCTGTTCGGTCAGTTCGGTGATGCGTAGCGCAGAGGCAATAACCTGGCCGAGATGCTGAAACGCGCCGGTGACTGGCGCTAACGCTTCAAACGCCGCCAGCGCACAGAAGACAAATAACGCGATCAGCGCGCCAGGCTGGGTGTTACCGCCCACGCCGCCTGAGGCCATCCATAACATCATTATCACCGCCAGCGCGCCGACTAGCAGCATGATTGCCTGTGAGAGCGCCGTTAATTCAGACTGACGTCGCTGGGCTTCATGCCACTGCAGCTCGGTGGCTTCCATTTGAGCGCGGTAGCGTTCACTGGCGCCGAAAATGGTTAATTCAGCCTGGCCCTGCAGCCAGGAGGTTAACTGCTGACGGTATTGTCCACGCAGATGCGTCAGACTTTGCCCGGTACGTTTACCCGCCTGATAAAAGAGTGGCGGCAGAATAAATAAAGTCAGCAGCATAATACCGCCGAGGGTGACAGCCAGCGTGAAATCAAGCACGCTTAGCCCCAGCGTAACCACCATAATGACGACAAATGCCCCCACCAGCGGAGACAGAACGCGTAAATAAAGATGATCGAGCGTGTCGACATCAGCCACCACGCGGTTAAGTAATTCCCCCTGTCCATAACGGGACAGGCCAGCAGGAGAGAGCGGGAGCAGTTTGCTGAAGGTATAAATACGCAGGTGTTGCAGCACACGGAAAGTGGCGTCGTGGCTGACCAGACGCTCGAAATAGCGGCCTGCGGTTCGGGTAATTGCTGCGCCACGTACGCCTGCGGCGGGGAGCATGTAGTTAAAACTGTAAATCCCGGTAACGCCCACCACCGCCGAAGCGGACAGGAACCAACCAGAAAGCGTCAGCAAGCCAATACTTGCCAGCAGCGTGACGATCGCCAGAACGATGCCCAGCGTTAACATCCATTTGTGACGTTTATACAGCGTCAGATAGGGTAGCAAAGCGCGCATTTAGATGTCCTCCTGACGATGAGCCAGTAATGTCGCAAAAGCGCTGTTGGCTGCGCTAAGTTCAGCCCAGCTACCTTGTTCAACGATCTGGCCATCCTGCATAACCCAGATAGCGTCCCAGTCGGCAAGATCTTCAAGCTGATGCGTTACCATTAGCGTGGTCTGGCGGCGCGATGCCGCGCTCAACGCCTGCATCACGCGTTGTTCACTGTGGGCATCAAGGCTGGCGGCGGGTTCGTCCAACAGAAGCAACTGACACGGATTGAGTAAGGCACGCGCCACGGCAACGCGCTGCGCTTGACCAACGGAAAGTCGGGCTGCCTGATCGCCAACTGGCGTATCTACGCCCTGCGGCAGCAGCGGTAAAAACTCGCTGACCCAGGCGCTGTCGAGGGCCGCTTGCAGCTGTTCTTCGCTGGCATCGGGGCGAGCCAGCAGCACGTTTTCACGTAACGTGGCGGCAGGAAGCTGCGGGTTTTGCCCAACCCATGACAGCTGTTTGCGCCAGGAATCAGGCGCCAGATCGCGCAGTTCAAAACCGTTAATCCGCAGCGATCCCTGGTAAGAGAGAAAGCCGGACAGGACATTGAGCAGCGAACTTTTGCCGGAACTACTGCGCCCAACAAGCACCGCGCGTTGACCGGCTGCGAGGGTAAAGTTGAGCGGCCCCGCCAGCACTTTGCCTTCTGGCGAGGTGATAATCAGATCTTGCGCCTCAATTGAAACGGCATCTTTCGTCGCCAGTTCAATGTCGCCACGCTCAGGATGAGCCAGCGGGGTTTCCATAAAGGTTTTCAGACTGTCTGCCGCCCCAACGGCTTGCGCTTTGGCGTGATAAAACGTTCCGAGATCGCGCAGGGGCTGGAAAAACTCCGGTGCCAGAATAAGCGCCAGGAAACCGGACGCCAGCGTAACGCCCGTGCCGTAGTGGCCAAAGTTGAGCTCTCCGAGGTAGGAAAAACCAAAGTAAACCGCGACCAGCGCAATAGACAGCGACGTAAAGAACTCAAGGACGCCGGATGACAGGAACGCCAGGCGCAGCACTTCCATGGTGCGCTGGCGGAAATCCTGTGATGCTGCGCGAATGCTTTCCGTTTCGGCTTCACCGCGACCAAATATTCTCAACGTTTCCATGCCCCGGAGGCGATCGAGAAAATGACCGCTAAGGCGGGCAAGCGCCAGAAAGTTACGCCGGTTAGCGTCGGCTGCGCCCATACCGACCATCGCCATAAACAGCGGGATCAGAGGGGCGGTGCCGAGCAGAATAAGGGCGGCTACCCAGTTTGACGGGAATACCGCCGCTACAATCAATAGGGGAACGCACACGGCCAGCGCCATTTGCGGCAGATAACGCGCATAGTAATCATGCATATCGTCAATCTGCTCGAGGATCAGCGTCGCCCAGCTTCCGGCTGGTTTACCCTGTATCCAGGCCGGACCCGCCTGCTGCAGGCGATCGAGCACCTGGCGGCGGATCTCAAAACGAATATTTTGCCCCGCGTGAAATCCGACGCGTTCGCGTAACCAGACGACCCATGCGCGCAGGATGAAAATCAATACCAGCACGACGAAAGGAAGCAGAAGCGCCTCACGGGGGATATTGCCCATGATCATATGGTCCAGGATGCGGGCCATGAGCCAGGCCTGAGCGACAATCAACAGGCCGCTTACGAACCCCAGCAGGCGTGAAATGTTCAGCCATCGTTGGGAAATTACACTTTGCTGTTTTAACCAGCGGGTCAGCTCTTTTTGACGGGTTTTATTCATTGCACGCTTAGCAGGTGAGTTATTGGAATTTTTGGGCTGGACAATGTTACAACGAGGCAAAAATAAAGGCGACTTATAGTCGCCTTTTTTACTTTTGTTACTGATTTGTAAAACTTATTTGCAAGCGTCTGCCAGACCGTCGAGATAACGTTCTGCATCAAGCGCAGCCATACAACCTGTGCCCGCTGAAGTGATCGCCTGGCGATAAATATGGTCCATCACGTCACCGGCTGCGAAGACACCCGGAATGCTGGTTTGCGTCGCATTGCCGTGAATACCGGACTGGACTTTGATATAGCCGTTTTCCAGTTCGAGCTGACCGTCGAAAATGGCGGTATTCGGGCTGTGGCCGATGGCGACAAACAATCCCGCTACGTCAAGTGATTCAACGTTGTCAGGATTTTGCGTATCGCGCAGGCGCAGTCCGGTTACGCCCATTTGATCGCCGGTCACTTCTTCCAGCGTGCGGTGGGTGTGCAGCACGATGTTGCCGTTTTCCACTTTATCCATCAAACGCTTGATAAGAATTTTCTCGGCACGGAAGCTGTCGCGACGGTGAATCAAATGCACTTCGGAGGCGATATTCGCCAGATACAACGCTTCTTCAACGGCGGTATTGCCGCCGCCGATTACCGCAACTTTTTGGTTACGGTAGAAGAAACCGTCGCAAGTGGCACAAGCGGAAACGCCGCGGCCTTTAAATGCTTCCTCTGAAGGCAAGCCCAGGTAACGTGCTGACGCGCCGGTGGCGACGATCAATGCGTCACAGGTGTATTCGCCGCTGTCGCCGGTCAGACGGAAAGGGCGGTTTTGCAGATCAACTTTGCTGATGTGATCAAAAATGATTTCTGTCTCAAATTTGATCGCATGTTCGTGCATACGTTCCATCAGCAGTGGGCCAGTAAGATCGTGCGGATCGCCAGGCCAGTTTTCCACTTCTGTTGTTGTGGTCAGCTGACCACCTTTTTCCATACCGGTAATCAGCACCGGTTGCAGGTTAGCGCGTGCGGCGTAGACCGCAGCGGTGTATCCCGCAGGGCCTGAGCCCAGAATGAGAAGTTTACTGTGTTTGGTTGCGCCCATGAGATCCCCATAGTTGTTGGCAGGCAATGAGCAGGATTGTAGGGAATTTACAGGCGTAAAAAAAGAGTATGGCGATTTTGTTAACAATATGTGTAATAGCGGGAACCGATGAGCGGCGGATTCAGGCGTAATACTATAACGATTTCTACTTAAAATCGGTTGGTTATAAGGTGATAAAATGACGATTTTCCATCACTGCGATTGAATAACTGGCATGTTGTACTAAAAATCGATGTTTTGCTTTGACAATCACCTGCTGTTTTGCGAAAACATTCAAGGAAGAAAAAACTGTGTCATGTATGTGCTGCATAATCATGCATGTAGATACCATGTTTACCGTGTTAGCGAAATCTACGCATGGTGTGGACAGATGCCATTCGTGATGTCGATAGCCGCCGACAGGCAACGGTCTTCTCACCATAAACCCAGGCATTGCGAGCCGTAAATCCCTCTGGGTTGCGGTTTATTTTGATGGGTAGCGACTCTGAACAGTGATGTTAGTAGAGTCAGGCAGGAGTAGGGAAGGAATACAGAGAGACAATAATAATGGTAGATAGTAAGAAGCGCCCTGGCAAAGATCTCGACCGTATCGATCGTAACATTCTTAATGAGCTGCAAAAGGATGGGCGTATTTCTAACGTCGAGCTTTCTAAACGTGTGGGACTTTCACCAACGCCCTGCCTTGAGCGTGTGCGTCGGTTGGAAAGACAGGGTTTCATTCAGGGCTATACAGCGCTGTTAAACCCACATTATCTGGATGCATCACTTCTGGTTTTTGTTGAGATAACTCTGAATCGTGGCGCCCCGGATGTGTTTGAACAATTTAACTCTGCAGTACAAAAACTTGAAGAAATTCAAGAGTGTCATTTGGTTTCCGGTGATTTCGACTATTTGCTGAAAACACGCGTACCGGATATGTCGGCATACCGTAAGCTGTTGGGGGAAACCCTGCTACGCCTGCCTGGCGTGAATGACACACGTACCTATGTAGTAATGGAAGAAGTCAAACAGAGCAATCGTCTGGTAATTAAGACGCGCTAACACGGAACAGGTGCAAAATCGACGCAGTTTGATTACACTCCTGTTAATCCATACAGCAACAGTGCCGGGGCAACCCGGTGCTGTTGTCCGTTTTAGCATCGGGCAGGAAAAGCCTGAAACCTGGAGAGCCGTTTTTGAGCCAGGAATACACTGAAGACAAAGACGTCACATTGACGAAGTTAAGCAGCGGGCGCCGACTTCTGGAAGCGCTACTGATCCTTATTGCCCTTTTTGCCGTCTGGTTGATGGCTGCCTTGCTCAGCTTTAACCCTTCGGATCCCAGTTGGTCGCAAACCGCGTGGCATGAACCCATCCATAACCTGGGAGGAATACCCGGAGCATGGCTGGCGGACACGCTGTTCTTTATTTTTGGCGTGATGGCCTACACCATTCCGGTCATTATTGTCGGCGGCTGCTGGTTTGCCTGGCGACACCAGGCCAGCGACGAATACGTCGATTATTTTGCCGTCTCACTGCGCATTATCGGCGTTCTGGCCCTGATCCTCACCTCTTGCGGGCTTGCCGCAATTAACGCTGATGACATCTGGTATTTTGCCTCTGGCGGGGTGATCGGCAGCCTGCTCAGCACTACGCTACAACCTATGCTGCACAGCAGCGGCGGTACGCTGACGCTATTGTGCATCTGGGCTGCGGGATTAACGCTGTTTACCGGCTGGTCATGGGTGAGCATTGCGGAAAAACTGGGCGGTTGGTTACTCAATATCCTGACGTTTGCCAGTAACCGTACCCGTCGCGACGATACCTGGGTCGATGACGAAGAATATGAAGATGAAGAAGAGTCTGTCGACGCCGCTGATGGCAAACCTCATGAATCGCGTCGGGCTCGAATTCTGCGCGGTGCCTTAGCGCGCCGTAAACGTCTGGCTGAGAAGTTTACTAATCCGCTGGGCCGTCATACCGATGCCGCGCTGTTCTCCGGCAAACGCATGGATGACGAAGACGAAATTGAATACAGCGCCCGTGGCGTGGTCGCCGACCCTAACGATGTGCTGTTTTCCGGTAATCGGGCTACGCTACCTGAATACGACGAACTCGATCCACTGCTTAACGGTCATTCGGTAACTGAGCCGGTAGCCGCCGCGGCGGCAGCCACAACGGCATCTCAGGCCTGGAGCGCGCCGGTTGATCCGCTGTTACAAACGTCGCCGGTTACCAGCACCGTCATGGAACAATCGACGCCAGCCGTTGCCTGGCAATCTGCGCCAGGCCCGCAAACCGGTGATGCGGTGATTGCGCCAGCGCCTGAGGGGTATCCGCAGCCAGCCCAGTACGTGCAACCTCCTGTACAGCAGCCGTATGAGCCATGGCAACAGCCGGTTGCGCAGGAGAATCCACAGCCGGAATATTATGCGCCGCAGACGCCTGAGCCGATTTATGCGCAACCCGTCGCGCCGCAGCCGCAGGAATTCACCGCGCAGCAAAACTGGCAGCCGGAACCTGTTTATCAGCCGGAGCCTGAGCCGCAACCTGTCTATCAGCAGGAACCTGGCTTCCAACAGCCTTCTGCGTTCCAACAATCTGTGGTTGAACAACCTTCCGTGGTGGAGCCTGAACCAGTTGTTGAGGAGACGAAACCTGCTCGTCCGCCGCTCTACTACTTTGAAGAAGTCGAAGAGAAACGAGCGCGCGAGCGTGAGCAGTTGGCCGCCTGGTATCAACCTATTCCTGAACCGGCCGAGGAGCCTGAGCGGGTTAAGCCGTCTATGCCATCGATGCCGACGGCCGCATCCATTCCTCCCGTAGAGTCTGTTGCTGCCGCTGCGCCGCTGGCTGCCGGGGTGAAAAGCGCTGCTTTAGGGGCGGGTGCCGCTGCCGCCGCGCCTGTCTTTAGCCTGGCGGGTAGCGGTGCGCCGCGTCCACAGGTGAAGGAGGGGATTGGCCCGCAGCTGCCGCGCCCGAATCGTGTGCGCGTGCCTACCCGTCGGGAATTGGCGTCGTATGGCATAAAACTGCCGTCACAGCGTATGGCTGAAGAGAAAGCACGCGAAGAGCAGCTTGATACCGATGCGTACAGTGACGATGAAATTGATGCAATGCAGCAGGATGAACTGGCGCGCCAGTTTGCGCAGTCTCAGCAGCATCGCTATGGCGAAGCGTATCAGAACGATACCAGTCAGACTGATGACGAAGACTTAGACGCAGAAGCGGAACTGGCTCGCCAGTTTGCCTCTTCCCAGCAGCAGCGCTATTCCGGTGAGCAGCCTGCCGGGGCGAATCCGTTCTCGCTCGATGACTTTGAATTTTCGCCAATGAAAACGCTGGTGGATGACGGGCCACATGAGCCGCTGTTTACTCCGGGCGTGATGCCGGAGCCTGCGCCTCAGTACCAGGAGCCTGTCGCACCGCAGCAGCATTACCAGCAACCGGCACAGCCTGTCGCGCCGCAGCAGCACTATCAGCAACCGGCGCAGCCTGTCGCGCCGCAGCAGCATTATCAGCAACCGGCGCAGCCTGTCGCACCGCAACAGCACTATCAGCAACCGGCGCAGCCTGTTACACCGCCGCCGCAGGATAGCCTGATCCATCCACTCCTGATGCGTAATGGCGACAGTCGTCCGGTTCAGCGTCCAAGCACGCCGCTGCCATCGCTGGATCTGCTCACGCCGCCGCCGAGCGAAGTTGAGCCGATAGATACTTTCGCACTGGAACAAATGGCGCGTCTGGTGGAGGCTCGTCTGGCGGACTTCCGTATTAAAGCCGATGTGGTGAACTACTCTCCAGGCCCGGTCATTACCCGCTTTGAGCTAAACCTGGCGCCAGGGGTTAAAGCGGCGCGTATTTCCAACCTGTCGCGAGATCTGGCGCGTTCGTTGTCGACCGCGGCGGTACGTGTGGTCGAGGTTATTCCAGGCAAACCGTATGTCGGACTGGAGTTACCGAACAAAAAACGTCAAACCGTCTATCTGCGCGAAGTGTTAGATAACGCGAAATTCCGCGATAACTCGTCTCCGTTGACTGTGGTACTGGGGAAAGATATTGCGGGCGAACCCGTTGTTGCCGATCTGGCGAAAATGCCGCACTTGCTGGTGGCGGGGACGACTGGTTCCGGTAAGTCTGTTGGGGTGAACGCCATGATCCTCAGCATGCTGTACAAGGCACAGCCAGAAGACGTTCGCTTTATCATGATTGACCCGAAAATGCTGGAGCTGTCGGTTTATGAAGGCATCCCGCATCTGCTGACTGAAGTTGTAACCGACATGAAAGATGCCGCCAACGCGCTGCGCTGGAGCGTCAATGAAATGGAACGTCGCTACAAGCTGATGTCGGCGCTTGGCGTGCGTAACCTTGCTGGTTATAACGAGAAAATTGCTGAAGCTGGCCGCATGGGGCGTCCGATTCCGGACCCGTACTGGAAGCCGGGCGACAGCATGGATGTTCAGCATCCGGTTCTGGAAAAACTGCCGTATATCGTTGTGCTGGTGGATGAATTTGCCGACCTGATGATGACCGTAGGTAAAAAGGTGGAAGAACTGATCGCTCGTCTGGCGCAAAAAGCGCGTGCGGCGGGGATCCACCTGGTGCTGGCAACCCAGCGACCATCGGTTGACGTCATTACCGGTCTGATTAAAGCTAATATCCCGACGCGTATCGCCTTTACCGTGTCCAGTAAAATTGACTCGCGTACTATCCTCGACCAGGGCGGAGCGGAATCGCTGTTGGGTATGGGCGACATGCTCTATTCGGCGCCGAACTCGACGATCCCTGTGCGTGTACACGGCGCTTTTGTACGCGATGAAGAGGTACACGCGGTCGTTCAGGACTGGAAAGCGCGCGGGCGTCCGCAATACGTTGACGGCATTACCTCTGACAGCGAAAGCGAAGGCGGTGGCGGCGGCTTTGATGGCGGCGAAGAGCTGGATCCGCTGTTCGATCAGGCGGTGAATTTTGTGACTCAGAAACGCAAAGCCTCAATCTCCGGCGTTCAGCGTCAGTTCCGGATCGGCTACAACCGAGCGGCGCGTATCATCGAGCAGATGGAAGCGCAGGGAATTGTCAGCGAGCAAGGACATAATGGTAATCGTGAAGTGCTGGCTCCGCCGCCCTTCGAATGATTGCAAAGTTAAGTAATTCAGTATTTTCTACTTTCCTCATGCTGATTTTTGGCCTGAAATGGATAGCAGAGGGATCTCCCCGTTGGGAGTGACGTATTTTGAGGAATAACGATGAAAAGAATCGCAATCACCTGTGCATTACTGTCGAGTTTTGTGGTGAGCAGCGTCTGGGCTGATGCTGCCAGCGACCTGAAAAGCCGCCTGGATAAAGTGAGTAGCTTCCATGCCAGCTTTACGCAGAAGGTCACGGACGGTAGCGGCGCGGCGGTGCAGGAAGGTCAGGGTGACTTATGGGTGAAACGTCCTAATCTGTTTAACTGGCATATGACGCAGCCTGACGAGAGTATCCTGGTGTCCGATGGTAAAACACTGTGGTTCTTTAACCCATTTGTTGAGCAGGCAACCGCGACCTGGCTGAAAGACGCCACGGGCAACACGCCGTTCATGCTGATTGCGCGTAATCAGGCCAGCGACTGGCAGCAGTACAACATTAAGCAGAACGGCGATGATTTCGTGCTGACGCCGAAAACCAGCAGCGGTAACCTGAAACAGTTTACGATTAATGTTGGGCGTGACGGGACGATCCATCAGTTTAGCGCCGTTGAACAAGACGATCAGCGCAGCAGCTATCAGCTGAAATCTCAGCAGAACGGTGCGATTGAACCCTCTAAATTCACCTTTACCCCGCCGCAAGGTGTAACGGTTGACGATCAACGTAAGTAGAGGCGTGTGAGTGAGCAATCTGTCGCTCGACTTTTCTGATAATACCTTTCAGCCACTGGCCGCGCGTATGCGGCCAGAAAATTTAGCGCAGTATATCGGCCAGCAGCATCTGCTGGCTGCGGGCAAACCCTTGCCGCGCGCCATTGAGGCCGGGCACCTGCACTCCATGATTTTATGGGGACCGCCGGGAACAGGGAAAACAACCCTTGCCGAAGTTATAGCGCGTTATGCTAACGCCGATGTGGAACGAATTTCGGCGGTTACCTCTGGCGTAAAAGAAATTCGCGAGGCGATTGAGCGTGCGCGTCAGAACCGTAACGCCGGTCGGCGCACGATCCTGTTTGTGGACGAAGTCCATCGTTTTAATAAAAGCCAGCAGGATGCGTTTTTACCGCATATTGAAGACGGTACTATCACGTTTATCGGCGCCACTACCGAAAACCCCTCGTTTGAACTCAATTCGGCGCTGCTGTCGCGAGCGCGCGTTTATTTACTGAAATCGTTAACCACCGACGATATTGAGCAGGTGCTGGACCAGGCAATGTCTGATAAAGCGCGTGGCTATGGCGATCAGGATATTGTTCTGCCAAAAGAGACGCGTCGGGCGATTGCCGAACTGGTTAATGGTGATGCGCGGCGGGCGCTGAATACGCTGGAAATGATGGCCGATATGGCTGAAGTTGATGATTCCGGCAAGCGCGTATTGAAAACAGAATTGCTCACCGAAATTGCAGGCGAACGCAGCGCGCGCTTTGATAACAAAGGCGATCGCTTTTACGATCTCATCTCCGCCTTACACAAGTCGGTACGCGGTAGCGCCCCGGATGCGGCGCTTTATTGGTATGCCCGTATCATTACCGCGGGTGGCGATCCGCTGTATGTAGCCCGTCGCTGTCTGGCGATAGCTTCTGAAGATGTGGGCAATGCAGATCCTCGCGCTATGCAGGTGGCGATTTCCGCATGGGATTGTTTCACTCGCGTGGGACCCGCGGAAGGCGAGCGGGCAATTGCTCAGGCGATTGTCTATCTGGCCTGTGCGCCGAAGAGTAATGCGGTTTACACCGCCTTTAAGGCCGCGCTGGCCGATGCCCGTGAACGTCCGGATTACGACGTTCCCGTTCACCTGCGCAATGCACCGACTAAGCTGATGAAAGAGATGGGCTACGGCCAGGAATATCGTTACGCCCATGATGAGCCAAACGCCTATGCCGCCGGAGAAGAGTACTTCCCGCAGGAAATGGCACAAACGCGCTATTATCGCCCCACAAACAGAGGTCTTGAAGGCAAGATTGGCGAAAAGCTCGCCTGGCTCGCCGGACAGGATCAAAATAGCCCTATAAAACGCTACCGTTAGTGTTATCGTTGCGGTAATGTTGTCTCTGTATCCCTGTGACCGCAGGCTGTGGTCACTTTTTCCCATTTTAATTCGATAAGCACAGGATAAGCATGCTCGATCCCAATCTGCTGCGTAATGAGCCAGACGCAGTCGCAGAAAAACTGGCAAGCCGGGGCTTTAAGCTGGATGTAGATAAGCTGCGCGCTCTTGAAGAGCGTCGTAAAGTTCTGCAGGTACAAACTGAAAACCTGCAGGCAGAGCGTAACTCTCGATCGAAATCCATCGGCCAGGCAAAAGCGCGCGGGGAAGATATCGAGTCTTTACGTCTGGAAGTGAACAAACTGGGCGAAGAGCTGGATGCCGCGAAAGCCGAACTTGATACCTTACAGGCCGAGATTCGCGACATTGCGCTGACCATTCCTAACCTGCCGGCGGATGAAGTTCCGGTGGGTAAAGATGAAAATGACAACGTTGAAGTCAGCCGCTGGGGTACTCCGCGTGAGTTTGATTTCGAAGTGCGCGATCACGTTACCCTGGGTGAAATGCACACGGGTCTTGATTTCGCCGCTGCCGTTAAGCTGACCGGTTCTCGTTTCGTGGTCATGAAAGGGCAGATCGCGCGTATGCACCGTGCGCTGTCGCAGTTCATGCTGGATCTGCATACTGAACAGCATGGTTACAGTGAAAACTACGTGCCTTATCTGGTTAACCATGACACGCTGTATGGTACGGGCCAGCTGCCGAAATTCGCTGGCGATCTGTTCCATACCCGTCCGCTGGATGAAGAAGCTGACAGCAGCAACTATGCGCTGATCCCAACGGCCGAAGTTCCGCTGACCAACCTGGTGCGCGACGAAATCATCGATGAAGATGCGCTGCCGATCAAAATGACCGCGCATACGCCGTGCTTCCGTTCTGAAGCCGGTTCTTACGGTCGTGATACCCGCGGTCTGATCCGTATGCACCAGTTCGATAAAGTTGAGATGGTGCAGATTGTTCGCCCGGAAGACTCGATGGAAGCGCTGGAAGAGATGACCGGTCATGCCGAGAAGGTTCTTCAGCTTCTGGGTCTGCCGTACCGTAAGATCATTCTGTGCACCGGCGACATGGGCTTCGGCGCATGCAAAACTTACGATCTGGAAGTGTGGATCCCGGCGCAGAATACCTATCGCGAAATCTCTTCCTGCTCCAACGTGTGGGATTTCCAGGCTCGTCGCATGCAGGCGCGTTGCCGCAGCAAATCCGACAAAAAGACCCGTCTGGTGCACACGCTGAACGGTTCAGGTCTGGCAGTTGGACGTACGCTGGTAGCGGTAATGGAAAACTATCAGCAGGCTGATGGCCGCATTCAGGTGCCGGAAGTATTACGTCCGTACATGAATGGCCTGGAATTCATCGGCTAAGCTACCTTTCTCTGCTAAAAAAGCGCCTCCGGGCGCTTTTTTTATGCCCGTTTGACGCCGGACAATAACCACTACCCCCATAGGAGTAATACTGCCTTCGAATGAAAGTCAGTATTTACCTGTCTGTATAGTGATACTAGCGATATATAAAAACATACACAACGAGTATCTATTTTTTGTTTATTGTAAGCAGCAGAGTGAGCCCCTATGAAAACTAAGATCCCCGATGCCGTGCTGGCAGCTGAGGTTAGTCGTCGCGGTTTGGTGAAAACGACGGCGATAGGCGGACTGGCGGTGGCCAGTAGCGCGTTTACCCTGCCATTCACCCGTATTGCAAATGCCGCAGAAGCTCTTAATCCAGCACCGCGCAATGAGAAAGTCATCTGGAGCGCGTGTACGGTGAACTGTGGTAGCCGCTGCCCACTGCGTATGCACGTGGTAGACGGTGAAATAAAGTATGTCGAAACCGACAACACCGGCGATGACAACTATGACGGTCTGCACCAGGTGCGCGCCTGCCTGCGTGGTCGCTCCATGCGTCGTCGCGTTTATAATCCCGATCGTCTGAAATATCCGATGAAGCGTGTTGGTAAGCGCGGCGAAGGGAAATTTGAGCGCATCAGTTGGGATGAAGCGTATGAGATCATTGCCAGCAATATGCAGCGTCTGATTAAAGACTATGGTAATGAATCTATCTACCTGAACTACGGCACCGGTACGCTGGGCGGCACCCTGACGCGCTCCTGGCCGCCGGGTAAAACGCTGGTGGCGCGTCTGATGAACTGCTGTGGCGGCTACCTGAATCACTACGGGGATTACTCTTCGGCACAAATCGCTGCCGGGTTGAACTACACCTACGGCGGCTGGGCCGACGGCAACAGCCCGTCCGACATCGAAAACAGCAAGCTGGTTGTTCTTTTCGGTAATAACCCTGGTGAAACCCGTATGAGCGGGGGCGGAGTAACCTATTACCTTGAACAGGCGCGGCAGAAATCCAATGCCCGGATGATTATTATCGATCCCCGCTATACCGATACCGGCGCGGGTCGTGAAGATGAATGGATCCCGATCCGTCCAGGTACGGATGCGGCGCTGGTGAATGGCCTGGCGTATGTCCTGATCGCCGAAAACATGGTGGATCAGCCGTTCCTCGACAAATACTGCGTAGGCTATGACGAGAAAACCTTACCCGCCGGGGCGCCAAAGAACGGTCACTATAAGGCGTATATTCTTGGGCAGGGTAAAGACGGTACAGCCAAGACCCCAGAGTGGGCGGCGCAGATCACCGGGATTCCCGCCGATCGTATCATCAAACTGGCGCGTGAAATTGGCAGCGCTAAACCGGCATACATCAGCCAGGGGTGGGGGCCGCAGCGTCATGCTAACGGTGAAATAGCGACCCGCGCTATTTCTATGCTGGCCATTCTGACCGGTAACGTTGGCATCAACGGCGGCAACAGCGGTGCGCGCGAGGGCTCATACGATTTGCCGTTTGAACGTATGCCTACGCTGGAAAACCCTGTTGAAACCAGCATTTCCATGTTTATGTGGACGGACGCCATTGAGCGAGGCCCGGAGATGACGGCGCTGCGTGACGGCGTTCGCGGCAAAGATAAGCTCGAAGTGCCGATTAAAATGATCTGGAACTATGCCGGTAACTGCCTGATTAACCAGCACTCTGATATCAACCGCACGCACGAAATTCTGCAAGATGAGAAGAAGTGCGAGATGATCGTCGTTATCGACTGCCATATGACCTCCTCGGCGAAATATGCAGACATTTTGCTGCCGGACTGCACCGCTTCCGAGCAGATGGACTTCGCGCTGGATGCGTCCTGCGGGAACATGTCCTATGTCATTTTCACCGATCGGGCGATCAAACCGCGTTTTGAATGCAAGACTATCTACCAGATGACCAGCGAGCTGGCGAAACGCCTTGGCGTTGAGCAGCAGTTTACGGAAGGTCGCACCCAGGAAGAGTGGATGCGCCATCTGTACGAGCAGTCGCGCAAAGCCATTCCTGAACTGCCTGGGTTTGAAGAGTTCCGCAAGCAAGGCATCTTTAAGCAGCGAGATCCTGAAGGGCACCACGTGGCGTACAAAGCGTTTCGTGAGGATCCCAAAGCCAATCCGCTCACCACGCCGTCGGGTAAGATCGAAATTTATTCCCAGGCGTTGGCCGAGATCGCGGCAACCTGGGAACTGCCGGAAGGGGATGTGATCGATCCATTGCCGATTTATACCCCCGGCTTTGAAAGCTTAGGCGATCCGCTGGTAGAGAAATTCCCGCTGCAGCTGACCGGTTTCCACTACAAATCTCGCGTCCACTCGACCTATGGCAACGTAGATGTTCTGAAAGCATCCTGCCGCCAGGAAATGTGGATCAACCCGTTGGATGCGCAGCGACGTGGCATTAACAACGGCGACAAGGTGCGTATCTTTAACGACCGCGGCGAGGTGCATATCGAAGCGAAAGTGACGCCGCGAATGATGCCAGGCGTGGTGGCGTTAGGCGAAGGGGCATGGTACGACCCGGACGCGAAGCGTGTCGACCAGGGCGGCTGTATTAACGTTCTGACGACCCAGCGTCCTTCTCCTCTCGCGAAGGGCAACCCGTCACATACGAACCTTGTTCAGGTTGAAAAGGTGTAAGGAGTAACCGATGACAACCCAGTATGGATTTTTTATTGATTCCAGCCGTTGCACCGGTTGCAAAACCTGCGAACTGGCCTGCAAAGACTTCAAAAATTTAACCCCGGATGTCAGTTTCCGCCGCATTTATGAATACGCAGGCGGCGACTGGCAAGAAGACAATGGCGTCTGGCATCAGAATGTTTTTGCCTATTACCTCTCCATTGCGTGTAACCACTGTGAGGACCCGGCCTGCACCAAGGTATGTCCGAGCGGCGCGATGCACAAACGTGAAGATGGCTTTGTCGTCGTGGATGAAGATGTCTGCATTGGCTGTCGGTATTGCCACATGGCCTGCCCATACGGCGCGCCGCAATACAATGCTGAAAAAGGGCATATGACCAAGTGCGATGGCTGTCATGACCGCGTGGCGGAGGGCAAGAAACCTATCTGCGTCGAGTCCTGCCCACTGCGTGCTCTGGATTTCGGTCCGATTGAAGAACTGCGCAAAAAACACGGTACCCTGGCCGCCGTTGCGCCACTGCCGGGCGCGCACTTTACCAAACCGAGCATTGTCATCAAACCTAACGCCAATAGCCGCCCGACCGGGGATACCACGGGCTATCTGGCCAATCCGAAGGAGGTGTAAGATGGGAAGTGGATGGCATGAATGGCCGCTGATGATCTTCACGGTCTTCGGACAGTGTGTGGTGGGCGGCTTTATCGTTCTGGCGTTGGCCTTGATGAAAGGGGAGTTACGTCCTGAATCGCAGCAGCGCGTAATTGCCTGCATGTTTGGGCTGTGGGTGTTGATGGGCATTGGGTTTATTGCTTCCATGCTTCATCTGGGCTCGCCGATGCGCGCGTTTAACTCACTCAATCGCGTAGGCGCTTCCGCGTTGAGTAATGAAATTGCCAGCGGCTCAGTCTTCTTTGCTATTGGCGGTATCGGCTGGTTGGTAGCCGTGTTGAAAAAAATGCCGCTCGCATTACGAAACGTGTGGTTAGTTATCACTATGGTGCTGGGCGTCGTTTTTGTCTGGATGATGGTGCGTGTGTATAACACCATCGATACCGTACCAACCTGGTACAGCGTCTGGACGCCGCTGGGCTTCTTCCTGACGCTATTTATGGGCGGTCCGCTGCTGGGATATCTGCTTTTGCGAATTGCCGGAGTTGACGGTTGGGCGATGCGCCTGCTACCGGCTATCTCCGTGCTCGCTCTGGTGGTAAGCGCCATCATGTCTGTAATGCAGGGCGCAGAGCTGGCGACGATCCATAGTTCCATTCAACAGGCGTCTGCGCTGGTTCCGGATTACGGCTCGCTGATGGCGTGGCGGATTGTGGCGCTGGCATTAGCGCTGTGCTGCTGGATTGTACCGCAAGTGAAAGGTTACCAGCCTGCAGTTCCGTTGCTTTCCGTCGCGTTTATTCTGCTGTTAGTCGGCGAGTTGATTGGTCGTGGCGTGTTCTATGGCCTGCATATGACCGTCGGAATGGCAGTGGCGAGTTAATCCATCATATGCCGGATGGTGGCTCGCGCCTTATCCGGCCTACACGATTCGTAGGCCGGATAAGCCAAGCGCCATGCGGCAATATATCAGACCAGGGTTCGCCGGGAAGGCGACGCAAACCTCCATCACGACACCGGCGATAATCAGCTGTTTTTTACTGTTCTGCATCTCACCTCGAGTTTAGTAAGAAATAAAAGTAAGGGGAGTCCATGAAATTTTTCGACTAAACGTAACGAGAGGTTTTTGTTTTAGATCAATAAAAACAAGCAGATGTGCTTTTGTATTTTTTATCTATTCACATTAAGAATCAGTAACGCAAATCGATCGTCAGGAAAGCGCCTCAGCCCTTTGATTACGCCGATTGACAATGTTTTTGGCAGTGGCATGATGCGCATGAAATTTGAACTTCCTCACGGTTTTAATTCATGTCCATCTATACCCGTCCCGTCATGCTGCTGCTGTGCGGGCTGCTTCTGTTGACCCTGGCGATCGCCGTGTTAAACACGCTCGTCCCGCTTTGGCTCGCCCATGAAAATCTGCCAACCTGGCAGGTAGGTATGGTGAGCTCGTCCTATTTTACCGGTAATCTGGTAGGGACGTTGCTGACCGGGTATCTAATAAAACGCCTTGGTTTTAACCGCAGCTATTACATCGCCTCGTTTATTTTTGCCGCGGGCTGTGTTGGGTTGGGGATTATGGTTGGATTCTGGAGCTGGCTGACCTGGCGCTTTATTGCCGGTGTTGGCTGCGCCATGATTTGGGTGGTAGTAGAAAGTGCGCTGATGTGCAGCGGAACTTCGCGCAATCGCGGACGTTTGCTTGCCGCCTATATGATGATCTATTACGTGGGGACGTTCTTAGGGCAATTGCTGGTCAGTAAAGTATCAACAGAATTGATGAACGTGCTGCCGTGGGTGACGGGAACCATCCTGGCTGGCGTGCTACCGCTGCTCTTTGCGCGCATTGCTAATCAGCAGGGTGATGAACAGCACTCAACCCCTATTGTATCGATGCTGAAGCTGCGACAGGCGCGTCTGGGCGTTAATGGCTGCATTATTTCCGGGATTGTGCTGGGTTCCTTGTATGGCCTGATGCCGCTGTATCTCAACCATCAGGGAGTAAGCAACGCCAGCATTGGTTTCTGGATGGCGGTTCTGGTTAGCGCCGGTATTCTGGGACAATGGCCGATTGGTCGCCTGGCGGACAAGCTGGGACGCCTGCTGGTTTTACGCGTCCAGGTGTTCGTTGTGATCGTCGGAAGCATTGCGATGTTGAATCAGGCGGCGATGGCCCCTGCGTTGTTTATGCTAGGGGCGGCGGGCTTTACTCTCTATCCGGTTGCGATGGCCTGGGCCTGTGAAAAGGTGGAACATCATCAACTGGTCGCCATGAATCAGGCTTTATTATTAAGCTATACCGTTGGCAGTCTGCTTGGTCCTTCGTTTACCGCAATGCTGATGCAGAATTACTCAGATAGCTTACTCTTTATCATGATTGCCAGCGTATCGTTTATTTATTTGCTGATGCTGCTGCGCAAGACGGGCCACACGCCCAACTCTATTGCACATATTTGATCTGTTTTACAGAATACCAACAGGTCCCCATAAATATTTTTTATGTATATACACAAAATCATTCGAGATGCATTGAGGCGGCAAGCGAGGAAAGCCCCAGGAGCATAGATAACTATGTGACTGGGGTTTCTAAGCGCAGCCAACAAAGAGGCAGCCTGAAGGATGAAGTGTATAGTTATGGGAACCTGTCGCTGGCTAATCACCGTCTTCTTTCCTGAAAATAAAATGTGCAGAAGGTTATAGTTTCACATTTTGCCATTTTTGTTCTTCCATTTTATCGCGCATAATTTAAAGATAGTTAAGCGAAATTATCTAACCAAAAAACTATGTTGTTTGGATTAATGTTATTTTATTGTCCGCTCTCGCAGATTATTATTCTGCTTTCTTGTTGTGCATAAAATTAACCTTTTGAAAAATAATCTTTTTTCATGAGGGATTGCTGTTTCTCTATTTTTGACAGTTCTAAGCAAGTTACTATTTTTAATAGTAGTCACCCATTTGGCTTAGGATCATTATATAAATAACACATTTTCAGTAAGTCAATTGATTTTATATCCGCCAGCTAAAGTTAAGTTAGCGAAGTCGTCGTTGGCTAATTATTGTATTTCATGTTGGATAGGGTTTTATTTTTACATCCAGTCTTTTAGCTATTGGTTATGGATATTTGCTATCGTCATTTTTATAAACCCTGCACATTTTGATGGTTTTTCATGCAACTGACTGTTTGTCCTGTTTTGGACTAATTATGGAGATGCTAAAAACGTTTCCACTGGATATAATATTTAACGGGTATGGATGTAACTCTTTGATTTAATTGCATATTGAATCAAGTGGACATGGAGTGTCTTTTGCGTTTCTTGCGCATTCAAGTTTACTTCGGAAATTAAACTTTAAATTAATATATATCTCTGAAGAGGTATTTTTTCTCTTGTCCACTAAAAAGTAACCGCATTATGAAAATAAACAGATATCCGCCCCGCAAGGGATTAATGAAAAGCATGGCTATTATGCAGATATTGCTTCAGACAGCACTTCCTGTTGCCTTAAGCATGTCCGCGACTGTCAGAGCAGCGGAGTTGTCACAGAATACCCACTCTGCAGATAAAGATAATATAAACTCGCCTTACTCTGCGCAGATGACGCAGGCGGCAACGGCATTATCGTCAGGGAATGCCGCCGGGGCAGGTGCCAGTATGGCATCGGGCTATGCCGGCGATTCAGTCGAAAAGTGGCTGAGCCAGTTTGGTACCGCGCGCGTACAACTGAATGTTGACGATAAAGGCAACTGGGATGACAGCGCGATTGACTTTCTCGCGCCCCTCTATGACAGCCAAAAGGCAATGCTTTTTACCCAGCTAGGTCTGCGGGCGCCGGACGATCGTGTGACCGGAAACTTTGGTTTAGGTGTACGTACCTTTTATACCGACAACTGGATGTTCGGGGGCAACGTCTTTTTTGACGATGATTTTACCGGAGATAACCGCCGGGTTGGTTTTGGCGCGGAAGCGTGGACCAATAATTTAAAGCTTTCAGCCAATACCTATCTGGGAACCACCAACTGGCATTCATCACGCGATTTTGATGACTATTATGAAAAACCCGCTGACGGTTTTGATGTGCGTGCGGAAGGTTATTTACCTGCGTATCCACAGCTGGGCGCGAAGCTTATGTACGAGCAATATTATGGCGATAAAGTCGCTCTCTTCGATAAAGATGATTTGCAAAGCAATCCTTCAGCGGTCACGGTTGGCGTAAGCTATACGCCTGTTCCGCTGATTACGGCCGCGGTGGATTACCGTCGCGGTCAGGACTCTATGGATGAGACCCATTTTGGCGTGAATTTCCGCTATAACTTCGGCCAGTCCCTCTCTTCGCAACTGTCTTCCTCGGAAGTGCAGAATTTACGTAGCCTGGCGGGAAGCCGTTACGATCTTGTTGAACGTAATAATGAGATCGTGTTGCAGTACAAAGAGAAAAAACAAAACAATGCCGTTGCGGACATGCTGCTGACAACGGTGAAAGATAACAGCCCGGCGGATGGTGTGACGGCGAATACCGTTACGGTCAGGGCGACGACCTCCGATGGCACGCCGGTGCGCAATACCGTCATTAGCTGGAGTATTGTCGGCGGTGCGCAGCAACAGGCGAAAGCGGCAGCAGGCAGCGCCGCGGACGATGCAGCGCTGAGCGCGGGTAGCAGCGTGACTGACAGTAATGGTAACGCCAGTGTGAATATCACCAGCAAGACGGCAGGGCAGGTTGCCGTTCAGGCGACATCGGGCGATATTTCGCGCACGGCGACCACGACCTTCGTGCAGTCGGTCGGTAGTCTTGACCTGGTGCTGACGCAAAATAACAGCCCGGCCGATGGCAGCAGTCAGAATGCCGGGAAGGTGACGGTCAAAGACACTAACGGTAACGTGATGTCCGGCGTTGCGATTAGCTGGGGGGTGAATAATGGTGCGAAAGTGGTTGCCAGCGATGTCCAGAGCAATGCGCAGGGCGAAGCGACCATTCATTACACTAATACGAAAGGCGGTGCGGTAACGCTGACTGCTTCAGCAGCGGGCAAAACGGCGTCGGTGAACTCCGCTTTTACTTCGCAGTCTGAGGTCAGTGCTGTCTCGGTAACCACCACCACCAATAATGCGCCAGCCAATAACAGTGCGACTAACGCCGCGCAGGCGCTGGTGACGGACGGTAATGGTCAGCCGATGGCCAATACCAGCGTGACATGGTCGATAAGCGGCAGTTCTACCGCAACGCTGAGTAGTGCGGCGACGGTGACGACCAACGCGCAGGGGGTGGCTAATGTCACCTTCAAAGACTCCGTGGCCGAGACGGTGACCATTGTTGCGAATGCCGGTGGCAGGAGCGGCTCGTCCAGCGCCATCTTCACGCAGACCGCGGCGACCAATATCCTGGTTACCGTTCAGCAAAATAATGCGACGGCAGATGGCACCTCGGCCAATACCGTGGTGGCGAAAGTGACTGACAGCAGCGGCCAGGCGGTGGCAAATGCGGTGGTAACCTGGAGCGTGGGGGGAAGTGCAAAAGCGACTTCGCCGGTGACGGTGAACACTAACGCTTCCGGGGAGGCGACGCTGAGTGTCAGCGACAGCGTGGCGGAAAGCGTGACGGTGAGCGCTTCAGCCAACGGCGCTCAGGGACAGGCGACGGTAACGTTTGTGCCCGCGGTCTCTTCGGTGTTCGTTGCCGTCACCGCGAATAACGCGCTGGCGGATGGCTCGTCCGTTAATACCTTCCGCGCGACGGTGACCAGCCCCAGCGGTCAGCCGGTAGCCAATACCAGCATTACATGGAGTTTAAGCAGCAGCACCGCCAATGGAACCAGTTCGCTGAACGCCACAACGGACGCCTCAGGGAATGCGGTATTGAGCGTGACTGATACTGTAGCCGAAACGGTGACCGCAACGGCGAAAGCCGGGAATATTCAGGGGCAGGCGACGGCGACGTTTAATCCGGCATCCGTTGAAGTGAGCGCTGTAACGGTAACCGTTCCGACCAACAATCAGATGGCGGATGGCAGTGCAACTAACCAGGCGCAGGCGCTGGTCACCGATGCGAATAACCAGCCGCTGGCGAATGTGCAGGTAACCTGGTCTATTACCGGCAGTGCAACGGTAAATGCCACTACACCACTCAGCGTGACTACCGATAGCAACGGGGTTGCCACATTACGTTTTACCGATACTGTCGGGGAAAATGTTACCGTGACAGCAATGGCAGGCGGAAAACAAGGACAAGCGACGGCAACCTTTGTTTCGGCAGCGTTCGGACCGCTGGTGATTGAACTTGAACACGGCACTGGTACCTCGGCAATTAATGTGGCAACCGTCAGTGATGGGCTTGAACTTACTGTAGATGCCTATCCAGGAATGGCCGAAGGCGATCAGATTACCGCCAGCTTTAAGGTTACAGGTGATGTGAACCCTGATTCACCAGGAGGGACTATCCTGCCGGACATCACGCTTCCAGTACATACTGTTACAGCATCTGAGGTTGGGCAACCCATTGTTCTTACCTTTGATGGCAGCGGAATGCTAGGGTTCCAGGGAGAGACAACGCCGTTGACAGGCACCGGGACAGCAATAGTAGTCAAACCTTCAACTCAGCAACAGATTAGCGATTCAACTTCTCGTGTATTCGATACCTGGTAATTAAGGTTATCATTGCATCATTGTTAACCAGATTCTGCCTGACGGCGGAATCTGGTATTTTTGCGGTAAGAAGTTGTATGCAGATAGCAAAACGGCTACTCACAAGAGTAGCCGTTCAGACGTGACGCAGATGTCTGGCAATCAGTACATGACTTTATGACCGTACTGCTCAAGGATGCCTTTTACGCGCTCCATGGTCTCTTTCTTCGGCGGCTTCACGCCATCGAGTTTGTACTCTTCGCCCATCGCCACCCATTTGTGTTTGCCCAGCTCGTGGTAAGGCAGCAGCTCGATTTTTTCAACGTTGCCCATATCGCGGGTAAACTCGCCCAGACGGTGCGCGGAGTCGTCATCGTCAGACCAGCCAGGTACAACGACGTAGCGGATCCACACCTTGATGTCTTTGTTGGACAGATAGCGTGCGAACTCCAGCGTGCGATGGTTAGACACGCCGACCAGGTTTTGGTGGATTTCGTCGTTCATCTGTTTGAGATCGAGCATCACCAGGTCAGTCACTTCCAGCAGTTCATCAATCACCGGATCGTAACGGCGGACGAAACCGTTGGTATCAAGACAGGTGTGAATGCCTTCTTTTTTGCAGGCGCGGAACCAGTCACGCACGAACTCAGCCTGCAGGATGGCTTCACCGCCGGATGCCGTCACGCCGCCGCCGGAGGCGTTCATAAAGTGGCGATAGGTCACCACCTCTTTCATTAATTCGTCGACGGTGACTTCTTTGCCGCCATGCGTATCCCATGTGTCACGGTTATGGCAATACAGGCAGCGCATCAGGCAGCCCTGGAAGAAGGTAATAAAACGGATACCCGGGCCGTCTACAGTGCCACAGGATTCAAAGGAGTGAATGCGACCAATAACTGACATTGCGGTGTTTCTCCAGGTGTGGCCCATCCGGGGCCTGTGTTAGTGCACAGTTATTAACTGTGTCGAGTCTGTTTTGGCTGCTATCCATAAGTATAGATGGCTGACAAAGCAGGCTATTAAAAAGGCCCCACTTACGTGGAGCCTTTATTGTACGCTTTTTAAAGTACGATTTCAGTCAAAACCAATTACATGGTCTGAGTGAAGGTACGAGTAATAACGTCCTGCTGCTGTTCTTTAGTCAGGGAGTTAAAACGTACTGCATAACCAGAAACTCGGATGGTCAGCTGCGGATATTTTTCCGGATGTTCCATCGCATCCAGCAGCATTTCACGGTTCATGACGTTCACGTTCAGGTGCTGACCACCTTCGATGGACGCTTCGTGGTGGAAGTAACCATCCATCAGACCTGCCAGGTTAGTCTTACGAACTTCGTCGTCTTTACCCAGTGCGTTCGGAACGATAGAGAAGGTATAAGAGATACCATCTTTAGCGTAAGCAAACGGCAGTTTAGCAACGGAGGTCAGAGAGGCAACAGCACCTTTCTGGTCACGGCCGTGCATTGGGTTAGCACCTGGTCCGAACGGCGCGCCAGCACGACGACCGTCTGGGGTGTTACCGGTTTTCTTACCATAAACCACGTTAGAGGTGATGGTCAGAACAGACTGAGTCGGGATAGCGTTACGGTAAGTAGTCAGTTTCTGAATTTTCTTCATGAAACGTTCTACCAGGTCAACCGCCATGTCATCAACGCGAGAGTCGTTGTTACCAAACTGCGGGTATTCGCCTTCGATTTCGAAGTCAATCGCCAGACCGTCTTCGTCACGAATCGGTTTAACTTTCGCATATTTGATTGCAGACAGGGAGTCAGCAGCAACGGACAGACCAGCGATACCACACGCCATGGTGCGGATAACGTCACGGTCGTGCAGCGCCATCAGAGAGGCTTCGTAGCTGTACTTGTCGTGCATGTAGTGGATAACGTTCAGCGCGGTGACATACTGCTTAGCCAGCCAGTCCATGAAGTGATCCATGCGGTCCATCACTTCGTCGAAGTTCAGAACGTCGCCTTTGATCGGTTCAGATTTAGGACCAACCTGCATTTTCAGTTTTTCATCAACGCCGCCGTTGATTGCGTACAGCATGGTTTTCGCCAGGTTTGCACGCGCACCGAAGAACTGCATTTGCTTACCAACAACCATTGGGCTTACGCAGCATGCGATAGCGTAGTCGTCGTTGTTGAAGTCCGGACGCATCAGGTCATCGTTCTCATACTGCAGAGAAGAGGTGTCGATGGACACTTTAGCGGCGAATTTCTTGAAGTTCAGAGGCAGTTTTTCAGACCACAGAACGGTGATGTTCGGCTCCGGAGAAGGACCCATGGTGTACAGGGTGTTCAGGAAGCGGAAGCTGTTTTTGGTAACCAGAGTACGGCCATCAACGCCCATACCACCGATAGATTCAGTTGCCCAAATCGGGTCGCCGGAGAACAGTTCATCATATTCAGGAGTACGCAGGAAACGAACCATACGCAGTTTCATGACCAGGTGGTCAATCATTTCCTGAGCGTCTTGCTCGGTGATTTTGCCTGCTTTGATGTCACGTTCGATGTATGCATCCAGGAAGGTGGATACGCGACCGAAGGACATTGCAGCGCCGTTCTGAGATTTAACCGCGGCCAGGTAGCCGAAGTAAGTCCACTGGATTGCTTCCTGAGCGTTGGTAGCCGGACCAGAGATATCGCAGCCATATTTAGCAGCCATTTCTTTGATCTGACCCAGCGCGCGGTGCTGTTCAGCGATTTCTTCACGCAGACGGATAGTCGCTTCCAGGTTTACGCCGTTTTCCAGGTCAGACTGCAGGGAAACAAACTGCGCGTATTTGTCTTTCATCAGGAAGTCGATACCGTACAGCGCAACGCGACGGTAGTCACCGATGATACGGCCACGGCCATACGCATCCGGCAGACCAGTCAGAACACCGGATTTACGGCAGTTCAGAATGTCTTTGGTGTAAACATCGAATACGCCCTGGTTGTGGGTCTTACGGTATTCGGTGAAGATTTTTTTCAGCATTGGGTCCAGTTCGCGATTGTACGCTTTGCAGGAACCTTCAACCATTTTGATGCCGCCAAACGGAATGATCGCACGTTTCAGCGGAGCTTCAGTCTGCAGACCAACAATTTTCTCAAGCGCTTTGTTGATGTAGCCAGCGTCGTGAGAAGTGATGGTAGAAGCAACGGAGGTGTCAAAGTCAACAGGCGCGTGAGTGCGGTTTTCCTGTTTAACGCCTTCCATTACGCTGTCCCACAGCTTGGTGGTCGCGTCAGTAGCGCCAGCCAGGAAGGACTCGTCACCCTCATACGGAGTGTAGTTTTTCTGAATGAAATCACGTACGTTTACTTCATTCTGCCAGTCACCTTTGGTAAAACCTTCCCAGGCTGTGGCTAACTTTTCATTAAGCTCGGACATGTAACACCTACCTTCTTAAGTGGATTTTTTATTTACTGCGTGTAATGGGCATCAACAGATTAATGATGATCGTTACCACGCAGGTAAATGACCCAGTATGTCAACCCGACCAACAAACCGCCGCCGATAATATTACCGATCGTAACCGGAATCAGGTTATCGGTGATGAAATTCATCACGGTCAGGTGAGAAAAATTCTCCGGAGAAGAACCGACAGCGGTCCAGAATTCCGGTGTGGCGAAATCGCGTATTACAATACCCATAGGGATCATAAACATGTTTGCGATACTGTGCTCAAAACCGCTGGCAACAAACATTGCGACCGGTAATACCATGATAAACGCTTTGTCCATCAGGCTGCGACCCGAGTAGCTCATCCATACGGCTAAACATACCATCAGGTTAGCCAGGATGCCGAGGCTTACCGCCTCAACAAAAGTATGGTGTACTTTGTGGTCGGCGGTTTGCAGGACGTTGAGCCCCCACGCGCCGTTGGCGGTCATATACTCGCCGGAAAGCCACATAAGTAACACGAAGATCAGGGCGCCAATCAGGTTGCCGACATAAACGTTAAGCCAGTTTTTAGCCAACTGTCCCCAAGTAATACGACCACTGGCTTTAGCAACAACAATCAGTACAGTTGAAGTGAAGAGGTCTGCACCGCAGATAACACAAAGGATCAGCCCCAGGGAAAAGCAGATACCACCTATTAATTTTGCCATACCAAAAGGCATGGTGCCGGTACCGGTTGTGGCGGTGATATAGAAAACAAAGGCAATTGAAATGAATACACCGGCAGTAATTGCCAGATAGAACGTCTTAAGCGGATGTTTCGTTGCTTTATAGACGCCTGCTTCTTCGGCAACTTTGGCCATTGCAGCAGGAAGTAAAAGATCAAAAGGGTTGTCAGCTTTCACACTAACTCTCTCTTTATTAAGTCGGCGACGAGATACTAACAAAGCATTATAGATGAGAATTTGATATAGATCATATCTCGCCTGGCTTATAGGCCCGCAAGACGCATGGTTTTTATGCGATTGCGGAGTAACTTATTGATTATCCATATAAAAATAAATTTTAAAAATTATAAAGTGAGTTGAATTTTTTCTTTCAGCCTCCTGATGGACGGTTAATTAATATGGAGTAATTGAGATAAAAAGCCACATTAATAAGCTAATTTTTTTAATATCAACTACTAATATTTAACCTTGCTTTTACATTTATTTTTTGATTTGACCAAAATAAAAAACAGGGCGCCTTAAGCGCCCCGTAATATAGCCCAGACAATACATTTAGCCTACTCAGCGCAGGCTGTTTGTCACTATTTTGACCAGTGTGCCGCTTTCGCGCGCTGCAGTTTTTCATAGGCTTTCAGCAGAGACTGATGCGCCGGGAAAGCCTGCAGATCGCCATCAACGCGTTGAAGCCCGTAGAATGGCGCTTCGCCACTCAATGCCGCACTTGCCGCTTCAACCGCATCGGCGCCGTACATGCGAACAAACGCGTTCAGATATTGCAACGGCTGACGATCTTCTTCCAGAGACAACAGCAGCAGCGTTTGCAGACAGCGGTAGTAGTTTGCGCGTTCAGCGCTAAAGACGGAGGCGTTGAATTCCATCGTCCATTCTGTCCAGATCAGCGCCTGCTCCAGGTCGCCACCGGCCAACGCCAGCATCACCTTAAGCTCGCCAATACGCAGGGTATACCAACCGTTATCTGCGCCGGTCGCCAGGCCAAGCAGTTCACGCACGCGGGTGAAGTCGTCAAAACCTTCTTCATCCAACTGCGCGATCAGATTGAGATAGTCTTCTTTATCCCACTCGCTGCCAGGCAGAGAAAGGAGCGTTTCGCGCAGATGCGTACCCATTGCGTTGTTGGCTAACCACAGATCTTCAGCCGGGTAGATGTCAGACATCCCTGGAACGATAATGCGGCATGCGTATACCCCCAGATGTTCGTAGTCGGCGATATACACGTCTTTATCTTCTTGCTTGAAGATGGCCATCAGGGTGGCGAACTCTTCTTCCGTCGTACCAGAGAAATTCCAGTCAACGAACGGATAATCCGCATCCTGCTTGAACAGATCCCAGGAGATCAGACCGCTGGAATCAATGAAGTGGGTTTCGAGGTTGGTGTGTTCGGCCACTTCTTCATCGTCGAAGGTCGGTGGGGTGAAGACATCAAGATCTTTCAGGCCGCGACCCTGCAGCAGTTCAGTAACGGTACGCTCCAGCGCCACGCCGAAATCCGGGTGCGCGCCGAAAGAAGCAAAGCAGGTACCGTTAGCTGGGTTAAACAGGACAACGCAAATCACCGGGTACTTGCCGCCCAGCGAGCCATCATAGGCGAAAATCGGGAAACCTTCCGCTTCCAGCTTGGCGATGGACTCCACTACCGCCGGGTAACGCGCCATCACCTCGGCCGGGATTTCCGGCAGGCTGATGCTTTCCGCGATAATGCGGTTCTTCACATAACGTTCAAAGACCTCAGACAGGCCCTGAACGCGCGCTTCGTTAGGCGTGTTACCCGCCGACATGCCGTTAGATACGTACAGGTTGCCGATAATGTTCATCGGAATATAGACGGTCTGGTTATCCGACTGACGGGTAAACGGCAGGCCGCAGACGCCGCGTTCTTCATTGCCGGACTGCAGGTCGATAAGCATGCTGCCGGTAAGCTCATTTTCTGGATCGTAGAATGCACGCAGACGCGCATCCAGCAGACCTTCTGGTACGTCGTCGTCTTCAGTCAGCGGGAACCATTTTTCGTTCGGATAATGCACGAACGGGCCGTTGGCGATGGTGTCGCCCAGCCAGAAATCCGCAAAGAAATAGTTTGTAGACAGACGCTCAAAATATTCGCCCAGCGCGGAAGCCAGAGCCGCTTTTTTCGTTGCGCCTTTACCGTTGGTAAAGCACAGCGCGCATTCTTTGTCGCGAATATGCACCGACCAAACGTTAGGCACGGGGTTCAACCATGAGGCTTCTTCAATCTGAAAGCCGAGGTCGAGTAATTTTTGCTGGAAGAGAGCGATGGAGTCTTCCAGAGCGGCATCTTTGCCGGGAATAAAAGTTTGCGTCATGAAAATCACTTTTGTCGTACGGAAAGCGCGCAATGATACGGGTTTTCAATGAACGGCGCTATCGCCGCCGGAGCCCAGGCGTAAATAAAAGTATTGGCTATGCTTTCACACAGTCACCAATGTTAAGAGCACAAAATGAAAGCATTCGATTTACAGCGTATGGCACTGGATAAGATGCCAATGGAGTTTCTTGGCGAGGTTGCGCTGCGCAGTCTCTATACCTTTATATTGGTTTTTCTGTTTTTAAAGTTAACAGGACGGCGCGGCGTACGGCAGATGTCGCTTTTTGAAGTGCTGATTATCCTGACGCTAGGCTCAGCGGCGGGAGATGTGGCGTTTTATGACGATGTGCCGATGATCCCGGTGCTGGTGGTCTTTATTACTCTGGCGCTGCTTTATCGTCTTGTCATGTGGCTGATGGCGCACAGCGAAAAGTTGGAAGATCTCCTGGAAGGTAAGCCGGTGGTCATCATTGAAGACGGTGAATTGTCATGGTCTAAGCTTAACCGCGCCAATATGACGGAATTCGAATTCTTTATGGAGTTGCGTTTAAACGGCGTCGAGCAATTGGGGCAGGTGAAACTCGCAATTCTGGAGACGAATGGGCAAATCAGCGTCTATTTCTTTGCCGATGAAGACGTAAAACCGGGTCTCAGCATTCTGCCTAAACATTGTACGCAGCGATTTAAAGTGATGCCTGAAGCGGGGGACTATGCCTGCGTTCGTTGCAGCGAAGTGGTGCAAATGAGCGCGGGGGATCATCAATTATGTCCGCGCTGCGCAAATCCAGAATGGTCGAAGGCCAGCCGGGCAAAACGGGTCACCTGACAGCGAAAATCTCGGTTTTTACCCGTCAATCCGATAGATTCTGTTGTGTGACCGATGACTCATTTTTACCCCGCTTAGTTTTACCCATTGCGGCGCGTGTCACTGAATGATAAAACCGATATCCACAGGAATAACTTATACCCAATGTCTGTCACAGGATTATCGTCAATGACAGGATGTTGATTGGATAACAACACAACGTGGTGAGGGGAAATGGCTCAGGTCTTCAATTTTAGTTCAGGTCCGGCAATGCTACCGGCGGAAGTACTTAAACTGGCTCAACAGGATCTTCGCGACTGGAACGGTCTTGGCACGTCGGTCATGGAAATTAGCCACCGTGGCAAAGAGTTTATCCAGGTGGCAGAGGAAGCGGAGCAGGATTTTCGCGATCTCCTCAGCATCCCCTCCAACTACAAAGTGTTGTTCTGTCATGGTGGTGGGCGCGGGCAGTTCGCGGGTATCCCGTTGAACATTCTCGGTGACAAAACCACGGCGGATTACGTTGATGCTGGCTATTGGGCTGCCAGCGCAATTAAAGAAGCGAAAAAGTACTGCACGCCAAACGTTATCGACGCCAAAGTCACCGTTGACGGTCTGCGCGCCGTGAAACCGATGAGCGAATGGCAACTGTCTGACAACGCCGCCTACCTTCACTATTGCCCGAACGAAACCATCGATGGTATTGCGATTGATGAAACGCCAAACTTTGCCAGCAATGTGGTGGTTACGGCGGATCTCTCTTCGACTATCCTTTCCGCGCCGCTTGACGTGAGTCGCTATGGCGTAATCTATGCCGGAGCGCAGAAAAACATCGGTCCTGCGGGGCTGACCATTGTCATCGTACGCGAAGATTTGTTGGGTAAAGCGCATGAGTCATGCCCGTCAATCCTCGATTATACCGTTCTGAATGACAACGACTCCATGTTCAACACGCCGCCAACCTTTGCCTGGTATCTGTCTGGCCTGGTCTTTAAGTGGCTCAAAGAGCAGGGCGGTGTTAATGCGATGAATAAAATTAACCAGCAGAAAGCAGAGCTGTTGTATGGCGTGATCGACAACAGCGACTTCTATCGCAACGATGTCGCGAAGTCGAACCGTTCACGCATGAACGTCCCGTTCCAACTGGCTGACAGCGCCCTGGATAAACTCTTCCTGGAAGAGTCTTTCGCTGCGGGCCTGCATGCGCTGAAAGGGCATCGTGTGGTCGGTGGTATGCGCGCGTCCATCTATAATGCGATGCCGCTTGAAGGCGTAAAAGCCCTGACCGATTTCATGGTCGATTTCGAACGCCGCCGCGGTTAATCTGCGTGACTTTTCATCCCCACAGCCAGTCTGTGGGGGTTTTTATGTCTGTTTTGAGAGTTGAGTTTCATGGAATCCCTGACGTTACAACCCATTGCGCGGGTGGATGGCACCATCAATCTGCCTGGATCCAAAAGTGTCTCTAACCGCGCTTTGCTGCTGGCCGCATTAGCAAATGGCACCACTGTCCTGACCAACCTGCTGGACAGCGATGATGTCCGCCATATGCTCAATGCACTCAATGCGTTAGGGATTCGCTATACCCTTTCCGCCGATCGCACCCGCTGCGAGATTATCGGCAACGGCGGCGCATTACATGCCGAAGGGGCAGTGGAACTGTTTCTTGGCAATGCCGGAACCGCAATGCGCCCGCTGGCCGCCGCGCTGTGTCTTGGCAGCAATGACATCGTGTTGACGGGTGAACCGCGCATGAAAGAGCGCCCGATTGGCCATCTGGTTGATGCGCTGCGCCAGGGAGGAGCCAACATTGAGTACCTGGAACAGGAAAACTATCCGCCTTTGCGTCTGCGCGGTGGCTTCACCGGCGGGCAGGTCGAGGTAGACGGCAGCGTATCCAGCCAGTTTCTCACTGCGCTGTTGATGACGGCGCCGCTGGCGCCGCAGGATACGACGATCGCGATTAAAGGCGAACTGGTATCCAAACCTTATATTGATATCACACTGAACCTGATGAAGACGTTTGGTGTTGAAATTGAGAATCAGAACTACCAGCGCTTTGTCGTGCAGGGTCAACAGCAGTATCAGTCACCGGGCGCCTATCTGGTTGAGGGCGATGCTTCCTCCGCGTCATACTTCCTCGCGGCGGGCGCCATTAAAGGCGGCACGGTTAAAGTCACCGGGATTGGCCGCTATAGCATGCAGGGCGATATCCGTTTCGCCGATGTCCTGGAAAAAATGGGCGCGACCATTACGTGGGGCGATGACTTTATTGCCTGTACTCACGGCGAACTGAACGCGGTGGATATGGATATGAACCATATTCCCGATGCGGCCATGACCATTGCCACGGCTGCGCTGTTTGCTAAAGGCACCACAACCTTACGCAACATCTACAACTGGCGCGTCAAAGAGACCGACCGCCTGTTTGCGATGGCGACGGAATTACGCAAAGTGGGCGCGGAAGTGGAAGAGGGGCATGACTTTATTCGAATCACCCCGCCTGCAAAGCTGCAGTTTGCGGACATTGCGACCTACAACGATCACCGTATGGCGATGTGTTTCTCGCTGGTGGCGCTGTCCGACACCCCAGTGACCATCCTTGATCCAAAATGTACCGCCAAAACCTTCCCGGATTATTTCGAACAGTTGGCGCGTATTAGTACACCTGCCTGATCCCCCCGATGCGCCGGTCACGGGACCGGCGCACTGGTGTCCGTAACCGCACTATTTTTACGCTAACGACTAATGCTAATTTGTTGATGGTTTTACTTATTTATTTGTTTTTATTATAAATATCAACGGAAGATTAGCATGAAGCATAAATCATTATTTTTAGCGTTGGCGGTGTCCGCCATTCTGTTGGCTGGTTGTAAAAATGGCGTGAATGGCGACCTTGTTGCCAGCTCTGGTATGGCCGCTTATAAAGCCGCGACGCTTTCTGATGCTGATGTCAAAGCCCTCTCTAACAGTTCATGTAAGCAGGTGGATAGCGAAAATCAGCTGGCGGGCGCGAAAAGCAAATACACCAAGCGTCTGAATAAAATTGCGAAAGCGTTGGGCAATAACATTGATGGTACGCCGGTCAACTATAAAGTTTATATAACCAGTGATATCAATGCCTGGGCCATGGCGAATGGATGCGTACGTGTTTATTCGGGCCTGATGGACCTGATGACCGACAATGAAATCGAAGGCGTGCTGGGTCATGAGCTGGGCCACGTTTCTTTAGGGCACTCCCGTAAAGCGATGCAGACCGCATACGCCACGCTGGCTGCGCGCGATGCTATCTCTGCCACCAGCGGCGTCGCTTCTCAGCTTTCCCAGTCTCAGTTGGGCGATCTGGCGGAAGGCGTAATTAACTCCGCGTTCTCCCGTAGTCAGGAATCAGATGCGGATGACTTTTCCTATGACTTGCTGAAAAAACGCGGTATTAACCGCCAGGGGTTAGTGACCGCGTTTGATAAGTTTGCCACCATGGACGCAGGCCATGCAAAATCGCTCATGGATTCTCACCCGGCGTCTGACGAGCGCGCTCAGCATATGCGTGAACGCATCGCAGCAGATAAAAAGTAAATCAGTGTCATCTTCCGGGCTGGTTTCTCGCCAGCCCGCTATAATTGCGCAATTCTTCCCCATATCGTTACAGACTAATCGGGTTTTTACACTCTGTGTTAACGATTATTAGCGTTGGCGCGTATAATGCGCGGCGTTCACGTTAACGTATGCCCGTTTAAGGAGAAAAAGATGACGGCAATTGCCCCGGTTATTACCATTGATGGCCCAAGCGGTGCAGGTAAAGGCACCTTGTGCAAAGCAATGGCGGAAGCATTGCAGTGGCATCTGTTAGATTCAGGCGCGATCTATCGCGTACTGGCGCTCGCAGCGTTACATCACCATGTTGATGTCACATCTGAAGATGCTCTGGTACCGCTTGCCTCACACCTGGATGTGCGTTTTATCTCAACAGACGGCAACCTGGAAGTCATTCTGGAAGGCGAAGATGTTAGCGGCGAAATCCGCACTCAGGAAGTGGCCAATGCCGCATCCCAGGTCGCTGCTTTCCCTCGCGTGCGCGAAGCGCTTTTACGCCGTCAACGCGCGTTTCGCGAAGCGCCTGGCCTGATTGCCGACGGGCGCGATATGGGGACCGTTGTGTTCCCGGATGCGCCGGTGAAAATTTTTCTTGACGCCTCCTCGCACGAACGTGCGCATAGACGTATGCTACAGTTGCAGGAGAAGGGCTTTAGTGTTAACTTTGAACGCCTTTTGGCCGAGATCGAAGAACGCGACTACCGCGATCGTAACCGTGCTGTAGCGCCGCTGGTTCCCGCTGCTGATGCCTTAGTTCTGGATTCAACCCGATTAAGCATTGAGCAAGTGATTGAAAAAGCGTTACAATATGCGCGCCAAAAACTGGCACTCGCTTAAGTGCGACCGAATTTGCAGTACCCCCGTTGCAATGGATTGACAGCGGGTATGTTAAACAACCCCATCCGGCATGGAGCCAGGTGGACGTTAAATATGAAACCTGAAGATTAAACATGACTGAATCTTTTGCTCAACTGTTTGAAGAATCCTTAAAAGAAATCGAAACCCGTCCGGGTTCCATCGTTCGTGGTGTTGTTGTTGCTATCGACAAAGACGTAGTACTGGTTGACGCTGGTCTGAAATCTGAGTCCGCCATTCCGGCAGAGCAGTTCAAAAACGCCCAGGGCGAGCTGGAAATCCAGGTTGGTGACGAAGTTGACGTTGCTCTGGATGCAGTAGAAGACGGCTTCGGTGAAACCCTGCTGTCCCGTGAGAAAGCTAAACGTCACGAAGCTTGGATCACGCTGGAAAAAGCTTACGAAGAAGCTGCAACCGTTACTGGTGTTATCAATGGCAAAGTCAAGGGTGGCTTCACTGTTGAGCTGAATGGTATTCGCGCGTTCCTGCCGGGTTCCCTGGTAGACGTTCGTCCGGTCCGCGACACGCTGCACCTGGAAGGCAAAGAGCTTGAGTTCAAAGTAATCAAGCTGGATCAGAAGCGCAACAACGTTGTTGTTTCCCGTCGTGCCGTTATCGAATCCGAAAACAGCGCAGAACGCGATCAGCTGCTGGAAAACCTGCAGGAAGGCATGGAAGTTAAAGGTATCGTTAAGAACCTCACTGACTACGGTGCATTCGTTGATCTGGGTGGCGTTGACGGCCTGCTGCACATCACCGACATGGCATGGAAACGCGTTAAGCATCCGAGCGAAATCGTAAACGTTGGCGACGAAATCACTGTTAAAGTGCTGAAGTTCGACCGCGAGCGTACTCGTGTATCTCTGGGCCTGAAACAGCTGGGCGAAGATCCATGGGTAGCTATCGCTAAGCGTTATCCGGAAGGTACCAAACTGACCGGTCGCGTGACCAACCTGACCGACTACGGCTGCTTCGTTGAAATCGAAGAAGGCGTTGAAGGCCTGGTTCACGTTTCCGAAATGGATTGGACCAACAAAAACATCCACCCGTCCAAAGTTGTTAACGTTGGCGATGTAGTGGAAGTTATGGTTCTGGATATCGACGAAGAACGTCGTCGTATCTCCCTGGGTCTGAAGCAGTGCAAAAACAACCCATGGCAGCAGTTCGCGGAAACCCACAACAAGGGCGACCGTGTTGAAGGTAAAATCAAGTCTATCACTGACTTCGGTATCTTCATCGGCCTGGACGGCGGCATCGACGGCCTGGTTCACCTGTCTGACATCTCCTGGAACGTTGCAGGCGAAGAAGCAGTACGTGAATACAAAAAAGGCGACGAAATCGCAGCAGTTGTTCTGCAGGTTGACGCAGAGCGTGAGCGTATCTCTCTGGGCGTTAAACAGCTCGCAGAAGATCCGTTCAACAACTGGGTTGCACTGAACAAGAAAGGCGCAATCGTAAACGGTAAAGTGACTGCAGTTGACGCGAAAGGCGCAACCGTAGAACTGGCTGACGGCGTTGAAGGTTACCTGCGCGCTTCTGAAGCTTCACGTGACCGCGTTGAAGATGCAACTCTGGTTCTGAGCGTAGGCGACGACGTTGAAGCTAAATTCACCGGCGTTGATCGTAAGAACCGTGCAATCAGCCTGTCTGTTCGTGCGAAAGACGAAGCTGATGAGAAAGATGCAATCGCAACTGTTAACAAACAGGAAGATGCAAACTTCTCTAACAACGCAATGGCTGAAGCTTTCAAAGCAGCTAAAGGCGAGTAATATCGAGTACTCTGTACCCTAAATAATTCGATTTGCAGGAAGTCGGCAAGGGAGCGAATCCCCAGGAGCTTGCTCCAGTAAGTGACTGGGGTGAGCGAGCGTAGTCGGCGCACATGCAGCTTGAAGTATGACGGGTATAAATCCTTTGTGCTGTTAACGGCACAAAGGATGACGAGTAGCTTGACAGATTACAGGATTCGTCCTGTAATCAATGACAAAGGGCGGCCACGGCCGCCCTTAATCAATGCAGCGGCTAATTTTGCCTTTAAGGAACCGGAGGAATCATGACCAAGTCAGAATTGATTGAAAGACTTGCAACCCAGCAACCTCATATTCCCGCGAAAGCGGTTGAAGATGCAGTAAAAGAGATGCTGGAACATATGGCCTCGACTCTTGCGCAGGGCGAGCGTATTGAAATCCGCGGTTTCGGCAGCTTCTCTTTGCATTACCGCGCACCACGCACTGGACGTAACCCGAAGACGGGCGATAAAGTGGATCTGGAAGGGAAATACGTTCCGCACTTTAAGCCAGGTAAAGAACTGCGCGATCGCGCCAATATTTACGGTTAAGTTTTTAGCAAGACTTAACGCCGGGAAAAGCACCTGCATGGGTGCTTTTTTCATTTCTGCAGGTTCATACTGGAAGCTTCATCCCAGTTAATCCATTCGTTACATCCACCGCTAAATTTCAGCGGAATGCGTGTCGTATAACGGCAAATTGTTGCCAGACAACCGTTAAGTATTGCTGCACACTCCCTGCAACTGGGAGGTGCTTGATGAAAATAACAACGGTGAGTACGTGTGCATTGTGCGGCATTTTCCCTCTGGCGCTATTACCCGTACTGCCTGACATGCTGCGTATTGGCGTTGTATTTTGTCTGGCATGTCTGCTCTGTCTTTTTCCCCACAAATATATGCGTTTCGCCGGGTTAACCCTGCTGTTTTTTCTTTGGGGGATTATGGCGGCAAAAGACGCGCTTTGGGCCGGTAATACGCTTCCTGCAAAAAACCAGCGGGCCATCGTGCGGATAACCGGAACCGATAATATGACCACGCACTATGGTCAGATCACGCACCTGGAAGGACGACGAATCTTTCCGGCACAAGGGATCGTGCTGTATGGGCAGTACCTGCCCGGCGACGTTTGCGCGGGTCAGACATGGGCGATGACGCTGAAGGTTCGCGCCGTACACGGCCAATTAAACGAGGGGGGATTTGACAGTCAACGTTATGCGTTAGCGCAGCATCAGCCGCTGACGGGACGGTTCCTCCAGGCTTCGGTTATCACTCCACAATGCAGTTTGCGCTCGCGATATCTCGCCTCGCTGAAAGCGGCACTCGCCGACTATCCCTGGCAGCAGGTCATACTGGGTCTGGGGATGGGGGAGCGATTATCCGTTTCACAAGAAGTTAAAACCATTATGCGTGATACCGGTACGGCGCATTTGATGGCTATTTCCGGGCTGCATATTGCGTTTGCCGCACTTCTGGCAGGAGGATTGATTCGCGGTGGACAATTTTTTATGCCAACCAAATGGATTTGCTGGCAGGTTCCGTTAATTGGCGGAATTGTCTGCGCGACATTTTATGCCTGGCTGACGGGACTACAACCTCCCGCATTGCGTACGATTATCGCGCTGATGGTCTGGGGGGGGCTGAAGATAAGCGGCAGACAGTGGAGCGGATGGTCGGTTTGGATCTGCTGCCTGGCCGCCATCGTGGTGGTGGATCCTGTCGCTATTCTGTCACAGAGTCTGTGGCTGTCTGCGTTTGCCGTCGCGGCGCTGATATTCTGGTATCAGTGGATACCTTTACCGGATTGGCCGCGCGCTCGCAGTGGACGCATGCTGCTGGCTCTCACGCATCTGCAACTGGGGATTACGGTTTTGCTTTTGCCAGTGCAAATTTCGATGTTTCATGGCATCAGCCTGACTTCATTTGTGGCGAATTTATTTGCCGTACCGCTGGTCACGTTTATTTCCGTACCGCTGATACTCGCTGGCATGCTCGTGCATTTAACCGGTCTGGACGTGCTGGAATCGGGACTGTGGTATTTAGCCGATCGGTCTCTGGCGGTGTTATTTTGGGGGCTTAATGCTCTGCCTCAAGGCTGGATCAATATCGATGCGCGCTGGCAGTGGCTTGCATTTTTACCCGGGCTGCTGCTTGTCGCATATCGGCTGAACGTGTGGCGAACTATACCGGCTGTTTGTATCGCCGTGTTCCTCATATTGAGCGCGCCGTTATGGCGAGCGCCACGCACTGATGCGTGGCAAGTACATATGCTGGACGTCGGGCAGGGGCTGGCGATGGTGATTGCGCGTAATGGGAAAGCGATTCTGTATGATACGGGCCTGGCATGGCCCGAGGGCGATAGCGCGCAGCAATTGATCATTCCCTGGTTACGCTGGCACAACCTCGAGCCAGAAGGGGTTATTTTAAGTCACGAGCATATGGATCATCGGGGAGGGTTACGCTCGCTGCAACAAGCGTGGCCATACTTATGGATAAGAAGCCCACTAGGCTGGAAAAACCACCTCCCGTGTTTTCGCGGGGAACGCTGGCAATGGCAAGGATTAACGTTCAGTGCGCACTGGCCTTTGCGCGCAAATACAGCGCAAGGGAATAACCGATCCTGCGTGGTTAAAGTCGATGACGGACATCAGAGTATTCTTCTGACCGGCGATATTGAGTCTCCCGCTGAACAAAAAATGCTAAGTCACTACTGGTCGCATCTGCAGGCAACTGTGATGCAGGTTCCGCACCATGGCAGCAATACATCATCATCACTGGCGCTGATTCAGCGAGTTGGCGGACAGGCGGCATTAGCCTCGGCGTCCCGTTATAATGCCTGGCGACTGCCTTCCTCGAAGGTGAAACGGCGCTATCGGCAACAAGATTATCAATGGCTGGATACGCCACATCAGGGGCAGATTACGCTGGATTTTTACCCGCAAACCTGGCGAATACGCGGCATGCGGGATCAGATTTTACCCCGATGGTATCATCAGTGGTTTGGCGTGTCGGAGGATAACGGGTAGAATATGCGGCTATTCTAACAAATGCTGGTTTTTTGAATGCATAACGATAAAGATCTCTCTACGTGGCAGACGTTTCGCCGACTATGGCCAACCATAGCGCCTTTTAAATCGGGTCTGATCGTGGCGGGTATAGCGTTAATCCTTAACGCGGCCAGCGATACCTTCATGTTATCGCTTCTTAAACCATTACTGGATGATGGTTTTGGTAAAACTGACCGCTCGGTGCTGTTGTGGATGCCGCTGGTGGTCATTGGACTGATGATAGTTCGCGGCCTAACCAGCTATGTCTCCAGCTACTGTATCTCATGGGTGTCAGGCAAAGTGGTTATGACCATGCGCCGCCGCCTGTTTGGTCACATGATGGGCATGCCAGTCTCCTTTTTTGATAAGCAGTCTACAGGTACGTTGCTGTCACGTATTACCTATGATTCAGAACAGGTAGCGTCATCGTCCTCTGGCGCGCTGATCACCGTGGTACGTGAAGGGGCCTCAATTATTGGCCTGTTCATCATGATGTTCTATTACAGCTGGCAGCTGTCATTGATCCTGATTGTTCTGGCGCCAATTGTGTCAGTGGCGATCCGTGTGGTTTCCAAGCGCTTTCGTAGCATCAGTAAAAACATGCAAAACACCATGGGGCAGGTTACGACCAGTGCGGAGCAGATGCTGAAAGGCCACAAAGAAGTGCTGATTTTTGGTGGTCAGGAAGTCGAAACCAAACGCTTTGATAAAGTCAGCAACAAGATGCGTTTGCAGGGCATGAAGATGGTTTCCGCCTCTTCCATCTCCGATCCTATCATCCAGCTGATTGCGTCTCTGGCGCTGGCCTTCGTGTTATATGCAGCCAGTTTCCCAAGCGTAATGGAAAACCTGACGGCAGGGACCATTACGGTGGTCTTCTCGTCAATGATCGCGCTGATGCGTCCGCTGAAATCGCTGACTAACGTCAACGCGCAGTTCCAGCGTGGTATGGCGGCGTGCCAGACCTTATTTACGATTCTGGATAGCGAACAAGAGAAAGACGAAGGTAAACGCGTTATCGAACGCGCTACCGGCGATCTGGAATTTCGCAATGTGACTTTCACTTATCCAGGACGCGAAGTCCCTGCGCTGCGTAACATCAACCTGAATATTCCGGCGGGCAAAACCGTCGCTCTGGTTGGTCGTTCGGGGTCAGGTAAATCCACTATCGCCAGCCTGATCACGCGCTTCTACGATATTGATGAAGGGCAGATTCTGATGGACGGGCACGATCTGCGTGAATACACCCTGGCATCCCTGCGCGATCAGGTCGCTTTGGTTTCGCAGAATGTGCACCTGTTTAACGACACGGTTGCCAATAACATCGCCTACGCGCGTACCGATTTATACAGCCGCGAACAGATCGAAAAAGCGGCGCAGATGGCCTATGCCATGGACTTCATCAATAAGATGGATAATGGTCTGGATACGGTGATTGGCGAAAACGGCGTACTGCTGTCCGGTGGACAGCGCCAACGTATCGCTATCGCCCGTGCCTTGCTGCGTGACAGTCCGATCCTGATCCTTGATGAAGCAACATCGGCTCTTGATACTGAATCCGAACGCGCGATCCAGGCGGCGCTGGATGAGCTACAGAAAAACCGTACCTCTCTGGTCATTGCACACCGCCTTTCTACGATTGAGCAGGCGGACGAAATCGTCGTGGTGGAAGACGGGCTGATCGTTGAGCGCGGAACCCATAGCGAGCTGATTGAGCAGCGCGGGGTCTATGCGCAATTACATAAAATGCAATTTGGTCAATGATCGCACGTATCTGGTCGGGTGAATCGCCGCTATGGCGATTATTACTTCCACTCTCCTGGCTGTATGGCCTAGTGAGTGGCGGGATACGCTTATGCTACAAGCTTGGGCTGAAGCGCGCATGGCGGGCGCCAGTTCCGGTGGTGGTGGTGGGAAACCTTACCGCAGGCGGGAACGGTAAAACGCCGGTGGTGATTTGGCTGGTTGAACGGCTGCAGCAACGCGGTATTCGCGTGGGAGTGGTTTCTCGCGGTTATGGTGGAAAAGCCGCTGCTTACCCGCTGTTGCTGAACGCTGATACCACGACCGCAGAAGCGGGCGATGAACCTGTGCTCATCTATCAACGTACCGGCGTACCTGTGGCGGTCTCTCCCGACAGAGCGGATGCGGTAAAATCCATTCTGGCCCATCACGATGTGCAGATTATCGTGACTGACGATGGGCTACAGCACTATCGTCTGGCGCGAGATATCGAAATCGTGGTGATTGACGGCGAACGTCGATTTGGCAATGGCT
Source organism: Citrobacter youngae ATCC 29220 (assembly GCF_000155975.1). GTDB lineage: Bacteria > Pseudomonadota > Gammaproteobacteria > Enterobacterales > Enterobacteriaceae > Citrobacter > Citrobacter portucalensis_A. Next base: position 1,909,462 of record NZ_GG730299.1, on the reverse strand, counting down.
GGTGGCTGCCCGCCGGTCCAATGCGGGAACGCGCTGGCCGGCTTAAATCAGTGGATGCGACAATCGTTAACGGCGGCAGTCCACTGCCGGGGGAGATTCCCATGCGCCTTGAACCGGGGCTGGCCGTTAATTTACGCACGGGTGAACGTCGTAATGTGGCGCAGTTAACCAATATTGTCGCTATGGCAGGTATTGGTCATCCGCCACGGTTTTTTGCCACGCTTGAAGCCTGCGGCGCCAGACCGGAAAAATGTATTGCGTTGGCAGATCATCAATCTCTGGCCTACAGTGACGTCAGTGCGTTTTCAGACGCAGGGCAAACGCTGGTGATGACGGAAAAAGATGCGGTTAAATGCCGCGCGTTCGCTGATGCTAACTGGTGGTATTTACCTGTTGACGCGCATTTGTCAGGCGATCGGCCTGATGCGTTGCTGGATAGTTTAATCTCGCTGATTCGCTAACGGATTCAGACTGCGGCAGCGAATCGTTTATGAGGCCATAAATGTCGTTGCCGCACCTTTCACTGACGGATGCTCGCCATCTTCACCTTGCTGCTCAGGGGTTGCTGAAAAAAACGCGCCGCCGGGCAACCCCGGCAGACATTCTCGCCACCATTTCGCGCATGTCGTTACTGCAAATCGATACCATCAATGTTGTGGCTCGCAGCCCTTACCTGGTGCTGTTTAGTCGTTTGGGCGATTATTCCCCTCAATGGCTGGATGACTCGCTCAGGCAGGGGGAGCTGATGGAGTACTGGGCGCACGAGGCCTGCTTTATGCCGCGCAGCGACTTTATGCTGATACGTCACCGCATGCTGGCCCCGGAGAAAATGGGCTGGAAGTATAAAGCGGCGTGGATGGAAGAACATGCCCATGAGATTGAGCGGTTGCTTCAGCATATCCACCATAACGGGCCGGTACGCTCAGCCGATTTTGAACATCCCCGTCAGGGAACCAGCGGCTGGTGGGAATGGAAACCGCATAAGCGACACCTTGAAGGACTGTTTACTGCCGGGAAAGTCATGGTGGTGGAGCGGCGTAATTTCCAGCGCGTGTACGATTTAACCCATCGCGTTATGCCGCACTGGGACGATGAGCGTGACCGGCTTTCACAGGAGGAAGCCGAAATTGCCATGCTGGATAACAGCGCCCGCAGTCTGGGGATTTTTCGTGAGCAGTGGCTGGCAGACTACTACCGCCTGAAGCGCCCGGCGTTGAAAAATTGGTGTGACGTGCGCAAGGAGCAGCAACAAATTCTTCCTGTCGAGGTTGAAGGGCTGGGAACGCTATGGCTGCATAGCGATCTTCAACCGCTGCTTGAGCAGGCGCTGGCGGGTAAATTAACGGCAACGCATAGCGCGGTTTTATCACCGTTCGATCCGGTGGTCTGGGATCGCAAACGGGCAGAGCAGCTATTCGATTTTAGCTATCGGCTGGAATGCTATACGCCAGCAGAGAAACGTCAGTACGGTTATTTTGTCTTGCCTTTATTGCATCGCGGGCAGTTAGTTGGGCGAATGGATGCCAAAATGCACCGTAAAACAGGTGTGCTGGATGTTATTTCGCTATGGTTACAGGACGGGGTCAAGCCTGGGGCTACTCTGCAAAAAGGATTGTTCCAGGCGATTGATGATTTTGCCCGCTGGCAGCAGGCAACGCGCGTGACGCTGGGACGCTGCCCTGAAGGGTTATTCGCTGGCGCACGTCATGGTTGGGAAATAGCCCCAGCCCGTTAAGCGAATATGTTAATATTTACGGATTCACAATCCGGTCCATCTGGAGGAACTATGGATCATCGTCTGCTTGAAATCATTGCCTGCCCGGTATGCAATGGCAAACTCTGGTTTAACCAGGAAAAACAGGAACTGATTTGTAAACTGGATAACCTTGCTTTCCCACTGCGTGATGGCATTCCCGTGTTACTGGAAACCGAAGCTCGCGTTCTGACTGCTGACGAGAGTAAATCATGAGTTTTGTGGTCATTATTCCTGCGCGTTATGCGTCCACCCGTTTGCCGGGCAAGCCGCTGCTGGATATCAACGGCAGGCCGATGATCGTGCATGTGCTGGAGCGTGCGCGCGAATCTGGCGCTGAACGCATTATCGTTGCCACCGATCATGAAGATGTCGCCCGCGCGGTAGAAGCGGTGGGGGGCGAAGTCTGCATGACCCGCGCCGATCACCAGTCTGGTACCGAGCGTCTGGCGGAAGTCGTCGAAAAATGTGGTTTTAGCGACGATACCGTTATTGTGAACGTTCAGGGTGATGAACCGATGATCCCGGCGGTCATTATTCGTCAGGTGGCCGAAAATCTGGCGCAGCGTCAGGTCGGCATGGCGACCCTTGCGGCTCCCATTCATAGTGCGGAAGAGGCCTTTAATCCGAATGCGGTGAAAGTCGTTCTGGACAGCGAAGGCTATGCGCTCTATTTTTCACGCGCGACCATTCCGTGGGATCGCGATCGTTTTGCCAAAAGCCTGGAAACGGTAGGCGATACCTTCCTGCGTCATCTGGGGATTTACGGTTATCGCGCCGGTTTTATTCGTCGCTATGTTAACTGGCAGCCCAGCCCGCTTGAGCATATTGAAATGCTGGAACAACTGCGCGTGCTATGGTACGGCGAAAAAATTCACGTTGCCGTCGCAAAAGAAGTACCGGGTACCGGCGTAGACACCGCCGAAGATCTTGAGCGCGTTCGCGCTGAAATGCGTTAGTTTTTCTCATGACACTCCCCCCATCATGGCGCTTTTTTGGGAGGAGTGTCGTATCGTTACGTTTTCTCTGTGCTTTTCTTTTCATCAATTGATCTCATCCGGGTGACATCTGTCTGCGCGACGCTCATTATGAAAGCAGTAGCTTTTATGAGGGCAATCTCAAATGGAACAGTTGCGTGCCGAACTCAGCCATCTGCTGGGTGAAAAACTCAGTCGTATCGAATGCGTGAATGAAAAAGTGGATACCGCCCTGTGGGCACTGTACGACAGCCAGGGAAATCCGATGCCGCTGATGGCGAGAAGTTTCACCACGCCGGGTATGGCGCAGCAACTGGCATGGAAAACCTCCATGCTGGCGCGCAGTGGTACGGTGCGTATGCCGGTCATTTATGGCGTGTTAACGCACGAAGAGCATCCCGGTCCTGATGTGCTCCTGCTTGAGCGTTTGCGCGGCGTGCCGGTGGAAGCGCCTGCCCGAACGCCCGAACGCTGGGAGCATTTAAAAGATCAGATCGTAGAAGGTCTGCTGTCATGGCATCGGCAGGATAGCCGTGGCTGCGTGGGAGCGGTGGATAATACGCAAGAGAACATCTGGCCGTCCTGGTATCGCCAGCGTGTTGAGGTGTTGTGGACCACGTTGAATCAGTTCCAGAATACCGGGCTGACGATGCAGGACAAGCGGATCCTGTTCCGCACCCGCGAATGTTTACCCGACTTGTTTGCAGGTTTTAATGATAACTGCGTGCTGATCCACGGTAATTTCAGTCTACGCAGCATGCTGAAAGATGCTCGTAGCGATCAGCTCCTGGCGATGGTGGGGCCGGGTTTGATGCTGTGGGCGCCAAGAGAGTATGAGTTGTTTCGCTTAATGGATAATGCTCTGGCGGAAAGCCTGCTTTGGCAATATCTGCAACGCGCGCCAGTGGCGGAGTCATTCATCTGGCGGCGCTGGCTGTATGTGCTATGGGATGAAGTTACGCAACTGGTCAATACCGGGCGTTTTAATCGTTCCAACTTTGATCTGGCGACAAAATCGCTGCTGCCGTGGCTCGCCTGAAGAACATATGAATGCTCGATCCGGCCAGCAATTCTGCGCTGAACCCGTAGGCCTGATAAGACGCGTCAGCGTCGCCATCAGGCAACATTTCTGTCAATGTTCCGCTCCCTTCAACCACTGCCAGATGCGTCCCAGGGTTTCATAGCCGACGCGATCGCTATGCATTAGCCAGACAGGTGAAGGAATTGCGCGCTCCCACGGATTAAGCGGAGAATCAATGGCCAACTGATTGGCGGGGGCGGGCAGCGGATGCAGCCCGGCCTGCTGGAAGAAAATCATCGCCCGTGGCAAATGTGATGCAGAGGTCACCAACAGGAATGGCGCATCGCCGATAGCGTGTTTTACGGCGGCGGCTTCTTCCTCGGTGTCTTTTGGTTTGTCCAGCGTAATGATCTCGCTGCGCGGGATCCCCAACGACTCCGCCACGCGAGCACCTGCTTCAGCCGTGCTGACGTTATTGGTTTTCGCGGCGGCGCCGGTAAAGATAAGTTTCGATCCCGGATTAGCGCGCCACAAGCGAATACCTTCATTCAGACGTGGAAGGCTGTTGTTAATCAGGTTCGAACTCGGCGCCCACTGCGGGTTCCAGGTATATCCTCCGCCCAGCACCACAATGTATTCCACTTTTTGCGTATCCTGCCAGGTGGGATAGCTGTCCTCAATAGGTTTCAGCAGACTATCGGCGACGGGCTGCAGGCTAAGAAGTAACAGCGCCAGCCAGCTCAGGCTAATACACACTTTCCCTGTTTTTTGAAAGCGGCTAAACCAGACCAGCGCCAGGCCAATACCCATCATAATTAGCATCAGCGGCAGCGGCAGCATCATACCGCCAATCACTTTCTTCAGCGTAAAAAGCATCCTTTTTGGTTCCTTTTTTAACCATATAGCAGGGGATCTGCAGGGATATTACACCAGGAAGGTTCATTCTCGGCGTGGGTGTGACAAAATAGCGGTTTTACTCAGTCACCCTAAAGCCAGCATGTGGAGAGCCCGATGCGGGATCGCAATTTTGATGACATTGCCGAGAAATTTTCCCGTAACATTTACGGCACCACCAAAGGTCAATTAAGACAGGCTATCCTTTGGCAGGATTTGGATCGATTATTGGCGACGCTCGGCGAGCAAAAATTACACATTCTGGATGCCGGTGGCGGTGAAGGGCAAACGGCCATCAAAATGGCGGAACGTGGTCACTTCGTGACATTATGCGATCTTTCAGGCGAAATGATCGCCCGAGCGCAACAGGCGGCAGAGGCAAAAGGTGTGAGCGGAAACATGCATTTCATACAATGCGCCGCTCAGGACGTTACTGCGCATTTGGAAACCCCGGTTGATCTGATATTGTTTCATGCTGTGCTGGAATGGGTGACGGATCCGGTCAGCGTGTTGCAGACGCTGTGGTCGGTATTACGCCCTGGCGGCGCGCTGTCGTTAATGTTCTACAATGCTAACGGTCTGTTGATGCATAACATGGTCGCAGGGAACTTTGACTATGTGCAGGTGGGAATGCCGAAACGTAAAAAGCGTACGCTATCACCGGACTACCCACGCGATCCGGAGCAGGTCTACCAGTGGCTGGAAGAGATCGGTTGGCAGATAACGGGTAAAACGGGCGTCCGCGTGTTTCATGATTATCTACGCGATAAGCATAAACAGCATGACGACTACGAAATGTTACTTGAGTTAGAAACGCGCTATTGCCGCCAGGAACCGTATATCAGCCTTGGGCGCTATATTCATGTCACCGCGATTAAAAGTCCGGCCCGAGCCGCAGATGCAAGGATAATTTATGAGTGAATTTTCCCAGACAGTCCCCGAACTGGTTGCCTGGGCCAGAAAAAATGACTTCTCCATCTCTCTGCCGGTAGACAGACTTTCGTTCCTGCTGGCGGTCGCGACACTGAACGGTGAGCGGCTTGACGGTGAGATGAGTGAAGGTGAACTGGTGGATGCGTTCCGCCATGTGAGTGATGCGTTTGAGCAAACCAGCGAAACCATCGGCGTACGCGCCAACAACGCGATCAACGATATGGTGCGTCAACGTCTGCTGAACCGCTTTACCAGCGAGCAGGCGGAAGGCAACGCCATTTACCGTTTAACGCCGCTCGGGATTGGCATCACGGATTACTACATTCGTCAGCGCGAATTTTCAACGCTGCGTCTTTCAATGCAGCTGTCGATTGTTGCAGGCGAACTGAAGCGCGCCGCGGATGCGGCTGCGGAAGGCGGCGATGAGTTCCACTGGCATCGCAACGTCTATGCGCCATTGAAATACTCGGTGGCGGAGATTTTCGACAGTATCGATCTCACCCAGCGCATCATGGATGAACAGCAGCAGCAGGTAAAAGACGACATCGCACAGTTGCTGAACAAAGACTGGCGGGCGGCGATCTCCAGCTGTGAACTGCTGCTTTCTGAAACGTCGGGTACGCTGCGTGAACTGCAGGATACGCTGGAAGCGGCGGGGGATAAGCTGCAGGCTAACCTGTTACGCATCCAGGATGCCACGATGGCGCATGACGATTTGCATTTTGTCGACAAGCTGGTGTTTGACTTACAAAGTAAGCTCGACCGTATTATCAGTTGGGGCCAGCAGTCTATTGATTTGTGGATCGGCTACGATCGTCACGTGCATAAGTTTATCCGTACCGCGATTGATATGGATAAAAACCGCGTCTTTGCCCAGCGTCTGCGCCAGTCCGTGCAGACCTACTTTGACGATCCATGGGCGCTGACCTATGCCAATGCCGATCGCCTGCTGGATATGCGTGACGAGGAGATGGTGCTGCGTGACGAAGAGGTCACCGGTGAGCTTCCGGCAGACCTGGAATATGAAGAATTTAACGAGATCCGTGAACAGCTGGCGGCGATCATCGAAGAACAGCTGGCTATCTACAAATCCAGACAAACACCACTGGATCTCGGTTTGGTAGTGCGCGAGTATCTGGCGCAATATCCACGTGCGCGTCATTTCGACGTCGCGCGTATTGTTATCGATCAGGCGGTACGCCTTGGCGTAGCGCAAGCAGATTTCACCGGACTGCCAGCCAAATGGCAGCCGATTAATGATTACGGAGCCAAGGTACAGGCGCATGTCATTGACAAATATTGAACAAGTGATGCCGGTAAAGCTGGCGCAGGCGCTGGCGAATCCGTTATTTCCGGCGCTGGATAGCGCCTTACGTTCGGGCCGACATATCGGCCTGGATGAACTGGATAATCATGCCTTCCTGATGGATTTTCAGGAATATTTTGAAGAGTTTTACAGCCGCTATAACGTGGAATTGATCCGTGCGCCGGAAGGGTTCTTCTACCTTCGCCCGCGTTCAACGACGATCATTCCGCGTTCGGTTCTGTCCGAACTGGACATGATGGTGGGTAAAATTCTTTGTTATCTCTATCTCAGCCCGGAACGCCTGGCGAATGAGGGGATTTTTACCCAGCAAGAATTGTACGACGAGCTGCTCACGCTGGCTGATGAAGCGAAACTGCTGAAGCTGGTGAACAACCGTTCAACCGGCTCGGACGTTGACCGCCAGAAGCTACAGGAAAAGGTCCGTTCTTCGCTAAACCGCCTGCGTCGCTTAGGCATGGTGTGGTTTATGGGCCACGACAGCAGCAAATTCCGCATTACTGAGTCGGTCTTCCGCTTTGGCGCGGACGTGCGCAGCGGTGACGATCCGCGCGAAGCGCAGCGTCGCTTAATTCGTGATGGCGAAGCGATGCCGGTCGAGAACCGCCTGCAGCTTAACGATGAGCCCGAAGAGAATCAGCCGGACAGTGGAGAAGAAGAATAATGATTGAACGCGGTAAATTTCGCTCACTTACGCTGATTAACTGGAATGGTTTTTTTGCCCGTACCTTCGACCTTGATGAGCTGGTTACCACGCTGTCCGGCGGGAACGGTGCGGGTAAATCCACGACCATGGCGGCATTTGTTACGGCGCTGATCCCGGACTTAACCCTGCTGCATTTCCGTAACACCACCGAAGCCGGTGCGACCAGTGGTTCACGTGATAAGGGTCTGCACGGTAAGCTGAAAGCCGGGGTCTGTTACTCAATGCTCGACGTTCTCAACTCGCGCCATCAGCGCGTGGTTGTCGGTGTTCGTCTGCAGCAGGTTGCCGGGCGCGATCGTAAAGTGGATATCAAACCGTTTGCCATTCAGGGACTGCCGATGTCGGTGCAGCCCACCCAACTGGTTACGGAAACGCTGAACGAACGCCAGGCGCGCGTCCTGTCTCTCCCAGAGCTGAAAGAGAAGCTTGATGAGATAGAAGGCGTGCAGTTTAAGCAGTTCAACTCAATCACCGACTATCACTCGCTGATGTTCGATCTGGGCATTATTGCCCGTCGTCTGCGCTCTGCGTCCGATCGTAGTAAATTCTATCGCCTGATTGAAGCCTCGCTGTATGGCGGGATCTCCAGCGCGATTACTCGCTCGCTGCGTGATTACCTGCTGCCAGAAAACAGCGGCGTACGTAAAGCGTTCCAGGATATGGAAGCCGCGCTGCGTGAAAACCGCATGACGCTGGAAGCCATTCGCGTAACCCAGTCTGACCGCGACCTGTTTAAGCATTTGATCAGCGAAGCGACCAACTACGTGGCAGCGGATTATATGCGCCACGCCAACGAACGTCGTATCCATCTCGATAAAGCGCTGGAATATCGTCGTGAACTGCATACTTCACGCAAGCAGCTGGCGGCAGAGCAGTACAAGCATGTGGATATGGCGCGCGAACTGGGCGAGCACAACGGCGCGGAAGGCGATCTGGAAGCTGATTATCAGGCGGCGAGCGATCACCTGAACCTGGTGCAAACCGCGCTGCGTCAGCAGGAAAAAATTGAACGCTACGAAGCGGATCTTGAAGAACTGCAGGTCCGTCTCGAAGAACAGAATGAGGTGGTCGCGGAAGCCGTTGACCGCCAGGATGAAAACGAAGCCCGCGCAGAAGCCGCTGAGCTGGAAGTGGATGAGCTGAAAAGCCAGCTTGCCGATTACCAGCAGGCGCTGGACGTTCAGCAAACGCGAGCCATCCAGTACACCCAGGCGATTCAGGCGTTAAGCCGGGCCAAAGATCTGTGCCACTTACCGGATCTGACCGCCGACAGCGCCGCCGAATGGCTGGAAACCTTCCAGGCTAAAGAGCAGGAAGCCACTGAAAAACTGCTGACGCTGGAACAAAAAATGAGCGTGGCGCAAACCGCGCATAGCCAGTTCGAACAGGCTTATCAGCTGGTGGCGGCGATCAATGGTCCGCTGGCGCGCGGTGAGGCCTGGAGCGTGGCGCGTGAACTGCTGCGGGAAGGCGTTGAGCAGCGCCATCTGGCGGAGCAGGTTCAGCCGTTGCGTATGCGTCTTAGCGAGCTGGAGCAGCGTCTGCGCGAACAGCAGGACGCCGAACGTCTTCTGGCGGAATTCTGCAAGCGTCAGGGTAAACAGTTTGATATCGATGAGCTGGAAGCGCTGCACCAGGAGCTGGAAGCACGCATCGCCGCCTTGTCGGACAGCGTTTCGTCCGCCAGCGAACAGCGTATGACGCTGCGTCAGGAGCAGGAACAGCTGCAGTCTCGTATCCAGCACCTGATGAAACGCGCCCCTGTCTGGCTGGCCGCGCAAAATAGCCTGAACCAGCTCAGCGAACAGTGCGGCGAAGAGTTTACCTCCAGCCAGGAGGTCACCGAATATCTGCAACAACTGCTGGAGCGCGAACGCGAGGCCATTGTCGAGCGTGATGAAGTCGGCGCGCGCAAAAATGCGGTTGATGAAGAGATTGAACGTTTAAGCCAGCCGGGCGGGGCGGAAGATCAGCGTCTGAACGCGCTGGCGGAGCGCTTTGGCGGCGTGCTGCTGTCAGAAATTTATGATGACGTTAGCCTTGAAGATGCGCCGTACTTCTCTGCGCTGTACGGTCCTTCGCGCCATGCTATCGTGGTGCCGGATCTGTCGCTGATTACCGAACAGCTTGAAGGGCTGACGGATTGTCCGGAAGATCTCTATTTCATCGAAGGGGATCCGCAGTCGTTTGATGACAGCGTGTTCAGCGTGGATGAGCTGGAAAACGCGGTGGTGGTAAAAACCGCCGAGCGCCAGTGGCGTTATTCCCGCTTCCCGACGGTGCCGATTTTCGGCCGCGCCGCGCGCGAAAGCCGTATCGAAACCCTGCATGCCGAGCGTGAAGGGCTGTCTGAGCGTTTCGCCACGCTTTCATTTGACGTGCAGAAAACGCAGCGTCTGCATCAGGCATTCAGCCGCTTTATCGGCAGCCATTTGTCGGTGGCGTTTGAAGCCGATCCCGAAGCGGAAATTCGGCAGTTAAATAGCCGTCGCGTTGAGCTGGAGCGGGCGCTGACCAATCATGAAAATGATAACCAGCAAAGCCGGATGCAGTTTGAACAGGCGAAAGAGGGGGTCTCCGCGCTGAACCGCCTGCTGCCGCGTTTGAACCTGTTGGCAGATGAAACGCTTGCCGATCGCGTTGACGAAATTCGCGAGCGTCTGGATGAAGCCCAGGAAGCGGCGCGTTTTGTGCAGCAGCATGGCAATCAGCTAGCCAAACTGGAACCGATTGTTTCGGTTCTGCAAAATGACCCCGAGCAGTTTGAACAGCTGAAAGAAGACTACGCCTATTCTCAGCAGATGCAGCGTGATGCGCGTCAGCAGGCTTTTGCGCTAACGGAGGTCGTACAACGCCGCGCGCACTTCAGCTATTCCGATTCAGCTGAAATGCTGAGCGGTAACAGCGACCTGAACGAAAAACTGCGTGCACGTCTGGAACAGGCGGAAGCTGAACGTACTCGCGCGCGTGAAGCGCTGCGCAGCCACGCCGCACAGCTAAGCCAGTACAATCAGGTCCTGGCGTCGCTGAAAAGCTCCTATGACACCAAGAAAGAGCTGCTTAACGATTTACAACGTGAACTGCAGGATATCGGCGTTCGCGCTGACAGCGGCGCCGAAGAGCGCGCCCGGATCCGTCGTGATGAACTGCATGCGCAGCTCAGCAACAACCGTGCGCGTCGTAACCAGTTGGAAAAAGCGTTGACCTTCTGCGAAGCGGAGATGGACAACCTGACCCGCAAGTTGCGCAAGCTGGAGCGCGATTATTTTGAGATGCGCGAACAGGTGGTCACCGCGAAAGCAGGCTGGTGCGCGGTCATGCGTATGGTGAAAGACAACGGCGTTGAACGCCGTCTGCACCGTCGTGAGCTGGCCTACCTTTCCGGTGATGAACTGCGTTCGATGTCGGATAAGGCCCTCGGCGCGCTACGTCTGGCGGTTGCGGATAACGAGCATCTGCGCGATGTGCTGCGCATGTCTGAAGATCCAAAACGTCCAGAGCGTAAAATTCAGTTCTTTGTCGCGGTTTATCAGCATCTGCGTGAACGTATTCGTCAGGATATTATCCGTACCGACGATCCGGTAGAAGCTATCGAGCAGATGGAGATCGAACTGAGCCGTCTGACGGAAGAGTTAACCTCGCGTGAACAGAAGCTGGCGATCAGCTCCCGCAGCGTGGCGAACATTATTCGTAAGACGATTCAGCGTGAACAAAACCGTATTCGTATGCTGAACCAGGGTCTGCAAAGCGTATCGTTTGGCCAGGTAAACAGCGTTCGTCTGAACGTCAACGTGCGTGAGACGCATGCCACTTTACTGGACGTGCTTTCCGAACAGCATGAACAGCATCAGGATCTGTTTAACAGCAACCGTCTGACCTTCTCTGAAGCGCTGGCGAAGCTGTATCAGCGTCTGAATCCGCAGATTGATATGGGGCAACGCACGCCGCAAACCATTGGTGAAGAGCTGCTGGACTACCGTAACTATCTGGAAATGGAAGTCGAGGTTAACCGTGGCTCCGACGGCTGGCTGCGTGCCGAATCTGGCGCGCTGTCGACGGGGGAAGCGATCGGGACCGGGATGTCTATTCTGGTGATGGTGGTGCAAAGCTGGGAAGATGAAGGTCGTAGACTGCGCGGGAAAGATATCTCGCCTTGCCGTCTGCTGTTCCTTGATGAAGCCGCACGACTTGATGCGCGTTCTATCGCGACCCTGTTTGAACTGTGCGAGCGTTTACAGATGCAGTTGATTATCGCCGCGCCGGAAAACATCAGCCCGGAGAAAGGCACCACCTACAAACTGGTGCGTAAAGTCTTCCAGAATACCGAGCACGTTCACGTGGTGGGGTTGCGCGGTTTTGCACCGCAGTTACCTGAGCCATTGCCAGGAACCGAAGACGCCTCCTCACAGGCAAGCTAAGTAAGAAGGCGGCTAAATGGCCGCCTTCTTCTTTTCTGAAAAGCACATAATGCCTGGTGTAATTTCTTTAGACTTCTTTACATTAGGTTAGGCAAAAGCTAGTTGATGTTTATATACTAAAGGTAAGCCCAACGCGTCACCGGGCTTGCTCGTCATACTTCAGATTGTATTGGCGTTTTACAGGCTCGACCCCGCCATCAAAAGGGGAATGCATTCGGTCTGGCTACTCAAAGTATGATAAAGAAAACAGGGGGCAAGGGATGTTGCTTAATAAAATGTGTGGTCGTCGGCTGTCGGCAATCAGTTTATGCCTGGCCGTAACATTCGCTCCACTGTTCAATGCGCAGGCCGACGAGCCTGAAATGATCCCTGGCGACAGCTCAGCCGCCGTCAGTGAACAGCCCACGGCGCTATCGCAGCCGCAGGTTCAAGCTTCCGCTACAGCTATCATGGCGGGGATCCAACCGCTGCCGGAGGGCATGTCTGTCGATAAGGCGCGCGCCGAATTACAATCCCAACTTCCAGCGGGCTTCACGCCGGTATATATGAGCCAGCTGGAGCTGCTGTACGCTGCGCGCGATATGAAGCCGATGTGGGAAAATCGTGATGCGGTAAAAGCCTTTCAGCAGCAGCTGGCCGAGGTGGCGATTGCCGGATTTCAGCCGCAATTTACCACCTGGGTCGCGTTGCTGACTGACCCGGCAGTAACCGGTCAGGCGCGAGACATCGTGCTGTCTGATGCTCTGATGGGGTATCTGCACTTTATCGCTAACATCCCCGTCAAAGGTAATCACTGGCTCTACAGCAATAAGCCCTATGTGCTGGCGACTCCGCCGATTTCCGTAATCAACCAGTGGCAGGTGGCGCTGGATAATGGTCAACTGACGTCGTTTATTGCTGGTCTGGCGCCTCAGCATCCGCAGTACGCAGCGATGCATGAATCGCTGCTGAAGCTGGTGAGCGATACCCGTCCCTGGCCGCAGTTAACCAGCACCTCGACGCTGCGCCCCGGTGAATGGAGTAACGACATCCCCGCGCTGCGTGAGATTTTACGCCGTACCGGGATGCTGGAGTCAGTCGTCAGTACGGCTGCTAAAGAAGGGCGTAGTGCTTACGGCAGTGAACTGGTTGAGGCGGTGAAGCGTTTTCAGACATGGCAGGGGCTGGGGGCCGATGGCGCAATTGGACCCGCGACGCGTGACTGGTTGAACGTCACGCCCGCTCAGCGTGCGGGGGTGCTGGCGTTGAATATTCAGCGTTTGCGTCTGCTGCCGGGTGATTTATCTACCGGTATCATGGTGAATATTCCTGCCTACTCGCTGGTTTATTATCAGAACGGCAATCAGGTGCTGGCCTCCCGCGTTATCGTCGGGCGTCCCGATCGTAAAACGCCGATGATGAGCAGCGCGCTGAATAACGTGGTCGTTAACCCGCCGTGGAACGTACCGCCGACGCTGGCACGCAAAGATATTCTGCCTAAGGTATGGAATGACCCAGGATACCTTGAGCGTCACGGTTATACCGTAATGCGCGGCTGGAACAGCAAAGAAACGATCGATCCGTGGCAGGTTGACTGGGCGACCATCACCGCATCCAATCTGCCGTTCCGCTTCCAGCAGGCGCCGGGCGCACGTAACTCACTCGGACGTTATAAATTTAATATGCCGAGTTCAGACGCTATTTATCTGCACGATACGCCGAACCACAATCTGTTCCAGAAAGATACGCGGGCGCTTAGCTCAGGCTGCGTGCGTGTGAATAAGGCCTCTGAGCTGGCGAATATGCTGCTACAGGATGCGGGGTGGAATGATACGCGCATCTCGGACGCCCTGAAGCAAGGGGACACGCGGTACGTGAATATTCGCCAGAATATTCCGGTCAATCTCTACTACCTGACCGCGTTTGTCGGAGCGGATGGTCGGACGCAGTATCGTACAGATATTTACAATTACGATCTGACTGCGCGATCCAGCGCACAAATTGTGGCAAAAGCCGAACAATTAATCAGATAAATGAAGCAGTTCGAGGAAAATGATTGTCGTAAGTTATGACGGAAACGGGGCAAAATGGCTGTAAGCCCCGTATTTCCTGGGGTTGGGAGCCTTGACGTGGACTACTTAGCCAGATAAGGTTTCCCGCGTGCGCTAGAGCATACATACGATAACATTGACCTTGTAGATCTTAATACCATGGACAAATTTGACGCTAATCGCCGCAAACTGCTGGCGCTTGGTGGCATTGCCCTCGGCGCTGCCATCCTGCCTACGCCTGCGTTTGCAACACTCTCTACCCCACGTCCGCGTATATTGACTTTGAATAACCTGCATACCGGTGAGTCAATAAAAGCAGAATTTTTTGATGGCAGGGGCTATATTCAGGACGAATTAGCAAAACTTAACCACTTTTTCCGTGATTTTCGGGCCAATAAAGTGAAATCCATTGACCCGGGATTGTTTGATCAACTCTTCCGTCTGCAGGGTCTGCTGGGCACGCGTAAACCCGTACAGCTGATCTCTGGCTATCGCTCAATCGATACCAATAATGAACTCCGTGCCCGCAGCCGTGGCGTCGCTAAGAAAAGCTACCACACCAAAGGCCAGGCCATGGATTTCCATATTGAAGGCATCGCATTAAGTAATATTCGCAAAGCTGCGTTATCTATGCGCGCAGGTGGTGTAGGATACTACCCCAGCAGTAACTTTGTGCATATTGACACCGGACCTGCACGGCACTGGTGATCCGTAAGCTTAATGAAACAGGAGCTGTATGAACTATCGTATTATTCCGGTCACTGCATTTGCCCAGAACTGCTCGTTAATCTGGTGTGAGCAGACACGTCTGGCCGCGCTGGTCGATCCCGGCGGCGATGCCGAGAAAATCAAACAGGAAGTGGAGGCCAGCGGTCTGACGCTTATGCAGATCCTGCTCACCCATGGTCATCTTGATCACGTAGGGGCGGCGGCTGAACTGGCACAGCACTATGGTGTACCGGTTATTGGCCCGGAAAAAGAAGATGAGTTCTGGCTACAAGGGCTTCCTGCTCAGAGCCGGATGTTTGGTCTGGGAGATTGTGAGCCGTTGACGCCCGATCGCTGGCTGAATGACGGCGATCGGGTCAGCGTTGGTAATGTCTCATTACAGGTGCTGCATTGTCCGGGTCACACGCCGGGGCATGTGGTGTTCTTTGATGAACAGTCAAAGTTACTGATTTCGGGTGACGTGATTTTCAAAGGCGGCGTAGGACGCAGCGACTTCCCGCGCGGCGATCACAGTCAACTGATTGATGCGATTAAACGTAAACTCTTGCCATTGGGCGATGACGTGACGTTTATTCCGGGTCACGGCCCGCTTTCCACGCTGGGCAATGAGCGGCTGCATAACCCGTTCCTGCAGGATGAAATGCCCGTCTGGTAAAACTGTAAATGAAAAAGGCCGCTACTGCGGCCTTTTTAGTGCGCGATAGATTACAGGACAGCGACAATCGCTTCGCACAGCGGCGCCATATTATCTGGCGTCATTCCTGCCACGTTCACACGCCCGGAAGCGACGGCGTAAACACCAAACTCTTCACGCAGACGCAGAACCTGTTCTTTGGTCAGGCCGCTGAATGAGAACATGCCGTTTTGCTTAATGATAAAGCTGAAGTCGCGGCTCGCACCTTTCTCTTGCAGCGTATTCACGAACAGTAAACGCATGCGCTGAATGCGTTGGCGCATATCCGTCAGTTCCTGCTCCCAGATGGCGCGCAGAGCGTCGTTGCTCAAAATCGTAGCGACTACGGATGCGCCGTGAGCGGGTGGGTTGGAATAGTTTGCGCGAATTGCAGATTTCATCTGGCTGAATGCGCGGTCAACGCTTTCTGCATCGGCGGCCACCAGCGTACAGGCGCCTACGCGCTCATTGTACAGACCAAAGTTCTTGGAGTAGGAGCTGGCGACGATCAGCTCTTTGTGCAGCGCGGCGAATGCGCGCAGACCTTCGGCATCTTCTTCCAGACCACGGGCAAAGCCCTGGTAAGCGAAGTCAAACAGCGGTAACCAGCCTTTTTCGACAGACAGTTGCGCCAGCGTTTGCCACTGTTCCAGCGTAGGATCGATACCGGTTGGGTTATGGCAGCACCCGTGGAATAATACCACGTCGCCTGCTTGCGCTTCATTAAGGCTTGCCAGCAACGCATCGAAGTCTAATGAATGGTTTGCGGCATCGTAATAATTGTATTCGCGTACTTCCAGGCCGGCTGAGTTAAATACGCTCTTATGGTTTGGCCAGCTAGGGTTGCTTACCCATACGCGTTTAGCCGAGGTATTTTTTGCCAGGAAGTCAGCCGCCACGCGCAGGGCGCCAGTACCACCAGGGGTCTGGGCTGTACGTGCGCGTTTGTCGGTGATAAGTGAACTCTCTTTACCAAACAGTAATTCCTGAGTGCAACGACCAAACTCTGGAATACCGTCAATGCCAAGGTAATTTTTGGTGGTTTCATTTTCCAGTATATATTGCTCGGCTTTTTTAACGCTGGTCAGTACCGGCGTTTTGCCTGTCTCATCTTTATATACACCGATCCCAAGATTTATTTTTCCTGGGCGGTCATCGGCACGAAACAAATCAGCCAGACCCAAAATGGGGTCGGCAGGAGCGGCGGTAATGTTCTCAAACATGACGAGGTTCCATTGTGGTTACAGAAGGAAAGTCCGCTATCAGGTTAACGGTAGATTTACAAAATGCCAACCGATACTGACGAAAAGCTGGGGTGTTTTTTGAAGACGCAAGAATCCGCTGGCGGAAATAAAAAAACAGGACCGAAGTCCTGTTTTTTAGGCATTTAACAAAGAGGTCTGCTATTAGAACTGGTAAACGATACCGACTGCAACGGTGTCGTCAGAGCCTACGCCCAGTTTGTTGTCAGAATCGATCTGGTTGATGATGTAATCAACATAGGTGGACATGTTTTTGTTGAAGTAGTAAGTCGCACCCACTTCGAAGTAGTTCACCAGATCTACGTCGCCGATTCCTTCGATATCCTTACCTTTAGATTTGGTATAGGCGAGGGACGGACGCAGGCCGAAGTCGAACTGGTACTGAGCAACCAACAGCACGTCTTCAGTTTTGTTAGCATAACCGTTAGCGATACGGGTTGCGTTGTGAGTTTCGCTATAGTTCGCCGCCAGGTAGATGTTGTTAGCATCGTACTTAACGCCGGTTGCCCACTGCTCAGCTTTGTCGCCATGACCGCGCAGAGCCGGGTTTTGTTGAGCATCGGTACGGTCAGCCGCACCGTAAGCACCTACGATACCGAAGCCGTCGAATTCGTAGCTGATAGAACCGCCAACGCCGTCGCCGTTGGAGCGACGAACGTCATCACGCTCGTTTTTGCCCAGGTACTGAACGGCGAAGTTCAGGCCTTCAACCAGACCGAAGAAGTTGGAGTTACGGTAGGTTGCGAGACCGCCGTTACGCTGGGAGAAGAACTGGTCAGAAGCCGCGGTATCACCACCGAATTCTGGCAGCATATCGGTGTAACCCAGCGCATCGTATACGACGCCGTAGTTACGACCGTAGTCGAAGGAGCCAGCGTCACCGAATTTCAGACCGGCAAACGCCAGACGAGTTTTGTTGCCGTCCTGAGCGTTTGAGCCTTCAGCGTTGTTACCGGCAAAGTTGTATTCCCACTGGCCGTAACCGGTCAGTTGGTCGTTAATCTGAGTTTCCCCTTTGAAACCAAGACGGGCGTAAGTCTGATCGCCATCACCTGCGTAGGCATTCTCACCGTTGTGCTTGGAAAAATAGTGCAGACCCACGGCTTTACCGTAGATATCTACTTTGTTGCCATCTTTGTTATAAACTTCTGCAGCGTTAGCTGCCCCGGCTACCAGCAGAGCAGGGATAACCACTGCCAGAATATTGCGCTTCATCATTATTTATTACCCTCATCGGTTTTTATATGACACCTGCCACTGCCGCCAATAAATTCCGTCAATTAAAATTTACGGAACTATTGATGAGAGTTTGGTGTCTTTATGTGTCTGACAGGCATCTTTCCATTCAAACTACCGTTTCGCTACCGTCAAAGTGCTACAAATATAAAGATTTGGTTTCAAAGAGAAAAAATGTGTAACAAAATGTTATTTTTATGCAACTTTGTGAACAACTTCAAACTTCAGATGTCTCTGCGCTAAAAATCACCGCTTTTATTTCTATTTATATGATTTTCTTATGTTTAATTTAGCTAAGCCCATTTTTTCTCTGTCATGAGCAAAAGATCAGATTTTACGGATGGCTATTTTTAGACGTCTGGATAGCTTTGATGTGGGTTAAAAAATGTACTATTTAGTCAAAAAATGCTAATCCACAATAAAATTGCTGATTATTTTTTGTGCAAATGTGTTGCTGTGAAATATTACGTAACAGGAAGAGAGAAGGCGAAGGGTTGTATTTAACGTGCAATGAGGATCGCTACAACGCGAAGCGGTGACAAAAAAGGCCAGCAATGCTGGCCTGTGGCTGGTGACAAACGCGCTGCCTGATGGCGCTTCGCTTATCAGGCCTACATGGAAGCGATGCAACGTATTGATATTGCAAAACTTGTAGGCCGGGCAAGGCGTAGCCGCCCCCGGCATAAACGCGAATCGGGTAATCCGAGGCCAGCAATGCTGGCCTGTGGATTAAAAATTCAGCTTTAGAAGCTGGCGTTACGCGGAGTACGCGGGAACGGAATAACATCACGGACGTTCTGCACGCCAGTAACGTAGGCAATCAGACGCTCGAAGCCTAAACCGAAGCCGGAATGCGGAACGGTGCCGTAGCGACGCAGGTCGCGATACCACCAGTAATCTTCTTTGTTCAGACCCATTTCCAGCATACGGGCATCCAGTACGTCAAGACGCTCTTCACGCTGGGAACCACCGATGATTTCACCGATGCCCGGCGCCAGAACGTCCATTGCTGCAACGGTTTTACCGTCTTCGTTAAGGCGCATATAAAACGCTTTGATATCTTTCGGGTAGTTTTTAACCACCACCGGCGCTTTAAAGTGCTCTTCAGCAAGATAACGTTCGTGCTCGGAAGAGAGATCCACACCCCAGTAAACCGGGTTTTCGAACTGTTTGCCGCATTTTTCCAGAATGCTTACCGCGTCGGTGTAATCCACCTGCGCGAAGTCCGCGTCAATGAAACGTTCCAGGCGTGAAATCGCGTCTTTGTCGACGCGTTCAGCGAAGAATTTCATATCATCCGCACGCTCTGCCAGTACGGCCTTAAAGGCATACTTCAGCATGGCTTCAGCCAGGCCTGCCACGTCGTCCAGGTTAGCGAAAGCCACTTCTGGCTCCAGCATCCAGAACTCCGCCAGGTGACGGCTGGTGTTAGAGTTTTCTGCACGGAACGTCGGGCCAAAGGTATAAATTTTGGACAGGGCGCAGGCGTAGGTTTCGCCGTTCAACTGACCAGAAACGGTCAGGAAGGCTTCTTTACCGAAGAAGTCTTTATCAAAGTCGACTTTTCCCTGATCGTTACGCGGCAGGTTTTCCAGATCCAGCGTAGAAACACGGAACATCTCACCAGCGCCTTCCGTATCGGAAGCGGTGATCAGCGGCGTGGATACCCAAAAGAAACCCTGCTCATGGAAGAAGCGATGCAGCGCTTGCGCCAGCGTATGACGTACACGCGCTACCGCACCAATCATGTTGGTACGCGGACGCATGTGCGCCACTTCACGCAGATACTCAATGCTGTGACGCTTGGCCGCCATCGGGTAGGTGTCAGGATCTTCAACCCAGCCCGTGACTTCAACTTCAGTGGCCTGAATTTCAAAGCTCTGTCCTTGTCCAGGTGATGCAACGACTTTACCCGTTACGATAACTGAACATCCCGTTGTCAGGCGCAATACGTCCTGATTGTAATTGGGCAGAGAATTATTGATGACGGCCTGTACAGGATCAAAGCAGGAACCGTCATAAACGGCGAGGAAGGAGATGCCAGCTTTTGAATCTCGGCGGGTACGTACCCATCCGCGCACGGTGACTTCGCTGTCAACGGCTACGCGGCCCTGGAGTACGTCGGCTACAGGCACAACGCTCATAATATTCTCTCTGTTAATAGTCGGATATATAAACACATGTCCACCCGTAATGGGGGGATACCTATGTTACCTGGCATCTGCAATCAGACAAGCAGAATTCGTTGCTGGAGTGAAAGATTTCGGAAATAAACGCGAAAAGGGAGCCGATGTGGCTCCCTGTGAAGATTAACTGGCTTTTTTAATATGCGGGAGATCGAAGGCTTTGCGCAGCGCACGAACAAACGCTTTATCGTGGCAGATGGTTTTACCCGGGCTATCAGATAGCTTCGCCACCGGTTTGCCGTTACATTCCACCAGCTTGATAACAATATTGAGCGGCTTCACCTGAGGGATATTACACGTCAGGCGCGTCCCGATACCAAAGCTCAACTGCACGCGAGAAGAGAAATGGCGATAGAGTTCAACCGCTTTATTCAGATCAAGATTGTCTGAGAACACCAGCTTTTTGCTTTGCGGGTCAATGCCCAGCTTTTCATAATGGGCGATGGCTTTTTCACCCCATTCCACCGGATCGCCAGAATCATGGCGCAGCCCCTGGTAGCGGGTCGCAAATTCAACGCCAAAGTCGCGTAAAAACGCGTCCATGGTGATGCAGTCCGTCAGCGCAATGCCGAGCTGATCGGGATATTCATTTAACCAGGCGGCAAGCGCAACGCGCTGGCTGGTGGCAAGCTCCGGGCTGATTTGCTGATGCGCCTGGAACCACTCATGCGCCTGCGTGCCCATAGGCGTCAGCGACAGACGGCGGGCCAGATCGTAGTTACTGGTGCCGACAAACCAGGATTCTTGCTGCAGGCGTTTAACAATCGCCTGCTGTACTTCGCGTGAAAAACGACGGCGCGTACCGAAATCCATCAGATGGAAGCGCGACATATCGACATTTTTCGTTAAAGCAGAGAATTCGACTAGTTTGCTTTCCAGTTCGTTGAGTGCCTGCGGGACGCCCGATTCGGGCGAACGGTAACGGTGCACCAGTTCGCTAATAACCGCCAGCAGCGGAACTTCCCACATGATCACTTCGCGCCATGGACCGGTTAAGCGGATGTTCAGCTTGCCGTTATCGTTGGTGACGCAAACCTGCTCCGGCTTATAGCGGAAATCACGTAACCAGGCGAGGTAATCAGCTTTAAAGAAAGGCAGGCCGGAGAGCCACTGGTACTCGTCCTCCTGCAGTCGCAGGTGCTGCATGGCATTCACCTGCTCACGAATAGCATCGGCGTAAATACCGAGCAGGTCATCGCCACGGCAACGAAATTCAGCCGCTACTTGTACATCATAGTAGTGGTGAAAAACGGCTTGCTGCATATGCAACTTATAAGCGTCTGTATCCAGCAGCGAGTGCAGAACAGGAGAAGCGAATTGTGTCATAGGTGCGCAGTAGCATCCTCTCACGGGAGCGTTTAGTACAATAAACAACTAAGAAAACCGCTGGAGTATACCCTGTTTAGCGATTTATTGAACCCCGATCACACCATAAGCTGTCTTTCTGGTCGAGGGCAATTCGTGCCGCGTGTTATGAAAATGTAGCAAAAAGGGGGTTTGTGCCTGAAAAGATGAACATTCTGCGTAGCGCGATTTACGCAACAGGAATAGACTGAAGCCGAGACTCTACTAAAGATGCTAAAGGTTTTTTTATGACACAACAGCCACAAGCCAAATACCGCCACGACTATCGTGCGCCGGATTACCAGATTACTGATATTGACTTGACCTTTGACCTGGATGCTGAAAAAACCGTGGTCACCGCAGTGAGCCAGGCTGTCCGTCATGGCGCGTCCAGCGCGCCTCTGCGCCTGGATGGCGAAGATCTGACCCTGGTATCAATCCACGTGAATGATGAGCCGTGGACAGAGTATAAAGAAGAAGAGGGCGTTCTGGTCATCAGTCAGCTGCCGGAACGTTTTACGCTGCGGATCGTGAATGAGATTAGCCCGGCGGCCAATACCGCGCTGGAAGGACTGTACAAGTCCGGCGATGCGCTGTGCACCCAGTGTGAAGCAGAAGGGTTCCGCCATATTACCTGGTACCTCGACAGACCGGATGTTCTGGCGCGTTTTACCACCAAAATTATCGCCGATAAAACCCAATATCCGTTCCTGCTCTCTAACGGCAACCGCGTGGCGCAGGGGGAACTGGAAAACGGTCGTCACTGGGTGCAGTGGCAGGATCCGTTCCCAAAACCGTGCTATCTGTTTGCGCTGGTCGCCGGTGATTTCGACGTCCTGCGTGACACCTTTACCACTCGTTCAGGACGTGAAGTGGCGCTGGAACTGTATGTCGATCGCGGTAACCTGGACCGTGCGCCGTGGGCGATGACCTCGCTGAAAAACTCCATGAAATGGGATGAAGAGCGTTTCGGTCTCGAGTATGACCTCGACATTTATATGATTGTCGCCGTGGATTTCTTCAATATGGGCGCGATGGAGAATAAAGGTCTGAACATCTTTAACTCCAAATACGTGCTGGCCCGGACCGATACCGCCACTGACAAAGACTATCTCGATATTGAACGCGTCATTGGTCACGAATATTTCCATAACTGGACCGGCAACCGTGTGACCTGTCGCGACTGGTTCCAGTTGAGCCTGAAAGAGGGTTTAACCGTGTTCCGCGATCAGGAGTTCAGCTCCGATCTCGGCTCACGCGCGGTAAACCGCATCAGCAATGTACGCACTATGCGCGGCCTGCAGTTTGCCGAAGACGCCAGCCCGATGGCGCACCCAATCCGCCCGGATATGGTCATTGAAATGAATAACTTCTATACCCTGACCGTGTACGAAAAGGGCGCTGAAGTCATTCGTATGATCCACACCCTGCTGGGTGAGGCTAACTTCCAGAAAGGGATGCAGCTGTATTTTGAACGTCATGACGGTAGCGCTGCTACCTGTGATGATTTCGTCCAGGCGATGGAAGATGCGTCCAACGTTGACCTCTCTCATTTCCGCCGCTGGTACAGTCAGTCCGGTACGCCGATCCTGACCGTGCGTGATGACTATAATCCGTCCACTGAACAATACACGCTGACTATCAGCCAGCGTACGCCGGCGACGCCGGATCAGGCCGAAAAACACCCTCTGCATATTCCTTTCGCCCTCGAGTTATATGACAACGAAGGGAAAGCGATCCCGCTGCAAAAAGGCGGGCACCCGGTGAATTCGGTACTCAATGTCACCCAGGCAGAGCAGACGTTTGTGTTTGATAACGTCTACTTCCAGCCGGTTCCGGCACTGCTGTGCGAATTCTCCGCGCCGGTAAAACTGGAATACAAATGGAGCGATCAGCAACTGACCTTCCTGATGCGTCATGCGCGTAACGATTTCTCTCGTTGGGACGCGGCGCAAAGCCTGCTGGCGACCTATATCAAGCTCAACGTTGCCCGCCATCAGCAGGGGCAGCCGTTGTCGTTACCGGCTCATGTCGCGGATGCCTTCCGCGCGATTTTACTCGATGAGAAGATCGATCCAGCGCTGGCGGCAGAGATCCTGACGCTGCCTTCGGTGAATGAAATGGCCGAACTGTTCGACATCATCGATCCGGTGGCGATAACGGAAGTCCGCGAAGCGTTAACCCGCACGCTGGCGACCGAACTGGCGGATGAATTCCTCGCCATTTATAACGCGAACCATCTCGACGAGTACCGCGTTGAGCATGCGGATATTGGCAAACGTACGCTGCGTAATGCCTGCCTGCGCTTCCTGGCCTTTGGCGAAACCCATCTGGCTGATACGCTGGTCAGCAAGCAGTACCGTGAAGCGAACAATATGACTGACGCCCTGGCGGCGCTGTCCGCTGCTGTAGCGGCGCAGCTGCCGTGCCGTGACGCGCTAATGCAGGAGTATGACGATAAGTGGCACCATGACGGTCTGGTGATGGACAAATGGTTTATCCTGCAATCCACCAGCCCGGCGAGAAACGTGCTGGAAACGGTACGTGGCCTGCTGAAGCATCGCTCTTTCAGTATGAGTAACCCGAACCGCATCCGTTCGCTGATTGGGGCCTTTGCGGGCAGCAACCCGGCGGCTTTCCATGCGGAAGATGGCAGCGGCTATCAGTTCCTGGTCGACATGCTGACTGAGCTGAACAGCCGTAACCCACAGGTGGCGTCACGTCTGATTGAGCCGCTGATCCGCTTAAAACGTTATGATGCAAAACGTCAGGCGAAGATGCGTGCGGCGCTGGAACAGCTGAAAGGTCTGGAAAATCTCTCCGGCGACCTGTTTGAGAAAATTACCAAAGCGTTAGCCTGATAATATTGCCGGATGGGTCCGGCCTACCATTCACGTGTAGGCCGGATAAGCGGTAGCGCCATCCGGCATTTTTAACCCTGCTTGCGTAGCTGAACTTCATTTTCGCCACGCTTCATCACCCGGTTCAGCACTTCCGCTTCCAGCTCGGCTAATCGCACCGATCCCAAACGGCGGGGGCGCTGAATATCCACAGTCAGATCCAGCCCGATTTTGCCATCTTCGATCAATAGCACGCGGTCTGCCATCGCAACGGCCTCACTGACGTCGTGCGTCACCAGCAGCACGGTGAAACCGTGATCCTGCCATAGTGAGACGATCAGATCCTGCATCTCAAGGCGGGTTAACGCATCCAGCGCGCCGAGCGGTTCATCCAGTAACAGCAGGCCAGGGCGGTGAATTAATGCCCGCGCCAGGGCCACGCGCTGTTTTTGCCCGCCGGAAAGAGCGGCAGGCCATTCCAGTGCCCGGTTTTCCAGGCCAACAGCGGCCAACGCATTACGGGCCGCATCGCGCCATTGGCCTTTCAGCCCCAGACCAACGTTATCGATAACCGTTTTCCATGGCAGCAGACGCGCATCCTGAAACATCATGCGCGTATCATCCTGAATATCTGCCAGCGGGGTGGTTCCGGCAAGTAATGCGCCTGAGCTGGGGGATTCCAGCCCGGCCAGCAGGCGCAGTAACGTGCTTTTGCCACCGCCGCTGCGGCCCACCACGGCGACAAATTGCCCCGCCGGAATATGCAGATCCAATTGATTCAGCACCGTATTAGCGGCGTATTTTTTTGTCACGGCGTTCAGTAAAAGCGGGGTACCCTGGTTCAAGCGAGCGGTATTCATACGGTAGCCTCCTTCACATGGTAAGCCGGGTTCCAGCGCAGCCAGACTCGCTCCAGCAATTGCGCGCTGACGTCGGCAAGTTTGCCGAGCAGGGCGTAGAGAATAATGGCCACCACGACCACATCGGTTTGCAGAAATTCGCGGGCATTCATCGCCAGATAACCAATCCCGGCATTGGCTGAAATAGTTTCCGCAACGATAAGCGTCAGCCACATCAGCCCAAGGGCGAAGCGTACGCCAACCATAATCGAGGGCAGGGCGCCGGGGAGGATCACATGGATAAATAGTGAGAAGCCGGACAACCCATAGCTGCGCGCCATCTCCACCAGCCCGCGATCGATATTGCGGATCCCGTGCCAGGTATTGATGTAAATAGGGAACAGCGTGCCCAGCGCGACGAGAAAGATCTTCGCCGATTCATCAATACCGAACCACAGAATCACCAGCGGGATCAGCGCCAGATGGGGAACGTTACGCAGCATCTGCACTGACGTATCCAGCAGGCGTTCTCCCCAACGCGAAAGACCGCTGATGAGACCCAACGTCAAACCTATCGATCCACCGATCGAGAATCCTACCAGCGCGCGCCAGGAGCTGATCGCCAGATGTTGCCAAAGCTCGCCGCTGGCGGAGAGGGTCCAGAAGGCTTCGACAACGCCCTCCGGAGAGGGCAGGATGCGGGTGGATAGCCAGCCCATTGACGAGGCTATCTGCCAGATCGCCACCAGACCTAGCGGTAAAAACCAGGGGGCGAGGCGCAATAACCACCTGTTTTTCGGCGTTGTCATTTGTAGCTCCTTAGCTTTGTGCGACCTTACGCGGGATAAATTCATTGGCCACCGCTTCGCCTTGTTGATGCAGGCGCTGTGGCTGAGGAATTTCAGGTATCGATACATCCAGATGCGGAAACAGCAGTTCGCCGACGTTGTACGCCTCTTCCAGATGCGGATACCCCGACAGCACAAAGCTGTCGATACCCAGCGCGGCGTACTCGTTTATGCGCGCTGCGACGGTAGGGCCGTCGCCGACCAGCGCGGTTCCGGCGCCGCCACGCACCAGCCCAACGCCAGCCCACAGGTTCGGGCTTATCTCCAGTTTGTCGCGTTTACCGTTGTGCAGCGCGGCCATCCGCTGCTGGCCAACCGAATCCGTTCTTGAGAAGGCGGCCTGGGCTTTGGCAATCGTGTCGTCATCAAGATGCGAAATCAGACGCTCCGCTGCCTGCCACGCCTCATCCGTCGTCTCCCGTACGATGACATGTAAACGAATTCCAAAGCGGATCTTACGTCCAAGCGCCGCCGCTTTGGCCCGCACTTGCTCAATCTTCTCTTTTACCTGTTCAGGCGGCTCGCCCCAGGTCAAATAGAGATCAACCTGCTCTGCGGCAAGATCTTGCGCGACATCGGAAGAGCCGCCGAAATAAAGGGGGGGCCGGGGTTGTTGCACGGGAGGGAAAAACAGCTTCGCGCCGCGGACATGCATATGTTTGCCATTGAAATCTACCGTTTCACCCTGTAACAGGCGACGCCAGATCTGGGTGAATTCAGCAGAAGCTTCATAGCGCTCGGTGTGATCAAGAAAGACGCCGTCGCCAGCCAGCTCCTGCGGATCGCTGCCGGTCACCAGATTAAACAGCGCCCGACCATTGGAGAGTCTGTCGAGGGTTGCTGCCTGGCGCGCGGCAACCGTTGGCGAGGTTACGCTTGGGCGTAGCGCGACCAAAAATTTAAGCCGCTGGGTGACAGGGATCATGGAGGCGGCGACCAGCCAGGCATCTTCACAGGAGCGCCCGGTTGGGATCAGCACGCCGGTAAATCCAAGACGATCGGCGGCCTGCGCGATTTGCTGCAGATAAGCGTGATCGACCGGGCGCGAACTTTCTTCCGTCCCCAGATAGTGACCATCACCGTGGGTAGGTAAAAACCAAAACATGTTCAGACTCATAATTTTGCTCCTGCATGCTGAGTGGGTTGCCAGATACGCTGGCGAATATCGATTTTTTTCGGCACCAGACGGTTGTCATAAAACAGATCGGCGGTTTGTTGTTGCAGGGCGGCAACAGAGGCGCTGACGGGCGAGATGGTGGTTGGCGGTCGGTGATCAAGATAAGACGCAATCACCGGCTCTGGCAGCCCCATGGTTTTGGCCAGCAGGGTGATACTTTGCTGGCGCTGGCTGAGGGTTAACGCGTCGGCCTGGCTAAAGGTATCCAGCACGCCAAGCACAAATTCGCCATTTTTCTCGGCGTAAGGGCGAGCGGCGAGATAAAAAGATCCGGTCTGTTTGAGGTCGGAACCATCTTTCAGTACGCGCACATCACCCTGCAATAACGCGGCGGAATAGTAGGGATCCCAGATAGCCCACGCATCAACGTTACCTTGCTGGAAGGCTGCCCGGGCATCTGCGGGAGTCAGATAAGTCGGTTGAATATCGGTAAATTTCAGCCCGGCCTGTTGTAAGGCTCGCAGCAGCAAATTGTGGGCGCTGGAACCTTTCTGAAAGGCGACTTTATGCCCTTTGAGCTGGGCCACGCTCTGGATCGGGCTGTTTTTGGGCACCAGAATCACTTCAGCTTTTGGTTTGGGCGGTTCGACCCCCACGTAAACCAGATCGGCCCCGGCGGCCTGGGCAAAGATCGGCGGAATATCACCAGTGCTGCCCAGATCGATACTGCCAATATTGAGCGCTTCCAGCATTTGCGGTCCGGCCGGGAACTCCACCCATGAGATTTTGGTCTGCGGGTAGCGCTTCTCCAGTAGTTGGTGGCTTTTTGCCAGCGCCATACCGACACTCCCTTTCTGGTAGCCTATGCGCAGCGCGTCTGGCGTTGACTCTGCGGCATGAGCGAGCGTGGAAAGTGACAGCAAACCGGCCAGCGCCAGCCACGGCGTGCCACGCCTGAGCAGATTAAGCATGGGCGGCACCTCGCAGAGCATTCAGTTGGGGAGGTTGTACGTCGCGACGATGCAAGGCCAGCCAGAAGGCATCGAGCGCATTGTCCAGACGCAGTTGCAGGTTGGGCGTAAACTGCGGTTTATGCTGATAATCGATGACCTGCGAATCATCGGCAAACACGCCGTGCAGGATCTCCTGCGCTTTTAAGGCGCTCAGCACCGGCTTAAGCGCGTAATCAACGGCCAGTAAATGGGCAACGGTACCGCCGGTCGCCAGCGGCAAAACGACTTTGCCTTCCAGCGCGCGTTCGGGAAGCAGATCGAGCAATGTTTTCAATGCACCGGAGTAAGCCGCCTTATAGACCGGGGTGGCGACAATCAATCCGTCGGCGTCGTGCAGTTGTTCAACAAAGGTTTTCAGCGCCGGACTGTCGAAACGGGCATAGATCAGGTCTTCCGGGGCAAAGTTGTGCAGATTCCAGTGAAAGACTTCAACATCCTGGCCATTCAGTTTTTCTCGGGCGTATTCCAGTAACGCGCTGGAGCGAGAGGGAAAGCGTGGGCTTCCCGCCAGAGTAATGATGCGCATAATTTCAATCTCCCCTTATAACCAATTGTTTGCTTTTATTTAACATTGATAACAATTCGTGCAGTCTGGCAGAGAGATTTTGTTTATCGAAATGATTTATACGGGATAGAAAAGTTAAAAAATGAATAAAAAGGCGGAAGCAGGAAAACGATTGCTATTTATTGCCGCAGGTCAATTCCCTTTTTGCTCGCGATCGCACATAATACGCCCCCGGTTTGCACACCGGGAATCCAGGAGAGTTCATGTACTACCCCTTCGTTCGTAAAGCCCTTTTCCAGCTCGATCCAGAGCGCGCTCATGAATTGACATTCCAGCAATTACGTCGCATTACCGGCACGCCGCTCGAAGCGCTTGTCCGCCAGAAAGTCCCCGCCAAACCGGTGACCTGTATGGGGCTGACCTTTAAAAATCCGCTCGGACTTGCTGCCGGACTGGATAAAGACGGGGAGTGCATTGATGCGCTTGGCGCGATGGGATTCGGTTCTATTGAGATTGGTACCGTGACGCCACGTCCTCAGCCGGGTAATGATAAACCCCGTCTGTTCCGTCTGGTCGACGCGGAAGGTTTGATCAACCGTATGGGGTTTAATAACCTGGGGGTTGATAACCTGGTCGAGAACGTTAAGAAATCGCATTTTGACGGCATTCTCGGGATTAATATTGGTAAGAATAAAGACACTCCGGTAGAAAACGGCAAAGATGACTATCTGATTTGTATGGAAAAAGTCTATGCGTATGCCGGTTATATCGCGATTAATATTTCTTCACCGAATACGCCGGGATTACGCACTCTGCAATACGGCGAGGCCCTGGACGATCTGCTAACGGCAATTAAAAATAAGCAAAACGATCTGCAAGCGATCCACCATAAATATGTTCCGGTGGCCGTAAAGATCGCGCCGGATCTTTCTCTGGAAGAACTGATCCAGGTTGCCGACAGTTTAGTTCGGCATAATATTGATGGCGTAATTGCAACTAACACCACTCTTGATCGTTCTCTCGTGCAGGGAATGAAAAATTGCGATCAAATGGGGGGCCTGAGCGGTCGTCCGTTACAATTAAAAAGTACAGAAATTATTCGCCAGTTGTCTCAGGAATTAAAAGGCCAGCTGCCGATTATTGGCGTGGGCGGCATCGACTCGGTAATCGCCGCACGAGAGAAAATAGCTGCCGGCGCTACCCTCGTGCAGATTTATTCGGGCTTTATTTTTAAAGGTCCGCCATTGATTAAAGAAATCGTCTCAAATATCTGAATGCTACCTTAATCACAATCCAGGGCTTTATTTCTGGCCCTGGTTGTTTTATATTCCTTTACTGTTGCTTATTTAAACATTCTGAGCTTTTATTATTAGGGCAATAAACGAAGCGGCAAAAGGATACTGTCGTAATGGCGATGATAAAGGAAAGGAGAGAAACTGATGCGAATTAAACCCGACGATAACTGGCGCTGGTATTATGATGAAGAGCACGATCGTATGATGCTCGATTTAGCCAATGGTATGTTATTCCGTTCGCGTTTTGCTCGTAAAATGCTCACGCCTGATGCTTTTTCTCCGTCCGGATTTTGCGTTGATGACGCCGCGCTCTATTTTTCCTTTGAAGAAAAATGCCGCTACCTGGATCTGGCGAAAGAACAAAAAGCGGAGCTGGTGCTCAATGCGCTGGTGGCTATTCGTTATCTTAAGCCGCAGATGCCAAAAAGTTGGCACTTTGTCGCGCATGACATTAACTGGTCGCCAATGGTGGGTGACGCTGCCTGTGTCGATTTAAGCGATACCGATGAACAGGTAAATTTGTTAGTCGTTGAGCCCGGTGAAAACGCCGCGCTGTGTCTGCTTGCGCAACCGGGCGTGGTGATTGCCGGTCGAACCATGCAGCTTGGCGACGCAATTAAGATCATGAATGACAGACTGAAACCGCAGGCAATTGTCGACAGTTTCAGCCTTGAACAGGCGGTTTAACTTTCCAGTCTGATTGCCGTTTTGGGCACACAACTGCAGCACAGAATCGTCCCGTCATCTCCCATCGCTGATTTTTTCAGCGGACTCACTTCGCCTTCTACCAGTCGAATTCGACAGCATCCGCAAATTCCCGCCCGACATGAGTAGGGGATCCTGATACCCTGGTTTTCCAGCTGTTCAAGCAATACCTGCTGATTATTTCCGCGGAAGGTTTTTCCCTGCCACTCAATCAGCACCGTGGCATCGGGTTGTTGCACCGGAACAGTATCGTCGGTTTCTGCCGCGCCATATACCCGGGCCGGGCCGGTGGAGAGAATTTCGACTTCGTCGCCGACGCGAATCACGCCGCTGTTGCGCGCGATAAGATTCTGACCGAAATCGACATCGCCGTTATCCACCGCGGTCCGGAAGGTTTGCAGCGTAGCCAGCGGTTCGCCGGACGGATGTTTCTGGCCTTTCTCAGGGCTGACGGTGGTGAAAATGCAGCGGCTACAAGGTTTTGCCACGTCAAAAATGACGTCGCCGATACGGATCGTTTTCCAGGTATCTTCTTCCCAGGCGGCAGCGCCTGAAACCACCAGATTGGGGCGAAACTGCTCCATTTTTACGCTAGCCGGGCAGCGCTGTTGCACATCGCGCAGTGACGCTTCGTTAGCCAAAAGGTAGGGATAACCATCGGCAAAGGATAAAGGAACATCAGCATGACGCTTCACCCGGCGCGTCAACTGTGGGCCAACCCAGCGCAGCTGCACGTCGCGAGAGAAAAAAGCGCTCAGCCACTGGTTGATCGCCGCCGGCGCGATGCGGGCGGTAAAATGGTTCCCCCATACCTCGGTCGGCGCATCTTGGGAGGCGAAGTCGGCAAATCGCACAAGCGCGCTGCTGCCGTCTGGCGCCGTAAGATGTAACCCATCGTGGAAAGGGGAAGGGGTAAAACGCACCATCTGCGGGAACTGTCGGGCGGTAATGAACGTCCCGTCGGGTTCGGTAATCATAAATATGCGATCAAAGGCAAGGCCGCTAACGTCTGCCAGAGCGTGGGTAAGCCCAATACCGCGCATTGATTTAACCGGATGAATAAAAAGTCGGGTTAACGTGACCACTGTACAGCCCCTCAAGCGAAAATAAGCCTTCAACTTTATGACATACCGCCCATATTAGCTATAATGCGCAGCAATTTTCTCGGAGTAAAAGTGACATTATGAATTCTCTGTTTGCCAGTACGGCCCGCGGGCTGGAAGAGCTGTTAAAAACTGAACTGGAAAACCTCGGCGCGCTGGAGTGTCAGGTCGTTCAGGGTGGGGTCCATTTTAAGGGCGACACGCGGCTTGTTTACCAGAGCCTGATGTGGAGCCGCCTGGCCTCGCGCATTATCCTGCCGATGGGAGAGTGCAAGGTCTACAGCGATCTTGATCTGTACCTCGGTGTTCAGGCAATCGACTGGACAGAGATATTTAATCCGGGCGCGACGTTTGCGGTGCATTTTAGCGGTCTGAACGAAACCATTCGTAATAGCCAGTACGGGGCGCTGAAGGTAAAGGATGCGATTGTCGACGCCTTTACCCGTAAAAATCTGCCGCGTCCGAATGTGGATCGTGAATCTCCGGATCTGCGCATCAACGTCTGGCTGAATAAAGATACCGCCAGCATTGCGCTCGATCTGAGCGGTGATGGTCTGCATCAGCGTGGCTATCGCGATCGGGCAGGACAGGCGCCGATTAAAGAAACGCTGGCTGCCGCCATCGTTATGCGTTCTGGCTGGCAGCCGGGCACACCGTTACTCGATCCGATGTGCGGCTCCGGCACGCTGCTGATTGAAGCGGCGATGTGGGCAACCGATCGTGCGCCGGGCCTGCACCGCGGCTACTGGGGCTTTAGCGGTTGGGCGCAGCACGATGACGCTGTGTGGCAAGAGGTTAAAGCCGAAGCGCAGGTGCGCGCGCGTAAAGGTCTGGCAGATTATACCTCGCACTTTTATGGTTCTGACAGCGACGCGCGCGTGATTGAAAAAGCGCGCAGTAACGCCCGTCGCGCCGGTATTGCCGATCTGATGACGTTTGAAGTCAAAGATGTGGCCAAATTGAGCAATCCGCTACCGAAAGGACCGTACGGGACGGTTATCAGTAACCCGCCATACGGTGAACGTCTGGATAGCGAACCGGCGCTGATTGCCCTGCACAGCCTGCTGGGACGCACCATGAAAAACCAGTTTGGCGGCTGGAATCTGTCCCTGTTTAGCGCCTCGCCGGATTTGCTCAGCAGCCTGCAATTACGTGCTGATAAGCAGTTTAAAGCGAAAAATGGTCCGCTGGATTGCGTGCAGAAGAACTATCACGTTGCAGAGGCCACCGCCGACAGTAAGCCTGCCACGGTTGCGGAAGATTATGCCAACCGCCTGCGCAAGAATATTAAGAAGCTGGAAAAATGGGCGCGTCAGGAAGGTATCGAATGCTACCGCCTGTACGATGCCGACCTGCCGGAATACAACGTAGCAGTGGACCGTTACGGTGACTGGGTCGTGGTGCAGGAATACGCCCCGCCGAAAACGGTCGATGCGCAAAAAGCGCGTCAACGCCTGTTCGATATCATTGCCGCCACGCTGTCGGTACTGGAAATCGCGCCAAATAAACTGGTGCTGAAAACCCGTGAACGCCAGAAAGGCAAGAACCAGTATCAGAAGATGAATGAGAAGGGTGAATTCATTGAGGTAAGCGAGTACAACGCGCGCCTGTGGGTGAACCTGACTGACTATCTTGATACCGGCTTATTCCTCGATCACCGCATTGCGCGCCGCATGCTGGGGCAGATGAGTAAAGGTAAGGATTTCCTTAACTTGTTCTCCTACACCGGTAGCGCCAGCGTGCATGCCGGATTGGGCGGAGCGCGTAGCACCACCACGGTTGATATGTCGCGTACCTACCTGGAATGGGCGGAGCGTAACCTGCGTCTGAACGGACTGAGCGGTCGCGCTCACCGTTTAATTCAGGCCGATTGCCTGGGCTGGCTGCGTGATGCCAATGAACAGTTCGATCTGATTTTTATCGATCCACCTACGTTCTCTAACTCAAAACGTATGGAAGACTCGTTTGATGTGCAGCGCGATCACCTTGCGCTGATGAGAGATCTGAAACGCCTGTTACGCAAAGAAGGCACGATCATGTTCTCCAACAACAAACGTGGATTCCGTATGGATCTCGACGGCCTGGCTGAACTGGGATTGAAAGCACAAGAAATTACCCAAAAAACGCTTTCCCAGGACTTTGCCCGTAACCGTCAGATCCACAACTGCTGGCTGATTACCGCAGCCTGAAAGGATAAGTAAATGTCATTGATCAGTAT
Source organism: Citrobacter youngae ATCC 29220 (assembly GCF_000155975.1). Classification (GTDB taxonomy): domain Bacteria; phylum Pseudomonadota; class Gammaproteobacteria; order Enterobacterales; family Enterobacteriaceae; genus Citrobacter; species Citrobacter portucalensis_A. The sequence goes on along the minus strand of NZ_GG730299.1, from coordinate 1,875,493 downwards.
GCATGGCGCGTGGCTGTCGTTCAGCGATGCGCCGCTTCTTGATAATGCGGAACTGCATATCGAAGATAACGAGCGCGTCTGCCTGGTAGGCCGTAACGGCGCGGGCAAGTCGACGCTGATGAAGATCCTGAACCGTGAACAGGGTCTTGACGATGGGCGTATTATTTATGAGCAGGACCTGGTTGTGGCGCGTCTGCAACAGGATCCGCCGCGTAACGTCGAGGGCAGCGTCTATGACTTCGTTGCCGAAGGTATTGAGGAACAGGCCGAATATCTGAAGCGTTATCATGATATTTCACGCCTGGTGATGACCGACCCGAGCGACAAAAATCTGAATGAAATGGCGCGGGTTCAGGAAATGCTCGATCACCACAATCTGTGGCAGCTCGAAAGTCGGATAAATGAAGTGCTGGCGCAGCTGGGGCTGGACCCCAATGCCGCGCTGTCTTCGCTGTCTGGTGGTTGGCTGCGTAAAGCGGCGCTGGGCCGTGCGTTGGTGAGTAATCCGCGCGTACTGTTGCTGGATGAACCGACGAACCACCTGGACATTGAAACTATCGACTGGCTGGAAGGGTTCCTGAAATCCTTCAATGGGACAATCATTTTCATTTCCCACGACCGTTCATTTATTCGCAATATGGCGACGCGTATTGTCGATCTTGACCGTGGCAAGCTGGTGACGTATCCAGGCAACTACGATCAGTATCTGCTGGAAAAAGAAGAGGCGCTGCGGGTAGAAGAGTTACAAAACGCGGAGTTTGATCGCAAGCTGGCGCAGGAAGAAGTTTGGATCCGTCAGGGTATCAAAGCGCGTCGTACCCGTAACGAAGGCCGCGTGCGTGCGCTGAAAGCAATGCGTCGCGAGCGCGGTGAACGCCGCGAAGTGATGGGCACGGCGAAGATGCAGGTCGAAGAGGCGAGCCGTTCGGGCAAGATTGTCTTCGAAATGGAGAATGTTGATTATCAGGTTGATGGTAAGCAACTGGTAAAAGATTTTTCCGCGCAGGTACAGCGCAGCGACAAAATTGCGTTAATTGGCCCTAACGGCTGCGGCAAGACGACGCTGCTCAAATTGATGTTAGGCCAACTGCAGGCTGACAGCGGACGCATCCATGTCGGAACCAAGCTGGAAGTGGCCTATTTCGATCAGCACCGTGCTGAACTGGATCCGGATAAAACCGTGATGGACAATCTGGCTGAAGGTAAGCAAGAGGTGATGGTTAACGGTAAACCGCGCCATGTGCTGGGCTACCTACAGGACTTCCTGTTCCATCCGAAACGGGCGATGACGCCGGTGCGAGCGCTCTCCGGCGGGGAACGCAATCGCCTGCTGCTGGCGCGTCTTTTTCTGAAACCCAGCAATCTTTTAATTCTTGATGAACCAACGAACGATCTTGACGTCGAAACGCTGGAACTTCTTGAAGAGCTGATTGATAGCTACCAGGGCACCGTACTGCTGGTGAGCCACGACCGTCAGTTTGTGGATAATACCGTTACCGAATGCTGGATCTTCGAAGGCGGCGGTAAAATTGGGCGTTATGTCGGCGGTTACCATGACGCGCGCAGCCAGCAATCGCAGTATGTGGCGTTTAAACAGCCGATCGCGAAAAAAACAGAGGAAGCCGTTGCTCCTAAAGCAGAAATTGTCAAACGTGGCACGAGCAAACTAAGCTATAAACTGCAGCGCGAACTGGAGCTGCTCCCCGCGCTGCTTGAAGAACTGGAAGCTAAACTGGAAGCATTACAAGCTCAGGTTGCTGACGCCGCTTTTTTCAGTCAGCCGCATGAGCAAACGCAACAGGTATTAGCTAATCTGAACGAAGCGGAACAAGAACTTGAGCAAGCCTTTGAGCGCTGGGAGTATCTTGAGTCTTTGAAGAGTGGCGCATAATTTAAAGGAGCACATATGTGCGAACATCACCATGCCGCGAAGCATATTCTGTGCTCGCAGTGTGACATGCTGGTGGCGTTACCTCGCCTTGAGCATGGTCAGAAAGCGGCATGTCCACGATGTGGCACTACGTTAACGGTTGAGTGGGACGCGCCACGGCAGCGTCCTACCGCCTATGTATTAGCAGCATTATTTATGCTGCTTTTGTCAAACCTCTTTCCCTTTGTGAATATGAATGTCGCAGGGGTGGCCAGCGAAGCCACGTTGCTGGAAATCCCCAGCGTTCTCTTTTCCGAAGACTACGCCAGCCTCGGCACTTTCTTTATATTATTCGTTCAGTTGGTTCCGGCGTTTTGCCTGCTGACTATTCTGCTGCTGGTGAATCGGGTGGAGATGCCCGACAGACTTAAGGCGGGTCTTGCGCGTGTTCTGTTCCAGTTAAAAAGCTGGGGGATGGCGGAAATCTTCCTCGCTGGCGTGCTGGTGAGTTTCGTTAAGCTCATGGCTTACGGCGATATCGGCGTGGGCAGCAGTTTCATCCCGTGGTGCTTCTTTTGTGTTCTACAGCTACGTGCATTCCAGTGTGTTGACCGCCGCTGGCTGTGGGATGATATTGCGCCAATGCCTGCTATTAACCAGGACTTAAAGCCAGGCGTGCCCGGTATCCGACAGGGGCTGCGCTCCTGTTCCTGCTGTACTGCGATTCTTCCCGCTGACGAACCCGTGTGCCCGCGCTGCGGCACGAAAGGCTACGTGCGTCGCAAAAACAGTTTGCAATGGACGATGGCGTTATTGTTCACGTCGGTCATGCTTTATCTTCCTGCCAACATCCTGCCGATCATGATTACCGATCTGCTCGGCTCCAAGTTGCCGTCAACAATTCTTGAGGGTGTGGTTTTGATCTGGAGCGAAGGCTCTTATCCGGTGGCGGCGGTTATCTTTATCGCCAGTATTATGGTGCCGACGTTGAAAATGATCGCCATTGCCTGGCTATGTTGGGATGCCAAAGGGCACGGCAAACGTGACAGTGAACGTATGCACTTGATTTATGAAGTGGTGGAATTTGTCGGTCGCTGGTCAATGATCGACGTTTTTGTGATTGCGGTACTCTCTGCGCTGGTGCGCATGGGAGGGTTAATGAACATTTATCCTGCTATGGGTGCTTTGATGTTTGCTTTAGTCGTCATTATGACAATGTTTTCTGCGATGACATTTGATCCGCGTCTGTCGTGGGACCGTGAACCAGAACCAGATCATGAGGAGTCCTGACAGCATGGAATCTAAAAGTGGGGAAGCCAAAGTGCAGAAGGTGAAAAACTGGTCGCCCGTGTGGATATTCCCGATCGTTACTGCGCTCATTGGCGCGTGGGTCCTGTTTTATCACTACAGCCATCAGGGGCCGGAAGTCACGCTGATTACCACCAATGCCGAAGGGATTGAAGGGGGCAAAACGACGATTAAAAGCCGTAGCGTGGATGTCGGCATCGTTGAGAGCGCGACCCTGACGGATGATTTAACCCATGTGGAGATTAAAGCCCGCCTGAACTCCGGAATGGAAAAGCTGCTGCACAAAGATTCTGTCTTTTGGGTGGTGAAGCCGCAGGTTGGACGTGAAGGTATCAGCGGCCTGGGCACGCTATTGTCCGGGGCTTATATTGAACTGCAACCCGGCAATAAAGGTAACAAGCTGGAAAATTACCAACTGCTGGACTCACCGCCGCTGGCACCGCCAGATGCGAAAGGGATCCGCGTAATTCTTGATAGCAAAAAGGCCGGTCAGTTGAGCCCGGGCGATCCGGTATTGTTCCGTGGATATCGCGTGGGGTCGGTTGAGACCAGCACCTTTGATGCGCAAAAGCGTACTATCAGCTACCAGCTTTTCATTAATGCGCCTAACGATCGCCTGGTCACCAGCAATGTGCGTTTCTGGAAAGACAGTGGGATCGCCGTGGATCTTACTTCGGCAGGCATGCGCGTGGAAATGGGATCGCTCTCCACGCTGTTTGGCGGTGGCGTAAGTTTTGATGTGCCAGAAGGTTTAGAACAAGGTGAGCCGGTTGGGCAGCAGTCCGCGTTTAATCTTTATGACGATCAAAAAAGTATTCAGGATTCCCTGTATACCGATCACATTGACTACCTGATGTTCTTTAAAGATTCGATTCGTGGCCTGCAGCCAGGCGCGCCGCTGGAATTCCGCGGCATCCGTCTGGGTACGGTGAGTAAAGTACCGTTCTTCTCACCGAACATGCGTCAGGTATTTAACAATGATTACCGCATTCCGGTGCTGGTACGCATTGAGCCTGAGCGCCTGAAAGCACAGCTGGGCGAAGAGACGGACGTTGGCGCCCATCTGGCGGAACTGCTCAAACGCGGATTACGGGCATCGCTGAAAACCGGGAACCTGGTGACCGGGGCGTTGTATGTCGATCTCGACTTCTACCCGAAAGAACCGCCGATTACCGGTGTACGCGAATTTAATGGTTATCAGATTATCCCAACCGTGAGCGGTGGTCTGGCGCAGATCCAGCAGCGCCTGATGGACGCGCTGGATAAGATTAATAATCTGCCGCTGAACCCGATGATTGAGCAGGCGACCAATACGTTATCGGAAAGCCAGCGCACGATGAAGCATCTGCAAACCACGCTGGACAACATGAATAAGATTACGTCCAGCAAGTCGATGCAGGATCTTCCGGCGGATATGCAAACGACGTTGCGGGAACTTAATCGTAGCATGCAGGGCTTCCAGCCAGGGTCTGCAGCCTACAACAAGATGGTGGCGGATATGCAGCGTCTTGATCAGGTACTGCGTGAACTGCAGCCGGTACTGAAAACGCTGAATGATAAGAGCAATGCGCTGGTGTTTGAAGCGAAGGACAAAAAAGATCCAGAGCCGAAGAGGGCGAAACAATGAAAAAGTGGCTAGTGGTGATGATGGCGGTCTGGCTGACGTCATGCAGCTCCAGCGGAGAAAATAAAAGCTATTACCAGCTCCCTATCGCGCAAGGGGGCGTTCAGAGCACCGCCAACCAGGGTAATCGTCTGCTGTGGGTCGAGCAGGTTGCTGTGCCTGACTATCTGGCGGGTAATGGGGTGGTTTACCAGACCAGCGATGTTCAATATGTGATAGCTAATAACAATCTCTGGGCCAGCCCTTTAGATCAGCAATTACGCAATACTCTGGTGACGAACCTTAGTATGCAGTTGCCTGGATGGGTCGTCGCTTCGCAGCCGCTGGGAAGCACCCAGGATACACTGAACGTCACGGTGACCGGTTTCCATGGCCGATACGATGGCAAGGTTATCGTGAGCGGTGAATGGTTGCTGAATCACCAGGGGCAATTGATTAAGCGCCCATTCCACATCGAAGCTGTGCAAACCAAAGACGGCTATGATGAAATGGTGAAAGTGCTGGCCAACGCCTGGAGTCAGGAAGCGACGGCAATTGCGCAGGAGCTGAAACGCATTCCGTAAGCTTAAATAATTGTAAATTATGCCGCCCCTGGCTCATGGCCCGGGGCGGCTTTTTTTATTTTTTTAGCCGCGGAGATAACTGTTCTGACTGATTTTTTTTGTACAAATGATTTAGCGGGTAGCTCACAAATATGACACTGGCGTGAATTTTGCGCATTGACGAGCCTGATGTTTAGGGGTATTCGTTTAGTGTGATTGCACACTTAGTAATCACTGTTTTCTTTTCCACCAGAACTAAAGATGAGGGAAACGAGGCATGAAGAGACAAAAACGAGATCGCCTGGAACGGGCACATCAACGTGGTTATCAGGCCGGCATTGCCGGACGCTCAAAAGAAATGTGTCCCTATCAGACGCTGAATCAAAGGTCATACTGGCTGGGAGGCTGGCGAGAAGCCATGGGGGATAGGGTGTTAATGGCCTGATTCTGTCTCTTTAGATAAAAGAAACCTCCGCAGCGCGGAGGTTTCGCCTTTTACAGAGCTGATAAGTACCCGAGGGCGACGCCAGGCATCGTGTCAGGCCTATAGTCAGTCTGTGATTAGAACGCGGAAGTGTCCTGGAACAGACCCACTTTCAGATCGTTTGCGGTGTAGATCAGACGACCGTCAACCAGCACTTCGCCATCGGCCAGGCCCATGATCAGGCGACGGTTAACGATGCGTTTGAAGTGAATGCGATAGGTGACTTTCTTCGCGGTCGGCAGAACCTGACCGGTGAATTTCACTTCGCCTACGCCCAGCGCGCGGCCTTTACCTTCCCCGCCCAGCCATCCGAGATAGAATCCCACCAGCTGCCACATGGCATCCAGACCCAGACAGCCTGGCATTACCGGATCGCCGATGAAATGGCATCCGAAGAACCACAGGTCCGGGTTGATATCCAGTTCAGCTTCAACATAACCTTTGTCAAAGTTGCCACCGGTTTCGGTCATCTTGATGACACGGTCCATCATCAGCATGCTTGGCGCAGGCAGTTGTGGGCCTTTTGCGCCAAACAGCTCACCGCGACCAGAGGCAAGAAGGTCTTCTTTTGTATAGGATTCGCGTTTATCTACCATGTTCTCTGTAAGCCTTATTTTATTGAAGCACGCAGGATAGCTAACACGTGTACGCTGAACAAGTCCGATCAGTTCGGAATTATCCAGTTCAGCCAACGTAGCGGCCATGGAAAACGGTGACGACCTTCCTGTTGCGTTGCTGTCGCAATGCGCTCCTGGATAGTTTGCATCAGCGTTGTCTGACCTTCGCCATCCCACACCAGATTTAATAACAGCGGCAACGCATCGGTTACGTCGTCCACCGCCCAGATAGTGAATTTTTCTTCTTCTATAGCCTGCAGCAGTGCGGGTTGCAGGCTCAGGTGTCTGACGTTAGCTGAAGGAATGATAACGCCCTGCGTGCCTGTCAGCTCACGCTGCTGGCAGATAGCGAAGAAACCTTCAATTTTCTCGTTCAGACCACCGACGGGTTGCGCCCGACCAAATTGATCGACGGAACCGGTAATGGCGATACTTTGATTAACAGGGACGTCGGCGAGCGCGCTAATCAATGCGCACAATTCCGCCATGGACGCGCTGTCGCCATCTACTTCGCTGTATGATTGCTCAAAGGTCAGCGAGGCAGAGAAGGGAATTTGCTGCTCAAGCTGGAGTTCAGACATCAGAAACGCCTGCATAATCATCATACCCTTGGCATGAATATTTCCTCCAAGCTCGGCTTTGCGCTCAATATCCGTAAATTCGCCATCGCCAATATGCACAACGCAGCTGATACGTGAGGGTTCCCCAAACGCGCGAGGGTGACCGGGAAACTCAATGACCGACAGGGCGTTGATCTGACCAATACGCTCGCCTTCCGTTTCGATAAGGATTTGCTCTTGCAGGATCTCATCCTGCATGCGTTCGGCCAGGAATCCTTCCCGCCATTCGCGCTGCGCCAGCATCAGGCTGAACTGTTCCGCAGTGCAGGTTTCGCCCTCGCATAATGGGGCAACTTCTTTGAACTGCCGGATGATCCACAACGGGTTAAGCGGCAACGTATCCTGTTCGCCGGTATAGCGTACAGCTTCGCGGATCAGAACCTGCCAGGCGTCAGGCGCGGGATAGGGCAAATTGTTGCGCGTGGCGGTATGCGTTACCCACTGACACCACTGCGTCATGGTTTCCGCATCGACTATCTGCAGGTTGTCTTCAAATTCGCTGTAAATGGCCTGCTCTGCCAGTTCGGGCTCCATGTCCTGAAAATCCGCCAGTGATTCACGTTCACCAACTAAAATCACTTTCAGTTTTAGCGGCATAGGCGGAACGGAAACGGGCAATGGGCGAGACTCGTCAAAAGCTACCCAGTCAAAACGCTCATGGCTGACAATCGCTTTCAGGCGCATCCACAGCAGCGGTTGGGCCAGCAGCGTGCGTAATGAGATAACCAGCACCCCACCGTTCGCCTGATGTACCAGACCAGGCTGCAGGGTAATATCGCCATTGAACTGACGCAGACAGCCAAACAGCTGTTCGGCTTCAACCCAGTCAGCGTTGACCACCTGAGTCAACGTCGCAAAATTGTCTTCTGCTTTTTCCGCTGCACGATAACGGATAGTGTGACCAGAGATATCATAATGACCCCCGGTCAGGCTTCCTGCATCCGTATGCAGTGGACGTGCAGCCGTTGCAATAAGGTTGAGGTATTCAAGCTCTTCCGGCGCTTTTACCAGCATGAACGAGGACGTCGTCCAGCGCTGAAGAAGCTGCTCTAGCGCGAATTGTAAACGTGGTTGAGTATCACTAAGTAAGGTATCGGTGTCGTCAGTGACGTGAGGCTGTGCAAATACTTCCTGATAACTGTCGGTATCAGGAACCAGATCACGCCATGCAAGTTTCGTAATGGTCAAAGTTGATGTTTTTTAGTCTGTTGTTAAAAACGAGATTATACCGTAACCCTCATCACTACACACCTGGAAAGCGCCGTGAAACGGATGTGATGACGCGCGGCAGTTCACAGGCTGGATATTCTTTTCTTCAGATGCCTAAAAAGCTGATATTCTGATAAGAGTTACACGGTAACATTGAGATCGCAATGAAATATCAACAACTTGAAAATCTTGAAAGCGGTTGGAAGTGGAAGTACCTGGTGAAGAAGCATCGTGAGGGGGAATTAATCACCCGTTACGTAGAGGCCAGCGCTGCCAAAGAAGCCGTTGATTTGTTGCTAACCCTCGAAAATGAACCGGTTCGGGTTAATGCCTGGATTGAAGAACACATGAACCCTGCGCTGCTAAATCGTATGAAACAGACCATACGGGCAAGGCGCAAGCGGCATTTTAATGCTGAGCATCAGCATACGCGAAAGAAATCTATCGATCTGGAATTTATGGTTTGGCAGCGATTAGCTGGCCTTGCGCAGCGCCGTGGTAAAACGCTTTCTGAAACCATTGTGCAACTGATTGAAGATGCGGAGCATAAAGAGAAGTATGCAAATAAAATGTCGACATTAAAACAGGATTTACAGGCGCTGCTGGGAAAAGAGTAGCGGCAGGGGGGATGTGCGGCGTAGTGGCGCTTTGATTAAAACACAGATGAAAAAAAACCCCGCAATGCGGGGTTTTTTATAAGACGATAACTTAAGCCTGAGGCTGAGTTACAACGTCTTTGATACCTTTAACTTCGATCTCAACGCGACGATCCGGAGCCAGGCAGTCGATCAGTGCAGCGCGAGCTTTCACGTTGTCACAGGTGTTGCCAGTAACCGGGTTGGATTCGCCCATGCCACGTGCAGAGATTTTGTCAGCAGGAATACCTTTAGAGATCAGGTAATCAACAACGGACTGAGCACGTTTCTCAGACAGACCCTGGTTGTAAGCGTCAGAACCGATGCGGTCAGTGAAGCCCAGAACCACTACGGAACCGTCTTTCGGATCCAGGTTGCTCAGCTGGCTGTACATCTGGTCCAGAGCCTGCTGGCCTTCTGGTTTCAGAGTTGCTTTGTTGAAGTTGAACAGAACGTCAGACTTCAGAGTGAAGTGCTTGGTCTGTACTTCTGGAGCCGGAGCCGGAGCAACAACTACTGGAGCTGCTTCTTCCTGCTGGCCGAAACGGTAAGAAACACCAACGCTTAACAGACCGTTATCCGGACGACCGCCAACGGTGTTTGCATCACCGATGTTGTTGGTCCACTGGTATTCCAGACGGGTAGCGATTTCAGGAGTAATTGCATACTCTACGCCACCAGCGAATACTGGGGATACGCCAGTGTCGTGGTCTTTGAAGCCAGTGTTGTTTTTAGCGTCTGCACGCCAAACCATACCACCCAGACGGGTATAAACGTCCAGATCGTCAGTGATTGGGTAACCCAGTTTAGCGGTCAGCTGAACGCCCTGAGCTTTGAAAGCGCCGTTGTTGTGAGTCTCGTCAGTGTAGCCTTTGTACGGCATACGACCTAACCAGTCATAACCCATTTCGAAACCTACATACGGGTTAACCTGATAACCACCGAACGCACCAGCACCCAGTTGGCTTTCGTGGGTAGGACCGGCGTTGTTGATCTGGTTGTTGCCAATATCATGGTACTGAGACCAGCCCAGTTTAGCACCAGCGTACCAGGTGTTATCTTTCGGAGCGGCCTGCGCCACGGTAGCGAAACCAGCCAGTGCCACTGCAATTGCGATAGCTGTCTTTTTCATTTTTTGCGCCTCGTTATCATCCAAAATTCGCCATGAATATCTCCGAAGAGAGATAACACGGTTAAATCCTTCACCCGGGGACCAGTTCAATAGTTACTCTACCGATATCTGCGGCTTACGCCGAGCACCCCTGGCGATGTAAAGTCTACAACGTAGTTGAAAACTTACAAGTGTGAAGTCCGTCAGGCATATGAAAAAAAAAGTCTTGTATACATAATATTTAACAATTATGGATGAATAAATGAACTGAGGATTTCCTGAAAACCGCTTCCGACAGGCGTTCGGACGGAAAACGCGTTAAAGCTCAAAGGCAAATTGGAACAGCAAAAAAAATTCCAGGATAAATCCTAATTTTACTCAATGATACAAATTCGAGTGAATTTTTAGCCCGGAATGCTGTCTCCCCGCAAGTGATTGTGCGCGAACAGGACGCATGATAAATCCCATGGCATTACCTTCATCAGCCGCTTTTACCAGTTCGGCATGTTCATCTTCCGTTAACTCTTCTGCCAGCCAGCCGATAACGACGCTGTAATTACCTGTGCGCAGCGCACGAACCATCGATTCCAGCGTATTGCAGGGGGAGAGTTGGCTAATCTGCATCACTTTTGTCAATGGAAGCCCGGCTGACTGCACCCACTCCCGGCTTAATTTTTGTTGAGGCGTCAGCCACAGCTGCCAGCGTGATTGCTGCCCTAACTGTTGCAGCAGGGGAAGCAGCAGTAGCTGCGTCATCATGGGCTGGTCCTCGCGATAGACAACTTCACTGATAAGCCCAGCGGTTGCGTTCTCTGAGGAAACGCGCGCAATGCTGCTTGATGCGGAAGAGAACGACGAAGAACGATTTGCATAGCCTGAAGTGTACATAATCAATCCAGCCCTGTGAGTTACTGTATGGATATACAGTAACCCTGCTATCAACAAAGATCAACCTTATTTTCGGAAACAGGTTCGCAATTTTTAGTCGTAGTCAGGGGAAAAATAAAATTCATCTTGCCCCCTACGAATAAGTTGCCTATTTTCGTCATTAACGGATCCGCTACTGAAAATCATTTGCTTACGTTATGATTTAAAAGGATTTTTATGAAAGAACTTTCTTATGCCAGGATCTATAAATCACAAGAATATTTGGCCTCTCTGGGAACCATTAACTATCGCTCACTGTTTGGCAGCTACAGTCTGACGGTTGGCGATACGGTCTTCGCCATGGTTGCGAAAGGTGAGTTATATCTTCGGGCCTGCGAGCAGAGCGTACAGTACTGTGCAAAAAATTCTCCTGTCTGGCTGACATTTATAAAGCGCGGGCGCCCGGTTGTTCTCAACTATTACCAGGTGAATGATGCGCTGTGGCAAAACCAGCAGCAGCTGGTGTCGCTATCACGATACTCGCTGGATGCTGCAGTTAAGGAAAAACAGAGCCGGTTTGCTCAACATCGCCTGCGGGAGTTACCTAACATGACGTTTCATCTGGAAACGCTGCTCAATGAAGCAGGAATTAAAGATGAGGGAACGCTGCGGACGTTGGGCGCCCAAATGTGCTGGCTGAAACTACGACAAAATAATCCAGCCCTGACGGTAAAAACACTTTATGCCCTCGAAGGGGCGGTCGGCGGGGTACATGAAGCCGCGCTCCCGGCGGTCCGTCGCCAGGAGCTGGTGGAGTGGGTAAGTTCTCTTACGCCGGAACCGGGGTATTAGAAGGCAGTACGGCAATTTGCTGCTGCAATCGCCGGATTTCCGGGAGCAGTGCTATCAATAGCCCAACTTGCTGTACAACCAGCGGTTCTTTACTGTCCGGGCGTGGCTCAAGATGCTGAATTCGATGCTTCAGCCCCTCCAGGGCCTGGTGGACGCGCTGTTCGTCAGCAGGTTGATAATGAAGCGCATCGTCAACGTAGCAGACGGCATCATCCAGTAGTGCCAGAACCTCCGGATTGGTTAACTGTTCGCGATGTGCGCCCAGAGCGGAAATGTAGCTGGTAAACGTGTGGTTGAGGCACAGCAAGCGAAACGCCGTTTCGCGCGTTTGGGCCGTGACATCGGGCTCACTCGACATGTTCGACACCACAGAGGCCAGCTCTGCGTCACGATTGTGCGCGTCACGACGGGCGATACGGTAGGCCATGCGATTATCGCGACCCTGATGATATTGTTCGAGAATAGCATCGAGGTAACGACAGTTGGCGTCAGTGGCCCGTTCTATGACCCGCGGTAGGTTGCGGAAACGCCAGTCCGGCCAGATAAAACTGACGGCAGCCCAGGCGATGGCACACCCTATCAGCGTATCGATGACGCGTGGCAGCGCAACTTCGAAACCTTCGCCGAGCAGGTTAAAGCACAGCAGTACCAGCAGGGTGATAAACATCGTGGCGTGCGCATACTGGACGTTGCGAAAGGCAAAAAACAGTACGCCAGTGATCACCAAAAGTATCAACTGCCCTTCCAGAGAGGGAACGAACCACAGAATAGGCAAACCAATGGCGATCCCCACCAGTGTGCCGATAATCCTTAGCGCCAGGCGATGTCGGGTGGCGTTGTAGTTCGGCTGACAGACAAACAGACTGGTCAGCAGGATCCAGTATCCGTGGTTCATCCCGGTAACCTGGATGATGGCGTAGCCAACACAAAGCACCAGTGACATGCGAACCGCATGGCGAAACAGGGCGGACTCAGGCGTGAAATTACGGCTCAGGCGCAACCAGATATCACTGAACCCATGCGGACTGTCATCGGCAAGCTGATTTTCAGACTCATTACGCGACAGTACCTGGGCCTGTTCGGACTCGATGGTGGCCAGTTGGGCGTCGATGGCCCGCAGGTTTGAGAGCAAAAATCCCAGCGTGTTGAGCAGGTCTGCAGGCGCACCGCTCGCACGCATACGATCCAGTGCGGCATCTATATGCGTGAAGACGCGCTCAAAGTGCGGATCGTGCTGGTAAGGCGTGCGTAATAAAATACAGCGGGACAGCTGGGTACAGGCTTGCCCCTGCATCGACATCAAGCGCTGAAAGCGGAACATCACGTCGCTGTGACGAAAATGGTCGCGTAGAGTTTGATACTGAATATGTGAGGAGCTGGCGCGTTCGTGAATATCCTGCGCCACAAAATAGTAATGTAGCGTGCGACGCGTTCCCCGCTGTCCGCGGTCGCCGCGCAGGCGAGTCAGTAACGATACCTTGGTTTGGTTTAGCGTCGCCATGAGTTGCCCATTCGCGAGGGCCAAATCATATAACGGCGCCTGGCTTTCATCTTCAATGTCGGGATCAAAAAGGCGTGACTTCAGCTCCAGGTAATGCGCTAACTGTTCGTAGCTCCGCGCCAGGTTGTCCTGCAGCGGGCGGATGGGGAACAGGAGATGGCCGGTCAGCGTCAGAAGGTTGTACCAGATAGCGCCAGCGAGCAGCAGGATCGGCTGCTGATACCACTGATCGTAAAGCGACGTTCCCAGCATGGTGTATATGGCGATCAGCAACGCGCCAAAGGCGATGGTTGCATAGCGCTGGCCTAACCCCCCCAGCAGAATGAAGCCGCTGGTGGACAGCGTTAACCCAATGGCAAACAGCCATGGCCATGGGAAGAGCAGTTCGACCGAGGCCGAGGCAATAAAAAAGCACACCAGCGTGATGATCAAATTGCGCAGTCGGCCAGCGAGGCGATCGTCCAGGTCGGTCAGTGCGGCAGCGACCATACCCAGCGTAAGCGGGATGGTCAGCTTAACATCGCCCAGCCACCAGGGCAGCGCTGTTGTGCCACAAAGCGCGATAAAAATGCGCACGTAATACAGCCAGGTGCTGTTCCAGGTATAACGTTTGAGCAGAGGACTTAACATAAAGGCCTTTAGTCCTGATTATTCAAAGCGACGACGCGCATTAGCTTCACGCGCGGCGCGGGCAACTTCGACTGAAACCACCCGGCGACCCACCGGCCAGAGTGCAATGGCGGCAATTTTAAAGTTCGCGATGCCAACCGGAATGCCAATAATCGTAAAGCACTGGGCAATGCCGGAGACGATGTGCATCAGGCACAGCCACCAGCCGAAGAAAATCAGCCAGAAAATATTGAGCAATGTGCCACCGGTATTAAGCAGCACGTTTTTCCCCGCCGGATTAAGTTCATCGACATGAATTGCTTCGTTGCCATAGGGGAACAGCGAGAGTCGGGTTATCTCCCAGCATGAACGGGTCAAGGGTAAAGTAAAAATAAGCACAATGCTGACCAGCGTAGCCAAAAGCCAGGCTAAGGTGGTGGCGAACCCGCCCAGCACAAAATTTAAAATATTCAGAACAGTACGCATAAACCCTCGATTAACTCTGGTTTTCTGTGAATTCGGCAATTGTAACGTTTTTTTGGGCTGGAGCACGTTTTCTCTGGCGGTTACACTGGTATGCAAATCTCTTCGTGTGGATCCGCTTGAGTCTTATGGAACTGAAAGCTACTTCTCTTGGAAAACGTCTGGCGCAGCACCCTTACGACAGGGCCGTTATTCTCAATGCCGGAATTAAAGTTTCCGGCGATCGTCACGAGTATCTTATTCCCTTCAACCAGTTACTGGCTATTCATTGCAAACGAGGACTGGTGTGGGGCGAGCTGGAGTTTGTGCTTCCCGATGATAAGGTGGTTCGGCTTCACGGCACAGAGTGGACGGAGACCCAACGCTTCCATCACCATTTAAATACGCTCTGGCAGCAGTGGAGCCAGGAAATGAGTGAGGTGGCTGCAGGAGTGCTACAGCAACAGCTGGATGCGATTGCGGCCCGAACGAGTGAAAATAAATGGCTGACGCGCAGCCAAACCTCTGGCTTGCAACAGCAGATCCTCCGTGCCTTTGCGGCGCTGCCGCTACCCGTCCATCGTCTGGAAGAATTTGAAAATTGTCGTGACGCGTTACGCCAATGCCAGGCATGGTTGAAGGATATCGAAGCCTGTCGTTTACAGCATAATCAGGCGTATACCGATGCGATGCTGGCGGAGCATGCCGAGTTTTTCCAGCGGATCGAATCTTCGCCGCTGAACCCGGCTCAGGCGCGCGCGGTGGTGAACGGTGAACAATCATTATTGGTGCTTGCAGGGGCGGGAAGCGGCAAAACATCTGTTCTTGTCGCCCGTGCGGGCTGGCTGTTGGCGCGAGGCGAGGCGGCGGCGGAACAAATTCTGCTGCTGGCGTTCGGTCGTAAAGCGGCTCAGGAGATGGACGACCGCATCCGTGAACGTCTGAATACGGATGAAGTGACCGCGCGGACGTTTCATTCACTGGCGCTGCATATCATTTCGCAGGGCAGTAAAAAAGTCCCAACGGTTAGCAAGCTTGAAAATGACGCCGTTGCTCGCAACAAACTGTTTGTTACTACCTGGCGTCAGCAGTGCAGTGAGAAAAAGGCGCAGGCCAAAGGCTGGCGACAATGGCTGGAAGAAGAGATGCAGTGGTCTGTACCCGAAGGAAACTTCTGGGATGACGAAAAGCTACAGCGTCGTTTGGCCTCCCGACTGGATCGCTGGGTTAGCCTGATGCGTATGCATGGCGGAGCGCAGGCGGAGATGATTGCCAATGCTCCGGAAGAGATCCGCGACCTGTTCAGTAAACGCATAAAGCTAATGGCGCCGCTGCTCAAAGCCTGGAAGAGCGCTCTGAAGGATGAGAATGCCGTCGATTTTTCCGGGTTAATCCATCAGGCCATTGTTATTCTGGAAAAAGGACGGTTTATCAGCCCCTGGAAGCATATTCTGGTTGATGAATTTCAGGATATTTCTCCTCAGCGCGCCGCCTTGTTAGCCGCGCTACGCAAGCAAAATTCGCAGACTACGCTGTTTGCCGTAGGCGATGACTGGCAGGCTATTTACCGGTTTAGCGGGGCGCAACTTTCACTGACCACCGCGTTCCAGCAAAACTTTGGCGAGGGCGATCGTTGTCATCTGGATACGACTTACCGTTTTAATAGCCGTATTGGTGAAGTCGCCAATCAGTTTATCCAGCAGAACCCACATCAGCTTACGAAACCGCTCAACAGCCTGACGACCGGCGATAAAAAAGCGGTCACATTGCTTGATGAAAACCAGCTGGATCTGCTGCTGGATAAGCTCTCCGGTTTTGTGAAAGCAGAAGAGAGGATTCTGGTGCTGGCGCGATACCATCATCTGAAACCTGCCAGCCTGGAGAAAGCGGCCACCCGTTGGCCTAAGCTACAACTGGATTTTATGACAATCCATGCCAGTAAAGGGCAGCAGGCGGACTACGTTATTGTCGTGGGGCTTCACGAGGGGAATGACGGTTTTCCGGCACCAGCCCGCGAATCGATTATGGAAGAGGCGCTGCTCCCGGCGGTGGAAGATTTTCCGGATGCCGAAGAGCGGCGGTTGCTGTACGTGGCGCTAACGCGTGCGCGGCATAGGGTATGGTTGCTGTTTAATAAAGAAACACCCTCGTGTTTTGTTGATGAGCTTAAGCGACTGGATGTCCCGGTTGCCCGAAAACCCTGAAAAGCAGGCGGTAGCAGCCGCCTGCCTGGGCATTATTTGAGACGTTCTGCCAGATAACGGGCGTAATCCGGGATCAGTATGTCCGTAGCATCGTTGAAGTCTGGCGACTGGATAATAAAATCGGCCGTCGACACGTTGGTGGCGACCGGAATGTTCCATACCGTCGCCAGGCGCAGCAGGGCTTTGACATCCGGATCGTGGGGGACAGCGTTGAGCGGATCCCAGAAGAAGATCAGCACATCAATTTTCCCTTCTGAAATCAGCGCGCCCACCTGCTGATCGCCGCCCATCGGACCGCTCAGCATAGCGTTGACGTCCATTCCTGTTGCGCGTTGAATTAAGTTGCCTGTCGTTCCTGTGGCATACAGAACGTGTTTTTCCAGTAACGGCTGGTGGCGTTCCACCCAGCTCATCAACATCTTTTTACAGTGATCGTGTGCAACCAACGCAATATGCTTACGCGCTGGCAATGTGCGAGTCGTTAATTCCATAGTACAGCTCCCAAGTTAACCTTGGTACAGAGTACTGGAAGCACTTGACGCTGCAAGAGAAAGACAAAAAAAATGCGTATGCGAACATGAATGTCATGAAGAAGGCTGTTTCTGGGCCCATTGCAGAAAGTTACTTCGCGTTTGCGCGTCGGCCTGC
This sequence comes from Citrobacter youngae ATCC 29220, assembly GCF_000155975.1. GTDB lineage: Bacteria > Pseudomonadota > Gammaproteobacteria > Enterobacterales > Enterobacteriaceae > Citrobacter > Citrobacter portucalensis_A. Next base: position 1,858,330 of record NZ_GG730299.1, on the reverse strand, counting down.
CCAAACCAAAATTTTAATCGTTGCTCGGTCAGCGTTTGCGATTGAGGCGGCACCCGATCCAGTTCAGACACCCCAGAAAGCAGGGCGCTGTCATCGGCCATCATCGTAGCAAACTGCGGTAACGAGGCATGTTTAGCCGCTTTGTTATAGCGTTCAGTTTCCATTTCATAATCCACGATTTTCGCCGTGGAGGTGATTGACAGAATATCCAGCTTGACGGGGATAGGCATGGCGTCCCCATCCAGCAGCTCCACACGGGGAGCAGCATCGAAATGAGATGCCTCGCGCTCATTGTTCAGACGCGGAAGGTGAAAATTAACCTGACTGACGAGCTGGGTATCAAAGCTGATGACCAGCGGGGGCGAAATATACAAACGTTCTTCGTGACCGGACAGGCGAATGGTTTTTTCTACCCGAAATACGAGCTGGTGCCGACCATTTTCCAGCTCAATACTGTCGGCGCCGCGCAGTAATGAGCTGGAGACTTTTTTTCCGTCCAGCACCAGAAGGTCAATATCGTTCGACAGACGTAAAGAGGTAGCAAAAACGGTTACCGGCAAACACAGGGCAATCAAGGCTGTCACAATGCCGGCTTTCATAGGTTTCTCCTGTCCAGAAAATATCTGTATCAGATGTATCTAAATTTTTCGACGATCATGTTTACTAACATATAGACATATTTTTGAGTTTAGCTCTCATGCGCGAGTATGGGATGAATGGTTGCAAGGCCAGGTTTGGCGTACACTTTGCTAAACAGCCTGGAGAAAGACGATGAAAGAGACCGATATTGCTGGCATTTTGACATCTACCCGTACGATTGCGCTGGTTGGTGCAAGTGATAAACCCGATCGTCCAAGCTATCGGGTAATGAAATATTTACTCGACCAGGGCTATCACGTGATTCCCGTTTCACCGAAGGTTGCCGGGAAAACGCTGTTGGGGCAGCAGGGGTATGCGACGCTGGCGGATGTGCCGGAGAAGGTGGATATGGTGGATGTCTTCCGTAATTCAGAAGCGGCCTGGGGGGTTGCTCAGGAGGCTATCGCCATTGGTGCGAAAACATTATGGATGCAGCTTGGCGTCATTAACGAGCAGGCGGCCGTACTGGCGCGTGATGCAGGGCTGGCGGTAGTGATGGATCGCTGCCCGGCGATTGAAATACCGCGCCTGGGATTGGCGAAGTAATACCGGATGGCGCTTACCCGGCCTACAACGGTGTTTGCCGTAGGCCGGATTAACGCTGTCAGTTGCGCAGGCGCGGTGCCTGAAGCTGCTTACGGATCGTTCGCGCCAGTTCATCCATTGAGGGTTGCTCTGGATGTTCTTCCTGTAGCTCGCTGCTCAACTGTGCTTCGGCCAGATACGTATGTACTGGCAGACCATTATCGTCTTCCATCACCACGTGATACCAGGGAGCGGCGCGAAGTTCGTTGTTAACCGCCAGCTCATCGGCTGACGGCTCATCAAGCGAATATTCCGGGTCGATATCCACGACCACTCCGAGATAACCTAACAGGGAATGGCGGACCTGCTGGCCGATACCGAATTTGCTGGCAATCATAGTCACCTCCCGGGAAATAGATACCCTCTATGTAAGGGTAATATTCCACTTTTCAAGTTACATGATGCGACAGGCAAACCCTTTCAGATACAGCCCTTCCGGGTAGGTAGCGATCACCGGGTGATCGGCGGCCTGACGGAACTGCTCTATAAATTGTACATCACGACCAGCATCTATTGCGGCATCAGCGATGATTTTCTGAAATAAATCGGTGGTCATCAGTCCGGAGCAGGAGAACGTCAGCAATACACCGCCGGGATTGAGCAACTGAATGGCCAGCATATTGATGTCCTTATAGCCGCGGCAGGCGCCCATCAGCTGGCTCTTGTTTTCGACGAACTTCGGCGGATCCATCACGATGACATCAAATTTCTCACCGCGATCGCGATAGGCGCGCAGCAGTTTGAATACGTCATCACGCACGAATTCGGCTTTGCTCAAATCCAGCTTGTTCAGTTCCACGTTCTGGCGGGCAATATCGAGCGCTTCCTGAGACGTATCGACGCTGACCACCTGACGGCATCCGCCCATTAACGCCGAGACCGCAAAGCCGCCGGTATAAGAGAAACAGTTCAGAACCCGTTGATTTTCTACATAACGACGCGTGGCCAGACGGCTGTCGCGTTGATCGAGGTAATAACCGGTTTTGTGACCGTGCTGAATATCAACCAGCAGCTTCATCCCGTGCTCTTCGATAGGCAGCAAGGCAGGCGGCAGTTCGCCCGTGACTGGCCCTTGGGTCAGCTCCATACCTTCTTTTTTACGCACGGCCACGTCGCTACGGTCATAAATAGCGCAGTCCGGGAACACAATTTGCAGGGCGCTAATCAGCGCGGCGCGTTGATATTCGGCACCGGCGCTGAGCAGTTGCAATACCAGAAAGTTGCCGAAGCGGTCAATGGTGATGCCCGGCAGGCCATCGGACTCCCCGGCGATCAGACGATAGCTGTCCAGACCGTCCTTTTTCGCCAGCCAGTTGCGCCACGTTTGCGCCTGTTGCAGACGACGGGTGAAGAAATCAATATCAATGGATTCAGATTGGTCGAACGTCCAGACGCGCGCGCGGATCTGCGAGGCAGGCGAGTACGCGCCGCGTGCTAACCATTTACCCTGATGGTCAACGATATCGATGGTTTCACCGAGGTTGGCTTTACCTTCCATACGTGCGACAGCACCGGAAAATACCCACGGATGGCGGCGCAGTAATGATTTATCGCGCCCTTTGGCTAACACTAAACGTACACTCATAATTTACTATTCTGTCGATTCAAAGAAATGGGCGCCATTGTCCTGAGTTTTACGAGGATTTGCAACGCGCGCCGTGAGCATAAGGAGAACAGCAATGTCGAAAGTCTGCATAATCGCCTGGGTTTATGGTCGGGTTCAGGGGGTAGGATTTCGCTACACCACGCAGCATGAAGCGCAACGGCTGGGATTGACCGGATACGCGAAGAATATGGACGACGGCAGCGTAGAGGTTGTCGCCTGCGGCGAAAGCGAGCAGGTGGAACAATTAATGAAGTGGTTAAAAGCCGGGGGGCCGCGCAGCGCCAGGATTGACCGGGTTCTCAGTGAACCACACCGCCCTGGCGACGAGCTAAAGGGATTTAGTATCCGCTATTAAATACATTTGACCGGTTTCGGCAGGCCGGCAATTTTAGTCGCCTGCTTGGCCGGACCTTTCGGAAACAGGCGATAGAGATAACGACTGTCGCCTTTTTCTTCGCCAAACTTGTTGGCCATCGCTTTGACCAGCATACGGATAGCGGGGGAAGTATTAAACTCCAGATAAAACTCGCGTACAAAACGCACCACTTCCCAGTGTTCCGCCGACAGCGTAATGCCTTCGTTGTCGGCAATGGCAACCGCCAACGGCTCGCTCCATTCGGTAGTATCTTTTAAATAGCCTTCGCTATCGGTACTGATTTCTTTACCTTCAAAGATCAACATAATTCATCACTGCGTTAGTCAAACTGGCGGCAGTTTAGCAAAAAAGAAAGCCCCGCATAAGCGGGGCTGGATAATGCAGATAGACATCTTAATCGCGGCTGGCGAAGCCCAGAATGCTCAACAGGCTGACGAAGATGTTGTACAGCGATACATACAGGCTGACGGTGGCGCGGATGTAGTTGGTCTCACCGCCACGGATGATATTGCTGGTTTCAAACAGGATTGCGCCTGAAGAAATCAGAATGAATACCGCGCTGATGGCCAGATGCAGTGCCGGCAGTTGCAGGAAGATATTCGCAACCATACCGATCAGCACGACCACGATACCTGCCATCAGCATACCGCCGAGGAAGGACATGTCTTTCCGCGTGGTCAGCACATACGCAGAGCAGCTGAAGAAGACCAGCGCCGTACCGCCCAGCGCCATGCCGATAACGTCACCCATGCCTGCAGACAGGTAGGTATTCAGAATTGGCCCCAGAATGTAGCCCAGGAAGCCGGTAAAGGCGAACGCTGACAAAATGCCAACCGGTTTATCCGCCGTTTTATAGGTCAGGAACATCAGACCGTACATACCCACCAGCGTCAGGATAAGTCCCGGAGAAGGTAGCATCAGCACCGTACTGGCCGTTGCGGTGATCGCCGAAAACGCCAGCGTCAGGCTGAGCAGGAAATAGGTGTTGCGCAGCACCTTATGTGTGCTGAGTAGCGATGTACGATCGCGTGAAGAACTAATAATACGATCCATGAGTCACTCTCTTATGACAGATGTAATTAATGATGAAGGATAATGAAATCAAGGGGAATGACACAGCGGTTTTACCCATCTTTACGCATTTTAAGCCGCCAGGCTTAAGCATATTATTTCAGCAAAAGCTCCCGAATCAGATGTTAGCACTGTATGTGTAAAAATGCCTGTCAGATATCAGCCAGGTAACTGAAAAATATTGCCTTATTCCCGTTTCTCTCTGACAGTGACCGTGGTGTCATCATAAACAGAGCAATAAGGTAAAGGGAATGACTCAAGATAAATCGAAGGTATTTACATTTACGCTGCTGGCTGCCTGTTTGATATCGGTAAACGGCGCGGCGAGGGCGGCAAACGTTCCCGCAGGAACAATACTTGCAGAAAAGCAGGAACTGGTCAGAAACAACGGCAGCGAGCCCGCGTCGCTGGATCCGCATAAAGTCGAAAGCAACGTGGAGTTTAATTTAATCAGCGATATGTTCGATGGCCTGGTGGCAGTCAAGCCGGATGGGTCTATTGAACCCCGTCTTGCCGTATCCTGGGAGAATAAAGGCAACACCGTCTGGACCTTTCATTTACGTCCAGGCATCACCTGGTCGGATGGATCGGCTATCACCGCGCAGGATGTCGTCTGGAGCTGGCAGCGTCTGGTCTCGCCGCAAACGGCTTCACCTTATGCCTCGTATCTGGGCAATATGCACGTTGTAAACGCGGTCGATATTGCTCTGGGGAACAAAGATCCCGCCACGCTGGGGGTCAAGGCCCTGGATGACACCACGCTGGAAATTACCCTGACGCAACCGACGGCGGCATTTCTGGCTATGCTGGCGCACCCGTCGTTGGTCCCGCTCGATAAAGTGCTGATTGGCCGCTTTGGCGATAAGTGGACCCGTCCGGAGCACTTTGTCAGCAGCGGGGCGTACAAATTATCGCAGTGGGTGGTCAATGAGCGCATTGTTGCCGAGCGTAACCCGCATTACTGGGACGATCGGCACACGGTCATTAATAAAGTCACTTATTTGCCCATCAGCTCAGAGTCTGCCGACGTCAACCGCTATAAAGCGGGTGAAATCGACATTGTGTATAGCGTTCCGGTCAATCAGTTCGCGCAATTGAAAAAGACGATGGGTGATGAGCTCTATGTTTCACCCCAGCTTTCTACCTATTACTACCAGTTCAATACGACCCGGCCGCCGTTTAATGACCCGCGCGTACGCCGGGCGCTGAATATGGCGCTGGATAAAGACATCATTGCGCAAAAGGTGATGGGGCAGGGACAACGTGCGGCGTGGGTTATCAGCCAGCCTGAAATTGGCGGGGTACAGCTGCATGCGCCAGAGTATGCGTCGTGGCCACTCGACAAACGCATTGCTGAAGCCAAAAAACTGCTTACCGAGGCCGGGTTTGGTCCTGAGCATCCACTTAGCGTAAATCTGCTCTACAACACCTTTGAAACGCACCAGCGTATTGCGATTGCCGCATCGTCGATGTGGAAGAAAAATCTTGGCGTTGAGGCGAAGCTGCAAAACCAGGAATGGAAAACCATGCTGGATACCATGCATACCGGTAACTTTGACGTTGTGCGCTATGCGTGGATAGCTGATTATGACGATGCTTCCAGTTTCCTTAATGTTTTCCGCACTGGCGACAGCGAGAACACCGCCAGGTACAGTAACCCCGCCTTTGATGAAGCAATGCGTAATGCGGCGAAAGCAAGTTCACTGGAAGAACGAGGTAAATACTATCAGCAGGCCGAAGACCTGTTAGGTGAGGATGTGCCTGCGATTCCGATTTATCACTATGTTCGCACACATCTGGTGAAGCCGTGGGTGGGAGGATTCGCGCCGGATAACCTGGGAAATTACTACACCAAAGATATGTTCATCAAAAAACATTAGGTCCGGTAGCCGGTATTTGTGCTGAATAAACGGTCAATTTGTTGTTATTTCAGTCGATTAACAATATTTTGGCTGTTTTTCAGGCAAACGAACGCATTGGTGCTTTACAGGTCCGTTCGGGATGTTTATAGTGCGCCTCATTGGAAGCGTGGCCGAGCGGTTGAAGGCACCGGTCTTGAAAACCGGCGACCCGAAAGGGTTCTAGAGTTCGAATCTCTACGCTTCCGCCAAACATGAGAGAGGGGTTACCGAAAGGTAACCCCTTTTTTTACGCGTCAATTCTGGGTGCATATTACATCAACACCTCATCAGCGCTCATACAAGCGGTAGCTTTCCGGACAATTTGGGCTACCTCTTGCATTGGTATCCCTGTCTATTCTTCTGAACTGATCTATATCAATTTATCTGGATAATCTTTAGCATCCTTTCTGCTGGGTTAAATTGATTTGATGAATGAATTTCCCTCTTTAAATCAACATATTAAATTATATCATCTCCATTTTGTTACCAGTAACCCTCTGTTTTTCTCATAAAAAACAACATTTCCTATCCTTGCGTTAACAAAACAAGGCGATTATTTTTACTTTAATTGACAAACATGGAAACTATTAGCCAGGTAACTGTTGATTGATTTGACTTATTAATAAAGCAAATACAGGAATGTTTTATGAGCAATAACGGAAATGAGGGCGTTCCCTCGAGGCGGCGTTTTTTACAGCAAACGTTGGCAATTATCCCTCTGACTGCCATGGGCGGCAGTCTGGTTACCCTGAGCACCTCCGCAGCATCCGCATCTTCTGAAGGCGTATCAGCCCAGTATGTTCCGCGTTTTTTTAATAATGATGAGTGGATGTTTGTCCTGGCGGCGGTCGATCGACTGATCCCCGCAGATGAATACGGTCCCGGGGCGGTGAGCGAGGGCGTGCCGGTATTTATTGATAAACAGATGGAGTTGCCTTATGGCTACGGGCATCTGTGGTATATGCAGGGACCCTTTGCTGACGCCGTTCCGGAGCTTGGCTATCAGTCTCATTTGGTTCCGCGCGAAACCTGGCGCCGTGGCATAAAGGCCGTGAATCAGTGGTGCCTGGAGAAGCAGCAGAAAAACTTTGCCGAACTGACCCATCCCCAGCAGGAAGAGGTTCTGCGCCAACTGGAAAGCGGAACGCTGACTTTTGAAAACGTGCCGGGGAAAATCTTCTTTACTCAGATGCTGGAAAACACCAAAGAGGGATACCTGGCCGATCCGCTGCACGGAGGCAATCAGACAATGGCATCGTGGAAACTGATCGGATTCCCGGGGGCGCGTGCTGACTATCAGCAGGTGATGGATAACCCTGGTAAGCCGTATCCACTGGGACCGGTAAGCATTTCAGGGAAGAGGAGCGTATAACCATGACAATTAAAAAAGAACCTGTAGATGTGGTTATCGTGGGCTTTGGCTGGACCGGTTCGCTAATGGCGATGGAACTCGCGGACAGCGGGCTGAAGCTGTTCCAGAATGCGTCGAAAGAGACGGTAACCGTGCGCCATACCCAGTCAGATACCGCCTTACCGTATCGTCGATTTGGCTCCTTCCTGCCGGGAGATGGTGTTGGCGGCGCTGGCGTGCACTGGAACGGGATGCTCTGGCGCCCGCTGGAAGCCGATCTCAAGATGCGCAGTACGGTCATCGAAAAATATGGCGCAGATTTTATTCCGGCAGATATGACGGTACAGGACTATCCGTTTACGTATCAGGAGATGGAGCCATTCTTCGATAAGTACGAGAAAATCTGCGGTACCGCCGGACAGGCGGGCAATGTGCAAGGCCAGATTATGGAAGGTGGCAACCCCTTCGAGGCTGAACGGCGGAACCCTTATCCGACGAAAGCGCTGAAACAACAATACTCTGGAATACTGTTCAGCAAGGCGGCTAAAGAGCTGGGGTATCACCCGTTTCCGGTTCCGGCTGCCAACTGTAGCGAACCGTTTACCAACCCTTATGGCGTCCAGCTCGGCGTGTGTAACTACTGTGGATTTTGCGAACGTTTTGGCTGCTTTAACTACTCTAAAGCCTCTCCGCAATCCTGCGTGTTGCCTGCGCTGAAGCAATATAACAACTTCGAGCTGCGTACTGAATCTCAGGTATTGCGGGTTAACACCGACTCGACGGGGAAGAAGGCGACAGGGGTCACCTATATTGACGCCAATGGACAAGAGGTGGAGCAACCGGCCAGCCTGGTTGTGTTGAGCGCTTTCCAGTTGCACAACGTGCGGCTACTACTGCTGTCGAAAATCGGTAAGCCTTACGATCCGGTGACCGGAGAAGGCGTGGTCGGGCGCAATTATGCCTACCAGATGAATGGCGGCATCTCATTGTTTTTTAATGAGGATCATGATTTTAATCCGTTTGCCGCGACCGGGACTACCGGAATGTTTATAGATGATTTTAACGCTGAGAACTTTGATCACAGCAAACTGGGATTTGTCGGTGGCGCGACAATTTCCGCCACCATCACAGGTGGACGCCCAATCCAGCAGATGTCTACGCCAAAAGATGCGCCGAAGTGGGGCAGCGGCTGGAAGAAAGCCATTAAAGAGAGTTACCTGCACACGATGAACGTAGGGTCATCCGGTTCGGTGATGCCTTACAAACAGTGCTATCTGGATCTCGATCCAACCTATAAAGATCTGCATGGGCAGCCGCTGTTGCGTATGACCTTCGACTGGCAGCCGAATGAGCTGAAAATGACGCATTTTATCGGTACGAAAGCGGAAGAGATCGTTAAGAAAATCAACCCTCCACATTATGAAATGGGCTTCAAAAAGATGGATGCGCATTATGACGTGCGTCCCTATCAGTCGACCCATACCACCGGCGGCGCAGTCATGGGCGATAACCCTAAAACGAGCGTGGTGAATAAATACATGCAGAGCTGGGATGTGCCCAACGTCTTTGTCCTGGGGGCCTGTTGCTTCCCGCAAAACCTGGCCTATAACCCGACGGGGATCGTTGGCGCGACGGCGCTGTTTGCCGCGCATGCGATTCGTACACAGTATCTGGCAAACCCAGGCCCGTTGGTTCAGGCATAAGGGAGGGATTAACATGACGATTCAATGGAAAGCGTTGCTCCCGGTACTGCCGCTGGCTTTACTGGCCTCCGCCGTTCAGGCAGGAACCACCAGCCAGAACCTCAGCCAGGGACAACAGCTGGCGGCGGCGGGCGATTGCGTCGCCTGTCATACCGCTGCGGGCGGCAAGGCTTACGCTGGCGGCCTTAAAATGAGTACGCCAATCGGAGCGGTCTACTCAACCAATATTACGCCGGATAAAGAGACCGGGATCGGTAACTATCGCTACGAAGATTTTGTCAAAGCGGTACGTGAAGGGGTGGCGAAGGATGGGCGCAATCTCTATCCCGCTATGCCGTATACCTCCTATGCCAAAATTACCGATCGGGACATGCATATCCTGTATGACTTTTTTATGCAGCAGGTGCCCGCGGTAAAACAGCAAAATCGCGATAGCGATATTCCCTGGCCGCTAAGTATGCGCTGGCCGTTATCTATCTGGAATGGGATATTTCATGATGATGCGGTCTTTATGCCGGATGGCGCTCAGAGCGCGCAGTGGAATCGTGGCGCTTATCTGGTGCAGGGGCTGGCGCACTGCGGAACCTGTCATACGCCGCGCGGGATCGGTTTTCAGGAAAAAGCGCTGGATCAGAATGGGGCTGCTTATCTGACCGGCGGTACGCTGGAGGGTTGGCATGCACCGGATCTCACCGGAAACGTGAAAAGCGGGCTGGGTCGCTGGTCGGCGCAGGAAATTACTGAATTCCTGAAGACCGGTCGTACCGATAACAGCGCGGCATTTGGTTCCATGACTGACGTAGTGGCGCACAGTACCCAGCATTTGAGCGATGACGATCTTGCTGCGGTGGCCGTGTATCTGAAGTCGCTGAAATCTTCCGATCCGCAGGCCGTGGCGCCAAAAGCCGATACTGAAACGTCACTGGCGCTGATTAAGGGCGACATGAGTAAACCCGGCGCGCAGGAATATATGGATAACTGTTCGGCCTGTCACCGTATTGATGGTCAGGGATATGCGAAAACCTTCCCGGCGCTGGCGCATAACTCCGCGGTGCTGAGCGACGATCCGTCATCGTTAATCAGCGTGGTGCTGCGGGGAGGGCAAATGGCGGTCACGCAGGATGCGCCCACCGGGCTAACCATGCCGGATTTCGCCTGGCGTCTGGATGACAAACAGGTGGCCTCACTGCTGACCTTTGTGCGCAGCAGTTGGGGTAACAACGCGCCAGCGGTAACGGCAGACGACGTGAAGAAATTGCGTAAGGATCTGCAAGAAACAAAACAGCAGTAACAGATGGCGGTTCCTGGTGCAATCAGGAACCGCCATGCATTCTGGGTCAACGTCTACTATCCGATGTGGTTTGTGACCTGCGGCGATAGTTATTTCAGGCAGCCCCGGTCAACCGGGTCTTATCATGAATACGCGATAAAACGAGACAGCCGTTGGCGCAGCAGCCGGTTTTCCTGACGCAACTGCGCGTTCTCTTCTAACAACGTCAGCGCAACGGCAATCCCCGGCCAGTCAAGCTCCAGTTCCTGGCGCAGGCGTACCGCGCGTCGCATTACGGTCAGCGCATGATCGTCAAAGGTCTCGTCGTCATGAGGTTCAATCACCCCTAAGCCGACAATCTCATGCAGTTCCTCTTCGGAAACACCGGTGTACAGACAAAATTCAGTAATGGTAAAGGTGACGGTGACATTAGCCATTATGCTTTCCCCCACTCTCTGCGCGGATCAAAGGTTTTTTGTGCATCCGCCAGCTGTTGCCACAGCGCGGCGCTGGCGTCGTCAGGTTTCGGCGGCATAACGATTTTGATTACCGCATATAAATCGCCGGTGTGTTTTTTACTCACCAGGCCTTTACCTTTGATGCGTAACCGCTGCCCGGCCTGGCTGCCCGCAGGAATGGTCAGCAGAATGCTTTCTTTCAGCGTCGGAACGGTCACTTTCGCGCCGAGAGCGGCTTCCCACGGCGCAAGGGGAACGACCACTTCCAGATCCTGATTCACGATATCGAACAGCGGATGCGGCGCAATATGAATCACCAGCCACAAATCACCGTTCGGCCCTCCGTTTTCACCGGGGGTGCCCTGGCCTTTCAGACGTATACGCTGACCGTTACCGACGCCAGCCGGAATTTTCACATTCAGCGTTTTGGGAATTTCCCGTTCAACCATGCCGAAGGCATTGTAGACCGGCAGGTTATAACTGATAGTGCGGCTATGCTCGGTAAGCGTTTCTTCGAGGAACACAGCAACTTCAATTTCGATATCGTGCCCGCGGCTGGCATGACGCTGGCGCGACTGGCGCGCATGCTGACCAAAAATGGAGGAGAAGATATCGTCGAAATCTTCGGCGCTATAGCTTTGCCCCTCTCCTTGCTGGAATTGGCGGTTAAACTGCGGATCGTTGCGGTGCTGCCACAGCTGGTCATACTCGGCGCGTCGCTGTTCATCACTCAGAACTTCCCAGGCTTCAGCAACCTCTTTGAAGCGGGCTTCTGCGTCAGTCTCTTTGCTGACATCAGGATGGTATTTACGGGCGAGTCGACGATAGGCGGTCTTGATTGTCTTGAGATCGTCTGTCGGTTTCACGCCCATAATGGCGTAATAATCCTTTAATTCCATAGCGTTCTCTCGTGTAAATCAACACTTGCAGAAGGTGAACCCTGACAACAGGTATCACCGCTAAGTTTAGGGTAATCCTGATAACGGCGAATGCCAACCATGAAAGGGGACCGGCGGTATGACGGGAATAAATATCGCCTGCCGTTTTAACCGGGGGCTTTTTCTGCGCCGACATAACTTTACAGGGTAAAGGTTGCCAAAACCTTGCCAGTGGCTAAGATAACCCGCATCAATCAGTGAGGGTAGAATGGCGAAACGTCAACGGATGGGATGGTGGTTCCTCTGTCTGGCATGCGTTGTGGTGATGGTTTGTACCGCGCAACGCATGGCGGGCCTGCACGCGTTGCAGATGAACACCGTTGCCACAAGCGTTGTCGTAAGCGAACAAGCGCAGCCTGATGAAGCCACCCCCGTTACCCCTTGTGAACTGAGCGCGAAGTCGTTACTGGCTGCGCCGCCGGTACTGTTTGAGGGCATGATTCTGGCGCTGTGCCTGCTGCTGTCGCTGCTGGCGCCGGTACGGGCGTTTCGTTTACCTTTTTTCCCACCGCGAGCCATCTCGCCGCCCACTCTCAGGGTACATCTGCGGTTTTGCGTCTTCCGTGAATGACAGTTCGGCCGTTGCTGACTGTTAGATAATTATTCACGGAGAAAAACTATGATAACTGTATTCAGGCAGGCGTTGCTCTGTCTGTTATTGCTATGGCTGCCCATATCCTGGGCGGCTGAACCCGGCTGGCTGCGTTCACCTGATAACGATCACGCCAGCGTGCGGCTACGTGCTGACACGTCCGCATCTGGCGAAACCCGTCTGCTGCTGGATGTTAAACTGGAAGATGGCTGGAAAACCTACTGGCGTTCGCCGGGCGAGGGGGGCGTCGCGCCGTCTATCGCCTGGAATGGCGAAATGGCTGCGGTCGACTGGTTCTGGCCAACCCCTGCACGTTTTGAGGTCGCCAATATCACCACCCAGGGGTATCACGATCGGGTGACGTTCCCAATGGTTGTGCGCGGCAGATCGCCCGCCACGCTTAGCGGCGTGTTGACGCTATCCACCTGTAGCAACGTTTGCCTGTTGACGGATTTTCCTTTTTCCGTAACGCCCACAACCCAGGACCCGACTTTTGCGCATGACTATGCTCAGGCAATGGGGCAGGTTCCGCTCGCCAGCGGCCTGACAGACTCTCTTCGAGCCGGGGCGCGAGCCGGAGAACTGGTCGTTGAGGCGCAACGCGCCGGGGGTTGGACTGCGCCAGGGCTGTATCTGGATACCGTTGATGATGCGGATTTTGGCATGCCGCAAATCCATGTCGACGGGGAAACGCTACGCGCCACGGTACCTGTACATGATAGCTGGGGAGAAGGCGCGCCGGATCTACGCGGTAAGTCGGTCACGCTGGTGCTGGCCGATAACGGCGTTGCGCAGGAAAGCCGTCTGGCTATTGGCGAAGCGCCAGCCGGTGATAACGCCTCACTCCCGCTGTGGCAGGTAGCGCTAATGGCGTTACTGGGCGGGTTGATCCTCAACCTGATGCCCTGCGTGTTACCGGTGCTGGGCATGAAGCTGGGTTCGATTTTACTGGTTGAGGAAAAAAGCCGTCGCCAGATTCGCCGTCAGTTCCTCGCATCGGTAGCCGGAATACTGGTCTCCTTTATGACCCTGGCGTTATTGATGACGGTGCTGCGTTTAACCCATCAGGCGCTCGGCTGGGGGATCCAGTTCCAGAATCCGTGGTTCATTGGCGTTATGGTGGTGGTGATGCTGACGTTTAGCGCCAGCCTGTTCGGGTGGTTTGAATTCCGCTTGCCTTCGGCGATGACCACCACGCTGGCGACTCACGGCGGCAACGGTCTGTCGGGGCATTTCTGGCAGGGGGCGTTTGCGACCCTGCTCGCCACGCCGTGCAGTGCGCCGTTTCTGGGAACGGCGGTGGCGGTGGCGCTGACGGCCTCATTGCCGACGCTGTGGGGGCTGTTTATCGCGCTGGGAGTGGGAATGAGCCTGCCGTGGCTGCTGGTGGCCCTGCGTCCCGGTCTGGCGCTGCGCCTGCCGCGACCGGGGCGCTGGATGAATATTTTGCGGCGCCTTCTTGGCGTGATGATGCTGGGTTCGGCTATCTGGCTTGCGACGTTGCTGCTCCCGCACTTAGGGTTGACCGGGCAAAGTACCGCTAAAGAGAGCGTGAACTGGCAACCGCTTAGCGAGCAGGCGATTGAAGATGCGCTGGCGCAACACAAACGTGTGTTCATTGACGTCACTGCTGACTGGTGCATTACCTGCAAGGTAAATAAATACAACGTTTTGCAGAAAGAAGACGTCCAGGCCGCGCTGCAGCAGCCGGACGTGGTGGCGCTACGTGGCGACTGGACGCTGCCTTCTGCAGCCATCACCGAATTTCTGAAAAAACGCGGCCAGGTTGCTGTGCCGTATAACCAAATTTATGGCCCCGGCCTGCCGGACGGTCAGGCGTTGCCAACGTTGTTAACCCGCGATGCGGTGCTACAGACGTTGACTGATGCTAAAGGAGTAACCCCATGAAAATGATGATTGTTCTGCTGTTAAGCCTGTTTTCCGCCGTCAGCGTGGCAAAAGAGCCTGCGCCATTTACTCCGGAACAGGAAAAGCAAATTGAAGCGCTTATCCAGGAAGCCCTGTTTAACGATCCTAACAGTCCGCGTATTGGCGCAAAGCAGGCGAAACTGACGTTGATAAACTTTACCGACTACAACTGTCCATACTGCAAACAGTTGGATCCGATGCTGGAGAAAATTGTGCAGAAATACCCTGACGTGGCGGTGGTCATTAAACCGCTGCCGTTTAAAGGTGAAAGTTCGGAGCTGTCGGCGCGGACCGCACTGATGACCTGGCGTGAGCATCCGCAGCAGTTTCTGGCGCTGCATGAAAAGCTGATGCAGAAGAAGGGGTACCATACCGATGTGAGTATCAAACAGGCGCAGGAAAAAGCGGGAGCCACTCCGGTGACGCTGGATGCGCAAAGCGCTGAAACGCTGAGTACTAACCTGCAACTGGCGCGGCTGGTGGGCGTGCAGGGCACCCCCGCGACGATCGTTGGCGATGAACTCATCCCCGGCGCGGTACCGTGGGAAACGCTGGAAGAAGTCGTAAAAGAAAAACTGGCGGCAGCCAATGGTCAGTAAACTGCGCCGCTGGCTGCGCGAAGGGGCGATCTTACTGGTGTTGTTAGCCGGGGCGATGCTGCTGATGGATGCCTGGCGCGCACCGCAGCTCCCCGCCTCGTTTGACAGTACGCCTTTACAAACGCTGGACGGGGAAACCGTCACGCTGGCGACGCTCAGTCAAGACGAGCCGGTATTGCTCTATTTCTGGGCAAGCTGGTGCGGCGTGTGTCGCTTCACGACGCCGGAAGTCGCCAGGCTGCGCTCGGAAGGGGAAAACGTGATGACCATTGCGCTACGCTCCGGGAGCGAAGCGGAAGTATCCCGCTGGCTGTTGCGTAAAGGCGTGGACTTTCCGGTCATCAATGATGCGGACGGGGCAATCTCCCGCAGTTGGGCAATTAGCGTCACCCCCACGCTGGTGGTGATGTCGCAAGGTCGCGTGGTGTCCACAACCAGCGGCTGGACCAGCTACTGGGGCATGAAGCTTCGGCTGTGGTGGGCGAAAACGTTTTGAGATTCGTGCCGGGGAAACCCGGCATTTTTTATGGTGTCGTCGGTAAACCGGGAGGGCATATTTCGTTGTCTGGCGAAGCAAGTCCGGTGATTAACGTCCAGAGTGGGTCACCTTCTCTTTGCAGGAAAGCGCAACATGACGAGTTCTTTAGCGTTTGGACCTTCTCTGGTAATGATGATTGCCGCCACGTTTGTTCTCGCCGGAATGGTGAAAGGGGTCACCGGAATGGGATTACCCACCGTGGCGATGGGGATCCTCGGATCGCTTATTTCGCCCGTTGCCGCGGCGGCCATGCTGCTATTACCCTCGCTGATAAGTAATTTATTCCAGTTTGGCGGCGGTGGTAATACTCGCAGATTACTCAAACGGCTGTGGCCAATGCTGTTGACGGTGGTTGTGGCGACGCTGCTTGCCAGCGCCTGGATTAGCGGCGGCGACACGGCCCGTACCCAGTTTGCGCTCGGCGTGGCGCTGGTGGCTTACGCTCTCTGGACGCTGGCGGGAAAGACGATCGCAGTGAGCCCGCAACGTGAAAAACCGTACTCCCTTGTCGTTGGATTCGTTACCGGTTTGCTGACGGGCGGAACCGGCGTGTTTGTGATGCCCGCGGTGCCCTGGATCCAATCCCTGGGTTTTGAAAAAGATGAACTGGTGCAGGCGCTGGGGATCTCTTTCACGTTTTCAACGCTGGCGTTAGCGCTCGGACTGTGGTGGCACAACGCGCTGCCCGTGCAGTCGCTAAGCTTATCGGCTCTGGCCATTGTTCCTGCGCTGATGGGGCAGTGGATGGGGACTCGTGTGCGACGGGTTATTTCTCCGCTGGTGTTTAAACGCTGCTTTCTGTTGTGCCTGCTCGGACTGGGTGTGGAGATGATGGTGCGTGCGGCGTGACCCTTCGGTGACTTTAGGGCGCTTTCATGGCATCGTTAATTCAGATATTCAGAGCCAAAGAGGTCGCTATGGCATCAGTGATGTTAAGTGAAGAAGAGGGTGAACTGGAGTCGCAAATGGCGCTCACTGCGGCGGTCATGGCCGATAAATCGCGCTCGCGTATGCTGTGCGCGCTGATGGATGGTCGCGCCTGGACCGCGACCGAACTCAGCGCAGTCGCGGATGTGTCCCCTTCGACCGCCAGCGCGCATCTGGCGCGTTTGTGCGAACAACATTTCGTGGTGGCGCTCGCTCAGGGCAGGCATCGTTATTTTCGCCTCGCAGGCGCGGATATCGCCGAACTGCTGGAGCGACTGATGGGCGTGGCGTGGGCGGCATCAACACCGCGAAAAATCACCACGCCGCTAAGCTTGCGGCATGCCCGTACCTGCTACGATCATCTCGCCGGAGAAGTCGCGGTGAGGCTGTTTGATACGCTGGTTTCCCGTCAGTGGTTAACGCCGGAGGGGGAAACGCTAACTGAACTTGGGCAGGAAAAGCTAACGGAAATGGGGATCGTCCTCTTTGCTGGCTCATCACGGCGGAAATTAACCTGCGGTTGTCTGGACTGGAGTGAACGACGTTACCACCCCGGCGGCGTGCTTGGCGCAACGCTTCTGCGCTGGTTTACCGAACAAAAGTGGATTAAAACGCAAACCGGTAGCCGCCACGTCACCTTTACCTCACTTGGGATCCGCAAACTCCAGAGCGAGTTCGGTATTAAAACGACAGGGTAGATGCCCTGTTTTGCGAAAGCGTTCCCGGAAAAATGTTATGTTTCTGTCACACTCTGTGGTGATTGATAACAACAAGAGGTCGTAGGGATGAATAAATCGTTAATCGCCGCAGCCGTGGCAGGGGCTGTGTTACTGTCAAGCGCCGCACAGGCGCAGACCGCGCCGGAAGGCTACCAGCTTCAGCAAGTATTGATGATGAGTCGGCATAACTTACGCGCACCTTTAGCCAATAACGGCAGCGTTCTTGAGCAGTCCACGCCTAAACAATGGCCGGAATGGGATGTTCCCGGCGGGCAACTCACCACCAAAGGCGGCGTGCTGGAAATCTATATGGGTCACTACATGCGCGAGTGGCTGGCAGAGCAGGGGATGGTGAAAACGGGCGAATGCCCGGCGCCGGATACGGTCTATACCTATGCTAACAGTTTGCAGCGTACGGTCGCCACGGCGCAGTTTTTTGTCACCGGCGCTTTCCCGGGGTGCGACGTTCCGGTCCATCATCAGGAAAAAATGGGTACCATGGATCCCACCTTTAACCCGGTGATCACCGATGATTCCGCCGCCTTCAGCCAGCAGGCCGTCCAGGCGATGGAAAAAGAGCGCAGCAAAATGCAGCTCAACGACAGCTATCAGCTGCTGGAGCAAATGACCAACTACAAAGACTCACCCTCCTGCAAAGAAAAACAGCAGTGTTCCCTGACCGATGCCAAAGATACGTTTAGCGCGAAATACCAGCAGGAGCCAGGGGTTTCGGGGCCATTAAAGGTAGGGAATTCGCTGGTCGATGCCTTCACGCTGCAATATTACGAAGGTTTCCCGATGGACCAGGTTGCCTGGGGCGAGATTAAATCCGATCAGCAGTGGAAGGTTCTGTCGAAGCTGAAAAATGGCTATCAGGACAGCCTGTTCACCTCCCCGGAAGTGGCGCAGAACGTCGCCAAACCGCTGGTGAAATATATTGATAAAGCGCTGGTTACTGAACGCGCGAAAGCGCCGAAAATTACCGTGCTGGTGGGGCATGACTCAAACATTGCTTCGCTGCTCACCGCGCTGGATTTTAAACCGTACCAGCTTCACGATCAGAACGAGCGTACGCCGATTGGCGGGAAGATAGTCTTCCAGCGTTGGCATGACAGCAACGCGAATCGTGACCTGATGAAAATCGAGTATGTGTATCAGAGTTCGCAGCAGTTGCGTAATGCGGATGTCCTGACGCTGAAATCCCCGGCGCAGCGCGTGACGCTGGAGCTGAAAGGCTGTCCGGTAGATGCGAACGGCTTTTGCCCGATAGATAAGTTCGATAGCGTGTTGAATGAGGCGGCGAAGTAAAAGAAAAGCTCCCCCGTGCGAGCGGGGGAGTCAAAGCGCTAGACGTTTTTGCGTTCGATAGTCTGTTCACCCCAAAAGAGCGAATCTTTGTCTGTTTTCTCAAAGGCTTTGATGAGCACCTCATCGCTACCTTCTTCCCAAATTTTTTCCGCCAGTTTCTCGTCGTAATGTGCGACTTCAAAAATGGCTTCGGCTATTTCCGGCGATGTATTGCGCAGACTTGCCCATTCACCGACGCGATGGGCTTTCGCTTCTTGAGTTGGCATTCGAATCCTCCTGTTGAAGATTAGCCGTTGAGTTTTACTGCCAGACCTGCGACATATTCACCCTGATAGCGGGCGATAGATAATTCTTCCTGACTTGGCTGACGGGATCCGTCGCCTCCGGCGATAGTGGTTGCGCCGTAAGGCGTACCGCCGCGAACCTGTGAGACATCAAACAGCTCTTGCGCTGCGTAACCGATAGGCACAATCACCATCCCATGGTGGGCAAGCGTCGTCCAGGTTGAGGTAATGGTTTGTTCCTGACCGCCGCCGGTCCCCGTTGAGCTGAATACGCTGGCGAGTTTGCCGTACAGCGCGCCGGAAGCCCACAGCCCGCCAGTCTGGTCGAGGAAGGTACGCATCTGGCCGGACATATTGCCAAAGCGTGTCGGGGTTCCAAAAATAATGGCGTCGTAATCAGCCAGTTCCTGCGGGGTGGCGACTGGTGCATTTTGTGTTTTACCGCCCGCCTTCAGGAATATCTCGGGCTGCATGGTTTCCGGTACACGCTTAATAATGACTTCCGCGCCGTCTACCTTATTTGCGCCTTCTGCAACTGCATGGGCCATAGTTTCAATGTGTCCGTACATGGAATAATAAAGCACCAGAACTTTTGCCATTTTACACTACTCCTCGAGTTAACCGTGTCCGTAGCGATTCGCTACCTACCTATAAAGATATGACGTACTGCCAGGAGTGCAAATTTCACAAACACTTCTTTGATTTATAACAATTTTTATAACAACCTCTTTTGTTGCAAAATGATACATATTTAACCGGGATAAATTCGGTAGTCATAAGAAAGGCTTATTGATTTCTGCATGTTATTATTTTGCTAATGCAGCGGATCCTGTTGCAGGATATTACAGTTTGCTGGTCAACAGGCTGGTCTTCACTAAGCTTAATTCCACGCAGTGAAAACCAGGGCATCGCCCAGCGCTGCGTTGAGGTATCACTCCTCAGTACCTATGCAATATGATGTCTAATCAATGACGGAGGTCAGTAATGGCAAACCATCGAGGCGGTTCCGGTAACTTTGCGGAAGACCGCGAAAGAGCATCAGAAGCAGGTCGAAAAGGTGGCCAGCACAGCGGGGGCAACTTCAAAAATGACCCGCAACGCGCTTCAGAAGCAGGCAAGAAAGGGGGCAAAAATAGCCACGGCAGCAATAAATCGTAATGATTGGATTGCCTGTTAGTGATGTCGTGACGGCCTTGTGTTTCATTTTAGCCGCCACGAAGCCACCGCCGCCGGGTTCTTCCGGCGGTTTTTTTGCCCGGCAGGACGCAGCGCCGGAGTCGCTTTAATTTAACCATTCACCGCATGATTTGATATGCTGACGCCCTCACAAGAAGGAGAGGGCGCATGGTTCAACGCGCAGAGAAAAAAACAGGTAAACGCTTGCAGGCCGTCAGTGCAAAACGTCAGGCTATTTTAACCGCAGCATTAAATATCTTCTCCCAATATGGGATCCACGGTACTCGTCTGGAACAGGTCGCAGAGCAGGCGGGCGTGTCAAAAACCAATCTGCTCTATTATTACTCGTCAAAAGAGGGGCTCTATATTGCCGTTTTACGGCAAATTCTTGATGTCTGGCTGGCCCCGCTAAAGGCATTCCGCGAAGACTTTGCGCCGCTGGTGACCATTAAAGAATACATTCGTCTTAAGCTGGAAGTATCCCGCGATTACCCGCAGGCTTCCCGGTTATTCTGTATGGAGATGCTGGCCGGTGCGCCTTTACTGATGGCTGAACTGGAGGGCGATCTCAAAGCGCTGATTGATGAGAAATCCGCGCTGATTGCCGGATGGGTAAGCAGTGGAAAACTGGCCCCGGTTGATCCGCACCATCTGATTTTTATGATTTGGGCTTCAACTCAGCACTACGCCGACTTTGCCCCACAGGTAGAGGCGGTGACGGGCGCAACGCTGCGTGATGAAGCCTTTTTTAACCAGACCGTTGAGAGCGTGCAGCGGATGATTATTGAAGGGATCCGCGTGCGTTAGCTGGCAGGCGGTAACGGACAGCTTAAATCGCCTTCTTCACACTGCAAGAGTGAGGCGAGAAAGGCTTCCCGCTCGTTGGTTTTATCCGTCAGGCACTGGCTGGAAATCATCGCCTGGACGCTGCCGCCTTCTGTACCGGAGCTGATTAACGCACAGTCCGCATCGCGCAGGCTTATCCACGAAGTTTGCGCTTTTTTCAATAAATCGCGCTGGGGCGGGGCGGCGCGTTTTAGCGCATTCTGGTAAGTTTCATTAAGTTTGGCGTCGGCCGCTTTAAACTGTTCTGCCGCACAGGTGTTCATTTCAGCTTGAGTGTTTGCGCTGGCGCAGTCATCCGCCAGCGCCTGGCCGCTCAGCAGCAGCGCTGCACATGTCAGTACGATTCGTTTCATGCTTCCCTCTGGCTTCACAAAAAAGGCCCCGTAACCTTAGTTAACGCCTCAGCGGTAGGCCGGATAAGCAAAGCGCCATCCGGCAGCCTGTAGCAGATTGCCGGATGGCGGCGTAAACGCCTTATCCGGCCTACCGTTCGCCAAAGCCCTTAACTGACTTGCATTCGGAGCCTTAATTAACCACAAGCTTAGCCGATTGTCATCAGGCTGGCGTTGCCCCCGGCGGCGGCGGTATTGACGCTCAGGGAGCGTTCAACATACAGCCTTTCGAGCAGGATATTGCTTTCGCCGCGGGCAAACCCCTGGACCGACACAATCGCCCCTTCGCGGGCCGCTACCGCTTCGCACAGTGCGCGAAGCTGATCGGAATCGCCGTGGAAAATAACCGCATCAAACGGCTGCGTGGCGATGTTGTCCGCCCTGGCAAACTGAATGCGCCCGGAGACTGCGGCTGGCAGACGTTTTGCCAGTTCGCGGTGGAACGCATCATCCGGCCACAGGATCAAGCTACCCACGGAGGCCACGGCGGCAACCTGTACCAGCGCATCCTGCTCGTCATCAGCGATACACAGCACGCGTTCACGCGGCAACAACGTCCAGGTATTGCGCTCGCCGGTTGGTCCGGGCAGCAAACGCTGGGTTCCGGCCTGCGCCAGCTCGCCAAACTGTTGGCAGAGCGCACGCAGAGACGGGCGATCGGCGGCCCAGTCGGTGAGCGCTGCCAGCGGTTGAACGAGAGCCGCTTTGAGCTGCGCATCGACAGGATAGTCTGCATCCTGACGGGCTAGCGTAATGCCCAGCGCATTCTCCGGGCGATTAGCCAGCAGACGGTACAGATAGAGCGGTCCCCCCGCTTTTGGCCCGGTTCCTGACAAACCTTCGCCACCGAATGGTTGCACCCCGACGACGGCGCCGACCATATTGCGGTTAACGTACAGGTTACCCACATGCGCCGAGCCCGTGACCTGGGCGATGGTTTCATCAATACGGGTGTGGACGCCCAGCGTCAGGCCGTAGCCGGAGGCATTAATTTGCTCAATCAGGTTGCCGAGGTTGTTACGGGTGTAACGCACGACGTGCAGTACCGGTCCGAACACCTCTTTTTGTAACTCATCAAAACTTTCCAGCTCGATAAGCGTTGGCGCGATAAAGGTACCGGTTTGCCATTCCCGCGCATCGTCGCTGTTTTCGCGCGCGGCCTGGAATACCGGGCGTCCTTTGGCGCGCATGGCCTGAATATGTCGCTCAATATTGGTTTTGGCTTCTTCATCGATAACCGGCCCAATATCGGTGGTCAGGCGACCCGGGTTGCCCATGCGGCATTCCGCCATCGCGCCGCGCAGCATTTTCAGCGTGTGGTCGGCTATATCATCCTGCAGACACAGGACGCGCAGCGCGGAGCAGCGCTGTCCGGCACTGTCAAAAGCGGAAGCCAGCACGTCTACCACGACCTGCTCGGTGAGGGCAGAGGAGTCAACGATCATCGCGTTCATCCCGCCGGTTTCGGCGATAAGCGGGATTGGGCGGCCCTGAGCATCAAGGCGGGTCGCGATGTTGCGTTGCAGCAGCGTGGCGACTTCCGTTGAGCCGGTAAACATCACGCCGCGCACGCGCTCATCGGAAGTGAGCTGCGCCCCGACGGTTTCGCCCTGGCCTGGCAACAGTTGCACCACGCCCGGCGGTACGCCCGCTTCGAGTAAAATAGCGATGCCCTGGGCGGCAATCAGCGGGGTTTGTTCCGCAGGTTTTGCCAGTACGCTGTTGCCTGCCGCCAGCGCGGCCGCGATCTGTCCGGTGAAAATGGCCAGCGGGAAGTTCCACGGGCTGATACAAACCACCGGGCCTAACGGACGATGGGTCTCATTATCGAAGTCATCGCGCACCTGGCCGGCATAATAGTGCAGGAAGTCTACCGCTTCGCGCACTTCCGCAATGGCGTTGCTGAAGGTTTTACCCGCTTCGCGCACCAGAATGCCGATCAACTGCTGCATCTGACCTTCCATCAGAACGGCGGCGCGATGCAAAATAGCGGCGCGTTCTTGTGGCGGTGTGGCGAACCAGATTGGCGCATTATTGACGGCGTTTTGTAATGCTTGTTCCACTTCAGAGTGGGTCGCTTCACGCACGTAGCCGACGATGTCTTTTGGCTCGGCCGGGTTAACTACCGGCGTCATTTCACCGTCAGCAACCGGGTGTTCCAGAATCGGTTTGGCGTGCCATTTTTGCAGCGCGCTGTTGAGCAGGGCAGAGGACAGCGAAGCCAGACGATGTTCGTTAGCCAGATCCAGCCCGCCGGAGTTTTCGCGGCCTTTACCGTACAGATCGCGCGGTAGCGCAATCTTCGGATGCGGCAGACCCGCCTGGCCTTCCTGTTGCGCCAGTTTTTCCACGGCGTCTACCGGATCGGCAACCAGTTCGTCCAGCGGCAGGGTGGTGTCAGCAATGCGGTTGACGAACGAGGTGTTGGCGCCGTTTTCCAGCAGACGACGGACCAGATACGCCAGCAGCGTTTCGTGCGTCCCGACAGGCGCATAAATACGGCATGGACGGTTCAGTTTGCCATCAGCGACTTTGCCGGTAACCTGCTCGTACAGCGGTTCGCCCATGCCGTGCAGGCACTGGAACTCGTACTGACCGGGGTAATAGTTTTGACCGGCTAACTGGTAAATCGCCGCCAGCGTATGGGCGTTATGGGTGGCGAACTGCGGGTAGATCAGGTTCGGTACCGCGAGCAGTTTTTTGGCACAGGCCAGATAGGACACGTCGGTATAGACCTTACGGGTATAGACCGGATAGCCCTCCAGCCCCTCCATCTGCGCACGTTTAATTTCGCTATCCCAGTATGCGCCCTTAACCAGACGGATCATCAGACGGCGGCGGCTACGGGTGGCCAGATCGATCAGATAGTCGATAACAAACGGGCAGCGCTTCTGGTAGGCCTGGATAACAAAACCAATACCGTTCCAGCCAGCCAGTTCAGGTTCAAAGCACAGTTTTTCCAGCAGATCGAGAGAGATCTCCAGCCGGTCGGCCTCTTCGGCGTCGATATTAATGCCGATGTCGTACTGACGCGCCAGCAGCGTCAGCGACTTCAGGCGTGGATAGAGTTCATCCATCACGCGGTCATATTGCGCGCGGCTGTAGCGCGGGTGCAGCGCCGACAACTTGATAGAAATACCGGGGCCTTCATAAATACCGCGGCCATTAGACGCTTTACCAATGGCATGGATCGCCTGCTGATAAGAAACCAGATAAGCCTGCGCATCGGCGGCGGTTAGCGCCGCTTCTCCCAGCATGTCATAGGAGTAGCGGAAGCCTTTTTCTTCCAGTTTACGCGCGTTAGCCAGCGCTTCCGCGATAGTCTCTCCGGTGACGAACTGCTCGCCCATCAGGCGCATCGCCATGTCGACGCCTTTACGCACCAGCGGTTCGCCGCTCTTGCCGATAATACGGTTGAGCGAGCGGGAGAGGCTGGCTTCGTTATGGGTGGAGACCAGTTTGCCGGTAAACAACAGACCCCAGGTCGCCGCGTTCACGAACAGGGACGGGCTGCGTCCGATGTGCGACTGCCAGTTACCGTTACTGATTTTGTCGCGGATCAACGCATCGCGGGTCGCCTTATCGGGAATACGCAGCAGGGCTTCGGCCAGGCACATCAGCGCCACGCCTTCCTGCGAAGAAAGGGAGAATTCCTGCAATAAACCTTGTACCATCCCGGCGCGACCGCTGGCGGTCTTCTGGTTACGCAGTTTGTCAGCCAGCTGGTACGCCAGCTTATGCGCCTGCTCGGCGATAGGTTGCGGCAGACGTGCCTGCTCCATCAGCATTGGCACGGCGTCGGTTTCGGCGCGGCGGTACGCGGCGGTGATTGCCGCACGGGAAACTGACTGCGGCAGAATTTGTTCAGCAAATTCCAGGAAAGGCTGATGCGCTTCATTCTGAGGCGTGATTGACTCCTCGCCCTCATTCGCCGCGCCCGCCAGCAGAGCCGGTAGTTCAGGAAGCGCATCGTCATTTTCCAGCCTTTCAAGATAATTAAAGATGGCTTGTTTGATCAGCCAATGCGGTGTGCGATCGATTCGTGATGCTGCTGTTTTAATCCGCTCGCGAGTGGCGTCGTCCAGCTTAACCCCCATCGTGGTGGTTCCCATGCCGTTTACTCCTGTTGTACTGAAATACGGGTCTGATAGTTACCGAGAAATATCCACTATGTTGCAACTTTGTGCAACCGTGTTAAATGTGACTTGGTTTGCAAGCTTGAAAATGAATGAAATGTTAATAAAGATGAGTTCTGTTACCTGGGCGATAAAAATTACTCTCTCTTTTTCTCTGCGGTAGTTAACACTTTTTAAAGGTGCAACCAAAAAAAATGTGAGAGAGTGCAACCTACAGAAAAATGCGATCTACTCTGGATCAATTTTGATGTAAATGGTGTGTTAAATCGATTGTGAATGACCATCGCTTCCGGCAGGATACGGTCGCCCTGGTAAACATAGATATCTTTGCCACGTTCCGGCAGGGTAATAAAACGGCAAGCCACGGCATTGCTGATACATAATTTTGGAGAGTCTTGATGGCTATTAGCACACCGATGTTAGTGACATTCTGTGTCTATATTTTTGGTATGATATTGATAGGGTTTATTGCATGGCGTTCGACCAAAAACTTTGACGATTACATTCTCGGTGGACGCAGTCTGGGTCCATTCGTTACCGCGTTGTCCGCCGGGGCTTCCGACATGAGCGGCTGGTTGCTGATGGGTCTGCCTGGCGCGATTTTCCTGTCGGGTATTTCAGAAAGCTGGATCGCTATCGGTCTGGTATTAGGGGCATGGATCAACTGGAAGCTGGTGGCCGGACGTTTACGCGTGCACACCGAATACAATAATAACGCCCTGACGTTACCGGATTATTTCACCGGTCGTTTTGAAGATAAAAGCCGCATTCTGCGCATCATCTCCGCGCTGGTTATTCTGCTGTTTTTCACCATCTATTGTGCTTCCGGTATTGTGGCAGGGGCGCGCCTGTTTGAAAGCACCTTTGGCATGAGCTATGAAACAGCGCTGTGGGCGGGGGCGGCCGCGACGATCATTTATACCTTTATCGGTGGTTTCCTGGCGGTAAGCTGGACCGATACCGTCCAGGCCAGTCTGATGATCTTTGCGCTGATCCTGACGCCGGTAATGGTGGTAATTGGTGTAGGTGGATTCGACGATTCGCTGGAAGTGATTAAGCAAAAGAGCATCGAAAATGTGGATATGCTTAAAGGGCTGAATTTTGTCGCCATCATTTCTCTGATGGGCTGGGGTCTGGGCTACTTTGGTCAGCCGCATATTCTGGCGCGCTTTATGGCGGCAGATTCCCACCATAGCATTGTGCATGCGCGTCGCATTAGCATGACCTGGATGATCCTGTGTCTGGGCGGTGCAGTTGCCGTTGGTTTCTTCGGTATCGCTTACTTTAATAACAACCCGTCGCTGGCTGGCGCCGTTAACCAGAACGCTGAGCGTGTGTTTATTGAACTGGCGCAAATCCTGTTTAACCCGTGGATTGCGGGCATTCTGCTGTCTGCGATCCTCGCGGCGGTTATGTCGACCCTGAGCTGCCAGCTGCTGGTGTGCTCCAGTGCAATTACTGAAGACTTATACAAGGCGTTCCTGCGTAAAAATGCCAGCCAGCAAGAGCTGGTATGGATTGGGCGCATTATGGTGCTGGTCGTGGCGCTGGTGTCTATCGCGCTGGCGGCCAACCCGGAGAACCGTGTGCTGGGTCTGGTGAGCTACGCCTGGGCAGGCTTTGGCGCGGCGTTTGGTCCGGTGGTGCTGTTCTCGGTAATGTGGTCGCGCATGACGCGTAACGGCGCGCTGGCAGGGATGATCATCGGCGCAGTGACGGTAATCGTCTGGAAGCAGTTTGCCTGGCTGGGTCTGTATGAAATCATCCCTGGCTTTATTTTCGGCAGCATCGGTATTGTTGTCTTCAGCCTGTTAGGTAAAGCGCCATCAGCCGCTATGCAGCAACGTTTTGCCGAGGCGGATGCGCATTACCACTCCGCGCCGCCGTCGCGTTTACAGGCAGAATAATCTACCTTTGTCCTCAGGCCCGCTGCGTACGCAATACTAGTCAGTTAAGCATGTATGGAGAACATGTGATTCTTGCTCATGGTTCCGTTCACCTCAGCGGTGTCATTTCTCTGAAACGCCGTTACCTGTGAACGTGCAAGGGAGGCTCACCGCCGCCTCCCTTGCATCCCAGGCTCCCGGCGGGAAAATCGTCGCTGC
>NZ_GG730299.1:1088733-1830781 GCF_000155975.1 Citrobacter youngae ATCC 29220 | reverse complement strand
ACGCTGCCTCGCGCCCGGCCCGGTAGCCTGGAGGAATAAGCGGAGGGTATTGCGCAGCAACAATTTTCCCGCCGGGAGCCGGGATTGTAAAGGGCGTGGCGGAGAACGCCCTTTACACGTTCACAGGAATCGGTGTTTCAGAGAAAAGATGAACATAAGGTGAACGGAACCCTTTCTCTGAGAGAGCATATTCATAACTTCTACTAACACAGGTGATGCTTTTTGAAACAGAGGCTTTAACTGAATGACATTGCCGTAGGTGCGGGGGCTTTTATTGCCTACGCTGCAAACTCACCATAACCATTACCCGCCTAACCTTTTACATTCAGTCATCATTCTCAAAACATTCTGCTTGAGTTTTTCTTTTCTGTAATGATAATCACTATCACTGTAATTTACTTTTCTTTGCATCAATTGACTGAGAATAACGTTTAAGGGTTCTTCGCATGTTTGTTCCATTTCTAATTATGCTGCGCGAAGGGTTAGAGGCCGCGCTGATTGTCAGTCTGATTGCCAGCTACCTGAAACGGACCCAGCGTGGTCGTTGGATTGGTGTGATGTGGATTGGTGTGCTGCTGGCGGCGGCGTTATGCCTGGGTTTAGGGATTTTCATCAACGAAACCACCGGGGAATTTCCGCAAAAAGAGCAGGAGCTGTTTGAAGGCATCGTGGCGGTCATTGCCGTGGCGATCCTCACCTGGATGGTGTTCTGGATGCGTAAAGTGTCGCGCAACGTCAAAGTTCAGCTTGAACAGGCGGTAGATAACGCGTTGCAAAAAGGGAACCATCACGGCTGGGCGCTGGTGATGATGGTCTTTTTTGCCGTCGCTCGTGAAGGGCTGGAGTCGGTGTTCTTCCTGCTGGCGGCATTTCAGCAGGATGTAGGCATCTGGCCGCCGTTAGGCGCAATGCTGGGGCTGGCAACCGCGGTGGTGTTGGGTTACCTGATTTACCTCGGCGGTATTCGTCTCAATCTCGGGGCATTCTTCAAGTGGACCAGTCTGTTCATTTTGCTGGTGGCCGCCGGTCTTGCCGCTGGAGCCATCCGCGCCTTCCACGAAGCCGGATTATGGAACCATTTTCAGGATGTGGCATTTGACATAAGCAGCGTGCTTTCAACGCACTCGCTGTTTGGCACGTTGATGGAAGGAATCTTCGGCTATCAGGAGGCGCCAAGCGTCAGTGAAGTCGCGGTCTGGTTTATCTACCTGATTCCGGCATTAATTATGTTTGCGCTACCGCCGCGCTCAGGCGCTACGGCATCGCGTACCGCACCTTAATAAAAACGCAATGCAGAATACTTTTTAGTTACAACATACTTATTTATAGGGCCAGGTTATGACGCTTAATTTTCGCCGTAGTGCGCTGCAGTTGGGTATTACCGCGCTGTTTGTATCCGCTTTTTCTGCACAAGCCGCCGATATTCCGCAGGTGAAAGTCACGGTTAACGACAAGCAGTGCGAGCCGATGACAATCACGGTTAATGCCGGGAAAACGCAGTTCATCATCCAGAATCATAGTCAGAAAGCACTGGAGTGGGAGATCCTCAAAGGGGTCATGGTGGTTGAAGAGCGCGAAAACATCGCGCCGGGCTTTAGCCAGAAAATGACGGCCAACCTGCAGCCTGGTGAATATGACATGACCTGCGGTTTGCTGACCAACCCGAAAGGCAAACTGATCGTGAAAGGAAGCGCAACGACGGATGCCGCGCAGAGTGATGCTCTGCTGGGGCTGAGCGGCGCGATTACCGAGTACAAAGCCTACGTGACGGCAGAAACCACGCAGCTGGTTGCGGGCACCAAAGCCTTCACCGATGCGATTAAAGCTGGTGATGTGGAAAAAGCGAAATCCCTGTATGCGCCAACGCGTCAGCACTACGAGCGTATTGAACCGATTGCCGAACTGTTCTCCGATCTCGATGGCAGCATTGATGCGCGAGAAGATGATTACGAACAAAAGGCCGCCGATCCGAAATTCACCGGCTTCCACCGTCTGGAAAAGGCGCTGTTTGGTGACAACTCCACCAAAGGTATGGACAAGTATGCCGACCAGTTGAACAGCGATGTTCTTGACCTGCAAACGCGTATCAGCGAGCTGGCCTTTCCACCGTCAAAAGTGGTTGGCGGCGCGGCAGGGCTGATTGAAGAAGTCGCGGCCAGCAAAATTAGCGGCGAAGAAGACCGCTACAGCCATACCGATCTGTGGGATTTCCAGGCCAACGTCGATGGTGCACAGAAAATTGTCAATCTTCTGCGTCCCCAGTTACAAAAATCCAATGCTGAACTGCTGGCGAAGGTGGATGCGAACTTCAAAAAAGTCGATACCATTCTGAGCAAGTACCGTACCAAAGACGGTTTTGAAACCTATGACAAACTGACCGATGCCGATCGCAATGCGCTGAAAGGGCCAATCACGACGCTGGCGGAAGACTTGTCACAATTACGCGGCGTTCTGGGTCTGGATTAAGCGCTATGCAGCAAGATAATGAAAACGGCGTGAGCGAACCGTCACGCCGACGTTTGTTGAAAGGGATGGGCGCTTTGGGTGGCGCGCTGGCGTTGGCTGGCGGATGCCCGGTTGCCCATGCGCAAAAACCGCAAAGCGCGCCGGGAACGTTGTCTCCTGATGCGCGCAGTGAAGTGCAGCCGTTTTATGGTCAGCATCAGGCGGGGATCCTGACGCCGCAGCAGGCATCTATGATGCTGGTGGCGTTCGATGTTCTCGCCAGCGATAAGGCCGACCTTGAACGTTTGTTCCGGCTGCTGACCCGCCGATTTGCGTTTCTGACCACCGGCGGACCGGCGCCTGATACGCCGAATCCACGGTTACCGCCGATGGATTCCGGTATCCTCGGCGCATATATCGCACCAGATAATCTGACGATCACATTGTCGGTCGGCTCCTCGCTGTTTGATGAGCGTTTTGGTCTGCAAACGCAAATGCCGAAAAAGCTGCAAAAAATGACGCGCTTCCCGAATGACTCGCTGGATGCAGCGCTGTGCCATGGCGATCTCCTGTTGCAGATTTGCGCCAACACACAGGACACCGTCATCCACGCGCTGCGCGATATCATCAAACATACGCCCGATCTGCTCAGCGTTCGCTGGAAACGTGAAGGATTTATTTCCGATCACGCCGCGCGCAGTAAAGGCAAAGAGACCCCGGTCAACTTGCTGGGTTTTAAAGACGGCACCGCGAACCCGGACGCTACCGATGCGAAGCTGATGCAAAACGTGGTGTGGGTGACGGATGGGCAGGGCGAACCTGTCTGGGCGCAGGGCGGCAGCTATCAGGCCGTGCGGCTCATCCAGTTTCGCGTGGAGTTCTGGGATCGTACGCCGCTGAAAGAGCAGCAAACGATTTTTGGCCGTGATAAACATACCGGCGCGCCGCTGGGTATGCAGCATGAGCATGATGTACCTGACTATGCCAGCGATCCAGAGGGTGAGGTGATTGCGCTCGACAGCCATATCCGTCTGGCAAACCCGCGCACAAAAGAAACGGAGTCCAGTCTGATGATGCGTCGGGGTTACAGTTATTCGCTCGGCGTGACCAATTCAGGTCAACTCGATATGGGACTGCTGTTCGTCTGTTATCAGCACGATCTGGAAAAAGGCTTTTTGACGGTGCAGAAACGCCTGAACGGTGAAGCGCTGGAAGAGTATGTCAAACCGATTGGCGGGGGATACTTCTTTGCTTTGCCGGGCGTCAAAACCGCGGACCATTATCTGGGGCAATCCCTGCTCGAAGCGTGATATCTATGCCCCGCAGCGCGGCGGGGCTTTTCCTGACATCTTCATGAATGCACAAATTATTTTTTTATGATCGCGCTGTGACTGAAATAATTCTGTCATCTCTGTGCAAGAGACTGTCTGCGGGAGTAAGATAGAATTAAAGTTAATGACAAGTAAAAATATTGTTGCATTAGCGAAAGATTATGATGTACTTATAAGTAACAGCGGTAGTTCCCGGCGGTGATAGTCGTTCACTATGGAGATCGCGAATGGAAACGTCCTGTACTGGACACGTTTTTCACAGTAGCAGCAGTACCTTACGCGGACGTTTCTCTTCCGGTAGCCACTTCGTCACCGCTAAATTCCTCTCTCTTTCACTTCTTATCCTTGTAACTGACGCCCTGCTCGGTGCGCGTAGCCGTGTGCGGTGTCTTATCCAAAAGCAAGCAATGGCTTACAAGGAAGCCAACCCTCAGATGTTCGTGCGCATAATCGTGCCGCCAGCGGCGCGTGTGATGTATACCTACAACTCAAGGTGCTATCCATGGGAAGACAAAAAGCAGTGATCAAAGCTCGTCGTGAAGCAAAACGTGTGCTGAGGCGGGATTCGCGTAGCCATAAACAACGTGAAGATGAATCGGTCACCTCGCTTGTGCAGATGGGCGGCGTAGAAGCGATCGGTATGGCGCGTGACAGTCGCGACGCCACGCCAATCACGGCGCGAAATGAAGCTCAGGCGCACTACCTGAATGCTATCGAGAGTAAACAGCTGATCTTCGCCACCGGTGAAGCCGGGTGCGGTAAAACCTGGATCAGCGCGGCGAAAGCAGCAGAGGCCCTGATCCACAAAGACGTAGACAGGATCATTGTTACCCGTCCGGTTCTGCAAGCGGATGAAGATCTCGGCTTCTTACCTGGCGATGTTTCGGAGAAGTTCGCTCCCTATTTCCGCCCGGTCTATGACGTACTGGTGAAACGTCTGGGAGCCTCTTTTATGCAATATTGCCTGCGACCTGAGATTGGTAAGGTGGAAATTGCGCCGTTCGCCTATATGCGTGGACGTACATTTGAAAATGCGGTGGTTATTCTCGACGAGGCTCAGAATGTCACTGCTGCGCAAATGAAGATGTTTTTGACTCGCCTCGGGGAGAATGTGACGGTGATTGTGAATGGGGATGTGACCCAGTGCGATCTGCCCGCGCATGTTCGCTCAGGGCTAAGCGATGCGCTGGCCCGTTTCGAAGAAGATGAAATGGTCGGGATCGTTCGTTTCAATAAAGATGATTGCGTTCGCTCAGCGCTCTGCCAGCGGACGCTCAACGCTTACAACTGATGAGTACGCCGTCTTCAAGGCCCGGGAAACCGGGCTTTGTTTGCGCGGTATTACAGAATATCTTTTAAGGCGGCAGTGGTCATTGTCGCTTCAAATGGGATCAACTCAACTTTCGCGACGCCAGCCTGTTGGAAGGGATCCTGGCTCAGATAGCGTTCTAATTTCTCCATCTCATCACATTTTGCCAATATCACGCCACCGGAACGCGGTATTTTGCGGCCTGATGCGAGGAATAGACCTTCGGCATAGCCTTTTTTCAGCCACTCCACGTGAGCAGGAAGCAGGCTATCGACTTCATTTAACGGTTTTATATAGGTTAAAACAACAACATAAGTAACACTCATTTTATTATCCCTGCTTTTGAAAGGTGTATTAACCTAGCATATAAGCAAAGGGAGAGAACATTAATATCGGCGCTGGTCTTCCTGAGTTTTAATATTAAAACTGCATATGCCGCACAGATGTCTATTAATTGAACAGTTGTCGGGTGGGAATGGGCTGGTGCGGTTGATGAGTGGCGAAAAGTTGGTGTTTATCGCTTTCTCAGCGAAATTAATAATAATGAAACATTCGCGAGGAGATGAATATTTCGATAATCCAGGTCATGATTATTTTATATTTTTTAACATATTTGGCAAAACGAAACGCATTCATTCGCTATACTGTAGCCACTTGAATATGCAGCTCTCCCGGACTGGATCCGCTTTCTAATGCTTGAAATAAAAAATATTGCGTGCCTGCGGGATGAACGTCAACTCTTTTGCCGCTTATCATGTTCCATTCAGTCCGGCGAAGTTGTCCAGATATCGGGCCCAAATGGGGCAGGAAAAACCTCTTTATTACAGCTATTAACCGGATTATCGACGCCGAGCGAAGGGCAAATTCTGTGGCAGGGTAAACCGCTGCATCGGATGCGCGACGACTGGCATCGCCAACTGTTGTGGCTTGGCCACCAGGTTGGCGTCAAAGGGGGGCTGACGGCGGAGGAGAATTTGCGTTTTTATCACCCGGAGGCGTCGCTTGAGGCGCGCTGGCAGGCGCTGGAGCAGGTCGGGCTGGTCGGTTTTGAAGATGTTGCCGTGGCGCAGCTTTCCGCCGGGCAGCAGCGGCGCGTGGCGCTGGCCAGATTGTGGCTTAGCCGCGCAACGTTCTGGATTTTAGATGAACCCTTCACCGCGCTGGACGTGACTGGCGTGCAAAAACTGACCTCGCGGCTGGAGCAGCATGTCGCCCAGGGCGGCGCGGTCATCCTGACAACCCATCAACCTTTACGGCCGCTCTGCGTCCCGTTGCGCACGATTATGCTCAACGAGTATGAGGCGGCTGTGGCATGATCAAGCAGATTTTCTGGCGCGACCTGCGTCTTGCCTTTCGTAACTGTGCCGAAATTATCAACCCGCTGTGGTTTTTCCTGATTATCGTCACGCTGTTTCCGCTGAGTATTGGCCCGGAGCCGCAGCTGCTGCGGCAAATTGCTCCCGGCATCGTTTGGGTGGCGGCGCTGCTCTCCTCGCTGCTGGCGATGGAACGACTGTTTCGCGATGACTGGCAGGACGGCTCGCTGCAGCAAATGATGCTGATGCCGGTGCCGCTTTCGCTGGTGGTGCTGGCGAAAGTCGCCGCGCACTGGGTGGTTTCCGGGCTGCCGCTGTTAATCATCTCGCCGCTGATCGCCACGCTGTTCGGCCTCTCCGTTGCGGAGTGGCAAGTGCTGGCGCTTACGCTATTGTTGGGTACACCCACGCTCAGTTTTATTGGCGCGATTGGCGTCGGGCTGACCGTCGGATTGCGCCGCGGCGGCGTGTTGCTCAGCCTGCTGGTGCTGCCGTTGATGATCCCT
Organism: Citrobacter youngae ATCC 29220; assembly: GCF_000155975.1. GTDB lineage: Bacteria > Pseudomonadota > Gammaproteobacteria > Enterobacterales > Enterobacteriaceae > Citrobacter > Citrobacter portucalensis_A. Next base: position 1,823,874 of record NZ_GG730299.1, on the reverse strand, counting down.
TTATTAATTTTTGCGACCGCCGCCGTGGGCGCGGCGCAGATGCTGCTGCCGGTTGACGGCTATCTGGCGATTCTCGGGGCTTTCCTGGCCGGAAGCGCTACCTTAAGCCCGTTCGCCACCGCGGCGGCATTACGAATCAGCGTGCAATAACTCCCGTCATTTCCGGGAACATGAGGCAAAGAAAAAATGTGGAAAGCGTTACACCAACTCGCCATTCCAGAGCGGTTGTATAAGGTCTGCGGGCGGTTTATTCCGCTGATGGCCGTTTTGAGCGCGTTGTTTCTGGCGGTGGGCTGTATCTGGGGCTTTGTCTACGCCCCGGCGGATTATCAGCAGGGCGAAAGCTATCGCATCATGTATCTGCATGTGCCCGCGGCTATCTGGTCGATGGGGATTTATGGCTCCATGGCGGTGACTGCCTTTGTGGGCCTGATTTGGCAAATGAAAATGGCGGATAAAGCGGTGATGGCGATGGCGCTTCCCGGCGCGGTTTATACTTTCATTGCGCTGGTCACCGGTTCGGCCTGGGGCAAACCGATGTGGGGGACCTGGTGGGTGTGGGATGCGCGCCTGACCTCCGAGCTTGTGCTGCTGTTTTTATATGTTGGCGTGATTGGCCTGTATCACGCTTTTGACGACCGCCGTCTGGCCGGGCGCGCCGCCGGGATTCTGGTGCTGGTCGGGGTGGTTAATCTGCCGATTATTCATTTTTCCGTCGAGTGGTGGAACACCCTGCATCAGGGTTCAACGAATATGCAGAAAACCATCGACCCTTCCATGCGTATGCCGTTGCGTTTGACGATTTTCGGCTTCTTATTCCTCTTTATTACTCTGACATTAATGCGTATGCGTAATTTGATTCTGTTGCAGGAGCGCCGTCGCCCGTGGGTGGCGCAGCTGGCTGCCGGGCGCAAGAGCGAGGTTAACTCATGACGAGCGCTTTCCACACCTGGCGTGATTTCTGGCAGATGGGCGGCTACGCCTTTTATGTCTGGCTGGCGGTTGCCGTGACGCTGCTCTCGCTGTTGCTTCTGGTCTGGCATACCCGCTGGCAGCGCCGGGCGCTGCTGGCTGATGTGCGTCGACAGCAGGCGCGCGAGCGCCGGGTTGCGGCGGCGCGTGAGCAGGCCGCAAAAGGAGAGTCGTTGTGAATCCGCGTCGTAAAGTACGACTCTGGCTGGCCTGCGGCGTGCTGGGCGGCCTGGCGCTGACCGTTGGGCTGGTGATGTATGCGCTTAGCGCCAATATCGATCTCTTCTATACGCCCGGCGAAGTTATCTACGGCAAGCGGGAAAACGGCCAGAAGCCGGAGCTGGGCCAGCGTCTGCGCATTGGCGGCATGGTGATGCCCGGCAGCGTGAAGCGTGACGATAAAACGCTGGACGTGACCTTTAAGCTCTATGACGCGCGCGGTGTGGTAGAGGTGAGCTATACCGGAATTTTGCCCGCGCTGTTCAGAGAAGGGCAGGGCGTGGTGGCGCAAGGGACGCTACAGGACGCAACCCATATCCGCGCCAAAGAGGTGCTGGCGAAACATGATGAAAACTACACCCCACCGGAGATAAAAGAGGCGATGGACGAGAATCATCATCCTGCCGGGAAGCCACAAGGAGCCGCACAATGATCCCGGAAATTGGGCATTTTCTGCTGTGTTTAGCGCTGGGCATCTCCTGTCTGCTGGGGCTGTATCCGACCTGGGGCGCGATGCGCCAGGATACGCGGATGATGGCGCTGGCGAAACCGCTGTCGTTCGCCATGTTCGCGGCGATCCTCGGGTCGTTCCTGATTCTGGTCTACGCCTTTGTGGTCAATGACTTCACGGTGCAGTATGTCGCCAGCAACTCGAATACGCTGCTGCCGGTATGGTATCGCGTGGCGGCCACCTGGGGCGCGCACGAAGGTTCGCTGCTGCTGTGGGTGCTGCTGATGAGCGGCTGGACCTTTGCGGTGGCGGCGCTTAGCCGCAACATTCCCCTGGAAGCATCATCCCGCGTGCTGGCGGTGATGGGGATGATCTCCTTCTGTTTCCTGGTATTTATTCTGCTGACCTCGAACCCGTTCGTGCGCACGCTGCCGGACTTTCCGATCGAAGGCCGCGATCTGAACCCGATGCTGCAGGATATCGGCCTGATTTTCCATCCGCCGATGCTGTACATGGGCTACGTGGGCTTCTCCGTCGCCTTTGCGTTTGCCATCGCCTCGCTGATGACTGGGCGTCTGGACAGCGCCTGGGCGCGCTGGTCGCGTCCGTGGACGCTGGCGGCGTGGAGCTTCCTGACGGTGGGGATCGTGCTGGGTTCTGCCTGGGCTTACTATGAGCTGGGCTGGGGCGGCTGGTGGTTCTGGGATCCGGTGGAAAACGCCTCCCTGATGCCGTGGCTGGCCGGAACGGCGCTGATTCACTCTCTGTCGGTGACCGAGAAGCGTGGTAGCTTCAAGTCCTGGACCGTGCTGCTGGCGATCCTCGCCTTCTCGCTCTGCCTGCTCGGCACCTTCCTGGTGCGTTCCGGGGTGCTCATCTCCGTGCACTCATTCGCCTCCGACCCGACGCGCGGCCTGTTTATTCTGGCGCTGCTGGTGATCACCATCGGCGGGTCGCTGCTGCTGTTTGCCGTTAAAGGCGGGAAGGTGCGTTCGCGGGTGCGCCATGAGCTGTGGTCGCGCGAGTCGCTGCTGCTGGGTAATAACGTATTGCTGATCGCCGCCATGCTGGTGGTGCTGTTGGGCACGCTGCTGCCGCTGATTCACAAATTATTGGGGCTGGGCAGCATTTCAATCGGCGAACCGTTCTTCAATTCGCTGTTTATCGCGCTGATGATTCCGTTCTCGCTGCTGCTGGGGATTGGGCCGCTGGTGCGCTGGCGGCGCGACGAGTTCCATAAGCTGCGTAAGCGGCTGCTGATCGCGGCGCTGGTGTCGATTGTGCTGGCCGTGGCGCTGCCGTGGCTGATGCAGGATCATATCAAGGCGATGACCGTGCTTGGCCTGTTGATGTCGCTGTGGGCATTGGTGCTGACGGTGATGGAAGTGGTGGAGCGCGCCACCGACCGCCACACCTTCTGGCGCGGGCTGACCCGCCTGGGGCGTAGCCACTGGGGGATGGTCGCCGGGCATGTCGGGCTGGTGGTGACGGTGATTGGCATCGCCTTTAGCCAGAACTATAGCATCGAGCGCGATGTGCGCATGAAGCCGGGCGATAGCGTCGATATTCATCAATATCACTTTGTTTTTCGCGACGTTCAGGACATTACCGGCCCGAACTATTTTGGCGGCGAAGCGGTGATTGACGTGTCGCAGAACGGGCGACATGTCAGCACGCTGCGGGCAGAAAAACGCGTCTACAGCAGTAGCCGGATGGAGATGACCGAAGCCGCCATCGACGGTGGGCTGGCGCGTGACCTGTATGCCGCGCTGGGTGAAGAGTTGAATGACGGCAGTTGGGCGGTGCGCCTGTATTACAAACCGTTTGTCCGCTGGATCTGGTTTGGCGGGATGTTAATGGCGCTTGGCGGCGTATTGTGCATTCTGGACCCGCGCTATCGCTTACGCAAATCGCTGCCGGAGAACGCACAATGAACCGCAAAGTCCTTTATCTGCCGCTGGTTATCTTCCTGGTTCTGGTGGCGGCGCTGATGTGGCAACTGCTGCGCAATAGCGAGGGCGATGACCCGACGGCGCTGGAATCGGCGCTGGTTGGCAAACCGCTCCCCGCGTTTCATCTGGCGTCGCTGGAGAAACCTGACGTGATGCTGGACGCGTCCAGTATTATCAACGGTAAGCCGGTGCTGCTTAACGTCTGGGCGACCTGGTGTCCAACCTGCCGCGCCGAGCACCAGTATCTGCGTTCTCTCGCGGCGCAGGGCATCCGCATTGTCGGCATTAACTATAAAGACGATCGCCGGAAGGCGCTGGACTGGCTGCAAGAGCTGGGCAACCCGTACGCGCTGGGGGTGTTTGATGGCGACGGGATGCTGGGGCTGGATCTTGGCGTTTACGGCGCGCCGGAAACCTTCCTGATCGACGGCAAAGGCATTATCCGCTATCGCCATGCGGGCGATGTGAACGAACAGGTCTGGCAGGAAGAGATTCTGCCGCTGTGGAAAAAATACAGCCAGCAGGGGGGCGCATGAGAGCGATACTCATCACGCTGCTGACGGCGCTGATCTCATTTCAGGCGCTGGCGGCGATTGACACTTATCCGTTTAAAAACGAGGCCCAGGAGCAGCAGTTTCGCCAGCTGACGGAGCAGCTGCGTTGCCCGAAATGCCAGAACAACAGCATTGCTGACTCCAACTCAATGATCGCCGCCGACATGCGTAAAAAAGTCTGGCAGCTGATGGAGCAGGGGCAAAGCAATCAGCAAATCACTGAATACATGGTGGCGCGCTACGGCAATTTCGTCACCTATGAGCCGCCGGTTACGCCGGCGACGATTATCCTCTGGCTGCTGCCTGCCTGCTTTGTGCTGGGCGGCGCGCTGGTGATTTTCCGTTTAAGCCGCCGCCCGCGGGCCGCGCGCGAAACGGAGCTTAGCCCGCAGGAGCAGGCGCGTTTGCAGACGCTGCTGGATGACAATAAAAGGACGCTGAAATGATCGTCGCGTTTCTCATCATGATGATTTTACTGCTGGGGACGGCGGCGCTGCTGTTTATTCCCTGGTCAGGCCGACAGCGTGTGGATCGTAATACGATGAACCACATGATTTATCGCGCGCGTCTCCAGGAGCTCAATGAAGACATTGCTCCGGTAAATGCGGCGCAACAGCAGCAGCTGGTTGACGATTTACGCTTGAATTTATTGGAGGATTTGCCTGAGTCGCCAAAAACGGATAACAAAAATAGTAGCTACTGGGTGTATATTCTCGGGGTTATTATACTAACCTCTTTATGCGTAGGGGTATTCGTCCGAACGAGTTACGTCACCCGCGTCATGGAGTGGCAGCAGGTCGTGCAACAAACTCCGCAGCTGATGCAGCGCGTGATGGATCCGCAAGGCAAACCGCTGTCGCAAGAGGAGCTGTTTCGCCTGGCGCTGGGGCTACGCAGCCGTCTGCAGCAATACCCGGCAGACCAGCTAAGCTGGACGATGCTCGGCAGGCTGCAGCTGGTGCTAAATAACCCAGGCGCCGCGCTGCAGGCGTTTGATAAAGCCCGACAGCTGGCGCCGGACAACGCAGATGCGCAGCTGGGCTACACCGAAGCGTTGCTGCACTCTTCGGATCCGAATGATAGCCGTGAAGCCCAGCAGTTGCTTGATACGCTGCTCAAAAATAACCATAACGATGTACGGGTGCTCAGCCTGGCGGCGTTCAACGCCTTTGAGCATCAGCAGTATGATAAAGCGATAGCGGCCTGGCAGCTGATGCTGAAGCTGTTACCGCCGGACGATAGCCAACGAGAGATCATTATTCGTAGTATCGACCGCGCGAAAAAAGAACAAATCGCTACACTGAAATAATCAAAATATATCAACATTTGCGCGAAGGTTTGTTCGATTTGCAATGTGATACCACACTGAAATTATCGGCTAATCAACTTCGGATGATTAGCCCGCAGCACCAAATCTCCATAAGTATTGTTGGATTAGAAGATGACGGTAACCGCTATAAATATATTTATATAGCGATTGTCATGTGGCAAGGACCATTGCGTCTTTATTTTAGGAAAAGGGTTAAATAATAAGATGAGAAAACTTTCACTGGAACGCTCTGGTAGGCGAAAAATTATATTTATCGCCCTGCTGGTTGGGATCATTATTGGTGTCGTGCTGCTGGCGGGTACGGCAACTATCATGCATAAAACCAGCGATACCGAATTCTGCGTGTCGTGTCACACCATGCAGCAACCTCTGGCGGAATACCAGGGCAGCGTGCATTTCCAGAACGATAAAGGTATTCGCGCCGAGTGCGCCGATTGCCACGTTCCCCACCAGCCGATCGATTACATGCTGACCAAAATCGGCGCGTTGAAAGACGTCTGGGGTGAAATGACCGGCAAAATTGATACCCCGGAAAAATACGAGGCGCATAAGCTGGCGATGGCCCAGAGCGTCTGGGATGGGTTGAAGAAGAGCGACTCGGCAACCTGTCGTTCCTGCCACGACTATAAAGCGATGGATATTCTGGCGCAGACCCCGGAAGCCCGTAAGCAGCACCCGGTGGCGATCAAAGAGGGTGAAACCTGTATCGATTGCCATAAAGGCGTCGCGCACATTCTGCCGAACATGAGCGGTCTGGCGGCGGCAGGGGCGAGCGAACTGGCTAATGCGGCAGCGAAAACGCCGGCAACGGCGACCACGCTGTATACCATTCAAACCCAGCCGTTCTGGCTGAATGAGAAAGCCAGCGATCACAACGACGGTAACCTGATGGCCTCCACCGAAGTGCAGGTGGTGAAACGTGACGGCGATATGGTGCTGGCCGACGTTAAAGGCTGGCAGCAGGATGGCGTCACCGAGGCGTTCTACGCCGCGCGTGGTAAGCGCATCATGAGCGCACTGTTGGGCGAGGAAGCGCGTAAAGCGCTGAAAGTGAACAGTACGGTAACCGATGAAGAGACGAAACAGGTCTGGCACGAAGTCGATCTGCAGGTCTGGCTGCCGGCGAAGAGTCTGATTGGCGATCAACAAAAAATCTGGGCCTACGCCTCCGATCTTATGGCTAACAACTGTACCGGTTGCCACGGTCTTACCGAGTTGAATCGCTTTAACGCCAACCAGTGGATTGGGGTGGTTAAAGGCATGTCCGGTCGTACGTCGCTGACGCAGGAACAGGTTCGTCTTCTGACCCAGTACGTACAAAAACACGCGAGCGACATGCCCGCAGCAGCCGATCAGGACAAAAAATAAGGAGCCATGATGAAAAAGAATAATGACCATGACATGGCGGAGCAGAGCCAGGAAGCAGGTATGAATCTGACTCGTCGCCGTTTTCTGGCCGGTGCCGGAGCCTTAATGGCGGCGCCGCTGCTGGCGGGAATGTGGCCGCGCTCGGCGCTGGCCGAAGCGATTAGCCAGGCGATGCCGCAGTTTGTAGCGCTGCGCCAGGCGGAAAGCGGCATTCTGACCGGCGCCCACTGGGGCGCGTTTGAAGCGATCGTTCGCGACGGTAAAATGGTTGACGTTCGTCCGGTGAAAGACGATCCGTACCCGAACGAACTGATCACCATGGCGCCGCATCAGGTGTATGCGGAAAACCGCATTAAGTACCCGATGGTGCGTAAAAGCTGGTTAGAGGGCGGCGCGAAAGACTGTAAACCTGAACTGCGCGGCCGCGACGAGTGGGTACGCGTAAGCTGGGACAAAGCGCTGCATCTGGTGGCGGGTGAAATCAGCCGTCTGCAGAAAGAGCACGGTCCGTCTTCTATCTACGCCGGTTCTTACGGCTGGAAAAGCGTGGGGATGTTCCACAACCCAAGAACGCTACTGCAGCGCATGATGAACCTGGCGGGCGGTTTTGTCGGCTACTCCGGCGACTACTCAACCGGCGCGGCGCAGGTGATTATGCCGCACGTCGTGGGTTCCGTTGAGGTTTACGAACAGCAGACCGCGTGGCCGAACGTCATTGAAAACACCGAACTGGTGGTGATGATTGGCTGTAATCCGATGATCACGCTGAAAAACAGCTGGAACCTGCCGGATCACGTCAGCCAGACCGGTTTTGAGGCGCTGAAGAAAAAAGGCACTCGGATGATCTGTATCGATCCGGTGCACAGCGACAGCGCCCGCATGCTGGGCGCCGAGTGGATTGGCCCGCACAGCTATACCGACTGCGCGCTGATGGCGGGTATCGCCCATACGCTGCTGGTGGAAAAACTGCACAACGCTGACTTCCTGAAAACCTACACCGTTGGCTTCGATAAGTTTGAAGCCTACCTGACCGGCCAGGACGACGGCATTGTGAAAGACGCCAACTGGGCGGCGGACGTCAGCGGCGTTGACGCCGAGGTTATCAAGCAGCTGGCGCGTGATATGGCGAAGCATCGCACCATGATCATGGGCGGCTGGGGCATTCAGCGCCAGCACCACGGCGAACAGGCTCACTGGATGATGGTGACGCTGGCGTCAATGTTGGGGCAGATTGGTCTGCCGGGCGGCGGCTTCGGCTTCAGCTACCACTACTCCTCCGGCGGTAGCCCGACCGCGCGCGGCGGCATTCTGGCGGGGATCTCCGCCGGTAGCCCAACCTCTCCGGCGGCGAAAGACATTACGCCATTCCCGGTGGCGCGCATTGCCGATGCGCTGGCGAATCCAGGCAAGACCATTGACTATAACGGCACGAAAGTGACCTACCCGGATATTAAAATGGTCTACGTGGCGGGGGGGAACACCTTCCACCAGCATCAGGATACCAACAACCTGGTGAAAGCCTGGCAGAACCCGGAAACCGTCGTGGTTAACGAACCGTACTGGACGGCGACGGCGAAGCATGCCGACATCGTGCTGCCGGTGACCACCACCTACGAGCGTAACGACATGGATATGGGCGGCGACTACTCGCAGCTCTACGTCTTCCCGCTGCATCAGTGCGTACCGCCGCAGCATGAAGCGAAAAACGACTTTGACGTCTTCGCGGGAATCGCCGAAATTCTCGGCGTCCACGACGCCTTTACCGAAGGCAAAGATGAGATGCTGTGGCTGAAGGGCATGTACGACGAGATGAAAGCGCAGGCGCGTAATGCACGCGTGGCGCTGCCGCCGTTTGATATGTTCTGGGCGTCCAACAACTATATTCGCTTCCCGATCCCGGAAGAGAATAAACAGTGGGTGCGCTTTGCTGACTTCCGTGAGAACCCGCTGCTGAACCCGCTGGGTACGCCGTCCGGTAAAATCGAAATCTACTCTGACGCCATTGCTAAAATGGGCTACGAGGATTGTAAAGCGATCCCGACCTGGATGCCGCCGCACGAGTGGTATCGCGGGCCGGAAGCAGCGAAATATCCGCTGTCGCTGAATACCGGTCACCCGATCAACCGTCTGCACTCCCAGCTCGACAACACGCCGCTGCGTAAGAAATACGCCGTGGCCGACCGTGAGGCTATCTGGATCCATCCGAAGGATGCGAGCGCGCGCGGCATTAGCGCGGGCGATCTGGTACGCGCCTTTAACGATCGAGGGCAGATCCTGGTGGGGGCCGTGATCACCGATCACGTCCGTGAAGGGGTGGTGCGCATCAGCGAAGGGGCGTGGTTTGACCCGGCCGATCCGTCACAGCCGGGTTCGCTGTGTAAGAACGGTAACGTCAACTGTCTGACTTTTGACGTGGGCTCCTCCAGCCTCGCGCAGGGTAACTGCGGACAGATGTCCCAGCTGCAAATCGAGAAATATACCGGGCCGGTGCTGCAAAACACCGCGCATGATGTGCCTGTAGGCGCATAATCGACAGCCGGTCATAACGAACGGCCCCTCTCGCCAGTGGTGAGAGGGGCCGTTTTTTTATCACGCTGTGAGTAATATACGGTGGTCATGGGCAACAGATTATAAGCAGCGTTCGCTAGCGGAAAGCTGATTTATTCAACAAAGTCTGCACAATATAATAACCGTGACAGAAATTGAAAATAAAATATTTAATTCCTTTTTTGTATTAAACCTATTTTGGACTTTATTTGTTTAATCATAATTATCATCATGTTATATGAATCATATTATTGCGCATAAATATTATTCACCGGCTGCAGGATTGACGAACGGTATTACAAGGGTAGCCTCTGACTGGCTAATTTTGTGCCGTGCGTGGTAGCAACTGGCAGAGCATTCATTTGCACAAAATTCAAAGGAGGCGAGGCAGACCACTGTCAGCGCGGGCGGTAGCGTGCGCGCTATATTTACCCGATGACAAGTGACACGCCAATTCATGCCGTCTGCCGTCGATAAAATCATTCACCGCATAAATAATAGATGGAAGCCGTATTTACCAGGTTAACACGACAAGAAGGGAGCGTCCGGACCTCGCCTCGTTTTGATATATGTGCTACGGCAATAGCTGCATTACGAATTATGCAGCATGACCCCTTCCTAAGGATGGCGTAAAACCTAATGTTATATTTGTTTACTGATTTAGATATAAGCACCGGGCTTTTGTTGTTGCTAGCCCTGATTTTTGTCTTGTTCTATGAAGCCATTAACGGTTTTCACGACACAGCTAATGCCGTTGCTACCGTCATTTATACCCGGGCTATGCGCCCACAGTTGGCCATCGTCATGGCCGCAGTATTCAATTTTTTGGGGGTGTTGCTGGGGGGGCTTAGCGTGGCGTACGCCATTGTGCACATGCTGCCAACGGACCTGTTGCTTAATATGAGCTCAGCGCGGGGGCTGGCGATGGTGTTTTCCATGCTCTCTGCGGCAATTATCTGGAATTTTGGTACCTGGTATCTGGGGTTGCCCGCATCCAGCTCGCATACGTTGATTGGCGCGATTATTGGTATTGGTTTAACGAATGCCCTGACGACTGGCTCCTCGGTCATCAAGGCTCTCAATATTCCAGAGGTTTGCAATATACTTGCGTCGCTGATCGTTTCGCCTTTCGTTGGCCTGGTGGCTGCCGGTACGTTGATCTATCTGTTACAGCGCTACTGGAATGGCACCAAAAAAAGGGCCCGCATACACCGCCCCCCCGCAGAGCGAAAAAAGAAAGGCGGCAAGAAAAAACCGCCTTTCTGGACGCGTATTGTCTTGATCTTTTCAGCCGCGGGCGTGGCGTTTTCGCATGGCGCAAACGATGGGCAGAAAGGGATAGGGCTTATCATGCTGGTGTTGGTCGGTATTGCCCCCGCGGGGTTTGCGGTGAACATGCGCTCTTCAGGTTATGACATTACGCGTACCCATGATGCGATAAGCAATATCAAAGCCTATCTCCAACGCCATCCCGATCGGCTGCAACAAATCACGCAGACAGCGTCATTACCGGCGAGCAATACCGCTGATAAACCGGCTGGGTTCCACTGTCATCCAGCCAATGCGATGGCGACGCTTGACCAGGCGGAGACGATGCTGTCGGGTAATCTAAAGCGCTATAGCGCATTGGACAGCAGCCAGCGGAGTCAGCTACGGCGGATGTTGCTATGTATCGCTGATACAACAACCCAGCTTAGTGAACAGCAAGGTATCGATCATGACGATCGGTGGTTACTGAACAAGCTCAGAACAGACATTCTGATCACGGTTGAATATGCGCCCGTCTGGATAATCATCGCCGTCGCGCTGGCTCTGGGAATTGGCACCATGATCGGCTGGCGTCGTGTTACCGCGACAATTGGCGAAAAAATTGGTAAGGAGGGCATGACTTATGCCCAGGGCATGGCCGCACAGATAACAGCCGCTCTTTCTATCGGTCTGGCCAGCTTTGCCGGTATGCCCGTTTCCACGACGCATGTGGTCTCTTCTGCCGTCGCCGGAACAATGATTATCGATGGCGGGGGGCTCCAGCGAAAAACCGTAACCAGTATCCTGATGGCCTGGGTGTTTACGTTACCCGCGGCCATTATCCTTGCTGGATCGTTGTTCTGGATTGCGCTTCAGTTGATTCAGCCCTGATAGCGCAGCATAAGGTGAAAAAAATGGCCCGGCCAAAAATGACCGGGCCGCAGCATGATGAACCTGGCGCTCAATTATGGGAAGTGGCAATCGTCTGATGTTCATCAACATAACCGCGAGCAGCCATAAAGCGCGCGACTGCGGCTTCTGTATCGCGAAGTACCTCTTCCAGAGGCATATTGGCGTCAATATCCACCAGCGGCGCGCCGTCAAAGGTTAGCTGGGGCGTGACGGCAATTTTTTTGGCGAGGGATTCTCTACGGTGATCGGGCTTTCGGGCGCAGGCAACGTCAAGGTCGACATTCAGTTTTATCACTAAATCAGGTTTATGGCGAGTCATCCAGGCAAATGCTGAACGTTCAAGCCCAGCCAGCCAGGACACGAAAGCGCTTCCCGTGACATTCGCCGGGAAAACGGTGCCGTCATAAGCGCCTGGGATTTGTGTCTGGGGAAAGCGATCGGCCAGAATAATCATTCCACGCTGGCGGAGTGCGAGCATACGACGAAAACGGAAAACCCGGCGAATAACGAAGGATGTAATAACCAGCGCGGGCACCGGACCGGGCAACTTTTTAGCATCTTTAACCTTATGTTTAGAGATCTTTTTATTCAATATGCGTCCCAGTAAAGGGATTTTTATAACGGCGCGTTCGACATTCCCAGCCTGTTTGCCTAAATGAACTTGCGTGGCTGGCCCATATTTCTGCAAAAAAATAATAAGGTGTTCGCAAACGCTGGACTTACCAGAACCATCGCTGCCAATAACAGCAATGAGCGGAGGAGTTTTTGACTGCATGGATATCGCCTTTTTCTTTTACAATTGCACTGAAAATACGCCCCTGCGGTAACACTCACAAGGATATAATTGTTAATAGTAATAATATTTAAAATGAGTTCGCCAGTAACCCCTTATTATTCAATTAATCTGCAAAATATTTACCAATATTGGACAATTTCATGTGTGACCCAAAATCCGGTGAGACATACACGCGCTCTACCGTTCGAGTTATAGCCATCGTCGGGTGTGATGGTTCAGGAAAATCTACGCTAGCCGCTGAACTGGTTAATCACTTGACACGACAAACACCAACAAAACTTTTCTACCTTGGACAGTCATCAGGCAGGATTTGTGAATGGATCCTCACGCTTCCGATTATTGGCCACTCGCTTGGACAATATTTATTAAAGAAAGCAGGCCGGGTGCATAGTCGTCCCGGCACGCCGCCGGGAAACATAACCGCGCTGGTCATTTTTTTACTTTCCTGCTGGCGGGCATACAAATTTCACCGAATGCTGATCGGATGTCAGCGCGGAGAACTATTAATTACAGATCGTTATCCACAGGCCGAAATTCCGGGCTTCAGCGTTGATGGCCCACAGCTGGCAAAAACTACACAAGGCAACTGGTGGATACGAAAATTAAGAGCGGCGGAACTGAAATTATATCATTGGATGGCGTCTTACCCTCCGTTGTTGCTGATCAGATTAGCGGTTGATGAACAGACAGCCTATTCACGTAAACCGGATCATAATCGCGTGAGGCTGCGCGAAAAAATAGCCCTGACATCACATCTGAACTTTAACGGTGCCGAAATCCTTGATTTAGATGGTCGAGAACCGGCAGCACAGGTTCTTGAGAAATCACTATTCGCAATCAGAGCGCATTGTTTATAACCAGTGATGCGTGCTTGCCGCAAAGAATAAGATAAAAATGAGAGAAATAAATCCATGACGAAAGTCTCTTCACAACTGGAATATATTCCTGGTCTGATCGCCGTTGTCGGATGCGATGGTTCAGGCAAATCTACCCTGACGGCAGACTTAGTTGAACACCTGGAAAAACAATGGGTTGTAGAACGACGCTATTTAGGACTGGTCTCTGGTGAAACCGGGGATAAAATCAAGCGCCTGCCGCTTATCGGTACGTGGCTTGAACGGCGCCTGGCGGCAAAATCGTCAAAAACGCAGAGTATGAGTACCGGATCTCCGGCGCTTTGGGCCATATTAATCATGTATATTTTTTCATTACGGCGCATGGCGAAGATGCGTAAAGTACAAAGGTTAACGCAAACGGGGATGCTGATTATCGGCGATCGTTATCCGCAGGCCGAATTTTCGGGCTTCCACTACGATGGCCCCGGCATTGGCATAGAACGCGTCAGCGGTTGGCTAAAATGTTATCTGGCCAAACGCGAGCGTCAGTTATATCAGAAGATGGCGTGCTATCGCCCGCAGCTTATTATTCGTCTTGATATCGATATTGAAACCGCATTCTCCCGCAAACAAGATCATGACTATGAAGAGCTGCGCGATAAAATAGCCGTTATGACGCAAATCAATTATAACGGCTCAAATATACTGGAGCTGGATTCCAGAATGCCGTATCCCATGGTACTGGAAAAAGCACTGGATGCCGCAACTTCAGTTGCAATGTCTTCGCAGCGTAGAACAACCAAAAATCATCATCAGCCGATTTATCAGTAATCAGCTTATATCAATCGGCATGTCTGGTCTTATTATGCAAATAATTCCATAAGTCGATTTGTAATATTGTTTTTATATTATTAGTCATGTCTGGAATTTTTTTCCAGATTAATCAGAACAGAGTCTGACCTGACAACGGTCAACATAATTGGTTTTGCGATGAAAAAGTGGTTCTCTGATGGTGCGTTTCGCACGATATTACGTAATAGCGCCTATTTGGGCTCCAGCAATGTGGTCAGTGCTTTACTCGGATTGCTCGCGCTGTCTTGCGCCGGGAAAGGGATGACACCGGCTATGTTTGGGGTTCTTGTTATTATTCAGTCCTATACCAAGGCAATTAGCGATTTTGTTAAATTCCAGACCTGGCAATTTGTTGTGCAGTATGGAACACCGGCGCTTGAAAAAAACGATTCACAGCAGTTTCGTGACGTCATTTCATTTTCCTTTGGTCTGGATATTGCCAGCGGCGCGGTTGCCATAATTGGTGGAATGGTTCTGCTCCCCTTTATTTCGCATTCATTAGGATTAGATTCTAATAGTTTTTGGCTGGCTGTGCTTTATTGTACCTTGATCCCCTCGATGGCCTCTTCCACGCCAACCGGCATTCTGCGTGTGGTCAATCGCTTCGATTTAATGGCGGTTCAGCAGGCAACAAAACCTTTTCTCCGGGCGCTGGGAAGCGTTGTGGTGTACTACAACCACTGGGGGTTTGCGGGCTTTGTGGTCACATGGTATGCCTCTAACCTGATTGGCGGCAGCATGTACTGGTGGTTTGCCGCACGCGAGCTGCGGCGCAGGAATATCCGCAATGCGTTACGCCCGCGATTATTTGCGCCTGCGCGTCGCATAAAAGGGGCATGGGGGTTTGTCTGGGCAACAAACATCGCGCACTCTATCTGGGCTGCGCGGAATTCGTGCAGTACGGTGCTAGTGGGTATTATTCTGGGCCCGGCGGCGGCCGGTTTATTTAAGATTGCCATGACCTTTTTTGATGCCGCAGGAACCCCTGCGTCATTGCTGAAAAAGAGCTTTTACCCTGAAGTCATGCGGTTAGATCCTAAAACGAAGCAGCCATGGCAGCTGGGGCTTAAATCAGCGTTCCTGGCCGGCGGGGTCGGACTGCTGGTCGCCGCAGTCTTTATTCTTTCCGGTAAACCACTTATTTCCTTTGTTTTCGGTCTGAAATATCTCCAGGCGTACGATTTAATCCAAATTATGCTCGCCGCCATTGTCGTTTCAATGGTGGGGTTCCCCCTGGAGGCATTATTGCTCATGGCGGGTAAGCAACGTATTTTTGTGACCACACAAACTATTGCATCTGTACTTTATATCGTACTGCTGATTGTGTTTTCACATATGTTTGGGGTGATTGGCGCAGCCTTCGCCTATTTCAGTGGTCAATGCCTGGATATACTTTCCTCGTTAGGCCCAACAATACAGGCTTATCGCCGTCGTCATTCTCTCAATTTCAATGTACCCAGCAAGGCTGCCAATGACTAAAGAAAAAATCTCTTCTGCAATTACTCAGCGTTTATTCACGGCGATCGACGAAGATGATGTCGTCGATGAATATGTCGACTTACCTGCGAAGATTCATTTGCAATATTCACAGAAGACATTGCAGAAAAATTATGCGTTGTGTTTACAGTTATGGCAGGAAGGCTGTAGTCGCCAGGCGTTATTATCTCTGGTGCTGAAACAATTACGTGAAGGACACTTGTCCGATCGGGAAAAAGCGCAATATAAATATATGCGTGCGCGCTACAAGCATCTGCGCTTCGCCCAGCGGTTGTATCTGCGTTCGCATTATTCCGGCTTTATTTTCAATAAAACAACGGTGGCGTTGGGGCACTTTCAGGATGGTTTCCGTAACAATAACGACAAGCTTACTCTGACTTATGGAAATAAATTACGCCGCTTCTATCTGAGTTCGCCGGTGTGGGCATTTGTGCAATATGCCCTGGGCCATGGTCGTTTGGAAACCTCCGACGGGTTTGCCGCCTATTGCAGGAATCAGATAGCGAAGCTGCGCGCAATGGTGGAGAAACCCTTAGTGACCGGGAGCGAATTCCATGATATTCGGAAAATCATCAGCCAGCAGGTCTCCTTTTACGATACGTTAAGATCGATTGAACCCGATAATCTCGACGCCTATAAGATCTCCCGGTTTCTTGCCGCCATCAATGGACTCATGGGTCGCAAGCACGATGAAATGGTTTTGGCCAATCTGGAAAAGCACCAGCCCTACGAGACTCCTGCCGCGCTGGACGAGCAAATCCGTCAGCGCCTGGAGATATTCCTGGCGCGCTATCCCTCGTAGAACGCCAGGGTTATTTTCGCGCAAAGGAGCTTTTATGCCACTGCACAGATTATTCGCCGCAGCTCTTTTTCTGTTGCCGACGGTAGTTTTTTCTCATGATTTTACCTATGGCAGTCCGGTTCCTCATATAAGTATCACTGACCGGGGAGAAATGCTTTTAGACGCAAACAATGAGGTCAGCTACCGGGCCTGGGATTCGACGCAGTTTGCCGGGAAGGTTCGTATAATACAGTATATTGCGGGACGGAAATCAGCTAAAAAGAAAAACTCAATGCTTATCAAGGCCGTCAAAAATGCGAACTTTCCGGGAGAACTGTTCCAGCCAACCACGATAGTGAATACGGATGATGAAATTTTTGGCACCGGTTTTTTTGTATTAGGCAAAATAGAAAAAAATAAAAGAAATTATCCCTGGGCGCAATTTATTATCGACAGCAACGGAGTAGGGCGTATGGCCTGGAAGCTAAACGAAGAGAGTTCAACGATTATTGTGCTGAATAAGGATGGAGATGTTCAATGGGTCAAGGATGGCGCATTGACCGAGCAGGAGGTCAATCAGGTTATCATCATGGTTAGGAAACTGATTGGCGGCTAATTACGCTATATATCTTCTTTTAATTTTAACTGCCGATCTTTTTTGGAGTATTCATCGCACATGCGCCTGATTGAACGTTATATTATGTTCGAGGTTTCTCGATTAGTGGCAATCATCGTTGGCTTTCTGATTTTTATCTTTGCTATCTATTCTGCCCAGCGTTACCTGACCGATGCCGCCAATGGGACGCTGGCGCTGACGGCGGTACTAGCTATCGTATTCTATAAAGTTATTATCGCGCTTGAGATGCTGCTGCCCGTTGGCCTGTATGTCTCCGTCGGTATTGCTCTTGGACAACTCCACGCCGAATCAGAAATAACGGCGCTGCTGGCGGCGGGTTCCAGCCCATTACGCTTGTATAAGACCGTGATGTATTTCGCGATACCGTTAGGCATTCTGGTCACGTTACTGTCCATGTTCGGCAGACCGTGGGCGTATATGCAAATTTATCGGTTAGAGCAGCAATCGCAGTCCGAACTGGATATCAGCCATCTACGGGCCAGGAAATTCAATGTTAACGATCATGGTCATATGATTCTGGCGGCAACGATTTCGCCGGATACCGGTCATTTGACGGACATGCTGATCTATACGCCCTCTGAAAATACCTCCAGCCTGTTCAGAGCCCACTGCGGTGATATAACCAACCCTTCGCCGCTTACCCCTTCAGTCGCGCTGCATTCAGGCACATCCTATCGACTGGATCATCATAATGGGCAGGGGGACAATGGGCAGATATTCCAGCGCCTCAATATTCAGCTTAAGCCTTTGATGCAGAATCCGATCACCAGGCGCAAAGCCAGCTCAATGACCGCGCTGCGAACCTCTACCGATCCGGGGGATACCGCTGAATTACAGTGGCGCATAAGCCGTGGGATAAACGCGCTGTTGATGGCTCTTTTGGCCGTCTCCGTGAGCCGGGTAAAACCTCGCCAGGGGCGCTTTTCTACATTGATCCCGCTGTCGCTCCTCTTTACCTGCATTTTTTATGGTGGCAACGTTTGCCGCACCCTGGTGGCGAATGGCGCACTGCCCGTTATCCCCGGTGTCTGGTTAGTCCAGATACTGATGCTATTTGGCGTTGGTATGCTGATCGTGCGCGATACCTCCGGGCGAGTACTCTTCCGATGAATATCTTTAGTCGTTATCTGATACGTTATGTGTTTATCGGCTTTGCCGCCGCGGCAGGGATTTTACTTCCTCTTTTTACCACCTTTAATCTTATCAACGAGCTGGATGATGTCAGTCCTGGCGGATACCGTTGGCCACAGGCGGTTATCGTTGTATTAATGACGTTACCCAGAAATCTCATTGATTTGAGTCCCTTTATTGCGTTACTTGGCGGGATTGCCGGTTTGGGTCATCTGTCCAAAACAATGGAGTTAACCGCAATACGTTCAACGGGTTTATCTATCTTCAAAATTGCCATGATAACCCTCACAGCAGGCGTGATGATTATTGCTCTGTTAGCCGTGACGGATGAATGGATAGCCGCGCCGTTGCAACAGCATGCCCTGCGGATCCGCACGACCGCGATGGCACAAGATCCCAACGCCGATCATCAGAAAAATAACATGCTATGGGCAAGACGCGGCGATGCGTTCGCAACAATAAAATCGCTGGATGCGAAGAATCAGCCTGTAGGTATCGAGATTTTCCATTACCGGCCGGACCTGTCGCTGGAGACCTATATTTATGCGGAAAAGGGGAGGGTGCTAAAGAATGGAACATGGACGCTGGAGGGCGTATATGAAAAAAGGTGGCTCGACGGTCGCGAGACAACCGAAGTGCATAAGCAGCAACAGTGGAAATCGATATTTACCCGTATTAACCTGGAAATGCTGACCATGCCCGCAGGGAGTTTTTCAATAAAACAGCTGCGCAGTTACATCTCTTATCTGCAAGATACCGGTCAGCCCAGTATAGAGTTCAGGGTTGCATTGTGGCAAAAATTAGGTCGGCCGCTGTTAACGCTGGCCATGATGTTACTGGCGATCCCCTTTACGTTCAGTATTCCCCGTTCGCCAGGAATCGGGAGCCGTCTGGCGATGGGCGTCATTGTGGGTCTGCTGACCTATATCAGCGACCAGATCATCGTCAATATAGGGATATTATTTGATTTGCAGGTACAACTGACGGTGCTTTGTCCTCCTGTTGCCCTTTTGATTATCGCGTTAATTTTAGTCTCCCGTTTTAACCGGCAAGAGTAGTCAGGGAAGGGGCGAGGAGAAGAGGGGAAACGGCGTATATCGCAAGATAACGCCGTTTAATCTAACGCTATTTTCTGAGGGCGGAAAATGCCTGAATAATGCTGTTGATCTGCGCTTCGGTGTGCTCTGCGTTAACGCTGCAACGCAGTAACGTCATTCCTGACGGGGCCGCTGGAGGCAGAACCAGATTGACGTACACCCCCAGCGAAATTAGCTGGCGCCAGAACATCAGTCCTTCCTCTTTCGTGCCGATCATCACCGGTACGACCGGACTGATATTCGGCCCTAACGTAAAGCCAAGCGCGGAAAGCCCCTGATACAACAAATGCGCGTTACGCCACAGCTTCTCCCGCAGTTCTGGATGCTGCGCGATTGTGCCTAAAGAGGAGCGAACGGAAGCAATGCTTGAGGGCGAAGGCGATGCGGTAAAAATGTAGGGACGGCTCGCGTAACGCAGTACATCCATGTCGTCAAAACCGACGGCAAATCCGCCAATTGATGCCAGGCTTTTGCTGAACGTTCCGACGATAATATCAACATCCTGCTCGACTCCGACAGCTTCCGCCAATCCTCGCCCTGTGGGGCCCATCACGCCGAAAGAGTGCGCCTCATCGACAATCAGGTAACCCCCAAGGCGACGTTTAATATCGACAATTTCAGCCAGAGGCGCGACATCGCCCAGCATGCTATAAATGCCTTCAACGATGATGATGGCATCACGGGCTCTCTCGCCAAGGCGCACCATGCGGCGTTCCAGATCTTTCGCATCGTTATGGCGAAAACGGATAATTTCAGCGCCGCCTAATGCGCAGGCATCATAAATACTGGCGTGGCTATCCGCGTCCAGCAGAACGACCGATCCCCGGGTGGCAAGCGTGCTGATGATACCCAGATTCGCGGTATACCCGGTGGAAAAAACAATAGCCGTTGAACGGCCAAAAAATTCGGCAATTTCCCGCTCTAAAGCCAGATGAGGCCCGTAGCTGCCATTTGCCATCCGTGAACCCGTCGTCCCGGTTCCCTGAGAGGCCAGTGCTGCCTGCCCCTGCGCGATTGCCAGCGCATTGAACGTTAGCCCCAGGTAATTATTGGTTCCGGCCAGAATAACTTTCTGCGTGCCAATACGGCCTTCCGTGGCGGAATAAATATCATCAATACACGTACCAAACGGATTAATACCTGACACCTGAAGCTGTTTCCGCTCATGAGCAAGGTGCGTAAATCTGTCATAAAGACCCATAGGAACTCTCCAGCAAGGGCATTAGCGCATTGAGCAATTGCTCTGGTGTTCTCACATCGAGAAGAATATTCAGCGGGATGGAAACATCGAATTTATCTTCCAGCATCATCAGCAAATCCATAACCTTTATAGATTCAAGGCCAAGTTCATTCACCAAATCGCTGTCTGGCTTTATCTCTGCTTTACCCGCAACCATCTCTTGCAGGCAGCAAAGAATATAATCCATTACTACCGTTTTATTTATCATGCGTAAGCTACCGAACGAATAACGAAAAACTAAAATAGCCTGTCACGTAATGCCTGTTCCAGACTAACCCTTGGGGTCCAGTTCATTTTCTCTGATAAAGATTCATTGCTTGCTGACCAGTCCAGATGGACCAGCTCGCGGATTTTACCTGGCGTAAGCATCGGTTCCTTTCTGGAAACAAAAAACGTAGCGGCATTAAGGCGAGCCATAAATTTAAGAACGGACAGTGGAATTCCTACCGTGCGCACTGGCGCATGACGCACCGCTTCGCCGATCGCCCGAATGTGCTTCCAGTCATACCCGCCCGCAATGCCGTCACATAATTCATGCGCACCTGTTGGGACAGGTTCTGTGATTAACCACTGGCAGACGGCATCGGCTAAGTCATACACATGCAGGAATGATAACCGTGCCTCTGGCGTATTAAACTGGGGGAGAAAGCCGCGTAATAAGCCGTTTAAAATAGGCTTCAATTCCTTATCCCCCGGCCCGTAGACTGCCGTTGGGCGAAAAACACCCAACGGGACGCCCATCTTAGCCGCCATCGCCGTCAGTTGCTGTTCTGCGTCGTACTTAGATTTTGCATACCATGACAATTCTGGGTGTCGGGCAGCAAGTGAAGAGATAAATAAGAAACGCTGACACTGCCCGTTCAGACCGGCTGCCTGTAAAAGGCGCAGGCTGCCGGTTACATTGCACTGGGTAAAAATATCTTCAGTGTGTCCCCGCACCTGGCCTGCGCAATGGACCACATAGTCAGCGTCGGTCACCAGGGCGGACAATGACCGCGTATCTTCCAGCGAGCCGTGAACCCAGGCCAGACGGTTATCGCAACTGTTATGGTGACCACGCGTCAACGCCCGAACCATAAAGCCTTTGGTCAGTAATGCTTCGACAATATGCTTGCCAATAAATCCTGTCGCACCAGTCACCGCCACCGTTTTGGTCATTGCGCATAGCCCGTAAGTTGCAAAGGGGACGTAATCGCGTCGGTCAGCGCCGTCAGATAGCGTTTCTTCGCTTCAGAGCGGGCTGGTTTGCCTGATGACGTTCGCGGGATACTGTGCGGCGGCAAGAGTTCGATATCAGCCTTGATGCCGAATTCGCTCTGGATACGGGCAGATAACGAGCGCACCATTTGCGCACGTCTTTCTTCCGACGTTACTTTGCACTGAATTTGTAGAACCAGTTGTTCATGTGCAGTAACAAAAGCAATCGCATCTCCGGAGTGAATTTCAGGCTCCAGTTCGGCTACATATTCGATGTCCTGCGGCCATATATTACGACCCCGGATAATAATTAAATCTTTTTTGCGTCCAGTTACATACAGATCGCCATTCAGCAAATAGCCTAAGTCGCCTGTATCCAGCCATCCTGCGGTTTTAATCGACTCCTGAGATGCCGGATCCTGAAAATAGCCGCTCATCAGGCTGGGGCCAGAAATGAAAATATGTCCCACTTCACGTTCAGGCAAAGAAACCCCGGCAGCACTACGAATGTCGATCTGATGACCTGGCAGCGCTTTACCACAGTTAATAAAGGTTGAAACGGCGCGGGTGCTTTTTACCGGAGGCACTGCCTTTCCCTGGTACTCAAGAATATCGCGATCGACTTCATCAGTCAGCGCCCCTAATGATTCTGCTGAGAAACTCACTGCCAGCGCATTTTCTGCCAGCCCGTAACACGGCATAAAGGCCTGACGATCGAAAGCAACCTGACCAAAATGTTCACTGAAGTTATTGAGCCGCTCTGCAGAAATTGGCTCTGCCCCCACGCCTGCGACACGCCAGCAGGAAAGATCGAGCCCGCTCAAATCTTCATCGTTGCTGCGGCGCAGGCATAAATCATAACCAAAAGGCGGGGCGACAGAGACGGTGCCCCGGTTTTTACTGATAAGTTTCAGCCACTGCATTGGCCGCATTGCAAAATCCTGCGTGCGCAGATAATCCACCGATACTTGGGTCGCCACCGGCGTCAGGAGGCATCCAACCAGCCCCATATCATGGTAAAACGGGAGCCAGGATACACAGCGATCGTCTGCGCGGACTTTGATTCCATCACGGCTAATCACCTGCAAATTGGACATCACCGCATGGTGGGTGATGATCACCCCGCGAGGGAAACGAGTACTTCCCGATGTATACTGAAAGTAGGCGACATCATTCGGTGAGGGCAACGGCAGCTCAACGTCTGATTCAGGTAAATCGGCAACAGCCTCATGGCTGAGTATATGAATGGCAGGAATATCAACCGCAGCATCACGCACGATAGATAACCATTCGTCACCGCTAACAATCGCCGCAGGCTTACAGCTGGCTAACAGCATTTTAAGCTTCGCGGTATAGCTATCTCGTTGTCCAACCCCCATTGGTACGGCCAGAGGTACGGCGATAAGCCCCGCGTACTGACAGGCGAAAAAAGCTTCTACAAAACCGCTATTTGTTTCGGCAATAAGCGCAACCCGAGCGCCTTTTTTAAGATTTAACGATAGCAGTTTACGAGCGCCGCTCATTGCCCGATGTTTTAGCTCACTATATTCCAGCGTGGATGTCAGGCGATTGCGTCGATCGTAAAAATACATACCTGCACTTCCCAATGCAGCATAATCCAATGCTTCTACCAGGGTCGGAAAATCAGCATGACGCATAGGAGGACGACGAGTTGAGACCACTTCAGTCATAGGATGACATAACCATAGAAAGTGAAAAAATAATCGCTAGAATGGTATCGCCAGATAATAAACGCAATACCAACACTGTGTCTGTATTTTGCAGAATAATGTTTTTCGGCTTGATATCAATAAGATCCTTAACTAATCCTTAATTGCACATTCCACAATTGGATTATTTCTCGCAAATTTATCTTAAATTGGACTGGCGAGAATATGCGTTTTTAAGCCTGACCGCCTCTGTATTACTATATGCTACCCGTAATTTGTGTGTTTCCTGATTTTTATTCTCTGAAATCGATAAACGAGATTATCTATGCTAGCGGTAGAAAGAGTAACGTGTAAACGAGAGCTTAAAGCATTTATTAATTTCCCTGCATCACTGTACGGAAATGACCCTCACTGGATCAGTCCATTGTTTGTTGAACGTTCAGAGCACCTCTCAAAAAAAAATCCGGGCGTAGAGCATATCCAGTGGCAGGCATGGGTGGCAAAAGATAATGGGCGGGTTGTGGGGCGAATCACTGCGCAAATCGATACGCTGCATCGTAAGTTGTACGGAGCAGACACCGGACATTTTGGCATGATTGATGCCATCGACGATCCAGATGTATTTCGTGCATTGTTTACCACTGCTGAAGCCTGGCTGGAATCACAAGGCGCGCGCGAGATTACCGGACCTTTTAGCCTTAATATTAATCAGGAAAGCGGTCTGCTGATTGACGGTTTTGATACCCCGCCCAGTACGATGATGCCACATGGTAAACCGTACTATAGCGCAAACATTGAGCAGTTAGGGTATACAAAAGGAATCGATCTGCTGGCTTACTGGATGCAGCGTACTGATTTATCGTTCCCGGGCGCGCTTACCAGAATGATGGAAAGCGCCCGCGAAAAGGTGACGATTCGCTGTATCAACCGCCAGCGATTTAATGAAGAAATGCAGGTTCTGCGTGAGATCTTTAACTCTGGCTGGCAGCAGAACTGGGGATTTGTGCCTTTTACAGATTATGAATTTGCAACCATGGGGAAACAGTTAAAATATCTGGTGCCCGATGACATGATTTATATTGCTGAAATAGATTCCGTCCCTTGTGCTTTTATCGTCGGTTTACCCAATATTAATGAGGCCATTGCCGATCTCAACGGACGTTTAGCTCCCTTCGGCTGGGCTAAGCTACTGTGGCGACTGAAGGTAAAAGGGGTGCATACCGCCCGGATACCGCTGATGGGGGTTCGTCATGAGTACCAGTTCAGCCGCATAGGGCCCGTTATCGCGCTACTTTTAATCGAAGCGCTGCGCGAACCGTTTGAAAAACACCGTATTGACGCTCTGGAGATGTCCTGGATCCTCGAGTCAAATACGGGGATGCGAACTATTCTGGAACGAATCGGCGCGGTTCCTTACAAGCGCTATCGGTTGTTTAAAAAAAGCCTTTAGCTCATCCCAAATAATCTGACCATGTACAGCATTACCTTAGGAAGGGTCTCGGTACTGAGTCAACATCGCCTGCCGCCGACGCTGTATGACCAGGCGCCACAGGGCGTCAGGCGGGCAGAGTGGCTAGCCGGCCGGGCGCTTCTTGTCCATACATTTACCGACCTACCTGAAATGATTTACGGGATACGGGGAAAGCCTGCATTTCTTGCGGGTAGCCCGTATTTCTTCAATCTGAGCCATAGCGGAGATTATATTGCGCTGCTGCTGAGCGATGAGGGGGACGTGGGTTGCGACATAGAAGTCTGTCGGCCGTTAGCAAGATGGCGTGCGCTGGCAAATACTCTGTTTTGTCAGGAAGAGCGCAGGGCGTTAGATCAATATCCGCCAGAGCATCAACTCGCAGCGTTCTGGCATTTATGGACGCGCAAGGAGGCGATAATTAAGCAATCTGGGGGGAGTATTACTCAACTTCCTGAGATAAACAGTTTGCAGACGATCGACAATATTTGGGTAAATCACCTCCAGTTTGGTGAACTCTGCCTGGCGGTATGTACGCCAACACCGTTTTCGCTTGCAGAAAACATCATCAATGACATCACGTAATGATAATATCTTTTATCTGTGCGTTTTTATTAGTAAAGGCTGGTGGTTTTATACGCAGACCGTAATTAACGGCCTGCGCGACAGATAATTTATCTGTAGAATGGATTATTGATCGACTGCAGGACCGCAACCGCCAATCATTTTTGAAATAGAAATTGCCGGATGAAGGAAGTAATCATAGCTACAATCATTTTTCTTGTTTTCGATATGTCCAGTACAGGCTGTCAGCGTCGCTAAAATTCCGGCAACAATAGTGATTTTGGCAAATCTAAGCATAAATAAAAACCTTATAAATGGAGAGTGTTAAAATATAAATAGTAAATTTCATTCTGATTCCAACAACAGTTTACCAATGGAAACATGTTGATTGAAGTCCATTTTAAGATTTTCAGGGTAATAAATGGATGAGGTTATTGTACTCTTTTAGACAAAATTAAATGTTTTATTTAATGACTATATATGCCTTGCAATATTGTATTGAAAAGGATGATCGTATCTGGCGGAGCAGCCGCTGGATAAAACTCTGGAATGCGTAAACGTTGCTGTTTCCCGCGCTGACGCTATTCAGAATAGTTGTACGATTACGCCCCCAAGAATAAAAGCAAAAAGAACAATAAAACTCCAGCTAAGCGTATAAAATGCGTTATATCCCCCCTTACCTGAACGAGAGAGAAAGATATCTTGTTCTTTAATATGTTTGGCGGATATTTTACGAAATCGCCGGATGTAGCTGACGCAATAAATCAGAAAGGGAGGGATTGCTAACGCACCGGCTAACCGAGTGAAAGCCACTGCAAGAATGAAGGCCACGCAGAAGAAGCACAGAAATACCATCGATGCGTTAGCTTCGATTTGTCTTAATTCCTGACGTATGCTTTCGGCGTGCAGTTCCTGCCAGCGACGGAGTGTGCTGGGGCTGAATTCGTATTTCTCGCACAGGGTTTTGTTTGGCACACCACTTTTGGACTGGCAAAGAAAATCAGCAATTTGCTCCTCGGTGAAGCGTGCTTTAGCCATGGTAACTCCCTGGGGACTTTTGTCCGATTTTTCATCTGCACCCATTCTTTCGCAATAAGCGCAAAGATGCTGGATGCGTTGTTGGCACTGCGGATCTTCCCTAACTTTCGCGCCTGTGCCGGGTTAATGCTATCCGCGACTCGCCTGGCCGAATTTCTCTCGCGCTTCGGCGTGTTTACCGCAGGAGACTCGTTCAACGCAAACAAAAATCCACGTGATTGCGTGTAATTCCGTTCAGTTCAGGGCCCCAGATATCCGACACTCTTCCTGGAGAATTAATGTGCAGAAGATTTTGAAAAAATATTAATAACCAAAACCCCTGCACAAATAAGGAACATACCTGCGATCGCCGGGAAATCGAGTTTTTGCCCACTTACCAGCCAGCCCAAAAGGCTGATTAATACGATTCCAGCGCCTGACCAGATTGCGTACGCAATACCCGTTGGAATGGTCGACAGCGTCTGGGCGAGAAGATAAAAAGCAATGCAGTAGCACACAATGGTTGCTACAGATGGCCACAGACGGGTGAATCCATCGGAGAACTTCATCAGGGTTGTACCTATGACTTCAGCTACGATGGCCCCGGCAAGGAAAATGTATGAATTCAAAATCAGACCTCTTGTGACAATCTAAAACAATTATCGTATCACAAAGGGTTCGCTGAGTTTGAAGACAACCCTGGCTCCAAAATAGAAAAAAATCGCCAGATTCTGTAGTAAAAGCTAGATTGAATTCAGGTTACCACTGGTATGACCACACAGGTGAGGCTCAAAAAATGAATTCGATAATTATACCCGTCAATCAGGGCGGGTTTCTGGCCGCCACGGTTTGGGAGAGAAGCAATGCCAAAGCGATGGTTATCATTCATCCCGCAACGGCTGTTGTGCAGGCGTTTTATAAGGGATTTGCAGAGTATCTTTTTAGCAGGGGATTCAGCGTTCTCACCTATGATTATCGCGGCACGGGTCTTTCGAAATCCGGAAGGGTCTGTCATTACAGCGTCTCAATGTCCGACTGGATCGAACAGGACGTTGGATGCATAACAACATGGGCTAAAGCGCATTTTCCTGGCGTTAGCCTGCTGGCGGTAGGGCACAGTGTGGGAGGTCATGCCGTTCTGCTTTCATCTGCTACCCAAGCCTTGCAGGCCGCGGTCATTGTGGCCTCACATGCCGGTGTGACGAGCACGATAAAACGAACGGTAGAAAAAGTGCGCGTCTGGTGCTTATTGCGTGTTCTGGCCCCGGTTC
The DNA here is from genome assembly GCF_000155975.1 of Citrobacter youngae ATCC 29220. GTDB lineage: Bacteria > Pseudomonadota > Gammaproteobacteria > Enterobacterales > Enterobacteriaceae > Citrobacter > Citrobacter portucalensis_A. The sequence goes on along the minus strand of NZ_GG730299.1, from coordinate 1,796,267 downwards.
TTTGCCGTATCTTCGGCTATATGCCAGCCAGGCGTCTGGGACTGGGCGAAGATTTACCGGCTCCGGTGATGCGTCAGTGGGGGAAATGGAGCGCAATGCCGGGTTATTTCTACGACGATCCAGACTGGAATGCACGCCAGCGAGCCGGTGAGATAACGTTACCCGTACTGGTGATGGGTTTTGATGACGACCCGTGGGCAAATCCTGAAGCTATTGCACGGTTGTTGGAGCCAGTGCAAAACGCAAAAATAGAATGCCGCGAGATACGGCGTGCAGATTTTGGTCTGTCGTCCATTGGTCATATGGGGTTTTTTCGTGCCCGATGTGCGGAGAAATTATGGCCCGTCGTCGGTCAATGGCTGGAGAGCCAGTGCCCGGATTGAACGACGCGCGGCATCAGGTTCTGAGTACTCCCGGTTTCACGTCTGTTCCAGGCACGAAGCGGGCAAGTTACCTGAGCTGAAGGTCCGCTGCGAGCGAACAACGGACGTAGACCTAGCAAAGTGATCGACATTGCAACAAATAATTGCAACCAAATGAAAACATATTTATAACATTTAGGCTGAATAAAATAATTACCAAAGCGGAGATGTATGGACATTCAAGTAGTTCATAACGTTACTGAATATGATAGAGAAGAGCTGCTAACGGGGCTAAGAAGCTACAATGCCCAGTTTATCGATTTTAGCAAACATGGGCAACTCGGAGTCTACTGCAGAAATGAAAGCGGGGAGATGGTAGGTGGTTTAATTGCGGACAGGAAAGGTCCATGGTTGTGCATCGATTATCTTTGGGTGAGTGAATCAGTACGGAGTGGCGGTTTGGGTAGCAAACTTGTGAGCATGGCTGAGAAAGAAGGCGTACTGAAAGGGTGTATTCATGGCCTGGTCGATACGTTTAGCTTTCAGGCTCTCCCGTTTTATGAAAAACAGGGTTATATACTTCAAATGTCATTGCCTGATTTCCCTAAAGTAGGTTCACAAAGGCATTATCTAGTAAAAACTAATTTATAGTATTGCTGCTTTCGCTTTGCCAAAGCTGCCAACAGGCAGCCTTGACTTTCCTCACATAGCCAGAATGGTTGTCCGCTTCTTGCACGGAGTGGACAAACTAACTGGACTGATGATCCGCTCCAGAGCGTGAGGCGGACCTACCAATATGCTATTTTTATCAACGGGGAGTATCTTTGCCTGAGTACTTCAGCCGACACTACGGGCAAGTTCATTTATTTTTTGGCCAGAAACCCGGTGATAGTTAACACTCTTGATAATCTGAGCACCGAGAGACTTATAAAACTTCTGCGCCAATGGGTCTGCTGCCACAGATAACCAATCGAGTTGAAAACATCCCCGCTCTTGAGCACGGCTGGCTATAAACCCCATCATTTTTCTGCCAATTCCAGCCCTCCTAAAAGGTGCAGAAACAAAAAGCTCTTTGATAAACATTTGCCCGCTGAAACGTGGTGAGGGGTACATCACGGATACACATGAAAACGCAGCTATCACTCCATCACAAACCACTTTGTGAACTTCGGCATTAGAGTCGGCAGCAAAGACCTTATCCCTCAGATATGCAGTCATGTCACTCCTGGACAAGCAAAGCTTCTGGTTATAGTAGGTTTCCATCTCGATAAAGATATCAACCAAATCATCATATTCAGATGGTTTGCAGATAGTGATGTTCATGCATACTTCCTTAAACAAAATATAACGATTTAACATTTCTCCACACAAAAGCAATGGAGCTATATCGACAAAGGTTTCTACCGCAAATTGTTAAAATTACCCAGTCAGTCCATAGCTGCTGGAAGCAGTTTTGAGCGATCAGCAGAAATCAACATGCAGGACTCATAAATCTTTTGAGATGTAATTGTATAAATAATTATTGTCTGCATTTTCATGCAACTATACCAATACTGGGGGATGTACTTCGTTGAAGATAAAACACCCCTCATATTGCTTTTTGGGTGTTATTGATTCGCGTTCGAAAGCATGATGCCATGTAATGCAAGTATCCGGCATTTGTGACTCTGTAAGCAAAATACAGTTATCCAAACCTGAGCAGTTTTCCAGAGAAAGTGGATCATTTATTTTAAAACTGAATGGCGTTAAATCATTGTTTAAAGCAGTTCCACACCGCGCGAGTTGAGCAACAGAGTGACTTTGCTCAGGGAAGAAATCTTCGAAGTATTCTCGTACTGATTTCAGTTTCAGACCTCCCCGCTCTTGGCTACCAAATCGCTTAATATGTAGATTATGGAGCATAATAAACATTCGATGCTCTGGATAGCATGAAGCTAAATTAATCAATTGATTAGCCATCTTCATCTCACGCCATTCAAAAAAATCATGCGATGACTTAGCCTCAAAATAATCTTCAGTTTCCTGCTTACGTCTCGAATGCCATTCGCGAGGAAAATTGTCTAAAGGTCGGCGCGGAATACAGTCAATGCCAAGGCAGGGTATTTGCCTGCTTATTGCCCAAATGAGAAATTCACGCATCTCTTGAGTTCGCATGATGAGTGGGAAGTTGTTAAGACGAAAACTGACATCTTCACTCCGTTGGTGCGAAAACAACATTCCGCTGCTATCGGCTTCAAATATCAAAATTGTTTGCTTACGGAAATAGCGCTCTGCAATATCCATTTTTAATCTAGAAAATTCAGACACGCCGTGTATAGCCTCCCCCATAAAAAGAAAGCGTGTTCCTGAGAAAAGCAGCGATTCTCCAAGAGCAGAATCTATAATGTTTTTCATAAAATGATACGCTCTAAAAGAAAATGTTCGTCTAATACATATACTTTCACTAACAACTTTAGGCAAGCGAGTTGCGCCGAAAATTGATGTAAGATCGTCCGTTATTGGCACGAAGCAGACAAGTTACCTGAGCTGAAGGTCCGCTGCGAGCGAGGAGAGGGCATTGGGTTTACCGTTTCGGTAAAACTTAACTGGCAGATTTCGATACTACACCAGACCCGCTAAATAACATGCGGATACCGAGGCCTATCATGACAACGCCTGTAAATCGTTCCTGCCATTTGATAAAGCCTGGGTGTTTACCTAGCCAGTTTCCAAATGTCCCAGATGCCATCGCGACTGACCCCAGGGAAACAATTCCTGCCAGCTTTTGGATACTGCCCAGAACAAGTAATTGCAGCCAGACAGGACCCACTGCGGGGTCGACAAATTGAGGAAGAAAAGCAAACATAAACAGCAGGGATTTTGGGTTAGTCAGGCTGTTCAGGGCGCCTTCCTTAACGGCATTCCAGTCAGAAATTTTGGCAGTTTTTCGCAGCCGGGTATCAGTGCCTGAAGTCGCAATCATTTTTATGCCCAACCACATCAGATAAGCCGCACCAGCCCACCTTAGCAGATCTAGCGCCACCGGCCAGGCATGAACAACGGTTACCAGCCCCAGGACAAGAAAAGAAACTTGCACAAAACCTGCTACAAATACGTTACCCAGTACCGTAAGCAGTGCAATACGTCTTCCCTGACCGACTCCTCTGGCGATAGTCAGCATCATGTCTGGCCCCGGAGAAATCTCCAGAAGCGTCAGTGCGAGAAGAAAAGTTATAAACGTTTCGATCGAAGGCATCTTGGTTGAGTCCGGAAAAATATTTCCGCTACGTTACCTCAGTCCGATTCGAGCAGAAAGCGGAATATACTGCAGCGTCTGCTCCTGACAGGCAGCGGACACGTTACCTGAGCTGAAGGTCCGCTGTGAGCGAGGAGTGGACATTGTTAACAGTATTCTGTGTGAATCAACAGGGAGCAGGTCATGTTAATCAACACAGATATATTTTCTCCATGTGCACGTTCAAGTACATTGCGGCACTACACGATATAATCGCTAACGATGATAAGTATAATTATATAAGTCTGTGCCCTTAGCTCTTGGATAAAATTGTTGAAGTTTCGCGAAAATAATGATAGACAAAAAAAGTAGCAATAATAATGGATTTAATTATGGAATGGAGATTTTTAGGTTCTATATCAGAGGCTCGGAAATCTGGCTGTAGCGGAGTCTATCTTATTGTCCATAAAGGACTTTTCAATCGTGTGGTTTACGTTGGGGTAAGTTGTAATGTAGGTAGAAGGATAAACGAGCATTACGATGGTTACCTGAGAGGAAACCGAACAATTTACGACGCGGGTCACGATGAAGACGTGTATCGCTTCATGTCAGCTTATAAAATTCATAACCACACAAAATACTATCAAGCCTTGGCGAAGGATTATAAGATATGGGCATCTACAACGTTGTATTCTGATTTGCCGAAAAACATGCTAGCAAAAAGCCAAACCTTTGATACTGACTGGCAGAGAATTGCATTAGAAAAATATATTCCTCAGCTGGTAGTATGGGCCCTTCCAATGGCAAACTACTGTTATTCAAATGCAAGCAGGATTGAAAGTGTAATCCAATCAAAGCTCATTAAGTCTTTTGATTTGAGAGGTTTTTTTAACATAAAACAACTAAGCATATTGGGCAAAATTGAATATCCCTATATGGAAAAGGTCAAGGTTTTTATTATTGATACGCCTGATTTAGATCCGGCATCCCAGCTTATTTTTAGCAATCTATATAACAAAAAAACTGATGACAATTTCTGTAAAGAGTTCCGTTCACAGTTTAAAAACGAGATTTTTCAGAGGGAAAGTGAGATTCAGAGAAAGCGAACTATCAGGGAGCATAAGGTTTCTCATTATGAAAATTATGGCAAGCCTTGGACTTTAAAGGAAATGGAAAAACTTAGAGTCATGCTTGTCGATTTTGATTTGTCCCCGACAGAAATATCTACGTATCTAGGAAGAGAGCCTCGCTCTATCTCTAAAAAAATAAGCGAAAATGATAAAGTTACTAATTTTAAATGGCGAGAGAGCGTCGGCTGGTTGTGACGTTACGTTTTGATTGAAATAACCCCATTTTGCAAGGTATGTTCCTGGCACGAAGCGGACAAGTTACCTGAGCTGAAGGTCTGCTGCGAGCGAGGAGAGGGCATTGGGTTTACCGTTTCGGTAAAACTTAACTGGCAGTGTACTGAGGGGAGATGACCGGGAATGCCCGGTCATATGAACACCCGCTCCTGGCACGAAGCGGACACGTTACCTGAGCTGAAGGTCCGCTGCGAGCGAAGAGCGGACGCCAGTATGAAGTGAACAGGCGCCCGAAAATGTTAAGCGGAAGATTACTTAACCCGTTTTCCCGTTTCGTCAATGACTTTTTCGCCATCCTCTTTGGTGAAAGAGCCTTGCTGACCTTCCGGTAGAATATCCAGTACACCTTCTGATGGACGACAAAGACGTGTGCCAAGCGGCGTCACCACAATCGGCCGATTAATCAGGATCGGATGCTGAAGCATAAAATCAATCAACTGCTCATCAGAAAATTTGTCTTCACCAAGACCCAACTGCTCATAAGGTTCAACGTTCTTACGCAGCAGTGCGCGTACGGAAATGCCCATATCTGAAATCAGTTTGATAAGTTCATCACGAGTCGGGGGCGTATCAAGATAATAAATGATGGTGGGTTCGTTACCGCTGTTACGAATCATCTCCAGCGTGTTACGTGAGGTGCCGCAGGCCGGGTTGTGATAGATGGTAATGTTGCTCATATCAGTTTCTCATTACAAAGTGACAGAGAGCCGCCACGCCAGCGCGGCCAGAGTGACAAACAGCACGGGCAGGGTCATGATTATGCCCGTGCGGAAGTAATATCCCCAGGTGATGGTCATGTTTTTCTGTGCCAGCACATGAAGCCACAGCAGGGTTGCCAGACTGCCTATCGGGGTGATTTTAGGCCCTAAATCGCAGCCAATCACATTGGCATAGATCATTGCCTCTCTGACGACTCCTGTCGCAGCACTCCCGTCAATGGACAATGCACCAATCAGCACCGTCGGCATGTTGTTCATCACAGACGACAGGAACGCAGTCAGGAAGCCGGTACCGAACGTGGCAGCCCATAAACCTTTGTTTGCCAACATATTGAGTACGGCAGAAAGAGACTCAGTGAGTCCTGCGTTACGCAGGCCGTAGACGACCAGATACATACCCAGCGAGAAAATCACTATCTGCCAGGGCGCCCCGCGCAGCACTTTCCCGGTATTTATGGCATGGCCGCGCTTTGCCACCATGAACAGCACCGCAGCCCCAACTGCAGCTATTGCGCTTACGGGGATCCCCAGCGGCTCCAGAACGAAGAAACCGACCAGCAGGAACAGCAGAACAATCCAGCCCGTCCTGAACGTGGCAGGATCTTTAATCGCACTGGCAGGCATCTTGAGCAGTGAAACGTCATATTTGGCCGGGATATCGCGGCGGAAGAAGAGATGGAGCATGACCAACGTGGCAGCTATGGCCGCCAGGTTCACAGGGACCATCACGGAGGCATACTGTGTAAAGCCCAGACCGAAGAAATCTGCCGAGACAATATTTACCAGGTTGGAAACTATCAGCGGCAGGCTGGCGGTATCAGCGATGAATCCTGCAGCCATGACAAAGGCCAGAGTCGTCGTCTGGCTGAACCCCAGTGCGAGCAGCATTGCAATCACTATCGGTGTCAGTATCAGCGCTGCGCCATCGTTAGCAAACAGCGCAGCAACAGCAGCGCCAAGCAGTACTATCGAGGTAAACAGCAGGCGACCGCGCCCGTTACCCCAGCGGGATACGTGCAGCGCGGCCCATTCAAAAAAACCGGACTCATCGAGCAGCAGGCTGATAATGATCACCGCAATGAATGCCGCTGTTGCGTTCCAGACGATATGCCAGACCACGGGGATATCATCAATGTGGATAACGCCCGTTCCCAGCGCCAGTACGGCTCCAATACTTGCGCTCCAGCCAATGCTGAGGCCTCTGGGCTGCCAGATGACCAGGACCAGCGTCAGGATAAAGATACTCCCTGCCAAAAGCATTTCAGATTCCTTTATATATGTTTTTATGTATGTGATAAATTTCTCAACAGGATGTGCAGGCTGATTTTTCCAGCCATTTCGCCACATCCTCCCTCAGGCACTGCCAGGACGCTGTGATCGTCTCAGCCGCCCACGCTGGCATGTGGGGAGATAAACGGTAGTGAATCCATTTGCCTTCCCGGCGGTCAAGCACCAGTTTTGCTTCACGAAGAATAGCCATGTGGCGAGAAATTTTAGGCTGTGATTCAGTGGTGGCAGCGCATATATCACATACGCACAGTTCACCGGACTCCCGGAGAAGCATGACAATAGCGAGGCGGGTTTCATCCGACAGAATTTTAAAAAGCTGAACAGGCTGTAGCATTTTTTTACTCCGTTCTCTTTAGAATACATATATGATAAATCATATGTGTTGTTTTTGAAATTACCAGAACGTCCCGGAGGAGTAAAAAATGGAACACTTTCCTGCACTGAACGCTGATTGCTTCGATTGGCAGATTGCTGAACGTCTGGAGCTTCAGGAGCCGCCACGCATTTTGATTCTGTATGGCTCGGTACGAGAGCGCTCTTATAGTCGTTTTGCAGCAGAAGAGGTGGGTCGCCTGCTGACGGCGATGGGGGCGGAGGTCAGACTATTTAACCCCTCAGATTTACCCCTGCCGGATGATGCCCCGGATACGCACCCTAAAGTCATCGAGCTGCGCGGTCTGGTCAGATGGTCTGACGGGATGGTGTGGAGTTCTCCTGAACGGCACGGTGCAATGAGCGCGGTGATGAAGGCACAGATCGACTGGATACCCTTAAGCGAAGGGGCCGTTCGACCTTCTCAGGGAAAAACACTGGCAGTGATGCAGGTCTGCGGTGGCTCTCAGTCTTTCAACGTCGTGAACCAGATGCGTATTCTTGGACGCTGGATGAGGATGTTCACGATCCCCAATCAGTCCTCAGTGGCTAAAGCCTGGCAGGAGTTCGATGAAAACGGCCGAATGAAACCTTCATCCTGGTATGATCGTATTGTCGATGTCGCAGAGGAGTTATTCAAAATCACGCTGCTGCTCAAGGGGCAAACCGGTTACCTTGCCGATCGCTACAGTGAACGAAAAGAGAGTCATGAGGAGCTTTCATCCCGCGTCAACCAGAACAAAATATAACGTCCTTTCTTATTTAGCTCAAAAATGCCCGCTTTTGGCAGGCAGCGGACACGTTACCTGATCTGAAGGTCCGCTGTGAGCGAAGCGCAGATGTTTGTCGTTCCGTCATCAAAACTGGCTACTTATATTAGGATATCGCAATACCTCTCGCCCTCAGGCTACGTCTGCTTGAATTGATTGCCTCAAGGAGGCGGAGGCGGCTTTCGCAGAGATGAACGGCGAGTAATTCTGCTGCCTTATCAGTATTCCGCGACCGAAGCGCAGCAATTATTTCTCGATGATCATCCCACGCGGGATTTGACGGTGCTTTGTCGAGCCATCGTGCCCGTGAAAGTCGCCGCAGGGCATCGCTTACTCCTTCGATGATAAATAAATTCTGGCAAAGACGGGTTAACTCAAGATGAAATCGTGTTCCGGCATCGTCCAGAATCCCTTCAGATGTATCAGCATTCTTCTCTTTGAGCAGATTTTCCAGACCGTTTAGCTGTTCCTCAGTCATGTGGCTGGCTGAAAGTTTTAATGCCGACACTTCCAGTATTTCGCGGTAAATACACAGCTGTTCAACTTCAGCGACATCGATCGGTGCCACCATCCAGCGTAACCCGTCACGACAGACCAGTCCTTCTGACTCCAGCTTTTGTAATGCTGCACGCACAGGTGTTCGGGACGCGTTAAACGTCGCTTCAGCCCAGCGCTCCGTTAACCGCTCTCCCGGCCCCAGCTCCATGTTGAGTATCAGTTTTCTTAATTGGTTTTCAACTTCTGATGCCTGGCTCATGACGGCAATGATCTCCCAAAAATTGACAGTGAAATGCATTATCTTTATGGTATACCAAATTGGTATACCAAGAAAGAGCGTTTCTATGACCCAATTCTACAACAGCTTCTGGCGGCGAAACCTGCTCGTTTGCTTCATTGGCTCGTTCTCAACCGTCTTCGCAATGACCCTTATGCTGCCGTTCCTGCCTTTGTATGTCGAAGAACTGGGTGTTAGCGGGCATGCCGCGGTCGTTCAATGGTCTGGCGTGGCATTCAGCGCAACGTTTATCACTGCCGGATTGATCGCCCCTGTCTGGGGGAAACTCGGTGACAGATATGGACGCAAGTCGATGCTCGTGAGAGCCAGCCTTGGCATGGCGGTTACTGTTTCGCTTATGGGGCTGGTGACAAATATATGGCAACTTGTCGGACTAAGGTTGTTAGTTGGCCTGGCGGGAGGCTACTCATCCGGCGCGACAATTCTTATCGCAGTCCAGGCTCCCAGAGAACGTGCAGCCTGGGCACTGGGGATTGTTTCATCCGGTGTAATGGCTGGCAATCTTGTCGGTCCTCTTGCCGGAGGATGGCTCCCTGGTTTGATCGGTATTCGAACCACGTTTTTCTGTGCCGGCGCGCTGATATTTCTGTCCTTTATCATGACCCTTACTCTCATTCGCGAAGAAGTGCATAAGCCTGCGGATACAGTGGCAAAAACGGGAGTGAGCTGGTCGCTGTTGCCTGCCCGTCCTGTCATTATCTGCATGCTTTGCACCGGTCTGCTGCTGATGCTGGCCAATATGTCGATAGAACCCATTATCACGGTCTATGTGCGTACCCTGGTCAGCGACGCTTCTCAGATAACGAAAGTGGCGGGATACGTGATGGCAGCAGCGGCGCTGGGTAGCATTATTTCCGCCTCATGGCTTGGAAAACTGGCGGACAGGATAGGACATTTACGCATTATCACGCTGGCGCTGACTGCGGCCGGTTTGCTGCTGATCCCCCAGGCATTTGTCACTTCCGGGTGGCAACTGATTGCCCTGAGTTTCCTTATGGGACTGGCGCTCGGCGGCTTATTGCCTTGTATTGCAGCAGTGATACGTCACCGCGTACCAGAAGGCATGGTGGGCAGCATTCTTGGCTATTCTGTTGCAGCGCAGTTCGCTGGTCAGTTCATCGGACCGCTGATTGGCGGCTTTGTCGGCGGGCATATCGGTATGCGAGCCGTCTTCCTGGCAACCAGCTGCATCCTGTTAGCCGGAGCTGCCTGGAACTTTAAATACATCGCCAGTCAGCAACGCGCTGACTGACTTCATTACCCTTTCTGCAAATTTCGGAAATTTTATGTCAAATCAACTCAGTAACATCAGTAAAAACAGCGCTCTGCTGGTTATGGATTTTCAGACGATCATCCTTAACAATTTCCTCCCGCAAGAAAGCGCTGGAAACGTTATCCGCAATACCGCATCACTGATAACCGCTGCGCGCGCGGCAGGCGTACCGGTCATTTATATCAGTGTCGGATTCCGCAAGGGGTATCCAGAGGTCAGCAAAAACAACACTATCTTCTCTTCGATTAAAGAGAATGGAATTTTTATAGCGGATAACGAGAGCACGGCTATTCATCCTGATGTCGCTCCGGCAGAAAATGAGGTCGTCATCGTTAAACGCAGAGTCGGCGCTTTCTCGTTTACCGAACTTGAGATGATCCTGCGTGCTCAAGGCATCGAAAACCTGATCCTTACCGGTGTGACTACCAGTGGTGTGGTGCTTTCTACCGTCGGGCAAGCGTTTGACCTGGATTACCGCCTTATCGTTGTGAGTGATTGCTGCGCAGATCCAGATCATGACACCAATGTGTTTTTACTTGAAAAAATTCTACCGCAACATGCTTTTGTTACCAGTTCATCTGAAATATCAAAAGCCTGGGCATAAAAATATGAATTTCTGACGTCAAAATAACCAGTATTGTACTGGGGGGAGATGACCGGGAACGCCCGTTCCTGGTACGAAGCGGCCAGGCCAGTTGGTTGTTTGATCCTCTATAAGCGAGGAATGAAGCTCGCTTTCTGCTAACCTGCTCCACATGTCAGAGGATACCTAAAAGAGAATAGGTTGTTTAAGTGGGATGCTTACAATTCCACCATCATCTGCACCGTCGCCAACCCGAAAGTGTGCATGTCCGGCTTCAGGCATTGTGAATAGACCACCGCCTTCAAGTCCCACTCCGTTTTCACCCAGCACATTGCCAAGTGAACCCGGGCTATTTTTGAGAATAACGTGAATGTCATACCTGCTGATTTGTTCTCTTGTCAGAAGAGTAATCATGGAATACGCGGGTTACCCGTATTCTGTAGAATGAAAAAATCGACTGCCTACCTTCTTCCTGCGCGGCCTGATGCATCATATTTTTCTTCCATTCGGCTACAGACTCCTCATCTTCCCACCAGGACAAAGAAAGAATCTTTCCAGGCGTAGTCAGGCTTTGATAACGCTCAATCGAAATAAACCCAGGCGTGTGGGATAAAAGAGGCTTCAGCTCCGAAGCAAGCTGAAGATATCTTTCCTGAGCTTCTGGCAGAGCATCTGCCTCAAAAAGTACTGCGATCATGGTCCACTCCATTAATGATTTTCAGACAGTTTAATGTTGACGGAGTCATGTCACTTCGGGCGATGCCGAAGTATGCATGTGCATTAGTGAAGCGATCGACATGGATAAGTGGTGAACAGGGAACTCATAAGTGAAAACGAAGGGCGGCCTGAAGATCTGATGTAAGCGAGCAACGGAAGTGCGCAATTGCTATCACCGCATGGGGGAATTACTAATATTGCCATGTATTATGAACGGTGAGCAGATAATAGCCTCTTGAAGAGTCGATTATTAAAGGCAAACGGAGCATAGTAAGTCATTTGGTACAGGGTGATGCAGCCCAATCCATCTACACAAAATAACTATGAGGCCACACATATGACTCCTACTTTACAAGGATCTCTTGTAACGCTCCGTCCTCTGCTTGAGACGGATGCTCAGCTATTGATTGATGCGGCTGCGGATGGGGAACTCTGGTCCCTGCCATTTACGGTAGTTCCGTCCGCTGATACAGCTGATTCGTACATTCAGAAAGCCCTGAAGGGGCAGGCCGAAGGCACGGTCATGCCGTTTGCTGTAACGCTCTCATCTGACCAACGCGTCATTGGGTCAACGCGTTTCTGGAAGATTGATCGAGAAAACCGAAAACTCGAAATTGGTCACACCTGGTATTCACAAAGTTGGCAAAAAACAGCTGCAAATACCGAGAGTAAACTGTTACTGCTGCGATACGCCTTTGAGCAACTTAAGTGTGTTCGCGTTCAGTTTACGACTGATGTATTGAATGAGCGCTCTCAGGCTGCCATTCTCCGTCTTGGTGCGGTACAGGAAAGCATCATCAGAAATGAACGAATTATGCCTGATGGTCGAAAACGTACTTCCATACGGTACAGCATCATTGACGATGAGTGGCCGCAGGTCCGGACCAACCTTGAGCGCCGCCTCTCCGGTTACAGGAAAGAGAAATGATTCGAGGTTTTGCCGGCAGGAGGTAAGGGATATTACTTGTTTTGGCGATGCTCCCGGCAATTTTGTGTCGAACCCCGGTCGGGGCTTCTCATCCCCCCACGGGTGTGCAACATGCGAAAAAAAAGCCCGCATATAAATGCGAGCTTCTCTTTGAATATGGCGGTGAGGGGGGATTGACTCGCTTTGCTCGCCCCTTCGGTGCAGCCCGTTCGCGATGCTCCCGGTCTGTCCAGCTGGCTACGCCAGCAGTCGAACCCCGGTCGGGGCTTCTCATCCCCCCACGGGTGTGCAACATGCGAAAAAAAAGCCCGCATATAAATGCGAGCTTCTCTTTGAATATGGCGGTGAGGGGGGATTGACTCGCTTTGCTCGCCCCTTCGGTGCAGCCCGTTCGCGATGCTCCCGGTCTGTCCAGCTGGCTACGCCAGCAGTCGAACCCCGGTCGGGGCTTCTCATCCCCCCGTGAGCGTGCAACATGCGAAAAAAAACTCGCATGTGAATGCGAGCTTCTCTTTGAAGATGGCGGTGAGGGGGGGATTCGAACCCCCGATACGTTGCCGTATACACACTTTCCAGGCGTGCTCCTTCAGCCACTCGGACACCTCACCATATTGTTGTTCCCGTGCTACCGGAACGGGCGCTAATTTAGGGAAATACCGCTCCGGCGTCAATCAACTTTTTGAAAAAAACGTGCATTTACACAAACTTCAAACAATCTGCAGCTTAAATAGGCGGGAATTGTTTTTTTTGCCAGCATCCTAAAATTTGCTACTCTGATGTTCCCTCGGAAAATGATGATAATAAGTGCGAGAAAGTTCCGCATAGCAATGCTCAGGAGACAAGATGGATATTATTTTTTATCACCCCACGTTTGATACAACCTGGTGGATTAATGCGCTGGCAAAAGCTATACCAGACGCGAATGTCCGTGAGTGGAAAGCGGGTGATAATGCGCATGCTGACTATGCGCTGGTCTGGCATCCGCCGGTGGAAATGCTCGCCGGGCGAAAATTAAAAGCCGTATTTGCCCTGGGGGCGGGCGTCGATTCTATTCTTAGTAAACTAAACGCTCACCCCGAAATGTTGGATGCGTCGATCCCGCTTTTCCGTCTGGAAGATACGGGTATGGGCCTGCAAATGCAGGAATATGCGGTAAGCCAGGTGCTGCACTGGTTCCGTCGCTTTGATGATTACCAGGCATTAAAAAATCAGGCAAAATGGCAACCGTTGCAAGAGTATACCCGCGATGAGTTCACCATCGGGATCATGGGCGCAGGGGTTTTAGGTGCGAAAGTTGCCGAGAGTCTTCAGGCATGGGGTTTTCCGCTGCGCTGCTGGAGTCGTACGCGTAAATCCTGGTCTGGCGTGGAAAGCTTTGCCGGAACCGGGGAGCTGGGCGCGTTTTTGAGTCAAACTCGCGTGCTGATCAATCTCCTGCCAAATACTGCAGAAACGGTGGGCATCATTAACGCGGGCTTACTCAGCCAATTGCAGGATGGCGCTTACGTGCTGAACCTGGCGCGCGGTGTTCATCTTAATGAAGACGATCTTCTGGCATCGCTGGATAGCGGCAAAGTGAAAGGTGCCATGCTGGATGTCTATAGCCGCGAACCGCTGCCGGAAACCAGCCCGCTATGGAAACATCCGCGTGTGGCAATGACGCCGCATATTGCCGCAGTTACGCGCCCGGCAGAGGCGGTGGACTATATCTCCCGCACGATTTTGGATCTGGAGAGCGGAAAGCCAGTAACGGGTCAGGTGGATCGCGTTCGGGGATACTAATGGTAACCCGGCAAGTGCCGGGTTTCAGCTAAAATACCCGTCATACTTCAAGCTGCATGTGCGTTGGCTACGGTTGTTCCCCCGTATCACTTCCTACAGTAAGATCGTCGGGTGTTACTCCCTTGCCGCCTGCCTGCAACCCGAATTATTTAGGGTATTAATGGCGGCGATACCTGCTATCCTTGACGGAAAACGACTACAGGAGAGAGTTATGTATCCCGTTGACCTGCATATGCATACCGTCGCCAGCACCCACGCCTACAGCACCTTGAGTGATTACATCGCTGAAGCCCGTCGCAAAGGCATCAAGCTGTTTGCCATTACCGATCATGGACCGGACATGGCGGATGCGCCTCATCACTGGCACTTTATTAATATGCGCATTTGGCCACGCGTGGTAGATGGCGTAGGGATCCTGCGCGGCATTGAGGCGAATATTAAGAATATTGAAGGCGAAATCGATTGTTCAGGCCCTATGTTTACTTCCCTGGATCTGATCATTGCGGGCTTCCATGAGCCGGTTTTTGCACCTCACGATAAAGACACGAATACCCAGGCGATGATAGCCACGATGGCCAGTGGGAATGTGCACATCATCAGCCATCCGGGAAATCCAAAATACCCGGTTGATATCACCGCGATTGCGCAGGCGGCGGCAAAATATCAGGTTGCCCTGGAAATTAATAACTCCTCGTTTTTGCATTCGCGTAAGGGCAGTGAGGACAATTGCCGTGCGGTCGCTGCGGCTGTGCGTGATGCCGGTGGCTGGGTGGCGTTAGGATCGGATTCACATACCGCTTTCACATTGGGAGAATTCGGTGAATGCCGTAAAATTCTGGATGATGTGAATTTCCCGGAAGAGAGAATTTTAAACGTTACGCCTAAACGTCTGCTGGCGTTTCTGGAATCGCGAGGCATGGAGCCGATCGCGGAATTTGCTGAACTGTAATTGTTACTAACTGGAATATATCAATGAACGAGTTTTCTATCCTGTGTCGTGTACTGGGCTCGCTGTTTTACCGCCAACCGCAGGACCCTTTACTGGTTCCTCTCTTTACCCTGATTAGTGAAGGTAAACTCTCCGCTAGCTGGCCGCTCGAACAGGACGAGCTGCTTGCCCGTCTGCAGAAGAGCTGCGATATGCCTCAGTTGGCCGCGGATTACAATGCGTTGTTTGTTGGCGACGAGTGTGCGGTGCCGCCTTACCGTAGCGCCTGGGTCGAAGGGGCGAAAGAATCTGATGTCCGTGCATTCCTTTCAGCCCGGGGAATGCCGCTGGCAGATACGCCGGCGGATCATATCGGCACGCTGCTGCTGGCGGCTTCCTGGCTTGAAGACCAGTCTGCAGAAGATGAAAGTGAAGCGCTTGAAACCTTGTTTGTGGACTACCTGTTACCCTGGTGCGGTACTTTTCTGGGCAAGGTTGAAGCGCATGCGAATACGCCATTCTGGCGTACAATGGCGCCGCTGACGCGCGATGCCATTGGCGCGATGTGGGACGAGTTACAGGAAGACGCAGACGAATAAATGTGACTTATGTCACTTTAAACTGCAACTCAATTTATCACCTTGCATGAATTGTGTGCGCGATCTCATTCCCATGCCGTTTATCTGCTAAGATACGCGGCATGAACATACTTCTCTCAATTGCAATCACAACGGGTATTCTCTCCGGGATCTGGGGATGGGTGGCCGTTTCTCTTGGTTTACTCAGTTGGGCTGGTTTTCTGGGCTGCACAGCCTATTTTGCCTGTCCGCAGGGTGGGCTGAAAGGGCTGTGGATCTCGGCGTGTACGCTGCTTAGCGGTGTGGTGTGGGCGCTGGTGATTATTAACGGCAGCGCGCTGGCTCCGCATATGGACATTGTTGGCTACGTCATGACCGGGATTGTCGCGTTTCTGATGTGTATTCAGGCAAAGCAATGGTTGCTTTCATTTGTGCCGGGCACGTTTATTGGCGCATGTGCAACGTTTGCAGGGCAGGGGAACTGGCAACTGGTTGTGCCGTCTCTGGCGCTAGGCCTGGTATTCGGCTATGCGATGAAAAATAGCGGATTGTGGCTGGCGTCTCGCCGTGAAAATCGGCTATCGTCGACGCTGACCAGTAAATAAAAAAGCGTGAGGATTTCCTCACGCTTTTATGCCGTAACGTTCTTTCAGGATTCCGGAGGTACCGACATATGGCGGTATTTAACCAGGATCTCATTATCAACTTGTTTCTTATCCTGCAAATCCCACAATCCACGATCGATCCCGTCATTAATCAGGAAGATAACGCCGGTTTCAATCGCTGACATCAGACAAAGCATGACCGGTTCGTTAGAGGTATAACCAATTTCCCCTTCCAACAGACGCTGGTAGTCAATAAAGCGGAATACCCCAGCCTGCACTTCATAAGACAGAATGGTCTTGCTGGTATTCACCGACGAGAGGATCTCACCGGTACTGACGTTAACCACGCGCAGGTTTACCGCTATCTGGTCGAGCTGGTATTGCGTATCGGCGCCAATACCAAAATACCGCGCGCCGACGCCACCTGATTTAACGTTGCTTTCATAACCAATAATTGACCCTTCCACCATGACGTTTGCAGCAGTCAGAGATTGCAGAGGGATCCGGTTATTAATAGCAACGGTGCCGTTTTCCTGAGCCGCACGAATAATTTTTCGCTCGTTAAGCAAGTTCTGTAAACCCTGACGCTCCAATGGAACGAACCAACGAGAATCCTTCAATGCGGTGACCAGCATCGCCGTGGCGCTTTGCGGTACGGCGGTTGAGAAGTTACTGGCCGGATAAGGTTTAAACTGGCCAGTTTCATCCTGAATGTTGTATACCGACACAAAGATCTTACCAGTAGGCATTGGCAGATGCGTCAAATCCTTATAACTTTGGGCTCGGGGCATTAATGTCGGCTTAGCGGCCTCTTTAGGCGGGGCTGTTAAGCATCCGCTGAGTAAAATTACTGCCACCATGATAAGTAAGCGCTGCATGATTTTTTCCTTTCGTGGCTCTAACTTAGAAATCGGTTGACTGGTTTTGTAAACCCGACACTTCAATAGTCGACGTTCTTCCCGTTTTCCTGTCCGTGACATTCAATTGCAGTTGCCCATCCCGGTTGGCTATATCAACGATAAAATCACTGGTTACCATTCTCCCTGGCTTACCTGTATTGATATTGGTGAGTAAGCCGCCAAGTATTTGCGACTGGATCGCCTGGGTAAAATTATCCAGCGCTGATGGGGTTTCGATCCCGTAGTCGCCAGCGCTCGGATCTTTATATGAGTTTTGCGCCTGAGCGCTGTTCAGTAAAAAAGAGCCGTTGTTTGGGTTGCCACCAAAGTTAGGATTGCGGAACTGGAACGTCATGTTTCCGGCCCAACTTAATGGTGAAATTAGCATGAGCAAAACCACTGCATGTTTGACACGCATGAAAGCCTCCGGACAAAATCATGTTTTAGAATTCATCGCGCGCTAAATCGCTTGTGCTTAATAGTGTTTGATCTATTTGCCGGCGATTTAATGCTTCCTCAGTTTCTGCCAATGCGAAGACCACTATTTTGTCGAAGTCTCTTTTCGTCGGGAATAAAAAGGTCTGGAAGATAACGTCCTGATTGACCGTTATAGTAATCCAACTTCCCCAACGTGCACTGGGCCTTTCATTAATGGTTAAATTGCCTGTGTACTCACTTTCCCACTTGTCACTAAACTCACGGTAGAAATCGTGGCCAATGGAAGAGACTGTGTGGTCAGTCAACAATCCGGGAACCTCCACTTCGACAGCCGCGTGTAGATTCCCGGCAGCAAGCAACAAATTTGCTGCCACAATCCAGGTTAAATAGCGTTTCATGGCTTTATCGCCTGAGGTTATCATTGGCCCATGAGACCGCCTGCGTACGATTTTTGACAGCTATCTTTTTGAAAAGATTATAAAGATGCGTTTTCACCGTATTTTCACTGATAAACAGTGAACGCGCGATTTCAATATTTGAGGCGCCGATACGCAGTTTATTAAGGATCTCTTTTTCACGGTGGGTCAGTATTGCCGACTCCGTGCTGTTATAACGGTAATTCCCGGAATGCGTAATCAGGTAGCTGGCGAGCTTTTGCGAAAAGTAGCATTCACCGCGCAGCACACCTTGCAAGCCGCTGACTACACGTTGTTCATCTTCGGTTGCGTAAAACACACCATTGATATGCGGCCAGTTTTCAATATCACGATAGGGATAATCATCTGGAGTATTCAACAATAAAGTCTTTATATTGTTGTTTTTTCTGCTCAAATTGTCTTGCCAGTAATGGATCAGTTTTTTATCTGCCTCCATCATATCCATTAAAATAATACAGCCGGAGGAAATATCATCCAGAGAACGTTGAATATTATGTAGTTTTCCGGTTAACGCCAGTGATTGCTTTAAATGTTGTAATAACGCAGTTGCCTGCAGAGAAGGTTTGGTGATCAACAATAATGTATGACCATGAATACTATGGACTTCATTAAACATGATGAAACTCCACTTTTTAGTCGCACACCTGACAGCTGCCGCTACTAAAATAGAGGCACCAGAAGTACTGACAGATGTTGCACTGCTGTGTAGAAATAAAATATCAACCCAACGGGGTGAAAATATTAAAACAAATGGACTTCAACTGTTTTCAATCTAGCTATTACAAATCTTAAAGCAAGTGTTAAACATGTTACATAATGTAAATTTATATATTGAAATGTGATTTTAAGGTTTTAAAGGAGTTTAGATTTGATAGAAAAGTTGTACATTTTAGCGTTATTGCATAGATTTGAAAAATCATACAAATTATAATATCAAGTTGATATTAAAGGAATAAATTTAGAGTTTAAGGGGTTTTGGTTTCCGATGAATTCAGATTTTCTTGTCTCTCTTTAAGTTGGACAATTTTAGATAGAAAAAAATGACGCTTGTCACGACTTGTACCGATGGCTATCGCAGGGCCATGCTGCGAAGCCCGGAAAACGAGGAAAATGCACTTTTTCTGTTATTGCATAGAAATTCATTTTCAGAGTGAAGAAAGAAATAGAATTCAGTACTGCAACCGTGTTGTTTGCAGTTAATTAATACTTTGGTGTGAATCAAAATATAAAAATACCACTGGCGGGTGAGTTATTTAAAATGTTTCAACGGACATACTCTTCATCGTAACGCGACGTTAACAAATGTAAGTCACGTTAACAATAATTTGAGTGGTAACTAATTTAACTTTATGTACGACCAGGTCCAGGGTGACAACATGAAAAACAAATTGTTATTTATGATGTTTACAATACTGGGTGTGCCTGGGATTGCATCCGCAACAAGTTATGATTTAGCTAATTCAGAATATAACTTTGCGGTAAATGAATTAAGTAAGTCTTCATTTAATCAGGCAGCCATTATTGGTCAGGTTGGCACTGCGAACAGTGCAAATACTCGTCAAGGGGGCTCGAAGCTACTGTCGGTCATTTCACAAGAAGGTTCTGGTAACCGAGCGAAAACAGACCAGACGGGATCATATAACTTTGCATATATTGATCAAGTGGGTAGCTCCAATGATGCGAGTATTAAACAAGGTTCTTATGGTAATACCGCTGTAATTATCCAGAAAGGCTCTGGTAATAAAGCGAATATTACCCAGTATGGTACACAAAAAACAGCAGTTGTGGTGCAGAGACAGTCGCAAATGGCAATTCGCGTAACTCAACGCTAATCCATTATCGACGTTTAAATCAATCCGATGGGGGTTTACCATGAAACTTTTAAAAGTGGCAGCATTCGCAGCAATCGTAGTTTCTGGCAGTGCTCTGGCTGGTGTTGTTCCGCAATGGGGCGGTAATCATCATGGCGGCGGTAGTAACTATGGCCCAGACTCTTCGCTGAGTATCTACCAATATGGTTCAAACAACGCTGCGAATGCTCTGCAAAGCGATGCGCGTAAATCAGATGTCACTATCACCCAACATGGGCGTGGTAACGGGGCTGTAGTCGGCCAGGGCGCTGATGACAGCACCATTAGTCTGAAACAGACTGGCTTCCAGAACAATGCCACTATCGATCAGTGGAATGCGAAAAATGCTGATATTAGCGTGACCCAGTTCGGTGGCCGCAACGGTGCGCTGGTTAATCAGACTGCTTCTGATTCCAATGTGCTGATTCAGCAGGTTGGCTTTGGCAACAATGCAACAGCTAACCAACACTAATTCAGTTTTCTGACTGATAATAAACAGGGCGCGAGCCCTGTTTTTTTTTCGGGAGAATATGATGCATACACTATTACTCATTGCCGCGCTGGCAAATCAAATAACATTCAATACGACTCAGCAAGGTGATATGTACACCGTTATTCCTCAGGTGACGTTAACTCAACCATGCGTATGTGAGATACAGGTCCTGGCTGTGCGTCAAGGGAAGGGCGGACAAAGTCAGTCACAGCAGAAAACAAGCCTCTCGGTCCCTGCTAATCGGCCGATAGAATTAACCAAACTGAGCTTTAATATTTCTGCTGAAGATTCGGTCAAAATTATCGTTACCGTTTCGGATGGGCAGTCACTGCATCTGTCGCAACAATGGCCTGACTCAACCCATAGCCCATAAATTTTTGCTGTATTTGCATGAAGGGTGTGGCTGGGAGTGCGGTGCTGTTCTATGAATATAGAAACGTGTGAACGGTGTTATTTGATCGTAACTCGCAGCGGTGAAGGATCATTTCGATCCCTCAAGGATGACTAATCATTGAGGAACCCTTATGTGTACAGTAGTTAACCGTATTTTTAGCGCCAGTTTATGTACGTTATCTCTTTTTACTCTTCCCGTAATGGCGCAGCAAATCACGCCCGGCGGCGTTATTCATTTTCGCGGCGCAATAGTTGAAGCGCCTTGCGATGTTAGCGCCCGACAACAACAGATCGAATTGTCTTGTATGCGTAATGGCTCCACCCATAATAGTCTCTACAATCATCAACAAGTTACTACTGCGCCTCAGGACGTGCAGCAAATAGCCATTGTGAAAATGCATTATCTCAATGAACAGAAAAATATGGCGATTCTTAACATTGAATATAAATGAATCATTCTGGCTTAGGCATGCACGTTTAGGGTTAAAAAGTGAGATTTCAAGGAAAACCCTGCTGTACACTTAACGAATCGTGTTTTGTCAGGGGGAGTTTATGCAATCACGCGTGCATGTGGTACATGGCGATATTACGACAATCGCTGTTGATGTGATTGTTAACGCGGCGAATCCATCGCTACTGGGAGGCGGTGGTGTTGATGGCGCCATCCATCGCGCCGCCGGACCGGCGTTATTGGCGGCGTGCAAACAGGTTATCCAGCAACAGGGAGAATGCCCGCCCGGGCACGCCGTTATCACCCTGGCGGGGGCGCTTCCTGCCAAAGCGGTCATTCATACCGTAGGTCCTGTCTGGCAAGGGGGTGGGCACCATGAGGCTGAACGTCTCGAAGAGGCCTATTTAAATACGTTGCAACTGGCATTAGCTAATGGCTATCAATCCATTGCTTTTCCGGCTATCAGCACCGGGGCCTACGGCTATCCGCGCGCGGCTGCGGCAGAAATAGCGGTGAATACGGTATTGAGATTTATTACCCGTCGAGCGCTTCCAGATCAAATATACTTTGTTTGCTTTGATGAAGAAAACGCCCAGCTCTACAAGAGACTACTTACCCGGCAAGGTGATGACAACACGGACTGATATGACGCGACTTGAGCGGGCCATCACGCCACTTTGTGCTAAACACCCCGGAGAATGCGGCATTCTCGCGTTGGATGACAGCCTGGATGCGTTTGCGGCTCGCTATCGGTTAACGGAAATGGCTGAACGTACGCTGGATGTGCAGTATTACATCTGGGAGAACGACATGTCCGGTCTGTTGCTGTTTTCAGTGCTGTTAGCGGCGGCGAAGCGTGGAGTGAAGGTCCGCTTACTGTTGGATGACAACAACACGCCGGGTCTGGATGACACGCTGCGGCTGCTCGATACCCATCCGAATATTGAAGTTCGCCTGTTTAATCCTTTTTCCTTTCGCATCCTGCGCGCCCTGGGCTATTTGACCGATTTTGCCCGGCTTAACCGGCGTATGCACAATAAAAGTTATACCGCTGACGGCGTAGTGACTCTCGTCGGCGGGCGTAATATTGGTGATGCCTATTTTGGCGCGGGTGAGCAACCGCTGTTTTCCGATCTGGACGTTATGGCGATTGGCCCCGTTGTCAAAGATGTTGCAGATGATTTTGAGCGTTACTGGCATTGCCGCTCTGTTTCAACGTTGCAAAACGTACTTGAGATGGCTGAGTCAAATTCTTCGCAGCGTATCGAGCTGCCTGAATCCTGGTATAACGATGATATTACTCGTCGCTACCTGCATAAGCTGGAAACCAGCCAGTTTATGACCAGTCTGGATCGACAGTCGCTGCCGCTGATTTGGGCGAAAACGCGTTTGCTGAGTGATGATCCTGTGAAAGGTGAGGGGAAAGCGCCGCGCCATTCGTTATTACCGCAGCGTTTGTTTGATGTGATGGGGTCGCCTGGTGAACGAATTGACATTATTTCCGCCTACTTTGTGCCGACCCGCGCGGGTGTAGCGCAGCTGCTGAGATTGGTAAGAAAAGGCGTCAAGATTGCTATTTTAACCAATTCTCTGGCGGCAAATGATGTGGCTATCGTCCATGCGGGCTATGCGCGATGGCGCAAAAAACTGCTGCGCTACGGCGTAGAGCTATACGAGCTCAAACCTACCCGCGAGCGCGTTTCGGTGGTGCACGATCGTGGATTAACCGGTAATTCAGGCTCCAGTCTGCATGCGAAAACCTTCAGCATTGACGGTCGAAAAGTATTTATCGGCTCGCTTAATTTTGATCCCCGCTCAACGCTGCTGAATACGGAAATGGGGTTTGTGATTGAGAGTGAAGTGCTGGCTGAATTGATCCATAAACGTTTTATGCAGAGTCAGCGTGACATGGCCTGGCAGCTACGCCTCGACCGCTGGGGCAGAATTAATTGGGTTGATCGACTTTCTGGCGGCGAACAGGTACTGAAAAAAGAACCCGCCACAGGATTCTGGAAGCGGGTTCTGGTGAAGCTTGCCTCTGTGTTACCCATTGAGTGGCTGCTCTGAACCACGCAATGAGAGAAAAATTAACCGGCCACAGCCTTATTTTTATCCTGCTTAACGGGCGGTTTACCCGAGAAGAGAAACTTCAGCACCGGTATGCGCAAATGGATTTCGTACAATATTACCGCAATTCCGACCACAAACAGCAGGCCGCAGAAAAAGCCCAGCAGATTCGATGAGATATGCGGCGTGATATACGCGCCAAAAAACAGCGTCAGCGGGTGGTGCACTAAATAGATAAACAGTGACGCGTTGACAAAATAGGTCACGCGGGCCGACTGGAAATTCAATAAACGGTGGCCAAGCGAAAAGACGACGTTCACCATCCACAGTCCCATGACCATGGTGATGACATATTCGGTCTCATACATCCAGGCGTCGCCGTTGCCATAACGTTGATTGACCAGGTATGCGACAAACGCCAATGCTGCGCCTATCGTGCAGCCGCGCGATGAGCGGGTAAACAGCGCTTTCAGATCGGGGTTGATAAACGCCAGCGCGCCGAGCAGAAAGAAAGGCAGATAGAACAGCGTTTGCATAACGATAAAATTAAACATGCCATCGCTGAGAATCGAAGGGTAGAGGATGAAAATCGTCCTTCTGACGGCGGCATAACCGACACCCAATAGAATAAAAATCAGCGTTAATCTGGTCATTGACACCGGGGCGGCGCTGGTGCTTTCGCGACGCGTTAACCGGTTTTTCATCCGGGTAAATACCCATATGCTCAGGGTGGTTAAAATCACCAGAACCAGTAAGAACCACAGATGGGAAATAAGTTCCCACGCCAGCGTGTTGTACTTATCGTACCCGCTGAGAGTATGCCAGCTGTCTGCTTTTCCCTTCACAAATTGCAGCATGATAAATTGCGGCAGCGTTAGCAATGGAATCGCCGTCAGCATGGGGATCCCCACGCGTTCTACACGCACCTTCCACCACCGTTTTAGCGGATAGCGCAAAAACAACATGTATGAAAAATAACCTGAAATGACAAAGAAGACCTGCA
This sequence comes from Citrobacter youngae ATCC 29220, assembly GCF_000155975.1. Lineage (GTDB taxonomy): Bacteria > Pseudomonadota > Gammaproteobacteria > Enterobacterales > Enterobacteriaceae > Citrobacter > Citrobacter portucalensis_A. The sequence continues at coordinate 1,771,955 of NZ_GG730299.1, read as the reverse complement.
TGCGAAATGCATGGATAAAATCGTTAAACAGGGTCAACCACCACGACGGCTCTGCGCTGTTCACGTGCCAGGTATGGGTGGAGTAGATCAATGAAATATGAAACGGGATCCCTAACAACATTAGCCAGGCACGGATGGAGTCAAGAAAATATTCACGTGGTGGTGATACAGAGCTCATAGACAGTTACGTATTCTCAGACTTTTCGTCTTATCCATAAGACGAATTATGGTTACATTCGAGGGCAACCCTACACGAAGTCCAACAACCTGTCTCCAGGATAAGCACGCAAAGTGAAAACAGCAGATGAAGCTGCTTAAAGCATGAGCCAGCGCGCGAACAATACTGGGATTCAGTTGTCGGAATACCCGATTATCCATTAAAATGGATCGGATCAATATAAGCACACAAAGGGGGAAGTGCTTACTAATTATGAAACATAAACTACAAATGATGAAAATGCGTTGGTTGGGTGCGGCAGTTATGTTAACGCTGTACACATCATCGAGCTGGGCGTTCAGCATTGATGATGTTGCAAAACAAGCTCAATCCTTAGCCGGTAAAGGCTATGAGGCGCCAAAAAGTAACTTGCCCTCCGTTTTCCGCGACATGAAATATGCGGATTATCAGCAGATCCAGTTTAATCGCGATAAAGCCTACTGGAGCAATCTCAAGACCCCATTTAAGCTCGAGTTCTACCACCAGGGTATGTACTTCGACACGCCGGTCAAAATCAACGAAGTTACCGCTACTGCGGTGAAAAGAATCAAATACAGCCCGGATTACTTTAATTTTGGCGATGTTCAGCATGATAAAGACACGGTAAAAGATCTCGGTTTCGCCGGGTTCAAAGTGCTGTATCCGATCAACAGCAAAGATAAAAACGATGAAATCGTCAGCATGCTCGGTGCCAGCTATTTCCGCGTTCTCGGCGCAGGCCAGGTTTACGGTCTGTCTGCGCGCGGTCTCGCGATTGATACCGCTTTGCCTTCTGGTGAAGAATTTCCCCGCTTCCGTGAGTTTTGGGTCGAACGCCCGAAACCGACTGATAAACGTTTAACCATTTATGCGTTGCTGGATTCTCCGCGCGCAACCGGCGCGTATCGCTTTGTCATTATTCCGGGGCGCGACACGGTCGTTGATGTTCAGTCCAAAGTTTACCTGCGTGATAAAGTGGGCAAGCTGGGCGTAGCGCCGTTAACCAGTATGTTCCTGTACGGACCAAACCAGCCTTCGCCAACGACTAACTATCGTCCGGAACTGCATGACTCTAACGGTTTGTCTATCCACGCGGGCAACGGCGAGTGGATTTGGCGTCCGCTGAACAACCCGAAACATCTCGCGGTGAGCAGCTTTGCCATGGAAAACCCGCAAGGTTTCGGTCTGCTGCAGCGTGGCCGTCAGTTCTCGCGCTTTGAAGATATTGACGATCGTTACGACCTGCGTCCGAGCGCCTGGATTACGCCAAAAGGCGACTGGGGTAAAGGTAAGATTGAGTTAGTTGAAATTCCGACTAACGATGAAACGAACGATAACATCGTCGCGTACTGGACGCCGGATCAACTGCCTGAAGCGGGCAAAGAGATGAACTTCAAGTACACCCTGACGTTCACGCGTGATGAAGACAAGCTTCATGCGCCGGAAAACGCCTGGGTGCAGCAGACTCGTCGTTCTACGGGTGATGTCAAACAATCCAATCTGATTCGTCAGCCTGACGGTACCATCGCGTTTGTGGTGGACTTTACCGGCGCGGACATGAAAAAGCTGCCGCAGGATACCCCGGTTACCGCGCAAACCAGCATCGGCGACAACGGTGAAATCGTTGAAAGCAGCGTGCGTTATAACCCGGTCACTAAAGGTTGGCGTTTGATGCTGCGCGTGAAGGTGAAAGACGTGAAGAAAACCACTGAAATGCGAGCAGCCCTGGTCAATGCCGATCAGACGTTGAGTGAAACCTGGAGCTACCAGTTACCTGCCAATGAATAAGACAACTGAGTATATTGACGCAATGCCGCTTTCGGATATCGAAAAAGCGGCGCTGCCGAAAACTGACATCCGCGCCGTTCATCAGGCGCTGGATGCCGAGCATCGTACTTACTCGCGCGAAGATGATTCACCGCAGGGTTCTGTGAAAGCTCGCCTTCAGCAAGCATGGCCGGATTCTCTGGCGAAAGAGCAACTGATTAAGGACGACGAAGGGCGCGATCAGCTTCAGGCGATGCCAAAAGCAACGCGTACCTCGATGTTCCCCGATCCCTGGCGTACCAACCCGGTGGGGCGTTTTTGGGACCGCCTGCGTGGACGTGATGTGACTCCGCGTTATCTTTCGCGTTTGACGAAAGAAGAACAAGAGAGCGAGCAAAAATGGCGGACCGTTGGCACAATCCGCCGCTATACGCTGTTAATCTTAACGCTGGCGCAGACGATTGTAGCAACCTGGTATATGAAGACGATCCTTCCGTATCAGGGGTGGGCATTCATTAATCCGGTCGACATGATGGGGCAGGATCTGTGGGTCTCCTTTATGCAGCTGCTGCCCTACATGCTACAGACCGGCATTCTCATTTTGTTTGCCGTGCTTTTCTGTTGGGTTTCTGCGGGGTTCTGGACCGCGCTGATGGGCTTCCTGCAACTGCTGATTGGGCGAGATAAGTACAGTATCTCCGCCTCAACGGTAGGGGACGAACCGCTGAATCCTGAACACCGTACCGCATTGATTATGCCTATCTGTAACGAGGACGTTGACCGCGTATTCGCGGGGCTGCGCGCCACGTGGGAGTCGGTTAAAGCCACGGGCAACGCCGAGCATTTCGATGTATACATCCTGAGCGATAGCTATAACCCCGATATCTGCGTAGCGGAACAAAAAGCGTGGATGGAACTGATTGCCGAGGTGCAGGGCGAAGGGCAGATTTTCTACCGTCGCCGCCGTCGTCGCGTGAAGCGTAAAAGCGGCAACATTGATGACTTCTGCCGTCGCTGGGGTAATCAGTACAGCTATATGGTGGTGCTGGACGCAGACTCCGTGATGAGCGGCGACTGTCTGAGCGGGCTGGTGCGCCTGATGGAAGCGAACCCGAACGCCGGGATTATTCAGTCTTCACCGAAGGCTTCCGGTATGGATACGCTGTATGCGCGTTGCCAGCAGTTCGCGACCCGTGTTTATGGCCCACTGTTTACGGCCGGACTTCACTTCTGGCAGTTAGGCGAATCGCACTACTGGGGCCATAACGCAATCATCCGCGTGAAGCCGTTTATCGAGCACTGTGCGCTTGCGCCGTTACCGGGCGAAGGCTCATTTGCGGGATCGATCCTCTCCCATGACTTCGTGGAAGCGGCCTTGATGCGTCGTGCCGGCTGGGGCGTGTGGATTGCTTACGATCTGCCGGGCTCTTATGAAGAGCTGCCGCCGAACCTGCTGGATGAGCTCAAGCGTGACCGTCGGTGGTGCCATGGCAACCTGATGAACTTCCGCCTGTTCCTGGTTAAAGGGATGCACCCGGTTCACCGTGCGGTGTTCCTGACCGGCGTTATGTCCTATCTCTCCGCGCCGCTCTGGTTTATGTTCCTCGCGTTGTCGACCGCATTGCAGGTGGTGCATGCGTTGACGGAACCGCAGTACTTCCTGCAACCGCGTCAGCTGTTCCCGGTATGGCCGCAGTGGCGTCCTGAACTGGCGATTGCGCTGTTTGCCTCAACGATGGTGCTGCTGTTCCTGCCGAAGCTGCTGAGTATTTTGCTCATCTGGTGTAAAGGAACGAAAGAGTACGGCGGGTTTATTCGCGTCACGCTGTCGCTGCTGCTGGAGGTTCTGTTCTCCGTGCTGCTGGCGCCGGTGCGCATGCTATTCCATACCGTCTTCGTCGTGAGCGCCTTCCTCGGTTGGGAAGTGGTGTGGAATTCACCGCAGCGTGATGACGATTCCACCCCATGGGGCGAAGCGTTTATGCGTCACGGTTCTCAGCTACTGCTGGGGCTGGTGTGGGCGGTAGGTATGGCCTGGCTGGATCTACGTTTCCTGTTCTGGCTGGCGCCGATTGTCTTCTCGCTGATCCTGTCGCCGTTTGTTTCCGTGATTTCCAGCCGTTCTACGGTTGGGTTACGTACCAAGCGCTGGAAGCTGTTCCTGATCCCGGAAGAATATTCTCCGCCGCAGGTGCTGGTGGATACGGATACCTATCTGGTGATGAACCGCAACCGTACGCTGGACGACGGTTTTATGCATGCGGTGTTTAACCCGTCATTTAACGCACTGGCAACGGCAATGGCTACTGCGCGCCACCGCGTGAGCAACGTGCTTGAGATTGCCCGCGACCGCCATGTGGAGCAGGCGCTGAACGAAACGCCGGAAAAACTAAACCGTGACCGCCGCCTGGTGCTGTTGAGCGATCCGGTGACGATGGCGCGTTTGCACTATCGCGTCTGGAATTCACCTGATAAGTATTCTTCGTGGGTGAATTACTATCAGGGACTGACCCTGAATCCGCTGGCGCTCAGGAAAAAATAAGCGTTATGTAACGTGAAATACCGGCCTGGCGCCGGTATTTTTTTATACTGAATAAAAGAGCTGTGAGGTATCAGGTGCGAATATTAGCAGTGGGGATCATGGTGTGCTTCCTGAGCGGATGCGGCAGCATTATTAGCCGAACCATTCCAGGGCAAGGGCACGGAAATCAATACTATCCTGGCGTGCAATGGGACGTCCGGGATTCCGCGTGGCGCTACGTCACCATCTTCGACCTGCCATTTTCGCTGGTGTTTGATACGCTGCTGCTCCCGCTCGACATTCACCATGGGCCTTACGAATAACTATCGCTCATCCCATTCATCGGCTGCGGTTTGACCCTCTTCGGTATCAAGGGGAGGCTCGAGCTGGAATTCACCTTCATCCCATTCGTGCAGCGTGTTTTCTTCCTGCCACTCCTGACGGATCTCAATTTCATCATAGTTGCCATCAAAAACGCTTTGCGCCGCTTCACCGCTTAGCATTGGCAGGCATTCACCATCTACATCATCCTCGTCAGCAAAGAATTCCGCCTGCCACATAATGTCGCCATCCTGCAGCACGTATTTTTGTACGCTTAGCTGTTGAACGCTGGCTTCGTCGGGATCAAGGTCTGGGTTATCAGCCAGAAACACTTCTCGAGCCGCATCAATAGCCTCTTCCAGCGTGGCATAAAAATACATGTCATTCTTTGCCATATTCCTTCTCCTAAGGTGAACAATAAAGGGTGATGATTCAATCTATAGACGGCGATTCGCAGAGCGTCAAACCCGTTGGCTGCAGGATTAACCTAACCGGAGGGTGACCGTGCACTGCGACAGCAGGGTTTTATGAAAACATCTCCGGTTGCTTATAGAAAATCTTACCCTGGGGATACTGAAGTTGACGTAATGGAAGGCAAAGAATTCAAGAAAAAAAGATAATGTATGCGGTTTGCCGTGAAGTGATGACCATCAAATGCGTAAATGATGTCGTTGTATTAGCAAATCTTTAGGGTTAAGACGCACTTACTTTTATTCTTGATTGAATTGATACATGCTGTTATGAAGAAATGTGATGTAACTTTCTTAAAAGAAAGGAAAAAATAAATTATTAATGTGAAAATATAACCTGTGTCACTATTGAGAAATGCTGAACTTAATAGCGGCTAAAGTAATGGCTAAGTATCTGCCATGTACGGACTTCGTTAATAGCGCGAGGCATGTTAAAGAAATACACATAATAATAGATGATTAATGTCAGGCGTTATAAATAGATAAAAAATCATTAAATTAGAAATGAATAAATATCATTGAAGTTGTATGGGTATATTGTTTGCAAAAACTTATGCTTTATTATATAAAATGCCAACTCAAGGATACTCCTAAGGATGTTATGGAAAACAGTAATACAAATAACAGGAAGTTGATGGCGTTCTATATAACTTGCTTAGTCAGCTATATTCTTGGAGGATTATGCCTTACGCAGTTTAAATTAACGATCCAGAGTGTTCCGCAAACAATATATTTGATTATAATAGTAGGCTTGTTCTTTCTATATGGCATAATTTTCCTTTTTATGCTGTTTCAGTATCTATGCAGAAAGGATCTGACATGCCTCATGATCTTAGGTATGGCATTTCTAAGTAATAATATCTTTTTTGTCGAGACTATTTATATCGTACAGGATTTAATTAATGATCATACTTCGATAGAAAAAAGGACTAACGATATTGCGATATTCTATTATTTTCGCCAGCTTAGTTTTATCGCATTATTATTTGTGTGCCTGAAATCTTATAAAACATCTTCAACAATCATTGAAACGAAAGAAAGGGAACCATGCTATATAGCGGTAGCATTTTTTATAATGCTGGCAATCGCTGTACTGGCACATAGCCTGGCCAGCTATAATCCAGGCATGACCCTTGAGATTACGAGCTTAAAACCTGATAACGTAACCGTACACTGGCATATTGGCTACATTTATTCGCTTATTGTAGCCTGGGGACTGGTTCTGTTGTATTTGGTCATAAAAACTAAAACGCATAATATCTTATGGAAAAGTATCGGCTTACTGTGTTGCTCAGGAATATTAACCAATGTGCTGCTATTAAGCTTAGATGAGTATAGTATGTATATTTGGTATATCAGCAGAGGTATTGAGGTGATCAGTACTCTTTGTATAATATCAATATTAATGTATAACACTTTTATTATTCTAAAAAAAGAAACTGATTCGGCTATTAAAGATGCCATGACCAAAATATACAACCGAAAACTGTTCTATAGAACGTTAAAGGCATCGCTAACGAAAGGCGCTGTGTGCGTAATGGTTCTGGATATCGACAAATTCAAACGCATTAATGATACCTATGGTCATCAGGAAGGCGATCGGGTAATAATAAGTATTGTTGATATAATCAACAACTCAATTAGAGATACGGATATCTTTGCCAGAATCGGCGGCGAGGAGTTTGCGATTCTTCTTAAATGCAAGGACAAAGATGAAGCTATTGTCGTTGCAGAACGAATCAGAAGAAACGTTGAGAATGGAACGACCCTACCCAACGCATATGATCTGAAAGAAAAGATGACGATAAGCATCGGTGTATATTGTAGCAACGCTACTGATGAATCAGCGGATAAAGTTGTTTCTTATGCCGATGCAGCGCTGTATGACGCCAAAAATTCTGGCCGGAATAAGGTGTGTTACTACTCTCATTAAAAGTAAAATGAATACTGCCTGAAAACACAAAGTTTACTCTTCGGGTTCAGGCAATATATACAAATCATCCAGCTAGCTCGGCGCTCCGGCGACGGCGCAGGCTATTCCACGAGTAGATAGCGTTAAACAGTACGACTCCGGCCGTTACGCAGAAGACGGCGCGGAAGCCGTAATTGGCGGATATTGCCGCCCCCATTAATGGTCCCGTTACGTTACCGATATCGCGAAATGACTGGTTATAACTGAAAATACGTCCGGCTATCTGATTGGTTGAGTTATAGACCAGCAGCGTTTGCACAGCCGGGAGCAGGGCACCGTCGGCTGCACCCAGTAAAAAACGCAGAACGCCTAGTTGCCAGGGCGTTTGTACAAATGACATTGGAATCAGCAGCAGCACGGAAATAATCAGCGCGACGATCAGGATCTTCTCCGGGCCAATACGGTCACCGAGTTTGCCGAGTCTGGGGGCGCTGATTAGTGCCGCCACCCCAGGAACGGAGGCAATCATCCCGCTGATAAACGCGATATTGCTGACGTTACCGGCCAACTCACGCACGTACAACGTCAGGATTGGCGCAATGGATCCGGTCGCCACCTGAATGATCAAGGTGGTGACAAACAGGCTCAGCACCAGCTTTGGTTTTTTTAACGAGGCTACGACTTCACGTATGTGCAGCATCTCTTTCTTGCTTACCGGCTGGAAATTCTCACGGATAAAAAATAGCGTCAGGATAAAACAGACCAGCAGTACGCTAGCGGTGATGAAAAATACGGGGCGCAGCCCATACTGGTCCGCCAGTAGTCCGCCAGCCAGCGGCCCAAGCAGTGCGCCGCTGACGCCGCCGGTAGAGAGAGTTCCCAACGCCCAGCCGCTTTTATTGCGCGGAACCTGGGTGGCGATCAGCGCATTGGCATTGGGAATAAAGCCGCCGAGCAGACCCAGCAGGGCGCGTAGAACCAGAAACTGCCAGATATTTTGCGCCAGGCCCATCAGCAGCATCACAATCGCCATGCCCAACGCGGAACGCAGCAGCATGATTTTTCGCCCTTTGCGGTCGGCAAGGCCCCCCCAGAAAGGGGAGGCGATGGCTGAAAACAAAAAGGTGATACTAAAGACCAGACCTGACCACATGTTCAGGGCGCTATGGCCCGTGACGCCGAGACTCTCAACGTAAAGGGGCAAAAAAGGCATGACCAGGCTAAATGCTGCGCCGGTTAAAAAACAACCTAACCAGGCAACGGTGAGGTTGCGTTTCCAGTTGATGGGGGCATCTGAGGGTGACATAACGATCCGCAGTGTGACGCGCTGTATGCGCTATCGATTGAATATAAGTAAGCAGACTAATTATGCGCCCGGTTGATAGTTGCTGCAATGCGGATAGCAGTTAAACCTAAAGCAGGCAGGAAGGGGGTTGCAGCCCACTGGACTGCAACCGCGCTTTAGTACAGGGAAGGGGCACCCTCCGGGCGAGTCTTGAAGCGACGATGCAGCCACATATATTGTTCTGGCGCCATCATGATGCATTGCTCAACGATCTTGTTCATCCATGCAGCCGTGGTCTCCGCGTCGTCTAGCGGCGGTGAACACTCTGGCGGCAGCATAATCAATTGATACCCTTTGCCGTCAGGCTTACGACGCGGAACGAATGGCACCAGGCAGGCATTCGACATACGCGAAAGCATCCAGGTCCCGGAGGTCGTTGCGGCCTGTTCAACGGCGAAAAGCGGTACAAACACGCTGGCGCGAGGGCCATAGTCATGATCCGGCGCGTACCAGACCACTTCGCCTTTTTTCAACGCTTTTATCATCCCTTTCAGGTCTTTACGATCGAGCATTGATTTATTCGAGCGCATACGGCCCCAGGTTTGTAGCCAGTCGAGCAGCGGGTTGTCGTTAGGGCGATAAACGCCGATCCCCGGCTGCTGTAAGCCAAACTGACGCGCACCCAGTTCCAGAGTCAGAAAATGCAGACCGACTAACAGGATCCCCCGCTTTTGCGCCTGAACGTCACGGACGTGTTCCATCCCGATCACTTCTGTCCAGCGCGAAATGCGCTTATCGGACCAAAACCAGGCCATCCCGGTTTCCATGACTCCCATGCCCACGGATTCGAAGTTCTTAACGACCATCTGCTGGCGTTCCTGCTCGCTCATCTGCGGGAAACACAGCTCCAGGTTACGGGAAACAATTTTTGCCCGGCGTTTCATCAAACGTAACGCCAGACGACCTAATGCACAGCCCAACTTATAGAGTATCGGGTAGGGTAACTGTACGATTAACCAAAGGATGCCAATACCCAGCCAGGTTAACCAATAACGTGGGTGTAATAACGCAGCCGAAAATTTGGGTAAATTCGTCATGTCTATCCTGTCTTCAAACGACCAATTCCCTGTATTGTCGCATTTTTTCACGCGTATCAAAAATTTGTGACGGGAGAACGGTGATTAAATCCGCAATTGTTGTTGCACTTTTATATTGAAGTAAGAAATGTAGCGTAAAATGTGTGGATGTAAATTGGCAATGTTTGCTTTATGATGCCGCCGATTTCATTTATTCCCAATTTGCAGGATACGTACACCATGCCAGTGTTACACAACCGCATTTCGAACGACGCGCTCAAAGCCAAAATGTTGGCCGAGACGGAGCCGCGCACGACGATCTCGTTCTATAAATATTTTACCATCGCAGACCCGCAACATACGCGTGATGCGCTGTACCAGATGTTCACTGCACTGAACGTCTTCGGGCGCGTATACCTTGCTCATGAAGGTATTAACGCGCAAATCAGCGTGCCGCAAAGCAATGTTGCAGCATTCCGCCAACAGCTTTATGCGTTTGATCCTGCACTGGACGGATTACGTCTTAATATCGCCCTGGACGATGACGGAAAATCGTTCTGGGTACTGCGTATGAAAGTCCGCGAACGCATTGTGGCGGACGGTATTGATGATCCTGACTTTAACGCCAGCGACGTGGGTGACTATCTGAAGGCGGCTGAAGTGAACGCCATGTTGGACGATCCTGACGCGGTATTCATTGATATGCGCAACCACTATGAATATGAGGTGGGGCATTTCGAGAACGCGCTTGAGATCCCGGCAGATACATTCCGTGACCAGTTGCCGAAAGCGGTTGAAATGATGCAGGAGCATAAAGATAAAAAGATCGTTATGTACTGCACGGGCGGGATCCGCTGTGAGAAGGCCAGCGCCTGGATGAAACACAACGGATTTAGCAAAGTCTGGCACATTGAGGGCGGTATCATTGAATATGCCCGCAAGGCGCGTGAACAGGGACTTCCGGTACGCTTTATTGGTAAAAATTTTGTTTTTGATGAGCGTATGGGCGAAAGGATCTCTGAAGATGTTATCGCGCATTGCCACCAGTGCGGAACCGCATGCGATAGCCACACGAATTGTAAAAATGATGGCTGCCATCTGCTGTTTATTCAGTGCCCGGCCTGCGCGCAGAAGTATAACGGCTGCTGCAGCGAGCTGTGTCGCGAAGAGAGCGAGTTGCCGGAAGAAGAGCAACGACGTCGTCGCGCGGGGCGTGAAAATGGCAACAAAATCTTTAATAAATCGCGCGGTCGCCTGAATACTAAACTGGGTATTCCGGATCCCGCGCAATAACACGTTGCCGGATGATGGCTGTCGCTTCATCCGGCAACAATCATACGTTACTTCTGCTGCACGCCTTCCACCGAGATAATTAAATCGACTTCCTGCGAAGCAGGGCCGAGATCGGTGGTGATGTTGAAGTCCTTCAGCTTAATCTTGCCTTGCGCTTCAAAACCGGCGCGCGTGCCGCCCCATGGATCGCCACCCTGGCCGATCAGTTTTGCGTCCAGCGTCACCGGTTTAGTGACGCCATTCAGGGTCAGATTACCGGTGATATCCAGGTCATTCCCCTCTTTTTTCACGCTGGTGGAGCTAAAGGTGGCCTGCGGGAATTTGGCTACGTTAAGGAACTCTGCGCTGCGCAGGTGCTTGTCGCGTTCGGCGTGGTTGGTGTCAACGCTGTTGGTGTTGATGGTGACGTTCACCTTATCGGCTGCGGGATTTTTCTCATCAAAGGTAAATGTACCGTCGAAGTCTTTAAAGGTGCCGTACAGCCAGCTGTAACCCAGATGCTGAATACGGAAATTAACAAAGGCATGCTGTCCCTCTTTGTCAATTTTGTAATCTGCCGCCACAGCCGATCCGGTGGTGAATAACAGAGAGGCGAGTGTCAATCCCAGCAGGTTTTTTTTCATTTTAAGCTCCATTGTCAGATGACGATTTTCCCAACATGCGATTCAGGGTATCGTCGTTATCGATAAAGTGATGCTTCAGGGCCATTAGCCCATGAAGAAGCGATAAAACTACCACGGTCCATGCCAGCCACAGGTGCAGGCTACCGGCAAGGTCGGCCTGAGCGCCCGCGTTGGCAAGGGTGGCGGGAATATCGAACCACCCAAATACGCTTATCGCTTTGCCATCTGCGGTCGAGATCAGATAACCGCTGATGACAATAGAAAAGAGCAGCGCGTACAACGTAAGGTGACCCATTGCCGCTGCGATGCGGGTTAAACGGGAATAACTCGTCAGCGCAGCAGGAGGAGGGGAGAACAACCGCCAGACAACGCGGACGACCAGTCCCATCATTAGCAGGATACCGATGCTTTTATGCAGTTCAGGGGCCTGGTGATACCAGCCATCGTAATAGCTGAGCGTGACCATCCATAAACCCAACGCAAACATGCCGTATACAGCAATCGCCATCAGCCAGTGCAATGCGGCAGATACCACACCATAGCGCTGTGGAGTATTAGTGAATTGCATAAGCACACCGTTAGATATTTCAGGAGTAAATGAAAATGGCGTGTAAAAGACATTAATGCAACTAATAAATAACAATGGTGATGATATTTATTTTCATATTCAATAAAATTGATTAAATGTCGATACCATCATCAAGGTATTAGAGAGAATGAGCAAAAGATGGGCGCTATTACGCGGAGTGGATAGGGGTTTTTTTATTCAGTTTATTGCAATGAAATTTAAGTAAATATCAGTTTTTGTCAATTAATGTCAGTGCTATACGGTCAGAAAAACATAATATATATCACATCCATAATTGCCAGCAGCGACCATAAAATAATGTAGAGCATGAGATGCTCACGGATATTATTAACCAGATAGTGAAAGATGCGGCGCATCAACGTTATTCCTGTCATTAAAAATGGCCTCACCCGCGAGGCCATTCATTTATTATCGCTTAAAACGGCTTAGCCTGAAGGGGGTCAGGTCAAAGTCAGACGGTTTGTCCTGGGCGAAGTCTGCTGCAATCTCTCCCAGTACCGAGGCAAACTTAAAGCCATGCCCGCTCAGCCCGCTAACGATCAGCGTGTTGTCGTGCTCCGGCAGCGTATCAATAATAAAGTCTTCATCCGGTGAATTATCGTAAGTGCAGGACGCACCGTGCAGACAGCAGCCAACGCCTGGCAGAACGGTGCGCAGGAATGGGAAGGCTTCAGAACCATCGCTGGCTACCGCGGCAAACGGCTTACGCTCTTCTGCCGAGTGAATTTCCTGCCCACCATTGTGTTTACCAATTTTTAGTTCGTCGTTTTCTGCCGGGAAGCCGTAGTACCGATCGCCATTTGGCAGCTCGCCGGTAAAGGCCGGGAAGTTATTTTTAACGCTGTAGCGTCCGTCGGCCTGATACCAGGCGAACACTTTGCGCACCGGCCGTATCGGCAGTTCCGGTACTAAGGTTTGCACCCATGTCCCGGCGCTGACCAATGCTTTTTTCGCGTGGTAGTCACCGTCGGCGGTTTCTACCGTGACGCCATCATCACTGTGACGAATGGCGCTGACCGGACATTTAAAGAGCTGCGCGCAGCCCGCTTCTTCCGCCAGACGGATCCAGGTTTTAATCGCTAACTCACTGCGTAAAAAACCTGATTCGGCTTCAAACAGACCGATATAGTTTTCAGGTACGCGAATCTCGGGCCAGCGAGCCATGATGGCTGCGGCGTCGAGATGTTCGACGTTGAGTTGCCACTGTTTTGCGCTTTGCGCCGCGGTGGCTAAGAAGGCTGAATCTGCCGGGCCGAGGTTGATAACACCGGAGCGAACAAAGATCGGTTCTTCATTTTGAGTGGAAAGTTCATCCCACAATTTTTGCGCGCGCAGCACCAACGGAACGTATTTTTCACCTTCGCCATAAGCATGACGGATTAACCGTGTGTCGCCGTGGTGGCTGCCCTGTTGATGGGGCGGCATATGCGCATCGATCATCAGCACGTTCAGACCGGCGCGAGTGGCATAGTATCCGGCTGCGGCTCCCACGGAACCGCTACCTATAATGATTAAGTCGTATTTCATCCGCTTCTCTCTGCAATCGCGATAGTTGCAGGGTAAATAACTGACCTAGAATATTCAACCGGGAAATAAGAAAGGCACCGTTAAGGTGCCTTTTGATGGTTGGATGTATCAGATTTAATGGCGCTGATACTCATTTACCTGGTAATCGCCGGATTCAATTTTGGCGATTCCTGCTTCTAATATCGAAATAAATTGCCTGGCAACATCGGTGGTTAACCAGAGCGTTTGACCAACTTCAGTTCCATCCGGGTCAGGGCGATTCGGGGTCTGGTAGTGCAAACGCAGCATCAGCGCATCGTAGCTATCAACGGTGCTGATGTCCCATCCTACAAGCGGATGAGTCTGAATGACTTCATTATTCTTTTCCATCATGCCCCCTAATTCGTGTTACTAGACAACGGTTTTCGAGGTTCAATGCATTTTTTTTCTGAAGCAACTTCAGTATATCAATAAATAAGGGTATTCATTGAAAATTTAAAGAGGGCAGCGCATAAAATTTTAGTTTTCAGCGTTATCTGACTAATAAAGCAACATGTTATTCATTTTTTTTTAGCAAGTTGCACAATTATTTTGTTGTTCTGGTTAAAAGATAACCAGTGATTTAATATTAAATTAAACGGCCGCCGGGTGTAATCGGCATTTGTTTAAAAAACGGCGGGTATAAAAAAGCCGGGGCGACCCGGCAAACAAACATCACTGCATATCATTATTTATTCGTTGATAAACCAGTCATCCGCGCTTTCCCAGGTCTCCTGCAGGATCTCGCTGATGCGTTCTTTGTCCTCTTTGGTGGCGCCAATAACCGACAGATTGTTTGCCCCGGCATAACGGACGGTAACGTTACCTTCGTTATCCGGAAAATGATGATGAATACGGCGGGAGAGTTCACCTGCCAGTGCGTCGATCGCACCGGCAGGCAAAGGTGAAGTTTTGGCAATAGTGACTTCAATACGCATAATAGCCCCCTGTTGAATATACTGGTTATTTATACAGTTATTCAGATCGGTTGGCTACACTTTTTTTAGTTTTTTACTGACCAGCGTACCGTTTCGCCACCCAGGAAAGGCACCAGCGTGTCATCTTCCAGCGCAATGCTCTCCGGGACCTGGTGCTCCATGCGTTCAAGCTCAATAAAGGTCTCATTCACTGGCAGACCATAGAACCCAGGACCATTGAGTGAGCAGAAGGCTTCAAAATGGGCCAGCGCATTCATCTCTTCAAACACGGCGGCATAGCTGCCCAGCGCGGTCGGAGCGTTAAAGCACCCTGCACAGCCGCAGCTGGATTCTTTGCGGTGACGCGCATGCGGCGCCGAGTCGGTACCAAGGAACGCGCGGCTAAATCCGCTGGCGACCAGTTCACGCAGCGCCTGTTGGTGGACGTTACGTTTGAGGATCGGCAGGCAATACAGGTGTGGGCGAATTCCACCGACCAGCATGTGGTTGCGGTTAAACATCAGGTGCTGTGGCGTAATGGTTGCAGCCAGAAGCTCGTTGCCGTCACGCACATATTCGGCTGCATCTTTGGTGGTGATATGTTCGAACACGACTTTCAGCGCGGTCAGACGCTGACGCAGTGGCTCCATCACCGTCTCAATAAAGCGTGCTTCGCGATCGAAAATATCGATATCCGCATGCGTCACTTCGCCGTGCACCAACAGCGGCATACCCAATTTTTCCATTCGTTCCAGCACCGGCATGATGGCATCAATTGAGGTTACGCCATGCGTCGAGTTGGTTGTGGCATTGGCCGGATAGAGTTTTGCGGCGGTGAAAACGCCTTCGTTAAATCCACGTTCCAGCTCGTTGGGATCCAGCGTATCCGTTAAGTAGCAGGTCATTAATGGCGTGAAGTCGTGTCCGGCAGGTACCGCGTCAAGAATGCGCTGGCGGTAAGCGATCGCCGCGTCAACCGTGGTGACGGGCGGTGCCAGGTTTGGCATAACAATAGCGCGGCCATAAATTTCACTGGTATAGGGCACGACAGTTTTTAACATGTCGCCATCGCGAAAGTGAAGATGCCAGTCGTCTGGGCGGCGGATCTTTAAAACCTGGGATGGTGCAGTCATCAATATGCTCCGGCTGAGGATAGTCTTTTTTGCCGGAAACAAAGGATAAGCGGAAACGTTTTCGTTTGCACGAAAAAAAAGGGCGCATCAGCGCCCTCTGGTTTATTAGTCGGTGAACGGGATGATGATTTCGCCCGGTTTCACCTCAATACCTTTCGCCAGTTTTTTCGCCAGCGCTTCACCCTGGCTACTGTCATCCCGCAGAATGTACGCTGGCTGCTGGTTGAAATAGTTACGCAGCGACTGATTTAAATAAGGCATCAGCGTTTGCAGTACCGACTGCATTTTTTCCGGCGTGACGGTGGCGTCCACGACTTCCATCTCTTGCAGATAAATCGCGCCTTTCTCTTTATTGAAGACCGGTAAGGCTTTGAGCTTCAGCTTCATGGTGGCTTTCTGACTGCCGAACAGGGAATTCATGTCCAGATTGGCATCACCGGTCAGCGTCACCTTATTGGGCTCTTCACGGCCTATCTGGCTGGCGAGGTTGCTCAGGACGATATGCGCTTCCGCGACGCCGGGCAAACCGATATCTTTAGAAAAGTTATTATGCTTCGCCAGCGCCTGATTAATCTCTTGCTCGCTAACCGTATATTGCGTGAGTTGATTACAACCAACCAACAGGCCGCCGACAATCAGCGCAGCGGCAAAAAAAAGCTTCTTCATGGGAGTCCTCAACATGATGCATGTGGCGTAATCGTGACACAAAGCATCATCGAGTACCAGCGCCCCAGGCACCAGCAGAAAAAACTGAAAAGTGCCCGTGCGCCGGATGAGCTATCAGGCGTCGGGTTCCAGCATGCCGCGCGTTGGGCGTTTGAGACTGAACTGCCAGCCTAAAGCCAGGAAGGTGATGAAGCCGATAATACCGAGCATCATCCACGGCAATTCGGGCTGCGCCAGGGCTTTCCCCATGTCAAACAGCCAGCCGCCGCCGACATAACCAATTGCGCCGCCGATGGCGAGTCCCAGTCGGCTGAAGCCCATGTAACTGCCGCGCGCCCGCGCATTGGCCAGCGATGCGCTCAGGGTTTCACGCGCCGGTTCAGCGATAATCGAGCCGATATAGAAGGTACAGATCAGCGTGAACAACTGCTGTAAATTTCCAACCAGACCAATGGGCATCATGCTCAGAGACATCAGCAGCAGACCGGCCATCAGACGATGTTCAAGACGAAAACGTTTTTCACTCCAGCGGGCAATCGGATAGAGCAGCGTTAACGAGAGGCATGCTTCGATGGCATACATCCATTTCACGGCGGAAGGCGAACCGGCGATGTCGTTTACCATGATTGGCAGCATTAACATTACCTGTACCGCCAGCATGTAATAGCCAGCCAGCGTCAGCACATAGGTGACAAACCGCTTGTCATGCATCACGTGGCTCATCCCTTCACGCACCGGAATTTTTACCGTTGACAGCTTCCATGCCGGAAGCAGCCAGGCGTTAAACGCCGCGCACAGAACAAACAAAATGGCCCCTGTCGCACATACCAGGCGAAAATCGTACTGTAACAGCCAACTGCCGAGTAATGCGCCAACCACGGCGCCTGCGCTATCCTGCATCATCAGAATCGAGAAAAAACGCCCACGCTTTTCCGGGCGGATCAGTTTGACCACCAGCGCCGAGCGGGGAGGGTCGAACAGCGTGCCGCCTAAACCGGAAAGAAAACAGGAAAACCACAGCAGCCACGGTTCGTGGGCAATGCCCATGGTGGCGAACCCGGCGGCGCGCATTAGCATGCCGGTGACGATCATCGGTTTTGCGCCGAAACGGTCAGCAATAGCGCCGCCAAAAATACCCAAACCCTGCTGGATAAACTGACGTAATCCCAGCGCGATACCGACCATAACGGCGGCCCAGCCCATTTGGTCGACGAAGCGAATGGAGATCAGCGGGAAAACGACGAAGAAACCCAGCACGACCAGCATATTATCGATGAGAAGGAAATATTTACCCAGGTTCCTTGCCTGCGAGACTTGCGACATTTCCCCTCCAGGGAAAAACTCGTCACTCTGGATAGAGTTTAAAAGATAAACACCTCCTATTCTGCGGCGTCGTCACCGCTTTTCCCACCCTTGGCGAGACAATATTTTTTTATCAAAAGTCCGTCTTGATAGAGAGTTTTCATCAAAATGTGTGAATAATTCAAAAAATGGCAATTTGCTCTTTTCACAGGGCATATTGGCGCAGGTATAGTAATGCGAATAGCGTATTGAAGACGTTACGGGAAGGAGTAGGTATAGAATGTTTGGCTATCGCAGTAACGTGCCAAAGGTGCGCTTAACCACCGACCGCCTGGTCGTGCGTTTAGTGCATGAGCGTGATGCCTGGCGTCTGGCAGATTATTACGCAGAAAATCGTCATTTCTTAAAACCCTGGGAACCTATTCGCGATGAAAGCCACTGTTATCCCTCCGGCTGGCAGGCGCGTCTGAGTATGATTTCTGAGTTTCATAAACAAGGCACCGCGTATTATTTTGCGCTGCTCGATCCGGAAGAAAAAGAGATTATCGGCGTCGCGAACTTCTCGAACGTGGTGCGCGGATCTTTCCACGCCTGTTATCTCGGTTATTCCATTGCGCAGAAGTGGCAGGGGCAGGGGCTGATGTACGAAGCCTTAACCTCGGCCATTCGTTATATGCAGCGCACGCAGCATATTCACCGCATTATGGCGAACTACATGCCGCACAATAAACGCAGCGGCGACTTGCTGGCGCGGCTGGGTTTTGAAAAAGAAGGGTATGCCAAAGATTACCTGCTGATTGACGGGCAGTGGCGCGATCACGTGCTGACGGCGTTGACCACATCAGAATGGACCCCCGGGCGCTAAGTTTCAGGTTAGCCTGAATAATGGAGAAGACGATGAAATACGAATTAACCGCCACCGAAGCGCGTGTGATTGGCTGTTTATTAGAAAAACAGGTCACCACGCCGGAACAGTATCCGCTTTCGGTGAATGGCGTCGTAACCGCCTGCAATCAAAAAACGAATCGTGAACCGGTAATGAACCTGTCGGAAGCGGAAGTGCAGGATCAGCTTGATAATCTGGTGAAGCGGCATTTTCTGCGCACGGTGAGCGGCTTTGGTAATCGCGTCACGAAATATGAACAGCGTTTCTGCAACTCTGAATTTGGCAATCTGAAACTCAGTGCAGCCGAAGTGGCGCTGGTCACCACGCTGTTGCTGCGCGGCGCGCAAACGCCGGGCGAACTGCGTAGCCGCGCATCGCGAATGTACGAATTCAGCGATATGGCTGAAGTGGAGTCAACGCTGGAAAAACTGGCGACCCGTGAAGATGGTCCTTATGTGATCCGTCTGGCGCGCGAGCCGGGCAAACGTGAAAGTCGCTATATGCACCTGTTTTGCGGCGATGTTGATGAGCCTATCGCCACGGCAGATGAACTCCCGGTCGCCTCTGGCGATCTGCAGGCCCGCGTTGAAGCCCTGGAAACAGAAGTTGCGGAACTTAAGCAGCGGCTTGATTCCTTACTGGCACACCTGGGAGACTGACGTGAATAAATTACGTATCGGCGTTGTCGGTCTGGGCGGTATTGCACAAAAAGCCTGGCTGCCCGTGCTGGGCAGTTCCGCGGACTGGACGCTGCAAGGCGCGTTTTCGCCTTCGCGGGAAAAAGCGCTGCGTGTCTGTGATACCTGGCGTATACCTTACGTTGACTCCCTGGTGAATCTGGCGAAAACCTGCGACGCGGTTTTCGTCCATTCCAGCACCGCGACGCACTATGCGGTGGTCAGTGAACTACTGCATGCCGGGGTCCATGTGTGCGTGGATAAACCGCTGGCGGAAAACCTGCGTGAGGCTGAGCAACTGGTCGAGCTGGCCGCGCGGAAAAAACTGACGTTGATGGTCGGCTTTAACCGTCGATTTGCGCCACTGTATCAGGATCTCAAAGCCCAGTTGGGCAACGCGGCGTCTGTGCGTATAGATAAGCATCGTACCGACAGCGTGGGGCCGCATGACCTGCGTTTCACTCTACTGGACGACTATCTGCACGTGGTCGATACCGCACTGTGGCTGGCTGGCGGGAACCCCCAGTTAAATAGCGGCACTTTGCTGACTAATGACGCAGGCGCGATGCTCTACGCCGAGCACCATTTTTCTGTCGATCAGCTACAGATAACCACCAGTATGCATCGTCGCGCCGGTAGCCAGCGTGAGAGCGTGCAGGCGGTGACGGACGGCGGTCTGATTGACGTGACGGATATGCGGGAATGGCGTGAAGAGCGTGGGCACGGCGTTGTACACAAGCCGATAGCCGGTTGGCAAACGACCTTAGAACAGCGAGGTTTTGCCGGATGCGCGCGGCATTTCATCGAGTGCGTGCAAAATCAGACGGTTCCCCAGACGGCAGGCGAGCAGGCCCTGCTGGCCCAGCGTGTTGTCGAAAAGCTGTGGCGGGAGGCGATGGCTGAATAACCGCCTGTAACATCTGGCGGTAGTAATTCATTGTAATCCAGGTACTATATGCCAACTCAAAAATAACACCTCTTTTTAGCCGAGAGTGATGGCAAACTACGCGGCGATCTGTAGGCCTGATAAGACGCGCATGCGTCGCCATCAGGCATCGCGATATTGCCGGATGGCGGCGTTAACGCCTTATCCGGCCTACGGATTGGCCATGCAGGGGTTTTGCTCCAGGGTCTGGAATACAACATAGATGAATTTATTAAAGTCGCTGGCAGCCGTCAGCTCGATGACGATGTTTTCACGTGTGCTGGGTTTTGCGCGTGATGCGATTGTCGCCAGAATCTTTGGCGCAGGAATGGCGACAGATGCCTTTTTTGTGGCGTTCAAACTTCCTAACCTGCTGCGCCGAATTTTTGCTGAAGGCGCATTTTCTCAGGCGTTTGTGCCTATTCTGGCAGAGTATAAAAGTAAGCAGGGTGAGGATGCTACCCGCGTATTTGTCGCCTATGTTTCAGGGCTGCTGACGCTGGCGCTGGCCGTGGTGACGGTTGCCGGGATGCTGGCCGCGCCGTGGGTGATTTTAGTCACTGCGCCAGGGTTTGCCGACACCGCCGACAAATTTGCCTTGACGACTCAACTGCTGCGGATCACCTTTCCTTATATCCTGCTGATTTCGCTGGCTTCTCTGGTCGGTGCGATCCTTAACACCTGGAACCGCTTCTCTATTCCGGCGTTTGCGCCGACCTTTTTGAATATCAGCATGATCGGTTTTGCGCTGTTTGCCGCGCCTTATTTTAATCCTCCGGTGCTGGCGCTGGCGTGGGCCGTGACCGTTGGCGGCGTGCTGCAGCTGGTGTATCAACTGCCGCATCTGAAGAAAATTGGCATGCTGGTGCTGCCGCGCGTGAACTTCCGCGATGCGGGGGCGATGCGCGTCGTCAAGCAAATGGGCCCGGCGATCCTCGGGGTTTCCGTCAGCCAGATTTCACTGATCATCAATACGATTTTCGCTTCGTTTCTCGCTTCCGGCTCGGTTTCATGGATGTACTATGCCGACCGTCTGATGGAGTTTCCGTCCGGCGTCCTTGGCGTAGCGTTGGGGACTATCCTGTTGCCATCGCTGTCCAAAAGCTTTTCCAGCGGGAATCATGATGAGTATTGCCGCCTGATGGACTGGGGGCTGCGTTTGTGCTTCCTGCTGGCATTACCGAGCGCCGTGGCGTTGGGTATTCTGGCTAAGCCGCTGACGGTTTCTCTGTTCCAGTACGGTAAATTTACCGCCTTTGATGCCGCGATGACCCAGCGCGCGCTGGTGGCGTACTCGGTCGGTTTGATTGGCTTGATCGTGGTGAAAGTTCTGGCCCCTGGCTTTTACTCGCGCCAGGATATTAAAACGCCGGTGAAGATTGCTATTGTGACGCTGATTATGACCCAGCTGATGAACCTGGCGTTTATTGGGCCGCTGAAGCACGCCGGGCTGTCGCTGTCGATTGGTCTGGCGGCATGTCTGAATGCGTCGCTGCTGTACTGGCAGCTGCGTAAACAGAAAATTTTCACCCCGCAGCCGGGCTGGGCCTGGTTTCTGGCGCGTCTGGTGATTTCCGTACTGGTGATGTCAGCGGCGCTGGTCGGGATGCTCTATATCATGCCGGACTGGTCGCAGGGAACGATGTTGTGGCGTTTGCTGCGTCTGATGGCTGTGGTGGTGGCGGGGATTGCCGCTTACTTCGCCGCACTTGCCGTGCTGGGCTTTAAAGTGAAAGAGTTCGTGCGCCGGACGGCGTAACAGACAATTGCCGGATGGCGGCGTTACGCCGTATCCGGCCTACAAAACGCCGAGGACTGAAAGCTGCATTATGGGCATTAAATAGAGAATTTTTTCCCGCCGCGGTGTGCCGTGGAGGTTTGGCCGTTTGCGCCATACAGCGCTGGCTCCTGGTGTGGTTTCAGCACGTGAATCGCTTGTTGATTACGTTCAATTTGCCCTTCCAGCAGCCATCCGTTGTGCTGGTTGAGATCGCGTAAATGCTGCGTTTTTTGGGTTATCGTCTGCCAGCGTTCGGCAATCTCATCATTGGCGCTGCGCGTGGCGTCATGTTCCTGACGGCGCTGTTGTTCCAGATAATCAAGGGTCGCCAGCAAAGAGCTTTTTTCTTCTGTAATACGCTGTAGCTGGCTGCCGTTGATATATCCTGCGGAAAGCTGCTGTTGCTCAGCATCCATTACCGTTTTCAGGTCATTGAGGACGGTTGTCATCTGGTCAAGTATTTCTGACAAACGAGTCATACTTTATTTACTCTGCAAGTAGCTCTGTGCCTCGCGAATCAGCGAGTCGGCAATTTTTCCGGTATCCATTTTTAGCTCACCGTTACGGATCGCGGTTTTCAGTGCTTCGACGCGTTCCATATTGATGTCATTGGTGCCGGGCTGCATCAGTTTAGCCTGGGCGTCGCTCAGCATGACGCTGGTGCTGTTGGTGGCAGTTGTTTTTTCCTTCCGCGCTTTTTGTACCGGCGTATCGCTGGTTTCACGCGGCTGGACGGTGCTGACTGGCTTCAATGGTGAGGTACGATCAATACTCATTTTGTTTTTCCTCATCGAGGGTTACGCTATAGCGGCCCGCTGTAATCATTGGTTGATTATCTATCGGCACACGCTAAAAAATCTTTAACCTATTATAGGTTAATAAGAATATTCCCATCAGAATCGACGACGCCGCTCACCACCTGGCCTGAAATCATCCGCACTCGCGCATTCTGTGCGACGGCGGCATTGTTCAGCGCTTTACCTTCGGCATTCACCCGAAAGCCCTCGCCGTTGGCAATAACCAGTACGCGTTGACCTGCTTTGATCCGCCAGGCCTGGCGCAGCATCGAAAGCTGTATCGGCTGACCAGGAACCAGATCGCGCAGACTCACCGCGTCCTGCACCTGATTCAAATCTAACACGGCGCGCGGCGGCAGTTGGTCCAGTCGACCTCGTTTCAGCGTAACGCTGGCCGGGGTCAGGGCGCTGCCCCGGGCAACGGGCGCGGCGGCAACCACGTAGTTTCCCGTGGCCTGCACATTCACCTGCAGATAACGTTTCTCGTTAGCGCAGCGGGCCAGCACATTCACATTGCCCCACAGTTTCGCGTTGCCGGACACGCTTAGTGCGGGTTGCTCGCAGCTGGGCAGTAGGTTAGGCGACGTACGGATAGTGACGACCACCTCATCGCTAAATCCGGCCAGACGTTGGGAGAACCATGCCGTCAGCTGTGAATTCAGGTCTTGCGCCAGCGTCATAGGGCTGAACAGCAGTGCTGCCACGACTATTCCACGTTTAAACGTTTGCATCAAAACCTCGCGCTTTTTCAGGTAGTGGCTGGATTTTACCTGTGTGACGCAGTCATCAACGCAACAAATAGCGACGCATTTTGCGTTTATTCCGGCGATAAAGCGCGCGTAATGGGATTTAAGCTGTCGGCTGAATTTTGTCATTTGCGGAGGAGATATGCTCGATAAGCTCGACGCCGCCTTACGTTTTCAACAGGAAGCGCTGAATTTGCGCGCCCAACGCCAGGAAATATTGGCCGCCAATATTGCCAATGCCGATACGCCGGGGTATCAGGCGCGCGACCTGGATTTCGCCAGTGAATTAAAAAAAGTCATGGTGCGAGGACGGGAACAAACCGGCGGCGTTTCGTTGACGCTGACCTCTGCACAACACATTCCGGCCCAGACCGTTTCTACGCCTTCTACGGAGCTGCTCTATCGTATTCCTGACCAGCCATCGCTCGATGGCAATACGGTGGATATGGACAGGGAGCGTACGCAATTTGCAGACAACAGCCTCAAGTACCAAATGGGGCTGACCGCGCTGGGTGGGCAAATCAAAGGCATGATGAACGTGCTGCAAGGAGGGAACTAATTCGTGGCGCTGTTAAATATTTTTGATATCGCAGGCTCTGCGCTGACGGCTCAGTCTAAGCGCCTGAACGTGGCGGCCAGCAACATGGCGAATGCGGATAGCGTCACCGGACCTGACGGCCAACCGTATCGTGCGAAGCAGGTCGTTTTTCAGGTTGATGCCGCACCTGGCGCAGCAACCGGCGGCGTTAAAGTCGCTGACGTCATTGAAAGCCAGGCGCCGGATAAGCTGGTTTATGAACCCGGTAATCCGCTGGCCGATGCGAACGGTTACGTGAAAATGCCGAATGTGGACGTCGTCGGCGAGATGGTTAACACCATGTCCGCCTCGCGTAGCTACCAGGCAAACGTCGAAGTGCTCAATACCGTGAAAAGCTTGATGCTCAAAACGCTTACGTTAGGCCAGTAAAGGAGACGCACATGTCTGTTGCTGTAACCATGAATGACCCGAGCAATGCCGGCGTTAAAGCCGCCACCGGGAATAGCTCCCTGACGGGTAGCAACGCCGCTGACCTGCAAAGCAGTTTTCTGACGCTACTGGTCGCTCAGCTAAAAAACCAGGACCCAACCAACCCGCTGCAAAACAACGAACTGACTACCCAACTGGCGCAAATCAGCACCGTGAGTGGGATTGAGAAACTGAACACCACGCTGGGGTCTATTTCCGGGCAGATCGACAACAGTCAGTCGCTGCAGGCCAGCACGCTGATTGGTCACGGCGTCATGATCCCGGGCACCACCATCCTGACCGGTAAAGGTACGGAAGAGGGCGCGAAAACCACTACGACACCGTTTGGCGTTGAGCTGCAACAGCCGGCAGATAAGGTGACGGCAACGATTACCGATAAAGACGGCAAAGTGATACGCAGTATTGATATTGGCGGCTTGAAAGCAGGTGTTCATACCTTTACCTGGGACGGCACCATGACCGATGGCACGGATGCGCCAGGCGGTTCTTATAACGTCTCAATTGCTGCCAGTAATGGCGGAACGCAACTGGTGGCGCAGCCGCTTCAGTTTGCGCTGGTGCAGGGGGTTATTCGCAGTAACGGCGGTAATACGCTGGATCTGGGCACCTATGGAACCACCACCCTCGACGAAGTACGGCAAATAATCTAAGCCCTCACACTTATCAGGAGTAAGTCATGGCCTTTTCACAAGCGGTCAGCGGTCTGAACGCTGCAGCGACCAACCTCGATGTCATTGGTAACAACATCGCCAACTCCGCCACCTACGGTTTTAAATCCGGTGCCGCCTCTTTTGCAGATATGTTCGCCGGTTCTAAAGTGGGTCTGGGCGTTAAAGTTGCGGGTATTACCCAGGATTTTACCGATGGCACCACCACCAACACCGGACGCGGGCTGGATGTTGCCATCAGCCAGAACGGTTTCTTCCGCATGGTTGACAGCAACGGTTCTGTTTTCTACAGCCGTAACGGTCAGTTCAAGCTCGATGAAAACCGCAATATCGTTAACATGCAGGGGCTGCAACTGACGGGCTATCCGGCTACCGGTACGCCGCCGACGGTTCAGCAGGGGGCAAACCCGGCGCCGATCACTATCCCGAATACGCTGATGGCGGCTAAATCCACCACTACCGCGTCAATGCAGATCAACCTCAACTCCACTGACAAGGTTCCAGCCAAGACGCCATTTGACCCAAGCGACGCGGACACCTACAACAAAAAAGGCACCGTTACCGTTTTCGATAGCCAGGGTAATGCCCATGACATGAATATTTTTTATGTCAAAAACGCCCAGAGCAACACCTGGGAAGTTCACACTCAGGATGCCTCCACCGGCGATCCCGCACAATCAGCGGGCTTTATGCGCTTTAACGAAAACGGTGTGTTTTTAGGCATTAGCGCCACGGCAACGGGGGCGCCTGCAGGAACGGATATCCAAATCACTACCGGTCAGATTAACGGTGCAGACGCCGCGGATTTCTCCCTGAGCTTCCTGAACTCCATGCAGCAGAACACCGGTGCCAACAACATCGTCGCCACTAACCAGAACGGCTACAAGCCGGGCGATCTGGTGAGCTACCAGATTAACAATGACGGTACCGTGGTCGGTAACTACTCCAACGAACAGAAACAGGTTCTGGGACAGATCGTGCTGGCAAACTTTGCCAACAATGAAGGTCTGGCGTCCCAGGGCGATAACGTCTGGGCGGCCACGCAGTCTTCCGGCGTGGCGCTGCTGGGCACCGCAGGCGAAGGTAACTTCGGCAAGCTGACCAACGGCGCGCTGGAAGCGTCAAACGTGGATTTGAGTAAAGAACTGGTGAATATGATCGTCGCCCAGCGTAACTATCAGTCGAACGCGCAGACCATCAAAACCCAGGATCAGATCCTCAACACGCTGGTCAACCTGCGCTAAGCGCCTGACGGGATGGCTTAATGGATCACGCAATTTATACCGCTATGGGCGCGGCCAGTCAGACGCTGAATCAACAGGCGGTGACGGCCAGCAATCTGGCAAACGCCTCTACGCCGGGCTTTCGCGCGCAGCTCAATGCGCTGCGCGCGGTTCCCGTAGAAGGTTTGTCTTTGCCGACGCGTACGCTGGTGGTGGCCTCCACGCCGGGGGCCGATATGACGCCGGGCCAGATGGACTATACCTCACGCCCATTGGATGTGGCGCTGCAACAGGATGGCTGGTTGGCTGTGCAGACCGCGGACGGCAGCGAAGGATATACCCGTAATGGCGCTATACAGGTAAGCCCCACGGGCGAACTGACCATTCAGGGGCATCCGGTAATCGGCGAAGCCGGGCCGATAGCCGTACCGGAAGGTTCTGAAGTCACCATTGCGGCTGACGGGACGATCTCGGCGCTCAACCCTGGCGATCCGGCCAATACGGTTGCGCCCGTTGGTCGTCTGAAGCTGGTGAAGGCGACGGGGAGCGAAGTGCAACGTGGCGATGACGGAATGTTTCGTCTGAGCGCGGCGGCGCAGGCTACCCGTGGTCCGACCTTGCAGGCCGACCCCAGCATCCGCGTTATGTCGGGCGTGCTGGAAGGTAGCAACGTCAAGCCGGTTGCCGCAATGAGCGACATGATCGCCAACGCTCGCCGCTTTGAAATGCAGATGAAGATTATCAGTAGCGTGGATGATAACGCGGGCCGCGCCAACCAACTGCTGTCGATGAGTTAACACAGGACATTTTATGATCAGTTCATTATGGATCGCCAAAACCGGCCTGGATGCGCAGCAAACCAATATGGATGTGATTGCCAACAACCTGGCAAACGTCAGCACCAACGGATTTAAGCGCCAACGTGCGGTGTTTGAAGATCTGCTGTACCAGACGATTCGCCAGCCTGGCGCACAGTCTTCCGAACAGACAACGCTGCCGTCTGGTTTGCAGATTGGTACCGGTGTGCGTCCGGTTGCGACCGAACGTTTGCACAGCCAGGGCAACCTGTCGCAGACCAACAACAGTAAAGACGTGGCAATTAAAGGCCAGGGGTTTTTCCAGGTCATGCTGCCTGATGGTACGTCCGCCTATACCCGTGACGGTTCTTTCCAGGTGGATCAGAACGGTCAACTGGTGACCGCGGGTGGTTTTCAGGTTCAACCTGCCATCACTATTCCGGCCAACGCGCTCAGCATCACCATTGGACGCGACGGTATTGTCAGCGTAACCCAACAGGGCCAGGCTGCGCCTGTTCAGGTAGGGCAGCTTAACCTGACGACCTTTATGAACGACACCGGCCTGGAAAGTATTGGTGAGAATCTGTACACCGAAACGCAGTCATCCGGCGCGCCGAATGAGAGCACGCCGGGGCTGAACGGCGCGGGTCTGCTGTATCAGGGTTATGTTGAAACCTCTAACGTCAACGTGGCGGAAGAACTGGTAAACATGATTCAGGTTCAGCGCGCTTACGAAATCAACAGTAAAGCGGTATCGACCACCGATCAGATGCTGCAAAAACTGACGCAACTCTAAAGTGGGGTCCGGTGGGGTGAGAACCTCACCGGCACACTGATTTTGAAGATGACCGCAATGCGAAAATACGCGCTTCACCCATACCCAATTTTAGCCCTGCTGGTGGTTTCACTGACAGGGTGCGCCTGGATCCCGGCGACGCCGCTCGTGCAGGGCGCAACGTCTGCCCAACCCATTCCTGGCCCGACGCCGGTGGCAAATGGATCAATCTTCCAGTCGGCACAGCCGATTAACTACGGCTATCAGCCGCTGTTCGAAGACCGCCGTCCGCGCAATATTGGCGATACGCTGACCATCGTATTGCAGGAAAACGTCAGCGCGAGCAAAAGTTCCTCGGCAAACGCCAGCCGCGACGGCAAAACCAACTTTGGTTTTGATACCGTACCGCGCTACCTGCAAGGGCTGTTTGGTAACGAACGTGCCGACGTAGAAGCCTCCGGTGGGAATACCTTTAACGGTAAAGGCGGCGCTAACGCCAGTAATACCTTCAGCGGCACGTTGACGGTAACGGTCGATCAGGTACTGGTGAATGGCAATTTACACGTTGTGGGTGAAAAACAGATTGCCATTAATCAGGGCACTGAATTCATTCGCTTCTCCGGGGTCGTTAACCCGCGCACCATCAGTGGCAGCAACTCCGTACCGTCAACGCAGGTTGCGGATGCGCGTATTGAGTACGTCGGCAACGGCTACATCAATGAAGCGCAAAATATGGGCTGGTTGCAGCGTTTCTTCCTTAACTTGTCGCCGATGTAAGCGAGGTACCCGGTGTTTAAATCTCTTGTTGGAATGGTACTGGTGCTGGCAACCGCCTTTGCGCATGCCGACCGTATTCGTGACCTGACCAGCGTGCAGGGCGTGCGGGAAAACTCGCTGATCGGTTACGGGCTGGTGGTCGGGCTGGATGGCACTGGTGACCAGACCACCCAGACGCCGTTTACGACGCAAACGCTCAACAACATGCTGTCGCAGTTGGGGATCACCGTACCAACCGGCACCAATATGCAGCTGAAAAACGTGGCGGCGGTGATGGTAACCGCGCAGTTTCCAGCCTTTGGTCGCCAGGGACAAACCATTGATGTGGTGGTCTCTTCCATGGGTAACGCCAAAAGCCTGCGCGGCGGAACGCTGCTGATGACCCCGCTGAAAGGGGTCGATAGCCAGGTATATGCCCTGGCGCAGGGGAATATTCTGGTTGGCGGTGCGGGCGCGGCTGCGGGTGGCAGCAGCGTGCAGGTTAACCAGCTCAATGGCGGGCGTATCACCAATGGCGCGACCATCGAGCGTGAATTACCCAGCCAGTTTGGCGCAGGCAATACCATTAATCTGCAGCTCAATAATGAAGATTTTGCCATGGCGCAGCAGATAACGGACACCATTAACCGCTCGCGTGGCTTCGGCAGCGCGACGGCGCTGGATGCGCGGACAATACAAGTGCGTGTGCCAAGCGGCAACAGTTCGCAGGTACGTTTCCTCGCCGACATCCAGAATATGGAGGTGAATGTCACGCCGCAGGATGCGAAAGTGATTATCAACTCGCGCACCGGATCCGTGGTCATGAACCGTGAAGTTACGCTGGATAGCTGTGCCGTGGCGCAAGGCAACCTGTCGATTACGGTCAACCGCCAGGCGAACGTCAGCCAGCCGGATACACCGTTCGGCGGTGGGCAAACCGTGGTGACGCCACAAACCCAGATCGATCTGCGCCAGAGCGGCGGTTCGCTGCAAAGCGTGCGTTCCAGCGCCAATCTGAACAACGTCGTGCGTGCGCTGAATGCGTTGGGGGCGACGCCGATGGATCTGATGTCCATCCTGCAATCAATGCAGAGCGCGGGTTGCTTACGCGCCAAACTGGAAATCATCTGATGATTGGTGACAGCAAACTGCTGACCAGCGCCGCCTGGGATGCGCAAGCGCTGAACGAACTGAAAGCGAAAGCGGGTCAGGACCCGGCGGCGAATATCCGCCCGGTCGCCCGCCAGGTTGAAGGGATGTTCGTGCAGATGATGCTGAAAAGCATGCGTGAAGCGCTGCCGAAAGATGGCGTGTTTAGCAGCGATTCGACGCGTTTGTATACCAGCATGTATGACCAGCAAATTGCGCAGCAGATGACCGCAGGTAAAGGTCTGGGGCTGGCTGAAATGATGGTTAAGCAGATGACGCAAGGGCAAACGCAACCTGCCGATGATGCGCCACAGGTGCCGATGAAGTTCCCACTGGAAACGGTGACCAGCTATCAAAACCAGGCGCTGACGCAGCTGGTGCGTAAAGCCATTCCTCGGGCGACGGAAAGCCATGATGAGCCGCTGTCCGGTGACAGTAAAGACTTCCTCGCCCAGCTGTCATTGCCGGCAAAACTGGCAAGCCAGCAAAGCGGCGTTCCGCATCATCTGATTCTGGCGCAGGCTGCGCTGGAGTCCGGATGGGGTCAGCGGCAAATTCGCCGGGAAAACGGCGAACCGAGCTTCAACATTTTTGGCGTGAAGGCTTCGGGAAGCTGGAAGGGGCCAACGACCGAAATCACCACCACTGAATATGAAAACGGCGAGGCGAAGAAGGTGAAAGCCAGATTCCGCGTCTATAGCTCTTACCTTGAGGCGCTGTCGGATTATGTCGGACTGATTTCCCGTAACCCGCGCTATGCGGCGGTGACCGCAGCCGCAACCGCTGAGCAGGGGGCGCAGGCATTGCAGAATGCCGGTTACGCGACCGATCCTCACTATGCGCGCAAATTAACCAGCATGATCCAGCAGTTGAAATCGATGAGTGAAAAAGTGAGCAAAACCTACAGCACGAACATCGATAATCTCTTTTAAATAGCTCAAGTCTACCGACCTGCTGCCGATAATAACGAGTATTGAAGGATTACAAGGAACCTCCATGTCCAGCTTGATTAATAACGCGATGAGTGGACTCAGCGCAGCGCAGGCCGCGTTGAACACTGCCAGTAATAACATCTCCAGCTATAACGTTGCCGGGTACACCCGCCAAACGACAATTATGGCGCAAGCGAACAGCACGCTGGGTGCGGGGGGCTGGGTAGGCAATGGCGTCTATGTTTCTGGCGTGCAGCGCGAGTATGACTCCTTTATCACCAATCAGCTGCGGGCAGCGCAAAACCAAAGCAGCGGTTTGACGACGCGCTATGAGCAAATGTCGAAAATCGACAACCTGCTGTCCAGCAAAACCAGTTCAATCTCCACCTCCATGCAGGACTTTTTTACCAGTCTGCAAACGCTGGTCAGTAACGCCGAAGATCCGGCGGCGCGTCAGGCGTTGATTGGTAAAGCGGATGGTTTGGTGAATCAGTTCCGAACGACTGACCAATATCTGCGCGATCAGGATAAGCAGGTTAATACCGCTATCAAAGCCAGCGTCGATCAGATCAACAACTACTCGAAACAAATCGCCAGCCTCAACGACCAGATTTCCCGTCTGACCGGTGTCGGTGCGGGCGCATCGCCAAACGATTTACTTGACCAGCGCGACCAGCTGGTCAGTGAACTGAATCAGATTGTCGGTGTGGAAGTCAGCGTTCAGGACGGTGGTACTTACAACGTAACGATGGCGAACGGCTATTCATTGGTGCAGGGCAGCAATGCACGCCAGCTGGCGGCGGTGCCTTCCAGTGACGATCCTTCCCGTACCACCGTTGCGTATGTGGATGGTGTTGCCGGAGCGGTTGAGATCCCTGAGAAACTGCTGAATACCGGTTCACTGGGGGGATTACTGACGTTCCGCTCCCAGGAACTTGACCAGACGCGCAATACCCTTGGCCAACTGGCGCTTGCGTTTGCCGATGCGTTTAACACCCAGCATAAAGAAGGTTTTGATGCTAACGGCGATAAGGGTGGGAATTTCTTCGATATCGGCAGCCCGGCAGTGCTCAGCAACACGAAGAATCAAGGGACTGGTTCGCTTGATGTCAAAATGACGGATAGCTCGGCGGTGCAGGCAACAGATTATAAAATTGTGTTTGATGGCACAGACTGGCAGGTGACTCGCCTTGCCGACAATACCAGTTTTAAAGCCACCGTCACCGGTGGAAAAATGTCCTTTGACGGGATGGAGATAACGGTTGGTGCGGGTGCGAAACCGAATGACAGTTTCACCGTAAAACCGGTGAGCGACGCCGTTATAGAGATGAAGGTGCTGGTGACCGACGAGTCGAAAATCGCCATGGCGTCAGAGAAAAACACTGATCCTGCTGCGGATACCGGGGCAAGCGATAACCGTAACGGTCAGAAACTGCTGGATCTGCAAACCAAGGAAACCGTTGGTAATAAAACCTTTAACGACGCTTACGCTACCCTGGTGAGCGACGTGGGCAACAAAACGGCGACGCTGAAAACCAGCAGCACCACACAAAACAATGTGGTCAAGCAGCTTTATAACCAGCAGCAGTCGATTTCCGGGGTAAACCTCGACGAAGAGTACGGTAATTTGCAGCGTTATCAGCAGTATTACCTGGCCAACGCACAGGTATTGCAAACTGCGAATGCGCTGTTTGATGCATTGATTAATATTCGCTAAGGGAGAGGGACACAATGCGTATCAGCACCCAGATGATGTACCAGCAGAATATGCGTGGCATCACTAACTCTCAGGCTGAATGGATGAAGTTCGGCGAGCAGATGTCGACCGGCAAACGCGTGATCAATCCGTCTGACGATCCGATTGCCGCCTCGCAGGCCGTCGTGCTTTCTCAGGCGCAGGCGCAGAACAGCCAGTATACGCTGGCGCGCACATTCGCGACGCAGAAAGTCTCGCTGGAAGAGAACGTACTGAACCAGGTCACCACGGCCATCCAGGCCGCGCAGGAAAAAATTGTGTATGCCGGGAACGGCACGTTAAGTGATGATGACCGTGCATCGCTGGCTACTGATTTGCAGGGTATCCGCGATCAGCTGATGAACCTGGCGAACAGCACGGATGGTAACGGACGCTATATTTTTGGCGGCTACAAAACGGAATCCGCGCCGTTTGCGCAGGCTGATGGTTCCTATAACGGCGGTACCACAAATGTGACCCAGCAGGTTGATGCTTCCCGTACCATGGTCATTGGTCACACGGGCGATAAAATCTTCGCCAGCCTGACCAGCAACGCCGTACCGGAACCACCGGGTAGCACTCAGGAAAAGAACCTGTTCAAAATGCTGGATAGCGCTATTGCAGAGCTAAACACTCCTATTGCGGGCGATGATGTGGCAAAGGATAAAGCCGCAGCAGCTATCGATAAAACCAGTCGCGGCTTGAAAAACTCATTGAATAACGTGCTTTCCGTTCGTGCAGAATTAGGTACCCAGCTTAGTGAACTGAGCTCACTGGACTCACTGGGCGCCGATCGTGCACTGGGCCAAACCCAACAGATGAGCAACCTGGTGGATGTCGACTGGAATGCGGCGATTTCGTCCTACGTCATGCAGCAGGCCGCACTTCAGGCTTCTTACAAAACCTTTACCGATATGCAGGGTATGTCGCTGTTCCAGCTTAACCGGTAATGACCTTTTGAACATATCATGAAACTGGATATGTTTTTCTGCCCGCTCCCTTAACACCCTGGAGCGGGCATTTTTTTAGGCGACCGTGGTTTTGTTAAGCGACAGATTCCCCGTCAGCCTTATCACCAGCGCCAGCGCACCGCTGAGCGTTGCCAGCGCAACCACGCCTTCCCAGTTTGCCAGCGCGTAGACCTGACTGCCGAGAATGGAACCCAGCGCCATACCAATAAACACCATGGTAAACAGCAGTGCATTCAGTCGTCCCCGGGCCTGCGGCTCCAGGCCATAGACCAGGTTCTGGTGGGCAACCAGGCTGGATTGCAACCCAAGATCAAAACCTACCGCCGAAAGGGCAATCAGCAGCCACTGCCCCTGAACTGGCAGGGCGGGTAACAAGAACATCAGTGAGAAAGATACGGTAACTAACAAAGCGCCTAACTGCGTCACTTTTGCCGCGCCCACTTTATCGGCAAGATGACCCGCCAGCGGCGCGGCAAGCGCACCGGCCGCTCCCGCGATGCCAAACGCGCCCGCCATAGCGCTACCCATGCGATAATGTTCAGATAGCATCACCGCCAGCGTGGACCAGAAAGCGCTAAAGGCAATGGACAGAAAACCCTGAGCCAGCGCCGCGCGGCGCAATGCGGGATACCGTTGCCAGAGCTGTGCCATTGAGAGCATTAATGACGGATAGCTAAGCGTGGAATGCGCCGTGAAACGAGGCAGGACCTTCCACATAATCGCGGTAATAACGGCAATACTGGCGGCGGCGAGTTGGTACATTTCACGCCAGCCAAATGCTTCACCCACCACTCCGCTGACGGTACGCGAGAGTAAAATCCCCAACAGCAGGCCCGTCATCACCGTGCCCACCGTTTTTCCCTGTTTGCCTTCAGGCGCCAGAATGGCCGCCGCAGGAACGATATCCTGCGCCATTGTTGCCGCCATGCCCAACAGCAGACTCACGATTAGCAGTGAATGCAACTGTCCGGTAAAGCTGCATGCCAAAAGCAGCACGGCAAGAGAGAGGCTTTTCAGCAGGATTAATGTCCGGCGGTCATAACGATCGCCCAATGGCAATAAAAACAAAATACCTAGCGCGTATCCCGCCTGGGTTAGCGTCGGAACCAACCCCATGCCGGTAATACTCAAGGCCAGATCCTGCCCCATCAACGGCAGAAGAGGCTGGGCATAGTAGATAGCGGCAACGCTGAATCCGGCACCTAATGCCAGCACGAAAATGACCCAACGCGAAAGTGCGGTATGTGTGTTCACAAATGATTCCTCAATCACAGGATGTGCGGCTATTTTTATCCTTCTGCGGGTGGCGCGGTAGCGAGCGCAGTGGTAAAACAGTTATACGCCAGGCGTATGAAGAAACTGAAAATGATAAGAAATGAACGTATAGATAGGGTGGAACTGATGCGCACGTTTGTGCGCATCGTTGAAGCAGGTTCGCTTTCGGCAGCGGCCAAACAGATGGGGACAACGCAAGCGACCGTTAGCCGACGGCTGCAATCCCTGGAAACCTTGCTGGGTGTGAAACTGATCATGCGTACCACCCATGCGATGAAGTTGACCGACGATGGCGAACGTGGTTACCAGCACGCCAAAAATATTATTGATGCCTGGCTGGCGCTGGAAGATGGACTTAACGTCAAGGAAGATGAACCGGTGGGGATGCTGCGGGTCCGGGCGCCGCATGCGTTTGGCCAGCAACAGCTCCTTGAGCCGCTTTTGCAGTTTCTTTCCCGCTATCCACAGTTGTCGGTCGAGTGGATGCTTAACGATAAAACCGTTGATTTCCTGAGCGATAACATCGATTGCGCGATTCGGGTTGGCGCTGAAGTCGATCCGGCCACGGTTTCCGTTTTACTGGCCGAAGTTCCCCGTAGCATGGTGGCGAGCCCTGCTTTGCTGGAACAGTATGGCGAGCTTTCCCATCCTGAACAGTTATCCGCGCTACCGTGGATCGCAGTGAACACCTTTTTTCAGCACAGCGTTTCATTGCTGCACCAGCCGCGTAATAAACCCGTCACGCTGACTATTGCACCCAGATTAAGTACTGACAGTATCTATGTGGCAAGAAATGCCGCGCTGGCCGGGCTGGGGGTGACTATTGTTTCAAGCTGGATGGTCGAAGAGGATATAGCCAGTGGACGTTTAGTTCTGCTGCTTCCCGAATGGCATGCGGCGTCGTTGCCGGTACATTTGGTTTATCCCTGGGCGCGTTACTATCCGACCCGGTTGCGCAAATTTTTAGCGTTAATGAAGGATGTCATGCCACAGTTAAGCGGGATGAAACGCGTAGCCGATGCAAAAAAAAGCCGACCCTAAGGTCGGCTTTGATGGGGATTATGGCTTATTCAACCGACTGCGGGCGCGTTGCTGGCGCAGTGGCGTGATGCGTGGCGCTGTGTCCGCCTGCTGCGCCTTTACCTTCAAAGGCGAACGCCGGACGCTGCCAGTCGCTATGACGCGGCGCTTCTGGCACATATTCCGGCGCCGGTGCACGGGTCATCGGCGCGGTCGCATGGCTGTGAAGGTGTTCAGCGTTAACGCTCGTTGCGACGACTTCAGCCTTAACGATCTCCGCTTCTACCACCGGCGCTGCAACAGGTTCCTGAACTTCCTGCGGCGCAGCGACTTCTTCCACAGTCGGCGCAGCTTCCGCAACGTCTTCAACCACCTCAGGCTCGGAGGCAACGGTTTCCGCAGCCGCTTTCGCCTCGACTTCAGCCGCAGCTTCAACTACAGGTTCAGCTTCAGCGGCGATTTCTTCCGCTACAGGCGCGTCGGATTCCGCGATGATTTGCGGTTGTTCCTCGACCGGGGTAGCAATAACTTCCGGATGCGTGGTCTCAACAACGGCAACCTGAGGTTCGGCTACAACCACCTCTGGCTGCACGGTTTCAACCGGCGCAGGGGTGTCAACAATCTGCTCAACGGCGGCGGCAGCAACCTGAGGCTCTATCGCTGCCGGGGCAGTCTGCTGATGGTGTACTTCCTGCTCGCGTTGTTCTTCAACCTGCTGATCCTGAGGGCGAACGACAGGGTAGCGGATCCATACTTTACCGGACGCTAATTCAGGAGAAGCACAGGCGACGGTCAACGGCATTGGCGACTGAACCGGATAACGCTCGTCACGGTAACGACGACGACGCTGACCGCTTACGCGCAGATGGCGAGGGGAACGGCGGGAACGACGCGGCATACCGTTGGAATCACGCGCTTCGCTGTTGTCTTCCTGTTCAGGGGCAACAACGGCTGGCAGATCAACTTTCGCCAGTTCGGTACGCGGAGCCGCCGGTACGGACTGCTCTGCGGATTGAGCGACAACGGTCTCAGCTGCCACAGCGGCAGTTGCCACG
The DNA here is from genome assembly GCF_000155975.1 of Citrobacter youngae ATCC 29220. Taxonomy (GTDB): domain Bacteria; phylum Pseudomonadota; class Gammaproteobacteria; order Enterobacterales; family Enterobacteriaceae; genus Citrobacter; species Citrobacter portucalensis_A. Next base: position 1,735,145 of record NZ_GG730299.1, on the reverse strand, counting down.
TCGGCTTCAACCGTTGCGCTGTCCGTATAACGCACTTTCTGGCTCAGCTGACGCTGTTTACGGCGGGTCTGAGGCTGACGTACACGTTCTTCCTGCTCGCTATCCTGCACCGGCTGTTCAGCCTGGTTCAGCTCTTTAACTTCCTGCTGCGCCTGACGCTTGTCGTCGTTGCGGCGGCGGTTACGCTCGCGACGCGGAGTCTGCGGCTCATCGCCGGATTTCGCTTTGTCAGCGACATCGCTGGACGGCTGGCGGTTATCGCGGGCTTCCGCATTTTGCTGCTGAGCCTGACGGCGGTTACGACGATTGTCGTCGCGGTTTTCGCCGTTTTCCGCACGTTCGTTACGATTATCACGATCGCCACGGCTATCGCGGTTATCACGACGATCGTTACGATCGCGACGATTGTTTTGACGCGGTTTACGACGGTCCTGCTGACGTTCCGTCTTCTCTTCAGCTTTTGGCGCAGGTTGTTCAACCGGCTTCACTTCTTCGCTACCACCAAAGATGGATTTCAGCGCGCTGAAGAAACGGCTAATCAAACCAGGCTGAGAGTCTGTTGCTGCGGTAGCAACAGCAGCTTTAGGCGCGGCGGCTTTAACGGCTGGCTCCTGCACGGTTGGCGCTGGCGGCACGTCCGGCATAGCAAAGGTCGCGAGCGCCGGCTGCTCTGGCTGTTTACGCTCGACATATTCTTGTTCGGACGGCAATTCCATCGCTTCTTCGTGCAATTTCGGCAGCAGGTAGCTCAGGGTTGGCGTTTCTTCCCCTTTACGCACGCGCAGCACGGAATAGTGCGGGGTTTCCATCTGATCGTTTGGCACGATGACACAGCGCACGCCATTCTGACGTGTTTCGATGGCATTGACCGCCGTACGCTTTTCGTTGAGCAGATAAGAGGCGATCGGCACAGGAACAATGGCGTGAACTTCCTGGGTATTCTCTTTCAGCGCTTCTTCTTCGATCAGACGCAGAATAGACAGCGACAGTGATTCGTTATCACGCACGGTACCGGTGCCGGAGCAGCGCGGGCAGACGTGATGGCTGGACTCGCCCAGCGACGGGCTCAGGCGCTGACGGGACATCTCCAGCAGGCCGAAGCGAGAAATATGGCTGATCTGAATACGCGCCCGGTCCTGGCGCACGGCCTCGCGCAGACGGTTTTCAACCGCGCGCTGGTGGCGAACCGGCGTCATATCGATAAAGTCGATAACAATCAGGCCGCCGAGGTCGCGCAGACGCAGCTGACGCGCAATTTCATCGGCAGCTTCAAGGTTGGTGTTGAACGCGGTTTCTTCGATGTCGCCACCGCGGGTTGCGCGTGCGGAGTTGATATCGATAGCGGTAAGGGCTTCAGTGCTGTCGATAACGATGGAGCCGCCGGACGGCAGACGTACTTCGCGCTGGAACGCAGACTCGATCTGTGACTCGATTTGATAGTGGCTGAACAGCGGAATTTCACCGGTGTACAGTTTAATTTTGCTGCTGAAATCCGGACGGCCCAGCGCGGCGATGTGCTGACGCGCCATCTCCATGACTTTAGGGTTATCGATGAGGATTTCGCCGATATCCTGACGTAAATAGTCGCGGAATGCGCGAACGATGACGTTGCTTTCCTGGTGGATCAGGAACGGAGCAGGGCGGCTGTCAGCCGCTTTTTGAATGGCTTCCCAGTGTTTCAGGCGGAAGCTCAGGTCCCACTGCAGCGCTTCGGCGGATTTACCAACGCCTGCGGTACGCACGATAAGACCCATGCCGTCAGGCAGTTCCAGGCTTGCCAGCGCTTCTTTTAATTCGGTACGGTCGTCGCCTTCAATACGACGGGAGATGCCGCCCGCGCGCGGGTTGTTCGGCATCAGAACCAGATAGCTACCCGCCAGGCTGATAAAGGTGGTCAGCGCAGCGCCTTTATTGCCGCGTTCTTCTTTATCGATCTGAACGATAACTTCCTGACCTTCACGCAACACGTCTTTAATGTTGGGACGACCATGGGAGTTGTAGCTAGCGGGGAAGTATTCGCGGGCAATTTCTTTTAACGGAAGGAAACCGTGACGTTCAGCGCCGTAATCAACAAAAGCGGCTTCCAGACTCGGTTCAATACGGGTAATTTTACCTTTATAGATGTTGGCTTTTTTCTGTTCGTGTCCAGGACTTTCGATATCCAGATCGTACAGACGTTGCCCATCTACAAGGGCGACACGCAACTCTTCCTGCTGAGTCGCGTTAATTAACATTCTTTTCATCGTAACTTACTCATTATTCTTACATTGACGACTAAGCTGCGGGCAGAGTAATGCCTTTCCGGGTGTGAACCGATGGCCTCGTGTCTATTCGCGTCGCCAACCTCACGGTTATCGTCAGCTCAAAGAGGCGCAGAGTGTCGGTTGCCTGTATTTCATACGGAAACACAGCGCAATTATCAGGGGAACAGTCTGGGTGTTACTCTCCAGAAAAGCTTCCTTATTACCGGTAAGGACTGCAACCCGCAGCCCGCTAACTGCCTGAAAGATCAATACGTCTTACGCCATTGCTGCGTTGATGATCGGTCGGGCAAAATTGGGTCATTCCGGAAAAGGTCTTGTTTTAACAAGATTCAACGCGGAAACAACCTCATTATTCCACTGCTAACCTCGTTATAGCAAGATGACTTTTGCCATTTATCACCCGGTTACTCACAGTTTTTTCACTTCCGCGTAGTGATTGGTTTAATAACCACCAAATCGGCTATGTCAAACCGAAGTAATAGGGTATAGCAGTTAATATAAGCATAGAAAAATGTGTGGCGCGAATCTTGATGGCTATTTAAAATCGGCCCCCATGAAAACAGAGACTCCAGCCGTAAAAACAGTTGCCATTACTGCCGACGAAGCAGGGCAACGCATCGACAACTTTTTGCGCACCCAGCTCAAGGGTGTGCCGAAAAGTATGATTTATCGTATTTTGCGTAAAGGCGAAGTGCGGGTGAATAAAAAACGCATTAAACCCGAGTATAAACTCGAAGATGGGGACATCGTGCGTATTCCACCTGTACGTGTCGCCGATCGTGAAGAAGAGGCTATTTCCCCGAATCTCCAGAAAGTGGCGGCGCTGACGGATGTCATTTTGTATGAAGATGATCATATTCTGGTGCTTAACAAACCGTCGGGAACGGCCGTCCATGGCGGAAGCGGATTAAGCTTTGGCGTAATTGAGGGCTTACGCGCGTTACGTCCGGAAGCGCGTTTCCTTGAACTGGTGCATCGCCTGGACCGGGATACCTCCGGCGTGCTGCTGGTTGCTAAAAAACGCTCAGCCTTGCGTTCGCTGCATGAACAACTGCGTGAAAAAGGGATGCAGAAAGACTACCTGGCGCTGGTGAGGGGCCAATGGCAGTCGCATGTTAAAAGCGTGCAGGCGCCGCTGTTAAAGAACATTCTGCAAAGCGGCGAGCGTATCGTGCGGGTGAATCAGGAAGGAAAACCGTCGGAAACACGCTTTAAGGTGGAGGAGCGCTACGCGTTTGCCACGCTCGTGCGCTGTAGCCCGGTCACAGGCCGTACACACCAGATTCGTGTGCATACCCAATATGCCGGACATCCGATTGCCTTTGACGATCGCTATGGCGACCGCGAGTTCGATAAGCAACTGGCGGATACCGGGCTGAACAGACTGTTCCTGCATGCCGCGGCGTTGAAATTCACCCATCCGGGGACGGGTGAAGTGATGCGTATTGAAGCGCCGATGGATAAACAGTTGAAGCGCAGCCTCGAGGTATTACGCAGCAAAGCCTGATGCGCGTTGTGATTTTATCGCGCTAAACCTGTAGGCCGGATAAGACGTTTTCGTCGCCATCCGGCATCTTTCCGCCTGATGGCGCTGTGCTTATCCGGCCTACGGGATTTTGCCTGTGCCGTAACTTATCAATCAGGCTTTCAGCGGGTTCATATCTTCCCGACGCAGCATTTGACACAACGCGATCAGCGGCAGGCCGATCAGCGTGTTTGGATCGCGGCCCTCAAGACGCTCGAACAGTGCAATGCCTAATCCCTCGCTTTTAAAACTACCGGCACAATGTAGCGGGCGTTCTTTGCGCAGGTAATCATCAATTTCCGATTCGCTTAAATGACGAAAATGGACGTCGAACGGCTCGACCTCCGTTTGTAAATGTCCGGTTGCCGAATTATAAAGCGCCAGTCCGGTGTAAAACGTCACAATATTGCCACTGGCTTTGAGTAATTGTTGGCGTGCGTTTTCTTCTGTTAATGGTTTGCCGGTTATTTCACCATCAAGCACACAAATTTGATCGGAGCCAATAATCAGATGCGCTGGATAACGGTGGGCGAGAGATTGCGCTTTTTTTTGCGCCAGCCGTAAGACTAAATGGCGCGGCGCTTCGCCCGGTAACGGCGTTTCATCCACCTCCGGGGCCGCGCATTCGAACGGAATTGCCAGTTTTTCAAGTAAAGCGCGACGCCAGGGAGAGGTAGAGGCAAGTATCAGTTGAGGCATATTTTTTCCCCCGCATATAGCGTATTGATGAGAGCCATTTTAAACTATGGACTTCGTCCTACAAGCTGGCTGTAAGGGCTTGTCTTGAGCGATTTTAAGTCGATGACCCGCAATGTGTGCGAATTATTGGCAAAAGGCAACCTCAGGCTGCCTTTTTCTTTGACTATATGACGTTACAAAGTTAATATGCGCGCCCTATGCAAAAGGTAAAATTACCCCTGACTCTTGATCCGGTTCGTACGGCTCAAAAACGCCTCGATTATGAAGGTATCTATACTTCCGATCTGGTTGAGCGCGTCGCCGATTCTGTAGTCAGTGTGGACAGTGATGTGGAATGCTCCATGTCGTTCGCTATCGATAACCAGCGCCTTGCCGTGATAACCGGTGATGCGAAGGTGTCGGTCACGCTCGAATGTCAGCGTTGCGGGAAACCGTTCCCACTTCATGTTCACACAACATATTGTTTTAGTCCTGTCCGTTCTGACGAACAGGCTGAAGCACTCCCGGAAGCGTATGAGCCGATTGAGGTTAACGAATTCGGTGAAATCGATCTGCTTGCAATGGTGGAAGATGAGATTATCCTCTCCTTGCCGGTAGTTCCGGTGCATGATTCTGAACACTGTGAAGTGTCCGAGGCGGACATGGTCTTTGGCGAATTGCCTGATGAAGCGCAAAAACCAAACCCATTTGCCGTATTAGCCAGCTTAAAGCGTAAGTAATTGAGGAGTAAGGTCCATGGCCGTACAACAGAATAAACCAACCCGTTCCAAACGTGGCATGCGTCGTTCTCATGACGCTCTGACCGCAGTCACCAGCCTGTCTGTAGACAAAACTTCTGGTGAACAACACCTGCGTCACCACATCACTGCCGACGGTTTCTACCGTGGCCGTAAGGTAATCGCTAAGTAATCACGCATGACTCAATGGCTTTCCCGCTTCGGTGAGAAAGACAACGAGTACGCGCGTGATGAAGCTTAGTGAGGCTTTCCCCGGGTAACTGGGGAAACACCTAACCGGGCAGCGACGATACCTTGACACGTCTAACCCTGGCGTTAGATGTCATGGGGGGAGATTTTGGCCCTACCGTGACAGTGCCTGCAGCATTGCAGGCACTGAATTCTAATTCGCAACTCACACTTCTTTTAGTCGGGGATCCCGATACAATCACGCCATTACTTGCCAAAGCTGACTTCGAACAACGTTCACGTCTGCAGATTATCCCTGCTCAGTCAGTTATTGCCAGTGATGCCCGGCCCTCGCAGGCTATTCGCGCCAGTCGCGGAAGCTCAATGCGTGTTGCCCTGGAGCTCGTGAAAGAAGGTCGAGCGCAAGCCTGCGTGAGCGCCGGTAATACGGGCGCGCTAATGGGACTTGCGAAGTTATTGCTCAAACCCCTTGAGGGTATTGAGCGTCCGGCGCTGGTGACGGTGTTGCCGCATCAGCAAAAGGGCAAAACGGTGGTGCTGGATTTAGGCGCCAACGTGGATTGCGATAGCACGATGTTGGTGCAATTTGCCGTCATGGGTTCCGTGCTGGCAGAAGAAGTCGTTGGGATTGCCAATCCCCGCGTTGCGTTGCTCAACATCGGTGAAGAAGAAACTAAAGGTCTCGACAGTATTCGGGATGCTTCTGCGGTGCTAAAAACAATCCCTTCCATTAATTATATAGGCTATCTTGAAGCCAATGAGTTACTGACCGGCAAAACCGATGTGCTGGTCTGTGACGGCTTTACAGGTAATGTCACATTAAAGACGATGGAAGGCGTTGTCAGAATGTTCCTTTCACTGCTGAAATCTCAGGGTGAGGGCAAAAAACGGTCGTGGTGGCTGCTTTTATTAAAACGTTGGTTACAAAAAAGCCTGACAAGGCGATTTAGTCACCTCAACCCCGACCAGTACAATGGCGCCTGTCTGTTAGGATTGCGCGGCACGGTGATTAAGAGTCATGGTGCGGCTAATCAGCGAGCATTTGAGGTCGCGATTGAACAGGCAGTGCAGGCGGTGCAGCGACAAGTTCCTCAGCGAATTGCCGCTCGCCTGGAATCTGTATACCCAGCTGGATTCGAACTGCTGGACGATGGCGAAAGCGCAACTTCGCGGGCGCACAGATAATAGTGCGTTTGTGAATGCTGTCAGCGTACCAGCGTTTTGCTCGTGGCGGTATATAACCAAAAAGTGACTGAGCGTACATGTATACGAAGATTATTGGTACCGGCAGCTATCTGCCTGAACAAGTGCGTACTAACGCCGATTTGGAAAAAATGGTCGAGACGTCTGATGAGTGGATTGTCACTCGTACAGGTATCCGTGAACGCCATATTGCAGCGCCAAATGAAACAGTTGCGACGATGGGTTTTGCCGCTGCAAACCGTGCGCTGGAAATGGCGGGCATCGACAAAGAAGAAATTGGTCTGATTGTGGTTGCAACCACATCATCCACCCACGCATTCCCAAGCGCGGCATGCCAGATCCAAAGTATGCTGGGCATCAAGGGCTGTCCGGCGTTTGACGTTGCGGCCGCTTGCGCCGGTTTTACCTATGCTCTGAGCGTTGCCGACCAGTACGTTAAGTCTGGCGCAGTGAAGCACGCCCTGGTCGTGGGGTCCGATGTCCTGGCTCGCACCTGTGATCCAACCGATCGCGGGACGATCATTATTTTTGGCGATGGCGCAGGGGCGGTTGTCCTGAGCGCATCAGAAGAGCCAGGCATTCTCTCCACGCATCTGCACGCTGATGGCCGCTACGGTGAGCTGTTGACGCTGCCTAACGCCGATCGCGTGAATCCGGATAACCCGATCCACCTGACGATGGCGGGTAATGAAGTATTTAAAGTCGCGGTGACCGAGCTTGCCCACATCGTTGATGAGACGCTGGAAGCAAATAATCTCGACCGTTCTGCGCTGGACTGGCTGGTGCCGCATCAGGCAAACCTTCGCATTATCAGCGCGACAGCGAAAAAGCTTGGCATGTCGATGGATAATGTCGTCGTGACGCTGGACAGACATGGCAATACATCTGCCGCTTCCGTACCGTGCGCACTGGACGAAGCCGTCCGCGACGGACGTATTAAAGCCGGGCAGTTAATATTGCTTGAAGCCTTCGGGGGTGGATTCACCTGGGGCTCCGCGCTGGTTCGTTTCTAGTATAAGGATTTTAACATGACGCAATTTGCATTTGTGTTTCCGGGGCAAGGTTCCCAGACCGTTGGGATGTTGTCTGAAATGGCAGCAAACTACCCAATTGTTGAAGAAACTTTTGCTGAAGCATCAGCTGCGCTGGGCTATGATCTGTGGGCGCTGACTCAGCAAGGTCCGGCAGAAGAATTGAATAAAACCTGGCAGACGCAGCCAGCGCTGTTGACCGCATCTGTTGCGCTGTATCGCGTATGGCAGCAGCAGGGGGGTAAAACTCCTGCGCTGATGGCAGGCCACAGCCTGGGCGAATACTCTGCGCTGGTGTGCGCGGGCGTTATCGGCTTTGCCGATGCCGTACGTCTGGTTGAGCTGCGCGGCAAATTTATGCAGGAAGCGGTTCCGGAAGGAACTGGCGGCATGTCTGCGATTATCGGTCTGGACGACGCTGCTATCGCTAAAGCGTGTGAAGAGTCTGCCGAAGGGCAGGTCGTTTCTCCGGTTAACTTCAACTCGCCGGGCCAGGTGGTTATCGCCGGGCATAAAGAAGCCGTAGAACGTGCGGGCGCGGCCTGTAAAGCCGCTGGCGCCAAGCGTGCGCTGCCGCTGCCGGTCAGCGTGCCTTCTCACTGCGCGCTGATGAAGCCTGCCGCTGAGAAACTGGCCGTTGAGCTGCAAAAAATTACCTTTAACGCGCCGACCGTTCCGGTTGTGAACAACGTCGACGTGAAGTGTGAAACTACTGCAGACGCAATTCGCGATGCGCTGGTTCGACAGCTGTACAGCCCGGTTCAGTGGACTAAAACCGTTGAATTTATGGCATCCCAGGGCGTAGAGCACCTGTACGAAGTTGGTCCGGGTAAAGTTCTCACCGGGTTGACGAAACGTATTGTTGACACCCTGACTGCTTCGGCACTGAATGAGCCGGCGGCACTGTCTGCGGCGCTAGAGCAATAAAAGAGGAAGCCCATGAATTTTGAAGGAAAAATCGCGCTGGTTACCGGTGCAAGCCGCGGTATTGGCCGCGCAATTGCTGAGACGCTCGTTGCCCGTGGCGCGAAAGTTATCGGTACTGCAACCAGCGAAAGCGGCGCGCAGGCCATTAGCGATTACTTAGGTGCAAATGGTAAAGGTCTGATGTTGAATGTGACCGATCCGGCATCTATCGAATCTGTTCTGGAAAATATTCGCGCAGAATTTGGTGAAGTCGATATTCTGGTCAATAATGCCGGGATTACTCGTGATAACCTGTTAATGCGCATGAAAGATGACGAGTGGAACGATATCATCGAAACCAACCTGTCATCTGTTTTCCGTCTGTCAAAAGCGGTAATGCGAGCTATGATGAAAAAGCGTCATGGGCGTATTATCACTATCGGTTCTGTGGTTGGTACCATGGGAAATGCGGGTCAGGCTAACTACGCTGCGGCGAAAGCGGGTCTGATCGGCTTCAGTAAATCACTGGCGCGCGAAGTAGCGTCCCGTGGAATTACTGTAAACGTTGTTGCTCCGGGCTTTATTGAAACGGACATGACGCGTGCGCTGTCTGATGATCAGCGTGCGGGTATTCTGGCGCAGGTTCCTGCGGGTCGCCTTGGCGGCGCACAGGAAATCGCCAGTGCGGTTGCATTTTTAGCTTCTGACGAAGCAAGTTACATCACAGGTGAGACTTTGCACGTCAACGGCGGGATGTACATGGTTTAACCACGATTGAAAAAAATTTGCGTTATTAGGGTGAATGCCCTCAAAATAACGTAAAATCGTGGTAAGACCTGCCGGGATTTAGTTGCAAATTTTTCAACATTTTATACACTACGAAAACCATCGCGAAAGCGAGTTTTGATAGGAAATTTAAGAGTATGAGCACTATCGAAGAACGCGTTAAGAAAATTATCGGCGAACAGCTGGGCGTTAAGCAGGAAGAAGTCACCAACAATGCTTCCTTCGTTGAAGACCTGGGCGCAGATTCTCTTGACACCGTTGAGCTGGTAATGGCTCTGGAAGAAGAGTTTGATACTGAGATTCCGGACGAAGAAGCTGAGAAAATCACTACCGTTCAGGCTGCCATTGATTACATCAACGGCCACCAGGCGTAAGTGAACATCTCCAGGCGGTCATTCGACCGCCTGAGTTTTATCTTTTTATCCCACTTGATTTATTTTCCCTCCCTGGAGGACAACCGTGTCTAAGCGTCGTGTAGTTGTGACCGGACTGGGCATGTTGTCTCCTGTCGGCAATACCGTAGAGTCTACCTGGAAAGCTCTCCTTGCCGGTCAGAGTGGCATCAGCCTGATCGACCATTTCGATACTAGCGCCTATGCAACGAAATTTGCTGGCTTAGTAAAGGATTTTAACTGTGAAGACATTATCTCGCGCAAAGAACAGCGCAAGATGGATGCCTTCATTCAATATGGAATTGTCGCTGGCGTTCAGGCCATGCAGGATTCTGGCCTCGAAATTACGGAAGAGAACGCTCACCGTATTGGCGCCGCTATTGGCTCCGGTATTGGCGGTCTCGGTCTTATCGAAGAAAACCATACCGCTCTGGTAAACGGTGGCCCGCGTAAGATCAGCCCGTTCTTCGTTCCGTCGACGATTGTTAACATGGTGGCAGGTCACCTGACCATCATGTATGGCCTGCAAGGGCCAAGCATCTCCATCGCGACCGCCTGTACTTCAGGCGTACATAACATCGGTCATGCCGCACGTATTATTGCGTACGGCGATGCAGACGCGATGGTTGCGGGTGGTGCTGAAAAAGCCAGTACGCCGCTGGGTGTGGGTGGCTTTGGCGCGGCTCGCGCGCTGTCTACGCGTAATGATAACCCGCAAGCGGCAAGCCGCCCGTGGGACAAAGAGCGTGACGGTTTTGTGCTGGGTGACGGCGCAGGCATGGTTGTGCTGGAAGAGTACGAGCATGCGAAAGCGCGCGGTGCGAAAATTTATGCTGAAGTCGTTGGCTTTGGTATGAGCAGCGATGCTTACCACATGACCTCGCCGCCGGAAAATGGCGCAGGCGCTGCGCTGGCAATGGTTAACGCGCTGCGCGATGCGGCTATCGAAGCGGGTCAGATCGGCTATGTCAACGCACATGGTACTTCTACTCCTGCAGGCGATAAAGCTGAAACCCAGGCAGTGAAATCTGTGTTTGGCGATGCGGCGAGCCGTGTGATGGTAAGCTCAACCAAATCCATGACCGGTCACCTGTTAGGCGCTGCAGGCGCGGTAGAGTCAATTTTCTCTATCCTTGCGCTGCGCGATCAGGCTATTCCGCCAACCATCAACCTGGATAACCCGGATGAAGGTTGCGACCTGGACTTCGTTCCGCACGAAGCGCGTCAGGTTAGCGGTATGGAGTACACCCTGTGTAACTCCTTCGGCTTCGGCGGTACCAACGGTTCTTTGATCTTTAAAAAGATTTAAGTCCCGTCAGGTGATGCCTTAGCATCGAAAGAAAACAGAAAAGGTCCGCTTGTCGGGCCTTTTTTATTTCGGTTTTCCGCCCTTGTCCTGTGTGACCCATCCTGCCAAACTAGCGGACCAGAAATAAGGAGCCACCATGTTCTTAATTAATGGCTGCGAGCAAAATCTGCTGGCCGCAAGCGATCGAGCGACCCAATTTGGTGATGGATGTTTTACTACGGCGCGGATTATCGACGGCGAAGTTTGCCTGATTGCCGCACATCTGAAGCGTTTACAAGACGCTTGCCAAAAGTTGCTGATCGCTTTCGAACAATGGTCAGAACTGCAAAACGAAATGAAAATGTTGGCACAAGGGCACGCGCGTGGCGTCTTGAAAGTCATTATTAGCCGCGGCAGCGGAGGCCGGGGCTACAGTGGCGCAAACTGCTATGCGGCGACTCGCATCCTTTCCGTTTCGGCTTATCCTGCGCATTATGATTGCTGGCGAGAACGCGGCATCACGCTGGCGCTAAGCCCAGTGCGGCTGGGGCGTAACCCGCTACTTGCCGGACTTAAGCATCTGAATCGCCTGGAGCAGGTATTGATTCGCTCTCATCTTGAGCAGACGGATGCAGATGAAGCGCTGGTCCTTGACAGCGAGGGTTGGGTTACGGAATGCTGTGCGGCTAATTTGTTCTGGCGTAAAGGTCATGTGGTTTACACCCCCCGGCTCGATCAGGCCGGAGTGAATGGCATTATGCGACAATTCTGTATCCGGATGCTGGCACAATCACCGTTCAATATTGTCGAAAGGTATGTCGGATTGGAGGAGGTTATGCAGGCCGATGAAATCGTCGTCTGTAACGCATTAATGCCGGTTATTCCCGTACGCGCCTGTGGCGACACGCAGTTGTCTTCACGTTTGTTATTCGATTTTTTAGCCCCACTTTGTGAGCACCCGAATTAGTCATGAAAAAACTATTACTCGTTGTCCTGTTATTGCTGGTTGTGCTGGGCATTGCCGCGGGAGTGGGAATGTGGAAAGTTCGCCATCTGGCGGATAGTAAGCTATTGATTAAAGAAGAAACTATTTTTACGCTGAAGGCGGGTACGGGCCGTCTGGCCCTCGGTGAACAGCTGTATGTGGACAAGGTTATCAATCGTCCGCGCGTGTTCCAGTGGCTGCTGCGTGTAGAGCCTGACCTGTCGCATTTTAAGGCGGGTACCTATCGCCTGACGCCCGACATGACCGTGCGAGAAATGCTGCTACTGCTGGAGAGCGGTAAAGAGGCGCAGTTCCCGTTACGCCTGGTTGAAGGGATGCGCCTGAGTGATTACCTCAAACAACTACGCGATGCGCCCTATATCGAACATACGCTGAGTGATGATAACTATGAGACCGTCGCTCAGGCGCTGAAGCTGGAAAATCCACAGTGGCTGGAAGGCTGGTTCTGGCCGGATACCTGGATGTATACCGCCAATACGACCGACGTAGCGCTGCTAAAACGCGCGCATCAAAAAATGGTTAAAGCGGTAGATACCGTCTGGGAAGGGCGCGCTGATGGTCTGCCTTACCAGGATAAAAATCAGTTGGTCACCATGGCCTCGATTATTGAAAAAGAGACCGCGGTTGCCAGCGAGCGCGACCAGGTGGCGTCGGTCTTTATTAACCGCTTACGGATTGGCATGCGTTTACAAACCGATCCGACGGTGATTTACGGGATGGGGACACGGTATAATGGCAAATTGTCGCGTGTGGATTTAGAAACGCCAACCGCCTATAACACCTATACCATCACGGGGCTGCCGCCAGGCCCAATTGCCATGCCGGGCGAGGCTTCGCTGCAGGCCGCCGCGCATCCGGCAAAAACGCCGTATCTCTATTTCGTGGCGGATGGTAAAGGCGGTCACACGTTTAACACCAATCTTGCCAGCCACAACCGGTCCGTGCAGGATTACCTGAAAGTGCTTAAGGAAAAAAATGGGCAGTAACTATATCGTCATCGAGGGCCTGGAAGGCGCCGGAAAAACCACTGCGCGTAATGTGGTGGTAGAGACACTTGAGCAACTCGGTATTCGTGACATGGTTTTTACCCGCGAGCCGGGTGGAACGCAGCTCGCTGAGAAACTAAGAAGTCTGGTGCTGGACATTAAGTCGGTGGGTGACGAGATCATTACCGACAAAGCCGAAGTCCTGATGTTTTACGCCGCGCGTGTTCAACTGGTCGAAACCGTCATTAAACCAGCGCTGGCGAGAGGCGCCTGGGTTATTGGCGACCGTCACGATCTGTCGACCCAGGCGTATCAGGGCGGTGGACGCGGTATCGATCAAAACATGCTGGCAACCCTGCGTGATGCGGTACTCGGTGATTTTCGCCCCGATCTGACGATCTATCTGGATGTCACTCCAGAGGTCGGGTTGAAGCGCGCCCGCGCCCGCGGCGAACTGGACCGTATTGAACAGGAATCTTTCGATTTCTTTAATCGCACCCGCGCGCGTTATCTTGAACTGGCAGCTAAAGACGCCAGTATTCGTACTATCGACGCTACGCAGCCGCTGGAGGCTGTGATGGCTGATATCCGCAATACCATCACCCGGTGGGTGAAGGAGCAGGGCGCATGAAATGGTACCCATGGTTACGACCGGATTTTGAAAAACTGGTAGCGAGCTACCAGGCGGGTCGTGGTCACCATGCGTTACTGATTCAGGCGTTACCCGGCATGGGCGACGATGCGTTGATCTACGCGCTTAGCCGCTATTTAATGTGTCAGCAGCCGGAAGGACATAAAAGCTGCGGACACTGCCGCGGCTGTCAGCTGATGCAGGCGGGGACGCACCCAGACTACTATTCGCTGCTGCCGGAAAAAGGCAAAAGCACGCTCGGGGTTGATGCGGTACGCGAAGTCAGCGAAAAGCTGTACGAGCATTCGCGTCTTGGCGGTGCGAAAGTGGTGTGGATCCCTGAAGCCGCCCAGCTCACCGATGCCGCTGCTAATGCTTTGCTAAAAACGCTGGAAGAACCTCCGGCCCAGACCTGGTTCTTCCTCGCCAGCAGAGAGCCGGCGCGTTTATTGGCCACGCTGCGTAGCCGCTGTCGTTTACATCACCTTGCACCACCGGCTGAGTCGTATGCTATTTCCTGGCTTAGCCGTGAAGTGACGGCGTCACCGGAAGCATTGTTGAGCGCATTACGCCTGAGTGCGGGGTCGCCTGGCGCGGCATTAACCTTGCTCCAGGCCGAAAGCTGGGCGCATCGCACCGATTTTCTCGCTGCCCTGGCGAACACCCTGCGTTCAGGCGACTGGTATATCCTGTTAGCGGCGCTCAATCACGATCGGGCTGCCGCCCGTTTACACTGGCTGGCCACGCTGTTTACCGATGCCTTAAAGCGACCATATGGGATTTCCCATCTGACCAATCCTGATGCTCTGGATCTTATCTCTTCCCTCGCAGAGCGGTTATCCGTCGCCCGGATACAGGCGATACTCGGTGACGTTTGTCATTGCCGTCAGCAGTTGCTGAACGTGACGGGCATCAACCGTGAGCTGGTATTAACCGATCTTATTCTCCGTATTGAGCATTACCTGCAACCAGGCACCGTACTGCCTGTTCCTCATCTTTGAGAGAGACATTATGTTTTTAGTCGACTCACACTGCCATCTTGATGGCCTGGATTATCAATCTCTGCATAAGGACGTGGATGACGTGCTGGCGAAAGCGGCCGCGCGCGATGTGAAATTCTGTCTTGCCGTCGCCACCACCCTGCCAGGATACCGCAGCATGCGCGAACTGGTCGGGGAGCGTGACAATGTGGTTTTCTCCTGCGGTGTGCATCCGTTAAACCAGGATGAAACCTATGATGTCGAAGCGCTGCGTCGCTATGCCGCTGAAGAGGGCGTGGTAGCGATGGGGGAAACCGGGCTGGATTATTTTTACACGCCGGAAACTAAGGGGCGCCAGCAGGAATCTTTCATCCACCATATTCAGATTGGCCGTGAATTGCACAAGCCGGTTATCGTGCATACTCGTGACGCCCGCGCCGATACGTTGTCGATTCTGCGCGAAGAAAAGGTGACGGATTGTGGCGGCGTACTACACTGTTTTACAGAGGACAGAGAAACGGCGGGCAAATTGCTGGACCTCGGGTTTTATATCTCGTTTTCCGGCATCGTCACGTTTCGTAATGCTGAACAACTGCGTGATGCTGCCCGTTACGTTCCTCTGGATCGATTGTTAGTTGAGACGGATTCTCCGTACCTTGCGCCGGTGCCGCATCGGGGAAAAGAGAACCAGCCCGCCATGACGCGTGATGTTGCAGAGTACATGGCCGTAGTGAAAGGTGTTGCCGTTGAAGAACTGGCGCAGGCAACCACTGATAACTTTGCCCGCCTGTTTCACATCGACGCTTCTCGCCTGCAATCAGTTCGTTAACTGACTTTTTTTAAAGCTCGTAATTAATAGCTAAAGCGAGTAAAGTTCACCGCCACAAAATGGGCGGTGAATAACCAGTTTGACACATTCAGAAACGCATTTTATCGGAATGTGCGAATTTTGCGGCTATCCACGACTGAATTGTGATAGCCGTCAAACAAAAACAAACTGAATTATTTTACTCTGTGTAATAAATAAAGGGTACTTAGATGCCCTGTTCACGGCGAGGTTCTCCCCCCTTGCCAATGCGTGAGAACGTAGAATACACAAAATCATTCAAGCTGCATCAAGGCGGCAAGTGAGTGAATGACAGGAGCTTACTAGAGTAAGTGACTGGTATAAACGAGCGCAGCCAACGCTGAGGCGGTTTGAAGGATGAAGTGTATAAGCACAAATACTCAGGAGCACTCCTAATTATGTTTAAGAATGCATTTGCTAACCTGCAAAAGGTCGGTAAATCGCTGATGCTGCCGGTATCCGTACTCCCGATTGCAGGTATCCTGCTGGGTGTCGGTTCCGCTAACTTCAGCTGGCTGCCAGCCGTTGTATCGCACGTAATGGCAGAAGCAGGCGGTTCTGTTTTTGCGAACATGCCGCTGATTTTTGCCATCGGTGTTGCGTTAGGCTTCACCAACAATGACGGTGTATCTGCACTGGCATCCGTTGTTGCTTACGGCATCATGGTTAAAACTATGGCTGTCGTTGCGCCGCTGGTTCTGCATTTACCTGCTGAAGAGATCGCCGCTAAACACCTTGCTGATACAGGTGTTCTCGGGGGGATTATCTCCGGTGCGATTGCAGCGTATATGTTCAACCGTTTCTACCGTATCAAATTGCCTGAGTATCTCGGCTTCTTTGCGGGTAAGCGCTTCGTTCCTATTATTTCTGGTCTGGCTGCCATCTTCACCGGTGTCATTCTGTCCTTCATTTGGCCGCCGATCGGTACTGCTATCCAGACGTTCTCCCAGTGGGCTGCATACCAGAACCCGGTCGTGGCGTTCGGTATCTATGGCTTCATTGAACGCTGCCTGGTACCGTTTGGTCTGCACCATATCTGGAACGTTCCATTCCAGATGCAGATTGGTGAATACACCAACGCTGCGGGCCAGGTATTCCACGGCGATATTCCTCGCTACATGGCAGGCGACCCGACTGCGGGCAAACTGTCCGGCGGTTTCCTGTTCAAAATGTACGGCCTGCCGGCTGCGGCGATTGCAATCTGGCACTCTGCGAAACCAGAGAACCGTGCAAAAGTGGGCGGTATCATGATCTCCGCGGCGCTGACCTCGTTCCTGACCGGTATTACCGAGCCGATCGAGTTCTCCTTCATGTTCGTGGCGCCGATCCTGTACATCATCCACGCGATTCTGGCTGGTCTGGCATTCCCGATCTGTATCCTGCTGGGTATGCGCGACGGTACGTCGTTCTCTCACGGTCTGATCGACTTTATCGTTCTGTCCGGTAACAGCAGCAAACTGTGGCTGTTCCCGATTGTCGGTATCGGTTATGCGATTGTTTACTACACCATCTTCCGTGTGCTGATCAAAGCGCTGGACCTGAAAACGCCGGGTCGTGAAGATGCTACCGAAGACAGCAAAGCTGGTGCGTCCGGCGAAATGGCTCCGGCTCTGGTTGCTGCATTCGGCGGTAAAGAAAACATCACTAACCTCGATGCGTGCATCACTCGTCTGCGCGTTAGCGTGGCTGACGTTGCCAAAGTGGATCAGGCTGGCCTGAAGAAACTGGGTGCGGCGGGCGTCGTGGTCGCTGGTTCCGGTGTTCAGGCTATTTTCGGTACCAAGTCCGATAACCTGAAAACTGAAATGGATGAGTACATCCGTAACAGCTAAGCAGTAAGAAGTTGGGGAGAACTAAGGCAGCCTGCGGGCTGCCTTTTTTAATGCATTAGCTGGCCTGAACGCGGATGGGCGCGGTGGCGGCGAATAGCCAGGGGCGGGCTTCTGCGTTCACGCGCGGGGATAGCGTCTCTCTGACCTGCTGGTGGTAATCATCAATCCACTGTTTCTCTGCATCGCTCAGCAGATGCAGGTCAACCAGGTTCAAATCAATCGGCACCAGCGTCAGCGTTGAGAAGCGGCAGAAGCCCGGACGGCTGTTGATAATCTCCACCTGATTCTCAATGCGGATCCCATATTGCCCGGCCAGATAATAACCCGGCTCGATGGTGATGATATTGCCCGCGACCAGAGGCCAGGGGTTAACTTTTTTGGCAATGCGATGGGGTTGTTCATGGATTAGCAACTGATGGCCCACGCCGTGTCCGGTACCGTGATCAAAATCCAGTCCTAAATCCCACAGCGCCCGACGGCTAAAGGCGTCCAGTTGATGGCCCTGAGTACCGCTGGGAAACTGCAGCGAGATAAGCGACAAAAAGCCTTTCAACACGGCGGTGTAATGCAGGCGGCGCTGTGGATCCTGCGGGCCAAATGCGAGGGTTCGCGTGGTATCTGTCGTACCATTTTGATACTGGCCGCCGGAATCATTCAGATACATGGCCTGAGAGGTAATTGGCGTATTGGTTTTTTCGCTGGAGTGGTAATGGCACATCGCCGCATTGCTGGCTGAGGCCGAAATTGTACTGAAGCTCTGCTCAATAAATCCCGGTTGCTGCTGGCGAAACGCCAGCTGTTTAGCCTGTGCTTCCAGTTCGGTGACAGGATTGCCCGCCGCTTCGCGTAAGGGAACCTCATGCGCCAGCCAGGCGAGGAAGTTAACCCAGGCTGCGCCGTCCTGTTCATGGCACTCCCGATAGCCTGCCAGTTCGACGTCATTTTTGTGCGCTTTCATTAACGTGATGGGATCGGGAGCCCACAGGACGTTGCCGCCATGTTCTTCAATGGCAAAACGCAACGCCACCGGGGCATAATCTTTATCGACCAGGAAGCGCTTACCATTGGCCAACTGCTGACAGCGGGCCAGGAAGCTCTCTTGCGGGGCCAGCGTAAGCGTGTTCAGCAGCGAGGCGGGTAGCTGCTGTGTTTTATTGCTATCCACAAACCATTCCAGCTCGCCGCTGCGATGGAGCAGGGCAAATGAGAACGGCACTGGCACCATAGCAAGATCCGAACCGCGGACATTAAGCAGCCAGGCAATGTTATCCGGCAGCGTAATCGCCAGCACGTCGGCCTGATGTTGAGCGAGCAGTTCAACCACCCGCGCACGTTTTTGCGTGCTGCTTTCCCCACTGATTTCGAGGGGCATTTCGCGAATGATGCCGCAGGGGGCAGCGGGACGATCGCACCATATCTGGTCGAACGGATCTTGTTCGAGAGGCACCAGCTCGCAGTGGGTGGCCGACAGCGCTTCAAACTGGCTGTTGACCATCAGCAGCGGCTCAAAGCCGATACGGGTATCCGCTGCCACGTGAGACTGCAAATAGTCGGCCAGCGGCTCATCGTGTAAATGGTGAATTTCAAAATCATCCAGCGAGACTTCATTGCGCACCTGGACCTGATAGCGGCCATCGACAAAGATTAATGCGCGATCGCGCAGGACCAACGCGAGGCCAGCAGATCCGCTAAAGCCGGTCAGCCAGGCCAGTTTATTATCATGCGGCGTACAATCTTCACTTTGGTGAGCATCGGCGCGCGGAACAATCATACCATCCAGCCCCTGCGCTATCAGCAGGTTGCGCAGGGCGGAAAGAGGGGTTGAGTTGTGCATAGTTACCTTCAGGCCTTAACGGAACGGCGGTTCGTTGAACGTGCGTAATTTACGGGAGTGCAGTCGGTCGCCTTCGGCGCGAAGGCGGTCGATAGCCCGGATACCTATTTGCAGATGCTCGGAAATGGCGCCTTCATAAAAACGGTTGGCCTGACCCGGCAGTTTGATCTCGCCGTGCAGCGGTTTGTCGGAGACGCAAAGCAATGTCCCGTAGGGAACGCGGAAGCGGTATCCCTGGGCGGCGATAGTGGCGCTTTCCATATCGATAGCTACCGCGCGGCTCAGGTTAAAGCGCAGCGCAGAGGCGGAATAGCGTAACTCCCAGTTGCGATCGTCGGTGGTGACAACGGTACCAGTACGCAGCCGCTGTTTGACCTCTTCGCCGGGCATGCCGCTGACCTCTTTAGTGGCGTCATACAGCGCGCGTTGCACTTCAGCGATGCTCGGAATGGGAATATCCGGTGGGAGTACGGCATCCAGCACATGATCGTCACGCAAATAAGCGTGGGCCAGAACATAATCGCCAATTGTCTGGCTTTCACGCAGGCCGCCACAGTGCCCAATCATCAGCCAGACGTCAGGGCGCAGCACGGCGAGATGATCGCAAATGGTTTTGGCGTTAGACGGGCCGACGCCGATATTCACCAGCGTGATCCCCTGACCATCGGCGGTGATTAAATGCCACGCGGGCATCTGGTGTTTCTTCCAGGCAAGGTCGGAAATGGCTTCTTCCGGCGCTTCGGTTTCGGCGGTGATCCAGATCCCGCCCGCGCATGACAGCGCGATGTACGGGCTGTCGGGGTCGAGGATCTGGCTGCATCCCCAGCGTACGAACTCGTCAACATAGCGGGTGTAGTTGGTGAACAGTACAAAAGGCTGGAAATGTTCAACCGGCGTTCCCGTGTAATGACGCAGTCGCGCCAGCGAAAAATCCACGCGGCGGGCGTCGAAGTGGGACAGCGGAGAAAATTCCGCCGGATGAAAAATCCCGTCCGCCGTTTCGTCACCAATCTGGGACAGTTCAGTCGTGGGGAAATGGCGCGTTAATCCGGCGCTCATCGAGCGATCCAGCGTCAGTTCAGAACCGTCAATCACATAGGGGTAGGGGATTTCATGCTGCGACGGCTCGACGGAGATATGCGCATCATAATCCTGATACAGCAGCGTGAGCTGTTCTTCAAGGTAAGGACGAAAGAGCGACGGACGGGTAATTGTTGTGGTAT
Organism: Citrobacter youngae ATCC 29220; assembly: GCF_000155975.1. Classification (GTDB taxonomy): domain Bacteria; phylum Pseudomonadota; class Gammaproteobacteria; order Enterobacterales; family Enterobacteriaceae; genus Citrobacter; species Citrobacter portucalensis_A. Next base: position 1,714,786 of record NZ_GG730299.1, on the reverse strand, counting down.
AGCAACCTGCATGGGTAAAGCGACCATAGGCGCGCGTTTTTGGCGGATTGGTGGCGCTGCCGTCCCAGGTGACACGAAGTGATGGGTAAACAAAAAGACCGTTATGGCGGGCGATTACGTCAGGGAGAGTGCCTGTTTCAATATACTTACCAATGGCGCTACGCAGTGCGTTAACCGACTGTTCGTACAGCGCGTCCAGTTTATCCAGTGCCTGAGCCGGGGTCAGGCTGGCGCCCTTATTGTTCATGTCTGTCTCCTTGTTCCACAGATATACCGCTCTCCCGATAGTATGTCACAGGAATGTGAAACAAAAGTCAGACGTTGAGGAAGATTGTGCGAAGACCGGACGGTCTTCGCACCTGGCTTAATCGTGGTGCTTATCTCGCATCAGTAACGCAGTCGTAGCGGAAATAAGACACCCCGCCATCAGATAAATGGCCACGCTGTGCCAGTCCCCGCCCGAGAATGTCACCAGTGCCGCAGCAATGAAAGGCGTAAAACCGCCGCCAACAACGCTTGCTACCTGATAGCCAACGCCTGCGCCGCTGTAGCGATAGCTTGCGCCAAACAAACCGGTAAACATAGGCTGCTGCACGCAGACCACCATATCGTGCGCGATATTGGCCAGCATAATGGCGAAAAACACGATCCAGAAAATAGACTGTGCCTCCAGCGCCATAAAGAACGGAAAGGCGCTCAGCGTCCCCACCAGTGCGCCGGTAATGTAGACGCGACGACGACCAAAGCGATCGGCAAGCCAGGCAAAGCAGGGGATGGTCAGGCAGCTCAGCCCACCGACCAGCAATCCGACATTCAGAAACAGCTCGCGCGGCAGGCCCAGATTTTGCGTGGAGTAGTTCAGCGCAAATGCGGTGACGATATACATCGTCAGCAGTTCGCACAGGCGCAGGGCGATAATTTTTAAGAATGCGCCCGGATGGCGGATTAAAGCCTCGACGACCGGTAGCCGCTTTTTCGCAGGTTGCGGTGCCTGCTGTTGCTGTTCGAATTCGGCCGATTCATCCATGCGGTTACGCATCCACAATGCGCCCAAAACCAGCACGATGCTGAACAGGAACGGAATACGCCAGCCCCAGCTCAGGAACTGCTCATCGGTGGTTTGCGAGCTGATCAGCGAGACCAGGCCGGTAGAAAGCAGCAACCCGACGCCATAACCTACCTGTACCCCACTACTGTAGAAGGCTTTTTTATTTTTTGGCGCGCTCTCAACGGAGAGCAACGCTGCGCCGCCCCATTCACCACCAACCGCGAATCCCTGAATGGCGCGTAGCGTCACCAGCAGAACGGGAGCCCACCAGCCAATGGCGTCAAAGGAAGGAATCATGCCGATCAGCGCCGTGGCAATCCCCATCATCCAGACGGTGAGCATCAGCATACGTTTACGGCCAAGCCGATCGCCGAAATGGCCGAAGATCACCCCGCCTAACGGACGGAACAAAAATCCGACGCCAAAGGTGGCGAAGGCGGCAAGCGTTCCCATCGTCGGGCTGACCTGTGGGAAGAACTCGCGGTTAAAGACCAACGCGGCGGTGATGCCATAGAGCAGAAAATCATACCAGTCGACTACGGCGCCTGCGAAGCTACCAAGCGCAGCACGTCGGGCACGGTTGAGCGAAGAGGCGTCCGGTTGGGGACCCGTGGAGGTGAGGGTGGAATCCATAGTTATCCTGTCTGTACTGTCTTTTAGTTATTAGTATTTGAGTTGGGTCACACACATTGCAGCCGATAGATTATCGACTGCAATGAGATTACCGCGACAGGCGGGAAGAGGGAACTCCAGGGGCGCGCTGGCGCGACCTAATTACACGGAATGTTGAGTGATTGCTGGCATAATGAGCAAATGTCACTTTTTTGTTTGTTTTGAGGTTGACGGTTAGTTCGGGAATGAGATACCCGCGATTGGGCGCTAATATGATATTTGATTGCAAATATGTTGCGGGAGCATCTTTATATTATTGCACAGGGTGTGCTGGTGGATGTTTATATTTTGGAGTGGTCTTTTTATGATTTAAACAGAGATGCGCTGTTATTCAGCGATGGACCGCCATCGAGGCCTCGAACCCCGTTCCAGGTCGTTGCTCTTCCCGATGAGCTAATGGCGGATGAATTCCTGATTTACAATGGGGATAGGCTATCGTATATTTTTGGATGTAACGAATAAAATATTCTTACGTCAATTTCCGGGGCGTATTGTAGTCTTTTTAATAGCAAAAGATAGCGCGTTGTCGATCCTAAAAAGGATGCAGGTAATAGTGGCAATGTTTAGCCTGGGTGTTTGAGAATACCCGGCTGGATATTATATCTTAACATCTTCTTTTTATTCGATGGTCCTGTATGTTCAGTTCAAAAATAGCGAAGGTAGACAGGGTAGATAGCAGAGGTGGTTTACGAGATGAACTCGCTGAATCACTTGAAAAAGCAGGGCTCTGGAGACGCGCGGCCACACGCTGGCTTCATGTTTTCGATTCGCTGGAGTCAGCTCATGAACGTGAGCGCATCGCACTTCGTCGGGAGGCATGTTTGTTTATCGCCAGCAGCGGGTTAGATAAACAAGCAGGCATAAAAAGACGTAAAATATATCGTGCATTACTTAAACTATCCAATGCTCAATAAATACCGGATGCCGAGTCCTTTTATGGATTAAAAATTTGTTTCATAAAAATGGCGAGAACAATTACTATACTTGAGTATAGTTGAATGTATATGCATCTGAGGAATGTCAGAAATGCCTTTTTGGGTAAGCGGATTAGCGTTTTCTGTATCCATGGTCGTGTTTTTAGTTCTTGGGTATTTTATTTATATTGTGTTTTGTACGCCTGCTTTTTATTTGATAAAGTATTTTATTGCCAAATTTTTGGCGAGATGTTGCCAACAGCAATAACTGATGTATTTGAATCCTGCGCCTGATAAAGCTTGATACCTGATTTGTCATTATTGTGGTGAATTGCAGTCCTCTGAGGCAAGCCGAAGATAAGCACCGGCCACCACACCCATCACTTTTCCATTAGTTATCCGTTCTCATCCCCTCTAAATTATGTGATTAAAATATGGGCCTGGATCTGGCCCGGAGGATGCGTATTGACGTGTTCAATACGCTTTATGAGTATGCCTGTCATGGGGCGCGTCATATCACTTCGATGGGAGAAGGTTTGTAGGGAGGGCGTTATAAGAAACTGATGATCCAATTGAATCCGCATGAGTTAATCAAAAAGCTAAAGCTGACGTTATTCGGAATGCTCAATTTCTTCATGATGCGATGCTTATAGTGGCTTTTAACTTTGGACGCCAACAGCCAATTGTCGCTGTTGTTGGGGTGTCTGTAAGCATTATAAATGGCAAAGAAACTGCTTTTCTCTTTATTGGTTAACAATCCGCGATTGTAGCCGGACGTTATGAATGCCCCTTCTTTGAGTAGCTTCTTAATCTGCGCCAGCAGCAGCGCTATCGGGGCTCTGCTACGGATGATATGGAAAGGGAGTGTCCCGGGAATGAAACGCTTTACGCATTCGCTGTTTAACACGTCTGAGATAATAATGAGCCGCTGGTATGTCGCAAGAGATTTATGCCGGCTCAGCGACAGCAGACTATCAAATGGTGTTCTTGAGTCGGCTAAAAAGACCAGGGTATTGTTGGCATTTTTTGGGGTGGGTTCAGAGAATTCGTCAATGGCATGCTGCATGCCGAGCTCAAGAAATTTATCCTGTGAACTGGATAAGAAATGAATCATACAAATAATCCCCAACATTCTATAAAAAAGGGGCCCATATATAATGGGCCCCCATGATAATAGATAAACTTACCAGGTGTATTTCACGCCGGCGTTAGCTGACCAATCCTGGTCGACATCACCACCACCAAGGTAGTCACCGCTGGCATACGCGCTGAAGTTCTTAGTGAAGTTGAATTGTCCACCCAGTCCGGCACGAACAGCAGAGCCTTCAACGCCGTTGTCAATGTCGTCGCCATTAACATTTGCGCTGTTGCTGTTGGAGTCATCATACACATAAGCAATTTTTGCAAATGGCGTGAATGACTGATCGCCGAAGGCGAAGGTATAACCAGTGCTTACACCCGCTTCATAGCGCATGCTGTCATAAGACTGACTGTCTACGCTCATGTTGTTGCTAAGCTGATAGTTATCGCCATCCTGGAACAGGCCGGATACGCTGGCATATGGCGTAACGTAACCATTCTGATCATATTTCCAGTCGTAACCCGCTTTCAGGCCAAAGCCCCAGGCGTCGGAGGAGATACCGTTGCCGTTCACGGAGTTACCGTTGGTCATGGTTGCCGACAGGTCGTTGTCGAAGTGGCTGTAGTTAATGGAGCTATCTACGAAGATGTTGTTGTCAAATTTCGCAGAAGCATACAGACGAGCGGATTGGCTGTCCTGATCGACATGACCGCTGTTCTGATCAATATCGCCTTTAGCAAAACCAGCTGCCGCACCGACAATCCACTTGGCGTAGTTGCCATCAATTGCTTTATCAAGACCAACCATGATGCCGTTGACATCCTGATCGTAGCTCAGCGTATCGGTGTCAGCATTGAAGTGGCCGCCGATATAGGAAATCCATGCTCCGCCGGTATCCGCACCCTGTTGGGCATGACGACCGTTGTCCAGTCGATTCGCCAGAGCATCCTGCTCAAGGTTCCAGATATTCGTGTTAGCAGAAGGAATGCTCAACGCAATATTGGCGTAATCAGTCAGCCCATCCTGCTTCAGAACAACGGAATCACCCTGCTGCTGCGCTTCGTACTGATAAGCACCCAGGTCTGCTTTGTTTGCAGCGGTAAACGATGCAGTGGTATCCGCGTTGTCATCATAAACGCGAATTAGCTCATGGCCTTTATAATCAGCAACTGAACCTTCGCCGGTCGCGTTATCGATACGTACCTGATAGTTACCTGCAACATCGCCGTTCACCGCCAGATGACCGTCAGAGTTCAGACCGACTACGCCGTAATCTGTAGCATCGGTGGTATCACCGTTGGTGTAACCGGTGTTCATATTGCTGTTCAGGACATAATCACGGCTGCCAACATCCAGCTGGCCGCCAGATGTTAATACCATATTATGTGTATCAACCTCACCGGTACCTAACTCCAGCGCCGCGTTGTTGCTCACGGTAATGGTGTTGGCGTACAGCTGAGCGGTTTCTTCAGTTAAATCAACATAACTATTGCTGTCGATATTGATAGAGTTTGCAGCAACCTTGCCATCGTCACCAATATTCATGGATGAGCTATTGTTCAGAGCGATGCTATCAGCCAGCAATGATGAACTTTCGACGTTAACCTGAGAGCCGTTGCTCACGGTCAGGGTATCAACAGCAGACGCTTTGCGAGTATCCCACTCTGAACCGTGATCCAGTGCGACGTTAAACACGCCACTCTGGAAGACTTCATTGCCAGAAATATACCCTGTATCGGCGTTGTAAGTTGATGACGGCCACAGGCTGTTGGCGGCAACGTCATACAGATCGGCGGTCGCCTGAACATCAGAGATCGCTGCGCCAACCCACTTGCTGCCGTTGTCCAACGTCAGGTTCATCTCGTCCTGATTAAGGCTGTCGTCGCTATAGCCCATGTTGGAGTCAATAACACCATCCGCGTTGGTGTCTTGTCCTTCAGGCGCGAAGCCGGTGTTAAAGGAGCTTACAAACAGAACATCGCCGGTCAGTGTTGAATTGCTGAAGGTTGCATTGGTTTTCATCGACTCTTCTGAAGAAGGGTTATCGATGGCAGCCAGCGCCACATCATTCATATTGACAATCTGATCGCTATTATCGATTGTTCCATCGCCATTGACATCATAATTAACGGTCATTGTTGCCGCGCCATTATAATCTGATGGCTTTTCAGATTGACCGTAGAAGCCGGTAGTATCCAGCTCTGTCCATGAGCCAGACGTTACGGTTGAGTCGGTAACGGTGATATTGTCCACAAAGCTGTCAGTGCTACCGCTGTCTGCATAATCTTGCTGCTGCTGACCAAGGGTAATACCGGCGACATGCGAATTGTTTTGAATAGCGATATCGCTTTCTTGACCTAACGTAATTGCGGTACCCAGCGCATACGTTGGAATTGTGCCTGATGTTGTGCCATCTGCATTTTGATAATCAAAATGTTCGTAGCTGTCATCAATAGTAGAATTATCTACAGTTAATTCCAGCGGGTCATTGTAGTTCTGCACGGTGGTCGTGCAGCCACTGGTCATACAGGCAGAAGTGACCATCCCATGAATGGTGGTGTTGCTAATTGAGAGCGAGTTAGGGTTTGCGGTATCAGCATCCAGATAGTTAGTGGAAATAACGCCATTAACTACTGAATTATTGATAACCGGGTAAATATTTCCGTCTGCGTCAGTTGTATTCCAATCAACGTATCCCTGGTAAATTGCAGCGTCTGATGTACCATCATAGGTGAAAGTATCCCAGGTGCCGTTAGATACATCTGTCGCAGATGCCTGAAACGCCAGGCCAAGTGAACAGGCTAAGGCGATTTTGGTCTTATAAAACTTACCATTGCTTTTCAACGAAAACTCTCCATCCAAATATCATCGTATACGCACAAATTCAAGGTGTGTTGTAACTGAACTGTGGCAGTCTGGTTGTGCGTGACTTATTGATTACTCATTATCTATATAGAAGTAACGAACCTCTGTTAACGGGTGACCAGAATTTTGAGTGTCGTCCGTTATAGGGGAAACTTAAGGTAATAAGCGAGGAGCATTAGACCAATCATGATCCGTTAATTCAAATTATTTGTTATGATTATCCATATTTGGATTATTGCAATTTTGTCCTGTTTTGGATGAATTGAATGGCGGGCGAATAAGTCTAATATTGGATTAAATAAAACATATGCAGAGTTTCTGCGCATATGACAATAGCGTATCTGGGTGGCATGGTTAGTAAATATAGTGCGTCCTAAAAAGGATATTTGCCTCTGTAAAGAGGCTCACATGTTCGGTATGACGAGCAAACATTAGTACTTAGAAGGCCTTGGGTAATTTATTGAGATCAATGAGCTTACCTGTTTTTATGGTAATATAGCCACCTTCTTTCAGGGCTGATAGCACGGCCATGATTCGGCTTCTTGAAAGATTGGTTCGTTTCTGAATGAACGCAGCAATATTCAATTGGCTGCGAATATCTTCAGGGTATAACCAAAGTTCGATCAGTACAGCGCGAATTGAGCCATACGCATCGCGACCGACAAGCTCTTCTTCCATGGCGCTCATGGTCATTAAACGTTGTGCAAGTATGCGTGCAATATCGTGCCATAGGTCGTGCTTATCGCACTGTTCAACGAACTTGTCTAAAGGGACTTTGCATCCTTTGCACTCTGTTTCCGCAACAATATAGTGACGAGGGCGCTTTTCAACACCATAGTACAAACTATAACCATCAATCAGACCGATTATAGTTGGACCAAACCCCGTACCCGCATGCAGACCAGTATTAAAGTGGCAAGCTGAGATGCATCCCTCGTAAAGTAAGAAAATAAATGCGGTTTCCTTATCTTCACTGAAGAATAATTCTTCACCGGCTTCAAGAGTGACGGGTGTTCCAAAACTGTGCAATTTGTCATGCAATGCTTTTATCGCCATGTGTGGCTTTGTTTTCATCGCAAAATCAAAGGCGTGTAGTGAATTAGATGAATCTGGTTCGTATGGCATTAAACTATCCTTTGGGCTGGCACTGGGTAATTCGCAGTCCGTTTTTACAATTTTTTAAAAAGATATGTACAATATAGGACAAAATAGAAACGTTCTAAAAAATATTTCTGGAGTATTCTACATGCATTTATCACTTAGCTTTCAGGGATAAATCGACAGTACCTACTTTGTTGCATGGCTATGGGTACAGTCCTTTCTCAAGACTGAAATAATTTCATATGAAATTATTAATGTGCTATTTATGTCTCTGCTTATGGTAGTCAGAACCCCCATTTCCACCTTCCTCATTGTTTTCGGTTAATTAAATGATGACCTCATTAAATTATTGCTGTGGTGATGTTTTTATCAAAAACAGACTTGATGATAATCATTCGCATAGAAATTAACGAACTCCTGTTATCAGAAATCTGTATATCCACCTGATAGCAGTATGGGAGGTCTTGTTCGATCCGAAATAGTTATTTCCAATAAAAGACTAAGGCGAGTTTATTTAAAAATAAATGATTAATGCGGATATAAGACAATATCGCAGTTGCATTTTGTTTCATTTGGATTTGTTGTGAATTACTTTTTCGCAGACAGAAATAAAAAAGAGTTGAGCTGTGAAAAAATCAGGGGCTAACTGGTTATATTGTTTTGATTTTCCCATTGAGCACAGAAATATATAACTTATTTCACTGTTTTAAATATCACTATCCACGCCATTTATGAATTTAAAATGTTCATTCTTGTAATTAATGACGATGCGATGTAAATTAATAATTGGGTATTGTAAATTAAATGTGTGAATTTATATTCACCACATCCGCAGATATAATAAAGATTGCCGCTTTTTTGCGCATTATGTTACGAGGTGTGTTTATCCAAAAATGGATCAAAATATCATTGCACTTCGTAGAAAGATGCTCTTCTGCTGCAGGCAGAAGATAAATCAGCTTAGCGCTGATATTATTTCCCTTATATGACTGTAATAAACATTATTTACACGCATAAAAAACATAGGCTATATCAGCTGACAGGGAATGGAGGCATGGCAGGGGGTATGATGGTCTTGTCGCAGTAACACCAGTCAACGCACTGACTGGTGTTACGGTTATAATACGCTTGTTTACCGCTATTGGGCCTTCTCACCGGTTGCGGGCTTGCGCGGTAAGCTGGAATACTGATGGCTAATCCTCAAGTCGATAATGTGACCAATATGGTCATGATAAACCGTCAATAGATTGTATTGGCTCATCTCGGAAATAATCCGTGGGTCAACGTTGAAGCTCCTCGCAAGCTCGTCTGGGTTTAATGATGACAAGCGTCCATGGCGCCTGGTATGAGGATGACGGCGATTATAGTGATACCACACAATCAGTAACCAGCCGTTGAGCATAGCAATCAGTAAGTAAATCAGGACGGTATAGAACGAAGCAATAATTGTTTCCAGGACGCTATCGTTCTGCTCGGTTATCTGCATCAATAAATTGATATACAAGCAAAATAGAAAACCACACCAGGCAAGAAGAGTTAACAGACTGTCAAACAGCCGGGGTAATCTACGGCGCTCAGTTAAGATTAACGTATTCTCGTTCATTCGATGCTTCCTTTTCCACGGTCCGGACTGATCCAACGTGCTCGGGCGCGCTGACGTTTGAGCATGACTTTAGGAAACGCAAACACGGTGGTGAACAGGCCAATCATCCAGTACACCACCGGGAACCAAATCACCCAGAAAAGTGAACTTGCCACATTTTTTTCATATCGCCGCTCTATATACAGGCTGGCCCCGAATTGTATCAGGCACATCACGCCTAACAGCAGGCCGGTAAATTGCGGCGGAAAAAGACTGTCGACAGTCAGGTTTTCAGGTAACGGCACAATATGACTAACAATGAACAACATGACGGTAACGACGTAAGCGAATGCCCAGAGCGTTGACAGCGCGTATTCCAGTAACAAGGGCCACATGCGGTGGTGCTCCCAGCGCACCAATTTTCGCAGGTTCACCAGAAAGACCTCGGCACCACCCTGCGCCCAGCGTAGCCTCTGCTTCCATAAGCCTTTTAGCGTCTCTGGCATCAGGATCCAACACAGCGCCCGGGGCTCAAAAAATATGTCCCAATGGCTGAGTTGCAGCTTCCAACTGATGTCTATATCTTCGGTGATCATATCCTCACTCCAGTAACCTACATCAGCCAGCGCCTGACGGCGGAAGGCGGCTATTACTCCTGAAACGGTGAATACCCGACCATAAATCCGTTGCGTGCGTTTTATTAACCCTATAATGGATGAGAATTCCCCCACCTGAATGCGGCCAATCAGGGTCGATCGTGTCCGAATCCGGGGATTACCCGTAACGGCGCCGACATAGGGGTACTGAATCAGCGGCGCAACCAGGTAGGCTGCCGCATCGCGGCTGAGTAGGGCATCGCCATCGATACAGACCAGCAGGTCGCCTCTCGCGGCGGCCGCTCCCGCTTTTAGCGCCACGGCTTTACCCTGGTTTTCCGCCAGATTGATAACCCGCAGATGCGGATGTTCTTGTCCCAGTTGCTGAAGCACATTGGCGGTGTTGTCGGATGAGCCGTCATTAATGGCGATAACTTCAATATTGCTGTATCGCTGCGCCAGCGCTGCGCTAACGGTATCCCTGGCGTTTTTCTCCTCGTTAAAACAGGGGATCAAAATTGAAATCAGCGGATCGCCCGCGAGCGTGGGGGGCGGGGTGTTGTTGTCCCATGACCAGTGCCTCTCCAGCTTCAACCAGAAATAGAGTCCACCGGTAATCCATAGTACGGACATAAATAGCGGCCAGAAGAAGACAAAATTCAGGATAAGCTCGCCGGTAAAAATGATGGCCACGCCAAATGGCAGTCCGAACACCAGACATAAAATAGAAAATGCGATAATTCGATCAGTCATTGTTTGGGTACCAGTACGAAGAAAATTCAGGCCTGATGTCGGAAATATCAGGTTGGTTTTTGATAAAGTCGTCGGGGTAGTAACCGTAGTTATTGACGCCGCTAAGCCGGAGCTGGCGCATCTTCTCTATCAGATCGCGATCGGGGGGCACGTTTCGCGGTTGCTGTTCTTTGTCGCTGAAATGTAATTCAAAAATGGTTTTATTCATTGCGCCAGTTCGCGTCGCTACCGCGTTAACCAATCGCGCCAGCCAGGCGTTGCTTTCGTCTGCCGTCATGACTCCCATCTGCGGTACCGCGATTGGAACCGTCCAGTCATAGGCGGCGAGAAAATCATCGAAATTTTGCGCATACCGTTCTTCGCCTGCGGGGTCAATGACCGGCAATGCAAAGATATTGCGGGCGGTTTTTATCTGGGGGCCGCGCAGGTTTTTTACTGCCTGGCCCAAATTTTGGGTAAATCCGATGAGCGCCTGGCTTTTAAAGCGTGTCCAGGCACGAAGTGCGGCTGGGTTCTGCGCTATGGAACTGATGGGGAAGGGGGAACCGGTCTTTTTCCAGGCGATAAGGGCATCCGGGCTGACATCCTCTGCGTCAGTGAGTACCGCATCGTCATGAAACAGGATCCCATCAAAGGCGCTATATCTGGCGAGATCTTCGTAGATATCCGTTACTTGTCGGCGAACCTCACGGCTCCAGGGGGATAGTCGAACGTAAGGCGTGGTGGCTGTCCATGAATGTCCCGTCACGGGATCCCAGCGTTGGACTCTGGGGAGTGACGGCGCGAGGTGGAAAGAGAGGACCGGCATCCAGGCATAGACTTTTACTTTAGCGCGGGTTTGCAATTGCCAGGCGATGAAGTTAAAAATATCGGCCCGGACCGGAAGATGGCGGTTAGGAAAATAGAGCGCTGTAACATTTCCATCCCCACGCGGATCCGAATACGCTTGCAGGAAGACATGACTGATTTTCATATCGTAAACGCGTTGTATCAGCTTATCGATATTCCGCGTCAGCTGCGCGGTATTCCGGTCGTACACATAATCAAGATCGACATGCATCGCCCGGACCGGTTCGGGTTCCTGAATCTGCAGGACCGTATTGGCAAATGCCTTAAGCGACGGATTACCGGAGATAAGCAGACGTGGAATGTTGTCGAGAGCACGTACGTCCGCCAGGCCATCTTCGAGGGTAAAAGCCAGTTTATAACCCTGCTTTTTCGCAATCGCGAATGACATTCCATTTGCCGCGCCGTAAGGCCATACCCATGCCCGAGGGGGAGTGCCGGTGACTTGCGTTATTTTTGCGGTAACCTTGCGTACATCATCGGCAATCCGCCGAGTGAATTGCTGGTCCGTTTCATAACGGCCCGTAGTCTTATTATAAAAACGATTAGCGGCTGCAGGCTCCAGGCTTCCCTGCGGATTGGCCTGAATACCATAGTGAGAGGCCCAGGTATGTGCGCCAATTTCAACCAGCGGAGAATGACTAAGCTCCCGGACCATATCCCAGGTTGCAAAGCGTTCTCGTGGCGTCATCAGACCGCCAAAGTTAACGTTCTGCCGTGCGGGGGTATCCACCCAACTTCCTACAGGCGCCCACAGGGCCGGGACGTTCCAGGCCTGTAAAAGCGGCCACACGCGGGTATAAAAACTACTGTAGCCGTCGTCAAAACTGAGCAAAAACGCCTTTGGCGGCAGCGTTTTATACCCATCATGGGCATCCAGAATATCCTGCACGCTTATGGCGTTGTAACCATTATGCAGCAGCCAGCTTATCTGTTCATTTAGCGCGCTGGTACGCACTGTCAGGTAGCGTTGATCGGCGGCGTCATCTTCAATATCGTGATAGGCGAGAACAAGAAAATGGTTCTTCGGCCAGGGTTTACTCGCTTCTAACTGCGGTCTTTGCTTCGGTGGAATAAAAGAAATCACTTTGGCGAAGGCGTTTGCACCGATGATAAGGCAGCCAATGACGAGCAGGCTGCAGCGGATACTTTTGTTCAGCATAGGCATCCTTAAAACCGTAAATTCGCATCGAAGGTGATGGCGAGGTTACTTTCACGTTTGCCATCGTATGGGCGCTTATCCCAGTTCAACATCACGCCGGTATCGAGGACGTTATTCCACTGGAGGCGTTGTCCGTAACTGAGCAAGGTGATGGCTCCAGTGGATTGATTTTTCTGCCAATAAGAGCCCGCGCCTGCGATCAGTTGCTGGCTCCAGAGGGTGTCATAGTGTCGATACATGAGATGGTTGATGGAGAAAGAGGCCGTTGCGGAAAGATCCCGCCTGGGGTTGTAGTAGTCGGTATGCGACAGGCTATTCGCGCTGGCCGATATTTCTGGCTCAAGATCGAGGGTCAGGGCAGGGGCCTGCCAAAGACGTTCTTTGCCGGTCAGAGCATATTCCTGACGGCGGTTATGATCGGAAAACTTACTGGCGGCGATACTAAATTGGTATTCGCGCCGCTCGTTTTGATACCAGCGAAGCCAGGTATCAGCACGGTTTGAGCTGATACCGTTGCGCAGCGCTCGCAGCGGCGTTGCCCGAGAAATCCGTTCGAGATTGCCTCCAATTTGCCAGTTATCATTGGGGATGTACTTTGCGGAAAGCCGACCGCCTGGTTTGTTGTTTCCGTGAAAATTGTTGTTGGATACTTCGACTTCGGCCCACAGATCCCGAGGGCGCCACTCCGCGCCGCCAAAGAGACTGCGGCTGGAGCCTTTTCCTTCATCAAAATGACCTTGCGCAAAATGGGTTCCGGCAAACAGCCGCCAGTTATCTGCAATCGGGGGGCCATACAGGGCCGCATCTCCAGAGAGATCGTGGGTACCGCTCACAGGATTGTCGGAATATAGCCCCTTTCCTGCGGTAATCCTCAACTCTGAAAAATGATGAACATCCCGAACTCTGCCGAGATTTTTTGTGCTTTCATCGAGTGGGGTTCGGGCGATGACATCATCCGTCAGTAAATCCAGTTGTTGCCATTCCTGTAGGTCCATCGCGACATAAGCCTGCTGGCGTTCCAGTTCAATGTTTGAGGGTTCGAGGGCTTCCGCCATTTTGAGTTTTTGTTCTGCTGCATGCGGCAGGCCACGTGCCTGAAGTAATGAGGCGTAATCAATCTGTAGTCCCTGATTTCCCGGGGCAGATGTTGCCAGATGCTGTGCCAGTGACTCGGCCTGCGGTAACGCGTTGGTCATCAGCAGATACTGGAATTTGAGTGATTGACCAATAAGCCATTGATCGTTCGGTTGGGCGCTGGCATCACCATAGTCATACCGGGCCCAGGGGGTATTCTGCGCGATCCGGTTGACATACTGTTGGGCTGCCCGGTATTGGCCTGTGTCCAGTAAAGCGAAGAAAAGCGCATGCTCATCATCCTGCGGGTCCGGCTTGTATTTCGGGTGTTGAGCAAGAAGATCGAAGGCTGCACGGGCATTTTTTTCTTTCAGATAAGAGGCTATTACCCAGCCGATTGCCCAGTCAGGGAAGGCGGGCTGTGTTGATTTGAGCGATTGATATTCACTAATGACTTTTGCGTAATAACCCGCGGCATATAGCGCACCGAGACGGTCGGTTCGAGCCTGGATAATATCCGACTGTGCATGCGGATCATTTTTCCAGAGGGTTAGCAGAGCGTCATAGCGTTTGAGCGTCGCTTGCGCCAGCTTTATGCGCTGTTGTTCTGTAAGGGTTGGCATACCCGCAAGCCGCACTCGTTCAGCTGCGTCGTTAAGTTCCAGACTGCGGTAGCTGGCGGGTAGTAATTTTATTTTTGGTGCTAATTTGAGTGCGGGGATACTCACCCGGTTACTCTCTAATGAATTAACCAGGTTGATGCGGAGTTCGCTATCATCCGGATTAATATTATGCGCGAGCGTATCGATTAAAAGCCGATCCCGGTTCTTTCCCTGCATTTGGTACACATAAGCAAGTGTTTGTAGATGCGCAAGAGTTTGCTGTTCTGCCAGTAGCTTTTTAGCTTCCCGTAAAGCTTGTTTATCCATATGCGCATCGGCCAGCGTTTTAATATAGCCAATTCGGTAATCATCGTTATTCGGCTCAAGGTCACACGCTTGTTTCCAGAGCGATAGAGCATTCTGCCATTCTTTAAGATTTCGCCAGGACTGTGCGGCGGCGGCGACTCCACGAGCTGGAAGCGGCATGTAAACCTGATACCGTAGCCACACCTGAATAACGTCATGATCGCGTTTCGCCCATAATGCAATTTGTAGCCAGTCTGCAACTTGTTCTGGGTTTAAAGCATTATGTTGCTGGTAATACTGAACATATTGAAGATAAGGCGCGTAATGACCTATACGCGCCTGTTGGATCTGTTGATCATATACGGATTTTTCTACACCTTGAGCGAGAGTTGGGCAGAGTAATAGCAGGCTTATTGAACACGATAGCGTTGTGTTGTGATAAATGAATAATTTATTGAAATGAGCCATTCTTTCCATATCTATTTACCATAGGTTCCTCAATAACCCAACGCAAAGCACGTTGGCCTTTCAGCTTTTTGCTAAAGGATGGGTAGTAAACATTTAAGCTGATTACCGTCTGAGAATGATTGGTTTATTTAAAGTCTATCCTCGTAATGGGCTGGGAATGACCAGTAATATACACCTGATGTTGTTACGGATAGAAATAGAAAGAACATGTATTTGTTTTAAGACTAATCTGTATGGAAGGATGCTTCCAGGTAAGTTAGTCATTTTATTTTTTATTTATATTGTTGATAATTAATCATTATTTTTGGTTTTGATTTTTATCTTATGATTTTCAAGATGGCATTTTGCTATGTGCCATGCTGCTTTTTTTTAAGATTTTTGGGATTTTTTCTGACAAAAATTCTTAATAACCAGTAAGCCTACTTTTCTGATGGGATTTTTTGATTATAATTAACGCTCGCCATTTAATAGTGGTTTTTAAGAGAGAGTCCATAAAGGAAAATGAGAAATATTCAAAGCCAGAGCGTTTATTGTTATTAAAAAAGCTCATGATATAGAGGCAGTCTCCTTCCTGAAAGGTTGTTCTTGCTTTAATGTATAAGGGATGATTTGTGGCAACCTCAATACTGTTAGTGACGCAGGATTACTATCTCGTCAAAGGCATGAAAATATTTTTTCCTGAGATTATTCAGTTAGGTTCAATCAACAGAAAAATATTTGATAGTGGTGCAGATGAGTATTCAGTACTCATTGACAGTCGATCTCCACTTCGTTTTTATGACTACCTGATTCGCGATGCGACAAAAATGCGAAAGTCGGCATGTTGCATAATGCTGGATATGCGGCAGCGCGAAGCGCAACTACTCAATCTGAAATTGGCTCTAAATACATCACCAAAATCAATAAACGCGTCACCATTATTTAATTTTTTTATTAATATGAGATGTGAGCGCCTCACCCAGATATGGCTGAAGAACCTGGAGCTTAGCACCCATGAGCAGATTATGCTGCGACTTCTTAGGGCAGGAATGACGATGGATGAGGTTGCTAATAAGTTAAATACGTCGGTTAAAAGTCTTTACCGGGAGAGAACACAACTCTATGAACGCCTTGGAATGGCTAACTTTAATGAGGCTTGCTTATTTATATTTAAAAATGAACTACTGAAATACCCAAGAGAGCTGCCTGACCGGGCAGAGAGCAGAAAATGACAATGGCAGATTTTAAAAAATAATCCCAGTGAACATAAATTAAGTTTAAAGTTGAAATAACATCCTCAATAGGACTAAAATGCTGTTGCGGCTTTACAATGTGATATTTGTCATATATTAAATAGCTATTCAGCTTTATGGTGAGTTGCGTTATTCGCCAGGACTGGGGCGCTATCTGTTTGGTTCATATATACGCCGGTAAAGTCCAGCTGATTGAGCAAGGATACTGCCCTGATTGACAGAGGAATCCCGCATGCAGAGTTTGTTTTCGCTAACAGCAGGTGCCAGTGTTCGCTGGCATGATTTGCCCGGCTGGGGGACTCCAGTTGTGTTTATTCACGGACTTGGTTGCGCCTCTTCTTATGAGTACCCTCGCATTGTGGCCGATCCGGCGTTTGGCGGACGACGCGCCATACTGATTGACCTTCCTGGATATGGTTTCAGTGATAAACCTCGCGATTATGATTACAGCATTACTCATCAGGCGGACGTTGTTATTGAAGTGGTGAACGCGTTGATGCTTCCACGGTGTCATATCTATGGTCACAGCATGGGGGGAAGCATTGCAATTGAAGTGGCGGAACGTTTGCGTGGGCGAACGGATAAACTGGTGGTTTCAGAGCCCAATTTTTATGCCGGTGGTGGTGAATACAGTCGCCTGCTGGTTGCAAAACCGGAAGCTGATTTTATCTCGCAAGAGTACGACAGGATACTGGCGAATCATACAACCCCCTGGAAAGGGTCGGCCCAAAATGCCGCGCCCTGGGCAATGTGGCGAGGAGCCAAAAGCCTGATTGATGGAACGTCACCTTCATGGATGGAAACTTTCCTTAATCTTTCCTGTTCACGCACGCTGATCTTTGGGGAACAATCGTTACCCGATAGCGATTTTCAATATGTCCATCATAAAGGCATATCGGTAGCAATCGTGCCGCAAGCCGGACACTCAATGTCCTGGGAAAACCCCTCTGCGCTGGCTGCGGCGCTACACAAAGAATTTAGTCAGGAACCGTCTTTGTAAGACGACCTGAAGCACCAGGGATATTAATCACTTCCATAATGCGCAGATCGGTTCTGGTCGGTTTATATACTGAAACCAGCGTCTATTTTGTTTTCTATCGTACAAACTCGGCTTCCTGAATGAGATAGTCCAATATCGGACGTTGTTAGGGAGGGAGTATTGGTGCAACAATTCGCGCTGCTTAATCTGGCAGGAGAGTTTTGATTTGATATTTGGCGATCAATCAGATCGCATAATCAAGACTGAGGGAATTTACGATTCAGCATGGCTATTTGGCCGTGCTGCGGTTAGCTATACTTAAAGCGCTGTAGTGTAAAATTATGCATATTGTACATATTGAAACCGGGGGCGGTTCAGGAGGGCAACCTCTTCGTACGGTGAATGAGTCATTAGGGATGATAACACGAGGGCATAAAATCACTATAATTTGTCCTGAGAGTATTTATCTTAACACTGCAGCAAGGCATGCTGGATTAAATGTTGTCAATTTGCCATTGATCAAGAAAAATTGGGCTAACTTTAAAATACTTCGCACCTGGTTTTTAGAGCACCGAAATGAAATTGATGTAATCAATTGCCATAACTCCATAGATACCTGGCTTTGTGCGCTGGTTTCGATGACGTTATCTATTGCCCCAATTATCAGAACCCGACACTCGTCAGGTGAAATACGAAAAAATATTGCAAACCGCTGGCTGTTTTCCCGTAAATGCAGCCATATAGTCACTACCGGTGAAGCGCTACGCTTGCAATATTCTGCGGTGGGCGTTCCGTTTTCCCAGTCAACATCTGTGCCAAGTGGTGTCGATATACAACGATTTAAACCGCGAGAAAAACAGACGTGCAGGACAGCACTCAATTTGCCTGAGAATAAGTTTTTAATCGGCGTGGTTGCCGGTTTACGATTCGCCAAAGGCCACCATTTATTACTGGAAATAGCGAATAACTTACCAGCAGATGCGGTTTTTGTCTTTGTCGGCGGAGGCCCCGAATTTGAAAAGTTACAAGCGGCATGTGAATCTAAGCGTCTTCAGGATCGCGTAATAATGGTTGGCCATCAAAATCGTCCGGAAGACTGGTTTCCTGCGTTTGATATTACTATCAGCCCATCATTTTATGATGAAGGCGTACCGCAAGGTGTGATGCAGGCTATGGCGTGCCGTATCGCAAGCATCGCAACGGACGCGGGTGGCACTCAGGATGTCGTAAAAAATAATCACTCAGGATTACTGATACCAATGAACAACCTTGTTGCTATCCAGGAATCTATTGAAAAACTGTACCACAATTCTTCATTGCGCGAACAACTGGCTGAGCAGGGTTACAAAACCGTGATGGCTAATTTCACGCAAGATAAAATGCTTGATGCAATGGAGGATATTTTCGCCCGTGCAATTCAGGGAAATAAATTAAGCGATCCCGTTCGGCAATAAGTTATTTATCCGATTGCCCCTGTGCAGGATGGTTGCGTGAAAATGTGTCCGAAAGCAAAAAAAAGTAATAGGGTTCCTGTTATTGACCGTGACATGCTGTTTGTTTAAAAGTAAGTACGGTTAGAATGAGCAGAAAAAGGTTTAGCCTGCGTTGAATTGTGGCATGAACCTTTGCTGTTTCCGCCCAGCCCATCAGACATCATCCACATAGTGTATAACAACGTTCTGCGCCTGGCTTACCGTCTCATTCACTGGAGTTAGTGCCCATTAAATCAGAATTTAGCGGGGAGTTTATTCAGCCTGATGAGGCACCCACGATGGATTTCAATATAACCTCCAGCCTTCAGATTGGTGAGAATACGCATGATTCCACTCCGCGATAACTGTGTTTTTCCAAGAATGTAATTTACCGCTGTGATGGATTTTCTGTAACTTTCATTTTCTGACATTAGCTGTAATAACAGGAATTTAATTAATTCATATGAGGTAGGGGCGCTCATTTGCTCATTGATAATATAAAGTTTATTAGACAGTACCATCATATGTTGTGCTACAGCTTTCCAGAGATGATGTTCTTCAATAATTTCAATAGCTTTTTCTAAAGGCATAACGCCAATAATTGCAGGGGGTAACGTTTTGATGTAGGTGGTAATATTTTCGCTTGCGATGTAGTTTAGGCCAAAAAGCGTCGGCGCACTGGCAGTTAAAACCGCAATATCATTTTTATCACGGTGATACGAAACATATCCTTTCAGCAGGAGGTAACAATAATATTTACCCCCTGATTTTGGATAGAGACGTTTACGGGGCGATATATTTCTTATTTCGCAGTGAGGTTCAAGTTTTGCGATAATGCTTTCTGTAAAAGGAGAAGGCGTCATTAGTTTTGTGGCCCAAAAACTATCACTCATCTTGCTATCCTGAACTGTGTTTACTTGTCTCATCTATGATAGCTCATTAATCAATAGTTTCATTCCTTATTGGTTTTTAATGTAAAAATGATTACAAATCAATATTTTAAAGGAAGCGGCTTAAGGTCAATAAGTACGCCTTTTTCAATGGAAAGTAATCCTGCACTTTTAATATCACTAATGATCCGCATTATGCTGCTTCGGGAAAGATAGGTTCTCTCTTTTATGTAATTAGCTGCAGTAATGCTGGTACGATAACTTGGTGATTCATGCATTAATTGGTTTAAATGAAATTTTACTATATCATAAGAAGACATCTGCGTAATCATTGTGCAATGTTCAAAAATACGTGATGACGTGTAAATAAGTAATGCGCAGGTACTTTCCCAAAGAGAGAATTTTTCCAGCAAAAGATTAAACCTTTCCAGCGGTAGGCGGATTAACGACGATTTCTCCAGGGCCCGAACGTAAAGGCGATCGCCATAAGCAGACTGGTTGCTGATACCCATGATAAAAGGTGACCTTTCGCTGTTCAACACCATCCCATCTCCCCGGCGGTTTAAGCTGATGCTGCCGCTTTCTAATAGGTAGCAATAACGTCTTCCATTGGTTTGATATCGCAAAACCTCGCCTTTTACTGAGGTGATTTTTTCACCATAAGGGGCAATCGCATCCAATAAGATTTGAATGTGTTCCAGAGGCTTTTTAGCTAACGTCGAATTTGAATAGTCCGAAGAAAGGTGCTTAGTATCAATTGGGTTCAACTTTATTATTCCTATTAATGTTCATTGGAAAAGTCTTAGTTAGGATTATTATGTAATTGCTTTTTTATATTTAGAATATAAAAAGATGTTCTTTTTGGACTGGTTGGTTAACATATTTTTAATGATTTAACTGAGAATCATTTCTGTTGATGCATATGCTGCGCCAAATCTTGATCTTTATCTTTGAGGGAAGGATATTGTTGTTGATTTTTTGTTAATAAAGGAGTCCAGGAAAAACAAATGTAAAAATTGCCACATCAAAATTGTTTCTATAAATTACTACTCAGCAAGTGTGTTATTTCTACCAGGGGAAACAGTCAGACTCAGGAAAACGCGATAAAAGTATACTTACAATAGTGCTTCGATAGGTTAGTAATATTTGTATAAGAACTGCGTCGGCCCAATGTTTTTATGACATGAGTCATCCCGGATGTCACTCGCTAAAACAAGCGTTGAGTTTTTAATTAAGGAATAAAGAGTATGAACAAAAAATTGATAGCTGTTGTTTTTACCTCCGCCACCGTATTAGGTACTGCTTCTACTACCGTATATGCTGATAATACTATTAAGTTTCAGGGTGAAGTTGCCGATCAAACCTGTACTGTGAATGTGAATGGTAATGCGTCTTCTCCTCTGGTTTTATTGCCAACGGTTCCTGCGTCATCGTTAACCACAGCAGGAACAACGGCAGGCACGACTAATTTCACAATTGATATTTCAGGGTGTACGGCTTCAACTTCCAGTACGGCGATTAAAACCATTTTTGTCGGTAATAATCTGACGACCAATGGGCGCATGGGAAACACTGGGTCTGCGACAAATGTCTCTTTACAACTGGTTGATCCAGCAACGCCAGCGACCCCGCTTGATCTCACGGGTCAGACAGGTGCGCCTGGTTTAAATCTGGCGGCGAACGCTACATCTGCATCTCATGATTTCGCCGTGCAGTACTACTCAGAAGGTTCTGCAACGGCGGGTTCTGTTCTGGGTAGCGTTCAATACGCTATTTCTTACCAGTAATCCAGTAACCCCTTCTGGTGTATCGGAAGGGGTGTTTATAAAGAGAATTATAAAATGACTATTAGAGCATTTTGCCGAGTTATTGTTTTTATCCCGGTTTGCATTTTGATGCTCTGTTCGCCGGTGATGGCTAGCGTTGTGATGCTGAACACCAGGGTTATTTATCCGGCAGATACTCAATCTCAAACGCTCCAGTTTTCTAATAATGACAATATTCCATATGTGATGCAGGTATGGTCCGATGTAAACGACCCTGCTTCTACTCCAGATAATACCAATGCTCCCTTTATGTCGGTCCCGGCTCTCTTCCGGATTGAACCTCATACAGGACAGTCTGTCAGGCTGATATTTACTGGTAAAGATTTACCTAAGGATCGCGAGTCTTTATTCTATCTTAACTCAGTCCAGATCCCGCCAAAAAATGCGATTAAGGGTAATCAGAATCAAATGTCCGTTATCCTGCGCAATCGCTTAAAAATATTTTATCGTCCTAAAGATATTGTGGGTGATCCTGATAGTGTCGCAAAACAGATCCATTTCTCTTTAAAAGAAGATAACGGACGCTGGGAATTGGTTGCAGAAAATACATCTGGATATTATGCCTCCGTTATTACTGCTTCTCTCTCGGTAGGTGCACAAAACATTCCGTTTCAGGCTAGTATGATCCCGCCAAAGACAACGGTAACCTGGCCAACAAATAAAAAAGGACAGTCGATATCAGCGGCCAGTAAAGTGAAGTTCACATTAATTAATGATTATGGTGGCCAGACTTACGCGCAGGCGGATCTCGCCAGATAAGATTTACCCTGATAAAAATATTGTGATGGATTTTTATATGCAGGGGATAGGGATGAATATGATTAATAAAATACCCCCTCAGGATGATTTTTTTAAAAACAAAAGTATTTTTGCTTTAGGCCTGCCTTTCGAATGCAAGACCCGGCTTAAGCCATTAGTATTGCTTCTGTGGATGATGACGCCACTCATGGTTTCTGCATCGGATGTGCTCGTTCCTGCAAAAACAGAACAATTTGAGTTTGATAACAGTATGTTGATCGGTTCGGCTAAAGATCAAAATATTCTTTCTCGTTTTGATAAAGCGGACGCGGTTGCGCCTGGAGAATATCAGGTAGATATTTTCATTAACGGAAATTTTTATAACCGCGAGACATTATTATTTTCTGCAGATAAGCAAAAACAGGTTTCTCCTTGTTTCTCACGCGAGCAGCTTGTTGCTATTGGCATTCTGCCTGGAAGCATTCAGGCCAAAGATGATCATGACACCTGCCTGCGGGTGACTGAACAGGTTCAGGGATCCAGCGCTCAGTTTGATTTTTCCCTGCTGCGGCTGAACGTACTGATCCCGCAGGCGCAAATGATGCGTACGGCGCGCGGGGCTGTGCCTCTGGAAAGCCTTACCGCAGGTGAAACCGTATTTTTTACGAACTATGACAGCAACTTTTATCGCACCCAGGCAAGCGGTAATTACAACAGTGATTCGACCTATCTTGGGCTTAATTCCGGGATAAACTTGGGCTTATGGCAATTGCGTCAGCTATCCAACTATACCCGTTATTCCACGAATAATGGCCCGGACAGCAGCCATTGGAAATCGGTCAGAACCTATGTTCAGCGCCCCCTACAGGCAATCAACAGTGAACTGACGTTGGGTGACAGCTACACCTCCGGGAGTTTTTTCAGCAGTCTTGGCTTTCTTGGCATCCAACTGGAAACCGACGATCGCATGATACCGGAATCTCAACGTGGCTATGCGCCGACAATTCGCGGTATCGCCTCGACAACGGCTAAGGTCACGGTCAGTCAATCTGGCACGCAAATCTATCAGACCACCGTTGCGCCTGGTGCCTTTGTTATCGACGATCTTTACCCGACCAGCTACGAAGGCGATTTGGTGGTCGAAGTTCAGGAAGCGGATGGACGCGTGTCGTCGTTTACCGTTCCCTTTGCGGCGGTACCCGGCTCTATGCGGCCAGGGCGCTCTCACGTCAGTCTGTCGGCAGGCCAGGTGCGAGATATTGGCGATAGCAACGATATGTTTGCTGATGCCACCTGGCAGACCGGGCTGACTAACGCTATCACCGCTAACTCGGGAGTCCGTGTTTCCGATGGTTATCAGGCTTTGCTGGGCGGGGCCGTCTTTGCCAGCGAACTCGGGGCGTTTGGTGTCAACGCCGTTTATTCCCGGGCGAATATGTTCGGCAACTATCTGACTGGTTGGCGATTCGGTACCAACTATAGCCGCACGTTTGTACCGACATCCACGACCCTGGCTTTGGCAGGTTATCGATATTCAACTCAAGGGTATCGTGATTTAACCGACGTATTGGGGGTTCGTAGCGCGGCGAATAGCGACAGTACCTGGACGTCAAGCACCTATGAACAAAGAAACCAGTTTGTAGTGACTTTAAGTCAGGGGCTTGGTCAGCTTGGACAGACCTATGTTTCAGGTTCAACCACTACCTACCGTGGGGGGCGTGGCCGCGATACGCAGTATCAGGTGGGTTATTCCAATCATTATAACTCGCTAAGTTACAATCTTTCGTTGAGTCGACAGCAGACAGGACGTACGCGGTATGGTGTGCAAAGTACAGACGTTAATGATGGCAGTAGTTTCAGTAACAGCCGCACTGAGAATGTATTTATGTTTTCTGTCTCTCTCCCATTGGGGGCTGGATCGCGCTCACCCATTCTGACGTCCGGATATAGCCATCAGTCAGACAATGGCGGCCACGATAGCTATCAATCGTCGCTGACGGGGACCCTTGGGGAGTCGCAAAACACCGCCTATAGCCTGAATGCTGCGTATGATAATGGCGGTGGCGGCAGCAGTGCGGGCGCCAGTCTTACTCAGCAACTTCCTTTTGCAACCATTGGAGGGAGCCTATCGCACGGCAAAGATTACACCCAGTATGGCGCGAGCGCGCGTGGCGCGGTGGTGGCCCATGCCGGTGGGGTGACACCTGGGCCATATTTATCCGATACCTTTGCGTTAGTTGAAGCGAAGGGAGCCAGCGGCGCCGAAGTGGGAGGAGGAATGGGGGCGACGATTAACGATTCAGGTTATGCGCTTGTTCCTTCGGTGATCCCCTACACCTTCAACGATATTACTCTGAATGCTAAAGGCATCAGTAACCCGAATGCTGAGCTGATCGACAACCAACAACGCGTTGCGCCTTATTCTGGAGCAATGGTGAAAGTGCACTTCAGAACCCTTGAAGGGTACGCCCTTTTAATCAGACTTGCGGCGGGGGGAGAGGAACAGCTACCACTTGGTGCCGACGTTTACGATAACAAAAACCGGGTTATCGGCCTTGTGGGGCAGGGTAATCAAATTTATGCGCGAGCGTCCAGCCGACAAGGTACGCTGAAGATCAAATTGGGCGATGCCGCTGCCGGGCAGTGCCTTGTGAATTATGACCTTCGTGACCTGGAAATGAACAAGTCGATGTATCACCTGACGCTGCCGTGTCGCCGGAATTAATGTGGGTAACAGCTAATGAAAAAGCATCTCTTTATGCCAATGCTGCTGGTCGTTGGGATTGGCTTGCCGCAGCTCTCCTGGGCAATGTGCTACCGTATCACCGGGACGAACACAAACTCGGCCTCAAACTATTATACCGAGCCGGGGAAAGGGACGGCCGCCTCCTGGGATGGGATGCCAGATGGCGCTGGCTCTATAGGGACACTGCCTACCGTGGTTAATCTCAATAACAGCGCTTTTCAGCCAGACGGAACGCTGTTAGCCACGGGGATTGTTCCGATGGTAGGGAACCAGATCTATAACCCGGAGCAGATCCTGTTTCGCTGCCAGTCGAGTGATATTAATAATCTTTATGAATATTACGCGACCAACGGTGATTCAACTTATGCGGGTCACGTTGAGGTCGGGACGGCTGCGGGCTTGCCGCAAAGCTACCAGACTTATGTTCCCGGAATGGCGCTGCGCGCAACAAATATGCTGACGGGGGAGTATTACAGCCGTTACTGGAAGGCCCGACAGCTTACCAATCTTGATACTGACTCGCAGGGTTGGCTTTTGGTGAAGGCGAAGAATTTTAGTAATACCAAAGTGGAGTTGTTTCGCCTCAGCACCAGCGCAGGCGGGTGGGGGGCCACCAGTACTGGCATATATCCCCAATCGCAGCCAGCAACTTATATTGCATTTAAGGGGCCTGGATTTTCCAACGGTTTGAGCGTGGGCGCTGATTCTAACTCGCAATATGATGGCTGGTATGGCTACTGGCCAGGGGGAGTTAACCTCTATAATCGTCTGTATATCCGCCGCTCTGCGACCTGTGTCGTCAATAATGTGACGCCATTCGTCCTTTTCCCAACGATTTCGGTTTCCCAACTGCAGGCGGGGGCAACTGTGCGGCAACCCATTAATATCTCATTTAATTGCCAGACAGGGAGTCCGGCTAACAGCGGGGTTACTTCATTCACGAGTGGTGTTGCGGCGAATCAGACCGCAATGGGTATTCTGGTTAATCCGGATAATGCAGCGACGGCAACGTCATTAGGCCTGACATCAGGCTCTGGCGTCACTTATTTGGTTTCAGATAACTATGGTACGGATCCTTCGGTCGCTACCGGGGTAGGGATTCAGATCAGCAGAACCAATGGAACGCCGCTTAATTTACTCAGTTCGTTAAGCGGTTCGGTATTGGGTGGAAACGCGGCGGGCTGGTATCCGCTTCTGGATGATGCCGTAGGCGGGAGTGTGGTTAGCGGGGTGACGACCTACACCAAAACGTTAAATGCGACCCTAAAAGCGTTACCGGGAAAACCGGTTACCGCAGGTAAAGTGAGCGCAACTGCGCAAGTCATTATTCAGGTGCAGTAATGAACAGAATAAGCATAGCGGTCGCTGGGGTGGTGTTGCTTCTGCTGAGCAGGCTGGTGTTGGCCGGCGTGATGGTGGAATCATCTCGGGTGGTCTTTTCCGCTGAGGATCCAGAGCGTACTTTGATGCTATTTAACAGTAATGCCTATCCGGTTATTGTCCAGAGTTGGGTTGACGATGGCTCACCAGACGGTACGCCAGAAAAAGCGATCAACTCACCGGTTATGCCGCTGCCTGGTATCTTTCGTCTTGAGCCTGGAGAGAGGAAAAGTCTACGATTACTGGCAACACAGATGCCGTTACCCACCGATCGTGAGGCGCTGTACTGGCTCAATATCTATGAAATTCCGCCTGCGGACGCCCACCTGCCGAAAGAGGCTATGGTGGTAAAAGTCGCGGTACGTTTACAGTTGAAGCTGTTCTGTCGACCTGCTCATCTTGAACAGGCCGTCGATGATGTAGCGGCGAAACAGCAGTTCAGTATTATCAGACAACCCGGTTCGTTGGCGCTGAAAGTGGCAAACCCAACGCCGTATTACGCCACTTTTGACAGCGCCGAGGTGACCGATGGTACCGAATCCCAGCAGATAAATATTGGTATGTTGGCACCTTTTGCCAGTAAAACGCTGCGACTTAATGGGAATCAGCTCTCCTTTCCCAAAAAGGTTCATTTTCTTCTGATAAATGATGATGGGAATCGTGTTGAGAGGAATGACACCCTGTGATATCTGCAGCTAATGTTGATACCAAGGTTACAGACAGTATTATCGCGCCAGCACGTATTTAAAGAGAGCATATCTTTGGCGATATAACGAGGTGTCTGGTGGCTGAAAATCAGCCCCAGCGTTGGACGGGTTTAATTAAATTTTGGCATAATCAATGATTAACATTTTAATAAAAGAGTCAGATTCATTATTTCAGTATGGATTGACCAGCTTTTTCAATGAGTTCTTTGTTCATGAGGATCAAAGAATTGATTTCAATTTTAGCTACACGTCAGAAAGTGTTAAAATGGCAGATATCATTGTGCTTTCGTTGTGTCCCGGAGAGAGCTTTATTTGTTTCCCTGAATTACTGAAACGTAAAGGGGGGATTGTGATTGGTTTTATTGATGATGAGATGCGCGTTTCAGCTCAGTCATCTTGTTTTCAGGATATTATCTTTATTTCTCGTCGGGCACCCGTGACGCAGGTGCGCGCGGTACTGCATGCTGCCTGGCAAAGAACACAACGGGAAGGCTATCGCCAATCATCCGTTTCATGTTTTGACTGCCAGCAGCAAACGCTAACACCTCAGCAGATCCGCATCATGATCGGTTTATATAAGGGTAGGTCGATCATGCAAATTGCAGACGAATTGATGATTAGCGATAAAACAGTATTTGCGCATAAGTATATTGCCATGCGCAAATTTAATTTGCGCAGTGATTACGAGTTAATACTACTGGTCAATAAAATGATAGAAAGAGAGATTTGCAAAATATTTTAATAAATATGTGACCGCTGCCATAAACAGCAAATGTAGGTAAGACATCCATACCAGGATAAAAATACGCCATGCGTGACGGGAAAACGTATTTGCTCAAGAGATTCATTGATGCCTCCGGGAGAATTACTGAATACATACCGTGTAATACGGATGGTTTTCATCTGCAAATGTGAGATAGCCGCTTGACAGATTTACACCATAATATTCACCAGGAGTGGTATAAGGTTCCTGGGCCCAATAAGCATCGGATTTCCATCCATTACCGTATGCCCCCATACTTCCCCATTCTCCCCATAGGGTGCCAATTTTACGCGAGCCAGTGCTGTTGACAGCAGCATTGGTAAGCAATTTATACGGCGCTGCACTGTAGCCCTGAGCGGCGCATCTACTTGCTGCCGTAGTCGCATCAGACGTTGTACTCTGATTGCTAAACCAATGCTGAATAGAGAAGCTATAGACTAACGGCGTACCGCCTGATTTAGGCGTTGCGGATATCGTCACGCTTCTGCTGCCTGCGTCGGGAGATGAGGTAAATTTAACAATGCCGGTGCTGTCTACAGAGACCCAATTTTGGCTGGCAGTCCAGTCATACACCGTGTTCCTGGAGGTATCGTCATTAATGTATAGCTGGAAAGTTGCGCCGACAAAACCCGTTTGTGGGAAGCCTGCATTACTGTTATAGCTATGTCCATTCACCTGAATATCGGTAAATTTCATTTCGGTAAATGTTACCGTGCGCGACTGGCCTGGATCTGCGGCATTAATTTTGGATTTGGCGCTAACCGTCACCGAACCAGGCGTGGTTGCGGTGAGTTTCACTGTCGCCTGGCCGCTGGCGTTACTGATGGCTTCCGCTGCGCTTAATGTTCCTGAGCCACTCGTGACGATAAAGGCTACCGGTGAGTTTGAGACAACAGCGCCGCTGCTATCTTTCAGGGTAGCGGTAAAGATAATGCCATCCGATCCGTCCGCATCCTGCGTGGTCAGGTCAGAGCTCAGTGCGGATAACGTAATGGCGAGGAAGTTAGCCTGTTGTGTGCCGGAGTCTCCATTATTTAGCGTTGCGGTGATATTCACAACGCCGCCCACGGTATCCGTAAGGCTTACTGAAGCGCGACCATTCATATCCGTATTGCCTGCTGGCGTTAACTTCACCGAAGTGCGATCTGCCGACCAGGTTACTACCTGTCCCTGAAGAGGATTGCCGTTCGCATCCTCAACCAGCGCGGTGGCGACGTTTGTCCCGCTACCATCTGCAAGGTTGTTATTGGGATTCACGATAATAGAAACCACCGTAGCGGTTGTGCTATCCGCCACGAATAAACTGCTGACCGAGGCGTGATTTCCATTCGTCAGCGTGGCTGTGATCGCGACTGTCTCCGCTTTGGTGTCGCTAAAGGTTACAGATGCTTTACCGGCCATATCCGTTTTACCAGAAGGCGTTAGCGTCACAGTCCCTTTATCCGCACTCCAGCCGATGGTCTGATTTGCAACCGGGTTACCATTCTCATCAACAACAGTAATGGTTGCTTTATTCTGCGCGCTGCCATTAGCCACGCTGCTATTAGTATCGAGCGTTAAAGATTGGATAACCGCCTTGCTTGCGTCGGCAACAAAGGTCATCGCTTTACCCTGACTACTGCCGTTTACGGTTACCGTCAGAGTCACATCTTCCGCTTTAGTATCCGTTATCGTAATGGCTGCGTTGCCGTCTATATCGGTACTGCTGCTGGCTGCGCTCACTTTGGCACTGCCGGTTACGCTCCATGTCACAGTGGCATTCGCTACCGGATTATTATTGGTATCGACGATAGAAACATTTCCACTATTGGTGGTGGTGCCGTCGGCAATAGCCCCGGTCGTTACCGTAAAGGTATTAATTTTAGCGGAATTTGAATCTGCGATGAACTCAACTGATTTGGTCTGACTAACGCCGGAATCCAGATTAACGGTGATGTTAACCGTTTCCGATTTCAGGTCAGTTATCGTAATCTTTGCCTGCCCAGCTGCATCGGTTTTATCGGATGCGGAAGAAAGCGTGGCCGAACCGTCAGCCGACCAGGCGACCGCAACATTTTGCACAGGGTTATTATTTGCATCAGTCACCGTCACCGTTGCCGTATTTGTTGCGCTGCCGTTGGCTACAGCCCCGGAGGTCACGATAAAAGCAGAGATTTTCTCGCTGGCGCTATCTGCGATAAAGAGCGATGAGGCACTTAACTGATTGCCGTTTTGTAATGTTGCTGTAAGCTGGAAAGTTTGCGCAACCGTACTGGTATAGCTTACCGTTGTTTTCCCCGTCGCGTCTGTTTTACCGCCAGAAACCAATGTGATGCCGGTTTTATCAACACTCCATGTAACATCCTGGTTTTGGATCGGGTTACCCGCTGCGTCTTTCACGTAAACTTGCGCAGTATTCGCATCACTGCCGTTTGCCGCACTGCCGTTTTTAGTTACCAACAGATCCTGCAATTGCGCCGTTGCCGTGTCGGCAATGAACGAACTACTGGCCGTCATGCTGCTACCGTTTGCAAGCTGCGCTTTGATCGTCACCGCTTCTGCAACCGAGTCGGTAAACTGTACGGTAGTTTTGCCCGACACGTCAGTCACCGCGGATGCAGAGAATGCGGCTGTTGGTTTATCTGCACTCCAGTTTACCTGCGCTCCGCTGACAGCATTACCGTTGACGTCTCTGACGTACACTTCGGCGGAATTCGCCATTGAGCCATTGGCCGTGCTCTTGTCTTTTATTATCTTCAGATCCTGGATCTGCGCCGTAGTGGCATCAGCCGTAAACTGAACGGATGCAGTCCTGGTGTTGCCATTGTCAAGCGAGGCAGTCAGCGTGACGGCTTCAACTACGCTATCGGTGAGCGCAACGCGAAGTTGACCATTAACATCGGTCTGCATTGCCGCACCTGCAGTTCGTGCAGACTTCAGCGCTATGAAGGATACGGTGCTTTTATCCGCCGTGACGGAGACATTCACGTTACTAACCGCATTGCCGTTCGTGTCCTTCACGGTAATCAGCGCCATGTTTGGCGTCGTACCATTCGCCGGACTATTATTGGTCGTTACGGTGAAATCGGTGATTTGCGCGTTGGCACTGTTGGAGACAAAGCTGCTCTTCTGTTCCGCCATCATGTCGCCTGCGCTGACCTTCAGCGTAGCGGGGCCAGCCTGTGTAGAGATGAACTCTGTCCGAGCCTGACCGTTAGCATCAGTTGAAACATCAGCATTTTTAAGCACTGCAGGCGATGAAACCACCCAGCTCACTTTGGTATTAGCGATAGGGCGGTTATTGATATCCGTTACGGTCGCTACGGCGGCGTTTGGCGTCATACCATCGGCAACGCTGCCGTCTTTAGTGATGGCCAGCGCCAGATTGCTTACCGTCACCGCGTTGAAGTGGCTGGTCATCGAAGCTGCAACCGCGCCGCTATTAGCTGTGACCTGGACCGCCTCAACGGTGGTGTTCGTCAGGTTAACAATCGCAATGCCCTGGCTGTTTGTCACGGAAGTCGGCGTATCGACCCGGGCGCTGCCGGTGGTGGCCCAGGTTATCGGCGCATTCGCAACGGGTACATTATCCCGGTTCGTGGCGATCGCCTGGAGGGTATTCTGGGTTAGCCCGTCTGCAGGCGAATTATCCGTTATCGCCTGAATGGCCAGTTTAGATACACCCTGTTCTTCTTTTTTCTTGTACTGCAGGATTATCTGATTGTTACGTTCAATCAGGTCATATCGGCTACCGGCAAGCGTTCGCATGGCCCGCACGTTGTCAGGGTTTATCTGATAGCGCCAGTCATGTCCAAAATCATAGCGCACGTTTACCTGGAATTGGGCATCATCCATTGAGTCCTGCCCCTTGCGGTAATTTGTCGCAAGAGAAACCAGCGGGATCGGCGTATAGCTTATGCCCAGAGTGACTGCCGACGGATTACTTTGCAGGTGATCGGTGTCGAAGAGCGCGACGTTATTCCCGTAGTATTTTTCGTACATGGCCTTCGCACCGACCTGGGGGTATTCTGGAAGATACGCTTCTGCACGAATATCAAAGCCATCAGCAGGCTTTTCGTAATAATCATCAAAATCGCGGGAGTCATGCCAGTTGGTTGTGCCGACATAGCTATTGGCGGAAAGTTTTAGATAGTTGGTCCACGCTTCCGCACCAAACCCGACTCTGCGGTTTTTTCCGGTAAAGTCATTATCAAAGAATATATTGCCGCCGAACATCCAGTTTTCGGTATAAAAAGTTCGAACCCCGGTACCGATGTTTCCCGTCACGCGGTCATCTGGCGCTCTTAGCCCAAACTGCGTAAACCAGACTGCTTTTTTATTGTCATAAATTGGCGTCAGCAAATCTATGGAACTTTGATCCCAATTGCCATCATTATCGACGCTAAGGTTAACTTTAGCCGTACCGAAATTATTTAACCACTCTTCAACGGTAGATGCCGCGGCACCCGTAGCGGCATTTTGCGCAGCACTCTTTAAACCCTCTGAGCCATTGTCGGATATAGCGCTGGCTAAAGTGCTCATCGTATCGCCGTAGGGCATAGACGCACTATTGCTATGGATATCATGCTGCACAGCATGAGCAGGAAAAGTCGTCATTATGGGGAGTAACAACTGGGCGACGATTTGCCCCCATACGATAATCTTTATCTTTGCACTGAATCGCAGATGAAATATCCTTCCAGAGCGCATTAAATTCGTCTCATTTATTTAAAATAATGTGTCATTGCATAAATGCGAAAGATATGTTTTCGTTGCATAATTTTATGTACTAAATATAGTTCGAAATTAAAATTTGTATAAATTAAAGCGTTCGGATTATATACATGACGTGAAAATATGCACAAAAATTTTGCTGATAAGGCGTGTGTTTTTTAAGACAATTTGCTCCAGAATTCGATTTACTGGCGCGAGTTTGATGTAACTTTATGATTATACGAGTTTTATCTTGCGATCTGAGCGGAACATTGTCCGTAATACACTTCCAGTTATACTGAATAATCTCCGGTGCCGTCACCTGCCGAACAGGGATTTCCGGGGGCGCGCCCCGAGTGCCGGAGAGAGCGTTGGTGAAATGACCGTACAGCTTTAAAATATTTATCCGGGGGAATAGGCAATCCGTTCGTCGATTCGTTGCCGGATGGTATTGAAAGCAAAAAGCCTGCTTAGTTTCCTAAGCAGGCTTTTTAAATTTGGCTCCTCTGACTGGATGCAATATGTCACATATCCATTTGAATTTTTTAATTATTTTTATTTTCGGTTTAGAGCGAAGCCCTCAATAAGGCCCCCAATCTTATGATTGATTGGAATGTGATGCTTATCATAAATTGAAAACATCACATATTTGCAAAAGACTGCCTTAGGTTATCTCCTGAGCTTTGTTAACACTAGGTAACAGGAAAGCCGTTTTTACATTGGGGACCAACATGGTATACTGTATGGATATCCACTTTAGTAGCTTTAATCAATAGATTCCTGACGGCCATGATAAAAATAGCCATGCAGAAATGGTGTAAGAGGACATAAGCAGAATGGAAATCATTAATGTCGAGAATGAGTTACGAGATGTTATAAGCCGAATTCAGTCACAGGTTAAATTATCAACAAAACAAAATCGATATGATATAAACCTTGCACTTGAGGATGCGTTTATTCCTGTGCTAAAAGAAGTATTTCAATTACCCCATCTTTTTAACTTAAACAGCCAGCAAAAAAATTTCCCTGGAATTGATCTTGGTGATCAATATGATCGAGTTGCATTTCAGATTACGTCATCAACTGGATTAGAAAAAGTTAAGAAAACACTTTCCCAATTTATCGAGAAACGATTTTACGAATCATTTGATGAACTTTATATACTTACTCTTGTAGAGAAACAATCGTCTTATTCACAGGAATCTATTGATAAGATCACTGGAAGTCAATTCAGCTTTAATACCCGCAGTCATGTTATTGATCTAGGAGATCTTCTCAGTCGTATTACTAGCATGAGAATTACGGCTCAAAAGAGAGTACTTCACGAATTTCGCCTAATTTTAGGTGAGGTGGATAGTTTCCTTCAGTTTACAGAAGCCGAAGAACGTGAGCCCCAAATCTTAACTACGAATATCTCTTGCCTTAAACTTCCCGAAAACCTTTATGTTGCGGATGTAAATGTAGATTTTGATGATGTGCTCAAGCGAGCAAGAACAGATCTGGGCTTTACGAGAAAGAAATATAGCCGTCCGCTACTAATGAAATTTGCTCTGCTTTTTGCTGGTTTTGAAAACCCTGCATGGGTCTATTATGAAGGGAGATTGTTTAGTTTTATAAATATGGCTAATGAGCCAGGTTTGTTATCCGTTATTGATGAAGGAACTCTTGAAACACTTAATACTGCAGACCTTAGTGAATCTGATTATGTGGAAAACCATAATATTCTCCGAATGCTAATCACTAATACTCTAATTAGACAATTGGATATAGTATCATTAAGTTTCTCTCAAGAAGAACGGTCTTTTTATTTTCAGCCGTTAAATGAGGGAGACAAAATTCGACAGGAAATTTGGGTTGGTAAACAGAAAGCAACTCGAACGGTCTATGAGTGCAAGGAAAATTCTCGTGAAGCAGGAAAGATCCTTTATCATAAGCATCTCAGTTTCCGACTATCTTTTGTTTATATGAATGCTAACTGGTATGGTTTAATCATTCCAGATTGGCTCTTTACATATAACCTTTATAAAAAAAGTCATAAATTTCATGAAAGAGAGTTAAAGAAACAAAAAAAACTGGAGAGAGCATCTTCAGTTAGAAACCTTACACGCTTTATAGCTTACTTTCTTACAAATAACACCGCCGATTCAGGTATCCATTTTTCAGCACTTGAACAGTTAGAGTGCTTTTATCCCGATATTGTCGAAGGCAGTAATGATTTGACTAAGGAAAATAATGATGAAAGTGACGATATTAAATGAACCATTACTTGAGTTTGGTCGTGGTACGCACATTTGCCCACGTTCAGGTATTGAAACTCTCGGTGTTTATGATACTCGTGATGAGAATCGTAAATCAGAAATTCGTCTAGGCATTGTGGGGCGGGGAGAAGGCATTGATGCTTTAGATCTGTGGCTTGAAAGATGCAGGCAAGGTATTCTTGGTAAAGAGTCAAATTTACCCAACCTGTTTAGAGGATTTGGTGGTGTGAATGAACGCTATGGTTTTTCTACTCGTCTTTTGTCATCGCCAGCTTATACGCGTCCGTTGCAAAAGTCGGAGTTAAATAAAATTCTTCGATTAACTAATCGTGACGAACGAGTCCGGGCAGCAGTCAACTTATTCTACGAACAAATCCGATTTTTAGCTGAAAATCGCGTGGTGGATGTTGTGGTTTGTGTTATTCCTGGCGATATGTTTGATTTACTTACCCAATCCTCTGCTTCTGATGATAATCTGGAGGATGAGCTCGAACATAATTTTCGGCGGTTGCTTAAAGCAACGTCTATGCATTTAGGTGTTCCACTTCAGCTAGTCTTGGAAAAAACAATTAACCAAGATAAAATAGCAAGTCAGCAGGATGATGCAACAAAAGCATGGAATTTTATTACTGCTTTATATTATAAGGGAAACCGAACAGTACCTTGGCGTCTTGTTGAAGAAAAATATAAACCACGGTCTTGCTATGTAGGTATTGGTTTTTACAAAAGCAGGGATGGTGATACCGTGTCTACAAGCCTTGCTCAAGTATTCGATGAATTTGGCCATGGTGTTATTCTTAGAGGCACTCCAGCCGCTTTGGATAAAGACGACAGGAGGCCATATATGAATGAACAAATGGCATATGAACTATTGTGTGCAGCGTTGTCTGAATATGATTCAGCATTAATGCATATGCCTGCTCGAGTAGTTATCCATAAATCAAGTGGTTTTAGAGATACTGAAATTCAAGGGTTTAATCGTGCTCTTGATGAAAGGAGTATTAGGTCTAGAGATTACGTCTCTATTACAGATGTTGATATTAGACTATTTAATGACTCCAATTACCCTCCCAAACGAGGAACTTTGTTGACGTTTAGTGAAAATGATGGAGTGCTTTACACTCGAGGATATATCGATTATTACAAGACATATCCTGGAATGTATATTCCAAATCCTATTCGAGTTATGGCATATGAAAATGATTCTTCCTTAGAGGAACTCTGTGAAGAAATCTTAGGCCTTACAAAAATGAACTGGAATAATACACAATTGGATGGTCGGTTACCTATTACGTTAGAATGTGCTCGCAAGGTTGGAGAAATCATGAAATATGTTGATCCTCAGCAAAAACCGCAGGTTAGTTTTAGTTTTTATATGTGATTTTTACTGGGTTCGCTTTGTGGTATGTCTATTTATTATGGCCCTTTCGACGAGGGCTAAATAGTTCAACATATTGCTGCTATACTTTTGTCAGGCCTGTTTATTGCTGGGTTTTGGTGATACTACATTTACAAACAATTATACTTGCTAAGTATCCCGATTCTTAATATTGCGCGTTCAACTATAGACTTCCCGTTTAGCTAAACTATCGATATCCATAAAACATCAGATATAGAGACTGAGTGCAATTGCGACTTACTAAGATAGCTAATACTGACTGCGCTAATATTTAGTGTGGTTCATATATTGGTGCGATATGTGCAACTAAGCAAAAATATAATGATCAATATTTACAAAATTGTCGAGGTTTACTCCCTGAGGTTGAAAGGTATCTGGTTATTTAAGAAAACGACCTGAGTAAATCAGGCCGGATTATTTAGTAAAAGTGAATATCGGAGTCTCTATCAAATTTTCTTAGTATACCATGCGCTTCAGCTGGGCAGGCACCATTTTCTATTAGATTACTCCAGAACAAGGTGTCATATTCTTCTTCAAGGAAAATATACCGGCATATACGCAATAACTTACCTCTTGTCCATCCTGATTTAGTACGACTACTGATATGTAGTTCATCTTCCAGTTTGTAAAAAGATAATTTCTCTTTTTCATCGTAAGCTTTATTGAATCGCTTAATTATGAACTCGACTTCACTTTCTGATATACTGAATGAGTCTTTGTAAAGTTCATGTGGTTTTTTATCTACACTACCATCAGTTCCGTCAAAAAAAGGATAAACACCACGTTCCCAAGCGTAAAGATAGCTATCAGGGAATTCGCCGTAGTGCTTTCCTAGATGGAGTATCTGGAGGCGCTGCTGTACAAACAATAACTGCGTAATAGTTTCTGTATCCATGATGAAATCTCGGCTGTTAAAATTTTAGTAAAACACGATGAAGAATGATTTGTAAATTATTTGTTCGTAATCGTTTGTTGCTATTTAGAAATTTTTTGGACTGTTTACTAAAACCTTTCATGTATTGCTCAAATGTGAGCAGTTTCCCTAGGCTAGTTTACCCCACAGAACGATGCTGGACGAATCTCTAGAATGTGTCCCAACAAATGAAGAACTGTGCTCATACATCCTTACAGGATATATTTACTCAATATTTTACTCAATTCCCGAAGATATTCTACCCCTATAACTCAGTAGTGAAAGCCAGGAAATGTTCGCAATCCAAAACACATCAAGAATAATAGGATTTGCACTAACCTAAGTCATAGGTAATATGGTGGTGATGGTTGGTAGGAAGCTAAAAAAAATGAAAATACGTAACAATGTCGTTCTGACAGTATTGTACCTGTTGAGTCCTTAGCACTTACTAAAGTATAATGAAATAGGCGTAGAAATGCTAAATTAGGCATTAAGTTGTAATAAATAAAACTCCTAATGAAAATATAAAAAAGCAGTCATAATGACTGCTTTTAAAAATATCATTACCCGCAAAAATCAAAGACGACACAACCTTTTGAGAAACTTGCTATAGATTGAAGTTCAATGGCAGGAATTATGGAAGCATTTTTAATTATTATCTGAGCTTGCTTATTACTTGCGTAAGATGCGATACTCTTAAGATCATTTATAGTAATTGATTTTGCATCAATAATCATACCACCTCCATAGCTTGCTATGGTTTGTAAATCAAGAACTGTAAGCATATAGACTCCTAATCAATTTCAAGTGGGTACTCGTTAGGGAAGGAAGCATACATTTGGATTAGTTCATTTGTCCATGCGAGCATAAGGCAAAGTCCCTGGTTTCTCACTCCCCATTTTCTTGATTCGTTTCCTGCGTAACCATAATAAAGACTATTCATTCTTTCTTCATATTCGCTCTCGAAATTTATTCCTTCATAAAGATGAAGGCTGAGATCAATATCCTTTCCACATCGTTTTTTTATGAATTGTAGCAAGGATTTTTTTTCAATCGCATCATGAATGTCGTCAATGGTGATATCGTTATATTTACCTGAATCAACAAGTGAGTTGATATGAAGAATTAATAATGTAAGAAATGTAAGTTTCATTTTTTCCCTTATCAATTATTTGCTTTTAATTTTTGATGCTATGCGCATCATACTGCCATTTCTGTTTATAGCAGTGTACATTGGTTTGCATGTAACTAATCGTTTTTTAGTAAAAAATTTTGTAACGTAATGAATTAAAGAAACTTGCAATAAAAACCATGCTCACCCATACACCTGCTCCACATACCGCCCACGTCCGTCACCATGCCCCAGATCCATCGCTACCATTGCCAGCGTCTCTTTCCGACTAAAGCCCTGCGCCAGATAGTGACAGATCGCATCCTGCGCCCACGCATAGCGCAACGAGTGCGGAGAATATGCGCCAGTTAGACCAATGCGCACTGCCTGGTTATGCCAGTAGTCCATCGCGCTTTTCAGATCCGGCTTGTTAATCAACCGGCCATTACGGCTTTCTGTGACAGCTAACGCATTATCCAGTGCTTTTTTCACTGCGCTAGTATCCAGAATCACCGTTTCGCGGGGCCGTCCGCCTTTGGTGCCGAAAACTACTGTGAGACGCGTTTCGCCACGTTCAATAGCCTGTTTCCACGTTTTCAGTGATTGTGCGCTTTGTACTGCCTCCTGAGAACGCAATCCCATCAGCCGCGACAGTTCCAGTGCTGCTGCCAGCCCCGGATCTTTTACGCGAGCTACTTCCAACACATAACGATAATGTTCCGGCGTAATTGCCTGCCGCGCACCGTTGCGGGATGCGCCAGAAAGCCCCAGGGATTTATTTGTCAGTCGTTCATGCTCTGCCATCTGCTTACGCCCGGCCTGTTGCAGTACGGCACGTAGTGAGGCCATTTCATTCTGTAGCGTTCGTTTGCCGATCCCCTGCGCCAGCCTTTCATGAATGTAGTTTTCAATGTGGCGAACCTTAATCTGTGCCACTCGCTGGATCTGGACATTCAGCGCCCGTAAATGGAGGTCGAACCGTTGCATGATGTGGATGCGATCGTTCACCGTTTTATGGCTGCCGCCACAGTGCTTTGCCAGCGCTTTCATTTCACCACCTAACCTGCCCATATACTTTCCCCATGATTTTGCGAACACAAACGGTCTCCGGCGTATGCTTTTTGGCTGCGCCAGAACGATACCTTCACGCCGGAGTGGCAGCTTGTTGAGGTATAGGGAGTTTCAGCCAGTACACGGTACGGACTGCCTGCCAGAGCAGGAATTCTCCGGGGCATCATGCCCCCCTCGGTATCGATCTTTTTCTCCTCTTTTTTGCTGACAGTGGCCCAAAAAGGACGTATCAGATTAGGGAATATGCGCAGAAGCCCTGAAAACAGTGGCATGGCGCGGTGTGGTGGCTGTGCGTCACTTTGTCGCTTTGCGCGACGAAAGTGACGCACCGGTTGAGTGCAGCGCGCGAAAGATCGCGAATTCTGGCGCAGTTTTACGGCCACGCGGCAGCAAAGCCTGGCGGCAATGCAGGCCGCAGCCCGTAGTGTCAGGGGAGCAGATAATCAGCAGAGTGTGACGCAGCCGGAAATTTTCGGCAGGGATAAGCTGTCAGCCGGTGAAGGCTGTTGCCGTTAAGCGATGACGATGGTGCTGTCGGGTGTGTGTATGTCAGCCTCAGACGCAGATATTTCTGCGTTCCGGTATTGCAGAGGTCATACCGGTAAAGGGCCGGTCATCCTGATAAATCAGGGGGCTTCTTTCAGACCGTGAAGCCAAAGGGCGCCCGAAGGCTATAGAGCAGAAACGAGATTACACCGTTATTGATGGCGTAAAAAGGGGAAACTCATTTTTCTGGAAATTGAGTTTCCCCTTGATGTTTTGATAATAGTGTGATCCACAGAATATTCGGGTTAAGGACGTCTCAGCGCCGGTTACAGAGGTGACTCGTCCTCCTGCATGCGACGGACTTCATCGGCTTCCAGGATATCGTGCAGACGCTGGAGTTGTTCGGCCAGAAGGATCAGGAGAATATAGTTTGGCCCGGTTTCATCAGGGTTCTCCAGCATGACTTCCGTCAGTACACGGGAGCGCCCCACCAGTTCGCTGGCATTTGGCTCAACAGGTGTCAGGTTCATGATTTTCCCCTTTCACTGTTGCCAGCAGCCGCCACGTACGAGGGCGACATCCAGCAAAAGCGATTTCATTGCTGTACTGACGGCACTGAGTTCATCGGTGGCTGACTCATCGCCCTCAAAACATCCCGGCTGCAACAGCATTTCATCCAGTGTGATCACCTTCAGGGTGAGTGACTGTGCCAGATTATCCAGCCAGGCTCTTTCCAGCGGTAACTGTTGTGTGTGGTCAGAAAAAACCGCAGTGGCGAGCTGGAACAGGGATTCTGTCAGGGCGTACAATCCCCCCTGCACCTCGTGGTAGCCACAGGCAATACGCACTTCGGCAAGCCGGAACCCAAACCCGTAAAGCACCGATGACAATGACTGCCTTATCTGGCGCAGATCGTCGGGAGAATAAAAATCAGTATCAGCCAGTTTACGGATAACGGTTGCCTGGTTAAGGGTGTGGCTGCTCAGAATTTCAAGGGCCAGACGAAAGGTGGAGGTGTGATGATAAACCGGTTCGCCAGGAAAACGCTCCCGCCAGGCTTCGGTGTAACCCAGCCAGCGAATGGCGCATTCTTTATGCATGACGCCGCAGGGCTTACGGTTAATATCAAGGATGGTGAGTAGTTCCTCCGACTCCCCACAGGGTGAGGCGCTGTAACAGAAATACTGAAGACGTTCTTTCAGGTCAGAAAGAGAAGACATGATAATGTTCTCCTGATAGTGGCGAAAAGGCCACCATCGGAGTTCCTACGCTCATGGTGATGGCCCAGGACAGGGGTAGGAATACCGGCCTAACAGGACACCGGCCAGCCCGGAGGCTGCCCTGCCTGAGCCACCATTGAACAGCGTGTACAGCTACTACCTGCACACAGCAACGGCAGTTCAGGGCGATAACGGTAAATCGTTATCGCCTGTTAGTTTCGGCGGGTTCCTACACCCGACAGCCCCTTCGGGACTGCGCGGGTATTGTAGTCCATTCCGGTTTGGCAGAAAAGCGGCATCCGACACAGATGGGGTAATTGCAAAAAGATGCCTGCCAGATGTGGCGTATGCACTTTCGATGCCTACGCCACATCTGGCAGGTGCGGAAACATCCTGGCCCATCAGAGGACGGGTTATGCATCAGTCCGGCCTTTTGGGTTTAAGCCTGGCGCTCTTTTTGGATAGGGCTGTTACCCTTATGCGCCATTACCCCTGGGCCTTTTCTGGCCTTTTATTTCTGATTTTACAACGTCAATATGTTGCCATTATGTACATCAGCAGATACCTGTATTGGCAAAATAAGCTGCGTAAACTCAGCCAGCGGTTGGGCGCGTTACTGGCTATTGAATCGTCGGAGTATGGAAAAATATTGAAGACGTATTTCAGGTTATCAAGGGTAATGCTGCAAAAAGCCATGGCTATGTATGCGGGTCCAATATTTGCGTCATTGGTAGTTTTGCAACAGGCAGCACTTTTTAAGAATAGGGTAACACAAGCAGAAAGGGGCTTGTGCCCCAGGATGCTATGCAGTCTGGCGCTCGTTCCAGGCGTCGTGGGCCAGTAAGTTACCGTCTTTGTACAAATGGGTAATCTTCTCGTAGTTCAGCGCTACCTCTTCCATGTGGCCAGTTCCTGGGCATCCTCGCGTATCGTGCATAACAGGGCTGACAGAAATCACTTTCACATTTTCCAGGGTGATCCGGTAATATTCCACTTCTTGTCCTGCGTCGTTGATATGATAGAAACGGAATTCAGCAGACTTAAGCGTCTGCCCCGTTGCCGTAGCCTTGAAGAGATACGGAGATGAACTATCGAGTTCTTTGGTAAACTGAAACGGGGAGTGTTGACGTGTCCCGGTAACTTTCCCTGTCATCGGATCGGTAGGGATAGCTAAGCTGTGGTGTAAACTTCGCAGCTCAATACTTCCTTCCCGATCTTTTACATCAGAAGAACCACGGATCACTGCGCCACCATCATCGGTCAAAAATAAGTGTACCGGTACAGCCATTTATTACGCTCCTTGCAATTAGTCATATAACCATCTACCGGCTTTTGCTGATTCAATCAGCATACCGATAGTGAAATCCGGGACAGGGATGGATTCCGTTTTCTTGAACGGATTCCATGAAAAAAGGGGATGAGGGAAGTAAGTTTCTATCCTGAAGTTACCTCGCTCGACATTGAGTTGCTCGAAGAATTTATTCATAAGATCTTCGGCTTCAAGCTCATCAATGTTCAGATCAGTATCTAGATCAATTTCGGGTGCTAATTCCATCTGTCTGATGTTGAACAGATATGTGCCAGCGTAAGGCCGTACCAGCTCATAAACTTGCTGTTCGAGACTGGCTACCATAACTTATCATTGCCCCGAGCTATGGTGTTGTAGTCGCGTAGAGTGCGATAGGTTATTTGCGAAACATCCGAGGCGAGGATAATTTCCCCGATCAGAGGAATGGAACGTCCCACGAATGGCGCAATGTTACGAACCATAACACGTCTAGCTGTCCACGGAGTGTAACCGCCTAACCATGTTGGAAGGGAGATCCCAAAAGGAAATTTTGATTTCTTAAACACTGTCCGCGCTGCTTTGGAAGCGTACGATGTGCCTTTAGTGGCGCCAATCGGCTTCGCCCTTGTCCAGAGATTATTACGACCTGATACCAGTGCAACAATTGCCCCGAAATCTGCAACACCGATCCCAAACTGGCTTGCTGTATTCTCACAGAAAACCATAAACAGAAGTTCGGCAGCAGTCAGATTAGACTTCCCGGCATAGAAGTATGTTCCGTTTAATTCTTCTACTGTATCCATCAGTAACTCTGTAGTGTGTGTTTTTCCGTTTACTTAGCGTACACTCTTACTTTAAATGATGAAATTAATCTTTCGGTAAATTTCTGGAATCT
The DNA here is from genome assembly GCF_000155975.1 of Citrobacter youngae ATCC 29220. Classification (GTDB taxonomy): domain Bacteria; phylum Pseudomonadota; class Gammaproteobacteria; order Enterobacterales; family Enterobacteriaceae; genus Citrobacter; species Citrobacter portucalensis_A. Next base: position 1,671,650 of record NZ_GG730299.1, on the reverse strand, counting down.
GTTCGCGTTCTTCCGGGATCACCCGTCATGCCATTGCGTGGCGACCAGGCAGAACGTCAGCCCATTTTTCTTTTTCTCGGTTTGCTTTACAGCCGGATGTTACAGCCCTGGTATGGGTTATGCCGGGTGCATAATATGCCCGGCTGTGTGATCTGGCGTGATGCTCTTATGATATGCACCATGAGAGCATCATACCGGGCAGAGGCTGTTTACCATCGGGTGCCAGGCACCAGGTCGAGGATTTCATCGATTCCGAGACAGGAAGATTCCAGCTCCTGAGTCCGCCCGTTCGCCAGGATGCCAGTTGCAATATTGCGCATTGCCAGGTAAGAGCCACGCAGCATATGATTGGCATAAATGACGCCATTGAATCCAGCATTCTCCAGCTCATCAAATCGTAGATGGGTATAGCTGGTCGGTATACAGATTAGCGGAACCTGCACACCAGGCTGGCGAAACAACTTAGCGAACTCAAGAATTTCCCGACCATCCTTTCCGCGACTGTGAATAATGATTGCGTCAGCGCCAGCTTCGACGTAAGCCACACTGCGCGCGATAGCGTCAGCCATGCCATTATCCAGAATCAGGCTTTCGCATCTTGCAATAACCATCATATTTGGGTGTTCCCGACTGGCGCACCCAATGCGGATTTTTTCACAAAATGATTCGACGGATTCCTGTTCCTGCCTGACGGAGTTACCCAGCAAAGAGTTTTTTTTCAGCCCGCATTTATCTTCAATCACAACCGCCGCCACACCAGCCCGCTCGAGCATTTTGATATAAATAGCGAAATGCTCTGGTTTCCCGCCGGTATCTGCGTCGTATATTAACGGCATGGAACACACATCAAATATCTCGTGAATACCATGTAGCCTGTTGCCGGGCGTGAGTATTTCAATATCTGGCAAGCCGCGCAGTGTCGAATCGGTGAGCGAACTCGACCAGATAGCATCATATGAAACATGCTCTCCGGTGACTAATTCGAGACGGGTATGTTCAGCCAGCAGAGCAGAGAGCGGGCTGTGCGCCTCAAGTACCCGAAGACACCGTTTGTCGTTGAACAGAGTAGCCAGATCGGATCTGAAAACGTTATTGTTAACCATACGCTCTGAGCCTCTTTTATCCCTGAATAAACGTTGATTGATGTTAGTTTCTGCCTGAATCAATCGACGGATACGGTTTCGTGTTTTAATACTGCCGCCATCTTCTCCAGGTGTTCACAGGCTCTGGCAACGTACTCCCGGGACAGATTTTCGATACGCTGATAATTAATCTGTTGCCCGGTAGATGCGGTATAAAGACATAGCGCTTCCGTTGCATGCTGAAAATGCCTGGCCTCCACACGTCCACAATGGGCGCTAAGGAAGGTTGCTATGCGACTGGCTTCTGCGGATGAATGACCTCGAACGTCCTGAAGCCAGCGTTTCCACATCGGCGTCATCAGATTGTATTCGCCGGTATTAAATAATTCAGTCAGCATCATCATCTCAATTGCTTCGGTGAGATCCTGCGCCAGTGGTCTTTTTTGCCCGACCCAGGCGGAAAACTCTGACGTGAGAGGATCGAGGAACCGATCCTGAAGACGCCAGTTGTCAGAGCCGCAAATGGCTGATGCCATGCGATAATACAATTTTGAATGGTGCAAGTGAGCGCGCATCTCACCAAGCCCCACATCCTCGACGATAATCTCTCCACAATGGCGGGCTGCCTCCAGCATGTTTAAACGGTTATCATCGCCCATGGGTTCCGACTCCTGAAGAAGACGGACAATGATGGCGGAAACGGCATGAGCCGCGCCATCCGGGCTACGCCAGCCGCAGAAAAATGTACAAAGTGAGGAGGTTGTCCAGTTGCCGGAGGTGATGTATTCATAAGTGCTGCAGTACTTATTTAACTTATCGCTATGGTGGTGAAATCCACAGATCAGAGCGTCAACAAGATGCCTGTCCTGGACATCAACAAGAGCCAGGTTAACGTAATCGGTAAAAGTGTCTTTTAACGTTTCCACAATATCTCTCCTTACTGAAGTGGCAGTAGCCTCAGCACATACCGCCATGCTGTGACCGTGAAGTACTCATTCAGGTTTTAGTCTGCAACGAGTTTGGATATGAATTGTTCAAATCGAGTTAATCCTTCGATTAACTCAACGTGGCTTACGGCATATGAAATTCGGATGCTGCCAGGGTCTCCGCACCCGGAGCCTGGAACCACGGCGATATGGGCTTCGCTCAATAGCAGGTCGGCAAGATGTTCGACATCACAAATTCTGGTGTCATCGTGACGGCGTCCTGACAGACGGGAAATATCGATATACAGATAGAATGCGCCCTCTGCAGGGGCGTAACTGATACTGTCGATTTGGTCCAGGTGCGAGCAGGCAACCTGCCGTTGCGTTTCGAGAAACTGGTTCACTTCATCCGTGAAAGCGCGGGTGTCTGCGTTCAGGGTATCCAGCGCTGCCCACTGAGCAAGGCTGTTGGGATTGGATGTTGTGTGGCCCTGCAAATTATGCATGGCGGTGATGACATCGGATGGCCCGCAGGCGTACCCCACCCGCCATCCGGTAACCGCCAGACTTTTGGAGAAAGAATCCACCAGAACCGTTTGTGATTTCAGTGCCGGAACCAGAGACAGAATGTTGTGATGTTCGTGAGGAGGACGGAGCAGTGTACGGTAGCATTCGTCAAAAACCACCCACAGGCCATGTTCCAAAGCTAGTTTACCGGTCTCTGTGAGCTGCTCTCTTTGGTATACCGTACCGGCGGGGTTATTGGGCGTGTTAATCACAATCATTCTGGTGCGAGGCGTCAGCGCCATTTCAACGGCCCGGCAGCTCAGGTGATAGTTATCATCCCGTGTATCAACAAATATGGGAGTGGCCCCAGCCAGCTGGATTTGCGTGGGTAATGTCTCCCAGTAAGGTCGCGGCACAATCACCTCATCGCCGGGATTAAGCAACACCATTGCGGTGTTGAATAACGCCTGCTTGGCACCTGCGGTAACAGCAATCTCACTGGCGGCGACCGGAATGCCACACCGCTGGCTGACGTGGCGCGAGATTGTTTCGCGCAATTGTGGTAATCCGAGCGGCGGTGTGTAGCGGTTTTTTGCGCCGTTTACCGCATCAATAGCGCCCGCTTTCATATACTGGCAGGCATCGAATGCCAGCTCGCCTGCGGCAAAGTTGATAATTTGCACGCCGCTCTCTTTCAGCGCATTAGCTTTACTGCGCATGCTGGACGTTCCCGGCGCACTGAGCTTAAGTGCGCGATGGGATAACCTGCCGGGAGGTGGTTTGCCAGTATTCATTTTGTTTATCCTCATTAAAAGTTGCAGGGGAGCTGAAGCTGCCGGTTAATCATGCCTCCTGGCGTCTACCGACATACCAGGCCAGAGGCAGCGTCAGCAACAATGTGGCAGCCAGCAGCATGATGGCATGGGGGATCCCGGAGATATCACCGAAGCGGCCAAACAATATTGGCGCTACTGTGCCCCCTCCGGTGGTTCCGGTGTAAAAGATGGCGAACGCCTGTTCGATATTCTTCCTTCCCGCCAAATCCGGCACAGCACCATACAGCACTGACGATGTACCGTTCAGCATGAGCCCTAGCACTGGCAACATCATCATCAGGGCCAGAAAGGGCAGGTATACCGCCATGATTATCAATACCGCCGTGGTGAACTCCGTCAGCCACACCGTTTTCACCATACCGATACGCGCGCCCACATAGCCGATAAACAATTTACCGAACGCGCCGCCGACGAATAACAGCGTCAGTGCCAGACCTGTCGCGGTGATTCCTGCGCCTTTCTCTTTCAGCAGGAACGGCAGAAATGTCAGAAACCCCATGCGTGCTGCACTGTCGAGCATGCCGATAATGGTCAGTACATAGAGTCCCCGGGAGGACGCAATACCTGGGGTAAGGCTGGTGGCTTTGGCCGTCATATCCGAATGAACAGGTTTTGATGGGAGCAACCACCACAACAGTCCCGCAGCGGCAAGGCCGAATACACCCAACAATGCGGCGCTTTCCCGCCAGTTGATCACCGCCAGCAATATGCCGACCAGCCCTGGCAGCAGGGTTTTGCCGATATCACCGGCGAAGTTATATTGCGCCAGCGCCTCTTTAACTCCGCCTCCAGATTTATGGGCGTCGGTGATAAGCGAAGATGCCAGCGGATGCTGAACGCTGGCGCCCAGACCGCCCAGCAAAAGCGCCAGCAGCAACATGGTTAAGCCGCCAGCCATTCCCGCAAGGAACCAGGCAACACCCACCAGTGCAGTCCCGATGACCAGCAGGCGTTCACGTCCCCAGTGTCTGGCCAGCGAACCCGCCGCTAACTGGGAAATTGCCATCATCCCGGAATATGAGCCGCGTAACAGGCCAAGCCAGGCATAACTCATGGCGAACTGGGCCTGCCAGAGCGGCAGTAAAACGTAGATAACATCAGTCAGGCCATCGTGCGCCGCATGAGCGCCGCAGCCTGCAAATAAGGCGCGGCGGCGGCTCCGGGTATCGGTGAGCGGCGTGCTGGGGTGAGTAAGGTGCTTCATATTTCTGGCCATCCATTAGCATTAAGAGACTGGATTATCAAAAAACGAAAAAGCAATTTAATGGTAAAAATTGGGACGGTCTTTCTTCACTGTCCCTGTGCAGTATGCACAGAATATTTATGTGTCTGTTGGTAGGGCGCGAACAGATAATGAATATAAAATGACAACTGCTTTACTATTACGGCAAAGATAATCTATGATTTATTAATTAGTTAGACTAAGGGACGCTAATTACGAGCCCTGCGGATAATGCGTGGTTTAATTTTCGTTTAAACGAAACATGTAAAAAGTGTGATTAATCACATAGCGATAACTTTCAATTGGTATTTTGAAACAAAAAGCCAGTTAATGCCTGATAGCGTAAATTTATATTTATAAATATTATTGAAAAACGACGCTGGCTGCTTTAACCAATATAATATGGATCTACACCAATCCCGAAGTTCCTGAATACTGCATTCCGCTATCAGCAAAATGAATTGTGATTTAATGATGGTGGTTTTCCGTCATGCTGGCATACAGATAAGGCGACACATACCCGCCAGCATTGGCATCAAGATAGTCTGACCACCACTGCATCATATTGATCCTCTCCTCCAGATATTCTGCCTTATGAATATAGGCGGCACGCACACTGTTTCTTTCCTGATGGCTCATCTGCTTTTCGATGGCTTCTTTGCTCCACAATCCCGACTCACTGAGCGCACTGCACGCCATCGCCCGGAAACCATGTCCGCAGACATCTTTTTTGGTGTCATAGCCCATCACCCGCAGCGCCTTATTCACGGTATTATCGCTCATGCACTTATCCTGGTCGTATTCGCCGGGGAAGATAAAGGCCAGATGCCCGGACAGGGCTTCGATCTGTCTGAGGATCTCTATTGCCTGATCCGACAGCGGTACGATGTGCTGAATTTTCATTTTGGAACCCCGGTAAGAGAAACGCACGTTTTCGATCTGCTCCCGTTCTTCCGGGATTATCCATAGCTTCTGCTGCCAGTCGATTTCACTCCAGCGGGCAAAGCGCAGTTCGCTGGAGCGTACAAAAAACAGCAGCGACAGCTTAAGGGCGTATTTCGTCAGCAGCCTGCCACAGTAGTTATCCGTCCGGGACAAAAGCTCAGGCAATTTATCCAGCGACAGGGCCGGGTAGTGATTCGTTTCTGGTGCGGCAAACTCACCGTCCAGATACAGCGCCGGGTTTGCTTTGAGCAACAGCTTTTTCACCGCATAGTGCATGATATCGGTGACGTAGTTTTTCAGCCGGGCGGTGATTTCCAGAAAACCTTTGCTCTCCACCTTACGCAATGTGAATAGCAAATCCTCCGTTTCAATTTGATCGATCAGGCGATCCCCGATATCCGGAAAGACGTACATTTCCAGCCTGCGCTGGACAGTCGTCGCATAATGTTCAGACCAGCGTCGGTGATCGGCATGCCAGTTCATGGCGATCTGACGGAATGTCTGTCCGTTTTTCTTTTTCTGCTGTGCGATTTTTTTGTCAACGGAAGGATCGACCCCTTCACGCATTTTACTGCGTGCCGAATCGCGGAGCTGGCGTGCCGTAAGCAGGGAAACATCCGGGTAAGGGCCAAAGGCCAGCTTCTTCTCTTTCCCGTCAATGCGGTACTTCATGTACCAGAGTTTTGAGCCGTTAGGTTTGATCAGCAGGTACAGTCCGGAACTGTCGCCGAGTTTGAAGGGTTTGTCTGTGGGTCTGAGCTTGCGGATAGCGGTATCAGTGAGTGCCATAGCGGGGGGCTCCATTCGTTCAACGAACCGTGAGGCCCCCGATTAAGCCCCCAAAAACTATGGATGTCAATAAACCCGGCAATCCTTCTCAGGACAACCGGGTACAGATAACTTCTTGTTTTTTAACAGTCTTAAGACACATAGAGATGTCTTAAGATTAAAATTTGGCTCCTCTGACTGGACTCGAACCAGTGACATACGGATTAACAGTCCGCCGTTCTACCGACTGAACTACAGAGGAATCGTTTGAACGAGGCGCATATTAGCGAGGGCGATGGGGGTTGTCAAAGGGGGAAATACAATTGTGCGTTTGTTTGCTGACAAAATCAGCAAAGCGGCGATCTTTCCATCTTTTTATGCCGCTGCCCCATAGTGGTGCGCGTCTACCTTTTCCAGGGCAACTGGAATCAGCTATATGCGCGTACAACAATTATCGTTTTTCACTTTGCGCCTTACCTGACGCGGCCTCGGACGTAAAACTCTTTTTTCAGACGAAACTGGCAAGCATCTTGCAATCCTGAACAACATGACTGCCAGCACGGGTTCTGGTATTCCGACAGGAGGCAAAATGAACTTCAGACGACTGAAATATTTCGTAAAAATCGTCGATATTGGTAGCCTGACCCAGGCAGCGGAAGTGCTGCATATCGCACAACCCGCACTGAGCCAGCAGATTGCCACGCTGGAAGGCGAACTGAATCAGCAACTGTTGATTCGTACCAAGCGCGGCGTGACGCCTACTGAGGCTGGTAAGGTGCTGTATACCCACGCCCGGACGATTTTACGTCAGTGCGAACAGGCGCAGCTTGCGGTCCACAATGTTGGTCAGACGTTGAGTGGACAGGTTTCTATTGGGCTGGCTCCGGGAACGGCGGCGTCATCTATCACCATGCCATTATTACAGGCAGTACGTGCCGAGCTGCCGGATGTGCTGGTCTATTTGCATGAAAATAGCGGGGCGGTGCTCAACGATAAATTGCTCAGTGGTCAACTCGACATGGCGGTACTTTATGAACGCTCGCCGGTGGCTGGCATTTACAGCCAGCCGCTGCTGAAAGAAGATCTTTTCCTGGTGGGGACACGCGACTGCCCCGGACAAAGCGTTGATCTGACCGCTGTTGCCCAGATGAACCTGTTCCTGCCGCGGGATTACAGCGCGGTGCGTATACGCGTTGATGAAGCTTTTTCACTACGTCGCTTAACGGCCAAAGTGATTGGCGAAATTGAGTCTATCTCGACCTTAACGGCAGCGATAGCCAGCGGCATGGGGGTAACCGTGCTACCGGAGTCGGCGGCTCGTTCATTGTGCAATGCGGCAAATGGCTGGATGGCCCGCATTACAACGCCTTCTATGAGCCTGCCGCTATCGCTGAACGTCTCTGCCAGAGGGAGTCTGTCACCACAGGCGCAGGCCGTAAAAGAGATCCTGCTGTCGCTGGTCAGCTGCCCGGCACTGGAAAACCGCGAGCTGCAGTTGGTGAGTTAAGCCTTATTACTAACAGGAATAAGATGCAGGTTTTTATTATTTGTTCTGCCGGGCATCAGACTTTAACAATAGCGTAATGTCTGATGTACCCGGAGCGAAAAGTGAATTTCCAGCAACTTAAAATAATACGCGAGGCGGCCCGTCAGGATTATAACCTGACGGAAGTCGCGAATATTCTTTATACCTCGCAGTCGGGTGTAAGTCGGCATATTCGTGAACTTGAAGATGAGCTTGGTATTGAGATATTTATCCGTCGCGGTAAACGTCTGCTTGGGATGACTGAACCGGGCAAGGCGCTGCTGGCGATCGCCGAGCGTATTCTTAATGAGGCCAGTAATGTCCGCCGACTGGCGGATCTGTTTACCAATGACACGTCCGGCGTCCTGACGATTGCCACCACGCACACCCAGGCACGTTATAGTCTGCCAGCGGTCATTAAGGCGTTTCGCGAACTCTTCCCGGAAGTTCGCCTGGAGTTGATTCAGGGCACGCCGCAAGAGATTGACGTTCTGCTGCAAAATGGCGGGGCCGATATCGGAATTGCCAGTGAGCGACTCAGTAGCGATCCGCTGCTGGTGGCGTTTCCCTGGTTTCGTTGGCACCACAGTCTGCTCGTTCCTCACGATCATCCGTTAGTTAACACCTCTCCGCTAACGCTGGAATCCATCGCACACTGGCCGTTAATTACCTATCGTCAGGGGATTACGGGGCGTTCGCGTATTGATGAGGCCTTCGCTCGCAAAGGGTTAGTGCCGGATATTATTCTCAGCGCACAGGATTCGGATGTGATTAAAACCTATGTGGCGCTGGGGCTGGGAATTGGGTTGGTGGCAGAGCAATCCAGCGTCGAGCAAGAAGAGGGGGCGCTAACCCGTCTCGATACCCGACATTTATTTGATGCAAACACCGTCTGGCTGGGGCTGAAACGCGGTCAGCTGCAGCGTAATTACGTCTGGCGATTCATTGAGCTTTGCAACGCCGGTTTATCCGTGGAGGAGATCAAGCGCCAGGCGATGGAGCCTGATGAAGTAATGATTGATTATCAAATATAAACTCGTCTGCCCGGCCTCCTGAAGCAGACTACACAAAAACCATGCCTGTAAACCGGCGCTGACTCGCAATGAGCGCCGGTGGCGTTTTTACACCATGACCAGACCTGATGGTGCGCCTGCCTGAAATTCACATTTTTATTACTTTATTTTCATTTTTTGTCGTAATTCCCCTGACGTATTGTCGGCGAAGAATAGTCATTTGTCCTAAAATGGATACAATAAAATTGAGACTAAGGCGTCTTTTCTTTGCTATCCTTCGTGGCAGTAGATTTGTGGTTGAGTATTAAAAATATAATTTTATATGTAGCCTTGCTATTTGTGGTAATGTCCCATTTATTAGAATAATGAATAATAACATTATAAAACCACTATCGATTATTAAAACATTCCTGATGATTCATACAAAATGAATAGAGATTTTTCATTTAAAGCCTGTTTTCACGAGACTATGTTTCTGGTGTGGCTCCAGATTTGATTTCACGTGTTTTTTCCTCTTTTTGTCGGTAACACCCATAAATTCAATTGCAGGCTCCGCAAGAGCTTGCATTAACTTTTCAGTAACGGAAAGCTAAAATTTCCGTCACTGGTGTAGTGCTATTAGGTTTTCAGCTTTTTATTTATCACTCATTCTCTTGACGATTATTTTTCGGATATCGATAAGCTTGTCGCCTGTGCGCTTTTGGTTTGAGCGAAGGGCGGTAGCGTGCAAAATATTGTGAGTTTTTTGTTATCAATCCGCGTTTATTTGTCTGAGGCAATAGGCTGTTTTATGGCAGAGTTCTTTACCCCAGAGTTTTTTCTGTGTTTTGCAATTTTCTTTATTGTTTATTGGCTGGTCGCGCCATGGGCGAAAGTGCAGAATGTTCTTCTGCTGATTGCCGGGTACTGGCTGCTTTACGAGGCGGGGTGGCAGGCGCTAGTTATTCATCTCTCTTTAAGTTTAAGCGTGCTGCTACTGGTTTTCCTCGCAATGAAAGGAAAGGGGACGAAATACCTGCCGTTAGCGTTAATGGCTATTGTTCTGCTTTATTTCTTCATTTTTAAATATTTCTCGCCGCTGATGGTCTGGGGGCAGGGGATCATTGAAGCTCTGAATCTGACTTTTTCGCTACCGATGGCCAACATACTGTTGCCGCTGGGCCTCTCTTTTTATCTGTTCAACGCGATTAGCCTGGTGATGGCGGTTATTCGTGGTGATATTCGTGATGTAAATGTGATTAGCGTTCTGTTGTATATGAACTTTATGCCGACAATTATCGCCGGGCCAATCAACCGGGCGACATTGTTAATGCCGCAGATTGATTCCGTACATCGAAGCATCATAGCGTATCAGCGCGCGATTTGGCTGATCGTTCTGGCGATAGTGAAACTCTTCTGGCTGAGCGCCTGGCTTGACCAGCAGTTTGTTGCCACGGTGTTTTCTGCGCCCCAGCGAGAGTATGGGCTGGCTTCACTGGCGGCGGTTTATGGCTGGGCGTGGGAGATTTACTTCAACTTTTCCGGCTACACCAACCTGGTTACCGGGATCGCATTACTGCTGGGCTATCAGATTGGCGACAACTTCCGGCATCCCTATCTGGCGGCGAATATGCAGGATTTCTGGCGGCGCTGGCATATCAGCCTGTCAACGTTCATCCGCGATTATATCTATATTCCCCTTGGCGGAAACCGCAAAGGATTCTGGCGCGCGCAGCTGAACGTGATGATCGCCATGGTGCTCTCCGGGCTATGGCACGGCGCAGGCGGAACGTTTATTGTTTGGGGCGCGCTTCATGGCGTGGGCGTGGTTATCTACAACGTCTGGACAAAATGGCTGAAGGTGAAATGGTCATTAACCATTCCACCGGTAGTCGCCCGGCTGCTGACCTTCAATTTTGTTTGTCTGGCGTGGATTTTCTTTAAAGCAAACAGCCTGTCAGACGCCCTGCTGATCGTAGAAAATATCTGCACCGTACATATTGCCAGTGTTTCTATGGCCTCCGCCTGTGCCGTTATTGCCAGTACGTTGCTGATTGTTATCTATCCTTCGGTTATCACGTTAAGAACGCGATGTGTACCTATTCTGAATGACATCAAATGGTATGCGATCCCTCTTGTGGTGATTCCCGTTTTAACCATCACCTTTATTCTTGCACCCACAGGTATCCCCGGATTTATTTATGCAGGTTTCTGATTACAGCCATATTGTTTACCAGACAATCAAAGTCTCTATTGCCATTTTGGTCTCTGCATTGGGCGTGGTATGGATAAATCAGCAGGCGTTTAACGAATACTGGATGCTGCACTTTCATCGTGAAACGCCCTGGGAGAACACGGATGCCCACTGGTGGTCTTACGGTGCGACGGTAGGTAATGCGCTGAACTCATCTGAGGAAAACTTTCTCAAGGTACTCTCTGGTGAAAAGGACGACCCCGCTCCCGCGGTGCCGCCCGTGATGGTGAAAAGCGCGGATTGCTCGGCCCTTTCGTTGCCGCATCCGTCTCCGGTGATGACGGCCAGTAACGGGCCGTCATCCGCTATCCCGCCGTCAGACGCTCAGAGCCAGCAGCCTGCCGCCGGGAGCTCGCCAGAGCTCATTTCCGTGCTCGGGCCGATGAAAACATCGCCGGAGAAGGTGGTACTGCCGGCCGGGAAAAAGGTGCTGATGATCGGTGACTCCATGATGGAAGGGGTCGCCCCGCAGATTATCTCCTTGCTGAAAAAAGAACATCAGATTGGCGGTGTGAACCTGAGCAAGCGGAGCACGGGGTTAGCCTACCCATCATTCTTTAACTGGCCAAAAACGACCGAAAACGCGCTTGTTCGTGAGCCGGATATTGGCCTGCTGATCGTGTTTATGGGGCCAAATGATCCCTGGGATATGCCTTCCGAGCGGAACCGGCATTTTCTCAAGTTTAAAAGCGCGGAGTGGGAAAGCGAATATCGACAGCGCATTGAGCGGATTCTGGCATCAGCGCAACAGCGTAATATTCCGGTTATCTGGGCGCTGCCCCCGGTTATGCGCAAAAGTAAGTTGAATGCCGGAGTGAGTTATCTGGATACGCTCTATGCGTCGGAGGTGAGCAACTCTGGGGGCGTGACGGTCGATGTGAATACTCTCTTCGGCTACAAAGACAATCACTATTCTCCCAATGCCGTTATTGATGGGAAAAAGATGCGCGTGCGTGCGGATGACGGCATTCATTATTCTCCAGAGGGGCAGCGACTAATCGCGCGCGCCATCCTGACAAAAATTCAGTTTCCAGAAAAAAATAAAGAGTAATTCGGCATGGTAAAAAATAAAAAATATGTAGCGGTGGGTGCTCTCTGCGTCGCCGTTGTGACCGCGCTGTCTGCCTGCAATGATAATGGCAATGCCAGCTTACAGAAGGGGGCGGCTGAAGCTAACGCAATGCAGGCGGGGAAATTAACCGACTATGGCGAGAGTCATTTACCGCGTCTGGCAGAGAAATTACGCCACAGCCAGAGTGAGCTAACCCATATCGTTTTCCTGGGCGACTCGCACACTGCCGCTGATTTTTTCTCGGGTAGTCTGCGCCAACATTTTCAGTCCGTATATGGCGACGGAGGAGCAGGCTTTATTAGCCCGATGGCTGTTCCGGGGAACCGCTACAGCAACGTCTATTTTCAGAACACCTACGGGTTGAAGCTGGTCACCAGCCGCCGCGATAAAAACCCTGACTTCACGCTGGGCGGAAATATTGTCACGCCGGTCAGCAGCAATAATGGCGCACAGGTTGTGGTTCGCGCCCCACAGGGCCGTGAACAGGTGCAGGCGCTTTACGCTTCGCCATCTGCCGGGCAATGGTCGGTTAATGGCGCGAAATATGCGCTTGCCGCTACCGGAAACGGTTGGGCTTTTAGCCAGCCGGTAACCGTAGGAAGCACGTTTAGCTGGTCGATGTCGACCGCTGCGCCAACGGCGCTTGCGGGCCTGATGCTGACATCGACAAATGGCCACGGGGTGGTGCTCAGCGCGCTGGGAATTAACGGGGCGCAGGTGTCAATGCTGGACAAATGGCAGAATAACTGGGGTGGGGCATTGAAACAGCTTGCACCTGACATGGTGATTCTGGCCTATGGCACCAACGAAGCGTTTAACACCGATCTTTCACTGGAGGCATATCGCCAGACGTTACAGCGTCAGATCGAAACCATTCGGCAGTCGACCCCTGACGCCGCCATTCTGCTGATTGGTCCCGGCAGCAGCATTATGCACAAACAGGGGCAAGGCTGCGCGCAGCGGCAGCCCGCTTTGTTGAAGCCGATCATCGCCGTGCAGCAACAGGTTGCCCGGCAGGAGCGCACTTTATTCTGGAACTGGTTCGATTTTATGGGCGGTGACTGCGCGATTGAACGCTGGGCGGCGCAGGGTAAAGCAAGACCTGATTTAATTCATCTGGCTTCTGAAGGGTATCAGGAGAGCGCGAATGCGCTGTTTGGCGATTTATCTGCCGTACTTAAATAATCCACTGAGAAAGGGTGATCTCTTCGATATTTGGGATGAAAATTTACGACTGAAGCATGTGAATTTAAATTAAGGATAACCCCTTGATGTATATAGAGTATGAGCTTTCTGAGTCAGAAAAACAGATCGCTAAAATTTATTTGAAACGCGCGTATATGAAGAAAGTGATAAAGCTTAATAGTGATAAGCGCAATCTAAAAAAGAGTATGGGAGCGTTCTCTTTGCAGATTTCCGTTTCTATTGTTATCGTTCTGATAATATTTTCTGTTTTTTATTTTAGCTACATTCCATTTACTCCGACAAACGTCATAACATATTGTGTGTCCATTTTTATTTCTCTGATAATTATCGGTGTCATTAAGCCGATGGTGTTGGATAAGCTATATTTAAAGCATATTTCTATATTAAATAATAGCTACCATTGTAGACGAAAAAACATTCTTTCTCTTGATGTTTATAATTACATGTATCGAACTGAACGCGTGGTGAATAAATGGAATAAAATCAGATTGAATATTGATGATGCTACTGGAGAGGTGGTTTTTCACAACGGAGTGACGCAAGTGTTCGATAGGCAGACAATGATACATCATGACATTTTTAGGGGCGTTTCATTCTATAGTTTTGTTGATAGTAAAACAAATAAGCGCAACATCCTCCCAATACCTTGTGGCAACGGCAACCAGGAACAGTTTTTAATGGCACTGCTATGAGGCTGTTTTAATATGGGCTTTATAGATGACGCTTACTATCCAGTAGGTTATCTATCGCACATTAATAAGAAAATATTCTCAATAAGTAACATATAAATAAGGATCAGTATGTCAGTCAGCGATGAAATAATAAATGCAGAATCCCAAGAGGAGTTTTTATCCAGTGAAAGCGAAAAACCTCCGTATAAACTCTATAGCGTTGGGGGAGTTGCTATTGCCACCTTCTTTGCCTCAGTATTAATGGGCGGGATATTTATGGCGATTAATTATAAACGTCTGGGCAATAAAGTTGCGGCGTGGAAAACTCTCGGTCTTTCATTTCTGGCATTAGTTGCAAACCTGGTGATAGCGGGTCTGTTGCCTGCCAATATCCCACCCATGATACTTTCGCTTCCTTTCCTGTTGGCCATGGGGCAGATAATGAATCAGCAGCAGGGTCGTTTTCTCACGGAACATGTCAACAATCAGGGGCAGCTTGAATCGAAATGGAAAGCATTCGGTATCGCCTTTATCACCATGCTGGCCGTCGGTGCGCTGTTGTATGTCTTGTTTATTCTGTCCTTATCTTTACTGAGCCCAGAACTCCTGAATGGGTAGCCAGTAAAAATCATATTCCGCTTATCGGTATGATTTTCTGATTAAGTATCGTGGAGCAAACGATGATGTCTGCTATACCCGTTCCTTTTTATCGTAAAAAGAGCGTTAAAATATCTGTTGCTGTTTCCGTTATTCTTATTGGCGCTATCGCGACCTATGCGGCGATGTCAACAATGAGGGAGAAAGATCCCGTTATTGCCGCATGGGCGCCGAAGAACGATCTCGGCGTTGATATCTTAAAGCCGGACGTGCTTATTGACAGCCTTTCATTAAGTAAGCTGCCCGCAGATATTTTGAGCGTGCCGTTTTTAAAAAATACCTTAACCGAAGATTTTGTTTTCTATTATCAAAATAACGCTGACAAGCTCGGTCTGATGGGGAGCCTGCAGCGTATTGTCTATGAACATCATCTGACGCTGAAAGATTCGCTGATCAACGAGTTACTCGACCAACCGGCGAAAATTGCCTTATGGCGCGATCGCAAGGGCAAACTTAACCATTTCATTATGGTTATCCACCGCGGTGGGCTTGCAAAAATGCTGGAACCGCTGGCGCACGTAGTGGCCAGCGACTCGCAGTTGAGCAAAGCGTCACCGGAAACGATCCGGGTTGGCAGTCGCGATATCGCCCTCTACAAACTGCGCTATAACGGGCAAAAATCGCTCCTGTTCGCCAGCGACGGCGATAAGATGGTGCTGCTGTCCGGTGAAGGCTTTCTGTTTAAGGGCGATCAACAGGTCGCGGATACCACGGCGCTGTTAAACGACCTGTTCCACGACAAACAGCCCTGGAACGAGGGGTTCTCGCTGCCGTCAGCCGCTGGCAATGAAGCGAAAAACGCATTGCAGCAGCGGATCTCGGTGCGTTCGAGCTACCTCGCCATGGGCTACCAGCGTTTTATCCCCGCATTTGAAGGCGTTCGCTTCGACAAAGACGCGAAAGGGTGGCATAGCTATCTGGCGCTAAACGGCAGCGATGAGAGTGAAGAAACGTCGCTGGATTTCTCGCCGGTCTGGCAGACGATGCCTTCAGGCGCCGGTCTGTGCGTCGCACTGCCGCTATCACGCCGGATGCCCGCCTACATGCTGCGCCACGCGGGGATAACGCCAGAGGTGTCACAGCAGATTGGCGACCAGTTTAGCGGTACCGCCGGGCTATGCTGGTATCCGCAGTCTCGTCTGTACTCGCCGTTGCTGGTGGCGCAACTCACGGATGCGCCGGGCAAATCATGGGATGATTCACTGGCCACGCTGTTCAGTCAGTTTGTTGGGAAACCCAGCCAGCCGGTGGAGGCGACCAACGACAACGGGGTGCAGCGCTGGCAGCGCGAGATACCTTCCCGCTATGCGCCGTATCCGGCTTCGCAGTCCCATCATCCTGATGCGGCTGGCCGTTTCTTCCGCGTAAGCCTGGCGCACTATCAGCAAACGGTTGTTTTCTCGCTCGACGATACCTTGGTTGATAACGCGATGCGCACCCTCCGGAAGAACTTCCCGCCGATGAGTGACGTATTACCCGCAAAAAACACTACCGCGCTGTATTTTGCCCCAGCCAGGCTGGCGGATATCTTCAAACAGGAAGCCTACAGTAGTCTGCCGCAGGAGATGGAACCGGTCTTTTATAACGCCGCGCAGACCCTGCTGTACCCACGCCTGGCCGCGCTGGCAAAGGAACCGGCCTATGCGGTCACTCTGCCGCAGGGCGCTGACGTTGAATCCGCTCCACATTGGGTACCGCTGCAGTGGCTTGCGCAGTGAAGGGGCGATGTCTGGTCGCAGCGGCACTGCTCGGAATAGCGCTGCTGGGCGTGCATACCGGCTGGGCGCAAGAAGCGTATGTCGCGCAGAAATTGGATCCCCCGCAGTCGAGTATTTTTCAGGCCTGGTTTGTCCGTATTGTGCGGGAGCAGTTGCGACAGGGACCAACGCCGCGCTGGTATCAGCACGATTGTGCGGGCCTTGTGCGTTTCGCCGCAAACGAAGCGTTGAAACATCATGATGCGCTGTGGCTGCGCAGCAACGGGATGTCCAACCGCTATTTGCCGCCGGAGTTAGATATTACGGATAACCAGCGGCTGTTGGCGCAGCACTGGCAGCTGGGCGCGGGGAAAACCAGCCCCTACGTCGATGTCGCACGGCTGATTCAATACAACGCTCGTCTGGTCGGCCGCGATATCAATCAGGCCCGGCCTGGCGATCTGCTCTTTTTCGATCAGGGCGACGACCAGCACCTGATGATTTGGATGGGGCAGTTTATTGCTTACCACACCGGCACCGTGACCAAAACGGACAATGGAATGCGCGCGGTGAGCGTGCAACAACTTATGACGTGGAATGATACCCGATGGATACCCGATCAATCGAATCCCAACTTTATCGGTTTGTACCGTTTAAACTTTTTAACACAGTAGCCCGGTACTGCCTTTCGTTGCTGGCAGCCGTGCTGATTCTGGCGCCGGTAACAAAAAGCGTCGCCGATGACTATTTGCCGTCTTCCGGGTATCAGCCGATAGGCGATACATTTTTCCTGCTGGCCGACAGCAGTTTTACCAGCCAGGAGGTGGCGAAGGTTCGCCTTGAAGCGCCGGGCCGTTATGCGCAGCGCTTTAACACCCAGGAGTATGGTGGCGCGGATATCCGGCTGTATAAGATAACCGATCCGCTGGCGTTTTTACGCCAGCAGAAAAATTTGCACCGTATTACCGTTGCCGCCAGCTACCAGGGGGAGGGGCTGTCAAATACGCTCTCCTGGCTGTGGGATAACTGGTATGGCAAATCCCGGCGTGTGATGCAAAGCGCCATTTCTGCCTCTGCGCGTAAGCAGGCTATCGATGTTCTGCCGGAGCTGAAAATTGGTAACGCGATCCTCGCGCCAACAACCTATGACCATCAGCCACAGTTCGCGCCGCTCAAACAGTTCCCGCTGCTTAAACAGTTCCGCTATCCGCTGTGGGATGCGAAACCTATTCAGCCGCCGGCTGAAGTCGCGATGGAAGGGGCTTCCAGCGAATTTCGCGAAACGGAATCCGGGAACGTCTATATTCCGCTGGGGAAATTAAAGCCGGGCCTGTATCTGGTGGAAGCGCTGCTTGGGTCATACCGGGCGACGACCATGGTGTTTGTCTCTGACTCCGTGGTGATGAGCAAGATTTCCCATAACGAAGCCTACGCCTGGGTTGCGGATAAGCATGCGGGTAAACCCGTTGCGAACGCGACGGTGCTGTGGAGCGATGGGCTGGGGATACTCAGCAGCGGCGTGACGCAGAACGATGGTTCTCTTCGCCTGTCGCACGTGGCGCCGGAACGCTCATACCTGTTTGGTCAGGATGCGCAGGGCGGCGTGTTTGTCTCCGAAAACTTCTATTACGACAGCGAAATCTACGACACCAAGGTTTACATGTTCACCGACCGCCCGCTCTATCGGCCGGGTGATACCGTGAACATTAAGATGCTGGCGCGTGATTACAAGAACGCGCGTGACTCCGTTGCGGCTCCCGCGGGGAAAATGAAACTCACCGTCGTGGATGCCAACGGTATGCCCGTCCAGTCGATGAATCTGACCATGGATCCGCACACCGGGGCGAATACCGCATTCCATCTGGGCAAAACGGCGACGGCGGGCGGCTATGAACTACAGCTGCAATACGGCGGCGCAATCTATAGCAGCGCCTTCCGGGTCGCAAGCTATATTAAGCCGCCTTTTGAAGTCTCCATGCTGCTCAGCAAACCGGATTACCATTCCGGGGAGCCGATTAGCGGTACCATCGAACTGCATTATCCGGACGGACGCCCGGTGGCTAACGCCCACGTGGCGCTGAGCCTCTATTCCCAGCAGCTGTCGATGGTGGGTAACGATCTCCAGTATCAGGGGCGGTTCCCGGTCGACATGAAATCCACCGATTTTATCAGTAATGCCCAGGGACAGGTGGCGCTTAATCTGCCTGCCGCAGAAAAGCCCAGCCGCTATTTGCTCACCGTTTCGGCCAGCGATGGCGAAGCTTTCCGCGTCAAAGCCAGCAAAGAGATCCTGATCGAGCGAGGGGCTGCGCACTACAGCCTACAGGCCGGGCAGCGTTTTAGCAAAGTCAACGAGCCGGTGACGTTCCACTACAGCAGCGCGCAGCCGACGGCGGTAAAACCGACGAGCTATGAGTGGCTGCGGCTTGAAGATCAGCATACGGAAAGCGCGCCGATCCCGGCTTCCAGTACGGATAGCCTGACCGTGACTTTCCGCCAGCCAGGAACTTATAACCTGATGCTGCGCAGCGCCAATGGGATGTTGCTCGGGGCGACGTCACACTCGGTGAGCGGTAACGATGTGAAGGCCAACATCGGTAACGTTGAGATTGTGCTGGACAAAGCGCAGTACCAGGTGGGCGATGTGGCGAAAGCGCTGATTACTTTCCCGGAGCCGGTCAGCGAAGCGCTGTTAACGCTGGAGCGGGATCGCGTGGAGGCCTCTGCGCTGCTCAGCAAAGGGGGCGACTGGCTGCAGCTCACCCGTATCAGCGATACGCAGTATCAGGCCGCTATTCCGGTGAAAGCCACGTTTGCGCCGAATCTGACTTTCTCTGTGTTGTATACCCTGCACGGGCAGTACAGCTTCCAGAATGCGGGCATCCGCGTGGCGATCCCGAAAATCGCGGTCAACATCGTTTCCGATAAGCTGCACTACAGGCCCGGTGATATCGTCAATGTGACAATATCTACCAGCCTGCAGGGTAAACCGGTCTCTGCCCACGTCACGGCGAGCGTGGTGGACGAAATGATTTACGCGTTGCAGCCGGAAATTACGCCGACGATTGACCAGTTCTTTAACCACCCGCGCCGCAATAACGTACGTACCAGCTCCAGCCTGTCGTTTATCAGCTACGACCAGGCTTTGTCCGGTATGCCGGGCGCGCCGGGGCGAGCGAACTATAGCGCGCGAAGCGTGAAGATGCTGGAGCGAGCGCGTCGCGAGAACGTCGATACCGCCGCATGGCAGCCGACGCTAACCACCAATGCGCAGGGACAGGCGACCTTCAGCTTCCGCATGCCGGATTCGCTGACCCGCTGGAGAATGACCGCGCGAGCGCAGAACGACGACGGTCTGGTGGGCGAATCAACGCAATATGTCACCTCGGATAAGCCGGTCTACCTGAAGTGGAGCGGCCCGCGTGAGTTTCGTCACGGCGATAAACCCGCCCTGGGCGTATTTGTGTTTAGCGAACAGGCGGCGAAACAGACCGTCGAGCTGTATACCAACTATGCCGACAATGAACTGCATCAGATGGTGACGCTGCATCAGGGGGCAAACTACATCGCCTTACCGCATGTGCCGGTTGTTGATGGGCAGTGGATGGGCGAGATACGGCAGAATGGCAAAACGTTGGATGCTCTCAGCGTTAATCTGCGGTTGACCAATGAGAACTGGTCGGAAAAAACCAATGCGGCGATCGTGCTGTCCGCCGGAGATAACCCGCTCTATCTGCCGCCGAACGCAACTGACATTAGTCTGCGTTTCACCAACACGCCGCAGGCGCTGTACCAGAGCATACTTGATGATTTGCTGTCGCAGCCTTACGGCGGCGCGATCAATACGGCGAGCCGACTGTTGCCGCTCAGCGTCGCATGGCCGCAGATGCAGCAGGGCGATGCGCAGGATATTGCAAGCCTTCGCGCCGCTATCCAGAACAGCCGTTTGCGTTTGATTCAAATGGCCGGGCCGGGCGCTGCTTTTACCTGGTGGGGAGAAGCCGGGGACGGCGATGCGTTTATTACTGCCTACGCCTACTATGCCGACTGGTATGCAAGCCAGGCGCTGGGTCTGACGCTGCCTGACGATCACTGGTCGCGTATGCTGGCGCTTTATAGTGAGCAGGCCGACGAGATGCCGTTATTACAGCGCGCATTGGTGCTGACCTTCGCTGACGATATGAATCTGCCGGTATTGACGCTGGCGCAGGGCGTTGAAGAGAACTTTGCCAGTCGTATGGCGGATGAGCCGGATGACAGCAGTATGTCGTCATCGGACAGCCTGGTGATGGCAGATCCCACCTCGCCGCTGGGCGATGCGGTAGCAAGGGTCCTCATTTATGACCTGCTGCAGAAACACGGGCATGCGCTGAGTGCGGACGAACAGGCGATGTTGCAGCACAGCGAGGAGTTTATTGCCGCCAGCGGCCAGCCGTTTGCTCAGGCTGCCGTGCTGCGCGGTTCCCGGACTAACGGGCAACAGGCGCAGACGCTGCTGCGCCAGCTGGCGCCAAACCAGCCAACCCTGGAGCGGGCGTTGTCGCTGACCTGGCTTAGCCGGACGCTGCAATTAGCGACCCCCGTTGCCGAGCCGGTTATCCAGCAGGCGGGATGGATCAAGAAAAAAGGCGTAGACGGCGAATCGTTCTGGCAATGGCGCGGGCACGGTGTGCCGGATAGCGTCAACGTTAGCAATCTGGACAATCCTGCCGAGGCGTTAGTGTCACTGGCGCTGCCGCAGGGGGCTCCTGCGCCACAAAACCACGTGGCGAAAGTGGAGATCCGCCATCATTTAATGCGTCTGGTTGCAGAAAAAGATGCTTTAACCTTCCATCTGACCCCGGTTACTGACGGTCAGGTGACCAGTGATGCGCTCTATCTGGATCAGGTAACGCTGACGGCAACGGGAGACACACCGCTCTCGTGGGGGGAAATTCAGGTGCCGCTCCCGCCAGGCGCGGACGTAGAAAGTACCACCTGGGGTATTCAGATCCAGTCGTCGGATAAAGAGGGCGCTGAGCCGATTTCGCTGGCGCAGGACAACCATGAATCTGGAACGCTGCATTACATGGTGCCGGTAAAAACCCTTCAGGGTGAACAGACCTTCAGCCACCTGGTTCGTTTCTCGCAAAAAGGCGACTTTACTCTGCCGCCGGTGCGCTATCAGCAAGTTTATGCCCCACAGAATGTGGTGTATGAAACGGATGGCATAAAGGCGATTCAGGTTCGATAAGCGATGAGAAAACTGCTTTTTATCGTCCTGCTTCTGGCATCGGCGGCCGCCGATGCCAAAGGGCTGGCGCTGGCATGGCGGCGGGATAATCAGGATATTCTGTTGAATCTCCAGGCCGGGCAGGGGGAGGTTGCCCATCAACCGCTACCCGCCGGACTGACCACCCCGCTGGGCAGCGTCTGGAAGCTGTTTGTTTATGCCTGGTTAACGGATAACAACGTTGCTGACAACCCCTATCACTGTACGGGACAGTCGTCGGAAGAGGTTTACTGCTGCTCTGTCGGGCAGTCAATCGACAGGGAAAAGGCGTTAGTACAATCCTGTGGCCTCTATTTCGCCCCTGAACGCTGGCATATTGATGCCAGCGACTGGCGACGCTACTGGCAAAAGCGCGGGGGGCCAGCATGGCTTGACGACCTGCACTTGCTACAGCCTGGAACGGAGGTGACGGTTTCTTCGTTATTGACGGCGTTACAGCAAATGCCCGCACAGGCCGAAGCGCGTAAAGCGTTACTCAATCTGATGGTGATATCGCCGGAAAACCCGCTGGCATCCGCGCTCGGCGGGCGGCTGCGCGTTAAAACCTGGTCCTGGCACAATCCGCAAGCGGTGGATCAGCGCGAAGGCGGTTTCGCCGGATGGCTGACCGACGGCACACCCGTCTGGGCTGGTGGGCCGGGTACCAGTAAAACGGTACTGGCGGCTTATGCCACCGCGTTGGACAAAACGCTGCCAGTGACCTCTCCCGTGGATCCCGAGGAGTGTGTCGATTCCAGACTGTTCGCCCGTTACCCCATTGACGCCGTGTACCGTGTCGGAGAGACACCGGCGATGGTCGAAGGGCAGCTGCGGGGACAGTTTCGGGTGGTGTTTAAGAACGGTAACCAGCTGAATATTCGCAGCCAGGGCGAGCTGTATCTTCGCGGAGCCGAGCACCGCTGGCAGATCCTCGCCCATCTGTCCAGGGAGGAGTACGTCGCCCGGGTGCTTGAGCGCGAAGCCAGCGCAAAACCAACCGAAGCGGCCAAAGCGTTAGCCGTGGTTATTCGCACTTATTTACAGCAGCAGGCCAGCCACACCAATGATTGTCTCTACATTGAGGACAGCAGCTCGCGCCAGCGCGTTGCGCCTCGCCCGGCGTCAGCGGCCTCGCGGAAAATAGCGGACTGGACGAGCGGCCTGGTGCTGAGCGGTAGCCCCGTCCAGTACCACAGCTATCTGACCGCGGAGAATCAGCTCTCCTGGGAACACGCGGTAGCGCTTGCCGACCAGGGGATGCGTTTTGATGTCATTCTGGCTCAGGTCTGGCCTCAGGCGACCCTCAGTTCCTGGGAACATGCGGTTTCTGAATGCCACGCGATGCCGGAGGCGAAAGAGTGGCTGTTGAAACAGCAGAGAGCATGGCGCAGCACGTTGGATCGGGAGCCTGGCTATGCGGCGACCTCGCAGTTTGCGGTGTGTCAGCTTGAACATACCGGAACGCCCTGGGTTGACCGCTCCCGGCGGCGAATTTACATCCGCGCTTTTCTGCGTCTCCAGGATCGTCTCGATCTCACCCACGAATATCTGCATCTGGCCTTTGATGGTTATCCCAGCGGTCTTGATGAGGCGTATATCGAAGGGCTGGCTCGTCATTTATTAATGGAATGAAAATTATGCGTAAGTTGTCTTTCCTTGGGGTGCTGGCAATCCCATTTATAGCTCATGCCGCTAACGGCGAGTCGGTGGCGATCGATGCGCCACTGGCAGGTTGGCATAACCAGACGGGGGAAAAATCATACTACTCCCAGCAGGTGAACTACCCGGCATCCTCGGTGAATACGCGCAGCGACCAGTCGGTCGATGCGCAGATTAAAGGTGCGATCCATGGTTTGCCAAAGGGCGCTCAAAAGCCGGGCGTTCTGGTGGTGAATGGCATCAGCATGCCGCTCAGAATTGAAGATGACGGGAGTTTTCAGCGCCCCTACATTTTCCCCAGCGGCAGCAATAGCGTTGAGGTAAGAAGCCCGGATCGTCAGGCCGCGCACCGCGTGCAGTTCTATTCTCGTCCTGGGCAGGGGAATGTTCCGGCTAAACTGCGGATCGTTCTTTCCTGGGATAGTGATAACACGGATTTGGATCTGCACGTGGTGACCCCCGATGGCGAGCACGCGTGGTATGGCAATCGTGAACTGCAAAATGGCGGGGCACTGGATATGGACGTCACGACCGGGTATGGCCCCGAAATATTCTCCACGCCAACGCCGGAGAAGGGGCCGTATCTGGTTTACGTGAACTACTTTGGCGGCTATGGACAGCAGGTTCTCACCACGGCGCAGGTTTCGCTGGTGACCAATGAAGGCACGCCGGATGAAAAGCAGGAGACTTTTGTCATTCCGATGCGTAATCCGGGGGAATTGACGTTGATTAAGCGCTTTGTTTATTGATGAGGCATTTCCAGGAAAGTATGAATATTCATTTTGCACATACAGCGACCCGTGTGTCGCTTATCGTTTTGAGTCTGGCCAGCCATACTGCTGTGGCGGAAATGCAGCTCACAGACGTCGATGAACAGCAAATCAATGCGCTATTCGATCGCTGGAATGACGTTTTTAACCGCGCTTCTGATGCTAAACCCCAAACGCTGTATGCCGACCAGGTTGAGTGGTATGGACAATCACTGTCTGCACAGCAGGTGACTGAGCGCGAGGCGGCTTTTGTCAACAAAAACAAAGATTATCACCAATCCATTATCAGCGAACCGGCGATTCAGGCTGTATATGAGGATCCGGCGGAGGCCGCCAGCGATGATGTGCGCGTGACGTTTGTCAAAGAAGTATCGCCGCCGTCCGGGAAGGAGCAAAATTATCCGGCTGAATTTCTCGTCAAAAAACTACCGCAGGGCTGGCGTATCGTCAGCGAAACAGATGGCGTGACGCGCTTTAATCAGAAGATGAAGAGCGGTGAAGAGGGGGATGCTTCCGTGGCAAAAGGGAAATTCGATGGCAGACATGAAAGCTACGTCTGGACAACGTCGTTTGATCCCCGCACCGGCGGCATCTGCACCGAAGAGTCGGATTGTAATAGTTTGCTGTGGAACAGCGATCCCGAGATTGCGCCGGTGTACGTGACCGACCGTTTAATTGAAGGTGTTATCGCCCTGCCGGCGCTGGATAATAGCGGGCGTGATCGGGTCGTCGTACATACCGGGTGGTGGATGGGAGGGTGGTCGCCACTCTATCTTTACGATATTCAGCAAAAGCAGTGGATACGTGATATTCCACCTATAACCTATAACATTAATTTTGAAGAAAATCTTACTGATGACGTTATTATTAAACCGGACGCCGCGCGCCCTGGCTGGGTGAAGATTGTCAATGGCGATATGGATGCTGTTGCTAATAATAGCGATGAAGTAACAAAAACAACGACCGAGAGATTGTTGGTGCTGCAATAGTCTCCGCTTTGCAGAGATAATCAGACCAGAAACGCATTAAAAATGGCGGCTGTTGGCAAAGAAGCGGCAGGCGCATCCTGCCGCAGCGTGTAAGTTTTAACTTACTTTTTTACCGCATTTTTTGCCGCTGTTTTGGCATTATCACAGGCTGTCTGGTTTTTAGCGCAGGCGTCTTTTGCTGCCTGCGTTTCCTTTTGCGCCTTCTCTTTTGCTGCAGATTTTGCCTGAGAACACTGTGTCTGGTTATTCTGACAGGCTGTTTTTGCCTGCGTTGCAATTTGTCCGCCAGCGGCATCAGCCACATTCCAGGCCAGCAGGGAACAGGCAGCTAATGCCAGTGCTAATTTTTTCATTCTGTAATCCATATTGCCAAATCAGGGAAAGCAGCAGCCCGTCCACAGACTCCGTACAAAGCGTCATTTTGTCCCGGACAGCCTGCTGCAGTTAGGTCGCGGAGAATACCTTCATCCGCTTTACGTTACCGGCGTCACTGCTCTTCTGAGCGAAACGGAGTCAATAAAGAAGAGCAGTTTAGTATCCGGCGGGACAGAGATTACGTGAAAGATAACAACTCACCACCCTTATTATTTTTCGAAAGGTAACAGCGAGAAAATATATTTTATAAGATGCCTGTTTTTATGTCTGAGGATCTTGTAGTTGATTGATTTTCTTGTGTTGTTGTATGTGTTTGTCAATGGACGTTTAATGTTTAGAAAGTTCTGAAATGCCTTTTGTTGCCTGGGGAATAATGAGAAAGCGGTGGAGAAGGTATGAGTTGCGAACCTGCCGCATTTTCATCTGGTGGCTCATGTTTCTTGTATTTTATGCATTCAGCAGCGATATTTTCATGGGTGATCTTATTTGTCCTTTTTTGGATAGGGCGTGTATTCCAGATAACTCAAAGGGTCGCATGAAAAATTCCTGAATATTTGTTTCTTGTTACAAACGGCTGGTTGATATGTTCTTTCTGTCGAATATTCTTTGCCATAAACCCGGTTTCCGGATTTATACCAGAGAGTGTTTCAGGATTTTATAATAAACGTTTTTCATGAAATGAGGATTTTTGCATCAGAGAGAAGAGTTCGAATACTTGTGCTTTTATATCAGGGCGTTATGTCGGAGGTTTGTGTCGGACTATGGATAAAGAAAACGAATTGCTTATTTTCTCGTTGCCTGACATCAAGGGGGTAACGTTCACTCGTGGTGGCATAACCTTCCTTCGTAAGGATATTCTGTTCGACTATAGTGATATTGGGGGAAACAATCTGAACAGTATTCTCCCCGGCGCAATTTTGTATGCTGTGACTGGCGTTATAAAAATGGTTGAGCTGAGAAAAATCCCTGTCCCTGTATCAGGAAGGACGGTCTACCCGGTCAGCTCGCAGCTTGTTCCGGAACTTCATTCGCGTCTGGTCATAAATGAGCAGTCAAAAAAAATACGTTATCAGGGGGATTTTTTTTCGCCAGGGTATAGACCCCACCCTCGGGGAGCGCGGCTTCTGGGAATCGCATTTGAACTCATGTTTAATCCGGGAACTCCAGAGCAGTGGTAAAACGAGCGAGTTGTAAATGATTCAGGATCATATTGCAGAAAAACTTGAGGCAGCAGGGCTATGGCGACGGGCGGCGACCCGTTGGCTGAATGTTATGCTGCGGATTGAATATACGGTTGCTGAACGGGAGTGGATAAGACAGCGGCGAATATATTGTCAGTCAAAGATAACACCTGTTGCCGTGCCGGAACCGCTGAACTTTTCCGATATCGCCCGGGCAGCCAGCACGACTCAAGCCAGGATGGGTATCAACAAGCCCAGAGGTATAACGTTAAGGCTGCAAACGGAACCGCCAGCGGAAAAATAGTCTGGACTGAGACTTTACTTACCAGGCCGCCAGCGGCGGCTGTTCTGCCTGTATCTATTTACTGGTGCCTCTTTTTAAGCAAGTTGAATAAACTGAGCGCCATCGAGGGCTCGAACCGTGTGCCACAACGTTAAATTATCGATCTTCTCGATGGGCTAATGATGGTTTGGCTATTGTAATTATTATTACAATGACAATATAGTCTTAAGGGATTGCACGTCTAAAATGCTTTAGGAAGAAAATTTAGTTCAATAAGCTTTCCTGTTCTTATTTTAATATAACCTCCCTGCTTTAGGGCCGAGAGGATATCCATCACCCGACTTCGTGATAAATTGGTTCTTCTCTGAATCACACTGGTAATGTTAAAGTTGTTGCGAATGTCTTCTGGATATAGCCAAATCTCCAGCAGGATCGATCTTACTGCGCTATAAGCATCGCTGCAAACTAACTGTTCCTCTATCATACTCATCACCATTAGTCGCTGCACAAGGATTTGGGAAATATCCGGCCATAAATAATGTGTATTACATTGTTCAATGAACGTTTCGAGTGGAACTTTAAACCCCTTACAGTGAGTTTCTGCCACCATAAAATGGCGTGGGGGTTTTTGCCCTTCATGATATTGATTATATATGCCTACAAGATTCAGGATGGTTGGGGAAAACCCAATGCCTATATTTAGTTCTGAGCTTTGGTGATATACCGAAAAACAGCCTTCAACGAGAAATATAATGTAAGACAGCTGGTTTTCGTCTCTAAAGTATAACCGCATTCCGGTATTTAATTCGAATGGTTTGCCTATTGCTTCTAGTTTAGAGTACACGTTTTTGATTGACGTAAGTGGCTTTGTCTTCTGTGCAAATTCAAAATGATGGATTGTTTCCTGAGCTCCATATTTGTTAAGCATCGGGTGTTGCTCCTGTAAAGCACAATAGGGTTTTTATATCTAAAGTAATAGGGCATGAAAAATATAATTATTAGGGTTAATGGGATCTACATTGTTTAATAAATTTACTTGTGGTTAATGTTTGCAAACAATACAAAGTGTTAAACCAAAATCAAAGTAAAAATAAATTGGTGCCCTGAGGCTCTTTCACAAATGAAAACAATTTAAAGATTCACCTGATATATTGTTCTGACTATTTTTTCATAAATGGAGATGCGCAAGTGGCGAGTATGTATACATGGTGGTTATGATATTGTTTGTTTTTTGGTGATTATTTGTTGTGGTTATTATTTATGGATGTCTTATCCGCTGGTGGAATGTTTAGCTGATGATGGAGGTTGCCATTTACATCAATTCTGATTTGTATTGAAATGTTTTATTGTGTTTTTTTATATTATTTTCCGATATCGGATCTGATAGCAAAAAATTACCTGCGTGAAATATGCTTTATGCCCCTTTCTGCGGCCCTGGCGCGTTAATTCAGAATGCAACCTGCGCGGTTTTGGGGAGATCTGCGGGATGGGGGATATGTGCTAAATCGTCTTTGAGGGATAACGGGAATGGTTTTGTGTTTATAATTACGTTGGGCGACTGAGAAATGTTGTTGTGAAAATTAATATTTGAAAGACTTTTCTAAGCCACAGGGTTATGATGGCTCAACCGTTTTTCAATATTCTTAAATTTAAAACGGCATAATGTAAAAAGCATCGGTTAACATATCTTTATATTAAAAGATAGTCTTTAAAAGGAATGCAGTTTCTGCACATCACCCCTCACTAAACTATTCTAATTTGATAAACTTCCGTTGGTTATCGAATGTCACGCTAATGCAAAGGCGGAACAACGGAAACAAAAGAACTTCTTATAATGGATATTATGCCGGAACTTAACGACGTTCTGGAAAATCAGCCGTAGAAATGGACGCCAAAACCAAAAGAAGTTGTCAATATCCCAACTGAAACTTGATTAAAAAAGAAGGCAAAGAGACCATGATTAACTTTACCATCTTAGCGTCTGAATCTGATCGTAGCGTCCCCCCTGAAAGCATTCCTGCCGTTGTCAGAAAAGAATTTGGGTAAAACCTATTCAATAATTCGGCAAAACTAATTTTTATAACTATATATAAAGAAAATGGAAATATTTTCTTACCTCCATTTTCATATAAAAACAACCTTCTGGCAGGTTAGAAGCATGTATTTTACTGATCTTAAAAAGAAATTTTTAATATGGACGCAGGTTTTTTCCCAGATTTTGCTGCCTTTTGTGACGACATTCCCGGTACATGCTGCCAGCGAGACACAAACCAAACAGGCAGATACCGTACCTTATAGTGATACGTTTTCCAGCCTGGCCAGTACGGTATCCAGCAATGGATCTGACGGTCTGAAAAATATGGCTACAAATGCGGCTACTGGCGCGGCTGCCTCTACCCTCGAAGAGTGGCTCAGCCGGTTCGGTACCGCGCGGGTAAACCTTAGCGTAGACAATGACGGACATTGGGATCAGAGTTCTGTCGACTTACTCACACCGCTTTATGACAACAAAAAATCTGTCTGGTTTACCCAGATGGGCTTACGCGCCCCTGATGGTCGCGTGACCGGCAACTTCGGGACGGGCGTAAGAACGTTCTATCTCGATAACTGGATGTTCGGCGGGAACGTCTTCTTTGACGATGATTTTACCGGCAAAAACCGGCGTGTTGGTTTTGGCGCCGAGGCGTGGACAAATTACCTGAAGCTATCCGCAAATACCTATGTCGGAACAACGGACTGGCACAATTCCAGGGATTTTGATGATTACTATGAAAAACCGGCTGATGGATTCGATATCAGAGCTGAAGGATACCTGCCTGCCTATCCGCAGCTCGGTGCGAAAGTGGTCTATGAAAAATACTACGGGAACAAGGTTGCCTTGTTCGATACGGATCACCTGCAGAACAACCCATCGGCAGTGACAACCGGGATCAGCTATACGCCGGTGCCACTGGTTTCTCTGGCTGCAAACTATCGTCAGGGCCAGGACTCGATGAATGACGCCCAGTTCCAGGTCAATATTCGCTACGATTTTGGCCATGACTGGCGCTATCAACTTGACCCTGAAAATGTTCAGGCCATGCGTACCCTTGCTGGTAGCCGTTATGACCTGGTGGAGCGTAATAATCAGATAATTTTGCAGTACAAAAAGAAATCGGCACAAGGTGTAAGTAAACTCACCCTGCAATCGGTCACGGATCATTCTCCGGCTGACGGGCTGACTCAAAACACGCTTCAGGTCATCGCCACGAACAGCGATAACGTTCCGGTCAGGAATGCACCTGTCACCTGGAAAACGACCGGTTCAGCTAAACTGGATTCCTCGGCCGGGGTCACGAACGATAATGGCGTCGCTACCGTTAACCTGACGAATACCAGTCCCGAAACGGTAGAGCTTACGGCACAAAGCGGCAGCGTTACGGCGACACAAGCCAGCCATTTTGATGTTGTGACGGTAAGCCACATTGTTCTTACCCTGTCAAAAGACGGCAGTGTTGCTGATGGTGTAACAACAAACAATGCTGTGGCCACCGTCACAGATATTAATAACCGGCCAATTGCTAACAGCAAAGTCGCCTGGACAGCAACCGCACCGGCAACGCTTAAAAACGCCGAGCTAACCACTGATGTCTCCGGGCAAGCCCGAACTCAAATTGTTTCCACCAGCGCCGGGGCGTTCGCGCTGAAAGCCAGCGCCGGTGACCTTAGCGCTACGCAAACGACCCATTTTGTTGCAGATAATGCCGACGCGCAGATCACCGCCTTCGAGGTGACAACAAATAACAGCCCAGCCAACGGTTCTACGCCGAACGTTGCGCTGGTCACCGTGAAAGATCCCACAGGTAACCCGGTTAGCGGCGCGAATGTGGATATTTCAGCAGATAAGACCACCGTATCATTTGCGGCCGCAAAACGCGCGACGACCACGCAGCAGACGGACGCAAACGGACAGCTTCGCGTATCGTTTACCGATACAGTGGCGGAAACCGTCACCCTGACGGCAACGCTGGCTAATGGCAACAACAAAACCGCCAGCGCGCAATTCACCGCCGATAGCTCGACGGCACAGCTCCAGAACCTGCAGGTGACTAAAAATAACAGCGCGGCGAACGGCACGGCGGCGAACGCCGCTGAAGTCTATGTAAAAGACGCTAAGGGTAACGCCATCAGCGGGATGACCGTTAGCTGGAAAGCGGATAAATCGACAGTCAAATTTGCGGGCGCATCCACGACAGACAGCAACGGAAAAGCGACGGTGAATTTCACTGATACCACCGCGGAGTCAATTACGTTAACCGCGACGCTGGTAAACGGGAGTAATGCATCGGCTAACGCGCAATTTATTGCAGATAGCTCTTCCGCCCAGCTCCAGAATTTATTGGTCACAAAAGATGGTAGCGTAGCGAACGGTACGGCGGCAAATGTCGCTGAAGTCTATGTTAAAGATGCAACAGGCAACCCAATTGCCGATCAGGATGTGACCTGGTCGGCCGATAAAGCTGGCGTAACGTTCAACCCCGGCGGGAAAACCGATGCCAGTGGTAAAACAACGGTAAGCTATAGCAGCACGATTGCGCAGACGTTTCAGCTCTCGGCCGCTATCCAGAATGGCGATAAAGTCAGCACATCGTCACTGTTCGTGGCGGATACCACAAGCGAAAGGATTGCATCGTTCGATGTGACAACCGGAGCGATTGCAAATGGTAGCGCCACCAATGCTGCAGCAGTCGTAATCGTTGATGCCAACAATAACCCGGTATCGAACGCGACTATTTCCTGGTCGGTCAATGGCTCGGCTGTGCTTAGCGCTCCGACAACCAAAACCGACAGCGCCGGTAAAGCGGCTATTACCCTGACAGACCTGAAAGCAGAAGCGGTTCAGGTTACGGTGAAGCTGGATTCAGGAACCAGCCTGACGAAAGCCGTTGAGTTTGTTGCTGATGCCAACTCTGCTCAAATTGGGACGTTTACGGTAACAACCGGCGCGATTGCTGACGGCAGCGCGACGAATACCGGTAATATCAGTGTCGTTGATACCAACAACAACCCGGTACCAAACGCCACCGTTACCTGGAACGTCACCGGCAGCGCGAAAGTAGGGGCTTCCAGCACTACGGATGCCAGCGGTAATGCCACTATCACCGTAACAGATACCAAAGCCGAGGATGTGACGCTGACGGCCACCGTTAACGGAGTGAGCCAGGGCAGGCCAATGACCTTTGTTGTGGATGCCAGCAAAGTAAACATTCAGTCGCTGACGGTCGATATCGATAACAGCGCAGCGAACGGCAGCGCGTCAAATAAAGCGGTTGCAACGGTGGTTGACCAAAACGGCAACCCGGTAGCTAACCAGACGGTCACCTGGAAGTCCGATCGTTTCACGACAACGCTGACACCATCAGGCGTTACGGATGCGGAGGGTAAAACCAGCTTGACGTTTACCGATACCAAGGCAGAACCTGTGCTAATCACG
Source organism: Citrobacter youngae ATCC 29220 (assembly GCF_000155975.1). Lineage (GTDB taxonomy): Bacteria > Pseudomonadota > Gammaproteobacteria > Enterobacterales > Enterobacteriaceae > Citrobacter > Citrobacter portucalensis_A. Next base: position 1,639,309 of record NZ_GG730299.1, on the reverse strand, counting down.
GCAACGTTAAGCAACGGCAACAGCAAATCGGTAAACAGCACCTTTGTTGCCGATAGCGCAACGGCAATCGTAACGCAGATCGCCGTTAACCCGGATAACAGCCTGGCTGATGGCGTGACAGCGAACGTCGCCAAAGCCACCGTTACCGATGCAAACGGCAATGCTCTTTCTGGTCAGCAAATAACCTGGACTGCCGATCGTAGCTCCGTGGTATTTACCCCATCAGGTGCGACGGATATTGGAGGAAATGCAACAGCAAGCTTTACCGATACCATTGGCGGCAGCGTCAATATCACGGCGACGCTGGAGAATGGGAATGCATTAACCAAGTCTGCAAATTTCCTGTCTGAACAGGTCACCAGCCTGACATCCGACCTGACAACCCAGGACGCAAACGGTACTGATGTAATCACCTTTACAGCGAAATTAACGGATAGCAGCGCTAAACCTGTGGCTAACGCGGCTGTATTATTCAGTCATACTGGCGATGCAGTGTTAAGCGCAACGGAAGTGAACACGGATGCTAATGGATTGGCGAAAATCACCGTGAAATCGACCACGGAAGGTTCGGTTACTGTAACGGCTAAATCAAAAGTGAACACATCGGATGTTGGCCAATCAAGAACCGTAACCTTCACGTCAAAACACATCACAACCCTATTGGCAAACGGTTATACATTCGCCACAAGTACGGGGTTCCCGTCAATTGGTTTCTCGGGGGCCACATTCCAGGCACTGATTGACAACAATGCAACAAACAACAGTGATTATACCTGGAGTATCAACCAGAGCTGGGCGACTGTCGATAACACCGGGACTGTGACATTTAACAACAAGCCGGGTACCTCAACGAATGCGTTAACCATATCGGCCAGACCAAAAGCCGGTGGGACAGTCCAGTCTTATACTTTCTTTGTAAAACGTTGGTTTGTCTCGGCTGGTCAAGCCACTGGCGACGAGACCGCGCCTGACGGTATTTGCTCGGGAATGGGAATGAGTGTTCCGAGCTATACCGTTATGAGTAACAGCGGTGTTGGGGGATATGCTGACCGTGGGGCGATGGGGACATTGTTTGGTGAGTGGGGGAATATGAATGTTTTCCCATCCTTCTCCACTCCGGGGGCAGAAGGCGCTGGTTGGACGGCGGAGCAAGGCCGCAACTCGCGGACATACTTCTTCTGGGGGAGCGGCGAAGTGTACGATAACAACCCAAATGGAAAACCAATGGATGTGACCTGCACTGAGAGTATCTGACGCCACACGAGATAATCCCGGTGTTATTCGCCGGGATTATCAGGAGGCTCGCCATTATTGCGCTGAAATGACCCCAAATCAGACTACCAATGTTCCCCGACGGGAAGGGAGAAATCCTTTTTTGTCTAAAAATGAGGTGTAATGAAAAATGGTGGGGAATAATATGTTCGAAATATCCGCTCAACATTTGTGTCCAATTACGTTAGTTACCCTATAAATGGCACGATAAAATCTATCTGTCCGCGGGCTGTCATAACTGCAAATGGAGTTCCTGTGTTTAGATTCTGTATCGCGGTAACCGCGGGATTGATGGCGTTTTCTTCCCTGACTCATGCGAATATGCGTGCGCCAATGGATATTAACCATGCGCCTTCCTCTTCTTTAACCTCGCCGCAAACCGGTCGGCTGCTCGTAGAAAAAGAAAAAATGAGTATTGATTGTGACTATCGGCATTGTAACGTCCAGGCTGTTTACTTTATCCGATCGGACACTTCGCAAGATTTGGCGTTTGTTTTTGTACTGCCAGAAAACACGCCTGTTGAAGCGAGAGTCACAGGGACGTTGCGGCCGACTACCGTGACCCGAGACGAAAAGCATACATGGACATCGCCGGGGCCACGCGGGCGGCAGTTACCGCTTTATCAGGCGGCGTTTAACGCAAGCATAAAGGCGGGCGTGAATATCATTAATATCAAATACAACCAACCACTAACGATCCTGGAACGTGCTTACGGCTACTTTACCGACAGTCGGTCAATTGAACAATTTACCTACCAACTGGGGCCGCTAAAAGAGTGGACGCTTGCTGATGATTTTTCTCTGGAAGTCACGTTATCCTCGCTGCGAAAACGCCCGGAACGTGATGGGGGTTGGAGTCTGATGAAATCGCGGGCTATCGATTGTTTACAGCCTGGTCAGGTTCTGGAAAATGACAGTGATAATCTGAATTTGACGCTGGTATTTGGTAAAAATTTTCCGGATACACTGGTGTGCCAGATGGGGGATAGCGATTTATTGGGTGCCACAGAATGAGTGACGGTTAAAATGTAGCTTATTGCAATTGTTTTTTATCAATAGGTTATAATATCTTATCTAAAAATGACCATTAAGGTGCAACATTTTCTCAGGGTTCAAGTAACCTCTGCCGAATGAATGCCAATCTATATAAAACTACAGGTAAGTCGTTAATGGCTAATTACCGGGCGTATTTTCAAAAAATATCAACGTTGACGGACGTCAGGCGTGAACAAATGGCCGAGATCTATTTTCAGTCATATGCGGGAAGCGAGTTCTCCCGTTTTCTTTTCGATCTGGAAAATAAAGATGAAACACTACTTCTTGAATATCGGGGGCAGCTTGTTGGCTTCAGTAATGTTAAGTTTTATGAACAAGAACAGGCAATTATCGTTTATTCCGGCGATACGATCGTGATGCCTGAACACTGGAAGCAGCAGGTGCTCCATCGGGCCTGGATAATGAGAATGGGCCTGCTTAAAGCGCAAGTACCGAATAAAAAACTCTACTGGTTTCTGTTGGTTAAAGGCGTTAGAACATATAAATACCTGAAAGTCTTTGCCCGAAAATTTTATCCGCACTGGTTGCGGGATGAACCCGAACTTCAGCGTTTAGCCAGTCATCTGGCGGCTGAAAAATTTGGCCCACTTTATAACGTCGTGAATGGCGTGGTGGAATGCCCTCCCCAATATGGTTACCTGAAAGAATCTCTTGCCCGGATCCCTGCTTCTTTGCACAGCAGGGCGGAAGTCGATTTCTTTTTGCGTAAAAATCCCCATTACGCCCTCGGTCATGAATTGGTGTGCCTGTGTGAACTTGCACAGGACAATTTTTCCCCGCGTTATAAAAAATGGTTCACCCATCCTGAGGTGGAGTTTTTCCATGAATAATTGCTGGCACCATTTTCAGCAGTCGCATTTTCGCCCCCCTGGTTCGCCTCGAGAGCGACAGGCAAGATGGCTGATGGACTGTCTGAGGGCAAACCAGACGTCACTTTATGGCGAGGAAAAAGGGTTTGCTGCGATCGGCTCCATTGAGGAGTTCCAGCAGCGCGTGCCTGTCGTCGAATACGAAACACTTGCTCCATTGATTGAACGTGTTGCGCAAGGGCAGCGAAACGTCCTCTTCTGTGAAAATGCGCTGGCATTTGAGAAAACCGGCGGGAGCCACAGTGGAGGAAAACTTATTCCCTATTCGGCACGTGGTCTGGCGGATTTTCGCCATGCCTTAACCGGCTGGCTGTGTGAGACCATTCGCGGGCATCATCTGGCACAGGGACATGCGTATTGGTCATTAAGTCCGGTGGCCACCCGGCGGGAGTTCACCTGTTGCGGTATTCCTGTTGGCGCTGGCGATGCGCTTTATCTGGGGGAGGAAAACCTTACAGCGTTTGCCGGGTTGTCTGCCGTTCCTCTGAGCGTTGGTGATGTAGAGGAGGTTGCCGACTGGCAACTGCTCACGCTTTACTTTTTGGTTTGCTGCCGCGATCTGAAGCTTATTTCGGTCTGGAGCCCGGCTTTCCTTACTTCTCTACTGGCTGGATTGCAGACGCGTCAGCAGGCGCTACTCGCTCTGCTGTCCTGTGGAGGAGACGTGGCTGGACATTCTCTTGGCGCAGATGCTGAAGCGTTATGCCGGTACCAACGCTATCTTCTTTTGCAGGAAACTCGCCAGCTCTGGCCCGAGTTGGCGGTGATTAGCTGCTGGGCGGATGCAGCCTCCCGGATGCTTGCTGATGAAATGATGCAGCATTTTTCTGGTGTTTATCTGCAACCAAAAGGACTTCTTTCGACAGAAGCCGTCATCAGCGTGCCGGATGCGCATGGTCAGCCAACGTTGTGCGTTGACAGCAATTTTTATGAATTTATCAGCGATAACGGCGCGATTTTACTGGCCGATGAACTGGTTGAAGATGGTGAATATAGTGTGATCGTCACCACCAATAGTGGCCTGTACCGGTATCATACGGGCGATCGCGTGAAGTGTACGGGGGAAAGCGAGGGGATACCAACGTTACGTTTTATCGGACGCGGCGAGGTATACAGTGATTTAGTTGGCGAAAAGCTGACCGAACCGTTTGTCATCAGTTGCCTCGCATCGTTGCAGGGTTTTGCCGCCCTGGCACCGGATATCTCAACGCCCGGCTATGTGCTGCTGTTGGATAAAGCGCTGAGTGGGCGTAATCAACCGCACCTCAACGATATTGAAAATCAGCTGCGCCATAATCCTCAGTATGATTATGCCTGGAGGCTTGGTCAGCTTGCTCCGTTACGTTGTATGTTCATCGATAACCCAACCGATCGCTATTTGTGCTGGCGTCAGCGACAAGGTAAACGGCTGGGTGATATTAAAATTCCCGTGATATTCACCGCCGATGACTGGCGTGACGTCTTTCAGGCAGGAGTGTAAATAGATATGGATCATCTTATGTACAGTCAGCAAAGAAAAATGAAACTGGTGCTGATCTCGCCTAAAGGGCCGCTGTATCGTAGCCGGGGAGGGATATTCAAACGTTCCTTGCGCTACCAGCCACTTACACTGACGACGCTGGCGGCGCTGGTCCCCAAAACGTTGCCGGTAGAGGTAAGCCTGATTGATGAGAGTATTTGTGAAATCCCTGAGGATCTTGATGCCGATCTGATCGGTATGACGGTGATAACCGGCACCGCGGCCAGAGCTTATGAACTGGCGGCAGGATTTCGGGCGAAAGGAATTACAGTTGTCCTGGGCGGGCCGCATGTGACGCTTTTGCCGCAGGAGGCCGCCCGGCATGCTGACAGCATCTGCGTGGGCTATGCGGAGCAAAGCTGGCCGGAACTTATTACCGATTTCCTCAATGGCAACCTGCAGCCACAATACCTGCAGGGCGAGGACTTCCACCTTGATGACCCGCAGTTGCCTTTCCCGCAGCGCGAACGTTTTGACAGTAAACACTTTCTGACCCAATCCGTTTTCGAAGCGACCCGCTCCTGTGCGCACAATTGCGAATTCTGCGTTGCGCCATCGGCATGGGGAAGAAAGCAGTTTCAACATCCTGTCGAGTGGGTAATTAATGATATTCGCCAGTTTGTCTCCCGTACCGGAAAGCGCAAACTTATCTTTGTCGATCTTAATTTGGTCTCTGATATAGGCTATGCCAAAGCGCTGTTTAGCGCGCTAATACCACTAAAAATAAAATGGTTCGGTCTTTCGACGGTTCTGATTGCCCACAATCACGAACTGATGGAGCTTATGGCAAGAAGCGGCTGCAAAGGGCTGTTGCTGGGGCTGGAAACGGTCAGTGATGGTAGCCTGAAAGATGCCGGTAAGAAGTTCAACGGCTCGGTGGATTATAAAATGTTGATTGGCGATCTGCATCGGCTTGGGATCTCCGTTCAGGGCTGCTTTGTGTTTGGCCTGGATCACGATACGACGGATGTCTTTGATCGAACGGTCGAACTGGCCATTGAGTCAGGTATCGACCTTCCACGTTTCTCGGTGCTGACGCCATTCCCGGGGACGCCGCTCTACCGTCGTCTCGAAGAGGAAAAGCGTATTTTGACCAAAGACTGGTCGCTGTACGATGCGCAGCACGTTGTTTTTCAACCGAATTTGATGAGCGTACGTGAACTGGAACAGGGCCACGAACGGGCCTGGAAAAAGGTCTACCGCTATCGCAGTATTGCCCGACGATTGTGGAATGCGAAGAATTTCCAACCACTGGCGTTGACGGCAAATCTGGGATATCGCTTTTACGCCCACCATTTACATGAGTTTTATACCTGCGACTGGCCAATTGAGTATTCACCAGAGCGGAGCGCTTAACTGATGCGGCTGACATTTATTCACCCGGCGATTGGGCATCGCAAAAACGAATCCTATCTGCGATCCTGGCAAATGGAGCCGCTGCCCGTTGCGGCGCTGAAAGGGCTGACGCCTGCCTCTATCGAAACCCGTTTTTATGACGATCGAATGGAGCGTATACCTTATGATGAACCCACGGATGCGGTGGCAATTCCCGTTGAAACCTATACCGCCAGGCGGGCGTATCAGATTGCCAGCGAATATCGCCGCCGCGGCGTGCCGGTCATCATGGGCGGTTTTCATGTGACGCTTGTTCCTGATGAGGCGGCGCGCTTTGCTGATGCTATCGTCATCGGTGAAGCGGAGTCTGTCTGGGCGGAAGTGATTGACGATTTGCGCCACCGCACGCTGAAGCCCCGTTATCAGGGGCAACAAACCGATCTACGGCAGGTGAAAGTGGACCGTAGCCTGTTTCAGGGGAAACGTTATCTGCCGATCGGTCTGATTGAAACAGGTCGTGGATGCCGCTTCCCCTGTGAGTTTTGCGCGGTACAAACCTTCTATCAACGACGCTATCGCAGGCGTGATATTGACAGCGTGCTCAGTGAACTGAATGTGCTGAAAGCGCAGAAAAAATTGTTCTTCTTTGTGGATGACAATTTTGCAGGAAGCTTGCGCGAGAGTCGTGAGGTGCTTCCCGCGCTGGCGCAGGCTAACGTGCGTTGGGTGACGCAGATGAGCATTAATGCCGCCCATGATGAAGGGTTTGTGCAGGCGCTAGCCAGGGCCGGATGTCGTGGCGTGCTGATAGGTTTTGAATCGCTTAACGAAGAAAACCTGCTGTTAATGAATAAGCGGGTTAATACGATGAAGGGCGGTTTTAGCGCCGCGCTGGCCAATCTGCGCAGGAATGGTATCGCGGTTTACGGCACGTTTGTCTTTGGCTATGACCACGATACGCTTGAGTCGTTTAGTGAGGCGGTTGAGTTTGCGCGTGAGCAAAGCATGTATATTGCGGCGTTCAATCATATGACGCCCTTCCCGGGAACTCCGCTCTATTCGCGACTGGAGGCTGAAAAACGCCTGCGTTTTGACACGTGGTGGCTGGATGATGCCTATCGCTACAACGAGCTGCCCTTCTTCCCGACAAATCTGACGCCACAGCAGGTGACAGACGGCTGTCTGGCGGCCAGAAAAGCATTTTACGGCTGGCGATCGATGTTTCAGCGAAGCTGGCGTAATCGTAATGACTTTTTCATGTTGCGAAACTATTTTCCGATCAATCTGTTGCATCATAACGAGATCGGCGCCCGCAATGGCTATCCCCTGGGCGATGAAGGGTGGCAAGGCGCATTGCTGGAGGTCAGATAGTGCACGTTGTGACCGCTACGCCACAGAGAAACGCCTGTCTGCTGCGCCTGCTGGAAGAGAATGCGATGCATGGCGATATCGATCTGGTGATGACTCGCCGCCCGGAATATTTCTCCCCATTGAATAATTTTGGCATTGAACATTCTGCGCTTGCGCTGGAGGGCGATCGCGCGGTGGGTATGTGTCGGCTGACCGAGCATGCGGGGTTTGCTAATGGTGAGCAGCACCAGCTTGGCTATCTTGGCGGGTTGCGAATTTCCCTCAGCCATCGACATCGCATTCGCGTACTGAGAGCCGGATTTCAGCATTTGCGCCAGCTCAACTCGCCAGAGCGTTGCTACACCAGCATCGCGTCTGATAATCATCGTGCATTACGTTTGCTGGAACGCGGCGTTGCAGGATTGCCTGCTTATCGCTTCCTGGGGGATATGCATTCGCTGGCAATAAGCCGCAGGCGAGGCAAGCGGCATCATCTTTGGCGCATTATGCCGGCAGAGCGTTATGACGAAGCGATCGATTGTTACCACCGTAGCGCCAGACGGCGGCAGCTTGCGCCAGCTCTGAATGTGGACTGGTTGCGAGACTCGGGGGCGACAGTGCTGGGGTGTGGTGGTAATAATTCGCTGGATGCCTGCGCGGTACTGTGGGATCAGCAGGCGTATAAGCAGGTATTTGTTGCACGGTATTCGTTGCGTGCCGCGTTGCTTCGGCCTCTGTATAACGGCTACGCGATGGCCGCGGGGCGTATACCGCTACCAGGCGTCGGGCGGACGCTGGATCAGAGCTTTCTGGCTTTTTTGGCCGCAAATGACGAAGAGCAATTGCCTGCGCTAATCGAAGATGCGCTAGCCTGGTGTTCCACGCGGATAATGACTGTTGGGATACCTGCCGGTTTTCCGGGGGGGGAGCGGCTGATTAATCGTACCCGGGCAATGGTTTACCACACGCGCCTTTACGGTGTGGAGCTTAGCGCCCAACCGGAGTGGGACAACCGTATCGTCTGGCCGGAGATTGCATTGCTGTGAGAATCGCGCTGATTTATCCCAACATGGGCGACTATCGTACAAGAGATGCCATGACCCCGTTGTCGATGGGGATCCTCGCCGCACTGTCGCCGGGGCATGATATCGTCTTTTACGATGAACGACTCGAACGTCTTCCCCTGAGCCTTCCTGATGTCGATCTCGTGGCCATTTCAATTGAAACGTTTACGGCCCGGCGCGGTTATCAACTTGCCGATCGCTACCGACAGCAGGGGATTAAGGTGGTCATGGGGGGCTTCCACGCGACGTTTATGCCGGATGAGGTTGCGAAGCATGCGGACTGTGTGGTGAGCGGCGATGCGGAGGGAGCATGGGAGCAGCTACTGTTGGATGCTGAACGCGGCGAGTTACAATCCCGGTACGAGGGTTCACGGCAACGCGGGCTGGATGATTATCGGCTGGACCGTTCGATTTTTACGGATAAACATTACGCGCCGCTCGCCCTGATTCAATATTCACGCGGGTGCCGCTTTGCCTGCGATTTTTGCTCGATTCACGCCTTTTATCCTGATGGCGTACGCACGCGCCCGGTTGAGCAGATCAGAGCCGAAATTGAAGCACTGCCTCCCGGACGTTTTATCGCCTTTGTGGATGATAATCTGTTTGCCAGCCGTAAAAAACTGGAGAGTTTGCTGGCGGTACTGACGCCACTAAAGCGCCGCTGGGGATGCCAGATCAGCATTGACGTTGCCCGCGATGCTGCTTTGCTGGATAGACTTGCGCAGGCGGGCTGCGGATTTGCCCTGATGGGATTCGAAAGTCTTAATTCTGCCAATCTCCGCCAGATGGGTAAACAGTGGAACCATGCGGCGGGGGACTATCGCCAGGTGATCCGGGCGCTTCATGCGCGGGGGATTTGTGTCTACGGCACGTTTATTTTTGGTTACGATGGCGACACGCCCGATACTGTTCGCCAGTGCCTGGCATTTGCCCAGGAGAACCGACTGGAGATCGCCAATTTTAATCTGTTGATTCCAACGCCAGGGAGTTCGCTGTATGCACGTCTGAAGGAGGAGGGGCGATTGCTATTACCTGACTGGTGGGTCTCTCCTGATTACCGCTACGGCGATCCGATTTTTACGCCCAAGGGAATGTCTGCTCAGGCACTCACCGAACTGTGCTTTTGGGCCAGGACGCAGTTTTACAGCTATCCCTCTATTGCTCGTCGGCTCTTACGCATTAATCCGGCACGTAAGTGGAAAAACACGTTGATTGCATTACTGGCAAATTGGGTATCGCATAAAGAGATCGCCCGCAAGCAGGGAAAACGTCTGGGAGAAATGGAATGAAGCTGACGTTAATAAAACCCAATATTGGCCGCAAAGAGCACAGCCTGTACGTTGACGAAGGACGTATGGAGCCGCTGATGTTGGGCATTCTCGCTGCGCTGACGCCGCCGGATGTTGAGGTTGTTTTGTATGACGATCGTATGGAGTGCATTCCTTATGATGAACAGACCGATCTGGTGGCGATCACTGTCGAAACCTTTACCGCCCGCCGCGCCTACGAAATAGCTGATGAATACCGTCAGCGTGGAGTAAAGGTAGTGATGGGCGGGATCCATGCCACACTTCTTCCTGAAGAGGTTCAGCAGCATGCGGATAGCGTATTTACTGGCGATGCGGAAACTCGCTGGCAGGAAATGATCGACGATGCGCGTGTCGGGCGACTGAAACCGCGTTACGATGCGCCAGTGGGTGTCGGGCAGGTTGATGGCTGTCATCAGGCGCTGTTGCCCCGTCGGAATGTGTTTAGAGGAAAAGGATATCTGCCGATTTCCCTTATGCAGTTTTCCCGCGGTTGTCGCTATGCCTGCAATTTTTGCGCGGTGAGCCAGTATTTTGGTCGCCGTCACTATCTACGGCAGGTTGACGATGTTGTCCGGGAAATCACTGCGCAAAACAGTCGGTTTATTTTTTTCGTTGATGACAATATTGCGTCAGATCACCGTGCTCTGGCGGAATTATGCCATGCGCTAATCCCACTGAAAATCAACTGGATCAGCCAGGCAAGCCTGGATGTGACGAACAATCGTCCATTGATGACATTGATGGAAAAGAGCGGTTGTTGGGGTAATGTGATGGGATTCGAGTCGATCACGCCGGCCAGTCTGCATGACGCCAGAAAGTCGCCTAACGTTCGAAGGTTTAATCATTATCGCGATGAGATCGCCGCCTTGCGCGATTATGGCCTACAAACTTGGGCAGCATTTACGCTCGGCTACGATCACGATACACCGGATAGCATTGCGCGTACGGTTGATTTTGCGTTACAAAACCGCTTCGCTTTCGCCGCGTATAACATTTTGATGCCCTATCCAAATACGCCGTTATACAACCAATTACGGCAGCAGGGGCGGCTTTTATTTGACGGTCAATGGTGGTTACATCCAGAATACCGCTTTAATCAGGCGGCATTTCTTCCTCAAGGAATGTCTCCCGAATTGTTAACCGACCTGTGCCATCAGGCCCGCAGTCGCTTTAACTCGCTGCCTTCAATCGTTAGGCGTTTTTCCGATTTACGGATGACGTTTCAGTCGTTTTCTCGCATGAGTGCATTCTGGCGTTATACGTTGCTGTTTCGTAAAGAAGTACATAAGAAGCACCGGATGCGATTCGGGTTGAGGTGAGGCAAGATGAACGAATCCTTTGCCACACGATTGAAATATTACCTGCTATGGATGTTGCCGGTTTCCGCGGTGTTCTTTGGCCTTTATCCTGCGATCAATATTTTTACCACCGCCCGCAATGACACGCTGGCGCTGTGGTTGCCTGTTGAACTGTCGATCCCATTTATTCCTGCATTTATCTGGGTATATCTCTCGATGTATCTGATTATTCTTGTTCCGCTATTCTTTTTAAATCTTCAGGAGCAAAAGCGGTTGGCGATAACGTTAATGGGGGTGACGATCGTTGGCGCAATTATCTTTTTGCTGTTTCCTGCTCGTCTGGGTTTTGTTCGCCAGTTACCGGACGACCCTTTGTACCATATGCTGTTTGCCCTGTTGCTTTCGCTGGACCGGCCACATAATCTGGTCCCATCGTTGCACGTTGCCTGGTCTTACACTGTTGTATTAGCGATAACGCGCAGGCCAAGAGGGTGGATTTCGCCTGTGCTCTATCTTTGGTTTATTGCCATTGGTTTATCCACGCTGCTTATCCACCAGCATCATTTACTGGATGTTGTGACGGGCTTCCTGTTATCACTCCTCGTTTTTTATTTCACAGGGAAAGTTTATGAAAAAAATCGTCTTCCTTCTGTTAACCCTCACCAGTCTTAGCGCGTTCGCCAGTACGTCTGATGAGGCTATCCACCGGGAACTCCGTCAGGCTGTTGTGCTGGTTGAGTCTGCGATTAATTCTGGTGAATATGACAAAATGCTGCCTGTACTGAGTAAAGATTTACGGGCCACGCCGATTACTCAGGAGTTTATTCATGGAAAAGAGGGGATTGGGCCTTACTTCCATAAATGGTTTGGCAAAGATAAATTCCTTAAGAGTCTGAATATCTCGTTGACCGCTGATACGCAAACTGAACTTTCAGCCGACAGAACCTGGGGGGTGGTTTACGGGAAAGGAATGGAGAAATATATTCTCAATGATGGGCGCAGCTATGATATTCCCACCCGCTGGACGGCGACAGTGGTGCTGGAAGAGGGGCACTGGAAAATCAGAACCATCCATTTCGGCACCAATTTTGTCGACAATCCATTGATTAACGAGGCGACACAGGCCATCAATAAAGTGATGTATGGTGCAGGTGGTGGCGGATTGCTTGTTGGTTTAATTCTTGGCTTTTTCCTGTTCAGAAGAAAAAGCCAAAACTAGCCCTCTGGCCTGAATAACGCAACTTTCTCCCGACGTAGCCTGGCGGCATACAGGCGAAAACCAATATTTGCCGCCAGCCTTAGCCAGCGACTACCTGGCCTGCTAAGGGCGCGGTGCAGAATATGCTTTACCTGATAGCTCTCGCGCCAGGCATCATGCAGCAGAGCCTGCAAACGTTCAGGCGACATATTTTTAGGCTTAAAGACAATGTGTTCATTGTCATACAGGCTTAGATCATTTGTCAGAATGCGATTTTCATTAACCAGTCGTTGATGCAGTGAGGTTCCAGGCAGGGGCGTCAGAACGGAAAAACGGACCAGATCCAGACCAAGAGCGGGGATATCTTTTATCGTCTGGTGAATACTTTGTTCTGTATCTTCGTCAAACCCTAAAACGAAGCAACCCAGGCTCGCGATCCCATTTTCCCTAAGCTTGCTGATTTGCCGTCTGTATTCACTAACCCGATTGGTCGGTTTGCCAATCTGCTGCATCGTTTCCTGACTCAAATTTTCTAGTCCCAGTAATAGTCCTTCACAGCCGCTGCGCTTCATCGCCTCGAATATTTCACCGTCGTCTACGATGCTCAGCGTAGAGAGGCCTGACCAACGAATATTTAGCGGGGTAAGTGCATTAAACAACGCCAGCGAATATGCCCGCTCGGAATAAATATTGGGGTCGAGAAATATCCACCGCTTTGCGCCGTGACTGCGTATTTCCGTAATCACTTCCTCTATGGGGCGAGTCAAACCTCGTTTCCCCCATTGATGCTGAATTGAACAGAAATCACAGTTGAGGCGACAGCCGCGATTGGCGACGATGGTGGGGATTTTCATATAACGGGGAGCCAGCAGTTCCCGCAATGGAGTTGGCATCGGTAAGCAATCTCTTTGTGGTTCATGTCTGTAGAATGCTTGTGGCCGACCGGCGGCAAAATCATACAAAAACTGTGGCCAGGTTCGTTCTGCCAGTCCAATGAATACTGTGTCTGCGTGTTGGGAGGCCTCCTCTGGCACCAGCGTTGCATGTGCTCCGCCCACTACGACGTGCGCCCCTCTGGCGCGCCAATGGGCGCACAGGAACCACGCTCTGGGGGATGATGATGCGGTGGCAGTAATCCCGACAATATCGTAATTGCCGTCCAGTTTCGGTTGGCTGACGCCCTCGTCAACAATGTCTACTTCCGCATGCAAATCTGATGGGATTAGCGCTGCCAGCGTTGTCAGCGTCAACGGGGCATAGCCAATTGAGGTTGAAAAAGCGCCTTTGCGCCTCCAGGTTCGATCAAATGGCAGAATGAGTAATACTCTCATCGTCCCGGCGCCTTCTCTGCGGGAAACACAAATTCTATGTCAGCAGGGGCACCCATCGGCGGTGCCGGGCGTACGCCGTGACGCCAGAGGCTAAAATAGATGCGCCAGAAAGTGGGTCTTGGTTGGTCGTCGACCAGAGAAGGAAGTTCGAACCACGGGGCCGCGGGATGTTGATGATGCGCCAGGTGACAGTAATAGTTGAGTGCCAGCCAGCGGGAAAACGGCAGTACTTTCAGGTTCCAGGCACCATTTTTTATATCCCGGCGTGTCCAGGCGTGATTGACATATTGTAACGCTGACCAGTGCAGCCCAAAGGCCCACAGGCAGGCGATATAACCGAGGATGTTCAAATCCAGAAGCCAGAAGAGTAACGCCTGATAAACAAAGGCCAGCGCCAGTTCACACCACACTGCCAGCGGCGGTAGTTTGATTAATTCAGGGATTTGGGCACCAAAACCGAGGGCCGGGCCAATTTTTTTGACAAAAACATCTGAGCGATAAAACCACCATGCCACCAACCAGATAGCATTTCCCAGAACCACGCAAAAGTAATACAAGCCCAGTAAATTTCCGCCATAAAGCCAGATGTTACGTAGCCATTTAGGTTGATGGTCGAGATAGTAGTCATACAGTTCACCGTCTGTACGGTTATTGTCATGATGATTCAGATGTGCACGACGTTGTAATAAAAATGACGTTGGGAATGCCCATCCGGCCACGATGCCAATAAGCCGGTTACCCCAGTCATAGCGGGAGGCAACGCCATGTACCGCCTCATGCATAATTGCAAATGGCATGTTGTTAATCAGGGCGAAAAACCAGACGGCTATTAGCCCCCAATACCACGCTGAGTGGCTGGCTGCCCACAGGCAGGATGCAGAGAGACACAGGGAGAAAAGCAGGAGTAGTGTATTAGCGGTAAGTCGCATGATTCATCCATAAGTTTTGCTCGATAACTGTGCAAATTATACGAGAAATAGCCAGCTCACTGGGATTCACAAGATGCTTTATTATTCTGAAAAGCGGTGTTTCAATCTTAGAATTTGTATACCGGACGGATTACGGAGTCATCCCGTGGATTTTTTTTGAAAAATTTAAACCGGCTGAGTATGAATTCACTTATGGTGCAGAAGAGGATTCGGAGCATCATAATGCCCTGCAGGTAGGCTTAGTTGCCTGGTTTTATCTGGATAAAGGTCATTACTGGTTGTTAATGAAGCGGGATGATTGTGGTTCCGTATTCATACCTGTTGAAGAATAGATTTTTGTTGGAGAACAAGCATGGGCTGTTTGACCGAACCGGCCAACTGAGTCTGAAGGCTGAAAGCCCGATGAAAATGCCGATTTTTTGCTTATACCAATTATGGACTTTTACCTATGACTATAAATATCAATATATTGCAAACAACAGAACGTTGTGTCTGTGCTGATAGGGTTGACGCTTTGTGGTAAAGACATTGAAACTGCGGCAAGGGCAATAGTCGTACATAGTGTGGTAAGTGATGCGCCTGCTATAGATGCAAGCGGTAGTGTACCTGCTATTTAGTATGGACTTGTTGTCGGGAATAGCATTTTATTGTGGTGAACTCTTAGTTACAAAATTGACAAAAGAGAAGAAGTCGTGAATGAATTTCATTATTTTAAACTCGATTATAGCCGTGTTTTAGAGAGTAGAATGCCAACAGGTTTAAGTGACACGGAAGGTTCATATATTAGATACCGTTACGAAAATTTATTTTTCTACTTTGATATTAAGTCATTTAAACGTGTGAGCTTATTTGAAAAAATACATAACAATGGGACACTGTATCTTATCGCTCAGAGAAAGTATGGTGGCCATTATTGGGTTCACTGGTTAAGTGATGGTTCTGGTAATGTATTAACGTTTCAAAGCGTTTCAGAGGCGCGAGAAAAATTCAAGCAATGTACCAGTTCATCCATGCTATCATTATTAGTGTTTGCTACTTTATCTGTTGTTACGTATTATTTTACTGATTTATACTGGCTATTCTTTGTTTGGCTAACTATTTTCCTTTGTTCATTATCCTGGACTCTGACAAGTTATTCATCCTTAAAGCAAGTTTCCCATCCGGTAATGACTGAACTGGAAGGGGTTATAAACAATGCAACTCTGGACTTATTTAAATATCCTTCTTACATTGATGATTCGTCGACTGTTAATGTAGATTCTTTAAAAGAGAATCTACCCGATGATTTAATTTTAATCGAAGGTGTTGCTTCCCTGACAACGATTATAAAGCATGACCAGTTTAACAGTAGGCAGGGAATAGCCTCTGATTATGTTTCTGTCTATATGAAATGTGATGATTTAGATATTCAATTTCAATGGAATCGAGTTGACAAGGATTATGTGGCATTGTGGGGCTGTTTACCGCCATTTATTTCATCCGGTGATGAAATCATCATTATGTTTAATGAAAGTCAAACTATGGAGACGAATATCAACAGAAGGATTACTCATGGTAACAAAAGGGGTGATTACATATACCCTGTATATGTTTATAACAAAGTAACAGGCTCTTTATATCGCTCTGCTTTTAGTATTGGCCGGAAAGATAAATCCATTTTTCAGAACATCTCAAAATCATATCCTTGTTATACTAATTCTAATAAATAGAAACGCATTTGATATGAGTTGTGAGAGAAAAAGGTTACCTGGAAAAGTAAAATCAGCGTGTAGTAGAGAATCAGAATATATCATTTTATTAAAAAGGAGTACTAATAAATGTCATCAGAACAGTTCTACAAAGACATGATAGCAATAGCTAAGGCTGCCAGAAAGGATGAATTTGATCATATTGTATCTCGACCTCCTACACAGGAGGCTGTTGATCTGATTAAAGAAAAAACGGGTGTTAAAATTCCTGATAACCTTTTGGCGTTCTCTCTGCAATATAATGGACTCAGTATCTTTGCAAAAGAAGAACTGTGGCCAGAACCTGAGTTTCTTGAAGTTCGGCAGGCGTGGGAGTTTCAGTCTGGCGTCATCCTTTTAGGGATTGAGGCAGAACAGCTCCCGGAATGGGCGAGCATTATGAGTATCTATGATCAGTTTGTAGAGCGTTTCGGGGTCAGGGATATTCTTCCACTACTAAGAGTTTATGGGAAGACAGGGCATTTCTGGGGGGCGCGGAAGGATGGCGCTTTTGTTGAAGTTGATGGCGATGAAGTTACTGTAGTAAATAAATCATTTTTAGAAGTTTATTCAGAGCAAATCCATGCGCTTATAGAAAGAATGCACAAATGGATGGCCCAAAAAAATAAACAATAACATTGTGATCTCCGGCCTCCGTAGCTATCAGGGGCAGGGAGATTCTATTCAACCCAGGAGGGAGGCGAAGTCCAATATGGGAAATGTAAAATGGTATTCCTTTAGTTATACTACGGCCCTTCAAAAAGGCACGAAGGAATGCTTGATGCGTTGGTCGCAGTTGTTTGTTGTCATGGTATTATTTTGTCAATGCGCTTTTGCTAAAGACATAAATTATGAGCCACAGGAACTTTCACCCGACTATGTTAAACGATTAGTTTCTGTCTTTGAAAAGGATCTTCCCGACATTCTTAAAAAACTAGGATTTAATAATAACGTAAATGATGAAAGTGTCATAAGGTCATATAAAAATGGAGATGGAAAATCTATTTTAATTGGAAATCTCAAGAACGATAATACCGACTATGCACTAGTGCCATTTACTGTTTTAGGTGATAATGGTGGGGCAAGTGCTACTTATGCAAGTGAAGATGATTATTACGCGGTATATCATGAAACTCCTTCGGGATGGGTACATATCAGCGATTTATTATTGGATAGTAGTATGAATCAAGTGAATGACGAGACATATACCCTTGATGGTATCATGGATGGTTTTATTACAGCTCATACAAATTCCTCATACTCTTTTTATAACAAAAAGAAAGGTTGGACAAATCTGAAACGCACAGAAAATTTTATGATTAAATTTCATGATGACGACCTGGCGAAACCTTTCCTGGTATGGTTGCCAGCCCCCACTGTGTTAGATAATCCGGTGAGTTTTAATGTTCTCGATGGGCAAACAAATAGTGAAAATATCGGTGCTCTTTTTGGTCCGGAATCGGGCCAAAGTGATGAACAATTTTTTTATACGGTAAATTATGCACCTCTGGATAAATATGTTTACCACCAGTATAGTAATGCAGCATTTATACAGAAGGATAATCATTTTATTTTGGGTAGTTTGGTTGGTGTGCCCGATAATTTAACATTGGAATTTAATGGGGTGAATGTTGATAACAACATAACCCCTGATCAACTCATAAAAATGTTTCAGGGAAAATATCAAATTACGGTAACAGATGCAGATAACGCGATCGATCGACGTAATAATCAGTTTGTTGAGGATGACCCTGATTCGAACCATGGTATTGTAACAATACAAAATGCAGCTACAGGCCTTTTCGATAGTGATATAAAAACGCCACAAGGCGATCATTTATTCAGTAAGCGACTCCCTTGGTACACGGATGGTTTTGATAACTGGTTGAACCTGCCGGATACGCAATCTAATCCTGGTGACCAGAAGCGTGCAAAATATTTTAACACGACAGAAATTACCTATACGAAAAGCATTGGAGTGGACTTTCCGGAAGAAAAACTATCACCTCGAGCTATGTTCTATTTTTATAAACAACGGTTGGTTGCTATATATATGTATTATTTTTATTGGGTTGCGGAAGACTAACGTCCGCTTTAGATTCACCGTGGGAAAAGGGGACGCATAAAGGCGTCCCTGGTTCCGGTTCCGACAGCTCAGATCTTATATTCTTGTCGCCTAATTTCATCATTACATATATTATTCAGTGAAACAAAATTAACAGTAAATATTTTAACGACTGACTGTTTAAATGCTAAAAGTGACGCGAATTCTGAATAAGGAAAGATGTATACCATGAAACCTAATTTAAAATTACTCACGATATTCTGTGCCTTACTTTTGTCCATTTTTTCAAACTTTAGCTTCGGAGCTTCCGACATAAGTCGTTCTCCAGAATCTGTTGTTAGCCATTTTTATTTTGACTACCTGACTGCCTGGGATGACTCTGACGTTGGGCATGGGCTCGAACAAAGTCAGCAGGCTATTGACAGTTTCACAACAAAACATCTTCAGAAGCTGAAAAGCGAAGATGATTCAGGATCTGATTACTTTACAAATGTACAGGAGATATGCCCTGAGTGGGTTAGTGAAATCACCACGAATATATCATTATTAAATAATGATAAAGCCATTGTTGAATTGACACTTGGTCACCTTGATAGTGAGTCTAAATACAAAATAAACCTCGTCAAAAATAATGATAGGTGGCTTATGGACTCAGTGTCATTTGTTTCCAGTGCAACAGGTCATTGCGCCGATAACTAATAGTGAAAACATGCTAATAAAGATGTTACCATTAATACGCTGAATGCGAATGCTGCGGTTATTGCAAGAAATCATAAGAGTTAAATGATGAAGAAAATCCTAATAAGTGTTTTTATTTTTTTTACTGTTGCAGATGCGTATGGCACCTGTCTAAGTATGGATTCAAGTGATAGTACTACTTCAATCACACCACCTAAAGAAGTAATGGTGGGCGGAATAAAAAGATTATATTTTTATTCATCACCTAATGCTAGTTGTAAGCAGGGGAATGTTTTTGTTATTAATGACGACAAATTACTTGCGTATTATAAAAGCAATGGTTATGTTTTTGTCAATTATTTTGACAGAAATGGTAAGGTTATTGATGGGTGGGTAGCCGAGAACGGGTTAACCAATTTGCCAGAGAATAAAAATAATGCAGTCCGTCCTTTATCATCGATTGATTTTCAAGTGTCCTATAAGAATAGTTCCAGTATAAGCCTCGGTGTTACAGATTTGCAGTTTAATGCGTGGGCAAAAAATAATAAATTAAATGTTTCTGAACCCACATTGGCTGGAATTGATGAAAACAATTGGTCGCTTTCATTTTCTGGTGGATATATTGTGTTTAATGAAGCAAATGCAATTATAAAAAATAGATTAAAGTATGCGGTAGAACCGAATAGTTATGAAACATATCTGGCAGATTTCAATATATCAGGCAGCGAATTTAAAACCTCCAGAGGAATCTCGATCGGTGATGAATGGAATAAGGTTTCTGATAAATATGGTATCGGGGAAACTGATGAAGGAGATTCTTGTATGTATTATCCATATTTTAATAAGAAAATTACATTTTGTAAAAATAATAATAGAGTCGAATCTATTGAACTCACCGATATCATTAATAATTAGCTTAAAACTATACCCGGTAGAATCTGGAGATTCAGTTGCTGGCTGGACTCGCTTTGATGTCCTAAACCAGAACCTCTACGAAGGATACCAGGGTGATTACCAGGAGCAGGCTCCTGTTAAAGAATCAGGTGCAAACGGACGTTGATAAAACGACAAAAGAGCAATACTGGCAACTGCGATCGGAAAATGCTTATGCCCTCAAAGGGCAGGCAGAGCCTGACTTTTGTCGCAGTATGATCTGGCTAAGCCGGATTCAGAACGAAAGTTGCTGAGCCGACGAGTTTTGATTCCTGATGGAAAGAACGTGCCTGTTGGGTTCTTCCGTAGCCTTATCGACGCGCTTTATAAGGCTGCGGCAGGAGATACCCGAACCTTTGTGGTGACTTTCATGAATATAATAAAGAATTAATTGTTGATGTACCAGTTTACAAAGGAGGAATTGATGAATAAGTGTAAGATACAGATATCGATTTTCTTGTCGTTATTATTATTCGCATTTAGTTCTATTGCTGCAATAAATTGTACAGCAAGCAGTGCTGACTATCCATACAATACAAACCAAGAACCACCCCCGGAAAAAGTGCAATCAAATGGACGGATTTATTTCTTTTCTTTACCCAAAAAAGAATGTAAAACAAGTATTTTCTTGATAAATAATGATAAATTTCTCAAATATAGAGAGATGAATGGTTTTTCTTTTGTAAACTACATAAACAAAAATGGTGCGGTCGTTGATGGATGGGTGCGGAATGAAGATATTATTGCTGATGATGATCAGCAAAAAGAACTTACGTACTCGGATTTCTCATGGAAGATAAATGGACAAAATGTCAATCTTCTTGGAAAAGCAACTCCAGAGTTAAATACATGGGGAAAAGAATCAGGATTGAAACTCCCTGAGCCTGATAACCATGGTTTTAATCATGGGTTCGAATCCTGGGCGTTAATCATTAAAAATGCAATGGTAATAATATCTCAAACAAATGACATTATTGAGAGAAGATTAGGTTTTAACGACACATATGTGTCAGGAATTACATTTGTAGATGACAAATATGAAACAGCAAGAGGTGTAAAAGTCGGGGATGACTGGCGTGTGGTTACTTCAAAATATGGCACAAAAAGTAAATTAGACTCTGGAGATGAGTGCAGATTCTATCAATACTTCGATATGAAACTCAGCTTCTGCCTTGACTCATCGGACAAAGTTCAGTCAATTTTATTTGAAAACTATCCAATAAAGCCATAGACCTTTTACACAAGAAAGTCGATGTGATCACTGCTCGGATTCCACCTGTGCGCTACAGGCAATCGCCCGGAAACCATGCCTACAGATATCGGTTTTTGTGTCATACCCCATCAGACGCAATGCCCGGTTAGTGGTGCTTTCACTCATTGGTTTATACGAATTGTGGTCGCCGGGGAACACCAGATCCAGATGGCCGATAGCCGGAAAGATTTGATTCCTCCGATGAAGAGCGGGAAATCAACATGCGCGGAGGCAGTTTTTGACGCAAACCCGCTGAATCAGAAAGTCAGAAAGCAAAAAGCCTGCTTAGTTTCCTAAGCAGGCTTCTTAAATCTGGCTCCTCTGACTGGACTCGAACCAGTGACATACGGATTAACAGTCCGCCGTTCTACCGACTGAACTACAGAGGAATCGTTGTGGAGGCTTATCTTAGCGGCGAAATTTTTTTTGTCAAACCCCATTTCCACGTATAACGCTCAATTGATGCTTCTCTCGACAGTTTGTTGCATTTGCAGACACTTTAAATGGAAAAAACTTTGCAGCTTTTTTTGATTCTCCCTCATCATTTGAAATGAGGTTTCAACTTTCTTCTTTAAGGTCCACTTTGAACGTCTCCGCAGCCTTACGCCAGGTCGCTTCCCGTACGCCCTGGTATGCCAAACGCAAGAGTTATAAGGTTCTCTTTTGGCGGGAAATCACTCCGCTTGCTGTCCCTATTTTTCTGGAAAACACCTGCGTGCTATTGATGGGGGTCCTGAGTACTTTCCTGGTTAGCTGGTTGGGGAAAGAGGCGATGGCAGGTGTCGGACTCGCCGACAGTTTCAATATGGTCATCATGGCATTTTTCGCCGCCATCGATCTGGGTACCACGGTGGTTGTGGCCTTCAGCCTGGGAAAACGAGATCGTCGCCGGGCCAGGGCCGCAGCCAGGCAATCGCTGGTGATCATGACAATTTTTGCTTCCATACTGGCAGCGGTCATTCACTATTTTGGCGAACAGATTATTGACGTCGTCGCAGGTGAAGCCACGCCGGATGTTAAGGCGTTGGCACTTACCTACCTGGAACTGACGGTGCTTAGCTACCCGGCGGCAGCGATTGCGTTAATCGGCAGTGGGGCGCTACGCGGCGCCGGTAATACCAAAATACCGCTACTGATTAACGGCGGTATGAACATTCTGAATATTATTATCAGTAGTATCCTGATCTACGGCGTCTTTTCCTGGCAAGGGCTGGGATTCGTCGGCGCTGGGCTGGGACTGACGATTTCACGTTACATTGGTGCAATTGCCATCATCTGGGTTCTGATGATTGGTTTTAATCCGGCGCTGCGTATTCCCTTTAAAAGCTATTTTAAGCCACTCAACCTCGCCATTATCTGGGAGGTGATGGGAATCGGTATACCGGCCAGTATCGAGTCTGTGCTGTTTAATGGCGGCAAACTGTTAACGCAGATGTTTGTTTCAGGGATGGGGACCAGCGTAATTGCCGGGAATTTCATCGCATTTTCTATTGCCGCGCTCATCAACCTGCCGGGGAATGCTTTAGGCTCTGCGTCAACAATCATTACCGGCAGACGTTTGGGGAACGGTCAGATTGCCCAGGCCGAAATTCAGTTACGGCATGTATTCTGGCTTTCGACCATCGGTTTAACGGCTATCGCCTGGCTGACGGCTCCTTTTGCCGGCGTTATGGCCTCATTTTATACCCACGATCAGGACGTAAAAGAGGTCATTGTCATTCTGATCTGGCTCAACGCGGCATTTATGCCGATATGGGCGGCCTCCTGGGTTTTACCGGCTGGGTTTAAAGGCGCGCGCGATGCCCGTTTTGCTATGTGGGTATCTATGCTGGGTATGTGGGGCTGTCGCGTGGTAGCGGGTTACACCCTGGGAATCGTGTTGGGGTGGGGAGTAGTCGGCGTCTGGCTGGGTATGTTCTTCGACTGGGCCGTACGTGCCGTGTTATTTTACTGGCGTATGGTGACAGGTCGTTGGTTGTGGAAATACCCGCGGCCCGAACGCGAAAAGTACGTAAAACAACCGGTTGCGCCTGAATAAACGGCGAAATGAGGAATATTTCAGCAAACGAACGAATTTATCAATTCAGGCTTTGACAACGCTGAGAGGCATCGCTAATATTCGCCTCGTTCACACGATTCCTCTGTAGTTCAGTCGGTAGAACGGCGGACTGTTAATCCGTATGTCACTGGTTCGAGTCCAGTCAGAGGAGCCAAATTTTAGTTTCGGGATATCCCAGCGAGTCCGGAGACGTTTAAAAGCAAGACGTAATTTTTACCCAGTAGCCCTGTAAAGGTTACTGGGTTTTTTGATGCTCATAGTTTTTTAGGCTTAATCGGGGGCCTCACGGTTCGTTGAGAAAATCGAGCCCCCACCGGTGGCATTCACCGATACAGCTATCTTTGCGACATTGATTCAAAAGTCGGGGAATACCGGCCACCCGAAATTCGTTCGGGGCGGAAGGTTGCTTCCAGCAGGCTGCAATCCGCAGCGGACAGGACAATGTCAACCGACCGGGCATTCTGCTCCAGATGTGCAATGCGTTTTGCCCCCGGTATGGGGACAATATCATTCCCCTATGCAAGCACCCAGGCGAGCGCAATCTGCGCCGCTGTTACCCCTTTTCTGGCCGCCATGTCTTCTATGACCTTCACCAGCAGTCGGTTTGCCTCAATATGCTCCTGCTGAAAGCGCGGCATATTACGGCGAAAATCTGTTGCGTCCAGCGTGTTCGTGGCGGGAACCTGTCCCGTCAGAAAACCACGCCCCAGCGGGCTGAAAGGGACAAAGGCGATCCCCAGTTCCCGACAGGTTTCCAGTACGCCATTTGTCTCCACGTCACGGGTCCAGAGAGAATATTCGCTCTGGACGGCGGCAACGGGATGAACCGCATGTGCCCGGCGTATTGTTTCAGACGACACTTCCGAAAGGCCAATTGTCCTGACTTTACCTTCCGCCACCAGTTCCGCCATCGCGCCCACCGTTTCCTCAATCGGGATTTTTGGATCTGCCCGGTGCAGATAATAAAGATCGATTGCTTCCGTTTGCAGACGTTTCAGGGAGGCTTCAGCCACCCGGCGGGCATTTTCAGGGCGACCATCCGTGCCCGTAATCTGTCCGAACTCAGTCTGCTCGCGGTTATAGGTAAAGCCGAATTTGGTTGCAACAATCACTTTGTCCCGATGTGCTTTGAGCGCTTTGCCCAACAAAATTTCATTACGCCAGGGACCATAAACTTCTGCCGTATCGAAAAAAGTCACCCCCAGCTCAATCGCGCGGTGTAGGGTATCAATCGATGCGGCTTCATCCTGTGCGCCGTAAGCCTGGCTCAGTCCCATACAGCCCAGCCCCACCGCAGATACCGTCATTGTACCAATCTGGCGTTGTTTCATTATCCGTTCCTCTTTCAGTGTGTTCAGGAGGAGCTCAGAGTAAGCGAAGATGATTATGATGATAATCAGTGCAAAGCTGACTGACTTAATCTAAAATTTAGAACAATGGATCGAACACAGCTTTCCCAGCTCATCGTCTTTATCACCGTTGCCGAAGCGGGGAGTTTCCGCGCAGCCGCTGACCGGCTGGGCATAGCCCCTTCGGCGGTGAGCCATGCGGTTTCAGCTCTCGAAGCCAGCATGGGACTACGCCTTCTGGCACGTACCACTCGATCAACGCGCCCTACGGAAGAAGGCGCAAACCTGCTTTCCCGTGTTACCGGACCACTGGCAGAGATAAAAGCCGGGTTCTCCGGTGTTATGGAGGGAGCGCAGGCACCTTCAGGCCCATTGCGCGTCACCATGCCTCTTCTTGCAGCCGAAACAATCATTTTGCCTCGTCTGGCTGCATTTTCGGCACGCTACCCGGCTATCGAACTGGATATCAGGGCATCCGATATTTTCGAGGATATTGTCGAAAGCGGTTGCGACGCGGGCCTCCGGCTGGGTGAAAACCTCGAAGCCGATATGATAGCCGTACGCGCAGATACTCCCCGGCGCAGTGTGATTGTCGGCGCTCCGTCTTATTTCGCTGGCAACCCAAAACCTGCGCATCCCCGCGATCTGGCGGGACATAACTGCATTCGTCGTCGGTTTGAAAGCGGGCGGGTCTATCGATGGGAACTCGCTCATGACGGGCGCGCCATTACTGTTGATGTGAGGGGCAACCTTATCCTGCCGCATCAGGAACATATCAGGCAGGCCGCGCTTGCCGGCGTTGGTCTGGCTTTTCTTTTTGAGGACAGGGTAAGAGAGGATTTACGGGAGGGACGCCTGGTGACAGTAATGGAAGAGTGGTGTCCCTGGTTTGATGGATTCTATATTTACTATCCTTCCCGGCGGCAAATGCGACCCGCTTTGCGGGCATTTATTGATTTTTTCCGTGCCCCAAATGCGACATAACAAAAACTAAGCCTTATTTCTGTTGCCGCATTCCAGTTTGCCCGGCAAGCGCTAATGCGTTATCTATACCGTCCTTCAGGATCTGCACTGACATTTTGTTATCTGGTATGAGCCGGGAGAGTTGAAGCGTACCAACCATGATGGCCCAGACAGACCGCGCTACTCGCATCCGCGTATCCATATCAACGTCCTCAGCAAGACAATCCGCGATCCTATGAATTTTCTCCATTATCTTATCTGAAACCATTGCGCGAGTGTCTTCTGGTCGGTTCATCAACTCTGATGAGAGCGCGGCGACGACACACCCGGAAGCCGGAGCATCCCGGTGTTCGACGCTGAGATAACGCGTTAAGATCTGACGAAGAGTGAGGCTCTCTGCGTTATCAGGGCCGCCAAAAGTCTTACAGTAGGTCTCCTCGGCAGCACGAGCGATCGCTTCATGAATCAGCTCTTCTTTGGATTTGAAATGGCTGTAAAAACCGCCAACGGTCAGATGAGCATCATGCATCAGCGCTGCGACGCCCACTTTCTCAATCCCTTCTTCACGAAACCGCTGAGACGCAACGCCAATAATGCGTTTTCGGGTCTCTTCTTTGTGATCTTTTGCATAACGCATGACGGGGCTCTCCATCGAACTTAGCAACCGACCAGAATTATGATCATAATTTTGATCGGTGCAATACGTCTCTTAGCTTTACGCAATGTCTCCATTACGGGCTTTCTTGCGGACCGGTTACTCGCAACAAACTAACTTTTGCTCACCCGTTATTCATTATATTATAGTCATAATAATATGAATCAAAAAATGGATAGCATCGTTTGGTAAACCTGATGTCTGACATTTGCAGAATGACTAACAGAGCGTTGATTATGAAGAAAATTTCAGTTTTTATTGCCGGTTTGTGCCTGGCCTTTGATGTGTCTGCTGCGCAAGTAACGGAAGGTCAGCAATATATTTCCCTGAACAAGACCGTGCATGATGTGCCTTCGGTGTTGGAGTTTTTTTCGTTCAACTGTCCGCATTGCTACCAGTTTGAGCAGGTGATGCATGTTTCCAGCAGAGTGGCGGCACAGCTCCCGCACGATGTCAAAATCATCAAATACCACGTTGATTTCCTTCCTCCTTTAGGAAAGGAACTGTCTCACGCATGGGCTGTGGCAATGGCATTAGGTATCGAAGATAAGATCGAATCTTCCATGTTTGATGCCGTCCAGATAACCCGAAGTATCCACAGCAGCGCCGATATACGGCAGGTTTTCATTGATGCGGGTATTAAGCCCAACGTTTACGATGGCGCATGGGACAGTTTTGCGGTGAAAGCGCTGGTGTCTCAGCAAGAAAAAGCGGCTAATGATGTTGAGCTTCAGGGGGTTCCGGCGATGTTCGTTAACGGAAAATATCAGATAAACATGCAGGGAATGGATACCAGTGATATGAATGCCTTCGTACAAGAGTACGCCAGTACGGTAAATGCCTTGCTCAATAAAAAATAAGGATAATTTCCCTTTGCTGTCACAGATGCTTCATCGCAAATGAAATGTTGTTTCAGTACTATGCTTAAGCAATAGCGTAGGAAAATGGTTATAAGAGCAGCACCGACCAGGGTTTTTGCTTAAAAAATCGAGGGTTAAAGTTGAAAGAGCGTGAGTAACTCGCTCATACTCTATACTCGCAGAGTGACCCGGCGTAGCATGACATAATGACCGGGCTGTTAATGAAAAAGGAAAACGTCGTGGCAGAAGAAACTATATTCAGCAAAATTATCCGTCGTGAAATTCCGTCGGATATCGTGTACCAGGATGAACTGGTCACTGCGTTTCGTGATATTTCCCCTCAGGCACCTACGCATATTCTGATCATTCCGAATATCCTGATCCCAACCGTTAACGATGTAACGGCTGAACATGAGCAGGCGCTGGGCCGAATGATTACCGTTGCGGCGAAAATCGCGGAGCAAGAAGGTATTGCTGCGGATGGATATCGTTTAATCATGAATACCAACCGTCACGGCGGCCAGGAGGTGTATCACATTCATATGCACCTGTTGGGTGGACGTGCGCTTGGTCCAATGCTCGCCCATAAAGGGCTTTAAGCATGACCAGAGGATGCATTGCGCTTTCACTGGGCTTACTGTTGCTGGCAGGCTGTCGCTCACACCCTGAAATTCCGGTAAGTGATGAACAGTCTCTGGTGATGGAATCAACGATTCTGGCGGCGGGCATAACAGCAGAACAGCCTGTGTTAACAACGTCTGATATTCAGGCCTCAGCATCCTCGCGACTCTATAACGAAAGACAAGAATCGGTCACCGTACATTATCGGTTTTACTGGTATGACGCCAGAGGGCTGGAGATGCACCCTCTGGAAGCGCCACGCAGCGTGACAATTCCGGCTCACTCGTCGGTAACGCTGTACGGCAGCGCCAATTTTCTGGGGGCGCACAAGGTTAGACTTTATCTATATTTGTAAGGGGTGAATCTTGATGATCAAAATGAATCGCTACGCATTGCTTGCCGCGCTGGCGATGTTTCTCTCCGGCTGTGTGGCCCAACGTGAACCCGCGCCGGTAGAGGAAGTGAAGCCGGTGCCGGAACAGCCCGCGCAGCCGCAACAGCCGGTACCGGTGGTACCATCGGTGCCAGCCATACCGCAGCAGCCGGGTCCGATCGAACACGAAGACCAAACGGCGCAGCCAGCACCACGCCAGCGTCACTACGACTGGAACAGCGCCATGCAGCCGATGGTGGGTAAAATGCTGCAGGCCGATGGCGTCAAAGCGGGAGGCGTTCTGCTGGTGGATAGCGTGAACAACCGTACCAACGGTTCGTTGAACGCAGGCGAAGCGACTGAAACCTTACGTAATGCGCTGGCGAATAACGGCAAGTTTACCCTGGTTTCCGCCCAGCAGCTGGCCGTCGCTAAGCAGCAGTTAGGCCTGTCGCCAAACGACAGCCTGGGTACGCGTAGCAAAGCGATTGGTATCGCCCGTAACGTTGGCGCACAGTATGTGCTCTATTCCAGCGCATCTGGCAACGTCAATTCGCCCGCGCTGCAAATGCAATTAATGCTGGTACAAACTGGCGAGATAATCTGGTCAGGTAAAGGTGCCGTTCAGCAACAATAACAGACTGACGCGCGACGAGGTTCTGTCGCGCTACTTTCCGCAGTATCGACCCGTCGTAGCCAGCCATAATGGCCTGAGCGGCGGGAGCTGCATCATCGAACATCATACCCACCGCCTAGTGCTGCGCTGTCATCACGACCCCGACGCGCCGGAAGCGCATTTTCTGCGCCACTATCATGCGCTAAAACACCTACCGGAAAATCTGGCGCCTCGTCCCCGTTTTTATACGCGTGGCTGGATGGCAGTCGACTTTTTGCACGGTAAGGTAGAATCCAGATTACCGGACGCCGACGAACTTGCTGGCTTATTGTATTATCTGCATCAGCAACCCCGATTGGGCTGGCGTATCAGTTTGTTGCCGTTACTTGAACAGTACTGGCAGTGTGGTGACCCGACGCGTCGTACATTAGCCTGGTTACGAGCGCTGAAGCGGCTCAGAAAAAGCGGTGAGCCTCGACCTTTGCGGCTTGGGCCGCTGCATATGGATGTGCACGGTGACAACATCGTCCGCACAGCGACAGGGCTGCGGCTGATTGACTGGGAATATGCTGGCGATGGTGATATCGCCCTGGAATTGGCTGGGGTATGGGTCAGTGATGAACTCCAACATCAGCAATTGGTTAACGCCTACGCCCAACGAGCGCGCATAGAGCCAACGGTTTTGTGGCGACAGGTCAGACGATGGCGACCCTGGATAATCATGCTGAAGGCGGGGTGGTTTGAGTACCGCTGGCGACAAACCGGCGATCGACAATTTATCAGGCTGGCCGATGAAACCTGGCGGCAGCTAACAATAAAAGGATAAGGAGAGCAGTGTGGGCCCAGTAATGTTGGATGTCGAAGGGTATGAGCTGGACGCTGAAGAGCGAGAGATTCTGGCGCATCCGCTGGTAGGTGGGTTAATCCTCTTTACCCGAAATTATCATGATCCGGAGCAGTTGCGTGAGTTAGTGCGGCAGATCCGTAGCGCGTCACGTAACCATTTGGTCGTGGCGGTCGATCAGGAAGGCGGACGCGTACAGCGCTTTCGTGAAGGTTTTACCCGCCTGCCTGCGGCGCAATCTTTCGCCGCGCTGCACGGTCTGGAAGAGGGCGGAAAACTGGCTCAGGACGCCGGATGGCTGATGGCCAGCGAAATGATCGCCATGGATATCGATATCAGCTTTGCGCCGGTTCTGGACGTGGGACATATCAGCGCTGCGATTGGCGAGCGCTCTTACCATGCCGATCCGCTGAAAGCGTTGGCTATGGCGACCCGTTTCATTGACGGTATGCATGCCGCTGGCATGAAAACCACCGGTAAACATTTCCCCGGACATGGGGCGGTGACGGCGGACTCACACAAAGAAACGCCAACCGATCCACGCTCAGAAGCCGAGATTCGGGCGAAAGATATGTCCGTGTTCCGGACGCTGATTACGGAAAATAAACTCGATGCCATTATGCCTGCGCACGTTATCTACAGCGATGTGGATCCGCGCCCGGCGAGTGGTTCGCCTCACTGGTTGAAAACGGTGCTGCGCCAGGAGCTTGGCTTCGACGGCGTTATTTTCTCTGACGATCTGTCGATGGAAGGCGCGGCGATTATGGGAAGCTACGCCGAGCGTGGGCAGGCATCGCTGGATGCCGGTTGCGATATGATCCTGGTCTGCAATAATCGTAAGGGTGCGGTCAGTGTGTTAGATAATCTGTCGCCGATCAATGCAGAACGTGTTACACGTTTGTATCATAAAGGTTCATTTTCACGTCAGGAACTGATGGACTCGGCTCGCTGGAAGACGGTAAGCGCCCAGCTTAACCAGCTTCATGAGCGCTGGCAGGAAGAGAAAGCAGGTCATTAACGCAAGTTAGGCGAGGATGCGATGATTATCTATTTACACGGTTTTGACTCTAACAGCCCGGGCAACCACGAAAAGGTGTTGCAGCTGCAGTTCATCGACCCGGATGTCAGGCTGATTAGCTACAGTACGCGGCATCCTAAACATGATATGCAGCATCTGCTGAAAGAAGTGGACAAAATGCTGCAACTGAATGTGGACGACCGTCCGCTGATTTGTGGCGTCGGGCTTGGGGGGTATTGGGCTGAACGAATTGGTTTTCTGTGTGATATTCGTCAGGTGGTGTTTAATCCTAACCTGTTCCCCTATGAGAATATGGAAGGAAAAATCGACAGGCCTGAAGAGTATGCTGATATTGCGACAAAATGCGTGACCAACTTCCGTGAAAAGAACCGCGATCGCTGCCTGGTGATCCTGTCACGCCATGATGAAGCGCTGAACAGCCAGCGTTCGTCAGAAGAGCTGCATCATTTTTACGAGATAGTCTGGGACGAAGAACAGACGCATAAGTTTAAAAATATCTCCCCGCATTTACAGCGTATTAAAGCGTTCAAGACGCTAGGTTGATCTCAATAAGCGTTTAAAAAACCAGCTTTCGGGCTGGTTTTTTTGTTCTTCACGTCCGGGTTGTCTATCTTTTCAGCATCAAAACTTGATGCACATCAATTTTGGTATGACCAATGCACCGTTCGTGTTATTCTCACTCTCGAAGGACATTTTCATTATCGTAACTTGTTGTTAATTAAAGGCTATGCCGATAACCTTTAATTAACAATTGGTTAATAAATTTGAGGGGGTCACGTTGACTACACCATTGAAAAGGATCGTGATTGTCGGCGGCGGTGCTGGCGGACTGGAAATGGCGACGCAGCTGGGTAAAAAGCTGGGACGTAAGAAAAAGGCCAAAATCACGCTGGTGGACAGAAACCACAGCCATTTGTGGAAACCGTTACTGCATGAAGTGGCGACAGGTTCTCTGGATGAAGGCGTGGATGCGCTGAGCTATCTGGCGCATGCCCGTAACCATGGCTTCCAGTTCCAGTTGGGCTCAGTAGTGGATATCGATCGCGAAGCGAAGACCATTACTATCGCTGAGCTGCGCGATGAGAAGGGCGATCTGCTGGTTCCTGAGCGTAAAGTGCCGTATGACACGCTGGTGATGGCGCTGGGCAGCACCTCCAACGACTTCAACACGCCGGGCGTCAAAGAGAACTGTATTTTCCTCGATAACCCGCATCAGGCGCGTCGTTTCCACCAGGAGATGCTGAATCTGTTCCTCAAGTATTCCGCGAATCTGGGCGCTAACGGTAAAGTGAATATTGCCATTGTTGGCGGCGGCGCGACGGGGGTTGAACTCTCCGCGGAACTGCACAATGCGGTTAAACAGCTGCACAGCTATGGTTATAAAGGGCTAACCAACGAGGCGCTGAACGTCACGCTGGTCGAAGCCGGGGAGCGGATTCTGCCTGCGCTGCCGCCGCGTATTTCCAGCGCGGCGCACAATGAGTTAACTAAGCTGGGCGTACGCGTATTAACCCAGACGATGGTTACCAGCGCTGACGAAGGCGGGCTGCATACCAAAGACGGCGAGTATATTGAGGCCGATCTGATGGTGTGGGCTGCGGGGATCAAAGCGCCAGACTTTATGAAAGACATCGGCGGTCTGGAAACGAACCGCATTAACCAACTGGTGGTGGAGCCGACGCTGCAAAGCACACGCGATCCCGATGTGTATGCGATTGGCGACTGCGCTTCCTGCGCTCGCCCGGAGGGAGGCTTTGTGCCGCCGCGCGCTCAGGCTGCGCACCAGATGGCGACCTGCGCGATGAACAATATCCTGGCGCAGATGAACGGCAAGCCGTTGAAAGCGTATCAGTACAAAGATCACGGGTCTCTGGTCTCGCTCTCTAACTTCTCTACCGTGGGGAGTCTGATGGGCAACCTGACGCGCGGTTCAATGATGGTTGAAGGCCGTATTGCGCGCTTTGTCTACATCTCACTGTATCGTATGCACCAGATTGCGCTGCACGGTTACTTCAAAACCGGCCTGATGATGCTGGTCGGCAGTATTAACCGGGTGATTCGCCCGCGTCTGAAACTGCATTAATATTGACCTGAGGCGTCGGACGATTATATTCATCCGACGCCTTCCTTCAGAGTTCTCCGAATCATCCTGCTTTCACTCATCCTTCCGCTATTTTCATCCGTAATCTGATTGGCATTCCTTACCTTCTGTTGCAAAGTTGTTGCTAATAGCAAAAAAGGAGGAAGTCCCGTGAATAAATCAATGTTGGCGGGTATAGGGATTGGCGTAGCTGCTGCGCTGGGTGTTGCAGCGGTGGCCAGTCTTAACGTTTTCGAACGTGGCCCACAGTATGCACAGGTTGTCTCTGCAACACCGATTAAAGAGTCGGTAAAAACGCCACGGCAGGAGTGTCGGAATGTGACGGTCACGCACCGTAAGCCGGTGCAAGATGAAAACCGTATCGCGGGTTCCGTGCTGGGTGCCGTTGCGGGGGGCGTTATTGGCCATCAGTTTGGTGGCGGACGCGGTAAAGATATTGCCACCGTGGCCGGTGCGTTAGGCGGCGGCTACGCAGGTAACCAGATCCAGGGCTCGATGCAGGAAAACGATACCTACACCACCACTCAGCAGCGCTGTAAAACGGTGTATGACAAATCAGAAAAAATGCTGGGCTACGACGTGACGTACAAAATTGGCGATCAGCAGGGGAAAATCCGTATGGATAAGGATCCCGGCGCGCAAATTCCGTTGGATAACAACGGACAGTTGGTACTGAATAACAAAGCGTAAAATAGCATTATCCTGAACATTAGCCCCCCATTCGCTCAGGCTGGGGGGCTTTTTTTATCAGAAGGTTAAGGCATAGTTCAGTCCAAAGGTACGACCCCGGCCCTTGTATTCATACAGTGACGGGCTGCCGTAAGTTGGGCTGTACAGCAGTGGCGCACGTTGTCCCCACAGCGTGGTGTACTCTTCATTCAGCAGGTTTTCCACGCTGAAGGTCAGCTTACCCAACGGGAGCTGATAGCTGCCGATAAAGTCCATGGTGTTATAGCCGTCCAGCTTATTGCCGCTGCCGTCGGTCAGATCAAATGTTTGCTGGCTCTGTACGCGTAATGTCCACGGTTCAGGCGCCCAGCCGACCCACGCGGTTGCTTTAGAGGGGGAAGCCAGAGTGACATCCCATTTCTGCCATTTACCGTTTTTCTTCACTTCGGATTTAATGACGTTGAAATTGCCGCCCAGGCTCCAGTCGGTATCGGCGATGAAATAATCTACCGCTCCTTCCAGACCATAAATCCGGCGATCGTCGGGCTGTACGTTGATGGTCATATCATTGCGATTGATGACGATCGATTTATCGGAAGTAGAGTAGTAGGCGGCCAACTGCGTGCGCAGGCTATCCCCGGTATAACGCCACCCCAGTTCATACGAGTTAACTTTAATCCCTTCCAGGCGAGAATCCGCCACGTTGACGCTGCGCAGAAGTTGATAATGATCGCCAACCAGAGAATAGGTGCCGTTGCCATAATATTTTCCCGGGTCCGGAAGCTCGACGCCCTGGGAGAAGTTAAACCAGGTTTGCTGGCGGTCGGTCAGGTGGGCGAGGATCCCGGCGTTAAACAAGAAATTATCGTAATCGGTTTTACCGCCCGGAATCGTGTCGGCAGAGTTCGCCAGCCCGGTCGCGATCCCCTGCTGCTGGGCATAGCCAATGAAATCATCAACCCGGTTTTCGGTCCATTGATAGCGCACGCCGCCGCTGAGAGTAAAGATGTCGTTAATGTCATAGCTGTTTTGCAGGAAAGGCGCGAAGTTGGTGATGCTGTAACCGGGGTAGCGCCCGGTGGTATAGGCGGTACGGTTATCCATGCCGCCGGAGGGCAGAGACCAGGCCAGATCGAAGAACTCCTGATTGGAGTCGAAGGTTTCGTGATCCGCATCGAGACCCCACGTCAGCTCCCAGCTATCCGTCACCTGGCTGTTGAGGGTAATTTTAGCGCCAAACTGGTCGGTATCCTGCTGTGAGGCGGAGAAGCTGGTGACTTTACCTTTGCTCAGCGTAGGGAAGGGGTAGAATTTTAGCGATTCGTCGCGGTAATAGATTTGACTGACCAGGTTCTGACCAAAGAAATCCGCATCTGAATATTGCAGACTGATTAGATGGCGCTCGGTGCCGGGAATACGATCGGAGTTCAGACCGCTGCTGGTATACGCTTTACCGTTACCGGTCACGGCGGACATGTTCTCGCCGAGATCGAGGCCGTAATCGTCATCCCCCTGGCTCTTGTAATACTGGGTGACCAGTTGCAATTGACGGTTGTCATCCAACTCAATCGTTCCGGTGCCCATTACGTCCAGACGATCGGAATGCTGCAGGCCGGTTTGGGTGTTATCCAGTAGCAGGGCATCGTTGTTACCGTCATACCAGCCGCCAAACCGTTGATACGCGACGGACATACGCCCGGATGCGCGATCGGTTCCTCCGCTCACCGCGACGGCGACGCGTTCGTCATGATCGTTACTGTTATTAAATCCGCTTTTACTGCCCAGTTCGAGTTCGACTTCACGCTCCGGCTGGCCCTTTTTGGTAACGATATTGATCAAACCGCCGGTACTTCCGCCGCCATACAGGGAGGTGGCGCCAGAGATGACTTCAATATGCGCAATGTTAAACGGGTCAATGGAGTCAAGCTGACGGCTGTCGGTGCGGGAGGAGTTGAGACGCACGCCATCTATCAGCACTACGATGGCGCGACCGCGCATGTTCATGCCGTAGTTGGTACGACCCTGGCTGCTGACATCAATTCCGGGGATTAACTGAGCAAGAACATCCTTGAACTCTTTCCCACCCTGAACCTGCTGTTCAATTTCGCTTCCTTCAATAACCCAGGTCGTTTGCGCCATTTCAGCCACGGTGCGTTGGCTACGGTTGGCGCTGACGATGAGATTTTCTTCCTCCGCCGCGATGGCCGGTAGGGTTAAGGATAACAGGAGCGGATTGAGCACCCAGAGACGCTTGTGCATTGGTATTCCTTTTAAAAAAGTCGGTCTGTTTTTGTTATTGCGGTAGAGAAACCGATCGTTACATTGGGAAATAGGTGTTAAAACAAATGCGAATATTGCTGATAATAATTGTTGTTATCAATACCTTTTTAAAAAAAAGATCGGCTAATGCGATGAAAACAATAAGAAATGAAGGGTTATTGGTAGAAAAAAACCGGAGGCTTTAGCCCCCGGCGGTGTCATCTGTTCGTGGAAGAGAGAGGAAAGGATTACGCTTTGATGAGTTCCGGCCACAGCCGCAGAGTGGTGCGCGCGATCTGCATCAGTTTCTCAAATGACGCGCCTTCACGGGCGCTAATCGACATACCCTGTAAAATGCAGTTCAGATATTCGGCCAGCTTTTGCACGTCGCAGTGGGCCGGAATTTCGTCACGCTGCTGGCGCTGACGAAGGAACTGGGTAAGCGTCTGTTCCTGCATCGCATGGCGTGATTTCACCGTATGCGCGATCTCGCGGGAAGAGGCCGCCAGCGTCGCGGACGTATTAATCATAAAACATCCTGCCGGAGTATCTTTACTGGTAAAGCAGGTCGCTATCGCGGTGAAATAGTCTTCCAGTGCGGACTGAAGGCTTTTTTCTTCACAAAACAACTGCGCTTCGTGTTTCGCCGCAAAGCGAGCTATATAGCGGTCCAGCACGGCACGAAACAACCCTTCCTTGTTGGTAAACTCCGCGTACAGCGTGGGCGCTTTGGCGCCGGTTGCCTCTACGAGATCGGCGAGCGATGTCGCTTCATAGCCGTGTTGCCAGAAGAGTGTCATAGCCTTAT
Source organism: Citrobacter youngae ATCC 29220 (assembly GCF_000155975.1). GTDB lineage: Bacteria > Pseudomonadota > Gammaproteobacteria > Enterobacterales > Enterobacteriaceae > Citrobacter > Citrobacter portucalensis_A. Next base: position 1,602,907 of record NZ_GG730299.1, on the reverse strand, counting down.
CAAGCGCGGCTTCCCTGTCGAACACTTTTGGTCGGCCACGGCTTTTTTTTGCACAACCTGTGGTTTCAGTTGTCATGGTGCCGATGTACCTTTGCTCGGATTATTGAGTAATCATTATAAAAATATTCTTCCACACACTCCAGCGGATTAGCGATAAAAATAATTTAAAGCTATTAGTATGAAAAATAAGACCTTTGTTTTTTATATAACGATCATTATAAAAAAATGTTGACGTGTGACCTGGATCACATCTATGATTAACCTATCGATCGTTAAGTTAATCCTTACGACACCCAATCATCTGCTAAAGGTCACTATTATGAAAAACGTAAAAACTCTGTTTGTTGCTGCCGTTCTTAGCTCACTGTCATTTGCAAGCTTTGCCGCTGTTGAAGTTCAGGCCACGCCTGCGGGCCAACAGAAAGTCGGTACTATCTCTGCAAATGCGGGAACGAACTTAGGTTCTCTGGAAGATCAGCTGGCGCAGAAAGCGGATGAGATGGGCGCGAAGTCTTTCCGTATTACTTCCGTTACCGGTCCTAACACTCTTCACGGGACTGCCGTTATCTACAAATAAGATTTAACCCATCGCAATGCCACTGCGAGTTAAATAAAAAACCCCCGCGGAATAAAATCCAGCGGGGGTTTTTTTATGCGTAACGTTTACATGGGTTGTTGAGCCACGTCGTGATGACGGGTGACATCGACCGGCATGCCAGAGCGGATCTCCATTGCATGCTCCATAACAGCAGCATCCGTTTGCGCCGCATTTTTAAACGTCTGCATTGATGCGTTCAGCACGATTGGCAGCAGTTGCGGGTCGTCATTAATCTTTTCTGACAGCGGTTGATGCACTTCAACCAGGCGCACACCGTTAGGTTCAACTGACGCTTTGATCGGTGTGTTAATGATATTGACCTTAGTGCCTGGTTTTACCTGACGGAACAGGGTTTCGATATCACCGTCGCGCAGGCGAATACAGCCAGAACTCACGCGCATGCCGATGCCAAAATCAGCATTGGTTCCGTGCAGCAGATAAACCCCGCCGTATGCGGCTAAGCGAATAGCGTGATGGCCCATCGGGTTATCCGGTCCGGCAGGGACCACGGCAGGAAGGTCGATCCCGTTTGCTTTATAGCGTGCGCGGATATTTGCTGTAGGGGTCCAGGTGGGGTTGGCGCGTTTATCGGAAACGGTGGTTACCATGGTGGGCGTCAGCGTATCCCCGCCTAACTGGCCAATCCCGATAGGATACACGGTCACCGAATTTGTCCCCGGCTGGTAATAATAAAGACGCAGCTCGGCGAGGTTGATCACAATGCCTTCACGCGGCGCATCCGGTAGCAGGGTCTGCAGCGGGATAGTCAAAACGCTGCCCGGGCGAGGTACGTAAGGATCAACGCCGGGGTTGGCCTGCAGCAGCGCTAAAAATCCGACGTTGTATTTTTTCGCAATCGCTTCCAGAGAACCGCCATTGTCTTCGACAACGTGAACGGTATTTTTACCGACCAGTTTGCTTCCCGGCGGCGGCAGCGGCCAGGTGTTTGCCTGAGCCGGAAGGGCTAACGCGAAGGTCGCTGCAAGCGTAAAAAACGCTAGCCAGCGAGGGAGTCGTTTATTGTTTAACATCACCATAAATCCATTGTTTTACGTGGTTTTTATAATGTAAAAGTAAACAAGAATTATGGCGGTTTGCTGTGTCGGGAAGTGCAGGGAAGTGCAAAGAGTTTGTAAATTCACAGGCCGGGAGAGTGGTGGACTCTCCCGGCCTGTTCACTAGGCTACGGCGTTTTCTTCAAGCTGGCGCATAAACTGGCGTACCCAATCGATCCGCGTTTTACGCTCGCTCAGATCCTGCATGAATTTCAGCCGGGTTGGGCCGTCCAGACGGAAGTGCTGCGGCTGTTTTTGCAGTAAACCAATCAGCCAGACCGGATTGACGTGGTTTTTCTCGGCAAACTCAATGGTGCCGCCTTTTTCATTGCCTTCAAGCTTTCTGATGCCCAATTTCTGCGCCTGCTGGCGTAAACGGGCAATATCCAGCAGCGTACGGGCCGGATCGGGCAGCAGGCCGAAACGGTCTATCAGCTCGACCTTAATTTCTTCCAGCTCCGTTTCGCCCTTCGCACTGGCAATGCGCTTATAGAACGACAGTCGCGTGTTGACATCGGGAATATACTCATCCGGCAGCAGTGACGGCATGCGCAGTTCGACTTCAGTTTGCTGGCTTGTGAGATCTTCCAGCGACGGTTCGCGTCCCTCTTTGAGCGCATCGACAGCATTTTCCAGCAGCTCCATATACAACGAGAAGCCGATGCTTTCCATGGATCCGCTTTGATCTTCACCCAGCAGCTCCCCTGCGCCGCGAATTTCGAGGTCGTGGGTCGCCAGCGCAAAGCCTGCACCTAAATCTTCCAGTGAAGCGATGGCCTCCAGGCGTTTTTGCGCGTCGGTGGTCATCGCTTTTGGATGCGGCGTCAGCAGCCAGGCGTAAGCCTGATGGTGCGAGCGCCCAACACGACCACGTAGCTGGTGCAATTGCGCTAAACCGAAGTGGTCAGCACGTTCAATGATAATGGTGTTGGCGGTCGGGATGTCGATCCCGGTTTCGATAATGGTGGTACACACCAGAACGTTAAAGCGCTGGTGGTGGAAATCGTTCATTACGCGTTCCAGCTCGCGCTCGCGCATTTGCCCGTGGCCGATACCAATACGCGCTTCTGGCACCAGTTCCGCTAATCTGTCGGCGGTTTTCTGGATATTTTCGACGTCGTTAAACAGGTAATAAACCTGTCCCCCGCGCAGAACTTCACGCAGGATGGCCTCGCGAACCACCAGGTTGTCGTATTCGCGCACAAAGGTTTTTACCGCCAGACGGCGAGCGGGCGGCGTGGCAATGATCGACAGATCGCGCATGCCGCTCATCGCCATATTGAGCGTACGTGGAATAGGCGTTGCCGTCAGGGTCAGGATATCGACATCCGCGCGCATTGCCTTAATGCGTTCTTTGTGGCGCACGCCGAAACGGTGCTCTTCATCGACAATCAGCAGCCCCAGATCTTTTAGCTTCACATCCGCTTGCAGCAGTTTGTGGGTGCCGATGAGAATATCGATTTTCCCTTCGGCCACCTGCTCCAGAATCTGCGCTTGCTCTTTGGCGCTACGGAAACGGGACAGCATTTCAATACGTACCGGCCAGTTGGCAAAGCGATCGCGGAAGTTGTCGAAGTGCTGTTGAGCGAGCAGGGTGGTCGGTACCAGTACCGCAACCTGCTTGTGATTCTCTACGGCCAGGAAGGCGGCGCGCATCGCGACTTCGGTTTTACCGAAGCCGACGTCGCCGCACACCAGGCGATCCATGGCCAGCGGTTGGCACATATCGCTGAGTACCGCGTTGATCGCCTGCGCCTGGTCGGGCGTGGTTTCAAACGGGAAGCTGTCGCAAAACAGCTGGTACTGCTCTCGGTCATGCTTAAAGGCAAAGCCTTCTTTCGCCGCACGCTGGGCATAAATATCTAACAGCTCCGCCGCGACATCGCGCACTTTCTCGGCGGCTTTCTGACGGGCGCGGGACCAGGCATCACCGCCAAGCTTATGCAGCGGCGCATTTTCTTCCGCGCCGCCGGCGTAACGGCTGATCAGATGCAAGGATGAAACGGGGACATACAGCCTGGCGTCGTTGGCGTAGGTGAGCATCAGATACTCACCGGTGATGCCGCCCGCTTCCAGGGTGGTCATACCGGCATAGCGACCAACGCCGTGCTCCAGGTGCACCACCGGCTGACCAGGATGCAGTTCCGCGAGGTTGCGAATTAACGTATCCGGATTGATGGTGCGACGAGAATCCTGGCGGCGGCGCGCCACGCGCTCACCAAGCAGATCGCTTTCGCAAATCAGCGCCAGGTTGCGTTTACTGTCAATGAAGCCGTGTTCGGCTGCGCCAATCATCAGATAGCGGCCATTGTCGACGGCTTCATCGAGACGCAGTATGCGCTTCGGCGCGATTTTGATACGGGCGAGCAGTTCGCCAAGCGCTTCGCGGCGGCCTTCGCTTTCAACGGAGAAAATCACCGGACCGGTGAAGCCTTCAAGGAATTTACGTAACGCATCTAACGGCGCTTTTTGCTGCGCCTGAACCGCGATATCCGGCAGCTTCTGGAACCCGAGGTTGGTATTCGCGGCTTTGTTCGCCAGCGTCTCGGTTTTCAGTTGAACGCGCGGCCAGCGTTTAAGCTCGGAAAACAGCTCATCAACGCGCAGCCACAGCGAGTGCGGCGGCAGAAGCGGGCGCATCGGATCAACGCCGCGATTCTCAAAGCGTGACAGGGTATCGGCCTGGAAGCGTTCTGCGCTGGTCTCGATATCGCCGGTATTGACCAATAACGTATTGGCGGGGAAATAGCTGAACAGCGGCGGCAGCGGCTCGCTGAAAAACAGCGGCTGCCAGTATTCGATCCCGGCAGGTAACGTGCCTTTGCTGACCTGCTGGTAAATATGTTCGGCGTCGCGTTTAACCTCAAAGGTATCGCGCCACTGGCTGCGGAACAGCTCGATCGCCGTTTTATCGGTCGGAAATTCGTGCGCGGGCAGCAAATTAATGGCGTCGACCTCTTCCAGCGTGCGCTGGGTGTCGGTATCAAACAGCCGCAGGCTGTCGATTTCGTCATCAAAGAAATCCAGTCGATAAGGCAACTCGCTGCCCATGGGGAACAGATCCAACAACGCGCCGCGCGTAGCGTATTCGCCGTGTTCCATCACCTGATCAACATGGCGGTAGCCCGCGCTGTCCAGCTGTTCGCGCAGGGCGTCACGCGAAAGCCGCTGACCTTTTTTCATCACCAGCGCATGACCGTGCAGGTAGCTGTGCGGACAGACGCGCTGCATCAGCGTGTTCACCGGGACAATCAGTACGCCGCGCTGCATGGCGGGGAGTTGATACAGCGTGGAGAGCCGCGAGGAGATAATCTCCTGATGAGGGGAAAAGCTGTCGTAGGGCAGCGTTTCCCAGTCGGCCAGGTTCATCACCATCTGGTCGGTAAACTGACGAATTTCATCATGCAGCCGCAGGGCATTTTGCATGTCCGGCGCGATCAGTACTACAGGACCGGCATGGCGTTCAGCGATTTCGGCGACCAGCGTCGCGCAAGCTGCGCCGGTCAGTTCACCTAACTGGCGCTGGTCGGAAGCGCCGGCCGGGAGCGTGTAACGATGTTGTTCAGGCATTCGGTTGTCAGGATCTCGTTTAGATATACATCTGATAAGCAATGTTCTTTATTATCCGTGATCGTTTCTCATAAGCAAATTGATTCGCCCCCTAATGGGGGCAAAAAGCGAGTCGGGATTAGCGCGAGGCCGTCGATAAAGAGGGGGGCGAAAAGAGCAGGTCGGCAACGGTTTTTTGCGAAATTTTGCGCACCAGCAAGCCAAACAGGGTGCACAACAGCAGGCAGGCGAAGGGATACACCAGCAGCAGGGCCAGCTCCGCGTAGGCAGGCCAGGCGGCATGATTAATTCTGGGGATGAGCGTTAAGCTAAATAGCTCAACCAGAATTCGGTGCGTGGTGTAGATGGCGATGGTATTGGCGCCAATCACGCTTAACGGGCTGGACGCGCGCATGCCAAAGCGTTGCTCGAACTGATAAAACAGCTTCATGATCAGCACAATGGACAGAAGGGAAAGCAGTAGTGAAATATTTGCCAGCCACGCGACCACGGCGGCGACTACGCTAACCATAAAAACGAGCGTATGGCGGCGCAGGGGCACCTCTTTTATCCATACCATCAGCGTTGCGCCAAACCAGGCGCCGAGGCTGTACCAGGGCAGATTACGCATCACGCTGTTCATTCCCCACCACGGCGTAGGGACAAAATTGATTGCCACGCTTAGCACGACAAACAGCGCCAACATCGGCAATGCCCAGTGGTTGAAAATCTTACACAGCACAAAATAGACAATTAGCGCGTACAGATACCACAAGCTGGTGCTGGCGGTCAGCATTCCGTGGGTAAAGCCAGTGATTGAACCAGCATAGGCGGCGTTAGCGGCATGGCTAAGATCGCGCTGTGGCGCCAGCCAGTTATTGAGCGCGACTAACGCCAGCCATTGCACGACGCCCCATAGCACCAGCACCCAGGCAATACTCCAGATCCGTTTATTCACGCAGGTTGTCCAGGGAACGCTATCAATGTAGCGGCGGATCAAATAGCCCGAAATAAAGAAAAACACCGGCATGCGAAAGGGTGCCAGATAGAGATTGAGATAGATCCAGCATTTGCTCAACGTCTGTGAAAGCGGGTGCTGAAAGGTAGTGAGGTGCGGGTAAAACGTAATGACTGAGTGGTAAATTACCACCAGGCAAATACATAACCCTTTGATTTGATTAATCCATAGTTCTTTTTTATTCATCGAGACTGCGTACCCATATTGTTTGCTATAGCCTGCCATCCTGCGCAACCCGCCGTGCGCTGTAATGCGTAACTGTCTGCATTTTGTTTTTTTAGGATAAAGATCAGAGACCGGGACTGAGAGGGCGAGGGACAACTACAGCGAATTGATTTGCTTATACTTTTAGGAATAGTGCTGACGAACACTTACGGTTCAGTCATTTACCCATTCCGCTTTCGCTTATATACTCGTGACTTTGCTAACAGCAACCAGACGGATTTCATGTACCAACCTGTCGCTCTATTCATCGGCCTGCGTTATATGCGTGGGCGTGCAGCAGATCGCTTCGGTCGCTTCGTTTCCTGGCTCTCCACCATCGGCATTACTCTCGGGGTAATGGCGCTGGTCACGGTGTTGTCGGTGATGAACGGTTTCGAGCGCGAGCTGCAAAACAATATTCTTGGCCTGATGCCCCAGGCCGTTCTCTCGTCTGAACAGGGTTCCCTTAACCCGCAGCAACTGCCGGAAAAAGCGGTGGTGTTGAACGGCGTCAACCGCGTCGCGCCTATAACCACGGGAGATGTGGTGCTGCAAAGCGCGCGTAGCGTGGCGGTCGGCGTTATGCTGGGGATCGATCCGGCGCAAAAAGACCCGCTCACGCCGTATCTGGTCAATGTGAAGCAAACAGATCTGCAACCGGGTAAGTATAATGTCATTCTCGGTGAGCAGCTTGCCGGGCAGCTGGGCGTTAACCGTGGCGATCAAATTCGCGTGATGGTGCCGTCTGCCAGTCAGTTTACGCCGATGGGGCGTCTGCCGAGCCAGCGTCTGTTTACGGTGATCGGCACCTTTGCCGCTAACAGCGAAGTCGACGGTTATCAGATGTTGACCAATATTCAGGATGCCTCGCGCCTGATGCGCTATCCGGTGGGGAATATCACCGGCTGGCGTTTATGGCTGAACGAGCCGCTGAAAGTGGACACGCTGAGCCAGCAAACGCTGCCGCAGGGCACCAAATGGCAGGACTGGCGCGAGCGTAAAGGGGAATTATTCCAGGCCGTGCGCATGGAGAAAAACATGATGGGGCTGCTGCTTAGCCTGATCGTGGCGGTGGCGGCTTTTAATATTATTACCTCGCTGGGTCTGATGGTAATGGAGAAGCAAGGGGAAGTGGCGATTCTACAAACGCAGGGGCTAACGCCGCGGCAGATAATGATGGTGTTTATGGTCCAGGGGGCCAGTGCCGGAATTATCGGCACGCTGCTGGGCGCTGGGCTGGGCGCATTGCTCGCCAGTCAACTGAACAACCTGATGCCCATTATCGGCGTGCTTCTGGATGGCGCTGCGCTGCCGGTCGCCATTGAGCCGCTGCAGGTTATCGTCATTGCGCTGGTGGCGATGGCCATTGCGCTGCTGTCTACGCTTTATCCTTCCTGGCGCGCTGCCGCCACCCAACCCGCTGAGGCTTTACGTTATGAATAAGATCCTGTTGCAATGCGACAACCTGTGCAAACGCTATCAGGAAGGCACTGTGCAGACCGATGTCCTGCACGATGTCAGTTTTTGCGTTGGCGAAGGCGAGATGATGGCGATTGTCGGTAGCTCCGGCTCCGGCAAGAGTACGTTGCTGCATCTGTTGGGCGGGCTGGATACGCCAACTTCCGGCGACGTGATTTTTAGCGGCCAGCCGATGAGCAAGCTCTCCTCGGCGGCGAAGGCGGAGCTGCGCAATCAGAAGCTGGGGTTTATTTACCAGTTCCACCATCTGCTGCCGGATTTTACCGCGCTGGAAAACGTGGCGATGCCGCTGCTGATTGGCAAGAAAAAAACCGGCTGAAATCACCGCGCGCGCGCGCGATATGCTGAAGGCGGTAGGGCTGGAGCATCGTGCCAGCCATCGTCCGTCTGAACTGTCGGGCGGCGAGCGTCAGCGCGTGGCGATTGCCCGCGCGTTGGTGAACAACCCGCGCCTGGTGCTGGCGGACGAGCCAACGGGTAACCTTGATGCGCGCAACGCGGACAGCATTTTCGAGCTTCTGGGAGAATTGAACCGCTCTCAAGGCACGGCATTTTTGGTGGTGACGCACGATCTGCAGTTGGCGAAGCGCATGAGCCGCCAGCTTGAAATGCGCGATGGTCGCCTGACGGCTGAACTGAGCCTGATGGGGGCTGAGTAATGGCTTCGCCTTTATCGTTATTGATTGGCCTGCGCTTTAGCCGCGGGCGGCGGCGCGGCGGCATGGTCTCGCTGATTTCGGTGATTTCTACCGTTGGTATCGCGTTGGGTGTGGCGGTGTTGATCGTCGGGTTAAGCGCCATGAACGGCTTTGAGCGTGAACTGAACAACCGTATTCTGGCCGTGGTGCCGCACGGTGAGATTGAGGCCGTGAATCAGCCGTGGAACAACTGGCAGGAAGCGCTCGACAAAGTGCAGAAAGTGCCCGGTATTGTCGCCGCAGCGCCTTATATCAACTTTACCGGACTGGTGGAGAGCGGGGCGAATTTACGCGCGGTGCAGGTAAAAGGTGTGGATCCTAAACAGGAACAGCGTTTAAGCGCGCTGCCATCGTTCGTGCAAAACCACGCCTGGGATAATTTCAAAGCCGGTGAGCAACAAATCATCATTGGTAAGGGCATTGCTGACGCGCTGAAGGTGAAGCAGGGCGACTGGGTGTCCATTATGATCCCGAACGCCAGTGCGGACCATAAGTTACAGCAGCCTAAACGCGTGCGTTTGCACGTCACGGGAATTTTGCAACTGAGCGGTCAGCTTGACCATAGCTTTGCCATGATCCCCATGGAAGACGCGCAGCAATATCTGGATATGGGATCCAGCGTGTCCGGGATTGCGTTAAAAGTTAACGACGTCTTTAACGCCAATAAACTGGTACGTGACGCGGGTGAAGTCACCAATAACTATGTTTATATTAAGAGCTGGATCGGTACTTACGGCTATATGTATCGCGATATCCAGATGATCCGCGCCATCATGTATCTGGCGATGGTGCTGGTGATTGGCGTGGCCTGTTTTAATATCGTTTCCACGTTAGTGATGGCGGTAAAAGACAAAAGCGGTGATATTGCGGTATTAAGAACTCTGGGGGCTAAAGATGGCCTTATCCGCGCCATTTTTGTCTGGTACGGCCTGCTGGCGGGTCTGCTCGGTAGTCTGATAGGCGTCGTCATCGGGGTGATTGTTTCGCTGCAGTTGACGCCGATCATCAACGGGATCGAGGCGCTTATCGGTCATCAGTTCCTGTCCGGCGATATCTATTTCATTGACTTCCTGCCATCGGAATTACACTGGCTGGATGTGATTTACGTGCTGGCGACGGCGTTAGTGCTGAGTCTTTTGGCGAGTTGGTATCCGGCGCGTCGCGCCAGCAATATTGATCCTGCGAGAGTACTTAGCGGCCAGTAACAATAACACTCTATACACTAAGGCATTCATGCTGCATCAAGGAGCGGTGATGTATTACGGATTTGACATTGGCGGGACAAAAATTGCGTTAGGCGTCTTCGATAATCATCGTCGTTTGCAATGGGAAACACGCGTCCCTACGCCTCGCGACAGCTATGACGCTTTCCTTGATGCGGTCTGCAATCTGGTAACGGAAGCAGACCAGCGGTTCGGCGTTAAAGGTTCGGTGGGCATTGGCATTCCTGGCATGCCGGAAACAGAAGACGGCACGCTGTATGCGGCAAACGTACCTGCCGCCAGCGGTAAACCGCTCCGTGCCGATCTCAGCGCCCGCCTTGACCGCGATGTTCGTCTGGACAACGATGCAAACTGTTTTGCCCTTTCTGAAGCCTGGGACGACGAATTCACTCAGTATCCGCTGGTGATGGGGTTAATCCTCGGTACGGGCGTCGGCGGCGGCCTGGTGCTGAACGGTAAATCCATCACCGGACGCAGCTATATCACCGGCGAGTTTGGTCATATTCGTTTACCTGTCGATGCGCTGACGCTAATGGGATTTGATTTCCCGCTGCGCCGCTGCGGATGCGGCCAACTGGGATGTATTGAAAGCTATCTCTCCGGCGGTGGATTTGCATGGTTGTATCAGCATTACTACCATCAACCGCTGGATGCGCGGGAAATTATCGCGCTGTGGGAGCAGGGGGATGAGCAAGCGCGCGCGCATGTTGAACGCTATCTGGATTTGCTGGCTGTTTGTTTAGGGAATATCCTGACCATTGTTGATCCTGATTTAGTGGTGATTGGCGGTGGTTTGTCGAATTTTTCCGCTATTACGACGCAACTGGCGGACAGGTTGCCACGTCATTTGCTGCCGGTTGCACGAGTGCCGCGTATTGAGCAGGCACGGCACGGTGATGCGGGTGGGATGCGCGGGGCCGCTTTCTTACATCTTACCGATTAATACAAAGAGGTTGTTATGCTGTCGCGTCGGGGTCATCGGTTAAGCCGCTTTCGTAAAAATAAACGCCATTTGCGCGATCGCCTGCGTCAACGAATCTTTTTCAGAGACAGAGTGGTGCCTGAATTGATGGAAAAACCAAGAGTGCTGGTACTGACGGGAGCGGGGATTTCCGCCGAGTCAGGTATTCGAACCTTCCGCGCGGCGGATGGTCTCTGGGAAGAACATCGGGTCGAAGACGTTGCGACCCCGGAAGGGTTTAGTCGTAACCCGGAACTGGTTCAGTCGTTTTATAACGCCCGTCGCCGTCAACTGCAGCAACCAGAAATCCAGCCTAATGCGGCGCATATCGCGCTGGCGAAGCTCGAAGCCGAGCTGGGCGACCGATTTTTACTGGTGACACAAAATATTGATAACCTGCATGAACGCGCGGGCAGCCAGAACATAATCCATATGCACGGTGAACTGCTCAAGGTTCGCTGTGCGCAAAGCGGACAGATTCTGGAGTGGACGGGCGATGTGACGCGGGAAGACAAATGCCATTGCTGCCAGTTCCCGGCCCCCCTGCGACCGCACGTCGTGTGGTTTGGTGAAATGCCGCTGGGAATGGATGAAATTTATATGGCGCTGGCAATGGCGGATGTGTTTATTGCCATTGGCACATCGGGCCATGTTTACCCGGCCGCGGGTTTTGTGCATGAAGCGCGGCTGCATGGCGCGCATACGGTAGAGTTAAATCTCGAACCGAGCCAGGTAGGCAGTGAATTCGAAGAGAAGTATTACGGACCGGCAAGCCAGGTGGTGCCTGAGTTTGTTGAGAAGTTATTGAAAGGACTGTGATTTTTTAGCCGGATGGCGGCGAATGCCTTATCCGGCCTACGGTTCGCATTGATGTAGGCCCGATAAGCGCAGCGCCATCGGGCATTCCATACAACGCTGAATTAGCGTCCTGCTTTCAGCTTCTGATAATACTCTTCGTAGATAGCGCTGGCGGAGCCGACGTCGTTTTGCCATTCCCCTTTATTGATTGTTTCAGCATCAGGGTAGAGCGTTTTATCGTTCGCCACTTCCGGGCTCAGCAGCTTACGCGCCGCCAGGTTTGGCGTCGGGTAGCCGATGGTTTCCGCAACTTCTTTCGCTACGTCCGGGCGCAGCAGGAAGTTAATCAGCTTCAGCGCGCCTTCTTTGTTTTTCGCGTTAGCCGGAATAGACAGGCTGTCCATCCAGAAAATGCCGCCTTCTTTCGGCCACACCACTTCCAGCGGCGTCCCCGCCTGGCGCGCGACGTACGCAGAGCCGTTCCACACCATCCCCAGATTGACTTCGCCTTCCATATACGGATTGGCCGGGTTATCGGAGTTAAACGCCGCGACGTTAGGCATTAGCTTCTTCAGCTCGTTATAGGCTGCTTCAATCTCTTTAGGATTGGTGGTGTTGCCGGAGTATCCCAGCTTGCGCAGCGCCATCTGGAAGACTTCACGCGCGTCGTCGGTTAACAACAGGCTGCCTTTGTACTCCGGTTTCCACAGGTCGGCCCAACTGGTGACGGTTTTCGGGTCGATGGCATCGCTGTTGACGCCAATGGCCGTCGCGCCCCAGATATACGGGATGGAGTAGTCATTGTTCGGGTCGAACGGCTTGTTGAGCATTTCCGGATCGAGGTTGTGGAAGTTGGTCAACGTCGACTTGTCGATCTTCTGGATCATGCCTTCTTTACGCATTTTGTCGACGTAATAGGTAGAAGGAACCACCAGATCGTACGCACCGTCTTTGTAGGTTTTGAGCTTGGCGTACATGGTTTCATTCGACTCGTAGGTCGAATAGATAACCTTAATGCCGGTCTCTTTGGTGAACTGCTCCAGCAGTCCGGGCGGCACGTACTCGGTCCAGTTATAGAAATAGAGCGTGTTGTTGTCATTCGCGTGAGCGGCGCTCATGCCCAGTGCCAGAGCACCCGCCGCGAGCAGGTGGCGTGACCATTTTTTCATCATTTAACGTCCCCTGAATTAAGGGCCTTAGCGGCCCTTGGTTTTATCACGTGCAATAAGCTGGCTGGCGATCACCATAACCAGCGACAGAACCAACAAAATGGTCGCCAGCGCGTTCACCTCCGGTGATACGCCGACTTTAACCATTGAGTAGATTTTTAGTGGCAAAATTTCATAACCCGGTCCGGTGACGAAGGATGAAACGACGACGTCATCCATCGACAGCGTAAAGCTTAGCAACCAGCCAGCCGCCACCGCAGGCATTGCCAGCGGCAGAATGATCTTGCGCAGGATAGTTACTTCGCTGGCACCCAAATCTTTTGCGGCTTCCAGCATTCGCACATCAAAACCTTTCAGCCGTGAGTAGACCGTCACCACCACGAAAGGTAGGCAGAAGGTAATATGCGAAAACAGCAGCGACCAGAAGCCGAGCTGAATGCCAATCAGCATGAACAACACCAGCAGTGAAATCGCCATTACGATATCGGGCGACATCATCACCACGAATAACATGCCGCTGACGAAAGGTTTACCGCGAAAACGGTAGCGATAAAGCGCGACCGCAGTAAGTGAACCGATCAGCGTGGCGAACGTGGCGGAGAGCACCGCCATGGTCAGCGAGTGCTGCGCCGCCTGCAGCAGGCTGTCGTTGTTCACCAGCAGACCGTACCACTTGGTCGTAAAACCTTGCCAGTTGATGCCAAAGCGCGAGCTGTTAAAGGAGTTCACAATCAAAATAATGATTGGAATGTACAGATACGCGTAGATAGCGGTCATAAAACCGCCGCGAAGCAGTCGACCGATCATTCGAGTTCTACCCTCTTATTCAGCAGGCGGGAGGCGCGCCAGTAGACCAGCAGCATCAGCCCCATCACGATAGTCAGCGTTATGCTGGTGGCGGCGCCAAACGGCCAGTCGCGAATGTTCAGGAACTGCACTTTAATCACGTTACCGATGAGCAGGTTTTTCGCGCCGCCCATTAAATCGGAAACGTAAAACAGCCCCATTGCCGGGAGCATAACCAGCAGACATCCGGCGATAATTCCCGGCATCGTCAGCGGAATAATGATGCGGGTAAAGGTCTGAAGTTTGCTGGCGCCCAAATCACGCGCGGCTTCCAGTAGCGGTTTATCGAGCTTCTCAATGCTGGAGTAGAGCGGCATCACCATAAACGGTAGCAGGATGTACACCAGGCCGATAATCACCGCGCTGGGGGTGAACATGATGCGAATGGGGGTGTCGATAACGCCGAGCCACAACAGAAACTCGTTGAGATAGCCCTTGGTACTGAGGAAAATTTTGAGTCCGTAAATGCGAATAAGCGAGTTGGTCCAGAACGGAACAATCAGCAGGAACAGCAGCAGCGGGCGCACTTTTTCCGGCAGTTTCACCAAAAACCAGGCGAACGGATAGCCGAGTACCAGACAGGCGAGCGTGGCAATCAACGCCATATTGAGGGAGTGAACCAGCACCTCAAAATAGAGCGGATCCAGCAGGCGGGCATAGTTTTCCAGCGTAAAGACCATTTTGACGAAATTAGCGTCATCACGGGTCAAAAAGCTGGTGCCGATGATCATCAGGTTGGGCAGAAAGACAAACAACACAAGCCAACCGACAATGGTGACGATCACCACACTCTGGAATTTACTTGTGTTCTTCATCAGCCAGTACGACCTCCCAGCTTTCTACCCAGTTAATCGCCATTTTCTGGTCGAGCGAATGGTCAAAATCAGGGTCGTCTTCGTTGAAGAATTCACTGACCATCACCATCTTGCCATTTTCCAGTTCCACAACCGACTCCAGCGTCATGCCTTTGTAGTTGCGTTCACGTACGTAGCCGATAAGACCTTCAATATGATTATCGTCGTTGATCTCATCAACGCGCAGATCTTCCGGACGCAACAGTACGTGCAGTTTTTGTCCTGGAGCCACCGCGAAGTTGACGTAAATATTGCACTCGCGACCTTCAACGTTAGCACGAACGCGCTGGTCGTCCAGGCGCTCAATGACCGTTGCGTTAAACATATTGATCTCGCCGATAAATCCGGCCACAAACAGATTTTTCGGTTCTTCGTAGATTTCGCGCGGCGTACCGTCCTGCTCAATTTTGCCATCGCGCATCACCACGATACGATCTGACATGGTCAGCGCTTCTTCCTGATCGTGCGTAACAAAGACAAAAGTGATGCCAAGCTTACGCTGCAGCGCTTTCAGTTCATTCTGCATCTGCTTACGCAGTTTGTAGTCCAGCGCGGAAAGGGATTCATCCAACAGGAGCAAGCGGGGTTTGTTAACCACCGCGCGGGCAATCGCCACGCGCTGCTGCTGTCCACCGGAGAGTTGATGCGGTTTTCGTTGGGCGAATTCTTCCAGTTGTACCATGCGCAGGGCTTCGGTAACGCGAGGAGGAATATCAGCAGCTGGCGTTTTCTGCATGCGTAAACCGAAGGCCACATTTTCAAATACGGTCATGTGGGGAAATAACGCATAGCTTTGGAAGACGGTGTTCACGTAGCGATTTTCAGCAGGAACGTGAGTGATGTCCTGGTTGTCCAACATAATATGACCGGAATCAACCGTTTCCAGGCCAGCAATCAGGCGAAGAACGGTTGTTTTACCGCAGCCAGAGGGGCCGAGCAGCGTGAGAAACTCGCCATTATTGATGGTCAAATCCAGGCTGGAAATCACCTCTTTACCATCGAAACTTTTGCGAATTCCCGCTAATTGCACCAGTGGAGAAAGCGGACGCGGTTGTTTATTCAATTTTTTACTCTGTCCCATGTAAACGCAACGGATGGCTGACCGATGCGGGGTTTGTGGTTAACCACCTTGATGACTCTTAATGAGGGCCGTTATTCTACGGCAAACCATGGTAATCGCCAATCCTTGTTGCGAATTACTAACTTAGCCCTATAGTCAGAGGGGATGTCATGGCGAAATATTCTCACTTGCGGGGATAAAAGTGACCTGACGCAATATTTGTCTTTTGTTGCTTATTGATAATGTTGTCACAAAAAGTGAGGGTGACTGCATGGATAAACTACTTGAGCGTTTTTTACACTACGTGTCGCTGGACACCCAATCAAAATCGGGCGTGCGGCAGGTACCCAGCACCGAAGGACAGTGGAAGTTATTACAACTGCTCAAACAACAGCTCGAAGAGATGGGGCTGGTCAATATTTCACTCAGCGAAAAGGGTACGCTGATGGCAACGTTGCCCG
Source organism: Citrobacter youngae ATCC 29220 (assembly GCF_000155975.1). Lineage (GTDB taxonomy): Bacteria > Pseudomonadota > Gammaproteobacteria > Enterobacterales > Enterobacteriaceae > Citrobacter > Citrobacter portucalensis_A. Next base: position 1,586,934 of record NZ_GG730299.1, on the reverse strand, counting down.
CTAACGTTGCTGGCAATATTCCCGCTATTGGTTTTATTTCTCATGTGGATACCTCACCGGATTTCAGTGGTAAAAACGTTAATCCGCAAATCGTTGAAAACTATCGCGGGGGCGATATCGCGTTAGGCATTGGCGATGAAGTTCTGTCGCCAGTGATGTTCCCGGTGCTGCATCAGCTCCTGGGTCAGACGCTGATTACCACAGACGGTAAAACGTTGCTGGGCGCCGATGATAAAGCGGGCGTGGCGGAAATCATGACCGCGCTGGCGGTGCTGATCCAAAAAGAGATCCCGCACGGCGATATCCGCGTGGCCTTTACGCCGGACGAAGAGGTGGGCAAAGGGGCGAAGCATTTCGACGTTGCGGCATTTGATGCGCAGTGGGCCTATACCGTTGACGGCGGTGGCGTGGGGGAACTGGAGTTTGAAAACTTCAACGCCGCGTCGGTGAATATCAAAATTGTTGGCAACAATGTGCATCCCGGTACCGCAAAAGGGGTGATGGTGAATGCGCTGTCGCTGGCTGCGCGTATTCACGCTGAGGTTCCGGCCGATGAAAGCCCGGAAACGACGGAAGGCTATGAAGGTTTTTATCACCTGGCAAGCATGAAAGGGACGGTTGATCGGGCGGATATGCACTACATCATCCGTGATTTTGACCGCAAGCAGTTTGAAGCGCGTAAACGCAAGATCATGGATATCGCCAAGAAGGTTGGCAAAGGGTTACACCCGGACTGCTATATCGAACTGGTGATCGAAGACAGCTACTACAATATGCGCGAAAAAGTGATTGAGCATCCGCACGTACTGGATATTGCCCAGAAGGCGATGCGCGATTGTGATATTGAGCCGGTGCTGAAGCCTATTCGTGGCGGAACCGACGGCGCGCAGCTGTCGTTTATGGGATTGCCGTGTCCGAATCTGTTCACCGGCGGCTACAACTATCATGGTAAACATGAATTTGTAACCCTGGAAGGGATGGAAAAAGCGGTGCAGGTGATTGTGCGGATTGCGGAACTGACCGCGAAGCCGCAGTAAATTATCGACAGATGCCGGATGGCGCTTCGCTTATCCGGCCTACAATATTTCAGCCCTGTAGGCCTGATAAGACGCGTAGCGTCGCATCAGGCACAGTTCGCATTACCCTTCGAAGAACCAGTATCCGCTATTCACCAGCGCGGCAAGCGTGGCAAGGAAGGATGGATCTTCCAGCGCATCCTCAAAATTCTCGGCCGTCAGCACGATATGGCTGGCGAGGGCTTCAAGAGCAGGACGATGCGGCGAGTCAATTTTCTCGCCATTGGCGTAGATATCGTCGCCGATGCGCAATACACGCAATCCCCCCAGGCGCACTAAGACATCACCCTGCTTCAGGGCGTCGTAGATTTCGTCAGGCTGATACGGTGGCTCCGGCGGGGCAATATCCAGCTCGTGGCGAGACTGAGAAATAAACTCACCAAACCATTGTTGGAAATGTTCAGGTTGATTAATCAACCCCAGCATCATTTCGCGCAGTTTATCCATTTCCTGGGGCAGGACGTCTGCCGGATGATCGCGGGGCGGCAGATCCGGATCGCTGTAATACGTGCTGCCCAGTTCACGCTGCAAAACGTAATCGGCAAATCCGCTGATAAGCTCACGCGTGTTTGGCGCACGGAAACCCACCGAATAGTTCATCGCATTTTCCAGCGCGTAGCCTTCGTGTGGGAATCCCGGCGGAATATACAGGATATCGCCGGGTTCCAGCTCTTCATCGATGATCGCTTCAAACGGATCGACCTGCAGCAGATCCGGATGAGGACAGTGCTGCTTCAACTGCAGTTTTTCACCCACGCGCCAGCGGCGACGTCCGGTTCCCTGAATAATAAACACATCGTACTGATCCAGATGCGGGCCAACGCCGCCGCCGGGTACGGAGAAGGAGATCATCAGATCGTCGATACGCCAGTCCGGCAGTTCGCGAAACGGACGCATCAGCGCGGCGGTTGGTTCATGCCAGTGATTGACCGCCTGTACCAGCAGTGACCAGTTGTTCTCGCCCAGATGGTCATAGCTTTCGAACGGACCGTGGCTAACCTGCCATTTACCGTCCTGATGGCTGACGAGTCGGCTGTCGACTTCGCTTTCCATTGCCAGTCCAGCCAGTTCGTCAGGAGAGAGTGGGTCAATAAAGTTGTTAAACCCGCGTTTTAACACCACCGGGCGTTTTTGCCAGTGACGTTCCAGAAAATCGGGCCAGTTAAGTGTGAGTTGGTATTCCATAATGAGCATCCGCAGGCTGGTATCTGCAACCGATTATAACGGATACTTAACCTCAAGCGTGAAGTCAGTACATATTTATTACATGCAGCGGTTACTCGTCTTTCTGCCCCGGCTGCTGGCGACCAAAAATCACCTCCATGCGCGCGCCACCCAGCAGGCTGTCGCCTGCAATAATTTGCCCGTCATACTGCTCGGTGATTTCGCGCGCTACGGCCAGACCGACGCCTTGTCCTGGTCGTAGCGTGTCGACGCGCTGCCCGCGGTCAAACACCACTTCCCGTTTGCTGTGCGGAATTCCGGGACCGTCATCTTCAACCAGAATATGCAGCTGATCCTCTGATAGCTGCGCGGAAATCTCGACGAACTCCAGACAATATTTACAGGCATTATCCAGCACGTTCCCCATCACTTCGACAAAATCGTTCTGCTCGCCTACAAAGCTGATCTCAGGGGAAATATCGAGATTAATGTTGACGCCTTTACGCTGATACACCTTGTTCAGTGCGGAAGTGAGTTTATCCAGTAACGGCGCGACGGGATGCAGTTCACGACTGAGCAGGGCGCTGCTGCCACGCATGCTGGCGCGATGCAGGTAATAGCCAATTTGCTGCGAGATGCGGCTAATTTGCTCCAGCATGATAGGCTCCGCGTCGCTCACGTTCATTTTTTCGTTACGCATCGAACGCAGCGTACTTTGCAATACGGCCAGCGGTGTCTTCAGACTATGCGTGAGATCCGTTAACGTGGTGCGGTATTTGTCGTAGCGCTCACGTTCGCTTTTCAAAAGCCGGTTGAGATTGCGGACCAGGCTGGTCAGTTCGCGCGTGGTCGCGGGATTCAACATTTCGCGATGGTGTTCTTCGAGTTCACGGACTTCACGCGCCAGTGATTCGATAGGGCGCAGACTCCACCAGGCCGCGACCCAAAGCAGCGGTATCACGAGCAGGAGGTTAGCCACGAGGACATAGACAAACCAGCTCCAGACCATATATGAGCGCTTTAACTCAATAGGAATGGTATCGACAACCACAATGGTCAGCTGTGGCATTCTGGCGGTGGCAGGGTAGACATTCACCGCTACCGAGTGGGTCATTTCAGCGTCGTCGTCGTCTTCTCTGACCTCTTTTAGCTGCTGCTGCGCGGAGTGATCTGCACCCAGCAACGTGCTGGTGGCGTCGACATTGGCCTCAATTTCATGAAAACCATTCGTCTTCAGCCAGTCTGGTTGAATACTCTGCGTCAGCCATGGGACGTTGCGCTGCGCCCACAGCAATTTGCCGTTTTCATTATAAATCAGCGACATGGTTGGGCTTTGCATATCGAGATTTTCGGGCAGCTCGACATTAATTTTACCGTTATCCCATTTCGCCAGGGTATAGAACAGATTGCTTTCACCGCGCAGCAGGCGAAACGTTGTCTTATCAAAGCTAACGCTGTAGCCCACCAGGGCAACGATACCGTAGGCCAGCGAGAGCACCAGCACCACGCCCGCAGTTGCCAGTAAAAAACGTACCCGTAGAGATAACGGGAAAAAATGACGCAATAATTTATTCATCAGCGCAATTCAAAAAGATATCCCTGGCCACGCACGGTGGTGATGACGTCGTCAGGATATTGCGCCTGGATTTTTTTTGCGCAAACGCCCCATCAGAACATCAATGGTATGACTTTCGCGCAGCTCGGCGTCCGGGTATAGCTGTAACATAAGCGAATCTTTACTGACCACTTTGCCGTTATTACGGATGAGGGTTTCCATAATCGTGTATTCGAACGCCGTGAGCTTGATAACTTCATCATTGACGGACAATTCGCGGCGAGAGAGGTCCACCTGAAAAGGTGGCAGAGAGATGATTTGCGAAGCCAGTCCGCTGTTGCGACGCATCAGCGCCTGCATGCGCGCAGCCACTTCTTCAATGTGAAACGGTTTTGTGACGTAATCATCGGCACCGGCGCTGAGCACTTCCACCTTGTCCTGCCAGCCTTCGCGGGCGGTTAATACCAGAATGGGCAATGAAACGTCATTGCTGCGCCAGCGGCGGATCAGCGACAGTCCATCTTCATCGGGGAGCCCTAAATCAACGATCGCGATATCCGGCAGATGTTCATTAAGATAATAGTCCGCTTCCTTCGCATCCTCTGCATCGTCCACCTGATGCCCTAAATCCTGCAACTGAACCTTGAGGTGGTGGCGTAATAAAGCATTATCCTCGACAACCAGTACGCGCATCGTCGTTACTCCCTATATGAACGGTATGAATAGTTTAACGCTGATTATGTGGATTGAAAGCAGCGCTATGAAATTAAATAACTTTTCTCATGCTCCCCTGCCCGTGGGGGCAGTGCCGTTGGCATCGGTCTTAGGAGCTATAAATACTCGCTTATTCGTCAAACTTCTGGATACGTGGATTCCACCTTTTACCAAATCAATGTCTTCCTATGCTTGGGCGCATATCTCGCCCGGCCTCATCCCCGTATGTGCGGCAACAATGATGATTAATGCCTGGTTACGGGGAAGGGTGGCTATTAGTGTCTGGTACTCATGAAGTAAAAGTGGGGCGGGATCATTTTTAGATAACTTGAGTCGCGACACTCCTTCATAAGGAGCATGCAATATAAACTGGCTTCGGTTTGCGAGCTTAAGCATTTCTGATAAAACTGCCATCTGTTTATTGACTGTTGAGGGCGCGCGGTCCTGCCTGGCCAGATTCGGTATTGCCAGGTTAATAATTGTCCCAGTTAGTAACGTCTTTCGGTAATTTTTGATCTCTGCTGCCTCCTGGCACATTTCATGAAGAGCAGGCACAGGAACAGGTCAGCACTGAGCACATCACAACCCTCTATACCAATATGAGTTGTGCCACCTTGGCTGTTATCTGAACCTTTATCATAACGATTGGAACATAATTATGGGGGGGCTATCCTGATTGAATTACGAAAACAACCCTGTAATTTACGCCAGCAATTACCTTTGTAGTTGATGCGGCACCCGGAAGCATTCATCTCAGTACAGAATGCCGGTACTTTGAAATTAATTTATATTTCTCTTAGGGGAGGATTGTTGAGGTTGGGGGAAGAAGTACGCATTTTGTGCCTTTTGATAATATTAACTTTCATTCAAATGGAGATTATAAAACATGGGATTTGTACAAAAATATTATTTTTCAATGTGATGGATGTTTTTTTTGCGAAGCATACAGATTGCAATCTCGTCAGTTTAGGGTTTGTATGAATCGGTTATTGTCCAATGTTGGATAAATGTGATCGCGGCCGCAAAATTTACTGTATTTTTCGCGGAAATAATTTTATTTTCTGCGTGTTTTTTTGGATTGCTTCTTCTATCTTTATTACATTATTTACTCTTTCTTAAAATCTAATGACCAGCTTTATTTTTGCAGTGCTGGTCCATACTTTTGCGTGCTCAAAACATGAAACCAGTTTATACAGATAATATTTTATTAAATATAAAAAGTAGGATTATTATCTGGAGTCAGATCCTGCTCCAGGCACTGTTCCCGCTTTTTACCGTGTTCCCGGTTCACGCCGCCCCTGCGACGACGACAAAAGAGACCACGGTAGCCATGCCGTATTCTCAGGAGCTGAGCACGCTCGCCAGCAGCACAGCCAGCGGTACGGACGGGGCAAAAAGCGCCGCAACCGGCATGGCGACCAGCGCTGCGGCCTCGTCGGTACAGCAATGGCTGAGCCAGTTTGGTACCGCGAGGGTGCAGCTTAACGTCGATGACAACGGCAACTGGGATGACAGCGCCGTCGACCTGCTCGCCCCTCTCTACGATAATAAAAAAGCCGTGCTCTTCACCCAGCTTGGCCTGCGGGCCCCGGACGGGCGCACCACCGGCAACCTGGGCATGGGCGTGCGCACCTTTTACCTCGAAAACTGGATGTTCGGCGGCAACGTCTTTTTTGACGATGACTTCACCGGGAAGAACCGTCGGGTGGGTTTTGGCGCAGAGGCCTGGACCAACTACCTGAAACTGTCTGCCAACACCTACGTCGGCACCACCAACTGGCACAGCTCGCGCGACTTTACTGATTACAACGAAAAACCGGCGGACGGCTATGACATCCGCGCCGAGGGCTATCTCCCGGCTTATCCGCAGCTGGGCGCGAAGCTGATGTATGAGCAGTATTATGGCGATAAGGTGGCCCTGTTCGATACCGACCACCTGCAGAGCAACCCGTCGGCGGTGACCACCGGCATCAGCTATACCCCGGTTCCGCTGGTTCAGCTGGCGGTGGACTACAAGCGTGGACAGGATTCGATGGACGACACGCAGTTCCAGGTGAACTTCCGCTACGATTTTGGTCACGACTGGCGTTACCAGGTTGACCCGGAGAACGTGAAAACGGAACGCAGCCTGGCGGGCAGCCGCTACGACCTGGTGGAGCGTAACAACCAGATTGTGCTGCAGTACAAGAAAAAAGATGAGCAGGGCGTCAGTAATCTGAATCTGCAGGTGACCGTCGACAACAGTCCGTCGGATGGTCTGACGCCGAACACCGCGCAGGTGCAGGCGACGGATAAAGACGGTCAGCCCGTGCGCAATGCAGCCATCAGCTGGACGACCACCGGCTCGGCAAAATTTGCCAGCGCGACCAGCATGACGAATGACAGCGGCGTGGCTACGGTGAATTACACCGATACCGTGGCGGAGGCGGTAAACATCACGGCCACCAGCGGCGCGGTGACGGCCAGCCAGAACAGCCATTTTAATGAGGTCACCGTCAGCAGCGTCACGCTGAAAATCACGAAGGATAACAGCGTGGCGGACGGCCAGACCGCGAACCAGGCACAGGCCACGGTGACGGACATTAACGGACGCGCGATTGCCAATAGCAAAGTGAGCTGGAGTGTGGGCAGTCCTGCGGTGCTGAAAAACGCCGGAGGCACCACGGATGCGAACGGTAACGTGACGGCGGACTTCACCTCCACGGTAGCCGGTGCAGCGACGATAAGCGTGACCGCCGGGGACAAGAGCGCCTCGGGTGAGGGGCATTTTACGGCGAATGCGGCCACAGCGGTAATCGACACCATGGAGGTGACGCGTAACAACAGTCCGGCGAACGGTACCACGGCTAATATGGTGAAGGTGACGGCGAAAGACAGCAGCGGCGCGCCGATGAGCGGTGTGAACGTTACGCTGGGTGCGGACAAGGGGACGGTAGTATTTGGTGCGAAGCTGAGCAAAGCCCGCGCGGCGGCGGGGAGCGCGTACCAGACGGATGCCCAGGGCTCGCTGACAGTAGGTTTCACGGATACCGTAGCGGAATCCGTGGTGCTGACAGCTACGCTGGATAACGGTAATGCGAAAACGGCATCGGCCAGTTTTGTAGCCGATAGCAGCACTGCCGGTGTTGGCGATTTGACCACCACCAGCGGCGCGCTTGCCAACGGCATCGCCACTAACCAGGCGACCGTTACGGTCGTGGATACGAATAATAACCCGCTACCGAATGTGGAGGTGACCTGGTCGCAGGATGGTTCTGCTGTGCTGGGAACGTCCGCGAAAACGGATGCCAGCGGTAAAACCAGCATAACCTTTACTGATAAGAAAGCTGAAACAGTGAATATTACTGCGACTATTAATGGTGGGAGCAGCCTGTCAAAACCCAGTACGTTTGTGGCCGACAGCAGTACCGCCAGAGTCAGTGATTTGGCCGCTACCAGCGGTGCCCTTGCCAATGGCTCCGCCACCAACCAGGCGACCGTTACGGTTGTGGATACGAATAATAACCCGTTGCCGAATGTGGAGGTGACCTGGTCGCAGGATGGTTCTGCCGTGCTGGGTACATCCGCGAAAACGGATGCCAGTGGCAAAACTACCGTAACCTTTACCGATACTAAGGCCGAAACCGTCAACATCACGGCGACCGTCAGCGGAGGCAGTAGCCTGACGAAAGCGAGCAAATTTGTGGCCGACAGTGGCTCATCCAAAGTGAATGACCTGACGGTCACAACCGGAGCGCTGGCTAACGGAATTGCGACTAACCAGGCCACGGTAACCGTGGTGGATGCCAATAATAACCCGCTGCCGGACGCTGAAGTGACCTGGTCACAGGACGGTTCTGCGGTGTTGGGAACGTCTGCGAAAACCGATGCGGATGGTAAAGCGACGGTGAAATTCACAGATACTAAAGCTGAAACTGTTAATGTGAAGGCGACGGTAGCAAGTGGAGACAGCCTGTCGAAACCGAGCGAGTTTATCGCTGATGTAAGTACAGCAAAATTGTTGAGTCTTACCGTCACGAAGGATGGCAGCTCAATTAATGGCACTGATGCCAATACGGCAGAAGCCATAGTGGTTGATGCCAATAATAACCCTCTGGCGGGACAAACCGTCCAGTGGAGTTCTGACAAAACAACGGTAACGCTGACGCCCACCAATGGCGGCGTTTCTGATGCCAATGGAAAAGCGACGGTGAGCTATACCGATACGGTGAGTGAGTCATTAACGCTGACGGCCACGATAAACGGGAGCGTACTGAGCAAACCGTCCTCATTTACTGATGATGCGATCATCGCGTCGATATCGCCGACGACAAATAATGTCCTGGGCGATGGTAGCCAGACCAATGAAGTGACAGTGATTGTTAAAAACGCGGCGGGTCAGGCGCTGTCCGGGAAAAATATTCACTGGACGGTTAGTACTTCAACAGCATCGTTGCAAAGTAGTGCAACGGTGACAGGGGGGGACGGCAGCAGTTCCGTGAAGTTAACCGATACCGAAGGAGAAGCAGTGACGGTTACCGCCACGCTGGATAATGGTCAAAGCGATGGCACTACGGTGACGTTTACAAAGGTTTTAGTTCTTTCTTTGACATCAGCGTCAGGACCGGGAGGATACCAAAATCTACTCACGGTCACTGCGACAGTGCAGGATAAGCATAATCAGCCGGTGAGTGGAGTGGCTGTTAATTGGGATACTACCAGTAACGATCTCCTGGTTACGAGCAGTTCAGGTAACACAACCAACAGTAACGGCCAGGCGGTGTTCCAGTTTGAGTCTAAGGTTGTGTCAAATTTCTCCCCTGTTGCATCAATACAATCAGGTACTGCAGTGGTTTCTAAATCAACATCTTTAAGTTATACGGCGGATTATTCTGCGCCGATTATTTATTCCGTTACTCCGGATGCAACCTCGTTATCAGCAGCAGAATTGAGCAATGGCTTTAGCTTTGTTGTCCAACCCTGGAAAGGTATGGTTAAGGGACAAGATATCGATTGTCAGTATAATTACACTAGTGGGCGTATCTTAGATGATGTGGTTGTCAGTGATGACAATTGGGGTAAAGCAACAACTTTAGTCACGCAGGCTTTTCCTTCGACCGATGCCCCTACATCTGGTCAGAGATTTTGTGGCTATCTGACATTAAGTGGCTCCCTGGGTCAGCGTTCCGCTCAAACTACGGTAAATGTTTCGCGGTGATAATTTCTGACTAATAATAAATGGGCTACACCTGCAAACTGCAAAAAATTGCAAGTTAAGAAGGTGTAGCCCATATTGTAACCAACTCGGCACGAAACAGATTATTTCAGTTCATCAACCATGGTGATGGCGCGACCAATATAGTTGGCTGGTGTCATCGCTTTCAGGCGCGTTTTTTCTTCTTCTGGCAGCGCCAGACCGTCGATAAACTGTTTCATACCTTCGGCGTCAACGCGCTTGCCGCGGGTCAGTTCTTTCAGCTTCTCGTACGGTTTTTCAATGCCATAGCGGCGCATCACGGTCTGAATCGGCTCGGCCAGTACTTCCCAGTTATGGTCCAGTTCGTCCAGCAGATGCTCACGGTTAACTTCCAGTTTGCTCACGCCCTTCAGCGTGGACTGATACGCGATCAGCGCATAGCCAATACCGACGCCCAGGTTACGCAGAACGGTAGAGTCCGTCAGGTCGCGCTGCCAGCGGGAAACTGGCAGTTTGCTCGCCAGATGCTGCAATACCGCGTTAGACAGGCCCAGGTTACCCTCGGAGTTTTCGAAATCAATAGGGTTAACCTTGTGCGGCATGGTGGAGGAGCCGATTTCTCCCGCAATAGTTTTCTGTTTGAAATGGTTCAGCGCCACGTAACCCCAGACATCGCGGTCGAAGTCGATCAGAATCGTGTTGAAACGGGCGATGCAATCAAACAGCTCGGCAATGTAGTCGTGCGGTTCAATCTGCGTGGTGTACGGGTTCCACTGAATACCCAGTGAGGTGACGAACTCTTCGCTGAACTGATGCCAGTCAACTTCCGGGTAAGCGGCGATGTGGGCGTTATAGTTACCAACGGCGCCGTTGATTTTACCAAGAATTTCGACCTGGTTAAGCTGGCGGTACTGGCGCTCCATACGGTAGGCCACGTTAGCCATTTCTTTGCCCAGTGTAGACGGGGTGGCTGGCTGACCGTGGGTACGGGAGAGCAGGGGAATGTCGCGATATTGTACGGACAGATCTTTCACCGCGTCGATAAGCTGGCGCCAGTATGGCAGAACTACTTCGTCGCGTGCGGTTTTCAGCATCAGCGCGTGAGACAGGTTGTTGATGTCTTCTGAAGTACAAGCGAAGTGGATAAACTCGGAAACAGCGTGCAGTTCCGGGATATCAGCCACTTTTTCTTTCAGGAAATACTCAACAGCCTTCACGTCATGGTTGGTTGTACGCTCAATGGTTTTGATACGTGCGGCATCTTCTTCATTGAAGTTAGCGACGATCGCGTCAAGGAAACCGATTGCGTCGGCAGCAAAAGCAGGAACTTCCTTGATCGCTGCGTGCGCGGCCAGTTTTTGCAGCCAGCGTACTTCAACCTGTACGCGGAATTTCAGCAAACCGTATTCGCTGAAAATCCCGCGCAGCGCGCTGACTTTATCGCCGTAGCGTCCATCGACAGGGGAAACGGCGGTCAGTGAGGATAATTCCATAGATCACAACTCCGGGGTTAAATGAGCAAGAATTTGTTTTGCCTGAGTCGTCAGGCGATTACGAGAAAACATGAGTTGCAGACGGCCTCCGCCAACCTGATGCCAGAGCACTGCGGCACGAATGCCAGCCAGCAGCGAAGCGCGTACTTTGGCCTGAACCTGCGGGCTCTGAAGGATGGCGGGGGAGCCCGTGACCTGAATACGCGGGCCGAGTGGGCTGATGACGTCAACATAAATGCCGGCCATCGCACTCATCAATGTTTCTGACTGCAAATCAAAATGGTCCAACTGACGCTGCAAGCCGTTGATACGGTCTCCCAGCGTGTCCATAGCGCCTTTGGCCGCTGAAAGTTTACGCTCCAGTACCATCAGGCTTAACGTGTAACGGGTGAGCTCCGCATTCAGTCCCTGACGACTGCTGGCGTTGAGTACGCCAAGCAGCGTTTCAAGGCCAAGACGCAGGTTAGCTTCACTCCCGCCAAAAACCCCTAGCGTAGAGCTGGGGTTCATGTCGATGATACTGTTGAGTGAAACGTGTAACGCATCGGCATCACAATGCCCCTGGTGCGCCAGCTCTTGCACCAGGCGTGCCGACTGGCATATACCTGCCAGGGCGAGGGTGATGTCATAATAATTCTTTGCCACGTTCACTGCTTCCTTGTATCAAATGTGTAAATAATTAGACCGGCAAAGGCAAACGTTGTTCGATAATGCCGCCGCCGAGGCACACTTCGCCATTGTAAAAAACAGCCGACTGACCCGGCGTTACCGCCGCGACCGGTTCGTCGAAAATGACCTCAATACGTTCAGCATCCAGCGCCTTAACGGTGCACGGAATGTCGGTCTGACGGTAGCGGGTTTTCACCGTGCAGCGCATTGTGCCGGTGAACGGTTCACGGTCGACCCAATGCAGCTGTTGCGCCACCAGGCCCACGGACATCAGACGCGGGTGTTCGTGACCCTGAGCGACAACCAGAATGTTGTTCTCAACGTCTTTATCCACCACATACCACGGGTCTTCCGTCCCTTCTTTTGTACCGCCAATGCCCAAACCTTTACGCTGGCCCAGTGTGTGGTACATCAGCCCCTGGTGCTGGCCAATATCTTCGCCGTCAACGGTGATGATTTTGCCTGGCTGAGCGGGCAGGTAGCGACCGAGAAACTCGCGGAACTTACGTTCGCCGATGAAGCAGATGCCGGTAGAGTCTTTTTTCTTGGCGGTAATCAGGCCAAGATCTTCGGCAATTTTACGCACCTGCGGTTTTTCCAGTTCGCCGACCGGGAACAGGCTTTGCGCGATTTGCTCATGGCCCAGCGTGTAGAGGAAATAGCTCTGGTCCTTATTGCCATCAAGTCCACGCAGCAGGCGGCTTTTGCCGTCGACATCCGCGCGGCGCACGTAGTGACCGGTGGCGATGTAATCGGCACCTAAATCTTCGGCGGCAAATTCGAGGAAGGCTTTAAATTTGATCTCTTTATTGCACAGAATATCCGGGTTCGGCGTACGGCCTGCTTTGTATTCTTCCAGGAACAGTTCAAAGACGTTGTCCCAGTATTCTGCGGCAAAGTTGACGGTATGCAGTTCAATGCCGAGTTTGTCACAGACCGCCTGCGCATCCGCGAGATCGGCAGCCGCTGTGCAATATTCCTCACCATCGTCCTCTTCCCAGTTCTTCATGAACAGGCCTTCTACCTGATAGCCCTGTTGTTGCAACAGCCAGGCAGAAACGGAGGAATCGACACCGCCGGACATGCCGACGATCACTTTTTTTGGGCTTTCAGACATAGGAATACTCACGACATTGAACTTCAAGGCGGCATATTCTAGCACGCAGCCCTTTACTTGACACCCTCTGTAAACGGCCAGTTAAATTCGCCGATCATTGCCAGCGGGTAGCGTTGTCCGCTCTGATAACAGCGTATGCTCTCTGCAACCAGGGGCGAGCGCAGGTTTGGCGCAGAAATTATCTCTTCTGCACTGACCCAGCGACAGCAATCTATATCGCTGTCATGGGGTTCAGTAGCGCACATATTGGCAAGCTCAATTGAAAACAGAAAACGCAAAAAGGGCGTTCTGTCCGGCGCAATCCATTGATGCATCCGGATGAAGTGCTGGGGCTGCGCTTTGATGCCGGTTTCTTCCCATAGCTCGCGGGCGGCGGCTTGCACTAGCGTTTCATCCGCTTCCAGATGCCCGGCGGGCTGGTTCCACAGGGCTTTACCGTTGATGGTTTCCTCAACGACTAAAAACTTATCTTCTGCATGCACAATGCAGGCCACGGTGACGTGCGGTTTAAACATACCGGTTCCTTATTCTTCGGCAAAACCTTCAGCGACATCCGGAGAACTAACCTCACCGGTGGTCTTATTGATACTAATATCAGCTATAGCGGGCGCTGTTAGTGGATCAGCGGCCGCGCCACGACACAACGCTGTCTGGTGATCCTCGCGCACGATAATCGCAATCTCATTTTTTTCATTCCAGCTTTCATAAAAAATACACTGATAATCATGCCGTAAATTGAGGGTGGCGACTCTCGTTGCCTTATCTGTCGACAGGGGGTTGATGTCTTCGCGATAGCGATCGCCGCTGTCTAATGCCTGCAATTGTGATTTTTTCAGCCAGCCGCGCACGATATGGCGATCGGCGGTGTAGTAGACCGCTTCAATAAAATCATCTTTTGACTGCTCTTGTGCGGAAATAATGTCGCCGGGAACCAAAAAAACGGACTGGCTGCGGCATTGTTCCGTTGGCATGGAATAAAACCAGGCGCGATCGGTACCCGTAACCTGATAATGATTATCAGCAACGGGGGGCTTTTTTTCGCGTTGCTGCATCTTTTCATTGGCCCATTTCTCACAGGCCGGATTTACGGGTAAGGGCGTCGTCAGAGGTACCAGACCTTCAGCCGCGACCCAGCCGGTGGCGAACATGCCTTTGGCATCACGGTAGCGAACATAGCGAAAAGTATGAACGGGAGCGTTGTCTGCTAATTGGGCCGATCGCGCTTCTCTTAATACCTCTACCGTATCGCCATTAACCAGGAACGCAGGAAGCTGACATTCAACCTCCGGCGCGGAGTTGAAGTGTAGCCGGGAGGTTGTTCTTACCTGGGCGGTTTCATAGAGATAATCAGCCGCGCCTGCCGCGATACCTGCTGCCGCCTCACAATCCTGTGCGGCATAGCTCAATGGCGATACGCCACACAGAATGATTGCCGCGATGATTCGTTTGTCCATTTCTTTCATTATTCCTTGCTAATAGCGACGTAAGGGGCCGGTGTTACAGTTCGCGCCATTCGCCGTTGGCGAGATTATCCAGCGTGTAATTACCCATCGCATAGCGGATCAGCCGCAGGGTGGGGTAGCCGACGTGCGCCGTCATGCGGCGTACCTGGCGGTTGCGGCCTTCGTATAAGGTCACTTTCAGCCACCGGGTGGGAATGTTTTTCCGTTCCCGAATGGGCGGGTTTCTTGGCCACAGCCATGCAGGTTCTTCTACCACTTCAACGCCTGCGGGCAGCGTGGGGCCATCGTTAAGCGCTACGCCAGTGCGCAGGGCTTCCAACGCTTCAGGCGTAGGCTCTCCCTCAACCTGGACGTAATAAATTTTGCCGGTGCGCTTGCCGGGCTGCGTTAAACGCGCCTGCAGCGCGCCGTCATTGGTCAGCACCAGAAGTCCTTCGCTGTCCCGGTCGAGGCGACCTGCAGCATAGATTCCTGGTACGGGAATAAAATCTTTTAACGTTTTGCGCCCCGCTTCGTCAGTAAATTGTGGCAAAACATCGTAGGGTTTATTGAACAAAACCACGCGTTTTGGCTGGTTTTCTTTACGCTGCTTAGTGAGTTGTCGTGAGCTGAATCGCTCAACCCGGTGATTTCTAAAAGAAGTTTTTTGCATGGTATTTTCAGATTATATCAATTGCCGCATTATAGCCTAAGAACGAGTGTCTTTCATGGCGACGAACAATAGGGTAGTATTGACACGCTCATTACAAATCATTAACAAAAAATTGCTCTAACGCAGTCGTGCAGCAGGACGCCAATGCACATGCAGCGCGATGACAGACGAGCAAACCAGAAGCGCTCGAAGGAGAGGTGAATGGAAAGCAAAGTAGTTGTTCCGGCGGAAGGTAAGAAGATCACCCTGCAAAACGGCAAACTCAACGTTCCTGAAAATCCGATTATCCCGTTCATTGAAGGCGACGGTATCGGCGTTGATGTAACCCCACCGATGATCAAAGTTGTCGATGCTGCTGTCGAGAAAGCCTATAAAGGCGAGCGTAAAATCTCCTGGATGGAAATCTACACCGGCGAGAAATCCACTCAGGTTTATGGCCAGGACGTCTGGCTGCCTGCTGAAACCCTTGATCTGATTCGTGAATATCGTGTTGCCATCAAAGGCCCACTGACTACGCCAGTTGGCGGCGGTATTCGCTCTCTGAACGTGGCACTGCGCCAGGAACTGGACCTGTATGTCTGCCTGCGCCCGGTGCGTTATTACCAGGGTACGCCAAGCCCGGTTAAACACCCTGAACTGACCGATATGGTCATTTTCCGTGAAAACTCCGAAGATATCTACGCGGGGATCGAGTGGAAAGCGGACTCCGCGGATGCTGAGAAAGTCATTAAATTCCTGCGTGAAGAAATGGGCGTGAAGAAAATCCGCTTCCCGGAACATTGCGGTATCGGTATCAAACCGTGTTCCGAAGAAGGGACTAAGCGTCTGGTTCGTGCCGCGATTGAATACGCTATCGCTAACGATCGTGATTCCGTGACCCTGGTACATAAAGGTAACATCATGAAGTTCACCGAAGGCGCGTTCAAAGACTGGGGTTACCAGTTAGCGCGTGAAGAATTCGGTGGTGAACTGATTGACGGCGGCCCGTGGGTGAAAATCAAGAGCCCGAAATCCGGCAAAGAGATCGTGGTTAAGGACGTTATCGCCGATGCGTTCCTGCAACAGATCCTGCTGCGTCCGGCTGAGTATGATGTGATTGCCTGTATGAACCTGAACGGCGACTACATTTCTGATGCGCTGGCAGCACAGGTGGGCGGTATTGGTATCGCACCGGGCGCTAACATCGGTGACGAATGTGCGCTGTTCGAAGCGACCCACGGTACTGCGCCGAAGTACGCGGGCCAGGATAAAGTGAACCCAGGCTCTATCATTCTGTCTGCTGAAATGATGCTGCGCCACATGGGTTGGGTTGAAGCGGCTGACCTGATCGTCAAAGGCATGGAAGGCGCAATCAACGCGAAAACCGTCACCTATGACTTCGAACGTCTGATGGACGGCGCTAAACTGCTGAAATGTTCAGAGTTTGGTGACGCGATCATCGAAAACATGTAATCCAGATTCTGGGTTGTGTGAGAGCGGGAGCCGATTGGTTCCCGTTTTTTATTAATATCTAAAGCAGCAACAATAGTGCACCTGCACAAACGATAAACAATCGTTACCAGCCGCACGGATTGTACTTCGCCGGACGCAGTGCACCAGGATATTTACTCTGAAACCAGCCACATATCGGCTTCTTCAAACATTTCCTGAACAGTACGGCTTATCTGTTCTTTCTCGTGCTTACTGGCGTCAGTGTTGATCGCTGGCAGAGTCAGCATCGGTTTAACCCGAACGTCAGCATCCGGAAAGATCCGGTGCACTCTCTTTCTCAACTCGCCCAGAATGATGTCTTTTGCGCCTGGCAGTCCATCAAAATTCCTTTTGTCATAAACGAGTTCCACGAACATTGCCACTTGCCTTTTATTTGTATGAATATACAGTATTTATACTGTGTTTTTATCTGCTATGCAAGGGGAGGCCGTCAATATGAATTGGCGTCGCCTGAGGATGATTGGGTTATGAGGGAACAGGAAGAAACATAAGCATCATGATGATTAACAAACAAACTAATGCTTTGTACGTGTTTTAGCGCCTATGTTTCTAAGATTATCATTTCAGATGTTTATGTTCAGGCATCATTCGCAAAAGCGTATTGTCCTTCTGTATTGCGTGATGAAACAACGCCGCGCCGGCATGAGCTGCAATCAGGAAATAGCCTACATTTGCCAGCGTTTCGTGAATAGTTTTCACGACGGCCTTTACTTCACCGTTGCTATGCACGAAAGGGGGGATGTTTAGCCCTAAAAAAGACCAACTCTTTCCACCGTAAGCCATCGTGAAGATCCCTAATAACGGTAGCGCCAGAAAAGAGACATACAACGTGATGTGCATTAATTTGGCGGATATCCTCTGCCACTCGGGTGGCGTGGGAATGATTGCGGGATCGTCATACTTATGTTTGAGAATTAAACGTATTATCATCAAAAACCAGACAAATACCCCGGCATTGTAATGTGTTTCCTTCATCAACAGGTAAGGGGTACTGCCTTTGGGAAACCAACCGCGAAATTCCATTGCGGCATAGGTTATCGCGATTAACACCAGAGTTAGCCAGTGCAAGTAAATCTGAAGTCTTGAGAATCTGCTCATTATTTTTCCTCGAATGATGCGCCACACCAACCGTATCGTGTTGAGCTTAACAAATCCTTATTTTCTTTAAGAGATTAGGGTTTTGTCATTTCCGCTTCGGGCAATATGAGCAGACAGTTGGTTGATACGTTTTCTGCGAGTGTGTCAGCACTCCATTTTTCGCCGAGATTTTATACGGGAAAACGTGATGTTGGTATGGCACTGATGCGACCTAACAATACTTCAATATAAAAATGAACAGGTTATGTTGTTTTCAGGGAAATGTGCCTGAATTCATGGCGATTTCTGTTGCGCTCAACCATGCTCTTTAGAGACAACGTTGAGCTGGCCGATGTTTGTTAAAACATGCTCATTTTTCGCCACAGGACATAAGAATGCGCAAAGCACTGTTACCGATATTTGCTGCGGTATGCCTGCTTTTAATCGGTGTTTTTATTCTTAATATGCAGCTTTGGTATTCCTCGTCGAGGGAAGCCCTGGGGGGAGCAAGATATGCCGCGAACAATATGGACAACATCCTCGATGAAGCTTTCCAGGCAACCGATACGGCCAAGCTTATCACTGAAAAGAAATGTGACCTGGAAAGCCAATACCAGCTTGGAACCGAGGCCGCGCTCCGGCCTCATCTCCGAACGCTGATTATTATTCGGCAGGGAAAAGTTTGGTGCACGTCGCTGCCGGGTAATCGGATCTTACTCAAGCAAATTCCCGTAATACCCGATACAAATTTGCTGTTGACCTCTGCACAAAATACGGTAAATGAAATCCCTGTTCTGCTCTATCAAACTCACTTTCAAACAAATCGCATCATTGTCACGATAAGCGGTGTGCATATTCGCGGCGCGTTAAATGTCCCATTCAAAGGGGTGACGTATTCACTGCGGGTGGGCGACAAAGTACTCGGTTTATTGATGGATGTGAAAGCATTTCCTGTAGGCGTCCCGCAGTCTGGTCAGGTTAATTCCACAAAATATCCCTTCAGCATTATTTTTGACCAGCCTCCATTGTTTAGCTTAAAAAGGCTTGTCACTAATGGTCTGGGAATTCTGCTCTTCATCCTGCTGATCTCTGCCGCTGTCGCTTATGCTATCGATAAATATTTGAATAAGAATGATACGCCCGAAGAAACGTTGCGCAGAGCGATAGAAAAAGGGGAGATAGTGCCGTTTTATCAACCCATCGTAAATGGTCGTGATGGAACGTTACGCGGCGTTGAGGTGCTGGCCAGATGGAAGCACCCAAGGGCCGGGTACATTTCTCCCGCCTCTTTTATTCCTGTCGCCGAAAAATCAGGTTTGATAGTACCGCTTACTCAACACCTGATGATGCAGGTCGCGGCGAATATGAACTCTATCGCCAGCAAATTGCCATCAGGTTTTCATGTTGGAATTAATTTCAGCGCCTCGCATATCATGTCGCCTACGTTTGAGGAGGAGTGCCTGCGCTACCGGGAAAGTTTCAGTCGTAATGATCTAAATTTGGTGATCGAAGTGACTGAACGAGAACCGCTGCATGTGGATGATAATCTTGTGCAGAGGCTTAATACCCTACATGAAAATGGCTTCGTCATTGCGTTGGATGATTTCGGGACAGGCTATTCTGGGCTTTCTTATTTGCATGACCTGCACATCGATTATATCAAGATCGATCAGAGCTTTGTGGGACGGGTAAACAACCTGCCCGATTCAACCCGGATTTTAGATTGTGTCCTCGATCTGGCGCGTAAGCTGTCTTTAAGTATTGTCGCTGAAGGGGTTGAAACGAAGGCGCAGCTGGATTATCTCAATAAAAACAACATTGTTTTCCTACAGGGATACTATTTCTATAAACCCGTCACCTTTACTGAGTTTGTCTTTATACTGCTATCAAAACCCAAAGTAGATGTCTTTGTCGAATAAAAGCGGGACGCGCCTCGTGGATGGAAAATGGCAATGGACGGGTCCGGCAGTAAAAAAACTGCGATTTTCTTGATCGTGAGATAAATCCCAGATCCTTTTATTAAAAAAATATACCCTTAATCATGTAGTGGCTATTTGTATTTCACATACAACAAAGGGATAACACTTTGGCTGATATAACATTGACTATGGACCGTGACTCAAGTCGCGCAGTACCGGTAGTACATAAGAAAAAGTTGGCTGCGCACAGTAAAATTAAGTACACCAACCGCGCTCAACTGGCAATTGCCGCGCTTCTGTTTTTGGGCGGTATCGCTGGGGTTACTGGTTTGGCATTATACTTTATGGTTCAGGAAGGGGTGTTCCTGTACTGAATGTTTAACTGTTCTTATGGATTAACAAGGCGTTTGTTCTATCACTAATCAAACTTCGCAGTAATGATCAACAACGAGAAACAGAAGAAGTGCGGTTGTTCTAATTTTCGTAGCGCTAAATGTTTACTTAAGCAGCAATAAATTTAAGCAGGTATTTTTGGAATACCTGCTTAAAACATTATTTTGAACAATATACTCTGGCTTCTCGTGGCGTATAGATCCCAATCGTGATGATGCGTAAGAAAACATCCATGCCGGACTCCTGAACTTCGGTGCGCACAACTTTGTCTGCACCGCCGCACACAGAAGCCGCATCGATAGTATGTGACTGGCCAATACCGTTAACGAAAAACGTTTGTTTGGTTTCCTGGGTTGGTTTTTCAGCAATGCCGTTGTTTATTTTAAAGGTTTGCTGAGCGCAACCGGATAAAGCTGTTGCAGCAATAATTGCAATCATTAACTTTTTCATTTTTACCATTCTCAAGCGTTGGATAATGAGTAAATGGTCTTCTTTTATGTCGCTGGTACATATCCGACCAGCGGTTATGCGTGACAGTATTATGCTGACTGTTTATCTATTATTTAGTTAGATAAATAATTAATAAATTTTTTGTTTATGCTTTGTAGGTCATTGTTGATTACTTACGGCATCAACTCACATTTTATCAATATCAACATTAAGCGTGGATAAAAATATATGGGTGCTAATGTTATTAGACGGGAATATCGAGATCATTTTCGCGGGGATGATATTAGTCGCGCATTGGCACAGGGCTATCAGAGATAGCCCTGCCAGAAGGACGTTCTAAATCAGAACTGATAGTTTAACGAAACCCAGTAGTTACGACCCGGATTTACATATCCGGTAGTGGATTGCGCTGTCTGATAGTAGTCACCTGCGTAGGTACTATTACGGCCTACCTGGTACAGTTTGACTTCGCTGAAATCTTTATCCAGTACGTTATTAACCGCCGTATTCAGCGTCAGATCTTTAGTCAGCTTGTAAGACATCCCCATGTCGAGCACGGTCCAGGCTTTTAAATCAGCGCCTTTATCATCATACACCGCCTTTTGCACCGCGCTGAGGTTAGCGTAATTTTCGGTAAAGCGTGGCGCCTTACCGCGATAGCGGGCGCTTAGCCAGGCGTTCATCTCTTCTGTTGCCTGCCAGTTCAGGCGGGCGTTAGCCATATGTTTCGGGGTGTAGCTCAACGGCGCGCCTTTATTATCGCCATCTTTCTGCTTGCTTTGAGTGTAGGTATAGTTAAGAGATAAACTCAGTACGTCCGACCAAAGAGGGAAGGTACTGGCGAATTCAATGCCATCGGTCCTTGCCTTACCGCTGTTGGTATAGCTGTTGGTATTATCATCGATAGAATACGAGACAATTTTATTTTTGTACTCGGTATAGAAGCCGGTAACGTTGGCGTTAAGCCCGGCATCGTTTTCATAATATAGCCCCGTTTCGTAGCTGATACTTTCTTCCGGTTTGAGGTCAGGATTCCCGACGGTATTAACGGTTCCTTGCGCCGTTACGCCGCTAATGCCGTTATGCAACTGGCTGAGCGATGGGGCTTTATAACCGGTCGTTACGCCGCCTTTGAGCGTCCACTCATCGGAAACATCCCAAACCATATAGGCGCGTGGGCTGAGGTGACCGCCAAAGACATCATTATGCTCATAACGGGTACCTGCGGTTAACGCCAGTGAGTCGAGTATATGCCATTCATCTTCCGCGTAGGCTGCCCACGTTTTTTGGTGGAACGTCTCGCCGGTATTAGCCAGCACCACACCGTCTTTCATCCGCGCATCCCAGTATTCCCCGCCCAGGGTTAACAGGTGTGAGTCGCCTAATGGCGTCAGCAGCACTGAGTCCAGTATGACGTTAGTGTTCTTCAGTTCACGCGCATCACCGGCGCGGCCCGCGTTTTCCGGCGTGAGCGCGGAGGAGACCAGTTGTCGCCCTTTGTTTTCGGTTTCATTCCAGCCGAGGGATGATTTCCAGGTGCCGAACGTTAACGCGGTGTCGTGGCCGAGGGTGACTTTGTTGCGCTCATAGCGCAGCGTTTTATCATAACCTCCTGTCAGATTGCCCAGTTGCCCATCATCATTGTCATAACGCTGTCTGGCAGAGTCGAGATCCAACCACAGGGTATTATTTTCGCTGGTTTTCCAGTCCAGGCGTGTGCCGATATTATAGTTTTCGGATTCAGTCGGATAAGGTACGCGGGTAGAGGCGGTATCGCTCAGGGAGGTCACGCTTGAGCCCTGACGCTGCGTGGTGCTCCCGCGAACCTGCATATCCAGCACGCCTGCGATTAACGGACCGCTGGACCAAAAGTTGGCCACCGTGCTGTTACCCCATTTATTACTTTCTTGCAGGTTAACGCCGGTATTGATGGAGGTGCTCCATTTATCGGTACTTTTTTTGGTGATGATGTTTACCACGCCGCCAATCGCGTCGGAGCCATACAGCGTCGACATTGGGCCGCGGATCACTTCGATATGATCGATTGCCGCCAGCGGGGGCATAAAGCTGGTATTCATGGCAGAGAAGCCGTTTGGCGTCACGTCGCTGCTGCCGTTTTGACGAATACCGTCAATCAGGATCAGGGTATAGCTGGCGGGCATACCGCGGATGCTGATCTCCAGACCACCCGTTTTACCGGTGCTGCTTTCAACATCCACACCCTCTACTGCGCGCAGGGCTTCACCCAGGTCATTATACTTATTGGTTTGTAACTCTTGCTGCGAAATAACGGAAACGCTGGCGGCTGCGTTGGTAATTTTCTTTTCGTAACCGGACGCGGTGACTACCATGACATCTTCAGCGAAAACCAGGGGGCTGGTAAAACCCATACAGGACAGAACGACAGAGGCAACAGGTTTTAAACGCATAGTCAAACTTCCTTTGTTAAAAATTCAAAGGCAGTAAGATAATTGATGGAAATGATAATACAAATAATTATCATTACAAATTTACATAACTTGTCACTTCTGGTGTTTAACTTGAATAAATATACATAAATTGTCATTGATTTGAGGTAAGGAAATAGCAGGGAAGATAAATAGTCGTTATAGGTAATTATTGGATATGAATTAATACGTTATTAAATAAATGGCTAAGATTTAAACTATTCTGCGATTCACATCGTACTCATAACGGAGTATCAGAAAAAAGTATGATAACTTTAGAAAATCGTCATACTTTTCTGCGCCGCATCATTTTTTTCGCTAATTCTCTCCGCCATAATCCCTTTCCCAGGAGACTGCTTAACGACAACGCATCGTTAAGCAGCATATAAATAACGCAAATCTGGATAAAATAATGATCAAAGGCAAGCTGGCACTCCTTACGTGCGCATTGACTCTCGCATTAACCTCACCGCTCTTCGCTGCGCAGAATGCGGGCGAAGGTCAGACGTTAAAACTGGCGATTGGGCCGGAGCCAACGGAAGGGTTTGACCCGATGCTGGGCTGGAGTCATGGCAGCTATTTGCTTTTACATGCGCCATTATTAAAACAAAATGCCGATATGAGCTGGGGAAATCTGCTTACGGAAAAGGTCGTGACCAGCGCTGACGGCAAAACCTGGACGCTGACGCTAAAACCTGACCTTAAATTTTCTGATGGTTCGCCGCTAACCGCTGACGATGTGGTGTTCACCTATAACAAAGCAGCAAAAAGCGGTGGGAAAATTGACATGGGGAACTTCGCTCATGCCAGCTTGAAAGATAGCCGCACGGTAGAAGTGACGCTGAGCAGCCCGCAGAGCACCTTTGTGAATGTGCTGGGCTCTTTAGGCATTGTTCCGGCAAAGCTGTATAACGAAAAAACATTCGCCAAAAATCCGATTGGCGCAGGTCCTTATCGGTTGGTGAGCTTCCAGCCCGGGCAGCAGCTGATCGTGGAGGCGAATCCATGGTACGCCGGTAAGAAAAATGATTTCAGTAAGCTGGTGTTTGTCTTCCTTGATGAAGATAACGCCTATGCCGCGGCGCGCAGTGGTCAGCTGGGACTGGTGCGTATTGCGCCTTCGATGGCGGTCGCCCCTCAGCAGCAGAATTTGAAACTTTGGGTACGTGACAGCGTGGAAAACCGCGGCATTGTGTTCCCGATGGTGCCGGCGGGTAAGAAAGATGCCAATGGCTATCCGATCGGTAACGATATCACCGCCGATATCGCGATCAGGCGCGCCATCAACTACGCCATTAACCGTAAGCAGCTTGCCGATCAGGTTATGGAAGGCCATGCGATTCCGGCGTATAGCGCGGTTCAGGGCTTGCCATGGCAAGGACAGTCAGTCGCGTTCAAAGACGGCGACAGCGAAAAAGCCCGGACGATTCTGGAAGAAGCCGGCTGGAAGGTTGGTAAAGACGGCGTACGGGTGAAAGAGGGCAAAGAGGCGCGCCTGACGCTGTGGTATGCCAGCGGTGACAGTACGCGTCGGGATTTAGCCGAAGCCGTACGTGCGATGCTGGAGCCTGTGGGCATCCAGGTCTCATTGCAATCCGGAAGTTGGGAAACCGTTGAGCGTCATATGCATGCCAACCCGACGCTGTTTGGCTGGGGAAGTCTGGATCCCATGGAGCTGTTCCATCATTACAGCAGTCAGGCCGCCGGCGTGGAATACTACAATCCAGGGTATTACAGCAATCCCGTCGTTGAACAGCATCTCAAGCAGGCGATTGATGCGCCGGACTGGCAAAAAGCGTTGCCTTTCTGGCAGCAGGTTGAGTGGGATGGCAAGCAAGGGGCTGGTGTACAGGGCGATGCCGCGTGGGCCTGGTTGTTGAATATTCAGCACACTTATCTGGCAAATCCGTGTATTGACTTAGGCAAAGGCGCGCCGGAAATTCACGGAAGCTGGTCATTGCTCAATAATCTGGATGAATGGACCTGGACCTGCCGTTGATGAAGTCTGTTTTAGGCCATTTTCTACGGCTGGTGGTGTTATTAGTGCTGGTTGCGGCTGGCACTTTTATGCTGCTCAGCTTTTCTCCGGTCGATCCGATTCGTGCTTATATTGGCAACGATCTCCTGCACGTGCCGCCGGAACAATATGCGCGTATTGCCGCTCGCTGGGGATTGGACCAGCCGCTGTGGGAGCGCTTTAGCCATTGGTTTTTGCGCGTATTACAGGGCGATCTCGGCTACTCCATGTTGTTTAATGCGCCCGTTGCCAGCGTGATCAAAGAGCGTTTTGCTACTTCGTTTGCGCTGCTTGGCGGCGCATGGCTGCTCTCCGGCATATTGGGTACGGCAATGGGATTTGTTGCCGGACGCTACCTGAATCGCTGGCCTGATAAAGCTATTTGCCGTCTCAGCTACCTGCTTTCCTCGCTACCGACCTTCTGGATTGGCATGCTGCTGCTGGCGTTATTTGCTGTACGCTGG
Organism: Citrobacter youngae ATCC 29220; assembly: GCF_000155975.1. Classification (GTDB taxonomy): domain Bacteria; phylum Pseudomonadota; class Gammaproteobacteria; order Enterobacterales; family Enterobacteriaceae; genus Citrobacter; species Citrobacter portucalensis_A. The sequence continues at coordinate 1,561,597 of NZ_GG730299.1, read as the reverse complement.
CCGATGTTCCCGGTCTGCTGCGCGTGGGAGCCGGGCAACAGCAGCGAGATGGCGACGCTGACCGAGCGTCTGCGCCATCTGGTACTCCCGGTTTGCGCGCTAAGTTTGCTGGGGCTGGGGCAGATTACGCTTCATACCCGGGAAAGTATCGCCAGCGTAATGAAGAGCGAATTTGTCCGCTTTGCACGTTCTCAGGGCGACAAAGGTTGGTCGCTGTTGCGCCATCAGGTTCTGCGCCACGCTATCACGCCAGCGCTGTGCCTGCAGTTCGCCTCGCTGGGAGAACTGTTGGGCGGCGCATTGCTGGCAGAAAAGGTTTTTGCTTACCCTGGGCTGGGCCAGGCCACCATTGATGCCGGATTGCGGGGCGATTTACCGTTGCTGATGGGGATCGTCTTGTTTAGCACCGTGCTGGTTTTTATCGGCAATTCACTCTCTACCTGGTTCGTTCACCTGTTGAATCGTGCACTGGAGCGTCCTGATGCTCTATAACCCGACCCCGACGCTTATCCGTCTTCTGCTCTCTTTTAGCTGCCTGGTATTCATTGCGGTGTATGGCGCTGCAACGCTGGATAATCCGTTGAACGTTAACCTGCTTGCCCGTCATCTGCCTCCTGATGCGCTGCACTGGTTTGGCACCGATAACCTCGGTCGCGATCTGTGGGCGCGTTGCTTTCAGGGGGCGTTGACCAGTCTGCAAATAGGTATTGGCGCGGCTTTGTGCAGTGGCTTCATTGCGTTAATGATGGCGGCGGTTTCGCGTATACATCCGCGTCTGGACGTGCTTATGCGTCTGATTACCGACGCAATGCTGTCGATGCCGCATCTGCTGCTGCTTATTTTGATCTGTTTTACGCTGGGCGGTGGGAAAAATGGGGTGATCATGGCGGTGGCGCTGACCCACTGGCCGCGCCTGGCATTAATCCTGCGCGCCGAGGCAGAGCGCGTTGCCCACAGTGACTATCTGACGTTGACCTGGCGTCTGGGTCATGGCCATTTTTACTGCTGGCGGTATCACTATCTACCGGCGCTGTTACCCCAGTGGCTCACGGGGACATTGCTGATGTTCCCCCATGCGGTGTTACATAGCGCCGCGTTGAGTTTCCTTGGCTTTGGGCTGGCCCCGCATGAACCGTCGTTGGGGCTGCTGCTGGCGGATGCGCTGCGGTTTATCAGCCATGGCGACTGGTGGTTAGTGTTGTTTCCGGGGCTGATGCTGTTCAGCCTGGTGATGTTATTCGATCAGCTCGCGAGGGCAGTGCATCGTTTATGGTTGCGAGGTGACGTATGTTAAGTTTAAGACAGGTCTCGCTGGACGTGGCGCGTTATCGTTGGTTCGGCGCGAGAAAGTGGTCTCCGCTGTTGCAGGATATCTCTTTCGACGTCGCGCCTGGTCAGATGGTGGCGTTAGTTGGGGGAAGCGGTGAGGGGAAGAGCCTGCTCCTGCAATGCCTGCTCGATCTGTTACCGGAAAATTTGCGTCTCCACGGCGCAATAACCCTTGATGGCAAAATGCTGGACGGTGATGACATCCGCGAATGTCGCGGCAATACCTTCAGCTATGTTCCGCAAGGCGTGCAGGCGCTGAACCCGCTGCTCTCAATTGAAAAGCATTTACGCAGAGCAAGTCAGCTCTCCGGCCAGGCCTGGAATGTCGGCCAAATAGAACAATTGCTCCAGCGTAGCCAACTGGAAACCAGCGTATTAGATGCCTTTCCACGCCAGCTTTCAGGTGGTATGGCGAAACGTGTTCTGGCCTGTCACGCGTCTCTGAGTCAGGCGCGCTATATTCTGGCTGATGAAATTACCGCCTGGCTTGATGCGCCACTGGCTAATCAACTGCTTGAACAACTGCGTGGCTTATGTGAGCAGGGCGCTGGCGTTTTATGGGTGACGCACGATCTCACGCTGGCGGCCCGCCATGCTGACCGAATCGTCGCGCTGCATCAGGGAAGCGTGTCGGATAACGTGAGTCGGGAACAGCTGCTGTGCGGAGACATCAGCGAACATCTGCAACGTCAATGGCGGGCGTTGCCTGAAAGAAATCAGCTTTTTGGAGCGCGTGATGCTGTGCTGTCGTGATCTCGTGATTCGCCAGGGGGGAAAGGTGCTGTGGCAAAACCTGTCCTTTTCTTTGCGCCCCGGTGAACGTATCGGGATTTGTGCGCCCAGCGGCACCGGTAAAACGACGTTGGGACGTGTGCTGGCGGGCTGGCAAAAGCCGACCTCGGGCGACATTCTTATCGATGGCCAGCCGTTACCGATTCATCAATATTGCCCGCTGCAACTGGTGCCCCAGCATCCGGAACTGACCTTTAATCCCCGGCGTAGCACCGGTGATGCGGTCCGTGATGCGTGGCGGCCTGGCGCGGAAATACTTACCCGTCTGCATATCAAACCGGAGTGGTTAACCCGTCGCCCCGGACAGCTTTCTGGGGGAGAACTGGCGCGAATCGCCATACTTCGCGCGCTGGACCCGCGGACCCGTTTTCTTATTGCCGATGAAATTACCGCTCAGCTCGATCCTTCCATTCAAAGGGATATCTGGGCGTTACTGCTCGAAGAATGCCAGCGTCGGCCACTTGGCATGCTGATTATCAGTCATCAGCAGGCGCTGCTTGATCAGATTTGTACGCGCGCGCTACTCCCTGGGGCAGATTTACGCGTTTAGCTAAGTCAAGATATTGATTAAAATGTAATGTTATATTATAACAATTCACTCGCAAACGACTTGAGGGTGAAATTTTGGCTATTCGTTTTAAAAAACTGACAATCGCTCTGGGGATGCTTTTAGTCAGTGGTCCAGTTTTGGCGCATGGTCATCATTCCCATGGTGCGCCGATGAGTGAAGCAGAACAAAAGGCATCGGAAGGGGTGTTTAATGACAACCAGGTACGGAACAGGGCGCTGAGCGACTGGGATGGCATGTGGCAATCTGTTTATCCGTATCTGGTCAGCGGCGAGCTCGATCCGGTATTCAAAAAGAAAGCGGAGAAAGACAAAAGCAAAACGGCAGAACAGATTAAAGATTATTATCGTAAAGGCTATGCAACTAACGTAGACACCATCGGCATTGAAAATGGCGTGATGGAGTTTCATACCGGTAATCAGGTTGTCTCATGCAAATACGATTATGCCGGATATAAAATTTTGCACTATAAATCAGGCAAGAAAGGTGTACGTTATTTGTTTGAGTGTAAAGCCGATAACAGCAACGCGCCTAAATATGTCCAGTTCAGCGATCATGTTATTGCTCCGCGGAAGTCGAGCCACTTCCATATTTTTATGGGAAATACCTCGCAGGCCGCCTTGCTCGAAGAGATGGAGAACTGGCCTACCTATTATCCGTATCAGTTGAAAGGCGAAGAGGTGGTGGATGAGATGCTGCACCATTAATCCGGGCTAAGCTTATCTGTACACACCCGCCGCATGGCGGGTTTTTAATTAGCAACCTTCTCTTTTCATCCCCTGGCGCATTCGTTAGCATATTGTCTTGCAGCAAGTGCATGTGTTTTTTTCAGGAAGAGGTCAACGTGTTTGCAGAGTATGGAGTTCTGAATTACTGGACGTATCTGGTGGGGGCTATTTTTATCGTGCTGGTTCCGGGGCCAAATACGATATTTGTGCTGAAGAACAGCGTCGGTCGGGGAGTGAAGGGCGGTTATCTCGCCGCAAGCGGTGTGTTTATCGGTGATGCCGTGTTGATGTTTTTAGCCTATGCCGGTGTTGCCGCATTGATCAAAACCACGCCTGTTTTGTTTAATATCGTTCGTTATCTCGGCGCTTTTTATCTGCTGTATCTCGGTGCGAAGATCCTCTACGCCACGCTGAAATCAAAAGCGAGCGACGCTGCGGCTGAGGAAGTCCCGTTTGGCGCCATTTTTAAGCGCGCATTAATCCTGAGCCTGACGAATCCCAAAGCTATTCTGTTTTATGTTTCTTTCTTTGTGCAGTTTATTGATGTCAATGCGCCGCACTCTGGGCTGTCATTCTTTATTCTGGCCATTACGCTTGAGATAGTGAGCTTTTTCTACCTGAGTTTCCTTATTTTCTCCGGCGCGTTTGTAACCCAGTACATTCGCACGAAGAAGAAGCTGGCTAAGGTAGGTAACTCCCTTATCGGCCTCATTTTCGTAGGTTTTGCTGCTCGTCTGGCCACGCTTCAGTCGTAATCATTGGCCCGCTGAATATGGCGGGCTACAATTTACGCTTTTCTTCCTCACGCATACCGGGTAACGCCTGTAACCAATAAATGGTATTTTAAATATATATTTTGAGGCGTACCCTGTGCATGGCAGCGGTTCAATAAGACTCGCTGGTTGTCGACTGGAAAAGGGAAGAAAAATGCTTCAAATTCCACAGAATCATATCCATACACGCTCAACTCCGTTCTGGAACAAAGAAACTGCGCCTGCCGGAATTTTCGAACGCCACCTTGATAAAGGCACTCGTGCCGGGGTTTATCCTCGACTGTCAGTTATGCAGGGGGCGGTCAAATATCTCGGCTATGCAGATGAACACAGCCCGGAGCCCGTAGAGGTGATGGTTATTGAAGCCGGTCAGTTTGGCGTTTTTCCGCCGGAAAAATGGCATCACATCGAAGTGATGACTGACGACACTTACTTTAATATCGATTTTTTCGTTGCCCCGGAAGTGCTGATGGAGAGTGCAAATCAACGAAAAGTCGTGCGCACTGGCAAGGAGTAAATCATGGGTAAAGCAACCTATACCGTAACAGTGACCAATAACAGCAACGGTGTGTCTGTCGATTATGAGACCGAAGCGCCGATGACATTACTGGTTCCGGACGTAGCGGCGGACGTGATCAAAGACCTGGTCAATACCGTCCGTTCATATGATACCGAAAATGAGCATGAAGTCTGCGGATGGTAGCGCTTTAACGTTTGCCGCCACCCGAACATATTGATTTTTATCATAAAAACCGCACGGCGTTTTGATGGCGCAGGGCGGTTTTTTTATTTGAGCGGATTAGCGCGAAGTATGGAAAAAGATTTCTTAAGAATACCTTAAGAAATTCGCATTGTTTGCTAATAGTTGATCATTCACAGGGGTTATGATCGTGAAATAGTAACAATACAGAACTTCGCGCTTATGAAATTGAATACACGACTTACATTCTCCGCATTCATTCTTGGACTGGTCCTCGTCGCGATCCCGTTCACCGCGAACTGGCATCTTCCTTTGCTCAACGGCACTGTCGTTACATGGATTGAAAATGGACAGGCGCTATGGCTATTGTTTGGGGCGGTATTTACGCTCTGCTACATCCGGCCTTTATCGCGTCCTGAAGGCGAGAAGCAATTTTGGCTGTGGGCGGCAGTATGGTGGCTGGTATTGCTGGGCCGAAGCACCAGCTGGGGGCGTGATTACTTCCCGGAGCATCCTAAACTGCTGTTCAGAGCTATCTCAGTGGTGTTAATTGCTATGATTATTCTGCCGGTGCTGCTGTCGAAGCGCTTACGCCAGGATATTGCCCGACGCGTGCGCAATGAACCGCTACCGCTGTGGTTACTTGCGATCACCGTCTGCGCATTTTTGATCTCTGATACCGTGGAGCATCATCGCCTGCTGTCACCTGTCTTTTTGCACAACGCCAGTTATGGCGATTTGATTGAAGAACTGTACGAACTGCCGTTTATGGTGGGATTGTTTCTGATGAACCTCGGTTTTATGCAGCGGGATAAACAGCAGGAGTCTGTCTCTGTTTGCTTCAGCGAACCGCATCTGGCGAAGTAGCTGGAAAAGACCTGAGTCTGGAAGACCAGACTCAGGCGGTTATGGCGATAATTACGCAATGGCCTCACATAAACGTGATTTCATTTCGCTGTACGTTTGTGCGGCATACTTCTCCGCCCATTTCTGATCGCTAATGTGCTCAATTTTGACAGCACAGTATTTGGTTTCTGGCGTTTTCGAGATGGGATCAAGGTTATCCTGTGTTAACTCGTTACACGCGCCAATCCACCATTGATAGGTCATATACACCGTTCCGGCATTAATACGCTCGGAGACATCCGCACGGCTGATGACCTTGCCCCGACGCGAGCTTACCCACACCAGGTCACGATGGCGGATGCCCAGTTTTTCTGCATCATCGGTGTTGATTTGCACATATCCTGGCTCATCTGCCAGCGCTTGTAACGCCGCGCAGTTGCCGGTCATGGAACGACAGGAGTAGTGTCCCACTTCGCGCACGGTACATAACACCAGCGGGTAATTCTCATCAGGGACTTCAGCGGGCGCGCGCCACGGTGCGGCAAACAGTTTGCCTTTGCCATTCGGGGTGTCAAACTGGCTGTGCGCGTAGAGATACGGCGTGCCTGGATGATCGAGATCCGGACAAGGCCACTGAACATGACCCATCTCACCCATTTTCTCATAGGTTACGCCATAGAACAGCGGGCACAGTTCACGCATCTCATCCCAGATTTGCTGGTTATTTTGATACTGCATCGGATAGCCCATTTCGCTGGCTAACAGACTGATAATTTCCCAGTCACGTTTCACATCCCCGCGAGGCTCAATCGCTTTCTCAAAACGCTGGAAGCCACGATCGGCGCAGGTAAAGACGCCACCGTGTTCACCCCATGATGTTGCAGGCAACAGGACGTCGGCCATCTCCGCCGTCTTGGTCATAAAAATATCCTGCACGACGATAAAGTCGAGCGCATTAAATCCTTCCCGGACCAGGCCTAAATCGGCCTCGGTTTGCAGCGGATCTTCTCCCATTATGTAGTAGGCTTTGATTTTGCCCTCAATCGCCAGATGAGGAACTTCGGTGATGCGCGTTCCGACCTTGTCATCCATCAAATTAACGTCAATCCCCCAGGCGGTGGCGAATTTCTCCCTGACGGCAAAATCGGTCACGTCCTGATACCCCGGAAACTGGTTAGGCAGCACGCCCATATCACATGCGCCCTGCACGTTATTTTGCCCGCGAACCGGGCCAACGCCGACGTTAGGGCGTCCCAGATTCCCGGTCAGTAAGGCGAGGCTTGAGAGTCCACGCACCACGTCAACGGCCTGACCAAACTGCGTGACGCCCATCCCCCACATCACGGTTGCCGATGGCGCCGCGGCAAATGTACGCATCGCCTGGCGAACCTGCTGCGCGGGTACGCCGGTGAGGTGTTCAACGGCTTCGGGAGCATAGTCCTTAACGATCTTCCAGTATGGTTCCAGACCTTCGGTATGTTTTTGCACATACTCATGATCGTAAAGCTGCTCTTCAATAAGCACGTGACCAAAGGCATTTACCAACGCCATGTTGCAACCGTTTTTCAACTGCAAATGCTGATCGGCAATACGGGCGGTTTCGATACGACGCGGGTCGCAGACGATAATTTTTGCGCCGTTCTGGCGAGCTTTAATTACCCGGCGGGCCACGATGGGGTGTGAGTCCGCGCAGTTATAACCAAAAATCAGCAGGCATTTTGAATTTTCAATGTCGCTGATGGAGTTGCTCATTGCACCATTGCCCAGGGTTTCCTGTAAACCGGCAACGGAAGGGCCGTGACAGACGCGGGCACAGCAGTCGACATTGTTGGTATTGAGCACTCCACGCGCGAATTTCTGCATCACGTAGTTGGTCTCATTCCCTGTTCCACGGGAGGAACCTGTCGTCATGATGGCGCGAGGGCCATAGGTATTTTTGATTTCAGATAAGCGTTTTGCGGTGTAGCGAATGGCTTCATCCCAGCTCACGGGAGTAAATTTTCCCCCTTTTTCATAGCGGATCATCGGGCGAGTCAGGCGGGGAGTCAGAAGGCGGGTATCGTTAAGAAAGTCCCAACCATAGTAGCCCTTCAGGCATAACTGATTTTGGTTCGTTACACCCTCAGCGGCTTCGGCGCGGATGATTTTGTTATTTTCAACAACAAGCTTGAGCTTGCACCCGGCCCCACAGTATGGGCATACACTGGTGATTTTTTTCATCAATAACAGACCTGTTAAATGCTGAAATAGCGCGAATTGTAGACGTAGCCGTGCGAATAGACATCGCGGGCTACGATGTGTCGTAGCGACGGGCTGTTAAAGCACAAAATGTGCCAAAAGTGAAAACCCAGCATTGTCAGGGGTTGATGCCCGAGGAATAGAGGAGAATGACTGTCGATTCGTCACTAATGACGAGAAGCGTCAAAAATATCGCCGTCTTGACGCCTGGCTAACGCTTTGAAACATCAGATAAAGATGAAAATACCAAGTGATATCGATCACAAATTTTAATTTTTCAGGGCTATGCTATGCTTTTATACAACGAGCCAATCGTTAACTTAAAAACATAAGCGAGGAAAATAATGGGCATTATTTCATGGGTGATTTTCGGTCTTATCGCGGGGATTTTGGCAAAATGGATTATGCCGGGTAAAGATGGCGGTGGATTCTTTATGACCATTATCTTAGGGGTTGTTGGTGCGGTGGTCGGCGGCTGGATCAGTACTTTCTTTGGCTTTGGTAAAGTTGATGGCTTCAACTTTGGCAGCTTCGTGGTCGCGGTTATCGGCGCGATTGTGGTGTTGTTTATCTACAGAAAAATTAAAAGCTAAGAAAACATACAGAAAAGAGAGGCCACTGATAAGTCAATACCGTTCAGTTAAGTATGTATGGTGAACATGTGATTCTTGATCAGGGTTCCGTTCACCTCAGCCGTATCACCTCTCTAAAGCACCTATACCCGTGAACGTGCAAGGGAGGCCGCCTCCTCCCTTGCATCCCAGGCTCCCGGCGGGAAAATCGTCGCTACGCGATTATTCGCCCCATCCCTGGGGCTCACCCTGCGGGGCCAGCGCAAGCGCTGTTCAAAATTGCTCCCGGCAATTTTGTTATTCGTCTTATGCCGTCTGCCTGTCGGGTCGGGGCCGAGCCTGCATCCATGCAGGCCGTCCCCTCTGCCCGCATCCCTGCGGGCAGACCCGGTCAGCCGTCAACGCCTCATCGATTTTCAGCCGGACCAGGGTCATCGCTTCAACACTCTGACTTTCAGTTAAATCTGTTTTGCTGTTTAAACAAAAAACGCAAATGGTCAGGTGTGGGCTGGTCCGGCTGAAAATTGCCGACGTGTTTCCGTAAGGCCGGGAGAGCCAGTATGGATGCTGGCTCAGGGCGCGCTTTGCAAGGACGCTGCCTCGCGCCCGGCCCGGTAGCCTGGAGGAATAAGCGGAGGGAACCACGAAGTGGCAATTTTCCCGCCGGGAGCCGGGATTGTAAAGGGCGTGGCGAAGAACGCCCTTTACACGTTCACGGGTATCGGTGCTTCAGAGAAACGATGAACATGAGGTGAACGGAATCTTTTCTCTGGGATGGCATATTCATTACTTTCGCCAACACAGGTTGATACTTCCTGAAACTTAAGCGTTAACTGAACGGCATTGCACTGATAAGTGGCCTTTTTTTGGGTTACCACCAGCCCAGTTCCGTTCCCAGAACCACGATGATCGCCACGCCAATCATAATGAGCGTTGTTTTTTTCATCGTTATGCTCCCGGCGCAGCGTAGCCGCCAACAATAAACCAGGATAAGAAAACGACAGCGGAAATGAAAATGATGACGGGGAAAATAATACCGAGTCGCATACGATTATCTGCCAGAGTTATTTAAAGACGAGCCAGCATAGCAGGGCTTAGTGGACGACAAAAGTGGTTTTACCCTGCCGCTTTTTATCCTGGTACATTGCGCTGTCGGCCATGTGAAGCGCGCAGTTTACATCGGTCTCCCGCGGATCAATTTCCACCACACCCAGACTGGCCCCAGGATAAAACAGATGGACGCTGCCCAAGTGGTAGTCGCCGCAAATTTGCTGTTGCAGCTGATTTTTCACCTTTTGCAGACGCTGTTGCTGATTTCTTTCTTCTTCCGGCGACAGGCTAACGACTAAAAATTCATCACCACCCAGTCGACCGAGGATATCATTGTCACTGCAATCGCGGAGCAAGCGCTGCCCAACCTGGATCAGGAAGCGATCGCCAACTTCATGCCCAAAACGGTCATTAATCAGTTTGAAATCATCCAAATCAATATAGGCAACAACGACCTTCTGCCGGAGATGTCGGGCAAGCGAAAAAAGGGTTTCAACATTTTCAAAAATCGATCGCCGGTTCGGCAACCCGGTCAGCGCATCGGTGTAGGAATGAGCAATCAGCGCGGCGTTGGCTTCACGTAACTGAGCAACCAGTGACTCTTTTTGGATAGACTGGGCGATCAGGCCCGCAAACAGATGCAGTACCTGTTCGCCTCGCTCGCTCAATGCCTGTTGGCGGCGGCTGGTGGCACAGAGCGTTCCGTAAAACGTTCCGTCCGGAAGATGAACGGGCGTGCTTAGAAACGTGGTGATTTCCAGCGCGCGGGCAGCGCTACATTCCGGCCAGCGCGCCGGCACGTTGTCGCTGTACAAACAGTTATCTTCGATGGCGCGTTTGCATAGCGTCTCATCCCACGGGACGGACAGTCCCTCCGGGATCTGCATTTGTTTGCTATTACGCGCATACAAAATATGCTGCAGACGAGCATCTAAATCGACCTTGGTTAAATAGGTTGATTCCATCTCCGTCACCACCTCCAGCATCTCCAGAAGTTGCCGAACCAGACTCTCAACAGACTGCTCCGTGGCTAAAGATTGTGAGACTCTGGCGAGGATCATGTCCGACATGAGATGTAAATACTCCTGAGTAATGACAAGGCTGGCGTTGTGCGCATGATAGAGCATCAGGGTGAAAGATGAAACACGCTAGCAGGTCAAAATGTAAACATAAAAGTGAAGCCTGGCGGTAAAACATGGAGATACATAAGGAGTCGGGGTACTCTTGCCGGATAACGTTCTTAGCAGGAGTAAATATGAAACTGGCGTCTGTTGTTTTGCCCGGCATGCTGGTGCTGGCAGGGTGTAGTACCACACAACCAGAAGCGCCAATGCCACCGAAAATTGGCATGGCGAATCCGGCATCGGTATATTGCGAACAAAAGGGCGGCTCGCTGATTGCGGTGCAGACTCCGCAAGGGGTCAGGTCTGACTGCAAACTCCCCGGCGGGGAAGTGATTGATGAATGGTCACTCTGGCGCAGAGATCATCCGGCAGCGGGGAAGTGACCCGCAATTAGCATTGACGTAGCCATTCAGCCAGCACCAGCGCATGGTTTTGCTGAGTATTCTTCGCCGCATACAGTAGCGTTAAGGTTTGCTGCCGGGCAATATCTGCAAGGCGCTTTCCTTCCTGCTGCTGTTGGGCCAGTTCGGTACGGTACTGCCGGGAGAAGTGCGAAAAATCAATCAGTTCTGCGTGAAATGCTTTGCGTAAATCAGATGACGGCGTCAGCGCTTTATTCCATTCGTTGCAAGCAAGGTCGGTCTTTTTTATCCCACGTGGCCACAACCTGTCGACCAGCACGCGATAACCGTCGCTTGTTTCTGCCGGGTCATACACGCGCTTACACTGAATATTCATCTCTTCCTCCGCTCCGTTAAGCCGCCGCTTTGGTATTTAGCATCATCTTTATTCGGGTTAAATAAGATCCTAAAACGTGACCATTATAGCATTTTGCCAGCCCGTACTCCCAATTTAAGGGATTGTGATACCGATGAAAAATCGGTAGGCTGAGGCTCCTTATGTTGTCCCTCATTGTCTGGACATAAGGAAAGCTTAATGGACATTTCCCCGATAAAAGATACGCTTCGCATTGCGCTGGTGGGCGATTACAGCCCCGATATTGTGGCGCACCAGGCTATTCCACTTGCCATCGATGATGCTGCCGCCGTGCTGGAGTTAGTCGCTGATTATGACTGGCTGACGACTTCTGATATCAATAGCAGCGAAGATCTGATTGGCTATGATGCCATCTGGGTCGTTCCAGGCAGCCCCTATCGACACCCGGAAGGGGCGCTGATTGCGATACGCTACGCACGCGAAAACAGCATCCCATTTTTAGGCACCTGCGGTGGTTTCCAGCACGCCATACTGGAGTATGCCCGTAACGTGCTGGGCTGGAGCGATGCCGCACATGCAGAAACGGATACTTCCGGGCGGATGGTGATCGCGCCGTTGACCTGCTCGTTAGTAGAAAAAACGGATGATATTGAGCTGCGGGCCAATACGCTGATTGCGAAAGCCTACGGACGCGATGCTATTTCGGAGGGGTATCACTGCAACTACGGCGTGTCGGATGCTTTTGCCGCCGAGCTTGAGAGCGGAGATCTCCGGGTGACCGGTTGGGATGACGCCGGGGATATTCGCGCCATTGAACTGGTCACGCATCCTTTTTTTGTTGGCACACTCTTTCAGCATGAACGTGGCGCGCTGGCGGGAAAACCCGTGCCGTTAGTCCAGGCGATGCTCCGCGCCGCGCGGGGATAATATGCCGGGCAGGAGAGTCGCTAACCTGCCCGCTATCATTATGCGTTCGCGATCTCCCGATTGCGCCCGGCGCACAGACCAAACACGGCCATCAGTATGGCTAACAGCGCGACCCCGGCAAGCGGAATTATCCAGCTACCGTTGATATCGTGAATTTTGCCCATCAAGGGCGGCCCGCATGCGGCCAGTAAATACCCGACAGACTGCGCCATCCCGGACAAGGCCGCGGCCTGGTGTGCGGAGCTTGCGCGCAGGCCAATGAAGGTCAAACCGAGGATCATAGTGGCGCCTGAGCCGAAGCCAAACAGCATAGTCCACAACAAAGCCTGATTGGGCATGAGGGCGAAGCCCGCCGCGCCGACGGCGCACATTACTGAAACCAGAGCGGCTATGGTACGTTGATCCTTGAACCTGTTCAGGACGAGGGGAATCAATAACCCTGGCGCGGCGGTCGCCAGTTGCAGTAAACCGTGCAACGAACCGGCCTGCGCCTCGCTGTAGCCGTGGCTGATTAAAATAGCAGGCAACCAGCCGATGATGACGTAATAGATAAGCGAGTTGATTCCCAGAAACAGCGTCACCTGCCAGGCGAGGCTGGAGCGCCAGATAGCGCGGGAATGCAAAGCGCGCGAGTTGCTCAAACTGGCATTAGCCGTCTGCCGACATTGGGGTAACCAGATAATCAGCGCCAGCAGCGGAAAGGCCATCAGTACCATCAACGCACCACGCCAGCCAAACCCATTCAACGCCAGCGGAACAACCATGGCCGAGCCCAGCGCCGCCGCAGCACCCATGGTCAGCGAGTAAGCCCCAGTGAGTTTGGCCACATGCTGGGCATAATCACGCTTAATCAGCCCAGGCAACAGCACATTTCCCAGGGCGATTCCGCAACCAATGATGGCGGTGCCGCTAAACAGGAGCCCAGGCGAGGGCAGTGAGCGTATCGCTATACCGGCGCAAATCAGCAGCATTGCGGCAAACAGGCTGCGTTCGATGCCCCAGCGGCGCGCAACCGCTGCGGCCAGAGGCGATACCAGCGCGAAGGCCAGCAATGGAAGGGTGGTTAAAAATCCCGTCTGGGCGGTACTCAGGTCGTAGTCGGCACGAATTGCATCCAATAGCGGGGCGGCGCCGGTAAAGGTAACGCGCAGCGTGGTGGCAATCATCAGGATACCCGCAATCAACAAAGCTGCGCTTTTATTGCGGGAGGAAGGCATATTTATCATTTTTGTCTCGTATCGTCAGGCGAGGCGATACCTTAGCGTTTTTACTCTATGAGTGAATCAAGCTAAAATGACACTTTATCGCTAAAATCGGACATTCTTATGCTGGGACTGAGGTTAGATGGGTATGAACCCGATCTTCACCATGACACCGCGGTGGCGTTTTGTATTCAGGCCCACGAAGATGAACTCTTCAGTCCGCTGCATCAGCACCGTAAGGGGCAGTTGATTCTGGCGCTGCATGGCGCGATCACCTGTGAGGTGGAAAATGCCATGTGGGTGGTGCCCCCGCAATATGCGGTGTGGATCCCTGGCGAAATTCCACACAGCAACCACGTTACCGTTGGCGCGCAATTGTGTTTTTTGTTTATTGAGCCGCAGGCAGTTGTGATGCCTGAACGCTGCTGCACGCTGAAAATTGCCCCGTTATGTCGGGAACTTATTCTGGCGCTGGCGTCGAAAACTGACGCCCAGCGGCTGGAACCGCCAACCCAGAGGCTGACGCAGGTGTTGTTTGATGAACTCCCGCAGCAGCCGCAGGAGCAACTGCAGTTACCGGTGTCCGATCATCCGAAAATCCGCCGAATGGTCGCGACGATGGCGCGGGAGCCCGCGCAATGGCAGACGCTGGGGCAGTGGGCCAACATTTTTGCGATGAGTGAGCGCAACCTTGCCCGGCTGGTAGTGAAAGAGACGGGATTAAGTTTTCGCCGCTGGCGACACCAGCTGCAGTTGATTCTGGCGCTGCAGGCGCTGATTGATGGCCACAATGTACAACAGGTCGCGCACATGCTCGGTTACGATTCAACCACCGCCTTTATCACCATGTTCAAAAAAGGCCTGGGGCAGACGCCAGGCCGTTATCTGAACGGGCTCGCTACTGCTTCCCAATAATCAACGAGACCAGACCTGCCGCAATAAGCGGTCCCACCGGTACGCCGCGAAATAGCGCCACGCCCAGCACCGTACCGACCAGTAAACCGGCAACAAGCTGCGGCTGGCTACCCATCAGCGTGACGCCTCGTCCGCCAAGCCAGGAGACAACCACGCCGACAGCAATTGCGACCAGCGACTTCCAGTTTACAAACGAGTGGATGAGGGTGGAGGGCGGTAATGTTCCGCTGGCGATCGGCGCCATAACGCCAATGGTGAGAATTATAATCCCGACGGTCAGGCCCTGTTTTTCAATCCACGGGAAGAAGGTATTCAGAGGGGTTACACGGACGATGATCAGCACCAGAATTGAAACAGCGACAGTGGTGTTGTGGCTGACAAAGCCCAGAGCTGCCAGTCCGAGCAGGATCAGCAGAGTGACATCAAACATCGTAGTTTCCTTGCCAAAAGAAAAAAATAAGCCTGTTTACTGTACGCGTAAACGCGTGACGGAACAGGCTTTTTTTAATGGTCATGATTTTTTTGGGCAAACGTACGATGCTACGTTTTTTTACTGCTAATTCAGGCTGCTATTGTTCACGGCGAAACGGGATCAATTCCGGTTGCGCAATTCGCAGGTAATCAGCGGTATCCATGATCACGGATTTTTCCAGCATTCCGGCATTGAACGCAATTTCAGTAAAACGCTCAAACAACAGCGGATCCGCGACCAGCTTGAGATTCGGATGGAAGCTAAACGGCGGGATGGCGCCAAATACGCAGCCTGTCAGTTCATCGACTTCCGCCGGGCTGGCAAGCGACGCCCTCAGCCCGCCGATATGACTGGCCAACAGGCTCAGGTCGGCCTGCTGGTCAGCGGAAAGAATCGCCAGTACGTGCTGATTAACGCCGTTGCCTTTAACCTTACAGACCAGCGCTTTTGCGCCCTGGCCCAGGGCGGTGCCGCGGATTTCAGAAACCGCCTCACATTTGCCGACGGCTTCATGGCTAACCACGCGATACGTCGCGCCTTGTTCTGACAACAGCGAAATTAAACGCTGATGCGTTGCGTTATCTTTGTTCACTTCCGTCATGACTTGCTCCTGGTACAACAATGAAAATCCTGGCTGAAAAATGATCACACATCGGTGCGTTTTTTCTGTTTGTTCAGGTAGAGTTGCGCATCCGATGCTTTGTAAGCATCATCAATGGTGTCGTTTGGCTGCATATTATAAATCCCGACAGAGAAGCTGATTGATATATCCTGCGCAATAATTTGTAAGTTATAACGAATCCGCTCCAGCAGGCGGTGTGTTAATTCACTGGGGTGATCGATGAGGATAATACAAAACTCATCCCCGCCAAGGCGGATGGCATAGTCGCTTTTGCGAATGGAGGTCTGAATGGCCTTGGCCAGAAGGGTGATAATGCGATCGCCTTCCTTATGCCCCAACGTATCATTAATGACTTTTAGCTTATCGCAATCAATGGCGATAAAAGTCACGAGGGTTCCAGTGTTGACCAACTGCTGCAAACGCTGTTCGAGCATCGGTGTTAAAATTTTACGGTTGTAGAGCCCGGTCATCGCGTCACTGATATTTTCCCGCGTGACGTTGTGATACAAACGAAAATGCGTCCTGACCATGTTTAGCAGCAGTATCGTTGCCAACAGATAGAAGGCGAAAATTTTCCATGACGAGACAACAAAGTACATAAAATCGAGCGATAACGTGACGCGTATACCGCCGGGTATGTCCTTCTCGTAGTGAACGTAGCGCAACAGATTGGTTTCACTTTGGTGAACGTGGATCTCTTTACCTGAGCTGATATCAGAGAGCGTCACGTTAAGATAGCGCCAGACCAGGGGGCGATCGCTGGTATAGAAAATATTCTTTAAATTCTCTTTGTTGATATCCACCATCACCACGCCTTTTAGCTTACCGGCATAGTAGACCGGTGTTAAAAAGCTCATAACCTTTTTTTCGGTCAGGTTATCTTCATAAATACTCGAGATCACCGTGCGGCCAGTGAAAATACCATCAATATCATTCTGGTCGATGCCCAGCGTGCCTTTTTGCAAAAACGTCCAGTTGTGTATCGCAAATTTCCGCGAGTCGATCAGATTATAAAAATAGACGTAGTTATTTTTGAGATCGACGTAATAGCGAAATTTATACTCCAGCGTCCCTAATCCCTGACCGTAATCTTTCTGCAGGCGATTGACGTTGACCGCCTGGTCAAAGGAGGGCAACAGAAATACGTCTTCAAGTTGTCCGTTGCATTTCGTTGAGGTGGTCTGCAACGTACCGTGTAATGGCCGATAATTATGCGCGGTGAGGTTGAGCCCATGGGTACCGTTAACGCTGCCGAAGGCATCGCAGAGCGCTTTTTGTTGTTCGACAGATGCAGGTTCCTTAGGGGATGAAAATGTGCGCATCAGATGGGCGGCAATGCTCTGATTAGTGTACTTATCATAGAGAAAGGAGGAGTCAGCTTTCTCATTGATATAGCGCATATAGGCATTCATTGCCTTATCGCTGGCAATGAGTTCATAAACTAAAAAAGAAGATGTCAAAACAACAACGCTGACTGAGATAAAGAGCCTTAGCGCTTTATGATGCAACTTCATAATGAATTACAGCCCATAGGTTAGAGATGCGATTTTACCACATGCTCCACATTCGCTCTAACGAAGCGGCGGGATAAACCATTGCAAAATGTCACGATCGCGATACAGGGTTATACAATCAGCCGAAGCCGGAGCTTCGGCTGATTGTGGTCGTTAATTATTGCTGGTCGTGCTTTGCTTATGAAACAGTTCGCGGAATACCGGGTAAATATCATCCTGGTCGCGAATATGCTGCATCGCAAAGTTTTCAAACGTTGATTGCAGATGTTCGTATTCACGCCACAAGGTCTGGTGGGCGCGACGGGTGATTTCGATGTAGCTGTAATATCGCACCACCGGCAGCAGTTTTTTCGCCAGAATCTCATGACACAACGGTGAATCATCCGCCCAGTTATCACCATCCGACGCCTGTGCGGCATAGATGTTCCACTGGGCCGGGTCGTAACGCTCCTTCACCACGTCATCCATTAGCTTGAGCGCGCTGGAGACAATGGTTCCCCCGGTTTCCTGAGAGTAGAAGAACTCATGCTCATCCACCTCTTTCGCCTGGGTGTGGTGGCGAATATAAACCACTTCCACGTTCTTGTAGGTGCGGCTTAAGAACAGATACAGCAGAATATAAAAACGCTTTGCCATATCTTTGGTCGACTGATCCATCGAACCGGAAACGTCCATCAGACAGAACATCACCGCCTGGCTGGAAGGATCGGGCCGTTTTTCATAATTCTTGTATCGTAAATCAAAGGTGTCGATAAAAGGCACGCGTTCGATTTTTGCCCGCAGTTCGGCAATCTCTTTACGCAGCCGTTCTTCTTCCAGCAATTGAGCGGGTTCACTTTTCGCAATGGTCTCCAGATCCGCTTCAAGCGCATGCAGTTCGCGACGCTTACCCGCCGTCATTGCGGTGCGGCGCGCCAGTGAATTTTGCAGCGAGCGCACCACGCTGATGTTGGCAGGCACGCCGTTAGAGGTAAAACCAGCCCGGTGCGTTTTGTACTCCGTTAGCTGGCGCTGTTGATTCTGCTTGAGGTTTGGCAGCGCTAAATCTTCGAAAAGCAGATCGAGATATTCATCTTT
The DNA here is from genome assembly GCF_000155975.1 of Citrobacter youngae ATCC 29220. Classification (GTDB taxonomy): domain Bacteria; phylum Pseudomonadota; class Gammaproteobacteria; order Enterobacterales; family Enterobacteriaceae; genus Citrobacter; species Citrobacter portucalensis_A. The sequence continues at coordinate 1,543,431 of NZ_GG730299.1, read as the reverse complement.
AGAAATCTGGAAGACGAATTCATCCTGACCTTCGCCATCCTGACTGGCCTGTCCTTGCCCGCTTCCCGAACCTCCGCCGCCGCCCTGTGGGCGTTCAATGCGGTCATTCTGCACAAAATGGTCATTACCCGGATGCACACGATGGCGCAGGCCGCCACGCCCCTGATGGAACATCGGTTCGCTAATATCATCGGTCGGAATAGAGACAGATTCGCCGCTATCCACATCAGTCACCGAACGCTTGTTAATGGCCTCGGAGATCGACTGTTTAATTTGCGATTTATAACGGCGCAAGAAGCGCTGGCGGTTTACCGTGCTCTTGTTTTTGCCGTTAAGACGCCGGTCAATAAACCAGGTCATAAGCCCCCCGTACTGCCAACTGTTCGCCATGTCTGTAAGTGCCGGATTGCGCTGGCGCTATCCGGCCTACGGAACATTGTTTTGCAAGCCCGGTAAGCGCATGCGCCACCGGGCACTTATGTTAGGACGATTTACGTACGCGCAAATACCATTCGCACAGTAAACGCACCTGTTTACGCGTGTATCCTTTTTCCATCATACGGTCGACAAAATCGTCGTGTTTTTTCTGCTCGTCAGTCGAGGTTTTGGCGTTAAACGAAATAACCGGCAGCAACTCCTCGGTATTGGAGAACATTTTCTTCTCAATAACCGTGCGCAGTTTTTCGTAACTGGTCCAGTTTGGGTTACGGCCGCTGTTATTTGCTCTGGCGCGCAGAACAAAGTTGACGATCTCGTTACGGAAGTCTTTCGGGTTACTGATGCCCGCTGGCTTCTCAATTTTCTCTAGCTCTGCGTTTAGCGACTCGCGGTCGAACAGCTGACCGGTATCCGGGTCGCGATACTCCTGATCCTGAATCCAGAAATCCGCATAGGTGACATAACGGTCGAAAATGTTCTGTCCGTATTCGGAATAGGATTCGAGATAAGCCGTCTGGATCTCTTTGCCAATAAATTCAGCATATTTCGGGATCAGATACCCTTTCAGGAACTCAAGATAACGTTCTGCCTGCTCCTGCGGGAACTGTTCACGCTCGATTTGCTGCTCCAGTACGTAGAACAGGTGTACCGGGTTCGCCGCGACTTCGGCATGGTCAAAGTTAAAGACGCGAGAGAGGATTTTAAACGCAAAACGCGTGGACAGACCGTTCATTCCCTCATCGACCCCGGCATAATCCCGATACTCCTGATAGGATTTCGCTTTTGGATCGGTGTCTTTCAGACTTTCGCCATCGTAAACGCGCATCTTCGAGTAAATGCTCGAGTTTTCAGGTTCTTTCAGACGAGAAAGAATAGTGAACCGGGAGAGCGTTTCCAGCGTGCCCGGCGCGCAGGGCGCATGGGTCAACTCACTGTGATTAAGCAATTTCTCGTAGATTTTGATCTCTTCGGAAATGCGTAAGCAATACGGAACCTTCACGATATAAACGCGGTCGAGGAAGGCTTCGTTGTTTTTGTTGTTGCGGAACGTCACCCATTCGGACTCGTTCGAGTGGGCAAGAATAATCCCGTTAAACGGCAGGGCAGAGATACCTTCTGTCCCGTTGTAGTTTCCTTCCTGGGTGGCGGTCAGCAGCGGATGCAGCACTTTAATCGGTGCTTTAAACATCTCTACAAACTCCATAATCCCCTGGTTAGAGCGGCACAACGCACCCGAGTAACCATAGGCGTCAGGATCGTTCTGGGCGTGGTGTTCAAGCTTACGAATATCCACTTTACCGACCAGCGCGGAAATATCCTGGTTGTTTTCATCGCCAGGTTCCGTTTTGGCGATAGCGATCTGCTCCAGAATAGACGGCCAGACTTTGACGACGCGGAATTTTGTGATGTCCCCGCCGAAATCATGCAAACGCTTCGCGGCCCATGGCGACATGATTGTCCCGAGGTAGCGACGCGGGATCCCGTACTCTTTTTCCAGGATCTGCGCGTCTTCCTGCGGATTAAACAGGCACAACGGATGATCGTTAACCGGGCTACGTTCGCCATTGGCGCTCAGAACATAAATCGGTACTCTCTGCATCAGCGACTTGAGTCGCTCAGCGAGAGATGATTTCCCCCCTCCCACAGGCCCCAACAGATACAGAATCTGCTTCTTCTCTTCCAGCCCTTGAGCCGCATGTTTCAAATAAGAAACAATCTGCTCAATGGCGTCTTCCATGCCGTAAAACTCTTCGAAAGCGGGATAACGTGCAATAACCCGATTCGAAAAGAGTCGAGAAAGGCGAGGTTCGTGGGCAGTGTCAACCATGACAGGCTCACCAATAGCCATTAGTAGCCGCTCTGCCGCGTTGGCATAAGCACTGCGATCTTGCCGACAAGTGGTAAGAAACTCCTGCAGCGTGAACTCTTCGTCCTTGGCAGCTTCATAACGCTGGCGATAGTGATCGAATATATTCATGGTATGCCGTCCTTTCGTTTTTTAGCACATGTTAAGAGCCGTTCATATGAATAGTAGAGGCCCCTGAAGAGGTAAACTGAACGACGTCGCTGCTGAAGAAATAAGCAACTCTCATGCCATTTTAGTGGTCAGGAGATCAACGTATTCGGTGATACACCTTCTAAATTTAAGCGTAGATGGCATTTGCAAAACTTGCCTAGGTGCGCAAATGAATTTCAATGGCATATCAATAACTCATCAGCAAAAAAAGCACACCTTATGTAAAGAAATGGGGCTGGATTCATGCGGTGTTCACCGTCCTGCAAGCAAAATGTCATCACTCGCTGATAAATTAGGGGGTTACATTCTGGGGCGAATACGTAAAATAGTTGGGCTGAAGCGTATTGGCGGTTACACTTTGACCGCTACACATTTGAATAAGGAATTATGGACTGTGACCAAACTCAAACTTCTGGCATTGGGCGTCCTTGCCGCAACCGCAGTTAGCACCGCACAGGCGGAGAGTCAGTGGACTGTTGGTGCAGGTGTTGGCGTGATTAACAGCCCGTACAAACAGTATGACCGCGATGTTTATCCCGTTCCGGTTGTCACCTATGAAGGCGATAACGTCTGGTTCCACGGTCTGGGGGGCGGCTACTATCTGTGGAATGATACGGCAGATAAGCTCTCCATCATGGCGTACTATGATCCGACGCACTTCAAGCCGGGTGATAGCGATAGCCATGCTTTGCGCCAACTCGACAAGCGTAAAAGCAGCCTGATGGCTGGCCTCTCATATGTACATAACACCCAGTATGGTTTCCTGCGTACCGCGCTGGCGGGTGATACCCTGGATAACAGCAACGGCTTTGTCTGGGATCTGGCCTGGCTCTACCGTTACACCAACGGTGCGCTGACTCTGACGCCGGGTATCGGTGTGCAGTACAGCAGCGAAAACTACAACGACTATTATTATGGCGTGTCTAATAACGAGTCTCGCCGCAGTGGTCTGAAAAGCTACAGCGCTGACGATGGATGGGATCCGTACCTGGAGTTGACCGCGAGCTATAACTTCCTTGGCAACTGGAACGTATACGGCACTGGCCGTTATGTGCGTTTGAGCGATGAAGTGAAGGACAGCCCGATGGTCGATAAGTCCTGGTCCGGCATCTTCTCTGTGGGTGTGACCTACAAGTTCTGATGCCACTGTGTGTCAAACACTAGCCCGCAGAGATGTGGGCTTTTTTGTGGGTTACAGTGATGAATATTGATCTAAAACATGAGATTTGATTTTTTGTGCTGTTGTGGTATTACATCTGCTCGCAACGAATATTTAACGTATTTTCTCTGCCATAGTTACTAAAAATAAACGTGTAATTTGATTAGCCTGATATCTATTTATATGTGAATGAAAGAATATCTGCGCACTGTAACGAATGTTGGTTCTGCGCAGGGCGTTTCGGATTAGACAATATCTTGATAATATTCTATTTTGTGATCATGTGATAATTTATCATAAATCCTCTTTCGCCCTGAAAATAGCTGATAACTATTTTGTTATTTTTATTTAACGATGAAAGTTAACTTTCATTTGAAAAACGGAATATTAATTAGTTGATTTTTATTTTACATCTTTTAGGTATTTATCTGAAAAAATTAAAATTGACATTAAATAATCGATTGCAGATATTAATCCGACTTTAAAAAAGTAAAGGCAATAACGCTGCGTGGCTAACATATTACCTGCCATGCGGTTTTTTTGAGAAGAAACCTGGTATAGATAATGAAAAAGTTAGTCATGATAGCGATGATAGGTGGCGTTCTGACCGGATGTTCCACCGAGGCTTCACGCATGAACGCGTGTGAAAGCAAGAGCGTGAGCCGCGACGCCTGCTATATCGCAGAGCAAAACCGTCAGGCGACAATCAATGCTGCCGCTGAAAAACAGGCTATGGAAAACGCACAAAGCTTGTATAGCTCTGATGATACTCATTCCAGCCATCACCACAAACACGATAAATATTAAGGTGTAACTTATGAAGAAATTAATCATTGCCGTTGCGCTTATGACTTTGTCTGCCGCGCCTGCTTATGCCATCAGCGAAGCATACCGTCAGCAGTTACAGCATGAACACAAAACGCAGGTCAGTGATGCTAACGCCCCATTACGCGCCAGTAAACTTACACCCGTACACGTGAATAAACTGGGGGTAGACTTTAAGCGTGGTGCTGATGGCATTGCTTATATAAATGGCAACCCTGCGGCAAATGATGAAAACAATGCAGACGCTCAGTCCTACAGCGCGGGTTTGATTTCCGTCATCGTCTATAAAAACGGAAAAATAAACGCCATGAAAGAGGGCAAATATTTAGGTCGATTGAAATAAGCGCTGGTTAGCGAAAATTTTGCATTATTTCGGCCCGGAGCTGCCTCATCTCCGGGCCTTTTAATTTAATCGCAGCAATGGTCGACACGCCAAATTATGATGGTGCAATTTGTGCACCATAACAAGACACATGTCCGTTGTTTTGCTTTACTGTGGTGCATTAACACAGGAGGGTGCGATGACAGCGAAACAGGTCATGTTTACAGAACAGGTGTCGCTTCCTGCTATTGGGCAGGGAACATGGTATATGGGCGAGGATGCTGGTCGACGTCAGGATGAAGTTGCCGCGCTACAGGCTGGGCTGGATCTTGGCCTGAAACTGATCGATACCGCTGAAATGTACGCTGACGGCGCAGCGGAGGAGGTGGTTGGTGAGGCGCTGGCGGGGCGGCGTGATAGCGCTTTTTTAGTCTCGAAGGTTTACCCATGGAATGCCGCGGGTCAGAAAGCGATTACCGCCTGCGAAGCCAGCCTGCGTCGTCTGAAAACGGATTATCTTGATCTCTATTTGCTGCACTGGACGGGGGATTTTTCATTTGCTGACACCGTCAACGCTATGGAAACGCTTATCGATCAGGGGAAAATCCGCCGCTGGGGCGTTTCTAATCTTGATTACGATGATATGCAGGCATTGTGGCAGGTTTCGGGTGGGCAGCACTGCGCAACTAACCAGGTGCTCTATCATTTAGCCTCGCGCGGTATTGAATATGATTTATTGCCATGGTGTCAGCAACAGCAGATGCCGGTCATGGCCTATAGCCCGCTGGCTCAGGCAGGGCGGCTCCGGAGGGATTTATTTTCTAACCCCGTGGTAAACGACATTGCGCGTACGCACAACGTTAGCGCTGCGCAGATTTTGCTGGCGTGGGTTATTCGTCTTCCCGGGATGATAGCTATTCCAAAAGCAGCAAACGTGGCGCATGTCGAACAGAACGCCGCGGCACTGGAGATAACGCTCTCTGCCGATGAGCTGAAGCAGCTAGATAAAGCCTATCCGGCGCCAAAAGGTAAAACGGCGCTGGATATGGCCTGATGGCGCTGCGCTTATCAGTTTGTAGGCCGGACAAGGCGTTAGCCGCCTCCGGCGTGATGCTCTGGGTTGCCTGATGGCGCAAGCCGCCATCAGGCAACGGGGACAATCTTACCGTTTAGCAACACGAATCGTTTGCGCCAGACGAGACGGTTTCTCTGCGGTGGCTTTCTGCGGCGCCGTGGCGTAAGCCGTTTCAACGCAAACAAACGTTTTGTAACCGTCATCAGGCATGTCGCCCATGCTGACAGACAGCGCCGGGCCTGGGTTCCAGCCCACGACATTCAGATGGTGGTGGTGGATCACGTCAATATTGCGATTCAGCGCATCATCATGAATGACGCTGCACGCTTCCGGATTCAGATAGACACGATCGGTACGATCCGGGAAAGTCTGAATACCATCAGCCAGTACATCTTCCCTGGCATCATTAACTTTATCGATCAGCCGATCGCCAAGTCCACTGACTTTCACGGACGCAATGTCACCCACGTTGAAATAGGTATGCAGCGCGGAGGTGGTTTCAAACTCACCGTGTGCTTCCAGCTCCATTTCACAAGTGGCACCCACTTTGAAACGTGCCAGCAGGCAGAACTCGTGCGGCCAAAGCTGACGCGTTTCAGCGCAGCTTTGCAGTTCAAACGTTAGTACAACGCCATTGTCGTCTTCGTTATGCGCTTTCAGCGTCCATGGCAGGTTGCGGGCAAAACCGTGGGACGGCAGACCCGGCTGGGCGGCAGGGCCAAACCACGGCCAGCAAATCGGTACGCCGCCACGCAGCGCAACGCCGGTTTTAAACGGCGTATTGTTACTTAACCACAGAACTTCTTCTTCACCGTTTGGTTTCCAGGAAAGAAGATGCGCGCCCTGCAGTGCAAAAGAGGCTTTAACCTGCGGGTGATCGACAACAATAACCTCAAGCTCATCAAGCTGACGGCGGGAGAGGACCGGGGTAAGCTGTTCGATAACCGGGAGAGCAAAAATTTTATTAATCATTACGCAATCCTTTAATGCTCAGATAAAAAAAAGAGCGACCGAAGTCGCTCTTACAGATTACTGTTTCATCTCAACTTATTTGGAGATGTGAGCAATCAGATCCAGAACTTTGTTGGAGTAGCCGGTTTCGTTGTCGTACCAGGATACCAGTTTCACGAAGTTGTCGTTCAGTGCGATACCTGCTTTAGCATCGAACACGGAAGTGCAAACTTCACCGTTGAAATCGGTAGATACTACGTCGTCTTCGGTGTAACCCAGAACGCCTTTCATCGGGCCTTCGGAAGCAGCTTTGATTGCTTTCTTAATTTCTTCGTAAGAAGCAGCTTTTTCCAGACGAACGGTCAGGTCAACAACGGATACGTTCGGGGTAGGAACGCGGAACGCCATACCAGTCAGTTTGCCGTTCAGTTCTGGCAGTACTTTACCTACAGCTTTAGCAGCACCGGTAGAGGACGGGATGATGTTCTGGGATGCGCCGCGGCCGCCGCGCCAGTCTTTGTGAGACGGGCCGTCAACGGTTTTCTGAGTAGCGGTGGTCGCGTGAACAGTAGTCATCAGACCTTCGATGATGCCGAAGTTGTCGTTGATAACTTTAGCCAGCGGAGCCAGGCAGTTAGTGGTGCAGGAAGCGTTAGAAACGATGTCCTGACCTTCGTATTTGTCAAAGTTAGCGCCTTTAACAAACATCGGAGTGTTATCTTTGGACGGACCAGTCAGAACCACTTTTTTCGCGCCAGCAGTGATGTGCTTACGAGCGGTTTCATCTGTCAGGAACAGGCCAGTAGCTTCAGCTACTACGTCAACACCAACTTCGTCCCATTTCAGGTTAGCCGGATCACGTTCAGCGGTAACACGGATTTTTTTACCGTTTACGATCAGATGACCGTCTTTCACTTCAACGGTACCGTTGAAACGGCCGTGAGTGGAGTCATATTTCAGCATGTAAGCCATGTAGTCAGCGTCTAACAGGTCGTTGATTGCAACGATCTCGATGTCAGAGCGTTCTTGAGCAGCACGGAAAACAATGCGACCGATACGGCCAAAACCGTTGATACCTACTTTGATAGTCATATATTCCACCAGCTATTTGTTAGTGAATAAAAGGTTGCCTGTAAAATTACAAAAACCTTACGCAGCGTCAAGCGGAATCGTGTCAATCATTGCGACAAATCAATCTGCTGCCTAAGCTTTGCGCAACTGACTCGCCTCACTCTTCCTTTGGGCTTGAAACCACATGGGGTCGGCGGCCCGAATTTTAAAGGGCAATCAAGATAAAAACGTGATTCTGATCACGAATTGCAGGCTGCCATTTCGCAAGGATCAAGTTTAGAACAAAAGTTCGCACTCCGGTGTTAATGTTTTGTTAGAATCTGTCTCGCAATGTGAGTTTAGATAAAGCGAGATGTGAGCAAATGGCTAATCAACCTTCTCCAGAAGAACTGAAAAAAAATTTAACCGAAATGCAGTTCTATGTGACGCAAAATCACGGGACAGAACCGCCATTTACCGGGCGTTTGCTGCATAACAAACGCGACGGCATCTACCATTGTCTCATCTGCGATAAACCGCTATTTCGCTCCGAGACAAAATATGACTCTGGCTGCGGCTGGCCCAGCTTTTACGAGCCTGTTAGCGAAGAGGCTATCCGTTACATAAAAGATACCTCGCATGGTATGCAGCGCATTGAAATCCGCTGTGGAAACTGTGATGCGCACCTGGGGCACGTCTTCCCGGACGGTCCGAAACCTACCGGTGAGCGTTACTGCGTTAACTCTGCGTCTTTGAACTTTACCGATGGCGAAAACGGCGAACAAATTAAGGGCTGAAGAAACGATTCAGCAAATTATTCTTCGGGGAGTGGTTGAAACATGAATCTTGATGAGATGATCAACAGTATGACGCCGGAAGTTTATCAGCGTTTATCTACTGCCGTTGAACTTGGAAAATGGCCGGATGGCGTGGCGCTAACGGCAGAACAAAAAGAGAACAGCTTACAGCTGGTGATGTTGTGGCAGGCGCGAAACAATACCGACGCGCAGCATATGACGATTGATACCAACGGTGAGATGGTGATGAAAAGCAAGCAGCAGCTAAAAGTTGAATTTGGTATTACGCCCGAACCTATTGCAACGTTCAAATCCTGATGACCCAGGCCCGGCAGTCATGATGTCGGGCCCGCAGTCGCAGTTATTTCTTGTTCATCATCGCCTTCAGATCGGCGAACGGATTATATTTCGCTTCGCCAACCGCCTTCTGCGCATCTTCTCCGGCAACCACCGTTGAACCATACTGGTCCGCTTCCGTATATTTGGAATGCTCGTGATCGTGACAGTACAGGCACAACATTTCCCAGTTGCTGCCATCTTCCGGGTTATTGGAGTGATCGTGATCGATATGGTGTACCGTCAACTCGCGCAAATTCGAATACACGAACTCACGGGAACAGCGTCCGCAGACCCAGGGGAAGAGTTTCAGCGCCTTTTCCCGGTAACCAACTTCCAGACGGGCGTAATTTTTAGGGATAAAAGCCATAAAGCTCATGCCTCCAATAGAAAATGAAGAGCTGCGCCAAAGGCTGGCGCAGCGGAATTCGGTAATCATAACCTATTGTGTCAGGCGTTGGGATCAGTGTTTGATGCCTAATGAATCAGCTAACTGCTTAGCCAGTTGGTTGCTGTCATCCGCCCCGTATTCCCAGAACATGGCGCCTCCCAGTCCCTTACTCTTGATGTAGTCGGCCTTGATCGCCACCGAACGCGGGTTTTCATAGGAGAGGGCGAAGAGCGGTTTTCCGTCTGTTGACTGTACCGACAGCCACGGTACTTTCGCCTCATCATCCCAATGCTGGCTAAAGCGCTTCTGCGGATCGTTGATCAGCTTTGCCACGATATCGTTGTATTTAACATAGGTATCTTTGCTCAGATCGACGCCCAGTGATTTGAATAACTCAATTTGCGCTGGCTGGAAATAGGGTTGGGTAACCGGATTTTTCTGCGCGTCAGGTTTGCTCCAGTCAATGCCTGGTTCAACCGCGCGTTTGGGTATGCGTCCATAAAAGCCAATACCCAGATTCATCTGACTCGGTTTTAACCCGGCGGCGAGATAGTTATTGACCACAAAATCGGCGCTGTACTTATCTGCGGCGGCAACGGTTGGCCACTTCGTCGAATCGTACAGATTCGAATTAAAATATTGAGTGCCGTAGGCCATGTCATAGGTCATCAGATTGATGTAGTCGAGCGACGGCGCAATGGCTTTCACATCCACCCAGCTTTTCGGACTTTCCGCATTTGCGCCCACGGCAATGGTCAGTAGTTTTTTATGTCCCAGCGCCGCGCGCAGCTCTTTGAGCAGTGCGGTAAAGTTAGCGCGATCGGCTGGTTGACTTTCGACCAGTCCCCATGCGCCATTGACCGGATATTCCCAGTCGAGGTCGATGCCATCCAGACCGTATTTTTCAATGATTTCCTGCGCAGACCGAATGAATACCGCTCGTGTTTCTTTCGTTGCCGCCGCGCCTGAGAATCCACGCGCGCCCCAGCCCCCGACGGAAAGCAGAACTTTCAGGTTCGGGTTCTGTTTACGCAGCGTTGGGATTTTCTGTAAATCAGCCTGCACTTTCTCTGAAAGCCAAATCTGATGCAGCTTGCTGGCGTCTTTTAAGGCGTCGTTGGTTTCGTCTTTCTCGTTGTTGTAGATCAGACCAAACGAATAGTTGAGATGGGTTATCTGGCGCACATCCAGTTTATTGATATCGCCACCAGGACCGGCAGTGACATCGCCGCCACCATTAAAGTAGCCAACAGACATCAGTGAATTGGCGGAAACAACGCTGGCGCAGAGCAGGGGTAATGCTGCCAACAAAGGCAATAGTTTCATCGGTGTTCCTCTTTGACATTTAAACAAGCAAACACGCCACGGAAATGGCGTGGCGAAAAAAACAGCTCTTGCAGGTTAACAGTTTCATTACAGGAAAAATGCGAAGGGGTTCACGGCGTACAGGCGAAGCGGCTTCCACGTTTCTTTGTGCTTCATTGCATCTTTGCACATATTTGTGATCCAAGTTGTGAAGTGCAGATCATAGTCTGTGTTTTAAAGATTTTGTGTTGACCTCAAAAAATATATGGATAAGTATGATGACCACTGATGCAAAACTAAACACAAAGGAAAATTCAATGAAAGCACTGGCAAGATTTGGCAAGGCCTTTGGTGGCTACAAGATGATTGATGTGCCGGAACCGGTATGCGGCCCGGATGACGTAGTGATTGAAATCAAAGCGGCTGCTATCTGCGGCGCGGATATGAAGCACTACAATGTCGACAGTGGATCCGACCAGTTTAATTCGATTCGCGGGCACGAATTTGCCGGTCGAATTGTACAGGTTGGCGACAAGGTGAAGGACTGGAAAGTTGGTCAGCGAGTGGTTTCTGACAACAGCGGACACGTTTGTGGCGTCTGCCCGGCCTGCGAACAAGGTGATTTTCTGTGTTGTACAGAAAAAGTGAATTTAGGACTGGATAACAATACCTGGGGCGGCGGATTTTCGAAATATTGCCTGGTGCCGGGAGAAATCCTCAAAATTCACCGCCATGCGCTGTGGGAAATCCCGCAGGGCGTTGATTATGAAGAAGCTGCGGTGCTGGATCCTATCTGTAATGCCTACAAATCTATCGCTCAACAATCCAAATTTCTTCCGGGTCAGGACGTTGTGGTTTTCGGTACGGGTCCATTAGGGCTCTTTTCTGTGCAAATGGCGCGCATCATGGGAGCTGTGAATATCGTCATGGTCGGGCTGGAAGAGGATGTCGCGGTACGCTTCCCTATCGCCAAAGAACTGGGGGCGACAGCGGTCGTTAACGGTTCGACCGAAGATGTGGTCGCGCGTTGCCAGGAAATCTGCGGTAAAGACAATCTGGGATTAGTTATCGAATGTTCCGGCGCCAATATTGCCCTGAAGCAAGCTATTGAAATGCTGCGCCCCAACGGGGAAGTGGTTCGCGTGGGCATGGGTTTCAAACCTCTCGACTTCTCTATTAACGATATTACCGCGTGGAACAAAAGCATTATTGGTCATATGGCCTACGACTCCACCTCCTGGCGTAACGCCATTCGTCTGCTGGCCAGCGGGGCAATTAAAGTCAAACCGATGATCACCCACCGTATTGGCCTGTCGCAATGGCGCAACGGTTTTGACGCCATGGTCGATAAAACCGCGATTAAAGTCATCATGACTTACGACTTTGATGAATAACATGTTTATTAAAGGGACGTTATTGCATGGAACAGATTGCAAAACCGCACTGCGGCGCCAGGCTGGACAGGCTTCCTGACTGCCGCTGGCATACGTCAATGTTCGCTATGGTCGCCTTCGGATTACTGGTTTGTTGGAGTAATGCAGTTGGCGGCTTAATTCTCGCGCAGTTAAAAGAACTTGGTTGGACCGATAATTCTACAACCGCGACGTTTTCCGCCATTACGACGGCGGGAATGTTTCTTGGTGCCCTCGGCGGTGGAATTATCGGTGATAAAACCGGGCGGAAAAACGCGTTTATCCTGTATGAAGCGATTCATATTATCTCCATGGTGGTTGGCGCATTTTCACCCAATATGACCTTCCTGATCGCTTGCCGTTTTGTTATGGGGGTTGGCTTAGGTGCGTTGTTGGTGACCTTATTTGCCGGGTTCACCGAATATATGCCAGGTAGAAATCGTGGTACCTGGTCCAGTCGGGTCTCGTTTATTGGTAACTGGTCCTATCCGCTCTGTTCACTGATTGCGATGGGGTTAACGCCACTGATCGGTACGGAATGGAACTGGCGCGTACAGTTGTTGATTCCGGCAGTGCTGTCGCTTATTGCAACTGTTATTGCCTGGCGCAGTTTCCCCGAATCGCCTCGCTGGCTGGAGTCTCGCGGACGCTATCAGGAAGCTGAACAGGTGATGCGGGCCATTGAAGAAGGTGTCATTCAGCAAACAGGTAAGCCACTGCCGCCGGTAGTCATGGACGATGATGGCAAACAACCGCGTTCAGTTCCGTACTCCGCCTTATTAACGGGGGTATTGCTGAAGCGGGTTATTTTGGGGTCCTTTGTTCTGATTGCCATGAACGTTGTGCAGTACACCTTAATAAACTGGTTACCGACAATATTTATGACTCAGGGGATTAACCTGAAAGACTCGATTGTCTTAAATACCATGAGCATGTTCGGTGCGCCGTTTGGGATTTTTATCGCCATGCTGGTGATGGATAAAATACCCAGAAAGACCATGGGTGTAGGGCTATTAGTATTAATCGCCGCGCTGGGATATATCTATTCACTGCAAACCAGCATGCTGCTAATCACTTTAATTGGTTTCTTCCTGATTACCTTTGTCTATATGTATGTTTGTTATGCCTCTGCGGTATATGTCCCGGAAATATGGCCAACCGAAGCGAAGCTTCGCGGTTCTGGGCTTGCTAACGCGGTAGGGCGTATCAGCGGTATCGCCGCGCCTTATGCGGTGGCGGTATTGCTCAACGGTTACGGTGTCACGGGAGTATTTGTACTGCTGGGTGCGGTCTCCATCATTGTTGCTGTCGCCATTGCTACCATCGGAATTGAAACCAAAGGCGTCTCTGTCGAAAGTCTCGGTATTGATGCCGTTACCAGCAAATAATATTGACGGGAAATAAAATGAAAAATTCAAAAGCGATATTAAAAACGCCGGGCACGATGAAAATTATTGCCGCTGATATTCCGGTACCCAAAGAGCATGAAGTGTTAATTAAAGTTGAATACGTTGGTATTTGTGGTTCAGATGTTCACGGTTTTGAATCGGGTCCCTTTATTCCGCCGAAAGATCCAAATCAGGAAATTGGTTTGGGGCATGAATGCGCCGGTACGGTGGTGGCCGTAGGTAGTCGCGTCAGTAAATTTAAACCGGGCGACCGGGTGAACATTGAACCTGGCGTGCCGTGCGGTCACTGCCGCTACTGTCTGGAGGGGAAATACAACATCTGCCCTGATGTCGACTTTATGGCCACGCAGCCTAATTATCGCGGCGCGCTAACCCATTATCTGTGCCATCCGGAGAGCTTCACTTACAAGCTGCCCGATAACATGGACACCATGGAGGGCGCACTGGTAGAGCCTGCGGCGGTAGGGATGCATGCCGCAATGCTGGCTGACGTGAAGCCGGGCAAGAAAATCGTCATTCTGGGTGCCGGCTGTATTGGTTTAATGACTCTGCAAGCCTGTAAATGTTTGGGGGCAACCGACATCGCCGTTGTTGATGTCCTGGAAAAGCGTCTGGCGATGGCCGCACAGCTTGGCGCGACGACCGTTATCAACGGGGCGAAAGAGGACACGGTCGCCCGCTGCCAGCAGTTTTCCGGCGATATGGGGGCGGATATCGTTTTCGAAACGGCCGGTTCGGCCATCACCGTGAAGCAGGCACCGTATCTGGTGATGCGCGGCGGGAAAATCATGATCGTTGGTACGGTTCCCGGTGATTCGGCGATAAATTTCCTCAAAATTAACCGTGAAGTCTCCATTCAGACCGTTTTCCGCTACGCCAACCGCTATCCGGTCACCATTGAAGCCATTTCTTCCGGGCGTTTCGATGTCAAGTCGATGGTGACGCATATTTATGATTATGAAGATGTTCAGCGCGCGTTTGACGAGTCCGTCAATAACAAACGCGAGATTATCAAAGGCGTTATTAAAGTTAACCATTAATTTATTAAAAAGGGAGAAACAACCATGCTGGCAGATATTAAATATTGGGAAAACGATGCCCAGAATAAACATTATGCGATCGCTCACTTTAACGTGTGGAATGCGGAAATGTTAATGGGCGTCATTGATGCGGCGGAAGAGTCTAAATCGCCAGTAATCATCTCTTTCGGCACCGGATTTGTGGGTAATACCTCGTTTGAAGATTTTTCGCACATGATGGTTTCGATGGCGAAAAAGGCTTCGGTACCAGTTATTACCCACTGGGATCATGGTCGTAGCATGGAGATTATTCATAACGCCTGGGTCCACGGTATGAATTCACTGATGCGCGATGCGTCTGCATTTGATTTTGAAGAGAATATTCGCCTGACTAAAGAGGCGGTGGATTTCTTTCATCCGCTGGGTATTCCAGTTGAAGCGGAGCTGGGCCACGTGGGGAATGAAACGGTTTATGAAGAGGCGCTGGCGGGCTATCACTATACCGACCCGAGCCAGGCGGCGGAATTTGTTGAGCGTACCGGCTGCGATTCTCTGGCGGTGGCGATTGGTAACCAGCATGGCGTCTATACTTCGGAGCCGAAACTGAATTTCGACGTGGTCAAACGCGTGCGCGAGGCGGTATCCGTCCCGCTGGTACTGCACGGCGCATCCGGCATTAGCGATGCGGATATCAAAAAAGCCATTTCATTAGGTATCTCGAAAATCAATATTCATACCGAACTGTGCCAGGCGGCAATGGTGGCGGTGCAGGAGAACCAGAATCAGCCGTTCCTGCACGTTGAGCGTGAAGTTCGTAAAGCGGTAAAAGAGCGAGCATTGGAAAAAATTAAACTGTTTGGCTCTGACGGTAAAGCGGAATGACAATATGGATAATATCGAGGTTATTTGTATCGGGGCGGCTATTGTTGATATTCCCTTGCAGCCAGTAAGTAAAAATATCTTTGATGTAGATTCTTATCCTTTAGAACGTATTGCGATGACGACGGGAGGCGACGCGATTAATGAAGCGACGATTATTTCTCGTCTCGGACATCGTACTGCGTTAATGAGTCGGGTAGGTGACGATGCTGCGGGACATTTTATTGTCGACCATTGTCGTCGGGAGAATATTGATATTCAGAGCCTGAAACAGGATGCCGATATTGATACTTCTATTAACGTGGGTTTAGTCACAGCCGATGGCGAACGCACCTTTGTCACCAACCGCAACGGCAGCCTGTGGAAACTGAATATCAACGATGTTGATTTTGAGCGCTTCTCGCAGGCAAAGCTGCTGTCGCTGGCGAGCATTTTTAATAGCCCGCTGCTCGATGGTGAGGCGTTAACGGCCATTTTCACGCAGGCAAAAGCACAGCAGTTAATTATCTGCGCCGACATGATTAAGCCGCGGCTGAATGAAACGCTGGACGACATCCGTGAAGCGCTGGGCTACGTGGATTATCTGTTTCCCAACTTTGAAGAGGCAAAACTGCTCACCGGGAAGGAGACGCTGGATGAAATTGCCGACAGTTTCCTGAACTGTGGCGTGAAGACGGTAGTGATTAAGACCGGTAAAAGAGGCTGCTTTATCAAGCGAACCGATATGAAAATGGAGGTCCCGGCGGTGTCGGGGATTACCGCTCTCGACACCATTGGCGCGGGGGATAATTTTGCTTCAGGGTTTATCTCCGCGCTGCTTGAAGGCAAACCACTTCGCGACTGCGCGCTGTTTGCTAACGCAACGGCGGCGATATCGGTACTGAGCGTGGGCGCTACAACGGGCGTGAAAAACAGAAAGCTGGTTGAACAACTTCTCGATGAATACGAAGGGTAATAGCGGCAGATGAAAATGATTCCTTTAGGCAGTACGGATATTACGCTTTCCCGTATGGGATTAGGTACATGGGCCATTGGCGGCGGCCCGGCATGGAACGGCGATCTCGATTTGCAGGTTTGTATCGATACCATTGTTGAGGCGCACCGCTGCGGTATTAATCTGATTGATACCGCGCCGGGATACAACTTTGGCAACAGCGAAGTGATTGTCGGGCAGGCGCTGAAAAAGCTGCCGCGCAGCGAGATCGTGGTCGAAACCAAATGCGGCATCGTCTGGGAGCGGACAGGCAGCCTGTTTAACAAAGTGGGCGATCGCCAACTGTATAAAAACCTCACCCCTGAGTCGATTCGCGAAGAGGTGGATGCCAGTCTGCAAAGACTGGGCATCGATAGCATTGATATTTATATGACCCACTGGCAGTCGGTCGAACCCTGTTTTACGCCGATTGCGGAAACCGTCGATACGCTAAACGCACTGAAGAGAGAGGGGAAAATCCGTTCGATTGGTGCGGCGAACGTCGATGCCGGGCATATCAGGGAGTATCTCAAACACGGTGAGCTGGATATCATCCAGGCCAAGTACAGCATCCTTGACCGGGCGCTGGAAGCTGAACTGCTGCCGCTATGCCAGCAAAATGGCATCATCGTGCAGGTCTATTCACCGCTTGAGCAGGGGCTGTTGACCGGAACTATCGCTCGGGATTATATCCCTGGCGGCGCGCGGGCCAACAAAGTCTGGTTTCAGCGGGAAAATATGCTACGGGTGATTGATATGCTCGAGCAATGGCGGCCATTGTGCGAAAAGTACAGTTGCACGATCCCCGCGCTGGCGCTGGCGTGGATTTTAAAGCAAAGCGATTTAATCACCTTACTGAGCGGGGCTACCGCGCCTGAACAGGTTCGTGAAAATGTCGAGGCGCTGACCATAGCCCTGACTGATGACGATTCATCATTGATGAGACGCATGGCAGAAGCGTTGGATATAAAATAATCCAGCTGGCATGGACCTCTGTTTCTGTGTAAAAGAGTGTTAAATCTGTGATTCAGACATGTTCTTTTGAAAATAAACATAGCCTGTGAGATACTAGAGACTTATTATTACTTTGCAGGAAACAGAGGTGTCATCGTGGCGGCAAAAGACAGGATTCAGGCCATTAAGCAAATGGTGGCTAATGATAAGAAAGTGGCGGTATCTAATTTAAGTACAATTTTTCAGGTCACTGAAGAAACTATTCGCCGCGATCTGGAAAAGCTGGAAGACGAAGGTTTTTTGACCAGAACCTATGGCGGTGCGGTACTAAATACCACTGCGTTATCTGACAATATTCATTTTTATAAGCGAGCAAAGTCATTCTTTGAAGAGAAGCAGATCATTGCCCGTAACGCATTACCATTTATTAAAAATAAGACCACAATGGCCGCTGACTCGAGCAGTACGGCGATGGAATTATTAAAGCTGTTGAAGGAAAGAAACGATCTGACGCTGCTAACCAACTCGGCTGAAGCATTTCATGAACTGGCGCAGTCGGAAATTAACGTCGTTTCTACCGGCGGCGAGCTGAATAAGAATACGCTGTCGTTGCAGGGGAGGATCACCAAGGAGATCATCAGTCGCTATCATGTTGATATTATGGTGATGAGCTGCAAAGGCCTGGATATGCAAAGTGGGGCGCTTGACTCTAACGAAGCAGAAGCGGAAATCAAAAAAACCATGATCCGCCAGGCGACTGAGGTGGCGCTGCTGGTCGATCACTCAAAGTTTGATCGTAAAGCTTTTGTCCAGTTGGTGGACTTTAGCCATATTAACTACCTTATAACCAATAAGGCACCGGGTGCAGAGTGGATTGCATTTTGCAAACAGAATAATATTCAACTCGTTTATTAATTTTAACATCGCTTGTGTCGATGTTATTTTAGTTTGCACCTGGAAAATGCCATAAAAATATAATGATGATGGATGGCGCGGCAAAATAATTTCTGCCGCGATCGCCATACTTTCTATTTAGCTGAATTTGAGGCATCCAGATGGAACAATGTGACCCTATCGGTGCAAGATTAGATCGCTTACCTTTATCGCGATTTCATTTTCGTATTTTCGGCATTATTAGTTTTAGTTTATTAGTCACCGGTTTTCTCAGTTATTCCGGAAATGTGGTATTGGCGAAATTAGTCAGTACCGGTTGGTCTAATAATTATCTCAACGCAGCATTTACCTCAGCGCTGATGTTTGGCTACTTTGTTGGTTCGCTAAGCGGGGGGTTTATTGGCGATTATCTTGGCCGACGTAAGGCATTCCGCATCAATTTGCTGATCGTCGGGGTTTCTGCTTGCGCGGCAACGTTTGTGCCCAACATGTACTGGCTGATTTTTTTCCGTTGCCTGATGGGGATCGGAATGGGGGCGCTGATTATGGTGGGCTATGCCTCATTTACCGAATTTATCCCGCCTACTGTACGTGGAAAATGGTCTGCCCGTCTGTCATTTGTTGGTAACTGGTCGCCCATGTTATCAGCGGCAGTTGGCGTCGTCGTCATTGCCTGTTTAAGCTGGCGGATGATGTTTCTGCTTGGTGGGGCGACAATGCTGTTGGCCTGGTATCTGTCCGGAAAGTACTTTATCGAATCTCCTCGTTGGCTGGCTGGTAAGGGGCAGAGAAGCGAAGCCGAAAAACATCTGGTACAGGTGGAGTCGCAAATTGAAAAAGAGAAAAAAATCATCTTACCTTCCTGTCACAGCGATTGCCTGACGATGAAATCAGGCGTGGAAAGTGGTTCATTTTGGTTATTGTTCAAGGGGCAGATGTTGCGCTGTACGCTGGTGGCGATCACGGTGCTTATTGCGATGAACATTTCGCTCTATACCATAACGGTATGGATCCCAACGATTTTTGTTAATTCGGGAATCGATGTGACGAAATCCATCTTTATGACTGCGATAATTATGATTGGCGCGCCCGTTGGAATATTTATTGCCGCGATGGTTATCGATCGTTTTCCACGGAGGCTGTTTGGTTCATTCTTACTCGTTATTATCGCGCTGCTCGGGTATTTCTATTCGATTCAAACCGAAGAGTGGGCTATTTTGAGCTACGGCCTGGTGATGATCTTTTTTCTGTATATGTATGTTTGCTTTGCCTCCGCGGTGTATGTCCCGGAATTGTGGCCAACACATCTTAGATTGCGTGGATCGGGTTTCGTGAATGCGGTGGGCAGGATTGTCGCGGTATTTACGCCTTATGGCGTCGCTATTCTGTTGACACGCTACGGCTCGACCACTGTCTTTATCGTGCTGGGCGTTATGCTGGTGCTCTGCGCGCTGATTCTGCTATGTTTTGGCATCGAAACGCGCAAAGTTTCGCTGGAAGAGATTTCAACCCTGGCCTGAAATAATGCGCCGACAAGAATGATCCTGTCGGCGTCGCTTACGGTTGTGTTTCCAGCCAGTCATCCAGCGTATACAAAGTCGCGCCCGCTGCCGCCATTTCCATAAAGGCGTTTGCACTGTCCTGGGGGTGAATATTGACGCCACGACAGCCGTCGGTAATGACGCTGACGGTGTAGCCAAGATCGAGCGCATCCAGCACGGTAAATTTTACGCAATAATCGGTCGCCAGCCCCATAATGATGAGTTCGGCAACGCGATGCTCCAGCAGCCATGCGTTCAGCGCGGTTGCCTGACGACGACCGTTATCAAAAAACGCGCTATAGCTGTCGACCAGCGGGTTTTCACCTTTAGTAAACGTTTGAGTTATCGCTCGCTGGTTCAGCAGAGGATGCAGGGCGGCCCCTTCGCTGTTTTGCACGCAATGATCGGGCCAGAACGTCTGCGCCAGGCCGTCCAGTTGCCCCTGACTGTAAGGTTCAACCTGGTGCTGGCTGGCAAAACTGCCATGATTAGCCGGATGCCAGTCCAGGCTGGCGACGACGGTGTCGCCGCGCGAGGCGCACCAGTCGATCAGCCGGTTGGCAATATCGATGGTGCTGTCGCCTTGCGGGACGGCGAGGGCGCCACCGGCACAAAAGTCATTTTGTAAATCGACCAACAGTAAGGCTCGGGCCATGGGCATAGACTCCTTATTCGTCTGGCGTAAGCTCGCCACGCAGATTTTGCGACATGGCTTCACGAATGCTCTGCGTGTCCAGCCCCTGACTTAGCAAATAGTGCAGTTTAGTGAGCGTTGCTTCGACCGTCATATCCGCGCCGCCGATAACGCCTGCATGCGCCAACGCGTTCCCCGTCGCATAACCGCCCATGTTCACCTTGCCGGACATACACTGCGTAAGGTTAACCACCACTATGCCGCGTGAGCTGGCATCTTCAAGTTCTTTCAGAAACTCTTTATTTTGCGGCGCATTGCCCACGCCGTAAGAGCGTAAAATTAACGCTTTAACCGGCTGGCGCAAGAAGTTGCGTACCACATCGGCAGAGATCCCAGGATAAATGGTCACCACGCCAATCGGTTGTGGCGTGATAGGGTGAACAATCAGCTCGCCCGTACCGTGGGGCGCAGGCGGTGTTCCCAGTCGACGGATATGGATCCCGGCTTCCAGTAATGGGGCAAGATTGGGTGAGGCAAAGGCGTCAAAACCATCAGCGTGCGCTTTGGTGGTACGGTTGCCGCGAAACAGCCGATTATTGAAGAACAGGGTCACTTCGTTGATTGGGTAATTTGCTGCAACGTAGAGCGCATTCAGCAAATTGATTTGTCCGTCTGAGCGTAACTCTGCCAGCGGAATTTGTGACCCTGTCACAATTACCGGCTTACCGAGATTCTCCAGCATGAAAGAGAGCGCCGAAGCGGTAAACGCCATGGTGTCTGTACCGTGCAGAATGACAAAACCATCGTAATCGTCATAGTGCGATTTAATGTCTTCCGCAATATGCTGCCAGTCTTCCGGCGTCATATCGGAAGAATCCATCAGCGGATCGTATTCATGGATGGTGAAGTCTGGCATCTCTGGGCGGTGGAATTCTGGCATCAATGCCAGCTGGCGCTGAAGATGACCAGAAACGGGGATATAACCCTGTTCTGAGCGCTGCATACCAATGGTACCGCCGGTATAGGCAACGTAAATCGATTTCTTTTGCATGGGCGTCACAGATTAAGTTGTGCATAAACAGGCGCAGTATAAAGTCCCTCCTGAAAAAAGACAGCGCAAATGACGCATACCGGTTGTCCGATCAATATGTCATTTACGTTCAGTGCGTTGTCCCGATTATACAGTGTGGTTCTCCCCCCGCAGTCCTACAGTATCGACCTTCTTTTACGCGTATTTTTACGGATCGAGAAATGATCAGAAAGAGAATTGATAATGCCGCTATTTTGCTGATGGTGGTGATTTGCGGTGTCTGGGGCAGTCAACAGGTAGCGATTAAATCCGCGGCTGCTGATATGTCGCCGTTTCTTCAGGTGGGGCTGCGTTCTGCAATCGCAGCGCTGCTGATTGGACTGCTGTTTCACCGTCGGGATAATATTTTTGGCCGCCTGCGTGAGCGCAGTATCGCCAGAATGGGCACTGTCGTTGGGCTGCTTTTTGCGCTTGAGTTCGTGTTGGTTTCTGTCGGAATAACGTTGACGACTGCCTCTCATATGGCGCTTTATCTGTACACCGCGCCGTTGTTTTCCGCTGTCGGGTTACATATTATTTTGCCGGAGGAACGCCTGAGCCGCCTACAGTGGTGCGGGCTGGGCATCGCCTTTTTCGGGATTGCCGTCGCCGTGATGTGCGTTCCTCATGACGGGAATACGCAGTGGAGTCTGGCAGGTGATTTGTGCGGGCTCTTTGCAGGCATTGCCTGGGGAACGTCCAGCGTCGTGATTCGCTGCAGTCGTCTTGCTACCATTCCTTCATCGTGTACGTTGTTTTATCAACTCGCTATCACCGGCATTGTGTTATTGCTTATTGGCCTGATGCTGGGTGAAACGACGATACATATGACCTCGACATTGATGGTTAGCCTGACTTTCCAGACGCTGGTCGTCGCATTTTCAAGCTATCTAATCTGGTTTACTCTGCTGCGCAATTATCATGTCGCTTCGCTGGGGACGCTGGTTCTGATGACGCCTGCAATGGGGATTATCGCTGGCGTGATGTTTCTGGGAGAATCTTTGCAGCCTGCGTTTATCGTAGGGGCGCTGTTGATACTGACAGGATTGCTTTGTGTTTCATTACCGTCCCGGGCAACGTTGCGCCATCGCCCGGGTTTAAACCGGAGCCTGAAGTGAAGAAAAACCAGATTACGCTGCCTCCGGGTGGAAAAGCGGATCGCGATATTATCACCGCCATTGATGCGAACCAGACAGAGATGCCTGTCAGGCCGCAGTTAAATGTCGGGATTGTACTGTGGCCTGAATTTCCCCTACTGGCGCTGGCGGGGTTGACGGATGCGCTGCGTCATGCGGCGGATATGGGCGATGACAGCCAGAAGATCCGCTGTTCCTGGCGTCTGATGAGCGCTACGCCAGAACAGCCTGTATTCAGCAGTTCAGGTATGGCGATGATGCCGGATAGCGCATTTGTTGCCCCGGAGCAGTTCGATTATATCGTGGTGATCGGTGGGCTCTTGCGCAGTATGGCAAAAGCGGACCCTGCCGCGCGGCGTTACCTGCATCTTGCCCATCAGCGGAATATCCCGCTGGTCGGTGTTTGTACGGGCAGCTTTGTCCTCGCGCAGGAGGGGTTTCTACAGGGATTAACTGCGGCGGTTCATCCCTGGCATCTGAACGATTTTAAGACGCAATTTCCTCTGTTGAGCGCCCGAACCGGCGTCGATTTCCATGAAGAAAAGGGGATACTGACCTGCCCGGGCGGTATCTCAACGATCGGGCTGGCGACGGAGCTTATTCGCCGACACTGCGGCCCCGACAGGGCGACAAAAGCCATTTTCCAGATGTCAGTGCCTAACCGAATAGACAGCACTTCCGTGGCGGTTTCCAGAGCGATAGGCTTTACGCATGTGAGCGATAGCCGCTTACGTAAGGCCGTCTTTTTGATTGAGAAAGGGTTGGTTAAACCTATCTCAACCCAATGGCTTGCCGCCGAAGTAAACCTGAGCCCGCGGCAGTTGACCCGGCTGTTTAATGCTGAATTCTCTCAGTCGCCGGGGGAGTTTATCCGTAGCGCCCGATTGCGCTATGCCCATTGGCTGTTGATAAATTCTGGAGAGCGTGTCACGGAAATTGCGCTGCGTCTGGGGTTTAGCGACTGCGCGCACTTTATTCGCATGTTTAGTCGGGAATTTGGCTGTACGCCCGGGGACTGTCGGAATACCCGAATCAATGCTGCCCCATCCGGGGCAGCATTTGACGGTTAACGAACGTTGGCGCAGGTCAGGCAAAACGCATAGCGGTTTTGCGGATCGTTAAACGCGGCCAGCTTATCGCTTTCCGCTTTAACCACGCTTGCGGCAGAAGCAAGCGGTGGCGGGAGCATCGCCTGAATGGCTTCAGGCAGCATGGCGCGTACGGAACCAGACATGCTGTCTATCACCATATCCATGAAGGTGGGTTCGTCCTGGTAATACTCAATGTGCCACTGTTTCAGTTTGGCCAGTTCAGCCGCTTTCGCGACGGCGTCATCAAAATCACCCAGACTGTCAACCAGACCGTTGGCTTTCGCATCCTGGCCGGTCCAGACGTGGCCCTGAGCGATTTTGTCAATCTGCTCTGGCGTTGTCTTACGCGCATCCGCGACCAGCGTGATAAAGCGCTTATAGCCGTTCTCAATGCTCAGTTGCATCATTTGCTGTACTTCAGGCGGTAACGCTTTGGTAATGGAAATGTCCGCCAGTGGGGAGGTGGCTACGCCGTCGGTATGTACGCCAATGGAATCCAGACTGTTTTCCACGGTGTTGATCACGCCAAAGATCCCGATTGAACCGGTCAGCGTGCTGGGGTTCGCCACAATGTAACTGGCTGGCGTGGAGATCCAGTACCCACCAGAGGCCGCCATGCCACCCATGGAAACGACAACCGGTTTGCCCGCCGCTTTTGCCGCCGCCAGTTCTGCGCGAATCACTTCGGAAGCGCTGACGCTGCCGCCGGGACTGTTCACGCGCAGAACAATGGCTTTCACCTTCGGATCAAGACGCGCTTCGCGGATCTGCGCGGCAGTGGTGTCGCCGCCCACATTCCCCGGGGTTTCTTCACCGTCCATAATCGCGCCATTCGCGAAGATGACGCCAATGCTCTCTCCGGTATCCGCCGGGGTTTTCAGCGTGTAATCGTAGTAGCTCACGGCGCGGAAGTTTTTATCCGCTTTGCTCCAGCCGAACTGTTTGGTCAGTATTTTCTCGACTTCGGCGCTGGAGGCAAGGGCATCGACCAGTTTGTTGTCGAGCGCGTATTTTGCGGTATCGCCATCGACTTTCGTCAGGCCGTCCAGCATCGCCTGCGCGCCGGGGAACACCTGCTGAGCAGGGATCTGACGGTTAGCGGCGACCGTATCGAGATAGTTCTGCCACAGCTCGCCGATCCAGCGGCTATCGGCCTCGCGCGCGGCAGGGGACATATCATCGCGGATGAACGGTTCTACGGCAGACTTATAGGTACCGACGCGGAACACATGGGTTGAGACTTTCAGCTTATCCAGCAGGGACTTGTAGTACAGGCCGTTAGTGGCAAAACCGTGCAGATCCACGGAACCCTGCGGGGAGAGATAAATTTTGTTGGCAAAACTGGCAAGGTAATATTGACCCTGGCTGAAGTTATCGCCCACGGCAAACACCGGTTTGCCGCTGTCGCGGAATTCCCGCAGCGCTTTACCGATGTACTGCATGGACGGCTGATCGGCCCCGGCAAAGTTTTTCAGATCCATCACGATGCCGGTGATGTTGCGGTCATCTTTAGCCTGGCGAATGGTATTCACGATATCGAACAGGGAGTTTTCCTGCAGACGATCGGAGCTGGCGCCAAACAGTTGACGGCCAATGACGCTCAAGCGGCTGGTGCTCGACGGCTTGTCGACTATCACGCCCGAGATATCCAGCAGCAGCGCGCCACGTTCAGCATGTTCACTGGTGTTGCTGCTGCTGACCTGCATCCAGATACCCACGCCAACCAGCACCAGAAAGATGAAAAACAGGTTGAGCACAAATTCACGGACGAAATTGAGTAATCGCCATGTCCATTTAAAAAATCCGGCAATGAATCGCCAAAGGGTTTGCATGTATTCTCCCTACCGATTAACAACACGCCACCCGGTTATCCCGAAAAAAGGCGTTAAGATGTGGCTATCGTAATGACCCGACAGGCACTTGTCAGCAGGAATCACCGCCTGTGCTGTAACAAAATCCGCTCACGTGTTAATTTTGTGAACAAATATCATTGTTGGAGTTAAGCAAATGGATGCACTCGAATTACTTATTACCCGTCGTAGCGCTTCTCGTCTTGTCGAACCGGCACCGACGGGAGAGCAGTTGCAAAACATTCTGCGGGCGGGAATGCGCGCCCCGGACCACAAAACGCTGCAACCGTGGCAATTCTTTGTCATTGAGGGCGAAGGGCGCGAGCGTTTTAGCGCAGTGCTTGAAAAAGGCGCTATTGCCGCAGGCAGCGACGAGAAAGCGCGGGAAAAAGCCAGGACGGCACCGTTTCGCGCCCCGCTGATCATTACCGTGGTGGCGAAATGTGAAGAAAATGACAAGGTTCCGCTGTGGGAACAGGAGATGTCTGCCGGTTGTGCGGTGATGGCAATGCAGATGGCTGCCGTTGCTCAGGGCTTTGGCGGTATCTGGCGCAGTGGCGCATTAACGGAAAGCGCGGAAGTTCGCGAAGCGTTTGACTGCCGCCCGCAGGATAAGATCGTCGGTTTTCTCTATCTGGGCACGCCGCAGCTCAAAGCGTCCACGACCATTAGCCCTGCCGATCCAAGCGCATTTGTTTGTTATTTCTGATATCAACGGCAAAACTGTCTGGATTATGAGCAAAGACACCCGAATTCAGACAGTCACTCTTACCACATCATGGAATGAGCGCTACCATATCCGAATTGCAATGACAGGAGATGTCCATGAGCGAGCAAGCTATTCGTTTAACGCAATACAGCCACGGAGCCGGTTGCGGTTGTAAAATTTCCCCTAAAGTGCTGGAAACCATCCTGCACAGTGAGCAGGCGAAATTCGTTGATCCAAACTTACTCGTGGGTAATGAAACCCGCGATGACGCGGCCGTCTACGATTTGGGTAATGGCACCAGCGTTATCAGCACCACCGATTTCTTTATGCCGATTGTCGATAATCCGTTTGATTTTGGCCGCATCGCCGCCACCAACGCCATCAGCGATATTTTCGCCATGGGCGGCAAACCGATTATGGCAATTGCTATTCTGGGCTGGCCGCTGGATAAGCTGGCGCCGGAGATCGCCCGCGAAGTGACCGAAGGCGGACGCTTTGCCTGCCGTCAGGCGGGGATCGCGCTGGCGGGCGGTCACTCTATCGATGCCCCGGAGCCTATCTTCGGCCTTGCGGTAACCGGCGTAGTGCCGACCGAACGCGTGAAGAAAAACAGTACCGCCGAGGCGGGATGCAGGCTGTTCCTGACCAAACCTCTGGGTATTGGCGTCCTGACTACCGCAGAGAAAAAATCGCTGCTGAAGGATGAACACATTGGACTGGCGACGGAAGTGATGTGCCGGATGAACATTGCCGGTGCGGCATTTGCCGACATCGACGGTGTGAAAGCCATGACCGACGTTACCGGTTTTGGTCTGCTGGGACATTTGAGCGAGATGTGCCAGGGCGCAGGGGTTCAGGCGCAGATCGTCTACCAGGATATTCCTAAGCTGCCCGGCGTGGAAGAGTACATCGCGCAGGGCGCGGTGCCGGGCGGTACCCAGCGTAACTTTGCCAGCTACGGACATCTGATGGGTGAAATGCCGCAGTCGGTTCGCGATCTGCTCTGCGATCCGCAAACTTCCGGCGGTCTGCTGCTGGCGGTAACGCCGGAAGCGGAAGCCGAAGTGAAAGCCGCGGCGGCGCAGTTTGGTATCGATCTCACCGCGATTGGTGAGTTAGTGGAAGCTCGTGGCGGTCGCGCCATGGTTGAGATCCGTTAACTCGATGCGGTTGTTTATTGCCGAAAAACCGAGTCTGGCGCGCGCAATCGCCGATGTGCTGCCGAAGCCGCATCGCAAAGGCGACGGCTTTATTGAATGCGGAAATGGGCAAGTGGTGACCTGGTGTATTGGTCACCTGCTTGAACAGGCGCAGCCAGACGCCTACGACAGCCGTTATGCGCGCTGGAGTTTGGTCGATCTGCCAATTGTTCCGGACAAGTGGCAACTGCAGCCGCGTCCTTCGGTGACCAAACAGCTCAACGTTATTAAGCGCTTTTTACATGAAGCCAGCGAAGTTATTCACGCAGGAGACCCCGATCGTGAAGGACAACTGCTGGTGGATGAAGTGCTGGATTACCTGCAGTTGGCTCCCGAAAAGCGCCAGCAGGTGCAACGCTGTCTGATTAACGACCTCAACCCGCAGGCCGTTGAGCGGGCTATTGAGCGTCTGCGCGCCAACAGTGAGTTCATTCCGCTGTGCGTGTCGGCCCTGGCGCGGGCGCGGGCGGACTGGCTGTACGGTATCAATATGACGCGCGCGTACACCATTCTTGGGCGTAACGCGGGCTATCAGGGCGTACTTTCGGTCGGGCGCGTACAGACGCCGGTGCTTGGCCTGGTCGTGCGTCGCGATGAAGAGATCGAAAACTTCGTCGCCAAAGACTTCTTTGAGGTCAAAGCGCATATCGTGACGCCCGCCGAGGAGCGATTTACCGCTATTTGGCAGCCCAGCGAAGCGTGCGAGCCGTATCAGGATGAAGAAGGGCGCTTACTGAATCGTACCCTGGCTGAACACGTGGTGAACCGTATTAACGGTCAGCCGGCGTTCGTCACCAGCTATAACGATAAACGGGAATCAGAATCCGCGCCGCTGCCGTTTTCGCTGTCGGCGTTGCAGATTGAAGCGGCGAAACGCTTCGGTCTGAGTGCGCAAAACGTTCTGGATATCTGCCAGAAGCTGTATGAAACCCATAAGCTGATCACCTATCCGCGTTCGGATAGCCGTTATCTGCCGGAAGAGCATTTTGCCGGACGTCATGCGGTGATGAACGCGATTAGCGTCCATGCGCCGGATCTGCTTCCGCAACCCGCGGTGAATCCCGATACGCGAAATCGCTGCTGGGACGATAAAAAGGTGGATGCGCACCACGCTATCATTCCCACGGCCCGGAGTTCATCGATTAATCTTACCGACAACGAGTCGAAGATTTACAACCTGATTGCGCGCCAGTATTTGATGCAGTTCTGCGCGGATGCGGTATTCCGCAAGTGCGTGATTGAGCTGGATATCGCCAAAGGCAAGTTTGTCGCCAAAGCCCGTTTTCTGGCGGAGGCCGGATGGCGTACGCTGCTTGGCAACAAAGAGCGCGACGAAGATAACGACGGGACGCCGTTGCCGGTAGTAGCCAAAGACGATGAGCTGTTGTGCGAAAAAGGCGAAGTGGTTGAACGTCAGACCCAGCCGCCGCGCCATTTTACCGACGCGACGCTGCTGTCAGCGATGACCGGAATTGCGCGCTTTGTGCAGGATAAAGATCTGAAGAAGATCCTGCGCGCCACGGATGGATTAGGCACGGAAGCGACGCGCGCCGGGATTATCGAGCTGCTGTTTAAACGCGGTTTCCTGGTGAAAAAAGGGCGCTATATCCATTCTACCGATGCCGGAAAAGCGCTGTTTCACTCGCTGCCCGAAATGGCGACGCGTCCGGACATGACCGCTCACTGGGAATCGATCCTGACGCAAATCAGCGAAAAGCAGTGTCGCTATCAGGATTTCATGCAGCCGCTGGTGGGAACGCTGTATCAGCTTATCGATCAGGCGCGCAGCACGCCGGTTCGGCGCTTTCGTGGCATTGCCGCCCCGGGTGGCGCAGGTGAGAAGAAAAAGAGCGCGCCGCGTAAACGCCCGGCGAAAAAAAGCCCGCCATCTGAAGAGGCGAGCCTGTAATGTGTTCGTAGGCCGGATAAGGCACGTGTGCCGCATCCGGCAATGCCTGATGGCGCGATGCTTATCAGGCCTACGGGAAACAGTTCTGAATTAAATCACACCCTGACCCAACATCGCGTCGGCAACCTTCACGAAGCCCGCGATGTTGGCGCCGCGCACGTAGTTGGTTTGCTTGCTTTCGCCGCCGTACTCGACGCAGGCGTGGTGAATATCCAGCATGATGTGGTGCAGGCGCGCATCCACTTTCTCCGCTTTCCAGCCCAGACGTGCGGCGTTCTGCGCCATTTCCAGACCGGATGTCGCTACGCCGCCGGCGTTGGCCGCTTTACCCGGCGCGAACAGAACGCCCGCTTCAAGGAACAGATCGGTGGCCTCGATGGTGGTAGGCATGTTTGCCCCTTCGGCAACAGCCTTCACGCCGTTGGCGATCAGTACGCGCGCCGCATCGACATCCAGCTCGTTCTGGGTGGCGCACGGCAGGGCGATGTCGACCGGAACCGACCACGGCTGTTTGCCTTCCAGATAGGTCAGGCCAAACTCACGGGCGTAATCCGCCACGCGACCGTCACGGCTGTCTTTGATCGCGCACAGACGCGCCAGTTTTTCTTTGGTAAATCCACTCTCGTCGACCACGGTGCCGCTGGAATCGGAGGCCGTTACCACCCGGGCGCCAAACTCCATGGCTTTCTCAATGGCGAACTGCGCCACGTTACCGGATCCAGAGACCGCCACGCGCATGCCTTCAAAGCTCAGACCGTGACGTTTAAGCATCGCTTCGGTGAAGTACACCAGACCGTAGCCGGTGGCTTCCGGGCGAATCAGGCTGCCGCCGAAAGAGAGACCCTTACCGGTAAAGACGCAGGCGCTGTTATTGGACAGCTTTTTCATCATCCCGGCCATAAAGCCGACTTCACGCCCGCCCACGCCAATATCGCCCGCCGGAACGTCGGTATCGGGACCTAAATGGCGGAACAGTTCGGTCATCAGCGCCTGACAGAAACGCATGATTTCGCCTTCGCTTTTCCCTTTCGGATCGAAATCGCTCCCGCCTTTACCCCC
Source organism: Citrobacter youngae ATCC 29220 (assembly GCF_000155975.1). GTDB lineage: Bacteria > Pseudomonadota > Gammaproteobacteria > Enterobacterales > Enterobacteriaceae > Citrobacter > Citrobacter portucalensis_A. The sequence continues at coordinate 1,513,028 of NZ_GG730299.1, read as the reverse complement.
GCCCATCGGCAGCGTGGTGAGAGCGTTTTTAAAGGTCTGTTCGAAGCCAAGGAATTTCAGGATCGACAGGTTTACGGAAGGGTGGAAACGCATGCCGCCTTTGTATGGGCCAATGGCGGAGCTAAACTGCACGCGCCACGCGCGGTTAACCTGTACCTGATTGCGATCGTCGAGCCAGACTACGCGGAACTGGATCACGCGCTCCGGTTCAACCAGACGTTCCAGCAGCGACATCTGACGATAACGCGGGTTTTGTTCAAGAAAGGGCCACAGTGTTGTCATGACCTCACGAACGGCTTGCGCGAACTCGGTCTGATTTGGGTCGCGCTTTTGTACATGGTTGAGAAACGACTCCAGAGAACATGTCTGATCCATAGATATAAGAACCTCTTATGTATTGATATGGTTATATTTTTGATATTTGTGTTAAGTGTTTTGCGGTTTTTGACTATACCACCAGCAGTGTGACGGGACGCAAGAAAAAATTAACCCCGCTAAGTAAATTAATATCGCGGCGTGGGTCATAACCAAAAACGATGACGGGCGGGACTAAAGTTTCTGCCGATTTATACCGTTATACTGAGCATAACTGTCAGTCAAAAAGGAAAGAGTATGCGCCGTTTAATCATGGCAGGAGCGTTGGCACTGGTGTCCAGCGCGACGCTGGCAAATCAGCTTTATCGCCCGGATGTGCAGGTGAATGTGCCGCCGGAAGTGTTCAGCTCCAGCGGGCAGCGCGCGCAGCCGTGCAGTCAATGCTGTATTTACCAGGATCAAAACTATTCCGAAGGGGCGGTGATTAAAGCAGATGGTGTACTGCTTCAGTGCCAGCGCGACGATAAAACAATCAGCTCGAATCCGCTGGTCTGGCGGCGCGTAAAAGAATAAACGCGTCTAACAGTGGGATATCGGCTGGCGCCAGCGGGTAGCGCAGCGCCTCTTCGGGTAAACACCAGACGATATCCTGATGTTCATACGCATTCAGTTCTCCCTGAAAAGAGGGTACATGCCACGCATGTAAGTGAATCAGTCGGCCCGAAACCTCGCGTTGATGGCTGGCAATGTAGCGCCCCACGGCCGCCTCGATGCCCAATTCTTCACGCAGTTCACGGACCAGCGCCTGAGGCTGACTTTCGCCCGGCTCAACTTTACCGCCAGCAAATTCCCACATGCCGGGCTGATCCGCATCCGGCGCACGCTGAGCCAGTAAAATTTTGCCATCACGCTCAATGATAGCGGCGACTACGTCGAGGGTTTTCATCATATTCATCAAGATCTAACAGCAGAAAGTGACATAATACTGTTATCCATAGCTTTGACCAAAAGTATTCAGGAGCCCCCTTGAACGATCCTCACTCGTGGGTAAGTCCGTTAACCCGCATCCCATTCAGTTTGCGACCGCTGGTTGCGACGCAGAAAAAACATTATGGTGATGTGCTGCATCCCACGCGCTGGTGGGGGCGAATGCCGTTTCTGTTCTGGCTGGTGGCGCTGTTTGTCGGCTTTCTGGAGCGTAAAAAGGCGCGCTTAACGCCGGTGATGCGCGCATTGTTAATGACCCGCGTTTCTCAGGTGTGCCATTGCGCCTTCTGCGTTGATGCCAATAGCTTACGCCTGGCTGAACGCTGTGGCGCGTTGGATAAAGTCTTGCAGGTCGCCAACTGGCAAGCATCAGCGCTGTTTAGCGCAGAAGAGCGCGTGGCGCTGGCCTATGCCGATGCGGTTACCGCCACGCCTCCGCAGGTTGACGAGACGCTGAAAACGCAGATGAAGCAGTATTTTACCGATGACGTTATTACTGAAATGACCGCGCTGATCGCCTTCCAGAATCTTTCTGCGCGCTTTAATGCCGCCCTCGATATTCCTTCTCAAGGATTGTGCGACAGTTTTAAAGGACGCCCGCATGCTTGATCGTCATCTCCATCCGCGGTTAAAACCGCTGTTGCATCATTGTGTGGGCCTTCTTGATAAGCCTGCGATTACCCCGGACGGACTTACGCTGGTCGGATTTGCTATTGGCGTGCTGGCCCTGCCATTTCTGGCATTAGGCTGGTATCCGGCGGCGCTGGTGGTCATTGTGCTTAATCGGCTGTTTGACGGGCTGGACGGCGCGCTGGCGCGGCGCAGAGGGCTAACGGATGCGGGGGGATTTCTCGATATTTCACTCGATTTTCTGTTTTATGCCTTAGTACCGTTTGGTTTTATTCTTGCCGCGCCGCAGCAAAATGCGCTGGCGGGGGGCTGGTTGTTGTTTGCATTCATTGGCACCGGCAGCAGCTTCCTCGCTTTCGCCGCGCTGGCGGCTAAACATCAGATAGATAACCCAGGCTACGCGCATAAATCGTTTTATTATCTGGGTGGGCTAACCGAAGGAACCGAGACTATCCTGCTGTTTGTTTTAGGTTGTCTTTTTCCGGCCTACTTTGCGGTGCTGGCGTGGGTTTTTGGCGCGCTGTGCTGGATGACGACGTTCACCCGGATCTGGAGCGGATATCTGGCGCTGAAAGCGGTGCAGCGTCAGACGTAATGTTTTGCGTTACCGGATGCGCTTCGCTTATCCGGCCTACAACGGTGGGTTAAGTAGGCTGGGTAACACGTTCTCGCCGCATCCGGCAATCATGACAATCTTACTTGCTGGCGTCCGGACCCCGTTCACCGCTGGCGACCGGGTTTTTCGGATTGCTGCTCCACTCATACCAGCCGCCGTCGTAGACGGAGACGTTTTTCCAGCCCATTGCGCGGGCATACATAAACGTTTCCGAAGCGCGCCAGCCGGTGCCGCAATAGAAAGAGACCTGCTGCTGCGGCAGAATGTTCCATTGTTTCCACATGGCGGCGATGTCATCCGCGCTGCGCATGGTGCCGTCCGGGTTATGAAAATCTTCCATATGCGTGGAATCACTCCCCGCGTGGCCCCAGCGTGCGCCAGCGATCTCGCCTTTTGGCTTAATGTAGCTGTAGCCGCTGGTAGTACCGATAAATTCCGGCCATGAACGAATGCTCACCAACGACGCATCCTGGCGATGCAGCAGGCCGCGGGCCTGTTCCATATTCAGCATCAGCTGCGGTTGAGCAGGGATAGCAACGCCAAAATCAGGCTCCGGTTTCACCGTCGGCGGGGTTCCGCGTTCGACCGGTAAACCGGAGTCGGACCAGGTTTGCCAGCCGCCGTCGAGCAGACGCACATCTTTCACACCGGCATACAGCATGATTTGCGCCACGCGCGCGGCGGCATAGACATCACGACCGTACAAAATCACCGTGGTATCGTGGCGGATACCGTGTTTTGCCAGCATCGCTTTGAGCTGCGCGTCGGAAACTTTGTTCCACAGCGGTTCGCTTTCAACTTCGTTGGTATCAATGTAGCCCGCGCCAGGGATATGGCTGAGCAGATACAGCTTCGGCGCGCCCCAGGCGGCTTCAATCACTTTCCAGTCACCCGACGGTTTGGCGGTCACTTCTTTGCCCTGCTGCAGGTCGTGCAGCCACTGCGGGTAAACCAGTTGTTCGAAGTGCGGCAGACGTTGCAGACGGGCAGGGTCAGCAAGCGCATCGCTGAGGGTTGCAATTTGGCTAAAGCCGACTTTTTGCAGGCGGGATTTCACGGCCTGCATGTCGCTATTGCTGCCATACAGCGCCACCGGCGTGGCGGTATTAAGCTGATGTGCCTTCACCCAGGCGCTGAGTTGTTCATCATTCATCTTGTCGAGCCAGGCGGCGGACAGGTTCAGTGCGGAGGGTTCGTGTCCGGAAGGTCCATTGAGCGATTGCGGCCAGCCGTTGTAAAAAGCGCTCTGACGGGTATCGATCGCCGCGCCTTGCTTTTGCTGTAACTGGTTGAGGGTGAGCGTCTGTGCTGTTTCAGCAGCCCAGGAAGAAGCGCAAGCGAGCCCTAAAGCCAGTGCCAGCGCGGTCATTTGAGAAACACGTTTCATCGAATAGCCCGACGTTGAAAAAAAGAAGACGACATTCTGTGCCGCCGGTTAAGTAAAAACCTTGCGTTAACGCAGCATATCGCTACATTCACGCCCAGTTTTCCATCTGTAATACGCGACCCGCTGGCGGGATATCCTGCGCGTCATGCGTAACCTGTACCACGGGAATATCCAGCTTGCGTACCTCGGTGAAGACCCACTGGCGAAAGGTATCGCGTAGCGACGCATCCAGTCTGCTAAAGGGTTCATCGAGCAGCAGCGCCTGGGGCTGAGCCAGCAGGGCGCGCAGCAGGGCGACGCGCGATCGCTGGCCGCCGGAGAGCGAGGCCGGATCGCGCTGATAAAACCCCGCCAGATCCGCGCGCGCAAGGGCATTTTCTACCGCATGGCGTCTGGCGGAGCCTTGCAGGCTGGCGGGTAAGGCCAGCAGTAAATTCTGTCCAACGCTGAAATGGTCAAACAGCAGCGCATCCTGAAACAGGATGCCTATCTGGCGCTGTGCGGTAGGCAGGAGGTCTATGCGCGATCCGTTGAGCCACAGCTCGCCCACTGCCTGAAACTGAGGGGACAATGCGCCAACCATCCACGAAAACAGCGAAGACTTGCCGCTACCGGAAGGTCCCATAATGGTGACAATGTCACTTTTGTTAACCTGGAAGTTAACGTCCTTCAGCAGCGTTGTCGCACCCTGGTACAATGAAACGCTTTGTACGGTGAGCATTAGCGGAGTCCTTGTCGAAAGCGGCCGAGCCACGCGGCGAAAAACGCCGTCAGTGCGAAAACGAATAGCGGTAGCAGAAGCTGCCATAGCGCCTGTGTCGCTAAAACAGCCGTGCTGCCGCCGCTGCTTAAGGCCACCGCCTCGGTGGTCAGCGTGGGATAGCGCCCGGCCCCTAACCATTCCGTTGGCATATATTGGGCAATACTGACCGAGAAGCCAACTGCGAAGGCGATCAGCGCCGGGCGTAACAGCAGCGGGCATTTTACCCGCCAGAATATACGGCCTCGCGCCCAGCCCAACGTTTGAGCAATCAAAATCAGCCGGGGATCAATACGTTGCCACGCCGGTTTGAGTACAAACAGCATCCACGGCATCACCCACAGCATATGCCCCCAGACAATGGTCATCATCAGGCCATCCTGCCCGGTATATAGCGCCAGCAGATACTGGCCGGTGACCAGCGGCAGCGCGGGCAGAATAATCGGCAGCCAGACCCAACGGTGTCCGGTTTGTGGACCCCATTCCAGCCAGGCAAAAAGTATCAGTAGCGCCAGCACGGTGGAAAGGAGCCCCAGCAGCAAACTGTTGCTAAGCGCCTCGCTGTTGAGCGATGAATAGTTGGCGACCAGCGCCAGAATCAGCGCGCACACCACGCCGCTGACGGGCAAAAGTTGCGCCAGCGCACGTCCGGGCGCACAGGATGAAAAACGCAGGCGTATCCCGCTTGCTGCCGGAATTGCGCGCCGCCAGCCACGCCAGAACAGATAACCCGCCAGCGCGATGAGCAGTAGCAATAATACCAGCAGCAGGCTGGCGAGCGCGCCTTTAGCCTGCTGTTCGGCATCGCCCTGGCTGAGCCATTGCCAGCTCAATACGGCAAGCGTGGGCGGATTGCCGGGGCCAAGGATAATGGCCACATCCACAACGGAGAGTGACCAGGCGACAATCGCCAGCATGGCTTTGCCCAACGCCGGGGCGATGGAGGGCAGTACCAACCAATTCAGGCATTGCAGACGGCTGTAGCCCAGCGAATCCAGGACGATAACCTGCTGCGAAAGTTGTTTTTCACTCAACAGAGCGGAGAGGATCCATAACAAAAAGGCACTCTCTTTCACCGCCAGCGTGATGCCAAGCCCAATACCATAGCGGTCCGGTTGCGGGTTTAGCAATGGCAGCCATTGCCAGAGTATGCCGCCTTCGGCAAAAACCAACAGCATGCTGGTCGCGAATGCGACGTGCGGGATCGCCAGCAGCCACGGCAGACGCGTGCACAGACGCGCCCAGCCAGCGCCAGGCCACAAAAAGAGGATCGCCGCCAGCGCAAGGGCCAGGGCGCCGAGCGTCGCCAGGCCTACGGAAACCAGCGTTGCCAGCAAGGCCTGCGGAAGTTGAGGATCGTCAAACAGCGCCAGCCAGTGCGTAGCGCTAAGCGCCGGGCCTGCCAGAGAGAACGTTGCCGGCACCAGCGGCAGATACACTGCCGCCATGATGCCCCATAGCAACAGAATTAATGCGTACCGTAGCGGCGTAGCCATTCTTGTTCCAGAGCGTTTACCCAGGCAGCATGCGGTTCCGGCAGTACGGCAGGGAGTCCTTGTGGGATATGCGCCAGCAGGGCATCACGCTGTTCGTCTGGCAGTTTTTGCGGATCAAGCACCGAAGGATCGCCCCAGACAGATGCGTCGGCTTTACGCCGTTGCGCTTCGGGAGAAAGCAGGAAGTTTGCCACGACTTTTGCTCCGGCGCTGGCGCGCGCATTCGCCGGAATAGCGACAAAATGCACGTTGCCGATCATGCCCTGTGAGAAACCAAAACTATAGCTGGTTTTGGGCAATTCGCCGCTGGCCACTTTTTGCTGCGCGTGGGCTGGGTTAAAGGTCAATGATAAACGCAGGACGCCGCCGTTGAGCAGGGCATCCATTCGCGCAGGCGTGGGCGGAAAGTCTTTGCCTGCGCGCCACAGCGCAGGATGCAGCGTATCAAGATAATGCCATAACGGGGCGGTCACATCGGCAAACGTTGCCGTATCAGGCGCGATTTTCAGCGCTTGCGGTTTGGTGGTGAGCATAATCAACAACTGCTCAAGGAAAGCCGTTCCGGTAAAATCCGGCGGGCGTGGGTAGGTCACCGTGCCAGGATGCGCCTGCGCAAATTCGAGCAGCGCCTGCGGGGATTGCGGCGGCTGCGCGGTGAGGTCGCGTCTGGCAATGAAGGTGAGCTGTGCGCCGCCCCACGGTGATTCTGCCCCTTCCGTTGGAATGGCGAAGTCTTCGGTCACCGGTTTTTGGGTATCAACATAACGCCAGTTAGGCAACGTCTGCGCCCATTGGGCTTGCAGCAGACCCGCTTCTTTCAGCGTGCGGAAGTTTTCGCCGTTCACCCACAGTAAATCGACAGAACCGCCGGTTGTACGCCCGGATGCCGCTTCGGTCTGGATGCGTTTTACCGCGTCGGCGGCATCCGCCAGGCGCACGATTTTCAGGTTAATGGCGTAGTGCGTTTTCATCTCAGCGCTAACCCAGTCGAGATACTGGTTAACGGCGTTGTCGCCGCCCCAGGCATTGAACCACACCGTCTGACCGCGAGCGTCATTTTTGATTTGCTGCCAGTGGGCGTCCTGGGCGAACGTCGCCAGCGGAGAGAGCAGCAAACTCAGGCACAATAAGCAGTAACGCATAGTTTCTCCATTGCAAAAAATGGGGGATGTCTCAGGTTTTATTCCGTTGACGCTCAAGATAAAGGCTTCTCGCTACTGCAATCACCACGCTCAGGGCAAACAGGATAAACAGGCCGGTAACAAACCAAAATGCACCGCCGGTTAACAGGCTACCGGCCCATGAATAGACAATCGTGGCGGGCAATTGGCCGATGCCGGTGGCGATAAGGAAGTGGCGAAAACGAATCGAGGTCAGGCCCGCGGCATAGCTTACCGGGTCGAAGGGCACAAACGGTAGCAGGCGACAGATCAGGATAGTGTGCTTGCCATAGCGTTCGAAAAACGCGTCCATGTTGTTCAGCACCGTTTTTCCTGTCAGTTTTTCCACCGCGCTGCGGCCCAAAACGCGGGCAATAAAAAAGCACAGCGCTGCGCCAGCCATCGCGCTGCTCCAGGACAGTACGCCGCCCCAAAATGCGCCAAACAGCGAGGCATTGGCAAAGGTGATCACAAAGGCGGGAATCGGGGCGACGATGGCCTGTAAGATCATCAGAAAGAATGACACGACCGCCGCCTGGGGCCCGTAAGAACGAATGAAGCTCTCAAGAGCATGCTGATCCAGTGGGGCAAACGCCGCCAGGCTGCGGTGGAGAAAATCGCTCACCCCTGGTATCCACGCCCACGCCATCAGCGCGAGCAGCAACAGGGCAAGCAAGCTAATCCGGTAATAGCGTGTCAGCCGCGCTTTATTCATCTTGATTATTTATCCACACACTGATGACCGGAGGCCGGATCGATATGTTTATGCCGGGCCCAGGCTTTTGCCGCCTGGATAAGAATGAATAACGCCAGGCCCGCAACGCTGAGTTTACCGATAAATGCCAGAGTAATGCCTCCGCTGGCCAGTTCGTGCGACATCAACGTATAGATAAAGATGCCGGGTAAAGTCGTAACCGCAGATATCGCGGTAAATGACCAGAACGGAATCGCCGTCAGCCCATAGGCGTAATTTTGAATATTATAGGGGAACAGCGGCACGAGCCGGGTCAGGATCAGAAAGTCTACTCCGCTATGGGCAATGCCTTTCTCGATAGCCTGAAACGTCGCCGTGTGGCCGACATATTTCAGCAGCAGATCCCGGCCGAGCCAGCGAGCCAGTAAAAACGACAGCGCCGAAGCCAGGGTCGCCGCCACTAGCGAAATAAGCGTTCCTGCCACGGGGCCAAAAAGGATACCGCCGACGATAACCAGAATGCTGCCAGGGATCAGACACAGCGCCGCGATAATAAACAGCAGGATATAAAACGTATAGCCGAACATACCGCTTTGGCGGATGACGTCTTGTAAGTGATGGAAATTGGTTATCAGGTCGGCCAGACCGTAATAATGGAAAACTCCCGCCAGAATGCAGAACAGGACCGCGACAATCAGCAGCCGGTATTCTGCCTTATGCGAACTTCTTTTTCATGGGGGTTCTCCTGTAACACCGAGTGTAATGCAGCATTTTCGTCAGCGAAAAGTGCGCGCGAAGATATAATAAATTTCCGGCCGCAACAATGTATTACCGTCGCTTTATTGATTTTGCACCGAATAAACAAACTCTCCGGGCGAGGCCCGGAGAGTGGACAGACTCCGGAGATCAAACGCGGAATTTAGCCCATACTGGCGCGTGGTCGGACGGTTTTTCCATGCTGCGGATTTCATAGTCGATGCCGGTTTCTTCGCAACGTTCTGCCAGCGGGTTGCTCGCTAACAGCAGGTCGATCCGCAGGCCACGGTTATCGTCGAAGCCTTTTGAACGGTAATCAAACCACGAGAACTGGTCGTTTTTTTCCGGCCAGGCGTGACGATAGGTATCCACCAGACCCCAGCCCAGCAGGCGCTCCATCCACTCGCGCTCTTCCGGCAGGAAGGAACATTTACCGGTACGCAGCCAGCGTTTACGGTTTTCTTCGCCAATGCCGATATCAAGGTCGGTTGGGCTGATATTCATATCGCCCATGATCAATACCGGGTTGTCGCGCTTCAGCTCTGTCTCCAGATAATTTTGCAGGTTCTGATAAAACGCGGCTTTGGCGGGGAATTTAGTTTCATGGTCACGGCTTTCGCCCTGCGGGAAATAGCCGTTGATCACCGTGATGCTGCCCAACGGGGACGGAATTTCCGCCATGATGATCCGACGCTGCGCTTCTTCGCCGTCGTTCGGGAAGCCACGACGTACCGCGATTGGCGTTTCTTTCGTTAACAGCGCCACGCCGTAATGACCTTTCTGGCCGTGATAAAAGACGTTGTAACCGAGCTTGGCTACCTCTTCGAGAGGGAACATATCGTCGTGGACCTTTGTCTCCTGTAAACCAATCACATCCGGTTGGTGTTTTTCGACAATGGCTGCCAGTTGATGAGGACGGGCACGCAGGCCGTTGATATTAAAAGAGACAAATTTCATAGTCGCTGCCGCTTTGCAAGATGAATAGTGCAAGGATGGTAGCAGAATTTCCGCGGGCTGACTGCTTCTTGTCACCTGATTCCAACAATGATTGCTAATGGCATTAACGATGGAGCAAAAACTGCACCGTTTTGGCGCGAAGCGCATCGTAACAGAGCAATAATTTCCGATAAATTTCGTATACGATCACAATTCCAGAATTATATTTGGCAACTGAATAAAACTGCGTTTTTTCCTCTGTTTAGTCGCCTGATGCGCAAACATATTCACTTTATATGCACATAAAGTGAATATCGTCAGGTTGTAACCTGTTGATATTGCGTCACCGACCTCTGTTTATGCACTTTTTTCGCTGGCTGGCACGAACCCTGCAATCTACATTTACACCGCAAATACTATATTTATTAACATATAAATAACCTTTTATTTACCGTTGAGGTCGCTATGTCTCTGTCAATTACGCGTGAAAATTTTGATGAATGGATGATGCCCGTATACGCTCCGGCTCCTTTTATTCCGGTGCGTGGTGAAGGTTCACGGTTGTGGGATCAGCAGGGCAAAGAGTATATCGATTTCGCGGGAGGCATTGCGGTTAACGCGCTGGGGCATGCACACCCGGCATTGCGCGAAGCATTAAACGACCAGGCGAGCAAATTCTGGCATACGGGAAATGGCTACACTAACGAGCCGGTGCTGCGCCTGGCGAAAAAGCTGATTGACGCCACCTTTGCCGAGCGTGTTTTCTTCTGTAACTCCGGCGCGGAGGCCAACGAAGCGGCATTAAAACTGGCGCGTAAATATGCTCACGATCGCTTTGGCAACCAGAAAAGCGGCGTGGTGGCATTTAAAAATGCTTTTCATGGCCGCACGCTGTTCACCGTCAGCGCCGGAGGGCAGCCTGCCTATTCACAGGATTTCGCGCCGCTGCCGCCGGATATCCGCCATGCCGTCTATAACGATCTCGACTCCGCCAGCCAACTGATTGATGACACCACCTGTGCGGTCATCGTGGAGCCGGTGCAGGGTGAAGGCGGCGTGGTGCCTGCAACAAACGCCTTTTTACAGGGGCTGCGTGAATTATGCGATCGGCATAATGCGCTGCTGATTTTTGATGAAGTCCAGACCGGCGTTGGCCGTACCGGCGAACTGTATGCCTATATGCACTATGGCGTTACGCCAGATCTGCTGACGACAGCCAAAGCGTTGGGCGGCGGTTTTCCCATCGGCGCGCTATTGGCGACAGAGGACTGTGCGAGCGTGATGACGGTTGGTACGCACGGTACAACGTACGGCGGCAACCCGCTGGCCTCTGCGGTGGCAGGCAAACTGCTGGATATTGTTAACACGCCGGACGTCCTCAACGGCGTTAAGCAGCGTCATGACTGGTTTGTGGAGCGTATTAACGCCATTAACGAACGTTTTGGACTGTTTAGCGAAATTCGTGGACTCGGACTGCTGATCGGTTGCGTGCTGAATACGGATTTTGCCGGAAAAGCGAAACTTATCTCGCAAGAGGCGGCCAATGCCGGCGTGATGGTGCTGATTGCCGGCGCTAACGTGGTGCGCTTTGCGCCAGCGTTAAACGTTAGCGAAGAAGAGGTCGCTACCGGACTGGATCGCTTTGCGCTGGCCTGCGAACGCATTAAGGCAGGAGGTTCATCATGATGTTGATTCGTCCTATTGAACGTGCTGACATCACCGCGTTGATGCAGCTGGCCGGTAAGACCGGCGGCGGGTTGACTTCGCTACCGGCGAATGAAGCCACGCTGATGGCGCGTATTGAACGCTCGCTACAAACCTGGCGCGGTGAGTTGCCGAAAAGTGAGCAAGGATATGTTTTTGTGCTTGAAGACAGCGCCAGCGGAACCGTGGCAGGGATTTGCGCCATCGAGGTGGCGGTAGGGCTTAACGATCCCTGGTACAACTATCGGGTTGGCACGCTGGTGCACGCCTCGAAAGAGCTGAACGTGTATAACGCGCTGCCGACGCTGTTTCTGAGTAACGATCACACGGGCAGCAGCGAGCTTTGCTCTCTGTTCCTCGACCCCGACTGGCGTAAAGAGGGCAACGGCTATTTGTTGTCTAAGTCGCGCTTTATGTTTATGGCGGCCTTTCGCGATCGATTCAATGAGAAGGTCGTGGCTGAAATGCGCGGCGTGATTGATGAACACGGTTACTCCCCGTTCTGGGAAAGCCTTGGCAAACGTTTTTTCTCCATGGAATTCAGCCGGGCGGATTTTCTCTGCGGCACCGGACAAAAAGCCTTTATTGCTGAACTGATGCCCAAGCATCCTATTTATACCCATTTCCTGTCTGAGGAAGCGCAAAGCGTGATTGGCCAGGTACATCCGCAAACGGCTCCCGCCCGGGCGGTACTGGAGAAAGAAGGATTTCGCTACCGCAACTATGTCGACATTTTCGATGGCGGACCGACGCTGGAATGCGATATCGATCGGGTGCGGGCCATTCGTAAAAGCAGGCTGGTGGAGGTAGTTGAAGGGCAGCCTGCAACCGGCGATTACCCGGCCTGTCTGGTCGCCAATGAAAATTATCAAAACTTCCGCGTCATGTTGGTTCGCGCCGACCCGGATATTCAACGTCTGGTACTGACGGCGGCGCAACTGGACGCCCTGAAATGCCACGCGGGCGACCATGTCCGTTTTGTGCGTCTTTGTGCAGAGGAGAAAACAGCATGACATTATGGATAAACGGCGACTGGATGACGGGTCTGGGCGAGCGGCGGATGAAAACCAATCCCGTCAGCGGTGATGCGCTGTGGCAGGGCAATGATGCCGATGCGACCCAGGTGGCGCAGGCGTGCCGCGCAGCGCGCGCAGCCTTTGCCGGTTGGGCTAAACAATCCTTTAGCGCCCGCCAGGCTATTGTCGAAAAATTTGCTTCATTGCTGGAAAGCAATAAAGCCGAGCTAACCCAGATTATCGCCCAGGAAACCGGCAAACCGCGCTGGGAAGCCGCCACTGAACTGACGGCGATGATCAATAAAATTGCTATCTCCGTGCAAGCTTACCATGCCCGTACCGGAGAGCGGCACAGCGAACTTCCGGATGGCGCGGCAACGTTGCGCCATCGCCCGCACGGCGTGCTGGCGGTATTTGGCCCGTATAACTTCCCCGGTCATTTACCCAATGGGCATATTGTTCCGGCTCTGCTGGCAGGCAACACGTTGATTTTCAAGCCCAGCGAGCTGACGCCGTGGACCGGTGAAGCCGTGACAAAGCTGTGGGAGCAGGCGGGATTGCCGCCGGGCGTGCTGAATCTGGTACAGGGCGGGCGCGAAACGGGGCAGGCGCTGAGCGCGCTGGAAGATCTCGATGGTCTGCTGTTTACCGGCAGTGCCAATACCGGTTATCAGCTGCATCGACAGTTATCCGGCCAGCCGGAAAAAATCCTTGCGCTGGAGATGGGCGGCAATAACCCGTTAATCATTGAGAACCCGGAAGATATCGATGCGGCAGTGCATCTGACTATTCAATCCGCATTTGTTACCGCCGGACAGCGTTGTACCTGCGCCCGCCGCCTGTTGGTTAAAAAAGGCGCGCAGGGGGATGCGTTCCTCGCGCGGCTGGTGGAAGTGAGTCAGCGTTTAATGCCCGGTAGCTGGGATGCGGAACCGCAGCCGTTTTTAGGCGGGCTGATTTCTGAACAGGCCGCGCGGCACGTTTCTGATGCCTGGCAACGTCTGGCGTCGTTAGGAGGGCGCACGCTGCTGGCACCACGCCTGGTGAAAGCCGGAACGTCGCTGCTGACCCCCGGTATCATTGAACTGAGCGGAGTGGCAAACGTACCGGATGAAGAGGTTTTTGGCCCATTGCTTGGCGTCTGGCGCTATGACAGCTTTGATGACGCGATTCGGATGGCGAACAACACCCGCTTTGGGTTGTCGTGTGGGCTGGTTTCCCCCGATCGCAGCCAGTTTGACCAGCTACTGCTGGAGGCGCGGGCCGGTATCGTCAATTGGAATAAGCCGTTAACCGGCGCGGCGAGCACTGCGCCGTTTGGCGGCGTTGGCGCCTCCGGGAACCATCGCGCCAGCGCGTGGTATGCCGCCGATTATTGCGCCTGGCCGATGGCGAGCCTGGAATCACCGGCCTTAACGCTGCCGTCGGCGCTTAGCCCCGGTCTGGATTTCTCTCGCGAGGATAAGCTATGAAAACCCGGGAGATAAATTTCGATGGTCTGGTTGGGCTGACCCACCACTATGCGGGACTGTCATTTGGTAATGAGGCTTCGACCAGTCACCGTTTTCAGGTGTCGAACCCGCGTCTGGCGGCGAAGCAAGGGCTATTAAAAATGAAGGCCCTGGCGGATGCGGGATTTTTGCAGGCGGTGATCCCGCCTCACGAACGTCCCTATCTTCCGGCGTTGCGCCAGTTGGGCTTTGGCGGCAGTGATGAGCAGATTCTGGACAAGGTGGCGCGTCAGGCGCCTCACTGGCTCTCCAGCGTCAGCTCCGCATCACCTATGTGGGTGGCGAATGCGGCAACGGTCAGCCCTTCGGCAGATTCTCTGGACGGGAAAGTGCATCTGACGGTGGCGAATCTGAATAATAAGTTCCACCGTTCGCTGGAGGCGCCGACGACCGAGGCGCTATTACGGGCAATTTTCCGCGATGAAAATAGCTTTGCGATTCATGGCGCGTTACCCCAGGTGGCGTTATTCGGTGATGAAGGGGCGGCAAACCATAATCGCCTCGGTGGGGATTACGGCGATCCTGGCGTTCAACTGTTTATTTACGGTCGGGAGGAAGGGAATGCGTCCCAGCCGCAGCGCTATCCGGCGAGGCAATCCCGTGAGGCCAGCGAAGCGGTAGCCCGACTGAATCTGGTTAATCCGCATCAGCTTGTTTTTGCCCAGCAAAACCCGGACGTCATCGATCTTGGCGTGTTTCATAACGATGTGATTGCGGTATCGAATCGCCAGGTGCTGTTTTGTCATCAGCAGGCGTTTGTCAGACAGCAGGCGTTGTTAGAGCAGTTGCGCCGCCAGGTGGCAGGATTTACCCCGCTGGAAGTCCCGGCGGCGGAAGTGTCGGTGCAGGATGCGGTAACCACCTATCTGTTTAACAGCCAGTTACTGAGCCGGGATGACGGTTCGATGATGCTGGTTTTGCCGCAGGAGTGTCGGGAGCATGCGGGCGTGTGGCGATACCTGAGCCGTCTGCTTGAAGATGACAACCCGATTGATGACCTGCGGGTCTTCGATTTGCGCGAAAGTATGTCCAACGGCGGCGGTCCGGCATGTTTACGCCTGAGAGTGGTGCTTACCCCACAGGAGCAGCAGGCCCTGAATCCGGCGGTAATCATGAACGATACGCTGTTTAACACCCTGAATAACTGGGTCGACCGTTACTATCGCGACCGTCTTATCGCCGCCGATCTTGCCGACCCGCAGCTGCTGCGTGAAGGGCGTGAGGCGCTGGATACGCTGACGCAATTGCTCAATCTCGGCTCTGTTTATCCCTTCCAGCAGGAGAGAACGCGTCATGGATAATTTTCTGGCCCTGACGCTCGCGGGTACCACTCCGGCGAAAACGCAGGGTGCAACGCACGGTTTTGGCTGGCAGTGGTTTGGCCAGGGGATACTGGAGCTGACGCCAGCGGCGCCGGTTGAACAGTCGCTGGTGCTTTCCGCGGGGATTCACGGCAATGAAACGGCGCCGGTAGAAATACTCGATTCATTGCTGTCCAGACTGTTTAACGGTGAGCTGACGCTGGCATGGCGGCTGCTGGTGATTCTGGGTAACCCGCAGGCGTTGGCCGCGGGGAAACGTTATTGTCATAGCGACCTGAACCGTATGTTTGGCGGTCGGTGGCAGCTGTTTGCCGCAAGTGAAGAAACGCACAGAGCCCATGAGCTTGAGCTGTGCCTGGACGATTTTTACTCGCGAGCGAAAGAGCCCGCGCGCTGGCATCTGGATCTTCACACCGCCATTCGCGGCTCACACCATATTCGTTTTGGCGTGTTGCCACAGCGTAACGTGGCCTGGGACGAGGATTTTCTCGACTGGCTGGGGGATGCGGGGCTGGAGGCATTGGTTTTCCATCAGACCCCTGGCGGCACGTTCACCCATTTCAGCGCCGAACATTTTGGCGCGCTGGCCTGCACGCTGGAGCTGGGTAAAGCGCTGCCGTTCGGGCAAAACGATCTGTCCCGGTTTGCACAGACGGCAGATGCGCTGGCGCTGCTGCTGCAGGGTGAACGCATGCCTGGAGGGGAAACATCTCCGTTGCGTTACCGCGTGGTGTCGCAAATTACGCGGCGTAGCGACGATTTCATTCTCCATATGGATAACCAGACGCTCAACTTTACCCCTTTTAGAGAGGGCACTTTGCTGGCGCAGGACGGAGATGAACGGTTTACCGTCACCCACGATGTTGAATACGTTCTCTTTCCAAATCCAAACGTGGGCTGTGGCTTACGTGCCGGATTGATGCTCGAAAAATTGTGAGGAATATATTTGCCCTGCCGGTTTATCCTTAAGGGCTTATTTTTGCGTGCTGTTTTTATTTATTACAGACTATTCCTGGTGAACTGCTTTCTTAATAATCAGGGATAAGGTATAGTTCTTCATAATCCCTTCAAAATCATCTTGTTGTAATTTCTTATTGCATCTCTGCGCAATTAATTCTTTTTTTCTCCATAATTGATGAAAGTTTGTTTTTTACACTTTCATTGTTTTACCGTTGCTCTGATTAATTGACGCTTAAGCCGGTAAAGTTAATCTCGTCAACACGACATCACATTGCATAAGAGTCGCATGAGTGTCGTAAAAAATAACTGAAAGAAAGGATAGCTATTATGCGTAAACTGACTGCTCTGTTTGTTGCCTCTACCCTGGCGCTGGGCGCTGCGAACCTGGCCCACGCCGCTGACACGACTACAGCCGCGCCAGCTGATGCCAAACCGATGATGCACCACAACGGGAAGTTCGCCCCGCATCACGACATGATGTTCAAAGACCTGAACCTGACCGACGCGCAGAAACAGCAGATTCGCGAAATTATGAAAGGTCAGCGCGATCAGATGAAACGTCCGCCGCTGGAAGAACGCCGCGCAATGCACGATATCATCGCCAGCGATAGCTTCGATAAAGCGAAAGCCGAAGCGCAGATTGCGAAGATGGAAGAACAGCGTAAAGCCAATATGCTGGCGCACATGGAAACGCAGAACAAGATTTACAACATTCTGACGCCGGAACAGAAAAAGCAGTTTAATGCCAATTTTGAGAAGCGTCTGACAGAACGTCCGGCGCAGAAAGGTAAAATGCCGGAAGCTGCCGAGTAATCGTTCAGCGTCTACAATAAAACATTCACGCGGTGTGTGCCGATCGCCGCACCGTGTGAAACCAAACTCAAGACCGCCGCTCTTGTCCACAACACGTTTAACGAGGTGGGCAGGATCGGCGGTTTTTTCTTTCCCGCTGGTACGCAGCGCGCGCGACGCGCTATTCTCATCAAGCCCGCGAAACTGAGCCCGGAAGGCGCGTTGATCTTTTTTGCAAAATACAGCGTTCAGCGCTAAGGCAAATCAATCCTGTTGCCGATAACGATAATCTGCAGGGTGAATATAACAATGATGATTTATGGCTGGCTGTTTACGGCAGGTTGCCGCGCTGCGCCGTTCTGGAGGGATGATGGAATACTTTGATATCCGCAAAATGCCGGTCAATCTGTGGCGCAATGGCGCGGGAGAAACGCGTGAAATTTGCTGTTTCCCGCCAGCAACGCGCGATTTTCACTGGCGGGCGAGTATCGCGTCCCTTGCAGCGAACGGAGAGTTTTCTCTCTTCCCCGGCGTAGAACGCGTTATTACCCTGCTGGAAGGCGGAGAAGTCACTCTGGAAGAGGCGAACGCTTTCACTCACACCCTGAAGCGGCATCAGCCTTTTACCTTTGCTGGTGATAAGGTAGTCAAAGCAAAGCTGACGGAAGGGCAGATGTCGATGGATTTTAATATCATGACCCGACGAGATGTTTGCCAGGCGAAAGTCAGAGTTGCCGATCGCACTTTTACGACCTTTGGTTCGCGCGGCGGTGTGGTGTTTGTTATCAGCGGCGCCTGGCAATTGGGTGAGAAGCTGCTGACGGCCGATCAGGGCGCGAGCTGGCACGACGGTAAACACACACTGCGGCTGTTGGAGCGCGAGGGGAAATTGTTGTTTAGCGAGATTAACTGGATGCCGGGGCATTCTCCGGATTCAGTTCAATAATTTTATACTGGCCAGACAGAACGGGTCGGCAGAGAATTTTGTAGCCATCATGGTCAAACCCAGCCGGCATTCTCGCCAGTGTTGCCGCCTCATCCAGCGTTGAAACGGCTCCCAGCCATAACCAGTTATTGATGATATGGTACTGCGTCATTTCAGCGCGGGTTTCTTGCAGCGCAATGGCGCTATTCCACGGCCAGCAGATCACGCGCACTCTTTCCAGCGCCTCAAGCAGGCGCGCATGATGCGCTTGCGGACTCTCTTTCCCACAGCACGCCCCGGCGCAGCGCTTAAGCGCAGAGCGGAAACAGGCGCGCCCGCGACTCAGCGGCTCCAGCCCCAACAGGCCGTAGCAGAGCTGCTGTTCATCGGCGAGGCTTTGCAACGTTTGTAGCGCGGCGCGGCGATTGGCAAACAGACCAAACAGATTGGGGGCATGGGAGAAATCAATGTCCCGGGAATAGACGACCTGAACCGTCTGCTCGGTAAGCTGCAGGGCGCAAAGCTGGCGATTACGTCGTAGCCGCTTATTAAATAAAGGCTGCTGCTCTTTGATAAGCCGCGCTTCTAACAGTAGCGCGCCAATTTCTCCTGCCGTACAAATCCAGCTAATTCGTTTGGACTGGCGCAGCATGGCCGCTTCGTCCGTGGTACGCAGGTGTGACAGCACGCGGCTGCGAATGTTGACGCTTTTGCCTATATAAAGCGGTAGCGTGTCGCTTTCGCTATGAAACAGATAGACGCCGGGCACAGCGGGAAGCGCGCTTAAAAATGGGCGCAGGTGCTCGGGGTATTCATAAATTGCTGCTGCCTCTAATGTCAGGCGAGGGGCTGATTGACGCCGTACCACTTCTTACTCCGAATGCTGTTTATTCATCCAGTATAACAGATGGGCGGCGATTAAAAAAGCGGCGAAACCAGGCACTAAGGCCGAAGCGCTGCGATAGAGAAGCTCTCCGGCCTTAGGCAGAAAAAATTATGCTTTTTTCCAGAAATCATCAAACACCGTGATCGGCGGGCGACGTTTATGCTCAGTCTTCAGATACCAACCTTCGATTTTTTTTGTCTATTTCAGCATCCAGCGTTTTTCCTTCCAGATAATCGTCGATGTTGTCATAGCTCACACCCAATGCGGCTTCATCCGGCAGAGATGGGCGGTCGTCTTCAAGGTCGGCAGTGGGCGCTTTCTTATATAAATGTTCCGGACAACCCAGCGCTGCGAGCAGCTGTTTCCCCTGGCGCTTGTTCAGACGGAATATTGGGTTTATGTCCGTACCGCCATCGCCATATTTGGTGAAGAATCCGGTGATGGCTTCTGCGGCATGATCGGTACCCACGACAACGCCGCTGGTCATGCCGGCGATACTGTATTGCGCCTTCATACGTTCACGGGCTTTTTCGTTGCCGCGCACAAAATCACTCAGCTCGATTCCCGCCTCACGTAAAGCCTGCTCGCTGGCCAGCACAGCGCCTTTAATATTGACGGTGAGTACGCGATCCGGTTGTATAAACGCAATGGCATCCTGGCAGTCCTGTTCGTCAGCCTGAACGCCATACGGTAAACGCACCGCAATAAACTGTAACGCGTCATTCCCCGTTTCCTGGCGTAGCTCGGATATTGCCATTTGGCAGAGTTTTCCGGCGAGGGTGGAGTCTTGTCCGCCGCTAATGCCCAACACCAGTGATTTCAGAAAGGGGTAGGTTTGCAGGTATGATTTCAGGAAATCTACGCTGCGACGAATTTCCTCTTCTGCATTAATGTGCGGTTTTGCGCCAAGCGCTTTGATTATCTCTTGCTGCAGAGTCATTCAACCCCCTGTGAAAAATAAAATGAAAAAATTGATGTGTTAAAGCTAACGCGTTGAGGCCCAAACGACAAGGGATGCAGGCCTGTTATAACATCATTTTGTTTTAATAGAATTTTCCGAAACGGCCTAAGTATCATCTGATTGCTTGAAAAATGCGTTGTTGTGCTCCAGGCTTACATAACACGCTGAAAAACAAGAGGACGAAAAAATGAACAAGAATCTAACAGGAATTCTGGGTGCAGCGGCTGTTTTGACTATGCTGGCAGGGTGTACGGCCTACGATCGTACCAAAGATCAATTTGTTCAGCCCGTGGTGAAAGATGTGAAAAAAGGGATGAGCCGGGCGCAGGTCGCGCAGATTGCCGGTAAACCTTCTTCAGAAGTGAGCATGATCCATGCGCGTGGGACCTGTCAGACCTACATCCTGGGTCAACGAGATGGTAAAGCTGAAACCTATTTCGTTGCTTTAGACGATACCGGCCATGTGATCAACTCTGGCTACCAGACCTGCGCAGAATACGACACCGACCCGCAGGCTGCGAAGTAGTAACAACTGTTTATTGCCTGAGCACTCTGAACAACCGGCCATCGCGCCGGTTTTTTTGTGCCGCACAATCTTATTTATTGCCGCGAATTATTTGCCCGAAATGTGAGGGGGGTCATAACGACAGGTCAATGAGAGACAATTTAGTTGGTCAAGGAAATACCATCCATCGGTGCAATCCCGTATACTCATTTCAGCCACCTAAAAAAGTAATTTAGCTGACGCAGGTTACCCAGAGCATGGATGCAGGTTATGGCTTGCGGAGTGTCTGGTTGACAGATAATCGCACATGAGGATCGTTTTAATGGAAAAGAAACACATTTATCTGTTTTGTTCTGCGGGCATGTCGACTTCATTGTTGGTTTCGAAGATGCGTGCTCAGGCCGAAAAATACGAAGTGCCGGTTATTATTGAAGCGTTTCCTGAAACGCTGGCCGGAGAAAAAGGTCCCGCGGCCGATGTCGTGTTATTAGGTCCACAAATTGCCTATATGTTGCCCGAAATTCAGCGTTTGTTACCCAACAAGCCTGTGGAAGTGATTGACTCGCTGCTGTATGGCAAAGTCGATGGTTTAGGCGTGCTTAAGGCTGCTGTTGCAGCAATTAAAAAAGCCGCAGCAAATTAATTATTTTATTTTAATTTTTCCCGTCAAAGAGTTATTTCATTAACATTCACCGCAATTATTAATTGCGGTATTTAAGGGTATTTTTCTATGAGTAACGCTATTGCTTCACTTGAAAAGGTACTCCTTCCTTTTGCTGTAAAAATTGGAAAGCAGCCGCACGTTAATGCAATCAAAAACGGTTTTATTCGTTTAATGCCGCTAACCCTCGCGGGGGCAATGTTTGTATTAATCAATAACGTTTTCCTGAGCTTTGGGGAGGGGTCGTTTTTTTATTCGATGGGCATTCGACTTGATGCTTCAACTATTGAAACGCTGAATAGCTTGAAAGGCATTGGTGGAAACGTCTATAACGGTACGCTGGGTATCATGTCATTGATGGCGCCGTTCTTTATCGGCATGGCGCTGGCAGAGGAACGGAAAGTCGATTCACTGGCTGCCGGGTTGTTATCTGTCGCCGCATTTATGACCGTCACGCCGTACAGCGTGGGTGAAGCCTATGCGGTTGGTGCCAACTGGCTGGGCGGCGCGAATATTATTTCCGGTATTATTATCGGCTTAGTCGTCGCGGAAATGTTCACTTTTGTGGTCCACCGTAATTGGGTGATCAAATTACCTGATAGCGTTCCGACGTCCGTATCGCGCTCCTTCTCTGCGCTGATTCCTGGCTTCCTTATTCTCTCCATTATGGGGATCATCGCCTGGGCGCTGAACACCTGGGGTACCAACTTCCATCAGATCATTATGGATTCCATTTCAACTCCGCTGGCGTCATTGGGCAGCGTAGTGGGCTGGGCCTATGTGATTTTTGTTCCGCTGCTGTGGTTCTTTGGTATCCATGGTTCTCTGGCGCTGACCGCGCTGGACAGCGGTATCATGACGCCATGGGCGCTGGAAAACATCTCCATCTATCAACAGTTTGGTTCCGTAGATGCCGCGCTGGAAGCCGGTAAGACGTTCCACGTCTGGGCGAAACCGATGCTCGACTCCTATATTTTCCTTGGGGGTAGCGGGGCAACGCTGGGTCTGATTATCGCTATCTTCCTGGCATCGCGTCGTCCTGATTATCGTCAGGTTGCTAAACTGGCTCTGCCGTCAGGTCTTTTCCAGATTAACGAACCTATTCTGTTCGGTCTGCCGATCATCATGAACCCGGTTATGTTTATCCCGTTCATTCTGGTTCAGCCGATTCTGGCGGCGATTACGCTGGCAGCTTACTATTCAGGCATTATTCCGCCGATTACCAACATCGCACCGTGGACTATGCCAACCGGTTTGGGCGCGTTCTTTAACACCAACGGTAGCGTCGCCGCTCTGCTGGTCGCGCTGTTCAACCTTGGTATCGCAACGCTGGTTTACCTGCCGTTCGTGGTGGTAGCGAACAAAGCTCAGAACGTTATTGATCAAGAAGAAAGCGAAGAAGATATCGCTAACGCATTGAAATTCTAAATTTAATCCGGCATGGCTTCGCGGTCATGCCGGACTGAACCAGAGGAAAAAGTATGTTGGATATCGAGAACATCGTCGATACGCAGTCAGAAGCGGAAGAACTGGAAGAAGTGGTGATGGGCCTCATCATCAACTCCGGTCAGGCGCGTAGCCTGGCGTACGGCGCGCTGAAACTGGCCAAGCAGGGCGATTTTGCCTCTGCGAAGACCATGATGGAACAGTCCCGTCTGGCGCTGAACGAAGCGCACCTCGTGCAAACAAAACTGATTGAAGGCGATCAGGGCGAAGGTAAAATGAAAGTTAGCCTGGTGCTGGTTCACGCGCAGGACCACCTGATGACATCTATGCTGGCGCGCGAACTGATCGCTGAACTGATTGAGCTTCACGAAAAGCTGAAATAGTGAGGAGTGCATAATGCAGCTACAGATTAACGCACCGGAAATCAAAACCGTCCATGAGCAGCAGCTGTTTAATGGCAAAAATTTCCATGTGTTCATCTATAACAAAACTGAGAGTATCAGCGGGCTGCATCAGCATGACTACTATGAATTCACGCTGGTTTTAACCGGGCGCTATTATCAGGAAATCAACGGTAAACGCGTACTGCTCGAGCGTGGGGACTTTGTTTTTATCCCATTGGGATCGCATCACCAGAGTTTCTATGATTTCGGTGCGACAAGGATCCTTAACGTCGGTATCAGTAAACGTTTTTTTGAACAGCACTACCACCCGCTGCTGCCATTTTGTTTCGTTGCATCGCAGGTCTATCGGGCGAATAACTCGTTTCTTACCTACATTGAAACGGTTATTGCCTCGCTTAACTTTCGTGAGAGCGGACTCGATGAATTTGTAGAAGTGGTCACCTTCTATATTATTAATCGATTACGCCATCATCGCGAAGAACAGGTGTTGGATGATATTCCTCAGTGGCTTAAAACCACCGTGGAGACCATGCACGACAAACGGCAGTTTAGCGAGAATGCGCTGGAAAATATGGTACAACTGTCCGCAAAATCCCAGGAGTACCTGACCCGCGCAACCCAGCGTTATTACAGCAAAACGCCGATGCAGATCATTAATGAAATTCGCATTAATTTTGCTAAAAAACAGCTGGAGATGACTAACTATTCTGTCACGGATATTGCTTACGAGTCGGGTTACAGTAGTCCAAGTCTGTTTATTAAAACGTTTAAAAAGCTGACGTCGTTTACGCCAAATAGCTATCGTAAGAAATTAACTGAATTTAATCAGTAGATATTATTTGCCAATAACCCATTTTTTATAGCTTGCCCAAATTAGCGTCGGGACAGCCACGCTATACCTGACAAACGGGTTGAGCATAATACATGTCAGTGTTTTAACACTGAAGGGAGAACGTATGAGCCAGAAATTAAAAGTCGTCACTATCGGTGGCGGGAGCAGCTACACCCCTGAGTTACTTGAAGGCTTTATTAAGCGCTATCACGAATTACCGGTTTCTGAATTGTGGCTGGTTGATGTAGAGGGTGGTAAAGAGAAGCTGGACATTATTTTTGACCTTTGCCAGCGGATGATCGACAAAGCTGGCGTTCCGATGAAGTTGTATAAAACGCTGGATCGCCGTGAAGCGTTGAAAGATGCTGATTTCGTTACCACCCAACTGCGTGTCGGGCAACTGAAAGCCCGTGAGAAGGATGAACGTATTCCGCTGAGCCACGGTTATCTCGGACAGGAAACGAACGGTGCGGGCGGCCTGTTCAAAGGTTTACGTACCATTCCGGTTATCTTTGACATTGTGAAAGATGTGGAAGAACTGTGCCCGAATGCGTGGGTGATTAACTTTACTAACCCGGCCGGGATGGTGACCGAAGCGGTCTATCGCCATACGAATTTCAAGAAATTCATCGGCGTGTGCAATATTCCAATCGGCATGAAAATGTTCATTAGCGATGTGCTGGCGCTGAAAGAGAGCGATGATTTATCCATCGATCTGTTCGGTCTGAACCATATGGTCTTTATCAAAGACGTGCTGGTGAACGGTGTGTCACGTTTTGATGAGCTGCTGGACGGTGTCGCATCGGGCGAATTGAAAGCGTCTACCGTGAAGAACATCTTTGACCTGCCGTTTAGTGAAGGACTGATTCGTTCGCTGAAACTGCTGCCGTGCTCGTATTTGCTCTACTACTTCAAGCCGAAAGAGATGCTGGCGATTGAGATGGGCGAATACTATAAGGGCGGCGCGCGCGCTCAGGTGGTACAGAAAGTTGAGAAACAACTTTTCGAACTCTACAAAAATCCTGAGCTGAACGTGAAGCCGAAGGAACTGGAGCAGCGCGGCGGGGCTTATTATTCCGATGCGGCTTGTGAAGTCATCAACGCCATCTACAACGACAAGCAGACCGAACACTATGTCAACGTTCCTCATCACGGGCATGTCGATAACATTCCTGCTGACTGGGCGGTAGAGATGACCTGCACGTTGGGACGCAACGGCGCCACGCCACACCCGCGCATCACTCATTTTGATGAGAAAGTCCTCGGTCTTATCTATACCATTAAAGGCTTTGAAGTGGCGGCGAGCAATGCGGCACTGAGCGGCGAGCTGAATGATGTACTGCTGGCGTTGAACCTGAGCCCGCTGGTGCATTCTGACCGCGACGCTGAAATTCTGGCGCGTGAGCTGATTCTGGCGCATGAACAATGGCTGCCAAACTTCGCCGGGTGCATCGAGAAACTGAAAAGTGAACAACACTAACTGAGGTCGGCTATGGAACGCTTACTGATTGTGAATGCGGATGATTTTGGCCTGAGTAAAGGACAAAACTACGGCATTGTTGAAGCCTGTCGCAATGGCGTGGTCACTTCGACGACAGCGTTGGTCAATGGCGCGGCGATTGACCATGCGGTACAGCTGAGTCGTGACATACCTGCACTTGCCGTCGGAATGCACTTTGTTCTGACGCTGGGCAGACCGTTAACGCCGATGCCAGGCCTTACGCGTGACGGATTGCTGGGGAAATGGATCTGGCAGATGGCGGAAGAAGATGCTTTGCCGCTGGATGAAATTTCGCAAGAGCTGGCCGCGCAGTATCAGCGTTTCATAGACCTGTTTGGGCGGGAGCCGACGCATCTGGATAGCCATCACCATGTGCATATGTTCCCGCAGATTTTCCCCATTGTCGCGAGCTTTGCTGCCGAACGAGGGATTGCGTTGCGTATCGATCGTCAGGCGGTATTCCAGGCGTCTGATTTACCTGAAACGTTGCGCACTTCCCAGGGATTCAGCAGCGAGTTTTATGGCGAAGCGATTTCAGAGGCTCTGTTTTTGCACACGCTGGACGCTTCAGCAGACCGGGGAGAGTCCTCACTGGAAGTGATGTGTCATCCCGCTTTTATTGATGATGCTATTCGTCAAAGTGCCTACTGTTACCCCCGCTTAACTGAGCTCGACGTACTGACGTCTTCGTCACTGAAATATGCTATTGCGGAGCGCGGTTATCGTCTTGGCAGTTTTCTGAACGTGTAATTCCTGAGTTTGCGGCGCAATTATGCGCCGCATTTTTTTAGGCAGGGATCGCGTCGATTTTTCCGGCTCGCGACCAGACACGATGCGCGGCCATCAATTTCAGCAAGGTATCCATAAACTGTGCGTCGGCACCGTCCGCTTCTACCACACCGTCCTCACGCTGATTAGTGATATCCAAAACGGCTTTAAACTGGCGGGCATCCCCAGCCAGAGCGATAGGTTTCAGGTGCTTATACGCTTCGAGTAAGTAATATTTAGCATCGCCATTCATGGCGATATCCGCGATATTCCCACCCGGAACGATAACCGCATCGACCGTCAGCGACGGTGAGCCGGCAAAGGTACCGGCGATCGTCAGGACGGAGCCATCGTCGGCAACTACGTTACCCATGCGGGAATAGAGCAATTTGGCATGTACGCCTTTAGCCTGCAGGGCCTGCATAATCGTGAGAAGATCGTCTGCCTTTACCTGGTCATTGAGCAGAATGGCGACCACACGGCCCTTAATATCACCCTGAGACCCCGCATACAAACTGAGTGAAGGCGCATTGGTTAACCCGTTGACATCCGGAGGAGGGGAAATCCGGGTTTGCTCTTCGGTCAGTTCAAAACCCAGGTTGCTGGCCACGGACTGTGCCAGAGTGGTATCAATATGCGCCAGATGGTCGACCACTCTTTCGCGGATATAGGGCCGGGTCACTTTGCTGAGTTCGAAACTGAATCCGCCAATAATATGCTGCTGCTCTATCGGGGTCTGGCTTAGCCAGAACAGGCGAGGGTGGGCATAGTATTCGCCGAAGGAGGGGCTACGCTCACGAATTTTATTGCCTTCAATGCGCTCCTGATACGATTCGAATCCGCCGCGTTTTGGCCCGGGCGGCGTTTCCCGCGGCCAGTTATCATTGATGGAGTTAGGTTCATAGTTGGCGGGATTGGTATCAATATCCATGCGATGCATACCGTCGCGCTGGAAGTTATGGTACGGGCAGGTAGGACGATTGATCGGAATTTCATGGAAGTTGGGTCCACCCAGACGACTAATCTGCGTGTCCGTATACGAGAACAGTCTGCCTTGTAACAGAGGGTCATTGGTAAAATCGATGCCTGGAACAATGTGCCCAGGATGAAATGCCGCTTGTTCGTTTTCCGCGAAGAAATTGTCCGGATTGCGGTTCAGCACCATTTTACCGACGCGCTGAACCGGAACCAGTTCTTCAGGGATCAATTTCGTTGGATCGAGCAGGTCGAAATCGAATTTAAACTCATCTTCTTCCGGGATTAACTGCAGGCCAAGTTCATATTCCGGGTAATCGCCGGCTTCAATTGCCTCCCACAGGTCGCGGCGGTGGAAATCAGGATCGCGGCCCGTCAGTTTTTGCGCTTCATCCCATACCAGAGAGGCTTTGCCCGCCAGAGGTTTCCAGTGGAAACGGACAAAAGTGGCTTTCCCCTGCGCGTTAATCAGTCGAAAGGTATGGATACCAAAACCTTCCATCGTGCGATAACTGCGCGGGATCCCCCGGTCGGACATTGCCCACATCACGTTGTGCAGCGTTTCGGGCTGTAATGAGACATAGTCCCAGAAGGTATCATGCGCGCTTTGGCCCTGGGGGATAGCCCAATGCGGTTCCGGTTTTACGGCGTGGACGAAATCCGGGAACTTATGCGCATCCTGAATAAAAAAGATCGGCGTGTTATTTCCTACCAGATCAAAGATGCCCTCTTCAGTATAAAATTTTGTCGCAAATCCTCGAATATCTCTCACCGTATCCGCTGACCCTGCGCCGCCCTGGACAGTGGAGAAACGCACAAAAACGGGGGTTATCTTGTTTTCTTCGGATAAGAAATCGGCTTTTGTCGTTGCGCTTAAATCGACATAGGACTGAAAATAACCGTGCGCGGCAGACCCTCGGGCATGAACGATGCGTTCGGGTATACGCTCATGATCAAAATGGGTGATTTTTTCTCGCAGGATAAAATCTTCCAGTAATGTTGGCCCGCGATTCCCGGCGCGCAGCGAGTTTTGATCGTCTGCAATGCGTACGCCCTGATTGGTGGTCAGGGCAAAATCTTCGCTTCCTTTACGAAAACGTTCCAGCGTGTTGAGTTTGTCATTTCTGACGTCAGGCGCTTTTAAGCTGCCGGACGTAGTAGGCTGCATACCTGGTGGCGTAGGTTCAGGCGTTGGGCGATGTGAGCCATCTGCGGGAGCCAGGGAGTCAAGACCGGGTTTGGACTCGCTGGCGTTATGAACCGGCGCAGTGTGGTGGAGTGGATGCTTATCTTGTTGTGACATTAAACTCGTCTCCTGTATTCATCGCTGAAAGGGTCGTTGTTGCTGTCAAAAGCTTTAACTATAGACCACTCATTCAGCCCTGCAGGAACATCCCGGGGACGTAAAGCGCGACGAAGCGGGCAAACAGCGCATGCAAGGCAGGACGTAAGAGGGGAAAATCGGCTAAGATAGCGGTTTTCTGATTTTTAGAATTTGTCTTTAGTGAAGCAACTGATTATGAAACCTCTTCGCCAACAAAATCGTCCGGTTATTAGCTACGTGCCACGCGTGGAGCCTGCTCCGCCAGAGCATGCGGTTAAAATGGATGCGTTTCGTGACGTATGGATACTGCGCGGAAAATATGTCGCTTTTGTCTTGATGGGGGAGTCGTTTCAACGTTCGCCTGCATTTACGGTTCCGGAATCAGCGCAGCGCTGGGCTAATCAGATTCGCCAGGAAAATGAACTGAGCGATTAATTAGATATAAAAAAACCGCCGGAGCATCACACGCCGGCGGTTTTTTGTTTATTAGCGAACGGGCTTAGCGATGCGCCAGTTCGGCGTTATCGTCGCTGTCCAGAATCGTTTTGTCGGTCTGCTTCAGCCACTGGCTGGTCAGCGTACCGGCAGTCATGGAGCCGCTAACGTTCAGCGCGGTACGACCCATATCGATCAGCGGTTCAACGGAGATCAGCAGCGCGACCAGCGTCACCGGCAGGCCCATGGCAGGTAAAACGATCAGCGCAGCAAAGGTCGCGCCGCCGCCCACACCCGCAACCCCTGCGGAACTCACGGTCACAATGCCCACCAGCGTGGCAATCCACATTGGATCCAGCGGGTTAATACCAACAGTCGGAGCGACCATCACCGCCAGCATGGCTGGGTACAGACCCGCACAGCCGTTCTGACCAATCGTGGCGCCAAAAGAGGCGGCAAAGCTGGCAATGGATTCGGGTACGCCCAGACGACGAGTTTGTGCTTCAACGTTCAGCGGGATGGAAGCGGCGCTGGAACGGCTGGTGAAGGCGAAAGTCAGGACTGGCCATACTTTGCGGAAGTATTTCAGCGGGCTAACGCCGTTAACACCCAGCAGGATCCCGTGTACCACAAACATAATGCCCAGACCGAGATACGAAGCGACGACGAAGCTGCCAAGCTTGATGATGTCCTGCAGGTTGGAGCCCGCAACCACCTTAGTCATCAGCGCCAGAACACCGTACGGCGTCAGCTGCATGACCAGACGAACCAGCTTCATAACCCAGCTTTGCAGAGTATCGATAGCGACCAGTACGCGCTCGCCTTTCGGCGCATCGTCTTTCAGCAGCTTCAGTGCGGCAACACCGAGGAATGCTGCGAAGATAACCACGCTGATAATCGACGTCGGATTCGCACCGGTCAGATCGGCAAATGGGTTTTTCGGGATAAACGACAGCACCAACTGCGGAACGCTGAGGTCGGCTACTTTGCCAACATAATTGGTTTCAATGGCATTCAGGCGTGCGGTTTCAGCCCCGCCTTGCACCAGACCTTCTGCGGTCAGCCCAAACAGGTTAGTTACCAGAACCCCGACCAGTGCGGCAATCAGCGTGGTAAACAGCAGCGTACCGATGGTCAGGAAGCTGATTTTACCTAACTGAGAGGCGTTGTGCAGACGTGCAACGGCGCTGAGAATAGAGGCAAAGACCAGCGGCATGACAATCATTTGCAGCAGTTGGACATAACCGTTGCCGACAATATTGAACCACTGTACGGAATCTTTAAGAACCTGGCTGTCGGAGCCATAAATGGTGTGCAGCGCGAGGCCGAACACGACCCCCATGACCAGACCGACCAGTACTTTTTTTGCCAGACTCCACTGTTTGTGACGGGCTTGCGCCAGCACGAACAGCAGCACTACGAACACGATAATGTTCGCGATTAATGGAAAGTTCATCCCCGTTCTCCTGATCTTATTATGCGTATCACCGTACGATGGTGATTCTGTTGGCGCAAGATTAGCAGAACTGTGACATGCCTCTTATATTCAAATGGAATTGTTTATGCAAAAAATGACATTTTGGCTGATTTATTAGTCAACCTGGTGCGTAATGAAACGATTAAACTGCATTTGTAGCGTATTTATCATTTGCGATGACCAGCGTACCGCGCTGTTTTCTTGTACGGTCTGCGGCATCCAGATGGCCCAGGCAAACAGCGCCATGCAGAGGAATCGCTCCAGTTGATTCCCTTTTTGCGGCACGAGGATCGGCAGGCGAAAACGCCAGCGGCAGGGCCAAAGCAGGGGGACTCCTGCTGGCGTCAGCATATCGGCCAGAATATGGCTGAGATAACCGAGAACCATACCCTGTAAGGCATCTGCCGGAATTATCCAGGTATCGGGGACTTTCAGGTAAAACGTGGCCAACAGGGCAAACACTGCCAGCAGGCTATGGGTAAACCCACGATGGCCAAATGCGCGGGCAATGGGTTTCGATATCCACTTCAGACGCTGCCCAAGCAGGGATTTTGGATGATCGATATCCGGCAGCAGACATGTCAAAATGGCTGAAGGAACAATATGCCACCAGTCGCCCTGCGCAAGAACGGGCGTTAGCTCGGCATTTTTGGCAAATACCGCACAGGCAATAGAAAAAAGAAGATGGCCTTCCGCCGTCATGATAAAACCCAATAGACTGTCGATTCATACAGTATAGGGGTTTTATACAGTAGGCGGAAGAGGTGACGTTGTAACCCTTTGTCACAAGTGCGTCATTATCGCGCCAGCCATCCGCCATCCACGGCCAGCGTATAGCCATGAATATAGTCAGAGGCTGAACTTGCGAGGAAAACGACCGGGCCTTTCAGATCATCCGGTATCCCCCATCGTCCGGCTGGGATACGATCGATAATCTCCTGATTACGCTCGCTGTCTTCGCGCAATTGCTGCGTGTTATTCGTCGCCATATAGCCGGGGGCAATAGCGTTGACGTTAATACCTTGTGCCGCCCATTCATTGGCCAGCAGGCGAGTGATGCCCAGTACACCGCTTTTTGACGCCGTATACGAAGGCACGCGGATGCCGCCCTGGAATGAGAGCATCGAGGCAATATTAATGATTTTTCCACCGTCACCCTGAGCCACAAACTGGCGCGCAACGGCCTGCGACAGAAAGAACACGGATTTGAGATTCAGGTTCATTACGTCATCCCAGTCTTTTTCGCTGAACTCCAGCGCATCCTGGCGGCGTATCGTTCCCGCGTTATTGACCAGAATATCAACCCGGCCAAATGCCGCCACCGTTTGTGTCACGATGCCGGAGAGTGCGTCCTGTTGGCTGAGGTCGGCCTGAATCGCCATAAAACGTCGACCGAGCGCATTAATTTTCTCTGCGGTTTCATGCGGTATTTTTCGATTCACGCCGACCACATCACAGCCTGCTTCAGCCAGCGCCAGCGCCATACCTTGCCCAAGGCCGGTATCACACCCGGTAACGATGGCGACTTTGTCTACGAGACGAAAAGCATCCTGAATCATATTCACCCCAATTTTCATTTCATTCACACTTACGATGGGGGAAGAATAGGAAAGGTTGAACAGAAATACAATAAAAATGAAACGATGTTTCAAAAAAAATAGCAGAGAGGGCAATGCGATTCATTGCCCGTGAGAGAATTAGCCGCGCAGATGAACGGCGGTGAGTTCGGTGAGCGAGGGCAGCTTTACGTCGGCCAGTACAAAGCGAGGATCGGCCTGATTCTCATGGGCTGGCACCACGATAGAGCGCATACGCGCCGCTTTCGAGGCAATCATGCCGTTCACTGAATCTTCCAGGGCAACGCAGCTTAGTGGGTTAATACCCAGCTGCGCTGCGCAATCGAGATATACCTGCGGGTGCGGCTTGCTGTAGGGCAGTTTCTCCGCGGAGGCCAGTGCGTCGAAGCTGTTGCGCAGATCAAACATGGTCAGCACTTTTTCCAGCATATGCAATGGTGATGCGGATGCCAGACCTATTTTAAGCCCTTGCGATTTGCACAGCGCCACGGCTTCACGCACGCCCGGCAGCAGCGGTTTTGTTTCTTCAACCAGCGCAATAGCCCGAGTGATGATGCGCCCAGTCACTTCCTGGCGTGTAGGGCCATTCCACGGTTGCTGCGCAAACCACAAATCAACCACCATGTCGATGCGTAAGCCAAGGGTATCGGGAAGTTCATGGCGGCGGGTGATATCAACGCCCAAACTTGCTATTACATCCAGTTCGGCCCGATCCCAGAGTGGTTCTGAATCGACCAGTAATCCATCCATATCGAAAATTGCAGCAAGAATTTGACGCTGGGTTGACATCACAACCTCTCCTTTAAGGTGATAAAAGGGATTCGGAGCCAGCGATAACCGGCTCTGAGCGTTCATTATGGCTAATTGTCCATTATACCGCCTTTAAAGATCAGGCGAAAACGGTTATCAAGGGGTAAACTTAGGCCAAAATGACACGTCTTTATCAAGGGGAACTCATGACGTATCAACAAGCTGGACGCATTGCCGTCTTGAAAAGGCTGGTGGGATGGGTGATTTTCATTCCCGCGCTGATTTCAACCCTGGTTTCAGTACTGAAGTTTATGTATGCGCACAGCGAAAAGCAGGAAGGGATTAACGCGGTTATGCTCGATTTTGCCCACGTAATGATCGACATGATGCGGGTGAATACTCCTTTTCTTAACGTGTTTTGGTATAACTCGCCGACGCCCGATTTTCAAAGTGGACTCAATATCGGTTTTTGGCTGATTTTCATTCTGATTTTTATCGGCTTAGCATTGCAGGACTCAGGTGCAAGAATGAGCCGTCAGGCGCGTTTTTTACGCGAAGGCGTTGAGGATCAGCTGATTCTGGAACAGGCAAAAGGCAGTGAAGGGTTATCACGTACACAAATTGAGTCACGTATCGTGGTGCCACATCATACGATCTTTTTACAAATCTTCCCGCTGTATATTTTGCCGGTAATCGTTATCGTCATCGGCTACTTCTTCTTCTCATTGTTGGGCTTTTTATAAGCGCTGAAATACCAGGCCTGCGGCGTTGCGAAACGCCAGGCCTGGTAGCCTTGATTACACCGCCAGCAACCTTTCCATCGCTTTTTGCGCCACAACCAGATGCTGCCCACCGAACAGAATAGCCCGATTCAGCAGCGTATAGAGCTGGTAGACCGGCTGTCTGTCGAGAAAATCCAGCGGTAGCGGTGAGACCGACTGATAGCCATCATAAATTTGCGGCGGCTGATCGGTATGTAACGGCAGCATTGCCAGGTCACACTCTCTGTCACCCCAGTAGCAGGCAGGGTCAAAGATATAGGGACCGTCCGGACCGAGCGCGCAGTTTCCCGACCACAAATCACCGTGCAGGAGAGATGGCTGCGGCTGATGGGAAGCGAGACGTTGCTGAACATGCCCGACAATGGCGTCAATATTGCCGAACGCAATGCCTTTTTCGGCGGCAAGCTCCAGCTGCCAGCCAATACGCTGCTCGGCAAAAAAAGTTGACCAGCGACGTTGCCAGGTATTGGGTTGCGGCGTGGTCGAGAGCGCATTGTCGAAGTCGAGTCCGAACTGCGGCTGATCGCTCCATTCATGCAAATGCGCCAGCTGTTGGCCGAGGATAAACGCGTTGTGCGCGTCAAGCGGACGGGGAGGGAGGTAATCCATAACCAGAAAGCTGTAGTCTCTGTCTGCGCCTACCGCCCAGACTTTCGGTACAGATACGGTTTGACTGCGTGAAAGTAGCTCCAGCTGATCGGCTTCCGCCGTAAAGCCGGTTAACAGCTCTCTTTCATCGCATTTGACGAAAAAATCGCGCCCCGCATAGCGTAAATGCCATGCGGCGTGGATCTCTCCGCCAGGCAGTTCGTTACGCAGTTCGATTTCGCCTTCACCTAATTGCTCGCTTAAAAGACGACTGATAGCCTGCCACATGATGTCTCTCCCCATGTTGTCTGCCAGATCATAAGGTTAGCGCAAGAATGCGGTTAAAAAACACGAACTGACGCACATCACGGACGCGTCATCGCTGGAAAGGCACTTAATGTTTGTCGCTCTTCTTCACCGCGCGTCGTTGTGCAGACGCCCGATTGCATATGATTCACTTCTTTGTAATCACGTGATTTTTTAGCATAGACGTATAACACCCATGCCGACAGTTTTACGGGACAAACCCCCTTTCTGTTAAAAGGGGGAAGGTGCCATTACTGAGCCAGGTATGAATATATTTTTTGCGTATCGTCCAAAGAGCACAGACGCGTACCCTGGTTCAGGGTTGCTGCGCTACCGGCGGCGACACCGAAACGAACAATATCTTCAAAAGGTGCATTTTCAGCCAGTTTAAGCGTCATGGCCCCGACCATGCTGTCCCCCGCGCCGACGGTACTTTGACTTTTCACCGGTGGCGGAACCACCTGTACGCATGTATCGCGATCAACGCCCAGCGCCCCTTGCGGCCCAAGAGAGACAACAACGCGATGTGCTTTACCCGTTTGCACAATCTCCTGTGCGGCTTTACGCACGTCATCGGGCTGCGTGAGTTCCCGGTTCACCAGCACGCTCAGCTCTTTGAGGTTGGGTTTGACCAGTTCGATATTGCCGATGGCTAACGCCGCCGTCAGCGCTTCGCCTGAGCTATCGACGATACAGCGAATCCCTTGTTTTTGTGCGGTGGTAACGAGCCGGGTCAGCTTCTCAAGCTGTACGCCGGGCGGCAAACTGCCGCTAATGACCAGCAGCGCACCGGACTCTATTTCCAGCACCTGATCCTGAAGTTGATAGAACTCATCATCGGTCAGTGCAGCCCCGGGCATGACGAAGCGATACTGCTCTCCGCTCGACTCAACGTGAACGTGCAGATTTTGGCGGGTCCAGTCTTTGGCCTCGACGGTAGAAACGGGAACATTTTCGTCGGCGAGCAATGCGACAAGATGCTCTCCCGTGGCGCCACCCGCGGGAAAGATGGCCGTTGCCGTACCGCCAAGATGAGCAATCGCACGAGCGACGTTGATGCCGCCGCCGCCGGGTTCAAAAACCGGCGAGGTACAGCGAAGTTTCCCTTCTGGGTAGATTTGCGGCGTGATTGTTGCGCTATCGAGAGAGGGCGCAAGCGTTAACGTATAGATACGTACCATCTTTACCTCCTGTTAGGCTGTCTTCAGTCTGGCACTTAACCCCCCGAAAGTGAAGTAATTAACAACATGATTTTTCATATCTTTATTTAAAATTATCGGGCCAAAGTTATATAAATAAAATAACGATTTAAGAACGCTCTTATTCAAAAAATGAAATAAGAATTTATTGCTATGTTATTCGAGTCTTTTTATAATTTGTTACCTTTCAAGGGTCTTTTGTCATTGATCCATATGAAAGTTTCCGAGACCGTTATGGTCTCTTTTTTTGTTGTACGGACTCTTAATAAATGAAGCTTTTGAAGACAGTGCCCGCAGCATTCATGCTGACGGGAGGCCTGCTTGCGTCAATGCATGCTGCCGCCGATGATTCCGTTTTTACTGTCATGGATGACCCTTCCAGCGCGAAAAAACCCTTTGAAGGTAACCTGAACGCGGGATATCTCGCCCAGTCAGGCAACACAAAAAGTTCTTCTTTAACTGCAGACACCACCATGACCTGGTATGGTCAAACCACGGCGTGGTCTCTGTGGGGAAATGCCAGCAATACCTCCTCGAATGATGAGCGTTCATCAGAAAAGTATGCCGTAGGCGGGCGTAGTCGTTACAACATGACCGATTATGACTATCTCTTTGGACAGGCAAGCTGGTTGACCGATCGTTATAACGGTTATCGTGAGCGTGACGTACTAACCCTGGGTTACGGTCGTCAGTTTCTCAACGGACCGGTGCACAGCTTCCGTTTTGAATTCGGTCCGGGCGTTCGTTATGACGAGCACACTGATGGCACCACCGAAACGCAGCCGCTGGGCTATGCGTCCGGGGCCTATGCGTGGCAGATGACGGACAACACCAAGTTTACTCAGGGGGTGTCGGTATTCGGTGCTGACGATACGACGCTTAACTCTGAAACGGCGTTGAACGTCGCCATCAATGAACACTTCGGGTTAAAGGTGGCTTACAACGTGACCTGGAACTCAGAACCGCCGGCAACTGCGCCGGAGCATACCGATCGTCGCACGACTGTTTCGCTCGGTTATCGTATGTAATGGCAAGCCGGGTCAAATAATTGACCCGGTTTTCCCAATTAAAGTTAAGTTTATTTAATATTTAATCTACGTTTTATTTTTACCATGTATCAATAACGCGCTATTTTTCAGATGAATTCGATTTAATAGATAAATAAACGCAACCGCACAGCAGGTGCCGATAATTTAACCCCAGATCGTTGCGGCCCAACGCAGCATCAGCATTGCCGCATAAATAACAAGCAGAATCACCACCATTTTCCGTGTTTCTTCGCAAAGCGATCTGTCGGCATTGTCCTTTTTCGGCCCGGATGAGATGCCTTTTCGCCAGTGTAACAAAGGCGTCAGGGTGCCAGTGAATTGATTTACATCATGGAGTGCGCGTTGATTGCTGCTTTGATCGGCCCGTAACACCGTGTACACTGTCAACGGTGTTATCAAAAAGCGGGTGTAGGTCCAGCGTAGCCACTAAGGTAACCAGTGACATATTTCGCAGAGTGAAGCGGGAATCAGCCCATTCCTTTTTGATAATTTTAAATATTGAATCTTTGTATGTGATCTTACGTGTGGGTCACCACTGCAAATAAGGATATAACATGCCTGTTATTACTCTTCCTGATGGCAGCCAACGCCATTACGACCACGCTGTAAGCCCCATGGATGTTGCGCTGGACATCGGTCCAGGTCTGGCGAAAGCCACTATTGCTGGCCGTGTTAACGGTG
Source organism: Citrobacter youngae ATCC 29220 (assembly GCF_000155975.1). Lineage (GTDB taxonomy): Bacteria > Pseudomonadota > Gammaproteobacteria > Enterobacterales > Enterobacteriaceae > Citrobacter > Citrobacter portucalensis_A. Next base: position 1,475,954 of record NZ_GG730299.1, on the reverse strand, counting down.
AGCTGGTAGATGCTTCCGATCTGATTGAACATGATGCGAAGCTCTCCATCATCACCGCGAAGGATGAAGAAGGTCTGGAGATCATTCGTCACTCCTGTGCGCACCTGTTAGGGCACGCGATCAAACAACTCTGGCCGCACACCAAAATGGCGATCGGACCGGTTGTTGATAACGGTTTTTACTACGATATCGATCTTGACCGTACGTTAACCCAGGAAGACGTCGACGCGCTCGAGAAGCGGATGCACGAGCTCGCTGAGAAAAACTACGATGTCATTAAGAAGAAAGTCAGCTGGTACGAAGCGCGTGAAACCTTCGTGAAGCGTGGCGAGACCTATAAAGTCTCCATTCTTGATGAAAACATTGCCCATGATGACAAGCCAGGCTTGTACCATCATGAAGAATATGTCGATATGTGCCGTGGCCCGCACGTGCCGAACATGCGTTTCTGCCATCACTTCAAACTGATGAAGACCGCTGGGGCATACTGGCGCGGCGACAGCAATAATAAGATGCTGCAGCGTATTTATGGTACCGCATGGGCAGATAAAAAAGCCCTCAATGCCTATCTGCAGCGTCTGGAAGAAGCCGCCAAGCGCGATCACCGTAAAATCGGTAAGCAGCTTGACCTGTACCACATGCAGGAAGAAGCGCCGGGTATGGTGTTCTGGCACAACGACGGCTGGACTATCTTCCGCGAGCTGGAAGTCTTTGTTCGCTCGAAACTGAAAGAGTACCAGTATCAGGAAGTTAAAGGTCCGTTCATGATGGACCGCGTGCTGTGGGAAAAAACAGGTCACTGGGATAACTACAAAGATGCGATGTTCACTACCTCTTCAGAGAACCGTGAATACTGCATTAAGCCCATGAACTGCCCGGGTCACGTACAGATCTTTAATCAGGGTCTGAAATCCTATCGCGATCTGCCGCTGCGTATGGCGGAGTTTGGTAGCTGTCACCGTAACGAGCCGTCAGGCGCGCTGCATGGTCTGATGCGCGTTCGTGGCTTCACCCAGGATGATGCACATATCTTCTGTACTGAAGAGCAGATCCGTGATGAAGTTAACGCCTGTATTCGTATGGTCTACGATATGTACAGCACCTTTGGCTTCGAGAAAATCGTCGTCAAACTGTCCACTCGCCCCGAAAAACGTATCGGTAGCGATGAAATGTGGGACCGTGCTGAAGCTGACCTGGCCGTTGCGTTGGAAGAAAACAACATCCCGTTTGAGTTCCAACTGGGTGAGGGCGCATTCTACGGTCCGAAAATTGAATTTACCCTGTATGACTGCCTCGATCGTGCATGGCAGTGCGGTACTGTACAGCTGGACTTCTCTCTGCCGTCTCGTTTAAGCGCCTCTTACGTTGGCGAAAACAACGAGCGTCAGGTGCCGGTTATGATTCACCGCGCAATTCTTGGGTCGATGGAACGTTTCATCGGTATCCTGACCGAAGAGTTCGCTGGCTTCTTCCCGACCTGGCTTGCGCCGGTTCAGGTGGTCGTCATGAACATCACCGATTCTCAGTCTGAATACGTTAACGAATTAACGCAGAAACTACAAAATGCGGGCATTCGTGTAAAAGCAGACTTGAGAAATGAGAAGATTGGCTTTAAAATCCGCGAGCACACTTTACGTCGTGTCCCTTACATGTTGGTCTGTGGCGACAAAGAGGTAGAAGCCGGCAAGGTTGCCGTGCGTACCCGCCGTGGCAAAGACTTGGGCAGCCTGGACGTAAATGAAGTGATTGAGAAGCTGCAACAAGAGATTCGCAGCCGCAGTCTTCAACAACTGGAGGAATAAGGTATTAAAGGCGGAAAACGAGTTCAAACGGCACGTCCGAATCGTATCAATGGCGAGATTCGCGCCCTGGAAGTTCGCTTAACAGGTCTGGAAGGCGAAGCTTTGGGTATTGTGAGTCTGAGAGAAGCAATCGAAAAGGCTGAAGAAGCTGGAGTAGATTTAGTTGAAATCAGCCCTAACGCCGAACCGCCAGTTTGTCGTATTATGGACTACGGCAAGTTCCTTTATGAAAAGAGTAAGTCTTCTAAGGAACAGAAGAAAAAGCAAAAAGTTATCCAGGTTAAGGAAATTAAATTCCGCCCTGGCACAGACGATGGCGATTACCAGGTAAAACTCCGCAGCCTGGTACGCTTTCTGGAAGATGGCGATAAGGCTAAGATCACGCTGCGTTTTCGCGGTCGTGAGATGGCCCACCAACAGATCGGTATGGAAGTGCTCAACCGCGTCCGTGACGATCTGAGTGAACTGGCAGTAGTCGAATCCTTCCCTACGAAGATCGAAGGCCGTCAGATGATCATGGTGCTCGCTCCTAAGAAGAAACAGTAAGGCCTTCAAGTAGCAATGTCTGTGGAGCCTGCGGGTTCCACAGCCGTTGTTCGCCTACGTTTCGTTTATTAACAATGCGAAGTGGAAGTTATTAAAATGCCAAAAATTAAGACCGTACGCGGTGCTGCTAAGCGCTTCAAAAAAACCGGTAAAGGTGGTTTTAAGCACAAGCACGCTAACCTGCGTCACATTCTGACCAAAAAAGCTACCAAGCGTAAACGTCACCTGCGTCCTAAAGCCATGGTTTCCAAAGGCGATCTGGGCCTGGTAATCGCGTGCCTGCCGTACGCATAAGTCGTTAACCCTTTTAACTTTTTAATTAGAATAGATACAGGAGAGCACATATGGCTCGCGTAAAACGTGGTGTAGTTGCCCGTGCACGTCACAAGAAAATTTTGAAACAAGCTAAAGGCTACTACGGTGCGCGTTCTCGCGTATACCGCGTTGCCTTCCAGGCTGTTATCAAAGCTGGTCAGTACGCTTATCGTGACCGTCGTCAGAAAAAGCGTCAGTTCCGTCAACTGTGGATTGCGCGTATCAACGCAGCAGCACGTCAGAACGGTATTTCTTACAGCAAATTCATCAACGGCCTGAAAAAAGCCTCTGTTGAAATCGACCGTAAGATCCTGGCTGACATCGCAGTATTCGACAAAGTAGCGTTCACCGCTCTGGTCGAAAAAGCGAAAGCAGCTCTGGCATAAGCCGGTGAAAAGAGGGAGCCTGGCTCCCTCTCTTTTATTTGTAGCGCAATCAATTGGTTGACAATTTATCCGTAAGCCTTTTCAATAAAGGTTGTCCGGTTTTTACCATACAAGGTAACGCAAGCATGAATGCTGCTATTTTCCGCTTCTTCTTTTACTTTAGCACCTGAATCCAGGAGGCTTGCGCGTGAAAGAAGAAACGGAAAACAGCGCCTAAAAGCCTCCCTGGTGGAGGCTTTTTTTATACGCGTCATCCTTCAAGTTGTCTCTGTGTTGGCTGCATTCGCTCACCCCAGTCACGTACTGATGTACGCTCCTGAGGATTTGCTCTTTTGCCGCCTTGATACAACTTGAATGATTTTGCGTATAGACGAGCGACTAGTGAATATCGCCACATAACGAGGAAAACCATGTCACATCTCGCAGAGCTGGTTGCCAGTGCAACGGCCGCCATTAACCAGGCTTCAGATGTTGCCGCGTTAGACAATGTCCGCGTCGAATATTTGGGCAAGAAAGGGCATCTGACCCTTCAGATGACAACCCTGCGCGAGCTGCCGCCAGAAGAGCGTCCGGCAGCCGGTGCGGTGATAAACGAAGCCAAAGAGCAGGTACAGCAAGCGCTGAACGCACGTAAAGCCGAATTAGAAAGTGCTGCGCTGAATGCCCGTCTGGCTGAAGAAACGATCGATATCTCTCTGCCGGGACGTCGTATCGAAAACGGCGGTCTGCATCCGGTAACGCGCACTATCGATCGTATTGAAAGCTTCTTCGGTGAGCTGGGCTTTACCGTGGCGACTGGCCCGGAGATCGAAGATGACTATCATAACTTCGACGCCCTGAACATTCCGGGACATCACCCGGCGCGCGCTGACCACGACACGTTCTGGTTTGACGCTACTCGTCTGCTGCGTACGCAGACTTCCGGCGTGCAGATCCGTACCATGAAGGAAAAACAGCCGCCGATTCGTATCATCGCCCCGGGTCGCGTATATCGTAACGACTACGATCAGACGCACACCCCAATGTTCCATCAGATGGAAGGGCTGATTGTTGATACCAACATCAACTTCACCAACCTGAAAGGCACGCTGCACGATTTCCTGCGCAACTTCTTTGAAGAAGACCTGCAGGTTCGTTTCCGTCCTTCCTACTTCCCGTTTACTGAGCCTTCCGCGGAAGTTGACGTGATGGGTAAAAACGGCAAATGGCTGGAAGTTCTGGGCTGTGGGATGGTACACCCGAACGTACTGCGTAACGTCGGCATCGATCCGGAAATCTACTCTGGCTTTGCATTTGGTATGGGGATGGAGCGTCTGACCATGCTGCGCTATGGCGTGACCGATCTGCGTTCTTTCTTCGAAAACGATCTGCGTTTCCTCAAACAGTTTAAATAAAGGCAGGATAAAACAATGAAATTCAGTGAACTGTGGTTACGCGAGTGGGTAAACCCGGCGATTGATAGCGATGCGCTGTCCAACCAAATCACGATGGCGGGTCTGGAAGTTGACGGTGTGGAGCCTGTTTCCGGCGCGTTCAACGGCGTTGTGGTGGGCGAAGTCGTTGAGTGCGCTCAGCACCCGAACGCTGACAAACTGCGCGTCACCAAAGTCAATGTCGGCGGCGACCGTCTGCTGGATATCGTCTGCGGCGCGCCAAACTGTCGCCAGGGGCTGAAAGTGGCCGTGGCAACCGTGGGCGCCGTTCTGCCGGGCGATTTCAAAATTAAAGCGGCGAAACTGCGCGGTGAACCGTCTGAAGGCATGCTGTGCTCATTCTCCGAGCTGGGTATTTCCGACGATCATAGCGGCATTATCGAACTGCCTGCCGATGCGCCCATTGGCACCGATATTCGCGAATACCTGAAGCTTGACGATAACACCATCGAAATCAGCGTTACGCCGAACCGCGCCGACTGCCTGGGCATCATCGGCGTGGCGCGTGATGTTGCTGTGCTGAACCAGGCTCCGCTGGTTGAGCCGGAAATGGCGCCAGTAGCCGCAACCATTAGCGACGTCCTGCCGATTCAGGTCGACGCGGTGGAAGCCTGCCCACGCTATCTGGGCCGCGTGGTGAAAGGCATCAACGTTAAAGCGCCAACCCCGCTGTGGATGAAAGAAAAACTGCGCCGTTGCGGCATCCGCTCTATCGATGCCGTGGTTGACGTGACTAACTATGTGCTGCTCGAACTGGGTCAGCCAATGCACGCGTTCGACAAAGACCGCATCGAAGGCGGAATTGTGGTCCGTATGGCAAAAGAGGGTGAGACCCTGGTACTGCTGGACGGCAGCGAAGCGAAGCTGAACGCTGACACGCTGGTGATTGCGGACCATAACAAAGCGCTGGCCATGGGCGGCATCTTTGGCGGCGAACATTCAGGTGTGAATGATGAAACGCAAAACGTCCTGCTGGAATGCGCGTTCTTCAGCCCGCTGTCTATTACCGGTCGCGCGCGCCGTCATGGCCTGCACACCGATGCTTCTCACCGCTATGAGCGTGGTGTCGATCCTGCGCTGCAGTACAAAGCGATGGAACGTGCGACCCGTTTGCTGATTGATATCTGCGGCGGTGAAGCCGGTCCTGTTATCGATGTGACCAACGAAGCGACGCTGCCAAAACGCGCGACCATTACGCTTCGCCGTAGCAAACTGGATCGTCTGATCGGACACCATATTGCGGATGAGCAGGTGAGCGATATTCTGCGTCGTCTGGGCTGTGAGGTCACGGAAGGTCAGGGCGAGTGGAAAGCGGTAGCGCCGAGCTGGCGTTTCGATATGGAAATCGAAGAAGACCTGGTCGAAGAAGTCGCCCGCGTATATGGTTACGACAATATCCCGAATACGCCAATTCAGGCGGGTCTGATCATGGGGACGCATCGTGAAGCGGATTTATCGCTGAAACGTGTAAAAACCATGCTGAATGACAAAGGCTATCAGGAAGTAATCACCTACAGCTTTGTCGATCCGAAAATTCAGGCGTTGCTGCATCCGGGTGAAGAATCGCTGCTGCTGCCAAGCCCAATCTCTGTTGATATGTCGGCCATGCGCTTGTCTCTGTGGACCGGCTTGCTGTCAACGGTGGTCTATAACCAGAACCGCCAGCAGAACCGCGTGCGTATTTTCGAAACGGGTTTACGTTTCGTACCGGATACGCAGGCTAACCTCGGGATCCGTCAGGATCTGATGCTGGCGGGCGTGATCTGCGGCAATCGCCATGATGAACACTGGAATCTGGCAAAAGAGACCGTTGATTTCTATGATTTGAAAGGCGATCTGGAAGCCGTTCTCGACCTGACCGGTAAACTGGCGGACATTCAGTTCAAAGCTGAAGCGAATCCAGCACTGCATCCGGGTCAGTCTGCGGCGATTTATCTGAAAGGTGAACGTATTGGTTTCATTGGGGTTGTTCATCCTGAGCTGGAACGTAAACTGGATCTGAACGGTCGCACTCTGGTGTTCGAACTGGAGTGGAACAAGCTCGCAGACCGCGTGGTGCCTCAGGCGCGTGAAGTTTCTCGCTTCCCGGCGAACCGTCGCGACATCGCAGTCGTTGTGGCAGAAAACGTTCCCGCAGCGGATATTTTATCCGAGTGTAAGAAAGTTGGCGTAAATCAGGTAGTTGGCGTAAACTTATTTGACGTGTACCGCGGTAAGGGTGTTGCGGAGGGCTATAAGAGCCTCGCTATCAGCCTGATCCTTCAGGATACCAGCCGTACACTTGAAGAAGAGGAGATTGCCGCTACCGTCGCCAAATGTGTAGAGGCATTAAAAGAGCGATTCCAGGCATCATTGAGGGATTGAACCTATGGCGCTTACAAAAGCTGAAATGTCAGAATATCTGTTTGATAAGCTTGGGCTTAGCAAGCGGGATGCCAAAGAACTGGTCGAGCTGTTTTTCGAAGAGATTCGTCGTGCTCTGGAAAATGGTGAGCAGGTAAAACTCTCTGGTTTTGGTAACTTCGATCTGCGTGATAAGAATCAACGTCCGGGCCGTAACCCGAAAACGGGCGAAGATATTCCCATTACAGCACGGCGCGTGGTGACCTTCAGACCCGGACAGAAGTTAAAAAGCCGGGTTGAAAACGCAACGCCCAAAGAAGAGTGATTTAACGATTCGTTAAGCCACTTGCGTTGCCATCAAAGCGGCAGCGCAAAGCATGACGTATATATACCCTAAATAATTTGAGTTGCAGGAAGGCGGCGACGCAGCGAATCTCCAGGAGCGTACATCGGTACGTGACTGGGGTGAGCGAGTAAAGCCAACGCACATGCAGCTTGAAGTATGACGGGTATAACTAAAAAGGCCGCTCTGCGGCCTTTTTCCTTTTCACTACCGAATCAGCGCCGTAGAATCACCCCATCTCTTTTCAGCAGAATGGAAAACATGCTGACTTTCGCTCTTCAACAGCAGCGACGAAACGTGCGCTGGATACTGTCACTGTCAGTGCTGATGCTACTGGCAACAATTCTAAGCTTGTGCGCAGGAGAACAGTGGATCGCTCCCGGCGACTGGTTCAGCGCCCGCGGCGATCTGTTCGTCTGGCAAATTCGCTTTCCTCGTACCCTCGCCGTTTTGCTGGTCGGCGCTGCGTTGGCCTTGTCTGGCGCAGTGATGCAGGCGCTCTTTGAAAACCCGCTCGCAGAGCCTGGATTACTGGGCGTGTCTAACGGCGCAGGCGTCGGACTCATCGCGGCGGTGCTGCTCGGCCAGGGTCAGCTTCCCGGCTGGGCGTTGGGCTTATGCGCCATCGCCGGGGCGCTGATTATCACTCTCATTCTGTTACGCTTCGCCCGTCGTCATTTGTCTACCAGCCGTCTGCTGTTGGCGGGGGTGGCGCTGGGGATTATCTGTAGCGCGTTGATGACATGGGCCATCTACTTCTCCACCTCTTTTGACTTACGACAGCTGATGTACTGGATGATGGGAGGCTTTGGCGGCGTAGACTGGCATCAGGCCTGGCTGATGGTGGCGCTGGTCCCGGTGCTGGTATGGATCTGCTGTCAGTCCCAGCCGATGAATATGCTGGCGCTGGGGGAAACTTCTGCCCGTCAGTTGGGACTGCCATTATGGTTCTGGCGCAACCTGCTGGTGGTCGCCACGGGATGGATGGTCGGCGTAAGCGTGGCGCTGGCGGGCGCGATTGGTTTTATTGGGTTGGTGATCCCACATATTTTACGGCTGTGCGGCTTAACCGATCATCGCGTGTTACTTCCGGGCTGCGCGTTGGCTGGCGCAATCGCATTGCTGTTCGCTGATGTTGTTGCGCGTCTGGCGCTGGCGTCGGCTGAACTGCCTATCGGCGTGGTGACGGCTACCCTGGGCGCTCCGGTATTTATCTGGCTATTGTTAAAAGCCGCGCGCTAGAACGCGTTGGTTCGGTCTATGATTAAAAACTGAAAATCCACCTGTTGTTCTGGAGATGCTATGCAAAACACTATCCTCAATACAGAAGTGACGACCATCGACGGCGAGGTTACTACGCTGCAACCGTATTCCGGCAATGTTCTGTTAATCGTCAATGTTGCTTCAAAATGTGGACTGACGCCGCAATACGAGCAGCTGGAGAACCTGCAGAAAGCCTGGCACCAGCAGGGCTTCAACGTGCTTGGTTTTCCCTGCAACCAGTTTCTGGGCCAGGAGCCGGGCAGCGAAGACGAAATCAAAACGTACTGCAGCACAACCTGGGGCGTAACCTTCCCGATGTTCAGCAAGATTGAGGTCAACGGCGAGGGGCGTCATCCGCTGTATCAGAAGCTGATCAATGCCGCGCCAACGGCTGTTGCGCCAGCCGACAGCGGATTCTATGAGCGTATGGCCAGTAAAGGCCGGGCGCCGCTCTACCCGGACGATATCCTGTGGAACTTCGAGAAATTTTTAGTTGGCCGGGATGGGCAAGTGCTGCAACGCTTCTCTCCTGATATGACGCCTGAGGATCCGATCCTCGTGCAAAGCATCAAGACGGCGCTGGCAAACTAATGTCTTGTCTGATGCAGCTACAGAACGTCGCGGAATCGACCCGGCTCGGCCCGCTTTCTGGCGAAATAAAAGCAGGGGAGATCCTGCATTTGGTGGGGCCTAACGGTGCCGGAAAAAGCACGCTGTTGGCGCGCATGGCGGGTTTGACGACCGGGGAGGGGGGCATCATCTTCGGCGACATGCCGCTTGAAGAATGGCCTGCTGCAAAGCTGGCGCAATATCGCGCCTATCTTGCGCAACAGCAAAACCCGCCGTTTGCAATGCCGGTCTGGCATTTTTTGACGCTGCATCAACCTGACAAAGCCCGTACCGGGCAGTTACAGGACGTCGCCGACGCGCTTGGTCTGGGGGATAAGTTGGGGCGTGGCGTGAATCAGCTATCCGGCGGGGAGTGGCAGCGCGTGCGCCTTGCCGCCGTTATTTTGCAGATTTGCCCGCAAGCGAATCCATTCGGCCAGCTTTTACTGTTGGATGAGCCGATGAACAGCCTGGACGTGGCGCAACAAAACGCGCTGGACCGATTGTTGAGCCAGCTGTGTTTGCAGGGAATAGCGATTGTGATGAGCAGCCATGACCTCAATCATACCTTACGCCATGCGCATAAGGCTTGGTTACTCAAACGCGGGAAGCTGCTTGCCAGCGGCCCACGAGACGCGGTCCTGACGCCCGCGAATTTGTCGCAGGCGTATGGCGTGAACTTCCGTCGTTTAGATATTGAAGGCCACAGAATGCTCATATCAACCACTTAAGTTAAATGGGTTCTTGAAAATCATATAATTTCCACGCTAAATTGACATAAAAATTAAATTCAGAGGATTCGTCCTGAATGCGCTTTTGGCTCCTTTTCATCACAGCATTGTTTCTGGCGGGCTGCAGCAGCCATCGTGCTCCTGCGCCAAATGCCCACTTGTCGGATTCTATCGCCGTTATTGCGGGTCTTAACGATCAGCTGCAAACGTGGCGCGGAACGCCTTATCGCTACGGCGGTATGAGTCGTAGCGGCGTAGATTGTTCGGGGTTTGTTTTGATGACCATGCGCGATAAATTTGATTTGCAACTGCCACGCGACACGCGCAAGCAATCAAAGATTGGTACCGAAATCGATAAAGACGATCTGCTGCCCGGCGATCTGGTTTTCTTTAAAACCGGATCCGGAGAAAGCGGTCTGCATGTCGGCATTTACGATACCAATAATCAATTTATTCATGCCTCAACCAGCCGCGGAGTGATGCGCTCGTCACTGGACAATGTCTACTGGCGTAAAAACTTTTGGCAGGCTCGACGTATTTAATCCTCACAGTTGACGAGGCTGCCAACGACTGCGCAGCCTCGATCTCGGCTTTTGAACGTTAACTTTTATTTCTTCCTTAAGCGGAACAATAGCCCTAAGCCTTAAGAGTGTATCTTGCTAAAAATATGATTTATTCCGAAATATTAAAAAAGTGCAAAGCTGGATATTCGCTTATAATCAGGATAAGCTAAAAAAAAGGATTCGATTTACTGGCTATAAAGGGAAAAATGAAAGGGCCTCTACTTGCATCAGCAGTAACGTATTTCTCCATCCTTTGCTACAGGATGCCGGATAACACCTATGCAGAGGGGCTGACGCGATGATTGTTTCACTGGATACTCTTTACCATTCAGAGCTCTCTTTTCTCCCGGCGAGAAGTGAAAAAGGCGATCTTAAATACGTAGATATCATCACCAGTTTTGCCAGTGCGCATGGGGATGTGCGTATTCCCACCGAGCTGGTCCTACCCCGGATGTCGGACGAAGAGCAATGTCGTTTATTTGCAGAAAAACTAGAGTTAATCGAAACGTGCCAACATTTTTTTATTCAGCGAAAAGTTTCTGCCTGGATTAATTTAACCCCGGCAATGGCTAATATTTTATTATCAGACGCTGGATATGCTTCACAAGTTGAACGATTTTCATTCCTCGAACTGACTATTAATGAAAGCTATCCGGCGTTAAACAATGGGAAAGACAATCCAACGCTGGCGGCACTTGCGGCAAGATTTCCATTAATTTTGAAAAATTACGGCGCCGGCGGCATATCAACCCGGGCCATTTTTGACGGCCTGTTCAGGCGCGTTGTGCTGGATAAAAACTTTGTTCAACAAAGGATTGCGCATATTTCGTTTGAACCGTTTATGCGGGCGATTCAGGCGCAAATATCACCCAGCTGTGAGTCAATCATCATTAGCGGTATTGATACGCAAGAGATGCTGGCGCGCGTACTTCCTCTCGGATTCAGCGCCATGCAGGGCGGACTGTGGCCTGCGGTGCCACCCGCGCAGATAATTTCGTTATCCAGAATATAACCCTTTTATTTGCTGGTGTTTAACAGGCTTTTAACAGTCTACACTAGAGGCAGGAGGCCTTATGACCCTGTCTTTTACCACCCGCTGGCGTGATGAATTACCAGCAACCTATACAGCACTTTCGCCCACGCCCCTGAAAAATGCGCATCTTATCTGGCATAACGATGCTCTGGCTGAGCAGTTGGCTATTCCCGCGGCGCTATTTGATATTTCAGATGGTTCAGGCGTTTGGGGAGGCGAATCGTTGCTTCCCGGGATGTCGCCTTTAGCACAAGTCTATAGCGGGCATCAGTTCGGCGTCTGGGCAGGGCAGCTTGGCGACGGACGCGGGATCCTGCTGGGTGAACAGCAGCTTGCTGATGGCTCGACGCTTGACTGGCACCTGAAAGGCGCCGGGCTCACGCCTTATTCCCGCATGGGCGATGGTCGCGCCGTGCTGCGTTCGACCATTCGCGAAAGTCTGGCGAGTGAAGCGATGCACTACCTGGGTATTCCTACCACGCGGGCATTGTCGATTGTCACCAGCGACACGCCGGTGTATCGCGAAACGGTAGAGGCCGGAGCGATGCTCGTTCGCGTGGCGCAAAGCCATATGCGCTTTGGCCATTTTGAACATTTCTACTATCGTCGCGAGCCGGAGAAAGTGCGCCAGTTGGCAGACTTCGCCATTCGTCATTACTGGCCGCATTGGCAGGAGGAAGCCGATAAATATCAGCTGTGGTTTAGCGATGTTGTCACGCGTACCGCAAACTTAATCGCCGACTGGCAGGCGGTAGGGTTTGCGCATGGCGTTATGAATACGGACAACATGTCGATTCTGGGGCTGACGATGGATTACGGTCCGTATGGTTTTCTTGATGACTACGTGCCGGATTTTATCTGTAACCACTCGGACCACCAGGGACGCTACAGTTTCGATAATCAACCGGCCGCCGCGCTGTGGAACCTGCAACGTCTGGCGCAAACCCTGTCGCCATTTATCCCGATCGAGGCGCTCAACGATGCGCTGGACCGTTACCAACTGGCGCTGTTAACGCGCTACGGCCAGCGGATGCGGCAAAAGCTCGGCTTCTTTAGTGAACAGAAAAACGATAACGAACTGCTTAGCGAACTGTTTAGCCTGATGGCGCGAGAAAGAAGCGACTATACGCGAACGTTCCGCATGCTCAGCCTGACGCAACAGCACAGCGCGCACTCCCCGCTACGCGATGAGTTTATCGACCGCGCGGCGTTTGACGACTGGTTCACACGGTACCGTTCGCGTCTGCAACAGGACAACGTTGATGATGCCGTCAGACAAACACAGATGCAGGCGGCAAACCCGGCGATGGTTTTACGTAACTGGCTGGCGCAACGGGCGATTAGTCAGGCAGAGCAGGGGGATTACGCCGAGCTGCACCGGCTACACCAGACGCTGCGTACCCCGTTTGTCGATCGCGATGATGACTATGTCAGCCGTCCGCCCGACTGGGGCAAACGGCTGGAGGTCAGCTGTTCGAGCTAAGGCACCAGAAACACCTGCGGGGAGGCGCTGGTCGGGTGATGGCCAACGTGAACCTGAGCCCCGTACCAGCGCTTCAGGTCATCGGCCTGTAACACGTCTGCTGGCGTGCCTTGCGACACCAGCCTGCCGTTGTGCAGCAGCACGATTCGGTCTGCCCACAGCGCGGCGAGGTTCAGATCGTGAAGCACAATGCACACATGCAGCGCGCCCGAAGCGACAAGCTTTTTCAGTAACCGCAGCAGATGCTGCTGGTGATAAAGATCTAACGCAGAGGTGGGTTCATCAAGGAATAGCCAACCCCGAGGCGCGCCGTCGCACCAGAGTTGCGCCAGCGCGCGGGCGAGCTGAACGCGCTGTTGTTCGCCGCCAGAAAGCGCGGCGTATTGTCGGCCTGCCAGCGGTGAACATCCGGTTATCTCCATCACCTGAGCGATAAGTCGGGGTTCCGACCGCTGGGTCCAGGGGGCGCGTCCCATCGCGATAACGGTCTCTACCGGCCAGTCAAAACCTAACTGCGTTTGCTGACGCATCACCGCCCGATGGCGCGAAAGTGTCTGCGTAGGCCAGTCATCCAGCGCCTTTCCTGCCAGCGCGCAGCGCCCGGTAACCGGTTTAAGAAAACCGGTCAACAGGCGCAGCAGGGTGGATTTCCCCGCACCGTTGGGGCCGATGAGCGCCACCAGTTCGCCTTTGGCGAGGGTGAGCGATACGTCGTCAATCACCGACCGGCCCGCCGCGCGATAGTGAAGTTTTTCAGCAATGAAATGTTCAGCCATGCGGCCCTCGCTGACGAAAAATGAGCCATAAAAACCACGGCGCGCCGAGAAGACTGGTCAACAAACCGACCGGCATTTCCGCAGGCGCAACTGAAGTGCGGGCCAGCGTGTCGGCAATCAGTAATAAAAACGCGCCCGCCAGCACGGAACCGGGGATAACGGCCCGATGGTCTGCGCCGAGCCACATGCGCATCAGATGCGGGATAACCAGCCCGATAAAGCCAATCACGCCGCTTACCGCCACGGCTGCGGCAACCAGCAAGGCGCTGCAAAGCAGCAAAATCCGCTGGATCCTATGGACATTCACGCCAAGATAATGCGCCTCTTCTTCACCCAGTTGCAGCAGGTTCAGCGCTGGCGCCAGACGCCAGATGATGAGCACCGTTGGAATCGTGAGCGAGGTCATTGCCAGCAGCGTGGACCACTGCGCAGCGCCCAGGCTTCCCATTCCCCACAGCGACAATTGGCGCAGTTGCGCATCATTACTGACCCATGACAGGACGCCAACCGCCGCCCCGCAAAGCGCGTTGATGGCAATACCCACCAACAGCAGACGCGAGAGCGAACCGTTGCGCTGTTGGCTGAGGATAAAAATCACCACGGTAGCCGCCAGCGCGCCGAGAAACGCGGCCAGCATCGGAGCGTACAGCATCAGCAGCGCGGGCAAAGAGACAGGCAGCACCACCCACAGGGCGACGGCGCAGGCCGCACCGCTGCTAATGCCGAGTAATCCCGGATCGGCAAGGGGATTGCGAAACAGCCCCTGCATTACGCAGCCAGCCAGCGCCAGAGAACCGCCAATTACCAGCGCCAGCAGGACGCGAGGCAGGCGGATGGTGAGCCAGATTTGGCGCAGTGCCTCATCGTCATCGCGCCAGAGCAGACTGACAGGCAGGCGCAACGCGCCAAAACCGGTCGCCAGGATTGTCACCACCACCAACATGAGGGCGAGAGTCCACAAAGAACAGGTGATTCGTCGGGACATCAGGGCAATTGCTCTGCTTTAGCGCGTAGCTGCAAAATGGCCTGTGGTGTACGGATACTGAAGCCGAGCAGTGCCATATCATCAACCTGTAGCACCTGTTTATTCCGCCCCGCAGGTGTTTGCGCCAGCCCCGGCAGCGCCCACAGGTTCGTCTCGCCGCCCATTGCCTTAACGCCGTCCCGTGAAATCACCACCAGGTCGGGCTGGCTGGCAATCACGCCTTCTGGCGAAAGAGGTTGATAACGGTTAACGCCCTGCATCGCGTTGCGCAAACCGGCGGCGCGAATAGCCGCATCGGCTGCGGTTTGCTGGCCTGCGGCCATGGCGGTCATCCCGCCATGATTGAGAATGAACAGCACGCGTTTGTTAAGTTCAGATGACGGCAACGCCGTCATTTCCTGACGTAAGCGGGTGCGCAGCGTTTCACCGTCGGCTTCCCGATGGGTGGCGGCGGCGATGACGCGAATTTTCTCATCAATCGCGTTAAGATCGTTGCTTGCCGGGATCGTGACAACCCTG
This sequence comes from Citrobacter youngae ATCC 29220, assembly GCF_000155975.1. Taxonomy (GTDB): domain Bacteria; phylum Pseudomonadota; class Gammaproteobacteria; order Enterobacterales; family Enterobacteriaceae; genus Citrobacter; species Citrobacter portucalensis_A. Next base: position 1,460,824 of record NZ_GG730299.1, on the reverse strand, counting down.
ACGTTGCTCTGCTCCAGCTGTTTTAGCGCCAGAGAGGGCTGTGCCTGCGCGCTGGCAAGGACCAGCGTAGGGCGGGTAGCAAGGATCCCTTCGGCGTTGAGCTGGCGCAAGTAGCCGACATCAGCCAGGGCGTTTGCGGCTTCAGGCCACTGGCTGGTGCTGTCTCGCGCCACAAGCGTTGACTGTGCTCCCAGAGCGTACACAATTTCGGTGACGTCGCCGCCCAGAACAACAACCCTCTCGTCGGGGACCGCCAGCGCCGCGATGGGCAGCAATGCAATCAGTAGCAGCAGTTTGTTCATACGGCCAGCCCATTCGTCGTCAGGGCGTCAATTTGCGCGCGCCATTGCCTCTGCTCCGGTTCGCCTTCCGTTCGTTGGCCATACAGTTGGGCTATCTGTGTACCGTCGGCAGCAAACAGTTCCAGACTGGTGACGTGGCCATCGGCGGTTGGTTTGCGCGTTACCCATGTTTCCGCCACGCTCTCTTCTAACAGGTGTAAGGTAAATGCCGGGTTGAAGATATTCAGCCAGCCCTTCATCGGCACCAGCTTTTCTATTACGCCGGTAAAAATCTGAACGCAGCCGCGATTGCCCACAAAGACCATAATTTCATTCCCATCCTGGCGCGCGGCGTCGAGTAACTGCGCCAGGGCGCTATTAGCGACTTTGCAGGCCAGATCGTCGCCCACCAGATTAAACGCCTGTTGGCGGGTCAGGTCGTGGCGTTTCAGCAGACCGAAAAACTGGTGTACATCGGTCATCGCTCGCCACTCTTGATCAACGGTCCGCGCATCGGCGGTGACGGCGGCAGGCGCAGAATTGTTGACAGGTTGCAGCACCAGTGGCGGGTTTTCTGCAAAGATGAAACGGGCCAGTAACGCAGCCCACTCTTCAGTGAGGGTATTTTGTGTGGCATAGACCTTCAGCAATGCATCACCCTGATGGTCGAAAAATTGAATGCTCTGACGCTCGCCGTGGGCGGTGATTTCACTGATATGAAAGGCGCTTGCCCACTGATTCAGGAACAGACGCAGATCGAGGGCGCGCGGATTCAGCACCAGCCCGGCATGACCGTTGAGGTGCTGGTTGGTAAAGGCGCCGACCTGCTCATGCACCGCGTATTCGTTGCGGCAAATACATTTTGTTTCGCCTACGGTTTCCAGTGCGCCGAGGATCTCACGAATATTGCCCCGTAGGCGCCATGCGTCGTGACCGACGCGCGCGAAGGTCAGCTCCGCCTCGCTTATGTTCATCATGCCTGCGATGTCACGCGCATATTTGCCAGGATGTTCTTTTTTCAGTTCCAGCCAGCGGGTGTAGTGATTCATTGTCTTTTCCTTCCAGATTGTTGCCCCGGAAAACCGGGGCAAAGTGATTACCACTGATAACTCACGAAAATTTTGCCATTACGCCCGTCCTGCGGAATGCCCTGCGGCGACCAGTACTCTTTGTCGAAGGCGTTGCCCAGTACCAGCGTGGTGGTCATGCCTTTCAGCGCCTGCTGGCCCTGATAGCTCACGTAAAAGTCGTTTACCGCATAGCCGGGTTGTTTGGCGTAACTGCTGCTGATGTGGGTGGAACGGTCAGCAAACGTACCAATCCAACCGACCGAGAAACCGCTGTGCGCAATCGGCACGTTCAGCTTGCTGGTGACGGTGTCCGGGTTAATGCTGGAAATGTATTCCCCCGTGTCAGTATCTTTGCCGCGCGTGCGGTTATAGGCCATGTCGAGGCTGAACAGGTCGGCGGAATATTTCGCCATGACGTCCCAGCCCCAGATTTTGGCGTTGGGTACGTTATAGGACATGGTTGTCGCGGCGGCGAAGTCGACGCTGGTGGAGATGTAATCTTTGGCTTTTGTGTCGAAATAGCTGGCTTTAAATTCAAGCGCATCGCTCGCCATCAGCAGATCGTCAAAGCGCAGGCCAAATCCGTATTCCTGAGTTTCGTTGGTTTCCGGACGCAGGTTAGGGTTCGGCACCCAGTAGTTGGTGTAAAAACGCCCAATCGAGAAGTGTTTCGCATCATTATACATTTCGCCCATAGTGGGGGCGCGGAAGGCCTGGGCGTATGAACCAAACAGCATCAGCCAGTCGGCAGGCGCAACGGTGAGTCCAGCGCGGGACGACCATTTATCGGCATCGACGTCTTCATAACCGTCGCTACTACCGCGATAAGCGTCATACCGCGTCCCGCCGAGCAGCGTAACCGGCAGGTCGCGCAGGGTGATTTCATCCTGAAGCCAGCCGGAGCTGAAATCGATTTTTGCCTGCGGGAACCCGGTGGTGGCGCCCCCCGGATGCTGTTCCTGACGATAGTATTCGCCGCCGTAGGTCAGCAGGTGCGATGCGAATGAGTCGGTAAACAGGCGGCTGCGGTTGTCGATTTTGCCGCCTTTGGTGGTCTGCTTGCGAAATTCACCGGTATTATCCGTGTTCTGGGCATTAATGCGCGCTTCGGACCAGTAGATGCGGGCATCCGCGTTCAGCCAGTTATTATCCGCCGGGGCGAGAGAGTAGGTCAGTTGCGCATCGCGCTGGATGGTTGAGCGATCGGTCATCGGGTTGCTGGTCGCATCCGCCGAGCTGGTTTGCGGATTTTTAGGTTCCCGGGCGTCATTGTTGTAATAACGCAGGGAGCCTGCCAGCGTCTGGGCGCTGTCAATTTTCCAGCTGCCTTTCGCCAGCATATTGTTAATCGCTTCGTCGTTCGGGGCGGTGGTCCCGTCGCTTTGACGCAAATTACCGCGATCGCGACTGGACCAGGCAAGCAGCCCGTCCAGCGTATCGGTGCGGCCAAACGCGCTGGCGCCCATACCGAGGCTGCGATCGCCGGTTGCCGCGGTACCGAACACGCGATAACCGCTGTTTTGTCCGGCTTCCAGCAGGTCTTTGGCATTCGCCGTGTCATAAGCGATTACGCCACCCAGCGCGCCGCTGCCGTACAGCAGTGCAGAAGGGCCGCGCACGACCTCGATGCGTTTGATCAGCGCCGGGTCAAGGAAGGTACTGTTCAGGTGCCCGGTGTCGGTTCCCTGACGAACGCCATCAACCAGCACCAGAACGCCGCGACGGTCATAGCCGCGCAGATTCACGTCCTGGCCGTTGGTGCGGCCCGTACCGTCAAGAGTCAGGCCCGGAACGGTCCGCAACAGGTCGGCTGCCGAGCTGGCGGTCTGGTTTTCCGGGGCGGCGGCATCGATCACGCTGACCATCATCGGCGCTTCAAAGGCGCTACGGGCGTTGCCGGTGGCGGTGACGGTTATATCGTCCGCCGCCGCATACGCAACGACGGGCAGGTTACTGACAATCGCCAGCGCCAGAAGCGATGGGCGCAAGGATGCGGTGTGCAGGTGTGGCATAGCAACTCTCCATTAGAAAATCGAAAAGCGCTGGCTGCCTGGGTATCACCTGGGTGGCTGGCGAAAAGTGTTGTTTATTTAGTCAGAATGAGTTTTCCGGCATGAGTCTGGCGCAGCAGGTAGTGCTGACCATCGTGCTCTATAATCACGCGTCCCTCTTTACCCAGCAGACTTTTACTGTCAATGCGACGCTCGGTTGCTGCGACGACAGGCGGTGTTTTTTCTTTTGCAGGCGTTGCTGTTGTGTTATCCATACGTGACATAGAGTTTAAAAATAGCAATCAATGTAACAATGATAATCATTATCATCAAACTGCAAATTTGCGGCAAGCGTTTTTGTGAAATAATTGTGACGGGAACCGTTTTTGCACAACAATGAAGGGAAAACAAAGGATTACCACCGGGCAACGTGGCGTTACCCGGTGAACAACGTTAAAAACGGCTATCAACCGCGGAGGCGAGTTTTTCAACCAGGCGTTCAGTATCTTCCCAGTTCAGGCACGGGTCGGTAATTGACTGACCATAAACCAGCGGCTGGCCGCTAACGATTTTTTGCGTACCTTCACGCAGGAAACTCTCCGCCATAATCCCGGCAATCGCCGTCGAACCGTTGCGAATTTGCTGGCACACGTCATCGCATACGTCCAGCTGACGACGATGCTGCTTCTGGCAATTGCCATGGCTAAAATCGACCACCAGATGCTCAGGCAGGGAAAATTCATGCAGGGTATCGCAGGCGGCGGCAATATCTTCAGCATAGTAATTCGGCTTTTTACCGCCGCGCATGATGATATGTCCATACGGGTTACCGCTGGTTTGATAAATGGTCATCTGGCCGGTTTTGTCCGGGGAGAGGAACATATGGCTGGCGCGGGAGGCGCGAATCGCATCGACGGCGATACGGGTATTACCATCCGTCCCGTTCTTAAATCCAACCGGACAGGAGAGCGCAGACGCCATTTCGCGGTGGATCTGGCTTTCGGTAGTGCGCGCGCCAATGGCGCCCCAACTGATTAAATCGGCAATAAACTGGCCGGTCACCATGTCGAGAAATTCAGTGGCCGTGGGGACGCCCAGTTCGTTAACCTGCAGCAGCAGTTTACGCGCCAGTTCAATGCCGTGATTCACACGGTAGCTGCCGTTCAGGTCCGGGTCGGAAATTAAGCCTTTCCAGCCCACGACGGTGCGCGGCTTTTCAAAATAGGTACGCATCACAATTTCCAGACGCGTCTGGTACTTTTCGCGCAGCGTCTGTAGGCGTGTCGCGTATTCCACGGCGGCATCAAGATCGTGAATGGAGCAAGGACCTACGATCACCAGCAAACGGGGATCTTCGCCATTCAATATTTTTTCTATCCGGCGTCGGGAGTCCGTAACATGACGGGCGACGGCGGACGAAACAGGATGCCGCTGCGCAAGCTCTGCTGGAGTGACCAGGTTGTCAATACGCGCAGTACGGAGTTCATCGGTTCTGTTCATTACTTGTCTCAGAATTTGTTGCTTCAACGGCAGGACTACCGGGAAGTGATGTACATCACAATATCACACTCATCCTGCCTGGTGGCGAGCATAATAACAAAAAATCGAACCAATGCACTAGCATTCTAGTACATGCGGCGATTCAGCCCCATAATGTCGAGGATCTTGGTGGCAATCTCTTCTACCGAATAATTGGTACTGTTGAGCCAGGGGATCTGGTTTTTCCGGTACAGCGCTTCCACTTCGGCAACCTCCATCCGGCACTGACGCAACGAGGCGTAACGGCTGTTCTCCCGCCGCTCTTCACGAATCGCCGCCAGGCGTTCGGGGTCGATGGTCAGGCCGAACAGTTTATGCTGCAACGGCTTCAGGGACGTGGGCAGCACCAGATTATCCATATCATCAGCAATGAAGGGGTAGTTGGCCGCGCGGATACCAAACTGCATGGCCAGATACAAACTGGTCGGGGTTTTGCCGCAACGGGATACGCCGAGCAGGATCACCTGCGCCTGATCGAGGTTGCGCAACGAAATGCCATCGTCATGGGCGAGGGTGTAATCAATCGCGGCAATACGCGCGTCGTACTTGTTGAGGTTGCCGGGATTCAGACCATGGGTACGATGGGCTATCGGCGTCGGATCGAGCTTCATCTCGCGCTGAAGCGGGGCGACCAGCGCCTGCACGATATCCTGGCAAAATCCCTCGCTTTGCAAAATAATTGAGCGGATTTCCGGCAAGACGATGGAGTAAAATACCAGAGGACGGACGCCGGTTTGTTGGTAAATGGCGTCAATCTGGTCTTTTACCGCACGCGCCCGACTCTCATTTTCAACAAACGGCAGCGTAATGCTGTTGATAGTGACCGGAAATTGCGACATTACCGCATGGCCCAATACCTCGGCGGTGATGGCCGTACCATCAGAAATATAAAAAACGTGACGATCAACAGCATTATCCATTTTGCTCATCCTGGGGCTGACATAATTCTCTGAAAGCATAAATTAAAATTTGCCAGAAGCGAATATTGCTGCATCACTTTTATAAACTGAAACGGTATTTTTATATTTAATGAAAAGCACATTTCATTTTTCGGAACAAATGTTTATACCGGTAGTTCTTGTGGTGATCCCGTGTGGCTCGCGGGTTTGCGCAAATGCGGAAACAATCTTAAAAAATAAAAAATAAAGTTGCTTGAACGATTCACCGTTTTTTTCGCCGAGGTAAATATGCCAAGATAATTACGCAAAATTGCGTTTCCTAACCTCGTTCATATATAAGGATTGTTCGATGTCCAACAATGGCTCGTCACCGCTGGTGCTTTGGTATAACCAACTCGGCATGAATGATGTAGACAGAGTTGGGGGCAAAAATGCCTCCCTGGGTGAAATGATTACTAACCTTTCAGGTATGGGTGTTTCCGTACCGAATGGTTTTGCAACAACCGCCGATGCGTTTAACCAGTTTCTGGACCAAAGCGGTGTAAACCAGCGCATTTATGAGCTGCTGGATAAAACGGATATTGATGACGTTACCGCGCTTGCGAAAGCCGGGGCACAGATCCGCCAGTGGATTATCGACACTCCTTTCCAGCCGGAGCTGGAAAATGCCGTCCGCGATGCCTACGCGCAGCTATCAGCAGACGACGCCCATGCCTCTTTTGCCGTGCGTTCTTCCGCCACCGCAGAAGATATGCCAGATGCGTCATTTGCTGGTCAGCAGGAAACCTTCCTCAACGTCCAGGGCTTTGATGCTGTCCTGGTCGCTATCAAACACGTATTTGCCTCGCTGTTTAACGACCGTGCGATCTCTTATCGTGTTCACCAGGGCTATGACCACCGTGGCGTGGCGCTTTCTGCTGGCGTTCAGCGGATGGTGCGATCCGACCTCGCGTCGTCCGGGGTTATGTTCTCCATCGATACCGAATCCGGTTTCGACCAGGTGGTGTTCATCACTTCCGCATGGGGCCTGGGCGAGATGGTGGTACAGGGAGCCGTTAACCCGGATGAGTTCTACGTGCACAAACCGACGCTGGCGGCTAACCGTCCGGCTATCGTCCGTCGCACCATGGGATCGAAAAAAATCCGTATGGTCTACGCGCCAACCCAGGAACACGGGAAGCAGGTGACCATTGAAGATGTACCGCAGGAACAGCGCGACATTTTCTCCCTGACCAACGCAGAGGTGCAGGAGCTGGCGAAGCAGGCTGTACAAATCGAGAAGCACTATGGTCGTCCAATGGACATCGAATGGGCGAAAGACGGTCATACCGGCAAGCTGTTCATTGTGCAGGCGCGCCCGGAAACCGTGCGTTCTCGCGGCCAGGTGATGGAGCGTTATACGCTGCATGCACAGGGTAAAATTATTGCTGAAGGTCGCGCCATCGGCCACCGCATTGGCGCGGGTCCGGTCAAAGTTATTCACGACATCAGCGAAATGAACCGTATCGAACCCGGCGACGTACTGGTTACCGACATGACCGACCCGGACTGGGAACCGATCATGAAGAAAGCGGCGGCGATTGTTACCAACCGTGGCGGCCGTACCTGTCACGCGGCGATCATCGCCCGTGAGCTGGGGATTCCGGCGGTTGTGGGCTGCGGCGATGCCACCGAGCGCATGAAGGACGGTGAGAAGGTAACCGTCTCCTGTGCCGAAGGCGACACCGGTTACGTTTACGCTGAGATGCTTGATTTCAGCGTGAAGAGCTCCAGCGTGGAGACCATGCCGGATCTGCCGTTAAAAGTGATGATGAACGTCGGCAACCCGGACCGGGCTTTCGACTTCGCCTGTCTGCCAAACGAAGGTGTCGGCCTGGCGCGTCTGGAATTTATCATTAACCGCATGATTGGCGTGCACCCGCGCGCGCTGCTGGAGTTTGATGATCAGACGCCGGAGCTGCAAAATGAAATCCGCGGCATGATGAAAGGTTTCGATTCCCCGCGTGAGTTCTACGTTGGTCGTCTGACGGAAGGGATCGCGACGCTGGGCGCGGCGTTTTATCCTAAACGCGTCATTGTGCGTATGTCGGACTTTAAGTCCAATGAATATGCGAACCTGGTCGGCGGTGAGCGCTATGAGCCGCATGAAGAGAACCCGATGCTGGGCTTTCGCGGGGCGGGCCGTTACGTTGCGGACAGCTTCCGCGACTGTTTCGCGCTGGAATGTGACGCGGTGAAGCGTGTCCGTAACGACATGGGGCTGACGAACGTTGAAGTGATGGTACCGTTTGTACGTACCGTTGCCCAGGCGAAAGCGGTGGTTGAAGAGCTGGCGCGTCAGGGGCTGAAACGCGGCGAGAACGGCCTGAAGATCATCATGATGTGCGAGATCCCGTCTAACGCCCTGTTAGCTGAACAGTTCCTGGAGTACTTCGATGGCTTCTCCATCGGCTCAAACGACATGACGCAGCTGGCGCTGGGTCTGGACCGTGACTCGGGTGTGGTTTCTGAACTGTTTGATGAGCGTAACGACGCGGTGAAAGCGCTGCTGTCGATGGCCATTCGCGCCGCTAAGAAGCAGGGTAAATACGTGGGTATTTGCGGTCAGGGGCCATCCGACCACGAAGACTTTGCGGCCTGGCTGATGGAAGAGGGGATCGACAGTTTGTCCCTGAACCCGGACACCGTCGTACAGACCTGGCTGAGTCTGGCTGAACTGAACAAGTAACATCATTCCGGATGGCGGCGTAAACGCCTCATCCGGCCTACGGTTAGTATTCAACATAGGCCGGATAAGATGCGTTAGCATCGCCATCCGGCACTTTATCCTGCAACACTCTCCATGCTCAACCGTTTGATAATATCCTGACGCAGCTGGTATTTTTGGATCTTGCCGGACGCTGTACGCGGTAACTTATCGACAACCACGATATGCTCCGGGTATTTATACTTTGCCACCCGCTTGCGGCTAAAAAAGGCGACGACAGATTCCAGCGATAGCGAATGATGCGGGGGTTTGAGTACCACGTAAGCGCACGAGCGTTCACCTAACCGTTCGTCCGGCATCGCGACAACGCAGGCATCATGAATGCGTGGGTGCTGCAATAAAATATCCTCCACCTCGCGGCTGCTGATATTTTCCCCACCGCGCACAATAATATCCTTTTTACGCCCGGTGATTTTGATGTATCCCGCTTCATCCATCCTGCACAAATCGCCGCTGTAATACCAACCCTCTTTATCCAGCGCGCGGGCGGTCAGTTCTGGCTCATCAAGGTAGCCCATAAAAACATTGGGGCCACGTGATGCCTCTTCGCCTTCTACTCCTGCAGGCAGCGTATTGCGCGCTTCATCGACGACTTTAATTTCAACGCCTGCGGCGGCATAGCCGTCGGTGGTCATCATGCGGGAAAGGGAATCATCAAGATTAACCAATGCATGCGGCGAGCTCTCCGTTGAGCCATAAATACTCAACAATTTAATGCCGAGCCGTTGGCAGTCACGGGCAATCTTTTGCGGAATGGTGGTGCCTCCGCATAAGAAAAAGCGTAGCGATGAGAGGTCGGTGGGGCGTTTTTCCATGCTACACAGCATGTCGTAGACAAAGGGCGTTGCGCCGAGTACGCAGGTGCAACGCTGTTGCTCCAGCAGATCGAGACAGGCGTCTGGGGTAAAAATATCCAACAATACGCTGCGCGCGCCGATTAAAAACGGCGCGGTAACGCCATGCAGAAAACCGGTTGCGTGTCCCAGCGGCGCTGGCATTAAAAACGCATCTTGCCAGGTGAGATTAAGACGGGCGCAGTAGGCGCGTTCGCTGGCAAGGATGTTGTTGTGGGTTAACATAACTCCTTTTGGCATTCCCTCCGTGCCGGAGGTAAACAGGACCGCGGCCAGCTCATCAGCGTGAACGTTAATCGTTTGGCTTAACGGCGGCGCCAAAAGCAGTTGGCTGAGCGCCAGCGAGGTGGTTGCCGGAGCCAGTTTATCCACGGCGACGATCTGCTGCAGATGCGGTAACTGATTTTGTAAGGGGAGGATCAAATCAACCGGTCGGGTCTGTTTAAACAGCGTAGGGGCGAAGAAAATCTTCGCTTTACATTTGTTCAATACCCATACCAACTCCGCTTCGCGCCAGGCCGGCAGCAACGGGACGGAAACGGCACCGGTTTTCAGGCAGGCCAGATAAATGATGGTAAATTCGCACCAGCCCGGCAACTGAAAGGCAACGCGATCGCCGGGTTGAATACCGCAGGTCAAAAACCAGGTCGCCAGGCTGCTGGCGGCGCTATCGAGCGCGGCGTAGGTATATGAAGCACCATGATTATCAACCACGGCGATTTTATCCGGCATGGCTCTGGCCGTTTGACGCCAGTAATCGCCAAGCGAAGCATCTCCCCATAAACCCTGTTGTCGCCAGGCGTCGCGACGTTCGGCGTTAAACGTTAGTGTGATACTCATGTGTTATTCCCAGGATAATGTCGGCATACATCTGACCGGATTGGCCGGTGTGGCCGATCCGGGGCGCAACAGGCTACATCCGTTAGCCGTAGCGGAAATCAATGCCAAATGTTCCAACCGGATACTCCCACTGTTCGAGGATCGTGTCGCCGCACAGTACCCGGCAGGTGCCGCACTCCAGACAGCCCGCAGAATCAAAATGGATATTTCCACTTTCATCCTGCTTATACAGTCCGGCGGGACAGGCCTTCAGCAGTTTGCGAAACTCATTCATGTCAGGATGTTCGGCCAGGATAATGTGCGGATGGCCTTCATCGACATTGAATTTATTGACGCCCAGCTTGACGTCGACGTTAACGGTATTATCCTGGCTCATAGCGCAGTGGCCCCCTTGATGCCGTCTTTGAGTATGTTCATCAACCCAATTTGTTTCGCATGGGACATCATCATCTTACGAACCGGTTGATTCGGGCGTCCGTCAACGGTGAACATATCGTTCATGATATCCGCGACCATGCGAGGGTACTGGGTGAACAAGCGCGGGTTTTCCATCAGCGCCGGGATCTTGCGAAAATGCTGTAAATCACGCATCACACAGCCCTGTTCGAGGGCGCGTTTGTAGTCCATCAGGCTGCTGGCGGAGAAGTCCTGGCGTTCTTTGGCAGCAATAGCGGTTTGGGCGGCGGCTTCTGCGGAGGCTATCGCCAAATCCATGCCGCGCACCGTGTAGCCCAGATTCAGACAGAAACCCGCGGCATCGCCGACGATCATTACGCCGTCATCGACCAGCTTAGGCACCATTGCCAGACCGCCTTCCGGCACCATGTGCGCGGAATATTCAAGCAGTTCTCCACCCGCAATCAGTGGACGAATCGTCGGGTGTTGCTTAAAGTCTTCCAGCATCTGCGGAATACTTTTCGTCGCGTGGGCAATATCCCCCAGTCCGCACACCAGCCCCAGAGAGACCGAATCCCGGTTGGTATACAGAAATCCTCCCCCCATCAGTCCGTCTGACGGAGAACCGGCAAACAGCCAGGCGGCGCCTTCATCGCCTGACAGGTTGAATCGATCCGCAATCACCGCCTGAGGTAAGCCGATCAACTCTTTTACGCCAACGGCATAGTGGTGGGCAGAAGAGGGCGGTACCATCCCCAGCGACCGTCCCTGCATGGAGTTGACGCCATCGGCAAGGATGACAATATTGGCTTCCAGGATATCGTCACCGGCTTGCACCCCAGTGACCTTATTACCTTCGCGGATCAGCGCATCAACGCGGACGCCGGGGATGAACTGCGCGCCCGCCTGTTCCGCTTTGTCCATCAGCCAGGGATCAAGCCGGTTGCGCAACACGGTGTAAGAATCCTGCGCTGGCGCGTTGTCTTTTTCGCGATGATAGTCGAGGGTAACGGCGCTCTCGTCGGTCAGGAAGGATATTTTTTCGCGGGTGACTTTACGCTCAAGAGGCGCTTCCTGCGCGAATCCCGGCATGATGCGCTCAAGGCTATGCGCGTAGAGTCTCCCGCCGGTCATATTTTTACTGCCCGCACTGTTTCCGCGTTCGATGACCAGCACGTCCAGTCCGGCCTTCGCCATAACGTAGCCTGCTACCGCACCCGCCACGCCAGCGCCGACCACAATGGCATCAAATTTTTCATCTGACATGCTTTCTGCTCCCTTCCCGCCGCAAGGGCGGCGGGATATGTGCGTTAAATGGGGGTTAGCGGCTGAGATGTTCGATAAGGGCCGGAACAACTTTGTAAATGTCGCCTACCAGACCGTAATCGGCGTAATTGAAAATAGGGGCTTTTTTGTCTTTGTTGATGGCGACAATGACTTTCGCGCCGTTACCGCCGACCATATGCTGAATTTGTCCTGAGATGCCCAGCGTGAGATAAAGATCTGATTTCAGCAGCACACCGGAAACGCCAATGTAGCGCTCGCGCTCCATCCAGTTTTCCCCTTCGGCAATTGGACGTGAACATCCCACTTCCGCATCCAGTACGGATGCCAACTGGCGCACCATCTCCAGATCGTTTTGCGCAACCAGGCCGCGGCCCACGCCTACCACGCGTTTGGCTTTACTAAGATCCACGCTGCTCACCGATTTGGCGCGACGCTCCTGGCATACAATTTCATGGCGCGGCGCGATGTAAGTTGCGCAGACGACAGGGCAGACATGCGAGGCATTTGCTTCTACTGCTTCAAGCACGCCTGGGGCAAGGGTGATAATTGCCAGCGCGCTTTTGATTTTTTCTTTGCCGAACGCCAGACCACCATACATACGGTGTTCTGCGAACAGGTTACCATCCTCGAGAGCCACCGCTACAGCGTCGTTCACCATCGCGGCATTGAGCTGAATGCTTAACCGTGCCCCAAGTGATTTCGCGCGTTTCGTGGCGGGCATCAACAGCAGTCCTGCGTGTTCCTGCATCAGCGCGGCGATGGTCTTCGCGTAATTTTCTACCCGCTGCAAACCGGAGGCGGCTTCGAGCACGACTATTTTATCGGCACCCAGAGGTTTAACCTGACCGGCCTGTTCGTTGCCTTGTACAATAAGGTGTACTTGCTCACCCCACTGGCGAGCGCCAGCCATTAATTCTGCATAGCGTTCTACGTTATCGCTGAACACCCATACGTTGGCTAATTTACTCATGATCGTTTCTCTCCGTTGGGTTTAGTTCAGGGCTTTTTTCAGGTGGTCAGCCAGTTCGGCAATGGCTTCAGCCGAGTCATTTTCCAGAATGATGTGCTTACGTTCTGTTTGTGGCGGTACGGTGAGGCTTACCAGCTCCGCTAACGGTGACGCAGGCGTCCAGCCAATATCGCTGGCCTGCCACGGCGTGACGGGCTTTTTACCCGCGCCGAGAATGGCTTTCATCGAGGGAATACGCGGCGTGTTGATATCTGAGGTTACGCATAGTACCGCCGGGAGCGGCAGGTCAATCACTTCGACTTCATCTTCCAGTGTGCGCTCAACCACAAGGCGATCGCCGTTACGTTGGATGTTGCTGACGGCGTTAATCACTGGGAGTTGCAATAGTTCGCCAACCAGTAAGCCAACCTGTTGGGCGTAGATATCTCCCGACCCTTCGCCGAACAGCAGCAGGTCAAAATCCATACTCTTTGCCGCGCAGGCCAGCGCCTGAGCGGTGTCGCGGGGTAATGCGTGCTCCAGCTGCGGATCCTGCACCATAAATAAACTGTCCGGTCCACGTGACAGCACGTCTTTACGCACTTTGGAATTTTGCAGTAGCGAGCCGCCTACGGTTAAAGCGACGATTTCATCACCTTCCGCGCTCAGCTGCGCCGCGGCTTCAATCGCATTCAAATCAAACTGGCTGATTTTGGCGTCGGCCCGGTCAAAGTTAAGCGAGCGCTGTGGGGTAACAACAATGTCCTGTTCTTCAGGCACCAACTTAAAGCAGGTTATTATTTTCATGGCATCTCCAGTGATTCACGTGTGGGTGATGGCGGGGTGCGCCATCATCGACAGTAGGGAAAATTGACTGAAAATAGTGTGCGACAAAGGGGAAATGGTTTTCGACGGGGCAATCTGTTTTCATTCCCAACAATCTTGCAAAAAAAAGTGCCGGGGGAGCGCTTATTTTATAAACGAGAGCACGGCGTGGTGTACTGAAGGAAAAAACGAGAAAACAAGATGGGGGAGAATAATTGAGAAATGCATCATATATTTTATCGTTTTTACGCTCGGTTTGTTTCTGAGATGTAAAACGTTAATGTTGAATTAATAACATTTATTCTTTTCAATTATGATGAAACATAAATAATTGTTGAGAATGGCAAGGCGCGGCGGGAGGTGTCATCTTGCAGTCGGCGCAAATAATTTTGTTTCGCCCGGCAGGAATAACGTTGTATAACGTCATTATCGTTTTCGCTTTCCGATATTAATTATCCGCAAAATTACTGCCTTTAGGTGGAGGTTGTCATGTATCAACGCTGCTTTGATAATGCCATGGAGACCCTTTTTGAGCAGGGGAAAACCCCGAAATTTTCCCGATTTGTCATTAGTGATGATCCTAACTGGGAGTCAGGTCATCATGTTCATGATAATGAAACGGAGCTTATCTATGTTAAAAAGGGAGTTGCAAGATTAATCATCGACTCTTCGCTGTATGTCGCGCATGCCGGGGACATTGTGGTGATAGAACAAGGTCGATTACATGCGGTTGCATCTGATAGCAGCGCACCGGCTACCACTTATACCTGTGCGCTCTACGGTTTCCGGTTTAACGGTTGGCAGGATAACCAGCTTTTGCAGACGCACTCGTGTCCGGTCATTAGCGTCAGCCAGGGTAAAGAGGTTATTAAGAGTATTTTTAATGAGCTGGGTATTATGGTCCCGCAGTGTAAGACCAACCTGACGTCTTCTGCTTTCGACGCGTTCGCTTATGCATTAACCGTTTTATATTACGAAAATTTTAAAAATGCATACCGCTCTGAGCAGGGGTATATTAAAAAAGATGTCTTAATTAAAGATGTATTGGTCTATTTAAATAACAATTTCCGCGAAAAAATCACTCTCGAACAGTTATCTAAAAAGTTCCGCGCCAGCGTGAGCTATATCTGCCATGAATTTACTCGGGAGTATCGTATTTCACCCATCAATTATGTCATTCAGCGGCGAATGACGGAGGCGAAATTTTCCCTGACCAATACGGAGGCCTCGTTAGCGGAAATTTCGTGGCGGGTAGGGTATGAAAACGTCGATCACTTTGCCAAACTTTTCCAACGGCATGTGGGGTGTACGCCCAGCGATTATCGTAAGCAGTTTAAAAATAACCTTGCTGAGCAGGAATGCCTGATGCCAGAGCTCTGACTCTTCGCGTCATCCCGGATAGCGCGGATGCGCTATCCGGTCGGTTATGCCGCTTACTTATTTTGATAATCTTTCAGGATTTGGCGACCCGCGACGTAAATCATGATTTCATCGGTACCGCCGCCAATACGTTCACAGCGGACATCGCGCCAGAATCGGGAAACGCGAGCTTCATCGGTGTAACCCAGCCCGCCCATAATCTGAATCGCGTCGTCAATCACTTCCATTGCCGTACGTGCGCAATACAGTTTTGCCAGTGCCGCACTGGTTCGCAGTGACTGTTCCTGATCGGCCTGCCAGGCGACTTTCAGCACCATATTGCGCATGTTCTCGATTTTGATTGCCATCAGCGCCAGTTTTTCCTGGATCATCTGGTTATGGCCAATCGGCTTACCGAACGCGATGCGCTGGTTAGCGTAACGAGCGGCATCTTCGAAGGCGCATTCAGCAAAACCTGTGCTGCGCGCGGCGTTGATCAGGCGTTCCATTTCAAAGTTGTACATCACGTTGAGAAAGCCCATGCCTTCTTCGCCGACCATATCGCTTTCTTCCACTTCAACGTCATCAAGATAGACTTCGCAAGTGCTTAACATGTGCCAGCCGATTTTATGCAGCGGGTTAACCTTAATGCCGGGTTTCTTTGAATCCACCCACCACAGCGTAAAGGCTTTCTTCGGATCTTTCGGCTCCGGGTCACGAGCCAGGACCAGCATATACGGGTACTCTTTGGCGCCGGTGATAAAGGTTTTTTGCCCGTTGAGATACACCTTGCCGTTTTTGCGGGTATAGCTGGTGGTGGCGCTGTTATTGTCGGAGCCAGCTCCCGGTTCGGTTAATGCCAGAGCATACGCCGGATCGCCCGTTTCCATGGTGCTTTCTGCCGTTTTACGCAGCTGCTCGGCGGAGCCAAAACGTCGCATACTGTGGATGCACTGACCGTTGGTGATCAAAAATGCGGGCGCGCCACATTTTGATACTTCCATCAGCGCCAGCATCTGGGTGACGTAATCTGCCGGGATGCCGCCAAACTCTTCCGGAACGCCCAGCATCGAAATACCGTTGTCCGCAAGGGCACGCATAAATTCTTTTGGGTAAGTCGCAGTCTGGTCGCAGGTGCGGAAATACTCTTCCGGGAAATTGCTGGTAATCAGTTCGCGAATGCTGGCAAGCAGCAGTTCTTGTTCTTCAGTTAATGAAAAGTCCATCAGGGTACTCCTTTTAATTGGCGGCGTCGGGTAATACAAACCCCATCGAGGCATCGATAAATAATCTTTCGTCCATTAATTTCAGTTCCGGGGAAATAATCGGAGTGAAATCCATTTTGTCGAGAATGTCTTCCTGCAAAGAGACCCCTGGCGCAATTTCGACTAAATGGAGGCCATCTTCTTTTAACGTAAATACAGCGCGCTCGGTGATGTAGCGCACATCCAGTCCACGCTCAAGGGCAATTTTTCCGCTGAAAGTGACTTCCGGTAATTCGTTAACGAATTTTTTCACCCGACCTTCCTGCACGATAGTTAACTTGCCATCGGCAACTTCCGTTTTCAGGCTTCCGGCAGTTAACGTGCCGCAGAAAATAATTTTCTTTGAGGTGGCGCTAATATCGATAAAACCGCCGGTGCCCATAATTTTGCCATTGAATTTATGTACGCCGACGTTGCCGTGCCGATCCACTTCAGCAAAGCTTAAATAACACACATCCAGCCCGCCGCCGTGGTAGAAGTCAAACTGGGAGGTCATATCCAGAATGGCGCGGGTGTTGACGTTGGCGCCAAACGCGATGCCCTGAGACGTAATGCCGCCAATCGGGCCGGTCTCTACCGTCAGAATAAAATCGTCGGCGCAGCCTTCTTCGCGTGCGACAAGGCCAATCCCGTCGGCGATACCCACGCCCACGTTGCCGACCGCGCCTTTACGCATCTCGAACAGGGCGCGCCTGGCGACCAGCTTACGCTGGTTAAGCGGCAGGGCAGTTTGCAGGCTGTCATCGAGGACAAAATCGCCGGAAATAAAGCGGTTAACCGGCGCGCCACCGTACAGCTGCGTTTGATCCGGGTCGATGACCACAATGTCGACCAGATAGCCCGGAATACGCACCGCTTTCGGATGCAGCGTGGCTTTCTTCACCATTTTTTGCACCTGCATCATGACGATGCCGCCGTTGTTGTGGACGGCCTGGGCAATTACCAGCGCATCGAGATACATCACTTCATCTTCAAAAGTGGCGTAGCCTTCGCTGTCGCAGGTGGTGGCGCGAATAAAGGCGATGTTTGGCGCAATGGCTTTGTAATACAGGTACTCTTTGTTATCGATTTCCACCAGTTTGATCAAATCTTCAGTGGTCACCTCATTAAGTTTGCCGCCCTGCTGGCGAGGATCGACAAACGTACCGATGCCGATATCACTCAGAATGCCCGGCTGGTGGGCTGCTGATGCTCGCAGGGTTTGGGTTAATACGCCCTGAGGATAGTTGTAGGCGGCAATTTTATTCTGCTCCGCCAGGTCGGAGATTCGTGGCGATTGTCCCCAGTGCCCGCACAGCGCCCACTTGACTAAACCCTCCTGCGCCAGCGGGCTGATTCCCCGGTCGGCCCGGTCACCTAGACCCGTTGGGCTAATTAACGATAAGTTACGTGGTGATTGACTGTTTTTATATTTATCGGCCAGCGCAGTAATTAACGTCGTAGCTTCCAGAATGCCGCCGCCGGCGCCTAATACACAAAGCGTTGCTTCATCGGGAATATAGTTAACGGCGTCTGCTGCCGATAATACCGGTACTCGACCATTAATTCGTTCAGGTCTGCTAAGTTTCATATAAACTCCAGATTACATGCGTGCAAATATCTATCGTTATATCCGACAATAATGTTTTTATTTTAATAATGCAGAATCATCCGCCAGATATTCGTGGTGGCACGAATGTCTGGGGTAGGGCATTATTTAACGTGGTGACTGCAATATTCTGTTATTAAGCCTGATGCAATATTGTTAATACGCTACGCAGGTCGGTGACCGATATTTGTCCTGGCGCCGAGGCTTTTTTCACTGCGCCAAAGGTGGCTGCTGATCCAAACACTTCACCGGCCAGGCGTGAAATCACCCCGGTTTTGGCCATCGACATGGTAATAATCGGGCGATCCGCATAACGCTCTTGCATTTCCAGCGTAGCGCCAAGCAGCGTCAGCACATCCGTTTTGTTTTGCGGCATCAGGGCAATTTTAGGAATATCCGCGCCAAGCTCCTGCATTTTACGCAGACGCTGGATGATCTCTTCTGCGGCTGGCGTCTTATGGAAATCATGATTCGACATAATCACGATGATATTTTTCGCATGCGCATACTCGACGGTCGCTTTAACCAGTTCGTCGCCGGTGAAAAGCTCCAGGTCGATCATATCCACCAGACCGCTATCTACCGCTGCACGGTTAAGCGCAATATAGTTTTCGACCGACAGCGCCTGTTCACCGCCTTCTTTGGCGCTACGGAAGGTGAAAAGTAGCGGTTTGTCAGCCATCACATCGCGGATGGCGCGAGCAGCTTCCAGCACTGCGTCTGTGGAAGCGACATCGCTGAAATGGTCAACGCGCCATTCCAGAATGTCAAAATCCGCTTCGCGATAGGCCAGCGCTTCGCTTTTTACCGTGGCGATGTCTTTCCCCATCAGCGAGACGATGATCTTCGGCGCACCCTCGCCAATGACGAGGTTTCTTACGGTTACGGTTTTCATTGATTACCCTTTAAATATATTACAAATGCTTGCCCGTCAGGCTGCAAAACCCATAACCTGTTTCACATACTCCAGCGGGAAATCTTTCCCGGTCCAGAGTTTGAACTGTTCAGCCCCTTGCCATAACAACATGCCGTAACCATCAATTGTTTTGCAACCGGCAAGTTGTGCCTGCTGCAATAATTTGGTCATATGCGGGTTGTAGACGCATTCGGTTACCAGCAGTTCCGGGCGCAACAGGGAAACGTCGGTCACGAGAGATTCGTTGTCCAGCGGTTTCATGCCGACTTTTGTGCCGTTGGTCAGAATATCCGCGGTGGCGAGGGCATCGGCAAATGCCTGCCGATCGGCGAGATCGATAACGGTCACGACGCAATCGGTATTTTCATTGACGCGTTTGGCGAATGCCTGCGCCTTTTCAAAGAACTCATCTTTACGGTTAAACAGCTTAATTTCTTTGATGCCTTCAATCGCCGCCTGCGCGCCAATGGCCGTCGATGCGCCGCCTGCGCCCAACAGTACCATGGTTTTACCTTTAATATCGAAGCCGCTTTCTTTAATGGCGCGAATATGGCCGGTACCATCGGTATTGTAACCGCGCAGATAACCATCATCGTTCACGATGGTATTGATCGCGCCGACCAGTTTGGCCGCAGGGGTCAATTCATCAACATATTCACAGGCCAGCTGCTTGTTGGGCATAGAAACTCCGGTGCCGCGCATCTTCAACGCTTTCAGTCCGGCAATGGCATTGGCAAACGTTGAGTTATCGACTTCAAATGCCATGTAGGTAAAAGGCAATCCCGCTTTTTCTAATGCCTTATTTTGCATTTCTGGTGACAGACTGTGTCTGATAGGGTAAGCCATTAAACCAATCAGTTCATATTTAGCAGTTACGTCCATTTGATACTCCTTCTAAACAATTTATTGAAAATAACGCTCGCCCAACCGCACATCATTTTTGGGGATATCAAATACGCGGTAGTAACGAATAAAGACGATGATGGCGGTGATGAAGGCCAGCAGAGCAAAGGCAAAGTCCAGCACGATGATGTATTGCAGACCGATGTTAGAAAGATATCCGGTGATTAATGGGATGATAAAGTTGGCTACGCCACCCATCATCATATAAACGCTGGTGACCTTCGCTTTACTCCTGGGGAAAAACTCTGACATCACCGAGACGCCAAGTTGTAAAATACCGCCAGCGGCAGAGAATCCAATGAGAAATGAACCGGCGTTACACACCAGCGGAGAGGGATATAAATAGATGACCGCTGCGGTGATGGTTGCCAGCCCGGCGTTAAACACATTTGCCCATATCGGTCGAACCATTTTCTTCAGCAGAGCGGCAAAAATAAATACGCAGACCAATGAGCCCATACTGTAATAAGAGATCGTTTTCAGGGCGTCGGCTTCTGCCATGCCGGCAAACGCCATGGCGTATTTCGGCATCCATACTACGATGACGTAAAAGGTTGAAAACGCCGCGACGCCGAACATAACGGAAGCTACGCCTTCCAGCCAGACCAACGGTTTGCTGTTCATCTGCGGCAGCTCTTTTGCGATACCGGCATCAACCATCTGGCTGGGAAAGCGGCTTTTTAACAGCATCAGGGTGATAACGACGAACAGTACGCCTGGGATAACGACCGCATAGCCGTACCAGATATGGTTGAGCAGCATGGTGCTGACGACAATGGGGTAGATCATCTGTCCGAACGAGACCATCGCTTTAACCAGGATAACCGCCGATCCTGATGCTTTGGGGAAGCATTCCATTAACGCCGGATAGCCGCCGGTATCCAGCGCCGAGTTAGCCACGCCAACGCAAACGGCCAGAATAAAGGCAATCATCAGATTAGGACTGGCGGGAATGCCGAAGAAGAACAGCATATACAGAATAGCGCCTAGCAGGATAATCGCCTTGCGGCCAAACTTATCTGAGAGCACCCCAAAGAATAAAATGCTCACCAGTCGTCCCAGACCAATGCCAGAAATTAAATAGGCAATTCCGGCATTGTCTGTGGAGAATTTTTCTGCGAGAGACGTCATATTTTGTGCCAGCGTAATGACGCTAATGCCGTGGAGAAAATAACTTAAATAAATACAGGTTATCGCCAGAAGAAATGGCGTGTTAAAGGTCTTATTTTGAGACATTTTCACAACTCCTTGCGGATTTTAAATTTTTCCGTACTTATCGATATTGTTTAAATTGCGGAGACCTTGCAATTAATATACTGGTCAGTAGCCATCGAGCCTACATAGCATGGCGTTTAAGTTACCAGGTATGTTGCATGTCAAACTGTGAATTTAATTCTCTCAATCGACTTTTTGCTGATATTTTAAAAGTACAGCCAACTATTTTGCAGAAGGGAGGAACAATATTGCATCCACGTTATTCTGCGACCGTCGCCATTTTTAGCTGATGCTTTAATGCGATGCGGCTGCGATAGCCAATAAACAGCGCCAACAGGAAACCGACGGCGGCGATACCGGTATCAAACCACATGATGTGAGCAATGCTGGTCTCAGAGATCCTTGCAGTAATCAGCGGGATGGTGAACGTCGCAATGCTGCCCGCGCTGTAGTAAATGCCGGTCGCTTTACCCTTCGCATAGGGAAAGCGTGCGGCCATGAGCGTTAAACCGATTTGCACCACGCCTCCGGCTGAAGAGAATCCAATGACAAACGCAAAGGCGATAACCACGTAGGGGGTCGGATGCAGACAAACCGTCAGCAGCGCAATAAATGAAACAAACGTGTACAGCATCAACAACGATGTCGCGCGTCCCGCTTTGCGCGCCAGTGGCGCAGTAATCAATACGCACAGCAAAGAACCGCAGGTGTAAATGCTTAACAGTTTGATAGATAACGTATAGGGCATACCGGCGACAAACTGTCCGTACTGTGCCAGCCACTGGCTTACCAGATAAAATGTCGCCATTGCGATGTAGCCATACAGGGTGTAACTGGCAAGATCGAGAATCGAGCAACGATGTTCAGGCTGGCGGGTTTCCCGTTTAGCAGGTAATGCCTTGACGGCGGTCTGATGCCCGGGATGCGGTGGGAACCGACAGCGGAACAAAAACGCGCCGTTGAGTACCATAATGGCGGCCGCCAGCAGGAAGGACCAGCCAAACCAAAGTTCGGCCCATACCAGCAAACTGATAATCATTGGGAGCAGAAACTGTCCGCTGGAGACGAAGGCTTTTATTAAAATATTGGCTGTGCCGGGCGAGCGGGGAAACGCCTCCATCAGGCTGGGATAGGTTCCGGCATCAAGAAAACTGTTTGCCATTCCCGCTAAAAAACCAAAAGCATAGGCAATAAAAATACTGTGAGTATTGATGATGCCAACAAAGAAAATCAGGTAGCAGACCATGCCGAAAATAATAAACGGTCTGCGGCCATAGCGATCGGAGAGCATGCCGGCCATTAATAAGACACTCAAACGACCGATGCCAAGTGAGGAAATAACAATCGAGACGCCTGCGGCGTTAGTTTGCCACTGGTGTTCCAGCGAAGACATGTTGAGGCTCATCAGAATGACCCCCATGCCGTGTACCAGGTAATTCAAGTACAGCCCTATCGCAGTGGAGAAATAGGTGTTTTTCATAATGTGTTACTCAGCGAAGAGGCTAAATAGGTATAGCGTTGTAAACCCTTAACACAAACGCTCAAGGTCGTGAGCATAGAGCTCAACAGCAGCCGATTGATAGATTTTCCAGTCGAGGAAGTCGTTGTGATGATAAACCGTCTGAAAAGAGTTCAGATCGGGGAAAAAACGCATGGTGTTATTACCGATGCGGTTGTTTATTTTGTCGATAATTGCATTAATTCTCGCCTTCCGCCTGGCTTTCATTTCTGCACAAATGTGTACGATGACTTGCGGGATTTCCCTTTCGCCATTTTCCCATTGTTGCCATGCGGCAACATTATTATCACGCGAGATATACATCGCGCTTTCTTCCACCGTCATAGCAAAAATATGGCGGATAGCCTGTAGTTCTAATGCGTTCATTATTTGATCACCTCATAAAAGACGGTGGAATAGTAATAACACTGCTGTGGGTATTTCGGCTTGAAGAGAGTCACAGTATCTTGTGCAATATTATTTGGTGTGTGGCAGGGAAGAGACGCTGCGTTTAGCCGTGGGCCGGGTGGATAGCCGCGTGAAAGGCAAAAAAAAGCCCACCGTGGGAGGCGGGCAAAGACTACACACAGCAATTCGTTGTTTCACTCAGGGGAATTCCATGCTTATAAATCAAAGTGTTGATCTACAGCCTTGAGCTAATAGTAGGCATACTGATTTTTCGCGTCGATCAGATTCATCTCAATAGTTTAAAAACTGTAAAGAATTTGCGACATAAATGAGTGCATCGGGGAGAGCAAGCTTCGGTTTAACACAGTAGCGGAATGGAATAGATTAACGCGGCTAAACAATCAGGCGGCAATGCCGCCTGATTTAAAATTACTTATTGCTTTCTATTTCTGCGAGGAGTTCGTCTGGATCGCTACCCGGCGCAGGCGCTTCGTTCACCCAGGCAGAGAACAGGCGCCAGGACACGGCCAGTACTACCGGGCCGATAAACAGACCGATCATGCCGAATGCAATTAATCCGCCGATAACCCCGGAAAGGATAAGGATCAGCGGCAAATCTGCGCCCATACGAATCAGCATTGGGCGAATGACGTTATCCAGCGTCCCGACCACGCCGCTCCACACCAGCAGCACCGTGCCCCAGGTTGAATCGCCGGTCCAGTACAGCCAGATAATGGCCGGAACCAGCACCGGCAATGGTCCCAGTTGCACCAGGCAGGAGAGGATCATTAATACCGCCAGCAATGTTGCATACGGTACCCCAGTCACTGCCAGACCAATGCCGCCGAGAACCGCCTGTACCAGAGCCGTAACCACCACGCCTAACGCGACGGCACGAATGGCCTGTGCCGCCAGCAGAATGGCGGCATCACCGCGTTTGGATGCCAGACGGCAAGCGAAATGACGGATTCCTAACGCCACCTGTTCACCGCGCCAGTACAACAGGGCGCTGAACAGCAGCATCAGACCGCAATGCATCATAAAACGGCCAATATGCGCAGCCTGACCGACAAACCAGGTGGTCGTGGCGCCGATATAAGGCCGAACCTTGGCCATAATGGCCGAGCCGCCCATATCCAGCAGGCTGTGCCATGCGCCATACATTTTGGCTCCCACCAACGGAATGTTGTTCAGCCACGCCAGATCCGGCAGCGTCATATCGCCAGCGGTGACGGCGTGGATCAACGGTCCGCTGCCATCGACAATGCTATTAACCAGCAGCGCGATAGGAATGATGAACAACAGCACCAACAGCAGGGTCATCACCAGCACCGCGAGCGAGCGGCGCCCCCACAGTATTTTTTGCAAGCGTAGCAGGATAGGCCAGGTTGCAATGACGACCGTACCCGCCCATGCAAAACCGAGGATAAAGGGCTGCACAATCCAGAGACAGGCCACAATCATAATGGCTAAAAACAGCACCGTTAGCAGCACTTGTGCAATATCCCTGGGCTGACGAAAATTTACCATAAATACTTTTCACCTTTGTCTTTGCGTCAGAACGTTGACGCGACGTGAACACTGAAATCATCCCCTGTAATGATGAGCAATTTCAGCGGTTTTGAACAGGCGGATTCTGCCTGTAAATCTGCTGAGCGTATTAGAAAAAAATGTGATACAACAAACAAAGCAATACGCAAACGATTAAATTCACAACACAGACCGCAGGAAAGGGTCACTATAATGATTCCACAAATTTCTCAGGCGCCAGGTGTCGTTCAACTGGTGCTCAATTTTTTGCAGGCGCTGGAGCAGCAAGGATTCACGGGCGATACGGCAACGAGCTATGCCGATCGGCTGACAATGTCGACGGATAACAGTATTTATCAGCTGCTTCCTGATGCTGTGGTATTCCCTCGTTCAACGGCAGATGTGGCGCTGATCGCCCGTCTGGCGGCTGAGCCTCTTTTTTCGTCGCTGATTTTTACTCCGCGCGGCGGCGGCACCGGGACGAACGGTCAGGCGCTGAATCAGGGCATTATTGTTGATATGTCCCGTTATATGAGTCGCATTATTGAAATCAACCCGCAGGAAGGTTGGGTGCGGGTCGAAGCCGGGGTGATAAAAGATCAGCTCAACCAGTTTCTGAAGCCCTACGGCTATTTCTTTGCTCCGGAATTATCCACCAGTAACCGGGCAACGCTGGGCGGGATGATTAACACCGATGCTTCCGGACAAGGATCGCTGGTTTACGGTAAAACCTCCGATCACGTGCTGGGGATTCGCGCGGTGCTGATGGGCGGCGATATTCTTGATACCCAGCCAATGCCGGTCGAACTGGCCCAAACGCTGGGCAAGAGCAATACCACTATTGGCCGCATCTATAAGACGGTTTTTGAGCGGTGTCGTGATAACCGACAGCTCATTATTGATAAATTCCCCAAACTCAATCGCTTCTTAACCGGTTACGATCTCCGGCACGTCTTTAACGACGAGATGACCGAGTTTGATTTAACCCGCATTCTTACCGGCTCTGAGGGCACGCTGGCGTTTATCACCGAAGCCCGCCTGGATATCACGCCGTTGCCCAAAGTCAGGCAGCTGGTCAACGTCAAATATGACTCGTTTGATTCAGCATTACGCAATGCCCCGGTCATGGTGGAAGCGCGGGCGCTATCGGTAGAAACCGT
The DNA here is from genome assembly GCF_000155975.1 of Citrobacter youngae ATCC 29220. Taxonomy (GTDB): domain Bacteria; phylum Pseudomonadota; class Gammaproteobacteria; order Enterobacterales; family Enterobacteriaceae; genus Citrobacter; species Citrobacter portucalensis_A. The sequence goes on along the minus strand of NZ_GG730299.1, from coordinate 1,435,284 downwards.
GGACTCCAAAGTGCTTAATCTGGCGCGGGAAGATATCGTCTGGCACTCGGTAAGTGAGTTGATTACCGATGTACCGGATAAAGAAATGCTCGGTTTGAACATTGTGGAGTTTGCCGGTGACGACGAAGCATTGATTGATTCTCAGGTCAGGGCGCTGTGCGCACGCCTGGATGGCTTAATCGCCCGTCAGGAAGCCGGTGTCATTGGCTGGCAACTGTGTACTGAACTTGCGGGCGTTGAGCGTATTTACGCCATGCGTAAAAAAGCCGTTGGTCTGCTGGGGAATGCGAAAGGCGCCGCAAAGCCCATTCCGTTCGCCGAAGATACCTGTGTTCCGCCGGAGCATCTGGCTGACTATATTGCCGAGTTCCGCGCGCTGCTCGATAGCCACGGTCTGAGCTACGGCATGTTTGGTCACGTGGATGCCGGCGTGCTGCACGTCAGGCCTGCGCTGGATATGTGCGACCCGCAGCAGGAAGTGCTGATGAAACGCATTTCTGACGATGTTGTCGCGCTGACGGCAAAATATGGCGGTCTGCTGTGGGGCGAGCACGGAAAAGGTTTTCGTGCAGAATACAGTCCGGCGTTCTTCGGAGAGGAACTGTATCGCGAATTACGTAAAGTGAAGTCGGTGTTTGATCCACAAAACCGGCTGAACCCAGGGAAAATCTGTCCACCGGAAGACGTTGACGCGCCGATGATGAAAGTGGATGCGGTCAAGCGCGGGACTTATGACCGTCAGATCCCGTTGGCCGTGCGGCAAGAGTGGCGCGGGGCCATGGAGTGTAACGGCAACGGGTTATGCTTTAACTTCGATGCGAAAAGCCCCATGTGTCCGTCGATGAAAATCAGCCTTAACCGTATCCATTCGCCGAAAGGGCGAGCTACGCTGGTGCGTGAATGGCTGCGTCTGTTGGCGGATCGCGGAATTGACCCAATACAGCTGGAAAAAGAGCTGCCGGAAAAACGCGCCAGTTTACGCACGCTCATTGCCCGCACCCGCAACAGCTGGCATGCGCGCAAGGGCGAATACGATTTCTCGCATGAAGTCAAAGAGGCGATGTCCGGCTGCCTGGCGTGTAAAGCCTGTTCCACACAGTGTCCGATTAAAATTGATGTACCGGAGTTCCGCTCGCGCTTCCTGCAACTGTACCACACGCGTTATCTGCGACCGTTGCGCGATCACATGGTGGCGACCGTCGAGAGCTATGCGCCGCTCATGGCGCGTGCGCCCAAAACGTTTAACTTCTTCATTGATCAGCCGCTGGTGCGAAATCTGGCTAAAAAGCACATCGGTATGGTGGATTTACCGCTGTTGTCTGCGCCATCGCTTCAACGACAGATGGTTGGACATCGCTCTGCCAATATGACGCTGGAGCAGCTTGAATTACTCGGCCCTGAGCAAAAAGCCCGTACGGTGCTGGTGGTACAGGATCCGTTCACCAGCTATTACGATGCGCAGGTGGTGGCTGATTTTATCCGTCTGGTCGAAAAACTGGGCTTACAGCCGGTACTGCTGCCGTTCTCGCCAAACGGCAAAGCGCAGCATATTAAGGGCTTTTTAAACCGCTTTGCCAAAACAGCGAAAAAGACATCCGAGTTTCTTAATCGGGTGGCGAAGCTGAATATTCCGATGGTGGGTGTCGAGCCGGCGTTAGTGCTCTGTTATCGCGATGAATACAAGCTGGCGCTTGGGGAACAGCGGGGGGATTTCCATGTATTGCTGGTCAACGAATGGTTATCCACCGTTGTGGCGTCACAGCAGCCCGTCGCTGTTGCCGGTGAGCCGTGGTATTTCTTTGGACATTGTACCGAAGTGACGGCCCTGCCGGGCGCGCCTGCGCAGTGGGCGGCTATTTTTGCTCGTTTTGGCGCAAAGCTGGAGAACGTCAGCGTGGGATGTTGCGGCATGGCTGGCACCTACGGTCACGAAGTGAAAAATCACCAGAACTCACTGGGGATTTATGAGCTATCATGGCGCCAGGCAATGCAACGACTGCCGCGAAATCGTTGTCTGGCGACCGGTTATTCCTGCCGTAGCCAGGTTAAACGCGTGGAGGGCACAGGCGTTCGCCATCCATTACAGGCACTGCTGGAGATTATAGGATGATCTGGAAACGTGAAGTCACCCTGGAGGCGCTCAACGCCATGGGTGAAGGAAATATGGTTGGACTGCTGGATATTCGTTTTGAGCACATTGGCGAGAAGACGCTGGAAGCGACCATGCCAGTGGATCATCGAACCAAACAACCGTTTGGCCTGTTACATGGCGGTGCTTCCGTCGTGTTGGCTGAAAGTATGGGTTCGGTGGCCGGGTATCTTTGTACCCAGGGCGATCAAAAAGTGGTGGGGATGGAAGTGAATGCCAACCATATTCGCTCCGCGCGGGAAGGGCGTGTCAGAGGCGTGTGTAGCGCTATCCATACCGGCTCTCGCCATCAGGTGTGGCAAATCGAAATCTTCGATGAGCAAGGACGAATGTGCTGCACGTCGCGTCTAACGACCGCAATTTTGTGATGCATATTGCTTTTGGTCACTATCTGCACAGGGAATGGTGTTATACTGTGCAGGTTTTGAACACAAGCGAGGATGATATGTCTACCCAATTAGACCCGGCCCAACTGGCAATAGAGTTTTTACGTCGTGATAAAACCGATCTTTCACCGGCTCAGTACCTGAAAAGACTGAAACAACTCGAGCTGGAGTTTGCGGATTTATTGACGCTCTCTTCAACTGAACTGAAAGAAGAGATCTATTTTGCCTGGCGCATGGGCGTTCATTGATTCCGGTATGCTTATCGTAATAAAACCCCGACACGCGTTCGGGGTTATTTTTGGGCATTAAATCTTGTTTACCACTTCATCTCACCGGAATTAACCTTCGCACTTAGCTCCAGAGAGCTTTCGTCTGCAAGACCAGGCCATGCCGCCGTCATGGTTTTAATCACATACGCCGAACCTTTGTTCGCGCTTAACGCTTGTTCAAATGACTGCAAATAGTCCCGGGTGAAGCGAATCGCTTTATCGCCTGTCGGGCGTTCGCCAATGTAATGCCCCGGCACCACCTGAGTGGGCTGTAAGTTTTGCATCTCGCCCAGCACGTTGCGCCATGCGGAACGTTGTTCAGCAGACTGCGTATCCGCCGTCCAGACATGGATCCCCGAAGCCACGCCGGTACCGCCAATAATCGCGCGGTTCGCCGGGATCCAGACATACGCCGCATAATCGTTGGGATGACGCAGTTCCAGCGTTTCGCCATCAACCGTGAAATGCGTTTGCGTAGTGGCTTGCGGTACGGTGAGGGATGTTGGCGCACCATCCTTCATTTGCGGGCCCCAGAATTGCAGTTTTGCCTCTTTGGTGGCGCGGATATGCTCTACAACGTGCGGCGTCGCCAGCACTTTTACCTGTGGGAACGCGTTGACGATAGGCTGCAGACCAAAATAGAAATCCGGGTCGCCGGAGGTGATCACAATGGCCTTCAGCGTTTTACCGCTGGCGCGAATCATCTGCACCAGCTTTTCGCCATCTTTGGTGCTGAACTGTGCGTCAAACAAAATCGCCTCTTTCGGTCCTGAAACCAGCGTCGAGGATACCGGGAAAATAGCCTTATCCTGCGGGTTGTAGACGTCCAGCTGTAGCGGGGCGGCAAAGAGTGAAGAGGAGAACAGAGGTAACAGCAGGGCCAGAGTTTTAACTTTCATGTCAGGTAACCTTGTGCAGGAAATTGTCTTTTGATAGTTCGCGTATTTTAAGGAAATTTGCATCTGTTAGAATTCCTGTATCAGGGTATGCTGAGTTTCTTAAAACGATCGGATGGGATGGAATGGACAGAGTAATGGCGGCAACGGTATTCAATCATATCTGTGATTTGGGCAGTTTAAGCGCCGCCGCTCGCGCGTTGGGGCTGTCCAGACCGATGGTCAGTCGCTACCTCGACGAAATGGAAAAATGGGCGGGGGCAAGGCTTATCCACCGGTCGTCGCGTCGCCTGACGATCACGCCCGCGGGAGAAGAGGCATTAGTAAAAACGCGTTCTCTGGCGCGAATTTCATTGGATATTGCTGCCGCCAGCGCCGCGCAAATCCCTGCCGGTACGCTACGCGTGGCCTGTGCGCATTTTACCGCTATGCATATTCTTGCTCCGGTACTGCCCGATTTCCTGGCGCGTTATCCCCAACTGCGCATTGAGGTTGAGATCAATAACCAACCGGTAAGCCTTGTCGGAGAACGCATCGATGTGGCGATCCGCATTACGGATAATCCCGAGCCTGGGACCATTGCCCGTCGGTTGGGCGACTGTGAGTCCGTGCTGTGTGCGTCTGTCGATTATCTGCATCAGCATGGCACTCCGGCAACTATCGACGATCTCACGCAGCATAATTGTCTCTATTACAGCGGCTTTGCCGGTAAGTCTTGGCACTTCCTCAATGCGCAGGAGCAGGCTATTTCTGTGGCGATCAAAGGGAACTTGAGCGCGGGGATCTCTTCGCTGCTCTGTGAGTCGGCGCTGGCAGGTATGGGCATAGCGCTGGTACCGGAGCCGGAAGCGCGAGAAGGGTTGGCGCAGGGAAAGTTAGTTCGGTTACTGCCAGAGCTACAGCCCAAATGCCTGCCAATATATGGGTTGTACCTTTCTCGTGAGCATCAGCCTGCGGGGTTACGCCTGTTGTTAGACGCCATCAGTGAAACAATGCGCTGATTATGTCATTGACAGCGCTCAAAAAATAATCAAACCGCAATTTGTGTTAAACAATATTTTTCCTGGCATGGGATTATTCTTATCGCCCCTTCAAGAGCTAAGCCATTGTGAGTGCCGGAGATAAGCGCCGGATGGGGCCGGAACCCTTAAGCCTGCCAATAAGCAGACTTAAGGGTTTTTTGCTATTTGCATCGTTCTGCTTAACAGCGTATCGCTCTTGAGACTGTAGGCGCTTAATTCTTTATACGGCTTTAAAAGTGATAATTGGACTGTTGGCTACAATGAAAATAGTTTGTTCTTGACTCTAAAATAAAAGCGTAGGCGAGATGGATGTTGTTCCTTTCTAAGTTAAATTCACATTTAATTTTACTGAGCCTGGCATAAACTATCTTGGCATTCAGACCACTCAGTTCAGATATCTCAGAAAAAGAGTAACCCTGACACAAATGCTCAAGAATAAAAAAATCCTTGTTTGTCAAAGGTTTTGAAGCGTAATGATGCTCCAGTTCTGGAATGCTGGCAGCAGACCACTTGGTATACGCCTTTGCTTTTTTTAGAATATCCACCCAGTTTAATATTGATTCTGTCGGTGTAATACACAGTATGCTGAATTTGCGCAGAAAGTCAGCCGTCTGTTTATTGCATATGGCTATTATTTTCTGCGGTTCATCTAACGTAATCCGCATGTAATTTTTTATTTTATTTAACAGTAAGATCGGGTGTGGATTTTCGATGAGGTCGAAAATGTGAATGACCTCATCGGGTTGTGAAGTTTTAAATATTTCATCAATGAGGCCTAAAACCCCCTGCCGGGTATAAGCACAGTAAGTATGTATATGAAATCCCATAGCGTTTATCCTTTCTCTTTAGGAATCCATTCAATAAGTATTCCATTTTTAATATCTAGTTGACCATTATCTCTGTAATGGTTCACGACGCGCATTATTGTACTTTTTGAATACTTTGTTCTTTCCTGAAGAAATTTATAAACAGAGATTGATTTTCTAAATTCTGGTGGGAGCATACTAAGAACAGTAATCAGCTCTCCGATTGCTACTTTAACTGATGCGCCATTGAGGTTTGCATCTCTGCGCCATATGGCCTGAGATTTATACTTTTCAACTATCCACAATTCTTTGAATAAATTGAATTTTTCCACTAAATTCAATGCGGTTTCTTTTTTAATCCGATATGCTACTGAATGAGCCCGTATCTCACCATAAAAATACGCTTCGCTTTCCGGATGATCGGTCCCGCTCATAATATAGGGCGCAAGCGCAGTACAGAATACCAGGTCGTCCATTGTTCTTCTGATATCCATCGCTCCTTCAGTCAGAAAGACGAAGTCAGTATTATTCGGCTTAACGCCTAAGGTACGCTCAATTCCAATTTCGCTTTTTATTATGATACGCGCGGCACCGGATGATAACCATTTGGAGATAATTAACTTCATTTCATCATTTGGCTTCATCATACGCAGGATTCTCATCATAAAAGTGGAATTTTAGTATCAATGTTCAATTAGCTCTCACGATGTAAGTATATTCACATGGGGAATACTTTCCTTGCAATATGGGAAAATAATTAATTTCACATTGAAATGGTAACTTAATGAAATCAAATGAAATTATTATGTAATATAAGGTCGTTTTGTGGTTCAAGCATTTGTGATGGCTCGTTTTTTTAATATTTTAATCTTAGTTTTACGCTCATGTCTGGTTTAATGTTCTGTTCTCTCTCTATTTTATGAATTATATATCCACAAGGTTCTTATGTGTTCTATTCCTGGTTGTGTCATTTGAATCTTCTCTTTACATAAGTTTACATAACGAGCGGGGCGAGAGGCGATTCGTTAAGCGAGAAATAATTTATTCCGTTATTAAATCGGGGGTTACGTCGCAATGCGCCGTAATGCCTGCAGAATTTCAACCGTATTGCTTATTGACTACGATCCTGTTCGTGACTGCATCGTTATAAACAGAAATATGGGGTTAGCGGTGGGCTGGGGAATTTTATATATATCAAATGGTTAATATATGCCTGGTCTGCCGGTCAAAGAGATGTTACTCACGGTGTCTGTTATGTATGTCAGGACAAGATAAAAACGAAAACAGGACGACAAGGATCAGGATGTAAAGGAAAGTAATAGATATAAAACAACAGGATATTAAATCTGAGCCTATTTGCCGCATTAAAAAGTTTAGGATTTTTCATGCTGGTTGGAAATTGCTAGCTTTAATAACCAGGGTATACTCGTGGCGTAAAACTGTGTAACTTGATGTTTCTAAATCATGGGGCTATACATAACTTAGTTATGCCATGAGCTATTACTATTCTCCAGGATTGTTCAAGTAATTACACCTCTTAAGAAAATGAACTTCACTGCAAACGTAGTGGGGTTTTAGAGATATGGGAATTAAGGAGCGTCGATGTCTTGCTTAAACACCAGGTTATCAAAAGTATCAATAATGATTGGTCTTCTATTCTCAACATCAACTGAGATCGCTAAGGCGCAAACGATAGCCGATAACACATCAACTAATGTGCTTGCAGGCTATTCATCGTCAAGCAGTACTTCTGATACTCCAGAGTTATTTGCTTTGAATGCAGGAACAATTACCTCGCCAGGGGCATTAAATATTGTCACGACCGGAGGTAACTCGGAGGGCGTTCTTGCTCAATCTGGCGGGACGGTTAATCTCAACGGCGTTTCAACTATTACGACTTCTGGCGGCGATTCATCCGGAATTAAAGTGGATGGTACAGGTTCTTTGGTAACAAGCCAGGGGGACCTTAACATCACAGCAAATGGAAGTTCGTATGGAATATATGCCTTAAACGGCGGCAAAGTTGATGTTTCCACCGGGACGTTAAACGTAACGGCTAACAACGATGCATCTGCCAATGGCCCATATAGCGCAATAGAAGCTAGCGGAAACGGAACCAGTGTAATTGTTAATGCCGGAGGCTTGATTCAGACATCCTCTCTTTTACCTTCTGGTGGAGGAGTCAATTCGTCTGCGGTGAATGCATCAAATGGGGCCAGTATCGAGCTTAATGGCACCTCATCCTCTAAATTAAATATTAAAACGGTTGGCGATACTGCGCATGGTATCTCAATGGATGCTAACGGAGTGGGGACTTCCGTCCATGGCAGCAACTTAGCTATCGCCACATCGGGTGCAAATGCAAATGGGGTATTTGTTGGGGATGATTTTTTACTTAGTGACTCGACCGTAACGACCTCCGGGACAGATGCCGATGGTATTAAGTTCCTCGGCAGCAATAGCACAGGTGTGATACAAAATTCATCCATTGCGACCAGTGGGGCGACTGCAAACGGTATTTCAGTTATCGCTGGCGGTGATTCACAGCTCAATGGAGTATCAATCAACACGACAGGCGACGAATCTTTTGGCATCTATGCCACGAGTTCAGGCAACGTTAGCTCACAGGGTCTGTTAAGTGTTAATTCCACCGGAAGTGGTTCTTCAGCGATAGTTGCTCAAGATAATAGTAACGTTGACGTTCGCGATCGGTTCAATATTGTGAGTACTGGCGATGATGCTTCTGCTATATCTGCTACAGACAGCAGTACAATCACATTGTCAGGTACTGGCACCATCGAAAAGAATTCATCATCATCCATCTTCACAACATCTGCGATTTATGCTGCATCCGGAAGCAGTGTCTCAATCCAGGGTACAGATGCCATAAATATCAACACGACAGGTGCGAACATTCATGGCGCCTATGTAGATGGCAGCGGTGATTTGAATAATCCGACAAGCATCTCGCTCACCAATACTAAAATTTCAACTGCTGGAGTGGGGGCGCTTGGTGCATACGCGATAAAAGAAGGGGCTACCCTGAACGTTGTTGATAGTAATATAAACACAAAAAATTCATCCGCTGCAGGCGTTATGACGAGGGATGGCGCCATCGCCAATATTAGTAACTCAAATATACTTACCGAGAGCCATATTTCAGCGGCGGTACGGGCGGTGTCTGGCGGCAAGATTAACGTCACGGATAGTGCGTTAGAGACGAAAGGTAACTATTCGCCAGGTGTTTCTCTTGAGGGAGGGGATGTCGTTCTTACTAATACAACAGTCAATACGACTAATAGCATCCAAAGCCCGGCAATTTTGCAGAATCGCGGCGTGTCGACGCTTTCAATGACTGGCGGTGAATTATCATCTCTTGCCGGTGAGTCTATCTATGCTATAGAAGGCAATGGAACCATCCAGTTAAATGAGGTTAACTCCACCGTTAATAACGGCGTGTTTATTCAAAACACGGGGGCAGCGGCGTTAGAAGTCAATGCTGATGCTAATTCTGTTGTGTCGGGTGATGCAATTAATACCTCATCATCAACGGCTTCGCTTTCGCTTAACAATGGCTCTGTCTGGACAGGTAAAGCTGTTGATATGACGAATCTGAACATTGCCAATGGAAGCCAGTGGAATGTGACGGGAGATTCGAATTCTGCGGCTATCACCTTAAATAGTGCTTTGATTAACTTTCAAAGCAGTAGCGTTAATGATGTTAAGACCATCACGACGAATTCTTTCTCTGGAAATAATGGAACGATAAACTTTAATACTGTTCTTAATGAGGGTGACGCGAATACCGTTACTGACAAAATTGTCGTTAATGGTGATGCCGCGGGTAGCCATAAGATTAATATCAACCAGATTGGTGGAACGGGTGCCCTTACGGTAAACGATGGCATTAAGCTTGCTTCTATCAGTGGTCAGGATACGAGCTCGGTAACGCTATCAAAACCTGTTGTCGCAGGCGCTTATGAATACCTGGCGTATAACGGCGGCCAATCCGGAAATGGATGGTATTTGCGCTCGACTTTAGAGCCTACCCCAGAACCGACCGAGGAGCCGACGCCGAATCCAACCCCAGAGCCGACGCCAAATCCGACGCCAAACCCAACCCCGGAGCCGACACCAAATCCGACTCCGGCCCCAACATCGGAACCATCATATAACCCATCAGTACCTGGTTACGTTATCGCCCCGTACTTAAACCGGATGTATGGCTATCAGACCGTTGGCACTTTGCATGAAAGGGTCGGTGAGCAGGAAAATATTAAGAAAGAAAGTAATATGCCTCAGGGGGCCTGGGGACGTATTGGCGGCGGTGAAACAAAATCTAATGCAGATCGTTTTAACTATGACGCCGATACCTGGTTTGCTCAGCTTGGCGGCGATCTTTATAACAACTTTGATGAAGATGGCACCAGAGTGCATAGTGGCGTATTTGCTACTTTCGGACAAGTTAGCACGTCTGCTAAAGATTCTGTTCGTGGAATGTATCAAGGCAGATCGACAACGACAGGTAAGATCAACTCAAAAGGTTACGGCGTAGGGGCTTATTACACCTCATATTTTTCAAATGACGTATATGTAGATACTGTGGCTCAGTATACTCACTATCGTAATGAATATAATAGCATTTACGGTAGTGATGCTACTCAGGATGGTGATGGTGTAACTTTATCCGTAGAGGCAGGAAAACCATTCAAATATACCAACGGGTTATATCTGGAACCTCAAGTTCAACTGATGTACCAATACCTTCACTTAGATGCGACAAACGATGGCGTAGCCTACGTTAAATCAACGTCTGATAACTCGGGCCTTGCTCGTATCGGAGGACGTCTGGGCTATGATAGCGTTAAAACATCTAACGCTCATCCATATTTAACGGCAAATGTCCTGACCAATATTGGTCGTTCACCAGATGTAACGGTGAGCTCGGTGAAATTTAATCAAGATTATTCAGACCAATGGTATGAAGTGGGCGGTGGCTTTACCGGTGATATTACTAAAAACGCATCGTTATATGCAGATATGAAATATCAGCATGACTTTGAAGGTAATATGCATGGTTTTGCTGGCAACCTGGGTATTCGGGTTAACTGGTAATTAGTTAAAGGGCGGTAAGTTTATACTTACCGCTTTTTTATTTGTTAACGTAATAATATGCCTGTAGATCAATGCGTTTTCTCACAGGCAAATATTAAGTTCCTGATTATGCTATAATCGCATGATTTTACTCAGCTTTTAAAACCAATCTCTTAAATAGGTATTACCTATACATCTTTTGGATTTTAACCTCTCTGAACGATTAGATTTTCATAATCTATTATTAATCAATACGTTGAAGAAAATAATCCATCTCTGATAACCCGCGCAGCAGGGTCTATGCTTATTAAAAGTAGCCAAAAAAGGCGATTAACCCGAATGCCCCTGCTGTTGAGGGGTTGAAGTGATAATCATTATCACTAACATGGTGTTATAGCTTGATAGCTTACGACTCGAGGTAAACCTATGGAACTGCATTCAGGAACATTTAACCCGGACGATTTCACATGGCGTGGCCTGACGTTAACACCAGCGGCTGCGGCGCATATCCGTGAGCTGGTAGCAAAACAACCCGACATGATGGGCGTGCGTTTAGGCGTGAAGCAAACGGGATGCGCGGGATTCGGCTACGTGCTGGACACCGTCCGCCAGCCGGAAAAGGACGATCTGCTGTTTGAAACGGATGGCGCCAGACTTTATGTGCCGTTACAGGCGATGCCGTTTATCGACGGCACAGAAGTCGATTTCGTACGCGAAGGATTAAATCAGTTATTTAAATTTCATAACCCGAAAGCCCAGAACGAATGCGGCTGTGGCGAAAGTTTTGGGGTATAGGCGGTACTATGTCTCGTAATACTGAAGCAACTGATGATGTCAACACCTGGGCTGGCGGGCACCTTAATTATAAAGAGGGCTTCTTCACCCAACTGAAAACCGACGAGCTGGCGAAGGGCATTAACGAAGAGGTCGTCCGGGCGATTTCGGCAAAACGTAATGAACCCGACTGGATGCTGGAGTTTCGCCTGAACGCGTTTAACGCGTGGCTCGCCATGGAAGAGCCGCACTGGCTCAAAGCGCACTACGACAAGCTAAATTATCAGGATTACAGCTATTACTCTGCGCCGTCCTGCGGTAACTGTGATGAAACCTGTGCTTCTGAACCGGGGGCCGTTCAGCAAACGGGGGCGAACGCCTTTTTAAGCAAAGAGGTTGAAGACGCATTTGCCCAGCTTGGCGTACCGGTCCGTGAAGGAAAAGAGGTGGCGGTCGACGCCATTTTTGACTCGGTGTCGGTAGCCACCACCTACCGTGACAAGCTGGCAGAGCAGGGCATTATTTTCTGTTCGTTCGGTGAGGCGATTCATGACCATCCCGAGCTGGTAAAACAGTATCTGGGAACCGTCGTTCCGGGTAATGACAATTTCTTTGCCGCGCTGAATGCGGCGGTGGCATCTGACGGTACCTTTATCTATGTGCCGAAAGGGGTACGTTGCCCCATGGAACTCTCGACCTACTTTCGTATCAATGCGGAAAAGACCGGGCAGTTTGAACGCACAATATTGATCGCGGATGAGGGCAGCTACGTCAGTTATATCGAGGGCTGTTCGGCTCCGGTGCGCGATAGCTACCAACTGCATGCGGCGGTGGTGGAAGTCATCATCCACAAAGATGCCGAAGTGAAATATTCGACGGTGCAAAACTGGTTCCCTGGCGATGGCAACACCGGAGGCATTTTGAACTTCGTCACCAAGCGCGCGCTGTGCGAAGGCGAAAACAGCAAGATGTCGTGGACGCAGTCGGAAACCGGTTCGGCCATCACCTGGAAATATCCAAGCTGCATTCTGCGCGGCGACAACTCCATCGGTGAGTTCTACTCCGTCGCGCTGACCAGCGGTCATCAGCAAGCGGATACCGGCACCAAGATGATCCACATCGGCAAGAACACCAAATCGACCATCATCTCGAAAGGGATCTCCGCTGGTCACAGTCAGAACAGCTATCGCGGCCTGGTAAAAATCATGCCGGCCGCCACTAACGCGCGTAACTATACCCAATGCGACTCCATGTTGATCGGTGCCGACTGCGGGGCGCATACCTTCCCGTATGTGGAGTGCCGTAACAACAGCGCCCAGCTTGAACACGAAGCCACAACCTCGCGCATTGGTGAAGACCAGCTGTTTTACTGCCTGCAACGCGGCATCAGCGAAGAGGATGCCATTTCGATGATCGTCAACGGTTTCTGTAAAGACGTGTTCTCTGAACTGCCGCTGGAATTTGCCGTGGAAGCGCAAAAACTTCTCGCCATAAGTCTTGAACACAGCGTCGGTTAAAATTTAAGGAAAGCACATGTTAAGCATCAAAGATTTACAGGTCAGCGTCGAAGATAAGGCGATTCTGCGTGGGCTGAGCCTTGAGATTCGCCCAGGGGAAGTCCACGCCATTATGGGGCCGAACGGGTCCGGGAAAAGTACGCTTTCCGCCACGCTGGCCGGACGTGATGACTACGAAGTCACCGGCGGGACGGTGGAATTTAACGGTAAGGATCTACTGGAACTGTCGCCGGAAGACAGAGCGGGTGAAGGGATCTTTATGGCCTTTCAGTATCCGGTGGAAATCCCCGGCGTCAGTAATCAGTTTTTCCTGCAAACGGCGCTGAATGCGGTACGGAGTTACCGTGGCGAAGAGTCGCTGGACAGGTTCGACTTCCAGGATCTGATGGAAGAAAAAATTGCGCTGCTGAAAATGCCGGAAGACTTACTGACGCGCTCGGTAAACGTCGGTTTCTCCGGCGGCGAGAAAAAGCGTAATGATATTCTGCAAATGGCGGTGCTGGAGCCGCAACTGTGCATTCTTGATGAGTCAGACTCCGGGCTGGATATCGATGCGCTTAAGATCGTCGCGGATGGCGTGAACTCGCTGCGCGACGGGAAACGCTCATTCATTATCGTCACTCACTATCAGCGCATCCTGGACTATATCAAACCCGATTATGTTCACGTTCTCTACCAGGGGCGAATTGTGAAGTCCGGCGATTTCACGCTGGTCAAACAACTGGAGGAGCAAGGATATGGCTGGCTTAGCGAACAGCAGTAACGTGCTGCAACAGTGGCACCATCTGTTTGAGACCCAAGGGGAGACCCGTTCGCGCCATGCGCAACATCATCTGCAACAGATGCTGCGTCTGGGGCTGCCAACGCGTAAGCATGAGGACTGGAAATACACCCCGCTGGAGGGATTAACCAACAGCCGGTTCGTCAGCAGTATCTCCGCAATAACGTCAGCCCAGTGTGACGCGTTAGCCCCGGCGATTGATGCGGTACGATTGGTGTTTGTCGACGGGCAATTTTGTCCGATGTTCAGCGACAGCGTGGACGGTAGCGGCTTTGACATTACCGTTGATGATGAGCGTCAAATGCTGCCGACGGCTATCCAGCCGGAAGTCTTTCTGCATCTGACCGAAAGCCTGTCCCGCAGCGTAACGCACATTCTGGTCAAGCGTAACCAGCGGCCAGCGAAACCGTTGCTGCTGCTGCACATAACCCAGGGACTGACGGGCGATGAGGTCAATACGGCGCACTATCGCCACCATCTGGAGCTGGCGGAAGGCGCAGAAGCCACCGTTATTGAACACTATGTCAGCCTCAGTGAACTTCGCCATTTTACCGGTGCGCGCTTAACGATGAACGTCGCGGCCAATGCGCATTTGCACCACATCAAGCTGGCGTTTGAGAATCCACTTAGCCACCACTTTGCCCATAATGATATTCACTTGAGTGCCGATGCCTCGGCGGTCAGCCAAAGTTTCTTGCTGGGTGGTGCAGTGTTGCGCCATAACACCAGTACCCAGCTTAACGGCGAAAATACCACGCTGCGCCTTAACAGCCTGGCGATGCCGGTGAAAAACGAAGTTTGTGACACCCGAACCTGGCTTGCGCACAACAAGGGGTATTGCAACAGCCGCCAGTTGCACAAAACGATTGTCAGCGATAAAGGGCGGGCGGTATTCAATGGCCTGATCAACGTCGCTCAACACGCCATTAAAACCGACGGTCAGATGACCAACAACAATTTACTGCTCGGTAAACTGGCGGAAGTGGACACCAAACCACAGCTTGAAATTTATGCCGATGACGTGAAATGCAGCCACGGCGCGACGGTGGGGCGGATTGACGACGAACAGATGTTCTACCTGCGTTCGCGCGGGATCGGTCAGCAGGATGCTCAACAGATGATTCTCTATGCGTTTGCCGCGGAGCTGACGGAAGCCCTGCGCGACGAAACGCTTAAACAACTGGTTCTGGCGCGGATCGCTCACCGCCTGCCGGGAGGCGTAGCATGACATTTCCCATAGAAAAAGTCCGGGCCGATTTCCCGGTCCTGACGCGCGAGGTGAACGGTTTGCCGCTGGCTTATCTGGACAGCGCCGCCAGTGCGCAAAAACCTAATCAGGTCATTGATGCCGAAGCTGAATTTTACCGTCATGGCTATGCGGCGGTACACCGTGGTATTCATACGCTAAGCGCCCAGGCCACGGAGAAAATGGAGAATGTGCGCAAGCTGGCTTCGCTGTTTATTAATGCCCGATCGGCTGAAGAACTGGTGTTTGTCCGGGGAACGACGGAAGGCATCAACCTGGTGGCGAACAGCTGGGGCAGCAGCAATGTCAGGGCGGGCGATAACATCATCATCAGCGAAATGGAGCACCATGCCAATATTGTTCCCTGGCAGATGCTGTGCGCCCGCGTAGGCGCAGAGCTGCGGGTCATTCCGCTCAATACCGACGGCACGTTGCAGCTGGAAGCGCTGCCCGCGCTGTTTGATGAGCGCACGCAGCTGCTGGCAATTACCCACGTTTCAAACGTCTTAGGCACCGAAAACCCATTGTCGGAAATGATTGAACTGGCGCATCAGCACGGTGCGAAGGTGTTGGTTGATGGCGCGCAGGCGGTCATGCACCACAGCGTGGATGTGCAGGCGCTGGATTGTGATTTCTATGTATTTTCCGGGCATAAACTCTACGGCCCCACCGGTATCGGCGTACTGTATGCCAGAGACGCTTTGCTGCAGGAGATGCCGCCGTGGGAGGGCGGTGGTTCGATGATTGCGACCGTGAGCCTGAGTCAGGGAACCACGTGGGCCAAAGCGCCGTGGCGTTTTGAAGCCGGAACCCCTAACACCGGGGGCATTATCGGGCTCGGCGCGGCTATTGAGTATGTCACCGCGCTGGGGCTGGCTGAAATCAGCGAATATGAGCAATTCATGATGCGCTATGCGCTGGAACAGCTGGCGGATGTGCCGGATTTGACGCTTTACGGGCCGGATAATCGCCTGGGGGTGATCGCCTTTAACCTCGGCAAACATCACGCTTATGACGTGGGTAGTTTTCTCGATAACTATGGGATCGCCGTGCGGACAGGGCATCACTGCGCTATGCCGCTGATGGCGTACTATAACGTTCCCGCCATGTGTCGGGCGTCGATTGCCATGTACAACACCCACGAAGAAGTGGATCGCCTGGTTACTGGCCTGAAGCGTATTCATCACTTACTGGGATAACAGGGAGGCGTTATGGCTGCGCTACCGGATAAAGAAAAGTTGTTGCGTAATTTTCTGCGTTGCGCCAATTGGGAAGAGAAATACCTGTACATTATTGAGCTGGGCCAGCGTCTGCCTGAATTAGACGCCAACGATCGCTGCCCGGCAAATAGCATTCAGGGATGTCAAAGTCAGGTATGGATCGTTATGCGCCAGCATGCCGACGGTATTATTGCGTTACAAGGCGACAGTGATGCCGCTATTGTGAAAGGGCTTATCGCCGTGGTATTCATTTTGTATGACCGGATGACGGCCCAGGATATTGTGAATTTTGATGTGCGTCCGTGGTTTGAAAAAATGGCGCTGGCGCAGCATCTGACACCATCTCGTTCACAAGGTCTGGAGGCGATGATTCGGGCTATTCGCACCAAAGCTGCAACTCTTAGCTAAACTGATAAAACCTGTCATCTTTCCCACAGGCTTGAAAGATGACAGACAAGGCAACGCAATGACTCTTAGGCCGGACAGGGCGCTCGCCGCCGTCCGGCAGGAACGCCAGGGGGGTGAGTGAGTATGAAACGCGCGTCTGTTATTACCTTAATGCTAATTGGCGCTTACAGCGCTATTCAGGCCGCATGGGCGGTCGATTATCCCTTGCCCCAGGCGAACAGCCGTCTTGTTGGGCAAAATCAAACTTATACTGTGCAGGAAGGCGATAAAAACCTACAGGCGATTGCCCGTAAGTTTGATACCGCCGCAATGCTGATCCTTGAAGCCAATAATACTATTGCCCCCGTACCCAAACCCGGAACCCTGATTACTATTCCCTCGCAATTACTGCTGCCCGATGCGCCACGCGAAGGCATTATTGTGAATCTGGCGGAGCTACGTCTGTATTACTACCCGCCGGGAGAGAATATCGTTCAGGTCTTCCCGATTGGTATCGGTTTGCAGGGACTGGAAACCCCGGTAATGGAAACCCGGATCGGGCAGAAAATCCCTAATCCGACCTGGACCCCCACGGCAGGCATCCGTAAACGCTCTCTGGAGCGTGGCATCACATTGCCTCCGGTCGTGCCCGCCGGGCCAAATAACCCGTTAGGGCGCTTTGCGCTGCGTCTGGCGCATGGAAACGGTGAATACCTGATCCATGGCACCAGCGCGCCGGACAGCGTCGGTCTGCGCGTGAGCTCCGGGTGTATCCGCATGAACGCGCCGGACATCAAAGCACTGTTTGCTCAGGTCCGTACCGGAACGCCGGTCAGGGTGATTAATGAGCCGATAAAATATTCGATTGAGCCGAACGGCATGCGGTATGTCGAGGTGCATCGCCCGCTGTCGCCGGAAGAGGAACAAAACGTTCAGACCATGCCGTATGTGCTGCCAGCCGGTTTTACTCAGTTCAAAGACAACGACGCTGTCGATAACAGTCTGGTAGAACGCGCGTTGTATCGCCGTGCCGGTTATCCGGTCACCGTGACTGCCGGGCAAGCCTCGGTCGTTAGCAAGGGTGCGGAAGTGAAGTCTGCGCGAAATGGCGCGCCGGGGGAGGATGCAGAGGTACGCGCTACGCAATAGCAGGGAAAGAGAATGCAGAGCAAAAAAAATGGCGCACAATGTGCGCCATTTTTATTACACAGATACTATTACTTGCGGTATTTAGTAGCTGCGTTGTCCAGACGCTGGTTAGCGCGAGCTGCGTCGTCTTTAGCAGCCTGAACGTCGGAACGCATTGCGTTCACGTCGTTGCTCAGCTGGTCAACTTTAGCGTTCAGAGTCTGAACGTCAGAAGACAGCTGATCGATTTTAGCGTTGCTGGAGCAACCTGCCAGCAGAGTAGAACCCAGGATTACCGCGCCCAGTACCAGTTTAGTACGATTCATTATTAATACCCTCTAGATTGAGTTAATCTCCATGTAGCGTTACAAGTATTACACAAAGTTTTTTGTGTTGAGAATATTTTTTTGATGGGAATGCACTTATTTTTGATCGTTCGCTCAAAGAAGCATCGAATTGGGCAAAAACGGCTAAAAAACCGTGTTAAAACAGAAAGCTTCCATCGGATTCATCTTAGATAATCACGGATTAGATAGTGAAATCCGATTTGATTTTTTATTAATTGTGGCTATCGATAAAATAAAAAAAGCGCCACGAGGGCGCTTTTTTAAGCAAATTAATTCGCGGTGGAATTATTACAGCACGTGAACGGATGCGGTGTTGGTGGTGCCGCTCGGAACCAGCGCGCCGGAAACCATAACCACAACGTCGCCTTTTTGAGCCAGACCGCTTTCCAGCGCAACCTCTTTGCCCAGACGGTAGAAATCATCGGTAGAGCTGATTTCTTTAACAACCTGCGCTACAACGCCTTTGCTCAGCACCAGCTGACGCGCGGTCGTTTCGTTGGTGGTCAGCGCCAGGATGGTGGCATCCGGGAAGTATTTACGTACTGCGCGAGCAGATTTACCGCCCTGGGTAGCGACGACGATCAGCGGAGCGTCCAGTTTTTCTGCAGTTTCAACCGCGCCACGGCAAACGGCTTCGGTGATGCGCAGTTTGCGGCTGTCGTTGTTGAAGTCCAGACGGCTGGTCATTACGCGGTCGGTACGTTCGCAGATGGTCGCCATGATGGTGACCGCTTCCAGCGGGTATTTACCTTTAGCGGATTCGCCAGACAGCATGACTGCGTCGGTGCCGTCGAGGATGGCGTTCGCTACGTCGCCGGCTTCAGCGCGGGTCGGACGCGGGTTTTTGATCATGGAGTCCAGCATCTGGGTCGCAGTGATAACGACTTTACGAGCGCGGATACATTTCTCGATGATCATCTTCTGCGCGAAGATAACTTCTTCAACCGGGATCTCAACGCCCATATCGCCACGAGCAACCATGATGCCGTCAGACGCTTCGAGGATTTCGTCGAAGTTGTTCAGGCCTTCCTGGTTTTCGATTTTGGAGATGATCTGGATGTTTTCGCCGCCGTGCGCCTTCAGGTGCTCGCGGATTTCAACGACGTCAGAACGTTTACGGATAAAGGATGCCGCAACGAAGTCAACGCCTTGCTCGCAACCGAAGATCAGGTCCTGTTTGTCTTTTTCAGCCAGCGCTGGCAGCGCGATGGAAACGCCCGGCAGGTTAACGCCTTTGTTTTCGCCCAGGTCGCCGTTGTTCAGCACTTTACAGATAACTTTGTTACCTTCGATAGCGGTAACTTCCATGCCGATCAGACCATCGTCAACCAGTACGGTGTTGCCAACGGACAGGTCTTTAGTGAAGCCTTCGTAAGTAACAGCAACGATTTCGCTGTTACCCACAACGGATTTGTCGGTGGTGAAAGTGAAGGTCTGACCCGCTTTCAGAGAAACGTCGTTACCGCCTTCCAGCTTAATGGTACGGATTTCCGGACCTTTGGTGTCGAGCAGAATGGCGGCTTTTTTGCCGGTTTTGCTCATCACGTTGCGCAAGTTTTTGATGCGCTGACCGTGTTCTGCGTAATCGCCATGAGAGAAGTTCAGACGCATGACGTTCATGCCCGCGTCCAGCATTTTGGTTAACATCTCTTCGGATTCGGTTTTCGGACCGATGGTGCAAACAATTTTCGTCTTTTTCATGACAGTCTTAGTCTTTAAGTTGAGAAGGATTGGGAAATCTGGCCCCCGTCGCGCACGGACGGGAAGCTAAACCTGAGTTACGAAAGTGATGATGTCTCGCTCTAAGGATAGGTGACATCGAAAGAGCGTGCAGAGGAATGTGTGCTTGCGTTTCAGCCCAACGGGAAGGTGAGTTTTGTAGTCGTTGAGTTTTACTGGTCAATGTGCTGAAACCATTCAAGAGACAATTGGCGCGCATTATACGCTGAATTTAATCTAAAAGGAAAATGGAAACGCTGTTTCAAAACAGTTCTGTGCAGTTTACCAAAGAATCTGCATTAATTTGTTTCGGGTTGGTTAACAAAACACCGCCTAACGTCAGGCGGTGTTGCGCAACAAGAAAAAATAAGGTGATGCAGATTCTGCTTTCAGGCTCAGTCGAGCAGCTTTCGCCCCTCAAGATCGATATTAATATCCTGCTTATGCGCTTTCCGATACCACAGAACCGCCAGTCCAATTACAGACCAGATGATCCCCAGCGTCAGCGCATGAATGTTCATATTCATACAGACATAACCGATGACAACCATTCCCAGCACAGGAGAAATCACGTGAGGGAAAAGACGACGGTGTTCTTTCATCTTTACGTTGTAGAGCACGAAGACACACAGGTTCACCACAAAGAAGGCGAAAAGCGCGCCGAAGTTGACAAGGGTGGATATGGATTCAATTTTCCCGGAAAACAGGTAGCTAAGGAACAGCGTCACCGCCCCGGTGAACAGAATGGCATAGTCAGGCGTTTTTCTTTTACTGTGCACGTGCGCCAGAAATGTGGGCAACATTTTATCTCGCCCCATAGAGAACAGTACGCGGGATACGGCGGTTTGCGCCGTAATAATGTTCCCCACCGCGCAAACGAACGCCACGATGATAGAAAAGGCGACTTTCAGCCAGATGCCGCCAACATTGCCCGCAATCGTGAAGAAGGCTTCGTTCGTTTCAGTGCCGTCGGCAAAGCTGTCAACCTTGCCGGTGGCGAATGCGGCAAACGTCACCACAATAATAAACAGCACGGTGGCCAGGATTAGGGCGAGGAGGGTTGCCTTACTGACCGCTTTTCCGCCGCCTTCGCTTTCTTCACTAAGGGTACTGATGGCATCAAACCCGAGGAAGTTGAGCGCCGCAACAGAGATCGCGGTAGCAATTAAGCCAGGCGTAAACCACTGCGAGTCAAAAAAGGGTTTGAAAGAAAATGACACATGGCTGCTATCAAGCATCAGCAGACGCAAAATCAGCACCACAAAAATAGCCAGAATACCGAGTTGAATAAAGACCAGCAGCTTGTCGAATTTAGCCGTTTGTTGTATTCCCAAATAGTTTATGCCCGTTCCGATAGCCACGTAAATTAACGGCCATACCCAAATCGGTATTTGCGGAAGAATGGCATGAACAGCAACCCCCCCCAGCACGGCAACCAGCGTAGGGAATAACAGATAATCCAGCAGCAAAATCCAGCCGGTGAGAAAACCCACCGCAGGGTTGATGCACACGCCCGCATAGGTATAAGCCGACCCGGAGGAGGAGATGTGCTTTGATAATGTTGAATAGCTGTGGGCGGTAAAAAACATCGCGATAGCACCAATAATATACACCAGCGCGACCATGCCATGAGATAAATTATATACGACGCCATAGAGAGAAACCGGCGCGATCGGAACCATGAATACCAGCCCGTACAGCACCAAATCTGTAAGAGATAACTTTTTGATTTTACTCATAGTAAATACCTCAATTCGTGTTAATCAAGGCCTCGTAAAAACTCACGGACCGCGGTGAGGCAAGGCTCGGTATTTTCTTCATGCGGGTTATGGCTGCTGTCAGGAATCGTCACGCTCCGACAGTGGGTTATCTGGGTAATAAGCGGTTGAACGACCTGCGATGTTGCCTGATCGTGCTCACCACGCAGGACCAGTCCAGGGCATCGAATCTTGTGCAATGAACCGGTGATGTCCCACTGCGCCAGCGTGCCATTGACCGCCAGCTCGTTGGCGCCCCACAAAATATGGTAAGCCGTGGGGTCGGCGGCGAATTGCGCATTAGCACGCTGAATATGCAGCGGTTCTTGCCGCAGGGAATAAACATGCCGGGCGTAATAGGCAATGAGTTGTTCAGGCGGATGCTGATAGATTTTTGCCTGCATAATGGTCTCGTCTGGCATTGCATCCGCGCCTGCCGTGAGTGCTTTAAACAGTCGCAGCACTTCGCTTTGCCAAAGCGGGATGCTGGCAGGCGAGCTGGCGTATATCACACCACCTAAGCCTTCCGGTTGCCTGCAGGCATGCTCTGCTGCCAGCATGCCTCCCCAGGAGTGTCCGAGTAATGCATAGCGCAGGCCAATATTCAGATGACAGATTAATTGGTGGAGTTGCTGAAGGTAGCGTTCTATTGTCCAGAATGAGGCATCCGCCAGCGGGAAATGGGTGGAACGACCGCAGCCATATTGATCGTAAAATACCACCATGCGTCCATCAGTCGACAGCTGGTGATAATTTAACAGATAATCAAAACCGCCGGATGGGCCGCCGTGTAAGATAATTAAGGGCATTAATGGCGAGGCCGGATCGCCATAGATACGATAGCTGGTTAATATGCCATCGCAAAACATTTCACCATATTTGTAGTGATTTTGCATATTCTTAACCGATACAGAGAGAAAAGGGCAGGTGATTCAATAATCACCTGCAGACTGGCGCTTATTTTTTAATGGCATGCAGAACGTTACACCAGAATGGCGTATAATGTTCCCACTGCATAAATTGCGGGCTTCCCCAGTGCGGGGCGCAATCACTGGCAAAACAACCGACTTTCCCTTTATTGTATTTACCGAGAACTAAAAGTGGATCGTCATTTATTTTGACCAGCGTTGTGCTGTTTGCTTTAGCACGCAATTTGTTATAACCGAGTAACGGGGGCCACTGCGTCAGGTTTTGCGTAATGACATGCTGTTCGTCAGTGTTAATTGGGCTGCATCCTTGTGGAATTTCAACGCGATCGTCATAATCGAGCATTTCGACAGGTAAAACGTCGGCCAGCAGGGTATTTTTATAATTCGCTTTAGCTTCAATGCCGGTGAAGGAAAGGTATCCGCCAATCATTAACAGACCGCCGCCATTTGCGACATATTCTTTTATCAACGCTAACGCATTTGGGATGATATTCATCTGATAAAAGGTCTTGTTTTGCAACAAAAAGGTATTGCTACCAATATCGCTAATCACGATTGCGTCGTATACATCGAGTTCCTCTACGGTTTGCGGGAAACGAGTTTGCACAATATGCGCGGGCATATAGTCGATAGTAATATTCTGCTGGCGCAGACAGGATAAGAGATAGTCAGCACCTTCTTCGTATTTACTGGATGTGAAGCTGTCATAGCCCTTAGAATGAATCATATGAATATGCCATGATTCACCGATAAATAAAATTTTCATACTGATATCCTATTATTTGATATTAACAATATCATGCGATTGAGTGCGCATCCGGTGCAGTACCTGCTCATGCTGCGGCATGCTCGATGCGCCTTCTTGTTCTACTGCCAGTGAAGCAAAGGCAGAGGCATACTGAATGGCTGACACAAGGTCCGATTTTCGCGCAAGTGAGGTGGCCAGTGCGCCATTAAAGGCATCACCCGCGCCCGCGGCATCTTTGACGACGGCACTCCACGCAGGGATAAACAAAGTCCGGTGACGTTCGCACAGTAACGATCCTTGCGCGCCGAGAGTGATAATCACCTTCCCAACGCCAGACTGCAGAATGATATTTCCTGCTTTTTGGGCATCATCAATATCTGTAATGGTAATACCTGACAGAAACGACGCCTCTGTTTCATTAGGTGTAAGAATATCGATGGACGATAATAAATGATGGATATTTTTAGTATATGGCGCCGGATTAAGAATAATGGTTTTGTTTTCTGATTTACCCAGACGCACGAACTCTTCAATAGCATCGATATTCGTCTCCAGTTGCATCAGCAGTACATTGGCTTCAGAGATATAACCCCGCTGTTCATTGATTTCTTGTTTACTTAACGTCATATTCGCACCGGGATAGATAGCGATAATATTATCACCATCCTCGGCGGAAACATAAATCAGTGCACTCCCGGTAGGCGCTTCATCGGTTTGATAGGCACTATATGAGTTGATGCCGGACTGGATAATATGATTGAGCGCGAAGGCGCTGAACTGATCTTTGCCAACCTTAAAAATAAAATGGACATCGGCACCTGCATTATTGGCGGCCAGCGCCTGGTTCGCGCCTTTTCCTCCAGGATAAAACCCAAACTGGCTTGCGAGGATAGATTCACCGCTCTGAGGTAGCCACGGTACGGTGGCGGATACATCAATATTAAATGAACCTAAAATACAAACTTTGCCCGACATTTTTGCCTCTTCTTTGCTTAAACGAATATCTTTGTTTGCCGGAGTCGAAATAGTGCCGGAGATGTCTATTTTATTTTCAGTAATGAGTTTGTTTAATGCCTGACGATTAACAATACCACCGCCGTAACAACGCACCAGCATTCCTGTCTTCTGAAAATAACACAGGTCTGAACGAATGGTCTCCTGGCTAACATTAAAAAGAACGGCAAGTTTACTTACGCTTACACTATGATCCTTGATCAACAGGTTAAGAATAGTGGCGCGCCTTTCTTCTTTAAACATTAAAGCCTCCGTGTATTTCGTTGAATTGTATTTAGAGTAATGTTGACATGTGGTGAAATGAATCACAGATCATGCTGTAAACCGGAAGCAAAACCAAATTATCACGAAGAATAAAAAGGATGTTTCGCATTATTAATAATTATATGCTTACACTGGTTGAGCTATATGTTGTGACAATTGTCATATCTCAGTAATGCAATTTTTGTACGCTCATTATAAAGATGCTGGCTTGCTCGATTCAGTTTTAAATAACCTCGGTTTAGCCCGTTAAAAACCAGTGAGTAAAGATTTCAGATGCTTTTTCATTATGTCAGTGCATTCAGATGTGAAAGCGCACGCGGGCCTTCTCTCTTCTTGCGGTATGGATATTCCTTAAAGTTATATCAAATTCTTTTTAATTCATTCTAAAAGCTAATTTCGCTGATTACACTCGTTTGGACATCCATACTGCTAAACAGCCAAAAGCGCTAGCA
This sequence comes from Citrobacter youngae ATCC 29220, assembly GCF_000155975.1. Classification (GTDB taxonomy): domain Bacteria; phylum Pseudomonadota; class Gammaproteobacteria; order Enterobacterales; family Enterobacteriaceae; genus Citrobacter; species Citrobacter portucalensis_A. The sequence continues at coordinate 1,410,379 of NZ_GG730299.1, read as the reverse complement.
GGATAACAATAAGCAGCAGCGGATACCCAAACGACATGATTGTCCTGAAGAATATTTCGAAAGTGTTTACGCCAGGCAGGCTTGCCATTACCGCTGTCGATAACGTCAACCTGACGGTTGAGCAGGGGCAGATTTACGGAATTATTGGTTACAGCGGGGCGGGTAAGAGTACCTTGATTCGCTTGCTTAATGGCCTGGAAAAACCGACCTCCGGCAGCGTGACGATTAACGGCCACGATATCTCCGCCGCCCGCGGAGAATCTCTGCGCCAGGCGCGACTGAAAATCAGCATGGTATTCCAGCACTTCAATTTGCTGTGGTCGCGAACGGTTAGCGAAAATATTGCTTTCTCTATGCAAATCGCCGGTGCGCCAAAAGTGTCCATCAACGCGCGGGTTGCCGAATTGATTACGCTGGTCGGGTTGAGTGGTCGTGAAAACGCGTATCCGTCTCAACTTAGCGGCGGTCAAAAACAGCGGGTGGGAATTGCCCGTGCGTTGGCGAATAATCCTGACGTCCTGCTGTGCGACGAAGCCACCTCAGCGCTGGATCCGCAAACCACCGATCAGATCCTCGATCTACTGCTCGATATTAATCGTCGCTTCAAATTAACCATCGTGTTGATCACCCATGAAATGCATGTGGTACGCAAAATCTGCGACCGCGTGGCGGTGATGGAAAACGGCAAAGTTGTTGAAGAGGGCGACGTGCTCAACGTCTTTACCCATCCGCAGCAGCCGATCACCCGGCAGTTCGTTCGTCAGGTGAGTCAGTACGCCGAAGAAGATGAGTTCAACCCGCAGCTGGCAAGCGAGCTTGGCGGCGTAGTTATCAAGCTTACGTTTACCGGGCAGCGTACCCACCGTCCTGTCGTTGGAGAATTGACCCTGCGCTACGGCCTGCCGTTTAACATTTTGCACGGCAAGATGACGCAAACCGCGCACGGCGCGTTTGGTCAGCTTTGGGTGCAGGTGGTGGCTACCGAGCAGCAATTGAACAATATTCTGGCCGACCTGCGCCATAGCGACATTGACGGTGAGGTGATTCTCCATGGCTGAAGAACTGTTTCCGCATCTGAAATGGGATCAACTGCTGGCAGCAACCCAGGAAACGCTCTATATGACAGCGCTTTCCGGCGTGGCGACCTTTGTGCTTGGGGTCGCCCTTGGCCTGGCGCTGTTTCTGACCGCGCGCGGCGGACTGTTCCCCAACCGTGCGGTGTATAGCGCGATTTCGCTGGTGGTGAATATCTTTCGCTCGATCCCCTTCATCATTTTGATCGTGCTGCTGATCCCGTTTACTAAAGCGATGGTCGGCACCATTCTCGGCGCGAATGCCGCGCTGCCCGCATTGATCGTGGGAGCGGCGCCGTTTTATGCACGGCTGGTCGAAATCGCCCTGCGTGAAGTAGATAAAGGCGTTATTGAAGCGACGCGCTCAATGGGCGCACGTCTGAGTACGCTTATTTTTCGGGTTTTACTGCCGGAATCTTCTCCCGCTCTGGTGTCCGGGATCACCGTGACGCTGATTGCGCTGGTGAGCTACAGCGCGATGGCGGGAGTCATTGGTGCCGGTGGTTTAGGGAATTTGGCCTATTTGGAAGGATTCCAGCGCAACCACAGCGACGTCACGCTGGTGGCGACGGTGACGATCCTGCTCATCGTTTTCATCATCCAGCTTTGCGGCGATGTGATCACCTCTCTGTTAGATAAACGCTAATAAAATACGGAAACCATTATCATGAAAAAATCACTGACATTACTCGCCGCAGCAACCTTAAGCGCCCTGAGCTTCGCCGCCTGGGCTGATACTCTGACCGTTGGCGCGTCAAACGTACCGCACGCAGAGATCCTTGAGCAGGCCAAACCGATTCTGGCAAAGCAGGGGATCGACCTGGAAATTAAACCGTTCCAGGATTACATTTTGCCAAACACCGCGCTGGCAGGCCGTGAGATTGACGCTAACTACTTCCAGCATATTCCATATCTGAACAGCGTGATTAAAGACCATGCGGGCGATAAAACCTACGACTTCGTCAGCGCCGGAGCCATTCACATTGAGCCGATCGGCATCTACTCGAAGAAGGTGAAATCGCTTAAAGATCTGCCGGAAGGCGGCAAGGTCATCATGCGCGATGCGGTATCTGAAGAAGGCCGTATTCTGTCGATTTTCGAAAAAGAGGGCGTGATCAAGCTGAAGCCAGGCGTGGATAAAGTGACCGCGCGCATTAGCGACATCGTGGAAAACCCGAAAAAACTGAAGTTCCTGCCTAACGTGGAAGCGGCGCTGTTACCGCAGATGTATAACAACGATGAAGGCGATGCGGTGGTGATTAACGCCAACTACGCCATCGACGCGGGGCTGGATCCGGTGAAAGATCCGATTGCCGTCGAAAGCGGCGAAAATAACCCGTATGCCAATATCATTACCGTACATCGCGGCGATGAGAAGAAAAAGGATATCGCGGCGCTGGTTAACGTGCTGCACTCAAAAGAGATCCAGGACTGGATCCGCACCAAATATAAAGGCGCGGTGATCCCGGTTAATAACTGATCCGCAGTTTGCCGGGTAGCGGCATAACCTTATCCGGCCTACACGTCCTGTGGGCCGGATAAAACGCGTTAGCGTTGCCAGCAGCGCCAGAGTTACACGCGCTCAATTCTCGCTGGCAGTCCCTGGCGCACCGCCGCCCCCGACACCCAGTCGAGCCAGGTATTGGTTACCTGCCGGGTAGGATCCGCAAAGCCCAAATCGTTGAGATTAATCCCCGACCTTATCTGCGCGTCAAACGCCATCGGCTCGCCGTCGAGAGTATGTTGCGCCGCGCCCATTTCTTTATGTCCATAGCCATGCTCAATGGCGATAACTCCCGGCATAACCCCATGAAGCAGGCTAATTTGCGCCTGTGCCTGACCGCCAGGCGTCGTAATACGCACTATATCGCCATGTGCTAAACCGTATCGCTGACCATCCTGCGGGTTGAGCGCCACCAGATTAACCGGCTTCAGATGATGCAGGCGCGGGATCACCGCCGTGGCGCTGGACATGGTATTGGATTTAAAGGAGATCAGTTTCAGCGGCCATTCTTGTTCGGGGAATAATTCCTCGACCGCACGTCCGTCTGACAGGCGCGAAGGATACCAGGCCGGGCAGCCGCTGTAGCGCTCGCCGGTAATCGCATGACGGTGCGCGGCGACGTCAGCGTTCCAGATTTGCAGCGGTTTTTCCCACGCATTGCCGACGCGATCCTCCACCCGACCACTGCTGGCCGGAGCGAAACGCCCGCCGCGCGAATACACAAACGCCACCCGGCTGATTTCATCGGCTTTCAGCGTTTGTTTTATCACCGGCATGATCCGTTGCACCCCGGTCAACGTAATATCTTCCGGCTGCGCCTCGGCGACCGGCGCTTTGCCCATAAACGCAATATTGGCGGCGAGGCGCAGGTAGTAATCTTCCGCACGATTTAACGGATACCGATTGCCTTGCGGATCGGTAATCGCATTGTCGCCGAATCCGGGTAGCCCAATGCGTTTTGCTACCGCAATACAGAAAGATTCCATCGAGGCAGGCTGACCGTCAGCGGCACTGCTGGTCGCGGGCTTGACGACCGGCCAGCGAGCGGTGGTGGCTTTGCTGGCGACGCCTGCCCACGGGGCGCTGAATCCCCAGCTTTCGAAGTTATGGGTGTCCGGCACAATGTAATCTGCCAGCGCCGTGGTTTCGTTCATAAAGGCATCAATGGCGATAAACAGCGGCAGACGCGCCGGATCTTTAAGCTTTTCTTCCGCCACGCCGCGCAACCCCGCGATACCGTAGAACGGGTTCGTCATATTGGAAATCCAGGCCTTTAGCGGATACGGGTAGCCTTCGAGCGCAGAGACGAGCAACTCGGTAAGTTGACCCGCCACAAACGGATACCACGGCGCTTTTGCCGGGAAGGGAGATTGTCCGGCAGCCACCTTATTGCGGTACTCTTCGGAAGACTCATAAGCGGTTTTACTGCGCGCGATGCTTAACCCTTTCGGTTTTACCTTCCCGGTGAAACTGTCCATATTGTAGCGTGGGCCATCGGTGGCGCCATTGAACTTGCCGCCGCCGACAAACACACCGCCTTCGAGACTCAGGTTGCCAATCAGCGCATTGAGCATCATCACCGACCAGGCGTTATAAAACCCATTACCTGCCATCATTCCGCCGTGGGTGACCACCGCCGCTTTACGTCCATGGCGGGTAAACGCGTCGGCCAGGGCAATGATGTCGGCTTCAGACACGCCGCACTGCTGGCTGTATTGCGCCAGCGTCAGTTTTTCGGCGGACTCTTTCAGACACTGGAAGCTGCTTTTTACCGTTACCGTCTGCCCGTCAGCCAGGGTCACCGCGCGGGTGACGAATAACTGCGCGCGCTGGCAACTGCTGGCGGCGACGATTTCGCCGGCAGCGTTAATGACCACCGGCTCCTGGGCGGCGTTTGCGCTCAGATGGGCGAGGGTCAAATGCTGCCCGGCAAGGTTTGGGATTTCATCGGTAATCACCAGGTGCGTGGCGTTGCTCCAGCTTTTTTCTCCGGCCAGCTGCATTGCCTGCACGCCGGGAATCGCAAGGTAATCGGCGTTATAGCGCTGTTTTTCGATTATCCAGCGCATCATCCCCATCGCCAGCGCGGAGTCGCTTCCCGGCCGCACGGGCTGCCAGTGGCCGCGATCGTCAGCCAGCACCGTGGTTAATGGCAGCGCGGGGGCGACCACCACATAGCGGAAATCATCACGCAGGCGGGCGCTGGCGAGCTGGCGAGCCTGGCGTTTAAACGGGTTGCCGGATTGCGCCGGAGAGGTTCCCATAAACAGCGCGAACTCGACGTTATCCCAGTCGGGTTTCACGTGGGTGTTTTTATCCAGATCGCCCATTAGCGCGCCAGAACCGGCCCGGTAGGCCAGGCCGCAGTAAGCGCCATGCGCGCCGAAGTTTTTACTACCGAAACTGTTCAGCGCAAAGCGGCGTAAAAACGTATCTCGCCCTTCATCGCTGGTATTGGTCACCAGCAACTGATTGGATTTGGGGCCAAAGCCGGGATGTCTGGCGTCAAGCGGCGTATTGGGATCGTGAATTGCCCGCAGGCCGTCCACATGCCCTTCGCCAAACAGGTCGCCGCCTTCCACCACCTCTGTGATTAATTGTTCGAAGCTGATGCGCTGCCATTTTCCCTCGCCGCGCTTACCAACGCGCTTCATGGGCTCCAGGATGCGCAGTGGGCTGTACAGGCCTTCAAGTAAGGTTGCGCCACGGGCGCAGGCGGTTGAACGCGCGTCCAGACCCGACTCGCCCGCCAGTTGCGCCATTGCGGTGGCAAAGGGGACGGAAGAGTCAATATGGTGCTCGTGAGACAACGGATGATACGGATTCCCGGCAATGCGCAGCACTTTGCCTTGTTCACTGTCTACGCGAACCCGCACGCCGCACTGCGTCCAGCAGCCGAAGCACTGCGTCATGGAGATCACCTGCTGCGGGTTCTGCTGCCAATGCGGCTGGGCATTGGCTTCGGGGATGAGTGAATTGCCGAAGATGCGGTCGCGGGTGATTTTGCCCGAGGTGCCATCCAGCAAACCGTCTAACGCGCGCTTTGCCACATCCCGATAACTCAGGCCAAAAGTCACCATGCCACCTACGGCAAGTCCCACTTTAAGCCACTGACGACGGGTTAAATTAGCCATGCTGTATTCTCCTTGCGATCGCGCTCAGGGCTTCACGAATAATAACGATCAGTGCTATCCACAGGCCGAAGGTGCCCACAATGGCCAGCCAGCCATCGGTACCGCCGGGCAGGGTATAAGGGTTAAACTGGGCGTTAAATTTCGGTACGGTTTGTACCTGAATGAGTAATGTCCAGCGCATCAGCCAGCACAGCGCCATGGCGCTAAACGCCAGCAATATGCGCAGCGGTCGCAACAAGGGGTAACGCAGCACCAGCCCGCAAAGGCCCAGCGATACAAGCCACAGCGCCACCCAGCCGAAGGCGTAGTGTCGTGCCGAAGAGGCAACGTCCAGCCACTGGCGAATCGCTGTCCCGGAAAGCGTATTGCCGCTCGCCCAAATTGCCACCACGATAGCCAGCGCGACCAGGGCGATAATTTGTCCCCACGCCAGTTTGCGCAGCACAGATCCTTCACTTTTTGTTGCAGCGATGAGCAGGGCGAGGAACGTTTGCAGGGCGCTAAGGAACATCGCAACCGGAAAGGCGTAGCTGAACCAGACGGGGCGCGCCTGCACCACGGACACTTCGCGACCGGTGTAAACCAGTAATCCGATAGCGGACAAGGCGCTACCGACGGCCAACCATTTAGTTACACTGTAACTTTTAAGCGTTAGCTGCTTAACGTGCTGTGCCAGAAACCATAACCCTAAGAAGCCGGTAAACAGCGGTAAAAACAGCGCGCCCCAGGGCATCCAGGACCATGGCGTCGGATAAGCATAAAAATGCCAGACGCGGGCGGTTTGGTGTAAGTCAGCGGTCAGCGCCAGCGGCGCGGTAATCGCGCAGGTCAGGGCGATTAACAGCGTCAGGTTTTCCAGTTCCGGCGTCTCTTGTTTGCGCCAGTGCAGCACGCAGGCGAACAGCGCGGCGCAGGCGGCAATGCCAATAAAAAAGAAATACTGTACGGCCCAGGGTAACCAGCTTACGTCCTGAGGATGGGCCAGAACCTCTTCGATAATCAGTGAATGGTTCATTTAAACCTCCTGCCAGAGTGCGGGTTGAGCACGTCCCATTAACGGGGTGACAAACGCTTCATCCAGACCCAGATAGAACACGTGCGGCGCAGTCCCGTTTTCCGGTTTCAGCACTTTGATGGCGTCATGGTGTTCACGCAGCATTTGCGAGATCCGGCTGTGCGGATCGTTGATATCGCCGATGATGCGCGCGCCGCCGACGCAGGACTCCACGCAGGCCGGAAGCAGGCCCGCTTCCAGGCGGTGGACGCAAAAGGTGCATTTGTCGGCGGTTTGCGTTTCGTGGTTGATAAATCGCGCATCGTAAGGACAGGCCTGCACGCAGTAGGCGCAACCCACGCAGCGGGTGTTGTCGACCACCACAATACCGTCTTTGCGTTGGAAGGTAGCCTGCACCGGACAAACGGGTACGCAAGGGGGATTATCACAATGGTTGCACAGACGCGGCAGCAGGACGTTGGTGACGCTGTGCTGGCCTGTAATCTGCACCTGATACTGGTTGACCAGGGTTCTGAATTCTCCCTGCGGCGTCTGGTTTTCAATGGCGCAACTGACGGTACAGGCCTGGCAGCCGATACAGCGTCGCAGATCGATCAGCATGGCGTAGCGATGCTGAAGTGAGCCCTCATGGCGCTCAGGCGAGAAGGGGAATTGCGCCTGCGCCAGGGGGACCAGTGATGCGCCAGCGGTCAGGACGCCCAGTTGCTGGAGAAACTGCCGTTTACTGCTGTCCATATTTTCTCCCGTCACGATGCAACAACGAAACATTGGTCACGCCGTTGATTTGCGTGTGATGAATAAAGAATCTCGATGATTTACAGTGTAAAAATCGTGACGGGGGGACTCTATTGTGGTTAACCACATACCCGGCTTGTTGTTGATCTAAAACAACATAATTGACAGGGATAATTGAGTGGGACGCAACGTAGTAAAATGCCTGACGGTGCTGGCGTCGCTGTGGATGCTAAGCGGCGCGGTCAGGGCGCAGACATGGAACATTGGCGTGTTGGCGATGCGTGGAGAAGTCTCCACACGTCATCACTGGCAGCCGCTGGAAACCTTGTTGAATCAGCAAATCCCCGGCGAACAGTTTCACATTCAACCGCTGGATCTGCACCAGATGCAGGAGGCGGTGAACCGTGGAACGGTACAATTTGTGGTCACTAATCCGGCGCAGTTTGTACAGCTAAACAGCCGCTCTGCGCTACGCTGGCTGGCGTCGCTACGCTCTACTCGCGGCGGAAAAGCCGCCAGTAACGTGATCGGTAGCGCGATCCTCGTCAGACGCGACAGCGGGATAACCTCCGCACACGACCTGATCGGCAAAACGGTTGGCGCCATTGACGCTCAGGCATTTGGCGGCTATTTGCTGGGATATAAAGCGCTCAGCGATGCCGGTCTGCGACCTGAACGTGATTTACGCCTGACGTTTACCGGGTTTCCCGCCGATGCTTTACTCTATTTATTACGTGAAAAAGCCGTACAGGCGGTGATTGTGCCGGTGTGTCTGCTGGAAAATATGGATGAGGAAGGACTTATTCATAAAGCGGACTTTAGGATTGTGCTCGATCGTCCAACCTCAATCCCCTGTTTAACCAGTACGCCACTTTATCCTGACTGGTCATTTGCGGCGCTGCCTGCGGTGAGCGACGAGTTGGCCGATCGCGTCACGCGGGTGCTGTTCAATGCGCCGCAGAACGCGACGTTTCGCTGGGGAGCGCCCGCCTCAACGCGTGAGGTTGAAGCGTTGCTACGCGCTGTTCGCCAGCATCCGCAACAGCGTCAGCTGTGGCTGGATGTCAAAAGTTGGTTTATTCAACACCGGCTGGCAATGGGGGCTATAGCGGTAGCGCTGTTGGTGCTTACGCTCAATTACATCTGGGTGATGCTGCTGGTCCGCCGCCGCGGCAGGCAACTGGAGCGGAACAGCATTCTGTTACGCAAACAGGAGCAGGCGCTGGAAACCGCCCGTCAGATGAGCGTGCTCGGGGAGATGACTTCCGGCTTTGCCCACGAGCTCAACCAGCCGCTGTCAGCTATCCGTCATTATGCGCAAGGGTGTTTGATCCGCCTGCGCGGTCAGGATGCGCAGCATCCGTTGTTGTCCGCGCTTGAACACATTGATGCCCAGGCGCAGCGAGGGGCTGATACGTTACGCAATCTTCGACTGTGGGTCAGCCAGGCGCAGGGCAACCCGGTGATGACCGATGACTGGCGAGCCATCAATGTTCATGATGCCATTTATCACGTTTGGCAATTATTGCGTATGCCCCAGCAATTCCCGGAGGTTGCGCTACAAACGCGGGTGAATAAGACGTTAACGCTGACTCTGCCGAGCGTTCTGCTTGAGCAGGTGCTGGCCAATCTGGTTCTTAATGCAGCTCAGGCAGGGGCGTTAACGGTGTGGTTTAGCGCCCTGTGCGAGGACGAGGGGATGAGTATTCAGGTGCAGGATAACGCTGGAGGCATTGATGAGGCTCAACTGTATCAGGCTTTTCAGCCGTTTATGACTACCCGAAAAGAAGGCATGGGACTGGGGCTGGCCATCTGTCAGCGGCTGGTGCGCTACGCAAACGGAGAGATTGACATCAAAAATCAGCAGGCTCCGGATGGAAAGGCGGGCGTGGTGGTAACATTGCATTTTAAGCAAAATCGGGAGGCAGGCCGTAGTGGCAATCATTCATCTGCTGGATGACGACATTGCCGTCACCCAGGCCTGTGCATTTTTACTGGAAAGCATGGGATATGAGGTATGTTGCTGGAATCAAGGCGACACATTCCTCGCTGAGGCAAATCTGCACCAGGTGGGCGTACTGCTGCTGGATATGCGTATGCCGGTAATGGATGGGCACGCTGTGCATGAAGCGATGCGCCAACGAGAAAGTACGCTGGCGGTGGTGTTTCTCACCGGGCATGGCGATGTGCCGATGGCCGTTGAGCAAATGAAACGTGGCGCGGTCGATTTTTTGCAAAAGCCCGTCTCTGCCGGGCCGCTGCAGGCGGCGTTAGAGCATGCTTTGCAGATCTCTGACGTCGCTTTCGCGCGCCAAGAGATCGTGGCCTGCTATCAGATGCTCACGCCGAAAGAGCGAGAGCTGGCTCAATGGGTAGCAAAAGGGTTAATGAATCGGGAAATCGCTGATGCGATGAATATCGCCGTGCGCACGGTTGAAGTTCATCGGGCGCGGGTGATGGAAAAAATGCGGGCGGGAAGCCTTGCTGAACTGGTAAACCGGCTGCAGCGGATCCAGTAAATTTATGACATTTGTTTGATTTTCATTGAATTTTGTCTAATCAGCCAGAGTGATATATGCTGTTGGTTTGAGTGAATGACGAGCGGGCAAATATGGGAAATCAGACCAAAGACGACGAGTTGTACCGTGAAATGTGCAGAGTAGTCGGTAAAGTAGTACTGGAAATGCGCGATCTGGGACAAGAGCCTAAGCATATCGTCATTGCGGGCGTGCTGAGAACCACCCTCGCCAACCAGCGTGTGAAGCGCAGTGAGTTAGAAAAACAGGCCATTGAGACCGTTATTAAAGCATTGGCCGGATAATCCATAAAAAGAGGAGGGTGGTTTCTTTCGCCGTCCTCTTATTCCCGTGACGTTAATTTATCAATATATATAATTTAGTGCTGCAATTAGCGGGATAAACTTCGCTGTATATTAAATTGTATATCGGATGATATATAAAAATATATATGCGAGTAGGGTCACAAATATTTGCAAAGCTTATGAAATGCTATTTCAACTTACCTTAATGATAATAAATCTCACTCCGCATTAATTATTTCCCTTCCGTTTTTTAATTGATGACGATCAAAACTATGCGTGCTGAATAACCACATTATTTCTACGCCTAACCCTAAAGGATTAGATTCATTCAGTTTAACCACCGTCATTTATACGATCAGGTTAGGGCAAAAATTCACGTGTTATTGGCGACATTGATGGCCGAATTGGCCTGTCCTGAGCTTAGAAATTAGCCTGAATGTGTTGCTGCTACTGCGTTTGCGAAGAGGATGCGAAATAAATGAACCAGGTTGATCGTCCATTTTTAGATTGTGGTTTAACGCGGCTTGAATTTCTGCGTATATCCGGAAAGGGGCTGGCAGGACTGACCATTGCGCCCGCGTTGTTATCACTTTTTGGATGTAAGCAGGAAGATGTCGATAGCGGGACCGTGGGACTTATCAATACGCCGAAAGGAGTGCTGGTGACGCAGCGCGCGCGCTGCACCGGCTGCCATCGCTGCGAGATTTCCTGTACCAATTATAACGATGGGGCCGTTGGCACCTTCTTTTCCCGCATCAAAATCCATCGTAATTACTTCTTTGGCGATGATGGCGTCGGGTCCGGTGGCGGATTGTACGGCGATTTAAACTACACCGCTGATACCTGCCGTCAATGCAAAGATCCGCAATGCATGAAGGTCTGCCCAATTGGCGCTATTACCTGGAAACAGGAAGACGGCTGTATTGCGGTGGACCATAAACGGTGTATTGGCTGTAGCGCCTGTACTACGGCCTGTCCGTGGATAATGGCGACCGTTAACACGGAAACGAAAAAGTCCTCAAAATGTGTGTTATGCGGGGAATGCGCCAATGCTTGTCCGACTGGGGCATTAAAAATTATCGAGTGGAAAGATATTACCGTTTGATAGAGCAGGCATGCCTGATACGCGTCATTAATTGCCAAAAATAGCGCAGTTTTGAATAAACAAGCTGCCTGACGGGTATATCTATTAAACCTTCTTGCAAAGGAAAACATGATGGCTAATGGTTGGACAGGTAATATTTTACGGGTCAATCTCACCACGGGTAATATCACCCATGAAGATTCCAGTAAATTTAAAAAATTTGTCGGCGGGATGGGCTTTGGTTATAAAATTATGTACGACGAAGTCCCGCCGGGCACCATGCCTTTTGATGAAGGGAATAAACTGGTTTTTGCCACCGGGCCGTTAACAGGCTCTGGTGCCCCCTGTAGCTCCCGCGTCAATATCACCTCCTTGTCGACATTTACCAAAGGCAATTTAGTCGTAGATGCCCATATGGGGGGATTCTTTGCCGCACAAATGAAATTTGCCGGTTACGACGCCATTATTATCGAAGGTAAGTCTGCGTCGCCTGTCTGGATCAGCATTAAAGACGATAAGGTCAGCATCGAAAAAGCCGATTTCCTGTGGGGCAAGGGAACGCGCGCCACAACCGAAGAAATTTGCCGCATTACCAGCCCAGAGACCTGTGTCGCCGCGATTGGCCCGGCGGGGGAAAATCTGGTACCGCTCTCCTGCATGATCAACAGCCGTAACCACAGCGGCGGAGCCGGTACGGGCGCGGTGATGGGGTCGAAAAATCTGAAAGCTATCGCGGTAGAAGGGACCAAAGGGGTCAATATCGCCGACCGCAAAGAGATGAAGCGGCTCAATGACTATATGATGACCGAGCTTATCGGTGCGAACAACAACCACGTTGTGCCAAGCACTCCGCAGGCCTGGGCAGAATATTCTTCGCCAAACTCGCGCTGGACGGCCCGCAAGGGATTGTTCTGGGGAGCGGCGGAAGGAGGGCCAATCGAAACGGGGGAAATTCCGCCGGGCAACCAGAATACCGTCGGTTTCCGCACCTATAAATCGGTGTTCGATCTCGGCCCTGCCGCTGAAAAATACACGGTCAAAATGAGCGGCTGCCATTCATGCCCGATTCGCTGTATGTCGCAGCTCAATGTTCCGCGGGTGAAAGATTTTGGCGTGCCGAGCACCGGCGGCAATACCTGCGTGGCGAACTTTGTACACACCACCATTTTCCCCCATGGCCCGAAAGATTTTGACGATAAAGACGATGGGCGCGTAGTGGGAAACCTGATCGGCCTGAACCTGTTCGACGATTATGGCATCTGGTGTAACTACGGGCAGCTGCACCGTGATTTTACCTATTGCTACTCGAAAGGCGTCTTTAAGCGCGTACTGCCGGCTGAAGAGTATGCGGAGATCCGCTGGGATCAACTGGAAGCGGGCGATCCGAATTTTATTAAGGATTTTTACTATCGGCTGGCGCATCGCGTAGGGGAACTCAGCCACCTTGCGGATGGTTCATATGCCATTGCTGAACGCTGGGGTTTGGGCGAAGAGTACTGGGGGTATGCCAAAAATAAACTGTGGTCGCCGTTTGGTTTTCCTGTCCACCATGCTAACGAGGCTTCAGCGCAGGTGGGGGCGATCACCAACTGTATGTTTAACCGTGACTGCATGACGCACACCCATATTAACTTCATCGGTTCCGGCTTGCCGCTGAAACTACAGCGCGAAGTGGCGGGCGAACTGTTTGGTTCGCAGGACGCCTACGACGAAACCAAAAACTACACCCCGATCAATGCCGCGAAGATCAAATATGCCAAATGGACGCTGCTGAAAGTCTGTTTGCATAACGCGGTCACGCTGTGCAACTGGGTCTGGCCGATGACGGTTTCACCGCTCAAGAGCCGCAATTATCGCGGGGACTTAGATCTGGAAGCGAAATTCTTCCAGGCAGTTACCGGCGATGAAACCACGCAGGCGAGCCTGGATCTGGCCGCTGAACGTATCTTTACCCTGCATCGCGCCTATACGGTCAAACTGATGCAAACCAAAGATATGCGCAATGAACACGATCTCATCTGCTCCTGGGTGTTTGATAAAGATCCGACGATCCCGGCCTTCACCGAAGGAACCGACAAGATGGACCGGGAGGATATGCGTCAGTCACTGACGATGTTCTATCAGGAAATGGGCTGGGATCCGGAACTGGGCTGCCCTACGCGTGAAACCCTGAATCGACTCGGACTTGAGGATGTGGCAGCCGATCTGGCGGCACAAGATCTGTTGCCAGCGTAAGGAACGCGAGATGACTAACGTGAGCAACGTTCTGGCGCCTACTGAGGCGCTTCCTGACGAGGTTGATAGCCAAAAGAGGCAGTGGTTGCAGGCGTTTCATTCGCCTGCCGAGCAGGTGAATGCGCCGCAGGTTACGGAACCTGCCAGTCCGGAGTCGATAGTGGCGGAGTTTATCCGCCAGCATTCAGCATCGGGTCAGTTGGTGGCTCGCAGTCTCTTCCTGCTGCCGCCGTACTCGGTGCCGGAAACGGATCTTACCGCGCTGCTGGATACGCTGTGTCAGGGCGCGAATGAAGCGGATATTACCTGTGTGCACGGCGCAGAAGAGACATATTTCTATTCGACGCAAACCATGACGGCAAACTACGCCAGCATGTGTTTGCAGGTGATGGAAAACGACATCTGTCGCGCGATTGCTGAGGCGGTGCGCTTCGACTGTCAAACGTATCCACGCCCCTATAAGGTCGCCATGTTGATGCAGCCGCCGTATCGCTTTGAGTCCGGACAGGTTGCAGCGGCGCTCTCGGCAATGGAAACGCACCCGGATTACGCAGATATACGCACTGTGGAATCGTCAAATGCGGAGCCTTATTTGTTCAGCGAACGTTTTATGAGTTATGGCAAAGCGTACGGCCTGTGCGAATGGTTTGAGGTTGAGCAGTATCAGAACCCCTGAATTCTTCAGGTTGATGTCATGGAATGTGTGGACGACCACTGTCACAGCATTAGAGGATAACCCGATGTCCTTCACCCGACGTAAATTTGTCATTGGCATGGGGACGGTGATTTTTTTTACCGGCCCAGGTCAAAATCTGTTAGCAAGTCCCAGGAGCACTCAAGGCGTTCGTTATGTCATGATCCACGACGAATCGCTGTGTAACGGTTGTAATATTTGCGCCCGCGCATGCCGGAAAACCAACCATGTTCCTGACCAGGGAAGCCGTTTGTCGATTGCGCATATTCCGGTCTCGGACAACGATAACGAAACGCTGTATCACTATTTTCGCCAGTCCTGCCAGCACTGTGATGATGCGCCCTGTATCGAGGTCTGTCCGACCGGTGCCTCCTGGCGAGATGAGAACGGTATTGTGCGGGTAGACAAGTCTTCCTGCATCGGCTGCAGCTACTGCATAGGCGCGTGTCCGTATCAGGTGCGCTATCTCAATCCGCGCACCAAAGTGGCCGATAAGTGTGACTTCTGCGCTGAATCACGCCTGGCGAAAGGTTTCCCGCCGATCTGTGTCAACGCCTGCCCGGAGCACGCGCTGATTTTTGGGCGTGAGGATAGCCCGGAGATTCAGACCTGGCTGCGGGAAAACAAGTATTACGAATATCAACTTGCAGGCGCCGGGAAACCCCATCTGTATCGTCGGTTCGGTCAACATTTGATTAAAAAGGAAAATGTATGAACGCGTCGCAGAATGCCGAACAGTTTCACGCGCAGCTTGCGCAGTATGTTCCCATGTTTTCACCTGACTACTGGCCTGTGTGGTTGGTCATCGCCGGGTTAATGCTGGTGGGAATGTGGCTGGTGCTGGCGCTACACGCCATGCTGCGCTTTCGCGCCGCGCATAAAGCGTCGGCAGGGCACGGTGAGAAGGTCTATTTATACTCAAAGGCTGTCCGCTTGTGGCACTGGTCGAATGCGCTGCTATTTCTGCTGCTTCTGGTCAGTGGCCTGGTCAATCACTTCTCCGCCGTCAGCGCGTCGGTGATGAAAAGCCTGCTGACGGTGCATGAAGTCTGCGGCTTTTTGCTGCTCGCCTGCTGGATTGGTTTTGTTCTGATCAACCTGATTGGCGGCAACGGACATCACTATATTATTCAACGTCAGGGCTGGATCGGACGAGCGCAAAGACAAACGCGTTTTTACCTGTTTGGCATTATGCAGGGAGAGTCGCATCCATTCCCGGCATCAACGCGTTCGAAATTCAATCCGCTACAGCAAGCGGCCTATGTTGCCGTGATGTACGGTTTGCTGCCGCTGTTGCTGATATCGGGTCTGCTATCGCTCTATCCGTCGGTAGTCGGCGATCTGTTTCCGGGCGTGCGTTACTGGCTATTACAGGCGCACTTTGCGCTGGCAATAATCAGTTTGTTTTTTATTTTTGGGCATCTGTATCTTTGCACGACGGGGCGCACGCCGGGTGAAACCTTCAAGTGTATGGTGGATGGCTATCACCGGCATTAAGCGATGATGATTACGCGTAATGACTTACGGGCCTGGCGCGTTGGGCCCGTCATGTATCGCTGGTTTCTACGTGCATTTCCCGCCGGGGGGTGCTATGCCGATGTACATCGCGCGCTCCAGCGGGAAGGGTATATCGACTGGGCAAATAGCCTGGTGGAATATGGCTGGTCAAAATGGCGTTCAGAGGAGGGCTTTGTCCAGCAGGATATTCGCGCGATGGGGAATCTTTCCTGTGCGCAAACGGCGGGGGGATCCAACCGTCCGCTGGCGAGTGCGGAAGATAATGTCAGCTTTGGCTGTGCGGATGACAACATTAAAATCGCCAGCGCCGGGTATGCTGCGCAGATTGCCAGCGCAGGTTACAGCGTACATATTGGCTGCGTAGGCTATAACGCGCATATCGGCAGCTCCGGCGATCGCGGGCGCATTGCGGTCGCGGGAAATTCAGCACGCATCAGCTGCGTGGGCGACGGGACGCGTATCGCCAGTACCGGTACGCGTGTACGCATCAGTTCGCTCGGCGACAGAAACCGTATCGCCAGCAGCGGTGATTTAGCCCAGCTAGCCTGTTTCGGCGCAGAATCGAAAATCGCCAATTGTGCAGATAACATCCATATTATTGCCAGTGGGGAGAACGCCGTTGTTGCCAGTACCGGCGCTGTCGATTCGATAATACTCGGTCCCGGCGGATGCGCGGCGTTGGCTTATCATGATGGCGAGAGAATGCGTTTTGCGCTTGCCGTTGAAGGCGAAAACAACATTCGGGCTGGGGTGAAATATCGGCTCAACGAAGACCACCAGTTCGTGGAATGTTGAGCCTTGAGGTCATCTTAGCGCGA
The DNA here is from genome assembly GCF_000155975.1 of Citrobacter youngae ATCC 29220. GTDB lineage: Bacteria > Pseudomonadota > Gammaproteobacteria > Enterobacterales > Enterobacteriaceae > Citrobacter > Citrobacter portucalensis_A. The sequence goes on along the minus strand of NZ_GG730299.1, from coordinate 1,393,748 downwards.
ACCGACGCCGGGTGATTTTTTCCAGGCTAAAGCACAGCAGGTAATAGACCAGGCCGGTAAAGATAAAAATAGCCGCCGGGTAGATTTGCACCCGGCTATTAACCTGACCGGCAACCGTCGTGAGTTCTGGTACGTTGACGATAAACGCCAGCGAGGTGTCCTTCAGTAGTCCAATAAAAATCCCCGTCAGCGACGGCATAACGTTACGCAGTACCTGAGGCAACAAGATAAGCCGCAGGGCCTGAAATGGGTGAAAACCCTGAACCACTGCCGCTTCATATTGTCCGCCCGGCAGCGCGCTAATTCCCGCATACACCGAGTGCATCACCGAGGCGGCGGTGAACCATGCCAGCGCCAGCGTCACGGTCACAGCCCCAGGCAGGTCGCTTCCGGTCAGCATGGGAAGCAAATACCACATCCAGAAGATCACAAAGATTAACGGAATGCCGCGAATAAACCCGGCCCAGATAAATAGCCCGTTACGAACCGCGCCCGGAAAACGCCAGGCGCAGCAGGCAAGCGCTATGCCGCCGGGCAGTGCCAGCAGCGCCGCGCCTATGGCCATCAGCATAGTGAGCAGAACGCCGCCGGGTTGACCTTCGGTCGCGCGGCCCCACAGGAGATAGTCAAGATTGTCGGTAATGACCGAAATATTAGCGATCATGCTGGATGCTCCTGAAGCTGAACGGCGGCGTTCTTACTCTGAACGGGTGACCTGACGCCGGTTTCGGACCAAGGCGCGTCAGCAGTATATCCAGCACGATGCCGGTGAGCAGATAGAGCGCTGTTCCAACGGCAAAGGCTTCCAGCGCATGCGCGTTATAACTCTCAATTTGCCGTACTTGATACGTTAACTCTGCAAATCCAATCCCGCTGGCAAGCGAGGAGAGTTTCATCAGGTTGAGATATTGCCCGACAATGGGCTGCCAGGCGTTCGCCAGTCCCTGGGGAAGCAGAATGTGGCGCAAGATTGCCCAGGCAGAAAAGCCCTGGGCAACGGCCGCCTCGCGTTGTCCGCCGGACACCGCCTGTAAACCAGAGCTGACCTCCTCTATCAAAAAAGCGGAGGTAAAAACCCCCAGCCCCCATGCAGAACAGAGAAATTCCGGTGTTAACCACCAGACGTCACCCGGCAGCACAGACCACGGGTGTTCAGCATTAATGAAGGTAATCATCTCGCGGGGAAGCCAATTCCATGCGGCGAAATACCAGAACATCAGTTGCACCAGTAACGGCGTGTTGCGAAACACCGAGACCCAGACGCCGACCACCGCTTTGGCGAAGCGATTGCCAGTCAAACGCAGGGAGAGCAGTAAGATGGTGAAGAGCGTGGCGAGAACAACGCCTGCCAGCGTCACCCAGAGCGTGGTGAGAAAACCGGAAATTATCCATTGCAGAGGTTGCCCGCTGAGCACCCCCTGCCAGTCCATTGCATGCATTATAACGGTAACTCCTGGTGTAACGGGTCGAGCACTTTTTTCAGGAAACGCTGGGTTCTGGGGTGCTGTGGTCGGGTGAAGAAATCCTCCGGTGGGGCAACTTCCAGAATATCGCCGCCATCAATGAATACCACGCGATCGGCAATCTCCCGGGCGAAGTGCATCTCATGAGTCACGACGATCATCGTGATACCGCTATGGGCCAGATTTTTCATTACCTGTAACACCTCGCCGATCGTTTCGGGATCCAGCGCGGAGGTCGGCTCATCAAAAAGAATGATTTGCGGCGATGAGGCCAACGCGCGGGCGATGGCCACGCGCTGTTGCTGCCCGCCGGATAACTGAGCGGCATAGGCATCGGCTTTCTCGGCCAGGCCCACTTGATCCAGTAATTCGAGTGCCCGGCGTTTCGCCTCCGTTTTGTTCCAGCCGTGGACATATTCCAGCGCCAGCGCGATATTCTGAAGCGCCGTCAGATGGCTATAGAGATTGAATTGCTGAAACACGAACCCAATACGGCTGCGTAACTGACGCAATGCAGCCCCGCGCAGCTGACCGATTGGTTTGTCATCAATATAAATTTCGCCCCCGCTAAGCGACTCAAGCTGATTGATCAGACGGATGAGGGTGGACTTCCCGGAGCCCGAAGGCCCCAGAATGGTCACCACTTCACCGGGCTCTACGGACAGGCTGACGCCGTTGAGCACGGTATGGGGGCCATATTGCTTAATGACATCGCGCAGTTCGACGCTAGCCTGGCGCAGATGGGCAAAATCCGTAGCCGAAGCGGCGCAACGATGAAAAAGGGCTGTGAGCATGTTATCTGGCTTCTATTTTAAAAGTGCGGGGCTGCGGATTTTTGGTTTCAGGCCCAAACCAGACGTCATAAATTTTTGCTGCCTGACCGGTAGACTCCAGCTTCAAAAGCTCATCGTTGACCGCTTTTAACAGAGCTGGTTCGCCTTTTTTAACCCCCACACCGATCTCTTCTTTACTTAGCAGGTCCGGCAGGATTTTGAAATCGGCTTTATCCGGCGCGCCGCCTAACAAGCCAGCCAGAATAGTACTGTCCTGGGTGATCGCCTGGACATTACCGTTGCGCAATGCGGTTAATGCTAATGGGATATCGTCATAGGCCAGCACGCGCGACTGCGGGAAGCGCTGATGTAATGCCTGTTCACCGGTCGTACCTTTGACCGCGCCGATTCGCGCCTTGCTGTATTCATCGAGCTTGTCCGGAGATTTTGCCGGCACGAGGAACTGCTGACCGGTGACAAAATAGGGGACGGAGAAATCGATCACCTGTGCGCGTTCAGGTGTGATCGTGATATCCGCCACGATTAAATCGGCTTTCCCGGATTGTAACAACGGAATACGGTTGGCCGGATTGGTCGCTACCAGCTCCAGTTTTACGCCCAGGGATTTGGCCAGCGCTTCGGCAAAATCGACGTCATAGCCGACAATCTTATGCGTTTTCGCATCGATTGAACCGAACGGGGGATTGGCGTCGAATGTCGCCACTTTAACTACGCCTGCGGCTTTGATATCGGCCAATTGGTCTGCCTGAGCCTGCGAGGCGCTAATGCCTGAGGCCAGCAGAACGCTGAGGGCCAGAAGTGTTTTTTTAGCGCTGTGAATTTTCGTTGCCATCATTGTATGAAATCCCTGTAGTTTTTGGTTTGTGCTTTTTACGCTCCCATAACTTACGATTCCGGCAAAATAAGAAAAAATTCTTACCTATATACAAAATGTGATTAGCGAAAGGGGCAAGCAGGAGTGATGTGCGCCAACGTTCATAAACGCTACGTGATTACCCTTATGACCTGTACCATACGGCAATAAAGTTCATGGCTGGGGACAAGCATGCTGCGTGATAATTTTAACGACCTTTATTACCTTATTATCGTCGCCCGCGAGCGGAGTTTTACGCGGGCTGCGGCCAAGCTTGGGGTCTCGCAATCAGCGTTAAGCCATGCGATACGTGGGCTTGAAGAGCGGTTGGATGTCCGGCTCCTGACCCGTACTACGCGCAGCGTCGCGCCGACGGAAGCTGGAGAACGGCTCATCAACAGTATCAGCCCGCGTTTTGATGACATTGAAACAGAGCTGCTGGCCTTAACCGACGTTCGTCAGCGGGTGGCGGGAAACATTCGCCTGACTTTGGGTGAACACGCGTTGCAATCCACCGTTTGGCCAGCGCTGGAGCCTTTTTTGCAGGCTTATCCTGATGTGAATGTGGAAATGACCCTCGACAATAGCCTGACGGATATTGTGGCTGGCCGCTATGACGCGGGTATTCGTCTCGGCGAGCAGGTGGCAAAAGACATGGTTGCCGTCAGGATTGGCCCGGATTGGCGCATGGTCGTGGTTGGCTCCCCGGCCTATTTTTCCCGGCATGGTAAACCATTAACCCCACACGATCTGCAAAAACATAACTGCATTAACCTGCGCATGCCGACTTTGGGTGGGCTGTATGCCTGGGAATTTAGCAAACGCGGACAAGATCTGCGTATACGGGTCGAAGGGCAGCTTATTTTTAACAATCTGCCCCCGCGAATTAGCGCAGCGATTGCCGGGATCGGACTGGCATTCGTACCGGAAGACTCTGTCGAACAGGCGGTGGCGGATGGCGCGTTGGAAAAAGTGCTTGAGGACTGGTGTGAACCTTTTCAGGGCTATTATTTGTACTACCCCAGCCGCAGGCAGCACACCGCCGCCTTTGCCCAATTGATTGAGGCATTACGTTATACAGGGTGAAGCGCAAAGGGGTGCTGGCGATAAAAAACCGGCATTGCGCCGGTTCGGAAATCAGATTTTGCAGGCGTCGCCGCAGTCATTATCAGCAATAATTTCCTGCGCTTTCTTGTCTGCGTCTTCCAGACGTTCAGCATTACGCTCTTGCGCTTCTTCCAGCCCATCAAAGACCAGATTATCGAGATCAATTTCCATCATTCACCCACTCAGGTTCAGCGTTTAACATCACACTATTATATTGCAAAAATGTTGCCTGACAGCAGCGATTATTGCTTCTTAGCAGCGAACTTAAATCAGGTGCGCATATTTTTCCGGCAGCGTGGCCCACAGATGGCGGTTTGCCGCGCTGAGAATAATATCGCGCATACATTCCCGCGCCGTAACGCCTTGACGCAGCCGTATGGCTTCCAGTAGCAGGCGATGCTGCTCTACAGCATGCTCTGTTTCCCGTGCAGATGACTCCTGGGTCTGTTTAAACGACAGCATCATGGCTGCTGAAAGTGCATTGCCAATCGACATCAAAAATGGGTTATGACAGGACTTTAGCAGTGCGGTGTGGAAGGCTAAATCGCCTTCCTCAAATAGTGCGACCTGATCCTGCTGCTGTCCGCGCGACATCAGCGTCCAGGCCTCTTCAATGGCGGCCAAATCGCGGGCGGTCGCGTTAGCTGCGGCCAGAACCGCGGCGTTAGGCTCAAACATCAGGCGCGTTACCACCAGTTGCTCCGCCACATCGGGTGAGATACCCACTTCTTCCATCCAGCCCAGCACATCTGTATCCAAATAGCTCCAGAGTTCGCGCGGATTGACCGTGCTGCGCCGTTTCGCCTGGATGGAGAGCAAACCTTTTGCCGACAGGACATGCAGCGCGTTTCGCACGGACGTACGTGATGCGGAATATTGCACGGCAAGCTCATTTTCGCCGGGGAGCATATCCCCATCGCTCAGGGTGCCGCGGATGATTTTCATCGCCAGATCGCGGGTGATCGTTTCTGAAATGGTCGCCAGGGAGGTGGTCATAGTTTGCCTTGAAAATTTGGGAGTTACCCATTGTACGCATAAAACAAAACGTTATGCATACAAGACATCACGTCTTGTCGCTCCAGATGAGAAATAGCACGTTTTATTACACTTCACGATCGCGCTCACAGATCGGCCATGAAAAATTAACTACATTCTTGTAATACAAGATTGGAATATTGAGGTTACAAGATGGAAAGGGAGTGGATTGCAATCGACTGGGGAACCTCGAACTTCCGCGCGTGGTTATTAGCAGGCAATGATGTGCTGGATAAACGCAGCGCCAGCGCCGGGCTTCTCCATGTTGAGCCGGGGCGTTTTGATGCGACGTTAAAAACGCTACTGAGTGAGTGGGTTGCGGAAAGTACGCCGATGATTGTGATGGCCGGAATGGTGGGGTCGCAGCAGGGCTGGCATGAGGTTGACTATTGTCCGTTACCTGCCGGGGCCGACAGCCTGCTCGCGCGCCGCAAAACATTCACTACCTCATGGGGCAGTGATGCCTGGATTGTTCCTGGATTGTGTAAATCAGCCAGTGGCGACATGCCGGATGTGATGCGCGGCGAAGAGATTCAGCTACTGGGTCTGTCTTTACTGGAGGAAATCGATAATTTCCAGGCAATCCTTCCGGGTACACACAGCAAACACGTCCGGATGCAGCAGAGACAGATCGTTGATTTTTCAACTTATATGACCGGCGAGCTTTATCAGGTGCTGATTTCGCATTCGATACTGGGTCGTGGTCTTCCTGATGCCGCGCCCGATGACAAGGCATTTTTACTCGGGGTGGACGTCTCCCGGCGTCACGCTGCGCTAAGCCAACTTCTTTTCTCCGCCCGAACGCTACGCCTTTCGGGAGACATACCTGCTGAATCAGTGGGGGATTACCTCTCCGGCTTATTGATCGGTTTGGAGTTTACCCCTGACAACACCGGCCCTGTTTGGCTGGTGGGCAGCGCGGCCTTAACGCGCCGCTATCAGCTGGCTGCCAACGTATTTGGCATTCAGACATGCTGCATCGATGGCGATCGCTGTTTTATCGCCGGAATGCAGTCTCTTCAACAACGGCTAACTGAGAAACAAAATGGACAGTTTTGACTTTGCCTCCTTATGGCAGAAAACGCCGCTTCCGATGATCGCGATTTTACGCGGTCTGACGCCAGAGGAAGCGCCGCAAATTGGCGATGTATTGCTGGAGGCGGGCTTTACCTGGCTGGAAGTACCGTTAAATTCACCGCGCGCGCTGGAGTCTATCTCGCTGCTACGCGAACGCGTCGGCATGCGTGCTATCGTCGGGGCGGGTACGGTACTGACGGCAGAGCAGGTCGATAGCGTCGTCGATGCGGGCGGGCAGGTAATTATCTCGCCAAATATGAATCCCTCGGTGATCCGCCGCAGCAGGGAGCGAGGGGCTATCAGCCTGCCCGGCGTCGCCACGCCGAGCGAGGCGTTTACTGCCCTGGACGCTGGCGCCAGCGGTTTGAAATTTTATCCTGCGGAAATGATCTCTCCGGACATATTGCGGGCTATGTGCGTGGTATTACCCCCTCATGTTGTTTGTATGCCGGTCGGCGGTATTGCCGCCGAGACGCAGCAGCTACAAAGCTGGTGCCGGGCGGGAGCAAAAGGGTTTGGCTGCGGCGGCGGTTTATATCGTGCGGGCGCAGATAGCGAACAGGTTCGGCATAACGCGTTGGCCTATGCTCAGGCATGGCAACGGGTTACCAGCAGAGCGTAGCGCCAATAACAACTCAAGAGGCTGAAAGATGAATACGCGTACCCTCGATACTGAAAACAAAAATGCGGTTTATCGTAAAGTTACCCGACGACTGATTCCGTTTTTAATCCTGTGTTATTTCTTCGCATATCTCGATCGTGTGAACGTGGGCTTCGCCAAACTCCACATGCAGGATGCGCTAAATCTTAGCGATACCGTTTATGGAATTGGCGCAGGTATCTTTTTTATCGGTTACTTTATTTTTGAAGTGCCGAGTAACTTGCTGATGCAGCGCTTTGGTCCCCGTTTCTGGATTGCACGCATTATGGCCAGCTGGGCGGTGTTGTCTGCACTGACGGTGTTTGTGACCACGCCAACCCAGTTCTACATTGTGCGTTTTTTACTTGGCGTAGCAGAGGCCGGTTTCTTTCCAGGGATCGTTTACTATTTAACGTTATGGTTTCCTTCATGGCGTTCGGCCCGCACGCTTGGGCTGTTTATTCTGGTGACGCCGTTATCCACCATTATCGGCAGTCCACTCTCCGGACTGATCCTGAAAATGTTTGAAGGTGTTGGTCATCTGCATAACTGGCAGTGGTTGTTCCTGGTAGAGGCAATTCCTTCATTCCTGTTGGCCTTTGTGGTGCTGCGTTATCTCGATAATGACGTGAAATCGGCGAGGTGGTTATCGAATGATGAAAAAGCGTTAATCGAGCAGGATCTGCAAAAAGACCAGCTGGATAAAGTCGCGGCCAATGCGGGAATGCCGCAACATAGTTTGTCAGCAATGTTCCGGAATCGCTTCGTCTGGCTATTGGCGCTCATTTTCTTCAGCTTCAACATTGGCTATTACGGCATTAACTTCTGGCTTCCATCGATTATCAAAAGCTCTGGCGTACAGGATGATTTTGCCATCGGCCTGCTGGCGGCGGTGCCGTATATTTTCGGTGCGGCCTGCATGTTGTGGAACAGCCGTCACTCCGATCTGAAACAGGAACGCCGCTGGCACATTGCGATTCCGGCAATCGTCGGCGCCATTGGTCTGACATTCAGCGCCCTGAATGAAGGCTCCACGTTCTGGATGATGGCGTGGATTTGCGTCGCCATGTCCGGCACGTTATCGCTGATTCCCACCTATATCAGCCTGCCGGGGACGCTACTTTCTGGTACGGCGGCGGCGGCAGGTATCGCGTTAGTGAACTCAATCGGCAACCTGGCCGGATTCTTTGGTCCAACCGTTCTTGGCTGGTTGAAAGACAATACCGGCAGCACCAGCAGCGGGCTGTATATTCTGGCGGGATTCCTCGTGCTCTGTGCTCCGCTTATTTTCCTCATCCCGGCACGCCTGATTAACCCTCGCGATCGCCAGGTATTGAAAACGACAGAAAATAACGTATCAACGAAAAGAGGTCATATATGAGCAGTTGTGGCAGCGGATGCGCAGGTTGCGGTGGCGAACACTTCAATCCGATCCTCAGTGGTGATGACGGCGCCTTAAAGCGCGCCCTGTATAAATCGATGGGGCATACGGACGCGCAGCTCCGCCGTCCAGTCATTGCCGTAGTTAATAGCTATACCAATGCGACGGCAGGGCACGCCAATCTGAATGAACTGACCGCGCACGTGCTCAAAGGCATTGATGAAGCGGGAGGCGTGGGGATGGTGTTTGGCACTATCGCGCCTTGCGATGGCATTGCCGAAGGGCACCTGGGTATGCGCTATATTCTGGCTGCGCGTGAAATCATCGCCAGTTCGATTGAGGTGATGATGCGCGCCCACCGTTTCGACGGCATGGTGCTGCTGGGATCGTGTGACAAAATCGTTCCCGCCATGCTGATGGCGGCTGCGCGCCTCGACATCCCGGCCATTCTGGTGAACGGCGGGCCGATGTATCCTGCGGAATACAAAGGTAAGCACTGGGACGGCAATATTGTCACCGAGGCGATCGGCTGGAAACGTCGTGGTGAAATTGATGAAGCCGAGTTCCGGCATATAGAAGATATTGCCGAACCAGGACATGGTTCCTGCACCATGTACGGTACCGCCAATACAATGTGCTGTATTGCGGAGGTGCTGGGCATGAGCCTGCCTGGCAGCAGTATGCTGCCCGCGATATCACGCGAACGCCGCGATTGCGCTTATGCGACCGGGATGACGGCGGTGGATCTGGTCAAACGTGGGGTGAACGCGCGGCAGATTATTACCCGCGCATCAATCCGTAATGCGATGGCTTATCTGTTGGCGACGGGAGGTTCCACTAACGCCATTCTACATTTGCAGGCCATTTATTACGAAGCCGAACTGGGTCACCTGCCGCTGTCTGAATTTGATGCGCTGAGTCATCAGGTACCGCTGGTTGCTTCGCTCTATCCGGCGTCGGAATACGATATGATCGATTTTTGGCAGGCCGGCGGCGTTGCGGCGGTGGAAAAAGAGATCGCCAATTTACTGGATCTCAATTGCCTGACGGTCAACGGACAGAAGAAAGGGGAATGGTTAATGGATGTTCCTTCCACCCGACGCCCGGACGTTATCCATACGCTGGCGATTCCGGTACGCAATGAATCGGGGGTTGCTGTGCTACATGGTAACTTGTCACCAATGGGGTGCGTAGTGAAGCCCGCGGCGGTTCCGGAACATTTGATGGTCTTTACCGGACCTGCGGTGGTGTTTAACAGCGAAGATGAAGCTGTTGAATCAATTCTCTCCGGGGATATCCAGCCCGGTAGCGTACTGGTTCTGCGCTATGAAGGACCAAAGGGCGGGCCGGGTATGCCGGAGATGTATAAGCCGATGAAATTCCTCGAAGGAATGAACCTCTCGGACTCCTGTGCCCTGATCACCGATGGGCGTTTTTCCGGTTCGAACCGCGGCCTGTTCGTTGGGCATATATCGCCAGAAGCCAGCGATGGCGGCGTGCTGGCGCTGGTGGAAACCGGTGACTCCATCAGTATTGATATTCCGCAGCGGACATTAACGTTGAATGTGGCGGATACGATTTTGGCTGAACGTCAGCAATGTTGCCAGTTGGTGCATAAAGAGGTACCGCGCGGGTTCTTGCGTCTGTATCGACGCTGGGCGCTACCGGCGGCGCAGGGCGCGGTACTGGCGGACAAGGAGGATTTGTAATGACAACGGTTGCACAGATCCAGGGCGTTAATCCCATTGTTGCTTTGCCGTTTACGTCACAAGGCGATGTGGATTTTACGAGTTTTCGTCGTCTGCTGGCACACCTTTCGGGCGTTGGCGTTAACGGATTGACGCTGTTTGGTATTGCCAGTGAGTTTCCAAAGCTTGACGATAGTGAACGATTGCAATTGGCGGAAATTTTTATTGCTGATCTGGCGGGGAAAGGTGTCTTTCGGGCGCTGTCGGTCACCGACCACAGCACCGATCTCGCCGTACGCCGGGCGCGACGGTATCAGAGTATGGGGGCCGACGCGCTGATGCTGCTTCCCCCTTTTTTCCTGCAACCGTCGCTTGCCGCCGTGCAGGCGCATATCTCGGCGGTGCTGGAAGCGGTAACTATTCCGGTAATGGTGCAGTATGCGCCGGGAGAAACGGGATTTCCGGTCTCTCCCACGCAACTGGCCGAAGTGGCCAAACGCTATCCGCATGCGGTGTTTAAGATTGAATGCAATCCGCCGGTGGACTATACCCGTGAGTTTCTACAGCAGGCGCCAGAGGCTCACGTCCTCAACGGTTATGCCGGTTTGTATATGCTGCAGATGCTGGGAGTGGGGGGCAAAGGGGTGATGCCCGGCTGCTCGTTTAGCGAAATTTATGTACGAATTTATCGGCACTGGCTGGCAGGAGAATATCAACAGGCGGCGCAATTACACGAAGCGCTGTTACCGTATATTCAGCGCTGGATGCAGCACTGTGAGTATATTATTCAGGTTGAAAAGACAATATTACAGCGACGCGGGATCATCAATGATGACTATTGCCGAAAGCCGGGGTGGTCATTAACGAATGAAGATGTAAAACATATCGATAGTTTTATTTCACGGTTCAGTTTGCTGGCCTGAGCAGTATGAAAAATAGAACATAGATAACCGTTTTAACGCAGGCTATGCGCCGGATTAAAAATCGAGATCCGGCGCAACTAAACGGCTTCTCAAACATCCTTTCTTTGTCTTCACACTTCCTCATACTTATTTTGATTGTTATCAAATTGTAACAATGCGCCGTTTTCCCCTGATATCTACGCAATGTGACGTGCGATCATTTTTAACAAATCTGCGACAAAATCACTATACATATAACTTAATATCTTTTATACATTCATTGTTCAACCCTGCGACTATTCCACAAAAGAGAAAGATATATGGAACAGACACCTGATAAGAAAAACGATAATTTTCAAAAAGATGGCAAAGAACAGTTCAATCGCTCAATCGGTCTAATTTCAAACTTCGCGTTGGGTTTTACCTACCTTTCGCCGCTTACCGCCGTCTATTCGTTGTTTGCGCTGGCCGTGACGCTGGCGGGGCCGCCTGCGGTATGGTGGATTTTAATCGTCGCATGTGGGCAACTTTTAGTGGCATTGGTGTTTGGTGAAGTGGCCTCTCAGTATCCGATAACCGGTGGGTTGTATCCCTGGGCGCGGAGGTTATGGGGTAAGAAATATGCATGGATTGCCGCCTGGATTTACCTGTGGGCGCTGGTGGTGACCATTACGTCAATCGCGGAATACACCTCGACGTTTGTTGAGTCGCTGTTCCTCTATGGTCAGACTCCCGCCACCATGTTGCTGACTTCAGTCCTGCTCCTGCTGTTGATGATGGCTGTTAATATGTCCGGGACTAAAAATCTGGCCCGGGTCGCTAAAATTGGCTTCTGGTGTGAAATTGTCAGCGTGATTGCGTTGGGCATTTATCTGTTAATTTTTCACCGTTCTCAGCCTTTCTCCGTCATCTTCGACTCGATGGGCGTACTCGCACAGGACGGCAGCTATTCCACCGCATTTATGTCTGCCGCGCTGATGGGACTGTTTATGTTCTTTGGCTTTGAGGCCTGCGGTAACGTAGCGGAAGAGGTGCAGAATCCGAGCAAAAAGATCCCGGTCGCGATGATTCTAAGCATCGTATTTGGCGCGATTTCCGCCATCATTTCCGTGATGGGGTATCTGCTGGCTTCCCCGAATCTGGTCAGCATCGTGAATGGCAAAACGTCCGATCCGATCCCCGCCATCCTCAATGAAGCGCTGGGGGAAACCGGCGCAACTGTCTTTATCATCGTCGCGATTGTGGCGATGTTGTCATGCATCCTGTCTTTGCAGGCTGCGTTAAGCCGCCTTATTTTTTCGTTCTCCCGCGACAGAATGCTGCCGGGAAGCGAATGGATGTCTAAAATCTCGAAAAACGGCGTTCCGGATAATGCCATGGTCGTCAGCTGCCTGCTGCCGGTGATCATCTGCGTGTGGGTCTATTTTCAGCCGGACAACCTGTCGCGTATCACCGCGTTTGCCGTGATTGGTATTTATATCTCGTTCCAGATGGTCGTGCTTGCCGCGCTGCGTCAGCGTCTGAAGGGCTGGAAACCGGCCGGGGAGTGGACCATTGGCGGTTGGGGCGTGTTTGTAAACGTACTGGCCTTAGCCTATGGCGTGTGCGGGATCTGGTTGCTGGCGCAACCGGCAGACAGCAGCGACTTCATTGATCGCTGGACGGTGCTGTTCGGCCTGGCGATTGTTGTGGGGTCGGGGCTTATCTATATGTTCCTGACCCGACCGTTTGGCCGTTCTGCCGCGCCGGAAAACGACGCTATTGCTTACGCCAATAAGCTCAATATGGGGCAGGACAACTAAAAACAAGGGCCTTCGGGCCCTTAGTTTTGATAGTGATAAAGGATAAAGTAGTCGCTCTGATAGACCACCGTGCTGTTGGCGGGCGACAGTAACTCACCCACGCGAAAACGTGGCCAACTGGAGAAGATAATCCTGTTTTCCAGATTGGTCAGAATGACATAATCGGGATGGGCGCAGGAAAGCAGTTCAGCTTCGATTTGACTGACCAGCAGATCGACGGCGGCGACGCCAAGGAACTGATCGTTGTAGTAGACCGGCACTGCCGAAGTCAGGGTGTAGGAGATATTGCAGATATAGTCGACGTACGGGCCGTGGATATAGGCTTTACCTGCCGGTGGCGAATGCTTAAACCATTCGAAGGTTCTGAAATCAAGTCGTTGCTGCGTGGCCTGATCCAAATCGAGGTGCGCCTGGCTTAAACCGTTATCTTTCTTATACCACCATTCCAGCAGCCAATACTCTTTGGTGGTGGCGGTGCTCTCAATATGGCTGGCGAACCCGGCTCCTGAGCAGTAATGGTTGTCATTGAGCGTGCGCTTGATGTGCTGCTGGACGGTCGATCTCACAGAGGGATCGAGGACGACCTCGGCTGACGCTTTCTGCATCCCGGAAATCGCCTCATGGATGCTCCTCGCCAGCGCCACGGTAGAATCTACGGTAGAGACAGTTATATCATCAATTTTATGGATTAATGCGCTTAAGGATGTCGAAGAGCTCATGGTCTGTCCTGCCTTCACTGATTGTCAGTTCGAGTTATATTTCAGCTTTTTTTCAATAAGGTAATAGGTAAACGTGTCGATGATCTGCGTGGCAAGCTGGACGGATTGCGCCTCATCATGAGCCGCCAGCGCATCGGCCAGCGCTGAATATAGCGCGATAATTTCCGCATGAATGCTGTCCGTGCGGTAGAGGATCGCCACCAGCGATGCCCATTCAGCCTGTACCTGCAGCTCCTGGTTCGCCAGCCGCGCCGAATGTGAACTGGCGGCTATCGCCAGCAGACAACGCATATCGGCCTGGGTCATCAGCTCCGGTGATTTTGCCTTTCTGAGCACCTCAACAAACTCACGAAATTTGGCGATATCCGCGCCGGTCATTCGTCTGGATGCCAGCCTTGCGCTATGGCTAATAATGGCGCAATGCATCTCCCCCAGATCCGAAAGGTAATCGGTACTGATCGCTTTGAACGGATGCAGGGGGCTATTTTTGCCATCAATGTTTTCGCAAACGAAGCTCCCACCATTACGACCACGAACGGTATGGATAAGATTATTAGCCCGAAGCGTGTTTAGCGCTTCTCTGATAGTGATATGTGAGACACCCATCATCTTTGCCAAATCAGTTTCGTTGGGAAGTTGTTCTTTCGGCTCCAACAATCCCGTGATAATGGCGTTTGAAAGACGTTGCACTATCTGGTCTGAACGACTGACCTGCCCAATAGGCGCAAATATGACCGCGTGAGTAATCATAATCTTTTCTGCACTCAATTCCCTGAAACAACGACCATTACTAACACATGCCCGCCGGGCAAGGAAGGTCAGAATAGCCGCGTTATTTTACATGCCCGGGCGCAATGCTGCCGCACAGACGGATGTGTGTCCCGATAACCTCTGGAGCTGGGCGCGCCGTGTCAGCTAACCGTGAAAAGCCTTACCCTGAATAATGTAAAAAATAAGTTAAAAATGCGAGGCTTATCATAGTGTCAATGTTGCGCATTTGAAAAAAATTTACAATATATATATTACATAAGATTCTTTATGTATTAAAGGGCAGGAGACGGGCATGAAAACCCTGAAGCATTTTATCAATGGGCAATATGTAGCAGGCAGCAGCGAAGATACCTTTGAACTGGTGAGTCCGGTCGACGGTGAAACGTACGCATTATCTCCCAATGCTGGCGCAGCCGAGGTGGAGCAGGCTTACTCGGCTGCTGAAGCGGCGTTTAGCATCTGGAAAAAATCGACACCGGCGCAGCGACAAAAGGCGCTATTGCGCCTGGCGGACGAAATAGAACGCAACGTAGAGCGACTGGTCAATGCCCAGAGCCAGGAGACCGGTCAGCTTCGCCATTTTATTGAGAAGGAAGAGATCGCGGCATCCTGTGATGCCATCCGTTTTTTTGCCGGGGCTGCGCGCTGTCTTGAAGGTAAAGCTGCAGGTGAATATTCCGCCGGATTTACCTCGACTATTCGCCGGGAACCGCTGGGTATCGTTGGACAAGTTACGCCGTGGAATTACCCGTTCATGATGGCGGTATGGAAGATAGCGCCAGCGCTGGCGGCAGGTAACACGGTCGTGTTAAAGCCAAGCGACACCACGCCGGTCAGTACGCTGCTGTTGGCGGAACTGGCGGCGCCGTTATTCCCGAGAGGGGCGTTCAACGTGGTGTTAGGCAAAGCCAACACCGGCTCGCTGGTGGTCTCAAATCCGCAGGCCTCGCTGGTTTCGATTACCGGTTCGGTCCGCGCAGGCCTGCAGGTGGCGGCCTCGGCGGCGGCGAACCTGACCCGGGCGCATCTGGAATTGGGCGGGAAAGCGCCTGCGGTGGTATTTGCCGATGCGGATATGGACAAGGCGATTGCGGCAATAGTCACGGCTGGTTTTTTCAATGCCGGGCAGGATTGTACGGCGGCCACGCGTATTCTGGTCGAACAGTCCATCTACGCTGAATTCCTGGAAAAACTGGTGCAGAAAACAAAGAGCATCAAATTTGGGCCGCCAGAAGACCAGGATGCGCTGTATGGCGCATTGAATAGCCGGAATCAACTGGAGCAGGTGAAAGGCTTTATCGATCGTTTACCGCCACATGCAAAAATTGAAACGGGCGGGCATGCCGGGTCCGGGCCGGGCTTCTATTTTGAACCGACGATCGTCTCCGGCCTGCATCAGCACGATGAAGCTATTCAGCATGAAGTCTTTGGTCCTGTGATGACTATTCAGTCGTTTTCTGGCGATGAAGACGCGTTACTTAAGGCCAATGATGTGGAATATGGGCTGGCGGCGAGCGTCTGGACCAGCAATCACGGCCGGGCGCAGCGCTTTTGCATTGACCTCGATTTTGGCACGGTATGGATCAACAGCCATATTCCACTGTGTGCCGAAATGCCGCACGGCGGCTTCAAAAAATCAGGCTATGGTAAAGATCTCTCCTCTTATTCGCTCGATGAATACACGCGGGTGAAACATATTATGTGTGATATTTCTGTTTGTTAGGACAGTGTGTCAGTGGCAAAAGGACAACGTATATGGCAATTACCAGACGTGATTTTCTCAACGGCGTCGCGGTGACCGTTGCGGCGGGGCTTACCCCGCTGGAGTGGGTCAGAGCGGCAGGGAAGGAACACGCATTTATAGATGGAAGTTATTATCCGCCAGCGCTGACGGGGCTGCGGGGCAATCATCCGGGATCGTTTGAAATGGCGCATGCGGTGGGGCGTGAGCATAAACGTTTTGATTTAAACGCGCTGCCCATTGAGGAAGAGTACGATCTGGTGATTGTGGGCGGCGGTATCAGCGGGCTGGCAGCCGGTTGTTTCTGGCGTCAGCTTGCCGGGCAAAATAGCCGGATTCTGATCCTGGATAATCATGACGATTTTGGAGGACACGCCAAGCGCAATGAATTTACGCACTCGGGCAAAAAGTTAATCGGTTACGGCGGCAGCGAGGCGTTCCAGTCGCCGGCGCATAACTTCAGTCCGGAAGTGCAAAAACTGATGGAAACGCTTGGCGTCAGCGTCACGCGGTTGAAAGAAAGTTTTGACGTTAACTTCTACCCCGACTGGCAGCTCAGTCGCGGCGTCTTTTTCGATAAAAAGAATTTTGGCGAAACAAAAATCGTCAGCGGCGATCCGGGACGCGCGGTATCTGATGATATTCCGCCGAACAGACTTAATGGTCGCAATATAGAAGACTTTATCAATGATTTTCCGCTAAATGAAAACGATAGAAAGGCGCTGATCGACCTGCACGTGCGTCCTGGCGATTACCTTCCAGGCATGACGGTCGATGAGAAAATGGAATGGCTGGATACCCACAGCTACAGTGAATTTCTGGCGACAAAAGTTGGTTTGAGCAAAATGGCGCTGCTCTATTTTCAGCAGCGCTCAAACGACTTCTTTGCCATCGGGATCGAAGGTATTTCCTGTAGCGATGCCCGGGCGTGCGCCTTACCGGGTATGGAAGCGCTGGGGTTGCCGCCGCTGGATGGGGAGTCGCTGGCCGACCTCGAAGAGCCATATGTTTACCATTTTCCGGATGGGAATGCTGGCCTGGCCCGACTGCTGGTCAGGTATATGGTGCCGAATGCGCTACCGGGCAACACTATGGAGGACTCGGTTCTCGCCAGACTGCATTATGAAAAGCTGGATCTGCCGGAAAACACCACGCGCCTGCGTCTTAACAGCACGGTGATCAATGCGGTCAACGTACAGGATGGCGTCGTTGTCAGCTATCTGCGCGACGGCAAAATGCATCGCGTGCGCGGTAAGAACACCATTATGGCGGGCTATAACATGCTGATTCCGTATCTGGTGCCAGAGATGCCGGAACAGCAACAGGCGGATCTCAAACTGAACGTGAAAGCGCCGCTGGTCTATACCAACGTGGTGGTTAAAAACTGGCAGGCGTTTAAACAGCTTGGGGTGCATGAATTTTACTCTCCGGCAGCACCTTACAGCCGGGTTAAGCTCGACTATCCGGTCAGCATCGGCGGGTATCAACACCCGGCCTCACCGGACGATCCGATGGTGATTCATATGGTCTACGTGCCCACGTATCCAGGCAGTAACCTGTCGGCCAGAGAGCAGTTCCGTCTGGGGCGGGCCTACCTGTTGGGGACCACGTTTGCCGCGCATGAAGAGATGATTCGCTCTCAGTTGCAGGAGATGTTTGGCTCAACAGGCTTTGATAATCAACGCGATATTGCCGCCATTACGGTTAACCGCTGGGCGCATGGCTATGCCTATTACCCTAACTCGCTGTTCGATGATATGGATAAAATGCCCGAGATTATCGAACGGGCGCGCAAGCCAGTCGGTCGTATTACCATTGCCAACTCCGATTCCGACTGGGGGGCATATGCTCATACGGCGATCGATCAGGCATGGCGAGCGGTTAATGAACTGAAGGAGATGGGGTGATCTATGCGTAACGTAACCGTTCTTGCCGCCTGTTTATTTACCGCCTCTGTGAGTGCTGCGGAATCTGACGGCGAATATATCGCGCGAATCTCTGACTGCGTAGCCTGTCATACCACCGAAGGTGGCGCGGCGATGGCAGGGGGCAAAAAGTTTCCTACTCCGGTGGGGGATATTTATTCAACCAACATTACCCCGGACAAGGCGCAGGGTATTGGTAACTACGCATACGAGGATTTTGAAAAGGCCGTACGTCAGGGAATTGCCAAAGATGGTCATCCGCTTTATCCCGCTATGCCTTATCCCTCTTATGCGAAACTTTCTGACGACGATGTTCAGGCGCTGTATCGCTATTTTATGCATGACGTCACACCGTCTGCGCAACCCAATAAAGAGAACGCTATTCCGTGGCTACTCTCCGCCCGCTGGCCGCTGCATATCTGGAACTGGTTGTTTACCGACGCGCCAGCGGCGACCGTAGAGAGCGAAAACACGGGTGACAACGCGGCCCTGGTAAAGCGAGGCGCTTATCTGGTGGAAGGTCCCGGACACTGCGGTTCGTGCCATACCCCGAGAGGCATGGCGATGAACGAAAAAGCGTATAGCAATGCCGATCCCGAGTACCTGAGCGGCGCGATGATCGACGGGTGGTATGCGCCGTCGCTGCGGGGTTCAGGGATGTCTGAGCAGGCGTTAAAATCGCTGTTGCTGACCGGCAAAAGTAAACATGCCGCGGTTTCTGGCTCAATGGCTGAAGTCGTTACGCAGAGCACGCAGTATCTGACGGATGAAGATGCCACGGCGATTGCGCAGTATCTGCTGAGCCTGAAAAGCGCAAAGCCTGAAGCGGGGCGTACCGCGGCGGCGACTGTAGCCTGGTCGAGTTCAGCCGAGGCGGGCAAAGTGACCTATAACCGCTACTGCTCAACCTGTCACGGTCTGGAAGGTAAAGGCACCGATGATAACGCGCCTTCTTTGAACAACAATCCGCTGGTGATGGTGGATGACCCGACGCCGCTGTACAGAGTGATTGCCCACGGCGCAGAAACACCGACAACGCGGGGCAGCGTCTCCTTTAAGATGCCAGCCTACAACGGCGTCTTAAGCGACAGCGAAATGCGTGACGTCATTAACTACCTGCGTAAAAGTTGGGGGGAAGGGAATGGCGAAGTAAGCCAGGAGGATCTGGCTGGCGTTAAAAAAGCGTCACATTAAACAGCATGCCGGATTAGGTGCTTGCACCGCCATCCGGCTGTGTTTACGCGGCGTTTACCCTGATAATACCCACCAGCCGGGTAAACGCCGCCGCCATTTCATGTTCTTCAATACTGGCAAATCCCAGCAGCAGTCCGCTGCGCTTCTCTTCATTAACATAGTAGCGTGAAAGCGGGCGCACCAGCAGGCCTTGCGCATTTGCTTGCTGAGCAATGGCAACGTCATCACTGCCGCCCGGCAACTGTAAAATCATATGCAGCCCGGCGTTGCTGCTGAAGGCGCTAAGATAATTTTCGCCAAGCTGGCGGCTGATAAGCTCCACCAGCGTCTGACGCCGCCGACCGTAGAGCTGGCGCATTTTACGTATGTGCGCCGCGTAGTATCCCTCGCGAATAAACTCTGCCAGCGCCGCCTGAATCAACAAATGTCCGCCGCGATAGAGGTCGTTATGGACCTTTTTCAGCGGCGCGGCTAACGGTTTGGGCAGCACGACATAACCGAGCCGCAGGGCGGGATAGAGTGTCTTACTGAATGTCCCGATGTAGATAACCGGCGTCTCCTCCTCCAGTCCCTGTAATGACGGAATCGGCTGGCCGGAAAAGCGAAACTCGCTGTCGTAATCATCTTCTATTATCCAGCTTCGCGTTTCACGCGCGCGAAAGAGAAGCTGCTGCCGACGACTCAGGCTCATTACCGAACCGAGAGGGTATTGATGTGACGGTGTCACAAAAATCAGCTTCGGCGCCGGTTCTGCGGCGTCCGGGGGAATCATGCCTTGCTCATCAACCGGGATTGCGGAAAAGTTTACCGCGTTGATGCGTAGAATGTTTTTTATCCCCCAATAGCCAGGCTCTTCAATCCAGGCGTTATCACCCGGATTGCACAACGAGCGCGTCACCAGATCCAGCGCCTGGTGAATCCCTTCAGTAATAAGAATCTGGTCCGGCGAACAACGAACCCCCCTGGCGGTGCGCAGATAGTCTGCCAGTGCTTCTTTCAGTTCACTCACGCCACCGGCGGCATCGTAAGTGAGAAACTCCGGGCGCAGCCGTCTTGCCAACCGATCCTGAATTTTTTTGAGCACCCGATGAGGGAAATGCTGCACATCAGGCACGCCTGGAACAAACGCTCCCCATTGCCGGGGGCTGGCGCTGGCATGACCCAACAGCTCAAGACAGCGGGCAGATAAGCTGGTGTGGTCTTCCAGTGAGGCGGAAACAGTCTCCTTGCGAGGGCGCAGGTCGAGATTGTCCAGCACGCTGTCGGTAACGAATGTGCCGCTGCTGGTGCGCGCGGAGATATAACCTTCGGCCTGCAACTGCTCGTAAACCCGCAATACGGTGTTGCGCGATAACGTCAGTTCGCCCGCCAGATCGCGCGATGGCGGCATCCGGGTAGCCGGTTTCAGGCTGCCTTCAAGAATGCAGTTACAGATGGCGGCATACAGGCGACGATGCAGTTTTTCGTCAGTCTGCTGACTAAATGCCTGCTTGATCACATCTCCGGCAAGTGAACGCATTTGGATCCTTAAAATAAAACGATTTGGCTCTCGATTAAAGTACCAGACGGCGTCTAAATTTAAAGGGTAATTCAACTGAAATGTATTTATGGACAAGGTGTAGAGAATGAACAATAAAAACCTGCAACAACGTCGTCTGGATGCCACCCCGCGTGGCGTGGGGGTAATGTGTGATTTTTACGCCCAGTCGGCTGAAAACAGCACGATTATCGATATTGAGGGCAATGAGTATATCGATTTTGCCGCCGGGATTGCCGTGCTGAACACCGGGCATCGTCATCCTCGTCTGGTACAGGCAGTCGAAGCGCAACTGCAGGCTTTTACCCATACGGCTTATCAGATTGTCCCGTACGAAAACTATGTGTCCCTGGCTGAGAAAATCAACGCCGTCGCGCCGATTGACGGCAAGCGTAAAACCACATTCTTCACCACCGGGGCTGAAGCGGTGGAAAATGCGGTGAAAATCGCCCGTGCGCATACCGGACGTCCCGGCGTTATCGCTTTTGGCGGTGGTTTTCATGGCCGTACCTATATGACGATGGCGTTAACCGGCAAGGTGGCACCGTATAAAAAAGGGTTCGGTCCGTTCCCTGGATCCGTTTACCATGCGCCGTATCCTTCTGAGTTGCAGGGCATTTCCACAGCGGATTCCATAAAAGCGATTGAGCGGCTGTTTAAAGCCGACATCGATCCAACCCAGGTTGCGGCGATTATCTTCGAACCCGTCCAGGGCGAAGGAGGCTTCGTGGTGGCGCCGCCGGAGTTTGTGGCTGCCATCCGCCGTATTTGTGATGAGCATGGCATCGTGATGATTGCCGACGAGGTGCAAAGCGGCTTTGCCCGTACGGGCAAGCTGTTTGCGATGGATCACTACGCCGATAAAGCGGACCTGATGACCATGGCGAAAAGTCTTGCGGGCGGGATGCCGCTGTCTGGCGTCGTGGGTAAAGCGGAAATTATGGATGCGCCTGCGCCGGGTGGATTGGGCGGAACCTACGCCGGAAACCCGTTGTCGATTGCGGCGGCCCACGCGGTGCTGGATATTATTCGTGATGAACAGCTGTGCCAGCGAGCGGCTGCGCTCGGCGAACAACTGCGCGCCAGCCTGACTGACGCGCAGGCATGGTGTCCGGAACTGACCGAAGTGCGCGGCTTGGGCTCGATGATTGCGGCTGAATTTTGTGATGCTGCCACGGGTGAACCCAGCGCCGCCGCCGCACAACGCGTGCAGAAGAAAGCGCTGGAGCAGGGATTGCTGCTGTTAACCTGCGGTCAGTACGGCAACGTCATTCGCTTCCTTTATCCGCTGACTATCCCCCAGGATCAGTTCGCCAAAGCGCTTGAAATCATTAAGTCTGCGACGAAATAGTACCGTCACGCAGTCTCCACGAAAGCCGACGGTGCTCGTTGCCGTCGGCTTTATTTTTGCCAGCATAAATTGATCTTCCTCGTGTACCGCGTGGTAATCATCGGGAATGGGTTGCCAGTCACTTCGTTATGTAATTTAATATATATCGCTTTTACTTCTCATCCAGATGGTATCCCATGTTCACTCTCCGTTCTTTTGTGCTGGTTTGCGCCAGTATGTTGTTTGCATTTTCTGCCCAGGCCGACCGTACGATCACCGACCAGCTTGGTCGTCAGGTCACGATTCCTGACCATGTGGACAAAGTCGTCGTGCTGCAACACCAGACGCTGAATATTCTGGTCCAGCTCAATGCGCAGCAGGACATTGTTGGCGTGATGTCGAGCTGGAAAAAACAGCTTGGGCCTGAGTTCGCGCGCTTTATGCCGACGATAGCGACATTGCCGACGCCGGGCGATCTCACCCATGTGAATATTGAAAGCCTGCTGGCGATTCACCCACAGGTCGTCTTTGTTGCCAACTACGCCCCTGCGGAGATGATCCAGCAGATTCAGAATGCCGGTATTCCGGTTGTGGCTATCTCATTGCGCCAGGATGCTGCCGGTCAGCAGAATAAAATGAATCCGACCATGGCCGATGAAGAGCAGGTGTATAACGAGGGGTTAAAGCAGGGGATTCGCCTGATTGCGGATGTGGTAGGACGCAAACCGCAGGCCGAGGCGTTAATCGACTACGTTTTTGCGGCGCGGGCAAAATTCAATGCGCCAGTTGCCAACATTCCTGATGCGCAAAAGGTGCGTATTTATATGGCTAACCCGGACCTGATGACCTACGGCTCCGGGAAGTATACGGGACTGATGATGCAGCATGCGGGTGGGCTAAACGTGGCGGCTGCCAGTGTGAAAGGCGCACGTCAGGTCTCGCTGGAGCAGGTATTGGCATGGAATCCGCAGGTGATTTTTGTCCAGGACCGTTACCCGCAGGTGGTCACTGAGATCCAAAACGATCCCAACTGGCAGGGGATCGACGCTGTAAAAAATCATCGCGTCTGGTTGATGCCCGAATACGCCAAAGCCTGGGGCTATCCGATGCCGGAGGCGTTGGCGATAGGTGAACTGTGGATGGCCAAAAAACTGTATCCGGACGCCTATAAAGATGTGGATGTCGATGCGCGGGCGCAGGACTACTATCAGCGTTTTTATCGTGTGAACTGGCAGTCTGATGCAGCTAAGTAACCGCATTTTACCCCAGCAGCCGCTGCTAATGGCGGTGGTCTTATTACTGGGCGTCAGTTCGCTGTGCCTCGGGCAATATCCGCTGTCGTTACGTGAGGTATTTTATCACCTGACGCACTATAGCGATGACGCCGGGATCGCCAGCCAGATTGTCTGGACGGTCAGGCTGCCGCGTATTCTGATCGCGTTACTGGCGGGGGGCGCGTTAGGGTTATGCGGCGCGACGCTGCAGGGGGTATTTCATAATCCGCTGGTCGATCCGCATATTATCGGGGTGACGTCGGGGGCCGCTTTTGGCGGTACGCTGGCTATCCTGCTCGGCTTGTCGCCGTGGCTGATGATGGGATCAACGTTTTTATTCGGTCTGACGGCGCTGATTCTGGTGTATGCCATCGCGGCGTTGCAGGGGCTGGAGAATACGCTGGTGCTGATCCTGTCGGGCATCATTTTGAGCGGTTTCTTTGCCGCGCTGGTGAGTCTGATTCAGTATCAGGCGGATACCGAAGAGACGTTACCCAATATCGTGTTCTGGCTGCTGGGCAGTTTTGCCACGGCCAACTGGCATAAAGTCCTGCTGTTGGCGATTCCTGTGGGTGTCGCCGCGACGGTTTTGTATCAGTTGCGCTGGCGTATAAATCTGTTATCGCTCAATGATAAAGATGCCAAAGCGCTGGGCGTGGCGGTGGTTCCTCTGCGGCGCAGCGTGCTGGTGTGCTGCGCCTTTTTAGTCGCCGCCCAGGTGGCGGTCAGCGGCAGTATTGCCTGGGTCGGGCTGGTTATCCCGCATCTGGCGCGTTTGCTGGTGGGCGTCGATCATCGTCGGTTGCTCCCTTGCGCCTTCTGGCTGGGGGGCGGTTTTATGATTGTAGTGGATGATATTGCGCGCACCCTGATGCCTGCGGAGATCCCGCTGGGGATCATCACCGCATTGTTTGGCGCACCGCTGTTTGCTTTTTTACTCATCCGCAACAGCCGCCGGAGGAAACAATGAAATCTGTTGCACTGTGCGTAAATCAGCTGACTTATGGGTACCGCGCGCCGTTATTCGATCCGCTGACCTTCTGTTGCCGCAAAGGTGAGGTCTGGGCGGTGCTGGGACGTAACGGTCTGGGTAAAACTACGCTGCTTGATACGCTAACCGGCACGCGGCCTGCTTTGGGCGGCAACATTGACAATGACGGTGGTATAGGGATTGTGGCGCAGCATTGTCATCTGCCGTTTCCCTATACGGTCAGCGATGTGGTGCTGATGGGGCGGGCGCAGCACGTGAAGCTATTTGCGCAACCCAGCCAGCAGGATCAAAAAAGGGCGGCGCAGGCGCTGGAGCAACTCCATATCGCACATCTTGCCGCCTGCTCGTTTGGTTCACTCTCTGGCGGGCAACAACAGCTGGTGATGATCGCCCGGGCGCTGGTCACGGAGTGTCAGACGTTATTGCTTGATGAACCGTGTTCCGCGCTGGATCTCGCCAATCAGCAGGTGGTGCTACAGCTCATCAGCGATCTGGCTCGCCAACAAGGTTGCAGCGTTTTGTTTTCAACCCACGACCCGCTGCATGCGCTACAGATAGCCACGCATACTCTGCTGCTGCTTCCTGATGGCAAGTGGCTGGCAGGGCCGACGGACAGCATCGTAACGGAAGAGAATCTGTCCGAGGCCTATGGATTACCGCTGCGAAAACTGAAGGTGGAAAATTACCAGACGCCGTTTATTGCGCCGCTATTTTCTATTCGCCGCGAAGAGGTAAAAAACCAGCGGCGGTAAGAAATTCCTGGCCGTCGTGGCCGAGCATAAATTCAACCAGCGCCAGAACGTCTTTTGACGCTTCCAGCACCGCCAGCTGGTATTCACACTCAATGTTATATTCGGTCGGAATCGCCACATAGCGAACGCCGGGAAGTGCGCGGAGCGTTTTGGCATAATGCGCGTAGCCGATAAACAGATCGGCCAGCTCCTGACGCAGGATCCAGGCGCTGGCCAGTTCTCCCGGCGGGATCTTCACCGTGTCGCGACCGCCTACCAGAGGAACGGCTCGTTCCCGAAGCTGTTGTCCGAGACCCGGCTCCAGTGCGTCCATCTTGTCAAAAAATGCCCAGGTATAATCTCCGGAAGGGTCACAGCCGGGCGTGGACGTCCCAATGCGCAGGGTCGGGTTTAGCAGTAAATCGAGCCATTCGCCGCTCCGGTTGGTAACCAGACCCAGCTGGTTCCAGCTAAAGGTGTGCGTAGCAATGGCGTTATGCTGCGCCAGCAGGTGTTGCGGGTGTGAACGATTGGCCGAAGCAAACAGCGCACAGGGTTCACCTGCTTCAATCCGCTCGCGCAATAAGCCGGCTGGGCCATATTCCACCTTCACGTTTATTCCCGTCATGCGCGTGAAATGGTTTATCAGCGGAGTCAATGCCGGACGTAAACTGCCGGCAGCAAAAAGGGGGATGGAAGCAGACATAGCGTTAAGCCTCGTAATAGGGTAAACGACGACGAAGACGCGTGGCTGGCCGGGAAATGGCTTGCGCGATGCAATGCCCAATTTCTGCGCAGGCAGTAAGCCCTTGCACAAACGGTTGATCGTGCATTAGCCAGGGCAGTGCGGCGAGCGCAATGCGGCCCCGGACGATATCAGGCGCCTGCAGCGTATAGTCATCGCCGACATCAGGTATCTCATCGTTTGTGGACTGAAGCTGATCCCGTAGCGACGGGAAGGGCAGATCTTTAATTTTTAACGCTTTCTGGCCTCTGGCATCGATAAAAACGTCAAATTTATGTATTTCGCCCTGAGCGTGTATCACCGTCATTTTTTCTTGTTGCCGTAGCTGATAATCCTGACCGAGCGCGCGAATATTCAGGATCCCGGCCTCACGCAGAGCCAGTATTCTGCGGATCGACTGTGAAGGGATGGCGGCATAATTGTCGATAAAGACGCGAGCAAGCCCATTGTTAAACCGCTCTCTGTCTTCCTCATCCAGCCACGGGACAATTTCCTGTACGGCCTCATGCAGTCGCAGAATAGCATAACGCCAGGCAACCGTGTGTTTGTCACGTTTATTGCGCTCGACTTCTTCCAGATTGGCTGCCGCCCAGCGAAACGGATCGTGTTTTTTACGTGCAGCGAACCAGACATCTGTAAAGCTGTCGGCGTTTAGTGACGAGAGGGCGATTTCTTTGCTCCAGTCAGGGTCTGCCAGCGCAATTTCTTTGGCGATAAGCGTAAAGACCCTGTCCAGCAGCCCAGCGGCGCCATCAGCAATACATTGTTTCAGCGCGTCGGCAGTCACAACGGTGAGCGGTTCATAGGGGAGAGGGCAGTAAAAATCGGCTTCCGGCAGAATGCCGGATCGGGACATGAGTACAATCCTGAGATCCTCACTGCCTTCATTTCTTTCGAAATGAATTCCCTGCATATCATCCGATACAAACCGGCCGTGTTGTACCACGACGGCCATCGCTGCGTCGATAGCGCTCAGGGACGTCCCGAGGATTCCTACGCGGCATGCCGGAATTTTTGCCTCCATCAAGCCAGTCCACGGGCTAGGGAAAAAGGTGCGCGATGCGCTCTGCGCATCAGGCCAGACGTGGCCTGTGGCGATGACGGCGAGATCAACGTGTTCCACGTCGTTATGATCGCTATAAATAACAACGCCATCCGTTGTGGCTTTGACATCCTTGACCTGACAGGACTCATGTACGCGAATGCTAAACCCTTGTTGGCTGGCAATATCGACAAGGCTTAGAAACTGGTCACGAAAATATTCGCCAAGCAGAATTCGCGGCAAAAATTGTCGGTCATGCAGTGAGGCGTGTTCCACGCCATAGCGTGCTAAATGTTCCACACTCTGTTGACGCAACCAGTCGAGATAAGAAGAGGTAATGGGGGGTATTTCAATACTGGCGATATTTGCCAGCATCAATCGCGAGTTTTCCTCGTCGCTATAGGGCATGCCTACCCCAGCTTCATTTGATTGTTCGTAGAGGCTAATTGACAGCGGGGTTTGATGCTTGAGAAGCGCGAGTAACGTATAGATTCCTGTCGGTCCCGTACCGACGATAGCGATCTTGTTCATCATTATCCACCTGATATTATTTTTATGCCCTGTGATCGATGTTCTGTGCTGACGGGGTGCCGAAAACAAGCGAAGCAGAATAAGTGTGGTCGATAACGGCGCAGGAGACAAACGGGATAGACAGCAAGAATTTCGAAACTGACGAGAACGGCAGCGAGAGCAGAGTGAAATTGAAAATAAAAATAAGAGGAAAAGCACCAAATCAAAGAGATATGATATGGTGCGTCCGAGTGGACTCGAACCACCGACCCCCACCATGTCAAGGTGGTGCTCTAACCAACTGAGCTACGGACGCAATATGGTGCGTTCAATTGGACTCGAACCAACGACCCCCACCATGTCAAGGTGGTGCTCTAACCAACTGAGCTATGAACGCAACGTTGTAGGTGACAACGGGGACGAATATTAGCGGCACAGACCGAATGAGGCAAGAGGGAAATGGCATTTTTCTTCCCGATCTCACGCGATTGCAGAGTAATTAAGCAAGTTGATTATATTTTGTTGATTTTGCAGCGTGTTTTTTATTCAGGCTGTGCCGATGGGCAGGACGGGTCACTGATATCTGAAAAGCCGGTGTAAAAAAAAGCCTGCACGGGCACGGACCCGGACAGGCGCAAAGAAGAGAATTCGAACTTTTTATAATGAGGCACAATAATAAGATAGTTACATCTCACTCTCTCTTAGTAGCGGCCATACCATTGAAAAACTTAAGCGTAACCACATTTTTTCAGTTTGCCGCGAGACTCATTGTCGCCTGTATGCTCAAACCCCACTTACCGAAGCGATACTGCGCATGAAGCTGTATTGGGGTATATTCCTTGCCATTAATTTTTAATCCGATGAAAAAGATATGATTGATTTGGCCTATTATGTGAATGCTATTAAAAACCGAAAGGGGGTCATTTGCATTCAGGAATCGCGGGAACGTGATGATTCAGCCGAGGTTGAAACTATCGCCACAGAATGGCTTCATGATAGTGGTGTGGTAATTCGATGTACAAATGAGCTTGAAATAATGCAACATATCAATAATGTCTGCCCTGAATGTTGGATTTGTTGGGAAGTGATAGAGCCAGCGGGGCAGGAAATCAGACCAATGAAGAAGAATTTTCACAATGCTTGCCAGGAGTCATTCTGGTTGAGTATGGTTTGAAAACCTTGTACCTCATGTTCCATCTGATGGGCAATGACTGATGGGGATACGCCTGATGGCACAAACCAACAGGCATAGGTCTGGCGAGAGTGATACGGTTCCACGCCCCATTTTTTTACATTGCGATTGGTGTTCAGAACACCGGTAAACCCAGGCCTTGTTTCACTTCTCTTAATGTCTGCTGTGTGACTTCGTGGGCCTGTTCGCTCCCTTTTTTCAGCATCGCCATCAGCATGCCTTTATCCTGAATATAGGTTGCCCGGCGTTCACGCATCGGTGCGATGAGTTCTTGCAAGCACATCTCCAGCTCATTTTTGCATGCCCTGTCACCTAATCCGCCGCGCTGATAGTGCGCTTTCATCTCCGCTACTTTTATTTTATCTGGATGAAACGCGTCGAGGTAGGTGAATACCATATTGCCGTCAATCTGCCCCGGATCGGACACTTTTAAATGGTTAGGGTCGGTGTACATTGCGCTGACGGCGCGATGAATAGTTTCCTCGCTGGCGGACAACAGAATTGTATTACCAAGTGATTTCGACATTTTGGCGTTACCGTCGATACCGGGCAGACGGCTGGTTGCACTCAGCAACGCTTTACAATGCGTCAATACTGGCGTTGGTAACAGGCTATTCATTTTATGCACGATTTCATTGGTCTGTTCGATCATTGGCAACTGATCGTCGCCGACGGGAACCACTTCAGCTTTGAAGGCCGTGATATCTGCCGCCTGGCTGATGGGATAGACCAGAAAGCCAACCGGTAACGAGCGTGCGAACCCTTTCTGCGCAATTTCGTTTTTGACCGTAGGATTACGCTCCACGCGCGCCACGGTAACGATGTTCATATAAAGTGCGGTCAGTTCGGCAAGGGCGGGTAATGCTGATTGCAGACAGACGGTAGTGAGTGAGGGGTCTATACCCGCGGCGAGATAGTCAGCCAGCACTTCGGGAATGTTGTTTTGGATCTTTTGCGGCGTGCTGCCGTTATCCGTCAACCCTTGCAGGTCTGCGACCAGTATAAACTGTTGATAATCGTGCTGTAGCGCGGCGCGTTGACGCAGCGACCCAACATAATGGCCAAGGTGCAGCGGGCCAGTAGGACGATCGCCGGTGAGGATGATGGTTTTGTTGTTCATATAAGACTCCTTAATCGCAAAACCGAAAGGGGTCTTTAAATGCAATAACCGCCTTTCGGCGGTTATCTGAAAATGAGGAATACACATTCTGACCGCCTTTAAGAAGGCAGCCACCACAGGTTGTGATTAAAACCGTTGATATCGTGTTTAGTATTCATCTCGTCAACATACCACCACCCGACGCAGAGGTAAAGCGATGCGCCGGCTGCTGGCATCGTTCAGCTCGCTTCCAGCATACCAAAGCTCACAATGCGCGAACGTCCCAGCTCTTTTGCGCGATACAACGCCACGTCTGCGGCGCGCAGCAGATTGTCGCTCTGGGCATGCTGCGGG
Source organism: Citrobacter youngae ATCC 29220 (assembly GCF_000155975.1). GTDB lineage: Bacteria > Pseudomonadota > Gammaproteobacteria > Enterobacterales > Enterobacteriaceae > Citrobacter > Citrobacter portucalensis_A. The sequence continues at coordinate 1,363,851 of NZ_GG730299.1, read as the reverse complement.
TAGCTGGCAACACCGATAGAAACATCCACGTGACCAATATCGGATACGCCAAAACGCAGTGACAATTCGCGTACACCGTTGTAAATATCCGTCGCAAAGCCGTTGGCCGCCTGTTCATCCGCACCTGCCAGCAGTACCAGAAACTCTTCGCCACCGTAACGGAAAGCCAGGCCGCTGTCGTGGACAACGCGCTGAATAATGGCGGCGATACTTTTTATCACACTATCACCGGCCTCATGACCAAAGCGGTCATTGATGTTTTTGAAATGATCGATATCGATCATCAGGCAACTGATCGGTTCTTTGTTACGAACCGCCTGGCTCATCTGGGTTCGTAGAGTATCTTCCAGATGATGACGATTGCGCAGACCGGTTAGCGGGTCGTAGAGCGCTTTCTCCAGCAGCGCGTCGCGCAGGCGTTGGTTGGCTAATGCGAGGCCGAGCGCTTCCGCCATCAGTTCCAGGTATGCGCGTGAAGGGGAGGAATCGTCGCTAAGGTTCTGGAATGAGAGCAGACCGATAGCTTCTCCCTGGGCTATCAGCGGCACGCACAGGGTATGTTGCTGGCATGATTCGGGCAGATGATAGCAGGCGATATCCGGTTTGCCTTGCACCGGCGGATGGCTCTGGCCGCGGCGTACCGCCCAGCATTCGTCCGGGTGGAAAGCTTCCGCTTTACCCTCTGGTGCAAGCCATTGCGCAACGCAGCGCATCTGCCAGGGCTCCCGATCCAATATGTAAAGTCGGCCAGCAATACCTGGAGCAATATTCGGCGCGAACAGTTCCGCCACATTGATGACGTCGGCAAAACTTTCGCACCCCTGCAGACGCTGCGTCATGCGCGCCAATAGCTCGCGGATCCCCCAGTCGGCGTCTCGCTCTTTCTCCAGCCGCTGACGGGCCAGCCCGTTCTCGCGAAAAATCCGGATCGCCTGCGCCATATCGCCAATTTCATCGATCTGGTTAAAGCTGGGCGTCTCGACGGCATAATCCTGCGATGCCAGACGGTTAACTACATCGCTCAAACGCACCACGGGACGCAGAACGCGGCGCTTCAAGATAAATCCAAGAACGAATAAAAACAGCAGCGCCGTAAGACCGACCATCACTTCCGAGGCCGTACGCAAGGTGCGTGACGCCTGTGTGGCATCGTCAATGGTGTTACGTACGCGGTTGTCGAGCAACTGGCGGAAATGGTCTATCCGGTCCTGCGCCCGCTCCAGTTCCTGTTCATAGCTTTTGCCGAAGAGCAGGGCTATCGCCTGTGGATCTTCTCCCCGCGCGATGCTGGCAAGCGCTGCGGCTTGTTCGTCCTGCAGGGCATCAATAATCTGCAATCCTTCATGCAGTAGCGCCAACTCTTCACCCGTTGCTCCGAGATCTTTCAGCGCCGCCAGTCGATGCTCAACAGCTTTCAGCGACGCTTCTTTCTGGCGGTAGGCGTTAAGCGCCTGCGGATCTTTTGCAATAACATATTCACGAGCCATATCGGACAGCGACCAGGCATCAAGCTCCGCTTCTTCGGTCAGTTGATCGAACTTGTAACGCTGTTCCACCGCCTGGCGTTCAGTGTTATCGGCGCTGGACGCCATCAGCATGACTGCGCCGGAGGCGATAGTCAGACATACCGTCGCGCTGTAGGCCCAGTTGGTGATTGTGGCTATTCGCACTGATTACTTCCTTCTGCGACGATTAATCAATTAGCATGATTGAAATTATAGGAAACCTATGATTTTGCGTGAAAATAAAAAAGGCGGCCCAGGGCCGCCTTCTGTTATCGTCCAGACATCATAAATCTGGAGGATTTTTTCCTTCTTCCATAAAGGCTTCGTCGATTCCTTCCACGTTACCTTCGTGATCGCGGCCGGAAAACAGGTTCCAGCAGGTAATGAACAGCGCCGCGATCAGGGGGCCAATCACAAATCCGTTGATGCCGTAGATCTCCATCCCGCCGAGGGTGGTGATCAGAATCAAGTAGTCCGGCATTTTGGTGTCTTTTCCTACCAAAAGCGGGCGCAGGATGTTATCCACCAGCCCAACGATAATGACGAAGAACCCGACGATAAACAGTCCTTGCCACAGCTGGTGCGTGGCGAAGAGGAATATGGCCGCGGGTACCCAGACGATTGCCGAGCCGACGGCAGGCACCAGAGAGAGAAACGCCATTAAGGCGCCCCACAGAACGCTGCCGTCGATGTCCACAATCGCAAAAGCTATACCGCCAAGAATCCCCTGAACTAAAGCCACCACAGCCGTGCCCTTGACGGTTGCGCGCGTTACGCCGACGAATTTGGCGAACAGGTGCTGTTTGGCAAAATCGGAAAGCGGTAATGAGTCCAGAATCTGGCGCACCAGATACGGCCCGTCCTTTAACAGGAAAAACAGCAGATACAGCATGATGCCAAAGCTGATGGCAAAACCGAATGTCCCTTTACCAATCAGGAATGCGCTGCCTGCAAGATACTGGCCCCCTTGCAACGCGATGTTGGACAGTTTTTTCTGGATTTCTGCGGCATTATCCAGATTGTGTTCCGCGAGAAACCCTCTCGCCCAGCCAGGCAGATAAGAAAGAATGGAGGTGACGACTTCGGGAAACTGAGTGTCGTTTTGTTGCAGTTTGGTATACACCACGTTGAGCTCAATGGCCAACGATGACAGGATCACCATCAGTGGGATAAAGACAATCAGACAGATAATGGCGATGGTTATTAACGACGCCAGCCCGTTGCGTTCGCCAAGGGCGCTGCGCAATCTGTTTTTTACCGGATTAAAGATAGTTGTTAATATTGCGGCCCACAAAATGGCGGAAAAGTAGGGGGACAGCACATCGAAAAACGCCCAGGTAACGACGGCCAGTATGAAAATGAAGAAACCTTTGGTCAGTCCGTTAAATCGCATCAGTGAATCCTGTAATGAGAAGCAGTCCCGACTATAGAACCGTTCAGAAGATTTACCAACTCTGATTTTATTGGACCTTATCCCTCCGGTCTCTCACTTCATCTTACACGCTTGTATTAGCTGGCTGTCTCTGAAGTGAGAAGGGCTCTGGCTCCGGGATAGCGCCAAACAGGAACACCATGAAACTGACGCAAATACGAAACGTCATATAACTTAAAAAATCTGCCATAAAGACAGATTTTTTTAATTTATAATTAGATGTTTGCAACGTTATGATATACTTTTTGAACATCATCGTCATCTTCCAGGGCGTCAACCAGCCCTGTAAAGATTTCTAAATCTTCTGGTGAAAGTTCAATTTCTGATTGAGCAATCATTTCTAATTCTGTTGTTGAGAACTCGGTAATGCCAGCGGCTTTTAACGCTGCTATTCCTTTATGAAGATCGGTCGCTTCAGTATAAATAACGATATTTCCTTCGTCTTCGGTGACGTCGCGAACATCAACTTCAGCATCAAGCAAAATTTCAAAAATACGGTCCGGATCTGTTCCTGTAAATACAATCACTCCGGTATTGTCAAACATATAGCTGACAGAACCGGCTGCTCCGATATTCCCACCTTTTTTATTGAAGATCATACGGACATTAGCAATTGTACGGTTAACATTTGAAGTTAACGTTTCAACGACCAGCATTGAACCATTTGGACCAAAGCCTTCATAACGCCCCTGGACGAAGGTTTCATCGCTGCCACCTTTAGCTTTATCAATGGCTTTATCAATAACGTGTTTTGGAACCTGTGCCTGTTTCGCTCGCTCAATAACGAATTTTAAAGATGAGTTTGTTTCTGGATCGGGGTCACCTTGTTTAGCCGCAGCATAGATTTCTACGCCGAATTTTGCATATATATTAGACGTTGCACCGTCTTTAGCCGTTTTTTTAGCAACGATATTGGCCCACTTACGTCCCACTGGAATAGTCTCCTCGAAAATTTTTCACATTACTTACGGCTTAATAAGTCGCAAGTTTTTTCTGTTATATTATATCATGATCTGTGGATCGTCGTCTATGAAAAATAAATATATTCGATGTTTACGGGATGTTGCTTTGATTTTATAAATAATTGATATCGTGGTTAAACTATTGCCAGAATTTTTTCTGGTTCTTTTGTTTTATTCTTAATAATCAAACTGCAGCAATAATACACAAGACAAGAGAAATTTAAATTGCAGCAAGGATGACGGGTTCTATTTTATCTGGGGTGGTAAACGGCGCAAAACGCTTGAGCGGTTTGCCATCGCGCCCGATCAGAAACTTTGTGAAGTTCCACTTGATCCGCCCGCCCAGCACACCGGGCAATTCATCTTTTAAGTAACGAAATACCGGGTGCGCAGCGGCACCGTTGACGTCCACTTTTTCAAACATTGGGAAGGTCACGCCGTAGTTAATATGACAGGTCTGCGCGATGGCGTCCGCGCCGCCTGGCTCCTGTTTACCGAACTGGTTGCAGGGAAAACCAAGTACCACCAACCCCTGTGCGGCGTACTTCTTGTAGAGTGCTTCGAGGCCTGCGTATTGTGGCGTGAAGCCGCAATGGCTGGCGGTGTTAACCACCAGAACCAGTTTGCCAGCGTAGTCGTTCATCGAGATGTGCTGGCCCTGCAGGCTGGTGGCAGAGAATTGATAAAAATTGGTCATACCGGACTCCTCAGCGCAGAATCAGTTTGACGTCGGCATAGCCATTCATCTCGCTGCTGCATGTTCGTAAGGGTTAACCGTGCCTGATCTTCCCATCTATACCCGGTTGAGGTTTACCAAACAGATACCCTTGTGCGAAATCACAGCCCAGCGCCTGAAGTTTTTCCAACTGTTCTTGCGTTTCAACGCCTTCTGCAACAGCCTTCATATTCAGAGACTTCGCCATGCCTGTGATGAGTTTGATGATATTAAGAGCATCTTCCTGTGTCGATATCGAATGTACAAAAGACTTGTCGATTTTTATTTTATCGAAGGCAAGCTTGCTCAGTCGTGAAAGAGAAGAATAACCCGTACCAAAATCATCGATGGAGATTTTCACGCCCAGCGCTCTAAGCTTGTTAAGCGTATTCATCGGTGTATTGCTCTCGGTAAAAAGAGAGGATTCGGTGACTTCCAGCTCAAGGCGTTCGGCGGGGAGTCCTGTTTCTTTCAGTATGGTCAACACTATTCCGGCAAATGCTTTGCTGCTTAGCTGGACAGGCGAGACATTGACTGAAATTTTAGCCGGAACCGCCCAGGAAGCCGCTTCCATACAGGCAATTTCAAGCACCGATTTCCCCATCGCGTTAATCATTCCTGTTTTTTCAGCAACGGGAATAAAACTGTCCGGCGACAGGAGGCCCTTCAGAGGATGTATCCAACGAATAAGGGCTTCGTAGCTGTAAATTTTTCGACTGAAAGAATCTACAATAGGTTGGTAATAAACCACGAATTCTTTATTCACTAAGGCCATCGCCATATCATGCTCAAGCGTTCTGCTTTCTTGCAGCTTTTCTAACATCCATTGTCGGAAGACTTTTATCTTACCAGAACCTTCATTTTTGGCTTCATAAAGGGCCAGGTCTGCAAATTTATAAAGATAATCGGAGCGGCGCTCTGTTTCCGATATAACAATCCCAACGCAGGTGGTTATGTTGATCACGGTGTTATAAATAGTGTAGGGCTGGCTGATGAAATCACATATTTTTTGGGCGAGCGAAACGGCCTGGCTCTCTGTTAAGCCGCTTGAGAGAAACGCAAACTCATCTCCACCTAAGCGATACAGCGTGTCTGAAGTAAGGCTCATCGCAGTCAGACGGTCCGATATCTGGCGTAATAAAATATCACCGGCATCATGACCATAGGTATCATTGACCTCTTTGAACCGGTCTAAATCAAACAACATCACGGTCACAGAATCGTTATTTTTTTCTGCTATCTCGATTTTTTGATTTAAATTCCCCCAGAAAAACTGGCGGTTATTCATGTCGGTAAGAGAGTCATGATAAACGTCATATTCCAGTTTTGCATTCTGGATTTGTAGCTTTTCTTTCGATTTCTGCAGCTCTTCCGCAAGACTCTTAACCTGAAGATGCGCCCGCAGAATATTTCGGTTCTGAAAGAATATCAGTACCCCCAGTATCGCACTCAGTATTATAAGCAGCACAGAGGTTGCTGAGTAAATATAATACAGCGTTTGAATTTTGAGGTTGGCGTTATTGATCGAGTTAACATCCTTGTTTAACGCACCGGATGAAAGACGGCCAAGTTGCGAATCCAGCGTATGCATTTTTTTTAGATACGCCTGGAGTTCTGCACGGTTCATCTTCTCGAGGTTAACGTCCAGATAATTAAGGGTGTTTTCAAGTTTTAACGCCAGTTCGCTGTGCGCTTTATTGCTTTCTATATAGTGTCCTAAATCACCTTCTTTTATCAAATCACTCTGGCTGAGCATAATGTCGAGGCGCAGACGCACATCATCGAGGCTCATCGTTTCATCGATGGTGTAAAGGCCAAGCAATGATTCGAATCGATAATATTGTGACACCATTTGCGCCGCAGACCATGAATCGGTGTAGTGAGTGAGTTTTTGTAACTCTTGCTGCCTTTCATGCACTAAGAAAGAAATATATCCAGTAGAGATAAAAAGGAAAAATATAATGCCAGCCAGTATTCTGTTCATGATGTTCCTCTGAACGCCTACTCAATATCCATTCTACTGACTTGCCATGCTGACCTTGAGTAATAAATCTGATTATTCAGTTCAGGTATGCTGTCATAGGGATACACAATGAATAACGGGCCTTTATCGCGGATGCGCATATATTTTCCGTTGATTTTTAAAGCAAGGATAACATTGTACTTCTTGAAATCGCTGAGAGGGATAACGGTGGTGTAGTCATTGAGCGCCGTGACCTTTACCACCGAACCTTGCGCCCCAACATAATCCATGAGCTTTTGCAGTGGAATACCCGTAAAAGTAGTACGTCCATTATACCAGGGGGAGGTGGTCTGAAAACTTACCATGCCAAGTTTCTCAAGACTGGCGGCATCAAAAACGGCTTTACCGTTTTCATTTGTATTTTCTATATTCCCGGACAGCGTCAAAAGGACTTTACCGGTGGGTTTGGAAAGTTCACCAGCCCAGACCTGCGTGGAGACCACCAGGCTTAACAACATAATAATTAACCGCATTCTAGCCTCACCTGACTACTGGATGTAAAAAGAATTATAATTTAGATATCACGCTATTTATATACTGAATGGATATTATTGACGCACTAAACGCCATTGCATTTTAGATCATTGAAATCAAGGTGTTAGCTACGCTCCATTTTATTATAGTGATTAATCAATGTTGGTGGTGTTATTTTAGGTATGCTAAATTTCACTCTGTATGTACAAAAATAAGCCATCTATTTACTCTGCGCAAATAAATACGCACGAAAATAAAGGTTTATTTTTTTGTGCAACCGCAGGGTATCGTTGTTTTCTGGTGGACAGCTATCCTGGGCACGAAGCACCCCCCAGTATCGCGGGAACGCTTCGTGGCTTTAGTCAATGGCAGACAATCATACTGCGACAGGTTTGCTTTTTCTGAACCCGTTTAATCCTGTGCCTGAGTAGACTGGCGAGCATACAGGTAGGCGGTGGCTCTCGACACGCCCAGATGCTGCGCCACGGTATCCATTGATTTTCGTACGTTCAGCAAACCGTCTTCACGTAGCTGTTGAATCAGTATCCTGCGGTCTTTGGGTTTAAGCGCGCGCGCCGTCGTCGCGCGTTTAGCGGCATAGTCATCTATACGCTGGCGAATAACTTCATTACTGCCTGGATCGATGTGTTCCTTGATGGGGGAGCTTTCGGTTTCAGTAAAACGCGCCAGCGCGCTCTGCATACCCCGAAACAGCGTCATATCAACATTAAGACAGAGCGCCGCGACGTATTTGCCTTCCTCATCCTTGATGCCAATGGAGGTGCTTTTTACCGGGCGTCCATCGGCAAATTGATTGCTGTAGTTTGCCACGATGGCGGGAAAGTCTGGTGATGCTATGCGCGCCAGGCCCAGCTCGGTTGCTGGCTGGCCTTGCTTACGTCCGGAAAGATTATTATGGATGGATAAAATGGCATGTTCAGGGTTGTTAAGGTCATGAACAACCACTTCACAAAATGGAGCAAAGGTCTCGCTCAACCCTCTGGCGATAGTATCAATTTGGCTGAGAAGCGAGTTATTGTCGGTTTTTGGCATGCCGGTCTCCTGCAGTGATGCCTTTGCCATGATTGCGGGCAGTTTACCGTGGGCAGGGTTCGCTTTGCCAGACGGGAATGTACGGGCAGCAATAAGGTATCCGCAACGCAGATACCTTGCTTATCATCCGGCCAGAAATTCACCATAGCGGCTGATATCCACGTTTCCACCGCTGATAATAATGCCGACTTTCTTACCCTGAAGTTCAGATTTTCGTGCTCTCGCGGCGGCAAAACCCAGACAGCCAGTTGGCTCTACAACGATTTTCATTCGTTCAGCGATAAATTTCATCGCGGTGACTAATTCATTGTCTGAGACAGTCAGAATATCGTTAACGTTTTGCTGGATAATTTGAAACGTATACTGCCCAAGGTGTTGGGTCTGAGCGCCATCGGCTATGGTTTTCGGCGTGTCAATATGAACAATGTTGCCGCTGCGAAACGACTGCTGACCGTCATTACCCGCCTCGGGCTCTACGCCATAGATAATACAGTCAGGAGGGAGATGTCTTGCGGCCAGTGCGGAGCCGGACAGCAGGCCACCGCCCCCAAGACAAACGAAAAGGACGTCTAACGGTCCCACTTCCTCAATCAGCTCTTTCGTGGCGGTGCCCTGGCCTGCGATAACGTGCGGGTGATCGTAAGGAGGGATCAGCGTCAGCCCTTGTTTCTCGGCCAGGTCGCGACCAATTTTTTCGCGATCTTCGGTATAGCGATCGTAAACCACCACATTTCCGCCATACCCTTTGGTTGCTGCAACTTTGGCTGCCGGAGCATCATGCGGCATGATAATTGTCGCCGGAATACCCAGCAATTTTGCCGACAAAGCGATGGCCTGCGCATGATTTCCCGAAGAAAAGGTTACGACGCCCGCGGCCCGTTGCTGTGGGGTGAACTGGCGTAACGCATTCATGGCGCCGCGAAATTTGAACGCGCCCATTCTCTGGAAGTTTTCGCATTTGAAGAAGACTTCAGCGCCGAATTCTTCATTAACCGTGCGGGAGGTCATCACCGGCGTTTTGTTGGCATAATCTGCGATGCGCTCTGCCGCAGCGACAACATCGTTATAATCAGGCAGTGTCATATCAGTCATTTTTATTCACCTGTATGCAGTTAAAAATCAGGCCTGCGGGGCCAAAGCTATCGCTTCAATTTCTACGGCAAAACCGTAATGAAGTTCGGCAACGCCAGCGACGGCGCGGGCAGGGCGAAAATCACCGATCCACTCACCATAGATCCTGTTAAACGTCGGCCACTGGTTGATATCCGTCACATAGACACGTACTGACACCAGGTGCTGGCGAGAAACTCCAGCCCCCGCCAGACAGGCATCGACATTTTGTAAGGCCAGTCTGGTTTGTTCTTCAAAAGACGCATCCGCTTTTTTTTCGCCATCACGGGTGACGGGCAGTTGTCCTGAAATAAAAACGAATCCGCCCGCTGTTGTACTGTGTGAGTAATGGCCTGCAGGAGGGAAACTTCCTGCTGAAGCGTTGAGAGTAATGTCGGGTGGCATAGGGATCTCCTGTTGATGCTGATAATTCAGTTTGTATAAAATAATACTGTTTGTATTATTTATACGCCTTCACGCGCCTGTCGGCTAGTGATACTTTTCACGGACGCTGATTTTGTGAACGGGTGCCAACGTGGGATACGCGTTATCGCGGGTGATGCAGGGCGTTTATCGTTATTGGTGAGGAGAACGCTGGGGAAGGGAGAATCGCCCCGGGACGGGGCGTTTAAGCCAAAAATATTAGCCAATATGACCGTGGTTAATCTTACTCAACGGTTCATTGACGTCGAACATTTTGAAAATCACTTCTTCCACGCCCAGGTGCTTCAGGCGGGCAGTATGCTTGTTGATATAAGCCTGCGCGGAGTCTTCGTCCTGGAACAGATAGATGCCACCGGCTTCATGATTGGCTTCGTTCTCGGTCCAGATTTTCCAGATAAAGCCCGGCTCCTGGTTGATGGATTCGGCCAGTTCAACAAGCTGTTGCGACATCTCAGCGCCAAACGGCCCATGAAAAGTAAAGTGCATCTGTACGAGTTTGTTCGACATAAATCCTCCTTGGATGTGGGAACGGGGAAGAGGGTTAGCGTAGCAGCACTTTCCCCGTCAGATAAGTTGTTGCCTGCCCGCCAATATAAACGCGGGAGTCCGCCAACTGACAGCGTAAATCTCCCCCGCGTTCGGAGACCTGACGCGCCAGCATTTGTGTTTTATTCAGTTTTGCGGCCCAGTAAGGAATGAGCATGCTATGCGCCGAACCCGTGACGGGATCCTCTGCTACGGCCTCTCCTGGGCAGAAGAACCGGCTGACAAAATCATATTCCCCGTCGCCTGGCGCGGTGATACAAACCATTTTCCCTAATGGAACCATGGCGTGGATATTCGGACGCACAGCCTCGACCTGGTGCTGGTCCTCCAGCACAACCATGTAATCGCGCGCCGCGCGAACTTCTTTATATTCTGTGATGCCTAACGCTTCCAGCAGTAAGGCAGGCGGTACGACAGGCTCGCTTTCCCAGGCAGGAAAATCAAGCGTCAGCCATTCGCCGCTGCGCGTTACCGTCAGCGGCCCCACAAACCGGGTCGCAAAATGGAGGGTCGTGTCCGGGTAATCAAGATGTTCAAAAATGACATGCGCAGCGGCAAGCGTGGCATGCCCACAGAGATTAATTTCTCCCTGCGTGGTAAACCAGCGTAGCTCAAAGCCATTATCATTCGCGACAAAAAAAGCGGTTTCTGACTGGTTATGCTGCTTCGACATTTTTAATAATGTTTCGTCGGGCAGCCAGTCCGGGAGGGGACATACGGCTGCGGCATTGCCGCCAAACGTCGTGGTGCTAAAGGCGTCTACCATATAAAAATCGATCTGTTGCACTGTGTAACCCTCTCTTTGCACTCGGGATAACGTCCACTCTACCATGCAATGGTAGCCATAAGTTAAACGCGCCGATTCGCCAGTACAGACAAAATTCGTTATCATCCGCTCCCACACTTCATCATGGCCGCCTGATGTCTACCATCCTCGATACCTTTATTGCTCCTCCTTGTTATGACGAGATAGAGATCCTCTATCAGGACGAACATCTGGTGCTTATCAATAAACCAGCCGGGCTGCTCAGCTTGTCAGGTAAAAATCCGCAGAATCTTGATTCGGTACATCACCGGCTGGTACAGATTTATCCCGGTTGTACGTTGGTCCATCGGCTTGATTTCGGGACCTCCGGGCTGATGGTGATTGCTCGTAATAAGGCGATCAACGCGGCGCTGTGCCAGCAGTTTAGCCAGCGCGTTGTGACTAAGGCATACAGCGCGCTGTTATGCGGGCATCTGGAAAACGATGCCGGGGTTATCGACGCTGCGATTGCTAAAGATCCGGCGCTGTTTCCACGGATGTCGATTTGCGCCATGAACGGCAAACCCGCGCGCTCGCGCTATCAGGTTATTGAGCGTTTTCTTCATCGCCAGGAAGACGGGGCGTTGCTCCCCTTGACGCGGGTACAACTGACGCCTGAAACCGGGCGTACCCATCAATTGCGGATCCACTGTCAGCAGCTGGGGCATCCCATTCTGGGTTGTGATCTTTATGGCGGGCGTCTGTGGCCTGGCACTGAACGGACGCCGCGGCTGATGCTGCATGCCAGCGCATTGCATTTCAGACATCCGGTCAGCGAAAGGTGGATGAACGCCGAAAGCGCCAGTCCCTTCTGAAGGTGTAAAAAAGCCGCCAGACGGCGGCTATTGTGAGGCTATCGGGCAGCGCGTTGCAAAATGACGGCCGATGGCTGGCGTTGCAGATAACGCATCCGCAGCATCATTAACACGGCCGCAGAGGTCAGGCCGATAATAAAGCCCATCCAGAAACCGGCGGGTCCCATCCTGTCAACCACCAGATCGGTTAGCGCCAGAATATAGCCGCTTGGCAACCCCAGCACCCAGTAGGCCGTAAAGGTAATGAAGAAAATGGAGCGCGTGTCTTTATAACCGCGCAGGACGCCGCTGCCAATCACCTGGATAGAGTCCGATATTTGATACACCGCGGCCAGCAACATAAGCTGCGCCGCCAGGGCGACAACTTCCGGGTTTTTGTTGTAGAGCAGGGCAATGTGCTCGCGGAAGGTCACGGTGAAAATCGCCGTCACGACCGCCATGCAGACGCCAACGCCCAGGCCGGTTCTGGCCGCCGTTTGCGCTTCCAGCGTGGAGCCCTGGCCCAGACGATAACCGACGCGAATGGTGACGGCGGCAGCCAGCGACATCGGCAGAACGAACATTAACGAGCTGAAGTTCAGCGCGATCTGGTGTCCGGCCACGTCGACGATCCCCAGCGGGGAAACCAGCAGCGCCACCACCGCAAACAGCGTCACTTCAAAAAATAACGCCAGCGCGATAGGTAAACCCAGCTGTATCAGACGCATCATCACGGCGGAGTCTGGCTTCTGGAAGCCTCGCTCATTGCGGATATCGCGCATTGAGCGCGCGCGTTTGACGTAAGACAGCATGGCGGCAAACATCACCCAGTAAACCGCCGCCGTGGCCACGCCACAGCCCACGCCGCCAAGTTCCGGCATGCCTAAATGCCCATAGATGAAAACATAGTTAACCGGAATGTTGACCAGCAGGCCGAGAAATCCCATCACCATCGCCGGTTTAGTTTTGGCCAGACCTTCGCACTGGTTACGGGCAACCTGGAAAAATAAATACCCCGGCGCCCCCCACAGCAATGCGCGCAGATAACCGACGGCTTTTTCGGCCAGCGCCGGGTCGATGTTATGCATGGAGCGGATAATGTATCCCGCGTTCCACAGCACGACCATAATCAAAACGGAGACGCTGCCAGCCAGCCAGAATCCCTGGCGTATCTGATGGGCGATACGATCGCGGCGGCCGGAACCATTGAGTTGGGCAATCACCGGCGTCAACGCCAGCAGCAGTCCATGACCAAACAGAATAGCCGGTAGCCAGATAGAGGTACCAATGGCAACGGCCGCCATGTCCGTCGCGCTGTATCCGCCAGCCATGACGGTATCGACGAAGCCCATTGCGGTTTGAGCGATTTGCGCAAGAATCACTGGAATTGCCAGAGCTAATAACTGACGCGCTTCACTTACATACTTTTGCACGTGTACACCACTTATATTGTTGTTATTTGAGAGACTAAAAAAGCCGCCTTATATGGCAGCAAGGAGAAAAAGCAGGGGAATTTTCAGTCTATTGTAGCGAGGAATACGTAATTCTCCAGTGAAAAAACAGGCTGCGGTGGCGCATTGCTGGCAACCTGAATTTCCACCTGCTATTGTGCTGGGCAGAGATGTCTTAATTGCGTTCAGGAGTTAGAAGTATGTTTACGGGTATTGTGCAGGGCACCGCAAAACTGGTGTCCATTGATGAAAAACCAAATTTTCGTACGCATGTGGTGGAGTTGCCTGAATATATGCTGGATGCGCTGGAGACTGGCGCATCGGTTGCCCACAATGGGTGTTGCCTGACGGTAACTGAAATCAACGGTAACCAGATAAGCTTCGATCTGATGAAAGAGACGCTGCGTATCACCAACCTGGGCGACCTGAAGGTCGGGGATATGGTTAACGTTGAGCGTGCGGCAAAATTCAGCGATGAGATTGGCGGGCATTTAATGTCGGGCCATATTATGACCACCGCCGAGGTGTCGAAAATTCTGACTTCGGAAAATAACCGTCAGGTTTGGTTTAAGGTTCAGGACCCGTCGCTGATGAAATATATCCTGTACAAGGGATTTATTGGCATTGACGGCATCAGCCTGACGGTCGGTGAAGTCACGCCGACGCGCTTCTGCGTGCATTTGATCCCGGAAACGCTGGAGCGTACGACGCTGGGTAAGAAAAAGCTGGGCGCACGGGTTAATATCGAAATCGATCCCCAAACGCAGGCGGTGGTTGATACCGTTGAGCGCGTGCTGGCCGCGCGTGAAAGCGCCATCAGTAACGTCGCGGGCGAGGTCTGAATCCGGTCAGAAAAAATGCCCCCGTTAGCGCGGGGGCGGTAATCACTAGCGGGGGACGCGCAGGCCGTGTTCGACTCCGCGCGAGAAAACCACCTGCCAAAGCTGGATATCGCGCGCACGAAACGCGCCGGCGCAGGCGTTCAGGTAATAGCTGAACATCCGTTTAAAACGCTCGGTATAGTTATCGGCGATTTCTGGCCAGGAGCGCATGAAGCGCTCGTGCCATGCCATCAGCGTGGTATCGTAATCCGCGCCAAAATTATGCCAGTCTTCCATCACAAAATGCGGCTCGCTGGCGTTGGCAATCTGGCGAACTGACGGTAAACAGCCGTTGGGGAAGATGTATTTATTGATCCACGGATCAACGTTATTGTCGGTCTTATTCGAGCCGATGCTGTGCAGCAAAAAGAGACCGTCCTGCTTTAAATTGCGATCGACAACCTCGAAATAGGTGTTGTAGTTTTTCGGGCCGACATGTTCAAACATGCCGACGGAGACAATGCGATCGAATTTATCGTTCAGGTCGCGATAGTCCTGCAGCAAAATCGTGACATCCAGACCTTCGCAGCGCGCCTGCGCCATTTTCTGCTGCTCTGCCGAAATGGTCACACCCACCACGTTCACGCCGTATTGCGATGCCATAAAATGGGACAAACCACCCCAGCCGCAACCAATATCGAGCACCCGCATTCCCGGCTTTAACTGTAATTTCTCGGCGATCATTTTTAGCTTCGCCTGTTGGGCAGATTCCAGGGTATCGGCATCTTTCCAGTAGGCGCAGGAATACTGCATGTAAGGATCAAGCATGCGGGTAAAGAGGTCGTTGCCCAGATCGTAATGTTCTTTGCCGACAACCCAGGCGCGCTTTTTGGTCTGTAAGTTGAACAGCCGTGCCGTGGCGATACGCAACGTGTCTTTGAAGTTGCGGGGGAGCTGATTTTCCAGCCCGGCGCGTAAGACTTTGGTGAAAAATATGTCCAGCCGATCGCACTCCCACCAGCCATCCATATAACTCTCACCTAAACCTAACGATCCTTCCTGCAGTACGCGCTTGAAAAAATCGGGGTTTTTGACACGAATATCTGCCGCAGCCGGACCATTAATGGTTATGCCTGCACGGCTCAATAATTCATTGGTGATGCGGTACCAGTCATCATCCGGTACGCTGACGTCTTCTATACACGATGAACTCATAGCTTCTCCATCACTGGTCGGTGATCAGAACCTTAAAACAGCGTAGACGCTTTTTTGGGCTTAGTGAGAAATCTCACGGAATTAATCCGCGAATCTTTAATCCGACGTAGAACAGAGGAAGGGAGAAACCCTTGCCGAAAAGACCATCCGTGGAAAAACGGGAACGTTCTTGTTCCCGTTAATACATAAAAATTATCGTTTTTGTAACAACTGGAAATCAGTATAAGCCTGAATTTTTGACGATTCAATAGAAAATTGTTAGCGGGCTAACTATATGCCCGCGACAATTATTAGTGAGACTCACCGTGGGCAATTTGCGCCCGGTCTTCTGCTTGACGGGGGGGATTTGTCTGCGATTGCATTTTGTACCCCATGGCTGCCAGCAACACCGTTGTCAGCATCACGCTGGTGGTGGTGAGCAGCGGTGTCGCGATCAGCCACGACACCACCAGGCTTGCCAGGAAGCATAAACCCAACTGCAGCGTATTTTGCAATGCGGCTGCGCGCCCTGTGGCCTGTGGGAAAGGACGTAACGCCTGAGCGACGACGATAGGATAGATTGCTCCGTTGGCAATCGCCATGACGCAGAATGGGATCAGAATTTCAGCCAGCGCAACATGATGAATAAAGCCGGTAGCCCAGGTGGCCACAACGCTGATGGCATAAAGAATCAGTAACCATGGCAGCATCTGACGACCTTGCCATTTTTGCAGCGCCGCGCGGCAGCCGTAACCACCAATCAGGAAAGCGATAGTTTGCGGAACATAGCTCAGGCCAATCACCGCCGGGCTGTAGCCCATTTCGCTAAGGATAAACGGTGAACCCGTCAGCCATGCGAAAAAGCTCGCAGAACAGGCGGCATAAATGAGTACGTTTCCACGGTAAGCTTTCGAGCGCAGCAGCGTGGCGAAAGTCAGTTTATCCTGGCTGTCGTAGCGCGCTTTAGCCGTCGGTTTTAAACGCAGGGCCGGAAGCATCAGCACCAGGGTAATGGCAAAGAGCGTCGCGAAAATGGCCTGCCAGGAAAAATGGACCAGAATCCAGCTTCCTAATAATGGCGCCAGAGCGGGAGATAACCCGACCAGCGGCATAATGGTGGCAAAGATGCGGTTTACTTTTTGTGAAGGGTAATAGTCGGTGACCAGCGCCTGCCAGATAACCGACGCCGCGCAGACGCCAACGGCCTGAATAAAGCGCAGCGCCAGCAGGCCTGCGGCGTTTTCAACCCACAGCATGCCCAGACTACCCAGCGCAAAGATAGATAGACCCAACAGTAAAATCGGTTTACGACCATAGCGGTCAGAGAGCGGTCCCCACAGCAGTTGCGCGACGGCGAAACCCGCCAAAAATAAGCTTAGGCTGGCGCTGACGGCAGAGGCTGGTGTTTGCAGGTCGGACTGAATAGCGGCAAAGGCGGGCAGATACATATCCGTCGCCAGAAAGCCGAGCACGCTAAGACCCGCCAACCAGACTAAAAACCCTTTCCCAGGTTGCATCATCATTTCTCTTTTAGCTATAGAACAATGCCGCTGAGTGTAGTGAGTGTAATTCACGCTGTGAAACGCTAATATTTGCTTACTGATTTCAAAATTTTTGCAGGCAGAATATGTGGTCGGAATATTCACTTGAAGTGGTTGATGCGGTTGCGCGTAACGGCAGTTTTAGTTCCGCCGCCCAGGAGTTACACCGCGTACCTTCGGCGGTAAGCTATACCGTGCGCCAGTTGGAGGAGTGGCTGGCCGTGCCGCTTTTTGAGCGACGACATCGCGATGTGGAATTAACGCCTGCCGGGGCGTGGTTTTTAAAAGAAGGGCGCTCTGTTATCAAAAAAATGCAGATCACTCGCCAGCAATGTCAACAAATCGCCAACGGCTGGCGAGGACAGTTGGCGATCGCGGTAGATAATATTGTCCGTCCGGAACGTACCCGGCAGATGATCGTGGATTTCTACCGTCACTTTGATGATGTGGAATTGCTGGTCTTTCAGGAAGTGTTTAATGGCGTCTGGGATGCGCTTTCCGATGGGCGCGTAGAGTTGGCTATCGGCGCTACGCAGGCGATTCCGGTGGGAGGGCGCTACACCTTCCGCGACATGGGAATGCTGAGCTGGAGCTGCGTGGTGGCCAGCCATCATCCGCTGGCGTCAATGCCCGGACCGCTTAGCGACGACACATTGCGCAACTGGCCGTCGCTGGTGCGCGAAGATACCTCCCGCACGTTGCCGAAGCGTATTACCTGGCTGCTGGATAACCAAAAACGCGTCGTGGTGCCTGACTGGGAATCTTCCGCGACCTGTTTGTCCGCGGGGCTGTGCGTTGGGATGGTACCGACGCATTTTGCCAAACCGTGGATTGATAACGGTAAATGGGTCGCGCTACAGCTGGAGAATCCCTTTCCGGACGCCGCATGTTGTCTGACATGGCAACAGAACGATACGTCTCCGGCATTGAGCTGGTTGCTGGACTATTTAGGGGATAGCGAAACGCTGAACAAAGAGTGGCTGCGGGAGCCGGATGAGGCTCCCGCACAGGCTTAACGACGGTAATCGCGGAATGGGCCGTCGGCAACGGAGCGACGCTCTACCAGGCGCGGATGAACCTCGATTGACTGCGATTCTTCACGTTTATTCACAATACGGTCTAACAGCATGTTGAAGGCCGTTTCACCCAGTGAATCCTTCGGCTGGTGAATGGTCGTCAGCGCCGGGGTGAAGAAGCGGGCGTTGCGCACGTTATCGTAACCGATAAGCGAGACATCCTGCGGTACGCGCAGTCCCATTTCGTCCGCGGCGCATAGCGCGCCCATCGCCATAATATCGCCACCGCAGAAGACGGCGGTCGGACGATGCGACTGTGAGAGAATTTGCTGCATGGCGCGGTAGCCGGATTCAGGTTCAAAATCGCCCTGGACAATCCAGTTTTCAGGCACTTTAATCAGCGCTTCTTCCATCGCTTTCATAAAGCCCGCCAGGCGGCCCGCGCCGGTATTACGCTCCATTGGGCCTGGGATCACGCCAATCTCACGATGACCGCGTTCTACCAGATACCGACCTGCCATGTAACCGCCCTCAAAGGCGTTATCAATAACCGTATCGGTAAAGTCGGCTTTAGCCTCGCCCCAGTCCATAACCACCATCGGAATATGGCGATACTCTTCGAGCATCGAAAGCAGCGACTCCGGATACTCGGAACACATCACCAGCAGGCCGTCAACGCGCTTTTGGGCCATCATCGACAGATAAGCCTGCTGTTTTTCAAGACTGTTCCAAGCGTTACCCAAAATCAGGGTGTAGCCTTTCTGAAAACAGTTTTTCTCAACGGCTTCGATAATTTCAGCGAAATAGGCCGCTTCGCTGCTGGTGGCCAGCAAGCCGATAGACTTGGTGTGATTCACCTTCAGGCTGCGCGCGACTGCGCTTGGAGAATAGTGCAGCTCTTTGATCGCAGCCCAAACAGCATTACGCGTCTCTTCCGCGACGAAACGCGTTTTGTTAATTACGTGTGATACGGTTGTAGTGGAAACGTTTGCTCGCTTCGCTACATCTTTAATAGTTGCCATTACATCTCACTCCAGACCATATCCTAAGCTCCTGAGAATACTCCAGGTAAACGTTTGCCTTTACACACCCTTAGCGCAACGAAAGGGTTGCGGCACGCCGGGAAAACGACACGGAACGTCAGGAAGGGGTCAATGGCCGGTACGCTAATCAAGTAAGCGTGGAATTTTGTCTGATCTTAACGAAAAGGGGAAGAGTTAAAAGCAGTTATCAATATAAATCGTGAGAGATTTTTGCTTTCAAGTGTGCAAAAATGCGCAATATCACTTTTTGTGTGGGAATAAAAAGGAGAAAACTTGATGAGCACCGATCTGAAATTTTCGTTAGTGACGACCATTATTGTTCTGGGTCTGATCGTCGCGGGTGGTCTGACCGCAGCGCTGCATTGATTTCACCCGAGGGAGTTCGCTCTCCCTCATCCTTTCCGCTTGCCTCTCCTCTCTATTGTTTGCGAATAAGCAAAAGTCTTTTGCAGTTTTGTTAACTTTATTAATTTTGCGATCGATGTCATGCTTTTGACTCTTATTTTATGTCGCGCCACGGCTCGACGTTACGGAGTCGAACTATGAAACTCAATTATCCTTTACTGGCGCTGGCGATAGGCGCGTTTGGCATTGGCACCACCGAATTTTCGCCAATGGGCTTATTGCCCGTGATTGCCAAAGGTGTGGATGTCTCGATTCCCGCGGCCGGAATGTTAATCAGCGCGTATGCGGTTGGCGTTATGGTGGGGGCCCCGCTGATGACGCTACTACTGTCCCACCGTGCTCGACGTAATGCGTTGATATTCCTGATGGCGATTTTTACGCTGGGCAACGTGCTTTCAGCTATTTCACCGGATTACACCACGCTGATGCTGTCGCGTATTTTGACCAGCCTTAACCACGGGGCATTTTTTGGTCTCGGCTCTGTAGTCGCCGCAAGCGTGGTGCCTAAACATAAGCAGGCCAGCGCCGTGGCAACCATGTTTATGGGGTTAACGATAGCCAACATTGGCGGCGTTCCGGCGGCAACCTGGCTTGGGGAAACCATCGGCTGGCGGATGTCGTTTATGGCGACCGCGGGTCTGGGCGTCATCGCCATGATCAGCTTGTTCTTTTCTTTACCGAAAGGCGGGGCGGGAGAGCGTCCGGACGTTCGCAGCGAACTGGCGGTACTTCTGCGCCCGCAGGTGCTGTCAGCGCTGCTGACCACCGTTCTGGGCGCCGGGGCGATGTTCACGCTGTATACTTACATTTCACCCGTGCTGCACAGCATTACTCATGCCACATCGGCGTTTGTTACCGGAATGCTGGTATTAATTGGCGTCGGTTTCTCGATTGGTAACTATCTTGGCGGCAAACTGGCGGATCGCTCGGTCAACGGTACGCTTAAAGGCTTTTTACTGCTGCTGATGGTTATTATGCTGGCCATTCCCTTCCTCGCACGTAATGAGCTGGGGGCGGCGATCGGCATGGTGGTATGGGGCGCAGCGACGTTTGCAGTGGTTCCTCCGTTGCAGATGCGGGTGATGCGCGTGGCCAGCGAAGCGCCGGGGCTATCATCGTCAGTCAATATTGGTGCGTTTAATCTGGGGAATGCGCTAGGCGCCGCAGCCGGTGGGGCGGTCATTTCCGGTGGTTTGGGCTATAGCTTTGTGCCCGTGATGGGGGCGATTGTGGCGGGGCTTGCGTTACTGCTGGTCTTTGTCTCGGCAAGAAGACAACCTGAAGAAGTCTGCACAGCTTCCAGCTAACAGTAAAACGCAGAAGGGTGTCCCTTCTGCGTTATCATTTTATGCTGCGAAGTTCTTCGCAACAAACTCCCAGTTCACCAGCGCCCAGAAGTGCTCCAGATAGCCAGGACGGGCATTACGATAATCGATGTAGTAGGCGTGTTCCCACACGTCAACGGTCATCAGCGGCGTCGCGTCGGTAGTCAGCGGCGTACCTGCGTTGGACGTGGAAACGATAGCCAGTTTGCCATCCGCTCCTTTAACCAGCCAGGTCCAGCCTGAACCGAAGTTTTTGATAGCGGCATCGGTGAATTGCGCTTTGAAATCCGCAAAGCTACCAAAGGAGGCGGCAATTGCGTCGGCCAGTTTACCGGTCGGTTCGCCACCTGCGTTCGGCGCCAGGCAGTTCCAGTAGAACGTGTGGTTCCAAACCTGAGCTGCGTTATTGAATACACCGCCTTCAGAGCTACGTACGATCTCTTCCAGTGATTTGCCCTCAAACGCCGTGCCTTTGATCAGGTTGTTCAGGTTGGTCACGTAGGTTTGATGGTGTTTGCCATAGTGGTATTCCAGCGTTTCAGCAGAAATGTGCGGTGCCAGAGCATCTTTGGCATACGGTAATGCAGGTAATTCAAACGACATTGCTTCTCTCCTTATTATTTATATTGAGTACACACAATAGCCTCATTGTGAGTAAGGATAGGGTAGCAAATTGAAAGGTTATGCAAAAGAAGAACTTACCCTACAGCATGTTCTGTAGGGTAAGTTTTTAGCGAATTGTTTTCGGCGTCATCACCCGACGAGCGCCCACATAGTGGCGCTGCCAGTAATCTTCGCTCAGAGAAGTGATTTGAATTTCCTGACCGCTGCGCGGTGACTGAATAAATTTACCGTTACCGATGTAAACGCCAACGTGATCTGCCGTGCCGCGACCTTGCGTGCGGAAGAAGACCAAATCACCGTTTTTCAGCTCGCCACGTTCAATCGGCGCGGCGTCGCGCAGATGGTACATTTCATTCGCAGTACGCGGAATACGGAATTTAACCAGATCTTTATAGGCGTAATAGACCAGGCCGCTGCAATCAAACCCGGTTCTTGG
The DNA here is from genome assembly GCF_000155975.1 of Citrobacter youngae ATCC 29220. Lineage (GTDB taxonomy): Bacteria > Pseudomonadota > Gammaproteobacteria > Enterobacterales > Enterobacteriaceae > Citrobacter > Citrobacter portucalensis_A. The sequence continues at coordinate 1,342,132 of NZ_GG730299.1, read as the reverse complement.
CGATGAGCCGCCCCAACGGTAAGGTTTGCCGATTTGGCTCATCAGGGTGGACATCGCGGTTTTAGTCGCTTTCTGCACTTTGACTTTATGCGCATCAGCAAGCGATGTTGGCGCGGTGGTTTTCACCTTTACGCAGCGCGGTTGATGGCCTTTGCGCGGCGTACATTTTTCAGTCCAGGTAACGGCGGCAGTTTGTGCTACGGCAGTTTTACTGCGACGGTTTGCCGTTTTAGTTGATTTTGCCGGAGTGGCAGTGCGTTTACTGGAAGAGGTTGTTTTGGTACTGGTTTTGCTGGTGGTTTTTGTTGCCGATTTCTTGTTGGTCTTTGCTGTTTTTTGGCTTTTTGTTGCGCTTTTCTTTTTATCTACCGTCTTGACGGTGTGAGAACTGGTAGGTGTTGTCCTGGCTTGCTTGGAAGCATGAGCCATAGGCGTAAAAGGCAGTGTGGTAAAAAGTAAAGCACAGAGCGTGATCGAGATTCGGTTTATCCGCGCCACTGAGCAGTCCTCTGGTAAGGCAGGTCTATCATACCTGCGTGTGATTTTCAAAACCTGGTGATTCTAATCTATAGAAACAGTGAAAGTTAACAGCTTTTTTTGTTTAAAACTGCGTTTCGTTACCGACCGCAAAAAAAAGCGCCAATTCAAGGTGTAACTGGTGAATAAACGCTCAAGTCCACAGACTTTACAGGGATAAATGAGATTATGAATGCAACTTTTAACGCCAGGCGATAAAATAATACTAACGCGTAATGAAAATGTTATTTTCCGTTGCCTGCCTGACCCGCTACAATGTCAGACTACTGCCGTAAAAGAAGTTTAAGGAAGCAAGATAATGAGCACCACTATCGAAAAAATCCAGCGCCAGATCGCTGAAAACCCAATTCTCCTGTACATGAAAGGTTCCCCTAAACTGCCAAGCTGCGGTTTCTCCGCTCAGGCCGTACAGGCGCTGTCCGCCTGTGGTGAACGCTTTGCTTACGTTGATATTCTGCAGAACCCGGATATTCGCGCCGAGCTGCCGAAATACGCAAACTGGCCAACCTTCCCACAGCTGTGGGTTGATGGCGAGCTGGTTGGCGGCTGTGACATCTTAATTGAAATGTACCAGCGCGGTGAGTTGCAGCAGCTGATTAAAGAAACAGCGGCGAAATACAAAACCGAAGAGCCGGATGCTGAGTAATCAGCAGAAATAAAAAAGCGACCTGTGAAGGTCGCTTTTTTTATGTCGCCGTTATGCCTCTTCGGGCACCGGCAGAGGCCAGCCGCCGAGGCGTTTCCAGCGGTTAACGATTTCGCAGAACAGCACCGCCGTGCGTTCTGTATCATACAGCGCCGAGTGCGCCTGATTCCCGTCAAACTCCATTCCTGCCGCCAGACACGCTTTTGACAACACCGTTTGCCCCAGCGACAGACCGCTTAATGCCGCGGTATCAAAGGTCACGAACGGGTGAAATGGGTTACGTTTAAGCGAGGCGCGTTCTGCTGCGGCCATCATAAAACTGTGGTCGAATGTAGCGTTGTGCGCCACCATGATCGCCCGGTTGCAACCGCTCTCTTTGATACCTTTACGCACCATTTTAAAGATCGCATGCAGAGCGTCGTATTCGCTGACCGCTCCGCGTAACGGATTATTAGGGTCGATTCCGTTAAAGGCGAGCGCTTCCGGCTGCAAATTTGCCCCTTCGAACGGCTCTACGTGGAAATGTAACGTCGTGTCCGGCATCAGCCAGCCTTGTTCATCCATTTTCAGTGTGATGGCCGCTATCTCAAGCAGCGCATCGGTTTTGGCGTTGAATCCTGCGGTTTCGACATCAATGACAACAGGATAAAAACCACGAAAACGGTCACACAGACCGGAAAGTTGAGCGTTATCGGACATCTGGGTCTCTTAATACGGGAAAATTGCAGCGCGTATTATGGCAAAATGATGAGTATAAAACTACGGGCACAGACGATCTGCGCCCGAGGGGAGGTTAGTCGCCCAGGCCGCGCCCGGCGTCTTTCTCTTCAATCAGTTCAATTTTGTAGCCGTCCGGATCTTCAACGAACGCGATCACCGTCGTGCCGCCTTTTACCGGGCCAGCTTCACGCGTCACGTTACCACCGTTCTGACGAATACGTTCACAGGCTTCAGCCGCGTTGTCTACGCTCAGGGCGATATGACCGTAGGCCGTGCCCAGTTCATACTTATCGACGCCCCAGTTATAAGTCAGTTCGATCACGGCTTCGCTGGTTTCAGGGCCGTAGCCGACAAACGCCAGAGAGTACTTGTATTCAGGGTTTTCGCTGGTACGCAGCAGCTTCATGCCCAGCACGTTGGTATAAAACTCAATGGAACGCTGCAGGTCACCCACGCGCAGCATGGTATGAAGTAAACGCATCTTTTTCCCCTTCGAAAATGGCTAATACATTCAAAATGTTGTTTTAGTATAGCGGCGTTGTTACGCCGCTATCAATGGCAGAACTAAGTTTGTGATGTTACAGGGTCGGATAGTCGGTATAACCTTCCGCGCCGCCGCCGTAGAAGCTTTCGGCACGCTGTGGGTTCAGTTCCGCTTTGTGCTGCAGACGAGCCACCAGATCCGGGTTAGCAATATAGGCACGCCCAAAGGCAACGGCGTCGATCAGTCCTTTCTCGATCAGCGCTTCGGCTTTTTCAGGCGTATAGGCGCCAGCGCCAATGATCGGACCGTGGAAACGCGCGCGAACTTTTTCGCGGAACGCGTCGGAATACGGCGCGCCGCCGGCCCAGTCCGGCTCAGACATATGCAGGTAAGCAATACCGCGCTTGCCGAGTTGTTCAATCAGATATAGCGCATCGGCTTCTTCGTTCGGGCCGTTGTCAACGTTCTGGAAAGTGCCAATCGGCGAAACGCGAATACCAATGCGATCGGCCCCCCATTCTTTGATACCGGCATCGACAACTTCCAGTACCAGACGCGCACGATTCTCGACGCTGCCGCCGTATTGATCGGTACGCTGGTTAGAGGTAGGCGACAGGAACTGATGCAGCAGGTAGCCGTGGGCGGAGTGCAGTTCCACCATGTCAAAACCCGCTTCGCGCGCGTTGGCGATTGCCTGGCGGAAATCATTGACGATGCCCGGAATTTCTTCGGTTTCCAGTGCACGCGGCATAGAGGTATCGGCACGCGTCGCCAGACCGTTTTCATCGCGCAGGGAGGTGCGGGTACCGGCGCTAATCGCGGAAGGCGCAACCGGCGCCTGGCCGTTTGGCTGCAGGCTGGCGTGAGAGATGCGCCCGGTGTGCCACAACTGGACAGCAATATGCCCCTGCTCAGCATGTACGCCAGCGGTGATTTTCTTCCAGGCGGCAATCTGCGCTTCGCTGTGCAATCCCGGCGCACCGGCATAGCCTTTCGCCTGGGCGGAAATCTGCGTTGCTTCGCTGATGATAAGGCCCGCGCTGGCGCGTTGACGATAATACTCGGCCATCAGCGGAGTAGGGATGTCGCCAGGCTCAATGCTGCGCAGACGCGTCAGCGGCGCCATGAATACGCGGTTTGCTGCCGTAATGGCGCCCACTTTCAGCGGGGAAAACAGTTTTTCAGATGACATGTGGCACTCCTGAATAGACCGGTCGTCTAGTAATAAAGGAAATAAAAACGCCTGTTAAACGCCAGGCGTTGTAATGATCGTTTTAACGTGCGCCAGCGCATTTTCCAGCGGCGTGGCGCTACGAGAAATCTTGGCCTGCAGGTTGGCGCCCAGCCACAGCGCATACAGTACCTGTGCCTGCTGCAACGGCTCGCCAACAAAGGACAGACAATGGTTTGCCTGACCTTTCTCCAGCGCCTGCGCTAACAGCACAATGATGTGCCGTGCGCCTTTATCCATTGCCGTGCGCATATCTTCTGACAGATCGCACACTTCGGCAGACAGTTTTACCGTTAAACAGCCGCTGATAATGCCGTGCTGGCTAAACTGGTTCAGGGTTTCCTGATAGTAGGCCAGGATTCTGTCGCGGTAGTTTCCCGCCCCCGTATCAAAATGCGTAGCCAGTCGCTGGTGGTAGGCCGCATAGTGACGTTCCAGCATCGCGACACCGAACGCTTCTTTAGAGCGAAAATAGTGATAGAAAGAACCCTTGGGCACTTCAGCGGTTTTCAGTAACTCGCTCAATCCCATGCCGGTGAAGCCGCGCTGCATACACAGCAGCTCGCCCGTCGCCAGAAGATGTTCGCGTGTATCGTGTTCAGTAGCTTTGTTCATGGGAAGGAGTGTAATAGACCAGTCGGTCTAATGCAATGGCGCTTGCGAGAAATTCAGTTAACGTCTTCAATAGTTATATCAATCTTACTAAAGGAGGGGATGTGGCCGAACAGCTGGAGTTTTTCCCCGTCCAGAGCCCATGCCGTGGCATATGTCAGTCTGACGAACGCGGCTTTTGCCGTGGCTGTTTTCGTAGCCGGGATGAGCGTTTTAACTGGCAAAAAATGAGCGACGCCCAGAAGCAGGAGGTGTTGCGGCTTTGTCGTCAGCGCCTGATGCGTAAATTACGTGCAAACAAACCCAACCCGCCGGAAGAACCGCACCAACCTTCACTCTTTTAAAAGCGTAATTGCGTATACTCGATGCACATTCATTTATAAGGAAGCTGCTATGGTTCAGCGTATTACAATTGCGCCGCAAGGCCCGGAATTTTCTCGCTTTGTGATGGGTTACTGGCGCCTGATGGACTGGAATATGTCCACGCGCCAGCTAGTAAGCTTTATTGAAGAGCATCTTGATCTCGGCGTTACCACCGTCGATCACGCTGATATTTACGGCGGATACCAGTGCGAAGCCGCGTTTGGCGAGGCTATGAAGTTGGCTCCGCATCTGCGTGAGAAAATGCAGATTGTGACCAAATGCGGGATCGCCACGACGGCGCGCACGGAAAATGCGCTCGGGCACTACATCACCGACAGCGCGCATATTATTGCCAGCGCGGAACAGTCGCTGAAGCTGCTGGCGACCGATCATATTGATTTGCTGCTGATCCACCGTCCCGATCCGCTTATGGATGCAGACGACGTAGCCGACGCGTTTAAAACATTACACCATAGCGGCAAAGTGCGTCACTTTGGCGTCTCTAACTTTACCCCGGCACAGTTTTCACTGCTGCAGTCGCGGCTGCCGTTTACTCTGGCGACCAACCAGGTTGAAATTTCACCGGTACATCAGCCGCTCCTGCTGGATGGGACCTTAGATCAGCTGCAACAGTTGCGCATTCGCCCGATGGCCTGGTCGTGCCTGGGCGGCGGTCGTCTGTTTAATGACGATGCGTTCCAGCCATTACGTAACGAACTTGCCGCGATAGCAGAAGAGCTAAACGCGCAGTCCATTGAGCAGGTGGTGTATGCCTGGATTTTACGTCTGCCGTCCCAGCCCCTGCCGATTATTGGGTCAGGAAAGATTGAACGCGTACGTGCCGCCATTGAGTCTGAGGCGCTGAGCATGTCTCGCCAGCAATGGTTCCGCATCCGTAAAGCGGCGCTGGGGTACGACGTACCGTAATCACGCTTTTTGCGCTCCGTCGTTCAAAATTGTGTCACTGGTTTACACTTATCAATCAGACACCTTTTAGACGGAGGTCTTATGAAGCGTTTGAGTGTGGCCATTATTACCTTACTGGCCTGTGCGGGTGCGCAGGCTGCCAGTGAAGAAAAAGTGACGATCAATCTGGTGACGTCGCAGGGCGTCGGCCAGGCGATTGGCACTGTCGCTATTACTGAAACCGCGAAAGGGCTGGAATTTACTCCAGACCTGAAAGCGTTGCCGCCGGGTGAACATGGCTTCCATGTGCATGCTAATGGCAGCTGCCAACCGGCGATTAAAGACGGTAAAGCCTCGGCGGCAGAAGCGGCGGGAGGGCATTACGATCCGCATGATACCGGTAAGCACGAAGGTCCGGAAGGCGCAGGCCATATGGGCGACCTGCCGCTGCTGGTGGTAAACAGTGAAGGTAACGCCACCACGCCCGTCATTGCGCCGCGGCTGAAAACACTCGATGAGGTGAAAGGCAAAGCGCTGATGATCCATGTGGGCGGCGATAATATGTCCGATCAACCGAAACCGCTTGGCGGGGGCGGAGCGCGCTACGCCTGTGGCGTTATTAAATAATCAATGGCTTAGCGTACCCGGCGGAGGCGCCTGTTCAAGCTGTGACAGCGAGCAGTGCAGCCGCCAGATGAGGGCCGACAGCTCCTGCGCGGCAGGTTGATGATGGTGAGCAAGCGTATCGCAGATACGCTGTAACTCACTTAGCGTGGCATTCAACGGGCGTTGCTGTACGCCACGCTCACTCATCACGTCGCGTAGTAGCGAGATGCACACGTCTCTGACGCGCGCCAGCGGATCTGAACGCGTTTCCCAGGCGCGCAGTTGCCATAACACGTGCGAGCAGTTCAGCAATACCACTCCCCAACGTAACAACCAACGCCGCGCCAGCGCATCCTGACTGTTACTCAACTGGCTGACATGATGATAGGTCAGCGACTCAAATTCGTTCTCACTAAGGGCCGGATGACGGCTGAGCTGATCGACAAAATCCCGCCGCAGGGCGCGAATATGGCGTCGGCTTTTCCGCGCGTCTGAGCCGGGGCGCAGAATGGCAAACGCCAGCCACGACAGCGCTACGCCGGCGATCTTCGCCGTATTGTCATTCAGGAAGCCTGCATAATCATAAACGGGGGGATTGGTTACCGCGATGAACGATCCCATAAACACGATGAGCTGTCCCCAAAGCCCCGCCAGCTTTGGCATCTGTAATTTTAACAACTGCATGGTGACGAGTAGCGGAAAGAGAAACAGAATGAACTGCCAGAGATCGGTGATTTGCACCATCAGGCCGAACTTGACCACAAAGCTGAACAGTGACAGCAGTACCAGCGTACGCATCAGCAACGAGAGAGATTTAAACGGGGCAGCAACGGCGGAATACAATACGCTGCTGATGGCGGCAAGCGTCAGCGCGCCGGAGCCTGACTCCCACTGCGCGCCGATGCTCCATGCGCCGATAAGCATCAGGGTACAGAAAGTCCGTAATCCGCTCCAGATGGCTTCCGCATTATCGGTATGGCGGGCAAGCCCAGGCGTGCGGGCAATATTGATACGTTCAGCGGTAACACCACTTTCCAGCAAACGCAGGTAATGGCTGCTGCGCAAGTAGAGGCGGCAAAAATAGCGCAGCCGCTGCCAGAAGGCGACGTGTCGATAATCGCGCGCATCGGTGGGGCGCAGAGGGGCAATAATACGCGCGACGGTGTAACTGTTGGTATCGGATTTGACCAGCGCGCCGAGCAATTGCTCGATGATATCACGCGTATTCGCCGGAGGATTAGGCCAGTTCAGTAACATCCTGCGCAGGCTGGAAATCACGCTGGTCATGCGTAGCTGCTGGTGCAACAGCGAATTGAGTAACGCATTTTGGCGGCGAAAGCGATAGTGACTCCAGAACGCCTGTATACGCAGCAGGTTCATGGTCAGTATCTGGCCGATAACGCCTTCATGCGCCGTGCGGATGGCATCAGTTGTTTCCGGTTGCCAGAGCAAACTGGCGTGTTCCAGCAAACGGGCATGCATGTTTTTCAGTGCAGTAAGCAATGCGGTGCCATCGGATGTGCTGGGGAGGATCATCATCATCATGCCGCCGCAGAGGATCCCGACGATGACCTCACAGACGCGCGCCTGAGCGATATCCCACACTTGCGTCACTTCAGTAATATGTACCATCGGAAACGCAATGATTGCTGCCGTATAACCTGCCAGTTGAAAGGCGTAGGCCGCGTTATTGGTAAAATGCGCGCAGGCCCAGGTACAAAAGCCAATCCAGGCTGACATGCTCAGTAAAAACAGCCAGGGTTCATTGAGGGTGTGGCCAGCAATCATTAATGCGGCCGTCGCGCCAAGCAGACTGCCCGCGATGCGTCCCAGACTTTTACTGATGACGCCGCCAACGGTGGGAAAACTGACCACCGCGGCCGAGGTCATCGCCCAGTAGGGCTCGTCCAGATCCAGATAGTAGGCGAACGTTAACGCCAGACACATCGCAATGGTATTACGCAGCGCATAACGCCATTGTCCGCTCGTGGCTTTAAACCACGGCAGATTGGCTGGCGTCAGAGTGGGGAATTTCATTTAGACTGACCGATAGACACGCTACAGGTTGTCCCGGATACCAGCGTGACATCGTGCGGCAACGCGTCAAACTCTATGCGAACAGGAACCCGCTGTGCCAGACGAACCCACGGTACGTTTGGTTTAATATCCGGGACAAGGCCGGAATTGCTTTCGACACTTTGGTCGTAGATGGCGCGACCAATACTGGATACGTGACCCTGTAACGCAACGTTGCCGCTATAGAGCGTTATACGGGCTGGCGCGCCGTCACGAATATGGCGCAGCTTGGTTTCTTCAAAATACCCCATCACATAGAAGGAATTGCTGTCGACCAGGGCAAACAGGGGCTTACCCGTTGAGGCATAATCTCCGGAGCGGGTCGAAAGATTGGTGACCCAGCCGGTGACAGGCGCTTTGACTACCGTTTGCGCCAGCTGCCACTGCGCATGACGTAAACTGGCCTGGGCGGCCTCAACGGTCGCCTGCATGGCTTTTACATTAAGGAGCGCGCTGTCCAGATCTTCCGCGGAGATAAAGTTTTGCGATAAATTGCGGCGGCGTTTGGCTTCATTATTGGCTTTGGTCAGATCCGACTGCGCCTTCGCCAGTTGCGCCTGCGCATTCAGTACGGCAATCTGGAAAGGCGTCTTATCGATAACAAAAAGGATATCGCCTTTGTTGACCAGTTGATTATCTTTGATGTTGAGTTCGCTAATGCTGCCCGATACCTGTGGCGCGATGCCGACCTGTTCAGCACGCACTTTACCATCACGGGTCCAGGGCGATTGCATATAGTAATTCCACATCCACCATCCGGCGAAAACCGCGATTGCAGCGACTATAATTGTGGAGAAGTATTTAACGGTTTTAAGCGACATAATCACCACGCAATCAACATAACAAAGGCCAGACATACGCAAAGCGTAAAGAGTGACAGATCCATTAACAGGGGATGCCAGATTTCACCAGAATAAATCCAGTCGCGCAGCAGGCGATGAACAACCAGCCAGAGAATAAATCCTGCTACAAACGCCTTAAAAACGGGAGGGAAGTAGACAGAAGCACCGATCATTAAATCTTGTAGGGGCAATCCTGTTGCATTAAACATAAACTTCACGGGCAAAATCCTTGGCGCAATAGAGCATTGCTATAGGTTTAGCAAAAAAGAGACAATGCGTCTCTGTAACACATCATGTCTGAAAAAATGTCAACCGGTAAGCAAATTTGGCAATACATTTGTTTTGAGAATACAAATGTTGCACACTATTCTAAAATCAGCACAATAACTTAGCAAGCTAATTATAAGGAGATGAAATTGGAATCGCCACTAGGTTCTGATCTGGCACGGTTGGTGCGCATTTGGCGTGCTCTGATTGACCATCGCCTGAAACCTCTGGAGTTGACGCAGACGCATTGGGTTACGCTGCACAACATTCATCAGTTGCCGCCGGACCAATCGCAGATCCAGCTGGCAAAAGCGATTGGCATTGAACAGCCTTCGCTGGTACGTACGCTTGACCAACTGGAAGAAAAGGGACTCATTTCACGACAGACTTGCGCCAGCGATCGTCGGGCAAAGAGAATTAAACTGACAGAGAAAGCTGAACCGTTGATCGCCGAGATGGAAGCGGTTATCAACAAGACACGTGGAGAGATTCTGGAAGGGATTTCGGCTGAGGAAATTGATCTGCTGATTAAACTGGTCGCCAGACTGGAACACAATATTATTGAACTGCAGTCGCAGGGTTGAAACGAAAGATGACGTGTGGCCACAGCCTGACCACACGTCATTCGATTAACGTGGAGACACGGTAACCTGGCTGCCGTTGTTCGCCATAACAACGCGCTGACCGGCAGAGAATTTGGTCGCACCCTGTTTCTGAACCACCATGATGGTATTACCATCATCCTTACGGATTTCCAGTTCCACACCCTGGGTTTTATTCATCGCACCCTGTACGCCCTGGCCCGCGACGCCACCGGCAACTGCGCCTGCCGCTGTGGCTAATGAACGACCAGTACCACCGCCGACGGTGTTACCAAGGAACCCGCCGAGAACCGCACCACCGATAGCGCCAATCACGTTTGCGTCATCGCCACCCTGGATTTGCACCGGACGAACATGAACAATCGTACCGTAGGTAACGTTCTGAACTTGTTTCGCTTCGGATGCGGTATATACGTCGCCTGAAAGGCTATCATTGTTAACGCAGCCTGCCAAAGATACGCCCATTAATGAAACAATCAGCACACGTTTAATCATTTACAAATCTCCTTTATCACCACGAAACGCTAACAAAGCACCCATCATGGTTAAATTATATGGCATTTGTGAGCCTAAGGTCACATGTTCTACTGGAACAATATGAAAATCTTAACCGAAATCGGATCAACCGAGTATAAACGAATCATTCATATAATTGATGTAATTAAGCGACCATTGTCATGGTCAGCGCGCAAAAATCATTAAGGAAGCATGGCATTAGCCTGCACTTTATGGTTCAGTGTCAAGGCTAATTTGCTTAAAAGGATGACGTATGAAATCGGGCCGTTTTATCGGTGTTATGTCTGGAACCAGCCTTGATGGCGTCGATGTTGTGCTGGCGACAATAGATGAAACGATGGTTGCACAGCAGGCGAGTCTGACCTGGCCTATCCCCATTCATGTAAAACAGGCGATTCTGGATATCTGCCAGGGGCAGCAGCTTACGCTCTCTCAGTTTGGTCAACTGGACGCGCAGCTCGGTTATCTGTTTGCCGAGGCGGTGAACGCGCTGTTGGCGCAGGAAAAATTGAAACCGCAGGATATCGTGGCGATTGGCTGCCACGGGCAAACCGTGTGGCATGAGCCGACGGGAAGCGCGCCGCACACGCTGCAAATTGGCGACAACAATCAGATCGTCGCGCGCACCGGGGTAACCGTGGTGGGGGATTTTCGCCGTCGCGATATCGCCCTCGGCGGGCAGGGCGCGCCGCTGGTTCCCGCTTTTCATCAGGCGCTGTTGGCACATCCAACCGAGCGGCGGATGGTGCTAAATATCGGCGGGATTGCCAATCTGTCTCTGCTGATTCCGCAGCAGCCCGTTCGCGGCTACGACACCGGGCCGGGCAATATGCTGATGGATGCCTGGATCTGGCGGCAATGCGGTCAACCCTACGACAAAGATGCGCAGTGGGCCAGTTCAGGAACGGTTATCCTGCCGCTGCTGCAAAATATGCTTAACGATCCGTATTTTTCTGCGCCAGCGCCGAAAAGCACCGGCCGCGAGTATTTCAATTATGGCTGGATAGAACGCTATCTGGCGCATTTCCCGGGAATCAGCCCACGAGATGTGCAGGCGACGCTCGCCGAACTGACAGCGGTCACCATTTCAGAGCAGGTCTTGCTTAGCGGCGGCTGTGAACGCCTGATGGTATGCGGCGGCGGAAGCCGAAATCCGCTGCTGATGATGCGCCTGGCGGCTTTATTGCCGGGAACGGAGGTTTGCTCAACTGATGAAGCCGGCATCAGCGGCGATGATATGGAAGCGCTGGCCTTTGCATGGCTGGCGTGGCGAACGCTGGCGGGATTACCGGGGAACCTTCCTTCGGTGACCGGCGCATCAGAGCCGAGCGTGTTGGGGGCGATTTTCCCTGCCAATCCGCGAACTCAGAGTTAACTGAAATTATTCAGCGTCGTATGCCGGTAAACTAGGGATATCAGGGAGGGTGCCATTACCCTCCGGGACCAGGAAAGTCGTCAGGATATGGCTATGAAAAAACTGTTGTTATTGTGTCTGCCCGTGCTGCTTAGCGGTTGTAGCGTTTACAATCAATTTGTCGAACGTATGCAAACGGATACGCTTGAATACCGTTGTGATGAAAAACCGCTAACCGTGAAGCTGAACAATACGCGCCAGGAAGTGAACTTTGTTTATGATAATCAGCTATTGAACCTCAAACAGGGCATGTCGGCATCAGGTGCGCGCTATACCGATGGTATCTACGTCTTCTGGTCTAAAGGCGATGAGGCAACGGTCTATAAACGAGACAGAATTGTGCTAAATAACTGTCAGTTACAGAACCCGAAGCGTTGAGATTTTCACCTGGGCGGCGCACAATAGCGTCACCCACTGACAATCCGTAGCCCAACATCATGTCTGATAACGACGAATTGCAGCAAATCGCGCATCTGCGCCGTGAATACACCAAAGGCGGTCTTCGCCGCCGCGATCTTCCCGCTGAGCCCCTTGCGCTGTTTGAGCGCTGGCTGGGGCAAGCCTGCGACGCCAAACTGGCAGACCCTACTGCTATGGTCGTTGCGACCGTTGATGAAAACGGTCAGCCGTATCAGCGCATCGTGTTGCTCAAACATTATGATGACAAAGGGCTGGTGTTCTATACCAACCTCGGTAGCCGTAAGGCGCATCAGATTGAGAAAAACCCGCGCATCAGCCTCTTATTTCCGTGGCATACCCTGGAACGCCAGGTGATGGTGATCGGTAAGGCCGAGCGCCTTTCCACCCTTGAGGTGGTGAAGTACTTCCACAGTCGCCCTCGCGACAGCCAGATTGGTGCCTGGGTCTCTAAACAGTCCAGTCGGATCTCCGCTCGCGGTATTCTCGAAAGCAAATTCCTTGAACTGAAGCAGAAGTTTCAGCAAGGGGAAGTTCCTTTACCCAGCTTTTGGGGCGGCTTTCGCGTGAGTATTGAACAAATAGAGTTCTGGCAGGGCGGTGAAAACCGTCTGCACGATCGTTTTTTATACCAACGCGAAGATAACGCGTGGAAAATTGATCGCCTGGCCCCCTAAAGATGCAAAATTCTTGTTTTAAGCGCTGGTGCTGATCAATCCGGCGCTTTATTCTATGTTTCTTTCGCATCAGGCGAAAAGTCGTGTACCGGCAAAGGTGCAGTCGTTTTATACATGGAGATTTTGATGGCAAGCAGTAACTTGATTAAACAATTGCAAGAGCGGGGGCTGGTGGCCCAGGTGACGGACGAGGAAGCGTTAGCAGAGCGACTGGCGCAAGGCCCGATCGCGCTCTATTGCGGCTTCGATCCTACCGCTGACAGCTTGCATTTGGGGCATCTGGTTCCATTGTTATGCCTGAAACGCTTCCAGCAGGCGGGCCATAAGCCTGTTGCACTGGTAGGTGGCGCAACCGGTCTGATTGGTGACCCGAGCTTTAAAGCCGCCGAGCGTAAACTGAACACCGAAGACACCGTGCAGGAGTGGGTGGATAAAATCCGCAAGCAGGTTGCACCGTTCCTCGATTTCGACTGTGGCGACAACTCGGCGATTGCTGCGAACAACTACGACTGGTTTGGCGGTATGAATGTACTGACTTTCCTGCGTGATATCGGCAAACACTTCTCCGTTAACCAGATGATCAACAAAGAAGCGGTTAAGCAACGTCTGAACCGTGACGATCAGGGGATCTCCTTTACCGAGTTTTCTTACAATCTGCTGCAGGGCTATGACTTTGCCTGCCTGAACAAACTGCACGGCGTTGCGTTGCAGATTGGTGGCTCTGACCAGTGGGGCAACATTACCTCAGGTATCGATTTGACCCGCCGTCTGCACCAGAATCAGGTATTTGGTCTGACCGTTCCGCTGATCACCAAAGCCGATGGCACCAAATTTGGTAAGACTGAAGGCGGCGCAGTGTGGCTGGATCCGAAGAAAACCAGTCCGTACAAATTCTACCAGTTCTGGATCAACACCGCGGATGCGGACGTTTACCGCTTCCTGAAATTCTTCACTTTCATGGACATTGAAGAGATCAATGCGCTGGAAGAAGAAGATAAAAACAGCGGTAAAGCGCCGCGCGCCCAGTATGTTCTGGCCGAGCAGGTCACGCGTCTGGTTCACGGCGAAGAAGGTCTGGTCGCGGCAAAACGCATTACTGAAAGCTTGTTCAACGGCAACCTGAGCGATTTGAGCGAAGCGGATTTCGAACAGCTGGCGCAGGATGGCGTGCCGATGATTGAAATGGAGAAAGGCGCGGATCTGATGCAGGCGCTGGTGGACTCCGAACTGCAGCCGTCTCGCGGCCAGGCGCGTAAGACCATTGCGTCTAACGCGGTGACCATCAACGGCGAGAAGCAGTCCGATCCAGAATACTTCTTCCAGGAGAGTGATATCCTGTTCGGGCGCTATACCTTATTGCGCCGTGGCAAGAAGAACTATTGTCTGATTTGCTGGAAGTAAGATTTAGTTAGCAGGGGCGTGGGAAACTACGCCCCTTTTTTTTTTCAGGGTTGTGGTAAGTAAAATGAAGAATATCCTCGCCATTCAGTCCCACGTTGTTTTTGGTCATGCGGGCAATAGTGCGGCAGAGTTTCCCATGCGTCGACTTGGCGCAAATGTCTGGCCGCTGAATACCGTGCAGTTTTCTAACCACACGCAGTACGGTAAATGGACCGGTTGTGTTATGCCGCCGAGTCATCTGACTGACATCGTGCAGGGCATTGCCGATATCGATAAACTCCACACCTGTGACGCAGTACTGAGTGGCTATCTGGGCTCAGCGGAACAGGGCGAGCATATCCTGGGTATCGTGCGCAAAGTGAAAGCGGCAAATCCGCAGGCAAAATACTTTTGCGACCCGGTGATGGGACATCCGGAGAAAGGGTGTATCGTCGCGCCGGGCGTGGCGGAGTTTCATGTGCGCCATGCGCTTCCCGCCAGCGACATCATCGCCCCGAATCTGGTTGAGCTGGAAATTTTATGCGAGCATGCGGTCCACAATGTGACTGAAGCGGTGACAGCGGCCCGTGAGCTTATCGCCCAGGGCCCCGAGATTGTGCTGGTGAAACATCTGGCCCGCGCAGGGATTAGCCCCGATCGTTTCGAGATGCTGTTGGTCACTGCTGAACAGGCGTGGCATATCAGCCGCCCGTTAGTTGATTTTGGCGCTCGTCAGCCGGTTGGGGTAGGTGATGTTACCAGCGGCTTGTTGCTGGTGAAACTACTGCAGGGCGCGTCTTTACAGCAGGCGCTTGAGCATGTGACGGCGGCGGTGTACGAAGTGATGATCGCGACCAAAGAAATGCATGAGTATGAACTGCAGGTCGTGGCCGCGCAGGATCGCATCGCGCAGCCTGAACACTACTTCAGCGCGACGCAGCTGTAGTCAATGCCCGATGGCGCTCACGCTTATCGGGCCTACGTTTGGCCGTAGGCCGGGCAAGTAAGTAGGCCGGATAAGGCGCCTGGCGCCGCCATCCGGCACATTCGTGATTAGCTCAACCCTTCAGCTTTCAGCGCTGCGGCAACCGCCGGGCGTTCAGCCATACGCGCCATATAGGCGTCAATGTTGCTTAATCCTGCCATATTCAGCTTAACCGCATAGGCCCAGCGCAGCACGGTAAACAGATAGGCGTCTGCAATGCTGAAGCGCGGACCGCAGATCCATTGATTATTTTGCAGCGATTCGTTCACATACTGCAATTTTTTCTCCAGCTGCGCGCGAACGGTGGGCTTGTACTCTTCCGGCGTATCGGGACGGAACAGCGGGGTAAAACCTTTATGTAGTTCTGTCGCTATATAGTTAAGCCATTCGAGGGTTTTGTAGCGGGAGAGGCTGCTGGTAGGGGCGAGGAGCTGGCGGTCTGGTACGGTATCAGCCAGATACTGCATGATGGCCACGCCTTCGGTCAGTAATGTACCATCATCCAGCAGCAGCGCGGGAACTTGACCTTTGGGGTTTACCGCGAAAAAATCATCGCCGTTTTCCAGACGTTTCTTCATCAGATCAACACCATCCAGCGTGAAATCTTTACCGCTTTCACGAAGTGTGATGTGGGAAGCAAGAGAACATGCGCCTGGTTTGTAGAACAGTTTCATCGGTAACTCCTTTTGACTGAGGTTTATCGTATGGTAGTGCTACCTCTGGCAAAAAAAAAAGCCGCTAACAGCAGTTAGCGGCCTGAAAATGAGTTTCCCAGAGAATTACGCTGTCGCGGCCTTAGAGGCTTTCTCATTGACATCATCATCCTGAGTCATACGATTCAGTTTCGGCGCCGTCAGCAGCATCAGAACAGCGATAACCGCCGTTGCAACACCAATCTGCAGGAACACACGACCGTAGACTTCAAGGGACATCAGCGGGTCAGTCACGTTTTCTGGAACGGCCATCATGTTGGCGACGTAACCACCGATGATGTTTGCACCGGCAGTGGTCAGGAACCAGCTACCCATGATGAAGCCCATCAGGCGTTGCGGAACCAGCTGCGCTACCATTGCCAGACCCAGACCGGAAATCATCAGTTCACCGATACTCTGCAGACCGTAGCTGATGATCAGCCAGTTTACAGAAACGATGCCCGCGTCGGTGGCGAATTTTGCACCCAGCGGCAGGATCAGGAACGCACCAGAACACAGCACCATACCGATCGCGAACTTGGTCGGCATCGGCAGGTTATCGCCCATCTTGTTATAGATAGCGGCGAGGATTGGGCTACCAATGATGATCCAGAACGGGTTCAGCGCCTGGTACTGCTCAGGTTCAAAAGCAATGCCCAGGATTGAGTGTTCAACGTTACGAATCGCGAAGAAGTTCAGTGAGGTCGGCATCTGGCTGTACAGCACGAAGAAGATAATTGCTTCCAGCATCAGAATGAAGGCGACAATCATTTTACGACGCGCAGCACCGTGCATGGTGAAGGCTTCTTTACCGAAGATAAACACGATACCAATGGCAATCACACCCAGAACCATACGGGCGATCTGCTGGTTGTGCAGCAGCCAGGTGGCAATCGCGATCAGCACCACAACGCCAGCGATGGTCAGCAGCAGATTACGGAAGTTGATCGGCTCGAAGTCAGGTTTAGAACCGTACTGTTTAACCCAGCGCTGGCAGAATGCGAAGTTAACAACGGTGATCAGCATACCGACGACGCTCAGAGCGAACGCGGTGCTCCAGCCGTAATGCGCTGCTAACCACGGCGTTGCCAGCATAGAGAAGAATGAACCGATGTTGACGGACATGTAGTACATGGTAAATGCACCATCAAGACGCGGGTCATCTTTTGCATAGCAGGTTGAGAGCAGGGATGATGGGTTGGCTTTAAACAGGCCGTTACCGACCGCGATGGCCGCCATGCCCATATAAACGATACCGGCATCGTGACCGGACCATGCAACCAGCGCATAACCGATAGCCAGGACAACGGCGCCCAGCATAATGACTCGTTTTGTTCCCAGAACTTTATCACCTAACCAGCCGCCAATGGCAACCAGACCATACACCAGGGCGCTAAAGGACGAGAAAAGTGTGATGGAATCCGCTTCTGACATACCCAGTTGTTTTACCAGGTAGACGGCCATAATCCCTTGCAGGCCGTAATAACCAAAACGCTCCCACAGCTCAATAGAGAATATGAGATAGAACGCTTTTGGTTGTTTGAAGGCGTTTAAACTAACGCTTTCTGTTGGTTTATTGTTTGCAGTAGACACTTTTACCTCTTTTTTTACATCCCATATCAACGGGGGTGTTCAGGTACGTGATGAATCAAGTTCATCCGTCCGATTGTTATAGTGGGAGGGGAAACGGCAAGTAATGTTCACTATCTTGACCATTCAGACAAGGGGTTTGTAATAATCTGTTACATATATCCTGGGTGGTGAAATCGTCGGGGTCTTGAAATGTTATCTAGCGTTAAATTTTTTCATTTGAAGAATGGCAGATTTTTACACTGTTTAAGCAGGCCGGAAACCGCAATGTGGCGATATGTTCTGCTATTTTAGGTTGAATCCAGTGATATAGGCCATTATCTGAAAAATAGACAGTGTAATGTTTTGTTCAGAAACTGTTCAGTTAGGTCATCTGATTGTCACTTTAACTAAAAAATAAAAATTATTTAACATTGTGTTGTCTGGGTGATCTGCATCACGTATAGATAGAAATTTCTATTACTAAAAAAACGATTAACCTGCTCAGGTGTTTATACACAAGAATAATGCGTTAGATATGCGCAGTTGAATGGCATCATTGTCGGGAAATGATTGTCTGGGGAGTGCATAACTAATCGTTATGCAGGTAAGGGGCAACGGAGATGCCCCGGCAGCATCAGATATCGACTTTCTCTTTGAATTCGCAGAGATCTTCGATAATACAGGAACCGCATCGCGGCTTTCTGGCTATGCAGGTGTAACGGCCATGAAGGATTAACCAGTGATGGCAATCGACTTTAAATTCACTGGGTACGACTTTCAGCAGTTTCTCTTCTACCTGCTCGACGTTTTTTCCCGGGGCGAATTGCGTCCGATTACAGACCCGAAAAATATGGGTATCCACGGCAATGGTCGGCCAGCCAAAGGCGGTATTTAACACCACATTGGCTGTCTTTCGCCCAACCCCTGGCAGGGCCTCTAATGCGGCCCGGTCTTCCGGAACTTCACCATTATGTTGTTCCAGCAGAATGCGACAGGTTTTAATCACGTTTTCCGCTTTGCTGTTGAACAAGCCGATTGTCTTTATATAGGATTTAACGCCCTCCACGCCGAGCTCCAGCATAGCGGCGGGGGTATTGGCGACGGGGTACAGCTTAGCCGTCGCCTTATTGACGCTGACATCGGTGGCCTGGGCGGAGAGCAATACCGAAATCAACAGTTCAAACGGTGATGTAAAATTCAGCTCAGTTGTCGGGTGCGGATTGTTATCACGCAGACGCGTCAGTATTTCCAGCCGTTTTGCTTTGTTCATTACACATTCCCTGTTTCACCAGCCGGGCTATCGGCGACAGCCGCTTCGGCACGACGTTTCTTCATTTTCTCATCAATCAAATACTTAACCGCCAGCATCAGACCCAGACCAATAAACGCGCCCGGTGGCAGCATGGCCAGCAGAAACGGCGTATCGGTATGGAAGATCTCTACGCGTAGTACTTTAGCCCAACTGCCTAACAAACCGTCTGCGCCATCAAATAGCGTACCGTTACCAATTATTTCACGCAGCGAGCCCAGAACAAACATTGCCCCGGTTGCGCCCATACCGATGGAGAACCCATCGAGGGCGGATAATGCCGGGCCTTTTTTAGCCGCGAAGGCTTCAGCACGACCGACGACAATGCAGTTGGTCACAATAAGGGGAATAAAGATGCCAAGAGACTGATACAGACCAAAAGCGTAGGCATTGATCAACATCTGCACCGCACTCACTACGGAGGCGATGATCATGACATAAATCGGAATACGAATTTCAGACGGCGTCCAGCGACGAAGGGCTGAAATCGTCAGGTTTGTCAGCGTCAGAACCAGCGTAGTCGCCAGTCCCAGACCTAACGCATTGGTGGCGGTAGATGTCACCGCCAGCAGCGGGCACATACCAAGTAACTGTACAAGCGCGGAGTTATTTTTCCATAGCCCCTGAACAATAACATCTTTAATTTCGCTCATGGTTTATTCTCCACAGGCGCTAAGTTGAGGGAGTTGTGCGGGCAGCGTCTGCGCATATAAACCGGCGCGTTTCACCGCATTAACTACCGCACGCGGCGTAATGGTTGCGCCAGTAAACTGGTCGAAGTCGCCGCCATCTTTTTTCACCGCCCAGTGGGCGTCGTTGCCTGTGCCGATCGTCTTGCCGCTAAAGTGGGTGATCCAGTCTGACAGACGCAGCTCAATTTTATCGCCCAGCCCTGGCGTTTCATGGTGTTCGGTCACACGCGTACCTAACACGGTACCCTTGAAATCCACCCCAACCAGCAGTTGGATCGCCCCGGAATAACCATCTGGCGCCGTGGCTTCAAGAATTGCCGCGACGGGCCGGTCGTCCTGTCGCGCGATGTACACACGGTGCGTTCCTTTACCCAATGCTTGCGCATTCACCAGATAGCAACTTTCAGACAGTACGTTATTGTAGCGATCGCCAGGCAGAACCTGATCGAACAATACTTTTTGCTGCAGCGCCGCCTGTTCATCAATGGTGGACTTGGTTAATTGATTGATTGCCGCAGTTAGCCCTGTTGACCCGGCGGCAAACAGCGCCAGAGTAATACCGTGTTTACGAATCGTTTTCAGCATATGTTGTCCTTAGCGATGTCCGTATACGCGAGGGCGGGTGTAATAATCAATCAGGGGAACCGTGATATTTGCCAGCAATACGGCAAAGGCCACGCCATCAGGATAACCACCAAAACTGCGAATTAACCACACTAACAAACCCGCAAGCGCGCCAAAAATCAGGCGACCACGGTTGGTGGTTGATGCCGTAACGGGATCGGTAAGAATAAAGAATGCGCCGAGCATCGTCGCGCCAGAGAGCAGGTGTAACTGAGGCGATGCGAGCGACTCTGGCGAGAATAGCCAACCCAGAGTCGCACAGACCCCGAGAGACAGCAGGAAGCTGACCGGGATATGCCAGCGAATCGCTTTCTGCCATAGCAGCACAACGCCGCCCGCAAGCCAGGCAAGGTTGACCCACTGCCATCCGGCGCCCGCGAGCATGCCGCTGTAAATCGGGTACTGCATTACCTGTTCAACCGTTCGCCCCGCATGCAGAGAGGTCTTGAAGGTATCAAGGGGCGTTGCCTGGCTGATACCGTCGATTCCCATACGGAGCGCGTTCATATCACTGCCGCCGGCGGTATGTCCGGTAAAGATTACGTTCAGAGCATCAAAGAATCCGGGTACCGTGGCCGCAATTTCCTGCGGCGGTAGCCAGCTTGTCATCTGCACCGGGAATGAAATAAGCAGTACGACGTAACCAATCATAGCGGGATTGAACGGGTTCTGCCCGAGGCCGCCATACAGCTGTTTAGCAATGATAACGGCAAAGACCGTGCCTAATACCACCATCCACCAGGGGGCGAGGGGAGGAATACTCACGGCCAGCAGCAACCCCGTGAGTAGCGCGGAGTTATCTTTTAGTATCGGCACAATGGGTTGTTTACGCAGTTTAAGTACGCCAGCCTCGGCAGCGAGAGCGCTAATGGCGGCCAGCACTATCTGGAACAATGTACCCCAGCCAAAGAACCACAGCTGTGCGGCGATCCCCGGCAATGCAGCAAGTAATACCAACATCATAATACGTGATGTCTGACGCTGGTTATGGGTATAGGGGGAGCTTGCTATTCTGAATACCATTTATTCCTCGTTTACAACCTGCTGCTGTGCGGCTTTTTTAGCCTGAGCGCGTGCGATAGCGGCCGCGACGGCGGCTTTACGTGGGTCAACCGGTTCGGCGGTTTCCGTAGCTGCCTGCTGCTCAAGCTTGCGGGCTTTGGCACGCGCGATTGCCGCTTCGACGGCAGCTTTGCGCGGATCAACCGGTTCGGTGGTTTCCGTAGCTGCCTGCTGCTCAAGCTTGCGGGCCTTGGCACGCGCGATTGCCGCTTCGACGGCAGCTTTACGCGGATCAACCGGTTCGGCGGTTTCCGTTACCGCTTCCTGCGTAAGCTTGCGGGCTTTGGCACGTGCGATTGCCGCTTCGACGGCGGCTTTGCGCGGATCGTTAGCCGCACTGCTGTCTTCAGTTGTGTTTGCATTCTCCGCCCGGGCAGCGCGAGCCTGCGCCTTACGCGCCTCGCGAGCGGCAATCACGGCGCTGTTGTCAGGTTTTTCGCCAGCCTGAATGACGACCGGCTGCATGGCCTGAGCCTGCTTTTCTTTTACGCGAGCCAGTGCGGCGGCAATGGCATCATGATCTTTAGCCGCAGGCTGAACGGCAGCGCTTTTGTGGCGTTCAAGGCGTGCGGCTTTTTCACGCTCAAGTCGCGCCTGTCGGGCTTCAAATCGCGCTTTCGCTTCGGCGGCACGTTTTTCTTCCTGGCTAATGGCGTAAATCTCGGCCTTTTCCTGGCGGAAATACTGCACCAGCGGAATGTTGCTCGGGCATACCCATGCGCAGGCGCCGCATTCGATACAGTCAGCGATATTGTGGGTTGTGGATTTGTCATGCTGCTGACCTTTACTGAACCAGTAAAGTTGTTGCGGCAGAAGGTCGGCCGGACAGGCGTCGGCACAGGCGCTACAGCGAATGCAGCCTTTCTCTTCCGGCGTTTCGCCCATTTCACTGGCAGAAGGAGCCAGAAGGCAGTTGGTGATTTTTACCACCGGCACATCCAGCCACGGCAGCGTAAAGCCCATCAGCGGCCCGCCCATAATCACCATTTGATCGGCGGAAGGGCAAAAACCTGCGTCGTTAAGCAGATGACGAACGGGCGTACCTAATCGCGCCCAGACGTTGCCCGGACGGCTGACGGCTTCGCCTGTCAGCGTCACGACACGCTCGGTAATGGGTTCGCCGTCAATGACCGCGCGTTTGATCGCGTAGGCGGTGCCGACGTTTTGCATCAGCACGCCAATATCTGAAGAGCGTCCGCCATGAGGCACCTGTTTGCCGGTCAGAATTTGTGTTAACTGTTTGGCTCCGCCGGACGGGTACTTGGTTGGGATCACGCGTAAGCTGATATCGTGCGAATCGGCCAGCACCGCACGCAGCATGGAAATTGCCTGCGGTTTGTTATCTTCTATTCCCAGCAGTATTTCGCGCGGCTGGAGAATGTGCGCCAGGATGCGGATACCTTCGACGACCTGAGCTGCGCAGTCCTGCATCAGGCGGTCATCCGCCGTAATGTACGGTTCGCATTCTGCGGCGTTGATGATCAGCGTTTCAATTTTATCGCCGCCGCCCTGCAGCTTAACGCCGGTTGGGAAACCTGCGCCGCCCAGTCCAGCTACGCCGTACTGATGAATACGTGCAATAAGCTCTTCCCGGCTACGGGAGCGGTAATCGGCCCAGCCATCACGCTCAATCCAGCGGTCTTCGCCATCGGCATCAATAACGACGCTTAGCTCGGCTAATGCCGAAGGGTGTGCGGTGGAGTGCGGCGCAATAGCAACAATAGTGCCTGACGTTGGCGCATGTACCGGCAGCATTTTGCCGCGCCCGATGGTTAACGCCTGACCGCGCAGGACGGCGTCGCCCACGCTTACACACAGTTCACCCTCCGCGCCAATATGTTGTTTCAGCGGAATAACGAAGCGCGGCGCCAGCGGAACCTGTCGCAGCGGCGTACCGTTCGACTGGGTCTTCATTTCTGGTGGATGAATGCCGCCATCAAAGTCCCAGATTTTGTTTTTTCTGAATGCAGAGAATAACTTAAACATGTTGTTCCACAGGAATGATGCGCACAGGGATAGTGTTTAAATCCCATTTCCAGCTATCGGGCGTTTCAGCCACCGGGCGTAATTCGATACATTGCGTTGGGCACGGATCAACGCACAGGTTGCAACCGGTGCAGAGATCGCTCATCACCGTGTGCATGGCGCGCGTGGCGCCCACGATGGCATCGACCGGGCAAGCCTGAATGCACTTTGTGCAACCGATACAGTTATTTTCATCAATCACCGCCAGCATACGCACGGGCGTAACATCGTGTTCATCACCATCAATCGGCTGCGGATCGACGTTCAGCAGGGCGGCAATTTTTAACATCACCGCTTCACCGCCAGGCGCGCAGCGGTTGATTTTCTCCCCCTGGGAGCCGATCGCTTCCGCGTACGGGTGACAGCCCGGATAGCCGCACTGTCCACATTGGCTTTGCGGGAGAATTTCATCAATTTTCTCCACGACGGGATCGTCCTCAACGGCAAAACGTCGCGAGGCGTAACCCAAAATAGCGCCGAACGCCAGACCCAGCAGACTTACTGCGGCAACGGCAATCCAGATAGCATTCATTACAACTTCACCAAACCACTAAAGCCCATAAAGGCCAATGACATTAAACCAGCGGTAATCAGCGCAATCGCATTACCGCGAAACGGAGCAGGGACGTCCGCCACGGCGAGGCGTTCGCGAATGGCGGCAAACAGCACCATCACCAGCGAGAAGCCGACGGCGGCGGAAAAGCCGTATAGCGCCGACTGTAAAAAGTTATGCCCGAGGTTGATGTTCAGTAGCGCTACACCCAGCACCGCGCAGTTGGTGGTGATCAGCGGTAAGAAGATCCCCAGCAAACGGTACAGCGCAGGGCTGGTTTTGCGAACCACCATCTCGGTAAACTGCACGACAACGGCGATGACCAGAATAAAAGCCAGCGTGCGCAAATAGATGAGGTTGAGTGGAATGAGGATCCAGGTATCAATCAACCACGCGCAAATGGAGGCCAGCGTCATGACAAACGTCGTGGCAAGGCCCATACCCATTGCGGTTTCCAGTTTTTTGGAAACGCCCATAAACGGGCAGAGGCCCAGAAACTTAACCAGTACAAAGTTGTTGACCAGTACAGTTCCGACAAACAGCAGCAGGTAATCAGTCATTTTTCGGCCTGAAATAAAAAAGCCGCCTATTATCTGACAATCTGCAACAGGCGACAACAGGTTAACTGTAGGGTTATTACGGGTTCACAAACGTCGTTTTAACGCGCTGCGAGCGTTTGAAATAGGGCACCAGCAGGGCTGCAGCCAGCAATGGGAACAGCAGTTGGCGCACGGCAAAGGCGTCCGGGACCGGTGAAAACGCAAACGCTTTAATCGCCAGCAACACGGAAATCAGTAGCCAAAGAATATAATGTTTAGGTACACAGGCTCTGCGTTTGAAAAACGCAATCGTCAGCCACAGCGTGTAATACCACATGGCGATTGCGGTAATGAAGGAGACGCCCCATAGCAACAAATTTGTCGTACTTTGCTCACCGAGCGCCTGGAAGGTTTGCGGTGTAGCCAGCGCAGTGACATAAAGTAATAACGCCAGCGAAGCGCTCAACAACGCGACTAACAGCCAGGCCAATGGCCCAAGTAGCCAGCCTCCGATACGTTGTGCCGGTGTGGTGGTCATCTCTTCTCCAGGTTTACGCGCGCAATCAATCATGCCATTCATTTTGGGGCAATTATTATAAAGCTTTTAACGTTGAGCGCTACTTTCTTCTTTATTGCACGTAATGCCAGACCGATTTAGGTACCTGACCGACGTCAAACAGACGACCTCCGGAGATGAGTTCCGCACGGCGGTGGTCCGCTGCACGATACATATTGATAATGTCGCCATCATCGGTGAGCGTGTAGTTAAGATGATCGAACAGTTTTTCCAGACTTTCGAGTGAACTGATTTTGCGGAATTTTAATAAATAATCCTGAACAGTCATAAAGGGAGATCCATATTAATAAAATAATACCAACGGAGTAGAAGTATTAAGAAATAAACAACGCGCACAGGCAAATGCGGATTTATGCGCAAATGTAAGAAGAGTGTTCATACCTGTGAAAAAGCAGACGCGATGTACGCCTGCGGCAAGGTTAACGCGCTTCGCTATCCCAGGCAATACGCGCCGGAGCGGGATGCGGCATAATTCGCTCTTTTTGACAGAATTAGATCTTTTACGGCCAGGCCCCGCAACGTGCAAGGTAAATTGCTGGCCTAAAAAGGATAATGATGCTTATTTTTTCTGCACTGAGGCAATCGGTTCCGGTGGCTGGTAATTGTCAATATGATTGGCAATACCCAGCAGGATCACGGAGACCGCAAGAACAATCCAACCTGTTAACTCAATAAGACGATTCATTACTGATGACATTTGCTTTGATTTATCCATAAACACAGGGGGCAAATGTTACTCATCTCTCAATAATACGGCAAGCGGGTTGGGAACGATTTCTGCCTCTTTTTCGCGGCAAGTTAACTCTAAGTCGCTTATGTTTGACTTAAGTTAATAAACAACCTTTGTAGCGCAAAGGTTATTAAACTATTGAGACGTTGCAAGGTATGGTGTGAAATAGGTCAGTCCTGAATTGAGAGGCAATAACATGAGTGACAACATCCGCGTTGGGCTAATCGGCTATGGTTACGCCAGTAAAACCTTCCATGCCCCCTTGATTGTGGGCACACCTGGCCTGGAACTGGCTGCGGTATCCAGTAGTGATGAAGCAAAAGTGAAGGCCGACTGGCCTACAGTGACGGTTGTTGCTGAGCCTAAGCATCTTTTTAACGATCCTAATATTGACCTGATTGTTATCCCTACGCCAAATGATACGCACTTTCCGTTAGCGAAGGCTGCGCTGGAAGCGGGCAAACATGTGGTTGTTGATAAACCGTTCACCGTGACACTGTCACAAGCTCGTGAGCTGGATGCCTTAGCGCGTAGTCTGGGGCGCGTACTATCGGTTTTCCATAACCGTCGCTGGGACAGTGATTTTCTGACGCTGAAAGCGCTGTTAGCGGATGGCGTTTTGGGAGAGGTCGCCTATTTTGAATCCCACTTCGATCGTTTCCGCCCGCAGGTTCGTGACCGTTGGCGTGAGCAAGGCGGGCCGGGCAGCGGTATTTGGTATGATTTAGCGCCACATCTTCTGGATCAGGCGATTAATCTGTTTGGTTTGCCTGTCAGTTTGACGGTGGACCTCGCGCAACTGCGCCCCGGTGCGCAATCGACAGATTACTTCCATGCCATCCTGACGTATCCTCAGCGCCGCGTGATCCTGCACGGAACCATGCTGGCAGCCGCAGAATCGGCCCGCTATATCGTGCACGGCTCGCGCGGCAGCTACGTAAAGTATGGCCTTGACCCACAGGAAGAGCGGCTGAAAAATGGCGAGCGGTTGCCTCAGGAAGACTGGGGCTACGACATGCGTGATGGTGTATTGACGCGGATTGAAGGCGAAGAGCAGGTTGAAGAGACCTGGCTGACCGTGCCGGGCAATTACCCGGCCTACTACGCAGGCATTCGTGATGCGCTAAACGGTAACGGTGAAAACCCGGTTCCGGCGAGACAAGCCATTCAAATCATGGAGCTGATTGAGCTTGGTCTTGAGTCCGCGAAACACCGTTCGACGCTGTGCCTTGCCTGATAAGGCAAATGCCGGATGGCGATGCCCTGGCATCTTATCCGGCCTACAATGAAAGCCAATGTAGGCCGGATAAGCGTTAGCGCCATCCGGCACTTTATACGTTACGCTGCGGCGACTTTCTCGCGCAGCGCACGTTTCTCTTCGTTACTCAGGAATGCCATTTCCAGACCATTGATTTGCGCCTGACGGATCTGTTCGCGAGTTAAACCTGCGGCAGGCGCGGCGATGGTGTATTCGTGAATAATATCCACACCCTGAACAGCCGGGTCGTCCGTATTCAGACTGGCCACAACGCCATGCTCAAGGAATGTTTTCAGCGGGTGTGTCGCCAGCGCCGCAACGGTGCTGGTCTGGATGTTTGATGTCAGGCAGGATTCGATGCCGATACGGTGCTCGGCGAGGTAATCCATCAGCGCACGATCTTCGACCGCTTTAACACCATGGCCAATGCGTTCCGCGCCCAGCTCTTTGATTGCCTGCCAAATGCTTTCTGGTCCCGCGGCTTCGCCGGCATGGACGGTGATGTGCCAGCCTGCGTCGCGCGCCTGGTTGAAATGTGACAGGAACAAACTACCCGGGAAGCCCAGTTCGTCACCGGCCAGATCCAGCGCAGTAATATGGTCACGGTGTGCTAACAGCGCGTCAAGTTCCTGCAGGCAGGCGGCTTCGCCAAAGGTACGACTCATGATGCCAATTAAGCGCGCTTCAACGCCAAAGGTCTTGCATCCTTCACGGACGCCAGCAATAACGGCTTCAACCACTCCGGCCACAGGGAGTTGATGGGCCATCGCCATGTAGCCTGGGGAAAAACGTAATTCAACATAGTGCAGACCATTCCGGGCGGCATCTTCAATATTTTCAAATGCCACACGGCGACAAGCATCCAGCGAGGCCAGAACCTTTACGCCCCAGTCCAGTTTGGATAAAAAACTGACCAAATCAGGCTCAGTTGACGTCACTTGCACATGAGGAATCAGCGTTTCCAGCGTCTGCGCCGGGAGGGTTAAATTGAACTGGCGACCCAGATCCAGGATGGTTTGCGCACGGATGTTCCCATCAAGGTGGCGATGGACGTCGGTTAAGGGGAGAGAAGTATCAATCATGGTCGCACTCATATGTTTAGGTAAAGTGCAGGGTATTATACAACAGAATCATAATTCTCTAATAACTTTGAATAAAGTGCGCTATCACGTTGTTAAACGGGAACATTGTGGACATTTATTTCAGATTTTCAATGAGTCAGGCGATCGGCGCGCTACCCTGGTCAATGGTAGCCCTCTCCGTCAGACACTTTGCCGCGAAAGACATAGTAGCTCCATGCCGTATACATCAGGATTACCGGAATAATAAACAGCGTACCAACCAGCATAAACATCTGGCTTGACGGCGGCGCGGCAGCATCCCATAAGGTGATATTCGGCGGAATAATATAGGGCCACAGGCTGATGCCTAAACTGCTAAAGCCCAGAAAGATTAATCCCAACGTCAGGATAAAAGGTCGTGCATGACTGGTGTTATCACAGCTCAGACGCCAAATCCACAGGCTGAATATCGTCACCAGAATGGGAACCGGCACAAACCAGTAGAAATTAGGTAGCGTAAACCAGCGTTCTGCAATGTATTGCCAGCTCAGAGGCGTCCAGATGCTGACAACCGCAATGACCGCGAGCAAGGCGATCAGAACACGGCGCGTTAATTTACGCATTCGCTTCTGAAGCGCGCCATCGCTTTTCATTATCAGCCATGTGGTGCCGAGTAACAGATAGGCGGCAACCAGTCCGAGCCCGCAAAACACATTAAACGGGGTCAACCAATCCAATGCCGACCCGGCAAAGCGTCGTCCTGAAATATCGAAACCGCTAATCACGGCGCCAACAACGATCCCCTGACTCACGGTCGCCAGCAACGAGCCGCCGGCAAATGCGTAGTCCCAAAATAGCCGATGCGAAGGCGTGGCTTTAAAGCGAAACTCAAATGCCACGCCGCGAAAAATCAACCCAATTAGCATCATCGTGAGTGGAATTGCCAGTGCGTCAGCAATCACAGCATAAGCCAGAGGGAAGGCGCCAAAGAGACCGGCACCACCGAGCACCAGCCAGGTTTCATTCCCGTCCCAGACGGGGGCCACGCTGTTCACCATCACATCGCGTTCGCCGGGGGCATGTACAATACAAAACAACATGCCAATTCCTAAATCGAAACCGTCCATCACAATGTACATCAGCGTGGCAAAAATAATGATAACAAACCAGATTACGGTGATATCGATGTCCATTAGATTTTCTCCTCTTCGTCCGTTACCGGCTCTGCGGCAGAAAGCGGACGCGCAGGGGTGCCATCGGTTTGTGAGGTCAGTTCACTGACCGGCTGAGGCCCTTTTTTAATCAGCCTGAATATGTAGTGGTAACCCACGCCAAAGACGGTGCAATAAACGACGATAAATACCAGCAAACTGATGACTATTTGCGTTGTGCTGTGCAATGAAACAGCATCCCTCGTGCGCAAAAAGCCGTATACGATCCAGGGCTGGCGGCCAACTTCCGTGGTCACCCAGCCGGCCAGTAAGGCCAATAGTCCGGCAGGCCCCATCAAAAGCGCAAACCACTGGAATGGGCGGGAATGGTACAGGCGCTTGCGCCAACGTAACCAGACACTGCAGATACCCAGGGCGATCATCAACACGCCCATGCCAACCATGATGCGAAACGACCAAAATACAATTGCGGAGTTGGGGCGATCTTCCTTGGGAAAATCCTTCAGCGCTGGAACCTGCTTGTCCAGGCTATGGGTCAGAATCAGACTGCCCAGCGCAGGGATCGCCAGAGCGTATTTGGTGCGCTCTTCCTCCATGTCAGGCATGCCAAACAGCGTCAACGGCGTTGCCTCTCCTGGACTATTTTCCCAGTGACCCTCAATGGCCGCTATTTTTGCAGGCTGATGCTCAAGGGTATTGAGGCCGTGCATATCTCCAACAACGGCCTGAATAGGGGCGACAATCAGAGCCATCCACAACGCCATCGAAAACATTTTACGAATGGCAGGGGTATCGTTACCCCGGAGTAAATGCCAGGCGGCAGATGCGCCAACGAACATCGCGCTACTCAGAAAAGCGGCAATAGACATATGCAATAAGCGATACGGAAATGAGGGGTTAAATACGATAGCCAGCCAATCCTGTGGGATGACATGCCCATTTTCGAGGCTAAAACCTTGAGGTGTTTGCATCCAACTGTTGGATGCCAGGATCCAGAAGGTGGATAGCAACGTGCCCAGCGCCACCATGCAGGTGGTGAAGAAATGCAGCGCCGGAGAGACTTTATTCCAGCCGAATAACATCACGCCAAGAAAACCCGCTTCGAGGAAAAAGGCGGTGAGTACCTCATAAAGCAGTAGTGGCCCGGTAATACTACCGGCAAATTGCGAAAATCCGCTCCAGTTGGTACCAAACTGATAGGCCATTACCAGACCTGATACGACGCCCATACCAAAATTGACGGCGAAGATTTGCAGCCAGAAATTATAGAGTGAGCGCCAGAGATTGTTTCGCGTGCGTAGCCACATCCCCTCCAGCACCACCAGATAACTCGCCAGTCCAATCGTAATAGCCGGAAAAAGAATATGGAAAGAGACAGTGAAGGCGAACTGAAAACGGGCTAAATAAAAAGCGTCAAATTCAGGCACGGTACAGACCCCATCCGAAAAAAGCTCTGCATGAAGCAGAGCGTAATGAGATTATTTTTTTGCGACAACGCCGTCAGCGTCAGATCGTAAGAGAAATTGTTCTGTGGTTTGCGGAAGATGTTTCATCAGCCAGTCGGCCATCTCCCGTTCCTCTGCCAGAATCGTTTCAATGGCGGGGATGGAGGCGGTATCACCGACCTTTTTAGCGGCGGCCAAAAGCGATGTGTAGCAGGCTATTTCAAATTGCTCGAATACATAGCCGCTAATTGCGCCTTTTACAATTTCGTCAGAAGGAAACATGCCGCCAATCGACTGGCCAAAAGCCGCCATTTTACTCATCGAGTCTTTTAATACAGAGCGCGAGATATCATTCCGTTCGAGGATCTCTTCCAGCAGGGTAATTTGCCGTTTTGTCTCGTTAATATGTTGCTCAATTCTGGCACGTACATCAGGATAATTATCGATACGACTCGCCATCGATTCCAGCATTGACTCCGCTTGCTTTTCCATTGCGTGCGCATCGCGTAGCCAGTCATGGTAATGTTGCATGTGATTCATCGTAATTTCCTCGTGTCAGTAAGGTTATCGTTTTTCAGCGTTTTTATTAATATTACCCACCGCAAGATCGGTTAATTTCAGATCGGTTTGTTTCTCTTCTTCAAGCGTTTCTGCGAGGAGTTTTACGGCTTTTTTATATCCAAGTTGCTCTGCCAGCGTTACCAGTGTGCCGTAACTGGCAATTTCATAATGCTCCACTTTCTGTGCGGCGGCGATTAATGCCGCATCCCGCACTTCATTTTTCTCCGTGCTTTCAATAACCTCATTGGCCTCTTCAATTAAGCCTTCCATTGCCACACATTTGATGCGTTTAATCTTAATTCCCGCTTCTTGCTCAACGATTTGGTCAATGCGTTCAATTTGCCCCTGGGTTTCTTCCAGGTGAGCATTAAAAGCTGTGCTGAGTTTTTCATTTGATGCCGCTCTGGCAAGTTTGGCCAGTCCACGCGTTAATTGCTTTTCGGCGCTATAGGTATCTGAAAGAAGGTGAATAAATACGTCTTCAATGCTTTTCATATGCATATTAATATCCTGTAGAGGTTAAAAATAACTGCGAGCCCTGTACAGACCCGCAGGACACTCTTTTAATTAAAAGATGAAAGTAACGCTAACTATCAGGAGTTGTCAGACTTACGGCCACCGCCGTGGCTGCTTTGTCCACCTTTTTTACCGGCTTCAGATGCGCGTTGCGGATCGTTTTTGAAGTTGCCGCCGCTATGTTGACCGCCTTTACGGCCCGCTTCAGATGCTTTTTCCCGATCTTCTGCGAAATTACCGGAACCACCACGATGCTCTGCCATATATCACCTCATATATCGGTTATGTCAGTCAGATACAAAAAATAATTTCGTATCCGTCGTTGTTCAAGGCTTAAAGTTAGCGGTTATTCGTATTAAGTCAAATTTAATGTTGATATGCGAATTAGTCCGTGTCGATAATTTTCAATGGATTGCGGGAAATACCGCCTCGCTTATTATAGATGACAGTTGATTAATAAATTACCGTAACCGCCTGACATTTAGAAAGAATAAAAATATAATTGTTCCATCAGGATTATTCTTGTAAATTTTGTTAAATTATAAATAGATTACAATAAAATCGAAGCGAGCCACTCTGGCATAAAATGACATTATTAAATGTCATGATATTCATTTTGCTCTACGCGACTCATTTTTGCTGGTGTCAGGCAGATAAGTTGCGCAATGAGGTTTTCATTGCGCAAGCCGATTTAACGTATTGTGCGGATGGCGTTAATCAATCCCTGAACGCCTTTTTCAAGCTTGGATCGCGGGCATCCAGCATTCAGACGCACAAAACCGCGTCCTTCTTCTCCGTAGGTGTATCCCGGCATGATGGCTATTTTCTGCTGGTGGATGAGCGCTTCCTGCAACGTGTGGTCATCAATGTTGAGCGGACGCAGGTCAATCCACGCCAGATAGGTTGATTGCGGAACCTGCCAGTTTAATTCGGGGAATGCGGCATTAAGCTCGCGGGCGACGTAATGCAGATTGCTGGTAAGATACTCCCGCAGCGCATCAAGCCAGTTTGCGCCCTGCTGATAGGCTGCAATATGCGCGGTAAGCGCCAGCACCGCAGGCGAGGAAAGACCATCCCGGCCTTTTAACGCGCTGAGATAATCGTTGCGGCTTTGTGCATCTTCAATAATCCCGTAAGCTCCGGTCAGCGCCGGAATATTAAAGCTTTTTGAACCGGAAGTGAGCAGCGCCCAGCTGTCACGCGCAACATTGCTCCACGGGATATGCGGGTGGTCCCCCCATACCATATCCATATGGATCTCATCGGAGATGACCTTTACGCCATGGCGCTGACACAGCTCCGCCATGGTTTCCAGTTCGTTGTGCGTCCAGACTTTACCCGTTGGGTTTTGCGGGCTACAGAGCAGAAGAATTTTGCTTTCAGGTTGAGACAGGACTTTTTCCAGCACCGCCATGTCGCAGTACCAACCGTCAGCGCGTTTTTCCAGTTCGACAGCGCGCGCCACGCGCTGATTACCCTCGATAGCTTTGTAAAACGCGTCGTAAGCCGGAGTGTGGATCACCACCGCATCACCCGCGGAAGACCACTGGCGAATCAGCTCTGACACCATATAAATGACTGAGGGGCCATATACCAGCGACTGAGGTTCAATTTTTGTATTGTGACGCGTAAGAAACCAATGCTGAATCGCCGCCAGGAACTCATCATTTTTCCAACGGCTGTAGCCCAACACGCCATGCGACAGGCGCTGGGTCAGCGCCTCCAGGATGCAGGGTGCAGTGGCAAAATCCATATCAGAGATGGTGAACGGTAGCAGGTCGGCTGAGCCAAAACGGTCGGCGACGTAATCCCATTGGGTACACCAGGTGCCGTGTCTGTCCACAACCTTTGAAAAATCAAACATATTGTTGTCCTTAAGCCTGTACGGTGTTCATCAGAACCGCGATTTCGTCTTTCACTGACTGAACCTGCGGACCAATAACTACCTGAAGGTTATGCTGATTGAGTTGTACTACGCCAATGGCACGATTGTCCTTCAGAGCTTGTACGTTAACAAGCGACATATCTTTCACCGACAAGCGCAGACGGGTGATGCAGTTATCGAGGCTGACAATGTTTTCCGCACCGCCCAGCGCCGCCAGAATAGCGGGCACGTTGTAACCGGACTTACCCGGCGCTCCGGCCATCACTTTTTCGATAGTGCTGGCAACTTCAACTTCCCGGCCTGGCGTCTTCAGATTGAAGCGCGTGATAGCGAAGCGGAAGATCGCGTAATACACCGCGAACCAGATAGCCGCAACGACAGGGACCAGGTACCACTTAGTCGATAATCCATGCAGAATGCCGAACACCACGAAATCGATCAGGTTGCCGTCAGTGTTACCGATGGTGACGCCAAGCACTGCCATCACGGTGAAACCGAGGCCGGTAAGCAGAGCGTGGATCACATACAGTACCGGGGCCACGAACAGGAACAAGAACTCAAGAGGTTCGGTCGTACCGCCGATCACGCAGGCAATCAGACCGGAAATTAATAACCCTTTAATTTTATGACGATTCTCAGGGCGAGCGCAGTGATACATCGCTAACGCAGCGCCCGGCAGACCGCCGAGGAATGCCGGCATTTTACCCTGGGACAGGAAGCGGGTTGCGCTTTCAGAGAAGCCTTGCGTTGTCGGGCAGCTCAGCTGGGCCTGGAAAATAGTCAGCGCGCCGCTCACGCTATGACCGCAGACTTCCTGCGTGCCGCCGGCTTCGGTGAAGCGAATCAATGCCACCAGAATATGATGCAGGCCAAAAGGCAGCAGCAGACGCTCGCCGGTACCAAACAGCATTGGGCCAAATTCACCTGCGCTGTTGATGATGTGGCCGAGCCCGGTAATGCCCATGGCGAAAACCGGCCAAATCAGGGGAATGACCAGACCAACCAGCCCCATGATTACCGAGGAGATGATAGGGACGAAGCGAGTGCCGCCGAAGAAGGCCAGGGCATCCGGCAAACGAATGTTGTGGAAACGTTCATGCAGCATCCAGACGATGATCCCGGCGATGACCGCGCCGAGGATCCCGGTATCGATCGACTGGATCCCCAGAATATTTTGCACGTTGTTGGCTTTCAGGACAGCCGCATCAGTGGTGGGTAAGATGCCTTTCGCGGTTAACCAGAAGTTGACGGCAAGGTTCATGACCGCATAACCGACAAACCCGGCAAACGCCGCCACGCCCTTGTTCTCGCGCGCCAGGCCGAGAGGAATCGCAATACAGAACATCACGGGCAGGAAGCTAAACGCAAATGAGCCAACTTTGCTCATCCAGGTAAAAATGGCCTGCAGTACCGGATTTCCTAATGCCGGGATTAACGTTAAGACATCGTGGCTGCTTAACGAGCTGCCGATCCCTAACATGATCCCGCAAAATGAGAGCAGAGCCACGGGCAACATAAAGGTTTTGCCCAACTGCTGGAAAAATTCCCATAACGTTATTTTGGGTAGGGTTCTCGTCGTCATTAAACGACTCCTTGTAATAGCTGGCTGACTAATGATGGCGAGAAGATAAAACGTTTTACCTAATTTTAGTGCGGTATAAATCACATTATCGAATGATAATAGAGGGTATAAATATAAGTGATTGATAAAACGTTTTATCCGTCACGTTATCGGGAGTTTTCTGTTTTTATGGCTATAGCCAAAAAAATAACTATCCATGATGTCGCGCTGGCCGCGGGCGTTTCGGTCAGTACCGTCTCATTGGTGCTCAGTGGCAAAGGACGTATTTCATCAGCAACCGGTGAGCGGGTGAATGCTGCCATTGAGCAACTGGGGTTCGTGCGTAACCGACAGGCGTCGGTGCTGCGCGGCGGGCAGAGCGGGGTGGTGGGTTTGATTGTGCGCGATCTCTCCACTCCGTTTTATGCCGAGCTGACGGCGGGGTTGACGGAGGCGTTAGAAGCGCAGGGACGCATGGTCTTCTTACTGCATGGCGGCAAAGATGGTGAACAGCTGGCGCAGCGATTCACCATGTTACTTAATCAAGGGGTTGATGGCGTGGTGATCGCCGGGGCGGCGGGCAGCAGTGACACGCTACAGCAACTGGCCGCAGAGAAGGGGATCCCGGTGGTGTTTGCGTCGCGCGCCAGCTATATGGACGACGTCGACACCGTCCGGCCCGATAACATGCAGGCTGCGCAATTACTGGTGGAACATCTTATCCGCCACGGGCACCAGCGCATTGCATGGCTGGGCGGGCAGAGTTCTTCATTGACCCGGGCAGAGCGCGTCGGCGGCTATTGCGCCACGTTGCTAAAGTATGGTTTACCGTTTCATAGCGACTGGGTGGTGGAGTGTTCATCCAGCCAGAAGCAGGCCGCAGAAGAGGTGACGGCGCTGTTACGCCGTAATCCAACAATCAGTGCGGTGGTATGCTACAACGAGATCATCGCCGTAGGGGCATGGTTTGGCCTGATGAGAGCCGGGCGACAGAGCGGTGAAATTGGCGTCGATCGTTATTTTGAGCAGCAAATATCATTGGCCGGATTTGCGGATGTAGCAGAAAACGCGCTGGATGATATTCCCATTATTTGGGCCTGCACGCCCGCGCGTGAGATGGGATACACCCTCGCCGAGCGTATGCTACAACGTATAGGACACGACGAAGGCCAGTCGCGCAGTCTGACGCTTTCCGCCCGCCTGGTGATGCAAAAGTAATCGGGATAAAAAAGCCCGGGAAGCAAGGTGCCCGGGCTGTGTGCAGAACAGAATTATTGCTGTGGGGCTACCGGGGCATCCGGTTCTTCAAGGGTCGGCATGCCGAACATTCCCACAAACTCATCCAGCGGCATCTGCTTCCCGTTGAGCGTTACCTGGCCGTTGGCGTATTGCAGGCTGGAGCCGATGGTGTTGTTCTCCTTGGTGGTTACATGGTATGTCTGGCCCAGTGAGGACAGAATATCGACCTGCTGCTTCGCCATGCCCTCAGCTTGCTCCTGCTGGTAGCCTTCAATTTTGCCAACCTGCGTCATGAGCTCCGTCGCCATATCGACAGGGATTGTCAGCTTAGCGTCCAGCGATTTGACGGAGCGATCCACTTCCTGAGCCAGCGTTTGCGGCTCGACCGTGTTTGCTGTCGGATCTTTCAGCAGCAATGACAGGTTAAAGGCCGTCTCACCTTTTGCATTTTTCCAGCTCAGTGGCGCAATGGTGATAACCGGCTCGCCTTTCATCAGAATCGGCAGCGCATTAAAGAAAGCTTCGGTGACTTTCTGCTGGTACAGCTCAGGGTTTTGTACCACATCGACCTGCGACATCAGCGCCCTGGTTTGGGCGCTATACTGCTGGCTGAACTGGTGCAGCGCTGCGCCGTCGATCTGATCGACTTTCAGCGTTAATTTACCGCTACCCAAATCCTGTCCCTGTAATTTCAGGCTGTTCAGGGTGTAATCCAGCTGGCTGTTCACGGTTTTGCCATTGTTGACCAGATCGGATTTACCGTCGATACCCATACCTTCCAGCACGGCCAGCTCTTTACCTTCGACTGAGATCGCCAGTTTATCGAGAGACAACTTTTGGTTGCCAATGCGTTCATCAAAACTGGCTATCGAGCTTGAACCTTCTGTTTTCAGATTGGTAAAGGTAATTTGTACCTTCTGGTCGTACTCATTGACCGCATTTACCTGACCGCTTTGCGCTTCGCCTGTCAGCGAAACCGCATTACCGTCTTTGTCCGCGGTAAACTGGAATTCCCCGCCGCTGAAGGCGACTTTTTCATCGCCATTCTCGTAGTTCAGCGGTTTGAGGGAGAGATCGGAACGGGTATCTCCGCCGTAACCGATACGGGAGTTAATGACAAATGGCGTTTCGCCTTTGGCAATGTCAAATAGCGGTTTGGTGACGTCGTTATTCACCAACGTCGTTTTCACGGAGGCCATAGCCGGAATCAGATTCAGCGATTTCAGCTGGGCGAGCGGGAAAGGACCGTGATCCACCGTTTCGTTGAGAACGATACTTTGCCCCGGCTTCAGCCAGGAGTCTTGCTGCCCGGCGATAGGTTTTACCACCAACTGCAGTTGGCTATTGAACACGCCACGCTGGTAGTTTTGATAACTCAGTTCAATGCCCGCTTCAGGGGAGTAGCGTTTCAACTGATCGTTTGCCTGCGTCACCATCTCAGCGAGATGCGTTTCGAGTTTCTTGCCTGTGTACCAGGCGCCGCCCGTCCAGACGATACCCAGCGCAACCACCACACCCGCAGCTACCAGCGATTTTTTCATTTCGATATCCATAAAATAAAACCAGGCGTTTGAAGACGCCTGGAGAAGTGACATGTCTTTAACTCACTACAGCTTAGCAAGAGTTGTTAAAAATATCAGTATCTTGCTACAGCTTGTTATAAACCCGAGCTAAACGGCCCGTGCCGCTGACGTTTACCGGCGATTCATTCGCGCTAATAAAGGCCGACTCACCCGGCTGCAGGACCAGACGCTGCTCGCCTTTGCTCAGCACCGCCTGACCTTCGATGCAGAATAAAATTGCGGCGCTTTGCTGGCTGATATCCGCGCCATCGGCGGTCAATTCGTGCAGAGAGAACGCAAAATCGTCGACCGGGATCGGGAAATCCAGTTCGCCAGCCGTTTTAATCGGTGTGGTCAACAACTGGTTAGCCGGCTTAGCGACAAACTTAACGTTGGCGACCAGTTCCGGGATATCAATATATTTTGGCGTCAGTCCGGCGCGCAGTACGTTGTCCGAGTTAGCCATGACCTCAAGCGCCACACCTTGCAGATAGGCGTGTGGCGTTTCGGCAAATAAGAACATCGCTTCGCCAGGATTGAGCTTCACCACATTAAGCAGCAGCGGGGAGAAGAGTCCACTGTCGTTCGGATAAAAGTCGGCTACCAGGCGAATGGTCTGCCAGGGTTCGCCCTGCTGGCTGTTCAGCGCCGATTTCAGGATCGCCAGCGCATGGGATTTTTCCTCATCCTGCATATTCAGCAAGCTGGCGAAAAGATAGCTCAGACGTTCTGCACACGGCTCCTGCAGGAAATGCGCAATAGCCGGATGCGCGGCAGAAACCGGTTGTAACAATGCAACAATATCGGAGAACTCGCGAAATGCGTTCATTGCCAGGAACGGCGTCAAAGCAAAAACCAGTTCCGGTTTGTGGTTAGGATCTTTGTAGTTGCGCTCGGCGGCATCCATGGGGATCCCCGCCGCATTTTCTTTGGCAAATCCGATTTCAGAGTTGTGCTTGTTAGGATGAACCTGAATCGAAAGAGGTTGCGCGGCGCAGAGCACTTTAAACAGGAAAGGCAGCTCACCAAAGCGTTTGGCAACAGCCTCGCCTAACAGCGCCGATTTATCGCGTTCGATGACATCGCGCAGGGCGATCGTCTGACCGTCAGCGCCCAGAACCTGCGAACTGCTTTTCGGATGTGCGCCCATCCACAGCTCAGCCATTGGTTGCTGAGCGGGGTTAGCCATCCCATAAAGTTCCGTTAACGCAGTTTTACTTCCCCAGGCGTAGTTCTGCACTGAGTTAATGAGTTTTTGCATTCTCAAGCCCTGTTTCAATGTGGAATTTTCTGCGGCTATTAAACCAAGAAACCCTAAGGGAAGTAACCTGCACATGTAAAAAGTCGTACTTGTCTCAGTTTTTGTTAAAGAATTGTGTAAGATATGGTTACTCGCTTTTAATACCCTGGGTAATTCTGGTTGCAGAAAGCCTTGTCTTCTACAACCTGAACTGCGGCAGGGAAGCAGGGCAATGGAACATCTGCCCAGAGAATAACCAGACCGAGCAGTAAGTGAGAGCACAATGTCAAACAAACCCTTTCATTATCAGCATCCTTTCCCGCTTAAAAAGGATGATACCGAATATTATCTGCTGACCAGCGACTATGTCTCCGTTGCCGAATTTGAAGGGCAGGAGGTTATTAAAGTCGCGCCGCAAGCGCTAACCCTGCTGGCTCGCCAGGCTTTTCATGATGCGTCGTTTATGCTGCGTCCTGCGCATCAGCAGCAGGTGGCCGATATCCTGCGCGATCCGGAAGCCAGTGAAAACGACAAATATGTGGCCCTGCAATTCCTGCGCAACTCTGACATCGCGGCGAAAGGTATTTTGCCGACCTGTCAGGACACCGGCACGGCGATTATCGTGGGTAAAAAAGGTCAGCGCGTCTGGACCGGCGGCGGTGATGAAGCGGCACTGGCGCGAGGCGTGTATAACACCTATATCGAAGACAACCTGCGCTATTCACAAAACGCCGCGCTGGATATGTATAAAGAGGTCAACACCGGCACCAACCTGCCAGCACAGATCGATTTGTACAGCGTTGACGGCGATGAATACAAATTCCTGTGTATTGCCAAAGGCGGTGGTTCGGCGAACAAAACCTATCTGTACCAGGAAACCAAAGCGCTGCTCTCGCCGGGCAAGTTAAAAAATTACCTGGTTGAGAAGATGCGCACGCTGGGAACAGCGGCTTGCCCGCCGTATCACATTGCCTTTGTGATTGGCGGTACGTCAGCGGAAGCCACGCTGAAAACGGTGAAACTGGCGTCGGCAAAATACTACGATGAGCTGCCGACCGAAGGGAACGAACATGGTCAGGCATTCCGTGATGTGGAGCTGGAAAAAGAGCTGCTGATCGAGGCGCAGAATTTGGGGCTGGGCGCGCAGTTTGGCGGAAAATACTTCGCTCACGATATCCGCGTGATCCGCCTGCCGCGTCACGGCGCGTCGTGTCCGGTTGGTATGGGCGTCTCTTGTTCAGCCGATCGAAACATCAAAGCCATGATCAACCGTGAAGGTATCTGGATAGAAAAACTGGAGCATAATCCAGGCAAATATATACCTGAAGAGTTGCGTCAGGCGGGAGAGGGGGAAGCGGTGCGCGTTGACCTCAATCGTCCGATGAAAGAGATCCTGGCGCAGTTGTCACAGTACCCGGTTTCTACGCGTCTGTCGCTTAACGGTACCATTATTGTTGGCCGTGATATTGCGCATGCGAAACTGAAAGAACGCCTGGATAGCGGCGAAAATTTGCCGCAGTATATTAAAGATCACCCCATCTATTACGCCGGACCGGCAAAAACGCCGGAAGGCTATGCCTCTGGTTCGCTTGGCCCAACCACGGCCGGGCGTATGGACTCGTATGTTGACCAGCTTCAGGCCGCGGGTGGGAGCATGATCATGCTGGCGAAAGGTAACCGCAGTCAGCAGGTGACCGATGCCTGTCATAAGCATGGCGGCTTCTACCTGGGCAGTATCGGCGGCCCGGCAGCGGTGCTGGCCCAGGGCAGTATCAAGAGTCTGGAATGTGTGGAATACCCTGAACTGGGGATGGAAGCCATCTGGAAAATTGAAGTGGAAGATTTCCCGGCGTTTATCCTGGTGGATGACAAAGGCAACGATTTCTTCAAGCAAATTCAGACGTCGCAGTGCGCACGCTGCGTTAAGTAACGTCAGCCGCCTTTCGGGGCGGTTTTTTTTATCGCACGAACCACCAAACGACAGCGTAATCCTCGTTAATACTCATAAGACCAGTGTAAATGGGCAATGTCGAAACATAACCTAATCAATTGTTAATGTAAGGAGCAGGTAATGGTAACGGTACGCCGCGAGAATGATTCAATGGGCGCGATTGATGTTCCAGCCGATAAGCTTTGGGGCGCGCAAACCCAACGTTCGCTGGAGCATTTTCGCATATCAACGGAGAAGATGCCGGTCTCGCTGATCCATGCGTTGGCGCTAACGAAACGCGCCGCCGCAAAGGTTAATGAGGATCTCGGGCTGCTGGCGGAGGATAAAGCCAGGGCCATTATGCAGGCTGCGGATGAGGTGCTGGCGGATAAACATCGCGATGAGTTTCCGCTGGCTATCTGGCAGACGGGCTCCGGCACGCAAAGCAATATGAACATGAATGAGGTGCTGGCAAACCGGGCCAGCGAATTGCTGGGCGGCGTGCGCGGGATGGAGCGCAAAGTACACCCCAACGATGATGTCAATAAAAGTCAAAGCTCGAATGATGTCTTCCCGACCGCCATGCACGTTGCCGCGCTGCTGGCGCTGCGTAAGTCGCTGATACCGCAGTTAACCGTGTTGACCAAAACGCTCAGTGATAAATCACATTCGTTTGCCGATATCGTCAAAATTGGTCGTACGCATCTGCAAGATGCAACCCCGCTTACGCTTGGTCAGGAGATTTCTGGTTGGGTGGCAATGCTCGAACATAACCTCAGACACATTGAAAACAGTTTACCGCACGTGGCGGAACTGGCGTTGGGAGGAACCGCGGTAGGGACCGGACTGAACACCCATCCGGAGTATGCCCGCCGGGTCGCAGATGAACTGCGGGTCATCACCTGTGCGCCGTTCGTGACCGCGCCGAATAAATTTGAAGCGCTGGCCACCTGCGATGCGCTTGTTCATGCCCATGGCGCGCTAAAAGGGCTGGCGGCGTCACTGATGAAAATCGCCAACGATGTGCGCTGGCTGGCATCCGGTCCGCGCTGCGGGATCGGTGAAATTTCAATCCCGGAAAACGAACCGGGGAGTTCTATCATGCCGGGCAAGGTCAATCCGACCCAGTGTGAGGCGCTGACCATGCTTTGTTGCCAGGTGATGGGCAATGATGTTGCCATTAATATGGGCGGGGCGTCAGGTAACTTTGAGCTCAACGTTTATCGACCGATGGTTATCCACAACTTCCTGCAATCGGTGCGTTTGCTGGCGGACGGGATGGAAAGCTTTAACGAGCACTGCGCGATCGGAATTGAACCTAACCGGGAGCGGATCGACCAACTACTTAACGAGTCGTTGATGCTGGTTACCGCGCTCAATACCCATATTGGTTACGATAAAGCCGCTGAAATAGCCAAAAAAGCGCACAAGGAAGGGTTGACGTTAAAAGCATCAGCCCTGGCGCTGGGATATTTAACTGAAGCTGAATTTGACAGTTGGGTACGCCCGGAACTGATGGTTGGCAGCATGCGACCGGGCAGTTAATCCGCAACGTACAGGTGCAGTCGGGGAATAATCAATCTCAACGGCTGCGCCTGAGGCTTAAAACGATGCTGAACATTGTCGGCATCGTAATTCAGCAACTCGCCGATATCCGGTACGACCATGCCATTGTCGTTGTTAATCAGCGCAATCAACGGCGTCGGACAGGCGTATTGCACCTGCTTTTGCTCTCCCTGGTACCAGACGCGGGCGATGGGCTGCACTTTTACCGGTCTTTTGATCTTCAGTTTTGCCTGTTGCGGCAGGGCGGCGATATCCTGATATTCCCGTTCCAGCTTCGCCTGCCACTCTTCACGCGTCCACGGATGTACGCTGCGCGGCGACGTCAGGCTCTTTTCCAGTTGCTGTAGGACTTCATCGCGCTTCAGGTTTTTAATAATGTGTTTGTTAGCCCAGCCAAAGCGCAGGGTGGCGGGTTCTTTCACCAGCGTGAGCGTACGATACGCATTCAGCGTAATCAGCCCCGGCAGGTGGCGATGCACCCATTCGAAACGCGCAGCCGGCACCAGTCCCGATTCCACAGTGACAATGCGTTCAAAAGTGGTTTTCAACTGGTTAATGCGCTGAATTTGTTCTTCCAGGGCGCTTTGCGCCGCGTTATCCACCTGATAGCACAACACGCCCGGAAGACGGACGGCCGCTTTGCTGCTCCGATTCTCGGATTGTTGCTGGATAAACAGGTGACGATAGTGGCCTAGCGCCAGCGTTTCAGCC
Organism: Citrobacter youngae ATCC 29220; assembly: GCF_000155975.1. Taxonomy (GTDB): domain Bacteria; phylum Pseudomonadota; class Gammaproteobacteria; order Enterobacterales; family Enterobacteriaceae; genus Citrobacter; species Citrobacter portucalensis_A. The sequence goes on along the minus strand of NZ_GG730299.1, from coordinate 1,298,769 downwards.
TCTTTGCCTAAATGCTGCTTAACATCAATGCTTTGTAATGGGGCATGCTCTGCCTCCTTGACCACTTCCGGTAACGAGAAGACGCGCGCAACCAGCAGCGTCTGCTGCAACAGGTTTTCGTTCAGAAGCGCCAGCGCTTGTTCCATCTGGCGGAAGGTGCCGTTCAGGCGGTCGACGAGATCGTAACGGGCCATAGGTTTACCATTTTAGTTACAACATACTTTTTTATAGCACACCATCCGCCACCTGACCACCGAGCAGTCTGAGTCAGGCAGCTGAAATTTCAGGAATGTTATGCCAGACGGGCCAACTGAAACAAAAGCGGGCTCCGCCAAGTTCACTTTCATCGCAGACGACCGTACCGCCCATAGCCAACGCAATTGAGCGGACGATGGCTAACCCTAGCCCGCATCCACCAGTTGCCCGGTCACGGCTGGGGTCAAGGCGAACAAACGGTTCAAAAATTTGTTCGCGGGCGTCTGGAGCAATACCGGGCCCGTCGTCTTCCACAACCAGCGTCGCCTGATTGCCGTTCAACATCAGGCTCGCTTGAACTGTAGACTGGCAATAGCGCAGGGCGTTATTCAGCAGATTATCCAGCACGCGCTCCATCAGACGCATATCCAGCGCACCGTAGTCGCCACTTTTAAGGTGGCGTAAGCGCACCGCACGGTCAGGATTGACGCTTTGCACATCCTCAAGATGGGTTGTCAGCCAAACGGGCAGGTCGGGTACGCTCAGCTTCAATTCATTTTGTGGGCGGTCCAGCCGGGCGTAGGTCAGTAGCTCTTCGATTAAGGCTTCCAGTTGGCCTATATCACGATTCAGAGCGTGGGATTCCTGTTCGGTGAGATTCTCACTCATCTCCAGTCGGTAACGTAAGCGTACCAGTGGGGTCCGAAGCTCATGGGCAATACCATCGATAAGCTGTTTTTTACTGGCGATCAGCGCATTGATATTGTCCGCCATCTGGTTAAACGCCACACCAAGACGCTCAAAACTGGAACCGTTATCAAAATGGAGGCGTTCACCAAGATGTCCTTCACCAAAACGTTGCGCAGCGGCTTCCAGTCGGAGCATTTCCTGCCAGTGGGGGCGCATCCAGATCAGCACCGGAAAGGCCAGCGAAATGGCAATGAACGCCATCAACGCGACGTCCAGCAGGCGCATTTGATGCAGAAAATAGAGGTAGGGAACCGGGCCGACGGCCAGCACGTAATGGCTGCGTGGGATCCGTTGAATAAAAGTGTATTGATCGTCAAGCGCGACGATATCGCCTTCGCGCAGGCGCTGCATGGTTGGAGCGTCCAGCGTGTATTTATTCAGCGGTTCAACGCGCAGATCAAAAGAGAGATTCAAATCCATCTCCTTTAGCGTCTTACCCCAGTCGCGCGGGGGGATCTCGCGTAGCTCACTGCGCATCAGGTACAACGAGCTTTTCATTAAATCGTCGAGCGACTGTCTGCCCGCGCGTTCTGCGGTGAATTTGTATACCAGGCCGACCAGCAGGGTCATCACCAGAAAGCAGACAAACAGCAGGAGATAAAACTGTACAAACAGCTTCTTCATATAAAATCACCGAATACGCAATATAATGCTTACCGATACTCTCAAAATTGCTGTGATTTAAAAATATGAATTTCAATCGTTGTTGTTATTTGCTACTTATTTTCGCAGCGACAGGCTGTATTTTCACCGCGCATCCCGTGCTTATGTGGCTATTACTTGCCAACATACTGACGTTGGCGATATACGGCGTGGACAAAATGGCGGCTCGCAAGTCCTGGCGCCGAGTGCCGGAATTGACGTTGCTGGTATTCGGTGTTGTTGGCGGATGGGGCGGCGCAATAGTGGGTCAACAAATCTTTCGCCATAAAACACAAAAACAGCCATTCAAAACCTACTTCATTATCAGTGTGATAGTGAATGTATCTGTCATTGGAGCAGTCTATCATTTCTATCCCATATCATCCTGATGAGCGCCAATAACAGACAAACTGTCTGCTTATCCAAGACAGGAAATATAGTTTTCACCTGAACGCTGCACGATTTCATCGGCATTATCCATAATGTCTTTGCCCTCAAACGCGCCGAAGAGTTGTTTGAATTTTACCGCTTGCAGGCGGCGGATAATATCGCTGACCGCTGCGGCTGGTAGGGGCAGCATGTTGGGGTAGCTCCACATAAAGGAGACGGCATGAGCCCCCGGAGTGACCTGAACAATGTCGCCGGAAAGAACCACGCCTTCATCTCGTGCCCAGTGCAACACGCAGCCGCCGGCAAAGTGTCCGCCCAAACGTATCACACTGACCTCCCGGGTCAGTTCCAGGGTATCGCCATCCCAAAATCTAATCCACGGGCTGTCGCGCATTACCCACTTGCGGTCATTGGCATGAAGGTAAATCGGAGCGTTAAATTCTTCAGCCCAGTCCTGCATGGTGGTGTAATAATGAGGATGTGATATCGCGATGGCCTTAAGCCCGCCCAGAGACGTTATGAGCATTTTTGTGGCATCATCGAGTGTGGCAATACAGTCCCAGAGAATATTGCCCTCGGGTGTGCGTAGGACAAATGCGCGCTGATCGATCGCAAAATCAGGAACGGTGCGAAGGCTGAGAAGATCGCTGTTGTGTTGTTTCCACTTGTTGGTGTGCGAAGCGCAAAGGGCGGAGAAATCGATCCATTGCTGCCCGGCAGCGGGGACATACTGGCGTTCATCGTTACAGATAGCGCAATGTTGTGGATGAGAATGCGTTATCTCATAGGATGTCCCGCAGGCTTTGCATAAAACGATCATAGGATCCTCCTCGACTAAAAAACACACTCAGCATGGCACACAAACATATCAGGATGTGCCAGATAGTGCTGTTGTCCATAATAGCCAACTTTGATCTATAACACTGGGCTGGTAATTCTTAAGAGTTATCATTAGCCTGTTAAATGTTTTATTCATCAATCAGTAAACGGTGGTGTGGTGTGTTTTTGAGTACAAAATTATCGGGTTGGAGACAATGAACTTATTGTTTTCACTATTAAAGAAACGCCCGAACATTATTTTGTTGGTGGTTATACTCGCTGGAGCAAACGTGGTGGCGTGGCTGTGGGCATTTTCTGCATTTCGTAACCATACGTCGCTGCTGGCTCTGAGCCTTATCGCGTGGTGCTACGGTTTACGCCATGCCGTAGATGCCGACCATATTGCCGCTATAGATAGCGCTACGCGAAAACTGATGCAGCAGAACAAACGTGCCCTGACGACGGGAGCCTGGTTCTCTCTTGGGCACTCCACCATTGTGGTGCTGGCAAGTATTGGTATAGCCCTGACTACCAGCGTTTTTAAGCAGCATATGGCATGGTTTCAGAATATCGGCGGCCTGATTGGTACTACCGTCTCTGCCGCATTTCTGTTGATTCTGGCTGCTATCAATCTCGTTATTTTCTGTCATGTCTGGAAGGCGTTTCGCCATCTGAAACGCACAGGTACGTATGCTGGCAACCCGGAAGAGATCGCGGTTTCAGGCCCGATGAACTGGATCTTCCGTTCAGCTTTCCGGTTGGTGGGCAAAGACTGGCATATGTATTTTGTCGGTTTTCTGTTTGGCCTCGGCTTCGATACCGCCACGGAAATTTCGCTCCTGGGTATCTCCGCATCAAGCGCGTCCAGTGGTATGTCGGTTTGGTCGATATTAGTTTTCCCGGCGCTGTTTACCTGCGGTATGGCGCTGATTGATTGCCTCGACAGTATTCTGATGGTTGAGGCCTACGGATGGGCGTTTAATAAGCCGCAACGCAAGCTTTATTACAATATGACCATCACCGGAACCTCGGTGATTGTTGCGCTGTTTATTGGCGGGCTCGAGGCGCTGGGGCTGCTGTCGGATGCCTTTTCACTCCAGGGGGGCATGTGGGATGCCGTCAGCAATTTGAGCGACCATATGGGTAATGTCGGTTTTGTGATTATTGGCGTTTTTGTCGGCTGCTGGATTATATCCGCTGTAAATTATCGGTGGAAAAAATACGACGGACTGACGTTCAGCTAATACAAAAGAGAGCCTTCCGCCAACAGGAAGGCTCTGATCCTATCTGGGGCTGGCGTTTGCATGGTTGTTCAGCGGTTGCTGTACGTGACAGTGTCACGCAAAGTAGGGCGTATAGCCGGTCAACGTGACCGACTAGTGGGATGACTTCTGCGGCTGCTCGTCCCAGGCGTGCGGCGCGAACAGATAACCTTTGTTACGTACCGTTTTGATTCGATAGGGTTCCGTGGCGTTATCGAGCAGCTTTTTGCGTAACCGGGAAATCGCCACATCAACGCTGCGATCCATACCGTCATAACTTACCCCACGCAGGTTCTTCAGCAACGCATCGCGGTCCATAATCTGCCCGGCATGGGTTGCCAGCTCCCACAGCAATTCAAAATCGGCGGTCGAAAGAGAGACTTGCTCGCCGCTTAGCAGCACGGAGCGGTTGGTTGGGTCGATAGTCAGTGCGCCAAAGCGCAGCGTGGTATGCGGAGCGATCGTTGCCGCCTGAATACCTTTAGACTGGGCTGAATGTTCACTCTGGCGTAAATGCAGGCGCAGGCGGGCAAGCAGCACGGCCGGAGGCGTTGTTTTCAGGATGTAGTCGCAGGCGCCCATTTCCAGCGCCAGAATATGGTTCATGTCGCTGTCCAGAGAGGTCAGCAGAACAATCGGACCCTGCCAGCGGCCGCGTAAATCGCGGCAGATAGTCATCCCGTCTTTGCCCGGTAGCATGATATCTAATAACACCAGATCGGGTTGAACGTGCAGGATCCTCTCCTCGGCCAAATCACCACGAGGTTCAACAATAACCTCAATGTCATGCCGGGCCAGATAGGCCGCAATCAGTGAGCCAACTTCAGGGTCATCTTCAACAAATACAATGGTATTCATATCATTCATTTTGAATATAAAACGCCAACATACACCGCCCTCGTTTTTCCTTCCATTAATCTTTTCTAAACAAGATTGCTTCCGTTATGCTAGGGGCCGATGTTATTGATGTGTCAAGGCAGGGGAATGGGACTCGTTATCAAAGCGGCGCTGGGCGCGCTGGTGGTGGTGTTAATTGGTTTGCTCGCTAAAACAAAGAATTACTATATTGCCGGATTAATTCCGCTGTTTCCGACATTCGCGTTGATTGCCCATTATATCGTGGCCAGTGAACGCGGGATCGAGGCGTTACGTACCACCATAGTTTTCAGCATGTGGTCGATTATTCCCTATTTTGTTTACCTCGTTTCGCTGTGGTATTTCACCGGGTTTATGCGTTTGCCCGTCGCGCTCGGCGGTTCAGTGGTGTGCTGGAGCCTGAGCGCGTGGTTGCTGATTTTTTGTTGGATTAAACTGCATTAACGCAGATGACGCCCGCCATCCAGGGCAAAACTCCGTCCGGTGACAAAACAGCTGGTTAACAGATAGTCAATTAAATCAATGACCTCTTTTTCACCGGGCGCTGTTTTCATCAGTGATTTATTCAGGGCCTGCTGGCGATATTCTGCATCATCGCTCTCATTGAACAGGATCAGCGAGGGGGCAATCGCATTCACTTTGACTTCCGGCGCCAGTTTGCGGGCGAACGAGCGAGTCATATTATCCAGCGCCGCTTTACTGGCAGCATAAGCAATGTGCTTGTCGCTGCCACGCTCTACAACATAATCCGTAAAATGGATAATATCGCTGGCCGCATGCCCGTGGCCGCGTAACAACGCTTCCAGCGCATGGTTGAGTAAGTAGGGCGTATTGACATGAATCTGCATCATGCCCGACAGCACTTCAGTCAGCGGGATGCCCGGCTTCTCTGCCACCCAGGCACTGGCATTATGCACAATGGCGCGCAAACCGTTCGTATGCGCTTTAACCTCGTCAGCAAAGGCTAACACGCCCTGATCGGTAGAAAAGTCAGCCTGGATACACAATGCGCCAGCTTCACGCAAACCATCAATGGCCGGATAATGCGTTCGATAGCTGATGATAACCGGCTGTTTTTGATTGAGAAAATGCCATGCGACGGCGAGGCCGATGCGACGACCTCCTCCGGTGATAAGAATTGGCAAAGGGGGCTTTTTACCCATCGTAATCTCCAGGTTTCGCGAACGATGGGGATTGCGTTACCCCACCAACATCCAGGTTGCCGGAACTGCCGCAACAAGCAGCAGGCCGATCAGCGCCATCTCCTGGCGTTTTAATACGTTGTCATGCGCGTGCGTTTTGCGGGCATACAGGAAAACCAGCAGCCCGGGCGCATACAGCACCACGGACAGCAGCAGGTGCATCGGACCTGACGCGTACAATAACCATATGCCATAAATGCTTGCTCCGACGCCAACCGCTTTATGCAGCGGGCGGCTAGCTATTTTCAGCAAAAACGCGCCGACCAGCAAATAGGGCACCAGAATCATCTCTGAGGCAATAGTCAGTAACGTATTGTAGTCGGAACCTGTGAGCCAGATCAGTACCAGACAGATTTGGACGCAGATATTGGTCAGCCACAGCGAAGCAGATGGCGCACCCTGCGCATTCTGACGCGCGAAGATGCGGGGGAACGCTTTGTGCGTGGCGGCGAGGAAAGGGACTTCCGCCGCCATAATCGTCCAGCTTAAATAGGCGCCACAAACGGAGACGATCAGACCCGCGGCAATAATAATTTCACCCCATGGTCCCATCATTTCAACCATCAGACCGGCCATTGACGGGTTGCGGATTTCCGCCAGTTCCGGACGCGCGACAACGCCCAAAGACAGCAGGGTGACTAACAGGTAAACGCCCAGCGCGGCAAGCACCGCCAGCAGCGTGGCGCGTCCAACGTCGCGTTTGTTTCGTGCGCGGGCTGAAACCACCACCGCGCCTTCCACACCGATGAAGACCCACAGGGTAATGAGCATGGTGTTTTTAACCTGCTCCCAGACGGGAACGCCCAACGCAACGCCGGTAAAATCCAGGCTAAAGGTGTCGAGCTTGAACAACATGAACGCCAGCACGATAAACAGGCCAAGCGGCAGCAGTTTTGCCAGGGTCGCGGCCAGGTTAATGCTGGCTGCGGTTTGCACTCCACGCAGCACCAGAAAATGGACGATCCACAGCAGGGTCGATGCGCCAACAATAGCCTGCCAGGTATTACCGTCGCCAAACAGGCGCAATTCCGGCGTGTCGGTAAAGAAGCTGAGCGCAGAGAAGACGATAACCAGATACGAGACGTTGGCAATAACGGCACACAGCCAGTATCCCCATGCGGAACAGAAGCCAATCAGCTCGCCGAAACCTTCGCGCGCATAGGTAAAAATGCCGCCGTCCAGTTCAGGGCGGATACGCGTCAGGATCAGCATAGCAAAGGCGAGCAGCAGAATGCCTGCACCGGTAATCGCCCAGCCAATCAGTAACGCCGCCGGGCTGGCAACCGCCGCCATATTTTGTGGCAGGCTGAAAACACCAGCGCCGAGCATTGAGCTAAGAACCAGCGCGGTGAGTGCGCTCAGACCCAGTTTCTTTTCCATTTGTATCCAGTGACAAAAATGAGAGTGAAAGAATAATTATTTTGGCAAACCGCATAAAAATGGTGAAAGCCGCTAAGGCGCGGGATTTTACGGAGAGAAGAGAGCGCATGCAATGGGGATTGAGAGATTTGTGACTAAAAATGCTAAAGGCGGCATAAAGCCGCCTTTTATTGTTACAAAAGTTCGTTACTTATACAGGTCAGCGCTGATGGTCATGTTATTACCACGTTCCGACCACTGGCGGGTGATGTGATAGTACTTCGCACCTTTTTTCGCTGCGCGTTTGGCAACCTGATAAGACACTTCGGTCATGTTGCCGTAGTTACCGGTGAACTTGATGCTATCGAACGGTACCATCATGGCAGCGGTCGCTTTGTTCAGCTCTTCAACTTTGGTTCCGTCCGGCAGAGTGACAGTGTAACGTCCGCCTTTGGTTGACTGCGTTTCGAAGAAGCGGCCAACTTCCGCGCTTGGAGAAGCGGTCGTCGCAACGCCCGGGATCTCAACTTTCTTCGCGGCTTCGCCACCCGCTGCTAATGCGGCGCGACCGGCATCCGAATCGGCTGGGATCGCATCCGGGCTTTGTACTATGCGTTTTTTCGCATCGGCTTTATAGATAAATGCGGTAATACGCTGGTTGCCGCCCTGGTTGGCATCGACCTGGCGAACGATATAGAAGGAGTAAGCGCCTTTCTCTTTCGCCGCTTTAGTGATGGCATCGTTTACTTCAGGCTGGCTGCGGTAGAAACCCTGCACCGTAACGGTATCGTAAGGTTCTATCAGAACGGCCTGATCTTTAGGTAATTCCATCACACCGTTAATAATACGGTTTTTGGATACTTCCGCTTTTTCAGCGTCGGCTTTGTAGATATCGGCGACAACGCGCCAGTTACCGCCGCTGCCAAAATCGGAGGTATCAACAACGTAAAAGGAGGCTGCGCCGTCTTTATCTGCACGGCGTGATACGGCGGTCACTGCGTCACCGATAGCGTTAAAACGACCGGTAACCACAATGCGGTCATAGGGTTTCAGGGCAGCCGCTTGCTCCGGCGTCAATTCTGTCGCTGCATTAACAGAAAAAGCAGTCGCAGAAATAAGTGCGGACGCCAGGAGAGTGTTCTTAAGCTTCATAAAAATAATCCTTCGCCTTGCGCAAACCAGGTACTGGTATTGTTATTGACTAGAAACGTCGCTGATTATTGCATTTAAATTGTGTCAGTGTCTGCGTCATTTTTCACTCATCGTGCCACTGGGTGTAACAGCGTCGATAACATTTTGTGATATGTCCAAAAATTCGGCATTTGAAGGCTAAAACTGATAAAACAGTTGAATTTCATAAGTTAATTTAATGTTAATCAATTGTTCCGAGGTGGCGCTTAATCATGTTTTGCCGCTTCGCTTGAGCGAATTATCAGCCTTTGCGGGCTATTTAAAGGGCATTATCCCTGTCTGCGGGCGAATTCATCCCTGTTTTGCGAATTTCATAATAAATACTGTTTTTTGGCGCTAGATCACAGGCTCCATTTTCAGTAGGTTATACAGAGTTTGTTACTGTTTTATTTTATTGAGGTAACACTGACCTCTTTCGAGAGTGCGCGCATGCCTCTTGTGAACATTGATAAACCATCATCAAAAATACAGATGGAAGGGAACATTATGCGAATTGGCATACCAAGAGAACGGTTAACCAATGAAACCCGTGTCGCAGCTACGCCGAAAACGGTTGAGCAGTTGCTGAAGCTGGGTTTTAGCGTCGCGGTTGAAAGCGGCGCAGGTCAACTGGCGAGTTTTGACGATAAGGCGTTTGTGCAGGCAGGCGCAGAAATTGTTGACGGGAATGCTGTCTGGCAGTCAGAGATTATTTTAAAGGTCAATGCGCCGGAAGAGGCGCAAATTCCGTTGCTTAATCCGGGCACGACGCTGGTGAGTTTTCTTTGGCCCGCCCAAAACCCGGAGCTGTTGCAGAAGCTTGCAGAGCGAAACGTGACGGTGATGGCGATGGACTCCGTGCCGCGTATTTCGCGCGCGCAGTCGCTGGATGCCTTAAGCTCAATGGCGAATATCGCCGGGTATCGCGCCATTGTTGAAGCCGCACATGAATTTGGCCGCTTCTTTACCGGACAAATCACCGCCGCGGGCAAGGTTCCGCCTGCCAAGGTCATGGTGATTGGCGCGGGGGTGGCAGGGCTTGCGGCGATCGGGGCGGCAAACAGCCTGGGCGCTATCGTCCGCGCTTTTGACACCCGTCCGGAAGTGAAAGAACAAGTCCAGAGTATGGGCGCGGAGTTCCTCGAACTCGACTTTAAAGAAGAGGCGGGCAGCGGCGACGGTTACGCTAAAGTGATGTCCGAAGCGTTCATCAAAGCCGAAATGGAACTCTTCGCCGCACAGGCGAAAGACGTCGACATTATCGTTACCACCGCGCTGATCCCGGGCAAACCAGCCCCGAAACTGATCACTCGCGAGATGGTCGATTCGATGAAGGCGGGCAGCGTGATTGTCGATCTCGCCGCGCAAAACGGCGGTAACTGTGAATATACCGTGCCTAACCAGGTGACCACCACCGAAAACGGTGTGAAGGTTATTGGCTACACCGATCTTCCTGGTCGTTTGCCGACGCAGTCTTCCCAGTTGTACGGTACCAACCTCGTCAACCTGCTCAAACTGTTATGCAAAGAGAAAGACGGCAACATTACCGTCGATTTTGACGATGTGGTGGTGCGTGGCGTGACGGTGGTTCGCGAGGGTGAAATCACCTGGCCTGCGCCGCCGATCCAGGTTTCAGCTCAGCCGCAGGCTGCGCCAAAAGCGGCTCCCGAGCCGAAAGAAGAGAAGAAACCCGTTTCACCGTGGCGTAAGTATGCGCTGATGGCGCTGGTGGTTATTCTGTTTGGCTGGCTTGCCGACGTCGCCCCGAAAGAGTTCCTCGGTCACTTTACGGTGTTCGCGCTTTCCTGCGTGGTGGGTTACTACGTGGTGTGGAACGTGTCCCACGCGCTGCATACGCCGCTGATGTCCGTGACCAACGCCATCTCCGGGATCATCGTCGTCGGCGCGTTGTTACAAATTGGCCAGGGTGGCTGGGTGAGTTTCCTGAGCTTTATCGCGGTGCTTATTGCCAGCATTAATATTTTCGGTGGCTTCACCGTGACTCAGCGCATGCTGAAAATGTTCCGGAAAAACTAAGGGGTAACATATGTCTGGAGGATTAGTTACAGCTGCATACATTGTTGCCGCGATCCTGTTTATTTTCAGCCTGGCGGGGCTTTCGAAACACGAAACCTCCCAGCAGGGTAACAACTACGGTATCGCCGGGATGGCGATTGCGCTGATCGCCACGATTTTTGGCCCGGATACCGGCAATGTTGCCTGGATCCTGGTGGCGATGATCATCGGCGGCGCGATTGGTATTCGTCTGGCGAAGAAGGTCGAGATGACCGAGATGCCGGAGCTGGTGGCGATTCTGCACAGCTTCGTGGGTCTGGCGGCGGTGCTGGTAGGCTTCAACAGCTACCTGTATCACGACACGGGCCTGGAACCGATTCTGGTGAACATTCACCTGACGGAAGTGTTCCTCGGTATCTTCATCGGTGCGGTGACCTTTACCGGTTCCGTGGTGGCCTTTGGCAAACTGCGCGGCAAGATCTCTTCTAAACCGCTGATGCTGCCAAATCGCCACAAGATGAACCTCGCGGCGCTGGTTGTGTCCTTCCTGCTGTTGGTGGTGTTTGTGCGTACCGAAAGCGTTGGCCTGCAGGTTCTGGCGCTGCTGGTGATGACCATTATCGCGCTGGCCTTTGGCTGGCATCTGGTGGCGTCTATCGGTGGCGCAGATATGCCGGTGGTCGTTTCAATGCTCAACTCCTATTCAGGTTGGGCAGCGGCGGCGGCAGGCTTTATGCTGAGTAACGATCTGCTGATCGTTACCGGCGCACTGGTAGGCTCGAGCGGTGCGATCCTGTCTTACATTATGTGTAAGGCGATGAACCGTTCGTTCATTAGCGTTATTGCAGGCGGCTTTGGTTCTGATGGCTCATCTACGGGTTCTGATGAAGAAGTGGGCGAACATCGGGAGATCAGTGCGGAAGACACGGCGGAAATGCTGAAGAACTCGCACTCCGTGATCATCACCCCGGGCTACGGTATGGCGGTGGCTCAGGCGCAATATCCGGTGGCGGAAATTACTGAAAAGCTGCGTGCCCGCGGCATCAAAGTGCGTTTTGGGATCCACCCGGTTGCAGGGCGCTTGCCGGGTCATATGAACGTGCTGCTGGCGGAAGCCAAAGTACCTTATGACATCGTGCTGGAAATGGATGAAATCAATGATGATTTCGCCGACACCGATACCGTGCTGGTTATTGGCGCCAACGATACGGTAAACCCGGCGGCGCAGGATGACCCACGCAGCCCGATCGCCGGTATGCCGGTGCTGGAAGTGTGGAAAGCGCAAAACGTTATCGTGTTTAAACGCTCTATGAACACGGGCTACGCTGGCGTACAAAACCCGCTGTTCTTTAAAGAAAACACCCATATGCTGTTTGGCGATGCCAAAGCCAGCGTGGATGCGATTCTTAAAGCGCTGTAATTGTTAGCTAAAGCAAGACGGCCTCTGCGGAGGTCGTTTTTATTCATGATTACCATTCATAAAATTATGCGGTTTTAGCCGTCTAATCAGCGGAATACGTCGCATATATACTGCTGCCTGACTTTTAGAACATGACAGGACGCTATGCGTACACGTGAATATGCCTCGCCGGTGGCGACTGCAAGCCAGACCGGGCTTGCTTTTATTCTGATCCTCAGTGGGCTGATGGCCTTTACCTCACTTTCTACCGACATTTATCTTCCGGCAATGCCAACAATGGCGACGGATTTACATGGCAATGTAGAACTTACCATCACCGGGTTTTTGGTAGGTTTTACTATCGCGCAGCTGATTTGGGGGCCCATCAGCGATCATCTGGGCAGGCGTAAACCGCTGTTTATTGGCATGGTGCTTTTTATCATCGGTTCAGCAGGTTGTGCGATGTCTACGAGCATCACGCAGATTGTTTTCTGGCGGGTATTTCAGGCCCTTGGCGCGTGTACCGGACCCATGCTGGCGAGGGCAATGATCCGCGATCTCTTTGCGCGTACCCGTGCGGCGCAAATGCTCTCGACTCTGGTGCTGGTAATGGCGATTGCGCCGATAGCCGGGCCATTGATTGGCGGGCAAATTATTCGCCTGAGCACCTGGCACGCCGTTTTTTGGCTGCTGGTGCTGATTGGCGCGCTAATGTTTGTCTCTTTATGTTGGCTACCGGAAACACTACCTGAAGAAAAACGGGTGAAAGCTTCTCTGACGGGCGCGTTTCGTAATTACCGTTCCCTGTTAGCCAATGGGCGTTTTATGCGTTACACCCTGAGCCTGACGTCTTATTACGTCGGCGCGTATGCGTTTATTACCGGATCGCCGTTTGTTTATATTAGCTATTACCATGTTGATCCTCAGCATTATGGCTGGCTGTTTGCGCTAAACATTGTCGGTGTGATGGCGATGAGCGTGGTGAACCGTAGGCTGGTGCAACGACATCCCCTGGAGCAACTGCTGAAATATGCGACGATGCTGGCGGCGCTGGCTGCGGTTGCGCTTGCCCTGTTGGTTAAGCTGGAGTCCGGGGGAATTGTTGCCATTATCGTTACCGTATTCCTGCTGTTCTCGATGAACGGCATTATTGCGGCTACCTCAACGGCCGCAGCGCTGGATGCGGTACCGAACATCGCCGGTTCAGCCTCCGCGCTGATTGGTGCATTACAGTACGGTAGCGGCATCATCTCATCATTGCTGCTGGCCGCCTTCAGTAATGGCACGCCATGGACCATGGCGTGGATAATTGCGTTATTTACACTGTTGAGCGCCGCGCTGGCTTCAGGGACAAAACGATAAATGAAATGCCCCGCGCAGGCGGGGCGACAGTTTAGGCTTTGTTGAGATCGCTCAGCAGAACGGCAATACTTTGCCCGCCGTTGGTTTGCTCAAGCGCAATTTTGACAATGATGGTCAGCGGTACGGAAAGCAGCATCCCCACAGGACCCAGCAACCAGCCCCAGAAGATCAACGACAGAAAAACCACCAGCGTAGACAGTCCAAGCCCTCGTCCCATAATCCGTGGTTCGAGGATATTCCCGAACACCAGGTTAATGACCAGATACCCCGCCAGCACTACCAGCGCGTCGTAAAGCCCGCTAAATACCAGCACCTGAGCAATAGGGGGGATGGCTGCCAGCACCGACCCGATGTTAGGAATATAGTTAAGGGCAAAGGCCAGCAATCCCCAAACAAAAGCGAAGCGCACATCCAGGGCGGCGAGCATGCCCCAGGCGACCAGTCCGGTGACAATGCTGATCGCCGTTTTGAGTACCAGATAGTGGGATACGCTGTCGATGGCGCGTTGAATCGCCGCCATTCCCTCAATGGGCCGACTCATCATCTGTTGCAGTTTGCCAGGCAATTGCGGAACTTCCAGTAGCATAAAAACCACCGTCAGAAGCAGTAAAAATATCGATGACATGGCATTAGAAAGCTGCGCCAATAAATTAGTGACCAGCGTCATTGCTGCGTTCGGATCGATATACTTGACGAGTTCATCCACGGAAACGCCGATCCCTGCGCGTTGCAGCCACGGTTCCAGATTTTTCAGCGGGATAACCAACGAAGAACGATATTGTGGTAGCGTTCGCGCAAGCTCATTTAAGGATGTGCCCAGGTAGGCTAATAGCAGCACCATTAGCATCACAATAATTACGATCAGCAATGACACCGCCAGTACGCGCGGTATACGAAGTTTGACCATCCGCTGCACCACCGGGTTAAGCACAACGGCAATAAATAATGCCAGAATAAAGGGGACGATGATATCTGCGGCAAAACGGATGCCGCTTAGTATGATAACCAGCATGCCCAGCATAATGACTATTTTTAGCCCATTAAGCGTGATGATCGGTTTCGCCATGTGTATTCCTGCGTTTTTAATTTTTGAATCTGAATAATAATGTGATTTGCGTCGAGCCGTTATAACAAAAATCAAACGGGGCAGGTAAAGAAGTGAAAAGGCTTTGAGTTCGTTATGAACCTATGATACAAATCATCTGTGTTTAACTACCGAGGACAATTATCATCCGCGATGATGAGAAGCAACACTGCGGATAATTGTAATATTATGGACAATATGTTCAGGATGTTTTTGCTTTTACCTACACTTCTTCGTACCTCTTCCACTTTCCTGCTTGCGGGTGAGCAACACTGGCGCAACGCGCTTTAGTCCCTTCTTCTGCCTGAGCTGGCGCAGTGCGCTGAGCTAACTGATTCTATTTTTTGGTTTACTGCATGCAGTAGGCCTCAAGGACTATATTCTCAAGCAGGAGAAGCATCATGTTTTACTGGATATTATTGGGTCTGGCTATCGCGGCTGAAATTACGGGTACGCTGTCAATGAAATGGGCAAGCGTAGGTCATGGTAATTCGGGCTTTATTTTAATGCTGGTAATGATCGCCTTATCGTATATTTTTCTCAGTTTTGCCGTTAAAAAAATTGCCCTTGGCGTAGCCTATGCCTTATGGGAAGGTATCGGTATTTTATTTATTACGCTGTTTAGCGTGCTGTTATTTGACGAAACCTTGTCCACAATGAAGGTGGCTGGACTGGTCTCGCTGGTGTTAGGTATTGTGCTGATTAAATCCGGCACACGCAAGCCTGCAAAATCAGGCAGAGAGGTGACCCATGCAGCAGTTTGAATGGGTACACGGCGCCTGGCTTGGCGTGGCCATCGTTCTGGAAATCGTGGCTAACGTCTTTTTGAAGTTTTCCGATGGTTTTCGCCGCAAGGCTTATGGCGTGCTCTCGCTGGTCGCTGTTTTAGCGGCTTTTAGCGCGCTGTCGCAGGCGGTAAAAGGCATCGATCTTTCCGTCGCCTATGCACTGTGGGGCGGATTCGGGATTGCCGCGACGTTAGCAGCAGGCTGGGTGCTGTTTGGTCAACGTCTGAATAATAAAGGCTGGATCGGCGTGGCGTTGCTGCTGGCCGGAATGATCATGATAAAACTTGCCTGACAGAAATGCTGCCCGTTAATGCGGGCAGCATGTGTTACCCCTTCGCCAGCGCTTCCAGCTTATCGCGAAATCCGGTCACGGAAATCGCGCGATTGTCTGCCCGCCAGCGATCTTTTGCCGCCGGCGCGGAGCTTTGCACACCGATCAATTGCCAGCCTGAATCCGTTTTCAGCATCAATGGCGAACCACTGTCGCCCGGAAGCGTATCGCACTGATGCGACAGGACGCTATTTTGCGCCCAGCCGGTCACCACACAATCCTGATGCGTGTACAAATCGTCAAGATGGTCTTCCGGATAGCCCGACTGCGTGACTTTACGGTCTGCGGTTTTCAGCGCTGTGGTTAACGCCGCTTTATCACCTTCAAATAATGGCAGCGGCGTGATGCCGGAAGGAGGGTAGCGCAGCACCACCAGACCAAAATCCCACGGAGCTGCCGAAGGCGGCACAATCCAGCCATCGCCATCGGCTTTTAAACGTTTGCCAAGTGAGGAGGCAACTCGTCCTTCAATGCCGTGTATTTCGTAGCGCCAGACTCCCTTTTTCGACACGAAGCGTAACGCGACGGCTTTATCTGGCTTGCCTTTTGGCGGCGTGAGTAAACAGTGCCCGGCTGTCAGAGCCAGATGCGGTGATATGAGCGTGGCCGTGCACAGGTTACCGCTGGCGGTTTCCAGTTGTCCGATAGCGTCCCATGGTGATTGCGTTGGATCGGTCACCTTTATGCGATCGTCATGTCCAAAAAACAGCGTTTTTATATTTTCTGCTTCAGCGCTGGACGTTGCTGGCTGTTCCGCATGCGCAACGACAGGAGTTAAACAAATTGAACCCAGTAACACAGCAATGGTTTTATGCATATCACACTCTGGTGGGGGAATTATGATTTTTAACAGCAAACCCTCAGTTAATACTATAGACGGGACGGCGAGAAAGTGGGAGTAAAATCAGATAACTACACTCAGGAAAGATAAAAACGCATGGCGATGAGGGCGCAAATTATCAGGGTAATAAGAATGAACTCAAAGCGGTAATGTGACACCATTTTACCCTCCGAAAGGCGGCGCTAAACCAGGTTGATTTAGCGCCGTATGCTATGGCGTGGGGGACGCCATAGTGACTACCAGTTGTTATGCAGCAGGTTGAGCGGCTGGTTTAGCGGAGTCGTGTTTTACCGGTTTTTTGGTTTGTTTTTTAGCGGCCTGGGCTTTCTGCTCTGGCGCTTTTTGTTCTGCGGCAGGCTTGGTTGCTGCTTTTTTGGTGTGTTTTTTAGCGGCCTGAGCTTTCTGCTCTGGCGCTTTCTGTTCTACAGCCGGTTTAGTGGTGGATTGTTTAGTGTGTTTTTTGGCAGCCTGCGCTTTCTGCGGCGCTGCTTTATGCTGTTTTTTATGATGAGTGGTTTTCGCCGGGGCCGCTTTCGTCGTTGTGGTCGGAGCGGTGGTAGTTGTTGTTTCAGCAGCAAATGCAGCAGAAGACAGACCCATAGCAGCGGCAACAACCAGAGCTAATACTTTTTTCATTCTCATACCCTCGATTTGGTTTTTCATTCAACCCCACTGCGGGGCCGTTGAAATAACTATATCGCTGTCATCACAGGGCTTCCGTGAGTCATTGGTATCGGCGTGTAACGATATGTACAATGACTCACGGTATGAGATTACAAGTAACGGGCTTCCAGGTGAGCGCGGAAATAACGGCTACTGAGCGGCTCTCCGGTGGCCTGGGTAATGAGTTGTTCGGTGGTAAAACGGCTGCCATGCTGCCAGATGTTCTGGCGTAGCCAGTCAAACAGGGCGCTAAATTCTCCTTGCTCAATGGACTGGTTCAAATCAGGCAATGCGCGCTGAGCAGCACTGAACAACTGCGCCGCATACATAGCGCCTAAGGTGTAAGACGGGAAGTAGCCAAAGCCGCCGTCGGTCCAGTGAATATCCTGCATACAACCGTTACGGTAGTTTCCGATTGTTGACAGCCCCAGCCACTCCTGCATTTTCTCATTCCACAGCGCCGGGATGTCTTCCACTTCAATGTCGCCGTTAATTAACGCGCGTTCGATTTCATAACGCAGGATCACGTGAGCGGGATAGCTCACCTCATCGGCGTCAACGCGGATAAATCCGGGTTTGACCCGCTGGTTCCAGGCGATGAAATTGCTCTCTTCAAACGCAGCCTGATTGCCAAAATAACGCGTCACAGCCGGAATGAGGCGCGTCAGGAATGCTTTGCTGCGCCCCAATTGCATCTCAAAGAACAGACTTTGGGATTCATGAATGGCGGTTGAGCGCGCCAGAGCGATAGGTTGTCCTGACCAGTTACGCGGCAGATTTTGCTCATAGCGGGCATGACCGGTTTCATGGATTACGCCAAACAGCGCGCTGAGCAGTTCATTTTCGTCATAGCGGGTGGTGATGCGGACATCTTCCGGTACGCCGCCGCAGAAGGGATGAGCGCTGATATCCAGTCGTCCAGCGCTAAAGTCGAATCCCAACTGCGCCATCGTTTCCAGACCCAGTTCTCGCTGGACTGCCGTCGGGAAGGGACCCACCGGGGCGATAAGCGTTTGTTGAGCCTGCTTTGCCACGACGTTGGTGAGTAGATCGGGAAGCCAACTTTTCACGTCCGCAAAAAGGACATCCAGTTGGGCGCTGGTCATTTCCGGTTCGAATATGTCCAGTAGCGCGTCATAAGGTGAACAACCTTTAGCTTCTGCGCGCAGCCTGGCTTCTTCGCGGCTGTATTTCACGACCTCTTTCAGGTTTACGGCGAAACCTTCCCAGTCATTCGCTGGTCGCTGGCTGCGCCACGCATGCTCGCAGCGGCTGCCCGCCAGAGACTTCGCTTCTACCAGTGATTCAGGCAGTAAGGATGCCTGGTGATGCAGTCGCGACATCTCGCGCAGGTTCGCCTGCTCAACATCGTTAAGATCTTCCTGTTTTGCCGCGGCGATCCACATCGCGACTTTTGGGTCAGTTAACAACTGATGCTCAAGCACACTCAGTTCGGCCAGCGCTTCGCCGCGGGCTTTACTGCCGCCAGGCGGCATCATGGTGAACATGTCCCAACTGGCGATGGCCGAGAGGTGGGAAAAGCGAGAGAGTCGCTGGAACGTGCGGGTGAGCTGATGGTAATTATCACTGTTACTCATTTTTTGTTCTCGTTCTGTTCAGGTGTGGTTAAGAAGTTTACCGTGATTCATTCACTTTTCATAAACACACCTTTGTATCTGACTTTGCTTAAGAACTTTTTATAGCGCAAAGCCAGCAGCCCCACAGAACAGAAGGCGTAAATAATGGGAGAGGGTGACAACACTTTTACCGACCACAGGTAATGAATCGGTAATAAAACCGCAGCGAGGTAAACGTAGTTGTGCAATTTTTGCCAGCGCTGGCCCATTTTACGCTGCGCGGCCTGCGTGGAGGTCAGCGTAAGCAGGAGTAAGATAACCCATCCCATCATGCCCAGCGTGAGCCATGGCCGTGCAACCAGCTCTCGCCCCAATAATCCCAGGTTTTGCATACCCAACTCCAGCAATGCATAGCTGGTGAGATGCAGTGTGGCCCAGGCAAAACACCATAAACCCAGCAACCGCCGGGTGCGAAACAATAGCGGCTGCTTTGCATAACGCGCGAGCGGCGATACCAGCAGTGCGGCAAGCAAAAATTTCAGCGCGGTAATGCCGGTAAAATGCTGAATATCTTTCCCGGGATCGGCGCCTAATTCGCCATGTCGCACCGCCCAGACAAGCCATACCAGCGGTAAAAAACCGGCGAGATGCAGCAGCGCTTTCAGCCAGGTTATCCGCTTTGCCGTTAATCTCACTTAAAAGTTCTCCCGTAGATCCATACCCCGATATAACGATGCCACCTCATCGGCATAACCGTTAAAAAGCAACGTGGGTTGTCGCTGTACATCGAGAATCCCACCCGATCCGATAAAACGCTCCGTCGCCTGAGACCAACGGGGATGATCGACATGCGGATTAACATTGGCGTAAAAACCGTATTCGTTCGGCGCTGACCTATTCCACGTCGTCGGCGGGCGCTCGCGCGTCAGTTTGATACTGACGATGGATTTAATGCCTTTGAAACCGTACTTCCAGGGGACCGTCAGGCGTATCGGCGCCCCGTTTTGCGGCGGCAATGCTTTGCCATACACGCCGACGGTCAGAAGCGTAAGAGGGTGCATGGCCTCATCCAAACGCAAACCTTCAACATAGGGGTATTTCAGCCCACCGCCAATGAAGCGATCTTTCTGACCGGGCATTTCATCGGGGGCGTAACGTGTTTCAAAAGCGACGTATTTGGCGTGACCGGTGGGTTCAACCAGCGCCAGTAATTTATGTAAGGGAAAACCAACCCACGGCACCACCATCGACCACGCTTCAACGCAACGCATCCGGTAAATACGCTCTTCTAATGGAAAACGCGTGGTCAGCGCGTCATGATCCAGCGTTAATGGCTTGCTCACCTCGCCATCGATGGTTAACGTCCAGGGATCGGTTCGCAGGCTACCGGCATTGGCGGCAGGATCGGCCTTATCCAGACCAAATTCATAGAAATTGTTATAGCCTGTCACTTTATCTTCCGGGGTCAGGGGCAGCGTGCTTTGCCAGGCTTCGGGTTTTATAAACTCGAGCGGCTTTCCCGCTGATGCAGGCGGTCGATCGTTGCCCTTAAACCAATTCAACAAATTGGCCTGTGTCGGGGAGGTTAGCGAAGCAGCCGCCGCGCCTATCCCAAGCGCTTTGAGGATCTGTCGTCTTTGCATAAAAAAAACTGATTCGGCGGTAACATCAGCTTCCCGAAGTGGACGTTTTTTCTGCATGGCGGTTCCTTTTCTATTTTCACGGTAAGGAAAACAAAGCGACGTTTCCCTGTTGATGCCTGACTATCTACCGCTACATCCTGAATCCATGCGTATCCCAGGATCCTCACGAAAAGTTAAAAATTTTGTGATAACTTCCGCCCCTCGCCTGAGGTAAGCTTTCCGTACAACGAGAGGGGATGACACTGATGGCAGGCGCGAAAAAGATATTTTTGGTGGAAGATGACAATGATATTGCCTCATTGTTGCAGCTTAGCCTGAAGGATGAGGGATATGAAATTATCCATGAGGCGGATGGGACGCGCGCGCTTGAACAACTTGAGAAACATGTCTGGGATGCCGTTATCCTCGATTTAATGCTGCCGGGGGTAGACGGTCTGGAAATATGTCGTCGTATCCGTCAAATGAGTTTCTATTTACCGGTCATCATTATTAGCGCCCGCACCAGCGAAACTCACCGCGTTCTGGGGCTGGAAATGGGGGCCGATGATTATTTAGCCAAACCTTTCTCCGTACTGGAATTGATGGCCCGCGTGAAGGCGTTATTTCGCCGCCAGGAGGCGATGAGCCAGAATCTGCGTATGGAAGCGGGGATCGTCAGCGTGCATGGCGTGGAGATTGATCCCTTAGCGCGCGAAGTCCGCCAGCATGGTAAATCAATCGATTTGACGCCCCGAGAGTTCGATCTGCTCTATTTTTTTGCTCGTCATCCCGGGGAGGTTTTTTCGCGTCAGGCGCTGTTAGATCAGGTGTGGGGTTACCAGCACGAAGGGTATGAGCATACGGTGAACAGCCATATTAATCGCCTGCGGACCAAGATTGAAAAAGATGCTGCCGAGCCGGAAATTATTCTCACCGTATGGGGCAGAGGTTATAAGCTTGCGGCGGCGCACGCGGAGCCTCAGTCATGATTTATCGACTGTCTTTAAGCCAGCGTCTGACTCTGGTATTTACCGCGATTATGCTGATTTGCGCGGTGGCCGTTAGCGTTGTCCAGTTGCGGAATAGTCAAATATATGGTGACGCCATGGTGCAAAGGCTCTCGATGGAACTGGCGAGCAAAATTGTCAAAAGCGAGCCACTTATTGATGCTGGCGGGGAGGTTAATCGGCAGACGTTAAAAGGTCTGTTTAATCACCTGATGACGCTTAACCCAAGCGTGGAACTGTATCTGATCTCACCGACGGGCGACATACTCGCCGATGCCGCACCGCCTGGGCATATTCAGCGCCAGAAAATTACCCTGCAACCCATTCAACGTTTTCTAAATTCGGATGCTTTGCCGGTGTATGGCGATGATCCGCGCAGCAATCAGCAGAAGGTCTTCAGCGCAGCGCCGGTTTTGCTTAACGGCCAGCTGCATGGCTATCTGTATATCATTCTGCAGGGTGAAAATCTGCATATGCTGGCAAATACCGCCTGGCAGAAAACGCTCTGGAACACCGTGGCAGGAACGTTAATTCTGGTTTTATTAGCCGGCGGAATTGCGGGTTTCCTGGTGTGGCGATGGGTGACGCATCCGGTGAAAAGGTTGACCGGACAGGTGGTTAAAATGGAGCAGGACAGCATTAGCGTCATTAAACTGCTGGCGCAAAAAAAGCCCGACCCGTCACCGGGGAATGAAATTGCGTTGTTGAACAATGCGTTTATTGAGCTGGCACAGCACATTGCCCAGCAGTGGGATTTGTTAGCTGACAGCGATCGTCAGCGCAGAGAGTTTATTGCCAATATTTCTCACGATTTACGCACGCCGCTCACCTCGCTGCTGGGGTATCTGGAAATGCTGTCGCTGAAAGCCGACACGATAACGCCGGAGGAAAACAGGCATTATCTGAGCATCGCGTTACGCCAGGGGCAAAAGGTTCGCCATCTCTCACAACAGCTGTTTGAGCTGGCGAGACTGGAGCACGGCGGCATTAAACCTCAGCGCGAACGTTTTGCGATTGGCGAATTGATCCAGGATGTGGCGCAGAAATTTGATCTGCCGGTTGCCACGCGCCATTTGCAATTGCACCTGGACGTGACGGGTCCGTTACCGCTGGTCAATGCCGATTTATCGATGATGGAAAGAGTGGTGACGAATTTACTGGATAACGCTATCCGCCATACGCCTGACGGGGGCGAGGTGTGGCTAAAAGTCTGGCGTGATGAAGAAAGACTATTAGCCGAAGTGCAGGACAGCGGGCCGGGCGTTGAAGAGGGCGTCCGTGACGAATTATTTCAGCGCCCGACCGCGTTAACTCCCCGTGAGCAGCGTGGTGGTCTGGGATTGTTGATTGTGCGAAGAATGCTTGAACTGCATGGCGGCGATATCCATCTGGTTAATTCAACGCCAGGGGCTTGCTTCCGCTTTTCGTTGCCGCTGGCGGATTCTCCGTAGGGTAAATGTTGGTAGGTTGTCAGTGATAATGAGAATTTTTATCATAAAAAGATAATTCATCATCTTAGCTACGACACGTGCAAGGAGATCGCATGTCACAGGATGTCGACAACCAATATATTGCCCGGACCAACGCGGTGGCTGGCTGTTTTTCAATGTTTTTGCTGATGTTTGGTCTCACGTTTACTCCGTTGTTTTTCCCCGCGAGCCAGGTCCTGCTGGCCAAAGGATTACTCTTTCCGCTGTTGTTTATGCTGGAATTTGTTGTGCTGGTTCCGCTGTATTATTTCTTCTTCAGAAAAAGAGACGGGCTGGGGAAAGGGATTTTCAGCGTCCGGCGGTTTACCTTTTTGTTCGTGGGGCTGCTGATTATTCAGCTCATCCTGCCATGGTTTCTCGGGCTCAGACAAACCGAAGCGTGGGTAACCAGCCAGGTCTCTTTAAACAGCTACGCGCTGTGGTTATCCACTCTGACTCTGGTATTCATTGCCCCGGTTTACGAAGAAATCGTTTTCAGGGGCTGTTTATTCAACGCATTCCAGTACTGGTTCAATAATAAAACCTGGCTGTCGTCGGTGGTGGTATCGGTTATTTTTGCCGTGATGCATACACAGTATGTGGATCTGCGCACGCTGCTGATGTTGTTTCTTGTGTCGCAGGTTTTGATCCTCGCCAGGCTGAAAAGCAATGGCCTGCTGATGCCAATTACGCTGCATATCGCGATGAACGGGACGGTTATTGCCCTGCAAATGGCGGCTCAGACGTTATAAACAGTGATGCCCGGAGCCCGGGCATCGTGGATTAGACGTGCAGACGATGGTGCAGACGCGCGCCGACCAGCAACGCCAGCACCAGCATCAGGGCGATAAATCCGCCCACGCCGTTCCAGCCGTAGCTGTGCCAGAATACGCCGCCCAGCGTACCGGCAATGCTGGAACCCAGATAATAGCTGAACAGATACAGGGAAGAGGCCTGGCCTTTCGCGCGTTTTGCCCGTGGTCCAATCCAGCTACTTGCCACGGAGTGCGCGGCAAAGAATCCAGCGGAAAAGAGCAGCATCCCGGCGAAGATCAGCCACAGCGACGTGAACAGCGTCATCAACAGTCCAACCAGCATCACGCCGGTTGAAAACAGCATTACCGGGCCGCGACCATAGCGAGTGGTCATCGAACCCGCCTTCGGCGAACTCCAGGTCCCGGTCAGATATGCCACTGACAACAGACCGACAACCGCCTGGCTAAGCTCCCACGGAGAGAGCATCAGACGGTAGCCGATGTAATTAAACAGCGTGACAAACGACCCCATCAGTAAAAATCCTTCCGCAAACAGTAGCTGCAACCCTTTGTCGCGCCAGTGCAAACGGAAATTGATAAATAATGATTTAGGTCGTAGCGATGTGGGTCTGAAATGACGTGACTCCGGCAAAATTTTCCAGAACATCAGCGCGGAAGCGAGGGCAAAACAGCCGATCGCCGCCAGCGCGATACGCCAGCTGAAAAAGTCGGTGAACACGCCGCTGATCAAACGGCCACTCATACCGCCAATCGAGTTCCCACTGATATATAAGCCCATTGAGAAGGCCACAAAGCTGGGATGAATTTCCTCACTCAGATAGGTCATACCTACCGCCGCCACGCCGCTCAGCGAAAGCCCAATCAGCGCGCGCATGATTAAAATGCCGTGCCAGCTGGTCATCATTGTTGAAAGCAGCGTACAGCAGGAGGCGAGCAGCAGTGCGGTAACCATTACCGGCTTGCGGCCTATCGCATCGGAAAGTGGACCGGTAAACAGTAAACCGATGGCTAACATTGCCGTTGAGATGGAAAGCGAAACGCTGCTGCTGGCCGGAGAAACCCCAAACTCATGCGAGAGCACGGGCAGTATCGGCTGCACGCAATAGAGAAGAGCAAATGTCGCCAGCCCGGCAGAAAACAGCGCCAGCGTGACGCGCATAAAAGGGGATGTACCGCGTTTGATAAAACCTTCCGGCGGGGTAACGCTCTCGTCAATATCGCTTGCCGGCGCGGTATCGACCGTTGTTGTACGACTCACTTAGAATCCTTGCTTAATATTTTGCTACTACAGGACCAGCCTTAAGAGTATGAAAATCACAATATTCTGTCTAATATATTAATAATCTCAAATAATATTTTATAGATATGAATATCGAGCTTCGTCACTTACGTTATTTTGTTGCGGTTGCTGAAGAGCTGCATTTTGGCCGGGCGGCGGCGCGGCTGAATATTTCACAGCCACCGTTAAGCCAGCAGATCCAGATCCTGGAACAGCAGATTGGTGCCCGACTGTTGGCGCGAACTAACCGCAGCGTGGCCCTTACTGCCGCCGGCAAGCAGTTTCTGGCCGACAGTCGGCAGATCCTTGGGTTGGTTAATGAAGCCGCTGCCCGTGCAGAGCGCCTGCATCTCGGAGAGGCGGGGGAACTGCGGATAGGATTTACCTCATCAGCGCCGTTTATTAAGGCGGTTTCAGACACGCTCTCCCTGTTTCGCCAGCGCTACCCTGCGGTGCATATGCAAACCCGGGAGATGAATACGCGTGAGCAAATTGCTCCACTTAATGAAGGCACTCTGGATATGGGACTTCTGCGTAACACGCAGCTCCCGGAAACGCTGGAGCGAGAGGTAATTTTACATGAACCGCTGATGGCGATGATCCCGCGCGCGCATCCGCTGGCGCAAAAGCCCGTGGTGACGCTGGCTGAGCTGGCAAATGAACCCTTTGTCTTTTTTGACCCGCATGTGGGGACCGGGTTATATGACGACATTCTTGGCCTGATGCGCCGCTATAATCTTAAACCGACTATTGCTCAGGAGGTTGGCGAGGCGATGACGATCATTGGGTTAGTGGCCGCTGGACTGGGCGTTTCTATCCTGCCTGCTTCCTTTAAACGGGTGCAACTGTATGAAATGTGCTGGATCCCGATAGCGGAAGAAGATGCCGTCTCCGAAATGTGGCTAGTCTGGCCTAAGCATCATGAGCAAAGTCACGCCGCGCAACGCTTTCGTGAACAGCTGCTGGCGGCGGTTCAGGCGATTAATTTAGTTTAAATATGGGTGAAAATGTGCAGTAAATCACAAGCCTAAGTAAAAAGTTGACGGGAGCCATTGAAGTGCTTCACCATAGCCCGCAGATTATTTCGGAGCGCGAAAATAAAGGGAGTAAGTGGTGGTTGCTGATAGTCAGCCTGGGCATATCGATCAAATCAAGCAGACCAATGCGGGCGCGGTGTATCGCCTGATTGATCAGCTGGGACCGGTATCGCGTATTGATCTCTCTCGCCTGGCACAATTGGCGCCTGCCAGTATTACCAAAATTGTCCGCGAAATGCTTGAAGCACACCTGGTACAAGAGCTGGAAATCAAGGAAGCGGGGAGTCGTGGGCGTCCGGCCGTCGGGCTGGTTGTCGAAACGGAAGCCTGGCACTATTTATCTATTCGTATCAGTCGCGGCGAGATTTTTCTGGCGCTGCGCGATCTGAGCAGCAAGCTGGTGGTTGAGGATTGCCTGGAAATGCCGCTGGTCAGTGAAACACCGTTGCTGGAACGCGTTATTACCCAGGTCGATCAGTTTTTCATCCGTCACCAGCAAAAGCTGGAACGCCTGACCTCCATCGCCATCACCTTACCCGGCATCATTGATACCGAAAACGGCATCGTTCATCGCATGCCGTTTTACGAGGATGTCAAAGAGATGCCCTTGGGCGAAGCGCTGGAAAACCATACCGGCGTGCCGGTGTATATTCAGCATGATATCAGCGCCTGGACAATGGCTGAGGCGCTTTTTGGCGCGTCACGCGGCGCACGTGATGTTATTCAGGTCGTCATTGATCATAACGTCGGCGCAGGGGTAATAACCGACGGTCATTTACTGCATGCCGGGAGCAGTAGCCTGGTCGAAATTGGTCATACGCAGGTGGATCCTTACGGTAAACGCTGCTATTGCGGTAACCATGGGTGCCTGGAAACCATTGCCAGCGTCGACAGCGTGCTGGAACTGGCGCAGGTGCGACTGAAGCAGTCAATGAGCTCTTCGCTGCATGGACAACCGTTAACGGTAGACGCGCTGTGCCTGGCGGCGATGCAGGGTGATTTATTGGCGAAAGATATCATTAGCGGCGTCGGGACCCACGTCGGACGCATCCTGGCGATTATGGTGAATTTGTTCAACCCGCAAAAGATATTGATTGGTTCTCCGCTCAGCAAAGCGGCGGATATACTGTTTCCAACCATTGCTGACAGCATTCGTCAGCAGGCGCTCCCGGCGTATAGTCAGCATATTGTTGTCGAAAGTACGCAGTTTACCAACCAGGGAACCATGGCGGGGGCCGCGCTCGTTAAGGACGCGATGTATAACGGTTCTTTGTTGATTCGTCTATTACAGGGTTAACATTTTTTAACTGTTGTACGAAAAATTGCGCTATCTCAAGCTGATCCAGGTCGTCATACCTTAGACTTTCTCCACTGTTTTATTTTCCTGACTTATATTTTCAAAGCATAACGGTGGAGTTAGTGATGCTGAAGCGTTTCTTTATTACAGGTACAGACACTTCTGTTGGGAAGACCGTGGTTTCCCGCGCATTACTACAAGCGTTGGCGTCAGGGGGTAAAAGTGTCGCGGGCTACAAACCGGTAGCCAAAGGAAGCAAAGAGACACCTGAAGGCTTGCGTAACAAAGATGCGCTGGTGCTGCAAAGTGTGTCATCCATCGAACTGCCTTATCAGGCGGTCAACCCGATTGCGCTAAGTGAGGATGAAAGCAGCGTAGCGCATAGCGGTCCGATCAATTACACCTTGCTTTCCAACGGGCTCGCAAGCCTGAGCGAAAAAGTCGATCACGTTGTCGTGGAAGGTACCGGCGGCTGGCGGAGTCTGATGAACGATCTGCGCCCGCTATCTGAATGGGTGGTACAGGAACAACTGCCGGTGCTGATGGTTGTGGGTATTCAGGAAGGCTGTATTAATCACGCCATCCTTACCGCACAGGCGATTGCCAGCGACGGACTGCCGCTGATTGGCTGGGTCGCGAACCGAATCAACCCGGGGCTGGCGCATTATGCGGAAATCATTGATGTGCTGGGCAAAAAGTTACCCGCGCCGCTGATTGGCGAACTGCCTTATCTGCCTCGCGCAGAGCAGCGTGAGCTGTCACAGTATATCCGCCTGTCAATGCTCGGTGGCGTGCTGTCGGTAGATAGAGTCATGGCGTAACGTTCTCGACAGCACTGACGCCACCACACAGGCGATCAGTAATCCGGGGAGCAGGCGATACTCCCCGGTCATTTCACAAACCATCAATGTAGACATAATCGGCGCATGCGTGGTCGCCGCCAGCAGCGTGGCCATACCCGTTAATCCCAGCAGAATGGCAACCTCATCCGGACCCGGAAGCCAGAATCCCCATACCCGCCCCAGCAACATGCCTACAGACAGACCGACAAACAGCGTTGGCGTAAACACGCCGCCTGGCGCACCGGAGCCGCTGCTGGCAAGTACCGCTACTAATTTGCAGATAAGGATCCCACTAACCACGCTCAATAACGGTGGCGAGAGCAGATATGACTGCACCACGCTGTAGCCATTCCCCCAGACGGCAGGCGTGAGCAGCGACAGCAGGCCAACGATCAGCCCGCCGAGCGCCAGCTGCCACGGGGGAGCGAGTTTTAAACGCAAAAAACCATTATGGCTGGTGGTCATCAACCACATGAAGAGCGGCCCGCAGACACCGGCTGCCAGACCGGTACTGATAATCATGACGTATTCCAGCGCGTGCAGTTCCCGTGTGAAGTGCACGGTATACAGTAGGGCATTGCTGTCGTTGAGCACATTGGTCGTCAGTAATGCGACGACTGCTGAAACCACTACTGGCCCCAGCGAGGCGAGGATCAACGTGCCAAACAGTACTTCGGCAATGAACAAACTGCCCGCCAACGGGGCATGATACGCGCCGGTCATACCTGCAGCGGCTCCGCAGGCAATCCATAATTTCCATTCGGCGCGCGGCGTGAAGCGTTTTGCAAAGCAGGACGCAGCCAGCGCCGCCAGTAAAATCATGGCGCCTTCACGCCCGATGGCGCTCCCGCTGGCGACAACCAGTAACGACGCCAGTGATTTTACCAGGCTGGCGCCAACGTCGAATTGCCCGTCCGTTTGCAGGGCTTCCATGTAATCTGTGGGCGCCTGCGGGCGTAAGCGGTTGAACTTTTGCCAGCCCCAGAGCAGTAAACCTGCCGCCAGACCGCCCAGCGCGGGCGTCAGCACGCGTCTTAAAGGCGAAAGGTTTGTCGCCGCATTGACCAGGCTCCCCGTGTTGTTGCTCAGGAACAACCATTCAAGAAAAAGCATAGCATGGCGAAAACCTGCGACGGCCAACGCAGCAAGGATACCGATCAACGCGGCAATCAGCAGGCGGCGAAGCATAGCGCGCAGGTCAGGATAAGTATGTAAATGATGCATGTGCGGCCAGACAGGGAAATTCAGACGCTTTATTTTGCGGTTATTTGGCAACAGAAGCAAAAGCTCAGCGTGCGCAACGGGATGCTACGCAGGCAGACGACATCCTGCCTGCGGCGAAATTAACGAAACAACGGCTTATCGGTTACCGGGATCAGTAATTGCGATCGCCACTGCGCCAGCGTCAGGCGCGCCAGTTCAGCCAAAGCCTGGTAGAACGGGTGGTCAGCATGTTCGATCAATACATCAAGGAAGCGAGTCGACCATGGCAGCAGATGCCAGGCTAACAGCTGTTCGCACTCGGCGTGACGTCCATTTTCAGCGAGCCAGGCCGTCAGCAGCAGCAACGCGCCAAAGTGATCTTCCGGTTCATTTTGCTGCATGGCAAACTGGATCCCGTTGTCGCGCATCCACTGACGCAATGCCAGCGTCGAATCGCCAAACAAGACGCTTTCACGATCCAGCCAGACGGAACCCCAGGGCGGAGAAGGTAGCGCATAAGGGCCGACAAACAGGCGCTGCCAGGCTTGCGGGAGCGACTCATCGGCCTCGGTCTGCAGCTGTGCGGCCAGCGCAGCAAGCGTCGTCGGGTCAAGCGGCCACTGCGCCTGCCAGCCATCTGTTTTTAGCGCACTGACCAGCGCAGAGGCTTCCGCACTGTCTGGCGCGTAGTAAAACAGCGCGCCCAGCACACGCGCCGCGGTAGAAAAGTTGTCACGTTGTGAAAAATGGGTCATGCAAACATCCTGAAAAGTGCGGGTCGCCCCGCACTCGAGAGTTAACCTGCAACAGCCATTCCGACTGTCATATGTAAGCCATAAAACAAACCGCGGCCAATAATTTCACCGCCAAGTACCAGAATCAAGCCCAGCGCCAGTCCGCCAACAGAAGGCTGTTTGCGACGAATTATCGGGCATATCCAGCAACCCAGACCCGCGGCCAGCAACACGATGCGCCAGACCTGTAAACTTCCGTAGTCTGGAACCAGCGCGCTGGCGTTTTGCACCGAGCTGTGAATGTCGCCAAGCGACACGCCCTGCAAGACGATAACGGCCACGGTCACCAGCAGGGCCAACACGCCGATCCCGGTGAATCTGGCGGCGTTAAAAGACACGCTCGCAGCACGCAGCAGCAGGGCGGCAAACAGCGGGCCACTTAGCAACATCGTCATGAAAAACGCCAGCGTAGTATAGCCATTATACCAGGTCGGGACGGTGTCTATCTGGTAGACGTTGGTCATCGCCAGCACAAATACCACGCCCAGCAGCATGGCCACCAGCAGCCAGATTTTACCTAACGCTGCGGGCATTTTACCGAGAAACGCCACCAGCCACCACAGGCCGCCAACGGCGAAAAACAGTGAACCGCTGGCGATTTCGTTACTAAGCGCCGATGCGCCGATTCTGTTCAGCGAGTTAAACGCGCGCAGCGGTGAACCTAAATGCATTACCGAGGCGAGAAAGGCGATGCCCATCACCAGCCACAGAAAAAACATACTGCGAACGATACGTTGTTTTGCCACATTGTCTTGAGCGGTCAGCCAGCCATAGCCACTTACGATCAGCGCTCCGGCCACACACTGACCCAGCACCGTAAACAGGACCAGCGGCCATTCATGCCATCCATTTCCCATTTTACACCTCCTTCGGATTAGCCAGAAAACCCGTGGTATCCCCGGTCGGGCGGCTGTTGGCATTGGGTTTGATCACAATACTGGGTTTGGTGAAGTGCGCGCCCGGTAACGGGGCAACCGCCGCCAGCTGACCATGTTTTTTGCGCAGTTCATCAATCGGACCAAAGTCCAGCGCGCGTAGCGGGCAGGACTCGACGCAGATGGGCTTTTTGCCGTCGGCGACGCGGTCATGACAGCCATCGCACTTGGTCATATGTCCTTTTGCAGCATTGTATTGCGGCGCACCGTACGGACAGGCCATGTGGCAGTAGCGACAGCCGATGCAAACGTCTTCATCCACCACCACAAAACCATCCTCACGCTTATGCATGGCGCCGCTTGGGCAAACCTTGGTGCAGGCCGGATCCTCGCAGTGATTACACGAAATAGAGAGATAATAGGCGAAGACATTCTGATGCCAGACGCCGTTATCCTCCTGCCAGTCACCTCCGGCGTATTCGTAAATTCGGCGGAAGCTCACGTCAGGAGTGAGATCCTTGTAGTCTTTACAGGCCAGCTCGCAGGTTTTGCATCCGGTGCAACGACTGGAATCAATAAAAAATCCAAACTGAGTTGTCATGGGTTAGTCCTTAAACCTTCTCGATCTCGACCAGATTAGTGTGCTGTGGGTTGCCTTTTGCCAGCGGTGAAGGGCGCTGGGTTGTCAGGGTATTGACGCAGGCGCCATGGTCAATTCTGTCGCCAGACATATCGGCATCGTGCCATGCGCCCTGGCCCATTGCGCTGACGCCGGGCACGATACGCGGCGTCACTTTCGCCGGAATGCGTACTTCACCGCGGTCGTTAAAGACCCGCACCATATCGCCATTTGCGATACCACGCTTTTGGGCATCGACCGGATTGATCCACACTTCCTGACGACATGCTGCCTGCAGAACATCAATATTGCCGTAGCTGGAGTGCGTACGGGATTTGTAATGGAAGCCAAACAACTGCAGCGGAAATGCGCTGCGTTTAGGATCGTCCCACCCTTCAAACGTGGAGGCGTAGATGGGAAGCGGACTGATCACTTCGTCATTTTGTAACTCCCAGGTGCTGGCAATTTTCGCCAGTCGGCTGGAGTAAATTTCAATCTTTCCGGACGGTGTTTTGAGCGGATTGGCCTGCGGATCGTCACGAAATTTTCTATAAGCGACAAAATGTCCATTAGGGTCTTTGCGTTTATAAATCCCCATTTTTTTCAGCTCGTCATAAGAAGGGAGCGCCGAGTCCTTGGCCAGCATTTTTGCATACAGATACTGGAGCCACTGTTCCTGGGTACGACCTTCCGTAAAGCGCTGGTAGACATCATCGCCAAGGCGTTTTGCGACTTCGCTCATTATCCAGTAGATCGGTTTGCGCTCGAACTTTGCTGATGTCGCAGGTTGAATAAAAATGAGATACCCCATGTTGCCCGCATAGTCGTTCGGAATAATGTCTTCCTGTTCGACGGTCATTAGGTCCGGCAGCAGAATATCGGCATATTTGGCCGAAGATGTCATGAAGTTTTCGATGACCACGATCATTTCGCATTTCGTATCGTCCTGAAGGATCTCATGCGTTTTATTGATATCTGAGTGCTGATTGGTGATGGTATTACCTGCGTAGTTCCAGATAAATTTAATCGGCACGTCGAGCTTATCTTTCCCACGAACGCCATCGCGG
Organism: Citrobacter youngae ATCC 29220; assembly: GCF_000155975.1. Taxonomy (GTDB): domain Bacteria; phylum Pseudomonadota; class Gammaproteobacteria; order Enterobacterales; family Enterobacteriaceae; genus Citrobacter; species Citrobacter portucalensis_A. The sequence goes on along the minus strand of NZ_GG730299.1, from coordinate 1,266,156 downwards.
GTAGCGGTCATTTCCGGGCCCCGGGCGATGGCGTCGGTCCAGCTAAAGCAGGATATCTGGGTCTTGATGGGATTATCGGGCAGCGGCATACGTTCAATCGTAATGGTGTAGGTTGATTCTCGGGCACCGCTATTGCCGCCGTTAATGCCAACGTTGCCGGTCAGGATAGGCAACATGGCGATTGCGCGTGAGGTCAGTTCACCGTTAGCCTGGCGTTGCGGCCCCCAGCCCTGACAAATATATGCCGGTTTTGTACTGCCGATTTCTCGTGCCAGTTTGATAATGCGCTCGGCTGGGATCCCTGTGATATGTGAGGCCCATTGCGGGGTTTTGGCAATGCCGTCATCACCGTTGCCCAAAATATAGGCTTTGTAGTGCCCGTTAGCCGGTGCGTCGTTGGGGAGTGTTTTCTCGTCATAACCAACGCAGTAGGTGTCGAGGAACGTCTGGTCGACAAGATCTTCGTTAATCAGAACCCAGGCGATTCCTGCTACCAGTGCGGCATCTGTTCCTGGACGAATCGGGATCCACTCATCTTCACGACCCGCTGCGGTATCGGTATAACGCGGGTCGATGACGATCATCCGGGCGTTAGAGCGTTCCCGGGCCTGCTCCAGGAAGTAAGTTATTCCACCGCCGCTCATGCGTGTTTCGGCAGGGTTATTGCCGAACATTACCACCAGCTTCGTATTTTCGATATCGGAGGTGCTGTTGCCGTCGTTTGAGCCGTAGGTGTAAGGCATTGCCGCCGCGATTTGGGCGGTACTGTAGGTGCCGTAATGACTCAGAAAGCCCCCGTAGCAATTCATCAGGCGAGCGACCAGCGAAGCATAAGGGGAGGAGCGAGTAATGTTACCGCCGACAACGCCAGAGGTGTAGTTGATATACACGGCCTCGTTACCGTATTTCTGTACGGTATTTTTCAAACTGGCGCTAATGGTATCCAGGGCTTCCTGCCAGGTTATGCGCTCGAATTTGCCTTCACCACGTCTGCCCACGCGCTTCATCGGGTAATTCAGACGATCTGGATGATTGATCCGTCGACGAATTGAGCGCCCACGCAAACAGGCGCGAACCTGGTGTTGACCATAAATATCGTCTCCGGTCGTATCGGACTCCACCCATACGACTTCGTCATCTTTGACGTGGAGTTGTAGGGCGCAACGGCTGCCGCAGTTTACGGAACAAGCGCCCCAAACCACTTTTTCTTCAGCAGGTTGTAGCACCTGTTGTACCGCAGCGGCCGCAGTGCGCATTCCGAAAGGTAACGACAACCCGCCTGCGGCAAGCGCCAGCGAACCGATTGCCGAGGATTTCACTAACGTCCTGCGGCTAATTCCTCCATATTGCTCAGTATCAGACATAACTCACTCCATTATAGTTATCGCTATGTATTAACATCCATAGCGAAATTAATAGCACGCTAACAATAGAGTGAGCTTACCCCGTTACAGGTAATTTTTATTAATGCATATCAAACCAGAGTAACCCTCCGCGAACGGAGGGTTCTATTTATTGCGGTTTATTGCGGCTCGGCGGCGTGGCCGTCCTGAGCAGGTGTGCTATTGGCGGGGGCATTGCCGCTGTTGGTCCGGGTGTAGAGAATTTTGTGCGTATCGTTTGCACAATGTCCGACCACCAGTGAATCAGGTTGGTCGGCCTGATCGTTGGGGACAATATTCAGCGTAAAGCTGGACTCTGCTACGCCGTTATTTATGATGCGCTGTTCGATATCGCTCTTCACGCGTTCGCAGGACGCTGGCGCCGCCAGAACCTGCGGGGAGGCGGCTACCAGTAAGAGCGCGGCAATTCCTGTTATGTATTTCATCATCAGCTCCTTTTATGATCGACGTGAACTAAGAGTAGCATTTCTGGTGTAAATAACTGTATTTGCTAATATGATTGAGAATTATCTTCTTATCCCGGTGAAAAATGTGAAAAAACAGACCCTGTTAGTTTTCCTGTGCGTCGTACTGGTTGGATGTGATAACGCCAAAGGGCTGATTTCTTTTACGCCGGAAATGGCCAGTTTTTCCAATGAATTTGATTTCGATCCGCTGCGCGGGCCGGTGAAAGATTTCAGCCAGACGCTGCTCAATGACAAAGGTGAGGTTACCAAGCGCGTTGTTGGTACGCTCTCGCAGGAAGGGTGTTTCGATACGCTTGAACTGCACGATATCGAAAACAACACAGGTATGGCGCTGGTACTGGATGCCAACTACTATCGCGATGCCGAAACGCTGGAAAAAAAGATCCGTTTACAGGGGAAATGCCAACTGGCGGAACTGCCTGCGGCGGGTGTGGTATGGGATACCGACGATAACGGTTTTGTCGTTTCCGCCACGGGAAAAGAGATGAAAGTGCAATACCGCTATGACACGGAAGGCTATCCGCTGGGTAAAACGACCGTCAGTAAGGACAATACCTTAAAGGTTGATGCCAAACCGTCGGTTGATCCGCAGAAGAAGCTGGATTACACGGCGGTGAGTGTGCTTAACAATCATCCGTTAGGCAATGTAAAACAAACCTGTAAGTACGATGAGTACGCGAATCCGGTCAGCTGCCAGCTGGTTATCATCGACGAAAGCGTGAAGCCGGCAGTTGAACATCATTACTCGATTGAAAACACCATCGATTACTACTAGCCGCCTTTATTGAGCGGTAGGCTGTAGCAGGTTCGGGCCTGACGTTTTGTGTTCCGCCAGATACTGCTGCTGGAAGATACACATACGGATAGTGTTACGGTATTGGCCGTTGATAAAGAATTCATGAATCAGTTCGCCTTCCACCATAAAGCCGAGTTTACGGTAGATGTGGATGGCTTTTTCGTTCTCTTTATCAACAATCAGATACAGCTTATATAAGTTGAGGACGGTAAAGCCATAATCCATCGCCAGCTTTGCCGCCCGGGAAGCCAGACCTTTGCCCTGGTACTCAGGCGAAATAATAATCTGGAATTCCGCCCGGCGGTGCACATGGTTGATTTCAACCAGCTCCACCAGACCGGCTTTTTCACCGTCGCACTCCACGACAAAGCGACGTTCGCTCTGGTCGTGAATATGCTTGTCATACAGGTCTGACAGCTCAACAAACGCTTCGTAAGGTTCTTCGAACCAGTAACGCATTACGCTGGCGTTATTATCAAGCTGGTGGACGAATCGTAAATCTTCACGCTCCAGCGGGCGCAGCTTAACACTGAGGGCGCTCGTCATATCGTATCCTTTCACTATCCTTCAACGTGCAATGATTATGGGGTTACGGTGCGACCAGTACGGCGGTCGAGGCAGCGCAGGGTGTTGGGTTCCCAGTAGGCGTTGAGATTAGCGCTTTGTTCGCACTTATCACGGCTATCGAAGGCCGCGTCGGTTTTGTCCCACTCTTTCTCTGCACGTTTGTTGACTTTCTGGCGCAGCTGACGCGTATCGTTCCACTGTTCCTTTTCCATTGCGGCCTGTTGACGACTTTGCGCACTGTCCCCGGATTCAATGACCAGTTTACTGGTTTCGGCAAATGCAGAAGAGGTGTACACAGCCGCCGCAAGCGTCAGCATAGCCGTCAGACACAGACGTTTGGTCAGTGTAATTTTCATGGCGAATTCCTTTTATGAGAAAGGGAAAAACGATAAAACAGGGCTAAATTCTACACTATTCCTGCTTCAGGGCATACCCACTAAGCGGTTGTGGATAGGTTGGCGATATTCTGTCGTATCATGGTTAAACCGAAGGTAACTGACTAACTGTAATGCTTAAGACCACATTTCTTTTTTTCATCACCGCCTTGTGCGAAATCATTGGCTGCTTTTTACCCTGGCTATGGCTTAAGCGAGGGGCGACTGCGTGGTTGTTGGTACCCGCCGGGGTGTCACTGGCCTTATTCGTCTGGCTGCTGACGCTGCATCCGGCCGCGAGCGGGCGAGTGTATGCGGCCTATGGCGGCGTTTATGTTGTTACTGCGCTGCTATGGCTACGCTTTGTCGATGGCGTAAAACTCAGTCTGTATGACTGGTCTGGTGCGCTGGTGGCATTGTGCGGCATGCTGATCATCGTGGCTGGATGGGGGCGCACATAGCGCCTTTTTTGTGATCGCTGATTCTTTTTTTGATCTTTATACTTGTATGGTAGTAGTTCAGTTGGGTAAATTTCCTGCATCACCAGAACAGATGTAAGGAAAAAGAAATGAAGATTGTTGGGGCTGAAGTTTTTGTCACCTGCCCGGGGCGTAATTTTGTAACGTTAAAAATTACGACAGAAGACGGGATCACTGGGCTGGGTGATGCCACCCTAAATGGTCGCGAATTATCCGTGGCGTCCTATCTGAAAGATCATGTTTGTCCGCAGCTTATTGGTCGCGACGCGCATCGAATCGAAGACATCTGGCAGTTTTTCTACAAAGGCGCGTACTGGCGTCGGGGGCCGGTCACCATGTCGGCGATTTCCGCAGTGGATATGGCATTGTGGGACATCAAAGCGAAAGCCGCGAACATGCCGTTGTATCAGTTGCTCGGCGGCGCATCCCGCGAAGGCGTCATGGTCTACTGCCACACGACAGGCCATACCGTGGATGATGTGCTGGAAGATTACGCGCGGCATAAAGAGATGGGCTTTAAAGCGATTCGCGTCCAGTGCGGTGTGCCGGGCATGAAAACCACTTACGGCATGTCTAAAGGTAAAGGTTTGGCCTACGAACCCGCGACTAAAGGACAGTGGCCGGAAGAGCAGTTGTGGTCTACGGAGAAATACCTGGATTTCACGCCAAAACTGTTTGCCGCCGTGCGCGATAAATTTGGCTTTAATGAACATCTGCTGCACGACATGCACCATCGCTTAACGCCGATTGAAGCGGCCCGTTTTGGCAAAAGCATTGAACAATATCGACTGTTCTGGATGGAAGACCCCACTCCAGCCGAAAACCAGGAGTGCTTCCGTCTGATCCGCCAGCATACGGTCACGCCGATAGCGGTAGGGGAAGTCTTTAACAGCATCTGGGACTGCAAGCAGCTGATCGAAGAACAACTGATCGACTATATCCGCACCACCATTACTCATGCGGGCGGCATCACCGGTATGCGCCGTATTGCCGATTTCGCCTCGCTCTATCAGGTTCGCACGGGGTCGCATGGACCTTCCGATCTGTCGCCCGTATGCATGGCCGCCGCGCTGCACTTTGATCTGTGGGTGCCGAACTTCGGCGTTCAGGAATATATGGGGTATTCCGAGCAAATGCTGGAAGTGTTCCCGCATAACTGGACTTTTGATAACGGCTATATGCACCCGGGCGACAAACCAGGCCTTGGCATTGAGTTTGACGAAAAACTGGCCGCCAAATATCCGTATGACCCGGCATATCTGCCTGTTGCTCGCCTGGAAGACGGCACTCTGTGGAACTGGTAAGGAGTGATTTGCTATGAAAAGTATTGTGATTGAAAAACCAAATACGCTGATCGTTGCTGAACGACCTGTTCCAGAGCCATCAGCGGGAGAGGTCAGGGTGAAGGTTAAACTGGCGGGGATCTGTGGTTCTGACAGCCATATTTATCGCGGACACAATCCATTTGCCCAATACCCGCGCGTGATTGGCCACGAGTTTTTTGGCGTGATCGATGCGGTCGGTGAAGGTGTTGACCGTTCGCGAATGGGAGAGCGAGTGTCCGTTGATCCGGTTATCAGCTGTGGGCATTGTTATCCCTGTTCAATAGGTAAACCTAACGTTTGCACATCGCTGGTGGTGCTGGGCGTTCATCGCGACGGTGGTTTTAGCGAGTACGCCGTGGTTCCGGCAAAAAATGCCTGGCCGATCCCCGATGCCGTTCCGGATGAACATGCCGTCATGGTCGAGCCTTTTACCATCGCCGCGAACGTGACCGGGCAAATTAAACCCACAGAAAATGATATTGCGCTGATTTATGGCGCAGGGCCTATGGGGCTGACCACCGTCCAGGCGCTTAAACGTGTCTATAAGGTAAAAACGGTGGTGATTGCCGACAGAATCGAAGAACGCCTGAGCATGGCGCAGCAGTGCGGCGCAGACTGGGCAATAAATAATGGTCAACAATCGTTGCACGATTTCCTGGCGGAAAAAGGGCTTAAACCGACCATCATCGTGGATGCGGCTTGCCATCCATCTATTTTACAGGAGGCTATCACGCTGGCATCGCCAGCCGCGCGAATTGTTCTGATGGGGTTCTCCAGCGAACCTTGTCAGATTGTTCAGCAAGGCATTACCGGGAAAGAACTTTCAATTTATTCCTCAAGATTAAATGCGAACAAATTCCCGGTTGTTATTGATTGGTTGGTTAACGGACTGATCAATCCTAATCAACTTATTACCCACACTTTTGACTATCACCACGTTACAGACGCAATTGAATTGTTTGAGAAAGATCAGCAGCACTGCTGCAAAGTTTTACTCACATTCACTGAATAATATAAATAACTGCGAGTAAGTGGTACGCATCTTACCTCTTAGAGATAGCCAATATGAATCAAGAAAAACACGAAAGATCCACCAAAGATCTGGTCAGAGCCGCCGTATCCGGCTGGTTAGGTACAGCACTCGAATTTATGGATTTCCAATTATATTCTCTTGGTGCTGCGCTGGTATTCCATGAGATATTTTTCCCGGAACAATCTGCGGCGATGGCCCTCATTTTAGCTATGGGAACCTACGGTGCGGGATATATTGCTCGTATCGTAGGGGCGTTTATATTTGGCAAAATGGGCGACAGCATCGGGCGTAAGAAGGTGCTGTTTATTACTATTACGATGATGGGGATTTGTACAACATTAATAGGCGTACTGCCAACGTATGCGCAAATCGGTATTTTTGCGCCCGTATTGCTGGTGACGCTGCGTATCATCCAGGGACTTGGCGCTGGGGCGGAGATCTCGGGCGCGGGTACGATGCTTGCCGAGTATGCGCCAAAAGGCAAACGCGGAATTATTTCTTCGCTTGTCGCTATGGGAACCAACTGTGGAACCCTTAGCGCAACGGCCATCTGGGCGGTGATGTTCTTTGCTCTTGACCGCGAAGAACTGTTGGCCTGGGGGTGGCGAATTCCGTTCCTGGCCAGCGTGGTGGTGATGATTTTTGCCATCTGGCTGCGTATGAATCTCAAAGAAAGCCCGGTATTTGAGAAAATGAACACCGAGGAAAATGCGCCTGCATTAAGCAATTCGTCAGAAAATACGCTGGGTGCGATGTTTACCAGTAAATCCTTCTGGCTGGCAACCGGTTTACGCTTTGGGCAGGCCGGTAATTCAGGCTTAATCCAGACATTTCTTGCTGGTTATTTAGTCCAGACGTTGTTATTTGACAAATCAATACCCACCGATGCGTTAATGATTAGTTCGGTGCTGGGATTCATTACCATCCCACTGCTCGGTTGGTTATCTGATAAATTTGGTCGTCGTTTGCCATATATTATCCTCAATGTCTCAGCCATCATTTTAGCTTACCCGATGCTGTCAATTGTGGTGGATAAAACGTATAGCCCTGGCGTCATTATGACAGCGCTGATTGTTATTCATAACTTTGCTGTGTTGGGGTTATTTGCTCTCGAAAATATCACCATGGCTGAAATGTTTGGTGCCCGTAATCGGTTTACGCGAATGGCAATTTCAAAAGAGGCGGGCGGATTGGTAGCCGTTGGTTTTGGACCTGTTCTGGCCGGTATTTTCTGCAACATGACCAATTCCTGGTGGCCAATTCTGGCGATGGTTATTGCCTACTCACTGATCGGCCTGGTGTCTGCGTTGCTGATGCCGGAAGTGAAAGACCGCGATCTGAGCGTGCTGGAAGATGCCGCAGAAGTGAGTCAGACGGATAAAGCCCGTTGCTCGGCGACCCAGACAAGCTGATACCGGGCTATAGCATGGGCGGATGCGGTGATGCTCCGCTCATGCTATTACACAACTTCAAATGATGTCATACCAATCATAAAAAGCTTAATACAAATCAAAACATACAACCATACAGGCGTTACTCTGAATCCATTCTGATTTCATTGATAAGTGGGTACTACAATGCAAAACAAACTATTAACGGCAAAGGCTACGCTTCCTGGCTACGATCGTACAAAACTGGTCCCCCGTATTGTTCATCTGGGCTTTGGCGCGTTTCATCGCGCACATCAGGGTGTTTATGCTGACATCCTGGCTGCAGATCACGGCAGTGACTGGGGCTATTGCGAAGTAAACCTGATTGGCGGCGAACAGCAGATTGCCGATCTGAAACAGCAAGATTATCTGTATACCGTTGCTGAAATGTCTGCGGATGCCTGGACCGCGAGGGTCGTTGGTGTGGTGAAAAATGCACTGCACGCGCAGGTTGATGGTCTGGAAAGCGTACTGGCTGCGATGTGTGAACCGCAGGTGGCGATCGTTTCTCTGACCATTACCGAGAAAGGATACTGCCACTCTCCGGCGACCGGTCAACTGATGTTAGACAATCCGATGATCGCAGCCGATCTGCAAAACCCAAAACAGCCCAAAACTGCGCCAGGCGTGGTGGTTGAAGCACTTGCGCGCCGCAAAGCTGCGGGGTTAGCCGCATTTACCGTGATGTCCTGCGACAACATGCCGGAAAACGGTCACGTAATGCGCAATGTCGTCACCGCGTATGCCCGGAGGGTGGATGCGGAACTGGCCGCGTGGATCGAACAGCATGTGACATTCCCGTCAACAATGGTCGACCGTATCGTTCCCGCAGTCACCCCGGAAACGCTGAACAAAATTGAACACATCACCGGCGTGCGCGACCCGGCAGGTGTGGCATGCGAACCGTTCCGTCAGTGGGTGATTGAAGATAACTTTGTCGCTGGTCGTCCCGCATGGGAAAAGGCCGGGGCGGAGCTGGTGTCTGATGTCATACCGTTTGAAGAGATGAAACTGCGTATGCTCAACGGCAGCCACTCTTTCCTTGCCTATCTTGGTTATCTGGCGGGTTATCAGCACATCAACGACTGTATGGAAGATGAAAATTATCGTCTTTCCGCCCGCGCGCTGATGTTGCAGGAACAGGCGCCAACGCTGAAAGTCAAAGGTGTGGATCTGCAGCACTATGCCGATCTGCTCATTGAGCGCTACAGCAACCCGGCGCTGCGTCACCGTACCTGGCAGATTGCGATGGACGGTAGCCAAAAACTGCCGCAGCGTATGCTCGATTCCGTTCGTTGGCACCTTGCGCACGGTAGTCATTTTGATCTGCTGGCACTGGGCATCGCTGGCTGGATGCGCTATGTCGGCGGTGTGGATGAACAAGGTCAGGCGATCGAAATCAGCGATCCGCTGTTGCCGACGATCCAGAATGCGGTCCGCAATAGTCAGGAGGGCGAAGAGCGTGTTCAGGCGCTGCTGGCGATTGATGCCATTTTTGGCTGCGAATTGCCGCAGGTGGAGCCGTTCAAAAAACAGGTCACTGAAGCCTATCTTGCTTTACTGGCTGAAGGGGCGAAGGCAACGGTTGCGAAGTATGCAGCAAAACTGAAGTAACGAAGGGCAGTATTTATATCGCCATCTGGCTTTCAGCGAGCCAGATGGCGCAGAGTTTTCTGGCATTCACACCAATTAGTTCATGCCCAAACGAATCAACTCGACAGGGGTATATTTACCTTCACACCCTTCGATTTCCACTGTTTTACCACGGCGAATTTGCTCAGCGGTCAGGCCATCGGTATCTATCGCTGTAATGCGGCCTGTGAGTCCGGTGCCGCTAATCATGACGCGGCTGCCAGTAGTGATTGCGTTGCGGTTACGATCGTATGTTTTCATGGTGTTTTCTCCTTTCCAACTCACCGTCAAAGCCCGTGGGCCTCTGGTCCCACGTAACGGGCGCAATATAAATACGCTTCTCGCTAAGGATTTTTTTTGTTTTCGATCAAAATCACAGCTTTTTTTAGAGAGATGTGCAGGAGAGGGTAAACGCGGGAAAACTCACCCCGAAGAGAGGTGAGCGTAATGCTAATCTTCGCTAAACCAGTCGCTATTTTCCTGGCGAATAAGCTGAACGGACTCGCCAATTTCCTGAAGGTGCAGCATCATTGCGCGCTCGACGGCGTCGCCATCACGTTTCTCAAGTGCGGCAAAGATATCGTGATGCTGGCGCAGCAGCATTTCAGGCGGAGAAATATGATCGAGGCTCATATAGCGCACGCGGTCAATGGTTGCCTTAATATTCTCGACGGTGTCCCAGGCGAGCTGGCACTCGGCGATTAAGGCCAGCTTCTGGTGAAACTCATCGTCAAGCAGGAAGAAATCATTGAGCTGTTTGCGGTCAATCGCGATACGCTGCTGATGGAGATTCTGTTCGAGCTGATAGCACTGTTTATCGGTGATCAGCGAGGCGGCGCGGCGGACCACGGCACACTCAATTGCCTGGCGAACAAAACAGCCGTTTTGCACCTGCGACAGCGAGATTTTGTTCACATAGCTGCCGCGCTGCGGGCGGATCTGAATCAGGCCGTTCTCTGCCAGTTTGATGAATGCTTCTCGTACCGGCTGGCGTGACACGTTAAAGCGTACGGAAACCTCTTTCTCCGACAGCGGTGTACCGGGCGCAATCAGACAATGCACGATATCACGGCGAAGAATGCGGTAAATCTGTTGATTTACAGGCTGTGTAGGGTTGAGCTGCGTTTCTACGGTCATTCATTCTTACTTTTTAGAGAGTTAACCCGGATATTTTATCACTTATTTCAGGCTATCTATACCCGGCGCAAGGCCGGGCAGCGAAATTAGCCCCGATGAACGCTCAGTCCGGCAAATGTCTGTGCGACAGGCATCATTTCCAGGGTGTTAATGTTGACATGAGCGGGTAAGGACGCGACCCACCATACCGCTTCTGTGACATCTTGCGGGGTCAGCGCGGTGGTATTTTCATAGGCTTTTTCAGCTTTGGCGTCGTCGCCTTTGAAACGTACGTTAGAGAATTCCGTACCGCCAACCAGACCCGGCTCGATGTCGGTCACGCGAATAGCCGTACCGTGCAGGTCAGTGCGTAAGTTCAGGCTAAACTGGCGCACAAACGCTTTGGTCGCGCCATAGACGTTACCGCCAGCGTATGGCCAGCTGCCCGCGGTAGAACCGATATTGATAATATGACCGCGGTTGCGCTCAACCATACCCGGCAGCACGGCGCGGGTCATATAAACCAGGCCTTTGTTGTTGGTGTCGATCATATTTTCCCAGTCTTCAATGCTGGCCTTGTGGGCTGGCTCAAGGCCCAGCGCCAGCCCCGCGTTGTTGACCAGAACATCAATATTGCGCCATTCCGCGGGTAAGGTGTCCATCATCTCTTCAATTGATGCGCGGTTACGTACGTCCAGTTGCGCGGTATAGAGGCGGTCACCCAGCTCATCTTTGAGTTCCTGCAGGCGCTCCTGGCGGCGTCCGGTGGCAATAACTTTATGTCCATTCTCAATAAAACGACGCGTAATGCACTCACCAAAACCTGCGGTTGCTCCGGTTACTAAAACGATCATCTCACTGTTCCTCAACGCTTTTTATGTAGCACTACCATAGCACGTCATTTCCGGTCAGAGCTATTCCTGCTTAACGTGATTGCGGTCGATTCCCGGGAAGTCTACTCTGGTAAACAAATCGTTTTCAGGAGTGAAAGATGTCGTTAACGAATCCTTTTTTACACCACAGCACATTGCCGTATCAGGCGCCGCAGTTTGATCAGATTGACGTGCAGCATTATCGTCCTGCGTTTGATGAGGGCGTACGGCAAAAACGCGCAGAGATCGAGGCGATTGTACACAACCCACAGGTCGCTGATTTTGCTAACACCTTGCTGGCGCTTGAACAAAGCGGCGCGCTGCTCACGCGCGTAACCAGCGTTTTCTTCGCCATGACGGCGGCGCACACCAACGATGAACTACAGCGCCTTGACGAAGCGTTTTCCGCAGAGTTAGCGAGCCTTGCCAATGATATCTATCTCAATAGCGCGCTCTTCGCACGCGTCGACGCAGTCTGGCAACGACGCCATTCGTTAGGGCTGGATAGCGAATCATTCCATCTGCTGGAGGTTATCCACCAGCGTTTTGTACTGGCTGGCGCCCGTCTGAATGAGGCGGATAAGGCTCGTCTTAAAGCGCTCAACACGGAGTCGGCCACGCTGACCAGCCAGTTTAATCAACGGCTGTTGGCGGCGAACAAGTCCGGTGCTTTGGTGGTGGATGATGTGCGGCTCCTGGACGGACTCAGCGCAGAGGAAATTGCCGTTGCCGCCGAAACTGCACAGGAGAAAGGGCTTGCGGCGAGTTGGGTTATCCCGCTCTTAAACACCACTCAGCAACCGGCGCTTGCGGCGTTACGCGATCGTCAGACCCGCGAAAGCCTGTTCACCCGCGCATGGACGCGGGCTGAAAACAATGACGCTAACGACACACGAGCGATTATTCAGCGACTGGTGGATATCCGGATGCAGCAGGCGAAACTGCTCGGCTTCGCTAATTACGCTGCGTGGAAAATCGCCGACCAGATGGCAAAAACGCCGGATGCGGCACTGGCTTTCATGCGGGCTATCGTTCCGGCTGCGCGGTTGCGGGCGTTGGATGAGCAGGCTGAAATCCAGAAAGTTATCGTTCAGGAACACGGGCAGTTTGACGCAGAGGCCTGGGACTGGGCATTTTATGCAGAGCAGGTTCGCCGTGAAAAATACGCCCTTGATGAAGCACAGCTCAAACCTTACTTTGCCCTGGATACGGTGTTGAACGAAGGCGTGTTCTGGACGGCCAGCCAGCTCTTTGGCATTAAATTTATTGAACGCTTCGATATTCCTGTTTATCACCCGGACGTGCGGGTATGGGAAATTTTCGACCACGACGGCGTAGGGCTGGCGTTGTTTTACGGTGATTTCTTTGCCCGGGAATCAAAAAGCGGCGGTGCCTGGATGGGCAATTTTGTTGAGCAATCGGAGCTGAACGAAACCCGACCGGTTATCTACAACGTCTGTAATTATCAAAAGCCCGCAACGGGTAAGCCCGCGTTACTGCTGTGGGATGATGTCATTACGTTGTTCCATGAGTTTGGCCACACGTTGCACGGTCTGTTTGCCGCTCAGCGTTATGCCACGCTTTCAGGGACTAACACACCGCGTGATTTTGTCGAGTTTCCTTCGCAGATTAACGAACACTGGGCGAGCCATCCGCAGGTATTTGCCCGTTTTGCCCGTCATGTCGATACCGGGGAGCCAATGCCGCAGGCATTGCGGGATAAAATGCAGCAGGCCAGCCTGTTTAATAAAGGTTACGACATGACGGAGCTGCTCAGTGCCGCATTGCTGGATATGCGCTGGCACAGTCTGGAGATGAGCGCGTCATCTCATCCGGTCGAACAATTTGAACAGCAGGCGCTGGCGGCGGAAGGTTTGGATCTCAAGGCCGTGCCGCCCCGTTATCGCAGCAGCTATTTTGCCCATATTTTCGGCGGTGGTTATGCCGCCGGTTATTACGCCTACCTGTGGACGCAAATGCTGGCCGATGACGGCTATCAGTGGTTTGTGGAGCAGGGTGGATTAACCCGCGAAAACGGGCAGAAATTCCGCGAAGCGATTTTGTCCCGCGGGAACAGCACTGATTTGGCCGAACTTTATCGCCAGTGGAGCGGGCGCGATCCACGCATGGAACCAATGCTCGAACATCGTGGGTTGAGCGCGTAAGCATTCTTCGATCTTGCAAAGAGCCGGGCGTGAGGATGCCCGGTCTTTAGCTTATGTTCATTACTACAACTAATAAGGTTTATTCTCAAAATTAAAAATTTACATAAGTTTTCTTTTTTATCGTTAAGATGATGGCATCAGAAACGCTCGAACAGGGAGGAAGATCGTGATGATGAAAAATGCGATGGAAATAGATGCAATTTTGATCGAGTTGAACAAGTCCATTGATGCTCACTATAAATGGCTGGTGAAAATGTTCCGCTGCGCAGTATCCTCGAATGATACGCAACCGGATATCATGGGCGACAACGCGCATGTTGTTTGTCAATTTGGACAGTGGCTTAATAACCAATTGTTGCGCAATGAAGATGATTGTCGCTATGTGAATAAGATAAATACTGCTCATGAAAAAATGCATTTATCAGGGAAGGATTTGCTAACGGCAATACTGGAGGAGCGTAGTTATCCATGGCATTTCAACAAATTCGAGGATGCGTTACTGGCATTTACGTCTGCTGTAATGGACTATAAAATATATTTGTTGAGTATTCGCAGTAATATCGATGTATTAACAGGCTTACCTGGCAGAAGAATGCTCGATGAGTCTTTTGACCAACAGCTAATCGATGCCGAGCCGCTTAATCTTTATATATTGTTGCTGGATATTGACCGTTTTAAACACGTTAATGATACGTATGGTCACCTTGTGGGGGATGTGGTATTACGCGCTCTGGCATCAAATTTTCTGGCATGGACGCGATATGATGAAGTGGCGTACCGCTACGGTGGCGAAGAGTTTATTATTATCATCCGAACGAAAACTGACGAGCAGGCCCGCCAGGCGGGGTTGCGATTGTGTCAGCTTGTCGGCCAGAAAAAAATCCCCTACGCAGACGGCGAGATCGCCATCACCGTCACGGCCGGTATAACCAGAGCTCAGCGGGATGAAAAATTAGATACCGCTCTTGGACGGGCTGACAGAGCGATGTATCAGGGAAAACAGAGCGGCAGGAATCGCTGTATGTTTATGGATGAACGCGAGCAGATCACGCTGGTTAACGCCGATGATGGGCTTTCGTTCCACCTCAGCGCGTGAGATTTGTGGACCGCGTCTGGAGTAGTTGCGTTTCGTTTAGCTTTCATTGGGGTTGCCGATGATAATTTAGCTGACTATCCGTTATCTTCGCAGGGAATTGCCAGATAGCGTATAAAAGCAAAACACAAATCTATCCATGCAAGCATTTACCGCTGGTTTATCCGGCGGTTTTTTTTATCTGAAAATCAGGGAAAGCTACGGAAGGGCGAATCAGGTAAAAAAATGGCCCCTTGTGCAGTTACGCGACAAGGGGCCGGTTCGATGCAGGACTATCTTCGTTCATCAATCATCCCATTTGTGGCTTAGATACGCGGCCAGAAAACCGGAAAATAATATAATTCCCAGAACAGCCATAAAAATATTCATATTACCCAACATAGTAAATGCTCCTTTATCTGTGAGTTTCCTCTCTTACCTTAAGTTCACCTCGCTTATGACTATAGTAGCAATGACAACTTAAACCAAGTCTGAACTGTGTGAATATTTCGGCTGAAAAGTAAAATTTTGACGCGATCGCGTCGGAAAAAATAAATAATAGTGACGAGAAACATTTATTTTGGGGCGAATAGCCACAATTTTATGCTGTGGCACTGCGTTATTGCGGTGCGCGAAACCGACGCAGATCGTTGCACATTTATAATGCAAGGGTGTTTCATGTTGGTTCAATTTACTGGGCGCTTAACCTTTCCGGAGAGATATTTTCATCCTTTCATTAATACGCAAAGCTCTAATTTCTTGATTTTATATCATGTTTTAATATCTGGCATCGTTTTTGCCTTATCACTCCTGAACACCCTTAATTTGCACCGTTTTGTTTGCCCGGCTGCACCGGAGCTTTCAGCAAGTCTAATTTCAGGAGTGAAACTATGCAGCGTCGTACATTTTTAAAAGCTTTTGCGCTTTCTGCCTCTGTTGTTGCAATGGGAATGAGTTTTAGCGTTCAGGCTGCCGACACTATTAAGATTGGCATCATGCATTCGTTATCCGGGACGATGGCCATTTCCGAAACGCCATTGAAAGATGTGGCGCTGATGACTATCGACGAAATCAATGCGCAGGGCGGCGTGTTGGGCAAAAAGCTGGAACCGGTGGTGGTTGACCCGGCCTCCAACTGGCCCTTATTTGCTGAAAAAGCACGCCAGCTGCTGAGTCAGGATAAGGTGGCGGTTGTTTTTGGCTGCTGGACATCGGTTTCGCGTAAATCGGTATTACCGGTATTTGAGGAGTTAAATGGCTTACTATTTTATCCGGTGCAGTATGAAGGCGAAGAGATGTCGCCGAATGTCTTCTATACCGGCGCTGCGCCTAATCAGCAGGCGATCCCGGCGGTTGAGTATCTGATGAGTGAAGACGGCGGCAGCGCTAAGCGTTTCTACCTGTTGGGAACGGACTATGTCTATCCGCGTACGACGAACAAAATTTTACGCGCCTTTTTGCACTCGAAAGGCGTTGCCGATAAGGATATCGAGGAGGTGTATACCCCGTTCGGACACAGTGATTACCAGACCATTGTCGCCGGTATTAAAAAATTCGCCGCAGGGGGAAAAACTGCGGTGGTTTCAACCATTAATGGCGATTCTAACGTTCCATTCTATAAAGAGTTAGCAAACCAGGGGCTGAAAGCCACCGATGTTCCGGTAGTGGCATTTTCCGTGGGTGAGGAGGAGCTTCGCGGGATTGATACCAAACCGCTGGTGGGCAACCTTGCCGCCTGGAACTACTTTGAGTCCGTAGATAATGCGGCCAACAAAAAGTTTGTCGCGGATTACCGGGCGTATGCCAAAGCGCATAAGTTGCCGAATGCTGATTCAGTGGTCACAAACGACCCCATGGAGGCCACCTGGGTTGGTTTGCATATGTGGGCACAGGCGGTAGAAAAAGCCGGAACGACCGATGTGGATAAAGTCCGTGCGGCTATGGCGGGACAATCATTTGCTGCGCCATCCGGTTTTACCCTGACCATGGATGCGACCAACCATCACCTGCATAAGCCCGTCATGATTGGCGAGATTGAAGGCAACGGCCAGTTTAACGTGGTGTGGCAAACCGATGAGCCGGTCCGCGCCCAGCCGTGGAGCCCGTATATCGCCGGTAATGATAAAAAATCTGAACAACCTGTAAAAACCGCCAGCAACTAATTTCGCGCCCTCCTGTGGGAGGGCAACGCTTTGGAGAATGCTCATGAAAGCCATGCGCTTTATTCGTGGTGTGATGTTGCTGACGTGGTTTTTGCCGTGGATAGCGCAGGCATCAGATGCCGATACTTTTACCGCAGCCAACCGGGCGCAACAGGCTACCTTGCTTGAACAATGGGCGATGAATCCTGACCAACAGCGCTTACCCGTGCTTGCAGCGTTACGTAGTGAAAGTCTGCTGGCCGATAGCGCGAAACATGCGTTTGTCATGGATGGTTCGCGGGTACAACCGTTGGGGACGGCGGCAGCGCCAGACGGCGAGCTAAAAAAAGTCCGTCTGACTAACCGACTGCGCAATCTGGTCGCCGGAACGCTGGCTGCGCATCAGCTTTTAAGTGACAGTGTCACCATTAGGGCTGGTGCAGCACGCACATTACAGCGTGAGGCAATGCCTGGCATGCTGCCATTTTTGCAGCAACGACTGGCGCAGGAATCGGATGCTGACGTGAAATCTGCACTGGTTATTGCGCTGGCTAACCTGCAACTGACCAGCACATCACCAGAGGTCAGGCGCCAGGCAATTGAACTGTTGGGGGCGTCAAACGACCCTGAAACCCAGGCAAAATTACAACCTTTCACCCGTGCGGAGCATGAACCTGATGCCCGCGTTCGCGCTGCCGCCGACGAAAGTCTGAATTCCATCGCGCATCGCATGAAGATTGGCGATCTGCTCGGACAGGCCTTTATGGGGCTGTCTCTGGGCTCAATTTTACTGCTGGCGGCATTGGGTCTGGCGATTACTTACGGGCTACTCGGCGTCATCAATATGGCGCATGGCGAGATGTTAATGCTCGGCGCTTACTGTACCTGGATAGTGCAACAGCTCATGGGGCAATTTTTTCCGCACTGGTTGGCCTGGTATCCGGTTATTGCGCTTCCGGTGGCCTTTTTGTTTACCGCGGCGGTGGGAATGCTGCTGGAGCGCGGCGTGATCCGCCATTTATACGGACGACCGCTTGAAACGCTGCTGGCGACCTGGGGGATCAGTCTGATGCTTATCCAGTTGGTGCGCATGACCTTCGGTGCGCAAAACCTTGAAGTCGCCAATCCGGCATGGCTTTCCGGGGGGATTCAGGTTTATGCCAACCTGATTTTGCCGTGGAACCGTATTGTGGTGCTTGGTTTTGCCACGCTGGTGCTGTTTTTCACCTGGCTGTTGTTGAATAAAACCCGTCTGGGGCTGCGCGTACGCGCGGTGACGCAAAACCGCAATATGGCGGCCTGCTGCGGCGTACCCACCGGGCGAGTCGACATGCTGGCGTTTGGGCTGGGTTCAGGGATTGCCGGGCTGGGTGGCGTGGCGCTGTCGCAGTTGGGTAACGTGGGGCCGGAGCTGGGGCAAAGTTACATTATTGATTCATTTCTGGTGGTGGTGCTTGGCGGCGTTGGACAACTCGCCGGGAGCGTGGCAGCGGCGTTTGGTCTCGGGATCTTCAATAAAATTCTGGAGCCTCAGGTGGGGGCCGTTCTCGGCAAAATTATAATTTTGGTGCTGATCATTCTGTTTATCCAGAAACGACCTCAGGGACTTTTCGCATTGAAAGGGAGGGTTATTGACTGATGACTATGCCAATGACATTAACGCTGGCGCGAAAAGCGCCGCGCGTGACGCGCATCCTGGGGCTGTTTTTGCTGCTGGCGCTCATTATTCTGCCGTTTCTGGCGCTACTCCCCGCGGATCATCCGCTGGCAATATCCGTCTGGACGCTGACTCTGGCCGGGAAAATCCTGTGTTATGCCATCGTGGCGGTGGCACTGGATCTGGTGTGGGGCTATGCCGGAATGCTCTCGCTGGGCCACGGTATTTTCTTTGCGCTGGGGGGATATGCGATGGGAATGTACCTGATGCGTCAGGCTTCCGGCGAAGGATTACCGGCTTTTATGTCGTTCCTGTCGTGGACCGAACTGCCCTGGTTTTGGTGGGGAACGCAACATTTTATCTGGGCAATGCTGCTGGTTGTCCTGGTGCCCGGCCTGCTGGCGCTGGTGTTTGGCTGGTTTGCCTTTCGTTCAAAAATCAAGGGCGTCTATTTCTCCATCATGACCCAGGCCCTGACTTTCGCCGGTATGTTACTGTTTTTCCGTAATGAAACCGGCTTTGGGGGAAATAACGGTTTTACCGGCTTTACCACTATTCTGGGATTCCCCGTGACCGCAACCTCAACCCGCATCGCGCTGTTTCTGGCGACGGTCATGCTACTGGTACTGGCGCTGTGGCTTGGACTGGCGCTGGCGCGCAGTAAGTTTGGTCGCATTCTGACCGCCGTGCGCGATGCTGAGAACCGGCTGATGTTTTGTGGCTATGATCCAAAAGGCTTCAAGCTGCTGGTATGGACGCTTTCCGCCGTGCTGTGCGGGCTGGCAGGGGCGCTGTACGTTCCGCAGGTGGGCATTATTAACCCCAGCGAAATGTCGCCGACCAACTCGATTGAAGCAGCAATCTGGGTTGCCCTCGGTGGGCGCGGAACCCTGATCGGTCCGGTTTTTGGCGCTGTGCTGGTGAATGGCGCTAAAAGTCTGTTTACGGTGATTATGCCTGAATACTGGCAACTGTTTCTCGGTCTGATTTTTATCGGGGTTACGCTGTTTTTACCCCGTGGTGTGATTGGTCTTTTTCGCAAGGGAGACAAATAATGCAGCCAGATGAAGGACTTTTTACCCGCCAGTTGCCAGGGGACAAATTTCGTAATCAAACCGACCCGGTGTTACAGCTGGAAAAAATCAACGTGAACTTCGATGGGTTTCAGGCATTAACGGATCTCACGCTCAATATTGGCGTAGGGGAACTGCGCTGCATTATCGGGCCTAATGGCGCCGGAAAAACCACCTTGATGGATGTTATTACCGGCAAAACCAGACCGCAAAGCGGGCGGGCGATTTACGATCAGTCCATTGATTTAACGACGTTTGATTCTATCGCTATTGCGCGTCAGGGGATTGGACGGAAATTCCAGAAGCCCACGGTATTTGAAGCGTTAACGGTGGCGGAGAACCTGGAGCTGGCGTTGAAAAACGATAAATCCGTCTGGGGTTCTTTACGGGCGCGCCTTTCAGGTGAACAGCGGGATCGCATCGATGAAATGCTGGCTTTGTTACGCCTGGGGAACGACCGCGATCGTCGTGCCGGACTGCTTTCGCACGGACAAAAGCAGTTTCTTGAGATCGGCATGCTGCTGGTCCAGGAACCGCATTTGCTGCTACTGGATGAACCGGCAGCGGGGATGACGGATGCGGAGACGGAATACACAGCCGAGCTGTTTCGCCAGCTTGCCGGGAAGCACTCGCTGATGGTGGTTGAGCATGACATGGGGTTTGTTGAGACGATTGCTGACCACGTCACGGTGCTGCATCAGGGGCGAGTTCTGGCTGAAGGGAGCCTGCGCGACGTGCAGGCCAACGAGCAGGTTATTGAAGTTTATCTTGGACGGTAAGGAAGGCTGATGCTGCAGGTAAATGAACTGAATCAATATTATGGCGGCAGCCATATCCTGCGCGGCGTGAGCTTCGAGGCGCGTATCGGCGAGGTGACGTGTCTGCTGGGGCGCAACGGCGTGGGAAAAACAACGCTGTTAAAGTGTCTGATGGGGCTTATTCCTGTCCGCAGCGGAAGCGTGCTCTGGCAGGAGAAAAACGTCACTCACTGGAAGCCGCATCATCGGGTTAAAGCCGGTGTGGCGTACGTGCCGCAGGGGCGCGATATTTTTCCTCGTCTGACGGTAGAAGAGAACCTGCTGCTGGGTCTTTCCCGATTTTCAGCGCAGGACGCCCGCCGTGTGCCGGATGATATTTACGCGCTATTTCCAGTGTTACAGGAGATGAAACATCGACGGGGCGGAGATTTGTCCGGCGGGCAGCAGCAGCAACTGGCTATTGGCCGGGCGCTGGCAAGTCGCCCGCAGCTGTTGATCCTCGATGAGCCGACCGAGGGGATCCAGCCGTCGGTAATTAAAGAGATTGGTCAGGTGATTTCTCAACTGGCGCACCGGGGCGATATGGCCATTTTGCTGGTGGAACAGTTCTATGATTTTGCTGAGCAGCTGGCGGATAAATATCTGCTCATGTCGCGAGGAAGCATTATTCAAAGCGGTTCCGGCGAGAATATGGCATCCGAGGGTGTTCGTGGGCTGGTCGCCATTTGAGATACGCGACAGAACCGTTCTGGCTCTGTCGCGATGATAATCAGCAGACCGCCGTCTGGTTCCAGGGTTTGGCGCGCATACCTTTAATCATTAACGCCCAGGCAAGGACAATCGCCACAATCAGCGCCACAAATAGCGACCACGGCGGTAAGGTGGTCAAAATGACGCCGCTGACCAATGGGTTTACCGCTGCGCCAAGCCAGCCCAGCGACTGCGCGGAAAAATAGCTGGCTTTCATGCCTGCCGGGGCGATGTTATCGATAAGCATGTATTCGCCAGGGGCGTAAATGACCTCGCCGATCGTGAAAAGGGCAGCAGAAATGCCCCAGAACCACAGGCTGTTGCCGGAAAACATGAAGCCAACCAGACCGAGCACAAAGAAGATTGTGCCTACTGTCATCAGCGGTCGAATGTTAGCGGCCGTGATCCTGCGTCCGAGGGCATATTGCAGCGATACCACAATGGCGGCGTTGACGGGCAGAACGACCGCCACCACCTTCTCGGCAAAATCACCGTTGGCGACTACCATAACGTATTGCGAAATACAGGAGGCAAATGCGCCGCCAACAAACGACGCCAGAAATGCCGACAACGTGAACCAGCACAATGCCCTGTCGCGCAGAAGCACCGAGGGTGTCCAAACGGCGGCGTTTGAACCTTCTGATGTTGCCGTTGAGCGTTTTACCCACGTCTGGATAAACACCAGGGGGAAGGCCGAGCAGGCGGCCGCCAGCCAGAACGGCAAGTTAATACTTTGCATTACCAGCAGCGTGCCCAGCGGGGGACCAACGGTCCAGCCGATGTTCAGCACGGTATAGTTAAGCGAGAAAATTTTAGTCTTGTTGGTCGCGGAGAGGTTATCGGCAAACCAGGCCTTCAGCACCGTCGCGAAGACGGAGTAAGCACAGTTGATCAGGGCGAAGAGCAGAACCACCACCGCCACGTTATGCACCAGCGGGATTGCAATAAAGCCGGATGCAAAACCACAAATTGCCAGCAGCATATAGCGTTTTTTATCAAACTTGTCGGCCAGGATCCCAAAGCCAAGGCTGAAAACGACGCCAATGGTCAGGGCGACCGTCATCGCATAGCCGATCAGATCGACGCTCAGGTTATATTGCCGACTGAGATAAATTGTCATGAACGGCAGCGTGGCGCCACGCCCGATGGTTAATAACAAAGATGATGCAAGTAACGCGAGAGTGGACCGCCTCAGAGAGATATTCATTTTTCTGCCCGACAATGCATGTTGTTATGTTTTTTTTAGATATCTGAAACAAATAGCATGCTAAAAGTGTGATGTACACACAATCAGTTGTCTGAAAATGCCCTCAATAGCCTACCTGAATTAATGATCTGTTCCGGTACAATGATTTCCGTTACCTTAACTTGTTTACAAAAATTTAATATTTGCAGGGGCGGTGGTATGTCACGTAAAGACGGGTTGTTAGCGTTGCTGGTCGTCGTCGTTTGGGGGCTGAACTTTGTCGTCATTAAAGTGGGTCTGCACAATATGCCGCCGTTGCTGCTGGCGGGATTGCGCTTTTTACTGGTAGCCTTTCCGGCGATATTCTTTGTCACCCGCCCGAAAATCCCGCTTTCGCTGTTGCTCGGTTATGGCCTGACCATCAGTTTTGGGCAGTTTGCGTTTCTTTTTAGCGCCATCAAAGTCGGTATGCCTGCCGGGTTAGCTTCTCTGGTCTTACAGGCTCAGGCGTTTTTCACCATCATTCTGGGGGCATTCACTTTTGGCGAACGTTTGCAGGGGAAACAACTCGTTGGGATTGCGCTGGCCGTCTTTGGGGTGCTGGTGCTGATAGAAGCCAGCCTGAACGGACAGCATGTTGGTATGCTCGGTTTTATGCTAACGCTGGCGGCGGCGCTGAGCTGGGCCTGCGGTAATATCTTTAACAAAAAAATAATGCAGCATACGTCGCGCCCGGCGGTGATGTCCCTTGTCGTGTGGAGCGCCTTAATTCCCATTATTCCGTTCTTTTTGGCATCGGCGCTCCTTGATGGTCCGGCGCAAATTGTGCAAAGCCTGGCGGCGATAGATATGACCACCATTCTGTCGCTGATTTATCTGGCGTTTGTAGCGACCATTGTGGGTTACGGAATCTGGGGGTCTTTACTCGGGCGTTATGAGACCTGGCGGGTCGCGCCGCTGTCGCTGTTAGTGCCGGTTGTTGGTCTGGCGAGCGCGGTCGTGCTGCTGGATGAAACGCTCACGGGTTTGCAACTGCTTGGCGCGCTACTGATTATGGCTGGCCTGTATATCAATGTGTTTGGCTTTCGTTTGCGCAAGACAGCGCAGGTGAGAGGGTAATAAAAAGCCCCGCGAATACCGTTCAGTTAAGAATGTAGGGTGAACATGTGATTCTTGATCAGGGTTCCGTTCACCTTAGCCGTATCACTTCTCTAAGGCACTGATATCCATGAACGTGTAAAGGGCGTTCTTCGCCACGCCTAACCATCCGTATTTTTATTTGAATATATCTGAACAGCAAAACAGATTTAACTGAAAGTCAGAGAGTTGAAGCGACACCCTGGTCCGGCTGAAAATCGATGAGTCGTTGACGGCTGACCGGCTCTGCCCGCAGGGATGCGGGCAGAGGGGACGGCCTGCATGGACGCAGGCTCGGCCCCGACCCAGCAGGCAGACGGCATAAGACGAATAGCTCGCGTAGCGACGATTTTCCCGCCGGGAGCCTGGGATGCAAGGGAGGCGGCGGCCTCCCTTGCACGTTCACGGGTATCGGTGCTTCAGAGAAAAGATGAACATGAAGTGAACGGAACCCTTTCTCTGGGATGGCATATTCATTACTTCCGCCAACACAGGTTGATACTTCCTGAAACTTAAGCGTTAACTGAACGGCATTGCGCGCAAAGGCGGGGCAAAACGAATTACAGTTTGCGCGTATTGTAATAAGGCACGCCCAATTCGTCGGACTTATCGCTGCCGGCGCCCATATGATTAAAGTCGAACGGGGACTGTTCGTGCGCAGGCGGCATAATCATCGCGTCGCGACCGTTTTGTGTGGCAGGCTGCGCGGTCTGTTCCGCCATGCTCTGGCCCGAAACTGCAAACAGCAGGGCCAGCATTGCATAAGACAGAATTTTCATGGTTTCCTCGGTTACGTCGTTAACTGGCGATTAGCAATTACACTGATTGAGCGGAAGCAAATAGCGTGATTCGCCGTGCATATTCGTCGTGCGGTATTTATGCGGTGGAACATCAAAATAGTTTTTGAATGTTCTGGTCAGCGTTTGCTGAGACTCAAAGCCGTACCGCTCCGCCAGATAAAGAATCGGCTCGTTACTTTCTTTTAATTTTTGCGCTATTTCAGTCATTTTACGGCTGCGGATGTATTGACCCAGTGAATGACCGGTTTCTTTCTTAAACATCCGTTGCAGGTGCCATTTGGAGTAACCTGAACGCTCAGACACTTTTTCCAGCGAGAGCGGCGATTCAAGGTTATTTTCGATCCAGTCCAAAATGCTATGAATAGTGATTGTGTCAGTATTGCGTCTGGACATCGTCATACCTCTTTCTGTTTACGGCAGGATTCTCTTAAGCAAATGCTCAAGCGTGGCTACTTCATCCGCCGTTAAGTTTTTTGTTAGTTCCTGGTGCAGGTCTTGCCCGACTAATTGGTGACACTGCTCGCAAATTGCTGCGCCATGCTCGGTGAGTTTCACCAGCACGCCTCGCTTATCGTGTGGATTCGGAAGCCTTTCTATCCAGTCTTTACAGGCCAGTCTGTCCAGCATTCGCGTCAGGGCGCCAAGGTCGACAGACAGCACTTTTTTCAATTCAACAGGGGTAATACACACCGCGCAACGGATGGAGCAGAGCACTTTGAACTGTGATGCTGTGATATCCAGCGGTGACAGATAGTCGTTTAGCAAACGATCTTTTTTCTGATTAACCATGTAGATCAAACGCCCCAGTGGGATGATTTCGTTAAACAGATCACTGGTGCTTTTCACAATGGTTGCCCTGGCAAGTAGTTAGTCACGGCTGATATTATTGCTTAGGCAAATATAAGTCAAACGAATGGTTCAGCAAATGCCACGTTTTGCTAAATCAGCAGGCTCATCAACTGAGGTAGAGAATTTTAACGGTCTGATAATTATGGGTTATAGGCGCGAATGAAAAACGAATCCTTACAGCGTGAAAATGGCTTATCACTCGGGTTTCACCTTATACTTGCCGTTGACGATTAACGCACAGGAAAGATGACATTATGATGGACTTGTTTAAAGCAATAGGGCTGGGGCTGGTAGTCCTGTTACCGTTGGCAAACCCGTTAACCACCGTGGCGTTGTTCCTTGGTCTTGCCGGTAACATGAATAGCGCGGAGCGTAACCGTCAGTCCCTGATGGCGTCTGTCTATGTGTTTGCCATCATGATGGTGGCGTACTATGCCGGACAACTGGTGATGAATACCTTCGGGATTTCGATTCCCGGATTACGGATTGCGGGTGGGTTAATCGTTGCGTTTATCGGCTTTCGGATGCTGTTTCCACAACAGAAAGCGCACGAGTCTCCTGAGGCGAAAAGCAAGTCAGAAGAGCTTGAAGACGAACCGACAGCCAATATTGCATTTGTACCGCTGGCCATGCCAAGCACCGCCGGTCCGGGTACGATAGCCATGATCATCAGCTCGGCGTCAACCGTGCGTCATGGCTCTCAATTTCCGGATTGGGTGATCATGGTTGCGCCGCCGATAATTTTTGCGGTTGTCGGCGTGATCCTGTGGGGATGTTTACGCAGCTCCGGTGGGATTATGCGCCTGGTCGGCAAAGGCGGCATAGAGGCTATTTCGCGGCTGATGGGCTTCCTGCTGGTGTGTATGGGCGTGCAGTTTATTATTAACGGCGTGCTGGAAATTATTAAAACCTACGCGTAAAAAAACGGGCCCGGCATTGTCTGGCGGGCCCGTTTTTTATGAATGCTGAGGCTGTTCTTCCAGCGATACCGGCCATTTACGAAAGATAATCACCGACCATATCAACGCGACAACGGCAGGTATTGCGCCCGTGTAGCCAATCGTCGACATCGACCAGTGCAGACTCACCTGATTTCCCACCAGCGCGCCAGCGCCAATACCAATATTAAAAATACCGGAGAACAGCGCCATTGCGACATCGGTGGCATCCGGGGCCAGCGCCAGCACTTTTACCTGCATGCCAAGACCGATCAACATAATAGCGATGCCCCAGAAAATACTCAGGATGGCAAGGTGCATTTCGCTGTCAGCGGCTGGCAGTAGCAGCACCAGGCACACCGTCAGCAGGGCAATGGCGCTGCTGATCAGCATGGAAGCATGAAGGTTACCCAGTTTGCCAAATATAACGCTACCAACAATACCCGCGCCGCCAAGAACCAGTAACAGCACGGTAGCAAAGTTGGCGCTTAGCCCGGCGACGGCCTGTACAAACGGTTCAATGTAGCTGTAGGCCGTATAGTGGGCGGTGACCACAATCACCGTCAGCAGATACAGGCTCATCAACGCCGGACGGTGAAATAGCACAGGCAAACTTTTTAGTGAACCGGAGTGCTCGCTGGGCAATTTAGGCAGTAGCTTCATCAGGCAAAGCAGGGTGACTAACGCTCCGATGCCGATGGCGAAGAAGGTGGTGCGCCAGCCAAAATACTGACCGACGATACGCCCGATAGGCAGACCCAGCACCATTGCCAGCGCCGTGCCGGTGGCAATCAGGCTAAGCGCCTGCGCGCGTTTTCCTGCCGGGGCCAGGCGAATCGCCAGCGACGCGGTAATCGACCAGAAAATAGCGTGCGCAAAGGCAATACCAATACGGCTAATCACCAGCACGGTGAAATTCCATGCCAGGAAAGAGAGCATGTGGCTGGCGATAAACACGACAAACAGACAGATCAGGAGCTTGCGTCGTTCCATCTGGCTGGTGAGCAACATGAAGGGGAGCGACATCAGCGCAACAACCCAGGCGTAGATCGTCAGCATGATCCCGACCTGCGCGGTCTGCATATTAAAACTTTGCGCGATGTCGGACAGCAAACCGACAGGGACAAACTCTGTGGTATTGAAAATAAAACCGGCAATGGCGAGCGTAACGACACGTAGCCACGCGACCTTGCGGGAAACCGTGTTTGTTGTCATATCGATAAATCGGGTTAACTGCGAAAAGGAGAGGCGTCGATCTTAAAACGTTTTCTGGCGAAAATACAATCATTTTGTGATTGAGATCACGTTGTCTGGTTGGGGAAGGCGGTTGCCGATTAGGAGAGCGCGTAACCCCGGCCAGTACGATGACTGACCGGGATAAACCGCAAGCGCGCGGGATCAGTGCTGTTGTGCTTCTTTCATACACAGTGCTTCATGTTCACTGTCGATAATTGGTTCAACTTTACCCATCAAAAACAGATAGTTCAGAATCCCTACCACGACTAATGCGGCTGAAAAAACCAGCGCCCAGGTAAATGAACCCGTGGCGGCAACGATCGCCCCTGTAATTATCGGCCCTACAGCGCCGCCCATGTTGGAAACGGTATTCTGCAATCCGGCCACGATCGAGACGCTGTTTTTAGGCGCAACGTCACCCGGGAGCGCCCATACCTGTGATGCGGCGACCGTGGTACCAGATTTCGCGACGCACAGTAAAAAGACGGTCATATACACCGAGTCGGTAAAGGGGGCAAAACCAATGCATAACGCCATCAACAAACCAATGGTCAGAAAGAGTTTACGCGTGGCCGTCAGTGACAAAATTCGCTTATGCACCATACGGTCCGACGCCCAGCCGGCGATGACCTCGATCACCATTCCGCAGAGTAACGGTAATGCGGCAACCATTCCCATTTTAATGAAATCCATACCTTTGTCTTTTACCAGATAAGTAGGCAACCAGGTAATAAAGAAATAGGAGGTATAGTTGATGGTAAAGAAACCAATACACATCGCCCAGATATTGCGGTAACGCAGCAATTTATACCAGCGCATAGGCAGCACAGATTTATCTCCGTGCTTTTGTTTTTGACCTTCACGAATATGCTTAACTTCGCTGGTGCTGATTTTTTTGTGGTCTTCTGGATTTTCCGTATAAATAAAATACCAGGCTATAACCCAGATAATCCCGACGCTACCAATAATGAGAAACGTCATTCGCCAGTCAAACTGGTAAATCATCCAGACGATCAGCGGCATTGCCACCGCGCCGCCGAATTTAGAGGCGCTGTCAAAGAGTCCGGAAACGGTCGCTCTCTCACTGTCAGGGAACCAGCGAGCCGCGATGCCTGCGTTGCTTGGGTAAGCCGCGGCTTCGCCGACGCCGAGGGCAAGCCGCAAGGCGAGGAGTGATTTAAATCCGGTGGCTAATCCCATCATAGACGTGGCGATTGACCACCATGCAACGGCGAAACCCAATCCTTTTTTCTGCCCGAAGCGGTCGGCAAACCAGCCTGCGGGTATTTGTAAGAGCGAGTATGACCAGAAGAAAGCTGCCATTATAAAACCCATCATTTCAGGGTCGAGTTTTAGTTCGTCGATGAGATGCGGGGCAGCCGCAGATAATACCGTTCGGTCAATATAATTAATTGCAATAGCAAGCCACATTAATCCCGCAATCCACCAGCGGATTCGGGATTTCTCTGCAAAATCATTCATATATCAGGCCCATGGTAGATGTTCATTTTTATTATTGTGGGAAGGCTACAGTATTCTCCACAATGTTATAATTCGTTCATGATATTTTTCGGTTTATGCTGATGTATGACATACTCAATAATATTGTGAACACATTGCTCGCCAATATTGCTGATGGCACCCTCGGTGTATCCTGCAATGTGTGCTGTGGGAATGAAGTTATCAAGGGCAAACAAGGGATGCGAATCGCATGGCTCATCTAAAAAGACATCGGCGGCAGCCCCTTTAATCACCCCTTCGGTCAACGCCTGCAGCAGATCCTCCTCATTCACTACGCCGCCCCGTGACACGTTGATGAGATAACTGCTGGGCTTCATTTTATTCATACGCGCGAAATCAAAGAGATCTTTGGTTTCGGGGGTAAGCGGCGTATGCAGGGTAATGAAATCGCTTTGTTCCGTTAATTCGTCGAGCGAGACGTACTCAACCCGATTCTCTTTGGCAAACTGCGCGTCCTGCCAGGCGTCATACGCTAATACGCGCATATTGAATCCCCGGGCGCGTAGCGCAACCTGTTTACCTATGTTACCTAATCCAATAATGCCAATGGTTTTGCCATATACATCGGAGGCGAAGATGCGTGGCCAGCGACCGGCCCGGGTTTGTTCGATAGCCTGCGGGAGCTGGCGCGCGCAGTTGAGGATCAAGGAAAAGGCAAAATCGGCAACCGCATGTTTATTGGCATCAGGCACATTGGTGACATAAATGCCTTTTTCGCGCGTCGCATTGAGATCGATATTATCAACGCCTACGCCGTGCTTGCAGACGATCTTCAGATTTGGGGCCGCAGCCAGCAATTCCGCATTGACATCGGTAAAGGCGACAATCATCGCCACCGTTTCTTTGAGATGGGGTTCAAGCGCTTCCAACCCGGCATCCGCTGGCAACATTATTAATTCCAGACCGACTTCTTTTAGCTGCGCGATCGGTTGTTGATCGTATTTGGCAAATGAAGGTGATGTACAGATGACGTTCATAACACAATCCTGTTGGTTAAGCGGCGTTACCGCCGCCGTAAAAGGGTTTATCGCAGATAGTTATTGATAATTTGCTGGATCTGGATTTCCTGCTGCTCATTAAACGTGACAGCGTAACGGCTGGCGCCGACATCATGCCCCATGATTTGTAATGCTTTTTTAACTGCGGCAGGTGAGAAGGCCACCTTGTAAAGATCCGTGCGCAGACCCGTAACGCTCTCCTGAGCCTGGTGCGATCCGGCGACATCGCCCGCGTTAAACCGTGACCAGATAGCGTTGATTTCATCAGGCGCGACGTTTGCCAGCCCGGAGATACAAGCGGAACAGCCGTCGACAAACCCCTGGTGAATCAGCGAGTCGGGGCCATTCAGTACATCGAATCCGTCGATATCTTTGACGGCATCCAGGAATCCGCTCAGGCTCTCATAGCTGCCCGCGCTGTCTTTGATTCCAATGATGTTGGGGTGCGCCGCAAGGGTTCTTGCCGTTGCGGGCTCAATGGTATTGCCCGTCCGCGCCGGAATGTTGTAAAGAAAAACGGGAACCGTTAACGCGTCGGCAATCGCTGTGTAGTGGGCAATCAACTCATGTTGTTTCAGCGGGACAAAATACGGAGTAATAACCGATACGGCATCGACACCCAGTTTTTCTACCTTTTTACCCAGACGGATAGTATCGCGGGTTGATATTTCGCCAATATGCGCCACAACGTGCGCGCGACCGGCAACTTCTTCCACGCAGGTCCGGGTAACGGCGATTTTTTCCTCCTCGTTAAGCACAAAAAACTCGCCGTTGGTGCCGCCGCAGAAAATACCGTTTCCGGCACGTAGCTGGCGGTTGACCTGGTTTTTAAGCTCACCGAGATTCAGACCGCCGTCGTGGTCAAACGGGGTCACTATGGCGGTCAGTACGCCACGAATTTTGCTGTTCATTATTCACTCCTTTGTGATCGGATCGGGAAACAGAGTTTGGTAAATGGCCTGAACATCATCATGGCTCACCTGGCAGGGAGCGTTATTCATCAGGCGTTTCACGTTAAGCGCGGCATCGGCCAGCGCGGGAATGTCTGCGGACGGGACGCCGAGCGTTGCCAGGTTATCGGGAAGGTTGAGACGTTTCACGAGGGCAGAAAACCAGGCCACCAGCGCATGTGATTTTTCTTCAGCGTTCAGGGTGAGATCGGCATCCGGTACCAGATCCCAGACCTGGGCGAACTTGTCGACGGCAAAAGGGCGAACCACCCGCATGCAGGGCGCCAACAAAATCGCATTGGCAACGCCGTGAGGCAGATGATACCGCCCCCCCCAGCGGGTATGAGAGTGCGTGGACCAGATGAGTCCCGGCATGATTAATCGCCACGCCGCCATAATATGACGCCCACAGCATTTCCAGTTTCGCCAGCAAATTGTTCGGTTCATTGACCGACGTTTCGATGTTCTTCAGTAATTTCTGTAAACCGATGAGCGCCGCGTTGTCACTGACCGGATTGGCGATAGTCGCTGTAAAGCACTCAATCAGATGGCACAGCGCGTCAATGCCGGTTGATGAGGCAATGTGCGCAGGCATGCTGGTGGTGAGTTCCGGTAGCAGGGCGACATAATCCGGTAGCAGTACCGGCGAGATGATGCCTGTCTTGGTGTGTTGTTCCGGGATAGCCAGTATTGCGTTTGGGGTGGCTTCTGAACCTGTCCCGGCGGTGGCAGGGATAAGTACGCAGGCCACACGTTGTTGCGGTTTCTCGCCAGCCAGCATGGCCTCCAGCGAGGGAGAGCCTGGATGACACAGGACAGAGAGCAGTTTGGCCACGTCCAGTACGCTACCGCCGCCAATACCGATCACCATCTCCACATTGAGGTCAGCCACGCGTTTGACGAGAGCGCTGACGTCATGATGACCCGGCTCGGCCGGTACGTTGTCAATCAGCGTCACCTGGCGGCCATCGTTAGCCAGCAGGGTGCGGATCTGCGCCACCGCATCCAGGCGGACAATATTGCCATCAGTCACCAGCAGCAGCTGGCGTTTCCCACTCAGTAATGGCTCCAGCGCGGGGATGGCATGTGAGCCGCTGATCACGGTGCTATTAATTGTTGCCACAACATTCTCCTGTTTGAGTGATTGAATTCGCTCACTGTGATTCAGGAACGATTACATCATGGGCTAAATTTATAATTTATCGCGGAGCCGAATAACTTGAGCTTGCTCACATTTAATCAATTGTGATTGAATATAATCATAAACAACACACAACGACCCGGAGCATGGATGAGTAAACATGTAGCAAACCCGAAAATCCTGGTTATCGCCGACGACTTTACCGGGGGAAACGATGCGGGGGTCAGCCTGGCGCTGACGGGAATGACGGTCAATGTCGCCTTTACGTTGCCCTGTGCCGAAGAGACCGACGTACTGATCGTGAATAGTGATAGCCGTGCGCTGGATGCACCGCAGGCAGCGGCCCGCGTGAATACTTTAGCGCTCGCCTGTCATGCCGATCCGCGGGCACTGTGGCTAAAGAAAATGGATTCCACTTTACGCGGTAACCCTGGGGCCGAAGTGGAGGCGCTCATGCAGGTGACGGGTAAAAATCTGGCCATTGTTGCGCCAGCGTATCCCCAGGCTGGCCGGACGACTGAACAGGGGCTCTGTCTCGTCAACGGCGTCCCGGTCACCGAAACCGAATTTGCCAGCGACCCGAAAACGCCGGTCGCCAGCGCTGATATCTGTGCGGTACTTCAGGCACAAACCTCCATCAAATGTCGGGCAATGTCACTGAGTGACGGTTTACAACGCCTGCAAGAGCCAACTGCTGATACGCCGCAGATTTGGGTGGTTGATGCCCAGAGTAATGCGGATCTCGATGCCATTGTCGGTGAAGCGATGAAGCGAAATGATTCGCCGCTGTTGGTGGGATCGGCCGGAATTTGTGACGCGCTGGCCCGCCGTGTCCAGGCGGTCTCTGCCCGGCGTTTACTGGCGATTGTGGGCTCAATGAGTGAAATTGCTCAACGTCAGATTGCGGCCGTGAGCCGGGATCCGCAGGTGGAGACGGTATTTATCGACATCGAGGATATGTTCAGGGGGGCTATGGGTGGGTACGTCGCCCGCATTATTGGCGTTCTGGCATCCGGTAAACACTGCATAGTTCACACCTGTCCCGATAATGAGGCGCGGCACCATATTCCACACCTGTGCGAGCGCTGGCAGGTGAGTCGCGCCCAGTTGGGCGAAAAAATCTGCCAATTCCTTGGGCAACTTACCCGACAGGTTTTAGATGATGTTTCACCCGCCGCGCTGTATCTCTCCGGCGGCGATGTTGCTATGGCGGTTGCTGAAGCGCTGGAGGCAACGGGATTTCGTATTACCGACCGTGTGGCTCAGTGCGTACCGTACGGTCATTTTGCCGGCGGCCGCTGGCAACGCCCGGTTATGACAAAAGCAGGTGGTTTTGGTGACGAGACGACCCTGCGTCAGGTTTTGCATGCTATTGAGGAGAAAATGAGTGAATAACGTTATTGCGGTAACCATGGGCGACCCGGCGGGTATCGGACCGGAGATTATTATTAAATCACTGACCGAGGGCGCGCTCTCAGGCGCACCGGTTGTGGTGGTCGGCTGCGCGCAGACCTTGCGGCGGATTCAGGCATTAAACATTACGCCAGCAGCGGAACTGCGGGTCATTGATCGTGTGGCGCAGGCGCAATTTTCGGCGGGAGTGATCAATGTGATCGATGAACCCCTTGCCGACCCGGACGCCCTCGAACCCGGCGTGGTGCAGGCACAGGCGGGCGATCTGGCCTATCGCTGTATTAAGCGGGCCACCGCGCTGGCGCTGAATGGCGAAGTGAAAGCGATAGCCACCGCGCCGCTAAATAAAGAAGCGCTGCATCTGGCGGGGCACCCTTATCCTGGCCATACCGAACTGCTGGCGCAACTGACCAACAGTAAAGATTACGCGATGGTGCTGTATACCGATCAGCTCAAAGTCATTCATGTCACTACCCATATTGCGCTACGGAAATTCCTCGATACGCTCAGCGAGGCGCGGGTAAAAACTGTTATTCAGGTAGCCCATGATTTTCTGCGCCGTGTCGGGTATGAAAACCCGCGCATTGCGGTGGCGGGGGTGAATCCACATGCCGGAGAACATGGCCTGTTTGGCGATGAAGAAATCAAAATAGTTGGACCTGCGATCCAGGCCATGCAGGCGCAGGGTCTGAATGTCACGGGGCCGTGCCCACCGGATACGGTATTTATGCAGTGCCATGAGGGGATGTACGACATGGTGGTGGCGATGTATCACGATCAGGGCCATATTCCGCTAAAATTGCTTGGATTCTATGACGGGGTGAATATCACCGCCGGGTTACCGTTTATTCGCACCTCTGCGGACCACGGCACGGCGTTTGATATTGCCTGGACAGGTAAAGCCAAGTCTGAGAGCATGGCGGTATCCATCCAGTTAGCAATGCAAATCACGCGGGATTAAAATGAAGGGATATAATCGGTTAGAACAGATTATGGATTATCTGAAAGGGCATAATCTGGCGACGGTAGAACAGCTTGTTGCCGTGACGGACGCCTCGCCGGCGACCATCCGTCGCGACCTGATTAAGCTCGATCAGGAAGGCGTGATCAGCCGTACCCATGGCGGGGTGACGCTTAACCGGTTTATCCCATCGCAGCCTACCACGCATGAGAAAATGCAGCGCAGCCTGCAAGAGAAACAGGCGATCGCCAGCGCGGCGGCAGGCCTGGTGAAGGCCGGGGATGCGATTGTTCTGGATGCGGGGACGACAATGATTGAACTGGCTCGTCAGCTCACCCATCTGCCGCTGCGGGTCATCACCAGCGATCTGCACATCGCACTTTTTTTCTCCGAATTTAAACAAATTGAAGTGACGATCATTGGAGGTCGGATTGATGACTCCAGCCAGTCCTGTATCGGTGAGCACGGGCGTAAACTGTTGCAAAACGTCTGGCCGGATATCGCGTTTTTGAGCTGTAACGGCTGGGATCTGGCGCGCGGCATCACCGCGCCAACGGAAGAAAAGGCCGGGGTAAAACGTGATCTGATTGCCAACGCCAGTCGTCGGGTACTGCTGGCCGACAGCTCAAAATATGGCGCGTGGTCTTTGTTTAACGTTACCCATCTGCATGCGCTGACGGATATTGTGACCGATGCCCGGCTCAATGAGGACGTGCGTGTGCAACTGGAACAGTTACCCTGCCAACTGACGATTGCCAGTTAATCCGTATCCTCCGGTAACTGGGGGTTCAATACCTCGATAAATGCTTCCAGCTGCCTTGTCATCGCACCTCTTCGCCAGACCAGCCACGTATTCAGCCAGCGCCAGTTTTCGCTCAGCGGCCAGGCATTGATCTGATGATGTCCGGGCATGCTCTCCAGCATCGAACGTGGAATCAGCGCGATACCCGCCCCGGCAATGACGCAAGCAAGCATCCCGTGGTATGACTCCATTTCATGAATGGTCCCCGGCATTGCGCGATCGGCATGAAACCAGCTTTCAAAATGTCGGCGGTAGGAACAGTTGGCGCGAAACGCGTAAATACTGCAGCCGTTGACGTCGCTGGCCCGCTGGATGGGAGGGTGACCGTGCGGGGTGACAATCATCATCTCTTCACGATAGACCGGAATACCCTCAAGTCCGGGGTGGGTAATTGGACCGTCAACAAAGGCGGCGTTCAGCGCCCCGTCGAGCACGCCGTCCAGCATGGTGCCTGAAGGCCCCGTCGCCAGCGCAAACTGAATTTTCGGGTAACGTTGGTTATATTCAGCCAACGTAGCAGGGATCCGTACCGCGGCCGTGCTTTCCAGCGATCCGAGCGAAAGCAAGCCCTGTGGCTCATCCCCGGCGACGACCATTCTCGCTTCCTCTACCAGCGCCAGGATCCGTTGGCTGTAGCGCAAAAAGTTGTGCCCGGACGGGGAAAGCCGCAGACGCTGGTTTTCACGAATAAACAGATCGACGCCAAGATCGGCTTCAAGTTGGCGAATACGGGTCGTGAGATTGGACGGCACGCGATGCACCTTCGCTGCAGCCTGCGTAATACTGCCCGTCTCCGCGACGGCATTGAACATTTCCAGTTGCGTCAGATCCATAATGTTCTCAGTTCGTGAATGGTATGGTTAATATTATTCATTTTTCAGAAAGAGTAAATATGCTAATGATATGACCATACCCTGCGATAAAGAGAGGCATTTATGACTATCACAGCAGCAACACATGCTATTTCGGTTGATCCTACCAGCGGTGAAAGACTGACGGCGATGCCGTGGGCCAGCGCTGAAGAGATTGCCCAGGCATTGAGTCTTGCCGCGAGCGGCTACAGTGAATGGAAACAGACTACCGTCGCGCACCGTGCGCTCACGTTGCGGCATATTGGCCAGGCTCTGCGTAATCGCGCGGAAGAGATGGCGCAGTGCATCTCGCGTGAAATGGGCAAACCCATCAAACAGGCTCGTGGTGAAGTCGCTAAATCAGCCGCATTGTGTGACTGGTATGCCGAACATGGACCCGGAATGCTCAACCCGGAACCTACGCTGGTGGAAAATAACCAGGCGGTGATTGAGTATCGTCCGGTAGGGACTATTCTGGCGATCATGCCGTGGAATTTCCCGCTGTGGCAGGTAATGCGTGGCGCTATCCCGATCCTGTTGGCCGGAAATGGCTATTTGTTAAAGCATGCGCCTAATGTTACCGGCTGTGCTGCGATTATCGCCCAGGTTTTTGCTGATGCAGATGTTCCCGCCGGTGTTTACGGTTGGGTCAATGCCGATAACGCCG
Source organism: Citrobacter youngae ATCC 29220 (assembly GCF_000155975.1). GTDB lineage: Bacteria > Pseudomonadota > Gammaproteobacteria > Enterobacterales > Enterobacteriaceae > Citrobacter > Citrobacter portucalensis_A. The sequence goes on along the minus strand of NZ_GG730299.1, from coordinate 1,229,596 downwards.
GGGTCAGTCAGATGATCAATGACCCGCGTATCGCGGCGGTAACGGTGACAGGGAGCGTACGCGCCGGTGCGGCGATTGGCGCTCAGGCGGGGGCGGCGCTGAAAAAATGCGTGCTTGAACTGGGTGGTTCTGACCCGTTTATTGTTCTGAATGATGCCGATCTCGATCTGGCCGTTAAGGCGGCAGTCGCCGGACGTTATCAGAATACCGGGCAGGTTTGTGCGGCAGCGAAGCGTTTTATCATCGAAGAAGGGATTGCTGCGGAATTTACTGCGCGTTTTGTGGCGGCCGCGAGTGCGCTCAAAATGGGCGATCCGTTAGACGAAGAAAACGACCTCGGGCCGATGGCGCGATTTGATCTGCGTGATGAGCTGCACCAACAGGTTGAAGCGTCTCTGGCTGAAGGGGCCCGGTTACTTCTCGGCGGTGAAAAAATCTCGGGTCCGGGCAATTACTATGCCGTGACGGTACTGGGCGGCGTAACCCCCGAAATGACGGCTTTTCGTCAGGAGCTGTTTGGCCCGGTTGCGGCGATTACCGTGGCGAAGAATGCGGAACATGCTCTGGCGCTGGCGAATGACAGCGATTTCGGTTTATCCGCCACGGTGTTTACCTCGGATGAAACGCTGGCCCAGAAGATGGCTTCACGTCTGGAATGTGGTGGCGTCTTCATCAATGGCTACAGCGCCAGCGACGCCCGTGTAGCGTTTGGCGGCGTGAAGAAAAGCGGTTTTGGTCGCGAGCTTTCGCATTTTGGTCTGCATGAATTTTGTAACGTGCAGACCGTCTGGAAAAACCGCCTCTGAAGGTGAGGGTGCCTCCGTCGGGGCACCTGTCTTTTCATCCGTTGCCCCGTCAGCTCCTCCTGAATGACGCTGACTTATGCAGGCCGTGGTCAGATTCCGTCTTCCGGCCTGACGCTGTGTATTCAGCTCTGTTATACTCGCAGGCCTTTCATACCTGCGAGCAAGGAGCATGTTGTGGCCAGGGCCATGGACAATTCAATTTTAGAGACCATTGTGCAGCAGGTTCGTCCGCTGATTGGTCAGGGTAAAGTCGCTGATTACATTCCTGCCTTAGCCTCTGTCGATGGTTCAAAGCTGGGTATCGCCATCTGTACCGTTGATGGGCAGCACTATCAGGCGGGAGATGCGCAAGAACGCTTTTCCATTCAGTCGATTTCAAAAGTGCTCAGTCTGGTCGTGGCGATGCGTCACTATCAGGAAGAGGAAATCTGGCAACGCGTCGGCAAAGATCCTTCCGGTCATCCTTTTAACTCCCTGGTGCAGTTGGAAATGGAGCAGGGGATCCCACGTAATCCCTTCATCAATGCAGGGGCACTGGTGGTTTGCGATATGCTGCAGGGGCGTCTGAGCGCACCGCGCCAACGGATGCTGGAAGTGGTTCGGGCATTAAGCGGCGTCCCGGATATCGCCTATGATGCGACGGTAGCCCGTTCTGAGTTTGAGCATTCCGCGCGAAACGCGGCGATTGCCTGGTTGATGAAATCGTTCGGCAATTTTAACCATGACGTGACCACCGTTCTGCAAAACTATTTCCATTACTGCGCACTGAAAATGAGCTGTGTCGAACTGGCGCGAACCTTCGTCTTTCTGGCAAATCAGGGACATGCTTTTCATCTTGCAGAGCCGGTGGTTACTTCGATGCAGGCCCGACAGATCAATGCGCTGATGGCGACCAGTGGCATGTATCAGAACGCGGGAGAGTTTGCCTGGCGGGTTGGGCTGCCGGCAAAATCAGGTGTGGGTGGCGGTATCGTGGCTATCGTTCCACATGAGATGGCGATTGCTGTCTGGAGCCCGGAACTGGATCCGGCGGGAAATTCGCTGGCCGGTATCGCGGCGCTGGAGCAATTAACGCAACAAATGGGGCGCTCGGTTTACTGATGAATTCGCTCGATCCTCTTTTTGCCCGGTTGGCGAAATCAACGTTCCGCTCGCGGTTTCGCCTTGGTCAGAAAGAAAGGCAGTATTGTCTGGATAAAGGCGCGCCGGTTATCGAACAACATGCTGCCGATTTTATTGCCAAACGGCTTGCTCCCGCTTTTCCTGCTAATGATGGAAAGCAGACGCCAATGCGTGGTCACCCGGTATTCATCGCGCAGCACGCGACGGCGACGTGCTGTCGGGGATGTCTGGCAAAATGGCATGACATTTCCCAGGGCGTGGCGCTAAACGAACAACAGCAACGTTACGTTGTCACGGTTATTTATCACTGGTTAGTGATGCAAATGAATAAGCCATAGATAACATAATCCTATGATATCTCTCCTTGTGTTGCGCTTTCGTTAAAAGCAGTATGAAGGCGTCAATCTGAGGAGAAAAAATGGCTTCCTGCAAACCCTGCTTCGTGCTGAGTGCGGCACAAATTCTGTCGCGAATTGACGAATTCAGTGATGTCCTTGAACAGTGCGTCAATGACGGTGCGTCCGTCAGCTTTATGCTGCCCTTTAATCGTGATAAATCACAGCCTTTCTGGATGAACGTTGCGCAAAGCGTTGCCCGTGGCGAAAGAATCGTTCTTGCTGCGGAGAATGCCGAGGGAGCGCTGGTGGGTACCGTCCAGCTCGTTATCGATCAACCTGAAAACCAACCTCATCGCGCAGATGTCGCCAAATTGCTGGTTCATACCTCGGCGCGACGAAGCGGCGTTGCCCGGGCATTGATGAACGAACTGGAAAGCTGTGCGCGTCAGCAGGGCAAAACGTTGCTGGTGCTTGATACGGCGACGGGCAGTGGTGCTGAGTTGTTCTACCACAATTGTGGGTGGCAAAAAGCAGGGGTGATACCTGATTATGCCCAAATGCCTGACGGGACCACACTTTTTTATAAAACGCTCTAATTTGTCGCTGGGGATTGATCAAAACAGGGTTTCACTGTATTAAAGTTTGCTAACCTATTGGACCAATTTAATCAGGTTGTATGACTAATCAAAAAGGGAACCCATTGTGCAAACTCTAAATCGTCGCGATTTCCCCGGTGCTCACTATCCTGAACGCATTATTCAGTTTGGTGAAGGAAACTTCCTGCGCGCCTTCGTTGACTGGCAGGTCGATCTGCTGAATGAACATACCGATCTGAACGCCGGTGTGGTCGTTGTTCGTCCTATCGAAAGCACTTTTCCACCTTCACTGAGTACGCAGGATGGCCTCTATACCACCATCATTCGTGGTTTGAATGAGAAGGGTGAGGCCGTGAGCGATGCTCGTTTAATTCGTTCGGTTAACCGCGAGATCAGCGTTTATCGCGAATACGATGAGTTCCTGAAGCTGGCGCATAACCCGGATATGCGTTTTGTTTTCTCCAACACCACTGAAGCGGGCATCAGCTACCACGCTGGCGACAAGTTTGAAGATGCGCCAGCGGTGAGTTACCCGGCCAAACTGACCCGACTGCTGTTCGAGCGTTTCAGCCATTTTAAAGGGGCGGCGGACAAAGGCTGGATCATCATTCCGTGTGAGCTGATTGATTACAATGGCGATGCGCTGCGTGAACTGGTCCTGCGCTATGCTCAGGAGTGGGCGCTGCCGGAGGCGTTTATCCAGTGGCTGGATCAGGCCAACGCATTTTGCTCCACGCTGGTGGACCGTATTGTTACCGGTTATCCGCGTGATGAAGTGGCGAAACTGGAAGCCGAACTGGGCTATCACGATGCGTTCCTGGACACGGCGGAACACTTCTACCTGTTTGTCATTCAGGGACCGAAGTCATTAGCCGCAGAACTGCGTCTTGATAAATACCCGCTGAACGTCCTGATTGTTGATGACATCAAACCGTATAAAGAACGGAAAGTGGCGATTCTCAACGGCGCGCACACCGCACTGGTTCCCGTCGCCTGGCAGGCTGGGCTGGACACCGTGGGTGAAGCCATGAATGATGCCGAGATTTGCGCTTTTGTGGAAAAAGCGATCTATGAAGAGATTATTCCGGTACTGGATCTGCCGCGTGATGAGCTGGCGTCTTTTGCCAGCGCGGTGACCGGGCGATTCTGCAATCCGTATATCAAACATCAGCTGTTGTCGATTGCCCTGAACGGCATGACTAAATTCCGTACCCGTATTCTGCCGCAACTGCTGGCAGGGCAACAGGCCAGCGGTAAACTGCCTGCGCGTCTGACGTTTGCTCTGGCCGCGTTAATTGCTTTCTACCGGGCAGAGCGTAACGGTGAGTCTTACCCGGTTCAGGACGACGCGCACTGGATGACGCGCTTCCAACAGTTGTGGGCTCAGCACCGCGATCGCCAGATAAGCACCGAAGCGTTGGTCAGAACGGTACTGGGCGTTAAAGAGCATTGGGAGCAGGACCTGACCCAGGTTTCTGGACTGGTAGAACAGGTTACCGCCGATCTGGATGCCATTCTGACACAAGGCATGCGCGAAGCCGTCAAGCCGCTGTGCTAATACCTAACCCGGTTCAGGCCGGGTTTTTTACAGAACCTCATTAGTTACAACATACTATGAATTTCTATTTTGATGGTGACAGTCTGACACTTCAGCGCATCATCCGTTTAGCAGGGCGGAAAGATGTTTAGATAGTGTTGCGATAAGCTTGCAACATTGATCGCGATCACGTTTAATGTCCCGGCTTTCCCACTTTTCGAAGATAACCATGATCGTTCGTCCCCAACAACACTGGCTGCGCCTGATATTCGTCTGGCATGGTTCGGTCTTATCCAAAATCTTTTCACGTTTGCTGCTGAACTTCCTGCTCTCCATCGCCGTTATTATCATGCTGCCGTGGTATACGATGCTGGGTATCAAATTTACTCTGGCGCCGTTCAGCATTCTTGGCGTAGCGATCGCCATCTTTTTAGGTTTTCGCAATAACGCCTGCTATTCACGTTATGTGGAGGCTCGACACCTGTGGGGGCAGTTGATGATTGCGTCCCGGTCGCTGCTGCGTGAGGTTAAAACCACCTTACCGGACGACGTCGAGTTGGGGCAGTTTGTTCGTCTGCAAATTGCGTTTGCGCATTGCCTGCGCATGACTTTACGTCGACATCCACAGGCAGAGCCGTTGGCGAAATATCTGAACGAGGCTGATTTGCAAGCCGTGTTTGCCTCACAGTCGCCCGCAAACCGCATTCTGCTGTTGATGGGCGAATGGCTGGCCGTTCGCCGACGCAGCGGACAGCTATCTGATATATTATTTCACAGTTTAAACAACAGGTTAAATGATATGTCAGCGGTATTGGCAGGGTGTGAGCGTATTGCGAATACCCCGGTGCCATTTGCTTACACTCTGATACTTCATCGTACGGTATACCTGTTTTGCATTATGCTACCCTTCGCGTTGGTGGTGGATCTGCACTATATGACGCCGTTTATTTCAGTGTTGATTTCCTATACTTTTATTTCGCTCGACGCGCTTGCAGAAGAGCTGGAAGATCCGTTCGGCACAGAGAACAACGACCTGCCGCTGGATGCGATTTGTAATGCGATTGAAATCGACCTGCTGCAGATGAACGATGAAACAAACGTGCCAGCAAAACACATGCCGGATAAGCATTATCAATTGACGTAAATAACGCAAAGCAGACAGGGGGGGCAGAATGGCGTTAATCGTTCGGGAACTTCGAGAAGACGACTATGTCCAGTGGCGACCATTATGGGATGGCTATCTGGCTTTTTTGGGCTGTGAGCTTGATGAGTCGGTAACCGCGTCAACCTGGCAAAGAACGCTCACCGCAGGATCCGGTCTTTTTTGCCGGGTCGCGGTCCTGGATGAACGCATTATTGGCTTCGCGCTGTGCATTTTGCATCCAGGCACCTGGTCAACCGCACCGATTTGCTATCTGGAGGATCTGTTTGTTGAGGCCGGTCAGCGTGGGTGTGGTGCGGGAAAAGCATTGATTAACGCCTTGCAGGAAGAGGGCAAACGCGCGGGCTGGTCAAAGCTCTATTGGGTGACGCGAACCGATAACCCGGCGCGAAAGCTGTATGACCAGTTCTGCCAGGCGGACGATTATGTTCGTTATCGGATGTCAATCTAGCTTTAATCTTCCGGTTTTTTATGGCCACCATGCTGGTTTCATGTCCGAAAAAGCATGAAATTCCGGCGCCAGGTCTTCATCGTTAGGATCGTCAAAAGTCCCGGCCAGAAGCGCAATCACCGGGGCGTCATCAATGGCGCCTATGGAACTGCCGCACTGAGGGCAAAATGCCCGACTTGACGCGTCTGAAGAGCGCCAGGTTGTCGGTTTACCTGCGGTCCACGTTACATTTTCTGCATTAAACTCAATCCAGACGACGGTCGGCGCGCCCGTATGTTTCTGACATATATCGCAAGAGCAGGTATGCGAATTATTAGGGCTTTTAGCGGCGAAGCGGATCGAACCACACAAACAACCGCCAATGTAGACTTTAGACATAACAACTCCCGTCAGTAACATGTTGCCAGACACTAGCAGATGCCAGGCTTTGCCACTAGATCCTCATGATAAAAAGGCGAGGGCGCGCATAGCCGATAGGTGTTTCCTGTGATGCAATTATGGTAAACGCTTAAACTTCGCGTCTGGCGACGATAAACAATCGCGGAAATGCCAGCAAAATTTTACCGTTTTCCTGTAGAGGATATTGTTCCTGAAGCAGCTCATGATAACGCGCCAGATAATGATGCTGCTCGTTTTCACTCAAATCCTGCAACCAGGGGCGCAGGCCCGTTGAGCTTACCCAGTCGATAATCGACTGATGTGAATTCATAATGTGATAATAGGTTGTGCGCCAGATATCAACGTCACAACCCGCGTCAGTCAAAATATCATAGTAGGCATGTACGCCAGGAAGCGGCGATCGGCCGCGGTCCGGGTAACCTTGTTCATAGGCCACTTCACGCATCAGAACATGCGTAGGCTCCAGCCAGTTATCCGGCATTTGCACAGCCAGAACGCCATTGCTGCCCAGAAGTGATACCAGATACGGAAATAAATCATAATGATCGGGAATCCACTGCAATGAGGCGTTGGCATATAGCAGGTCAACGGGCTGCTCTGTCTGGAATGAACGAATGTCTGCTTCGAGGAACTGACAATTTGGTAGCGCCTTACGTGCTTCATTCAGCATATTTGGTGATGAGTCTACCCCTGTGACTTTAGCGGATGGCCAGCGCTTATGCAGCAATGCCGTGCTGTTTCCGGGTCCACAACCCAGATCGACGGCGGTACGCACATTTTCTAACGCCACTCTGCCCAGTAGTTCTGCTGCGGGTCTTGAACGTTCATTGCCATATTGTAAATAAAGCGATGGATTCCAGTCGGCCATGGATGAAGCTCCTGTATGAGAGATTTGCGGTAGTCATTCCGCACGGGCTGCTTCTTTTAAGATTACGCCAGAATGGGAGAGTTATCCGTTTTTCGTTAATTTCCACGAAGATAGATATTTTACAGAGGAGGCTGAAAGCGCTCACGGTATGGGAGCGCTTTCAGTGTATTAAGGAAAGAAACTAACCGCGCCCGACATACGGCATGGTGTTCGCCATAATGGTGATCTCCAGCACGTTTGTTGTCACCGGCAGCTGGGCCATCATCTTAATGGCGGCAGCGACATCATCAACGTTCATTATATCTTCTGTTTTAATCGAACCGTCGGCCTGATAAACCCCTTTTCTCATCCGACTGGATAGCGTCGTTTCAGCATTACCGATGTTTATCTGACCACAGGCGATATTGAATTGGCGGCAATCCAGCGAGATCGCTTTAGTCAAACCGGTGACCGCATGTTTAGAGGCAGTATAAGGTGCGGTGTACAGGCGAGGGGTCATCGCCGAAATAGAGGCGTTATTGATAATACGGCCACCCATAGGGCTTTGCGCTTTCATTATCTTGATGGCCTCTTTGGCGCACAGGAACGTGGAGTGCACATTAACGCTGAACACACGTGACCATTCCTCAAATGAGATCTCTTCAATTGTTTTTGCTGGACTGTTATTTCCGGCGTTATTAAACAACAGATCCAGGCGGCCAAAACGTTCTTTGATCGCGGCAAACAATGCTTGCACGGCAGCTTCACTGGCAACATCGGCAACCATCGGAACAAAACGTTCTGGTGATAAGCCCTGCGCACAGTGTTGCAGCGTCTCTTCATTCCGTGCAGCAACAACAACCGTATAACCCATTTCGTATAATGCCTTCGCTGCGGCAAAGCCAATACCTTTGCTGCCGCCGGTAACCAGCGCAATTTTTGTCATGGCCGGCTCCCGTTACAGTAAGCTAAGATCGATTTTTACGACGGTTTTCTTTATTTTTTCGGGGTGATCCACCATATAACAAGCCCGATGTACTTCTTCCGGAAAAACAATGACAAACTGGCCTGGGGTTAAAGTGACTACATTATCTTTGATGCGGTCTCCAGCGTAAAAGGTGACGTCTCGTTCACCTGGATGGGTTTCAATAACTTCGTTTTTTCCATCATCAAAGCTGACGCAGATACGTTCCTGACCCGCAATCAGAAAATGGACATCCAGATATTTGCGATGAACTTCAGGTCGACACTCGTTCAGCGGTTTGGTCATGGGTTCAACCACGGTGAAAAAAATGGTGTCATCCTGGATATAGAATTTTTCACCTGGCGGGAAAAGGCTTAAATCATTCTGGCTAAGATAGCGGATCACTTTCGCAATAGTCGGATGTAGCGCCCCAATCTGACAGGGTGTCATTAATGCAATATCGCCATAGATCATGATGTTATCCTTATGCTATTTAACCTGGGTAATAACAGGTTTGCCGGTGAAAAAGGCGTGTAGATTGGCGAATACCAGATCGGCCATCGCATTAAAGGTCTCACTCGTACCGCTGGCGATATGTGGAGTGAGAACAACATTATCCAGTTTGATCAGGGCCTCCGGGACGTTGGGTTCATGCGCATACACGTCAAGGGCAGCGCCAGCGATAACGTTATTTTCAAGCGCATGAATAAGATCGGTTTCATTGACCACAGAACCACGAGAAATACTGATTAAATAGCCATTTTTTCCCAGCGCGCGCAAAATCTCTTTGTCGATCAGGCCGCGGGTTTTAGCGCCGCCCGGAAGTGTCAGCACAAGGAAGTCAACCGCCTCAGCCAATGAAATCAGCGTATTGTGTGCTGTCCATTCAGGTTTGTTGTGTGGTTTAGGATCGTAATAGTGAATATCCATCTCAAAAGCGGCAGCCCGCCGGGCAACTGCATGGCCAATGTTACCCAGGCCGACTATGCCACAGCGTTTTCCACTCACTTTCGTGGCCATCGGGAATCGTCCTTCGGTTGGCCAACGGCCTTCGCGAACATAACGGTCTGCGATATTGACCCGACGCGCGACGTTGAGCAGCAGCGCCATCCCAATATCGGCCACGCAGTCGTTTAATACCCCTGGTGTATTGGTGACAATAATGCCCAATTCATTTGCCGCAGCGACATCAATTGAGTCATATCCCACCCCGTTGCTGGCGATGATTTTCAGATTCGGGCATTTTTCCATTAGTGCCCTTGACGCGCCCATCACCGGGTTCCCACTGGTTACAAGCGCCTGAATATCATTCGCTTTTTCTGCCCAGAAGGCATCAGTATCTGTGAGTTCCCAAAGACGATATGCGGTAAAGGTGGACTCGACTTTTTCCATTAACCGATCGCTTAGTTTGCCGACGATAACAACGCTTATCTCTTTTAAATTCATAATATTTCCCTTTTTATGTTTGGTCCGGGGTAGTTACCACAGGCCGAGAATTTTCCACCACACCGCGCCCAAGCCGAACCAAATCACGATGTTAATTAACATGACGATGAAACCTAAACGCCACCAGTCGCGTTGTGAGACATAACCTGCACCGTAGTAGATGACGGCGGGGCCGTTACCGTAGTGGGAGATACCGCTCATCAGATTCGTGACGAAGGCAAGAGAAAGGGCGGCCATCATTGGAGGAGCCCCCGCCGCAACCGATACGCTGCCAAATGCGGCATACATTGCTACGACATGGGGCGTGCTGCCTGCAAAGAAATAGTGTGAATAGCAGTAGACAACCAGCAATACGGTGAGCGTGATTTCCCAGGGAATTCCCGTAAACAGCGCGGAGGTGGTAACGGCAAACCATTTAAACAATCCCAGTTGGTTGAGTTTGTCGGCCATGCAGATCATCACGCCAAGCCACACCAGAATGTCCCATGCGCCTTTTTCTGACTGTACGTCCTGCCAGTTAATCACGTGGGTCATCAGCATCAGACACACGCCAGATAGTGCAACGGCTGTGGCATCCAGACCGGTTAGTTTCGAGGTACTCCAGGCAAGCAGCGAGAGCAGGAAAATGCCAATTGTCATACGCTCATCGCGAGAGACAGGCCCCATTTTCTCCAGTTCTGCTTGTGCCAGCGCTTTTGCCTGTGGCGTCTTTTTAATTTCAGGCGGGTAGAATTTGTAAATCACCAGAGGTAGGGTGATAAAAGCCACAATGCCTGGCACTAACGCGCTCAGCGTCCACATTCCCCAGGATATATCAACGAACAAGGTGCTGGCGGCCAACGAAACAATCAGCGCGTTCGGCGCACTGGCGGTCATAAACATTGAGGATGACAGACAGTTGGAATGAAAGACGGTTTGCATCAGATAGGCACCAATCTTGCGTGGTTCCTGATCGGGTTCGGAGCCAAAACTACTGGAAACACCGCGCACAATAGGAAACAGGATACCGCCGGCGCGCGCGGTATTTGACGGTGTGGCGGGGGCAATGATCATATCGCTTAACGCCAGCGTATAACCCAGACGTAAAGAACTACCGCCGAATCCGCGAATCAGCAAATAGGCGATGCGCCGTCCAAGACCGGTTTTAATAAAACCTTTAGCATAGAGGAAAGCTGCAACAATTAACCATACAGTCGTGCTGCTGAATCCTTTTAAGGCTTCAGAGGTGGTCATCATGCCGGTAAGCATAATAAAACTTATGGCGATCAACGCGATAGCGCCGACGGGCAATGGCTGGAGAATAAATGCCACCACCGTGGTGATAAAGATGGCGAGGATATGCCAGGTTAATTCTGTCAGTCCTTCTGGTACGGGAGTAAACCAAATGGCGATAGCGACTATCGCGCAAATGAGTACTTTCAGATAACGATTCATATGCGATCCCTGTAACGATTTCCTGCCAGAGACAGCAGGAAGGGTGATCCTGTTTTCTGTACAGCAATAGAACCAGAAAAGGGTTATACAACCGGGTTATCATTGTTCGAGGGATAGGAGTCATAGACCCCCAATAAACCCTCGGATATTGTGGTTATTGGCAGTATAAAAATCGTAATGGGGGGTGACTTCGTGCATTTATACGAAATAACCGTGAAATTCTCCCGCATATGCCCGGAAAACGTTCGCGCGGATCACATAGCGCTTAAGCAAATGATGTTAAAAAGAATTTTTCTGTGCCCTTGATCCCAACATCTTTGTGGCGTCGTTAATTCGGACTGAAGACAATCAAAACGGTAAAGGGCTAAATTTGAAATTACGGAGTAGAGATATGTTGGAAACGCCAAGACTCATTATTCGACAGTGGGAGGATAAAGACCGGGAGCCTTTTGCCGCGTTAAACGCCGATCCTGATGTAATGCGTTTTTTTCCGTCTCCATTACAGAAGGCTGAAAGTGATCTGCTCGCAGATAGATTTAGTGATGGCATCGAAGCGCGCGGTTGGGGCTTTTGGGCCGTTGAGTTAAAAGAAACTCACCAGTTTGTGGGCAGCGTCGGTTTACATCCACAGCCTGATAAATTTTCATTTTCACCCTGTACAGAAATAGGCTGGCGTCTTGCAAAAGCGTACTGGCACCAGGGGTTAGCAACGGAAGCGGCAGAGGCGTGCCTGACGTTTGCCTTTGAGGAGCTAAGGTTAAATGAGGTTGTATCATTTACCTCTGTGCTCAATAAACCATCAGAGAGACTGATGAAACGGCTTGGCATGAAAAAAATAGCCGAGTTCGCGCATCCAGCGTTGCCCGCAGAACATATACTGGCCCAACACGTGCTGTATCAAATCGAGTTTAAGTGATTTTGCGCATGCGCAAATGTGAGGAAGAAGACAGATGACACGAACAATTGAACAAGTTGAGCATGATCTGGAGCGAGCACGCCGTGAACGGAATGTCTGGAAAAACAGTCGCGGTGGGCACGCCAATTAGCCAATTATCAGATGGCCAGTTTAATGGTATCCACGCTGGAAAAAGAGCTTTCAGAGACCAGGTCAAGGATGACCACAAAACGCTGGATTCTGTCTGATACTACATTAGTGCGCATAATGTATATTATGTTAAATGTAATTCATGGTTCTATTGCTTCATGGTTCACTGGTTCTGTCATAGAAATCAGCATGTTGTGGATACCGCCCTTCGCCGTGTCGTGTCCTTAACCACCGTGTTGGCGTAGTACCCTCTGCACCAGAACCTCCCTGATCCTGCTCATACAGCATCAGACTGCTTTTACCTTTCGATACCCCATAAAACCCGACACACTCATCTTCGGCGGGATCTCCAGAAGCATGTGGATATGATCCATGCAGCATTCCGCTTCCAGAATATTCACGTTTTTCCATTCATCACAAAAAGGCCCGGCGTATTTACACCAGGCTTCACTCTTTACTTTCGCAACCCTCAATACGTTCAATAGGTTAAATAAAAGCGGCTGGCGATATGTTAAACCGGTCAGACAGCTTTTTAATGTGATTAACGTTTAACTGCCGTTCACCCTTCAATACGCGGGACACCATAGATTTGCTTCCGATTTCATCTGCAAAATCGGAAATAGTCAGATTGTATTGATCCATCAGTGTACGCAGAACAGCCAGACCAGCCGGAATTGCTGCCATTTCTTCACGTAACGCCTGAATATCAGGTTGCTGGCGTTCGTACTCAGTAATGCGTGCGCAAACAATATCAAGTAGTGGGCTGGACGGATTTTCAATCAATAACTCTTCCACCAGCTCCAGTGCGTTATTGTAGTCCTTCTCGCTGGGGCTGTCCCCCAGCAGGGGTACAGCTGCGATAAGGGCCTGCGTTGCTTTTAGTGCTTCAGTTGCAATCATCATTTTTTCCCCTTTGTCCGATGCTGCGCCGTGAACTTGTCATACTCTGTATGATTGAAAATGTGTCGAATGTAGAACTTCTGGCTTTCAAAAAAAATCAGAGCAATGACGCGTAAGTTATTGTTTGAAATGTTAATTACATAGTGCTTATCAAGGTATTTAAAGTTATCCAGCGACGGGTAAAACTGCCTCAATGCTTCAGGTGTTGGACAGTTGGCCTTTTCGATGGTGCGGCCAAACAGCAAAATATCTTTTCTGTGCTGCGGATACCGTTCGCATCCTTCCGTGATTGCCTTCATTGAAATCAGGTGCATTGCTCTTAATCCGTTGCCAATCTGTCAACAATAATAGCGCCCGTTGACAATAAGTCAACGAAATAAGATAGCTGTGTCTGTCGTTTGTCGCACAGACACTGCATCTGAAAACACCGGACGGCGCTATGGCTTACTTATTAAGATTTTTGTTGAAAAATGCAGTGATGTTATCGAACGGGATCTTGTCCATACGATCATATAAATCGACATGTGTGGCATCTTTAACAATCAGAAGCTCTTTTGGCTGATTTGCCGCTTCATAAGCCGTTTTGGAGAAGTAAAGCGAATGCGCTTTTTCGCCATGGATGAACAGGATCGGGCGCGGAGAAATTTCCTTAATATAGGTCATGAGCGGGAAATTCATGAAGGCCATTGGCGTTGTCACCGACCATGAATTGCCGGAGTTGACGGCTCGTGGATGATAGCCGCGTTTGGTCATGTAGTAGTTCGCATAGTCCACGAGGAACTGTGCTTCACCGCCCTTCAGTTTATTATAGGCTGGCTGGTATGCAGGTTTGCTGCTTGCCGCATCTTCCCAGCGCTGAAGACTCATCTTCTCAAGCGCCTGCTCGCGCTGCTCCGGTGTTACGCTATCATTGTAGCCTTTCGACATCACGCGACTCATATCATACATGGTGCTGGCAACGACCGCTTTTACGCGTTTATCCACGGCAACAGCGTTCAGGGCAATCCCCCCCATTCCGCAGATACCAATGACACCGATTCGCTCGCGGTCGACATAAGGCTGCAGCCCAATAAAATCGACTGCGGCCATAAAGTCTTCGGTATTGATATCAGGTGACGCAATATTACGGGGTTCCCCACTGCTTTCACCGGTATAAGACGGATCAAATGCCAGCGTCACGAATCCGCGCTCTGCTAAGGTCTGAGCATAGAGACCTGAGGCCTGCTCTTTTACCGCGCCAAAAGGCCCGGAAATAACAAGCGCAGCAAGCTTCTTGTTCCCGCGATCTTTAGGAAAATACACATCAGCGGCCAGCGTAATGCCGTAACGGTTTTTAAAAGTCACTTTTTGATGATCCACTTTGTCGCTCCTTGGGAAAGTTTTATCCCACGTCTGAACCAGACGGACTGAAGAATCTGCTGTACCTGGTGCAGGCTGGGCGACCGCAGCTTCTGTTGACATCAGAGCCATCGCTCCGGAAAGGAGTGCGCCATTAAAAAATCGAGCTGAAGATTTTAGCGTCATGATATTAAAACCTTTCATTGAATGTTGAGGGATATGTTTCAGGCAGCATGCATGAGTATTCAAGACGTGTTGGTGTGCCAATTTCTTCGGACCACTTCTCAAATGCTGCGATGTTTCAGTGCTGTTATTTTGAGTATCTTTAATGAAAGGTGTTATTAAGATCCTCTGTATTATTTGCCTGATCCTCTGAATCTGATGTCAAAGTGTATATTTCATAGCTGCTAATTTGATAACGTCAAAAGACGCAAAAGATGTGAGGCATTACAGAATGATCTCTGACAAGTCGGTTGAAAAATTACTGGGTGAGCTTTCTGGCGATATTGCTCAGCGCACGCCAGGCACCGGTGATTTCCCTACAGCCGTAGAAGGACTGGAATTATTCCGCCGTAACGAACCTGCTCCTCCGGTGAGCTGCCTGGTCCCTCCCAGTATCGTTCTGGTGGCTGATGGCGCGAAGATCATGTGGGTTGGTGGTGAACCTTATGAATATAATACGGAAAAATTCCTGATCACCTCTCTTGACCTGCCAGCCAGTTCGGAAGTATTACAGGCTTCGACATCCCGGCCCTGTGTTGGCGTAGCCTATAAACTTGACCAGCGCGTGCTAATGGAGTTAATTGCGCAGGGAAGCCTGCCGCCGGTCAAAAAACGAGACGCGACAACGGGTGTCGGTATAGGAACTATTACTGATGTTTTGCTTGAGCCTTTCTGCCGTCTGCTTTCTTTGCTTGACGAGCCTGAAGCCATTCCAGTTCTCGGGCCACTGATTCAACGAGAGATACATTACAGGCTTTTAATGAGCGATCGGTCCGATCATCTCAGACAGATTGCAGCAGTAGACGGGCATGGCTACCGTATCGGTAAAGCTATCGACTGGTTAAAGACCAATATTGCATCGCCTTTACGCGTCGAGGAGCTGGCAAGTCGCGTGCAAATGAGTACGCCCTCTTTCCACCAACATTTCAGGCAGCTTGCGGGAATGAGTCCGCTCCGGTATCAAAAATGGCTGCGCCTTAATGAAGCCCGGCGACTGATGTTGAATGATCATTACGATGTCACCACAGCAGCCTATGCTGTAGGTTACGAAAGCTTATCCCATTTCAGCCGGGAATATACGCGGATGTTCGGGGAATCACCCAAGCGGGATATTACTGTGCTGAGAAAGTCTGCAGGTAAGCTTTAGTAAAAATTGGTAGTGAATTATATTACTGCGGTCCACGCTGGCATTTTTGAAATGAACGCTAAGGAGCATTACGTTAGCGTAATGCCGAGACTTCGCCCTCCTCTTCTTCCTGCTTCAACGAACGTTCCACGAGGAACAGTGCTGGTTTCTGCCATTGCTGGTCGTCGTGCTTTCTTGTAATCTGTCTTGCTGCACGACTGACAAAATCTGGAAATACCGAACTGGACTTCATATGAATGCTCATAATTCCAAAGACCCGCTACATGGCGTAACCCTGGAAATGCAGGTCAATGCGCTGGTTGATCGTTTTGGTTGGGCTGAGCTTGCTCAACGGATTAACATCAACTGCTTTAAAAATGAACCTAGCGTTAAATCCAGTTTAAAGTTTCTGCGTCGTACGCCGTGGGCGCGTGCTGAAGTCGAGGCGCTCTATCTTGATTCTCTGCATGACGTGACCCCGTTCAACAACACCACACCTGCTATTGATCCCTGGGCTAACAGCCGCAACAAGAAAAAATAAGAGCAAAGTCAGATGCCAGCATCCGGTTTCTTTTCAGGAAAATATCAGAAAAAACTGGCGAATATCTTCGCCCGTTGTCATGGCAGAGTACCGCTAACCAATATGAAATGGTTTGCGGTACTGGTGGGCAGTATGCTGTTACTTGGCAGCTGCTCTTCACAGCCGCCCGGCTCCAAAGTCACCCCGCTGCCTCCGGTGAGTAAACCGCAACAGAGCAAGGAGCCGGTACGCGGTATCTGGCTGGCGACGGTTTCGCGTCTTGACTGGCCGCCGATTTCATCAGTGAACATCAGTTCACCGGCCGTCCGCATCAGCCTGCAGCAGAAAGCGCTGACGGATAAGCTGGATAACCTGAAACGTCTTGGCATCAACACCGTTTTTTTCCAGGTCAAACCCGATGGCACCGCATTGTGGCAATCTAAAATCTTGCCGTGGTCAGATACGCTAACTGGCACGATTGGTCAGGATCCGGGTTACGACCCGCTACAGTTTATGCTCGATGAAGCGCATAAACGCGGCATGAAAGTCCATGCCTGGTTTAACCCCTATCGCGTGTCAGTTAATACCAAACCGTCAACAGTCGCAGAATTAAACAGCACGCTGTCGCAGACGCCCTCCAGCGTTTATGTCCTGCACCGGGACTGGATCCGCACCGCTGGTGAGCGTTTTGTACTGGATCCTGGTATTCCCGAAGTACGCGACTGGATCACCAGCATCGTGACGGAAGTGGTTGAGAATTACCCGGTTGACGGCGTGCAGTTTGATGATTACTTCTATACCGAGTCTCCCGGTTCAGCGCTTAACGACAGTCAGACCTTCAGAAAATACGGCCAGGGATTTGTCTCCAAAGCTGACTGGCGGCGCGATAACACGCAACGTCTGATCGCTCAGGTTTCACGAACCATCAAGAAACTCAAACCCGATGTGGAGTTTGGCGTCAGCCCTGCTGGCGTGTGGCGCAACCGCTCTCATGATCCTGCTGGTTCCGACACCCGTGGCGCGGCAGCGTATGATGAATCATATGCTGATACTCGCCGCTGGGTACAACTCGGGTTGCTGGACTACATCGCCCCACAGTTGTACTGGCCTTTTGCCCGTGATGCGGCGCGATACGATGTGCTGGCGAAATGGTGGGCTGATGTTGTGAAATCAACCAATACCCGCCTGTATATTGGGGTGGCGCTGTATAAGGTCGGCGAACCGTCGCGAAAAGAGCCGGACTGGACGGTTAAAGGCGGCGTGCCAGAGCTGAAAAAACAGCTCGATCTGAACGAGTCTGAACCGCACATTAACGGCACTATCCTGTTTCGCGAAGATTATCTTAATCAGCCGCAAACGCAGGAGGCCGTAACCTATATCCGTAGCCGTTGGGGACATTAATGGTTGTTCTGAGATCGGGTTTGACGATATCAGCTGCTGTATTTGGCGTTAAATCCATAATATTGGACCTTATTGGGATAAAAGCCACTTTACACACAATATTATAGAGTTAAGGTCGGATGCGGTGGTTAATCTGCCGAAATACAGATTAAATGCCCGCGATGCAGCTGGATCGCTCCCTGTCGTTTTAACCTGGCAAGCGTATCCATAATGGTGCTGCGAGAAAGCCCGGTTCGCTCCCTGATATACTGTACCGCCGGAATTCTTTTTCTGATGTCATCCGGCTCTTGCTGCAAAAGTTCAAGATGTCCCCACACCATATCGGTTGCGGTTCGACTGGTGATCAGACGATCGCGCTGGCTCATTACCTGAATAATATAGGCTTCAACGATTGCTACAGATTCCCAGAGTCGATCGCGATTAACGATCGTCATGAAATCCGTTTTCTTCACTACGTGAGTAGTACATGGGCTGACTGCTTCGATATCATAAAAGTTATTGCCAGTGGGAAGAAAGAACTCAGCCATTCCCAACATCATTGGCGCCTGTTGACTTGCCAGAATCAACCCATCAATGCGACGGCGAATGACTATCCTGCCTTCGGTCAACAGCCAGATCCCGTTCTCCCCCTGAGAGTCCATAATAAAAGAACCGCTGCGATATAGCGATTGGGCTTCAGAAAGTGGCAGTAATGCGTTGAAAAGTATGGCTATATTTGTCGAAAGAAGTTCTTCGCTGCTACCGGTTTGTTCAGTATTGCTGGTCATAGAAGGCTCAGTAAAATTCACTATATACTTTTATTAATGATTATCGGTAATAGCGAAAAAAGCAAACCTTAAAAGTCCGTTTTTGGATTTTATTATTAACATTAGAGTTACAAGAAAGTCTGATTTTATACTTGCAATACATTAATACTTTTTGTCAAAAAAAATACAGTAATAATATCAGTGAACAAAATGGCTCTTGTGGGTTTTTTCAATGTTAATTAAAAATATTTTGTGGTCGCTATTTATTACCGGATTATGTGTGGGGGTTCATTATATTTTAACACGATGGGTAACCAGACGCCTGCAATGTGCAACATTGAGAAAGCCGAGAGCGGGATTATTATGTTCTTTATTGCTCCTTGCTCATTTATCAGAATGTGGAGTTTATGCAGCTTTCTATTACATTCATCATTGTTTTAGTTCATTGTACGACTCGCTTTATTTTTCAATTACAAGTTTTGCCACCGTCGGATATGGTGATTTGCTGTTGCCACGATTCTGGGAAATCTCCGGCTCACTTGAGGGCATGACAGGCGCGCTGTTGACAGGCTGGTCGGTCGCTTTGCTGGTAGCAGTAGTGGTGCTCGAATCCGGCGAAAAACAACGTTAGAGATACCCTCTACATTAAGTTATAGATCTGTTGGAGTTCTTATGTTGCTCAATTATGTATCATTAGCAATACTCATCCTGGTTTTTTTAATTGTTTTTTATGGTGTATTAATCTTGCACGACATCCCGTACGAAATTGCTAAGAAGCGCAACCACCCTCACCTCGATGCTATTCATGTCGCGGGTTGGGTTAGTTTATTTACGCTACATGCTATTTGGCCATTTCTCTGGATTTGGGCAACATTATACAGTGATAAACATGGCTGGCATGGAAATACATCAGGACATGATACCGCTGAGCTTAACGCGCGGATTACATTACTGGAAAAAACACTTGAACAAACTCATAGCGCATACGGCCCACAGGATTCAAAGGTGAATTAATCGTGGAAATATTATTAACATTAACCTACGCCGCTATAGTTTACGTCATTTTTAAAGTATTTAAAGTTCCGTTGAATAAGTGGACCTTACCTTCAGCGGTATTGGGGGGAGTGGTGATGCTCGGGGCGCTGATCCTTACCATGAATTATAATCATCCCTATACAGAAGATGCTCAAAAACTGGTTGTCGGTATCCCCGTTGTTCCGCAAGTTACCGGGGTGGTTTCAGAAGTAACAGATAAAATTAACACACCAATAAAAAAAGGAGATGTACTGTTCAAAATCGATCCTGCCCGTTATAAGGCTAAACTGGAAAAGCTTGAAGCGGACATTGTTACGGCAAAACATGATGTTCTGGCTCTGGAGGAGAAACGCAATAGCGCGCGGCTGCAGTTAGAACAGGCCAGAGCTGAACGTGATAAATATTACAAAAACTATCAGCGCTACCAGAAAGGCAGTCAGGCAAAAGTGAACCCATTTACTGCCAACGATATTGATACTGCGCGCCAGGATTATCTGGCTCAGGACGCGGCGATGAACGCCGCCAACGCTGAACTGAACAGTATCCAAAAAGAACTCGACAGCACCATTCATGGACAAAACTCGCAGATCGCCAGTCTGCAAGCTCAGATTGATGAAGCTCGATTCAACTATGAACAAACCATTGTTCGCGCCCCCAGCGACGGTTATGTCAGTCAATTACTGGTTCGTCCGGGAACCTATGCGTCGAGGCTGCCTTTTAAGCCAGTTATGGTGTTTATTCCTGCGCAAAAAAACCAAATTGTTGCGGCGTTTCGTTAAAATTCGATCTTACGTCTTAATGTGGGTGATGAAGCTGAGATTGTCTTTAATGGGTTGCCGGGACTGGTTGTACAGGGAAAAGTCGTCAGTGTTGCTCCTGTGATCCCTACCGGAGCTTATTATGCCCAGGGAACATTGCAATCCTTAAACGTCACACCGGGCAGCAACAAAGTGTTGGTCAGTATTGAAGTTGATAATAATCAGGCTGAACAGCAACTACCAGATGGTGTTGCCGCTCAGGTCGCCGTCTATTCAGCCCAGCATTTTGAAGCATTATCATTGCTGCGAAAAATACTCCTGCGTATGACCAGTTGGATGCACTACCTGTACCTCGATCATTAATCGACTGTCCGGGTGCAATAGTTGCGCCCGGACCTCACTCAACGTTCAGGCGACCGCAGGCTCTGGCAATCTGAACGAAGAGACCAGCAGCGCCAGCTGTTCCGCCTCCTCTTTCAGCGCCTGCGTACGTGCGGCGGCATCATCAATTAACGAGGCATTCTGCTGAACGGTGCTGTCCATTTCCGTTACGGCCAGCGTAACTTCGGAAACGCCTTTACGCTGCTCTTCGCCCGCAACGCGTATTTCTCCCATTAATTGACGCACCTGACGCACGTTATTGACCAGTTCTCCCAGACGTTCGCCCGCATTGTGAATTTGCTGACTACCACTCCCAACGTGAGATACGGATTCATCAATCAATGCTTTAATTTCCTGCGCGGCGGTAGCGCTACGCTGGGCCAGCGTACGGACTTCAGAGGCAACGACGGCAAACCCTCTGCCTGCATCCCCCGCTCTGGCGGCTTCAACGGCGGCGTTCAGGGCAAGAATATTGGTCTGGAACGCAATGCTGTCGATCACCGCGACAATTTCCACCATTCTCCCGGACGACGCGCTGACGTTATCCATTGTCGAGATAACCCCCTGCATGACATCACCGCAGCGGTTGGCCGTTTGCGCGGTGCTATCGGATAACTCATCCGCCAGCTGTGTATTACTGGCATTTTGATGAACGGTCGCATTTAACTGCTCCATCGCCGCCGAACTCTCTTCCAGCGCCGCGGCCTGCTGCGTGACGCGGGATGAAAGCTCCATATTGCTGTCAGCCAGGCTGACGGCGTTATTCGCCACCACCACGCTGCTGCTTCTGACGGTGATCAGAATGGCTGAGATTTTATCGACGAACAGATTAAACGCTTCGGCGATAGCTGAAATTTCATCTTTGCCGCGCACATCCAGGCGACGAGTAAGATCGCCTTCGCCCTGCGCAATATCATCAAGCGCCCGGCGAGTGTCATCGAGACGCGAAATCAGTCGGCGAACCACCAGCCAGGATCCCACCAGCAATAGCGTCATAATTGGGATCAGCACTT
Organism: Citrobacter youngae ATCC 29220; assembly: GCF_000155975.1. Taxonomy (GTDB): domain Bacteria; phylum Pseudomonadota; class Gammaproteobacteria; order Enterobacterales; family Enterobacteriaceae; genus Citrobacter; species Citrobacter portucalensis_A. The sequence goes on along the minus strand of NZ_GG730299.1, from coordinate 1,208,009 downwards.
CCAGCACATCCTGCATCATCACTTTGGCGAGGCCGACGATGCGTGATTCAGGCGTCACCAGCCCCACGACCCAGCCGGTATCCGCCATCGGGAACAGCATCACCCGTGACGCCGTATTCAGCACGTTGTCGTTGGCAAGCGTAATCGTCTTCACCCCATCCGCCGGGCGCAGGGATTTCAGCCCGTTTTCCACCGAGATAAGCCATGGCGCGCTTTGCGCCAGATCGTTAATGGTTTTATGTTTTGTCAGGTCGGCCTGTGGGAAATAGAGAATTTGTCCCTGTTTATCCACCACAAACGCGTAACCACCGGTGCTGTTTCCCTGCTGTTGCATAAAGGTGGCAACGTTATCCAGACGAATATCGGTCGTGGCGACGCCGGCAAACTTACCGGCCAGTAGATAAGGAACGCTGCAGGTGACCATATTGACGCCTGAACTGGCATCCTGGTAAACATCAGACCATAGGCAACCGTTTGGTGAATGCCCTTTGGCATGTTGATACCAGCTTTCATTGTGGTATCCGCTTGATCCTTCGACGTTATAGTCGTTGGAATACACCAGCTTTCCTTCAGCGTTACGCGCCCAGAAAAAGCTACGCTTCTCTACACCTGCGGTGAAGGCATCTGGTTCTGGCCAGATGCCGCCGCCGGTAATGATCGACTCTTTATCTTCACCAATCAGATGCGGGACAACGCTTTGGTACAGCGATTCATCCGTTGGCAGCACCTCAGCCAGTCGCGACATACTGACGGTTTCGCCTTCAATTCGGGACAATACGGTACTCAACTGGCGGGTTAAACCTTGCCCTGTTTCTTCTATCAGGGCGGTATTGATTTCAACGACGCGCGGCTGCCCTCGCCAGAGCATAATCGCAACAATAACAAGGGTCGTGACTGCAAGCAGCAGAATGCCGCCAATGGTTAAACGCGTTGAAATACGAGTAGGATACCAGGCCATACAAACTCCTTCTGCAAAAGGCTAACTTTTACCCAGTATCGGCACAAGCGTTTATATCTTTATAAAGTTTCCTTAAGTATGGCAAAATAAATAAGTGACATTGTCACAAATAGCAAAACCCAGCACTTTGGCTGGGTTTTAATAACGACTTAATCTTATTTGGATAATTCTTTTTTGATTTCGTCTTTTATTTTGCTTAATTCGCTCTGCGGATGTTTTTTACAAAGCTCAACGGTCAGAGGGACAGCTGTAGTCACGGTTTCGTTATAGTCAACGTAATCACCACCTTTGAAATCTTCGTCTTCATTAAGCACCCAGAAAGCCACCGGAGCCATGGTCTGCGGGTTCAGATCGATGAACTCCTGGCAGCTCATGCCTTTCGGCGTCACTTCAGTTTTCGCGCTATCAGTGGCTGCATTGACGCTAACGCTGGTTAACAGCGCTGCGACCAGAATACCTGCTGTAGAAAGGGAGAATTTATTCATTGTAGTACTCCATTTATAATATAAATAATATCTACACTTGCGCTTCAAACCGTTAATGTAGTTCGCAAAAAATAATACCTCTACCGTCATAAGAATAAAGATTGCCATTATTGATATGGCTGAAATTTATATTTCTCATTACTGATTCTGATGTTTGAGGGGGAAATGTTGTTCACAATGTGATCGTTCCGACGAAACCAGCAGATTCATACCCCGCTCCCGCTGCCGTTGCACCAAAACTGAACTACGCTGCACAAATGTTGATCATTAGTTAATGACTATGAGCTGATTTTTAACAATCACCGCCCGCCTGCCGCCGTCGCTGACATGGCACGCGTCCTGCATTGTTAATGTGATAACAGTGATGCGGAATCTGACAGCCAACTAACAGCGAGAAGGTAATGACAGCGAAACCTGAATTATTGACCCGCATAGAACGCAGCTTCAGCCAGCTTACGCCCAGCGAAAAGCGCGTGGCCGGGTGGCTGTTAGCCCATGCTGTACAGATCCCTTTTGAAACCGCGGATGGCATTGCTAAAGCGGCAGGAACCAGCGGCATTACCGTGGGGCGGTATCTGCGTAAACTGGGTTTTCGCAATCTGGAGGATGCCAAAGCCAGCCTGCGAGAGATCCCCGTCGTCCCTTATCAACCCTGGGGAATGAACGAGCGGCTGGACTCCTGGCACCAGCAGCAAAGCCTGCCGGATCGCGCGCACCAGTCGTTGTTGCTGGAAATCGACGCCATTACCCACGTCTATCAACTCGCGCAAGGCGAAACCTTTTTACGCATTGCGCAGCAGCTGGCGCACGCGGAAGCGGTTTACATCCTCGGGATCCAGTCCACCCGCGGCATTGCTAACGCCTTTTTTAGCCACCTGGAATACCTGCGGCCTAAAGTCAGCTACTCCGAAGGGCTTTCCGGCAGTTGGGTCGAGTCACTGAATTCAGGATTTAACCAGCCATACGTGGTGATCACCGACGTGCGCGCCTACTCCGCCGTTTCCCGACAATATTGCCGTGTTGCGACAGAACGTCAGATCCCGCTGGCGCTGATCACCGATGTGTGGTGTCCGTGGGCCAGGGATTATGACCTTGATTTACTTCAGGTAAAAACCGACACCGGACATTTCTGGGACTCTCTGGCGCCCGTGAGCTGTCTGTTTAACTTATTACTCTCTGCGGTGGTGGCGCAGCTTGGCGACGCCCTCGCAGGACGCCTGCAAACCAATCGTCAGTTACAGCAACAATTTGGTCAATTCGAACAATAAACAGGAAACGTGCTATGTCAGAAACCCCAGAACTGGTTGATCTATCGGTGATATTTCCGTCGCTGCATATCGATCTTAAATACGCCACTGCCGACAACATTACCGGGGCGCCTATCTATCAGGAAGCGCGGTGCCTGTTGCACAGCGAGGCGGTAACCGCGCTGGCGAAAAGCATCAGTATTGCGCAACTGGCGGGTCTGTCACTGGTGGTATACGACGCGTATCGCCCGCAGCAGGCGCAGGCGGTGCTGTGGAATGCGTGTCCGGATCCCCAGTATGTCGTCGATGTGGCGATTGGCTCTAATCACAGCCGCGGAACCGCTATCGACGTTACGCTGATGGACGAGCGTGGCAATGTTCTCGATATGGGCGCGGGTTTTGATGAGATGCACGACCGTTCGCATGCCTGGCACCCCTCTGTTCCACCAGCCGCACAGCGTAATCGGTTGTTACTCAACGCCATTATGTTCGGTGGCGGTTTTGTCGGCATCAACAGCGAGTGGTGGCATTTTGAATTACCTGATGCCGCCCGCTACCCGCTGCTTGACGACCAGATAGCCTGTTTCCCTGTCACCCCCATAACAACACAACATCCCCTTTAATTCTGGAGCCTGGTTATGAAGACTACACCTGCGTTAAATGCGTTTTTTCGCCCCGCTCTGATCGCCGTCGCGCTGGCATTTGCCCTGCCCGCCGCGCAGGCCGCCGTACCCAAAGATATGCTGGTCATCGGTAAAGCCGCCGACCCGCAGACGCTCGACCCCGCCGTGACCATCGACAACAACGACTGGACGGTGACCTATCCTTCTTATCAGCGTTTGGTTCAGTACAAAACCGAAGGCGGGAAAGGCTCCACGGAAGTTGAAGGTGATTTAGCCAGCGGCTGGAAAGCCTCTGACGACCAGAAAGAATGGACGTTTACCCTGAAAAACGATGCCAAATTTGCCGATGGCACGCCCGTGACGGCGGATGCGGTGAAACAATCCTTTGAACGCCTGCTTAAAATTGGCCAGGGACCCGCGGAAGCATTCCCGAAAGATCTGAAGGTTGAAGCCATCGATAACAACACGGTGAAATTCACTCTCAGCCAGCCGTTCGCGCCATTCCTGTATACGCTGGCAAATGACGGGGCTTCAATTATCAACCCGGCTATCTTAAAAGAGCACGCGGCAGATGATGCCCGCGGATTCCTGGCGCAGAACACGGCGGGCTCCGGTCCCTTCATGCTGAAAAGCTGGCAAAAAGGACAACAGCTGGTGCTGGTGCCAAACCCGCATTATTCCGGCGCAAAACCGACGTTTAAACGTGTTTCGGTAAAAATCATCGGTGAAAGCGCCTCCCGCCGCCTGCAATTGTCGCGCGGCGATATCGACATCGCGGATGCGCTTCCCGTCGACCAGCTTGCCGCGTTAAAACAGGAAGGCAACGTTAACGTAGTGGATTATCCCTCGCTGCGCGTGACCTATCTGTATCTGAACAACAGCAAAGCGCCGCTCAATCAGGTGGATTTGCGCCGCGCCATCTCATGGGCCACCGATTATAAAGGCATGGTGAATGGGATCCTAAGTGGCAATGGTAAACAGATGCGCGGTCCGATCCCCGAAGGCATGTGGGGATTCGATGACAAAGCAATGCAGTACAGCTTTGATGAAGCAAAAGCGAAAGCCGCATGGGACAAAGTCGTGAGCAAACCTGAGAGCCTGAGCTTCCTGTATTCAGATAACGATCCTAACTGGGAGCCGATTGCACTCTCTACCCAGGCCAGCCTCAGTAAACTGGGCATTAAGGTCAAGCTGGAAAAGCTGGCGAATGCCACCATGCGTGACCGTGTGGGTAAAGGCGATTACGACATTGCCATCGGCAACTGGAGTCCGGATTTCGCCGACCCGTACATGTTTATGAATTACTGGTTTGAGTCAGACAAAAAAGGGTTGCCGGGTAACCGTTCATTCTATGAAAACGGTGAAGTCGATAAGCTGCTGCGTAGCGCATTAGCCACCACCGATCCGGTCGCCAGAACCAATGACTACCAGCAGGCGCAAACCATCGTGATTGATGAAGCGGCCTACGTCTATTTATTCCAGAAAAACTATCAGCTGGCGATGAACAAAGACGTCAAAGGGTTCGTATTCAACCCCATGCTGGAACAGGTCTTCAATATCGCCACCATGAGTAAATAGGCCACGTTTATGCGGAGCCGCTCTGGCTCCGCAAGGGGAAGCTAATGACGTTCTGGAGCATTTTACGCCAGCGATGCTGGGGACTTATTCTGGTGGTTATCGGTGTTTGCGTGATCACCTTTATTATCTCGCACCTGATCCCCGGCGACCCTGCCCGGCTGCTGGCGGGCGATCGCGCCAGCGATGAAATTGTTGACAATATTCGCCAACAGCTGGGGCTGAACCAGCCGCTGTATGTGCAGTTTTTTCGCTACGTCAGCGATATCTTTCAGGGAGATTTAGGCACATCCATTCGCACCGGACGCCCGGTCCTGGATGAGCTGCGTATCTTCTTTCCCGCTACCCTGGAACTGGCTTTCTGCTCTTTGTTGCTGGCGCTGGTTATCGGTATCCCGTTGGGCATTTTATCTGCGGTCTGGCGCAACCGTTGGCTTGATCACCTGGTCCGCCTGATGGCGATCACCGGAATTTCAACCCCGGCGTTCTGGCTGGGGCTGGGGGCTATCGTGCTGTTTTACGGTCATCTGCAAATATTGCCCGGCGGTGGGCGCTTAGATGACTGGCTGGATCCGCCTGCCCATGTCACCGGGTTTTACCTGATTGATGCCCTGCTGGAAGGTAATGGCGAGGTCTTTTTCAATGCGCTCCAGCACCTGATCCTGCCGTCGCTGACGCTGGCCTTTGTGCATCTGGGGATCGTTGCCCGCCAGATCCGTTCCGCCATGCTGGAACAACTGAGCGAAGATTACATTCGTACCGCGCGCGCCAGCGGGTTGCCGGGCTGGTACATCGTGTTGTGTTACGCGTTGCCGAATGCGCTGATCCCATCAATAACCGTTCTCGGCCTGGCATTGGGCGATCTGCTGTACGGTGCGGTGCTGACCGAAACGGTCTTTGCCTGGCCGGGAATGGGCGCCTGGGTGGTGACGTCAATTCAGGCGCTCGACTTCCCGGCGGTGATGGGGTTTGCCGTGGTGGTCTCTTTCGCTTATGTACTGGTCAACCTGGCGGTGGATTTACTCTACCTGTGGATTGACCCACGAATTGGACGCGGGGGTGCTGAATGATGCTGACACAAGAAACGCCGGTCGCCCCTCAGATTGGTCGTCGTCGCACGGACTGGGCCAAATTGTTCTGGATGATGAAAAGCAGCCCGCTGACGCTGATTGGCGCGGCCATTATCGTGCTGATACTGCTATTGATGGCGCTGTCGCCGTGGATTACGCCTTACGATCCGAATGCCATCAATTTAAGTGCGCGCCTGCTGCCTCCCTCAGCCGCTCACTGGTTTGGTACCGATGAAGTGGGCCGCGATCTGTTCAGCCGCGTACTGGTAGGAAGCCAACAGTCGGTCGTCGCGGGTCTGGTGGTGGTGGGAATTGCCGGTGGATTGGGTTCGCTACTGGGCTGTCTGTCAGGCGTTATGGGCGGACGCGCCGATGCCATCATTATGCGAATAATGGACATCATGCTGTCCATTCCCTCGCTGGTGCTGACGATGGCGCTGGCCGCCGCGCTGGGGCCAAGCCTGTTTAACGCCATGCTGGCGATTGCAGTCGTACGAATTCCTTTTTATGTGCGCCTTGCCCGCGGCCAGACGTTAGTGGTGCGTCAGTTTACCTATGTGCAGGCTGCGCGGACCTACGGCGCATCGCGCTGGCATCTGATTAGCTGGCATATTTTACGTAACTCCCTGCCACCGTTGATTGTGCAGGCGTCGCTGGATATCGGCAGCGCGATCCTGATGGCCGCCACGCTCGGGTTTATCGGCCTTGGCGCACAGCAGCCCAGCGCGGAATGGGGAGCGATGGTGGCGATTGGCCGCAACTACGTCCTCGACCAGTGGTGGTATTGCGCTTTTCCCGGCGCCGCCATTCTGATTACCGCCGTGGGCTTTAATCTTTTTGGCGATGGTATTCGCGACCTGCTGGATCCGAAAGCCGGAGGAAAACAGTCATGACACAGCCCGTACTGGAAATCGAGGATTTGCATCTGAGTTTCCCCGGCTATAAAGCTGACGTGCATGCGTTGAACCATGTTTCGCTGCATATCAACCGCGGAGAAATCGTTGGCGTAGTCGGTGAGTCCGGTTCCGGTAAGTCCGTGACGGCCATGCTCACCATGCGCCTGCTGCCGGAGGGCAGCTATCGCATTCACCAGGGCCGCATTTCTCTGCTGGGCGAAGATGTGCTCAGCGCCAGCGAAAAACAAATGCGCCAATGGCGCGGCGCACGCGTGGCAATGATCTTTCAGGAACCCATGACCGCGCTCAATCCGACCCGCCGCATCGGTCAGCAAATGGTCGAGGTTATCCGTCATCATCAGGCTCTAAGCCGCGCGGATGCCCGGCAGAAAGCCATCGCGTTACTCGACGAGATGCAAATTCCCGACGCGGCGGAAGTCATGAAACGTTTCCCGTTTGAGCTGTCCGGCGGTATGCGCCAGCGCGTAATGATTGCGTTGGCCTTTTCCTGCGAGCCGGAGCTGATCATTGCCGATGAGCCGACTACCGCGCTCGACGTTACGGTACAACTGCAGGTGCTGCGGTTACTGAAGTTAAAAGCGCGGGCCAGCGGGACTGCGGTGCTGTTTATCAGCCATGATATGGCGGTGGTCTCACAATTGTGCGACCGGTTATACGTCATGTATGCCGGAAGCGTAATTGAGAGCGGTCCGACGCAAACCGTGATTCAACACCCGACGCATCCCTATTCTATCGGTCTGCTGAAGTGCGCGCCGGAACACGGCGAACCGCGCGCATTGCTGCCCGCCATTCCCGGCACCGTACCGAATTTAACCTGTTTACCCGCGGGATGCGCATTTCGTGAGCGCTGCTTTGCCGCCGGTCCTCGTTGTGAAGAAACGCCTGCGCTAAGTCGTCAGGGTGGTGCGGAGCAACAATCCGCCTGCTGGTATCCGCAACTGGAGACAACACATGTCTGATTATTTACTGGCGCTGCAGGATGTTCATGTCAACTTTCCTGCGCGGAAAAACTGGCTCGGCAAGGTAACGGAACGGGTACATGCGCTCAACGGTCTGGATTTACAGATCCGCCGTGGAGAAACGCTGGGAATTGTTGGTGAGTCCGGCTGCGGAAAAAGTACCCTCGCGCAGCTGCTGATGGGCATGCTGAAACCCAGCCAGGGTGACTTTGCGCATCATGGCGACAAGCCGTTTAACGGTATGCAAATGGTTTTCCAGGATCCCCTTTCATCGCTGGATCCTCGCTTACCGGTGTGGCGGATAATAACTGAACCGGTGTGGATACAGAAACGAAGCGCCGAGCGTGAACGCCGCATTCTTGCTGAAGATTTGGCGCAACAGGTTGGGATCCGTCCTGAATATCTCGACCGTCTGCCGCATGCGTTCTCCGGCGGGCAGCGTCAGCGTATTGCCATTGCCCGGGCGTTGTCGTCAGAGCCGGACGTGATCGTACTGGATGAACCCACTTCGGCGCTGGATATCTCCGTGCAGGCGCAAATCCTGAATCTGCTGGTGTCATTGCAGGCGCGCAGAAACCTGACCTATGTGCTGATATCGCATAACGTGTCGGTAGTGCGGCATATGAGCGACCGTGTCGCGGTCATGTATCTTGGACAAATTGTTGAGCTGGGCGAAGCGCAGCAGGTTCTCACACATCCTGCCCATCCCTACACGCGATTATTACTGGACTCCGTGCCTAAAACGGGGACGCCGCTGGCGGAGGATCTCGTTGTACGCAAAACCGAACTGCCGGGAAACCGAACGTTGCCTCAGGGCTGTTTTTTTCGTGACAGGTGCCCGTTGGCGATCCGTGGCTGTGAGAATAAGCAAGCGTTGCTGAAAAGCGAAACGGGAAGCGAGGTTCGCTGTTGGCGGGCGGTTAACATGAGCTGAACGCGGCGGAAAATCAGGCGCGATACGCCTTCTTCAGCGTTTCCACCAGCACTTCAGAGGCCGTCGACAGCTTATGATGCGCCGAGCGCAGAACGCCGATCCTGCGCTGGATCACCGGGGTATCCAGATCGATACAGGTTGCGCCTAATTCAGCCATTTGCGTGCGGCATAGCGCAGGTACCGCGCTGCCGCCCAGGCCTTTGGCTACCAGTCGGCCAATGGTCACCAGTTGATGACTTTCCAGCGCCACCTCCAGCGAATGCCCGCTTTGCACCAACTGTTCTTCCAGCATCAGGCGTACGGCGGAAGGACGTTGCAGAGTGATGAAATCCAGCGTCAGCAGTTCACGCCATGCAATACGCTCCCGCCCGGCCAGTCGGCATGTTGGCGGGACAATCGCAATAAAACGATCCACCCCGAGCGGCGTAAAATGCAGATGCCCGGAATAGTCCGGTTCGAAGGCTATGCCCATCTCTACCCGCCCTTCACTCACCATCTCAATGACTTGTTCGTTAATCACATCGTGAACCGTTACGTTGATCCCAGAATAGGAGTCACGAAACGTCTTCAGCACCGACGGCAGGACGTTAGCGGCAAATGAGGGCATAGCGGCAATAGAGATTTTACCGCGCTGTAGCGTAAAACGCTGGCGCATTGCCTCTTCCGTATTCTCCCAGTCCGCAAGCAGCTGTCGCCCCATGCTGAGCAACGTTTCCCCTTCCTGCGTCAGGGTTACTTTGCGGGTGGTTCTCAACAGTAAAGCGCCACCCAGCGAGTCCTCCAGCCCTTTAATCGCCAGGCTTAACGCGGGTTGCGACATATTCAGCCGTTCACTGGCATGAGCAAAATTCAGAGTGTGAGCTACCGCTAAAAACGCGCGTAACTGTTTGATGCTCATTCCCATTTCGCATTCCTTTAACTTGTTGAATACCTTTAATTAACATTAAATTGATAAAAAAACCCAATGAGTGAGTCACAAATTTAAAATTAACAAATCATTTTTCACCCCTAATGATGTCGGCAAGGACAACAGAAGGGGCAAGTGTATGGCTGGACTGGATAAACGGGTCGCCACGTATCAAGAGGCGCTGGAAGGACTGACCGACAACATGACGCTGCTGGCGGGCGGTTTTGGCTTATGTGGGATCCCTGAAAATCTGATTGCCGAAGTACGCCGTCGGGAGGTCCAGGGCCTTACCGTGGTGTCAAACAACTGCGGCGTGGACGGTTTTGGCCTCGGCGTGCTGCTGGAAACGCGTCAGGTGCGCAAAGTGGTCGCGTCCTATGTGGGTGAAAACGCGCTGTTTGAAAAGCAGGTGCTCAGTGGCGAACTGGAAGCCATCCTGACGCCGCAAGGCACGCTGGCGGAGCAGTTGCGCGCTGGCGGCGCGGGGATCCCCGCTTTCTTCACCGCTACCGGGTACGGTACTCCCGTGGCCGAAGGAAAAGAGGTGCGCGAGTTTGCCGGGCGTCCGTACATCTTAGAACAGGCGATAACCGGTGATTTTGCGCTGGTTAAAGGCTGGAAAGCGGACTGGTACGGCAACGTTATCTACCGCCATACCGCACAGAATTTTAATCCGCTGATGGCCGCTGCCGGGCGCATTACCGTGGTGGAAGTCGAAGAGATTGTCCCCCCTGGCGAGCTGGATCCCGCCGCGATTCACACCCCCGGCATTTTCGTTAACCGCATTATTCAGGGGCAGTTTGAAAAACGTATTGAACAACGCACCCTGCGCCAGAAAGGAGCCTGACCATGTTAACGCGTGAACAAATGGCGATGCGTGTCGCCCGCGAACTGCGGGACGGCTATTACGTCAACCTCGGGATTGGTATTCCTACTCTGGTGGCGAACTACATTCCGGAGGGCATGGACGTCATGCTGCAATCGGAAAACGGTTTGCTGGGTATGGGACCGTTTCCCACGGAAGATGAAATTGATGCAGACATGATCAACGCCGGGAAACAGACCGTGACCGCGCGCAAAGGCGCGGCGATCTTCGACTCCGCACAATCCTTCGCCATGATCCGCGGCGGACATGTCGACCTGACGGTGCTCGGCGCGTTTGAAGTGGATGTCAACGGCAATATCGCCTCCTGGATGATCCCCGGAAAAATGGTGAAAGGCATGGGCGGCGCAATGGATCTGGTGGCCGGGGCCGACAACATCATCGTGGTGATGACCCATGCCGCCAAAAACGGCGAGTCGAAATTGCTCCCCGCCTGCACCCTGCCGCTGACCGGCGTGGCCTGCATCAAACGCGTGCTTACCGATCTGGCGCTGCTGGAGATCGCCGACGGCGCGTTCATTCTGCGTGAGCGTGCGCCGGGCATCAGCGTGGAGGAAATTGTCGCCAGAACCGCTGGCAAGCTGATTGTTCCCGAAAATGTTCCCGAAATGCACTTTAGCTGAGGATCTGACCATGCAGGATGTTGTTATTGTCGCGGCCACGCGCACCCCGATTGGCAGTTTTCATGGCGCGCTGGCGCCGCTTTCCGCCGTCGAGCTGGGTTCGGTGGTGATTCACGCGCTGCTGGAAAAAACCGCCGTCGCGCCAGAGCATGTTGATGAAGTGATTTTCGGGCAGGTCCTGACGGCTGGCTGCGGCCAGAATCCGGCCAGGCAAACGGCGCTACGCGCAGGACTGCCGGTAACCACGCCCGCGTTAACCATTAATCTGGTGTGCGGCTCGGGCCTCAAAGCGGTGCATCAGGCGGTACAGGCAATTCGCTGCGGCGATGCGCAAATAGTGATTGCCGGTGGACAGGAGAGCATGAGCAATGCGCCCTATTTTCTCGACGGCGCCCGGGCGGGCCTGCGGCTGGGGCATGCCAGCATGAAAGACAGCGTGGTGCACGACGGTCTGTGGGATGCCTTCAATGATTATCACATGGGTATTACCGCGGAAAATCTGGCGGATAAGTTTGTCATCAGCCGCGAGCAGCAGGACGCATTCGCCCTGCGCTCCCAGCAAAAGGCGGCTGCCGCCATTGAAGCCGGTCGTTTTAGCGCGGAAATCACTCCGGTCAGCGTCCCGCAGGGGAAAAAACCGCCGCGTATAGTCGACCGTGACGAGCAGCCTCGCCCGGATACTCAGGCCGATAAGCTGGCGCAGCTCAAGCCAGCGTTTCGCCCTGGTAACGGCACGGTGACCGCCGGAAATGCCTCGTCAATCAACGATGGCGCTGCCGCGGTGATGCTGATGAGCGCCGCCAAAGCCGCAGAACTCAATTTACCGGTTCTGGGCCGGGTAGCAAGCTACGCGGTCTCCGGCGTCGAACCGGCCATTATGGGCATTGGACCGGTAGACGCGTCGCTTCAGTGCCTGAAACGCGCTGGCTGGACGTTGAATGAGGTCGATCTCATTGAAGCTAACGAAGCGTTTGCCGCACAAGCGCTGGCGGTTGGCGAATCCCTGAACTGGGACCGCGAGCGGGTGAACGTAAACGGCGGCGCGATTGCGCTGGGGCACCCCATTGGCGCATCAGGTTGCCGGATTCTGGTGACCCTGCTGCATGAAATGGCTCGCAGAAACGCCGCGAAAGGGTTGGCCACGCTGTGCGTTGGCGGCGGTCAGGGGGTGGCGCTGGCCGTAGAGCGTCCGCAGGGGGTATCTCATGAAAAATAAGCCAATTTGCGTGCTGGGCGCGGGTTTAATGGGCATCGGTATTGCCACCCACTTCGCCCGCTTTGGTCACGATGTCTGGTTGTACGACACCAATAGCGGCCGAATTGCGGAAATTAGCATTGTGGCCAGCGGAATTCTGGATGAGCTTATTGCCACAGAACAATTTGCCGCAGGCGAAAAAGCATCGGTTGTGAACCGCCTGCACGGTACGACTTCGCTACAGGAGATTGCCGGGTGCGGATTACTGATTGAAGCCATCCCGGAACGCCTCGAACTTAAACATGCGCTGTATGCGCAACTGGAAGAACTGATCGCGCCGGAGGCGGTGATCGCCAGTAACACCAGCGGCCTGCCGCCGGATGCGCTGGCAGAAAAGCTCGCCCATCCGGAGCGCCTGCTGATTGCCCATTTCTGGAATCCGCCGCACTTTATTCCGCTGGTTGAAATTGTGCCGGGCACGGCAACGAAGGCGGAATATCTCCATGAATTACAACAACTCCTGCTCTCCATGCAGCTGGAAGCGGTCGTACTCGATCGCGCCGCGCCGGGGTTTGTCGGCAACCGGCTGCAATTCGCCCTGCTGCGTGAAGCGCTGCATATCGTTAAAAGCGGTATCGCCAGCGCGGAGGTGGTGGATCAGGTGATGCGCGCCTCGCTCGGACGACGCTATGCCATGGTTGGTCCGCTGGAAGCCGCTGATATGACCGGGCTTGCGACGGTGCAGGACATTTGTCGGCATCTGCTACCGGAGCTGGCAACGGGTAGCGAGATGATGTCGCTGGTCGCTGACAAGGTTGCTAACGGTGATACTGGTTTGCGCAGCGGTCAGGGATTTTATCGCTGGGATGATTCGCGCAAGGAATACATCCAGCAACGCAGAGAGCATCAGCTGCGCTTTGCCCTGAAACCGTAACTTCTCTTTCTGTACCCCACTATAACAATGATATTGAGGAGTCATGATGAGTGTATTAATCGCCCTGGCAGCGCTGGGCCTGCTGATGCTGGCAGCCTATCGCGGATACAGCGTCATCCTGTTTGCCCCCATCGCGGCGTTAGGTGCTGTATTGCTTACCGAACCCAGCGCCGTCGGCCCTGCCTTCACCGGCCTGTTTATGGAAAAAATGGTCGGTTTTGTGAAGCTTTACTTCCCGGTGTTTTTGCTGGGAGCGGTGTTTGGCAAGCTAATCGAGTTATCGGGTTTTTCCCGCTCTATTGTTGCTGCCGCCATCAACATTCTCGGGCGGCGTCACGCCATCCCGGTGATCGTGCTGGTGTGTGCGCTGTTAACCTACGGCGGGGTATCGCTGTTCGTGGTGGCGTTTGCCGTGTATCCGTTTGCGGCGGAGCTGTTCCGCCAGAGTAACATTCCCAAACGCCTGATCCCGGCCACCGTTGCGCTGGGCGCCTTCTCCTTCACGATGGATGCCCTGCCTGGCACGCCGCAGATCCAGAACATTATTCCGACCAGCTTCTTCGGTACCAACGCCTGGGCCGCGCCGTGGCTGGGACTGATTGGCTCGCTGTTTATTATTTTCGTCGGTCTGATTTATCTCGAACGTCAGCGTCGTAAAGCGCAGGCAAAGAATGAAGGCTATGGCACTGAATTGTTAAACGAGCCGGAAACGCCGGATAACATTAACCTGCCGAATCCGATAATCGCCATCTCTCCGCTGATTCTGGTCGGGGTATTTAACCTGCTGTTTACCCGCTGGATCCCACAGTGGTACGGCGCAACGCATCAACTGGAACTTCCCGGCCTTGCCAAACCGATTACCACCGAAGTCGGTAAAATCACCGCTATCTGGGCGGTGGAAGCAGCGCTGATTTCAGGGATCTTACTGGTGGTGCTGTTCGGCTATCGCAACATTAAAGGTCGCCTGGCGGAAGGCAGCAGAACGGCGGTTGGCGGCGCGATCCTCGCGGCCATGAATACCGCGTCGGAGTACGGTTTTGGCGCGGTGATCGCGGCCCTGCCGGGTTTCCTCGTGTTGTCAAAAGCGCTGGCGGCGATCCCCGACCCGCTCCTTAACGAAGCTATCAGTATCACCACCCTTGCCGGGATCACCGGCTCGGCGTCCGGCGGGATGAGTATTGCCCTTGCCGCCATGTCCGACACGTTTATTGCCGCTGCCCATGCCGCCAATATTCCGCTCGAAGTCTTCCACCGCGTGGCGTCAATGGCCAGCGGCGGGATGGATACTCTGCCGCATAACGGCGCGGTGATTACCCTGCTGGCTATCACCGGCCTCAGCCATCGTCAGGCCTATGGCGGGATTTTCGCCATCACGGTGATCAAAAGCCTGGCCGTGCTGTTTGTTATTGGCGTCTTCTACACTACCGGAATTGTTTAAGGAGAATCATCATGAACTTAACGGGAAAAACCGCCCTGGTTACCGGCTCGACCAGCGGTATTGGCTTAGGCATCGCTCAGGTGCTGGCACATGCGGGCGCTACGTTGATCCTCAACGGGTTTGGTGATGTTGAAGCCGCCAAAGACGCCGTTGCGCAGTACGGCAAAACGCCAGGCTATCACGGTGCGGACCTGAGCGATGACGCGCAAATTGCAGACATGATGCGCTATGCCGCAAGCGAATTCGGCGGCGTGGATATTCTGGTCAATAACGCCGGGATCCAGCATGTATCACCAATAGAGACCTTCCCGGTTGATAAATGGAACGCGATTATTGCCATCAACCTCTCCTCCGTTTTTCATACGACGCGGTTGGTGCTTCCCGGCATGCGTGCGCGTAACTGGGGGCGCATCATTAATATCGCTTCTGTTCACGGCCTGGTGGCCTCAAAAGAGAAATCCGCCTACGTGGCGGCCAAGCACGGCGTGGTGGGATTAACCAAAACCATTGCGCTGGAAACCGCGCAGACAGGCATTACCTGTAATGCGCTGTGTCCCGGTTGGGTGCTCACGCCGCTGGTCCAGCAGCAGATTGATAAGCGTATTGCCGAAGGCGCAGAGCCGGACGCTGCGCGTGACGCCCTGCTGGCGGAAAAACAGCCGTCGCGCGAATTCGTCACGCCGGAGCAGTTAGGGGAACTGGCGTTGTTTTTATGTTCAGACGGCGCGGCGCAGGTGCGTGGCGTTGCGTGGAATATGGACGGCGGCTGGGTGGCGCAATAACCTCATTGGTGCCGGATAAGACCGACTCACATCCGGCACGCCACGATTAAGACTTCAGCTGATAATCCAGCGTAATTTCCGCATTCAGCACCTGCGACACCGGACAGCCGGCTTTCGCTTTCTGGATGATGCCGTCAAACGCGGCGGCGTCGATCCCCGGTACGCTCACCTCGCTGTGCAACGCCACTTTGGTTATCGCAAAACCCGCCTCCACTTTATCCAGAGAAACATCGGCAGTGGTGTCAATGGCGTCAGGCGTAAATCCCGCTTCGCCCAGCATGAGCGAAAGCGCCATTGAGAAGCAGGCGGCATGGGCCGCGCCAATCAACTCCTCAGGATTGGTGCCTTTTACACCTTCAAACCGGGTATTAAACCCATACGGTTGCTGATTCAGCACGCCACTTTCGGTTGATACGGTACCTTTACCGCGCTTAATGTCGCCTTCCCAGTGTGCCTGACCTTTCTTATGGATAGTCATTACCGCTCTCCTGTGTTGTCGTCGAAGTTACAAGTATAGGACGCCTGAGAAAATGCATGACACATAAGGGATAGTTCTGCATTTGCCGCTTAAGCATTGACCTTTCAGATAAAATGACCGACCATCCTGAAAGCCGTTATTTTCAACATCGGCTTTCTATCAGGTTGTATTTCGTCCGTTGTTATACGGGCTCGCCCTTGAAACCAGTAACAGGATTAAGGAGTTAGAATGAAATCGAACCGTCAGGCCCGTCATATTCTTGGACTGGACCACAAAATCTCTAATCAACGTAAAGTCGTGACCGAAGGTGACAAAACCAACGTGGTCAACAATCCTACCGGAAGAAAGCGCCGCGCCGACGGCAAGTAGACCTTTCTCACGTCTGACTGAATAACGAGATAAACACCATTGCAACCGCAGTGGTGTTTTTGCTTATAAAACCCCTTAACCCATTCACAATGCTTTATACTTCGCCCGTTTCCCTGGCGGACAGGCCACATACGATCATAAAGCGTGCCAGGGACGGTTATTCAAAAAAGAGTGAGTGACATGGAAAACGAAACTAAAAAACTGCGTTCCCTTTACATCCCCTACGCTGGCCCGGTTCTGCTGGAGTTCCCTTTACTGAACAAAGGGAGCGCTTTCAGTGCGGAAGAACGCCGTAACTTCAACCTGCTGGGGTTACTGCCGGAAGTGGTCGAGACGATTGAAGAACAGGCAGAACGCGCCTGGATCCAATATCAGGGATTCAAAACCGAAATCGACAAGCATATTTATCTGCGCAACATCCAGGATACCAACGAGACCCTGTTCTACCGCCTGGTGCATAATCATCTTGATGAGATGATGCCTGTCATCTACACCCCAACGGTGGGTGCGGCCTGTGAACGTTTCTCTGAGATCTACCGTCGCGCGCGCGGCGTGTTCATCTCCTACCAGAACCGCCACAACATGGACGATATCCTGCAAAACGTTCCTAACCACAATATCAAAGTTATCGTCGTCACCGACGGCGAACGTATTCTCGGCCTTGGCGACCAGGGCATCGGCGGGATGGGCATTCCGATCGGGAAGCTGTCGCTGTACACCGCCTGCGGCGGGATCAGCCCGGCTTACACCCTGCCGGTCGTCCTGGATGTCGGTACCAACAACCAGCAGTTGCTCAACGATCCGCTGTACATGGGCTGGCGTAATCCGCGTATCACTGATGAGGAATACTACGAATTTGTCGATGAATTCATCCAGGCGGTGAAACATCGTTGGCCGGACGTGCTGCTGCAGTTCGAAGACTTCGCACAGAAAAACGCCATGCCGCTGTTGACCCGCTATCGCGATGAAATTTGTTCGTTTAACGACGATATTCAGGGAACCGCGGCGGTCACCGTCGGTACGCTCATTGCCGCCAGCCGCGCGGCGGGTAGCCAGTTGAGCGAACAAAATATCGTCTTCCTTGGCGCAGGCTCTGCCGGGTGCGGGATCGCTGAGCAGATCATTGCGCAAATCCAGCGCGAAGGACTGAGTGAAGAAGCGGCGCGCCAGCGCGTATTTATGGTTGACCGCTTTGGGCTGTTGACCGACAAAATGCCTAATCTCCTGTCATTCCAGACCAAACTGGTGCAAAAACGCGAAAATCTGCAGCACTGGGATACGCAAGAGGATGTGCTGTCGCTGCTCGACGTAGTTCGCAACGTTAAGCCGGATATCCTGATCGGCGTTTCCGGGCAGACGGGCCTGTTTACTGAAGAGATCATCCGCGAGATGCACAAACATTGCCCGTGTCCGATCGTCATGCCGCTGTCTAACCCGACCTCACGCGTTGAAGCCACGCCGCAGGACATTATCGCCTGGACTGAAGGTAATGCGCTGGTCGCCACCGGTAGCCCGTTCGCGCCGGTAGTGTGGAAAGAGAAAGTCTTCCCGATTGCCCAGTGTAACAACGCCTATATTTTCCCGGGTATCGGGCTGGGTGTTATTGCTTCCGGCGCATCGCGCATTACCGATGAAATGCTGATGTCGGCCAGTGAAACGCTGGCGCAGTATTCACCGCTGGTGCTCAACGGCGAAGGTCTGGTGTTACCGGAACTGAAAGATATTCAGACCGTTTCCCGCGCCATTGCCTTTGCCGTCGGTAAAATGGCCCAGCAGCAAGGCGTGGCGGTGAAAACCTCCGCCGAAGCGCTGCAACAGGCGATTGACGATAATTTCTGGCAGGCGGAATATCGCGACTACCGTCGTACCTCTATCTGACGGTTTGCCCGGCGGACTCTGCTGCCGGGCGCTCAAAACTTGCGCGACTGCGTAAATTGCGATTACACTTTCAGCACCGATTAACATTCTGAAAAATAAAAGGAGGATACTTATGCTGTACTGTGAACGTTTTATCGTTTCACATGCTTTTGGCGATCGCCAGTGCTCAAGCGTTATCGGTATCGTGCTGCGATAACTTTTGCTTGAGCGAAGCTAACTTCTAAATCCCCTTCTCTCGGGCTTACCGGGTTATCGTCAGCGATGTTTGACGAGGCGTTTTCACGCCTGTAACTCTTGAGTAAGCAACAATGAGCACATTACTAACCGCACAATCCTTACACGTTGAAACGGCATTCGGCACGCTATTCGACGAGCTTTCCTTTACCCTGAAAAAAGGCGACCGCATTGGGCTAATGGGTTACAACGGCTGCGGCAAAAGTACGCTGTTAAAACTGCTTGATGGCACGATTTCGCCCACCAGCGGCACCATTTCCCAGGCCAACTACTGCCACCTTGCCCGCGTGGAGCAACATCTGCCTGACGATATCCTGCCGCTTACGCTGCAGGAAGCCGTTCTCGCTCAACTTCCCGAGCATGAACGCGCAGGCCAGCAGTGGCGGGTTGAAGCGTTGCTCGCCGAAATGGGCTTCACGGCGGAGAATTTATCTCTGACAGCGCAAACGCTGAGCGGCGGTCAACATACGCGTCTGTTATTAGCGCGTGCGTTAATGCGCAATCCTGACCTGCTGCTGCTGGATGAACCGGGTAACCACCTGGATTTACCCACGTTGCTGTGGCTGGAACAGTTCTTACAGAACTGGTCTGGCAGTTTTGTGGTGGTTTCTCACGATTCGCAGTTGTTGGATGCGGTGACGCATGGCACATGGATCCTGCGCGATCGAACGATCCATGCCTTCGATCTGCCCTGTAGCGCGGCGCGTCAGGCTCTGGCAGAAAGAGACGCCAGCGAAGCCCTGCGCCATAAGGCCGAACAAAAGGAGATTGACCGCGTGACCGCCAGCGCCAAACGGCTGGCAACCTGGGGGCGGGTCTACGACAATGAAGATCTCTCCCGCAAGGCCAAGCAGATGGAAAAACAGGTACTGCGCCTGAAAGAGCTACAGACCGAGGTGACGTCAGGAAGTCAGTGGACGCTAACATTGCAGGGTGATGCCCTGCGTGCGGATCGTTTGCTGGAAATGACTAATCTGTCTGTGGCCCCTGCTCCCGGCGCGGATACGCTGTTTTCCATTGCCGGTATCCGCTTGAAAAGCGGCGATCGCGTGGCGATTGTCGGACGCAATGGTTGCGGTAAATCATCGCTGCTAAGGCTTATCTGGCAACAGTTTCAGTCGCAGCTGGCATCACCTTCACTGGTGTTACATCCGCGCGTTACGCTGGGATACTATGACCAGACGCTGCACCAGCTCGCAGATAACGATTCGTTATTTGACGCGCTGGAAGCGTTTGCCCCTCAGCCAGAGATTCGCAAGATGGCGCTGATTAGCGCGGGCTTCCCGTGGGTTCGTCACGCACAGCGAGTCAGTACATTAAGCGGCGGTGAGCGATCCCGGCTGCTGTTTGTTGGGCTGACGCTTGCGCGCTACAGTCTGCTGATGCTCGACGAACCGACCAACCATCTGGATATGGAAGGTAAAGAGGCGCTGGCAGAAACGCTGCAAAGCTATCAGGGCGGCGTGCTGCTGGTTAGCCACGATCGTCAGCTTATTAGCCAAAGCTGTAACCGGTTTTGGTTCATAGACAATGGCGAACTGAGCGAATGGCATGATCTGGATGCGATCAACGATCGTATTCGGCAGACGTCTACTGAGATAACCGTTCCCGAAACGGTGGTCGAAGCGAGAGCAGAAATAAGCGGTGACAGCGATGGATTGCTGGAACAACTTGTTGAGCTGGAGCAGCGTCTGGCCGACGATCTCGCCCGCAAGCCGAAACATCAAAAGCCGTTGCTACAGGCGCAATGGCGTCAGGAGATTGAGCGTCTGAACTCACTACTGGAGTAAACCCTGGTGCCGGATGGCGCAAGCTTATCCGGCCTACATCAGCAAAATGTTCGTGTAGGCCAGCCATCCGGTCATTCTTGCGTGACGCTTTCCAGATATTCCCCTTGTCCCTTTTTCTTTTCCTCCGTTCGCCGCACAATTTTAAATATCGCAATCTTGGTGTTGCGCTTAAAGGAACATTAATGGTCGTGTTCCTCTTGAAGGAACAGGGATGATACGGACGATCATGAACTTCAGACACAAGGGATTGCGCGATTTGTTTCTTCATGGACGAACATCAGGCGTTATGGCGAAACATGTCCGGCGATTACGACACAGGCTTGCCGTTATTGATGCGGCAAGCAAGGTTACAGATATCAATATGCCCGGTTATAGGCTACATCCTCTGGTGGGTGAGCGTGACGGTATATGGGCAATTTCTGTTTCAGGTAACTGGCGTATTACGTTTGAATTCGTCAATGGCGACGCGTACATACTGGACTACGAGGATTATCATTGATGAAGATGGCGAATCATCCCCGTCCTGGGGATATCATTCAGGAAGCGCTGGACGAACTCAATGTCAGCCTGCGCGAGTTTGCCAGGGCTATGGAGATTGCACCTTCAACGGCAAGCCGACTATTAACCGGCAAAGCAGCCCTAACGCCTGAGATGGCGATCAAACTCTCTGTGGTGATTGGCAGTTCCCCCGAAATGTGGTTAAACCTGCAAAATACCTGGAGCCTGGCAGAGGCTCAAAAAAACGTGGATACTTCACGCCTGCGCAGGCTGGCAGTGCAGTGACATGTCGTTGTAGGCCGGATAAGCTTGCGCCATCCGGCAGATCTTGATGAATAAAAAATGGCGCTACGTTCGCAGCGCCATTTTTGTCAGAAGAACCGGGTTTACTTAACCCCTTCCTCACTCTCTTTTTTCGCTTCTTGTCTTTCAACTTCGCGATACCAGCGCGGGTGATGTTTCTTCGCCCAGCGACGGCTTACTTTCCCTTCGATCATGCCTTTAATCGAGCCTTTCACCCAAAATGCCATATACATATGGATGAGGATGGCGTGCATCAGAATAATCCCCGCCGCCGCATGGATCAGCAGGCTGTAACGCACGACCTGCATCGGGAAGAACTGCGCAAAGTACGGACGCCAGATAATGATACCGGTAATCAGCAGCACGAAAATCATGCTCATGATCGACCAGAACATCATTTTCTGTCCGGCGTTGTACTTGCCCACATCCGCCACTTTGTGCTCGTTGCCTTTCAGCACTTCCACAATGTTTTTCAGCCACGGAATATCTTTTTTATCCGGGATGTTGTGGTGAACAAAGCGAACAAACATGAACATCAGCGCCACGAAGATCAGCAGTCCGAAGAACGGGTGCAAAATGCGCCCCATCTGCGGCGTACCGAAGGTCTGCGTCAACCATTGCAGCGTCGGGAAGAAAAATGAAATCCCCGACAACGCCACCAGGAAGAAGCAGATCACCACCGTCCAGTGACAGGCGCGGTCGATAAACTTCGTGCGCACAATCATTTTCGACTTACTCATGATGATCTTCCTCCTCGTCGTCCACTTCCTTATTCGGACCAATGCCAACGTAGTGGTAAATCAGCCCGGCGAAGGTGGCGATAAATCCGGCAGCGGCCAGCGGCTTCAGCGCCCCTTTCCACAGATTGATAGAGGTATCGATATGCGGATCTTTCGGCAGGCCGTGATACAGCTCCGGCTGGTCGGCATGATGCAGAACGTACATCACGTGCGTGCCGCCCACACCTTCCGGGTTGTAGAGACCCGCGTGTTCGAAACCGCGTGCTTTCAGTTTTGCCACACGCTGCTCGCCCATTTCCAGCATTTCCTGCTTGGTGCCGAAATGTATTGCCCCGGTCGGACAAGTCTTCACGCAGGCAGGCTCCTGCCCGACGCTGACGCGATCGACACACAGCGTACATTTATACACGCGGTTATCCTCTTTATTGAGGCGCGGAATATTAAATGGACACCCGGCAATACAGTAGCCGCAGCCAATACAGTGCTCTGACTGGAAATCAACTATCCCGTTGGCGTACTGGATGATTGCCCCGGCAGACGGACACGCCTTCAGGCAGCCCGGATCTTCACAGTGCATACAGCCGTCTTTACGAATTAGCCACTCCAGCTTGCCGTTCTGTTCGGTTTCGCTAAAGCGCATCACCGTCCAGGACTTGGCGCTGAGATCGGCGGGATTGTCATAGACCCCGACGCAGTGGCCAACTTCATCGCGGATATCGTTCCACTCTGAACATGCCACCTGGCAGGCCTTACAGCCTATACAGGTGGAAACGTCGATCAGCTTCGCGACCTCTGCTTTGTAATCACGAGCCTGAGGCGGCGGCGTGATGGCGTTTGTTGCGGACCGTTTGATGATGTCCTGCGTTTCCATAGACATTTATTCGCCCCCTTACGCCTTCTCGATGTTAACTAAAAACGCTTTGTATTCCGGCGTTTGCGAGTTTGCATCACCGACATTCGGCGTCAGGGTGTTGGCGATAAAGCCTTTACGCGCGACTCCTTCAAAGCCCCAGTGGATCGGGATCCCGACCGTTTCGACCTGCTGGCCGTTAACGTTCAGGGTACGCAGACGACGCGTCACCACCGCCACCGCGCGAATAAATCCACGCTTGCTGCTGACTTTCACATGATCGCCGTTGTTGATCCCCTTCGCTGCCGCCAGCGTTTCGCTGATTTCCACAAACTGCTCCGGTTGAGCAATGGCATTCAGCAATGCATGCTTGGTCCATGTGTGGAAATGTTCGGTCAGACGGTAAGTCGTCCCAACGTACGGGAAGTCTTGTTTCGTGCCCATACGTAGCTTATCCGCCTCGTACAGACGCGCTGCCGGGTTGGAGATCACGTTCGGGTGCAGCGGGTTAGTCCCCAGCGGCGTTTCCATTGGCTCGTAGTGTTCCGGGAACGGACCTTCCGCCATCTTGTCGATAGCGAACAGACGCCCCAGCCCTTCCGGCTGCATGATAAACGGATTGGTGCCGCTGCCCGGTGCCGCGGTGTTGAAGTCCGGGATGTCGTTCCCCGTCCATTTCGTTCCGTTCCACTGGATCAGCATGCGTTTCGGATCCCACGGTTTACCCTGCGGATCCGCCGAAGCGCGGTTATACAGAACGCGACGGTTCAGAGGCCATGCCCATGCCCAACCCAGCGTATTACCCAGCCCTGACGGGTCCGAGTTATCGCGGTTGGCCATCTGGTTGCCCTGCTCGGTCCAGCTCCCGGTATAAATCCAGCAGGACGATGACGTAGTGCCATCATCGCGCAGCAGCGCAAAGCTATTGAGCAACTGGCCTTTCTTCGCAATCAGTACGCCGCTGGCATCATAGAGATCTTCCAGCGCATAGCCGTTGTTCTCTTTTGCCACTTCTTCAGAGTGCGGTTCGTCCGGCTGCTTATAGTTCCAGCTCATTTTCAGCACGGGCTCTACGGCCTTACC
This sequence comes from Citrobacter youngae ATCC 29220, assembly GCF_000155975.1. Classification (GTDB taxonomy): domain Bacteria; phylum Pseudomonadota; class Gammaproteobacteria; order Enterobacterales; family Enterobacteriaceae; genus Citrobacter; species Citrobacter portucalensis_A. Next base: position 1,184,256 of record NZ_GG730299.1, on the reverse strand, counting down.
GCCTTCGGTGCGATACATGTCGCGCAGACGCTGGTAAATACCGGCCAGAATTTCGCCGTCGTTACGGGCTTCACCCGGTGCGTCCTGACCTTTCCAGTGCCACTGCAGCCAGCGGCCGGAGTTGGCGATGGAGCCGTCCTCTTCCGCAAAGCAGGTTGACGGCAAACGGAAGACTTCGGTCTGGATAGATGCCGGATCGACATCGTTCGATTCGCCGTGGTTTTGCCAGAACGTTGAGGTTTCGGTGACCAGCGGATCGATAATCACCAGATACTTCAGTTTGCTCAGGCACTGCACCACTTTGTTTTTGTCCGGGAAGGACGCAACCGGGTTAAAGCCCTGACAGATGTAGCCAGTAACTTTCCCGCTATCCATCATGTTGAAGTATTTGATCACGTCGTAGGACTGATCCCACTTCGGCAGCCACTCAAAGCCCCAGTCGTTCTCTTTCTGCGCCGCATTGCCGTAGAAGGACTTCATCAGGCTCACGAAAAACTTCGGATAGTTGCCCCAGTAGTTAACCTGGTCGGCCAGCGTCGCTTTTGGCGTGTTAGCGGCCAGATAGGTTTGCAGATCGGCCTGTTTTTCTGACGGCAGCGTCAGGTAGCCAGGCAGACTGGTAGAGAGCAGCCCTAAGTCGGTTAAGCCCTGAATGTTGGAGTGACCGCGTAAGGCGTTAACGCCGCCGCCGGCCATCCCCATATTGCCGAGCAGCAGCTGGATCATCGCCATGGTGCGGATGTTTTGCGCCCCGACGGTATGCTGCGTCCAGCCCAGCGCATACAGGAAGGTGGTGGTACGATCGGCCGCGCTGGTGGAAGCCAGCACTTCGCAGACTTTCAGGAAGTCTTCTTTTGGCGTACCGCAGATGTTTTCCACCACATCTGGCGTGTAGCGGGAAACGTGCTGTTTCAGCAGGTTCCACACGCAGCGCGGATGGCTTAACGTCTCATCGCGTTTCGCGTAGCCGTTCTCATCGAACTGGTAATTCCACGACGATTTATCGTACTGACGTTTTTTCGCGTCGTAACCGCTGAACAGGCCGTCTTCAAAGGCAAAGTCATCCCGCACCAGCAGGCTGGCGTTGGTGTAATGCTTAACGTATTCAGCGTTAATTTTGTTATTTTCAATCAGGTACAGCAAGACGCCGGACAGGAACGTAATGTCCGTGCCGGAACGGATCGGCGCGTAAATATCCGCTACCGAAGCTGTACGGGTAAAACGCGGGTCAACAACAATTAGCGTGGCGTCATTGTTGTTTTTAGCTTCCATCGCCCAGCGGAATCCCACCGGATGTGCTTCTGCGGCGTTACCGCCCATCACCATCACGACGTTAGCATTTTTGATATCAACCCAGTGGTTGGTCATCGCACCGCGACCAAATGTTGGAGCAAGACTTGCTACCGTTGGTCCGTGTCAGACGCGCGCCTGGTTGTCTACCGCCAACATGCCGAGTGAGCGCGCAAATTTTTGCGTCAGCATGCCAGTTTCATTACTTGCCGCAGATGCGCACAGCATCCCGGTGGAAAGCCAGCGGTTTACCGTTACGCCCTGCTCATTTTTCTCAATAAAGTTGGCGTCACGGTCAGTTTTCATCAGCTTCGCGATGCGGGAGAAAGCTTCATCCCAGCTGATGCGCTGCCATTTGTCGGAACCGGGAGCGCGATATTCCGGGTAACGCAGACGGTTTTCACTGTGTACATAATCCAGTAATCCTGCGCCCTTAGGGCATAATGCCCCGCGGCTCACCGGATGATCCGGATCCCCTTCAATATGGTAAATCGACTCTTTGGCGTTTTTTGCTCCATCACCCAGGCTATACATTAATAGCCCGCAACCTACGGAACAGTATGTGCAGGTGTTTCGGATCTCTTTGGCGCGTAACAATTTATAGTTTCGCGCCTGAGCCAGCGCCATCTTGGGTGCAAAACCCAGAGCGGCTACTGTTGTTCCTGCCATACCGCCCGCGCAGATTTTAAAAAATTGTCTGCGGCTGACGTCCATTGCTTTCCTCTTTTTTGCAGGGATTCGTACAGGAAATCTCTCTCAGTGCGCCAGCGCGGCAGCCGGAAAGATGACATGTACAACTTCGCGACGAAACTATCAGCTATATCCATATTTATTTTGCGTCAAATCAATAACGAAACGGTTCCGCTACTAAATAGTGCACTTTGTTTAACCTTCGTACCCATAAGGGGGTAGTAAAAAGGTATTTAATTAGCGCGCTACGATGTAAAAGTGCTATAAATTTCAGCTTAATTTTTGCCAGCGGCATGGACAGACAAACAGAATGACAAAACAAAAAGCAACGTTAATTGGGCTCATTGCCATCGTGCTCTGGAGCACCATGGTCGGCCTTATTCGTGGTGTCAGCGAGGGACTGGGCCCTGCGGGCGGCGCAGCAATGATTTTTTCATTAAGCGGCCTGTTGTTGATATTTACCGTCGGACTTCCAAATATCAGCAAAATTCCTGTTCGCTATTTAATCGCCGGTAGCGTGCTTTTTGCGAGTTATGAAATATGTTTAGCCCTGGCTCTGGGCTATGCCGCTACCCGTCATCAGGCTATTGAAGTAGGAATGGTAAATTATCTTTGGCCAAGCCTGACGATATTGTTCGCCATATTATTTAATGGTCAAAAAACAACCTGGCTGGTCATTCCTGGATTAATTATCGCATTAATCGGTGTTTGTTGGGTATTAGGCGGTGAAAATGGCCTCAATCCTGATGAAATTATCAGCAATGTTGCCAGTAGCCCGCTCAGCTATTTTCTCGCCTTTCTCGGGGCTTTTATCTGGGCAACATATTGCACAGTGACCAACAAATATGCAAAAGGCTGTAATGGCATCACCGTGTTCGTTTTACTGACGGCCGCAAGTCTGTGGGTTTACTATTTTATGACCCCTCAACCGGAAATGGTTTTCAGCACTCCGGTAACGATTAAGATGTTCACTGCGGCATTAACGTTAGGATTTGCCTATGCTGCGTGGAATATTGGTATTTTGCACGGCAACGTCACCATTATGGCGGTGGGGTCTTATTTTACCCCGGTGCTGTCTTCCGCTCTGGCCGCCGTGCTGCTCAGCGCCCCGCTGTCGCTTTCTTTCTGGCAAGGCGCGCTAATGGTCTGCGCTGGTTCGCTACTCTGCTGGCTGGCAACGCGCCGCGCCTGAAAAAAACCGGGTTTTATCGCAAACAAATAAAATCCGGCTATACTTTAGCCGGACTGATGGATAATTATTGTTCATTGCCCCTATGTTTATGTTTATTTTTGTTTAATTAAATGTTAAATATATGATTATTAGTTAACGCATGAAAGTATTTCAGGTTTATCTATAACCCTCCGCATGTATATATTACACATACGAAACTAACGCTATTTAAACCATAGGCGCCAAAATAGTCCCCTGCGTAAATATATCCAATCAGACTTGTCACATATTAAGATTAATATAATCAGTTGTATTATGTAGATCTGGATCACACAACTTCAAATATTTTGCAATATTATGAAACTTATTATTGAACTTATACCACTGCGTCATTTAAAAATGGTTTGCCATTGACGAACCCCTTCGTTTAGCAATGGTTTAGGAAACACACCAAGAAAAAATTATAAGGATTATTTAGAATGAAACTTAAATTAGTTGCAGTGGCAGTGACTAGCCTGTTGGCGGCAGGTGCGGTAAACGCAGCTGAGGTATATAACAAAGACGCAAACAAACTGGATATCTACGGTAAAGTTCACGCTCAGCATTATTTCTCTGATGACACCAGCAGCGATGGCGACAAAACCTACGCACGTCTGGGCTTCAAAGGCGAAACTCAGATCAATGACCAACTGGTTGGTTTTGGTCAGTGGGAATATGAATTCAAAGGCAACCGTTCTGAATCTGAAGGTTCCGACAAAGACAAAACTCGTCTGGCATTCGCTGGCCTGAAATTCGCTGAATACGGTTCTTTCGACTATGGCCGTAACTACGGCGTAGCTTACGACATCGGCGCATGGACCGACGTTCTGCCAGAGTTCGGTGGCGATACCTGGACCCAGACTGACGTATTCATGACCCAGCGTGCTACCGGCGTTGCAACCTACCGTAACACCGATTTCTTCGGTCTGGTTGAAGGTCTGAACTTTGCTGCTCAGTATCAGGGCAAAAACGATCGTAACAATGAAGTAGAAGCAAACGGCGACGGTTTCGGTCTGTCTACTACTTATGAGTACGAAGGTTTCGGCGTCGGTGCGACCTACGCGAAATCTGACCGTACTGACCGTCAGGTACGCAACGGTAACAACAGTCTGTACGCTTCTGGTCAGAATGCAGAAGTATGGGCTGCTGGTCTGAAATATGATGCGAACAACATCTACCTGGCGACCACCTACTCCGAAACCCGCAACATGACCACATTCGGTAAAATCGACGGTATTGCTAACAAAGCTCAGAACTTTGAAGCTGTTGCTCAGTACCAGTTCGACTTCGGCCTGCGTCCGTCCGTTGCTTACCTGAAATCCAAAGGTAAAGATCTGGGTAACTTCGGCGACCAGGATCTGGTTGAATACGTAGATCTGGGTGCGACCTACTACTTCAACAAAAACATGTCTACCTTCGTTGATTACAAAATCAACCTGCTGGATGGCAACAACTTCACCCGTATTGCCGGTGTAAGCACTGACAACATCGTGGCTGTTGGTCTGAACTACCAGTTCTAATTTTGTTGTAGTCTGAATACAAAGCCAGTCCCTCAAGGGCTGGCTTTTTCTCTTAATGTAGACTCGGTCATAAGGAGTATGCCGTGCAGACATTCACTGGTCGTTGTCTTTGCGGACAGAGTCATTTTACCGTTGACGTCGAAATGCTGGATGTCTATGCCTGCCACTGTACGCTGTGTCAGAAATGGTCGGGTGGCATCGCTATGTATCTGGAGGCCAGCGCTCATCCGCAGATGTCAGCGGATTCAGCCCAACCCTCGCACTTTCCTTCTTCAAATCGTGGCGAACGTTTCTTTTGTTCCGGATGCGGGTGCCCGCTGTGGTTTACCCTGACGGGGAGCGATCGCTATTTTGTGCCATGGACGCTGCTGGAACTTAATGAGGTAGACCGCCGCCGCCTGGTGTTAGCGGCAGAGATCTACACGGAAACGCAACCTGCCTTCTGGAGGCTGACGGGGCAATACGCTCGCCTGAGTGGGAAAGAAGTCGAGGAGATGGATTATCCCTGTCATTTAGCCCACTAGTTATTGACGCTGTACCTTCGCCAGGCTGAACCACATTCCTACCGCTAATACGATCAGCATACTGCCAGCGCTGCTTAAGGCCACGCTATGTGACCAGGTAAAGGCTTCTCTGGCAGCCGCCAGCAATGCCTCGCTCAACGATGACGGGAGCGAGTGCGCCAGTTGTACCGCTTCGCCCATTGATGATGAGGCGCGTTCTATCTCCTGCGGATTAAGTCCGGCAGGCGGCAGAATCGAGGCAGAAAAGCTCCGGCTCAACAGCAAGCCAAAGATAGCGATGCCAAGCCCGGCGCCAAGCTCATAGGCCATTGTCTCAATGGCGCCAGCAGCGGCCGCTTTTTCTGCCGGGGCTGCGGCCATGATCGCCGCCGTTGAGGCCAAAAGCGCACTCGCCGCGCTGAATCCGAGCAAGGCCATCAATACCCAGGCCTGTATCTGCTGGGTACTGAAATCCGTCATCGCCAGACCGTAAAAACTGACGGCGCTGAGCGCCATGCCCGCCGTTGCAACACAGCGTAATCCCAGACGTGACACCAACATACCGGCAATCGGTCCGCTAAAACCGCTTGCCAGCATCACCGGCAGCATGAACAGGCCAGCCTGATACGGCGTTAAACCGTGCACAAACTGAAGCTCCTGAGCCATCAGCAGCTCAAAACCAACCAGAGTAATCATCGCGGTCATCGCCATCACTACGCCGCTTAAGATAATGCGGTGCGTAAACAAACGCATATCAATCATTGGCCGGGAAGCCGCAAGCTGGATACGGACAAACTGCCCCAACAGCAGCGCTCCGGTTAGCAATGTCAGCGCGATTGCAGCGGTCGCCATATGGCCTTTCAGTGCGGTTTTAGCGCTGTAAACCAATAGCAGAATGGCGACAATCAGCATGATCGCATGACCGAAGTTTAACGGTTGGTCGCGAGATCCGTCCTGGCGCGGAACTAAACGTGCGGTCAACGCCATCACCACGATGACAATGGGCACATTAATGAGGAACACGGAGCCCCAGTAGAAGTGCTCCAGCAGCATTCCGCCCACTAATGGCCCAAAGGCCGCTCCGCCGGAACCGACGGCGGCCCAGACGCCGAGCGCCATATTACGGTGACGCTGCTCTGCAAAGGTGGCGCGAATCCCCGCAAGCGTTGCCGGAACAATCATCGCCGCCCCAATCGCCAAAACCGCCCGCGTAGCAATCAGCCAACTGGCGTTATGCGCAAAGGCGGCGGCCAGCGATGCCAGACCAAATACCCCCCCGCCCAACAACAGCAGACGTTTAAAACCGATGCGATCGCCCAACGCCCCCATTGGCAACACCATCCCGGCCATTACCAGGGAATAAATATCAATGATCCACAGCAGCTCGTTGCCACTGGCACCCAGCGTCATACTCAGCGTGGGCGCGGCAACGTGCAGCACCGTTGCATCAATCGCAACAGGGATGTAGACCAGTACAATAATGACTAACGTTAACCACTGACGAAACATAAAACTCCCTGACTAAACTGAAACTGGACACATGTCCAGCTTTAGCGATCCTACGGAAAATTGAACGTATGTCCAACTTTTTGTTAAACTGCGTGCCATTGAGATACAGGAGGAATGATGAGCTATCTGAATCGGGATGAACGGCGGGAAGTGATTCTGCAGGCGGCTATGCGGGTTGCGCTGGAGGAAGGATTTACCGCCATGACCGTACGCCGTATAGCGGCGGAAGCCCATGTGGCGACGGGTCAGGTCCATCACCACTTTGCCTCTGCCGGTGAACTCAAATCTCAGGCTTTTGTTCGCCTGATCCGTACCCTGCTCGATGCAGAACTGGTCAGCGAAAACGCCAGCTTTCGTGAACGGCTGCATGCCATGCTGGGCAGTGAAGATGGCGGGTTTGAACCCCATATCAGGCTGTGGCGTGAAGCGCAGGTCCTGGCAGATAAAGATTCGGAAATCAAAAGCGCCTATTTGCTGACCATGCGGATGTGGCATGAAGAAACGGCCAACATCATCACGCAGGGACAGAAAGCGGGTGAGTTTTTACCGTCGCCGGATGCCGCCGACGTCGCATGGCGCTTAATTGCGCTGGTTTGCGGTCTGGATGGTATGTATGTTTTGGGCATTGAGGAAATGGCCGATCCTGCTTTCGAACACCACCTGGATCGTATGATTTCGCTGGAGTTGTTTAACTGATGCCATAGACTAATTAACAATATACATTTTATATTTACAATCAGTAACACTTAACCGGCATGTAATTCTTCCATCGCCCCGCGTTATTGCGCTTTTTTATCTATTCTTTCAGTCAATATTCCCAAAACCACTCAATAGTTTCTAAAAAGAACTCGCGCGGCGGTATGCGTTTATTTCTTTTTCATGAACGGCATGTGCATGGAGAATAATATGTCATCATCAAATGAGAAAAATAATCGTTATCTTTTGACCGACTGGAAACCAGAAAATCCTGCCTTTTGGGAAAACAAAGGCAAGCACATCGCCCGTAGAAATCTTTGGATATCAGTAAGTTGTCTTTTGCTTGCCTTCTGCGTCTGGATGCTATTTAGCGCTGTGGCCGTCAATCTGAATAAAATTGGTTTTAATTTCACTACCGATCAACTGTTTTTATTAACGGCATTACCCTCGCTTTCTGGTGCAATATTACGCGTTCCCTACTCCTTTATGGTACCTATATTTGGCGGTCGCCGTTGGACCATTTTTAGCACGATTATTCTGGTTATTCCCTGCGTCTGGCTGGGATTTGCCGTGCAAAATACCGCTACCCCGTTTGGAGTATTTATTATCATTGCGCTGATGTGCGGTTTTGCTGGCGCTAACTTTGCCTCCAGTATGGGCAATATCAGTTTTTTCTTCCCCAAAGCGAAACAAGGTAGCGCATTAGGCGTCAACGGCGGTCTCGGCAACCTCGGCGTCAGCGTGATGCAGTTGATCGCGCCGCTGGTGATCTTTGTGCCCATGTTTACCTTTTTGGGCGTTCAGGGCGTACCACAAGCTGACGGCGCGTTACTGTCGCTGGCTAACGCCGCATGGATTTGGGTTCCATTACTGCTGATAGCTACTTTGGCGGCAGGCATGGGAATGAACGATATTGCCAGTTCGAAGGCCTCAATTGCTTCCCAGTTACCTGTCCTCAAACGGTTTCACCTGTGGTTATTAAGCCTGTTGTACCTCGCCACCTTCGGATCATTTATCGGTTTTTCGGCAGGTTTTGCCATGTTGTCGAAAACACAGTTCCCTGACGTGAATATCCTGCAACTGGCGTTCTTCGGGCCGTTTATCGGCGCGCTTGCGCGATCGGCGGGAGGCGTTATCTCTGACAAGTTCGGCGGTGTGCGCGTCACGTTGATTAATTTCATGTTTATGGCTCTGTTCAGCGCCCTGCTGTTTCTTACTTTGCCAGGATCGGGCGAAGGAAACTTTGTCGCCTTCTACCTGGTGTTTATGGGCTTGTTCCTGACCGCCGGTCTGGGAAGCGGGTCGACCTTCCAGATGATTGCGGTGATCTTTCGCAAAATCACGATTTACCGGGTGAAACTGCGCGGTGGCACCGAAGAACAGGCCCAGCGTGAAGCGGTAACGGATACCGCAGCCGCTCTGGGGTTTATCTCTGCCATTGGCGCAGTCGGGGGCTTCTTCATCCCCAAAGCGTTTGGTTCATCGCTGGCGCTGACCGGTTCTCCGGTGGGCGCTATGAAAATATTCCTCGTGTTTTACATCGTCTGCGTGCTGGTGACCTGGCTGGTCTATGGTCGCCGTAGGCCTAAACAAAAATAGCAACAAGTTTATCGCAGGATCGGACGTAGGCCTGATAAGCGCAGCGCCATCAGGCAATAACAGCGCCGGATGGTGGCTTACGCCTTATCCGGCCTACAAGACCGCTTGGCACAGTATGGAGCAGGAGAAATGTCATGAGTAAACTGTTAGATCGCTTTCGCTACTTTAAACAAAAAGGCGATACGTTTGCCGAGGGGCACGGGCAAGTGATGCACACCAACCGGGACTGGGAAGACAGCTATCGTCAGCGCTGGCAGTTCGATAAAATTGTGCGTTCTACCCACGGCGTGAACTGTACCGGCTCATGCAGCTGGAAAATCTACGTCAAAAACGGGCTGGTGACCTGGGAAACGCAGCAAACCGACTACCCGCGTACCCGCCCTGACCTGCCAAATCATGAACCCCGCGGCTGCCCTCGCGGCGCCAGCTACTCCTGGTATCTCTACAGCGCTAACCGCCTGAAATATCCGCTGGTGCGTAAACGGCTGATAGAACTGTGGCGCGATGCCCTGTCCCGTCAGCCCGATCCGGTGCTGGCCTGGGGATCCATAATGAACGACCCGCAAAAATGCCAGAGCTACAGGCAGGTACGCGGGCGCGGTGGCTTTATCCGTTCCAACTGGAAAGAGCTTAACCAACTGATTGCCGCCGCCAACGTCTGGACGGTAAAGACCTACGGCCCGGATCGCGTGGCCGGATTCTCGCCCATCCCGGCGATGTCGATGGTTTCCTATGCCGCAGGAACGCGCTATCTCTCGCTGCTTGGCGGTACCTGCCTGAGCTTTTATGACTGGTACTGCGATTTACCGCCCGCCTCGCCGATGACCTGGGGCGAGCAGACCGACGTGCCGGAATCCGCCGACTGGTACAACTCCAGCTATATCATTGCCTGGGGCTCAAACGTGCCGCAAACCCGTACCCCGGATGCCCACTTCTTCACCGAAGTGCGTTACAAAGGCACCAAAACCATTGCCATTACGCCAGACTACTCGGAAGTCGCCAAGCTGTGCGACCAGTGGCTGGCACCAAAACAAGGCACCGACAGCGCGCTGGCGATGGCAATGGGCCATGTGATTTTAAAAGAATTTCACCTCGACAGGCCCAGCGACTACTTTCTCAATTACTGCCGCCGCTATACCGATATGCCGATGCTGGTCCTGCTGGATGCGCGCGAAAACGGCAGCTACGTCCCCGGCAGGATGCTGCGCGCCTCAGACCTTATTGACGGGCTGGGCGAAAGCAATAACCCGGAGTGGAAAACCGTGGCCTTTAACAGCGAAGGCGAGCTGGTCGTGCCGAACGGCTCCATCGGTTTTCGCTGGGGGGAAACCGGTAAATGGAACCTCGAATCGCTGGCGGCGGGGGCAGAAACAGAACTTTCCCTCTCGCTGCTCGGTCAGCATGATGATGTCGCAGGGGTGGCATTCCCCTATTTTGGCGGCAACGAAAACCCGCATTTTCGCAGCGTCAAACAAGAGCCTGTGCTGGTACGGCAACTTCCGGTAAAACGCCTCACCCTCGTCGATGGCAGCAGTTGTCCGGTAGTGAGCGTTTATGATCTGGTGCTGGCGAATTACGGCCTCGACCGTGGTCTGGATGACGTTCATAGCGCGCAAGATTACAGCGAAGTGAAAGCCTACACCCCGGCCTGGGGCGAGCAGATCACCGGCGTGCCGCGCCGTCATATCGAACAAATCGCCCGTGAGTTTGCCGATACGGCGCACAAAACGCATGGCCGGTCGATGATCATCCTCGGGGCTGGCGTCAACCACTGGTATCACATGGACATGAACTACCGTGGGATGATTAACATGCTGGTATTTTGTGGCTGCGTCGGGCAAAGCGGCGGCGGCTGGGCGCACTATGTGGGTCAGGAGAAACTGCGTCCGCAAACCGGTTGGTTACCGCTGGCCTTTGCGCTCGACTGGAACCGCCCACCGCGTCAGATGAACAGCACCTCGTTTTTCTACAATCACTCCAGCCAGTGGCGTTATGAAAAACTCACCGCGCAGGAACTCCTCTCTCCGCTGGCGGACGCGTCGAAGTTTAGCGGGCACTTGATCGACTTTAACGTCCGCGCCGAAAGGATGGGCTGGCTGCCGTCTGCCCCGCAGCTTAACCTCAACCCACTGACCGTGAAAGCGAAGGCTGAACAGGCTGGCTTGTCTCCTGTGGAATACACCGCACAGGCGTTGAAATCGGGTGATATTCGGTTTGCCTGCGAGCAGCCTGATAACGGCAACAACCATCCGCGCAACCTGTTCGTCTGGCGCTCTAACCTGCTCGGCTCCTCCGGTAAAGGGCATGAATACATGCTCAAATATCTGCTGGGTACCGAAAGCGGTATTCAGGGGGAAGCGCTTGGCTCAAGCGATGGCATTAAACCAGAAGAGGTGGAATGGCAGACCGCCGCGATTGAAGGCAAGCTTGATCTGCTGGTCACGCTCGACTTTCGTATGTCGAGCACCTGTCTGTTCTCCGATATCGTTCTGCCGACCGCCACCTGGTATGAAAAAGACGATATGAACACTTCGGATATGCATCCGTTTATTCACCCGCTCTCCGCCGCCGTCGACCCGGCGTGGGAATCGAAAAGCGACTGGGAAATTTATAAAGGCATCGCCAAAGCGTTCTCGGAGGTTTGCGTCGGCCACCTTGGGCAAGAAACCGATGTGGTACTGCAACCGCTGCAACACGACTCTCCGGCGGAACTGGCGCAGCCGTTTGATATCCAGGACTGGCGCAAAGGCGAATGCGATCTTATTCCCGGTAAAACCGCGCCCAATATCGCCGTTGTGGAGCGTGACTACCCTGCCACCTACGAACGCTTTACTTCACTCGGTCCACTCATGGACAAGCTAGGCAACGGCGGGAAAGGCATTGCGTGGAATACCCAGGCGGAAGTCGATTTTCTCGGCAAGCTGAACTACACCAAGCGGGACGGCCCGGCGAAAGGCCGTCCGCTGATCGACACGGCGCTGGATGCCTCGGAAGTGATCCTCGCCCTGGCGCCGGAAACCAACGGTCAGGTGGCGGTCAAAGCCTGGGAAGCGCTGGGTGCGATGACCGGACGCGACCATACGCATCTGGCGCTGAACAAAGAAGACGAGAAGATTCGTTTTCGCGATATTCAGGCGCAGCCGCGCAAAATCATCTCCAGCCCAACATGGTCCGGGCTGGAAAGCGAACATGTCTCCTATAACGCAGGCTATACCAACGTCCACGAGCTGATCCCCTGGCGCACCCTGTCCGGTCGCCAGCAGCTGTATCAGGATCACGCCTGGATGCGTGCGTTCGGTGAAAGCCTGGTGGCGTATCGCCCGCCTATCGATACCCGCAGCGTTAGCGAAATGCGCGACGTTCCGCCTAACGGCTTCCCGGAAAAAGCGCTCAACTTCCTGACCCCGCACCAGAAATGGGGCATCCACTCTACCTACAGCGAAAACCTGCTGATGCTGACGCTGTCGCGCGGTGGGCCGATTGTCTGGATCAGCGAGACCGATGCCAAAGAGCTGGGCATTGAGGATAACGACTGGATCGAAGCCTTTAACGCCAACGGCGCCCTTACCGCCCGTGCGGTGGTGAGTCAGCGGGTACCGCCGGGAATGACCATGATGTACCACGCCCAGGAGCGAATCATGAACATTCCCGGCTCAGAAGTCACCGGAATGCGTGGCGGGATCCATAACTCGGTCACCCGCGTCTGCCCGAAACCGACGCATATGATCGGCGGCTATGCGCAGCTGGCGTACAGCTTCAACTATTACGGCACGGTCGGCTCTAACCGCGATGAGTTCATCATGATTAGAAAGATGAAAAATATTAACTGGCTGGATGATGAAGGTCGCGATCAGGTACAGGAGGCGAAAAAATGAAAATACGCTCACAGGTCGGCATGGTGCTTAATCTGGATAAGTGTATCGGTTGCCACACCTGCTCCGTCACCTGTAAAAACGTCTGGACCGGGCGTGAAGGGATGGAATATGCATGGTTTAACAACGTCGAGACCAAGCCCGGCATTGGTTATCCGAAAAACTGGGAAGATCAGGAAGAGTGGCAAGGCGGCTGGGTGCGCGATGTTAACGGTAAGATAAGACCGCGTCTGGGCGGCAAGATGGGGGTGATTACCAAAATTTTCGCCAACCCGGTGATCCCGCAAATCGATGATTACTACGAACCGTTTACCTACGATTATCAGCATCTGCACAGCGCGCCGGAAGGCAAAAACCAGCCCACCGCGCGTCCACGCTCGCTGATCGATGGCAAACGGATGGACAAGATTATCTGGGGACCTAACTGGGAAGAGCTGCTCGGCGGCGAGTTTTCAAAACGTGCCCGCGACCGTAACTTTGAGAAGATGCAGAAGGAGATGTACGGCCAGTTTGAAAACACCTTCATGATGTATCTGCCGCGTTTGTGCGAGCACTGCCTGAACCCAAGCTGTGTCGCCACCTGCCCGAGCGGTGCCATCTATAAGCGTGAAGAAGATGGCATCGTGCTGATCGACCAGGACAAGTGCCGCGGCTGGCGCTTGTGCATCAGCGGCTGTCCGTACAAGAAAATCTACTTTAACTGGAAGAGCGGCAAGTCAGAGAAGTGCATTTTCTGCTACCCGCGTATTGAGTCCGGCCAGCCGACGGTCTGCTCGGAAACCTGCGTCGGGCGCATCCGCTATCTCGGCGTGCTGCTGTACGACGCCGACCGCATTGAGGAAGCGGCCAGCACCGAACATGAAACCGATCTCTATGAGCGTCAGTGCAATGTGTTCCTCAATCCGCACGATCCGGCGGTGATTGAAGAGGCGTTAAAACAAGGCATTCCACACAACGTCATCGACGCGGCCCAGCGTTCGCCGGTTTACAAAATGGCGATGGACTGGAAGCTGGCGCTGCCGCTGCATCCTGAATATCGCACCCTGCCGATGGTCTGGTACGTGCCGCCATTGTCACCGATTCAGTCGGTCGCCGACGCAGGCGGCCTGCCGCACAATGGCAATATTCTTCCTGCGGTTGAGTCACTGCGAATTCCGGTCCAGTACCTCGCCAACATGCTCAGCGCAGGCGATACCGGCCCGGTACTGCGCGCGCTCAAACGTATGATGGCGATGCGCCACTACATGCGCTCACAAACCGTCGAAGGCGTGACGGACACTCGCGCCATTGAGGAAGTGGGTCTGACCGTTGAGCAGGTTGAGGAGATGTATCGCTACCTGGCCATCGCCAACTATGAAGACCGCTTCGTGATCCCGACCAGCCACCGTGAAATGGCGCGCGATGCGTTCCCGGAGAAAAACGGTTGTGGCTTCACCTTTGGCGACGGCTGTCACGGTTCTGATACCAAATTCAACCTGTTTAACAGCAGCCGCATTGATGCCATCGACATCACCGAAGTGCGCGATAAAGCGGAGGGGGAATAATGCAAATCCTCAAGGTTATCGGACTGCTGATGGAATATCCGGACGCGCTGCTGTGGGAGTGTAAGGACGACGCGCTGGCGCTGGTGTCCAGCGATGCCCCAATGCTTACCGAATTTAGCCAGGGGTTGCTCAATGCGCCATTACTGGATAAACAAGCCGAATGGTGTGAAGTGTTTGATCGGGGGCGCGCCACCTCACTATTGCTGTTCGAACATGTTCATGCCGAGTCGCGTGACCGCGGCCAGGCGATGGTTGATTTGTTGGCGCAGTACGAACAGGTCGGGCTTCAGCTCAACTGCCGCGAACTGCCGGATCACCTGCCGTTGTATCTGGAGTATTTAAGCGTGCTGCCGGAGGCTCAGGCCAAAGAAGGATTGCAGAACGTCGCACCGATTCTGGCGCTGCTTGGTGGTCGATTAAAACAGCGTGATACGCCGTGGTATCAGTTGTTCGATGCCCTGCTGCTGCTTGCCGGAAGCCCCCTTTCAAGTGACAGCGTCACAAAACAGGTTGGTGCGGAAACACGCGACGATACCCGTCAGGCGCTGGATGCGGTCTGGGAAGAGGAACAGGTGAAGTTTATCGAGGATAACGCCACCGCCTGTGACAGTTCACCGTTACAAAACTATCAACGACGCTTTAGCCAGGACGTGGCGCCGCAGTATGTCGACGTCAGCGCGGGAGGTCCGAAATGATACAGTATCTGAACGTCTTCTTTTACGACATCTACCCGTACCTGTGCGGGACGGTGTTTATCCTCGGCAGCTGGCTGCACTACGACTACGGGCAGTACACCTGGCGCGCCTCCTCCAGCCAGATGCTGGACAAACGCGGCATGGTGTTATGGTCGAACTTGTTCCATATCGGCATTCTGGGGATTTTTTTCGGGCACCTGTTTGGCATGTTAACCCCGCACTGGATGTACGCCTGGTTTCTGCCGATTGCGGTGAAGCAGCAAATGGCAATGATTCTCGGCGGCGTTTGCGGCGTGCTAACGCTGGTCGGCGGCGCGGGCCTGCTGGTACGTCGCCTGACCAACTCGCGTATTCGCGCCACGTCCTCAACCGCCGATATTCTGATCCTCTGCGTTCTGCTGGTTCAGTGCATTCTCGGCTTAACCACTATCCCGTTCTCCGCACAGCATCCTGACGGCAGTGAAATGCTGAAACTGGTGGGCTGGGCGCAGTCGGTGGTCACCTTCCAGGGCGGCGCGTCTGCGCATCTGGACGGGGTAGCGCCGATATTCCGCGCACACCTGGTGTTGGGCATGACGATATTCTTACTGTTCCCGTTCACGCGTCTGGTACACGTTTGGAGCGCGCCGTTGGAGTACTTCACCCGCCGATATCAAATTGTGCGCTCGCGCCGCTAATGGTCTCTGATGTCTTATCCGGCCCGTAGGCCGGATAAGACGCAGGGCGTCGCCATCCGGCATTTTGCACGTTATGATGCTTCTCCATACCAGGGAGAACGCTAATGAAACCACAGGTTTACCACGTCGATGCCTTTACCTCGGTACCCTTTCGCGGCAATTCAGCGGGAGTGGTGCTGCATGCTGACGGACTGAGCGAAGCGCAGATGCAGCTGATTGCTCGCGAGCTGCGTCATTCGGAAACCGCATTCCTGCTGACCAGCGACGACAGCGATGTCAGCGATGTCAGGATCCGCTACTTCACGCCGACGGTCGAAGTCCCCATCTGCGGACATGCGACCGTCGCCGCGCACTATGTGCGGGCAACGGTGCTGGGTCTGGGCAATACCACCGTCTGGCAAACCTCGCTGGCGGGCCGTCATCGGGTAGATATTGCCGCTACAGAGAACGGCTATCGTATTAGCCTTGAGCAAGGCGAACCAGGGTTTGAGCCGCCGCTTGGCGGCGCTGTTCGCGCTGCGATTATCGACGCCCTGCATCTGAGCGAAGACGATATGCTACCGGGGTTGCCGATCCAGGTTGCCACTACCGGCCATTCGAAAGTGATGATCCCGCTTAAGTCTGAGGTGAACCTCGACGCCCTTTCCCCTGACCTGCACGCGCTGACGGCAATCAGCAAAGAGATTGGCTGCAACGGTTTCTTCCCTTTTCAAATTCGTAAGGGTGAAAATGCCACCGACGGACGCATGTTTTCACCCGCTATCGGCATTGTTGAAGATCCGGTCACCGGCAATGCCAACGGGCCGATGGGCGCATGGCTGGTCCACCACGGGCTGATGGCGCATGATGGAAAAACATTACGTGTTCAGGGGCATCAGGGCCGGGCGCTGGGTCGCGACGGTATTGTTGATGTGACGGTCACGATTCGCGATAACCAGCCGGAAAAAGTTACCATTACCGGCTCGGCGGTGATCCTGTTTCACGCAGAATGGGCGATAGATTTTTAATCTATTCCTGTAGGCCGGATAAGGCGATGACGCCGCATCCGGCATTACTTCCGATGCCCCTATTTCCCCGCCTCCGGATGCGTATCAAACGCCGCCATTACCGTCGCCAGCTCCGCTTCGGTAAAGCCATGTTTCGCGTCGTCAACGCCCAGCCCGAAACGTTCCTGCAACAAGGTATACAGACTGGCGACATCAGGCAGATTAATCTGCTCTACCGCATGGCCATCCTGGTAATGGGTAAAATGAAAATTGGTTAACGTTAATTTACCGCCATCCGGCAGATGACGGCACATCAGCAGATGGTGACGAAAATGCGACTGCGGCCAGTGCGCCGACCAGAAGTTGCCCATCAGAAAATCGCTCTGATGCTGCACCACCAGGTCGAAACGGTA
Source organism: Citrobacter youngae ATCC 29220 (assembly GCF_000155975.1). Lineage (GTDB taxonomy): Bacteria > Pseudomonadota > Gammaproteobacteria > Enterobacterales > Enterobacteriaceae > Citrobacter > Citrobacter portucalensis_A. The sequence goes on along the minus strand of NZ_GG730299.1, from coordinate 1,167,052 downwards.
CATTGATTGCCAGTGTTCGTGATGGCGGAACTGCAGGATCCAGTCTTCGCCTTCCTGAATCAGCCGATATTCGCCGTGCGGCGTCTGCTGCGTAATGTTAGCCTGCAGACGGATCGGCGCCGTCAGCGTTTGCCCGCCGAAGCCGACGTCGGCAATCCACTGCTCTTCCTGCAACTCAACCAGAACCAGACGATGCGTGCGCGGCGGCAGGCTCGACGGATTGGCCAGCACCACGCGTCCAAGTAAACTGCGAACGGTGAAACCCATTTCGCGTAGCGCCCGCTCAAGTATCCCATTTTGCTCAAAGCAATAACCGCCGCGGCGCGCCGTCACCAGCTTCTCCTCCAGTGATACGTCGTCGAGCTGCATTTCGCGTGGCAACAGCACATCGAGATTTTCAAAAGGAATGGCGCTGTTGTGCAGTAAATGCAGCGCTCGCAGGGTTTCAATGTTGGCGCTGGCCGAACCTGTCCAGCCAATACGGGCAAAATAAGCAGTTAAAAAAGGCGTCATACGGAGTTCCTGTTCGATTAATGCAGTACTTATAACGCATTTTTAATTTTACGCCGTCGATTTTGTGCGTTGTTCATCCAGACGAGGCGACAAAATCGCTAATACCGTTAATATCTATGTTTATTGTGATGTGTTATCGCTCAGCAAAGGGTATCGCTATGAGCCATTTTCGTCCGATCGAATTAAAACATGCCAGTCGGCTGCTAAATCATGGCCCTACCATTTTAATCACCAGCCGGGATGAACATACCGAACGGCGCAATGTGATGGCTGCAGCATGGTCAATGCCCGTTGAATTCGAGCCGCCACGCATCGCGATCGTCGTCGACAAGACCGCCTGGTCGCGTGAACTGATTGAACGTAGCGGCAAATTTGGCATTGTTATTCCAGGCGTTGCCGCCGCCAACTGGACCTGGGCCGTCGGCAGCGTTACTGGCCGTGCGGAAGATAAGTTCAACTGCTACGGCATTCCAGTTGTGCAAGGCCCCGTGTTGGGATTACCGCTGATAGAAGCAAAATGTCTGGCATGGATGGAATGTCGTCTGCTGCCTGCAACGGCGGCGCAAGAAAAATATGACACCCTGTTTGGGGAAGTGGTCTCGGCGGCCGCTGACGAGCGAGCGTTTATGGAAGGCCGCTGGCAGTTTGACGACGACAAACTCAATACCCTGCATCATCTCGGGGCCGGGACGTTTGTCACCAGTGGAAAACGCGTTATCGCAGGTGAGAAATAGTCACTTGAACTGGAGAATAGCGTGCTGAAGCAGGCGCAAGACAGCGGCGACGTGAAGATAACCGACGACGGGGCTAAGCTTAATGCTATGCTCGGCTATATGGATAAGTTCGAATTCTGGTTCAATATTGTCACGCCGTAGTCATCAAAAACGGGCGGATTGTCCGCCCGATTTCTCTCACATGCGATAACCTGGTTTTTTAATCAATGTGTCCATTTGCGGTGCGATTTCCGCATCCCATACGCCCTGCCACGCCTCGGGCTCGATTTCAGTAAGCGCCACGCTCACAGAACTGTCTTTGCTTTGCAAATGACGAATAATCACTTCAGTAATATCCGCCGCCAGCGCAGATTTTTGCTCGTCGTTCAGATCGCGGGGGAAGCACTTAATATCAATGTGCGGCATAGCCGGTTCCTTATTGTTTGGGGTCAGCAAGTTTGTTTTAAATAATTTTATTGTTTTTTAGCACGGTACGCAGCCGTGGGTGCTGACAAACCGCATCAGCGATGGCACTGATATTCGGCGTATTGTCCTGGAACCAGTCATGTCCCGGTCCCCAGGTGCGCATCACGCAAAGATAAACGTCCAGCAACGTTAGCTGATCCCCGAACGCATACGGCTCGGCGCTTAGCTGGTCGTTCAACCACATATAGAGAGATTTTCGGTACTCAATACAGTTCTTTTTCAACTGCGCCGGGGCGTCTGGCGCCCAGCGGTCAGGATAATCGGCATAGGTAAACGTGGGATAGACATTTGCCACCAGCCATATCAGCAGACGCTGAAACTGCTGGCGCTCGCTGCGCCCAACGGGTGGCGAAAGCTCCGGGCAACGATCGAGGATCGTCAGGGCGATCGCCGCCGTTTCTGTCATGACTTCGCCATTTTCCAGAGTCAGCGTGGGTACCTGACACAATGGATTCAGTTTTTTTAGTAAATCCCGAGAAGCTCCGGCGGAATCAAACCCACTGACGTCCACAAAGTGGTAAGGGATCTCCGCCAGTGTGAGCATCACTTCACTGATGGCCGATCCCCAGCCCGGCACCCCATAGACCTTAATCATGCTGCACCCCCTAAAGTTAAAACCCTAAGTGTAGAGCAACCTATGCAGACGTGATTGTTACTCTCATAATAACAATCAACAGAGACAATTACCGTCTGAACGGACAGTGAGGGAGTAAGAGATGCGTTCCAGTATGTTTGAATACATGAACATTTTTGTGCAGGTTGTTGAGCAAGGCGGATTTGCCAGAGCTGCAGAGGTGTTACACCTACACCGCCCTGCGGTGACCAAAGCCATCCAACACCTGGAAGACGACCTGGGGGCAAAACTGCTTAACCGTACTACGCGTAAAGTGAGCCTGACTGATGAAGGCGAAGCTTTTTACCAGCGCACAAAAGTATTGCTTGCTGACGTTGATGACATTATGGCCTCTTTCTCACCAACTCGCCCACCTCGCGGAAAACTCAGAGTTAATGCACCTTTGTCGCTGGCGCATTCCGTATTAGTTCCTGCACTGAAAGATTTCCAGTCTCGATATCCCGATATCGAGATGATACTCACTTCCACCGATCGCAGAATCGATTTGCTTGCCGAAGGCATCGACTGCATGATCCGCATCGGAGAGTTGCAAGATTCTTCCCTGATTTCACGGCGACTTGGCGCGGTAAAAATGGTGACCTGTGCGTCACCGGATTATTTGCAACAACATGGCATACCGCAGACACCAGAGGATTTATCGCGACATCAGGCAGTTAACTTTTTTAGCGAACGTCATCGCGAAGCGCTGGAATGGTCCTTTGTTAGTGCCGATGAAACCGTGTCATTCACACCCGCGGGTCGAATCAGCGTTGATAACTCCGATATATTGCTGACCGGCTGTTTAGCTGGACTCGGCATTATACGCGGTGTGCATGCTGTGCTGGCCCCCTACCTCCAGTCGGGCCAGCTCGTTGAGGTTCTGGCCAATTACGCCGGAGAATCAAAACCGGTTTCTGTGCTTTACCCCGACAGGCGTCACCTCGCCCCTCGGGTACGGGTATTCATTGACTGGCTGTGCGAACTTTTTTGCCAACAAAAACCGCGACTACAGAGATTGTTACAAAATGAGTAATAGTGAAGTTCCACAACTGCGGTTTTTCACTCTCATCTGAATCGTTAGATTGTGCGGACCCAATACAGAACAATTTACTGAGGTCTGCAATGTCTAAAGTCGTGGTTTTTAAGCAAACAGGTGGCGCTGAGGTTCTGAATATTCAGGAGATGCAGGTTCCTGCGCCTCAAAGCAATGAAGTCCAGATTCGTGTGCATGCCATAGGTATTAACCGGGCGGAAATTATGTACCGTACCGGACAGTATATTTACCAACCCAATTTTCCTGCTCGCCTGGGCTATGAAGCCTCCGGCATTGTTGAAGCCGTCGGTGACAATGTGCACGAGTTCGCACCAGGCGATAGCGTGAGCGTCATCCCAGCATTCAGTTTTCATGAATACGGTATGTATGGCGAAATCGTCAATGCGCCTGTTCATGCGGTCGTCAAACATCCCGAAAACCTGAGCTTTGCCGAGGCCGCCGCCAGTTGGATGATGTATGTGACGGCTTTTGGCGCGCTGGTGGAATATGCCAATATCGGGCCTGGTGATAACGTGCTGATCAATGCCGCGTCCAGCAGTGTTGGTCTGGCGGCGATTCAGATTGCTAATATGCTCAGCGCAAAGCCTATTGCGATGACTCGAACCAGCGAGAAGCGAAGCCAGCTTTTGCAGCTCGGCGCAGCAGATGTTATCGCCAGTCATGAGCAAGATCTTGTTGCTGAGATCTCACGCATCACTGATGGTAAAGGAACCCGTGTGGTCTTCGATCCGGTCGGTGGCCCGGGAGTGGCAAAAATTGCCCAGGTGATGCCAGCCGGAGGGATCTTTTTCCAATATGGCTCGCTTGATGCACGAGACCTTTCTATACCGGTCATTGAGATCCTCGGTCGCCATTTGACTTTCCGCGGTTATGAAATTTTTGAAATCACCTCGGACGTAGAAAAACTTTCGCGAGCGAAACGGTTTATCTTTGAAGGATTGCAGTCCGGGCAGCTCAAGCCACTGATTGATAAAACCTTTGTGTTTGATGACATCGTTAAGGCCCACCAGTACATGGAAGCCAACGGTCAGGTAGGCAAAATCGTCGTTACCCTGTAATCGCTGTGCGGCACAACCCTGTGCCGCAACGCTCTTTTTCGCGTATTTACAGCACTTTCGACAAAAACTGCTGCGTGCGCGTATGCTGTGGATGATTAAGCACCTGCTCGCTGCTGCCCTGCTCAACGATTTTGCCATCGACCATAAACACGACCTGATCCGCCACTTCTCTGGCAAAACCAATTTCGTGCGTCACCACAACCAGCGTGGTTCCCGACCGGGCCAGCGCTTTAATCACGTCCAGAACTTCTCCGACCAGTTCAGGATCCAGCGCGGAAGTCGGTTCATCAAACAGCATCACGCGCGGATTTAGCGCCAGCGCACGGGCAATGGCGATACGCTGCTGCTGACCGCCGGACAGATGGCGCGACCAGGCATCGGCTTTATTACGCAGCCCTACCGCATCCAGCAGAGTTAATGCCCGCTCGGTGGCGGCTTTACGCGATGCCAGACCGTGCGCAATGGGCGCTTCAATCAAATTCTCCAGCACCGTTAAGTGCGGGAACAGGTTAAAGTTCTGGAACACATAGCCGACGTTAACGCGCTGGCACAAAATCTCCGCCTCTTTCAGCTCATACAGCTTGTCTCCCTGCCGACGATAGCCAATGTAATCGCCATCAATTTGAATAAACCCCTCATCGACGCGCTCCAGATGATTGATAGTCCGCAACAGCGTGGATTTTCCGGAGCCAGAGGGGCCAAGAATAACGGTTACCGTACCGGGAGGGATCTCCAGCGACACATTATCCAGCGCTTTGTGGCGGCCGAAGTATTTGCTGACGCCGGTAATAGAGATATGGCCTTCAGGCGAGTGGGACATGGGCGGCCTCCTGCTGTGGACGTTGACGGCTACGTTTTTCTGCACGCGTCACCCGGGCAGTATTGATGGCAGAACGTCGTTCGCTACGTGCCAACGCGCGTTCGACTATGTGCTGAATTAACGACAGGACGCTGGTGATCACCAGATACCATACCGCGCCCACCATCAGCAGCGGGATCACCTCCTGCGTGCGGTTGTAGATCATCTGGATGGTGTAGAACAGCTCCGGCATCGCCAGCACGTACACCATCGCCGTTCCCTTCGCCAGACTGATGATTTCATTGAAGCCAGCAGGCAAAATGGTACGCAGCGCCTGCGGTAGAATAATCCGCAGCGTCCGTCGCCATGCCGGTAATCCCAGCGCTGCCGCCGCCTCGTACTGACCGTGATCAACGCCCAAAAATCCACCACGAATAATTTCAGCGGTATAGGCGCTTTGCACCAGCGTCAGGCCGACTACCGCAGTGGAAAACTGGCCGAGCACATTGATGGTCTCAAAACTGCCCCACTGAATGGGAGTAAACGGAATACCAATCGTCAACGTGTCGTACAGATAGGAGAAGTTGTACAGAACGATTAGCACCACAATCAGCGGTAACGAACGAAACAGCCAGATGTATCCCCATGCCAGACCGTTCAACAGCCAGGAAGATGAAAGTCGCGCCAGGGCCAGCAGACCGCCGATGATAATACTCAACAGCGTGCCGATAAGCGTTAGTAGCAGGGTTTGCCCGAGGCCGGACAAAATAACCGGATCAAAAAACCAGCGGGCAAACACGCCCCATTCCCAGCGCGGATTAAACGCCACGGACTGGATAATCACCGCCATAACAAACAAGGCAATGACCGCGCCGACGGTGCGCATAGGATAGCGCGCCGGTACGACTTTAATGCTATCAGTCGTTTTCATCTTCTCTCCTCAGGCTATTCTGGCCTGACCGGCGATAGTCAACAGCTTGGTAAAGCGCAGTCGTCCATCAAACGGCGGCTGGCTGTACTCTTCGGGATCGCGCGCTGTATCAAATTGCGGATCGTAGCCCTGGCTTAAATACAGCCGGACGGCCTCCGGCTGGCGAAATCCTGTGGTCAGGTAAATCCGGCTGTAGCCCGCGAGCAGCGCCCGACGCTCCAGTTCCTGCACCACGCGCGCCGCCAGCCCCTGCTGGCGTAGACTACTTTTCGTCCAGATACGCTTAATCTCGGCGGTATCTTTGTCGTAAGGTTTGTAGGCTCCGGTGGCGATGATCTCGCCGTTGCGCTCCAGTACGACGAACAGCCCCTGCGGCGCCAGATACCATTCGGTCAGCTCCACCTCCGCGTCGCGAGAAAAATAATCGCCATAGCGGGCGGCATATTCACCAAACAGACCGTTCAAAATGGGCTGCAGCTCGCTGGCTTCGGGTGAGACCACGCGAAATTGATCGCTCACGATAACCTCCTTAGTCGCCCAAACCGGCCGGATTGATTTCAGATTGCGGAATGCGTTCCACCCCTTCTCCCCAGCGGTTCAGCACCTTGTCATAGTCGCCGTTACCAATTACGCCGTTGAGGGCGGTTTGTACCGGCAGAACCAGACCGCTGTCCTTTTTCAGCGTCACGGCGATGTGCGCCGCTTTTGGCCAACCGCCATCAACGCTACCCACTAATTGTGTTTTACCGTTGAGCGCGGCTTTCCACGCGCCAATAACGTTAGGCCCAAAATAGGCATCGGCACGGCCTGACTGCAGGGCCAGGGTTTGCGCGGCATCGTCTTTGGTATACACCGGCGTAAACGGCTGCAACCCTTTCTTCACGTTCTCATCGTTCCAGGCCAGCAGGATGGCTTCCTGGTTCGTCCCCGAACCGACGATGATGCGCAAACCGGCGATATCTTCCGCCTGCTCGATTTTTTTCAGTTTGCTGCCGGTTTTAACGTAAAAACCCAGAGAGTCCTTACGATACGTGGCGAAATCGAATTTTTCTTTGCGCGCTTTAGTGACGGTAATATTGCTGATCGCGGCATCGTATTTGCCGGAAGTGACGCCCAACGGCCAGTCTTCCCATGACGTGGGCACAACGTTGAGCTCCAGCCCCAGGCTATCAGCCACCAGACGGGCGATGTCCGCCTCGCTGCCGATCAGCGTTTTATTGTCATCGGCAAAGACGGTCAGCGGCGGCTGGCTCAGCCCGGCAATCGCCACGGTGAATTTGCCCGGTACGGCCAGGTGCAGGTTCGCGGGCAACTGTGCAATCGCCTGCGGATTTTTTGCCGTATTGATCGGCGTTTTATTGGCTTCCAGGCTGACGCCCGTACCGTTGATGGTGACATCATTTGCCCAGACGGTCGCGCTGAAAGCCAGCGACAGCGCGAGGAATACTGATTTTTTCTGCATAGCGTTTTTCTCTTATTTTATTGTGTGAACTGGTTTGCAGGTGTCGCTAATCCCAGGCTTGCGCGCAGGGTCGTACCCGGATATTCATGGCGGAACAGCCCTCGCGCCTGAAGCACGGGGACAACCTGTTCGACAAAACGCGGGAAAGTGTCCGGCGTTCCGCCCTGGATGATAAAACCGTCTGCGGCTTGTTCGTCGAACCACTGCTGGAGGCCATCGGCTACCTGTTGCGGCGTACCGCTGAAGCGCGGGCGTGGGCTTGCCGCCTCCAGAGCAACCTGGCGAAGCGTTAAGCCACGCTCGCGCGCATTGCGTTTGATTTCGTCTGTCGTACTGCGAAAGCTGTTTTCCCCGAGGGAGCCCAGCTCCGGGAACGGTGCGTCCAGCGGGTATTGGGCAAAGTCATGATGCTCAAAGTAGCGGCCAAGGTAGTTCAGCGCATCGCTAATGGAGACCAGCGCCGCGGTCGTCTGATACTGCCGCTCAACGTCCTCTGCGCTGTCGCCAACAATCACGCTGACGCCCTGGAATATATGCAGCTGATCGGGATGTCGCCCGGCGTTTTCCAACTGGCTTTTTACATCCTGATAGAACGCTTTGGCCTCCGCCAGCGACTCCTGATGGGTAAAAATAGCATCGGCATGCTGCGCCGCTAATTTCTTGCCATCGGCTGAAGCGCCCGCCTGAAATATAATCGGACGGCCTTGTGGCGTACGCCCAATATTTAATGGCCCGGCGACCTGAAAATAATCCCCATGATGGTTAAGCGTGTGCAATTTTTGCGGATTAAAAAATTCCCCGCTTGCTTTATTACGGGTAAAAGCATCATCTTCCCAGGAATCCCACAGTCCTTTCACCACCTGCAAATATTCATCGGCAATACGATAACGCTGGGCATGCTCCGGATGCCGGGCGCGGGAATAGTTCTTCGCCGAACCTTCCAGAGGTGAAGTCACCACGTTCCATCCGGCACGGCCCTGGCTGAGATGGTCAAGACTGGCGAACTGCCGCGCTGTTGTAAACGGCTCGCTGTAGGACGTGGATACCGTGCCAACCAGCCCCAGATGTTGGGTGATACTGGCCAACGCAGATAATACCGTCAGCGGCTCAAAGCGATTTAAAAAATGCGGGATTGATTTTTCATTTATATACAGGCCATCGGCGACAAAAATAAAATCCAGCTTCCCTTTTTCCGCAATAAGCGCAGTCTCTTTAACAAAATCAAAATTAATACTGGCATCGGCCTGAGCCGCCGGATGACGCCATGCGGACATATTCCCCGAGGCGCCATGCAGAATAGTGCCGAGCCGTAGTTGCCGATTTTCAGCCATAATAACCCCTACCCAACAGGTAAACTTAAAGATGTGCGAATGCCGTTTTTGCTAACTGTGCAAAGTAATGCGCGGCGGGTTCAATTAAACGTTCGTCCGGATTAAATCCCGGGTGATGTAATCCGTATTCACTGGCGCTGCCAATACTGACAAACGCGCCAGGCGTATTTTGCAGATAGACGGCAAAATCCTCCCCGCCCATATGCAGAGCGGCATGATGGGTGGTGTAGCCTGATTGTTTCGCCACCGCGGTGGCGATATCGGCCCAACGCGCATCGTTTACCAACGCGGTCGGCCCCGCATGCCAGATAACGTCTATCTGTGCGCCAAAGGCGTGGGCAAATCCGGCGGCGATGTCATTAACCCGCGCTTTAACCTGCTGCTGCACCTCAATGCGATGCGTTCTGAGCGTCCCTTCCAGCTCAACGGATTCTGGCAGCACGTTCCAGGTATTTCCTCCCTGAATGCGGGTCACGCTGAGCACCACCGAATCCAGGGTATTAACGTCGCGGCTGGCGACGCTTTGCAACACCGTTACCAGTTGGCTGGCGAGCAGGATGGCATCTTTACCCTCATGCGGACGCGCCGCATGCGCGCCCTTGCCATTAATTCGCAGCACGAAGCGATCGACATTGGCATAGAACGCCCCGCCGCGTGTGGCAAAATCACCCACCGGTAAACCTGGCTCATTGTGCATGCCAAAAATTGCCGCGACGTTTTGCAGCGCTCCGGCGCGGATCAGCGTTTTTGCGCCGCCGAAACTCTCTTCAGCTGGCTGAAACAATATGCGTACTCGCCCCGGTAAGTCTGTTTCCTGTTGCTTGAGCAGCAACGCGGCGCCAAGCATGACGCTGGTGTGAACATCGTGCCCGCAGGCATGCATCACGCCTGGCGTCAGGGAGCGAAACGGAACGTCGGCGCTTTCTTCTATTGGTAGCGCATCGATATCCGCTCGGAGCGCGATGACATCTTCCCCCTGTCCTATTTCCGCGACCAGACCGGTTTTCAGGTTAAATGGCAAAATGTCGATGTCCGCTGCGTGCAGCCAGGCGTGAATACGCGCCGTGGTTGCCTCCTCCTGCAGGGAAAGTTCCGGGTGCTGGTGTAATTCACGACGCCAGTCGATAAGCGTTGAACCGAGAGCCATCAGAGCACCTCCACGGTGTTATGGGCTTGCGCCAGCAAACGCAGCGATGTCAGACGCGCGTCTCCTTGCGCCACCGGCGTGTCGATAATGAACTCATCAATGCCAAATTGCGTATGCAGAGCGTTCAGCTTCGCCATCACCTCCTGAGCGGTGCCGTGTAACAGCGCCAGCTCACGACGCGCGATTTTACGCGGCGGGCTACCCGCCTGCGCGGCGAATGCCAGCGCCTGCTCTTCGCTGGCTACCGTGACGCGTTGACCGTTTTCCAGCTCTACGCCCCAGATTTGCACGTTTTCCGCAAGCTGCGCGGCGGTGTCGTTACTCTCTGCGACAATCACCTGCACGGCGACGATCGTCGGACGCGCGCTGTGGCTCTGCCAGAATGATAAAACGTCATGCAGTAATGCTCTGTCGCCGTTGAGGTGCGCCGCGAAGATAAAATTCCAGTTGGATTGCGCGGCTAGCTGTGCGCTTTGCACACTGGCTCCCAGTACAAAACCTTCCGGCGGTTGCGGTGGGATTGGCGTCGGGAAAACCGTTTCCCCGCTTTCCGTGCCGTTCAGCGCCAGCCAACCGTTAAGTTGAGAAAGTTGGTCAGCAAAACTGCCTTTTTCATCCTGGTGCAGTCCATGCTGCAACGCCTGAGTCGACAGGGGTAAGCCGCCAGGGGCTTTCCCTACGCCGAGATCGACACGTCCGGGGGCCAGCGATGCCAGAAGATTAAAGTTTTCCGCCACTTTGTACGGGCTGTAATGCTGCAGCATTACGCCACCGGACCCCACGCGAATACGCTGGGTTTGTCCGAGGATCCAGGCGATCACCAGCTCCGGCGATGGGCTGGCCAGCTGTGGTGTATTATGGTGCTCCGCGATCCAGAAACGATGGTAACCCCACTCCTCTGCCCGTTGCGCCAGACGCAACGTCCGGGCAAGCGCCATCGCGGCGGTTTCACCTTCCCCGATGGGGCTTTTATCCAGAATACTCAGGCGATATGACATGTTACGGGCCTATGTTTGTTAACATGTCTTTATTATTAAATTATCAAATAACCATTCAGAAACATTTAATTCACATTTGTTCAGCTAAAAAATAGATAACCAGCCCTGCCGCCATCAGGGATTTTGGGCTGAATCGAGGCCACAGCCCGCCAGTTCTGGATAAAGAAAAAAGCTGACTTCTTGTTGTCGGGGCTTTGCGGAACCGAACAATTGAATGTAGGATGCTCGGCCGACAGTTTTCCCGCGTAACACAATGAAGGGTAACGCTGTTTTCGCCGCAGCAAGTGCGGCAAAAAGGATTTTGTATTTTTGTCAGGTCAACAGGAAACGTAATGAACACACACAACACGCAAGCCGCGGAACAACATGCGGCGAAACGACGCTGGTTGAATGCTCACGAAGAGGGGTATCACAAGGCGATGGGCAATCGGCAGGTACAAATGATCGCCATTGGCGGCGCGATTGGTACCGGATTGTTTTTAGGGGCAGGCGCACGCTTGCAGATGGCGGGCCCTGCTCTGGCGCTGGTCTATCTGGTATGCGGTATTTTTTCGTTCTTTATTCTTCGCGCGCTTGGCGAACTGGTTTTACATCGCCCTTCCAGCGGCAGCTTTGTCTCTTACGCCCGTGAATTTTTAGGTGAGAAAGCCGCCTATGTGGCGGGCTGGATGTACTTCATCAACTGGGCGATGACCGGCATTGTCGATATCACCGCAGTTGCGCTGTACATGCATTACTGGGGCGCATTTGGCGACGTACCGCAGTGGGTGTTTGCCCTCGGGGCGCTGGCCATTGTTGGCACCATGAACATGATCGGCGTGAAGTGGTTCGCGGAGATGGAGTTTTGGTTTGCGCTGGTCAAAGTGCTGGCGATTGTGATTTTCCTGGTGGTGGGTACCGTTTTTCTGGGCACCGGAAAACCGCTTGATGGCAACGCCACGGGTTTTCATCTGATAACCGACAACGGCGGATTTTTCCCGCATGGCCTGCTGCCTGCGCTGGTACTGGTGCAAGGGGTCGTCTTTGCGTTTGCCTCCATTGAACTGGTCGGCACTGCCGCCGGTGAGTGCAAAGATCCGCAAACGATGGTGCCGAAAGCGATCAACAGCGTTATCTGGCGTATTGGTCTGTTCTATGTGGGTTCGGTCGTATTGCTGGTTCTGTTACTGCCGTGGAACGCCTATCAGGCGGGGCAAAGCCCGTTCGTCACCTTCTTCTCCAAACTGGGCGTACCGTATATCGGCAGCATCATGAATATTGTGGTGCTCACCGCGGCGCTTTCCAGCCTGAACTCGGGCCTGTACTGCACCGGGCGAATTTTACGCTCCATGTCGATGGGCGGTTCCGCGCCAAAATTTATGGCTAAAATGAGCCGTCAACAGGTGCCGTGGGCTGGGATCCTCGCCACGCTGGTTGTCTATGTCGTCGGGGTGTTCCTGAACTATCTGGTACCGTCGCAGGTATTTGAGATCGTGCTTAACTTCGCCTCGCTGGGCATCATTGCGTCGTGGGGATTTATCATGGTTTGCCAGATGCGTCTGCGCCGGGCCATTAAAGAAGGTAAAACGGCAGACGTCAGCTTTAAACTGCCGGGCGCGCCGTTTACCTCGTGGCTCACGCTGCTGTTCCTGCTGAGCGTGCTGGTGCTGATGGCGTTTGATTATCCAAACGGCACTTATACCATCGCGTCGTTACCGCTGATCGCCATCCTGCTGGTTGCGGGCTGGTTCGGCGTACGTAAGCGCGTCGCGGAAGTCCACCGCACCGCGCCGTAATGATAAAGAGGCCTGACAGGTTATCCCTTCAGGCCTTCTTTTTTAGTCTGCTTCAATGAGCTGCGCGACGTCGTTGCTGTTAATTTCCCGCGCGTTCCCATCCTGATCGGTATAGCTGGTCATTCCCGTATCTTTGTCCAGCTTTGGCTTGCCCTGGGTAGTAATGGTTTGTCCACTTTTGGTCGTCATCACGTAATCGGTCGTGCAGCCAGCCAACGTAAACAGCATTACGCCAGCACAAAGACAAATAAATGGCTTTTTCATGGTATTCCCGTGTTATTCAGTTAGCCGTTGAGGGCGTAGTGTAAGTCCATGAAGTTAGTCAGGCTACTGGCGGGGTGTAACGAGGCGTATCGTGAGGTTTAGAGAAATGACAGGAGGGGTTTCCCCCTCCGGTTAATTACAGCGCAATACGAATAACATCGTCCGGCTGGGTAGCTTCCTGCTCGCGGGTGGATTTCTGTTTCACGCTAACGTACAGGGTTTTACCATCGGCGGAGAGCGCCAGGCTGTTCGGGAAGGTTGGGGTCTCGAACGTTTTGACGACTTTGTAGCTTTTCGCGTCGATCACGCTGACTTTACCGGCCTGACGATGGGTCACATAGGCCTCGTTGCGCGCCGGGTTGAACAGCACGGCGAGGGATTCCGGCGCGGCGACTTTCGCCAGTACATTGCCATTACGGGTGTCGATAACCAGGACTTCCGCGGCCTTAGAGTCGGTAACAAATGCGCGGTTGCCCGCCGTATCCAGACTCAGGTTGATAAAGAAGTGCTCTTTTCCATCATCCAGCAGCTTTTTGCGGCTAAGAATTTTGTTCGTGCTGGTATCGATGGTGATGAACTCACCGTCCGCATTGGCGGTGTACAGGCGTTTAGCCTTGCTGTCGACAGCCAAAGCGGTGCTCATTTTGCCGGTATTCTGAATGGTGTCCTTCAGTTTAATGGCATCACCGTCCACCACCCAAATCACGCTCTCTTTACCAATGCCGCTAATGTATACCGTGTTGGTGGCGTCATCGGCGACCAGTTCACGCGGCTGCAGCGGGCGCACATCTTCAGAACGCTTACGCGCATCCAGTACCAGGCGTCCTTTCACCGCCCCCGTTTTGGCATCCATCGCCGTCACCGCGCTGTTTACCGTATTACCAAACCACAGCGTCTGCGTGGTGGGGTTGATGGTGGCGCCAAACGGTTTGAGATCGTTATGAATAACCTGGGTCACTTCAAGCGTTACCGGGTCAAGACGGTACACCACGCCGCCGGTATCCAGTTTGCGGCTCTGTGAGGTCGCCAGCCACAGCGCGTTCTCTTGCTGGCTGTACGCCATTTCATAGGCGCCCTTGCCCACGGCTTTGCGCAGCATTTCTTCTGCAGCCTGCGTAGTAAAAGAGGATGCAACGAGCAGTGAACCTAACAGTAAAGAACCACGCAGACGCGGCGAAAACAGATGACGTAAAGACATGACGACTCCCTTTGATAAATTCGTTTGTTACTGCTTCACAGAGCTTCAATGCGCAAAATCATGGTTCTGCCTTTTTAATAATGAGAATAGTAATCATTATTCATCTCAAAGTGGAGCACTTCTTCACATATTGACTACACTCGTTTTCATTGCCCGAAAAATTACCACCATTCAGCAGCGCTAAAATTCATCTTTTTTATAAAAAAAATTCACATGCTTACCGTCCGTTTCCGGCGTCAGCATCATAAACTGGCCTTCTTCATGACGATTTTTTCAGCCCGCTATACTGTCTTTCCTGTTTCATTACTGCCTGTCTTCCTGTCGCCATTTGCCACGGCAGAAAGTGAGATAAACGAGCAAACGCTGATCGTTAGCGCCACGCCACAAGCCGTTTCAGAGCTGGATACGCCTGCTGCCGTCAGCGTGGTGACCGGGGAGGATATGCGTCTGGCAACGCCGCGCATTAACCTGTCTGAATCCCTGACCAGCGTCCCAGGGCTACAGGTGCAAAACCGGCAGAACTACGCCCAGGACCTCCAGTTGTCGATTCGCGGATTTGGTTCGCGAACCACTTACGGCATCCGCGGCATTCGTTTGTACGTCGATGGGATCCCGGCGACGATGCCGGATGGACAGGGGCAAACATCCAATATCGATATCAGCAGCGTACAAAATATTGAGGTTTTACGCGGCCCCTTCTCTGCTCTGTATGGCAATGCCTCCGGCGGCGTGATAAATGTCAGTACGGAAACCGGGCGTGAACCGCCAACCATCGAGGCCAGCAGCTATTACGGCAGCTTTGACACCTGGCGCTACGGTTTAAAAGCAACCGGCGCGCTGGGCGACGGTACTCAACCGGGCGATGTGGATTACACGGTTTCAACCACCCGCTTTACGACCCATGGCTATCGCGATCGCAGCAGCGCACAAAAAAATCTGGCTAATGCCAAACTGGGCGTTCGCGTTGATGACGCGAGCAAACTGACGTTAATTTTCAACAGTGTAGACAGCGAGGCCGACGATCCTGGCGGTCTTACCGGGTCGGAGTGGCACGCCGATCCGCAGCAATCTCCGCGCGCTGAGCAATTCGATACGCGAAAAACCATCAAGCAGACCCAGGCGGGATTGCGTTATGAACGCCAGCTTAGCGCGCAGGATGATATCAGCATCATGACCTATGCGGGGGAACGCGAAACCACTCAGTATCAGTCGTTCCCGATGGCCCCACAGTTAAGACCGTCTCACGCCGGAGGCGTCATCGCTTTGCAACGCCATTATCAGGGGATAGATAACCGTTGGACTCACCGCGACGACTGGGGGATCCCGGTGACCTTCACCACCGGGGTGAACTATGAAAACATGAGTGAAAACCGTAAAGGCTACAACAACTTTCGCCTGGACGATGGCGTGCCGGAGTACGGTCAGAAAGGCGACCTGCGACGCAATGAACGTAACCTGATGTGGAACGTCGATCCCTATCTGCAAACCCAGTGGCAATTAACGCAGAAGCTTTCGCTGGATGCGGGCGTTCGTTACAGTTCCGTGTGGTTTGACTCCAACGATCGCTACATTACGCCTGGTAACGGAGACGACAGCGGTGACGTCAGCTATCACCAATGGTTACCAGCCGGATCGTTAAAATATGCCATGACGGATGCCTGGAACATCTATCTGGCCGCGGGGCGAGGATTCGAAACGCCCACCATTAACGAACTCTCCTACCGTTCCGACGGACAAAGCGGCATGAATCTTGGTTTACAGCCGTCTACGAATGACACCATTGAAATCGGCAGCAAAACGCGTATCGGCGATGGGCTGTTTACCGCGGCGTTATTCCAGACCGATACCGATGACGAGATCGTGGTTGACAGTAGCAACGGTGGACGAACAACCTATAAGAACGCCGGAAAAACCCGCCGTCAGGGGGCCGAATTAGCCTGGGATCAACGTTTTGCGGGAAACTGGCGGGTGAAAGCGGCATGGACCTGGCTGGATGCCACCTACCGCAGCAACGTCTGTAGCGATCAAAACTGCAACGGTAACCGGCTGCCCGGCATTGCGCAAAACATGGGGTTTGCGTCCTTAGGCTACGTGCCAGATGAAGGTTGGTATGCGGGTACGGACATTCGTTATATGAGTGACATTATGGCCAATGATGAAAATACGGCGAAGGCACCGTCATATACCGTCGTAGGCTTAAATACCGGGTATAAATTTTATTACAGCAGCCTCATGGTAGACCTGTTCGGTCGGGTGGATAATCTGTTTGATAAGGCTTACGTCGGTTCGGTGATTGTGAATGAATCAAATGGTCGATACTACGAACCGGCGCCGGGACGAAACTACGGCGTGGGTATTAATCTGGCCTGGCGTTTTGAATAAAACAGGCGGGAGTCGCTCCCGCCATCAGTGTTTACGCATCGTCGGCAAGACGAATAACCACCTTGCCGAAGTTTTTACCGGTCAGCAAACCGATAAAGGTCTGCGGCGCATTTTCCAGGCCGTCGGTGATTTGCTCGCGGTAATGAATTTTGCCCTCTTTAACCCAGCGCCCCATCTCCCGCTGAAACTCGTGAATGCGGTGACCATAGTCCTGACCAATGATAAAGCCCTGCATGCGAATACGCTTTTTCAGTAGGGTTGCCATCAGCAACGGTAACCTGTCAGGACCGCCCGGAAGCGATGTCGCATTATAACCGCTGACCAGTCCGCAAAGCGGAATGCGCGCCGAGGTATTGAGTAACGGCAGCACAGCGTCAAATACCTTGCCGCCAACGTTCTCGTAGTAAATATCAATCCCCTGCGGGCAGGCTTTGGCCAGCTGTTGCGCAAAATCGTGCGCATGGTGATCGAGACAGACATCAAAGCCCAATACCTCGGTGGCATGTCGGCATTTCTCTGCCCCGCCCGCCACACCGATCGCCCGGCAGCCTTTGAGCTTACCAATCTGCCCTACCGTTGCGCCAACCGGGCCGGTTGCGGCGGCCACAACCAGCGTTTCCCCGGCTTTCGGCTGGCCGATATCCAGCAAGCCCATATAGGCGGTAAAACCCGGCATCCCCAAAACACCCAGCGCCCAGGAGGGATGCTCTGGGTTATCGCCAAGCTTCACCAGCCCGTTGCCGTCCGAAATGTCATAGTCCTGCCAGCCGCTGTAGCTCAGCACCCATTCGCCTGGCTGGTAATCAGGATGGTTGGATGACACCACGCGGCTCACGGTGCCGCCCACCATTACGCCGCCAATCTCAACCGGAGGCGAGTAAGACGGCTCATCGCTCATGCGCCCGCGCATGTACGGATCGAGGGAAAGAAAAACGGTGCGCAGCAAAACCTGGCCTTCTCCCGGCGTTGCGACTTCATCTTCTTCAAGACGGAAGTTATCCGGGACCGGCGCGCCATGCGGGCGGGAAGCCAGTACCCAGCGGCGGTTACGATTCGTCTGTTGACCCATAATGTACTCCTCTGCTTTTGGCATGAATCCATCAATAGTAGCAGCCTGCGCCAGCATTTAGCTCACGGCATGGTTTAATCGCACAACCAGATAAACGCAGGGTTGCGCCGTTTCATTGATAAACCGACAGTCATTCGGCGGGCCAAGCTCCAGGCAGTCGCCCGCTTGCATTTCATGACGCACGTCCCCTTCCACAAACACCAATTCGCCCTGCTGTAGCCAGATAAGCTGTCTGGCCTGCACATAGGAGGAGGCTGGCATCGGGATATCGCTTCCGGCGGGCAACTCAATCTGCACCAGATCGATAGGCAGATCGCTGCGCGGTGAAACATGACGTCGCAGATAGTGGCTTTGCGGGTCGTGCCAGACGGGCTGGTCAGCGAAGCGCAGCAGCTTGCCCTCCTGCATTTCGGCCCGCGCAATCAGCATCGACATGCTGATGCCAAATGCGCCGGAGAGCCTGCCCAGCAGCGTGGCCGTTGGGCTACTCTCACCGCGCTCTATTTTGTGGATCATCGCCCGCGACACGCCTGCGCGTTCGGCAAGATCGGTCAAAGACCAACCGCGAGACTCTCGTTCAAGGCGAATTCTTGCACCGATCCGTTGATTTATGCTGTCTTCAATAGTATTCATATTGTAATACTATAGTGAACAATCCCTGAGGTTCAACATGTCAATTCGATTTGCCAGCAAAGCAGACTGCGCCGCCATTGCAGAAATTTACAACCACGCGGTGCTGCATACGGCGGCTATCTGGAACGATCAAACGGTCGATGCCGAAAACCGAATCGCCTGGTACGAAGCCCGCCAGTTGATGAGCTATCCGGTGCTGGTGAGTGAAGAGAATGGCGTGGTTACGGGGTACGCCTCCTTTGGCGACTGGCGTAACTTTGATGGATTCCGTCATACCGTTGAACATTCGGTGTATGTTCATCCTGAACATCAGGGCAAGGGTCTGGGACGCGCGCTGCTCGGCAGACTGATCGAAGAAGCTCGCGCGTGCGGCAAGCATGTGATGGTCGCGGGCATCGAGTCTCAGAATCAGGCGTCGCTGCATCTGCACAGCACGCTGGGTTTTAAAACCACTGCGCAAATGCCGCAGGTTGGGACCAAATTTGGGCGCTGGTTGGATCTGACCTTTATGCAGTTGCAGCTAGACGATCGTCTTGAACCGGATGCCAGCAGATGAACCAGACGCTGACCCTCTCCTTTCTGATTGCCGCAGGTATTGGTCTGGTGGTGCAAAATACCTTAATGGTACGGATTACGCAGACCTCCTCGACGATCCTGATTGCCATGCTGCTGAACTCGCTGGTTGGGATCGTGCTGTTTGTCAGTATATTGTGGTTTAAGCAAGGCGCGGCGGGATTTGGCGAACTGCTCTCCAGCGTACGATGGTGGACGCTGATCCCCGGCTTATTGGGTTCTTTCTTTGTTTTTGCCAGTATCAGTGGCTATCAAAATGTGGGCGCCGCCACCACGATTGCGGTGCTGGTCGCCAGCCAGCTCATCGGCGGACTGGCGCTGGATATTCTGCGCAGTCACGGCGTACCGCTCCGTGCGCTGGTGGGGCCAGTTTGCGGCGCGGTGCTGCTGGTCGTCGGGGCCTGGCTGGTAGCGAGACGCTCATTTTAACTGCCGGATAGCGCTGCGCTTATCCGGCAGGAAATATCAAAGAATGGTGCCGCCCTTCGTCAACTGTTCGTGACGGGCTTCCATATCCTCTTTATGCTGACGACCATGATGTGCGATAGCCGTACGCAAACGCTGTTGCTGGGTGTAGCGATCTTCCCGGCTCAGCGCGGCATCATCGCTGAGTTCAATCAGCAATTCGTTCATATGCGTAATGACGCTCTCTTCAATGGCGGCATCAACACGTGCGCTGACCTCATCCAGATGCGACATAACCTCTCCTTAACTCATTAATTTAATTTTGCTTTTGAAAAATCACTGCCCATCAGGTTGACGCTGTATCCGCTGACGTTGCTACGCGTGGCATAGAACGTTTTGCCATTGGCCAGGGCTATCCACGGAGCCTGCTGATAAAAAATCTCCTGCGACTGCTGATACAGCGCTGCGCGTTCTTCAGGTTTACTCACCAGTTTCGCCTTTTGAACCAGAGAATTATACTCTTTATCGCACCAGCGCGCGGCGTTAGATCCGGTTTTAATGCTGTCGCAGCCCAGCAGCACATCGGCGAAGTTATCCGGATCGCCGTTGTCTGACATCCAGCCGAACAGCGCGGTGTCATGCTCGCCTTTACGCATGCCGGAGAGATATTCGCCCCACTCGTACGACACGATTTTCGCCTTCACGCCAACCTTTGCCCAGTCGCTCTGGATCATCTCGGCAATACGCCGGGAGTTCGGGTTGTATGGTCGCTGAACCGGCATTGACCACAGCGTCGCTTCAAAGCCGTTTTCCAGCCCCGCCTGTTTCAGCAGATCTTTCGCTTTCTGCGGGTCGTAAGCGTAATCTTTTAGATCTTTATTGAACCCCATCATATTCGGCGGTATCGGCGATTTTGCCACCGTTCCAGACCCTAAAAAGACGGCGTTAATAATGGCCTTCTTGTCCGTCGCGTAGTTCAGAGCCTGACGGACCAGCAGGTTATCAAACGGTTTTTTCTCGGTATTAAACGCCAGATACCCGACGTTGAGCGCTTCAACCGAATGCAGCGTCAAATCTTTATTCTTTTTGATCTCGTCAAATTGTACGGGCGCAGGGGCCGGAATAATCTGGCACTCATTGGTTTGCAGTTTTGCCAGGCGGGTCTGTACGTTTGGCGTGATGGAGAAGATCAGGTGCTTCGTTGGGACGGCGCCATCCCAGTAGTTCGGGTTGGCCAAATAGCGAATTTGCGAATCCTGCTTGTACTGCTGCAACACGTAAGGCCCGGTGCCAATCGGCCAGTTATCGACGTTTTCCGGGGTGCCTTTTTTCAGCATCGCGTCGGCATATTCCGCAGAGAGAATGGAGGCGAAATCCATCCCCCAGTCGGCGAGAAACGCGGCGTTAGGTTCATTAAGGACAAACTGAACGTGATAATCATCGAGCTTCTTCACCTCTTTAATCAGTTTATCCAGGCCAACGTCGTTAAAGTATTCGTAGCTTCCCTGGGAAACCTTGTGGTACGGATGATCGGCATCTTTCTGGCGTAATACCGAGAACACCACATCATCGGCGTTGAAGTCGCGGGAGGGCTTAAAGAATTTATTGCTGTTGAATTTCACTCCCTGACGCAGGGTAAAAGTATAAATCTTCCCATCGGGAGAAATTGTCCAGTCCGTTGCCAAAGACGGTATTGGGGTATTCTTTACCGGATCAAAGTTGATAAGTCGGTTGTAAAGCACCTGCGAACTGGCCACAAACGAGGGGCCGGAGCTGGCGATTTGCGGGTTGAATGACTCCGGCGATGCTTCTGAACAGTAGATAATGGTGTCAGTATTGGCCGCGAACGCAGCGCCTGACGGTAAGCCGGCGCTCAGCGCCAGCGCGAGTAACGTTTTCCTTGCAATCATGGTTATAAGCCTTCTTATTTTATTATTAACCGGAATATCAGAGCATAGCTGACAAAAACTGACCAATAACAAATCACTATCAGGTTATTCTAATCTGGTGGTTTTCGCTGAATAATTCATCACGTCAGGCAAATTAATTTCCGTTAAGTCTTTTTTTAAACGTCAAGATTTTTCCCGGCGCTCTATGCCATGAAAATTCGCCTCTTTTAGCCTCTCTTTCGCCGTTTGCTCGTTTTTATAAACCGTAAAGTAGATACGTGAAGAAGTCTAAGGGGTAACAACGTGGCAAAAACTCTCTTGCGCAGCGGCAATTTGGATGACTATCAGGCCGTGGGCGGCGGTGGTCAGGCCGTGTTTGATTCAGCGCTGCAAATTCGTGAAACGCTGCGCCTGCGTAAACAACAGGCGATGGTGGATTGTCTGGCGATCCCACAAATTAACGACAACGGCGATCGGGTTGACTGGTATTCCCCGATCGAAGGAAAAGCCGTTGCGTGGAAAGCCGCTGATGAAGAGGCACGTTTTCGTGCGCTGCGCTATCTGGGAAGCACGCTGGAAAATGCGGCATCCCTGAGTCGTAAAAGCCTGCAATCGGGTAAAACCGCCCTGCAACTGTTTGGCTCATTGCTCGAAAAAGCGGTTCAGTTTCCTGGCGAGAATCACGTGTTTCTGGTTGATGGCAAACCCGTCATTACGTTCTGGGGCTTCGTCAATCTGAATGAAAATCCCCGTGACGATGTGCTCGATTGCCTGCGCCTTGCCGATATTCCTGCTGTCGTCACCGTAACCGAGCCCGAACCGGAAGAAGAGATTGCAGCAGAAATCACCTTCGCCGAGGCCGATACCCCTTTACTGACGCCTGTCGTTGAACCGCCAAAACCGGTTGAACCTGAATCACAACCGCTGGCCATGATCAGCGAACCGGACGTCACACCGCCCCCGGTACAGCTGAAGCCCGCACGCCGCCTGCCGCTGTGGAGTCTGCCCGTTGCCGCTGTAATTATCGCCGCAATTGTGGGACCGCTGCTGTGGAAACAACAAACCGCCAGCCCTGTACCCGCAGTCGCCCCCATTACCGTCGCTAAAGCAGAGATGACAGCGCTACCGGAACTGACCTCTGTCCTGCCGTTGCATCGGGCCGAAGTCATTCCTGCGGCGAAAAAAGAGAAACCAGCCGCAGGACCGGTGGTGATTGCCGCGATTCCCAAAGACGCGCTGGTAATGGATGCCAGCCAGATGAAGGCAGGCACGACGCGTTTTCTCAACGGAAACTGGCGCGTCATGGTCGACGTGAAAGATCCGGTCAGCGGCAAAGCGCCGTCCCTGCGCTATCAGATCCAGGCCAATAAAGGCACTGCGCGCGTGGTTCATGGCGACAATATTGTTTGCCGTGCCGAGATTTTCTCTGGTTTACATCAGTCGGGCGAATTAATGATTAAGAGCCGCGGCAATGCCCGTTGTACGGACGGGTCGCGCTATCCGATGCCAGAAATTACCTGCAAAGCGGGAACCAACGACGTTGCTGCCTGTACTGCGCGTTATGACGATCACGCGGAAATCCCTCTGACGATCAAAAAGATAGGTGCCTGATTTTATGTTGGTGAATCTGTGTGATTACAAACAGAGCGTGACGCTCATTGCCAATAGCGGCGTGCAATTTCTGGATTTTGGCCTGACGCCGCAGGAGTCAGCGCACCATGGTCGTTTTGTGCGCAAAACGGCAAACGGTCCCCTGCTACGGCTGGACTTCGATCTGACAACGGGACGCTATACCTTGCCGGGCAGTACCGGCGGTCAACCCGAAGTCGTGAAGCCGGAAAGCACCCAGACGCTGCACTATTCGCTGGACGTGCTCGACGGTATCTGGCTACCGCTGCCGTTCCTGCGTTTTAATCCGCCGCGCACGTTCGTTGAGGGGCCGGATAACTGGGCGCGTGTCCAGGTGCGAAAACTGGCGCAGCCGGATAGCGCAGGCAATACCCACCGCGTTACCCTGGCGCTGGACAGCCAGCTCACTGACCATGCCCCTGCTGCGTTGACCCCCAACGAAAACGACCTGCTTAACGGCACGCGGTTTGCGCTGGCCTGGCATGACAACGAAATTGCCGATTTTCTCGACCAGACCTGGATTGACGGCTGGCTGCGCGAATGCTTTATGCACCACGTCACACAGCATGAGAATCGCTCAGAGCAAGAGATCCAGCAGGCGCTGCGTAACTTTGAATATCAGGCGCACTGGCTGAACGTGCTGACCCTGTTAGGCGAGCAGCTTTCCATTCCGGAAGTCAAACTGGTCACACATACACTCAGCACACCGGCGATTCCCGTCGATCTGATCCTGGATATTGGTAACACCCATACCTGCGGCGTCCTGATTGAGGATCACGGCGATGCCAATGACGGGCTGCGCCAGACCGCTGAATTACAGGTGCGGTCATTAAGCGAGCCGCAGTTTCTTAACGATCCGCTGTTCACCAGCCGACTGGAGTTTTCCGAGGCGCGTTTTGGTAAGCAGCACTTTTCCGTTGAGAGCGGTCGTGATGACGCCTTTATCTGGCCGTCGATTGTCCGCGTGGGCGATGAAGCCCGAAAGCTGGCGATGCAGCGGATGGGCACGGAAGGCAGCAGCGGGATCTCCAGCCCGCGTCGTTATTTATGGGATGAAACGCCTGTGCTGCATGACTGGCGTTTTAGCCAGATGAATGGCAAAACCCAGCGCGAACCGTTGGCTACGGCTTTCCCGCTGATGAATCTGATGAACGATGACGGACAACCGCTGTTCAGCCTGCCACAGGATGACCGTCTGCCGGTGTTCTCACCGCAATACAGCCGCAGCACGTTGATGACGCATATGCTGTGCGAGATCCTGGCCCAGGCGCTGGGACAAATTAACAGCGTGGCGACGCGACTGCGCCTTGGTTTTCCGGCCTCTCCTCGCCAGTTGCGCACATTGATCCTGACCCTGCCATCGGCGATGCCCAAACAGGAGCGCGAGATTTTCTGGCTGCGCATGTTTGAAGCCATTGCGCTGGTCTGGAAAGCCATGGGATGGCACCCGCAGGATGAAGACTTCACCACCCGCAAGCAGCAGGAAAAGAGCGTGGTTCCCGTCCCTGAGATCCAGATGGAGTGGGATGAAGCCAGCTGCGGTCAGCTGGTGTGGCTGTATAACGAGGCGATTTCCCACTACGATGGCCATACCGAATCATTTTTTAATGCCCTTGCCCGCCCGGACCGTCTGCCGGAGCCCGGCGAGACTAAAGGTCGCGCGCTGCGCGTGGCATCGATCGATATTGGCGGCGGCACAACGGATATGGCCGTCGTCCATTACCAGCTTGATGACGGCGTGGGCGCGAACGTCAAAATTACCCCGCATCTGCTGTTTCGCGAAGGCTTTAAGGTCGCGGGCGATGACATGCTGCTGGATGTGATTCAGCGCTGCGTGTTGCCCGCCCTGCAAACCCGCTTGCAGCAGGCCGGCGTGACCGACGCCGCCGCATTACTGGCTACGCTGTTTGGCGATTCCGGGCGCATTGATACCCAGGCGATTTTGCGGCAGCAAACGGCATTACAACTCTTTATGCCGCTCGGTCATGCGGTGCTCTCCGCCTGGGAACAGAGCGATATTAACGATCCGGTTGCCGGTGTGCATGCCACCTTTGGTGAACTTCTGAGCCAGCCCCCCACGCGTAACGTGATGAACTATATCCAACAGGCTATCGATCATGCACTGCCAGCGGGTTCGCCAGCGTTTGATGTTTTAAGCGTGCCGCTACAGGTGCAGTTCCGCCAGCTGCAAGAAGCGTTACTGGCGGGACAATTTACCCTGACCTCGCCCCTGCATGCGGTTTGCGAGGCGATTTCACATTATCGCTGCGACATTTTATTAGTGACCGGCAGGCCCGCCTGTTTGCCGGGCGTACAGGCGCTAATCCGCCATCTGCAGCCCGTTCCGGTCAATCGTATGATCTGGATGGATAACTACCGCGTGCACGAGTGGTATCCGTTCAGTCAGCAAGGGCGAATTGGCAACCCCAAATCCACCGCAGCGGTCGGCGCAATGCTGTGCAGCCTGGCGCTGGATCTGCGCTTGCCGCGCTTTAACTTTAAAGCTGCCGATATCGGCGCGTACTCGACCGTGCGCTATCTCGGCGTGCTGGATAATACGGTCAATACGCTGCGCGATGAGAATATCTGGTATCACGATATCGATCTGGACAAGCCCGGCGCAAAACTGGATACCCGTTTGCATTTCCCTCTTCGCGGCAACGTGACGTTAGGCTTTCGCCAACTGGCAAACAGCCGCTGGCCCGCCACGCCGCTGTATACGCTGAGCATAAATTCTGCCGAACTGGCAAAAACCATCGCCGGAGATGGCGTGTTGAATGTTCGGCTGCAGCTACGCGGCGGCAGCAAAGAGAGCGGCCCGGAATTCTTTACGCTCAGCGATGCCTGGTTGCAGGATGGCACGCCCGTTGCCGCCAATGCCTTAACGTTAAAATTGAATACGCTGGCGGATCGTCGCCATAGCGGAAGCCATTACTGGATTGATAGCGGGAGCGTGTACCTGAAATGAGTAAGATGTTAAATACCGCGCAGGCCGCCATCGAGTGGGTAACAAATACCCGCCAGCGTTCGGCGCGTCTTGATGATGAAGCGGATACCCTGCTGACGCAACTTACGTTAGCCGCTGTTCATGAATCTGCGCTGAAGGCGACCTTTTCAGCACGAAGCAGCGTTGGGTTATACGGGCATTCACAGTCAGCAAAAGCGCATCTGCTCGCGGCGTTGTGTAGCAATGCCAATGGCAA
The DNA here is from genome assembly GCF_000155975.1 of Citrobacter youngae ATCC 29220. Lineage (GTDB taxonomy): Bacteria > Pseudomonadota > Gammaproteobacteria > Enterobacterales > Enterobacteriaceae > Citrobacter > Citrobacter portucalensis_A. The sequence continues at coordinate 1,140,927 of NZ_GG730299.1, read as the reverse complement.
AGTGAATATTGTTACTCCGGATCGCAGTTTTGATTATTTTTCGCATATAAATCCGGGGCATGCGCCGACCAATATGGCGATTCGCTTTACGCGTGAAGAAAATCCGCTCCATAGCGAATGGCCGCTGCGCTTACGATTACTCCGTGAAGCCGAACTGGTACAGCTTTTTATTACCCAGTTCTGCGCGCTCCCGGACAACCGCCAGGTTGAAAAATCGATTATTGAGGCGCGCCTGGAAAAATGGCAAACCCTGCGTCAGCGTCATCCGGTACCGGGTATTACCGCGCAGGATGTTGCGGCAATTGGTCGTTTCTGGCGCGCCTGCGTACCGGCTAACCAGCAGCAAATTGACGATGCGCTATGGCATCAGTTTGCCACGCTGCTGCCCGCTCTGGATCTGACGACCCGGGCAAACGCCTGGGCATTATTGTGGGGAGAACAACCCGAGCTAACGCAGCAGTGGCTGGCGCTGGCGCATACGCTGCAACAAACCGGGAACGCGCAAGAACTGGCGGCTCCGCTGAGCCTGCTGGTTGACCATTTTGGTTTACCTGCCGAAAGTTTTCTCACCCAGGTGGCCTTGAACGGAAATGAGGCGCAAAGCGATGTGGTCGTTCATCCGATTGAAAATCACCAGTTGCTCAATGCGGTCAGTCTCTCCCAAACCTCGCTGGCGCTGCTGACGCGCGAGCTGGTCCTGACGGTGGAAGACGCTGTGCTGGAGAATGTCGACCTGCTCGATATTCCCCTCGCCCCGGATGTTCATCCCCATCCGCTGTGGCAGGCAAAATTGGGCTGGATGCTGGAGCATTATCGCCAGCATCTGCAACCGGATGTGCTCTTAATCTGCAACGCGGTATCTACCCGCGCCCAGACGCCTGCCATTACCCGCAAGCTGCTGGGCTGGGTTAACGATACCCAACCCGTACATGACGCCGCATTGCCGGGCGTCGTCTGGGCGATAACCCCACAAGATGCGCGTTTTAGCACCCGGCAAAATCTGGATGAGTCCGTGCAGCAATTAATGGGCAAACCGGGATTGCACTGGGGAACGCTGCAGGCGCTGGATAAACACAGCTTACAACGCCTTGTCGAATGGCTGACTCAGGCCACCTCGCCGCAGCAACGTCAGGCCAGACTGACCTCTCTGCGCGAACAGCACCAACAGCGCATCCGCGAAACCCTGATCGGTTGGCTTAACACCGGTGATGATGAGTCAGGCAGCAGCGAGTCGGCGATCCGTCAGTTACAATCCCAGGCGGCAAAACATGGCGAACTCCTGGAGGGATTGCTGCCGCCGATGCGTATCTTTGAGTCACTGCTACGTATTCAACAACCGCGCGAAGAACAGGTGATCGGACTATTTAATGAAGAGATCGACCTGTTTGCTGAAGTACGGGACACGCTGCATTCACCGGAAAGCAAAGAAACCGGATACCAGGCACATAAAATGTGGGTTAATCACGTGCGTCAGTGGTGTCGCGATGAAAATAATGCGCGCCGTTTACGCCTCGAACCCCGTACGTTAAGGCAGGTTGCTGACATTCTCGTCACCACCAGCTATCGCCTGGAAATGCCGCAACGCTTACAGCGCATGATGCAGCGCGAAAACGTCTGCGCAGCGCAGCTTCACGCCGATATTGGGGATTTTATTACCTGGCTGGGCTATGCCAACGTTGCGGAAGCGCAGCGCCCTGCCAGCAGGATCCAAAAAGGATCTGCTATTTTTAGCGCCCCGGTGCAACAGCCGATGCTGCGCCTGACGAAGCTGGATGAACAGCCGTCACACGGCGCAAGCCGCTACGTTTACGACTGGCTGGTGGCTTTGTACACTCGCGCGAATGAGAACGTAGGGTATCAGCACCCACAGGATGTCACTGAAGCCGACAAAAAACGTTTAGAGGCCCTGCTTTCCTTCTGAAACGGCGTATACGCCGTCATCAGAAAAGCGAAAACATCAGCGCAACGGGAAAGCTCATTGGCCAGGTCGCCCCGATTAATACTGCGCTGAGAAAGCGAATCCGCTTTTTATCGTGGGAAAGAAACCAAGTGATGATTGCGGTGATAGCGGCCATCACCGCATAAAAAACCAACATTTTTTGGTACAAAGACATGTCAGGCATCCAGGCCGGAAGGTAAAATCGCGCGCAATATGCTCTTTTTCATGACTCACATCAAGTTTTATTACTTATTTTAAGAGAAACAGCGGTAAAACAACCCGTTTTCATTATGTTCAGAATTTGTACTATTGCGGATAGTTATAACCCGTACTATACCCATAGGGGCTAAAACGAAAGGTGGCACAAATGAATGTTTCCAGTAAAACGGTGGTGCTGATCAATATCTTTGCTGCTGTAGGACTTTTCAGCCTGATATCCGCAAGGTTCGGCTGGTTTGCTTGATGTGACACTTCTTGATTAATTGCAGCGTCTGCTGGCAGAGAGGGTCTTCTCTCTGCCATTAGGACACGATCCTCCCACTCTGCCTTCAGCAGGTAAATGATCCTTAGGATGTAAAAACCCTAACCCTTCTGCGGCATTAATTACCGGTAAAGCGGGTCGGCGTTGTGCCGGTATGCTGACGGAAAAAGGCAATAAACGCGCTGTCGCTGACAAATTCCAGATGTTGCGCCACCAGGCTAACAGGGTTTCCATCAGCCAGCATTTCCATGGCTTTTAACAGTCTAAATTGCTGCCGCCAGTTCTGATAATTCATCCCGGTATCTCTGATAAAGATTCGACCGATCGTCCTCTCACATGCCCCAACCTGTCGGGACAGCTGATTCAGCCGCGGCGGCAACGCGCCCATACGCAATTCCTCAAGCCATACGTCCAGACGTGAGTCGGAGGGGAACTGCAATGTCCAGTTTTCACTGCGCGCGGCCCGCATCTCTTCACAAAAAACGGTAATAAGGCTGGCCTGCTGCGCGGCTGGCATATCCCATGACCAGAAGGCCATGCGTTCTATGACTTCGAAAAAAAGAGGATTAACCTCGACGATCTGCAGTGGCAGATTGGATAACGGCAGCGAGGTTGAAAAATACAAAGAACGATAGGCCATCACGCCGCGCATAATGGCGCGATGAACCGTACCTGCCGGGATCCAGACCGCCCGGCGTGGCGGCAGCAGACACTGGGCCTGCTCCAGCTCAATCGTAATACTTCCCGCCGCAGAAAAAAGGAGCTGATGACGAAGGTGGCTATGGCGTCCTGAATCGTGTACGCCCATATCGGCGGCAATCCCGATTACCGGTGTATCAAAACTGTCTGCATTGAACGCATCGTCGGGAGCAATTTTCATCATCTGTCCGATATTTGATATTTAAAGTCCTGATAATGGTAATGAGACATTTCTCTTTCAGCAATAATGCCCGCCTGTTTTCTGTCTCTGTGGATATTGCTATGAATACCCGACGTCGTCCGCCGTTGTGGCTGCTCACGCTGCTGATTATGTTCCCGCAGCTGGTGGAAACCATTTACAGCCCTGCTTTGCCGGGTATCGCGACCTCTTTTCACATAAGCAGTGAGCGCGCGGCCCAAACGCTTTCGGTCTATTTTGTCGCCTTTGCCGTCGGTGTGGCGCTGTGGGGCTGGCTGAGCGACGGTATCGGACGACGGCGGGCGATGATAGCGGGACTGTTCTGCTACGGGACAGGTTGTGGTATCGCCGTTGTCGCCACCGATTTCAGCGTATTGCTGCTGGCGCGGATGGTATCCGCCATCGGGGCGGCTGCCGGGTCGGTGGTGGTACAGACCATGCTAAGAGACAGCTATGAATCAACCGCGTTATCCCGCGTCTTTTCCGTGATGGGGGCAGCTCTGGCGCTGAGTCCGGTTTTCGGCCTGCTAAGCGGAGGCTGGCTGGCAAGTCTGTATGGTCATATTGGCGTATTCGTTGCCCTTGTTTTACTGGCGATATTGCTGCTCATACTGGCAGTAACCCTTTTGCCGGAAACAAGGCCGGAGAATACGATCCCCCCGCGAATGGCGGTACTTTTCCCCCGCATGGCGCGGGACGGTGAGCTATGGAAAAACGCCATGCTGATTGCCCTGTTAAACACCATGCTGTTTAGCTATTACAGCCTGGCGCCGTTTCTTTTCGGGCAATTGGGATGGAGCGCCAGAGCCTTTGGCTGGACGGGAGCGTTGCTTGCGTTTGCTTCGCTGTCGGGTAGCCTGCTGAACCGGAGGTTGTTAACGACAGGTCTCATGGCAGAGCAGCTAGTACGTTATGCCTGTGTGCTGGCTATGTTGTCAGGGCTGGCGGCGTGGAGGCTACAGCATACCGCATGGATCCTGATACCGGTGTTTGGGGTGGTACTGGCCTATGGTATCGCGATCCCCAATGTATTGAGCCAGGCGCTGCGTCGCTATCGTGAACAGGCCGGGGCCGCCGGGGCGTTGTTCGGATTAAGCTATTACCTGTTACTGGGAATGATGCTGGGGATCGCTGGCATAGTGCAACAACTGGGGCTGGTGCTGACGGGGTGCGCGCTACTCGCCTGGCTTTTCAGCCTGCGCCGCTGAAGACTCGCTAAAATAAACGAAGCCCCAACCTGGCGTCGGGGCTTCGTTATGCTAATTAGCCTGACCTCGCGGATATTTCCAACTTACCGCCGTCCGATGGCGACGAGGCCAGTGGCGCGCATAGTATAGAGACATGTTTACCGATATTTAGCTATCTGTGCCTCTTTTGCTATTCGCGCGGATGATATTACTCATGTTTGATCATGACATGGCGAATAACCGTGTAATCTTCCAACCCGTATACCGACATATCTTTGCCGTAACCGGATTGTTTTTGCCCGCCGTGCGGCATCTCGCTGACCAGCGTAAAGTGGGTATTGACCCAGGTGCAACCGTATTGCAGGCGAGCGCTGAACCGATGCGCCCGACCAACGTCCCGGGTCCAGACGGAAGATGCCAATCCGTATTTCGAATCATTCGCCCACGCCAGCACCTGATCTTCATCATCAAATACGGTCACGCTGACCACCGGCCCGAACACTTCCCGCTGCACGATGGCATCGTCCTGCTTCGCCCCGGCCAGCAGCGTTGGCGCAAAATAGTAGCCTGCGCCGTCCACTTTTTTACCGCCGGTGATAACGTTGATATGCCCCAGCGCTTTCGCCTCATCGACGGCCTTTGCCACGCGCTCAAGATGTGCTAATGAGCTGACCGGTCCCAGCTCCGTCGATTCATCATTCGGTGCGCCAATTTTCAGGCTGGCAACCGCGGCGCCAAGTTTTTCAACCAGCGCGTCATAGATGCCTTTCTGAGCATAGATTCGACAAGCGGCGGTACAGTCTTGTCCGGCGTTGTAATAACCAAAGGTTCGCACGCCGCTCACCACCGCATCCAGATCGGCATCATCGAAAATGATGACCGGGGCTTTGCCGCCCAGCTCCATGTGGGTGCGCTTAATCGAAGGTGCAGTATGCTGGATAATATGTTCGCCGGTGGCAATAGAGCCGGTCAATGAAACCATGCGGACTTTTTCATGGCCGGTCAGCGGATCGCCCACCGTTTTACCGCGGCCAAACAGCACGTTGACCACGCCAGCCGGATAAATATCTTTGGCAAATTCAGCCAGTTTAAGCGCCGTCAGCGGGGTGATTTCTGACGGTTTAATCACCACGCAGTTGCCCGCCGCCAGCGCCGGAGCCAGTTTCCACGCCGCCATCATCAGCGGGTAGTTCCACGGCGCAATGGAGGCGACCACGCCCAGCGGATCCCGGCGAATCATTGACGTATGCCCTTCCAGATATTCACCGGCCGCCTGTCCTTGCAGGGTACGAGCCGCCCCGGCAAAGAAGCGGAAAACGTCGACGATGGCCGGAATTTCATCGTTGAGCACACAGTGCAGCGGTTTACCGCAGTTGAGCGACTCCAGTTCAGCGAAGGTTTGCGCGTTATCCGCGATAGCATCCGCCAGTTTCAGCAGCAGCTCGGAGCGAACTTTCGGCGTGGTTTGCCCCCATGTGGCAAATGCGCTGTCGGCGGCACGTACCGCGGCATCAACCTGCGCGGCTGACGCTTCGGCAATCTCCAGAATCAGTTCACCAGTGGCAGGGTTATAGACTGGCTGCTTTTCACCTTCACCGTTGACCAGCTCGCCGTTAATCAGTAATTGATGTTGCATAGCAATTTCCCATATCGTCGTTTATTTACCGTTTCCGGCGAGAGTGTCGCCGTCACGCGTTAGCCACCAGGCCCCTAAAATTGGCAGTGTTGTCACCAGCATTACCAGCAATGCCACAACGTTGGTGACAGGTACATCTCGTGGACGCCCCAGTTGATTGAGCAGCCACAAAGGCAACGTTCTTTCATGTCCGGCGGTGAATGTTGTCACGATGATTTCATCAAACGACAACGCAAACGCCAGCATTCCTCCCGCCAGCAGCGCCGACGCCAGATTGGGCAGCACCACGTAACGAAAGGTTTGCCAGCCGTTGGCGCCAAGATCCATAGACGCTTCAACCAGACTCCATGAGGTACGGCGAAAACGCGCCACGACGTTGTTAAACACCACCACCACACAAAACGTCGCATGGCCCACCACTATCGTGAGAAAACCCGGTTCCAGGTTGATGGTTTTAAACGCCGTCAATAGCGCCAGGCCGGTGATAATGCCCGGCAGCGCGATTGGCAACAGCAGCAACAGCGATATTGCGCTCTTACCAAAAAAGTCTCTGCGCCACAGGGCGGCCGCAGCCAGCGTCCCCAGAACGAGAGCAATGGCCGTCGACAACGCCGCGATTTTAAGTGACAACGTCACCGATTCCAGAATATCGCTACGCTGCGCCGCAACGCTAAACCACTTCAGCGTTAACCCCTGCGGTGGAAAACTAAATGCCGCCTCCTCCGTATTAAAAGCATAGGTGGCGATAATGAGGATGGGAAAGTGCAGGAAAATAACCCCGCCCCATGCCGCCAGTTTGAGTAACCAGGGTGCGCGTTCAGAGTGCATCGAAAGCTCCCAGACGCTTCACGAACGCCAGATACAGTGCGATTAACACAATCGGCACCAACGTGAATGCCGCCGCCATCGGCATGTTGCCGATCGCCCCTTGCTGTGAATACACCATGTTGCCGATGAAATACCCCGGCGGCCCCACCAGCTGCGGCACGATAAAGTCGCCCAACGTCAGAGAGAAGGTAAAGATCGAACCCGCCGCAATACCGGGTATCGCCAGCGGAAGGACCACATAGCGGAAGGTTTGACGCGGACGCGCGCCCAAATCAGCGGAGGCCTGTAACAGTGACGGCGGAAGCCTCTCCAGCGCGGCCTGTACCGGCAGGATCATAAACGGCAGCCAGATGTAGACGAACACCAGAAAGCGCCCTAACCCTGAGGTCGACAGCGTATTGCCGCCGACTGCTGGTAATGTCAGGAAGGAGATCAGCAGCGGCTCCAGCCCAAGATGGGTTAAAAACCACTGCGCCACGCCGTCTTTCGCCAACAGCAACGTCCACGCGTAGGCTTTAACGATATAGCTGGCCCACATTGGCAACATTACGGCAATATAAAAAAAGGCTTTCATTTTGCCGCTGGTATAACGCGCCATATACCACGCCATCGGAAACGCCAGAATCGCGCTGGCAATGGTGACCGCTACCGCCATCGTCAGGGTACGCAAAATGATGTCGTAGTTGGCGGGATTAAACAGCGCCTGCAGATTCGCCAGCGTCAGGTCCGGCGTGACCGACATGGTGAAATCGTCAAAGGTATAAAAACCTTGCCACAACAGCGTCAGCAATGAGCCAAAGTAGACAATGCCAAACCACATCAGCGGCCCGAGGAGCAGTAAAAACAGCCCCAGCCCCGGATTACGCCAGAAGAAACCGGAGATCTTGTTCAGACTTGTCGGTTGCGGTGGCGAATGTAAAACGTTCATAGCCATTCACCTCTCCTCAACCAGCGGTACCATCACGTCGCGTGACCACGATGCCATCACCTGCTGACCCGGCGACAGCGTTGACGGCAGCATTTCTCCCGTCAGGTTCGCCTGGCTAACCAGTAGTTTTTCACCACCGGCAAGTTTCAGCTCAAACCGCGTCGCGGCGCCCTGGTACTGCACCGCCTGGATAACCCCCCGGGCCTGGACGTCTCCTCCGGCATCATTCAAGCGAATATGCTCCGGGCGCAGGGAGAACATCCCCTGCAGGCCGCAAACGTTCGCCGACATCGTCGCATCAAAGACGTTTGACGTCCCGACGAAGCTCGCCACAAACGGCGTCCGCGGACGCATATACAGTTCACGCGGAGAATCCACCTGTTCGATACGACCGTTATTAAACACCGCCACACGATCGGACATCGACAGCGCTTCGCCCTGGTCGTGGGTGACAAAAATGAAGGTGATGCCCAGAGATTGCTGTAACTTCTTCAGCTCTAATTGCATCTGTTCACGCAGCTTAAGATCCAACGCCCCGAGCGGTTCATCCAATAGCAGAACGCGCGGTTCATTGACCAGCGCCCGGGCAATCGCCACGCGCTGGCGCTGTCCGCCGGAAAGCTGTGACGGTTTGCGCTCATGAACAAAACCGAGCGCGACCTTATCCAGCGCCTCACGGGCTTTTGCGTGGCGCTGTTTTTTATCAATCCCTTTGACCATCAGCCCGTAGGCGACGTTATCGAGGATCGACATATGCGGGAATAACGCATAGTCCTGAAATACCGTATTAACGTCCCGTTCCCAGGGCGGCAATTCGCTGGCCTGTTTCCCAAAAATGGTGATTGCGCCGCCTGAAAGCTGCTCAAACCCTGCGATCAGGCGCAGACAGGTGGTCTTACCGGAGCCGGATGGCCCCAGCATAGAGAAAAACTCACCGTCGTTAATCGCAATACTCACCCCATCAACTGCGCGAACATCCCCGTACAAACGCGAGACGTTATGAAACTCCACTGCGTACGTCATAAAACCCCCAGCGGAATTAACGACCGCCCATAATGGCGATGTAATCCTGCGTCCAGCGACTGTAAGGAACGAATTTACCCCCTTCCGCAATTGGCGTTTTCCAGAAGGCAATTTTGTCGAAATAGCTATAACCGTTGGTTTCACAGCCTTTCTCACCCAGCAATGGGCTGGCTTTACACCCTTCCGGCACCACCGGCAGAGAACCAAACCAGGCCGCTACGTCGCCCTGTACTTTCGGGGTTAATGACCAGTTCATCCATTTGTAAGCGCAAACCGGGTGTTTCGCTTCACTGTGCAGCATGGTGGTGTCAGCCCATCCGGTAACGCCTTCTTTTGGGAAGACCGTGGCAATAGGCTGGCCTTCCGCTTTCAGGGCGTTAGCCTGATAAGGCCAGGCGCTGGACGCCACCACGCCTTCGTTTTTGAAGTCGCTCATTTGCACGGTGGTATCGTGCCAATAGCGATGGATTAACGCGTGCTGATCGCTCAGGACTTTGATAACCGCCTGATACTGTTTTTCGGTGAGCTGATAGGGATCGGTAATGCCCAGCTGCGGCTGGGTGGCTTTAACGAATAACGCGGCGTCGGCAATATAGATCGGGCCATCGTAGGCCTGCACGCGTCCTTTATTGCTTTTTCCATCCTCAAGTTTTTGTTCAACAAACACCACGTTCCAGCTATCCGGCGGCGTTGGGAAGATCTTGGTGTTATACATCAGCAGGTTGGGCCCCCACTGGTACGGCGTGCCGTATACTTTTCCGCCAACGTTAAACCACTCGCCTTTCACCACGCGCGGATCGATAGTTTTCCAGTTAGGGATCAGCGCGGTATTAATCGGCTGGACGCGTTTTCCCATAATCAGTCGTAATGAGGCATCGCCGGAGGCGGTCACCAGGTCGTAGCCGCCTTTGGCCATCAGGCTGACCATCTCATCAGATGTGGCCGCTGTTTTAACATTGACCGCGCAGCCGGTGTCTTTCTCAAACTGCGAGACCCAATCATATTGTTTATCGGTTTGACCGCGTTCGATATAACCCGGCCAGGCAATAATATCCAGGCGGCCTTCCGGTTTATCTAATGATGCAGGGGGTTCGGCTGCCTGTGCCGTCATCAGCGTCATACTGAGCGCACACAAGCTACTGAGGGCAAATTGCTTGCTCATAACATCTTACTCCTGTCTAAAAAATATTGAGCGGCAGCCCTGCCGTAAATATATGTCCTTTCCTAAAAATAGTCGGGGTGTGGTAAGCGTTCCTGCTGGCGCAAGGAAATTTAATCAGGTTGTGAGCTAACGCTCATTACGCTACTGACTCTGACCGGGGGTTGTAATCTTCTGGAGTATAGACAAGGAGTTAGGTGCGAAGGTGGCAATAGTAAGAACTATTGATTTTTTGTATGGTAGCACCCGATATAAATAACATCGTGGTTGGGTATTCTCTATTTCGAAAATAAGAACACGCTATTCTTTTATATTGAATAGCGTGTTGTATTTTATTTCATCATCTCGCGAATTAATTTTCCAAGCTGTTTCACCGCCAGTTCTTCACGTTCACCCCAGTGCCATGCGGTATTAAAGCGAAAGAAACGCGTCCAGCTTCCCGACGTCGAAAACATTTTCCCCGGCGCAATGCTGATATGGTGCGCCAGCGCTTGCGCACTCAGCGTACCGGCATCCAGCGGTTCCGGCAGTTCGAGCCACAGAAAATAACCACTGTCGTTGTGGTGAATTTTGACCTCCGCCGGAAGATGGCGCAGTAGCGTTTGCCAGGCCTGCTGTTTGCGTTCCGCAAGTTGACGGCGTAAACGACGCAGATGCGCGTCATAGCGTCGGGTTGACAGGTAATCCACGAGTGCAAGCTGCATAGGAGAACTGGTGGACAAGGTACTCATTAACTGAAGTCGCTGAATGCGCCGGGCATGCTTTCCTGCCGCCACCCAGCCAATGCGAAATCCTGGCACCAGGCATTTTGAAAAAGATGAACAATGCAGAACGCTATCGCTGCGATCCCAGGCTTTGGCGGGGAGTGGTTTTTCCCGACCAAAGTACAGTTCGCTGTAAACATCATCTTCAATCAGCATCACATGGTACTTCTCCAGTAAGGCGACCAGATGCGCCTTTTTCTCCGCCGTTAGCGTAAAACCCAGCGGATTCTGGCTGTTGGTCATTAACCAGCAGGCTTTTACCGGGTACTCCTGCAACGCCTGCTCCAGCGCGGCCAGATCGATCCCCTCTTTTACGTCGGTGGCAATCGAAAGCGCCTTCAGGCGTAATCGCTCCAAGGCCTGCAGCGCGCCATAAAAACAGGGGTTTTCGACAATCACCCAGTCGCCTGGCTCAGTGACGGCCTGCAGGCTCAGGTTGAGCGCCTCAAGCGCACCGGCGGTGATCACAATTTCGTCAGGTGAAATGGTCATTCCCTGCTGGGCATAGCGACGGGCGATGGCATGGCGCAGTTCGGCATTTCCCGGCGGCAGGTTTTCAATCACGCTCATGGCGGTGGCGGTTTTACTCACCTGCGCCAGCGAACGGTTCAACTGCTGGAGGGGAAAAAGATGCGGGTCAGGAAACGCGGAGGCAAATGGCAGTACCGACGCATCCCGGCTGGCCTGTAGCATATCAAAGATGTAGGTGTTGATATCCACCGCTTCGTCGCGCATCACCTGCTCTGGCGGCGGCGCCAGCTCGCGTTCAGGACGCGCGGCAACATAGTAACCCGACTGTGGCCGGGCAATAATCCGCCCCTGACTTTCCAGCAACTGGTATGCATGACCAACGGTCATAAAACTCATCCCGCTGCTGACCACCTGCTCACGCAAGGAAGGCAGGCGATCGCCTGGCTGCCATACGCCAGACGCGATTTGATCGCGAATTTGCTCTGCCAGTCGCTGGTACTTTTTCATTTTCCGTCCTGATAGCCGATGTCGGCGACAACCACTGTGTATATCAGTTTACATAAACAATACATTTTTGATAACTGTTATGAACAGGATTTAATCGGATTTCATAACGGTTAGCTTTTTACTGGAAGGTGTACAGCGATCGCCTTAAAGCTCAAACGCTGACTTCTCATTAAACTTTTTCTCAAACGCTGTTCGCAACGTATTGGTAACAGAATCAAAATCATTAAGTATTTCTGTATCATTAAAACAAACCTGAGGAGTCCCATCGGTTAGCGTTTTGATGGCATCATTTATACTTTTCGGCGACAAATTAAAATACTTCCCTCTCTTTAGAGGATTTTGCGGGTTAAACGTGCCGTTCGCCAGCTGCCAGTAACGGAATAAGTATTGTGTTAAGCATAAAGGCTCACGAAATTTCTTACCGATCGTTTCCCTCAACAGCTTTTCTTCCGCCTGCCATACTTCATTGAACGTGCTTTTCAAAAATGGCTGTGGAATATGTCGACTATAGAATCCTTCGAAAAATTTTTCTTTTCGACTAGTGAAGTTTTTCAGCACGCGTCGTTTATAACACATATTGAAATATTTACGCTTATTTTCCCGCATCATTTCGCGCTTGCTAAAGTGGCTGTTTAAAATGCTAATATTGAGAAAATCTGATGATCCCATGATGAGATTATCTTTGTTAGTGGGAGGATTTCTCTTTAGAATCAGGAAGTCATTAGGTTTTTCGTGATCAAAGTAAAAGTCTTCGCTCAGAGGTGCCGTGATGAACATATCATCATTAAACAACACAAACTTGTCGCTCAAATCATTTATCTTATGAATGTTAAGCTCTATTGCATTTGAGTTGAAGGTCGGCAGATACTTACTTTCGATGAACTGCTCATGAAAAACGATATTTAACTTTTTATGATTCACATTAAGCCATGCAGGAATTTGTCCACATGTAACCAAGTGTATTTTTCTGACCCAGGGCGCATATTTTTCGACACATCTGAACCAATAATTAAAGATCCCCATATCCCTGAACCGTGCCGGGTGCATAGCTCCCGCATCATGGCAACTCGCGGCTTTATGTTGGGAAAAACTGGCCTGCCAGGCTGAATCACTTGAGTCAACCCACAAAACGACAAAGTCGATTCCGCTCATTCTATTATTCCAATGAATTATTTGCGGCGAATATAACAAAGTGCTCATTCAGTTTTTAAACTAATCAAGGCATAATATTGAAGAGTCCACTTTTGTGAAAACCATAGCAATTTTGCAACTGTTATGGTTAAAAAGAACTGTTCTGTTTCTGCCCTCCGCTGCCTCCCAGACTTAGAATTGCGCTAAATCAATTTTTCCTGCGGAGTTAAGCATGTTCGGTCTTGACGCGTTTCACCTGGCAAGGATCCAGTTCGCGTTTACGGTATCCTTCCACATTATCTTTCCGGCCATTACCATCGGCCTCGCCAGCTATCTGGCGGTGCTCGAAGGGCTGTGGCTAAAAACTAAAAATCCCATCTGGCGCTCGCTTTATCATTTCTGGTCGAAAATTTTCGCCGTAAACTTTGGTATGGGCGTGGTTTCCGGGCTGGTGATGGCCTATCAATTCGGCACCAACTGGAGCGGTTTTTCCGAGTTCGCCGGAAGCATCACCGGACCGCTGCTGACCTATGAAGTGTTAACCGCCTTCTTCCTTGAAGCGGGATTCCTCGGCGTAATGCTGTTCGGCTGGAACCGCGTGGGGCCAGGTCTGCACTTCTTCGCGACCTGTATGGTTGCGCTGGGAACGATTATTTCTACCTTCTGGATCCTCGCCTCCAACAGTTGGATGCAGACGCCGCAAGGCTATGAAATCGTTAATGGACAAGTTGTTCCCGTCGACTGGTTCGCCGTTATTTTCAATCCTTCATTCCCGTATCGCCTGCTGCATATGTCCGTTGCCGCCTTCCTCAGCAGCGCTTTGTTTGTCGCGGCTTCCGCGGCGTGGCATTTGCTGCGCGGAAACAATACGCCAGCGATTCGCGCTATGTTTTCAATGGCGCTGTGGATGACGTTAATCGTCGCCCCGCTGCAAGCATTGATTGGCGATATGCACGGTTTAAATACGCTGAAGCACCAGCCGGCAAAAATTGCTGCGATTGAAGGACACTGGGAAAACCCGCCCGGTGAACCGACGCCGCTCCTGCTGTTCGGCTGGCCGGATATGGAACAGGAGCGCACCCGCTATGGGCTGGAAATTCCGGCGCTGGGCAGTCTGATCCTGACCCACAGTCTGGATAAACAAGTCCCGGCCCTGAAAGAGTTTCCTAAAGAAGACCGGCCCAACTCCACCATGGTGTTCTGGTCGTTTCGCATAATGGCCGGGCTGGGCATGCTAATGATCCTGCTGGGCGCGTTCGCACTGTGGCTGCGCTATAAGCAGCGTTTATATACCTCACGTCCTTTCCTGCGCTTTGCATTGTGGATGGGTCCCTCTGGATTGATTGCCATACTTGCTGGCTGGGTAACGACTGAAGTTGGGCGTCAACCGTGGGTAGTCTACGGTCTGCAACGCACAGCGGATGCGGTATCCGCGCATGGTGATTTGCATATGAGTATCAGCTTACTGTCCTTCTTCGTGGTGTACAGCTCAGTGTTTGGCGTCGGTTATAGCTACATGATCCGTCTGATCCGTAAAGGCCCGCAGGAAGACGACCCGACCATTCCGCCAACCGGCACACCTGCACGACCGCTTTCCGCTGCGGTTCTCGATTCTCAACCGGAGGCTCACCGCTAATGGGTATCGATTTATCAGTTATCTGGTTTGTCATTATCGTGTTCGCCACGTTGATGTATATCGTGATGGATGGTTTCGACCTCGGTATCGGCATTTTATTTCCAGCTATTCAGGATGCCGATGACCGGGATGTGATGGTCAACAGCGTCGCCCCGGTGTGGGACGGAAACGAAACCTGGCTGGTGCTGGGTGGAGCCGGATTATTCGGCGCTTTCCCCCTGGCCTATGCGGTGATTGTCGATGCGCTGACGATCCCGCTGACGCTGATGCTGATCGGCCTGATTTTTCGCGGCGTCGCGTTCGAATTTCGTTTTAAAGCCACCCCGGCGCATCGACCATTCTGGGATAAAGCTTTTCTCGGTGGGTCAATTCTGGCTACCTTCACCCAGGGCGTTGTGGTGGGGGCCGTGCTTAACGGATTTTCCGTCACCGGACGCAGCTACAGCGGCGGTCCTTTCGACTGGTTAACACCCTTCACGCTATTCTGCGGCTTTGGCCTGGTCGTGGCCTACGCCCTGTTGGGCGCAACATGGCTGGTGATGAAAAGCGAAAACCCGTTGCAGGATAAAATGCGCGGCGTGGCGAAAAAACTGCTGCTGGCGATGCTGGTTGTTATTGCCATTATCAGCCTGTGGACGCCGCTGGCGCACAGTGCGATTGCCGAGCGCTGGTTTAGCCTGCCCAACCTGTGGTTCCTGATGCCGGTTCCGCTGCTGGTTGCGCTTATTAGCATCTGGTTGTGGCGCTCGCTGGGCCAACAGCACAGCCATGCGCTGCCGTTTGTTTTGACGCTGGGATTGATCTTCCTTGGGTTCAGCGGTCTGGGGATCAGTATCTGGCCGCACATCATCCCGCCGTCCATTACGCTCTGGCAGGCGGCGGCGCCTGCGCAAAGTCAGGGCTTTATGTTAGTTGGCGCGCTACTGATTATTCCCATAATCCTGGTGTATACCTTCTGGAGCTACTACGTTTTCCGCGGCAAAGTTCAACATGGCGAGGGGTATCATTGATGCAGCAATCAATCTGGAAACGCCTGATGTGGCTGGCGATCCTCTGGGGCGGCAGCGTGCTGGCCCTGGCCGCCGTCGGGATGTTCTTTCGTTTACTGATGACGGCTGCCGGATTTAAATCCTGACGCCTTCCCTGCAAACAACCGGGCAGCACATCGCTTCCCGGTTGTAACAAATCCCAACGTTGACCAAACAAAAATGCAAAAAACATCTCACTGGCAAAACAGTGATTGTCATTTTCCCGATTAAAATATTGAATAGTCACATGGTGAAATTATCACCATTTCCATTGCTAACGTACCAGAGGGTGCATGATGTTTAAGAAAGGGTTAACGGGGTTATTGCTGGCCAGCGCGCTTTTTTCCGGCCAGCTTCTCGCGACTAATCAGGGACATGAATATCTTCAGGTGCAGGACGCCGATCACGTGTTACGACACACCGCCGACAGCGATGAGCTGCGCGTGACGGCGGAAGAATCCGCCGCCGACCTTCGCGAACATCACTTCTGGCAAAAATCACGCAAACCCGATACCCACCAGGGCTAAGGTTTACCCTTTACGCTTCGGCAGCGTTTTCATCAGGTCTTCGGGACTGACGGAAGCGACGATGCTGCCCGGCAACGGCATCTTCAGAATATGATGTTTCATCTTGCCGATTACGTGCATCTCGCACGGTCGGCAATCAAATTTCAGCGTCAGGACTTCATCACCGTTAACCAACTGCATCGGTGTGGCTTTCCAGCTCTTGATATTTCCTTTCGCCTGTTTCGGGCACAGGTTAAACGCAAAACGCAGACAATGTTTGGTGATCATCACCGGCACATCGCCCTTTTCCTCATGCGCTTCATAGGCTGCATCAATCAACTGAACGCCATAACGGTGATAAAACTCACGCGCTTTATGGTTGTAGACGTTCGCCAGAAAGCTCAAATGCGTTTGCGGATACACCGGCGCCGGCTGTGAAACGGGTTTACGGCTGCCGCGCTGATAGCATTGTAAACGCGCCGCATCCAGCATCTCGACGGCTTCACGCCGCAGTTGATTCAGCTGGCCGTTTGGTACGAATAGCGCCCCCGGCAGATTAACCTGAATATCGCGGGCGTAATAAAGCGTTTGCCCAAGTTTGGCCAGGCCATCCTGCAGGTTGCTCAATGCTTTTTGCGCATTGTTCGCTTCCTCAAACTGCCCCTCCAGCGTATGAGTGATGCTCACCCCCTCTTCACTGGTGAGCGTCAGGATCAACTGCTCCTGCCAGCCGCCCAGTTCAATATCGACCGCAACGCGACGTTCGCTGGAGGTTTTGGTTAACGCCTGCTGCCAGTTATGATCGAGATTACGATTCAGCGGATGATGCGGGCGAACTTTGTGCAAATCGGCAGGCATTTCATTCGGCCATACCCGATATCGATTGTGCCCCGTTTTTTCGACGGTATTGGCACGGAAACCAACCACCTCACGCTTGATTAACACGTTCAGGCCATCACCGTTCGCCAGCGGCTCGGTTACCTCAACATCGAGATGATCTTTTGCCACCTTCAGGACTTCACCTACCGGCAGGCCAATGAATTTCGGCGAGTCAAATGCGCCGATATCGCCCTTACGCGCATTGACAAAATAATCAGTGCTGCCGCGGTGGAAGGTTTTTTCCGTGGATGGGGTAAAGAAATGCTCAGTGCGTCCGGCTGATGAACGGGCAAGGTCGCCGCGCTCTTCGATGATAGCGTCCAGCATCTGACGATAATGGGCAGTGATATTCTTCACATAGCTCATGTCTTTATAGCGCCCTTCAATTTTGAAGGAGCGCACGCCCGCGTCAATCAACGCGCCGAGGTTGGCGGTCTGATCGTTATCTTTCATCGACAGCAGGTGTTTTTCATAGGACACCACTCGCCCCCGATCGTCTTTCAGGGTATACGGCAGTCGGCAAGCCTGGGAACAGTCGCCGCGGTTAGCGCTACGTCCGGTTTGCGCATGTGAAATATAACACTGGCCTGAGTAGGCAACGCACAACGCACCGTGAATGAAAAACTCAATGGTCGCGTCCGTGGCCTGATGGATGGCGTTAATCTGCTCAAGGCTCAGTTCGCGCGCCAGGACAATCTGGGTAAATCCGACATCCGCAAGAAACTTCGCCTTCTCGACGCTGCGAATATCACACTGCGTGCTGGCATGCAGCTCAATGGGGGGAATATCCAGCTCCAGAATCCCCATGTCCTGCACAATCAGCGCGTCAACACCGGTCTGATATAAATCGGTAATGAGCCGCTGTGCGGGCTCCAGTTCATCATCGTGCAAAATCGTATTCAGCGTCACAAAGATTTTCGCCCCGAAGCGATGAGCGAAAGGCACCAGTTCGGCGATATCTTTCAGACTGTTACTGGCGTTATGACGCGCGCCAAACCCCGGTCCGCCAATGTAAACGGCGTCTGCGCCGTGTAAAATGGCTTCACGCGCAATGGCGGTATCCCGGGCCGGGCTTAACAATTCAAGGTGATGAGGCTGCTGGCGCATACAGTTGTTACCATCCACAAGCGGTAAAAATGGCGGCTATTGTAGTCACAAGCGCGGCATTTCGGAATAGTTTTCCCGATTAGCTGCGCGGGTAATGGATCAACGAATGAAAGTGAACCGTTTGTTCACCGCTGTTACGGTAGCTATGTGGCGTATCTCCGGCAAAACGAACGCCTTCACCGGCTTTGATGGTACGCCATCGTTCATCAATACACATATCCAGCAGACCATTAATCACCACGACATGCTCTATAACACCGCTTTCATGCGGAGTCGATTCACTGATCGCGCCAGGTGCCAGCAGTATCGAAAAGTGATCGAAACACAACTGGGGATCCCACGGAAACAGCGGCGTGACGACCATCGCCTGCTGTTGGGGATCGAATGTCGGCGTGCCGTCTGACTCTGGCGGTGAGATAAACGTCGAAAACGGGACATTCAGCCCGGTGGCGATTTTCCATAAGGTCGCCACCGTAGGGCTTGATTCATTGCGCTCAATCTGTCCCAGCATCGCTTTCGACACGCCGGTTTCCTCCGCCAGACGCGAGAGGCTCCATTCTCGCTGGTGGCGGAGCGTTCTGAGTGTTGTCGCCAGATAGAGGGTTAAGTTATCCATGTTTCTCCTTCTTCACTCTTCCTTCTCAAGGCTACAGCTTAGCACTTGTACGCTATAACGCACAGTGCTACAGTGACTGACCGTTATAACGCACACGGAGTTGCTATGCGCACATTTTCAATCCCCCTGCCCACGGTGTTATCAGGTTTTGTCGCGGTCCTGGTCGGTTACGCCAGTTCGGCGGCCATTATCTGGCAAGCAGCGATGGCCGCAGGCGCGACGACAGGTCAAATTGCGGGTTGGATGACCGCGCTGGGAATAGCGATGGGCGTTAGTACGCTGGCACTGACGTTATGGTACCGTGCCCCTGTGCTCACCGCCTGGTCAACCCCCGGCGCCGCCCTGCTGGTTACGGGCCTGCACGGGGTATCGATTCAGGATGCGATCGGCATTTTTATCGTGGCTAACGCTTTAATTGTGCTGTGCGGCGTAACCGGGCTGTTTGCCCGCCTGATGAAAATAATCCCCCATTCGCTGGCGTCAGCCATGCTGGCCGGGATCCTGCTGCGTTTTGGTCTGCAGGCGTTTAATAGCCTTAACAGTGAGCTAATCTTGTGCGGTAGCATGCTGGTAGCGTGGTTGGCATTTAAAGTCAGGGCGCCGCGGTATGCGACGATCGCCGCGATGCTGGTGGGGATTATTATCGCGCTGGCCAAAGGTGACATTGTCACTAATAACGTTAATTTATCTCCGGTGCTACCTGAGTTTATCGCCCCGCATTTTTCATTTGCCCACAGCATTAGCATCGCACTGCCGCTGTTTCTGGTCACCATGGCCTCGCAAAATGCGCCGGGTATCGCCACCATGAAGGCATCAGGTTATGCGTTACCCGTTTCACCGCTGATTGTCTTTACCGGTCTGCTGGCGCTGTTGTTTTCCCCTTTTGGCGTCTATTCCATTTGCATTGCCGCCATCACCGCGGCAATTTGCCAAAGTCCCGAAGCGCATCCTGATGCCAAACGGCGCTGGCTCGCGGCGGCGGCGGCGGGTGTGTTCTATCTTCTGGCTGGAGTGTTTGGAGGTTCGGTCACCGGACTGATGGCGGCCTTGCCCGTAAGCTGGATCCAGATGCTGGCGGGTCTGGCGCTGCTCGGCACGATTAGCGGCAGTTTATATCAGGCATTGCATAATGAAGCGGAACGCGATGCGGCTATCATTACTTTTCTGGTCACTGCCAGCGGTCTGACGCTATGGGGCGTTGGGTCTGCCTTCTGGGGACTGGTCGCCGGAGGGGTCTGCTACGCAGTGTTGACGCTATTTCGCCGCACGTAGCTGCGTTGGCGTCTTACCCGTTACCTGCTTAAACCGATTACTGAAATGGCTCGCCGAACTGAATCCGCAAGCCATCGCAATATCCGACAAACTGCGGGAAGTATAACGGACCAGATGCTGGGCCTGCGCCATACGTCGTTGCATAACGTACTGATGCGGCGCCATATTCATTGACTGGCGAAACATTCTGGCAAAATGGAACTCACTTAGCGCTGCCTCGCTTGCCAAATCGCTCAGAGTGATAGGGTACGCCAGATGCGCTTCAATATAGGCCAGCACGTTGCGCAAGGTAGCAGGCGCAAGTCCCCCGGTGACGCTGGGCAGTCGCCATTGAACGTTGCTGTAATGCTGAATCAGATGCGTTAACAGTAGCGAAGACGCGGCGCTGAGCGTAAGGTGGTTCGCCGGTTGCTGCCAGTCGTTATCGAGTAAAAACTGACGATAAACCGCCGTGATCCCCGGATCGCTGCCAAACGTATGTTCATCCAGCGTGAAGCTATAAGGACTCTTATCCCAGACTTTTTCACCCACTTCGCGCAGATGGGCGTCGGTACAGTAAAGATGCACAAAGGAAAGATTGTCGCGGATATCCCAACTGGACTCGCTCTCTTTTGGCATCAGACAAAAACGATCCGGTCCACCGCCATTCTTCCAGCCCCGCGCCGTTTTATGGTAACTCTCATAGCCATCCGCGATGTACAGACTGAGCGTATGGTGATCGCAATACTGGGTGATGGTATCGCGCTTGTTTGACCAGGCCGCCAGTTGGATCCCTGAATGTAACGCAACCGACTCATGCAGCACGGCATTATGTTTGCGTAAGTTTTCAAAGGCACCGTAGGGCTGAGACATACCATCACATTCAAAATAAGTTAGCAGGCTTTCAGTCTATATCAGCTACATGTTGTTAACAGCCTCCTTTTCACCTTTGCGCGAAAAAAAGCGCAAGATTTTGCAAGTCCGCCGCAATCCGATGAAAGCCCCCTGCTACCCGACGTGGCACAGTGCGAGCCTGAAGACAAAAAAGAGAGGATGGTATGAACGCACTGTTGTACTGCCTGGTGGTGGTGATTTGGGGAACGACATGGATTGCAATTTATCTGCAGCAAGGGCCGGTTTCTGCGCCGGTTTCTATCTTTTGGCGCTTTGCCGTCGCCAGCGCGGTAATGATAATCATCCTGCTGGTTAGCGGTAAATTACGCAAACTATCCGCTCGTGACCATCTGTTTTGTCTGTTACAAGGCGGATGCGTTTTTTGCTTTAACTTTTGGTGTTTTTACACGGCTGCGGCATGGATCAATACTGGCCTGGAATCCGTGATTTTCTCGATGGCCGTTCTGTTCAATGCGGTCAATAGCTTTCTGTTTTTTGGCCAAAAACCGCCGACACGTTTCTATTTTGCCGCCGGTCTCGGTCTGACCGGTATTGTTACCTTGTTCTGGCAGGATTTGCTCAACAGTGGGCTTAACCATTCACTTCTGCTGGGCATCGGCTTGAGCGCGCTGGGAACCTTTGGTTTTTCGTTGGGCAACATGATTAGCCTGCGTCACCAGAAAAAAGAACTGGAAGTATTGACCACCAACAGCTGGGCAATGCTGTACGGTACGTTGCTGATCGCCGCCATTGCGCTGGCGCGCGGCGATGACTTCACTCCGCAGTGGACCTTCAGCTATCTGAGCGCGCTGCTGTACCTGGCTATTTTTGGTTCGGTGATTGCCTTTGGCGCCTATTTCACACTGGTCGGCCGTATTGGTCCCAGCAAAGCCGCATACAGTACGCTGCTTTTTCCTTTGGTCGCACTGACGCTGTCAACATTGTATGAAGGCTATATCTGGCAGGTTAATGCGATTGCCGGGTTGGTATTGATTTTATTGGGGAATCTGGTGATGTTCGCCCGACCAGAAGCGCTGATGGGAAAACGATTATATCGCCGCAGGACGGCATAAAAAAACGCACCATCCTGGGATGGTGCGCTCTTTATTATTGTTTTTTATTAACGTCAAACATGGTGGCATCTGTCGCCATGTCATCAACAACTTTCTTCAACGTTTCGAACGCCATCGGCGTGCTTTCGTTGTTCAGATCTTTACCTTCGCCCTTACGTACAACTTTAATGACCGGTTTATTGGTCGCCGCATCAATCAACTCACCCTCAAAGTAGAGGTTGGTATCCATGGTACGGTGACCCGTTGCCATTTGCGTTCCCGCAACCAGCAGCGCAACCGGGATCACTTCGTAGAACTGCAGCCCTTCTTTACTGGTCGCTACACCGGTAATTGCCCCGCGGAAAATCAGGCTACGTGGTCCTGGGGTAGTCACCAGGGGTTTACGTTTACTGATTGCGGATTTCAACTGTGTATTGGTGTAGGTCAGTAGTTGATCAAGAACCTTCTGCCCTACCTGCGTAGTAGGTTTAGGAACCGGATAATACGTTACCGGGTTATATACAATGTTGTCATATTTGGATTCGTTGTAGTTCGGGTCAACCCAACGGAGTACCGTTTGTCCGGTGGCCGATTTCGTTTCCTTCAGATCAGAGTAATTTTTTAAAAACCCAGAATATTTATCCGGTTCGGTCACTTTTGACGCACAGCCGGATAATGCCAACAAGCCAGTAAGCACTGCAACTTTAAATAAAGTTTGAGTACGCATGAAACGATCCCTTTAGTTTTCGCAATGATGCCTAAAAAGAATAGCAAATCAGATGCATTTTGGATGCACTAAAAATGGTAAGGACCGCACAATTTTATCTCTGCGTTCAGCTCAAAAAATGCTGAACGCATAACGAGTTAACCCAAACGGGTGGCTCAGGCAGTTTTACGTGCCAACATGGTGGCAAAGCGCAGTTTAATACGATTACCGTTTTCATCCGTACGATGAAGTTCACCCACGTCTTCGTTGTATTTCAGCAGATCCCACCCACTGTAATAACGACGCAATTCTCCGGTCTTAAACGCAAATGGGAAACCAACGGTGCACGGGAAATCATCCGTATCCATCGCCGCTACGATTAAATTATATCCACCCGGTTTCGTACAGCGCTGCATATTCTCAATAAGGCCAGGGATGGTTTTCGCTTCGAGGAACATCAGCACAACGGTAGAAAGAATAAAATCGTATTCGCCATCAAATCTTAAGGAATTAAGGTCCGCGACCTGCGTATGCAGGTTGGTTAGTCCTTCTGCCGCTTTGATACGCTCAAGGTTCGCAATACTCATGGCGTTTTTGTCCCATGCGGTAACGTCATAGCCGTTTGCCGCAAGGTACAGGCTGTTACGACCATTACCGCAGCCCAGGTCTAAGGTTTTACCCGGCTTCACAATTTTTGCCGCTTCAACGACATCGGAATGCGTGCGGGTTAAATCGTATTTCTCAGTAAAGTAGTTTTCGTCGTAAAGGGTCATTATTTATCCTCAGATTTCAGTAATGCGGCACGTTCTGTGCGGATCAGCAGCTTTCCCTGCATCAGCAAAGCAAACGTACGTATCAGTAATAACGCAATGATAAAATTGGTAAAAATAAACAGCGGGATGGACAGCGTATGAAAAAATCCTGATTCGCTGCCGTGTCCCAGGTGCAGGCCCGTCGTCGCCAGAGCCGACACGCCAAACGAGAAGCTCCAGAACGAGGCATTAAATGGCTGGGACAGATACCACGGCATGAGGCGTAACATAAACAGAAGTTGCAGCAGACCATAGCCGAACAGCATTTTGGCTAACGTATCGCCCTCGCCGCCGTTGACGCTAAGCCAGGCGCTGCAGGCGACCAGCGCAGGTGCCAGCTGAATGCCAAGTGAAGTACGTAAAACTGCAGGCAGCTCGCCGCAGCTCCGTAAACGTTGCAGGATCACCGGCTCCAGGCTAAGCCAGGAAAATACGCCAGCCCCCAAAAACACCATTCCTGCGTCATTGAAACCCAGCGCGCCGCAGGCCATTGCGCTAATAAAGTTATTAGCGACGGTCGGCAGATACAGGCCCGGCGTGGTGGCTTCCTCTGGATGCGCTCCGCGCCATAATCCTGCCGTTTGCCAGGCGGCGTATGCAAGCTGTATGACCACGCCAATGCTAAACAACCCTATTGCCAGCGGCCGATACCACGGAACAAAGCCAATCGCGACCAGCATCGTTGTGGCCGGGAATAAACTGACAAAGCTGCTCATCACCGGGTGACGAATTTCCGCCAGCACGCTGTGTGGAAAGTGCAACAAACGACGCAGAAAGGCCAGCGTCAGCAAGCCCCAAATAACCATCGCGAGGATCACCAGAGCATCACCAATCCAGTGGCTTACCGGCCATATCTGGCTGGCATAGCGCCAGGCGAATCCCATCCCGATGATACCCAGCACCATGCCAAAATAACCGGCCGGAAGATTGAGGACCCGTTCACTCTGTTTGCTCTTACTCATTTTGTTTATTTTTTAAAGTATATTTGAAATACATTTTATGGAATTTCAGCCGGTTTAGCCAGTGCGGAAAACTTTGCTACGTTTAACTAAGATGCGCAACATGGAAATGGGTTATGGCTAAATACCGTCTCAGCGATGAGCTTCGCTCCTTTAGTTACCAGGACAATGGCAATAAAAAAAGCGTATTGCTACGCCAACTCATTGCGCTCATTGATTTTAATGATGTTTCCGCCGGTACGCCTGGCGGCTGGATTGATGATGAAAGCGTGCTGTCGCAAAGCGGTGATTGCTGGATTTACGATGAAAATGCGATCGCGTTTTACGGCGCGTCGATAACCGGAAATGCCCGTATTACGCAGGCGAGCGTGGTCAGAGACGGCGCACAAATTGGCGGTGCCGCGTGGATTGATCGGGCGGAAATCAGCCATCACGCAGAGATACGTGACAACGTCACCGTTCAGGATTCCGTCATTCGCGGCGAGTGCCTTCTCAGCGGCAATGCGCGTGTTATCTGTGGCTCTGAAATCATTGCCGCCAGAGGGCTCACCCGTGAAAGCGACCAGTTGCTGAAAATTTACGATCGGGCGACCATCAGCAATTCACGTGTCGTGCATCAGGCGCAGATCTATGGCGATGCCGTCATTAACTTTGCCTTTATTGAACATCGGGCGGAAGTTTTTGATTTCGCCAGGATAGAAGGCAATGAAGAGAACAATGTGTGGATCTGCGATTGCGCCAAAGTTTACGGACACGCGCGCGTCATCGCCGGAACCGATGAAGATGCCATTCCTACCCTGCGCTACAGTTCGCAGGTGGCGGAACACGCGGTGGTCGAAGGTAACTGCGTGCTGAAGCACCATGTGTTGGTCGGGGGACATGCTACATTACGCGGCGGGCCAATCCAGCTTGACGATCGCATTCTGGTTGAAGGCCACGCCTGCATTCTCGGAGAAGTGTTGATCGAGAATCATATTGAGATTACCGGCCAGGCGCACATTGAAGCGTTTGATGATGAGGCGATTCACCTGCGCGGGCCGAAGGTGATCAACGGCGAGCAGCGTATTACGCGCACACCTATTGCAGGCTTATTCTGAAGGTCCATCAATGATGCGGGCATAGAGATTCACATCATAGTAATCGCCATTGAGGAACTCCGCCTGTCGTAAACACCCTTCCAGTTGGAAGCCATTGCGCAATGCCACCTGGTTGCTCTCAACGTTCTCTACGCGGCACTTAATCACAAAGCGGCGGATTTCCTGGCGCTGCGCATAATGATGAATCAATGCCTGTAGCGCCTGGGACATAATGCCCTTGCCCTGGCGATCTTCATCCAGCCAGTAACCAATATAGGCGGCTTTGTTCAGCGGCTCTATCTGGTTAAACGAGATGACTCCTACTACGTTCTGTTGTGCAAAAATGAGGAACATTTTGGCGTAACCGCGCTGGTGCAGCATCATATTGCCCTGCACGTTCTTGCGGGTGTCCTCCTCAGAAGTCACAAACTGCGGCCAGTTCAGCGACTGCTGAAGCCAGGTTTTATTTTTCAGCACCAACTGATGCAGGGGGGCGACATGTTGCTCTTCTACGGCACGCAGTTCCAGCGTGTCATTAATGGTTATCACTTCTGGCATTTTCATTCCGTTATGCTGGTTAAGCTCATTAAATAAAAACAGGAAGGGCTTCCCTTTTGGAAGCCCTTTTACACAGCAAGCGCCGTTTTACTTAGCTCTCACCGACACTCTCTTTTTGCAAAATTTTGAGCAGATCTTCCTTCAGGTGGAGTTTCTGTTTCTTAAGGCGAACAATGTCCAAACTATACCCCCGACCATCCGAACCTTCCAGTCTGGAGATCTCATGATCAAGGCTGTTGTGTTTTTCGAATAAGGACAGAAAGCGAGGGTTCTCGGTTTTCAGTCGGGAAATAAGGTCTCTGTATTCTGGAAACATACTTTCTCCCTGTTAGTGGACAAGAACGTGTATAAGAAATACACAACCCCAGAGTACCCATTTGCCATACAGAAAAATGCGAACAGGATCGAGTAAATAGCGTACAGACTATTTTCAGAAAGATTGCAGATACGGCTCTCCACCGGGAGAGCCATAAAAGGAGTGATTAACGCATCTCGCGGTCGTCAACGTACTGACGTTTATCCGGCGCTGGCGGGAAGTACTGGTAAAGCCAGGTTTCGCTGATGGCGTCGCCCTGGCAACGCAGGAACATACGCATATCTACCGGGTCGGTTGAATCAGACGTCGGATACCAGTCAAACTGGATACGATAACCGTCGATAGGCTCCACGTAGAGGATCTCAATCTGCTTCGCTTCACCGCTGGAGAGCGTAATCACCGGTTCAATGCCCTTCGGCGCGGCGGCTTTTAGATCGCCGCCTACGAAGTCAACGGCAAAACGACGCGCCCATTTCTCCGGATAATGTTCGCCCGGCGCCCATCCTTCCGGGAAGCCGCCCATGCCTGTACGGGTGGCCATCACGCGAGCCAGCGGCGAACGCACCGGCGGCTGCGCGCTCCAGTACAGGCGATATTTGAACTCCAGCTCATCGCCGGCTTTAATCGACTTCTCCGGCTGCCAGAAGCAAACGACGTTATCCAGCGTTTCGCCGGTCGTTGGGATCTCCATCAGGCCGATGGTCCCCTTGCCCCACTGGTTACGCGGTTCAACCCACAGGCTCGGACGCTTGTTGTACCAGCCCATGATGTCCTGATAATGGGAGAAGTCGCGATCGAGCTGCAGCAAGCCAAACCCTTTCGGGTTGTTATCGGTATAGGCATTGAACTGCAGTTTTTGCGGGTTATTCAGCGGACGGCAGATCCACTCGCCGTTGCCCCGCCACATCGCCAGACGATCGGAGTCATGAATTTGCGGGTGGATGGTGTCGCACATGCGGCGTTCATTGTTGCCGCAGCTGAACATGCTGGTCATCGGCGCAATGCCGAGCTGCTTGATGTCTTTGCGCGCATAGATATGGTTTTGTACATCCATGATCACCTGCGTCTTCTCGCAGTGGATCACGAACTTAAAGGCACCAGTGACGCTTGGGCTGTCGAGTAGCGCATACACGGTAAAGGAGGTCGCGCCCGGTTTGACCGTTTCGAACCAGAAAGCGGTGAAGTCAGGGAACTCTTCTTTGCTGTCGGTGTAGGTATCTACCGCCAGACCACGCGCCGATAAGCCGTACTGGTAAGTGTCATCTACAGCGCGGAAATAGCTGGCGCCGAGGAAAGAAACCACATCGCGACGGGCCAGTTCGGGCGCTTTAAACACGCGGAAACCCGCGAACCCGAGATCGGTTTGCCCTTCCAGTTGTTTGGTATCCACACCCGCGTCGTTGTATTTAAACAGCTCCGGACGGAAGTGGATTTCACGCGCCATATGCGTACTGTCATCGACCGAGAACATGCGAACCCGGCGACGGAACCCCATTCCCACATGGAAGAACTGCGCATCAAGCTGACGATTTTCAACATTGTTCCACAGAGACTGCTCTGCGTCATATTGAATGCTGTTGTAGGCCTGCGGCGTCAGTTTCGCCAGCGTGTCGGGTAACGCACGCGGCGCGCCGCCCCAGGGTTTCTGTGCTAAGTCGTGGGCCATCGATTGCAGTACGGAAAAATCAAAACGTACGGTTTTTCCGTCTGCAATGTCAGACTCTGCCGCAAAGGCGGCACGGGAAAAGAGTGATGCAATACCACTGGTTCCGCACACGGCGGCCATTGCCATTGAACCTTTAATAAATCGTCTGCGATTCATGCCTGAAAGTGAGTCCTTCTGGTCGTGTAAATGGTCCCGCGCCGGTCAACATCTGCGGCAAGA
Organism: Citrobacter youngae ATCC 29220; assembly: GCF_000155975.1. Lineage (GTDB taxonomy): Bacteria > Pseudomonadota > Gammaproteobacteria > Enterobacterales > Enterobacteriaceae > Citrobacter > Citrobacter portucalensis_A. Next base: position 1,112,694 of record NZ_GG730299.1, on the reverse strand, counting down.
GAGTGCACATTTCTGACCGCTCACTCTAGACAAAATTCATTAATAATCCAATTGTTGGTCGCCGATTATCTGTACAAAATCGAAAATATTTTATGTCGATGGGAACAGGCTGAATCCCATGTAAATTCCGTTAAAGTAAACCACACCGCCGTTTACTTCGTTCTTCCGCCTCCTGATACAGCACAAACTCATCGTAAACCGCGCACCCCAGCGCCTGTTCAAACGCGTCGCGGCTGGCATTGCCGTGGCTGCGGGCCTGAGTTTCATTCCCCAGATTAGACTGGAAAATCCCCGCCGCGCTCACCGGTAAGAAATCTTCGTAGATGATGGGTTGCGCAACCAGCCAGCCCCGTTCAATGAGCGGCTGCGGGTCGTCATCCGGGCGAATGGCGTGTCGATGCGCCTCGCCTGACGGCGTCAGCCGATAGCGAAACCAGGCGAGCCCCTGCTGGCGCAGCAGAAACTCGCTATCCGGGAATGCCTTGAATACCTCCTGAAGATGCAGCTGGTGCGTCAGGTTATCTTTTCCCGTTCCGGCTTTGTTCAACAGTTCGTCATACAAGGCTCTGCCTTTCGGCGTTAGCGCTACGCCGCGCTGTTCAATCTCGCCAAAACGCGCCGTGTGGGTGCCGCGCATTTCACCGGCAAACAGCACCGTCTCTTCCAGCGCTTTGAAACTGGTCTGGCGTAATAAAATGGGCACTTCGCGGCGCGGCGGCCCTTCAATCAGTATTTTCGGCTCAATGCCGCATTCGGGCATCATTGACTGTACCCGGTCGATATCCAGCGTGCGCGGCGTCAGATGGTTAATATGACAACCAGGGAAACACACCACATCGGCAATCAACCGATGCTCGTTGTGCAATGCGTGATAGGTCGCTTCATCGACCGTGGCGTGCTGATGCCAGCGGAAGGTTTCCAGCGCTTCATGGACAAACGCCTGCGCCTGCTCAGGGGTAAAACCGCCCTGCGCATCAAACTCATCCAGCAGTTCGTGGCAACGAGGCGTGAAAATATCGCGTTTCGCGAGGATCTCCGCCGCCTTTTGCCGCAGCGCAACGTTCTCGATTAATTCGAGCCGTAATAACGAGGTGAATACCCGGAACGGGTTGCGCGAAAGCGACGCATCGTCGATGGGACGAAAAGCCGTCGAGTGTACAGGGACGCCCGCCTGCGAGAGATCGTAGTAACTCACCGGATACATGCCCATAATGGCAAACATCCGGCGCAGCGTAGAAAGCTCCTGCGCAGTGCCCACCCGGATGGCGCCGTGGCGCTCAACGTTTAGCCGGGCCAGTTCATCCGCATTGGCCAGTTTTTCATGTAGCGTTGGGTTATTTTCCAGTACCGCCAGATTCACATCAGCGACAAGTTCCAGCAATGTGCCATACTGCGGGACTTCCTGCTGGTACATTGCTGACATTGCCTGCGAAAATTGTTCCCGAATCTCATCTGCCGTGATGGTGTTCGCCATAATGTCATGCCTCCAGTGAATATTACCTGGAGTGTAGAGAACGCTGCAAAGTCCGGTGGGAAGAATTTACAAAGTGTGACCCCGCGTAAATTTCCCACCCGCACAAACGGTGAACAGAACCTACTGGCGTGGTTTTAAATGACTTTCCAGCCAGGGAAGCATCTGTTTTTTACGACTGAGCATACCTTCAACCTTGCAGGGCTGCGGGATATCGGAAAGCGCAGAACCGGCAAACCACAGACTGGTGTCGCCCAGATTGATATCAGTGAGCATGAGCACAACCAGCGCGGCACTCTTTTCCTGCGCATAGCGCGCCATTTCCTGACGTAAATCGTCCAGCACCGTCTCAACCTGTTGCAGCGCATACAGTTCAAGCTGCGCCACACAGACCTGATGTCCATGGATAGTGAAAGTTTTAATGTCTTTGTGCAGAAGTTCGCGGGCGCTCATTCCTTCCACGCTCGTTTTGGCAGACAGCAGATCGCGACAGAAAGCGTCAAGGTCTACCCCGGCCTTTTGTGCCAGCGCATCGACCGCCAGGCGATCGTCAGTGGTGGTCGTGGGCGAACGAAGCGTGACAGTGTCACTCAACGCGGCGCCCAGTAGCAAAACGGCCTCTGCGGGAGATAACTGGCTGCGTTCATCTTCCGTCATCAGTTGCCATAACAGCGTCGCGCTACTGCCGACAGGTTTCACCCACACTTCTGGCGGCAGACGGGTGACTAATCCACCGAGTCGGTGGTGATCGATAATCCCCACGACGTTACTTTCTGCCAGCGATTCCGGCCCCTGGACAGGTTCGGTGAAATCCACCAACCAGACGTCACGATCGGTCAGCTCAAACGTCAGCCGTTCAGGCAGCGTCAGCCCCGCCTGCTCAAAGATGAATTGCGTTTCGCGGTTAGGTTCACCCAGACGCCATGCTGTTGCCTGCTGGCCGCGTAAGGTAAGCCAACGCGCCGTCATTGCGGCAGTGCAAATGGCATCGCTATCGGGGTTAAGGTGTCCTATTACATGTATCATTAATCAGTGCCTTGTGAAGAAAAAGGTGAAAAAGCGAATAATAAGCAAAGTATAACGACCGGACAGATTCCCTTCCATGATCCCACTCCCCGCTATTGCTGTACAAAACGCGAGCAAAATAAATAAGTTGTAAGTAAAACATGATAAATGTTAATAATATTTTGCTATCAAGTTATCAAAAACGAACAACTTCACTTGTCACCGACACGGCTCTGTTTTTAACATCGCTTATGGAAAAAAATGTTCTGTTCAATCAGCGCATTCGCTTGCGCCACTTGCATACTTTTGTCGCCGTTGCACAACAGGGAACGTTGGGGCGCGCGGCTGAAACCCTTAACCTGAGCCAACCGGCCCTCTCCAAGACGCTGAATGAACTGGAGCAACTGACCGGCACCCGGCTCTTTGAGCGTGGTCGCCTTGGCGCGCAGTTAACGCTGCCCGGTGAACAGTTTCTTACCCACGCGGTAAGAGTGCTGGATGCGCTCAATACTGCCGGACAAGCGTTAAATCAGCGCGAAGAGTCGCAAAATGATGTGGTGCGGATTGGGGCCTTACCCACCGCGGCGTTGGGCATTCTTCCGGCGGTGATCGGCCCGTTCCATAAGCAGCAAATGGAGACCACGCTGCAGGTTGCCACCATGAATAATCCCATGATCCTGGCCGGTTTAAAATCGGGAGAAATCGACCTCGGTATCGGTCGGATGGCCGATCCGGAATTGATGGTTGGCCTGAACTACGAATTGTTATTTCTTGAGTCACTCAAACTGGTCGTGCGGCCCAACCACCCGTTGTTGCAGGAGACCATCACGCTGAGCCGGGTAATGGAATGGCCTGTCGTGGTGTCGCCTAAAGGAACCGCCCCTCGCCAGCACGCGGAGACGCTGCTGCAAAGCCAGGGCTGCAAAATGCCGCCGGGCTGCATCGAAACGCTGTCAGCATCGCTCTCCCGCCAGCTGACGGTGGATTACGACTACGTGTGGTTTGTGCCGTCAGGTGCGGTACGGGAAGATTTACGCCAGGCGACGCTGGTGTCGTTGCCGGTTCCCACCCACGGGGCGGGTGAACCTATTGGTATACTCACCCGCGTCGACGTTCAGCTTCCCTCTGCCGCGCAAATCCTTATCGCCGCGATACGCAAAACCGTACCGTTTTGATGCCAAAAATTAAGGGACCCTCTGGTCCCTTATCGCGTGTTAAAACGTTTCCCAGTTATCGCCACTGACCATTGACGCCTGCGGACTTAAATGACCCGGCGTTGTGCTCATGGGCGCGCGCTTTATTGCGCTTGCCCCGTTTAAGCGGAAGGTGCCGACGGCTTCAGTTAAGCGCGCGGCCTGTTCTTCCAGCGATGCCGCTGCAGCAGACGCTTCTTCAACCAGCGAGGCGTTTTGCTGCGTCACTTTATCCATCTCTGAAATCGCCTGGCTCACCTGCACAATGCCCCGGCTCTGCTCATCAGAAGCGGCCGCAATTTCCAGCATGATATCGGTGACGCGTTTTACCGCATCAACAATATCCGTCATGGTATTACCCGCGGCAACCACTTCACCGGATCCCTGGTCAATGAGCCGTACCGATTCGCTAATCAACCCCTCAATCTCTTTTGCCGCCTGAGCGCTTCGGCTCGCCAGCGTGCGTACCTCACTGGCAACCACCGCAAATCCGCGCCCCTGCTCTCCCGCCCGCGCCGCTTCTACCGCCGCGTTCAGCGCCAGGATGTTTGTCTGGAAAGCAATGCTGTTTATCACGGCTGTAATTTCGGAGATTTTCTGCGAACTACCTGAGATATTGCCCATGGTTTTCACCACGCCAGAAACCATCTGACCGCCACGGCTGGCCTTGCCGGAAGCGTCTTCCGCCAGCTTGCTCGCATGGTGCGCGTTGTCCGCGTTTTGCTTCACCGTAGCCGTCAGCTCTTCCATGCTGGCCGCCGTTTCTTCAATCGCCGCGGCCTGTTGCTCTGTACGTGAGGATAAATCGGTATTTCTCGCAGAAATCTCACTGGTTCCGCGATAAATTTCCTCTGCCCCCTGACGCACCGTGCCGACGGTTTTTGCCAGCGAATGCTGCATAGCCTGCAGATGACGGCTCAGGCGACCAATTTCACTGCGCCCGGTCGGTTCCTCCGGCATGGTCAAATCGCCTGCCGAAATTTGCTCGATGCGCTGGGCTGCACGTAACAGAGGATGAATAACGGTGCGACGCAGAACGATAAACGTCATCACGGTGAGCACCAGCGCGAGGGCAAATGCGCCAAGCATAAACGCCATACCAAGCTGCGTACGTTGGTGCGCCTGCTCGCTGAGGTGATTAGCCCTGGCAGTACGAATTTCAATGGCTTTCAGCAACACCTTATTGTAAGCAGAATCCAGCGGTCTGGCCTGTTCATTTTCGTGGTTGATAATCGCTTCAAACATCCCGTTTTTAGCGTATTTCAACATCGGCTGTAAACCGTCGGTATAGGCTTTGAAGCTGGCGCTTAATTCGGTATCTAACGCTTCATCAGCGGATGTCTTCACCGTACGCGACATATAAGCATTGAAACCGTCCTGCGATTGCTTAATCCGTTTTTCCGCCTCGGCGATATTGGCCTTCATGTCGTCCATTTCGGCAATACGGCTCGCTGCGCCAGCGTGGATCATGTTGATACGTGCGGTGCGCAGGTGGTTAGAGCTGTTAGATAACCCCATCCTGACCTGAATCTCATCGGTCACGTCGCGCTGATCGCGATCGGCCTGCATAAGAAAATAGCTCGCCAGCCCCGAACTTAAGGCGAACAACAGCAGGATGCCACCGAGAATGGAGGAAAACAGCGGAACCAATCGGATTTGATGCAGAAAACCCAGTTTATGCTGGGCCTGCATCGATGTTGTGTTGTCCATGACCGTCGACTCTCTTGTAGGGTTTATGCGTGAAAACACGCCCGTTAGATAGTCATCGGCAATCAGCGAGGTTTACTTACCGCGAAAAGCGCCGGATTCGTCACACTTTCACAACATAATTCTAAAAAATTCAGGAAAGTGCCAGCGGAACAATCCGCTGGCCAATGAATCAGTTATCGCCAAAGTGGATAACGGTACGGATGGACTTACCCTGATGCATTAAATCAAACGCTTCGTTAATTTGCTCCAGCGGTAAGCGATGAGTGATAAACGGATCCAATCGGATTTTCCCGCTCATTGCTTCTTCGACCATCCCCGGGAGTTGAGTACGCCCTTTCACGCCGCCAAACGCCGAACCACGCCAGGCTCGTCCGGTAACCAGCTGGAACGGACGCGTTTTGATCTCTTGTCCGGCGCCTGCCACGCCAATGATGATGCTCTCACCCCATCCTTTATGGCAGCATTCCAGCGCCGCGCGCATCACGTTAACGTTACCGATACATTCAAAGCTAAAGTCCACGCCGCCATCGGTAAGCTCAACAATCACATCCTGAATCGGTTTATCGTAATCATTCGGGTTGATGAAATCGGTCGCGCCCATTTCACCCGCCAGTTTGAATTTCTCCGGGTTGGTATCAACGGCCAGAATTCGTCCGGCTTTCGCCTGCACCGCGCCCTGAATCACCGCCAGGCCGATGCCGCCAAGGCCAAATACGGCCACGGTATCGCCTTCTTTCACTTTCGCGGTGTTATGTACTGCCCCGATCCCGGTAGTGACGCCACAGCCCAGCAGGCATACTTTGTCCAGCGGAGCCTGCGGGTTAACCTTCGCCAGTGAGATCTCCGCGCAAACGGTATATTCGCTGAAGGTGCTGGTGCCCATATAGTGATAAATCGGCTCGCCGTTATACGAGAAGCGCGTCGTGCCATCCGGCATCAACCCCTTGCCCTGGGTGGCGCGTACGGCCTGACAAAGGTTGGTTTTCCCCGATTTACAGAACTTACACTCACCGCATTCTGCCGTGTACAGCGGGATGACATGGTCGCCTGGTTTCAGGCTGGTGACGCCTTCGCCCACTTCAACCACAATGCCGCCGCCTTCATGACCAAGCACCGCCGGGAAGACCCCTTCCGGATCGTCGCCTGAGAGCGTAAAAGCGTCAGTATGGCACACGCCAGTGTGGGTAATTTTAACCAGCACTTCACCTTTCTTTGGCGGCGCGACGTCGATTTCGACAATTTTTAGCGGTTGGCCGGGGCCAAATGCAACTGCTGCACGTGATTTCATATGTCTCTTCCCATTATTGCGAGGTGATGGTGTTATTTTAGATAAGCACGCAGAAGATGGCCGATTTCAGCCATACGCACGGCTCGCTGGTCTGGCGTTGTCTCGCCGCTGACCAGTTCATCTTTCAGGTGGATCTCAACCATTTCGCCCATCAGGCCATTGGATGCGCCGCGCACAGCGGCAATTTGTTGCAGGATCGCAAGACAGGGTTCGCCGGACTCCAGCGCCCGCTCAAGCGCGTCAACCTGGCCGCGAATACGACGAACGCGGGTGAGGATACGTTTTTTATCTTCAGGTGAATGTGGCATACGCCCTCCAGATACTATAGGGGGGTATGCTATCAGAATTTTTACATAATTGTAAAATATAAGATTTATTGAATATCAGTAGATTAACAAGGGAGCGTAACGGAAGTATGCGGTCTCGGGCGCAGCGTTCCCAATTCCTCAAAAGGACAGCCATTGTGGTTGATGCTGAAAGCCCAGTTCAGCACAATGGTTAACGCGAAGTTGAACTCTCAGCTTCCTGGACGTAAGTGTATTTTTAAGGCTTCTTTTGGCGCCCTGTCGGCGCCTTTTTTTTACCCCGCCAACCCCATACATACCATCCCGCCAAGTGTTAACGGATTATCAAACTTTTTAACGCATTCTCAACACTGATTTGCACAGTAAGCACTAAATACCCATCAGCGCAGGAAAAGTGAACATTAAACAAGCAGCGCATTACCTAATTGTGCCATGTCGATCGTTTTTATCGATCGATAAGCAAAAATCGATCTGCTATATCAATTTTAACTGTGTGGTTATCGCCAGTAGACTCGTTCCCATACACTGTTATGGGATCCATTATGAGTATTTATATTTACTCGTTAGCTGCGTACGTCATTGGATTTATCGTGATGTTTGCGCTGTTAGTTCGCGGGGACAAGGTATGCGATCTGGAATTCGACCTTGCTGATACGCTTTTCACTTCATTTCTCTGGCCATTTTATGTAGTGGCTATCTTACTCATTGAGGTCTACGAGTTTTTCCAGCGCCCCAAATCACGATAAGAAATACACGCTATATGCCACCTGACTCCCCCGGAACTCCAGCCTGGGGGGTTCAGCTTGTATTGATAGTGAGAAGTTAGAGATGCAGTTTGCAGAAAACGGCCCTAAACAGCATCGCTTTTCCCTTAAAAATCAATAGAGGAAAAGGTAGCCATTCGGCCTGAATAAAAAAGAGGTGGATTAATATGCCGAAATATCACCCTGAGGTAAATCAGCGCCCTCTATACTGCGAGGGCCTTTCATTAACTCCGCCGCCAGACGGCAACCTCGGCGGCAGCAAATAACAAAAATAGATAAATCATTCAATAGATTACAAAAGATTTTTTATACTATAGCGTTCTGGGAAAATGTATGTTTAGCCCCTTTCAGGACGTTAGCATATTTTTAGGCTGTGGTAACGGCCCTTCGAGAACTTCGGCTTCACCGTTATGGCAAATATCATCACCTCTCGTCAAATGCCACACGCCTGTTATTATCATCCCCGTTTCAAGGTCTTCACTCTTATCATTCGTATAGTAAGCCACCTGAACGACTCCGCAATGGCGAATCCAGTAATATCCCTCGTCCATTATTTCCCCTCGAAGAAAATTCTTTAGAGATAAAATATCTAAAGCGCAACAGTGAACTAAAATTCATCTTACTGGCCGAAATCCTGATTTGATTATGCACGGAAGCTACTGATAAATTAACTAATTCCCCAACTGAGCTGATTTTCATTTTACCACTCAAGATAGAAATATGAATCTGCGATTTGGATAATTTATCAAGGGCCAGGCAGGACACTATATAGCGGTTTAACTGCGCCGGAGATACACCCTTACTACTCTGGATAAACATCTGGATAGCGTTAATAGATTCGCTCATGTCGATCATATCAAAACAACCCAATAGTTCTGAATATATACCCTGACCACCAATTAGATAAATCAGCGTACCGTCATTACCGCATTGGGATACCGTGTTAAAAAGATCGTTAAGACTCAGGCAGCAATTTAAATCTATGATACATATATTCTGTCTGCATCTGACCTCTTTTATTATATCCAGTAAAGCAATAGCAAGATAATAATTACTTGTTGAAACTGTATGTCTCATATTCCACACCCGGGTAAAAAATGTGATGCCGGGCGCCTCCCGGTGAGTCATTAAACAACGACCATGACCTGAATTTGTTCATATGTTCATGCGCGACTTGCTGTTTATCCCCCGTTTAGGAGATTTACTACAAGCCGCACTTTAATGCTTCACCGGGCCAATGACTACCTTTTACAGTGTCCAATATGAGATATGATGATTTTTTCCGGGAACACGTTTTATCCGGGATCTACCGCACCAGCGCTAAGTCTTTCTACCTATTAACATAACAGAAAACGTTTAAATAAAAGTGATTGCTAATATGACTAACTATTTTGCCTGGACGTAAGTAAGAAACGTTACTGCCACCCGCTCTGCGAGCCGTCATTGATACATTAAGAATTTAAGAGAATATGATTATCAACCGGTATTAAGACTTACCTCACGCGCAGTAAATCAGTAAAACGCGTCGTATAGCGAGGTGAGAGCATTTCTCGTTTCATTTGCCACGGCTGTTCAATCCCCTGTCCGGCAAACCAGATGGTCCCGCGCCCCTTTTTATTCAGACGATCAACCACCCTCATCAGTTCCGCACTGTCGCGCCGGGGAGCGCTGTCATCAAACAGATCCAGTTGCGCCACGCCAGAACTGAAAAAATCGCCCAACATCACCCCCGCTTTTTGATAATGTTGCCCCTCTCGCCAGATAGCGTCCAGGCTACGCGTTGCCGCACGAATAATTTCCCGGGTGTCCTGAGTCGGGATCAGCAGTTTTAGCGACGCGCTGTTACCGTAATAAGGTTCCGTCAGGGCAAATGGACTGGTTTTGATAAACACAGAGATAAACCGACAGAACTGATGCTCACCGCGCAGCTTTTCCGCAGCACGCGAGGCATAGGTGCAAATAGCTTCGCGCATCGCGTTGTAGTCCGTGAGTTTTTCACCAAACGATCGTGAGCAGACGATTTCCTGCTTAACCGGCGCAAACTCCTCCAGCGCCAGACACGACTCACCGCGCAATTCCCGTACGGTTCGTTCAAGAACGACGTTGAAATGTTTGCGAATAAAGCGAATGTCGGTATCAGCCAGCTCACGGACGGTTTTAATCCCCATCGCGTCCAGTTTTTTACTGATACGGCGGCCCACGCCCCAAACTTTATCAACAGAGAGTGCGGCCATCAGCTTACGCTGGTGGTCAATATTTGATAAATCCACCACTCCGCGAGTCTGTTGCGGCCATCTTTTGGCGGCGTAGTTCGCGAGCTTTGCCAGCGTTTTGGTCTGGGCGATGCCAACGCCAACCTGAAGGCGTGTTTTCTGTAGAATTGTGGCCCTGATTTCGAGACCAAAATCCGTCAGATCCCTACAGTTTCTCACTCCCGTCAAATCGCAGAAAGCTTCATCGATACTGTACCTTTCCACATGTGATGAGAGTTCTTCCAGGATAGACATGACCCTGCTGCTCATATCCGCATACAGTTCATAGTTGGAACTAAAACACACCACGCCGTAGCGCCGGAACAGATCTTTCTGCTTGAAGTACGGAGCGCCCATTGTCACGCCAAGCGCCCGGGCCTTCGCGCTGCAGGCGATAACACAGCCGTCGTTATTGGAGAGAACGACAACCGGTTTGCCTTTCAGATCGGGCCGAAATGCCATCTCACAGCTGGCGTAAAATGAATTAACATCCACCAGGGCAAACATAATCAGCCAGCCGCCTTAACGATAAACGTCACCACGCCAAAGATATCCAAAGCGTCCTCACTGCCGATGATGATGGGCGCGTAGGCGCTGTTCTCTGGCTTGAGCATCACAACCGGATGTACCTGCAGACGTTTAACGGTGAATTCCCCCTCAATGGCGGCAATCACGATATCTCCATGCGCCGGGTTTCTGGCGCTGTCGACAATCAGCAAATCACCATCACCGATCCCTGCCCCGACCATAGAATCGCCCGATGATTTTACAAAATAGGTTGCGCTGGGATGTTGTACCAGCAGGTCATTGAGGTCGATACGTTTCTCAATGTAGTCCTGCGCCGGAGAAGGAAAACCACAGGGCACAAGGTCGCTGAACAGGGGAAAATGTTTTGTTTGTCGATATTTTGCAGGCTGGAAAAACAACATAATAATCGGCCTCTCGTTTAACTGTATTTATATACAGTAGTTTTAATGAGGACGGCGATCAAGTGACGAGAGTTGCGAACTGGATGTTGTTTAACCATCTCGACGGTAAGCGTTTATCGTGTCTGGAAAAATAATTTTCTTTTTTATTCCGCAGAGGAAAAAAGCTGACCGGATCTGCCCGCAGGGATGCGGGCAGAGGGTATTCAGAGCACATACAGGATTAACTGAACGGATTGCCGCATACGTCAGGAGCGCTTACGCGGCATCATGCGCAGCAGCGTATTATCCTTCCAGAAGTAGTGATGCATCAGGGCGGCAGCGGCATGCAGACCAATAACAAAATAGCCCAGGTTTGCCAGCGTCACGTGCCAGGTCTTCAGCATACCCACCATCTCAGCGTTGGCTTCTGCCGCATGCGGCATAACTATACCGAAGGCAACCCACGGATTTCCCCGGTTGTACATCATCACCAGACCAATAATCGGCAGCGCAATAAACAACAGATAGATAACCAGATGCCCCAAATGCGCCATGCCGGTCATCATCGGTTTCGGCTTAGGCACAATCGGCGGCGCCGGATATTTCAGCCTGACCAGCAGACGCGCCACCATCAACGTTAAAATCGTGATACCACAGGAGACATGCACCATGTTGAATGCGGGACGATAGCTGCGCGGGAAAAATCCGCGTAACTCCATGGCGCTGTAGGCCACAATGACCAACAAAAAGACCAGCCAGTGAATGCCAATTTGCAGGCCAGAATACTTATTGCCCATAACACTTCCTGAATAAAAACAATAATGCGTCAACATAACGGGCTTTTGTTAAAAATTCATTAACTTTTGTTCACCCGTTTTCAGTCAGTTACGCTTAATCGCAAGAACCGCTATTGCCCCGGATGCCCGACTGGGCTATGCCTGGTAGGGAAAATATGTCGTACCGCCTCATCCTGACAGGAGAACATCATGAGTAAAATTGGCATTAACGGTTTTGGTCGTATTGGTCGTCTGGTATTGCGTCGACTACTGGAAGTCAAAAGCAGCGTGGAGGTGGTCGCCATTAATGACCTGACCTCGCCGAAAATTCTCGCCTATCTGTTAAAACACGACTCAAACTACGGTCCGTTCCCCTGGAGCGTCGACTTTACCGAAGATGCGCTGATTGTCGACGGTAAAAAGATCGCTGTTTACGCAGAAAAAGAGGCCAAAAATATTCCGTGGAAAACCACCGGCGCGGAAATTATCATCGAGTGCACCGGTTTTTATACCTCGACAGAAAAATCGCAGGCCCATCTGGATGCCGGCGCGAAAAAAGTCCTGATATCCGCTCCGGCCGGTGATATGAAGACCATCGTTTTTAACGTCAACGACGACACGCTGGATGCCAGCGACCAGATTATCTCTGTCGCATCGTGCACCACCAACTGCCTGGCGCCGATGGCGAAAGCGCTGCATGATAACTTCGGTATTCAGCTTGGCACCATGACCACCATTCACGCCTACACGGGGACGCAATCGCTGGTTGATGGCCCACGCGGCAAAGATCTGCGCGCCTCGCGGGCGGCGGCGGAGAACATCATTCCCCATACCACCGGGGCGGCGAAAGCTATTGGCCTGGTGATTCCGGCATTAAGCGGAAAATTAAAAGGCCACGCCCAGCGCGTTCCGGTGAAAACCGGATCCGTCACGGAACTGGTGTCGGTATTGAGTAAAAAAGTCACCGCTGAAGAGGTCAACAACGCGCTGAAAAAAGCCACGCTGAATAACGAATCATTTGGCTATACCGATGAGGAGATTGTCTCATCAGATGTGATTGGCTCACATTTCGGTTCGGTATTTGATGCGACACAAACTGAGATTACCGAAGTGGGCGACCTGCAACTGGTAAAAACCGTCGCCTGGTACGATAACGAATACGGTTTTGTGACCCAACTTATTCGTACGCTGGATAAATTTATCAAGCTTTGACGTTGTGGCGGAGGTTCACCTCCGCCCTCTTTCATTTCCTAAAAATTCCAGTTTTCTCCTGAAGAGCGTGTGGATAACACGACGCCGCCAACGAGCCTGTTTATGACTGCAGATAAACCACCTGCGTTTGCAGATATTCGTTCAGGCCGTGTTTACCGTCTGCCCCGCCAATCCCGGACTTGCGCCACCCCGCGTGGAAGCCCTGCATTGCCTCGAAGTTTTCACGATTAATATAGGTTTCGCCAAACTTCAGTCCCTTAATCGCCTTCATCGCCGTGTTCAGATTTTGCGTGTAAATCGATGAGGTCAGTCCGTAATCGCTGTCGTTGGCCATCGCCAGCGCCTCTTCCAGGGTAGTAAACGCCACCACCGGCAGCACCGGCCCAAACGTCTCCTCGTGCATAATCGCCATCTCCTGGCGCACATCCAACAGTAATGTCGGCGGATAGTAATAGCCTTTGCCCTCTACCGCCTTACCGCCCAGCACGACTCTGGCCCCTTCCTGCACCGCTCGCGCCACTTTCTGCTCCACGCGTTCCAGCGCAGCGGCGTTAATCAACGGCCCCATCGCGATGTCATTACGCTCAGCCGGATTGCCGAACTGCACGGCTTTCATCGCCTCGCCCAGACGATTAACGAACTGGTCATAGATACCTTTCTGCACGTACACACGCTCGGCACAGTTACATACCTGCCCGGTGTTGATCACCCGTGAATCGACAATCGCCTTCACGGCCAGTTCAAGGTCAGCATCATCCATCACGATAGCCGGGGCCTTGCCTCCCAACTCCAGACAAACTTTGGTAATGTTTTTGGCCGCCGCGGCCATAATTTTCTCACCCGCGCCGACGCTGCCGGTCATGCTCACCATCGCCACCTTCGGATTTCCAGCCAGCTCCTGACCGACCGTTTCACCGCGTCCAAGTACCAGATTAAACACCCCGCGCGGCAAGCCGATATCGTCGACAATTTTGGCAAAAGCGATGGCGTTGTTGGGCGTAAATTCACTCGGCTTAATAACAATGGTATTGCCCGTCAGCAAGGCAGGCGCCAGTTTGCGGGCTATCAGGAAGAACGGAAAATTCCACGGCAGAATGCCCGTCGTCGCGCCCAGGGCGCGCTTAAACAGCAGGATATTCTCGCCCGGGCGATCGCTTTGCAGGATCTCACCTTCATAACGACGCGCCCACTCCGCCATGTAATCGATATAATCGGCGGTAAACGCGACTTCAACCTCGGCCAGTTGCTGTATTTTCCCGCCTTCAGCCACGATCAATGCGCTGATTTCACCGGCGCGTTGACGGATACCCGCAGATATTTTGCGTAGCCAGTTCGCCCGTTCAATGGCAGGTAGAGCTTCCCATTGCGGCTGGGCGCGTTCCGCCGCATCGATAGCTTTACGCGCATCTTCGGCGCGACCATCGGGAATACGCGAGATCACCTCTTCCGTGGCCGGATTGACGACATCAATCCAGGCGTCATCGTGCCAGGTCACAAACTGCCCATCGATATACATAGGATGTTGTACGGGTGCTGACATGCGCTTCTCCTGTGATTAATTTGTTTTTAACAAGTAAAACTATTGTTAATTAATATCAATCATGCATGACGGATTAGCGCTATAGTGGCTGTTCTGTGAACTGCTTCATAAAAGCGTCTGGCAAAGCGATGATGAAGGGAAAAAACGGGCGGGATTTATGCCCGTTTGCAATAAAACGCTTACAAACGGGCAGCGGGGATATCACAAAGAGCGGCTCTCCAGCAGCTCGGACAGCGCGGTATCGCTTTTCAGGTGCTGCCAGGCAGCCTCAACGTTGCCAGGAATATCCACATGCACGATAAAATCGCGGCCACAAGGCCCATAGCCACTAACATCGTCCCGCAGACGCGGCAGCTCACCGGTAATGAGAGAAAGATAGCGATCTACCGACCACAAACCTTCTGCTGCTGGCACAAAATCCACGCCGTCTTGCCGTTGGGCCAGCTCAGGGATGAATCCTGGGAAACTCAGCCAGCGCGGCGCATGCGGCTCATCGCGGGTCACGCGCTGAAACGTTGCCATCGTGCGACGTTGCATAGTGGGATCCTGCACCACAATGACGGTATGAATACTTTCTGTCGCCTGATTCAGTAATGCACAGCTAAATCGGGCATTCTCACCGCAGTTAGTTGACTGGTCTTCCACCCAAATCTTCTCCCCCGGAATTTGCCAGAACTGGTGAGCGATATCGGCAAGGATCGCCGCTTCCGCGCGTCCGGTGGTTCGAATGATATTGTAGCGAGGATGCCGGGCAATCGCGTCATACAGAAAGCGCGTGGAATGACCAATTCCCCCACTGATCAATAAGGGAACCTGTTGATCTTTCGCGATCCGACAGGCGGCGTCGAGGGTCGGGATCACCGCGTTTCCCGCCAGAATTACGCAATCTGACTGAACCGTGATATCCCCCGTAAAATCGCTCTGCGCCAGCCATTGCCCTACGGTATTGATCGCCGCCAGAGTGGTCGCGGAAAGCGTCGGAAACTGACTCATATTCATGACTCCTGGTGTTCATTCCTCGCAGAATACAGCACTCTATCACAATGACCTGGTGAGAGCGCTGAAAGACGAAAGGGTATCCAAGAGTAATACTATCTGCATTGACGCCAATAGCACTCCCGCCTGTACGGGTTTTAGCCACTGCGAATTTTACTCGCGGGTTGAGGGGCATTCTGTTCGTTTGTACGGCAACGGTATTTCCATCTGGTAAGCCTTTTGTCCAAACTTCCCCCCCCCCACTATGTGTTTGCGCCGACGAATAACCTCGATTACATAAAGTCTGACGTATTTGTCCAGGCGTTCTATTTGTGAAATTAGGTAATCCAGATATTTCTTCCTGTATATTTGGAGCACTTCTGAACCGCCCGTCACTCCCCCTTAATCCACAAGTAGAAAGACCTGGCGGATCAATATAATTTAATGGATTAGGCGCATACTGATATAAATTTAACCCGCCTTTTAGCTCTATCGGGTCGGAACAATGAACCTATCCGAACGGCGGATCATACTACCAATTTCGTTCGTGCAGTCCTGAAATCACCACGCATAATACATAAGCTACCGCCATACCCTGATAAATTAAGCTATTTGCACAAGACTTATTTTACCTTTTAATCAGTATGTTAGACACAAGAATATCATATCCAAAATCCGTCACCACTATAAAGTCGGCTACGTCAGCGCCCGCCACATAAACAGCAAAACCTACATGACCACCTACTATTCACAGCACCCCAGCCTGCACCTTAAAGGCTACTGGCTGAAAGAAGCGGGATTTAAGACCGGACGCGGCGTCACCGTGAAGATTTCGGACAGATGGCTGCGCGAACAGCTTTATCAGGCTAAACAGATGGTTAAGCGGATGCGGGACGTGATTGTTTAGTGGACTGAACGGGAATTAAATAATAAAAAAGCCGGGAAGATTTAATTTTCTTCCCGACTTTTGATGAATTAAAATGGTAACACAACTTTGATGGCTCTAAATAGAGAAACATCTACACCAATAGATGTAAAATAATTAATTGCATCTGTTATAGAGAAAAATTCCTTTATCTCTTCCGAGCCATAATCCTCCATTACATCCATTTTAGATTCGGGGATAAAAAAAAGATAAGTGACGTATTTATTTGCAATCTTTTTCAGAGCATATTGGTAACAATACCGCTCACCATCAATGAGTTTATATTCTTCAATACCTCTAACCTTACCGCGTTCTATAGATTCAATTAATTTATTCATTTTTAACCGGTTATATCAATTCTGACTAGGGTTCCATCGGCACGTTTTATATTAATATGCGGTAAAGAGCCATGCCCGTTGCCTTTTGGATCATCATGACCATAAACACGTCCTGTTTTTGAATCTATTGGATAGTCTTTTCTATAACGAACCTTCCCGTCATTTCTTTTAAACTGGTCCATTTTATTTTTCTTCCGAACACCAATTGCATCTTGTGAGCCAATACCTTTGACTTTCTGAGCACCTGGGAAAGCTGCATCTAATAATTCCTGTGCATCTTTTTTGGTTTTAACGCGAACAACAGTTCTCTTATTAGGCCCAGTGCGTAAAGCATCAATATCTCTGGCACAGGGTTTAAGACCTAACGGATCGATCCAGCTTAACGGATTGGGCGCATACTGATAAAGATTCAGTCCCCCCGCCAGCCCTACCGGGTCGGGGAGAACAATCTATCCGCTCGGCAGATCATACTACCAATTTTGTTCGTACATACCAGAAACCATCGCATCGTAATTCATACGCTACCGCCACACCCTGATCATTTAAGCTATCTGCACGCCACTTATTTTACTCTCCAATCAGTATTGTTAGACATAAAAATATCATACCAAAAACCCGACGTCGCTATAAAATCAACTACGTCAGCGCCCGCCACATAAACAGCAAAACCTACATGACCACATACTATTCACAGCACCCCAGCCTGCACCTCAAGGGCGACTGGCTGGCCGAGGCAGGCTTTGAGACCGGGCGCGGCGTGACGGTGAAGATTTCGGAGGGGTGCATTGTGCTGATGGCTGAGAGCAACGAGGTGCAGGAACTGCGCGAGCAGCTTTATCAGGCTAAACAGGTGGTTAAGGGCGTGAAGGATGTGCTTGTTTAGTGGAATAAACACAGATTAAATAATAAAAAAGCCGGGAAGATTTAATATCCCCCCGGTTTATGAAAATAAATAGTGCAAAAGGTTCTATAGTTTATCTATCCACGTTCTCATATAATTGACATCTCCATCAAAAATAAAACCTTCTCCATTATCGGGCAAGAATAATCGACCGGTATCAAATCTTAAAAACAATTCTTTTTTTGCTTTCTTCTGCTTAACGGAAAAATCATCACTCCAGATTAATATATCTTCGCTGTGCTTTTTTTCATCAGACAAAAAGACTAAGACTGAATTTTCCAATTGTTCATAAGAATGGTAAGTTTTCTTTAGTGTAATATCGAAATCTAAATCATCAATTATGTTATATATAATAAATAGTTCATTCCCAGACGATTCAATGGTCCTTTCCACCAATGGAATTGATTTTAACATCATGTTATCTATCGTGTTTCTCATAAAAACCTCACTAAGGAACGATAATTATCCCGGCTTTAGTACCATCACCGAAGATAATATTATAGTGCGGATTATTATCGTGTAATGGATTTTTAGAATTATGAACGACATCAGATAATGGATTTTTCACATTATATAAATCACCCCGATATGTTCCCGCTGGTTGTTTCCATACATCACTGAATTTGGTGCCACTATAAAGCTCACCAGACCTTGCAGGGAAATTGTCAATATGAGGTCTAAGATCCGGCATGTTATCTAATAATGCTCTTGCTTCGTCAACACTTCTAACCGTGACATCTTTACCATTTCGTAGATCAGATATATTACGGCGTTGTTGAGCATTACATCCAGCTAATCCTAATGGATCTATCCAGGTAAGCGGATTTTTGACATACGCATAGAGGTTGATACCTCCATTCAGCCCTATCGGATCCAGCTGGGTAAACCGACCACTCTCCGGCGCATAATACCTGAACGTATTGTAGTGAAGCCCCGTTTCCCTGTCCAGATACTGGCCCGCGAACCGCAGGTTGTGCGCCGGGTGCATGGAGTAGCTTTCCCGGTTTTCCTCTGTCCTCAGCGTTCCCCACAGCTGCATCCGTCCTCGCCAGACTATCTCACCTTCGCTGTTCGTCAGGCACGGCGCAAAACCGTTGGGCAGGCTATGATAATACAGCACACGCTGTTGTGGCGCACTGCCACCGCGGTAACTGTCCACCCGCGCCAGCGGCTGCCAGCTTCCTTCCTCGTACAGATACAGCGTGTGCGCCAGCGGCACCTTATCATTGCGCTCACCGCACAGCCGCATCCCGCTCCATTCAAAAAAGGTGCGTACGGGCAGCGTGGTGTTATGCCGCCAGACCCGTTTCTCTGTCCGCCTGTCCAGCGCATCGTACCTGAACTCCACCTTCGACCATTCCCGGTCGTTCAGTAACTCCACCTTTATCAGACGATGGCGGTCATCATAATGCAGCCGCTGCTTAACCCCCGTGCTGACATTGTCACGCTGCGCTAAACGACCAAAACCATCCCAACGGTAGCGGTACTCTTTACATGCAGTCAGCACATTACCCGGTGCGTCCGGTAACCCCGGCGGCTGCCGGTAACCGCTGTCACCCAGACCGTTCATGGCGGCATCGTAGCTGAACGTCCGGCCATGACCGTCCTGCTCGTGATGCACTATCTGCCCGCGCTCGTCATAGCGGAACGCATCCTCCTGCAGGGCACCCGTATCCCTGTCCCGCTCCGGCAGCCCCGGATGGTATCGACCGCTCACCCGCAGCAGATTATCCCGGGCGTTACGGTGATAGCGGATATCCAGCAGCGGCGTCGCCAGCTCTGGCCTGTTCCGGCCACAGCTCTGACGCGTCAGGTGACCGCAGATATTATAAGCCCGGTACTGATTAAGTGTGCCCTGCGTGCGGCGGATTTCACGGAGCAGCACGTCACGTTCGTATTCCGCTATCACCTCGCGGCCGCAGTCACTGTCCAGATGCGTCTGCAGCAGATGCCCGCTACCGTAATACAGGTGACGCAGCGTCTGCTCTCCCGGCAGATGCTCGGCGATCCGGTTACCCAGCGCATCGTACTCATAGCGATAATCGCCGCCGTGGTTATGCTCGGCAAGCAGCCGCCCCAGACGGTCGTAATCAAAACGCAGCGTCGTGGTGCCTTCTGCAGTGGTATCGAGGACGGTTGTCTGGTGTAATGCGTAATGATACTCAGTGCGCCGTGATGGGGTCATGCGGGCCGTCTGTCGGCCCAGGGCATCGTACTCAAAGTGAGTCAGCAGAGGCGTGCTGCCATCCGTGGGCGTTTCAGTCTGCGTCAGAAGCTGGCCCAGCGCATCCCGTTGATACGTTTTTTGTATCCCGGTCAGCCCGGTTTCCTGTATCAGGTTGTCCTGCGCGTCGTACTCAAAACGGTAGGCCTCACCTTTTTCATTGAACAGGCGTTTAAGACGCCCCAGCGGGTCGTACTCATACCGTAACGTATAGCCGCCCGGGTCGGTTCGCTGCGTCACCTGACCCCGCGCGTTACGGGTAAAGAGGGTCAATACCCTGCCATAATCCTGATGGCGAACAAGCTCACCTGCCGCATCGTAATCAAACTGCATAAACTCACCGTCCGGTCGGGTCAGCGTATGCAGACGGTCCGTAGCAGTATAACCGTAATGAGTGGCATGACTTTCAGCATTGATATGCTGCGTGACACGGCCCCATTCATCATAGCACCAGCGCGTCACACGATCGGAACAGTCCCGGTACTCGGTCACCTGCCCTCGACGATTATATCGGTAGCGCAGAGCATTTCCCTTCGCATCATGTACCACGGTGTTATTGCCGTCGGTATCCCACTCCAGCCGGGTGATGTGCCCCTCCGGATCGGTCATACTGATGACATCCCCGATGTTGTTATACTCATACGACCAGACGACCTGTCCGGGTTGTATCCATCTGAGCGGGAAAGAAAAACCCGGTAGCCAGGTTATTGCCGTTTTCTCACCCAGCGCATTGGTGAACACGGCAATATTGCCGTATTCGTCATAGGTAAAGGTCTGCGAGTTCCCCAGAGGATCGGTGCTTTTTAGCAGCTGCCGTGCGCTGTTCCAGTGATATGTCCACTCCGCGCCTGACTCATCACGCTCTGACGTTACCTGCCCCAGCGCATCCCAGCGCCAGACGCTTTCTCCCCGGTCGGCCTGCACCAGCCGGAGGCTCTGGCCTGGCACGTCATAGTCAAACCCGTAATGCTCCAGCATCACCGGTGGCGTGTCATTGTGCGCACTTTCCTGGATCCAGTGCTCTATCACTCGCCAGTGAGCCGGGCGCACGTCTCCCGCCTCATCCGTCCAGGCATCAAACGTTTGCCAGCGGTAGTGCGACTCCCGGCCCGCAGGATAATACAGCGCCTGAATCAGACCATGGATATCACCATATTCGCAGCGCAGGGTGACATCACCATTCGCATCAATGACGTGGCCAAGCTGTCCTTCCGGCGAAAAAGCATAGCTGACCAGCAGGCGTTCATGGCCGCCATCTTCGCTAGACTGCCAGACCTTATGCAGGCGCTCATTTTCATACTGCAGACGAACAACCAGCAGGTGGTCATCATCATGGATATGGGTCAGCACGCCAGTAGCGTCATAAACCAGCGTCAGGCTATTAAGGTGCCTGTCCATGATCCTTTCCAGCCGCCAGTGGCCCGAGCGGCAAGGGTCGGGGGCAAAAAAGGAATACTCCCCCGCCAGCGTCTGGATGAGAAAATAGTCCTGTTTACTGCGCCAGACGTGAAACCTTTCGTCCACATAAAAAGCGCTGTCGCCAGACGTCAGCCCACCGAGTTTTAAGGCCCGGCCGGCATCATCCATATAGATGAACTGGTCTGGACTATTTTCAGTCAAATCGCTTCGGGGCGGCGTGGTGAGATCGGGTGAGGCACTCCGGTATATTGTTGTTTCAAATGGCAACCGCCATCCCCGGCCCAGTATTCCCGTCTGGGTATTACGGCTATCGTAAAGTCGCTGCCAGAGAAGAGGAATATGTCCATCCAGCACAAAATCCAGCTCACTCTCCCCAGCCTGTATTTTCGCTCCGCTGGGTAGATGAATCGGGTTTCCTCTGATAGGACAGGGAGCATTAGGATCGCGTTCTTTATGCGGATGCGGTTCCTTCCCCTCGGTTTTACGTTTTTTAGGCGATTTACCGAGTGCTTTCCGGGTCAGCAGCCCCACCACAACGTCGGCTGCCAGCCCCATGAACGGATTTTTCCCACTGCGGATATTCTTGACGACTTCAGATGGACCACCGATACGAACTTTCATACCGCTCTGGACATGAGAAATCACCGCCTCACAGGTGCTGCGATCGCCGTTACGACAAGCGGGCTGGCTGTTGATACGAACGGTACGTGAGCCTTCCGCCAGAAACAGCTCATTGGGTGGGATAAGGTGTAATTTTTTACACGTTATTTTATCTTCATCGGCAGGTGTGGCATGGGGATTTGCGCCCGCCACAGTCGGCGCCACCATTTCCTGTATTGAACCTGCGGGATCCGCCAAAAAATCCCAGGCCATTTTCGCCAGCCCGGCAACGGGCAACAGTGTAAAGAAAATATTGGCAGCGATGTCCCACGCGCTCTCGTCTTCTTCCTGCTTCTTTGCGTCTTCCGCCTCAAGTTTTGCCAGTTCGCCAGCGGGAGGTAATTTACCTGCGGCGCGGGCAGCAGGTTGCTTTTTGATCCTCACATTCGGAGAACCGGTCGCAATAAGACCGTCCGGCTTTCCTTTCATGCCGAAAAAGTCCAGCGCATCATCCACCAACGCTCCTGCACCGTCGGCGATATCATCAATCAGGGAGCCAAACCCGGCCCCCACCCCGCCAATAATGATATTACTTATAAGAAAAGCCACTACCGGCCCCGCGGTGCCACCGGAGCCGATGGTGGCGGCGACGGCGGCTGTCGCGGCCGCTGCGGCACCTACTGCAACCGCCACATAGATGGCCCCTTTCACAAATGAGGAGACAAAATCGGCTAGTAGCGAGGTATGAACCAGCGGATCGTGGAGTTTAGCGGCAAGAAAATCACTGCCCATGATAGAGACTCCCTGTCATGCCTGCGTGATATCGCGGTGAGCAATAAAGCTGGCCTTGACCTGCAGCCACCATTGCGCTGCGGCTTCATCCAGCGGGGCAAGCCGGGTGAATGTGATGACCATCAGATGCGGTGTCTGTTGGGTACAAAGAAGCTGTTGGTAAATTGTCACATTCTGTTTTTCAAACGAGCAGGTGAGCTCCAGTGCCGGAATATCGCCCAGCATGGCGGGCCATGGCTCACTGCTCAGAAAATGGCGGGAATCTTTTTTCAACATTGCCATCTGGCGGGACAGATAACCCTCGTGCGATTGCCCTTCCGCCAGCCGCACCCGGCTAATGACCAGTGACGCCTGGCGCTGGGGTAATTTCAGGATATTGACGGTTTCATCGACGACATCGTCGCAGCCAGGCAGGGTTAACGCGCCTTCATGAGTAATATAATTCATTCTAAATCAGTCCCTTGAAATTATTTATTGGTATCCTTGACGGGGGGGAACGCAGCATCAACTGCACCTTTAATATCTGCAGGTGCAAAGTGTGCACCAATTGCGCCAGGAGTCGCGTCATCCATGTTGATATCCACCGTATCGGCTGCGGTGATAGCCCCCATTTTCTTTGCGTAGATATTGAAATTGTTACAATACCAACTGATATTTCCATCGGCGGTGAGGGTAATGACGGCATCTCCACAGGCGAGCGTGAGCGATGTCGCGCTATTTATCAGACAGGGTCCGGCAACCAGTTCAACTTTATTTCCACCCACCAGCGTGTCATGCATATTCTTGACCTGCTGCTTATGGTCGGCATGTACAACAACAACCTGCCCCTCCTGGACATTAATCGCCTGGTTACCGGTGACCGATTCAACGTGGTTAGCGCCGACAGCGGTCACCCGGTTATTAAGAACCACCGTTGACATGTCTTTCTGCGCGTGCATCGATAACAGCTCCTGTCCGGTCTTGTCCTCGAACATGAGCTCGTTATATCCGCTGCCCTTGTACGTCTTCGAGCGGATGGTCATCTGCGTCTTCGTCCCCGGCAGGCCTCCCGGCGGCGGGTTATCCGCATGGTACGTCCGCCCCATGATGATGGGCTGGTCCGGGTCGCCGTTCAGAAAGTCCACTATCACCTCCTGGCCCACGCGCGGTATCGCCAGGTTACCAAACCCCGGTCCCGCCCACGCCTGCACCACCCGTATCCAGCATGAACTGTCCTGGTTCGCCGGGTTATACCGGTCCCAGTTAAACTTCACCCGCACCCGGCCATGTTCGTCGCAGAAGATTTCCTCGCCCTCCGGACCGGTGACGGTGGCTGACTGCGGGCCGTCCACTGACGGCTTTTCCATCGGCCGGGGCCGCCACG
>NZ_GG730299.1:868040-1088633 GCF_000155975.1 Citrobacter youngae ATCC 29220 | reverse complement strand
TGTCAGGCGAGTGCTCTTCATAGAAGAACAGCCCTTCCTCCGCGGCCATCCGCGCCAGAAAGTCATAATCCGTTTCACCGTACTGCACGCAGAATTCCCGCGCCGGATGCGCCTCGCTGAACAGCGGACTCCAGTCCGTCACATCGTTTTCCTGCAATATCGTCCCCAGGATGCTTTTAATGTCCTCATTCTGGAAAATACGGGAGTTCTGGCGCAGCCCGGCACGCCACAGCGGCGGGCGGACTTTCATGCTGTACAGCATCTGGTGTCCGTCGTTTTCCCCCTGCTCAAACCAGGTCACAATACCGTTCACCCGGCGCTGTATCTCCGTGCCCTGCCAGATTTTAAGATGGGCTGTATTTTCCAGTACCTGAGAGAAGTCAATGCTGAGAAGCTGCTGGCTGACCAGCGAAATATCGAGGGAGAACAGCGTGGAGAAGGACTGGCTCAGGTGAAAGGACTCCACGACCAGCGCATCCGGTGGCAGGCCGTCCACCTCCAGTGTGAAACGTAATCCTGTTGGCATAAAAACTCTCCTGAGGTAAAACAATAAACACGCTCATACCGAAATCTATCGTGGGTATTTTTATTTACCTTCTGAACGTTAAACTTAATATTTATGTGCGGGTAGAATAAGATTCAACATACGAATATACATAAAAGCAACCCATAGGAATTATTGCGAAATTAAACATATGCGCTACACTATATGATGTAATTAATCATAAAAGTTGAATATAAACAGCCCAACGATGACAATGTCTTCATGACAAATACCCCATGAGATATTAAATATATTCATAACAATACAGGCTTTTTAAGCATTGAACCCTCAGCCCAACAGAAATAACATTCAATATTTGAATGTATGCCATTCACATATATAACTATAACAGCAATACCACCGCCACATCCTCATTATCTATCTGGACCCTGGCAGCATACTCTCAATATATTTTATTAAATATAACTCTGGATTTTTTCAGAATTTATAAAGAAACCCGGCGCTTATGCTAACCGGGTTTCTTAAAGACTAAAAAAATAAATAACGTTATCAGCCGCTAATCTGCTCCATCGCCTGCAGAATACGTTTATCTGAAATAGGGTACGGCGTACCAAGCTGCTGGGCAAAGTAGCTGACGCGCAGCTCTTCTATCATCCAGCGGATCGCTTTGACGTCGTCATCTTCACGGCGCGCAGGCGGCAGTTTATTGAACCATTGCTGCCAGGCCTGCTGCACGCTATCCACTTTCAGCATCTGCGCACGGTCGCGGTGCGGATCGATGGCCAGTTTTTCCAGGCGCTTTTCAATAGCCTGTAAATAACGCAGCGTATCGCCCAGACGTTTGAAGCCATTACCGGTGACAAATCCGCGGTACACCAGTCCGTTCATTTGCGCTTTGATATCCGAAAGTCCTAACGCCATGGTCATATCCACACGTCCTTTCAGACGCTTGTTGATATTAAACACCGCCGTCAGGATCTGTTCGACCTGCTTCGCGATATCCACCACCGTATCGTTCAGTTCGGCCCGCACCTTCTCATGCAGCGCCGCAAAGCCCTCTTCCGTCCACACGGGACCACCGTGGGCGTCGATCAACCGATCCACACCACAGGAGATGCAGTCGTCAATCAAATCCAGCACTTTGCCATACGGGTTAAAATACAGCCCCAGCTTGGCTTTGTTGGGCAACTTCTCGTGTAAATATTTGATCGGTGAAGGAATATTCAACAGCAACAGGCGGCGTAAACCGCACCACATGGCCTGCTGTTGTTCCAGCGGATTATCAAACAGTTTGATGGCCACGCTGTCACGCTCATCCACCAGCGCTGGCCACGCTTTTACTTTATAGTTGCCGCGTTTTTGCTCATAGCTTTCCGGCAGTTGACCAAAGCTCCAGATATGCAGCCCGCTCTGTTCGATACCATCATCGGCCACCGATGACAGCGTTTCCTGAACCTTGCCCTTCAACGCGTCTTTCAGATCCTGCAGCGAACGTCCTTCCTGCAGCTTCTTGTTCTTATCATCCACCACCCGGAAGGTGATTTTCAGGTGATCGGGAACCTGATCCCAGTGCCAGTCTTCACGGTCAACGGTAACGCCGGTCATCCGGCGCAGTTCGCGCTCCAGCGCGTCCAGCAGCGGCAGTTCCAACGGCGTCACGCGACCTAAAAACGCCTCCGCATAGTTCGGCGCTGGCACAAAGTTACGTCGGACCGGTTTCGGCAACGACTTAATCAGGGCGATTACCAGTTCACGACGCAGGCCAGGGATCTGCCATTCAAAACCGCTCTCATCGACCTGGTTTAATAGCGGGAGCGGTATATGCACGGTCACACCATCCGCATCGGCGCCGGGTTCGAACTGGTAGCTCAAACGCAGTTTGAGATTGCCCTGATGCCAGAAGTTCGGGTAATCCAGCTTGCTGATTTTCTCCGCGCCCTCTTTGATAAGCATGCTCTTTTCAAAGTTGAGCAGATCCGGGGTCTCGCGGGAAACTTTTTTCCACCAGCTATCAAAGTGACGCGCAGAAACCACATCATGGCTGATGCGCTGGTCGTAAAATTCAAACAGCGTTTCATCATCAACCAGGATGTCGCGGCGGCGCGATTTGTGTTCTAACTCTTCCACCTCCGCCCGCAGCTTCAGGTTGTCACGGAAAAACGCATGCCGCGTCTGCCAGTCGCCTTCCACCAGCGCATGACGAATAAACAGCTCACGCGACAGCGCCGGATCGATCTGGCTGTAGTTCACCTTACGGGCGGCAACAATCGGTAAGCCGTAGACGGTGACCTTTTCGGTCGCCATTACCGCGCCCTGCGCGCGTTCCCAGTGCGGTTCGCTGTATGACCGTTTGATCAGATGCTGCGCAACCGGCTCCACCCATTCCGGGTCGATACGTGCGGCAATGCGTCCCCACAGGCGGCTGGTTTCCACCAGCTCGGCGACCATCGTCCATTTCGGCGGCTTCTTGAATAAACCGGAACCCGGAAATATCGAGAAACGGGCGTTACGCGCCCCGGTAAATTCCTGCTTATCGGCATCTTTCATCCCGATATGCGACAGTAAGCCGGTCAGCAATGCGACGTGGATCTCCCGATATTCAGCGGGTTCGCTGTTGACCGGAATCCCCAGCTCTTTTACCACCTGGCGCAGCTGC
This sequence comes from Citrobacter youngae ATCC 29220, assembly GCF_000155975.1. GTDB lineage: Bacteria > Pseudomonadota > Gammaproteobacteria > Enterobacterales > Enterobacteriaceae > Citrobacter > Citrobacter portucalensis_A. The sequence continues at coordinate 1,085,472 of NZ_GG730299.1, read as the reverse complement.
GTGTAGATATCCTGCCATTCGCGCACGCGCAGATAATTAAGAAAGTCGACTTTACACTGACGGCGGAACTGGTTTGACGACAGCGCTTTTTGCTGTTCGCCGAGATAGTTCCACAGGTTCACGAAGGCGAGGAAATCAGACTCTTTGTCGTGGAAGCGGCGATGCTTCTCGTCGGAAGCCTGCTGTTTGTCCATCGGACGCTCGCGCGGATCCTGAATGGACAGCGCCGAGGTGATGATCATCGCCTCACGCACACAGCCATGTTTTTGCGCTTCCAGCACCATGCGCGCCAGACGCGGATCCACAGGCAGTTGCGACAGCTGACGGCCCAACGGCGTCAGCTTATAGGCGGTTTGCTGCTCATCAGTGGTTATCGCGCCCAGCTCTTCAAGCAGGCGCACCCCGTCCTGAATATTGCGTTTATCCGGCGCTTCAACAAACGGGAACGCCGCGATATCTCCCAGCCCCAGCGCCGTCATTTGCAGAATGACGGACGCCAGGTTAGTACGCAGGATCTCCGGGTCGGTAAACTCCGGACGCGACAGGAAGTCATCTTCCGAATACAAACGAATACAGATCCCTTCCGACACGCGACCGCAGCGCCCTTTACGCTGGTTGGCAGAGGCCTGTGATACCGGCTCAATTGGCAAGCGCTGGACTTTAGTACGGTAGCTGTAGCGGCTGATGCGCGCAGTCCCTGGATCAATCACATATTTGATCCCCGGTACGGTCAGCGAGGTTTCCGCCACGTTGGTCGCCAGCACGATACGACGACCGCTGTGCGACTGAAACACCCGGTTCTGCTCGCTGTTGGAGAGGCGCGCATACAGCGGCAGCACTTCGGTATGACGTAAATCCAGCTTATTCAGCGCATCAGCGGTGTCGCGGATTTCACGCTCGCCGCTCATGAAGATCAGTATATCGCCCTGACTTTCACGTCCTAATTCGTCTACGGCATCAAAAATCGCCTGTAGCTGATCGCGCTCAGTGTCATCTGCGTCTTCAACAATCGGACGATAGCGCACTTCCACCGGATACGTTCGACCGGAGACTTCGATAATCGGCGCATTATTGAAATGCTTTGAAAAACGCTCCGGGTCAATGGTCGCCGAAGTGATGATAATTTTCAGATCCGGACGGCGCGGCAGGAGTTCTTTCAGATAACCGAGCAGAAAGTCGATATTCAGGCTACGTTCGTGCGCTTCATCGATGATGATGGTGTCGTACTGCATCAGCAGCCGATCCTGCTGGATTTCCGCCAGCAGGATACCGTCCGTCATCAGCTTAACCATGGTGTTGTCGCTGACATGATCGCTAAAACGGACCTTATAGCCGATACAGCCGCCCGGCTCGGTTTGCAGCTCTTCCGCAATACGGTTCGCCACGGTACGCGCCGCCAGACGACGCGGCTGGGTATGGCCGATCAGCCCTTTCACCCCGCGCCCCAGGTCCATACAGATTTTCGGTAGCTGGGTGGTTTTACCTGAACCGGTCTCACCGGCGACAATCACCACCTGATGGTCGCGAATGGCTTCCAGAATGTCCTGTTTTTTCTGGCTGACAGGCAGGTTTTCCGGATAGCTGATGACCGGGCGCGCCGCTGTACGCAGCACAACTTTACCGGCTGCCCGCTCGATCTCTTTCGCCATCTCCTGGTAAATGGCCTGTTGTGCATCAGGATTTTTAACCTTCTTCACACCGTGCAGGCGGCGGGCAAAACGCTGTCTGTCACGCAGCATCAGCGAGTCCAGCTGTTGTTGCAACATGTTAAAGGTTAATTTCTGTTGTTCTGTCATAGCGTTAAAAGGCAGTGCTCTGCTGGGTTAAATCTCTTTTAGATGATAGGTATAGAGTACCACATCGGGGCTTTTCATGTGTTGTTCAATAATTTCGAACATAGGATTCGATATATTGCGCTATCACTGCGACAGTGATTGTGAATAAAGTGTCAACAAGCAACGGGGCATCCCCCCTTCAAACACATAAAAGGAAACACCCATGAGCAAGGTATTAGTTCTTAAATCCAGTATTCTGGCAGGGTACTCTCAGTCTGGTCAGTTGTCTGATTATTTTGTTGAACAGTGGCGTGAAAAGCACTCTGCTGATGAAATCACCGTCCGCGACCTGGCCGCAAACCCTGTTCCGGTACTGGATGGCGAACTGGTGGGTGCGCTGCGCCCAAGCGATGCGCCGCTGACGCCGCGTCAGCAAGAAGCGCTGGCGCTGTCTGACGAGCTGATCGCTGAACTGAAAGCGCATGATGTCATTGTTATTGCCGCGCCAATGTATAACTTTAACATTCCGACGCAGCTGAAAAACTACTTTGACCTGATTGCCCGTGCCGGTGTGACCTTCCGTTATACCGAGAAAGGTCCGGAAGGCCTGGTGACCGGTAAACGCGCAGTGGTGCTGACCAGCCGTGGTGGTATTCATAAAGATACGCCGACTGACCTGATCACCCCGTACCTGAACGTGTTCCTGGGCTTTATTGGTATCACCGACGTCAACGTCGTCTTTGCTGAAGGTATCGCTTACGGGCCGGAAGTGGCCTCTAAAGCACAGTCCGATGCGAAAGCCGCTATCGATAGCGTGGTTGCCGCCTGATAATTCCCCCTCTCACCATCCGGTGGGAGGGTTTTTCCGGCATTTACTTCTTTGCCCGCACACGGACCTGCTTGCCGTGAATGCGGTTAATATCGCGCCAGATAGCTGCATACTCCCTGCACTTCGCCAGATTCTCTTCCCAGCAATGAAGCAAAAATTGTTCCGGCTCCGCGACATCCCGGCTTAACAGTTTGAATACCCAACGATTCCAGACGTACCACTTGAGAAGCCACATGATTTCACCCCACGACGCGACAGGTGTTGAACTATATCAACGCCAGTTAGATGCCGTGTGGCAACTATTGCGGTGCCGATGAATAATCCTGCTGAATACTACACCAACAGCACCAGCCAGACGGCCCACAGAGCAGCAACCAGACAAAGCGTATGCCGACACTGTTTCAATGCGCCTGCCTGGCGGTCAACCAGCGTTAGCGTTTTCAGCCGCTCACGTCGCCAGATAAAGCACAGCGCCTCTCCAGCCTGCGTATCGTTTTCTGCCGTGACCAGCGAAAAATAGCGTTCGTCGAGCCATAATCGCCAACAGCCAAACCAGACTACGGCGCACAACAGTGCGATAACGGCTCGCAGTATTCCTGGCTGCGCGACAAAGAGCACCCACGCCATCGGCGGAAGGGAAAAAAGCAGGATGAAGCGCCAGCTTGCCAGCGTGTGTCGCAGCAAACCGCTTTGAAGAGCCTCATCTTCGGTTACGTTGTCACTTTCTGTTGCCATTGTTGCAGCATCTCCAGATGTTTATCCGTCAGCACCACCTGTGGGCGACTCGCCCGAATCTGCGCCACGGCGTGCTCTACCGTCGTCGCATGACCATAACGCAACAACCATGCCGCAACCACCATCGCACTGCGCGAGAGACCTAAGGCACAGTGAACCAGCACCGTGCCCTGCGTCCCATGCAGAGTCTCCAGCGTATTCACCGCCAGCTGCAGTTCGGATTCACTCGGGATCGCTAAATCCAGCATCGGTACGCAGCGATAAACACGCGAGGCCGTTGCACGACCACGTGGAAACTCAAAAGTCACGTCCAGCACCGCGTTTTGCGCAGGCTCGCGGCGCGGAAAACTGCCGAGATAAACACCCGCCAGCACCGGACTTAGCGCGGGCAGACGTCGGGTAAACCCGCGCATCGACAGCCACATTCCCGCTCGCCACGGTAATAACAGCCAGTAAGCGGCGGGAGAAAGCCTGCCCTGCGGATCTTTAGCCGTCACCGCCGCGCCGAATCCCGCGTAACCACACCCGATCATCAGCAATGCCAGCGCAGGCCATAACAGCCATGGCGTCAGCAACACGGCGACGGCAAAACATAATGTTGCACCCAACAGGTAACGACGCATCAGTCTCAGGCGCGCAGCATCCGGTTGGCACCAACGCCAGCGGCGTGATTCCGGCACCATCCAGTCAATCACCATCCCTGCCGTCAGGCCGGTGATAATATCGATAAAATGATGCTGCCAGGTGGTCAGCACGGATATGGCGATCAGTAAAAACCAGCCGTCGCAGAGCCAGCGCCAGCCGCCGGACAGATAGCGGCTGAAGTGCCGCCACAGCAGCCAGCAGAGTATGATATGCAGCGACGGCGACTGGTTATAGGGCAGATCGAACTGTTCCAGTTGTGCGAACAGCCACCCCGCGGTCCCCGTCACTTCGGGACGGGTGAAGCTAAACTGCAACGGAAACAGTAAAAAGCCGGCGCAGGCAATTATTGATGCCAGTACCAGCTTGAGCACCAGTCGACGCTGCTCGAAACGCGTAGTGCAAACAAACAGCGACAACCCGTATAACAGATCCAGACTCCAGTACGGAATGATGGTCCATGGAATAAAAGGAATGGCAGATTCCCAACTAAAAACGATGCTGCCAACGTTCTGATATTGAGCATCCTGCCAGGCGGTAAACTGATTCACCTTGCCGTACGTAAGGAAAAAAAAGGGGGCCAGCAGCAGCAACCAACCGACGGCCTGCACCATAATTTTACGCTGTTCAGGAAGCACGGCGTACCGCCATGGAAACGGTAAAAATACCCCACTCATCAATCAGCTGCGCACACTTCTCAAAGCCCGCTTCGCGGACCAGCGCGTCCATTTCACCCTGCGTACGCACACGCATAACCCACGCTTTACCGTCTTTATGACTGGTCAGCGACCAGGCTATCGTTTTAAGCTGCGGGTGCCAGGGCTGTCCGGTGTAAATCAATATTCCGCCCGGCGCTATCGCCTCAGCCAGCCCGGCCAGCGAATTTTTGACCAGCGAATTATCAGGAAAAAGCTCATACAAACCGGAGACAATCCCCAGAGCAGGACGAGGCTCAAGCGCCGCCAGCTGTTCGCGGTTGAAGGCGTCGCCTTGTTCAAAACGGGCAATCTCAGCCATGCCTCTGCTGGCGATCATTTCCCGACCTTTATTCACATTCAGTTCGCTGTAATCGCGCAGTAAAATTGAACGGACCGCCTTTTCGCCTTCCAGCGCGTCGAGCACATAACGTCCGTGTCCGGCAGCAATATCCACCACATGTACCGGCGTACCCTGCTCATCCAACTGCGCGACCGCCTGACGAATCAGCATCTGCAGATGAACCTTACGCTGGCGGATCCCCTGCCAGCCGACATTGTTAAGGTAGTTTTTATCGATTAAACGCCCCAGCGCGCCGTTACCCTGCGGCTGGTTGCGATAGACGTAATCCAGCGTGCTGCCGGAATCAAAACCGGTTTCAAACCCAAGACGAACGCCTGTCGATTGCGTCCCCAGAAGCTTCATCCCATAGCGCAAGCCGCGATAGGCAATGTCGTCGAGAGAATACGGCGCGGGTCCCCCGTTGAGCATCCGCCAGGTATCCGCGCCAGGACTCCAGCGATCTTCGTTGCTGTAATCAAAACGCTGCGGCGGCATGGCGTATAGCGTAGTAATGAAATCACGCATTTTAGCGAACGCCAGATGCCGGTCTTTTTCGCCCAGCGTGTCGTGGTAAAACCCCGGCAACACGTGCAGCTCCTTGAGGGGATTTCTCAGGCGCTGATAAAAATCAATTTGCGGCTGGCGATGCACAACGAAATCATCTCCGGACACCAGTAACTGCACGGGTAACGTAATGGCGGCGGCATCGCTGACAATGCGTTCCGCCGTTTTGTAGAGATCCAGCAGAATGTTCACCGCAATCGCCCGGGTGATGTGTTTGTCCTGGTTGAAGCTCTCCACTCGCCCGGCGTCGTGGGTGAGATATTTGCCTTTAACGTAAGAGTTGACGAAAAACAGGCCGCGCAGGCGATGCATCAGCGTCAGTCCCGCGCGGGCAAAAGGCACATAGAGTTTGACTTTGAACGCTGGAGACGCCAGCACCAGTCCACGGATGGTAGGCGCGTAGTCGTGCACCCAGGTTGCGGCCAGTACGGCGCCAACGCTCTGCGCCACGACCACCACGTCTTCCATTGCGGCCTGGGAGTCAGCCGCGGCGAAACGGACAAACTCTTCGACATCCTGCACCGAGCGCGCGAGCGAGGGGCTATAGCCGCGCTGGCCCGGAGAATGCCCATGTCCGCGAGCATCCCAGGCATAGAATGCGGTGTCCGGCATCGCCAGTTCATCCACGATGTGCTGCAGACGCCCGGAGTGTTCGTGTCCGCGATGGAACATGACGATCGCTTTCGGTGCCGCGCCCGGGGCAGTTGCCGGCCAGTGGCGATAAAACAGTTCGATGTTGTCACTGGTCAAAAAGCGTCGTTCATCCGGTACGCGTACATTACTCATGTGTCTGCTCTCCTGAGGTTTGTTGCTGTAGCTGCAACAATTGCTGTCTGAGTTCGTCCAAAAAGAGGTGTTTATCACCATGAAAACTCAATGCACTGCCAATATTGACGTCAATAAACAACGGTAGTGGTATACGATTCCCTTTCGCCATAATGTGTTCCGTACCGCGTAGCCAGACGGGAATAATCGGTACGTCCGGCACTCGCTGGCTCAGATGCCATAGCCCTGATTTCAGCGGCGCCAGTTTTCCAGGCTCACCCCGCGTCCCTTCCGGAAAGAGGATCAGGATCTTGCCATCGCGTAATGCCTGTTCACACTGCGCCAGCGGATTGGTTTCTCTGCCCTTACGCGAGACAGGAATGATGTTGAGAATATTTAACGCAAACCAAGCCATCGCTTTATTACGCAGAAAATAGTCAGCGGCAGCCACCGGATGAACAGAAGCCTGGCGGCGCAGCGGAAACAGCGAAAGCAACGCAAACACGTCCATATGGCTGTTATGATTCGCAACGATGATTGCCGGGCCGCATGCGGGCAAACGCTCCCGGTGCCGGATCCGCAGGCCAAGCCACAGCCAAATCACCGGCCAGACGATGCACAGCGTAAACAGCGTTCGCAGAATTGAGCTCAGCATAAGTTAGTAGCAAAAGTAGCGAATGAAATGGAAAAACACCGGCGCGGTAAAAATGAGGGAATCCAGCCGATCAAGGATCCCACCATGGCCTGGCAGCAGTGTGCCGCTGTCCTTCACCCCGATATCACGTTTGATAGCCGACATCACTACGTCGCCGCAAAAACCGCTAATACCGATGATAAAGCCCGCCAGTAGCGACAACGGTATGCTTAGCGGCGTCATCAGCGGTCCTAACAGCGCGGCCAGCAGCGTGGTGGTTGCCACACCGCCGACCAACCCCGCCAGCGTTTTGTTAGGGCTGACCTTCGGTATGACTTTGATACGCCCAATCGATTTGCCCCACAGGTACTGCGCAATGTCGTTGAATTCCGTTAAGCCGACCAGGAACAGCACCATCAATGCGCCGGTTTGTTTGCCGTCATCAGGCAGCACCAGCAGAAACGCGACATGGCTGAAGGCAAAAACGGTGGTCATCAGGCTCCAGTGGTGCTGCGAAGCGTAGCGCAAGAACCCCTGCGTATCGCCCGCAATCACCATCCGCACGGGTAAGAATAAAAAAGCGTAGACGGGGATAAACACCACAAACATGCCGTACCAGTTGATGCCAATCAGCCAGTAGTTAATCGGGATCGCAATAAACATCCATAGCAGCGGCATGCGATCGGTCTGGCGCGACGGCGCCAGCGTCAGGAACTCCTTTAGCGCCATAAAGCTGACCAGCGCGAAAAAGGTCAGCGCCAGCCAATGTGGACTTAAAATCGCCAAAGAGAATAGAACGATGATCGCCCACCAGGTGCGAATGCGTAGCGTCAGCTCCCGCCAGTCTTTGCCCGGCCGTCGCCACACCAGCAAGCCATTGACCACTGTTGCGACCAACAGCAGCGCGAAAATAACCGCGAGAGACTTTTCCAGCAGCATCATTTCACGCCCTCTTCGCGTAATGCGCTTTTACAGCGGTTAATCACCGTCCAGATCAGCAAAAGCGTGGCAACGCCCCACAGGACATTGCTCCACTGCACAAGCTGCGGCCAAAATGTGAGCGCCAGCCCCCACGCCCCAAATACCAGCGCTCTGTCGCTTTTACCCAACGGCCCGGCGTAGCTGCGGACGCCATTAATCGTTTGTGCCAGAACGCCACAGAACTCCGTCATCACCGCGCAGAACAGCATCACCATAACCATCAATCCGTTGCTGCCGGGAAGCAACATAAATGGCAGATAAAGCGCAAGGTCGGAAAGAATGTCGCCACTCTCGTTAAGGATGGCCCCAAGGCGTGATTGTTGGTTGCATTCACGCGCCAACATGCCGTCCAGCGCATTCAGCGCCATCCGAACAAACAATACGCCAGGCAAGAGAATAAAATATTCAGGTCGGGGGAAAATAACCAGCACGGCGCCGGTCACAAAAGAAAGCGCCATCGCGGCAAGGGTAATGTGATTTGCTGTGACGCTTTTTTTATGCAGCCAAAACATTAATGGGCGTAAAAGCGCCTGAAAAGCGGGCTTTATCTGATAAAGCGTCATCATCGCTCCTTGATAATTTACAGTTCTGACTATAATGAGTTAACTCACAATGCCCGCCTAATATTTTTTGAGTGAATAAATAAAAATCAGATTCTATCTACAACCTGCAGTTATTTTTTCAACCACTTACCATTAATACCTTGCACGTACTCCCCCGGTTTGGCGCGAGCGACCAGCTTTTGCCCGGCCATTTTTGCCACTTCCTCTGGCGGAATATTGTTGCTCTCAGCCAGTTGCTGATAGCTGGCGCTTCGCGCTTTATTGATCTCACTCACCAGCGCCTGCGTTTCCGCGTCGGTTTGTAATGCCACCAGATAGCCATTCAGCGTTTCCCCCACCCGCCCCTGGGTTCTGGCTTCATTCAGGGTCAATGCCCATGCATTGCTGGTGAGAAAACTCAGCGCCACCAGGATCGCTGTAAGCTGCTTTTTCATCATTACCTCAGAACAGATCGCTACGCGATTTCAATAAGCTCTCGACGTCTTTATCCACTTTGATATGGATCTCATGCTCGATTTTGACGTTCATATTAATCGTGATCGGCTCTTTTGGCGCAGCCACTTCGATTCTCGGGGTACACCCCGCTAACAAAAATGCAGCCAGCAAACCCAGCATGGCGGTTATTTTTTTCATTGTTGTTCCTCACATTCCTTGCCTTCCCAGCAATGGGTTTCCGGCAGCGCCGCATTTTGCTCAAGCCATGCCTGTAAATTGTCGCCAAAACGCAAACTGCGCCATAGCGTAAAGATATTTTCCTCGTGGGTGTAATTCAAATTAACCGTCCCCACTTTGCCATCCACCCGGCTATTACCAGTGACGGTTGCCTGCATCGTTAAGACCCCCAGGTTATCGAGATTTATTTTCGTCCAGGAATGGGTTATTTCCATATAGCGCAGCCAGTTAATTGCCGCGCCAGCCGCCATATTATCTTTAACGACAGCATCCGCCGTGTCTTTATCAATACGTAACGTCATCGGACCCGGGTTGGTTAACCAGCCGTCTTTGATGATCCACTTTTCGTTATCCAGCCATAATGGCAGCGCGCCGCTGACCGGGCCCGACATGGCGAACTGCTTGGGGTTAACCGCGCTGATAAGTTCGCTGGAGGAGATATTTTGCACCCGCAATAAGGCCGGATCGTGCTGCGGCATCCGCAGTTGCTGCATGATGACTTTGCCACCCAGCAGTTCGGCGCTGACATCGCTCAGCAGTAACGGGTTGTCTTCACGCCAGGGGTACGCTCCCTGCAAATCGGCGGTCATATTTTTCACCGTCACCTGATTCACGACTTCCGCAATACGCAGTGAAACAGGTCCACGCGTACCCAGTTGCCATGCGCCTTCGCTAAAACGAAACGGCAAGATAAAATCGACGCCATTGATTTGGTTATCGGGCATCCAGGCGCTACCGCCTTTTAATACCCCATGACCGCCCGCTTCAAAGCCCTGTTCCGGGGCCGCCGAAAACGCAACCTGCGCATACAGTTCACCTTCACGGAGCTTCATTTTCCAGTCAGGTGGGACCAGCGGCTGGAAAACGGTGAGCGATTGTTTTGGCCACCAGGCCTGTCCGCGCAGCCGGATCCCGTCCCAGCGGCCGTTGAGCTGTACAGGGCCAATCGCCCCCGCGTGAAGCTGGCCTTTGAACTGGAAAACCGTCGGGTCGCTACCTTCCACGCTGAACTTTAGCGTGGAGGGCGGTAAGACGCTTCCGCCGGTGAAGACGGTGTTACCTGCGTCCAGCGACAGGGCGCCGCTAAAGGTCGGTTGGGTAGCGTCCCGCACCCACACGATCGGTTCGTCCATGACCAGGCGTGGGTTTTCCACCGTCATGGTGCCGTATTGCAGATGGTCAAATCCGGTGGAGAGATCAAAGAGCTTCAGCGTGTTGTCATGCCACTCTCCCTTACCCGCCACGTCCCAGCGGGCATGCATCGGCGTAAAGCTACCTTCGCCCCAGTAGCGCCATTGCCAACGTCCCGCATCAGGAAGAAAATCATTTGCCAGCCCATCCAGATGCAGCTCAAAGCCCCCCATCTGGTTTTCATGCGCCCGCAAAATAGCCTGCAAACGACCATCCACACCGCGTTGCGTTACTTTTACACCCGCCAGCGGCCAGCGAATCTCGTCGATATCGAGCGAATCAATTACCCGCCCACGCGAGCGCAGCAGCGCCCCTGGCTCGAACGCCAGCTGCGGATCGTTCAGACTGCCGGTAAGCCTGGCGGGTAATTTCGCGTAGAAGATCAGATCGCCCTGCTTCGCTTCACCGATCAACTGCAACGGCATCTCGCTATTATCGATACCCAGTTTACCCGGCCCCAGCGTTAAAACGGCGTTTCCTTTGCCTGCATCGCCTTGCGTCAGAACGTTCAGCCGCCCGCTCACCACCGCGTTTTCCAGCCCGGCCTGCCAGTTTTCAACTTTCATGCCCAGCCGTCCGCTTAACGGGAATCCCTGATAAGGCCAGTTCCAGCGACCGTCGCTGATAGTCAGTTGCTGACGGGTTATTTCCCACGGAAGATCGAGCAGCGGATCGGCATTATCCCGCGCCATAACGATCAATTGGCCGCTGTTTTCCTGCCACTCCAGTTCGGCATCCACCAGCGTGGGTTCCTGGGGCAAGCGCAACGTAGCAACCGCATGACCACTCACCGGTAATCCATCGGGAACCAGCGGCATGGTAAATTCACCGACCAGTTTAACCGGCGGTTGGTCTGCAAATGCGGCAACATTCAGCTCATTTATGGTGAGGTTTTGCCCGTGCAGACGCCCCTGAAATTTAACTTTTTCCCCCTGGTAGCGCAGTTGCTGTATGGCGGGCGTGAGCGAAAGCGACAGTTTGCCCTGCCACTCCTGCCAGGGAGAGAGAATAACGTTATCAATGTTAATCCAGGCATTGGGCAGCATTGATTGCCATTCAGCCAGCGTTTTAGGCGCTACCGGCGACGGCTCCGTCTGCGGCAATTTGGCCAGGCAAGCTGAATCCAGCTCAACAGTTCGCACATTCAACAACCAGCGGCTGGGGTGGGACAGATCCGCCTGAGCTATGCGCGCCAGCGGGCAATCATCAACCAGATAGCGGAGTTCCGGGATATGCAGCCCATGCCGCGTCAGCCGTGGGCTTTCATCGAGCGCGATACGTGTACCAACAGGTAACCAGACGCCCACCAGGGTCGGGACCCACAGACCAAGCGTCATCACCAGCGTCAGCGGTACGAGAATGAATAATAAGAGGAGTGCCAGAACGGCTTTATATTTACCCTTCATGGGTAGTTAATATCCTGATTTAGCAAAAATTTAAGCCGGTTTAGGCCTGTATTGTGGCATGTTTGACGTGATATGCCCACATAAGGATAGATAACGGCGCCAGATGGCACGCTGTTACACGTGCCGTCAGGAACGATCGCAACACAGCAGCGCATGGATTCGGACTCAATGATGTCTCAGTTGCCCCTCGCTATGCTTAGGTCCTATACGACCTGCTTCTATAAGAATTTCCTCAATGAGTTCTTCAAGGCACTCCCTACCATGATGATCGCAGACCAGATGCACCTGGCGAGAAATTTCGTCAGGTTTCATTCCATCGCATAAAGCCGCCTTAAGCATTAAGGTGGCCCATCGTTTTGCTTCAGAGTGAGTTAGCATAACCCCTCCCGATATCTGATACCTGTATAAGCGTAGCTGTCTGGATGTGAATCACCTGGCTTTTTACCCACGCTAGCTGCTTAATGAATGGCGCATCGGATGGAAAATATCCAGTTGTTGAAATCGCGTAACCTGCCCACACTAACAACAGATACGCTTTAAACATTCATTACTTCTATGACTATCAATAACTTTTTAGATTTTGTAAAATAATTTGAATTGAATGAATGTGACGTCAAAATCACTGGAGAAAGTCTTATGAAACTCGCCATCTATAGTACAAAACAGTACGACAAAAAGTATCTACAGCAGGTGAACGATGCTTTTGGTTTTGAACTTGAATTTTTTGACTTTCTGCTGACGGAGAAAACGGCCAAAACGGCCCATGGCTGCGAAGCCGTGTGTATCTTCGTCAACGACGATGGCAGCCGACCGGTTCTGGAAGAACTGAAAAAGCAGGGCGTGAAGTATATCGCTCTGCGTTGCGCCGGGTTCAATAACGTCGATCTCGACGCGGCAAAAGAGCTGGGCCTGCAGGTGGTGCGCGTTCCGGCCTATTCACCTGAAGCCGTCGCTGAACATGCGATCGGCATGATGATGACGCTGAACCGCCGTATTCATCGCGCCTATCAGCGTACCCGCGATGCCAACTTCTCTCTTGAAGGGCTGACCGGCTTTACCATGTATGGCAAAACGGCTGGGGTGATTGGTACCGGTAAAATCGGAATTGCCGCGCTGCGGATCCTGAAAGGTTTTGGTATGCGTCTGCTGGCGTTTGATCCCTACCCAAGCGCTGCCGCCCTGGAGCTTGGCGTGGAATATGTCGATCTTAAAACGCTGTTTGCTGAGTCTGATGTTATCTCCCTGCACTGCCCGTTAACGCCGGAGAATTATCATCTGCTCAATCAGGAAGCCTTTGAGCAAATGAAAAACGGCGTGATGGTCATTAACACCAGCCGCGGGGCGTTGATCGATTCGCAAGCCGCTATCGATGCTCTGAAAAACCAGAAAATTGGTTCTCTGGGGATGGACGTGTATGAAAACGAACGCGACCTGTTCTTTGAAGATAAATCCAATGATGTGATTCAGGATGATGTGTTCCGTCGCCTGTCAGCCTGCCATAACGTGCTGTTTACCGGGCATCAGGCGTTTCTGACCGCCGAAGCGCTGACCAGTATTTCTGAGACTACGCTGCAAAATCTGGCGCAAATCGACAAAGGCGAAACCTGTCCAAACGCCCTCTTCTAATATCAGTGCTCCCCTGACTCCAGGGGAGCATTTTCAGATAATCACCAATGATAAAACAGCCAGTATCATTATTATATTGAATGTATTCCCGTCACGAACGTAGAGAGTTTTAATGAAGAACGTTGTCACGTTGATTGCGCTCAGCATGCTGATGGCCGGCTGTGTGAGCAGTGGAAAAGTTTCCGTCAGTCGCGAACAATTGCAGCATCACCGTTTCGTTTTACAGAGCGTGAATGGTAAAGCAGTTACCGTCGCCAATAACCCACCCGAATTGAGTTTTGGCGAAAACATGACGGTATCGGGAAAGATGTGTAATCAATTCCACGGTCAGGGCAAGCTGTCGGACGGGGAGCTGAAGGTGAAAGACATGGCGATGACCCGCATGATGTGCGCCGATCCACAGCTTAACGCGCTCGACGGCATCGTCAGCGAAATGTTTAAGCAAGGCGCACAGGTAGATTTGACTGCTGACCAGCTAACACTGGCGACGGCAGAACAAACGCTGACGTATAAACTTGCGGATTTAATGTAATAAACGCGGTGGCTCAATAGCTCCCACAGCTTCCGGCGGCAAGCGACTGCTCGCTACAGCGTTTGCCGTTGGGTAGCGCACACATCCCGATGGCTGAACCATCCAGTTGACGGGCCACGGAGAGCGAACCACCAATCATGGCGCAATTTGCTTCTCCAGTACTGGACATTGCCGCCTTCATGCCTGGCGCGACATGTGCTGCGGTTGCCTGCTGAACAGGTTCACTGCTACAAGCCGATAATAATAACGCGGCACACCCTACCCAAAACGCTGCGCGCATCTTACTCCCCTCTGAAGATTAACCAAACGACACAGCCATAAATAATAGGCAGCGGAGACACCGCCGTCGAGAGGCAAACGCCGCATTTATGCGCGCTGTTTACATTTTCTGGCAATTTTTTGCCAGTACCTTTGATCAAACCATTCATTCTATGTATTCCAGGGACACAAAAGCGAAAATGCGCCTGAATGGCTTTTGCTAAAATAGAAGCATAACTATCAGGATTCGCCGCTGTTACGCGGGTCCCTCTTTTTGCGCAATGTAAGGGTGTCAGTATGCAAACAATTGACGGTAATGGTGCGGTTGCTTCGATCGCGTTTCGTACCAGCGAGGTTATCGCCATCTACCCGATTACGCCCAGTTCGACGATGGCGGAACAGGCGGATGCCTGGGCCGGAAACGGGCTTAAAAACGTGTGGGGAGATACCCCTCGCGTCGTAGAAATGCAGTCGGAAGGCGGTGCAATAGCGACCGTTCACGGCGCGTTGCAGACCGGTGCGCTCTCGACGTCGTTTACCTCATCACAGGGTTTGCTGTTGATGATCCCAACGCTGTACAAACTGGCCGGCCAGTTGACCCCGTTTGTGCTGCACGTTGCGGCACGTACGATTGCCACTCACGCGCTATCGATCTTCGGCGATCACTCCGACGTGATGACGGTACGTCAGACGGGATGCGCGATGCTGTGTGCCAGCAGCGTCCAGGAAGCACAGGATTTTGCGCTGATTTCGCAAATCGCTACGCTGAAAAGCCGGGTTCCGTTTATTCATTTTTTTGATGGATTCCGTACCTCGCATGAAATCAATAAAATTGTGCCCCTGGCGGATGACACCATCCTCGGACTGATGCCTCAGGCGGAGATCGACGCCCACCGCGCCCGCGCGCTTAACCCGGAACATCCGGTTATTCGTGGTACGTCGGCTAACCCGGACACCTATTTCCAGTCACGCGAAGCGACGAACCCGTGGTACAACGCGGTTTACGATCACGTCGAACAGGCGATGAACGACTTCGCCGCGGCTACAGGTCGCCAGTACCAGCCATTTGAATATTACGGTCATCCGCAGGCAGAACGCGTCATTATTTTGATGGGTTCGGCGATTGGCACCAGTGAAGAAGTCGTCGAAGAGCTGATGGCTCGCGGCGAGAAAGTTGGCGTGCTGAAAGTCCGTCTGTTCCGTCCATTCTCCGCCAGACATTTACTGCGCGCCCTGCCGGAAACCGCGCGCAGCATCGCCGTTCTGGATCGCACCAAAGAACCCGGTGCGCAGGCAGAACCGCTATACCTGGATGTGATGACCGCGCTGGCGGAAGCCTTTAACTGCGGCGAGCGGGAAACCTTGCCGCGCGTCATTGGCGGACGCTATGGTCTTTCGTCGAAAGAGTTTGGCCCAGACTGCGTCATGGCGGTCTTTAATGAGCTGAATAGCGCGAAGCCAAAACCACGCTTTACGGTCGGTATCTATGATGACGTCACCAATCTGTCATTGCCGCTGCCGGAAAACACCCTGCCCGGTACCGCCAGGCTTGAGGCGCTGTTTTACGGACTGGGTAGCGATGGCAGCGTGTCGGCCACCAAAAACAATATCAAGATTATCGGTAACTCTACGCCGTGGTATGCGCAGGGGTATTTCGTCTATGATTCGAAAAAAGCCGGCGGCCTGACCGTTTCCCATCTGCGCGTCAGCGAGCACCCTATTCGCTCTGCGTATCTGATTTCACAAGCCGATTTTGTCGGCTGCCACCAGCTGCAATTTATCGATAAGTACCAGATGGCCGAACGCCTGAAGCCGGGCGGTATATTCCTGCTTAACACGCCATACAGCGTGGATGAAGTCTGGTCACGTCTGCCACAGGAAGTTCAGGCGGTACTGAATCAGAAGAAAGCCCGTTTCTACGTGATTAATGCCGCCAAAATCGCCCGTGAGTGTGGTCTGGCGGCGCGGATAAACACCGTGATGCAAATGGCGTTCTTCCACCTGACGCAAATCTTACCAGGCGACAGCGCGCTGGCGGAATTGCAGGGCGCCATTGCCAAAAGCTACAGCAGTAAAGGACAGGATCTGGTCGAACGTAACTGGCAGGCGCTGGCTCTGGCGCGTGAATCCGTCGCCGAAGTGGCGCTCCAGCCGGTTGATCCGCATAGTGCTAACCGTCCGCCGGTGGTTTCTGATGCCGCGCCTGACTTCGTGAAAACCGTCACCGCGGCAATGCTCGCCGGTCTGGGCGATGCCCTGCCCGTTTCAGCGCTGCCGCCGGACGGTACCTGGCCTATGGGAACTACGCGTTGGGAAAAACGCAATATCGCTGAAGAGATCCCGATCTGGAAAGAAGAGCTGTGTACGCAGTGCAACCACTGCGTTGCCGCCTGCCCGCACTCGGCTATCCGCGCCAAAGTGGTTTCCCCAGAAGCGATGGAAAGCGCCCCTGCCAGCCTGCATTCTCTGGATGTGAAATCACGCGATATGCGCGGCCAGAAATATGTCCTGCAGGTGGCGCCTGAAGATTGCACCGGCTGTAATCTGTGCGTTGAAGTATGCCCGGCGAAAGATCGTCAGAACCCGGAGATCAAGGCCATCAATATGATGTCGCGCCTTGAGCATGTTGAAGAAGAAAAAGTTAACTATGACTTCTTCCTCAATCTGCCGGAGATTGATCGCACCAAACTGGAACGTATTGATATTCGAACCTCGCAGTTGATTACGCCGCTGTTTGAATACTCCGGCGCCTGCTCTGGCTGTGGTGAAACGCCGTATATCAAGTTGCTTACGCAGTTGTATGGCGACCGCATGTTGATTGCGAATGCCACCGGGTGTTCATCAATTTATGGCGGTAACCTGCCCTCAACGCCGTACACCACCGACGTCAATGGGCGTGGGCCGGCATGGGCGAACTCGCTGTTTGAAGATAACGCCGAGTTTGGTCTGGGCTTCCGTCTGACGGTGGATCAACACCGGGTGCGCGTTATGCGTTTGCTGGAACAGTTTGCCGATAAAATCCCGGCTGAGCTGAACGACGCCCTGCACGCTGAGGCAACGCCAGAGCTGCGTCGTGAGCAGGTTACGGCCCTGCGCCAGCACCTGAAAGATGTCGAAGGCGCACAGCAGCTGTTAACCGATGCTGACGCGTTGGTCGAGAAATCTATCTGGCTGATTGGTGGCGATGGCTGGGCATACGATATCGGTTTTGGCGGGCTGGATCACGTTCTGAGCCTGACCGAGAACGTCAATATTCTGGTGCTGGATACCCAGTGTTACTCCAACACGGGCGGACAAGCGTCAAAAGCCACGCCTCTCGGGGCTGTCACCAAATTTGGCGAACACGGCAAACGTAAGGCTCGTAAAGATCTTGGCGTCAGCATGATGATGTATGGACATGTTTATGTCGCGCAGATTTCCCTGGGCGCCCAGTTGAACCAGACGGTGAAAGCCATTCAGGAAGCGGAATCCTATCCGGGGCCATCGCTGATTATTGCGTATAGCCCGTGCGAAGAGCATGGCTACGATCTCGCGTTGAGCCACGATCAAATGCGTCAGCTCACGGCAACCGGATTCTGGCCGCTGTACCGCTTTGATCCGCGTCGTGCAGACGAAGGGAAATTGCCGCTGGCGCTGGACTCTCGCCCGCCGTCAGACGCGCTGGCAGAAACGTTACTTAACGAGCAGCGCTTCCGCCGACTGAATGCCCAACAGCCAGAAGTCGCTGAACAGTTGTGGAAAGACGCCACAGCCGATCTGCAAAAACGCTATGACTTCCTGGCGCAGCTGGCAGGTAAAGCGGAAAAGAACGGAACCGAGTAATACAGTTTAGAACCGTATTAAAAAGTGGAACTTAAAAAAAAGCCCGAACAGTTGTTCGGGCTTGTCAATTTATTCGCTGGCTAATTAATATTGACTATTAATAATCCAACGAAAAATAAAACGTGACAATAAAGGCATATAACAGGCGCAGAATAGCCCAACAATATTCACTTGTATAATTTTTATTTTGTATATATTAAACAGATACATTCACAATAATTATCATCATTTCAATGGAATTATTTATTTAAGGTTTTACTTAAAACGTAACAATTCATATTTATCTCTTTACGGAACTTCTCCTTTAGCATGCTTTTACTCCCTACATGGGTAGTCACAGGTTAATAAAAAAACTAAAGGATTATTTCAATGAACAGAAAAGTACTGGCTCTCGTAATTCCTGCCCTGCTGGCTGCAGGCGCGGCTCACGCTGCTGAAGTTTATAATAAAGACGGCAACAAATTAGATCTCTATGGCAAAGTAGACGGCCTGCATTATTTCTCTGACGACGCAAACAGCGATGGCGATCAGACTTATATGCGTATGGGCTTCAAAGGCGAAACCCAGGTAAACGATATGATCACCGGCTATGGCCAGTGGGAATATCAGGTTCAGGCTAACGGTACCGAAGGTGATAAAGGCGACTCCTGGACTCGTCTGGCGTTCGCTGGTATTAAAGTTGGTGACTACGGCTCATTCGACTACGGTCGTAACTACGGCGTACTGTACGACGTAGAAGCCTGGACCGATATGCTGCCAGAATTTGGTGGTGACTCCTACACCAAAGCCGACAACTTCATGACCGGTCGTGCTAACGGCGTAGCGACCTACCGTAACACCGACTTCTTTGGTCTGGTTGACGGTCTGAACATTGCGCTGCAGTACCAGGGTGCTAACGAAGATCAAAACGGGCAGGAAGGCACCAATAATAGTGGCGACCGTAATGTGAAAAACTCCAACGGTGACGGCTTCGGTATCTCTTCTACCTACGATCTGGGTATGGGCGTAAGCTTCGGTGCGGCATATACTTCTTCTGACCGTACCAACGAGCAGGTGAACCATTCTACCGCTGGTGGCGATAAAGCTGACGCGTGGACTGCTGGTGTGAAATACGACGCCAACAACATCTACCTGGCAACCATGTACTCCGAAACCCGTAATATGACCCCGTACGGCGGTTCAGACGGTTATAGTGATACGATTGCCAACAAAACTCAGAACTTTGAAGTTACTGCGCAATACCAGTTCGACTTTGGTCTGCGTCCGGAAGTTTCTTTCCTGATGTCTAAAGGTAAGGATCTGGCTACTGTAAATGGTAACGATGATAAAGATCTGGTCAAATATGCTTCTGTAGGTGCAACTTACTTCTTCAACAAAAACTTCTCCACCTATGTTGATTACAAAATCAACCTGCTGGACGAAGACGACAGCTTCTACACTCGCAATGACATCTCTACCGATGACGTTGTAGCGCTGGGTATGGTTTACCAGTTCTAATTCGTCAGCCCGCCGGCAACGGCGGGCTTCCTCTCTGTTATCGCAATTCTGTTTTATCCAGATCAAAACATTATATCTGTTGCGTCAAAACACGTCTCTGATAGATGATATCTTGCATTAACACCTGTAGTAGAGGATACCTGCAATGAATCATCACCCTGTAAAATCATCCCGTATTGCATCCGTCGGTTATGACGAATCCTCCCGCACGCTAGAAATTCGCTTTCACCAGTTGGCTACGCTGCAATATCAGCATGTTCCCGCCCGTATTTTTCGTGATTTCCTGAGCGTAGTCTCTAAAGGGCGATTTTATGATGGGGTGATAAAAGGAAAGTTCCCCGAAATAAAAATAAAGTGATGCCAAAATGTGATCTTTGTCATTGTACATAAAGTGCCATTACGCGGTAAGCTTTAGGTGGATACTTAAACAGGAGGTTTTATGAACAGAACGATTCTTGTACCCATCGATATTTCAGACTCAGAATTAACTCAACGCGTTATTGCCCATGTAGAAGCAGAAGCAAAAATTGATGATGCGCAGGTCCATTTTTTGACCGTTATTCCGTCACTGCCCTATTATGCTTCTCTGGGACTGGCCTACTCCGCAGAATTGCCGGCCATGGACGATCTGAAAGCCGAAGCGAAATCTCAACTGGAAGAGATTATCAAGAAGTTCAATATCCCAACGGACAGAGTGCACGTTCATGTCGCGGAAGGTGCGCCGAAAGATAAAATTCTGGAAATGGCAAAAAAATTACCGGCCGATATGGTGATTATTGCCTCTCACCGACCTGACATCACCACTTACCTGCTGGGCTCAAACGCCGCAGCCGTGGTGCGTCATGCGGAGTGTTCCGTTCTGGTTGTCCGCTAAGTTGCCTGGCCCGCACATCGTGGCGGGCTTTTTATTTGCCCCCTTATACCGCACGATCGCTGTCTTAAATGTGCTGACATTGTTCCGTTTATTCGCTTGCCGGACTATCCGGCGTGGTGTTTATTTCTGCTGCCACACGCTGAATATCTTTTATACATTCATATAAAAAATATTAGATATGTTAATATTGAGTTAATTTCATGTTAAATATCATTGTATAATTACGTCTGTCAGGCCACTCTCTGATCGGGAGAAAACTACAACAGCTTGCTAACCGGTTACCGGGGATGATGATGTCCATCCCCCGGCCTTTTTTTATCAGCTTCGCCTTCCTGCTGCATAACGCGCAAAAACCTTACTACTCTGTGAGTAGCAGTAGCGCCAGATACCACGCCAGTGTAAAACGTGCTGGTATTCGTCGCCGTAATCCGTACCATACGCGGCATACTTTTGCCTGCTGGTTGTTATCAGCCGGAGCAAACCCATCATTTATAGCTAATCAGATGGGGCATGAAAATGCGCAGATGGTATACGAAATTTACAGCGCATGGATTGAAGAACTGAACGGCGAGCAGGTGAAAATGCTCAACGCCAAACTCGCCCTGTAAAAAATTTTGCCCCTTATATGCCCCTTTTGGAGTCAGAGACAGTAAATAATGCAAGATAATCAACAAGTTACAAAGAAAGAACAATACAACCTGAACAAATTGCAAAAACGTCTGCGTCGTAACGTGGGCGAAGCGATTGCCGACTTCAATATGATCGAAGACGGCGATCGCATTATGGTGTGCCTTTCCGGAGGGAAAGACAGCTATACCATGCTGGAAATCCTGCGTAATTTGCAGCAAAGCGCCCCAATCAGCTTTTCCTTAGTTGCCGTTAACCTCGATCAGAAACAACCCGGCTTCCCGGAGCATATTCTCCCGGAGTATCTGCAACAGCTGGGCGTTGAGTATAAAATCGTCGAAGAAAACACCTACGGGATCGTTAAAGATAAAATCCCTGAAGGCAAAACGACCTGCTCACTCTGCTCTCGCCTGCGTCGCGGCATTCTGTACCGCACGGCAACTGAGTTAGGCGCCACCAAGATTGCGCTCGGCCACCATCGCGACGACATCCTGCAAACGTTGTTTTTAAACATGTTCTACGGCGGGAAAATGAAAGGCATGCCGCCGAAACTGATGAGCGATGACGGCAAGCATATCGTTATCCGCCCGCTGGCCTACTGCCGTGAGAAAGATATCGAGCGTTTCTCCGAGGCGAAAGGTTTCCCGATTATTCCGTGTAATCTGTGCGGCTCCCAGCCTAATCTGCAACGTCAGGTGATTGCCGACATGCTGCGCGACTGGGATAAACGCTATCCAGGACGTATTGAAACCATGTTCAGCGCAATGCAGAACGTTGTGCCTTCACATCTGAGCGATATCAATCTGTTCGATTTTAAAGGCATTAAGCACGGTTCAGAGGTGGTGAACGGCGGTGATTTAGCGTTCGATCGTGAAGAGATCCCGCTGCAGCCTGCGGGCTGGCAGCCAGAAGAAGATGATGCGCAACTGGACGAGCTGCGTCTCAACGTTGTGGAAGTAAAGTAACTTATCTTGCCGGATGACGGCGAAAACGCCTTATCCGGCCTACGATGTGCATAAGAGCGCCATCAGGCGCTCCAACGGGGGTTATTTCAATAAACGAACCCGGCAGGTCTTGCCTTTAATCTTACCGTTTTGCAATTGTTTCCATGCCTTATGCGCCACATTCTGGCGAACAGCGACATAGACATGCGCCGGATGAACGGCAATTTTGCCGATATCAGCGCCATCCAGACCAATATCACCGGTCAGCGCGCCCAAAACATCGCCGGGACGCATTTTCGCCTTTTTACCGCCGTCAATGCATAACGTCACCATCTCTGCTTCCAGCGGCAGGATTGAGCCGTTGCCTGGCGCGGGCAGCCAGTTCAGTTTTAGTTGCAGCATTTCAGACAGGATATTGGCACGTTGCGCTTCTTCCGGCGCGCAGAAGCTAATCGCCAGACCGCTGTTGCCAGCGCGGGCGGTACGTCCGATACGATGGATGTGTACTTCCGGATCCCACGCCAGTTCGAAGTTAACCACCAGTTCCAGTGACTTGATATCCAGACCACGCGCAGCCACATCGGTAGCGACCAGAACGCGAGCGCTGCCGTTGGCAAAGCGTACCAACGTCTGATCGCGATCGCGCTGTTCAAGATCGCCATGTAACGAAAGTGCGCTTTGCCCTGCCGCATTCAGTGCGTCGCATACGGCCTGACAATCTTTTTTGGTATTACAAAAAACGACACAGGATGCGGGCTGGTACTGGCTGAGCAATTTTTGCAGCAGCGGGATTTTGCCGTGGCTGGACGTTTCAAAAAATTGCTGTTCAATCGCCGGCAGCGCATCGACCGTATCAATTTCGATCGTGAGCGGATCCTGCTGCACCCGACCGCTGATGGCGGCAATCGCCTCCGGCCAGGTCGCAGAAAACAGTAAGGTTTGACGCGATGCTGGCGCAAAGCGAATCACCTCATCAATCGCATCGCTAAAGCCCATATCCAGCATGCGGTCGGCTTCATCCATCACCAGCGTATTCAGCGCGTCCAGAGAAACGGTGCCTTTTTGCAGGTGGTCGAGTAAACGCCCCGGCGTGGCGACAATAATATGTGGCGCATGTTGCAGGGAGTCACGCTGAGCGCCAAAAGGCTGACCGCCGCACAGGGTTAAAATCTTGGTATTTGGCAGAAAGCGCGCTAAACGACGCAGCTCCCCTGCCACCTGGTCGGCAAGCTCACGCGTTGGGCACAGCACCAGAGACTGCATCTGAAACAGCGCGGCATCAATATGCTGTAACAACCCCAGACCAAAAGCCGCCGTTTTGCCACTGCCGGTTTTAGCCTGCACGCGAACATCTCTCCCCGCCAGGATTGCCGGTAACGCAGCAGCCTGAACAGGCGTCATTTCAAGGTAGCCCAGCTCGTTGAGGTTTTCGAGTTGGGCGGCAGGTAAAACATTCAGGGTCGAAAAAGCGGTCACAATTTAATCTCGCGGTAAAAACTCACATTCAGCAGGCGCGTATCCTCGCAGATCTGCGCCCGCGATGCGACAATTTAATCGGCTCTTCATCCGGTGGCGGATCCGGCATCGGCTGCGGACGAGGTAGCGGATCGGGAACAGGAACCGGGTCGGTGGGTAGCGAATCAACGCTCGGCATTTGCCACTGTAGCATTGCAATCAGACAGGCCATATATCCCTCCAGTCATCAGGTTGACTCTTTTAGGGTAGACGCTGATTTTCTGCAGGCAAAAAAAAGCCGACTTATCTAAGTCGGCGTCGTACGAATCAATTGTGCTATGCAGTAATTCAAAAAAGGAAGTAAGACAATATGGAGCGCAACGCCCATCGCTTGACGTTGCATTCACCTGCGAGGGAGATATTGCCCCGAATAGGTAGATGGTTTATTGACTTCGCTCAAAAACCTGGCCGTTTTCATGCGCAAAATTCGCTAAAAAACGTTGTTGTTACAACCATTTACTACGATGCAACCATAAAGTAACACCACCAATCAGGACCACTAACAGAATACAGAAAAGTGAGAAACCAAACTGCCAGCCGCCGCCGGGAATACCGCCGAGGTTAACGCCAAACAGTCCGGTTAAAAATGTACTGGGCAGAAAAACCATCGCCATCAATGACATTGTGTAGGTTCGACGCGCCAGAGACTCCTGCATAACCTGCGCAATTTCGTCCGCCATGATACCGGTCCGGGCGATACAGGCGTCGATTTCATCCAGCCCTCTGCCCAGCCTGTCGGCGATATCCTGCATCCGCCGCCGATGGTCGTCGGTCATCCAGGCTAAACGCTCACTCGCCAGACGCGCATAGACATCGCGCTGAGGCGCCATATAGCGGCGCATCACAATCAGTTGCTTACGCAGTAGCGCCAGGAATCCACGCGGGGGGATTTGCTGATCGAGCAGGTCATCTTCCAGATCAATGATCTTGTCGTGCAGTTGTTCAATAAACTCGCTGGCATGATCGGTTAACGCATCGCAGATATCCACCAGCCAGCTGCCGCAGTCGACCGGCCCGGTACCTTCCTGAAGATCGCTGACCACATCATCCAGCGCCAGAACTTTGCGCTGACGCGTTGAGACAATCAGCCGTTCATCCATATATAAGCGCATAGCGACCAGTTGGTCAGGTCGTTCATCGGTGCTGCCATTAATACAACGCAGCGTAATTAACGTACCATCCCCAACTTTGCTTACGCGCGGACGCGTACTTTCACCCGCCAGCGCATCACGTACAGTATTAGGAAGCAGAGGCGTCGACGCCAGCCATTGCGCGCTTTCAGAATGGGTATAATTAAGATGCAGCCAGCAGGGATGCTGACTGTCGATAACGTCGTTATCTTCCAGCGGCTTCACCCCGCCACGACCATCCAGCTGCCAGGCAAACACGGCATCCGGCACATTAACATCCGTTCCCTTAATGGCTTCCACAGCGCCTCCATAAACATTCAGCTTTTTTCGTTAGTCTAGCCGTCAGATTATGTTAAGCAATATCTCATTGTCCCATTGCGCTGAAATGATTCATAAAAGTATCTGATGGTGATTAAGCCCGCTGGCGTATTGCGGGCTCAGGTGTATTACTTAAGCGAAACTGATGGGTTCGGGACTGGAGATCAATCACCTGATTTTTCAGGATGCCCGAGGAATCAGAAAGCTCATCCACCATAATGGCATTACTTTGGGTTACGTTCTCCAGTTCAGCCAGGGCATGAGTGATTCTGATGATCCCTTTCTCCTGCTCCTGGGTGGTCGTTAATATCTCGCCCATCAGCTGGTTTAATTGTCCGGCTCCCCCGACAATATCCTGCATATTTTTTTCCGCTTCACGCACGATAGCCGCGCCTTGCTGAACGTTCTGATGGGTTTGGGCGATCAGCTGTTTAATATTCTTAGCGGCATCTGCGCTGCGGTGCGCAAGCATTCTTACCTCTCCGGCCACCACGGAAAAACCTTTGCCGTGTTCCCCAGCCCTCGCCGCTTCCACAGCAGCATTCAGTGCCAGAATATTTGTCTGGAATGCGATACCATCTATCAGCGTAATAATTTCGGTCATCTGCTCCGCGCATTCGGTGATTGAACGCATATTTGTCGCCACCTGCACCATTAATTCGCCGCCCTGACGGGCGCACTGCGTAGCCATCGTCGCCCGGGCGCTGGCTATTTGCGTGTTATCAGCATTATTTCGCGTGTTAACCGCGATCTCATCCATATTGGCCGCCGTCTGCATTAATGCTCCCGATTGCTGTTCTGTTTTCACGGAAAGCTCGGCGCTGCGCTCTGCCAGCTGTTCTGACAGCGTCATCGCCGTTTGTGAGGATATCCTGATCTCATTAACAAGTGTTGAAATATTGCTTGATAAGCTATTGATGCCAGGTATAAGTCTACCCGCACAGTTATTACCAAATTCAGGAATGCTGATCGCCAGATTCCCGGAGGTAACCTCTTCAATACTTCTTTTAACCGTATTAATCGGCATGACCAGATATTTGGTCATATACCACCACAGGCATAATAGAGAAAGTAAGCTTACCGTATTGGTAGCCACAATAATATCAGCCCCGGCTGAAAATATTATTTCCACCACATTGAGAGCAACGGCCGTAATTACCAAAAATAAAACAATAAAGGTTCTGACGCTAATGTCATTTAACATTTTAACCCTGTTCACCAAGAAAATAACGTGGATATTATTTTTTATAGCATCTGCAATGCAAAATGCCATTGCCCCGATACGAAAGGCGAATATTCAATAAGAGCCAGCGAGCTTTTTACTTAAGGCACTCAATGACGCTGATTATTTATCTTAATTCAGCGATTTATTCCATCAAGGATGGGTGGCATGGCTTGTGAGCAGATTATTGTGATGACGAGCATACAACGAATGCAAAACGTACAGAACTATAATTACCATGAATGTTTATATAAGTATAACCGCATCATTCTCAATATTTTCCCGTTCTACCTTATACGCATTGTAAAAACATAAGAACATTCCTGGTTTTATCGGGTTAACTGGACAAAACCTGCTAAATTTAGCATCACGGCTTTTTTTCGATAGGTAGTAAGATGTTGCACGTGTCCTGGGACCCTGTATTGATAGGGATTTCCTTTGTAGTCGCGTTCATTGCCTCTTTTATTGCTCTCGACAGCGCGGGCAAGGTGGCGATCTCCGGGCGACGTGAATCGGCCTTCTGGCGGTTATCTGGTGGCGCGACGCTGGGTATGGGGATCTGGTCGATGCATTTTATCGGTATGCTGGCCATGAAAATGAGTATGCCGATTAATTACCACTTCTCACTCACGGCATTTTCTTTCTTTATTGCCCTCATTTCAGCAACCCTCGCTATCAATATTGCTATTTCCGGTAATACGTTATCAACGAAACGGCTGGTCGTTGCCACAGGCATATTAAGCGCTGGCGTCGTCACAATGCACTACGTTGGAATGTTTGCCATCATCGAACATGTTGCCATCGCATGGGATCGTTCGCTGGTGATGCTCTCCGTGATGATTGCCGTCGTCGCTTCGGGCGTGGGTTTATGGCTGGCCTTCCACTTGCGCCAAAATACCCGACGAGCCCTGATAAATCGCCTTCTTGCCGCTCTGGTCATGGCGCTCGCGATAGCCTCTATGCATTACACCGGTATGGGCGCGGCAACGTTCACCCATTTTGGCCACACCGCGCACGATGGGCTCAGCACACAGGAACTCTCGGTCTGGGTTTGCGCCGTCACCCTGATTATTTTGGGCATTATGCTGGTGGTTTCGATGGTGGATTCGCAACTGCGCACTTCCCGACTGGCTGACAGCCTGCATCAACTGAATTGCCAACTTGAGCATCAGGTCCATTACGATGCGCTGACCGGGCTTGCCAACCGTACGCAAATAGATGCCTGCCTGCGGGACTGCCTACGGCAATCCAAACTGCATCAGCACCAATTTGCGCTGGTATTTATCGATCTCGATCGCTTTAAAGTTGTTAACGATACCTGGGGACATCACATCGGCGATCAGTTACTGATCGCCAGCACACAACGGATCTACAGCTGCCTTGATAGCTCCATGACGCTGGCAAGACTGGGGGGAGATGAATTTATTCTTTTGGTTCCGCACTGTAATCAGGAGAGCGTCTCCACCCTGCTGACCGAAATTGCGGCTACGATCGGCGAGCCCTTTACGTTGTACGGGCACACCATTCGGGTCTCGTTAAGTGCAGGAAGCAGTATTTATCCCGATCACGGTTCCACCCTTCATGAGCTAAAAGTAAAAGCCGATATGGCGATGTATCATGTCAAACAGGCGGGCAGAAACGGCTGGGCTATTTATAACCCAGAAATGGAAGCTATCGCCGATACGCCGCCAACATTTTTGCAGGAACTTGCGCAAGCGCTTGAACACGGCCAGTTTGAGCTTTGGTATCAACCTAAATATACCGCAGGAGATCGTTCCCTGACCGGTTTTGAGGCGTTATTACGCTGGCATCACCCGGAACGTGGCATATTGCTGCCCGCTGAATTTCTCCCTGCGCTGGAAGATACGGGACTGATTATTCCTGTCGGCAAATGGGTTATCCAGCAGGCATGCCTTCAGCTATATCAGTGGAAATCACAGGGCTATACGGAATGGACTCTCGCGGTAAATCTTTCCCCCGCTCAGTTTGAACAGCATGACATTATTGATATCGTTTGCAACGCGCTGGCGCAGTATCAACTTTCCCCTGCCTGCCTCACACTCGAACTGACTGAAAGCACCGCGCTTAAAAATTTAAAACGCAGTGTTGAAGTTCTGAATGCATTTTCTGCATTAGGGATCACCGTTTCTATTGATGATTTCGGCACCGGTTATTCAAATATATTGATGTTGAAATCACTTCCGGCGCGGGAATTAAAAATCGACAGACTATTTATCAAAGATATTAGCGACAACAGCAAAAACACAAAAATTGTGGCTACTATTATTGACATAGCCCACTCCATGAATATGCGCGTAGTGGCTGAAGGAATAGAAACCGAGGCCCAGGAAATACTTCTGACCCAGATGGGTTGCGGCGTGTTGCAAGGCTTTCTGTACGCAAAACCGCTGCCTGCGCATAAGATCCATGAATTGATACAAACAGAAAGCGACGCCATACAAAAACCAGTCGGACAACACTTGTCTCACCAACAATCAATAACATTGTGAGACTGGAATATAAAAAACATTCGCCATTAATCGGCAACACAGCAGATAAAGATAACGGGATTATCGATGAGCATAGCCGCGCTGCATTCGCTGGATTTATTAACCCTTCCGGTGTGGATTGTTTCCCCACATACCGAAGAACTTGTGTTCGCTAATACCGTTGCCCGGGAGTTGATGCAGGATCCCTGTTTTTCTTCTCTTCGTAAGGGCCTATTTTCAACGCATGCGCAAAATGATTTAACCATGTATCTCAGAGATTTGAGAAATCATTGCAACATTGTGGAAATTCTCACGGTTTATCGCAAGGGTGAGGAAACCGCGATGGCCAGCCGTCTGTCCATCAGGTCGCTCCCGGATATGGGTGACATCATTATTTTCGAAAGTATTGAAACACCGACCGCGCAGGGACTGAAAGCCAGCCGTTCCGCGAACTATCAACGAAACAAACAGGGATTTTACGCCCGCTTCTTTCAGACCAACTCGGCGCCGATGTTACTTATCGATCCGTCCCGCGATGGGCTGATTGTCGATGCGAACCTCAGTGCGCTGAATTTTTATGGCTACAGCCTTGATGTGATGTGCCAGAAACACACCTGGGAAATCAACATGCTGGGCCGCCATATCCTACCGGTGATGCATGAAATCGCCCATTTGCCCGGCGGCCATAAGCCCTTACATTTTGTCCATAAGCTTGCAGATGGTTCCTCCCGTCACGTCCAAACGTATGCCGGACCGATCGAAATCTACGGTAATAAGCTCATGCTGTGCATTATTCATGATATTACCGAACAAAAGCGGCTGGAGCAGGAACTCGAACAAGCGGCCCTGCGGGACGCCCTGACCGGCTTACTGAACCGCCGACATTTTTATCAGGTAACCGAACCGCAACAGACTAACGCGATGTCTTTGACGCAGGACTACAGCCTGCTGTTAATCGACACCGATCGCTTTAAAAGCATCAACGATCTCTTTGGGCATTTAAAAGGCGACGATGTGCTCTGCGCGCTGGCGCGAACGCTGGAGTCCTGCGTGAGAAAAGACGATCTGATTTTTCGCTGGGGAGGTGAAGAGTTTGTGGTGCTTCTGCCGCGAACCTCGCTGGATGCGGCCCTTAATCTCGCTGAAGTCATACGCGCGGCGGTGGCCAAGGTGACTCTCCCCGGCCTTCCCCGCTTTACCGTCAGCATCGGCGTGGCGCGCCACGAAACGAATGAAAGTATTGATGAGCTATTCAAACGCGTTGACGACGCGCTGTACAAAGCCAAAAACGAAGGCCGGAACCGGGTGCTGGCCGCCTGATGTTCGCGCCGGTCAGCGGCTGCGCTTAGCGTGACGCTCCCAGTTTTCCTGTTTTGCCTGCGCGGTTTTACGCAATGCCACATAGCATGCCCCGTTGCCGCCGTGATGCGGCAGCGCGGCGCAATAGGCCTGTACATCTTCAAATTCCGTCAGCCAACGCGCCACATAGCTGCGAACAATATTGGCATGAGAGTTATCGTCACGCCCCTTGCCGTGTATCACCAGCACATTACGCAACCCGTCTTGCTGCGCCTGCAAAATAAAGCTGAATAGCATCTGGCGGCAGGTCTCAACGGGCTGGCGGACGAGATTGAGACTCGCCTGCTGCGGATATTTACCGGTTCGCAGTTTGTCCGTCACACCGTGCTGCAAACCTTCGCGGCGAAATTCCAACGGCACGCTCAGCGGGACAATATCGAGAAAACCCGTCGAGAGAAAATTATCCAGTTGTAGCGTATCGATACGTGCCGGAGCGCGGAGATTCCGCGTGGGCTGCCAGTGTACATCGGCGCGGCCTTTCAGCGGTTGAACATCCCCCATCGCGTCAAGAAATAACGATGCATCATCAAGGTTCATGTATCATCCTCCAGCGTATTGACGGGCCTTATCATAACCGCGCGCTATTATACCGACAACGGTTTACTATTATTTCCAATAATTCATCAACTTCACGCCATAGAAGCGATCTACCTCCAATACATTGATATCCGTTTTTAGGGGTATAGCAGCGACGCTAAGCGGCGTGCTAATGTGTCACCTTGTCTGCAAATGCTGTAATGAGAGAAACGGATGCTGAACTTACTGGAAGACACCATCGCCACGCCGCTGGGCCCGCTGTGGGTTATTTGCGATGAGCAATTTCGTCTGCGCGCGGTCGAATGGGATCAACACAGCGATCGCATGGCGCAGCTGCTGGATATTCATTACCGGGCTGAAGGTTATCAGCGTATTGCCGCCAAAAATCCGGGCGGATTGAGTGATAAGTTGGCTGAATATTTTGCCGGAAACCTTAGCATTATTGACACCCTGGAAACCGCCACCGCGGGTACGCCTTTTCAGCGTGAGGTCTGGCAGGCGTTACGCACGATTCCCTGTGGACAGGTCATGCACTATGGCCAACTTGCCGAACAACTGGGACGCCCCGGTGCGGCCAGGGCCGTCGGCGTGGCGAATGGTTCAAACCCCGTAAGCATTGTGGTCCCTTGTCATCGCGTCATTGGGCGCAACGGAACCATGACCGGATATGCTGGCGGCGTGCAGCGAAAAGAGTGGCTACTGCGGCATGAAGGCTATTTGCTACTCTAGAATCCAGGCAATTAATGCCTTATACATCACAGTTCCACATAATGTGACCTTAAATAAATTGCGGTTAATCAGGTAGATAGAAACATTCAACCCAGTTATGCCTGAATTATTCTCTATTGGGAGTCGCTCAGGCTTACGTGCTCACCAAAAAGATGTTAAAATTGACAAATATCAATTACGGCTTGAGCAGACCTATGATCCCGGAAAAGCGAATTATACGGCGCATTCAGTCTGGCGGTTGTGCTATCCATTGCCAGGATTGCAGCATCAGCCAGCTTTGCATCCCGTTCACACTTAACGAGCATGAGCTTGACCAGCTCGATAACATCATCGAGCGCAAAAAGCCTATCCAAAAGGGGCAGACCCTCTTTAAAGCAGGTGATGAGCTTAAATCACTCTATGCTATCCGCTCCGGAACGATTAAAAGCTATACCATTACCGAGCAAGGCGATGAACAGATTACCGGTTTCCACCTTGCGGGTGACCTGGTAGGTTTTGACGCGATTGGCAGCGGGCATCACCCGAGCTTTGCCCAGGCGCTGGAAACCTCAATGGTATGCGAAATTCCTTTCGAAACGCTGGATGACCTGTCCGGTAAAATGCCGAATCTGCGTCAACAGATGATGCGTCTGATGAGTGGCGAAATCAAAGGCGACCAGGACATGATCCTGCTGTTGTCGAAGAAAAACGCGGAAGAGCGCCTGGCGGCCTTTATCTACAACCTGTCTCGCCGCTTCGCCCAGCGTGGGTTTTCGCCGCGTGAATTCCGCCTGACCATGACCCGTGGCGACATCGGTAACTATCTCGGTCTGACGGTTGAAACCATTAGCCGCCTGCTGGGTCGTTTCCAGAAAAGCGGTATGCTGGCGGTGAAAGGCAAATATATCACTATTGAGAATAGCGACGCGCTGGCGGTTCTTGCTGGCCATACTCGCAACGTTGCGTAATCGCTCTGCAAGCATCTCCGTTATCCTTCTGCCATATCGCTAAATTTCCCGATTTATTGATCTGGCAGGAGGTTATCTCCTGTGCAATGAATGCTCCATGCCCCATCACGCAAACTCACTCATTTACCGTCTTTTTATAAAACTGGCTTTAGCGAATTTTTCGATTATATTCAGAAAAAACCATATCTATTTCATAATATAGTTTCTGCCGCGGGCGTTAATTCCCGTCAGACGGAAATCCAATTTTGGATTTTACCCATACCGCACCTGTACTTTTTCGGACAAAAAACCAATAGATATTGGCTCAATTTAATTTTTAAACTGAAATCAGAGAATGCTCACCCTCTTCTGCGAAGTTATCACCCCACACAAAACCCACTCCTAACCTACTGATATTAAATAGCAAAAATATAATGCACGTAAAAACAAACAAAATAAAAACGCTCATCCTTATATTAAATAACATAAATACAACACAGCAAACTTCCTCCTAAACCGAATTTTTGCCCAAAAGCCTATATTTATATAAATATTAATTTTCCATAAAATGCCGCCAAGGGTAATTTTGTTTATTACTCAAATTTAGCTAAGCGTGTATCAGAGCAAAAAATAAAATATTCGTCATAACAATTTTTGTAACGAAGTATGGGGCTATCCCTGGAGAACCGGATGAACAGAAGTTACAACATCGTTTGGAATGCGGCTCGCAATATGTATATGGTCACCGCTGAATTCGTACACAGCGGCGGCGGCGTACGTCGTCAGGTCCGCATTGCAACAATCGCGTTGGGCGCACTGCTGTCGGCAAGCGCTTATAGCGATCCATACAGCGACGTTATCGGGCCGCAAAGCGGCGCCAGTATTACCATTGATAATAACGTAGATATCGAATCATACGACGGCACTACCGGCATCGACAGTACTACCGCTGGCGGCACTGGCGTGCAAATTAACGGCGGTTCATACGTATCGGTTCAGGGTGGCAGTGGCTCCCTTATCGGCGTCAATTTGGACAACGGAACCAATAACGATTTAGGCAGCGGAAGCAGCATAACGGTTGACAATACCAGCACCGAATCCCCAGGAACCATAACAGGATTGTTGGTGGGTAATCAGCAAGACAATACCTCTATTACCGCCGATCATCTGCAGATCACCATCAACCCAACCCCAGCCAGCAGCGGAACAGCCTACGGTTTTGAAGATATCGGCCAGGGCGGCAGCACCGACCTGGGACAAGGCAGCAGCATCGGTGTAACCACCAACGGTCTGAACGCCTATGGTGTTTATCTCGAAGACGGCAGCGGTGATTTCAGCATGGACGACGGCAGTGTCTGGGTTGGTAATCCAGAATATGGCATTGCGCAAAACCAGACCGTAGGTATTGATAGTCTTGGCGATGCCAGCGTCAATTTGGGTAGCGATACGAGTGTTATTGCGTATGGCAAGTCGAATGTTACCGGCATTTCTATCGGCAATTCCGGCTCACTTACCGCCGATAGCAACCTGTCTGTTACCGTAAACGCACAGGGCGGAATGGTAGAAGATGGCATCGTGTTGGATAATAACAGCCACGCCGATCTAGGTACCGGCGGCTGGGTTTACGCCGACGGGGCCAGCGGGCTGGTTCAGGGCATAACGGTTAACAGCGGCAGTAGCTTCACTGCCGATAATTATTATATCACCCTTGAAACAACCAACACCAATTCCCCAAGCGCTCGCGGCATTTTACTCGACGACGGTGGCGCAAGCGCCGACCTGGGCTATGACTCAACGATTGAACTTTCAGGCTTCTATTCCGGGGCGGGTATCGACATGATGGAGGGCAGCGGGACATTTTCTGCTGATTATCTGACCATCGACGCCTCAGGCAAGTGGGTATACGGTATCCAGGAAGACGGCGGCTCCATGGATCTCGGCGTGGGCAGTACCGTCAGCGCCACCGGCGAAGCAGAGACTATCTGGGTAACCGGCGGCGATTTCACCGCTCGCGGCCTGACGGTAAACACCGCGCAATCAACGGGTATTAACGCTCAGGGCGGCGCCGCTGATAACGTTGTTGTCAACATTGGCGGCGACAGCGTCGTTGACGGCCGTAACGTCGCCGAAGGCGGCTCCACCAATGGCATCAGCGCCACATATGCTGGCTTTGGCGGCAGCACCACCACCCTAAACTTCAACGGCACGGCGGTGAACCGTAACGAAATCTACGCCGTCAACGGCTACGGCGCCTCGGCGCAGTTCGGCGGCCAGACGATAAATATCTCCAACACCGATATCACCATGAGCGGTGACGGCAAATCCCTGGGATTATGGGCGGTTGGCGATAACGACATGACCAGCGGCGGCGTTATCAATGGCGAAAACCTGAATATTGATATGACCGACACCGGTGCAAACAGCGTCGGCGTGATGGTGCAGCAGGGCGGCATGATTAATCTGACCGGCGATACCACCATTATCACCGATGGCGGCGTTGCTATTCGTAATGCCAAAACCACCGAGAATAATGGGGCAACGCTACTGCCGGGCGGCACCATTACCGGCAGCGGGAAAATGACTATCGAAGGCGATATCATTAGCGACGGCTGGGGCAGCATCGATCTGACCATGGCCGCTGGCTCCGATTTTACCGGCGCCACTTCGGTGAATGATGACATTACGGATCTGGACCCAGACGCATACTCCACGCTCAACCTGACGCTGGCGAATAAAGCCCAGTGGACCGTCACCGATGATTCATCGTTAACCAACCTGACCAGCGATGGCAAAGTCGTCCTCGACTCCGATATGGCGAACGGCACGTACAGCACGCTGGATGCAGATACCCTGACCCTGCAGGACGACAGCGAGCTGGACGTTGATTATGCCGCCGCCACCCAGGCAAGCCTGGACGGTACGCCGCTGATTACCGGCGGCGACATTACCCTTGATGGCGACCTCAAGATTAGCGATTCCACGGTCTCCGATCTTAGCGACATCACCTCTGACCAACAGCTGGCCCAGGGGCAAATCGTTCTGATCGACGCGGACTCTGCCATTAACGGCAACTTCTCCAGCCTGTCGATGAACTCTGCCAGCCAACCAGACTATCTCGCTTTCAGCGGTCAGATAAACCCGAATGACGATACCCAGTATCTGCTCGGCGCGGGCCTGAGCTGGTACGCGGATAGTGCGTCCACGATCTCGACCACCGCAGCGCACGGCACCTTTACGCTCGATGCCGGAAAATCCTTCGAAGTCACCAGCGCGCTGGTAGATGTCGCGCCAGACGCCACAACCGGTTGGGACGGCAAGACGCTGACCAAAAAAGGCGACGGCACGCTGATTCTTTCCGGTGATAACACCTACAGCGGCGGCACCGATATTGAGGATGGTGAGCTGCTGGCCACCAACGTCAACGCGCTGGGAACCGGCGACATCGACAACAGCGGTCAGCTAACGCTGGATGCCAACAGCGACTTTGATTTGACGCAGAACATCACCACCGAAAGCGGCGGCGTCACCCAGATTGACCAGGGCAGCACGTTAACGGTAAATACCCTGACGCAGGAAGACAACAGCTCGCTGAACGTCTATCTGGATCTGGCCTCCACCCAGCCGGTGATCACCACCCAGCAGGCCAATCTGGACGGTACGCTGAACATTACCGGTGTTGCGGACGATCCTAATCATCAATACACCGGCAGCGTCACGGTCATTGACTCCGCACAGGACATCACCAGCGATTTTGATTCCCTGACCATTGCCGGTGCGCCAGCCAGGTGGACTTTATTAACGTCGAAGGGCGCGTCGACAGCGCGGATCCAACCAACTACGACCTCACCTTCGGCCTGACCTGGTATGCCGATCGCTACAACTCGATGGTGCCGGCGGACGGGACGTTCACCCTCTCCGATGCAAGCCAGAGCTTCACCCTCGGCGCAGTCCTGGAAGATGTCGATCCCAACAGTGACAGCGGCTGGGACGGCAAGACGCTGACCAAAAAAGGCGCCGGTACGCTGATTCTCGATGCGGTTGACACCTACAGCGGCGCGACCAACGTTGAAGAAGGCACGCTGTGGCTGGATCCGGATGCGTCTATTGGCGTCGCGGGCAGCCAGCAGTTGGTTGACGTAGCGCAGGGCGCAGCCTTTGGCGGCGACAACGCCACGGTTAACGGCAATGTGGAGAACAGCGGCTCGCTCTATTTTGACGACACGCTCACCGTTAATGGCGACGTCACCAACAGCGGCGCGATCGTTAGCGGCAGCGGCACCATTCCCCTCCCCGCCACGCAGTTGACCGACAGCGGCCAGCCCGACAATACCCTGGTGATTAATGGTAACTACACCGGCAACGGCGGCTCGTTAACGCTCAATACCTATCTGGGCGACGACACATCGCCGACCGACAAGCTGGTGGTTAACGGCAACACCTCAGGCGACACCACGCTGTATATCAACCAGTCCGGCGGCGAAGGTGCACAGACCACCGACGGGATTGAAGTTGTTCAGGTTAATGGCGAGTCCGATGGCGTATTCACCCAGGGCAATCAGGTCCAGGCCGGGCTGTATGAGTATCGTCTGTACCAGGACGACAGCAACGGCGACTGGTATCTGCGTTCGCAGTCCACCACCCCGACGCCGGATCCTGACGACGGCGGCGATGATGGTGGTGACGGTGGTGACGGCGGCGATACGCCAGTTACGCCGCAGTACCGTGCCGACATCGGCGCTTATCTTGGAAACCAGTGGATGGCGCGCAGCCTGCAAATGCAGACCCTGTACGACCGTGAAGGCAGCCAGTATCACAGCGCAGACGGCAGCGTCTGGGCGCGTTTCAAGGCCGGTTCCGCGGATTCACAGGCCGCCAGCGGCAACGTGGATATGGACAACAACTACTCCCAGTTCCAGCTGGGCGGCGACATCCTGACCTGGGGCAACGGTGAGCAGAGTCTGACCGTCGGCCTGATGGGCAGTTACATCAATGCCGATACTGACAGCACCGGCAACCGCGGCGCGGACGGTAGCCGTTTCACGGCCTCCGGCAACGTCGATGGCTACAACCTCGGTGTTTACGCCACCTGGTTTGCTGACGCACAAAATCACAGCGGCATGTACGTCGACAGCTGGTATCAGTATGGGACGTTTAACAACAGCGTCGATGACGGTGATGTAGGTTCGCAGGATTATGATTCCACGGCCAATGCTGTATCGCTGGAAACCGGCTACCGCTACGATATTACGTTAAGCAATAACAACGCGGTCAGCCTGACGCCGCAGGCGCAGGTCACCTGGCAGAATTATCAGGCTGACAGCGTGACGGACAACAGCGGTACCCGCATTGATGGTCAGAACGGCGACAGCTGGACCTCGCGCCTGGGTCTGCGAGTTGACGGTAAACTGCATAAGAACCCGAACTCGGTTATTCAGCCGTTTATGGAGGCTAACT
Source organism: Citrobacter youngae ATCC 29220 (assembly GCF_000155975.1). Taxonomy (GTDB): domain Bacteria; phylum Pseudomonadota; class Gammaproteobacteria; order Enterobacterales; family Enterobacteriaceae; genus Citrobacter; species Citrobacter portucalensis_A. The sequence goes on along the minus strand of NZ_GG730299.1, from coordinate 1,047,818 downwards.
GGCTGCACACCAGCGACGACACTTCGGTCTCGTTCGACAACAGCGACGTGAAGCAGGATATTCCCGCCGACCGTGCCGAGCTGAAGGCGGGCATCCAGGCCAACATCAACCAACAGTGGAGCGTCACGGCCCAGGTAGCTGGAGAGAAAGGTAGCAACGACTACGACGATCTCAACGGCAGTCTGAACCTGCGCTACAGCTGGTAATTGCGGTAATAAACATGCCGGGCGCGACCGTTGCGCCCGGCGAACTCCTCGCCAGTCAGCCATTTCCCTGGCGCCAGTCCAAATCTTTAAATCATCAGAGCAAGTGAAACAGACAGGTTCCCCTGCAGAAGGCAATAAAAAAGCCGGGTTCGCTGTAGGCGATACCCGGCTTTGGGGAATAATACGGTATTTTTAATCCGTGGATTAACCAACCTGCATCACGGCATCCCTAACGATCTGGGACAGAAATTGGTTACCAGCGATAACGTACATTCAGGCTACCGTTCAGGTCGCTGTAATTGTCATTGCCTGTCTGCCCGGCCGCTTGAGCCGTCACGCTCCACTGTTGGTTGATATTCGCCTGAATCCCGACCTTCAGCTCTGCGCGATTGTCCGGGAGATCTTGTTTCACTTCGGCATTATCAAACGACACGGAGGTGTCATCGTTGGTGTGTAGCCAGTTAACTTCAGCAAACGGCTGGATCGTAGCGTGTTCATCCTTGCGCAGGCTGCTGTCTACGCGCAGGCCCAGTCGGGTTGTCCAGCTGTCGCTATTCTGACCATCAATGCGGGTACCGCTGTTGTCCGTCACGCTGTCAGCCTGATAATTCTGCCAGACAACCTGCGCCTGCGGCGTCAGACTTACGAGGTTCTGATTTGCCAGGGCAATATCGTAACGATATCCCATCTCCATCGATACGGCATTGGCCGTGGAATCGTAATCCTGCGAACCCACATCGCCGTCATCCACGTGGTTAGAATAGGTACCGTATTGATACCAACTGTCAACGTAGGCGCCATTATGCGTTTTCGCGTTCGCAAACCAGGTGGCGTAGATCCCAAGGTTATAGCCCTTAACATTACCGTTCGCGCTAAAGCGGCTACCGTCCGCCCCGCGGTTACCGGTGCTGTCAGTATCGGCATTGATGTAACTACCCATCACCCCGGCCGTAAGGCTCTGTTCCTCGCCATGCCATGTAAGAACATCTCCCCCTAACTGGAACTGGGAGTAGTTGTTGTCTATATCCACGTTGCCGCCGGCGGCCTGTGAATCCGCGGAACCGGCCTTGAAACGCGCCCAGACGCTGCCGTCTGCGTTGTGATACTGGCTGCCTTCACGATCGTACAGGGTCTGCATTTGCAGGCTGCGCGCCATCCACTGGTTGCCAAGATAAGCGCCGATGTCGGCACGGTACTGCGGTGTCGTATTGCCGTTATCGCCGCCGCCATTGCCGCCATCGTCACCTCCGCCATTACCACCGTCATCCCCGCCGCCGTTGTCCGGGTCGGTTGACTGTGAGCGAAGGTACCAGTCGCCGTTGCTGTCGTCCTGGTACAGACGATACTCATACAGCCCGGCCTGGACCTGATTGCCCTGGGTAAATACGCCATCGGACTCGCCATTAACCTGAACGACTTCAATCCCGTCGGTGGTCTGCGCGCCGCCACCGCCAGCCTGGTTGATATACAGCGTGGTATCGCCTGACGTGTTGCCGTTAACCACCATTTTATCTGTCGGCGATGTGTCATCCCCCAGATAGGTATTGAGCGTTAACGAGCCGCCGTTGCCGGTGTAGTTACCATTAATCACCAGGGTATTATCAGGCTGAGCATCACTGCCAGACTGCGTGCCGGGAAGAGCGCTGGCAATCGCGCCAGAGTTTGTCACGTCGCCGTTGATGGTGAAGGTATCATCAAAGCGCAAGGTGCCGTCATTTTGCACGCTACCGTTAACAACCGCCGCATCACTACCGCCGAATGTCGCCCCCTGTGAAATCTCGACCTGCTGCTGGCTGCCCGCTGCGCCAATAGAGGCATCCGGATCCAACCAAAGCGTACCGTCCTGCACATACGTTGTACCGCTGTAGGTATTATTCGCGTCGAGAATCAGCGTACCGTCGCCTTTTTTGGTCAGCGTTTTGCCATCCCAATTGCTGACGCTGTTCGGCGATACGTCCTGCAGAACGGTACCAAGCGTAAAGCTTTGATCCTTATCCGCAATGGTAAAAGAACCATCTGCCGGAACCATCGAATTATAGCTGTCGGCATACCAGGTCAGGCCGAAGGTGAGATCGTAGTTAGTGTTGTCATTGCTATCCACTCGCCCTTCAACGTTGAGGAAATCCACTTCGCTGGCAGGCGCACCGGCAATGGTCAGGGAATCAAAATCGCCGGAGATAGGCTGAGCGGCATCAATAACGGTGACGCTGCCGGTATAAGCATGGCTGGGATCGTCGCTGATACCCGTAATGTTCAACGTCCCGCCGTTCAGATCGGCCTGATTGGCGGTGATAACTGGCTGCGATGACGCCAAATCCAGATAAACCCCCAGCGTACTGCCGGACTCCTGCGTCAACGTATTGACCTGCAAGGTACTTCCCCGATCGATATTGGTGGTCGCGCCCTCTTCCGTGACCAGATTTTGCGAGAGCATAAACGCACCATCCGCATCGAGGGTCAGCAGACCGCTATTATCAATATCACCGCTACCTAACGCGTCAACGCTGGCGGCAACCAGTTCACCATCTTGAATGTCGGTACCGCCGCTGTAGGTGTTATCGCCGGAAAGAATCAGCGTACCGTCGCCTTTTTTGGTCAGCGTTTTGCCATCCCAGTCGCTGGTTGCCGAAACATCGTACAAATCGCTGGTGACCTCAAAGGATTTGCCTGCATCAAGGGTAAAAGTACCGCTTGCCGGGGAGGCTGATAGCATACCGCCCGCAAACCAGCTCAGCCCGACGCTTAAATCATATTGCGTGTTATCGTTCGGATTAACCTGCCCGCCAATCGTGAGGTAATCGGGCGCGACGCCCGCGTCCATGGTCAGGCTGTCAAAGTTGGTGGTGATTGCCGTATCCGAATCAATCAGCGTAACGCTCTGAAGTTGCTTATCAGATGTAAGACTGTCCAGATTAGGCACATTACCCGCGCTGTTACTGATATTCAGGTTGCCCGCTAATGTCGCATTGCCTGTAGTAATAAGCGGCTGCTGCGCGTCGCTTGCCTGTTCAGCCGCGCCGAGATCAACATCCAGGGTACTGGTGCTAGCCAGCGTTAAATCGTCAGCGTGCAGGGTGCTGTATGAGTCGGTATCCGCGGTGAGTGCGATCGTACCGTCATTATTGACCTGATTCAGCGTTGAATCGCCGGTCACCGTCCACAGACTATTGGCATCAATATTGGCGATAGCTGTACCCGCATACTCTGCAGCATCAATCGCGCCGGTCAGGGTCGAGTTGGTGAGCCCAAGAGTGAAGGTGCTGTTGGCATTGGTGGACTGAACCACCACATCGCCGTCAATCGTGGTTCCGGCATTGGCATCCACATTCACAGTATTGGCCAGCGTTCCTGCATTAGCCGTATCATCCTGGGCCTGAATAGCCAGACCGCTGTCGCCAACAACGCGGGTATGGCTAAGCGTAAGATCGGTTTTACCATTATAACTATCTTCTAAAACGATAGCCGCCGCATCCTGTGATTCAAGCTTACTGCCAAGTACCAGCGTTTGCGTGGCGTCATCGAGTAACAGTGCGGAACTGTTGTCGCCTGAAGCGGTAATCGTTGACCCCACAATCCCCCCAACAGCACCCCGCCCCGTAATACCATACGATGACGCGCCGTCTACTGCGATATTACTGGTGTCTATCTCATAATTACCGGTGGCATAAAGCCCGGTATTCCCCGACCCCGTAGTGTTGATTGTAGCATTCTGAAGAACCGTTTTATCATTTGAGGATTGGTCATTAATGGCGTAGTTATTATCGCCCGTAACATTTATCGTGGAGTCGAATAATTGTAGCTGGCTGTTGTTCATTAAATAAACGCCAGAAGTATTACTCCCCTGAACATTGATAACGGAATCACTAGAGAGATCAATTAAGCTATCTTCTATCGCACTAATTGCCGCAAAACCGGTGCCATTGAGGGTGAAGCTGGTATTATAAGCCGTCATATTCGCGTTATTTTTCAAATCAACAACGGTATAGCCAGTGCTACCACTGGTGTCGGTCGCCGAGAGCGATGAGTCATTTACGTTCAATGAGGAACTGCTGTCCAGGCTGATAACGTCGCTGCCGTCAGCACTCAAACTCGACTGAGAAAGTTGTATCGAGCTCCCGCTTTGCGCATCAATCATGCTGGCGCCGGAGCCTGACACAGCAGAAATTTGCACATTACCGAGTTCCAGGAAAGCATTATCACTGACGGCAGCAAGCATCGTGTCAAGATTATTAATGGTTGTATCGTACAGATTTACTATGCTGCCAGTGCCCGTCTCCAGAATATATTCACTCGGGTGCCCGGTTCCGGCATCAAATTGAATATCACCCAGCGCAACCTGGCCACCGCTGTCGACATTAACAAACGTTGTGACGTTCCCGGATAAGGTTGCATTCGTGACGTTAACTATACCGCCGCCTGAAGCCATAATGGCACTACCCGCCGCGCCGCCCTGAATATTGTAACCGTCTGAAGATATCCCCCCACCGTCGTGGGCATAAAGCGCGGCGCTTTCGAATTCAGAATCCACAACATCGTCAGAAACGGTCACGATTTGTCCTGCCCCGGCCTCTATTGGTGAGGTTGTTGCGGCATGAACAGGGAAATTCATCGCGTACAATACGGTGGCAACTGAGAGCGCAACAGCACTTTTTTTTAGGGTACTAAAGGTATGGATACCGTCAGATTCTGGTTCAACAACATGCGGGGTTTGAGTAGGATAGAATACCGTTGAATAGCCTATTTCCATTATTCTCTCTTCACATAATAAGATATTTGAAATTTTTTGGGGAAACGTATATAAACGATCATAAAACATACGCAAAAAACTTCCTATAAATCAATGTGCTCAGATTACCTCATCAGCGCCGAAAATTTTCGCGTAGTGAATTTTTCGCTTAAAATACAATATGTTTTTTATTTTATCTTATTCTGTATTTTTATTGGCATGATATTTGCCGAAATAATAAGCCCCGTATTTATTAAAATATGTTCCAGACTGTGTTACGTTTGCAATAATTATTCGTGCTAAATAAAAGCTTGCATTGGCATAATAAAGCTTAAAGCTGGAAGAAATGCGCGTACCGGCGGAAATACTGAAACGGGCACATCGGAGCCAATGTATAACTTATGTTCCCAGTGACCAGTTGCACAACCCAACGCGTACAACTAACAGCCCCCCAGACGCTGAACGCATACTGATAAAAGTCGTTTGCATTGAGCGGGATGTGGGTAAAAAGTTGAGATTCCCCAACTTTATTGATCTGGCTGGAGGTTCCCCCCTGTTTCAATCCACATTATTGGGTTACTCTTTTAGTTACAAACTGCGATGACAGTTGTAAGGAGACCCTGTATGGCTATGTATAAAAATATGCTGGTCGTCATCGACCCGAACCAGGACGATCAACCAGCATTACGGCGAGCTGTTTATTTGCATCAACGGATTGGTGGCAAAATTAAAGCCTTTTTGCCGATCTATGACTTTTCCTATGAGATGACCACCCTGCTGTCGCCCGATGAGCGTACGGCAATGCGTCAGGGGGTTATCAGCCAGCGAACAGCGTGGATACGTGAACAAGCGAAATACTACATCGAAGCAGGGATCCCTCTTGAGATAAAAGTGGTCTGGCACAACCGTCCCTTTGAAGCCATCATCCAGGAAGTGATGAGCGCCAGGCATGACCTGGTCCTCAAAATGGCGCACCAGCACGACCGTCTGGAAGCCGTCATTTTTACCCCAACCGACTGGCATTTATTGCGTAAATGCCCAAGCCCGGTGTGGATGGTTAAAGACCAGCCGTGGCCTGAAGGGGGTAAAGCGCTGGTTGCGGTGAACCTCGCCAGTGAAGAGGCCTATCACAACGCGCTCAATGAAAAACTGGTCAAGGAGACGCTGCAACTGGCTGAACAGGTGAATCATACCGAAGTGCATCTGGTTGGCGCCTACCCTGTTACGCCCATCAACATCGCGATTGAACTCCCTGAATTTGATCCCAGCGTCTATAACGATGCGATCCGTGGGCAGCATTTGCTGGCCATGAAAGCATTACGCCAGAAATTCAGTATTGATGAGAAAGTCACGCACGTTGAAAAGGGATTACCTGAAGAGGTTATTCCTGATTTAGCCGAACACTTACAGGCGGGCATCGTGGTGCTGGGTACCGTCGGACGTACCGGTATCTCTGCCGCGTTCCTCGGGAATACCGCGGAGCAGGTTATTGATCATCTACGCTGCGATCTGCTGGTTATCAAGCCCGATCAGTATCAGACGCCTGTTGAGATGGACGACGAGGACGACGATTAAACCCCCTCAAATGCCGGATGGAAATTCATCCGGCATAACAACCTGTTAGTGTTTCTCATCGCCGCCGAGGAAATAGATACCCAGCGGGATGGCAAGCAGGATTGTAAACACCATACTGTAGACACAAATCATTGCCGACTGGATGGCATACATCGAGGCGGTCCAGTCGGATAGCGGGATGTTGTATTGTTCAATAACGCCGCCGATGGTCGCTCGCGTGACTACCGACGCTGCGATAATAAACACCCCAAGCAGGCACAACAGAAACTTGTGTCCCTTCGCTGTCTTCAGCTTCGCCATGATCATAGTACTGTCCTTTTGCAGATGAAAACCTTGTTACTTTGCGCTAACAATACCATGACATCAACTTACTGTCTGCTACATAACCCCCATTCATCAGCGACGCCTGCGCGATTGCGCTGCAAATAGCGCTGATCGCATTATTTCTCTCTCCCTTTGATGAATGATCTGTTCGCCAAAACTGCGTAAAATATCCGAGGATCGGGATGTCAGATGATATTTAGCCACTACGGAGCTGCCAGGAAGGATCATGATCGCTGAACTGTTTATGAATAATGCGTTTAATTTGACGGTAATTCTCAGCTGCTGCGCGGCACTGGTTCTGATGAGCGTCTGGTACCATCGCGGAGAGAAACGCAGCAAAGGGTTCATATTTCATGCTGCGCAATTTTTCGTCTATGCCATTATCATTGGGACATTTGGCAGTATTGCCAATAATGTGATCGAGAGTTACCGGCTGAAATTTATCTCTCCCGGCGTAGTCGATTTTATCTGCACCTCGCTGATTGCGCTGATTCTGACAGTCAAACTCTTTCTGATGATTAATCAGTTTGAAAAGACGCAAATAAATAAAGGCAGAGATATCACCAGCGCGAGGATCCTGTCGCGGGTAATTAAGATTACCATCGTGGTCGCCATCATTTTGCTGTATGGCGAGCATTTCGGCATGAGCTTATCTGGCCTGCTAACCTTTGGAGGCATCGGTGGTATCGCTGTCGGTATGGCGGGTAAAGACATTCTGAGCAATTTTTTCTCGGGCATAATGCTCTATTTCGACAGACCGTTTAGCATCGGCGACTGGATCCGCTCCCCGGACCGTAATATTGAAGGCACGGTGACAGAAATTGGCTGGCGAATGACCAAAATAAACACCTTCGATCATCGTCCGTTGTATGTACCAAACTCGATTTTCTCCTCCATCAGCGTAGAAAATCCAGGACGTATGACCAACCGAAGAATCAAAACGGTGATCGGGTTACGATATGAAGACGCCGATAAAATTGAGGCTGTTGTCGGGGCGGTCAGGCAAATGCTGCAAAACCATCCAGGGATCGACCAGAAGCAAACGCTGCTGGTCTATTTCAATGAATTTGCTGATTCATCATTAAATATCATGGTGTATTGCTTCACGAAAACTACCGTGTGGCAGGAATGGCTTGCGGTACAACAAGACGTTTATTTGAAAATTATTTCGATAGTCCAGACAAACGGCGCCGACTTCGCCTTCCCCAGCCAGACGCTGTATATGGATAATCCTGAAACATCGCCATCGGCACTCTAACAAAAGTAAAGACGCGGAAATCCGCGTCTTTTTTTACCGTTATTTCAGCGAGGCAATATCAATTACAAAGCGGTATTTCACATCGCTTTTCAACATCCGCTGCCAAGCGCTATTAATATCCTGAATATTGATCACTTCGACATCGGCTGTAATACCGTGCTGGCCGCAAAAATCCAACATCTCCTGCGTTTCCGCAATCCCGCCGATAACCGACCCTGCAACGGATTTCCGCCCGAGAATCAGTGGAACCGTATTCAGGAACGGATCCAACGCGCCCAGATAGCCAACCAGCACCAGCGTACCGCTTAGCGCCAACGTTGGGAGATAGGGATTCAGGTCGTGAACGTACGGGACAGTATCAATAATCAGATCAAACTGATTAGCGGAGGCCTTCATCTGCTCAGGGTCAGTGGAAAGCACAACGTGACTGGCGCCCAGACGTCTGGCATCCGCTTCTTTGCCTGGCGAACGCGTGAACAGCGTCACTTCCGCCCCCAACGCGTTAGCGAGTTTGATAGCCATATGTCCGAGGCCGCCCAACCCAACAACCGCGACTTTACTGCCCTCTCCAACCTGCCAGTGACGCAGCGGCGACCATGTGGTGATCCCGGCACAAAGCAGCGGTGCGGCACCGCGTAAATCTATCCCTTCCGGGACCTTCACCACAAACTTTTCGGTCACGACAATCTTGTCGGAATAGCCCCCGAAGGTAGGCAGACCGTCATGACGATCGATATCGTTATAGGTGAGAGTATTACCCTCTTCGCAATATTGCTCCAGCCCCTGTTCGCAAGCGCTACAGTGCTGGCATGAATCAACCATGCAGCCAACTCCGGCGAGATCGCCTACGGCAAATTTGGTCACCGACTTCCCGACATGCACCACACGGCCAATGATTTCGTGCCCCGGCACCATCGGGTACTTAGCGCCGCCCCAGTCATTATAGGCGTTGTGGATATCTGAGTGGCAAACACCGCTGTATAAGATATCAATAACCACATCATCTTCACGCGGATCGCGACGAACAAAGCTGTGTGGAACCAGATCTTCTTTTACCGCCAGAGCGGCATAACCCTTCACGTTCATGACCATTAAGATTTCCTCAGGGATTGGGTATTACCTTAACCCGCATTCATAAGCGACATTCATCAAGAACCGCGCGGGCATTAGTCGCTATATCAGCACCACAATGCTGTTCGAGTATTGCAATAAATTCAAAGAGTTGATTAGTAGTAATGCCGATATTCAGACTGATAGCAAAATGGCTCTTCAGTTGACTGTTCACACCGCCTAATACAGCTAACGCAGAAACCGTCGCCAGTTCCCGCATCTTCCAGTTAAGGACATCACGCTGAAAAATATCGCCAAATAAATGTGCCTTTAACCAGACATCAATGGCAGGCGCAAAGTCGAACAGCGGCCCACTGACCTGACGCCCAACGAGCTGGGTCTGTGTGCGACTCCCCGCCTGGAAGCTGTCCCAGCCCTCCGTCGGCGGCGTGGCCGAATTCCCCTCTGCGTCGGTAATTCCTCTTTCTCTCCGGCTTTTCACCACGGACATTAAACAAGCAAGCCCGTTCAGGCTGCGGGGGAAACCGCAGTAAGCATAGAGCTGTAGTAGAATTTCCTTCGCTTCATTGAGGGTGAGTCCCGCATCCAGCCCGGCATTCAACGCCGCGTCCAGCTTTTCACTCTGACCCGTCGCGGTAAACGCGGCAATAGGTATGATTGCCTGCTGTCTGGCATCCAGTTGATGTTGCATGTTTGACTCTCCAAAATAACGCCAGCGTACTGCCGCCGGGTACTGAAAACAGTAAAATTATAGAGGCCCAACGCACCGGTGATTAGAGGGTTAAATAAGAACGAACCTATGAACAATACTCATCAATAATCAGCAACCGGTGCCATTTATCAGCAGGGAAATTTGTACAGCGTCAGGCGACAATCTCAATCTCATCACCAATACGAACAAAATAAGATTCAAATCCAGGATTGGTGTTACTGCAGTATTTTTCGTTTACCTTTCCGTCAAAGAACATGACCCAGAAACGAGCTTGCTGCTCGAGATCCTGGGTCCATAAAGCCATATGCGCAATCTTCATCGTGAACCTCTTCTCTGTATTCCGAACGGTACATTCTCAAGGATGTTGACATCGTTAATTATAATATTCGATCAGGGTTTTATTGGCGGCTGCGCGATGTCGCCCGAATCTGGCTTAACCGGATTTGATTACGCGGATTGCGAGTTCAAAAAAGCGGTAATCAAACAGTGCAACGAAACTATCGTCGCACTGACGTCGGAAAAGATCCCGGCCGTCGCCCGTTATGTCATTACTAACGAAAGCTGACGGCGCTAAACGTCGCCCCGGCCGTCAGCGCGGCGATCGCAGATAAACGATCCAGACGAATTTTTAGCGGATTACCATTATATTCCACCACCAGAAACTCTTCTTTATCTCTGGTGGTGCAGGTCGTCAACGCTGTGGCATTCATACACGAGCCATCGGTTAGCTCAATACGTAACCAATAATGGTACAGACAGGCGATCTCCAGATAATCGTGAAGCTCGCAATCTATGGGATGGTATTTTCCCGTCACATTCATAACGCCTCTTCCTTACCGCCGCGGATGTTCGGGAAATTGCTTACGCCACTTCCCGAACGCACCAGGTTATTTCAGCGCTTCAATGGGCGCGCCAAAATTGATATGCAGCACATTGCCGTCGATCACCAGTGCAGGGACGGACTTCACTCCCGCCTGTTCTGCTTCCGTAACCCGGCCAGGTTGCTCTCCCAGGTGAATAACATCAATTTCAACATCGGAGGACAGATGCTGAAGCAGCGCTTGTTCTGCGGAAACGCAAACCGGGCAACCGGCATGATAAAAACGGGCTTTCGTCATGATACTTCTCCTTTTGAATTATAGTATCGATTCGATACTATAATTTATGCTACGCCACTTTTATGCTTTGTCAATATAGTTTTTAATCGATACTATATGTCGAGGAGGAAGTTGTTATGCACGACATGTCACTTTTCGATGTACTGGACAGGCTTTCCGGCCTGACGCGGATGTGGTTTCGCCAGCATCCATTACTGGCGGATCTGCAACCGGTGCAGCTCAGCGCGTTAATGTATCTGGCTCGCTGCAACCGTTATTCCAATACGCCGCTTGGCGTAACGGACTACCTCGGTCTCACCAAAGGCACCGTATCGCAATCGCTGAAACTGCTGGAAAGCAAAGGACTGATTGTTCGTAAGCAGGATTCCCGCGATAAACGCAGCGTACATTTACAGTTAACAGCATCGGCCACCACGTTACTGGACGCCCTGCTCCCGCCGACGTTTTTAGTGGCTGGTGAAACGGTAATGGGTGAAAGAGCGACCGTACTGAAAGAACTACTGCTTGAACTGTTACGCGGGATCCAACGGACCAGCAATGTGCCGGGCTTTGGGCTTTGTCATAGCTGTCGGTTCCACCAGAAAATAGGTGGTCAGGGATTTTGTAATCTGACGAAAGAGGCGTTGAGTGAAGAGGATTCGTTGCTCATTTGCCGGGAACACCAGCCCCCGGAAATTTAAAATGAAACATCCTCAAGCCTCACGCATACCATATGTATGTCGCTGGCAAATAGGGCAACAATCGGCTTCAGGACTAAACGTGTAAAACTTACGCTGGCAGCAATCGCAGCGCTTCTCCATGTAAGGAAGGCGCGACACGCTTTTTTCACCCGGCAGTCTTTTAATATAGATGGACTGTACGGGACATACCGCCTCGCAGCTGAGACAACCTGTACATATTGACGACGAGAACTCAAACGCCCCATCGGTAAAACAAATCGCCTCTTCCGGGCAGGCTCTGCTACATGCCCCGCACAACATACATTGCAATGTATCGAGCGAGAGTTGATATTCACTCATTCCGTGGAACGCTTGCCGCCTGGCGCGCCGTCCACAAGCGACTACGCCGGACTGTACATCTACCTCATTGGTTGGTAATAAGCGTCGACGCGCAATATCGACCGCTTTTGGCTGTGGCGAAAGGATCTGCCAGACAGGAGCGTTGAACTCCCGTAATCGGATATTTAGCGCAGCCACCGCCTCTACCCAACCAGGATAATTATCTATTTCCATTTCCACCGAGCGAATACGATGCAGGTAATGCCACATTAATAGCTCACCCACTGACGGCGCCACACTGGAAAACGGCGCGACTAAGGAGAAGTTTTTATATTTACGGGTTGCTGGCTGCAAATTTTGTAGCGCATCAACCGGGCACGCAAAGAGACAATTGCCGCAGCGAATACACTCATCATCATTAATTTCAGGACCCGCCGGGGAGAGTGAGATAGCGTTAACCGGACAGATACTCACACAGGCCTGGCAAACATGTCGGGGAAATTTTTTACGTAAGCATGAAGCCCCCACGCCGGGTGGCGTGGAAGGCTTAGTGAGACGAAATAACATGGTCAATTAATGCTGAAGAATATAAAGCGGAATAACACTTCTGATATCACCAGCAGCAGGCCACCGACCAGCAGCCCGACGCTGCGGTTACGCCATGCGCTGATCGCGAATAACAGCGAACCGATAACCGATACTGCCCAAGTGAACAGGCGCAGGCCGCTTATCTGATTGAACGCATCCAGCGGCTGATGCGGCAACGTCACAACACCGCTCAGACTGACGTTCGCCAGATAGCTCATGTACGCGGGTTGAGCCAGTAAACGTACAGCGATGATAGCCACAACCAGTATGGCGGCTAGCCGCATCAGGGATTGGCGCTTTTCAGCAACGGCTTGCGTTTTTAACAGAGGCAGCCAGGCAAGAGCCACCGCGCCCAGCACACCGACTGAGCCATAGAACATCAGCCAGGTGTTGAAGTGAGTCCATGTGATGACGGAGGTATGCGCATAAATAGAACTCATACACCAGACATCAACCAGCCCCAGCAAGGCGGCAAGCGGCAGTAATACGCTTACCAGTTGCTTTCTCACCAGCATAATCAGCGTACACAACCCCAGCGCCGCCAGATAGAAGCTGGCAAACACAATCTCACGACTTAGCCAGGAGCTGGCAACGTGACGCAGGGCGTTAAACGCATTCAGCGGATAACCGAGGTGCAAGGTGGAAGCAATCAGCCCCAGGCCTCCAGCGACGCACGCTGTCAGCATGACGGGTAAAAGCTGTACTCTGGCTTCCGGTACGCGATTTGCCGTACCTGCGCATAAGGTCAGAAACAACGTCATGCCCACAGAGCCTTGTACCAGCAGGGTAAAAATCAGTAGCGGTAACTCATGCATTCTGCTGTTCCTCTTTTTCCGAACCCTGATGCGGTTTAATCACCAGATTGGGATGGGTAATCGATGAATCCGGCAGACCCTGAACATCGCACAGGTTTCCATATTTAGCGCGTAACTCATCAATCGGACCGAACTTAATCGCGCCCAGCGGACAGGTTGCCACACAAATCGGCTGCTCGCCTTTGGCCTGTAAATCAACGCAGAAATCGCACTTTGACATTTGCCCTGCTTCTTCATTCATCTGCGGCGCGCCGTAAGGACATGACCATGCGCAATATCCACACCCAACGCACTTATCAGTATCCACGCGCACGATCCCATCACCCGGACGCTTGTGCATCGCCGTTGTCGGGCAGTTTTTAGTACAAATCGGATCGGCGCAGTGATTGCAGGAGATCGATAGCGTGTAGGCATAGACATTGTTCGCCATACCACCCTGCCCGGTCGGAATAAATCCGCCGCCTTTCACTTCATAGACGCGACGAAAACGACGTCCAACCTCGAGATTATGCTTATCTTTACAGGCGACCTGGCAGGCTTTACAGCCAGAGCAACGCGATGAGTCAATGAAAAAGCCGAGCTGCTTATCGCTGACAGGTGGGTATTCTTTATACTGCTGACTCATACTTTGCGACCTCCACAAGCATGGTTTGGTGAGAGTTGCCTTTAGCAAGCGGAGTAATACGTGCGGAGCTCAGGACGTTCGGGCACCCGCCATGATCGACACCGTCAGCATCAGGCTGCCACCAGGCACCAGCCTGCATCGCGACAACCCCAGGCATAATGCGCATTGTGACCTCAGCAGGCACCTGGCAAATACCGCGCTGGTTATGAATACGCACAGTATCGCCCTGGCGGATGCCACGTTTTTCCGCATCAAGCGGATTGATCCACAGTTTCTGGACCTGCACTTCCTGTAACCACGGGTTGGCATACTGCGTGGAGTTCGCACGGTTTTTACCTTTCCAGGTGATCAACTGCAACGGGAACTGCTTCGCCAGTTCATCTTCCGGACCTTCATGCGCAGGAACATAATGCGAAAGCGCCGGGATTTCCGGGTTGTTCATGTCGTACAAACGCTTTGAGAAAATCTCGATTTTTCCTGATGGCGTCGGGAACGGATTATTCTGCGGGTCTCGAATGTTATCTTCGAATGCAATGTACGGTTTACTCTTGAACAGGTGCTTACGAGTTTTCAGCAATTCACTGAACGTTGGCAAATGTTCATCCGGCATCGACAGGCGGGTTTGTTCCCAGATGTGTTCAATCCACTGCTGTTCAGTACGCCCTTCGCTGAACTGAGATTCAATCCCCAGTTTCGCTGCGACTTCGCGCTGCCAGTCGTAGTCTGAACGGCGTTCAAACTCTGGATTGATCAGTTTTTCCGACAGGATCAGATAGTTTGCTGTGCCCCAGGTTTCACCGATATTCCAGCGTTCCATGAAGCTGGTTTCAGGCAGCAGTATGTCCGCATAACGCGCACTCGGCGTCATATAAAGATCGCTGACGACGATAAACTCAATTTTGGAATCATCTTCCAGCACCTTCACTGCCTGATGCAGGTCAGGGTTTTGATTCGCCAGATAGTTACCCGCCAGCGAGAACAGAATACGAATATTGCTTTTGAGTTTATCCGCGCCTTTCAGTCCATCTTCTGACGTGACCTTGCTGGCGTCATCTGCGGCCTGTACCCAGTTCATGATGGAGATGTTTTCTTTGACCGGGTTCTCCGGCATTTCCGGGCCCGCTGCGAATTTTCGGTTACCACATCCGCCATAGCCTGCAGCCCAGCCGCCTTTAATGCCCACGTTGCCGGTAATGGTCGCCAGCAACGTAGAGCCGCGGGCGGTACGCTCGCCGCAGTTATGGCGCTGCGGCCCCCAGCCCTGAATTAACGCCGCTGGTTTGGTGTTCGCGTAATCACGCGCGAGTTGGCGAATCGTCTGCGCCGGAACGTGGGTGATTTTTTCTGCCCATTCCGGGTTTTTGACGATGCCGTCTTTGTCGCCCATCAGATAAGCGACCAGCGACTCATTTGCCGGTACGCCTTCCGGCATGGAAGATTCGTCAAAGCCCAGCGTGTAGCGATCGATAAAGTCTTTATCATGCAGATTTTCGCTGATGATGACGTACATCATCGCATCCATCAGCGCGTTATCGGTCGACGGCAGGAGCGGGATCCACTCATCAGCCAACGACGCCACGGTATCGGAATAACGCGGGTCAACAACGATAAAGCGGGTACCGTTCTGCTTCATCTGCTGAAAATAGTGGTTGGTGTGACCAAAAATGGTTTCGGTCGGGTTATGGCCCCACAGGACAACCAGTTTGGTGTCCACCAGCGTATCCAGCGAGTTACCAGTAGCCACTGTGCCATAGGTATAAGGCGTCGCCGCAGCGGTGTTGCCCATACTCACAGAATGGTAATACTCGAGATAGCCACCTGTAAGGTTAAGCAAACGACGAATCATTTTATCGCCAGAGAATGTACCGCCACTGGTTGCAGTATTATTGTGCACGAAACGACATTCAGGACCATATTTTGCGGTAATGCGCTGAAGATTATCGGCAATAATGGTAGTGGCCTCGTCCCAGGAAATGCGCTCAAACTTTCCTTCCCCACGCTTGCCAACCCGCTTCATAGGATATTTCAGGCGATCCGGGTGATAGATAAATTTTCGGTAGCTGCGACCGCGGACGCAGGCTCGCATAATCGGCATTTCAGGATCTAAATCACCGTCAGGGCGCGTTGTGATTTGTGTGATCACCCCATCAGCGACATGGGCGCGAATATCGCATTTTCCGCCGCAATCAAATGTGCTACATGTCTGAACAACACGTTCAGTAGTCCCCCCCGTTTCAGTCGCCACTCCGATGTCATTTTCCGATGCGGCGGCCTGTCCTGACATAACAAATGGCAAGGTCACCAGTGCCGATCCCGCCTTGAGAAAACCTCTTCGCGTGACGCTGAGGAACTCGCTGTCCCTGTTGTTTTCATGTTTTGACATATTTTTTCCTCGAAAAAAGGTGCGGTATTTTTTCTGATAACCCTAACGAGGCATTTGATATTTATCAAAAAACAAAGGGAATTATAAACGAGTGTTCTTAATTGTATTAAATCCGGTAAAAACAAACAAAAAGTGCCATCCATATTATGATTGGCACTTATCCATAAAAAATCCAAATATATTACCCAACCTACCAAAACACGGTTCCCTAAGACTTTTCACATTAACAAGCAGGCAACAAATATTATAAAAAAATGTAGCCAATCAAAATGAACAGCACAATCAAAAACTTCAAAGCCAACACATAACAAATTGTTTTTAATCAGTTAATTATAATTAACGCTATATTTATCCATGTGATTTTAAGAGTTTTCATGATTGCTTGCAGCCTCATGTTTTTTATAAACAATTTAGCTACGAAACAGACTCCTCTCTATTTTGCATAGCACAATTAGTGTTGAGGACCACTGCGAGTAGTAATGAAAATCAATTGCAAAACATTAACTATATTTACTGGTTTAATATTGAACATGCTCTCCGGTGAGAGTATATAAAAGCGCACGTGTTAATGCAGTTGATTGCTCAAACCAAAAAATATTCATGTCATAATTTCTCCCTGAAATTGGCACATCCTGTTATTTCGGGTTCACGTCTTTAAACCCTTTGTACCAGCGGTCATATTTACTATTTACGCAATGTTAACTGACTGAAAAAAACAGTAGTTCATTTTAGTGATGGTTGCCTGACATCACCAGGCAACCAGTCCTGGTTATGAGCTCGTGCTGTAACACCCTATCTAAGGGTGATTTTTCTTGCGAACACATACCGTCATTTTATCGCAGGCAAAATGGTTTTCCGTTTTGCGATCTTGCGACGTTTTCTCCACGCTCAGTCGTGGATTTTAACGCCAAGGCAACCGCGAACAAATTCAGGGTTAAAGTGCTTCACCGCCTCACCCACATAGCCTAAATCCAGCGCGCTGATTTGCGCCATTTCGCTATCCGTCAGTGAGAAATCCCAGATGGCAAAGTTCTCTGCAATACGCTCCTGCCGGGTGGATTTAGGAATCACCGTGACGCCACGCTGCACGTTCCAGCGCAGGACGACCTGAGCAATGGTTTTTTGATGGGCATCCGCAATCCCCTGCAGCATTTCATCTTCATACGGTTTATGCCTCCCACCGCCCAACGGCGCCCAGGCTTCAGGCTGAACGTTGTAGCGCTTCATGGTCTCAATGGCTACAGGTTGCGCAAAGTAAGGATGCAGTTCGACCTGGTCCACCATGGGCTTAATTCTGACGGTTTCACAGAAGTTAGCTAACACATGCGCATAGAAGTTGGAGACGCCAATGGCCTTCAGCTTACCGGCTTCGTATGCTTCTTCCAGCGCGCGCCAGGCGCTGAAATAATCGCCCATCGCCTGATGCAATAAATACAAATCAAAATATTCCAGGCCTGATTTTTTCAACGACGCCTCAATACCGGCTTTAGCCATATCGTAGTTGGCCATATCCTGGACCCACAGCTTAGAGGTGATAAATAACTCCTCGCGGGTGCACAGACCTTCGGCGATGGCTTCACGAACCGCCTCACCCACGGCATCTTCATTGCTGTATACGGCTGCGGTATCGATGAGGCGGTAACCGGTACGAATTGCGCTTAATACCGACTGCTTACACTCTTCTTTATCGGTGACCTTAAAAACGCCAAAACCAACCATCGGCATTTTACGGTTGTTACTTAATACGGAGTATTCCACGGCAAAGCCCCTGTCATGTTAAAACGCTATTTTAGGCCAGAAACCCCACCGTGATTAGCCTGTCATCTCTGATTTGACCTATGCATGGAATTCATTAATACAGACGAGGTTGTTTTGTTAAAAATGACGGCAAGAAGGGATAAAGGTGGCGACATCACTCTGAAAAACAGTTTTTGAGCATATGGCCGGACGATTTTTTATCCCTACACATCTCATTCTTACGCGTTACTCAGGATGCTTTTTCATTTACTGTCATGATAAATATCAGTGGGTTCTCACCCCGGTTTTCATAGAAATGAGGAACATCCGTTCTGGCGGTTGCAGAACAACCGGAATTAACCAGATACAGGTGGTCTTGTACACCCAGCGTGAGCGTCCCCGTCTGTACATAAAACAATTCAAGTGTTCCCATAGAGTGCCCGGGAGAAGCAAATTTTTCTCCTGGCTGCATTTCCCACATCCAGAGCTCTGTCATATCCGGCCCCCCGGAACCAGCAAGAAGCCTTGCCCTTCCTCCTTTATCGCCTTTCCAGAGTTCAGGGATCTCATCTTCAGCAATAAGATGAACGGTCGGTTTTGTCCCTACATCGACAAAATCAGCTACGGATACCCCCATCGCAGCTGCCAGACGACACAACAACGCAATACTGGGGTTGGCCTTACATCCTTCAATTTCGACTAACATTCCTTTACTAACATTTGCCTGTCGGGACAGCTCGTCCAGCGACATTTTTTTTTGTTTACGGTACTGCTTAATTCGTTGCGATACAGCTTCATTGACGGTGCTGACATCCGCACCCGCATCGGTCACTAAGTTGACTTTTTTGGTCATTGGTCGATATCATAAAATAAATTGGTCATTACAGGATTATCCCGTGTTAACACATTCTCCGTCAATTTCCCCTGAAGTTTATCGTACCGCTCCCGGTTTTCGGGCGCTTAGTATCTACGTAAAAGCCGCGCCGGTGCTGAATCCTGACGTTGGCGGGGCCGCCCTGCGGGAAGCCTGCGAGGCAGTTCTGGCAGGCAAACCTGAATGGGCGGAGTCTCACCTGACCGCATGGGCTGACGTTTTTCAATCATTTGGCGCCAAACCAAAGCGCACTCCTTGTTCAGCTGATGCGCTACGTAAGCGTGTGCTTCGTGATGGCATGATGCCAGCACTGGATCCTGTTGTTGATCTTTATAACGCCGTCAGCCTCCGCTATGCCGTTCCTGTTGGCGGCGAGAATATTTCCGCTTACCAGGGCGCTCCGCGTCTGACCATTGCGGAAGGTACCGAGCCCTTTGACACGATGAAAGAAGGCGCACCCGTTATTGAATATCCCTCCCCCGGAGAGGTTATCTGGCGTGACAATGTTGGCGTCACCTGCCGTCGCTGGAACTGGAGGCAGGGAATAAGGACACGTTTAAGTGTTGAAGCTCAGCAAATGTGGTTTATTCTGGAAAGTTTGCCACAGATGCCGCTGGAAAAGCTTCATGAAGCAGGAAGAATGCTGATTGACGGTCTGGAAAAAATGATGCCGGGTCTGTGGTTTGAAATTACTCTCATCGAAGATCAACACCAGTAATCTCATTCAGTATGACGCCCCTTCGGTGTACAAACGCTCCAGCTAAGGCTGGTCTTGCCCGCTATACGCTGGCCGTAACGACCAGCGAGTCACCACCTGACAGCCCTTAACACAGAAAACCTTCTTCCCGGTAAACAATTCCGTCTATTTCACCAGGTTAATGTTTCACAATATACATTGTGCGACTGTATGCGACATCTTCAGGGTTAGTAATCGGATACCCTTTCAGCCACGGTTTAATTAACCGCCCGTTGGTATACTGATAAATTGGCGCAATCGGTGCCTGTTCCATCAGAATTTTCTCCGCGGCATTGTAATCGGCATTACGCGCTTTCTCTGTATTCTCCATGGTGGCCTGGGTCAACACTTTATCGTACGCCGGATTATTAAAGCGGGAGATATTGCCCGTATGGGTCGATGTTAATAGCGACAGGAACGTAGAAGGCTCATTGTAGTCACCCACCCAGGAAGCGCGGATCACATCAAAATTGCCGGTATTACGGCTGTCGATATAGGTTTTCCACTCCTGGTTTTGCAGTTTTACGTCAACACCGAGGTTTTTCTTCCACATAGAAGCCACAGCGATGGCAATCTTTTGGTGGTTTTCAGAGGTGTTGTACAGCAGCGTCAGTTTCAGCGGTTTCTGTGGACCATAGCCAGCCGCACGCAGCAGCGTTTTCGCCTGGGCATTCAACTCTTCCTGACTCATTTGCTCAAACGGCGAAGGTTCGGGTTCGAATCCTGCCGTAACATCCGGCGTAAAATGCCAGGCGGGCTTCTCGCCGGTACCCAATACTTTCTCCGCCATCAAACGACGATCGATCGTCATGCTCAGCGCCAGGCGCACGCGGGAATCGGCAGTCGGTCCCTTCTGGGTATTAAAAGCATAATAGTAAGTGCCTAGCTGCGGCGGGGTATAAACCTGGCCCGGAATATCCTTCAACAGTTTCTGATACATGTTTTTCGGGAAGGATTCCGTGATATCAATATCACCTGCAAGGTAGCGCTTGGTGGCTGCCGACTCCTGATTAATGGGCAGGAACGTGACTTTTTGCAGCACCGTTTTGGCGTTGTCCCAGTAATGCGTATTCGGTACAACGACCAGCTTTTCATTTACGACGCGATCTTTGAGCACATAGGCGCCGTTACCAATCAGATTGCCCGGTTTAGTCCACTCTTTGCCGCTCTCAACGTTGGCTTTTTGTACCGGATAAAATGCAAAGCTAGCCGTCAGATTGGCAAACCAGGGCAGCGGTTTATCCAGCTGAACTTTCAGGGTACGCGCATCAACGGCACTCACGCCAAGCTTATCAGGCGCGACTTTGCCATCGATGATCGCCTGAGCATTGTTAATACCCGCCAACGCAGCAAACCACGCAAACGGCGACAGTGTTTTGGGATCAACCAGACGCTGCCAGCTATAGACAAAATCCTGCGCGGTTACCGGTGTGCCATCAGACCATTGCGCATTGTCGCGTAGCGTAAACGTCCAGATGCGGTTATCGTTACTTTTCCACTGGGTAGCGACGCCAGGGACGATTTCCCCCTTCTCATTCTGATTGACCAGCCCTTCGAACAAATCACGTATCACCTGAATTTCAGGAAGTCCGACGGCCTTTGCCGGATCAAGCGACGCCGGTTCGTCTTTTATATGCCGCACCAGTTCTTGTTTCTCTGCCAGTACCGTTCCGCTGGGAACATCAGCAGCCCAGGATAAGGAAATGCTGCTAACCAACAGCGCACAACAGGTTACTGAAACAGAATGCTGCATAAAATACCCTCAATTCCGGCTACTAAGTGAATGTGTAATTATTTGTATCGCCAGCAGGAAATGCAATTAACTTCCGACAAGAAAGTGATATTACACCTGAAAAGATAAGTGTGTGAAAACGATTTGATTATCCATACATTTTGCACAACACTGCGAGTAACTACCCAGGCATGAAGAGATGACTATGACCGCTACCCGTCCCCGTGCTGAGCGCGGCGCATTCCCGCCAGGAACCGAACATTACGGACGTTCATTATTAGGCGCGCCGCTCATCTGGTTTCCTGCAACGGCAGCCGATCGTGAAAGCGGCCTGATACTGGCTGGCACGCACGGCGACGAAAACGCTTCGGTCGTCACCCTTTCCTGCGCATTGCGTACGCTTAACCCTTCCCTGCGTCGCCACCATGTCGTGCTGGCGGTAAACCCTGACGGCTGTCAGTTGGGACTGCGCGCAAATGCGAACGGCGTGGATCTTAATCGTAATTTTCCCGCCGCAAACTGGAAAGCGGGTGAAACAGTGTATCGCTGGAACAGTAGCGCGGAAGAACGCGACGTGGTTTTGCTGACCGGCAAGCATCCGGGTTCGGAACCAGAAACGCAGGCGCTGTGTCAGTTGATTCACCGGATTCACCCTGCCTGGGTGGTCTCTTTTCACGATCCGCTGGCCTGTATTGAAGATCCCAGACGCAGCGAATTAGGCGCATGGCTGGCGCAGTCATTTGAATTGCCCTTGGTCACCAGCGTAGGTTATGAAACGCCCGGCTCTTTTGGAAGCTGGTGCGCTGACCTGAACTTGCACTGTATAACCGCTGAATTTCCGCCCATTTCGTCCGATGAAGCGAGCGAGAAATACCTGCAGGCAATGTCTAATCTTTTGCGCTGGCATCCTGAAGATGGAGCTGTCCGGTCGTAAAATGCAGGGCTGGCTCTGCGTCGCTGGCAAGCCAGGTCGGACCATCAAAATCGGCAAAACTGACCTGTGGCGTGAGCGGTAACGCCGCGCTAATCGCCCGGGACGTACACAGCATGCAGCCCAGCATCAGCGCAAATCCCTGCTCGCGAGCATCAACGGCCAGCGCCAGCGCCTCCGTCAGACCGCCCGTTTTGTCCAGTTTGATATTGACCATTTCATAGCGCCCGTGGAGCGCTTTCAGGCTGCTGCGGGTGTGGCAACTTTCATCTGCGCAGATCGGTAGCGGATGCACAAAATTCTCCAGCGCGGCATCATCCTGCGCCGGAAGCGGCTGCTCCAGCATCGCAACCCCTAAGTCAGCCAGAAGCTGACAGCGCGCGGCCAGGCCCTCTGCCCGCCAGGATTCGTTAGCGTCGACAATAATCGTCGCATCAGGAACAGCCGTGCGAATAGCCACCATCCGTTCGCTGATTAAACGGGCATCCAGTTTGACTTTCAGCAATCTTGCCCCACGCTCCCACAACGCTGCCGCGCTCGCCGCCATCTGTTCGGGCGTACCAATCACCACCGTTTGCGCGGTCGTCACCACCTCCGCCAGTTCGCACCCCACCAGCTCCGCCAGAGGCAACTGCTGCTGACGCGCGCTCAGATCCCATAGCGCACAGTCCACGGCGTTACGTGCCGCCCCCGCTGGCAGCAGCGTCTGCAACGCTTCACGCGTCAATCCGTTTTCCAGTTGTGGCGCAATGCTCATGATTTGCGCCAGCACTGAGGCATCGCTTTCACCGTAGCGCGGATAAGGCGTACACTCTCCAACGCCTGTGACGCCATTTTCTGTCAATTCGACGACAACCACGTGCGCTTCGGTTCTGCTCCCACGGGCAATAACAAAGGGAGTGTGCAGCGGCCAGGCTTCCTCATATACCTTTACTGTTCTCATTCGTTTTCCTTAGTGCAGTCCCTGAAGCGGATATCCGCAAATAGCGTTTGCCGTGTTAACTGCTGATGGCATAAACTAGCCTCGACGTTAACTATATGTAAACAGGAAGATAAGCATGTCACAAACCGTACATTTCCAGGGCAACCCCGTTGCAGTCGCCGGCGCCATTCCTCAGGCAGGAAGCAAAGCTCAGGCTTTTACCCTTGTGGCTAAAGATCTGTCTGACGTTACGCTGGGCCAGTTCGCAGGCAAGCGCAAAGTGCTGAATATTTTCCCAAGCATCGATACCGGCGTTTGCGCGGCATCGGTACGTAAGTTTAACCAACTGGCGACAGAAATCGACAATACCGTCGTACTGTGCATTTCGGCCGACCTGCCATTTGCCCACTCCCGTTTTTGCGGCGCGGAAGGTCTGAGCAACGTTATCACGCTGTCGACTCTGCGCAATGCGGAATTCCTGAAAAACTACGGCGTTGAAATCGCCGAAGGCCCGCTGAAAGGCCTGGCTGCGCGCGCCGTGGTGGTTATTGATGAGAATGACAACGTCGTTTTCAGCCAACTGGTCAATGAAATCACCAACGAACCAGACTACACCGCTGCGCTGGACGTACTGAAAGCTTAAAAGACGCGTCTGCATACAAAAATGCCTCCATCCGGAGGCATTTTTACTTAATCGTTACTCTTCGCTTTTCTTCTGCTGGCTCAGGCCATACTCACGCAATTTGTTGGCAATTGCGGTATGGGAAACGCCAAGCCTTTTCGCCAGTTTGCGCGTACTGGGGTAATTCATATACAGCTGCGTCAGCACAGAGCGTTCAAAGCGGCTGGTAATTTCATCCAGCGACCCTTCCATTACCTCTTCTCCGACCGCAACCGTTGCCGCGTCGTAATCCGGCAATAAAATATCCTGCGGCCGTAGCTCATACCCCTCCAACTGGGTCAGCGCCCGATAGATGGCATTTTTAAGCTGACGCACGTTACCCGGCCAGCCGTAGCGGGTTAACACCGTACTAAGATCGGCCGATAACTTCGGTCGCGGCACGCCCTGCTCATCGGCAAAACGCGCCACAAACAGCTCCGTAAGCGGCATGATATCTTGCGGGCAATCGCGCAGCGGCGGCAGGTTTAGCGTCAATACATTCAGGCGATAATAGAGGTCTTCACGGAAAAGCCCTTTCTGCACCAGCTCCACGAGGTTCTTTTGCGTGGCGCAAATTACGCGTACATCGACATGGACTTCATGATCTTCGCCCACCCGACGGAACGTCCCGTCATTGAGGAAACGCAGCAGTTTGGTCTGCATGCTCGGCGACATTTCGCCAATCTCATCCAACAGTACCGAGCCGCCGTTCGCCTGCTCAAAGAAGCCTTTTTTACCTTCCCCTGCGTGGCCAAACAGCTCGCTTTCGACCGCATCTTCAGGAATTGACGCACAGTTCAACGCCAGGTACGGCTTCGCCGCGCGCGGGCTCGCCAGGTGGCAGGCATGGGCGAAGAGATCCTTACCCGTGCCGGTATTACCGGTAATCAGCAGCGGCGCGCTCAGCGTTGCCAGCTTACGGGCCTGTTCTACAACATGCTTCATTTTGGCGCTGACGGCAATAATCTGGCTAAACGCGCTCAGATCCTGCGTGGTCATATTTTGCAGCTGACGCCCCATCCGGATGGTGGAACGCAACATGACAACGGCTCCCGTCAGCATTTGCTCCTGATTTTCACCCTGCAAATGAACTGGCGTAATTTCCATCAGGAAATTCTGTCCGTTAATCACGACATGCTCGCTATGCGAATCCTGCGGATTGCTTTCGAGCCAGCGCTGGAAGTTAAAACCATTGATTAACTGGGCGGCCGTATGATTACGCATCCGCTCCGGAGTGTGAGCAAAAAGCTGGCAGCTCGCAGGGTTCGCCATCTCAATTTTGCTTTTCATATCCAGAGAAAGAACGGGTTCAGGCAATGCCTCGAGCAGCGCGCTCAGCGCCAGATGTTCACGTTCGGAAGGCATCCAGGGCACGGTACGTACATCCGTGACCCCTGAAATACGGCGGATTTCAGCCATCAGGCTACTGAAGTTGGTGAACTCCAGTTCCGCAAAATTAAGGTAAATTCGCCCGATGGGGTCAATCTCGATGCCGCGTAAATCAATGCTTCTCAGCACCAGTAAATCGAGCAATTCGCGGGTCAGACCAAGTCGGTCTTCACAAAAGACTTCCAAACGCATAGGAACCTTCACCTGGACAAGGGATTATGTGTTAAATGATAAGACAGTATTTGATTTGCAGGAAGAACTCTGTCAACAAATATTGACAGCACGCTGGAAAATTGGGCGCCGGGGCGTAAAGTTATACGATCGGCGCCCTGCTTCAGCTAACTTTCACGCGGAGATTTGTTCTTTTGTAAGGTCTCTTTAACCTGACCAATCAGCTGGCGGCGAAAATCCCCCAGTCGAGGCTTATCGTCATCGATCCACGGCAGCGGTCGGCAAAGCTCCATGGCTTTAATGCCCAGACGCGCCGTTAATAACCCTGCGCCAATCCCCTGTGCAGCGCGCGTCGAAAGCCGGGCGGCCAGATCCTGCGACATCCAGTCCATTCCCACTTCCCGCACCAGCTCGCTGGCGCCGGCAAAAGCGATATTCAGCAACACCAGGCGGAACAGACGCAGACGGCTGTAATACCCTAGCTCAATGCCGTACAGCGAGGCGATGCGATTAATCAGGCGCAGATTGCGCCAGGCGATAAATGCCATATCCACCAGCGCCAGCGGGCTGACGGCAATCATCAGCGTGGATTCCGCCGCAGAACGGCTAATTTCACGTCGCGCCTGCGCGTCCAGCACCGGTTGCACAAGATGGGCATACAAGCTGACGATTTCGCGATCGTTTTGCGTTTCATGGATGGAGGCATACCAGCGCTGAAGCGCCGGATGGGACTGATCGATACCCGCCTGCTGCGCCAGCTTTTCACAAAACGCGCGCCCCTTTCCGGTTCCGTGGCTATGGAGCAGGTCTCGCGCTTCATCACGCTCATGCGCTCGCTGGCGCAAACGCCACAACCGACGCCACTCGGTCACCACCGACCCCACGCCCGCGCCGACGATCAGCGCGCCCGCGGCGCATCCTCCCAGCGCGATCCAGTCCTGGGTCTGCCAGGCGTTCATGGTCCACTGCACGCCCTGCGCGACAACGCTCACGCCGAACAGCGCCAGGCCGCCCATCACCATTTTGCGCCACAGGCTACGTTTAGGGCGTAAGGCCGCGTCGATCGCGGCTTCCGCCTGACCTTCGTCTTCCAGAGGTTCATCCAGTGTCGCCGGAGCGAAGGTCTGCGCCTCCATTTCATTGAACATCTGCTGCGCTTTAAACGCCGCGTTTTGTTCCACGTCCAGCGGACCTGAAAAATCGATACGCGGTTTTAACGGCTCGCTCATCGCAATTTATCTCCTATTAAAAACTCCAGCGCGGCATCAAGACGGATATGCGGTAAGGGTTTATCGACATCCATCACCTGCGGGCGAAATGCCTCAAACTGAAAACCCTGGCTGTCCCAAAACGCTTGCCCTGGCAGCCGCGCGGGCACTTCGCCGGGATAGACGGTTAGCGGTGCGCCATCGCTCAGGCGATTGCCACGCAGCGCCGGGATCTTTTCGCCTTTCACATCAATCAGGCCGCTGGTGGTTGCCTGTACCGATGCCAGTCCCAGACAATCCATGCTGATACCTTCGAACGCGGCGTTTTGCCATGCATCCTGAATCAGTTGCTGGAGCAACGACACCATATTGGCGTGCTGATCGACCGTGACGTGATCGGCTTTGGTCGCGGCAAACAGCAGTTTGTCGATCACCGGAGAGAACAGCCGACGAAACAGCGTGCGCTGCCCGTAATGGAAGCTTTGCATCAGTTGGGTCAGCGCCAGACGCATATCATTGAACGCCTGTGGCCCGCTGTTGAGCGGCTGCAGGCAATCAACCAGCACAATCTGGCGGTCAAAGCGCAGGAAGTGATTCTTATAAAATCCTTTGACGACCTTTTCGCAATAGTAATTAAACCGCTCGCGCAACATGCCCGCGTTGGTGTGCTTGTCCGCCTGCGCCAGCTTAGATTCACCGTATTGTTCAACATCCGGCCACGGGAAGAATTGCAGCGCGGGCGCGCCCGCCATATCCCCCGGCAGGACAAAGCGGCCTGGCTGAATGAAATGCAGTCCTTGCTGCTTACACTGATGCAGATATTCAGTCCAGGCGGCAGCGATTTCCGCCAGACGGTTTTCATCAGCAGGCGCCAGCGGATCCAGCCCCTGGCATAGCTGTCGCCATCTGGCCGACCATTCCCCTCGCTGCCCCTGTAATAATCCGGTCATTTGCCGCGACCAGCTTAGATAATCCTGGGCCAGCATCAGCAAATCGAGCAGCCACTCGCCCGGATAATCCACGATTTCCAGGTACAGCGTGGAGGTGTCTTTAAAGTGGCGCAGCAGCGAGTCATTGGACTTGTAGCGCAGCGCCAGGCGAATTTCACTCACGCCGCGCGTCGGTGTCGGCCAGGTTGGCGGAGAGCCATACAGCTGGGCCAGCCCCTCATCATAGGTAAAGCGCGGAATGCCAAAATCACGTTGGGGGACCCGTTTAACCCCGAGCAGACGCTCTTCGCGCACGCAGCTGAGCAACGGCAGACGCGCACCGGCATGAATATTGAGTAACTGGTTTACCATCGCGGTGATAAACGCCGTCTTACCGCTACGGCTAAGTCCGGTGACAGCCAGGCGCAAATGCCGATCCACGCCGCGATTAACCAGCGAATTGAGTTCATTTTTAAGTCGCTTCATCGCCATCCCGTTATGCTGAAGGAACCGAAGAAATTATAACAAACAGGAAGTATAGATAGGGGTCAATTCTTATTTATCAACTACCTGAGCGGTGTCAGGCGACATAATGCCTGTCGCCTGTTGCAGAAGAAATGCGGGCGGTTTAGTTATTCTCTACTTTTGGCAGCGCGATCTGGTTGATCCCACCTTCATTCGTTACCTGCGTATAGCCCATTTCACTGAGCATATCCTTCGCCTGCCCCGACTGACGCCCGGAGTTGCAGTACAGCTTCACGGTGTCGGTCTTATCAGGCACTTCTGTTGCGATACGCGCCTTCAACTCTTTTAACGGAATGTTGACGGCACCCTGAATATGCTGCTGTTGGTATTGCTCCGGAACACGAACATCAATCCAGTGTTCGGCAGCATAAACCGGCATGCCAATGACCAGTGCCAACGCTAATACGCCTTTTTTAAACATAATATCTTCCTGACCGATGGTTGGATTTCACTACAACACTATACGCCAGTTCTTAAGAAAATATTGCGACTGCATTATCATCGTACGCGCCAGCAGATCGCATTGTTCCACAGGTAACACATTGTGCGATGTGCCTTTTGATTTTTCTGTCAGCATTCCGTGATTGTTGTCATTCGGCAGTGAACTCCATAATATGTCCGCCATTGACTCTCGGACGGAGCTTGGGATCTATGTCTCCTACCATTTATGATATTGCACGAGCCGCAGGCGTATCAAAATCCACGGTATCGCGCGTGCTTAATAAGCAAACCAACATCTCGCCGGAAGCGCTGGAAAAAGTGCTGCGCGCTATTGATGAGTTACAGTATCAGCCGAATAAACTTGCTCGGGCGCTCACCTCTTCCGGGTTTGACGCAATAATGGTGATATCGACCCGTTCGGCAAAGACAACCGCCGGTAATCCCTTTTTCTCTGAAGTGCTGCATGCTATTACCGCCAAGGCCGAAGAAGTCGGTTTTGATGTCATATTACAGACGTCGCGAAGCACTGAAGATGATTTACAAAAATGCGAGAGCAAAATTAAGCAAAAATTGATCAAAGGCATCATTATGCTGAGTTCTCCCGCTGATGAATCTTTTTTTGCACGACTGGATAAATACAACGTCCCGGTCGTGGTTATTGGTAAAGTGGAGGGTGAATACGCCAATGTGTATTCTGTCGATACTGATAACTATCGCGACAGCATCACGCTGACAAATGCGCTTATTGAGAGTGGGCACAGTAATATTGCCTGTTTACATGCCCCGCTTGACGTACATGTTTCCATTGATCGCGTTAATGGGTATAAAGCCAGCCTTCAGTCACATAACATTAAAATACGCGATGAGTGGATTATTGATGGGGGATATACCCATGAAACGGCCCTGCTCGCTTCGCGGAAATTGCTGAGCCAACAACCGTTACCCGACGCGGTATTTGCCACCGACAGTTTAAAACTAATGAGCTTATATCGCGTGGCCGCTGAGAATGACATTGCCATTCCACAACAGCTTGCCGTTGTAGGCTACAGTAATGAACTGCTGTCTTTTATGCTGACGCCCGTGCCGGGAGGCATTGATGTCCCAACCCAGCAGCTCGGCGAGCAAAGCTGTAATTTATTATTTAATCTGATTGCAGGTGAGAAAGGATTGCAGAATATCACCGTGAGCACGCACATATCGTTGGCCGACTCACTGGTGTAAAAGCAGGGGCATAACAATGCCCCCGTGCATTTTAGAATGCGTAATTCACACCAATACCCGCATAATGGAATCGGTCTCTTTCACCTTCGTCATGATTTTCCCATTCATATGCATATTCCAGCGTCATTGATAAACCATTCTGGAAATCATAGGCATACAGTAAACCAAGGCGATTGAAATCATGCCCTTCACGTTCCGGATCATCCTGCCAGTCCCAGTTTGTCCAGCGGTCGAGGCCAATACGGGTGTACGGCGTCAGGGTGGTATTACCTAAAGACAACGGTAAGTAAGCACGGATTTCCTGAGTCGAGAACTCGCCATTATTACGCGAATCGTCAATATTAAAACCGCGTTCGAGGTAATAGTTGACCGTTAAGCCCACCGTTTCGTTAAAGGTATAATTCAGACCGGTTTCGCTTTCAACGCGACTATCGGAGTAACCCGTGGTACTCAAGTCATTGACGAATTGATACATCGCCAGCCAGCCGCTAAAACGCAAGTCGTCGGTAAGTTTAACATCCCAGTCCGGCTGAACTTTCCAGCGCTGCATATTGGCGGTGTCTTTTCCTGGTTCATTAACATAGTGATAGCCGTAATTACGGAAACCACCGGTCAATCCGAAATTAACATCCTCGCTTTCGAGGAATTGATAGCGAACTTCCAGCTCCGGGCGATCAAACCAGGTACCGCGTTTGCCCGCGCTATAATCGACCGGACCTTCCTGATAATAGGCCAGAGATATTTTCCATGGTCCATTGGACGCATTAAAATAGACGGACGGTTCGGCCAGGCCATCCATATCTTCGCCCTGGCCTTCAACGTTTTCTATTTCGTACATAGCACCGATATTAAAGTGCCAGTCATTCTTTTCAGCAGCCTGCGCGCAGGCCATTCCTGCGCACATAGCCAGCGCAGTAGCGGACAGTAGGGTTTTCATTATTATTCCTTGTTAAAATACTCTAAAAGAAACACCAAGATTTGGGGGGTGATTATCCCCTCCCCCCGCGGGATTTTTATTAAATAGCGACTTCAGTTTCAGCATCAAAGAAATGGCATTTCGCCATATCAAAATGAATGATGATATTTTCTCCTGCGTGATAATCATTCACTGCCCCAGCACGGACCACCAACTCATGCCCCCCAACGATGGTATAAAGCATAAACTCAGCGCCAGTTAATTCTGCGACGCTGATTTTTGCTGATACATTATTTTCATTATTACTCTGCGGATGAATATCTTCAGGACGAATACCCAGTATAACGGCCTGATGCTCATAACCCTGCGCTTTTAACTGCGCTAATTTATTTTCTGGAATGGTTAATTTCAGCGTTTCGGTAACGAATTTATTACCATCAATCGCGCCACGAATAAAATTCATGGCCGGTGAACCAATAAATCCGGCGACGAACATATTTGCCGGGTGGTTATAAACCGTTTTTGGTGCGCCAACCTGTTGGACAATGCCATCCTTCATGATCACAATACGCGTCGCCATGGTCATGGCTTCGGTTTGATCGTGGGTAACATATATCATGGTGGTATTAAGTTTCTGATGCAGTTTGCTAATTTCTGCCCGCATCTGCACACGAAGTTTGGCATCGAGATTCGATAAGGGTTCATCCATCAGGAAAACCCCCGCCTCGCGAACAATCGCACGCCCCAACGCCACACGCTGGCGCTGCCCTCCGGATAACGCCCCAGGTTTACGCTGCAGATAATCGCGCAGGCCAAGGATTTGCGCCGCCCAGTTGACGCGCTCCTCAATCACTGCCGGGGCAATTTTCTGCATCTTCAGGCCAAACGCCATATTGTCGTAGACGGTCATGTGCGGGTACAACGCGTAGTTCTGAAAGACCATCGCAATGTTGCGCGATTTCGCCGGCACATCATTCATCCGTTTACCGTCAATCAGCAGATCGCCGCCGCTGATCTCTTCCAGACCGGCGATCATGCGCAACGTAGTGGACTTCCCGCACCCCGAAGGCCCAACAAAAACAATAAACTCTTTGTCTTCGATTTCCAGATTGAAGTCTTTAACGACGTGCACCTGGTTGTCGTAAATTTTTTGAATATGCTGCAACGAAAGCTGTGCCATGTTGAATCCTTTACTTGTCGTGTTGCCAGAAAGCCGATAAGCACGGCCACGTCAGAAATTCGGTTGAAGGAAGCTGCAAGCTTGCCCCGTTCAGCCCCGTACCGATGCCAACAGAGCGCATGCCGCAGGCGTTGATCGCATCAATTCCCGCTTGAGCATCTTCTATGCCAATGCACTGCTGTGGGTCAACGCCAAGACCCGCACAGGCAGCCAGAAAAATCTCCGGATCCGGTTTCGAGCGGGTAATCAGCGCCGCATCCGCACAAAAATCAAAATAAGCGCGAAGATCAAGCGCCTGTAAAATAGTGGGCGCATTGAGCGACACAGAGGCCAGCCCCACCGGAATCCGCTCTTCCCGCAACGTCACCAACAGCTCGCGAATCCCCGGCAATACCGAGTCGACCGTTAACTGGCGCAGAGAATGGACATACAGACGATTTTTTCTCTCAGCCAATTGTGCGCAAGTCTCGGTAGTAAAGTCTCCCGCCTTGCCGCCATGGTGCAAAATACGCTGCAGCGATTCACCCCGACTGATCCCCTTCAGGCTGTCATTAAATGCTTCGTCGATTGCAATCCCTATTTCATCGGCTACCTGCCGCCAGGCCAGGAAATGCAGATGTGCGGTATCGGTAATCACGCCATCCAAATCAAAAATGATGGCCTGTGGTTTGAGTATCATTCATCGTCCTTTTTTGTGGTAGCGGTCCCATAAGTGGACGTAATAACACCGTCATAGCGAATAACGGATTCCCCCTGAACGGCGAGCTCTTCACCATTAACCCAAAGGATGACCCGTTCAGCGCTGCTAATCCGGATTTCAGCTTTATTGATAGTTACCTGCATACCGATCCCCTGCCAACGCAGTGGGAAAGACAGCGTTTGCCAATGAGCAGGTAATGCAGGGGCAAGGTGTAACTCCCCATGGCGAACATTGACTCCGGCAAATCCCTGAATTGCGCCCAGCCAAATGGCTCCGGTCGCCGCCGCATGAATGCCATCATCGCAACTGTGCGGATCGTCCCCGAGATCGATTAGCGAACCTTCGCGCCAGAACCGATACCCCTGCTCTGAATCACCGCAACGCGCAGCCACAATCCCATGGATAGCCTTACTCAAAGACGAGTCATGAATGGTACGCGGCTCGTAAAAACGCAGGTTCGCCAGACAGGCTTGCGGGGTGAATTGCTCCGGCAGCATATAGGTCAGCATAACGACATCGGCCTGTTTGAGAATTTGCATCTCATTGACCTCTGCGCGGGAGTAATCGAGCAAAATCGTCTGCTTGCCCGCTTTGGCTTTGTACCGGGACAGATCGATGGCCGGTTTGCTCAGGAAGGTGTCATCCTGTGGTAATACGCCATCAGGCAACATTTCCGGTCGCCAGAGATGGCGTAAAAAATGCTCAGCGCGATGACTAAAGGTCTCATCGCTACAGCCCAGGCGACGCGCAAAATCCAGCGCCTGTTCCACGTTGTACCAGGCCATGTAGCTGGTGAACGCGTTGTTGTTTACATGCTCAGTGTATTCATCCGGGCCAATAACATCGTGGATCTCTAAACGGTCATTAACCATCACCGCCCTGCTGATCCAGAACTTCGCTGTTTCCAGCAGCAGCGTTATCCCCTCTCGGGACATGAAGTTAAGATCGCCGGTAGCATGCCAGTAATTGATCACCGCCCAGGCAATATCCGCCACGAGATGATGCTCAGCCTGTGCGGAGGCCACCTTTTGGCGCAGCCCGGTACGGATGTTGATCGCCGCGAATTCAGGCGTCTCCTCCTCACCGCTGCGCGCGCTCTCCCAGGGAAACAGCGCGCCCTGCCAGCCGTTGCGGCGGGCTTTTTCACGCGCCCCGGACAGGTTATGCCAGCGGTAACGCAACAAACTTCGTGCGGTGTTCGGCTCGGTGAAGAGATGGAACGGTAACAGGAAAACCTCGGTATCCCAGAAGACGTGGCCTTTATACCCTTCTCCCGTCAGACCTTTCGCCGCAATACTGCTACGCTCATCGTGATCTGGCGTCATCACCCGCAGATGATAGAGCGCATAATCCAGCGCCCGCTGATCGCCCATATCAGCGCTGCTGACCTGAACGCGGCGGCTTTGCCACCAGGCATGCCAGTTAGCGCTCGACTCCGCCAGCAGCGCGTCGTACCCCTGCCGAGCGCACGCTTCAAGATTACGCAGCGACTGACGTCCCCAGGTTTCCAGCGACAGGCTGCGTTCGCTCGCCCAGTCGATCCAGCTAATTTTGGTCAGCGTAACGCGCTGCCCGGTTTTCGCCTGCACGCTGCTGTGCTGCAATAACCGGCGTTCTTTCGCGGTGAAACAGCGCTGCGCCCCACCGTCTACATCGCAAAACGTCGCGATCGCGATATCGTTGCGATTATCCTGGGTGGTGTAAATGCCTTGCAGCAGATGCTGACCAAATACCCGGACCTGGGTTTCATCCAGATGCTGACGTCCATGATTGGTGATCGTGGCATCAATCCCGGTTGAGATGCCAATGCTGGCATCACCATCCAGTGGAGTAACGGCAACCTCCATGGCAAACAGCGGTAATTTCTGCGCCGAGACAAACCGCCGACTCTGTATGGCGAAACGTGCGCCGCCGGGCGCCCGCCAGACCAGCGAACGGCGCAATTCTCCGCTGGCAAAATCCAGTTCACGATGCCAGCTCTCAATAACGCCGCTGGTTAGTGAGAAAATCTCGCCATTAAGCGCGATCTCCACGCCCACCACATCAGGCAGATTAACCAGTTCATTAATTTCACCTTTTCCCGCCCGGTGATACAGTCCCGCCAGATACATGCCGCGAGTTTGTAAGGTGTAGGCTTCTTCGTGGCTGGCGCGAATCCCCATATAGCCGTTGCCAGTCGTCATCAGCGAGGCATATTTGTTCAGGCTGTGTGGGCAAAAAGCCGGTTCGGTTAGCATTACTGGCTTCGTCATAAGTCTACATATGTTCCTGTTTCAGCCGATTCATACAGTGCGGCAACCAGTTGTTGAATAACGACGCCCTGCTCCGCGTCTGCAATAGCGACAGGCTCGCCCTGAACGTGATTCACGAAAGCCTCCATGCTGCGAAAATGACGATTGTCATCGGCTATTTCGCGCCGGAACAGCACATCCAGCGTCCCGTCACGATCGGTATAGACCTGCGCCGGAAATAAGGTCGCCCCCGCAAGATCGCCGCAAAAATTGACGTTCATAATCGATTGTTCTGGAATATTCAGCGCGAAAGAGGTCTCAAGGCGCAGGATCCCGCCGTTATGAAATTCGATCGTGCCGAACAGAGAATCCTCAACGCTATATGTCGTGGGATCCCATGCCCCAAACTGGCCGCTGCTCTTTCGTGTGCCAATACGCTGATAGCTGTGGGCGTTAACGCGCTTCACTGCCGGAAAGCCCAGCACATACATAGCGGCATCAAGCATATGGATGCCGATATCAATCAACGGCCCGCCGCCCTGCAGCGCCTTGTTGGTGAAAACTCCCCAGCCGGGTACGCCGCAGCGGCGCAAAGCGCGAACATTGGTGACATAGATTTCCCCCAACGCGCCTGCCATCACCTGTTCGCGAAGCAACTGGGTATCCAGTGCGAAACGATGGTGAAAATCATATGCCAGGACTTTCCCCATTCGCCGCGCCGTTTTACACATCTCCAGCGCCTCATCTGGCGTCATGGCCGGAGGCTTTTCGCACATCACATGGCAGCCAGCCTTCAGCGCCAACATGGTGTGTTCATAATGAAAACGATTGGGCGAACAGATGCTGACGATATCTGGCTTTGCTTCGCGTAACATCGTCTGCGGATCGTCCCAGACCTGCGGATTACCGTATTTCTCTGCAAGCAGCTGCGCCTGTGACAGGCGGCTGTCACAGACAGCCACCAGTTCCAGATCGTTGCGGGTGCAGTAGTACGAAGCATGAACTTTATCCGCCACCTGCCCGGCGCCGATAATGGCGACACGTAGCGGAGCGCTTGTCAGTGCACTTTTCACGGAGATCCTCTTAGCAGGTACGCAGCCAGGCCAGCGACTGACGGTACGCTTCCGGCAGGTTCTCCGCCCGTACACGCCCTTCATACACCACGTAACCCTGGTAATTATCTTCACGCAGTTGGTCAAACAGCGCAGAGAAATCCAGCGTACCGCTTCCCGGCTGATAACGATGGTTATCCGCAATATGCACGTGACCCAACAGATCGCGATTATCGTGCAGCGCCTGCGCCATATCGTCTTCTTCGATATTCATGTGGTAAAAATCACCAATGATTTGCACATGCTTCAGGTTGTTTTCCACGATGTAGCGGCGGGCATCCGCCAGCGTGTTGATCATATGATCCTGATAGCGATTGAGCGGCTCCAGATACACCACCGTCCCCGTACGTTCCGCGACCTTATCCAGATAAATCAATGAATCACTGACTGCTTTACGATCGCCCGCCAGGCTACGTGGAGAGGTCATCGGCGGCAAACGGAAGGTAAACATCCCCCATGCGGCAGGGACAATGATGCCTTGTCCGCCCACTTCGGCAAGCGCTTCGAGAATACGGGTGATCTGCTGTAACCCATTCAAACGACGTTCTTCGATAAAATCACCGATCCAACCGTCATATCCCCCGCAGGCGGTGGTCACGGGCAAACCCGTTTCTTTGATCGCCGCTTTCACTTCTTCAAGATTATTGACCAGCAATTTGCCGTCAATTTCAAAACCATCAAATCCCATCTCTTTGATGTAACGGAATTTCTCAAGAATATTTTCCGGGAAAAAAGCCTGATTCTGTGTTCCGATTTTCATTTTCTGCATTCCTTAATTAAAACGTCACGCCCATTTTGATGCTCTTTTCCGGGTGGCGATCGACATACTGCATATAGCTCTCCGGGCTACTGGCGAAGGTGACTACCGGATCGATAAGATCCTCACAGTTCAGATAACCGTTCATCAGCAGTTCCCAGCAGGTCTCCTCGATACGCTTGCGGCTCCAGCGCGGATAATCTGGATTAGGTTCGCTGCAGGCGCGGGAGAAGACGATTTTGGCGTTGTTGAAGTGCGCTTCACGGCCCAGGTTAAATCCTTCGGCAAAAGGCTTAGCGAAGGCGACATAGGAGATGGTGCCGCCATAGGCCAGCCCGCGTAACGCTGATTGCAGCGCATCCGCATAGCCGCTGGTTTCGATGATCACATCTGCGCCCTGTTTGCCGGTCAGCTTTTTAATTTCCATTCCCACGTCGGTGCCAATCGGATTCAGGCAGAAATCAGCCCCATGACGACGCGCGATATCACAGCGATGGGCAATCGGATCCACACCAATCACCACTGACGCTCCCGCTTTTTTAGCCAGTTGCACGGCGATCTGGCCAATTGCCCCTAACCCGACGATGACCACAAAGTCGCCGACGCGCACATTGGCATCGCGTACACCGCTCATGGCGAACTGTGCCGGGTCATAGCACACGGCATTTTTCCACGAACTGCCTTCCGGCATTTTGCGCAGTTTGTAGTTATTCACGGCATTAAAGATTACCGTTTCCGCCAGTGGGCCGTAGCCGCAAACTGAATCGCCAACGGCGTAGTCGGTCACATCGCTGCCACACTCAATGACGTCGCCCACGACCATGTTGCCAAGCTGGAATTTACCGAATTCAATTCCGCGCGGCGCCCCTTCCGCACGCGGCATAAACATTTGCCATTCGCCGTTAAAATCTTCATCAATAAACGGACTGGCAGCGCGAAAATCGACCACTTCAGTGCCATGTTTTGGTGCGCCAAAACGAACGCGGACTTTCACTTCATTGGCGGATACCGCTCTGTCTTCATATTCCACCAGCGCTGCAACGCGCGGTTCGGTGGCAACTAACTTCTTCATTTACAACTCCTTAATTAAACTGGCCGCTTAGCCTTTCACGCCGCCTGCGGTCAAACCACTCTTAATAAAACGTTCGGAAAGCGCATACATAATGACCACCGGTAATGCGGTGACTAACGACGCGGCCATCATGCGTCCCCAGATATAGTCAGGCGTACTGAACAGCGCGTTCAGACCGACCGGTAAAGTAAAATTGCTGGCGCTGGAGAGGAAAATCGAGGCAAACAGATAGTCATTCCACGCGACCATAAAGCAGTACACAAAGACCGAAACCAGACCAGACATCGCCAACGGCACGGTGATGCGAAAGATAATTTGCAGACGATTCAAACCGTCCATCATCGCGGCTTCTTCAATCTCATCCGGAATGGTGTCGAAATAGCTTTTCAGCATGAACACGGCTGTCGGCAGCGTTTGGGTCACCATGGTGATAATCAACGCCATTTCGGTGTCATAAATGCCGAGCGCCGTAATGATTTTGAACAACGGCACCACCAGCAAAATTCCCGAGAACATGTACACCGTGTAAAAGCTGGCGTTGATGGTCATCCGTCCCTTAAAACGCAGGCGGGAAAGCGCATACGCCCCAAGCACGCCGAGAAACACCGCCACCACCGATGAAGTGACCGATACCACCAGGCTATTACGGAAGTAGTCAACAAACGGGAAGATCATCGGGTTAAAGATGTCGATGTAATGCTCCAGCGTCCATTGCTGCGGTAACAGCGTGGGATGCAGCGAAATCGCCTCTTTTGCGCTTTTAAATGAGGTCATCAGCATCACAAAAAATGGAAATAGCGTGATGCCCAGGAAGACAATTAATCCACAGTAAAAGCCGATGCGGCCAAGCGTGCGCTTATTTATTGCCATTGAGGTTCACCCGTTTTCTGGTCAGCAGGATAACAGCGAAAATGATGACGAAGAGGACGACAGAAATAGCGGCCGCTTTACCCAGGTCATTGAATGCAAACGCCGTTTTATAGAGATAGACCCCGAGAATATCGACTTTGGTGGTCAGCAGATAAACATCGGCGAACATATAGAACATCCAGATCGTACGCAGCGTAACCACGGTCGCCAGCACGGGCATGATCGCTGGCAGCGTGACGATACGAAACCGTTGCCAGGCGTTCGCGCCGTCCATTTCCGCCGCCTCATACAGCGATTTATCAATAGTCTGTAAAATCGCCAGAAACGAGATAAAGGCATATGGAAAGTAGCGCCAGATGGCGAACAGCACGACCAGGGCGAAGCTGCTGCCGGGATTGTCGAACCATAACGGCGCCTGATCGTACAGATGCAGCAGATCCACGCCGAGATAGTTCACAATGCCG
The DNA here is from genome assembly GCF_000155975.1 of Citrobacter youngae ATCC 29220. Classification (GTDB taxonomy): domain Bacteria; phylum Pseudomonadota; class Gammaproteobacteria; order Enterobacterales; family Enterobacteriaceae; genus Citrobacter; species Citrobacter portucalensis_A. The sequence goes on along the minus strand of NZ_GG730299.1, from coordinate 1,008,640 downwards.
TAGCCGTTGTTGAACATGTATTTCCAGGCAAACACCAGCGAAATAGATGGCGTTACGTAAGAGAGGATGACCAGCGAGCGCGCCGTTTTCCGCAAACGAAACTCGCGGTTAAAAAACATCGCCACTCCCAGCCCCAGCACCGTACTCCCGGCAACAACCAGCGCGGTATACCAAACCGTCATCCACAGCGAATGCCAGAATCCGGGATCGGTTAAGATACGGATATAGTTGCTCAGGCCGACAAAGGTAGAGTCAATGTTCGGATTAAGCGGCAGACGCATAAAGCTGATTTCGATGTTAGATATCATCGGCCACGCGACTAAGCCACCCAGCAAAAGCAGGCTGGGCGCCAGCAGCAGCATGGCAAATGGCATATCAGATCGACCTGAAAAGAACTTATTCATCACGGCTTTCCATTTCCCCATTAGCGCTGTTCAACGAGGTCATCCAGTTTGCTCTGGCTTGCCTTCATCGTCGTTGAAAGGTCGGCTTTTCCTACCGTGACGTTGTGCACCATGGTGCTTATGACACCGGAACCCGTAACGTCGCCCATGCGGGTGAAATTCTTATCGCCGACGGCGCCAAACACCTGAATATTCGGCAGTTCGGCAATCAGTTGATCGGGTAATTCACCCAGCGCTTTAATAACGGCGTTATCTTTCCACGTTGCGGTGTTCACCACCGCCTTATTGACCGGGAGCGCAGCGCCCGGGGACATCATCACCCAGTCCGCAATGTTGTCGGCCTGTTCCATAAAGGTGACAAATTTCTCGGCGGCTGCTGTCTCTTCGGTTTTTTGACCTGCGGTTATGGTCAGCGACGTCAACATGCCGTAGACGGCGGAATTTTTTTCCGTCGGCACCATGAAGCCAACATTTGCAGGATCCCCCTCTTTAATCACCGCCGGGAGGATATAGGTGGAATAGATTGCCATCGGCGCAGTGCCGTTCATGAAAGCGTCTTTGACCTCCATGATGTCGTTAGAGCCCGGCATGGTGTTCATCGCAAGCTGGCGGTAATACTGCAACGCCTGGGCCATTTCAGGCGTGTCGAGCGTTATCTTTCCCTGCGCATCAAAAACGTTAGCCTGGTTAGAGAGCGCGAACTGAGAGAAGGACTGTTCGGTCAATACGCTTTCCGCAGTGGGAAGCGCAATACCATATTTTTTGTTGGCGGGATCGTTTAGCTTCTGCGCCGCGTCGAGCAGTTGCTGCCAGTTTTTCGGCTCCTGCAGTCCGGCTTTTGCCAGTACATCTTTGCGATACCAGACCCCGCCAATCCAGGCGCTGACGGGCACCCCGGTCCACGCGGTACCATCTTCGGTACGCACAATACGCAGTACGCCATCATAAAAAGCGTTTTCACCCACGCCGTTGATGACCTGCGCCACCGCTTTACGATCGATAAGCGATTCTTTATCCATAACTTTCGCGTAGTCATGGCTGGTTTCAATGACTTCAGGAAGTGAGCCGCTCCGCGCAAGGGTAATCACTTTGGTGTTGTAGGCGTCTTCTTCGACAGGCACCTGTTTGACGCTGATACCGGGGTTCTCTTTTTCAAAGCGCTCAATCAGTTTGGCAATAACCGCCTGCCGCTCCTGTTCTACAGAAGAGTGCATAAATTCAATCGAGACAGAGGATTTTTTATCATCCTTACACCCGGAAACCAGGGCGCAGGAAACCAGTGCTGAAATCAGCACAATTTTAGCTTTAAGCATGAAATATTCCTTTTTATTACTTAACCCACATGACCTGCCAGGCGTGCAACGTTAATTCCTTACCAGAAATAGTTTTACCGCTAATCAAATCCAATCCATTTTCAATATCAATACTAATGGTTTGCGTATGACCGCTGATATTAAATAATCCGGTAATTTCCTCGCCTGTTTCTGCCGTACGTTTAATTTGCATAACGGCCGCTGTAACACTGTTAATCTTGAAATCGCTATCAGGATGGAATGCTTTATTACTGCGTCGTAGAACAATTAACCGGGATAACTCATGATAAACAGCGTGACGTAAATTGGTTTCATCTGCAAGTTCCGCTTCTATTTGTCTTATATGATATTTTTTACGGTTAATTGCCCGGTTATAGCCCAACGCCTCCACACCTTTATAGTCATTGCGCGATCCGAGGATACTTTGAATGTAAATCGCAGGTACGCCGGGGAAACTCAGCAAAATGGCATGAGCAAGAATAAAGCGGGCAAACCGTTCAGTATTACTGCTATTCCCCGGGGTTAACGCATCCATATACGTCACGTTAATTTCATATGGACTGCGGCTACCATCAGGATTATTTTTCCAGTTAACCAGGGCGCCTTCCTGCTGTAGTTCCGTCACCAGCCGCATGATTTCTTCTTCAGGTAACAGACCCCGCAATGGGTTGAGGCCAATGCCGTCATGCGATGCGAGGAAGTTAAACCATGTGGTCTCGCTTGATGGCAGTTCCAGTGATTGCGCCCACTTGCACAATGTTGTCGCATCCTGACGTTGCACCGCGTGCAGCACCAACGGGGGTAACGAGAACTGGTACACCATGTGGGCCTCATCACGGCCATTACCGTAATAGGAAATGTTATCCTTATGCGGAACGTTCGTTTCGGTAACGATCGCCGTACCCGGCGCCACGCAGTCGGCAATAGCGCGGAACAGCTTGATAAGCTGATGCGTTTTTTCCAGATGAATACAGGTTGTGCCTGGCTCTTTCCACATAAAACCAACCGCATCCAGGCGGACATAATCAGCGCCCTGCTCAAGATAGTTCAGCAGTACATCGACCATCGCCAGTAAGACTAACGGATTGGCATAGTTGAGATCGATCTGGTCGTCGCTGAAGGTCGTCCATAGATGACGCACCGTATTATCTTTCAGCGTAAACGGCGTCAGTAACGGCAATGCGCGTGGGCGCGTAACGTTGCTCAGATCGGTATCAGGATCCATCGCGATAAAGAAATCTTCATAGCCGTCAAGCTGCTGCAAATAGTTATTAAACCATTCGCTTTTAGCTGACATATGGTTACAAACAAAATCAAACATCAGTCGACTGGATTCACCTAATTGCTTAATATCATTCCAGTCGCCGGTTTCCTCAGCCACTTGATAGTAATTAATTACGGAAAAACCATCATCCGATGACCACGGATAAAACGGCAACAGGTGTACATGAGAAAATGTCGACTTAAGCCATTCGTTGTAAAACTGATTAAACGTTGGCAGCGGTTTTTTATCATCCCCGTTAAATTGATCGGCGTAGGTAATAAGAACGACATCGCCCTCATCCCAATGCGCTTTGCGGTGTTTTTTAATTAGTTTTTGTGATTTATCTAAACGAGCAATCAGCGCCGCATAGTGGAGTGAAGTAAATGTATCGCCATAGACTTCACTCAGACATTTTTGGATTTTTTGGTTCACCTTCATTTCTCGTGGTAGCGGTCCCATGACGCAAGAGACTACTCTGCCGGAAATAAGCTGTCAATCAGCCGAGGTGGCCTGGAGGGGGGTTATAAAAGAATTTTGGCAGCCAAAAAATCGTATTTGTGAGCTGCCGCAAATTAACTGAGGGAATGTTGACTAATTGTTGCTTGCTTTTGTCGTTTCGGATATCAGGGCTGGTTACCTGAATAGCGTTTCGATAATTTTGCCGCTGCCCGGCTCAACAAAGGTTCCAGCGCTAACGCCAGCAACATTTTTAGCGGGCGCCGGGCCACGGACTTCACCGCCCACCCCGCGACTCCCGCCGGGCCGTAGCGCAGCGCAGTCAGAAGCACCAGCTTACCTGCTAGTTTAAAGCCCGGCTTAACCCTTTGCCCGGCACGTTGCCAGCGATTATTCATGGCTATCCTCACAATTGGCGGAAGCGACTGCGTAAAGTAAAGGTATCAGACGTCACATAACGCTCCATCTCACGTAAACGCTTTTCACTGGCGGCCAGCTCACGGTCGACGCTATCCAACAGCTCGCCGCTTGATGGCTGTTGTTCTCCGGAAACCACGTTGTCCGGCATGGGATCCAACACAAACGTCAGTACGATGTAGGCGACGATGGTGAAAAAAGCCAGACCAAAGAAAACTGACAATACCACCAGGATCCGCACCAGCTTCACAGGAACATCGAGATAATGCGCAATGCCTGCGCAAACCCCTTTCACCATGCCCTGCTGCGGTATACGCCACAGTTTTTTGTTCAGATTAATGCCCCCCATTAGCGATCCCTCCAGTTTGGATGTTCAGCATCCAGGATGTCTTCCAGCGCCTGGATGCGCTCACGCATCCGCTGTGCGTCCTGGTTCAGTTCAACCAGACGTTGTTGTTCACTTTGCGACAGCTCGCCGCGACCGGAACGGTTGCTGTAGTGCAGCCAGAGCCAAATCGGTAAGACGAACAGCACAAAGATGGTTAACGGGATGGCCAGAAATAGCGCGCTCATGAGTACTCCTTACAGGTGATGAGCGGCGACGCGTTCGGGCGCCGCCAGATATTATTATTGCTTGTCTTGCTGCATTTTGGCTTTCAGTTGCGCCAGCTGCTCGCTGATTTCATCATCTGCTTTCAGGTCAGCAAACTGCTGATCCAGAGACTTTTGCTTACCGAAGTTATGGCTTTCAGCTTCAGCTTCCATCTGATCGATACGGCGCTCAAAGGATTCAAAGCGCGCCATTGCTTCATCCAGTTTGCCGCTGTCCAGTTGACGACGAACATCACGCGAAGAACTTGCCGCCTGATGACGCAGCATCAATGCCTGCTGGCGAGCGCGGGTTTCACTGAGTTTATTTTCCAGTTCACCGATCTCTTTTTTCATGCGCGCCAGCGTGTCGTCAACCAGCGTCACCTCATGTTCCAGAGAGACGATTAAATCGGTCAGTTTCTGCTTTTCGATTAACGCAGAACGCGCCAAATCTTCTTTCTCTTTACGCAGCGCCAGCTCGGCCTTTTCCTGCCACTCTGCCTGTTGCGCACTGGCCTGCTCGATACGACGAGACAATTGTTTCTTTTCTGCCAGCGCGCGTGCGGAGTTTGAACGCACCTCGACCAGCGTGTCTTCCATTTCCTGGATCATCAACCGCACCAGCTTCTGCGGATCTTCAGCCTTTTCCAGCAACGCATTAATGTTGGCGTTCACGATGTCGGCAAAACGAGAAAAAATACCCATAATGTAATCCTCACTTACTGTTCTGATATCGGGCAATGCCCTGCTGCTGTTCTAATGCACTTGGCATGCCAACTTTTTAATTAATTGAATTATTTGAAAATATCTAATTTTACCTGCCGGGACAAATAGGGTAAATTGGTGAATAACACTAATAAATGGTGAATTTCATCATGGCAGGATACAAAGATAATCTTCTGGGCGAAGCGAACAGTTTTATTGAAGTGCTGGAGCAGGTTTCTCATCTGGCGCCGCTGGATAAACCTGTACTGGTCATTGGAGAGCGAGGCACGGGTAAAGAGCTTATCGCTAACCGCCTGCACTATCTCTCCACCCGTTGGCAAGGCCCGTTTATTTCGCTGAACTGCGCGGCGCTCAACGAAAATTTACTTGATTCCGAACTGTTTGGCCATGAAGCGGGAGCTTTTACCGGTGCGCAGAAACGCCACCCCGGTCGTTTCGAACGCGCCGATGGCGGCACGCTATTTCTTGATGAACTGGCGACCGCCCCGATGCTGGTCCAGGAAAAACTGCTGCGCGTGATTGAGTACGGGGAACTGGAGCGCGTCGGCGGCAGCCAGCCTTTGCAGGTTAACGTTCGACTGGTCTGCGCAACCAATGCCGATCTGCCTCGCATGGTCAGCGAAGGCACGTTCCGCGCGGACCTGCTGGATCGCCTGGCCTTTGATGTGGTGCAACTTCCACCGTTACGCGAGCGCCAAAGCGATATCATGCTAATGGCCGAACATTTTGCCATTCAGATGTGCCGCGAGATCGGCTTACCGTTGTTTCCGGGTTTTACCGACGAGGCAAAAGAAACGCTCCTCCACTATCGTTGGCCGGGCAATATTCGTGAACTGAAAAACGTCGTGGAACGCTCGGTTTACCGGCACGGCACCAGCGATTACCCGCTGGATGAGATTGTGATTGACCCATTCAGGCGTCACGCCACGCCGCCGCAGGCGCAAGAAACCCGAACAGCATCGGTCGCATTACCGCTGGATCTGCGTGAATTCCAACAGCAGCAGGAGAAGGAATTTTTGCAAACCAGCTTACAGCAAGCGAAGTTTAATCAGAAAAAAGCCGCTGAGTTATTAGGCCTGACCTACCATCAGCTTCGCGCGTTACTCAAGAAACACCAACTTTAGCGCACAGTGGCGGATGCTGGGCGCGAGGTTTGACTCGTGGCTTTAAAACAGTTTACCATGATGTAATTACTGTATAAAAAAACAGGTACATCATTATGACTCTGGCGTTGGTTGGCGAAAAAATTGACAGAAACAGGTTCACCGGTGTGAAAGTTGAAAATAGCACGTTTTTCAACTGTGATTTTTCGGGTACCGACCTTAGCGGCACTGAATTTATTGGCTGCCAGTTTTATGATCGAGAGAGCCAGAAAGGGTGTAATTTTAGTCGCGCTATCCTGAAAGATGCCATTTTCAAAAGCTGTGATTTATCCATGGCGGATTTCAGAAATGCCAGCGCGCTGGGAATCGAGATTCGCCACTGCCGCGCGCAAGGTTCGGATTTTCGCGGTGCCAGTTTTATGAATATGATCACCACCCGCACCTGGTTTTGCAGCGCTTATATCACCAATACAAACTTAAGCTACGCCAACTTTTCGAAAGTCGTACTGGAAAAGTGCGAGCTGTGGGAAAACCGTTGGATGGGTACTCAGGTACTGGGGGCGACGTTCAGTGGTTCAGATCTTTCCGGCGGCGAGTTTTCGTCGTTCGACTGGCGGGCCGCGAACTTTACGCACTGTGACCTGACCAACTCGGAGCTGGGTGATTTAGACGTCCGTGGGGTGGATTTACAAGGCGTTAAACTGGACAGCTACCAGGCGTCTTTGATCCTGGAGCGTCTTGGCATCGCTGTCATTGGTTAACATTCAGGGAGCGGTACATGCCGCCCCCTGCCCTTATCCCCTATTGTCCGCGCCGGTTTTCGAATCAGGGAAGAGTCAGAGAGTTCCGGTCCCCCCGTCAGAACCCCATACCTGACCGGATGTATAGCTGTTCTCTTCAGCCGCTAAGGTGACATAAAGCGGGGCAATTTCTACCGGTTGCCCAGGACGACCAAGCGGCGCATTTGCGCCAAATTTCTCAATTTTTTCCTGCGGTTGACCACCGCAACACTGTAGTACCGTCCAGTACGGTCCTGGCGCAACAGCATTTACACGGATCCCTTTGGGGGCCAGTTGTTTCGCCAGCGATTTGGTAAATGCGACAATCGCCGCCTTGGTCTGAGCATAATCAAGCAGGATTTCACTTGGCTCATATGCCTGTACCGAGGAGGTGTTAATAATCACGCTATCTCGCGAGAAGTGGGGTATCGCCGCTTTAGTGATCCAAAACATGGCGTAGACATTGGTCTTAAAGGTCGCATCAAATTCATCCGTGGTCAGCTCTTCGATCGATTCGCAAAATTGCTGACGGCCTGCGTTATTGACCAGAATATCCAGTCCTCCAAGCGCGTCTACCGCCTGTTTTACCAGATGGTTACAAAAACTCTCGTCACGAATATCTCCGGGGATCGCCGCGACGTTTCTCCCTGCTTTTTTTATCAGGTCGACGACCTCACGCGCATCGTCCTCTTCTTCCGGTAAATAGTTGATCGCGACATCAGCGCCTTCACGGGCATAAGCGATGGCAACAGCGCGACCAATACCTGAATCACCACCGGTAATTAACACTTTGCGACCAGTTAACCTGCCGCTGCCCTGATAGCTTTCTTCTCCATGATCGGGACGCGGTTGCATTTTTCCGGCCAGTCCCGGAAACGGTTGTTTTTGATGTGGAAAAGGCGGTAGCGGAAAACGCTCTGAATTGGTTTTATTGGTGGTCTGTTTCCCTTTATTTTGGTCAGTCATTCAATCACCTCTCATTATTCATCATTCATCATTCATCGCAAAGACTAATAAGCGTAGAACAAAATGAATGACATGGCCTTTATAATTCATCCTCCGCTTAATTTTTCCATAATATTAACTTCGTTCTCTCGGTGATAACTGCACCCAGGGTTACAATATTTCATCAGATAACTCCTGGTTTATTTTAATCGTTCTTCCAGGCTGACGCTTCTTCAAGTAATACCGCCAGGCTAAAACGTACCGCTTTTTCGATGACGTCCTGACAATCCCCGGAAAAATATTCCCGCTTTGTTATTATCTGCCCGCGGAAATTCCATGCAAACCACACCGTTCCTGCGGGAGTCCCATCCTCACCTCCCTGAGGCCCCGCATATCCGCTAATGGCTATGCTGATGTCGGTTTCGGCCTGTGCACGGATCCCTTCAGACATCTCAATGACCGTTTGCTCACTCACGGCGCTGTATTTCTCCAGCGTGCTGGCCCGCACGCCGAGCATTTTTTGCTTGGCGCGATCGCTAAAGGTAATAACGCCAATATCATAAAATTCTGCGGTATCCGCCTCTGCGCAAAGCGCGGCGGCCAGGTTTCCACCCGTGCAGGATTCTGCGGTCGTCAACGTTAAGCCGCGCTCAATAAGCCTGTTTGCGACCTGTTTGGTCAGTTCATTACGTGTTTTCGCTTCGTTATATTGCGTATTCATTACCGTCTCGCTTATATCTCACCAGGCTTTTGTTTAATGTCAAAATTATCATTTGAGACTTATCCCACTCGCAAGATTAATAAATAGCCACCAGACTTAATAAGTCAAATCACTTTCAATGGAGGCTCCATGAAAATATCCTTCGCCCCCTTGCTGTGTTGTTTTTTATTACCATCAGCGTTTGCCGACGATAATGGCGGGTTGAAAAAAGATACCGCCCCGCCTCCTGCCCACGCTCTGGATGAAGGGTATCGCGGTACTGAAAATGCACGAATCATGACCGTGCAGCAGGCCAAAACCATGCATGACGGTGCCACCATCTCTTTGCGGGGGAATCTCATTGAGGATCAAGGGGGAGATAAGTTTATCTTCCGTGATAAAACCGGCAGTATCACCACGCTGATCCCGCTTGCGGTCTTTGATGGGCGAACGGTAAAACCCGATCAGATGATCAGGATTAACGGCAGCCTTGACGCTAAAACGCAGCCTCCGGTGGTACGGGTTAATCAAATGCAGAAGTAACGCTGCAGCCGGGAAGACATTCGCGCTTCCCGCCTTATCATTGTTTATTTCCACTGATTTTGCGGTTCTTCCCTTCCTACCCAACGCCCTCATTTGACCCGTCAGGCCCCTTCACACGAATCTTTCTGCCAGCGAATCCGGCGTTTAAACGAGTCAGATGGGCCATGAAAATGCTAAGATAGCTAACAGAGTATATGCAAAGTGGATAGCGGGTATGAATTTTGACCAGGTTCGATGATCAATTCGCGATTATCAACCCCACTGCCCCAGACACAAACGGTAATGGCAAATGTCATTAAGTATTAGTAAGATAGCTTCTTTATATATAGCCCTTTAAAATTATGCGCCTGGTTTTATCATCTCTGATCGTGATGGCTGGATTTCTGAGTGGTCAGGCTGCAGCCGCGCCTGAGCAGGCCTCGCACGCTGATATTCGTGACAGCGGCTTTGTCTATTGCGTTAGCGGGCAGGTTAATACCTTCAATCCGCAAAAAGCGAGCAGCGGTCTCATCGTGGACACACTAGCGGCCCAACTGTATGACCGACTACTTGATGTCGATCCCTACACCTATCGCCTGGTGCCAGAACTGGCCGAAAGCTGGGAAGTGCTGGATAACGGCGCAACCTACCGCTTCCATTTACGTCGCGATGTCCCGTTTCAAAAGACAGCCTGGTTCACGCCCACCCGTAAACTGAATGCGGACGATGTGGTATTTACCTTCGAGCGCATCTTTGATCGCCAGCATCCGTGGCACAACGTCAATGGCAGCAGTTTCCCCTACTTTGACAGCCTGCAGTTCGCTGATAACGTCCAGAGCGTTCGCAAGCTGGACAATTACACCGTTGAATTTCGCTTAACCCAACCCGATGCCTCCTTCTTGTGGCACCTTGCCACGCATTATGCCTCCGTGATGTCGGCAGAATATGCCGATAAACTGGCAAAACAGGATCGTCAGGAATTACTCGACAGACAACCCGTCGGCACGGGCCCGTATCAGCTTTCAGAAAATCGCGCAGGGCAATATATTCGCCTACAGCGGCATGAAAAATTCTGGCGTGGTACCCCCCTGATGCCGCAGGTCGTGGTGGATCTCGGCTCTGGCGGAACCGGACGCTTATCGAAATTACTTACCGGCGAGTGCGACGTCCTGGCCTGGCCTGCTGCCAGCCAGCTCAGCATCTTACGTGATGACCCTCGACTGCGCCTGACGCTGCGTCCGGGGATGAATATCGCCTATCTGGCGTTCAACACGGATAAACCGCCGTTGAATAACCCAGCCGTACGACATGCGCTGGCGCTGGCGATTAACAACCAACGGCTGATGCAGTCTATCTACTACGGTACGGCGGAAACCGCGGCATCTATTTTGCCCCGCGCCTCGTGGGCTTATGACAACGAAGCTAAAATTACAGAGTACAACCCGGAAAAATCACGCGAGCAGTTAAAAGCGCTGGGGCTGGAAAACCTGACGTTACAACTTTGGGTCCCCACCAGCTCTCAGGCATGGAACCCCAGCCCGCTGAAAACCGCAGAGCTAATTCAGGCTGATATGGCCCAGGTGGGCGTGAAAGTGAAGATCATCCCGGTAGAAGGTCGTTTTCAGGAGGCGCGATTAATGGATATGAACCATGATCTGACGTTGTCCGGCTGGGCGACTGACAGCAACGATCCTGACAGCTTTTTCCGTCCGCTGCTCAGCTGTGCCGCCATAAACTCGCAGACCAATTTTGCCCACTGGTGCAATCCGGAGTTTGACAGCATTTTGCGCAAAGCCCTCTCTTCACAACAACTCTCCTCGCGAATTGATGCCTATGACGAAGCACAAAATATTCTCGCGCGCGAGTTACCGATCCTGCCGCTGGCCTCTTCACTCCGTTTGCAGGCTTACCGCTATGACATCAAAGGGTTGGTGCTCAGTCCGTTCGGTAATGCCTCTTTTGCCGGGGTTGCCAGGGAAAAGAATGACGAGGTGAAAAAACCATGATTATCTTCACCCTGCGCCGATTTTTATTGCTGCTGGTCACCCTGTTCTTCCTGACCTTTATTGGGTTCAGCCTGAGCTACTTCACGCCTCATGCGCCGTTACAGGGCGCATCGCTATGGAACGCCTGGGTGTTCTGGTTCAATGGCCTCATTCACTGGGATTTTGGCGTCTCCAGTATTAACGGCCAGTTGATCTCAGAACAGCTGAAAGAGGTGTTTCCGGCAACGATGGAGCTGTGCATTCTGGCCTTTGGCTTTGCGCTGATGGTTGGCATCCCAATTGGCATGTTGGCGGGCATCACGCGTAATAAATGGCAGGACCGTTGCATCAGCGCATTGGCTCTGATGGGCTTTTCTATTCCGGTTTTTTGGCTGGCGCTGCTGCTGACGTTGCTCTTCTCACTGACCCTCGGCTGGCTGCCCGTTTCTGGGCGTTTTGATTTGCTTTATGAAGTGAAGCCCGTTACCGGATTTGCCATTATTGATGCGTGGCTCACCGACTCGCCCTGGCGCGATGAAATGCTGGTCAGTGCGATCCGTCATATGGTGCTGCCGGTGTTAACGCTCTCCGTTGCGCCGACGACGGAAGTCATTCGTCTGATGCGTATCAGTACCATTGAGGTCTTTGATCAAAACTATGTCAAAGCGGCGGCCACCCGTGGTCTGTCACGGTTAACGATTTTACGCCGTCACGTGCTGCACAACGCGCTCCCGCCGGTTATCCCGCGCCTGGGGTTACAGTTTTCCACCATGCTGACGCTGGCGATGATCACCGAGATGGTTTTTAGCTGGCCTGGACTGGGACGTTGGTTGATTAACGCGATTCGCCAGCAGGATTACGCGGCGATTTCGGCGGGCGTGATGGTGATTGGTTCACTGGTTATCATCGTTAACGTCATCTCTGATATTTTGGGTGCTATGGCTAACCCTCTGAAACATAAGGAATGGTATGCCTTACGATAGCGTCTACAGCGAAAAGCGCCCGCCGGGTACGCTGCGCACCGCATGGCGCAATTTTTACGGCGATGCCTCCGCGATGATCGGCCTGTATGGCTGCGCGGGACTGGCGATTCTGTGTATTTTTGGTGGTTGGTTCGCGCCTTACGGCATCGACCAGCAGTTTCTCGGCTACCAGCTTCTACCGCCGTCATGGTCGCGCTATGGCGAAGTCTCTTTCTTCCTCGGGACCGACGACCTGGGGCGTGATGTGTTAAGCCGTCTGCTCAGCGGCGCGGCCCCAACCGTTGGCGGTGCGTTTGTCGTCACCCTTGCCGCCACGCTGTGTGGCTTGTTACTGGGAGTCGTTGCCGGAGCAACGCACGGTTTGCGCTCCGCGGTGCTGAATCACATTCTGGACACCCTGCTGTCGATCCCTTCACTGTTGCTGGCGATTATTGTGGTGGCCTTTGCCGGCCCGCATCTGACGCACGCGATGTTTGCCGTCTGGCTGGCGCTGCTGCCGCGCATGGTTCGCTCCGTCTACAGCATGGTGCATGACGAGCTGGAAAAAGAGTATGTTATTGCCGCTCGTCTTGATGGCGCAACCACGCTGAATATCCTGTGGTTCGCCGTTCTGCCCAATATTACCGCCGGACTGATCACGGAAATCACCCGCGCGTTGTCGATGGCGATCCTGGATATCGCCGCGCTGGGTTTTCTCGATCTCGGCGCGCAGTTGCCGTCACCGGAGTGGGGAGCCATGCTCGGCGACGCGCTGGAGCTGATTTATGTCGCGCCGTGGACGGTGATGCTGCCAGGCGCGGCGATCATGATAAGCGTGCTGCTGATTAACCTGCTGGGTGACGGCGTGCGCCGCGCAATTATTGCGGGGGTGGAATAATGCCGTTACTGGATATCCGCAACCTGACCATTGAATTCAGAACCGGCGACGACTGGGTGAAGGCGGTTGACCGCGTCAGCATGACCCTGAACGAAGGTGAAATTCGCGGGCTGGTCGGCGAGTCTGGCTCAGGTAAGAGTCTGATCGCGAAAGCCATTTGCGGCGTCGCCAAAGATAACTGGCGCGTAACCGCAGACCGTATGCGCTTTGATGACATCGATCTACTGCGTCTTTCCGCGCGTGAACGACGCAAATTGGTCGGCCATAACGTCTCGATGATCTTTCAGGAACCGCAGTCGTGTCTTGATCCGTCGGAGCGTATTGGACGACAGCTGATGCAAAATATTCCAGCCTGGACCTACAAGGGCCGCTGGTGGCAGCGCATCGGCTGGCGCAAACGCCGGGCGATTGAGCTTTTGCACCGCGTCGGGATAAAAGATCATAAAGATGCCATGCGCAGCTTTCCGTATGAACTGACCGACGGTGAGTGCCAGAAGGTAATGATCGCTATCGCGCTGGCTAATCAGCCGCGCTTGCTGATTGCCGATGAGCCGACGAACGCGATGGAGCCAACGACCCAGGCGCAAATATTTCGCCTGCTGACCCGGCTGAATCAAAACAGTAATACCACCATTTTGCTGATCAGCCACGACCTGCAAATGCTTAGCCAGTGGGCAGACAAAATCAACGTAATGTATTGCGGACAAACGGTGGAAACCGCGCCCAGTAAAGACCTGGTGACGATTCCACATCATCCTTATACGCAAGCGTTGATTCGCGCCATTCCTGATTTTGGTAGCGCAATGCCGCATAAAAGTCGCCTCAATACCATGCCAGGAGCGATTCCCTTGCTGGAACAATTACCCATCGGCTGTCGCCTGGGGCCTCGCTGCCCTTACGCTCAGCGCGAATGTATTGAAACCCCAAGACTGACCGGAGCAAAGAATCATCTCTACGCCTGTCATTTTCCGCTGAACATGGAGAGAGAGTGAGATGGTAGAAACCCTGCTCGAAGTGCGCAATCTGAGCAAAACCTTTCGCTACCGGACGGGTTTATTTCGCCGCCAGACCGTTGAGGCCGTTAAGCCACTCAGCTTCACCCTGCGCGAACGCCAGACGCTCGCCGTCATTGGTGAAAATGGTTCCGGCAAGTCCACGCTGGCAAAAATGTTAGCCGGAATGATTGAACCCACCAGCGGTGAGCTGCTGATTGACGATCATCCGCTAAAGTATGGTGATTATTCGTTTCGTAGTCAGCGGATCCGTATGATTTTTCAGGATCCGTCAACATCGCTTAACCCTCGTCAGCGTATCTCGCAGATCCTCGATTTCCCGTTGCGTCTGAATACCGACCTGGAGCCTGAACAGCGTCGCAAGCAGATTATTGAAACGATGCGCATGGTCGGCCTGCTGCCTGACCATGTGAGTTATTACCCGCATATGCTGGCGCCGGGCCAAAAACAGCGTCTGGGGCTTGCCCGCGCGCTCATTTTGCGGCCTAAGGTGATTATCGCCGACGAAGCCCTTGCCTCTCTGGACATGTCGATGCGCTCGCAGCTCATCAACCTGATGCTGGAATTACAGGAAAAACAGGGGATTTCGTATATCTATGTGACTCAGCATATCGGCATGATGAAGCACATTAGCGATCAGGTATTAGTCATGCATCAGGGCGAAGTTGTTGAGCGCGGGAGCACTGCGGATGTTCTGGCCTCCCCGCTGCATGAGCTTACCCGACGCTTGATTTCCGGTCATTTCGGTGAAGCGCTTACCGCGGATGCCTGGCGACAAGATCGCTAACAAAACCGCTGCCCTCCGCAACCGGAGGGCGGTGCGCCATCAGTGACAAAGGCTGGTTCAGCGCAGCGTCTCAACTTCGCTAAAAGCGACTGACGGGAAAATGCTGCCCTGTATCGCCCAGACCCCCGCGGCGCTGACCTCATCGGCAAGTCGTGATGTTTCCACGCCCTCCACCGCGACGCGATCGCAATATTCCCTGATGTTTTTGATAAGCACCGGGAACATCGGCTTTTCTGCCTGCTCAAGGAAGAAACCACGATCCAATTTAACAACGTCAAAATGACCGCAAACCAGCGGACTTGCCCCGACGTTTCCGGAGCCGAGATCGCCCAACCATAGTGCGTTTGGGCCGTCACGGAGTGAATTAATCAGCAGATTATTCAGGCAAATCGTACTCGACAGAAAACGCTCTGACAGCTCCAGCGCAATAAAGGGCATTGCGTGTAAGGCCGATCTGATGGCCGGATCGCCAATCGCCAGAAGCGCCATTTCATCGAAAAGATGCAGGGTACAAAGCAGGTTGTTGTTCTCAAACCAACCACGCTTATCGGCAATTAACTGAATTTGCTCGAGCATGAAATTACGTTTTTGTTCGCTATTCCACGCTGAAATGATGAAATCTGCATGCAATGGACGAACCGTATCTGCAGCAAATCGGGCGCTCATCTCAACACCCAGCAATTTACCTGTTGTGTCTCTCATCGGTTCCGCGATGAAATGATAGTGCATAAGACCACTCCAATTGATCATAACGTCCTGATAATGCACTTTTAATCACAATCAATCAATAATATCGATCAATATAAACATATTGATCGATAAAAACAATATATAATAACAGGCTGAATATATGCTTGTTTTTTGTTTTAAGAAAGTTCCTACCTTGCTATGTTTATTAACATCAGCTAGCACCTGAATAATACCATTTTAATGCCTTTGAAACCTTGTATTTTCTCATTACCCTCAATGCAATACGGTCGGGAGAGGCATAGTCAGGAAAGGCCATATCGTCGTGATACGCAACGAATAGCCATTGCCATTTCAGGCTGATAACCATTCTACAAGGGACAAAGAGTGGGATATAATTTCATACCAATTTCGTACGTTTTTGGGATTGCAATCATCAGGCATTGATTGCTACGAATAAGCAATGAGCATAAGGATTAAATCTATGGGTTTTCTTTCCGGTAAGCGCATTCTGGTCACGGGTCTTGCCAGTAAATTGTCCATCGCCTGGGGAATCGCTCAGGCAATGCACCGTGAGGGCGCTGAACTGGCGTTCACCTACCAGAACGACAAACTTAAAGGCCGCGTGGAAGAATTCGCCGCTCAGCTGGGTTCCAGTATCGTACTGCAATGTGATGTGGCTGAAGACGCGAGCATCGACGCAATGTTCGCTGCACTGGGCCAGTCCTGGCCGAAGTTCGACGGGTTCGTGCATTCCATCGGTTTCGCGCCGGCTGACCAGCTGGATGGCGACTATGTGAATGCAGTCACCCGTGAAGGTTTTAAAATTGCTCATGACATTAGCGCTTACAGCTTTGTGGCGATGGCAAAAGCTTGTCGTTCTATTCTCAACCCAGGCTCTGCGCTACTGACGCTGTCCTACCTGGGCGCAGAGCGCGCGATCCCTAACTACAATGTAATGGGCCTGGCGAAAGCCTCTCTGGAAGCCAACGTTCGATACATGGCTAATGCAATGGGGCCTGAAGGCGTGCGAGTGAACGCCATTTCCGCGGGTCCAATCCGTACTCTTGCCGCTTCCGGTATCAAAGATTTCCGTAAAATGCTGGCACATTGTGAAGCGGTTACGCCGATTCGCCGCACCGTGACGATTGAAGATGTGGGCAATTCCGCAGCATTCCTGTGCTCCGATCTGTCTGCCGGTATCTCTGGTGAAGTCGTTCACGTTGACGGTGGCTTCAGCATCGCAGCGATGAACGAGCTGGAACTGAAATAATCGTTTAATCTTCTATGGGCGGCCTGCCGCCGCCCATGGTTTTGCCCTCCTCCTCCTCTGCCCTGCGCCATATATACTTTTCCGATATTTATTATCACGTAACAATCTTTCATCCCCCTATCGGCTTACGTCAGGATATTGCAGCGCAAACGATCCGGCGTAGGTGTATGACGACGTGTCCGGGTCGCCACTTTTTAGACCAAGGAACGCCCATGGAACAACGCCGAATTGTAGGCAAAAGCCACTGGTATCATGAGACGCAATCCAGCACGTATCCGCAAGATGTTCTGCCGCTGGTGCCGGAAGCCGCTCATGTCGACGACAGCTTTTTACTGGACCTGGCGATACCTCATGACGTGCTTTTACCCTTTCAATCCTGGTTAACCCCCGCCCGTAAACTTGCCCAACTTCTCTTCCCTGCTCACGTCGTTCTGGATCGGATGCATACGTTCAGCGCCTATGAACGGATGAGTACGGCCCTGACCGTCGCTCAGGTGTATGGCGTGCAGCGATTGTGTAATCACTATGCCGCACGCTTAACGCCGCTTCCGGGTCCTGATTCGTCTCGCGAAAGCAATCATCGACTGGCGCAAATCACCCAATATGCGCGTCAACTCGCCACTTCACCTGCTGTGATCGGCGTGCGGGATCGTCAGCACCTTGATGCGGTCGGACTGACCATCTGCGATAGCATACTGATGAATCAAATCATCGGCTTCGTCGGTTTTCAGGCCCGGGTAGTGGCGGTGTTTCAGGCCTGTTGCGCTCACCCGATCCGTCGAATACCGGGTCTGGATATACAGCAATTCGCGCACGCTTCGCCATTTAGCGCCACCAACGCCACCTGGCACGCTGCGCCATTAGAACCGGGGCAGCAGCATACCCGCGCGGATTATCCCAACCAACTGCATGCGCTGGCCCCCTTGCTGACACATTCACCTGCCGTAGTCGATTTACTTGGGTCACTGATTTCCAGCACGCTACGCAGCGATATACCGCCGCAGGCATTTTCCCTGGCGACCCTGATGACATCCCGCATTAACGGCAGCGTGGCCTGCTTTAACGAACATGCGCATACCGCAACCGATCTCGCTGATATCATCACGGTTCTCCGTCAGGATGAACGTGAATTACAGCGCTGGGAACAACGACATCCGGTTGAGCGTGTCACCCTGCAGGCGGTACAATGGCTCACCCGAGCGCCTGACCGCTTCAGCGCCGCGCTGTTAACACCTTTGTTCGATCAGAGTATCTCTTCAGAACAGGCGATTAACCTGCTGGCCTGGAGTGGATTATGCGGATGGTTAAATCGCTTGAAAATCGCGCTGGGCGAGACGTATTAACCGATCCACTTACTTAAAGAGCGCTTGCCGCAACTGGCAGAATCGCGTAAAACTGTCAGCCGCTCTTTTAGCCACGAAAATAGACAATTATGCTTCAGGACAACCCGCTGCTAGCGCAGCTTAAACAGCAACTACATTCCCAGACGCCGCGTGCTGAAGGGGTGGTAAAAGCCACGGAAAAAGGCTTTGGCTTCCTGGAAGTCGATGCACAAAAAAGCTACTTCATTCCACCGCCGCAGATGAAAAAAGTGATGCATGGCGACCGTATTGTTGCGGTTATCCATACGGAAAAAGATCGTGAGTCTGCTGAACCGGAAGAGCTAATCGAACCCTTCCTGACGCGCTTCGTGGGTAAAGTTCAGGGCAAAAATGACCGTCTGTCCATTGTGCCGGATCATCCGTTACTGAAAGAGGCGATCCCTTGTCGCGCCGCCCGCGGCGTTGAGCATGAATTTAAAGAAGGTGACTGGGCCGTGGCAGAAATGCGCCGCCATCCGCTGAAAGGCGATCGCACCTTCTTTGCCGAATTAACCCAGTTTATCACCTTTGCGGACGACCACTTTGTACCGTGGTGGGTCACGCTGGCGCGCCACAACCTCGAAAAAGAAGCACCGGACGGCGTGGCCACTGAAATGCTGGACGAAGGTCTGGTACGTCAGGACCTGACCGCCCTCAATTTCGTCACCATCGACAGCGCCAGCACCGAAGATATGGATGATGCGCTGTATGCAGAAGAGCTGGCCGATGGCAAACTGCAGTTAACCGTCGCCATTGCCGATCCAACCGCCTGGATTGCAGAAGGCAGCAAGCTGGATAAAACGGCGAAAATTCGTGCCTTTACCAACTATCTACCGGGGTTCAACATCCCGATGCTGCCGCGTGAACTGTCTGACGACCTTTGTTCACTGCGTGCGAACGAAGTGCGTCCGGTTCTGGCTTGTCGTATGACCATTGCCGCCGACGGAACGATTGAGGACAACATCACCTTCTTCGCAGCGACCATCGAGTCTAAAGCGAAGCTGGTCTACGACAACGTTTCCGACTGGCTGGAAGGCACTGGTGACTGGCAGCCTGAAAACGATGCGATTGCCGAACAAATCCGTCTGCTGCACCGTATTTGTCTGAGCCGTGGCGAATGGCGTCACAACCACGCGTTAGTATTTAAAGATCGCCCGGATTACCGTTTTGTTCTCGGTGAAAAAGGCGAAGTGCTGGATATTGTGGCAGAACCGCGTCGCATCGCTAACCGTATCGTGGAAGAGTCAATGATTGCGGCTAATATTTGCGCCGCACGCGTACTGCGCGACACGCTGGGCTTCGGTATTTATAACGTCCACATGGGATTTGACCCGGCAAACGCCGACGCTCTGGCTGCCCTGCTGAAAACCCACGGTATGCACGTAGATGCCGAAGAGGTTCTGACGCTGGAAGGTTTCTGTAAACTGCGCCGTGAACTGGATGCGCAGCCTTCCGGTTTCCTCGACAGCCGTATTCGCCGGTTCCAGTCTTATGCGGAAATCAGCACCGAGCCAGGGCCGCACTTTGGGCTGGGTCTGGAGGCATATGCCACCTGGACCTCTCCTATTCGTAAGTATGGCGACATGATCAACCATCGTCTGCTGAAGGCCGTGATCAAAGGCGAAACGATTGCCCGTCCGCAGGATGATACTCCCCTGCAAATGGCCGAACGCCGTCGTCTGAACCGCATGGCTGAACGCGATGTGGGTGACTGGTTATACGCCCGCTTCCTGAGCGATAAAGCCGGCACCGACGCCCGCTTTGCGGCCGAGATTATCGACGTCAGCCGCGGCGGCATGCGTGTGCGTTTAGTGGATAATGGCGCTGTCGCATTTATTCCTGCCCCGTTCCTGCATGCCGTTCGTGATGAACTGGTATGCAGCCAGGAAAGCGGTACCGTACAGATCAAAGGTGAAGTGGTTTACAAAGTCACGGATGTGATTGATGTAACCATCGCCGAAGTGCGGATGGAAACCCGCAGCGTCATCGCGCGTCCAGCTGCGTAATCCCCAAAAGCTAACGGCCTTTCTCTTTCTGTGAAAGGTCGTTTTCTTTTTCCCGCCCAAATCTCCACCACGCACTACACTTCTTTCATCCGATCAGATTTATTTTTTTACTCATTACGGTTCTGCTGACTTTGCTTTTTTTAGATTCTGCATTAAATATAAATATATAAATAAAACAATACGTTCAGCCATAATCACCCTGAATGAATCATGGCTACCTATACTTTTGAGGCTCTATGCGCTTTAAACGGGATAGTACACATCATGAAAGACGTCCGGGAGCGGGTTACGTTGTATAGCTATGTGGGCACTCATAACCCCTACTGGCGTTTGTCAGAGGATTGCAACATCCTGCATTTCTCTCTCGATGAAACGTCAAAAGTCGATCAGACCGTCGAATTGTCAGCTGAGCAAGCCGACCGTATTCGCGAGATGACGGTGATTACGTCAAGTCTGTTGATGACGTTACTCATTGACGATGATGACATTCCCGTGCATCTGGTTGGCAGGAAAATCAATAAGCGTGAATGGGCGGGGAGCGCATCCGCCTGGGATGACACACCTTCCGTCGCGCGCGACCTGGCCCATGGCCTCTCCTTCGCCGAGCAGGTCGTTTCTGAGGCTAACTCCGTCATTGTCATTCTTGACCGCATGGGCAACATTCAGCGCTTTAATCGCCTGTGTGAAGAGTACACCGGCCTCAAAGAACGTGAAGTGATTGGTCAAAGCGTTTTCACGCTGTTTATGAGCCGCCGTGAAGCTGCGGCCTCACGACGCAACATCGAGGTATTTTTTCGCGAAGGTAACTCTTATGAGGTCGAGCGCTGGGTGAAAACCTGCAAAGGCCAGCGTCTGTTTCTGTTCCGCAATAAGTTTGTGCATAACGGTAGCGGTAAGAACGAAATATTTCTGATCTGTTCCGGTACCGATATCACTGAAGAACGCCGCGCGCAGGAACGTCTGCGGGTATTGGCAAATACCGACTCCATCACCGGCTTACCGAACCGCAACGCCATTCACGAACTGATCGGCAACGCCATTGAGAACGCGGGCGATACACAGGTTGGGATTGTGTATCTCGACCTGGACAACTTCAAAAAGGTGAACGACGCCTACGGGCATATGTTTGGCGATCAGCTATTACAGAGCGTGTCGCTGGCTATCCTCAGTTGCCTCGACGACAACCAACTGCTGGCGAGATTCGGCGGTGATGAGTTCATTGTCCTGGCGACCGAAACGTCCCAGAGCGCGCTGGAAGCTACGGCATCGCGTATTCTGACGCGCCTGCGTCAGCCTTTTCGCATCGGCCTGATAGAAGTCTATACCGGATGTTCAATCGGTATTTCCCTCGCGCCACAGCATGGGCAAGACTGCGAGAGCGTCATTCGTAACGCGGATACGGCCATGTACACGGCAAAAGAAGGCGGTCGTGGTCAGTTTTGCGTCTTCTCTCCGGAAATGAATCAGCGGGTTTTTGAATATCTGTGGCTGGATACGAATCTGCGTAAAGCGCTGGAAAACGATCAGTTGGTTATCCACTATCAGCCAAAGATAACCTGGCGCGGCGAAGTGCGTAGCCTTGAGGCGTTGGTTCGTTGGCAGTCCCCGGAACGTGGCCTCATTCCCCCGCTGGAGTTTATCTCCTACGCCGAAGAATCAGGACTCATCGTTCCGCTGGGTCGGTGGGTTATTCTCGACGTCGTGCGCCAGGTCGCAAAATGGCGCGCCAAGGGGATAAATCTACGTGTGGCGGTAAACGTTTCTGCACGACAGCTCGCCGACCAGACGCTATTTACCGCTCTCAAGCAGGTACTGCACGATCTCAACTTTGAATATTGCCCCATCGACGTTGAGTTAACGGAAAGCAGTTTGATTGAGAATGAGCAGCTGGCGCTGTCCGTCATTCAGCAATTTAGCCAGTTGGGGGCACAAATTCATTTGGATGATTTTGGTACCGGCTATTCGTCGCTGTCACAGCTGGCCCGCTTCCCGCTTGATGCCATAAAACTGGATCAGACCTTTGTCAGAGATGTGCACAAACAACCTATTTCGCAGTCGCTGGTGCGAGCCATTGTCGCCGTTGCGCAGGCGCTCAACCTGCAGGTTATCGCCGAAGGCGTTGAAAGCGCCAAAGAAGATGCCTTTCTGACCAAGAATGGCGTCAATGAGCGTCAGGGGTTTTTATTCGCCAAACCGATGCCCGCGGCGGCGTTTGAACGTTGGTACCGACGACATCTGAATAAAAAAACGCGATAGTGCAGAAAAATTACACGTCGCGAATAGCCATAAATGGACAATACGTGATGATCGTATCTGTATGTAATCACAGAATATATAATATTCTACAATCATTCAGGGTAATACTATTTTTCCCTTCTCTTTTGCCATGAAATTCTGCATCATGAAATTCAAACTCTATTGCCATTTGGATGATGACCATGTCTGATATCGACGCTCAGCGTCTGGCCGAACGCATTGATACCGTGCTGGATATCCTCGTTGCAGGTGATTACCACTCTGCCATCCACAATCTCGAAATTCTGAAGACTGAGCTGTTAAACACGGTCAAAGAAGATACTCAATCTTTGTCAGCAAAACCGAAGGCTCCGTGGGAGATCTGATGACATCGCGCTCTTGATGCTACTGCTATCAGCAAGCTTCCGTTTAATTTCCGATACGATATCGCTATAAAAATTAATACTATGAATTCCCGACAACAATCTATTTTGCAGATGGTGACCGATAAAGGTCAGATGAGCGTCGCCGATCTGGCAAAAATCACCGGCGTTTCAGAAGTGACGATTCGACAGGATCTGAATACGCTGGAAAAACAGAGTTATTTACGCCGTGCGCATGGGTTTGCTGTTTCATTGAACAGTGATGATGTGGAAACGCGCATGATGACCAATTTCACGCTAAAACGTGAGCTGGCTGAATTTGCTGCATCGCTGGTCAACCCCGGCGAGTCCGTATTCATTGAGAACGGCAGCAGCAATGCGCTGCTCGCCAGAACGCTGGCGGAGCAAAAAGATGTCACTATCATCACGGTGAGCAGTTATATCGCTCATCTGCTCAAAGAAACCCCCTGTGAAGTGATTCTCCTCGGCGGGATTTACCAGAAAAAAAGTGAGAGCATGGTCGGCCCATTAACTCGCCAGTTTATCCAGCAGGTACACTTCAGTAAGGCCTTTATCGGCATCGATGGCTGGCAGCCAGACACCGGCTTTACCGGGCGCGACATGATGCGTTCTGACGTGGTTAATGCGGTGCTTGAAAAAGGCGCGGAGGTTATCGTGCTGACCGACAGCTCAAAATTCGACGCTATTCACCCCTACACCCTGGGTCCATTAGAGCGATTCAGCCGCGTCGTGACGGACTCGAAGCTCAGCGCCAGCGTACAAATGCAGCTTGAGCATTCAGGATTAACCGTCAATATCATTGATACCCACGCATAATATCTTCGCAAGATGATTTGCCCGGCGGCAAATCATCTTCTCTCTGAGAGTTATCTGACAACCCAATTAAGACTTTTTACCTGTTGTTAACACGATAAAGTCGTAGAATTAATGTTAGCGATATAACAGAAGCGAACATCCAAATTCAGGATAGTGTTTGTCATTCCTTCGCTAAACGGTTTCACGGAAATATCTTCGATCGTCTTAATTAGGCGCTATCCTTAAAGAACTCTGGAATCCGTGAATCAATAATTCAGGAGAAAGTATTATGTTAGTAACGAGCAAAAAAATGACCGCCGCCATTCTGGCGCTTACTCTGGCAATGTCTCTGAGCGCCTGCTCTAACTGGTCAAAACGCGACCGTAACACTGCAATTGGCGCGGGTGCAGGCGCCATTGGTGGTGCGGTCCTGACTGACGGTAGCACCCTGGGCACGCTGGGCGGCGCTGCAGTTGGTGGTATTATTGGCCACCAGGTAGGTAAATAATTTACGGTTGACCAGCTCGATATAATTAAACGTTTACTTTTTCAGGTCTGTATTATAAAAAAAGCCACGGATTATTTTCTCCGTGGCTTTTTTATTAACCACCAGCCAGTTTAACTTTCATACCTTTGGCTTCCAGCAATGATTTTATCAGGTCACGTTTGTCGCCCTGAATTTCAATCACGCCATCTTTCACCGCCCCACCGCAACCGCATTTTTTTTTCAGTTCCGCGGCTAACTTAGCCAGCCCGGCATCGTCTTGATCGATACCGGTAATCAGGCAGACACCTTTGCCTTTGCGACCGCTGGTCTGTCGTTGAATGCGGACGATGCCATCACCCTTTGGACGGTCAGGCGCGGTCTTAGGTTCATCAATGCGCCCGGAGTCGGTTGAATAGACCAGGCGAGAGTTTGAGTCGTTCATTTACGCTCCTCGTTTCAGGGAGGCATAGATCGTCTTCAGCGTCCGCGCCGGATCGGCCGACTGCGTCACAGGACGACCAATCACCATATAATCCACACCGGCTAACTGCGCCTGTTCAGGCGTCATAATCCGACGCTGATCGCCCGCCTCGCTACCTTCAGGGCGAATACCCGGCGTCACTAGCTTAAATGCCTGGCCAAATGCCTGCTTGAAGCGTACCGCCTCCTGCGCCGAGCATACCACACCGTCCAGCCCGCAATTTTGGGTTAAACGCGCCAGCCTTTCGGCGTGTTGCGCAGGTGACAACGTCACACCGAGGTCAGCAAGATCGCTGGCTTCCATGCTGGTCAGAACCGTCACCGCAATCAGCAGTGGCGCATCCTTACCAAAAGGCAACAAGGCTTCACGGGCGGCGGTCATCATGCGCGCCCCGCCAGACGCGTGAACGTTAACCATCCAGACGCCAAGATCGGCAGCCGCAGCAACGGCATGCGCGGTAGTATTGGGAATATCATGAAACTTCAAATCAAGAAAGACGTCAAAACCACGCTGTTGTAGTTCGCGAACCAACTGAGGTCCAAAAAGCGTGAACATCTCTTTGCCCACTTTCAAACGGCAATCACGAGGATCGATTCTGTCGACAAAAGCTAACGCTTTATCACGATTGGAATAATCGAGAGCGACAACGACAGGAGAATCAGTAACAGCACGAGAAGAAGATGAAGCAGTAAACGTCATGACCAGACCTTCCTGAGGATGGGCGCCATCGGTGGCGCAAAATGGGTAAACGGCGTGCATTCTACCTGCGGCAATAGAAAATTAACAGGCGCGATTACGTTTCTGCGAGGCGAACTGGCAGCGGAGGTTGATGGTGGCGCTGATGCAGATCATTAGTATGTTGTAACTAAAGTAAGGCTTTTTTAAAAATCACAGCCCATCGAGGCCGCGAATAGGCTTAATGGTTGACCATGAGCGGCAGGATGGGCAATGCCAGTACAGCGTATAGGCGGTAAATCCGCACTTCTGGCAGCGGTAGCGCGGCTTGCTGCGTACCTGCTCCCCGACCATATCGCGCAGAACCATCAGGCTCTCTTTGGCGCGCCCTTCTTCTGCTTCGTTAAGGTGATAATCCATCAGCTTGTGGAACACGCGCATCGTAGGATGGCGTTGCAGCTGGCGAGTGATGTAAACCTGAGCGGTATCACTCCCCTCACGCGCCTCGAGAATATCCGCAAGCATGAGCTCGGCGGCGGCACCGGTATTTTCCTCAACCGCACGGCGTAAAAACTCTGCCCACTCATCGTTTTTGCCCAGATGCTGGTAGCAGCTTTGCAGCATTTCCAGCGTTTCACTGACCAGCTCTTTATCCTGGGAAATCACCCGTTGCAGGCTTTCAACCGCCTTCGCGTAATCGCCGTTCAGCATGTATACGCGGCCCATCATAATGGAAACCCGGGCGCTGTTTTTGTCTGCTGCCGCCCCTTTTTTCAACAGCGTCATGGCACGATCCATATCGTCGTTGGCCATTTGCTGTAACGCCAGCTCGCAGTAGAAATGCGCTATCTCAATGCGTTGTTTGTCTTTGCCAAGCTTCACCAGACGCTCTGCTACATCAATGGCCTTTTGCCATTCGCTGGTCGCCTGATAAATTTGCAGCAACTGCTGCAATGCGCCAACGCGGAAATCTGTTTCATCGGTAAGCTGATTGAACATGTCTTCCGCACGGTCATACAGACCGGCGGCCATATAGTCGCGGCCCAACTGCTGCACTGCCAGCAAACGCTGCTCGTAAGTCAACGAGGCGCTTTCCATAAGCGTTTGGTGGATGCGGATTGCACGATCGACTTCACCGCGTGAACGGAACAGGTTTCCGAGGGTGAGATGAGCCTCAACGGTGCCCGTATCCTCTTTCAGCATATCGAGGAACAGATCCACCGCTTTATCTTGTTGGTTGCTCAGGAGGAAGTTAACCCCGGCGACATAGTCACGGGAAAGACGGTTAGCTTCATCCTGCTTTGTTTGTTGCGCACTTCTGCGACCCATATACCACCCATAGGCAGCGGCTACAGGTAAAAGCAGAAACAACAACTCCAACATAAATAATTATTCCTTTACAACCGACGAATCGGCAGATACCGCAACGTCGGTCGCAGGCGCAAGTTGGTTTTCCAGTCGTTTGATTTTACGTTCGGCGCGCGCAAGAGATACACGAACCTTCAGCCAGAAGAGGCCGCAAATTAACCAACCAATCGCAAAACCTGCGGCAAACAATACAGCAAGCAGCGTAGAGATACGATACTCACCCTGAGCCAGCAGGTAATTAAACGTAACCTGTTGATCGTTTTGCGCGCCTAATGTCACCGAAATAACAAAAATCGCCAACACCAGTAAGAAAATGAGTAAATATTTCACATTACTTCCCGTTATGTGGTTTGAGCGAATAAATCGTGTCCAACTTACCGCGTTGAGCCCTTTAAATTACCATTTTCACACCGAGTGCGAAATGGAAAAGCGCTTTCCGCATTCTGATTTAAGGGCAAAATTCGAAAAATCAATCATGGCTGGCTTTCTTGTTCACGCTGCGCGATTTCTTTTGTCTCCTGCGCAGGCGGCGTTAAAGGCCCGCATACGCGCTGCGCAAGCCATGTCGCCAGCGTCACCAACAGCCAGGAGATCAGGGTCGCGACGACCAAATCACGGGGCCAGTGCATGCCCAACAGCAAGCGGCTCCCCATTACGCCCGTCGCCCAGATGAGCAAGAATACAATCGTCAGCGTACGTCTGCGCGGCCACAGCAACCCTACCGCCAGCAAGGCCCAACTGGCAGCAAACATCGTATGCCCGGACGGGAAGGCAAACCCTGTTTCTTTTTGCCAGTGCTTACGAAGAAACGTCGGAATATCCCGTTGTTCGGCTAATTGTTCTTTGACTAAGTGCCCACGATCTTTACGTTTTAAAGTGTAGAACTCATCCACCGGAATATGGTGCGTTTTTTCTAACCATACGACAAATGGCCGGGGTTCCTGCACCCTGTCTTTAACCCAGGACTTCACGCCCTGCCCGACTAAAATCGCCGCAGCCAGGATCGCAAACAGCATTATCGCAGCTTTCAGACGAAAACGCAGACACCACAAAAACCATGCGCAGAGCGCTACATGGGTGATAATCCCCCAGGGCTGCGTCACGGTTTCCGTCACCCAGTACAGAGATTTTAACCACCAGACATTATGCCCAGGCTGCCAGCTCCAACCCGATACCCATACGGCAATGGGCATGATAAGCAGCAGTCCGGCGCCAACTGCGGTGCGCTTTGCAATTGAAAGCATTGCCTCTCCTTTCGTCGTTAAGTCTCACAATCATAACTGAAAAATCCGCACGCCGGGAAAATTGACAATTTTGTGCCATTCCAAAAGCGAATCCGTTGTCGTGATTAGGTGAACATCGTTAGCTTATGGCAAAATAGTGCAATACAGAACAGAAGCCAACAGGCGACGGCACGACAGTGCCAGCATAATCTGGAGAATTACATGCAGCTTAAACGTGTGGCAGAAGCCAAACTGCCAACCCCCTGGGGCGATTTCCTGATGGTGGGATTTGAAGAACTGGCAACCGGACACGATCATGTCGCACTGATTTTTGGCGATATTACAGGCCAAACGCCTGTTCTGGCGCGTGTCCACTCCGAGTGTCTGACTGGCGATGCGCTGTTTAGCCTGCGTTGCGACTGCGGGTTCCAGCTCGAAGCGGCCCTGACCCACATTGCTGAAGAAGGGCGCGGTATTCTGCTTTATCATCGTCAGGAAGGACGCAACATCGGCCTGCTCAATAAAATTCGCGCCTATGCGTTGCAGGACCAGGGTTATGATACCGTTGAAGCCAATCATCAGTTAGGATTTGCGGCAGATGAGCGCGATTTCACGCTGTGTGCGGACATGTTCAAACTGCTGGGCGTAGACGAGGTCCGCTTGCTGACCAATAACCCCAAGAAAGTGGAAATTCTGACCGAAGCGGGTATCAATATTGTTGAACGCGTGCCGCTGATTGTGGGTCGTAACCCGAAGAATGAACATTATCTGGACACCAAAGCCGCCAAGATGGGACATTTATTGAGCAAATAATTTCCGTTCACCCGGCATAAAAAAGCCTGCTCGCGCAGGCTTTTTGCATGTTAGTTCAACATATTACGAATGACGTAGTGCAGAATGCCGTCGTTCTGGTAGTAAGTTAACTCTGTCGCGGTATCAATACGGCAACGGCAGAGAATCACCTCTTTACTGCCATCCGCACGGACTAAACTTACCGGAACGGTTGCCCCCGGTTTAATGTTTTGTAGGTCCGTAATATCAATCGCTTCCTCACCGGTTAATCCCAGCGTTTTACGCGTAACCCCCTGCGGAAATTCGAGCGGTAAAATTCCCATGCCGATCAGGTTAGAGCGGTGAATTCGCTCAAAGGACTCCGCAATAACGACGCGCACGCCCAGCAAGCGCGGGCCTTTCGCGGCCCAGTCGCGGCTGGAGCCAGAGCCATATTCCTTACCGGCAATGACCGCCAGCGGAACATTCTCCTGTTGGTATTGCATGGCTGCATCATAGATAGACACCACTTCCGTCCCCGGTAAATGCCGCGTCATGCCACCTTCCACGCCGGGTACCATTTCATTGCGAATACGAATATTGGCGAAGGTACCGCGCATCATCACTTCATGGTTGCCGCGTCGCGAGCCGTAGGAGTTAAAATCTTTACGCTCAACGCCGTGGCTTTGCAGATAACGACCTGCCGGGCTGTCCGCTTTAATGCTGCCTGCGGGAGAAATATGGTCAGTGGTCACCGAATCGCCTAACATCGCCAGAATGCGCGCGCCATGGATGTCCTGCACCGGATCCGGCGTAGCCTGCATTCCATCAAAGAACGGCGACAAACGGATATAGGTCGAGTCTGACTGCCAGCCATAGGTATCAGCGCGATCAACCTGAATCGCTTTCCATTCCGGTGTGCCTTCAAATACTTCGGCATACTCTTTATGGAACATTGCGGTAGACACCTGCTCAACGGCTCGGGCAATTTCCTGCGCAGTTGGCCAGATATCTTTCAGGTAAACGGGATCGCCTTTTCTGTCATGACCTAACGGATCTTTCGTCAGGTTAATATTCATATTCCCCGCCAGCGCGTAGGCCACCACCAGCGGCGGAGACGCCAACCAGTTCGTCTTGACGAGCGGATGGATGCGTCCTTCAAAGTTACGGTTGCCGGAAAGCACTGCGCCGACCGTGAGATCGCCTTTTTTGATGGCCGTCTCAATCGGGTCTGGCAACGGCCCGGAGTTACCTATACAGGTGGTACAGCCATAACCCACGAGGTTAAAGCCCAACTCATCCAGATACGGTGTGAACCCCGCCTGCGCCAGATAGTCAGAAACAACTTTGGAGCCAGGCGCCAGCGAGGCTTTAACCCACGGCTGACGTTTCAGACCAAGCGTAACCGCTTTCTTCGCCAGCAGCCCCGCCGCCATCAATACGCTTGGGTTAGAGGTGTTGGTACAGGAGGTGATCGCCGCAATCACTACCGCGCCATCCGGCAACTGGTATTGATGCCCGTTCATTGTATAGTCAACCGGCTGGCGGTCTTTCAGCGAGCTATTCACCTCGAGTTCATTGCTCGCCGAGAACGCTTTAGGGACATCAGCGAGCGCAACCCGATCCTGCGGACGTTTCGGTCCAGCAAGACTTGCTTCCACACTGCCCATATCCAGCTCCAGCGAACTGGTAAATACGGGTTCGTCGCCCGGATTACGCCACATCCCCTGCGCTTTTGCATAAGCCCCGACCAGTTCGACCTGCTCTTCGCTGCGTCCGCTCAGGCGCATATATTCAAGGGTGATATCATCAATCGGGAAGAAACCACAGGTTGCGCCATATTCCGGCGACATGTTCGCAATGGTCGCCCGATCGGCCAGCGGTAGGGTGTCCAGACCATCACCATAGAATTCAACAAATTTCCCGACCACGCCGTGCTTGCGCAGCATCTGGGTGACGGTCAGAACCAGATCGGTCGCGGTGATACCTTCCCGCAATTTACCCACCAGCTTGAAGCCCACGACGTCAGGGATGAGCATTGAAACCGGCTGACCCAGCATCGCCGCTTCGGCTTCAATGCCCCCGACGCCCCAGCCCAGCACACCGAGACCATTGATCATCGTGGTATGGGAATCAGTACCGACCAGCGTATCCGGATAAGCCACCCATTCACCGTTTTGTAATTCGCTCCAGACAGCTTTACCCAAATATTCAAGGTTAACCTGGTGGCAAATCCCCGTTCCCGGCGGCACAACGCTGAAGCGACTAAATGCCTGCTGTCCCCATTTCAGGAACACATAGCGCTCATGGTTACGTTCCATTTCCAGACGAACGTTTTCTTCAAAAGCATCATCATCACCGAAACGATCCACCGTGACCGAGTGGTCAATAACAAGATCCACCGGCGAAAGCGGATTCACTTTTGCCGTATCCCCACCCAAACGTTTCACCGCTTCACGCATAGCGGCCAGATCGACCACCGCAGGTACGCCGGTAAAGTCCTGCATCAAAACGCGAGCGGGTCGATAGGCAATTTCACGATCGGCATGGGCGGTTTTCAGCCAATGCGCCAGCGCATGAATATCGTCTTCGGTAACGGTATTTTCGTCCTGCCAGCGAAGCAGGTTCTCCAGCAAAACTTTTAGCGATTTGGGTAGCCGGGTGATATCACCCAATGTTTTTGCGGCCAGAGGCAAGCTGTAGTAACGGTAGGTTTTATCATTAACCTGCAATGTGTCCTTACTGGCTTCTCGTAGGGTCGACGACATAGCTCCTCCTTAAATGACAGGGTTGGATGCCCTGATTCTCTTCAGGGTTAGTATTAAAGATAACACAAACAAAATGTAACGCTTTGATAACAACTCAAATTGATAAAAGTGGAGTACAACCAAAGCGGGAAGCATGGCGTAGATGACGAGGAGAAGGTGCGAGAGGAAAGTTAATAGAACGGATGTGTAACTAACATTTATGCAATCGAAAATACGTTAGTTAGTGGAGGCACTGCGATTGCCTCTAATAAGTCATTCAATGTTTAAGGCGGCAGCAAATAATAATGACTATAAAATCCGCATTAATTATTGTTTCTGTTCATCATCAGTAAACAGATCAATAAACGCTCGTTGTTCAGGGGAAAGCGTCCAGGACGGGGGAATTTGAGGCCCATTCTCTGCGGCGGTATTGCTCTCTGGCTCATGATCCTGGGGAGATGGCGTCACGGTAGAGCGCTGTTCCGGTGCGGACATGACCTACCCCCACACCTGCCAGACCACGAGCGCAACGACAATCCAGAACACCGCGGAGCCGAGGAAAACAGCAAGCCAGGCTTTACGTTTCATGACGGGATCCCTGCGTGCTGGCTGGTTTCCTGAAGGCATTGCTAACCTCATACTATCGAAATCACTTATCATTTAGGCACCAAACAATCGGTACAATTAATCATCAGATAAGAGAAATCCTAATAAAAAAGGCAAAAAAAAGCCAGTTAATTTTCAGACTCATCCGGATAAATAAATTGATTGTTTGATCGGTTATAAATATTTGACAGGGATTTTTGGCAAGCCTGCTAATTTGAAGCTACTTTAGACAGCCATTTCCATAAATAATATAGGGTTAATTTATTCACTGAAAATCAGGAAGGCATTCAGCATTTCCCGTCGGTATCGCTTTATGCACACGGATACCGACGAGGTAACTGCCGTTATTATTTCTCTGGCAATTTAATATCTTTAAACATGGCTTCTATATCATCATTAGAACGCAGCGCCACGGCCGTATCCACCACATCACGCGTCAGATGTGGCGCGAAACGTTGAATAAAATCATACATGTAACTGCGTAAAAACGTGCTGCGACGAAAACCAATTTTGGTGGTGCTATGACTAAAGATATCGTGCGCGTCAACACGCACCAGATCCGGATCGGAGATGGGATCAACCGCCATGCTGGCAATCACCCCTACCCCCAGCCCCAGACGCACATAGGTTTTAATGACATCGGCATCGGTGGCGGTAAACACTATACGCGGTTCCAGACCTGCGCGGTTAAACGCGGTATCCAGTTCCGAACGTCCGGTAAAACCAAAGGTGTAGGTTACCAGCGGGTACTGCGCCAGCTCTTCAATAGAAACGGATGTATTTCCCGCCAGCGGGTGATCCGGCGTAACGACGATCGAGCGGTTCCAGTGATAGCAAGGTAGCATCACCAGATCGTCATACAGGTGCAGGGCTTCCGTCGCGATGGCAAAATCTGCGTTTCCTTTCGATACCGCTTCGGCGATTTGCGTCGGCGACCCCTGGTGCATGTGCAAAGAGACGCGAGGGTAGCGCTCAATAAACCCTTTAATCACGTTGGGCAGCGCGTAACGCGCCTGCGTATGTGTTGTCGCGATGTATAGCGAGCCTTTGTCCGGCCAGGTATGTTCGCCAGCGACGGACTTAATGGCGTCCACTTTCGACAGGACTTCACGCGCAATACGGATGACTTCCTGCCCCGCTGGCGTCACCTGCGTCAGGTGTTTACCACTACGGGCAAAAATCTGGATGCCAAGTTCATCTTCAAGCATACGGACTTGCTTACTGATGCCGGGCTGGGAGGTATAAAGCCCTTCCGCCGTTGAGGAGACATTAAGGTTGTGGTTCACCACCTCAACAATGTAGCGAAGCTGCTGTAATTTCATGTTAAGCCATCCCGATTTATGCCATCAGATCATCGTTTCAGAGCAGGCTTGTTGGCGCTGCTAATACGATTTAATAATAAAAAATGTGTTAACTATAACCACTATATCATTTCTATTTAAGCTGTATAGGCATGGCAAAAAATAATACGCCAGAAACAAAAAGGGCCGCTTACGCGACCCTTTGCGGAGAAATTCAGGCGGAATGCCGTTATTTCTTCCCTTCTACCCATTTGCCGTCAACGAAGAACGCGGACCAGCCGGTCGCCTTGCCGTCTTTCTCTGCGGCAACGTATTGCTGCTTGGTTTTACGGCTAAAACGGACCATCGACTTGTTGCCGTCCGGATCAGTCTGCGGCGCGTCTGCCAGATAGCGCAGTTTTTCCGGCAGACGATCGCGGAAGCGGTACAACTCTTCCACCAACGGCGCGCGGGTCTCACGTGATTTCGGGAACGTATTCGCCGCCAGGAAGATACCTGCAGCGCCATCACGTAACACGAAATACGCGTCAGATTTTTCACACGGCAGCTCCGGCAACGGAACCGGATCTTCTTTCGGCGGAGCGACTTCACCGTTACGCAGGATCTTACGGGTGTTTTTACACTCGTCGTTGGTACACGCCATGTACTTACCGAAACGTCCCATTTTCAGGTGCATTTCAGAACCACATTTTTCGCACTCAACGATCGGGCCGTCATAACCTTTGATACGGAATTCGCCCTCTTCGATCTCGTAGCCGTCGCAGGTCGGGTTATTACCACATACATGCAGTTTACGCTTAGGATCGATAAGGTAGCTGTCCATCGCCGTACCGCACTTCTGGCAGCGACGTTTGGCGCGCAATGCGTTCGTTTCCGCATCGTCGCCTTCCAGCACGTTCAGCACTTCGTTTTCCGGCACCAGGTTAATGGTGGTTTTGCAACGCTCCTTCGGGGACAGCGCGTAGCCGGAACACCCGAGGAACACGCCGGTACTGGCAGTACGAATACCCATCTTGCGCCCGCAGGTCGGGCAATCAATGCTGGTCAGTACCATCTGGTTCGGACGCATACCGCCTTCTTCAGGATCTTTCTCGGCTTTATCCAGTTGCTGAGTAAAATCAGTGAAGAAGTTGTCGAGCACCCCCTTCCATTCGGCTTCGTGATTCGCCACCTGGTCGAGGCTGTCTTCCATCTGCGCGGTAAAATCGTAGTTCATCAGTTCGCGGAAGTTTTCTTCCAGGCGATCGGTGACGATTTCACCCATTTTTTCCGCGTAGAAACGGCGATTCTCAACGCGAACATAGCCACGATCCTGGATCGTAGAAATAATCGACGCATACGTTGATGGGCGACCAATACCCCGTTTTTCAAGCTCTTTAACCAGTGACGCTTCGCTGAAGCGCGCAGGCGGTTTGGTAAAGTGCTGTGCAGGCGTCAGCTCAACCAGCGTTAACGTATCGCCTTTATCCACGGCGGGTAAAATGCGGTCTTCATCGCCCTTACGCAGAGCAGGCATCACTTTTGTCCAGCCATCGAAACGCAAAATACGACCACGCGCTTTCAGACGGAAATCCCCCGCGCCCACGGTCAGCGTGGTGGAATCATATTTTGCCGGCGTCATCTGACAGGCTACAAACTGGCGCCAGATCAGCTGGTACAGTTTTTGCGCATCGGCTTCCATATCTTTCAGCGATTCCGCCTGTACGGCGACGTCGGAAGGACGGATAGCTTCGTGCGCTTCCTGCGAGTTCTCTTTGCTGGCGTACTGGTTCGCGCTCTCCGGCAGATATTTTTTGCCAAAATTATCGCTGATGTACTCGCGAACCATGTTCACCGCATCCTGACTCAGGTTGGTTGAGTCGGTACGCATATAGGTGATGTAACCCGCTTCATACAAGCGTTGCGCCATCATCATGGTTTTCTTCACGCCAAAGCCCAGACGCGTGCTCGCAGCCTGTTGCAGCGTGGAGGTTATGAACGGCGCGCTCGGCCTGCTGCTGGTCGGCTTATCTTCACGTTCCAGGACGCTATAGCGCGCTTTTTCCAACAGGCTAACAGCGGCAAGCGTTTGTTCCCGGTTGACCGGGCGGAACGGTTTATCATTCTGATGCGTCACCTCAAGCGGCAAAGCGTCGCCACCCGGCGTGGTCGTGTTAGCATTAATTTCCCAGAACTCTTCCGGGACAAACGCTTTGATTTCACGCTCACGCTCAACCACCAGACGCACGGCAACCGACTGTACGCGACCCGCTGACAGGCCACGCGCAATTTTTTTCCACAGCAGCGGCGACACCATATAGCCCACAACGCGGTCCATAAAGCGGCGCGCCTGTTGCGCGTTAACACGGTCGATATTCAGTTCGCCAGGTTTTTCAAACGCCTGACGAATAGCGTTTTTGGTAATTTCGTTAAACACCACGCGGCTGTAGCGGGTGTCATCGCCGCCGATCACTTCCCGCAGGTGCCATGCAATGGCTTCCCCTTCGCGGTCAAGGTCGGTTGCGAGATAGATGTGGTCGGCCTTTTCAGCCAGCTGCTTCAGTTCAGAAACAACTTTCTCTTTACCAGGCAGCACTTCATAGCGCGCGTCCCAGTTGTGCCACGGGTCAACACCCATACGGTTGACGAGAGCGCCACGTTCATCCTTTTTGGGCTTTTTAGCCGTTTTGGTGGAGGTTGAGTCGGCGCTCTTTTTAGTTGCTGAGCCACTGGTCGGCAAATCACGGATATGACCGACGCTGGATTTCACCACGTAGTCACTACCCAGATACTTGTTGATCGTTTTGGCTTTTGCCGGGGACTCAACGATGACAAGAGCTTTACCCATATTCACCTTTACCTAATTTGATTCTTCCAGAATGCGTCGCACGTTGATTCACCTTCCACTGGCGACGAGACATCGATATGGTCTCTGCGTCCGCGGATATCAACCCCTTAAACTGATTCGCGCTTGCAATGTAACTCTCATGTAACTGAGTTGACAGGATTTTTTGCTCACAAACGCTATCGCACGACGAAGTATTGGTCGAATGTCAAGCAAATCTGTTGCCAGATTGACGAAAGCGTCACACTGTACCTGATAATATGCGTTACGCAACTTTATTAGCATGCAAAAACAAATCTCGCCAGTTGCAACGCTGTTGTAAGACCTTCATTTATGTCAGGGAATATTTGCCCATAAGCCGGCCTCGGCGTAGACTAATGTTCTTGTTTAAGGAGTAAATAATGCATAAAGAGACGCAACCCATCGATCGCGAAACACTGCTGATTGAAGCCAACAAAATCATTCGTGAGCATGAGGACACGCTGGCGGGGATTGTCGCCACCGGCGTTACGCAACGAAACGGCGTGCTGGTTTTCAGCGGAGATTACTTTTTAGACGAGCAAGGGCTACCGACGCCCAAAAGTACGGCTGTGTTTAATATGTTTAAACACCTGGCGCACGTACTTTCTGAAAAGTATCACCTGATCGATTAACACGAGAAATGATTTGCCGGATGGCGGCTGTCCCTTATCCGGCCTACGGCGTTACGAATCTGTAGGCCAGATAAGATGCTTTAGCATCGCCATCCGGCAATGACTATTTTACATCAATGGTTTCTGTCCCCGCTGCCACCAGCGCAGCAGTAAACGATCAGCGCTTTCCGCCGCACTGCCGGTAAAGCGGTCCATCAGTTTCTTACGCTGTATATAGCGCACGCTCAACACTTCGCGCCCTTCCATTAGCGCGAGGATTACTTCATCGCTGGTGTTGATTTCATCCACCAGGCCGTTTGCCAGCGCCTGTTGTCCAAACCAGTGCTCGCCGGTAGCAACCTGTTCAATGTCCAGAGCCGGACGCATACGCTGCACAAAATCTTTAAACAGATGATGGGTTTCATTCAGGTCTTCGCGAAATTTCTGTCGCCCTTCTTCCGTGTTCTCACCGAGCAATGTCAGCGTACGTTTGTACTGTCCGGCGGTGTGCAGTTCGATATCAATATCTTTCCCTTTCAGGAAGCGATTAAAGTTCGGGATCTGCGCCACAACGCCAATTGACCCGACAATAGCAAACGGCGCCGAGACAATTTTATCTGCCACGCAGGCCATCATATACCCGCCGCTCGCGGCGACTTTATCCACCGTAACGGTCAACGGGATCTGTTTATCGCGCAGACGCTGTAACTGCGACGCAGCCAGGCCATAACCATGGACCACTCCGCCCGGGCTTTCCAGACGAACCACGACCTGATCCTGGGGTTTAACGACCGCCAGCACCGCCGTCACTTCCTCACGTAATGCGCTGACCTCATGGGCGTCCATACTGCCTTTAAAATCAAGCACCCATACCCGTGGTTTATCAGAGGATGAGCTGTCTCCCTGCTTCGCTTTCGCCTTGGCCGCCTTCGCTTCCAGCTTGTGTTTCTTTTTCTGCGCCTTATGCCAGAATTTTTGCTGATGCCCGTCCAATAGCGCCAGCGACAGGTCTTCTTTCATCTCTTTATATTGATCGCTGAGGTTAATCACCCGCAGCTCCCCGCGCTGACGTTTGCGTTGTGTCGCGTTCACGATCAGCATCGCGACCACCGCAATAGCCACCACCACGGTGACAATTTTTGCCAAAAACAGCCCATATTCAGACAACAATTCCACGAGACCCACCTTGGTTAAACAACGCTATTTCCGCTCAGTGTACAACAGGCTTGTTAACCCGTCTTGCTTGATCCATCCTGGTGCTGAAACAGCAAAAAGCATGACAACGCGTTCATTTTGCGGTGTTATTACCTTTGGCTGATTGAAAAAGAACAGGGTTTAAGGCATAAAGCCCAAAAGTTATTGCGAACGAGATGGCCAGGCGTCGCCGAGGAGTTGCCGTGCATTATCAACCAAAACAAGACCTTCTACAGGACCGCATTATTCTGGTCACCGGTGCCAGTGATGGTATCGGACGCGAGGCCGCACAGACCTACGCGCGTTACGGCGCAACCGTTATTTTACTTGGACGTAACGACGAAAAACTGCGCCAGGTGGCCCGCGCCATCGCCGATGAAAACGGAACGCAACCACACTGGTTTACACTGGATCTGCTCACTTGCACCGCTGACGGATGTCACCAGCTCGCACAGCGTATTGCCGCACATTTCCCGCGTCTGGATGGCGTACTGCATAATGCCGGGTTACTGGGC
Organism: Citrobacter youngae ATCC 29220; assembly: GCF_000155975.1. GTDB lineage: Bacteria > Pseudomonadota > Gammaproteobacteria > Enterobacterales > Enterobacteriaceae > Citrobacter > Citrobacter portucalensis_A. The sequence goes on along the minus strand of NZ_GG730299.1, from coordinate 970,190 downwards.
GATATTGGCCCGATGAGCGAGCAAAACCCGCAGGTCTGGCAGGCGGTGATGCAGGTAAACGTCAACGCCACCTTTATGCTGACCCAGGCGTTATTACCATTGTTACTCAAATCCGATGCCGGATCGCTGGTCTTTACCTCTTCAAGCGTCGGCCGCCAGGGGCGCGCCAACTGGGGGGCGTACGCCACCTCCAAATTTGCAACCGAAGGCATGATGCAGGTTCTGGCAGATGAATATCAGAATCGCCACCTGCGCGTAAACTGTATCAATCCTGGCGGTACGCGTACCGGCATGCGAGCCAGCGCCTTCCCGACGGAAGATCCGCAAAAATTGAAAACCCCCGCCGATATTATGCCGCTCTATCTGTGGCTGATGGGCGATGACAGCCGCCGTAAAACCGGTATGACTTTCGATGCCCAGCCGGGCCGTAAACCAGGAATAGCTCAATGAGTGAAGAACGCTACCAGCAGCGCCAGCAGCGCGTTAAAGAGCGGGTTGACGCACGCGTTGCCGCCGCCAGTGATGAACGCGGAATTATTATCGTGTTCACCGGAAACGGTAAGGGTAAAACCACCGCCGCGTTCGGAACCGCCACGCGCGCGGTAGGCCACGGCAAAAAAGTTGGCGTGGTGCAGTTTATAAAAGGGACCTGGCCAAACGGTGAACGTAACCTACTCGAACCTCACGGCGTAGAGTTTCAGGTCATGGCGACAGGATTTACCTGGGAAACGCAGAATCGCGAGTCCGACACCGCAGCCTGTATGTCCGTGTGGGAACACGGCAAACGGATGCTGGCCGACGCTGAACTGGATATGGTGATTCTGGATGAACTGACCTATATGGTGGCATACGACTATCTGCCGCTTGAAGAGGTCATCAGTGCCCTGAACACGCGCCCAGCTCATCAAACGGTCATTATCACCGGTCGGGGATGCCATCGCGATATTCTTGAGTTAGCGGATACGGTCAGCGAGCTGCGCCCGGTCAAGCATGCGTTTGAAGCGGGCGTGAAGGCCCAGATGGGAATTGATTACTGACACCAGGCCGGATAAGGCGCTTGCGCCGCATCCGGCTCCACGCTAACGCCTGATGGCGCTTTGCTTATCAGGCCTGGTCATGATTAACCGTTGTTGCTGCGACCGCCCGGACGACGGCTGCCGCCGACCTGAGAGTGACGCTTCACCGCACGGCGGATCTGGTTTGCCTTCATCCGGCGACGATCTTTCTCGACGGCGACTTTAGAGGTCGTTTCCGGCTTCAGCTCCACCAGTTCACGCAGATAGTTGGTCTGCGCCAGATCAAGCTCCGTCCAGCCGCCACGCGGCAGACCTTTCGGCAGCGGGATATCGCCGTAACGGACACGGATCAGACGGCTTACCTGTACACCTACGGCTTCCCACAGACGACGGACTTCACGGTTGCGTCCTTCGGTCAGCGTGACGTTGTACCACTGGTTGATCCCTTCACCACCGCTGAACTTGATGGTTTTAAACGCCGCCGGACCATCTTCCAGCTGAACGCCACGGCTCAGATCGCGCAGTTTCGCGTCATCAACCTGACCAAACACACGTACCGCATATTCACGCTCAACTTCGCGGCTTGGGTGCATCAGACGGTTCGCCAGTTCTCCATCGGTAGTGAACAACAGTAAACCGCAGGTATTCACATCCAGACGCCCCACGGCAATCCAGCGCGCATCGCGCAGTTTTGGCAGACGATCAAAAACGGTTGGGCGACCTTCCGGGTCGTTACGCGTACACAGTTCACCTTCTGGCTTGTAATAGGCCAGAACGCGGCAGATTTGTTCCGCAGATTCTTTAACCGAAATCAGATGACCGTCGATACGGATTTTCAGGCCAGGCGTTACTTCAACGCGGTCGCCGAGCGTGGCAATTTTGCCATCAACGCTCACGCGACCCGCGGCAATAATAGATTCAATTTCACGGCGCGAACCGTGGCCGGCGCGCGCCAGCACTTTTTGTAACTTTTCGCTCATAGAGCTTCCTTTAGATGTCGCCTTCACAGGCGTCGAACAGGAGAATCAACGGCGCCAGTCAGCGCCATTTTAAGGCCGCGTAGTATAGCGGTTCACGCCCTTATAAGAAAGGTTTAACGTCGCCGACGCCTTCACGCAAGACCACCGGCGAATCATCGGTTAAATCAATGACCGTAGTTGGCTGCTGACCGAGATAGCCACCGTGGATAATTAAATCCACCTGTTTCTCCAGACGGTCTTTAATTTCTTCCGGGTCAGACTCGGTAAATTCGCTGCCCGGCAGCATCAGCGACGTAGAGAGCATTGGCTCGCCCAGCGCTTCCAGCAGCGCCAGCGCAATCGGATTCGAGGGCACACGCAGGCCGATAGTCTTACGTTTTTCCTGTAACAAGCGGCGCGGAACCTCTTTCGTCCCTTTCAGGATGAAGGTGTAGTTGCCCGGCGTGTTGTTTTTAATCAGGCGAAAGGCCACGTTATCGACAAACGAATAGGTCGACAGTTCGGACAGGTCACGGCACATCAGCGTAAAGTTATGTCCGTCCGGCAGGTGGCGGATGCGACAAATGCGCTCCATCGCGCCTTTATCTTCAATTTTGCAGCCCAACGCATAGCCGGAATCGGTTGGATAAACGATCACCCCGCCTTTACGCACAATTTCAACAGCCTGGTTGATCAGCCGCTGCTGCGGGTTTTCGGGATGAATATAAAAAAACTGGCTCATACTTTCCTCTCTGTAATCTCGGGCTGTTCCCAAAGCTGCCAGACGCCTTCTACGCCTGCGGGCAACCAGAGTTTACGCCCCAGTTCAATCCACGGGCAGGGCTGATGAAAATCAGATCCTTGCGAGGCCCACAGTTGATGCTGGCGCGCAAGCGTCGCCAGATGGGTGCGTTCATTGGGAGACTGTTGGCACTGTGCCACTTCCATCGCGTCACCGCGATGTTCGGCAAAATGCGCCACCAGTCTTTTCAGCCACTTAGCGCTAAGATCGTACCGCCCCGGATGAGCCAGAACAGCCTTACCGCCAGAATGATGAATGACATCAATAGCTTGTTCTATTGTACACCACTGCGGCGGAACGTAACCGGTTTTCCCACGCGCAAGGTATTTTTTAAAGACATCCGCGATAGTCGTGGCTTTTCCGCACTCCACCAGAAAACGCGCAAAATGTCCCCGCGTGACCGCCCCGCCATCAGCCAGACGCAGTGCCCCTTCCCATGCGCCGGGAATATGCGCTTTCTCGAGTCGTTCAGCAATCAGGCGCGCGCGCTGCTGACGACGTTCCGTTTGTTGCGTCAGAAATTCACACATCAGGGGATGGGCGATATCAATATTCAAACCCACAATATGAATTTCATGATTTTCCCAGACCGTTGAGATTTCAACGCCAGAGATCAGGTTTAACGCTAATCCTGAACGTGAAATTTCTTCTCTTGCCGCCGCAATACCGGCCGTGGTGTCATGATCGGTGATCGCCAGTGTACCGACTCGCATCTCTACCGCACGGTGTACTAAGGCTTCAGGCGTTAATCGCCCATCGGAGGCTGTAGTATGACTGTGCAGGTCATAAATCACTGCGTAATTCGTGTCGCTCAAGGCGGCTCCCATTTCAATAAAGGTCGTAACGCGCCCATCATAGCGGTTTCGGCAAATTTACTGAAATCAGGTGTTGACTTTACTCCATCGAACTAGTTAACTAGTACGCAAGTTCACATAAAGAAGGTATCTGAGATGAAAGCAACATTTGTCCTGCACGGTTGGTGGCGCACTTCCTGATTTCGGGCAGTGTCTTACGTCTGCAATATGCAACCAGATACCCGGCCCGCCAAATGAGCGGGCTTTTTTTTGAACAAAATTAATGAGAATAACGATGCAAACACAAAAACCGACACTCGAACTGCTGACCTGCGATGCCGCCTACCGTGAGAATCCGACGGCGCTGTTTCATCAGGTATGTGGCGCTCGTCCGGCCACGTTGCTGCTGGAATCTGCTGATATCGACAGTAAAGACGATCTGAAGAGCCTGCTGCTGGTCGACAGCGCATTGCGCATTACCGCCCTGGGTGACACTGTCACTATTCAGGCGTTATCCGCCAACGGCGCATCGCTGCTGCCCCTGCTGGATGCCGCTCTGCCTGCTGGCGTTGAAAACCAACAACAGCCGAACCTCCGGCATTTGAAATTTCCCAGCGTAAGCCCGCTGCTGGATGAAGATGCCCGCCTATGTTCCCTTTCCGTATTTGACGCTTTCCGCTTATTACAGGAACTGGTTAATGTTCCCGCGCAAGAGCGTGAAGCCATGTTCTTTGGCGGTCTGTTTTCCTACGACCTGGTGGCCGGTTTTGAAGATTTACCTCTGCTTGAAGCGGGCAACCGTTGCCCTGACTACTGCTTCTATCTGGCAGAGACGCTGATGGTCATCGACCATCAGAAGAAAAGCACCCGGATTCAGGCCAGCGTGTTTACCCCCAGTGAGGCGGAAAAGCAGCGTCTCAACGCCCGCCTGGCCCAGCTGAGCCAGCAGCTTACCGAGCCTGCGCCGCCGCTGCCGGTTACAGAAGTCCCGCAGATGCGCTGCGAATGTAACCAGAGCGATGAAGAGTTTAGCGCCGTGGTGCGCGGAATGCAGAAAGCTATCCGGGCGGGCGAAATTTTCCAGGTGGTTCCGTCCCGCCGTTTCTCGCTGCCCTGCCCATCGCCGCTGGCGGCCTACTATGTGCTGAAGAAAAGTAATCCCAGCCCGTATATGTTTTTCATGCAGGACAACGATTTCACGCTGTTCGGCGCCTCCCCGGAAAGCTCGCTGAAATATGATGCGACCAGCCGCCAGATTGAGATCTACCCGATTGCCGGCACGCGTCCACGCGGTCGCCGGGCGGACGGCACGCTGGACCGCGATCTCGACAGCCGTATTGAGCTGGAGATGCGTACCGACCATAAAGAACTTTCCGAGCACCTGATGCTGGTTGACCTGGCCCGTAACGACCTGGCGCGCATCTGTACGCCGGGCAGCCGCTACGTTGCCGACCTGACCAAAGTCGATCGGTACTCCTTCGTGATGCACCTGGTTTCCCGCGTGGTTGGTGAGCTGCGTAGCGATCTGGATGTCCTGCATGCTTACCGCGCGTGTATGAATATGGGCACGCTGAGCGGCGCGCCGAAAGTTCGCGCCATGCAGCTTATCGCCGAGGCCGAAGGTCGTCGTCGTGGCAGCTATGGCGGCGCGGTCGGCTACTTCACCGCCCATGGCGACCTGGATACCTGCATTGTAATTCGTTCCGCCCTCGTGGAAGACGGTATCGCCACCGTACAGGCCGGTGCCGGGATTGTTCTGGATTCTGTTGGGCAGTCTGAAGCCGATGAAACCCGTAATAAAGCGCGCGCGGTTCTGCGTGCTATCGCCACCGCGCACCACGCACAGGAGACCTTCTAATGGCTGACATTCTGCTGCTCGATAATATCGACTCATTTACCTATAACCTGGCAGATCAGCTGCGCACTAACGGTCATAACGTGGTGATTTACCGTAACCATATTCCGGCCCAGACGTTGATTGACCGTTTAGCGACCATGAAAAATCCGGTGCTGATGCTCTCTCCGGGACCCGGCGCGCCAAGCGAAGCGGGCTGCATGCCGGAACTGCTCACCCGCCTGCGCGGCAAGCTGCCGATCATCGGCATATGTCTGGGACATCAGGCGATTGTCGAAGCCTATGGCGGCTATGTCGGTCAGGCCGGAGAGATCCTGCACGGTAAAGCGTCCAGTATTGAGCACGACGGTCAGGCGATGTTCGCCGGTCTGGCAAATCCGCTGCCGGTAGCGCGTTACCACTCGCTTGTTGGTAGTAACGTCCCAGCCGGACTGACCATTAACGCCCACTTTAACGGCATGGTGATGGCGGTACGTCACGATACCGATCGCGTGTGCGGCTTCCAGTTCCATCCGGAATCGATCCTCACCACCCAGGGCGCGCTTCTGCTGGAACAGACGCTGGCCTGGGCGCAACAGAAGCTCGAACAGACCAATACGCTGCAACCTATTCTGGAGAAACTGTATCAGGCCCAGACGTTGTCCCAGCAGGAAAGCCACCAGCTGTTCTCTGCCGTAGTACGCGGCGAACTGAAGCCAGAGCAGCTGGCTGCGGCGCTGGTCAGTATGAAAATTCGTGGCGAGCACCCGAATGAAATTGCCGGTGCGGCAACCGCGTTGCTGGAAAATGCCGCGCCGTTCCCGCGTCCTGACTATCTGTTCGCCGATATTGTGGGTACCGGCGGCGACGGCAGCAACAGTATCAATATCTCCACCGCCAGCGCCTTTGTTGCAGCGGCCTGTGGACTAAAAGTGGCGAAGCACGGCAACCGCAGCGTCTCCAGTAAATCGGGCTCTTCGGATCTGTTGGCGGCATTTGGCATCAATCTGGATATGAACGCCGATAAATCCCGTCAGGCGCTTGACGACCTCGGCGTGTGCTTCCTGTTTGCGCCGAAATACCACACCGGTTTTCGCCATGCCATGCCGGTACGCCAACAGCTGAAAACCCGCACGCTGTTTAACGTGCTCGGCCCGTTGATTAACCCGGCGCATCCGCCGCTGGCGCTGATCGGCGTTTACAGTCCGGAGCTGGTGCTGCCGATTGCCGAAACGCTGCGCGTATTGGGGTATCAGCGTGCCGCAGTCGTACACAGCGGCGGTATGGATGAAGTTTCCCTGCATGCGCCGACCATTGTGGCAGAGCTGCATGATGGCGAAATCAAGAGCTATCAACTGACGGCAGAGGACTTTGGCCTGACACCGTACCATCAGGAACAGTTGGCGGGCGGCACACCGGAAGAAAACCGTGACATTCTTAGTCGCTTGTTACAAGGTAAAGGTGAAGCCGCTCATGAAGCAGCTGTTGCCGCGAATGTCGCCATGTTAATGCGCCTGCACGGTGAAGAAGATTTAAAAACCAATGCGCAAACCGTGATAAATGTGCTGCGTAGCGGTGCGGCCTACGACCGCGTCACTGCGCTGGCAGCAAGAGGGTAAATGATGCAAACCGTTTTAGCGAAAATTGTCGCAGACAAGGCGATTTGGGTAGAAGCCCGCAAACAGCAACAACCGCTGGCCAGCTTTCAGAATGATGTTCAACCCAGCTCTCGTGATTTCTACGATGCGCTGCAAGGCGCACGTACCGCCTTTATTCTGGAGTGCAAAAAAGCCTCGCCATCGAAAGGCGTGATCCGTGATGACTTCGACCCGGCAAAGATTGCGGACGTGTATAAACATTATGCTTCCGCGATTTCCGTCCTGACCGATGAAAAATACTTCCAGGGCAGTTTTGATTTCCTGCCCATCGTCAGCCGTATCGCGCCGCAGCCCATCCTGTGTAAGGACTTTATTATCGATCCTTACCAGATTTACCTGGCGCGTTTCTACCAGGCGGATGCCTGCCTGCTGATGCTGTCAGTGCTCGACGATGAGCAATATCGTCAACTCGCCGCCGTGGCCCACAGCCTGAAAATGGGCGTTCTGACCGAGGTCAGTAACGAAGAAGAGCTGGAGCGTGCTATCGCCCTGGGCGCCAAAGTCGTCGGTATCAACAACCGTGACTTACGCGATTTGTCGATTGATCTGAATCGCACCCGCCAACTGGCGCCGCGTCTGGGCCATGGCGTAACCGTCATCAGCGAATCCGGCATCAATACCTACGGCCAGGTACGCGAACTTTGCCACTTCGCCAACGGTTTTCTGATTGGCTCCGCGCTGATGTCACATGATGACCTGCACGCCGCCGTGCGTCGGGTTCTGCTCGGCGAGAACAAAGTCTGCGGTTTGACCCGGGCTGAGGATGCAAGCGCGGCATACGAAGCCGGCGCGATTTATGGCGGGTTGATATTTGTGCCCACATCTCCGCGCGCGGTCAGCGTTGAGCAGGCGCGCGACGTAATGAGCGGCGCTCCGCTACGGTATGTCGGCGTGTTCCGCAATACCGGGATTACCGACGTGTGCGACAAAGCGTCAGCTCTGGGACTCTCTGCGGTGCAACTGCATGGTAGCGAAGATCAGACCTATATTGACGCCCTGCGCGACGCGCTGCCCGCACAGATACAAATCTGGAAGGCGCTGAGCGTCAGCGAGACGCTGCCAGCCCGTGATTTTCAACATGTCGATAAATACGTATTCGACAACGGCCAGGGCGGCAGCGGTCAACGCTTCGACTGGTCGCTTTTAAGCGGACAAGCGCTGGATAACGTTTTACTGGCTGGCGGACTTGGCGCGGATAATTGTGTCAACGCAGCAAAAACCGGCTGTGCCGGGCTCGATTTCAATTCTGGCGTAGAGTCACAGCCGGGCATCAAGGATGCACGTCTTTTGGCTTCGGTCTTTCAGACGCTGCGCGCATATTAAGGAAAAGGACATGACAACATTACTCAATCCGTACTTTGGTGAATTTGGCGGTATGTATGTGCCACAAATTCTGATGCCTGCCCTGCGCCAGCTGGAAGAAGCTTTCGTCAGCGCGCAAAAAGACCCTGAGTTTCAGGCACAGTTTACGGACCTGCTGAAAAACTACGCCGGTCGCCCCACCGCGCTGACCAAATGCCAGAACATAACGCAAGGCACCCACACCACGCTATATCTTAAGCGTGAAGATTTGCTGCACGGCGGCGCGCACAAAACTAACCAGGTGCTGGGCCAGGCGTTACTGGCGAAGCGTATGGGTAAAACGGAGATCATCGCTGAAACCGGCGCCGGTCAGCACGGCGTGGCATCAGCGTTAGCCAGCGCGCTGCTGGGTCTGAAATGCCGTATTTATATGGGAGCGAAAGACGTTGAGCGTCAGTCGCCTAACGTTTTCCGTATGCGTCTGATGGGTGCTGAAGTCATTCCGGTTCATAGCGGCTCTGCCACGCTGAAAGATGCCTGTAACGAAGCGCTGCGCGACTGGTCTGGCAGCTACGACACCGCGCACTATATGCTCGGAACGGCGGCAGGCCCGCATCCCTTCCCGACCATTGTGCGTGAATTCCAGCGCATGATCGGCGAAGAAACAAAAGCGCAGATCCTGGAAAAAGAAGGTCGTCTGCCAGACGCCGTTATCGCCTGCGTGGGCGGCGGTTCTAACGCCATCGGTATGTTCGCCGATTTTATTAATGAAACCAGCGTCGGTCTGATTGGCGTCGAGCCAGGCGGCCACGGCATCGAATCCGGTGAGCATGGCGCGCCATTGAAGCATGGCCGTGTCGGAATTTATTTCGGCATGAAGTCCCCGATGATGCAGACCGAAGAAGGACAGATTGAAGAGTCTTACTCTGTTTCCGCGGGGCTGGATTTCCCATCGGTTGGACCACAGCACGCTTATCTGAACAGCATTGGCCGCGCCGATTATGTTTCAATCACCGACGATGAAGCGCTGGAAGCTTTCAAAACGCTGTGTCTGCACGAAGGGATTATCCCGGCGCTGGAGTCCTCCCATGCCCTGGCGCACGCCCTGAAAATGATGCGTGAGAACCCGGAAAAAGAGCAGCTGCTGGTGGTTAATCTCTCCGGTCGCGGCGACAAAGACATTTTCACCGTACACGATATTCTGAAAGCGCGAGGGGAAATCTGATGGAACGTTACGACAACCTGTTTGCACAGCTGAAGGACCGCAAAGAAGGTGCTTTTGTCCCCTTCGTAACCCTGGGCGATCCGTCTGTTGAGCAGTCACTAAAAATCATTGATACGCTGATTGACGCTGGCGCCGATGCGCTGGAGCTTGGCATTCCGTTCTCCGATCCTTTGGCGGATGGTCCAACCATTCAGGAGGCCACGCTGCGGGCGTTTGCCGCAGGCGTTACACCGTCACAATGCTTTGAGATGCTGGCGTTGATTCGTCAGAAACACCCCACCATTCCAATTGGTCTGCTGATGTATGCCAACCTGGTGTTCAGTAAAGGCATTGACGAATTTTACGCCCAGTGTGAGAAAGTCGGTGTGGATTCTGTATTGGTGGCAGATGTGCCTGTCGAGGAGTCCGCGCCATTCAGAACTGCGGCGCTGCGCCACAACATTGCACCTATTTTCATCTGCCCGCCTAACGCTGATGAAGAACTGCTGCGCCAGATTGCCTCTTACGGCCGCGGTTATACCTATTTACTGTCCCGCGCAGGCGTGACAGGTGCCGAAAACCGTGCCGCGTTACCGCTGCATCATCTGGTTGAAAAACTGAAAAAATATGGCGCGCCACCGTCTTTACAGGGCTTTGGTATCTCTGCGCCTGACCAGGTCACCGGCGCGATTGAAGCCGGTGCCGCCGGGGCAATTTCCGGCTCCGCAATTGTGAAAATCATTGAGAAGAATGTTGCCGCGCCGGAACAAATGCTGGCTGAGCTGAAAGCTTTTGTCGGCGCGATGAAAGCCGCCACCCATCGGTAAGCTAAATCAACCGCCAGAGATTTCTGGCGGTTTTACCCTTGTTTCGTGTTCTTCATTTTGTACATGGCGTTATCCGCATTCTGAATGGCCACATCCAGCTCGCCGTTCACCTCCGCAATCCCCCACGACACTGACAATGGCACGGTATGACCGTCCACCACGAACATATGGCTGCTCACCTGCCCGCTAATACGCTGCGCGATGGCGATAGCGTCACTTGCCTGCGAGCGAAACAGCAGGATCATAAACTCATCCCCGCCGGTACGAATCACGATATCGTGGCTGGTGCGGGTGTTCGACAGCATCCTGTTGGCGATAATTTGCAGCGCCCGGTCACCTGCCGCGTGGCCCCAGGTATCATTGACGGCCTTGAACTTATTGCAATCCAGTAGCACCACCGAGCAGTGCGATAAATCACGACGCTTAATGATGTCGAGAATTCGGCGGTTAAAACAGCCGGTCAGCGTGTCGATATAAACCTTGAGGTCGCTTTCATTCAGCCAGGATTTTAGCGAGAAACTGATGATAATAAAAAAGAACGGCGCCAGCAGGATCACAATCCCGGCATGTGAATCACGCGCCATAAAACGGCCTAATGACAGTGAATAGTGCAGCGCATATTTCTCCGAAAAATTGCGCACCATATAGCGGGACTGGCCTGTACATCTACCGGACAAACAAAGGCTCTCATTGTTGGTCAAATTCACCAACTCCACATTCAGCGCTGGCGGAATGTGGTAGTCAAAGGCTTGAGTCAATGCTTCCTGCAGTTCCGGCTTTGAATGGTCATAGACCAGATAGGCCACGATTTGGTCTGATATCTCTTTGCCCGACAGGTCGTAGATATAGCTCACCACGCTGTAAGCCTTTTCACCGGTAATTTTATCGGTATAGAAGTTCGTTGAACTAAGGGCTTTGTTTTTGACGTTTTTTTGCAACAGTCGGGTATAGAAATCGACGGGCGGATAGAAAAAGTTGGTGATATCCCGCGCCATTTCAGAATTGGAGAAGCTGAAATTGCGCGAATCAGCAGCCATAAACCAGTAAAAATAATCTGAGTTTTTGGCGATAATATAGCGGTGCGCATCGAAGCTACCCGGATTTAGCTCATTGACCATCCCGCGAATAAACTCCGCCGCCGTATACATACACAGCGCATTATGACTGGTTCGCTGGGCAATAATTGTCCCCGTCGCCGAATGCAGCCGCTTTGGGTCGGCGTTAATGCCCCATTCATCTTCATTGCGGGGAACAAATTGCGAAATATCGCCGCATTGCTCGCCCGTTTTGATATGGTGATAGCGCTCGCCAATCGCGTCGGCGATCAGCTCGTTATCGTTAAAAATGTCCATCATGCGCGCTTGCAGGCGGTTAACACCTTCACTGGCTGCCGCTATCCGCTGCTCATAAATAATAAACAGAAATAACGAAGTAAATATCAACGTAATCAGCCCTGATACCAGCAGTGCCTGCCTGTTTCTGAGCTTATCCTGCACAATCTTCACGAGTCCACCCTGCTAGTTAACATATTGCCAAACCGGTTACCCGTTTATGTTGTTGCATAACTGCGCTGTACGTTGATTGAGAATATTTACCGCTCCTTCGCTGATGAGTCAAAAGCCCGCCGTTGCGCGCTGAAGTTATCGATTTATACAACAAAAGCACATTTTTGTTAACATAAATGCAAACTAGTCATCCCCCTCGATGGGATAACCTGCCCGACGAATGGCCTCACGGCAGTCGTTCACACCGGCGGCATACCCCGCTTCAATCTCACAAACCGGGCTGGCGCTGCAGTAAGGGAGTTTAACCGGAGTGGCAATAACTTTCTCCAGAATCTCTATTTTATTCATGTAATTCAGCAGCTCACGAGCTACGCTTACGGCAAACTCGACCGTATCATCGCCGGTGAACGGTTCCAGAAGCGTGATTTTTTGTTGGAGCTGATGGCGGGTTAGCATCGTCAATACTCTCAAAGCCGGTTTGCTTAAAGAGTAGCATTACATCAAAGAGGAGAAAGTCAGAAAGGGAAAATCAGAGAAGAAAAAGCTGACCGCGGAACGGCCAGCCTTACATTTTAATAATCAATGGCTTAGAAGCGATAACCCGCAGAGAACATAAACACCCACGGATCGAGACGTACGCTGTCATGCTGCTGCGCGCCGGCCAGTTTGTAGCTCGCGGTGGTGTCGATATCCATGTACCAGACAGACATGTTAATCAGCCAGTCGCGGTTAATCAGATAGTCCATACCGACTTGCCCTGCTGCACCCCAGGAATCTTTCAGACTGAGGTCGGATAAACCGGCGTCTTTCCCGTTGTTGTTAAAGCCTTCGTCGAAGAAGGTGGTGTAGTTCACGCCGACGCCAACGTAAGGACGCAGTTTACTGCTGGAGTCGCCGAAGTACCATTGCGCCATTAATGTCGGCGGTAAGTGGTGCACAGTGGCAATATCGCCCGTCGCGGCAGTGCCAATTTTATGACGGAACGGCGTGGCTGCCAGTAATTCAACGCCGATATTGTCGGTCGCCATGTAGGTAAATGTCAGACCCAACTGTGTGTTATTGCTAACATCAAAACCGCCTAAACTTCCCAGCGTCCCTCCCGCACCTTCCGTCGGTCTGACGGTTGCGGAACCTGCACGAATAAAGAATTCTCCAGCTTCATGCGCAAATGCGTTACCAGAGAGAAGAGTTGTTAAAGCCAATGCTGCAACTGTTAATTTTTTCATGTCCGCTCCATCGTTATGGTTATAAAAGCGGAACGAATATACCCACATTGGAGTAATAAGTGATCTAACCTGGATCACATTGACTTTAATAATTTAACATTTATTGATCCAGATTAAGTTAGAACTTGCATTCGAAATCCTGGTTAAATTAATTCAGATCAATTTTGATATATTTTCGCTATGGAAACACCTGTCACTCACTGGTGATAAGCGCTGCTTATTTGCCCATGATGCGCAGAGAACAACCAACGTTCTTGCATGACGCTGAAGTCATAGCCAAAAATTACCGGGACTTTACAAAGATATGCTTTTCCATACATCGCGCGATGCTGCCACTGTAGAGTTATCCAGGGTACAATTGCCCGCAAATGAACACCTGCAAAACTCAAGGAGAGTGCATGTCTATCACGGCGAAATCCGTTTACCGTGACACGGGAAACTTTTTCCGTAATCAATTCATTACCATCTTGCTGGTATCGTTGTTGTGCGCGTTTATCACGGTGGTGTTAGGGCATGCCTTTTCTCCCACCGACGCACAAATTGCGCAGCTCAGTGAAGGGGATCAGTTAACCAGTAGCGTGGGTCTGTTCGATCTGGTACAAAATATGACCCCGGAGCAGCAGCAAATTTTGCTACGCGCTTCCGCAGCGTCGACATTTTCAGGCCTGATTGGTAATGCCATTCTCGCGGGAGGTATCATCCTGATGATTCAGCTGATTTCAGCCGGTCATCGGGTCAGCGCGTTACGCGCCATTGGCGCCAGTGCGCCGGTGCTGCCCAAGCTGTTTATTCTGATTTTTCTGACTACTCTGCTGGTGCAAATCGGTATTATGCTGGTGGTTGTGCCCGGTATTCTGCTGGCTATCCTGCTGGCGCTCGCACCGGTGATGTTAGTACAGGATAAAATGGGTGTCTTTGCCGCTATGCGCAACAGCATGCGTCTGGCGTGGTCTAATATGCGACTGGTAGCGCCGGCAGTAATCGGTTGGTTGCTGGCAAAAACGCTGCTGTTGCTTTTTGCGCCAAGTTTTGCGGTACTTACGCCGAACGTAGGCGCGGTATTGGCGAATACGCTGAGCAATATGATCTCCGCCGTGTTGCTGATCTATTTGTTCCGCCTGTACATGCTGATTCGCCAATAAACCCTGAACGCACGCCGGGCGCATGCCTGGTGCTTTTGATGACGGAATCGAAGAATGAAGCAGTTTCTTGATTTTTTACCGCTGGTTGTCTTTTTTGCTTTTTATAAGCTTTACGACATCTACGCGGCGACCTCGGCACTTATTGTCGCGACGGCTGTGGTTTTGATTTACAGCTGGGTTCGCTATCGTAAGGTCGAGAAGATGGCGTTAATTACCTTTGTTTTGGTTGCCGTCTTTGGTGGCCTGACTATCTTCTTCCACAACGATGAATTCATTAAGTGGAAAGTTACGGTGATTTACGGATTGTTTGCCGGGGCGCTGCTGGTTAGCCAGTGGGTGATGAAAAAGCCGCTGATTCAGCGGATGTTAGGTAAAGAACTTACGCTGCCGCAGCCTGTATGGTCGAAGCTTAACTTAGCCTGGGCCGTCTTTTTCATCCTGTGTGGTCTGGCGAATATCTATATTGCTTTCTGGCTGCCACAGAACATCTGGGTCAACTTTAAAGTGTTTGGCCTGACAGCCCTGACCTTATTCTTCACGCTGCTGAGCGGTGTCTATATTTACCGCCATCTGCCGCAGGAAGACAAATCGTAATAGCTGCTCGCCAGATCTGCGGATCTGGCGAATTTTCATCCTCTTGCGTTACTGATTGCTACCTGCACGCACTCATCCGCCCGACACGCCGCCTCCCCTCTGTTCTCTGCGCGTAAATTCTAGTAGCATCGCGCCTGTAATCTTTTTCTATAGTCGGTTCAACAATGACAACAACGAATAACACTCCCCAGGGTGAGCTGGTTTTACGCACTCTGGCCATGCCTGCCGATACCAATGCAAACGGTGATATTTTTGGCGGCTGGCTGATGTCGCAAATGGATATAGGCGGCGCTATTCAGGCCAAAGAGATCGCCCATGGCCGGGTCGTAACGGTGCGGGTTGAAGGAATGAGCTTTTTACGCCCGGTCGCCGTAGGCGATGTGGTTTGTTGCTACGCACGCTGCGTGAAACGCGGGACGACCTCGATCAGCATTAATATTGAAGTCTGGGTGAAGAAAGTCGCATCTGAACCTATCGGCCAGCGCTATAAGGCCACCGAAGCGCTGTTTATCTATGTTGCCGTTGATAAAGACGGTAAACCTCGTCCGATCCCTACCCTGGCCTGATAAGCCACGGTAGCGTCCCCATCCGGCAATCACTTAATTCATTGCTTATTGCCGGATGGCGGCGAACCGCCAAATCCGGCCAGAGACTTATTCGATCTGCGTTGCGCCATTCAGGCGGAAAACGATATTCACTACCAGTCCGGAACCCGGTTTCCCGGCCTCATAGCGCCATCTGCGCATCGCATTTTTCACTTCACGCTCAAACATATTGGCCGGCTGCGCGGACAGAATTTCCACGTTTTCAACACGGCCATCCGGCGTCACATCAAATTTAACTTTAACACGACCTTCTATGCGTAGCGCTTGCGCTCGCGCAGGATACTGCGGCTGATTACGGCTTAACGCGCGTGGGCCGGATGGCGCACTCACCGCCGGTTTACTGGTTGCTGGCGCGCTACTGGTCGTTGGACGCGCCGGCGCCGTGTTTTCAAATGGGGATGCCGGGCGCGGCTCTGCGGGTTTAGCATCACGTTTGGGCTGCTCAACCACTTTTTTCACCAGTTTTGGCTTCGGTTTAGGCTTAGGTTTGGGTTTCTCAATCACTACCGGCGCCTCTTTTGGCGGCTCCGGAATTGGCTCTGGTTCCGGTTCAGGCTCGACGACGGGTTCCGGCGGCGGCTGAACGGCCTGAGGCGGTTCGAGATCGGCAGGCGAGACCATGGTGACGGAGATCGGCTGCGCTGGCGCAGGCAGTTCAATAACCTGATGTACCGAGGTATACAGTAGACCCGCCACTACGGCACCATGGATGCCGACGGAAAGTAACGTCGGCCAGGGAAAGCGACGAGGTAAATCAAGGGTCATTGAAGTCATAATCGTTTCAGTTAAAAAACCAGGCCCTGATTTTAAATGCAAATAGCAATCATATTCAATAAGACCCGGACAGTAAGCCGCATTTAAAACACGATTTTATGTAAAAAAACCTTCATGACAATGTGGTCTTAACAAATCCGTTATCTTTACGTTGCAGTTGCCATGCCTTTCAAATAACGTAATTAACGACTTTTACCGATTAAGGAGCTCTACCCGTGCTGTACGTTATTTATGCTCAAGATATCGCAGATTCTCTCGACAAACGCCTTTCCGTGCGCCCTGCTCATCTGGCCCGTCTGCAGCTCCTGCATGACGAAGGACGGCTGCTCACGGCAGGACCGATGCCAGCAGTTGACAGTAACGATCCCGGTGTCGCGGGTTTTACCGGCTCGACGGTGATTGCAGAATTTGAATCTTTAGAAGCGGCGCAGGCGTGGGCAGAAGCCGACCCGTATGTGGCAGCAGGCGTTTACGCGCAGGTTTCAGTAAAACCGTACAAAAAAGTATTTTAAAAACAGAACTAAAAGCAGACATTGGGCACCGCCAGCGGTGCCCTTTTGAGATCAGATGCCGTGGATCGCAAACAGCAACGAGTTACGTTGATGGTTGAGAATGCACTTTCTGATGGTGTGGATACGCATATTACGGCGCGATTGTCCTTCAAGCCAACGTGCTTTACGGCGGCTAGCCTGACGCAGCATCCGCCAGCGTCCCACTTCCGTTCTACTACGCTTCATGTTTACTACTCTTTCAGTCACTGAGCGGCCATTATAACGCCACACCAAATGCAGACCAGCGGTTTTCCCGTGTTTTTATTTGCCAGATTAATCCTGATGCGTAAACTCTTAACAATACGCTTTCAAAAGGATTTTTAAATTTATGACAACCTTCTACACCGTGGTGAGTTGGCTGGTCATTCTGGGTTACTGGGTACTCATTGCTGGCGTAACATTACGCATTCTGATGAAACGACGCGCAGTGCCCTCCGCAATGGCATGGCTGTTGATCATCTATATTCTGCCATTGGTAGGGATCATTGCTTATCTGTCCTTTGGTGAACTCCATCTGGGCAAACGTCGCGCCGAACGCGCCCGGGCAATGTGGCCATCAACGGCCAAATGGCTGAACGACCTCAAAGCCTGTGAGCATATTTTTGCGCAGGAAAACAGCAGCGTTGCCTCTTCATTATTTAAGTTGTGCGAGCGGCGTCAGGGAATCGCCGGCGTTAAGGGAAATCAACTGCAGCTGCTCACCAGTTCAGATGATGTGATGCAGGCGCTGATCCGTGATATTCAACTGGCGCGTCATAACATCGAGATGGTGTTCTACATCTGGCAACCCGGTGGTATGGCCGATCAGGTCGCCGAGTCGTTAATGGCCGCCGCCAGACGAGGTGTTCACTGCCGCCTGATGCTGGACTCTGCGGGCAGCGTGGCATTCTTCCGCAGCCCGTGGGCGGCGATGATGCGTAACGCAGGCATCGAGGTTGTTGAAGCGCTGAAAGTGAACCTGATGCGTGTGTTTTTGCGGCGAATGGACCTGCGCCAGCACCGCAAAATGATTATGATCGATAACTACATTGCTTATACCGGCAGCATGAACATGGTCGACCCGCGTTTCTTCAAACAAGACGCAGGCGTCGGGCAATGGGTTGATTTGATGGCGAGAATGGAAGGCCCTGTCGCCACCGCGATGGGCATCGTCTATTCCTGCGACTGGGAAATTGAGACCGGCAAGCGTATTTTACCCCCGCCGCCGGACGTCAATATCATGCCGTTTGAGCAGGCCAGCGGCCACACCATTCACACGATCGCCTCGGGACCTGGTTTCCCGGAAGATTTGATTCATCAGGCGTTATTGACCGCTGCTTATTCGGCGCGTGAATATTTAATTATGACCACGCCCTATTTCGTCCCCAGCGATGATTTACTGCATGCGATCTGTACGGCGGCGCAGCGCGGGGTCGACGTCAGTATCATTCTTCCACGTAAGAATGATTCCCTGCTGGTTGGCTGGGCCAGCCGGGCCTTTTTCACCGAACTGCTGGCTGCGGGCGTCAAAATATATCAGTTCGAGGGCGGCTTGCTGCACACCAAGAGCGTGCTGGTTGATGGCGAACTGAGTCTGGTCGGTACCGTTAACCTGGATATGCGCAGCCTGTGGCTAAATTTTGAAATCACGCTGGTCATTGATGACGCCGGATTCGGTGGCGATCTCGCCGCAGTGCAGGATGATTATATTTCGCGTTCGCGCCTTCTTGACGCCCGTTTGTGGGTAAAACGACCACTCTGGCAGCGGATTGCCGAGCGACTGTTTTACTTCTTTAGCCCGTTGCTGTAAAACGTGCCAATCAGACAGTAAACAGGTAGTCATTATGGATATGGATTTGAACAATCGCCTGACCGAAGACGAAACGCTTGAGCAGGCTTACGATATTTTTCTCGAACTGGCGGCGGACAACCTCGATCCGGCAGATATCATTCTGTTCAATTTGCAGTTTGAAGAGCGCGGCGGTGCAGAATTATTTGACCCGGCGGAAGACTGGCAGGAACACGTCGATTTTGACCTGAATCCAGACTTCTTTGCCGAAGTGGTGATTGGTCTGGCAGATACGGAAGACGGCGAAATTAACGATATTTTTGCCCGTGTCCTGCTATGTCGTGAAAAAGATCATAAGCTCTGCCACATTCTCTGGCGCGAATAATCAAAACAAAAAAGCTGCTTTCGCAGCTTTTTTACTTTTAGTCCGGTAATTTGCTTCCGCACCGGTTACAAAACTGCGCGCTGTGCTCGTGTTCGCTCTGCTGACACTGCGGACATTTGCGCTGATTCTGTCGATGCTGGAACGCGCTGCTCATGTGCGTCGTTATCAAACCTGTCGGGATCGCAATCACGGAATAACCAATCAAAATCAGCACTGACGCTACCATGCGCCCGAGCGGCGTGTGGGGAGTGATATCGCCATAGCCGACGGTGGTGACCGTGACAATGGCCCAATACACTGACGCATTCAGCGTGCTAAAGCCATATCTAGGTCCTTCAATTAAATACATCAGCGCGCCGAAAACAATCATCAGAATGGCGATAAAGGAATAGAACAGGATTAGCTGATGACGGGCGCTTTTTATTGCACTCCAGAATATACGCAGGGAGGGCATAAAGCGCAGCAGTTTGAGAATTCGCAGGACGCGCAGGACACGCATTGCTCGCCAGGCGAAAACATAACTCAGGCTGATTTCCGGCCATAACCACATCACGTACAGCGGCAAAATGGTGGCCAGATCGATAATCCCCCAAAAGCTAAACACATATTTAGCGGGGTTGGTCCAGCAGCATAATCGAAGCAGATATTCGAGCGTAAAAACCAGAGTGATGAAGATCTCCAGCCAGACAAATACGCGCCATTCCTCAAAGGTCAAATGGTATTGCGTCCCGACCCCGGACTCAACGAAGATAACAATCACGCTAAGCAAGGCAAACAGCGCGCACATACCTTCAAAGCGACGCCCGGAACGGGTGTTTAAATCGAATAACTTGCGATAGAGCGCGCGGCGGACAGAAGAGACTAAGCCAGACACAGATACCTCACCTAAAAAGAAGGGCTGACCTTTGTCAGCCCTCACGATTATAGCGGGTCTACTTTCAGGCAGGAAACGGCATGTCGGAAACTGCCTTCGAGAACCGGGCGCGTTTTGGCGCATTCCGGCCCGGCAATCGGGCAGCGCGTCCGGAACACGCAGCCAGAAGGCGGATTAATCGGCGACGGCAACTCACCTTCGAGTAACTGGATAACCTTATTCCTTTCCATATCAGGATCGGGGATCGGCACCGCCGACATTAATGCTTTGGTATAAGGATGCAGCGGATTATGGTACACCTCGTCATAGGTGCCTAATTCCACCGCGTGTCCGAGATACATCACCAGCACGCGATCGGAGATATGTTTAACCACCGCCAGGTCGTGGGCAATGAAGATTAACGATAATCCCATTTCACGCTGTAGCTGCTGCAGGAGGTTAACGACCTGGGCCTGAATCGACACGTCCAGCGCTGAAACAGGTTCATCGCAGATGATCAGCTTCGGCTCGAGGATCAGCGCGCGGGCAATACCAATACGCTGACACTGCCCGCCGGAAAACTCATGCGGGTAACGGTTAATCAGGTTTGGCAGCAACCCAACCTTCATCATCATCGCTTTTACACGGTCACGGACTTCCTGCCCCGGCAGTTTCGGATGGTAAGTCCGCAGCGGCTCAGCAATAATTTCACCAATGGTCATACGCGGGTTTAATGACGCCAGCGGATCCTGGAAAATCATCTGGATATCGCTGCGCACCTCCCGCCATTCATCGGGTTTCATACCCAGCAAATCTTTCCCCAACCAGGCGACCTTTCCATCGGTGGCTTTCACCAGACCGATAATCGCCCGGGCAAAGGTCGATTTTCCGCAGCCAGACTCACCCACCACGCCAAGGGTTTCACCTTCATACAATCGCAGAGTCACGCCATCAACCGCTTTCAGGGATTTCGACGGTTGCCAGAACCACTGCTTACCATCCTTAATATCGAAGTGGACTTTGAGATCGGCAATTTCAAGGAGCACTTTTCGTTGTTCGGTGACCGTATTCATACCAGTTCCTCCACCGGTTTAAAGCAGGCGCGCAGGCGGCCCGGGCTAAACTCTTCCAATGGCGGAGCACTGCTACAGATTTCCATCGCATACGGGCAGCGGGGCTGGAACGGACATCCTTTTGGCAGACGCAGCAGGTTCGGCGGATTGCCCGGAATAGTCAACATCTCTTCCTCTTCAGCGTCCAGACGAGGTACCGCATTCAGCAAGCCAATAGAATACGGATGAACGGGCTTATAAAAAACATCCCGCGCGCTGCCGTATTCCATAGTTCGCCCGGCGTACATCACCAGCACTTTGTCACAAATACCGGCGACAACTCCCAGATCGTGGGTAATCATGATAATCGCGGTGTTGAATTCGCTTTTCAGTTCATTCAGCAGCGTCATTATTTGCGCTTGCACCGTAACATCCAGCGCAGTCGTCGGCTCATCGGCGATCAGTAACTTTGGTCTGCACAGCAGCGCCATGGCGATCATTACGCGCTGACGCATGCCGCCGGAGAACTCATGCGGATACATTTTCATACGCTTACGCGCTTCCGGCATTTTCACCGCATCCAGCATTCTGACCGACTCTTCAAACGCTTCTGCTTTGCTCATGCCTTTGTGCAGCATGAGAACTTCCATCAGCTGTTCTCCGACCCGCATGTACGGGTTCAGAGAAGTCATCGGATCCTGAAAAATCATTGAGATTTGCTCGGCGCGCAGTTTGTTCAGCTCGTGCTCCGGTAAATTCAATATTTCACGTCCGTTAAAGGTTGCGGAACCGCCGATACGGCCGTTCGCCGCCAGCAGCCCCATCAGGGCAAACGCCGTTTGCGATTTGCCCGAACCGGACTCACCCACAATACCCAACGTTTCTCCGGCTCGCAGAGAAAAGTTTAAATCGTTTACTGCAGTAACATCGCCATCGGGGGTGGCAAACGTCACGCGCAGATCCTTCACGTTCAGCAGTGCGTTAGCCTGTTGTTGCGCGAGCGGCGCGGTTGAGGTTTCAATTACGCTCATGGCGGCACTCCTTAACGGTCTTTCGGGTCGAGGGCATCACGCAGGCCATCGCCAATAAAGTTAAAACAGAACAAAGTGACCACCAGAAAACCTGCCGGGAACAGCAGCAGCCACGGCGATACTTCCATCGAGTTGGCGCCATCACTCAACAGCGCGCCCCAACTACTTAACGGCTCCTGCGTCCCTAAACCCAGAAAGCTCAGGAAGGACTCAAACAGGATCATGCTGGGCACCAGCAGCGAGGCATAGACCACCACAACACCCAGTACGTTTGGCACAATATGACGGATAACGATACGCACGGTAGACACCCCGCCCACCTGCGCCGCCTCAATAAACTCTTTGCGCTTCAGGCTCAGCGTTTGTCCACGCACGATACGCGCCATGTCCAGCCAGGAAACCATCCCGATAGCGACAAAAATCAGCAGGATGTTTTGCCCAAAGAAAGTCACCAACAGGATCACGAAGAACATGAACGGGAATGAGTTGAGAATTTCCAACAGACGCATCATAACCGAGTCGATTTTGCCCCCGAGATAGCCCGACAAAGAGCCATACAGCGTGCCGACAACGACCGCCACCAACGCCGCAGCTATGCCGACCATTAGCGAGATACGCCCGCCAATCGCCACTCGCACCAGCAGGTCGCGCCCCGATGAGTCGGTACCGAAATAGTGCCCGGATTCCATATCCGGCGCGCTGGACATCATTCCCCAGTCGGTATCAAAGTAGGTGAACTGCGACAGCATTGGCGCCAGCGTAACAAACAGCGCAATAATCACCAGCACCACCAGGCTTGCCACCGCCGCGCGGTTATGCATAAAACGTCGACGCGCGTCCTGCCACAGGCTGCGCCCCTCGACCTCCAGCTTTTCACTGAAATTCTCCAGCGTCTCGCTGTTTTTCTTACTTAACATCATAGCGAGCTCCAGTATCAGTAACGGATCTTCGGATCGATAACGGCATACAGCACGTCGACAATCGCGTTAAATACAATAGTCAGTGTACCGACCAGGATGGTCAGACTCAGGACCAGCGAATAGTCACGGTTTAAGGCGCCATTCACGAACAGTTGTCCAATACCGGGTAAACCATAGATGGTTTCAATCACCATTGAGCCGGTGATAATGCCGACAAATGCTGGCCCCATATAGGACAGCACGGGCAGCAGCGCAGGCTTTAACGCGTGGCGGAAAATAATTCGCCGCATCGGCAGCCCTTTGGCGCGTGCGGTACGAATAAAGTTAGAGTGCAGTACTTCAATCATCGAGCCACGAGTAATACGGGCAATACTGGCGATATAGGCAAGCGATAACGCCACCATTGGCAGGATCATAAATTTCAGCGCCCCGCCGTTCCAGCCGCCACCGGGCAACCACTTCAAGGTGATTGCGAATATCATGACCAATAAGGGAGCAACCACGAAACTGGGGATAACCACCCCGGTCATTGCGACCCCCATTACCGTATAGTCCCAGCGCGTATTTTGCTTCAGTGCGGCGATCACCCCGGCGCTAACGCCAACAAGCACCGCCAGAATAAAGGCCGCAGCCCCCAGCTTGGCAGACACCGGGAAGCTTGAAGCAACAAGGTCGTTAACCGTGTAGTCTTTATATTTAAAGGATGGCCCAAAATCGCCATGCGCCAGCTGCTTCAGGTAGCTGAAGTACTGTGTGGAGATGGGATCGTTGAGATGATATTTCGCTTCAATGTTCGCCAGTACCTCTGGCGGTAATGCGCGTTCCCCGGTGAATGGGCTGCCCGGCGCAAGGCGCATCATAAAGAATGAAATCGTAATAAGAATAAACAGTGTCGGAATCGCTTCCAGACAGCGGCGTAATATGAATTTTAACATTGCCCGTACCTTCTGGCGTGTGCCTTTATACCCGTCATACTTCAAGTCGCAGGCGCGTTGGCTTACTCACTCACCCCAGTCACTTACTTTTCGTAAGCTCGGGGGATTCGTTGCGTCGCCGCCTTCCTGCAACCCGAATTATTTAGGGTATACCCCTTTTCATTCGAAGAGGCGTGAATAGCGCGATAAAAAAAGACACTGTGGGGCAAAATAATTGCCCCACGTCTTGCCATTAATGCTTGATAATATACAAGTCTTTAACGTGGATATTATCCATCGGGTCTTTACCGGAGTATCCGCCAACCCATGGTTTCACCAGACGGGCGTTAACATAGTAATACACCGGTACAATCGCAGAATCTTTATCCAGCTGCTGTTCCGCTTTCGAATACAGCTCGCTGCGCTGCGCTTCATCTGTCACTTTCAGGGTGTCGGCAATCAGCTTGTCAAATGCAGGACTCTTATAGTGAACGGTGTTGTTGGAGCTGTCGGACAGCACCATGTTCAGGAAGGAAGTCGGCTCGTTATAATCCGCACACCAGCCCGCACGCGATACATCGTAGTTACCCTGATGGCGCGTATCGAGGAATGTTTTCCATTCCTGGTTTTCCAGCTTCACGTTGGCGCCCAGATTTTTCTTCCAGATAGATGCCGCGGCGATAGCCAACTTCTTGTGCAGGTCTGAGGTGTTATACAGCAGGTCAAAGGTCAACGGTTTTTCAGCGGTATACCCGGCTTCAGCCAGCAGTTTTTTCGCTTCTTCGTTGCGTTTTTCCTGTGACCACTTGAACCACTCTGGCTCAACCAGTTTTGCGCCATCAGTATAAGGAGGCGTAAAACTATAGGCTGGCAGGTCGCCCTGGTTTTTCACTTTGTTGACGATGATGTCACGATCCATCGCCAGCTTCAGAGCAGTACGAACACGAACATCGTTGAACGGTGCTTTCTGGTTGTTGATTTCGTAATAATAGGTGCACAGATACGGGTCAACGTGAACTTCGTTCGGGATCTCTTTTTTCAGTTTCTGGAATAACTCGATCGGCATGTTGTTATAGGTCATGTCGATTTCACCGCTGCGATAGCGGTTAACGTCAGTCACTTCAGAAGAAATTGGCAGGTAGGTCACCTGGTTAATAACGGTTTTGGCGTTGTCCCAGTAGTTCGTATTGCGTTCAAGCACAATGCGCTCGTTAACCACCCAGTCCTTCAGCTTATACGCGCCGTTGGTGACGATGTTAGCGGGCTGGGTCCACTTATCGCCATATTTTTCAACGGCGGCTTTAGGAACAGGTGAAACGGAAGAGTGCACGAGCAGCTTGTAGAAATAAGGAACGGGTTCGCTCAGGGTCACTTCAAAAGTATGATCGTCAATCGCTTTCACTCCGAGATCGGTGACCGGCTTTTTACCGGCGATGATGTCATCAATATTGACGATATGACCGTACTGCAAATAACTGGCGTACGGCGATGCGGTATTGGGGTTAGCCAAACGTTGCCAGCTATACACAAAATCTTGCGCGGTAACAGGCGTACCGTCTGACCACTTAGCGTCTTTACGCAGATGGAACGTCCAGACTTTAAAATCTTTGTTTTCCCATTTTTCAGCCACGCCCGGCGATGGTTTGCCATCGACGTCGCTGATTAATAAACCTTCGAACAGGTCACGGTTAATGTTGGATTCAGGTACACCTTCGATTTTATGTGGATCGAGAGACTGAACTTCCGAACCGTTATTACGCACCAGAGTCTGCTTTTCAGCAAGCTGCACACCCGCTGGCACAACTGCCGCCGTGGCGGCATTCCCGGCGATTAGCGCAGTTAGGATCCCCGCAGCTAGTAAACTTTTTTTAGTGATGTTAGTCATTGTGTTTGTACTCCCTCATTATTATGGCTGGTTTTTTAACCAGACTGGTAATCCTGTCAGGATCCCTGTACGGCACCGGAGATTTTCTGCCGTCAGGTGGTTTATTGTTTTACTGCTTGCTATCACCGACTTTATTTATTCTGGCGATTCGTATGACCGCCTTGCGTCGATTATCTACGTGTCTCCCCTGCCGGAAACACGTTGTTATCCTGTTGAGAGAAACCAACTGAAAATTATTCTCATCAACGTGAAATCTTCTGCAAAATACCTGGCCGGAAAGTACCAAATGCGTTTCTTCACCGCCAATACATTTTACAAATTTGTTAACCAATTCTCTTTTATTAGAAATAAATCTCACTGGCAAAGGCTTTCGAATGAAAATTCATGACAATAAAACATTAATAATCAATGGATTGTGCTATTGCCATGGTTGACTATCCTGTCCGGTATCAACACCATGCCAAAATGCACATAAATTTAACAATTGATTATTAATTAGCACATTCATCTAAAAAAAACGCTGAAATAACTAATAACATTTCGATAATCCCACAGCAAGCCCCAGAGTATGATGTTAATAAAATAACAGCAACATCGTGCCTACTCTGACGCGGCGCTGAGCGTTACATCCATAAAATCAATGAATAAGCAAATAGTTAACCATCAGCATTTTTCATTATTGTTATGCTGATTTTCAACTTTAGTGAGAAGTTTTACTGATAATGAAATGAAAGGAAACGGAGCCGAAAGTGGCTCCGTTGATGCTGGAGAGGAATATCAGGCAAGCAAACCGGGGAAAATAGACTTGATTCCAGTAACAATGAATTCGATCCCCAAGGCCATGAGCAACAGCCCCATAATACGCGTAATAACGTTGATACCCGTTTGCCCCAGCAGGCGCACTAACCACGGCGCCATGCGGAAAAGTCCCCAACAACACAGGGCAAACAGCGCAATCGCGACAA
The DNA here is from genome assembly GCF_000155975.1 of Citrobacter youngae ATCC 29220. GTDB lineage: Bacteria > Pseudomonadota > Gammaproteobacteria > Enterobacterales > Enterobacteriaceae > Citrobacter > Citrobacter portucalensis_A. The sequence goes on along the minus strand of NZ_GG730299.1, from coordinate 943,624 downwards.
AAAAGCCAAACAGGTTAATCGCACTGTGGTATCGGGTCCCCCAAACGATTGTCGAGCTGATTGCTCCCGGCCCCGCCATTAGCGGCAACGCCAGCGGTACAACGCCGATACTCTCACGAATGGCTGTCTCTGATTTTTCCTGTTTGTTCTGCTTATCTTCCCCAAGCTTTCCGCTAATCATCGACATCGCGATAGTAACAACCAGAATGCCGCCAGCAATTCTGAACGAATCGATAGAGATGCCGAAAAGTTGCAGAATACCGTCTCCAAGGAACAGCGAAGTCCACAGGATGATAGCAACCGACAGGTTTGCCGTAAGGTTGGTTTTATTTCGCGCAGCCGCAGTTTGATAGCTGGTCATACTGATAAAGACCGGGATGATCCCTACCGGGTTGACCAGGGCAAATAACCCAATGAAAAATTTAAAATAAACAGGAAAATCAAATAGCGTTTGGATCACGGTTAGCTCCGAAGCGTTAGCCGGATAAAATGAGTCATAAAAATTGATAAAATCCGCGCAGAAGATACGCCTTTTGTCAGCATACTTCACCTCCTATCTGCGTATATCTACGTAAATACGCTACCAATAGTTAGTGTTATTAATATGTATTAAATATGCTAATGTGATTAGCATTCACCACTTCAATTTTTTAACACTTACCGATAAACGCTAAAAGGGCCTGCTGAAAGGTGTCAGCTTTGCGAAATTTTGATCCAGATCACGCAATTACTACTCAGAAGTGAGTAACCTTGCTTACGTCCCCTGGAGGTAGAGCGTTAGAGTTAACTGGCGCTTGCGTATAAGCTCTTTTAGTAAATCAAGGTAAAGTGGACGTTAATTAACCGTTTGATTTTCAAACCGTTACACAAATTTTCGTCGGTCTGTCTATACTCTCGTATCGAGCAGATGATTTACTAAAAAAGTTTAACATTATCAGGAGAGCATTATGGCTGTTACTAATGTCGCTGAACTTAACGCACTTGTAGAGCGCGTAAAAAAAGCCCAGCGTGAATATGCCAGTTTCACTCAAGAACAGGTCGATAAAATCTTCCGCGCCGCCGCTCTGGCTGCCGCAGACGCTCGAATCCCTCTCGCGAAAATGGCCGTTGCCGAATCTGGCATGGGCATCGTCGAAGATAAAGTGATTAAAAACCACTTTGCTTCTGAATACATTTACAACGCTTACAAAGATGAAAAAACCTGTGGCGTGCTGTCTGAAGACGACACTTTCGGTACTATTACTATTGCTGAGCCGATTGGTATCATCTGCGGTATCGTTCCAACCACTAACCCGACTTCTACTGCAATCTTCAAATCGCTGATCAGCCTGAAGACCCGTAACGCCATCATCTTCTCTCCGCACCCGCGTGCTAAAGATGCAACTAACAAAGCTGCTGACATTGTTCTGCAAGCGGCAATCGCTGCCGGCGCGCCGAAAGATCTGATCGGCTGGATCGATCAACCTTCCGTAGAGCTGTCTAACGCGCTGATGCACCACCCGGATATCAACCTGATCCTTGCGACCGGTGGTCCTGGCATGGTTAAAGCGGCATACAGCTCCGGTAAACCGGCAATCGGCGTAGGCGCAGGTAACACCCCGGTTGTTATCGACGAAACTGCTGATATCAAACGTGCTGTTGCATCTGTTCTGATGTCTAAAACCTTCGATAACGGCGTAATCTGTGCATCTGAACAGTCTGTTGTCGTGGTTGACTCCGTATACGACGCAGTTCGTGAGCGTTTCGCCACTCACGGCGGCTACCTGCTGCAAGGCAAAGAGCTGAAAGCGGTTCAGGACGTTATCCTGAAAAATGGCGCGCTGAACGCTGCCATCGTTGGTCAACCGGCTTACAAAATTGCTGAGCTGGCTGGCTTCTCCGTACCAGAAACCACGAAGATTCTGATCGGTGAAGTTAAGGTTGTTGACGAAAGCGAGCCGTTTGCTCACGAAAAACTGTCTCCGACGCTGGCCATGTACCGTGCGAAAGATTTCGAAGACGCGGTGGATAAAGCTGAAAAACTGGTTGCGATGGGCGGTATCGGTCATACCTCTTGCCTGTACACCGACCAGGATAACCAGCCAGAACGCGTTGCCTACTTCGGTCAGATGATGAAAACCGCGCGTATCCTGATCAACACCCCGGCTTCTCAGGGTGGTATCGGCGACCTGTATAACTTCAAACTCGCACCTTCCCTGACTCTGGGTTGTGGTTCCTGGGGTGGTAACTCCATCTCTGAAAACGTTGGTCCGAAGCACCTGATCAACAAGAAAACCGTTGCTAAGCGAGCTGAAAACATGTTGTGGCACAAACTTCCGAAATCTATCTACTTCCGTCGTGGCTCTCTGCCAATCGCGCTGGATGAAGTGATTACCGATGGTCACAAACGTGCGCTGATCGTGACCGACCGCTTCCTGTTTAACAACGGTTATGCTGACCAGATCACCTCTGTTCTGAAAGCTGCCGGTGTTGAAACCGAAGTATTCTTTGAAGTCGAAGCGGACCCGACGCTGACCGTTGTTCGCAAAGGCGCTGAGCTGGCTAACTCCTTCAAACCAGACGTGATCATCGCGCTGGGCGGCGGTTCCCCGATGGACGCAGCAAAAATTATGTGGGTTATGTACGAACACCCGGAAACCCACTTCGAAGAACTGGCGCTGCGCTTTATGGACATCCGTAAACGTATCTACAAGTTCCCGAAAATGGGCGTGAAAGCGAAAATGATCGCCGTCACCACCACTTCCGGTACCGGTTCTGAAGTGACTCCGTTCGCAGTTGTTACCGACGATGCAACCGGTCAGAAATACCCGCTGGCTGACTACGCGCTGACCCCGGACATGGCGATTGTCGATGCCAACCTGGTGATGGATATGCCGAAGTCCCTGTGTGCGTTCGGTGGTCTGGATGCCGTCACTCACGCTCTGGAAGCTTACGTTTCCGTACTGGCTTCTGAGTTCTCTGACGGTCAGGCACTGCAAGCGCTGAAGCTGCTGAAAGAAAACCTGCCAGCGTCCTACCATGAAGGTTCTAAGAACCCGGTAGCGCGTGAACGTGTACACAGTGCTGCAACCATCGCCGGTATCGCGTTTGCTAACGCCTTCCTCGGTGTATGTCACTCAATGGCGCACAAACTGGGTTCTCAGTTCCACATTCCGCACGGTCTGGCGAACGCCCTGCTGATCAGCAACGTTATTCGTTATAACGCGAACGACAATCCGACTAAACAGACAGCATTCAGCCAGTACGACCGCCCGCAGGCTCGTCGTCGCTACGCTGAAATCGCAGACCATCTGGGTCTGAGCGCACCGGGTGACCGTACTGCCGCGAAAATCCAGAAACTGCTGGGCTGGCTGGAAGAAATCAAAGCTGAACTGGGTATTCCTAAATCTATCCGTGAAGCTGGCGTGCAGGAAGCTGACTTCCTGGCACACGTAGACAAACTGTCTGAAGATGCGTTTGACGACCAGTGTACTGGTGCTAACCCACGTTATCCGCTGATTTCTGAACTGAAACAGATTCTGCTGGATACCTACTACGGTCGTGAGTACAGCGAAGGTCAAACCACCGCTAAGACTGAAGCCGTAGCAGCCCCGAAAGCGGAGAAAAAAGCGAAGAAATCCGCTTAATTCGTTCAGATAAGGTTTAGTCTCACGATAAACGGTCCCTGTCAGGGACCGTTTTTTTTCGTCTGACGCTGTCAAAATGAGTTCATACCTGACTCAGCCACTGTAAATATGGCTAATGAAGATTACATTCAGGGAAGGAGCCAGAATGGCGGCAGAAGAGCGTGTGACAGGGTAGAACGCGCTGATGAATGTTGTCCGGCCTACCCTGCGTTTAAAAGCGCCCGGAAGGGCATAGCGTTAATCGTGGCTGTGGCGTTCCTGTATCGCAGTCAGAGAGCCTTCCGACTGCGCTTGTTTATAATGCTTACGGCATACCGACACATAGCGCTCGTTTCCACCTATGACCACCTGCTCCCCCTCGTTGAAAGGTCTTCCAGACTGATCGAGACGTAACACCATGCTGGCCTTACGGCCACAGAAGCAAATAGTTTTTAATTCAACCAGCTTATCTGACCATGCGAGCAGGTATTCACTGCCGCCAAATAGCTCACCACGAAAATCGGTGCGTAAGCCGTAACACAAAACGGGAATATCCAGCCGATCGACAACTTCAGATAATTCATAAACCTGCTGTCGCGTCAGAAACTGAGACTCATCAACCAGTACGCAGTGAATTCTTTGCTGCGCATTCTCGGCGCGAATCTCTTCGAACAACGATGAGTTTTGGTTAAACAATTTTGCAGGTGACGACAGACCTATACGTGAACTTACTTTTCCAGTGCCAAAACGGTCATCAATTTCCGCTGTATATACAACAGCGCGCATTCCACGTTCCTGATAATTGTACGAAGATTGCAGCAATGCAGTCGACTTACCGGCATTCATTGCAGAATAGTAAAAATATAGCTGTGCCATTGACCGTAGGCCCTCATCTGGGGAAATAAATATGGGCCGGATTGTATCATATTTCACGAACATGTCGGTGCAGCGTTGTCCCGAAAGACGTATAAAGGCGCGTACGGACTCGCCTGGTGCCGCCTTAATAACCAGAGAAGGCAAGCGCCCTTTATGGCCAGGTGCATGATACCGTGAAGTCTTAGCCCAAACAGCCCAGGGCCAGGCCGTGCCGTATATACACATTCTTTCACAAATAGTGCTCATGAAATTTATCAGTGCCGCTTATCAAGCGGCGGCAATTAAGAAACCGTTCCCTTATTGTTATTGAATCTACCCACACCCGCCATGTAATAGCGAATTCACGTAAGCAAAACTAATACAAAAGGTTGAAATCACTGCAAAGTGATACTATTTGAACACGATAAAATGTGACCTGACTCTTGAATTTTTACTCTCAATCGCTGAGAAGCCCCCCCACCAATAAGCCTTTTTTATGCCCAACAACGCGGAAAATTTAAGACGAAGGAATTAAATCTGATACTAAATAAAGTGCAATTTTGAATTCCTTACATTCCTGGCTATTGCACATCTGAAATTATCGCTCTATTATTAGCTCAACAAACCACCCCCAATATAAGTTTGAGATTACTACAATGAGCGAAGCACTTAAAATTCTGAACAACATCCGTACTCTTCGTGCGCAGGCAAGAGAATGCACTCTGGAAACGCTTGAAGAAATGCTGGAAAAATTAGAAGTTGTAGTTAGCGAGCGTCGTGAAGAAGAAAGCGCTGCCGCTGCTGAAGTTGAAGAACGTACTCGTAAACTGCAACAATATCGTGAAATGCTGATTGCTGACGGCATTGATCCGAACGAACTGCTGAATAGCATGGCTGCTGTTAAATCTGGCACCAAAGCTAAACGTGCTGCGCGTCCGGCTAAATATAGCTATGTTGACGAAAACGGTGAAACTAAAACCTGGACTGGCCAGGGTCGTACACCGGCTGTGATCAAAAAAGCGATGGAAGAACAAGGTAAACAGCTGGACGATTTCCTGATCAAGGATTAATTCAGTAATTGTTTGCTTAAAATCCCGCCACTGGCGGGATTTTTTTTACCTGTACTTCGCATGGACCCTACCCGGATTAGGTATAAAAAAACGGCGCTGGATTAGCAGCGCCGTTCTAACCGGATAATTACTGGTGGTTACTTCTTAATACCCATCTCTTCTTCCAGCCATGCTTTAAATTCAGCGCCGAGAGTATTATGACGAATACCATATTCAACGAACGCCTGCATATAGCCCAGCTTATTACCACAGTCATGGCTTTTGCCCTTCATGTGATAGGCTTCAACCGTTTCTTTTTCAATCAGCATATCGATAGCATCAGTCAGCTGAATTTCATCACCCGCTCCCGGAGGCGTTTTTGCCAGCAGAGGCCAAATATCCGCACTGAGAACGTAACGACCCACTACCGCCAAATTAGATGGCGCAACATTGGCTTTCGGTTTTTCAACAACGCCAACCATCGGCACGCTTTCGCCCGGCGATAATTCAACGCCTTTGCAATCCACAACGCCATAAGCGGTAACATCTTCTACGGGTTCAACCATAATCTGGCTGCTGCCGGTTTCATCAAAACGATGAATCATTTCGGCAAGGTTTTCGCGGGATAAATCTGATTCGTATTCATCCAGAATTACGTCTGGCAGGATAACCGCAACCGGCTCATCACCAACAACCGGGTGCGCGCACAATACTGCGTGACCCAAACCTTTGGCCAGTCCCTGACGTACCTGCATAATAGTGACATGCGGCGGACAAATAGATTGCACTTCTTCCAGCAGCTGACGTTTTACACGTTTTTCCAGCATAGCTTCGAGTTCAAAGCTGGTATCGAAGTGGTTTTCAATGGAATTTTTAGACGAGTGAGTTACAAGTACAATTTCAGTGATGCCCGCAGCAATACATTCGTTTACCACGTACTGAATTAATGGCTTATCAACCAACGGTAGCATCTCTTTCGGGATTGCTTTCGTAGCCGGTAACATCCTGGTTCCTAATCCCGCAACCGGGATAACGGCCTTTTTGACTTTTGAATTAATAGCAGCCATTTAAAACTCTCCTGGACTGTTCATGTATTGAACGTGTTCATCAATCTGTATCGCATCCAAGTATATCAGTACAGCGGTAAGCTTCCGGTCTGAAAAGGACGCGCGTTGATATAATTAAGACAAATACGAATAAATCTGGCGCTGATAGTAGCACTCACAGCTTGAGGGTGGTGAACCAATTTCATTCCCCGCCCTCTCGATTGTTCATTCCGCAGACAACATCAGGCGCAGGCGACCTCCGGCCCCCCAAATTTGGCACTGCCATGACTCGCAACGTTGGCTCAACTGATTAAGATATGTATTGCCAAGCGTACCCAGCGGTACGCCATTGCTGATTTGTACCTGATGGGAACCCGTATTTAATGTCGCATTTAGTCCTGCGGATACCAGAATCAGGTTTTTTAATCCGCTGTGGTAATACCCTACCAGCAAGGGAAACTGACCCGGTAAATTCGCCTGACGCAGCAGATGGTTCACCTGTTTCAATAACGCTCCCAATTCAGGCAACCGCTGATTTTGTTGCGTCAGCTGCTCCTGTAGCAAACCGTTAAATAGCGCACGCAGTAATAATGCGGCCAGTACGCCATTATCCCCTGCCCGGGTTACATCCAGACAATAAAAAGCAAGGTCATGATCCGAGAGCGGTGCAATATCCAGCACCAGCCCCGGTTGGTCGGCGGCAACCAATTGCCGATAGTTTATGCGACATTTTGCAATCACTTGCGACACCGGAGGCTGTAATTCCTGCAACAGTTTAGCCGCGGCGGCAGGATCGCCCACCATGGCATCCCAGTCGCGAAACAGCCGCTCTTCTTCTTCAACCCGCGAATTGAACATATTAGGATACAGACACGCAAATACCGTTTCTCGCAGGCGGTTAAGATCCTTCACCGGCTTCAAAAGAACGTCATCCACACCGAGGCGCAGCGCTTTCGCTATATCAGACATGTTTTCCGTGGCTGAAATCACCAGTATCGGCGTTTGATCGCCCCGATTGCGTAAATACTCAACCAGTTTAAGACCGTTCATTCGTGGCATTGCCAGGTCGCAGATCATTAAGTCAGGTGTGAAGTGACCGAGTAAGTCCAGTGCTTCAAGCCCATCGCCAGCCACCGCTGTTATCGCTCCCAAAGAGGAAAACCATGAGTCCATGAGTGAGCGGAATACCGGCTCATCCTCAACGATAAGAATCTGTTTTCCGACCAATGGCTGCGTCATATTCTCCCCCCTGACTGGCTTTAATAAATAGTGGCATGCTATTGCTACTCACGCCTGTCAGATTTAGCTTAAGTATTGATAAAAAATGCCTAGACGTTGGTCTTCACCAGAGGGAGAAGCTCATCCATTTTCTTCTCGACCGCCAACTGCCCTGCAGCAATGGCTGCACTGGCGCGGTGGAAATCCAGCGTGGATATTTGCGGACAAAACGGCTGAATCAGGATATCTGGCGGGTCGCCCGCCATACGGTTGCGCTTCAGACGGTTTTCCAGAACCTGAATAGACGTCGTCATGATCTCCATCGCCGTCGGCGCGGTCACTGCGCGCCTGGCCGTAATATTGCTCAGGCGCTCTTTCAGCCGGCCATGCCATGAGAGTTCGTCAGCACCATCTCCTGGTTCGGCATCGCTGCTGACGTTGAAGGAGAGTAAATCTTGCTGCATGAGGTGCGCATCGTGTTGCAGATCGACCGCAATAACGATATCCGCGCCCAACGCACGAGTCAGGGAAACGGGCACAGGATTCACCACCGCGCCATCGACCAACCAGTAGCCATTATGCGCTACGGGGGACATCAGACCTGGAATACTGCAGGATGCCCGGACCGCCAGGTGCAGATCACCTTCGGTGAACCAGAGTTCCCGGCCCGTGCTTAAATTGGTTGCAACAGTTGCAAAACGGCGTGTGCATTGTTCAATCGATTCTACCGGCATAACGTTACGGTACTGATTGAATACCCGTTCTCCGCGCAGTAGTCCTCCCCTGCGCCACGAGAGATCCATCAGACGTAAGACATCCCAATAGCTGAATGAACAAACCCACTGTTCGAGAGCAGGCAATTTGTTGCAGGCGTAGGCAGCGCCAACCAGCGAACCAATTGAGCACCCTGCCACGATATCGACATCAATCCCCATATGCTTAAGGGCTTTAATCACGCCAATATGCGACCAGCCGCGCGCCGCGCCGGAACCCAGCGCCAGCCCAATTTTAATTTTTCTCATTGTACGTACAAACTTCCCCTGGCTTGCAGACGTAGCAACATCGCTACCGCTCAGTTAACATAGTGCCACCCTGGCGTTTTTACGCCGTTTTTTTATTCCAGGGAGTACTTTGTGTCTCAGCTTTGTCCCTGTGGTAGCGCTGTCGAGTATAGCCTATGTTGCTACCGTTATGTGTCCGGCGCGCAAGTAGCACCTACGCCGTCACACCTCATGCGTTCTCGTTACTGTGCTTTTGTGATGAAAGACGCAGATTACCTCATCAGGACCTGGCATCCGGACTGCCATGCCGCTGCGTTTCGTGACGACATTATCGCAGGCTTTGCTCATGCCGAATGGCTGGGACTGACCGTTTTTGAGCAACAAACGGTAGATTCAGAAAATATCGGCTATGTCAGTTTTGTCGCACGGTTTTCTGAACAGGGGAAAACTGGCGCAATTATCGAACGCTCTCGTTTTTTAAAAGAAAACGGTCAGTGGTACTATATAGACGGTACACGCCCTCAAATTGGACGAAACGACACCTGCCCTTGTGGCTCGGGTAAAAAATTTAAGAAGTGCTGCGGCTAATTAACGCCCGACAGTATCCATTTTGCAAACATTCTCAACAGGATCACCGCTGCAAATGCATTCATTACAACGAAAAGTGCTGCGTACTATTTGCCCGGACCAAAAAGGTCTGATCGCGCGCATTACTAATATCTGTTACAAGCATGAACTGAACATCGTGCAGAACAATGAGTTCGTGGACCACCGTACCGGGCGCTTTTTTATGCGCACCGAACTGGAGGGTATTTTTAACGACGTCACGCTGCTTGCCGATCTGGATAGCGCCTTACCAGATGGTTCCATCCGTGAATTAACGCCGGCAGGACGCCGCCGTATCGTTATTTTGGTCACCAAGGAAGCGCATTGTCTGGGCGATCTGTTAATGAAGGCCAATTATGGCGGGCTGGATGTTGAAATCGCGGCGGTGATCGGTAACCACGAGACGCTGCGTCCTTTGGTTGAGCGCTTTGATATTCCATTTGAACTGGTCAGCCACGAAGGTTTAACCCGCGACGAACACGACCAGAAAATGGCCGATGCTATCGACGCGCACCAACCTGACTATGTCGTGCTGGCAAAATACATGCGCGTTCTGACGCCGACCTTTGTTTCACGCTTCCCGAATAAGATTATCAATATTCACCATTCATTCCTGCCAGCGTTTATTGGCGCTCGCCCCTATCATCAAGCTTATGAGCGCGGGGTGAAAATCATCGGCGCGACGGCCCACTATGTAAATGATAACCTCGATGAAGGTCCAATCATTATGCAGGACGTGATCCATGTTGATCACACCTACACTGCAGAAGATATGATGCGTGCGGGTCGTGACGTTGAGAAGAATGTATTAAGCCGCGCGCTGTATCAGGTTCTGGCTCAACGCGTCTTTGTTTACGGCAACCGAACGATTATTCTGTAATCGATTGATAATTTAATTGGTTAGCTTTACATCTTTACGCGTAAAAATCAGGCAACCAGTTCTTTTTTATCAACGGAATACTTTACAGGGGCGCATCATTTGATATGATGCGCCCCGCTTCCACCGGAAGCAGGCCAGTAAATAGCATTACCCCGTGGTGGGGTTCCCGAGCGGCCAAAGGGAGTAGACTGTAAATCTGCCGTCATCGACTTCGAAGGTTCGAATCCTTCCCCCACCACCATTATTCACTACAGCGATGTAGTAATCCCAATAAGCTATGCTGAAGTTTGCACTTACTGGGAAGGGGGAGAACCTTCGATTAAGGTTCGACTCGAGCGAAAGCGAGAGAACGTTGCCAGCGGCAACGGCCCGAAGGGTGAGGAGCGAAGCGACGAATAATCCTTCCCCCACCACCATTCATTCTGGTAAGTTCTCAAAAATAAGTATACCCCTGGTGGGGTTCCCGAGCGGCCAAAGGGAGCAGACTGTAAATCTGCCGTCATCGACTTCGAAGGTTCGAATCCTTCCCCCACCACCATCACTTCATAAAGTACCGCACCCAATTAATCTGCAATGCCCCATATTCTGCCCATGCGGGAAGGATGAGAAGCTTCGACTAAGGTTCGATTCGAGCGTCAGCGAGAAAGCGTTGCCGCAGGCAACGACCCGAAGGGCGAAGCGCGCAGCGCTGAGTCATCCTTCCCCCACCACCATCACTTCATAAAGCACCGCACCCAATTAATCTTCAATGCCTCATATTCTGCCCGTACGGGAAGGATGAGAAGCTTCGACTAAGGTTCGATTCGAGCGTCAGCGAGAAAGCGTTGCCGCAGGCAACGACCCGAAGGGCGAAGCGCGCAGCGCTGAGTAATCCTTCCCCCACCACCATCACTTCATAAAGCACTGCACCCAATCCAACTGCAATGACCTATATTAGCCTGATGCGCTACGCTTATCAGGCCTACAAAGTCGATACGTGCGCGCAATTTGCCTGATGCGCTGCGCTTATCAGGCCTACAAAGTTCGCTGATACCTGCGTAGGCCGGATAAGGCGTTTACGCCGCCATCCGGCAAACAGGCATAAAAAAACCCCGCCGAGGCAGGGTTTTGTCTTAAGCAAGTAACCGATCAGTGACGCGCACGAACAATCTGGTATTTGCGGGTCAGGTACTCGACCGGCACGCTCCAGATATGCACCAGACGCGAGAACGGGAACAGCAGGAACAGCGTCATACCCAGCACCAGGTGCATACGGAAAATAAATGCCACGCCATCCAGATATTCAGACGCGCCGCCGTGGAAGGTCACCACCGTTTGCGCCCAGTTCACCAGTTTCATCATCTCACTGCCGTCCATATGCTGCGCGGAGAATGGGATGGTCAGCAGGCCCAGTGCGCACTGGATGACCAGAATAGAGAGCACCAGAATATCTGCACCGGTGGTGGTGGCTCGTACGCGCGGGCTGCACAGACGGCGTTTCAACAACAGCACGCCGCCGACCAGGCACATCACGCCGGAGGCGCCGCCCGCGAACATTGCCATCTTCTGTTTCACGGCAATAGGCAGCCACGCCTCATACATCCAGTGCGGCGTCAGCATGCCCAGGAAGTGCCCGGCAAAAATACCCAGGATCCCGATATGGAACAGGTTTGACGCCAGGTTCATCCCTTTGCGATCCAGCATCTGGCTGGACGCTGCACGCCAGGTATACTGCCCGTAGTCATAACGCAGCCAACTGCCGATCAGAAAGACAGAACCCGCGATGTACGGATAGATGTCAAAGAAGAACGTATTCAGGAAGTGCATTAGTGCTGTCCTCCGGTGGTGATATTCAGATACTGCGGCGCAACGGCCCCGGCAAAACGACGCTGGTGAGCGGAGATTTCCGACTCGCCACACCCCCGATCGGCGAAGAATTTCACTTGCTCTTCTTCCCAGACCGCATCCAGCGCCTGAGGGGTATCGTCGCGCGCTTCATCCGCAATCTTTTCAGCCACTTTGTCGCTGTCAATAACGGTATTCGCCAGTTTTAACAGCAGGTCGAACAACACCGCATAACGGCTTGCACGCTGTTGCAAACGCGCGCTGAGCAGCGCCAGAATCGGCGCGATATCCTGCAAACCACCTAAGGCTTCGCTTTTCGGCAACTGCGCAAGGTATTCCAGATACAGCGGCAGATGATCGGGAAGTTCGCGGCTGTCGAGCTGTAAACCGTGCTGCTCATACTGCGCCATCAGGTCAACCATCGCCTGACCGCGATCGCGGGACTCTCCGTGTACGTGTTCAAACAGCAGCAGCGAAGTCGCACGACCGCGGTCGAACAATTCGCTGTAGCTTGCCTGCGCATCCAGCATGTCCTGCGCGGTTAAATCGCGCAGGAAAACGCCCAGAGTCTGGGCATCCTCTTTATCCAGGTTTTCAGATAACGCGAGTGCATCGAAAAGTTCCTGCTGATGCTGCCATAAGGCAGCATCCGGGTACTCAAGCAGACGCGAAACAATGACGAGTTCAATCATTGGTGCGGCTCCGTTTTGCTGGTCACATCGACAGCATCGATGCGGCGGCTGTTGAACAGATTGAATTTGGTATCAGAACCGTGGCAACCATCGCCGAAAGTAAAGCCACAACCGCTTTTCTCCGGGAACGCATCACGCGCCAGTTCACGGTGGCTGCTCGGTACCACGAAACGATCTTCGTAGTTAGCAATCGCCAGGTAACGATACATTTCCTGTGCCTGCGCTTCGCTTAAGCCCACCTCTTCCAGCGCACGGGTATCCACTTTACCGTCAACGGTTTCCGCACGTTTGTAGTGACGCATCGCCAGCATACGTTTCAGCGCCAGCAGCACCGGCTGAGTGTCGCCAGCGGTCAACAGGTTTGCCAGGTACTGAACCGGGATACGCAGGCTGTCTACATCCGGCAGAATACCGTTGCTGCCAAGCGTGCCCGCATCAGCGGCAGACTGAATCGGTGATAAAGGCGGCACATACCAGACCATCGGCAGCGTGCGGTATTCCGGATGCAGCGGCAGCGCCAGCTTCCAGTCCATCGCCATTTTGTAAACCGGAGACTGCTGTGCCGCATCAATGACGCTCAGTGGAATACCATCTTTCAGCGCCTGTTCAATAACAGCCGGATCGTTCGGATCGAGGAACACATCCAGCTGGCGCTGGTACAGATCTTTCTCGTGCTCGGTGCTTGCCGCGCTTTCGATCGCATCTGCGTCATACAGCAGTACGCCGAGGTAACGAATACGACCCACGCAGGTTTCGGAGCAAACGGTCGGTTGACCGGCTTCGATACGCGGGTAGCAGAAGATGCACTTCTCGGATTTCCCGCTCTTCCAGTTAAAGTAGATCTTCTTGTACGGACAGCCGGTGATACACATACGCCAGCCACGACACTTGTCCTGGTCGATCAGCACAATGCCATCCTCTTCACGCTTGTAGATGGCGCCGCTCGGACAGGTCGCCACGCACGCCGGGTTAAGGCAGTGCTCACACAGGCGCGGCAGATACATCATGAAAGTGTTTTCGAACTGGCCGTACATCGCCTTCTGCATGTTGTCGAAGTTCTGGTCTTTGGCGCGTTTTTCGAACTCGCCGCCCAGAATTTCTTCCCAGTTTGGACCGCTGGTGATTTTGTCCATCCGCTGACCGGTAATCAGCGAGCGCGGACGGGCAATCGGCTGCGCCTTGCTGCCTTCCGGCGCGGTGTGCAGATTCTGATAGTCAAAATCAAACGGCTCGTAGTAATCGTCCATGCCCGGCAGGTGCGGGTTAGCAAAGATTTTACCCAGCAGCAGCGCACGGTTACCCATACGCGGCTGCAGTTTACCGTTGATTTTACGGATCCAGCCGCCTTTCCATTTCTCCTGATTTTCCCAGTCATTCGGGAAACCAACGCCAGGTTTACTTTCCACGTTATTGAACCAGGCGTACTCCATACCTTCACGGCTGGTCCAGACGTTTTTACAGGTCACTGAACAGGTGTGACAGCCGATGCACTTATCGAGATTCAGCACCATGCCGACTTGTGAACGAATTTTCATTTTACGCTCTCCTGTACCTGGTCATTACCTTCGCCGTCTAACCAGTTAATGTTCTTCATCTTACGTACCACCACGAACTCATCGCGGTTTGAACCGACGGTGCCGTAGTAGTTAAAGCCGTAGGCCAACTGCGCATAGCCGCCAATCATGTGGGTCGGTTTCGGCGTAATACGGGTCACGGAGTTGTGGATCCCGCCGCGCTGCTGGGTGATTTCTGAACCCGGCAGGTTAACGATACGTTCCTGCGCGTGGTACATCATGGTCATCCCGGCCGGTACGCGCTGGCTGACCACCGCACGCGCGGTCAACGCACCGTTGCTGTTGAAGACTTCGATCCAGTCGTTATCTTCGATACCCAGATCCTTCGCATCCACTTCGCTCATCCACACAATCGGACCGCCGCGTGACAGCGTCAGCATCAGCAGGTTGTCGCTATAGGTGGAGTGGATACCCCACTTCTGGTGCGGCGTCAGGAAGTTAAGCGCTTTTTCCGGGTTACCGTTAGACTTCTCGCCGATCACCGTTTTCACTGAACGGGTATCGATTGGCGGACGGTAAACCAGCAGGCTTTCACCGAAATCACGCATCCACTGGTGATCCTGATACAACTGCTGGCGACCAGACAGCGTACGCCATGGGATTAGCTCATGAACGTTGGTGTAGCCCGCGTTGTAAGAGACATGTTCATCTTCCAGACCTGACCATGTCGGGCTGGAGATAATCTTGCGCGGCTGCGCCTGAATATCGCGGAAGCGAATTTTTTCGTCTTCTTTATTCAGCGCCAGATGCGTATGGTCACGACCGGTAAATTCACTCAGCGCCGCCCAGGCTTTAACGGCAACCTGACCGTTGGTTTCCGGCGCCAGGGTGAGGATCATCTCAGCGGCGTCAATGGCGGTATTAAGCCAAGGCTGGCCTTTCGCCGGGCCTTCAGCCTTGGTGTAGTTGAGCTTACGCAGCAGATCCATTTCGCTCTGGGTATTCCAGGCAATCCCTTTCCCGCCGTTACCGATTTTCTCCATCAACGGACCGATGGAGGTGAAACGCTCGTAGGTTGCCGGATAATCACGCTCAACGGTCATGATGTGCGGCGCGGTGACGCCTGGGATCAGGTCGCACTCACCTTTTTTCCAGTCCTTCACGTCCAGCGGCTGCGCCAGCTCGGCGGCGGAGTCGTGCTGAATCGGCAGCGTAACAACGTCGGTTTCTTTACCGAGGTGGCCCACGCACACTTCAGAGAACTTTTTGGCGATGGCTTTATAGATTTCCCAATCGCTTTTTGATTCCCAGGCCGGGTCAACGGCGGCAGACAACGGATGAATAAACGGATGCATATCCGACGTATTCATGTCGTCTTTTTCATACCAGGTCGCGGTCGGCAGCACGATGTCGGAATACAGACAGGTGCTCGACAGGCGGAAGTCCAGCGTCACCACCAGATCCAGTTTGCCGTCCAGTCCGTTATCCTGCCATTCCACTTCTTCCGGCTTCACGCCGCTCTGCTGACCGAGATCTTTACCCTGAATACCGTGTTCAGTACCCAGCAGGTATTTCAGCATGTATTCGTGGCCCTTACCGGAAGAACCGAGCAGGTTAGAACGCCAGATAAACAGGTTACGCGGATGGTTTTTACCGTTCTCCGGCTGCTCTGCCGCAAAGCGAAGAGAACCTTCTTTCAGCGCCTTAACGGTGTAGTCCACCGGCGTCATGCCGGCTTTTTTCGCTTCATCGGCAATGCGCAGCGGGTTAGTGCCTAACTGCGGTGCAGATGGCAGCCAGCCCATACGTTCAGCGCGAACGTTAAAGTCGATTAAGTGGCCGCTGTAACGGGATTTGTCTGCCATCGGGGACAGCAGTTCCTGCGCAGTCACCGTCTCATAGCGCCACTGGCTGGAGTGGTTATAGAAGTAAGAGGTGCTGTTCATATGACGAGGCGGACGCTGCCAGTCCAGCGCAAACGCCAGCGGCTGCCAGCCGGTTTGCGGACGCAGTTTTTCCTGACCAACATAGTGAGCCCAACCGCCGCCGCTCTGGCCGATACAGCCGCAGAACACCAGCATATTGATCAGGCCACGATAGTTCATATCGAGGTGGTACCAGTGGTTAAGACCCGCACCGACGATAATCATCGAACGACCGTGGGTTTTATCGGCGTTATCCGCAAATTCACGGGCGATGCGCACGATTTGAGCGCGCGATACGCCGGTAATTTTTTCAGCCCAGGCCGGCGTGTACGCTTTCACGTCATCGTAGCTGGTTGCGCAATTTTCATCGTTCAGACCGCGTTCCAGACCGTAGTTGGCCATGGTCAGATCGTAAACGGTGGTCACTAACGCGGTAGAACCATCGGCCAGCAGCAGGCGTTTAACCGGCAGTTTGTGCAGCAGAACGTTTTCCAGTTCGACTTTATTGAAGTGTTCGGTACCTTCGCCGCCAAAGTACGGGAAGCCCACTTCAGCGATGTCATCCTGGCTACCCAGCAGGCTGAGCTGCAGTTCGGTTTCATCACCAGACGTGCCGTCGCGCTGCTCGAGGTTCCATTTGCCTTTTTCGCCCCAGCGGAAACCAATTGAACCGTTTGGCGCAACCATTTCACCGTTGTTGTTGATAGCAACGGTTTTCCATTCCGGGTTGTTTTCCTGGCCCAGAGAATCTACCAGGTCGGCCGCACGCAGCATACGACCGGCAGCATAGTAGCCGTCGCGTTCTTCAAGCATCACCAGCATTGGCATGTCAGTATAACGACGAACGTAGTCGGTGAAGTACTGGCTCGGATTGTCGAGGTGGAACTCGCGCAGCATGACATGGCCCATCGCCATTGCCATTGCCGCATCGGTCCCCTGCTTCGGCGCCAGCCACAGGTCGCACAGTTTGGCGATTTCTGCGTAATCCGGCGTAATTGCGACCGTTTTGGTACCTTTGTAGCGAACTTCAGTAAAGAAGTGCGCATCCGGAGTACGGGTCTGCGGGACGTTTGAACCCCATGCAAGAATGTAGCTGGAGTTGTACCAGTCGGCAGATTCAGGGACGTCGGTCTGTTCGCCCCAGGTCTGCGGGGACGCCGGTGGCAGGTCGCAGTACCAGTCATAGAAGCTCAGGCAGGTACCGCCAATCAACGACATATAGCGTGCGCCGGACGCGTAAGAAACCATCGACATCGCCGGGATCGGCGAGAAGCCTGCGACGCGGTCAGGACCATAGGTTTTGATGGTATACACGTTAGATGCGGCAATCAGTTCATTGACTTCCTGCCAGGAAGAACGAACAAACCCACCGCGACCACGCGCTTGTTTGAAGCTTTTCGCTTTGTCGGCATCTTCGATAATGGATGCCCAGGCATCTACCGGATCGCTGTGCAGCTTTTTGGCTTCACGCCACATCTTCATCAGACGTTTGCGCATCAGCGGGTATTTCAGACGGTTAGCGCTGTAGAGATACCAGGAGTAGCTCGCACCACGTGGGCAGCCGCGAGGCTCGTGGTTTGGCATATCTGGACGCGTGCGTGGGTAGTCAGTTTGCTGGGTTTCCCAGGTCACCAGACCATTTTTCACATAGATTTTCCAGCTGCATGAACCGGTGCAGTTTACACCGTGGGTGGAACGCACGACTTTGTCATGCTGCCAACGCTGGCGATATCCGTCCTCCCAGTCCCTGTTGGTATTGAGAAGCTGGCCGTGCCCATCGGCAAAGGTTTCGCCCTTCTGCTTGAAGTAGCGAAACCGGTCCAGGAATTTACTCATCGGTTTTCTCCTGTAGGAGCCTGACGGCTCTCTGATAAATCGACATTGCTTGATTGAGAGCGAAGGTAACGCTCTGAAAGGGTGTGAGAATTGATAACGATCAAGGCAGGCAGGGATGCAAAATGAGGGTAAATTTTCACATACTCCCTTAGTGGGATATCGAAAAACCAATCAATACATTGAATTTAAATGATTTTTTTAAATTCATTTATCATGCAAATGTTAAATTCTTTATAAGTGGGTATTAAGGGGTATCCCCCCTGCCAGGCATAGTATGAACACCGTTTTCACAGGCAGTTGGCGTGTCGCAACACATGAGTATGTTGTAACTAATAACGGATAAAAAAAAGCGCGGTCTAACGCCGCGCAATGGATAATCAACCTACACTTCATCCTTCAAACTGCCTCTGCGTTGGCTGCGCTCGTTCTCCCCAGTCACTTACTTCAGTAAGCTCCAGGGGATTTCTCACTTGCCGCCTTGATGCAGTTCGAATGATTTTGTGTATACCACTTTTTTACTTTTTAGAATGACGTCCGTACACCGCCCAGGTGATCGCCACGCAGGCGACATAAAAGATAAGAAAGACTTTCATCGCATCGACAGGCGAGCCCGTTAACGCCAGGGAAGTACCAAACGCTTTCGGGATAAAGAAGCCGCCGATCGCGCCAATGGCAGAGATAAAGCCCAGCGCTGCCGCGGTGTCGGTTGCCGCCTCGCGCATCGCCTTCTCTTCTGAACCGCCTTCCGCTTTCACTCTGTCCATCGTCAGCTTGCGGAAGATAACGGAGATCATCTGGAAGGTTGAACCACTCCCCAGACCGGCCGTCAGGAACAGCGCCAGGAATACCGCGAAGAAAGCGATAAAGCTGCCGCCAACGCCGTTTGATGGCAGCGTCAGGAACAATAAGGCACTGAAGACAGCCATCAGCACGAAGTTCACCAGCGTCACGCGGGTTCCGCCCAGGCGGTCAGAGATTGCACCGCCCGCTGAACGCGCCAGCGCGCCAATCAGCGGTCCAAAGAAGGCATAATGCAGGATCTGTACCTCAGGAAACTGCGTTTTTGACAGCATCGCGAAACCGGCCGAGAAACCGATAAATGAACCGAAGGTTGCCAGATACAGCAGGCTCATGATCCACAGATGCCCGCGTTTCAGCACCGGTAATTGCTCTTTCAGTGACGCTTTTGAGGTGGCCAGTTCGTTCATGCCAAACCATGCGGCCAGCGTCAGCACGGCCAGAAACGGAACCCAAATCCATGCGGCGTTTGCCAGATACAGTTGCGTACCATCCGGTTGCTCAACGCCCTGGCTACCAAATGCAGCGAAGATTGACAGTGAGACCACCAGCGGAGCAACTAACTGCATTACGCTGACGCCCATGTTACCCAGACCGCCGTTCAGACCCAGCGCACCGCCCTGTTTCTGTTTTGGGAAGAAGAAGCTGATATTCGCCATGCTGGAGGCGAAGTTCGCACCGGCAAAACCGCACAGCAGGGAGATAATAATAAAGGTACTAAATGGCGTGGTGGTATCCTGCACCGCAAAACCTAACCATACGCATGGAACGATCAGGATACCGGTGCTGAATGCCGTCCAGCGACGACCGCCGAACAGAGGAATCATAAAGGAGTACGGCACGCGCAGCAGCGCGCCGGAAACCGAAGGCAACGCCGTCAACATGAACAGTTGCTCAGTGGTAAAATTAAAGCCGACTTTTGGTAGATTCACCGCCACGGCGCTGAATAACATCCACACGCAAAACGCCAGCAGCAAGCACGGGACGGAAATCCACAGGTTGCGGCTGGCGATTCGTTGACCACGCTGTTGCCAGAAGGCAGGATCTTCCGGACGCCATTCTGTAATTACCGCTCCAGATGCCCTTTCCGGGGCAGATGAGTGACTCATAGACACCTCTGATATTTGTTTCGATGCCTGCAACCTTAGGGTTTACAGCTGGAGGTAAGTTGATATAAATCAAAGGAAAAGGTGTCATTATCCATGCTCAAAATTTAGCATTACCCTTAATGAGTACATAACTTCGGTAAAAAAGATGTGGTTTTTCACGCCTCTGACTTCCCCTACTCCCCCTTGTCCATGATCTCCCCCTCACGCAGCAATTAAGGGGTAGCCCGTTTGAGGTATGGGTATACTCCAGTGTATCGCCGACAATAACGCCACTGCCTGCAGCAGAACCGTCATTCAAAAGGTTTTCTGTTCTCCGAAAACCCGAAGGAACAACTCACCATGTTTAAACGTTGTCTCTCTCCGCTTACGCTGGTCAACCAGGTGGCGCTGATTGTTTTATTGTCTACAGCCATCGGCGTGGCGGGTATGGCTGTCTCCGGCTGGCTGGTTCAGGGCGTTCAGGGTAGCGCCCATGCCATCAACAAAGCAGGCTCGCTACGCATGCAGAGTTATCGTCTGCTGGCGGCGGTACCACTGGACGCCAACGATCAAACGCTACTGGATGAAATGGAGAAAACGGCGTTTAGCCCGGAGTTAACGCGCGCCGCACAGCGCGACGGACAGCAGGCGCAGTTAAAAGCGCTACAGGATTATTGGCACACTGAACTGGCGCCAGGGCTTGCCCATGCGCAGACGCCGGATGCGGTGGCGCAGGATGTTACGCGCTTTGTGGTCGGGCTGGATAAACTGGTTACCGCCTTCGACCATACTACCGAATTACGCATTGAGCGCGTCGTCCTGTTACATCGCCTGATGGCGGTATTTATGGCGTTACTGCTGGTCTTTACTATTATCTGGCTGCGTGTGCGTCTGCTGGCGCCGTGGAAACAGCTGCTGGCGATGGCGCGGGCCGTCAGCCAGCGTGATTTTACCCAACGCGCGCACATCAGTGGGCGTAATGAAATGGCGGCTCTGGGCTCGGCGCTGAATAATATGTCGGAAGAGTTGGCCGAGAGTTATGCGGTACTGGAACAGCGGGTGCAGGAGAAGACGGCCGGGCTGGAGCATAAAAATCAGATCCTCTCTTTCCTGTGGCAAGCCAACCGCCGTCTGCACTCTCAGGTGCCGTTGTGCGAGCGCCTCTCTCCGGTGCTGAACGGCCTGCAGAATTTGACCCTGCTGCATGATATTGAGCTGCGGGTTTATGATCTGGAGGATGAAGATAATCATCAGGAATTTACCTGTCAGTCCACTGCCAGCTGCGATGAAAAAGGGTGCCATCTGTGCCCACGCGGTACGCTGCCTGCGATAGACGGCGGCATTACGCTGAAATGGCGGCTGGCCGATGCGCATACCCAGTATGGTATCCTGCTCGCTACCTTGCCGCATGGTCGCCATCTCAGCCACGATCAGCAGCAGCTGGTCGATACCCTGGTTGAGCAACTGACCGCGACGCTGGCGCTGGACAGACATCAGGAACGCCAGCAGCAGTTGATCGTGATGGAAGAGCGTGCCACCATTGCGCGCGAACTTCATGATTCTATTGCACAATCGCTCTCCTGTATGAAGATGCAGGTGAGTTGTTTACAGATGCAGGGCGATGTGCTGCCGGAAAATAGCCGCGAGCTGCTTGGTCAGATTCGTAATGAACTGAACGCCTCGTGGGCGCAACTGCGTGAGCTGTTAACCACCTTCCGTTTACAGCTCACTGAACCCGGATTGCGACCCGCGCTGGAAGCCAGCTGTCAGGAATACAGCGCCCGCTTTGGTTTTACGGTTAAGCTGGATTATCAGCTACCGCCGCGCCTGGTCCCTTCGCATCAGGCGATTCATTTATTACAAATTGCGCGTGAAGCCCTGAGCAACGCCCTTAAGCACTCCCATGCCGATGAAGTCGTCGTGACGGTGGCGCAAAATGGCAAACAGATCAAACTCACAGTACAAGATAACGGCTGCGGCGTACCGGAAAACGCCGAACGCAGTAACCACTACGGCATGATAATAATGCGCGACCGTGCGCAGAGCTTGCGCGGCGATTGCCGCGTACGCCGTCGCGAGACAGGCGGTACTGAAGTTACTGTCACTTTTATTCCCGAAACAAACTTCACAGAAGTCCAAGGAGATACCCATGAGTAATCTGGAACCGGCAACCATCCTGTTGATCGACGATCATCCGATGCTGCGAACCGGTGTAAAACAGCTTGTCAGCATGGCGCCCGATATCACCGTTGTCGGTGAAGCCAGCAATGGCGAGCAGGGTATCGAGCTGGCTGAATCCCTTGATCCCGACCTGATCCTGCTTGACCTCAACATGCCCGGTATGAACGGTCTGGAAACCCTCGACAAGCTACGTGAAAAGTCACTGTCTGGCCGCATCGTGGTGTTTAGCGTATCCAATCATGAAGAAGATGTCGTTACCGCCCTGAAACGCGGCGCGGATGGTTACCTGCTGAAAGATATGGAGCCGGAAGATTTACTGAAAGCGCTCCAGCAGGCGGCCGCCGGTGAAATGGTGCTGAGCGAAGCCTTAACGCCGGTTCTGGCCGCCAGCCTGCGCGCCAACCGCGCAACGTCTGACCGTGATGTTACCCAGTTGACGCCGCGCGAACGCGATATTCTCAAGCTTATCGCCCAAGGGCTGCCTAACAAGATGATTGCCCGCCGCCTGGACATTACCGAAAGCACGGTAAAAGTGCATGTGAAGCATATGCTGAAGAAAATGAAGCTAAAATCGCGCGTAGAAGCGGCCGTTTGGGTGCATCAGGAACGTATTTTCTGATAACGCATTCGCACATCATTCATCATTGCTAATGAGGATCATTTTCCGAAACGGTGATAAACGGTTCGGTCAGTGATAGCGTGATCTCATTGGAAGAGACACGCTGGCCCAGCTCATCTTCTACCACTACCGACAGCCGCCAGCGGTTTGTCGCCCCTTCTCTGCTGTCCCACTTCGGCATGATAATCGTCCAGCCCTGTGCGCTTCGGGTACTACTGCCGGCGGTCAAACTCAGCGCCTGAGTATCGCCTTGCCATGCAAGGTGGCGGATGCCATGCAGGCTACGCACCTGTACCTTGAGCGCCACCGTCTCGCCAGGTTTCAGGTCCCAGGGCGGCGTGGCCAAAAACACCGACAGCGTTTTACGCTGGCGATACTCCAGCGTCGGCAAACTGTTCCGCTGCGGATCGTCATAACGGCTGCCGCGCAGCGAGCGACTGTTTGCCACTTCACTGACCATCAGCTGTTTTTTTAGCGGCACGCCGAAACGATAATTAAGCGTTAATCCGAGGTTATTCTGACTGATACCATTTTCGCCCTGCTTATGCTGCGCGGTCACCGTCACCAACGGCACAGGCGTATAGGTCAGCCCCAGGTTCACCGCCACCGGATTATGGTATCCGGTTCCTGAATGAAACAGATCCACCCGGTCGCCAAAATACTGCTCAACGCTGACGCTGGTATTGAGGTGTTGATAGAACGGCATTCGCATTTGCGCGGTCAGATCGTAGCCGCGGGCCATCCGTTGTTCCTGCGTTGCTGAACGCTCCTGCCACGAGGAAAACGGTTGATAATAGTTAGCGGATAAGCGCAAATACTCGCCCCACGCTTCTGCGCCCAGACCGCCCCGGGGCAGATTTTCATCCAACAGATTGTCATAAAACGTGTTGTAGCCCAGTAGCCAACCGTCGCGGACCCAGCGCTGCCCAATCCCCGCATTACTGACTAAGCCCTCGTTCTGTTGCGTCAGGCCCAACTGGCTCCAGGTAAGATAGCGTTGATTGTCCTGCCACGGAATAAACCAACTTCCCCGGCTGCCGGTAAAGCTGCCCTCGTTATCAACCTGCAACCCGACGCTGGCGTTTCCCCAGGGAGAGAGCCAGGATTCCAGGCGCTGATTCACCTGTTCGCTGACCGTGTCACGTACCTGACCGAACGCGAACTGCTTCGCCTGTTCGCCGGTATCAAGGCCGTTATCGGTCATGCTGGCTTCACCAAACGCCTTAACCATTTCGGCAAAATGTTTTTCGCCCGCCCGCGACTCCGGCGCCATGCCGAGATCGGGCAAGCCATCGCTGTTATTATCGAATGGGTTTTCCGCCTGGTGAACAAAAGATGACTGTGCGCTGGCAATACCCCCTGCCAGTGGCAAGAGTGCGAATACGGCGAGAGGAAAATAGATAATACGGCTCAAATCGTTGGTTATTTCTTAAATTAATTCATCAGGCACACTTAACCTAAACCATAACGTCTTCAGCATTTAATTGCAGCCTTAATCCCTGTTTTCGGGATTTTCTGACCCGAATAATCAGGGGTAGACACATGCTTTCTTTTCCCCGTCTGGTACAGGGAGTACCATACACGCCAGAAATTATTCCTCCCATCCGACAACAGGAGTCAAAATGCAAAAGATAGTGATCGTCGCGAACGGTGCGGCCTATGGAAGCGAATCGTTATTTAACAGCCTGCGTCTGGCCATTGCCCTACGCGAACAGGACGCTGATCTGGACCTGCGTCTGTTTTTAATGTCGGATGCGGTCACGGCGGGATTACGAGGTCAGAAACCCGCAGAGGGATACAACATTCAGCAGATGCTGGAGATCCTGACGGCGCAAAACGTTCCGGTAAAACTGTGCAAAACCTGTACCGACGGTCGCGGGATCACCCCCCTGCCTTTAATTGACGGCGTAGCCGTGGGCACACTGCCGGAACTGGCGCAATGGACGCTGGACGCAGATAAAGTGTTGACCTTCTGACGCGCCGCTTTCAGGCAAGCGCACTGAAAGTGCCGGAAATTTCCGGATTAAATCTTAGATGGGCGCGGTTTCGTTGAACGTTAGCACGCCCTTTCAACCGTTTTGAGGGATTTTGTCACTTTTGTTTAATCGTTATGCCATTTTTTGATCAAAATCAGCATCCGCTTGCTCCCCCTTTGGTGTTATGCAATGAGTGAAATGTGAACAACATCACGCAGCACTTTCGACAGAAAGTACGTTGTTTTCAAGAACGGGGTGAAAAATGGCATTAGTGAAGGCGAGTTTAAAGTTATTTGGTGGCGATACGGTGGTTGTGCGCTGTTCCGGGCGCTGTCACATCCATCTGATGAGCGAGAAAAATCACGTTAAAGACACGCAGTCCGACATTTTAAGCGTGCAGGATCGTGATAACGCATGGTTGACCGTACCTTATACCGGCGTCTGGAACGTACTGATCGATAGTCACAGTCAGTCGCTCGAACATTCGATAAGTTTTATTGCGGCGTAATCGTGCAATGCCCGATAAGCCCCTGGCTATCGGGCACACAACGCAGCCGACGCTATGCAAATCCGGGCCGTATGACACCTTCCGGCAGATTCTCTCCCAACAACCGTTTGACCGTAATCACCAGATCGTTAAGACAATCATCCTGCATTCCCAGCTTCACCAGCTCTTGTTCCAGCGAGAACAGATACTGGGCATTGGTGCCTAAAGGTCCGCTGGCCGCGGCGATAAGCGGCGCGATCACCTGCGCGCGCGTATCCGACTCAAAGAGCGGATGCCGTGGATCCATAATAAAGACCAGCGCGTTTACCGTGCGACCGTCATCCAGCGCCAACTGACACCAGGTCGGCAGATAGCAACCGGTGATCATTTCACGTTTCCACAGCAGAGAAAGTTCTTGCTCCAGCGATGCGTCCGATAAGCGATAAGCCACACCGGTAGTGCGTCCGCCCTCTTTCAGTGCCAGCATACGTCCCGGCTGGCAGGCCGTTCCTCGCCCCGCCGTCAGGCGCAGGCAAAATGCGCGGTGCCAACCAACTAATGTCCCGGTACAGGACTCTTCAAATTCTAAGACCGGGTTCCACATCAACGATCCATAACCGAAGATCCACACCGGTCCATCATCTGGTCGGCAAGCAAGCGTGGCGGCCAGTGAGGCTGCCCGTTGTTCCGCTGACCAGAGTAGTGATTCTTCAATAGCGCCAAACGCCGTCTTACAGTCGGCATTCAATAAAAAATCACGCGTTAACACCTTACACCTCCGCCACTGCTGCTTCCCTGCGACAACTTTTTTGACGCCTTCCGGGCCTTTTTACTGCTCATTTTGAAACCAATAGCTGGACAATAGGCAATTCACCGCTCGCTTGCAAGCCAGTAACGGCGCGGCGTAGCACGATTCGCTAACGGATGACTCCGGCTAATTTATAAAGACATTATAATTGATACTGTTACGTCTTTTTATGCCATTTATCATCCTCCCCTTTTTGATAATCATTTTTCACCGCGGCCCACGCCACCTTGTGCGCCGTCTCTTCTCGACTGGCATCGTCGCGACGGTCAGATTTATCTTTATACTGTTCCCAGGCGCTGTTAAAGGCTTCTTTATAGATGTCCTGGGCATGGGCTGGCAGAACGTGCTGTACGCTCTCAGGCAGATCGCTTTTCGATTTATAGGGCATTGTGAACTCCTCTTTTTCGGCTAAACCTTAAGTGTGGTTAACAATGCCTGGATGTGCCAACAATGGACATTTTTAAATTATTTATTTATCTAACCTTCTGTTAATTAAACACTCTATAAACAAGATGTTTGTTTTTGACCACTTAGAGAAGGAAAACAAACGATGCGGTAAAATTTCGTAAAATCTCACCTACAAAACCACGTTTTCTGTTATTTTTTACATTCTTTAATACTTTTATAATTATAAATACCTGCAGAGATGGAGAATTAACTTAATGACTCAAATACATGAGGCGGTAAAAACCCGCCACAAGGAGACCTCTCTCGTCTTCCCGATTCTGGCACTGGTAGTACTGTTCTTATGGGGGAGCAGTCAGTCACTACCAGTGGTCATCGGCATTAATGCGCTTGCCCTTGTTGGTATATTAAGCAGCGCATTCAGCGTTGTCCGGCATGCGGACGTATTAGCACATCGACTTGGCGAGCCCTACGGGTCGCTGATCCTCAGCCTGTCCGTGGTTATTCTTGAAGTTAGCTTAATTTCCGCATTAATGGCGACCGGCGATGCCGCGCCTACGCTCATGCGCGACACGCTGTATTCGATCATTATGATCGTCACCGGCGGTTTGGTTGGTTTTTCATTACTGTTGGGCGGCCGTAAATTTGCCACTCAGTATATGAACCTGTTTGGTATTAAGCAGTATTTAATCGCCCTGTTTCCTCTGGCCATTATTGTGCTGGTGTTTCCAATGGCGTTACCGGGCGCCAATTTTACTACTGCGCAGGCGCTACTGGTGGCGCTCATTTCTGCGGCAATGTACGGCGTATTCTTGCTGATTCAAACCAAAACGCACCAGAGCCTGTTCATTTACGAGCATGAAGATGAAGGTGACGACGACGATCCGCATCACGGTAAGCCGTCAGCGCACAGCAATATGTGGCACGCGGCCTGGCTCATCATCCACCTGATCGCCGTTATCGCCGTCACCAAGATGAACGCCAGTCCGCTGGAAACCTTGCTGACTGAACTCAATGCGCCCGTGGCGTTTACCGGTTTCCTGGTGGCGTTGTTGATCCTCTCACCTGAAGGATTGGGGGCGCTGAAAGCGGTGCTGAACAATCAGGTACAGCGGGCGATGAATTTGTTCTTCGGTTCAGTATTAGCCACAATTTCACTCACCGTACCGGTAGTAACGCTGATCGCCTGGGCGACAGGCAATGATTTGGTGTTTGCTTTGGGCGCGCCGGAGATGATTGTCATGGTCTCGTCGCTGGTACTGTGTCACATCTCGTTCTCCACCGGACGAACCAATGTGCTCAACGGGGCAGCGCATCTGGCGCTATTTATCGCCTATCTGATGACAATATTTGCCTGATTATTATTTTGGCGGAACCAACGGCCCTTTACAGGGCCGTTTTCATTGTCGACTTTTATGACTCCGGATAAACCTGCTGACCATCAACAAACGTTAATAACGATTCCGTTTGGTGCAATTTATCTGCCGGAATAGCCATAATATCTTGATTCAGCACCGCAAAATCGGCGAGCTTACCTGCTTGCAAACTTCCTCTTTGCTGTTCAGCAAAAGCCAGCCAGGCGGCATTTCGGGTATACATTTTCAACGCATCTTCCCGGCTTAACTGGCGGGTATCATGGCGTACCGAGCCGTCGAGTGCTTTACCTGTCACATGATATTCAATGGCATGC
Organism: Citrobacter youngae ATCC 29220; assembly: GCF_000155975.1. Lineage (GTDB taxonomy): Bacteria > Pseudomonadota > Gammaproteobacteria > Enterobacterales > Enterobacteriaceae > Citrobacter > Citrobacter portucalensis_A. The sequence goes on along the minus strand of NZ_GG730299.1, from coordinate 915,521 downwards.
CATACCCCCGCAACGCCAATCCGCGTCGCATCCGTACCGCCTGCAACGATTACCCCCTGCTCTAACGCAGGTTGAATGGGCGATGATAGCGCCGCCACCGTTTTACCGTTAGCGCGTTCAATGGCGGGAGATTCAAAATATGGCCCCATCTGAACAGAGTAGGCTAAGCCTAATTTCTTCATGCGGGCAATCGTTTCGGGCGTACCGGTATTGAGATGCGCAATAGACCAGCGCAACGGCGCAATATCATGCGATTTAGCCACCTCGCTAATCACATCTAAAATCGCATCCGCACTGTCATCGGTGTAGGCATGTATTTCAACGGCAACCCCTTCTTTGGCGGCAAGCTGTAGCACCTTTAATTGTTCTTGTTGGGACTCTGCTGAAGACTCGAACCCAGATGACATCCGCACGCCATCATTCATTGCCATCACCAGGCTTTCACCGAAGCCCAGAAAGGCTATTCTGCCGTCATCATGCATTGCCGGGCGAAATGCCAGACGTTGTTTAAACCATTCCGTTTCATTACCAGGCGGTGCGGATAAACGATATCCAACCCGTATCCTGAGTGGTTGCTGCTGCTGAAGTTTAAAGAAATCACGATAAGCTTGCTCATGCCCGGCTGAAGGATCGATAAAACCGACCACGCCGCGTTTATTTAAATAACGAACAAATGCGTTTAGGTTCTTTTCCACATCACCTGTCTGGCTAATCTGGGCAAAAAGCTGGTTAAAACTGCCAATGGTCCCGCGCAATTTTCCGGTTGCCAGCCCTTTATCATCGCGTTCTATCACGATTCCTGCCGGGACATCCGGCTGCGAATTATTAAGTTTGAGGGTCTCGATAGCCTTTTGATTTAACAGGGCATAGTCATAAAGGCTTTGTATATACGCAGGATGATGAGGCACCGCCTGATTCAGCTCCTGAACCGTCGGATCCCGCTTTTCTGCAAATTGTTCAGGTATCCATGATCCAGCGACAGCCACCCATTGCGCAGGTGTTTTCTGCGCCGCTGATTGCGACAGTTTATTTAACGCATCGGGTAAGTTTTTAGTATCAAACCAGTAAGTTTCAAATAAGAAGGTTCGCCCTCCCCGAATGCCATGCAAATGTGCGTCAATTAATCCCGGAATAACGGTTTGCCCCGTAAGATTGATTTCTCTGGTATTCGGCCCGGACCATTTTTTCACCGTTTCATTATTACCCACCGCAATAATATGACGCCCTTTTACCGCCAGCGCCTGCGCGTTGGGTTGTTGCTCGTCCATGGTAATCAGCTTGCCGTTATACAAAATAACATCGGCCTTGTCCTGAGAATGAGCCAGAAAGGAAACGCCGATCAGAATTGCGGCCAACGTTGCGTTGCGAATAGCCGGAGGGGGAGTATTAAAGCAACGTCCCATTTTACCCATCATATTTATCTACCTTTTCATGTGATGAAAATCAGGAAAGCTGATGCAGCACCGCCTGGCTGGCGATTTGTGCGCTGGATAGCAAACGTTCGAGCGTATGCCCGCAACGGGCTTTTCCCGACAGACCGAGCATCGTGGTGCTGACGTAATCGGTCAGGCTATCAGCCACGTCGGGGTGCCGCTGTGCGATAAAGTCATGAATTTTAAGCTCCGCCACCGAGTAGAAAGCCCGAGCCACCTGCCGAGCCTGTGGATCGTTGCTATGGGTGCCCTCCAGAACCAAACAGCCAGGCGCCTGCGGATCCGCGGCATAGCGTCGCGCCGCCTCCTCCAGCAACGCCGCAAGGCTCTCGGCAACCGGCCGGTCAGAACGCAAAATATCATCAAAAGGGATCGCATCGGTTTGCACATAGCGGCCAAGCACGCGTTCATAAAGACCGATTTTATTCCCAAAAGCGGCATAGAAGCTGGGGGGTTTGATGTTCAGGGCCTGCGTAACATCCGCTACGCTCACTGCATCGTATCCATGCGCGTGAAATAAGGGCTGTACTTTGGCAACAGCCAGTTCCGGATCAAAATTACGTGGTCGGCCAGGGGCGCGAGAATATTTTGTAGTGCTCATTACAAATCCGTTGACAGAAAACCATGCGGACATTATATATCAACCACTACATAATTGTTCAAGGCGTATCTCATGTCCCCATTTAATGGCAAATCAGTTCTGGTTCTTGGCGGCAGTCGTGGAATTGGTGCGGCTATCGTGCGCCGTTTCGCCGCAGATGGCGCATCGGTTACCTTCACCTATTCAGGCTCCGCAGACGCGGCAAAAGCGCTTGCGGATGAAACAGGTTCCCACACGGCGCAAACCGATAGCGCCAATCGCGATGCGGTCATCGACCGGGTTCGGCAAAGCGGTCCGCTGGATGTGTTAGTGGTGAATGCGGGAATTGTGCTGTTCGGTGATGCGCTGGAGCAGGATCCCGATGACGTTGAGCGCCTGTTCCGCATTAACATCCACGCCCCCTGGTACGCAGCAGTGGAGGCGGCGCGACAAATGCCTGACGGTGGACGGATTATCATTATTGGTTCCGTGAACGGCGACCGTATGCCAATCGCCGGTATGGCGTCCTATGCGTTAAGCAAATCTGCCCTGCAAGGGCTGGCAAGAGGGCTGGCGCGCGATTTCGGCTCGCGCGGAATTACGGTCAACGTGGTGCAACCGGGTCCCATTGATACCGATGCGAATCCAGCAGAAGGCCCATTGAAAGAGCTGATGCACAGCTTTATGGCGCTAAAACGACACGGTCGACCAGAAGAAGTGGCCGGAATGGTTGCCTGGCTGGCTGGTCCGGAGGCCGGGTTTGTGACGGGAGCAATGCATACGATTGACGGGGCGTTTGGCGCCTGACAGAAATAACAGGCCGGAGACAAGTGCCCCGGCCTGTTCGGCTATCTTAGTTCTCAGTATCGAGCTCGTCGAAGCTTTTCACCAGATCATCAATCGCTTTGATCTGCGTGAGGAACTGTTCCAGTTTCGCCAGCGGCAGCGCGGACGGACCATCGCATTTCGCATGGGCTGGATCCGGATGCGCTTCAATAAACAGACCCGCCAGGCCAACCGCCATACCGGCGCGCGCCAGTTCGGTAACCTGACCGCGACGACCGCCGCTTGCCGCGCCAAACGGATCGCGACACTGCAGCGCATGGGTGACGTCAAAAATCACCGGCGAATTACCGGAGACCTTTTTCATCACGCTAAAGCCGAGCATATCCACAACCAGGTTGTCATAACCGAAGTTCGCGCCACGATCGCACAGGATAACCTTATCGTTACCGCCTTCATGGAATTTATCCACGATATTACCCATCTGGCCTGGGCTTACGAACTGCGGTTTTTTCACGTTGATAACGGCACCGGTTTTCGCCATCGCTTCCACCAGATCGGTCTGGCGAGCGAGGAATGCCGGCAGCTGAATCACATCCACCACGTCGGCTACAGGCTGCGCCTGGCTGGCTTCATGAACGTCGGTGATCACTTTCACGCCAAAAGTTTGCTTCAGTTCCTGGAAGATTTTCATCCCTTCTTCAAGGCCCGGTCCACGGTAAGAGTGGATGGAAGAACGGTTGGCTTTATCAAAGGAGGCTTTGAACACGTAAGGGATACCCAGCTTTTGAGTAACGGTTACGTAGTGCTCACAAATGCGCATCGCCAGATCGCGGGATTCCAGCACGTTCATTCCGCCAAACAGCACGAACGGCAGGTCATTTGCCACGTTGATGTCGCCAATGCTAACCACTTTTTGTTTCATAGGATCGCCTTAAACGGTAGGTAAAGTGTCATTAATCAATGCAATACAATTTGCTTGTGCGAAATAGTATTAATCTGCGCACGAATCATTTCGCTGATCGGGTCTTCCGGACACTGTTCAACGAAATAACTTAAATCCGTCAGCGCAACGTGTTCACATTCCAGCTGCGCGTAGATCAATCCACGATCGCGTATTTCATACGGATCTTCAGGATTAAACTGTAATAATGCTTCGCTGGCACGTAACGCCAGCTCCATTTGCCGCTCTTCCATCAGCGATGATTTCAGCGTGTCGAGCAGTTTGCGGATCACTTCCGCGTTATCTGCTTCATCCAGATCCTCGTTAAACAGCTCTGCTACCGGGCTGATATTCCCCTTCAGCCACACTTCCAGCGTATGTTCATTTAACGTTTCGCCATTGAACGGGTTGATTAGCCACATTTCGCCATCGAGCGATTCAATGCGCAGGATCAGCTGTGTCGGGAAAATCACCGGTACCAGCGGCAGATCCAGTCGGTTGGCAATCCACAGTAAGATAGCGCCCAGCGACACCGCGCTGCCCTGACGATTTTTCAGGACCTGGTCAAGCCATAGTGCATCAGAAAGACGATAGACGCCGTGGGTATCCGTAAAACCCCATTCGCCGTAAAAAAGTGCCAGCAGTTTTTCCAGTTGCTCATCCTGAGACAGGAGCTGGCTAATTTCTTCTTGCGCCAGACTGACCAGACGTTCCAGTTCGTCATAGACAGTTTGTGTTGGAAAATCCAGACGGATAGACTCCGACGCCAGGATCATCCCATCACACAATGGCGCTTTATTAAATTCGAAATCAGCTAACGACCTCATGACTTACCCCAGTAACGGTATTTTTGTGGTGGCGAGTTTAATGATGATGTACAGCACCACCAACGCCAGCGGAAATGCGACTAATCGCGCCTGCTGGCTGCGCGCCCGACGGTAATCGAGCGCAATAAAACCCAAAACGATGTAAATGATAACCCCAAACAGCTTTTCAGTCAGCCATGTCCCTTGTTCGGTGAATGGCAGGATGTGCGTTTTAACCATTAACGCCACGCCGCTGAGTAATAAAACGGTATCCACCACCGGCGGCACAATGCGCGTCCAGCGGGCACGGGCAAGACCCGCGTCGGTGTAACGCCACCAAAATCGCAGCGTCAGCAGACCGACTGAAAGCGCAATGCTGATAAGATGAACGTTGAGTAACACACTGAAGGTACTCATGATGGCAGGCGTCCAAGCGTAATTCGCTCGTTGCCGCCATAATCACGGCAGGTTTCAACCGCCAGATAGCCTGCGCGGATAAACGCTTCGCGTACCGCCGCTCCCTGCTGCCAGCCATGTTCCAGCAGCAGATAGCCGCCGGGCGTTAACACGCTGCGCGAGCTGTCGATGATATGCACGATATCCGCTAAACCATTCTCGCCCGCCACCAGTGCCGACAGCGGCTCAAAGCGCACATCGCCTTGCGCCAGGTGCGGATCCTGCTCGTCAATGTACGGCGGATTACTGACAATCATGTCAAACTGCTGCCCCGACAAAGCGCTGAACCAGTCGCTTTGCAGCACCTGAACATTGTCGATAGCCAGGTGCCGTGTATTGCGCATAGCCAACGCCACCGCATCCGGCATCCGGTCAACCGCCGTCACCGCGCAATCCGGACGCTCGGAGGCCAGCGCCAGCGCAATCGCGCCCGTGCCGGTGCCCAAATCGAGAATACGACACGCCGAAGCAGGCAGACGCGCCAGCGCCTGCTCAACCAGGCACTCGGTATCCGGGCGCGGAATCAGCGTGGCCGGTGATACAAACAGCGGCAGCGACCAGAACTCGCGTACGCCGGTTAAGTGCGCCACGGGTTCGCCCCGCTGACGGCGCGCCACCAGCGTCGCCAGCTGTTCACGCTGCGCCTCGGTTAACACCGTTTCGCCAAAGGCCAGAATAAAGGTGCGCCCCTTACCGGTGACGAACTCGAGTAAGATCTCGGCGTCACGGCGCGGGCTTTCGCTTGCCTGTAATTGGCTTATCGCTTCACGCAGCCAGTGCTGATAGTCCATTAATCCTGCTCGGACAATGCCGCCAGCTGGTCGGCCTGGTATTCCTGGACAATCGGCTCAATGAGCATATCCAGCTTGCCTTCCATCGCTTCATCCAGACGGTAGAGCGTCAGGTTAATGCGGTGATCGGTCACGCGACCCTGCGGGAAGTTATAGGTACGGTTGCGATCGCTGCGATCGCCGCTGCCCAGCAGGTTGCGTCGTTCAGAGGCTTCCGCCTGTTGACGTCTTGCCACTTCGGCGGCACGAATACGCGCCCCCAGCACCGACATCGCCTTCGCTTTGTTTTTATGCTGTGAACGTTCGTCCTGACATTCCACCACGATGCCGGTTGGCAGGTGGGTAATACGGATTGCGGAGTCGGTGGTGTTCACGTGCTGCCCCCCCGCGCCTGATGAGCGAAAGGTATCAATACGCAGATCGGCCGGGTTGATGTCCGGCAGTTCAGCATCCGGCAGCTCCGGCATAACAGCGACCGTACAGGCGGAGGTATGAATACGGCCCTGAGATTCCGTCGCCGGTACGCGCTGCACGCGATGGCCACCGGACTCAAATTTCAGTCGGCCATAAACGCCTTCGCCGCTGATCTTGGCAATAACTTCTTTAAACCCGCCATGTTCGCCTTCACTGGCGCTCATGATCTCAACCCGCCAGCGGCGCGATTCAGCGTAGCGGCTATACATACGGAACAGATCGCCGGCAAACAGCGCGGCTTCATCACCGCCGGTTCCCGCCCGCACTTCAAGGAAGGCGTTACGTTCGTCATCAGGGTCTTTCGGTAACAGCAGAACCTGCAGCTGTTGTTCCAGCTGTTCACATTTCTCTTTTGCTTCGCGCAGTTCATCCTGCGCCATTTCACGCATTTCAGGATCATCGAGCATCATCTGAGCCGTCTCGATATCTTCCTGAACCTGTTGCCAGTCCGTAAAACAGCGAGATACATCGCTTAATTGCGCATATTCGCGCGACAGTGCACGAAAGCGTTCCTGGTCTGCGATGGTTCCCGCATCGCCGAGCAGCGCCTGAACTTCTTCATGGCGTTCATGCAGGGCTTCCAGTTTGGCAACGATAGAAGGCTTCATAGGCGTAAATGCACCCTGTAAAAAATAAGATTGGTGTGCTGCTACTCCAGCCCGAGGCTGTCGCGCAGAATATTCAGGCGTTCACTATCCCCGTCACGGGCGGCCTGTTGAAGTGATTTGGTTGGTGCATGGATCAGGCGGTTGGTTAGCTTCCAGGCCAGATCCTGCATAATGGCTTGCGCATCACCGCCTTGTTGAAGAGCGGCCAACGCTTTGGCGGTCAGTTCATCACGGATCTGTTCTGACTGACTGCGATAATCGCGGATTGTTTCGCTTGCGCCCTGGGCGCGCAGCCAGGCCATAAACTCGCTGGTTTCCTGCGCGACAATCGTTTCGGCTTCCACGGCCGCCGCTTTGCGCTGCGCCAGGTTATGCGAAATGATGCTTTGCAGATCGTCAACGCTGTACAAGTAGGCGTTGGACAATTTACCGACTTCCGGCTCGACGTCGCGCGGTACGGCGATATCCACCAGCAGCATAGGCTGGTTACGACGGTTCTTAAGCGCGCGCTCCACCATGCCTTTGCCGATAATCGGCAGCGGGCTGGCGGTTGAACTGATAATGATATCGGCATCCTGCAAGCGGGCGTCGATATCGCTCAATGAAATCACCTCTGCGCCGACCTCATCCGCCAGCACCTGCGCGCGTTCACGCGTACGGTTGGCGATGATCATCTTCTTCACTTTATGTTCGCGCAAATGACGCGCAACCAGTTCAATGGTCTCGCCTGCGCCCACCAGCAGCACGGTTACCGTGGAGAGCGACTCAAATATCTGCCGCGCCAGCGTACAGGCGGCAAAAGCCACGGACACGGCGCTGGCGCCGATGTCGGTTTCGGTGCGGACACGTTTAGCGACGGAGAAGGATTTCTGGAACATGCGCTCCAGAGCGGTGGCGTTCAGATGGCCTTTTTGCGAATCCGCAAAGGCTTTTTTCACCTGTCCCAGAATCTGCGGCTCGCCAAGCACCAGCGAATCCAGACCGCTGGCAACACGCATCAAATGACTGACGGCGTCGTTGTCCTGATGCCAGTACAGGCTATTGCGCAGATCGTCTTCATTGAGATTATGGTATTCGCACAGCCAGCTAATCAGCGCTTCTTGCAGGTTATCCTGCTCTTCAACGCTGAGATACAGCTCTGTACGGTTACACGTTGACAGCACTACCCCGCCCTGCACCATTGGCTGCGCAAGCAGGCTGTCCAGCGCCTGATCGAGCGTATCCGGCGAAAACGTTACGCGTTCTCGCAGCGATACAGGTGCCGTTTTATGGTTAATACCAAGCGCTAAAAGGGTCATGTGTGCGGGAATAGTACCAGCGTTGATAAGGTTAGACTGGGTGCATCATACAGGATGCGTGCGGTCAATAAAAGAGACTGCCCCCTTTTGGAGTAATAGCTTAGTGCACAAATTTAAGCGATTTAAGATAACTTGAACGTAGACGATGTCAGATGGTGGCGCTAGCATTGAGAGTTATAACTGCAACGTATCTCAAGGATTTGTCATCATTATGACCCTGCCTGATTTTCGCCTGATTCGCCTGCTGCCCCTTGCGGCCCTGGTTCTTAGTGCCTGTACGCTCAACGCGCCGAAAGGTCCCGGCAAAAGCCCTGATTCCCCGCAGTGGCGCCAGCACCAGCAGGAAGTGCGCGCCCTGAACCAATATCAGACGCGCGGCGCGTTTGCGTATATTTCCGATCAACAGAAGGTGTATGCCCGCTTTTTCTGGCAGCAGACCGGACAGGATCGCTACCGTCTCCTGCTGACCAACCCGCTGGGCAGTACTGAACTGGAACTCAATGCGCAGCCGGGCAACGTCGAACTTGTTGACAACAAAGGCAAGCATTACACCGCTGACGACGCCGAAGAGATGATTGGCAAACTGACCGGCATGCCGATTCCGTTGAACAGCCTGCGCCAGTGGATCCTTGGTCTGCCGGGTGACGCCACCGATTACAAACTCGACGATCAATACCGCCTGAGTGAAGTGAACTACAGCAAAGACGGTAAAAACTGGAAAGTGGTCTATAGCGCCTACGACAGCAAAACGCAGCCTGCGATGCCGGCAAACATGGAGCTGTCCGACGGCTCCCAGCGTATTAAGCTGAAAATGGATAACTGGATTGTGAAATGATGACCCACTGGCCCTCTCCGGCAAAACTGAATCTGTTTTTATACATCACCGGACAGCGTGCGGACGGTTACCACACGCTGCAGACGTTATTTCAGTTTCTCGACTATGGCGATGAAATTGACATCACTCTGCGCAACGGTGGTGAAATTCATCTGTTAACCCCGGTGAAAGGCGTTGCGCATGAAGATAACCTCATCGTGCGCGCCGCGCGTTTGCTGATGAAGACGGCGGCTGACAGCGATCGCCTCCCCGCAGGAAGCGGCGCGGACATCAGTATCGAAAAACGCCTGCCGATGGGTGGCGGCCTGGGCGGCGGTTCATCAAATGCGGCGACCGTTCTGGTGGCGCTGAATCATCTCTGGCAGTGCGGGCTTTCGGTTGATGAACTGGCGGCCATCGGCTTGACGCTGGGGGCGGACGTTCCCGTTTTCGTGCGTGGCCACGCGGCATTTGCCGAAGGCGTGGGAGAAATCCTGACGCCGGTCGAGCCAGAGGAAAAATGGTATCTGGTCGCTCATCCGGGCGTCAGCATTCCAACGCCGGTCATTTTTAACGATCCCGACCTCCCGCGTAACACGCCAAAAAGGTCAATAAAAACGTTACTAAAATGTGAATTCGGCAATGATTGCGAGGTTATCGCAAGAAAACGTTTTCGCGAGGTTGATGCAGCGCTTTCCTGGCTGTTAGAATACGCGCCGTCGCGCCTGACTGGTACAGGGGCTTGTGTCTTTGCTGAATTTGACACAGAGTCTCGTGCTCGCCAGGTGCTTGAGCAAGCCCCGGAATGGCTCAAAGGCTTTGTGGCGAAAGGCGTCAACCTCTCCCCATTGCACAGAGCGTTACTCTAAATCATTCGGGTTTCAGGAAAATGGCGAAATGACGACTCACCGGGAGCATACAACAGTATGTGACTGGTGTGAGGAATTGAGACCACGCACATGAAACGTGAAGGATGGCGAGTAAGCCGGGCAAGCTGAGTTGCGGTGACAACGTCACCCTGTTCCAGACGTTGCATCGCGCTCTTTAATACACCGCCTGGAGAGGATACTGCCCGGCCCGCACAGTTTTCGGCAGATTCTTTCCACCAATGGACGCATGCCTGAGGTTCTTCTCGTGCCTGATATGAAGCTTTTTGCTGGTAACGCCACCCCGGAACTAGCACAACGTATTGCCAACCGCCTGTACACTTCACTCGGCGACGCCGCTGTAGGTCGCTTTAGCGACGGCGAAGTCAGCGTACAAATTAATGAAAATGTACGCGGTGGTGATATTTTCATCATCCAGTCCACTTGTGCCCCTACTAACGACAACCTGATGGAATTGGTCGTTATGGTTGATGCGCTGCGCCGTGCTTCCGCAGGCCGTATCACCGCCGTTATCCCTTACTTCGGCTATGCACGTCAGGATCGTCGCGTACGTTCCGCTCGTGTTCCGATTACCGCTAAAGTCGTCGCTGATTTCCTGTCCAGCGTTGGCGTTGACCGCGTCCTCACCGTTGACCTGCATGCTGAACAGATCCAGGGCTTCTTTGACGTACCGGTTGATAACGTATTCGGTAGCCCGATCCTGTTAGAAGACATGCTGCAGCTGAATCTGGACAACCCGATTGTGGTTTCTCCGGACATCGGTGGCGTTGTGCGTGCCCGTGCTATCGCTAAACTGCTGAATGACACTGATATGGCTATCATCGACAAACGTCGTCCGCGTGCGAACGTTTCTCAGGTGATGCACATCATTGGTGACGTTGCAGGTCGTGACTGCGTGTTGGTTGATGACATGATCGATACTGGCGGTACGCTGTGTAAAGCAGCAGAAGCACTGAAAGAACGTGGTGCGAAACGCGTATTTGCTTACGCAACCCACCCGATCTTCTCAGGTAATGCGGCAAACAACCTGCGCAACTCAGTGATTGATGAAGTCGTTGTCTGTGACACTATTCCACTGACTGACGAAATCAAAGCGCTGCCAAACGTGCGTACATTGACCCTGTCGGGTATGCTGGCCGAAGCGATTCGTCGTATCAGCAACGAAGAATCCATCTCTGCCATGTTCGAACATTAATCGAGCCCGGCTCAAAAACCCGCTGCGGCGGGTTTTTTTATCCTTTTTATTTATTTGTATGATTTATGCCAACTTCAACTATCGTTTTTTAGATAGATGATGCGCTCATGGATGAAACATTATTGTGAACAGACTATTTTCCTCACATGTGATGCCTTTCCGCGCCCTCATCGACGCTTGTTGGAAAGAAAAATATACCGCTTCTCGCTTTACCCGTGACCTGATCGCCGGGATTACCGTTGGGATCATTGCCATTCCGCTGGCAATGGCCCTGGCAATTGGCAGTGGCGTAGCGCCACAGTACGGCCTGTACACCTCTGCCGTGGCTGGGATTGTTATCGCCCTTACCGGGGGCTCGCGCTTTAGCGTATCAGGCCCTACCGCCGCCTTCGTGGTGATTCTGTATCCGGTGTCGCAACAGTTTGGGCTGGCAGGCCTGCTGGTTGCCACGCTTATGTCCGGGATATTCCTGATCCTTTTCGGCCTCGCCCGTTTTGGTCGCCTGATCGAATATATTCCCGTGTCGGTAACGTTAGGCTTTACGTCGGGTATTGGTATCACCATCGGTACCATGCAGATTAAAGATTTTCTTGGCCTGCAAATGGCTCATGTTCCGGAGCACTACCTGCAAAAGGTCGGTGCGCTGTTTATGGCCTTGCCGACCATCAACTTCGGCGATGCCGCCATTGGCATAGTGACGCTGGGGATCCTGATTTTCTGGCCGCACCTGGGGATCAGACTGCCGGGTCACCTTCCTGCACTGCTGGCTGGCTGTGCGGTAATGGGGATTGTTAACCTGGCCGGCGGCCACGTTGCGACCATCGGTTCTCAGTTCCACTACGTTCTGGCGGACGGCTCACAGGGTAACGGTATCCCACAGTTGCTACCGCAGCTGGTATTGCCGTGGAATATGCCGGAATCAAACTTTACCCTAAGCTGGGGCTCATTACAGGCGCTGCTGCCAGCAGCCTTCTCGATGGCGATGCTCGGGGCGATTGAATCTCTGCTGTGCGCGGTGGTACTTGATGGAATGACCGGCACCAAGCATAAAGCTAACAGCGAGCTGATTGGCCAGGGGCTGGGCAACATTGTTGCGCCATTCTTTGGTGGTATCACCGCCACGGCGGCAATTGCCCGTTCTGCCGCCAACGTCCGTGCCGGGGCAACCTCACCCATTTCTGCGGTCATTCACGCGATTCTGGTGATCCTTGCCCTGCTGGTGCTTGCGCCATTGCTTTCCTGGCTCCCGCTTTCCGCTATGGCCGCCCTGCTGCTGATGGTGGCATGGAACATGAGTGAAGCGCACAAAGTCGTGGATCTGCTGCGCCATGCGCCGAAAGACGACATCATCGTCATGCTGATGTGTATGTCGCTGACGGTGCTATTCGACATGGTTATCGCCATCAGCGTCGGGATCGTTCTCGCCTCTTTGCTGTTTATGCGTCGTATTGCGCGCATGACGCGTCTGGCGCCGGTCAACGTAGATGTACCGGACGATGTCCTGGTGCTACGCGTCATTGGCCCGCTGTTCTTTGCCGCAGCGGAGGGATTATTTACCGATCTCGAGTCGCGCATTGCGGGTAAACGCATTGTGGTCCTGAAGTGGGACGCGGTTCCGGTGCTGGATGCCGGTGGTCTGGACGCCTTCCAGCGTTTCGTGAAAAAGCTGCCTGAAGGCTGTGAACTGCGCGTATCCAACCTGGAGTTCCAGCCGCTGCGCACCATGGCCCGCGCCGGTATTCAGCCTATTCCAGGCCGCCTGACGTTCTTCCCGAATAAAGACGCCGCGCTAGCAGACATCCTCTAACCGTAGCCCGACCAGTTACAGATTACAGGCAAAAAAATGGCTCCCACACACGGGAGCCATTTTTATAACAAGCTTATGGCTTACGCTTTCAGCAGTTGCTCAGCCGTCGCCTTCACGCTTGCCAGCAGGACTTTAACATCCTCCAGGCACACGGTCGGGTTCAGCAGCGTCAGCTTCAGGCAGGTAACGCCATCCGCTTCAGTGACGCCAACGTTGGCGCTACCGGAAGCCAGCAGCACGTCGCCGATATGCTGGTTCAGCAGCGCAACAAACGCCATATCGTCGCTTGCCGGACGGAAGCGGAACAGTACGCTCGCCAGCTGCGGCTCCATCACCAGCTCCAGATGCGGCTGCGTTTTCACAAAATCAGCCACATCACGGGCCAGCGTCACGCCGTTATCAATGATTTCGGCATACTGCTTTTTGCCCAGCGCTTCGAGGCCCATCCACAGCTTCAACGCGTCGAAACGGCGCGTGGTCTGCAGCGACTTCGACACCAGGTTCGGTACGCCGTGCTCTTCATCAAAATCAGAGTTCAGGTACGCCGCCTGATAGCGCATCAGCTCATAATGGCGCGCGTCTTTTAACAGGAACGCGCCGCAGCTGATGGTCTGGAAGAACTGCTTGTGGAAATCCAGCGTCACGGAATCCGCCAGCTCAAGACCGTTCAGGAAGTGACGATACTTCTCAGACAGCAGTAACGCCCCGCCCCACGCCGCATCGACGTGCATCCAGATCTGATGCTCCGCCGCCAGCGCTGCAATGTCGGCTAACGGATCGATTGCGCCCGCATCGGTAGTCCCGGCGGTCGCCACGATCGCCATCACCTGCTCGCCGTTGGCTTGCGCCTGGGCCAGCTTGTCCTTCAGGTCAGCCAGATCCATACGTGAGAACGCATCGGTTTTCACCTGGGTGACGGAGCGGTAGCCCAGCCCCATCAGCGCCATGTTCTTCTGCACGGAGAAGTGTGCGCTTTCAGAACAGAACACTTTGATTTTGCTTAGATCGCCAGTCAGGCCATTCTGCTGAATGGAGTGCCCCTGACGCGCAAAAAAGGCATCGCGCGCCAGCATCAGGCCCATCAGGTTACTCTGGGTACCGCCGCTGGTGAACACGCCCGCGTCGCCAGCCGCATAGCCCACCTGCTCACGCAGCCATTCGATCAGTTTGATCTCAATGATGGTGGCCGACGGGCTCTGATCCCAGGAGTCCATGCTTTGGTTGGTGGCGTTGATCAGCACTTCCGCCGCCTGGCTAATCACCAGGCTCGGGCAGTGCAGATGCGCCACGCACTGCGCATGGTGAACCAGCAGACTGTCTTTCAGAAAATAGTCAACCGCACGCTCAATAGCGGCCTGGTTGCCCAGGCCCTGAGACGTAAAATTCAGGTTGATACGTTCACGCAGCTGTTCCACGGTTTTGCCCTGATACATCTCAGGCTGCTTCAACCATTCAACGACCGCTTGCGTACTCTGCTCGATAGCGTCCTGATAGGCGGCAATGCTTTGCGCCGAGCCGGACAGAATCGGGTTTACGTCTGACATTCGATTCAACTCCGTTTAAACCGGCTTCATGCCAGCGCCCAGCAGGGCGTTTTCGAATTTATCGAGGAAAATTTCCAGCTCAGCGTTGGTGATAAGCAGAGACGGCAACAGGCGCAGGACGCAACCGTTACGACCGCCGCGCTCCAGAATCAGACCGTTTTCAAAGCATTTTTTCTGCAGCAGCGCGGACAGCTCGCCATCGGCCGGGTAGCAGCCCATGTGATCCTGCGCTTCGTTCGGCTTCACGATTTCCAGACCGATCATCAGGCCCAGACCGCGCACCTGGCCAATGACCGGGTAGCGTTTTTGCAGCTCGGCCAGTTTGCCTTTCAGCCACTCGCCCTGGGCGGCAACTTTGTCGGCAATCTTGTCGTCTTTGAGAATTTTCAGCGTTGTCAGGCCGGTCGCCATCGCCAGCTGGTTGCCGCGGAAGGTACCGGTATGGTGGCCAGGAGCCCACGCATCGAACTGTTTTTTAATGCCCAGTACCGCCAGCGGCAGGCCGCCGCCAACCGCTTTGGACATCACAATGATATCCGGCTCAATACCGGCGTGTTCGAAGGCGAACAGCTTCCCGGTACGCGCAAAGCCAGCCTGGACTTCATCGATGATCAGCAGAATGCCGTGTTCCTGCGTCACTTTGCGAATACGCTGCAGCCACTCGACCGGAGCCGGGTTAACGCCGCCTTCGCCCTGCACGGCTTCGAGGATCACCGCAGCCGGTTTACGCACGCCGCTTTCGACGTCGTTGATCAGGTTTTCGAAATAGTAAGTTAATGCTTTAACGCCAGCCTCGCCGCCGATACCCAGCGGGCAGCGGTACTGATGCGGATACGGCATAAACTGCACTTCCGCCATCATATTGCTGACGGCTTCTTTCGGCGACAAGTTACCGGTCACGGACAGCGCGCCGTGGGTCATCCCGTGGTAGCCGCCGGAGAAGCTGATAATGCTGGAACGACCGGTGACTTTCTTCGCCAGCTTCAGCGCCGCTTCAACGGCATCAGCGCCGGACGGCCCGGTGAACTGCAGGCAATACTCTTTGCCCTGGCCCGGTAATAAAGAAAGTAAATAAGATGAAAACTCATCTTTTAACGGCGTGGTAAGATCAAGCGTATGTAACGGTAAGCCGCTTGTGATGACACTTTGAATGCTCTGGAGCACTTCAGGATGATTGTGACCGAGCGCCAGGGTACCGGCACCTGCAAGACAATCAAGATATTGATTATTTTCTACGTCAGTAATCCAGACGCCCTGAGCTTTAGCGATCGCTAATGGCAGTTTACGCGGATAGCTGCGGACATTAGATTCAAACTCAGCCTGTCTTGCTAAAAAGGTATCATTGCTCTGCGGTAATGAATTAGCACTTAAAGTATCAATACGGACTTTATCCGTCATCATATCACTCCTACAACCAGGTGTAGATTTACGCCTGATTGAATAAATGGTTATAAGGATTACCTGTAAAAAAGCGCGGCTAATATATGTTGTTTTAGCACAGGACTCAATCATTTATTTTACATGGCCATTAATAAGCACTTTTACCTTAAAATTCAACGCATAACATTCGCACAACATTACGAAATCATAAACAAATATAGCTATTTATTTTACAAAGCTGTTGCCAGTTGCAACGTATACGATGTTATAAAAACCATGAGGTTTTCATGTTTTTATTATTTTTTTACATGTTTTTACCATTAATAATGTACGCGTTTATTCATTACGACATGATTTTTCACTTATTTTTCGATAAATCGAATAAAAAAGTCGACCCCTAAATATAAATCACTTAGTATGGCGCGCTTATTTACAGGCTATGCCTACCATAAATAATTTGTAATGCGCAGGACCCGGTAACGCGTACAGGCGACACGCGTTATCGACAACAGGTATTCCCTGGGTTGTCAGCAGAAATGTTCGCGGGCGGACATTTCGTAAGGCGAACTCCGTTCCCTTATGCCGAGAATGAAAATTTTCTAGCCATACTTTTATGGCGCCCTGATATGAGATTGTTATGACTCGCATTTATCCACCATCCGTCGTTGCCAAATTTGGCGGCACCAGCGTCGCTGATTTTGATGCGATGAACCGAAGCGCCAGCATTGTCCTTGCTGATCAAGATGTCCGTTTAGTCGTTCTGTCTGCTTCCGCAGGCGTGACAAACTTACTGGTCGAGCTTTCTGAAGGTCTGGAAACGCATCAACAATTAGATAAGCTTGAGACGTTACGCGCCATCCAGTACAACATTATTTCCCGCCTGAAGCAGCCGTCCGTTATCAGCACGGAAATCGATAATCTTCTCAACAATATACGCAACCTTGCCCAAACGGCGACGCTTTCACCGTCCGACGCGCTAAGCGATGAGTTAGTTAGCCACGGCGAGCTGATGTCCTCTTTGCTGTTTACTGAAGTATTACGTGAACGGCACGCTGAAGCCGGGTGGTTTGACGCCCGCAGCGTAATGCGCACCAACTCAAGCTACGGCTGTGCTGAACCGGATCTCAGCACATTGCATCAGTTGGTGGAGACTCATCTGCGCCCTCGTCTTGATCAGGCAATCATGGTTACCCAGGGATTTATCGGTCGCGATGCTGGCGGGCATACCACAACGCTTGGACGCGGTGGGAGTGATTACACGGCCACCCTGCTCGGTGAGGCGCTTCACGCCGCGCGCGTGGACATCTGGACCGACGTTGCAGGGATCTACACTACCGATCCGCGCATTGCGCCACGGGCCAAACGGATCGACCATATCTCCTTTTCCGAGGCCAGCGATATGGCTGCCCACGGGGCGAAGGTTCTTCACCCGGCGACGCTGATCCCGGCAATGCGTAAAAGCATTCCGGTCTTTGTTGGCTCAAGTAAAGATACGGCTGCCGGGGGGACGCTGGTGCACAACACCACCGATAATCCACCGCGTTATCGTGCGCTGGCCGTGCGCCGTAAACAGACGCTATTGCGATTACACAGTCTGGAGGCGCAACCGTCCTGTGCTTTTTTGGCGCAAGCATTTGCTATTTTATCCCGCCACGCGGTGGCGGTGGATTTGGTCACAACGTCAGAAAATTGTATTGCGCTGGCCCTGGATGCCACTCATGCGACATCGGGTGAGGACCATATACTGACCACGGCGTTGTTTACCGCATTAGCGTCCCACTGCCGTGTGGAAGTGGAAACCGGACTGGCATTAGTCACTTTGGTGGGGAATCAACTGACTCAGGCTGCGGGAGTTTGCAAAGACGTTTTTACCTGGCTTGAAGAGCATACGGTACGCATGATTTGCCACGGCGCATCAAATGACAACCTGTGCATCCTGTTACCGGCTGAAGACGCGGACAGCGCAATCAGAACGTTGCATAACCGTTTATTCGAATAACACCTCTGGTATTCGGTAGCGGATACCAGAGCATTTTATGCAGAAATCATGAACTCGCAGAGTCCTGGCTTTCAAACCAGGACTTTGTGTCTGTACCGCCGTGCTCCCTGCCGGGAGACTATTTAGTTATGACGATGATTGGTATCACCGCGACGGCAGCGTTTGTCATAATGGCGTACCCACCAGTAACGGTCACTGATTTGTTCGTGCCCCCCCACTCTGGCGCCCGCCAACCAGAGAACACCGCCAACAAAAATACTGAGCACGGCACCATGTGCGAAAAACTGTGGCAGATTAAATTGTGGAAGTTGGTTTAAAATAGAGTAACCCACACCACCCACCATCACCACCAACCCTAAAGCCATGAGCACGTTACCGAGTAACGAAGCGTTTTTGCGTTTCATGTGTCACCTCCGGAACTTTTGGGTTGTTACAGGGAATATCCCTAATCCTTATGTGTAAAGTATAGACAACACTCCCGTTCGCAAGTGCGGGAGCGATCACAATTACAAACACCAGTGCAACAAAACTTTACAAATAAGCTACTGAACACACTCATTTTCCAATAGTCCAGTTTCGCAATTATTCACTTTTCGAGGATAAGCGCGCAGTTTTTTGTCAAGCGCAGCGTCAGACAGTAAACTACACGCCGTTTATGGACACACTCAGGACAAAACACGTGACGATTAAATTGATTGTCGGTCTGGCGAACCCCGGCGCAGAGTATGCGGCAACGCGACACAACGCAGGCGCATGGTATGTTGATCTACTGGCAGAGAGATTACGCGCTCCCCTGCGCGATGAGCCGAAATTCTTCGGCTACACCTCCAGAGTTACGCTTGAAGGTGAAGATGTCCGTCTGCTGGTGCCGACCACATTTATGAATCTGAGCGGCAAGGCCGTCGGCGCGATGGCCAGTTTTTATCGCATTAACCCCGATGAAATTTTGGTCGCGCACGATGAATTAGACCTGCCGCCAGGCGTGGCAAAATTTAAGCTCGGCGGCGGTCATGGCGGACATAATGGCCTGAAAGACATTATCAGCAAGCTGGGCAATAACCCCAACTTTCACCGTTTACGCGTTGGAATTGGCCATCCGGGTGATAAAAACAAAGTTGTCGGATTTGTTTTAGGCAAACCGCCTGTTTCCGAACAGAAGTTAATTGATGAAGCCATCGACGAAGCGGCACGTTGTACCGAGATTTTGTTCAAAGATGGGCTGACCAAAGCAACAAGCCGGTTACACACCTTTAAAGCGCAATAAGCAGCGATGTGCGGCATTTTCCTCGCGTGCTGTGTATAATAGGCAAAGTTATTTACTTTTCTACAATCTGTTTTCCATAACAGATTGAATATCAAAAGATTAAGGTGATTTAAACATGGGATTCAAATGCGGTATCGTCGGTTTGCCAAACGTAGGCAAATCCACCCTGTTCAACGCGCTCACAAAAGCGGGTATTGAAGCGGCAAACTTCCCGTTCTGTACTATCGAGCCGAACACGGGTGTTGTCCCGATGCCCGATCCGCGTCTGGATCAGTTGGCCGAAATCGTTAAACCGCAGCGTATCCTGCCAACCACGATGGAGTTCGTCGACATCGCCGGGCTGGTAAAAGGCGCCTCCAAAGGTGAAGGCCTGGGTAACCAGTTCCTGACTAACATCCGCGAAACCGAAGCTATCGGCCACGTGGTGCGCTGCTTTGAAAGCGACAACATCATCCACGTTAATAACAAAGTGGATCCGGCTGACGATATCGACGTTATCAATACCGAACTGGCGCTGTCCGATCTGGATACCTGTGAACGCGCTATTCATCGCGTACAGAAGAAAGCTAAAGGCGGCGACAAAGACGCTAAAGCTGAACTGGCCGCTCTGGAAAAATGCCTGCCGCAGTTGGAAAACGCCGGTATGCTGCGCGCGCTGAAAAATCTGACTGACGAAGATAAAGCGGCCATCAAATACCTGAGCTTCCTGACGCTGAAACCAACCATGTATATCGCTAACGTCAATGAAGATGGTTTTGAGAACAACCCTTACCTCGACAAAGTGCGTGAAATCGCCGCCGCTGAAGGTTCCGTGGTCGTTGCCGTTTGCGCTGCCGTTGAAGCGGATATTGCAGAACTCGATGATGCTGACCGTGAAGAGTTCATGGCTGAGCTGGGTCTGGAAGAGCCGGGGCTGAACCGCGTTATCCGTGCGGGTTATGAACTGCTGAACCTGCAGACCTACTTCACCGCGGGCGTGAAAGAAGTGCGTGCGTGGACTATCCCTGTCGGCGCTACGGCTCCGCAGGCGGCGGGTAAAATTCATACCGACTTCGAGAAAGGCTTCATCCGTGCGCAGACCATCGCGTTTGAAGATTTCATCACCTACAAAGGTGAGCAAGGCGCGAAAGAAGCCGGTAAGATGCGTGCAGAAGGTAAAGATTACATCGTTAAAGATGGCGACGTAATGAACTTCCTGTTCAACGTCTAAATAAAATTTGTTGTCTCATGAGGTTTCACTGAACCTCATGAGCATCGAAAAAAACGATAAAATCCACGCCATTGCGTGGATTTTTCATTAGACGCCCCTTACGGGATGATTTATCTACGGGCCAGAGACTTAGCTATGGAAAAGAAACCTACAGGGACGGGGCTTTGAAATACCCAATACCAATCGTTTTACGGAAACGCCAGTTCTGCCAGTGCGGCCATAACACCTGGGCGATCATCGCAATCGCTATCCAGCGGAACCAGGTCGCGAACGTATTACTGTAGCCCTGCGGTTCTTTGTAGCCCTTCACCCACCCATCGTAACCGCGTTCACCAAGCAGGGTGTCCGGGAACCCGCCATCAGCATTCTGGAAATCCAGTAATGCCACCAGCATACGGCGTAGCCAATGTTCAATTTCATCACGACGATACGGACAGCGCGCATGACCGTGCGCCAGAATATCGATAATATCGACATCAATACAGCTGCTACGGATGGCTAAGGGCTGCTCCAGACAACGGCTCATTGACTGGTTAAAATAGGGAATATCTTCGTCAAGCGCATAGAACACGTGCAAATTATGCGTTGCACCGCAGAGCGCAAACAGCAGAGCCTCCTGGCTGTACTGTTGCCCGGGTCCCCAAAAACCGGAAAAGGGCTCACTCTGCTGGTTATGCCAGAAAATCATATCCTGTAATCGCTGTGCCGCTGGTCCCTGCGGATCGCGTTGCTTTTCAAGCAGGAGGAAGCTGCCGACATTGACGATATTGTTCCCCTCAAGCCACGGATCGCGCATATCACGTTGCGCCAGCCAGGCCCAAAAATACTGAGGATTAAGGTACGGTTTTATAAAAGGCAGCTCCAGCCTGTCGAGCTGATCCAGAACTTCCAGTGCCCCCATACAGTAATTCGTCGCGTGAAAACGCATATACTGACGCGTTTTATCGGCATCCGGGCCTTTCCAGGTTTCGCTCCAGTTTAAGCCTGGCAGCTCGAAATATCCGTCCTCCTGTTGATGACGTAAGATCCAATCCGCCAGCTCTTTTTTCTCAGGGATTTCATCTCCTAATAACGCGCGGGCCATCGTACCATCATAGGTTCCTGGCAGAAGCATCTGCGGCCATTGCTCAGCCTGGTGTCGCTCGCTCACGCGTAATACGCCCGGAGTTGCGTTCTGAAGCTGCATGCTTTTCAACCAAAGCAGACTTTTATCTTTAGCTGCAAGAATACGTTCCTGCAATAAATTATCGGTCAATGACATTTTTAGTACCTGTAAAATCAATATTATTTAAATTTAGCAACGGACATGGTTGGAATTAATAGGTGCATAATCAGGAAACCCAGCAGATAGGCAAATCCTCCCATCAGGAAAATAGACCAGTAGCTGCCCGTTGCCTGCAAAATATGTCCTGTCGCTTGAGTAAAGAGAATGGAGCCAAGCGAACCAATCAGACAACCAATACCAACCACGGCACCCACCGCTTGTTTAGGAAACATATCGGATACGCTGGTATAAAGATTGACAGACCAACCCTGATGCGCCGCAACAGCAAGACCAATTAACGTTACCGCCACCCACAGATTAGAAACATTCGAGACTAATAAAATCGGGAGCACACAGATAGCGCATAATAATAAGGTGAACTTACGCGCCTTATTTACTGCTATTCCACGGTTAACCATCCATGCCGGGAGATAGCCTCCGGCAAGACCGCCAAGCGTTGCCAGCACATTGATTAGCACCAGCGGCATCGCCATATGCGCCATGTCAATATCGCGGGCGTCATGCAGCCACTTCGGTATCCAGAAAAGGAAGAACCAGAAAATGGGGTCGGTCAGGAATTTACAAACGGCGAATGCCCAGGTTTGTTTATATTTCAGCAACCCTAACCAGCTGATTTTCTGCGTGGTTTGCGCTACCGTCTCAGCATCATCATCCTGATGAATCCAGGCTAATTCATCTTCATTTACTTTCTTAATTTTCTCCGGTTTTCCATACAATAGTAACCAGAAAGCAATCCAGATAAGCCCCACCGCGCCTGTCACGATAAAGGCTTCACGCCAGCCCCACTGTAGGGCTATCCAGGGAATAATGACCGGCGCAAAAACATTCCCGACATTCGAGCCAGCATTAAATATGCCCGTTGCGAATGCGCGCTCTCGTTTTGGGAACCATTCTGCTGTCACCTTCACGGCTGAAGGGAAATTAGCGCTTTCACCCAGTCCAAGAAAGATGCGTGCGTAGATAAATCCGATGACCGTACCGACCATGCCGTGCGCCATTGCCGCGATACTCCAGATTGCAAGGGCAACAGGCAAGACCAGGCGGGCGCCATAAACATCAACAATACGTCCGCACAGGAATAAACCTAACGCATAGGCCGCCTGAAACGCGGTAACAATATTTCCGTACTCAATCTCATTCCAGCCAATATCCTTCTGGAGCATTGGCGCGAGCAATCCTAAAATAGATCTGTCGAGATTATTAATGGTGACGGAAAAAAAGAGTAATGCGCAAATTGTCCATCGATATCGACTGGTTGTCGATCCTGCCTTTACCGCTTCGTTACTGACCCCACCATGCAACTGCCCCATCGTATTTCCTCCGTCACGATATGATATATGTATCCAAACAGACCCAATACAAATGCTGTTAACTTTTCGCCATTGTAAGTGACCGGGTCAGAGTCCGTGACCGGTTAGAAATAGAATTGAGATCCCCGAAGTTCCGCCCTGAATTTATGTGAGTAATATCGCTACCTGGAAGTGTGAATGTGATAGAGATCACCCTGATAAAATTTATTATGAGAGATAGATCACATGAAAAGGCAGGCTATTTTCGACATTCATCACATTTACGGTTTTTTTCAACTTACGATCCCGTCAGTGGTTGAGGAAGCTGTCCTGAGTCAGAATTTGAACCGTTATCCTTCGGAAACACCTCACTTATGAAGGATATCTCATGCTGGAAAAATCGAACCTGGCTGAAAATGCCGTAGAGTGCTTACACAATGAGCAATATGACATCCCGTACAATACGCAGAATTTTAATCACACTAATCTGCTGTTCACGGGGGGGCGTGATGCAGAAAGTCTGAGCGGTGACTGGCGTTTTACGCTGGATCTCCACGACACCGGGCTAAGGCAAAAGTGGCATCTCCTGGAAAAACGAGATCCAGAAACACGTCGTGATCCTTACGACTACGATCCTTTTGCCGGTGAGTCCGTAGCGGTTCCGGGATGCTGGCAGATGATGAACGAAAAGTGGTTCTACTTTGAAGGCAGCGCCTGGTATACCCGAGAAATCGATTATCTCGAACAGGATGCGGATGAGCGTATTTTCTTACGAATTGGCGCGGCTAACTACGATTGTAAAGTGTTCCTCAACCACCAATTTATTGGCAATCATTATGGTGGTTCCACCCCATTCTGCGCTGAATTAACTTCCGTAATTCAGCCAGGGAACAATGTGCTGATGATCTGCGTAAATAATACGCGTACCACCGATCGTTTACCTTTAAGAAATAATGACTGGTTTAACTATGGCGGGATATACCGTGAAATTGCACTCTATCGCACCCCGCAATCTTATATTCGGGATCTGTTTGTCTATTTAGTGCCTGATGGGAAATATAACCGCTTCGCGGTAAAAATTACCGTGGAAGGAGAGGCGAAGGAAGTAAACTTTACGCTCGCAGAACTGGGCATTGCCGTGACACTTCCGGTCATTAACGGCGTGGCGGAAGCTGAGCTGTCTGCCCAGCCGCAGATCTGGTCCCCTGAATGTCCCAAATTATATCGCGTGACGGCATCGCTGGGACGTGACTGCGTGAGCGATCGTGTCGGCTTCAGACAAATAGAGGTCGTAGGAACGGATATTCGTCTGAACGGCCAGTCGCTCTATCTTCGCGGTGTTAACTGTCACGAAGACGATCTTCTGTCCGGAAAAATGACCAGCGAAGCGGATATCCGCCGCCGCTTTAAAGATGCCAAAGAACTCAACTGCAATTACCTGAGGCTGGCCCACTATCCACACCATGAGATGGCCGCACGCATAGCGGATGAAGTCGGTTTGTTGCTCTGGGAAGAGATCCCAAACTACTGGGCGATAGATTTTAAAAATCCGGCCACCCAGCGCGATGCGCATAATCAGCTGATGGAGTTGATTTATCGCGACCGAAACCGTGCCAGCGTAATTATCTGGTCGGTCGGCAATGAAAACGCTGATACCGACGAGCGACTGGACTTTATGATCATGCTGGTCGATGCCGCTCGTAAGGCCGATCCGAGCCGTTTGGTTTCAGCCGCCTGTCTTGTTAATCATGCCAAAATGAAGATTGAAGATCGCCTGGCTGAGCATCTCGATATTATCGGCCTCAACGAGTATTACGGCTGGTATGAAGAGAATTTCGACGACCTGCTTGTGCTGGGGGAAAACTCATCGCCATCAAAACCCGTCGTCATCACCGAAACAGGGGCTGAAGGGGTTATCAGTGATAATGCACCGACGTCAGGACCGTTCTCGGAAAACTATATGGCGGATGTATATCGCAAGCAGACTGAATATTTGCCAAAACTTAATTACGTTCGCGGTTTTACCCCGTGGTTATTGTATGACTACCGGACAGAACGACGTCAGAATCCCTATCAGAAGGGATTCAACTGCAAGGGACTTATTACCGCTGACAAAATAACGCGTAAAAAAGCATTCTATATCCTGCGCGATTTTTACCTGCAGCTCAAAAACGCTGGCGCGTAAGCTATTCATTGTCAGCCAGACTGTCTGCCAGGCTAATCAGCCTGGCAGGATCAAATAGCATCGCCAGATAATGGGGCTGCTGCTGTTCTTCTTTATCCATCCATTCTGAAAGTCGTGTTGCCAGCAGGCGCAGTTCATTAATTTCTTTCGTTAATGCAAATAATGAAATGCCACTCTGATGACCATAATTATCTATCATCATTTTCATAGCAACGCTGCGGGCGACACGGTTAAACATTTCGGTATACCAGGGGACGCGTTCCCAGACTCGCTTAAACAACTCCTTCTTCTCTTCGGACATCGCAACAGAATGGATGATTTGATAGAGCCGGTTACGTGAATCCTGAGCAAGAAAAAGAGCCCGCTCTTTTTCCAATACCAACTGCTGAAATTGCTCACGTCCGGCATCGGGATCGTTTACCGGAAACAGGGTCGACAGGGCATAATCATCGGATTTGCGCACATGTAGCTGAAGCTGTTTTACGGCCAGGGCGTAGCTCTCCGGCACCTGGCTGTAATAATGCAGAACATGCCCCAGAATGTAGGGTGTTTTTCTCATCCATTCATAGCTACAGATATACAGCTGGTGGAAGAGGTTTACTTCCGCCATCCCCACTTTATGCTCAAGCATATCCGTCAGCCAGCAGTGAAAGGCCTGTTTTTCCGTCATAAAGATTTCGCGGCCAAACATCGCCAGGCCGTGCAAATTGACAGAATTAACTGAATTAATCAGAGAACTGTTGGAGATCCATTCCCAGTTAAGCCGCCCCGTTATGGCCTCCAGTTCCTCGCCCGCCATGCTTTCTACCCAGCTTAAGCGGCCCTGGATTTCCTCTAACAGGTAGCATGGAAGAAGCGTCCAGCCATATTCCAGCCCCCACATGTCGAACTCAATCCACTTGATTCGCCCATTAAGCTGAGTCAATAGCGGATTATTAACAAACCCGGGGCGGTAACCATGTGCAACCGCCTTTATGGAAACCCGCACATCCGGAGGTAATACTTGCAAGGCATTAATTAATTGCCACGAGGCGGCTTCATCCTCCATATAGTCACGTAGCACCATTTTTTTTCCGAGGGTACGCAGTGTCTTATAGAGATAAGGGAGTGTTGAAACCCAGCTGGCTTTATAAGGCTGATGTCGAGGAAGATTAACAATTATCCCATCAATACCCGGCAATTTTTCCAGGGCCTCATAGAGATGGTGCTGATAAAAATTTTTCCAGAAAATTTCATCCGCATTGCTGTTATCAATTAGCGCATATTCAGGGTGTTTTTCCTGGATTTTGCCGTCACGGGGAAGCGCCTCACCTTGCAGCCAAACGCGAATACCGGATGTGCGACAATACCGGCATAAACGCTGCAAATAGAGTAAATGCTCCTGATGTTCGCGAAGTAAGTTTTCACGACCATGCTGGCAATATTTTGAAGGAGAGACTAGCAAAGAAAACAAGTTTTGCTGGTTAATGACAAGCCCATTAAATTGATCCCGTATCATCACTGCAATAACACTTTGCAAATACGGCCAGTGCCAAATCAGTGACGAGTTTACTTCCAGTAAGCGTAACGGAACGGAAGCCTGCATTTAAAACATTCTCATTATGTATGACAAGGTTAACGATCATTTTATAGAGAATCCCTGGGTTGTGCTACTCCAGAATCTTTTAGGTGTGCCCGCAACCATCCTTAGCGGTTCGACTGGAGGCGAAGATGAATGTGGCAAACAGCAGATACCTGGGCTACCGGAACGGGACGCATACTCCGCGTCATTTTGAAGAATGCCAAAAATCCACGTCACGGCGTGGATTTTTCATTTATGACCTTTTTAGCCATTCCAGCCAGCGATTTGTTCAGGCATGTTTAAGCCAATTTCTGAATACAGGGGTTTGCAATATTCCCTGAAAATCGATCAATCCCGAACAGCCAAGTTTTTTGATCAGATTCTGTCTGGTCAGATAAATCGTTTTTAGATGAAGATTTAGCAAGGTAGAAATTTCAGAAATAGTTCTTCCCTCCCCTAACTGCGTTAAGATAAATTTATCCCGTTCGCTGAGGATGATATTTAGTTCAGAGGGCCGATCGTGAGCAGTA
This sequence comes from Citrobacter youngae ATCC 29220, assembly GCF_000155975.1. Taxonomy (GTDB): domain Bacteria; phylum Pseudomonadota; class Gammaproteobacteria; order Enterobacterales; family Enterobacteriaceae; genus Citrobacter; species Citrobacter portucalensis_A. Next base: position 888,399 of record NZ_GG730299.1, on the reverse strand, counting down.
TCAATACTGATAATCTCACAAATAAACTTTTTGATTGAATCTACGCCACTGTCTACGGGGAGCCTGTAGAATGAAATGTCATTGAGATACTGATACAGATGACCATCAATCAGAAGTACCAGGCGATGCGTCCTGAGATCGTAGTTTTGCTTTTTCACAGCGTCAAAGTAGTTGATCGTAAAGAAAACAAGACGCATATTGTCATTTTCAAACGCGATATCCGCGAGAATATTCTCCAGCCCTCGTCTGATAAAAATATCTTCAATCCACAATTCCGCATTTTTGGCGTGTTCCTGAACTATATTCATCATTTATGACCTCTGAAAAATCACAATTAATCTGACGGGGTTCAGAACGAATATCTGGTTGAAGGTGACTCATAATCTGCATATAGAGATCGGTTAATATGGCATTCTTCTCGTTCCGCAACTGTGTACTGAGCGCCTGAACAAGCGCATCATCACTGACGTAACCCAGTTTCAACATCACCTTGCGCTCAACATCTTTGTATAACGCGCACTGAAATATATAATTTTCCGGAATTGAATTAGCCATATTATACCCATTAGAATGCGTTCAAAGAATGAGAGGATGCTATGTATAGTCTTAATACAAAATAAAAATTATACAAACCCTCAGCACGTATTATGGGTACTGGAGATTTATGAAAATATAATAATTTCATCAGACATCGTCAGCCGTATAGCGCAGCACTATTTCCAGGGTCTTTCTAATAATATCGGCCTGAACAACGTCTGTTGTCGACTCCAGGGAAGCAATCAGGCTTAATATGATATTTTTATTATTAACTTTATCGCCAGCCAGAATCACATTTGTTACTGCTTGCCCTAATACAACGGATTCATCTGCTAATAGCTCACCCGCATTACGGAAGTAACTTGACAAAGCTTTATCTGCTATTGCTCTGTGAACATTCATATCCTGAAGCATAGTCACCTCGCTTGTATAGTGTGGAAAAATTCTCGCTAATGTAATTTAGGCTTTTTACTGCCACTGAAAACACTTTCATCAACAGTTCTTTCCGGTTTGGGGTTCATTCTTGCCGGATTAAAATCTGTGAAATCATGAATTATGCTGTCAATAAGCTGTCTGCGGCCGGCATCCGTTTCACTCGCCTTCATAAGACGTAATTGCTTAATCAATGCGGGTAACGATATTGCCGTGTTCATTCGCAAAACCTCTAGAACAGCTAAACCTGTAATTTCGTGTTTCAAGCGTTCATGGTCAGTTTTCTTCATAACTACTTCAGTACTTTCCCCATTTTTATGTTTTAGGGTATCCCTTTATTCGAAGAGCAGACCGATTAAGGCGTTGTAATGCTTCTGTTCATCCTCACCGGATGCCTTTTCAAGACGGTTCAGAAGCTTGGCACAGAGTGATTTGCGGCTCAGGTTGCGTCCATCTTTCAATATCTCTGTGACGATTTCTCCCAGTGTTTCCTGTTGAGTAGGAAGATGCGCCTTCGCAAAGTAACGTGAAATCGCGTTTGCAGAATCAATGCGAACGGTATGCTGCTGCATGTAGCTCTCCTGTAACAAAATGCTGGTGAATATTAAGTTTTATAACAGTAGCAAAGTTGTACTAAAAATGTGTACAGCACCACGCGAAATTTTTAACAAAAAGTGCTAAATGTTTATAATCAAAATGTTACATAAATAAAAACCTGCATCAAAGCGAATCGCATTGTACAAATGACGACACGTTATGGATAAATGTTACCGGTATTCGCCTCTAGGCTTGTAAAATCAAAGTTAGAATAATGTATTAAAATCAGGACATAACCTGGTTTGTCTGATACTGTCCTTACTTCATCTCATCCCTTAATCCCGGACTGTCCATGCTCACGACCATTATTTACCGTAGCCATCTACGTGATGACGCCCCCCTCTACGCGATTGAGGATATGGTGATGGCCGCAAATCTGAAAAACAGGCGATCGGATGTTACGGGGATCTTGCTCTTTAACGGTCGGCATTTTTTCCAACTGCTTGAAGGCCCAGAGGAGCAGGTGAAGGAGATTTATCGTTGTATCTGTAACGATCCACGGCACCACAATATCGTTGAACTGATGTGCGATTATGCCCCCGCGCGCCGGTTCGGGAAGGTCGGGATGGAGTTATTTGATTTACAAAAACATGAACGGGCTGAAGTCTTACAGGCCGTACTGAATCAGGGAACGTCAAAATTCCAGCTCACGTACGATGACCGGGCATTGCAGTTTTTCCGGACATTCGTACTGGCGACAGAAAAATCGACTTACTTCGAAATTCCTCCTGCCGATTTCTGGGATTTTATTACAGATAATAGTTGTACAACCCTTGATGAAACAGAGCTTGCGTCAAATACCGACTACACCTTTGCCTTTCAACCCATTATCGATCCTCTGTCACAACGCGTTATCGCTCTGGAAGCGCTGATTCGGGGCAAAGATGGCAAAACGCCAGCTGCGTACTTTGAAAAATTAAACACCGAAGAGATCTACACCGCAGATCTGGAAAGCAAAAAAACCGCATTTGCTATGGCCCGCGCCCTGAATCTTGGGGAAAAAATGCTGTCAATCAACCTGTTACCCATGACAATGGTGAACAGACCCGACGCTGTTAACTTTCTGATTCATGAAATAGCCGCAAATGGGCTGGTCCCCGAACAAATCATCGTAGAATTTACCGAGAGCGAGGTCATCTCGCGCTTTGATGCTTTTGCACAGGCGGTAAAATCACTTAAAGCGGCGGGGATTTGTGTAGCGGTTGATCATTTTGGGGCGGGTTATGCCGGGCTTTTGCTCCTCTCTCGTTTCCAGCCGGACAGAATAAAGATCAGCCGTGAACTCATCGCTGATGTCCATAAAAGCGGCCCGAGGCAAGCTATCATTCAGGCGATCATTAAATGCTGTACATCACTTGAGATTCAGCTTTCCGCAGTCGGCATTGAAAAACCTGAAGAGTGGATGTGGCTTGAATCCGCTGGAATTGAGCTTTTCCAGGGTAACTTATTTGCACCAGCCTGTCTGAACGGAACCCCTTCAGTGGCATGGCCAGAGAAAAAATAACTCACCTAGAATAAAGCATTAATATTCATCAGGTTATAACAAGCTCTTGTTCCCTCTCCCCCGCTATCTGATGTTAAAGTCAGCAATATTCTCATGCGTGATAGTAAAGTAAATCTTAATTTTGCTAGAATGCTCTGTATGTTTTGTACAATTTGATGCATGTTGTACAAAGTGACAGGAACCGCATATCGGTGACGGAGAATCAAGAGTATTTGGGGGAGCTATGGCTTATTACAGCATTGGAGACGTCGCAGAACGTTGTGGGATAAATCCTGTGACTCTTCGGGCATGGCAGCGACGCTACGGTTTACTCAAACCTCAACGCAGTGAGGGCGGCCACCGACTCTTTGATGAAGAAGATATTCAACGCATTGAAGAAATCAAACGTTGGATTAGCAATGGCACGCCTGTTGGTAAAGTTAAAGCATTACTGGAAACCAGTACACGTGAAACTGGCGATGACTGGAATCAACTGCAAGAAGAGATGATGAGCATTCTGCGGATGGCCAATCCGCCGAAGCTGCGGGCCAAAATGCTCTCTCTTGGCCGCGCATATCCGGTGGATGCGTTGATTGACCGGGTCTATCTTCCCGTACGTCAGCGGCTGATACTTGATCATAATACCTCTCGCATAATGAATAGCATGCTTGATGGCGCGCTGATTGAATATGTTGCTGTGCTCCTGTCAGAAACGCGTCGTAAATCAGGCCGAGATGCCATTCTGATGGCATGGGATGTTGAAGACAGAACCCGTTTATGGCTGGAGGCCTGGCGCTTATCGCAAGCCGGTTGGCATATTGCCATTCTTGCAGAGCCTATTGAAACGCCACGACCTGAGCTATTTCCCGGGCAAACGCTTTTTGTCTGGACCGGCACAACGCCAACCAGAAGACAAAATGAACTGCTACAACACTGGAATGAGCAGGGATATAAAGTCATTTTCCACGGGACTTAACCCTGTGGGCTTCCCCAGCTTAAAGGCAATAAATCAAACACATTTTATTATCATATTATTTACTTTTAGAGGTACGTCATAAATCTGACAAATTATGTTTTTTGCTAAACATGCATATTAAATTACCCACCCCGCAAAACAACCGCAATAGCAGCACAGTTAAAGCATAATTATTCACTTCCCAGCTAAAGCCCATACTATCCATACCGATAAGCCCCGTTGGCCGGGCAGGCCACCTCATGAAAAAAATGTTAAATTTAGGTTTATATGGTGAGATTCACTGTATACCACGGCCAAATTAAGAACATATTACTTTTATAACTAAGGTTTATCATGGATAAGTTATCTTACGCTTCAGATAGCAGCACATCTGCCTGGAATACCTACCTGCAACAAATCGAGCGTGTGGCCCCTTACCTGGGCGAACTTTCCCATTGGGTGGATACCCTGCGCCACCCAAAACGCGCGCTGATTGTCGATATCCCGGTGCAGATGGATGACGGGACTATCCGTCATTTTGAAGGGTATCGCGTGCAACATAACCTTTCCCGCGGCCCGGGCAAAGGCGGTGTGCGTTATCATCCTGATGTTGATCTTAATGAAGTGATGGCTCTGTCCGCATGGATGACCATCAAATGCGCAGCGTTGAACCTGCCGTACGGCGGTGCTAAAGGTGGTGTGCGCGTCGATCCGTTCTCACTTTCTGAAGGCGAACTGGAGCGCTTAACCCGTCGTTATACCAGCGAAATCGGTATTATCATTGGGCCGCAGAAAGACATTCCCGCGCCGGATGTAGGTACAAACGGTAAAGTGATGGCCTGGATGATGGATACTTACTCCATGAACCACGGCACCACCGTGACCAGCGTGGTCACCGGTAAGCCTATTCACCTCGGCGGTTCGTTAGGTCGTGATAAAGCCACCGGTCGCGGCGTTTTCGTCAGCGGTCTGGAAGTGGCGCGTCGCGCTAATATCGAAGTTGAAGGCGCCCGCGTGGCGGTGCAAGGTTTTGGTAACGTCGGCAGCGAAGCCGCCCGTCTTTTCGCGGCAGCTGGCGCACGCGTAGTAGCCATACAGGATCATACCGCAACGCTGTTTAACGCCACCGGCATCGATATGAGCGCGCTGTCTGCCTGGCAGCTGGAGCACAAACAGATTGCAGGTTTTCCGGGCGCTGAAACCATCGCCAGCGAAGCGTTCTGGAGCCTGGAGATGGACATTCTGATCCCTGCCGCGCTCGAAGGCCAGATCACGCGTCACCGCGCGGAAACGCTGACCTGTAAACTGGTACTCGAAGGCGCCAACGGACCAACCTATCCGGACGCCGACGACGTTCTGGCAAGCCGCGGTATTGTGGTTGTCCCGGATGTCGTTTGTAACGCCGGCGGCGTTACCGTCAGCTACTTCGAATGGGTTCAGGACATGGCAAGTTTCTTCTGGAGCGAAGAAGAAATTAATAATCGCATGGACAAAATCATGACCGATGCGATGGTACACGTGTGGGAAAAAGCGGCAGAAAAATCCTGCACCCTGCGTACCGCCGCCTATATTGTCGCCTGCGAACGCATTCTGCTGGCACGTAAAGATCGCGGAATTTATCCGGGCTAAAGCGGGATCTTTTCCTGTTCATAAACCACCTGCGAGGCAGGTGGTTTTTTTCAGTAAAAATCCAGCGCGTAGCCACTTTTCCCCCCGATACTGCCCAATCTCTCATTTTCGCTGTTTTTTGCGCCTGTACGTTTCAATATGGAACGCATCAGGGTAACAATGTTCCTTATTGAAACACCCCTGGCAGCAATTTTCTTTTGCATACCCGTGTGCAAAATTACCTTATCGGCAGCGAGCGGTCGCCGTAGCGTTGTACAAACCGATACCCTACATCTGATGGCTGCTGAATGTTGGCAGCATCCAGGACTGTCTGCGGAGCATAAATAATGAAAAAATTGATCAACCGTGTTGAAGACGTACTGCATGAACAACTCGCCGGGCTGGCGAAAGCTTACCCTTCCCTGGCACTGCATCAGGACCCGGTGTACGTCACTCGTGCAGATGCGCCGGTGATGGGCAAGGTGGCGCTGCTTTCCGGCGGCGGCAGCGGGCATGAGCCAATGCACTGCGGTTATATTGGTCAGGGCATGCTTGCCGGCGCCTGTCCGGGTGAAATTTTTACCTCCCCCACCCCGGATAAAATGTTCGAATGCGCCATGCAAATTGACGGCGGCGAAGGCGTGCTGCTGATCATCAAGAATTACACCGGCGACATTCTTAACTTCGAAACCGCCACCGAGCTGCTGCATGAAAGTGGCATCAAAGTCACCACGATGGTGGTGGATGACGATGTGGCGGTGAAAGACAGCCTGTATACCGCCGGTCGTCGCGGTGTGGCAAATACCGTATTGATCGAAAAACTGGTCGGCGCGGCCGCTGAACGCGGGGACTCGCTGGAAGCCTGCGCGGCGCTGGGGCGTCAACTGAATAACCAGGGCCACTCCATTGGGATCGCCATTGGCGCCTGTACCGTTCCGGCCGCCGGACAACCGTCGTTCACGTTGCAGGATAACGAGATGGAGTTTGGCGTGGGTATCCACGGAGAGCCGGGCATTGATCGTCGCACCTTCACCTCTCTCGACCAGACCGTAGATGAAATGTTCGATACCCTGCTGGAAAACGGCAATTACAGCCGAACGCTGCGCCATTGGGACAACGTCCAGGGCGCGTGGCTGGAAGGTAAAGAAACCAAGCGGGCGTTACAAAACGGCGATCGCGTCATTGCGCTGGTCAATAATCTCGGCGCGACGCCGCTGTCAGAACTCTTCGGCGTATATAACCGCCTCGAAAGCCGTTGCCAGGATGCGGGGATCGTCATTGAGCGCAACCTGATTGGCTCTTACTGTACCTCGCTGGATATGACCGGCTTCTCAATCACCCTGTTACAGGTGGATGACGAAACGCTGAATTTATGGGATGCACCGGTTCACACCCCTGCTCTCAACTGGGGTAAATAAGGAGATTCATGATGTCCCTCACCAGAACGCAAATTGTTAACTGGCTCTATCACTGCGGCGAAATATTCACCACCGAAAGTGATTTTCTCACCGGGCTGGACCGGGAAATCGGCGATGCCGACCACGGTCTGAATATGCACCGTGGTTTCAGCAAAGTGGTTGAAAAACTGCCATCCATCGCCGACAAAGACATCGGCTTTATTTTGAAAAATACCGGTATGGTATTGCTCTCAAGCGTTGGCGGAGCCAGCGGCCCGCTGTTTGGCACCTTTTTTATCCGCGCCGCCCAGGTGACTCAAGCCCATCAGAGCCTGACGCTGGACGAGCTGTATCAAATGATTCGCGATGGCGCAGAAGGCGTCATTAGCCGTGGTAAAGCTGAACCTGGCGACAAAACCATGTGCGACGTGTGGCTGCCGGTGGTCGAATCTTTACGTCAGTCCTGCGAGCAAAACCTAAGCGTACAGGCGGCGCTGGAAGCCGCAAGCCAACAGGCGGAACTCGCGGCGCAAAGCACTATCACCATGCAGGCACGCAAAGGCCGCGCCAGCTATCTTGGTGAGCGCAGCATTGGACATCAGGATCCCGGCGCAACGTCCGTCATGTTTATGATGCAAATGCTGGCTCTGGCGTCCAGAGAGTAAGGATAAAGCGATGGTAAACCTGGTTATTGTGTCTCACAGCGCCCAACTGGGCGAAGGCGTCGGCGCGTTAGCCCGACAAATGTTAATGGGTGAGGGTTGCAAGCTCGCGATTGCCGCGGGCATTGACGATCCCGAGAATCCGATTGGCACCGATCCAATTAAGGTGATGGAAGCCATCGAGTCCGTGGCCGATACGGATCACGTGCTGGTGATGATGGATATCGGCAGCGCGTTGCTGAGTGCGGAAACCGCGCTGGAACTGCTCGCCCCTGACATTGCCGCCAAAGTGCGTCTGTGCGCCGCTCCGCTGGTTGAAGGTACGCTCGCCGCGACGGTTAGCGCCGCCGCGGGTGCCGATATCGATCGGGTCGTCCGTGATGCCATGAACGCCCTCGACGCCAAATGTGAACAACTGGGTTTACCTTCGCCGTCCGCAGCAAAGCCGGCTTCGGCCGAATTATCACCCGACGCAGATGCCCGTTCGATTTCCATTGTGGTGAAGAACCCCAACGGCATCCACGTGCGTCCGGCCTCACGGCTGGTATCTACGCTGTCTGGTTTTAACGCCGACATGTGGCTGGAGAAAAACGGTAAATGCGTCATCCCTGACAGCCTCAATCAGATAGCCCTGCTGCAGGTACGCTGCAACGACACGCTGCGCCTGATTGCCAAAGGCGAACAGGCAGAGGATGCGCTGGCCGCCTTCAAGCAGCTGGCGGCAGAGAATTTTGGTGAAGCGCTCGAACCAGAGCAGGTGAATAACGTGGCCGCTCCGGTTCCTTCACGGGCGACGGGGACGGCATTCTGCTATACCCCGTTCTCTCCAGCGGTCGCCCGACAGTCTACAGCGCCACTCCAGACGGAGGCGCAGCGATTACGGGCCGCCATCCAGAGCACGCTGAACGATTTGAGCGAGCTCACCGCGCTTGCAGAAGAGAAGTATTCCGCAGATATCGCCGCGATCTTCTCCGGCCACCACACGCTGTTGGACGATCCTGAGCTGCTCGATATGGCCTGTGACGTTATGCGCGAAAACCAGTGCAGCGCCGCCTGGGCCTGGCATCAGGTGCTGAGCGATCTGAGCCAACAGTATTTACAGCTCGACGATCCCTACTTACAAGCGCGATACATCGATATTGAAGACATCCTATCCCATTCGCTACAGCATCTGACAGGAGAGACTGCGCAAATCCCTGCGTTCACCCACCCCACAATCCTGGTCGCTGACGTTATTTATCCGTCTACGGTGTTGCAGCTTGATCCGCTGACCATCAAAGGGATCTGCCTGCGTGGCGGGAGCAACGCGTCTCACCCGGCGATTATCGCCCGTGAAATGGGTCTGTGCTGGATGTGTCAGCAAGGCGAAGCCCTTGATGGCATAAAGACGGGGGACGCCGTCACGCTCGACGGTGTAGCGCACAAGATAACTCGCGCAGATTAACGTCAGTTGCACATCCTTGCCTGACAGAGGGTGTGCAACTTATCCGTACGCGACGGGAAATGTCTGTTTATTCGCAAAATGGGGAGCCGATCACGCGCAACGGTCAATCCTGAACTAAGGTTTTCTCATGGTAAATGCCGCTGCTTCGGCACGCCGCTAAGGAGATTAACCGATGATAACACCAGCAATTCGCCATCCCGGCCTGCTTTCTGTCGCCATAAAACTGACGCTTGCCAGTACCCTTTTTGCCTTTACCTCTTTTGCCGTCAACGCCGAGGACATGCCCGCAGCGACGCCTCAACCGCCTGATATCCTGCTCGGCCCGCTGTTTAACGATGTACAGACGGCCAAACTGTTCCCTGACCAGAAAACCTTTGCTGACGCGGTTCCCAATAGCGATCCGTTAATGATCCTCGCCGATTACCGCATGCAAAAGAATCAGTCCGGATTCGACTTACGCCATTTTGTGCAAGTGAACTTCACCTTGCCGAAAGACGGAGAGAAATACGTCCCCCCGGCCGGGCAATCGCTGCGCGAGCATATTGACGGACTGTGGCCGGTGCTCACCCGTTCGACAACCGACGCTGAAAAATGGGACTCGCTGTTGCCGCTCCCGGAGCCGTATGTGGTGCCAGGCGGGCGTTTTCGCGAAATATATTACTGGGACAGCTATTTCACCATGCTGGGGCTTGCCGAGAGCAATCACTGGGATAAGGTCTCCGACATGGTAGCAAACTTCGCTTACGAGATTGATGCCTGGGGGCACATTCCTAACGGCAACCGCACCTACTATCTGAGCCGTTCTCAACCTCCGTTCTTTGCGTTTATGGTTGAACTGCTGGCGCAGCATGACGGGGATGACGCGCTGAAGAAATACCTCCCGCAGATGCTTAAAGAATACAGCTACTGGATGGAAGGCGTCGAAACGCTCCAGCCCGGCCAGCAGAATAAGCGCGTGGTAAAACTGGATGACGGCATCATTTTGAACCGCTACTGGGATGACCGCGATACGCCAAGGCCAGAGTCGTGGGTGGAGGATATCGCCACCGCGAAAAGCAACCCGAACCGCCCGGCCACCGAAATCTACCGCGACCTGCGTTCCGCCGCCGCGTCCGGCTGGGACTTTAGTTCCCGCTGGATGGATAACCCCAATCAGCTAGGCACCCTGCGTACCACCAGCATCGTTCCGGTCGATCTCAATGCGCTGATGTACAAAATGGAAAAAATGATCGCGCTGGCCAGCAAAGCCGCTGGCGATGATGCCAAAGCCGCGCAGTACGAAGGCTTCGCCAACGCCCGACAAAAAGGGATCGAAAAGCATCTGTGGAACGACAAAGAGGGCTGGTATGCCGACTACGATCTGAAGAGTCATAAAGTACGCAACCAGCTTACCGCCGCCGCCCTGTTCCCGCTGTATGTTAATGCGGCGGCAAAAGATCGCGCCAGTAAAGTCGCCACGGCAACCCAGGCGCATTTGTTGCAACCCGGTGGTCTTGCTACCACCTCGGTGAAAAGCGGCCAGCAGTGGGATGCTCCCAACGGCTGGGCCCCGCTCCAGTGGGTCGCAGCATCCGGGCTACAGAACTACGGGCAGGATAACGTGGCCATGGACGTAACCTGGCGATTCCTCACCAACGTGCAGCACACTTACGATCGCGAGAAAAAGCTGGTCGAGAAGTATGACGTGAGCACCACAGGTACCGGCGGTGGCGGCGGTGAATATCCGTTGCAGGATGGGTTCGGCTGGACCAACGGCGTAACGCTAAAAATGCTCGACCTGATTTGCGCTAAAGAAAAACCTTGTGACAGCGTACCCGCCTCGCGACCGGCCCCGGCAGGTACAGCATCAGCGGAGCCTAAAAAGCAGACGCAACCGACGCAATAACACATTTTCCACTATGAGGAACGGCCCCCGAAGGGGCCGTTCGATTAATCTCGTCGCACAAGCCGGAAAACACCCAGCACAACAATCGCGCCGACCACGGCCACCAGGAAGCTGTGGAGATTAAATCCGCTGACATCACCGCCGATACCAAACATCGTTGCCAGCCATCCGCCGACCACAGCACCGACAATACCGAGAATGCAGGTCAGGATAAATCCACCGCCATCGCGCCCCGGCATAATCAGTTTGGCGATAACCCCCGCAATCAGACCAAAAACAATCCAGGCAATAATTCCCATTTTCAGGCCCTCTTTCCAGTGAATGTGCGCTCGTCATTCCCGCGCCAGTGCATTAAGTATAGGCAAGCTGTTGGATGACGCTTTTACGCGCAGACTTAATTCGTTGGCTTTAGTAAAAAATTTCATCCATTTGTCTTAAGTTCCGCCGTTTGATGCCGATAATCCAACGACAAACCCGGCATCCAGGAGTCATTAGGTGTGAGTAACTACAATGAGCAGTTCCTGAAGCAAAATCCGTTAGCGGTGTTAGGCGTACTCAGGGACTTAAATTCGCAGCAGGTTCCGTTGCGTATCTCCTGGTCAGGCGGCCAGTTCATCAGCAAAATACTGGCGGTCAGTCCGGACGCGCTGATCATGGATTTTGGCAGTCAGGAATATGAAAACCAGGCCGTGCAGCGGGCCAGTCAGGTAACGATTATCGCCGAAACGCAGGGAGCCAAAGTGGAGTTCACCCTGCCGCAGCTTAAAAAAGGTGAGTATCAACGGCTACCGGCATTTATTTCATCGTTGCCGCCCTCCCTGTGGTTCGTCCAGCGGCGGGAATATTTCCGCATCGGCGCGCCGCTGCATCCCCCCTATCGCTGCACGGTAAAAATGCCGGACAACAGCACGCTATGTTTTCGCTTATTCGATTTGTCTCTTGGCGGCATGGGGGGACTGTTAGAAACGGCAAAACCAGAGGGACTGGTCGAAGGCATGCGCTTCTCGCAGGTTGAACTGAACATGGAGCAATGGGGGGTGTATCACGTTGACGCCCAGCTTATTTCCATTAGCGAGCGCAAAGTTATCGACAGCAAAAATGAAACCATTTCCACTCCCCGCCTGAGCTTTCGTTTTCTCAACGTCGGCCCGGCGGTGGAGCGGAACTTACAGCGGATTATTTTTTCCCTTGAGCGCGAAGCTCGGGAAAAAGCAAATAAGGTGCGCGGATAGCATTATACGAACTACATCGCATCCAGCGCTTGTTGAAGCTTCCAGATATAGCGCGGAGCCTGCGGCGCCGGATGATTCTCTGCGACATAATCGATAAATTCATCCGGACTGAGATCGTTGATCTTATTGATGGCTTTTTTCCTGTCCGAGGAGAACGTTCGCAGCAGCGCGCCCGCCCCGTTGGCGTACGACACCACTACCGCATATTGCATTACCTGCGGATCTTCAATTCCGGCCAGCGGTCCGGTTTCAAGAATACTCAGGTAGGCGGCCCCCATCGAAATGTTACGCTCAGGATTTTTCAGTTCGCTGGTCGACGGCTCTCCGCTCCACCCCATGCGACGATAAACGTCGCGCCCTGAAGTAGAGGCTTTTAGCTGCATCAGACCAATCGCATTCGATTTACTGACCGCATTCGGATTTCCACCTGACTCAATGGCGATGATAGCGGTAATCAATTGTGGACTGACTCCCCAGGCCGCACCGGCTTTTTCACTGATCGGCATCCATTGCATTGCGCGTTTAACCGGAACTTCAGCATTCCACGGCGGATTTTTGTAATCCTGTTTTGAACTACAGCCCGCAAGTAGTACAACCAAAAAAGCAAACCATCTCAATTTCACGTCATCTATCCTTATAGCCGGAACCTGTCGCTGAGGTGACAACGACATACCTACGCGGCATGATATACATTTGGTTTTAGTTGTAGCAAGGAAATGCCATGTCCCGGTTTCACTTAATTGCCCCATCGGGCTACTGTATCAACCAGCAGGCGGCCTTACGTGGGCTTGCGCGTCTTACTGAGGCCGGTCATCAGGTCGACAATTCAGCGGTCATTGCGCGCCGCTGCCAGCGTTTTGCGGGTACAGAGGCAGAACGGCTGGCGGATGTGAATTCGCTCGCGCATCTTAAAACGCCCGATACCATTGTCATGGCGGTACGCGGTGGTTATGGCGCGAGCCGTTTACTGGAAGGCATCGACTGGCAGGGGCTGGCCGCTCGTCAACAACAAAATCCGCTGCTGCTCTGCGGACACAGCGATTTTACGGCAATCCAGTGCGGTTTGCTGGCGCAAGGCAATGTGATTACCTTCAGCGGCCCGATGCTGGCGGCTAACTTCGGCGCCGAAGAGATGAACGCGTTTACCGAGCGCCATTTCTGGCAGGCTTTGCGTAATCCCCACTTTACCCTCGAATGGCAGAGTGAGGGCCCGGAATGCGCGACCGAAGGGACGCTGTGGGGCGGAAATCTGGCGATGCTTATTTCGTTGATGGGCACGCCGTGGATGCCGACTATCAAAAACGGCGTTTTGGTGCTGGAAGACATTAACGAGCATCCATTTCGCATTGAGCGCATGCTGCTACAGCTTTACCACGCGGGAATTCTGGCCCAGCAAAACGCCATTATTCTTGGCAGTTTTAGCGGCAGTGCGCCCAATGATTATGACGCGGGTTACAGCCTGGATTCGGTCTGCGCTTTTCTCCGCGCCAGATTGTCGGTTCCGTTGATCAGCGGCCTCGATTTTGGCCATGAACAACGCACCGTCACCCTGCCTTTAGGGGCGAATGCGATGTTGAAAAACGATAAAAACGGCGCTCAGCTCACCATAAGTGGTCATCCGGTACTTAAATCGTAAAAAAAGCCGTTACCAGGGCTAAGTAAAACGCTGTTTCTGTCGTTATTATGTTAGGGTTTGTTAATACGAAACAGCGTAATTCAGGAGTAAACGAACGTTGGATGCCGCAGCAATTATTAGCCTTTTTATTTTGGGTTCCGTTCTCGTCACCTGCAGTATCTTACTCAGTTCATTCTCATCGCGTCTTGGCATCCCTATCCTGGTGATATTTCTCGCTATTGGGATGTTAGCGGGTGTGGACGGCGTAGGCGGTATTCCTTTTGACAACTACCCTTTTGCCTACATGGTGAGTAACCTGGCGCTGGCGGTTATCCTGCTAGACGGCGGGATGCGCACCCAGGCCAGCTCTTTTCGCGTTGCGCTTGGTCCGGCGTTATCGCTGGCGACCGTCGGGGTACTGATCACCTCCGGACTTACCGGCATGATGGCCGCATGGCTGTTTAATCTGGATCTCATTGAAGGGCTATTGATTGGCGCGATAGTCGGCTCCACCGACGCGGCGGCGGTTTTTTCCCTGCTCGGCGGAAAAGGGCTTAACGAACGCGTTGGCTCCACGCTGGAAATTGAATCCGGAAGTAACGACCCGATGGCGGTATTTTTGACCATCACGCTTATCGCCATGATCCAAAACCACGAGACCGCGTTAAGCTGGATGTTCGCGGTGCATATTATCCAGCAGTTTGGCTTAGGAATTGTGCTGGGCCTCGGCGGCGGCTACCTGCTGCAGCAAATGATTAACCGCATTTCACTCCCTGCCGGACTGTATCCGTTACTGGCCTTAAGCGGCGGGATCCTCATTTTTGCCCTGACCACCGCGCTGGAAGGCAGCGGTATTCTGGCGGTTTATCTGTGCGGTTTCCTGCTGGGCAATCGCCCGATCCGCAACCGCTTTGGTATTCTGCAAAACTTCGACGGTCTGGCCTGGCTGGCGCAAATCGCCATGTTCCTGGTGCTGGGGCTGCTGGTTACGCCGTCCGACCTGCTACCTATCGCGATTCCGGCGCTGATTTTGTCTGCGTGGATGATTTTCGTCGCACGCCCGCTGTCGGTCTTCGCCGGACTGCTGCCGTTCCGCGGCTTTAATCTGCGCGAGCGCGTTTTTATCAGTTGGGTGGGCTTGCGCGGCGCAGTGCCGATCATCCTTGCCGTCTTCCCGATGATGGCGGGACTTGAGAATGCGCGCCTGTTCTTTAACGTGGCGTTCTTCGTGGTTCTGATCTCCCTGCTGTTTCAGGGAACGTCGCTTTCATGGGCGGCCAAAAAGGCTAAAGTGGTGGTTCCCCCCGTCGGCTGGCCCGTTTCACGTATTGGTCTGGATATTCACCCGGATAACCCCTGGGAGCAGTTTGTGTATCAGCTCAGCGCGGATAAATGGTGTGTAGGAGCCGCGCTGCGCGACCTGCATATGCCGGAAGAAACGCGAATTGCCGCCCTGTTCCGTGACAATGTATTGTTTCATCCGTCGGGCAGCACGCGCCTGCGCGAAGGCGACGTGTTGTGCGTCATTGGTCGCGAGCGCGATCTCCCTGCTCTCGGCAAGCTATTCAGCCAGTCGCCGCCGGTGTCGTTAGACCAGCGATTCTTCGGTGATTTTATTCTCGAAGCCAGCGCGAAATATGCCGACGTGGCGCTGATATACGGTCTTGACGATGGCACAGAGTATCGGGACAAACAGCAAACGCTGGGCGAGATTGTTCAGCATCTGTTAGGCGCCGCGCCGGTCGTCGGTGACCAGGTTGAATTTGCTGGCATGATCTGGACGGTTGCCGAGAAAGAAGATAATGCGGTGCTGAAGGTTGGTGTTCGCGTTGCTGAAGATGAGGATGAGTAACGCGGATGTTGTTTGCCGGGCGGCGGCTACGCCTTACCCGGCATACAACATGCACTGCTTCTGTAGGCTCGATCAGCGCAGCGCCATCAGGCAACTCACCAAAAGTTACACCGTAACAACCGGTACGCGCAGCGCCAGCGAGCACATTAACTCGTAGCCTACCGTACCGGCAGCGCTGGCCACATCGTCAATTTTTATCTCTTTGCCCCACAGCTCTACCGGCGTGCCGATCCCCGCCTGAGGACATGGCGTCAGGTCAACGGCCAGCATATCCATTGAGACCGTGCCGACCGTTGTGGTGCGGACACCGTCCACCAGCACTGGCGTGCCGCTCGGCGCATGGCGCGGGTAACCGTCCGCATACCCGGTCGCCACAATGCCGATGCGCTGTTCTCCGCTGGCGGTGTAACGCCCGCCGTAACCGACCCGGTCGCCAGCTTTCAGCGTTTGTATGCCGATGATTTCGCTGCTTAGCGTCATCACAGGTTTCAGGCCGGTATTCGCAATGTCTCGCCACTGTCCCGACGGCGATGCGCCGTACAAAATGATGCCCGGGCGAACCCAGTCGAAATGCGCTTCAGGATGCCACAGCGTGGCAGCCGAATTGGACAACGAGCGTCTGCACTCCAGCCCTTCCGTCGCCTGCGCAATACGCGTCATCGCTTCCTGAATGCCATTCGGGTGTTCTGCATCCGCGAAGTGCGACATCAACGTCATTTCCCCGACGTTGGGCATTGCCCGCAGCTGTTGCCAGACCGTGGAAACTCTGTCCGGTAAGAACCCCAGCCGGTTCATGCCGCTGTTCACCTTCAGATAAACATCGAGCGGTGCGTTCAGCCGTGCATTTTGCAATGCTTTTAGCTGCCAGTTACTGTGCACACACGTTGTCAGACGATATTTGTCATATACCTTCAGGTCATCGGCGTGGAAAAAACCCTCCAGCATTAATATCGGGCCTTTCCACCCCCGCTCGCGCAGGGTTATCGCCTCTTCAAGATTGAGCATGGCAAAACCGTCGGTTGTGCCCAGCGCATTCCATACTCGTTCAATGCCATGTCCGTAGGCATTGGCTTTCACTACCGACCAGACGCGGGCGTCCGGTGCGGCCTGGCGCGTAATGGCCAGATTTTGTTTCAACGCCTGCAGGTCAATGCTGGCCAGGATCGGGCGGGTCATCTCTCGTCCTTATCAGTTATGTGCGCCATGTAAATGCCGTGGACGAGCGGGGGTAAACCCCGGACTGTAACGCGCCACGCTCAGGTCGTCGTAAGGAATGGCCGGCGTACGGCCAGATAAAATATCGCTCA
Source organism: Citrobacter youngae ATCC 29220 (assembly GCF_000155975.1). GTDB lineage: Bacteria > Pseudomonadota > Gammaproteobacteria > Enterobacterales > Enterobacteriaceae > Citrobacter > Citrobacter portucalensis_A. Next base: position 871,393 of record NZ_GG730299.1, on the reverse strand, counting down.
GCAGCTGACCGGATCCGCAGGCCATCGTCCAGCCCAGCGTGCCATGACCGGTATTAAGCAGCAGATTCTTATAGCGGGTTCGTCCGACGACCGGCGTACCGTCCGGCGTCATGGGGCGTAACCCCGTCCAGAAGGTGGCCTGCTCAACATGACCACCGCGCGGGAAAAGATCGCGTACGACCATCTCCAGCGTTTCACGACGAGGCTGCAACAGTTCGGTATTGAAGCCTACAATCTCTGCCATGCCGCCAACGCGAATACGGTTATCAAAGCGGGTAATGGCTATCTTGTAGGTTTCATCAAGGATTGTAGAAACCGGCGCCCCGTCATCCTGCGCCACCGGAATGGTCAAGGAATAACCTTTCAGCGGATAGACCGGAATATCAACGATCCCTTTCAGCATCGCCGTGGAGTAAGAGCCGAATGCCATCACATAAGCATCGGCTTTAATGATTTCCTCGCCACACTGGACGCCATATATTTGCTCACCTTCGCTGAGCAGCTTATCGACCAGCGTGTTAAAACGAAACTTAACGCCCGCCTGCTCGGCCATCTGCGCCAGGCGCTGGGTAAACAGCTGGCAGTCACCGGTTTCGTCATTCGGTAAACGCAAACCGCCGGTCAGCTTATGCGCGACTTCGGCCAGCGCCGGTTCGACTTCCGCCAGGCGGTTTGCTTCCAGCAGTTGATATGGCACGCCCGCATCTTCGAGAACGGCGATATCGCGGGTGGCGTTCTCATACTGTTGAGCGGTCCGGAACAGCTGTAACGTTCCGCCTTGACGTCCTTCATATTCAATGCCGGTAGAGGCGCGCAGCGCTTTCAGACAATCGCGGCTGTATTCCGCCAGCCGCACCATGCGCCCTTTGTTTTCCATATAGTGGCTGGTGTCGCAGTTGCGCAGCATCTGCCACATCCACTTCAGCTGGAACTGGGTCCCGTCGAGACGAACGGCCAGCGGAGCATGACGCTGAAACATCCATTTAATTGCTTTGAGCGGTACGCCTGGCGCCGCCCATGGTGCTGCATAACCTGGAGAGATTTGTCCCGCGTTAGCCGCGCTGGTTTCCAGCGCCGGACCGGGCTCACGATCAATGACGGTGACTTCGTGTCCAGCCTGACTTAAATACCAGGCGCTGGTCACGCCAACGACACCACTTCCCAGTATGACAACTCGCATAGCCACTCCGTTAACAGTAAAAGAACAATCATCTAATTACATCTTGATAACCTAGTTGAAAATATTATTCAACATACGACTTTTTTATGGTGACTTATCTCACATATGTCGGTGACGGCGGGGAACTCTCTGCTTTGGCATCTCCTGCTGCGCGTTATTTTTATCCAGCATAAAATTTTGCAACCAGGTCCTTTTTCGACGCCTCGATAACGTGAAATCGCAAAGAAAAAATTTCTGCCGCAGCACGTTTTTTAACACCATGATCTATGCTTGAAATGAGGTACTCCAGACAGAGAGTGCCGCCAACAATGAGGGTGCGCGAATGGCTACGATTGATTCCATGAACAAGGACAGCACACGGTTAAGCGATGGACCCGACTGGACGTTTGATCTGCTGGATGTCTATCTGGCGGAAATAGACCGCGTGGCGAAACTCTACAGACTGGATACCTACCCGCACCAAATCGAGGTGATCACCTCCGAACAGATGATGGATGCCTACTCCAGCGTCGGGATGCCAATCAACTATCCGCACTGGTCGTTTGGTAAGAAGTTTATTGAAACCGAGCGCTTGTACAAGCATGGCCAGCAGGGGCTGGCCTATGAAATCGTCATTAACTCCAATCCGTGTATCGCCTACCTGATGGAAGAGAACACCATTACCATGCAGGCGCTGGTGATGGCGCACGCCTGCTATGGGCATAACTCGTTCTTCAAAAATAACTACCTGTTCCGCAGCTGGACGGACGCCAGTTCCATCGTCGATTATCTGATCTTCGCGCGAAACTATATTACCCAGTGTGAAGAGCGTTACGGCGTGGATGAAGTCGAAAAGCTCCTCGACTCCTGTCATGCGCTGATGAATTACGGCGTGGACCGGTACAAACGACCGCAAAAAATCTCGCTACAGGAAGAAAAAGCCCGGCAGAAAAGCCGTGAAGAGTATCTACAAAGCCAGGTGAATATGCTGTGGCGCACGCTGCCGAAGAAAGAGGAAGAGAAAACCATTTCCGAAGCGCGGCGTTATCCTTCTGAGCCACAGGAAAACCTGCTGTATTTCATGGAGAAAAACGCGCCGCTGCTGGAGTCCTGGCAGCGAGAGGTGTTACGCATCGTACGCAAGGTCAGCCAGTATTTTTATCCGCAGAAACAAACGCAGGTAATGAACGAAGGCTGGGCCACCTTCTGGCATTACACCATCCTTAACCACCTTTATGATGAAGGTAAGGTTACCGAACGTTTTATGCTGGAGTTTCTGCATAGTCATACCAACGTGGTATTCCAGCCGCCGTACAACAGCCCGTGGTATAGCGGGATAAACCCTTATGCCCTGGGCTTTGCGATGTTCCAGGATATCAAGCGTATTTGCCAGTCACCTACCGAGGAAGACAGATACTGGTTCCCGGATATAGCCGGTTCCGACTGGCTGGAAACGCTGCATTTCGCGATGCGCGACTTTAAAGATGAAAGCTTTATCAGTCAGTTCCTGTCGCCCAAAGTAATGCGCGACTTCCGCCTGTTCACCGTGCTGGATGACGACCGCCACAATTACCTGGAGATTTCCGCTATCCATAACGAAGAAGGGTATCGTGAGATTCGCAGCAGGCTGTCGTCGCAATATAACCTGAGCAACCTGGAGCCGAATATTCAAATCTGGAATGTCGATCTGCGCGGCGACCGTTCGCTCACCTTGCGCTATATTCCGCATAACCGTGCCCCACTGGATAAAGGGCGCAAAGAGGTGCTGAAGCATGTGCATCGGTTATGGGGTTTTGACGTGATGCTGGAACAGCAGAATGAAGATGGCAGCGTGGAGCTGCTGGAGCGTTGCCCGCCAAGAATGAACGGTCTGTAAAACAAAACCCCTCGAATGAGGCAATACCGTTCAGTTAAGAATGTATGGTGAACATGTGATTCTTGATCAGGGTTCCGTTCACCGCAGCCGTATCACTTCTCTAAAGCACTGATACCCGTGAACGTGCAAGGGAGGCTCACCGCCGCCTCCCTTGCATCCCAGGCTCCCGGCGGGAAAATCGTCGCTACGCGAGCTATTCGTCTTATGCCGTCTGCCTGCTGGGTCGGGGCCGAACCTGCGTCCATGCAGGCCGTCCCCTCTGCCCGCATCCCTGCGGGCAGACCCGGTCAGCCGCCAACGCCTCATCGATTTTCAGCC
>NZ_GG730299.1:867831-867940 GCF_000155975.1 Citrobacter youngae ATCC 29220 | reverse complement strand
AAAGATGAACATGAAGTGAACGGAATCCTTTCTCTGGGATGGCATATTCATTACTTCCGCCAACACAGGTTGATACTTCCTGAAACTTAAGCGTTAACTGAACGGCATT
>NZ_GG730299.1:867439-867731 GCF_000155975.1 Citrobacter youngae ATCC 29220 | reverse complement strand
AAAATTGCCGACGTGTTTCCGTAAGGCCGGGAGAACCCGCAGGGATGCGGGTTCAGGGCGCGCTTTACAGGGACGTTTCCTCGCGCCCGGCCCGGTAGCCTGGAGGAATAAGCGGAGGGTATTGCGCAGCAACAATTTTCCCGCCGGGAGCCGGGATTGTAAAGGGCGTGGCGAAGAACGCCCTTTACACGTTCACGGGTATCGGTGCTTCAGAGAAACGATGAACATGAGGTGAACGGAATCCTTTCTCTGGGATGGCATATTCATTACTTCCGCCAACACAGGTTGATAC
>NZ_GG730299.1:304-867339 GCF_000155975.1 Citrobacter youngae ATCC 29220 | reverse complement strand
GTGCAGGTGGTCAGGCGTGGCTGGTCCGGCTGAAAATTGCCGACGTGTTTCCGTAAGGCCGGGAGAACCCGCAGGGATGCGGGTTCAGGGCGCGCTTTACAGGGACGTTTCCTCGCGCCCGGCCCGGTAGCCTAGAGGAATAAGCGGAGGGAACCACGAAGTGGCAATTTTCCCGCCGGGAGCCGGGATTGTAAAGGGCGTGGCGGAGAACGCCCTTTACACGTTCACGGGTATCGGTGCTTCAGAGAAACGATGAACATGAGGTGAACGGAATCCTTTCTCTGGGATGGCATATTCATTACTTCCGCCAACACAGGTTGATACTTCCTGAAACTTAAGCGTTAACTGAACGGCATTGCCTCGAATGAGTTTTTTTTTATTAGCGTCCCTGAATCGCTAAATCGCCCGGCAGGTTCTTCTGCATCCGATGCCAGATTTCGCCGCTGTCGTGACCGTAGCGGCGCACCGTTTCATAAACCTGCTCGTGAGCGCCCTGCTCGCAGAGTTCTGACAGCTTACGATAGAAGCTCAGCGCCAGGCCGCGCGCTTCAGGATTAGCAAAGTAATGACGACCAATACGGGTATATAACCCTTTCATTCCGTTGAGGATCAAACCGTATATTGGATTACCGGACGCGAATGCCAGACCGCGGAAAATGTTGTAATCCAGATCGGCGAACGCATCAGCATGGTCGGCCACCTGATTTGCCGTCGCCAGAACCTCCTGCGCTTTTTCAGGATGCTGGCGAAACGCGGTGCGAATGAAGATCGTCGAGATGTTGGTACGCACGGACAGCAGATTATCAATAAGCTGCGGCACGCTCTCGTGATCGAGGCGCGCCAGCGTTTCAAGGATATTCAGCCCGGAGGTTTCCCAGAAGTTATTCACCTTCGTCGGTTTGCCATGTTGAATGGTCAACCAGCCATCCCGCGCCAGACGCTGTAAAACTTCGCGTAACGTGGTACGTGTCACTCCGATCAGTTCAGAGAGCTCACGTTCAGCGGGCAAAATAGTGCCAGGGGGGAAGCGGTTATTCCAGATACTCTCAATGATGTACTCTTCCGCGAACCCCGCCGGGCTTTGCGCCTTAATGACCATAGTAATAATTCCATTACACAGCAAAACATAGTTACAGTTATCATACCAGACGGGTTTCATAGCTGATAGCTGACGAAATGAAGAAAAAGTGGATCAAGGCTTCATTTTCCAGATAACGCTGACGCGCACGCAGTCTGCCATTCACGTGAAGAGCTTGCCTGTGCCCCCTCCTCCCGCTAAGCTTTGCGGTCAAACATAAAAACATGATTTCATTTTTAAAGGTAGGGAATCACCGTGGAGCTATCATGGGGCCGCGCGATGTGGCGCAATTTTTTAGGCCAGTCGCCAGACTGGTACAAACTTGCACTGCTCGTCTTCTTAGTCGTTAACCCGATTATCTTTTTCATCAATCCCTTTATTGCCGGCTGGTTGTTGGTGGCCGAGTTCATTTTTACGCTGGCGATGGCGCTCAAGTGTTATCCGCTGCTGCCGGGCGGGCTGTTGGCCATCGAAGCCGTCATCATTGGCATGACCAGCGCCGCGCATGTCCGTGAAGAGGTTGCTGCTAACCTTGAGGTGTTATTGCTGCTGATGTTTATGGTGGCCGGCATCTACTTTATGAAGCAGCTGCTGTTGTTTATTTTCACCCGGCTTCTGCTCAGCATTCGCTCCAAATCGCTACTTTCGCTGTCCTTCTGTATTGCTGCCGCCTTCCTCTCCGCGTTTCTTGATGCGTTGACCGTCGTTGCCGTGGTGATAAGCGTAGCGGTCGGTTTTTATGGCATCTACCATCGCGTTGCCTCTTCCCGCGGGGAAGATAACAATATGCTCGATGACAGCCATATCGATCAGCATAATAAGGTCGTTCTGGAGCAGTTCCGCGGTTTTCTGCGTAGTCTGATGATGCACGCAGGCGTCGGTACAGCGTTAGGTGGCGTGATGACTATGGTTGGCGAACCGCAAAACCTGATTATCGCCAAAGCGGCGGGCTGGCACTTTGGCGACTTCTTCCTGCGCATGTCTCCAGTCACCGTCCCGGTACTGATTTGCGGCCTGCTAACCTGCGTGCTGGTCGAGAAATTACGTTGGTTTGGCTATGGCGAAACGCTGCCGGAAACCGTCCGGGACGTCCTGCAGCAATATGACGATCAGAGCCGTAAGCAGCGAACCCGTCAGGACAAAATCAAACTGATTGTCCAGGCGATTATCGGCGTCTGGCTGGTGGTCGCCCTGGCGCTGCATCTGGCGGAAGTGGGATTAATTGGCCTGTCAGTCATTATTTTGGCAACGTCGTTAACCGGCGTCACCGATGAACATGCTATTGGTAAAGCCTTTACCGAGTCGCTCCCCTTCACCGCGCTGCTAACCGTGTTTTTCTCTGTTGTCGCGGTGATCATCGATCAGCAGCTCTTTGCGCCAATTATTCAGTTCGTTTTACAAGCCTCTGAACATGCGCAATTAACGTTGTTCTATCTGTTCAACGGCCTGCTGTCGTCTATTTCTGATAACGTCTTCGTTGGCACGATTTACATCAACGAAGCGAAAGCGGCGCTGGAGCATGGCACCATCAGCCTTAATCAGTATGAACTGTTAGCGGTGGCGATTAACACCGGAACCAACCTGCCTTCCGTAGCCACGCCAAATGGTCAGGCGGCGTTCCTGTTTCTGCTGACCTCCGCACTGGCGCCGTTAATTCGCCTCTCTTATGGACGTATGGTATGGATGGCTCTGCCTTATACCCTTGTCCTGACGCTCGTCGGGTTGCTTTGCGTGGAGTTCACGCTGGTTCCACTGACCGAATGGATGACCCAGTCGGGCTGGCTACACTTTCATAACAATTAACCGGGCAAATCACTGCCCGGTTTGACTTTTTGCATGATAATTATCCGATTACACAATATTTCAATTTCCGCTAGTGGCGCTTAAATTGAATTGGTTTAAACTGCGGTCTCTACGCATGTTGCAGGGAAATTATTATGTTGCGATTTTTAAACCAGTGCTCCCGGGGTCGTGGGGCATGGTTATTGTTGGCGTTAACCGCCTTTGCGCTGGAGCTCGTCGCGCTGTGGTTCCAGCACGTCATGCTGCTCAAACCTTGCGTGTTGTGTATTTACGAACGTAGCGCATTATTCGGCGTGATGGGTGCAGGACTGGTAGGGGCTATCGCACCAAAAACACCGCTGCGCTATGTGGCCATGGTTATCTGGATTTACAGCGCCTGGCGCGGTCTTCAGTTAGCGTATGAGCACACCATGATTCAGCTTCACCCGTCACCGTTTATGACCTGTGATTTTGCCGCGCGCTTCCCGAGTTGGTTGCCGCTGGATAAATGGCTGCCGCAGGTATTCGTTGCTTCCGGTGATTGTGCTGAACGCCAGTGGTCTTTTTTGACCCTGGAAATGCCGCAGTGGCTGCTCGGGATCTTCGCCGCGTATCTTGTCGTTGCGGTGCTGGTGGTGATTGCACAACCGTTTAAACCAAAAAAACGTGACCTCTTCGGTCGCTAACAGAGACGCTCCTTCGGGAGCGTTTTTTTTGTCTTAAATTCATTGCCTGTAGGCATCTATAAGATGTATATTAAATACATCTTATAGATGCGACACCAAGGAGATGTCTTATGTCCCATTTACGCATCCCGGCAAACTGGAAAGTTAAACGCTCTACTCCCTTCTTTACGAAAGACAATGTCCCTGCGGCGCTGCTTTCCCACCACAACACCGCAGCGGGGGTCTTTGGACAACTCTGCGTGATGGAAGGAACGGTAACGTATTATGGTTTTGCCAATGAAGACGCAAAAGAACCCGAAGTGAAAATGGTGATTAATGCCGGGCAGTTCGCAACCAGCCCACCGCAGTACTGGCATCGCGTTGAATTAAGCGACGATGCGCAATTCAACATTAATTTCTGGGTTGAAGACGACAACCACGGAGATGAAATGTATCAGGCGAAAAAGTCTTAACCTTTAACGCCTGCTAATCGATGGGCGGCTCAGTCCGCCCATGAAGGTTTGTTCAAAATATGCTCCTGCCAGTCACGCACTTCTGATTCTTTCACCGCAATATGGCGTACCGAAATACGCTCGCCATGCATTGCCGCTTTCGACCCCGTCAGCAGCGGATGCCATTCCGGTAACCCCTTTCCTTCCGCCAGCAAACGATAGGCGCAGGTCATTGGCAACCATTCAAAGGTCGGCAGATTATCACGCGTTAGCTTGATGCAGTCCGGCTCGTATTCGAAGCGACGCTCGTAATTACGGCACTGACAGGTTTTGATATTGAGCTGCTTACAGGCGACGTTGGTAAAATAGATTTCGTCGGTGTCTTCATCCATCAGCTTATGCAGGCAGCATTGACCGCACCCATCACATAATGACTCCCACTCGGCATCGGTCATTTCATCAAGGGTTTTACTTTGCCAGAAAGGTATGTCGCTCATCAGGGTATCCGCTATTGCAATAAAGCTGCACCTTATAACCAGTCTGGCACGCTGATGCAAGTTTTGCCGCCCGAAAAGGCGGCAAGCAGAGATTACAGCACGCGGGTGGTCAGCGTTTCGCCATGAAAACTGATAGCCAATTCATCACCGCTGCTTAGCGGTCCAACGCCTGCTGGGGTTCCGGTCAGCACTACGTCGCCCGCTTTGAGCGTAAAGAAACGGCTCATATAGGCAATCAAAGGCACAATGTGATGGATCATATCTGCCGTGGAGCCATGCTGGCGCGTTTCGCCGTTGACCGTTAAGCCGAGCATCGTATTCTGCGGATCGCCGGTAAATTCCGCCACCGGGATAAATCCTGACAGCGGACAAGAATTATCAAAGCCCTTGGCTTTTTCCCACGGCTGACCGGCTTTCTTCATTTTTCCCTGAATATCGCGCAGCGTCAGATCCAGCGCTACGCCATAGCCGGCGATAGCTTTACGCACATGTTCTTCGGTCGCCTGACGTAAGGTCGCGCCAATCAGTACGGCCAGCTCAACCTCATGGTGAACCGATCCCATATCGGATGGGATCGCCAGCGGCTGGCGCAAATCGCACAGCGCGGTTTCCGGCTTGATAAACAGCACCGGCTCTTCCGGGGTGGTTCCCCCCATCTCTTTTATATGGTTGGCATAGTTACTCCCTACGCAAACCACCTTACTCACTGGATAATCCAGCAGAGCACCATGCCAGTTGTGATGTTGATACATTACTTTCCCCTAACGTAGTCATAGATTTCAGGTACTGCATCGGTGGAACGTGCTGCTGCCGGATGCAGTTTAACGTTTAGCGTCTGATGTATTTTGTTTGGCCGCCGCCAGATGCTGTTTGAGCAAATCTTCTGGCGGTGGCGGTATTTGTAAATAATAGCCCTGCTCGGTTAGCGCCTGTTTTACTTTTTCAAGATCGGCATTAACCAGTTTTTTTCGACCGTCAAGCGGCAGCATCATTGCCAGCGTCGGCTGACCAAATCCTTTCATCAGTTCTTCAGGAACGCGTGAGAAATCGTCTTTTTTTTCGACATATAAATAAGTCTGGTCACGTTTGCTGCTTCGGTAGATCACACAAAACATATCTTTTACTCTGAATTCACGGAATGGTGGCTTGCCTCAATATAATACTGACTATAACATGCCTTATAGTCTTCGGAATATCACCCCGCGCTGGGGATGATAAATAGCAAATTGAGTAAGGCCAGGATGTCAAACACGCCAATCGAGCTTAAAGGCAGTAGCTTCACCTTATCAGTGGTTCATTTACATGAAGCAGAACCCGAGGTTATTCGTCAGGCGTTGGAAGACAAAATCGCGCAGGCACCTGCATTTTTAAAACATGCTCCCGTGGTGGTTAACGTGAGTGGCCTTGAAAGCCCGGTAAACTGGACTGCGCTGCAAGAGGTTGTCACGTCTACCGGCTTGCGCATTATCGGCGTCAGCGGATGCAAAGATGCCCGATTAAAGGCTGAAATTGACGAAATGGGACTTCCTTTACTGACTGAAGGTAAAGAAAAAACGATTCGTCCCGCGCCTGTTGAGACTCCCGTTCCCGTCACGCCACCGCAAAATGTTACTCCCATCACAAAAACACGATTAATAAATGTCCCGGTTCGTTCCGGTCAGCGCATTTATGCTCCACAATGTGATCTGATTGTTACAAGCCACGTCAGTGCGGGCGCAGAGCTGATCGCTGATGGCAATATTCATGTTTACGGAATGATGAGAGGTCGTGCGCTGGCTGGCGCAAGTGGCGACCGGGAAGCACAAATTTTTTGTACCCATCTGACGGCAGAACTGGTGTCTATCGCAGGTGTTTATTGGCTGAGTGATAAAATCCCAGCAGAATTTTATGGCAAAGCGGCACGTCTGCAATTAGCAGAGAACGCTTTGACAGTTCAACCGTTGAATTGATCCCTTTTTAACAAGGAATTTCTATGGCACGCATTATTGTTGTTACTTCGGGTAAAGGGGGCGTTGGCAAAACCACCTCCAGCGCGGCCATCGCTACAGGTTTGGCCCAGAAGGGAAAGAAAACTGTCGTTATTGATTTTGATATCGGCCTGCGTAACCTTGACCTGATTATGGGTTGTGAACGCCGCGTCGTTTACGACTTCGTCAACGTTATTCAGGGCGATGCGTCGTTAAATCAGGCGTTAATCAAAGATAAGCGTACCGAGAATCTCTTTATTCTTCCGGCCTCACAGACCCGCGATAAAGACGCGCTGACGCGTGAAGGCGTCGCGAAAGTTCTGGACGATCTGAAAGCGATGGATTTCGACTTCATCGTCTGCGACTCCCCGGCAGGTATTGAAACCGGCGCGCTGATGGCCCTGTATTTTGCCGATGAAGCTATTATCACCACTAACCCGGAAGTCTCTTCTGTACGTGACTCTGACCGTATTCTGGGTATTCTGGCGTCGAAATCCCGTCGCGCAGAAAACGGTGAAGATCCGATTAAAGAGCATCTGTTGCTTACGCGCTACAACCCTGGCCGCGTAAATAAAGGTGACATGCTTAGCATGGAAGACGTACTGGAAATTCTGCGAATCAAACTGGTTGGCGTGATTCCTGAAGATCAGTCAGTCCTGCGCGCGTCTAACCAGGGTGAGCCGGTTATTCTCGACATCAATGCTGATGCCGGTAAAGCCTATGCTGATACCGTAGACCGTCTGTTGGGAGAAGAACGTCCTTTCCGCTTCATTGAAGAAGAGAAGAAAGGTTTCCTCAAACGCCTGTTCGGAGGATAAGTTATGGCATTACTGGATTTTTTTCTCTCGCGGAAAAAGAGCACAGCGAACATCGCCAAAGAGCGACTGCAGATTATTGTTGCGGAACGTCGTCGCAGCGACGCCGAACCACATTATTTACCGCAGTTGAGGAAAGATATTCTCGAAGTTATCTGCAAGTATGTACAAATTGATCCAGAAATGGTCACCGTACAGCTTGAACAAAAAGACGGCGATATTTCGATCCTCGAACTCAACGTGACATTACCTGAAGCAGAAGAGTCTAAATAACCTCTTGTGTAAATGCGTCATGGTTGCAAAAAAGGCAGATTATTCTGCCTTTTTTATTTTCAGCCCCTGCCAACCCTCGGCACATTTATTCCAAAGTAAACTTCGGGTAGTTTTCGGCAAAATAGCGGCGCAAGTACTCAACCGTAATACGGATTTTTGCCGACGTCGCCAGGCGTGAAACATAAACTGCCCAAATATTTGCTGGTTGATAATACTCAGGCAATATGTGCATCAGATGTCCGCTGGCAATGTTGTCGCAGACATCCCACCACGAACGCAGAGCGATTCCCTGACCATCAAGACACCATTGATGTACCACTTCGCCATGATTAGACGACAGAGGTCCCGTGACCTTAATCGAGTGAGCCCCCTCTTTATTGCGCATTTGCCAGATACCAAACGGATGGTCACGCTCTTTAATGACCAGACAGGGAAAAGTAGAGAGATCGTTCAGTTGTTTCGGCACACCATGCTGCGCGACAAACTCCGGCGAGGCGCACAGAATGCGGTAGTTAGTCGCCAGCTTGCGGGCAATCAAATTGGGTGCGATATCATCCCCGATACGAATATCAAGATCGACGCCCTCGTTCACCAGATCCACCAGGCGGTCTTCAACGTCGAACCTCAGTTCTAGCTGCGGGCACTCTTTCGCCAGCGCAGACAGCGCCGGAGCCACTACCCGACGACCAAAACCAAAGCTGCTGATAATACGCAACATCCCTTGTGGGATCTGCCTGACATCAGACAGTTCGTCCATCATCTGATCGACATCCTGCAGGATCCGCTGCGCCCATTCGTATATCCGCTCCCCCTCTTCGGTGATGGTTACCCGCCGCGTAGTCCGGTGTAACAACACCACGTTCAGCGTCTGCTCCAGCAGGGCTACACGCTTACTAATAAAAGCCGGTGATACGCCCAACTCTTCGGCCACGGCGGCAAAACCCGCACGACGAGCAACCAGCATAAAGACGCGTAAATCATTTAGCAGCGGCAGATTATTCATGATCTGTGTTTTATGTTTCACCAGTTAGGGGGATTAACTATTAATCAGTCAATTATAGGATAGGGGGAAAGTCAATTTTGATGGCGTACAAGTGAGAGCTGCTATGAAGAAAACCTATCGTATTGCCGCTATCCCCGGAGATGGCATTGGTAAAGAAGTCCTGCCGGAAGGTATTCATGTATTACGGGCAGCCGCTGAACGCTGGGGCCTGTCGCTAAGCTTTGAGCAAATGGAGTGGGCCAGTTGCGAATACTATGCCCATCACGGCAAGATGATGCCGGATGACTGGCGCGAACAGCTGCAATCCTTCGATGCTATCTATTTTGGCGCCGTTGGCTGGCCGGACACCGTCCCGGACCACATCTCACTCTGGGGCTCACTGCTTAAGTTTCGCCGTGAATTCGACCAGTACGTCAACCTGCGCCCGGTGCGACTGTTCCCCGGCGTCCCTTGTCCGCTGGCGGGAAAAAAGCCGGGCGACATTGATTTCTACGTCGTGCGCGAGAACACCGAGGGGGAGTACTCTGCCCTCGGCGGACGGGTAAGCGAAGGTACCGAACACGAGGTGGTTATCCAGGAGTCGGTCTTCACCCGTCGCGGCGTCGACCGTATATTGCGTTACGCCTTTGAGCTGGCGCAAAGCCGCCCCCGCAAAACGTTAACCTCAGCGACGAAATCCAACGGTCTTGCCATCAGCATGCCATACTGGGACGAGCGTGTTGAAGCCATGGCGGCTCACTATCCTCAGATCCGCTGGGATAAGCAGCATATCGATATCCTGTGCGCCCGCTTTGTTATGCAGCCGGAGCGTTTTGACGTTGTGGTTGCCTCCAATCTGTTTGGCGATATTCTCTCCGATCTGGGGCCAGCCTGTACCGGGACGATTGGCATTGCGCCTTCTGCCAACTTAAATCCGGAACGTACCTTCCCTTCCCTGTTCGAGCCGGTGCACGGTTCGGCGCCTGATATCTACGGCAAGAACATCGCCAACCCGATTGCCACTATCTGGGCTGGCGCCATGATGCTGGACTTCCTTGGCAACGGCGATGCCAGCTATAAGGCTGCCCACAACGGCATTCTGGCGGCGATTGAGCAGGTTATTGCCAGCGGCCCGAAAACGCCAGACATGAAAGGCAACGCCACCACGCAACAGGTGGGCGAGGCCATCTCCCGGGCTCTGCGCTAGAGGTCAAACCACGAAATATGAGCCGCGTCACTGACGCGGCTTTTTTATAGGTTCCATAAGCCAAATAACCTGCGCGAATTCACCTTTTATTATTTCCGTTCCGTGTTTTATTGCTTCACGCCTCGGGCAATTGTTTAATTCATGTAAAGAACAAATAATAAAATTGTTAAACGCAAAGCAACTGATTCAGCCCCTACAGCATGATAACAACGACAGGCTAATGCCATACGCGGGCAACTGTGCCCAGGAGATCCCATGTTGAGCAACGTAAAGAAAAAAGACGTGCCGCTGATAACCATCAGCCTGGTGGCGATTCTTTTTATCGCCGCCACACTTAGTCTCTTCCCTCAGCAGTCTGCACAAGTCGCCAATACCCTTTTTAACGGCGTTACCCGGATGCTGGGCTCCGCCGTACAGATTCTGGTTCTTATGGCCATGGGTCTGGTCGTCTGGCTGGCCACCAGCAAATACGGCAATATTCGTCTGGGAGAAGGTAAAGCGGAATACAGTACGCTGTCCTGGTTGTTTATGTTTATTTGCGCCGGATTAGGCTCTTCCACCCTCTACTGGGGCGTTGCCGAGTGGGCCTATTATTATCAGACTCCCGGTCTGAATATCGCGCCGCGCTCGCAAAAAGCGCTGGAATTCAGCCTGCCTTACTCCTTTTTCCATTGGGGGATCAGCGCATGGGCGACCTACACGCTGGCCTCATTAACCATGGCCTACCACTTCCATGTGCGTAAAAACAAAGGCTTGAGCCTGTCCGGGATTATTGCCGCCATCACCGGCGTGCATCCGCAGGGCGTCTGGGGACGCCTGGTTGATCTGATGTTTCTGATCGCCACCGTCAGCGCGTTAACCATCTCTCTGGTGGTTACCGCCGCCACCTTCACCCGCGGTTTATCTGCCCTGACGGGCTTACCGGATAACTTCACGGTGCAGGCGTTTGTGATCCTGTTCTCCGGCGGTATTTTCTGTCTGAGCTCCTGGATTGGCATCAATAACGGTTTGCAACGTCTGAGCAAAATGGTCGGCTGGGGGGCGTTTTTACTGCCGCTGCTGGTGCTGATCGTCGGCCCGACCGAGTTCATCACCAATAACATCATTAACGCCATCGGCCTGACGACACAAAACTTCTTGCAGATGAGCCTGTTCACCGACCCGCTCGGCAACGGTGAGTTCACCCGCAACTGGACGGTGTTCTACTGGCTGTGGTGGATCTCCTACACCCCTGGCGTGGCAATGTTCGTTACTCGCGTATCCCGCGGCCGCAAAATCAAAGAGGTTATCTGGGCGTTAATCCTCGGCAGTACCGTCGGCTGCTGGTTCTTCTTCGGCGTAATGGAAAGCTACTCCATTCACCAGTTTGTAAGCGGTGCGATAGACGTTCCCCAGGTTATGGCGACGCTGGGCGGAGAAACGGCTGTCCAGCAAGTATTGATGTCATTGCCTGCCGGAAAACTGTTCCTCGTGGCGTACCTGGCGATCATGATCATCTTCCTCGCCTCGCACATGGATGCCGTCGCCTACACCATGGCGGCCACCAGCACGCGCAACCTGCAGGAAGGGGAAGATCCGCAGCGCAGCCTGCGTCTGTTCTGGTGCGTGGTCATCACGTTGATCCCCTTATCGATTTTATTCACCGGCGCGTCTCTGGAAACCATGAAGACCACGGTGGTGCTGACCGCGCTTCCCTTCCTCGCCATCTTGTTGGTGAAGGTCGGTGGTTTTCTTCGCTGGGTACGGCAGGACTATGCCCACGTGCCTGCGCATCAAATTGAAGATCATCTCCCCGAAACGCCAGTTGACGCTCCCGTCGCGCCACCGGCCGGGACACTACTCAAAGGCGACAATTAAGCGCCAGTACAAAAATCCTCTTACTCACAAATTAAAGGTATTCCCATGAGCAATCTGAGCCCTGAGTTTATTCTGCCGCAAAATTTTTGTGCCAATCCGCAGGACGCCTGGACTATTCCGGCCCGGTTCTATACCGACCAGCAGGCTTTCGAGCATGAACAAGAGCATGTCTTTGCTAAAAGCTGGATTTGCGTCGCCCACGGTAGCGAACTGGCAAAACCCAATGACTATGTAACCCGGGAAGTGATTGGCGAGAACATCGTGCTGGTGCGTGGTCGCGATAACGTGCTGCGGGCCTTCTACAACGTCTGCCCGCATCGCGGTCATCAGCTGTTGAGCGGCGAAGGGAAAGCAAAAAATGTGATTACCTGTCCTTACCACGCATGGGCGTTCAAACTTGACGGCAACCTGGCCCACGCGCGTAACTGTGAAAACGTCGCCAACTTCGACAGCGAGAAAGCTCACCTGACGCCGGTACGTCTGGAGGAATATGCCGGATTCGTGTTTATCAACATGGATCCGAACGCGGGCAGCGTGGAAGAACAACTCCCGGGTCTTGCCGATAAAGTTATCGAAGCCTGCCCCGAGGTACACGACCTGAAGCTGGCGGCGCGCTTTACTACCCGCACCCCGGCCAACTGGAAAAATATCGTCGATAACTATCTGGAGTGCTACCACTGCGGTCCGGCCCATCCCGGTTTTTCCGACTCGGTACAGGTTGACCGCTACTGGCACACCATGCACGGTAACTGGACGCTGCAATACGGCTTCGCCAAACCCTCTGAACAGTCGTTTAAGTTCGAAGAAGGTGTTGATGCCGCCTTCCATGGTTTCTGGTTGTGGCCGTGCACCATGCTTAACGTGACGCCAATCAAAGGTATGATGACCGTTATCTACGAATTCCCGGTAGATGCGGAAACCACGCTGCAAAATTATGACATCTACTTCACCAATGAAGAGCTGACCGAAGAGCAGAAAGAACTGATCGAATGGTATCGCAACGTCTTCCGTCCTGAAGATTTGCGTCTGGTTGAAAGCGTACAAAAAGGGCTGAAATCACGCGGCTATCGCGGTCAAGGGCGTATTATGGCGGACACCAGCGGCAGCGGTATCTCTGAACATGGCATTGCCCATTTCCATAATCTGGTCGCCCAGGTATTTCAGGAATAACCAGAGGCTGTAACGACAGGTTCCGGCGCGTCGTTGAGCCGCGCCGGACAGATTTTTTAGGGAGTGCCGCAATGTCTGATTATCAAATGCGAGAAGTCCGGGTCGACCGGATTGAGAGGATTACCGCGCAGGTAAAACGCTTCACCTTAACGGCGACGTCAGGCGAGCCGTTGCCTGCGTTTCAGGGTGGCAGCCATATTATCGTGCAGATGCGCGATGGCAAGAATCTCTACAGCAATGCTTACTCGTTGATGAGTTCGCCGCTGGATACCAGCGCTTATCAAATAGCCGTACGGCTGGAGGAGGGATCCAAAGGCGGCTCACGGTTCCTGCATCAAAATGTGAAGCCTGGCGACACGCTGACAATCTCCACACCAAACAATCTCTTTGCCCTCGCCCCTTTGGCACAAAAACATCTGCTGATTGCCGGTGGTATTGGCATCACCCCCTTTTTATCGCAGCTCCCGGAGCTGGAACACTCTCAGGCAGAGTGGCAACTACACTACTGCGCCCCCAGCCAGAAGAGCTGCGCATTTCATGACGAGCTCCTGCAACACCGCAGCGCCTCTCGCATTCATCTGCATCTGTCGAGTGCGGGAACTCGTCTTGATATAACGCGCCTGCTGGCTGATGTTGAACCCGGCACGCATATTTACACCTGCGGCCCTGCGGCGCTCAATGATGCCGTCAGAGAAGCGGCTTCCCGCCACGGACTGTGCAGCGAAATGCTACATTTCGAACAATTTGCCGTGGAGGATAAAAGCGGTGCTGCCTTCACCCTGGTGCTGGCGCGTTCCGGGCGTGAATTTGTGGTTCCGGAAGAGATGACCATTTTGCAGGTTATCGAAAATAATAAAGCCGCCCGCGTTGAGTGCCTGTGCCGGGAAGGCGTTTGCGGCACCTGTGAAACAACAATTCTTGAAGGGGAAGCGGATCACCGCGATCAATATTTCAGCGAGGACGAAAAAGCCAGCCAGCAGAGTATGCTCATCTGCTGCTCGCGCGCCAAAGGTAAGCGCCTGGTGCTTGATTTGTAGCGCCAGCAGGCCGGGTCTGCGATAGCGCGATCCGGCCTGCTGGTGACTTACTGCGGATACTCCAACAGCAGCGCGTTGAGACGTTCGGACATCAGTTCGCCACGCCAGCCGGAGATAAGCTCTGGCAGGGATTGCTGCGGCTTTAATTTCCAGTGCCAGTTGAGTAGCTGGTTGATCTGACGACGCGAAGCCAGCAGCTCAACGCTGAGATTCTGCTCCGCGCTGACTTCGGCAACCAGCGCCTTAATGGCTTTAAACGCCTTACGGTATCCGGGCATATCCATCAAATTCAGCAGCGGTTGCGGCAGCGACGCCTCCGGTAACGCCTGTGCCTTTTCTACCAGGGCGATCAGCGTCTTGCCGTGGAAGCGAATTTCGCTGCCGGAAAGCCCCAGGCTGTCCAGCTCGCCCAGACTGCCCGGCATATAACGGGCCACCGCCCATAAATGTTCTTCACGCACCACGAAGTTTACCGCCAGATCGCGCTCACGCGCTTTACGCAGCCGCCAGTCGGCAAGCAGTTGCAGGCAGGCCAACTGACGAGTGCGCAGTTGCCAGGCATTGGTGATGTCTCGCCATGCGTCCTCAGGCGCCAGAATCTCCTGGCGACGCTGCTGCATTAAACGGCATTCGTCCAGCGCGGCGGGCAGCCAGCCGCTGGCTTCGGTTTCAGCCATCAGCGTTGTGGTGATCGGTAACAGATACCAGACGTCAGCCGCTGCGTATTCACACTGACGCTCGGTCAGCGGCCTGGCCAGCCAGTCGGTACGGGATTCGCTTTTGTCCAGCGCCACGCCGGTAAACTCTTCCACCATCGCGGCAAAACCCCACGACAGCGGGCGTCCGCAAAAAGCGGCCAGTATTTGTGTGTCAATCAGCGGCTGCGGGAGCTCGCCAAAAGCGTTGAGAAACACTTCCAGGTCTTCACTTCCCGCATGCAGAAATTTGGTGATGGCGGTGTCACGCAGAATAGCGCGCAGTGGCGACCAGTCGGTGATCCCCTGAGGATCAATCAGAGCAACGTGTTTGCCATCAAACAGCTGGATCAACCCCAACTGCGGATAATAGGTGCGTGTGCGAACAAATTCGGTATCCAGGGCTATCGCCGGAAATTCACGGACGGCTTCGCACAGCGTGGCCAACGCGTCGTCCGAGGTGATCATTTGATAATTCAAATCGTGCTCTCTTAGGTTTGCGCCAAAAAAAACGCCGGATTACCCGGCGTTTTCTGCTGGCTGACTTAACGCTCAGCCTTTATTGTCCACTTTGCCGCGCGCTTCGTCACGTAATTCTCGTCGCAAAATTTTACCGACGTTAGATTTTGGCAACTCATCACGAAACTCTACCAGCTTCGGAACTTTATAGCCCGTCAGGTGGCGACGACAGAAAGTGACCAGCGCGTCATCGGTTAACGAGGCGTCTTTCTTCACCACGAAGATTTTCACCGCCTCACCGCTGCTGCCCGACGGAACGCCAACCGCGGCGACTTCCTGTACGCCAGGATGCTGCATCACCACGTCTTCAATTTCGTTCGGATAAACGTTAAAGCCGGACACCAGGATCATATCTTTCTTACGATCGACAATCCGCAGGAAACCTTCCTCATCCATCACCGCAATATCGCCAGTGTGCAGCCAACCGTCTTTGACAATTTCATCAGTCGCATCCGGTCGCTGCCAGTAGCCCAGCATCACCTGCGGACCTTTCACGCACAGTTCGCCCGGCTCTCCCGGCGGCACTTCGTTATCGTCATCATCCACCAGCTTGACCTCGGTGGAGGGAACCGGTAAACCGATACTGCCGCTGTGGTAGTCGATATCGTGAGGGTTGACGCTCACCAGCGGGGCGCACTCCGTCAGGCCATAGCCTTCCAGCAGATACTGGCCCGTCAGCTTCACCCAACGTTCGGCGACCGCCTGTTGAACCGGCATCCCGCCGCCCGCTGAAAGGTGCAGTGACGAGAAGTCCAGTTGCTGAAACTCTTTGTTATTCAGCAGCGCGTTAAACAGCGTATTGACGCCCGTCATCGCGGTGAAGGGGTATTTCGCCAGCTCTTTGACCAGTCCCGGAATATCTCGCGGGTTAGTAATCAGCAGGTTTTGCCCACCCAGCTCAATAAACAGCAGGCAGTTCATTGTCAGCGCGAAAATGTGATACAGCGGTAAGGCCGTTACCACCAGTTCTTTACCCGGATGCAGCAACGGTCCGTAGGTGGCATTAACCTGCTCAAGGTTAGCCAGCATATTGCGGTGCGTGAGCATCGCGCCTTTCGCCACGCCGGTTGTTCCACCGGTATATTGCAGGAACGCCAGGTCTTCAGACACCACTTCAGGTTTCACATACTGCATGCGATAACCGTTTTGCAGCGCACTGCGAAACGAGATGGCATCCGGCAGGTGATATTTCGGTACCAGGCGCTTAATGTACTTCACGACAAAGTTAACCAGCGTCCCTTTGGCGGTTGAAAGCTGATCGCCCATACGCGTCAGGATCACGTGCTGCACCGACGTTTTGTCGACGACCTTCTCCAGCGTGTGGGCAAAGTTAGACACGATGACAATCGCCGACGCGCCGCTGTCATTGAGCTGATGTTCCAGCTCGCGAGGCGTGTACAAGGGGTTCACGTTCACAACAATCATGCCGGCGCGTAAAATGCCAAACAGTGCGACCGGATATTGCAGCAGGTTCGGCATCATCAGCGCGACGCGATCGCCCTTTTTCAGCCCCAGCCCCTGCTGCAAATAGGCCGCAAACGCCCGGCTGCGCTCTTCAAGCTTGCGGAAGGTCATCACCTCCCCCATATTTACAAACGCGGGCTGATCGGCATAGCGCCTTACTGAGTGTTCAAAGAGTTCCACCAGGGATTGATAACGGTCAGGATTGATCTCCGCAGGGACACCAGCGGGATAACGGTTAAGCCAAACCTTTTTCAATACATCACCTCTAAAATGCATATTCGTCGTCATCACAACCCCAGGCAATAAACAAATTGTTAACATAATATTAACTCAGCGTACCAGTTTGTTTATTACACAACGACAAGGTTGCGAAGCACGTCACTATTTATTTTTCTTATATCCACGTTAATGCAAAAACAGCGGACGAGCCGCTGTTTCTTTTAACAATAAAACAAAGAGTTACTCTGTTACTATAGTCTGAACCTGTGCCGGGCCGGGATTGTACCATCCCCATCCGCCATAGCCACCGTAAGGCCAGCCACGCGCCCCGTAGAACCACGGGTCGATCGGCTGAGGCGGCATAACAATTTGCTGGGTAATATGCCAGCGTTTATAACCGGTTACCTGCATCAGCATGAATTTATACGGCGTACTGCCGATTTTACCGTCCACCGTACCGCTAATCGGACCGACGACGGTAACCAGTTGACCACGGAAATCCACCGGGTCGAGGAAGCCGCTTACATCAGCATAGATCCGCCCGCGGGAGGCTTCGCCCAGCACGGGTCGCGCCCCGCTATCAAGAGGAACGGTGGCAATTTCCAGACGGGATTTCCCCTGCTGGTTCTGAATATCTACCACTTTGCCGCCGAAACGCGCTTCCTGTCCAACGTACAGTTGCGGCGCATTCATCACCCGCACCAGATCCTGCTGCGGCGTAGGGCTCGATCCTTTAATCGCATCCGGGATAGTGACGCAACCGCTCAGCATCAACGCCAATACGCCCGCCAACACACCTTTCACTAACTGCTTTTGCACCGCCATGTTGCGACTCCCTTTTCTTAGCCTCTGCCCCGGTATGCCGCAGACTTACGGCTGTTTGTATTCACCGGGTGGATTTATTACTAAGATTCATTCTTTACCAGGAAGTTTCTTCCACGCCACGGTGTTACGTAAATAAACCGGTTCAGCATGCTCAACCGCCACGGTCTTACCAGCAGCCAGCATTTGCGCGGCAACAGGCAACATATCTTCAGCCGCGGGAAGCAAAACGTCGCCATCGCTCAGCGTCAGGCCGCTGTCTTTACCGAGTTCAGGCCAGGCAGGCCAGCCCGTTCCGACCGTTACCCACTCGCCAGACAGTTGCAGCAGGCGCTCATGTACCTGCTCAGGCGTTAACACCGCTTCGGTTTCTTCGCCGTGCCAGTTGCCGCTTTCATCACGCTGGTATTCGGCCCAGTAAACCTCGCCCATTCGTGCATCAATTGCAGCCAGCACGCGCGTTGCGCCGTTTTTGCGCCAGGCCCCCTGCGCCATGGTCGCCAGAGTAGAGACGCCAATCATCGGTAAATTCGCGCCTAACGCCAGCCCCTGAGCAATGCCAATCCCGATGCGTACACCGGTGAAACTGCCGGGACCGCGACCAAACGCCAGGGCGTCGATATCGGATAAGGCTAATTCGCCAGCGGCCAGGATCTCCTGGACCATCGGTAAAATTCGTTGAGTATGTTCTCGTGGGCAAAGCTCGAAATGAGCCTTGATAGTACCGTCATTCCACAGGGCAACAGAGCACGCCTCTGTGGCGGTATCAATAGCCAGAATTCGCATGGGTGTTTGTGATCAGATCAATAAATTTGGCGCGCATCTTACCACACTCCGTAACAAATTACTCAGTCGTTGGTATGGCAAGAAAGCGAACAGCACGCGCAATGTCACGCGTGCGCGGCGCAGGCGGAAGGCTTGCCAGGAAGGTCGCGCCATACGGTCGCATCACCAGGCGGTTGTCACAAATCACCAGCACGCCGCGATCGTCGGCGTCACGAATCAGTCGCCCAACCCCCTGTTTCAGGGTGATCACCGCATCCGGGAGCTGAACCTCTTCGAAGGGATCGCCGCCGCGCAGGCGACAGTCTTCCATTCGCGCTTTTAGCAACGGATCGTCCGGCGAGGTAAACGGCAGCTTGTCGATAATCACCAGCGACAGCGTATCGCCACGCACGTCCACCCCTTCCCAGAAACTGCTGGTTGCTACCAGCAACGCATTACCCGCGCTGACAAACTGTTGCAACAGTTGGCCTTTACTGGTTTCGCCCTGCAACAATACGGGTAGCGTCATAGTGGCGCGGAATTGTTCCGCCAGATCGCGCATCATCGCGTGTGAGGTACACAGCATAAAGCAGCGACCGTTGTTTGCTTCGATAATGGGGCGCAGCATAGACGCTAACTGGCGCGCGGCTCCCGGCTGGTTGGTTTGCGGGAGATTACGCGGCACGCAGAGCAGCGCCTGGCGCGTGTAATCAAAAGGACTCGGCAACAGCATCGACTCGGCATCATCTATACCCAGCCGGGCGGTAAAATGATGGAGATCGTCGTTTACCGACAGCGTCGCGGAGGTAAAAATCCAACAGCCGGGCTTTTGTTCCATCACTTCTTTGAATTTATCCGCCACGGTGAGCGGCGTCAGCGCAAGGGTAAAATGCCGCGAAGTACATTCGTACCAGTAGCTGAACCCAGGCTGGTTAATCTCTTTCAGGCGCTTCAAGCGGGCGCGATAAAGCGTGGCACGCTCAAACGCGGCATCCAACAACGCCGAACGACCAAGAGACAGTTTTGCCACGTCGTAGCACAGCTCCAGCGTGTCATCGAGCAGCAAAAACGCGCGCTGTACGCGCTGGTCGGCCAGCAGTTCGCGCAGATTGCCGCGATAGCCCGGCTCGCCCAGTTGCAGGCGGAAATCCTGGGCGCTTTGCGCCAGGCGGTCGGCGCATTTTTGTAGCTGCTGGGTGTCTTTCAGCTCGGTGCGATAAGCGATGGTGATGTCTTTTGCCAGGTCTAACAGCTGGCGACTGGAGAGCGATTGACCAAAGTACTGGCTGGCGATATCCGGTAACTGATGCGCTTCATCGAAGATCATCACGTCCGCCTCGGGGATCAGTTCGCCAAACCCACTCTCTTTCACCACCATATCCGCGAGAAACAGATGATGGTTTACCACCACCACATCGGCATCCATCGCTTTTTTACGCGCTTTAACGACAAAACACTCTTTGTATAACGGGCAATCGCTACCCAGACAGTTGTCGTTGGTGCTGGTGACCAGCGGCCAGGCCTGCGAGTCTTCCGCCACGCTGACGCAGGTACTTATGTCGCCATCAAGCGTCTGATTTGACCAGGAGCGCAGCAAAATGACGTCGCTTAAGGTTTGTACCGGCAGATCGCCGCCCGCCAGCGCCTGCTGTTCAAGACGCTCCAGACACAGATAGTTAGAGCGCCCTTTCAGCAGCGCCAGCTTGCCGGTGAATTCCAGCGCCTTCGCCACGGTCGGGAGATCGCGGCTGTAAAGCTGGTCCTGCAACGCCTTCGAGCCGGTAGAGACAATCACTTTCTTTCCGGCGCGCAGCGCAGGCGCAAGATAAGCGTAGGTTTTACCCGTTCCGGTTCCGGCCTCGACAACAAGCGGCTGTGATTTTTCGATGGCATGACTGACGGCGAAGGCCATCTGCCGCTGTGGTTCACGCGGTTTAAAACCTGGTATCGCTTTAGCCAATTGACCGTCTGCTGCAAAATCGTCCGTCACGCTGCCCCCTGTTCATTTGAACAGGGATTATGTCAGGCCAGCGGGTCTTTCGCCAGTTGAAGAGGTGACGTGGGCACAACATTATGGCAGTCTTGGCGCAACCCGAAGCCATTATGAAAAAACGTAAATGAGGAATGATTTATGACGATTGTGCGCATTGATGCCGAAGCGCGTTGGTCCGACGTGGTTATCCACAACAACACGCTGTATTACACCGGCGTGCCGGAAAATCTGGATGCAGACGCTTTTGAGCAAACGGCAAATACGCTGGCGCAAATTGATGCAGTGCTGGAAAAACAGGGCAGCAATAAGTCACGTATTCTTGATGCCACCCTATTCCTGGCGGACAAAAACGATTTTGCCGCCATGAACAAAGCCTGGGACGCATGGGTCGTTGCCGGTCACGCGCCGGTACGTTGTACCGTTCAGGCCGGGTTGATGAACCCGAAATACAAAGTTGAAATTAAGATTATCGCTGCGGTTTAAGCGGCGTTACTCGTCTTCATCTTCAAAACGCGCCACGATCCGCTCGCCGGTATGGCTGGCGCGTAACTCTTCAGCAACCAGAGCGATAGCTTGTCCGCTGCTCATCCCCTGCGACATCAGTTCCTGAATCCGCTCTACCGCTTTTTGCTGCTGCTCATGACTGAGTGAAGGTAAACCTGCAAACATTGTTAACTCCTGCTAAATTGTCTGCGCTAATTATTTCATGCTACCGGGCAGTTAGCCAGTAGAGTAGCAACGAGTCAGGACTGATGAAGACGTTATCTCCCGCTGTAATCACATTACCCTGGCGTCAGGACGCCGCTGAACGCTATTTTTCGACCTTAAGCCATCTGCCCTGGGCGATGCTGCTGCATTCTGGTCATGCCGACCATCCGCACAATCGTTTTGATATTCTGGTAGCGGATCCCATCGCCACACTGGTTACGTACGGCGAAGAGACCGTTGTGCATGACGGACACGCCACCACGCGCACGCTTGATGACCCGATGACGGTACTACACTCAGCGCTCAGCGCGCGCGGGATTCGCCCCGGCTATCACCCTGACCTGCCGTTTCAGGGCGGCGCGTTAGGCCTGTTTGGCTACGATCTTGGCCGACGATTTGAATCTCTACCCACCATTGCCGACCGCGATATCGCACTTGCGGATATGGTCGTCGGCATTTACGACTGGGCGCTGATTGTGGATCATCAGTTGCAAACCGTATCCCTGCTCAGCCATAGCGATGTTGAGGCGCGGCGGAAGTGGCTCGACGCGCAACAACCGCCAATGGCCGAGCCGTTTACATTGACCTCGGCGTGGCAGTCCAACATGAGCCGCGCGCAGTATGGCGAAAAATTCCGCCAGGTGCAGCGCTACCTGCACAGCGGCGACTGTTACCAGGTCAATCTCGGCCAGCGTTTTCAGGCGCATTATCAGGGCGATGAGTGGCAGGCATTTGTCCGACTCAATCACGCCAACCGCGCGCCGTTCAGCGCGTTCATTCGTCTTGAAGCGGGCGCAATCCTTAGCCTTTCTCCGGAGCGCTTTATTCAGCTGGAAAACCAGCACATCCAGACGCGTCCTATTAAGGGGACGCTGCCCAGACTGGACAATCCTGATGCCGATCGTCAGCAGGCCCTGAAACTGGCAAATTCGCCAAAAGATCGCGCGGAAAACCTGATGATCGTCGATTTAATGCGCAATGATATCGGTCGTGTTGCCGTGCCGGGGTCGGTACAGGTTCCGGAACTGTTTGTGGTTGAACCTTTCCCGGCGGTTCATCATCTGGTCAGCACCATTACCGCTCATCTTCCAGAAACGCTGCACGCCACGGATCTGTTACGCGCCGCCTTCCCCGGTGGCTCCATTACCGGCGCGCCGAAGGTACGGGCGATGGAAATCATTGATGAGCTGGAGCCGCACCGGCGTAACGCCTGGTGCGGCAGCATTGGCTACATGAGCTTTTGCGGCAATATGGACACCAGCATTACTATTCGCACGCTGACCGCCGTTGACGGGCAGATATACTGCTCTGCGGGCGGCGGCATAGTGGCGGACAGTCAGGAAGATGCGGAGTATCAGGAAACGTTTGATAAAGTGAATCGTATTTTGCACCAACTGGAGAACTGACACGTGGAATACAGCAGCCTGACGCTTGATGATTTTCTCTCGCGCTTCCAACTCCTGCGCCCGCAGGTCAATCATGCTGCGTTAAACCAGCGCCAGGCTGCCGTACTGATCCCCGTCGTCCGCCGCCCCCAGCCGGGGTTGCTGTTAACCCAGCGCTCCGTCCATCTGCGTAAACATGCCGGACAGGTCGCCTTTCCCGGCGGTGCGGTGGACAGTAGCGATGCTTCGCTGATCGCCGCAGCCCTTCGCGAAGCGCATGAAGAAGTGGCGATTCCGCCGTCATGCGTTGAGGTGATCGGGGTTCTGCCGCCGGTCGACA
Organism: Citrobacter youngae ATCC 29220; assembly: GCF_000155975.1. GTDB lineage: Bacteria > Pseudomonadota > Gammaproteobacteria > Enterobacterales > Enterobacteriaceae > Citrobacter > Citrobacter portucalensis_A. The sequence goes on along the minus strand of NZ_GG730299.1, from coordinate 844,647 downwards.
GCGTCACCGGATTCCAGGTTACGCCGGTCGTCGGCATTATTCCGCCCAATTTACCGTATCGGGCAAGTGAAGATGAGGTTTCTGCGGTGTTTGAAATGCCGCTGGCGCAGGCGTTACATTTGGGGCGTTACCATCCGCTGGATATTTATCGTCGCGGTGATTCTCATCGCGTGTGGCTTTCCTGGTATGAGCAATATTTCGTCTGGGGAATGACCGCCGGGATAATTCGTGAGCTGGCTCTGCAAATTGGCGTCAAGCCCTGACTATACTTATCTTTACGCACGCCATAGACAACTTGAAACTCAGGTCGCAACATTAGTAAAACCGCGGTTATCTATTAGTTTAATTCATGTGAATAGTTAAGCCGATCGCCGCGTTCCCTCTTACACTATGCGCAGTTATAACATCGTTACTGGAAAGCCCAGTCGCCCTGTAGGAGTATTATCGTGATTAGTCTATTCGACATGTTTAAGGTGGGGATTGGTCCCTCATCTTCCCATACCGTAGGGCCTATGAAGGCCGGTAAACAGTTCGTCGATGACCTGGTCGAAAAAGGATTACTGGACAGCGTTACTCGTGTAGCCGTCGACGTGTATGGTTCACTGTCACTCACGGGTAAAGGTCACCACACCGATATCGCCATTATTATGGGTCTGGCGGGCAATGAGCCTGCTACCGTAGACATTGACAGCATTCCCGGATTTATCCGCGATGTAGAAGCGCGTGGACGCCTGCTGCTTGCGCAGGGCCAGCACGAAGTGGATTTCCCGCAGAATGATGGCATGCGTTTTCATAACGGCAACCTGCCGCTGCATGAAAACGGCATGCAGATCCATGCGTATAATGGCGAAAACGTCATTTACAGCAAAACGTACTACTCAATCGGCGGTGGATTCATCGTTGATGAAGAACATTTTGGTCAGGATGCCGCCAATGAGGTCTGCGTACCTTATCCGTTCAAATCCGCCACTGAAATGCTGGAATACTGCAGCAGTACCGGCCTGTCCCTTTCTGGCATGGTGATGCAGAACGAACTCGCTCTGCACAGCAAAAAAGAGATTGATGAGTACTTTGGCAACGTCTGGCAGACCATGCAGGCCTGTATCGATCGGGGCATGAACACCGAAGGGGTATTGCCGGGTCCGCTGCGCGTTCCTCGTCGTGCTTCTGCCCTGCGTCGTATGCTGGTTTCCAGCGATAAGCTCTCCAACGATCCGATGAACGTGATCGACTGGGTGAACATGTTTGCGCTGGCCGTGAACGAAGAAAACGCCGCCGGTGGTCGCGTTGTCACCGCGCCAACCAACGGTGCCTGCGGCATTGTGCCTGCGGTACTGGCCTATTACGATCATTTCATCGAGTCCGTCAGCCCGGATATCTATACCCGCTATTTCCTGGCAGCCGGTGCGATTGGCGCGTTGTACAAAATGAACGCCTCTATCTCTGGCGCAGAAGTCGGCTGTCAGGGTGAAGTTGGCGTGGCCTGTTCCATGGCGGCGGCTGGTCTGGCTGAACTTCTGGGTGCAAGCCCTGAACAGGTGTGCGTTGCGGCCGAAATCGGCATGGAGCACAACCTCGGTTTGACCTGTGACCCGGTTGCTGGTCAGGTACAGGTTCCGTGCATTGAACGTAACGCCATTGCTTCGGTGAAGGCGATTAACGCCGCGCGTATGGCCATGCGCCGTACCAGCGCGCCTCGCGTCTCACTGGATAAAGTCATTGAGACCATGTATGAAACCGGTAAAGACATGAATGCCAAATACCGCGAAACGTCACGTGGTGGTCTGGCAATCAAAGTTCAATGTGACTAATACTTCATTTTCGCCCATCTGCAACGGATGGGCGAATTTGTCCTCTCGCCCTCGTCTCCTGGAATTTTCCCCACTACACTTGCTCTGTTGCTTTTGGCTTTTGTGACCAACGGCTTATCGGGCGGCCCGCATGCATACAGCACAACGGATCATTAAAAACTATCGCCGGAATCGCTTAATTATTTGCACACTATGTGCCCTACTGACGCTCATCCTCACTTTCACTGTCCGATTTATTTCGGAGCGTAATTTAAATCATCGACATACCGTGACCTTTGCCCACCACGCAGTAGAAGAACTGGATAACGTACTTTTACCCCTGCTGGCCGGACGCGACATGCTGTTGCCGTTGATTGGTCTCCCCTGCTCAGTTGCGCGTTTACCGTTGAGCAAACAGGCTGCCAGACTGCAAACGGTGCGCTCTATTAATCTGATTCAACGCGGGATCCTGTATTGCTCCAGTATTTTTGGCTATCGCAACGTGCCCATTCGCCAACTGCAGGCCGAATTACCCAGCCAGGAACCGCTACTGCTGTTATCAACCGACCATTCGATCATTAAAGGCAGTCCAATTCTGACGCAGTGGTATCCGTCATCTGCCGATGGCGAAGATGGCATACTGGAAATCGTCAACATTGAGTTATTGGCATCCATGCTGCTTGAGCCGCAGCCGCCACAAATCACCAATGCCAGCCTGACCGTCGGCAATCGTCATCTGCTTTACGGACAAGGCGTTGTCGATACGCTGCCTGAGCTAAATAATGAAAAACGCTACCAGCTTTCATCACAGCATTTCCCGTTTACCGTAAGCGTTACCGGTCCGGGCGCCAGCGAACTGGCCATTAAGCACCTGCCGACACAAGTGCCGCTGGCGGTGATCCTCAGTCTGTTAGTGGGATATCTGGCGTGGCTGGCAACCGCCAACAGGATGAGTTTTTCCTGGGAGATTAACCTGGCTCTCGCCGCACACGAGTTCGAGTTGTTCTGTCAGCCGCTGCTCAATGCGCAGACGCAGCAATGCATGGGCGTGGAAATTCTTTTACGCTGGGATAACCCCCGCCAGGGCTGGATCCCCCCCGAAGTGTTTATCCCCATCGCCGAGGAGCACAATCTGATTGTGCCCCTGACGCGTCATGTGATCGCAGAAACCATTCAGCAACGACACGTCTTCCCGATGAGCAGTCAGTTTCATATCGGGATCAACGTTGCCGCCAGCCATTTTCGCCACGGTACGCTGTTAAAAGACCTCAATCAGTACTGGTTTAGTCAGCATCCCATTCAACAGTTAGTCATCGAACTTACCGAACGAGATGCGTTACTGGATGTGGATTACCGGCTTGTACGCGAGCTAAATCGCCTTGGCGTAAAACTGGCGATTGACGATTTCGGCACCGGCAACAGCTCGCTCTCGTGGCTGGAAAAGCTCCGCCCGGATGTGCTGAAGATCGATAAATCGTTTACTTCTGCGATCGGCACCGATGCCGTGAACTCAACCGTTACGGACATCATCATCGCACTGGGGAAAAAACTGAACATAGAGCTGGTGGCGGAAGGGGTTGAAACGCAGGCGCAGGCCCAGCATTTGCGCCGCCACGGCGTACATTTATTGCAAGGGTTTTTGTATGCGAAGCCGATGCCGCTGCGCGATTTTCCAAAGTGGCTGGCGGGCAGTACGCCACCGCCAACCCGGCATAACGGGCGACATAGTATGCCCGTTATGCCGTTTCGCTAAACCCGATTACTCGTCTTCGTCGTGAGAGGGCTGTTCTTTAACAATGCGAACTAAATCCACACGATAGTCATTCGCTTCGACAATCGTAATACTCAGCGGCGCAACCTCGATAACATCGCCCACCCGTGGAATATGACCGTTAGCCGCGATGACTAAACCTGCCACCGTCGCAATGTCTTCGTCTTCATCCACCAGCGTATCCACGTCCAGCGCCTGCTGCAACGCGTGCAGATCGGTTCCGCCTTTCACCAACCATCCGCCCGCATCAGCAATAATTTCAGGCGTTTCATCGGCATCCGGGAATTCACCGGCGATGGCTTCTAATACGTCCAGCGGTGTAACCAGCCCCTGTACGACGCCAAATTCGTTAGTGACAATCACGAAACTCCCGCGGGCGCGGCGCAGAACGCCAAGCAGATTGATCGGATCCAGCGTTTCCGGGACCACGATAGCCGGAGAGGCAGAGGCAATAGCCGCCACATCCACACCATCTTCCAGCGCTACCAGCAGCTCTTTGGCCCGGACGATACCGATAATTTCGTCCAGTTCGCCACGACAGACCGGGAACAGGCTGTGCGGTGAAGAGAGCAACTGCTCGCGAATTTCCGCAACGCTCAGATCGGCATCAACCCAGCTAATCTCGCCACGCGGCGTCATGATGCCGCGTAATGAACGCGATGCCAGGGAGAGTACGCCGTTGATCATATAGCGTTCTTCTTCCACAAAAGCGCCTTCAGGGACAGGGACCGGCACCGGATTGTCCGATTCCATCTGTGCGCTGGCCTGACGTTTACCGCCCATCAGACGCAGGATCGCATCCGCAGTCCGTGCTCGCAGCGGCAGCGCCGACTGGTGGCGAATAAAGTTACGACGGGCAATCTGGTTGAACAATTCAATGATTATCGAGAAGCCAATCGCCGCGTACAGATAGCCTTTCGGAATGTGGAAGCCAAACCCTTCGGCAACCAGACTCAGACCAATCATCAACAGGAAGCTCAGACACAGCACCACCACCGTCGGATGTTGGTTCACAAAACGGGTCAGCGGCTTGGAAGCCAGCAGCATCACGGCCATCGCAATCACGACCGCCGCCATCATGACCGGCAGATGGTTGACCATACCGACCGCAGTAATCACGGCATCCAGCGAGAACACCGCATCGAGGATGACAATCTGCGTGACGACAACCCAAAAACTCGCATACCCTTTTGTCTGGCCGGTATCATGTTCACGGTTTTCCAGCCGCTCATGCAGCTCGGTTGTGGCCTTGAACAAGAGGAAGATACCCCCCAGCAGCATAATCAGATCGCGCCCCGAGAACGCATAGTCCATTACCGTAAACAGCGGCTTTGTCAGCGTCACCATCCACGAAATTACCGATAACAGGCCCAGACGCATAATCAGCGCCAGAGACAAACCGATTAAACGCGCTTTATCTCGCTGTTTGGGCGGCAGCTTATCAGCAAGGATCGCAATAAAGACCAGGTTATCAATACCGAGAACAATTTCGAGAACGACAAGCGTGAGCAAACCCACCCAAATCTGCGGGTCCATTAATAATTCCATGACAAGCTCCTGCTTAAGGAATGACCAAACTGCGCGCTGAGGGTCTCAGGCGTTAAAGCATTATGCAGAGAAAATTTGTGGCAAAAAGTGCCAATCTGAAAGGCGCAAAGCGGCCTGATGGTGAAATGACGTCGGTGACGATCCATATGGTGGGCTACTGCCCTATACTCCTGAGTAATTAAACAGATGCTAAACATAACAGAGACAACCGGTTTTTAGCAAAGATTTACCTTCCTTTGCAATAAGTTGTTTCGGAGATATTTTACCCTTCGAAATTTCTTTTCATCGGAAGTTAAATTACGGATCTTCATCACATAAAATATTTTTTTCGATATCTAAAATAATTCACGAAAATCATAGGTTTTTCTTTGTAACCCTTATCTGAATCGATTCGATTGCGGACGACGATTCAAATACATCTTCACGTTGATGTGTTAACGATAATAAAGGAGGTAGCAAGTGACCATTGCTATTGTAATAGGCACACATGGTTGGGCTGCAGAGCAGTTACTCAAGACGGCAGAAATGCTGTTAGGCGAGCAGGAAAACGTCGGCTGGATCGATTTCGTTCCAGGCGAAAATGCCGAAACGCTGATCGAAAAGTACAACGCTCAGTTGGCAAAACTCGATACCAGTAAAGGCGTGCTGTTTCTCGTTGACACATGGGGAGGCAGCCCGTTTAACGCTGCGAGCCGCATTGTCGTCGATAAAGAGCATTACGAAGTTATCGCTGGAGTCAACATTCCCATGCTGGTCGAGACCTTCATGGCGCGTGATGACAACCCGAGCTTTGATGAATTAGTGGCACTGGCCGTTGAAACCGGTAGCGAAGGCGTGAAAGCGCTGAAAGCAAAACCGGTGGAAAAAGCTGCTCCTGCCCCAGTCGCAGCGCCAAAAGCAGCTGCGCCGGCTAAGCCAATGGGCCCGAACGATTATATGCAGATCGGTCTGGCGCGCATTGACGACCGCTTAATTCATGGTCAGGTAGCAACGCGTTGGACGAAAGAGACCAACGTAACGCGCATTATCGTCGTCAGTGATGAAGTCGCCGCCGATACCGTGCGTAAAACGCTGCTGACTCAGGTTGCACCTCCGGGCGTGACGGCGCATGTGGTTGATGTCGCGAAGATGATCCGCGTCTACAACAACCCGAAATATGCAGGCGAGCGTGTGATGCTGTTGTTCACCAACCCGACCGATGTAGAACGTATCGTTGAAGGTGGGGTGAAAATTACCTCTGTAAACATTGGCGGTATGGCTTTCCGTCAGGGTAAAACACAGGTAAACAACGCCATTTCTGTTGATGAAAAAGACATCGAAGCCTTCAGGAAACTCAACGAACGCGGTATTGAGCTTGAAGCGCGTAAAGTTTCAACCGATCAGAAACTGAAAATGATGGATTTGATTGCCAAGGCGAAATAATTCCCTGGCATTTACTTAGTTTTCACACTTAAGTCTGTATAGCAATAGGAGAAGTACAATGGAGATTACCACTCTTCAGATTGTGCTGGTGTTCATCGTCGCATGTATCGCGGGTATGGAGTCGGTACTCGATGAATTTCAGTTCCACCGTCCGTTGGTGGCCTGTACGCTTATCGGCGCCGTTCTCGGGGATATGAAAACCGGTATTATCATCGGTGGTACCCTGGAAATGATCGCCCTGGGCTGGATGAACATCGGTGCTGCGGTAGCACCTGATGCCGCGCTGGCGTCAATTATCTCTACCGTTCTGGTTATCGCGGGTCACCAAAGCATTGGTGCCGGTATCGCGCTGGCTATCCCGCTGGCCGCAGCAGGCCAGGTTCTGACCATCATCGTTCGTACCATCACCGTGGCATTCCAGCACGCAGCGGATAAGGCGGCCGAAAACGGCAACCTGACGGCGCTCTCCTGGCTGCACGTGTCCTCACTGTTCCTGCAGGCTATGCGTATCGCTATCCCGGCGGTCATCGTGGCGATTTCTGTCGGTACCAGTGAAGTTCAGAGCATGCTCAACGCCATCCCGGAAGTCGTCACCGGCGGCCTGAACATCGCAGGCGGCATGATCGTCGTGGTGGGTTATGCGATGGTCATCAATATGATGCGCGCGGGTTACCTGATGCCGTTCTTCTACCTCGGCTTCGTTACCGCGGCATTTACTAACTTCAACCTGGTTGCTCTGGGTGTGATTGGCGCAGTAATGGCAATCCTCTACATTCAGCTGAGCCCGAAATATAACCGCGTCGCCGGTGCGCCAGTTCAGGCAGCTGGTAACAACGATCTTGATAACGAACTGGACTAGCAGGTGAGCGAAATGGTTGATATGACTAAAACTACCACCGAGAAAAAACTCACTCCGAGTGACATTCGTGGCGTGTTCATTCGTTCTAACCTGTTTCAGGGTTCATGGAACTTCGAACGTATGCAGGCGCTGGGTTTCTGTTTCTCCATGGTACCGGCTATCCGCCGCTTGTACCCGGAAAACAACGACGCACGTAAGCAGGCTATTAAGCGTCACCTGGAATTCTTTAACACCCATCCGTACGTCGCCGCGCCTGTGCTGGGCGTTACGCTGGCGATGGAAGAGCAGCGTGCTAACGGCGCAGAGATTGACGATGGTGCTATCAACGGTATCAAAGTTGGTCTGATGGGACCGCTGGCAGGCGTCGGCGACCCAATCTTCTGGGGTACCGTACGTCCGGTATTCGCCGCGCTTGGCGCTGGTATCGCGATGAGCGGCAGCCTGCTTGGACCACTGCTGTTCTTCATCCTGTTTAACCTGGTGCGTCTGGCAACCCGTTACTACGGCGTGGCATACGGCTACCGTAAAGGTGTCGATATCGTTAAAGATATGGGCGGCGGCTTCCTGCAGAAACTGACCGAGGGGGCGTCAATCCTCGGCCTGTTTGTCATGGGGGCCCTGGTTAACAAGTGGACGCACGTGAATATCCCGCTGGTGGTTTCGACGATCACCGGTCAGGATGGCCAGACTCGCGTCACCACCGTGCAGACTATCCTTGACCAGCTGATGCCGGGCCTGGTTCCTCTGCTGCTGACTTTCGCCTGTATGTGGCTGCTGCGTAAGAAAGTGAACCCGCTGTGGATCATCGTTGGATTCTTCATCATCGGTATCGCGGGCTACGCTGTCGGTCTGCTCGGCCTGTAAGACTGTTGTAAATCACCGGGGGCTTGCCCCCGGTTTTTCTATTTAGAGGGTTGAGGATTCATGACTATCACGGACCTGGTGCTGGTTCTTTTTATCTTATCGCTGCTGGCGTATGCCATTTACGATCAGTTCATCATGCCCCGCCGTAATGGCCCTGCTCTGCTGACGATCGCCCTGCTTCCTCGCAGCCGTGTTGACAGTGTTATCTTCATTGGCTTGGTAGCCATTCTTATTTACAACAACATCACCAGCCACGGGGCGCAATTTACCACATGGTTATTATGTGCACTGGTATTGATGGGATTGTATCTGTTCTGGATCCGTACGCCGAAAATCATCTTCAAGCAAAAAGGATTTTTCTTCGCCAATGTCTGGATTGAATATAACCGCATTAAAGAGATGAATTTATCAGAAGACGGTGTGCTGGTGATGCAATTAGAACAACGGAAATTGCTGGTTCGCGTACGAAATATAGACGATCTCGAAAAAATATATAAACTTCTAATTTCAAATCAGTGAGTTACAAATATAGCCTGAACTATGTTTTTATATAGCAATGAAAAATAAAACATAGCTAAGGCTATATTAAACCACCCGTAATGTTATTTATTTTAACGTTTTATTTATAAATAAATCTAAATGAAAATCGTTTTCAATTAGACGTCAGATATTATTTCTCCGTTCCTTGTTTTATATTCTCAAAATATGGTAAGGTTGCGCCCGTCATTGGGGAGTAGCCGATTTCCAGACTCCGGAAATGTACGTGTCAACATACTCGTTGAAAAACGTGGCGCGTACGGACTGAACATACAGGTTCAGTCAGGCGAGACCATAGGCGCATCAACTGCAATGCATACGTGAATGGCACGATATATTTCGTGATTTTAATCTGTGTGCATGGTTACTGGGGGCAGTGATGTGTTTTATGGATACCCCGGTCAGGACGCTGTTATGAATCTCACCGCTACCGTATTTCTCGCTTTCGGCATGTCGATGGATGCTTTCGCTGCATCGATAGGCAAAGGCGCCACCCTGCATAAACCCAAATTTTCTGAAGCTCTGCGCACCGGTCTTATTTTCGGCGCAGTTGAAACCCTTACGCCACTTATTGGCTGGGGCATGGGCATGCTGGCAAGTAAATTCGTCCTCGAGTGGAACCACTGGATAGCTTTCATTCTGCTGATTTTCTTAGGTGGGCGAATGATAATCGAAGGTTTTCGCGACAACGGCGATGAAGATGAGGAACCGCCGCGGCGTCACGGTTTCTGGCTGCTGGTCACCACCGCCATTGCCACCAGTCTCGATGCGATGGCCGTCGGGGTAGGTCTGGCGTTCCTTAAGGTCAATATCATCGCGACTGCGCTGGCTATCGGCTGCGCCACCTTGATGATGTCCACGCTGGGAATGATGATCGGTCGTTTTATTGGTCCGATGCTGGGCAAAAGAGCTGAAATCCTGGGCGGGGTGGTACTGATTGGTATCGGCGCCCAGATCCTCTGGGCACACTTCCACGGTTAATTCAGGCGCTGCCAGATGTGAAGACTAAAGTCGGTCTGGCAGTCAAACGTCGTTTTTCCTGCCAGCGTTTCCCACACGTCCGGTTTTGCCCGCCAGGCAAACGGCGTCATTTGCAGTAGCGCAACGGCCTCGCTGCCCTTGAGCTGCATCTGATACCCCAGCGCAATACTCTGTCGCAGAATAAAACCGTCCAGCTGTTCGGCGTGTGGCGCATGCAGCCGCACCTCATCATAAATCAACCCTTTCAGCTCCATTAAATGACGCGGCCCCGGCGTGGCGGTGATAACCCATCCTCCCGGTTTAACCACGCGAGCCAGCTCTTGCGCTTTACAGGGCGCGTAGATCCTGATGATGGCATCCATTGACGCATCAGCAAATGGCAAACGATGGCTGGAGGCCACGCAAAAGGTTACCTGCGGATAACGTCGGGCCGCGGCCTTAATCGCCACTTTAGAGACGTCGAGGCCAACGGTCTTGCCGCCAGTCAGCGTATCGGCAAAGGCATGGGTGTAATATCCTTCTCCACAGCCGATATCCAGAATCGCCGCGTTGTCTGTACTCAGCGTCTCTGCAAGCACATTCACAATCGCATCACGCAGCGGCTGATAGTGCCCGGCATCAAGAAACGCCCGGCGCGCCTGCATCATTTCTGCGCTATCACCCGGATCGCGCGACCGCTTATGCTGGACCGGAAGTAAGTTGACATACCCTTCTTTCGCCACGTCAAACTGATGCCGCTCCGGGCAGATAAAGCTGTTTTTCGTTTGAGTAAGAGGCTGGTGGCAAAGAGGACAGGAAAACGACATGACAACTCCGGCAGGTGATTTAGGGGCGCAAGTGTAACGCGAATTGCGCCCCGGGAAAATAACTTACCGCACCGGCGAAGATACGTTGTTACCATGCATCACCAGCAGATGATCGGAGTCAGCGGGCATGCCGTCTGGTTTAACGTTTTCCAGGCGCAGGACATCTCCCATTATCTGGCTGAATACCGGCGCGGAGACGGCGCCCCCATAGTAAGCCCCGTTTTGCGGATTATTAATCACGACGACCAGAGCGAATTTAGGGTTGCTCGCCGGCGCTACGCCTGCCGTATAGGCCACGTATTTATCAACATATTTACCGTCATCACCAATTTTCTTCGCCGTCCCGGTCTTCACCGCCACACGATAATCTCTGACCGCGGCCTTGGTTCCGCCGCCGCCGGGTAACGCGACGCTTTCCATCATATGTTCAACCTGATGAACCAATTCCTCCGGCATAACCCGCGTCCCTATGACCGGCGGATCAATACGCGTAATGGAAAGGGGGCGATAGATACCAAAACTACCGATGGTGGCGTAGACGTGCGCCAGCTGGAGCGGCGTCACCATTAACCCATAACCGAATGCAAAGGTCGCGCGATCCAAATCGCTCCAGTAACGGCGTTGAGGCATTAAGCCACTGCTTTCGCCGGTTAATCCCAATCCGGTCGGTTCGCCAAAACCAAAGCGCTTGTAGGTATCCAGCAATTTCTGCACAGGCATAGCTAATGAAAGGTGTGAAACGCCCGTATCGCTCGATTTCTGCAAAATGCCGGTCAGCGACAGCTCGGGGTAAAATCCGACGTCGCGAATACGATGTCCGTCGAGATTAAAAGGATGGGTATCAATGACGCTGTCTGGCTGCACAATGCCCTGCTGGAGAGCGGTCATGATCACCAACGGCTTAACGGTTGAGCCGGGTTCAAACGTGTCGCTAATTGCACGGTTACGAAAGTCATCCAGTACCGCGCCATCGCGATTGTTGGGGTTAAAGTCAGGAAAGCTCGCCATGGAGAGAATTTCACCGGTAGCAATATTGACCAGTACAGCTGCCCCTGATTCCGCTTTATTCCATGTAACAGCATTATCCAGCGCGTCTTCGGTAACCGTCTGCAAACGCTCATCAATACTGAGTTGTAATTCGTGTGCAGGCACGGGCATCACTTCGGTGATATTTTCGATGACATGCCCAAATTTGTCTTTACGGACCAGGCGGGAGCCAGGTTTACCCATCAACTGGCTATTGAAGCTTTTCTCCACGCCTTCAATCCCCTGACCATCAATGTTGGTGAAACCAATCAGATTAGCCGCGACGTGTCCGGCGGGGTAAAAGCGGCGGGATTCTTCACGCAGGTTAATCCCCGGAAGATTAAGTTTATCGACCCATTCCGCCTGCTGAGGAGAGATTTGGCGCGCCAGATAAATAAAGCGCCCCGCAGGATTACTGTTAACGCGTTCAGCCAGAGAGCTGAGCGAAATGTTCAGGGTCTTTGCCAGCGCCTGCCAACGCTCGTTGTAGCCCACCCCACCCTTGCTGATAATGGTTTTAGGGTCGGCCCAGACGGCATTCACCGGGACACTGACCGCCAGCGGTCGCCCTTCCCTGTCGATAATCATTCCGCGCGGCGAGTCAATGGTGACCTCGCGTAACGAACGCATGTCTTCCTGTTTTACCAGATTTGTCGGCGTGACAATTTGCAGCCAGGCCACCCGCCCCAGCAGCAATCCGAGACTTAATAATATTGCTACACAAAGCAGAGCAAAGCGTACGGGAGTAAAATTGCGTGCATCTATGTCGTTTTTCTTTTTCACCTGGACTCCCGCGTAATAACTTTTCAGGTGACTGATTTAACGAGAAATGCCGCGAGAATGCGGGAAAAACTATGCTACGAACATCACGCGTTTGCAACAAAGCGCTAATGGATGGGCATTCAGAAATATTTTGACGTAGTTTGACTTAAAAAGCCCCGCATGAGCGAGGCTTTATATCTGAGATGGTTGCGCATACGCGCTTCAAATCAGTGGTGTCGATCAGATAGCTGTTACGTTAACAGCAGCCGGACCTTTCTGGCCGTCCTGAATTTCGAACTCAACGTTCTGGCCTTCAGCCAGAGTTTTGAAGCCGTTACCCTGGATAGCGGAGAAGTGTACGAACACGTCTTTGCTGCCATCAGCCGGAGTAATGAAGCCAAAACCTTTAGACTCGTTGAACCACTTAACTTGACCTTTAATCTTTGCCATTTGCAAAATTCCTTAGAGTATTTTCTTCGCCCGCGGGCATAACATAGATAAAACTGAGACATTACTGCTTGAGGCACTAATATAAGGTTCGGCAGAGAAGCGGTATTCAACGTCAACGTGTTTACTCAGGACTTCTTTACTGAAAATGCCACACATAAACAGAACTGTACCTCGTTTAACCCAAAACGTGTTATCACATACAACGTAAATAATGGCAAGCCATTTTTAAACGTGTCTCGATCGGTCGCACAAATCCTGTCGTTCATCAAACGGCAACTGCACAGTTATGCGCCAGACCGGGCTACGTTATATTCTCGCCGCTCTCCCCTTGCCCCGTCAGGCTTGCCGCGTAACAGGGACATTTCTACCATAGCTCAATAGCTTCAGTTGTTCCAGGTTATCTGTCACAAGGTCGGCCGGATATCATTTTTTATGCTTAGTAATGCATAAAATGTCACAAGCGTAAAAATGAGATCCGCCTTCTGATTTTGCAGAAAAATAATGAAAGAATGATGACAATGCACAAAAGAAGGAAGAGAAACGTTTCGCTGTTAATAAGACGATCGTTATCACAAAAATGACATAATCATATTTTTAACCTATGGGAAATTATATTTATTACGGACCGGACATAAGATATTAATTGGCTGGCGCATCTGAAAATACTGCGATTACAGGCGGCTCCGAGCGCTAATTACGCGACGGGAGCAGAAGAAAATGATCTGGCATAGTTACGATAACGCATAGTGACGACAGGATGAAGTCTCTGTGAACAGCATCAGCAGACCTTCACCCTGCCATACTGTTTTTTTACCGCTCGGCGACCAGGCGAATGATGTCGTCATCTTCGTCCTTCGCAGCGACCGCTGCAGGCTCCGCCGCTTTTTCCGGTTCGTTAGCTTCACAAAGGCGACGGAGTAATGCGTTCTGTCTTTTTTGCTGGTCTAACAATGCTTCAAGCAGTTCTATCTGCTCGTTAGTACGCGAACTTGCGCGATTAATGAAAAACCACAGCACAAGTCCGACAACCAAAACCACCACCGATACCGCTAAAGACGCAAAACTTAACGCGCCCGAATTCAAAACTTCGTTCATTTCACCACCTCAATGTAGACAGCGTAGTTTACCACTGCCGCACAAGAAGGTAATCAACTGTTGCAAAAATGCGCTTACCAGGGAATAAATTTATTGATGGCACAAATACCGCTGAAAAATTGTACGTCCTGATCGCACATGATGTTGAACACCTGCGCCCACATCAATATGCATACCAGCACGACAACAATCAGTACCACCCAGCGTATTTTTTTCACTCCAGCTCCACTCTTCGACTCTACATCTTATGTCTATAAATTATCACGCGTTACCTAAACCCTGCGTTAACTGTAACGGCATTCCCTCTTTTTAGGAATGATTGACTTGTTTCATCACGTGTACAGGCTAATCTAATAGCAACGAGAAAAGATAAGAGGTTGTAATGCGTCTGATTATCCGCGCTATTGTGTTGTTAGCTCTGGTTTGGATCGGTTTATTACTAAGCGGCTATGGAGTGTTGATCGGAAGTAAGGAGAATGCAGCCGGTCTGGGTCTGCAATGCCAATATCTGACTGCTCGCGGGACCAGCACCGCGCAATACGTTCACACCAACAGCGGTCTCATTGGCCTGTCAGATTGCCCTTTATTAAGGAAAAGCACCGTCGTTATCGATAACGGTTAAGAAAGCGGCACTACATTCGATAGGGTATTTGCCTAAAACAGCGTTAATTTTATTCATTAAAAAACCCCAGATACACCATATCTGGGGTTTAACACGTCACGCTATTTCGTCTGATTAGAACGGATAATCGTTATAGCCCATTTGTTCAGAAATCTTACGCGCCGCCGTGTGCAGCATCGCCACATACTCGTGCAAACGTTCTTCTGAAAAACGCAGCGTCGGGAATGAAATACTCAAGCCCGCAATAACGACGCCAAAACGGTCAAACACCGGAACACCGATGCAGCGCAGGCCTTCTTCCTGTTCTTCGTTATCTTCGCCGTAACCCTGTTCACGTACTTTATCCAGCAAGACCAGCAATTCATCAGTATTCGTAATAGTACGATCGGTGCTGCGTTTGTACTCAATGCCGTCAAGAATTTCCTTCACTTCATCGCGGTCACGCCATGCCAGAAGCACTTTACCGATAGCGGTGCTGTACAATGGATTACGACGACCGACGCGGGAGTACATGCGCAGATTGTACATGGAGTCGATTTTATGAATGTAGACGATGCTGTCTTCATCCAGAGCGCCAAGGTGTACGGTCTCCTTGGTCAAACGCGACAGTTCACGCATCTGGATGTCAGCGCTACGGATCAGATCAACGTTTTGTAACGCGCGCGCACCCAGCTCGAATAGTTTCAGGGTCAGGGAGTATTTCTCTGACTCGCCTTCTTGTGCCACATAACCCAGCGTTTTCATGGTCTGCAAAAAGCGATAAACGGTGCTTTTTGACATCATTACGCGTTGCGACAGCTCGGTAATACCAATTTCGCGCTCTTCACCTAGCGCCTGCAGGATGCCAAAAACTTTCAGCACGGAAGATACAGAATCGGGTTGTTTATCCAGATCTGCGATTGCCATTTATCACCTCATTACGAGTGTTTTATAAAAATCAGAACCGGTTTTTATTATAATTTCACGTACCAGCCCTCGCAATCCATCTTTGCTCACTTAGTTACAAATCTGCGACCTAACGCCTGTATATCAATGCTAATATAATTATTCTCATCATAATTTCCGATAAAATTGACCCCTTATGGAAAAAATTCAGGCTGATGGCCTGCCGTTGCCCCTGCGATATGGTGCAATTTTAACCGTTGTTATTGGCATCTCTATGGCAGTACTCGACGGCGCAATAGCAAACGTGGCTCTTCCAACCATTGCTACCGACCTTCAGGCTTCTCCTGCCAGCTCAATCTGGGTCGTTAACGCCTATCAAATCGCCATTGTCGTTTCGCTGCTGTCACTCTCCTTTTTGGGGGATATGTTTGGCTATCGCCGCATTTATAAATGTGGCCTCGTCGTATTCCTGCTCGCGTCGCTGTTCTGTGCCTTATCAGACTCGCTAGAAATGTTGACCCTGGCCCGCGTGGCGCAGGGGTTTGGCGGCGCGGCGCTGATGAGTGTGAATACGGCATTGATTAGACTTATTTATCCCCAGCGTCAGCTTGGTCGGGGGATGGGGATTAACTCCTTTATCGTGGCGGTCTCCTCAGCGGCAGGCCCCACCATTGCCGCGGCGATCCTGTCTATCTCTTCCTGGAAATGGCTGTTTCTGATTAACGTCCCGCTGGGGATTATTGCCCTGCTGCTGGCCATGCGCTTTCTGCCGCCTAATTCGTCACGGAGCAATAAACCGCGCTTTGACCTGCCCAGTGCGGTGATGAATGCCTTAACGTTCGGTCTGTTGATCACCGCCCTCAGCGGCTTTGCACAAGGGCAGTCGCTAAAGTTGATTGGTGCGGAGCTGGTGGGACTGATCGTGGTGGGCTTTTTCTTTATCCGCCGCCAGCTTGCGCTGCCGGTGCCGTTATTACCGGTTGACCTACTGCGCATTCCGCTGTTTTCACTCTCTATTTGCACGTCAATCTGTTCATTTAGCGCACAAATGCTGGCGATGGTTTCTCTGCCCTTTTTTCTACAAACCGTGCTCGGTCGTAGCGAAGTAGAAACGGGTCTGCTGTTGACCCCGTGGCCGCTGGCAACCATGGTGATGGCGCCGCTGGCGGGGTATCTTATAGAACGCGTCCACGCGGGACTGTTGGGTGCTCTGGGGATGGCCGTGATGGCGAGCGGGTTATTTTCTCTGGTGCTACTGCCCTCTTCGCCCTCGGATTTGAATATCATCTGGCCGATGATGCTGTGCGGCGCGGGCTTTGGGTTATTCCAGTCACCGAATAACCACACCATCATCACCTCTGCGCCACGTGAACGCAGCGGCGGGGCAAGCGGTATGCTGGGGACCGCGCGCTTGTTAGGGCAAAGTACCGGAGCGGCGCTGGTGGCGTTAATGCTCAATCACTTTGGTGATAGCGGAACGCACGTCTCACTAATCACCGCTAGCATACTGGCCTCGCTGGCCGCAATCGTGAGCGGCTTACGGATTACGCAGCCGCGCGTTCAGGCGTAAAAAAAGCGCGTCTGGCGACGCGCTTTTTCTGGACTTTCGCAGGTTACTTCAGGTATTCCCCGCTGCGCAACGCTTCAATACGTTTATCCAACGGAGGGTGAGTCATAAACAGCTCACTCAACGATTTAGATTTACCGTTGATGCAGAAAGCCATCATGCTGGTCGCTTCCTGCGGCTCATAGCTGGTTTTCAGACGCTGCAGCGCGGCAATCATTTTCTCACGGCCAACCAGTTTGGCAGAACCCGCGTCCGCATGGAATTCACGATGACGTGAGAACCACATGGTAATAATGCTGGCCAGAATACCAAACACCAGTTCCAGTACCGTCGCCACCGCAAAGTAGATTAACGGGTTGCCATTGCTGCCCTCACCCTCATCGCGGTTTCCGCCCATAAATCCTGCGGCAATTTGCGCCAGAATACGTGAGATAAAGATAACGAAGGTGTTCACCACACCCTGAATGAGCGTCATGGTCACCATGTCGCCATTGGCAATGTGGCTGATCTCGTGCGCGATAACCGCTTCGGCTTCGTCCGGGCTCATGTTTTGCAACAGGCCAGTGCTCACGGCCACCAGCGAGGCGTCCCGGCGCGCGCCGGTCGCAAACGCGTTAATATCCGGCGCATGGTAGATTGCAACCTGCGGCATAGCGATACCGGCCTGGCGGGCCTGATTCGCTACCGTATTCATCAGCCAGCGTTCTCTTTCATTACGGGGCTGTTCGATCACTTCCCCGCCAACGGACTTTAACGCCATCCATTTGGACATCAGCAGCGAAATGAAGGAACCACCAAAACCAAACAGCAGTGCCATGATCAACAAGCCTTGAACGCTGCTTGACTGAATCCCTGTCAGGCTCAATACCAGCCCGAAAACGACCATCACAGCCAGGTTCGTCAGCAGGAAGAGCGCGATTCGCATCATAATTTTCTTTTAACCTCAATTTAACAAAACGCACTATGCGATTACCCATATCGTATGGGTCTTATGGCTATTTTCAAGCATCCACAGGTGCTAAGTCACCAGAAAGACACAACTTTACATTTTATCGTATCAGACTGACGTCTTCATGCGCTTGTTAAAAAAACAGGCACAATTTCTTGTGCCTGTTTGAGGTTATTGACTGTTCGCGGGCTGTTCCGCTGGCTTCTCTTTTTCAAGATGCGCCAGGTCGAGCGCGATTTTTACCGTTTCATCCAGATACGGATCCGGCTCCTGGTAATCCTTCGGCAGGTCGTCCAGTTTCTTCAACGGCGGTTTGCCTTCTCGCTTAAACCGGTCGTTGATGCGCGCCAGACGCAGTGCATCATCTTCATTGTTCTCTTTCTCACGCTGCGCGTAATTGAGAGAAGCGATGCTGCGCTTATCCTTCATCGCATTGAATCGCGCAATGTCCTTCATGATGTACTGGAACTCAGGATCGTTCGCAATACGTGCATTGTGCTCTTTCAGCAATTCTGGTCCAAACGGCGTCAGGTTATCTGATTTGGTGTAAGTCGCAGCATCAATGCTATCCCACGGCAGCGCGTTGTCTTCGAATTTCTCGCCGGTTTCGGTTTCTTCATTACCTGTCGGCATGATGATATCCGGCGTAACGCCCTTACGCTGCGTACTGCCGCCATTTACACGGTAGAACTTCTGGATCGTGTACTGAACAGAACCCAGCGCAGGCCATTCCGGACGCAGCATCTGATCGTAAATACGGTTCAGAGAACGATACTGCTGTACGGTGCCCTTACCAAAGGTCGGTTCACCGACGATCAGCGCACGGCCATAATCCTGCATTGCCGCGGCAAAAATTTCCGATGCCGAGGCGCTGAAGCGATCGACTAACACCACCAGCGGACCTTTGTAGTACACAACGCCATCGGTATCGCTGTCTTCACGCACTTTACCGTTATTATCACGAACCTGGACCACCGGGCCGGAAGGAATGAACAGACCGGAAAGCGAGACCGCTTCGGTCAGTGCACCGCCGCCGTTGGTGCGCAAATCGATAACCACGCTGCTGACGTTCTGTTTTTCCAGCTTCTGCAGCTGAACTTTTACGTCATCCGTCAGGCCAACATAGAAGCCAGGAATATCCAGTACGCCGACTTTTTCTTTGCCAACGGTTTTCACGGACATTTTAACGGCACGGTCTTCAAGGCGAATTCGCTCACGCGTCAACGTCACGATGCGCGTCTTGGTACCTTTGCCGGCAGGCAGGATTTCAAGGCGAACCTTACTGCCTTTAGGCCCTTTAATCAGCGCCACAACGTCATCCAGACGCCAGCCAATGACGTCGACCATGCCCTTGCCGGTCTGCCCCACGCCGACGATACGGTCGCCAACGCTTATCGCCTTGCTCTTGGCGGCCGGGCCACCGGCTACCATGGAGTTGATGACGGTGTAGTCATCATCCATTTGCAGAACCGCGCCAATACCTTCCAGAGACAGGCTCATTTCAGTATTAAACTGTTCTGTGTTACGCGGAGAAAGATAATTAGTATGCGGATCGATTTCACGCGCGAAAGCCGTCATCGCCAGCGAGAACACATCTTCACTGTTCGTCTGCACCAGACGGCGAATGGCAAATTTGTAGCGACGCGTCAGCGTTTCACGAATTTCCGCATCGGTTTTACCGGTCAGCTTCAGGCTGAGTTCGTCAAATTTAACCTTGCCGTCCCACAGCGCGTTAAGCTCTGCTTCGCTCTTCGGCCACGGAGCTTTGCTCCGGTCGAGGTTAAACGTGTCGGTACCGGTAAAATCCATTGGACGCGCCAGCACGCTTAGCGCGTACTGATAACGTTCAAAGCGGCGTTTTTGCGCCAGATTATAGAGGTCGTAAAAGACATCCAGCTTGCCCGTGCGCAGTTCATCGCCGAGGACCGTTTTCTTTTTTGCATACTGTTCGATATCGCTCGCCAACAGGACGTTGTGGCTGTAGTCGAGCAGATTCAGATAGCGGTCAAAAATTTTTGCCGAGAACGCCTGATCCAGATCGAACTGGCGATAATGTGAACGTGTAAAGCGTGATGTTACACGTTCGCTCACCGTCGCATGCTGGGTTTCTTCCTTTAAGACGGGGATTTGATCTGCACGCGTGATGTCTTCTACAGCAAGTGCCTGGCCTGCTAATGCAAGCAGACCAGCTAACGCAGTAAGCCTAAAAAAAGTGTTCATGCCAGGCCTGGCCTCCGTTTCAGAACACCAGGTGTTCTGCGCGTACAATCAAAGACATACCCGAATTCAGCTGTACACGGACGCCATCTTTGGTGATTTCTAATACGGTGGCATCCATCGCATTATTACCTGCTTTCACCTTCAAAGACTGCCCTACCGTCAGCACTGAAATATCAGATACCGGGGTATGCTGTTCTTCACGAGGAGCACGCGGTGCTTTTGCCGCTGGTTTGTCAGCGCGAGGTTTACGTTCAGCCCCTTCTTTACGACGCGGAGCAGGACGCGGCTTACGCTCGCGACGCGGTGCGTCTTCTTTTTCGCCGGCAGCAGCGGCCGCTTCGCGTTTTTTCGCCTGTTGCTCTGCACGTTGCGCCTGAACGCGGGCTTTAGCTTCTTCCAGCTGTTTGCGAGCATGTTCAACATGTTGCTCATCCAGCTCACCACATGGGTTGCCGTCGAGATCAACACGCGTTGCGCCCAATTTAACGCCATACAGATAGCGCCAGCTCGAAGTATAGAGACGTAAGGCAGAACGTAGCTGTGTCTTGCTGAGGTTCATTTCACCCTCAACACGCTCTACCAGATCCTGAAAAATGCCAATTTTCAGTGGGCGCGCTTCGCCTTCCGCGCTAAAACACTGCGGGAAGCGTTCGGCCAGAAACGCGATGACTTCTTTACTGCTATTCAACTTAGGTTGATTTTCCATGAAATTTCCTGATTACAACGGACGTAGCCAACAAGCGCAGGCATGAACAGGCGACATTATAATGACGTCATCAGTAATTGCTACGTTATCCGTTGATTATCCTGCGACGCTCGCAAAGAATTTTTTGTAATCCGTCGTTGCAAGCACGGTTTCAAGCTGTGCCACAAGCGTACGCAGCCCCTCTTCATCTTCTTCAGTGAAGCGGCCAAACGCGGTGCTATCAATATCCAGCACGCCGATTATCTGATTTTCAACGGTGATTGGCAGAACGATTTCCGCGTTGCTGGCGGCATCGCATGCGATATGCCCGTCAAAAGCGTGTACGTCTTCAATGCGCTGAACCTGATTGCGCGCCACTGCGGTACCGCATACGCCACGCCCTACCGGGATCCGTACACAGGCGATTTTGCCCTGGAAAGGACCAAGAACGAGGGTCTCGTTCTCAAGCAGGTAAAAACCGGCCCAGTTTACTTGTGCAAGACGCTCGTACAACAATGCGCTGGTATTTGCCAGCGTTGCCAAAAAACTGGTTTCACCTGCCATTAATGCCTGAAAATCACGGTTCAGATCCGTGTATAGCTCTGATTTGTTCATTATGTAATCACTTAGTTGTCTTACTTAAAACTGCAGCCTACTAAAATAAACATTAAATGCGTTAATGCTCAAGATCATTCCCGTCATGAGTTAAGATAACATTACTTCAACATTTTGATTCGCGATACATGGCCCTTACGACATCACGCATCACGCCAACAAAAAAAATAGCCATCAGGTCCATCGGTGAAGCGCTCCCCCGTGCACATTATCATCGTTGTCCTGAATGCGACCTGATATTTAGCTTGCCAAAAATGCGTTCCCACCAAAGCGCATTCTGTCCACGCTGTCAGGCAAAAATTCGTGACGGGCGCGACTGGTCCTTAACGCGACTGGCGGCCATGGCGGTCACCATGTTGTTGCTGATGCCCTTTGCCTGGGGAGAGCCGCTCTTACACATCTTTTTGCTCGGTGTACGCATTGACGCCAATGTGATGCAGGGTATCTGGCAAATGACCCGCCAGGGTGACCCACTCACCGCATCCTTCGTGCTATTTTGCGTCGCGGGCGCGCCGATTATTCTGGTTACCTCAATCGCATATCTGTGGTTTGGCAATATTCTCGGAATGAACCTGCGCCCGGTGCTACTGATGCTGGAAAGACTCAAAGAGTGGGTGATGCTCGATATCTATCTTGTGGGTATCGGCGTCGCGTCGATTAAAGTTCAGGACTATGCTTATTTGCAGCCTGGAGTGGGACTGTTTGCTTTTATTGCGCTGGTGATCCTCAGTATTTTGACGTTATCGCACCTCAACGTAGAACAGCTTTGGGACCGTTTTTACCCGCAAAGGCCTGCTCGTCGGCCCGATGAAAAGCTTCGCGTATGCCTTGGCTGTCACTTTACAGGTTATCCGGACGCCCGTGGTCGCTGCCCTCGTTGCCATATACCGTTGCGCTGGCGCAGGAATCAAAGTATCCAAAAGTGTTGGGCTGCTCTGCTGGCCTCGATTGTCCTGCTGCTGCCTGCTAACCTCCTGCCTATCTCGATTATTTATGTCAACGGCGGTCGGCAGGAAGACACCATCATGTCAGGCATACTGTCTCTGGCGAACAGTAATATTGGCGTGGCGGCGATCGTGTTTATCGCCAGTATTCTGGTGCCATTCACCAAAGTGATTGTGATGTTTACGTTGCTCATCAGCATCCATTTTAACTGTGAGCAAGGATTGCGTACCCGCATCAAACTGCTGCGCATAGTGACCTGGATTGGTCGCTGGTCAATGCTGGATCTTTTTGTTATCGCTTTAACCATGTCGCTGATTAATCGCGATCAGATACTTGCTTTTACTATGGGACCGGCTGCGTTTTATTTCGGCGCAGCGGTAATATTGACTATTCTTGCAGTGGAATGGCTGGACAGCCGCTTACTTTGGGATGCACATGAGTCAGGAAACGCCCGCTTCGCAGACTGAAGCGCAAATTAAAACAAAACGCCGTATCTCCCCGTTCTGGCTGCTGCCGTTCATCGCGTTGATGATTGCCGGATGGCTTATCTGGGGAAGCTATGAAGATCGCGGCAATACCGTAACCATTGACTTTATGTCGGCGGACGGCATTGTGCCGGGCCGGACTCCCGTTCGCTATCAGGGCGTCGAAGTGGGTACGGTGCAGGATATCAACCTCAGTAAAGACCTGCGCAAAATTGAAGTCCGCGTCAGCATCAAATCAAATATGAAAGATGCGCTGCGCAAAGATACCCAGTTCTGGCTGGTAACGCCGAAAGCGTCCCTGGCGGGAGTTTCTGGCCTGGATGCGTTGGTTGGCGGCAACTACATCGGCATGATGCCCGGAACCGGCGAGCCGGAAGATCATTTCGTCGCGCTTGATACACAGCCCAAATACCGCCTGAACAACGGCGATTTGATGCTGCACCTGCGTGCCCCCGACCTCGGTTCTCTTAACAGCGGTTCGCTGGTTTATTTCCGCAAAATCCCGGTAGGTCGGGTATATGACTACACCATTAATCCCAATAAACAGGGCGTAACCATCGACGTGCTGATTGAACGTCGCTTTACCAATCTGGTGAAAAAAGGCAGTCGTTTCTGGAATGTATCAGGGGTAGATGCGGATATCAGCCTCAGCGGCGCAAAGGTAAAACTGGAGAGTCTGGCTGCGCTGGTTAATGGCGCCATTGCTTTTGATTCGCCGGAAGATTCTCAACCCGCCGTTGCCGACGACACGTTTGGTTTGTATCAGGATCTTGCGCACAGCCAGCGCGGCGTGATCGTCAAACTCGATTTGCCCGGCGGCGACGGACTTAAAGCTGGCTCAACTTCGCTGATGTATCAAGGACTGGAAGTCGGTCAGTTAACCAAACTGGATTTGAATCCTGGCGGGAAAGTCACCGGTGAAATGACGGTCGATCCCAGCGTCGTGACGCTATTGCGCGACAACACGCGTATTGAATTACACAGTCCTAAATTATCGTTAAACGATACGAATATTAGCTCGCTGCTGACGGGCAAAACATTCGAACTGATACCCGGTGAGGGCGAGCCGCGTAACCAGTTTACCGTGATTCCTGCGGAGCAATCATTGTTACACGATCCGGGCGTCATGACGCTGACGCTGACCGCGCCGGAAAGTTACGGCATCGATGCCGGGCAACCGCTGATTCTCCACGGCGTTCAGGTCGGCCAGGTTATTGAGCGCACGCTCTCCAGCAAAGGCGTTTCGTTTACCGTCGCCATCGAACCGCAGCATCGCGCGCTGGTGCAAGGCGACAGTAAATTCGTGGTCAACAGCCGAGTGGACGTCAAAGTCGGACTTGATGGCGTAGAGTTTCTTGGCGCCAGCGCCAGTGAGTGGATCAGCGGCGGCATTCGTATTTTGCCTGGTACGAAGGGGGAAATGAAAAAAAGCTACCCGCTGTATGCCAACCTGGAAAAAGCGATTGAGAACAGCCTGAGCGATCTGCCAACCACCACGGTTAGCCTGAGCGCAGAGACGTTACCGGATGTGCAGGCCGGTTCGGTGGTGTTATACCGTAAATTCGAAGTCGGCGAAGTGATTAGCGTTCGCCCCCGCGCCGATGCGTTTGATATCGATCTGCATATCAAACCAGAATATCGCAACCTGCTGACCAGCAACAGCGTGTTCTGGGCCGAAGGCGGGGCAAAGGTTCAGCTTAACGGCAGCGGTCTAACCGTTCAGGCTTCCCCCCTGTCACGAGCGCTTAAAGGCGCAATTAGCTTCGACAACCTGAGCGGCGCCAGCGCCAGCCAACGCAAAGGCGATAAGCGGATCCTGTATGCTTCAGAAACCGCCGCGCGCGCGGTGGGCGGCCAGATAACCTTGCACGCATTCGATGCCGGTAAACTGGCGGCCGGTATGCCGATTCGCTACCTGGGAATCGATATTGGCCAGATCCAGACGCTTGAGCTGATCACCGCCCGTAACGAAGTTCAGGCCAAAGCGGTTCTGTATCCGGAGTACGTCCAGACCTTTGCGCGTAGCGGCACCCGCTTCTCCGTGATTACCCCGCAAATTTCAGCGGCGGGCGTGGAGCATCTGGATACGATCTTACAGCCGTATATCAACGTTGAACCAGGACGCGGTAATCCACGCCGTGATTTTGAGTTGCAGGAAGCCACTATCACCGACTCTCGTTATCTCGATGGTCTGAGTATCGTCGTGGAAGCGCCGGAAGCGGGTTCGCTGAATATCGGTACGCCAGTTCTGTTCAGAGGTATTGAAGTGGGAACCGTCACCGGACTGACGCTGGGCTCTCTTTCCGATCGCGTGATGGTCGCTATGCGCATCAGCCAACGCTACCAGCATCTGGTGCGTAACAACTCGGTATTCTGGCTGGCTTCCGGCTACAGCCTCGACTTCGGCCTGACCG
This sequence comes from Citrobacter youngae ATCC 29220, assembly GCF_000155975.1. GTDB lineage: Bacteria > Pseudomonadota > Gammaproteobacteria > Enterobacterales > Enterobacteriaceae > Citrobacter > Citrobacter portucalensis_A. The sequence goes on along the minus strand of NZ_GG730299.1, from coordinate 819,349 downwards.
GCGGCGTCGTGAAGACCGGTACCTTCAATCAGTTCATTCGCGGCGGCATCGCCTTTGCTACTCCGCCAGGCACCCCGCTGGCGCCGAAAGCGCAGGCCGGGAAACACTTCCTGTTGCAGGAAAGCGAACCGAAAGAGTGGCGTGAATGGGGAACCGCCCTGCCTCGGTAATCTCTCCCCTTGCTCCGGCGTACTCGCGCCGGAGCACTTATGCTACACTGCGCACTTGTTTTTTTGTCGGTGGTACCAAGTGGCTTATTTTCCTGACGCCTTTCTGACCCAAATGCGTGAAGCAATGCCTTCTACGCTCTCATTCGATGATTTTCTCGCTGCCTGCCAGCGCCCGCTGCGCCGCAGTATCCGCGTCAATACGCTGAAAATCTCCGTTGCCGATTTCCTCACCCTGACAGCGCCGTACAACTGGTCGCTCACCCCTGTTCCCTGGTGCGCTGAAGGTTTCTGGATCGAACGCGATGATGAAGAGTCACTGCCGCTCGGCAGCACCGCAGAGCATCTGAGCGGCCTGTTTTACATTCAGGAAGCCAGCTCAATGCTGCCGGTCGCCGCGCTGTTTGCCGATGGCAATACCCCGGAACGCGTAATGGATGTCGCAGCAGCGCCCGGCTCCAAAACCACGCAAATTGCCGCCAGGATGAATAATCACGGCGCGATTCTGGCGAATGAGTTTTCCGCCAGTCGTGTCAAAGTCCTGCATGCCAATATTAGCCGTTGCGGGATAGCCAATGTCGCCCTGACCCATTTTGATGGCCGGGTATTTGGCGCAGCATTACCAGAAACATTCGATGCCGTTCTGCTGGATGCGCCGTGCTCCGGCGAAGGCGTAATACGTAAAGACCCGGATGCGCTAAAAAACTGGTCCGTTGAAAGCAATCTGGACATTGCCGCCACCCAGCGTGACCTGCTCGACAGCGCATTCCACGCCCTGCGTCCCGGCGGCATATTGGTTTATTCAACCTGTACGCTAAACCGTGACGAAAATGAAAACATCATGCAGTGGTTGATTGAGACCTACCCGGATGCCGTCGAGTTTTTGCCGCTGGGCGATTTATTCCCGCAGGCCGAACGCGCCCTGACGCCGGAAGGATTCCTGCATGTCTTCCCGCAGATTTACGATTGTGAAGGTTTCTTCGTCGCGCGTTTACGCAAAACTGCCGCCATTCCTGCGCTACCCGCACCGAAATATAAAGTGGGTAACTTCCCCTTCAGCCCGCTGAAAGGACGTGAATCCGCCCTTATCACCCAGGCCGCTAACGCCTGTGGATTGCAATGGGAAGACAATTTGCGCCTGTGGCAGCGTGATAAAGAGATTTGGCTGTTTCCAACAGAGATTGAGCCGCTGATTGGCAACGTTCGTTTTTCCCGACTCGGGGTTAAACTGGCTGAAACGCACAATAAAGGGTATCGCTGGCAGCATGAAGCCGTCATCGCCCTCGCCAATCCAAATCATAGTCATGCGTTCGAACTGACCCTTGCCGAAGCCGAAGAGTGGTACCGCGGGCGGGATGTCTACCCACAAACCGCACCAACCACCGACGATGTGCTGGTTACGTTCCAGCATCAGCCGATCGGCCTGGCAAAACGTATTGGATCGCGATTAAAGAATAGCTACCCACGCGATCTTGTCCGGGATGGCAAACTCTTTACAGGATAACGCACGTTTTTACTGGCGCTTTTGCTAACGTTGACTACGCTGAAAAATGGATGACCTAACTGGTCGTACCACAATCAGCAAATCAACGGAGAGCACGATGATGAAAACCAGTGTGCGCATTGGCGCTTTTGAAATCGACGACGCCGAGCTGCATGGCGAATCGCCGGGGGACCGAACGTTAACCATTCCGTGTAAATCCGATCCGGATTTATGCATGCAACTGGACGCCTGGGATGCCGACACCAGCGTCCCGGCCCTTCTGAATGGAGAACACTCTGTTCTGTTCCGCGAGCACTACGATCGTAAGTCAGATGCCTGGATCATGCGCCTTGCCTGATTCAAAAAGAACCCGTCGCCAGACGGGTTATTTCCAGAGTTAATTTCCCGCCGCTATCAACATCTTCTACACTACAGGTATGGCTTTACCATTTGAGGATGGAATGTTCACGCTGGTTCTTTTTGTGTGCTATCTGGATGGCGGTTGTGAGGATATTGTGGTTGATGTCTACAAGACGGAGCAGCAATGCCTGGTATCGATGGACGATCAGCGTATTCGTAACGGTGGATGTTTGCCTGCAGACGATTACATCGACAGCTTTTGGCGTCCGGCCCAGGAATACAGTGATTTCTGATTATTGCAGTTGCACCAGCGTTAACTCGCCGCCAAATACCGCGCCGGTATCAATATAGTGCAGATTACCGCGGTCCAGACGATGTCGCAGCGGCGTATGGCCAAACCAAAAGTGATCCGCGCCGCGTATGCCGTTCCCTTTGTTCATCAACCGCGCGCGATCCCACAGAACCCGCTGTAAATCGACCTCTTTTTGCCACTGGTAATCATCATCCGGGTAATCGGCGTGGGCAACAACGTGTATGCCACTTTGGCAGCGTAATTCCAGAATCCAGGGTAACTGCCGACACGCTTCCAGCGCCAGCGTCGCCGCAGGCTGCTCCGCGTGAGCAAACCACGCGCCGCCATTCATAAACCACGACAGTTGCTCTCCCGTCGCCAGTGCATCCAACGCCATCTGCTCATGATTCCCCCTGACGGCCACAATCCAGCGAGTACGCAGCAAGTGCAGGCAACGCATGCTGTCAGGGCCGCGGTCAATAACATCGCCCACTGAAACCAGCAGGTCCTGCCAGGGATCAAAATGGCACTGGCGCAATTTAGCCATTAATAACGAGAAGCAACCGTGGAGATCCCCAACGACCCAGACGTGACGCCAGTTTGTTCCTTCTACCCGCTGATAGATATTGTCAGGCTGTCCCATTTGACCTCCTGTACCCGATATCCCCTGCTTATAACTTTAGCAATAGCGGCATGAAATGGGAGAACGGTTTTCATGGGACGCAGCGAGAGCAACGAAGACTCCATTAAAAAGCATTGAAATCAAAAAATTAAACACCTTCTCTTTGATTTCCTCCGCACCAACCGGCATCAAATCAGCGCAAGATATTCAAATCCATACCCGTATTTCGGTATATATTCGGTAAAATTTCGGGATAAAACCCGCCACAGCGGGTCTATCAGAGAGTAAACCGTCTATCCCTCGTAGCCGTTGTAAATATCCCACTCCCCTGATTTCGAACCGATAATGCAGTAAACAGATGTTGCGCGATCGGAGTGCTCCGTCAGATCGCTTATTTTTCGGCTCAGGTCGTCAGCCGAGTCCACGTCCGTCGGGGCAATCTCTTTGCACTTCAACATGTGATAAATGACCGGAGGAGCGCTGGGCGCAGCCTGACCTGGGAAAATTAATACAACCAATTCAGCGACGGTGGCTATCAGCGCGACCGCCAATCCCCCCATCACTATTTTCACCCCGTCAGAAAATTGAGCCAATTTAAATCCCCTGTAAATAAAGAGGTCAAACTACCAGCTATATCCACACAGATAAAATTGGTATTGCAGATCGTTTATGATCTATCGATCGTTGAAAACGATCGTGAGGTAACAAAATACGTCTGAATTTTTCACCGTTACGTGATGCTCTAATTTTGCTGTAAAAGAAATGTTAAACTGGATTTGGATGTGATATAACCAAAAAGACCGGAATACTGAAATTCGGAAAAATTCAGGAAGATTTCGGTTCGTTGCTTGTAACCATTTGATTTACAAGCAGCATAAAAAGAGACCGAATACGATTCCTGTATTCGGTCCAGGGAAATGGCTCTTGGGAGAGAGCCGTGCGCTAAAAGTTGGCATTAATGCAGGCTAAGTTACCCTGCCATTTAAGAATAGATGACAGCGCCAGGTTTTCCAGTCCGCGGCTAAAGTGGCCGGAAAAAAAGGCAGATTGTCACATGACCGAACGTAAAAACCGCAGGTTCTCTGGCGAGATCCTGCGGTTTTTTTATTGGAAATCAGAACGCTATATCTGACAATTAGCAGAGCTTTTCCGCGCGCTCCACAAAAGGCGCCAGGCTCATTTTTTCGCCCGGTTTCGCCGGATCATCAATCTGGATGATCTCAATCGGCTTCGCCGTGGTTTTACCGCTCTCAACCTGTTGTCTGGCAACATCATTCAGCGGATACTGCACCAGCGTGCTGGGATTAATGACATACAGCGCGTTACCTGCGCGGCAGGTCAGCATCACCTCTTCCCGATTAAACGCCCACTTGTCTTTGCCAACCTCAAAACGGCTGACGGTGATGACCTGCGGCGCTGCCAGCGCGGCCCCTGAACTTGCCAGTAGTAGTAAAGAGATAATGATTTTTTTCATGCGTTTTGCCAGTCCATCAATCAAAAAGGTTCGAGGGTTGCAAACAGGCTGACAATCGCCAGCACAACAGCCCCTATTCCCCATTCCAGTTTTGTCATCCAAATGAAATAGAGAGTCATACAGTCATTATCCTGCATGCGTGGTACCAGAACATACCGATTCGCCAGCGCAATCGCCACCATTAGCATGACAAGGACACCTTTTAACAAAAGCAGTTGCCCATAGGCCATATGCCAGGAGCCGGACACACCGACAATAAACAGCGCATTCACTATCCCGGTCAGTAAAACACCCGTCACGAAAAGATGCCCATAGCGGGAGAAACGCATCATGGTACTGATGGCCTGATCCCGCCAGCGGCCCTGCGCCATTCTCATACAGTAGAGTACGGGCAGCAAGCCGCCAAACCAGGCGGCGGCACAAACCAGATGCAAAGCATGGTTAACCCGTTGAATTACGCCAGGAACGCCGCTATGCAGCGTGGCATGTCCGACGCCAGCCAGCAAAATAAACTGAGCAATCGTCAGCAGTACCAGCAGTCGCGACAGATTGCGCGGCACAATGATGGTCATCACAAACGTGACCATCGCGAGGATAATCTGCCATAACCAGATGCCGCCAAATTGCGTTTGCAAAACGGCGCCCCAAACGTCAGTAGAAACTACGTCCCGCCAGCCTGAGCCCATTAAGCCACCCTGGATCGCCAGCATGAGCGTCGCGCTAATAAAACTCCACGCCGCCGCATGGCGTTGCAGACGTAAAAAACGACGCATCATTAAACGGCGAACCGAAACGGGAGCCAGCCATGCGCCGTAAAGCGCACAGCCAAACACCAGCATCAAAGTGGCAAAATGAATAAATCGCAGAGCAACCCAGGTAAATGCCAGCATCGGTTATTTCACGCTAAAGGTATATTGCCCCTTTGTCTTGTGACCATCCACGGAGACAACGTGCCAGTCCACCGTATATTTTCCGGCTTCCAGCGTTTGAGTAAGCGGAATAATCAGTTGCGTTTTGTCCCGATCGCTACGGGTCGCCTTGCCCGTTTTGATCGTTTCTTTTTGTGGACCGGTCAGCGTGGCGCCGCTGAATGCGGGCTCAACGCCTTCAGAAAAATTCAGCGTCAGTGCCTGGGGAGATGCCGTGACTTCGGCATTCGCCGCCGGACTTTGTTTTGTCAGGTGAGCATGAGCCAATGCGGCGGGTGCTGCCAGAAGGCTGGCGAGTACGATGAGAGCATTGCGAAGCGAAGATGCAGATGAAGCCATTTCAACTATTCCTTTTTGTTATGTCTAATTTATAGAGAATAACCTTCTACAATGATCGAGTCGAGAATCATCAATTCTGTCTTGCCATTAATGCGTACTCTTAGTAACTTTGCGCGCCGAAAGAGAGAGAAAAGGAGCAGCCTATGAACATCAATCTGGCCAAACTTGAGCAAGCTGAAATGGATAAGGTCAATGTCGACCTGGCCGCGGCGGGTGTCGCATTCAAGGAACGATACAACATGCCGGTTGTTGCCGAAGCGGTTGAGCGTGAGCAGCCCGAACATTTGCGCGACTGGTTTCGTGAAAGACTCATCGCCCATCGCCTGGCATCCGTCTCGCTTTCACGTTTACCCTACGAGCCGAAAGTTAAATAAAACTTATATTACGTTACGATTCCTTACATGATGCCTGCTACAGTATAAGTATATTCTTAATCTATACTTTAAGGATGTTGTAGACACTATGAAAAGGAAATCATTATGTCGCACTGGAAAATCGCAGCAGCACAATACGAACCGCTTCACACGTCAGTTTCCGAAAACGTTGCCCATCACCTGCAATTCATTCAGGCAGCAGCTCAATGCCAATGTGAATTGCTGGTCTTCCCCGCCCTCTCCTTGTTGGGCTGCGTTGATGAGAATGACTCCCTCCCGGCGCCACCTGATGAAGCGTTGCTGGAACCGCTAGCGCATGCCGCAGCGACTTATCGCATGACAATTATTGCGGGATTGCCGGTAGAACATAACAATCGATTTGTGAAAGGCATTGCGCTTTTCTCTCCCTGGATGACCTCGCCACTAACGTTTCATCAAAGTCACGGGGCCTGTATTGCCAGACAGCGCAATGCCATCAGCGTTGTGGATAGTCAGCCGGAAGGTATTGATATCGACCCAACTTTTTCGCTGTTTACCAGTAGCCAGTCCGTCAGCGAGCCTGAATTGCTCTCCTCCACATCTCGTCTACAACGTTTCTCGCATAAATTTGCCATCGCAGTATTAATGGCCAATGCGCGCGGGAGTAGTGCGTTATGGGACGAGCGAGGCCAATTGATTGTTCGCGCCGACAGCGGTTCTTTGCTCTTAACCGGTCAACGCACGCCACGGGGTTGGCAAGGTGATATCATTCCATTACGCTAGTCGTTTTGGTCGGGAGCATGGCATGTTGCGCATAATAGATACGGAAACCTGTGGTCTGCAGGGAGGCATTGTTGAGATTGCTTCTGTCGATGTGGTTGATGGAAAAATAGTCAACCCAATGAGCAACCTGGTGCGTCCTGACCGCCCCATTAGCCCCCAGGCGATGGCTATTCACCGCATTACTGAAGCGATGGTGGCTGATAAGCCGTGGATTGAAGATATCATTCCGCAATATTACGGGAGTGACTGGTACGTGGCGCACAATGCCAGCTTCGACCGTCGGGTGCTGCCAGAGATGCCCGGAGAGTGGATTTGCACCATGAAGCTCTCCCGTCGGTTGTGGCCAGGAATCAAATACAGCAACATGGCGCTGTATAAATCACGTAAGCTGAGCGTTCAGACGCCTGCAGGTCTGCATCATCACCGTGCTCTGTACGATTGTTACATCACTGCGGCACTGCTGATCGACATCATGCAGACTTCCGGGTGGACAGCTGAGCAGATGGTCGACATCACCGGTCGCCCCGCGTTACTCACCACGTTCACATTTGGTAAGTACCGAGGAAAACCGGTATCGGAGGTGGCTGAACGGGATCCGGGCTATCTGCGATGGTTATTTAATAACCTCGACAGTATGAGCCCGGAGCTGCGATTAACCCTGAAACATTATTTGGATAACGCCTGAGCTGAAGCTTGCCCGGACAGCGTTCCCTGTGCAAGCCCAATCAGAAACGCATACTCAAGGGCCACGCCTTCATAAGATTTAAAACGCCCGGACTTACCGCCGTGCCCGGAATCCATATCCGTGCACAGTAACAGCAAGCGATCGTCCGTTTTTAGCTCACGCAATTTCGCCACCCACTTTGCCGGTTCCCAGTATTGCACCTGGGAGTCGTGTAATCCTGTAGTTACCAGCAGATGCGGATAATCCTGTGCGGTGACGTTGTCATAGGGGCTGTAGCTTTTCATATACGCATAGTACTGCGGATCCTGCGGATTGCCCCATTCCTCAAATTCACCGGTGGTCAGTGGAATTGACTCATCCAGCATCGTGGTCAGCACATCGACAAACGGCACCTGGGCAATCACGCCATGGAACAAGTCCGGGCGCTCGTTGATGGCGACCCCCATTAACATTCCGCCAGCGCTTCCCCCCATGCCATAGCATAGCGACGGCGCGCCATAGCCCATTTTTAGCAGCGCATCGCAGACATCGAGGTAATCATTGAACGTATTTTTCTTGTGCAGGAACTTACCGTCTTCGTACCATTGTTGTCCCAACTCGCCACCGCCACGCACGTGCGCAATGGCATAAACAAAGCCGCGATCCAATAAGCTTAAACGGCTGCTACTGAAATCAGCATCCATGCTGGCGCCATACGAGCCATAGCCGTAAACCAGTAATGGGTTTTTCCCTTTCAGGAAATACTTTTGATGATAAACCAGCGAGACCGGAACCTCGGTGCCGTCGCGCACGGTGATCCAGACATGTTCGCTGCGGTAGTTCGCCGCATCAAATCCAGGGACTTCCGTCTGCTTAAGCACGCGGCGCTCCCCGGTATCCATATCCAGTTCAAAAAGCGTGTCCGGTGTGGTCATGGAGGAATAGCCATAGCGCAGACGCGATGTCTCCGGTTCCGGGTTATAGGCAAGCCAGGTCACATACGCCGGATCGTCAAAAGCGATGCCGATCACTTCGCGCGTTTTACGATTGATCTGTCGCAAACTGGTTAACCCCTGCTGGCGTTCTTCCACCACCAGCCAGTCGGTGAACAGGGTAAACCCCTCCAGCATGACGTTTTCACGCGGAGGAATCAGAACCTCCCACGCCTGTTCATCGCGTACGCGAGTGCGGTACAGACCAAAGTTTTTACCTTCACGGTTAGAGCGCAGATAAAACTTATGCTGATAGTGATCGAGGCTGTACTCGTGGTCTTTACGCCGGGCTAAAAAGAGCAACGGTTCGGCATCCGCCAATTCAGCGTCCAGCAGCAAAACCTCACTGGTGGTCGCGCTGGCGATATGGACAACGACATAATGTAACGAGGTTGTTTTATGCAGGCTGACATAAAACATATCATCGGCTTCTTCATACACCAATTCATCCTGCGACGATGGCGAGCCGACGGTATGTCGCCAGACCTGATACGGGAGCAGCGTCGTGGCGTGTTTGCGCACGTAGTAGAAGGTCTGGGAATCATTCGCCCAGACCAGATCCGCTTCAACGTTATCCAGCACCTCCGGATACCAGTTGCCGCTTTGCAGGTTGCGAAAGCGTACGCCATATTGCCGACGAGAGAGATAATCTTCCGCCAGCGCCATGATTGTATTATCCGGTGATATCGCCAGACCTCCCAGCGTATAAAACTCACTGTGGGCTGCGCGCTGGTTGCCGTCCAGCAGGGTATCCCATTCATCCCACTCTTCGCTGAACGCTGACTGACGCTGATAAATGGCATATTCACACCCCGGTTGATAGATATGCCGGTAGCGATAACCATTTTTCACATAGGGAGCGGATGCATCCTGTGGGGGGATACGGTCGATGATTTCTTTCAGGACACGATCCTGCAAAGCCTGCTGCGAAGCCATAACCTGATGGCCATACGCATTTTCCTGTTGCAGGTAGTCCAGCACGTCCGGCTGCGAGCGGGTGTCGTCTCGCAGCCAGTAATAATTATCAACACGTGTATCGCCATGCTGCGTCATGGCGTGGGGAATACGAGAAGCTTTTGGTAGCATGTCATTGTTCTTTTGCTTAAACATCCTATAAGGGTGGCAAAAGACAGCGATGATGCAAGCGAAACATGCGCCTTAGCGATAAGTCATTAACCCGGTAATGCCTGTTTTTGTGCCTTGAGATCCTGTTCAATACCGTCACGAACATCCTGCGGGATTTTTAACGCATCACCCAGCGCATTCAGATAGCTGCGCTCCATAAAGTGGTCGATATCAATCGCCGCACAGCTCAGAAAGTAAATTTCCAGCGCCTCTTCTTCGTTGCGTATTCCTTGCGCCAAACGTTGAGGATCAAGCGGTTGTTCAATCGCACGCTCAATCAGAACGCGGCCCTGCTCTTCCACGCCCGCCTCACGTAATTGCTGCTCAATGGCGGTACGTTCTTTGGCATCAATATGCCCATCGCTTTTCGCCGCAAAGACCAGAGCCAGAATCAGGCGTTCAGTTCGCTCATCCAGCGGCGTGCTTTGTGCGCCAAACTGTGGCTCATCCTGATGCGCTGCGCGAATTTTATCTTTGTATTTGTTCCACAACACCGTTCCGGCAACCGCGCCACCGCCCATCAGCAGTGCGCTGGTCCCGTATTTGCTCAGTAGCTTACGTGATGATTTATTGGCAACCAGTAATCCCGCCAGACCGCCTAACGCGCCAGGGACCAGAAGTTTACTCAGCCCTTGCTCGCCGGAGGATGATGCGGAGGATCCTTTTTGCCCAAGAAGAGATTGTAGTTGGTTCAGCCAGTTAGCCATTTTGCCCCTCAAGTACAGACGAATAATCGTCAAAGCGTACCCGAGGGGATGTCAGGAAGTGTTCAGGTCATCAAAAGATGTGCAAATACTCTGATTACTGCGGTTGATACTCCGCCGTACCGGCTTTGCAGTCGACTTTCACCCGATAGTGAATATCGGCGCTTTTCCCGCGAACCGTCAGGGGAACCGTCCATTTGCCATCTTTGCCCGTAATATCGGGGGTATTAACCCATGCGACAGGATCGGCTTGCCCGACGCGTTTTTGATCGTCAGCCCAGCGCGCAATGCGGTTTTGCTGATAATCCCGTTTCACGCTCGCCGCGATACCATCAGCATCCAGCCCTTCGCACTTGGGGAACTGAACATTTTTGCTTTCCATATTTGCCGCAAATACAGATACGCTGGCAGATAACAACAGCAGGCTCAACAACGCTCTTTTTTTATACATTCTTTTCTCCTTAATCTCCCTTTCGTCTTCCAGGTTGCTGGCAGCAACGCCAAAAGACGTCTGGGATTGCACAATGATTCAGGGAAAAGCATGGTACAAAACGTCAGGAGCGCAAGTCGTTTCAGGCAGCCTGAGTATCATCCTCAGCGTGAGCGTCATTTTCGACCGCCTGCGGCGCGGGTAGCTTGCCATTTTTCAGGATCGCGCTCAGCACATCTTTTTGCTCTGCCAGCCACAGGGAAAGCGCTTCACGCTGTTCATCCTCGAGCGCTACCGGGGATTGCTCCAGCCATGTGTCAAGTAAGTCCGCTGTATCCAGCATCTTGTCATACGCATCGGCTTCCTTTTTGCTGGTAAACGACATTTTTTCCTCACCTTCCCGAATGACTACGTATTTAACTTCAACCGCCATTTTTGCAGCCTCTTAAATTAACTGTATTTATGTACAGTATATTCTTTTTAAGCCTTGAAATCAACCTGGTAATAAAGACAGACGCAAACGTTTTCGTATATACTGCGCCCAGTCAAAACAGGGGATCAATTTATGACGTTATTAGGCACAGCGCTGCGTCCCGCAGCAACGCGGGTGATGTTATTAGGTTCAGGTGAACTGGGTAAAGAGGTGGCGATCGAATGCCAACGCCTGGGTGTGGAAGTCATTGCCGTGGATCGTTACCCCGACGCGCCAGCCATGCACGTTGCCCATCGCTCGTACGTAATCAACATGCTGGATGGCGCAGCATTACGCCAGGTTGTCGAGCGTGAAAAACCACATTATATCGTGCCGGAAATAGAGGCGATTGCCACGGATATGCTGGTAAAACTGGAACAGGAAGGACAACACGTGGTGCCTTGCGCACGGGCGACCCAGCTGACCATGAACCGGGAAGGCATTCGTCGCCTCGCCGCAGAAGATCTGTCTTTACCGACGTCTTCTTTCCGCTTTGCGGACAGCGAAACCCGCTTTCGTGAGGCCGTCGCCGAAATCGGCTATCCCTGCATCGTGAAGCCGGTAATGAGCTCATCAGGTAAGGGACAGAGCTTTATTCGTTCAGCCGACCAGCTCGCCGAAGCCTGGAGCTATGCTCAACAGGGAGGCCGGGCAGGCGCCGGGCGCGTGATCGTCGAAGGCGTGGTCAATTTTGATTTTGAAATTACCCTGCTTACCGTTAGCGCCGTTGATGGCGTGCACTTTTGCGCTCCGGTAGGGCATCGTCAGGAAGACGGCGATTATCGTGAGTCCTGGCAGCCGCAGCAGATGAGTGACCTGGCGCTGGCGCGAGCGCAGGAGATTGCCCGTAAAGTGGTGCTGGCATTAGGTGGCTACGGCCTGTTTGGCGTAGAGCTGTTTGTCTGCGGTGACGAGGTCATTTTTAGCGAAGTCTCCCCTCGCCCGCACGACACCGGGATGGTGACCTTAATTTCGCAGGACCTGTCTGAATTTGCCCTGCACGTCCGCGCGTTTCTCGGCTTGCCCGTTGGGGCAATCCGTCAGTACGGGCCTTCCGCTTCCGCCGTTATTCTGCCGCAACTTACCAGCCAGAATGTCACGTTTGATAACGTGCAGGCCACTGTGGGCGCAGGTCTGCAAGTCCGATTCTTTGGTAAACCGGAGATCGACGGGAGTCGTCGTTTAGGCGTGGTGCTGGCTACAGCAGACAGCATTGAAGACGCAGTTGAACGCGCGAAACACGCAGCCGCGCAGGTGAAAGTGGCAGGATAAAACCAAACCCGTAGGCCGGATAAGGCATTGCTGCCGCATCCGGCAAAGCCCGATGTCGGCGCTGGCGCGTCTTATCGGGCCTACGGTTTTACATTAACGGCTTACTGCTTCGCGCCTTCTACCGCTTCGCGAGCCAGTTTAGTAATACGATCGTAATCGCCAGCTTCCAGCGCATCCGCCGGAACCAGCCAGGAACCGCCGATGCACAGCACGCTTTTCAGTGCCAGATAGTCACGGTAGTTCGCCGGAGAGATCCCCCCGGTTGGGCAGAAACGCACCTGAGAGAACGGACCCGCAATCGCCTGCAGCGCTTTGGTACCGCCGTTCGCTTCCGCCGGGAAGAATTTGAACTCTTTCAAACCGTAGTCCATACCCAGCATCAGTTCAGAAACGGTGCTGATACCAGGGATCAGCGGGATAGACCCTTCCGTTGCGGCTTTCAACAGCGGCTCGGTCAGACCCGGGCTGATAGCAAACTGCGCACCGGCTTCAGTGACTTCAGCCAGCTGTTGCGGATTCAGTACAGTACCTGCGCCGACGATGGCGTCCGGAACTTCTTTCGCAATAGCGCGAATGGCATCCATCGCACATGCGGTACGTAAGGTCACTTCCAGAACGCGCACACCGCCTGCAACCAGCGCTTTTGCCATCGGCACCGCATGTTCCAGTTTATTAACCACAATAACCGGTACAACCGGGCCAGTGGTCAGGATTGCTTCTGCACTTGTCTTCCAGTTTTTCATCAGAGTTTTCTCTCGCCTGATTACAAAATAAGTCTTAAAAAGTGATACAGGTTGCGCCCTGCTCCGCGCCGGACAGTTTTTCACGCAGCGCGCTGAACATTTCACGACCTGTACCCACGCGCGATGCGCTGAGGTCGGGTATGTGAGGCTGACGTGAGGCAAGTTCCTCTTCATCAACCAGCAGCGTCAATTCACCTGTCTGTCCATTCACACGAATAATGTCGCCATCACGTACTTTTGCCAGCAGACCGCCATCATAGGCTTCTGGGGTTACATGGATTGCTGAAGGCACTTTACCTGAAGCACCTGAAAGTCGTCCATCGGTAACTAACGCAATTTTGAAACAACGGTCCAATAATACACCAAGTGGCGGCATGAGTTTATGTAATTCTGGCATTCCGTTCGCTTTTGGTCCCTGATGACGCACAACAACCACGCAATCGCGGTCAAGCAAACCTGCATCGAACGCCGGTAACACATCGTGCTGACTTTCAAAGACCACTGCCGGAGCTTCAATCACCTGGTTTTCGACCGGTACCGCCGACGTTTTCATCACGGCACGCCCGAGGTTACCGCTCAGCACTTTGGTACCGCCGTGGTGGGAGAAAGGTTGATCAAAAGAGGCAATCACGTTGCTGTCCAGCGATTTCGCCGCCCCTTCGCGCCAGTCCAGTTCACCGTTGTTGAGCCACGGCTCCATGGTGTAACGCGATAAACCGAATCCGGCAACGGTATTCACATCTTCATGCAGCAGACCCGCGTTAAGCAGCTCACGCATTAGCACCGGTACACCGCCCGCCGCCTGGAAGTGGTTAATATCCGCCGGGCCATTCGGGTACAAACGCGCCATCAACGGCACAATATCGGACAGATCGGAGAAGTCATCCCAGTTAATCAAAATCCCCGCCGCACGCGCCATCGCGACCAGGTGCATCGTATGGTTGGTTGAGCCTCCGGTCGCCAGCAGCGCCACAATCCCGTTTACCACCACTTTTTCATCGATCATTTTACCGATCGGCATCCATTCATTACCGTTCCCGGTAAGACGCGTAACCTGACGGGCCGCAGCGGCAGTCAACGCTTCACGCAGCGGGGCGTCCGGATGAACGAATGAGGAGCCAGGCAGCTGCATCCCCATGAACTCAACGACCATCTGGTTGGTATTCGCCGTACCGTAGAACGTACAGGTACCCGGGGCGTGATAAGAGGCCGCCTCAGACTCAAGCAATGCCATGCGATCAACTTTGCCTTCTGCATAGAGCTGGCGAATACGCACTTTTTCTTTGTTCGCCAGACCGCTCGCCATCGGGCCGGAAGGAATAAAGATGGACGGCAGATGACCGAATGACAGCGCCGCCATCACCAGACCCGGGACAATTTTATCGCACACGCCGAGGAACAGCGCGCCGTCGAACATATTGTGAGAAAGCCCCACCGCGGCTGACATCGCAATCACTTCACGGCTCAGCAGTGAAAGCTCCATCCCATCCTGTCCCTGGGTAACACCGTCACACATGGCAGGCACGCCACCGGCCACCTGGCCTACCGCATTGGCTTCATGCAGTGCCTGGCGAATGATCGCCGGATAATGTTCATACGGTTGATGCGCGGAAAGCATGTCGTTATAGGAGGTAATGATCGCGATATTGTTACGCAGCATACTTTTCAGCGATGCCTTGTCGTCCGGTTGGCACGCCGCAAAGCCATGCGCCAGGTTACCGCATGCCAGTTGCGAACGATGAACGGTGGTCGATTTAGCTTGTTCAATACGAGCGAGGTAGGCGGAACGTGTGTCGCGAGAACGTTCGATGATACGTTGTGTTACGCGTAACAAATTCGGATTCATAGAGGCTCCTGAAATTTATCTGTCAGAGCGGAAAGATTAGCAATACGTATCAGTCGGGTTAAATACGCTGAATCGCCTGCTAGTCGCCGCTCAGGGGGCAAAATCGTTTCAGGCAGTGTAATAAAAAAAGCCTCGCGGGTGAATCCACGCGAGGCTTAAAAGTGCAAAAATTATTCTACAATCTGTGTTAGATCATGTTACCGGTAAAATAACACCTTTGAGTCAGGCGGTCTTTTACTCGAATTCGTTCCAGGAACGCCCATCACGGGTGATCATTGCCACAGAGGCGACCGGTCCCCAGGTCCCTGCCTGATAGGGCTTCGGCGCATCGTTGTCCATCGCCCAGGCTTCGGTAATGGAGTCAACCCACTTCCATGCTTCTTCAACTTCATCACGACGCACAAACAGCGCCTGAATACCGCGCATCGTTTCAAGCAGCAGACGCTCATAGGCATCGGCCAGGTGCGTCTGGTTAAAGGTTTCGGAATAGCTCAGATCAAGCTTGGTAATTTGCAGGTTATGCTTGTGATCCAGTCCCGGCACTTTGTTCAGCACCTGGATATCGACGCCTTCATCAGGCTGCAAACGAATGGTCAGTTTGTTCTGCGGCAGATCCTGCCAGGACTCTCTGAACAGATTCAGCTCAGGCGTTTTGAAATACACCACGACTTCAGAGCATTTCGTCGGTAAACGTTTACCGGTACGCAGGTAGAACGGAACGCCCGCCCAGCGCCAGTTATCGATATCCACACGGATCGCCACAAACGTTTCCGTGTTGCTGCTCTTGTTCGCGCCTTCTTCTTCCAGATATCCCGGTACTTTTTGGCCCTGGGCAAAACCCGCGGTGTACTGACCGCGAACCGTTTTTTCACGCACGTTCGAACGATCGATGCGGCGCAGTGATTTCAGTACCTTCACTTTTTCATCACGGATGCTGTCGGCGCTCAGGTCAGACGGCGGAGACATCGCGATCATGCATAAGATCTGCAGCAGGTGGTTTTGGATCATGTCACGCATTTGACCCGCCTGGTCAAAATAGCCCCAGCGACCTTCAATACCCACCTCTTCCGCGACGGTAATTTCTACGTGATCGATCGTGCGGTTATCCCAGTTGTTTACAAACAGCGAGTTGGCAAAACGCAGTGCCAGCAGGTTCAGCACCGTCTCTTTGCCAAGATAGTGGTCGATACGGTAAACCTGACACTCTTCAAAATACTCGCCCACCTGATCGTTGATTTCGCGCGAGGTCGCCAGTGACGTTCCCAACGGTTTTTCCATCACGACGCGGGCAGGTTTGGCGTTCAGCTTTGCCTCACCTAAACCTTTGCAGATTGCGCCGAAGGTGCTGGGCGGCATCGCGAAGTAGTTAATGGTGGTACGTGATTTCTGATCCAGCATCTCACCCAGACGGCTAAATGCGGCGGTATCATTGACGTCCAGATTACAAAACTCCAGACGACCGCTGAGGGTCTCCCACAAACCTTCATCAATTTTTTCTTTCATGAAGGTTTCGAGCGCTTCGCGCACAACCTTGGTATAAGCTGCTTTGTCCCAGTCGGCACGCCCTACCCCGATGATACGGGTTTCCGGGTTAATCTGGCCGGCCTTTTCCAGTTGATACAGGGAAGGCAGCAATTTCCGCCGCGCCAGGTCGCCCTTTGCGCCGAAAATGACCAGGTCACATGCCTGGGCTGTTTGCGTTACCGCCATGTCATTCTCCTCAATTAAGCGTCTGGTGCTTTTGCCAGACACTGGTTGTAATTTTATTACAGTGCACTGTACTGCTTTTACGTGAATCCGGAAACCGTAAACGCTTATCCAGCCGTGCTGTTAGCGCAAACAGGCGTTTGATTGGCGGATACCTCTGCAAAATGGATAAAAAAGTCGCTTTTTTTCGTACCCATGAAGAAGTTAGAAAACCAGACTCCGATCATGTAATGAAAAAAAACAACAACTATTCTGTCCATTTTGCCCCGTTCCTTCCTTGGCAGGGGTAATATCTATACACAAAATTATCTCCCGATTTCCCCGTATCGCTGAAATCGTTTTTTCCCATGACCCATGAGTTGACCTGCATCATGAATATGCTGGAAAAAATCCAGTTAAAACTGGAACATTTGAGCAAGTCAGAGCGTAAAGTCGCTGACATTATTCTTGCCTCGCCCGACAGCGCGATCCATTCGAGCATCGCCGCGCTGGCGCTGGAAGCCAACGTCAGCGAGCCGACGGTGAACCGATTCTGTCGCAGTATGGATACGCGCGGTTTTCCTGATTTTAAACTGCATCTGGCGCAAAGTCTGGCAAACGGCACCCCTTATGTTAATCGCAATGTGGATGAGGATGACAGCGTAGAATCTTACACGGGGAAAATCTTCGAGTCAGCGATGGCAAGTCTTGACCACGTTCGCCAGTCTCTCGATAACACGGCGGTAAACCGGGCAGTAGATTTGTTAACCCAGGCCAAGAAAATTGCCTTCTTTGGCCTGGGTTCTTCCGCCGCGGTGGCACACGACGCGATGAATAAATTTTTTCGCTTTAACGTACCGGTGATCTATTCCGACGATATTGTTCTGCAACGTATGAGTTGTATGAATTGTAGCGACGACGACGTCATTGTGCTGATTTCGCATACCGGAAGAACCAAGAGTCTGGTTGAACTGGCACAGCTGGCGAGGGAAAACGACGCGATGGTTATCGCCCTGACCTCTCCCGGCACGCCGCTGGCGCGTGAAGCCACGCTGGCCATTACCCTCGACGTACCGGAAGATACTGACATTTATATGCCCATGGTCTCTCGACTTGCTCAACTGACCGTGATAGATGTGCTGGCTACGGGATTTACTTTGCGCCGCGGGGCAAAATTTAGAGATAACTTGAAGCGTGTCAAGGAAGCGCTCAAGGAATCGCGTTTTGATAAAGAATTACTCATCAAGAGTGATGATCGCTAAAAGCAATAACAATGTTCTACCCTTTTATCATCCGGGTCGTTCATCTAATCCAGTACGACCGGATATAATTCACGCAACACCTGGTTGTTTCAGTCAACGGAGTATTACATGTCCAGAAGGCTTCGCAGAACCAAAATCGTTACCACGTTAGGCCCGGCAACAGACCGCGATAATAACCTTGAAAAAATTATCGCTGCGGGTGCGAACGTCGTACGCATGAACTTTTCGCACGGCTCTCCAGAAGATCACAAAATGCGGGCGGATAAAGTCCGTGAAATTGCCGCAAAACTGGGACGTCATGTAGCTATTTTGGGTGACCTGCAGGGACCTAAAATCCGCGTATCTACCTTTAAAGAAGGTAAAGTTTTTCTTAACGTTGGCGACAAATTCCTGTTAGACGCCAACCTCGGCAAAGGCGAAGGCGACAAAGAAAAAGTTGGGATCGATTATAAAGGTCTGCCTGCTGACGTCGTGCCTGGCGATATCCTGCTGCTCGATGACGGTCGCGTACAGCTTAAGGTGATGGAAGTCCAGGGCATGAAAGTCTTCACCGAAGTCACCGTCGGCGGCCCGCTTTCCAACAATAAGGGCATCAACAAGCTGGGCGGTGGCCTTTCTGCTGAAGCCCTGACCGAAAAAGACAAAGCCGACATTGTCACCGCAGCGCAAATCAGCGTTGACTACCTGGCGGTTTCCTTCCCTCGCTGCGGCGAAGATCTGAACTATGCCCGCCGTCTGGCGCGCGACGCTGGTTGCGATGCGAAAATTGTCGCCAAAGTAGAACGTGCGGAAGCCGTCTGCGACCAGAACGCGATGGATGACATCATCCTGGCCTCTGACGTAGTGATGGTGGCGCGTGGCGACCTGGGCGTTGAAATCGGCGACCCTGAGCTGGTCGGTATCCAAAAAGCATTGATTCGTCGCGCACGTCAGCTGAACCGTGCGGTCATCACCGCTACGCAGATGATGGAGTCGATGATCACCAACCCAATGCCGACCCGTGCGGAAGTGATGGACGTGGCTAACGCCGTCCTCGACGGCACCGATGCCGTTATGCTCTCTGCGGAAACGGCCGCAGGCCAGTACCCGGCAGAAACCGTCGCGGCAATGGCTCGCGTATGTCTGGGCGCAGAGAAAATCCCGAGCATCAATGTCTCCAAACACCGCCTTGACGTGCAGTTTGACAACGTTGAAGAAGCGATTGCCATGTCAGCAATGTATGCGGCTAACCACCTGAAAGGGGTCACCGCTATCATCGCGATGACAGAGTCTGGTCGTACCGCGCTGATGACCTCTCGTATTAGCTCTGGTCTGCCGATTTTCGCGATGTCTCGTCACGAGCGTACGCTGAATCTGACTTCTCTGTATCGCGGCGTGACGCCGGTTCACTTTGACAGCGAAACTGACGGCGTGGTTGCCGCCAATGAAGCGGTGAACCTGCTGCGCGATAAAGGTTATCTGGTTTCCGGCGACCTGGTGATTGTGACCCAGGGCGATGTCATGAGCACCATTGGCTCAACCAATACGACGCGTATTCTGACCGTCGAGTAACGCCAGCGTTCGATGTAAAAAGGCCTCTCGCATGAGAGGCCTTTTTTTATTTCTTCGGATAGAGATCTTTGCGTTTATAAGGCTCTATTTCACCCGGTTTACGCGTCTTAAGCAGTTTTAAAATCCAGGTGTATTGCTCGAGATGAGGGGCGACAAAAATTTCCACCTCTTCGTTCATTCGTCTGGCAATGGTGCGATCATCCGCCGTCAGGATGTCATCCATCGGAGGACGGACCTGGATCGTTAAGCGATGCGTTTTCCCATCGTACACCGGGAACAGCGGCACCACGCGGGCGTGGCATACTTTCATCAGGCGACCAATCGCCGGTAACGTTGCTTTATAGGTCGCAAAAAAATCCACAAACTCGCTATGCTCAGGACCATGGTCCTGATCCGGCAGATAATATCCCCAATATCCCTGACGTACAGACTGAATAAACGGTTTGATGCCGTCATTACGGGCATGCAAACGACCACCGAAACGGCGGCGTACCGTGTTCCAGACATAATCGAATACCGGGTTACCCTGATTGTGGAACATCGCCGCCATTTTCTGTCCCTGGGATGCCATCAGCATCGCCGGGATATCTACGCCCCAACCATGAGGAACGAGAAAAATCACCTTTTCATCGTTGCGACGCATCTCTTCGATGATTTCCAGACCCTGCCAGTCAACCCGGTGCTGGATTTTCTCCGGGCCGCGTATCGCCAGTTCCGCCATCATGACCATCGCCTGAGGCGCGGTCGCGAACATTTCATCAACGATGGCATCGCGCTCGGCTTCGCTACGCTCAGGAAAGCATAGGGATAAATTGATCAGCGCTCTGCGACGCGAGCTTTTACCCAGTCTTCCGGCAAGCCGTCCGAGCTTTGCCAGAACAGGATCGCGAAACGATGCAGGCGTTAGCGCAATCCCGGCTATCGCCGCCACGCCAAGCCAGGCGCCCCAGTAGCGCGGATGGCGAAATGATTTGTGAAACTCAGGGATATACTCAATATTCTTTTTTTTCGTTTCCATGCTCTTCCAGTGTCTGGTGCCGCGAAAAGTAAATCTGCTGATAGTGTAGCGGCGCACCGTTCGCCGTACAAAATAAAAAAGCCGGCACGCATCGCGTACCGGCTCTGTCAGGTTGCTAATTAATCGAAACGCAGTTGAGGAACAACTTCTTTCACCTGCGCCAGATAATCGGTGCGATCCGAGCCTGTCAGCCCTTCTGTGCGCGGCAGTTTTGCCGTCAGAGGGTTAACCGCCTGCTGGTTGATCCACACTTCGTAGTGCAGATGCGGACCCGTTGAGCGCCCGGTATTGCCTGACAGCGCGATACGATCGCCGCGTTTCACTTTTTGCCCAGGCTTGACCAACAGCTTACGCAAGTGCATATAGCGTGTGGTGTAGGTACGGCCATGGCGCACCGCAACATAGTATCCAGCGGCGCCGCTGCGCTTCGCGACAACCACTTCACCATCACCTACCGACAGCACCGGCGTGCCCTGCGGCATCGCAAAGTCGACACCTTTGTGCGGCGCAACGCGTCCGGTCACCGGATTCAGGCGGCGCGGATTAAAGTTTGATGAGATGCGGAACTGCTTCGCCGTCGGGAAACGCATAAAGCCTTTCGCCAGTCCGGTACCGTTGCGGTCATAGAACTTACCGTCTTCAGCGCGGATGGCGTAATAGTCTTTACCTTCAGAACGCAAACGCACGCCCAGCAGCTGGCTTTGCTCACGTTTGCCGTCGAGCATTTCGCGAGACATCAGCACCGAGAACTCATCGCCTTTTTTCAGTTTGCGGAAATCCATCTGCCACTGCATGGCCTTGATCACCGCGCTGATTTCAGAGCTGGTCAGCCCGGCATCTTTGGCGCTGGCGACGAAGCTTCCGCCCACCGTGCCTTTGATTCGGCTGTTAACCCAATCGCCCTGCTGCATTTCGCTGCTCATTTTAAAACCCGTCGCGGTGCGATCGTAAGTACGGGTTTCACGGCGAGACACTTCCCAGGTCAGACGCTGTAAATCGCCTTCTGCGCTTAACGTCCAGGAAAGTTGCTGACCAATTTTCAGGTTACGCAGTTCTTTATCAGAAGCCGCGAGCTGGCTGATGTCACCCATATCGATGCCGTACTGATTCAGAATACTGCTCAGCGTATCGCCCGTGGAGACCACATATTCATGTACGCCAGCCTCACCAGACGTTTTGTCATCCAGTTCATCCTGCGGGATGGCTTCATCTTCCTGGGCGGCCTGATCGATAGGTTCGCTGGCCTCAGGCAACAGTGAACGGATCTCGCTTTTTTCCAGCTCGATAGTTTTGACGATGGGTGCGGAATCGGGGTGGTAAACATAGGGCCGCCAGACAGCGACGGCCAATGTCAGTACGGTAAGCGACCCCAGCATAACGCGATGGGGTCGCGGCAGATTATTAAATGCCAGAGCGACAGAGCGGGCTATCTGTTGCACGTATTCACTTCCTCATTAATCTCCTTTCAGGCAGCTCGCATACTGGTTGGCTAATTGGTTCAAAAACGCTGAATAGCTTGTTTTACCCAGTTTGATATTCGTTCCGAGCGGATCCAACGTTCCCATTCGAACGGATGTCCCTCTCGCGACGGCTTCAACAACCGCTGGCCTGAACTGTGGCTCAGCAAAAACGCAGGTTGCTTTTTGCTCAACCAACTGTGTTCTTATTTCATGTAAACGCTGCGCACCAGGTTGAATCTCAGGGTTCACGGTGAAGTGACCAAGCGGTGTTAGTCCATAGTGTTTCTCATAGTAGCCATAGGCGTCATGAAAAACGAAATAACCTTTCCCCTTGAGCGGCGCGAGCTCGTTACCTACCTGCTTATCGGTTGCGGCTAATTGTGCCTCAAAATCCTTCAGGTTGGCGTCAAGTTTGGCTCGACTTTGCGGCATAAGTTCCACTAATTTTTCATGGATTGCAACCGCTGAAGCCCGCGCTATCTCTGGGGAAAGCCAAAGATGCATGTTGTAATCGCCGTGATGGTGATGCTCGTCACTTTTTTCGCCGCCGGCATCATTGTGTCCATGATCGTCATCGTCGTCATCGGCACCTTTCATGAGTAACGGTTTCACGTCATTGAGCTGCGCAATCGTTACCTGTTTCGCGTTAGGAATATTCTTGACTGATTTCTCCATAAACGCTTCCATCTCAGGTCCAATCCAAACGACTAAGTCCGCGTCCTGTAAGCGTTTTACGTCTGAAGGACGCAGTGAATAATCGTGTTCGGAAGCCCCGTCAGGCAGCAGAACCTGGGTGTCAGTTACCCCGTCTGCAATGGCTGAGGCGATGAACCCCAACGGCTTAAGAGACGCCACAACGGCGGCATTTGCCGCCTGTGTTGCACTACCCCAAAGAGCAGCGGATAATGCTGCGAAAAGAAGCGTATTTTTATGTAACATAATGCGACCAATCATCGTAATGAATGTAAGAAATGTGATATTATAACATTCTATAACTTCTGCAAGACTAAAATTGAAATGACGACTTTGGTTTCACTGGAAAATGTCTCGGTCTCTTATGGTCAACGCCGCGTCCTTTCTGACGTATCGCTTGAACTGCGACCCGGTAAAATTTTGACGCTTCTCGGCCCAAATGGCGCCGGGAAGTCTACGCTGGTACGCGTTGTCTTAGGGCTGGTAGCGGCTGATGAGGGAGTTATCAAGCGTAATGGGCAATTGCGGATTGGCTATGTGCCACAAAAACTCTACCTCGATACCACGCTTCCGCTGACGGTAAGCCGTTTTCTGCGCTTACGTCCCGGCACTAAAAAAGAGGATATTCTTCCGGCGCTGAAGCGCGTTCAGGCCGGGCATTTAATGAATGCGCCAATGCAAAAACTCTCTGGCGGGGAAACGCAGCGCGTTCTGCTGGCCCGCGCGCTATTGAATAAACCTCAGTTATTGGTGCTTGATGAACCGACCCAGGGCGTGGATGTCAACGGTCAGGTCGCACTGTACGACCTTATCGACCAGCTACGGCGCGAACTGGATTGCGCCGTGCTGATGGTTTCCCATGACCTGCATCTGGTGATGGCGAAAACCGATGAGGTGCTGTGCCTCAACCATCATATTTGCTGTTCTGGCGCGCCGGAAGTGGTTTCCATGCATCCGGAATTCATCTCAATGTTCGGCCAACGCGGCGCCGAACAACTCGGAATTTACCGTCATAATCATAATCATCGCCACGATTTACAGGGTCGTATCGTCTTACGCCGGGGAAATGGTCACTCATGATTGAATTGTTATTGCCCGGTTGGTTAGCCGGGATCATGCTGGCCTGTGCCGCTGGCCCACTCGGCTCGTTCGTCGTCTGGCGTCGTATGTCTTATTTTGGTGATACGCTGGCGCACGCTTCACTACTGGGCGTCGCTTTTGGCCTGCTGCTGGATGTAAATCCTTTCTATGCGGTTATTGCCGTAACCCTGATGCTGGCTGCCGGTCTGGTCTGGCTGGAGAAACGCCCTCACCTCGCGATCGACACGTTGCTCGGTATTATGGCGCACAGCGCGTTGTCATTGGGTCTGGTGGTCGTTAGTCTGATGTCCAACATCCGCGTGGATTTGATGGCCTATCTGTTCGGCGATCTGCTTGCCGTGACGCCTGACGATCTGATCGCCATTGCTATTGGCGTCGTGATTGTGTTGGCGATTCTGTTCTGGCAGTGGCGCAACCTGCTGTCAATGACCATCAGTCCGGATCTGGCATTTGTTGACGGTGTGAAGCTGCAACGCGTTAAGCTACTGCTGATGCTGGTTACGGCATTAACTATCGGCGTGGCGATGAAGTTTGTCGGGGCGCTGATTATCACCTCGCTGCTGATCATTCCTGCGGCAACAGCCCGGCGCTTCGCCCGTACGCCAGAACAAATGGCGGGCGTTGCCGTGGGTGTAGGTATGATAGCGGTTACAGGTGGGCTGACCTTCTCGGCCTTTTATGACACGCCAGCGGGTCCTTCCGTGGTGCTGTGCGCCGCGCTGCTGTTTATCTTCAGCATGATGAAAAAGCAGGCAAGCTAAACGTGTGTTGCCCGGTGGCGCTGCGCTTACCGGGCCTACAAAATCGCTCAGGCCTGATGAGCGTAGCGACTTCAGGCGCTAAGGCATTTCCGGTGGTGTAATGCCAAAGTGGTTCCAGGCGCGCACCGTTGCCATCCTTCCGCGCGGCGTGCGCTGCAGAAAACCTTGCTGAATCAGATACGGCTCCAGCACGTCTTCAATGGTTTCACGCTCTTCGCCAATTGCCGCCGCCAGGTTATCCAGCCCCACCGGCCCGCCGAAGAATTTATCGATCACCGCCAGCAGCAGCTTACGGTCCATATAATCGAATCCTTCCGCATCAACATTGAGCATATCCAGCGCCTGGGCGGCGATATCCGCCGAAATGGTGCCGTCATGCTTCACCTCGGCAAAATCACGCACGCGACGTAATAAACGATTGGCGATACGCGGTGTTCCACGTGCCCGACGCGCCACTTCCAGCGCCCCTTCATCGCTCATTTCCAGCCCCATAAAGCGCGCGCTGCGTCCGACAATGTGCTGCAGGTCGGCAACCTGATAGAACTCCAGTCGCTGCACAATGCCAAAGCGATCGCGCAGCGGCGAGGTTAATGACCCGGCGCGCGTCGTCGCCCCAATCAGAGTGAACGGCGGCAGATCGATCTTAATTGAACGTGCAGCCGGTCCTTCGCCAATCATGATGTCCAGCTGATAATCTTCCATCGCCGGATACAGCACCTCTTCCACCACCGGCGATAAGCGATGGATTTCATCGATAAACAGCACATCGTGGGGTTCAAGGTTAGTGAGCATGGCCGCCAGATCGCCCGCTTTTTCCAGTACCGGACCGGACGTGGTGCGCAGATTAACGCCCATTTCATTGGCAACAATATTGGCAAGCGTGGTTTTACCGAGGCCAGGAGGACCGAAAATGAGCAGGTGATCGAGAGCATCACCGCGCAGTTTCGCCGCCTGAATAAAAATCTCCATTTGCGAGCGTACCTGGGGCTGGCCAATGTACTCCTCCAGCAATTTAGGGCGGATCGCACGATCCACCAGGTCCTCAGGCGTATTGCTGACAGCCGAAATCAGGCGATCTGCTTCAATCATCCTTTACCTCACAATGCCGCGCGAAGCGCTTCACGAATCAGGGTTTCACTGCTGGCGTCAGGGCGGGCAATTTTGCTCACCATGCGGCTGGCTTCCTGTGGTTTATAGCCCAGCGCTACCAGCGCGGCAACCGCTTCCTGCTCGGCGTCGTCCGTCACCGGACTCGCTGGTGATGTCAACACAAGGTCGGCAGCAGGAGTAAACAGATCGCCATGCAGACCTTTGAAGCGGTCTTTCATTTCCACAATCAAACGCTCAGCCGTTTTCTTACCGATGCCGGGTAATTTCACCAGCGCGCCAAGCTCTTCGCGCTCAACGGCATTCACGAACTGCTGGGCAGACATACCGGAGAGGATCGCCAGCGCCAGCTTCGGCCCTACGCCATTAGTTTTAATTAACTCTTTAAACAGCGTGCGTTCTTGCTTGTTGTTGAAGCCATACAGCAGCTGTGCGTCTTCACGCACCACAAAATGCGTGAAGATAATCGCTTCCTGCCCGGCTTCCGGCAACTCGTAGAAACAGGTCATCGGCATATGCACTTCATAGCCTACCCCGCCCGTTTCCAGAAGGACCAGCGGGGGTTGTTTTTCAAGAATGATGCCTCTGAGTCTGCCTATCACGTGACGCTCCTGCGTTAAGGGCTAAAAGGTAATGCGCTATCATAAAAAAAGGCTGGATAGATATCCAGCCTCATTTGTCACTAACGTAACCGACCTCGCGCCAGATTCAGCCTCGACTCGCTCATTTGCATGGCGTTCTGACTAACGTGGCAGTGGGTAATGGCGATGGCCAGCGCATCCGCCGCGTCCGCCTGCGGGTTGGCGGGCAGCTTCAGTAGCGTGCGCACCATATGCTGGACCTGGCTTTTTTCCGCACTACCAATGCCAACCACGGTCTGCTTCACCTGACGGGCCGCGTATTCAAAAACCGGGAGATCCTGATTGGTGGCCGCAACGATTGCCACGCCGCGCGCCTGTCCGAGCTTTAGCGCCGAATCCGCGTTCTTCGCCATAAATACCTGCTCGATGGCAAAATAATCCGGCTGGAACTGGGTGATGATTTCCGTCACGCCCGCATAAATCAGCTTCAGACGTGATGGAAGATCGTCGACTTTAGTGCGGATGCAGCCGCTGCCGAGGTAGGTAAGCTGTCTGCCGACCTGACGGATTACACCATAACCGGTGATGCGCGACCCCGGGTCAATGCCGAGAATGATAGACATCACGCATCTCCTGTTATTTTATGGCTTAACCACATCATTCTAAGGTCGCAGCAACCTCATCGGAGATCTCGCCGTTGTGGTAAACTTCCTGCACGTCGTCGCAGTCTTCCAGCATATCGATCAGACGCATCAGTTTTGGTGCCGTTTCTGCATCCATGTCCGCTTTGGTGGACGGGATCATCGTCACTTCAGCGCTGTCTGCTTTCAGACCAGCCGCTTCCAGCGCGTCACGCACTTTGCCCATCTCTTCCCACGCGGTGTAAACGTCAATCGCGCCGTCGTCGTAGGTCACTACATCTTCAGCACCGGCTTCCAGCGCCGCTTCCATGATGGTGTCTTCGTCGCCTTTCTCAAAAGAGATCACGCCTTTTTTGCTGAACAGGTAAGCCACGGAGCCGTCGGTGCCCAGGTTGCCGCCGGTTTTGCTGAACGCATGGCGCACTTCAGCCACGGTACGGTTACGGTTGTCAGACAGGCATTCAATCATCACCGCGGTGCCGCCAGGACCATAACCTTCATAGATGATGGTCTCCATGTTCGAGTCTTCATCACCGCCCACGCCACGCGCGATGGCACGGTTCAGGGTGTCACGGGTCATGTTGTTGGACAGCGCTTTATCCACCGCCGCGCGCAGACGCGGGTTAGCATCCGGATCGCCACCGCCCAGTTTAGCCGCCGTCACCAGCTCACGAATGATTTTGGTGAAAATTTTACCGCGCTTAGCATCCTGCGCGGCTTTACGATGTCTGGTATTGGCCCATTTACTATGACCTGCCATAAATAATATCTCCAAAAAGCGCGCCTTCTCAGGCGACGTTAATCACAAATTCTTCAATCGCCTGCCGATTACTCCACGACTTGGTTAACTGCGCAGCCTCGTGCGCATTAACCCAACGGTAGGTCAGATGTTCGGTGAACACGATCTCTCGTTCAGTGGGAAGTGCCAGGCAAAACCAGGATTCTGAATTGCGCATAATTCCCGGCGCATAGCGATGACGTAAATGGCTAAAAATCTCAAACTCCACCGTGCGCTGACAGTCAATTAAGGTCAGCTGCTCGCGAGCAACGTCAATGGCGACCTCTTCCTTTACTTCACGCAGAGCGGCTTGCGACGCGGTTTCACCCTCTTCCAGACTGCCGGTAACCGACTGCCAGAAGTCAGGATCGTCGCGTCGCTGTAACATCAGCACTCTCCCGGTGTCCTTTGCATAAATCACGACCAACACCGAGACAGGCTGTTTGTACTTCATATCAGTTATTCTCGGCCTTCTTCACAACCTGAATGCTCAGTTCCGCCAGCGCTGCTTCGTTGGCGAAGCTTGGCGCTTCGGTCATCAGACACGCGGCAGCCGTGGTTTTCGGGAAGGCGATAACGTCACGAATGTTATCAGTACCGGTCAGCAACATGGTCAGACGATCCAGACCAAACGCCAGACCCGCATGCGGCGGTGTACCATATTTTAGCGCATCCAGCAGGAAGCCGAATTTCTCGCGCTGCTCTTGCTCGTTAATGCCCAGAATGCCGAATACGGTCTGCTGCATGTCGCCATTGTGAATACGTACGGAACCCCCACCCACTTCATAGCCGTTGATGACCATATCGTAAGCGTTGGCAACCGCGTCTTCCGGCGCAGCTTTCAGCTCAGCGGCGGTCATGTCTTTCGGTGAAGTGAACGGGTGGTGCATCGCGGTCAGACCGCCTTCACCATCGTCTTCAAACATCGGGAAGTCGATAACCCACAGCGGCGCCCATTTCGACTCGTCGGTGATGTTCAGATCTTTACCCAGTTTCAGACGCAGCGCGCCCATGGCATCGGCAACCACTTTCTTGTTGTCGGCACCGAAGAAAATCATGTCGCCGTCTTGCGCACCGGTACGCGCCAGAATCGCTTCCACGATTTCTGCGTTCAGGAACTTAGCAACCGGGCTGGTAATACCCTCCAGACCTTTCGCACGCTCGGTGACTTTAATGTAAGCCAGACCTTTCGCACCGTAGATCTTAATAAAATTACCGTAATCGTCGATCTGCTTACGGCTAAGCGCGGCGCCGCCTGGTACGCGCAGGGCAGCTACACGGCCTTTCGGATCGTTCGCCGGGCCAGAGAACACCGCGAATTCAACGCCTTTCACCAGATCGGCGACGTCAACCAGCTCCATCGGGTTACGCAGGTCTGGTTTATCGGAACCGTAACGACGCTCCGCTTCCGCAAAGGTCATGATCGGGAAATCACCCAGATCCACGCCTTTCACTTCCAGCCATAAATTACGCACCAACGCTTCCATCACTTCACGCACCTGCGGCGCAGTCATGAAAGACGTCTCGACATCGATCTGGGTAAATTCAGGCTGGCGGTCAGCACGTAAGTCTTCGTCACGGAAGCATTTTACGATCTGGTAGTAGCGGTCAAAGCCAGACATCATCAGCAGCTGTTTGAACAGCTGTGGAGACTGCGGCAGCGCGTAAAACTTGCCTTTATGAACGCGGGAAGGCACCAGATAGTCACGCGCGCCCTCCGGCGTCGCTTTGGTCAACATCGGGGTTTCGATGTCGAGGAAGCCGTGATCGTCCATAAAACGACGAACCAGGCTGGTAATTTTGGCGCGTGTTTTCAGGCGCTGCGCCATTTCAGGACGACGCAGATCCAGGTAACGATACTTCAGACGCGCTTCTTCGGTATTAACGTGGTTAGAGTCCAGCGGCAGTGAGTCTGAGCGGTTGATGATGGTCAGATCGGATGCCAGTACTTCAATTTCGCCCGTCGCCATATCGGCATTGACGTTTTTCGCATCACGCGCACGCACGGTGCCCGTAACCTGGATGCAGAACTCATTACGCAGTTCGGAGGCCAGCTTTAACGCGTCCGCACGGTCCGGATCGAAAAATACCTGCACGATACCTTCGCGGTCGCGCATATCGATAAAGATCAGGCTACCAAGATCACGACGACGGTTGACCCAACCACACAGAGTCACCTGCTGCCCCTCGTGGGACAGACGTAGCTGCCCGCAATATTCTGTACGCATGAGATATCCCTTAACTTTGCCGCAGGCG
The DNA here is from genome assembly GCF_000155975.1 of Citrobacter youngae ATCC 29220. Lineage (GTDB taxonomy): Bacteria > Pseudomonadota > Gammaproteobacteria > Enterobacterales > Enterobacteriaceae > Citrobacter > Citrobacter portucalensis_A. Next base: position 789,404 of record NZ_GG730299.1, on the reverse strand, counting down.
GATTGTCACCTGTCTTGCAGATGACGAAGTCGCAGCTTTAGCTGAATGTCACAACTGAATGAAAAAAGGCGGCTATTATACTGGAAATTCTGCCGCACGATAAGTCCGGTACTGACTGTACGCCTGTTTCCTGGACGGGCATTGCGTAATCTCACAAAAAATAACAAAAATTGTCGCCCCTTTCACACAGATTCGCGATTAAGGTGTAACGGAATTCTTATTTTTACTGGAGTCATCCACCATGCTGGAACTGAATGCAAAAACAACCGCCCTTGTCGTTATCGATCTGCAGGAAGGTATCCTGCCTTTCGCCGGCGGCCCTCATACGGCACACGATGTGGTTACCCGCGCCGCACGGTTGGCGGAAAAATTTCGTGCCCACGGTTCCCCGGTGGTGATGGTACGCGTCGGCTGGTCTGACGATTACGCCGAAGCGCTGAAACAACCGGTTGATGCCCAGACGCCGGCCAAAGCGTTACCCGACAACTGGTGGAATTACCCGGCCGCTCTGGGTAAATGCGCCAGCGACCTCGAAGTCACCAAACGTCAGTGGGGAGCGTTTTACGGTACCGATCTGGAATTACAGCTGCGTCGCCGGGGCATCGATACCATCGTCCTGTGCGGCATCTCGACGAACATCGGCGTGGAATCCACCGCGCGAAACGCGTGGGAGCTTGGATTCAATCTGATTATTGCCGAAGATGCCTGCAGCGCCGCCAGCGCTGACCAGCATCAGGGCAGCATGACGCATATTTTCCCACGCATTGCGCGCGTTCGCAGCGTGGACGAGATCCTGCAAGCGCTATGATCTATATCGGCTTACCCCAGTGGTCGCATCCCAAATGGGTGCGTCTGGGGATCACCAGCCTGGAAGAGTATGCCCGCCACTTTAACTGCGTGGAGGGCAATACCACGTTGTACGCGCTGCCAAAAGCCGAGATTGTCACCCGCTGGCACGCGCAGACCACCGATGCGTTTCGATTTTGTTTTAAGTTCCCGGCCACGATTTCACATCAGGCCGCGCTGCGTAACTGCGATGATCTGGTACAGGAATTTTTCACGCGCATGTCGCCGCTGGAATCGCGCATCGGTCAATACTGGCTGCAATTACCGGCTACCTTTGGCCCGCGCGACCTGCCCGCCCTGTGGCAGTTTCTCGATGCGCTACCTGAAGCATTTACCTACGGCGTGGAAGTGCGCCATCAGGACTTCTTTGCTAAAGGCGAAGCCGAGCAGTTGCTGAATCGCGGTCTGCATGAGCGAGGTGTAAACCGGGTTATCCTGGACAGTCGCCCGGTGCATGCCGCCATTCCGCATACTGAAGCGATACGTGACGCCCAGCGTAAGAAACCAAAAGTACCGGTGCATGCCGTGGTCACCGCAAAGCATCCGCTGGTGCGTTTTATCGGTAGCGATAATATGGCACAAAACCGCGAGCTTTTTGCCGTCTGGCTGACCAAGCTGTCGCAATGGCAACAATCCACGACGCCGTACCTTTTTCTGCATACGCCGGATATCGCGCAGGCCCCGGAGCTGGTAGACACGCTATGGGCGGATTTACGCAGCGCCCTGCCAGAGATCGGATCAGCGCCGTCTATTCCACAGCAATCTTCTCTTTTCTGAAAATGCCACCTATCATAGTCAATGCCAGCAGCCATTTTAAAAGGGAGTTTGTATGGTAAGCGCGCTTTATGCCGTATTGGGTGCGTTATTGTTAATAAAGTTCTCCTTTGACGTCGTTCGCCTGCGCATGCAGTATCGCGTTGCCTATGGTGATGGCGGCTTTAGTGAACTACAAAGCGCTATCCGTATTCACGGTAATGCGGTGGAATATATTCCCGTCGCATTGGTGCTGCTGTTATTTATGGAAATGAACGGCGCAGAAACGTGGATGGTGCATATTTGCGGGCTGATGCTGATCGCCGGACGTCTGATGCATTATTACGGATTCCACCACCGACTTTTCCGCTGGCGGCGTTCCGGTATGAGCGCGACCTGGTGCTCGCTGTTGCTAATGGTGCTGGCGAATCTTTGGTATATGCCCTGGGAGTTGGTTTTCTCCCTGCATTAGCGCACAATACGCCACTTTATTTTTCCCGGATTTTTACGTTATGTCTCACCGCGACACGCTTTTTTCTGCGCCTATCGCCAGTCTGGGTGACTGGACCTTTGATGAACGGGTAGCTGAAGTCTTCCCGGATATGATCCAGCGTTCCGTTCCCGGCTATTCCAATATCATTTCGATGATTGGCATGCTGGCCGAACGTTTCGTACAGCCCAACACGCAGGTCTACGATCTGGGCTGCTCTCTGGGCGCGGCGACGCTCTCGGTGCGTCGCAATATTCATCACGAGAATTGCAAAATTATTGCCATTGATAACTCCCCGGCCATGGTTGAGCGCTGCCGTCGTCATATTGACGCTTATAAGGCTCCTACCCCGGTTGAGGTTATCGAAGGCGATATTCGCGACATTACTATCGAAAACGCCTCGATGGTGGTGCTGAATTTTACCCTGCAATTCCTTGAGCCACCGGAGCGCCAGGCATTGTTGGATAAGATTTATCAGGGACTGAATCCCGGCGGCGCGCTGGTGCTGTCGGAGAAATTCAGTTTTGAAGACGCTAAGGTCGGCGAACTGCTGTTCAACATGCACCACGACTTCAAACGCGCAAACGGCTATAGCGAGCTGGAAATCAGCCAGAAGCGCAGCATGCTGGAGAATGTGATGCTAACTGACTCTGTAGAAACGCACAAAGCGCGTCTGCATCAGGCCGGTTTTGAGCACAGCGAATTGTGGTTCCAGTGCTTCAACTTTGGTTCCCTGGTGGCGCTGAAAGCTGAGGTCAGCGCATGATCGACTTTGGTAACTTTTATCAACTGATTGCCAAAAATCACCTTTCCCATTGGCTGGAAACGCTTCCGGCGCAAATCGCCGCCTGGCAGCGCGATCAGCATGGGTTGTTTAAGCAGTGGTCGAACGCGGTGGAGTTTTTGCCGGAGTTAACGCCGTATCGTCTGGACTTACTGCATAGCGTCACCGCAGAAAGCGAACAACCGCTCAGCGACGGTCAACTCAAGCGCATCGACACCCTGATGCGTAACCTGATGCCGTGGCGTAAAGGGCCGTACTCGCTGTACGGCGTCAATATTGATACCGAGTGGCGTTCTGACTGGAAATGGGATCGCGTCCTGCCGCATTTGTCCGATCTGACCGGGCGGACCATTCTCGACGTGGGCTGCGGCAGCGGATATCACATGTGGCGCATGGTTGGCGCGGGAGCGCATCTGGCGGTTGGCATCGATCCAACGCAGCTGTTCCTGTGCCAGTTTGAAGCGGTGCGTAAACTGCTGGGCAACGACCAGCGCGCGCACCTGCTGCCGCTCGGTATTGAACAGCTTCCGGCACTCAACGCCTTTGATACCGTGTTCTCGATGGGCGTACTTTATCACCGACGTTCCCCGCTCGAGCACCTGTGGCAACTGAAAGATCAGCTGGTCAAAGACGGCGAACTGGTACTGGAAACGCTGGTGGTCGAGGGGGATGAAAATACCGTACTGGTGCCGGGTGACCGCTACGCGCAGATGCGCAACGTCTATTTTATCCCGTCTGCGCTGGCGCTAAAAAACTGGCTGGAGAAATGCGGATTTGTTGATGTGCGCATCGCTGACGTCTGCGTCACCACCACCGAAGAGCAGCGCCGCACCGAGTGGATGATAACCGAATCGCTGGCCGATTTCCTCGACCCGAACGACCACAGTAAAACGCTGGAAGGCTACCCCGCCCCATTACGCGCGGTATTAGTTGCGCGTAAACCCTAGTCATTTTTGACTGGTGGCACATTTTCTCCAAAATAGTTCGGTTTGCGACAAGGCGGCGACGCAGCAAATCCCCGGGAGCGTAGATAACTACGTGACCGGGGTGCGCGAGGCAAGCCAACGCAGTAGCAGACCGAAATATGCAGGAGAAGGAGAAAAAAAGGCCCCTGTTGAAATTGCAGGGGCCTGGTACGAGCAAGCATCATATTGGGCGACATGATGCAACGGTAAAAATCAGCTGGCCTGGTGGCGCGCAATGATTGCCTTCATTTCAGCAACCGCCGCCCCGTCTACCGCATAGCGAGAATATTCATCCGCCTGCGTATCCGAAGACATCGACAACCCCGAATTGCGATAACGCATAGGTGAAGCCAGCCATACTCCGGCAGAACTGTGGACTTCCTGCACGCCCGCATCAAGGAACAGGGACAAATTCGAGGCGCGAACCCCCGCTCCGGCCATAATAATTGGAGCACCCGCCTGCGTAATTAGTTCCATTATTTTTGTTAAACCTTGCACGGCATCTGATTTTTGCCCGGAAGTCAGCACCCTGGCGATGCCCAATTGAGAAAGTTTTTGTAGCGCATTGAGCGGGTTAGCGCACATATCAAACGCCCGATGAAAAGTGACTTTCAGCGGGCCGGCAGCAGCCATTATTTTCTCCATGCGCGGCATATCGACATTGCCATCCGCATCTAAAATGCCGGTCACCAGCCCAGAGAATCCCAGTTCTCTGACCATGGCAATATCATCCAGCATTGCCGCGAATTCACCGTCGGTGTAACAAAAATCGCCCCCACGCGGGCGAATAATCGGGTTGACGGGAATCGCAATATGTTGACGAACGGAACGCAACACGCCCAGTGACGGCGTTAAGCCCCCTTCTTTCGGCGCCGAGCAAAGCTCAATGCGATCCGCACCATTTTGCTGCGCCGTGCGCGCGCATTCCATGCTGTAACAGCAAACTTCCAGTAAGGTCATATTTACTCCTGCCGCTCACTTGCCACAATCGTTTCAATCGACCACGGATGAAACTTTATCGTCACACTGCCATCGCTAACCGCCAGCGTCGGATTCGGCAAGCGCTCACGCTCTCCTTTCGGCGAGCTGGTTTTTACAAAGATGCCCGGCTGACTCAAGCCTTGATCGGAAAGCAGCGCCAGCGCTCGCGCATTCAGCGTTTGTGCATCACCCGGCAGGACAATCTCAATATGCTCCCAACCTTCATGCGGATAACGCTTTTCTCCCGGCCACGGCAGTTCTACGATGGAAAACTTCCAGTGCTGCACGCAAACCGGCTCATGGAGTTTGAACAGGCAAATGGGTCTGCCATTGATGATGTTCTCTGACAATAATTCACCGCACTGCTCAAATCCACGACGCCAGCGCTCTGCGGTAGTATTTTGATGGCAGCGCAAAGAAATGTGATCGGCTTCAAGCGGTGTGACATCCAGACCAAGGCGGGTGGAAAGATCCGTTAACGCCTGCGTGAAATGCGGTAAATCTGCGGAAATATCATGCAGTTCTTCAACTGTTTGCCAGTTCGCCATAATAAAAGCTCATATCCATGTTCAAAGCCGCTAATTTACTCTGTTGCGCTGCGCCATCCAACCGCTGTTTTTTGCGAACGCAAGATGCATAATTATACGTCATCGCGTTGCTTTCATTTTCGACGGCGCACAGTACTCGCGATGCTGACGGCAACGGGCATTTGCAGTATACTCCCGCCCTAAATTCTTAAACTGGCGCGGTGAATTTTATCCCGCTTCATAAATGTAAGGTATTCCGGTGAATATTCAGGCTCTTCTCTCAGAAAAAGTCAGTCAGGCCATGATTGCTGCAGGCGCGCCTGCAGATTGCGAACCGCAGGTTCGTCAGTCAGCAAAAGTACAGTTCGGTGACTATCAGGCCAACGGCATGATGGCAGTCGCTAAAAAACTGGGTATGGCGCCGCGACAACTGGCTGAGCAGGTGCTGACTCATCTGGATCTCAACGGGATTGCCAGCAAAGTCGAAATCGCAGGCCCGGGCTTTATCAATATTTTTCTCGATCCGGCATTTCTGGCGCAGCATGTTCAGCAAGCGCTGACCTGCGATCGTCTGGGCGTAACCCAACCGGCTAAACAGACCGTTGTTGTTGACTACTCCGCGCCTAACGTCGCGAAAGAGATGCACGTTGGGCATTTGCGCTCCACTATCATCGGCGACGCCGCGGTGCGTACGCTGGAATTCCTCGGTCACCATGTTATTCGCGCCAACCACGTCGGCGACTGGGGAACCCAGTTCGGTATGCTGATCGCGTGGCTGGAAAAACAGCAGCAGGAAAATGCCGGCGAGATGGCGCTGGCTGACCTGGAAGGTTTCTACCGTGATGCGAAAAAACATTACGACGAAGATGAAGCCTTCGCGGAGCGCGCCCGTAGCTATGTCGTTAAGCTGCAAGGCGGCGACGAGTACTTCCGTGAGATGTGGCGCAAACTGGTCGATATTACGATGTCGCAGAACCAGTTAACTTACGACCGCCTGAACGTCACGCTGACCCGCGACGACGTCATGGGTGAAAGCCTGTACAACCCGATGCTGCCTGGCATCGTGGCCGATCTGAAAGCTAAAGGTCTGGCCGTCGAGAGCGAAGGCGCTACCGTCGTATTCCTTGATGAATATAAGAACAAGGAAGGCGAACCGATGGGCGTTATCATTCAGAAGAAAGATGGCGGCTATCTGTACACCACCACCGACATCGCCTGCGCCAAGTATCGTTACGAAACGCTGCACGCCGATCGCGTTCTCTATTACATCGACTCCCGTCAGCATCAGCACTTAATGCAGGCCTGGACCATCGTGCGTAAAGCCGGTTATGTCCCGGATTCCGTGCCGCTGGAACACCACATGTTCGGTATGATGCTGGGCAAAGACGGTAAGCCGTTCAAAACCCGCGCGGGCGGCACGGTTAAACTGGCCGATCTGCTGGATGAAGCGCTGGAGCGCGCGCGTCGTCTGGTGGCGGAGAAGAACCCGGACATGCCTGCCGACGAGCTGGAAAAACTGGCGAATGCGGTCGGTATCGGCGCAGTGAAATATGCGGACTTGTCCAAAAACCGTACCACCGACTACATCTTCGACTGGGACAATATGCTGGCGTTCGAAGGTAACACCGCCCCGTACATGCAGTACGCCTACACTCGCGTACTGTCCGTGTTCCGTAAAGCGGATATCGACGAGAACGCGCTGACCAATGCGCAGGTCATTATCCGCGAAGATCGCGAGGCCCAGCTGGCTGCGCGTCTGCTGCAGTTTGAAGAAACCCTGGCCGTCGTCGCACGTGAAGGAACGCCGCACGTGATGTGTGCCTACCTGTACGACGTAGCAGGTCTGTTCTCCGGCTTCTATGAACATTGCCCTATCCTCAGCGCGGAGAACGAAGAGATTCGTAACAGCCGTCTGAAGCTGGCGCAGCTGACGGCGAAAACCCTGAAGCTGGGTCTGGATACGCTGGGTATCGAAACCGTAGAACGTATGTAATCACCTCGAGTGATGTGAAAGCCCGCGCTATGTCGCGGGTTTTTTATTTTCCCGAATGACCGCCCTCGTAGGCCTGATAAGCGAAGCGCCATCAGGCGGTAAGGCGCACCTTGCCGGATGGCGGCGTAAACGCCTTATCCAGCCTACGAGAAACGGTTACGTTCACTGTAATCTGTAACAACTCACAAGGAATGACACATTTCCGTAGAGATATGGAACATTTTTTGCCTGTCATCCCGTTGACGTCTCCGTATCATTAGGCGGCGAATTAATCGGGTACGGGTCAATGACATTCAGAGATTTTGAGGCGGAAGAAAAACTCTTCCAGCGGCGTGTGATAGTGGCCTTTGGCCTGGTGGTCATCTGTTTTGGCATCCTGATTTACAATCTCTACAATTTACAAATCTGTCAGCACCAGTATTACACCACCCGGTCGAATGCAAACGACATCAAAATGCTGCCCGTCGCCCCAACGCGAGGCATGATTTACGATCGCAACGGCATCCCGCTGGTGCGCAATGTAACCTGGTACGACATTTCCGTTACGCCTTATAAAATCAAAGATATGGATGCTCTGATCGGGCAACTGACGCCGATCGTCGACCTCACTCCTGATGATATTGACCAGTTTCGCCATGAGCTGAAATCCAGCAGCCGTTATCGCCCGGTCGTACTTAAAAATGCCCTGACCGATGTCGAAATCGCCCGCTTCTCGGTTAACCAGTTTCATTTCAGTGGCGTCAACATCAATAGCTATGAAGACCGCCAGTACCCCTATGGAGCCGCGCTGGCGCATGTCCTTGGCTATGTTTCAAAAATCAACGACAACGACCTGAAAGCGCTGGATAAAAAAGGTCTGGCGGAGAATTACGCTGCCGATCACAACATCGGCAAGCAGGGTATTGAGCGCTATTACGAAAACGAGCTACACGGAAAAACCGGTTATCAGGAAGTGGAAGTCGATAACCACGGGCGCATCGTACGCCTGATCAAGGATGTGCCGCCCGTTGCCGGGAAAGATATCCATTTGACGCTGGACTTACATTTGCAGCAATACATTGAGAGCCTGTTAGCAGGCCAGCGCGCGGCAGTGCTAGTGGAAGATCCGCACGACGGCTCCGTGCTGGCGATGGTCTCAACGCCCAGCTACGACCCGAACCCGTTTGTCAAAGGCATCAGTTATCAGGACTATAACAAGCTCCTGCAGGATAAAGATCTGCCCTTGATTAACCGCGTCACGCAGGGATTATATCCCCCCGCCTCCACGGTCAAACCTTACATGGCAATGTCAGCCTTACTGGACGGCGTAATCACCCCGCAGACCAGTTTCTTCGGCGCGCCCACATGGACGCTACCCGGTACCGAGCGGCACTATCGTGACTGGAAAAAAAGCGGTCACGGTATGCTGGATGTCACTAAAGCGATTGAAGAATCCGCCGACACGTTCTTCTATCAGGTGGCGTATATGATGGGAATCGACCGGATTAACAGCATGCTCAGCCAGTTTGGTTACGGTAAGCCGACCGGTATCGATCTTGATGAGGAGTATAACGGTCTGCTGCCGAGTCGCGAATGGAAGCAGAAAGTCCATAAAAAAGCCTGGTATCAAGGGGATACCATTTCTGTCGGTATCGGCCAGGGGTACTGGATCGCCACACCAATTCAGATGGTAAAGGCCATGGTGGCGCTCATTAACAACGGCAAAGTCATCGTCCCTCACCTGCTACTCGATGAAGAAAGCGGCAAAACCCACACACCGTACCAGGCTCCTGAAGTACCGTCGCAAATCGCCTCTGCATCGTCACCCTACTGGGGGCTGGTGCGCCAGGCAATGTTCGGCATGGCGAATGAGCCAAACGGGACCGGCTATAAGTTTTTTCACACCGCGCCATATGGCATTGCGGCGAAAAGCGGTACATCGCAAGTCTTCAGCCTGAAAGAAAACCAGACCTACAATGCGAAGATGATCCCGATTCGTCTGCGCGACCATGTGTTCTATACCGCATTTGCGCCCTATAAGAACCCGAAAGTCGCCGTGGCGTTAATCCTCGAAAACGGCGGCAGCGACGGCGTAACCGCCGCGCCGGTCATGCGGCAAATCATGGATCATCTGTTTGTGCCGCAGGACAACGCCGCACAAACAGAGACAACCGAACAGGCAGGCCCGATAGCAACAGCGCCCCCGGACGCCGGGATCAAAAATACTTACGCAAGTATTCGGTAAGGCACAGCATCGCCATCGCCTGTCCGTAAGGCATGGAGGTCCGCGGGATATTGCGATAGAAATCGAGATTGTGGCCCATCCCGGTCCCAAACGAGGTTTGCAGCAGCTCACCTTCCGGTGAAATATGTTGCACAATGCCTCTGATGGCTTTTTCGGCCACCGGCGCATAGTGTTGACCGACATAGCGTTTGCGTACCGCTTTGAGGATCCCGTAGGCAAACCCGGCAGTTGCCGAAGATTCCAGATATGACTGCGGGTCGTCCAGCAAGGTGTGCCACAATCCGCTTTCATCCTGGCACTTCGCCAGCGCCGCGATTTGCGCGTTAAGGACCTGCACCAGATAGCGGCGCACGGCATTGTTTTCCGGTAAATCGAGCAGTTCGAGGAAATCCGGGATCACGATAGTTAACCAGCTGTTACCTCGCGCCCAACGGGCGTTGGCAAAGTTATGTTGCCCTTCATAGCTCCAGCCGTGGAACCACAGTCCCGTTTCTTTATCCATCAGGTTCTGCACATGCAGCAGGAACTGATAGGTTGCCTCTTCAATATATTCAGGACGATTGAGCAGCTTGCCGATTTTCGCCAGCGGCAAAACCGTCATCATCAGCGTGTCATCCCACATTTGCTGATGATTTTCTTCCGCCAGCGTAATGTGCTGCATACCACCGAATTCGGTACGCGGCATATCATGCATTACCCACTCTGCCCAGCTGTCGAGCCACGGCAGATACGCAGGGTTACGCGTCTCTTCATAGCGATACGCCAGCGTTAAAAACGGCGCCATGGTGTTAACGTTTTTGGTGGTTGCGCCTTCCGCAAAGCGATCGGCAAACCAGCTGTCGATGATATCGCGCATCGTTTCATCGCCGGTTTGCTGGTAGTACTGATACATCCCGTACAGACCGACACCGTGCGTCCACTCCCATCCCGCCCAACCTTTGGTATCAATAACGCGTCCGTCGTCAAGGCGCAGCAGAAATTCGCCCGTCGCGTCATGGATATTAACCAGGTTATGCGTCACCTTTTTGATCAACGTTTTTAATTCGTCCCTGGCAATAAAATGTTCTGGTTGACGCAATAACGGGCTGTGTTTAACCGGGTAAACAATCATTTACTTAACCTCTGTCAATGTCGAATTCAATGCGGCACCCTTTTCCAGTTTCGGCGCTGCTGGCTTATTACGATTCAGGTAACCAATATTGTTGTTACCCCAAAGTGATTCATATGGCATACCCGAGAGCATTTCTAAGGTCGCACGGCCTTTGGCGGAGAGTCCTTCCGGCACGGGGTGCCCCGACTCACGCATTTTTGCGGTCTCTTCACGCAGGGTACTGTGGGTTTGCAGATTCAGTTTGAAGCGTAAGGAAACCAGGAAACCCAGCGCCAGAACAATCAGCGTACCGCAGCTCAGAATTAACAGAATGGTATGGCTGACCGCCGCGGGCTGTACGCTCTGGCCGGAGACAAAGCCGGACATCTGCATGACAATCCCGACCAGCATCACCGCCCCCGCCTGCGACGCCTTACGCGTTAACGTCATGATGCCAGCGAAGATCCCTTCCCGGCGCTGGCCGGTAATCACTTCGTCAACATCGGCAATATAGGTGTAGGTATTCCAGGGAACATAATTAATACCGCCGCGTCCCAGACCCGCGATGGCAGAGACCAGCAGCAACAGAGAATAAACATCGCTTAACCCGACATAGTAAAGCAGCGCATAAGAGAGGGAACTCGCGCCGAACAGGACAACCACCATCCGGTATGATGGCGCAGGCCCAAAGCGAATACACAACGGGATCATGGCGATAACGGCAATGAACTGGAAGATAGCCATCGTGCCCAGCAGGTTTGAGGCCATCGAGGCTTCCTGCATCAGCACAAACACCACATAATACGTAAAGACGGCGTTAAAAACGTCCTGCGCTATATAGCCGCCGAGGTACATACCCAGGTGCTGACGGAAGATGCGAATGCGCAGGGTCGAACTCAGTTCAACAAACAGGCGATTCATGCTTTGGCTAAAGGTCAGCTTTTTCTTCTCTTCTTCGGCTCTTAGCGCGGCTTCAGTCCACTCCGCACGTGGGCGCTCCCAGGTAAAGAACCAGACGAAAGTCAGCATCAGCGCGCACAGCACGGAGAACACCAGGCTGGCGTAAAAAAAGGAAACGGGGTTGTCTTTGCCAAACAGCGTCAACAGAATGCCGGGTAAGAATGAGGCCAGAATGGCTGACATTTGCGCCATCGAAATACGCGCGCCGGAAAATTTAGTTTTCTGTTTAAAATCATCGGTCATTTCGGGTACCAGCGTTTCATAAGGCACCAGAATCATGGTGTAGACCACGTCAAAAATCAGGTAGGTCAGCAGGTAGTACCAGAATCCCATGTCACCGACCCACATGAGCGAGTAGCTAAAGACACAGGGGATACCCAGCAAAATAAAAAATTTACGTCGGCCGAAGCGTTTGCCGAGCCAGGTAGAACCAAAATTATCGGTTAAAAAACCCATTAACGGACTAACGGCGGCATCCAGCACCCTGGCGGTGGCAAAAATAAAGGTTGCCTCAATAGGCGAGAGACCACAAAACGTGGTGTAGAAATAGAGTAGCCAGGCGGCGGTTAAGGCCGTAGTGCCTGCGCCTAAAAAATCACCCGAACCATAAGCAAAATAGTTAACCAATCCAATTTTAGGTGTCTTCATTGCCGTTACCCCTGCACATTATTGGGAGGCCCCGCAATCCTCGCTTTGACATTGGGCATCCTTACAGGGTCACAGTAAAAGCTAACCGGAAGTGAAACCTTTCTGTTTCTGCCAGGGGTATGCGCGAAATGGCAACAGCACAAAGAGTCCGGCAACGTATGTCACCTATTTTATAAAACAGCGTTTCTATTTAATCAAAGAGGCGGGCTAAAAGTGCGAAACAGCCAGCAGTTTCTGCTGCTGGCCGGAATAAAGGAAAGCGTTAACGATAGTTCACAATCACCTGATTGCTCTGAACGCGTAAAGCGGGGATCAGACGACCGCCGCCGGGGACTTCCCAGACAAAATGCATCGGTTCGATGGCGGGAACATTATTGAACCCGTTGGTGGTGCCACTTTGACCGTCCAGCTCGACGCAGCGTGACTGAGAGCATAAGCGCACGCGTAGCCCCGCGGGAGTTGGGCCATTAAGCTCATAGCGCCAGGCCACTAACGTCATCAGTCCCGAGACCGGTTGGCTGGGAACCAAAGGCGCAGACGAGGCTGACTCTCCGCGATGATTTAAGGTGATCCCCATGGCGCTTGCCTGCCAGGCCCCTTCTCCGGCCGCCTGCGCAAACAGAGGAAAAAACAACAACCACAGTACGTTACGCATTATTTGCCTCCAATGGTCGCCGTCATACGGATGTGGCGGTTATCGGAAAGTTCCATGTTCGATAACACCACCAGTTGCGGTATGCTGCGGCGTAAAAAGCGTGCCAGTAACGGGCGCAGCGCATGATTGACCAGCAGTACCGGCGGCGCGCCCAACATTTCCTGCCGAGACAGCGCCTCCTGGGTCTGGGCCAGCAGTCGGTCTGCCAGACCGGGCTCCAGACCGCCGCCGCCCTGCAATGCCTGCAGCAGCAGACGTTCGAGCGGGGTATCCAGGCCAATAACCTGAACCTCTTCATTACCCGGGAACCATTGCTGGGTGATGGCGCGCCCCAACGCAACGCGGACGACCGCGGTAAGCTCATGCGGATCGTTCTGCAACGGCGCATGTTCAGCCAGCGTTTCAAGAATGGTGCGCATATCGCGAATCGGCACTTTCTCGTCCAGTAAGTTCTGTAGCACTTTGTGCAGCGTGGTCAGCGTCACAACGCCCGGCACCAGATCTTCCGTCAGCTTTGGCATCTCCTGTGAGACGCGGTCCAGTAGCTGTTGCGCCTCCTGACGGCCAAACAGCTCAGCGGCGAACTGCCCAATCAGGTGGTTTAAATGCGTAGCGACAACGGTACTGGCTTCAACCACGGTAAAGCCCTGAATCTGCGCCTGTTCCTTCAATGCGCTTTCAATCCAGATAGCGTCCAGACCGAATGCCGGATCGACCGTTTTCTCACCCGGCAACGACCCAGCTGCCGTACCCGGATTAATGGCCAGCCAACGTCCGGGATAGGCGTCCCCGCTACCTATTTCCACCCCTTTCATCAGAATGCGATAGCGGGCCGGTTGCAGATCCATATTGTCGCGGATGTGGACCACCGGCGGCAGGAAGCCCATATCCTGGGCAAATTTCTTACGAATACTGCGAATTCGCCCCAACAGCTCGCCATCCTGCTGAAAATCGACCATTGGGATCAGGCGGTAACCCACCTCCATTCCCAGCGAATCTTCCAGCTGTACGTCGTTCCATGTCGCTTCCACCACGGAGTTATTTTCCGGCATTTTCACCGGCTGAGGTTCAGCGGGCGCTTTGAGTTCGCGACCGCGCATCCACCAGGCCAGACCGAGCAATGCGGCGGTAAACATCAAGAATACCAGGTTTGGCATACCGGGGACCAGGCCCAGCAAACCCAGCACCGCCGCGCTAAGCAGCATAACGCTGGGATTACTGAACAGCTGGGTCACCATCTGTTCGCCTACGTCCTGGTCGGTACTCACGCGGGTCACGATAACCCCCGCCGCGGTGGAGATAACCAGCGCAGGAATTTGCGCTACCAGCCCATCACCGATAGTCAACAGGGTATAACTTTCCGCGGCGCTGCCCATGCTCATACCATGCTGCAGCACCCCGACCAACAGGCCGCCAACCACGTTGATCACCATAATTAAAATACCGGCGATGGCATCTCCACGGACGAATTTACTCGCACCGTCCATTGAGCCGTAGAAATCGGCTTCCTGCGTCACTTCCGAGCGTCGTTTCTTGGCTTCATCTTCGCCAATCAGTCCGGCATTTAAATCGGCATCAATCGCCATCTGCTTGCCGGGCATACCGTCCAGCACGAAGCGCGCGCCTACTTCAGCGATACGGCCCGCGCCTTTGGTAATAACCATGAAGTTAATGATGACGAGAATAACGAAGACCACGATACCGATGGCAAAATTACCGCCCACCAGGAAGTGACCAAAGGCTTCAACCACCTTCCCCGCAGCCGCCGCACCGGTATGTCCTTCCATCAAAATGATACGCGTCGACGCCACGTTCAGGGCCAGGCGCAATAATGTGGTGAACAGCAAAATCGTCGGAAATGCGGCAAACTCAAGCGTGCGCTGCGTAAACATCGCTACCAGCAGCACCATGATCGACAGCGCAATGTTAAACGTGAACAGCAAATCGAGGATGAATGCCGGCAGCGGCAGCACCATCATCGACAGGATCAGCAGAATGAGGATTGGCCCGGCAAGAATCTGCCATTGCGTGGATTTCAGGTTGCCGGGCAGGCGCAGCATCGCGACCAGATTAGCCATCAGTATTCTTCTCGTTCATGAAATCCAGTGCTTCAGGCACCGGAAGGTTTTCAGGTTGGGGTGGCGGCTTGCCGCCTGCCAGACGCCAGCGTTTTAGCTGCCATACCCATGCCAGTACTTCGGCAACGGCGGCATACAACTGGCCCGGTATTTGCTGACCAATCTCCGCATGGCGATATAACGCACGCGCCAGCGGCGGCGCTTCTAACGTTGGGACACGATGCTCGGCGCCGATCTCACGAATACGCAACGCCACCGGCCCCGCGCCTTTGGCGACAACTTTCGGCGCGCTCATTTTGTTCTCGTCATACTGCAACGCTACCGAGTAGTGCGTAGGGTTGGTAACAATAACGTCCGCTTTCGGCACATCCGCCATCATGCGACGCTGTGCTGCCGCACGCTGCATTTGGCGTATTTTGCCCTTCACGTGCGGGTCACCTTCGCTTTGCTTAAATTCGTCACGGATATCCTGACGCGACATCCGCAGCTTTTTCAGATGGCTGTATATCTGGAAAAAGACGTCGAACCCCACCATGGGAATGACGCCCAGCACCACCAACAGCGCGCACATACCGACTAAATCCAGGGCGTTGCCCATCGCCGTAATCGGTGACTCCGCCACCAGACGCATCATCTCCGGCCAGTTATGCCAGAGATAAAACCCAGCCACGCTCCCCACCAGGGTGGATTTCAATATGGCTTTGAGCAGCTCGGCGCCAGTTTGCGCGGAAAACATGCGCTTAATGCCCGGCAACGGATTCAGCTTTGAGAACTTGGGTTGCAGGGATTTACCGCTGAAGATCAAACCGCCAAGCATCACCGGTGAGATTAAGGCCACCAGTACGACGCCGGTAATCAACGGCAACAGCGCAATCATCGCGTCTTTAATCAGCAGAATGATTTGGCTCAGGATCAGGTTAGGGTCATTGACCATACTGTGGTCAAAACGTAATCCGGCAGACAGCATGCCAGCCAGTCTGCGGGCAAGCGACTCCCCGCCAATCCAGATAATGCACACGCCCACCAGCAAAATAAGCAGTGAGGTCAGCTCTTTGGATCGGGGGATCTGCCCTTCTTCCCGCGCTTTTTCAAGTCGGTGGGGGGTGGGGGCTTCTGTTTTGTCGTCGTCGCTTTCTTCTGCCACGCATCAGACCCTGGATAGAGATACAGGCGAGAATGATGCCAGAACAGCCATCCGGCAATGGGGAGAGTAAGCGGTAAAAAAGACGGGATTTATGGCTTTAAGCAGAATTGCCGCTTAGCCGGATGAGAGACCCACGCCCCACATCCGGCCAATACGCATCAGAACCCGAGGCTATCCAGCAGGTCGTCAACCTGATCCTGACTGGCCACCACGCCGGCTTTTGAGGTATCAACCTGCGGGCCGTTAAGCAAACTTTCGTTTTCGCGTTTTGGACGAGCGCCCTGCTCCGGAATATTTTCCAACAGAACCATCAGCAACTGACGTTCAATCTCCTGGATAACATCCATCATACGCTTGATGACCTGACCGGTGAGGTCCTGGAAATCCTGCGCCATCATGATGTCCAGCAACTGGGCATTGGTAAAACTGGTATGTCCCGGCACATCACCAAGAAACTGACGGGTGTCGGTGACCAGTTCACGGGCGTCGGACAGCTCGATCGGATTTTCAAACCATTCATCCCAGCGTTTAGTCAGGCCTTTGGCCCCTTTTTCCATCGCATCCTGGTGCGGCTGCGAAGCTTCCACACTGTTTAGCGCGCGCTCTGCCGCCTGCGCGGTCATCTGTACAACATAATCCAGACGATCGCGAGCATCGGGAATCGCCTCTGCCGCTTCGGCAATGGCCTGATCCAGCCCCAGTTCACGCAGGCTGTCGCGCAGCATTCGGGTCAAACTGCCGATGCGCGCGATGATGTCCCCTGCTGAATGTTCATCAACAGGTTTAATTTGTGGTTGCATCATCATCACACCCTCACATGCCCAGTTTCTCAAAGATCTTATTGAGTTTTTCTTCCAGCGTCGCCGCCGTAAACGGCTTCACAACATAACCGCTGGCGCCGGCTTGCGCTGCCGCAATGATGTTTTCTTTCTTCGCTTCCGCCGTAACCATCAGCACCGGCAGGGAGGACATTGCGCCATCTGCACGAATGGTTTTCAGTAGTTCCAGGCCGTCCATGTTCGGCATGTTCCAGTCGGAAATAACAAAGCCGAATCCCCCAACCTGCAGCTTATTCAGCGCATCCACGCCGTCTTCAGCCTCTTCAACATTGTTAAATCCCAGCTCTTTAAGCAGGTTACGCACGATGCGACGCATGGTGGAAAAGTCATCCACAACCAAAAACTTAAGCTCTTTATCCGCCATAAAAATAAACTCCTGATTCAAATACGTATTGCCTGTCCGGCACTGATTTTCGCCAGCATTTGCTGGCTTACCTGGCTAAGATAGACCACTTCGCTTACGCCACCCATATTGATGGCCTCGCGCGGCATGCCGAACACCACACAACTTGCTTCGTTTTGCGCAATGGTCCAGGCGCCCGCCTGGTTCATTGCTAACATTCCGGCGGCGCCATCGTTGCCCATACCGGTCAGGATCACTCCCACGGCATTGCGCCCCGCATGTTTCGCCACTGAATGGAACAACACATCCACTGAAGGCCGGTGCCGGTTAACCGGCGGGCCATCATGAATTTTGATCTGGTAGTTCGCGCCGCTGCGCGCCAGCTCCATATGTTTATCACCCGGCGCGATATACGCATGCCCTGGCAGCACGCGCTCCCCGTCTTCGGCCTCTTTCACCGTGATCTGGCACAGTTTGTTCAGACGTTCGGCGAATGAGCGGGTAAATCCCGGCGGCATATGCTGGGTAATAAGAATACCGGGACTTGAAAGCGGCAATGGCTGGAGTACATGGCGAATTGCCTCTGTTCCTCCGGTTGACGCGCCAATCACCAGCAGTTTTTCCGAACTGAGTAACGGCCCCGCCTTTAAAGTCGTCGGCGCCGCCATGGGCTTATGGGCCGCCAGTTTTGCCCGCGACGCGGTGCGGATTTTTTCGGCGATCATCTCGCTGTAGGCCAGCATCCCTTCCCGGATCCCCAGCTGCGGTTTGGTGACAAAATCAATCGCCCCCAATTCCAGCGCCCGTAGCGTGACCTCGGAACCTTTACCGGTCAGCGAAGAGACCATGACCACCGGCATCGGGCGCAGACGCATCAGTTTTTCAAGAAAATCGAGACCGTCCATACGCGGCATTTCGACATCCAGCGTCAGGACGTCAGGATTGTATTTTTTGATTAAATCCCGGGCGACCAACGGATCCGGCGCGGTAGCCACCATTTCCATATCACTGTGGCTATTAATAATTTCGGTCATGATTTGACGCATCAATGCAGAATCATCAACCGACAATACCCTGATTTTACTCATGCTTTATCCTTACCTGGCGCATGCGCATACACGGTCTGTCCACGCAGGCTAAACTCGCGCACGAGGTTGCTAAAGTTTTCTGAATGGCCTGCAAACAGCAGCCCATCGGGTTTAAGAAGTGGAACAAAACGGTGCAGAATGTCCTGTTGCGTCGTTTTATCGAAGTAGATCATCACGTTACGGCAAAATATGGCATCGAAAGGTCCCGGCACGTTGTACTGCTTGTCCAGTAAATTGACGCTGGAAAATTCAACATGCCCCGCCAGTTCCTGCCTTACGCGAACCAGCCCTTCATGCGGCCCGGTGCCGCGCATGAAATAACGCTGCAGCTGCTGCGGTGACAGCGTCTTTAACTCATCGAGGCGATAAATACCGCTGCGGGCCTTTTCCAACACTTCGGTATCAATGTCGCTGGCAAAAACGCGCCAGCGCCCCGGCGCCATGCCTAACGTATCGGCCAGCGTAATGGCAATGCTGTACGGTTCTTCCCCGGTTGACGCCGCCGCGCTCCAGACACGGTATTCACCGTTACGCCGACGGGCGTGGTCAGAGAGCACGGGAAAATGATGCCCTTCGCGAAAAAACGCGGTCAGGTTGGTCGTCAGGGAGTTAATAAAGGCCTGCCACTCGGCGCTGTTCTGGTTAGCTTCCAGCATGCTGAGATAGCGGCCAAAGTCATCCAGCCCCAGGGTACGCAGTCGGCGGACCAGGCGGTTATACACCATGTCCCGCTTATGGTCGGCCAGTACGATCCCCGCGCGCTGGTATATTAATTGACATATCCGACGAAAATGCGCGTCAGACAGCGCGAGGCGCTGTGTCATCTGTAACAATAATGACGTTTGCCCGGAGGGCAGAGATGATGTCATAGCGCCTTCTCAATCACATTCAGGATACAACGGGCACAGCCTGCGGTTGCGCCAACTCTGGTTTTGCTACGGTTTGCTCTTCAAGCTTAAAAAATGCGACACAGGCAGAAAGATGATCGGCCTGCGTAGCGAGTTGTCCGGTGGCGGATGCGGCTTCTTCCACCAGACCGGCGTTTTGCTGCGTCACGGAGTCCATCTGACTGACGGCCTGCGCCACCTGCTCAATACCTCTGCGTTGTTCATCAGAAGCAGAGGCAATCTCTCCCATGATGTCGTTAACCCGGGTAACGGCGCTGACAATTTCCGTCATCGTGCGCGCGGCCATATCCACCAGTTGCGATCCCTGATGGACCCGGGTAACAGACTCCTCAATCAGTCCCTTAATTTCCTTTGCCGCCTGCGCGCTCCGGCTTGCCAGATTGCGCACCTCTCCGGCGACGACGGCAAAACCGCGTCCCTGTTCCCCGGCCCTGGCTGCCTCTACCGCGGCATTCAGCGCCAGGATATTGGTCTGGAACGCAATGCTGTCAATGACGCCGATGATGTCGCCAATTTTCTGCGAGCTGGCCGAAATCTCATGCATGGTGCTGGCGACCCGGGACGTCTGTTCGCCGCCTTTATGCGCGGTATCTGCCGCACTTTTGGTCAGTCCCGATGCCTGGCGCGCGTTATCCGCGTTCTGGCCGACAGTGGCGGTGAGCTGCTCCATGCTGGCAGCCGTTTGCGCCAGCGCGGCCGCCTGCTGTTCGGTCCGTGAAGACAAATCGTTATTGCCCATCGCGATTTCAGAAATGCCGTTATGCATGGCTGAACTGCCCCGGCGAACTTCACTCACCGTTTCCCGTAGCGCCTGCTGCATCTTCTTCAGGCTGGCAAAAATGGCCGAAATTTCATTGCGCCCATAAACCGCTACCGGCCGCGCCAGGTTACCCGCGGCAATGCTGTCGAAATGGCTGCCGATAATCGCCAGCGGCTGGACAATCATCTTGCGCGACCAGTACAACGCCGCGCTGGTTAACAGCACCGCCAGAACCACCATGGTGGCGAAAATCACCCCCGACATATGGTAATTCCGCTGGCTGAGATCCTCTGCCGTTTGCAACACGCGATCGATGTTGTTCTGCCACGCATTCACATTCGCATCAAAGGCATCCTGAGAAGCCTGCACCGGCGCGGTCAGAAAATCTGACAATTGGTTGTTCTCAAGCCAGGTGGCCTGATGCGCAAGATCGCTGTGCCATTGGCTAAAGCTTTTCTCCGTCGCGCCAATCAGCGCCTTCCCTTGTTCTGTGGTATCCGACGTCGCCATAAAGCGCTTAAACAGTGATTCGGACTGCGCCAGGCTATCGCGCGCAAGCGTCATCAAGGCTTTGATGTCCTCTGGCGGATAGCTCAGCGCGGTCAGCGTTCCTGCCTTATTAAGGGCCGTACTGGCCTGTAATAACACAGCGCGGGTTTGGGCCAGCGCAGCGCGTTGCTGATTACTCCGTTCGACCTGATTCAGGTTTTGAAAACCGTCCCGAAATGCCCAGAAGGACAAGCCATTACTGCCAATCTGCAAAACGCCGCAGAGGATTAAAATCAAAAACAGCGTGGTCGAAATTCGAATACGATTAAACATCAACGCTCCCATCGGGCGGCGCAGGCCGCGGTTTAACTACCAGTCAAAATGTTTCCCAATTCGTATCTTGTTCAATGTTCTGGCGTGAAAAGGAGGCGGTCGCCGCCGCAGGTAATCGTGTATCGCGGGGTTTCGTCGATGCCGGGCGTGACGCGAGACGGAAAGTCGATACCGACTGGGTTAAGCGACTGGCCTGTTCTTCAAGAGCTGCCGCAGCGGCGGCCGATTCCTGAACCAGCGAGGCGTTCTGCTGCGTGACGCGGTCCATTTCGGAGACCGCGAGCGCAACCTGATCTATCCCGCGGCTCTGCTCGTCTGAAGCGGAGGCGATTTCACCCATAATGTCGGTCACGCGCGTTACGGCCGTCACGATGTCATTCATGGTTTCCCCTGCGCTCTCTACCAGGACAGAACCGGTATCCACGCGGGAAACTGAATCTTCAATCAACGCCTTAATCTCTTTCGCCGCCTGTGCGCTACGGCTCGCCAGATTACGCACTTCGCCCGCAACCACGGCAAAACCGCGCCCCTGCTCACCGGCCCGCGCCGCTTCAACCGCCGCGTTCAGGGCGAGAATGTTGGTCTGGAAGGCAATGCCGTCGATAACGCTGATGATGTCGGCGATTTTCTTCGAGCTATCGGCTATTTCGTGCATGGTGCTCACCACGCTATCAACCACTTTGCCGCCATGCTGTGCGGTATCGGAGGCGCTTTTCGCCAACTGGGAGGCCTGACGCGCGTTGTCCGCATTTTGCTTCACCGTGGCGGTGAGTTGTTCCATGCTGGCTGCGGTTTCTTCCAGGGCGGAAGCCTGCTGCTCCGTGCGGGATGAAAGATCGGTGTTACCGCTGGCGATTTCGCTGGTACCGGAATAAATCGCGTCAGACCCTTCGCGCACCAGGGTGACGGTTTCCGTCAGCGAGCGCTGCATATGATCAACCGTACTGGCCAGTTCGCCAATTTCGTTACGCCCGCTGACGGTCAGCATCGCGGTTAAATTACCGCTGGCGATCTCGCGGATATGGGCAATAACGCGGGCCAGAGGGTTAAGCAGGGTTTGACGGATGCCGTACCACACCACGACCAGAATCAGCACCAGCACCACGGCCAGAATGCCGAGCTGCCATTGGGCGAAGTGGTAATCACGCGCGCTTTGATCGAATGCCTGAGCGTAAAGCTTTTCGCTCACGCTGGCGTACTTGCCCAGCGCCTCGCCGAGCGCGTTTTGCATTCCCTGAGTAGGTTGCGCGAAATAGGCGTCCATATTGCCGTTTTCCAGAAACTGAACCAGTTCTGATAAGGCCGCATGGTACTGTTGATACTTCTCGTCGACGTTGCCGCTGGCTTCTGCCATCTCCGGCAGCGGCGTGATGTTTTTGAATTTTGCGTAATGCGTTTCCGCCTGCGCCAGCGATGTTTTCGCATTCTTCAGCAGATCGTTTTTCGCACTGCTTTGCTGATTGGACGCATCCATCATCATACGCGCGGAAGAACGGCTTAAATTAATTCGTGTTTGCAGCATCAGATCCCATGTTGAGGTGAGTTCGCTTTGCTGCTGTCGAAGATCGTTAGAAATAACAAAACTTTGCTGATTCTGCTGCAATGAAGAAAACAACAGACCACCGGAAACAAGCTGTAGCAGTGCGAAAACCCCCAGCACCATCATCAGCATTGTGACAACGCGGATACGGTTAAACATAAGGCACCTTCCTGAAAACGAGTTATCAACGTTATCGGCACTCGCTGAGATAACTTTACGTTTGCGAAAAGGAAATCCTTAAGGGGAGTGAAGCCTGGCGGGAGGCGGCAAGACGGGTGTACGGCAACCACAAATCATTCACATAAAAACATCATAATTATCATGTAAATAACATCCGCCTTCATCGGTGTGCGCGGTCAGATTGGCTGAATTCGCCGTTTTATGTGATTGAGGTCACACATATACGGCGTAAATACCACAACAAAATGAATAAAAAATTAAAAAAAGTTGTATCCGATTACGCTTTAATCCAATTTATATGATGAATATTTCGTTACCACTTAATAAGTATAAAAAATGAGTAACCGAACAATAAATGTTAAATCCTTACTGAGGGCTTTTTAGTGGCAAATGCAAACAAACTCACGTTGTTTATTGTGATCTTCATGCTGGCGGGGATCCTGTCGGGTGCGGTGATCCACTCTTATGCCTCTCACGGCGTGGTTACCGCCTGGGCAGATAATATAACGCTTCTCACCGACATCTTTTTGCGCCTGATTAAAATGGTGATCGCACCTTTAGTCTTCAGCACCCTGACCGTCGGCATTATGCGTCTGGGCGAAACCTCCACCATCGGACGCGTGGGCGGCAAAGCGATGATCTGGTTTATCAGCTCTTCTGTGTTGTCTATTCTGGTTGGTCTGTTTGTGGTCTCCCTCGAACAACCCGGGAGCGGACTGAATCTGGCGATCCCGCTGGAAGCCACCGATACCGGTCTGGCCGTGGGCGGCATGAGCCTGAAAGGTTTTCTGTCTCATACCATCCCCACCAGCATCGCCGAGGCGATGGCCAATAACGAGATTCTGCAAATTGTTGTGTTCTCCCTGTTCTTCGGGATCGGTGGAGCATCGCTTGGAGAAAAATTTAACGCCCCGCTGGTTGCCGCATTGGATGTGGTCTCCCACATTATGCTGAAGGTGACCGGTTACGTGATGTACGTTGCGCCGCTGGCTATTTTTGCCGCCATCTCTTCCGTTATCTCCACCCAGGGGCTGGGGATCCTGCTCAACTACGCGTCGTTCATCGGCGGCTATTATGTGGCCATTTTGCTGACCTGTCTGGTCCTGCTGGCCGCGGGATACGTCATGCTGAAAAAAGAGGTATTCCGCCTGGTCAGCATGCTGAAAGACCCGGTTCTGGTTGCCTTCACCACCAGCAGCTCCGAAGCTGCTTATCCGAAAACGCTGGAGCAATTAACTAAATTTGGCTGCTCACGCAACATCGTGTCATTTGTACTGCCTATCGGTTATTCGTTTAACCTGGTTGGCTCGATGGTCTACTGCTCCTTTGCCTCTCTGTTTATCGCGCAGGCGTATAACATTCACCTCTCCTTCGCCGAAATCACCGTCCTGATGTTGACCCTGATGCTGGCGTCCAAAGGGATTGCGGGCGTGCCGCGTTCTGCGCTGGTGGTACTGGCGGCAACCATACCGAGTTTTAATATTCCGGTCGCAGGAATTCTGTTACTGATGGGTATCGACCACTTCCTGGACATGGGACGCTCAGCGATCAACGTATTGGGTAACGGGATTGCAACGGCGATGCTGGCACAGGATGAAGGTTTACTGGAAGAAGAGCCTGAGCTAGTTGAACGGGAAGCATAAGAAGGAAAGGCGCCGGATGCGCTACGCTTATCCGGCCTACAACAGCAACTATTGCAGGCCGGATAATATGTTTAATTGTTTATGCCATATGAGCGGCGGCAATATCTAGCAGCGCCATCTCTTCGCTGTTCAGCAGTTTCTCTATGTTGACCAGGATCAGCATCCGGTCACCCAGCGCGCCCAGTCCCGTCAGATATTCCGTTGACAGCGTTACCGCGAATTCCGGTGCCGGTCGGATTTGTTCCGTCGTCAGCGACAGCACGTCCGACACGCCATCAACCACAATCCCCACCACCCGCTGCCCCAGATTCAGTACAATCACCACGGTGTTTTCGTTGTAATCCACATCGCTCTGGCTAAACTTCACGCGCAGGTCAACAATCGGCACGATCACACCGCGCAGGTTGGTGACGCCTTTGATAAACGCAGGCGTGTTCGCAATGCGCGTCACCTGATCGTAACCACGGATTTCCTGCACTTTCAGGATATCGATACCGTACTCTTCATCCCCCAGCGTAAACACGAGGAATTCCTGACCTGACGGTTCGCCGGCCAGTTTAGTTACATTACTCATACCGGTCATATTATTCCCTTTCTCACTCAATCAGGCGGCTGTGATCGCCACACGTTGTTCGCGGTTTAATCCCTGCAATGCAGAGACATCGACAATCAGCGCGACGCTGCCGTCGCCGAGGATCGTTGCTGCAGAAATACCAGGCACTTTGCGGTAGTTGCTTTCCAGGTTTTTGACCACCACCTGGTGCTGGCCAATTAACTGATCGACCAGCAGCGCATAGCGACGACCAGCGCTTTGTAAAATCACGACGATGCCCTGCGTTGCTTCGGTTTTTGCGCCTTCAACTTCGAAGACTTTCCACAACTCAACCAGCGGTAAATATTCGCCGCGCACTTCCAGAACGCGCTCTCCCCCGGCCAGCGGGTGGAGATCTTCTTCGCGCGGTTGCAGCGACTCCATCACGGCATTCAGCGGCAAAATAAACACTTCGTCCGCTACGCGAACGGACATCCCGTCGAGGATTGCCAGTGTCAGCGGCAGCAGAATTCGAATAGTCGTCCCCTGTCCCTGCTTCGATTGGATCTCAACATGGCCGCCCATCTCCTGGATATTTCGCTTCACCACGTCCATCCCCACGCCGCGGCCAGAGACATCCGTCACCTGTTCAGCCGTCGAGAAGCCTGGGGCAAAAATCAACATGCCGACTTCGTCATCGCTCATGTTGTCGTGGATCGGCATCCCCTGAGAGATCGCTTTGGCGAGGATTCGTTCGCGGTTCAGCCCTGCGCCATCATCGGTCACTTCAATACAGATATTCCCGCCCTGGTGTTCAGCGGAAAGCGTCAGATTGCCAATGGGGCTTTTCCCGGCTTCGAGACGTTTTTCCGGCAGCTCAACGCCGTGGTCCAGGCTGTTACGCACCAGGTGCGTCAACGGATCGATGATGCGTTCAATCAGACTCTTATCAAGTTCAGTTGAACTCCCCACCTGCGTCAGCTCAACCTGTTTACCCAACTTACCCGCCAGGTCGCGTACCAGACGAGGGAAACGACTGAACACGTACTCCATCGGCATCATACGAATCGACATCACCGACTCTTGCAAATCGCGGGCGTTACGTTGTAACTGACCCATGCTGGTGATGAGATCGCCATGATTGACAGGATCCAGTTCATTAGAGCGCTGGGCCAGCATCGATTGGGTGATCACCAATTCGCCAACCAGGTTAATGAGCTGATCAACCTTCTCAACCGCAACGCGGATGCTGGTCGACTCGCTGGCGCGGGCGGGTTTGTCGCGTTCTGCTCGTGCGTGTGGCGCTTCAGTGGCAGCGGCTTTAACCGCAGGCGCAACGACAACCGGCTGCGGCTTCGCGATAACGGCTACCGCTTCAGTTGCCGCCTCTGCATCAACCGCCGCGGGCGCTGCGCTGACGGTTTCAAATTCAATCTGATCGGCTTCAATCACGAAGCAGAGCACCGCAATGATGTCATCTTCCGCGAGGTTGCCATCCAGCGTTGCTGACAACGTATCGCGTCCTTTCACCACATCGGTTAAGGTCGCTAAATTTCCCAGCTCTTCTTCCAGTAAATCCACTTCACTGGATTTCAGGCGCGAGAGAACAATACGTTTTTTGATCTCTTCCCCGGCCGGTGCGGGATGGGCATCTGCCTCTTCCTGTATCGCCGCGCTGTCAACAACGCTCAGCCTGGCGGTATTGACCACCGCGGGAGAGGTTTCACCTTTTGCTTCAAGCGCTAACTGGCGTAACGCGTTGCAAATGTACTCAAAGCTGGCGGCATCCGGCTCCTCTGAGTTTTTATAGGCGTCGAGCTGTTCCTGCATAATATCTTTCGTTTCCAAAAACAGGTTGATAATGTCGGCATTAAGCTGCATCTCGCCACGCCGCGCTTCATCCAGCAGGTTTTCCATCAGATGGGTCGTTTCCTGCAAAATGGTAAAGCCGAAGGTGCCCGCCCCGCCTTTTATCGAGTGCGCGGCACGAAAAATGGCATTCAGCTGTTCGGAGTCCGGGGCTTCAGGAACCAAATCGAGCAGGTGTTGCTCCATGTCGGCCAACAGTTCGTCGGCTTCATCAAAAAAAGTCTGATAAAAATCGCTAATATCCATGCTCACGCTATCACCTCGGATTGGCTGGTGGCGATGTGGGAACGCTTGCCGGCGGGAGTTCCGCAGGCTGTTGTAAGACACTTACCGGCTCATTCTGGCTTTCAGCGTTTTCATGCAAAATGGCCTCTTCTGCCTGCTTATTGAGAACCAGCAGACTAATACGGCGGTTGATGGCGTCCTCAGGACCGCGATCGCTCAGACGCATCGTGGCGGCCATGCCTACCACCCGTAATACTTTTCCATCATCCAGACCGCCGCTAACCAGTTCGCGACGCGATGCGTTAGCGCGATCGGCAGACAGCTCCCAGTTGCTATACCCTTTTTCACCGTTGGCGTAAGGGTAATCATCCGTATGCCCGGAGAGGCTGATGCGGTTAGGGATACCGTTAAGCACCGGCGCAATCGCGCGCAGGATATCGCGCATGTAAGGCTCAACTTCAGCGCTGCCGGTCTTAAACATAGGGCGGTTCTGGCTGTCGATAATCTGGATCCGCAACCCTTCCTGAACTAAATCAATTTTCAAATGCGGGCGCAGCGCACGCAGTTTGGGATCGGCTTCAATCAGTTGGTCGAGATCGCCGCGAAGTTTGCGCAAACGGCTTTGCTCCATGCGTTTTCTCAAATCATCGATATTCGGCTGCTTGTGCACTTCTCCCTGCTGCTGGGTGTAATCATCACCCCCACCAGGAATTGGGCTTTGGCTGTTCGAAATACGATTGCCGCCAGTCACCGCGGTAGCCAGCGGCGTACGGAAATATTCGGCAATCTGGATCAATTCTTTAGGGCTGGAGATGGAAATGAGCCACATCACCAGAAAGAAGGCCATCATCGCGGTCATAAAATCGGCGTAGGCGATTTTCCACGAACCATGCGCCCCACCGCCGTGACCTTTATGTTTGCGTCGCTTTACGACGATAATGGGATGGGCCTGATTTTTCATGCGTCCTCGGTCGTCTGCTGCGCAGCTGGATTTCTCACCGCACGAACATGCTCTTCCAGTTCGATAAACGAAGGACGTTCGCTGGAATACAGCGTCTTACGACCAAATTCGACGGCAATGGGCGGGGCGTACCCATTCAGATTGGAGAGCAGCGTTATCTTCACACACTGCATCATTTTGGTGGTTTCAGCGCTTTTCTGCCGCAGGACGCTGGCAAGCGGAGAGATAAAGCCATAGGCCAGTAAAATACCGAGGAATGTACCCACCATCGCATGCGCAATCAACGAACCCAGTTCAGCCGCCGGACGATCGGCGGAAGCCAGCGCATGGACAACGCCCATCACCGCCGCCACGATCCCGAATGCCGGTAGTGAGTCGCCAACCATCGCCAGGCTATTGGCCGGGACTTCGGCTTCGCTCTCATGGGTCTCAATTTCTTCGTCCATCAGCGCTTCAATCTCAAACGTATTCATATTGCCGCTGATGATCAGACGCAGATAATCGACAATAAAATCAAGCATCACGGCATCCGCAAGAATGCGCGGATAGCTGGCGAAGATTTCACTCTCTTTAGGGTTTTCGATGTCACGTTCGAGCGAGAACATGCCCTGTTGACGTGACTTGGCCATCAGGCGATATAGCAGCGCCAGCAGATCCATATACATCGCTTTGGTGTATTTCGAACGACGAAATAGCATCGGGATCGCTTTCATCGTTCCCTTAATGGCTTTTCCGTTATTGCCGACGATGAATGCCCCAATACCCGCGCCACCGATAATCACCAGCTCAGCCGGTTGATAGAGTGCCCCAAGGTGTCCGCCGGTCATCATGTAACCGCCGAAAACTGTACCAATAACAACCAGGTAACCTAATAAGATAAGCACGACATCATCCTTTCGCAATTGACTATGACAGGATGCGCAGTCGGGCGCTTAACTTGAGGTCAGGACAAAAAAAAGCAGCGGTAATCGCTTACCGCTGCTGGAGTGTCTATCCACACCGTATCAGTTAAACAGCCTGTTCGATCTGTTCATCCAGCAGTTGTGGAATAATATCGGCAGCATTCTGGGAAAGTTTACGTCTTTTTACGGCCCGTGATGGCGGCTGGCATAAACTGCAGGCAAAGCTACCTGCGGGTTGATGTGCGTGAGTGATAAAGTTACCGCCGCAGCAGTTGCAGGTGGACAACTCCAGCAATCCGCTGTCGACAAAACGAACCAGCGTCCATGCGCGCGTTAACGCCAGCAATGGCCCATCTTCCTGCTGCGGACACTGCTCAAGGTACAAACGATACGCTTTGATAACGGCATCCACTCCGCTGCACAAACCCGTTTTGAGCAGGAATTGCCATGCATTGCAAAACATCGAAGCATGAATATTTTGTTCCCACGTCATAAACCAATCGGTGGAGAAAGGAAGCATCCCTTTTGGCGGAGGACTGCCGCGTAACTCTTTGTACAGCTTGATCAGTCGACCACGGCTTAATTGCGTCTCGCTTTCCAGCATTTGCAAACGGGCGCCCAATGTGATTAATTCCATTGCTAACTGGATATCACGCGCTTCCTGAACAATGCTTTTTTCGCTCATCCTCAAGCCCTTTTCTTGCGCGCTGCATCATCGATGTCGCTTAACAGTCGCGTAGAAAGCATGATGCCGGTATGAATTTGTTGGAGATCGTCTACGCGGGAGTCTTGCGTCAGGCGAGTAACAGTCTGGTGATCGTCGAAACGGAAATGGCACACCAGTTGGTTTGTTTCAGCCAGTTTGACCATTTGAGGAAGTGTTAATGTTGCCAACGTGTCCGCCATTTCTTCGCTGATACCAAGGCGAAACATCGCAGATGCTTTGTCCTGAACGATCAAACGTTGTGCAAGCAATAAATATGACAAATTTATGTCATAAATGTGTTTCAGCAACTCGGATGTATGCATTATTTGCATCCATAATAACCAACATTGTTTTCATGCGGTAAAACCGCACCCCGTGATGTCGCCGGGAAGTCCCGGTAAAAAAAAGCAAAAGGTCAAATACATAGCAGCGTGACGACACACATACGTTGTGTAAACAATCCCTTTTGAAGAATGCGCACTGCTTACAAGCTCACATCAATTCTTACAATTGTCTAAGATTTTTCCTAATTCGACGCAACTCTACCCGCCGTCAGTTACACATACAACGGAGCCATGCTGCGAATTTAAAGAATATGTGACACAGATCACATAAATCAGCTAAACACTTAACATAAATCCATCAGCGCAGCTTTTACTTTGCTTATTTTTTAAACCAGTATTCATCTTTTTGATTCCTGGCACACGAATATTCTTGCAATAAAAGCGAATAGTATTTTGTTCACAAACGTTAATATCACGGCGTGAAATAGCGAGCTGGATCACATATTTTATGCAAAACGCTTTTTCAAATAAATTGTTTATAAACAATAACTTAAATATTAAGGGTGATTAATTAATACCGTGCAGTGATAACCAGGCAAATGTTAATTTTTGTTTATTTTTTTATTAACACATTGTTTTTATTAACGGTGAGTTTTACTTAAGTCATCTGAACGTATTGGTAATTTATATGAAGCAATTATTCCATTTATAAGAATAATTAATGAATAATCATGATGGCATTCACACAATCGGGAGAGGAAACGTTGCAGTATGGAGTAAACTGAATAAAGCAGAAAAGTTCTCTCATAATTCTTGAAAAAAGGAGCGAGTTATGAGCTATGCGCACATTCTGGTTGCTGTTGCCGCCACCCCTGAAAGCCAGCAGTTGTTAGCCAAGGCAGTCTCTATCGCTCGCCCTGTCAACGCCCGTATTAGCCTGATCACACTGGTCTCAGATCCTGAACTGTATAACCAGTTTGCCGCCCCCATGCTTGAAGACCTGCGTGGGCTCATGCAGGAGGAGACTCAGGATTTTATCGACAAGCTCAGCAAAGAAGCGCAGTACCCCATTGAGCATACTTTTATTACCTATGGGGCACTGAATGAACATATCCTCGACGTTTGCCGTAAACATGCGGTCGATCTGGTCATTTACGGCAACCATAACCAGAGTTTCTTTTCGCGCGCCTCCTGCTCAGCAAAAAGCGTGATTGGCGCCAGCCATGTGGATGTTCTGCTGGTGCCCCTGGCTGGAGATTGACGTTCGGTTCAACAACTTCACGCCAGTTTCGAACAGGAAGTCACATTGTCCGGGGACTGGCGTTTGCTCTGGCGCGACGTGACTTTTCTCAGGTCGCATATGAATGTCGCCTGCCAGTTGTCGATATCGTTTTTAATGATAGTCTCCAGCATCTCAGCGTGACGGGCGATACGTTCATCAAGCGACATGGTCAGCGCCTGGTTTAATGCGCCTGCCACTTCATCCCGGTCATAAGGATTGACGATAAGCGCTGAAGTTAACTCATTCGCCGCCCCGGCAAATTGCGACAATACCAGAACGCCAGGATTGGCAGGATCCTGGGCGGCCACATACTCTTTCGCCACCAGGTTCATACCGTCACGCAGCGGCGTCACTAACCCTACGTCAGAATAGCGGAATATTTTCATCAGCAATTTGCGGTCAAAATACTGGTTCAGATAGTAAAGCGGCGTCCAGCCTAACTGCCCATATTTGCCGTTAATCCGCCCGGCCTCTGTCTCCAGTTGGTGGCGAATATCCTGATAGGCCTGCACCTCTCCGCGCGAGGTCGGCGCTATCTGCGTATAGCGAATTTTGCCGTGGTGCTGCGGGAAATGCTCCAGCAGCGCCTCATAGGCCTGGAAACGCTCTGGCAAGCCTTTGGAGTAATCGAGGCGCTCAACCGAGAATATGTTCTTCACATTCTTTAGCTCAGCCTTTAACTGCGCCATTTTCGGTGGCAGCGGCCCGGAAGCCTGGCGTGCAATTTCATCCGGCTCAATGCCAATAGGATACACTTCTGTGCGAAACGTTTTACCCCATGCTTTGTGGTGCTTTTCGCTGTGGCTAGTTACCTGAGTCTGGGTCTTCAAACAGTCCAGAAAGGCCTGGCGATCGTTTTCGGTCTGGAAACCGAGTAAATCAAAATCACACATCTGTTCAAGCAGGGTCTGATGTGGAGGGAGCGCGTTAAAAATTTCCGGCGTGGGAAAAGGAATATGCAGGAAAAAACCGATGCTGTTATTCACGCCGCGTTTACGCAACTCGTAGGCAAACGGTAACAGGTGGTAATCATGCACCCAAATAATGTCATCTTCGCTCAGCAGCGGCAGTAGTTTATCTACCAGCAAAGCATTAACCCGCAGATACCCTTCCCATGCCGGGCGCTGAAACTGGACCAAATCCAGCCGATAGTGAAATGCAGGCCATAATACGGCATTCGAAAACTGACAGTAGTACTCTTCGTAATCTTGCTCACTCAAATTAAACGAGGCCCAGGTAATATTGCCGCGCGTGACTTTTTTTATCGGTTTATCCTCATTACCTGTGTCGCCGCTCCAGCCAAACCACAGTCCACCCGCAGCTTTCAACGCCCCCAGCACCCCAACCGCGAGCCCACCTGCGCTCCCTTTGTCATCCGGCGAGGCGATACGATTAGATACTACGACTAAACGACCCATAGTCACCTCTTCTGTTGTTTGTTGTATTCAATTGTTGCTGCGAAGAGTTAATTTGCTCCAGCCAACGCCATACATCTCTGACGCCATCCAGACGCCATGTCGCCAGCGTCGCCCCGCTCCCCACCTTCACGGAAATACCGCCAGCGCGGTTAACCACCTCAAATCCTGTTTCATCCGTCAGATCATCGCCGAAAAATACGGGGATCCGTCCGGCAAAAGGCGCTTCCTGCATAAATGCGGCAATCGCATCGCCTTTGTTAGTGCCCTTAGGTTTTATTTCGACGACACATTTTCCGTGCTGCACCGCAAGTTGCGGCCATGTATGCGTGATGCATTCAGCCAGCGTTACCAGCGCCGCTTCATGCTCCGGCGCCTGACGATAGTGCAGCGCGAAGGCCATGCCTTTTGCTTCAAGCGTCGTGCCAGGCAGCTTCGATAGCGCCGTCTGTAACAGCGCGCCTGCTTCACGTTCGATACCCGCTGCCAGGCGCACTATATGAGTTTGACCACTGATGTCACGGCGTTCTGCCCCATGTACTCCGGCAAGCGGAAAACGAAAGGGAGTGGTGAGAGCGTCCAGCTCCGCCATTGAGCGCCCTGAAATCAATGCCAGCGCACCCGCATTGTGCGTCGCCAGGCGATGGAGTAACTGCAGGATTGTCTTCGGGACAACGACCTGGTCAGGATAGGGTTTGATCTCAGCCAGAGTCCCATCGAGATCAAAAAAATAAGCACAGTTTGCAGATTGTTCAGGGGGTAAAGTCAGTGATGCTGTCACCCGGTTATCCTCCTCATCATGGTTTGTACGCCGCGCGGATCGCGCCGTATAGATGATGTATGACGGATATAAGTATAGACAGTGTGACCATGCTCGCCATTTGGAAAAACAATCGCCAGCCGGGTAGCGGCTGGCGATGAGCTAAAGCTAGACTGAAAAGTTAGGGTTTAAATTATCAAAGGGTGCGCTTCGCTTTTTGCTTGTAACGGTCGAAGATCACCGCCGCCAGCAGGATGAGACCACGTACGACATACTGCGCAAACGGAGAGATGTTCAGCAGGTTCATCGCATTCTCAACCGTCCCCAGAATTAACACCCCGGCGACCACATATGAGATTTTTCCTATGCCGCCTTTGAGCGAAACGCCCCCCAACACGCATGCGGAAATGACAATCAGCTCATAACCGATTGAGGTCATTGGCTGACCGCTGGTCATACGCGATGCGAGGATAATACCGGCAATGGCGGATACCAGACCGGAAAGAATAAAGATGATAATCTTAGTGCGAACAACCGGTACCCCGGCCAGGCGCGCAGCCTCCTCATTTCCGCCAATGGCCAGCGTGTTGCGGCCAAAGGTGGTTTTATTCAGCAATAAGCCAAATACGATGAAACAGGCGACCGTAATCCAGATAGGCGCCGGCAGTCCAAACCAGTTAGCATAGCCGAGGGTGAAGAAACGCTCGTCTTCAATCCCGACCGCCTTGCCGTCGGAGATAATGTAGGCCAGACCGCGGACAATCTGCATCGTCGCAAGGGTGGTGATCAGGGCGTTAATTTTTAGCCGCGCGATCACGAACCCATTCACCAGACCACATAAAATACCAAGCAACAGTCCGGCAGCGACCCCAATCCACAGGCTTTCGGTCATGTTGATAACCACTGCGGTGGTGACCCCGGCGCAGGCAATGACGGACGCAACAGACAGGTCGAAATCGCCGGATGCCAGACAAAACAGCATCCCGCATGCGACCATACCAGACATAGAAACCGCCAGCCCCAGCCCCTTCATGTTAATGAAGGTGGCAAAGTTTGGCACAAACAGGGAACAAACCAGGAACAGCACGGCGAACACCACCAGCATCCCGTACTGATCCCAAATGCGGCCAAGATTTAGCGCCGACTTCGCAGCACCTGAACCCGATGTAGAAACGGAAGACATCATACTCTCCTTATTCAGGCCACAGCCTGGCTGACTTTAGGCATTGCAAGGCTCAACGCCTGGCGTTCATCCGCCTGCTCATGAAGTAACTCACCGGCAATCTCGCCTTCCCGCATCACCACAATACGATCGGCGACACCGAGAACTTCTGGCAGGTCACTGGAAGCAAACAGCACGGCCACGCCGCGCGCCGCGAGGGCATAAATCACGTTGTAAATTTCATGCTTGGCGCCAACATCAATGCCGCGTGTCGGTTCATCCAGCAAAATAACTTTCATCTCTTCCGATAACCAACGGCCAAGAATCGCCTTCTGTTGGTTACCGCCAGAGAGGTTCATGATCAGTTGCTCCGCTCCCGGCGTTTTAATGTTGAGTGAACGAATATGGTGTTCGGCATTGGTCGCTTCCCAGCCGTTATTGATCACGCATCCCCCCAGCACATGTTTACGACGCGCGCTAATGTTGATGTTGTCACGCACCGAATGAACCGGAATAATCCCTTCGGCTTTGCGATCCTCCGGACACAGCATCATCCCCGCTTCAATGGCGTGACCTGGTTTGCGGATATCAATTGGCCGTTCATCAATGAATACCTGGCCTGCAGTGATACGCGTGCCGCCAAACAACCCTTTCATTAATTCGCTACGTCCAGCCCCCACCAGCCCAAACAGACCGACGATTTCACCGCTACGCACCGATAAACTGATCGGCGTACGCACGCCTGGGGCTTTTACCTCATGCAAACGCAGACGCTCTGCGCCATAAGGCCTGGATTTCCAGCCATAAATATCGCCCAGGTCACGTCCGACCATCGCCTGCACCAGCGCATCGTGATCGACCTGCTGCATGTCGGTAAACGTTTTAACGTAGCGGCCATCTTTAAACACGGTGATGGCATCGCTAAGGGCAAAAATCTCTTCCATACGGTGCGAAACATACAGAATGATGCGTCCTTCGTTGCGCAGCTCACGGATGACGCGAAACAGGTTCTCAATCTCGCGCGCCGACAGGGAACTGGTCGGTTCGTCAAAGGCGATAATTTTGGCGTTACGCGCCAACGCTTTTGCAATCTCCACCATCTGCCACTGACCGATGGAGAGATACTTCAATGGGGTGTCGGGATCGATATCCATACCCAGATGTTTCAACTGTAATCCCGCTTCATAGTTCAACAGCGAGCGGTTTACAATCCCGCCTTTATGCGGCAGTTGCCCTAAATAGATATTCTCGGCGACGGTCATTTCCGGAACGAGATGCAGTTCCTGGTAAATAATGGCGACCCCGGCGTTCAACGCAGTTGTGGTATCCGCAAACGACACTTCCTGGCCGCGGATCGCAAGGGTTCCCGTCGTTGGCGCATAGTTACCGCTGAGAATTTTTAAGAGTGTTGATTTCCCGGCGCCATTTTCACCCATCAGCGCATGCACCTGACCGGCATAGCAGTCGAAACTGATATCCGTGAGCGCGTTAACGCCGGGGAACGTTTTGCCAATGCCGCGAAATGAGAGATACGGGGTAGACTGTTGCATAACGTCTCCGTGATTCAGGATTTTACCGGCCTGGAAAACCGCCGGACGTAGGCCCGGTAAGCGCAGCGCTACCGGGCATTGCGCCGGATGGCGGCTTCGCCTGATCCGGCCTACAACATCGCAGCATTTCTGTTACTTACCGCCTAAACCTTTCTTCGCCAGTTCTTCTTTGAAGTTATCGCGGGTAATCAGCACCACATCGGTCACTTCAGTAAACATCGGCGGCTCAACGCCTTTCGTCACCCAGTTGTAGAGCATTTCGCTTGATTTATAGCCATGAACGTCCGGGCTTGGCAGTAATGAGCCATAGAATCCTGTCGCTTCCCCCTTAGACAGTTCACTCACCGCGTCAACGCCGTTAATACCGATGCCAATGACGTTTGGCGCTTTAAAGCCCTGCCCTTCTGTCGCACGCACGCCGCCCAGCACGGTGTTGTCGTTCATACCCACGATCAGCCAGTGTTTGACTTCAGGATGCTGAACAAGCATGGAGTTGGCGGCATCGAATGCGCCGGGAATATCATTCGATTTGGTTGGAACCTGGTAGATCTGTTTTTCCGGGAAGCCCGCAGCCTTAAGCGCTTCCATTGAACCAGACGTACGGCGGCGGGCGGTGTCCAGTTCGTTTGCGGTAATGGCCATCACGGCGGTGGATTTCACATCCCAGCCGCGCTTTTGCATCTCTTTGTACAGTTCCTGACCCTGGCGCTCACCGATTTTTGTTGCCGCCATCATCACCAGCGGTACGGTTTCCATCGGCTTGCCTTTGGCGTTGGCGAACTGGTCGTCGACGGCAATGACTTTCATATCGTAGCCGCGCGCCTTAGCCATAATGGCAGGCCCGAGTTTGGGGTCCGGTGTACAAATAACGAAACCTTTCGCGCCACTTGCCGCCAGGCTGTCAATCGCATTAAGGGTTTTCTCACCATCCGGGACGGCGATTTTAATCACCTCAAAGCCAAGGTCTTTACCGGCTTTATCGGCAAAATTCCATTCAGTCTGGAACCACGGTTCTTCCGGCTGTTTGACCAGGAAACCGAGCTTCATGGATTCAGCGATAGCGGATTGTGACATAATGGCAGCCAGACCGATGGCAGCCAGCGCTTTAGTGAATTTGTGCATGGTTAACTCCAGCTTTAACGTTCTTATTTGTAGGATAAAATCAGACGATTTATTGTAATTCGGACGTAAAACAAGGCATTACCTTTTATTGATAAGATCAATGCCAGTGCTGGGAGTATTTTTAGCGAGAAATTGATTCTCCATAAGAGAGCGGCATCACACCACAGAATTACAGTAATTGCGTACATAAATTCAGCGAGAAATGACATAAAAAAGTGCGGGTTTGTCGACGGGGAAAAAAAGGAATAGCAGATTAATCCATAACATCAGCCAACGAATCCTTGTTCCCGAATACCGAAGCATTCGGGAACATGATTACCATCGGTAATAAATGTGATCCGCGTGTTCGCGAACCGGAATGTCATCTCCCAACAGGCGCGCCGAAAGCGTTAGTGCAAAATCGAAAATATGCCCCAACCCTTTGCCGCTAATCAGGTTGCCATCTTCCACAACCGGCGCATCGATATATTTTCCATCGGTGACGTTTTGCCATAAATCTCCAGAGCACACGTAGCGACGCCCCTTCAGCAGACCGTTGCCGCCCAGCACGCGCGCGGCCGCAGAGCACACCGGACAAATAAGTTTTCCTGCCTCATCATGACGGGTGACAAACTGGATGACGGCCTCACTGGCGGCGAGATTGACGCTGCCCTGCGGTCCTCCTGGCAACACGACGGCATCGTACAGACAGGTCTGGCGCGCTGCCAGCGTGCTGTCCGTCACCATCGGTACGTCATGGTAGCTCACCACCGCTCGCGACTCCGCACAGGCCAGCGTTTCGACATCGATATTCAGGCGACGCAGAATATCAATGGTGACAATCGCCTCCGCCTCTTCAAAACCGGGCGCCAGCAGCACCGCAACTTTTTTCATTCGTAACTCCTCGCTTTATTCTCATACACCAAACAATAAATGCCGAATCGTGCAGCTCTTTAAAATTATTAATTTCAGCAAAAATGATCTGGCGCAAAATATTAGCTGCCAGATAGCTTTCATTTGTCTTGCCCAATCGTGAAATCGCGACAAGTCGGGCCTCATAATCAGCAAGGTCAAGACAATAGCGTATTGTTAAATTTAATTTTGTGATATGAAACACCATTTCATTATCAGAATATAACTTTAATAACTTAAATATCAATCAATTACATTCACGAACCCTATATAACAAAATGCCCACATTAAGAATATTGCTATGACAATATGTAAAAAAACATAAATATGCAGATTTAAGGATTTTCTTATGTCAGATCACGCGCTATGCTGAATCTCGATCGGAGGCGGATATAATCCGTGATCACTAAAGGACCGGCGGAACGGATTTATTCTGCTAACAGTTTTAATTGTACGTAGATGTGCAGTGCGGCGGCAGCCCGTGGCACTGACGTTAGTAACGTACATTCTCCTTTCTGGAAATAAGGATATTGATATGGCTGCAGTTGGAATTGTTCATAAACTCAACACGCAAATGAACCTTGAGTTCTACGCATCGAATCTTTACCTGCACCTTAGCGAATGGTGCTACGACCATAGCCTGACAGGCACCGCAACCTTTCTACGCACGCAGGCGCAGGGTAACGTGACTCAAATGATGCGTATGTTTAATTTTATGAAAAGCGCCGGGGCTAACCCCATCGTCAAGGCCATCGATTTTCCGGGTGATGAACTGACTTCGCTTGAAGAACTGTTTCAGAAAACACTGGATGAATACCAACAGCGTTCGAGTAAGCTCTCGCGCTTAACCAACGAAGCTGAAGCACTGAACGATGAGCCAACCATCGATTTTCTTCACGATTTGGAAAAAGAGCAGCAGCAGGATGGCGTGCTGTTACAAACCATTCTTGATGAAGTCCGCAGCGCTAAACGCGCGGGATTATGCATGGCGCAAACCGATAAGCATCTGCTGAACGTCGTAAACTACCAACATCACTAATCTTCAATTTCATAGCGCTCGCCGGATAGTCATACCACGTATCTTTTCCGGCTGGCGCTTGATTATCTCTCCGCTCGCGCCTTTCATTCTCTGTAGACGCAAAAAAACCTTTCTAAAACCTGAAACAACGGTTTATTTTAGTGAGACTCACTCTGCGGGGTAAATTTCAACTCGATCAAGGCAACCGCTTTTTGTATTGCCCGCATAGTGACCGGATCGGCGCCCGCAGGGTGGCTGGAAAAATCAATGCTTTTCAGCTGGCTGGACATTTTCTCCCGAACTTCTACCGGGGCAATAACATCAAGAACATCCAGCATTTGCTTGATAACCAACTGACAGGCAACAACGTCCGAGAGCAGTTCCTGATCGGCATTCAGTGTTTGGGACATAGTGAGCTCCTTATTGAAAGGTCGTCATAGTACCCATTCAGCGATTGAAACGATAGCGGCGCACGCATAACGAATGTGCTGAGAATAAAAATAGTTGCAGTGAGTTTCTTTTGAGATGACAAGCACAACATGAGTGAACAGTTAACGGTTGAGAACAAACGCGGTCTCTCCCCGGCGGCATTACTTGTTGCCGGAGCTTTCTTTATGGAATTTATTGACGGCACGGTGATTGCCACCGCCCTGCCCGACATGGCCAAAAGCTTTGGCGTACAGGCGGTCGACCTGAACATTGGCATTAGCGCCTACCTGATCACCCTCGCGGTGCTGATCCCCGCCAGCGGCTGGATTGCGGACCGCTTTGGCGCCAGAAAAGTCTTTACCCTCGCGCTGGCGATATTTACCCTCGCCTCGGTCCTGTGCGGTTTGTCCGAAAGCCTTGAGAGCTTTGTGGCAATGCGCATCTTACAGGGCGTGGGCGGCGCGTTAATGGTTCCGGTTGGCCGCCTCGCGGTGCTGCGCACCACGCCCAAGCATCAGTTGATTACCGCTATTGCAACCCTGACCTGGCCCGCGTTGGTCGCGCCCATCATCGGCCCGCCGCTGGGGGGATTTATCACCAGCTATGCCAACTGGCGCTGGATCTTCTTTATTAACGTCCCGCTGGGAATAGTGGCGATGGCGCTGGCGTTACGTTTTATCCCGGATATTCATGATGATGAGCGCCGCCCGTTCGATATAGCGGGATTTGTCGCCACCTCTGTTGCCATGGTCAGTCTGGTGTATGCCATGGAACGGCTGGGAACTCAACAGCCGCAGGGTTGGCTAACTGCCGGACTTCTCACGCTGGGAATAGCGACTTTCCTGTTTGCCCTGCGCCATTTTCGCCGCGCCGCCTGGCCGATGATTCGTCTTGATGCCATGAGCGTCCCTACTTTTCGCGTCACGATGTACGGCGGATCGCTGTTTCGCGCCTCTATCAGCGCCGTGCCATTTCTGTTGCCGTTAATGTTCCTGGTAGGCTTTGGCATGAACGCCTTTCACGCGGGTTCGCTGGTGCTGGCGGTATTTGTCGGCAACCTGACGATTAAACCGGCAACCACGCCGTTGATACGCTGGCTGGGCTTTAAGAAATTGTTGCTGATCAACGGCGCCCTTAACGTTCTGGCGCTGCTGGCCTGCGCATTGATTACGCCGCAAACGCCCGTGTGGGTTATTTTGCTGGTGCTGTATCTGGGCGGCGTGTTCCGTTCAATCCAGTTTACCGGCGTCAGCACGCTGGCCTTCGCAGATGTCCCTGCGTCGCAAATGAGCTACGCCAATACGCTGTTCAGTACGGCAACGCAGTTAGCGGTGGGTCTGGGGATTTCATTAGCCGCTATTGGCATCCGCATCGGCGATGAGATCAGTGAATGGCTGGCTCTGGGCCATATTCCGGGGATAAGTTTTCGCCTCGCCTTTGTGGCTATCGCCATTATTTGTCTGGTCGGTATGGTGGATACGCTGCGACTTGCCCGTGATGCAGGAAGCGCGGTGTCGGCGAAAAATGGATAGCCCGGCAGGCGAATACCGCCGGGCCAGCAGGATTTAACCAATAACTTCGCGCACAAACGCTTCGATCGATTTGTCCTGGCAGTTTTCAAAGAAACATTGCTGGAAGCGTGGGCCAGACACGGCGGTTTTCACCAGTTCAGGATCGATAGCACGCAGGGTATCCAGATAATTTTCTTTTACCACTGCCGCTTTCACCTGATTGAGAATGCCTGCGTTACGCACCTGCGGCTCTTTACGCTCCGGCGGGTAACCTTCCCCGGTACGGCCAGTAAACGCTTTTTCAAACATATAGCGCACATTCAGCTCAGCGCCCCAGCCAAAGCCTTTGGCGAAGGCCAGAGAAAGCGCATTCCCGTTGTTGATCTGCGAAAACAAGAATGCGTCCGCCGGATCGAGGCAGTAACCACATACGACGCCCGGATGGATATTCAGTGACATCATTGCGCCCTGACCCGTACCACAGCCGGTGACAACGAAATCAACCGCTTTGGAATTAAGCAGAATACTGGCCATAATGCCTAAGTGAATGTAGGTCAGATGATGATCATTTTCATCGCTCATGCCAACGTTAAACACGGGAAAACCTTTCTCATCCGCAACGGCTTTAAGCTCGTTATGAATGATGGCGTTTTTGCTTGCCTGACTGTTTTCCATCATCAATGCAATTTTCATTCTGTCATCTCCTGAATGCGTGCGGGGCCTGCTGAAAGTCATAATATTCAGGCCACATTACTATTTTGCAAACCATCTTTCAAATTTAATGAAATTTAGTTTTAAAAAGCAATGATGTGCTCACATTTTTTCCTTACGGATAAGAATGGCCTTAACGCAATGGCGTCGTTGTGATTAATCGCAGGTGATCATCGGGCTATTCAAGCCATTGATGAGGCACGATGTATGCCATGATGGAGTATCTCCGAACTTTCAGAGCGATCTCATGAAGACCTTTATTCTTGCCCTTTTGCCGTTCGTGCTGACAGGTTGCACTATTACTAAGCAGGCGCAGGTCAGCGAAGCCAGCGCTGTCACCGGCGTGGTTCGACTGACTTACAACCAGGCTATGTTGCAAACGGCGCGAACCGATGACTACGTAACCCAAGGGACAGCCACCAAAGAGTGCCAGCGCCTGGGTTATGCCAGTGCTGAAGCGTTTGGTCAGCCGGTGTCAACCTGTAGCGTGTATGCCGGTTCTCTGTGTTTAAATACCAAAATCACGCTTGCCTGGCAGTGTCGCGGCGTCGCGGTATCCCAATCGCCCTCCTTCAATTATTAATATTTCTGACCAGCACATTATTGCTGGTCTTCTGCCTTTCCATTATTTATATCTTCCGTTTAATAGCGTTAATGCGTTTTATTCCCATTCGTATTTTTAATAAATAAATTTATTATTTTACCTTTTGCAAATAATTAAATAACAAATTATAGTGGCG
This sequence comes from Citrobacter youngae ATCC 29220, assembly GCF_000155975.1. Classification (GTDB taxonomy): domain Bacteria; phylum Pseudomonadota; class Gammaproteobacteria; order Enterobacterales; family Enterobacteriaceae; genus Citrobacter; species Citrobacter portucalensis_A. Next base: position 747,073 of record NZ_GG730299.1, on the reverse strand, counting down.
CCACGTAATAAATAATCACTTTCGTGGAGCAGAACCATGCTGAAAACAGAAATGATCGACCAACTGAATGAGCAAATGAATCTTGAATTATATTCATCTCTGCTCTACCAGCAGATGAGCGCGTGGTGCAGCTATCACAGCTTCGAAGGCGCCGCTGCGTTTCTGCGTCGTCACGCGCAGGAAGAGATGACACATATGCAGCGTCTGTTCGACTACCTGACAGATACCGGCAGCTTGCCGCGTATTAATGCCGTTTCCTCCCCCTTTGCTGAATATGCTTCACTGGACGAACTGTTCCGTGTGACTTATGAACATGAGCAATTGATCACCCAGAAAATTAATGAACTGGCGCATGCGGCAATGACCTACCAGGATTATCCGACGTTTAATTTCCTGCAGTGGTATGTTGCCGAACAGCACGAAGAAGAGAAATTATTTAAATCTGTTATTGATAAGCTATCGCTGGCAGGTAAAAGCGGTGAAGGTCTTTATTTCATCGACAAAGAGCTGGCTACGCTCGATACACAGAATTAATTCTGTTGGGTAACGGTGGTGAGAGACCACCGTTATTCGATAATCTTAATGGCGGCAGATCTTGCTTTCGTGTGTAGAGAAGCCGTCATCCCGGGCAATAAACTTCCCCTTCGCCGCCAGAAATGCCACCAGCTCGGCCGCCGTCATACCTTCAGCAGAACAGGTGTGAAAACGTGCCTGCTCGCCAAAACGTGCCGCGATCGCCGCTTCAAGACTGGCATTTGAATACTGCTCGCCAGATTCAATCATCATATTTAGTACTTCGTGACCGTGAATAGATTCCATACTACCTCCTCAATAAAGCGCATAGCCTAATGTGAACCGCAGGGCGCTGCTTTGCGCTAACACAGGTTTATCAGCAGATAAATGTTATTTGTTATACATCTTAAAAGCACCCAACAATCGTAAAGATTAGTGTACATGTGTTGTAACGGTGATTTGACGAAAATAACGTTTTGCCTTAACCTGCGCCGCAGATATAACCGTTGATTATCTCTGGGACAGAGGAAAGCGTGAAAAACAGAACCCTGGGTAGTATTTTTATCGTGGCGGGAACCACGATTGGTGCAGGTATGTTGGCAATGCCGCTAGCTGCGGCAGGCGTGGGGTTTAGCATCACGCTGGTGTTGTTGGTAGGGCTGTGGGCGCTGATGTGCTACACCGCGCTGTTGCTGCTTGAAGTCTATCAGCATGTACCGGCAGACACCGGGCTGGGTACCCTGGCAAAACGTTACCTTGGTCGTTACGGGCAATGGGTAACGGGCTTTAGCATGATGTTTTTAATGTACGCGCTGACGGCGGCGTATATCAGTGGCGCAGGTGAGCTGCTGGCCTCCAGCATTAGCGACTGGACCGGGACAGCGATCTCCCCGACAACAGGCGTCCTGCTGTTCACCTTTGTTGCCGGTGGCGTGGTTTGCGTTGGGACGTCGCTGGTGGATCTGTTCAACCGTCTGTTGTTCAGTGCCAAGATAATTTTTCTGGTGGCGATGCTGGCCTTGCTGATGCCGCATATCCATAAAGTGAATCTGCTTACGCTGCCGCTTCAGCAGGGGCTGGCGCTCTCCGCTATTCCGGTAATCTTTACCTCGTTCGGTTTTCACGGCAGCGTACCCAGTATCGTCAGCTATATGAACGGTAACATCCGTAAACTGCGCTGGGTATTTATCACCGGCAGCGCTATTCCGCTGATCGCCTATATTTTCTGGCAACTGGCTACACTGGGCAGCATTAACTCGTCCACGTTCATGGGGCTTTTAGCCAACCACGCGGGTTTAAACGGTTTGTTGCAGGCATTACGTGAAGTCGTGGCTTCGCCGCACGTTGAACTGGCGGTGCATTTGTTTGCCGATCTCGCGCTGGCAACCTCTTTCCTCGGCGTCGCGCTGGGATTGTTTGACTATCTGGCAGACCTTTTCCAGCGCCGAAATACCGTAGCCGGAAGGATGCAAACCGGCGTGGTGACTTTCCTGCCGCCGCTGGCATTCGCACTGTTCTACCCGCGTGGCTTCGTGATGGCGCTGGGGTATGCGGGCGTTGCCCTCGCGGTGCTGGCGCTGCTGATCCCCGCGATGCTGGCATGGCAAAGCAGAAAACATAACCCGCAGGCTAACTACCGCGTGGCGGGTGGCGCACCGGCGCTGGCACTGGTGTTTATGTGCGGCATTGTGGTGATCGCGGTACAGTTTTCTATTGCAGCAGGATTACTGCCCGAAGTGGGTTAAACAAAAGGGGCTTGCGCCCCTTTCTGTCAATGCAAGCAGCACTGCTTGTATTTTTTCCCACTGCCGCACGGGCATGGGTCGTTACGTCCTACCTTGGCATCCACTTTTACCGGCGCCTTCACCGGCGCTTCCTGGGGATGCGCCATCCAGTAAGCATGCAGATCCAGCGCCGCCAGGCGGATGGCATCCACGCTTTCATCAAACGCTTCTGGCGTCAGTTTCTCAACCACGGCAAAGTTTTCTTCTGTACCGTGCAGTGCAATAGCCTCAAGCGCCGGTTTTAACGTGTCTGGTAGTGCGGACCAGTCTGACAACGCGACGCCGCGCATATAACCAAAGCACCACTCTTCAACGATGGTCAGTTCATGCTCGTCAATTTCACGCAGACCAAACAACGGTTCAAACTGCTCAGGGTATTCGTCCAGACGATCGGCCGTATCCGCCATGTGCTGAAACGCGAGGTTCATGAAGCGCGTCATTTCTTTTTCGGAGGACCAGCGAGGGACATACTGCGCACCGCCCCAAATTGCGACCAGCCACTGCTCCGGCTCAATTTCATACGGTGAACTCAGCACCGCCGTCAGCAAACCATCCAGTTCTGATACATCCAGAATAGCCTTGTCCGTATTGTACTTAGTCAGTACATCATCCAGCCATTCCAGTTCGCTCTCGTTTAATGGTCCCGTTTTCATAACGCTTTTCCTTAGTCAAAAATTCTTGCCTGCGACCATCCTACATGGCTGGAGGGATAACAGATTCAAATGGGCATAAGCGGCTTACCGTTACCGCCTGTTGAGGTTAACAGGAAACGAGGGGAATTCCGGTAGTTAACGCACAAAAGAGAACACTAAGCCGCCGGGCATCATACCGGGAAAACAGAACAAAACCACCCGAAGGCGGTTATTGCTGCTCAATATGGTTAAGCGTCGCGGTATACCCGGTTTTTGCTACCGCTTTAAGCAAAGTATCGGTGGGAAAACCTTCAGGCACGATTGCTTCTGCCTGCCTTGTCTTGAGTGAGGATTTCGCCTTAATGACGCCGTCGGTTTCGCGCAACGCCTGATTGACCGAAATTACGCATAACGAGCAGGTCATATTTTGTATATCCAGCACCACTTTTTGATTGGCAGCCTGAACCACTAACGGCAACAATAAGCATGCAGCTAACGTGAAGATCTTCATTCAAATACCTCATAAAACCAGGCAACGAGCGTTGGGTAAAATAACACCGGTAAAATCAACGCCAGCGCACACCAGTAGAGAATGCGCGCTTGTTTCAGAGTTAGCCAGCCGGAACACCACAACCGTCTGGAAAAATAGAGTCGCCAGAAAACACGCAGTAATAATCCCAATGACAGCAGCATCAGAGGAATTCGTAAAAACTCAAACCGGGTGAAAACGGCAAAACTCGCCGCTGAAATACCAAACAGCAGATATAACAGCGGCCCAATGCAGCATAAGCCGGCAGTGACGGCAGCCGCAGCGGCCGTTAGCAGGGTCAGTCCCGCGCCTTTAGCGTTGTTCTGTGGCGACATAACTGTAGGAGAACGCTTTAGGATCATAGAAATTGATCGGGTCGCCATCGACTTCAGCGTAGGGATAACCAAAGTTATTCATGGTGCCCTGCTCTGTCGCCGGATACAGCTCGAAATCACGCCCGTAGTTGAATCCGACCCAGTTCATTTCCCAGTTACCGAACAGGTAAGCGTTGACGGCCTGGACATCGGCATCCTGCTGCGTTTTGTTCTCTGCCAGACGCATTTTGGTCACGTCAGCAGGATCGCACGGTAACCAACCATAACCTGCCAGATAGAACTCAGCACGACAATGTTGTCCGCCGCTGACATCGGCAACCCCTGCGCTGTCGGCCTTGCCAAAAGCGCTTTTTGAGTAACGTTCGAGCTTATTGGCTTTACCCAGACGAATGCCAAACAATTCGCGTGCGGGAATACCGCTGGCTCGCGCCAGAGCGACAAAAACGGAGCTTATGTCGGTGCATTTTCCTTTGAGCTTGCCGCTTTTTAAGATCTCCGCCACATCCCCCGTCCCGCAGCCAATAACATCGTTGTCGCGCTCCATATGGCTGCTGACCCATTCATAAATCAGGCGCGCTTTTTTCAGCGGATCCTGCTCATTACCGGTGATTTTACGCGCGGTCTCCAGGACCAGCCCATCAACTGGAGTATGTGCCGTTGGCAACAGGTAGGGTTTTACATCCAGCGAATAAATAATCTGCTCAGGTGCTTGCCAGCTTTTTAGCGCATCCTGCTTCAACGGCTCCCGGTCGGCGGTTTCAATATCGATATCAACTTTTATCTGCAGATCGCCCTGTGAGTCATCCCAGGAAGCAAATAGCGTTTTCGCGCCATAGGTATTATTGGTGGTGACATACGCCTGTTTATAGTTCCCGCTAAAGGCAAGCGCCGTCATTTGTTGAAACTCGGTATCTACCGGCAGCGGGATCCAAAGCTTCACCACGCCGCGCGACCCCATAGGAGGGTTAAGTTTATATGTTTGTGATAAGACAAAGCGTCGACGCGCGACAGGCGCGACTGTTGGCTCAGCGGCATGTACCGTCTGGCCAAAGATCGCAGGGCCAACTAAACCGGCGGCGGAAAAGAGAACGCTATTTTTGAGAAATTGTCGACGTTGCATTGCTGTCTGTCCATGTTGTATGAGTTGAGCTACGGCCCACAGGGAAACCGTAAGCGATCATCACAGCAGACAGACGCTGGCGTACAAAGGCGAGTCGATGGAGATTATTCATCAATAACAGACCTGTTAACTGTGAATGAAATGAGACTACGTGGGCGCTATTAAGCCATTTACAGAAAAAAAAGTACAGTAGCGAGAACCCCCTTCAGAATATATACATCGTGCTGCTATATACTTTAATAACCACATTCTTACTGAGCGTTAATCATGAAACTGCCACAGGTATTTTCATACGCCACCCTCGCATTACTGCTGCTGACAGTATCTGCCACAGCCAGCGTGTTACAAAACCAGGCCGAACGAGAGCAAGAATTGAGTGCGGCACTTCCTGCGGGTCAGGGTGCTATTCTCACTGGAGGAACGGATGATTTTGCATTCACGCTCAGAGCACGAAACCGAATCCACAGACCCTTTGCGGTTCAAGATGGCATTGGCGATCCCATCATTATGAATGGTTTCCAGGACCACAACGATAATCCCGCCAGGGATGGATTTATCAACAACCCTGCCCGGGGACGCTTCATGTTTAACGCACCGATTCGTCGTTAGACTGGCTGACTATTATAAGTGGTTTAACGTATCTGGCAGGTCAATAGACGAATTACAGGCACAAAAAAACCACCCGTAGGTGGTTTCACGACACTGCTTATTGCTTTGATTATTCTGTTATTTCCCATGGTACCCGGAGCGGGACTTGAACCCGCACAGCCTTACAGCCGAGGGATTTTAAATCCCTTGTGTCTACCGATTTCACCATCCGGGCTCGGGAAAATTGGAGGCGCGTTCCGGAGTCGAACCGGACTAGACGGATTTGCAATCCGCTACATAACCGCTTTGCTAACGCGCCAAAATCTTCAGGCTTTTCAGCCAGACACCCGCTATTGCCGATGTCTTTAATTTGGAGCGGGAAACGAGACTCGAACTCGCGACCCCGACCTTGGCAAGGTCGTGCTCTACCAACTGAGCTATTCCCGCATCACCAAGTAACTTTGTTAATCACTTGATTTTGTTATCGTCTGGCAATCAGTGCTGCCGTTCGATGCGTTGCATTCTACTTACCTGACGCAATGAGTCAACGATATTTTTCACCACTCACGATCGTTTGCTGAAAATTGCGCCGAAACGATCACTGATCAAGCAAATCTCCACGTGCAGCGCTCAAATACTGGAACATTGACCACAAAGTCAGTACCGCAGCGACGAAGAAAAGCGCGATCCCGGCATACTCAACCCAGATATTTGGACGCCACAGCAGCCACGCCAGTGCGGCCATTTGCGATGTGGTTTTCACTTTACCGATCCAGGACACCGCCACACTGCTGCGCTTGCCCAGCTCTGCCATCCATTCACGCAGCGCAGAGATAATGATTTCACGCGCGATCATCGTGGCGGCAGGAAGCGTTACCCACCAGCTGTGATAGTGCTCCGTCACCAGCACCATCGCGATAGCAACCAGCACTTTATCAGCGACCGGATCGAGAAAGGCGCCAAAACGCGTGCTTTGGTTCCAGCGACGCGCCAGATAGCCATCAAACCAGTCGGTGACCGCCGCGATACAGAAGATCAGCGCACAAACAAAGGGAGCCCAGGTGAATGGCAGATAAAACGCCAATACAAAGAATGGGATCAGGATGACGCGAAACAGCGTGAGCAACGTAGGGATATTAAATTGCATATGACGGATAACTATCTGTTGTCAGTGAAATTACCCCTATGTTGCTACAGAGGGCCTAATGTTTCAACGAGTAGAAGATCTTTTCTGCCAGAGCTTGCGAAATACCCGGCACTTTTGCAATTTCTTCAATACTCGCGTTACGAAGACCTTGCAAACCGCCCATATATTTCAGCAACATCTGACGACGCTTTGGCCCAACGCCTTCAATGGTCTCAAGCGTGCTGGTGCTTTTGACCTTCGCCCGTTTTTTACGGTGTCCGCCGATCGCATGATCGTGAGATTCATCGCGGATATGCTGTATCACATGCAGCGCAGGCGAATCCGGCGGCAGGCTAAAGCCCTCGCCTTCCGGCTCAAAGAACAGCGTTTCCAGACCGGCTTTACGATCGGCCCCTTTCGCCACCCCCAGCAATAGCGGGTGCTGTTTATCCCAGGTGACATCCAGCTCAGCAAAGACGGCTTTCGCCTGCCCCAACTGGCCTTTACCGCCGTCGATCAATATAACGTCCGGAATCTTACTTTCTTCTATCGCTTTACCGTAACGTCGACGGAGGACCTGATTCATTGCCGCATAATCGTCACCCGGCGTAATGCCGGTGATGTTATAGCGGCGATACTCTGCGCGCAGCGGTCCATTGGCATCGAACACCACGCAGGAGGCTACCGTCTGCTCGCCCATCGTGTGACTGATATCAAAGCACTCCATACGTTTTACCGCGGGTAACTTCAGTACTGATGCCAGCGCCGTCAAACGCTGAGCGATCGTTGACTGCTGCGAAAGCTTCGTGGTCAACGCCACTGCCGCATTGGTACGCGCCAGCTTCAGATAACGCGCGCGATCGCCGCGCGGTTTCGTCTGGACGTTAATCTTCCGCCCGGCCAGTTCAGACAATGAATCCGCCAGCAGGGTTTTATCGCTAAGATTAAAATCGAGCAGGATCTCACCGGGTAAGGTACGCATCTGGCTACCCTGCAGGTAAAACTGCCCGACAAAGGTTTCCACGACCTCACCGAGTTCTGTACCGCCCGGCACTTTCGGGAAATAGCTGCGACTGCCCAACACTTTCCCCTGGCGAATGAACAATACATGCACACAAGCCATACCGGCATCAAACGCCACGCCAATGACGTCCAGATCGTCTCCGGTGTTGGAGACAAATTGCTTTTCAGTCACGCGGCGCACGGCCTGAATTTGATCACGAATGCGCGCAGCCTCTTCAAATTCGAGATTCTGGCTGGCCTTTTCCATGCGGGCGATCAGTTGCGTTAAGACCTGATCGTCTTTGCCGGACAAGAACAAGCGGACGTATTCGACCTGCTGCGCATACTCTTCTTCACTCACCAGGCCCGCCACGCACGGGCCGAGGCAACGACCAATCTGGTATTGCAGGCAAGGTCGCGAGCGGTTGCGATACACGCTGTTTTCGCACTGGCGAATAGGGAAGATTTTCTGCAGCAGCGCCAGCGTTTCACGCACGGCATAGCCGTTGGGGAATGGTCCAAAGTACTCGCCTTTGGCATGTTTTGCCCCACGATGCATCGCCAGGCGCGGATGGGTATCGCCGCTGAGAAAAATAAAAGGATAGGATTTGTCATCGCGCAGCAATACGTTGTAGCGCGGCTGATACAGCTTGATGTAGTTGTGTTCAAGCAATAACGCTTCGGTTTCGGTGTGCGTTACCGTGACATCAATCTGCTGGATTTGCGCAACCAACGCTTCGGTCTTACGCGACGCGAGATTGCTACGAAAGTAGCTGGAAAGCCTTTTTTTCAGGTCTTTCGCTTTCCCGACATAGATAACCGTCCCGGCGGTATCATACATGCGATAAACGCCGGGCTGACTGGTCACGGTTTTCAGGAACGCTTTGGCATCAAACTGATCGGTCACTGGCTTGTTAATGTCTCCGCATTACACAGGCCATGGCGAATTGCCAGGTGAGTCAACTCGACGTCGCCGTGAATGTTTAATTTACTGAACATTCGATAGCGATAGCTGTTCACCGTTTTAGGACTAAGATTCAGTTGCTCTGAAATCTCATTGACCTTCTGACCTTTGGTGATCATTAGCATAATCTGCAACTCGCGCTCAGACAAACTGGCAAACGGGGTTTCCGTTTTCTCAGGTTCAATCTGGCTTAGCGCCATCTGCTGAGCGATATCGGAGGCAATATAACGCTGCCCGGAATAAACCGAACGAATCGCACTCACCACTTCCTGAGGGGCGGCTCCCTTGCTGAGATACCCCGCGGCCCCCGCCTGCATGACTTTTGCAGGTAACGGGTTTTCGGTATGTACCGTCAGCATAATCACTTTAATGTCTGCCGTTGAACGCGCAATTTTGCGGGTTGCTTCGAGACCGCCAATACCGGGCATATTCATATCCATCAGCACAACGTCAACGGAATTTGAGCGGCACCATTTAACCGCATCTTCTCCGCAGCACGCTTCGCCGACAACTTTTATGCCTTTTATATCTTCCAGAATGCGTCGTATCCCTGCGCGCACCAGTTCGTGGTCATCAACAAGAAAAACGTTGATCAAAGGAATATCTCCAGAATAGGGATAACGCTACCGATAGTTAATCGGTCCTATGTTAACGGGTTTTATCTCAACTTTGAAATGTAAAAAACGTCCGTCTTTCGATTTTGCTCTCGTTTTTGGAAATTAGATTGTACGACGAGTGGAAACTTTTAGTCCTGACAACCTTCTGCCACGGTTTTATCTGCATAGCTGTTTCATAATAGTGACAAAAAATTCATATTCCTGCGCTGGATGCTAAATAGACAGCCAAAGTTGTAACAATAATTAACGAGCAAAATACTCGAAATAAACAACAAGTGGAGAAAATATATGCACTGCAACATGTTGTTTATTTTAATGTCCATCTCTTTCACTTGCGCAAAAAACAACCACCGATATTTTTAGCCTCGCTTATGGTATACTCCGCCGCCTTAAGATTTGACATCGCACTTTTTCATTGAAACATAACGAGGAAAATAAATGAGTACGCCTGACTTTTCCACTGCTGAGAATAACCAGGAACTGGCCAATGAAGTCACCTGCCTGAAAGCCCTGTTAACACTGATGCTGCAGGCAATGGGCCAGGCCGATGCAGGACGCGTGATTCTTAAAATGGAAAAACAGATCGCGTTGATTGAAGATCAATCACAGGCTGCGGTATTTTCCAGCACTGTTAAGCAAATTAAACAGGCCTACCGCCAGTAATAAGAAACCGGCTGAGAGCATAGCTATCAGCCGGTTTTGCGTCTGACACTCAGAACGATAATTTATTCAGATAAGCCCGGTTGCAGCAGCATAACAGGCTATCTGCGTTTTGTTTGGCGCATTGAATTTCTTTTGCATATTCTTCTGGTGAAAGTTAACGGTATTTTCAGAAATCGACAGTATTATCGCTATCTCCGAAGACGTTTTCCCCTCTGCGGTCCATTTCAATATCTCTTTTTCTCGCTTGCTAAAGCGCATCTCCGGCACCATCACCATGTCATCTTCCAGCCGCATCAGTACCGACAGGCTTTCCCGCACCAGAAGCTGCATCCTGAGCTCCACTTCATCATTCGCCAAACGGCTATTACGGATATTCGCTCGCGATACCGATAAAAACCCCAGCGCCCGGTTCGGCAACATTAAGCATTGCGTCATTCCTTTGCGTAAACCGTGATTGCGCGCCGCATCCCACAAGGGCTGCGCATCACGAAACAAGGTATCGCTCCAGGGTAAATGCCCCTGGCTGAAGTTTTCCGGCTTCAGCACCGGATCAATCGCAAAATAATTCTCAGACTGATAATGCGCCACCCATGCTTTGGGATAAGTGGTGTAAAGTGACGTTTTAGGACGGGTAAAAGGTACGGGATGACGAACACAAAGCGCGTAGAAATCGAACTCTAAGTGCTGCGTCTGTTGTTGTAATTCGTTATAGACATCCTCTGCCGTCGCCATTTCCTGAAAGCGTAACAGCATGCTCCGTCGCCAGGTGAAGAAATCATGATCCTGCATACTAAGTGGTAATGCCCCTGAGATTGATAATCATCCAAAGATATGAAACAAGCTAACACATAAATGTATTTTATATATGCAAATTATCGGACAAATGAAGAATTACTTGAGTATTACTCAACGGCTAAAGTAAGTAACAGAATCAAGCGTTAATAATAAAGCAATATTTATAGATAGTTATGCGTACAGCACTCGCCACAAAACAGTGTCGGCGAGTGCTGCTTGTACCATTTATTGCATCAGGAATTTTTCAAGAAACTGACGGGTACGCGGCTGTTGCGGATGCGTGAATAAGGATTTAGCAGGCCCCTGCTCCACTATTCGTCCTTGATCCATAAATATCGCCCTGTCGGCCACGTCGCGAGCAAAGCTCATTTCATGCGTCACAATCACCATGGTGCGTTTTTCCTGCGCCAGCTGGCGAATGGTATTAAGTACCTCGCCAACCAGTTCAGGGTCGAGCGCGGAGGTAGGCTCATCAAAGAGAATCACCTCGGGCCGCATCGCCAGCGCCCGGGCAATCGCCACGCGCTGCTGCTGCCCGCCGGACAAACGCCGCGGATAGCTGGTTTCTTTCCCGGCCAACCCGACTTTCGCCAGCAGTTCGCGCGCGCGGGCTGTCGCTTCGGCTTTCGGCTCGCCTTTAACAATCACCGGTCCTTCAATAATGTTTTCCAGCACCGTACGATGGGGAAACAAATTAAAGTTCTGGAACACAAAACCCACGTGCTGGCGCAACTGGCGAATCAGACTTTTTTGTTGAGTTAACGACCGCGCGGTATCAATGGTAATCTCACCGACTTTGATGGTGCCCGCCTCCGGCTGCTCCAGCAAATTAATACTACGCAACAACGTGGTTTTACCCGAACCGCTCGGGCCAATAATCGCCACAACCTCGCCCGGTTTGACGTCGAGATCGATCCCATGCAGCACCGTTTGCCCATGGAATTTTTTGACCAGGTTTCTGACTTCAATAGCACTCATTTCGGCTCTTTCTCCTGGCGGTTCAGTTGTTCTTCAAAATAGTTTTGCAGTGCAGAAAGCACCGTCGCCATCACCCAGTAAATCAGTGAGGCCGCCAGATACATTGTGAACACTTCCAGCGTACGTGAGGTAATCAGCTGCGCCTGACGGAACAGTTCCGGTACCTGAATGGTCGCGGCCAGCGACGTGTCTTTCACCAGGCTGATAAAGCTGTTGCTCAGCGGTGGCAGCGCAACGCGCGCCGCCTGCGGCAGGATCGCACGGCGCATGGTCTGCCAGCGCGTCATGCCAATACTCGCTCCGGCCTCCCATTGACCTTTATCAATTGAAGAGATTGCCGCCCGCAGCGTTTCCGCCGCGTAGGCCGCCGTGTTCAGCGACAAGCCAATCATCGCCGCCGGAATGGGATCCAGCTCAATACCAAACTGCGGCAAACCGTAATAGATCATGAACAGTTGGGCGATCAGCGGCGTTCCGCGAAAGACAGAGATATAAAAGCGCGCCAGCCAGCGTACAGGCAGCAGCGGCGACAGACGCATCAGCGCCAGGATAAATCCCAGCACGAGGCCAAAGAACATCCCACCGATACTCAGCTGGAGCGTAAAAACCGCGCCTTTAAGCAGATACGGCAGTGAATCAATTACCAGTTGGATACTTTCTTGCATTAGCGTTTTTCTACCTGGTTGTTACACGTGAGGATGGTAGGCAAACAGTGCAGGCGCCCCACCGGTATGGATAAAGAGAATTGGCCCTTCATCTTTGAAGCGTTTCTGGCTGATGCCGTCAATCAGACCCGCCATCGCCTTGCCGGTATACACCGGATCCAACAAGATGCCTTCCAGCCGCGCCAGCAGTTTTACCGCTTCCATGCCCTCTTCGTTTGGCGTACCGTAGCCCGGCGCAAAATAATCATCCCATAGCAGGATGTCCGCTGAGGCCGTCAGTTCCAGTTCACGGGCAATGTCCTGCTGCAACGCAACAACTTTGGGCTTTTGATCGGCCACGCTGCGCGAGACGGTCACGCCAATCAGTTCGACGTCTGGCATCAGCTGTTCCAGGCCCACGGCCAGTCCGGCATGCGTTCCCGCGCTGCCCGACGCCACGACCACGGAAGACAGCTCTACGGCCCCTTCGCACTGTTGCGCAATTTCCAGCGCGCTTTCCACGTAGCCCAACGCGCCCAGGGCGTTGGAACCGCCAACCGGGATCGCATACGGGCGGAACCCTTGCGCTTCAATTCGCGTCGCCAGTTCCTGCAGCTGTGCATTCGGATCGGTCAGCGCATCGCACATTTCGATTTGCGTATTAAACAGGTCCAGCAGCAGACGGTTGCCGTTGCTGAGATAGTTTTCCGCGGTGGTGCCAATCGGGTTTTCCAGCAGCGCCACGCAGTGCAGCCCCAGCTTTGCGGCGACCGCCGCCGTCTGGCGAACGTGGTTAGACTGAATGGCGCCCGCGGTTATCAGCGTATCGGCGCCTTCACGCAGCGCGTCTGCCGCCAGGAACTCCAGCTTGCGCAGCTTATTGCCCCCCATGGCCATCGGCGTGACGTCATCGCGTTTGATGAAAATATCGCGCCCGAGATAATCCGAGAAGCGCGGGAGATATTCGAGCGGCGTTGGCGCGCCAATAAATTCCAGACGTGGAAAGCGCGTTAAATTATGCAGCGGCATACAGCCTCCGGTATTCGTTGTTGTGATGTTCTTTTTATTATGCACGTTCAGGCGCAATGAAATAAAAAAAGGCGCTGTTAAAGGCGCCTTTTTTCATCAGATGACGATTATTTCGTCACATCTGCTCCAAACCATTTTTCAGACAGGGCTTTCAGGGTACCGTCTTTCTGCATTTCGGCAATGGCTGCATCAACCGCTTTCAGCAGATCTTCATTGCCTTTACGCAGCGCCACGCCGGATTCCTGGCGGGAGAACGCTTCGCCGGTAACGGCCAGCGTATCTTTGGTTTTCTTCACCAGATCCAGGGCGGCCAGACGATCAACCAGAATGGCGTCAATACGTCCTACGCGCAGATCCTGGTATTTGGTCGGGTCATCATCATAGGTACGAATATCCACGCCCTGCACGTTCTGGCGCAGCCACTCTTCATAGTTGGTTCCCAGACCCACGCCGACTTTTTTACCTTTCAGATCGGCAGCGGTCTTAATCACGCCTTCATTACCTTTCTTCACCAGCGCCTGGATACCAGAGACAGTATACGGGGTAGAGAAATCGTATTTTTTCTTACGTTCGTCAGAGATGGTCACCTGGTTGATAACCACGTCAATGCGTTTGGAATCAAGTGAGGCCAGCATGCCGTCCCACTTGGTCGGCTTCAGCGTGGCTTTCACCCCAAGGTGCTTTGCCAGTGCTTCGGCGAACTCCACTTCGAAACCGGTCAGTTTGCCGTCATCGCCCTGAAAGCTAAACGGGGGATAGGTCCCTTCCAGGCCCACCAGCAGCGTGCCGCGCTCTTTAACTTTATTTAACAGACCTTCATCTGCATAAGTCTTTACGCTCATTCCGGCGACAAGTGCAACAGCCATTACACCCATCAGAGCCTGACGTCCCAGAAGTGCTAATTTCATAGTTACCCCGAATATTGTCATTAGTGACTGCTATTTATACACAAAATCATTCGAGTTGCATCAAGGCGGCAAGCGAGTAAGTCCCCAGGAGCTTACTAAAGTAAGTGACTGGGGCGAAGGAGTGCAGCCAACGCAGAGACAGCTTGAAGGATGACGTGTATATGAGCGTAGTGTAGAGCGTTTGTCGTGATTCACAAACACCACTCCGTTACACCTTATTCGTTTTTAATATATATCAGAACTGGCTGTCCAGGAGGATTTCTGCATATGTCCCATATGCGTATGGGCTTTAAACTGCTCATACTTACGCAATGCGATGCGGTAATTGTTGGTGCTGGTTTCCGGCAGCCACGGAGCAAGGTTTTCGTCGAGGAACCCTTCCTGCAGCAGGTCATGAGAGATATTTTGTTCGGTCAGATGATTGCCGAGCCGACGCAGGCGGACCACGTATTCGCGTACCGTACCGTGGCTCATTTCGGTTTGCTCAAATAAAAATTGTTTAAAACCGATGATGTCAAAAAAGTCGCTCTGCTCTTTGCAGTGCAGATCACCGCAAAAACGACACAGCGCCACCCACTCTTTTTTCTCCTGTTCCCACTCCGCTTCATCCAGCAACGTGTCCAGGCGGGCGATGGCGATTTTATTGACAATTTGCCCACGGCGAACCAGCGTGATCCTGTCGAGCAGCTTCAGGCAATGAGCGCAATGCGTCTGGCTGTGTTTGAAATCTTTGAGGTAGCGGCTTAGAGGCCGTCTTTTTGATTGCTGCACCGTCATGAGAACTCCTGGTAGTCAATTCGTAATGCGGCATTGTTCAGGGGTAATGATTACCCCTATAGCTTACCCAGCTTGGTGCGTAGACGTTTGATGGCCTGGCTGTGCAACTGGCTGACCCGCGACTCACCCACTTCCAGTACCGCGCCGATCTCTTTCAGATTCAGCTCTTCCTGGTAGTACAGCGTTAACACCAGCTTTTCGCGCTCCGGCAACGCCTCGATCGCGTCCATCACGCGCTGGCGGAGGTTACCCTCAAGTAGCTGTTGTAACGGGTTTTCCTGCTGATGTTCTTCCGTCACCAGCTCAATACTATCGCCATGCTCTTCCCGCCACTCATCATAGGAGAAGAGCTGGCTGTTATTGGTATCAAGCAACATCTGACGATACTCTTGCACAGGAATAGCCAGACGCTCCGCCACTTCGGTTTCCGTCGCGTTGCGCCCTAACTCCTGCTCCAGTTGTCCCATCGCCTGTGCCACTTCGCGAGCATTGCGCCGAACGCTACGCGGCACCCAATCCCGGCTACGTAGTTCGTCCAGCATCGCTCCACGAATACGCTGCACTGCGTAAGTGGTAAATGCCGTTCCTTGCAAAGCGTCATATCGGTCAACTGCATTCAATAACCCGATGCCGCCCGCTTGTAGCAGGTCATCCAGTTCTACGCTCGCCGGCAAACGCACCTGAAGGCGCAATGCTTCGTGACGCACCAACGGTACATAACGCTGCCACAGCGAGTGTTTATCCATTACACCTTCAGCGGTATACAGTGAATTCACGATAAACAGCCCTGCGTTAAATGAGTTATCGGCATGATTATCCGTTTCTGCAGGGGTTTTAATCGGGTGAATAGTGGGTGAAATGGGGGGTTATTTGGGGGTTACGGGTAAAGCTGAATGTAAAAAACCCCGCCGGAGCGGGGTTTGCGCAGTAAGCGTAAATTAACGCAGCAGAGACAGAACGTTCTGCGGAACCTGGTTGGCCTGTGCAAGTACAGAAGTACCTGCCTGCTGCAGGATCTGTGCTTTAGACATGTTGGACACCTCGGTCGCGTAGTCGGCATCTTCGATACGGCTACGTGCAGAAGTCAGGTTGTTAACGGTGTTACCCAGGTTGGTGATGGTAGAGTCGAAACGGTTCTGTACCGCACCGAGGTCACCACGTAAGGTATCAACCTGAGCCAGCGCGGTATCAATCAGTTTCAGCTGGTTACGCGTAGCTTCGCTTGCCTGGCTTTGTTTAACCAGAGAAGCATTTGCAGTACCTGCATTTTTAACGAACGTGATTTCGCCGCCGTTGGTAACAACGCCGCTACCATCTACAGCGTACGCAACACCACCGACATCCAAAGTCCCACCAGTTTTAGTGGCTTTTGCCGCAACCAAATCTGACTCTTTTGCAGCCACGTTGTTTGCATGAGTGGTCAGTTTGTTACTACCAGCAGCACCCTGCTCATAGATATTGCCACCGGTAATAGAAAGCGTTGCACCAGCACCAACAGCAGACGTTGAACCAGCAACAGTCATTGTAATGTCCTGACCATCAACTTTTGCGGTGTAAGTACCGTTGCCATTGGCGTTCGCTGTAGTACCAGCCACAGCGGTCCATTCTGTACCTTTAAAGGTGAATTTCGCGCCAACAGTACCACCAGTTGTGGCTGCTGCTGTTGCAGCTGCAGTAATGGTTGCGCCGTCAGTTTCATCTACTTTGGTGTTTCCAGAAGTAGTAACCAGAGCATTATCAGCAGCACCAACAAAAACAGCAGCCGCAGCACCATCTTTAATAGCGCCAGTTTTTACATCGGCGGTATAGTCGGTCGCTCCCAGTTTATAGTTCATGGTACCCGTCGCGCCGAAATCTTTAACCAACTGGTCAGCGGTAGCTGCTTTATCGCCAGTTACGCTGAAAGTATTCAGGCCCAGCGTGCTGCTGGTGATTTCTTTCAGGTTAATGGAGATGGTTTCGTTATCGTTAGCACCAACCTGGATTTTCAGGGTGTTATCACCCGCCAGTACTTTCACGCCGTTGAACTGAGTCTGACCAGATACGCGGTCGATTTCGCTCAGACGCTGAGTGATTTCAGCCTGGATGGAGCTCAGGTCGCTATCAGAGTTGGTACCGTTAGATGCCTGAACAGACAGCTCACGTACACGCTGCAGGTTATTGTTGATTTCGTTCAATGCACCTTCAGTGGTCTGCGCGATGGAGATACCGTCGTTGGCGTTACGGGACGCCTGAGTCAGACCTTTGATGTTAGAAGTGAAGCGGTTGGCAATCGCCTGACCAGCAGCATCGTCTTTCGCGCTGTTGATACGCAGGCCGGAAGACAGACGCTCGATAGCGGAGCTCAGGGTAGACTGAGATTTGTTCAGGTTGTTCTGGGTCAACAGCGACAGGCTGTTTGTATTGATGACTTGTGCCATGATCTTTTCCTTATCAATTACAACTTGATGTTATTGGGCTGTTGCCCACGGTTTCTCACCGTAACCCATGTATCGGCACCTTAAATTCGAACTTTAGAAAATTTTTACTTTCTGCCCTCTTTTTTCTTAGCCCCTGAAATACCCGCAATATGCCCCACTATTCCGCGCATTATTTTTGCAAAACTATCATTAAACTTTGCGCGCAGATTGCCGATAACCCGCTTAACTACTGTTTGCAATCACAAGGAATTAGGCATGCCTTCATTTACTTCATTGGGCGTCGGCTCAAACTTACCACTGGATACGTTGCTGACAAACCTGACTACTGCTGAAAAAAAACGCTTAAACCCAATAACCCAGCAGCAGAGTACGAATACTGCAAGACTAACGGCCTACGGCACGCTAAAAAGCGCGTTGGAAAAATTCCAGACGGCAAATACTGCACTGAACAGCGCAGATCTGTTTAAAAGCACCACCGTCACCAGTAGTACGGAAGACCTTAAGGTATCTACCTCTGCTGGTGCAGCACCAGGGACCTATACCGTTAGCGTTACACAATTAGCGCAGGCGCAATCATTAAGTACCAAAAGCGGTATTAGTTCGACGAAAGAAGCGTTAGGTGATACATCCTCCGACAGCCGCACGATTAAAATTGAGCAAAAAGGTCGTAAAGAACCGCTGGAAATTAAGTTAGGTAAAGACCAGACGTCGCTGGAAGGAATTCGAGATGCCATTAACGACGCCGACAGCGGTATTTCCGCCAGCATCGTTAAAGTTAAGGAAAATGATTACCAGCTGGTCTTAACCGCCGACAGTGGTGTTGATAATAAGATGACCATTTCCGTCAGCGGCGACAGTAAGCTCAATGACTTACTGGCCTACGACAGCACCGCCGGCAGCGGAAATATGAAACAGCTGGTGGAAGCCAAAAATGCGCTGTTAAAGGTTAATGGCATTGATATTGAGCGCCCAAGCAACACCATTACCGATGCTCCGCAGGGCGTCACACTGAACCTGACCAAAGAAGTCACCGACGCACGGATCACCGTCACCAAGAGCAATGATAAAGCAACGGAAGCGATTAAAGGCTGGGTTGATGCCTATAACTCGCTGCTGGATACCTTCTCAACGCTGACCAAATACACTGAAGTTGATCCTGGAGCCGAAGCGCAAGATAAAAATAACGGCGCGCTGATCGGCGACAGCGCGGTACGTACTATCCAGATAGGAATCCGCGCCCAGTTTTCCAATGGCGCCAGTGACGGTGCATTTAAAACGTTAGGTGAAATCGGTATTACCACCGACGGCACCTCCGGCAAGCTGAAAATTGACGACACCAAGCTGAAAAAAGCGCTGGAAGATAATACCGCGGCGACCCGTCAGTTGCTGGTTGGTGATGGCAAAGAAACCGGGATTACCACCAAAATTGCCACGGAAGTAAAAGGTTACCTGGCCGATGACGGCATTATTGACGTAGCCCAGGACAATATTAACGCCACGCTGAAAAAACTGACCAAACAGTATCTGGCCGTCAGCAACAGCATCGACGATACCGTCGCACGCTATAAAGCGCAGTTTACCCAGCTTGATAGCATGATGAGCAAGCTGAACAGCACCAGTACTTATCTGGGCCAGCAATTTTCAGCCATGAGTAATTCCTGATAACACGAGGTAAGCATGTATACCGCGAGCGGTACCAAAGCCTATGCACAGGTCAGCCTGGAAAGTGGCGTGATGAGCGCCAGTCCGCATCAGCTGATCGAAATGTTGTTTGATGGCGCGAACAGCGCCCTGGTGCGCGCTCGCCTGTTTATGCAGCAGGGCGATACCGTCGCCAAAGGCGAAGCGTTAAGCAAAGCCATTAATATTATCGACAATGGCCTGAAAGCAGGTCTGGATCAGGAAAACGGCGGTGAAATCGCCACCAACCTGTCTGCGCTGTATGACTATATGATTCGCCGTTTACTGCAAGCCAACTTGCGTAATGATTGTCAGGCTATTGAAGAAGTCGAAGGGTTGCTCGGCAACATTGCGGAAGCCTGGAAACAGATCTCACCAAAAGCGTCTTCCCAGGAGTCTCGTTAATGACCTCAGCCGTGGAGTTTATCAACCGTTGGCAGCGCATCGCGCTACTCAGTCACTCGCTGCTGGAACTGGCGCAGCGCGGTGAGTGGGACCTTTTACTGGAACAGGAAGTTACCTATCTGCAAAGTATTGAAGTGGTCATGGAAGAGCAAACTCCACCTGGCATTACGCGAAGTATTCAGGACTTAGTGGCCGGGTATATTAAACAGACGCTGGATAACGAACAGTTACTCAAAACGCTGTTACAACAGCGGCTGGATGAGCTTAGCAATCTCATCGGTCAGTCGACGCGCCAGAAGACGCTGAATAACGCCTATGGCCGTCTTTCCGGCATGCTGTTAGTACCCGACGCCCCCACCGCCCCGCAATAATTTTCTGTTAAGTCTGAATAATCTTCCATACTCCAGAGGTCGGCCAAACGACTTCTGGAGCACGGAAGATGAAAAATCCCACGTTATTGCAGTATTTTCACTGGTATTACCCCGATAGTGGTCACCTCTGGCCCGAGCTTGCTGAACGCGCAGGCGGGCTCAATGATATCGGCATCAATATGGTGTGGCTCCCCCCCGCCTACAAAGGCGCATCCGGCGGCTATTCCGTTGGCTACGACTCGTACGATCTGTTTGACCTGGGTGAGTTTGACCAAAGGGGAACCATCCCCACCAAATACGGCGATAAAAACCAGCTGCTGGCGGCGATAGACGCGCTGAAACACAACGATATTGCCGTACTGCTCGACGTGGTGGTTAACCATAAAATGGGCGCGGATGAAAAAGAGAATATTCGTGTCCAGCGGGTTAACGCCGACGATCGCACGCAAATAGAAGATGAAATTATCGAATGTGAGGCCTGGACGCGCTACACCTTCCCGGCCCGCGCAGGTCAGTATTCGCAGTTCATTTGGGACTTTAAATGCTTCAGCGGCATTGACCATATCGAGAACCCAACCGAAGACGGCATTTTCAAAATTGTTAATGATTACACCGGTGAGGGCTGGAACGATCAGGTTGATGATGAACTGGGTAATTTTGATTATCTGATGGGCGAGAACATCGACTTTCGTAATCACGCCGTGACCAAAGAGATCAAATACTGGGCGCGTTGGGTGATGGAGCAAACCCAGTGCGACGGCTTTCGCCTGGACGCGGTGAAACATATTCCGGCGTGGTTTTATAAAGAGTGGATTGAGCACGTGCAGGAAGTCGCCCCCAGGCCGCTGTTTATCGTCGCGGAATACTGGTCCCACGAAGTCGACAAGCTGCAAACCTATATTAATCAGGTGGAGGGGAAAACCATGCTGTTCGACGCCCCTTTACAGATGAAATTCCACGAAGCCTCACGTCAGGGCCGCGATTATGACATGAGCCAGATTTTCACCGACACGTTAGTCGAGGCCGATCCGTTTCATGCCGTCACGCTGGTTGCCAACCACGACACCCAGCCTTTGCAGGCGCTGGAAGCCCCCGTCGAGCCGTGGTTTAAGCCGCTGGCCTATGCGTTGATCCTGCTGCGGGAAAACGGCGTGCCGTCGGTGTTTTATCCTGACCTCTATGGCGCGCATTACGAAGATACCGGCGGCGACGGCGAAACCTATCCCATCGACATGCCGATCATTGAACAGCTCGCCGAACTGATCCTCGCCCGCCAGCGCTTCGCTCACGGGGTACAAACGCTCTTTTTCGATCACCCTAACTGTATTGCGTTTAGCCGCAGCGGAACGGACGAAGATCCCGGCTGCGTGGTGGTGCTGTCTAACGGTGATGACGGGGAGAAGACCATCAATCTCGGCGCGAATTATGGCAATAAAACCTGGCGCGATTATCTGGGAAATCGCGAAGAAAGCGTGGTGACCGATGAAAACGGGGAAGCGACGTTTTTCTGCAACGGCGGTAGCGTCAGCGTGTGGGTCATTGAAGACGTGTTGTAAAACTCAACCCCGGTGGCCGTTGGCTACCGGGGCGTACTGCTTACGGCAGCGGTGTGGCCAGCGGCGTTTTCTTTAACGCGTCAGCGCACTCCGGCGTCGGGCGATCGACCCGCTGCAGCGTCATGCCGTCATACTCCAGCGTATTGCCTTCGCGCTCAATCTCATACAGTTCGCGTTTCACCGTCACGTTGGTGAGATCGCCGGAAAGCATCGTCAGTTTCCCCGGCAGGGCAATGACCCGCTGCCACTGGCGACAATCCAGCGTATCGCCCTCTTTCGTCACCACCAGGCTGGCAATGGCTTCCGGGCTTACCAGACTGCGTTGCGGTCCTTTAGACTGCCAGTAGCCTGCCAGACCCGCTGGCGCAGGCGTTTTCACCACGTCGTTATAATTTTCTACCTCGGCACATCCGCTAAGGACCAGGAATGCACCAACGATTGCTAATTTTTTCATCATTCATCCTGCATGCGAAGAAAATGGGATTGTGGCATTAAAGGCCTGATGCCGCCAGCCTTTCGGCAGCGTTGAGAAAGATTGATCCAGACGGTGTTACCTCTTATTACTCATAGTCAAAAATTCTGATCGGTGTAGTATCCACACTTCTTGTTACATACCTTCTGAGTTCAGAGGCACAACGCATGTCATGGCAACACTTCAAACAGGCCTGGTTAATTAAATTTTGGGCCCCCGCCCCTGCGGTCATCGCAGCGGGTATTCTCTCTACCTATTATTTCGGCATTACGGGAACCTTCTGGGCCGTTACCGGCGAATTCACCCGCTGGGGTGGTCAAGTCCTGCAACTGTTTGGCGTTCACGCCGAACTGTGGGGTTACTACAAGCTGATCCATCTCGACGGCTCTCCCCTGACCCGCATTGACGGTATGATGATCCTCGGTATGTTCGGCGGCTGTTTTGCTGCCGCACTCTGGGCCAACAACGTCAAACTCCGCATGCCGCGCAGTCGGATACGCATCATGCAGGCGGTAGTCGGCGGGCTGATTGCCGGATTCGGCGCCCGGCTGGCAATGGGCTGTAACCTGGCCGCGTTCTTCACCGGTATTCCGCAGTTCTCGCTACACGCCTGGTTTTTTGCGCTGGCAACGGCCATTGGCTCATGGTTTGGCGCACGCTTTACCCTGCTGCCGATGTTTCGTATTCCGGTCAAAATGCAGAAAGTCTCCGCCGCGTCTCCGTTAACGCAAAAACCGGATCAGGCGCGTCGTCGTTTCCGCCTCGGCATGCTGGTGTTTATCGCCATGATCGGCTGGGCGTTACTCACTGCGATGGATAAACCCAAGCTCGGCCTGGCGATGCTGTTCGGCGTCGGGTTTGGTCTGCTGATCGAACGGGCGCAAATCTGCTTCACTTCAGCCTTTCGCGACCTGTGGATTTCCGGTCGCACCCATATGGCAAAAGCGATCATCTTCGGCATGGCGGTCAGCGCCATCGGTATCTTTAGCTACGTGCAACTGGGCGTCGAGCCTAAAATCATGTGGGCGGGTCCGAATGCGGTAATCGGCGGCTTACTGTTCGGTTTTGGTATTGTGCTGGCAGGCGGATGTGAAACCGGCTGGATGTACCGCGCCGTTGAAGGTCAGGTGCATTACTGGTGGGTAGGCCTGGGTAATGTTATTGGATCGACCATTCTGGCGTACTACTGGGATGATTTTGCGCCAGCCCTGGCTACCAGCTGGGATAAGGTGAATCTGCTCAACACCTTCGGCCCGCTGGGTGGCCTGCTGGTGACCTATCTGCTGTTATTTACCGCGCTGATGCTCATCATCGGCTGGGAAAAACGCTTCTTCCGTCGCGCAGGGCTAACGCCTGCCAAGGAGTCTGTATGAAAAATATCGTACCTGATTATCGCCTCGATATGGTCGGCGAGCCGTGTCCGTACCCGGCGGTTGCCACGCTGGAAGCGATGCCGCAATTGGAGAAAGGTGAAATTCTGGAAGTGGTGAGCGACTGCCCGCAGTCAATCAATAATATTCCGCTGGATGCGCGTAATCACGGCTATACGGTGCTGGATATTCAGCAGGATGGTCCTACAATTCGCTATTTAATTCAAAAGTAACTGTTTGCCGGATGGCGCTGCGCTTATCCGGCAAACATTATCCGCACGTTGCCCTACACCTGCATCGACATCACTTCCTGATATGCCGACACCAGTTTGTTGCGCACCTGAATCCCCATCTGCATCGACACCGACGCTTTTTGCATATCGGTCATCACATCATTGAGCGCAATACCTGGTTCACCGAGGGTAAACTTCTCAGCCTGCACACGGGACGCGGTCTGCACATCGCTGATCCTGTCTAACGCCGCATGCAGCTGACCGGCAAAGCTCACGGTCGGTTGTGGCTGCACATCCTGCATTTTTGCTGACATCGCCGTGGCCTGTAGCTGGCCGATGACCCCTTCAATCCCCTGTATTGCCGACATTCTGATCCCCTGGATGATTTTTTACGTAGTTGAGATTACCAGTAAGTCAATAAGATAAAGGCGTTAAATAACGATAAAAAACCACGGTTTTTAACCCATAGAAAAATTCGAAACCGCAAATAATGAGACCGTCAATTTTTCGAGTTTGCTGACCCGGGAGTGAGTCTTGTTCCACTTTGCAAAAAACGCCGTCCACGATAAGCCACGAGGTGCGAGATGAGTGCGACAGCATCGACTGCAACCCAGCTTAAACCTCTCGAGTGGTTAAATCGCCTGCGCGCGAATCCCAGAATTCCTCTGATTGTGGCAGGAGCCGCTGCCGTCGCTATCGTCGTGGCGATGGTTCTGTGGGCCAAAGCGCCCGACTACCGCACGTTGTTCAGCAATCTTTCCGATCAGGATGGGGGCGCGATTGTCACCCAACTGACGCAGATGAACGTTCCCTATCGTTTTACCGAGGGAAGCGGCGCCATTGAAGTTCCTGCCGATAAAGTCCACGAACTGCGCTTACGTCTGGCGCAGCAAGGTCTGCCAAAAGGTGGCGCCGTTGGCTTTGAGCTGCTGGATCAGGAAAAGTTTGGTATCAGCCAGTTTAGCGAGCAGGTTAACTACCAGCGTGCGCTGGAAGGCGAGTTAGCCCGTACCATTGAAACCCTGGGACCGGTAAAACGCGCCCGCGTGCATCTGGCATTGCCTAAACCGTCGCTGTTTGTACGTGAGCAAAAAGCGCCTTCGGCCTCTGTCACCGTTAATCTCGAGCCAGGCCGTGCCCTGGACGAAGGCCAAATCAGTGCGGTCACCCATCTGGTCTCCAGCGCAGTGGCAGGTCTGCCGCCGGGCAACGTAACGCTGGTTGACCAGGCCGGACACCTGTTGACCCAGTCAAACACCAGCAGCCGCGACCTGAACGATGCGCAGTTGAAATACGCCAGCGATGTCGAAGGCCGCATTCAGCGTCGAATTGAATCGATCCTGTCGCCGATTGTCGGCAACGGCAACGTTCATGCGCAGGTTACCGCCCAGCTGGATTTTGCCAATAAAGAGCAAACTGAAGAGCAATACCGGCCAAACGGCGATGATTCCCAGGCCGTGCTGCGCTCACGCCAGTTAAACGTCAGTGAGCAAATTGGTAGCGGAGCGCCGGGCGGCGTCCCGGGGGCATTGTCTAATCAGCCAGCCCCGGCTAACACTGCGCCAATCGCCACCCCACCAGCTAATCAGCAGAATGCGCAAACCACGCAGACAACGAATAACAGTAGCAATGCAGGTCCGCGCAGTACGCAGCGCAATGAAACCAGCAACTATGAAGTCGACCGTACTATTCGCCACACCAAAATGAACGTTGGCGATGTGCAGCGTCTCTCGGTGGCCGTGGTGGTCAACTATAAAACGCTACCGGACGGCAAACCGCTGCCGTTAACCGCCGAACAGATGAAACAGATTGAGGATCTAACCCGCGAGGCGATGGGTTTCTCCGACAAACGTGGCGATACCCTGAACGTGGTGAACTCCCCGTTCACGGCGACCGACGATTCCATGGGCGAGCTTCCGCTCTGGAAACAGCCGTTCTTTATTGATCAGTTAATGTCCGCAGGGCGTTGGTTGCTGGTTCTGCTGGTGGCGTGGATCTTGTGGCGGAAAGCCGTTCGCCCGCAGTTGCTCCGTCGCAGCGAGGAAGCCAAAGCCGCACAAGAACAAACGCGGATCCGTCAGGAAACCGAAGAAGCGGTAGAAGTTCGTCTCAGCAAAGACGAACAGACCCAACAGCGTCGTACGAACCAGCGTCTGGGCGCAGAAGTCATGAGCCAGCGTATTCGTGAAATGTCAGATAACGATCCGCGCGTGGTGGCGCTGGTCATTCGTCAGTGGATGAGTAACGATCATGAGTAATGCCCTTACCGGTACCGATAAAAGCGTCATCCTGCTGATGACCATTGGCGAAGATCGCGCGGCGGAGGTGTTTAAACACCTTTCCACGCGCGAAGTTCAGGCGCTCAGTACGGCGATGGCCAACGTACGCCAGATCTCCAACAAACAGTTGACGGAAGTGCTGGCCGAGTTTGAACAAGAAGCCGAACAGTTTGCCGCGCTGAATATCAACGCCAACGAATATCTGCGCTCCGTGCTGGTGAAAGCGCTGGGCGAGGAACGCGCCTCCAGCCTGCTGGAAGATATTCTGGAAACCCGCGATACCACCAGCGGTATTGAAACGCTCAACTTTATGGAGCCGCAAAGCGCCGCCGATCTTATCCGCGACGAACATCCGCAGATTATCGCCACCATTCTGGTGCACCTCAAACGGGGCCAGGCCGCCGATATTTTGGCGCTGTTCGACGAACGTTTACGTCACGACGTGATGCTACGTATCGCCACTTTTGGCGGCGTACAGCCTGCTGCGCTGGCGGAATTGACCGAAGTATTGAATGGCCTGCTTGACGGCCAGAATCTCAAGCGCAGCAAAATGGGCGGCGTGAGAACGGCGGCGGAAATCATCAACCTGATGAAAACCCAGCAGGAAGAAGCCGTTATTACCGCCGTGCGCGAATTCGACGGCGAACTGGCGCAGAAAATTATCGACGAAATGTTCCTGTTCGAAAACCTGGTGGACGTCGACGATCGCAGTATCCAACGCCTGCTGCAGGAAGTGGATTCCGAATCGCTGCTGATTGCCCTGAAAGGTGCCGAACAGCCGCTGCGCGAGAAGTTCCTGCGCAATATGTCACAACGTGCGGCCGATATTCTGCGCGACGACCTCGCCAACCGCGGCCCGGTGCGTTTGTCGCAGGTGGAAAACGAACAGAAAGCGATTCTGCTTATTGTGCGTCGTCTGGCGGAAACCGGCGAGATGGTGATCGGCAGCGGCGAGGATACCTATGTCTAACGAACTGCCGTGGAAAGTC
Source organism: Citrobacter youngae ATCC 29220 (assembly GCF_000155975.1). Classification (GTDB taxonomy): domain Bacteria; phylum Pseudomonadota; class Gammaproteobacteria; order Enterobacterales; family Enterobacteriaceae; genus Citrobacter; species Citrobacter portucalensis_A. The sequence goes on along the minus strand of NZ_GG730299.1, from coordinate 720,294 downwards.
TGGACGCCTGACGACCTCGCCCCACCGATGGCGGAGTTCGTGCTGGCCGATCGCAGCGAAACACCGCTGGCGGAAGAGTCCAGCGAGCCGGAACTCTCTGCAGAGCAACAGCTTGAACAGCAGCTGGCTCAGTTGCAAATGCAGGCCCACGAGCAGGGTTACAACGCAGGCCTGGCGGAAGGTCGACAAAAAGGACACGAGCAAGGCTATCAGGAAGGACTGAATCAGGGGCTGGAGCAAGGTCAGAACCAGGCTCGCGCCCAGCATGCGCCGATCGCTGCCCGTATGCAGCAACTGGTGAGCGAGTTTCAGAATACCCTGGACGCACTGGACAGCGTGATTGCCTCGCGCCTGATGCAAATGGCGCTGGAGGCGGCGCGTCAGGTGATTGGTCAGACGCCTGTCGTGGATAACGCCGCGCTGATTAAACAAATCCAACAGCTGTTGCAGCAGGAACCCTTATTTAGCGGGAAACCACAGCTGCGCGTCCATCCGGACGATCTCCAGCGGGTGGAAGAGATGCTCGGCGCAACCCTCAGTCTGCACGGCTGGCGGCTGCGCGGCGATCCCACGCTGCATCACGGCGGCTGTAAAGTCTCTGCCGACGAAGGCGATCTGGATGCCAGCGTCGCCACGCGCTGGCAAGAGCTCTGCCGCCTCGCTGCGCCAGGAGTCGTGTAATGACCACTCGCCTGACTCGCTGGCTCAATACGCTGGACAGCTTCGAAGAGAAAATGTCGCTGCTGCCTGCGGTGCGCCGTTACGGGCGCCTGACCCGCGCCACCGGGCTGGTGCTGGAAGCCACCGGGTTACAGCTGCCGCTGGGCGCCACCTGCGTCATTGAACGCCAGGACGGGAACGAAACCCAGGAAGTTGAAAGTGAAGTCGTGGGCTTTAACGGTCAGCGACTGTTTCTGATGCCACTGGAAGAGGTCGAAGGCGTTCTGCCCGGCGCGCGCGTATACGCGAAGAACATTGCCGGAGAAGGTTTGCAAAGCGGGAAGCAATTACCGCTGGGGCCTGCTCTGCTCGGTCGTGTGCTTGACGGCAGCGGCAAACCGCTCGACGGTCTGCCCGCCCCGGACACCACCGAAACCGGGGCGCTGATCACGCCGCCGTTTAACCCGCTGCAGCGCACACCGATTGAACATGTGCTGGATACCGGCGTGCGCCCCATTAACGCGTTGCTAACCGTCGGGCGCGGTCAGCGGATGGGACTTTTCGCGGGTTCGGGCGTCGGTAAAAGCGTCCTGCTCGGCATGATGGCACGTTACACCCAGGCCGATGTGATCGTCGTGGGGCTGATTGGCGAACGCGGTCGCGAAGTTAAAGACTTTATTGAGAATATCCTCGGCGCCGAGGGACGTGCGCGTTCGGTAGTGATTGCCGCTCCGGCGGACGTTTCGCCGCTGTTGCGTATGCAGGGCGCCGCTTACGCCACGCGCATCGCCGAAGATTTCCGCGATCGTGGACAGCACGTGCTGCTGATTATGGACTCCCTCACCCGCTATGCGATGGCGCAACGTGAGATCGCGCTGGCAATCGGCGAACCGCCGGCAACCAAAGGCTATCCGCCGTCGGTATTTGCCAAATTACCGGCGCTGGTGGAACGCGCCGGGAACGGCATTCACGGCGGCGGCTCCGTTACCGCATTTTACACCGTCCTGACCGAAGGCGATGACCAGCAGGATCCGATTGCCGATTCCGCCCGTGCCATTCTGGACGGCCACATTGTGCTGTCCCGCCATCTGGCCGAGGCTGGTCATTACCCGGCAATCGATATTGAAGCCTCGATCAGCCGCGCCATGACCGCGCTCATTAGTGAACAACACTACGCGCGGGTGCGTAATTTTAAACAGTTGCTATCCAGCTTCCAGCGCAACCGCGATCTGGTCAGCGTCGGGGCGTATGCCAAAGGCAGCGATCCGATGTTAGATAAAGCCATCGCCCTATGGCCGCAACTGGAAGCATTCTTACAGCAAGGCATCTTTGAACGGGCTGACTGGGAAGATTCCCTGCAAGCTTTAGAACTGATTTTCCCTGGTGTGTGATTAAGCAGGAGTGCATAGGTCATGGCACAACATGGTGCATTAGCAACGCTGAAAGACCTGGCTGAAAAAGAGGTAGATGACGCCGCTGTCTTATTGGGAGAGATGCGTCGTGGCTGTCAGCAGGCGGAAGAACAGTTGAAAATGCTGATCGATTATCAGCATGAGTACCGCAACAATCTGAATAACGATATGGGTCAGGGTATTACCAGTAATCGCTGGATTAACTACCAACAGTTTATTCAGACGCTGGAAAAAGCGATTGAGCAACATCGCCAACAGCTCAATCAATGGACGCAGAAAGTAGACCAGGCATTGAACAGTTGGCGCGATAAAAAACAACGATTGCAGGCGTGGCAGACTCTGCAGGACAGACAAACCTCGGCGGCGTTACTGGCCGAAAACCGTCTGGATCAGAAAAAAATGGATGAATTTGCTCAGCGCGCAGCTATGAGGAAACCCGAATGATTACTTTACCCCAACTGATTACCACCGACACCGACGTAGCCGCAGGTCTTCAGTCAGGCAAAGCGGTAGATTCACCCGAGGATTTTTTAGCGCTGCTGGCTGGCGCATTAGGTGCGGGCGACGCGCAGGGTAAAGGCGCCCCGCTGTCGCTTGCCAACTTACAGGCGGCGAGCAGTAAACTGCAAAAAGGGCTGCTGCAAAAAAATGGTGAGTCAACGCAGTCGCTCAAATTAACCGATCTGCTGGCGCAAAAAGAGCTGCAAACCGAGGCTTCTCTTGCCGACATGACGGACGCGCAGCAACTGTTGTCAGCGCTTACGCCGTCGCTGAAAGTAAATGCCCTGACGACACTGGGTAAAGTCGCTCAGCAGGATGAAAAAACCACCGCACTCAGCGATGACGATCTCGCCAACCTGAGCGCGCTGTTCGCCATGCTGCCGGGACAACCGCTGGCGACGCCTGCCGTTGACAGCACCCCGACCGCCGTTGATGCCACGCTTTCGGCGTTGTCACGAGGCTCGGCACACGGCGCTATCGCCGATAACGCGGGCGAACTGCTGCCCGGTGATGCCAAAAAAGGCAAAGCGGACATTGCCTCTGCTGGCGGTAGCCTGGATCAGACAAACAATCCGACGCTCACCCCTCTGACGGCAGCGGCGGCGACCAGAGCAGAAATTGATAGCGCCCCTTCGCCGACCAGCATTGGCGTGACGGCGGCACCGTTAAGCGGCCCACAGACACATGCTCAGCCCTTACCCACCGCCGCGCCGGTGCTAAGCGCCCCGCTGGGCAGTCAGGAATGGCAACAATCACTGGGCCAGCACGTCACCCTGTTCACGCGTCAGGGGCAGCAAAGCGCAGAACTGCGTCTGCATCCGCAGGATCTGGGTCAGGTGCATATTTCCATTAAGCTGGATGACAACCTCGCGCAGCTGCAAATGGTGTCACCGCACAGTCACGTCCGTGCGGCGCTGGAAGCCGCATTGCCGATGCTGCGTACGCAGCTGGCTGAAAGTGGGATTCAGTTGGGGCAAAGCAACATCAGCAGTGAGAGCTTTGCCGGTCACCAGCAGTCTTCCGGGCAGCAACAGCAGGCAGGTCGCGCTCAGGGACCCGATATTTTTGCCGCTGAAGACGACGCCATCCTGGCAACGCCAGCCTCGCTGCAAGCCGCTGCCCGCGGTGATGGAGCAGTAGACATCTTCGCCTAACGCCAGAGGTAGCATGATTATCCGCGTCTTTTCCACGCTTTGTCGTGGACAGGACACGGGATAATCAGCCCATAAGCTGTACCGAAACAGGAAGCCCGTATCTGATGACTGACTCCGCGATTAACAAAAAAAGTAAACGCGCTATTTGGATCCCTCTGCTGGTATTAATTACCCTCGCCGCCTGCGCAACTGCGGGGTATAGCTACTGGCGCATGCAGCAGCAGCCGTCCGCCAGCGTCAAAGCGGAACCGGCTCCACCGCCTGCCCCGGTGTTCTTTGCGCTGGATACCTTTACCGTCAATCTGGGCGATGCGGACCGTGTGCTGTATATCGGTATCACGCTGCGCATGAAAGACGAGGCGACGCGTGCGCGTCTGAATGAGTATTTGCCGGAAGTACGCAGCCGCTTGCTACTGCTGTTCTCTCGTCAGAATGCGGCCACGCTCGCCACCGAGGAAGGCAAGCAACAGCTGATTGCCGACATCAAAGAGACGCTCGCGACTCCGCTCGTTGTCGGGCAGCCAAAACAGGTTGTCACCGACGTTCTTTATACAGCTTTTATTCTGCGGTAAAGACATGGGCGACAGTATTCTTTCTCAGGCTGAAATCGACGCATTGCTGAATGGTGATAGCGAAACCAAAGACGAACCCATTTCCGGCATCGCAAAAGAGAGCGATATTCGTCCTTATGATCCCAATACCCAGCGCCGCGTGGTGCGTGAGCGTTTACAGGCGCTGGAGATCATCAACGAACGCTTCGCGCGCCAGTTCCGTATGGGATTATTTAACCTGTTGCGCCGTAGTCCGGATATTACCGTCGGCGCGATTCGTATCCAGCCCTATCACGAGTTTGCGCGCAACTTGCCGGTGCCGACCAACCTGAACTTAATCCACCTGAAGCCGCTGCGCGGTACGGGTTTAGTGGTTTTTTCACCGAGTCTGGTATTTATCGCCGTAGATAACCTGTTTGGTGGCGATGGCCGTTTTCCAACAAAGGTGGAAGGCCGCGAATTTACGCATACTGAACAGCGCGTGATCAACCGCATGCTGAAGCTGGCGCTGGAAAGCTACAGCGATGCGTGGAAGGCCATCAATCCGCTGGAAGTGGAATACGTTCGTTCCGAGATGCAGGTGAAGTTTACCAATATAACCACCTCGCCTAACGACATCGTAGTCAATACCCCGTTCCACGTTGAAATTGGCAACCTGACCGGTGAATTTAACATCTGTCTGCCCTTCAGCATGATTGAACCGTTGCGCGAGCTGCTGGTGAACCCACCGCTGGAAAACTCGCGAAATGAAGATCAGAACTGGCGCAATAATCTGGTGCGTCAGGTTCAGCATTCTGAGCTGGAACTGGTGGCCAACTTTGCCGACATTCCGCTGCGGCTGTCCCAGATTTTAAAGCTGAAACCCGGCGATGTACTGCCGATTGAAAAACCCGACCGCATTATTGCTCATGTGGACGGCGTGCCTGTACTGACCAGCCAGTATGGCACGGTAAACGGTCAGTATGCGTTACGCGTAGAACATCTGATAAACCCGATTTTGAATTCGCTGAATGAGGAACAGCCCAAATGAGTGATATGAATAATCCGTCCGATGAGAACACTGGCGCATTGGACGATCTGTGGGCTGACGCGTTAAATGAGCAAAAAACCACGACCACCAAAAGTGCGGCCGATGCGGTATTCCAGCAGTTAGGCGGCGGCGACGTCAGCGGAGCCTTGCAGGACATCGACCTGATCATGGACATTCCGGTCAAACTGACCGTTGAACTGGGTCGTACCCGCATGACCATCAAAGAGCTGCTGCGTCTGACGCAGGGTTCGGTCGTCGCGCTGGATGGTCTGGCGGGCGAGCCGCTGGATATCCTGATCAACGGTTACCTGATTGCCCAGGGTGAAGTAGTGGTGGTGGCGGATAAATACGGCGTACGTATCACCGACATTATCACCCCATCAGAACGCATGCGCCGTCTGAGCCGTTAATCATGAATACCCAGGCGACAGTTTCTCAGCCAGCCGCCGTACCTGGCTCACCGCTGGTACAGGTCAGCGGCGCGCTGCTTGGGATCATCGTCTTGATCCTGGCCGCCGCCTGGGTCATTAAACGTCTGGGGTTTGCCCCCAAAAGCACCGGTACACGCGGGCTGAAAGTCGCGGCAAGTACCTCACTGGGTCCGCGCGAGCGCGTGGTGATTGTTGAGGTTGAAGATGCCCGGCTGGTGCTGGGCGTCACGGCGTCGCAGATTAACGTGCTGCACACCCTGCCCCCGGCGCCTGCCGATGCAGAAGAAAAACCGGCCTCCCCTGCGGATTTCCAGGCCATGATGAAGAGTTTGCTCAAGCGTCCCGGGAGACCCTGATGCGCCGTTTGTTATCCATCACGCTGGCAGGCTTATGGCTTTTCAGTCCTGTCGCCCTCGCCCAGCTCCCGGGCCTGGTGAGTCAACCGCTGCCAGGCGGCGGACAAAGCTGGTCTTTGCCCGTGCAAACGCTGGTGTTTATCACCTCGTTGACCTTCCTGCCCGCCATTTTATTGATGATGACCAGCTTCACCCGCATCATCATCGTCTTCGGCCTGTTACGAAATGCGCTGGGAACGCCGTCTGCGCCCCCTAACCAGGTGCTGCTGGGGCTGGCGCTATTTTTAACCTTTTTCATCATGTCGCCGGTGATCGACAAAATCTACGTCGACGCCTATCAGCCGTTCAGCGAAGAGAAGATCTCCATGCAGGAAGCCATGGAGAAAGGCGCCCAGCCGCTGCGCGAGTTTATGCTGCGCCAGACCCGTGAAGCCGATCTGGCGCTGTTCGCCCGCTTAGCAAACAGCGGTCCCTTACAGGGACCCGAAGCCGTGCCGATGCGAATTTTGCTGCCAGCCTACGTCACCAGCGAGCTGAAAACCGCATTCCAGATAGGTTTTACCATTTTTATTCCGTTTCTGATTATCGACCTGGTCATCGCCAGCGTGCTGATGGCGCTCGGGATGATGATGGTGCCCCCCGCCACGATCGCGCTGCCGTTCAAGCTGATGCTGTTTGTGTTGGTGGACGGTTGGCAGCTGCTTGTCGGCTCGCTGGCACAAAGCTTTTACAGTTAGAGGCGCGCAATGACACCTGAATCAGTCATGATGATGGGCACAGAGGCGATGAAGGTCGCCCTGGCCCTTGCTGCGCCTTTGCTGTTGGTCGCCCTCGTCACAGGCCTTATCATCAGTATTCTGCAGGCGGCGACCCAGATTAACGAAATGACGTTGTCCTTCATTCCCAAAATTGTCGCGGTGTTTATTGCCATCATTGTTGCCGGCCCGTGGATGCTTAACCTGCTGCTTGACTACGTGCGTACGCTGTTCAGCAATTTACCGTATATCATCGGGTAGACAACGTTATGTTGCAGGTGACCAGCGTTGAGTGGATGCAGTGGCTGAATCTTTACTTCTGGCCGTTGCTGCGTATCCTGGCGCTCATCTCCACGGCGCCCATTCTCAGCGAACGCGCTATCCCCAAGCGGGTAAAGCTGGGGCTGGGAGTGATAATAACCATCGTTATCGCTCCGTCGATTCCCCCGGCAGACGTCCCCATCTTTTCCATCGGCGCGTTATGGCAGGCCATGCAACAAATTTTGATCGGCATCGCCTTAGGCTTCACCATGCAGTTTGCGTTTGCCGCCGTGCGTACCGCCGGGGAATTGATTGGCCTGCAAATGGGGCTTTCCTTCGCCACCTTCTTTGACCCCGGCAGCCGTCTGAATATGCCGGTCCTGGCGCGGCTGATCGACATGCTCGCCATGCTGTTATTTCTGACCTTTAATGGGCATTTGTGGCTAATTTCGCTGTTGGTGGATACGTTTCATACTCTGCCAATCGGCGGCAATCCGGTTAACAGCAATGCGTTTCTCGCGCTGGCGCGGGCGGGCAGCCTGATTTTCATCAACGGACTCATGCTGGCCCTGCCGGTTATGACGCTGCTGCTGACGCTGAACCTTGCGCTTGGCTTGTTAAACCGTATGGCGCCGCAGCTGTCGATTTTTGTCATTGGCTTTCCTCTTACCCTGACGGTGGGTATTTCACTCATGGCGGCACTGATGCCATTAATTGCGCCATTCTGTGAGCGATTGTTCAGTGAAATTTTTAATTTATTGGCCGATATCGTCAGCGAAATGCCCGGAAAATAATAACCCTTAATTTTTATCCTGTTTTTCTAAGGATTGTCCTAAATTTAAAAACTGACAACATCCACCAGGATATCGCTGTCGCGGTTTATTTGTTTTTGCCTCACTCACATATCGCAACATTTACTTTACTTTAAGATGTTTCCTGGCAAATTATACGCAACTTTACGGGATAGTAAATTCGCCTGAAAACAGCGAAAGCGTCATCTTGGGTCGTTATTATTCCGTTTAGTTGTGATGTAATAATCAGGTAAGGGGAATTATCGTTACGCATTGAGTGAGGGTATGCCATGTCAACGATTATTATGGATTTATGCAGTTACACCCGGCTAGGGTTGACCGGATATCTGGTAAGTCGGGGGGTGAAAAAAAGGGAAATCAACAATATTTCCAGCGTTGATGAACTCAGTCTCGCCTGTGTTTCTCTTCAACCCGCTGTGGTGTTTATTAATGAGGACTGTTTTATCCACGATCCAGCTAACAGTCAGCAAATAAAGCAAATCATTAATCAGCATCCCAGTACATTATTTATTGTATTTATGGCAATTGCCAACGTGCATTTTGATGAATATCTTTTAGTCAGAAAAAACTTATTGATCAGTTCTAAGTCGATTAAACCTGATTCACTGGATGAACTTCTTGGCGATATTCTGAAAAAGGAAGTGGATATTGCTATTAATGTTAATCTGCCGACATTGTCATTAAGCCGAACCGAATCCAGTATGCTGCGCATGTGGATGGAGGGACAGGGAACAATACAGATATCAGATCAAATGAATATCAAGGCTAAGACCGTGTCATCCCATAAGGGGAACATAAAACGAAAGATTAAGACGCATAATAAGCAAGTTATCTATCACGTGGTTCGACTCACGGATAACGTCACCAATGGTATCTTTGTGAATATGCGCTAAAACGTTCTGACTGGTGGCGGAACCACCAGTCAGAATCAAGCTGAAGAACTCACTTCACTCCATTTTTTCCACAAAAATACCATCCTGATGACCTGATTCATTAAAGAACCAGATACCGAGCGGGTAGTCTTCCAGCGAAACCAGGTACATGGTGCCTTCACTAAACTCTTCGATTGCCAGTACCACGCCCGGCCGACGAGGACCGCCGTCCGTTTTGACTGTGACCCGATCATTCACCTTCATAGTTTTCCTCCTGTGGCTTTGTGCCAGTGTAGAACAAATTCCTTTTTGTGGCAGCGTCCGGCGCACCCGATTGCGGGTTTTCTCGACGGTCTATACTTAATGGGTGCGCATCTGAGGTTTGGTGCGCTCCCCCGGTATCCTTAACGGTTGCGAGGTATGAGGATGAAAACCGCGAAAGAGTACAGCGATACGGCCAAACGTGAAGTCAGCGTCGATGTGGACGCGCTGCTGAAGGCAATCAACGAAATCTGCGAGAGTGAGATTCATCGCAGTCAGGACGATCCGGAACGCGTCAGCATCGACGGGCGTGATTACCATACGTGGCATGAACTGGCCGATGCGTTCGAGCTTGATATCCATGATTTTAGCGTGTCGGAAATCAATCGCTGACTGAGGGTGAAAAAAATCCCGGCCCTCATCGGGCCGGGATCAAACTTGCTTATGCAAGAAGCACTTGAAAATTCGTTACACCAGGAAATCTGATGTGAAACAAACCTTATCTGCAATTTTTTTGGCTGACAAGTAAATAATTCTCACCAAAATGATAAATATAACTAATGGTTGAGAGATCGCCGGGTTACGGTCAAGCCCTATGTCAGGCATCCTGGCAGAGCGATCTTTGCTCGCCGGACACCAGTTCATCTTCACGGAATGCTTCCCGTTTGACGCCAAAGCCGTCGTACCAGCGACATTCCACCATTCCGCTGGCATATCCGGTAACGATCATACGTGGGCCACCCTCTTTCGAGGTGACTTCCTCACTGACAGAAAAGACCATACCTGCCTCCTGTATCAAGAGAAACCTTTACACCTTAGACGACAAAGAGGCTTTTTGCGTAACTTATCCGGCGACAATTAGTGCGAAACTCCGCGCAGTCTGGCAACGGTTTTCACCAGCAGAACCACTATCCCGCCAATGATAAAGCCGAGCACCAGATTAAGCAGAGTCGGAAGCATTAGCGCAATCAATGAGCTTTGCTGCTGGGCAAAATGTTCTATCGCGTGATGCAGCGGTGATATCCCATGAACCACAATCCCGCCCCCCACTAAAAACATCGCCAGCGTGCCAACCACGGAAAGTGATTTCATCAGCCAGGGCGCAACCACCAGCAACCCTTTACCCAGCGACTGGGCAAGCGCGCTGCGCTTTTCTGCCAGCCAGTACCCGATATCATCAAGCTTAACGATAATCCCCACCTGGCCATACACGCCTACGGTCACCACCAGAGCGATACCCGATAGCACCAACACCTGATTCAGCAACGGCGCATCCGCCACAATACCCAGCGTAATGGCGACAATTTCGGCGGATAAAATGAAGTCGGTACGTATCGCGCCTTTGATTTTATCTTTCTCAAAGGTCAGTGGATCCTGCGCCGCCAAAGATGCCAGACGCTGCTGGCGCTCTTCCGGGGTCTCTTGATGTTTACGTGCTTGCAGGGTATGGAGAACTTTTTCCACCCCTTCAAAACAGAGAAACGCCCCGCCTACCATTAATAAGGGGGTGATCGCCCAGGGAATAAAGGCGCTGATCAATAGCGCCAACGGCACAAGGATAACTTTATTAACCAACGATCCTTTGGCCACGTTCCAGACCACCGGGAGTTCGCGGTTTGCCCGCACGCCCGACACCTGTTGCGCGTTAAGCGACAGGTCGTCTCCCAATACGCCCGCGGTTTTTTTCGCGGCCAGTTTTCCCATAACCGAAATATCGTCCAGCAAGGTGGCGATATCATCAAGTAAAGTCAGTAAGCTACTTCCTGCCAAAATGTTAACCCTCAATATTATTTTTTTGCCGTCGTAAGTATGAAGTAAAACACGCCATGCGGGAACTGACCTTTCTGGTCAACAAATATTTAACAATGGCAGGTAATTATAAATCTCGCCAGCACGATAGTTTTGACGTTTACTATGTTGCACCTTTTTATTTCCACCGTGAGGGATTATGCGTTTCAGGCAATTGTTACCACTTTTCAGTGCGCTCTTCGCGCTGTACATCATTTGGGGTTCCACCTACTTCGTTATTCGCATTGGCGTTGAAAGCTGGCCGCCGTTGATGATGGCTGGCGTGCGTTTTCTCTCTGCGGGAATTCTGTTAACCACATTCTTACTGATTCGCGGACATAAGCTGCCGCCTCTGCGCGTGCTCCTGAACGCTGCGTTAATTGGTATCCTGCTGCTGGCTGTCGGTAACGGGCTGGTCACCGTCGCAGAACATCAAAATGTGCCTTCCGGTATCGCCGCCGTGGTGGTTGCTACCGTGCCGCTGTTTACGCTGTGCTTCAGCCACTTTTTTGGTATCAAAACGCGCAAACTGGAATGGATGGGGATCGCCATTGGTCTCGCGGGGATCATCATGCTGAACAGCGGCGGCAATTTGAGCGGTAATCCATGGGGCGCGGTTTTAATCCTGATTGGTTCGATGAGCTGGGCGTTTGGCTCGGTGTACGGCTCACGCATAACGTTACCCGTTGGCATGATGGCCGGAGCCATTGAAATGCTAGCTGCCGGTCTTGTACTAATGTGCGCCTCGCTACTTTCCGGAGAAAAACTGACCACTATGCCGACATTTTCAGGCTTTATGGCGGTAGCTTACCTGGCCCTGTTTGGCTCGATTATTGCCATTAACGCGTATATGTATCTGATCCGCAACGTCAGCCCGGCGCTGGCTACCAGCTATGCCTACGTTAATCCGGTTGTCGCCGTACTGTTAGGTACCGGTCTGGGAGGAGAAAGTCTGGCGCTCATCGAATGGCTGGCGCTCGGCGTGATCGTATTTGCGGTGGTGCTGGTCACACTCGGTAAATACCTGTTCCCGCTTAAAGCGGACGCCGTTGTGGCCCCATCGGAAAAAACGTTACAGTAAATGAATACCGAGGGTGTCGATCTGCGCGGTGGCTCCGCCGCCGCAGATCCACTCAATGACACGTTCAGATAACGCTTCATCGTCCAGTTTCTCGCGCCCGCGCAGGGCGCACTCCCAGACAATCAGCACGCGCCAGCCCAGAGCCTGCAGCTTTTCACAATCCCGCGCGTCACGCTGAACGTTTTTACCTATTTTTTCCAGCCAGAACGCCGTTCGCGTGGCGGGGACTTTAAACAAGTAGCAGTTGTGATGATGCCAGAAACAGCCGTGGGTAAAGATCACACAACGGTAATCATCCACCACGAAATCGGGGCGACCAGGTAACGTCGCATCCTGCACGCGAAACGTTACCCCCTGCTCTGTCATTACGCTGGCAAGGCGTTTTTCAATGGCGGTATCACGGGTGGCTATCGCCCGCATATTTTTACTGCGCGTCGCCTTATCGTGAACGTCTGCCATGCAGGTTCTCTTTTTCGCGAATAGCAACCGCCTGTTTGATTTTCGGCTCCAGCAGTCTGGCAACCGCCGCGAATGCCGGAACGACCACCGAATTACCAAACTGGCGATAAGCCTGAGTATCCGACACCGGGATCCTGAACTGATAGCCCTGCGGTGATTCAAACCCCATCAGCCGCGCGCACTCCCGTGGTGTAAGCCTGCGCGGACGGTGCTGCTGATTCGACGGATCGTCAAAATCCTTTTCACCCAGCGCCATATCCCAGCCGCGGTCGACAAGGATCTCGGCGCCGTCTTTATAATAGCGTGCGGATAATGTGCGCGTTACGCAATCGGGATTACCAGGATACACCATGCCATAGCCAAACCCATTCCCCCGCGCCTGATGCTTTTTCGCATAGCGATAGAGATACTTCCACAGCACCGGCGTCAGCACATACTTCGCCTCGACGGTCGGTTCCAGCAGGTCCGCCAGCGTAGTACGCCGCCGCGGATAACAAGTAGCAATATTCCGCAACGTGAAGTCTGATTTCAATTGCAGATCGCGGCGAAAGCCGACGAGCACAATACGTTCGCGATGCTGCGGTAAAAAATGTTGCCCGTCGATAATTTTCGGATCGTCAGGTCCGTTATCGTGTGCATCCGCGACGTCATAACCCAGTTCATCCAGCGTCTGCATAATGATGCGGAACGTTTTTCCCTGATCGTGACTCTTCAGGTTTTTGACGTTTTCGAGCACAAATATTGCTGGTCGACGCGCGTCGATAATGCGCACCACGTCAAAAAACAGTGTGCCTTGCGTATCGCAGGCAAAGCCATGGGCCCGCCCTAGCGCATTTTTCTTTGATACCCCGGCCAGAGAGAATGGCTGACAAGGAAATCCCGCCAGCAGCACGTCATGTTCCGGAACATGCTGGCGAATATGTTCCGCCGCCTGCTGGTCGCTCACCCCATCATGATGGCTCAGCGTGATATCGCGAATATCTTCATTAAAACGATGCTGGAGCGGATCGCAATAGTTGTTCGCTTTGTAGGTGCGCACCGCATGCTTGTTCCACTCGCTGGTAAACACGCACTGCCCGCCAATCGCCTCAAAGCCGCGACGGATCCCGCCAATACCGGCAAAAAGATCGATAAACCGAAAGGCATAATGCGGATGATGCGCGGGTGGCGTCGGCAATAAGGAATTCAGATGAGCACGTTCATTGTCGCTGAGGCGATGCCACGTCTCATTCGCGACCACTCGCTTAAAAATGGCCGGGCTCCAGCGGTTCTCGCCAACACCATTCAGATGAGCAACCAGGGTTTTCACGTCATATATTTCAAGCAACTTAGCCAAAATCACCTGCGCGGCGGCCTCGTTATCATCTGTCATCGGGTTCATGGAGCCTGCTACTGAAAAATTATCCTGCATACATTTAACCGGCCGAAATGGATAACCGACAGATTAACATAAAATAGCGCGGTTGACGTGGCGGCTGTACTGGCGGCTAACGCGCTTTAAAAGGTTGAATCGCGTCAAGATCCAGCATTTCATACTCGCCTTTTAACTCCGAGCTCAGCTTCGCCATGTACGTCAGTAAGAAGTCAGCATTATGCTGCGCTAAACGTCGGCCTTGTTCAGTTTGCATCGTCAGCGGCAGCGTCAATAATTTGGTCTGAAAATGATCGAGTGCGTATCGTTTATCGTCAAGGCGACGCCGCCGGGCGAACGGATCTTCCGCATCAAACAGCGCAACCCCCAACGCACCAGACACGGCAAACACGCGCGCTAACCCAATGGCGCCCAACGCCTCAAGCCTGTCGGCATCCTGCACAATTTTAGCCTCGATGGTTTCCGGTGCGATTTTGGCGCTGAAACTGTGCGCTTCGATGGCATGGCACACGGCCGGTAAACAGCGTTGTGGGAAATCAGGGAAATCGCGCATCAATATGCGGCGGGTTTCCTGTGCAGCCAATACCGAAGAGCGATGACGATCCGGATGATTTTTCGGTAAGCTAACAAGATCGTGGAAGTAGCACGCCGTCAGCACCACCAGCCAGTCTATAGTCGCATCCGTGCTCAGATTTTGCGCGGTCTTCCACACGCGACGAAAATGAAAGACGTCATGGGCAGAATCCTGCCCGGAATGATTATCGCGTAACCAGGCTTCAAATTTTAACTGCCAGTTTTGTCGTTCCATGCTATCTCTCTTTGCAGAAAGAAAACCACCTTAGCAACAATTTTCATTTCAGACCACTGCCTGCGCCTCGATTTATATTTATATATTATTATTCCCGCACTTACATAAGCCAAAATAATTTATTGGCTCCAGGCCAGAATATCTCTCGATAATTACGCGCAATTGAACAACAAATAATCAGTAGTAATAAAATAAACAACAGCAATGGAAACCAGAAAACCATAACTTATTGATAAATATTGATTTATATAGTGAATGATTTTATCAAAAACATACACATATATTTATAAAAAGACAAATTTGAAACAATTTGAAATATTTTAAATATATTTGTTACACGTTATATTTTAAATTAAATGAACTTCATAGATAGTATCCAAATGTAGTCTTTCGGATAGTACTACATATTCATATTAATTATTATCATAAGGGAATACATAATGAAAAGAAAAGTACTGGCACTTCTTCTTCCGGCTTTATTAGCTGCAGGCGCAGCAAATGCGGCTGAAATCTATAATAAGAACGGCAATAAACTGGATCTGTACGGCAAAGTTGATGGCCTGCGTTATTTCTCTGATAACCCTGGCGACGATGGCGATCAGACCTATGCGCGTCTGGGTTTTAAAGGCGAAACGCAGATTAACGAGATGCTGACTGGCTATGGTCAGTGGGAATATAACATTCAGGCCAACGGTACTGAAGGTGAAGGTGCAAACTCCTGGACTCGTCTGGCTTTCGCAGGTTTGGGGTTCGGCCAAAACGGGACTTTCGACTATGGTCGTAACTATGGCGTCGTCTATGACGTTGAAGCCTGGACCGATATGCTGCCGGAGTTCGGTGGCGATACCTACACTCAGACCGACGTGTATATGACCGGTCGTACCAACGGCGTTGCCACCTACCGTAATAAAGGTTTCTTTGGTCAGGTTGATGGCCTGAACTTCGCCCTGCAATACCAGGGCAATAATGAAGATGGTGGTTCAGGCGAAGGTACTGGTAATGGTGATGGACGTAGACTGTCTCGTGAAAATGGCGACGGTTTCGGTATGTCTACCTCCTATGACTTCGACTTCGGTTTAAGTCTCGGTGCGGCATACTCCAGCTCTGACCGTACTAATAATCAGGTTGCTAAAGGTCGCAACGATCATAGCTACGCCAATAAATACGCAGGCGGTGAAACTGCGGATGCCTGGACCGTTGGTGCCAAATATGACGCTAACAACGTGTACCTGGCAGCCATGTATGCTGAAACACGCAATATGACCGCATATGGTAAAGGGGATGGAGTTGAAGGCGGTATTGCTAACAAAACGCAGAACTTCGAAGTTGTTGCACAATACCAGTTTGACTTTGGTTTGCGCCCGTCCGTTGCATTCCTGCAGTCTAAAGGCGTTGATTTAGGCGGCTGGGATCACCATAGCAATGGCACACCGCGCTACACCGACAAAGATCTGGTCAAATATGTTGATGTGGGCGTGACTTACTACTTCAACAAAAATATGTCCACCTATGTTGATTATAAAATCAACCTGCTGGATGAAGACGACAGCTTCTATGAAAGCAATGGTATCGCGACTGACGACATCGTTGCCGTTGGTTTAGTCTACCAGTTCTAACTGGCGCAAAAATACGCAAGCCCGCTTCATACGAAGCGGGCTTTTTATTTATACGAAGCGTATTTTTTCACCGCACGGGAAATACAACGACAAACTTGTGAGGATACTCAAAGAAAAAAACATCCGTGAGAACTGTCATTGAAAGCGAGGCGTGCAAGTGCTTGAATAGTGGCGGAGAGAGGGGGATTTGAACCCCCGGTAGAGTTGCCCCTACTCCGGTTTTCGAGACCGGTCCATTCAGCCGCTCTGGCATCTCTCCGTTCAGGCGGTAGCCATGATGCCAGGTAATTTGGCATTTTAACAGACCCAGTTCCGTCAATTTCGTTCAAGTGACGAGTTTGCGAGCAAAACGATGATTAAGTGGCCCTGGAAAGAGCAAGAAACAGCCCGGAATGACGACTGGCCATGGGATAACGCCCTGGCTATTCCCCTTCTGGTGAATCTCACCGAGCAAGAACAAGCCAGGCTTATCGCTCTGGCCGAGCGCTTTTTACAGCACAAAAGATTGGTAGCACTGCAGGGGTTTGAACTGGACCCGCTGAAAAGTGCGCGCATTGCTCTACTTTTCTGCTTACCTGTACTGGAATTGGGGATCGAGTGGCTCGATGGGTTTCATGAAGTTCTCATCTACCCTGCCCCATTTGTCGTGGACGATGAATGGGAAGACGATATTGGTCTGGTGCATAATCAACGTGTCGTTCAGTCCGGGCAGAGCTGGCAGCAAGGTCCGATAATCCTGAACTGGCTTGATATTCAGGATTCCTTTGATGCCTCAGGCTTTAATCTGATCATTCATGAAGTCGCGCACAAACTAGATATGCGTAATGGCGATCGCGCCAGCGGTATTCCGGCGATTCCACTGCGAGACATTGCTGGCTGGGAGCACGACCTGCACGCCGCAATGAACAACATTCAGGATGAAATCGATCTGGTAGGTGAAACCGCATGCAGTATAGATGCTTACGCTGCAACCGATCCGGCCGAATGCTTTGCCGTATTATCCGAGTATTTTTTCAGTGCGCCTGAATTATTTGCTCCACGCTTTCCGGCTTTATGGCAGCGTTTCATTCAGTTTTACCGGCAAAACCCTATGCAACGGTTACGTGATAACTCCGAAGATGGCAATTATCGCTCACCAAATGTGCATTAATGCAGAATTTGAAGATTAATTAACCAATTGAAATGCCGCGTTAATTTTACTGTTGACACATCAGGGCGTGGTCAGTAATATGCGCCTCGTTCAAACGATTCCTCTGTAGTTCAGTCGGTAGAACGGCGGACTGTTAATCCGTATGTCACTGGTTCGAGTCCAGTCAGAGGAGCCAGACTTTAGTATTAAGACGTCTCAGTAAGTCTTAATACGTTATAAAAACAAGCAGTTAGATTAACCCGGTTGTCCTGGTAAGGATTACCGGGTTTTTTACATCTGTAGTTTTTGAGGGCTTAATCGGGGGCCTCACGGTTCGTTGAACGAACAGAGCCCCTGCTATGACACTCACTGATACCGCTATCCGCAAGCTCAACCCCCCCCCTTCACTCCGGATTAAAGCACCGTGTAAAAATTAGTGATAAACCGTTATTGCAGGTCTGCATGCAAAGCCCGCTAAATAATCTTCCAATGTATTGTTTTAACATGCTTTATTAAAAAAACATTAAATACTTCACAAAACACAACCCCTCATAATCCATCCATATCTACATATTTATTTTAAATAGTATTAGAAGGTAAGATAATTAAACATGGGAAATACATATAAATTTCGATGCGACTATCAATATCATAAAAAACAACAAACTCCAAATATCATTGAACTCATAAGACATACACAGAATTAACATCAGAAATAACCAGGCACTTTATTGAGTAGATATTCATATCCTCCACCTTCTTATTTGCCATTTACTTGACCTGCCCCATAGATTAAACAAAAACCTACAGATATCTGGCAGACTATGAGATACATCACATTTCAATACCTGATATGCATTCAATATAGATTTTGCAATCGGCAAAAACAATAACTGACAGAATGCAAATTAAGCTCAATTGCTTACTGTTATGTATTGGTAACTTTTTTATTCACACAATGGTTATTTCATTTCCACGATAAGAGTAACCAAAAATTACCGGAGTTACGCATGAAAATTTCATTACTTACATCCGTGATTTCCCTGTTATGTATGGGGCAAGCCATGGCCTGCACAACTATCCTTGTAGGATCTCAAGCAACGGATGATGGTTCATTTATTGTCGCACGTAATGAAGACTATTCAGCTACAAATGCCAAACATATGATTATCCACCCAAGCGCTCACCATCAGCAGGGTAGTTTTAAATCCAGCGTTAATGATTTTACATGGCCATTAGTAAAAGATGCCCTGGGTTATACCGCAATCCATGATTTTGATACTCACGAAAAGTCGATGGGGGAAGTTGGTTACAATTCCGCAGGGGTGGGAATCAGTGCGACAGAAACGATTTATAACGGAAAAGCAGTGCTAAAAGTTGATCCATACGTTGAGAAAACAGGGATCACCGAAGACGCAATCCCAACGGTTATTCTCCCCCAGGTTCATAGTGCCCGCGAAGGTGTTGAGCTGTTGGGTAGAATCATTGAGCAGAAAGGCGCCGGTGAAGGTTTCGGCGTAGCGTTCGTTGATGCAAAAGAAATATGGTATCTGGAAAGCGGCAGCGGCCACCAGTGGATGGCGACTCGCCTGCCAGCCGATAACTATTTTGTCACAGCCAATCAAGGACGCTTACGCCATTACGATCCTAAAGATCAAGAAAACTATCTGGCCTCACCAACTCTGGTGAGTTTTGCTGAAAGTCACGGCTTATATAATTCAAAGGATGGAATATTCGATTTTCATAAAGCCTATTCGCAGGATGTTGAAAATGATATCACCTATAATTATCCACGCGTCTGGACATTGCAGCATATGTTTACTCCGGCGCTAAAGACAAAGGTTGACGAAGGTAAACAATTCCCGGTATTCCTGAAGTCTGCGAATAAACTCAGCGTGAACGATGTGAAAAAAGCGCTGCGTAATCATTATCAAGAGACGCCACACGACCCCTACAACAACAATAACCCTCAGGAGAGCTGGCGCCCGATATCTGTTTTCCGCACTCAGGAATCTCATATTCTCCAGGTCCGTCCAAATATGCCAAAAGCCATTGGCGAGGTGGAATATGTTGCGTACGGAATGTCCGCTCTGGGAGTTTATGTTCCTTACTATCAGGGAATAACCCACTATCTACCGGGATACGCTAAAGGCACAGATGAAGCCAGTGATGATTCTGTTAGCTGGACTTACCGCACGCTGCAAACGCTGGCAATGCAAAATTACAGCGCTTATGCGCCTGATATACAAAATGCCTACGCAAAATTTGAACAACAAACTTCCCTGCAACAAGAAAAAATGGAAAAAGAGTATCTGAAGATCTACCAACACGAACCACATAAGGCTCAGCAATTGTTGCAAAATTTTGAAGATAAAACGATGCAGGATGCGCTAAACCTGACTAAGCAACTCACCAGCCAGATCATTACCAAAATGACACATGATACCGATCTGAAATACCACTTCGAAGGTGCATAGTCACAAGGCATCAGCATATCTATCAAACGCAATATGCTATCTATGCCAGAGACAACTTGCCCCATTATGCTAAGCCATTCTAAACGGACGACAATCGACGTCCGTTTTTGAGCGCTCGAATTTCTAACCGTTTCACCTGCTGGCCGTTAATTTGAGTGAACTATTATCTACCCGTCTCAACACGTTCTGATGTGTATGATTGTTGGTACGACAACGATTTTAACGAGGATCGCGGGCATGTGATATCCGAGTCTATCGGGAAAACACATATCAATTCACTTATAGTTGAAGGTTAAAGTAACATTAGCATCTGCATTGCCAGAAGTTACTGTGTCAGCAAGCTGATAATATCTGGCATAAAGATTTATGGAATTTCCGCCTGTAGCTGCAGTACCAGCACTCCAGGACGTTCCTTCAAGGGGGGCGGGTGTTATACCATCGCTTTGTAACAACTGAACCCCAATCCCCGATGCACCGCCGCTATCCAGCGCTATAACACCATTGCTATTATCGGCAACGTTTACTGAGCTGACAGCTAAAGAAAAAGCAGCGCCTGCCCCTGTACAAGTTACAGGAATTGATACTAATTTCGTCTCCGTAGTGCTACCAACGCCAGAGAAATCAGTTGTCTTATAATCGCCTAATTTAACATTGGTGAGGTTTGTATCAAGACTACAGGTAGAGCTGATGATATGAGAATTGCCAAATGAAAAATTGGTGTATGTTTGCCCATTATCACACTGCGCATAAGCAAATACACCATCAGACAGGTCACCAGACTCAGTAACATCGGCCGTTTTGATTAACTCAATTTTTTGCAAAGCTAAATCTGAAGGCGTTGCCCCAGTACATGAGATCAACCCGGCACAGGAACCCTTGTAAGTATATGGATAGTAACTGCCAGAAATGCGAGCTTGCGACATCCGCACGCCAACGCCGTCTAAATTTGTTGCTATCGCATGATAAGTTCCTGGCGTTTTAGTTGAATATTTAAAATAAATATACCATGCGCCAAAGGTGGTCTGAATTGCCTGATCCATTCCATCATATGTTGTGCTCGCAATGACATCCCCTACTTTAAGGGTTGGATCAACGTTGATAGTGCCCATAGCAATATAAGCAGTCTGTCCATGACCACCACAGTTTGTCACTCTTGCTGATACTGCACAGGAAAAGAAAGTGAAAAATAAAAGAATGAGATATTTTTTCATAATTGCAACCAATAATATTAGTCCACATTTAATCTTAATTTACTGGTAATTCAGCGTAAAACTGACAGTAGCATCAGCAATACCATTTGTTACCGGCAGTTTAGACACCACATATTTAGCAGTAAATGTCAGAAGATTACTTCCCTTCTGCAATTGATAAGCAGCAGATGGCATCCATAACGGGACAATAGTGCCTGTATTGTCATATACAGCCACCCCAACCCCAGAAGCGCTATCTGGCATATCATCAAGCTTAATTAACTGATTATTATCAGTATCGGAAAAACCATCTAGCTTAATCAAAGCCGAATTTGTAGTTTCAGGACAATCTTCTAAATCTATACTAAAAGTAACAGGATCGGTAGAGTCACCGATATTTTTCAGCTGGTAAATACTGTGTTTACCCAAATCGACAGGGACATTTTGAGATGAGGGATCAACCCGGCACGCAGCAACATGAACGTTTCCCGTTACGGTGATAGTTGACACCTGATCTGCAAAGCAATTTAATGCCAATATCATATAAAAACAAAATAATATAAATTTATTCATATTAGGCTCAATTGTATGAAAATGTCATTTCAATCAAACTTTCAATAGTCCCGGCGGTAACGCCTCCCAGAGGGGTTTTTGCCCTGGCCTGAAGATTAAAGACTGCATTACCTGTTGATATCACATTGACGGTATCAACCGTTCCATTGCTAAGCACGCTTTGCGTATTTTGATCCTGCAACTGCACTGCAATATTTTCGGCATCTCCAGTACTTTTATAGAGCGTCATATCACTCTCATCAGGAGTCCCCGAAAACCGGGCGCTTACGCTTTTAACGGCTGATGGACAATTAAGCAAAGTAATGTTGAAACTTACCCAATCAGTTGTACTACCGGCAACTTCTAAATCCTTATTATAAAGCTCCCCAAGTTTTATCTCTGGGTTCTTTGAGTCAGCCTGTATTTCGCAGGTCGCATCGCTCACTGTACCGGTGAAATTAATCTGAAAGTTATCGTCAGCTAATGCTGATGTACAGAGTGAAATATAAAATAAAATTAACTTAAACTTATCCATCATGTCTCCAGTTAGTTATGCGATGAGCACTGGAGAGTCAAAGTATCTACTCCCCCATCATGATATCCATTGCTGAGATCGTATTCAGACAGACAGCTATTCGCGTCACCTTTACCCCATGCTATATGTATAGTGCCTGTTTCTTTCAGCCCAGTTAGATAAACTTGCCCATCATCATTGACAATACTTTCTCTGTCATCACCACTTAGTGTTACCGTCGCACCAAATGGCACGAAAGAACCATCTGAGCGTTTCACAGTAAATAATGCGCGATTGCCCGTGTGCGTCTTATAATCAGCAACGACAACTGCCCCTGCAGTAGGCACAATACTATAAACTGTATTGTCGATATCCGTATCATTAGCAAAGCTTTCCGTATCAAGTCGAATATTAGTTCGTCGATAGGAATTTACATACGGTACAATAGTGTATCCTCGCCAGTCTGTTGCAACCCCGGTATTATTTATTACATTGACATTTTTCGCACCAGGAGCACGAACCAGCGCAATCGCTGTCATATCACCAGAAACAGGTTGTGATAGCGTGACGCCATATTGATGAGCAACAATTGAGCCCTGTAGCCCATAATTTATCTGACGCGAGTCATGATCATAGTTATACCCAGTATTTATATTTCCATAACTGCCTTTATAGTTAGCAGAAAGTTGACCATTAGTCTCTCTTGATTGGTTGTTATAACCCTGCATCGCTGAGTATGAAAGATTATCGCCTGCTAAAGCTGTGCCACTTAAACCAAGTTGCTGAACCGTATCGCCATGGCGACTGGATGTACTATTATAATTAACATAAGTGTTCGAGCGAGGCATCCAGTGAGAAAACGGGATGCTCATATTAAATGCTAACTGTTGATCTGCGCTATCTGAGTAAGGGGTATCACTATATGTATAGTTAATACCAAATGAAATATCACTTATGCTATTATTATAGCCTAATGTTAAGTTCCGCTCATATCCATCGGTTTGCCAATAACTTTGCTGATAACCATTCACGGAAAAACTTCCCCATTCACCATCAAGAATTTCCTGGGTGAAATTTAGTTGGATCTTATTCTTCTTATTATGACTGCGTTGATATTGTGCATCATCATCAGTTTTCCCGCTGTAAATATCACTATTAAGATCATTTACATCCGCAAATGAGTAATACCCTGACGTTGAGTATCGATATCCAGCTAATGAAAGTGTTGAATCCGTTTCATCAAAGTTTTTCATATATTGAAAGCGATATGACTGACCTTCTTTATGACTATCATTTTCATTGTTCTCCAGATCGGCAGAAGCATTGGTGACATCAATTGAAATAGAGCCTAATACTTCCAGGTTCGTGCCGACACCAAAAGAAAAAGATTGATACTGTTCTGAATACTGGCTACCGCCATACAAAGTAAAGCGGTTTGACAGGCCATAGAGCATAGTAATCTGACCAAAATCAGGCTCATTGCCATTATCATATGACGATCTATATTTTCCCACTGTATAAGCATATTTAAGACGTCCCATCCTTTGCATGACAGGTACGTTTGAGAAAGCTTGAGTAAAATTTCGCTCCGATCCATCAGATTCTGTAATGGTCACATTCAAGTCGCCGCCTGCTGAGGTAGGATACAGATCGTCAATGACAAAGGCACCTGGCGGCACATACGACTGATATATAACGGAGTTATTCTGTTTCACCGTTACTCTGGCGTTGCTATTAGCGATACCTCTTATCACTGGCGCAAAACCTCTCTGACTATCAGGTAGCATATTATCGTCAGAAATAAGTTGTATTCCTTTAAACTGGACGCTATCAAAAATATCGGAAGAGGTGAACGTGTCACCAATCACCAACTGGCCTTTAATATTTTTTATATCTCTTTGTGCCCATGTGTTAATTGAGTCCCATTTACTTTCCGTCGCAGCCTTCTCATCTTTATTATAATTCCACGTACTGTAGTTCCTTATCCGCCAGGCTCCAGCGTTCAACCCACTGTGGAGATTGAGAAAATAGTTATCGCTGCCACCACCTCCATGTTTCAGATTCGTATTTGAACCCGTAAAATCATAGCTTGCAAGTAATGCAGGTATTCCCTCATCCCAAAGCTGTGGAGGAATGTATCCACGAGCACTGGTTTCCATTTGTGATTGTGGAATTGTTATCTTGAGCATCTGATTCGGAAAGTCAAACTTAATAGTTGAGTCTGAAATATAACTATTCAGTGGTGCTATTATTTTATTCTTATCAAATTGACTCAATGATTTTATTGAATCGATTTTCACCCCATATTCAGATAGTTGCTCGATGGTCAACTCAGGAGTGATATCGCCAGAAGGTTCCTTGATAAATTTCACATCTCTGGTATCTTTTTTTTCACCGTTAATCAAAATATCAACATGGTAAATACCCGGTAACTGCCCACCGGGAACAGAGAACTGACTTAAATCAGCAGGAATCATGCCTGGATTATCAAGTTCCAGAGCCTTCAGATTAAAAACATCCTGCGCAAAACTCACATTGCCGAAAAAATATAGCAATGTGATAGCTAACCTATTATAAGTAAAATTTTTCATTTTAGATTATTTATTAGATTAATAAGTAGTTATGTATATGCTATACCTCCATATAATATATGGAGCATCCCATATGCCATGTGCAGTGTACATAGATATCACTTCAGAGGACTGGTTACCATCTTCGACACGCCACCAAAATCATTGATATAGTTCCATTCCACATTATTCCCGGTGCCATTTAATGTATATTGCATTTCACCTTTAGGCGGTACCATCGTACTCAGCGAATCAACATCCTTCTGACCGACCTTGAGAGTATTAAAAGTAAAATAATAAGGCGTTGGATTGGTAACAATCAGCTGCTTAGCCGTTCTCTTAAAACTTAACCTCTCAGCAGCTTCTTTCGTTGTCTCTGTAATACCTTCTGGTCTATAGAATAATTTAATCCTGGTTTTAACTGAAATTTGTAACGTGTTGCGAGTTACGCTGCCATCGGCATTTTTGCTTTGTGCAGGGATTGATTTAACGTTCAACCAGAAAACGGATTCTCGGTCTTTAGGCAAAAGAGCAGCATCTTTTAGTTTTACAACCCTCAGGGTATTTTCAATACCGGGATCAAGCCTGAAAAGTGGCGGTGTAACAATGAAAGGGGGTTTCTCAGCACCTTTGTTATCGTCATTTGGGCCAGCGTTATCAGTCCATGATTGAATAAGATAAGGTGTCGAGTTCTCTGGGTTTTTCACAGAAATTGATGTTTCTTTAGTGCCTGCATTGTATATAAGGCGAGTTCCCCCCACAATGACTCCAGCATAAACGCAGCTTGATGCTACCAAAAGACAACACATAAATGCGGTTATAATTCTCATCAGACCTCCAGATTTACATTTAGAATAAAGCAACATCTCCTTATGTTGCTTTATTCTCCATATAACTAGATAAAATTAGTTATAGTTGATGGTGAAATCTGAAGTCGCATTAGCTGCCCCAGCAGTTACCGTTGCTGTGTCAGAAACATAACGTGCGACAAATTCCAGTGTATTATCGCCTACGGCAAGGGGATATGCCGTTGAAGCTTGATGAATCGGAATAGCAGCACCTGTATTATCTGCAATTTCAATACCTACGCCAGCAGCATCGGAATCAGAATCCAGTGCCAGCAGATCGGTATTGCTGGCGTCAGCATTACCATCAAATTTAACCACGGCTGACGTCACCGTATCAGGACAATCTGTCAATTTAAGACTAAATTTGGTTGGCGATGCTTTAGTACCCTGCCCATCAGTAAACGCACTGATCGCAACTTTGCCCATCGATACGGTCTGATCTGCAGAAGTCGTATCCACTTTACAAGCATCAGCCGTCAGACTCCCCGTGAATTTAATTTGACCATCTGCTGCATTAGCAATACCGCAGGACAGCGCGCTAAAAAGCACTGCAGCGGTCGCTACAGCTAAAATACGTTTTTCCATTTTTTTTACCTCTGGTTTGTATTACACATAAAAAATATTTGCATCGACGAACATACGTTAACTATGAAATAACGATGCCGGAAGAAATATACTTAAAACCGCATGACTATGATAATTGTTTTACTGTCCTGCATAAGACAGTAGATAATATTTATTAAAACAGACTCACCAAAAAACAGTTCTATAAAACCAATATTAGTTATATCATGGCATAATAATCTTCTTTGAAGCTGGCAAAAGGAGATACCGAGCTTCGACAGAAACATAATATTATCCGTTCATAATAGATATCATTCTTGATCAAAGCCGTGATGGCATCTTTCAATGTTGGATCCATTTTCAGCGGTCGATGCCTGACAGAAAGAACATCCATTTTCCGCATCGTATATCGACTTGCATCACCAATTGAAATACCGAAGTGATTGGAATTTATGAATCTACGTATGCCATCATAATCCAAC
The DNA here is from genome assembly GCF_000155975.1 of Citrobacter youngae ATCC 29220. Taxonomy (GTDB): domain Bacteria; phylum Pseudomonadota; class Gammaproteobacteria; order Enterobacterales; family Enterobacteriaceae; genus Citrobacter; species Citrobacter portucalensis_A. The sequence goes on along the minus strand of NZ_GG730299.1, from coordinate 693,788 downwards.
TCAGTATCATCTTCGAACTTACAAAGCGTATAATTTCTGAATCGCCCTGCTTTGTATGTACCTGTGATGGATTTATCTGTCTGGACGTGGTACTGAAAAGGATGTTCCTTTGGCCGCCCCCAAGGACTCTGATGCCGATTTACAACGCCAAGCTGGATGCCTTGATCAGACACTTCGGCATAAGGCATCAGAGAGGGTTTGACCATATTGTGTATTTTGGGATCGATAAGCGAATGTTTATGAGGGCCTAAAACGCTTAATACCACTCTGGGCGGAATGATAAAGTCGCTACCAAAAGGATAATAACCGCCATGACTGGTGATTAAAAGATCCTGGCCTTTATTTTGTCCCGCAGTGAACAGTAAAAAACTACTGCCAAGCTCCCAGGCTATATTATCTACATTAAACCCTAAGTTCAACGAGGGGTATCTTCGGGTAGTCATAATATTTGAAGTCCCGGGAAATTTGTCTTTTGAATAGCCACATGTTTTTTTCATTTATAACCCCTTCCATTTATTTTGATGAGAGCTAAATTCACAAAATACATTCACTGCCGCCTATCATCAACGTCCTTTAAAAGGCACATTAATTTTCATTTTTCAGGCACGGTGTATGATTATTGATGCTTATCTTAATTTTCCCCGCTGTTGGTGTTTGCAAAACTCGCGCCGCCAGCAGTGGCAAAATGTGTTCCTGCAGAACATGGTCGATATCCCTGGCGCCACTTTGTTGTCGCTGGCAGTGTTGTGCTACCCAGTTAATGACGCCTTTGCTCCAGACCAGTGATACCCTGCCTGCGGTCACGCGTTGATAACGTTCATTTAGCCGTTGTAATTTCAGCATAATAATTTTCGCCATCACGTCTGACGTTAAAGGCAGATAAGGGATCAGCGTCATTCTGCCCATCAACGCCGGAGAAAATACGCGCTCAAATTCAGGACGAATAACGTTAGCGATCGCATCCACAGCGCGTTCCCCCGACGCCCAGGCATTAATAAGTAACTCACTGGCCAAATTTGACGTCATGATAATTAAAGTATTGCGGAAATTAATAACCTGTCCTTCAGCATCCTCAATGACCCCCTTATCGAACACCTGGTAAAAAAGTTCCATCACATCCGGATGCGCTTTTTCTACTTCATCCAGCAGGATCACGCTATACGGATTACGCCTTACCGCCTCCGTTAATACTCCGCCCTGCCCATAGCCAACATAGCCCGGAGGAGAACCTTTCAACCCCGATACCGTATGCGCTTCCTGATATTCCGACATATTGATCGTCACCAGGTTATGTTCACCGCCAAACAGCAGTTCCGCCAAAGCCAATGATGTTTCGGTTTTACCGGTACCGGAAGGGCCGGCTAGCAGATAAACGCCTGTCGGTTTGAGCGGATCGCCGAGCCCGGATCTACTTATACGAATTTGTTGACTAATATAGGTTAGCGCGTGCTGCTGGCCGATAATTCGCTCAGATAACCTGTCAAACAAGGCATCCTGCCGCTGTTGCTCCTGCTCCAGCATGCGCCCCAGAGGGATACCGGTCCAGTCAGCAACAACGTCTGCGACGCAGGTGGCGTCTACGCGCTCAAACACCATCGCATGCTTTTGATGGCGCACAGCTAATTCATGGCGAGCGAGGGCAATCTCTTTTGCATCCTGACTATTCAATAATCGATGCACCAGATTGCGCTGGCACTGCCACTCTTCATGCAGCGTATCGTGTCTGATTTGTAGGTCTGCGGCTTGTTTTATTAAATGAACCTGCCGCTCGGGAGAACTGTCTTCGCTTCGCAACGCATTACATTCGCTATAAATCGCGCGCAGCTGCACGGTAATCGCTTCCAGCTCCCTGGGCTCGTGAACCTGCGATACCGCCACGCGCGCACAAGCGGTATCCAGCAGGCTGACTGATTTATCAGGCAGTTGACGTCCGGCGATATAGCGGCTGGATAAGTTGACCGCCGCGCCAACTGCGCTCTCCAGCACGGGGATATTATGATGGCGGGATAACGCTGGAGCCACCGCGCGTAACATAACCATCGCGTTGTCGATATCAGGTTCCGCGACCTTCACGACCTGAAAACGACGCGTCAGTGCGGCATCTTTTTCAAAGTACTTTTTATACTCAGCCCAGGTTGTCGCCCCGATCACACGCAATTCCCCCCGGGCTAGCGCAGGCTTGAGCAAATTAGCGGCATCGCTTTGCCCAGCTTGCCCGCCAGCGCCAATCAAAGTATGAACTTCGTCAATAAACAAGATGGTGGGCGTTGGCATATGAGAGAGCGCTTTTAACAGCAAATTGAGCCGATTCTCAAACTCGCCCTTTACGCTCGCCCCGGCCAATAATAGCCCCAGATCCAGAGTCAATAACTCCATGGATTGCAGCACTGGCGGGACAGAACCCTCAGCAATTCTCAGCGCCAGTCCCTCAACGAGCGCCGTTTTACCCACCCCTGGCTCCCCGGTCAGGATGGGATTATTCTGTCGCCGACGGAGCAGGATATCGATCATCTGGCGGATCTCCTGCTCGCGCCCCAGCACTGGATCAAGCTCCCCGCGCCGGGCCAGTTCGCTCAAATTGCGGGTATACTTTTCCAGCACAGAGGTTTCCGCCATCGCGTCAAATCCTGTCCGGGAAACGCTACCCCCGCAGGCTTGTAATACCGCATATGCCTTTTGGCGATCGCAATGTAATACCTGCTGGATGTGCGGTATCCCTGTCACATCTTTCTCCAGTAGACTGGCGAATATTGCAGCTGGCCCCAGCGTACTTTGCCCCCAGCTTGCACTCGCCAGCAACCAGCTATTGACAAGCCACTCAACGAGATTTTTAGCGAAGACAGGACTGTTGCTCTGACGCACCTCTGTCTGCATCAGCGCGTGGGAAACAGCGTCAACTAGTTGATCCACCGACAATCCCGTCTGTAATGCCAACGACTCAAAGAGAGCACCTTCCTGACGCAAAAGAGCCATTAACAGATGTGCTGGCGCAACCTCCGTATGTTTTTGCTCCACGGCAAGGCTAATCGCGGCATCGATAGCTGCTCGCCCCTCGGGCGTTAACTTGCTAATAATAGGTTTTAAGTGGGTATTCATACTATTCCTTCAATAAAATCAATGGCATTGAGCAATATCATCCGGCAAACCTGAAATAGGTTCAGACAAAGAATCCGTCGCGCGTTGCTTGATGCGCTCATCAATCGTTGTTATCTGATCGGTAAGACCGGCAATTTGTTCGGTCAGGTCATGCCAACGTTGCCAGGCATCCTCTATGGGTTGAGGGTCGGAGACCTTGAAGCGGACAAGGAGATGTTTAATGCCCAACTGATTTAATAGCGCGGTGTCGTCACCAAACTCATCGCTGCTAAGCTGTGCTTCACCGTCGGGGAAGCGGCGTATAAAGGCGGGCCAGGCATCGTCGCCGCTCAATTGATAACGGACGGTAAAATCCGGAAACAGCACGCTGAGCGTAACGCCAGAGCATTCACCAGGCTGCCAGACAAACCCGGACTGGTCGGCAAAATTCATGCTGATAAGCTGTTGATCGCCCTTCTGGCAATGGAGTGTCAACTGCGTTCCTGTCGGGATCACTCGCGCGCCCTCAGGCACAGTCGCAGGCATACTGGAGAGCTGGATTTTCCATTTTTGTTTCGCCAGTTCAGCAAGTTGTAATGTCAGTCCGTCCGCTTTTGCCTGAAGCATCGCCCGCTTGTCAGCGTCCAGAGTCGATCCGCGTTGCGGCACATCCTGCAGCATATCGGGTGTCATCACTTGCCGTGCAAGCAGCAGGAAATCAGTCGTGAGTGGGACAGACATGCTCGCATACGTTGCAGCATCCAGTCCATGACGAGTGGCTGAAAGCATGGCTTTTGCTGGACCACGAAGGAATTCAGCAACAGATTTCTGGCTCAACGCCTGCTGCTCCTCATAACTACGTTGTTCTTCATCCTTGCCTAACGGCCAGATGACCTGACTCTTCCATTGTTCATTGAGCCAGCAGGCGCTTTGCATCATGGCGTAAGCCAGTAGCCGGTGGGTATCCTCCTCGTAAAGCGACCATACCGCCGCGCTCCCTGTATCAGTGACTGTCCCGGACAGATGTTCTTTCAGCCTGATGAGCGCTGGCGTGAGTTTCAACAGCGGATTTTGCTCTCCCCCTTCTGCCGGTATCATGAACATCCCCCGAGTAAGACGGTCGCTTCGTGGCCCCTGAGCCATCGCGTCATTAACGGCCTCATTGCGCGCGTTTTGCCACTGAAGCCAGGCTTGCTGCACGGGTTGCTCGTTGTCAACCGATGCTGCCACTGGTTGTGCCCGAAGCCAGGCCGCCAGGGAATGACGAAAGCGCGAATCAATCTGCTGCGCCTTATTCATCAGAGGCGTCCTGCCTGATGTCAAAGTAAGCCGCTGTAAAGACCGTAGCGTCGTCAACCACGGCTGGGCTTGCGATGAAGGTACATCATCGAGTTCCTCAATCGCTCGATTGGCAAACTGCATCGCCTGGCTTTGCCCCTCGCTTAACGCAATCAGCTGGTTATGCGTCAGAACGGGCAGGCTGGCTTTTGACAGCGTTGCGCTGACATTACTGAGAAACTGACTCCACGCATCCTGCTTGCGCGCAAATCGTTGCTCACGCGCCCGTTCGAAAACGGGTTGCACGCCACCTGCAGCGCGCTCAATCTGTGCCATCCAGACCGCAAGCATGGCCTCGCCCTTGCGCGTCCAGCCCCCGGAAAGCGTATTATCCTGCGATAACGAAGGCCAGTAGGTGGAGGCATGTAGCGCTGGCATTTGCGGCGATGGCGACAGAAGCCATTCCAGAGAGGGGGCGCGATTAACCAAATTAATCAGAAGCTCCCTCGCCGTTTGCAGCCACTGCTCACCCTCGGGGCTCTGCATGTGGTAGCGTTCCAGCGCTAACCGGGTGAGCGGAGAAGCCGTTGCCGGATAGCGATACTGTTGCAGCTCCCCGACAATAGCGGGACGTTGCTGCAGCACCGACAAAATGGCGTGGTCGCGCATCTCTTGCCACACCAGCAGCGCATTTGCCAGTTGTAAAATGTACTCCCGCTGTTGTTCCAACGATGCCGCCAGTACACGTTGTTGATAGGCCTGGAACGTCTGCGGTAAAGGACGCGGCGTGGCGACAATTCGGGCTAATCGGGCGCCCGCCAGGGTTTGTTGCTGGCGTAAAATCGGTGAAAAAGGGAAAGTCATCAGCGATGCCGTCGGCAGCTGTTCATCCTGTTCCAGAAATGCGGCCAATGCCGTAGGTGACATATGAGTAATGTCGTGCTGAAGCCGATTGGCCGTTTGCATAGCCGAGATCCCCAGCCAACCGACGCAAACGGCCAATAAGACAGCGATGAACACCTTTCCTTTTGGTCGATGATACCAACGTGGTCTGATGCGATGCTGGCTCAGCATGCATAATCCTTCCGTCAGCAAATGATGCGCAAAAACGCTGGTTCGGCGTGCCCGGTTATTCGCCTGCGGTTCTGTGGCGGTAAACCAGACGCCACTCAGTGAGGTATGACTGAAATAGGCGTTTGGCTCACACAGTGACGCCAGAAAAAGCCGTAGTGGAGGTTCCAGCCGGGCAACATTCTCCGGGAAATCCAGTAACAGCGAATAATCCTGCGCGCTCAGATGAGATGGTCGCCCCATACTCAGTCGAACAGAAGAGAGTCCTTCCTTTAACGCGCTAAACAACGGTTGCAGCGTATGGGGATCTTCACCATCAATATGCGGCGGTATGTTCCAGCTATATCCCAGCGTCTGCTGGCGTTGCGCGTCAGAAAGCTGCCCCTGCCACAGACTAAAACCAGGAAAACGGTCGCACTGGGTGACAATAATGTGGAGCGGTAGCTGCTCGCCAAAATGTTGTATCAGAGGCTCAATCAGCGCCCGAACTTTTCGGGCCATAGCATGCAGGGTATTGCTCTCATCATTCAGCAGCTCGCTGACAGATAAAGTAATAATAATTCCTGCCGGCATCGGCATTTTTGTACACCAATGTGCAATTCGCTCCCAGCCTTGACGGAACGCCGCGCCGCCGACAAGAAAATTGCTGGAGAGATCAAGGATGCCCATGCGGCGAAAAAACCACCAGCGTAACGTTCGGGTTGGCCCCGGTACGGCATCATCCATTTCGCCATAAAATAACGGTAGCCCGGAACTGCCCAGCAGAGTGCTCTTACCGCTCTGTTCGCCAATAAGTAGAAACCAGGGGAGTTGGTGACGTTTGCGCTGTATGCGTTTGATAACACTCGCCCCCGTTTTCCAGTGTTTCAGCAATACGTACTCTCTGCGGGACAAGCGATACTTCGCCAACCATCTCCGCTCTTTACGGCTCCTGAACAGCTGCAAACATGCGAGAAAAAGCGCCCACAACAGTACCGCCAGCAGCAGCATAAGCAGCCAGAGCAGTAATATCGAAGACGTGCGCCAGTTTTGCCATAAGCCTAAAGTGAAGCAAAATAGCAATGACAGACACAGCACGACCAGCCAGCCGGTAAAATAAGCTAATTTTTTCAGCATAGTAGTTACATAACGTAATAACGGAAAAGGAAGAAAAGGGCTCCGTACAGGAACAACGCGCCTGAAATCACCACAGGTAATAGCGATTTGTGCCGTGTTATGGCGATCTTTTTGTCAGGTATGCCTGAAGCAACGGGGGTATCACACGGCCATGCCCACCAGTTTTCCTGCAGACATTGCTTGCGCTGTTCTTCAATCAGGGCCAGTAAATCAGACCGATCGTCTACGGTGCCGTACTGACCATGAAAACCGTTCTGGAGGCAAAACAGGAAAACCTTTCTGGCCTGCTGATGCCCCACGTCAAGCGCCGTTAATCGTTGAAAAAAGTGGGCGCCCGCCAGAGTAGTATTCAAATATTTGCGCTGTAACCTTTCGCCCTGCCACTGCTGACGCCACGGCAGTTCGGAGCAGAGCATCAATTCATCCAGCCAGGCAATCACAGCAAAGTACGCTGCAGCCTTCTCCTCCTCTTCAACATCGCACTGGTTCGCCTCAGAGCGAGCCTGTTCCAGCGTTTTTATGCAGAGAAGCCGGCTTTCCGCATAGCCGGAAAATTCAGATGGATTATCAACAATATGCAATGCCTTTTTAAACACGGGAAGGTAGCTATCCAGCAGTTCCATCATGCTTCCCCCATCGCAATAACCTGCACCTGCAAATCCATCGGCGCATCATCCCAGTAGAAGGCGATATCCTGTTGCTGCTCGACGCTCTTCCACAGATCGTCTCGCAAATTAAGCAAAAAATAGAAGGCGTCCTTCCGATGAGGAACACCGCGTGGCGCTGGTCTTAGCAAAGTGGCTGAAATACCAGGTAAGGCATGCTGGATAAGGGGCGAAATCATTGAGGCTGGCGCGATTTTGAAGCCCATACCATCAATATTCTCAGCGGTAGCCAGCGTTTCTGAGCGCAGGAGTAACATAATTTTTTCGGCTTTTTGCCATGGCAAGGACTGCAGATTGCCGCAAAAAATACGGCGCTCATCCGGCTTGAGCACGATCCATGTATTATCCTCCAGCATGAGGATATTCAATAAGGCAGTAAGGACTCGACTCGCGCTGGCAAAGCACGCGTAAAGGTCAAAATGATCGTAGGGTAGCAAGGCCAAATCTTCGCCAACCCACACACCATCGAATGAGCACTGCTCACTAAAACTGGAGAGTTCCCCGATAAGCTGCGCCAGCAGGCCATAAATCGGCCAGGGGTGCATTGTCGGAGTCTGGCAGTAGTGCTGGAGTAAAGGTAAGGCACGATTAAGGGAGCGCATTGCCAGCGTTTGGGTGATATCGTTCCGATTGGCGCTCTTAACCTGTTCCGGACGTTTATACTCGGCAAACTGACGTGCCCTGTTCGCCAGTTCAGCACAGACGCTGTCCAGCAGAGATTTTAACGCCGTCCCACCATTTAAGGTCACGATGGGCGGGCAAAAAGTGGGGTCAACCATAACCCGATCGTTGTCATAACGCAGGCGCATTAACGGCAATAATTCGCAGTCAACAATGCCATCTTTCTCCTCATCGCTGAGGATCTGAACGTTATAGAGAATACGCGATACGCTGCATTCCGGGCCGGTAAAGTAGACATCCTTCATGACTCCCGGCTCATGTGGGGTAAGCCATCGGCTGTTCGGCGAGTCCCCCACATTGACATGTGCGGGATCAAAGCGACGTAGCGCCAGCCATAGCGTGAAAGGTTTCTCAAGCTGCTTCCAGAAACCCCGTAGCTGCCGCGGTTGTAACATGCTATTTCCAGGATACTCCAGGTAGTCACCCGAGGGTAATATTGCCTGTAACCGCTCAATTTTTAACGAAAAGTCAACCAACGTGTCCGGATTAAAATCGCAATGGATAAGGCCAACATTCCACGGCTGAGCCAGTTGCCGCGCACGTGAGAGCATGTAGCTATGGTGCAAATCAAGCGACTGCATATGCTGAGGCTGCAAATAAACACCGGAGTACCAGTAAATTTGTTGTAACTCAGGGTACATATCCTATTCCCCGCGATCGGATGGTGCCGCACTCGCGGCAACATCATGTTGGGAAAGGGAAACAGGCAGTTGCGGCGCGCCCTGTATTTGAGTGATCGCTTCACGCCCAAGCCGCAGCTGAAGTGACAGCGGCGCCAGGTGTGCCTGCCATACCGGGTTCCACCAGCCATGGCTCTCACTGTTCACCGGAATTGCGACCACGGCCATATGCTGCTTTTTAGGGAAAGGGTAATACCCCGCAACAATAGCGATATAGCGCGTGTTTTCACTGCGATCGATGTGCAACGTGGTACGCTGCCCCGGCATCGCGGCATAACGATCAACTTTTAAAATGTCATCCTGCGCTCCGGCTGCGCTAAACAGCCCTTTGAGTGCAAAAGGATTAGAAAGCAACTTGTCCAGCGTGCTGCTTTTCTGCGCCTGCACAAGTAATACCGTGCAGCTGTTTGCCACATCGTGCCAGGCATTCAGGTCGGGATCGGTCTGAATATCCAGCGAGATTGCCCCCTGAGCAAACGGAGCCGGAGCTTGCTTCATGGCCTGTTCTTTAGTGGCCGTCATTGCGCTATCGCTCGTACAACCGCTCAACAGCATGGCGCCCAGCAAAAGTGCAAAAGAGAATAATCTTCTCATTGAGAGAGTTGTCCTGTTAATACGAGGTTAATATCGCGCATGCTGCTACTATCGTTCAGCATCTCTTCCAGCCATTCAGTAAGCGTCATGTTGGCCCATCTCGCTGCGCGCTCCATCAGGAACGGTACCGGACTGGAAGGCTCGGTTTGGCGAAAATAATGGGCAATCGCCAGCATCTGCTTCACGGCCATTTCTCTATCCGTTATCTGCATTCGGCTTTGTGCCGCAACGCTCTTCACGTCGCCTTCTTCGGGATATTTATCAGGGGGGGAAAGCGGCATCTCATCCATCTGATAGCTAACGCGCGGCGCCAGGCGTTGTAGGTAATCAGCGATATCCTTTACCATCTGGCGAGAATGAGTGAACAACTCCCCCTCCGGATCCTGACTCAGTGAAAGATAATGAGCATTTAACTGGGCGAGGGCTGCCGTCAGCGTTTTTACCTGCGCTGCCTGCTGGTCTATCTCGCGAGCAGAGAATGATGACGCCTGGCTTTCGAACGTTGCTACCGTCAGATCCCCTTCCTGGCTTATTAGCTCGTCACGACGCTCCGGAGCGACGCTTATCTTGTGTTCAAAAGCCTGAGTCTGCTTCCAGTGAGCAAGCGAGCTAATTTCCTGTTCCAGCAAAGGCAGACAGAACAATAGCTGGCTGACATCGCGATCAAGCCGTACCAGGCGTGCGCGCCGAATAGTCAGTCCGTCATCCTCAAGGGATGGCCAGCAGTGAAACCAGAACTGCGTAATAAATGCGTTTAAAAAATCTATCCCCGCAATCAGCCCCGGCACACCGTGCCGATGAGCAAGCGCTTCGACAAGCCAACAGGCGAGTTGCAGATCTTTACTCTTCTCGCGCAAAGCCTGTTCGCTCAGGCTACATACCCGCCCCCAGTCAGCTTTTTTAGGATCGCTCACCGCCCAATCGTCCTGAGGTAGAAACGACGGGTCGCTTTCACGCGCCAGGCGAATCTCATCAAAGATGCTGTCATATTCCAGATTATCCCCGGCAGGGTTATCTAACGTTATCGGCCTTAAAAGGGTGGCAAAGTCTGGCAATGTGATCATCTTTGGTTATCCAATCAATACCGTGGGGCAACCGGTGACGATAGTGCCCCCATGGGCACAGCTATCGCCCATTCGGGCAGCTGGTTTATTGGCGATGAACACTTTCGTGCTGCCCATGACAATGCTGTCGACTGGACCAACGCAGGTGGCCATCGCTCCCACGGTAGCGGCAGGCAATCCACCAATCAGCACGGTAGGAACACCTGGCGGCAAAATCGGCCCACCAACATGAGGTACTGGCGGAACCCCTGGAGTGACCATCGGACAAATATGCATATCGGAAACACGTGCGGCAGGCTGACCCATTACGCCCCCTCCCCAGCAGAGCAGCGGCTAAAAAGGAGCGTCGCGCCCTCAACCGGGTCTTCCACCAGTTGAACCGCCAACATAACCAGCGCACAGTACATAAGCCGGGGGCTGAGCGCAGGGTCTGGGTAAACCGGCTCTTGTTCCGCAGGCGTCATGCTGCCGTAAGCCCAGAATAATGAGAGCCCCAAAGCCCCCACCGGCGTGCTAAACCCCACCTTCTTCGCCTGTTCAAAAACCTGCCAACGGACACCATCGTCCGGCTGCTGGAATCCACGTTCGATAGCCTCCAGCAGCGCACTGCCGGCCGCTGGCATCGCCTCCCGCATAAACGCGGCGAGCTGTATTCCCACAACCTTGAGGGGAAACGCTTGCACCCATTGTTGTAGCGCCGCCTCCCACTCCCCTGATGCCAGCAATTGCTGAACGTGGCTTTGATGTTGCGCCATACTGACTCCTTAGCCGATGTTAATAATGCCGCCGCTAACCTGCGTCATTCCGCTACCGGAAACCGTGGTCATTGCCCCTTTCAGCTCAGCGGTTGCGCTGGCTTCAACCGCAATAGTCATCCCGTTGATTGAGATACCACTGGATGACAGGCTGATCTTATTGCTGCCTACTTTCAGCTCAATTGACTGTGTTGACTCAAGGATCAATGCCTTATCTGTCTTCATGGTCCCGCTGCCCCCCACAACGCTCAGTACATAGTTGCCGTTGTTCAACTCCGTAACGGCATCCCCCGCAATCTTTTGCTGGAGGTCGCCGTTTTCCAGCGTGACGAACAAGCCCCCTTGCTTCAGGGTCAATCTGTCGTCTCCTTTCGTCAGTTCCGTACTGCGATTCGCCGCTATCGTGCTCGTTGCATTATTTCTTACCGCAAGGGACAGGTCTTTTTGCGCGACGATCGTCAGTAGCTCTTCCCCTTTTTTGTCGTTGAAACTCAGTCGGTGCCCCTCATCAACGCTACCGCTCGGGCTACTGCGGGTCATAAAGCCACTCTCATTTTTCTCTTCGGGCAACGAGAAAGGCGGCTTGTTCTGGCCGTTGTAAACCATGCCGGTGACCAGCGGGAAATCCGGGTGTCCCTGGATAAAACTCACTAACACCTGACTACCAACACGAGGGAGAAACTGTGCGCCAAATTTACTGCCAGCCCATGGCTGCACGACCTGTACCCAACAGGAGCTGGTATCGTCATGGGGGTTTTCGCTGTCCCATGGGAATTGAATTTTTATGCGGCCTAATTCATCCGTGTGGATCTCTTCCGACGACGGGCCGACAACGCTCGCGGTCAGCAACCCCGGAACTTGCGGTGGCAAATGTTGGATGGGAGGAAGCCAGGGCTGCTCATTGTTCATTGCCTGAATCTGGCACTGACACTGGCTCAGATGGTCATCAAAATTATTCACGGCATCTATGTTCAACGCCTGAATGCGGTATGGTTTGTTGCCGGAAGGATGCCCTGTAAAGGTGAATACCTCACCGCAACAAAGCCAGTGAGCATTGACCGAACCAGTAAAACAACTGGCATTGGCTTCCTGCGCATTCATAACCCGCTGCGACTGTCTGGAAACCATCCCCCTGTCTTCTTGCGGAGTGATATCAATAAAAGAAACATTTTCTACATGCCCTTCAGCTCCACTGGCGCTTTGCTCGTCGCTAACCGGGGCCGCCTGGAAGGTATTAAACCCCTGCAGCGACACGCTGCCCGGCAGCAAAGTGCAGGTTGACTCCCAACGATCAATCGCTCCCGGAGTCAGGATCTTTCCATGATGGTGCCAGGCAAGGTTATCGCCCTTCACAGGTTCGTGGCTGGCCGGATGATCGGCCAAAACCAGGGTATGCTCTGTTGCGCTATGGCGGAAGAAATAGTAAATACCCTCTTCTTCCAGCAGGCGCTGGATAAAATCAAATGCGGATTCCCGATACTGGATACAGTATTCTCGTTTCGGGTAGTCTCCGTGCAGTTGTCTGTCCGGTTGGGCGATACCATGTTCGCTGAGCAACGTCGTGACCAGATCAGGTACGCTAACGTTTTGCCAGACGCGCATATCGCGTCCCATTTTCAACAACGATAACGCGGGCTCCAGCGTCAGAATGCATTCGGCCTCATCCTGCGTTCGCTGCGCAAAGCCCACGCGCGTAACGACACCATGCAAGTATCGCTGTGGCTGCTGTTGACTACCATCACCCATTCGACAAGAAACGTTTTCGCCGTGCCAGCGCAGTAATTGCGTTTCCGTCATCCGGGTTAGCGAACGGATCTCGTAACGGTACGCAGACGAAATCGCTTCACGGCCCTGTAAAGCGACAAGCAACAGGTCGTTGGCAATATCACCATTCCAGCACAACAGGTGTTGTTGCTGATGCTTTTTGAGTTCATCAATAAGTGGCATGCGTTTCACCTTAGTTAAAGACAGGGTCAGCCAGGCGCACCTGATACTGATGCGGATGGCTGCCCAGGCACAGATTCAGCCCTAACGCACTCTCGCCCAGAGAACGAACAGGCGTGTCAGTGCTGTCGATCGTGAGAGATACAGAGAAGTCCATTACGGAACCCGTATATCTGCGGATAGATGTCCAAATATCCCTCACGGTCTCTCCCATAGAGACAAACCGGCGAGATTCTTCTACCGACATGGGGCCAAATATCACGTCAAAACATGAGCTAACTTCAATCCGCTGCCGACCCAACATCGGTGCGTTCGCCAACGAGGATGAAGTTCCTCCTAGCTGACAACACTCATATCCCGCAACCTCACGCCACCCTCCAGTAAAAGGCGTTATTTGTGCTGGTACGCCAAATTTCTGGCTCAGGAAACGCTCAAGACTGAGCATCGAATGCGCTGAGGATATAAACGGAGGCGTATACTGCATCCGCGTGGCTGAGGGTGTTGCATCCAGCAATCCCGTCAGTGCGAGAACGGCGGTATGTAAGGGGCTTTGAGCCTGTGACTCGGCCAGGGCATAGAGATGATGTTTTTGCCAGGCTAGGTGATCCAGGCAATACAATCGATGACCGAAAATATCAATAAACGCTTTTGCACCCCGATCGCCATAGCGATAATGGCGATCGATCATCCATTCGGTATAGGCCGTCGGCAGCGCGCCCAGCGCGCCGGTTAAACCGTTATATCCGGTGGTCAGGGTAATCGGCGTATCAGGATGCGACTGTTCCAGACGTTCAACTTCTCCCTGCGGAGCGTCCAGCGACAATGCTGATGAAATAAACAGTTTTTCATCTAATAACGTCGCATCTTGCGCTTTTCCATCGCGCAATTTGCGCAGCAACACGCGTATCTGCTGATGCAAATTATATTTGCTGACGATTGCCATCAAAGCCATGACAACTTACCTGCACGAATTGGCCATACGCGACGTGTTTGCATCTCCCGATCGATACACGTTGTCAGGCGGGTAAAGCTGTTAACTGGGGCGTATAACGCTAATAGCCGATCCAGAAAGGAACACAGCAGGTAATAGTCTGGCTCATGCAGCGCATCCTGATGAAAAGCGACAGTCAACTCCAGGCCTCGCACCAGTGAATGCGGATCGCTCTGAATCAACCTGGCGGTCACCGGCTGATAATCAATCGACTGAATCAAATTAAACTGGCGGATATTATCCGGGCTCTCATCAAAATTGTATAAAGCCAGCATATCTTTCAGCCGTTGCACCCCACGCTCGCCATCAAGCAACTGATAGTTAAGCGACAGCTGGGAGAGGAAACGCCAACGAACGTCGCTTTTTTCAGGCGGATTGATCGGTTGCGTCGGATGCGTGAGGGCAGTAATTTTCAGCCCCGCAACGGGTGCCTCAATATCAAAATCGCCGTCAGGATGGCCATATTGCATCTGGTATGGGACGGTATGATTGGTACAGAGAATATCGAGCGTCACGATTTCCGAACTGGCTGAAGGCGGACGGTTTTTATGCATGCTAAACGCGATAAACTGTTTTCGTTCTACATGCTGTTTCCCGACCATTTTGCGGTAAAAACTTTGCCAACGCAGTCCGGACTCTGTCCCGCTATGAGGGCTGGTTTGTTGTTCCAGTAATGGCGCAACCGGAATCTGTTCAATGCGATTTTCTGTTTTACGCTGAACATAAACCTGATTAATAGCCCAGACATCCATCATCGCCTGATGACGCGTGTCAGGAATAACCGGATATTCAGCCGTTGCGTCACTCAGAGAAATGGGCTCCGCTCGCATTGAGAAAAGATTGACCGCTGGCGTACAATGTAAACGGAAAAAATCAACATCAACTAACCCGGTCATTCTTTCCAGGTTCCCGACTAAACTATTGCGCTGAAAAACAATCAAAACTTCAATCGATTCACCGCCCTTCGCGCTAAAGCCGACAGGAAGTTTAAGATCGATAAACGAAAATTTTTGTGGAAAATAGAAATAATCCATCAAAAGAATATGAATAGGATCAATGCGCAGATCGTGAGCCAGTAATACCTCTTCAGCCTCAAAGCCAGCAGGTGACAACGCGTCAGCAGAAAGCATGAATGTCTCGCCATTTTTACGCAGAGTCAGCGTATCAACCTCCGAGCAAAGCAGAGTATAAAGGGTACTAACGGCATTCCTGGGGCCATGCAAATATAATCTAACCGTCTCATCGGACAAACGGGCACCAGGCCATAGCGTAAAACACAGGCGCAATCGCCAATTAAGTTCATCGGTATCAAAGAGTAATTCGGCCTCATGCAGCGATAACGGGAGAAGGTTCACCGGATAGACAGTCCGAAACTGACAGGCAACAGGCGTACTCTGACGCGAAAATAATGAACTTCCCGCCGGTAATATGTTTTTACCTGAAATTCCACTCCGCAATGGGTCGGCGGCAATATTCACAATGCAGGTGGACGGTAACGGTCTTAAAAATTGTGGCGCCAGAACCGACAATAACGCCTCGATAACCTCTGGCATATCATCATCAAGTCGCTGATGAATACGCGAGGTCAAAAGAGCAAAGGACTCAATAAGCCGACTGATATGCGGGTCTTCCGATTCACCTTCAACGATTCCCAGACGACGAGCGATTTTAGGAAAGCGGCTGGCGAATATCTTTCCATGTTGCTTGAGAAACCCTAATTCTTTCTGGTAATAAGATAATAATCTATTCATTGAAATAGAATCTCCCTGTATAATCATCCCATTTTAATTCCAGAGCGATAGGTTCCTGCAGGTACATAGCCTGAAGTCTGAACGAAATAGAATTAGAGGGCTCAGCAATTGCGGTCAACGACACCTGCGTCAACCGTGGTTCGAAGCGGGCGATTGTATTTTTTAAGCGCTCTTCCAATTCCTGGCGACGTGCACTAACTTCTACTATCTGGCCAAATGACTCATTAAACCCATAATTAATTATTGAAGCATTCACAAATTCTATTTCTTCGATATCAGGAAGTCGTGAACGGGAGTTAAATAACATTTTTAATTCCTGGAGCAATACATCTCGTCCACTGGAACTCCAGTGATAATCATCCTCTTCGCTGAGAGGGTGATTATCACTGAGACGAGAAAGTAGTGATGGATTCATCATTCATTACCTTAAACCCGGATGCATATGTTGCACCCGGATATTTTTCTATTTCAATGTCTTCTCTGGGATATCGTATTTAATTGGCCCAACCTTATCCAGACCAGTTTCGGCAGCATTAGGCACATTAAAGGTAACTTCGACCATGCCTTCGAAAATGAAGGAAAGATCCATGAACAGTTTATCCCGCATTTCAAAATTCAGGCTTTGGATCTTACAGTTATTAAAGACAGAACGTTGAATTTCATAATCTGGGTCATACTGATCGGAACCACGATGCACCGTAGTAATAACGATTTCTTTATAACCACGTTTTAAATACTGTTCATACAAACTGCTGGTTTCCTTTGTGACCATAATAGACATCTGAATAGCATCAAAGTACGTACCATCAGGTCCAGCAACCGTATTCAACCCGGCAGGCACATAGCCTTCCATCCATTTACTGTATTTTTTCTCTTCTGATGAGCCTGAAATTACTTTGTTGTCAATTTTAATCTCAATGAACTGACAATCCTTCAATTTAGCCATTATAGTACTCCTTTAATTAACGAGGGATATTACGCTCCCGCTGCGGCAGGTAAATCCGCAACAAGGCGCAGAGACATGCTTAGTCCTTCAAGCTGAAAATGTGGTTTTAACCACGCAATCGCCCGATAGGTTCCGGGGAAACCGGGAACTTCCACGACATCAATTTTTGCTTCACGTAGAGGATAACGTGCTTTAGTTTCAGGCCCGGCATTATCAGAGGCGACAACATATTGCATAATCCATTTTTGCAAATACTCTTCACATTCCGCACGAGACATAAAACTGCCTATCTTGTCACGGACAATTGATTTTAGATAATGCGCAAAGCGTGATGTTGCGAGGATATAGGGCAACTGACTGGACAACCGTGCGTTAGCATTCGCTTGGTCGGAATTATATAACCGAGGTTTGTTGATCGATTGCACAGCAAAAAAAGCGGCATAATCGCTGCCTTTGCAGTGGACTAAAGGTATAAATCCCAGCTCAGATAGCTCTTTTTCTCGACGGTCAGAAATAGCAATCTGCGTGGGGCATTGCATGACCCTTTCGCCATTACTCGAAACATAGTTATAAGCGGGGAGCGATTTAACAAGACCGCCACCTTCTACACCTCGAATTGACGCACACCAACCATATTCTTCAAATGACTCAATGATCCGCCCAGCCAATTCCCACGCAGAATTAACCCATAGATAATCGCTGCCCGTATCGTTTTCGCTGATAATTTCTTCAAAAGCAAAGGTTTCAGCAGGAATCGTCTTACCACCGTAGGGAAGTCTGCCTAAAACTCGCGGCAACGTCAGTCCGATATACCGGCTGTCGTCATTCTGGCGAAAAGAACGCCAGCGAGCGTAATCGGTTGTCTCGAACATCTTTGCCAAATCACGCGGTCGCGGAAGTTCAGAAAAATCGTTCATCGACAACATGCCCGGCGCAATAGCGCTCAGGAACGGAGCATGTGCAGCTGCAGCAACATGTGAGATTTGCTCCAGTAGGGAAATATCTTGCGGGGTATTATCAAACTGGAAATCACCTACAAAGGCTGAAAAAGGTACCCCACCAAAAGTACCGTACTCGCTTTCGTAAATGCTCTTAAACAGCAGCGACTGGTCAAAATCACTGGCTTCTTTGAAATCTTTAATCAATTCCTGTTTGGTACACTGCAACAGGCGAATTTGTGTATTCTCCGTTACGCTGGACTGTACCAGTTTGTGCAGACCACGCCACGATGATTCCCTTTTTTGAAACTCAGATGAGTGAATAATCAGGCTGACTTGTTGAGACAATAACTCATCGATTGCTGTAATACGCTGCTCAATGCTACCAATTAAATCACTGGAAATAGTAACCGCACCCGAAACGACTTCAGCCAAGAAGTTGTTCAGCTGCGCCTTCATTCTGTCCCTGTCTGATTCCCGGCGGATGGCCTGGGTATTATCAATGACCTGATCCAGAAGCTCATTACTCAAGGATGTAGTACCAACGACATTTGGCATCAATTCGCTGCTCATGCGTCATCCTCACTCTGACTGGCATTCTCATCCGTTCCGGGAAATTGTTGTCGAGCCAACTCGCCAAGTTTGAGTTTTAACAATTCATTGCTGGCTGCCCGGTTACGCAAATCACTCAGTTGCTCGCGTAGTTCCATCAATTTTTTCAGCGGTTCAACCTGTTGCACGATATTATCTGGAGAAAAAGCGTCCATGCTGTTAAATGTTAACGAGACCGCTAACTTGCCCGTCGTACCTGGCAATACGCTGTCCACCATGAATTCAGCCTCTGGCTTCATTGACGACATAATCTCGTTGAAATTATCTTTATTGACATTGAGAAACTTACGATCGCGCAGGTTGTCTTCTGGTTGCGTAAAATCTCCCATTACGCCAACAACCAAAGGCAGCTCCTTCGCCGCCTGAGCATCACCTATTTCAACGTCGTAAGTAATCTGCACCCGAGGTGGTCGTACTTTATCTAATTTATGCTGAGTATTACTCATTGGCCCGTCCAATTCGCAAATAATAAACTGCTGAGAATTTCAGTTTTCGCTTCAACGAGTATCACTCAATTTTCGCAGACAACAAATGTACTGGAAAAGACACTAATAAATATTGCATGTCAATGCCTTCTCATCGACATTTTTAGGTTTAAGAAAACCCCTCTATTATATTTAGAGAAAAATCAACCATTAATAAATGAAGCGTATGGTATTGACAAAAATACAACATAATATAATATGAAAATTAAGTATTATTAATTAAGTATGGAGACTTAGAGATGAAAACAAAAACTCAAATAGATGATAATAATGTATTTGATCATTATTTTAGTTATGCAGTTAGTTCTAAACCGATGAAGGCTATTGAGGCATTGTTTTTGCACTTGTTACCTTATGGAAGGAAAATCTTGCTTAAAAAAAACAAATGCTATCGACTTAATGAGGAGCAGGACGGTATTGGTCTGGTATTAATTACAGATGGCCTGGTTTCTGCTATCAATTCAGATACAGGACATTTCGTTTCTACACTTTATCCTCCCAGCCTGCTAGGGTTATGTCATGGGTACAGTGCATTTTATAATGTTCCTGGAAGAATCAGAAGCACGCTACATGCTGAGACTGATGTATCTTTATTTTTTATCCCATTACAAAGGTTTGTTGACGTCGCGGATAAAGAAGAGCTATGGCATCACGTCGCCAGAATCTTAGCACATCGAATAATAACGATGGTTAATAAAGAGAAAACGTATATTGGAATGGACTCTTATACCATCATAAAATCAATCATTGAGGAAGTTTGGCTTTATCCAGAGAACTACCGCACACACATCAGCCTGCCCCATTTCATTCAGAAAAAATCAGGATTATCGCGAAGCAGAATTATGAAAATTCTTCTTGACCTTAAAATCGGCGGATACATAAATATCGTCAAAGGAAGACTCACGTCTGTTACTAAACTGCCTTTATCATACTAAATCATCCACCCATTCAACTGGAAGAATAATTCTAAGCGTTAATGCCCAAATTCTTGCATTGTGCTCACGTTATGAACATATCCATAAAATATGTTAAACGCAATCTGTTACTGATTTAATATAACAGTCTTATATTTACCCGTTAGGTACAGTTATCAATATCAGATAGTTCTTCCAGTTAATTAACGTCAAGAGATTTAATAATATCCAAATGTAAGCGATATGTGCTTTAATGTCGGAAATTGAAGGAACTTAGGCCTGTATTAAAAGGAGGACGCTCCTGTTATATTTTAATGCCAGCAGAACACTACTGATTAACCAATCGGTGAATAGTTATTCTGTCGTATCATCGTAAAATTGACCTCCTGATTCCAGGTGATATTGTAAATAGCCATGTTTTAGTGTCACTTACTTCTTAAGATTCCGGCCAGCTTGCTTATTATCCAGTTACTGGCAAAGACGATCTCAGTAAAGAACCCGCATTGCATTAGGTCCGTATCCCCCCGCCTCCCTTTTCGATGCCCGGCAGCCAGGCAGCAATGCGAAGGCGTCCGCAGACGCCTCATCCAGGCCCCCAATGCAACAGAATTCAGTTGATGTATTCACACAAAAAAATCAGGAGGCAAACAGTGCCTCCTGATAACAACCGCCCTTGTGAAAGCGAGCCTGTTTTTTTAAAACGCTTTACACACTATATCCACCTCACCGGAGGCTGACGTCAGAACCTTCTCATCAACGAAGTTATTCCACAGTACGTAAATTCTTTGCCCCGTACTTGCCGAAGTGTCTTTAGTCCACATCCCCTCCACGTCGCCTACGTGACTCCAGAAAGGATATTGCGACGGGTTTCCCCACTCGCCCAGCATCGTCCCTACTGCCCGGGTTCCATAAGAACTCGGCGCACCGTTCGAGAAATCACTGTAGCCCGGCAATTCGCGCCCCCGGGACTGACAGAGCGTATCGGCATCGGCAGGATCTGCAGAACCGGTGCCTTCCGAAGTAAACCAGTGCTTAAGGGTAAAGGTATAGGTCAGCGGCTGCCCGCCCGCGGTTGGGGTTGCTGTGATGGTAACGGTTGCACTGTTCGCAGGCGTCCCCCGCATCGCCAGAACGCCAGGCGAGGTGACAAAGAGCCAACCACTGGCGCCGCTATCAACGCTCCATGTGTAATTACTGGCATTCGCCGCATCGTCATCGATCACAAGCTGGAATTCCGCTCCATAAAGCCCGGTCTGAGGGAACCCGCTATCGGGGGCAAACGTCTGCCCATAGGCGGTCACTCCCGTTATCTTCGCAGCGACAAACGTCACCGGTTTCGTCTGCCCGTTATCTGCAGCGTTTATGCCTGCAACCGCCTTCACGGTGACAGATTCCCCGACGCCATCCTTCAGCGTTACCACCGCCTGACCAGCGCCGTCGGTCTGGACGGAGGCGGCGCTGAGCGTGGCGCTGCCGGTCGTCGTGAACGTCACGGGCGTATTGGCAACTGCCACTCCGGCACTGTCTTTCACCGTTGCGGTAAAGGTAATCACATCGCCGTTGTTGGCTTTTTGGCTGTCCACATCCGACGTCAGAGAGACCACATTCAGGCTCAGGAACGTCGCCGTGCGCTTCATGGCATTCGTGTTATCCAGCGTGGCGGTCACATCCACCGTGCCGCCCTCGGTATCCATCATGCTGACGCTGGCCTGGCCGTTAGCATCGGTAATCCCCGATGGCGTCAGCACAACCGAGCTGCGGCTGGCGGTCCAGCGCACATTCTGATTTGCCAGGATGTTGCCGGTACCGTCTTTCACCGTTGCGGTGGCAACGTTAGTCTGGATGCCATCTGCCCTGCTGTTGTCCGGCGAGACCACCAGGTCGGTAATCACGGCAGTAGACGCATCTGCAACAAACTGACTGGACTGGATTTTATTGTTGCCGTTGGCAAGCTGCGCCTTCAGGATAACGGTTTCCGCCACGGTATCGGTGAACGTCACCGACGCCCTGCCGTCGCTACCGGTGTTGCCCGACGGTGTCAGGCGTACCGTGCTCTTATCGGCAGTCCAGGTAATGGCCTGATCGGGCAGAATATTGCCTTTGCCGTCCACCACGGTGGCCGTCACTTTATTGGCCGCGCTGCCGTTGGCAAGGCTGCCGGTGGTATCCAGCGTCAGCGTCTGAATGACGGCGGTATTGGTGTCGGGGATAAACCGCACGGGCAGTCCCTGAGATTCACTGCCTGTGTCCACCGTCAGCGTGACCGTCTCAGCCGTGGTGTCGCTAAGGTTTACGGTGGCGACACCATCACTTCCGGTGGTGCCGGTTGTGTCCGGTAATTTCGCGTTGCCAGTAACGCTCCATTTGACGTTGACACCAGAGAGCGGGTTACTGTTCGCATCCACCACAATCACCGTACCTGTGTTGGTCGCAATGCCGTCGGCAAGCGCATCAGTCGTTACCGTGTAGCTACCGATTTTTGCGGTAGTGGCGTCCGCCACAAAGGTACTGGGCTGAGTCTGGCTGCTTCCTGACGCCAGCTGCACTTTAACATTAACCGTTTCGGCCTTGATATCGGTCAGGGTGACGTTCAGCGATCCATCCGGGCCGGTTTTCCCGCTCGTGCTGGCCAGTTTTGCCGTACCGTCAACGCTCCAGGTAATATCCGCATCTGGCACCGCGTTGTTTTGCGCATCAACAACCGTAACGGTAGCGGTGTTGGTCGCCGTCCCGTTGGCAACGGCGCCAGTGGTTACGGTAAATGCGCTAATTCTTTCGCTGGCTGTATCGGGCACAAACAGCGACGCCGCACTGGCATTTTGCCCGTTACCCAGTCTGGCCGTTAACTGGAAGGATTGCGCTGTCAGGCTGGTGTAGCTGACGGTCGTTTTGCCGGTGCCGTCAGTCTTTCCGCCGGGCGTCAGGGTAATACCGGATTTATCCGTGGACCAGGTGACATCCTGATCAACCACCGGGTTGCCCGTCGCGTCCTTCACATACACTTCAGCGGTATTCGCATCGCTGCCGTTGGCGACGCTGCCGTCTTTGGTCACTTTAAGATTCTGTAACGTCGCGGTGCCGGCATTGGCGACAAACCTGCTCTGCGCCGTCAGATTGTTGCCGTTATCCAGTTGGGCTTTTAGCGTCAACGTTTCGGCAACGGTATCAGTAAACGAGATCACGGCCTTACCGGTACCGTCCGTGACGGCCGCAGAGGCAAATTTGACGGTGGCTTTGTCGGCGCTCCAGGACACATTCAGACCCGTGACCGGATTACCATTCACATCTTTCACCGTCACTTCAGCGGTGTTGGCCGTCGAACCATCTGCGTAGCTGCCGTCTCTGGTGAGCGTTAAGTCCTGAAGCTGGGCGGTAGCGCTGTTGGCGGTAAAGACCGCATTCGCATTTTTCGTGTTGCCGTTATCCAGCGTAGCCGTCAGCGTGGTCGTTTCAGCCACGGTATCGGTGAAATAGACCGTTAGCTGACCGTTGGCGTCGGTCTGCGACGCTGTGCCAGTGCGCGCGCGCTTGAGTGCAACAAAAGAAACGGTGCTCTTATCCGAACTGACAGCAACACTGGCGCCGCTAACCGGGTTGCCGTTGTTGTCCTTAACCGTCACCAGCGCTTTATTGGGCGTCGCGCCATCTGCCGGGCTGTTGTTGGTCGTGACGGTAAACTCGGTTATCTGCGCATTCACGGCGTTCGAAACAAACGAGCCCTGCTGAGTGGCGCTCAGATCCCCGGCACTCGCCTTTATGGTTACTGTTCCCGCCTGGGTGGACACATATTGCATGTGCGCCTGCCCGTTCGCATCGGTGGTAGTTTGCGCATTTTTCAACGTGGCAGGCGTATCCACAGACCACACGATTTTGCCGTTGGTGATGGGACGGTTGTTGATGTCGGTGACAGTGGCAATCGCACTGTTTGGCGTAACGCCATCCGCCACGCTGCCGTCTTTGTCCAGAGCCAGAATCAGATGGCTGACGGTGACACTGTTAAAGTGGCTGTCCTGCATCGCCGAGACGTTGCCGCTTTTCGCCGTCACCTGCACCGTTGCCGGGCTGGTGTTGGTGAGATTCACCACGGCGATCCCCTGAGCGTTAGTCACCGCTGTCAACGAGTCAAGTTTCGCATCGCCCGATGTTGACCACGCTATAGAAGCATTGCGTACCGGCTCATTGCTGCTGTTCGTGGCCAGTACCTGCAGCGTGTTTGGTGTAAGTCCGTCGGCGGGGGCATTATCGGCGACAGTCTGCAACGTCAGCTTACTGACGCCCTGCTCGTCTTTTTTCTTGTACTGCAGCACAATCTGGTTGTTACGCTCCACCAGGTCGTAGCGGCTGCCCGCCAGGCTGCGCTCCGCTTTCACGTTCTCCGGGTCAATCTGGTAACGCCAGTCGTGACCAAAGTCATAGCGGAAGTTCACCTGGAACTGCGTGTCGTCCATCGAATCCTGTCCGCGTTTGTAGTCCACCGCCAGCTGGACCAGCGGTACCGGGGTATAGCTGATGCCGGTGGTGACCGCCGACGGGTTGCTCTGCAGGTGGTCGGTGTCGAACAGGGCCACCTTATCGCCATAATACTGCTCATACATCAGCTTCGCGCCCAGCTGCGGATAAGCCGGGAGATAGCCCTCGGCGCGGATGTCATAGCCGTCCGCCGGTTTTTCGTTGTAATCAGTAAAGTCGCGCGAGCTGTGCCAGTTGGTGGTGCCGACATAGGTGTTGGCAGACAGTTTCAGGTAGTTGGTCCAGGCCTCTGCGCCAAAACCCACCCGCCGGTTCTTCCCGGTGAAGTCGTCATCAAAAAAGACGTTGCCGCCAAACATCCAGTTTTCGAGGTAAAAGGTGCGCACGCCCATGCCCAGGTTGCCGGTGGTGCGCCCGTCCGGGGCCCGCAGGCCAAGCTGGGTGAAGAGCACGGCTTTTTTGTTGTCGTAGAGAGGGGCGAGCAGGTCGACGGCGCTGTCATCCCAGTTGCCGTTGTCATCGACGTTAAGCTGCACCCGCGCGGTACCAAACTGGCTCAGCCATTGCTGTACCGACGAGGCCGCAGCGCTGGTCGCCATGCCGGTTGCGGCGCTTTTTGCCCCGTCCGTACCGCTGGCTGTGCTGCTGGCGAGCGTGCTCAGCTCCTGAGAATACGGCATGGCTACCGTGGTCTCTTTTGTCGTCGTCGCAGGGGCGGCGTGAACCGGGAATACGGTAAAAAGCGGGAACAGAATCTGAAGGACAATCTGACTCCAGATAATCAGCTTACTTTTCAGGCTAAGAAAAAAACTATTATTGTTTTTTATGGACGATTTCATCATTGAGCACGCACTCGCTAGCTCTGCAGTGGATAACACCGCAAGAGCAATAACATTATGGGTTAGAGTTATAGCAATAAGAGTAGGAGAATTAGAGGAATATGCAGGTAAATATTATTAGGCGAGAATAATACATGAAACACGAAGACAGGCACCCGGTTTCTTTGTCCTAAATTGGATAATGCAAAATGAAACAGACACCCCGTATAACTCCAGTTACCCCCTCGGCACGCAACAGAATATAAACCTTTAGAATCATAGCAATGGCTGTGCGCCATGAATGCCAGCTAACCGTGGGCTACACAGCCAGTTGACGTTTTAGACGGGCAATATCGCCACCGGTTCGCTCTGAACGAGGTTGTCTGATGCTGTTGTGCCGCACAGGTACAGAGATCCATGCTGCGGGCTTTAAGGCATTAAATAATGATTTCATTCCTGTATAACGACTTAATAAACCCAAAATACCTGGAGTTAATAAAATGAAAGATAAAAAGATATACGGTCAGAAAGTAAATCTACCATATCTTTAATACCCGCACTCCTGTCCTGTAATTTCCTCCGGCATAAACATAGCCATCAATAACTTTGTGCCAGAAATTTATAACGGTTCAGAAACGGTGTCGCGGAGCATTGCCTTGTCATCAATAATATGCAGCCTTTATTCATATGATAGATGAAGTCATCCTGCTGCTCTTATCATGTTAGCCAAAAAACGATGGAAACGAAGCGGGCTTCTTACTTTTCAGAGCTGCGTAAAAGCCCCCCGCATCCGCGTCCTGCCTGCTTGTACCGCCTTCATTACAAGTCGTATCACACCGTTGATTAAAGTTGTGTAAATGTAAATCGTTTAAACTTTGCAATTCTTGTAAGTGCTAGTGATTATCATTTATTGTACGCAAGCCAAAAGAACGAGCTCTGCTCGGTTCACTGTACGTTCCAATTACTCTGGGATATAAACGATGAATGCTCTGCCCCGCACCGGACTGCGCCGTATCACGCTTGCCTCTGCCCTGGTCTTCTCTGTTAGCCTGCCGGCTTTCGCTCAGGAAACGTTAACGCTTTACACCACCCGTGAACCGGGCCTGATTCAGCCGTTACTTGATAGCTGGACAAAAACCAGCGGTATCAAAGTGAGTACGGTCTATATCAAAGACGGTATGCTTGAGCGTGTTAAAGCGGAAGGCAAAAACTCCCCTGCCGACCTGCTGATGACCGTCGATGCCGGTAATCTCATCGATTTAGTGGAAGCCGGAGTGACCCAGCCGGTAGAGTCAGAAGCGCTGAAAACCGCTATTCCCGCCAACCTGCGTGGCGCGGATAATCAGTGGTTTGCACTTTCTATGCGCGCGCGTGTGCTATATGCCGAGAAATCACTGCCAATTGATAACTGGCATTACGAACAACTCGCCAGCCCGGAGTATAAAGGTAAAGTCTGTATCCGCTCCGGGCAGCACCCGTATAACACGGCGCTAATCGCCGCGATGATTGCTCATCACGGTGAAGCCAAAACGGAAGAATGGCTGCGCGGCGTGAAGGCAAACCTGGCACGTAAAGCCACCGGCGGCGACCGCGACGTTGCCCGCGATATCCTTGGTGGAATTTGCGACATTGGTTTAGCCAACTCCTACTACGTTGGGCATATGAAAAATGCCAAAGAAGGCAGCGATGCCCGCCAGTGGGGCGATGCCATTAAAGTCGTAAAACCGACCTTTGAAAATGGCGGTACGCACGTCAACATCAGCGGCGCTGCCGTTGCCCGCTATGCGCCAAATAAAGCCGATGCCGTTAAACTGATGGAATATCTGGTTTCCGCGCCTGCCCAGCAGCAGTATGCGAAAGCGAACTTCGAATATCCGGTACTGAAAGGCGTGACGCTTGACCCGGTTATCAGCGCCACTATCGGCGACATCGATGTCGATAAAACCCCGTTAACTGAAATCGTGAAGTATCGTAAACAAGCTAGTCTGCTGGTAGATAAAGTTGGATTCGATCAATAAACCGCTGCAATTTCCGACGTTACGCGGCCTGGTTTCCGGGCCGCAGTCATTATTAACGCCGTTGCATCTTGGCGCGCTGTGCGTGGCACTTGGCGTCCTGACCCCCGTCGTTGCGCTGATCTGGCAGGCCTCCCAGGCCGATTTATCCCACTGGGATAATCTCATGACCTATGTCCTGCCCGCAGCGTTAAAAAACACCGTGCTGCTGCTGGCAGGTGTCGCGGTAATGGTCGGCGTCATTGGCGTAGGCAGCGCATGGGCGATGACGGCATGGGATTTCCCTGGACGAAAAATTCTCAGTTGGGCGCTGTTGTTGCCGCTGGCGATGCCGACCTACATCGTCGCCTTTGCCTGGCTCGATCTGCTGCATCCGATTGGTCCCCTGCAAACCTTTATCCGTTTCTTACTGGGCTTTGACAGCCCACGACAGTTTCGTCTGCCAGATTTGCGTTCCCTTTCCGGCGCAATAATTCTGCTCGGATTAGTACTTTATCCTTACGTGTATCTGACGACCCGCGCCATGTTTATCAGCCAGCCGGCTCATTTACTGGAAGCCGCACGTACGCTGGGATGCAGTGCGACCGGAACCTTTTTTCGCGTCGCGCTTCCCATGGCGCGTCCGGCACTGGCCGTGGGGATCAGTCTGGCGCTGCTGGAAACGCTAAACGACATTGGCGCATCGGAATTTCTTGGGGTGCAGACGTTAACCGTTACCGTGTATACCACGTGGATCTCTCGCTCGGATTTATCCGCCGCGGCGCAAATCGCCTGCATGATGCTGATGTTTATCTTCTTGATTCTGACGCTGGAATTTTATGGCCGCAGAAAACAGGGCTTCAGCAGCCGCAGCCTGCGGGAAATTCAACCCACCCGCGTGCAGGGCTGGCGTGGCTGGCTGCTCGGCGCCGTTATTTCACTGCCGGTTGTGCTGGGTTTTCTGGCCCCGGTACTGTTTTTAATGTGGGAAAGCGCCAAACGTATCGGTGATAACAATCTCCTCTCCCCCTCGTTACTGTCAGCATTACAAAATACGCTATCCCTGGCGGCAGGCACCACGCTGGTGGTGGTTTGCGTCAGTATGTTGGTGGCCTGGAGCGCGCGTCACAGCGCTGCAGACAACGCGATGCCGGGTTTTCGTCGTGGCGTGATGCGTCTGGCCTCTTTAGGTTATGCGGTTCCCGGTACGATCCTGGCGATTGGTTTTTTAACGCCCGCCATGGCGGTCGACCGCTGGCTGGCAGATTTGCTGGATGTTCGCGGCCTGCCGCTAATGTCAGCCGGGATCCTGCTGGTAATTTGTTGCGCCATGCGTTTTCAGGCGATTGCCATCGGCGCGCTGGATTCCGGTCTGGGGCGCATTCCGCCTTCGCTGGAGCAGGCTTCTCGCCTGTTGGGTGAGAATGGTGCAGGGACATTTGCACGGGTCCATCTCCCGTTACTGCGCCCGGCCATAGTAAGCAGTGCTCTGCTGGTTTTTGCCGACGCGATGAAAGAACTGCCCACAACCTTGCTTTTGCGTCCGGTAAACTTCGAAACGCTGGCAACATTGCTGTATGCGGAAGCCGCTCGCGGAACCTATGAAGAAGGCGCTATCGCCGCGCTAATGATTGTTTTAGCTGGCACGCTACCGGTTATTTTATTGGTGCGTCACCAGATGACTCGCCGGGGTTAAGAGAGTAACAATGTCAGAGATTGCATTACACCTCCAGGATGTGCACGTCGCCTACGGCAACAGCCAGCAATCGGTATTGAACGGATTTTCAATGTCGGTACGTAAAGGGGAAATAGCTTGTCTACTGGGCGCGTCAGGCTGTGGGAAAACCACGGTGCTACGCGCCGTTGCCGGATTTGAGCGACTGCAACGCGGAGAGATCTATGTCTCCCGGCGTCGCGTTGCCGGGCCCGGTATTCATCTGCCGCCGGAAAAACGGCATGTCGGCATGGTCTTTCAGGAATATGCGTTATTTCCGCATCTGACTGCGCAACAAAATGTCGCCTTTGGATTACGGCGTATTCCGCGCGAGGAGCAACAGGTTCGGGTGGCGGAGCTGTTAAAAATGGTGGAGTTACACAGCCATGCCAGCCGCTATCCTCATGAACTTTCCGGCGGTCAACAGCAGCGCATTGCCCTTGCGCGTGCGCTGGCGCCGCATCCGGAAATCCTGTTACTGGATGAACCCTTCTCCAGCCTTGATAAACGTACGCGTGAACGCCTTGGCAACGAGGTGCGGGATATTTTGCGCGCTGCCGGGCAAACGGCACTGCTGGTCACCCACAGCGAACACGAAGCGCAACTGATGGCAGACCATATTGGTGTGGTGAAAATGGGCCAGTATCAAATTAAAAAAACGCCCCACCTTACCTGACGGTAAACCAGGGTCGCTTTAAAAACTAGTAATGCTGCTGAACCAGGCTGATGTTCACCGGCATGCCGGAGCGTCTTTCCAGCGCCTGATTCCCGCGGTTCACATCCACCTCATTGCCGTTAATAAAGGTGCGCAGCGCGGGAGTCACTGGCAATGGAACCTTTCTGTCAGACTCGTACTCCGAACGATTGCGTGACAGTGGCTCATGCACTTCTATCCAGCGACTGCCGTCTGGCTCAACGCTGTATTTCACCGGCCGGTCTATGAGTTGCACACGCGTCCCAACCGGCACCGTGTCAAACAAATACTTAATATCGTCATTACGCAAACGGATGCAGCCCTGGCTCACCCGCAGACCAATACCGAAGTTAGCATTAGTGCCGTGAATGGCATAAAGCCTGCCGATATAAATCGCATACAGGCCCATCGGGTTATCTGGTCCGGCAGGCACAAATGCGGGTAAGGTTTCCCCACGCGCGGCATATTCCCGTCGGGTGTTCGGCGTCGGCGTCCAGCTCGGCGCTTCCTGCTTACGTTCGACCGCCGTCACCCAGTTACGCGGCGTTTCCCTCCCCGCCTGTCCAATGCCAATCGGCAAAACTTCAACCGTGTTTGTGCCCGGAGGATAGTAGTAAAGACGCATTTCTGCGACGTTGATAACAATCCCCTCACGCACGGTATCTGGCAATATCAGTTGTTGCGGCACAACCAGCGTGGAGCCGGACTTAGGCAGAAAAACATCTACGCCGGGGTTGGCCTCCAGCATGTTGCTCAACCCCTGCCCGTACTGCGCGGCAAAGGTCTCCAGCGGCTGGGTGTTTCCCGGCGGGATGGTAATAGTCAGAGGACTCCCCACCAGACGGCTACCTTCAGGCGGCAGCGGATAGCTCACCGCCTGCGCTCCCTGACTCGCAAGCAGCATGATGAGTGAACAAAGCAGTTTTACACGACGCATTTTTTTCCTTTCCGTTGCCGCAGCAGATATCCGTTAATTATAGCTTTTATTATCTGTTTTAGTGGGTTACGACTGAATGTGCATAAAAAAAACCCGCCATGCGGCGAGGTTCAGCGTGGACGTATAATTAGGCTTGATTCCCATCCGGTAGCACAATGTTGCTGGCGGCTAACTGCCCCATATTGTGGTACATCGCGCAGGCTGCCTCAATAATCGGCATCGCCAGCGCGGCCCCGCTGCCTTCACCTAAACGCATCCCCATGTTGAGATACGGATCCAGCTCCAGATGCGCCAACGCAGTACGGGCCCCCTTCTCGGCAGAGAAATGAGACGGAATCAGGTAGGGTTTAATCTGCGGTGCAATCTGGCAGGCCGCCAGCGCAGCAGAATAAGAGAGAAAACCGTCCAGCACGACCGGCAGACCACAAGAGGCTGCCCCCAACATCACCCCCGTCATGCCGACAAGATCAAACCCGCCAACCTTAGCCAGCACATCGATACCGTCATTGCGATCCGGCTGATTGACGGCTATTGCTCGCCGCACAACGTCTACTTTATTGCCTACCCGGGAAAGCGGCAGGTTAGCGCCAATGCCCACCACATCCTCAGCATCGCTGCCGGTCAACACGCTGACGATTGCCGCTGCGGGAGTCGTATTTGCCATACCAAGTTCCCCGACGCCAAACAGCGTTACGCCGTCTTTAGCCAGCTCCCGGGTATAACGCATCACTTCCAGCAGCAGTTCCTCGGCCTGCGAACGGCTCATTGCCGGACCTTGTGCAATATTGCCGCAGCCGCGCGCCACACGCATATTCACCACGCCGGGAATGGGGTCAGCATCAATACCTACATCTATTACATGCACCTTTGCCCCTGCCTGCGCGGCCAGGACGCAAACGCCGGTGGTTCCACGCGTCATGTTGGCGGCCTGAATAGCCGTGACCACTTTAGGCGAAACGGCAACCCCTTCATCCCACACGCCGTGGTCGGCGCACATCACCAGCATCGCTTTATCCTTCACATGCGGCATACCTTTCAGACCCGGCATACCAGCCAGTTGCACGGCGAGAGATTCGAGCCGCCCAAGACTTCCAGGCGGCTTTAGTAAGCCATCAATATGCTGCTGAGCACGCAGCATCGCGGCACTGTCAGGTGAAGGGATCGCGTGGAGTAAAGAAGTTAAAGTCTGCATAAGGGTTCCAGTATGTTGGCTGGCTCAAAGCAAAGCCAGCAGGAAAATCAACTCGCCAAGTTCAATGGCCGCGCCCAGCGTATCGCCGGTCTGCCCACCCAACGTGCGTTTTAATAACTGCCCAAGAATGAAAATCGCCACCATCGTGACAACCAGCGCAGCCACGCCGCGCATACCGGGAAGAAGAACGGCGGCCAGGATCGCCGCCAACCCCAGTGTGACGCAGGTTTGACGCCCGGTGACTTTACCGATGAATACATTGCCCAGCCCTTCTTCGCGGGCGTAGCGATGTCGATACATCAGCAAAACAGCGGTGCCCCGCCCGGCGACACAGGCCGCAGCAAGCGCCGCCAGCATCGGCGTACCCCGCAAAGCCAGTTCGCTCACCACCAGCACCTTCGCCAGCAACACGAAAATTAACGCCAGTCCGCCGTGGGTTCCCAGGCGGCTGTCGCGCATGATTTCCAGCATCCGCTCACGTCGACGGGCTGAAAAAATGCCGTCACAGGTATCCGCCAGCCCATCGAGATGAAAACCTCCGGTCAGCAGCGCCAGCGTCAATATCGCAAACAGGGCCGCCAACGGCACTCCGCACCAGGGCTGAAGCGCCATAAAGACCAGCCCCGTCAGCCCTCCCAGCACCACGCCAATCAGGGGGAACATCACAATACCGCGCGAATAGTGCTCGAAATCCAGTCCTTGCGACCAGCGAGCAGGAACGGGCAAGCGACTGATAAAAGAGAGCATTGCCCAGAACAACTTACTCATTTAATTTTGACTCCAATGCCTGATACCACCAGCCAGACCTCATCGGCTGCCGCCGCCAGTCGCTGGTTCACGCGCCCTGCGATATCGCGAAAATGCCGGGCCAGACGGTTCTCCGGAACAATCCCCATCCCCACCTCGTTAGTCACCAGCACCACCGTTGCCGGGCATTGCTGACACGCAGCAATCAGCGCACGGATCTCATCCTCGATGGACTGCTCCATCGCCGCGTAATCCCAGCTATCTGGGTCGCTGTCGCCGCCCAGCGCAAACAGCAGGTTGGTCACCATGGTGGTGATGCACTCCAACAGAATAGCTTCCTGGGGATCGTTTGCCGCCGCGATCAGTTCATCAAGATGCTGCCAGCGCTCGGCAGTACGCCAGTGCGCAGGGCGTCCATCGCGATGGTGCTGAATTCGCGCCGCCATCTCCTCATCAAAAATCTGCGAAGTCGCGATATACAGAACGTTTGGGGAATCAGCGATCAGCGCTTCCGCATGCCGACTCTTGCCGCTTCGCGCGCCGCCAGTAACCAGAATCATCATACCGGCTCCCGGTGTTGCTGCATGATGGTATAAATCTTCTCAATATCGATGTGTTGCCGCATCGCATCCGCCAGCAGATCAAACTGCTGCGATTTATATTGCGCGTAATGGAAGGTGGGATCCAGCGGCGCTAAACCTTTACGCACACGCAGGCCATTGACCAGCGCACGGGTGAATTCATCGCTGTCGAACAGACCGTGAAGATAGGTGCCGAACGCCAGGCCATCCGGCGTTACCGCGCCGTCAGCCACGTTGCCGCCGTCTTTGCGCAGCGTCATCACCGACTGGCATTGCGCAGTGAATTCCGTTTCGCCCATATGAATTTCGTAACCGCGAACGGATAACCCTGCCGCGCCCGCCAGCCAGTCAGGCAGCGAGGAAGACATTTGTCCCTCCACCAGGGTGGTGGTTTTATGCTGGGCAAAATGGGTCACCGTATTGAGCAACCCCAGACCCGGCAGCGTACCGAGCCCTGACTCCACCTCATCAATAATGGTATCGCCGAGCATTTGATAGCCACCGCAAATCCCCACCACCGGCACGTTATTACGCTGCAATTGCACAACACCATGCGCCATACCGCTCTCACGCAGCCAGACCAGATCGCCCAGCGTATTTTTGCTGCCCGGCAAAATCACCAGATCGGCGCCCGCCAGATCTTCAGGCTGACGGACATAGCGCACGCGCACATCGGGCTGTGCGGCGAGCGCATTGAAATCAGTAAAATTAGAGATATGCGGGAGTTGAACAACGGCGATGTCGATGTCGCGTTTGTCAGTGCGCAAATACTTACCCCTTTGCAGCGCAACGCCGTCTTCATCTTCCAGATCAACGTCCAGCCATGGCATGACGCCCAGTACCGGAACGCCGGTCAGCGCTTCAATTTGCTCGATACCGGAGTACAACAGCGCCACGTCACCGCGAAACTTATTGATGATCACCCCTTTTACCCGGGCGCGTTCATGATCATGCAGCAGCGCCAGCGTACCGTAAATAGAGGCAAACACGCCGCCACGATCGATATCCGCCACCAGAACGACCGGACATTGCGCCATCTCAGCCATCCCCATATTGACGATATCGCGATCGCGCAGGTTAATCTCAGCGGGGCTGCCCGCGCCTTCCAGCACCAGCACATCGAACTCCTGCGCCAGACTGTTATACACTGACAGGATCTGCTCCCGCAGGCGCGGCTTATACTCGTGATAACTCACCGCATCCATATCGGTCGCCACTTTGCCCATCAGCACAACCTGTGCTTTACGATCGCTGGTCGGTTTAAGCAGCACCGGATTCATACGCACGTCCGGCGTAATACCGGCGGCTTCAGCCTGAAAAATTTGCGCCCGGCCCATCTCTTTGCCCTCTGGCGTAATGCCGGAATTCAGCGCCATATTCTGCGATTTGAACGGCGCGGTACGCAGTCCATCCTGATAAAAAATGCGACACAGCCCGGCGACCAACACGCTTTTACCTACATCAGATGCCGTTCCTTGCAACATTATTGCCTGCGTCATGACGCCTCCTTTAGTGCGTTCTCTCGCATACAACTAAAAAATTCAGCCTCTGTTTTACACAGCGGCAAGCCCAGCTCTGTATGCAGCTTCACCAGCCAGGGCTGCGTTAATCCAGCTTGTTCAATAAGATCCGTCCGGGCGAAAACCTCACCCGGTGTGCCATGCGTCAGCACTTCACCCCGGCGTAAAACGAACACCGCGTCGCTAACTTCATAGATGAGGTCAATATCATGGCTGGAGATCACCACGTGATTTCCCTGCGCCACAATGCGCTTGATTATCTCAATCATCTGCGTACGCCCGGATGGATCAAGGCCCGCAGTGGGTTCATCCAGCAGCAGATACTGCGCCTGCAACACCAACGCTCCGGCAATCGCCACGCGTTTTTTTTGCCCGTGGCTTAAACACTGAATCGGCTGATGGCGAAAATGCCGGGCATCAACCAGCGTAAGGGCATCCTCCACCCGACGGGCGATTTCAGCTTCATCCACGCCAAGATTGCGCAGGCTGAAGGCGATATCGCTGTCGATATCGGTGTAAAAGATCTGCTGGTCGGGATCCTGAAATACCGTTGCCACCTGTTGACGTAGCGCCAGCAGCCCGCGCTTGCTGTAATCCAGCGGTTTTCCTTGCCACATTACCGCGCCTTGCTGCGGGCGCAGCAAACCGCTCAGGTTCATAAACAGCGTGGACTTCCCGCAGCCATTGGCCCCTACCAGCCCGGTGACGGCATGCGTAGAAAAGTCCAGCGTTAGCCCTTTGAGGATCGGGTCATCCTGATAGCGAAACCAAAGCGCTGAAGTGGCAAGCATACTTTTCCTTACAGGTGAAAATCACCCTGATACAGTTTGATATCCAGTGTGGTGGTCATTTGCTGGTAGCGGATCAGCACGCGGGTAAACAGCAATCCCACCAGCATCGCCAGCGAACGATAGCCCAGCGGCAAGCTACGATAACCAAAACGCAGCGTTTGCGCCCGATGAATAGCTAGCGCCTCGTCTAACAGGATAAAAATAAACCGCCAGGTCAGCAAAATCTGTTCTGTCAGCAGGCGGGGAACGTGCGCGCGTTTGAGCAAAATAATCAATTGCGGAAACGGCAGATTCAGTACCAGCCAGAAGGTTGCCGCCAGCGCGGCCAGGCTGCGCCAGAAGGTTTCATTAGCGGTGACCAGACCTGGCGCGCTCACGCCTAACCAATAGCTTCCTACGGGGATGCTGGCCAGCAGGGTTTGCGGATCGCGGCTAAAACTAAACACAATGGTCACCACGCCAACCGTCAGAAAACCAAACGGCAATGCCATCCAGCGGCACCAGCGCCTGAAGGAAATACGCAGCAGCCAGCAGCTCAGCGCGGCAATCAGTAACAGCTCGATACCCTGCCCCAACGGGGGCAGAGTAAACGCCAGCAGCATCATCACCAGCCAGAGCACAAATTTCCGCACCGGTGAAACATGAAACCAACGGCTTTGATAGCTCAGCCTGTCAAGCCCGGTCATCACGGCGCTGCCTGCCCTTGGTATAGCCCAGAATGTAGAAAATCACGGCAGCGCCCAGCGATCCCTGGAGCGTAAACAGCAGGCTTTCAATCTCACCGCTTGCCGGTTCATACAACGGCTGGAACCACGGCTCATAATGCGGGGCGATAGCCTGGATCTGGCTCTCGGCCTCACCGTCTGAACCGCCGTATTCGCCACCGTGGTTGATAAAGAACGGCAGGATCACCAGCGCCACGACCATGCCTAACAAAATCAGCGTCTTTTTCATCGTTAATGTCCTTGTGCGGTTATCAACTGGCGTTTGGTTAGCTGGTCATAAATCATTACGGTCAGCAGACCTTCCGCAATCGCGATGGGGATCTGCGTCAGGCAGAAAATGCCCATGAATTTTACAATCGACCCCATTGCGCCTGCGGACGGATCCGGGAACGCAACGCCCAGTTGCACAGAGGTCACGAAATAGGTGACAAGATCCGCCAGCATCGCGCACAGGAAAACGCAAACATCACGACGCAACCCCGCACGGCAGGCCATTTTCCACACCATGTAGCCCACGACAGGACCAATCACCGCCATCGACATGCCGTTAGCGCCAAGCGTCGTCAAACCACCGTGCGCCAGCAGCAGAGCCTGGAACAGCAGAACGATTGCCCCAAGGATGGCCACTACCCCCGGTCCGAACAGGATAACAGCCAGGCCGACGCCGGTCGGATGCGAGCAGCTTCCGGTAACGGAAGGAATTTTCAGCGCCGACAGCACAAAAATAAACGCGCCGCACAGGGCCAGTAACACTTTCTGGTGGCTGTCTTCCTGCACGATTTGACGCAGGCGCACCAGTCCGTACCACAGACAGGGTAAAAACAGCAGCCACCAGGCCAGCGCCCACATTGGCGGCAAGAAGCCTTCCATAATGTGCATGGCGAACGCTTTTTCAGGGACAATTATCAGTAATAGCGCCGCAGCCAACCCGCTGAAAGACAGCTGTTTAAGCTGTTGTTCAAGCTTCATTGTGCATACTCCCACTGTTTATTGATCAGAATGGTCGAGAAATAAGGCAGCGGCTGGTCGTCGCTGACTTCGTTGAGATGACGCCAGCACTGCTCACCCGGCAATGTGGCTTCAGACATCATTAACGCGCAGTCCAGTAAACCTTCTTGTTGCAACAGGGCTTTAATGCGCGCAAAACGACCGTACACTTTCATCAGCACCAGGCTGTCATGCTGCTTTAACGCCTGCTGGATTTCGGCTTCCGGCGCGGTGCAGGAGACCACCGCCAGCGACTGCTGCTCCATGGCGAGCGGCGTTTTTGAACGTGCGGCAATGGCGGCGAAAGAGGTCACACCCGGAACAATTTCTAACCAGTCAGGGTTGCCAATACGCTGGAGTAAAAAGACCCAGGTACTGAACAGCATGGCGTCGCCGAGCGTGATAAAGCCAACCTGTTTACCGGCCTCCACTTCCTGAACCAGCGCGGCAGCGACCTCATCCCACACCGCCTCTTTTTCAGCGCTGTCGGCACTCATAGGAAAATGGCAGCAGCGGACTTCGGTCTGCTCGCCGATATACTCACGCACGATCGACAGCGCCAGGCTGTCGCCGCCTTTCCGTCCGGCAGGCGCATAGAGAATATCGAGATTACCCAGCGTGCGCGCGGCCCGCACGGTGATGAGATCGGCAGCGCCTGGGCCGGTGCTTAACGCGTACAGTTTTCCGTTCATGCCGCTTCCTCCAGCGTCACATTCAGCGCCTGCTGTAGATGTGCCACAAACATGGCGCGAACTGCCGGGTTCTCACCCAGGCCGCTAAGCCACGGCGTAGCCGGTATACCCGCGGCGTTGAACAATGTCTTCCACGAATCGTCTTCGTCGGAGGCCATATCATTGATGGCATGATCGCCAGCAACTAACATCAGCGGCATCAGATGCACCGCCGTCACCCCCTCCTGCGCTAAACTTTCAATCAGTACATCCACTTCCGGATAACTCTCCACCGCCCCGACCCGCGCCGGGAAACGCTGCGCCGTCATCATGTGGTCGAGACAGGCATAAGCCGCAAAGGCATGATGGCTGGCGCCGTGCCCCATAAACACCACTTTTTCATTTTCGCCAAGCGCTGGCATCTGCTGTTGCAGCGCCTGCATCAGTTGGGCGTAATCTTCATGGCTGCTCAGCAGCGGTACGCCGAGCGTCAGGCGAGAAAACAGCGGACGCATACTTTGCACTTCGCGAACAATTTTTTCGTATTCATCGCCGTTGATGATGTGCAGCGACTGAATAGCCACATCCTGATATCCCTGCTCCGCCAGCTTTTGCAGCGCCTGCAGCGGCGTGTCGATATCAATACCGTCGCGCTGCTTGAGCTTGCGGATAATCATCCCGGAGGTAAACGCCCGAAACAGGTCGCGATCCGGGCAACTGGCTGCGAGATCGCGCTCACAGGCCACAATATTCTTTTCACAGGTGTCGTGATAGCTGGTGCCAAAGCTGACCACCAGAAGCGCCTTTTTCATCTCAAACTCCTTAAGCAGCGGCCAGCCAGCGCGTTAAACGCGCCCCAAATGCGGCCTGACTTTCCAGTAACTCTTCTCCCGTCACCAACGGTGCCGGACGTGTAATCACGATGCAGGGGATCCCGGCATCCAGACAGGGTTGAACTTTTTCCTGATAGCCACCTTCCGCGCCGGATGCTTTGGTAATCACCACATCAGCCTGACACTGGCGGTAAAACGCGGCGTTGAACTCGGCGCTAAACGGCCCGCACAACGCAAAGATTTCACCGACGCCAAAGCCGAGATCCGCGCACTGCTGGATAACATCGGGAACAGGCAGGACGCGCGCCAGCAGCGTTTTTTCCGCTAATCCTTCACGCCAGATGGCTAAATCTTTACTGCCGGTGGTAAGCAACACGCGTTTACCGAAGCGTCGCGCAACCTCGCAGGCCTGCTGAATACTCTGCACGGTATGCAGATGCGGGTGGGTTAAACCACTCAACTGCTCAGGACGCTGGTAGCGGCTCAACAACACGCCCGCCGCTGCGCAGGCGCTCATGATGTTGCGGCTTACCACCTCGGCATACGGATGAGAGGCGTCGATCACCCAGCGCGTCCGGTTTTCCTGCAGCCAGGCAATCATTTGTTCGCGCTCCAGACGCCCGCAGCGCACCTGACCTTTGATGTCTCCCGCCAGCTGCTTCCCCGTTGGGGTCGCCACTGACAGGGTGTAGGCCACGTTTGCCGCGTCCAGTTGCTGGCACAGCATGCGCGCATCGCTGGTACCGCCCATGACCAACACATCACCGTAATTCACAGCACATAACCTCGTGGCGTAATCATCAGGCCGTCCTGCACATAGGTTGTTTTGTTGCCAACGATCACCAGACTGGTCATATCAACCGGTTCAAAGTCCATTTCACCCAGGGTGGTCAGCCATTTTTCCTGCTTTTTACGTCCGGCTGATTTCACAATACCCACCGGCGTTTGCGCGCTCTTGCTGGCTGAAAGCAGCTCAAATGCACGCGCCAGATGCCCTTCGCGCCCCCGGCTGCGCGGGTTATAGAAACAGATAACAAAGTCTGCTTCGCCAGCGGCAACAATGCGTTTTTCGATAACCGGCCACGGCGTTAACAGGTCGCTTAAGCTAATGTGGCAGAAGTCGTGCATCAGCGGCGCGCCCAGCAAGGAGGCGGCGGCAATGCTGGCGGTCATGCCAGGGATAAGTCTGACCTCAACGTCCAGCTTTTGCTTACTGACCAGCTCCAGCACCAGCCCGGCCATACCGTAAATCCCCGCGTCACCGCTGCTGATCAGCGCCACGTTGTGACCCGCCTGCGCCAGTTCGATCGCCGCATGACAGCGTTCAATCTCTTTGCACATTCCGGTTTTGATCACCTGCTTATCGCCTGTGAAA
This sequence comes from Citrobacter youngae ATCC 29220, assembly GCF_000155975.1. Taxonomy (GTDB): domain Bacteria; phylum Pseudomonadota; class Gammaproteobacteria; order Enterobacterales; family Enterobacteriaceae; genus Citrobacter; species Citrobacter portucalensis_A. The sequence goes on along the minus strand of NZ_GG730299.1, from coordinate 654,179 downwards.
GCCTTTACCAGATGGGTGTAGGTTTTATAGCCAACGATGATTTCCGCTGCCTGCAAAGCTTCAACGGCTTCCATGGTCATCATTGCCTGCGAGCCAGGACCAATTCCAATTACGGTTAACATCAGTGTGAAACTCCCAAAGTGATAGTGACGCCCTGTTCGCGCAGGGTCTCACCTAACAGTTGTCCGTGGCTCAGCAGCCAGGCTGCAGGACCAGAAACGCTTCCTGTCCCCACCGTTTTACGAACAAACGATGAGGCCGGAAAACGGTGTTCGTGCTCACGCAGCGCGTCAGCGGTAAAGGTTTCGAAAGGCACACGGCAGCACGAGGCCAACTGGATGAGTCCCTGCTCATCTTTTTTCAGCGTGATACTGCCAATGGCTTTTAACGCCAACGGATCGAGCTGCTGGGCTTCAAGTTGGCGGGCAAGCAGCGCAGCCAGCAGCGGGAACGGCGTGTCGCGGCGACAGCCTATTCCGGCCACCACCCGCTGCGGCACCAGCTTCCAGTGCGGAACAGGCAGATCGGGTAAATTGGTGCGTAAGGTGATACACACCAGCGCATCCAGTTCGGGAAGCTGATTGAGATCGGTTACCGTGATAAAACCGCGCCGGTCGCAATGGCTGACATCCTGCGTCAGTTCGTTATCCCACCACAGGCCAACCCGCTTGTTGCTGACCAGCATCTGATTAACGATCTTCACCGCCGAACGGAAATCACTCATCCGGGCATTCAACTGGAATGCTAGCGTATCCAGAGCCGCCATATCGTTGACATCCGTCGCCGTGGTGATTACCGGGTCGGCCCCCAGCATGCCCGCCAGATAACGCGCCAGCGCATTCGCGCCCCCCGCGTGACCGGAGAGCAGGCTGATGACATGCTGGGCACGCTCATCAATGACCACCACCGCCGGATCGCAAAATTTATCGTTCACCAGCGGAGCCAGCACGCGAACCGCGATCCCCGTCGCCCCGATAAAAATCAGCGCCGAGTAATTCATAAACGCATCACGGGCGGTATTGGCAAAGCCGTTTTCAAAGGGAATAAACCCCTCCTCCAGCAGCTTTTCACTGGTAAAACAGGTGACCGGCAACATAGCCGCCAGACGTTTCGCCAGCGCAACGCCGCCTGGCGTCAGGCAAAAAAGCGCAATTGACTCAGGCTTTACGGTATTCATGACTAAAGTCCGCCGCATAGAGTTTGGAGTAGTGATACTCCGAGCCCAGGAAATCACCGACCAGAATCAGGGCCGTTTTGCGGATGCCCGCCTCGCGCACCTTGTCGCCAATATCCGCCAGCGTACCGCGCACGGTCTGGCTTTCCGGCCAGGTCGCCTTGTAGATCACCGCGACCGGCGTGGTTGCCGGATAACCGCCGTCAATCAGACGCTCCGCCACCCGATGAATACGCTGGACGGAAAGATAAATCGCCATTGAAGTCCGGTGGCTGGCAAACGACTCCAGCTGTTCGCGCTCCGGAACCGGCGTGCGCCCTTCCAGGCGGGTAATGATCAGGCTCTGTGAGACCTCTGGCACGGTGTACTCCACGCCGAGTTCCGCCGCCGCACCGAGGAACGCGCTGACGCCGGGCACCACCTGCCAGTCGATCCCGCGCTTGGTCAGCTCCTCGCCCTGCTCGCGCACGGAACCGTACAGCGAAACATCGCCAGTTTGCAGACGCACCACGGTCTTACCCGCTTTCACTCCGGCTTCCATCAGATCGAGGATCTGCTCCAGATGCAGTTCAGCGCTGTCGTGACATTCAGCGCCAGCGGGGCAATATTCCAGTAGTTCGGTGTTAATCAGCGATCCGGCGTAGATAACCACCTGCGCCTGCTGTAGCAACCGGTAACCTTTGAGGGTAATCAGCTCGCGATCGCCAGGACCTGCGCCAACAAACCACACGCTACGGGGATCAAAAATCTCAGACATGGTTTCCTTCCTTCTGACAGGCGATAACAAATACGGGGTTATTCGGTTTGAAGTAATGACCACTGCCAAGCGTGGTAAGCGAGGAAACCTGTAGCTGCAGGCAATCCACTCCCTGTACGCCAAGATGGTCCAGATGCGACAGCGCGGTATTGAGGTTTTCCTGGAGGATAAACGTCATCACCAGCCGACCGGCGGGATGCAGTTGACGCATCGACCAGTCAATGAGATCGGTCAGATGCCCGCCGCTACCGCCCATAAAAATGGCATCGGCTTTTTCCGTGATGGTCATCGGCGCAACGCCGGGAAAAATGTCGATATTTGCGCAGGCAAAATGCTGGCGATTTTCATCCAGCAACCTCAGCGCCGCCGGGTTACGTTCGATTGCCGTCACGCGCAGTCCCGGATATTGCAGCGCCGCCTCTATCGACACGCTGCCGGTTCCTGCACCAATATCAATCAGGTGACTGGCGCGATGTAGTTCAAGTTTTGAGAGGGCAAGTGCGCGTACCGCTTCTTTGGTCATCGGCACCTTCTCTCCACGCAGAAACAGCTCATCTTTCATCAAGGATCACCACTGCATTCATGTCATAGTCGGCGTTAATTTCGCTCACAGGCAGGAAATGGATCCGCTCGTTTTCCATCGCCAGGTTTTCGCCGATGACCATCCAGCGATGCCCCTTGCCTCGTGTGATTAGCTGCTGCGCGATTTCGCGTGGGCCGCACAGCGCATCGGTTACCATCCCCACCTTGTGATGGCGGGCCAGTTCATCGAAACAGACGCTGCGCCCATGGCTACTGGTCAGCCACATATCGTTCATATCAATACCGGACTGCGCGCACAGGTACTGCACCGCGCTAATACCGGGAATAATGCGTACCTTCCCGATGCCAAAGTGCGCCACCATGCGCGTCCCGATGCCGTAAAACAGCGGATCCCCAGACGCCAGCACCACAACGCGCTGTTGCTGGTGCGCGCTAATCCAGTTCAGGAGTTCAGGAATATTGGCTCCCAGCGCAAACTGCTCACCGGTAAAGTCCGGGAACTGCTGCAAATGACGCTTTCCACCGACCAGCACATCAGCCGATACCACCGCGTCACGCGCCGCTGGCGTCATCAAATGCAAACCCGCCGGTCCCATCCCCACAACGGTTAACATTGCATCTCCTCAGCAATCTCTGCGACCGGACGGTTGCTCCCAAGCACCTGATTATCAAAAGAGAACATGATCGCGTCGCAGGTCGGGGGATTTTTGGTAAAGCGCAACGTTTGCAGAACGCGCATACAGATACGCTTCGCCAGATGGTTATAAATGTGCTGAAAGCCGTACGCTTCTATGTGTTCCATCGCCGCTTCGGTGGTATCGCAGTCGCTGACCAGCGTCAGCAGTTCCAGCGGGGCGCCAAGCAATGCGAGATGGGCCACCAGCGTTTCCATGCGGGCATCGGCAATATGGCTGTGGGTATGGAAGATCCCCGCCGCGATTTTGATAAGTTTGCCGGGATGTCCCACCAGCACAATTTGCCGGAATCCCAGACGGACGGCTTCTTCAATCATGTAGCCGACGAAGTTGCTCATGGTGACCACCACCTGGGTGTCGATCCCCATCTGCTCGCGCACAAAACGTTCGCCGTGGTTTCCCGGCACCAGTACCACACGCTCCAGCCCCGCTGCGCGTTTAATTTCCAGCTCCAGCGACAGTGAACGTTTCCAGCTCTCCTCCGACATTGGCGTGACGATCCCCGTGGTGCCGATAATCGAAATGCCGCCCAGAATGCCAAGACGCGAGTTGTAGGTTTTTTGCGCCCGCTCTTCGCCTTCCGGGGCGAAGATTTCAATCTGCGCCCCACGATTCGGACCAATCGCCTCGCGTACCGCAGACTCAATGGTCTGGCGAGGTGTGCGGTTAATCGCCGAACTTCCGACTGGCAGGCCGATCCCTTTGCGGGTTACCGTACCGACCCCTTCACCGCCCTGTAAGGCGATCACGCCAGTATCGTCTAACGTCACGCGGGCAAAAATCAGCATGCCGTGGGTGGCATCCACGTCATCGCCGCCGTCTTTGCGGATCGCGGCAATCGCCTGCTGCCCTTCGATATGCGGCGACTCCACGTTAAGACAGAGCGTTACCCCGGAAGGCGTCACGATAGAAACCTGATGGATCAGGTGCTGGCGCAGTACCATCAGCGCCGCCACTTTTGCAGCCGCCGTCGCGCACGACCCGGTGGTATATCCTTTTCGCAGCGCTTTACCGTTGTGCCACACCGGCGTATCGAAGGCCTCGCTCATCGCGCCCCCTGCATGTGATAAAGCATGGCGTTGACGATAGCGGCGGCGACGTTACTTCCCCCTTTGCGACCTAACGCAGCAATGGCGGGCTGATTGCTTTGGGTCAGCGCATCTTTCGACTCTTGTGCGCCAACGAACCCAACCGGTACGCCAACCACACCGCTGACGGCAACATCATGCTCAAGCAGGCGGAACAGCGCAGTGGGCGCGTTGCCAAAGACAAACAGCTTTTCCCCCTCTTCCTTCACCGCAATATCAACGGCCGCCATAGACCGGGTAATACCCTGCTCTTTTGCCGTTCGTACGACCCGCGGATCGCTGATATAGCAGCGGCACTCGCCGCCAAATTTTGCCAGCAGCGTTTTATTGATCCCGGAAAGGGCCATTGTGGTGTCGGTATAAATCACGCTCGAACGGCTAAGCGCCGCGCAGAACTGCTCCAGCACATCACTGGAAAACCACAGAATGTCCAGCCAGTCGAAATCCGCCGTGGTGTGAATGACCCGCTTGATAATGGCTTCATGCAGCGGACTGGCGAACTGATAGTCCGGGCGGGTTTCACGGATAATCTCACCAATAATGTCGAAACTTTTGGCCTCAATCGCCTGGGGTTGCTGGATGTATTGCATTGTGTTGTCCTCAGGCTACACCGACTAACAGCCACCGCAGCGCAATAAACAGCGCCAGTGCCAGCGTCGATGCCACCCACATCAATCGAATCGTATGGGAAATGTCGTCTACCGAAATATCGCGTTGGGCATCACCAATCCACGGTTTCTCAACGCGCTCGCCAAAGTAATCATTAGGACCACCCAGACGAATACCTAACGCCCCGGCAACGGAGGCCTCCGACCACGCACAGTTTGGGCTGCTATGGTTGTAGCGATCGCGCCAGCCGATCTGCAAAGCACGCGAGCCGTCTTTGCGACATAAAAATGCCGCCATGCCCAGCAACAGCCAGCTCAGTCTCGCCGGAATATAATTTGCGACATCGTCCAGACGCGCGCTGACCATACCAATAGCGCGGTATTTTTCGTGTTTGTAACCCACCATGGAGTCAAGGGTATTTACCGCTTTGTAGGCCATCGCCAGAGGCGCGCCGCCGAGAAGCAGGAAAAACAGCGGCGCGATGATGCCGTCAACGGTGTTTTCAGCCACGGTTTCCACCACGGCGCGATTGATCTGCTGCGGTTGTAATTGCGAAGTATCGCGACCCACAATCCATGACAGCTTTTCCCGACTTGCAGCAAGATTACCGGCGCGTAGCGGGCGCTCGACATCCAGCGCGGCGTTCGCCAGACAGCGCCCGGCCAACACGGTAAAGATCATCCAAACCTCCACCACCCAACCCAACCAGGGATGAATAGCTGTCGCCAGCGTCAGTACGCCCCAGGACACCGCCCAGGTCAGACCAACCACCACGACCCACATCGCCGCGCCGCCGATGCGCAGCGCACGATCGCTATGGCAGTAGCGCCGCACGACTCGCTGTATGGCAGAAATCAGATTGCCAATCCAGCGCACCGGATGCGGCCAGTTCTGCGGGTCGCCGATGATAAAATCAAGCAGCCAGGCAACACACCACGCGAGGATCGTCATAGCGCGCTCCTCGCGGCTGCCAGCCAGTGATTAAGCATCTGCGGGCGTTGAGCAAAATGAACGTGCAGATAGCTGGCGAAAGTGTTACCCACCTGCCAGCCGCCAGACCAGGCCTGCAACGTTTTGCCATCGCGCACTTTGCGACAGTGCATCACCGCGGGAGTTTCTGGGGTAAAATCGGAGTAGTGAAATTCATGCCCGCGCAGCACTTCGCCTGCTGCAGCTAACAAGGTTTGCTGCGCGGCCTGCGCCTCGCAGTAGCCAAATCGGGTCAGACGTTTCCCCATTTTGCTGTGACCGGGAATGATATCCGCCATCAGCCAGCTATCACCGTGGCTGTCCTCCAGCGAGCTGCCGAGATACATTAGTCCGCCGCACTCGGCGTAAATCGCCACGCCACGTTGATGTGCGGCTCGCAGTTGCTTAAGCATCGAGACATTGCGGGCCAGAGCCGCAGCATGTAATTCAGGATATCCGCCCCCCAGCCAGATCATCTGACAATCGGGTAAACAGGTATCGTGCAGCGGGCTAAAACGGACAATCTTAAGCCCAGTGCGTTCAAGCAAAGTAATATTGTCCGGGTAATAAAAATTGAACGCTTCGTCATCAGCGATAGCAAGCGTTAGCCCTTCCCCGGCATCTGTAGCGGGAAGCGCGGGCCATTCGCCAGCAGGAAAATGGGTTAACTGGCTTAATGTCAGCAGCGCGTCGATATCAAGGGTTTGCTCCAGCGTCGCGGCAAAGGCCTGCCACGGCTGCTGATTGATAACAGACTCACGCGCAGTAACCAGTCCCAGGTGACGCTCAGGAAGCGCAACGCCGTCCATACGGGGAACGTAACCTAAAACAGGAACGGAGCAGTAACGCTCAATGGCAACCTTCAGCAGTTGGTAATGCGTTTCGCTGTTGACCCGATTAACAATCACACCAGCGATATTCAGAGTGGGATCAAAATGCTGAAACCCCATTACCGTTGCGGCAATCGAGGTGGAAACCGCTTTGCCATCAACCAATAGGATGACCGGGCAACCTAACTGTTCGGCCATCGCGGCGGTGCTGCAGTAATTTGGATCGGTGCCGTATCCGTCATACAGCCCCATAACGCCCTCAATCACGGCGATATCCGCATGCTGCATCTGCTCGCGAAACAGCGCGTTCAGCGTGGGGGCGGGAAGCATGAAGCTATCAAGATTGCGGGAAGCGGTACCGCATACCGCGGTATGCCAGCCGGTATCCAGATAATCAGGACCGACTTTGCAGGGCTGAACGCGTAAACCGCGCTTTTTCAACAAGCTCAACAAGCCCAGCGTCACCGTGGTTTTACCACAGCCGCTCCCGGTACCTGCAAGAACAAATGCGTGAAAATTGGCCGCCATACCCTGATCCTGTTCAGGGTGGTAGGGGTGTAGAGATACCCAGTCTCCCGACTGTATGCATCTGAGCAACCCACTTCCCACCGAAGTTGTTGGTAGTCACTGACAGGCAGGTCTTCTGGCTTAGCGTCATCCTCACCCGTCCTTCCCAATCTTGCGATCAGTGGTCAATACGGGGTCGTCAGCATCACAGCAGCGGGGGCTGCGGGGGATTCTCACCCCCTTCCCTGCCACAAATGTGGCAAACCTGTCAGCTCAAGAGCCGATTAATTAAGCTCTCTGTTATGAGGTAAATTCACAACCTCATGACAAAAATTCAATTTAATAATTTTCCGGGTTTATGTAGCCAATTCTCTGGCCATAACCCCACTTATTCATATCTTTGCATTTTGAATGAAAGTGTCAGTAAAGAATAAAGAAAGTCATTCACACAGACACTGTATCTCATCACAAAAATAAAAACTGGTGCAGTTTATCCCTCTAATACTATTATTTTGTTGCGCTATGACAATTTATTGACTGCTGTTCTGACATAACGCCCGATATCAAAAATCGGCAATAGCAAAATATTGCTATTTAAGCGGACTCACCGCGTGAAATGACATTTATTTGCTGGCGAAAAGCCTGCGGCGTAACCTGATACGTCTGGCGGAACACTTTGCAAAAATAACTGGTTTGCGAAAAGCCTAAATTACGCGCAATGCTGGCTATACTCCAGTCGCTATGACAGAGCAACTCTTTGGCACTCGCCATTCGCTGCTGATTTACCCAGGCATTAAACCCGATACCCTGATATTTTTTGAACAACTTACTGAAATAGTAAGGGCTAAGGTAAACGTGCGAGGCAACATCCTCCAGACGCAGCTCGTCTGACAAATGCGCGTCTATATAGCGCAGGGCTTTTTTCATTTTGCTGTCGTGAGGATTCGGCGTTCGGTTAGCGCGTACCGGCTCTGCCTGCTGTGGGTTGTCTTTGATAACCACAAAATTGAGTTGTTTTTTAAGGCAATTCTCTACGATGAGCTTCAGGAGATCCGCCGAGGCGATGACCCGCGAATAGTCCATCTCCGGCACATTACGAAATTCACTTAGCAGTTCGGGATCGGCCTGCCAGCGGTCGTCAACGTTCAGAATATCAACCAGGCCGACATCGTTACTTAAGCGTACCTGACCGCACAATACGAACCCAACCAGGTGACCCGCTATGACCAGCGGAATTGAGAAGTCGGTAAGCCCCGCGTGGCAGCGATAGATACAGGGTTGATCGGATTTTGAAGCTTCCAACCCGCCGCACCGGTCGCTCATACGGCAACGCGTACTGTGCTGAGGATGCTGACGCATCAACTGACAAAAAGGGGTGAAATTAAAAAGCTCAGAAATTTCATCACCGTGAATATTGACAACCACAACAGCCAGACTGGTGGCCTGTGCAAAATCCTGTGCGATTTTATTAATGAGTTCTGAGTTCAGGGCACTCGCAGAAATCATGATAAAACCTCTCAGTTAATTTATTGTTATAAATAAAACATATTATTTACACATTCGTTTTCATCTCGCTTTCCTGAGCACTGATGAAAGTCATCATTGAACATAACAAAAGTCTCCCATTCTTGGGAGACTTTTTGGACGGTTCAGGAAACCGGATCACGAAAACAGTTTTTACTGTTCAAAAATAAACTTACTTCGTGAAGCTAGCTCTCATTTTCCTCCAGCTTACACGTATTACACGGTAAATTTTTGCCAATAAAATAACGATAAATTGCTGCGCCTGCGCAAGCGCCGATAATGGGGGCCACAATCGGTACGATGAAGTAAGGAATATCACGTCCCCCGGTCATCGCCACGTCACCCCATCCGGCCATCCATGCGAACAATTTTGGACCAAAATCACGTGCCGGATTCATGGCAAATCCCGTGAGCGGCCCGGTAGATGCACCGAGAACAGCCACCAGAATGCCAATCAGTAAAGGCGCCAACGGCCCTCTGGGGACGCCATTACCGTCATCGGTAAGCGCCATAATCATGCCCATCAGAATGGAAGTGATCACCACTTCGACCAGCGCAGCCTGCCAGACGCTGAGCGCCGCCGCTGGATAAGTACTAAAAATACTGGCCAGTTGCAGGCTTTCAAGGCTGCCGCGCACCATTTGGTGGGCCGACTCATACTCGGTAAATAAACTTCCGTACAGCAGATAGGCCAGCAACGCGCCGCCAAAGGCACCCGCAACCTGCGCTACGGTGTATGGCAACACTTTGCGCCCCGGAAAACAGGCAAATAACCACAGAGCAATGGTGATAGCAGGATTGAGATGCGCGCCAGAAATCCCCGCAGTCAGGTAAACGGCAAGCGAGATCCCCAGCCCCCATATGATGCAGATCTCCCACAATCCCAAACTGGCACCCGCGACTTTAAGTGCGCTCAGGCATCCGATGCCAAAAAACAAAAACAGCCCGGTACCCAAAAACTCAGCAATGCATTGCGCTTTTAGTGAATCGTTCATTGTGACACCTTCTAAGCAGAGTTCGTGTCTTTACCAGCGGACTCCTTGCTGGCAAGTAGAATACTTCAAGGCTTACTATAAAAAGCCGCACCGGCAAATTGTTGGCAATCTACGGGCGGAATGCTCTTCAAAATCGTGTTGGGATAGCAAATTCTTGCTATCCCCTTTATTAAAACAGGCGGGAATACGAGGGCATTCACTATTACAAGCACGTTTGCAAAATAATAAAATATTGCGACTGGCAGAATTATGTTTTCCGACAACCATCACAATTTCATTTCTCCGCATAACAAATGCTATTTTTAATGTCACGAACAAAAGTGTAAATATGGAATTAACATAACCAAATATTCATATTAATGACATTTTAAAATATCAACAAAAACAAAAAGATAAAATAAACAACAGCAATTTTATATCACCGTATCCTCACTATTTTTTCTCGCTTACTTTCAACTCAGCCATTCTTTTTCCTCGCTTCTTTTTATAGTCATGAAAATCGGGACAACCCAGGCGAGGTCTTTATGCAACAAGAAGCGTTAGGAATGGTAGAAACCAAAGGCTTAACTGCAGCCATAGAGGCCGCAGATGCAATGGTGAAGTCAGCCAATGTGATGCTGGTCGGCTACGAAAAAATTGGTTCAGGGCTGGTAACAGTCATTGTTCGCGGCGATGTCGGCGCCGTTAAAGCAGCAACGGATGCCGGTGCTGCCGCAGCACGTAACGTGGGAGAAGTGAAAGCCGTACACGTTATCCCACGCCCTCATACCGATGTAGAAAAAATCTTACCGAAGGGAATTAGCTAATGAGCAGCAATGAACTGGTTGAACAGATCATGGCGCAGGTGATTGCTCGCGTGGCGACACCGGAACAGCAGGCTATCCCTGAAAATAATCATCCAACACGAGAAACGGCTATGGCAGAGAAAAGCTGCAGTTTAACGGAGTTTGTCGGCACTGCAATTGGCGATACCGTCGGTTTGGTAATCGCCAACGTAGACAGCGCCTTACTGGACGCGATGAAGCTTGAAAAGCGCTATCGCTCCATTGGCATCCTTGGCGCCCGTACCGGCGCGGGTCCGCACATCATGGCCGCCGATGAAGCGGTAAAAGCAACAAATACGGAAGTCGTCAGTATTGAATTGCCACGTGATACCAAAGGCGGCGCGGGTCACGGCTCGTTGATTATTCTCGGCGGCAACGATGTTTCCGACGTGAAGCGCGGAATCGAGGTCGCGCTGAAAGAGCTGGATCGCACCTTTGGCGATGTTTATGCCAATGAAGCCGGTCACATCGAGATGCAATACACCGCACGCGCCAGCTACGCGCTGGAAAAAGCCTTTGGCGCACCGATTGGCCGAGCCTGCGGCGTCATCGTTGGCGCGCCAGCTTCCGTTGGTGTCCTGATGGCTGATACTGCGCTGAAATCCGCCAATGTGGAAGTCGTAGCCTACAGCTCACCTGCCCATGGCACCAGCTTCAGTAACGAAGCCATTCTGGTCATTTCCGGTGATTCCGGCGCCGTTCGTCAGGCCGTTATCTCCGCCCGTGAAATCGGTAAAACCGTGCTCGGGACCCTCGGCTCAGAGCCGAAAAACGATCGTCCGTCCTACATCTGATATCAGTGAGGCTGATTCATGAGATCGAAAAGATTTGAAGCACTGGCGAAGCGCCCTGTGAATCAGGATGGTTTCGTCAAGGAGTGGATCGAAGAAGGCTTCATTGCAATGGAAAGCCCGAACGACCCAAAACCATCGATTAAAATCGTCAACGGCATGGTCACTGAACTGGACGGTAAATCCGCCAGTGAATTTGATCTCATCGACCACTTCATTGCCCGCTACGGTATTAACCTGGCGCGCGCAGAAGAAGTTATGGCGATGGACTCGGTCAAACTGGCCAATATGCTTTGCGACCCTAACGTCAAACGCAAAGACATTGTGCCGCTGACCACCGCAATGACCCCGGCAAAAATTGTCGAAGTGGTTTCCCATATGAACGTCGTCGAGATGATGATGGCGATGCAGAAAATGCGCGCTCGTCGTACTCCGTCTCAACAGGCGCACGTCACCAACGTCAAAGATAATCCGGTACAGATTGCCGCCGACGCCGCAGAAGGCGCATGGCGCGGATTTGACGAACAGGAAACGACCGTTGCCGTCGCGCGCTACGCGCCATTTAACGCCATTGCCCTGTTAGTCGGTTCACAGGTCGGACGCCCGGGCGTATTAACCCAGTGCTCGCTGGAAGAAGCCACCGAACTTAAGCTCGGCATGTTAGGCCACACCTGCTACGCGGAAACTATCTCCGTCTATGGTACAGAACCTGTCTTTACCGACGGTGACGACACGCCATGGTCGAAAGGCTTCCTCGCCTCGTCCTACGCCTCACGCGGTCTGAAAATGCGCTTTACCTCCGGCTCCGGCTCTGAAGTACAGATGGGCTACGCCGAAGGCAAATCCATGCTGTATCTGGAAGCCCGCTGCATTTACATCACCAAAGCCGCTGGCGTACAGGGCTTGCAAAACGGTTCAGTAAGCTGCATTGGCGTACCGTCTGCCGTGCCGTCAGGCATTCGTGCCGTGCTGGCGGAAAACCTGATCTGTTCTTCTCTGGATCTGGAATGCGCCTCCAGCAACGACCAGACCTTTACCCACTCGGATATGCGTCGCACCGCGCGCCTGCTGATGCAGTTCCTGCCGGGTACTGACTTCATCTCTTCCGGTTATTCCGCGGTGCCGAACTACGACAACATGTTCGCCGGTTCCAACGAAGATGCTGAAGACTTTGACGACTACAACGTTATCCAGCGCGACCTGAAAGTGGACGGCGGCCTGCGTCCGGTTCGGGAAGAAGATGTTATCGCCATTCGCAACAAAGCGGCCCGCGCGCTGCAGGCCGTGTTTGCCGGGATGGGATTACCGCCAATCACCGACGAAGAAGTGGAAGCTGCGACCTACGCTCACGGTTCGAAAGATATGCCGGAGCGCAACATCGTGGAAGACATCAAATTTGCACAAGAGATCATCAATAAAAACCGCAACGGCCTGGAAGTCGTAAAAGCGCTTGCTCAGGGCGGGTTTACCGACGTGGCCCAGGACATGCTCAACATCCAAAAAGCCAAGTTAACCGGGGATTATCTGCATACCTCCGCCATTATCGTTGGCGACGGACAGGTGTTATCCGCGGTCAATGACGTCAATGACTATGCCGGTCCGGCAACAGGTTATCGCCTGCAAGGCGAACGCTGGGAAGAGATCAAAAACATCCCTGGCGCACTTGATCCCAACGAACTTGGCTAAGGGGTGAAAAATGGAAATCAATGAAAAGCTGCTGCGCCAGATAATTGAAGATGTGCTGTCTGAAATGCAGACCAGCGACAAACCCGTCTCATTCCGCGCATCGGCAGCGGCAAGCGCGCCGCAGGCCGCTGCGGTACAGGGCGACAGCTTTCTGACCGAGATTGGCGAAGCTAAACAAGGCCAGCAGCAGGACGAAGTGATTATTGCCGTAGGGCCGGCGTTTGGGCTTTCACAAACCGTCAATATCGTCGGGATCCCGCATAAAAATATCCTGCGTGAAGTGATTGCCGGGATCGAAGAAGAAGGCATTAAAGCGCGTGTAATCCGCTGCTTTAAATCCTCCGATGTCGCGTTTGTCGCCGTGGAAGGCAACCGTCTGAGCGGTTCCGGGATCTCTATCGGCATCCAGTCAAAAGGCACCACGGTTATTCACCAGCAGGGCTTACCGCCGCTTTCTAACCTGGAGCTGTTCCCACAGGCGCCGCTCCTGACGCTGGAAACCTATCGTCAGATCGGTAAAAACGCCGCGCGTTATGCCAAGCGTGAATCGCCGCAACCGGTCCCTACTCTGAACGATCAGATGGCGCGTCCTAAGTACCAGGCGAAATCGGCCATTCTGCATATTAAAGAGACCAAATACGTCGTGACGGGCAAAAACCCGCAGGAACTGCGCGTGGCGCTTTGATAAAGGATAACTCCATGAATACCGACGCAATTGAATCGATGGTTCGGGATGTGCTAAGCCGGATGAACAGCCTGCAAGGCGAGTCCGCGACTCCGGCCACGGCGAGTTCATCAGTACGTTCCGCGAAAATCACGGATTACCCTCTCGCGAATAAACATCCTGAGTGGGTTAAAACCGCGACCAATAAAACTCTGGATGACTTCACGCTCGAAAATGTTCTGAGCAACAAAGTCACCGCGCAGGACATGCGCATCACCCCTGAAACGCTGCGCCTGCAGGCGGAAATCGCCAAAGATGCCGGGCGCGACAGGCTGGCGATGAACTTCGAGCGCGCCGCTGAGCTAACCGCGGTGCCTGACGATCGCATTCTTGAGATCTACAACGCGCTGCGCCCATACCGTTCAACGAAAGACGAGCTGATGGCCATCGCCGACGACCTCGAACATCGTTATCAGGCAAAGATCTGTGCGGCTTTCGTTCGCGAAGCGGCAGCGCTGTATGTAGAGCGTAAAAAACTCAAAGGCGACGACTAACTCCAGGACGGGATCATGCGATATATAGCTGGCATTGACATAGGCAACTCATCGACGGAGGTCGCTCTGGCTACCCTGGATGAGGCTGGCACGCTGAACATTATCAACAGCGCGCTGGCGGAAACCACCGGGATCAAGGGCACATTGCGTAATGTGTTTGGCATTCAGGAGGCACTTACGCTGGCGGCAAAAAACGCCGGCATCAATGTCAGCAATATTTCACTCATCCGTATTAACGAAGCCACACCGGTCATTGGCGACGTGGCGATGGAAACGATCACCGAAACCATCATCACCGAGTCCACGATGATCGGCCATAACCCTAAAACGCCGGGCGGCGTCGGGTTAGGCGTGGGCATCACGATTACGCCGGAAGACTTGCTCAGTCGCCCGGCGGATACGCCCTATATTCTGGTGGTGTCATCGGCATTTGATTTCGCCGATGTCGCCACGATGATTAACGCCTCCGTACGCGCCGGATACCAGCTGACTGGCGTTATTTTACAGCAGGACGATGGCGTATTGGTCAGTAATCGTCTGACTCATCCCCTGCCCATCGTCGATGAAGTCCTTCATATCGACCGCATCCCGTTGGGTATGCTGGCGGCCATTGAGGTGGCGGTTCCCGGAAAGGTCATTGAAACGCTTTCTAACCCCTACGGGATTGCGACCGTTTTTGGCCTCAATGCCGACGAGACTAAAAACATTGTCCCGATGGCGCGGGCGCTGATCGGCAACCGTTCTGCCGTGGTCGTGAAAACGCCGTCAGGGGATGTCAAAGCACGGGCCATTCCTGCCGGAAATCTGGAGCTACAGTCACAAGGGCGTACCGTACGTGTCGATGTCGCAGCGGGCGCTGACGCGATTATGAAAGCGGTTGGTGAGTGCCCGAAACTGGATAACGTCACCGGCGAAGCGGGGACCAATATTGGCGGCATGCTGGAGCATGTGCGCCAGACAATGGCTGAATTAACCAACAAACCCAGTCAGGAAATCTTTATTCAGGATCTACTGGCGGTTGATACTTCAGTTCCCGTCAGCGTGACGGGTGGGCTTGCCGGTGAATTTTCGCTGGAGCAGGCTGTGGGTATTGCCTCGATGGTGAAATCAGATCGCCTGCAAATGGCGATGATTGCCCAGGAAATCACGCAAAAGCTCAACATTGACGTCCAAGTTGGCGGCGCCGAGGCAGAAGCTGCCATTCTGGGAGCCTTAACCACCCCGGGCACGACGCGACCACTGGCTATTCTGGACCTCGGCGCGGGATCGACCGACGCCTCCATCATCAACCCGAAAGGCGAAATTATTGCCACCCACCTGGCGGGCGCGGGCGATATGGTCACGATGATTATTGCCCGCGAACTGGGACTGGATGACCGCTATCTCGCCGAAGAAATCAAAAAGTACCCGCTGGCGAAAGTCGAGAGCTTGTTCCATCTTCGCCACGAAGATGGCAGCGTTCAGTTCTTCCCTGCGCCTCTCCCGCCAACGGTTTTTGCCCGCGTATGCGTAGTAAAACCCGATGAGCTGGTGCCACTGCCAGGCGAACTGGCGCTGGAGAAAGTCCGCGCCATTCGCCGCAGCGCCAAGGAGCGCGTTTTCGTCACCAACGCGCTCAGAGCGCTACGTCAGGTGAGTCCGACCGGGAACATTCGGGATATTCCCTTTGTGGTGTTGGTTGGCGGCTCATCCCTGGACTTCGAAGTTCCACAGTTGGTTACCGATGCACTGGCGCATTATCGCCTGGTTGCCGGGCGCGGCAACATTCGTGGCACCGAAGGTCCGCGAAACGCGGTCGCGACCGGGCTGATTCTCTCCTGGTACAAGGCGTTCGCTCATGGAAAGTAATCTCACCACGCCCGCCATCGTTATCTTCACCATCGGTGACTGCGCTGACGCCTGGAATGACGTGCTGCTGGGTATTGAAGAAGAAGGGATCCCGTTTGTGATTCTGCAGAGCCAATCCTCTGACGTCATCCACAACGCATGGCTGGCAGCCTGCCAATCGCCGCTGCTGGTTGGCATTGGCTGCAGTCGCGAAAAACTGGTCGTGCACTACAAAAACTTACCCACATCAGCGCCACTTTTTACGCTGACGTATCAACAAGATAGCCACGCTCGCCGCAGCATTGGTAATAACGCTGCGCGGCTGGTTAAAGGCATTCCATTCCGGGAATGCCGTTCATAACCCACAGGAGACAAGCAGTATGAATAACGCACTGGGACTGGTTGAAACAAAAGGGCTTGTCGGCGCTATTGAAGCCGCTGATGCCATGGTGAAATCCGCAAACGTGCAGTTGGTCGGTTACGAAAAAATCGGCTCAGGCCTGATCACCGTTATGGTTCGTGGTGATGTCGGCGCGGTGAAAGCCGCAGTAGATGCAGGAAGCGCAGCGGCAAGCGCCGTTGGCGAGGTGAAATCCTGCCACGTTATCCCGCGTCCGCACAGCGACGTTGAAGCCATTTTACCTAAATCCGCATAAGTCGTTGCAACCAAGGAGCACAGCGTGAAGCAATCACTGGGATTACTCGAAGTTAGTGGTCTGGCATTAGCCATCAGTTGCGCGGACGTCATGGCGAAAGCCGCCTCCATCACGCTGGTGGGCCTCGAAAAAACCAACGGCTCAGGCTGGACGGTGATCAAGATTATCGGGGATGTGGCCTCCGTGCAGGCGGCCATTTCCACCGGTGCGAGTTTGGCCGATCAAAAAAATGGTCTGGTGGCGCAGAAAGTCATCTCCAGACCTGGGGAGGGCATTCTTTCCCACAGCGTCACCGTCCAGCCAGAGCCAGTATCCGAATCTATACCAGCAGTGCCGCAAGAAGAGACGTCTGTGGAAAGTTCATCACCGGAAGCACCACAACATGCTGAGCTGATTAGCTGCAATCTGTGTCTTGACCCAGCCTGTCCCCGTCAAAAGGGCGAACCACGCTCTCTCTGCCTGCACTCTGGTAAACGAGGGGAAGCGTGATGGATAAACAGCAGTTGGAAACAACGGTCGCTAAGGTTCTGGATGAAATGCGCGAACGCCCGATCCCTCTGGGGATCTCCAATCGTCATATTCATCTTTGCGCTGAAGATTATAACCGCCTGTTTCCCAACCACCCCATCAGCGAGAAAAAAGGTCTGTTGCAGCCGGGGCAATACGCTGCAGAGCAGACCGTCACGCTTGTGGGGCCTAAAGGCCAGTTAAAAAATGTGCGCCTGCTTGGTCCACTGCGTAGCACCAGCCAGGTAGAAATATCCCGTACCGACGCCCGCACGCTGGGTATCGCTGCCCCGCTGAGGATGTCGGGCAATATCCAGGGCACACCGGGTATTCGCCTTGTCAGTCCATTCGCTGAACTGGACTTAACCTCCGGCGTCATCGTCGCCCAACGGCATATCCATATGTCGCCGCTCGATGCCCTGATCCTGCGCGTTTCCCATGGCGATAAAGTCTCTGTCGCCATTAATGGCGATGAACGTCGACTGATTTTCGATAACGTCGCCGTACGCGTATCACCGGATATGCGCCTTGAGATGCATATCGATACAGACGAAGCCAATGCCGCGGGCGCTGATAATCCGCAGGCATTCGCCACATTGGTGACTTCACGATGAACAACGAACTGCTGCAACGCATTATCGAGGAGGTTGTTTCCCGATTAAAAAAACGCGCGGAAAACACGCTCACTCTTAGCGTCGCGCAGTTACGGGAAGCCGATCCACGGACGCTGTGCTGCCGGTATTCTTCGCTGTACATCCTGCAGGCGGACCTGCCATTGCTGGCGCAAATTGCCGAGGGCTGCCCAACCGACGTGTCGGTGGTAACGATCCATGAAGCGCTGGCATGCGGTGTCCGCGTGAACATTTCGCTACAGCACCGGTTGTTACCAGCAATCCCCGTGAAAAAACTCGCGCGTCTGCCGCTGGAATTCAGTGACGAGTTGGGGCGAATCATCGTTTTGCATCCTGACAAACTTCTCAGCTATGCCGACGTCGCCCAATTGCAGGGGGGCGTTATGGTGCTACGCCGTCGATGTGTCGTGACGGCTCTGGCTCAGGACGCGGTCAGCAGGCGAAATATCCAATTAATCAAGCAGGAGTGAGCTATGCATCTGGCACGGGTTACAGGCGTTGTGGTTTCCACACAAAAGTCCCCCTCACTGGTGGGGAAGAAGCTGTTGCTGGTACGTCGGGTGAGTGCGGATGGAGAGCTTCCCGCATCCCCTGCGAGTGGCGATGAAGTCGCCGTTGATTCCGTCGGCGCAGGCACTGGCGAACTGGTGCTGCTTAGCAGCGGCTCCAGCGCCAGACACGTTTTTTCCGGCCCTAATGAGGCCATCGATCTGGCTATTGTCGGCATTGTCGACACGCTTTCTCGTTAGGGGGAACTATGGCGATTTATACCCGCACTGGCGATGCAGGCACAACGGCCCTCTTTACCGGGCAACGCGTAAGCAAAACGCATCCGCGCGTCGAAGCTTACGGGACGCTGGACGAGCTCAATGCGGCGCTTAGCCTGTGCGTTTGTGTGGCGAAAAACCCACAGCACCGCCAGCTACTTGAAAACATTCAACTGCAGCTTTTTTGGTTCAGCGCCGAACTCGCCAGCGAGAGCGAACAACCAAACCCAGAGCAGCGCTACATCAGCTCAGAAGAAATTGCCGCGCTGGAAGCCGCTATCGATACCGCGATGGGTAGAGTGCCGCCGCTGCACAGCTTTATTTTGCCCGGCCGCAGCGAAGCCGCCAGCCGTCTGCACTTTGCCCGCACGCTGGCTCGCCGCGCAGAGAGAAGACTGGTCGAACTCTCTACCGATATTGCCGTCAGACACGTACTTATGCGTTATATCAATCGCCTGTCTGACTGCTTATATGCGCTTGCGCGAGCAGAAGATCATGACGCCCATCAAAACGACATCATTGGCAAAGTGGCAGAGCGCTATCTCGCCGCCATTCGTACATCAGCCACCGGGGAATCGGCTATGTCTCTTTCTTTTCAGGAACTCCACCAACTGACTCGCGCGGCGGTGACGAGAGCAGAAGAACTTCAGATTCCGGTCGTCATCAGCATTGTTGATGCGAACGGAACCCAAACGGTGACCTGGCGTATGCCTGACGCATTACTGGTCAGTAGCGAACTGGCGCCGAAAAAAGCCTGGACTGCGGTGGCGATGAAAACCGCCACGCATGAATTAACGCCCGCGGTGCAACCCGGCGCCGAGCTTTACGGTCTGGAAAGCCATATGCAGGGAAAAGTCGTCACCTTCGGTGGCGGATACGCATTATGGCGCGAGGGCGTACTCCTTGGGGGTCTTGGCATCAGCGGGGGAAGCGTTGAGCAGGATATGGACATTGCAGAAACCGCCATTGCGGCGATTAACGTGAGAACACATCAATGAATACTTCAGAACTTGAAACCCTTATTCGTAACATTTTGAGCGAGCAGCTCGCCCCGGCAAAAGCAGAAGTTAAGGGTAACGGGATTTTTCCGTCCGTTGGCGAAGCGATCGACGCCGCTCATCAGGCTTTTCTGCGTTATCAGCAATGTCCATTGAAAACCCGCAGCGCCATCATTAGCGCCCTGCGAGAAGAACTGACGCCTCACCTTGCTTCATTGGCCGCGGAGAGCGCAACCGAAACGGGAATGGGCAACAAAGAGGATAAGTTTCTCAAAAATAAAGCCGCGCTGGATAACACCCCGGGAATCGAAGATCTCACCACCACGGCGCTAACCGGCGACGGCGGCATGGTGTTGTTTGAATATTCACCGTTTGGCGTGATTGGCTCTGTCGCCCCCAGTACCAACCCGACGGAAACCATTATTAACAACAGCATCAGTATGCTGGCGGCAGGAAATAGCGTTTATTTTAGCCCGCATCCGGGTGCTAAAGCGGTGTCGCTGAAGTTGATTGCCATGATTGAGGATATTGCTTTTCGCTGCTGCGGCATTCGGAATCTTGTCGTCACGGTCACAGAACCCACTTTTGAGGCTACCCAGCAGATGATGGCGCACCCTAAAATCGCAGTTATGGCGATTACCGGTGGTCCTGGCATTGTTGCTATGGGCATGAAAAGCGGGAAAAAAGTCATTGGCGCAGGCGCAGGCAATCCCCCCTGCATTGTTGATGAAACAGCCGACCTGGTTAAGGCGGCGGAAGATATCATCAACGGCGCATCCTTTGATTACAACCTCCCCTGCATTGCAGAGAAGAGCCTGATTGTTGTCAATGCCGTTGCCGAACGCCTGGTTCAACAAATGCAGTCTTTTGGCGCGCTGCTTCTCAATAGCGAAGAGGTAGACAAACTACGCGCAGTCTGTCTGCCCGAAGGCATGGCCAATAAAAAACTGGTAGGAAAAAGCCCGGCAACCCTACTGGAAGCCGCGGGCATACCTGTTCCGGCAAAAGCGCCGCGCTTGTTGATAGGCATCGTTAATGCAGACGATCCATGGGTCACCAGCGAGCAGCTGATGCCTATGCTTCCCGTCGTAACCGTGAGCGATTTTGACAGTGCGTTAACGTTGGCCCTGAAAGTTGAAGAGGGACTACATCACACCGCCATTATGCATTCGCAAAATGTGTCGCGTTTGAATCTTGCCGCACGCACGCTTCAGACCTCCATTTTTGTGAAAAACGGCCCCTCTTACGCCGGGATTGGCGTGGGTGGCGAAGGCTTTACCACCTTCACGATCGCGACGCCGACCGGTGAAGGAACAACATCAGCACGCACTTTTGCACGCTCTCGTCGTTGCGTGCTGACAAACGGTTTTTCTATTCGCTAATGGAGCCGTTATGAAAAGCTTTTCACTGCAAACTCGATTGTACAGCGGCCAGGGAAGTCTGGATGTGCTTAAGCGTTTCACGAATAAGCATATCTGGATTATCTGCGATGGATTTCTCGCGCGTTCTCCTCTGATTGAAAAGCTGC
The DNA here is from genome assembly GCF_000155975.1 of Citrobacter youngae ATCC 29220. Classification (GTDB taxonomy): domain Bacteria; phylum Pseudomonadota; class Gammaproteobacteria; order Enterobacterales; family Enterobacteriaceae; genus Citrobacter; species Citrobacter portucalensis_A. The sequence continues at coordinate 633,054 of NZ_GG730299.1, read as the reverse complement.
GCAACGCGCTTCCTGCGGATAATCGCATTAGCATTTTCAGCGATATTACCCCCGATCCCACCATTAGCACGGTGGTGCAAGGGATTGCGCAAATGCAGTCCCTGCGACCGGATGTCGTCATTGGTTTTGGCGGTGGTTCAGCGCTGGACGCCGCAAAAGCCATCGTCTGGTTCAGCCGACAGTTCGGGATAGAAATCGAAACCTGCGTGGCAATCCCCACCACCAGCGGCACCGGCTCGGAAGTGACCAGCGCCTGCGTAATTAGCGATCCGGATAAAGGCATTAAATATCCCTTATTTAATAATGCGCTTTACCCGGATATGGCCATTCTTGATCCAACGCTGGTTGTCAGCGTACCGCCAGCCATAACCGCGAATACCGGCATGGACGTCCTGACGCATGCGCTGGAGGCTTATGTGTCCACGAAGGCCAGCGACTTTACCGATGCGTTGGCGGAAAAAGCGGCACAAATCGTCTTCCAGTATCTGCCCGTCGCCGTAAGCAAAGGAGACTGTCTGGCAACCAGGGGGAAAATGCACAACGCATCAACGCTGGCTGGAATGGCATTTAGCCAGGCGGGATTGGGTATAAACCATGCGATCGCCCATCAATTGGGCGGTCAGTTTCATCTGCCGCACGGGCTTGCTAATGCGCTGCTTCTGACCCATGTCATTCATTTTAATGCCCGCGACCCTCGGGCTGCGAAGCGGTATGCCCGATTCGCTAAAGCCTGCCATTTATGTCCGGATAACGCGAACGATACGGCTGCGCTGAATGCGCTGGTTCATCACATTGAGCTTCTCAAAAAACAGTGTGCGATACCTTCTTTGGTAGACGCACTCAAAGACGCAAAGCAAGCGTGGTCACAACGAATACCGTCGATGGTTCAGGCCGCGCTGGCTGATGTCACGCTGCAAACCAATCCTCGCGTTGCCGACGCCAGCGCCGTGCAGGAACTGCTTGAGGAATTATTATGAAGACAGCTATAACGGCAGAGCCCACGCTGTATGATGCGCAGACGATACGCGAACGCGTTCGGGCTGCTGGCGTTGTTGGGGCCGGCGGTGCCGGCTTTCCTGCCCATGTAAAATTACAGGCTCAGGTCGATACGTTTCTGGTGAATGCAGCGGAATGTGAACCGATGCTTAAAGTTGACCAGCAACTGATGAGCGTTCAGGCAGATCGACTTATTCGCGGCGTGCAATATGCCATGACCGCAACCGGGGCCAGTGCCGGTATTATTGCGCTCAAAGAAAAATACCAGAAGGCTATCAATGCGTTAACCCCCTTGCTGCCTGCCGGGATTCGCTTACATATTTTGCCTGACGTCTACCCGGCGGGTGACGAGGTTCTGACTATCTGGATGGCAACAGGCCGAAGGGTTCCGCCTGCCGCGCTGCCGGTCAGCGTCGGCGTGGTAGTCAATAACGTCCAGACCGTGCTCAACATCGCCAGAGTGGTTGAACAGCAATACCCCGTTACCCGTCGTACGCTGACCGTCAACGGGGCAGTCGCCAAACCAGTAACGCTCTCCGTTCCTGTCGGGATGTCGCTGCGCGAGGTGCTGGCGCTGGCGGGTGGCGCAACCGTTGACGATCCTGGTTTTATTAACGGTGGTCCGATGATGGGCGGTCTGATTACCTCACTGGATACCCCCGTCAGCAAAACCACCGGGGGGCTGCTGGTGTTACCAAAATCTCATGCGCTGATTCAGCGGCGAATGCAGGATGAACGCACCGTGCTTTCAGTGGCAAAAACCGTATGCGAACAGTGCCGTTTATGTACGGATTTGTGCCCAAGACATCTGATCGGCCATGAACTGTCACCGCATCTGCTGGTTCGCGCGGTTAATTATCAGCAGGCGGCCACACCGCAGCTGCTGCTCACGGCACTGACCTGTTCAGAATGCAATGTCTGTGAAAGCGTGGCCTGTCCGGTTGGCATATCGCCGATGCGAATCAACCGCATGCTTAAACGCGAACTACGCGCGCTCAACCATCGTTATGAAGGACCGCTGAACCCGGAGGATGAAATGGCGAAGTACCGACTCATCCCGGTTAAGCGACTGATTGCCAAACTGGGCCTTAGCGACTGGTATCACGATGCGCCGCTGGTTGAAACGGATTATCCCACAAGCAAAACGACGCTGTTGCTACGCCAACATATTGGCGCCAGCGCCATCCCATGCGTACAGCAAGGCGAACACGTTGTTCGCGGTCAATGCGTTGCCGATGTGCCGGCAGGCGCATTAGGTGCGCCAGTCCACGCCAGTATTGACGGCATTGTCAGCGAAATCACTGAGCAATCCATCACGGTAATAAGAGGTTAATCATGTCTCAGGCTATAGGGATTTTAGAGCTCACCAGCATTGCCAAAGGGATGGAAGCTGGCGATGCCATGCTAAAAAGCGCAAATGTGAATTTGCTGGTCAGCAAGACCATCTGTCCGGGGAAATTTCTGCTCATGCTCGGCGGTGACGTAGGCGCCGTGCAGCAGGCCATTGCCACCGGGACTTCTCTTGCTGGCGATATGCTCGTCGACAGTCTGGTACTGCCTAATATTCATGCCAGCGTACTCCCCGCAATCAGCGGATTAAACAGCGTGGATAAGCGTCAGGCCGTCGGGATTGTTGAAACGTGGAGCGTGGCGGCCTGCATTTGCGCCGCCGACCGCGCAGTTAAAGCGTCCAATGTTACGCTGGTACGCGTGCACATGGCATTTGGTATTGGCGGCAAGTGCTACATGGTCGTTGCTGGCGATGTATCCGATGTGAATAACGCCGTGACGGTCGCCAGCGAAAGCGCGGGTGAAAAAGGCCTGTTGGTTTATCGCTCCGTTATACCTCGCCCGCATGAAAGCATGTGGCGGCAGATGGTGGAGGGATGATGGAAAGGCAGCCCACAACGGATCGTATGATCCAGGAATATGTTCCTGGCAAGCAGGTCACGCTGGCGCATCTTATCGCCAACCCAGGTAAGGATTTGTTCAAGAAGCTGGGGCTACAGGATTCAGTCTCCGCGATCGGGATTTTGACGATTACCCCCAGCGAAGCCTCTATCATCGCCTGCGATATCGCCACTAAATCCGGGGCGGTAGAGATTGGTTTTCTCGACCGATTTACCGGCGCAGTGGTACTGACGGGCGATGTCTCCGCCGTTGAGTACGCGCTGAAACAGGTAACCCGAACGCTGGGTGAAATGATGCGTTTTACCGCGTGTCCCATTACCCGGACGTAATCTCATGAAACGTATCATGTTAATTGGCCCCAGCCAGTGCGGGAAAACTTCTCTCACACAGTGCATGCGGGGAGAAGCGCTTCACTATCAGAAGACCCAGGCCATAGTCTGGTCTGCCACGACGATAGACACGCCGGGCGAATATCTTGAAAACCGCTGTCTGTACAGCGCGCTGCTGGCCAGCGCCTGTGAAGCAGACATTATCGCGCTGGTGCTCAATGCCGACGCGCCGTGGTCGCCATTTTCTCCCGGTTTCACTGGCCCAATGAACCGACCCGTTATTGGCCTCGTCACCAAAGCCGATTTAGCCAACCCGCAGCGAATTTCCCTCGTTGAGCGCTGGTTAGTCGAGGCTGGCGCGCAAAAAGTGTTTGTCACCAGCGCGCTGGAGAATACAGGGGTCGATGAGATGTTCATTTTTCTGAATGCAAAGGAACTTTCATGTCTCACAAAATAATGGCCATTAACGCGGGGAGTTCCTCGCTTAAGTTTCAGCTGCTGGCGATGCCGCAAGGTGAAATGATTTGTCAGGGATTGATCGAACGTATCGGTATGTCTGATGCGCAGGTCACCCTTAAGACGCCAGCGCAGAAATGGCAGGAAACATTGCCCGTAGCAGATCACCGTGAAGCAGTGACGCTGTTACTGGAAAAACTGCTCAGCCACAACATTATCAGCAGTCTGCAAGAAATCGACGGCGTAGGGCATCGCGTTGCGCACGGCGGGGAATCTTTTAAAGACTCCGCGTTGGTGACTGATGAAACGCTGGCGGAAATTGATCGCCTTGCCGAACTGGCGCCGCTACATAACCCGGTAAATGCCCTGGGGATCGCGGTATTCCGCCAGCTATTACCCGAAACGCCAGCCGTTGCGGTTTTTGACACGGCTTTTCATCAGACTCTTGACGAGCCTTCTTTTATTTATCCCCTGCCCTGGCGTTACTATTCAGAGCTGGGTATTCGTCGTTACGGTTTTCATGGCACCAGCCACAAATACGTCAGCGCCCGGCTTGCTGAAAAGCTGGGAGTGCCCCTCAGCGCCCTGCGCGTCGTTTGTTGCCATCTCGGCAACGGCAGCAGCATCTGCGCCATTAAGGGTGGGCAATCGGTTAATACCTCAATGGGATTTACGCCGCAGTCAGGCGTGATGATGGGCACGCGAAGCGGCGATATTGACCCATCGATTTTGCCATGGATTGCCCTGCGCGAAGGCAAAACACCGCAGCAGCTCAACCAATTGCTCAACAATGAATCCGGACTACTCGGTGTGTCTGGCATCTCGCCTGACTATCGCGATGTTGAACATGCCGCAGATGCAGGTAATCATCAGGCGGCGCTGGCGTTGACGCTTTTTGCCGAGCGCATTCGCGCCACCATTGGCAGCTATATTATGCAGATGGGCGGCCTGGACGCGCTGGTATTTACCGGTGGGATCGGCGAGAACTCAGCGCGAGCGCGCGCCGCGATTTGTCGCAACCTGAACTTCTTAGGTCTGGCCGTTGATGAAGAAAAAAATCAGCGAAACGCCACCTTCATTCAGACGGAAAATGCGATGGTTAAAGTGGCGGTGATTAATACCAATGAAGAGCTGATGATAGCGCAGGACGTTATGCGTTTAGCGATATCAGAAACTGTGACATTGGGCATTCCCGCTTAGCGCTGCCGCACCGCAAATTGCGGCAAATCATGGTAATAGCGCGATCGCCATGCCACTATGCGCCGAAGAATGCTGATCACAAAGGTGAAGACGTGGCTGTTGCGCAATGTCCCGCATCGTGCGGAGAACTTATCCAGGGCTGGATTCTGGGCAGTGAGAAATTGGTCTCCTGCCCGGTCGAATGGTATAGCACCGTTGAGGTCACTTCAGGCTCACCGCTGGCAGAAGAACGTTCACTGTCACGGGCGATGGTTGATCGGCTATTGCAACTCTGGCAATACCCGGCGCAGATGAGTAAGGATATCCGAATCGATATCCAGTCAACGATCCCTGTCGCCAAAGGAATGGCCAGCAGCACTGCCGATATTGCCGCCACCGCGGTCGCCACGGCGCATCATCTGGGTCATCAACTGGACGAGCCTACGCTGGCGCAACTTTGCGTGGAGCTGGAACCGACCGACAGCACCGTTTTTCGTAAGCTTACCCTTTTCGATCATAACGACGCCTCCACACAGATTTCCTGCGAAGCCCAGCCCCAACTCGATCTGCTGGTTCTCGAAAGCCCGGAGACCTTGCGTACTGCGGATTATCACCGTATTCCCCGTCATGCCGGGTTACAGGCAGGCGCTCCGGCCCTCAAACAGGCATGGGAAAAAGTACAGGATGCCTGTATCAGCCAAAACCCTTACCGGTTGGGCGAAGCCGCTACGCTTAGCGCAGTCGCCAGCCAGTTGCTGTTACCGAAGCCAGATTTTGATTTGCTCTTAGCGCTGGTAGAGGAATGTGATTTATACGGCGTTAACGTCGCGCACAGCGGCAGCGTTGTCGGCCTGATGCTGGACAGAACACGTCATGATGTGGATTACATTAAATGGATGCTGACGCAGAAAAAACTGACGACCCACTGGCCGGAACAGCATTTATTACGGATGGTCGCAGGCGGGGTTGAACTGCAATAAGGGTCGCCGCGCAGCAGCGACCCGGACAAGCGTAAATCGTTACTCAGCTTTCGCTTCGCCGTTTTTCAGTTCGCCCATGGCTTTCAGCTTCTTAGAAATATCGCGGCGTTCTTTAGAGATCTCAGCATTTTTGATGATGTAATCATCAACGCGATCTTCGTAATCGCTTTTCATGCTGGCAATGATGCCCTGAATCGCTTCCACGCTCATGCCAGGCTTGATGTAGTCGCTCAGGTTGTCCAACAGCAGAACGCGTTTCTGGTTGTCACGGATCTTTTTCTCAACGTCCTGGATTTCACGTTGCAGTTTGTTTTTACGACGGAACAGACGAACAAATTCCAGCACGTCCTGGAAAGAAGGCTTGGTAGTTTCCATTTTTACACCCCTGATAATGTGAGATTCGGATTCGTTTAAACAACGGCTAAAGTGGGTCAACATTACTTTCATGCCCGCCATACTTCAAGTTGCATCTGCATCGACAATGCATGGTTGAAACCTGAATTATCGAGGGTAAAGCCATTGCAGTTACCAATGGTTTTAGCCTTTTTCAGTATCATACCTCTAATCGTTGCTGAATCGAAGCAGCAGTAGACCCAATCCCCTCATCTGCTTTTTATTTGCGCAGCGCGCGACAAATTAAATGCGAAAGCAGCTCCAGCTGTCGCGCCATCTCCATATTCAACCAAACGTAGCCGTGAATAGGCGTTTCTGCGACATTATCGCCTTTATGCTCTGCGATAAGCTGACGCAGCTCCTCCACGGTATCATTGAGCTTCTCCGTATTCGCCAGCACCGGCTGCGGATTACCTTCATACAAGGCATGGGTGATCGTCAGTAGCGCCTGCTGCGTCCTGAGCTGGGTTTCACGCAGAGTATGCGCGTTCAGCATAACAAAATGGCTGGTACGGCTGGCCCAGAGCGCATTAATTTGCAGCTCCAGCATGCAGACGAGGTTACGATTAACCGTCTGAATAGCCTCAAAAATGGATTTTTGAATGTGTGTTTCTTTACTGGCAGGGACGATAAGTCCGCGCATTTTGACAACTTCGCTCAACAACTGTTGTAAATGCTTCTCCAGGCGCGGTTGTTCGAGCAGATTGGGGGAAAGCGCCGCCTGATACACCCGATTGTATCCCGTCACACAATGCGCCAGCTGAATACGCCAGTGTATAAATGCCCGCTGTGGCCAGATGCCGGTAAACAGCATCGCCAGTAATGAACCGAGAATAACATCGCCCCCGCGCCATAATGCCGTATTCATATCCCCGGCGGGCGCGCCCACAACGACAGCAAGCGTGATACCAATCAGCAGCGCCTGATACGGCTTTTTGCCCAGCGCCAGCCAGCCGCAGAGAAACATTGCCACCGCGCACCATATCAGCATTAGCGGAAGCGAAAAAAGCTCCAGACGCAGGGCCACCAGCCCAAGCACCGATCCCAGGATCGTGCCGCCAATACGTTCAAAAGCTCTGGGAACAACGTTCCCCCAAAAAGAAATAGGCCCCATGATCACCACCAGCGTGATCAGAGGCCATGTTCCTTCAGGAATGTTTAACAGGCGTACCAACAGAAATGTAAGGAGAAACGCCAACGCAATGCGAATACCATGCACCACACGATAATGGCGATACAAGCGAATTTCAAAAGGACTCAGTGACTTATCGGCACGCACTCATGCACTCCGTCAGCGAATAGCAAAGAACAGAATTGTACTCGTTTTTTGCGTGAAAATATCATCCTGATTGACACCAAAAACCGTTACTTCGACTGCACCGGCACGTACATTTCAATGTCCCAGTAACCGTCCTCCATGCCATTGTTCATATACACTTCAAAGCAGGGTTTAGCCGCTATTTCATGAGTCGCGTCCTGCGTCAGGCGGTCAAAAAACTGGTACCACGGCGTCGCAAAATCATGATTTTCAACGCGCGCAACGGCAACAGCATAGTCGCCACCCGCCACCTCGGTGAGGATCACCCCTTCGCTGTTTTCCGGGATAGCAAAGTCAGCAGGCACGGACACCACGGTGTCACAGCGCAGTTTTTCCGCAGGAACAACGTCAGGATTGTCGTAATAAACCGCTATCCATTCCAGCGGAACAACGTGCTTACCGTCGACCCATTTCATTAACTGCTCAAAACCCTGCTTAACCGTTTGTTCCCACGGCCCTACCATATGGAAACCGGCAACCCTGCGTTTATCAACCTGCTTTATCTCGTACTCCATATAACCTCCGCGATTACACTGTATTTATATACAGTGTAATTTTTAGGTATTACGGCCACAAGCGAATAGTGATTATTATGTGAGCAGATTCGCACTCTTGCCAGTCAGGCATAACAGGTAATAACTACGCCTTGTGGTGGAAATAATCGCTCAGACGCGAGAAAACGCCGCCTTCACTGACAGACTCCAGCGTAACCAGAGGCCACTGCGCCACCAGCTTATCCCGATCGTAGAGTTCAATTTCCCCTACGCGTTGATGCGCTGCGATTGGCGCGACCAGTTCTTTCTTATCGAGGACATACTTTGCTTTAATGTTAGCGACTTCTGCTTTAGGCAGGGCCATCCAGAAATCTTGCTCGGTACCCAGGCTAATTTTTTCTTTATCGCCATACCAGATCCGCTCGGTACCAACCTGCTTACCGCTACGCAGAACTTGCACCGTATCGAAGTTTTGTTGCCCCCATTGCAGCAGCTTACGCGCCTGGTCTTCGCGCCCCTTCGCACTCTCCGCCCCCATGACAACCGCAATCAGGCGGCGCTGCCCATCAACGGCGGAAGCGATCAGGTTAAACCCGGCCCCGGACGTATGCCCCGTTTTCAGGCCATCAACGTTCATGGTTTTATCCCATAACAGGCCATTTCGGTTTTGCTGCGTGATTCCGTTCCAGGTCAGGCTTTTCTCACTGTACATGTGGTAGAAATCCGGTTCCCCGTGGATGATAGCGCGGGACAGCACGGCCAGGTCGTAAGCGGAGCTATGTTGACCCGGCGCATCCAGACCATGTACCGTTTCAAAATGGGTGTCCTGCAGGTTCAGCTTTTGCGCATAGTTGTTCATCATCGCGACAAACTGCGGCTGTCCTCCGGCGATGTAATCCGCCAGCGCCACGCAGGCATCATTACCAGAATCAACAATCAACCCACGGCTGAGGTCGCGTACCGAAACGCGATCGCCTTGTTTCAGGAACATCAAAGATGAACCAACGAATACCGGATTGTCTTTCGCCCATGCATCGCGCCCGACGGTCACAATATCTGTCGGACTAATACGCTTACTGTCGATTGCGCGATCGACAACGTAGCCGGTCATCAGCTTGGTCAGGCTGGCAGGATTGCGCTGCTGGTGTTCATTACCGGCTGTCAGGATTTGACCCGTGGTGTAATCCATTAATACCCACGCCCCGGCATTAATCGCAGGCGGTTGTGGGGCAAAGCTTGCGACGTTGGTCGCCCAAGCGGGCGAAAAACTCATCGCAAATAGTGAAGCGGCAATAAACAAACGGCGTTTCAACAGCATGTCCTCATGTAATGGAGAAATAGCCGTTCTTTTTACGGAAGTTCTGCCGAACAAACATGGATAAATTGCAAGAAAATGTGACATAAGGCACATTTTCTTGCTGTCAGGAAAGGATTTCAGGGACGCCCGGGACTACCCTTTACGCGGCGCGGCCTCTGCGTGATGGCTACGATGGCGGTGGTAACCATCGATCATACTGCGAAAAATTTGCCCTGGCGTGTCGCCCAGCGTGCACAGGTAAATATGCGCGCAGATGAACAGTAAGCCCACTATCGCTAATGCCATATGCAGCACCAGCATCACCGGCCCCGCCCCAATCGCCTGCGGGTAGAGACATAACAATCCAGTGACGATCAGCAGGGGAACCAGCGCATACATGATGGCCAGATAGGCCAGTTGTTGCAGCGGGTTAAATTTATCCTTCGCCGTTGCGGCAAACGGATGCGGCTCCCCTTTCATGATGCCATACAGATAAAAACGCGTTTGCAGCAGACAGCGTGATATCAACCCGCTAAATTTGACACGGTAATGGCAGCCGTTGCCGCTGGTTGCGTTTATTAACACAAAGCCAATCCAGAAGGCCAGCAATGCGAAGCCGCACCAGGTATGGATTTGCACCATCAACGCCACCGGTCCGACAGAGAAGTGACCAAACAGGCCGCTCAGCAGAAGCAGGATAAACAGCAGCGCGTTGCCCCAGTGCCAGCGGCGGACCGCCAACGAATAGAGGTAGTCGCGATGTTCTTCTCCGGTTGCCGTTTTGGGCGCCAGCATCCGACGTAACAGCGCGTGCGTGACCAGGCCCGCAATCATCAGCACAATAACGACGCCTGCATAAATGAGCCACAGCGGCCAGTAGTCTGGCGCATAGTTAAGCTCCGCTCCCCAGATAGAATTCATACCTTACCCTCCTGATGGATCTCTTTCCGGCGATAAATACTGACCGGGCCGCTACGCGTATCCTGCTGGCGATAAACCTCTTTTTGGTTGATCCAGTGCTCTATTTCCGGATCATCTCGCCGACCAAATTTCAGTGCATCCGTCGGACAAACGAAAACGCAGGCGGGTGACTGCCCTACATTCAGGCGGGTATCCGCGCAGAAATTGCATTTGTCCGCAATTCCCGTTTGTGGATTGAGATAACGGACGTGGAACGGACAAGCGGCAACGCAGTAGTCGCAGCCAATGCAGCGAGATTTATCCACCTGCACAACGCCATTTTCGTCGCGAAATGAAGCGCCGGTAGGACAAACGCTGACGCACGGCGCATCTTCACAATGCTGGCAGGAAACGCGAACAAACTGGAAGTGGGACAGCACCTCGGGTTCCTGTTCCGGTGAACGGATCTGCACCTGTAAGCGGCTGTATCCTTCTGGCACGTCATTCAGTACCTTGCAGGCAACCGTACACGCCTGACAGCCAATACAGCGTTTCTCGTCATGCAGCATGACATAAGGGTTTGTAGACTGATTCATGATGTTCTCCTTTCTCACGCCCGACGAAGCGTAACGCCAGCGGTGTGGACCACCGTACCGGACACCGGACTGGTGACATGCGGAAGCAAATTACCGCAATGAATGCCGTGCGTCGTCGCTGCTGTTTTGGCTCCTGCCTTGGCGCCAAATCCCATATAAACGAATAGCGTATCGGGTCGAATCCCGGCGGTGACCAGCGCTTTGCCTTTTTCCTTACCGGTTGCATTTTCCAGCCAGATGTCATCGCCGCTTTTGATGCCTTTTTCACGGGCCGTTTGCGGGTGGATCCACACCGCGTTGTCCCACATCAGCTCACTCAGCAGCGGCACATATTGCGTCGCGCCATTGGTGTGAACCGCCACTTTCCCCTGAATAAAATAGAGTTCATTGTCACCTTTGAGCGCAAAATTGCGGGCGCGAGGAATGCCGTAGCCCGGCAGGAGTGTGTCCAGCTCTTCAGAATAGAGTTCGATTTTTCCGGATGGGGATTTAAAGCGCAGTTGCTCGCCATAGGTGCCATCGCCGTCAACCGCCGCCGCCCCCGGATAACGCGTCGCAAACTGGCGCACCGATTCAGGTTCGCGCAGCAGCAGCGGAACGCCCCATTCACGGTATCCTTTCTGACGCAGCTCTGCAGATAACGCATGATCGCCATTCAGTTGATACAGCTGCCGCGTCTGCATATCCTGCCAGGGATAGAACTGTCCAAGGCCTAACTGCACGGCCAGCTCTTTCCAGATTTGCCAGCTCGGACGCGCCTCCCCTATGGGTTCAACAACCTGCTGGCGCAGGGCATAGGCGGGATTCAGGCCCGACATGTCAGAGACTTCTTCATCGCGTTCAAGGTAGGTGCACTCTGGCAAAAGATAATCGGCATACGCCGCGCTTTCGCTTAAATAGACATCGCAACTGACGACCAGATCGAGCTGTTCAACGGTTTTGACCAGATCTGGTCGACAGGTCACGGTCTGAAAAGGGTTGTGGCGGGACATAATCCATCCCTTCACCGGATACGGCGTCTGGTTTAACACGGCGTCGATGATGCTCTGTACCACGCCGCCGCCCGCCGCGATGTACTTGAACTGTGGGGCCACCAGATCGATGCGCTGCGCCGTCGGTTTGGGTAATTTAACATCGGGTTTGGCCAGCACCGGAGCGACCTTCTCTCCGGCCAACTTATTGTAGGTTGCCGCCGCTTTTTTCTGATACAAGCCGCCTTCACGCTCAATATTTCCCAGTAGCGCATTAAGGGTAAAAATCATACGCCGCATATCAATTTCTTCTTGCGAAAACGTCGCGCGGTGGCCCGGGCTGACGATAGCATGAGGCGCGCAGGCGGCCATTTCGCGGGTGACCCGAACAATGACATCAGCAGGCACGTCCGCTTGCTTTTGCGCCCATTCCGGCGTGGTCTCTTGTACCGCTTCAGTCAGTTGGTCAAACCCTGTGGTGTAGCGCGCAACAAAGTCCGCGTCATACAGATTTTCATTGATCATGACGTGGCACATGGCCATCAACACCGGCAGATCGCCGCCCGGCTTGAGCGCATGCCATTCACCCGCTTTGCTGGAGAAGATGGACAAACGGGGATCGAAGCTGACCATCTTCGCGCCCTTCTCCTGCGCGGTCATCAGCTCATGGGTGTCGGCAACCTCAATGCCTTCATAGAGGTTATGGCCAAAAGAGACCATATAACGGGTATTGGCGATATCCATAGCCAAGTCGCCGCCCATCATCACTTTCGCGGCAATGGCTTTTCCGGCAGGGCATGTCGACGCGTGAGTAAAGGTGTTCGGCGATCCAAAAGCCGTTGCAAGGTGAAATAAATGACCAGAAAGCGAACCGGATTTGGAAGAGAATACAATGCCCTCGGGACCATGCTGCGCTTTTATTGCCGCCATTTTTTCGGCAATTTCTTTATACGCCTGCTGCCAGCTAATGACCTGCCATTCACCGCTCCCGCGAGGTCCTGTCCGCTTCATGGGTTTAACAATACGATGGGGGTCGTTGACCAGGCTCACACCGCTCCCTCCGCGCGCGCAGACGCGCGTCCCTTGCTGAGGCGCATGAGGGTTTCCCTGAATAAAAACCGTCTTATTATTAATTACCTGCGCCTGAATTGGGCAGCGAAAAGAACACATTTCGCACAAGCTTGGCGTCAGGGACGTTTTCCCTTTAATGCGCTCGGGGGAATTTCGCGCCAGCGCGCCTGGCGGAAAACTTCCTATCGCACAGGCTGAGCAGCCTATACCCACTCCTCGTAAAAAATTACGCCGACTAATACTCATATAACCTCCTGTTATTAGATATATCCAATTATTATATGGCGTTTAAATTATTAATTTTTAACCTCACTCACATTTCATTACAATGTAGAGTAGCTAATCAGACAAAATAAAAACCCTTTGTTTATAAAAGAGTTTTAAAATTTCCAGAACACCATAAATCGGCAATGAAATAACAATAATAGTTCTCAGTTAGATTATTTATCCGCTCACGGTTTTCAGAAAATTTATTCCAGTAATTTCCGTTAACAGGACGGATTTTATTAATTAATTCTATTAAATCCCTGTTCATCTCAATTTTATTGCGTATCGCATCCAGCATCGATAATCGCCTTGCTGATTACCTTGCTATTTTTTGGTATTCTTGGATGAGCGCTAAATTGATCCCGGACATAACTGAACAATGATAGACGGCAAGCAGCAACCTGGTTTTCTCTTCCACGATTACGAGACCTTTGGTACCCATCCGGCGCTGGACAGACCCGCGCAGTTTGCGGCTATCCGCACGGATAACGATTTCAACATTATCGGTGAACCTGAAGTCTTTTATTGCAAACCCGCAGACGACTATCTGCCGCAACCTGAGGCGGTGCTGATAACCGGTATCACGCCGCAAGAAGCACGTGAAAAGGGAGAGAATGAAGCCGCCTTTGCCGCACGCATCCACGCCCTGTTCACCGTGCCGAAAACCTGTATTCTTGGCTATAACAATGTGCGCTTCGACGATGAAGTGACGCGAAACATCCTGTATCGCAATTTCTACGATCCCTATGCCTGGAGCTGGCAGAACGATAATTCACGTTGGGATCTGCTGGATGTGATGCGCGCCTGTTATGCCCTGCGCCCTGAAGGTATTAACTGGCCGGAAAATGACGACGGTTTGCCCAGCTTCCGCCTGGAACATTTGACCAAAGCGAATGGGATTGAGCATGCCAATGCCCACGACGCGATGGCCGACGTGTACGCCACGATTGCGATGGCGCAATTAGTCAAATCGCGCCAGCCGCGCCTGTTTGATTATCTCTACAGCCATCGTAATAAGCACAAGCTGGCCGCGCTGATCGACGTCCCGCAAATGAAGCCACTGGTCCATGTCTCGGGCATGTTTGGCGCATGGCGCGGCAACACCAGTTGGGTAGCGCCATTGGCCTGGCATCCGGAGAATCGCAACGCGGTTATCATGGTCGACTTAGCGGGCGATATCTCTCCTCTGCTCGAACTGGATAGCGATGCCCTGCGTGAGCGGCTCTACACGGCCAAAGCGGATCTGGGTGATAACCCAGCCGTCCCCGTTAAACTGGTGCACATCAACAAATGCCCGGTACTGGCACAGGCGAACACGCTGCGCCCGGAAGATGCCGACCGCCTTGGCATTAACCGCCAGCATTGTCTGGATAATCTCAACCTTCTGCGCGAAAACCCGCAGGTACGCGACAAAGTGGTGGCCATCTTCGCCGATGCGGAGCCCTTTGCGCCATCCGATAACGTAGACACCCAGCTGTACAACGGTTTTTTCAGCGATGCCGACCGCGCCGCAATGAAAATCGTTCTGGAAACCGAACCGCGCAATTTACCGGCGCTGGATATCTCCTTTGTCGATAAACGCATTGAAAAGCTGCTGTTCAACTACCGCGCGCGTAACTTCCCCGGCACGCTGGATGAAGCCGAACAGCAGCGCTGGCTGGACCATCGTCGTCAGGTATTTACGCCGGAGTTTTTGCAAAATTACGCCAATGAATTGCAGACGCTGAGTCAGCAATATGCGGACAACAAAGAGAAGCTGATGCTGCTGAAGTCACTCTGGCAGTATGCGCAAGAGATTGTCTAAATCCCACGTATAAAAAAACGGAGAACATGTCTCCGTTTTTTTCAGCTAAAAGCAGCCGATTACGCGATATCTTCGTCGTACTGCGGTACCGGGTTGCGGAAGCTTTTGGTCACGCAAGCCAGGTAGATCAGACCGATACCCGCCCAGATCAGGCCCAGAACCATTGAGCTCTCTTCCAGGTTCACCCACAGCGCGCCAACGGTCAGCGCACCGCACATTGGCAGGAACAGGTACTGGAAGTGGTCTTTCAGCGTCTTGTTACGCTTCTCACGGATCCAGAACTGGGAGATTACCGACAGGTTAACGAAGGTAAACGCCACCAGCGCACCGAAGTTAATCAGCGCCGTCGCCATCACCAGGTCGAAGTTGATTGCCAGCAGAGCAATCGCACCAACCAGAATGATGTTCATGGACGGAGTACGCCATTTCGGGTGTACATAACCGAAGAAGCTTTTCGGGAATACGCCGTCACGACCCATCACGTACATCAGACGCGCAACGCCCGCATGCGCCGCCATACCGGACGCCAGTACGGTAATGGTAGAGAAAATCAGCGCGCCGACCTGGAAGAACTTACCCGCAACGTACAGCATGATTTCCGGCTGCGAGGCGTCCGGATCCTTAAAGCGAGAAATATCCGGGAAGTACAGCTGCAACAGATAGGTGGAGACGATAAAGATCAGGCCACCAATCAGCGCGGTCAGGAAAATCGCACGCGGGATCACGCGCTCAGCGTCTTTGGTTTCTTCTGACAGGTTGCTGATACCGTCAAAACCGGTGAACGAGAAGCACAGGATGGTCGCGCCGGTGATCATCGGGATCACGTGCGCATCACCGGACCAGAACGGACGGCTGCTTGCCAGCGTACCGGCACCTTCCCCTTCGAACACGCCGTAAACAACCATGCCGAGGATCACGGCAATCAGCACCACCTGCAGCAACACGATCACGGTGTTGAAATTGGCGACGGATTTGAGGCTACGCAGGTTAAAGGCGGTCATAAAAGCCACCAGCGCCACCACGAACATCCACGATGGGATCGAGGGCACCAGAGCTTCAAAATAAATTTTCGCCAACAGAATGTTGATCATCGGTGCGAACAGGTAGTCCAGCAGCGATGACCAGCCAACCATAAAGCCAACGGTCGGGCTAATGGATTTCTGGGCGTAAGTGTAGGCAGAGCCTGCAGACGGATAGCGGCGCACCAGTTTACCGTAACTTAGTGCGGTAAAGAGGATGGCGATCAGTGCGAAGGCGTAAGCTGTCGGGACGTGACCATCGGTCATTCCTGATACGATACCGAATGTATCGAACAGCGTCATCGGCTGCATATAGGCAAGGCCCATCATGACAACCGGAACCAGCGTAAGCGTTTTACGTAATTCCACGCGAGAGGTGTTTGGAGTAGCGTTATGCGACATGGTTATCCCCCATTACGGCGAAAACCGTCGCGTAAGCAAAAAATTGCCCCATTTTTTGTTAATCCTCAGCGACAACAACTGTCGATTTTTAAGTAAGTATCTATCCGGTACGAAGCCCGGCCTCTTTTTTGAATGATTGGTTTGATGCAAAAAAATAACCGACGCGTATTAAAACGTCGGTTAATGTCATTTTTTGCAAGCGGCGTATTTTGCACTAATTTGGGGAGAAATAACAAGAGATTGAAGCAACTGTAAAAAAATATTTTTTATTAACTGATTGATTTATCAGCATCCGTTTTAACGTACACCCCCGCAATAGCACTATTTGCTAAAATCGCATCCCGCCACCATGCGCTGGCAAGCCCGGCGGTCTGTTCATTCCAGCCTATCCACACGGGTTCAAACAAAATTTGTCCGACCACTTTCTTCTCAACCAGAGCGCCGCTGTCGAGAAATCGCTGTGCCAGATAGCGCGGAATATAGCCGCATCCAAGACCGCTGATCTGCAGTTCCAGCTTGGTTTTAAAGTCAAAAACGGTAATGGCTTCCTGATCGTCAAGCGCCTGAACGCCTGAGATGTTCCCTTGATGCGCGTTGTCGCCCACCACAATGGCGCGAAAACGTCGAATCGTACGCCGGTGTAACGGCTCCTGTTCCTGCGCCAGCGGATGATGCGGCGCAACCACAAACACCTGTTCCAGCGCGCCCAGCCGGGCAAAACCAAATTCGCTCCCCGCCGGTGGTTCATGCATCGCGCCGACAATAATATCCGCCCGCCCCTGAGTGAGGGCATCCCACGAACCACCCAGCACGCCATTGATAAACTTCAGGCGCGTCACACTGTGACGTTGATAGAAAGATTCGATGAGGGGGGCCAGCAGTGAAAAGGGAAATGTGTCATCTACGCCGATAACCAGTTCATTCTCCCAGCCTTCATGAAGTTTAATGGCCTGCTTTTCGAGTTCGCGGACGGAGTGCAAAACTTCGCGCCCCTTTTCGAGCAGCATCTGACCGGTGCGGGTAAACTTCGCCCGGTGCCCACTGCGATCTAATAACTGAATATTAAGATCGCTTTCCAGCTTATGGACGGTGTAGCTAAGCGCTGACGGCGTCTTATACAATTTTGCCGACGCCGCCGCGAAACTGCCCTCTTTTTCTAACGCATCGAGGATGATAAGAACGTCCAGCAACGGTTTCATACTCACCCCCTGGCGGTATACAGCGACACTCTGCTGGCCTGTCACTCCATCGGCATCACCAGCGGATCGGGATACTGGTACTCAAACCCAAGCTCATTGCAAATACGACTGCCATCAATGACTTTACCTTTACCGTTATCCGCACCACCGCGAAATTCCGGCGGTTCCATACCCAACTGGCGGGCCATCTGCGGATAGAACACGTTACGCGCCGGATGCATAGGCGCACATATATTATAGATGTGTCCCCCTCTAGGCGCTTGCAGCAGCAACGTGATGGCGGAAACGACATCATCCAGATGCACCAGATTGACGCCATGGTATCCATCTGGCGCCGTCTTGCCCGCAAAAAAGCGGCCGGGATGTCTTCCCGGGCCGACCAGCCCGGCCAGACGCAAAATATCTACCGAGGTGCCAGGCAGGTTATGCAACCAGTCTTCAAGGTCTTTCAGAACACGCCCGCTGGCGGTGACCGGGTTACGCGGTGTTCCCTCTTTCACGATGCCCTGGACATCGCCATAGACCGACGTCGAACTGGTAAAAATAATCCGCGGGATCCGATACGCCAGCGCGCTATCAACCAGTTCCTGCATGGCCTGCAGGTAAAATGTCTCCCCCGGCCCGCTACGGCGCGCAGGTAGCGTAATTACCAGTGCATCGGCGTCCATGAGGGCGTCAAGATCGTCAGCCTCACAAACCAGTTCAGGCTCCAGGCGCAGCGAGTAACTTTCGATACCGCTCATGCGGGCCGCTTCTACCCCATCCAGCGTGGTTTTGCTGCCGGTAACCTGCCAGCCTCTCGCCGCCAGCGACATGGCTAACGGCATGCCTAACCAACCTAACCCGACAATTGCGACCTTTTTCATGCCTTCTCTCCTGACTTTTGGCCTATAGCGCAAGGCTACGCCAGCCCACGGTGGCTGACAATTCATAGTATCAATATGAAATGAATTAATGATCAAAAAAAGCCCTTGCTTTCCGTAGCTAAAGTGGTTTAGGTTAAAAGACATCAAATGAATAAACATTCATCGAGAAAATTTATGACACGCGCTCAATTTAAACACCATCACCACCATCATCCTGACTAGTCTTTCAGGCGATGTGTGCTGGGAGACATTTAAATCTTCCAGCGGTGCATGAGCGTATGAGAAAGCCCCCGGAAGATTTCTTCCGGGGGCTTTTTTTTTGTGCGCGACCAAACTGATTCAGACAGGATAACGAGGAACAAACAATGTTAGACAACACCCGCTTACGCATAGCTATGCAGAAATCAGGCCGTTTAAGCGACGATTCACGCGAATTACTGGCCCGTTGCGGCATTAAAATTAATCTTCACACCCAGCGCTTGATTGCGATGGCGGAAAATATGCCGATTGATATTCTGCGCGTGCGTGATGACGATATTCCGGGTCTGGTGATGGACGGCGTTGTTGACCTTGGCATTATCGGGGAAAACGTTCTGGAAGAAGAGTTGCTCAATCGTCGGGCACAGGGTGAAGATCCGCGTTATTTTACCCTGCGTCGTCTGGATTTCGGCGGCTGCCGTCTTTCCCTCGCGACGCCGGTTGATGAAGCCTGGGATGGCCCGGTCGCCCTGAACGGCAAGCGTATCGCCACCTCTTACCCGCACCTGCTCAAGCGTTACCTCGATCAAAAAGGGGTGTCGTTTAAATCCTGTCTGTTAAACGGTTCTGTCGAAGTCGCGCCCCGTGCGGGACTGGCCGATGCGATCTGCGATCTGGTGTCAACCGGCGCGACGCTTGAAGCCAATGGTCTGCGTGAAGTGGAAGTGATTTACCGCTCCAAAGCCTGCCTGATTCAGCGCGACGGCGAAATGGCCGAAGCCAAACAACAGCTGATCGACAAACTACTGACCCGCATCCAAGGGGTTATTCAGGCGCGTGAATCCAAATACATCATGATGCATGCGCCGAGCGAGCGCCTGGACGAAGTCATCGCCCTGCTGCCTGGCGCTGAGCGCCCTACCATTCTGCCACTGGCGGGTGACCAGCAGCGCGTTGCCATGCACATGGTCAGCAGCGAAACCCTGTTCTGGGAAACGATGGAAAAACTGAAAGCGCTCGGCGCCAGCTCAATTCTGGTACTGCCGATTGAGAAGATGATGGAGTGATCTGATGCCTGATGGCGCTTCGCTTATCAGGCCGACAAGAATTGTCACAATCATTGATATTACGGGTCTTGTAGGCCGGATAAGGCAGCGCCGCATCCGGCAACACCCGATGATGGAGTAACGACCATGAGCTTCAATACCCTGATTGACTGGAATAGCTGTAGCCCCGAGCAGCAGCGCGAACTGCTGATGCGCCCGGCGATCTCTGCCTCCGATAGCATCAACCGCACGGTGGCCGAGATCCTTGAGAACGTCAAAAACAACGGCGATCGGGCGCTGCGCGAATACAGTGCGAAGTTTGATAAAACCGAGGTCGGCGCGCTGCGCGTCACGCCAGAAGAAATTCAGCAGGCCGGGGACCGCCTGAGCGACGAGCTGAAACAGGCCATGCAGGCGGCGGTACGTAATATTGATGCCTTCCACAGCGCGCAAATTCTGCCGCCGGTGGATATCGAAACCCAGCCGGGCGTGCGCTGCCAGCAGGTTACCCGCCCTATCGCTTCCGTGGGCCTGTATATTCCAGGGGGATCGGCGCCGCTGTTCTCAACCGTATTAATGCTGGCGACCCCGGCGCGCATCGCGGGCTGCAAAAAAGTGGTACTGTGCTCGCCGCCGCCGATTGCCGATGAAATCCTCTACGCGGCGCAGTTATGCGGCGTGAAAGAAGTGTTTAACGTAGGCGGCGCGCAGGCCATTGCCGCGCTGGCGCTGGGCACTGAATCCATTCCTATGGTGGACAAAATCTTTGGGCCGGGCAACGCTTATGTGACCGAGGCGAAACGCCAGGTCAGCCAGCGTCTCGACGGTGCGGCAATCGATATGCCCGCCGGTCCGTCCGAAGTTTTGGTTATCGCCGATAGCGGCGCGACCCCGGATTTTGTCGCCTCCGACCTGCTCTCTCAGGCCGAGCACGGCCCGGACTCGCAGGTGATCCTGCTGACGCCGGACGCCACGCTCGCCGAAGACGTTGCCAAAGCCGTTGAACGCCAGCTCGCCGAGCTGTCCCGCGCTGACACCGCGCGTCAGGCGCTCTCCGCCAGCCGTTTAATCGTGGCGAAAGATCTGGCGCAGTGCGTTGCAATCTCCAACGCCTACGGCCCAGAGCACCTGATTATCCAGACCCGCAGCGCACGTGAGCTGGTGGACGACATTACCAGCGCAGGTTCAGTGTTCCTTGGCGACTGGTCGCCGGAATCCGCAGGCGACTACGCTTCCGGCACTAACCACGTGCTGCCAACTTACGGATACACCGCAACCTGTTCCAGCCTGGGGCTGGCTGATTTCCAGAAACGGATGACCGTACAGGAATTAACACCACAAGGTTTCTCTGCGCTGGCCGCCACCATTGAAACCCTGGCCGCGGCAGAGCGACTGACCGCCCACAAAAATGCCGTCACCCTGCGCGTTAACGCCCTGAAGGAGCAAGCATGAGCACTGAAAACTTTCTCAGCGTCACTGATTTAGCCCGTAAGAATGTTCGCGAGTTAACGCCCTATCAGTCTGCCCGTCGTCTCGGTGGCAATGGCGACGTTTGGCTCAACGCGAATGAATACCCCACCGCCGTTGAGTTTCAGCTCAGCCAGCAAACGCTGAACCGCTACCCGGAGTGCCAGCCGAAGGCCGTGATTGAGAATTACGCGCAGTATGCAGGCGTCAAGCCGGAGCAGGTGCTGGTCAGCCGCGGCGCAGATGAAGGGATCGAACTGCTGGTGCGCGCTTTTTGCGAGCCGGGTAAAGATGCGATTTTGTACTGCCCGCCGACTTACGGCATGTACAGCGTCAGCGCAGAAACCATTGGCGTTGAATGCCGCACCGTCCCGACCCTTGATAACTGGCAACTTGATTTGCAGGGCATCGCGGACAAGCTTGATGGCGTGAAGGTGGTCTACGTATGCAGCCCCAATAACCCAACGGGCCAGCTGATTAACCCACAGGATTTGCGTGCGCTGCTCGACATGACGCAGGGGAAAGCTATCGTGGTAGCCGATGAAGCGTATATCGAGTTTTGCCCGCAGGCCACGCTGGCTGGCTGGTTGAGCGAATATCCGCACCTGGTGGTACTGCGTACGCTGTCCAAAGCGTTTGCTTTGGCGGGTTTACGCTGCGGGTTTACGCTGGCAAATGAAGAGATTATCACTCTGTTGCTGAAAGTCATTGCCCCCTACCCGCTCTCTACGCCGGTGGCGGATATCGCTGCCCAGGCGCTGACGCCGCAAGGGGTTGCCGCCATGCGCCAACGCGTAGAGCAGATCCTGCAAGAGCGGCAGTATCTGGTGGAAAACCTGCAAACAATCCGCTGCGTAGAGCAGGTTTTCGACTCTGAAACCAACTATGTTCTGGCGCGTTTCACCGCATCAAGCAGCGTATTTAAATCTTTGTGGGATCAGGGCATTATCTTACGAGATCAGAACAAACAACCTTCGTTAAGCGGTTGCCTGCGAATCACTGTCGGAACCCGCGAAGAGAGCCAGCGCGTCATTGACGCCTTACGTGCGGAGCAAGTATGAGCCAGAAGTATCTTTTTATCGACCGTGATGGAACCCTGATTTCCGAACCGCCAAGTGACTTTCAGGTTGATCGCTTTGACAAATTGGCCTTTGAGCCGCAAGTCGTTCCGGTTTTGCTGAAACTGCAAAAAGCGGGCTTTAAGCTGGTGATGATTACTAACCAGGATGGGCTGGGGACGCAGAGCTTTCCACAAGCTGACTTTGACGGCCCGCATAATCTGATGATGCAAATATTCACGTCTCAGGGCGTGACGTTTGATGAGGTACTGATTTGCCCGCATCTGTCGGCCGATGAGTGTGCTTGCCGTAAGCCAAAGGTGAAGCTGGTTGAGCAGTATCTGGTTGAACAGGCTATGGACACCGAGAACAGCTACGTCATTGGCGATCGGGCAACCGACATCCAACTGGCTGAAAACATGGGAATTAGCGGATTACGCTATCACCGGGACACCCTGAACTGGGCGATGATCGGCGAACAGTTGACCAAACGTGACCGTTACGCGCACGTTGAGCGTAATACTAAAGAAACACAGATTGACGTCAAAGTCTGGCTGGATCGCGAAGGCCACAACAAAATCAATACCGGCGTTGGCTTCTTTGACCATATGTTGGATCAAATCGCCACCCACGGCGGTTTCCGCATGGAGATTGCCGTCAAAGGCGATCTGTATATTGACGATCACCACACCGTAGAAGATACCGGTCTGGCGCTGGGTGAAGCCTTAAAGCTGGCGTTAGGCGATAAACGTGGCATCAACCGTTTTGGTTTTGTTCTGCCGATGGACGAGTGTCTGGCACGTTGCGCGCTGGATATCTCCGGACGCCCGCACCTGGAATACCGGGCGGAGTTTACCTATCAGCGCGTTGGCGATCTGAGCACGGAGATGATCGAACACTTCTTCCGCTCACTCTCTTACACTATGGGCGTCACCCTGCACCTGAAAACCAAAGGGAAAAATGACCACCACCGTGTGGAAAGCCTGTTTAAAGCCTTTGGTCGTACGCTGCGTCAGGCGATTCGCGTAGAAGGCGACACGCTGCCCTCCTCAAAAGGAGTGTTGTAATGAAC
This sequence comes from Citrobacter youngae ATCC 29220, assembly GCF_000155975.1. Taxonomy (GTDB): domain Bacteria; phylum Pseudomonadota; class Gammaproteobacteria; order Enterobacterales; family Enterobacteriaceae; genus Citrobacter; species Citrobacter portucalensis_A. The sequence goes on along the minus strand of NZ_GG730299.1, from coordinate 609,765 downwards.
GTGGTGATCCTTGATACCGGCTGCGCTAACCTGAATTCGGTAAAATCCGCCGTCGCACGCCATGGATACGACCCGGTTGTCAGCCGCGATGCGGATGTGGTGCTGCGTGCCGATAAGCTGTTTCTACCTGGCGTTGGCACCGCGCAGGCCGCTATAGACCAGTTACACGAGCGTGAACTTATTGAGCTGATTAAGGCCTGTACGCAACCGGTGCTGGGGATCTGCCTGGGCATGCAGCTGCTTGGCCGCCGCAGCGAAGAGAGCAACGGCGTCTCCCTGCTGGGCATTATTGAGCAGGACGTTCCGAAGATGACCGATTTCGGTCTGCCGCTGCCGCATATGGGCTGGAACCGTGTGTACCCACAGGCAGGCAATCGTCTGTTCCAGGGCATTGACGATGGAGCGTATTTCTACTTTGTCCACAGCTACGCGATGCCAGTGAACCCATGGACCATTGCCCAGTGTCATTACGGCGAACCGTTTACCGCGGCAATACAAAAGGACAATTTCTTTGGCGTACAGTTCCACCCCGAACGTTCGGGCGCGGCTGGGGCGCAGTTGCTGAAAAACTTTCTGGAGATGTAATGATTATTCCGGCATTAGATTTAATCGACGGCACGGTGGTGCGTCTTCATCAGGGCGATTACGCACAGCAGCGTGATTATGGCAACGATCCTCTGCCCCGTCTGCAGGATTACGCGGCACAAGGCGCGCAGGTTCTGCATCTGGTCGATTTGACCGGGGCAAAAGATCCGCAGAAGCGACAGATAGCGCTGATTAAATCGCTGGTCGCGGGCGTCAATGTTCCGGTGCAGGTGGGCGGCGGTGTGCGTACGGAAGAAGATGTTGCCGCTCTGCTGGATGCAGGCGTGGCGCGCGTAGTGGTCGGTTCGACAGCAGTAAAATCACCGGAGATCGTTAAAGGCTGGTTCGCGCGTTTTGGCACCGACGCACTGGTATTGGCTCTGGACGTACGGATTGACGAACGCGGTAATAAGCAGGTTGCGGTCAGCGGCTGGCAGGAAGATTCCGGGGTTTCACTGGAAGAGCTGGTGGAAACCTATTTACCCGTTGGTCTGAAGCACGTGCTGTGCACTGATATCTCCCGCGACGGTACGCTGGCAGGTTCAAACGTCGCGCTTTATGAAGAAGTGTGCGCCAAATTTCCGCAGGTCGCCTTTCAGTCATCTGGCGGTATTGGTGGAATTGAGGACGTGGCGGCACTGCGCGGGACCGGTGTTAGCGGCGTGATCGTCGGACGAGCCCTGCTGGAAGGTAAGTTCACCGTTGAGGAGGCCATTCAATGCTGGCAAAACGCATAATTCCTTGTCTGGACGTTCGCGATGGACAGGTGGTAAAAGGCGTCCAGTTTCGCAATCACGAAATTATTGGCGATATCGTCCCGCTGGCAAAACGCTATGCCGATGAAGGCGCAGATGAACTGGTATTCTACGATATCACTGCCTCCAGCGATGGCCGCGTGGTGGATAAAAGTTGGGTGTCGCGCGTAGCGGAAGTGATCGACATTCCGTTCTGCGTGGCCGGTGGCATTAAGTCCATCGATGATGCGGCGCTTATCCTCTCCTTCGGGGCGGATAAAATCTCCATCAACTCCCCGGCGCTGGCTGACCCGGAGCTGATCACGCGCCTGGCGGACCGTTTTGGCGTACAGTGCATCGTGGTGGGTATTGATACCTGGTATGACGCCAAAACCGGTAAATATCACGTTAACCAGTACACCGGTGATGAGAGCCGTACTCGCATCACGCAGTGGGAAACGCTGGACTGGGTACAGGAAGTGCAGAAACGCGGCGCCGGAGAAATCGTGCTGAACATGATGAATCAGGACGGCGTGCGTAATGGCTACGACCTAGAACAATTGAGAAAAGTGCGTGACGTTTGCCACGTACCGCTGATCGCCTCCGGCGGCGCGGGCACCATGGAGCACTTCCTCGAAGCCTTTCGTGATGCCGACGTTGACGGCGCGCTTGCCGCCTCCGTCTTCCACAAGCAAATTATCAATATTGGTGAATTAAAAGCGTACCTGGCAACACAGGGCGTGGAGATCAGGATATGTTAACAAAGCAACAATGCCGCGAACTGGACTGGGAAAAAACCGACGGACTGATGCCGGTTGTCGTGCAGCATGCGGTCTCCGGCGAAGTATTGATGCTGGGTTATATGAACCCGGAGGCGCTGGATAAAACGCTCGAAAGCGGCAAAGTGACCTTTTTCTCGAGAACGAAACAACGCCTGTGGACCAAGGGTGAGACATCCGGCCACTATCTGAACGTGGTGAACATCGCGCCTGACTGCGACAACGACACTCTGCTGGTGCTGGCTAACCCAATTGGCCCGACCTGCCATAAAGGCACCTCAAGCTGCTTTGGCGACGCCAGCCACCAATGGCTGTTTCTGTATCAGCTTGAACAATTGCTTGCCGAACGTAAAACTGCCGATCCGGCAAGCTCCTATACCGCCAAACTGTATGCCAGCGGCACTAAACGTATTGCCCAGAAGGTCGGTGAAGAAGGTGTGGAAACCGCGCTGGCCGCCACCGTGCACGATCGTTTCGAGCTGACGAATGAAGCCTCTGACCTGATGTATCACCTGCTGGTTCTGCTGCAGGATCAGGAGCTTGATCTGACGACGGTTATTGAGAACTTACGCAAACGCCATCAGTAAGCTGCAGACGTAAAAAAACCGGGCGACGCCCGGTTTTTTGTGCTCAGAGTAAAACTGCTTTCGACTTACTACGCTCTGGCTTTGTAACCACGCAGCGCATTTCGCCCCAGCACAACACCCGCACCGATCATCCCGCCGAGCAGAACGGCCAGCACCAGGGTAATTGCTTTTTTCGGGCTATCGCGACGAATCGGCAAGGTTGGTTTCATCACGTAGCGGTAGGCGTGTAATTCGCTCCCTTCGAGCTTAAGATTGTCGATATCCAGCAGTTTTTGTTTTGTCTGGAAATAGTTTTCAGACAATATCAAAGGACGCGTAGACTCATGCTCAATCATGGACTTCAGAGCATCGCTACCCAGCAGCAGCATACTGTCCTGCGTGACATCCTGAGTTTGCTGAATTTGCGGCTTAGTAACACCGGCCTGCTCTGCATAACGCAGCGCTTCCTGGATTTGCTTAATTCGCAAATCTTTTTGCTCCTGCGCGACCACTTCCTGAGTCTTCAGAGAGTCCTGTAGCGTGGTGGTTTGCAGCTTGATGTTATCAGCCAGGTCACCCTCCAGCTCTTTGGCAACCTTTTCGTCTGTTTGTTGAATGTATTCAGCCAGCTGACGCTGCGCCTCTTCTGGAGTACTCGCCACATAGGAGACCGCTAACGGCAGCTGTTGGCCTTTTACAGACTGCTCAATTGACAGTTTCTGTGGTTCTTCCTGATTATCAAGCATTTCAGCCAACGCGGAAAAAGAAGTACTGAAACGACCGATAACGTTCACCTGAAGTTCAGTAACCTTCGGCGCGTTGGCTCCATACAGCACGTTGAGCGCGTTGTTATAGGTCGCTATTTGACCAACATCCGGTTGAGTAATAATCGCTGTTGAGGTCCATTTCTCTTTTGCTACCGCTAAATAGCCCACAGCCAGTACTAAGGCAACAACGATCGCGATAACGATAGTTACTTTCCCACGCCATAGCTGTACCAGCAAATCAATCAGATCAATCTGTTCCGGATCGTTTCCGTGCCCGGACATGTTGTTATCACTTACAGACATAGATACCCTAAATAAGGAAAGACTTAAACTCGAATCAGTTTAGCTATAATTTAAGGCAATGCCATAGGAATAATGATAAAAAAATCAAATTGTTTAGGCGTTTTTGATTGGTATTTTAGTCGCTGGAGAAAAAGAGATGGAATTTAAGAAAAGTGTCAATACTGAAAGACCATTCTTTGTAGGAAAATTGTCAATCTCCGGATGAAATGTCAGCAAACGTATATATCCAATACTCTCACCAATTAAATTCACACCGTGAATATTTATCGCCTTACCAGTAAAAATGGCATGAGTAAAAAGTATAACCATTAGCTTTTTTGCCATCTGACGGTATTATTCCACTTTTCGTTGCACCAGATAGTGCCTGGCTACCTTTTAGCCAAAAAGAGGAACGAACATGAAATACCTGGTTACGGGGGCCGCTGGTTTCATCGGCTTCCATGTTAGCAAACGCCTCCTTGAGGCAGGCCATCAAGTCGTCGGTATCGATAATCTGAACGACTACTACGACGTCAGTCTTAAGCAGGCGCGTCTGGGGCTGCTGGTACACCCCGGTTTCCATTTTCATAAGATTGATTTAGCCGACCGGGAAAGCATGTCAGCACTCTTCGCATCCGGGCATTTTGATCGTGTGATTCATCTCGCCGCACAGGCTGGCGTACGCTATTCACTCGAAAACCCCCATGCTTACGCAGACTCAAATCTCACCGGCTTTCTGAACATACTGGAAGGTTGTCGGCATAATAAAATTCAGCATTTACTCTATGCCTCTTCCAGTTCGGTATACGGTCTGAATCGAAAAATGCCTTTTTCAACGGACGATTCCGTCGATCACCCCGTATCCCTGTATGCCGCCACCAAAAAAGCTAATGAACTGATGGCCCATACTTATTCCCATCTGTACGGTTTGCCCACAACCGGCCTGCGCTTCTTTACCGTGTATGGTCCGTGGGGTCGCCCGGATATGGCGTTGTTCAAGTTCACCAAAGCGATGCTGGAAGGGAAAAGTATTGACGTTTATAACTACGGCAAAATGAAGCGTGACTTTACCTATATTGATGATATCGCAGAAGCAATCATTCGCCTGCAGGATGTCATTCCGCAAGCAGACTCCCAGTGGACCGTTGAAACAGGAACGCCAGCGGCCAGTATTGCCCCCTGGCGGGTCTACAATATCGGCAATAGTTCACCGGTCGAGTTGATGGATTATATCAAGGCCCTGGAAGAAGCGCTTGGCATTGACGCGACAAAAAATATGCTACCGCTGCAGCCCGGTGACGTGCTGGAAACCAGCGCGGATACCAAAGCACTGTATGACGTGATTGGTTTTAAACCAGAGACGACGGTTAGGGATGGAGTGCGGAACTTTGTCGACTGGTACCGTGATTTTTATAAGGTCTAATTCCAGACCTGTTTACGATAAAAAAGGCCTTTAATAAGGCCTTTTTATCGAGAGGGATATTAATCACTACCGAACAAATCGCGGGTATACACCTTCTCTTCTACATCTGCCAACTCTGCCGTCATACGGTTAGAGATAATGACATCCGCTTCATTTTTGAACGCGTTAAGATCGCGTACTACCCGCGAGTGGAAAAATTCATCTTCCTCCATAACGGGTTCATAAATAATAACGGGTACGCCCTTGGCTTTAATGCGCTTCATAATCCCCTGAATAGAGGACGCGCGGAAGTTATCAGAGCCACTTTTCATGATCAAACGGTACACGCCAACCACTTTAGGTTTACGCGCCAGTATGGAATCTGCAATGAAGTCTTTGCGCGTCCGGTTAGCATCGACGATCGCGCCGATAATGTTATTCGGCACGGACGCGTAATTCGCCAGCAATTGCTTAGTATCTTTCGGCAGGCAGTAACCCCCGTAGCCGAATGAGGGATTGTTGTAATGATTACCGATACGTGGATCCAGGCACACGCCTTCAATAATCTGCCGTGAGCTTAAGCCTAAACTTTCTGCATAGCTGTCCAGTTCGTTGAAGTAGGCCACGCGTAACGCCAGATAGGTGTTAGCAAATAGCTTGATGGCTTCCGCTTCGGTTGAGTCAGTAAACAGCGTTGGAATATCTTTTTTTATCGCCCCTTCCTGTAACAGCACGGCAAAGCGCTCCGCACGTTCGGAACGTTCACCAATCACGATACGAGACGGATGCAGGTTGTCGTAAAGTGCACGGCCTTCTCGCAGAAACTCTGGCGAGAAGAAAATATTATCAATGCCAAATTGTTCTTTAATTGAATGAGTAAAACCAACCGGAATGGTAGATTTAATGACCATTATCGCATTTGGGTTAATGGCAATCACATCGCGAATGACAGACTCGACGCTTGATGTGTTGAAGTAGTTAGTCTTCGGATCATAATCCGTCGGCGTCGCAATAATCACGTAATCCGCATCGCGATATGCATCGTACTTATCGGTCGTTGCACGAAAATTCAGCGGTTTCGTCGCCAAATACTCTTCGATCTCTTTGTCAACAATCGGCGATTTTTTCTGATTCAGCATCTCGACCTTCGCCGGGACAATATCCAGAGCCACCACTTCATGGTGTTGGGCAATCAGAATACCGTTCGACAGACCTACATAACCTGTTCCTGAGATAGTTATCTTCATTCGCTCTGTAACTTCTTCCAGTTAAACGTTGAGGTGAACACGCCGCCAGCATTGTGACGTATCGGCTCTGCATTGCAGCAGTATATCGTGATTTGCAACTGCACCGACTATCAGACCTGACTGAATCCCATTTTTTGACAATAAAAAAGCCCGGAGGAGCGCTCCGGGCCTGGATTTACAGTGGGGTTAAATCAGATTAATCCAACCATTCGGTGTGGAACACGCCTTCTTTATCGATGCGTTTATAAGTGTGCGCACCGAAGTAGTCACGCTGGGCCTGAATCAGGTTCGCCGGCAGTACCGCTGCGCGGTAGCTGTCGTAGTATGCGACTGCGGCAGCGAACGTTGGTACCGGAATACCATTTTGCACAGCGTAAGCCACTACATCACGCAGCGCCTGCTGGTATTCGTCAGCGATGTTCTTGAAGTACGGTGCCAGCAGCAGGTTAGCGATGCCCGCATTTTCAGCGTAGGCGTCGGTGATTTTCTGCAGGAACTGCGCACGAATGATGCAGCCCGCGCGGAAGATCTTCGCGATTTCACCGTAGTTCAGATCCCAGTTGTACTCGTCAGACGCGGCGCGCAGCTGAGAGAAGCCCTGCGCGTAGGAAACGATTTTGCCCAGATACAGCGCGCGACGAACTTTCTCAACGAACTCGGCTTTATCGCCAGCCAGTTTAGCCTGCGGGCCAGACAGCACTTTAGATGCCGCAACGCGCTGATCTTTCAGAGAAGAGATGTAACGCGCGAATACTGACTCGGTTATCAGCGACAGCGGTTCGCCCAGATCCAGAGAGCTCTGGCTGGTCCATTTACCGGTACCTTTGTTCGCCGCTTCGTCCAGAATTACGTCGACCAGGTATTTACCGTCTTCATCTTTTTTGGTGAAGATGTCTTTGGTGATGTCAATCAGGTAGCTGCTCAACTCGCCTTCGTTCCACTCTGTGAAGGTGGTAGCCAGCTCTTCGTTAGACAGGTTCAGACCGCCTTTCAGCAGTGAATAAGCTTCAGCAATCAGCTGCATATCGCCGTATTCAATACCGTTGTGTACCATCTTCACATAGTGGCCGGCACCGTCAGCACCAATATAGGTCACGCACGGCTCGCCATCTTCGGCAACAGCGGCAATCTTGGTCAGGATAGGCGCAACCAGCTCATAGGCTTCTTTCTGACCGCCAGGCATGATGGAAGGACCTTTCAGCGCCCCCTCTTCACCGCCGGAAACACCGGTGCCGATAAAGTTAAAGCCTTCCGCAGACAGTTCGCGGTTACGACGAATAGTGTCCTGGAAGAAGGTGTTACCACCATCAATGATGATGTCGCCTTTATCCAGATACGGCTTCAGGGAATCGATAGCAGCATCCGTACCAGCCCCCGCTTTCACCATTAACAGGATACGACGAGGGGTTTCAAGAGACTCGACGAACTCTTTCACCGTGTAATAAGGAACCAGTTTCTTACCCGGGTTCTCGGCAACAACTTCTTCAGTTTTCTCGCGGGAGCGGTTGAAGATGGAGACGGTATAACCACGGCTTTCGATGTTGAGCGCCAGGTTGCGCCCCATCACTGCCATACCGACGACGCCGATCTGTTGCTTGGACATTACATACTCCTGTCAGGTGTGTTCACCGCGCGACTTGTGGGCGGCTTGAATGTATCTAAAATGTTAACCCAAAAAATTACAGCTAGTAAATCATAAATAAATTAAATATATAAATCAGACAAAAGGAAAAGCACTATAAGATTTTAGCTGTATGCTTCATTTATTAATCAGTTGTAGAATGTATCTTCCATAATCTGTTTTTCCTAATATGTTAGCATCGTCAGCCAACTGTTCAGGTGAAACCCATCCTTTTCGTAAAGCTATCTCTTCAAGACAGGCAATTTTAAATCCTTGTCTTTTTTCGATAGTATTTACAAACATGCTCGCATCAAGAAGACTTTCGTGGGTTCCTGTATCTAACCAAGCAAACCCACGACCTAAAAGTTCAACATTAAGCAAACCTTGTTCAAGGTACATTTGATTAAGGGAAGTAATTTCATATTCGCCACGAGCAGATGGTTTTATTTTCTTTGCCATTTCGACGACATTATTATCATAAAAATAAAGCCCAGTAACAGCCCAGTTTGACCTGGGTTTTAATGGTTTCTCTTCTATTGAAATAGCTCGATTGGAACTATCAAACTCAACAACTCCAAATCGCTCTGGGTCCATTACTTGGTAGCCAAAAATCGTTGCCCCTATATCACGTTCAGCTACAAACTCAAGCCGAGGCGCAAAATTTTGACCAAAGAAGATATTATCACCCAACACCAGGGCGCATCTTTGATTGTCAATAAACTCTTCACCAAGAATAAACGCCTGTGCTAAACCATCAGGGGATGGTTGTTCTTGATAGCTAATATTAACTCCGAAACGTTCACCAGTACCAAGTAAGCGTCTGAAACTGGGTAAATCATATGGTGTAGTGATTATAAGAATATCACGAATACCTGCAAGCATTAGCACTGACAAGGGGTAATAGATCATCGGCTTATCATAAACCGGCATCAGTTGTTTTGAGACACCTAATGTAATGGGGTAAAGTCGGGATCCGGAACCACCAGCCAATATAATACCTTTCATTTCAGCTCCAAAAAATTCATTCTTTACATTTCGATTGAACAATATATCATCATTTAATCAACGCATGACCTGACAGAAGAATCATCTTACAAGCAATAATAAAGTACTGATTAAATAAATAGATGATATTGAGGAAAATCATGTTAACGAGTTTTGATTAGTGATACAAACATAAGATACCTAAGGAACTTAATAGATTTATCACAAGACAAACTATTTCAGCAATCAAAAACCACCAACTGCTTAATTACATTTTCTATTAATCAATATATTGATCACCCTGTCACAAAAACTTTCTTCATCGAACCTATTCTCTGCTAACAATCTACTTTGTTTTCCCATTTCTATAAGTAATTTTTTGTTTTCAATAAGCTCTATCATTTTTTTGGATAATGATTCTGAGTCCCAAGGTGGTACGAGAAATCCGTTAACACCGTCAACTACCGTTTCTTTGCACCCAGGCACATCTGTAGTAATAATAGGTAAGCCAACAGCAAGAGCCTCTTGACTACTTCGTGGCACTCCCTCGCGATAGGATGGAAGAACAAAAACGTCAGAACTCTTCAAAATATCAATAACATTGCTAATTACACCAGTGAAAACAACATTATTATCAGATTTCCATTTTTCAAACTCCGGATAAGATATACCACCAAGATTATCATCCATTCCACCAATAACTTGGAAAATCGTATCTGGATATTCTCTCTTAACAATTTCTGCGGCAGAAACATACTCACGAATACCCTTATCAATTAGCAATCGTGATACCATAGTAAACGTTAGTGGTCCATTTTTATAGGTCAGGTCTTTCAACCTATACGTTTCCAAATTAACCCCAATACCACCGACCACCTGATGATGCCTGACTTTAATATTATGTTTTTTTATTAGTTCATTTGCATCATCAATATTCAAAAATAAAACAGAATCAGATAACCTCAAAAACATTTTATATAGAGAAAGTTGTACTACCCTAAGAATTACTTTCTTTACGCCATCCTTTTCTGGGCGTTTAGTAAAACAAAAACCGAGCCCCTCAAACATAGAAACAATACGTTTTACTCCAGCCAACTTTGCGGCTATAGAACCAAAAATAATTGGTTTTGGGAAAAAAGAAAATACTACATCAGGACTGATCTTTTTTATTACTTTATAAAGAGAAATTATAGTTAGGAATTCTGTAAAGGGATTAATGCCAGTTCTTGATGCGTTATAAAAAAGCACCAAAACACCTAATTTTTTAAGGTCCACGATTAGTGGATTCATGGACTCAGTTTCTGGAATAAGAATTGATATCTGATGATGGTCTTGAAGAAGTCTAGAAATTAGCCTTAACCTAAAATAGAATATTGATGATACGGTGTTAGTAACTAGTGTAATTTTCATATCTATGTTCTAAGCCTTACATTTTTTTACAACCATTTTAAACAAAATCACACTTCTAAACATCAGCCCCATTAACGCAACAAATAACATACTTGAGCGGATATCCTCACCCAAAGGGAAAGGAAGAACATAGATAAGAGAGGATATTATGAGATACCAAATAAATCGTGTGTACTCCTTGTAAGCTATAAACCATGTAAACATTCCATTGAAAAGTTTTTTCTTTCCAGTGTATTCCAATGTTGCCAAAAGTGGCTGCATCACCAGAAGCAAGAGAGGGAAATGTTGGTAAAGGATCATAAAAGGAACACAAAACCTAAAACTAATAAGCAAATAATATAAGATAGCACTAAAATTACTTCTTGTCGTATTATAAAAATAATATATCAATAGAATTCCAATGCCACCTAGGCTAGCCGATATATAGTGGAAACCAGAAAAATAGAACAAAGAAAGAATTAATATTGCCCAAACAGTCCTAACAATCATAATCTTAGAGAAATTATGATATACATATTCAAGTTCAATATCTGTTAGGCGTAGCGTTGGATTTTTTTCCTTTTTAATTAAAATAGCATCGTTGAATATATAGCCAACCTCATAAAAGGTATAAACAAATAAAATTGCAAGTATTATATAAATAACATTACTTATAGTTACTATATTGCATCCTATTACAAACATTGGAAGCAAATAAAATATAGTCCATGAGATAATTTCCGGGAGTGATTTTAATCTCGTGTGGAATAAATATAAAATTGGCACATAATAGAAAATCATACAATCACAACCTTGATATCCATTGTCTTATTTTTTAATTTAAAATCATTCCAAAAGTTAATATTTTTCTCTTCTGAAATTATTATGGCTTTTCCGCAGGTTTCTATTAAATCTATATCACTTTTGTTGTCCGTGATAACTAAGTTATAGCTTACATCTGCTTCTTTTAGATGCTTACCTTTCCGGCCTAACAAATCTACGAAAATCTGCCCTGTATAAATACCATCTTTTGCTATAAGGCGAGTACTAAAAAATTGTTCACACCCCATTTTATCAGCTATCACTTCGACTACAGGATCAATTGAGGCGGAACAGAGGATGAATTGAAAATCTTCACTCAACTTTTTTATTATTGCATGCGTTTCAATAATCTTCTTTGCACATAAAACATTTTCATAAAATAATTCACTCTCTGACTTTATTTCTGATAATTTTTTTCCTGACAGGAGTTTATAAATACACAATCGTCGATAAATATCTACTTTAAATAATTTAAAGAGTACTGAATTCAACAGCATCAGACTTCTTACTCTACGCAAAGCTAATAGCTGGGTTTCCAGTTTTTTTGACGCGATCCTTTCAAGAAAATCAAACGTAGTATTACTATAATAAAGCGTATCACATACATCAACTATAGCTTTTTTCATTACGCTATCCTTTTTTCTTGACACTAGCGAGCATCATTTTCTTATAGCTGTCAATTAGTATAAAGGGATTTACTAGTGATATATTTTTTTTCAAAATGAGCATTAATAGTCTATCTACTCCCCTTTTCGACTTAATGTCAGATAACAAATTCAATAGAGAGAAACAAAATATATCTTTTTTCCTATAACTACTTCCATCGGCCGTCAGTACAAAATCATATAATGAGCGATATAGATTACCTTTGAAACTATTAAATCCTGTGCTAATAACACCGGAAACAACATTGTGTCTGTATTGACCAAGGGATTGATTAATAACGTATCCATTGCCATGGGCTAAAAGGTCTAAGAATATTGCATAATCTGGAACTGGGTAGTCGTATTTGTAAGTGCTCCTGCAATCACGCCTGTACATAATCGAAGAATGTGCTGAAACGAATCCAACGCGAAGAAAATCACTTAATGAGATCTCACCATCCCACACAGACGCATAGCTGGGATTTAAAACATCGCCTGAATCAGAAAATAATACCATATTGTGCCATACAGCACTTAAATTTGAATTACTATCTAATATGGAAACCTGCTTTTGTAATTTTCCCTGCAACATTAAATCATCGCCATCGATGTGACAAACATACTCACCATTGGCTATTTGGTGAATCCTTAAATAATTTTCGGATGCCCCAACCTGAGTGTCACTCGTTATTATTTTTACAGTATTAGTTGCTGTTTTAGCGAAATTTGAAACTATTCTCAAAGTATTATCAGAGGATTTATCAACCCCAACAATGATTTCAAAAGGAATTTCCATTTCCTGCATATCAATACTATCAAGACATTCTTTAATATATTTTTCTTGGTTATATGTACTTACACATACGCTAAGTTTCATTCATTTAACCCTTAAGAATTTACATATCACAAGCCAAATAACGAAATAAAATAATAGATTAATGTACATTCCCATCCATCCTGGAAAAAGATAGAGAATGCAAAAGACATAAGAGAATTTCTTTAAAACCTCACCACCAATTAGAGATGAAAAGTATATATTAAAGAATAAAGAAACAATTACAACCAAGATTGCAAGACCAGCTGAAATCAGCGAATAGTTCGAAAGTAAGATAATCCATCCTGCGAGACCTGGGTTGGAGTTCCATGATACAACCGTATTTTCAATACTTCCACCTAGCCATTGGCCTAATGGAAGTGCATTTGGATATGAAGCCTGATAAATATTCTTAAGTCCTAAAATCTCTCCCCAATATGGAACTATTTCATTCTGTTGATATAAAAGAGAGAAATAACCAACTCTGTCGGTAAGAAAAATGACATTTGTTAACTGTTGTAATCTATAGACCAAATATTCAAAAAATTGGTAAAGAGCTTCGCTATAGTGAATCGTTGAAAATAAATTAGCAGATTCCATGCCATTAGATCTGATAAACCATTTAATTTCCATTATAAATGGTGAAATAAGAATAAGAAGACAACAAAGAAGTATTGCTTTCAGACCAATTTTAATTGCGTTAGATCTGCAGAGAAATATTAAGAACAGAAATACAATCCCCCCACTCCAACCTCTTAAAATGGTTGAAGATAAATAGATCACACAGTTAACTTTGAATAAATTATTGTTAGCAGATTTACAAGCATAGATAAGGAAGAATATATCAGGATTTAAGATAACAAAAAAATAACGCAAGACTACTGGGCTGGCACTGATATCGATCTCAGCACCGGCTATGTTTAACCCATAATACCTATTAAAAATGATAAAAAGAAATTGAATGATAAAGATAAAAAATCCAATTCTAGTACATTGGGTATAACCTAATTCTGCTAAGGGTTTATTCTTTGGATAACATATATTCGAAAATACAAAATATCCAACAGTGATAAATATCAATGAAAAGATAACATACCCAAAACCTATAACCCCATTTATTGATTCATAACTAAAGGAGTAACTTTCTACCAAGATATTGCCTTGACTACTAGACAAAATAAAAGCGATAAGATTAGGGACAAGATAGATCAGAAAAATAATCACTCGCGCATCAGTAATCTTAAATTTCATATTTCCTCTTAATTATTTTTATTTTTATAATTTTTCTTACTCTAGCGTCTGCTAATATAGTTGATAAAAAGGCTATTACAGATTGTGATGCCAGAATAAAAAACGAAAACATGCGGCCATGTTCTTCTGAAGGGTAAATTATTTTGAATATTATAATAATTAGTATTGTAGGTATTAAAGTTACTAATACGTCACTTATGAGCCATGCTATACGTTTAGAACGAATAAATCGCCCATGAATAAACCAACTCCAAAGAATAAGGAAAATAGCATTTTGCATTAGCCAAACATAACCAGCACCAATAGCTCCAAAAGTTTTAATTGATAAAATTAAACTAGGAATAATAATGATTATGAAGAAAATATTCCCATATACATGTAATCTAATCTGACCAAAAGCATATTGCAGATAATATGGAAATGCAGCAATAGCAAAAAATAAATTACCTAAAGCATAACAAGTTAAAACATCTGCTGAGTGAGTGGCAATAACATTATTTCCAGTCCAAACAGATAAAACCAATTCTGAATTTGCTGCCATTACCAACGATATCGGCGCAAGTAAACTAATCACCCCCTTTGAAGCTAAAGAATATACATTATATAGGCCATCGAGATCACCATCGCTATATAATGAGCTCATCCTGGGTAATATAGCTTGTGATATCGGAGTGCTCAGAATTAATATACCACCTGCAATAGTTGCAGCTACAGAAAACATCCCATAATCAGAGATAGTTAAGAACTTGCTAAGAATTATTTTATCTGATTGACTGATCGCTATCCATGCTGCGGATGTCAGTGCAATGCCACAAGAGAATTTTCCCACTCGCTTAATCTCTGAATAAAACTCATGAGTAAATGAACTGTGGGTATCTTCTTTGACTTCTTTCTCTATTTTTTTAAAACAGAATATAGACAATAGTAAAAATAATACAAATTCAATTATTGCGGCCAAGAGTTGATATGTAAAAAAAACTTTAACATTATTACCATAAAAAGACATTACTGGTATTACTATCACAAACCTTAACGTAGCAACTATAGTATTTATTATATTGAATTTAATTTGCTCTTCACAACCAAGAATAACGCTTTTGAATGGACCAGCACACCACCTTAAAGCAATAATTACTCCAATGATAGAGAGTGAATATTCTACTAAAAATAAGTTAGTACCTGATGTATTCAGCCATTTTGTCGCTATTATTTCTTTGGAAAAATTGATGCTTCCAATGATCAAAACTGCCACAATCAGAAAAGCAATAATCACAAATTTTAATATTTTTTTAAAGACTGGCAAATAGCCAGCCTTAGATTTTAAAATAGCCACCTCTCTGGATAAAGTGGATGAGATGCCTAAATCTAATACAACTAGTAATGATTGCAATAATGTGAAAAATGAAACCAGCCCAAAACCTTCACTTCCGAGCTTTGATAGATATATAGGAACTACCGCAATCCCAACGATTGCAATGTATACTTGTCCTATATAGTTAGCCACTACATTAACAAATAACTTATTTATCATGTGACACCAATGTCATGATATAGTAAACATCTTTATGAGTTTGTAATATCGAAAAACCTAGACTTTTGTATAATCCGATTGCTGCCTTATTATCTTTGTGTACTTCTAACCGTACCTCAGAGTGGCCATATGTACCAATATCAGACAACACATGTTGCAACAGTATTCGAGCATACCCTTTGCCTTTGAATTTATGATCGGTGAGTACCATCGTTATAAAAGCAAACTCTTTTCTATTCACATAGCAGGATACAGCACAGGCAATTTCGTTATCTTCATCCATAAGAAGAAGATAACTCCTTGCATTTTCCAAAAGTTTCGTTATGTAATTATGTAGCACCACACGTTGTGAAAGAGGTGGCGTAAAAAAAACATCATTCCTTACCACAAAATCAATAAAACCTGCTGCTGAAAACTCATCGACCTTAGCTATTTTGTATGAATGCATTTTTGTGCGCCATTTGTTGAGTCTTTTCGAGACCATTCCACATCATTACATCAATAATAGAAAGATGGGAAATAAATGAATCAACTGACTGCTGATAAGGTTCTATCACAGGTTCCAGGAACTTTAACTTTAATCCATTCTTTACGAATTCAGATTCCGTATACAATTCTAAACCACCGGGTGGGTTAATATATTCATCAGCTCCCAGTGCAATACACGTACGAATAACACGCTCCTGTGACTTATAGTCTCTGGATAAATTTAAAGCCGAGGAAGTAACTAATTCGACATCAATATTTAATATATTTAATAACTGTACCACTGAGTTTTTAATATAATTAAATAAATTATTATCCTCATACAATATTATATCTTCTAGTAATTTATATACTTCATTAAAATATGGTGCTTTCCTATATGCACCTTGTATTTGTCTACATAGTTTCATACGATCAAAGGTATCAGCCAACTCTCTTTGTACTATGTCCAAATAGTCTGAATCTTTTTTAAGAGCTATACTAAAGGTTGTTGGCTGTTTATTAATCAATATTCGATTTCTCTGAATCCACCCTTTCTTTGAAAACTCTATGTCATCATAAATAACAAATTTGTCAACTGCACTAGCAAGCTGAAAATATCCAACATAAGGGAAAAAATATGGCTGCATTATTCCTACTTTCATTTCCATTCCTTTTTTATTTTAAAACTTTCTTTATATTTTCAGTTACAGTTAGTACGTCTTTTTTTGTCATATAATAATGTAGTGGAAGACACAGTGATCGTCTGGCCAGATCATCCGAATTCGAAGTACAGCTTGTATCATTAGCTTTAATAACATTATTTAATGATGGATAAAAGTATCTTCTTGTCTGAATACCACAAGCTCCTAATTTTTCCATTAAGAGGATAAGCTGTTCTTCACTATCACAAAAAATCGGCATATACGCGCCATTATAGGTTGAGCCTTCTAGCCATTTAGGCATAGCAATAACATCATCTAGAGACTCGCGATATAATTCGAATAAACTGACCCTTTTATCTATAATTTCGCCAATATTATCCATTAACACAAGGCCTGCAGCTGCTTGGTATTCATTTAGTTTTGCATTTATACCAACAGATTGAATGCCTTTATCTAACTCTATACCGAAATTGATTAATCGCTTAGCTTCCTCAAAATGAGCTTTTGTCTTAAAAACAATCGCCCCACCTTCTATAGTGTGAAAAACTTTCGTTGCATGAAAACTAATCGTACTGGCATCTCCATAACTCAGGATGCTTTTACCTTTATTCTTTACACCAAAAGCATGCGCGGCATCATATATCACATTTACTTTTTTATCTAAGTCTATAAACTTATCAACTTCGCATGGATTTCCGAATACATGTGTCGCTACTACACTATCATAATCATTTTTTTCATTTAATATATTTTGAACATTATCGAAACAAATATTACCGGTTTCTTTTTGAACATCTGCATAAATAATATCTTTTTTTTGCCAAGCTAACGTTGATGCAGTTGCAACAAAGCTATATGGTGTGGTTATTGCTCTTTTGACACCTAGAGTTTCATACGCAACCTGAAGCGCTAATGTTCCATTTGAGACCAATAGTAAATTATCAACTCCAAGATATAATGATAATCGTTCTGTTAGTTCTTCATGCATTGGCCCAAAATTTGTATACCATCCATTTTCATTAATTTTTTCTATTAGTGATGTATACTTAGATATATCTGGAACAATAGGACAATTTAGCTTTATCATTTAATCTTCTCTATATTACTTAGTATTAAGTATAGCCGCTGTTTTTTTGATATAATATAAAATCAAAAAATTAACGTGCTGCATAATTCTGCTCGATCCACGTCTTATAGGCGCCGCTTTTCACATTCTCAACCCACTGCGTATTCGAGAGATACCATTCAACGGTCTTACGGATCCCGCTCTCAAAGGTTTCCTGCGGTTTCCACCCCAGTTCATTGCTGATTTTCGCTGCATCAATCGCATAACGGCGATCGTGTCCAGGGCGGTCAGCTACGTAGGTAAGTTGATCGCGGTAAGAACCTTCTTTTGGCACTATCTCGTCCAACAAGTCGCAGATAGTATGGACCACGTCCAGATTTTTCTTCTCGTTATGCCCACCAATATTGTAGGTTTCACCTACAACGCCCTTAGTCACAACGGTGTATAACGCTCGGGCATGATCTTCAACATACAGCCAATCCCGAATCTGATCTCCTTTGCCATAAATCGGTAATGCTTTACCCTCAAGTGCATTCAGGATAACCAGCGGAATCAGCTTTTCAGGGAAGTGATACGGGCCGTAGTTATTGGAACAGTTAGTGACGATCGTTGGGAAACCATAAGTGCGTAACCATGCCCGGACCAGGTGATCGCTGGATGCTTTTGAAGCAGAGTATGGGCTACTCGGCGCATAAGCCGTCTTTTCAGTAAACAGAGGGAACACGCCACCGGCAGCCACTTCGTCTGGGTGTGGCAGATCGCCGTATACTTCATCCGTGGAGATATGATGGAAACGGAATGCCTGTTTCTTATCTGCATCCAACCCGTTCCAATAGCCACGAGCAGCCTCAAGTAATACATAAGTGCCGACGATATTCGTTTCAATAAAGGCTGCAGGACCAGTAATAGAGCGATCAACATGACTCTCAGCCGCAAGATGCATCACCGCATCGGGTTTATAAGTGGCAAAAATACGCTCCATAGCCGCTTTATCACAGATATCCGCGTGTTCAAAATAATAGCGATGATTTTCGCTGACTTCGGCAAGGGACTCCAGGTTACCGGCGTAGGTAAGTTTATCGACATTAACAACGGTATCCTGAGTATTTTTAATAATATGACGAACTACTGCAGATCCAATGAAACCCGCCCCACCAGTAACTAGTATTTTCACGTTTTAATTCCGAATATCGTTTATATTAATACTATTAATATGCTGGCACATAATGCACGCATCTGGGCATTATGCACGCTACCGCCCCTGGCCTTGCAGCAACCAGAGCACTACCTAAAATCCAAAGATGCAACCTGCCTCGCTCGCTATCGCAAAGCACGCTAAATTCAAACGCTAATTGTCTTACCAAATGCAGCCAGAAACAAGGAAAAATCCAACAAAAAGCAGATTAAACCTGGTAGGTTAACTTATTGTAATTCTTTGTTTTTATATGAAAAACGACAGTAACACTCCGCTGCATAAATCATAGGCGGTGGAATGTTAACTGCCGTTATTTTTTCTGGCTTACCTTCACGAAGATCTGTAAATATCTACTCGCTAAGTAGCTTTTCAATTCCCTTACGGAACTTCGGTCCTTCTTTCAGATTCCGCAGCCCGTACTTCACAAACGCCTGCATGTAGCCCATTTTTTTGCCGCAGTCATAGCTTTCGCCGGTCATCAACATGGCATCGACAGACTGTTTTTTCGCCAGTTCTGCAATCGCATCCGTTAACTGAATACGTCCCCACGCGCCAGGTTGTGTATGCTCCAGTTCGCCCCAAATGTCAGCAGACAGCACATAGCGCCCTACGGCCATCAGATCGGAATCCAGCGTTTGCGGTTGATCGGGTTTTTCAATGAACTCAACAATACGGCTGACTTTACCTTCGTTGTCCAAAGGCTCTTTGGTCTGAATAACTGAGTACTCGGACAGATCGCCATCCATGCGTTTGGCCAGCACCTGACTACGCCCGGTTTCATTAAAACGAGCAACCATGGCAGCCAGGTTGTAGCGCAGAGGATCTGCACTCGCATTATCAAGAACAACGTCGGGTAATACGACAACAAACGGGTTATCCCCGACAATCGGGCGAGCGCACAGAATTGAATGACCCAGGCCGAGTAATTGCGCCTGACGAACGTTCATGATAGTTACGCCAGGAGGACAGATAGACTGCACCTCTGCTAATAACTGACGCTTGACGCGCTGCTCAAGCAACGATTCGAGTTCATAAGATGTGTCAAAATGGTTCTCAACGGCGTTCTTTGACGCATGCGTTACCAGAACAATTTCTTTAATGCCAGCAGCTACAATCTCGTCGACAATGTATTGAATCATCGGCTTGTCTACGATTGGCAGCATCTCTTTCGGGATTGCCTTCGTGGCAGGCAACATGTGCATCCCGAGGCCCGCTACCGGAATAACTGCTTTCAAATTAGTCATTAAGTCATTCACCTATTCAATTGTTGCTGAATTATAGCTTTTTAGCTTGTTTTAGCCAGTATGAATTACATTGCACCGATACAGCGCATGTTACGCCGCTTATCTGCAGAATGCAGTAATCTTACGCTTAAGTGGGTTCAATTCGAGCCAGGAATGGTCGCAAAGTTACCTCCCCTGCCCCGGCAGTCGGAAATTCACTGCTTCAACATTCACCACCTGATGGTTTACACGGTCAATGTCAACTGAACTTTGACCGGTTTCGTTTACCGCATGAACATTCGCCAGCGATAGCAAAGTGTTCTGTTTAGCCATAAATTTACCGCGTACATCCTGACGGAGATCGAAGTGCATCTTGAGCGCAGGTCCCGTGGTGGCGTGCTGCATTACCTTAACGTTTCGTAAGAAAAGGTGCTGCGGTTGGTTGTGCAACTCCAGCGTGGCGCGTTTCATCTCCACGTTAGTGATAGCCACAAATGACGTTGCATTACCGGAAGAGATCTGGATGCCGCGTAATTTGTATTCCTGTTTCGAGTTATCCAGATGAATATTATTTAACTTAAAGTTTTGCGGAATGGATAAATATCGTCCTTTGATAACGCCGTAGCCAATAAGCATACCGGCACAATTTTCCATATTAATATTATCAATAACGAAATTATCACATCCGTAAATTGCGACCGTTGCATTATCAATGCCCGCTTTCTTACTAAAATCCGGGGTGATATTTCGCGCGGTGACGTTGCGAATGATAAAATGTTTGCCGTTCTCCACATGAACTAGCTGTCGACAGTCGGAACCCGTGATGTTCGCTACCACAAAGTTTTTTACGGCCAGTTCCTCGGGATAGCTATTGTCATAGGTACTCCCCGCCAGCCCGATGCCAATGCCCCAGTTCACATTGCCGTTCGTACAGTTGATACGTTCGATGACATGGTCAGAAATGAGGATATTGCTGTCGTTGATTGCCACATTCCATTCAATGGCGTCACCTTGCAGATCGCTAAAACGACAGTTAGTTATCTTTGCACCCTCTATTTGGTTATGAAACCCCTGACGCAGGATCCCATAGTTAGCGCGCGTCACGGCAATATCATCAATAGTAAGATTGCGCATCCGCCTCGGGGTTTTGCCGCCAATATAGATTTGCGTCACCGGACCGAAACCGCTCATGGCAATCCCTTTTATTACGCAGTCCGAACCCCGCACATCGAGGATAACATTCCTCAGGCTTCCGCCCTGCTCACCCATGATCCTGCATCCATCCTGCAAAATAAAGCGCCCACGGCCATTGCCGCTTATGCGGCCTTGAAGGAAGAGCGTTTTGCCTGGCGGAATAACAATAGCGGTATTGATATTCTTACATTCCAGCCCCCTGGGTACGACTACCGTTTGCCCTTCCGTGAATGCCTGCCTGAAAGAAGCGACCCAATCCTTTGGGTTGTAATCCTGAATATTGACGCGGTCAGATGATTCAAGCGCTCGGCCAACGGGAGAATGCAATACGACAAGCGCAGAGCCTGCCGCCAGAAAAGTACGACGTGAGAGTTTTTTCTCTGACATACAACCTCGATTTACATCGTTTGCAGCAGACTGGCTAACTGTTTATTGATCGCTAACTGATTAAATTCAGTTTCAATTTTTTCTCGCGCGCACTGCACAATCGGCTGGACCTGCTCACTGTCGAGCAAGCTGAATGCCGCTAACCGTTCAGCCAGCGCCTGAGCATCGTTTTCCGGCGCCAGCCAGCCGGACTTGCCCGACTCGACCAGCTCAGGGATCCCGCTATGGACCGTCGAAATAACCGGGATCCCCACTGCCATCGCCTCCATCAGCGCCACCGGAATGCCCTCCATATCGCCATCCCTGCCGGTAATCGACGGCAGCAGAAACACATCCGCCTGCTCAAGCATCTCTTTTACCTGATGACTGGGCTTAAAGCCGGGCATCTCAATCACATCATCGAGTTGATATTGTTCGATCAGCGTCCGCAGCCGACGCTCCCAGGGGCCGATTCCCAGAATGCGGTAACGAAATAAGACGCCCTGCTCTTTCAACTGCCTGCAGGCTTCGATGGCGACGTGCAGCCCTTTTTTCTCAGTTAACCGGGCAACGGAGATAATTTCCAGCGGTGCGGCTGGTGCTTTTAGTTGGCGTGGGGTAAAACGTGTCATGTCGATACCCATACGCGAAACCGCGATTTTCTGCGGCGGACAGCCCATTTTTTTTAAACGTCCGGCCCAGAGATTGCTGATGGGTAACATCAAGTCACCGCGCTGAAACAGCTGCTGATATTCAGGGGTATAGCGGGCTAATACGTCCCGATGCGAAACATCCACGCCATGAAACACCGTGGCTATTTTGCCGCGAATCGCCCCAAGCTCACGCAGTTTGGCTGCCGTTACGCCTGCTGGCCCAAAGTGCGCGATAAAGACATCGGCCTGAAAGGCCTGCGGATTCCCCCCACAAATAGCCGCCAAAATCAGATTACGCGCCTCGTCGCCATAGCGAGAGACATTCAGCGCTTTCCAGGTGGCTGCACGGGTAATGCCCTGCAAGGCAGCCGCCGCCCTGGATTTCAGCTTTGCCAGTTTGCCGTCCGGTTCATTCAGCAGCCAGCGCGTTTTGTCGCCCAATTGGTAGGTATTAAATGCGGCATGCGTATTTTCAAGATCGCCCTTATGCAACGCGACAATCTCCACGTCATAACCCATATCGATAAACGCAGTGATCTGATTTAGTACGAAGGTCTCTGAGGAGAGCGGAAATTTAAGCAGGAAAAAACCAATCTTCATTTGTCACCCTCAATCCGCGTTAATACCGATTGCACCATGCGCGCCCCTCGCTCACGCTCGCGCATCACGGCGTCACTTACCCGTATATTCAGTTCATGTAGCTGTCCGAGAGTATCGGCGACTTTGCTCTCAAGGCTGCCATCGAGCAAATGGCGAATATCGACGGCCATCTCCGGTAGCCCCAGCTGCTGCATGATCCCTGCCGATTTATGCTCGTAGTTAATGGCGATGGCGGGCGTCATAAAGTTCATCGAGATGATGGCAGAATGCAAACGAGTGCCCACCGTCAGGTCGCATGCCCCGAGAATTTTCCCCATCTCCAGGTCGTTGAGTTCATCCATTACCACGTGATAACGGATCGGATCGTTCACATACTGACGCAGGTTCAACGCCACCATGCGATCATCTTTGTTGTAACTATCAATACCGGTACAGGTTGACAGCGCTATCACCTGGTAACCTTCATCCAGGATCCGATTCACTACCCCGGCAAAGGCCTGCTCATAGGCCTGTTGCGTAGTCCCCAGACGCTTATCAAAGGGCGCCAGCTCACGCAACGTAATGGCCACGGTTTTCTGCTTTGCCACCGTTTGCAGCCAGTGCTGTACGGCATAGCCTGGCTCAAAATCCTCATAATGATTGTCAACCAGCCAGGCGGTATCCACGCCTGCTTCCACTTTTTCCGTGGTTATTGCGCTGCGTTTCATCAGGTCCAGACTGACAGATTCGCGCAAAATCAGCGCGTTACAGTGACCAAAAACGTAGTTCGCCAGTTGATTAAACTGCTCATCCTGGAATGGCCCCACGCTGTGCCCAATCATGTACAACGGTTTTTTCGCCATAAATGAACACAGAGCATGTTCGAACTGCGGCACGCCATACAAATCCACAAAAAACGATCCGCCGACCTGGATAATGGCGTCATAGCGCGACAACAGACGGACAAAATCGGTAAATCCCTGGGCGATAGCGATGTTGCGCAGATTACCGGAGTCGGTGACGCGCGAGAGCAGGACCTGATGCTGATAGCGACGGCGCAAGACCTTCTTTACACGTCCCATGACCCCCGCGGCGTTATTGTGCTGTTTCATCTGCAAATATAACGGATCGCCCATTACCGGACGGTTGAGTAACCATGATGAGCTTACCGGGTAGCGGCTCATCACATCCACTTCGGTCCCAGGGCGCTGCGCGTTAATGGCATCCAGCAAACCGCGCAGAATCGCGCTATCCCCTCGGTTCCCGC
The DNA here is from genome assembly GCF_000155975.1 of Citrobacter youngae ATCC 29220. GTDB lineage: Bacteria > Pseudomonadota > Gammaproteobacteria > Enterobacterales > Enterobacteriaceae > Citrobacter > Citrobacter portucalensis_A. The sequence goes on along the minus strand of NZ_GG730299.1, from coordinate 585,674 downwards.
AGGTGTGGTTGCCCAAAATTAATAGTTTCATTATGACCTCTTAAAGCGTTGTTCTTACCCTGCACGGAGCAAGGTTTTCATTTTTTCACTGCGACAAAGCTGGCGTTTTATCTCCACCACCAGCGGGTGGCGCGACAGCACAATCATCACCACAAACGCCAGCGCCCCCGCCGCTATTTGGATCCCCAGCAATGTGCTTAACGGCAGTTGGGTGCGCAGCGTAAAACCCAGCGCATAGCTCACAACCACGGTTGGCAAGGAGAGATACAACGGTAGCCACAGGCTAAGCATGTACTGGCGGTAGCTGGAGCCAAGGACGGGTTTGATCATCACGAAATAACTGAGGATGGTGTTAATTATCTGCACCAGCAAAAAGCCCAGCGTCACGCCAATCGCCCCCGCCAGGTGTCCACCGATGAAAATGGCAGGAATAAACAGAAAAGTTTTGAACACATTGAATTTAAAGCTAATATCGACCCGCGCTTTCGCCATCAGCAGTGAGCCGATCGGATTCCCGACAGAGCGCAGTAGCCCAACGATGCACAACAATTGCAGGATCGGGACAATGCCGTTCCACTTCTCGCCAAATACCAGCGGCACCACATTGTTCGCTACCACCATCAATCCCAGTAGCGCCGGGAAATTGATAATCCCAACCACCGACAGCAGCTTGTAAAAATTCACCCGCAGTTTCTCACTGTCGTCCTGAATTTTGGCAAACGCCGGAAACAGAACGCGGGTAATGATCGGGTTCAGTTTGATCGGCGGTACAACCGCCACGTTCCAGGCAAGATTGAATCCCCCGGCGACGCCTGCCCCTAACGTTCTGGCCAGCACCAGCGTGGAAAGATTGGTATTAATGTAATTAATAATGCTATCCGCCGTCAGCCATGCGCCGAAACGCAGGTTTGACGAAACGGAAGCCAGCGAAAAATGCAGCCCCGGACGGTAAATCTTGCGACCAAAATAGCCGAACAGCAGCGTACGTAGCGCACTGTTCACCAGATACCCAAGAATGGCCGTCAGCGCGAGCGGCCAGAAATGGGCGCTCACCACGGTAAAGGTAAAGCCCGCCAGTACCGAACTGGTTTCAATCATGCCGATTTTGTTAAAGGCCAGTTCTTTTTGCATCAGGGCGCGAAACTGCTGCCCGTGCGGTATCACAACAAACGCCAGTGATAACGCTTTGATGAGCGGCGCCAGTTCAGGGTTGTGGAGCACGCTGGCAATCGTCTCGCTAAGCAGAAACATCGCCACGCATACCACAATACCGAGTCCGACATTGAGCCAGTACAGGGTGGTCAGCTCAAGATAGCCAATCTCTTTGCGCTGAATAATGGAGTTAGCAATGCCAAAGTCAGACAGCGTATCGGCCAGCGCAATGATCACCAGCGCCACGGTTAACAACCCGAACTGGTGATTATCAATAATCCGCGCCAGGACGGTCATCTGGATTAGTCCGAGGCCAATAATGATCGCCGTGGCAATCGCCGACCACTTCGCGCCATTCAGCGTTTTTTCTCGTAAGCTCATGTTAATACGCCGCTTTGTTTACAAAGCCTTTAAATATCGTCAGAAAAACAATTTTGATATCGAACCACACGCTCCACTCGCGAATATATTCGAGGTCGAATTCCACACGTTTTTCCATTTTTTCCAGCGTATCGGTTTCCCCCCGCCAGCCATTGATTTGCGCCCAACCGGTAATGCCCGGTTTGACCTTATGGCGTAACATGTACCCTTCAATCAGCTGGCGGTACTGTTCGTTATGCGCCACCGCGTGCGGGCGTGGTCCGACGATAGACATCCCTCCCGTCAGCACGTTAATAAACTGCGGTAACTCATCCAGCGACGTCCGGCGCAGAAAATTCCCCACTGGCGTAACGCGCGGATCGTTTTGCGTTGCCTGCTTCACCACCGCGTCGTTTTCCATCACTTTCATCGAGCGAAACTTCCAGACTTTGATCGGCTTCCCATCCATGCCGTAGCGGGTCTGGCGGAAAATTACCGGTCCCTTTGAGGTCAGTTTCACCAATAGCGCAATGCCGCACAGCACCGGGGAAATAAGCAGCAGGATCAGCGAGGCCAGCACGATATCCTCCGCTCGTTTTAACAGGCGATTAATTCCCGAGAGCGGCGTGTCATACAGCGGCACCACCGGAACGCCGTTCATCTCTTCAATCCGCGAATGCAGGATATTGAAGGTAAAGACATCGGGAATGAGGATCACGGAGCAGGTCGTATCCGCCAGATCGCGCACCAGTTTTTTTACGCTGGCGCCATCGTTCATCGACATGGCGATATAGACGTTATGAATACGTGAGGCTTTGGCGTCATCCACCAGCTGTTGCAGATTTCCGGCCCAGTCGCGGGAGTTTTTCCCCGGGATGGGATCGTGATAGACACCGGCCACTTCAAACCCCAGCCACGGTTCATGGCGAAAGCTGTCCAGCAGCATTTGTCCGGCGGGCAGATCGCCTGCCACCGCGACCCGACGGGTGTTATAACCGCGATTACGCAACCATCCCGCACCGAAGCGAATAAACGAACGGCTCAACACCAGACCAACGCTTGACAGCAAATACCACGCCAGCCAGACCGCAAGACGGTTATCGAAATCGTTATTAAAGGCAATTAAGCCTGCGCTAAAAATCAGGCTCAGCGTCCAGTTTTGCAGCAACAGCACCAGCTCAGTGGATATTTTGACGCCGCGCCAGGAGCGATAAAAATCCGTTATCCCGCCGAGCATTTGAAAAACCACCAGCGTGATCAACGCCACCAGCAGGTGCATGTACAGGAAAGGCAAACCGCTTAATTCGCAGATTACCCATAGCCCGCCAAACATGATGGTGATATCCGAAAAGCGTTGCACCATCGAAATTAACGACGCATTGGTTTTGGCGCGTTCGCGCTTTTTTAGATGTGTCATCGTGGTTCCTGTTAGTCGCCCTCGCCCATAATCGGGCGAAGGAAGCACCGACATTACTGATTCAGCAACGCCAGAAGAGTGCGCGTTCGCGCTTCCATCAACGGAATATCTCCGCGCGATTCCACGTTCAGGCGCACCACCGGTTCGGTATTGGAAGAGCGTAAATTGAAGCGCCAGTCGACAAACGACATGCTGATACCGTCGGTTCGGTCCACCGTCAGCGCTTCACGCGAAAAGTGCTGCTCCACGCGCGCAATGGCTGCCGCCGGTTCCGCCAGCGTGCTGTTTATTTCGCCACTCGCCGGGTACGCGGCCATCCGGTCACGAACCAGCTCCCCCAGCGACTGGCCTTTCAGACACAGCAGCTCCGCCACCAGCAGCCACGGGATCATTCCGCTGTCGCAGTACGCAAAGTCGCGAAAATAGTGATGGGCGCTCATCTCGCCGCCGTAAATGGCATCTTCATGGCGCATCCGCTCTTTGATAAACGCGTGTCCGGTTTTTGACATCACCGGTTTACCGCCTGCCGCCGTCACCACATCCACGGTGTTCCAGGACAGGCGCGGGTCGTGGATAATTTTCGCCCCCGGATTCTTCTCCAGAAACGCTTCCGCCAGCAGGCCGACAATGTAGTACCCCTCAATAAACTGGCCTTTTTCATCAAACAGGAAGCAGCGGTCAAAGTCTCCGTCGAAAGCAACACCCATATCCGCGCCGTGTTCAATCACCGCGTCACGCGTGTCAGCCCGGCATTCCGGCAGCAGAGGATTCGGAATACCGTTAGGGAAGTTGCCATCCGGCGTATTGTGAATTTTGATCAACTCGACCGGCACGCCCAGCGCCTTAAAACGGGCTTCAATGGCGTCCACCACCGGACCCGCCGCGCCGTTGCCGGAATTGAGCACCAGCTTCATCGGTTTCAGGTTATCGGGATTGATGTAACCCAGCAGGTGGTCGATATAGGCATCGCGAGGATTAATCCGCTGGTAGCGGCCGCGTCTGGTCTCATCTACCGCCGGGAAGTCATTCGCTTCCGCCAGACGCTGCACGTCGCGCAGACCGGTATCGCCGCTGATGGGCCGCGCTCCTTCACGCACCAGCTTCATGCCGTTGTAATCCAGCGGATTATGGCTGGCGGTCACTTCAATGCCGCCATCAACGCCAAGATTGAAAGTGGCAAAATAAATCTCTTCGGTGCCCGACATGCCAATATCCAGCACATCCACCCCCGCATCCTGCAGCCCTTTCGCCAGCGCCAGCTTCAGCGTCTCGCTGGTCAGGCGGACATCGCCGCCGAGGACAATCGTTTTCGGCTGCAGAAACTCGCCGTAAGCGCGGCCAATACGCCACGCAATCTCTTCATTTAACTCTTCGCCCAGCCTGCCACGGATATCGTAGGCTTTGAAACAGGTTAATTTCGTCATAATTTATCCTTCTTCAGGCAACAGGAGGCCCTGACTCTTAATGAGTCTTTTAATGAGTGTTAAATGCATTGCTCTGTGTGCTGCGCTTACCGGGCTTATGACCGGATAAGCGCAGCGCATCCGATATCAGGCGCGCCCGTATCTGTCCGCAAACCGCACAACATCATCCTCATCGAGGTAAGATCCGGAGCGCACTTCAATCAGGTCGAGCGGGATTTTTCCGGGGTTCTCCAGACAGTGAGTCGCCCCCAGCGGAATATAGACAGACTCGTTTTCAGCGAGCAGTTTGATATCGTCATTGATTGTCACCTTCGCGGTGCCGGCCACCACAACCCAGTGCTCGGCCCGATGATGATGCATCTGCACGGACAATCCCTCGCCAGGCTTGACGGTAATTCGCTTGACCTGATAACGGTCTCCGGCATCAATGGAGTCATATTTGCCCCAGGGACGATAAACCTCGCGGTGAATGTGATGCTCATGGCGTCCGTCAGCTTTAATTTGCTCCACCACTTTTTTGACATCCTGGACCGCGTTGCGATCGGCAATCAGTACCGCGTCTTTGGTCTGCACCACCACCAGGTCTTTCACCCCGACGGTCGTCACCAGCCCGGATTCGGCATACACGTAGCTGTTTTCCGTTTTGTGGCTAATAACGTCGCCGTGATGCACATTGCCTTCAGCAGTATGCGCGCTGATTTCCCACAGCGATGACCAGGAGCCGACATCGCTCCAGCCCGCGTTCATGGGCATCACCACCGCATCGGCCGTACGTTCCATTACCGCATAGTCCACAGACTCTTCCGGGCAGGCGAGAAACGCCTGTTCATCAACGCGAATAAAATCAAGATCGGGGTCGACCGTACTCATGGCGCGCTCGCAGGCCTCAAGGATGTCGGGGCGATACTTTTTCAGCTCTTCCAGATAACGACCGGCCCGGAACAGGAACATGCCGCTGTTCCAGTAGTAGTCGCCGCTTGCCACATAAGCCTGCGCGGTTTCCAGATTGGGCTTTTCCACAAACTGCGCCACTGCAAAAGCCACGGCGTCGGTATTCGACGGCGAAACCTCGCCACGGCGGATATAGCCATAGCCGGTCTCCGGCTGGTCCGGGACGATGCCAAACGTCACCAGCTTGCCCGCGCTGGCGTACGGCATCGCGTTGCGCACCGCCTCGCGAAACGCCTCTTCATCGGCAATCATGTGATCGGCCGCCAGCACCAGCAGCAGCGGATCGTCTCCCGGACACTGACGTTTTGCCGCCAGCGCAGCCAGCGCTATCGCTGGCGCCGTGTTGCGCCCGGCAGGTTCGAGAATAATGTTCTCGGTCAGTTTGTGCAGTTGCCGTAACTGTTCCGCAACGATAAAACGGTGTTGTTCATTACAGATAACCACCGGGCTTTCGCACTCCACGCCGTTCAGACGGCAAATCGTCGTCTGCAACATGGTGAGATCGCCTTTCAGGCACAGGAACTGCTTTGGATACAGTACGCGGGACAGCGGCCATAAACGGCTACCCGAGCCACCGGCCATCACTACCGGAAAGAGTTTGCTTTGACTCATCATGTACCCCGAATATCAGCAATAAATTGACTCAGCACGTTTTCTTTATCCAACGTGCGTTCGGCATACTCACGTGCCACCGTGTTAACTTTTGGCATTGTTAGCGCCCGTTGAATCCCGCAAACCAGCGCATTCACTGATTCCGGCTCGACACACACCGCAATGCCAGGGTGAGCGTCGCACAGTTGACCTAACTCGGTTTCAGGCTCGGCGGTAATCACCGCGTTACCGCCAACGGCGAGAATATTGGTCAGTTTGGAGGGCAATACGGCATCTGCCGCGCCGCGCTTTTGTACAACCAGATGACAGGCCGCGAACTTGAGCAGCGCAGGCAGCGCCTCATAAGGTTGCAGTGGGAAAAACATCACATTGCGCAGGCCACGTTCGCTGACCATGGCCTCCAGACGCGCTTTGCCACCGCCCTGCCCGACGATCGCAAACAGCCACGGTTGTTCGCTCAACTCGACAGCTGCGTCGATCACGCTCTCAAGCCCCTGCTTTTCACCGATATTGCCCGAGTAGAGAATGATTTTTTTATCTGCGGGCAAACCCAGTTTCTGGCGCAACGCCAAAGCATCTGCGTCGGTCACATCACGAAATCGCGCCACTTCCGACCAGTTTGGAAAGAAAATAACCTTGTCTGGCGCAACGCCTTTTTCCACGGCTTTGTGCATCATGGAACGAGAAATTGTCGAAATATTGTCCACGTTGTGCAAACCACTGCGTTCAAAGGCGCTGGCCAGTTTCGCCACCACACCACGCTTGCCATTGCCCGCCATCCCAAGTCCCAGCATGGCATCGACTTCATAATCCTGAATGTGGAGCAATGTGCGCGCGCCACAGAGTTTTGCCAGCAAGCGCATACCCGGCGTGCAAAACAGCGTTGGCACCACGCCGATGATGCGATCCGGCTTCCAGCGACGTTGCGCCAGCAGCGGGAAAAAACTGCTCAGGGCGAAACTGCCCAAATGCAGCAGACGCTTGAGCGTTGAGGGTTGCTCGGGCACATACAGCGGACAACGCCAGACGGTGGCATCGCCCTGCTCGCAACGGTAGCGCCAGGATGAGTAGCGGCCATTTACTTTCCATTGCGGATAATAAGGCGGCGCGGTGATCACCCGAACGTCATGCCCCTGTTGCGCCATCCACTCCACCATTTCACCGGTGTATTTGCCGATGCCGGTAAGCTCTGGCGAGTAGTTGATGCCATACACCAGGATCCTCATAGCCCGGGTACTCCGCTCTGGCTTGCTTCGCAAAAGTAAGCCCGGCTGTTGGTGTGCACGCTGTCACTGGCCAAAATCTCTGTCGCCGCCAGCCAGCGGTACGCATCATGTTGCACATCCGGCAGTTGCAGATCGTTTTCCGACACGCGCAGACGAAATCCCAGCACGATGTAATGCGTTGAGAAATCATCCCCGGAAAAGTTATCGTCATAGAAGTGCTGCCAGACACCATAAAACTCAGCGGCGGTCAGCGGCAGACGCAACCCCAGCTCAGCATCAGTCAGTCGTTCAAAGGCCGCGTGCAGCGGTTCATTCTTTTGCACCCGACCGCCGGGAACAAACCAGTAGCCCTGCGCCGGACGATTGAGGCGCTTACCCAGCAGAAATTCTCCCTCGGCGTTTTCCACAATCAAATCGATGGAAATCAGCGGGGTTGAACGTACAACGGTGGCAAAATCCTCATGACGTAAAAACATGCTTACCCCCGATAGCGCTGCTGGTTCTCAAGGAACCACTGCCAGGTGCTGGCAAGCCCGGCCTCCAGGGATACCTCGTGATACCAGCCCAACTGATGCAGCCGCGTCACGTCGAGCAATTTGCGCGGCGTGCCGTCCGGTTTGCTGGCGTCAAACACCACGCGCCCCTTGTAACCCACTACCTTTGCGATGGTGTGGGCCAGTTCACGAATGGTGCAGTCCACGCCGGTCCCCACGTTGATGTGCGACAGCATCGGCTGGGTATATTCCTGCCAGACTTCCTGAGCCAGTTCCATTACGTGGATGCTGGCCGCCGCCATATCATCCACATGCAGAAACTCGCGCATCGGCGTGCCGCTTCCCCACACCACCACATCCGGCGCATTTTGTTCGCAGGCTTCATGAAAGCGGCGCAGCAGCGCCGGGATCACATGCGAATTGCTCGGATGAAAGTTGTCATGCGGCCCGTATAAATTCGTCGGCATTACCGAGCGATAATCACGGCCATACTGACGGTTATACGATTCACACAGCTTGATACCGGCTATTTTGGCAATCGCATACGGTTCGTTAGTGGGCTCCAGTTGCCCCTGCAATAGCTCGCTTTCGGCTATTGGCTGGGTGGCATGCTTTGGATAAATGCAGGATGACCCGAGAAAGAGCAGTTTATTCACGTTATGCAGATGCGCCGCATGAATGATGTTGCTCTCAATCATCATGTTTTCGTAAATAAAATCAGCAGGATAAGTATTATTCGCCACAATCCCGCCCACTTTTGCCGCCGCCAGGTACACCTGGTCAATACGTTCAGCGGCGAAGAACTGACGCACCGCATCTCCGTCCAGCAGGTTAAGCTCGTCGCGGGTACGCAGCACCAGCTCAACATCATCTCGTTGGGCCAGCTGTCTTACGATGGCGGACCCCACCATCCCGCGATGGCCCGCCACAAAAATACGTTGTCTCTTCATCCTCAGTACTCCAGCGCGATGGCGACCTCGTAACCGTGCGACTTCAGCAGGGAATGTTTCTTCGCAGCCTCAAGATCGTTGGCAACCATTTCCGAGATCATCTGGCGCAGCGTAATTTCCGGTTTCCAGCCCAGTTTTTCATGTGCCCTGGCCGGGTCGCCCAATAGGGTTTCCACCTCTGCCGGGCGGAAATAACGCGGATCGACAGCGATTATCACGTCCCCAGGTTTAACGCCCGGCGCATCGTGTCCAGTTACGGAAACCACAATGCCTTTTTCATTCACGCCTTCGCCTTCAAAACGCAGTTTGATCCCCAGTTGCGCCGCCGCCATTTCTACAAACTGACGCACGGAATACTGCACGCCGGTAGCAATCACGAAATCTTCCGGCTGTTCCTGTTGCAGCATCATCCACTGCATCCTGACGTAATCTTTGGCATGCCCCCAGTCGCGCAGTGAATCCATGTTGCCCAGGTACAGGCACGACTCCAGCCCCTGAGCGATGTTGGCGATCGCACGGGTAATTTTGCGGGTGACAAAGGTTTCGCCGCGACGCGGTGATTCGTGATTAAACAGAATGCCGTTACAGGCATACATACCGTAAGATTCGCGGTAGTTGACGGTTATCCAGTAGGCGTACAGCTTAGCAACGGCATACGGCGAGCGCGGATAGAACGGCGTGGTCTCTTTCTGCGGGATTTCCTGTACCAGGCCGTAGAGTTCTGAGGTGGAGGCCTGGTAGAAACGGGTTTTCTTTTCCAGACCGAGGAAGCGGATAGCCTCCAGCAAACGCAACGTACCGATCGCATCGACATCCGCAGTGTATTCTGGGGAATCAAACGACACCGCAACGTGGCTCATGGCGCCCAGATTGTAGACCTCGTCCGGTTGGACCTCTTTTAAAATACGGGTCAGGTTGGATGAATCCGTCAAATCGCCATAGTGCAGATGGAATTTGGGATTGCTTGAGTGCGGATCCTGATAGATGTGATCCACACGTTCGGTGTTGAATGATGAAGCGCGACGCTTAATACCGTGTACTTCATACCCTTTTTCCAGCAGGAATTCTGCCAGGTAAGAACCATCCTGCCCGGTTACGCCAGTGATGAGAGCGACTTTTGACATGTTATTACCTCTTAAATGATCCCCTCAGGGAGTAACTTTCTCAACGCGTTCGCGCGTGACTACTGCGGGATTTCCCCGACAAACGACATTTGCTGGCAGCGATTTAAATACGCTGCTTCGTGCTCCGACGACGGTGCCGTCGCCAATCGTCACGCCTGGCGCGACAAAGACATCTGTCGCCAGCCAGCATTTATCGCCAACCACAATCGGCGTGGCGTTAATATCAAAATGTTGACTGGCGTAATCATGGCTCCCGGTGCATAAATAACTTTTCTGCGAAATAACCGCGTGGGCGCCAATCGTAATATTACCCAACGTATATAAAACCGTGTCATCGCCCACCCAGGCATAATCGCCCAGGGTTAATTTCCACGGATAAGTAATTTTTACTGAAGGTCGAATAACTACGTTTTTTCCTATTTTTGCGCCAAACATTCGTAATAAAAACACACGCCAGCGATACATAACCTGTGGGGACCAGCGGAATAATGTTGCCTGCACCGCCCACCACAATTGCACTTTAATGGCACCACCGCCGCGAAATCCTCCAGGTACTTTAAAGCCACTGAGATCCTGCATAATATGCCCTTACGTTTTGCCATATAAGGTTTTGGTTTTACCGGTGGTGCGCAACCGTAAATATTCAGACAACCCGGTCCAAAAACCTGGCATATGTAATATCTGCCGCTGTACCTTTTTGGCATCCCGGCACAATTCCAGATTATTCGTCGTTGACACCCCGCCCATAGAAAACTCTGACACCAGTCCGTTCAGTTTTTTAAAAGCGTAACCGGACTTGTATAATTGAGCGGCGAGCGCGTAGTCGGACGAAATTTTATATTGCAAATCATAGCGCCAGACATTCAGTCCCGAGAGCGGAAAAAAGATTGCCTGATGGCTGGCGGGCAGGCTGTGATAAATATACCAACCCGGCTTTGCCCGTCGCTTAATTTTGTTACCATTGCCGAAATCCAGCAACGCATCGCCAATAACCATGGCTTTATCACTCTGCGTTTTTAGCTGGCGGATAAAATGGGCCGCGTCCGCATGCAGAATATCCCCGGAGTTGAGGAACAGCGCAAACCGTCCGCGCGCCATAGCGATCCCTTTGTTCATCGCATCATAGATACCGTTGTCCGGTTCGCTGACAAACCGTAACCGGTGCTCTCCAGCGAGCCCTTCAAGAAACGCCGACGTACCGTCAGAGGAGCCGCCGTCAACAACGATCCACTCAAAACTGATATCGCCCGCCTGCGCCAGGTGCGCCAGCGAGGCGTGAGTTTTGACGATCCCTTCCAGATTGCGAAAGGCGACGGTAATAATACTGAGCAGCATGTGATTTACCTCGCGATATTCAGCGCCTTGCGCAAAATAAACGGACACACAATTAAAAATGCGTATTCCGGACTAAATACTGATCCTGTAAAAAACAGCGATAGCGGCGTAAAAAGATAAAGCTGTACCCGATAATTCTGATTATCACCAAACGCATTAATCATCATTTTCGTGATTTTCCCCATGTACCACAGGGCTAATATCACAGCAAACCACGAAAAATAAATAATCAGCAGATACAAACCATTGTCTATCGTTTTACCCACATCTGCACCGTTAAAAATTCCGAATGATGCAACATATTCATACAGCGAACCGAATCTCACAACACCATCAACATTCAGTAACGAATAACCGACCATCACTAACGGCCCTACGATGCGATAATACGATGACGACCCCTCGGTTCCTAAATCCCCAAGCCGGGTTGCAATGTACGGAAACGCGAATATCACACCGACTAAAAACACGCTAAATGAGATTATCGCCAGAGGTAGCTTCTTTTTTATCGCATCCTTATTCAGATACTGGAACGCCCACTCCAGGAGGTAAAACAAAATAAACGTCATTACCCCTGAAAACGATCCTGATAATATTATCCCTGCCAGAATCATAGCATCGGACTTAGGCGTTTTGATACCAAACTGTTTGATACTGAGCCAAATTGAGATTAACGCCAGAGCGAAGAATGCCGGTTCGAAATAGAGCGCAGTGGTACGCTTGCCGCCAAACTTAATAAAGTTCAGAACATAGCTGTTACTGTAAATAAGATATTTCGAAATAACTTCCATTAAACTGCTGCCGCCACTGAGAATTATCTGCGCCATTTCAACCGCCGCTAACCCCACCACCAGCGCGACAACCAGCCAGAAGAACCGCAGGATCTTAATGTAGTTATGCGGCGAAATGGTTTTGAAGCGAATGCTCCATACCATGCCAATAATCACCACGGTATAGACAAAGAGCATCGCGGACGTGACGTACTTGCTGGCATCCAGCGACTGACCGAACAGATAGTTAAACGCCGTCAGCCCGCCTCCTACACCCAGCGCAATCATTAATTTTTTAATATTGATGCGCTCGACAAACAGCAACAGCAGAACGGGCAAGAACGTGACAATCGTTACCGGAAAGCTCTCGCCAAGCTGGGCAAGTTTGACGTTAACCAGCAGATAAAGCAGCGGTAGCACCAGATAGCTACAGATTCTGATAGAACGAGACATATTCCTCCAGCATCTGTTGCCCACTGAATGCCACCCGGCTGCGCTGGCTGAACGCGGCAAGCGACGTGTCGAATACCGCCTGCGCGATGTCTGATTTTTTCAGTTGTACCAGCCGCAATACATCCACTTCACTGAACGTTTTGCCGCCCGCTTTCGCCAGCACCTCTTGTGCCGCCTCGCTGTGCGTAGCAATCACCGGGACGCCGATAGAAAGCGCCTCGCATAAAATCAACGGGTAATTATCAACGCGGGAGCTGAACAGCAGTCCATCCATTTCGTTAAGCGCGCTCATCAACGTTCGTTTATCGCTTTCAAAGCCATGATTGATGACGTTATCGCCAGCAAAAGGAGAAAATTTGCCGAAGGTATGCAGCTCAATGTTGTCTCCGAGCGCCATCATCTTCTGCACCAGGCGCTGATTGGTTTTACCGTCATAGCGCAGGTCATGAGCTACCACCGCGATTTTCGGTTTGCCGTGCGGTTCATGTCTGGCGGGCAGCTCGGCAAGAATGGCTTCGGTCGCCACATCAATACCGTTGTTAATAATGCGGCAGCGCCCCACGCCATACAGGCTGTTAAATGCGTCGGCCACATGCTGACTGGGAGAGATAAACTGGCAGCCAAGCGCTAACATGTCGCGAAACATCTGCCGCTTACCGGGCAACTGCTGATGGGCTTTGTCGATTTTTACCGGCGGATAGTTACTCAACGTCGGACATTTCTGGCAGCCCGTTTTCCAGCTTTCACAACCATCGGTGAAGGCGCAACGCCCGGTCACGCTCCAGTGGTCGTGCAGCGTCCAGACGAAGGTGATGTCCGGTTTATGCGCCTTCACTTTTTGGCAAAATGTCACCACCTCTTCCAGATTCAACCAGTAGCTGTGCAACACATGAAAATGCAGTACCAGCGGGCCGGAAGTACGGGTAACCGTACGGTATAAATTGTCGAGATTGCCAAACAGATCGCGGTTAGCGAAACGAAATAGCGCAATATTCGCCGCCGACGTCAGGCGCGGCGTATGTTTGATAACATGCGGATAATTCCCGTGGCTGGCGCTTTTCTTGCCACCTTTGCCATAGCCGTACACGAAGCGCGACGACAACCCTTTCTCCAGCGCGCGAAGATGCAGATCCAACGCCACGCCCGCCGCTCCACCTTCTGCGAGTCGCACATTAAATTGTAAGATATTCATTTTATTACCTTCACTCGTGCTTTCTCGCCCACCACCAGCGCATTGTCGGGGACGCTATCCACTACCACGCTCCCGGCGCCAATGGTCACGTTATCGCCAATTTCGACATCACCGAGCAAAACGACATTAGCCCCCAGCTCGACACCGTTACCGATGACCGGACAGGACAGGTCTTTGTCGCCAAGATTGCCAATGGTGACGCCGTGGCGCAGGGTCAAATCGTCCCCTGCCACTACGTTTTTATTGATCACTACGCCATAGCCATGATGGATGGTGAAACGGCGGCCGATAGATGCAGCGGCCTGAATTTCATAGCCAAACAGGCATTCTGTGATCAGGCGATACAGCACCAGCACCGGCACCGCCCACAGGTTGTTCAGGATATTTTTTTTACGCCAGACGGAGCAAAAATGGGCAATCCGATAGGCCACCACCATGCAGCAGGGGCGCAGACTCCAGCCGTTCGCGCGTAAATCTTCCAGCATACTTAGCGTCCTCGCAGTCCATCGGCCAGACGCTTACTGTTGCGAATGGAAAGCAACGTCAGCAGCGTGCGCCAGTTCATTCGTTTATTGCGGATCTGGTAGAGCGTAAACAGCTGATATTTCTTACTCGCCCGGTCAAATTTACCTTTGTGCTTACGATAGAACTGAAAGTAGCCGGAGAATTTATGCGGCGATGAGGTAATGCGCATCTCACCGTGGTTCACATGCAGGATCTGCGTCGCCTCTTTGACCTTCCACGGTTTGCCGTACGCCACCACCATTCGGAGGAAAATGTCGTAATCCTGCGCGGCTTTCAACGTGGTATCGAACAGGCATGCTTTAAAACGCCATGCCCAGGTAAACACCTGATTACCAATAATATTGCGCTTATAAAACTTACGGCGTGAATACACGGACTTCGGATAGAGCGGCAGACTGGTCGGCTGCGAATACACTTCGCCTTCACAGACATAGTCATTGGCATACAGAAACGCCCGCGTGACCAGTTGATGACGATGCTGCAGGAACACGCTCAGACGATTCGGCGTCCATTCGTCATCATCATCAATCCCCGTGATATATTGCCCATTGGCCTGCATGATGGCCTGATTGCGCACCGCGCAGGCCCCGGAGTTGGTCGCGTTAAGCGTATAAGACACGCGTGGGTCGTTGAGCTCTTCAACAAACTGCTGCAGTTGCTCATACGAGGAAGAACAATCGTCCACGATGATCATCTCCCAATGAGGATAGTCCTGGCGCAGCACCGATTTAATCGCCCTGATGGCCAGCTGCTGGCGGTTCCAGGTGGGCATGTAAATTGAAATTAGCGGGTTTTCTGTCGTCATTTTCGTTTCCCAGATAAAGTTGCCTGATGGCGCTACGCTTATCAGGCCTACATTCGATATGCGTTGCTGTGCGTTATCTATTTCGAATCCGACGTGTATTCGTATTCGTAGTAACCGTAATCCTGATACCCGCTGGCGCGACGGAAGATCGAGTTCAGGATCACCCCTTTCACCTGAATGCCGTTTTGTTCAAACCGACTCAGGCTGGTTTCCACCTCTTTCAGCGTGTTAACCGCATAGCGCGCCACCATCAGCGTGGTGCCGACATGACGCCCAACAATCGCCGCATCGGTCACCGCCAGTATTGGCGGGGTATCTATCAACACCAGGTCATAGTGCGAGCTGGCCCAGGCAATCAGTTCGCCAAAGCGTTCGCTCATCAAAAGCTCGGAAGGATTGGGAGGGATTTGACCGCGAGGGATCAGATCAAAATTCGCAATGGAGGTCGGTTTCGCACTGGATGCAATATCGCCCTTGCCGATGAGGATCTCTGACAGCCCGTTAACGTTATTGGTCCCCAGCAGTTCGTGGGTATAACCTTTGCGCATGTCGCAGTCGATCAACAGCACGCGTTTGTTTGTTTGGCTGATGACCGCCGCCAGGTTGGCGCAGACAAACGTTTTACCTATCGACGGGCTGACGCCGGTCAGCATCAACACGTTGTTACGCGCCTGCATCATGGCGAAATGCAGACTGGTACGCAGGCTGCGAACCGCTTCTATGGCAAGATCCGTCGGATTCCCCACAGCCAGTAACTGGCTTTGCTTGTAGCGCTTCACACCTTTAATGGTCTGAACGTTATCACGCGCTTTTTGCCATTCTGAAAGCGGGATGCTGGCATAGACGCTGATGCCATGCTCTTCCAGCGCCTGCGGGCTTTCAATGCCGCGATTAAACAGGGAACGCAGCAATACGCCCACCACCGACAGCATCAAACCAAGAATAATGCTGCCGAGAATAATCAACGCCTTTTTCGGCTTCAGCACGCCTGGCTGGGCAATCGCGGGATCGACGATGCGTACATCTCCGACCGTACTGGCCTCGGTGATCTTCAGTTCCTGCTGCTTGTTCAGCAACTGCATATAGACCTGCTGACCGGACTCCACATCGCGGGTCAGGCGGACAATTTCCTGCTGAGTCTTCGGCATTGCCGTGACGCGCCCGTTCAGCTTGCTTTTCTCATCTTCCAGCGCCTGGCGTTTTTCCAGCAATGTGCGATACGCCGGGTGCGCTTTGGTGAATAACTTGGAGATCTCCGCTTCTTTAAAGGTCAGTTCGTTGAGCTGCGCGTCGATATTTACCATGGAGTCCAGCACCGCTTTGGCTTCCAGCGGCAAATCCACGGAGTCTTTATCCTGACGGAAGGCATTCAGCTTGTTTTCAGCAATGTCCAGGCGGTTACGCACCTCCGGCAATTGCTTTGCCAGAAACGCCAGGCTTTTAGCCGCTTCTTCAGACTTACGCTCTACGTTTTGCTGCAGATAGTTGCGGGTAATACTGTCAAGGATCTGGCGGATTTGTTCGCGGTCTTCGCCGGTAAAGGTCAGGCTCAATACACCGGTATCTTTCCCGGTTTCCGTCACCATCAGGTTATTTTGCAGAGTATTAATCATGCCCAACGTGGAGAATTTGCTGACGGTAAATTGACTCTCAGGGCTGGCATGAATCGCCTCGACCAGCATCGTCACGCCATCGTGATTCAACAACTGCCCAACCTGACCGCGGGCGCTAAATCCCCCGTCACTGACTAACTGATAGCTTTTGTCATTCAGCACGCTTAGCGTAAACGTCTGTTCATTCATCCCCTTTGGCAGCGTGAAAGTGGTGACATTAACCGTTTCATTCTGGAGACCCATCAACCGATCCCAGCCAGCGCCAAAAATCGGGAAGGTATCTTTCGTCACGGCGATATCAAGATTGAGATCGTCTACCGTTTTTCCCAGTACCAGCCGTGACTGGATGAGCTGAATTTCCGCTTCAGAAGCCGGCGGTTTATTCGACAATGCCGAGCCAATATCCTGCACCAGAGAATTTCCGGTATTTTGCTCGATTTGCACCAGCGCATCCGCACTGTAGATCGGCGTGGCAAACAGCGTGTAGATCGCCGCACACAACGCAAACGTCGCGGTAATACCGAGTACCCACCAGCGAGCTTCCACCACCGTCCCTATCAGACGGCCAATATCGATTTCATCATTGCCCGTTACCGGCGCGGCAGACTGTTTTACTTTTTCTGTCATTGCTTTTCCTGCTCCGCGTTCAATGCCTGAGCCCATTGGCGGGCAGACCGTTCAAGTAATGCGTACACCGCGTCAAACGCATCCCGACTTTTACGGTACGGGTCGGGTATTTCGCGCTCGTTATCCCAATGGCCAAAGAGCATCACTTTGCCGCGCATCTCCGGCACCATTTCGCACAGGGCTGAAATATGGCGTTTTTCCATGGTCAGGATCAGGTCATACTCCCGGCACATGCGTCCCGAGATCTGCCGGGCACAATGATTTTCCAGCGACAGGCTATGCGCCTGCGCTACGCTGATGGCACAGGGATCCGCGCCTTTACCCACCAACGCGCCAAGACCCGCAGAAGAAACCGTCAACGCCGGGTGAAATTTCCTTAACAAGCGTTCTGCCGTCGGGGAACGGCAAATGTTCCCCACACAGACAACCAATATTTTGTTAAACATGACGATTACCAGTTGTGAATGTCGCTGGCCGTGTCCGTCATATAGCGAACACCGCTAATGGTCGGCAGCAACTGATTGATCAAACGGTTCCAGCGGGCAACCGGCGCGGTGGTGACATACACCACATCGTAAGGCTGGAGTCGGAATGATGTCGCCATCACCAGCGAAGTCGCATCGGACATATCAAGCTGGTAGATATTGGCGATCTTCCCGTTGTGCCCGCTCTCGCCTTTCAACGGACGAATAACGAAAATGCCGCTGGCGTTGGAGGTGGTCAGATCGATACCTTCCGCATTGCCGAGCGCTTCGGTGAGCGTCATGCCGCTGAAGTCCATTTTGAGGGTGCTTTGCTTTTTCACTTCCCCCATCACGAAGACTTTCAGATCGTCATTACGCGGAACAAACAGAATATCGCCAGGATAGAGCAGACGGTTCTGGCTCAGGTCGCCATTTTGCATCAGCGCTTGCAGTGAAATACGTTGCTCCTGCCCTTTATGAGTCAGGACAACATTGCGCCAGTCAGCCGCCTCGGTGAGACCGCCTGCGGCGTTGATGGCATCAAGAATGGTAAGCGGTACGTTGGTGATGGCCTGCTGGCCAGATTTGTTCACCTGCCCGGAGACATAAGCCTTCTGCGAGCGGAAAGCGGCAATATTAACGTCCACCTGCGGGTCAGCAATGTACTTCGCTAAGCGCCCGGTAATATCACTACGAATTTCTGCCAACGTTTTTCCCACCACGCTGACTTTGCCTATGTAGGGGTAAAACATGGTGCCATCAGGCTGCACCCAGTTGCCGGTATCGCTTGAACTACGATACTGCCCGGCCGGGGTAGTGAGTTCAGGATGATCCCAGACGGTCACATTCAGGACATCGCCCGGACCGACCCGATACTGATACCCTGCAATCTCCTGTTCCAGGGACATGTTAGGCTGCGCAACATTCGGTCGGGGACGTAATTGCTCGACCAGTCGTGGGGTGAGTGGATAAACATTCACCATGCGATCGATATCAAAGTCAGCGTCCTGCTGTTTAATCACATCTTTGCCCATCGAAGACATATTGCTGCCCGGAAGCACGGTACAACCGTTTATCAAGATTACCGATACCAGCACGGGTATCAATTTAAGTTTGGATTTCATCATTGATTATTTATCACTTTGGCAGAGTAATTATCACGTGCGTTCTAAATAGCGATTTCGCCTGTAAGCATTTACCTTGCCGTTAATTGAAAAAGAATTTAACTGGCATCAGTCCTAAAAAAATTGAATTCATCTGCGGTCTCTTGACAGAATAATTTAGGCTTGTTTCAGGCGACCAGACACGCTACCGCCCCTGGCTTCATTAGCTACCAATGCGCTGATTAATTTAATTTTTTATCTTCTCCTTTATTTTCATCATATTCATAGCGGCAGCGCATCAGGAATAGCGCGGCGGGTTGATGAGGAAATATTTATCTTTTGATTATTACCGGAAGAATTGTTGCAGCTAAGCGAATATCAGGCAAGATAACAAGCCGCTGGCAGCCTGCTTTTAAGATTAATATTAAGCGTTAAATTTGTATATTTTTAGGATTTTATTGATATTGACAATATGGCTAAATAAATACCCCACCTGCGATATTTCCTAATTATAATTGGCGCAAGAAGATTATTTCCTGTAGTGACATTACGGCTATTATATCGTCGGCATCCTGATATAACCGGCAGAGAAATCCCTTCCCGGCATTGCATTTTCCGCCAGTTTTACCCATGATCGAATTGTGACAATTGTCATACAACTATGGGTATAGCATTTACTATGGAATGGATTGCCGATCCGTCAATCTGGGCCGGACTCGTCACGCTAATCGTGATCGAACTTGTTCTTGGCATTGATAATCTTGTTTTTATTGCCATCCTCGCGGAGAAACTGCCTCCAGCCCAGCGGGATAAAGCACGTATTACCGGGCTCCTGCTGGCGATGGTTATGCGACTGCTGCTGCTGGCATCAATATCCTGGCTGGTGACGCTGACAACGCCATTGTTCAGCATTCGCGGGCTTAGCTTCAGCGCGCGCGATCTGATCATGCTGTTCGGCGGTTTCTTCCTGTTGTTTAAAGCCACAATGGAGCTAAACGAACGACTGGAAGGTAAAGACAGCGAAAATCCCACCCAGCGTAAAGGCGCGAAATTCTGGGGAGTGGTCGCGCAAATTGTGGTGCTGGACGCTATCTTCTCTCTGGACTCCGTCATCACAGCCGTCGGGATGGTCGATCACCTGGCGGTGATGATGGCGGCGGTGATTATCGCCATCAGCCTGATGATGCTCGCCAGCAAGTCGTTGACTCGCTTTGTCAACAGCCACCCAACCATCGTCATTCTGTGCCTGAGCTTCCTGCTGATGATTGGTTTCAGCCTGGTCGCCGAAGGGTTCGGTTTCCATATCCCGAAAGGTTATCTGTACGCCGCCATCGGCTTCTCGGTCATGATCGAAGCCTTGAACCAGTTGGCCATCTTTAACCGTCGTCGCTTCCTGTCAGCCAACCATACCCTGCGCCAGCGCACCGCCGAGGCTGTAATGCGGCTGCTGAGCGGGCAAAAAGAAGATGCCGAACTGGACGCCGAAACCGCGGCTATGCTGGCGGATCATCATGAAGGTCAGATTTTTGCGCCCCAGGAACGGCGGATGATTGAACGCGTGCTGAACCTTAATCAGCGTACCGTCAGCAGCATCATGACTTCACGCCACGACATTGAACACGTCGATCTCAACGCGCCGGAAGCAGAAATCCGTGCGTTACTGGAAAAAAATCAGCATACGCGTCTGGTTGTCACCGGCGAAGACGAGCAGGAAGAGCTGCTGGGCGTAGTGCATGTCATCGATCTGCTGCAGCAGTCCCTGCGCGGTGAGGCGCTCGACCTGCGCGCCCTGATTCGTCAGCCGCTGGTGTTCCCGGAAACCCTGCCGCTGCTTCCGGCGCTGGAGCAGTTCCGTAATGCCCGCACGCACTTCGCTTTTATTGCTGATGAATTTGGTTCTGTCGAAGGGATCGTGACGCTCAGTGACGTAATGGAAACCATTGCCGGTAATCTGCCCAATGAGGTAGAGGAGATTGATGCCCGCCATGATATCCAGAAAAATGCCGATGGTTCATGGACGGCTAACGGCCACATGCCGCTGGAAGATCTGGTGCAGTACGTCCCTATTCCGTTAGATGATAAGCGTGAATATCACACCATTGCCGGGCTATTGATGGAATATCTGCAACGCATCCCGAAAACCGGGGAAGAAGTTCAGGTTGGTGACTATCGGCTAAAAACCCTGCAGGTGGAAAACCACCGTGTGCAAAAGGTCCAGCTGATACCGCTACACGCTGAAGAAGAGATGGATTACGAGGTGTAAATCACGAGCCGGATGGCGTATTAACCGCCATCCGGCAATATGAATCAGAGTTTATCCAGCAACTTTTTAACATCTTTACCGTTGCGGGAGTCTTTATTGCGATCGGCCCAATCGTTCAGACGACGTTTCGCTTCATCCTGCAAATGCTTACGCAGAAGCTGATCGACCTGCAGACTGTAATTCAGCGCCTGCCACTGACCATAGACCCTAAGAGGAACCGGGGTCGCCTTCAGGAAGTTAATCAGCTTACTTTCGCCATCCCAGCCGCCCAGTACGCGGATGTTAAACAACGTATCGCAATTCTGCTTCACCAGATCCAGCGTGCCCTTGCCGGTCAGCGCAAGCATCGCAGACTCACCAGCCATGTTATCCAGCGTAACCTCGCCGTTATCCAGCGTCATATCGGTAACAAAGCGATCCAGACGGGTCACGTTATCCAGGTTTTGCTGTGATTTAACATCACCGCCGCTGCGTTCCACCGCCTGCTGTATCATCTGCTGGAAGTTCATCCCTTCCATTCGCGTATCGCTCATTTCAACATGGGCTTGCCCTTGCCAGCTATGGCGAAATGCCTGGGCATCAATATCTGAGCCAGAGAAATCACCCGCCAGCGACAGTTTGCCGGTCAGTGCGATTGGGTAGTCGAAGGCTTTCAGGATCGAACCAATTTCTACGCCTTCCAGGCGCGGATGAAAGACCGCTCGCGGCTCGCCTTTTCTGGCGTCCAACGTACCGGGAAGCGAAATACGTCCCCCGTTACTTTTTCCTTCTAACTGCGCGACGTTGAGTAAGCCGAACTGGTTTTCTATTTTGGCCGAGACATTGTCAAACGGCATTTTCCGCCACAGCACCTTGTCAGCCTGTAACGCGATGTCTGCCGAAAATCCTTTGAGCCCCTGGTAAGAGACGGCATCAACCTGCGAAGCAATGACGGGACGCGCCAGCGGTGACTGACTCTGGCCTTGCTGATCCTGACCGTTTGCCGCCGCCGCGGCGTCTCGTTGCACAATCAGATTGTCCAGATTGAGCTGGCCAAATTTCAGGTCGGCGACCCATTCTGGTTTATCTAACAGCGACACCCTGGCCTGCCCGGCGAGAGAGCTGTCGTTAGCGGTCAAATGAATCTGGCTAAACGCGAGCTGTTTTTTCTCTTCCAGCCACTGCGCCTGAAGTTGTCCCTGGCCCTTAATGCCCTGCGGCGGCAGATCGGCCCCCTGCAGTTGCCAGCTTAGCTGCTCAATGTTAGCGGACAAATTATGCGGGTAGTCGGAGGCATCGACCGTGCCGTTAAACGATAGCGCAAGATCGCGCTGATCGCGGTTCATACGCCCGGAGAAATCAAACGTACCGCGGTGCTGGTTGTCCTGTTCCATCTCCAGATGAATATCGCGAACCGTGACCTGCTCGTCGTCTTCATGCTGGAATACCAGAACGCTGTCCGCTACGCGCAGACGGGCGATATCAAATGACCATCCTCTGTCTTCAGCCAGGTCGGGCAACGTATTGTCTTTGGGGGCAACGGGCGCATCTTTGCCACGCACCGCCTCCGTTTCCGGGGTCAGTTGAATCACTGCGCCCTTGAGCATCACCTGCTTCACGCTAAGCTGATGACTCAACAACGGCCACAACGCGACGTCGAGCCGCATGTTGTCGGCACGAATCAGGGGTTCGCTGGCGCCTTCAGCCGTTAGCACCATGCGCCCCGAGAGGATACTCAGTTGAGGCCATACGTGCCAACGCAGAGGACCATCCAACTGCAGCTGATATCCGCTACGCACGGCAACCTGCTTGACCATATACGCGCGGAAATCATTCGGATTCACCAACAGTACTAACGCAGAAAAACCGGCCACCAGCACGACCAGAAGGATCATCAGCGTCGTCAGAAATCGTCTCATGCTATCCCCAATGGACTGAAAACACTCAGTCTTTATCGATTCGGCTGGCAACGGCGCCCTGCTGATCGCGATACTTCGCATCCTGACGACGGTTGTAAGGTCGCGCAGCGGGACCGGAAAGCGGTTCGAAACTTAACGCGCCAATCGGCATGCCAGGACGCAGGGCCAGCGGTAATTTTCCGGAGTTGTAAAATTCCAGAACGATGCAGCCCGACCAGCCCGGATCGATACGGTGCGCGGTAACGTGTACCATCAGTCCCAGACGAGCTAAAGAAGAACGTCCATCTAACCAACCGACGAGATCGGAAGGCAACGTCACGGATTCGAACGTCACCGCCAGCGCAAGCTCTCCCGGATGCAGGAAAAATGCCTCGCCATCCTTGAGGACGATTTCATCGCTCATCACGCGATCCAGCGCGGCGCTGACTTCATCTTTCGGTCCACTCAAATCGATATACGCCGCCGTATGACCGCGGAACGTACGAAATTTGTTACCAAGACGCACATCTACCGTGGCGCCATTGATTCGCTCGACAGGAGGGCGTGGATTGATCGACAGGCGACCTTCATCCAACCAGGCTTCAATATCTCGGTCACATAAACGCATGGCACTTTCTCCTTTCGTGCTTCAACCCCTTAATGCCAGGCGCGTTAAGGGTGAACCAGGTTATCACTGAACGGTACACAATTCGCTGAACTTATTCAAAGAACTGACTGATTTTAGCCTTCAGAATATCGATGGCGATGCGGTTTTTACCCCCGCGCGGCACAATGATGTCGGCGTATTGTTTTGAAGGCTCAATAAATTGCAGGAACATTGGACGTACGGTTTTTTGGTATTGCGCCATCACCGAATCCATAGAGCGACCGCGTTCGTTCACATCTCGTTTAATACGGCGCATCAGGCAAATATCCAGCGGAGTATCAACAAAAATAGAGAAGTTCATCTCGTCACGCAAACGCGCGTCTGTCAGCAGCAGAATGCCTTCCAGAATAATCACTTTCTTTGGTTCGATATGAATAGTGTCTTGCGTGCGCGTATGCTCAACATAGCTGTAAACGGGCAGTTCAATCGCACAGCCGCGTTTAAGCGTTTGCAAATGTTGAAACAGCAGGCTGTGATCCATCGCGTTCGGATGGTCGTAGTTGGTTTTTACACGTTCTTCCATCGACAGATGGCTTTGATCTTTGTAATAGCTGTCTTCGGGAATAACGCCAATATGTTCGTCACCGACTTGTTCACGTAATTCGCGGTAAAGCGTGCTGGCAATAAGACTCTTGCCGGAAGCCGATGCGCCGGCGATGCCGATAATGACGCACTGATGGGACTGATCAGTCATAAATTTAGCGACCTGATTAACCTGGATGTAAGGAAGGGCGGCGTCGAAACGCCAAACGCGGCAATTATAGGGATTTCAGCGGCTCGATGCCAGTCCAGGCTGCACCAATGCTTTCCTTGTCGCAAATTAAAATGATCGGTTTTCAAGCAGGTGCTAAATTTATCTACCTGCCTTAGGAATTAATAGCTTGAGAGTGTTAATTTATGAGCAGCTGGCGTATAAATTGTTTGTACTAGCATAATCGCAGATTAAACATGATGTATCCGCATATCTCCCGGACGACATCGGCTATTTGGGTAGAGTGGTAATGAGTAAACAATCCCAACATGTTTTAGTTACCTTACCTCATCCTCTACTGCGCATGGCCAGTTTAGGTCTGGTAGCTTTCATTTTTACGCTGTTCTCGCTGGAACTGTCACGTTTCGGTGCGCAGCTGGCACCGCTTTGGTTCCCAACGTCAATCATGATGGTGGCTTTTTACCGTCATGCCGGCAAGATGTGGCCGGGAATCGCGCTGGCTTGTTCATTCGGTAACATCGGCGCGTCTTTACTCTTCTTTCCCGGTCAGTCGCTTAGCTTCACCTATACGGCTATCAACATTATTGAGGCCGTCGTTGGCGCAATGTTATTGCGTAAACTGCTGCCCTGGTACAACCCCTTACAAAATCTTAACGACTGGGCGCGCCTGGCCTTTGGCAGCGCCGTTGTTCCGCCGCTGCTGGGCGGCGTATTACTGTGGTTATTTCTGCCAAAGGAAACCTCGTTAAATACATTTCTTATTTGGGTGCTGTCAGAATCCATCGGTGCGCTGGCGCTGGTGCCGTTAGGTTTGCTGTTTAAGCCACACTATCTGTTACGCCACCGCGACCCGCGGTTACTGCTGGAAACCGTGATTACGCTTCTCGTGACCTTGACGTTCAGTTGGCTGTCCATGATGTATCTTCCATGGCCGTTTACCTGCGTGATTGTCCTGCTGATGTGGAGCGCTGTTCGCCTGCCGCGAATGGAGGCATTTTTAATTTTTCTCAGCACCGTGATGATGGTTTCGCTGATGCTGGCCGCCGACCCTTCGCTGCTCTACACCCCCAGACCCAACATGATGACCAGCATACCGTGGCTGCCGTTTTTAATGATCCTGCTGCCAGCCAATATGATGACGATGGTGATGTACGCGTTTCGCGCCGAACGCAAACATATCTCTGAAAGCGAATCGCGCTTTCGCAACGCCATGGAATATTCCGCGATTGGCATGGCGTTGGTGGGCACCGAGGGGCAATGGCTGCAGGCTAATAAAGCGTTGTGCCAGTTTCTGGGCTACAGCCAGGAGGAGCTACGCTCACTGACCTTCCAGCAATTAACCTGGCCGGAAGATCTTAATAACGATCTTGAACAACTGGATATGCTGACTCGTGGGGAAATCAACAGCTACTCCATGGAAAAACGCTATTACACCCGCTCGGGCGACGTCGTCTGGGCCTTGCTGGCCGTTTCGTTGGTACGTCATAGCGACAATACCCCACTCTACTTTATTGCACAGGTTGAGGACATTAACGATCTGAAGCATACCGAATGGATTAACAAACGACTGATGGAGCGCATTACCCTCGCTAATGAAGCCGGGGGAATTGGAATCTGGGAATGGGAACTGCAGCCAGACGTAATTAGTTGGGATAAGCGTATGTTCGAACTCTACGAAGTCCCTGCGCATATCAAGCCCAGCTGGCAGGTCTGGTATAACTGCGTTGTGCCTGAAGATCGTGAACATGCTGAAAATGTCATTCGCGATTCGCTGGCCGCCCGGGCTCCCTTTAAGCTCGAGTTTCGCATTGCAGTAAAAGATGGCGTGCGGCATATCCGTTCACTGGCAAACCGGGTACTGAATAAAGAGGGTGAAGTTGAACGCTTCCTTGGCATCAATATGGATATGACCGAGGTCAAGCAGCTCAACGAAGCGCTGTATCAGGAAAAAGAACGTCTGCACATAACGCTGGATTCGATTGGCGAAGCGGTGATTTGTATCGATGTCGAAATGAACGTGACCTTTATGAATCCGGTGGCTGAAAAAATGAGCGGCTGGCAGCAGGAAAGCGCGATAGGCATTCCGCTGCTGACGGTACTGCGTATTACTTTCGGCGATAATGGCCCACTGATGGAAAATATCTACAGTGCAGACATGTCGCGTACGGCAATCGAACAGGAAGTGGTTCTGCATTGTCGTAACGGCAACAGCTATGATATTCAGTACAGCATAACGCCCCTCAGCACCCTTGATGGCGGCAGCATTGGTTCGGTATTGGTGATTCAGGATGTCACCGAATCACGCAAGATGCTGCGTCAACTCAGCTATAGCGCCTCGCATGACGATCTGACGCAGTTGGCAAACCGGGTCAGCTTTGAAAATCATCTGAAGCAGTTGCTGCATACGGTTCACGAAACGCACCAACGTCATGTATTGGTTTTTATCGATCTGGATCGTTTTAAAGCCGTGAACGATAGCGCCGGTCATGCCGCAGGCGATGCCCTGCTGCGCGAACTATCTTCACTGATGCTCAGCATGTTGCGCTCCAGCGATATGCTGGCGCGCCTGGGCGGCGACGAGTTTGGCCTGTTGCTGCCGGATTGTAATATCGAAAGCGCCCGCTTTATCTCGGGTCGCATCATCAACGCCATCAACGATTACCACTTCATGTGGGAAGGCCACCCGCACCGTATTGGCGCCAGTGCGGGAATTACGTTAATTGATGAAAAAAATCATGTGGCGAGCGATGTCATGTCTCAGGCGGATATCGCCTGTTATGCGGCGAAGAACAGCGGGCGTGGGCGAGTCTGCGTTTATGAACCTCAGCAAAGCGAGGCTCATGCGGCGCGAAGCCAACTGTCATTGGATGAACAAAGACACACCATCACGCACAACCCAATGTTAATCATCGCCAGGGGCGTGGCCTCCCCGCGGATACCGGAAACGTTCAGCTTCTGGCTCCTCTCGCTACGCTTAGGCACCACTGAAGGGGGCATTATTGAAGAGCACGCTTTCCGTGCCGGGCTGGTCGATCCTACCCTGAATCAGGCGCTTGACCGCCGGGTATTTACCGAGTTCTTCCAAAGTGCTGCTCCGGCCGTCGCTAATAAGGGCCTCAGCATTGCTCTGCCCCTTTCCGCCGCCGGACTGCTGAATACAGAACTTGTTGACCAACTGCTGGAGCAACTGCAAGGCAGCCCGTTACCGCCACGGCTGCTGCATCTGACCGTTCCGGCTAACGTGCTAAAAACAAACCCAACGCAGGCTACATCCACCCTGCATCGACTGCGCCAGTGCGGGTGTCGAATTATATTAAGCCATGTCGGTCGCGATTTAGAGCTCTTTGACAATCTGAAGTACCACATGGTGGATTACCTTCTGCTCGACAGCGAGCTAAGCGCCAGCGCCCACGGTAATCTGATTGACGAAATGTGGGTGTCAATTATCCAGGGGCATGCCCAGCGCCTGGACATTAAAACTATCGCTGGCCCGGTACAACTCCCGCTTATCATGGACGCGCTTTCCGGCATCGGGATCGATATGATTTATGGCGATATCATTGCCGATGCCCAACCGCTGGATCTGCTACTGAATACCAGTAATTTCGCCATCAACTGACGACTGCCAGCCATCCGTATACCAGATATGCAATAGCGCATAGGAGCGCCAGGGCTTCCAGCGCTCAGCATATCGCCGGATTTGGGCGGGCGTCATGCCGGCAAAACGTTGTTTAATCAGATAGTCATCCGGCAGAAAAACATCTTTTGCCTGCCAGCCACGCAGCGCAAAATAGTTGGCAGTCCAGCGCCCTATTCCAGGGAACGTTTGCAGATGTTTGACGCCTTGCTCGATATCGGCAGGCGCTGACGTCGCAAGGGTTCCATCAAGCGTCGCGCGAGCCAGATGAATCAGCGCCTCTGCGCGTTTGAGCGGCATCCCTAACGCTTTCAGATGTAATGGGTCGGCATCGGCGAGCGCTTCAGGCGTGGGGAAACACACATACTCTGGCGCGTCCTCCAGCGTTTGCCCGTAGGTATGCGCCACTTTCGCCGTCAGCTTCGCCGCCATAGACACGCTGACTAACTGTCCTAAAATCGCCCGAACGCCTTGTTCAAAAGCATCTACGCACCCCGGTAGACGCAGTCCCGGGCGCGCGGCCCCGAGGCTTCCCAGCGCGCTGGCTATTTGCTGCGGGCAACAGGTAAGATCGAACAAGCGCGTAATTTTTGCCAGGCACTCGGAGGCAACCGGCTGTAGCCCCTGACTCAACGTCACGTGTAGCTGACTGGTGTGCAAATCCGGCACCACGCGCACCAGACCACAATGCTTCCCGACGGACAGGCTTCTGGCATAACTCAGATGCCCTACAGTTTCTACCCCTTCCACCGCACGGGCGGCAAGGAACCCCAGCATCCAGGGCCAGTCATAAGGCGGTTGCCAACTCAGCGTGAACATTCCGTTTTCCTTTTCAAGCAAACCTACAGCATAAACGGTATTCAAACGATACGCCTTGCTTTCATATTCCAGTTGTCGGGGCGCCAACATTTCGCTAAAGTCACGCCCCTTCTTCACTGGCATGGGGATTTTTACGGTGTTTATTGGTTTTGACTACGGTACGGCAAACTGTTCAGTGGCCGTTATGCGTGACGGGCAACCCCACCTGCTCAAAATGGAAAATAACAGCACGCTTCTGCCCTCAATGCTGTGCGCGCCAACGCGCGAAGCGGTCAGCGAGTGGCTGTATCGCCATCACGACGTCCCAACCACGGATGATGAAACGCAGGCGTTACTGCGCCGTGCAATGCGCTATAACCGCGAAGAAGATATCGAGGTTAATGCCAACAGCGTGCAGTTTGGTCTGGCGTCGCTGGGCCACTATATTGATGACCCCGAAGAGGTGTACTTCGTTAAATCGCCAAAATCCTTTCTCGGCGCCAGCGGTCTGAAACCGCAGCAGGTTGCGCTGTTTGAAGATCTGGTCTGCGCGATGATGCTGCACATACGCAACCAGGCGCAAAGCCAGTTGCCGGAAGCCATTACCCAGGCCGTTATTGGTCGCCCAATCAACTTCCAGGGTTTAGGCGGCGATGACGCGAATACCCAGGCGCAAGGTATCCTTGAACGTGCCGCAAAACGCGCGGGTTTTCAGGATGTCGTCTTTCAGTACGAACCGGTAGCGGCTGGTCTGGATTACGAAGCTACGCTGCTGGAAGAAAAACGCGTATTGGTCGTGGACATTGGCGGGGGTACAACCGACTGTTCACTGCTGCTGATGGGACCGCAATGGCATCAGCGCGCCGATCGCGAAAACAGCCTGCTGGGGCACAGCGGCTGCCGCGTAGGCGGAAACGATCTGGATATCGCGCTGGCGTTTAAACACCTGATGCCGCTGCTGGGTATGGGGGGAGAAACGGAAAAGGGTATTGCCTTACCTATTCTGCCCTGGTGGAACGCGGTCGCTATCAACGATGTTCCCGCGCAAAGTGATTTCTACAGCAGCGCCAACGGCCGCCTGCTCAACGATCTGGTGCGCGACGCACGGGAAGCCGATAAAGTCGCTCTGCTACGTAAAGTCTGGCGCGAGCGTCTGAGCTACCGCCTGGTGCGCAGCGCGGAAGAGAGCAAAATCGCGCTGTCCGACCAGACAATAGTTAGCGCGGCGATACCGTTTATCAGCGAGACGCTGACCACCGATATCAGTCAACACGGCCTGGAAGCTGCGCTCAATCAGCCCCTGGCGCGCATTCTCGAGCAGGTGCAACTGGCGCTGGAAAACGCGCAGGAAAAACCGGACGTGATTTACCTGACCGGCGGCAGCGCGCGTTCGCCGTTGATCAAAAAAGCCCTCGCCCAGCAGCTTCCTGGGATCCCGATCGCGGGAGGGGATGATTTCGGTTCCGTCACCGCCGGACTGGCCCGCTGGGCTGACGTTGTTTTCCGCTAAGCCGCTCGCATGCTGAAAAGGACGTGTATTGACATCACCGTTGCTGTGGCTTATTTTCAGGAGTGAGGGTTAGGGAGGGTTTCCCCTCCCCCTGGTGTCTTAGTAAGCCGGTAAGCTAATCACTAAGAGTATCACCAGTATGATGACGTGCTTCATCATAACCCTTTCCTTATTTTGGCCCCTTCCTCGGGAGGGGCTTTCCCGTTCCAGCGTCCCGCTGAAATCTCTGGCTTACCTCCTTTTTGCCTTGAACACACTCTAGCGCACTATTTCTTGTTCGCCGTTTTCAACGCTTAATGTTGCGTAACGCCTCGCAAAGCCGCATTGGCATTCAGACGAATCCAGACAGTGTTTCATAATTCCTCCATTTTTCTCCCTTGTTCGCTGGCTAAACTAGTATCATTCCGCGAATCGTTTCAGGATGAGAAACTCATAACAATGAAAGGCCGTAACAAATCCCGCTGGGTGATAGCAATTGTGATTGTCGTGGCCGCCATCGCCGCGTTCTGGTTCTGGCAAAGCCGCAGCGAATCCCAGGGAACCGCGCCGGGCGCGACCAAACCTGCGCAGCACTCGCCAGGTGCCGGGCGTCGTGGAATGCGTTCCGGACCGTTGGCTCCCGTTCAGGCCGCTACCGCCGCCGAGGAGGCCGTTCCACGTTACCTGACGGGGCTAGGCACCATTACAGCCGCCAATACCGCTACGGTGCGCAGCCGGGTAGACGGTCAGCTCATCGCGTTACACTTCGAGGAAGGGCAACAGGTTAAAACCGGCGATCTGCTGGCTGAGATAGATCCCAGCCAGTTTAAAGTCGCTCTGGCTCAGGCACAGGGACAACTGGCAAAAGATAAAGCCACGCTGGCGAATGCCCGTCGCGACCTCGCGCGTTATCAACAGCTGGTAAAAACCAATCTGGTCTCCCGCCAGGAGCTGGATGCCCAACAGGCGCTGGTAAATGAGACGCTCGGTACGATCAAAGCGGATGAAGCCAGCGTCGCCAGCGCCCAATTGCAGCTTGACTGGAGCCGTATAACCGCGCCTGTCGATGGACGGGTCGGTCTGAAGCAGGTGGATGTTGGCAACCAGATCTCCAGCAGCGATACCACCGGCATCGTCGTCATTACGCAAACTCATCCTATCGACCTGATATTCACCTTGCCTGAAAACGACATTGCCACCGTGTTACGCGCGCAAAAATCGGGGAACCCGCTGAAGGTGGAAGCCTGGGACCGTACTAATTCGCAAAAACTGAGCGAAGGCGTCCTACTGAGTCTCGACAATCAGATAGACACAACCACCGGAACCATCAAAGTTAAGGCCCGGTTTAACAATCAGGATGATGCTTTATTCCCGAACCAGTTCGTTAACGCCCGCATGCTGGTCGACACGGA
Source organism: Citrobacter youngae ATCC 29220 (assembly GCF_000155975.1). Classification (GTDB taxonomy): domain Bacteria; phylum Pseudomonadota; class Gammaproteobacteria; order Enterobacterales; family Enterobacteriaceae; genus Citrobacter; species Citrobacter portucalensis_A. Next base: position 554,222 of record NZ_GG730299.1, on the reverse strand, counting down.
ACAAAATGCCGTAGTCATCCCCACAGCCGCCCTGCAAATGGGTAATGAAGGTCACTTTGTCTGGGTGCTGAACAGCGACAATAAGGTGAGCAAAAACCTGGTTAAACCGGGTATCCAGGATAGCCAAAAAGTGGTGATTAGCGCCGGACTGTCCGCAGGAGATCGCGTGGTGACCGACGGTATTGACCGCCTGACGGAAGGGGCAAAAGTTGAAGTTGTGGAGGCACATGACGCCTCCGCGACGGACGAGAAAACGGCGCCGCGTGGCTACGGCAAAAAAGGAGCTAACTCCTGATGCAGGTGTTACCACCGGGCAACTCAGGCGGCCCATCGCGCCTGTTTATTCTGCGCCCCGTCGCCACCACGCTGCTGATGGTGGCCATTTTGCTGGCCGGTATTATCGGTTATCGTTTCCTGCCGATCGCCGCCTTACCGGAAGTGGATTACCCCACGATTCAGGTCGTAACGCTCTACCCCGGCGCCAGCCCGGACGTCATGACCTCGGCGGTGACCGCGCCGCTTGAACGTCAGTTTGGGCAGATGTCCGGCTTAAAACAGATGTCATCGCAAAGCTCCGGCGGCGCCTCGGTCGTGACATTGCAGTTCCAACTTACGCTGCCGCTGGATGTCGCCGAGCAGGAAGTTCAGGCCGCGATTAACGCCGCGACCAATTTATTACCAGACGATCTGCCCAACCCACCGATCTACAGCAAGGTCAACCCGGCGGATCCGCCGATCATGACGCTGGCCGTCACGTCCAGCGCCATGCCGATGACGCAGGTGGAAGATATGGTCGAAACCCGCGTCGCACAGAAAATCTCTCAGGTTTCCGGCGTCGGTCTGGTGACGCTTTCCGGCGGACAACGCCCGGCGGTCCGCGTGAAGCTTAATGCGCAGGCCATTGCCGCGCTCGGACTGACCAGCGAAACCATCCGTACGGCCATTACCGGCGCTAACGTCAACTCGGCCAAAGGGAGTCTTGATGGTCCAGCGCGTGCCGTCACCCTTTCAGCCAACGACCAGATGCAGTCTGCGGATGAATATCGTCAGTTGGTCATTGCCTATAAAAACGGTGCGCCAGTTCGTCTGGGCGATGTCGCTACCGTCGAGCAAGGCGCAGAAAACAGTTGGCTGGGCGCATGGGCCAATAAGCAACAAGCCATTGTGATGAATGTTCAGCGCCAGCCTGGGGCAAATATCATTTCCACGGCCGACAACATCCGCCAAATGCTGCCGCTGCTCACCGAAAGTCTGCCCAAATCGGTAAAGGTCAGCGTACTTTCGGATCGTACAACCAATATTCGTGCCTCTGTTGCTGATACCCAGTTTGAGCTGATGCTGGCGATTGCGCTGGTTGTGATGATTATCTATCTGTTCCTGCGCAATATCCCGGCGACCATTATACCCGCAGTCGCCGTTCCGCTATCGCTAGTCGGTACCTTTGCGGTAATGGTCTTTCTTGATTTCTCCATCAATAACCTGACCTTAATGGCGCTAACCATCGCCACCGGCTTCGTGGTGGATGATGCGATCGTGGTTATCGAGAATATTTCACGCTATATCGAAAAAGGGGAAAAACCGCTGACCGCCGCCCTGAAAGGCGCGGGCGAGATTGGTTTTACCATCATCTCTCTGACGTTTTCGCTGATCGCCGTCCTGATCCCACTGCTGTTTATGGGAGATATTGTCGGGCGATTGTTCCGTGAGTTCGCCGTTACGCTGGCCGTGGCGATCCTGATTTCCGCGGTCGTGTCGCTCACCCTCACGCCGATGATGTGCGCCCGCATGCTCAGCCAGGCATCGTTACGTAAACAGAACCGCTTCTCCCGCGCCTCGGAACGCATGTTCGATCGCGTCATCGCCGGGTACGGCCACTGGCTGGCAAAAGTGCTAAACCATCCGTGGCTGACGCTCAGCGTGGCGCTCGGCACGCTGGCGTTGAGCGTGATGCTGTGGGTCTTTATCCCCAAAGGATTCTTCCCGATCCAGGATAACGGCATCATCCAGGGCACGCTGCAGGCGCCGCAGTCCAGCTCGTTTGCCAGCATGGCCCAGCGCCAGCGTCAGGTATCCGATGTGATCCTTAACGATCCGGCGGTAGAGAGCCTGACCGCTTTTGTCGGCGTGGATGGCACCAATCCGGCATTAAACAGCGCGCGTTTGCAAATTAACCTTAAGCCGCTTTCTGCTCGTGACGATCGCGTACAGAAAGTGATCGCGCGGTTACAGGACGCCGTTGACAGAGTGCCCGGCGTCGACCTCTATCTTCAGCCGACCCAGGATCTGACAATTGATACCCAGGTCAGCCGGACGCAATATCAGTTCACGCTGCAAGCGACTTCCCTTGACGCCCTCAGCACCTGGGTCCCCCAGCTGTTGGAAAAACTACAGCAGCTACCGCAACTGTCTGATGTCAGCAGTGACTGGCAGGATAAAGGGCTGGTGGCGTATGTGAACGTTAATCGCGACAGCGCCAGCCGGTTAGGCATCAGTATGGCGGACGTCGATAACGCGCTGTATAACGCCTTCGGTCAGCGGCTGATTTCAACCATCTACACGCAGGCAAACCAGTATCGCGTGGTGTTAGAACATGACACCGACACGACGCCGGGGCTTGCCGCGCTGGACACTATCCGTCTGACCAGTAGCGACGGCGGCGTGGTACCGCTTAGCGCTATCGCCAGCATTGAACAGCGTTTTGCCCCGCTGTCGATTAATCATCTTGATCAGTTCCCGGTCACAACTATCTCGTTTAACGTGCCGGATAGTCATTCGCTGGGTGATGCAGTGCAGGCAATTCTGGATGCCGAAAAGGCGCTGAATTTGCCCACCAATATCACCACCCAATTCCAGGGCAGCACTCTGGCTTTCCAGGCTGCGCTGGGTAACACCGTGTGGCTGATTGTGGCGGCTGTCGTCGCAATGTACATCGTGCTTGGTGTGCTGTATGAGAGTTTTATTCACCCGATTACCATTCTCTCCACGCTGCCCACGGCGGGCGTCGGCGCACTGCTGGCGTTAATGATTGCCGGCAGCGAACTGGACGTCATCGCGATTATCGGCATTATTTTGCTCATCGGTATCGTCAAGAAAAACGCCATCATGATGATCGACTTTGCCCTGGCCGCAGAGCGCGAACAGGGCATGGCGCCGCGCGAAGCCATTTTCCAGGCCTGCCTGCTGCGTTTTCGCCCGATCCTGATGACCACGCTGGCGGCGCTGCTGGGCGCATTGCCGCTGATGTTAAGTACCGGCGTGGGCGCTGAATTACGCCGTCCATTAGGAATTGGTATGGTTGGCGGTCTGCTGGTGAGCCAGGTATTAACCTTGTTCACCACCCCGGTAATTTATTTGCTGTTTGACCGTTTGTCGCTGTACGTGAAAAACCGCTTCCCACGCCAGGAAGAGGAAGCGTAAATGAAATTTTTCGCGCTTTTCATTCATCGTCCGGTGGCGACCATCCTCATTTCGGTGGCGATAACCCTGTGCGGGATACTGGGCTTTCGTCTGCTGCCTGTGGCTCCGCTGCCGCAGGTGGATTTTCCGGTGATTATGGTCAGCGCCTCATTACCCGGCGCCTCTCCCGAAACGATGGCCTCCTCCGTCGCGACCCCGCTGGAACGCTCTCTTGGCCGCATCGCGGGCGTGAATGAAATGACCTCAAGCAGTTCGCTTGGCAGCACACGCATTATTCTTGAATTTAATTTCGACCGTGACATCAACGGCGCAGCACGGGACGTTCAGGCTGCTATTAATGCCGCACAAAGCCTGCTACCAAGCGGAATGCCAAGCAGACCCACGTACCGCAAAGCCAACCCGTCAGACGCACCGATCATGATCCTGACGCTCACTTCTGATACGTATTCCCAGGGGGAACTGTACGATTTCGCGTCGACCCAGCTGGCGCAAACCATCGCGCAAATCGACGGCGTCGGTGACGTGGATGTGGGAGGCAGCTCCCTGCCCGCCGTGCGCGTGGGGCTGAACCCGCAAGCGCTGTTTAACCAGGGGGTATCGCTGGATGACGTACGTAGCGCGATTGATAATGCCAACGTGCGTAAGCCGCAGGGGGCTATCGAAACTGAAACCCACCGTTGGCAGGTACAAACCAACGACGAGTTAAAAACCGCCGCCGAATATCAGCCGCTGATTATCCACTACAACAACGGCGCCGCCGTACGCCTGGGGGACGTGGCTTCGGTCAGTGATTCCGTGCAGGACGTGCGCAATGCCGGGATGACCAATGCCAAACCGGCCATCCTGCTGATGATCCGCAAGCTGCCGGAAGCCAATATCATCCAGACGGTAGACAGCATCCGGGCCAAATTGCCGGAATTACAAACGCTGGTCCCGGCGGCCATCGATCTGCAAATCGCCCAGGACCGCTCGCCGACCATTCGCGCCTCGCTGGAGGAAGTGGAACAGACGCTGGTTATCTCCGTTGCGCTGGTTATCCTCGTGGTCTTTGTCTTCCTGCGTTCCGGACGCGCAACCTTAATCCCCGCAGTCGCTGTTCCGGTCTCGCTAATTGGCACTTTTGCCGCGATGTATCTGTGCGGATTCAGCCTGAACAACCTGTCGTTAATGGCGTTAACCATTGCCACAGGTTTTGTCGTCGATGACGCCATCGTGGTGCTGGAAAACATAGCCCGCCACCTCGAGGCGGGAATGAAACCACTTCAGGCCGCGCTGCAGGGCACACGCGAGGTGGGCTTTACGGTTCTCTCTATGAGCCTGTCGCTGGTCGCGGTATTCCTGCCGCTGCTGCTGATGGGCGGCCTGCCGGGGCGTCTGTTACGCGAATTTGCCGTCACGCTGTCGGTGGCAATAGGCATTTCCCTGCTGGTGTCGCTGACGTTAACGCCAATGATGTGCGGCTGGATGCTTAAATCCAGCGCTCCGCGCGCGCAGACGCGTAAGCGGGGATTTGGTCGCGTGTTGGTGGCGCTGCAACAGGGTTACGGCACATCGCTAAAATGGGTGTTGCGCCATACGCGACTGGTAGGCGTGGTATTGCTCGGCACCATTGCGCTAAACATTTGGCTCTACATATCAATCCCGAAAACCTTCTTCCCGGAGCAGGATACCGGCGTATTGATGGGCGGGATCCAGGCCGATCAAAGCATCTCTTTCCAGGCGATGCGCGGCAAATTGCAGGACTTTATGAAGATCATCCGCGACGATCCGGCGGTGAATAACGTCACCGGCTTCACCGGCGGCTCCCGGGTCAATAGCGGGATGATGTTTATTACCCTTAAACCACGCGATGAACGCCGTGAAAGCGCTCAACAGGTGATCGATCGCCTGCGCGTAGCGCTGGCAAAAGAGCCGGGCGCAAATCTGTTTTTGATGGCGGTGCAGGATATTCGCGTCGGCGGGCGCCAGGCCAACGCCAGCTACCAGTACACGTTATTGTCTGATGATCTCGCCGCATTGCGTGAGTGGGAGCCGAAAATCCGTAAGGCGTTAGCCGCCCTGCCCCAGTTGGCGGACGTCAACTCCGATCAGCAGGATAATGGCGCAGAAATGAATCTGATCTACGATCGAGACACCATGTCGCGTCTGGGAATCGACGTTGCAGCCGCCAACAGCCTGTTAAACAACGCTTTTGGTCAGCGGCAGATTTCGACAATTTATCAGCCGATGAACCAGTACAAGGTAGTGATGGAGGTCGATCGACGTTACACCCAGGACATCAGCGCGCTGGATAAAATGTTTGTCATCAACAATGACGGTAAGGCGATCCCACTATCGTACTTTGCCAAATGGCAACCGGCGAACGCCCCGCTGTCGGTGAACCATCAGGGATTGTCTGCTGCCTCAACAATATCCTTTAACCTGCCGACCGGCGCCTCTCTTTCTGAGGCCACCGAGGCCATTAACCGAACCATGACCCAGCTTGGCGTGCCCTCAACGGTTCGCGGCAGTTTTGCCGGTACGGCGCAGGTATTTCAGGACACCATGAACTCGCAGGTGATCCTGATTATCGCCGCCATCGCAACGGTCTACATTGTGCTGGGCATGCTGTATGAAAGCTACGTTCATCCGCTGACCATTCTCTCGACGCTTCCTTCGGCTGGCGTTGGGGCCTTACTGGCGCTGGAGCTGTTCAATGCCCCGTTCAGCCTAATCGCCCTGATAGGGATCATGCTATTAATTGGCATTGTGAAGAAAAACGCCATCATGATGGTCGATTTTGCGCTGGAAGCGCAGAGAAACGGTAAGTTGCCACCGGAGGAAGCCATTTTCCAGGCCTGCCTGTTACGCTTTCGCCCAATAATGATGACTACGCTGGCGGCGCTGTTTGGCGCGCTGCCGCTGGTGTTATCCGCAGGTGATGGCTCCGAGCTGCGCCAGCCTTTGGGGATCACCATCGTCGGCGGGCTGGTGGTGAGCCAACTCCTGACGCTGTACACCACGCCTGTGGTCTATCTCTTTTTCGACCGTCTGCGTCTGCGTTTTTCGCGTAAAAACAGTAAACCGGTAGCAGAGTTATGACAGAACTTCCCGACAGCACCCGCTGGCAGCTTTGGATTGTGGCATTCGGCTTTTTTATGCAGTCGCTGGATACCACCATCGTTAATACCGCGCTTCCCTCGATGGCGGCAAGCCTTGGAGAAAGCCCGTTACACATGCATATGGTCATTGTGTCATATGTTTTAACCGTTGCCGTGATGCTGCCCGCCAGCGGATGGCTGGCGGACAAAGTTGGCGTGCGTAATATCTTCTTCACCGCCATCGTTCTGTTTACGCTTGGCTCGCTGTTTTGCGCCTGGTCCGGCACGCTCAACGAGCTGGTGATGGCGCGCGTGTTACAAGGCGCTGGCGGCGCGATGATGGTGCCGGTTGGCAGGCTAACGGTGATGAAAATCGTCCCGCGTGAGCAATACATGGCGGCGATGACGTTTGTCACGCTACCCGGTCAGATTGGCCCACTGCTGGGTCCGGCGCTAGGCGGCGTCCTGGTGGAGTACGCCTCCTGGCACTGGATATTTTTGCTGAACATTCCGGTTGGCATTGTCGGGGCAATAGCAACGTTGATGCTGATGCCCAACTACACCATGCAAACCCGACGCTTCGACCTGTCAGGATTCGCGATGCTGGCGGTCGGCATGGCGGCACTCACGTTGGCGCTCGATGGCAGTAAAGGAACCGGCATCTCCAGTCTCGCGCTGGCGGCGCTGATTATCTGCGGAGTGTTGGCTATTCTGCTGTATCTGAAACACGCGCATCATAATCCGCGTGCGTTGTTCAGTCTGACTCTGTTTCGCACGCCAACCTTCTCTCTGGGTCTGTTCGGCAGTTTTGCCGGGCGCGTTGGCAGCGGTATGCTGCCGTTTATGACGCCGGTTTTTTTACAGATTGGCCTCGGTTTTTCCCCATTTCATGCCGGACTGATGATGATCCCAATGGTATTGGGCAGTATGGGCATGAAGCGTATTGTGGTACAGGTCGTGAACCGCTTTGGCTATCGTCGCGTACTGGTTGCCACAACGCTTGGCCTGTCGCTGGTCAGCCTGCTGCTGATGACCACCGCGCTGCTCGGATGGTATTACGCCCTGCCCTTCGTGCTGTTCTTACAGGGAATGGTCAACTCAACGCGTTTTTCATCTATGAACACGTTAACGCTCAAAGACCTGCCGGACGATCTCGCCAGCAGCGGCAACAGCCTGCTGTCGATGATCATGCAATTATCGATGAGTATCGGGGTGACTATCGCTGGCCTGCTGTTAGGTATGTTTGGTCAGCAGCATATCGACAGCGGCAGTACGCATACCGTCTTTATGTATACCTGGCTGTGTATTGCATTCATTATCGCACTGCCCGCCATTATTTTTGCCCGCGTGCCGAACGACACGCAAACCAACGCGGTGATTTCACGGCGCAAAAGGAGCAACGGATGAAGTTCTGGCGGCCCGGTATCACCGGCAAACTGTTTCTGGCGATTTTCGCCACCTGCATTGTGTTGCTGATCAGCATGCACTGGGCCGTACGCATTAGCTTCGAACGCGGTTTTATTGACTATATCAAGCACGGTAACGAACAGCGTCTGCAAATGCTCAGCGACGCGTTGAGCGAACAGTATGAGCAGCACGGGAACTGGCGTTTCTTACGCAATAACGATCGTTTTGTTTTTCAGATCCTGCGCTCTTTTGAACACGACAACGACGATGACAAACCCGGTCCCGGCATGCCGCCGCACGGCTGGCGGACACAGTTTTGGGTTGTCGATCAAGACGCTCGCGTGCTGGTCGGTCCACGCGGCCCGGTTCCTCACGACGGTATGCGCCATCCTATCCGCGTCAACGGTAGCGAGGTGGGCGCCGTGATTGCCTCTCCCGTAGAGCGCTTGACGCGTAGTACGGATATCAATTTCGATATGCAGCAAAGGCGCTCCAGTTGGCTTATCGTGGCGCTCTCCACCATTCTGGCGGCGCTGGCAACGTTTACGCTGGCGCGTAGTCTGTTAGCCCCGGTTAAGCGGCTGGTGGAAGGCACGCACAAACTGGCGGCAGGCGATTTCACCACCCGCGTTGCGCCGACCAGCACCGATGAGCTGGGCAAACTGGCGCAGGACTTCAACCAGCTTGCCAGTACGCTGGAAAAAAACCAGCAAATGCGTCGCGACTTTATGGCCGATATTTCTCACGAACTGCGCACACCGTTGGCGGTGCTGCGTGGTGAACTGGAAGCCATTCAGGATGGCGTACGCCAGTTTACCCCTGACTCCGTTGCCTCTTTGCAGGCCGAAGTCGCGACGCTCACCAAGCTGGTCGACGATCTTCATCAGCTCTCCATGTCCGATGAAGGCGCACTGGCCTACCAGAAAACATCGCTGGATCTCATCCCCCTGCTGGAAGTGGCAAGCGGTGCATTTCGTGAACGCTTTGCCAGCCGGGGATTGACGATACAACTTTCGCTCCCGGACAGCATGACGGTATTTGGCGACCGGGATCGTCTGATGCAGCTGTTCAACAATCTGCTGGAAAACAGTCTACGCTACACCGACAGCGGCGGCAGGCTGCATATTAGCGCCGAACAACGTGAACGCATGGTGTTACTCACCTTCGCTGATTCCGCTCCCGGCGTGAGTGACGACCAGTTGCAGAAGCTGTTTGAGCGGTTTTATCGCACCGAAGTATCGCGTAACCGCGCCAGCGGAGGTTCCGGATTGGGACTGGCGATTTGTGTCAATATCGTACAGGCGCATAATGGTCTGATTCGCGCCGCCCATTCGCCTTTTGGCGGGGTTAGCATTACAGTAGAGCTACCGCTCGAACGCGATTTACAGAGAGATGTATGACAGAGTTACCCATTGATGAAAACACGCCGCGTATTCTGATCGTGGAAGACGAGCCCAAGCTGGGGCAACTGCTTATCGACTATCTGCGGGCGGCAAGCTACGCGCCTACGCTCATCAGCCATGGCGATCTGGTGCTACCTTACGTGCGTCAAACGCCGCCCGATCTGATCTTGTTGGATCTGATGCTGCCCGGCACCGATGGCCTGACCCTGTGTCGGGAAATTCGCCGTTTCTCTGAAGTTCCCATCATGATGGTAACCGCAAAAATCGAAGAGATTGACCGTCTGCTGGGGCTGGAGATTGGTGCGGATGATTATATTTGTAAACCCTACAGCCCGCGCGAAGTCGTCGCTCGCGTGAAGACGATTCTTCGCCGTTGTAAGCCACAGCGAGAACTGCAACAAATGGATGCAGACAGCCCGCTGATCGTCGACGAAGGTCGTTTTCAGGCGTCCTGGCGGGGGAAAATGCTCGACTTAACGCCCGCGGAATTCCGCTTACTCAAAACGCTGTCACATGAACCGGGAAAAGTATTCTCCCGCGAGCAGTTGCTTAACCATCTGTATGACGACTATCGCGTCGTTACCGATCGAACCATCGATAGCCATATTAAGAACCTGCGACGCAAGCTGGAATCGCTGGATGCGGAGCAGTCATTTATCCGCGCGGTGTATGGCGTAGGGTATCGCTGGGAAGCCGATGCGTGCCGAATTATGTAATTCAACGATCCCATTATTTATGGGGATAAGCTACCGTGTACTGAATTTACACACTTTCCCCGACCAAAGGACTGCCCATGGTTCAGGATAAACGTATTCCCAACGCCAAATTACTTCTTTGTCCCGTACTTTTGGTTTGTTTTGCAGCCAATGCGGAAATCACAGAGCAACAGATCGACGCCGACTGCGCGAAAATCCCTACCTACGCCAGCCAGGGCGAAAAATTCTACAAAGCAAAGAACTACGCGAAGGCGCGTGACGCCTTTGTACAGCAGGTCGCATGGAGCGAAAGCTGTGCCCTTGACGACAGCGCCATCGCTACGGCCTACAACAACGTGGCGCTAACCTGGATGCGCGAAGGGCAATGGCGTAAAGCGAAGGCCTGGCTGATGATCAATCCTAATGACGCCAAGTCTGTCTACAATCTGGGCCTTATCAAAGATAAGCTGGCAGCACTGCCGAAAAATGACTCTGCCGCGGGTGAATACTGGAAGTATGCGGGTCTGGCGAACTGGAAAACGCTGAACGTAAAATCCACAAAGAATAAATCAGACTATCAGGTTGATTTTCAGGGGTATTACTTTGGCATGATGGCGCTCTATTACGGGCCAAACACCGGTGAATTCTCGGAAATCGTCGCACTGAAAAACAATAAAGGCGTAATTGCACTCAGAGAAGATGAGTACACCCACTGTAATATCTCGCTCACGGTCAACCCTGACGGCATCAACGCCAGTACCGACGATCCGCAAAACTGCGGATTCGGTGCGCATGTCAGTGCCGACGGTTACTATCTGCGGGTAGATTGAGCCCACAAGGTTTACTGCATCTTCGCACAGCGCTACAATGCCCGCCCTTAATATGGGGGCACTCCCCTAACCGCCTCATTAAGTGAGGCGAGTCTGACCTGTCATCAGAACGAGAAAATTATGTTTAAACCGGAACTCCTTTCCCCGGCGGGAACGCTGAAAAATATGCGTTACGCTTTCGCCTATGGCGCAGACGCTGTCTATGCGGGCCAACCGCGCTACTCTCTGCGCGTACGCAACAACGAATTCAATCACGAAAACCTGCAGCTCGGCATTAATGAAGCCCATGAATTGGGTAAAAAATTCTATGTGGTGGTTAACATCGCCCCGCACAACGCCAAGCTGAAAACCTTTATTCGCGATCTGAAACCGGTGGTGGAAATGGGGCCGGATGCGCTGATCATGTCGGATCCTGGTCTGATAATGCTGGTGCGCGAGAACTTCCCTGACATGGACATTCACCTGTCCGTGCAGGCTAACGCCGTAAACTGGGCGACGGTGAAATTCTGGAAGCAGATGGGGCTGACCCGCGTGATCCTGTCTCGCGAACTGTCGCTGGAAGAAATCGAAGAAATCCGCACCCAGGTACCCGATATGGAGATTGAGATCTTCGTTCACGGCGCCCTGTGCATGGCCTACTCCGGACGCTGCCTGCTCTCTGGCTACATCAACAAGCGTGACCCAAACCAGGGCACCTGTACCAATGCCTGCCGCTGGGAATACAACGTGCAGGAAGGCAAAGAGGACGTGGTCGGCAATATTGTGCATAAGTACGAGCCGATCCCGGTACAAAACGTTGAACCCACGCTGGGTATCGGCGCGCCCACAGATAAAGTCTTTATGATTGAAGAAGCCCAGCGCCCGGGTGAGTACATGACCGCGTTCGAAGACGAACACGGCACTTACATCATGAACTCAAAGGATTTGCGTGCTATTGCCCACGTTGAACGCCTGACTCAGATGGGCGTGCATTCGCTGAAGATTGAAGGCCGTACCAAATCATATTATTACTGCGCACGCACCGCGCAGGTCTATCGTAAAGCCATTGATGATGCCGCCGCCGGTAAACCATTCGACCCGCAACTGCTGGAAACGCTGGAAGGCCTGGCGCACCGCGGCTACACCGAGGGGTTCCTGCGTCGCCATACGCATGACGACTATCAAAACTACGAATACGGTTTTTCTGTGTCCGAGCGTCAGCAGTTTGTTGGCGAATTCACCGGTGAACGTAAGGGCGAATTAGCGGCCGTGCTGGTGAAAAACAAATTCACCGTCGGCGACAGTCTGGAGTTGATGACCCCACAGGGCAACATCAACTTTACCCTTGAGCAGATGGAAAACGCCAAAGGCGAAGCCATGCCGGTTGCGCCGGGCGATGGCTATACCGTGTGGATGCCTGTACCTGAGGATATCGATCTGAATTATGCGTTGCTGATGCGTAATTTTGCCGGTGAGTCGACGCGCAACCCGCATGCTAAGTAGTTAATTACGGTTATTTTTCAGCGATCGGAAGATTCTTAGAAATCGATCACATACCGTTTCGTTTATTGAGGGTATTATCCCACCCGCTGAAAAACATAACCCATAAATGCTAGCTGTACCAGGAACCACCTCCTTAGCCTGCGTAATCTCCCTTACGCAGGCTTATTTTTTGCGTGTAATCTACTGAAATAAATGGATTTATTTCTTCCAATGTCCACACATTGACCACATCGATACGTGAAGCCCCGCAATGCGGGGCTTTGTGTTAATAATGACCTGACGAAGAAGTGGTTTCTCTCGCAAGCAAATGTATGATTCAACCCGCAACACAGAGGCTTATCGCACACAACAGTTTCTTAACGAGTTAAGGTTGTCTATTTGCACCATTGCTCACATTTTAAACCCAGCACCCTATAATGGTTCAGGCCAAATGATAAAATTCAGCTAACTATTCCATACAAGAGTAAGATGTTATATGAGCAATAATTGGATATATGTTGGTGCCGATACTGATGATCATCAATGGTCAAAAGTTGGTAAAACAACACTTGGCCTACATACCCGCCATACCTCTTCACAGAGACCAGGATATTTCATTTTCACTGCTTATAATATAATCAATGGTGATGTTCACAAAATTGAATCCGATCTCTTGAATCACTTAGAAAATATGCAAGATATTGAGAGGCAAAATCACTTTAGTACAGGTAGCAAAAGCGAATGCTTTCGCCTAAACCCTATCGAAATGAGTGAGTTAGTCGAATGTTTCATTGAACAACGCTATCCTTCCTCAGTGTATTACGACAATTTGACTAATAGCCTAAGCCGATTTCAATGTATTGATTCGGTGTATCGGCTGTTTGTTCCAAATTTGGTACCTACTCTGGATTTATCAGGCTGGGATACGCAACCGCAAGCAACTCCTCCAAGTAGTTTGAATCTTACGAGTGATCGATATTTTTCCGGTAATCAGGTTGAGACAGTTATAGATTTAGGCGATGGTATGTTTCTTGATCTTGAATCAGGAATGGAATTTTACAGAGATGACGATGGAAATGTTGAGTGGAAAGAATGGAAATAGCACGACTAATCCACTGCAATTTATTTTCTCTCGATGAACCTCAGATACCAGCACTCATCACTTTGCTGTAAGTCATGTGGGTCATAGCACAGAGAAGCCCCGAATTTTTCGGGGCTTCTTGTTTACATTCAGGCAATTTGTTGCTGACCTGTCGACGTTGGGTAAGGCAAAGCCGGGGTGACTTCTCCGGGCTTCACAATGTAGCGTTCGACTGTTTCTGTCGTGACGAAAGTGCAACTGCAATTGATATTTGTGCACTGATGATACCGCTCTTTTGTGGTATCAGAAAAATAGCGACTCGTGCGGGCGTGAGCGGCGTAATGGCATTTCGGGCAGTGAAACTCCCCTTGTTGACCAGCGCGGAGCCCTGCCAGCCCAGCCACAGCGTCAGTGATGCCCCGCACGGCGGCAACTCGATCAGCCCGTCAGTATCATCGAGCGCGATATCGAGCTGGTCAGCCTCGAATCCGCGATGGTCGGACCGGTAAGCCGGTCGCTGAAATTCTGCGTGATATCCGCCCCGTCCAGCGTGAGTATATACGCAGGGGCAACACGCGCTCCGGCCTGAATATTCATTCCCGTTATCATCATGCCAGCCCTCCCGCCCATTCACTGGCAGACGTGACCAGATTATCAGCCCGCGTTTTCGGGTCGAGGAGCTGCAGCGCTGCATGGTCGATGCGATGGAAGAATGGGAAGACTTCGAGCCGTTTTCCGATCGTCCGTTTAACTGGCGTCCGGCGTGGATTGGCTATGACCCGTCACACACCGGCGACAGCGCAGGCTGTGCGGTACTGGCTCCGCCACTGGTTGCCGGTGGCAAGTTCCGCATTCTTGAGCGTCATCAGTGGAGAGGCATGGACTTTGCGACACAGGCCGAGGCCATCCGCGAGCTGACCGAGAAATACTGCGTCGAGTATATCGGTATCGATGCGACCGACATCGGCCAGGGTGTTTACCAGCTCGTGCGCTCGTTTTTCCCGGCGGCGTGAGCCATTCGCTACACGCCGGAAATGAAAACCCCGATGGTGCTGAAAGCGAAAGACACCATCAGACACGGTTGTCTGAAATACGACGCCGGTGCAACCGACATCACACAGTCATTTATGGCTATCCGTAAAACCATGACCAGCAGCGGGCGCAGCTCCACCTATGAAGCCAGCCGCAGCGAAGAGGCCAGCCACGCAGACATCGCATGGGCCACCATGCACGCCCTGTTAAACGAGCCACTTTCCGCCGGTAGCGGTATGCATTCAACGTCAATTCTGGATATTAACTGACATGAAAAAACATCAGAAAAAACCGCAACAACAACCGCCAGCGCACCGCAAAAAATAGAGGCGTTCACCTTTGGTGAGCCCTCCGCCGTTCTGGATCGCCGCGACATCCTCGATTATGTCGAGTGCATCAATAACGGGAAGTGGTACGAGCCGCCGGTCAACTTCTCTGCTCTGGCAGCAAGCCTGCGCACCGCCTTGCATCACAGCTCGCCGATTTACGTGAAACGAAATATTCTGACGAGCACCTACATCCCGCACCCGCTCCTGTCGCGTCAGGATTTCAGCCGCTTTGTACTAGATTTTCTTGTATTCGGCAATGCCTTCCTAGAAGCGCGTAAAAGCGTTACCGATAAAATTATCAGGCTTGACACCTCCCCGGCCAAATATACTCGGCGCGGGGTGGAAGAGGATTCCTACTGGTATATTCAAAATTTCACGAAGCCGCACCAGTTTGCCCCTAGATCGGTGTTTCATCTGCTCGAGCCTGACATCAATCAGGAGCTTTACGGCATGCCTACCTCAGCGCACTCAATTCCGCCTGGCTGAATGAATCCGCCACCCTGTTTCGTCGCAAGTATTACCAGAATGGCGCGCACGCGGGTTACATCATGTACGTCACCGACGCGGCACAAAGCAGCACCGACGTCGAGTCGCTGCGTTCTGCGATGCGTGATTCAAAGGGACTCGGGAATTTTAATAACCTGTTTTTCTACGCACCCAACGGGAAACCGGATGGCATCAAGATAGTGCCGCTGAGTGAGGTCGCCACGAAAGATGACTTTTTCAATATCAAAAAGGTGAGCGCTGCTGACCTGCTCGATGCGCACCGTGTACCGTTCCAGCTCATGGGCGGCAAGCCGGAAAATATTGGCTCAATGGGGGATGTTGAGAAGGTGGCGCGCGTGTTTGTGCGTAACGAACTGACCCCGCTGCAGGAGCGCTTTAAAGAGATTAACGACTGGCTCGGGATGGAGGTGATCCGCTTTAAATATTACAGTCTCGAATCAGAATAACCCCGCAAAAATCGCCGCCTCCGGGCGGCCTCATCCCTGACAGCCTCAGCCCCACCACACGCAATCCAATCTCATCGCGAAACCATCGCAGACTTGCAACATGACAGCGGCGTCACGACGCCCACAGACGCATTAAATTAAATGCTGTCACCGCCTCTGGCGCGCAGTGCTATCCCCGCCTCGCCTGCCCGCTTGATGGGTTGGTTTTAATGCAGGTGAATTAGTTAACTTTGCTCGCGGTCAGGCTGCATAAAGTGGCGTTTATGCTAACAAAAATTATCATGCATTTTAATGCATAAAAGTGCATGACAAAAATATTAAACTGGATAATGATTTGATCACAAAATCTGCTCTGAAATCAGAGTAATTCGTATATAAATCATATAATAAATGGAGATAACTATGAAGGAAGCAGAACTTAGAGACCTTCTGTGCGAAAATTTATCCGTTCTGGAAGAAGGTTTAGTTCTACTAAAAAAAGAACAGTATATTCCCAATCATTTAGGAACAAGGAGTTTTATAGATATTTATGCAAAAGATAAGCATAATCATCATGTACTGATTGAAGTGAAAAGGAGTAATGAAGCTGCAAGAGAAGCTATTAATGAGGTAATAAAATATGTTGAAGGTGTGAAAATTCACCTTGGTGCTCGTGATGATGAAATCCGCGTTATCATTGCATCAACAAAGTGGGATGAACTTCTTGTTCCTTATTCACGTTTTGTTAATGAAACAAACATTTCTATTATAGGACTGCATTTATACATAGACGAAAAGAAAATAACCTCGGAAAAAATTAGTATTTTAAACTTTAATAAAGGTAGATTTATAGCTCCTTGGTATGACGTTTACTGGTATAAAAACCAGAACAGTTTATATCATGGAATCGACACAATCAAAAAAGACCTTATCAGTAAGAATGCTTTAGACTTTATAATAACTATTTTCAAAGCAACAACACCTATTCCATCACCTTCAAAAGAGAGAAGAATAAAAATAATACAATCTTTTCATGGGGCAATAAAAAACGTCCCTCAAGAGTTATTTGATTATATTGTGATTGTATCCATTCAAGCCAGAACAACCAAAGAATATATTTCCATGATACAATCAAAGGATCATACCCCCGAAGAACTCGATGATATTTTTAGCTTCGCAGAAGATATGGATGAAGATGAACGGTTAGCATATCTTCACGAAAATGCAATGGAAAGCCACAATATAGATTATGATGATTTTGAAATAGGATACCCTGCTAAAATCCTGTCCATTATGAATAATCATAACATTCAAAAAGAAAAAATAATTAGAAATGGGCATTTCAGCAGAAATAAATTACTTACAGATGAAATAATATTATCTGAAGTCTGTGGTTATAGCGGAAATTCTGACCAGCTATTGATGAGAAACATTGAAACAAATAACAAAGCACATCTTAGTTCATTAAAAGACGATATTGAAACCGTCCTTGCTTTAAACCCTGTTTGGAAAGGGCATTTAGTAAAAATCATTAACGAAATTGAAAAAAACCACCCGAGTCACATTGTTGAATTTAAATTATCCTTCCCTTGCTCAGGAATATTTTCTTTATACTACTTTTTAAAAAATGAAGATTATAATCATCTTCCATCATATTTCTTGACTGTAAAAGAAAAAGATGGAGTGATTTTAAAAGAATACTTTGGTTTCTTACAAGATAATGGTATCAGAAAAAATTTTAAAGAAATCATTGATACATATTACAGTGGAGACCTACAAAAATTATTATTCACAGTAACTTGGGGGGGCCGTGATGAACGAGACATTGATATTCTTGAGGATTCTGGCCTGTCATATAGAAGCTTTTGTTTCAACGGGACCGAAAAAGAAGTTCTATATACATTACGAGACGAAAGATGGAAAACCGTAAAATCAGCCGACTTGTCATTAGCTAGTTATATTAATAATAATGAATCACTAATAGCAGAAATGATTAGTGAAATATCATTTTTTGATCAAGGGGATGTTTTTTCCGCACCAGAAATCGATACCCACATTATTATAGAAAGGTCTGAAGTTGAAAAAAAAGACATCTCGAAACTCTTGGTTTTTTTTGATCTCGCAATTTCATCAAAATCGGCAATGAGGTACTTCCAAGGCAAGATTGATTTATCATTTAATGGTTATGATCATGATCCGGAGCTTTATGAGATTAAAGAAATTAGAGATTACGCACAAATAATAAACCAACAAATACCTCACTTATTTTTCTTTTTGAATCCTAAAGGCGTTTGTGGGATCATCAAAATATTATACCTTTGCTTTTGTGAAGTTACTTCTATACAAAATAATTTACATGGAAAAAGTTACATCAATATAAACCCAAACAACATTGACATTTTATTGAATCAACAAAACCTTGGCATTGAGCAACTAGCTGAGTTATGTGGAGCATCTCCTGAATTAATAAAGAAATCAATAGATGAAACATTACCTAGAAAGTAAAGAAGTAACCTAACACTCCAAGATGGCTCAGGTTAATAATGACTGAGCCCTTTAGATATAATTTTATCACAACCGCCCCCAATAACCCACCATAACCACAGAAAAACTCTTACAACAAAACATTTAGTATTTCTTCACTCCCTAGAAGGGGTGTAGTTATCAAAACCACAACCTAGACCTATTATTAACAATTGAGTCACTCTAACAATGCTCAATTGCAAACATCCTGAACATTTTACTTTACTTCGTATATTAGATCTTTGACATATCTTTTTTAAAACATGCTGAGTCCAACCTTCATATCATTATCACTCCTGCTAAAATCACCACAACACAACAGATTTAATACCGTTGTGCTGTGCTCCGGGGCAGCAGGCGTCACCTTAATTTCATTGTTCAAACCACCCAACCCACAGTTATTGACAGGACTCCGAGGCGCGGCAATACCGCTTTTTAAAGTCAAAGGCTCAACGGCCAACAGCTTTGGAACGATGCGCCATTCGGCTGTACGGGTAACATGTATCAGCTCAGAGCCCAAGTGCGGAACGTAGATGCCCACGACTCTCTCTATATCCTCTTCGTAGGCGTTGACCTCGTCAGTCACGTTACGAGCCACACGGACGGTCTGACTATCACGTGGTACGTTCGCCCCACCCTGCGCCGCGATATAAAGGTCAAATTCACCCTCGTCAGCTGCGGCTCTTGTAGCCTCGACTCGCTCATCAAATTCGTCAGCAATGCTTACCCCGCGAGGCAGTTTGCGCAGCTCACGATATGCCCCCATCGTCGGCAGTCCAATAGATTTAAATTGCGGGATACGCCACGTTGACGCCCAGGCGGTTACTGCTGCTGCACCCTTTTCGTCGCCATCTTCCTTTAAGGCATAGCGTCGCATGATTTCAGTAATATGTTTACGTTGCTCTGGTTTGCAAAAAAGCATCATGTGCCAGTGCGGCGTTCCGTTATGATGTGGCTCTGCAACGCGCATACCATAGACCTGCAAATCATTTCTCTGAGGAAGTAGCTGTAATGATTGCGGGTAAGGGTTATCTGTTCCCTGATGCCTCATACCCGAAGTTCAGGCGAACAATGAAAGATGTAAAACCAGATCTACCGGACGGACAAGCAACCCACGCATTGCGTCACAGTTTTGCTACCCACTTTATGATTACGGCGGGAGTATCATCACCTTGCAGAGAATACTGGGGCATTCACGGATAGAGCAGACAATGGTCTATGGGTACTTTGCCCGGAGTATCTACAGGATGCTGTTTCACTCAATCCGATACGTGGTGGTGTTGACTTCCAGAGTGTCCACAGTAGGGTAGTTCATTTGGCTTTCAGTGGTCTTGCGTGCCGCGAAAATGCGCATTGCACCGCTGAAAGCCCATGTTACTTACCCCGAAAAACGCACTTACGCAGGCTTATTTTTTGCCTGCTGGTTTACGCCATCAATCCACAATAAACAACTTTGCTCCCGTTGCGGTTGATGAGCGATGCGCTTCTGCATGATCGGCCACCTGGTAACTCATACCTGGCTTTAGATCGAACGCGCGGCCATCTTCCAGTTCCGTGCGTAACTCACCTTCCAGACAAAACAGAACGTGTCCTTTCGAACACCAATGGTCGGCCAGATATCCCGGCGAATATTCGACAATTCGCACCCGAACATCACCGGCAAAAGCCACTTTCCATGTAGCATATCCAGACTCACCAGGATGCTGCTCGGGAATAACCTGCGACCAGTCGGTCACATGGAATGGAATATTGTCCAGTTTCATCATTTAGCTCCACGGTAAGTCGTCTTCAGGCGAAAAAAAACCGGGCATTACGCCCGGTTCATTAGATGGTTAGAAATTAATGTGCAGCTTCTGGCTTGTGCTTTTGCGCACTCTGGAAGCCATAGGTCAGCTCATTTTTCTCTTTATCCAGCTCGACGGTTACCTGCCCACCATCAACCAGCGAGCCAAACAGCAGTTCGTTAGCCAATGGTTTTTTCAGGTTGTCCTGTACAACACGCGTCATCGGACGTGCGCCCATTGCGCGGTCGTAGCCTTTCTCCGCAAGCCAGTTGCGTGCTTCCTGACTGACCTCCAGCGAGACACCTTTCTGATCCAGCTGAACCTGCAGCTCGACAATAAACTTATCAACGACCTGATGAATCACCTCGGTAGAGAGATGGTCGAACCAGATAATGTTGTCGAGACGGTTACGGAATTCCGGCGTAAACACTTTTTTGATTTCGCCCATCGCATCAGTACTGTTGTCCTGATGAATAAGGCCAATCGATTTACGCTCGGTCTCACGTACCCCGGCGTTGGTGGTCATGACCAACACCACGTTACGGAAGTCCGCCTTACGCCCGTTATTGTCGGTCAGCGTACCGTTATCCATTACCTGCAGCAGCAGGTTGAAGACATCCGGGTGCGCTTTTTCGATTTCATCCAACAGCAGGACCGCATGCGGGTGTTTAATGACCGCATCGGTCAGCAAACCGCCCTGATCATAACCAACATATCCCGGAGGCGCGCCAATCAGACGGCTGACGGTGTGGCGTTCCATATACTCGGACATATCAAAACGCAGCAGCTCAATACCCAGCGCTTTGGACAGTTGCACCGTGACTTCGGTCTTACCTACGCCAGTCGGCCCGGCAAACAGGAATGAACCGACAGGTTTATGCTCATGTCCCAGACCGGCACGGCTCATTTTGATCGCTTCAGTCAGCGCCTCAATGGCTTTATCCTGTCCGAAGACCAGCATTTTCAGACGGTTACCCAGATTTTTCAGCGTATCGCGATCGCTTTGCGAAACGCTCTTCTCCGGGATACGCGCGATGCGGGCCACAACGGACTCAATATCCGCTACGTTAACGGTTTTCTTGCGCTTGCTGACCGGCAACAGACGCGCACGCGCGCCCGCTTCATCGATCACGTCAATCGCTTTATCCGGCAGATGACGATCGTTAATGTATTTCACCGCCAGTTCAACCGCCGCACGCACCGCTTTAGCGGTGTAGCGAACGTCATGGTGCGCTTCATACTTCGGTTTCAGACCGTTGATGATCTGCACAGTCTCTTCTACCGACGGCTCAGTGATATCGATTTTCTGGAAACGGCGCGCTAACGCCCGGTCCTTCTCAAAGATATTGCTGAATTCCTGATAGGTTGTGGAGCCTATCACGCGGATTTTACCGCTGGAGAGCAGAGGCTTGATCAGGTTAGCCGCATCCACCTGGCCGCCCGATGCCGCACCCGCGCCGATAATGGTGTGGATCTCATCGATAAACAGGATGCTGTTGGTATCCTGTTCCAGCTGTTTCAGCAGTGCCTTAAAGCGTTTTTCAAAATCGCCGCGGTATTTGGTGCCCGCCAGTAGGGATCCGATATCCAGAGAGTAAAGGGTGCAGTCCGCCATGACTTCCGGCACGTCTCCCTGAACAATACGCCAGGCCAGGCCTTCAGCAATCGCCGTTTTACCGACGCCAGATTCGCCCACCAACAGCGGGTTGTTTTTTCTACGGCGGCACAGTACCTGAATGGCGCGCTCCAGCTCTTTTTCTCGGCCAATGAGCGGATCAATCCCGCCCACACGGGCAAGCTGGTTAAGGTTAGTCGTGAAGTTCTCCATACGGTCCTCCCCGCCAGCTTGCTCTTCGGTATTTGGCTGATTCCCTGAGTCAGAAGACTGACCTGGTTCATCTTTGCGCGTGCCATGAGAAATAAAATTCACCACGTCCAGGCGACTCACTTCATGCTTACGCAGCAGATAGGCCGCCTGAGATTCCTGCTCGCTGAAGATAGCCACCAGAACATTTGCGCCGGTAACTTCATTGCGCCCGGAGGACTGAACATGAAAGACCGCACGTTGCAGTACACGCTGAAAACTCAACGTTGGCTGCGTGTCGCGCTCTTCCTCACTGGCAGGCAATACGGGTGTGGTTTGTTCAATGAAGGCTTCGAGTTCCTGACGGAGCGCCACCAGATCCACAGAACACGCTTCCAGCGCTTCGCGGGCCGATGGGTTACTGAGCAACGCCAGTAACAAGTGCTCGACGGTCATAAACTCATGTCGGTGCTCGCGCGCTCTGGCGAAAGCCATGTTTAAACTGAGTTCCAGTTCTTGATTGAGCATAGGCACCTCCCCCAATATTTATGCCTGCATTCAGGCTTTTTCCAGCGTACACAGCAACGGATGCTCGTTCTCCCTCGCATATTTGTTCACCATCGCTACTTTGGTTTCCGCTACTTCGGCAGTGAATACGCCGCAGATGGCTTTACCTTGATAGTGAACTGCAAGCATCAGTTGCGTTGCACGTTCTACATCATAAGAAAAGAATTTTTGTAACACGTCAATAACAAACTCCATCGGAGTGTAGTCATCATTGATTAATATCACTTTATACATAGATGGCGGTTTTAGCGCGTCGCGCAATTTGTCTTCCGCCAGTAGATCGAAATCCAGCCAGTCGTTCGTCTTACTCATTGTCAGTCGTCATCATCAGTTACGGTTTCCGGCAGAAAATCTTGCCGCTGACAAGCAGCCTATGCGCACAATCAATCTACCTCAAGTATTAGATAACTATCATCTATTAGTGCCATCCGCGACATCTGTCACATAACCGACAATAGCGTTAACTGCTTCAAATTTTGATGCATTTTTACCCTATTCCATCCGTCTGACGCTTGACGCCCCGCCTGATTTCTCTAAATTGTAGTTTCGAGAGTTGGCGAGGTTTTGAACAGCCCCCACTCCGCAACCGGTTCATTCCATCTTACTTATATAAGATTTACGAAGGATGTCGAAGTATGGAAACGGGTACTGTTAAGTGGTTCAACAACGCCAAAGGGTTTGGTTTCATCTGCCCTGAAGGCGGCGGCGAAGACATTTTCGCCCATTATTCCACCATTCAAATGGATGGTTACAGAACGCTAAAAGCCGGACAGTCTGTCCAGTTTGATGTCCACCAGGGGCCAAAAGGCAATCATGCCAGCGTCATCGTGCCTGTCATTGAAGCAGAAGCCGTCGCATAACCCTTCTGTTTCATTGTGTACATCCCGCAGTCAAAATGCCAGCCCTTGCGGCTGGCATTTTTATCTCTACCGCATTATTCCCGCGCCAGCGCATCTACTGGATCAAGCCGGGCCGCATTACGCGCCGGTAACCAGCCAAACAAAATTCCGGTAGCGGTTGAGCACAGAAACGCCGTCAGCAGGGCCACGGGTGAGAAGCCAATTTCCCAGCCGGGCAGGAATAACTGTAGCGTAAAGGCAATTAGCATCGACAAACTGATGCCCAACGCGCCGCCAACCAGACACACCAGCACCGCTTCAATGAGGAACTGTTGCAGCACGTCACTGGCGCGCGCGCCCACCGCCATACGGATGCCAATCTCGCGCGTTCGTTCGGTTACCGAAACCAGCATAATGTTCATCACGCCGATTCCACCCACCACCAGCGAAATGACCGCCACCAGCGTCAGGAAGAGTTGTAATGTACGTGTGGTCTTTTCAGCGGTTTTCAAGACGCCGTCCATATTCCAGGTGAAGAAATCTTTCTTCCCATGGCGTAACGACAACAAACGGGTAAGCTGCTGTTCCGCCTGAGCGCTATCAAAACCGTCCTTCACCCGCACGGTGATTGAGTTCAGCCACGATTGCCCCATAATTCGCCCGGACATGGTGCTGTAAGGCAGCCAGACCCGCAGGATCTTACTGCTGCCAAACATCGACTGTTTCTCCTCGGCAACGCCAATCACCGTCGCAGGCATATTTCCCACCAAAATGACCTCGCCGACAACTTTCGCTTTAGTCGGGAACAACTGACGTCGGGTATTACTGTCGAGCACCACCACCTGCGCCCGGCCAGCAAGCTGCTCGGCGTTAAAGGTAGTCCCTTCGCTAAACGTCATGCCATAGACGTTGAAATAGTCGCCGCTAACGCCGTTCGCACTGGCTGCCACGTCAATATTGCCATAGCGTAGCCGCAGGTTCTTCGACACCGCAGGCGTCACCGAACTCACCCAGGGCTGCTTCTGCAGCGCGGTTAAGTCGTCATACTTCAGCGCCTGTTGATATTGTGGGTCATCATCGCCGAAATCTTTGCCAGGGTAGATATCAATGGTATTCGTCCCGATAGCGCGAATGTCCGCCAGCACCAGCTGTTTTGCCGCATCGCCCACCACAACGATCGAAACCACCGAAGCAATACCGATGATGATCCCCAGCATGGTCAGCAGCGTACGCATCTTATTCGCAGCCATGGCCAGCCATGCCATGGTGAGCGCTTCGCGAAAACCGCTGATAAACTGGCTCCAGCCAGACACTGTTTTCACTGTCGGCTCGGAGATATCGCGTCCGGTTGAGGGTTTGTGCGGCGGCGGATTGCGCACGATCTCGCCGTCGCGAATTTCTATTACGCGCTCGGCCTGCGCGGCAACCTGCGGGTCGTGCGTAACGATAATCACCGTATGTCCGCGATCGCGGAGTTGATGCAGAATCGCCATCACCTCTTCGCCAGAATGGCTGTCCAACGCGCCGGTGGGTTCGTCGGCCAGGATCACCTGCCCACCGTTCATCAACGCACGCGCAATACTGACCCGCTGCTGCTGCCCACCGGAAAGCTGGGACGGCTGATAGTCAACCCTGTCGCCCAGCCCCAGCCGCTGGAGTAATTCCTGCGCCCGAGCCAGACGCTGTTTGCGTTCAGTCCCGGCATAGACTGCGGGCACCTCAACGTTTTGCGCGGCGGTTAAATGCGACAGCAAATGATAACGTTGGAAGATAAAGCCGAAATGCTCGCGTCGCAGCTGCGCTAGCGCATCGCTATCAAGGGTGGAGACATCGCGTCCGGCGACCCGATACGTGCCGCTGGTAGGCTTATCAAGACAGCCGAGAATGTTCATCAGCGTCGATTTTCCCGAGCCAGACGCGCCGACAATCGCCACCATTTCACCGGCCTGAATGCTCAAGGAAACGTCCTTTAATACCTCGACCTGCCCTTCGCCTGACGGGTAACTGCGGCGGATATTGCTCAGCTCAAGCAATGCCGTCATTTCGCCGCTCCAACGTTGCCCTCACCGGTAATGACTTCATCGCCCTCTTCCAGCCCTTTCACAATCTCCACATCGGTGTCATTGCGCGCGCCGATAACCACCTCACGCTCGCGGGTTTCGCCGTTACGCAGCAGCCTGACGTTATAGCGATTATTGCCGACAGGATCGCCCAGCGCCGACAGCGGGATGGTCAGAACATTTTTGACATCCGTGAGCTGAATATGGACCTGCGCAGTCATATCCAGACGCAGGATCCCTTTCGGGTTCGGCACTTCAAAGCGGGCATAGTAGAAAATCGCATCGTTCACTTTCTCTGGTGTCGGAAGGACATCTTTCAGCGTACCTTCATAGCGTATCTGCGGATCGCCCAGTACGGTAAACCAGGCTTTTTGTCCGGGATGCAGGTGAATAACATCCGCCTCGGAAACCTGCGCTTTCACCAGCATAGTGCTCATGTCGGCTAACGTCAGAATGTTAGGCGCCTGCTGGGCGGCAATCACGGTTTGTCCTTGCAGGGTGGTTATTTGCGTGGCCTCACCCGCCATTGGCGCCACGATGCGGGTGTAATCCAGGTTAGTCTTTGCCGTATCAAGAGAGGCCTGATTGCGCTTAATCTGCGCGTCAATGGTGCCGATTTGCGCCTGTTTGACCGCCATTTCGGTGGCCGCGGTATCGAGATCCTGCCGTGAAACCGCCTGCGTTTTCGCCAGCTGTTGCTGACGGGAGAGCGTCACGCGCGCCAGTTTCCATTCGGCTTCAGCCTGTAAACGCTGGGCGCGTAGCTCCATCAGCGTCGCTTCAACCTCTTTGATCTGGTTTTGCGCTTGTTCAGGATCGATCACGCCAAGCAGTTGATCTTTTTTTACTTTATCGCCAATCGCCACCGACAGCGTTTTTAACTGCCCGCTTACCTGCGCCCCGACGTCGACTTTACGCAGCGCATCCAGTTTTCCGGTTGCCAGTACGCTTTGCTGGAGATCGCCTGGACGAACAATTAACGTTTGATACTGAGGTAAAGGCGCATTAAGCGTTCGCCAAAGCGCAATTATCGCCACAATAAGGATGATGGCGAAGATAAAATAGCGTTTTTTGATTTTTCCCTTGAGCTTCATAAATGTCCCAATTTCCCCCAATACGTCCATCAGAGTGGCGTGTTAAACATCAACGTTAAATAAATAGCCGTTGAAAAGCGCAAGAATAACAGAGTTATTGACGAATGGTTAAGATCCACTGTGCTGAAATTAATGCCAGGGTATCAATCGGATTTATATTATGAGTCAACTAACTGAAAGCACTTTTCTTTCCACCAAACCCATTACCAGCGTTGGTCTTTTTTACAGCCTGAGCCGCGGCCAGTTACGGCCCGCACATTGTTGGGATAAACGGAGCTTTCGCCGTAAGTTTATCTGGCGTTCATTACTGATACCCCGCCTCACCCAGGAATGGATGACTGAACTGGCGCAGTGGCCGGATCTTGAAACTTTGCTTGCCCGTCAACCCCGACTGCCGGTTCGTTTACATCGCCCTTACCTTGCCGCGAACTTTAATCGTAAAATGCGATTAGATGCGGTACGTTTTCATTATCATGTTATCCGCCATGCATTCTTACCCGCTGAATTGAACGCCTTATTAAGTAATGACGGCTTACAGCTGGCGCAAATTGAAGGCAAAGATAACGAGATATTTACCGTGACCATGATGATGTTCCCGGTGCTGGATAAAGAGGGGGAAAGTACCATTCTGGTGCGAAATGGCGATGGCGATGAACTGACTAAAATGACATTTACGTTCTGCGAATATAATGGCAAGAGTACATTATTTATCGGCGGTATGCAGGGCAATTCGCAACTTCCGCATGAGGCAACACAAAAAGCGACCAAGTCCTGCCACGGAATATTCCCTAAACGCATTGTGATGGAAGCCATTTGTCGTTTAGCAGAACAGTTGAATATCGAAAAGGTCATGGCTGTCAGTAATGAACAGCATATCTTTCACAGCCCGCGTTACAACGGTAAAAACAAGGTGATTCTTTCCGACTACAACGCATTTTGGGAGTCCCTTGGCGGCGAGTGCGACAGCTGCGGGTATTATCATATTCCGCGTGCGCTGCCGCGAAAAAACATAGAGGATATTGCCAGTAAAAAACGCGCGGAATACCGCCGCCGCTACCAGCTACTGGACAGTATCCACGCGCAGCTGTCGTCGATGTTTCGCCACTAATCCGCTCGTCCGCGTGCCAGCCACAGCACGCGGGAAAACATTTTACGCAGCAAAGTGGGGACGGCGTCTACGCCGCGCCGCCCTGCTTCCATCGCCACCTCGATCGCCAGATCCGGTTTTGAAGAACGGTGAATCGCCTTGGTGATAATTTTGCGCATATTCATTGGCACGTTTTCCGGGATCTGCGCGACCCGATGAAAGACATCAGCAAACCCCTGGCGATACATAAAGTGTTCCATATCCAGCGCGGGGAGCATGGTTAAATGATCGCGCTCTTCCTCTTTGTCGTTATTCAACAGACCGCGCACCGTGGATGCATACTTTTTACCGGCTTCATCGCCATCGACCAGCACATGCCATTCTATTCCCATGCGGCGGGCAAACTTAACCAGCGGTTTTAGGCCTGACTGAGCAAATTCAATGACTTTAATGCCTTCTGCATCAAAGTGGTGACCGCACTGGCGGGCCAGCTCATTAATGACCCAGGTTTCCGTTTCGCCTTCCACCAGCAGCCAGCAGCGGGCAAACAGCGAAGATGCGCGATTGAAACGAATATGGAAAGCAATACGCCGACCGTCCTCCGCGCTGATCCCACCCGGCCCCAGTCGCCAGGCGGCGACGCGGGCTGACTCACGCACCAAACGGACAACATGTTCCACAGGCGTGAGAGACAGCAGCTCACCGGAGTTGGTGGTCGCCACCCGCTGGAGGGGAAGTAGATTCAGCAGATGCCAGGCAACCGACAGCATGATGGGATGTAAACGCGTTTCCGGGTCTTCTATCAGCAATAGTGGCCGGGCGTCTTTATCCAGCCTTAAGGTGCCTTTGGCCTGCAACAGCGTCGAGAACAACCCCAACAGGATCACCCGATGCGTTCGTCCGCCGGGCTTATCAATCATGCGGTTAATAATATCCAGATAGCGCCAGCTACGTTGTTCGTTATTGGAGCGACGGCGCATCAGGCGATAGCGAGACTGACCCGCGCCCTGTTCGGAAAAATAGTGTTCCAGCAGTTGAACCATGGCCGACAGCCCTTGGCGGATCTGCCCATCGGTCAGGTTTTGTGGTCGGGTAGCCAGTTCACGCGCCAGAAAATCCAGCTGGCGGGCGGTCACTTCAACATCCGCCGAATCCGGCACCGTACCGTTACGTATGCGGCGCATAAAACGCGCGTCGCGCAGACGCAATACCGGCATTAAACGCACGAGATGCCGCGCCAGATCGTTAATGTCGTCGAGAGCGAGCGGATGGCCATCGCCATCAAGAAAACTACGCAGCGTGAGCACGCTACCGTCATCCGCGCACTCGCCTTCCAGACGATAGAATATACGGTGATAGCTATCGTCACACGGCGTCCAGCAGGCTTCCAGAGGACGATACCGACGAACCCGATGACGGCCCGGTTGAGATTCACGAAAGGTCAGGATAATGTGCAAATGATGTTCCCGGCCCTGTATATCCCCCGGCGGGAACCAAAAATCATCACGGTCAAAGTGGTACAAATCAGATTCTGGCGACAGCAGCAGAGTTAATGCATCCAGCAGACTGGACTTACCCCACGCGTTCTCCCCAATCAGCACGTTGCTCTGCTCAAGCATCAACGACAGGCGGTTAATACCACGAAATCCAACAATCTCAACGCGCTCGAGAATCATATAGCCTCCGGAAATGCTAACTTTTTCCTTCAAGTTATCAGGAGTATAACGGCAAACGGGCGCACAGAACACCCGATATCAGCCAGCAGTTAGTCGCAAACCTCAAATAATTAAGAATATTCTTCTTATGTTTTCCTCGGAATATAATTTCTGAACTAAATCATCATCTTTAACTAATTGAACTATGCTTTATTCATCCAATATTCAAAAAGGAATCACGACATATTGCCTTAAATCAAATTTTTTCATCAATTTAACTGGCGAAGGGATGATGTTTTTTTCTAAAATACCCGCTCTTTCATCATCGTCCCTTTTAGCGATGAATTACCGGGCAAGGAAAACGACCCCGGAACTTTTAATTGAGGTGGTTATGTTCAGGAAATTAGCAGCCGAATTCTTCGGTACGTTTTGGCTCGTCTTTGGTGGGTGCGGTAGCGCAGTACTGGCCGCAGCATTCCCGGAATTGGGTATTGGATTTGCCGGCGTCGCGCTGGCATTTGGTCTGACCGTACTGACCATGGCATTCGCCGTAGGTCATATTTCAGGTGGACATTTTAACCCGGCGGTGACCTTCGGTTTATGGGCTGGCGGCCGCTTTCCGGCGAAAGACGTTATTGGTTATGTGATTGCGCAGGTTGTGGGCGGTATTGTTGCCGCAGCGGCACTGTATCTTATTGCCAGCGGTAAAGCAGGTTTTGATGCAGCAGCCAGCGGTTTTGCTTCGAACGGCTTTGGCGATCATTCCCCCGGCGGTTATTCCATGCTTTCTGCCGTCGTCGTTGAAATTATTCTGACCGCAGGCTTCTTATTAGTGATCCACGGCGCGACCGACAAACATGCTCCGGCAGGTTTCGCCCCCATTGCGATTGGTCTGGCATTAACACTGATCCACCTGATCAGCATTCCGGTCACGAATACCTCCGTAAACCCGGCACGTAGTACTGCAGTTGCCATCTTCCAGGGCGGCTGGGCGCTGCAGCAATTGTGGTTCTTCTGGGTTATGCCGATTATCGGTGGGGTTCTTGGTGGTCTTATTTACCGCACTCTGCTGGAAAAACGCGATTAATCGATAACAAAAAGGCCTGGCGAAAGTCAGGCCTTTTTTTCCTCTCTATATTTCCTTTTATTTGCAACTTTACTCCCCTCTTTGCATTGAGTAGTGTGTTCTGGCGCATTTCGCCTTACTTCTCTGCAAGGACCGAGTCTTCATGTTTTCTGGGCTGTTAATTATTCTGGTTCCCCTTATTGTGGGCTACCTTATTCCGCTTCGGCACATGGGCGCTTTAAAGCTCATCAATCGCCTGTTGAGCTGGATCGTCTACCTTATTCTCTTTTTTATGGGTATCAGCCTGGCGTTTTTGGATAATCTCGCCAGCAACCTGTTAGCCATTCTTCATTATTCTGCCGTCAGCGTGGCTGTCATTTTGCTGTGCAATATTGCAGCGCTATTCTGGCTGGAGCGTTCACTGCCCTGGCGACATAACCATCAGCAAGAGAAACTCCCGTCGCGGATCGCGATGGCGTTTGAGTCGCTTCAGCTTTGCGGAGTTGTCGTGGTGGGTTTCCTGCTGGGCCTCACCGGCCTTTCTTTTCTGCAGCACGCCACCGAAGCCAGCGAGTATACGTTAATCTTTTTACTGTTCCTGGTGGGGATTCAACTTCGCAATAGCGGCATGACCCTCCGGCAAATTGTGCTTAATCGCCGGGGTATGATTGTTGCCGTCGTCGTCGTCGCCAGTTCGATGCTGGCGGGGGTTATCAATGCGTTGATCCTCGGCCTGCCGGTAAAAACCGCGCTGGCGATGGCGTCAGGTTTTGGCTGGTATTCCCTGTCCGGTATTCTGCTGACCGAATCGTTCGGGCCGGTGATTGGCAGCGCCGCCTTCTTTAACGACCTGGCGCGTGAACTGATTGCCATTATGCTGATTCCCGGCATGGTGGGCCGCAGTCGCTCTACCGCGTTGGGGCTATGCGGGGCCACCTCAATGGATTTCACCCTGCCGGTTCTACAACGCAGCGGCGGACTGGAAATGGTTCCGGCAGCCATCGTGCACGGCTTTATTCTGAGTCTGTTAGTGCCTCTGCTAATGGCGTTTTTCTCCGCCTGACCCGCAGACAAATACCTCTCTGGCGGTAGTCAGCTACCGCCAAAATTGCGCTAAATCAATCTCCCTGCAAGTAGCCACAGAAATCCCTTTTATCCCTGCGCGCACAGGCATAACCTTAAACATGTATATTAAATATAACTTTAAAAGGTGTGACCATGTTTTGTGTGCAATGTGAACAAACCATCCGTACTCCGGCAGGAAACGGCTGCTCTTACGCGCAGGGTATGTGCGGTAAAACGGCTGAAACCTCCGATTTGCAGGATCTGCTGATTGCTTCCCTACAAGGTCTGTCCGCATGGGCTGTTAAAGCGCGTGAATACGGCATCATCGACCATGACGTTGATAGCTTCGCGCCGCGCGCGTTCTTCTCCACGCTGACCAACGTTAACTTCGACTCCCCGCGTATTGTTGGCTATGCCCGCGAAGCGATCGCCATGCGCGACGCGCTGAAAGCGCAATGTCTGAACATCGATGCGAACGCCGCGGTCGACAACCCGATGGCCGACCTGCGCCTGGTCAGCGACGATCTGGGCGATCTGCAACGTCAGGCGGCTGAATTTACCCCGAACAAAGACAAAGCAACCATCGGCGAAAATATTCTCGGTCTGCGCCTGCTGTGCCTGTACGGCCTGAAAGGCGCCGCCGCTTACATGGAGCACGCGCACGTTCTCGGCCAGTACGACAACGACATCTACGCCCAGTACCACAAAATTATGGCGTGGCTGGGTACCTGGCCTGCCGATATGAATGCTCTGCTGGAGTGCTCAATGGAAATCGGCCAGATGAACTTCAAAGTGATGAGCATCCTGGACGCCGGTGAAACCACCAAATACGGCCACCCAACGCCGACTCAGGTCAACGTCAAAGCGACCGAAGGCAAATGCATCCTGATCTCCGGCCATGACCTGAAAGATCTCTACAACCTGCTGGAACAAACCGAAGGCACCGGCGTTAACGTCTATACCCACGGCGAAATGCTGCCAGCGCACGGCTACCCGGAGCTGCGTAAATTCAAACATCTGATCGGTAACTACGGCAGCGGCTGGCAGAATCAGCAGGTGGAATTCGCCCGCTTCCCTGGCCCTATCGTGATGACCTCTAACTGCATCATCGACCCAACCGTGGGCGCGTATGATGACCGTATCTGGACCCGTAGCATCGTCGGCTGGCCGGGTGTAAGCCACCTCGAAGGCGACAACTTCGCTCCGGTTATCGCTCAGGCGCAGCAAATGGCGGGCTTCCCGTACAGCGAAATTCCGCACCTGATCACCGTCGGTTTCGGTCGTCAGACCCTGCTGGGCGCTGCTGATACCCTGATCGACCTGGTCAGCCGCGAAAAACTGCGTCACATCTTCCTGGTCGGCGGCTGCGACGGCGCGCGCGGCGAACGTAACTACTTCACCGATTTCGCCACCAGCGTCCCGGACGACTGCCTGATCCTGACGCTGGCCTGCGGTAAATACCGTTTCAACAAACTGGAGTTCGGCGATATCGAAGGTCTGCCGCGCCTGGTCGATGCCGGTCAGTGTAACGATGCTTACTCTGCCATCATTCTGGCGGTAACCCTGGCGGAAAAACTGGGCTGTGGCGTGAACGATCTGCCGCTGTCGCTGGTACTCTCCTGGTTCGAACAGAAAGCGATCGTGATTCTGCTGACCCTGCTGTCTCTGGGTGTGAAAAACATCGTCACTGGCCCGACGGCGCCTGGCTTCTTCACGCCGGATCTGCTGGCCGTCCTCAACGAGAAATTCGGTCTGCGTTCCGTGACCACCGTTGAAGAAGATATGAAGCAGCTGCTGAGCGCGTAAGGAGTAAAGAATGACAATGCCAACTCATCAGTGCCCATGGCGGATGCAGGTTCATCACATCCATCAGGAAACGCCGGATGTATGGACAATTTCGTTGCTGTGCCACGACTATTATCCATACCGCGCCGGGCAGTATGCACTGGTCAGCGTGCGCAACTCAGCGGATACACTGCGTGCTTACACCCTCTCTTCTACGCCGGGCGTCAGCGAATATATTACGTTGACCGTTCGTCGTATTGACGATGGTGCAGGTTCGCAGTGGTTAACCCGTGACGTGAAGCGCGGCGACTACATCTGGCTGTCCGATGCCATGGGTGAATTTACCTGTGAAGATAAGGCTGAAGATAAGTTCCTGATGCTGGCCGCCGGCTGCGGCGTGACGCCAATCATGTCAATGCGCCGCTGGTTGGCAAAGTACCGCCCGCAGGCCGATGTGCAGGTCATCTTTAACGTGCGTTCGCCACAAGATGTTATTTTTGCTGACGAATGGCGTGAATATCCGGTGACGTTAGTCGCAGAAAACAATGCCACCCACGGTTTTGTTTCTGGCCGACTGACTACCGAGCTGCTGAAAAGCGTGCCGGATCTGACATCTCGTACCGTAATGACCTGCGGCCCGGCGCCGTACATGGAGCTGGTCGAGAAAGAGGTGAAAGCGCTGGGCGTGACGCGCTTCTTTAAAGAGCAGTTCTTTACCCCGGTAGCCGAAGCGGCGACCAGCGGCCTGAAGTTCACTAAGCTGCAGCCGGCGAAAGAGTTTTACGCACCGGTAGGCAGTACGCTGCTGGAAGCGCTGGAAAGCAATAAGGTACCGGTCGTTGCCGCATGCCGTGCGGGCGTTTGCGGCTGCTGCAAAACCAGAGTGGTTTCCGGTGAGTACAACGTTACCAGCACCATGACGCTGACCGTGGCAGAAGTTGCCGAAGGTTACGTGCTGGCCTGCTCCTGCCATCCGCAAAGCGACCTCGTACTGGCGTAAGCCGCGCTACAATGTGAAGGGCCACCCGGTTTTGCCGGGTGGCCCTTTTTACGTCTGTGGGTGCTATGAAGATAGCCGACACATAAAGAGTGGCGGGGATTGCTCCCCGCCGGTGCTCTTACTCGGATTCGTAAGCCGTGAAAACAGCCACCTCGGTTTGCCCGGCTTTCAGGCGCACCTCACAGAGATCTTTTCTCGTTATCAGCACCACCAGAACAACGGTAATACAGATAATTATCAACGTGATAAATCTCCGGCTTTGCTGCTTCATGGCTAACATCTCCTTGCCTTTCGGCGGGTAAGAGGCTAGCCTGTATGTGTCTGGCATATAGGGGCCTCATTCGATTTAGAGTCGAGTGGGGCTTTTCTCTATCTGCCGCAAAGTACCTGAAGCAGATAGCTTCAAGCACCCGAGCGCATTTTCACCCTTTCCTGCATTACCGTCTGCTGGGATATCGGTCCGAATACAGACTACTGCCAGGCCGACTTGCCGCCCAGCGCATATTTCCCCGCCCCCAAAAACGCCACGGCCAGCGCGCCGATAAAGAAGTACATCAGGCTTTCAATCGCCCATGCGCCGGTTTTGTCCAGTGACCAGGTTTCCCCCATCCCGACCATCAGCCACGCCACAACCATCGTAAAGGCCAGCCCCAACGCCGCCGGACGGGTCAGGATCCCAAGAATAATCAGGCAAGGCGCAACCACCTCCCCCAACAGAACGCCGTAAGCAATAAAACCGGGAAAGCCTTTTGCGATCAGCATGCCGCTGATGCCCTCAATACCCGAAAACAGTTTATGCAGGCCGTGAAACAACATCAGCCCTCCCACGGCAAGGCGTAACAAAAATTTGCCAAAATCCTCGTGAGCCAACGTACGGTTAACTGCATTTAATAGTTTTGTAACCATTTGAATTCGTTCCTTGTTTTACCATGACAAACGTTAAGCTACGCGTTATCTTCGTGAAATGTAAACTGCCGAAAATAAGGGGTAATGAGAAGCATAACTATTATCTTCATCTAAACTTGTAACCGGTATCACATTAAAGGAGATGGAAAACCATGAAACAAACGGTTGCCGCTTTTATTGCTAAAACCCTTGAACAAGCTGGCGTTAAGCGCATTTGGGGCGTAACGGGCGACTCATTAAATGGCCTCAGTGATAGTCTCAATCGCATGGGAACGATTGACTGGATGCCGACTCGTCATGAGGAAGTTGCCGCCTTCGCTGCTGGCGCGGAAGCGCAGCTAACCGGCGAACTGGCCGTCTGCGCCGGTTCATGTGGGCCAGGCAACCTGCACCTGATTAACGGCCTGTTTGATTGTCACCGTAACCATGTTCCGGTGCTGGCGATTGCCGCACATATCCCTTCCAGTGAGATAGGCAGCGGTTATTTTCAGGAGACCCACCCGCAAGAGTTGTTCCGCGAATGTAGCCACTATTGCGAGCTGGTTTCCAGCCCTGAACAGATCCCACAGGTACTCGCCATTGCCATGCGTAAGGCCGTATTAAACCGTGGCGTCTCGGTAGTGGTATTACCCGGCGACGTCGCGCTGAAGCCCGCGCCGGAAAGCGCCAGCACGCATTGGTATCACGCTCCGCTGCCCGTAGTCACCCCGGCTGAAGAAGAGATAAAAAAACTGGCGCAACTGCTGCGCTATTCCAGCAATATCGCCCTGATGTGCGGCAGCGGCTGCGCCGGCGCGCATCAAGAACTGGTTGAGTTTGCGGCAAAAATCAAAGCGCCGATTGTCCATGCCCTGCGGGGGAAAGAACACGTCGAATACGACAACCCGTATGATGTCGGTATGACCGGGCTGATCGGCTTTTCATCCGGATTCCATACCATGATGAATGCCGACACGCTGATCCTCCTCGGCACCCAGTTTCCCTATCGCCCGTTCTACCCCACCGACGCCAAAATTATTCAGATTGATATCAATCCGGCAAGCATCGGCGCGCACAGTAAAGTTGATATGGCGCTGGTAGGCGATATTAAATCCACTCTCCGCGCCCTGCTGCCGCTGGTGGAAGAAAAAACCGAGCGGAAGTTTTTGGATAAAGCGCTGGAGCACTATCGCGAGGCGCGCAAGGGTCTGGATGATTTAGCCAAGCCCAGCGATAAAGCGATTCATCCACAGTACCTGGCGCAGCAGATCAGCCATTTTGCCGCAGATGACGCTATCTTTACCTGCGATGTCGGCACGCCGACGGTTTGGGCGGCACGCTATCTGAAAATGAACGGCAAACGCCGTCTGCTGGGGTCGTTTAATCACGGTTCGATGGCGAACGCCATG
Organism: Citrobacter youngae ATCC 29220; assembly: GCF_000155975.1. GTDB lineage: Bacteria > Pseudomonadota > Gammaproteobacteria > Enterobacterales > Enterobacteriaceae > Citrobacter > Citrobacter portucalensis_A. The sequence continues at coordinate 517,932 of NZ_GG730299.1, read as the reverse complement.
CCGCAGGCGCTCGGCGCACAAGCAACCGAACCAGGACGCCAGGTCATCGCAATGTGCGGCGATGGCGGTTTTAGCATGCTGATGGGCGATTTTTTGTCGGTTGTACAAATGAAATTGCCGGTGAAGATTATCGTCTTCAACAACAGCGTTCTGGGATTTGTTGCAATGGAGATGAAGGCTGGCGGTTATCTGACCGACGGTACCGAACTGCACGACACTAACTTCGCACGGATCGCCGAAGCCTGCGGCATTACGGGCATTCGCGTGGAGAAATCTTCAGAAGTCGACGAGGCACTGCAAAGAGCAATGTCGATTGATGGTCCGGTGCTGGTCGATGTGGTGGTGGCGAAAGAAGAGTTAGCCATCCCGCCGCAGATTAAACTCGAACAAGCAAAAGGTTTTAGCCTGTATATGTTGCGCGCAATCATCAGCGGACGCGGCGATGAAGTGATCGAACTGGCGAAAACGAACTGGCTCAGGTAAAACAGAGGGCATTACCTCACTTAAAAAGGAATGCCCGTGATTGATTTACGCAGTGATACCGTCACCCGCCCAAGTCGCGCCATGCTGGAAGAGATGATGGCGGCCCCGGTCGGGGACGACGTATACGGAGATGACCCTACTGTTAACGCTCTCCAGCAATACGCTGCGGAGCTGTCTGGCAAAGAAGCCGCTATTTTCTTACCTACCGGCACTCAGGCGAACCTGGTTGCGCTGCTCAGCCATTGTCAGCGCGGCGAAGAGTATATTGCAGGCCAGGGCGCACATAACTATCTCTACGAAGCGGGCGGCGCAGCGGTGCTCGGCAGCATTCAGCCGCAGCCCATCGACGCCGCGCAGGATGGCACCCTGCCGCTGGACAAAGTGGCGGCAAAAATCAAAGCGGACGATATCCATTTTGCCCGCACACGCCTGCTCAGCCTGGAAAACACCCACAACGGTAAGGTGCTACCGCGCGAATATCTGCAAGCGGCGTGGGAATTCACCCGCGAGCGCAATCTGGCGCTGCACGTTGATGGCGCGCGTATTTTTAACGCCGTCGTCGCTTACGGCTGCGAGCTGAAAGCGATCGCGCAATACTGCGACTCCTTCACTATTTGTCTCTCCAAAGGTCTGGGTACGCCGGTAGGCTCGCTGCTGGTCGGTAGCCACGACTACATCAAACGCGCCATCCGTTGGCGTAAAATGACCGGCGGCGGAATGCGCCAGGCCGGTATTCTGGCGGCGGCCGGACTGTATGCGTTGAAAAATAACGTGGCGCGTTTACAGGAAGACCATGACAACGCGGCGTGGATGGCGGAACAGCTGCGCGAAGCAGGTGCGGACGTTATGCGTCACGATACCAACATGCTGTTTGTTCGCGTCGGTGAGGAGCACGCTGCTGCGCTGGGCGAATACATGAAGGCGCAAGGCGTACTGATTAACGCCTCCCCGATAGTACGCCTGGTGATGCATCTGGACGTATCGCGTGCGCAGCTTGCTGAAGTCGCCGCGCACTGGCGCGCTTTTTTAACCCGCTAAGGAGATGGGCGTGCCGCAACGGATTTTAGTTCTTGGCGCCAGTGGCTACATTGGTCAGCATCTGGTACAGGCGCTCAGCCAGCAAGGGCATCAGGTGCTGGCTGCGGCACGCCGCATTGAGCGGCTGGAAAAGCAGCAACTGGCCAACGTCAGTTGCCACAAGGTCGACTTAGCCAGGCCAGAAAACCTGACGCCGCTGCTGACGGCGGTTGATACGGTTTATTACCTGGTTCATGGCATGGGTGAAGGGGGGGATTTTATTGCCCACGAGCGCCAGGTCGCGATGAACGTGCGCGATGCGCTGCGTAATACGCCGGTTAAACAGCTTATATTCCTGAGCTCATTACAGGCTCCCCGGCATGAACAGTCCGATCATCTGCGTGCACGACAGATAACCGCAGACACCCTGCGAGAGTCAGGCGTGCCGATGACCGAACTGCGGGCAGGTATTATCGTGGGGGCGGGTTCCGCCGCTTTTGAAGTGATGCGCGATATGGTCTACAACCTGCCGGTACTCACGCCGCCGCGCTGGGTACGTTCGCGCACCACACCCATCGCCCTGGAAAACTTGATGTACTACCTGGTCGCGCTGTTGGACCATCCCACAAGCCATCACCGCGTACTCGAAGCCGCCGGGCCACAGGTATTAAGCTATCAGGAACAGTTCGAACATTTTATGGCGGTCAGCGGCAAGCACCGCCTGTTAATCCCGATCCCCTTTCCGACCCGCTGGATTTCCGTGTGGTTTTTGAATGTTATTACGTCGGTACCGCCCACTACGGCAAAGGCGCTGATACAAGGCTTAAAACATGACCTGCTGGCCGATGACGCCGAGCTACGAGCGCTGATCCCGCAAAAGCTGATCGCCTTTGATGACGCGGTGCGCAGCACGCTGAAAGAAGAAGAGAAGCTGGTCAATTCGAGCGACTGGGGTTATGACGCCCAGGCATTCGCCCGCTGGCGCCCCGAATATGGCTATTTTGCCAAACAGGCTGGCTTTAGCGTTGACACCTCCGCCAGTCTGAAAGCGCTATGGCAGGTGGTGAATCGACTCGGCGGCAAAGAGGGCTATTTCTTCGGCAATTTTTTGTGGAAGACGCGCGCCGCGCTGGACCTGCTGGTCGGCCATAAGCTGGCAAAAGGCCGACCAGAAAACCCGGTGTTGCAGGTTGGCGATGCCGTGGATAGCTGGAAAGTCATCATCGTTGAGCCAGAAAAACAGCTCACGCTGCTGTTTGGCATGAAGGCGCCGGGGCTGGGCCGTTTAAGCTTCACTCTGGAAGATAGAGGCGACCATCGGCGCATTGATGTCCGCGCCTGGTGGCATCCGCACGGCATGCCCGGTCTCTTCTACTGGCTGTTGATGATCCCGGCTCATCTGTTCATTTTCAGAGGGATGGCGAAGCGTATCGCCAAACTTGCAGAACAAATCACAGACTAATGACAAAAAGAGACTGTATTCTTTCACGTTTCCCATTGCATACAGGCGTGTTTCACGGAAGAATGCGCACGATGTTTTTTAAACACAGTGGATTGATATGAAGGTACTGGTTACCGGAGCCACCAGCGGCTTGGGCCGAAACGCGGTTGAGTTTCTATGCAGCAAAGGCGTCAGCGTCAGAGCCACCGGTCGCAACGAAGCGATGGGCAAGCTGCTGGCGAAAATGGGCGCAGAATTTGTGCATGCGGATTTGACCGAACTGGTCTCTTCGCAGGCAAAAGTGATGCTCGCAGGTATCGACACGCTGTGGCACTGCTCCAGTTTTACCTCGCCGTGGGGAACTCAGGAAGCCTTCGACCTGGCCAACGTTCGCGCTACCCGCCGTCTGGGCGAGTGGGCCGTAGCCTGGGGCGTACGTAACTTTATCCACATCTCCTCTCCGTCGCTCTATTTTGACTATCACCACCATCGGGATATCAAAGAGGATTTCCGTCCACATCGCTTCGCCAATGAATTCGCCCGCAGTAAAGCGGCTGGTGAAGATGTGATCGCGCTGCTTGCGCAGGCCAACCCGCAGACCCGCTTCACGGTATTGCGCCCGCAAAGTCTGTTCGGGCCTCATGATAAAGTCTTTATCCCTCGTCTGGCCCATATGATGTACCACTACGGCAGCATCCTGTTGCCGCACGGTGGAAGCGCGTTGGTGGATATGACCTATTACGAGAATGCGGTGCACGCGATGTGGCTGGTAAGCCAGGAAGCTTGCGATAACCTGCCCTCAGGCCGGGCATACAACATTACCAACGGCGAGCACAGAACGCTGCGCAGTATCGTGCAGAAGCTTATCGACGAGTTGAATATTGATTGCCGTATCCGTTCCGTGCCCTACCCGATGCTGGATATGATTGCCCGCAGTATGGAGCGTCTGGGCAATAAATCAGCGAAAGAGCCAAAGCTTACGCACTACGGCGTATCGAAGCTGAATTTTGACTTTACGCTGGATACCACCCGCGCTCAGGAAGAGTTAGGTTACCAGCCCATCGTCACGCTGGATGAAGGGATTGAGCGTACCGCGGCCTGGCTGCGCGACCACGGTAAGCTGCCGCGTTAACCCTGCCCGTATTTCTCCAGCAAGGCCTCCGCAATCGCCTGCGTTTCTGCATCCGCCACGCCGTTCCACAACGTCGGGCGGAAGTGCATCTGGAAGGCCATAATCACCCGCTGCTGTTCACGCGGCGTCATATCAGGTTTTACCTCATAACCGTAGCGCGACAGTAGATCGAGTAATGATGCGGTTTCCACCGGCGCATGGGGCGCTCGCCCGGCAAGATAAAACGCCACGCGCTGGGCGTCTGGCCATGCGCCAATCCCCTGTGCTGCCAGCTCTTTCCATGGAAACAACGGGCCAGGATCGTCCTTACGCTGCGGCGCGACGTCCGCATGAGCCACCACGTTTTGCGGCTTGATGTCGTAGCGAGCAATAATGTCTTTCGCCAGCGGGATCAGCGCCTGGATCTGCGCAGGCTCAAACGGGGCAAAATATTTCGTTCCCGCCGATTTTTGCCAGCCGCGGTTTTCCAGCTCAATGCCAATCGAGGTATCGTTAATCCGCGTAGCGCCGCGCCAGAAGCTAATCCCGGCATGCCAGGCCAAATCGTTTTCCGGCACCAGTTGCCAGATACGCGGCTTGCCGTGGTAGAGCGGCGGCACTGCGGGGATCAGATAGTGCGAACTGACGTTTTTATCGGTTAGCGTAGCCAGAGAAGCGTCAAAATCATCCGCCGTGTAATGGATAACCAACACTTTAATGCGTGGATAAGCGGCCTGCGCCTGACGGCGGGTATCCAGCTGATACCCGTTTTTATCGACAATGCCTTTTTCGCCAGCACATCCCACCAGCAGTAGCGTAAATGCCAGCAGCCACAACAGACGCTTCATCGGCGAGTTTTCACCGCGGTGCCGCTGACGCTCACCATCAACATGCTGCCATCTTTGCCCACGGTTTCGTAATCGATATCGATACCGACGACCGCATCGGCACCCAGCGCTTTCGCCTGCTCACCAAGCTCCTGAAAGGCAATTTCACGCGCTTTACGCAGCTCTTTTTCATACGCGCCGGAGCGGCCGCCGACAATATCACGAATGCCGGCGAAGAAATCACGGAAGATATTCGCGCCTAAAATCGCTTCGCCAGTCACCACACCGCAGTATTCCACGATGCTCTGCCCTTCAAGCGTAGGGGTAGTTGAAAACTGCATGGTTAATCTCCTTTTTGCGCTAAGAGCACGATCTCAAAAGCATTATCGAACCGATCCACTATCATTGAAAGGATATATTCTATCAACGTAGAACACTAATAGTAGAAAGCTAATAAGGAAATCATTATGCGCTACTCGAAACTCTCACTGCTGGTTCCATGTGCACTACTTCTCAGCGCCTGTACAACCGTGACCCCGGTTTATAAAGATAACGGCTCTCGTAGCGGTGCATGCGTAGAAGGCGGGCCAGACAGCGTGGCTCAACAATTCTATGATTACCGTATTCAGCATCGTAACAACGACATTACCGCCCTTCGCCCGTACCTCAGCGACAATCTGGCGAAACTGCTGACCGATGCCAGCCGCGATAACGCGCATCGCGACCTGTTTAACAGCGATCCTTTCTCCAGCCGCGCCACGTTACCGGACAGCGCCAGCGTCGCCAGCGCATCGACCATTCCGAATAGTGATGCACGCAACATTCCGCTGCGCGTAGAGCTGAAACAGGGCGATCAGAGCTGGCGTGATGAAGTGCTGATGATCCGCGAAGGACAGTGCTGGGTAGTGGACGATGTCCGCTATCTGGGCGGCAGCGTACACGCGCCAGCCGGGACGCTGCGCCAGTCTGTCGAAAACCGCTAAACGCCCCATTCACCCGCCTGAATCATAACCCCCATAAATTGTCTGGCATTCTGCATAGAATGCCGACAATTATTCTTGCCCACTGGTGGCCCCGCTATTTTGTGCTATGTTTAGATAAGAATGCGGTTTGCATTTAACTTTTAACGCATAAATATTGCATAACTATTCTGCCAAAGGTAGTATCTGCGGCTTCAATATACACAAAATCATTCATGATGCGTCGAGGCGGCAAGTGAATGAATCTCCAGGAGCGTACGAATAGTACGTGACTGGAGTGAATGAACGCAGCCAACAAAGAGGCAGCTTGAAGGATGAAGTGTATAGCTATCAGACTGCCAGCATACGAGAATCAATGAGTATTCAATTAAACGGCATTAACTGCTTCTACGGCGCACATCAGGCGCTGTTCGATATCACGCTGGATTGCCCTCAGGGCGAAACACTGGTGTTACTTGGCCCTAGTGGAGCCGGGAAAAGCTCGCTACTGCGCGTACTCAACCTGCTTGAGATGCCGCGCTCGGGCACGCTCTCTATTGCGGGTAACCGTTTCGACTTCACGAAAACGCCATCAGATAAAGCCATTCGCGATCTGCGCCAGAACGTGGGTATGGTTTTTCAGCAATATAATCTTTGGCCGCATCTCACGGTTGTGCAGAACCTGATTGAAGCGCCCTGCCGTGTGCTCGGTCTGACAAAAGAGCAAGCAATGGCGCGCGCGGAGAAATTGCTCGAACGTCTGCGCCTGAAGCCATACAGCGATCGTTATCCGCTGCATCTCTCCGGCGGCCAGCAGCAGCGTGTGGCGATTGCCCGCGCGTTGATGATGGAACCACAGGTACTGCTGTTTGACGAACCTACCGCAGCGCTTGATCCGGAAATTACCGCCCAAATCGTCAGCATCATTCGTGAGCTGGCGGAAACCAACATTACTCAGGTGATCGTCACCCACGAAGTGGAAGTTGCTCGTAAAACGGCCAGTCGTGTGGTGTATATGGAAAACGGTCATATCGTCGAGTTTGGGGATGCGAGCTGCTTTGCCAACCCGCAAACCGAAGCGTTTAAAAACTATCTTTCTCACTAAGATTCGGGACAATACAATGAAAAAAGTTCTGATTGCCGCGCTAATCGCAGGTTTTAGCCTTTCCGCTACCGCAGCCCAAACCATTCGTTTCGCAACCGAAGCGTCTTATCCTCCGTTTGAATCTATCGATGCGAATAACAAGATCGTCGGTTTTGACGTTGATCTGGCGAATGCGCTGTGTAAAGAGATTGACGCCACCTGTACCTTCACCAATCAGGCCTTCGACAGCCTGATCCCAAGCCTGAAATTCCGTCGTTTTGACGCGGTGATGGCCGGTATGGACATCACGCCAGAACGTGAAAAACAGGTCCTGTTTACCACCCCTTACTACGACAACTCTGCGCTGTTTGTTGGCCAGCAGGGTAAATACACCAGCATTGATCAGCTGAAAGGCAAAAAAGTTGGCGTACAAAACGGGACGACGCACCAGAAATTCATTATGGATAAACATCCGGAAGTGACCACCGTACCGTATGACAGCTATCAGAATGCCAAACTCGATCTGCAAAACGGTCGCATTGACGGCGTCTTCGGTGATACCGCAGTAGTAACCGAGTGGCTGAAAGACAATCCAAAACTGGCCGCGGTTGGCGACAAAGTAACGGATAAAGATTACTTCGGTACGGGTCTGGGCATCGCGGTGCGCCAGGGCAATACCGAGCTGCAGCAGAAATTTAACGCTGCGCTGGAAAAAGTGAAGAAAGATGGGACTTACGAGACCATCTACAACAAATGGTTCCAGAAGTAATATTTGATGAATGAATTTTTTCCTTTAGCAAGCGCCGCCGGGATGACCGTCGGCCTTGCGGTTTGTGCGCTGATCATCGGCCTCGCGCTCGCCATGTTTTTTGCCGTCTGGGAGTCCGTAAAATGGCGCCCGGTGGCTTGGGCAGGTTCAGCGCTGGTCACTATTCTGCGCGGGTTACCAGAAATTCTGGTGGTTCTGTTTATCTATTTCGGCTCCTCACAGCTGCTGCTGACGCTGGCCGATGGTTTTACGATCAATCTCGGGTTTGTAGACATCCCGGTACAGATGCAGATCGAAAACTTCGACGTCAGCCCGTTCCTGTGCGGTGTGATTGCGCTGTCTTTACTGTACGCCGCCTATGCGTCGCAAACGCTGCGTGGCGCATTGAAAGCCGTACCACTCGGACAATGGGAGTCCGGTCAGGCGTTGGGTTTATCTAAAGCCGCGATCTTCTTTCGCCTGGTGATGCCGCAGATGTGGCGTCACGCTCTGCCGGGACTGGGTAACCAGTGGCTGGTATTGCTGAAAGATACCGCGCTGGTCAGCCTGATCAGCGTGAACGATCTGATGCTGCAAACCAAAAGCATTGCCACGCGTACCCAGGAGCCGTTTACCTGGTACATTGTGGCGGCGGCTATTTACCTGGTGATTACGCTGGTGAGTCAGTACATTCTCAAACGCATTGATCTGCGCGCGACACGTTTTGAACGGAGACCGGGCTGATGCTTGAGTATTTACCTGAATTGTTGAAAGGGCTGCATACCAGCCTGACGCTGACGGTCGCCTCCATCGTGGTGGCGCTGATCCTGGCACTCATTTTCACCATCATCCTGACGCTAAAAACCCCGGTGCTGGTGTGGCTGGTTCGAGCCTATATCACGCTGTTTACCGGTACACCGCTGCTGGTGCAAATCTTCCTGATCTACTACGGACCTGGACAGTTCCCGACGCTGCAGGAGTATCCGCTACTGTGGCATCTGCTCTCTGAGCCGTGGCTGTGCGCCTTAATTGCGCTGTCGTTAAACAGTGCGGCCTATACGACGCAGCTGTTCTACGGTGCCATCCGCGCAATCCCGGAAGGCCAATGGCAGTCCTGCGGAGCGTTGGGGATGAGCAAAAAGGACACGCTGGCGATTTTGTTGCCATACGCCTTTAAACGCGCCCTCTCCTCGTATTCCAACGAAGTGGTGCTGGTGTTTAAAAGTACCTCACTGGCTTACACCATCACGCTGATGGAAGTCATGGGTTATAGCCAACTGCTGTATGGTCGCACCTATGACGTTATGGTCTTCGGCGCGGCGGGTGTGATTTACCTGATCGTCAACGGCTTGCTGACGCTGATGATGCGCTTAATTGAGCGTAAAGCGCTGGCGTTTGAACACCGGAATTAAATCGATGTTTGTGCCTGATGGCGCTACGCTTATCAGGCCTACGGTTCATGCACCTTTTGTAGGCCGGATAAGGTGCTAGCACCGCCATCCGGCAAATATGCATAAAGCAAAAGAATAAAGACGGACAACAACCTAAATTGTCCGTCTTTTTTTATACCAGGAAAAATAGTTAATCATTTTTATTGCATATAAATTCATTAAATGGCATTGTTAATTCACACCGCAGACACGGTAAATCATCACAAGATTGACAGACGGGAGTTCCACCATGAAAAAGTTAGTACTGGCCGCATTACTGGCTACTTTCGCCGCTGGCGCCTCAGCCGCTGATAAAATTAGTTTTGGTGTATCCGCGACGTATCCGCCATTTGAATCGCTGGACGCGAGCAACAAAATTGTCGGTTTTGACATCGACCTGGCAACGGCGCTGTGCAAACAAATGCAGGCGGAATGTACTTTTACTAATCATGCTTTCGATAGCCTGATCCCCGCGCTGAAATTCAAAAAATATGATGCTGTGATTTCAGGAATGGACATCACCCCAGAGCGTAGCAAACAGGTTGCGTTCACTCAGCCTTACTATGCTAACTCCGCGCTGGTCATTGCCAAAAAGGACACCTATAAAACCTTTGCCGATCTGAAAGGAAAACGCATCGGTATGGAAAACGGCACCACGCACCAGAAATACCTGCAGGACAAACATCCTGAAGTGAAAACCGTGGCCTACGACAGCTATCAGAATGCGATTATCGACCTGAAAAATGGCCGTATTGATGGCGTATTTGGCGACACCGCCGTGGTTAACGAGTGGCTGAAAACTAACCCGCAGTTAGGCGCAGCGACCGATAAAGTGACCGACCCGCAATACTTCGGTACCGGTCTTGGCATTGCGGTTCGCCCGGATAACAAAGCCCTGCTGGAAAAACTGAATAACGCGCTGGCCGCCATCAAAGCGGACGGCACCTACCAACAAATCAGCGATCGGTGGTTCCCACAGTAATTTCCGCTCCATCTGAAAAGCCGCAACCGCGGCTTTTTTTATCTCTTCGCCTGCGCTTTCAGTCAGTTCTTACGCCATAAATGCATTCATGGCATACACTTGTTAAAACGAAAAAGAATGAGGCATAAGGATGATAGCGTTCCCTGCCAGCTTGCTGATCCTCAATGGAAAAAGTGCTGATAACCTCCCTCTGCGTGAAACTATTGCGCAGCTTCGCGATGAAGGCGTGGAAATTCATGTACGCGTCACCTGGGAAAAAGGCGATGCCCAACGCTACGTTGATGAAGCGCGTCGACTAGGCGTTGCAACGGTGATTGCCGGCGGCGGCGACGGCACTATTAATGAAGTCTCTACGGCGCTGATCCAGTCGCAGGGAGGCAATATTCCCGCCCTGGGAATTTTACCGTTGGGAACGGCAAATGACTTTGCCACCAGCGCTGGTATTCCTGAAGCGTTGGATAAAGCGTTAAAACTGGCTATCGCCGGAAATGCAACAGAGATCGATATGGTGCAGGTCAATGATAAAACCTGTTTTATCAATATGGCGACCGGCGGCTTCGGCACGCGTATCACCACCGAAACGCCAGAAAAACTCAAAGCCGCGTTGGGCGGCGTGTCGTATTTTATTCACGGTTTGATGCGTATGGACACGCTTAAGCCCGACATCTGCGACATCCGTGGAGAGGATTTTCACTGGCAGGGTAAAGCGCTGGTGATTGGTATTGGTAATGGCCGCCAGGCCGGTGGTGGACAGCAGCTTTGCCCGACTGCGCTCATCAACGACGGTTTGCTACAACTGCGCATTTTTACCGGCGAGGAGTTGCTGCCAGGGCTGCTTTCGGCGTTAACGCAATCCGAAGACAACCCTAACATCATTGATGGCGCTTCATCGTGGTTTGATATTCGCGCCCCGCACGAAATTACCTTTAATCTTGATGGCGAACCGCTAAGCGGGCAGGAGTTTCATATTGAAATCCTGCCCGCAGCGCTACGTTGCAGACTGCCGCCGGGTTGTCCGTTGCTGCGCTAACGCGACGCCCAACGGCAATCAGGCAATGGTGACTTTGCTGTCCAGATAAACATCCTGCACGGCGTTAATCAGCTTAACGCCGTCGGCCATGGTTTTCTTGAATGCTTTACGTCCAAGAATCAGCCCCATACCGCCAGCACGTTTGTTAATCACCGCCGTACGTACCGCATCGCTAAGATCGGTTTCCCCTCCGGCAGCGCCGCCAGAGTTAATTAATCCGGCGCGACCCATATAGCAGTTCGCCAGTTGATAACGCACCAGGTCAATCGGGTTATCGCTGGTCAGCTTGCTGTAGACGCGATCGTCGGTGTAACCAAAATTAACGGCTTTGTATCCGCCGTTATTTTCCGCCATTTTCTGCTTCACGATATCCGCCCCAATCGTGGCCGCCAGATGGTTAGCCTGGCCGGTGAGATCGGCGGAGACATGGTAATCCACGCCGTCTTTCTTAAACGCGGAGTTACGCAGATAAGCCCACAGCACGGTGACCATACCCAGCTCATGGGCGCGCTCAAACGCGGCGGAAATCTCTTCAATCTGACGACGAGACTCTTCAGATCCGAAATAAATGGTCGCCCCTACCGCCACCGCGCCCATATTGAACGCCTGCTCGACGCTGGCATACAACGTCTGGTCAAACGTGTTGGGGTAGCTCAGCGTTTCGTTGTGGTTAATCTTGACGAGGAACGGAATGCGGTGCGCGTAGCGGCGGGAAACAGAAGCCAGCACGCCATAGGTCGATGCCACGCAGTTACACCCTGCTTCGATAGCCAGTTCCACGATATTCTTTGGATCAAAGTACAGCGGGTTAGCCGCAAACGATGCCCCAGCGGAATGCTCCACGCCCTGGTCCACCGGAAGAATCGACAGGTACCCTGTTCCCGCCAGACGGCCCGTGTTATACAGCGTCTGCATATTACGCAGTACGGCTGGCGGACGGTTGTTATCAACCATTACGCGATCGACGTAATCATGTCCTGGCAGGTAAAGTTGGTCAGAAGGAATGGTCATACAACGATGCTGTAAAAGGCTGTCGGCATCTTTGCCAAGCAACTGCGCAATATCAGTCATAGCTATGCTCCCGTAAGTTCCGATTTAGCATCGGAATGTGAATTATCCTGACCCGCCTTTTTGCGGGCAGCAATAAGCCTGGTACCGACTGCGCTTTTTTTCCATCTTTAGCGCACTTTTCAGCGATTTCCGCTGGAACGATTCAGGAAAAAATAATGTTAAGGCGGTCAAATTTAGACCGCAAAGGTATTTTAAAGGTATTATCAAATGGTACTATCAACGCGTACCTTACCTGTCATGAAGGATTTAAAGATGAAAACTACAGTTAAGCTGTCGTTCATGATGTTTGTTGAGTGGTTTATTTGGGGCGCCTGGTTTGTACCGCTTTGGCTATGGCTGAGCAAAAGCGGCTTTACCGCAGGCGAAATTGGTTGGTCTTACGCCTGTACCGCCATTGCCGCGATCCTGTCGCCGATTCTGGTCGGCTCTATCACTGACCGCTTTTTCTCCGCGCAAAAAGTGCTGGCCGTGTTGATGTTCGTCGGCGCCATCCTGATGTACTTCGCCGCGCAGCAAACCACCTTCAGCGGATTCTTCCCGCTGTTACTGGCCTATTCACTGACCTATATGCCGACAATTGCGTTAACCAACAGTATCGCTTTTGCCAACGTACCGGACGTTGAACGTGATTTCCCCCGCATCCGCGTGATGGGCACCATTGGCTGGATTGCGTCTGGTTTAGCCTGCGGTTTCTTACCGCAAATGCTCGGCTATAGCGATATCTCCCCCACCAATATCCCTCTGCTTATCACGGCCGGAAGTTCCGCGCTATTAGGCGTCTTTGCCTTCTTTTTGCCGGATACCCCGCCGAAAAGTACCGGCAAGATGGATTTCAAAGTCATGCTGGGGCTGGATGCGTTGATCCTGCTGCGGGATAAGAACTTCCTCGTCTTTTTCTTTTGCTCGTTCCTGTTTGCCATGCCGCTGGCGTTTTATTACATCTTCGCCAATGGCTACCTGACAGAAGTCGGGATGAAAAACGCCACCGGCTGGATGACGCTGGGCCAGTTCTCTGAAATCTTCTTTATGCTCGCGCTGCCGTTCTTCACCACGCGCTTTGGCATTAAAAAGGTATTACTGCTTGGTCTTGTTACAGCGGCAATCCGCTACGGATTTTTCGTATACGGCGGCGCGGAAGAATATTTCACTTACGCCCTGCTGTTTCTCGGCATTTTGCTACACGGCGTCAGTTACGACTTCTACTACGTTACGGCCTATATCTATGTTGATAAAAAAGCGCCAGCGCACATGCGCACCGCAGCACAAGGGCTTATCACCCTCTGCTGTCAGGGATTCGGCAGCTTGCTGGGTTATCGCCTGGGCGGCGTAATGATGGAAAAAATGTTTGCCTATAAGGAGCCCGTTGATGGTCTTACCTTCAACTGGGCGGGCATGTGGGGATTTGGCGCGATCATGATCGCCGTCATTGCCGTACTGTTTATGATTTTCTTTCGCGAATCAGACAAAGAAATCACCGCCATTAAGGTGGACGATCGCGATGTAGCGTTGAAACAAGGGGAAGTGAAATGAAAGCAGAACGTATTCTCGGTGCTCTTTATGGGCAGGCGTTAGGGGATGCGATGGGCATGCCGTCGGAACTGTGGCCAAGAACCCGGGTAAAAGAACACTTCGGTTGGATCGAGCGTTTCTTGCCTGGACCTGCGGAAAATAATGCCGCCTGCTATTTTAACCAGGCGGAGTTTACTGATGACACTTCCATGGCCCTGTGCCTGGCTGATGCCCTGCTTGAATGTGACGGAAAGATAGTCCCGGACGTGATTGGCCGCAATATTCTGGCCTGGGCCGAACGTTTCGATGCCTTCAATAAAAACGTGCTCGGTCCAACGTCAAAAATTGCGCTAAAAGCTATTCGCGATGGCAAACCTGTTGCCGAACTGGAAAATAATGGCGTCACTAACGGAGCCGCGATGCGCGTTTCGCCGCTGGGCTGCCTGCTGCCCGCGGTTAATCTCGATACCTTTATCGATGACGTGGCACTGGCCTCCAGCCCGACGCATAAGTCGGATCTGGCTATCGCCGGCGCGGTGGTGGTGGCGTGGGCGGTATCGCGCGCTATCGACGGAGGAAAATGGACGGAGATTGTCGACGCGCTGCCCGCTATTGCCCGGCATGCGCAGCAAAAGCGGATCACCACCTTCAGCGCATCGCTCTCTGCCCGCCTTGAACTGGCGCTGAAAATCGTTCGTCATGCCGATGGCATTGAGTCCGCCAGCGAGCAGTTGTATCAGGTTGTGGGGGCTGGAACCAGCACCATTGAATCCGTGCCCTGCGCCATCGCGATGGTCGAACTGGCGCAGACCGATCCTAACCGTTGCGCGGTTCTGTGCGCGAACCTCGGGGGCGATACCGACACCATCGGGGCGATGGCGACCGCCATTTGCGGTGCGTTGCACGGCGTGAGTGCGATTAACCCGGTATTAAAACAGGAACTGGATGCGGTAAATCAGCTGGACTTTACCCGCTATGCCAACGGATTAATGCGGCTGCGCGAGCGGTGGGAGGCGCTATGAACAACAGCACGCGTCTGCAACAACTTATCCCGCAGTTGCGTACACAGCGGCCAGTAACGGTGGTGGGTGCGGCGGTGATTGATGTCATTGCCGATGCGTATGCCCTCCCCTGGCGCGGATGTGATATCGAGCTTAAACAGCAGGGCGTTAACATCGGCGGCTGCGCGCTCAATATCGCCGTTGCGCTTAAGCGATTAGGTATCAACGCCAGCAATGCGCTACCGCTGGGTCAGGGGGTATGGGCCGATATTATCCGCAACCGGATGGCAAAAGAGGGATTGCATAGCCTGATCGACAACGCAGAAGGCGATAACGGCTGGTGTCTGGCTCTGGTGGAGCCGGACGGCGAACGTACCTTTATGTCTTTTAGCGGCATCGAAAACCAGTGGAACGCCGACTGGCTGGCGCGTCTGGACATCCCGCGCAACGGTCTGGTCTATCTGTCAGGCTATCAGTTAGCCTCTCCATGCGGCGAGCTGCTGGTACAGTGGCTGGAAGGTCTGGAAGACGTGACGCCGTTTATCGATTTTGGTCCGCGAATCGGCGATATTTCCGACGCTTTAATGGCGCGAATTATGGCCTGCCGTCCGCTGGTGTCACTTAATCGGCAAGAGGCCGAAATTGCCGCCGAGCGGTTTGCATTGAGCCTGGATGTGGAAGGTTTTGGCGCAGAATGGGTACGCCGTTTCGCCGCGCCGGTGGTGGTACGCCACGATAAAGACGGCGCGTGGTATTTCAGCGCGCAAACATCCGGCTGCGTACCGGCATTTACCACAACGGTCGTTGATACCATTGGCGCGGGAGATAGCCATGCCGGGGGTATGTTGGCCGGACTGACGTCAGGCTGGCCGCTGGCTGATGCGGTTCTGCTGGGTAACGCGGTGGCATCCTGGGTGGTAGGGCATCGCGGCGGCGATTGCGCCCCCTCTCGCGAGGCGTTACTCCTCGCACACAAAAACGTATAGATCGCTTCGACAATAGCTGATGCTGTATTCAATGGGCCGTTGCTGCTGGTCAAGCGCTACCTGCTTGATCACCAGTACCGGCACTTTGCTGTCCATTTGAATATGCGCCTGAAACTCCGCGTCCGGCATCCGGGCGCTGACCCGTGAACGCGTGCGCTGCGGAAAAATTTGCTGGCTACGGAAATAGTCATACAGCGAAACGCCGATAGCATCCACATCATGGATAAGATGGGCAGGAACCCATGACTCTTCAATAGAAACCGCGTCTTCATCGACATAGCGAATGCGCTTGAGCAGGAAAACGTCACTCCCTACGGCAACAGCCAACTGCTGCGCCACCTCTTCCGGGCAAGACACAATGCGCTTGTTGACCCACAGCGTATCCGGTTTTTTACCGCGTAAAACGACCTGCTGCGAAAAACCCCGCGCTTCTTTGAGCGAATACTCGAAGATGTTATTGATCTGCGTCCCATAGCCGCGGGCACGGGTCACCACGCCTTCTTCCTCCAGAGCCTGCATCGCCTTGCGTACCGTAATTCGCGACACGCCGGTTAACTGGCTGAGATCGCGCTCGCCGGGCAGGATATTGCCATGCTCCAGAATCCCGCTGCGCACAGCGTTTTTCACCGTTTGCGCAAATTTCATATACAGCGGCGTATTATCTGCCGCTGAAATGCGTTCATTCAGTTGCGCGATAAGCTGGGTATGCGCTTGTTCCATTTATCTTTTCCAGGCAGCCGTTTCTGCAGCCAGTATACTCATTACCACCACGCGTGAAAATGATGCACCGGCCCAATTCCTTCACCGACTTCCAGCGTGTCAGCCTGTGCCAGCGCCGCTGAAAGCCACAGTTTGGCTTCCTGTACCGTATCAGCCCAATTGTCATGCCGAGGACGCAGCGCCGCCAACGCTGCGGACAGCGTACAGCCGGTGCCGTGGGTATTTTTAGTGATGACACGGGGCGCGGTAAAACGCTGCTCGCCATCGCGGGTAAAGAGCCAGTCCGGGCTTTGCGCATCCTCCAGATGACCGCCTTTCATCAACACCGCCTCGCAGCCCAACGCCCGCAGCGCTCTCCCCTGCTCTAACATCTCCTGTTCCGTTTGCGCATGCGATGCGCCGAGCAATGCCGCAGCTTCCGGCAAGTTTGGGGTGATAATTGAAACCTGCGGCAACAAACGGGTACGCAGCGTTTCTACCGCCGAGGGCGACAGTAACGGATCGCCGCTTTTCGCCAGCATGACCGTATCCAGCACCACATTTTGTACCCGATGACGATGCAAACGTTCGGCGACCGCCTCAACTATATCCGCTTCCGCCAGCATGCCGATTTTGGTGGTGTCGATACGCACATCACTCAACACCGAGTCCAGTTGCGCCGCGACAAAATCCGGTTCAATGCGATACACCGACTGCACTCCGCGCGTATTTTGCGCCACCAATGCCGTGATGACCGAGCAGCCGTAAGCGCCAAGCGCGGAGAAAGTTTTTAAATCGGCCTGAATACCCGCGCCACCGCTGGGATCGGTTCCGGCGATCGTTAGTGCGTTAATCCGTTTCATGCTTGCTCCTGCGCGTTCAGGTTATAGAGAGCGTCGAGAAAGGTCGGGACAAAACTGCCCGGTCCGGTTGATTGTTGGGTGGCGATGTGTCCGGCCTGTTTCATCCAGCTACAGGCGGAAGCGACGTTATCAAGCCGGTCTCCGGGCAAGGCGCAGCTGGCCGCAACGACCGCCGATAGCGCGCATCCGGTGCCGACCACGCGCGTCATCAACGGGTCACCGCCGTTCACACAGACGGTACGCAGACCATCGGTAACGTAATCCACTTCGCCGGTCACCACGACGATGGTCCCTACCTGACGGGCCAGCGCCTGGGCCGCGCCAAGCGCAGCGGCTGGCGTATCGGTCGTGTCCACCCCACGCCCCCCGCCGTTCATTCCTGCCAGCGCCAGTATTTCCGACGCGTTGCCGCGAACAGCGGCTGGCTGCAGCGCAAGTAAATCCAGACAGAAGCGACGGCGAAACTCAAGCGCGCCCACGGCAACGGGATCGAGCGTCCAGGGGGTTTTAGCAAGGTGAGCCTGTTCAACGGCGGCACGCATCGCCGTAGCCCGATTACGGGTAAGCGTACCGACGTTAACCAGCAACGCGCTGGCGATAGCCGCAAACTGGCTGGCTTCTTCAGGTTCAACCACCATCGCAGGTGATGCGCCTAACGCCAGCAGCGTATTGGCGGTAAAGTTTTGCACGACCTCATTGGTCATACAGTGCGTGAGGGGGGAAAGCGTTCTAAATTGGTGTAAGGCATGGGCCGCAAGCGCGCGGCTGTGCAGGTCAGGCTGCATGGTTCAGCTCCTGCCCGCGCGAAGAAGGGACACGAGCAGTGTCAGACTTCCCTACGCTGGCATTATCCAGATCAGGTGGTACGGGTATTTCTCAGCCTTCACAAGGAAGGGCACCCCGAGTCATTGAAACGCAAATGTAATATGCTGGTTTCAGCAACAGGATACTGTCTGTGTATGGTGATGTAAATTGGCACGGCACGCTGATGCTTCGCTGCTAAACCTCTGGTCACAGTTGCCGGATTTCTGTACTTTCATTTACACTTTTTACGAAATTACTGGAGTGATCACAAAATAATGCTTGTCAGATGTCCTGTTAGCCAGGAATCATACATGACTGATTTTGATGACCCGAACAGGTAGAGAGGATGGGTATGAAGAAGAAAATGTTGCTGGGCGCGCTGTTGCTCGTAACCAGCACCGTCTGGGCCGCGCCTACAGCTACTGCTGCCGCAAAGGGTATTGATCAATATGAGCTAAAAAGTTTTATTGCCGATTTTACCCATTTCAAACCCGGTGACAAAGTTCCACCACTGTATCTCACCAGCGAATACACCATTAAGCAGTGGAATCTGCGCAACCTGCCCGCACCGACGGCAGGCACCCACTGGACCTACATGGGCGGCGCTTATGTGCTGGTCAATGATGCCGATGCTAAGATCATTAAAGCCTACGACGGCGAGATTTTTTATCATCGGTAATTAATTTCCCCCTTGCGCAATTGCGAGGGGGTTCAAAAGGAAAATTTATATTCAATCATAAATTATGTTAATTTTTGCAAGAGCACTAAAATCGCCTGGGTGAATTTTATTTTTATCATATACATAGTATCTTGCTTTAATTGGTATATTATAAGATGCTCTAAGCGGCAAACCTTTCTGGATATCCTGCAATGACGTTGCTCCAGCTCGCGTATTTTGGGAAGATGATATTTTTATTTTATTATCATTCTGATCACTTAAAATAAAACCTATACCATCGAAATTGTTATCTATCAATATATCATCATTACCGATATTTTTTAAATCTACACTGCTAAGAAAAACCGAAGCATTTCTTGTTGAATTGCCGTTCAAGGAGTTAATACAGTTAAGAATGATATTCCCCTGGCCTATAATGTTGCTAACCATACCACTTTGCGGCAATGCTGAAAGCGATACATCCGGTAGTGTGATGTTAACATCATTTTCTATATCACACGTTGAATCAGGTGGGACATAGCTAATGGTAACGTTTTTAGCAAAACTTACCTGACCTGGATTAGTCAAATCGTACCACCACATCCTTAAAGCCATGCATATATTTTTTGTTGTAAGTGGGGTTTCACATTCACTTCTTACCCTTTCTTCCAAATTTCTAATTGTAGACGCCTGAATAATACTTTCAATGGTAACGGAGCCATTGGCCGAGGAGAAATCCATCTTATCTGAATTATCAGCAGAGGTAATATGTAACGAATGGCTAACACTTACTACCTTGGTACCATTCCCAATTATTTCCAGTCCTTGCTGTGGGTTTGATATTTCCAACTTTAGTTTAAGCGCATCATTATAAAGAGAAAAATATATCACTTTTAATGGCACCCAATAGTTAAGTGATTCGCCCGAAGCTGTACATTTTATCGGGCCAAAGGAACTAATCATAGACTCAGTATAACTCCCCGAGGATGAAAATGACTGTGGTATATTAATCACTCCAGTAATTGTAGTATTCCCAGAGGTACAGGTTGCATATAAATCAACTGAAAATAAAAGTGTTAACATAAAAAAGATAATTTTCATGGTCGACTCTCCACCTTACCGACAAATATAAACTTTACTTTCATCAATCGTTTTGCCGAAAGTGATTGAGCATGAAAGTCCCTGTTGCTTATCAACTGCCACATTTATTTCTGGCGGTACTTCATTGGTACGAATAAAGAGCTGGCTTCCCTGGCCTACCACGCCAATATTGTGTCCATGAATATCCTCAACTTCGTAACCAAACGTCAGCGATGAACCATCAGGGCGCTGCGCCCGGATATACCAAGGTTTACGTTGGTCAGTATCAAACATCGCCAGAACGACTGCCCCCCGATATGGGGCTGTATTACGCCGATTCCCTTGCAGATCGGTTTCACTATTAGTATTGGAAACATCCAGCATCAAGTGGTTTTCACGATAAGGCGTTAAGCCGTCGTAGACCACCACGCCATTGCGGTTGGTGGTACGGTATTTCTGCCCGTTCACATAGGCCCCTTCCAGACCCGGCGCATGCATCACGGCAAACGTTTCCGACAGCCGGTTGGCTAAATTCACGCCTCCCGACCAGGCCACCAGCCCACCTGAAATACTGCCGCCAGTTTGCGTATATTTAGACGACTGGCTGTAGCTGCCGTTAAGCGTGGCGACCGGCGCATTCCACGTCAGATTACCGCCGGCCGTTGTTTCGCTGTTCTGTCGTTGATGACTGAGATTCACCCCATAGTTAAACTGATCGCGACTGCCTGCGGTGCCGGAAAGCCCGGTATTGTTAGACGCAAAACCATCATCATCAAAGGTCGTTGAGTTAGACACATACAAATGTCGGCGCGGAGTGCTAATGTCATCTCCCCAGTCAAACGGAATGGAGATAAAGACGTTAAAACGCTTATCTTCGTGATGATCCTCGTTGTAAGTCTGACTAGCTGAAAAGGTATAGCTAATCCGTTGCCAGCTATTGGAATAACTCACCTGATAATCTTTACTGCTGCCGCTACGGCCCCAGTAATCACGCCACAGCGTGCTCAAAGATACAGAACCCCAGCCCTGCGGCAAAGATTGGCTAACGTTAGCCGAAAAACTGTTCTTACGACCAAAATCGTTCTGATAATAATCCGCGATGTCATACACATCATTTTCATCACGATGATAGCTGTCTTTGTTATTGGCCCAGACGTGATCGTTAAACGTTCGGTAATCTCGTGACGAGTAACGATAGGCAGCAAGCCCAAAACGGGTGGCGGTTTGTGTTAAATACTTGTTATAGGCGATCTGGTAACTTTGCCCGTCAAACACATCACCATTGTCTTGCTTGCTATGAGATTGTGTCGCATCAACGGAAATCGCGCCGATACGTGTATTCCAGCCGGTACCCAGGGTGAACGCATTGTAGTTATCCGCCAGCATGGTACCGCCATACAGCGTTAACAAATTATTCAGCCCATATTGGTAGCTCATCTGCGCAAAATCGGTCTGGTTGCTGGCGCCTTCGATATGGCTACGCCCTGCCGCTAAATCATATTTTGAGACACCCGGCTGCAACATATTGGGCACCGCAGCATAGGGCACCAGATAGGTTGTTACAGAGCCGTCCGCCTCTTTGATACTGACGTCAAGATCCGCACCGCCGCCAGCCAACTGCAAATCCGCAATAGAGAACGGGCCTGGCGGAACCTCTTTCTGATAAACCACAAAACCGTTCTGTTCGATGGTGACCAGCGCGTTACTTTGCGCAATCCCCTGCACCAGCGGCGTAAAATTCTGTTTTGAGTTCGGCAGCATCTGCATATCGCGATACAACCGTACGCCACGAAAGCGCACCGCATCAAAAATATCTGATGAGGTATACATATCCCCGGCACGCAGCGTTCCGAGAATTTGCGGGATTCCGCGTTCCAGATACAGGGTGTTACTTTTCCACTCCCCGCTGCTGTCATCGGTTTTGTTATAGCTGGCATCGGAATGCAGCTGCCAGCCCAGCAGGTTTAACCCGCTGGTAAAGCGCGCATAGGTGCTTTTGCTGTTACCAGAATCCTTATAGTCGCTGTAATACTGACTGGCATAATAGGAAGTATAGAAAGCATTGATGCCACGATCCCAATTCTCAGGAGGAACATACCCTTGCTCAAGCTCATCGACAAACGCCTGCGGAACGCTGAGATCCAGGCTAAACGTACCGATATTCCACGCGTAACTGCCCCCTTGCACCGCCTGCTTTAGGGTTGGGCATTCATTCTGCTTGTCCAATGCCTGTATATTTATCCCCAGACGCGTTAAAGCATCGCGGGATAAACAGGTGTCATCCGGATTATCCTTAACAGTAATATCATACTTACCACGCCACTGTTTATTGACGTAGATGTCAATATCATATTGGCCTGGCAGGGGTTGATTATCATCAAGGCGAAAATCAGAAACTTTCTCGCCCTTCATTCCACCCATCATAAAATTTGTATCAAACGTTTCTTCTGCGGCATGGGCATCAATGCCGAGTAGCAACAGTAATACCGCCGAAGCAATCGGAGTCATCCTTAACATAACCAGCTCCTGTTATTTTAGGCTGACGTTATCGCTAATATAATTACCGTGATCGTCAATAATGGTTATTTTATACTGATTGGCATTAGCACTTTTTAATGCCAAATCTGAACTGGAGAACGGTGCAAGCATAATACTTTCGTTGTTGATCTTGATACTATTAGCTTTAACTTCCGTCACCGTGACCCAGTTAGCTGCATCATTCTTAATAGAGTAAATACTACCACTACGTTTCATAGATAATTTTTGAAACGTATAGTTATTAACTGGCGAAATACCTGTAGGTCGAAAAATTAATTTTATCCTATTCTGCATCGCGAACTTGAGTATATTTTTCCCTTCATTGCCAGGATTATTTGGTGGAATATCCAGCACATTGAGATAAAACAAGCTTTCTTTATCGTTAGGCAGCATATTAGACATTTTTTTAATTTTTAACTGCTGGCCTGAGTTTCCAGCCACCTTTGCAACCGGAGGTGTAAGCATAAATGGCACATGAATTTTTTCCGGCGGTAAAGAACTATCGCCGTCATCAATCCATGACTGTACCAGTGAAGATCGGTTCCCTTGGTTCATCAACTGGACTAATACTTCCTTTTTATCTGCTGGGTAAATAACGCGAGTACCGTAGATCACAATTCCCGCATGGGCGGGCATAATGATTGATGATATAATTAATGCGTAAAATCCTTTCATTCATTATCCCTTCAGATTAACTACCGGCAGTACAATACTGCCGGTTACAATTTATTCCTGAACAACTTTCAGAGTCACAGTGGCATTTACATCACCGGGGGTTACAGACACTGTTCTTTTAGCGTAACGAGCTGCAAGATCGAGTTTATATACCCCATCTTCTGTTGAGGGAAATTCACTTAAAGGAATACCTTCGCTTCCAGATTTAGCAATCGATTTATTGTTATGGAACAGTTTAAAACCTACTCCAGTATCCAAGCCAATATTAGGTATAATAATATCGTTATTATCAACGTCATTAGCAGAAATGAAAATCTTAACATTTGAAGAGTTTGTACATTTAATTTCCAATGGTGAACTGGCACGCCCCTCTCCATAGGTAACATCATTCCCGACGTTAACCTCATTGAATAAAGAATCCGGAATGCTAGACAATGTAATTGTAGCTTCTGTCGCGCCATCAACAAACTGACATGAAGTTCCGGTTACCTTACCATTAATATTCAATATGCCAGAATCAGTATCAGCAGCAAAAGCCCCAGCACTCATAAATACAGCAGACAGTACAGCAGCAGAAATAATTGAACGTTTCATAGTATCTTCCTTAATGAATTAATTTCTATTTGTTAAGAGGGTTCAACTCTTGAATTTAAATTCGCACATCAAAAACGTTACCGCAATGTAAACGCGTTGTTTTATTGATTTAAAGCAAGTTACAAATGTCAATATAGTTGTAGCAAATAAGTGAAGGTGAGTACTATTTTTAATTTTAATAAATTAGCGTAATTAATTGATGGGAATAATTTATACAATGAATAAAAAAGCCTCCATCATTCATTGAAGTGATGGGGGCTTAATAAACAATACATTTTCTTAGTCGTAGCGATTTAACACTATCTGTCGTGAGGGGTTCCCAGGAACAGCGACAATTTCAGTAACCATGCCTTGTACAGAAGTGGAGTTAACATTGTTGATATCTGTATGATGAAGTGTCTGACCACATCGCTGCTGCACAGTATTATTCACAACATCAGTACTGCATGTTGGTTCAACAACCTTCCCGGTAATGGTTAAGGTTGCCGTATCAGAAGCCAAAGCCTGTAAACTCATTCCATAAGCCAGAGTTATTAATCCCAAGAATAAACTTTTCTTCATTGCGTTCATTATTCCTGTTTTAAGTGGAAAACAGCGTACAAGCCATTTGTCCGTTGAATTATGTATTAACGTCCCTGCTAAAACCAATTGGAATGGTAGATTAATGAGATAGGTTTGATCAATTCAAATGATGCATTGAGGCGAATTATTCAGAAAAAGACATGGATTATACGGGCAGGATAAACAATATTGCGTAGCTTTTTCACTCTATATATTCACCGCATCAATATATTATTGATGCGGTGAATAGTATTTAACGCGATAAATTACACCGCGCGGAAGGCAATCTCACCCGGAATAACTTCCCCCTGCCAGTACAGCTGTGCTGCCACACGCCCTGCCAGTTCACGGTAAATGGCGGTAAATTCGCTGTCTGGACGACTGATAACCGTCGGCGTACCGCGATCGAGGTCTTCACGCAGAGAAATATGCAGCGGCATTTGCCCCAGCAGTTGGGTGTGATACTGCTCAGCCAGCTTTTGCGCGCCACCGGTGCCGAAAATCGGCTCATGGTGACCGCAGTTGCTGCAAATATGCATACTCATATTCTCAACAATACCCAACACCGGTACTTCAACCTTTTCGAACATCACGATGCCTTTTTTCGCATCGATCAGCGCGATGTCCTGCGGCGTGGTCACCACCACCGCCCCCGTTACCGGAATGTTTTGCGCCAGCGTCAGCTGGATGTCACCGGTGCCCGGCGGCATATCCAGTACCAGATAATCAAGATCCGGCCATAAGGTTTCCTGCAGCATCTGCAGCAGCGCTTTACTGGCCATCGGACCGCGCCACACCATGGCGTTATCGTCAGTGACCAGATAGCCAATGGAATTGGTCGCCAGACCATGAGACACGATCGGCGCCATATGAGTGCCGTCCGGCGAAGTTGGACGTTGGTTTTCCGCGCCGAGCATCGTCGGGATGGACGGGCCATAAATATCGGCGTCCAGAATCCCTACCTTCGCTCCTTCCGCAGCCAGCGCCAGCGCCAGGTTCACCGCAGTGGAAGATTTCCCCACCCCGCCTTTGCCGGAACTGACGGCAATGATGTTCTTCACACCATTAATACCCGGCTGGTTTTTTACACGCTTCAGGGTCGCGATGTTATGTGACAACTTCCAGTCAATCGCTTTCGCGCCGGTAATACGCAACAGATCGGCACTGCATTGCTCTTTTAACGCTTCAAACGCGCTATGCCAGACGAACGGCATAACCAGCTCAACGTGCAAGGTGTCGTCCATCCAGGCGACGTGGTGCAACGCTTTAAGCGTTGTCAGATTATGCTTCAGGGTTGAATGCTGAAAATTCGCCAGCGTCCCGGCGACCATAGCGCGCAGGACTTCTGGTGATTTGGCCTGGGATTGTGCGTTCATCCCGACTCCTTTTTTGTTGTTCTGAAAATACAATAGTCACCAGGTAGTTTACTCCAACCGCAACAATTATTCATTTACGCATAAATGCCCTTATCGCTTGGCGCAGTAATTACCATTTTGGTACTATCAAAGCCCTTTTCACTACAAAAGAAGTAATTGCCCACTATGACTCAAGTCGCGAAGAAAATTCTGGTAACGTGCGCGCTGCCGTACGCCAACGGCTCTATCCACCTCGGCCATATGCTGGAGCACATCCAGGCTGATGTCTGGGTCCGTTACCAGCGAATGCGCGGCCACCAGGTAAACTTCATCTGCGCGGACGACGCACACGGTACGCCAATCATGCTGAAAGCGCAGCAGCTTGGGATCACGCCAGAGCAGATGATCGGTGAAATGAGTCAGGAGCATCAGACTGATTTTGCGGGTTTTGACATCAGCTATGACAACTACCACTCTACGCATAGCGATGAGAACCGCGAGCTGTCTGAGCTTATCTACACGCGTCTGAAGGAGAACGGTTTTATTAAGAACCGTACCATCTCCCAGCTTTACGATCCGGAAAAAGGCATGTTCCTGCCGGACCGTTTCGTTAAAGGCACCTGCCCGAAATGTAAGTCTCCGGATCAATACGGCGATAACTGCGAAGTCTGCGGCGCGACCTACAGCCCGACCGAACTTATCGAGCCGAAATCCGTCGTTTCCGGCGCTACGCCGGTGATGCGTGACTCAGAACACTTCTTCTTTGACCTGCCGTCGTTCAGCGAAATGCTGCAGGCATGGACGCGCAGCGGCGCGTTGCAGGAGCAGGTCGCTAACAAAATGCAGGAATGGTTTGAAGCTGGCCTGCAGCAGTGGGATATTTCCCGCGATTCACCGTACTTCGGTTTTGAAATCCCGAATGCGCCTGGCAAGTACTTCTACGTCTGGCTGGATGCGCCAATTGGCTACATGGGTTCGTTCAAAAACCTGTGCGACAAGCGCGGCGACACCGTAAGCTTCGATGAATACTGGAAAAAAGACTCCGACGCCGAGCTGTATCACTTCATCGGTAAGGACATCGTTTACTTCCACAGCCTGTTCTGGCCTGCCATGCTGGAAGGCAGCAATTTCCGTAAGCCGACCAACCTGTTCGTACACGGTTATGTGACGGTGAACGGCGCGAAGATGTCCAAGTCTCGCGGCACCTTCATTAAGGCCAGCACCTGGCTGAAGCACTTTGACGCCGACAGCCTGCGTTACTACTACACGGCGAAGCTCTCTTCGCGTATTGATGACATCGACCTGAACCTGGAAGACTTTGTCCAGCGCGTGAACGCCGATATCGTCAACAAGGTGGTTAACCTGGCCTCGCGTAACGCTGGCTTTATTGCCAAGCGTTTTGACGGCGTATTGGCTGCTGAACTGGCCGATCCGGCACTGTATAAAACCTTTACCGATGCCGCTGCGGTCATTGGCGAAGCGTGGGAAAGCCGTGAATTTGGTAAAGCTATCCGCGAAATAATGGCGCTGGCCGATGTGGCAAACCGCTACGTTGACGAACAGGCTCCGTGGGTTGTGGCTAAACAGGAAGGCCGCGATGCCGACCTGCAGGCAATTTGCTCGATGGGTATCAACCTGTTCCGCGTGCTGATGACTTACCTGAAACCGGTACTGCCTACGCTTGCTGAACGTGTTGAAGCTTTCCTGAACAGCGAGCTGGGCTGGGATGCCATTGAGCAGCCGCTGCTCGGTCACAAGGTCAACACCTTTAAGGCGCTCTACAATCGCATCGACATGAAACAAGTTGAAGCGCTGGTTGAAGCGTCTAAAGAAGAGGTGAAGGCCGCTGCCGCACCGGTTACCGGCCCGCTGGCGGACGATCCGATTCAGGAAACCATCACCTTTGATGATTTCGCCAAAGTTGACCTGCGCGTAGCGCTGATTGAAAACGCCGAATTCGTGGAAGGTTCTGACAAATTGCTGCGCCTGACGCTGGATCTTGGCGGCGAGAAGCGTAACGTCTTCTCCGGTATTCGTTCTGCCTATCCGGATCCGCAGGCCCTGATTGGCCGCCAGACCATCATGGTTGCCAACCTTGCGCCGCGTAAAATGCGCTTTGGTATTTCCGAAGGCATGGTGATGGCCGCAGGTCCTGGCGGGAAAGATATCTTCCTGTTAAGCCCGGACGAAGGCGCAAAACCAGGTCAACAGGTAAAATAAATTAAACATATTCAGGCGCTGCAATTGCAGCGCTTTTTTTTGCGACATTAGCGGTTCCCTTAATCTTAAACTCGTCACTTCATTCCATTTTCGGACTGCTCATTTTTTAATATTAGATTTATTCTATGCGCCTCTGGCATCAGGGTCGTCCGGACTCACCAGATTCATGGGTGTTATTATTTAACATCCGATATTCATGAAATGGAGTTTTGCATGAACGCGTTACAAAAATTACTTTCGCTCGCCGCGGCATCTGTTCTGGTTTTTTCCCTCGCGGGATGTGGCGATAAAGAAGAAACGAAAACATTCAATGCCAACGTTAACGGTTCTGATATTACGGTCTCTTACACCTTTAAAGGTGACAAAGTTCTGAAACAAACTTCAGAAAGTAAAATCAGCTATGCGTCTGTCGGCGCCAGCAATAAAGAAGAAGCAGCAAAAGTCTTCGACGCCTTAAGCGCTAAATATCATAATATTCCGGGCATTGAAGAAAAGCTCACCTATACAGACACCTACGCGCAAGAAAATGTCACCATCGATATGGAAAAGGTCGACATAAAATCGTTGCAGGGGATCTCTGGAATGAAGCTGTCTGAAAACGCCGATAAAAACATCAGCATGAAACAAATGCAGACGATAATGGAAGCGGCGGGTTTTAAAGAAGTGAAATAAACGACCGGCGACCCGAGCGCATCGGGGTCGCCCGTTTTTCTTGTTACGCTTTCGCGTTGTGTACGCGAGAGGTCAAACCGCGCAGGAAATAACGCAGGAACTGATCGCCACATTCGCGATAGTTTTTATGGTCCGGCGCGCGCATCATGGCGGTAATTTCCGGCATCGACACGCGGAATTTCTGCTCGGTCATAATGGTCAGAATGTCATCGGTTTTCAGCAAAAAGGCGATACGCAGCTTTTTCAGCACCGTATTGTTATTCACACGACGCTCAATCGCCAGTTCCGGCGCAGAATCATCCTTCCCGCGCAGATGATAAATCAGGCCGTTTAAAAAACCGGACAGAATGATATCCGGGCAGCGAACAAACCCATCTTCATCTTCTTTTGTCATCCAGGTATCAAAACCTGCGGAGGTGGATTCCATGTCAGCAAGCGCAAGAATACGCACCATGTCGTTATTGTTCGCTTTCAAGGTGTAGCGCAGGCTACGAAGAATATCATTACTTAGCATAGAGCCTTCAACTGTCGGTGATGCAATGGCGCGCAGTGTATCAGGTTTACAGTCCAATCGCCTCTTTTAGACTTTTAAGATAACGACGACTCACCGGAACGGTCAGTCCGTTACGCAAAATCAGCTCGGCCTGGCCGTTATCTTCCAGACGGATCTCCTGCAATTGCGCCATATTCACCAGGTATTGTCGGTGACAGCGCAGCAGCGGAGTCCGGCTTTCCAGCGTTCTGAGCGTCAGCTCTGTGAACCCTTCTTTGCCATCGCTACTGGTCACATACACGCCGCTCATACGACTGCTGATAAACGCCACGTCATCCATTTGCAGCAGATAGATGCGGCTATGACCGCTGCACGGAATAAACTTCAGCGCCTGCTGATTCTCGGGCAATAGCGATACATCCTGCCTGGTGCGCTCCTGCCGCAAGCGGATCAGCGTTTTTTCCAGCCGCGCCTCTTCAATCGGTTTGAGCAGATAATCAAACGCGTGTTCTTCAAACGCTTTGACCGCATACTCATCAAACGCGGTCAGAAATACAATATACGGGCGATGCTCGGGATCAAGCATGCCGACCATTTCCAGGCCGCTGATACGCGGCATCTGAATATCGAGGAACAGGACATCCGGGTGCAGTTTATGTACCGCGCCGATGGCTTCCACCGCATTCGAGCATTCCCCGACAATCTCGATGTCGCTTTGTTCCTGCAGCAGGATCCGCAGATTCTCCCGCGCTAACGGTTCGTCATCTACAATCAGCACTTTGATCATGCCAGTTCCTCCAGAGGAAGTCGTAAAGTGATTCGGGTAAAGCGGTCAGGCTCACACGCTACGCTGATGCCAAAATCATCGCCAAACCGCTCGCGCAGCCGTTTATCTACCAGATTCATACCCAACCCGCTGGCCTCTGACGTTGGCTGATACAGCCCGGCATTATCTTCAATATCCAGCATCAGATACTGCCCTTCGCGACGGGCGGTAATCGACACCTCTCCGGTATCCAGTAGCTGAGAGGTACCGTGCTTAATGGCATTCTCCACGATAGGCTGCAGGGTAAAAGCGGGTAATTGTTGATGCGCAAGTTCATCAGGCACCGTTAAGGTCACCTGCAGGCGCGACTGGAATCGCGCCTTTTCAATTTGCAAATAGGCGTTAACGTGCTCAATTTCATCGGCCAGTGTGACAATCTCCGACGGGCGCTTTAAGTTTTTACGAAAGAAAGTCGACAGGTACTGCACCAGTTGGCTGGCCTGCTCGCTATCACGTCGGATCACGGCTTTAATGGTGTTGAGCGCATTAAACAGAAAATGAGGATTCACCTGAGCATGCAGGAGTTTAATTTCTGACTGCGTAAGCATCGCTTTTTGCCGCTCGTACTGTCCGGCCAGAATCTGCGCCGAAAGCAGCTGCGCGATCCCTTCCCCCAGCGTGCGGTTGATCGAGCTAAAGAGGCGGTTTTTGGCCTCATACAGTTTGATGGTTCCCATCACCCGCTGGTTTTCCCCCCGCAAAGGGATCACCAGCGTCGAGCCTAATTTGCATTGCGGATGCAAAGAACAGCGGTATGGCACTTCGTTCCCATCGGCATAGACCACCTCTCCGGTTTCGATCGCCCGTAGGGTGTACGACGACGAAATAGGTTTGCCGGGCAGATGATGATCGTCCCCAATGCCGGTGAATGCCAGCAGCTTCTCGCGGTCGGTAATCGCCACCGCGCCGATATCCAGCTCTTCATACAGCACCTGAGCGACCTTCATGCTGTTAACCTCGTTGAATCCCTGGCGCAAAATACCTTCCGTTGAGGCGGCAACTTTAAGCGCAGTAGCGGAAAAAGCGGAGGTGTATTTTTCAAACATTGCCCGTTTATCGAGCAATATACGCATAAACAGGGCTGCGCCCACGGTATTGGTTACCATCATCGGCGCGGCAATATTGCTGACCAACCGAAACGCATCATCAAACGGACGGGCAATTAACAAGATGATCAGCATCTGCACCAGTTCGGCGACAAAGGTAATAGCGCCCGCCGTCAGTGGGCTAAAGACTTTATCGGTACGGCCACGACGGGTGAGCACGCTGTGTACCAGCCCGCCGAGCAAACCTTCCACAATGGTCGAGATCATGCAGCTTAGCGCCGTCATTCCGCCCATCGAATAGCGATGCAGGCCACCGGTAAGTCCGACTAAACCACCGACTACGGGGCCGCCAAGCAACCCGCCCATCACCGCGCCGATAGCGCGGGTGTTAGCGATAGAGTCATCGATGTGCAGCCCGAAATAGGTGCCCAAAATGCAGAAAATGGAAAAGGTAACGTAGCACAGCAGTTTGTGCGGGAGCCGGATAGTGACCTGCATCAGCGGGATAAACAAACGCGTTTTGCTCATCAGCCACGCGATAACGAGAAACACGCACATCTGCTGAAGCAGCAGCAACACCAGATTAAACTCGTACATACCCGCCAACCACACATCACTTAAAAGCGCGTAACATACATGGGCTGCGCGTAACTTTCTTTGAAGTGTTGCAAAAAAACAGGAATTTGTGAGAACGATCACTCGAAAGCGCGAGCGCGGCGACAATCTCACCCATCGATTGATTAAAAAACAGACAAAACTACCTGGTTCGTAAAAGAGCGTCTAAAGTTAAACTGGGACCTCGCAAGCAAGAGTGAGACAACAATGGCGCTTTACACAATAGGTGAAGTGGCTTTGCTTTGTGATATCAACCCTGTCACTTTACGTGCATGGCAGAGGCGTTACGGATTACTGAAACCACAGCGGACAGACGGTGGTCATCGCCTGTTTAACGATGCGGATATCGACAGGATCCGTGAGATAAAACGCTGGATAAACAATGGTGTTCAGGTCAGCAAAGTGAAAATGTTGCTCAGCAGTGAGAGCATGGATGTGCATAACGGCTGGCGCGAACAGCAAGAGACGCTGTTGAGCTATTTGCAAAGTAATAATTTGCATAGCCTGCGAATGTGGATCAAAGAGCGTGGCCAGGATTATCCCGCGCAAACGCTCAATACCCATTTGTTCACACCGTTACGTCGACGTCTGCAATGCCAACAGCCGATTCTGCAGGCGTTACTGGGGATCCTCGACGGCGTTCTCATCAACTACATCGCTATTTGCCTGGCCTCGGCGCGCAAGAAGCAGGGTAAAGATGCCCTTGTTGTCGGCTGGAACATTCACGATACCACCCGCTTATGGCTGGAGGGCTGGGTTGCCAGTCAGCAGGGATGGCGCGTCGACGTTCTGGCCCACTCACTGAACCAACTGCGACCGGAGCTGTTCGAAGGTCGAACCTTGCTTGTCTGGTGCGGCGAGAACCAGACGCCCGCTCAGCAGCAGCAGTTGAGTGAATGGCGCGCGTTGGGTCACGATATTTATCCACTCGGTATTTAATATTCTATTAACAAAAGTGTACAATCCTTAGATTCACATAAGGAGTGCACAATGAGCGCAGCTAAAATCGGTGTAATAACCCTCTTCCTGCTGATGGCTATCGGCGGTATCGGCGGCGTCATGCTGGCAGGCTACACCTTCATTTTACGTGCCGGGTAAGGTAGCTCGCTAATCGCTCAAACCCGCGGTCAACGATCACCGCCGCTAGCGCGACCAGCAGCGCCCCCTGAATCACGTAGGCGGTATTAAACCCGCTCAGTCCGATAATTATCGGCGTCCCCAACGTGTTCGCCCCGACGGTTGAGGCGATCGTTGCGGTGCCGATATTAATAATCACCGACGTGCGGATCCCTGCCAAAATAACCGGCGCCGCCAGCGGCAGCTCTACTTTCCGCAGGCGCTGCCCGCGACTCATCCCCATCCCGCTGGCGATTTCCATCACGCTGGCAGAGATGCCTCCCAAACCCGCCAGGGTAGCCTGTAGGATCGGTAACACGCCATACAGGATCAGCGCGATAACCGCTGGCTCAAGGCCAAATCCCATCACCGGTACGGCAATCGCCAGCACCGCGACCGGAGGAAAGGTCTGCCCCACGGCGGCGATAGTTTCCACCATCGGTCTGAACTCTGCCCCCCAGGGCCGGGTTACCGCAATCCCCGCCCCGGTGCCGATGAGTACGGCGATAAGGCTGGATATTCCCACCAGAGCAAAATGGCTCAGCGCCAGTGCCGTAAAACTTTCCTGCTGATACACCGGGCGCGGCAGTTCTGGGAACAGCGAACTAAACAGCATCTGGCTGTACGGCAACCCTACCAACAGGAGCAGGAACAGTACCACGAGCCACAGCAGCGGATCAGCAAGACGTTTCACGGGTCGGCATCTCCGAAAGCAGATCGCGAAAATGAAGCGTACCGCAGGACACGCCCTGCGGCGTCACGACCGGCAGTACATCGCATCCCCGCGCCACAAACATCGACAGCGCATCACGTAGCGTCATCTCAGCCACCAGCGGCTCACCGTCTGCATGTTCGCCGCGACGAATAAAATCCCCCACCGTACGCAGCGACAGCAAACGTACGCCCAGTTCACTACGGCCAAAGAACGTTTGCACGAAATCGTTCGCTGGCGCGGTCAGCATCGACAGCGGCGTCCCTTGCTGCACAACCTTACCCGCGTCCATCAGCACCAGATGTTCCGCCAGCCTCAACGCCTCATCGATATCATGCGTCACCAATACGATGGTTCGCCCCAGCAGACGATGAATACGGGTCATCTCCTGCTGCAGTGCACCACGGGTGACGGGATCCAGCGCGCCAAAAGGTTCATCCATCAGCAGCACCTGCGGATCTGCCGCCAGCGCGCGTGCAACCCCTACCCGCTGCTGTTGCCCACCGGAAAGCTGATGCGGATAACGGTGACGCAAACTCGCCTCCAGCCCCAACAGCGCCATAAGTTCATCTGTTCGGTCATCAATACGAGAACGCGACCACTTTTGTAACTGCGGCACGGTGGCGATATTCTGCGCGACGGTCCAGTGCGGGAACAAGCCGATAGACTGGATCGCGTATCCCATTCGTCGCCTTAATTCCAGCACCGGCAGACTGCGGATCTCCTCCCCCGCAAAACGAATCTGCCCGCTGTCATGCTCGACCAGTCGGTTGATCATCTTCAGCGTGGTGGATTTCCCGGAACCAGACGTGCCAATCAGCACCGAAAAACTCCCCTGTGCTAAATGCAGATTAAGGTCATCGACGGCTTTGTGCTGACCATAGGTTTTACTGACCTGACTAAATTCAATCATTATTCGTTCCCTTCAGCAGCGCC
Organism: Citrobacter youngae ATCC 29220; assembly: GCF_000155975.1. Classification (GTDB taxonomy): domain Bacteria; phylum Pseudomonadota; class Gammaproteobacteria; order Enterobacterales; family Enterobacteriaceae; genus Citrobacter; species Citrobacter portucalensis_A. Next base: position 483,790 of record NZ_GG730299.1, on the reverse strand, counting down.
AGCCCTAAATCAAACAGCGCATCAATCAACACCGCCAGCACAACTACCGGGATCACGCCCAGCAGCACTAAATCAACGGCGCTACTGAGCAATCCCTGAAAGACCAGCGCGCCAAAGCCCCCGGCGCCAATCAACGCAGCAATCACCGCCATCCCTACCGTCTGGACCATCACCACCCGCAAACTGCGCAAGAAAACCGGCAGCGCCAGCGGAAACTGCACCGAGATAAATCGTTGACGCGCGCTCATCCCCATCGCCCGAGCGCTTTCCAGTACATCGCGCGGAACCTGGTTCAGTCCAGCCACTACGCCACGTACCAGCGGTAAGAGCGCGTACAGTACCAACGCAATAAGCGCTGGCGTCAGGCCGGTTCCCGCAACGCCGAGTGAGCCTAACCAGGGAAAATACTTAACCAGTCCCGCAAGCGGCGCAATCAACAGGCCAAACAATGCCACCGAGGGAATGGTCTGGATAATGTTCAGTACGGCGAAAACGGGCCCCTGACGAGCGCCAGAAAAAGAGCACCAAACGCCCAGCGGCACGCCAATTAATAACGCAGGTATCACGGTGCCGAGCAGAATAGTCAGATGCTGCGCCAGCGCGTCGTTGAAGACATCCTGACGATTGGCATACTCTTTTAGCAGAGAAAGATCGTTAAACGTGCCAGACAGTAATAACACTATCGGCATGAGAAAAAGCTGCGCGTGCAGCACCCATCGCCACAGCGCCTGACGGGTGATGCGACGAATGGCGTCGCTGGCGGCCAGCAGCATGAGTCCCAGCCCCAGCCAGAATCCGCTCCCCAGGCTGGTCCTGGCCAACGGACTGCCCGTCAGTGCCAAGTTCGTTGCCGTTGTACCTGCGATAAACAGCGCCGTAATGACCAGCAGTTCAGTCACAACCAACGTCAATACGCTACCGGATTTGCCCGACACAAAGCACAGAAAAAACAGCAGCAAACAGGCCACCGCCAATCCCCACGCCATGTCGGGCCGGATATCCCAAAGTTGACGACCTTCGCCAGAAACCAGACGATTGGGAGCATAGCTAATGAAAGGAAGCGCTGCTGCTGCGACGGTAAGAAGAACCAGCAGCAACAGCACCCGATTAACTGAAATATTCGACAAAAAGCCCACCCGCTGTAAATGCCGTTACTTAACCCATCCTTTTTGCTTCAGATAATCCGCAGCAACTTTTTTCGCATCCAGCCCTTCTACGGCAATGCTGGCGTTCAGCTGTTGTAGCGTTTTTTCATCCAGACTGGCAAAAACAGGCTGCAGCCATTCTTCCATTTGCGGATAGGCCTTGAGTACCGACTCTCGTACCACTGGCGCAGGCGCGTAAATCGGCTGAACGCCTTGCGGATCGCTTAACGTTTGCAGCCCCAGCGCGGCGACCGGGCCATCGGTGCCGTAGGCCATCGCGGCATTGACGCCCGAAGTTTGCTGCGCCGCCGCTTTAATCGTCACCGCGGTGTCGCCGCCGGCCAGTGATAAAAGCTGATCCTGATTCAATTTGAACTCATAGGCTTTTTCAAACGCGGGCAGCGCGTCAGCGCGTTCGATAAACTCCGCAGAAGCGGCCAGTTTGAAGGTACCGCCCTCTTTCAGATAGCGCCCTAAATCAGCCAGTGAAACGAGCTTGTTCTTTTGAGCGACATCCTGGCGCACCGCAATGGTCCAGGTATTGTTGGCGGGCGCAGGCGTTAGCCAGACCAGCTTATTTTGCTCTGCGTCCAGCTTTTTCACTTTATCGAAACCGGCCTGCGCATTTTTCCACGCCGGATCATTCTCATCTTTAAAAAAGAATGCGCCGTTGCCGGTATATTCCGGGTAGATATCCAGCTCGCCGGAGGTAATCGCGCCACGTACCACCGGGGTAGTACCCAGTTGCACTTTATTGACGGTTTTCACGCCGTGGCTTTCGAGCACCTGCAAAATAATGTTGCCGAGCAGCGCCCCTTCGGTGTCAATTTTTGACCCAACCGTAACGGGGGACGCGGCCTGTAAGGGCGTACTTATCGCGGCTAACAATGCCAACGATCCTACCCCAAACTTTGAGATTATCATGCTGTGCTCCTCATCCTTTTGCGGCCCTTTTCAGAGACTTGAGGAAAAAGCATAGTCGAAAAATCAGGGCTTAACCTGGCAATTGGGTGGTAACGCACAGAGTTATTAGCGGTAAGGCGATAATAAGATAAAAAAAATCCGGCAAACCCAAAGTGAATTTGCCGGAAGATACGATTTCGCAGGCCTGACAAGCGTAGCGCCATCAGGCACGTTGCGTGGCTTTATTCATCCACTACAGCAGTTCAAATTCACCCTGCTTCACTCTGGCGGAATCCACGCCGATAAAGACGTTAAATTTGCCCGGCTCAGCATCGTATTTCATGCGCTGGTTCCAGAATTTCAGCGCTTCAATATCAATCGGGAAGCTGACGGTCTGCGTTTCACCCGGTTTAAGATTCACTTTCTCAAAGCCTTTCAGCTGTTTTACCGGACGGCTCATGGAGGCGGTCACATCCTGCAAATACATCTGAATCACCGTCGCACCTTCGCGCTTGCCGGTGTTGGTCACCTGCACGCTGGCCGTCACGGTCCCGTCACGCTTCATCGTCGGCGAGGAGAGTTTCACATCAGAAACCGTGAATGTGGTGTAGCTCAGGCCATAGCCAAAGGGATACAACGGCCCGTTGGCTTCGTCGAAATAGCGCGACGTGTATTTGTTCGGCTTATCGGCATTATACGGGCGACCGGTATTGAGATGGCTGTAATAGACCGGGATCTGCCCGACAGAGCGCGGGAAAGACATCGGCAGCTTACCGGACGGGTTGTAATCGCCAAACAGCACATCGGCGATGGCGTTCCCGCCTTCCGTTCCGGCAAACCAGGTTTCGAGGATCGCATCTGCCTGTTGATCTTCCTTAACCAGCGCCAGCGGACGCCCATTCATCAGTACCAGCACCAGCGGTTTGCCCGTTGCTTTCAGCGCGGCAATCAGGTCACGCTGGCTCTGCGGAATGGTGATATCGGTGCGGCTGGAGGCTTCATGGGCCATTCCCTGCGCTTCACCGACCACCGCGACCACCACGTCAGACTGCTTCGCCGCATTCACGGCTTCATCAATCATCGCCTGCGGCGAACGCGGATCAATCTTCACCGCCTCTTCATACAGGTTGAGGAAATCGACAATCCCTTTATCGTTGGTGATATTCGCCCCTTTGGCGTATATCACTTTGCCCTGCTCGCCGATGGCATTTTTAATCCCTGTCAGCACCGTTACCGACTGATCGGCAACCCCGGCAGCGGACCAACTGCCCATCACATCGCGCTTACTGTCGGCCAGTGGCCCGACGACCGCCACGGTGGCGGATTTTTTCAGCGGCAGCGTGTCGAGGCGGTTTTTCAGCAGCACCAGGCTTTCCCGCGCCACTTCACGCGCTTCTTTACGATGCAGGCGGCTTTCGGCGTTGGTATCCACCGGGTCAGACTCTTTGGCCCCCAGATGGCTGTACGGATCGTTAAACAGCCCCATATCATATTTCACGTTCAGCACGTGACGCGCAGCGTCGTCCAGCTCCGCCATTGTCACTTTGCCTGATTTAATCAGGCCCGGCAGGTATTTGCTGTAATACTCATCGCTCATACTCATGTTAATGCCGGACTTAATGGCCACGCGTACCGCATCTTCAGGATCGGCGGCGGTACCGTGCTTAATCAGTTCTTTAATCGCGCCGTGGTCGGAAACGGTAATCCCCTTAAAGCCCCACTCATCGCGCAGCACGTCTTTTAACAGCCACGCATCCGACGTTGCCGGTGTGCCGTTGAGGGAGTTAAGCCCTACCATCACAGCACCGCTCCCGGCATCCAGCCCGGCTTTGTACGGCGGCATATAGTCGTTGAACAGGCGCTGCGGGCTCATATCGACGGTGTTGTATTCTTTCCCGCCCTCAACCGCGCCATAGGCGGCGAAGTGCTTGACGCTGGTCATCACGGAATAGCGATCGGCCGGGCTTTTCCCCTGCATCGCTTCCACCATGGTTTTACCCATCGTGGCGGTCAAATACGTGTCTTCGCCAAACCCTTCAGAGGCACGACCCCAGCGCGGATCGCGGGAAACATCGACCATCGGCGCCCAGGTCATATTCAGGCCATCGTCGGCGGCTTCATACGCAGAAACGCGACCGACGGTTCTGACCGCATCAAGATTAAAGGAGGACGCCAGACCGAGGCTTATCGGGAACACGGTACGCTGACCATGCAGTACGTCATAAGCAAAAAAGAGAGGAATTTTCAGGCGGCTGAGCTCCATCACCTGATCCTGCATTTTGCGGATATCCTGGCGCGTGACGGTGTTAAAAATTGCCCCGACCTGCCCGTCTTTGATCATCTCGCGGATGGCTTCTTTCGGATTATCAGGTCCGACGCTGATTAAGCGTAATTGCCCAATTTTCTCATCCACGGTCATCTGTTTGAGTAAATCGGTAACAAAAGCATCCCGCGCCTCTGGCGTCAGCGGATGGTTACCAAACAGAGTGTCCGCCAGCGCTGGTTGCACCGCCAGACTCACCGCAACACCTACAGAATATAGCCATTTCATGTTGATTCTCTCTTTATTATTTCCCGACGAGTCAGCAAAAATATAACAAAAACCGCAATTTGCCGTAAGACTAAACGGGAGCGCTAAAGAAAGCTAAGGTTATTCTCCGAATTTTCAAAACCAGCGCGAATCAATGGAAGACAAGCCAAAGACAATATGAATGAGAAAGCGTATTGTCATACAAAGCGCTATGCTTGTTCCTGATATTGAGTCCCACCACAAGGAGTGGAGAATGTCTTCCATTACAACAGATAATAAAGCTTTTCTGAATGAACTGACCCGCCTGGTGGGTCATTCGCACCTGCTTACTGAACCCGCTAAAACCGCCCGCTATCGCAAGGGATTCCGTTCCGGTCAGGGCGATGCGCTCGCCGTCGTTTTTCCGGGCTCGCTTTTAGAACTGTGGCGCGTCCTGAACGCCTGCGTCGCCGCAGACAAAATTATTCTGATGCAGGCCGCCAATACCGGCCTGACCGAAGGTTCAACCCCAAGCGGCAATGATTACGACCGCGAGATTGTTATTATCAGCACCCTGCGTCTGGACAAATTGCACGTCATCGGCAAAGGCGAACAGGTGCTGGCCTGGCCTGGAACGACCCTCTATTCGCTGGAAAAGGCGCTTAAACCGTTTGGTCGTGAGCCGCATTCAGTCATCGGTTCTTCCTGCATCGGCGCCTCCGTGATTGGCGGCATTTGCAACAATTCCGGCGGCTCGCTGGTGCAGCGAGGCCCGGCATATACGGAAATGTCGCTGTTTGCGCGTATTGATGAACAGGGCAAATTACAGCTGGTGAACCATCTGGGTATTGAGCTGGGCCAGACCCCGGAGCAGATCCTCAGCAAGCTTGATGACGAGCGTATTAAAGATGACGATGTTCGCCACGACGGTCGCCACGCGCACGATCATGACTATGTCACCCGCGTCAGAGACATTGAAGCCGATACGCCCGCGCGCTATAACGCCGACCCGGACCGCTTGTTTGAATCTTCTGGCTGCGCCGGGAAACTCGCCGTGTTCGCCGTGCGTCTGGACACCTTCGAAGCCGAAAAAAATCAGCAGGTCTTTTATATCGGCACTAACCAGCCGGAGGTGCTGACGGAGATCCGCCGCCATATTCTGGCGAAATTTGAACATCTGCCGGTCGCCGGTGAATATATGCATCGCGATATTTACGACATCGCAGAGCAGTACGGCAAAGATACCTTTCTGATGATCGACAAACTCGGCACCGACAAAATGCCGTTTTTCTTTACCCTGAAAGGTCGTACCGATGCGATGCTGGAAAAAGTGAAATTTTTCCGTCCGCACTTCACCGACCGGGCGATGCAGAAGTTTGGCCATTTGTTCCCCAGCCACCTACCGGCGCGCATGAAAAGCTGGCGCGATAAGTACGAACATCACCTGCTGTTAAAAATGGCCGGCGGCGGCGTGGCTGAAGCGCAAAACTGGCTAAGCGAGTTTTTCAAAACGGCAGAAGGTGATTTCTTTGCCTGTACGCCGGAAGAAGGCAGCAAGGCGTTCCTGCACCGCTTTGCGGCGGCTGGCGCGGCCATTCGTTATCAGGCCGTTCATGCGGATGAGGTGGAAGATATTCTGGCGCTGGATATCGCCCTGCGTCGTAACGACACCGAATGGTATGAACACCTGCCGCCGGAAATCGACAGCCAACTGGTGCACAAGCTCTATTACGGTCACTTTATGTGCTATGTATTCCATCAGGATTACATCGTCAAAAAAGGCGTGGATGCCCATGCGCTGAAAGAGCAGATGCTGGAGTTACTGCGCGAGCGTGGGGCGCAATATCCGGCGGAGCATAACGTAGGACACCTGTATGAAGCGCCGGAAACATTAACGCGTTTTTATCGCGAAAATGATCCCACCAACAGTATGAATCCGGGTATTGGTAAAACGAGTAAGCAGAAGTTCTGGAAAGAATCGTAGGCCCGATAAGCGTAAGCGCCATCGGGCACGTTGCCGGGGGGGCGCTTCGCTTCCCCGGCTTACGGTTTAATCGTTCTGCGCGGTTTGCTCGCCCTTCGCCGAACCTGCCGCCGCCATCTGCGCCGCCTTTTGCTTTTTATAGCTCAGCGCTGCCGCCGGAACCGGCATCACCTTGCCGGTTTCAATCCAGGTGCGTAAACGGCTGGCATCGGCAAAGTGGGTATATTTGCCGAAGGCATCCATCACCACCAGCGCCACCGGCTTGTTATTAATGACCGTGCGCATCACCAGACAATGGCCTGCCGCATTGGTAAATCCGGTTTTGGTTAACTGAATATTCCAGTTATCGCGATACACCAGATGGTTAGTATTGCGGAACGGCAACGTATAAGCCGGGTTGGCAAACGTCGCCATATCTTCACGCGTGGTGCTTAACTGACCAATCAGCGGATACTGTTTGCTGGCAATCAGCAATTTAGTTAAATCACGAGCGGTTGAGACGTTATGAATTGATAATCCGGTCGGTTCCACAAAACGGGTCTGGGTCATGCCCAGCGCTTTCGCTTTCGCATTCATCGCCTTGATAAACGCGTTATAGCCGCCAGGATAATGATGCGCCAGGCTGGCTGCCGCGCGGTTTTCTGATGACATCAGCGCCAGTAACAGCATGTCTTTACGACTAATTTCACTGTTCAATCGCACGCGGGAATAGATACCTTTCATCTCAGGCGTCTGACTGATATCAACTTTCAGCTTTTCATTCAGCGGCAGTCGCGCATCAAGCACCACCATCGCGGTCATTAATTTGGTGATCGACGCGATCGGACGCACCAGATCCGGGTGGTTCGAATAGATAACCTTGTTGGTATTCAGATCAACAATCATCGCGCTACCGGACGCTATCTCAGGTTGGGAAGCCGCTACGGTAGTTGCCGTTTTCGCCACGGCTTGGGGTGCAAAAGGAACGGCCAGCACCAGGGCAAGGCTTAATAAGGAAACTCGGAATTTCAGCATGATGAGATTTCTGATAAGGGTTCACGCACGTCACAACGCACACCGCCGGAGATTAAGTATTTTCTCAAGCTAGCTCAGGCATCATAGCGATCCGGCAGGTTTGCCGCCACAGGAGAATCGTCTCGAAATGCTGCGTTGCTGACTTTTACGTCAACAACGCAGCGTAGACAGGTTCATCCGTCAGAATAACCGATAGCCGTAACCCCACAGGATTACCGTAATCGCCAGCAGAACCTCCAGTACCAGCACGCCAATCGCCAGCGTTGAACTGGAAAAACTAAGGCCTTCCTCGCGGGTGATATTCAGGAACGTCGGAATACCGAGATAGAGTAAATAACCGGTGTAAAACAGCGCGATAGTGCCCACCAGCGCGCACAGCCAGACCAACGGATAAAGCGCGACGAACCCGCTTAAAAACAGCGGCGTCGCGACATATCCGGCAAAGACCATGCAGTGCGCCAGCGACGGACGCTGCGGGTAATTACGCGCCATCCACCAGATAACCCTGCCCATGACAGCTACGCCCGCCAGCATCACGCCGTAAAACAGAATGGCCATTGCCAATCCGGTCACCAGGGATAATTGCAGGATATTGCCATCGCCAAAATTCCAGCCGATTTGCGTGGTACCAATAAACGCGCAAATAACCGGAATTGCCGCCATCAGCAGGACATGATGGGTGTAGTGATGCGAAACGCTTTCGTTTTCGCTGTTGATCACGTGCATTTCACGATCGGGATGGGAAAACAGCCCCCAGACATGGTTCATACCGCCCCCTTCTTGTCAGCTCCGGACCTCAACACTTCAAGTATAATTCAGCTTTTGATTATTTTATGTACACATGAAAAATACCGAAGCGCCGTGTAAAAGTGTGAATAAGCCGTAGGCCTGATAAGCGAAGCGCCATCAGGCATTGGGGAACTGAACCACGTTAAGCACGACAACGCTGCTTTTCCGGCATCCAATATTCATAGGGTGTATGCTATAAGCGGTGGAGGTCATACAATCGTATGGATATAAATCATTATGTTGCACAATACGGCTATGCCGCATTAGTGATTGGCAGTCTGGCTGAAGGGGAAACCATTACCCTGCTAGGCGGCGTCGCGGCGCATCAGGGAGTGCTGAAATTTCCGCTGGTGGTGCTCTCCGTCGCGCTGGGCGGGATGATTGGCGATCAGTTGCTCTATTTACTCGGGCGTCGTTTTGGCGGCAAAATTCTGCGGCGTTTTTCGCGTCATCAGGCAAAAATTAATGACGCACAGAAGATGATCCAACGGCGTCCTTACCTGTTTGTGGTCGGCACGCGTTTTATGTACGGTTTTCGCGTTATTGGCCCTTTACTGATTGGCGCCAGTCACCTGCCACCGAAGATCTTTTTACCGCTGAACATTCTGGGCGCGCTGGTGTGGGCGCTGATATTTACCACCCTGGGTTATGCGGGGGGAGAAGTCATCGCGCCGTGGCTGCACAATCTCGATCAACACATTAAGCACTGGATATGGCTGGTTCTGGTGATTGTGCTGGTGGTGGGCGCACGCTGGTGGTTGAAAAAACGCAGCAGCAAGAAAACGGCCCGGTAGAGCAGTGTCTACCGGGCAGGTGCGTTACGAAGCGTGGTAGCCGCCGCCCAGCGCGCTGGTCAACTGGATGGAAGCATCCAGCCACTGACCTTGCAGTACCAGACCGTTGCACTGCTCACGTAATGCCGGGATCTTTGCTTCGCTGACCCGGGAGCCCGCAATAATACCGGCGTTAAATCGCGCCTGCGCAAGGCCCACCACGCGCTGTGCATCATGCTCGATCTGCTGCTGATGCTGATTCTTCTGCGCCAGCGTTTCCACCTGCGATGCGGCACGCGCCACATCGTTCACCGCATCCACCACGGCTTTGTTGTAATTGGCCACCGTCAGGTTGCTTTGCGCTTTAGTAATATCGAGATTCGCATTCAGTCTGCCGCTGTCAAAGATAGGCAGCGTAAGTCCAGCCGTGACGCCCATCTGCTGCGCGGAGTGGCGGAACAGGTCGCTCAGATGTAACGCATCCTGCTGCAGGAATGCCATCAAATTCACGTCCGGATAAAACGCAGCTTTCGCCGCATCAATGCTGCTCAGGGATGATTCAATATACCAGTGCGCGGCCTGCAAATCCGGTCGACGGGCCAGCAGCGAATAGCCTAACTGGGACGGTAGCGTGCTTTCTACGGTAGGTAACTTACTGGGATGCAGTTTCAGAACGGTAGACTGTGAATTAGTCAGGGCGCTCAGCCGCGCCTCAATCACTTTCATTTTGCCGTTCACATCGTTCAGCTGCTGATCCGTTTTACTGGAATCGATATCGGTCTCAACGCCTTCCACCGAGGAGGTAATGCCGTTTTGATACAGTTGACGATCGACGTTAATAACGTTCTGTTGCTCATTTTTTATCTGCGTCAGCACGCTTTTCAGCGCCGCCTGGGTCTGCCATTCCCAGTACAGACGGGAGACCCCGCTCGCCAGCAGCTGCCGGGTTTGTTCACGCTCTGCTTCACGCGCTTTAACGGCCCCGATGCGCGCCGTCACTTCAGCCCTATTCTTGCCCCACAGATCCAGATTCCACCCGGCGGTTAACCCAAAGGTACCGTTGGTGTACCACGGGCCGGTCGTCCCGGCGGCAGGATCGGTAATAGCAAACGGTCCCATCAGCCCTTCGGCGGACATTCTCTGACGCTCCACGTCAGCAGAGAAATCGATCTCCGGACCATCCTGCGCCTCAACGGCCTTCGCTTGCGCCTCCGCCAGTTGGATGCGCTGTTCCGCTACCTGCATATCTGGAGAATTCTTGAGCGTGCTGTCAATCAACGCATTCAGCTGTGGGTCGTTATACGCCTTCCACCATTGGCTATCCGGCCAACCATTTTTTAACGCCGCAGGTAATGCGGAATCGACATTCGCAGCAGGAGTCTGCTGTGACAGCGATTGACGATTGTCATGCATTGGGGCACAGCCAGCCATCAAAATAAGCAGCGGCAAACATGCCGTTGCAACAAACACAGAATTACGATTCATGGGAATATACAGGTAAGAAAAGATGCACAGAGAGTACGACTTACCGCATTCTCTTTTTTAGTTACGCGTGGCAATACATCTTTTGAAATAAAATTACATAATCAGAAAACATATACATCACTAATGATTCTGTCAAAACAATTCCACTGAATTATAAACAGAGCCGCGATACGCCGACCAGGCAGAATGGCAAATGCTTTCCTATACTCGATATGAAGTTACCGAAAAAGGAAAGTTAATGAAAATTCTGCTGTGGATTATTTTGATTATTTTTCTGATTGGGCTGTTGGTGGTAACGGGCGTATTCAAGATGATTTTCTGAAAAAAGGTTACTCCGGTGGTAATGAATTTGTTGCCTCCGGTGTATTGCTACGTTCACCTTATGTACTTCACTTCTCTGAAACGATACTGCCTGTGAACGTGTTAAGGGTACTATCGCCGTACCCTTAACAATCCCGGCTCCCGGCGGGAAAATTGTTGCTGCGCAATACCCTCCGCTTATTCCTTCAGGCTACCGGGCCGGGCGCGAGGTAGCGTCCCTGCAAAGCGCGCCCTGAGCCAGCATCCATGCTGGCTCTCCCGGCCTTACGGAAACACGTCGGCAATTTTCAGCCGGACCTGCCCACACCTGACCTCCTGCACTTTTATTTGAATACGTTTGAACAGCAAAACAGATTTAACTGGAAATCAGAGAGTTGAAGCGATGACCCCGGTCCGGCTGAAAATCGATGAGACGTTGACGGCTGACCGGGTCTGCCCGCAGGGATGCGGGCAGAGGGGACGGCCTGCATGGACGCAGGCTCGGCCCCGACCCGACAGGCAGACGGCATAAGACGAATGAATCGCATCGCGACGATTTTCCCGCCGGGAGCCTGGGTTGCAAGGGAGACGGCGGTGAGTCTCCCTTGCACGTTCACGGGTATCTGCGCTTCAGAGAAATGGCTCCGCTGAGGTGAACGGAACCTTGAGCAAGAATCACATGTTCTCAATAATTCATAACTGACAAGAACTTCTACTACGGTGGCTGGTTCATTTGTTAATACAATTTAGCTATATCGATGGCCTGAATCGCACGCGCGATATCCGGCGAATTGTTTAACGCGCGAATCTCCTGAAACAGCGTCGTTGCCTCTGAATATTCTTTACGCAAATACCCTAACCACTGCTTAATACGCGCCACGTGATACAACCCGGTGTCACCCTGCTTTTCAAGACGGGTGTATTTTTGCAGTAGCGTTACCACATCAGGCCACGGCATACGCGGCTCGTTGTATTTCACCACGCGGCTCAGGTTGGGAATATTTAATGCGCCACGTCCGATCATCACCGCGTCGCATCCGCTGATAGCCATACAATCCTGGGCGCTCTGCCAGTCCCAGATCTCACCATTTGCGATCACCGGAATGGTAAGTCGCTGGCGGATTTCGCCAATCGCCTGCCAGTTAATATGTTCGGCCTTATAGCCCTGCTCTTTGGTGCGTCCATGCACCGCCAGTTCGCTGGCGCCAGCCTGCTGGACGGCATCGGCAATTTCAAACTGCCGGTCGCTGTTGTCCCAGCCCAGGCGCACTTTCACCGTCACCGGGAGATGGTCCGGCACCGCCTCGCGCATGGCTTTTGCGCCACGGTAGATTAGCTCAGGATCTTTCAACAAGGTTGCGCCACCGCCGCTGCCGTTGACCAGCTTCGACGGACAGCCGCAGTTCAGATCGACGCCATACGATCCCAGTTCGACCGCGCGGGCCGCGTTCTCCGCCAGCCACTGCGGATACTGCCCCAGTAGCTGTATGCGCACCCGCGTGCCGGATAACGTGCGGCTGTCGTTATGCAGTTCCGGGCAGAGCCGATGAAATACTTTTGCCGGCAGGAGCTGATCCACCACGCGCACAAATTCGGTGATGCACAGATCGTAATCATTCACTTCCGTCAGCAGTTCGCGCACCAGTGAATCGAGCACGCCTTCCATCGGCGCCAGTAAAACACGCATATCGTCACCCGCAAAAAAAGAGGCGCTATGGTAGCGCCTCCGTTCGGGAGATTAAAGAGGCTCAGCGCGGCAACAGGCAGTTATCTTCTTTCCAGCCGTACAGCCATTCCATACCACGATAAAATTCCGCCTGCGATTTGCCTTTCCACAGCAGATTACGCACCTGGCGTTCGACGCCCGCGGCGTGGTACACACGGCCCATTTCGCGCGTCGACCAGACAATCCGCGCCGTACGCGGAATGCGCACCGCCTCATACAGGGCAAAGGCATCACCCGCATCGCCGTCGCACTGCTGTAACGCCTTACCGAGCGTGACGGCATCCTCCAGCGCCATGCAGGCTCCCTGCGCCATGTATTGCGCCACCGGGTGCGCGGCATCGCCCACCAACGTAATGCGGTCGGTCCCCCATTTCTCTACCGGCTCGCGGTCAGCGGTGGACCAGCGTCGCCATGACGTCGGTTTATCCAGCATCTGGCGCGGACGCGGATGAATACCGGCAAAATAGGAGAGCACTTCCTCTTTACTGCCATCCTTCACGCCCCACTCCTCCTGCTGACGACTATGGAAAGTCACCACCAGATTGTACTGTTTGCCGCCGCGCAGCGGATAATGCACCAGGTGGCAGTGCGGGCCCGCCCATAGCACCGGCGCGTTAATGCGCAAATCTTCCGGCATATCATCGCAATCAATCACGGCGCGATAGACCACGTGGCCGGTAACGCGTGGCGCATCGCCAAGCAGAGACTGACGAACGACCGACTTCACCCCGTCACAACCGACCAAAATATCCGCCGTCCAGCTGTTGCCGTGCTCGTCAAATACCGTCACGTCATTCTCGGTCTGGCGAATATCCACCACGTTCGTTGAGGTGCGATATTCAACGTTGGGATGAACCAGCGCCGCTTCCCAGACCGAAGCATGAATATCAACCCGATGGATAACCGCATAAGGGCCGCCAAAGTGGTCGCGGAACGCCTGCCCGGTTTCTATGCGCACGACCTCCTGCGCATTTACCGCATCCATCATGGTGATATGATCGGTAAAAACGGCGCGCTGGCGGGCAACCTCCCCTACCCCAAGACTGTCCAGGGCAGAGAACGCGTTCGGCCCGAGCTGAATGCCCGCGCCAATTTCACCAATCTCGTGCGCTTTCTCCAGCAGCATCACTTTTATTCCCTGACGGGCCAGCGATAGCGCGGTCGCCGCGCCGCCAATCCCGCCACCCACGATAATTGCGCGTGTCACTTTAGCCATTGTCGTTCTCCTTATCAGGCTGGAATTTTGTCTTGTTGGTTCTCGGGCGCGGCGGCGATAAACGCCGGAAGCTGGATACAGGCATCATAGACCGCCTTACAGCGTGGATATGCGCTCAGATCGCAGCCCATACGCAGGGCGTTCGCCCATTGCGGGATCAGACAGCAATCCGCCAGCGTTGGCGCATCCCCCACGCAAAATGTCCCCGAGTGACTCTGGCGCAGCATCTGCTCCACTGCGCTTAATCCTTGCTGGATCCAGTGCGCATACCAGCGTTTTTTATCCTCTTCACTGACCTTTAACTCTTCGCTCAGGTAGCGCAGCACCCGCAGGTTATTCACAGGGTGGATATCACAGGCGATGGCATAGACAATTTCCAGCACCCGACTGCGCATCGGGAAGTCAGCAGGCAGCAGCGGCGACTGCGGAAAATGACCATCCAGCCAGTCAGTTATTGCCAGCGACTGTCCGAGCGATTCTCCATCGTCGGTCACCAGCGTCGGCACCAGTCCCACCGGATTCATTCGCCGGTAGGCCAGCTCGTTCTGCTGGCCGATGCGTATATTGACGCCCACGGTCTGGTAATCGAGTCCCTTCAGCGCCAGCGCAATGCGCACGCGGTATGACGCGGAGCTATTAAAGAAACTGTACAGCTTCATCATCCACCTCAGACAATCTTCACGGCGATGGGGGTTAAACCGTCTACATTTCCGGTGATGACATCCCCTTTCACTACCGCCCCAACGCCTTCCGGCGTACCGGTATAGATCAGATCGCCCGGCTGCAGTTCGAAAAAGCCGGACAGATAGCTGATGGTTTCATTCACGGACCAGATAAGGTGGCGAATATCGCTCCGCTGGCGATCGTCGCCGTTAACCTGCAGCCAGATAGGCGCATGGTTAACATCAGCGATTTCACTGGCTTTATGCAGCGGCGCGATGGGCGCAGAGAGATCAAACGCTTTACCGATTTCCCACGGACGTCCCATCTGGCGCATCTCCATCTGCCTGTCGCGGCGGGTCATATCGAGACCGGTGGCATAGCCCCAGATATATTCGTGCGCTTTTTCCAGCGGAATGTCGCTGCCCTTTTTACCAATCGCCACCACCAGCTCTATCTCATAGTGATAGTTATCGGTCTGCGACGGGTACGGCAGCTCAAGGGTTTGCCCGGCCGCCACCGGAACTACCGCATCAGCCGGTTTACAGAAAAAGAACGGTGGTTCGCGATCCGGGTCAAAGCCCATTTCACGCGCGTGTGCGGCATAGTTTCGGCCCACGCAGTAAACGCGGCGCACGGGAAATTGTTCATCACTGCCAACCACCGGAACGGTAACAGGCGCTTGTGGTTCGAATACGTATTGCGTCATTTTCTCTCTCCCAAATTAATAGCGTGCTTCACGGAACAACCCCAGCGCTTCCTGAACCGGTCTGTCCGAAAAACTGAATAAGACGGTATCTTCGCGGGTCTGGAACGACACGCCGTGCCAGGTTGGCGCCACGAAGATATCTTTTGCTGAAAAGTTGAAGGTCTCATTGCCAATAGTGACCTGCCCACTTCCTTCAACCACATGGTAGATAGTGCTGTCAGTGGTACGCGCCATCCGTGAAGAAAAGCCCTTCGGCAGCAGCTGCAGGAAGGTCCCCATTGAAGGCATGGGATAACCGCCGGTTACCGGGTTGACGTAGCGCATCTTGTAACCGTCCCACTCATCGGCGTCGCCCAGGCGGGTCAGGTCATGCAGCGCTTCACGGCTGCGATCGTAGCGATAGTTGAAAATCGGCGATGAGTTCCCCTTCTGATGACGCAGCGGCAGCATATTGGCCGCGTAGCGCGGTAAATAGTCCCCTTCTTTACGCGTGACCGGCTGCTGATCCTCCGGGTAGTCTTCCGCAAAGCCGCAGCCCAGCAGATTCACCAGCGGCAGATCCAGACCGTCCAGCCATACCACCGGCTCCGAACCCGGATTACCGTGATCGTGCCAGCGCCATTGCGGCGTCAGAATAAAATCGCCTTCATGCATCTGGGTGCGCTCGCCGTCCACAGCGGTAAACGCCCCTTTCCCTTCGACAATAAAGCGCAGCGCAGACTGATTGTGGCGGTGGCTCGGCGCAACCTCGCCCGGCATGATTAACTGCAATCCCGCGTACAGCGTTGGGGTGATTGACGACTGCCCGCGCAGCATAGGGTTTTCCAGCACCAGCACGCGGCGAATCGCCTCTTTCGCGCCAATCAAATCGCCGCTTTCCAGCAGCAGCGGGCGGATCTCCTGATAATTCCAGTACGCAGGCGCGCAATGCGCGTTCGGCGTTGGCGGCACCAGACGATGCAGCGACTCCCACAGCGGGGTCAAATTCTGCCCGGAAATATGCTGGTAAAACTGCTGACGGCTGTTCTTAACATCCTGATTCAGTTCAGACATAGGGATTCTCCTTATTCGTTCACGATGCCTGCGCGCGGCAAGGCGTCAGGGACAGAGGCCGACTGGCGAACAACAACCGTCAGCAGCGTAAGCATCACCGCGCTGATGGCCGCCGGAACGGCAATAATGAAAAACAGGTTATCAAATGAGAAATTCATCGCCATCATCACGCCGCCGGAAAGCGAACCGACAATCGCGCCGCAGCGGCCAATGGCATTAGACCAGCTGACGCCCGTCGCCCGGCTTTGCGTCGGATAGAGCGTGGCGGTTAACGCATTGAGACCCACCTGAGAACCGCTAATCCCGATGCCGGTGCCAAAAATCGCCAGCGCCATTAGCCACAGGCCGTTTTCGCTCAGTCCAATCATGACGATACACACCGCGCCCAGCGCATAGCTCACCGCCAGTACCCGGAAGGGATTGTATTTATCCATCAGTACGCCCAGCGCCAGCGCGCCTAACGTACCGCCAATCTGGAAGGCTGCGGTTACCCAGGAGGCATGTTGCAGATCGATTCCTCGATGGTTAAGCAGCGTTGGCATCCAACTGGAGAGCAGATAAATAATCAGCAGGCTCATAAAGAACACCACCCATAGCATCAGGGTAATGGGCAGTTGTCGCCCGACGAACAGCTGGCGAATGCTGCCTTTGGCAATCGCTGAGCCTTCGTTGAGATAAAAATGGGTATCGTCATAACGTTCCCGGGTGATAGCGCTGACGGTTCTGGCAATCACGCTTTGCGGTAGCTGACGACGAACCTGCCAGCGCGGGGATTCCGGTAGCGCAAACAGCAGAGCCACAAACAGCATGAGCGGTAAAACACCCCCCAGCACCAGGATGCCGTGCCAACCAATAACCGGCACCAGCTGAGCGCTGACGATGCCGCCCATAGCCGATCCGAGAGTAAAGCCGCAGAACATCATGGTGACCAATGCGCCACGTCGACGGGCTGGCAGATATTCCGACGTCATGGTGATGGTATTCGGCATCGCACCGCCCAGGCCTAAGCCGGTAAGGAAACGCAAAATAACCAACGTTTGTAGATCGGGCGAAAACGCGGAGATCAGGCTCAGCGCGCCAAACAGCGCCACGCAAAGCTCGATTACCCGTTTGCGGCCAAAACGATCGGACAGCGGGCCGCAAAGCAGCGCGCCAGCGGTTAGCCCCAGCAGTCCTGCGCCAAAAAGCGGCGCCAGATCTCCGGCGGTCAGCTGCCAGTGGGTACGGATATCGGGTGCGATAAAACCAATAGCCGCAGTATCAAAACCATCGAGCATGACGACCAGAAAACAGCAAATAATCACGCGCCACTGCGTCTTACCGACGGGGGCGGAATCGATCAGTGCTTGTAGATCTCGTTGTTGAGTCATAGTGAATGCCTCAGTGCAGGTAGAGTAGATGTCTGTTTTGTTTTAGGTATGTTGCGACTTTGTATGTTTGGAGATGAAATGTACAATGGCTTTTCATGCAGAGGCATAACCTGGAGGTTATAGCAAATGGCTAACTGGGCGCAGAAACTGAAGTTGCACCACCTGCAAACGCTTATCGCGCTGGGCGAACAGGGGAATTTGACTCACGTCGCCCGGATGATGAATATCACCCAGCCAGCGTTGTCAAAATGGTTATCACAGCTCGAAGATGAGATTGGCATCACGCTCTTTGAACGACACAGCAAAGGCTTACGCCCCTCCGAAGGCGGTAAGCTGCTGCTGCAACATGCCCAACGCCTGATCAATGATATGGAACGTTCGCAGTATGAAATTGCCCGTTTCAAGCAAGGCGGCCTGGTAGGAAGCCTGAAGATTGGCTGCTCGCCGGTGGCGACCGACTGCGTTTCACAGGCGATACTGGGTTTGCTTACGGAACTGCCGACCCTGCATCTTAATATTGAAGAGAAAGTGATGACTCCGTTACTGCACGATCTGCTGGCGGGATCGGTGGATGTTGTCGTCGGTCGCGTCGGCGGCCGGGCGCTTCAGCTGCCGCTCAATTACCAGGTGCTCTATACCGAGCCGGTCTGTTTTGTCGCCCGTCCCACCATCCGCTGGCACAGTATCCCCTGCTCACCTGGAACGATCTGGCTAACTGGCGCTGGATCGTCTGGCCGACGGGAACCCCCATCCGGATAAGCATTGACAACGCGCTGGTCGATAATGGCGTTATGCTGCCGGAAAACACCATTGAATCGGCGTCGATAAACGTCAGCACCAACCTGCTGCAAAGCAGCGACATGGTTTCGATTCTTTCACTGCGTCTGGCGCAGCGCTATGCCGCCCAGGGACAGCTGGCTATTCTGAATCTGCCGAAAATTGAACAAAAAGGCAGCGTAGGCGTATTCTGGCGCAACAATGAAACGCCCACGACCGCCCTGAATCGTTTTCTGTATTACCTGTCACAGGTCTAACGCGGAAAGTCAGGGCTATCGCCCGATGTTCCAGATATCTATTTCCTCTATGCTTAGAATTCATGATGTGATCGGTAGCACGTTTTGCAGTTTAATTGTATGATGAATGAGTCTCGTCAAGGGTTTCAATTATGAGCAAATCACTGAACATTATCTGGCAATATCTGCGCGCATTCGTCCTGATCTATGCCTGCCTCTATGCAGGTATTTTTATCGCTTCGCTGCTGCCGATCACTATCCCGGGCAGCATCATCGGCATGCTGATTCTGTTTGTCTTGCTGGCATTGCAGGTATTACCGGCAAAATGGGTTAACCCCGGCTGCTACGTCCTGATTCGCTATATGGCCCTGTTATTTGTCCCGATTGGCGTGGGGATCATGCAGTACTTTGACTTGCTCCGCGAACAATTTGGCCCCGTGGTGGTGTCATGCACCATCAGTACGCTGGTCGTTTTCCTTGTGGTGAGCTGGAGCTCGCACCTTGTGCACGGTGAACGCAAAATCGTTGGCCAAAAAGGGTCTAAAGAATGATGACGTATATCTGGTGGTCGTTACCTCTTACTCTCGCGGTATTCTTTGGCGCACGTAAGCTGGCAGCACGGTTTAAAATGCCGTTGCTGAATCCGCTGCTGGTCGCGATGGTGGTGATTATTCCCATTCTTATGCTGACCGGCATTCCCTACGATCACTATTTCAAAGGCAGCGAGGTGCTGAACGATTTACTGCAACCTGCCGTGGTCGCGCTGGCCTATCCGCTATATGAACAGCTGCACCAAATTCGCGCGCGCTGGAAATCCATCATCGCCATCTGTTTTGCGGGCAGCGTCGTGGCGATGGTTACCGGTACATCGATCGCCCTGTTGATGGGCGCCTCACCGGAAATTGCCGCGTCAATCATGCCGAAATCGGTCACCACGCCTATCGCGATGGCGGTGGGAGGCAGTATTGGCGGTATTCCGGCCATCAGCGCAGTGTGCGTCATTTTTGTCGGCATCCTCGGGGCGGTATTTGGGCATACTTTGCTTAATGCCATGCGGATCCGTACTAAGGCCGCGCGGGGACTGGCAATGGGTACCGCTTCACACGCCCTGGGTACCGCACGCTGTGCGGAGCTGGACTATCAGGAAGGCGCGTTCAGCTCTCTGGCGCTGGTCATTTGCGGCATTATCACCTCGCTGGTCGCCCCGTTCCTGTTCCCGGTTATTCTGGCTGTGGTCGGCTAACCTGCACTTTTTGGTTATTTATTTGCGATGCGTTGCACATTTTTTATTTAAGTTTCATAAGTTGCATACGCAATGAGACGTGGATCACACATAAAGCCGTAACAGGCCCGTAAACTACGATTCCATTACATTGTTATGAGGCATCGCTATGCATCCACGTTTTCAAACTGCTTTTGCCCAACTCGCGGATAACTTGCAATCAGCCCTGGCCCCTGTTCTGGCGGATGCGCATTTCCCCGCCATGCTGACTGCTGAGCAGGTCTCTTTGCTGAAACGCGAATCGGGACTGGACGAAGACGCGCTGGCATTCGCTCTGCTACCGCTGGCTGCGGCCTGCGCGCGCACCCCGCTATCCAACTTCAACGTTGGCGCGATCGCTCGCGGCATTAGCGGCACCTGGTACTTCGGTGGCAACATGGAGTTCCTGGGCGCAACAATGCAGCAAACCGTTCATGCCGAGCAAAGCGCCATCAGCCACGCCTGGCTGCGCGGTGAAAAAGGACTCGCGGCCATCACCGTCAACTACACCCCTTGCGGGCACTGCCGTCAGTTTATGAATGAACTGAACAGCGGGCTGGATTTACGCATTCATCTGCCTGGGCGAGAACCACACGCACTGCGCGACTATCTGCCGGACGCGTTCGGGCCAAAAGATCTCGACATCAAAACGTTGCTGATGGACGACCAGGATCACGGCTTTGCGCTGCAGGGCGATGCGCTGGCCCAGGCGGCGATTGCCGCCGCCAACAGATGCCATATGCCGTACAGCAACTCCCCGAGCGGCGTGGCACTTGAGTGTAAAGATGGTCGAATTTTTAGCGGTAGCTATGCTGAAAACGCCGCCTTCAACCCAACCCTGCCGCCGCTGCAGGGCGCATTAAACCTGTTGAGTCTGAACGGTTACGACTATCCGGACATTCAACGCGCGGTGCTGGCAGAAAAAGCCGATGCGCCGTTGATTCAGTGGGATGCGACCTCCGCCACCCTGAAAGCGCTGGGCTGCAATAATATTGAGCGCGTGCTGCTCGGTTAAATCATGACGCCCGGTGGCGCTGCGCTAACCGGGTAACAGTGACTAAAATCCCCTCAATCAGACTGCTGTTTCTTGCGCTACGTCTTCCGGTACAGTAGCCTGATTGAAATTCCATCCAAATAACGAGTTTTCTGCATGTTAAAGCGCGTGTTTTACAGCCTGTTAGTCCTGTCAGGCCTGCTGCTGTTGACTGTGCTTGGACTCGACAGGTGGATGAGCTGGAAAACAGCCCCCTATATCTACGACGAATTGCAGGATTTGCCCTACCGCCAGGTGGGTGTGGTCCTGGGAACAGCGAAATATTACCGCACCGGCGTCATCAACCAGTATTACCGCTACCGTATTCAGGGCGCATTGAACGCCTATAACAGCGGCAAGGTAAACTATCTGCTGCTGAGCGGCGACAACGCGCAGCAAAACTATAACGAACCCATGACGATGCGTAAGGATCTGATTGCCGCAGGCGTCGATCCGGCAGACATCGTGCTTGATTACGCCGGGTTCCGTACGCTCGACTCCATCGTGCGTACCCGTAAGGTATTCGATACCAACGATTTCATCATTATTACTCAGCGATTCCACTGTGAGCGCGCCTTGTTTATTGCGCTGCATATGGGGATTCAGGCCCAGTGCTATGCGGTGCCTTCCCCAAAAGATATGCTCACCGTGCGGGTACGTGAATTTGGCGCCCGTTTTGGCGCGCTCGCCGATCTCTACATTTTCAAACGTGAACCCCGTTTTTTAGGCCCTCTGGTGCCCATCCCAGCCATG
Organism: Citrobacter youngae ATCC 29220; assembly: GCF_000155975.1. Taxonomy (GTDB): domain Bacteria; phylum Pseudomonadota; class Gammaproteobacteria; order Enterobacterales; family Enterobacteriaceae; genus Citrobacter; species Citrobacter portucalensis_A. The sequence goes on along the minus strand of NZ_GG730299.1, from coordinate 462,094 downwards.
CATCAGGTACCCGACGACGCACAGGGATATCCGGCGGTCACGCCTGAACAATTGCTCGAATTACAAAAGAAACAAGGAAAATAAGCGTGGATGTACAAACCCTCTTCGTCGTGTTGGCCTTTCTGCTCATTCCCGTGTTTTGTTTCCGTGAAGCCTGGAAAGGCTGGCGCTCCGGAGCCGTAGATAAAATTAAAAAGAATGCGCGCGAACCGGTTTACGCGTATCGCGATCAAGAACCCCTGCAATTTTGGTCTTATGTGCTGGTTTATGCCGGGTGCGGGTGTTTATCCTTCGGTATGGTTATTTACCTGGTTTTTTATCGATAAAGAGATTGCCTTTATATTAGCGTGTGCGAATAGCTAATATTATGATAATGGTTGCTATTTCAATATAAGGGATTAATGCTGCCTACCGGCATTTCCCTCCAACATTCTTCTATTTGTGAATCCTTTCACAGAATACTCTTCCTGCTGTGCTTAGCCTTAAGAATAGCCTTTCAACTTTTATATTTTGTTATTAACGGCTTGCCTTAATTTACTCACGCATTAAGGAAGAAAATATGCCACAACAAAATTATCTGGATGAGCTCACACCTGCTTTTACCCCCTTATTAGCCATAAAAGAGGCTTCACGCTGTTTATTATGTCACGACGCCCCCTGTAGCCAGGATTGCCCGGCGCAAACTGACCCTGGGAAATTTATTCGGTCCATTTATTTCCGCAATTTTAAAGGCGCTGCTGAAACTATCCGGGAAAATAATGCGCTCGGCGCAGTGTGCGCCCGGGTATGCCCAACCGAAAAATTATGCCAGCGGGGATGTACGCGTTCAGGCATTGATAAGCCAATTGATATTGCACGTCTGCAACGTTTTATTACCGACTTTGAGCAGCAGACCGCAATGAAAATTTATCAACCCGCCACCAAAACATTGGGCAAGGTCGCCATCATTGGCGCAGGCCCGGCTGGATTACAAGCCAGCGTAACGCTGAGCAATCTTGGCTATGACGTCACTATCTATGAAAAGCAGGCCCAGCCGGGCGGCTGGTTACGCTATGGCATTCCAGAGTTTCGTCTGCCGCATTCTGTTTTAGATAACGAAATCGCTCGTATCGTTGAAATGGGCGTTACCATCAAATGTAATTGTGAAATAGGCGATCCCCTTGCCGTTGAGCAACTCAAAACAGAATATCGCGCCGTACTTGTCGCCATAGGGATGTCTTACGGCTCCACGTTACCGATGTTTGACCAGGCGGAAAACGTCGAGATAGCCGTCGACTTTCTGCAACGGGCCAGGCAGTCCGGCGGCAATATTACCGTCGCGCAAAGCGCATTGATCATCGGCGGCGGCGATGTGGCGATGGATGTCGCCAGTACGCTGAAACTGCTGGGTTGCCCGTCAGTAACCTGCGTCGCGCGTGAAGAACTGGCCGACTTCCCGGCCAGCGACAAAGAGTTCAACAGCACCCAAGCGTTAGGAGTATCGATTATTGACGGTTTCACGCCCGTGGCGGTTAGCGGAAAACGGGTTACGTTTAAGCATGTACGCCTGCCGGGGGAACTGACGCTTGAAGCCGAACAGATTATTCTCGCCGTCGGCCAACATGCTGAGCTTGAAAATTTCGCCGCATTACAACCACAGCACAATCTTATCGACACGCATCATTATCAAACCGCCGATCCGGTTCTGTTTGCCGCGGGCGATATTGTTCAAGGCGATAAAACGGTGGTTTACGCCGTGAAAACCGGAAAAGAAGCCGCTCAGGCCATTCATCACTATTTAGAGGGAGCTTGCTCATGTTAACGAAAGATCTTTCTATTACTTTTTGCGGCGTCACCTTCCCCAACCCGTTTTGCCTCTCTTCTTCTCCGGTAGGCAACTGCTATGAAATGTGCGCCAAAGCCTATGATACCGGCTGGGGCGGTATTGTTTTTAAAACGATCGGCTTCTTTATTGCCAATGAGGTCTCCCCGCGCTTTGACCATCTCACCAAAGAAGATACCGGCTTTGTTGGCTTCAAAAACATGGAGCAAATTGCCGAACATCCGCTGGAGGAGAATCTGGCCGCGATCCGTCGTCTGAAACAGGACTACCCGGACAAAGTATTGATTGCATCGATCATGGGGGAAAATGAACAGCAGTGGCAGGAGCTGGCACGCCTGGTCGAAGAGGCGGGCGCAGACATGATCGAGTGCAACTTCTCGTGCCCGCAAATGACCTCACATGCCATGGGTAGCGATGTCGGGCAAAGCCCTGAGCTGGTTGAAAAGTATTGTCGGGCGGTTAAACGCGGCTCGTCCCTGCCAATGCTGGCCAAAATGACACCGAATATTGGTGATATGTGTGAGGTGGCCCTGGCGGCCAAACGCGGTGGTGCCGACGGTATCGCCACCATCAATACGGTTAAATCCATTACCAATATCGATCTGAACCGGAAAATCGGGATGCCGGTCGTCAACGGTAAATCCAGTATTTCCGGTTACTCCGGCAAGGCGGTGAAACCTATCGCTCTGCGCTTTATTCAGCAACTGCGGATGCATCCTGAACTACGCGATTTCCCGATTAGCGGTATCGGGGGCATTGAAACCTGGGAAGATGCCGCCGAGTTTTTACTGTTAGGCGCGGCCACGCTGCAGGTGACCACCGGGATAATGCAGTACGGTTATCGGATCGTGGAGGACATGACCAGCGGGCTGTCACATTACCTCGCCGATCAAGGCTTTAACTCACTGGAGGAGATGGTCGGCCTTGCCAATGCCAATATCATCCCCGCAGAAGATCTTGACCGTAGCTACATCGTCTACCCGAACATCCATCTCGATAAATGCGTTGGCTGTGGACGCTGTTACATTTCCTGTTATGACGGCGGTCATCAGGCGATGGAATGGAATGAGGAAACCCGCACGCCGCACTGCGACACGGAAAAATGCGTGGGGTGCCTGCTGTGTGGTCACGTTTGCCCGGTCGCCTGTATCGACCTGGGCGAGGTGAAATTTAAACCCGGAGAGAAAGAGCACGCATTAACATTGTAACGCTGACAAAAAAGGCCGGTGCAGATTACGCTGCACCGGCCTTTTTGCGTTTTATCGTTACTTCTTGCGCGCGTACTTCAGTGAGTCCAGCGCCACCGCGAAGATGATAATGCCGCCCTTGATAATGTACTGCCAGTATGGGTTGACGCCGATGTAGGTCAAGCCGTAGTTAATGACGGTGAAGATAATCACACCGGTCACTACGCCGAAGACGGTCCCTACCCCACCGCTAAACGACACGCCGCCAACCACGCACGCCGCAATCGCATCCAGCTCATACATAAAGCCGAGGTTGTTGGTCGCGGAGCCGATACGTCCCGCTTCCAGCAGACCACCAAAAGCATAGAAGACACCGGACAACGCATAGATAATCAGCAGGTTCAGCGCGACGTTTACGCCAGACACTTTCGCCGCCTCAGGGTTGCCGCCGATAGCGAAGATGTTTTTACCGAAGCGGGTTTTGTTCCACAGCACCCACACAAACGCCACGGCAATCAGCGCATAGAACGTGATGTAAGAGAGTCGGAAGCTGCCCAGCGCAATAAAGCCCTGCGCAAAGGTTGAGAATCCGCTGTCAAAACCTGAAATTGGCGATGCGCCGACAAAGTCGTAGTACAGGGAATTGATCCCGTAAACGATGATCATCGTACCCAACGTGGTGATAAACGGCGTCACGTTCAGATACGCAATGATGATACCGTTCACCAGACCAATAATCGCGCCGATGACGCAGACAATCAGCACCACCACGATGATCGGCATCGTCGCCATTTCCGGGAAGACCTTGTTGGCGTTGTCCATCGACTGCAATAAGGTTGCCGCCACCACTGCCGCCAGACCAACCTGACGCCCTGCCGACAGGTCTGTCCCTTGCGTCACAATCAGTCCGGCAACGCCCAATGCGATAATAATACGCACCGAGGATTGCGTCAGAATATTACTCAGGTTGAGTAAACTTAAGAAAGTGGGATCCTGGAAAATAATAATCGCCAGCAAAACCAAAAGAACAACGTAAATTCCGCCTTCTTTCAGGTAAGTAAGAAAACTTTTCTTATTTAACGCACTCATAAGGAGCCCCTAATCTTAAAGGTGCAAAGACGCAAGACGGAGGATTTCGTTTTGCGTTGTTGTTTTAGTGTCAACAATTCCGGCAACGAGACCATTGCTCATCACCAGAATACGATCGGTAATACCCAGCAGCTCCGGCATTTCAGAGGAAATAATAATAATCCCCTTATCCTTTTTCGCGAGTTCGGCAATCAGCTGATAAATTTCAAATTTCGCGCCAACATCGATACCACGGGTAGGTTCATCCAGCATCAGGATTTCTGGCTGCGTTAATAGCCAGCGGCCAATAACCACCTTTTGCTGATTACCACCGGAAAGTGAACCGATTTGCGTACGGTGGCCCGGCGTTTTCACCCGCATAGAGTCAATTACCCACTGGGTATCGCTTTTCATGCGGGAATTATCCAGCAGACCGACTTTATTTTTATAATTGTGAATATTGGAAATTAACGAGTTAAAGCCAATATCCAGATAGGCATAAATCCCGGTTGAGCGACGTTCTTCCGTGACCAGCGCAAAGCCATGGTTGATAGCTTCATTGGCGCTGTGGTTATTAATCTTTTTGCCGTGTAGCGTAATCGTACCCGACGATTTCTCACGAATCCCAAAAAGCGTTTCAACGATATCAGTACGTTTTGCGCCTACCAGCCCGGCAATTCCAAGGATTTCCCCTTTGTGCAAATCAAACGAGACATCACGAATCGACGGCTGACGCAGCGAGGTCAGATTACGCACTTGCAGAATCACTTCACCGGGTTTGTTTTCTTTATCGGGAAAACGTTGGTTCAGCGAACGGCCCACCATCATGGCGATGATCTTGTCCATATCCAGCCCTTCCAGCGGCTGGGTCGCGATCCACTGGCCGTCGCGCAGCACGGTAATTTCATCGCACAGCTGGAAGATCTCTTCCATTTTGTGAGAAATATAAACGATACCGCATCCACGCTCTTTCAGCTTACGAATGATGGTGAACAGATGATTAACTTCTTTCTCGGTTAATGACGAAGTTGGCTCATCCATGATGACAATTTTGGCATCATAGGAAAATGCTTTGGCAATTTCGATCATCTGCATTTGTGAAACGGATAATGTACCGACGCGCGCCCGCGGATCGATATCAATATCCAGCTCATCAAATATCGCTTTGGTATCTCGGTACATTTTTTCCTGATCGACAAACATACCTTTGGTGGGATAGCGCCCCAGCCACATGTTGTCCATCACAGAACGTTGTAATACCAGGTTCAGTTCCTGGTGCACCATCGAAATACCATTTTCAAGCGCTTCTTTCGCCGAATGAAAATCGATTTCTTTACCCTGAAATAAAATACTACCGGAATCTTTTTGATAGATCCCAAAAAGGCATTTCAATAATGTTGATTTCCCCGCGCCGTTCTCGCCCATTAAGGCGTGAATTGAATGTGGGCGGACTTTTAAATTAACATTATCAAGAGCCTTAACGCCGGGGAAAGACTTGTTGATGCCGCTCATTTCCAACAAGTATTCGCCTGACGACTGAGTATGTGTGCTGACCATAATTATACCTTGTTGGCCTTGCAAAGCGCGTTATTAAGGGCGCAATGAAATTGCGCCCACAGACGGAGTAATTATTTGTTGGTGAATTCAGCTAAATTATCTTTATCGACACCAACGTACGGAACGCGAACAATTTTGTTGTCAATTTTCCAGTTAGTGCCGTCTGCCGCGCCTTTGCCGTCAGCCAGGTTTTTCGCCAGATCGAAGGTGGCTTTCGCCTGGTTGTTGGCATCGTTCAGCACGGTACCGGCCATGGCGCCAGATTTCACCAGAGCCAGCGCTTCAGGCAGCGCATCCACACCGAATACCGGGACGCTGGTTTTGTTGTGCGCTTTCAACGCTTCAACGGCGCCCATTGCCATCGCATCGTTGTTGGCGATAACCACTTCAATTTTGTTGGCGTTCGGACCGGACATCCACGCATCCATTTTATCTTTCGCCTGAGCGGTATCCCACATCGCGGTGTCTAACTGCAGTTGCTCAGTTTTAATGCCCTTGTCGTTCAGCTCTTTAATCACGTAAGTGGTACGTGCTTCAGCATCCGGGTGCCCCGGTTCGCCTTTCAGCAGAACAAACTGAATTTTACCGTCTTTATTCAGGTCCCAGTTCGGGTTAGCGGCCCAGTGTTTCGCAATCAAATCGCCTTGAATAATGCCGGACTCTTTAGAGTCGGTACCGACGTAGTACGCTTTGTCGTAGCTGTCGAGCGCTTTACGAGAAGGTTCTTTGTTGAAGAACACGATCGGTACGTTCTGACCGCGTGCTTTTTCAATTACCGTGCCTGCTGCTGCCGGGTCAACCAGGTTAATCGCCAGTGCTTTAACGCCTTTCGCCAGCAAGACGTCGATCTGATCGTTTTGTTTGGACTGGTCGTTTTGCGAGTCATTCATCAGCAACTGCACATCAGGTGCCGCTTTGGCATCTTTTTCAATTGCCTTGCGTACCACAGACATAAAGTTATCGTCGTACTTATAAATCGTCACACCAATGCGGGTATCAGCAGCGTGCGCAGCCGCGCCGAATAACATGCTTGCCATTACAGCAGACAGGGTCAACACCTTCTTATTCATGGTATCTCCGGTTTTATTATGCAGGGTAGTACTTGAGATAAATGCTCGGCAGGCAGAACGTTACTGAAGTGTTACTGAACGCCGAAGCTCACTTTTAAAAATAATTCTTCCGTGCCTGGCAACGCTCCAAAAACTGGCTTTAATTTTTGCTTAAGGCACCTATACCTCGGTGAAAGTGATTATTCACCGTTACATAGTAGTTACAGCGCGACAAACAGTGTCATCATAGCTATCGCATTGTTAATATACTGTGAATTTACTCACATATTGAAAGCGGTTACATAGCCCAACTTTATGAGTTAGTGATCGGTGCCGCATTCTGCCGCAATGCCACAGAATGACGACGCACCAGCGTCGGCATAAAACAATGCGACGCTTCTGGATCCAAGGTGCCCGCCGCACCCTGTAGCGCAAGCTCCGTCGCCATTTTTGCCATTGAGGCAATGGGATAGCGCACGGTTGTCAGCTGCGGATCGGTGTAACGCGCAATGGGAATATCATCAAAACCAATGATAGAAAGATGTAAGGGGATGGCGATGCCGTTGTCTTTTAACGCGGTCAGCGCCCCGGCAGCCATATTGTCGTTGTAGGCAAAGACCGCCGTCAGTTGCAAATTGCGCCCCAGCAGTTCCACCATCGCAGATTCACCGCCCTGCATATCGGGCGAACCGGTACCGATCCAGCTTTCTGCCGCATCAATTCCTTGTTCTTTCAGGGCCGTAAACCACCCTTCTTTGCGCATCGCATCATCTTCAATACGATGGCTTGACGCCAGATAACCAATACGCTGATGGCCATTATTCAGCAGCATACGGGTCGCCATTTTGGCGCCGCTGATATTATCCAGGCAGACGCAACGGTGGGCATAACCCGCTACAAGGCGATTAATCAGCACCATGCCGGGGATCTGATCCATAAACTCTGCCAGCTCCCGATCGCTGAGAGCTTTAGAGTGCACAATCAGGGCGTTACAGCGTTGGCGAATCAAAACTTCTATAGCATGACGTTCTTTTTCAGCTTCATGATAGCTATTGCCAATCAGGACATATTTCTGATGCTGCTGGGCAACCATATCTACGGCTTTTACCAGCGCGCCAAAAAACGCATCTGACACATCCATCACCACAACACCAATGGTGTCACTTACCTGCGTCGCCAGCGCTTGCGCATTGGCGTTAGGTCGATAGCCTAACTGAGTGACGGCCTTCATCACCGCTTCACGAGTATCGGGACTCACCAGCGCACTGTTGTTCAGTACCCGGGAAACGGTCGCTACAGATACGCCAGACTGACGCGCCACATCACGTATGGTTACCATATTCACTGCCCTGTTTTAGATTGCGGTTACCCGCAGACACCCCAGGCTGCGTATTTTGTCAGCACAATGAAACGGACTGCGTGAGTGATGTCACAGGAATGAAAGCGCTTACATCCATTTTGTTAATGAATGTGATCCAGATCGTTATCTGGATGTACGTGGTAATGATGTCCCCGAAGCACGCAGGGTTAATTGACGCCACAGCCACTCTACCGGGCCCTGCCGGTAAAAACGCAGCCAAATGACGGAGAGAAGAAGATTAACGGCCCAGACCGGGATGACGAAACAGAGCAGCTCCAGGCGGTCAAATTTCATAAACAAGCCGAATTGATAAAACAGCGTGGTGCAGATTAAGGTTTGCAGCAGATAGTTGGTTAATGCCATACGTCCCACGCAGGCGATGGCAATCACCCATTTTAAGCGGCTAAGCTGCGGCCAGAAGCCAAACATCAGCGCGGCGTAGCCGATAGTCTGCAACGGCGCGCCCAGCTCTCGCGGGGCCTGTAACAGGAAAGCGCACCAGCGGTAGGCCCAGTCCAGATGCCACTGAATGATAATAGCCGGCAGGTTAATCGCCATCCCAATCATGACCAGCAGCAAGCCGGTACGTCGGTAATGCTGCAAACTGTACTGCCCTTTCAGCCAGCCGCTGCGCATTAATGCCGCGCCAAGCAGCATCATCCCCGCCAGCTGCCAGCCGTACTGCGCGCCCAGCGCCAGCAAGCTATTAGACATCATATCCACGCGATTGCTGACCGCTTCCAGACCGCCATTCACTTTCCAGTATTTTTCATACAGCAACGCTGACGCATCCGGCGTCCAGGCTCGGCTGGTCTCGCCTCCGGAGATAACGCCCAGCAGCAGCAGGACGCCAATCCCCACCAGATAAAGCAGGATGCCGGTGTTAAACAGGCTTTTTACCGAAGGCGCATCGCGAATCAACCGCCAGCAAATCAGGCCGATCAGGCCATACGCCAGCAGGATATCGCCGTCCCAGAAGAGTAAACCGTGAATAAACCCCAACAGCGCCAGCAGCGTAAGCCGCGACTGGATCCAGCGTTTGCCGCGCGGGAGCAGCATTTGCAGCCCTGCGCCAAACAGCAATGCAAACAGCGTGAGAAACTTGACCTGTGCGAAGAGATCAAGCACCGCCCAGCTCCAGGCGTCGGGTAAGGTGATATTGCCATACCAGGCGGGGTTGAGGTACGCCGCCTTCGGCAGGCCAAAGGCGTTAATATTGAGAAGCAGGATGCCAAGAATGGCGACGCCACGAACAAAATCCAGCGTGACATTACGCTCCATGGCTCCTGCCCTAATCAGTTGTGATGACGTACTGCGCGCAGGAATTCCTGACGCGTGTTCTGGCTGGACTTAAACAATCCGCCCAGAGAAGTGGTGGTGGTTGCGCTGGTCGCATCGCGAATGCCGCGCGCTTTCACGCAGTAATGCACCGCATCGATCGACACCGCGACATTATTCGTCCCGAGCAGCGTTTGCAGCGCGGTGAGAATTTGCTGGGTCAGGCGTTCCTGTACCTGCGGACGCTGGGCAAAGAACTGCACAATACGATTGATCTTCGACAGACCGATGACCGAATCTTTCGGGATATACGCCACCGTCGCTTTGCCATCAATAGTGACAAAGTGATGCTCGCAGGTGCTGGTCAGCGTGATATCGCGAACCGTGACCATCTCGTCCACTTTCATTTTGTTTTCAATGACGGTGATTTTCGGGAAGTTGGCATAATCGAGGCCGGAGAAAATCTCATCGACATACATTTTCGCAATGCGATGCGGAGTTTCCATCAAACTGTCATCGCTCAAATCGAGATTGAGCAATTGCATAATCTCGGTCATGTGGCCTGAGATAAGACGTTTGCGCGTTTCGTTATCCATCTCCTGCACGGGCGGGCGTAGTGGTGTTTCGAGACCACGCGCGACCAGCGCTTCATGAACCAAAGCCGCTTCTTTACTGAGTGATGACATTTCTTTTTCTCCTGCAGGTGTGGCGCCTCTGCCCTGCATGGGGCAAAGTTTTTAGGCTGTGTCACAGCCAGAACATTGTGCGTGAGGCGGCGCACATAATCCAGCATTCACCGCGATAATTATTGAAATTGGCACAGCCTTTCAGCGTACCGCGTTCAGCCCGGTCGTTCTGAGTGTTAATGTAAAGTTATATAGATGATGAAGTATGTTTGCCCAATGCGGAAGTGAAAGTTACTCACAGTGCAATGAATAATCTGTATTATGGTGAATTCGCAAATACATTCAGGTTCAACACAACAAGGAGCCACGCATGGAAATGCTTGAAGAGCACCGCTGTTTTGAAGGCTGGCAGCAACGCTGGCGTCACGACTCCACCACGTTAAATTGCGCCATGACCTTCAGTATATTTCTTCCCCCGCCGCGTGAGAATGCCCCGCCTCCGGTGCTGTACTGGTTGTCGGGCCTGACCTGCAATGACGAAAACTTCACCACCAAAGCTGGCGCGCAGCGTGTTGCCGCTGAGCTGGGTATTGTGCTGGTGATGCCGGATACCAGTCCGCGCGGAGAGCAGGTTGCCAACGACGATGGCTACGATTTAGGCCAGGGGGCCGGATTTTACCTCAATGCCACCCGGCAGCCGTGGACAACGCATTTTCGCATGTACGACTATCTGCGTGATGAGCTTCCGGCCCTGATTCAGTCGCAGTTTAACGTCAGCGATCGCTGCGCCATCAGCGGACACTCTATGGGTGGCCACGGGGCGTTGATCATGGCGCTGAAAAATCCGGGGAAATACACCAGCATCTCCGCTTTTGCGCCCATCGTAAATCCTTGTCGAGTGCCGTGGGGCGAGAAGGCTTTTCGCGCCTATCTGGGTGAGGATAAATCGCTATGGGCCGAATGGGACAGCTGCGCGTTAATGCTGGCCAGCAAGCCCGAAGATGCGATTCCGACGCTTATCGATCAGGGTGACAGCGATCAGTTTCTTGCCGATCAACTGCAGCCCGCGGTACTGGCCGAAACGGCACGTCAGACCGCATGGCCGATGACGTTACGCATCCAGCCAGGTTACGACCACAGCTATTACTTCATTGCGTCGTTTATTGAGGATCACCTGCGCTTCCATGCGCAATATTTGCTGAAGTGATCACCAATACAGAGTGTTTTCTATTGCCGCGCTGTAGCTTATCTCTTCGGATTGCGGCGCGGACGCTTTACGATTTAGATCGGCAGCCTGTTGGCGTACCTGTAACCGCGACGTACTCTCACTTCCCTCATATCCTTCGCTAAAATTCCGCACTTCAGACTCGAATAAAATTGCATCCAAATGGTGCAGTTTATTCAGTGCCCGCAGCATGGAGATAAGCGTATCGAGGTTCAATCCCCCGCCTTTCTCGATACGTTTAATGGTCGCAACGCCCACCTGAGCGCTGTCGGCAAACTGTTGCTGCGTCAGCGCCAGAGAAATCCGCGTTTCCCGGATACGCGCGCACAATGACAAGATGATTTCATCATTATTCATGGTGTGATATTTCATGCCACCCTCCCCGTTTTTTGGGCTGAATTTTCCCCAGGCAGCCGTGATACGTTTCACGGTACTTCGCGCTCATGTCTTTACCCGTTTCATACATCGCTGCAATTACCTCGTCGAGCGATACGCATGGCTCACTGATGCGGCTCATCGCCATCGTTGCAGCGTTAATCGCCTTTACGGACGAAATCGCGTTGCGTTCAACGCACGGAATTTGCACCTGACCACCGACCGGATCGCAGGTCAGCCCCAAATGGTGTTCCATGGCGATTTCTGCGGCATTCAGCACCTGAGCAACTGACGCCCCCATCAGTTCAGCTAATCCGGCCGCGGCCATCGAACTGGCCACGCCGATCTCCCCCTGACACCCGACTTCAGAACCTAAAATGGATGCATTTTGTTTGAAGAGTAGCGCGATAGCGCCAGCGGTAAGAAAAAAGCGAATAACCGATGCGCTATCCAGCTCACAGACAAACTTATCGTACCAACTGAGCACCGCGGGGATGATGCCGCTCGCACCATTGGTCGGTGCGGTTACCACCCGCCCTCCGGCGGCATTTTCCTCGCTGACGGCAATCGCAAACGCATTCACCCAGTTGAGGTTGGTGAGAAAGTCGTTGGCAGAGGGTCTCATTGACAGTGATTTATGCAGCGCGCAAGCCCTGCGCGGCACCTGATACGGCCCCGGCAGCAGCCCTTCAGTATGCAGACCACGATGAACCGCCTGCTGCATAACCGCCCAAATCTGCCGAAAATAGTCCTCCAGTGTCGCCTGTGAATGCGCCAGCAATTCGTTTTTCATCATTAACGCCGCAACGGATAAGCCATTGCGTTGACACAGTGCCTGCAACTGCGCCGCATGTTGAAAAGCAAAAGGAGATACGCTTTCTTGCGTAGAGGCTACGGAGGGCTGCTCGCCAGGTTTACAAACCTGACCGGCGCCAGTTGAAAACCATGTTTCTTCATACAGCGTGAAATAATCATCCCTGGCGCGAAACGTCATCGCATAGGGATGGCCGGAATGCGGTTGCTGATTCGCCAAAATAGTGACCGCCACGACAACTGAAGGAGAGATCGCCAAAATGCCGTTCTGTTCAGCGCGTTTAATGGCCTCCATCTGCTGACGTAAATCAACATCATCCGGCTGATTACCCAACAAGCCCAGGTAAAGAGCGATATCAACGTTATGGCACTTACGGCTTAACGAGAGCGCGCCATACAGCTCAACCTCAATTTTTCGCGTCAGCGGTAAAATCTCCTGCAGCTTTAATTGAGAAATGAAGTTAAACGCAGCGCGCATAGGTCCGACCGTTCTGGAACTGGAAGGTCCAATGACGACTTTAAAAATATCAACACAGCTTTCCAATTTATATCCTTCCCTGTTAATCACCACAGAATATAGCGCCAGTGGCAACAGAACGTGATATATATATCAAAAACGATACTTTTCAGAATTTGTTTATCAGCCGGTATAAAAAACAATACTTTTTTATCTTTCTATTAACATTCACAACTGTGATAAAGCAAGATTCAATCGCCCCCGCCCACGATTACAATAAACTCAGCTTACAGGAGTGACATTATGACAATTATTTATTTTATCAGTGTGAAAGAGCCTGAAAAACTTCATGCATGGTTGCACGAAGCGTTTCTGAATACTAACAACAAACAAAATCAGTGCACACTGGAACAGCTACATATAGCAGCCATCAATAAATCATACTTCAAATTATCAATACCGGATAAATCATTCACAAATGACATATATAATAAAATGAGGGTCACATCATTTACTCAGCAATTTGATTTCTTCATTAAACCGCAAATCCTTCCCGCAAGCGGAATCGTTGCATTCGACATGGACTCGACATTTATCGAAGAAGAAGGTGTCGATGAAATTGCCCGAGCGCTAGGCATCTCTACGCAAATAGCACGACTAACCCAGCAGGCGATGGAAGGGAAACTGGATTTTAACAGCAGTTTTACCCGTCGTATCGGGATGTTGAAAGGAACGCATCTTGATGTGATTAATACCGTATGCGATCAAATGACCGCCTCTCCCGGCATCACCGCTATTTTGCCAATTCTCAAACAGAGAGGATTTAAGACTGCGATCATTTCCGGTGGTTTAGATATTTTCACTCGCCGCTTACAGGAAAAATATCAACTGGATTATGTTTTTTCTAATACAGTTGAAATCAGTAACGGTGAGCTAACCGATAATATAACTGCCCCCATTATGAATGCAGAAAATAAGAAAAAAAAATTGGAACTACTCGCCGAAACGCTGCAGGTATCGCAGCATAATATCATCGCCTGCGGTGATGGCGCCAACGACATTCCCATGCTCACCTATGCAGGCACGGGTATTGCGTGGAAAGCCAAACCGGCGGTCAGAGACTTAATAAAAAATCAGATTAATTTTCACGGCTTCGAGTCGCTTCTGTTCTACATCGAAAATGGATTATAACCCCACGAGTATTGTCTGAAGGGAAATTTATATGAGCTTGAAATCGTTTATTTTCAGCCAGGCTGATAAGCCGGTTGTAAAAGAAAAAAAAGAAATTGATCGGACCTATAAAAAATTTCGTATAGAGATTATTACTTCAGTTTTTATCTCTTACGCCGTCTTTTATTTAACGCGTAAAAACTTCTCAGCAGCCATGCCGGCAATGTTGTCTGATACCGCTCTGACTGCAGAAGATTTTGCCATCATGTCTTCACTGTTTTACATCTTGTATGGCTCAATGAAGTTTGTTGGCGGTATGCTGGTTGATAAAATTAATCCTAAAGCCATGACCGGCCCAGTCCTCATCGGTGTTGGGATCGTCAATATTCTGTTTGGTTTTTCCGACAGCATTGCCGCGTTTTATGTGTTGTACAGCCTCAATGCCATTCTTCAGGGCACCAGTTTTCCGCCAATGGCAAAGATCATGGCATCGTGGTTTTCCAAAAATGAACGCGGGCGTTGGTGGGCGGTCGTTGAAGCTGCGCATAATATCGGCGGCAGTCTCGCCCCGCTGTTAACCAGCTTTGCGATTGTCTGGAGCAGCAGTTGGAAAATGGGTTTCTATGTACCGGGCGCTATCTCCCTGCTGATGGGGGTAGTTGCACTCTTTACCATTAAGGACCGCCCCGGGACCCTGGGTTTACCCAATGTTGGTGAATGGCGCAAGGATCCGACAGAACTGGCCCAGGTTAAAGCCAGCCCGGTTAATCTCCCTTTTTGGCAGATTTTCGTTAAATATATCCTGATCAACCCGTTAGTGTGGATTATTATCGTTGGTGATATGTCCGTCTATATTGCCCGAACGATCCTCAATGACTGGCCGCAAATTTACTATTCTCAGGTACATGGCTGGAGCCTGATTAAAGCCAACTCCATTATCTCGTGGTTTGAAGCTGGAGGCCTTGTCGGAGGGCTATTAGCTGGTTATCTGTCTGACTTTATGTTCAAAAGTAACCGCTGGATGACAGGCCTGGTATTCGCCTTAATGCTGTGCGTGTGTATTATCTTAATCCCACTGGTCCAGGACACCTCATATACCATTACGGCTATGCTATTCACTATCATGGGTTTCGCCCTGTACGGGCCGCATATGCTTTTTGCAGTGGGGTGTCTGGATGTCACTCATAAAGATGCGGCGGGCTCAATAACCGGCTTCCGGGGATTATTTAGCTATGTCGGCGCGGCGTTAGCAGGGGTACCGGTAATATTGGTGAAGAACAGCTGGGAATGGTCTGGAGTCTACCTCTATGCTGTGATCGCCATCCTGTTAACCACTCTTTCACTGGCTTTACTCGCCAAATTCCATCGACTGTAGGCCAGTCATAGCATGGCAGCGGTGCTATCGCCGCTGCCATTCAGTGATAAACCTGAAGTGATTCTTCAGCGTCAAAAAGGTTTCCGCCCTCTTCATCTCTCCATCATCCCTTCACTTTTTCTCCATTTTTCTTTTTCAACTATCTTATTGATTTAAAAGCAATTTCAATTCCATTTAAATTAAACACAAATGATTTCGATTATCATTTGTGTTTACAAATATTCATACTTTTGTACAATCCATTCGCTTCTTTACTGAAAAGAGTCCTTAAAAGACAAATACATACAATTGTCATGGCCTTTCACATGACGCGCAGTTTGATTCATTTAAATGGAATGATACAAATGACTATACCTCACGTTAAGGCTGTAGCTGCCGCAGTATGCGTCGCCAGTCTCCCATCACTCGGCCATACCGCTGAACAGGATACCGTCGTAGTCACCGCTACCGGCTTCGAGCAGAAAATTCAGGATGCCCCCGCTTCAATTTCGGTGATTACCAAGCAGCAGATTGAAGACAAAGCCTATCGCGATGTCACCGATGCGCTTAAAGATGTCCCTGGCGTCGTCGTCACCGGTGGCGGTAGCAGCAGCGATATCAGTATTCGTGGTATGGCTTCGCAATACACGCTGTTCCTGGTCAACGGCAAACGCATCAGCACGCGCGGCACGCGACCTAACAGCGATAACGCCGGTATTGAACAAGGCTGGCTCCCACCGCTGGAGTCCATCGAGCGCATCGAAGTTATTCGTGGTCCAATGTCATCGCTGTACGGCTCCGATGCGATGGGCGGCGTCATTAACGTCATCACCAAAAAAGTCTCGAATACCAAAGCCTGGACCGGCTCCTTGCATGGCGATGCCACTTTCCAGGAAGACAGAGATTCCGGTGATATTTATCAGACGAACGCCTATGCGTCCGGGCCGCTGATTGACGGATTACTCGGCGCCAAAGTGACCGGGTTATTCTCTCACCGTGCGGAAGATGAAATCGTCAATGGCTACAATGAGCAGCGTATGCGTAACGGGGGGATAACTCTGAACTTCACGCCGGATGATAAAAACGACATCGACTTCGATTACGCACGTGAACTGCAGGATCGCGACAGTACGCCGGGAAAATCCAAGGCTGAAGAAAACTGCCGCAACGGCAGCTGTAAGCCCAACAGTAAAAGCGAAAGCAAGTATGTGCACACCACATACTCACTCACCCACAGCGGTTATTACGACGACTTCAACGCCACCAGCTATATCCAGCAGGAAGAGACCGAAAACCCAGGTCGCCAGATGAAGTCCTACAACACCATCTTTAACAATCAGAACCAGGTTTTCCTCGGGGCACATACCCTGACAGTCGGTGGACAGTACCGTTATGAGAAACTGCGTGATAACGGGAATCAACTGCAGGCCGCCGATGGACTGAACAAACTGACCCGCTGGAGCTGGGCGCTGTTTGCTGAAGACGAATGGACCATTACCGATACCTTCGCGCTGACCGGCGGTCTGCGTATGGATAAAGATGAAAACTACGGCGACAACTGGACGCCGCGCGGCTACGGCGTCTGGCATCTGAGCGATCAATGGACCTTAAAAGGGGGTGTTTCCGCGGGCTATCGCGCGCCGGATCTGCGCCAGTCTTCTGCCAGTTGGGGACAGGTCACCGGCGGTGGTCGACTGAACGGTATCATTGTCGGCAACCCGGATCTGAAGCCAGAGAAAAGCCTGAGCGAAGAGATCGGTTTACTTTGGGATAACGGTAACGATCTCAACGCGGGCGTCACGTTGTTCAATACCGATTTCAAAAACAAAATTACCGAAGTGCGTCGCTGTAACAGCAGCGCCGACCCGGCCTGCACCATCGGCAATACCAGCTATGACTTTGTCAGCGACCGCGTGAACGTCGATAAAGCCAATATGCGCGGCGTAGAATCCACCTTCGGCTGGAAAATCACCTCCGACGTCAACTGGACGGCGAACTACACTTACACGGAATCTGAACAGAAAAGCGGTCAGTTCTCCGGTCAGCCATTAAACAAAATGCCGAAGCATATGTTTAACACCACCGTGGACTGGCAGGCAACGCAGGATCTCGGCTTCTGGAGTCGTTTGAACCTGCGCGGCAAAACGTCTGAGTACCTGAGCCGTACCTCCATGGCACAGGGCACGCCATCCTATACGCAGGTCGATGTCGGTTTACGTTACTACGCTACCAAGGATCTGCTGATGACCGCTGGCGTGTATAACGTGCTGGATAAGCAAATCGATTATGACACCTACGACACCGTTCTCGATGGGCGTCGCTACACGGTTGGCCTGACTTACAGCTTCTGAGTCTGGTGCAATAAAAAACCCCGGCACTCACCATGCCGGGGTTTTGTTATGCTTTCTTATACGGTTATTTCTTCACGCGTCCAGGGAATTTCATTTCGCTGTAGCGAACGAAATGAGTCCCTTTCGTCAGCTTGTAACCAAACCAGATAATCAGGAACAGCGGGATACCGATATAGGTTGCCATGACGCCGCCCCAGTCAATGCTGTCCTTCAGGAACGCTTCATAGTTCTGACCCAGAGTGATGATCAGACACAGCACGAAGGCAAAGATCGGTCCCAACGGGAACAGTCCAGAACGATACGGCAAATCCTTCACATCGTGGCCCTGCAGCACATAGCCGCGACGGAAACGATAGTGGCTGATAGCGATCCCCAACCAGGCGATAAACCCCGTCATCCCGGAAGTATTCAGCAGCCACAGGTATACGGTCTGGTTGCCAAACATAGAGGTCAGGAAGCACAGCCCCGCTACCACGGTGGTCGCATACAGCGCGTTACGCGGCACACCGCCACGAGACAGTTTGGCGAAAATGCGCGGCGCTTTGCCGTCACATGCCAGGGTGTAAAGCATACGCGTTGATGCATACATCCCGGAGTTACCCGCCGACAGTACCGCCGTCAGGATTACCGCATTCATCACCGCCGCCGCAGACAGCAGACCCGCATGCTGGAAGACCAGCGTGAATGGGCTAACGCTGATATCTTTTACGTCATTGCGCAGCAGGCTCGGATCGGTGTACGGGATAATCAGGCTGATAATCAAAATCGCGAACACATAGAACAGAAGAATTCGCCAGAAAACCTGACGCACCGCGCGAGGAATGTTTTTCTCCGGATCTTCAGATTCCCCCGCCGCGATACCGATAAGCTCAGTTCCCTGGAATGAGAAGCCGACAATCATCGCCACGCCAATCATGGCGGCAAAACCACCGGCAAACGGCGCATCACCTGTCGTCCAGTTGCTCCACCCTACCGGCTGAGCGCCTTTGAAGATACCGAAAATCATCATCACGCCAACCACGATAAAGATAATCACGGTGGTCACTTTGATCAGTGAGAACCAGTACTCCGCTTCGCCAAATCCGCGCACGGAAATGTAGTTCAGCAGGAAGATAACGCCGAGGAACAGCGCACTCCAGATCCAGCCCGGCGTGTCCGGGAACCACCAGCTCATCACCAACTGTGCGGCCACCAGGTCAACGGCAATCGTCACCGCCCAGTTGTACCAGTAGTTCCAGCCCAGCGCGAAGCCGAAGCCTTCTTCAACATAGTTCTGACCGTAAGTAGAGAATGAACCGGAAACCGGCATATAGGCCGCCAGCTCACCGAGACTGGTCATCAGGAAGTACACCATCAGACCAATCAGAATATACGAGAACAACGCGCCGCCAGGACCCGCCGCAGAAATAGTTGCACCAGATGCAACGAAAAGACCTGTACCGATGGAGCCTCCGATGGCAATCATCGTCAGGTGACGCGCCTTCAGTTCACGACGTAGCGTGGGCGCTTCTGTGGTTTTAGTTTCGGAAACCATGTGAAAATGCTATCCATCCAAAAAATGAGGCGCGATTGTAGCAGACGAAACGGCTTTCTTCCGGCACAAATACGCTGTTATAAGAGACCTTCATGACTGGCCGCGGATTATAAGTAAAGCAGAAAATGGGCGAGGCATGGCGGTTAAGACAAAACCGCCATTATGCACAGCGTGATACCAGGACAGTCGGAGCCTTATTCGCCCTGCGCAACCTGGTCGCTGTAATGTAAAAAGCGCGTAATCGCATTAGAAAGATGTTTTTGTCGATGATGAACGCGCCAGAGCGTGCGGACTAAACGCGGTAGCGGCACGGGGACCTCACTCAGCGTGCCCGCCTGCAATTGTTCTGCAATGACCCGACGCGACAAACAGCTGATACCGAGTCCATGGCGCACCGCATGCTTAATGGCCTCAGAATTGCCCAGCTCCATCGCCATCTGAAATCTCGGCAGATGCGATAGCAACAGATAATCCACCAGCTCACGCGTACCGGAGCCTCGCTCACGGAGGATCCACGGCGACGCGGCCAGTTGATCCAGCGTCACGGGGCCTTTTGTTAGCGGCGAAGACGGAGCGGCAAACACCACCAGTTCGTCCTCCAGCCACGGTTCAGAGATAATTTCCGTACTGTGGCACGGTCCTTCAATCAGCCCAATGTCCACCCGGAAATCGAGAACTGCGTTGATCACATCCTGGCTGTTACCCACGCTCAGCTCCAGCGGTAAGTCGGGAAAATCCTGGCGATAGCGGGCAATCATGGCAGGCAAAATGTAGTTGCCAATGGTGCTGCTGGCATAGACGCGAATCGCGCCATTATCCTCACGAAAAAGCTGTTCGATTTCCGTCGTTTGCTCAAGTAACGCCAACGCGCGCGGGTAGAGCAAGCGCCCGTGCTCATTGACCACCAGCCGCTTGCCAACGCGGTCAAACAGCTGTACGCCAAGCTGCCCTTCCAGATCGGTAAGCGCCGCACTCACCGCCGACTGCGACAACGCCAGCATGACAGATGCCTGGGTCGTCGAGCCGCTTTTCAGTACCTCAGCAAACACTTCAAGTTGTCGCAGGGTGATATGCATAGTCGTTTTCCACCGGATATCCGTTACTTATACCCTAAATAATTCGAGTTGCAGGAAGGCGGCAAGAGAGAGCATCCCCGGGAGCGTACTTAAGTACGTGACTGGGGTGAACGAGCGCAGCCAACGCACATGCAACTTGAAGTATGACGGGTATACCACTTATATAGATTAATTATAAATATATAATCAATTTTATTTTTAAACCACATCGCCGTACTCTTTTACCCAGATAAAGGAGAAGGATATGACAGAACTCACCTTACAGACTCATCGTCGTACAGCGTGGCATTTTATTCCGGGGCTTGCCCTGAGTGCAGTTATCACTGGGGTCGCCTTATGGGGGGGATCCATTCCCGCCGTCGCAGGTGCCGGGTTTAGCGCCCTCACCTTAGCTATCTTGTTTGGGATGGTTATCGGCAACACCGTGTATCCGCAAATCTGGAAAAGCTGCGATGGCGGCGTACTGTTTGCCAAACAACATTTATTACGCCTGGGGATAATCCTCTACGGTTTCCGCCTGACCTTTGCGCAAATTGCTGATGTCGGCGTCAGCGGTATCGTAATCGACATATTAACGCTCAGCAGCACCTTTATGATTGCCTGCTTCCTTGGGCAAAAAGTGTTTGGTCTGGACCGTCACACCAGCTGGTTAATCGGCGCGGGGAGCAGCATTTGTGGCGCCGCCGCGGTACTGGCAACAGAGCCTGTCGTCAAAGCCGAAGCCAGTAAGGTAACGGTCGCCGTCGCCACCGTGGTTATCTTCGGTACTATCGCTATCTTCCTGTATCCGGCGATGTATCCGCTGCTTTCGCACTGGTTTACTCCAGAAACCTACGGGATTTACATTGGCTCCACCATGCATGAAGTTGCGCAGGTTGTTGCCGCCGGACACGCCATTAACCCGGATGCTGAAAACGCCGCGGTTATTGCCAAAATGCTGCGCGTGATGATGCTGGCTCCGTTCCTCATCATCCTGGCGGCACGGGTTAAACAACTGTCCCCGGCAACCGGTGGTGAGAAGAGCAAAATCACCATTCCATGGTTTGCCATCCTGTTCATTGTGGTGGCGATTTTTAACTCTTTCCACCTGCTGCCGCAGTCTGTAGTGAGCATGTTGGTGACGCTGGATACCGTGCTGCTGGCAATGGCGATGGCCGCACTGGGGCTGACCACTCACGTGAGCGCACTGAAAAAAGCCGGTGCTAAACCCTTGCTGATGGCGCTACTGCTGTTTGTCTGGCTGATTGTTGGCGGCGGCGCGATTAACTTCGCTATCCACGCGCTAATGGCATAAACGATCACGACTCACCTCCCTTAACCCGCTATACTCTCCCTTTTTGTATTTGAGTATGGCGGGTTAAATTTATGAAATATATCGGAGCGCACGTAAGCGCCGCTGGCGGTCTGGCTAACGCCGCTATTCGGGCCGCAGAAATCGAAGCTACCGCATTCGCCCTGTTCACCAAAAATCAGCGTCAGTGGCGCGCCGCGCCGTTGACCACTGAAATCATTGATGATTTCAAATCCGCTTGCGAGAAGTATCACTATACTTCCGCCCAGATCCTGCCTCACGACAGCTACCTGATTAACCTCGGCCACCCGGTCAGCGATGCGCTGGAAAAATCACGCGATGCGTTTATCGATGAAATGCAGCGCTGCGAACTGCTCGGTTTATCGTTGCTCAACTTTCACCCGGGCAGCCATTTGATGCAGATCCCGGAAGATGAATGCCTGGCGCGCATTGCTGAATCTATCAACATCGCTCTCGCACAGACCCAGGGGGTGACGGCAGTTATCGAAAATACCGCCGGACAGGGCAGCAATCTCGGATTTAAGTTTGAGCACCTTGCCGCCATTATTGACGGAGTGGAAGATAAATCCCGTGTGGGCGTCTGTATTGATACCTGCCACGCTTTCGCTGCCGGTTACGATTTGCGTTCCGCCGAGGAATGCGAAAAGACGTTTGCGGAATTTGAACGCATTGTCGGTTTCAATTATCTGCGCGGTATGCACCTGAACGACGCCAAGAGCGCGTTTGGCAGTCGCGTTGACCGCCACCACAGCTT
This sequence comes from Citrobacter youngae ATCC 29220, assembly GCF_000155975.1. Taxonomy (GTDB): domain Bacteria; phylum Pseudomonadota; class Gammaproteobacteria; order Enterobacterales; family Enterobacteriaceae; genus Citrobacter; species Citrobacter portucalensis_A. The sequence goes on along the minus strand of NZ_GG730299.1, from coordinate 439,726 downwards.
AGGGGAAGGCAATATCGGTCACGATGCTTTCCGTTGGATCATGCAGGATAGTCGTTTTGACGGCATCCCACTGGTGCTGGAAACGATTAATCCGGATATCTGGGCGGAAGAGATTGCCTGGCTGAAAGCCCAGCAAACAGAAAAAGCGGTGGCGTAATAATGCCTGCGCGCCAGGCGGGCTGGCGCGTTCAGGTAAGCGAAACCAGGTCCTCCGGCATATGGTTGTATAAAATACGCCAGAAATGTTCCGCCGTTTTATTCAGTCGGGTATCCATCCGGTAAATATAGGCCTGAATAGGCACCATCAGTTCAGGTATATCCAGGCAAACCAGGCGTTGATCCCGCAATTCGTTGACGATCGACCACGCTGGCAGCCAGGCGATACCATGCCCATCGAGCGCCATGTTTTTAAGTAATTCACTCATTGATGACATAAATATCGTACGCGCCTGGATGCCGTCCACTTCCGCCAAATGACGATTAACCAGCCTTCCCATATACGATGTCGCGGTGTAATTCAGGAATGGCACCTGCGGCTGATAAATATCAAACAACGCCTTCCCCTGCGCATCGGCGGCACAAACCGGATACAGTTCAGACTCAAACACTTTCAGGCCGCAAAAAGGGGACTGCATTAAGTCTTCATCGCGAAATGAGATAATAAAATCACTCTTTCCCTCACGCAGGGTATTCACCGCCTGCACCACGTCAATCGCCTCAACGTGATAGACAAACTCTTCCCCCCAGGCCGCCATGGAATGCACTAATCGGGGCAACATGGTCAGCGACAGCGAATGCGCTGCCGCGATTTTTATATTAGGAACCCCAAGCAGGTTGTGACCACTGAGTTCGTCCAGATTGCATTCCAACTGTTGCAGCAGGCTACGGGTTTGCGAATGGAATAGCTTCCCCTCTTCCGTCAGTTGCAGCGGCGTCGTTGTGCGATCAAACAGCTGCACCCCCACGGCTGATTCGAGCGCTTTGATCCTCCGGCTAAATGCCGGCTGGGATATATTGCGCTCCTCCGCAGCCTGGGAAAAATGACGGCATGCCTCCAGCGTCAGGAAATCATATAACCATTTTGTCTCAATATTTTTCATGCCTGTCACGCGGATGTTTAAATATGTCGATTAGCCTAAAACATCATGCCTGAAGAATTCCAGAGATGATATTGCCGATTAGCGTCCAATGATTCGTTTTTTGCATTAACCCTTCGTTTTTGACATTACCACGTTTGCTTCGCCATTCACTGCATCCCTTCTCCGCGCGCAGAACTTCAGGCTCCCCACGCCAGCCGAGCCTCATAAGATGGCAAAAGAAAGCACGTCCATGCAGTTTTTGCATTAAGACAAACATTATTGCATTTCTCCTCGCGACGCTCTGCTGTTAAACATTAGGGCAAGATAAAACACAGCCTGAATATTATTTAACGGTGAAACGAGGTATCAATCGTGAAAGGTTTAATTGGCGTACTTGGTGGTATGGGGCCTGCTGCGACCGTCGACCTATTTAATAAATTTGTCACATTTACCGCTGCGCAACGCGATCAGGAACATATTCCATTAATAATTTCATCCATTCCTGATATACCCGACCGAACCGATGCTTTGATGCGTCATGGTAATTCCCCACTACCGGCCATGCGTGATTATATGCATAAACTCGAAGATGCTGGCGCGGAGTGTATTGTCATTCCGTGTAACACCGCCCACTTTTGGTTTAACGAATTAAAAGAGTCCTGCCATACAGAGTTGTTGAGTATTGTGGAGACCACCCTGAATGAGGTCAAAAACTGCGGAAAATCGCGCATCGGACTGCTGGCGACTAACGCAACCCTCTACATGGGTCTCTACCAAAAAGGGATAGAATCTCTGGGGTTAACCTGCGTCAGCCCTGATTCTTCCAGCCAGGAAAAAGTAATGGAAAGTATTTATTGCCTGAAAGCTGGCGATATTAAGCGGGCACAAACATTAATGAATGAACAGGCTGAAGCACTTTTCTCACGCGGCGCGGAAGTCATCGTTCTGGGATGTACTGAAGTTCCCGTTATCCTTGCTGAAGCCGTCAAGAAATCGCCTGCCAAATATATTGACTCAACCGGTTCATTGGTTCGTGCCGGTATTAAATGGTACGAAAAACGCGTTGGGAAAAGTCACCTTCTGGCGCAATAAAAAACAACAACTCTTTAATTATTACATTAAATAAAACCCATTGTTATAGCGGATTATTATCTGGCGGAGGCCATTATGCTTTGGTTGGAAATTATCGTAGTATTGGGCGCAATATTTTTCGGTATCCGCCTCGGCGGAATTGGTATCGGTTTATGCGGTGGGCTGGGGCTGGCTATTTTAACCCTGGGATTTGGGTTAAAAATTGGCTCGCCGCCTGTGGACGTCATTCTTATTATTATGACGGTGGTTGTGGCGGCATCAGCGCTACAGGCCGCGGGCGGCATGGATTATCTGGTACGCATTGCCGGCAATTTTATGCGCCGTAATCCTAAATATATCAATATCATTGCACCGATTATCACCTGGTCGATGACCATAATGGCGGGAACAGGTTTCATTGTATTTTCTACTTTACCGGTGATTGCCGAAGTTGCGAAAGAGTCAGGCATCCGTCCTTCTCGCACGCTCGCTGGCTCCGTCGTGGCATCCCAGGTCGCGATATCCGGATCGCCGATCAGCGCCGCAATGGCCGCGATGCTGACCATTATGGAAGGCAACGGTATCAGCTTTATCCAGGTTATGGCGGTATGTCTGCCAGCCTCGTTTGTTGCCGCGATGGTTGGCGCATTCATCGCTTCACGCCAGGGATGTGAACTTGAGGACGATGAGGTCTATCTGGAACGCCTGCAGAAAGGGCTGGTGCGTAAATACGAGGGGCAAAACAGTATCACGCCGGGTGCAAGGCTTTCAGTCGCCCTGTTTATGCTGGCAACGGTCGTCATCGTTATTCTTGCCGCATTCCCTCAGTTACGTCCGGGGTTTGACGCTGGCAGCCCAATGAATACGCGGGATATCATCATTATCTGCATGCTTTCTGCCGCTTGCCTGATGGTGGTGCTGTGCAAAACATCTACAGATGCCATTGTACTGACATCCACTTTTCGAGCGGGGATGAGTTCGCTGGCAGTCATTCTCGGCATTGTTACGCTGGGCACCACATTCATTGACGCGCACTTAACCGAGATTAAGGACATCGCGGGTAATATTCTGCAGGCCTACCCGATGCTGTTAGCTCTGGTGCTGTTTGGAACCTGCGCGCTGCTCTATTCCCAGGGTGCCACCACCCCGCTGATTATCCCGCTCGCCGTCGCGCTTGGCGTCCCCACCTGGGCCATTCTGGCTTCCTATGTGGCAGTGACCGGAGTATTTGTTTTACCAACGTACCCGACTTCACTGGCGGCGATGGAGTTCGACACCACCGGGACAACGCGCGTGGGTAAGTATGTTTTAAACCACCCGTTTATGTTGCCGGGGCTTGGTGGGATAGTCGCTGGCGTGGCCTTTGGCTTTATCATCGCCCCAATGATTGCCTGAGCCGTTTTATTCAGGGGGCGCGAAAGAGATATCGCCCCCTGAATGATTCTCTACGCACCTGACCCGGCTCACCACGTCAATACCGTCTTACCTTTATCTATTTGCTTCACATCGCTGCTTTTAATCACACGATGATAACCATAGGCGTCAGCATATTTTGTCAGTCCTGTCCCGGGGTCTTGCTCAGGCTTGCCTTGCGTTTCTATCGTTGAACCTGAAGTTGTTGTCATCACATAGGTGGTTGTGCACCCCGTAAGCAACAGCGTGACGAATGACAGAGAGGCAAAAATGTGCGCTTTTTTCATATTCGATTTCCGTGACCAGTTTGATTTAAGGGCACTTTATCGAATTTGCTTAAGGCAGGATGGATTATTGTGGCGGTGCTGCAACGGCAGGGATTAAGGGATAAAAAAGGGGCAGAGAAATCTCTGCCCCGGATGTCAGCGTTAAATCAGGCCGCCTTAGCCACGACCTCTGCTTCCGGGCGCTTCAGCACCGCGTAGGAGAGACCCGCTACCAGCGTACCGGCAATAATCGCCAGCAGATATCCAAGCACCGGCGTAATTGCGCCAGGGATTAACAGCACGAACAGACCGCCGTGTGGCGCCATCAGCTTCGCACCTACCGCCATGGAGATAGCTCCGGTAATCGCACCGCCAACGATACAGCAGGGCAGGACACGCATCGGATCACGAGCGGCGAATGGAATGGCCCCTTCAGTGATAAAGCACAGGCCCAGCACCAGCGCCGCCTTACCGCCCTCCTGCTGCGCTTTGTCAAACTTACGACGCGCAACCAGCGTTGCCAGACCCAGCGCCAGCGGAGGCACCATCCCCGCCGCCATAATGGCAGCCATTGGCGCATAAGTTTGCGTACTCAGCAGACCCACGCCGAAAGCATACGCCGCTTTGTTAACCGGGCCGCCCATATCGGTGCACATCATGCCGCCAAGAATCGCCCCGAGCAGCACCGCATTGGCAGTGCCCATGGTTTGCAGCCAGTGGGTCAGACCTTCCAGAATCCCGGCAACCGGTTTACCGATCAGGTAGATCATAGCCAGCCCCACCACCAGGCTTGAGAGCAGCGGAATGATCAGGATCGGTTTGAGCGCTTCCATACTCTGCGGGAGTTTCAGCTTCGTGCTGATGAGCTTCGCCACATAGCCGGCAAGGAAACCGGCGATGATCCCGCCAATAAAGCCAGAACCTGTGCTCACCGCCAGCATACCGCCGATAAGACCCGGCGTCAGACCCGGACGATCAGCGATGGAAAACGCGATATAGCCTGCCAGAACCGGCACCATCAGCGCAAAGGCTGAACCACCGCCAATCTGCATCAGCGCCGCCGCCAGCGTGCCCTGCTCTTTAAACGCTTCAATACCAAAGGCGAATGAGAGCGCAATACACAGACCGCCAGCAACAACCATCGGCAGCATATAAGACACCCCCGTCAGCAGGTGACGATACGCGCCAGCACTCTCTTTCTTCCCTTCGGTTGCCGCAGACTGCGCCTTGCCGGTTGGCTGATACGGCGTCGCTTCTTCCAGCGCTTTGTCCAGCTCCTGCTTCGTTTTCTTCAGCGCCAGGCCAGTAGACGTGCGGTACATTGGTTTTCCGGCAAACTTCGCCAGATCAACTTCAATGTCAGCCGCCACAATCACCAGATCCGCCTGAGCCACCTCTTCCGGGGTAATGGCATTGCCTGCCCCGACCGAGCCGCGGGTTTCAACTTTCACCCACCAGCCACGTTTTTTCGCTTCAGTTTCAATAGCTTCAGCAGCCATGAACGTATGGGCAACGCCGGTCGGACAAGCCGTCACCGCCACCACGCGTTTTGGACCACTGCTGGCCACCGGTGCTGTGGCAACCGGTGCGCTGTAAGGCTTTGCATGCCCTTTCGCTTCGCTGAGGAAGAGTTCAGGATGCGCAACCGCACGGCCGATATCGCCGAGCCAGACTTTCTTGCCGTTCAGCGAACTGTCAGCAGGGAGCGTATCGCCCAGAACAATCGCCAACTCTGCATCATTCGGATTATCAATGATTTCCAGATGCGCTTTTTGCGCCGCCGCTCCAAGCAGGGTTTTCGCCATGTAAGCGCGAGCCTGGCCGAGATTAGCGTCAATAATCAGCAGCGTTTTCATTATGCCTCTCCTGCTGTCAGTTAAACGGTTTTAAGTCGACACGCGCCATCATTGCGGCCAACTGAGGACGATCGGTAATGCCGACATTGCTTTGGCTTACCGCCAGGGCGGCAACAGCCGTCGCCAGACGCAGGGTGTGTTCGCTGGACTCACGCATCAGCAGACCGTAAATCAAACCGCCCACCATTGAATCACCTGCGCCCACGGTGCTGACCACCTCTACTGACGGCGGTTTAGCAATCCACTCACCCGAAGCGTTAACCCACAGCGCACCTTCCGCACCGAGGGAAATCACCACATGGGCAATGCCCTGCTCGCGCAGCGCATGCGCCGCATCAATCACATCTTTCATTTCAGGCAGTTTACGACCCGCCCAGATTTCCAGTTCACGACGGTTTGGTTTCACCAGCCACGGTGCCGCTTTCAGGCCTGCCACCAGCGCTTCACGGCTACTATCAAAGATAATGCACGGACACTGACTGCGCAGGCGCGTCATCCAGTCAGTAAACGCCTCCGGGCTCACGCCGGTCGGCAAACTGCCGCTGACGCACACCATGTCGAACTGACCCAGCCAGCTCAGCGAGTCGTTCACAAAGCGTTCCCAGTCGGCCGGGGTGACTTCAAAGCCGGAGAAATTGAAGTCGGTGACTTCGCCGTCTTTTTCGGTCAGCTTGACGTTGATACGGGTACGCCCTTGTACAACCTGAAAACGGTTGGCAATGCCCAGCTCGCTGAACAACTGCTGAAAACCATCCTGGTTGTCTTTACCCAGGAAACCGCCCACCGTGACATCAATACCCAAATCTTTCAGAACCTTAGCGACGTTAATCCCTTTCCCCGCCGCGTGCAGACCGGTCGTTTTCACCAGGTTCACTTCGCCACGTTCAATTTCCGGGCAGAAACCCACCAGGTCGTAGGCCGGGTTAAGGGTGATAGTAGCAACACGTCTGCTCATTACGCGCCCTCCCCAAGACCTGCCGCGATGGCTTCGCCAATCGCTTTCAGCGCCTGTTCAGCATCTTCGCCCTGGGCGGTAAAGCGCAGGTGATGTCCTTTCTTCACGCCTAATGCCACAACTTTCATCAGACTGCGTCCATTCGCCGGTTTGCCGGTTCCATCAAGATTTGTCACGGTAATTTCACTATTAAATTGTTTAATCGTATTCACCAGCATGGTGCCCGGACGGGCATGTAAACCATGCTCATTGCGCACAACAAATTCGGCGCTCAGTACATCATCAGTTAAGGCGTCATCGCTGGTCAGCAGCGCCAGCACCGTTGCCGCATCCGCTTTCAACAAACGGTCAGCTTTGTTATTCAGCAGCAGATCGCCAAGGCGCTTCAGCACCGCAACCGGTTGATCGTCATTCATGGCGACGGTAACCAGCAGCGCTGCCGCTTCACCTTGCACATCAAACGTTGTTACTGCACGGCTGACCGCAACGGCGCTGCGCACGTTGCCTTCAGCGCAATCATTCAGCCAGATACCCTGACCGAGATTCATCGGCTGCTCATTGATTGCTCTGGCGACAAATGCGGCATCAACCGCGCCGACTTCTTTCAATCGCGCCGCGTTCAGCGCCTGCAGCGTTACCAGCGAGTTGGCTGCGACCTCCAGCGACAGCGTTTCGTTATCCAGCTTCAGCTGTTCGCTTTGCTTTTCACCCATCAGCAACGCGCGCAGCTCTTCCGCCGTGGTCGCCGATTTCAGCTGTTCAGCGACGGAGTCATCGCTTAACACGTGCGTCAGCTGACGCAGTAAACCGAGGTGTTCATCAGAGCTGGCGGCAATGCCGATCGCCACATACGCGACCTGCCCTTCGCCCCAGGTTACGCCCTGTGGGAACTGAAACACCTGTACGCCGGTTTTCAGCACCCGATCGCGCGTGTCCGTCGTCCCGTGAGGAATAGCAATACCGTTGCCGAGAAACGTGGATGTTTGTTGTTCACGCGCCAGCATGCCATCGACGTAGCCTTCAGCAACATTACCCGCCTGCACCAGGGCGGCGGCAACCTGGCGAATAGCCTCTTCTTTATTCCCGGCCTGTTCGCCCGGGTGAATATCCTGAACAGATAACTGGAACATGGTTCTCCTCTCCCGCTGAATTGAAACGATTCAGCCACTATGAGAAAAAAGGCGTCACCTGACTCCATCGGTTATAGCAAGATGACGCTGAAACGTTTCAAGAAGTCTTGATCTTTTTTCTTCAGCACACAAGTAAAGTTGACAAATTACTTGCTGAATTTAGAGATAACGCACATTTTCTATGCGGAGAAGAAAAAATTGCTGACGCAAAATGGCGTCAGCTCGTCAGATTCAGCAACGTCAGCAAACCGTCTTCTTTGACTGAAATGCTATTTTGATTTTTGATGCCGATTTTGATTTGGCTCCCTGTTTATTTTCTGACAAGCAGCGTAAACTCCGCGTCTCTTCACATCATTGATATCAAAACATGCATAACACCCCCGTAGCCGCCACACCTAAGGCGTTCGATTTAACGTCTGCGGCGTTCCTGCTTGTCGCGTTTCTGACGGGTATCGCCGGCGCTTTGCAGACACCAACGCTGAGCCTTTTTCTGACCGATGAAGTCCATGCGCGTCCCGGCATGGTCGGATTCTTTTTTACCGGCAGCGCCGTAATCGGCATTCTGGTGAGCCAATTTCTGGCCGGACGTTCGGACAAAAAAGGCGATCGTAAGAATTTGATCGTTTTTTGCTGTGTCCTGGGAATGCTGGCCTGCGTGCTGTTTGCCTGGAACAGAAACTATTTTATTTTGCTGTTTGTCGGCGTATTCCTCAGTAGCTTTGGCTCCACCGCCAACCCGCAAATGTTTGCTCTCGCCCGCGAGCATGCTGACCGCACGGGGCGGGAAGCGGTGATGTTCAGTTCAATCATGCGCGCTCAGGTGTCGCTGGCCTGGGTCATCGGCCCGCCGCTGGCCTATGCGCTGGCGATGGGTTTCAGCTTTACCGTGATGTACCTCAGCGCCGCGGTTGCATTTGTCGTCTGCGGCGCAATGGTGTGGTTGTTCTTACCGTCCATGAGCAAAAACGTACCGATCGCCACGGGCGCGGTAGAAGCCCCGCGGCGCAATCGTCGTGACGCGCTGCTGCTTTTTGCTATCTGTACATTAATGTGGGGCACCAACAGCCTCTATATCATTAATATGCCGCTGTTTATTATCAATGAACTGCATCTGCCGGAAAAGCTCGCCGGTATCATGATGGGCACCGCCGCCGGGCTGGAAATCCCGACCATGCTGATTGCGGGATATTTTGCGAAACGTCTGGGCAAACGTCTGTTGATGAGAATTGCAGCCGTGGCCGGTTTTTTCTTTTATGCCGGTATGCTGTTGGCCCACTCTCCGGCGGTATTGCTTGGCTTACAGCTGCTGAACGCCATTTACATCGGTATTCTCGGCGGGATTGGAATGCTCTATTTCCAGGATTTAATGCCCGGTCAGGCCGGTTCAGCAACAACCTTATATACGAACACTATCCGCGTAGGCTGGATTATCGCGGGCTCGCTGGCAGGCATTGCGGCGGAAATCTGGAATTATCATGCGGTGTTCTGGTTTGCGCTGGTGATGATTATCGCCACCGTAGCCTGCCTGATGCGCATTAAAGACATTTAAGGCGCGGTCAGCGTTTCGAGTTCAATAAGATACAGCATGGCCTGGTGCGTCGTCTTCCCGCACATTTCCGCACTGGGCTGCAAACCGCCGCATACTTTTGGCCGCAGCGGCGAAGCAAAAATTTTGCAGCGCAGGGATTCATCCAACTGCACGCAGGGCGTATTAGCGGGCTTGCCATCAGGCATACCGGGGATAGGGCTGGAGATTGAAGGCGCGGTGCAGCATGCGCCACAATCCGGACGGCATTCCATACAGTATTCTCTCTATCGTAAACCATCGGATTGTGCGGGAAGCGCACAGTAACACCTTTTTTGCACCAGCAAAAGCATCAATTCCACTTGCCTGAATGCCCCGGCGCGAGTAGTTTTACGCGATATTTTAGACACTCCTCACTACAGGATTTTTTCGATGCCAAGAGCGAACGAAATTAAAAAAGGTATGGTACTGAATTACAATGGCAAGCTGCTGATTGTAAAAGATATTGATATTCAATCACCGACCGCACGTGGCGCCGCCACGCTGTACAAAATGCGTTTTTCTGATGTCCGCACCGGCCTGAAAGTTGAAGAACGCTTCAAAGGCGATGATATCGTTGATACCGTCACCCTGAGCCGCCGTGGCGTTGATTTTTCGTATGTGGATGGCAACGAATATGTCTTTATGGATAAAGAAGACTATACCCCGTATACCTTTACCAAAGACCAGATTGAAGAAGAGCTGCTGTTCATCCCTGAAGGCGGAATGCCGGATATGCAGGTACTGACCTGGGACGGTCAGCTGCTGGCGCTTGAACTGCCGCAAACGGTAGACCTGGAGATTGTTGAAACGGCGCCGGGCATTAAAGGCGCTTCAGCGAGCGCGCGTAACAAACCTGCGACCCTGACGACCGGTCTGGTGATCCTGGTTCCCGAGTATCTGAGCGCGGGCGAAAAAATTCGTATTCATATCGAAGAACGTCGCTATATGGGCCGTGCAGACTAACTTTCTGCTCCCCATTAACGACAAGGGACAGCGCAGGCTGTAAGGCTGATCAGTAAAGCATGTATGGTGAACATGTGATTCTTGCTCAGGGTTCCGTTCACCTCAATGGTGTCATTTCTCTGAAGCGCTGATGCCCGTGAACGTGCAAGGGAGGCTCACCGCCGCCTCCCTTGCAACCCAGGCTCCCGGCGGGAAAATCGTCGCTACGCGAGCTATTCGTCTTATTCCGCCTGCCTGTCGGGTCGGGGCCGGGCCTGCGTCCATGCAGGCTGTCCCCTCTGCCCGCATCCCTGCGGGCAGACCCGGTCAGCCGTCAACGACTCATCGATTTTCAGCCGGACCGGAGTCATCGCTTCAACGCTCTGACTTCCAGTTAAATCTTTTTTGCTGTTCAAATATATTCAAATAAAAATACAGATGGTCAGGCGTGGCTGGTCCGGCTGAAAATTGCCGACGTGTTTCCGTAAGGCAGGGAGAGCCAGCATGGATGCTGGCTCAGGGCGCGCTTTGCAGGGACGCTACCTCGCGCCCGGCCCGGTAGCCTGGAGGAATAAGCGGAGGGAACCACGAAGTGGCAATTTTCCCGCCGGGAGCCGGGATTGTAAAGGGCGTGGCGGAGAACGCCCTTTACACGTTCACATGAACCAATGCTTAAGAGAAGCAATGAGCATGAGGTGAACGGAACTCTTTCTCCGAGATAGCATGTTCTTTACCTCCGCCAGTACAGGTTGATACTTTCTGAAACTGAGGCGCTGACTGGCTGGCATTACAGCACCAGCAGTCCCTTTTTATTTTCAGCGCTGGCTGCTGAGATAAAAATCATCCATTAGCAGCGATTCCAGATACTGTTCATCCTCGCGCATAAAGCTCACTATCAGGTTAACCGCCCGAGGGTAAAACCCCTCTTCATCCCTCGCGAGGCAGGCGTCGCGTAGCAATGGCGCCCAGCTCATAATGTGGTGATGCAAAAAGTAATACTGGGCGGATAGCGTCTCCTCTTTAGCAATCATCCTCGCCATCAATGCCAGCTGAATGGCAATGTGATCTGATGGCTCGTTTTCCCGCGTTGCCAGACCTTGTTCGACCAGCAGCACATTCATTTGCTGGCGCTCCTGTGCCGCTGTCGTGTGTGGATAATGCCCGGCATAAGGAGAAACGCCCCCAGGCGGCGCCAGCAGAAACAGCGAGGCAAAATCCGCGGCAAGCTCCAGCTGCCGGGATCCACGGCGCAAAATCCGCGTCAGGCTACGCTCAAAATGCTTAACCTTGCCAGACAATCCAGGAATCGCCGCCAGTGAGATAATCCACGCCCGGTTATCGCTATTTTCCAGGCTGGCGAGTTGCGTTTCGTCCAGCTCCCGGAATAACAATTGCGAGAACCACTGGTACATGTCCGCCCGCTGTTGATGTATTTGGTTATGCTGCACTTCCCCCCTCCTCTTTTACTGTCTCCGGACCACCGAATGCCGTGACTTGTGGGGCTTTCTGCTGATAACGTTCGACCTCCACCAGCACGGTATGAGCTGAAGGGCCTTGCGCCAGCTGCGAAGTACCAATATCGGCACTCAGGACGTTCGGGTCACCATAGGTGCACAACGTCCCGGCTTTTCCACCTTCCTGCGGGGAATACCATGCCCCTTCATGAATGCGGATCACGCCGGGGGTGAAATCAGGGCTAATCACTACCCCAGCCAGCACCTGACCGCGGTCGTTAAAGACGCGAGCAATATCACCAGCTTTCAGGCCACGGGCGGCGGCATCCTGCGCGCTGATATAAAGCGGTTCTCTTCCGGCAACCGCATAGGTGTTGCGAAACGCATCGCTTGAGCACAGTTGAGAGTGCAGACGTTTATCCGGATGGCAGGATTGCAGATGCAGCGGATATTTATTTTTTTTAGCGGAATGGTTACGTTCAAACGGTTCCATCCATACCGGATGGCCGGGGCAATCCTCATAGGCAAAACCGGCAATGGTTTTACTGTAGATTTCAATCAGACCTGACGGCGTTCCCAGCGGATTAAGGTCTGGCTGGTCGCGAAACTCACCATGACGCACCCACGGCTGTCCGGCCGGATATTCAATATATCCTTCGCCCTGCCAGAACGTAGTAAAGTCCGGTAAGGAGACGCCGAGCGACGCGCCCATCTTCACGCCTTCATCATAGAGCGCCTGGATCCACTGCATTTCATCGCGGTTTTCGCGGTACACCGCCTCTTTGTCAAAGCGCTTACATAATCCGGCAAATACGTCAAAATCATGCCGGGCTTCATATTGCGGTTTAACAACCTGATGCAGGGCCATCAGCCCTTTATTTGAATGCGTACCAAACTGTTCAATATCGTTACGTTCAAAGCGGGTGGTCACGGGCAGAACGATATCGGCAAATCGACACGACGCGGTCCACTGATGATCCAACACCACCACGGTTTCCAGCTTCTTCCACGCCTCAATCATTCGATTACGATCCTGCTGCGCATGGAATGGATTAGCCGCGCTGTAGATCGCCATTTTGATATCAGGCCAGGTTAACGTTTCGCCGTTAAAGGCAACCTTTTTGCCCGGCTCCAGCAGGCAGTCAACGATGCGTGAGGTGGGGATATGCTCCGATGCGCCGCGAAAATCCGCTTTATACTTCGCCGGTGGAGGATTCGCGATCCCCCCCAGTCCGGAGAGTACGGGTCCGGCGGATGTCACCGTACCACCGCCGTTGTAATGCCAGCCAAACCCTACGCCGCCGCCCGGCAAGCCAATTTGGCCAACCATACTGGCCAGCACCACCAGCATCCAGGGATACTGTTCGCCATGATGCATCCGTTGTGCGCACCAACCGCCCATGAATTGGGTCCGGCCTTTGACCAACAGGCGGGCAAAATCACGGATCTGCTCCGCCGTCAGACCACAGATTTCCGCGGCCCATTCGGCATTTTTCGGCTGCTTATCACTCTCGCCGAGCAGATACGGCAAGAACTGCTCAAAACCGACGGTGTAATCGTTAATAAACGCCGTGTCGTACAGTTTTTCTTCATATAGCGTATGTGCGAGCGCCAACATTAGCGCGACATCGGTTTGAGGCCGTAGCGCCAGTTGTTCGCAGCCAAGATAGTTTTGCGATTTGCTACGCACTGGATCGACGCTGATAACGCGCATTTTCCCCTGCGCAACCGCCTCTTTAATCTGTTGCCAGTAGCCGAACGCATCGTGATCGGGAACCAGAAACTCGATCTGCAGATTCTTGATCGGATCGCAACCCCACAGCACAATGGTATTGCTGTTCTGGATAACCAGCGGCAGCGACGTTTGCTGCTCATAAACTTCCAGCGAACCAATCACATGCGGCAAGATAACCTGCGCCGCCGCCGCTGAATAGTCGCCAACGGTCGTCACATAGCTACCATGCAGGCCAAGTCCTCTATCCATCGCCCCGCCCGCTTTATGGTATTTCCCTACCATTTGCCAGTCAGCCAGCCCGGTAAAAACCCCCGATGAACCGTAGGTTTTTTGTACCCGCTCCAGCTCTTCGTAAAACAGGTCCAGCGCCTGATCCCAGCTTACCCGCACAAAACGATTATCTCCGCGCTGGCTGCGATCCGATTTCTCACGCTTGCGTAACCAGTCCAGACGAACCATTGGATAACGCACCCGCGACGGGTTATAGACCACTTCACGCACCGCGTTCAGCATATCGCAAGGGTATTTATCATGTTTGAAAGGCCGGGTTTCCAGCCACTCGCCGTTGACCACTTTGGCTTCGAAAGCGCCAAAATGCGAACCGGACTGGATCCACTGTTCGGGGTTTTCTCCCGCCGCCCATACTTTTGAGATCAGCGGGTTCGGCGCCAGCGCACTGGCTGCACCCACCGCCAACATACCGCTCAGAAAACGGCGGCGAGACGGATTAAAGTCATGAATATCCATACATTTTCCTTAATTTTTGTTAGGTTCAGACACATCGCTGGAATGGGTCTGGAGGTATTTCAACAACGTACGTTCTTCCACCGGATTAAGTCGGTAATAGGTGGACATCGCTTTCAATCCCGCGATCCATCCGTTGGCGGTATATCGGGTCGTAGGAGGAGTGCTATGACAGGCGCTACAGGTGGATTGCAGCATTTGATCCGAATATTCCCAGATCGGTGCAATATTGCTGATAAGCCCTTGGGCAGAGGTCCATGCGGTTACGCTCACCTGCTGCCATTGCTGGTGTGAGTCAGGATCGACCTGGGTTTGCAGCACTTTGACGTTAGCCATCAGAGAGTCATCCAGCACGGCGGAAAAAACGCGCTTACCCATATACTGGGTTATCACCCGTCCACGTCCTTTGCTTTCACGCCAGCCCGTCAGTTCAAGCTGTACGTTGCTACCCTCTTTTTGCAGCACTTTGACCTCGGTAGCGGGAAATAGCAGCGCTTTCCCTGCCGGACTTCCGGCCGTTGCCGTCAGTGCTTTTTCGCTTAACGAGAACAGCGTGGTCGCATTCGATAAAGACTCTCCCTGCCGCTGTAGCTGCTTATAGCGATCGCGAAAACCGCTGCTCATATCGGGTTTGTGATGGGCAATACCTTTGTGACAATCAATACAGTTGCTGTCTTTCGCCGTCGCCGCGGTCATTTGCGCCGCCGCATTCGCAGATTGCTTGCCGTGATCCATCGCCTCATAGCTATGACAAGATTTACATGCCGCCGAATTGTTAGCGCTCATTCGCGCCCACTCTCGCTGGGCCAATTCCGCGCGTTTGGCGGCAAATTTCTCTGGGGTATCGATCGAAGGAGAAATAAAGGTGTGGTAAAGGTCGTTTAAGGCTTCCGTTTTGCGCACAAGCGTCGGGACGATGCCAGGCGGAATATGACAATCCTTACACTCAGCACGTACGCCAGAAGCATTGCGAAAATGCACGCTGGTTTTATATTCCTCTCCTACAGTGCGCATCGAGTGACACGATAAACAAAATTCGGTGGTACTGGTGTAATGAACGCCTTGCCACGTTCCCCAAATTACCAGGGCCATTGCGACCGCCCCGACGAATGCGCACCACAGCGCGCTCTTTTTTATCCACGACATGCTTGCCTCCATTTTTTTAATAGCGACACGCTAAGCGATAATAAAAATCAAAAATAGAGACAGCGAAGGCAGGTTATAGGAACAGCATCCACTCTATGAGGTGCATCAAATAGGAAAAAAACAGAAACTCGTAATATAGTGAGTATATATACATAAGGAATTTCGCATGCTAACACCGACTCTCGATCGAGAAAGCCGTACTCCGCTGCAATTGCAGATATTTCAATTTTATTTTCAGGCCATTCAGCGCGGTGATTTGCTTTATGGAGATAAACTCCCCTCTATTCGCGAGCTGGCGCAGGTATTGAACGTTGCCAAAATAACGGTCGTGATGGCCTACGACAAGCTCATGGCCGCAGGGTTAATTAAGAGTCGGCAGGGTATCGGCTACGAGGTCATATTCACCACGCCCGTACGCACAACGCCAGCAATCGTGCCGGTCGCACAGGGTTCCCCGCCGATGAAACCTAAAGCGGCTGAGATCCCCACCGACGTTTATGCAGAGCCTGGACGGGAGTGCTATTGCCAGATGAGCATTCCCGATCCCAACGCGTTTCCCTGGTCAAGCTGGCGAAAATGGAACAACGTCCCCAGCGTACTTAAGGAACAATTATTTACCCGATATCATTCACCAAGTGGATTATTTTCACTGCGTGACCAATTGGTCAGATACCTTAATTTATCTCGCAGTATTAATACCCGGGCAGAGAACATCATCATTACCAACGGGGTTCAGGAAGGTCTATCGCTGCTCAGTCAGCTATTTATTATCCATCGTACCATCAGCCAGAAAAAAAAGTGCCATATCGTGACCGAGTCCCCTTGTTATTCAGGCGCATGGCATCTGTTTAATTATTACGGCGCAGACATTACGCCAATTGCCGTCGATGACCACGGACTGCAAACCGAAAATTTACCGGAATCTGAAACCCAGCTTTGTTACGTCACTCCCGCTCACCAGTACCCGCTGGGCAGCGTCCTGTCGCTGGAGCGGCGTCAGGCCTTATTGATATGGGCGCAACGCGTTGGCGCTTACATTATTGAAGACGATTACGATGCTGTGTTTACCTATGGGGAGAATCCCCTTCCCGCGCTGAAAGCCATGGATTATCACAACCGCGTTATCTACATGGGGACATTCTCCAAAACGCTGGGACCCGGGGGGCGTCTTGGCTATCTTATTTGCCCTGACGAGCTGCTGCCGGCAGTGCAGAATATGAAAGCGCTGAGCAACAGCGGGAGCCAGTGGCTATTGCAGCAATTTTTAGCCGAATTAATGCAAAATCAGGTGTTTTATACGCATATCGGCAAGCTGGCCTGCAGTTATGCGGCACGTCTTACGCTATTACGCGACGGCCTTTCCGCGCTGTTTCCCGAAGGGAAAATCGCTGGCGCAACGGCGGGTCTGCACCTCTCTTTACGCATTGACAGACACCCCGACATTATCGCCAGGCTGCAACAACGCTGCCTGCTGGCCGGGATTCGTTTCGATACGCTGCCGGACATAGAGAATGGTTCAGAATCCGCATGGCGCGCGGAAAACAGCGATGCCGTTATGTTTTTTGGGTTTGGTGGATTGCAGATCCAGCAGATAAAAAGAGTGCTGGCAGTGCTGGAGCAGGCGTTGTCGCAGCCTTGATGGATTACAGGGATCGAGCCTGCCGCTCGATCCCTGTGGTCAGCCTTACAACAGATCGCGGAACTGCGTTTGTTTCAGCGCCAGCTCGACGCCACGCACCTCCGCCAGCCCTTTCAGACGACCAATCGCGGAGTAGCCCGGGTTGGTTTTTTTGTGCAAATCATCAAGCATTTGATGTCCGTGATCGGGGCGCATCGGGATTGGACGCAGATCGCCCGCTTTTTTACGACGCTGCTCTTCACTCAGAATGGCGGCCACCACCGATACCATATCCACATCGCCCTGCAGATGCGCGCCTTCGTGGAAGGTTTTCGGGTTATCTTCACGACAGGTAGAGCGCAGGTGCGTGAAGTGAATACGATCGCCAAAGGTTTCAATCATTTTCACCAGATCGTTATCGGCGCGTACGCCGTAGGAGCCGGTGCACATGGTGAAACCGTTATTGATGCTGTCGACGGTGTCTTTCAGCCACTGCATATCGTCGATGGTCGAAACGATGCGCGGCAGGCCGAGGATCGGACGCGGCGGATCGTCCGGATGTACGGCCAGACGAACGCCAACTTCTTCTGCCACTGGCACTATCGCCCGCAGGAATACCGCCATATTATTGCGCAAATCGTCTTTGCTGATGCCGTCATATTCAGCGAGGCGCGCCCGGAACTGATCCAGCGTATACCCCTCTTCGGCACCGGGCAGACCGGCAATAATATTGCGGGTCAGCTTTTCAATATCGGCCTCGCTCATGGCATTGAAATAGTCCAGCGCCTGGCGTTGTTCTTCCGGGGTGTAATCCGCTTCAGCTCCCTGGCGTTTGAGGATATGCAGCTCAAAGGCCGCAAATGCTACCTGATCGAAACGCAGCGCTTTGGAGCCGTCCGGCAGCTGATATTCAAGGTCAGTACGCGTCCAGTCGAGGATCGGCATGAAGTTATAGCACACGGTATCAATGCCGCAGGTCGCCAGATTACGAATACTCTGCTGGTAGTTGGCAATCCACGTTTGGTATTGACCGGAATGCGTTTTGATATCTTCGTGGACGGGAATACTTTCCACCACGGACCAGGTCAGTCCTTTTTCAGCCAGGATAGCCTGGCGCTTTTTAATCTCTTCTACCGGCCACACTTCACCGTTGGCAATGTGGTGCAAGGCGGTCACAACACCCGTTGCGCCAGCCTGACGCACATCATCAAGCGATACCGGATCGTTAGGTCCGTACCAACGCCAGGTTTGTTCCATTGTTTCACCTCACAAGTTGTTATACCAAATTAAACTCACTGAATGATGACTACCATACAGGCATCCGTAGGATGATCAACAAAACGCCGGTGATTGATTGATCCAGCTCACATTCCCCGGATAAATGAGGCACACCAATTCAATTTGCTGTCATATAACTTTATACTGCCATTGTTAATTAATGGTTAATCAGGTGTATTGAATGAAAACTATTGCCTCAGCGCCACTCGCGAAAAATGTCCTGGTGCCGCAGTACGATCGCCAACAATTGAAAACGCGGATTGTACATTTTGGCTTCGGCGCTTTTCACCGCGCCCATCAGGCATTACTGACCGACCGGGTGCTGAATGCGCAGGGCGGGGATTGGGGGATTTGCGAGATCAGCCTGTTCAGCGGCGATCGGCTGATGAGCCAGCTTCGCGCACAGGATCATTTATTTACCGTGTTAGAAAAAGGGGCTCACGGCAACCAGCCGATTGTTATCGGCGCCGTCAATGAGTGTCTGAACGCCACGCTGGATTCGCTGGCGGCCATTATTGAAAAATTCTGCGAGCCGCAGGTGGCGATTGTCTCGTTAACGATTACGGAAAAAGGCTACTGCATCGATCCGGCAACCGGCTCGTTGGATCTCGCTAATCCGCGCATTGTTCACGATCTGCAGACGCCGGCTGAACCGCACTCCGCGCCCGGCATTATTGTTGAAGCGCTGCACCGTAGGCGTGAACGCGGGCTGCAGCCATTTACCGTCCTCTCCTGCGATAATATCCCGGACAATGGCCATGTGGTAAAAAACGCCGTCCTGGGAATGGCTGAAAAACGCTCACCTGAGCTGGCGCACTGGATCCAGGAACATGTCAGCTTCCCGGGTACCATGGTGGACAGGATTGTTCCTGCCGCCACCGAGGAGTCACTGGCTGAAATTGCCCGCGAGCTGGGGGTAGCCGATCCCTGCGCAATCAGTTGTGAACCCTTTATCCAGTGGGTGATTGAAGACAACTTTGTGCGTGGTCGTCCGCAATGGGAAACCGCCGGGGTACAAATGGTTGAAAACGTTCTGCCCTGGGAGCAAATGAAGCTGCGGATGCTGAACGGTAGCCATTCGTTTCTCGCCTATCTCGGCTATCTGTCCGGATTTCAGCACATCAGCGACTGCATGCAGGACAGCGCATTTCGTGAAGCCGCTTACCGTCTGATGCGCAACGAACAGGCTCCTACGCTGCAAATCACTGATGTTGATTTAGACCAGTACGCCTTAAGCCTGCTGGAGCGCTTTGCTAATCCGGCGTTGAAGCACAAAACCTGGCAAATCGCGATGGATGGCAGCCAGAAATTACCCCAGCGTATGCTGGAAGGGATCCGCGTACATCTGGCACGGCAAAGCGAGT
This sequence comes from Citrobacter youngae ATCC 29220, assembly GCF_000155975.1. Taxonomy (GTDB): domain Bacteria; phylum Pseudomonadota; class Gammaproteobacteria; order Enterobacterales; family Enterobacteriaceae; genus Citrobacter; species Citrobacter portucalensis_A. The sequence goes on along the minus strand of NZ_GG730299.1, from coordinate 420,108 downwards.
GGCCGCTGCTGGCGCTCGGCGTCGCTGGCTGGATGCGTTACGTGAGCGGGGTGGATGATTCAGGTGCGGCCATTGATATCCGTGATCCATTGCGCGAGAAAATTGGCGCGCTTGTGGAACAGAGCACAGAATCAGAACGCGTCAACGCCCTGCTTTCGCTGCATGAGATTTTCGCCATCGATCTCGTAGAGAATCCGCAGTTTGTTGCGGCCATTAAGCTCGCCTGGCAACGCATTGCCCAATATGGTGCGCATCAGGCTGTCATTGAGACGTTAAAAAGTTAACAATTTCTGCCATTAACCAGGGCGAAGCGCGTCTTCGTCCTCTCCCCCCTTCTCTTTTTCTCCGTTTTTCGCCAGGATTGTTAAATGCCATTACGGTAATTTATGTTTCTGGAGTAAATGTGACTAAAACCAATCTCATCACCGGTTTTCTCGGCAGTGGCAAAACCACCTCTATTCTTCATTTATTGGCGAACAAAGATCCCGCAGAGAAGTGGGCCGTGCTGGTCAATGAGTTTGGCGAAGTAGGTATCGATGGCGCCCTGTTAGCCGACAGCGGCGCATTGCTAAAAGAGATCCCCGGCGGCTGTATGTGCTGTGTCAACGGCCTGCCAATGCAGGTTGGCCTCAATACGCTGCTGCGTCAGGGAAAACCCGACCGACTGCTCATTGAACCTACCGGCCTGGGACACCCCAAACAGATTCTGGATTTACTCACCGCGCCGGTTTACGAACCGTGGATCGATTTACGCGCGACGCTTTGTATTCTTGACCCGCGCCTGCTGCTGGATGACAAAAGCGTAGCCAACGACAACTTCCGCGATCAGCTGGCTGCCGCCGATGTCATTGTCGCCAACAAAGCCGACCGCGCCACAGCGGAAAGCGAAAACGCCCTGCACACCTGGTGGCAACGCTACGGGGGAGATCGCCAGTTAGTTCATGCCGATCATGGCAATATTGATGGGCACTTACTCGATTTGCCGCGACTAAACCTGGCGGAGCTTCCTGCAAGCGCTGAGCACGCCCATCAGCATATAGAGAAAAAGGGGCTGGCAGCGTTAAGTTTGCCCGCGCAACAGCGCTGGCGTCGCAGCCTGAACAGCGGTCAGGGTCATCAGGCCTGCGGCTGGATTTTTGACGCCGATACGGTGTTCGATACCATCGGTCTGCTGGAATGGTCGCGTCTGGCCCCTGTTGGGCGCGTGAAAGGGGTAATGCGTATCAAGGAGGGGCTGGTCCGTATTAACCGCCAGGGAGACGACTGGCATATTGAGACGCAAAACGTCGCTCCACCGGATAGCCGCATTGAACTCATTTCCGATACCGACACCGACTGGAATACGTTACAGAGTGCATTGTTGAGACTTCGTTTAGACGGTAGCGAGTAAGGTTGCCTTCGTTTTATAGCAATGGTCAACGACAATGAAAACCCGATACCCTCTTATCATTCTGTTTAATATTGCAGGTGTAGCGCTGTTTCTGTCCTGGTATATTCCGGCCGGGCATGGGTTCTGGTCCCCGCTGGATACCGGCGTCTTCCGTTTCTTCAACCAGAAGCTGATTGAAAGCCCGCTGTTCCTGTGGATTGTTGCGATTACCAATAACCGGGCATTTGACGGCTGCTCATTGCTGGCAATGGGCGCGCTGATGCTGCACTTCTGGCTGAAGGAGACGTCGGAAGGTCGCCGACGTATAGTGGCTATTGGTCTGGTAATGTTGCTCACCGCAGTGGTATTAAACCAGCTGGGCCAGGCACTGATTCCGGTTAAACGCGCCAGCCCCACGCTGATGCTGGATAATATTTATCGCGTCAGCGAACTGCTGCATATTCCAACCAAAGATGCGTCCAGAGACAGTTTTCCCGGCGATCACGGCATGATGCTGCTTATTTTTTCCGCATTTATGTGGCGTTATTTCGGAAAAGTCGCAGGCATCATCGGCCTTATTATCGCTGTGGTTTTTGCCTTTCCACGCGTAATGATCGGCGCTCACTGGCTCACCGATATTGTGGTCGGCTCCATGACCGTTGTCCTGATTGGCTTGCCCTGGTGGCTAATGACGCCATTAAGCGATCGTCTGATAACGCTGTTTACGAATTATCTGCCCGGCAAAAACAAACAATTTTCAAACAAATAACGCAAAACAATTAACATCATCAGGGATACTTCTGATTCTCTGATGATGTTAACCCATATTCCATCATTCTGATTGTCATTCTCCTGTCATCTTATTCATGTTAAGAATGAATAAGTTGCGCATTTTTTACGCCAATTGTTCTTAATTTAGCCAATGCCGTTTATTCACTTTCTGTATCAATTTTTCTTATAAGAAATCATGTAAAATCACTCGCAATGCCCGGGGCGATCGGGTAATCTCGAACTCGTTTTGCCTCGCGGGAGAATTATTCCCTTTCTGAATAAATTTGTGCGTTCTGCCACAGATTTGGCCTTAAGGAATTGTCTCATCCTGCGATGGTAATTAGTCTCATCACGTTTGGCATTTTTTATAACGATATTTATCGTTAAGGACTTCAAGGGAAAACAAACAAAATGGTCAAATCTCAACCGTTTTTGAGATATATCTTGCGGGGCATACCCGCGATAGCAGTTGCGGTTCTGCTTTCCGCATGTAGTAGCACCACAAACACCGCCAGGAATATGCATTCTGAGACGCATGCTGTGGGCAATGGAGATAACTCTTCACTGCAAGCCTCTCAGGATGAATTTGAAAATATGGTCCGCAATATCGATGTTAAATCGCGTATTATGGATCAGTATGCTGACTGGAAAGGCGTGCGTTACCGCCTTGGCGGCAGCACCAAAAAAGGTATTGATTGTTCCAGCTTCGTACAGCGTACGTTCCGTGAGCAATTTGGTTTAGAGCTTCCTCGCTCAACCTACGAGCAACAGGAAACGGGTAAATCCGTTTCGCGCACTAATCTGCGCACAGGCGATCTGGTTCTGTTCCGTGCTGGCTCCACGGGCCGCCACGTCGGTATTTATATCGGCAACAACCAGTTTGTTCATGCCTCGACCAGCAGTGGCGTTATCATTTCCAGCATGAACGAGCCTTACTGGAAAAAACGTTACAACGAAGCTCGCCGGGTCCTGAGCCGCAGTTAATTTCGTTTGGCAGCTATCCCTTGGCTATCCTGATGAGACACATCAAAAGCACTGCTTCGGCGGTGCTTTTTTGTTTCCCCCTTCGACTAAGAAAAATCTCACAACATGAGTCATTTCAGGTTATATTCATACAGAATAAGCGGTTACTACAGATAAACATAAGGAACTATGTTCAGACGCAGCTCTTCATCCGGTCGGAAAATCCTGCTTTCCTGTATGTTAACGGGGCTTATCGTCGCATTGGTTGTCAGTACCCTGCAATTTTTAGTCACCTGGCATAAACGAGAGGTTAAGTACGAAACGCTACTTGCCGATATACAGAATTATGTCAGTAGCTACTTTGCAGACCTCAAAACCACCGCCGACGCTCTTCAACCACTGCTGGAACAAAACTGCCAGCAAGTCGCGGCAAAACTTACCTCCAGCGCAGCTTTTAACCTCAACGTTCGCGCTTTTTTGCTGGTAAAAGACGGTATCGCTTTCTGCTCCTCCGCTACGGGTGAAATGAACTCCCCCATTTTGTCGCTGATCCCCAAACTGAATATCAACAAAGATGTTGATGTGGAAATACTTTCCGGTACGCCCATGATGCCGGATAAGCCCGCGATAATGATTTGGCACCGCAATCCTTCACTCCATAACAGCGGCGTATTTTCTTCACTGAATATCAATCTGGCGCCCTATCTGCTCTATACCGCCCGCGAGGATAATTTTGATGGTATTGCCGTTATTGCCGGCGATACGGCTATTTCAACCTTTTCATCCCGAATTTTGGACGTTTCGGCGCTGCCCAACACGCCATGGCGTCAGGCAACGCTGAAAGAGGTACCGCTGAAGATTCGTTTGTATGCGCAAGAGTGGACGTACAGCGACGTCTGGTATGCGATTATGTTGGGATGTATGGCCGGAATTATGACCGGGGTTCTACTCTGGTACTACATCTTCACTATCCGTTTACGCCCGGGCAAAGATATCCTCCACGCCATCAAACATAATCAATTTTATGTGGTGTACCAGCCCGTTGTAGAAGTGCAAACGTTAGAGGTGAAAGGCGCGGAGGTGTTGTTACGTTGGCATCACCCATCAACGGGAGAGATCCCCCCCGATGCCTTCATTCATTACGCCGAATCGCAGAAAATGATTGTCCCGCTTACCCAGCATCTCTTTAAGTTGATAGCCCAGGACGCTCCAATGCTGCAAAAAGTGTTACCTGCTGGCGCCAAACTGGGGATTAACATCGCGCCAACGCACCTGCACGGCGAGACGTTTAAAGACGACATTCGACGCCTGCACGCCTCGCTTCCCGCGGACTATTTTAAGTTAGTGCTGGAAATCACTGAACGGGATATGCTCGATCAACATGAGGCGACACAGCTATTTGAATGGCTGCACGCCGCAGGCTTTGAAATAGCGATTGATGATTTCGGCACCGGCCATAGCGCACTTATCTATCTGGAACGCTTTACCGTTGACTATCTGAAAATCGATCGCGGGTTTATTAACGCCATTGGCACAGAAACCCTGACCTCTCCGGTTCTGGACGCCGTGTTGACACTCTCCAAGCGTCTTAATATGCTGACGGTTGCTGAAGGGGTAGAAACACCGGAGCAAGCTCGTTGGCTGCGCGATCGCGGCGTACATTTTTTCCAGGGATACTGGATTAGCCGACCGTTAAAGCTTGCTGATTTCGTGCGTTGGATGGCGCAGCCCAATAAGCCGACGTGGTGATCGCAGTTTGCGATTCATATACTCTCACTCGCCGTCGCATCCCTTATCTCCCAGGCATGATGCCGGTCGGGTTGCGACAGGAAAAGGAAAGCGCTTTTATATGATCCCTCGCCTACTGCTGCTGTTTGTTGCCCTCATCGGGTTTAGCGTCCAGGCGCAATCCATCAAAGAAAGCTATGCGTTTTCCGTACTGGGCGAACCGAAGTACGCGTTTAACTTTAACCACTTTGATTATGTAAACCCGGCCGCCCCCAAAGGCGGGCAAATCACGCTCTCCGCAATTGGTACGTTTGATAACTTCAACCGCTATGCTATGCGTGGCAACCCCGGCGCGCGTACCGAAACGCTTTACGATACGCTGTTTACCACCTCTGACGATGAGCCGGGCAGCTATTATCCTCTCATTGCCGACAGCGCGCGCTATGCTGACGACTATTCCTGGGTAGAAATCGCCATTAATCCGCGGGCGCGTTTTCACGATGGTTCCCCCATCACCGCCAGCGATGTCGCCTTCACCTTTCACAAGTTTATGACCGAAGGCGTGCCGCAGTTTCGCCTCGTCTACAAAGGCACGACGGTAAAAGCCATTGCGCCATTAACCGTACGCATTGAATTAGCCAAACCGGGCAAAGAGGACATGCTCAGCCTGTTCTCATTACCCGTGATGCCAGAGAAGTACTGGAAAGATCATAAACTCAGCGATCCCTTATCTTCACCACCGCTTGCCAGCGGCCCGTACCGTATCACCCAGTGGAAAATGGGGCAGTATATTGTTTATTCGCGCGTCAAAGATTATTGGGCCGCGAACCTGCCCGTTAACCGTGGCCGCTGGAACTTTGATACCATCCGCTATGATTACTATCTTGATGACAACGTCGCCTTTGAAGCGTTTAAGGCCGGTGCGTTTGACCTGCGTCTGGAGAACGATGCCAAAAACTGGGCGACACGTTACACCGGCAAAAATTTCGCAAATCATTACATCGTCAAAGATGAGCAGAAAAACGAATCCGCACAGGATACGCGCTGGCTGGCCTTTAATATTCAGCGCCCGGTATTCAGCGATCGGCGCGTACGCGAAGCCATCACGCTGGCCTTTGATTTTGAATGGATGAATAAGGCCCTGTTCTATAACGCCTGGAGCCGGACAAACAGCTATTTTCAGAATACCGAGTATGCAGCTAAAAATTACCCCGATGCGGATGAACTGGTGATACTTGCGCCCCTGAAAAAAGATCTCCCCCCAGAGGTCTTCAGCCAGATTTATCAGCCGCCGACATCAAAAGGTGATGGCTACGACCGTGACAACCTATTGAAAGCCAATACCTTACTGGAACAGGCTGGCTGGATACTAAAAGGACAGCAGCGCGTGAACAGCGCCAGCGGTAAACCCCTGAGCTTCGAACTGTTGCTCCCGGCGGGCAGTAACAGCCAATGGGTACTACCGTTCCAGCACAACCTGCAGCGTTTAGGTATTACCATGAACATCCGTCAGGTTGATAACTCGCAAATCACCAACCGCCTGCGCAGCCGCGACTATGACATGATGCCGAGGCTGTATCGAGCGATGCCCTGGCCGAGTTCAGACCTGCAGATTTTGTGGGCCTCTGAATACATTGACTCCAGCTACAACGCCCCCGGCGTGAAAAGCCCGGTGATTGATAAATTGATCAATCAAATCATCGCGGCGCAAGGAGATAAAGCCAAACTGATCCCGCTGGGACGGGCGCTGGACAGGGTATTAACCTGGAACTACTACATGTTGCCGATGTGGTACATGGCCGAGGATCGTATCGCCTGGTGGGATAAATTTTCACATCCTGCTATTCGCCCAATTTACACCATCGGCCTCGACAACTGGTGGTATGACGTCAACAAAGCGGCGAAGCTCCCCGCAGCCAGACGCCAGGGAGGATAAATGGGCGCTTATCTGATTCGTCGCCTGCTGCTGGTGATCCCTACGCTCTGGGCCATCATCACCATCAACTTTTTTATCGTGCAGATTGCTCCCGGCGGCCCGGTTGAGCAGGCCGTCGCCGCTATTGAGTTCGGGCAAAGTGGAGCCTTACCCGGCGCGGGCAGCGAAGGCATTCGCGCCAGCCACGCGCAAACTGGCGTGGGTAATATCAGCGACAGCAATTATCGCGGAGGCCGCGGCCTTGACCCGGAAGTGATTGCAGAAATCACCCGCCGCTACGGGTTCGATAAGCCCATCCATGAGCGTTATTTCAAAATGCTCTGGGACTACATTCGTTTCGATTTCGGCGACAGCCTGTTTCGCAGCGCTTCGGTACTGACGCTCATCAAAGACAGCCTGCCCGTTTCCGTCACGCTGGGACTCTGGAGTACGCTCATCATTTATCTGGTGTCTATCCCGCTAGGTATCCGCAAAGCGGTTCACAACGGCAGCCGATTTGATGTCTGGAGCAGCGCGTTTATTATTATCGGCTATGCCATACCGGCCTTTCTGTTTGCCATTTTGCTGATCGTCTTTTTGGCTGGTGGCAGTTACTACGACCTGTTCCCGCTACGCGGTCTGGTTTCCGCCAATTTTGACGCTCTGCCCTGGTATCAAAAAATCACTGACTACCTCTGGCACATTACCCTGCCGGTGCTGGCGACGGTAGTCGGCGGGTTTGCCGCGCTGACCATGCTGACCAAAAACTCATTTCTGGATGAAGTCCGCAAACAGTATGTCGTCACCGCGCGCGCCAAAGGGGTAAGCGAGAAAAATATTCTCTGGAAACATGTGTTTCGCAACGCGATGTTGTTGGTAATAGCCGGTTTCCCGGCAACGTTTATCAGCATGTTTTTTACCGGCTCGCTGCTGATTGAAGTGATGTTCTCGCTTAACGGCCTGGGGCTACTGGGGTATGAATCCACCGTATCACGCGACTACCCGGTGATGTTTGGCACACTCTATATCTTCACCCTGATCGGACTGCTGTTGAATATCCTCAGCGATATCAGCTATACGCTGGTCGATCCCCGTATTGATTTTGAGGGACGCTAATGTCGCGATTAAGCCCCGTCAATCAGGCTCGCTGGGCGCGTTTCCGCCATAATCGCCGCGGCTACTGGTCGCTGTGGATTTTTCTGGCGCTGTTTGGACTTAGCCTGTGTTCCGAACTCATTGCCAATGATAAGCCGCTGCTGGTGCGCTACGACAATAGCTGGTATTTCCCGCTGTTCAAAAACTACAGTGAAAGCGACTTCGGCGGCCCGCTGGCGACCAAAGCTGATTACCAGGATCCGTGGCTACAACAGCGCCTGGAAAAGCAGGGGTGGATCCTGTGGGCGCCAATACGCTTTGGCGCCACCAGCATTAACTTCGCCACCGACAAACCCTTCCCTTCCCCACCTTCGGCACAAAACTGGCTGGGGACCGACGCCAACGGCGGCGACGTGCTGGCGCGTATCCTCTACGGCACGCGGATCTCGGTCCTGTTTGGTTTAATGCTGACCCTGTGTTCCAGCGTGATGGGCATCATGGCTGGCGCCATTCAGGGCTATTATGGCGGCAAGGTGGACCTGTGGGGACAGCGATTCATTGAGGTGTGGTCAGGTATGCCAACGCTGTTTCTGATCATTCTGCTGTCGAGCGTGGTTCAGCCTAACTTCTGGTGGCTGCTGGGCATTACCGTGCTGTTTGGCTGGATGAGTCTGGTTGGCGTAGTGCGCGCGGAATTTTTGCGTACGCGAAACTTTGATTACATTCGTGCCGCTCAGGCGCTCGGCGTAAGCGACCGCAATATTATTCTGCGCCATATGCTACCGAATGCGATGGTCGCCGCCCTGACCTTTTTACCCTTTATTTTATGCGCCTCGATCACCACCCTGACCTCGCTGGATTTTCTTGGATTCGGCTTACCGCTGGGGTCGCCCTCGTTGGGAGAACTCCTGTTACAAGGTAAAAATAACCTGCAGGCGCCATGGCTTGGGATCACCGCGTTCATCTCCGTTGCGCTGCTATTATCGCTACTGATCTTTATTGGTGAAGCGGTGCGCGACGCGTTCGACCCCAACAAGGCGATTTAAAATGACGCAACCTCTGTTAACGATTGAGAATTTATCGGTAGGTTTTCGCCAGCAAGAGACCGTGCGGACCGTGGTCAACGCCGTCTCATTGCGTGTTGATGCCGGGCAAACGCTGGCGCTGGTGGGTGAATCTGGCTCGGGGAAAAGTGTGACCGCGCTTTCTATTCTGCGCTTATTACCATCCCCTCCCGCAGTCTACCTTGGCGGTGATATTCGTTTTCATGGTGAATCATTGCTTCACGCCGACGAGCAGACGCTTCGCGGCGTACGAGGGAATAAAATCGCCATGATTTTCCAGGAGCCGATGGTGTCACTGAACCCGCTCCACAACCTGGAAAAACAGCTTTACGAGGTGCTGTCGCTGCATCGGGGAATGCGTCGGGAGGCCGCCCGGGCAGAAATTCTGACCTGCCTGGATCGCGTCGGCATTCGTCAGGCGGCCAAACGTCTTGCCGACTACCCGCATCAGCTGTCCGGCGGTGAGCGCCAACGCGTGATGATCGCCATGGCGCTGCTGACGCGTCCAGAGCTGCTTATTGCCGATGAACCCACCACCGCGCTGGATGTCTCCGTCCAGGCGCAGATCCTGCAACTGCTGCGGGAGTTACAGCGCGAGCTGAATATGGGATTACTGTTCATCACCCATAACCTCAGCATTGTGAAAAAGCTGGCCGATACCGTGGCGGTCATGCAAAACGGCCAGTGCGTTGAGCAAAATCATGCCGCACAGCTGTTCTCTGCGCCCTCGCATCCTTACACGCAGAAATTGTTAAACAGCGAACCTTCCGGTGACCCGGTCCCCTTACCCGTAGGGCAAAAGCCGCTGCTGGAAGTGGAAAAACTCCGCGTCGCCTTCCCTGTCCGCAAAGGTATCCTTAAGCGTGTCGTGGACCATAATGTGGTGGTTAACGACGTCAGTTTTTCCCTGCGCCCCGGTGAAACGCTGGGGCTGGTCGGTGAGTCAGGTTCCGGGAAAAGCACCACCGGACTGGCGCTGCTGAGGTTAATCACCTCTCAGGGAAGCATTGTGTTCGATGGTCTGGCGCTGCATACCTTAAATCGTCGCCAGCTGTTACCCGTACGTCACCGCATTCAGGTGGTATTTCAGGATCCTAACTCCTCGTTAAACCCGCGCTTGAGCGTGCTGCAGATTATTGAGGAGGGGCTGCGCGTTCATCAGCCGACCCTGTCAGCCGAACAGCGCGAAGCGCAGGTAAAAGCGGTAATGACGGAGGTGGGACTGGATAGCGAAACGCGGCATCGTTACCCGGCGGAGTTTTCCGGCGGTCAGCGCCAACGCATAGCCATTGCGAGGGCATTAATTCTCAAGCCTTCGCTGATCGTTCTGGATGAACCAACATCCTCTCTCGACAGGACCGTACAGGCGCAAATCCTGATGCTGCTAAAGTCATTACAGCAAAAGCATCACCTGGCCTATATTTTTATCAGCCATGATTTGCATGTCGTACGCGCGTTATGCCATCAGGTTATTGTACTAAGGCAGGGAGAGGTTGTGGAACAGGGGCAATGTGAGCACGTCTTTAACGCGCCACAACAGGCCTATACGCGTCAACTGCTCGCGCTAAGCTGACGCTCAAAATGGATTGTTGTTTGAAAAAGGTTCTGCGATAGCCACGCCAAAGTTTTTCAGTCTGCAGGTCGCAGCAAACTCATCCTGACGATTCACAAACAGGCACGGCTCCCCTTCGCATTCCAGAACGGAACAAGGAACCTCAATATCACTGAGGGCCTGGCTGAGTTTATGCATGACTGACCATGCGCTATCGCCATCCGGGCTGAGCAATTTGAGCGCCACCAGACTGTTCTCATTGCTCTGGCCGTTCTGCGGAATCGGTTCAACTTTAGAACCTGCAAAACCCACCGACCAACGATAGCACTGCGGCAGACGATGAACGATTGAGAGTTGTAATGTCATCACTTTCTTTCCCTGGAAGTACAATCACTTCACAATTATTTTACATCAATATTAACACATCATTGACAATACGTCTTTAAACAGTTCGAAAACGTTTACACCCTGTCCATATGCCGTTTTCCGAACTCGGTATTTAAATTTATTCAATGGTTCTGGCAAATTTCCGGGCTATATGTACTCGTTTCTGCGATCTAACTCAACCTTTTTAACTACAATGATGTGACTTTTTACATAAATTGATTTTACATAAAATAAACATAAGCAGGAGAATTGATAGATTTGCGGTTGATATACATCAACTCTGGAGGCCTTATGACCTCCAGGTTGTGTAATAGATCACCGTTTTTTGGCGCGGCTGGCGTAAAGATAGAAGAGAATTGAACTGGTGGCGCAAAACGCTATCGACCAAATCATTGGCCAGGCCGAGTTAAAGGTCGCCAGTGACAGCAGCGCCCCAACAATAGCGCCAATGCCAAAACGGAACGTCCCGGCCAAAGATGACGCCGTTCCCGCCATGTGCGGGAATTCATCCAGGATGACCGCCATCGCGTTGGATGACACCATCGACACGCAGCCAACAAATGCCGCAACGCCAACCACCAGCGCCCAAAAACCTACCCCGAACAGCGCGCTGAAAACCATCCAGCCCGCCATCACGAACTGGATCCACAGCCCGGCACGGAACATATTCAATGCCCCAACCCGGCGAACAAAGCGGCTGTTGATAATGGTCATCACGAACAGGAAAACAATATTCAGCGCGAAGTAGTAACCGAAATGCTGTGGTGAAACATGGTTGATCTCAATGTAGACGAAAGGCCCGGCGCTCAGAAACGAAAACATTCCGGCAAAGCTGAACCCGCTGGCCAGCATATAGCTCAACACGCGCTTGTGACGAAACAACGAGGCAAAGTTACCCAAGGTTGTGCGCAAGCGAAACGGCTGGCGACGCTCTACAGGCAACGTTTCTTTGATCAGCGTAAAGATCATCACTGAAGCCAGAATGGCCGCCACGGCGAGGATCCAAAAGATATAGTGCCAGCTCAGCCATACCAGCACCCAGCCACCGACAATCGGGGCCAGCAATGGCGCGATCGTGGTGACCAACATGACGAATGACATCATGCGCGAAAACTCTTCCTTCGGATAGATATCGCGCATCAGGGCATTGATAACCACGCTCGCCGCCGCAGCCGCCAGGCCGTGGAAGAAACGCATCACGATCAGTTGATCGATAGTTTGCGCCAGCGCGCAGGCAACTGCCGCCGCCGCAAACACCAGCGTTCCGCCCAGTATTACCGGTTTACGCCCAATGCTGTCTGCCATTGGCCCATACAGCAACTGACCCACCGCAAACCCCAGAATATAGGTACTGAGGGTCATCTGCGCGCTACCCGCAGGCACACCAAACTGTTCAGAGATAACAGGCAGCGCCGGAAGATACATATCAATCGACAACGGCATCAGCATGGCTAACAAGCCAAGGATAAAGACTATGGCAATTGACGAATTCTGCCGGGTGGTCACATTTAGCTCCTGAGATTAACGCGGGGTTAAGTTAACGCTGGCAATTTCTTCTTCAGTTAATGGACGGTATTCGCCAGGCTCAAGATCATCATCGAGCTTAATGGCGCCGATCCGTTCACGGTGCAGTTCAACAACGTGGTTACCCACGGCGGCAAACATCCGTTTCACCTGATGGTAGCGTCCTTCGCTGATGGTCAATCGCACCTGAGTCGGCGTAATGACTTCCAGCACGGCTGGCTTCGTCAGATCTTTCTCGTTATGCAGTTGTACGCCGCGAGCAAACTGTTCGGCGGTATCTTCCGCCACCGGCGACTCCAGCGTCACCAGATAGGTTTTCTCACAATGGTGACGTGGCGAAGTGATGCGATGCGACCATTGGCCATCATCGGTCATCAGCACCAGTCCGGTGGTGTCGATATCCAGACGCCCTGCTGCATGCAGTTTGTAGGCCACCGGCTCATCAAGGAAATAGAGCACCGTCGGGTGATCGGGGTCATCCGTTGAGCAAACATAGCCCTGAGGCTTATTCAGCATAAAATAGCGCGGGCCATTTTGTTGAATCAGGGAATTGCCGTCATATTCAACGTCGTGTTCTGGCAGCAGCTTAAAGGCGCTGTTTTTAACGATTTCACCGTCGACGGTAACGCGGTTAGCACGGATTTCACGCCCGGCAATAGCGCGGCTGACGCCGAGTTGCTGAGCGATAAATTTATCAAGTCGCATGAGTGTGATTTTTGCCTGTAAAAATACGAGAAGCGGGTTTGCGCCCGAAAAGTGGGACTGTTATCCGCCCAGTATAGCGGTGTTACACCATCCCTCAAGGGAAATGATTCATGGCATACTATACCTGGTTATTGATTATCTTAGTGAGCCCATGATTTTTACTCTTCGCCCGTACCAAAAAGAAGCCGTGGATGCCACGCTCAACCATTTTCGTCACCACCGCACGCCAGCGGTTATCGTCCTGCCAACCGGCGCGGGCAAAAGCCTGGTGATTGCCGAACTGGCCCGCGTGGCGCGTGGTCGCGTACTGGTACTGGCGCACGTCAAAGAGCTGGTCGCGCAAAACTACGCCAAATATTGCGCGCTGGGGCTGGAAGCCGATATTTTTGCCGCCGGTCTGAAGCGTAAAGAGAGCCACGGAAAAGTGGTATTTGGCAGCGTACAGTCGGTGGCGCGTAATCTGGACGCCTTTCAGGGAGAGTTCTCGCTGCTTATCGTCGACGAATGCCATCGCATTGGCGATGATGAAGAGAGTCAGTATCAGCAAATCCTCACTCACCTGACCAACCTAAATCCCCATTTACGTCTGCTTGGGCTTACCGCTACCCCTTTTCGTTTGGGCAAGGGCTGGATTTATCATTTTCATTATCACGGGATGGTACGTGGCGATGAAAAAGCGCTGTTTCGCGACTGCATTTATGAATTACCGCTGCGCTACATGATCAAACACGGCTACCTGACGCCGCCGGAACGCCTCGACATGCCGGTCGTGCAGTATGACTTCAGCCGCCTGCAGGCGCAGAGTAACGGCCTGTTCAGCGAGGCAGACCTTAATCGGGAATTAAAAAAGCAGCAGCGAATCACGCCGCATATCATCAGTCAGATCGTCGAGTTTGCCCAGACGCGCAAAGGGGTGATGATTTTCGCCGCCACCGTTGAACACGCCAAAGAGATTCTGGGCCTGCTGCCCGCAGACGATGCCGCGCTTATCACCGGAGACACGCCAGGTGCTGAGCGTGACGTGCTGATTGAGGAGTTCAAAGCCCAGCGCTTTCGCTATCTGGTGAATGTGTCGGTGTTAACCACCGGCTTCGATGCCCCGCACGTCGACCTCATTGCCATTCTGCGCCCGACGGAGTCAGTGAGCCTGTACCAACAAATTGTCGGTCGCGGGCTGCGCCTGGCCCCGGGTAAAACCGACTGTCTGATCCTCGATTACGCGGGTAATCCCCATGACCTGTACGCCCCGGAAGTGGGCGCGCCGAAGGGAAAAAGCGACAACGTGCCGGTGCAGGTTTTCTGTCCCGCCTGCGGATTTGCGAATACCTTCTGGGGCAAAACAACGGCTGACGGCACGCTGATCGAACACTTTGGCCGCCGCTGCCAGGGATGGTTTGAAGATGATGACGGTCATCGCGAACAGTGCGACTTCCGTTTCCGTTTTAAAAATTGTCCGCAGTGCAACGCGGAAAATGACATTGCTGCCCGCCGCTGCCGTGAATGCGATACGGTGCTGGTCGACCCGGATGACATGCTGAAAGCGGCGTTGAGGCTAAAAGATGCGCTGGTCCTGCGCTGTAGCGGCATGGTGTTACAAAATGGCCAGGATGAGAAAGGCGAATGGCTAAAAATTACCTACTACGATGAAGATGGCGCCGACGTCAGCGAACGCTTTCGCCTGCACACTCCCGCGCAGCGTACGGCATTCGAACAACTGTTTATTCGCCCACACACCCGCACTCCCGGCATTCCCTTACGCTGGATAACCGCCGCCGATATCCTCGCCCAGCAGGCGCTGTTACGCCATCCTGATTTCGTCGTTGCGCGCATGAAAGGTCAGTACTGGCAGGTGCGTGAAAAGGTCTTCGATTATGAAGGTCGCTTTCGCCGGGCACATGAATTACGCGGTTAATTGTACTTTTGATTGATGTACCAGCCGTTTGAGTATAGAATCTCGCCCGCTTTTGCATACGCAAAGCAGATCACTTACCTGTTGCTGGGTCGCCTGTAGCAGGAATTATTAAAGAGAGATTTAAATGTTTACTATCAACGCTGAAGTACGTAAAGAGCAGGGTAAGGGTGCGAGCCGCCGCCTGCGTGCCGCTAACAAGTTCCCGGCAATCATCTACGGTGGCGCAGAAGCCCCGATTGCTATCGAACTGGATCACGATGCAGTTATGAACATGCAGGCTAAAGCTGAATTCTACAGCGAAGTTCTGACCATCGTTGTTGACGGTAAAGAAGTTAAAGTTAAAGCTCAGGCTGTACAGCGTCACGCTTTCAAGCCGAAGCTGACTCACATCGACTTCGTTCGCGCGTAATCGCCTGGAAGTTGAAGAAAACCCCGCTCTGGCGGGGTTTTTTTATGGGGTTTATCCGTGGGCCGGACAGGGCTTTACGCCGCCATCCGGCATTCACGGTTTACTTCCCGCCTGACGTGCGGCGCTGTAGCTGGTCGCGCAGGTTCGGCGGCGTACCTTTGATGGTCAGGGTATCGGTAGCCGGATCCCAGAAAATACGCTCGCCCAGCAGCATGGCGTCAAAATTGATGGTTAACCCACCGCCGCTGCCGGCGAATTTGGTTAATTGGCGCAGCGTACTGCGATCCGCCGGAAAGCTCTCTTCCAGCTCATACCCTTTATCAGCAGCGAATTCGCTGAAGCTGACTTCACTCACGCCGGAAAGCTCTTTAGACAGCGATTCCAGCTCAATTTCTTCACCGGCCTGTAGCTGCTCGTTGCAGTAGCTGTACACCTGCTGACGCACGTTCTGGCGCTCGGCTTTATCGAGTTGCGCCTCATTGGTAAAGTCATCGACCGCCTGCAGCAGACCACGGTTTTGCGCTTTGGCGTTCAGACCTTCGCTGGCACCGAGGAAGTCCATGAAGAAGTCGGCAACTTTGCGCCCTACCCGCCCTTTCAGGAACGTCAGATAACGCGTGGACTCCGGGTTGGTTTCCCACTCGGTTAAATCAATACGCGCCACGATATCCGCATGATTGATATCCAGGTAGTGCGTCGGGTTGATATCCAGATTTTCATTGACGCGCATACTGCTTAAATTGTTCAGCACGGCCACCAACAGATACTCGACCGCCAGATAGCGGTAATGGCAGAACAGAACAATGCCGCCGTCGGCAAAAGGATATTTCGCCAGTTCGTCCCGCAAGCGCCCTGTCGCAGCACGACTAAAAGCCAGAAAATCTTCTTCGCCCTGACGCTGCAAACGCAGGGTTTGCGCCAGTTCGCTCTCTTCGCTAAACAGGCCATAGGCTTTGTTCTTGGCGCTATATACCCGATGCAGCTCAGCCATCATATCGACAACGGTCGCTGTCGGCTCCAGTAATGAATCGCGCAAGACCAGCTCAAGGTTTTGCTCATCACGTTTGATAAGCTGGTGCAGGGCAATCTGGTTGATATCCAGACTCATGATAAACTCTCCTTTTAGACCGGGCGGTATTCAACCACCTGCCGGGCAGTGACGCAATAGAAGATAAAAAAGCAGAAAAAAAACTGTCTGTACGGTAATATGTTGCCCTTTCATGAACAGACTGATTTCGATTTATGCCACAAATTTCCCGCTATAGTGACGAACACGTTGAACAACTGCTGAATGAGATGCTCAACGTACTGGAAAAACATAAGGCGCCGACCGATCTTTCCCTGATGGTATTGGGAAACATGGTGACTAACCTTATCAATACAAGCATCGCACCGGCCCAGCGCCAGGCGATTGCCAACTCTTTTGCCCGCGCATTGCAGTCTTCGGTAAACGACGACCAAGCGCATTAAGAGCCTGCTCCGGGGAAACGAACAACAGTTTATGGTAACTCATCGTCAGCGCTACCGTGAGAAAGTCTCCCAGATGGTTAGCTGGGGGCACTGGTTTGCCTTGTTCAACATTCTGTTGGCCATGGTGCTCGGTAGCCGTTACCTGTTTGTCGCCGACTGGCCGACAACCCTTGCAGGTCGTGTTTATTCCTACCTGAGCGTTGTCGGGCATTTTAGCTTTCTGGTGTTCGCCGCCTATCTGCTGATCCTGTTTCCCCTGACGTTTATCGTCATGTCCCAGAGGCTGATGCGATTCTTATCAGCAATCCTGGCGACGGCGGGCATGACGCTGTTGTTAATCGACAGCGAAGTTTTTACCCGCTTTCACCTGCACCTCAACCCAATCGTCTGGGAACTGGTCATTAACCCCGATCAGAATGAAGCGGCGCGTGACTGGCAGCTGATGTTTATCAGCGTGCCGGTTATTCTGTTGATCGAAATGCTGTTTGCGACCTGGAGCTGGCAAAAACTGCGCAGCCTGACGCGTCGTCGCCATTTTGCCAAACCGTTAGCCGCATTCTTCTTCGTGTCCTTTATCGCCTCGCATGTGGTGTACATCTGGGCGGATGCCAATTTCTATCGCCCGATTACCATGCAGCGCGCGAACCTACCGCTCTCCTATCCGATGACGGCGCGTAAGTTTCTGGAAAAACATGGCCTGTTGGATGCGCAAGAGTATCAACGCCGCCTGATCGAGCAGGGAAATCCGGAAGCGGTTTCCGTGCAGTACCCGCTCAGCGAACTGCGCTACCGCGATATGGGAACCGGCCAGAACGTTCTGCTGATCACCGTAGACGGCCTGAACTACTCACGTTTTGAAAAACAGATGCCTGCGCTGGCTGAATTCGCCGGGCAGAATATCTCCTTCACGCGTCATATGAGCACGGGCAATACCACGGATAACGGGATTTTTGGCCTGTTCTATGGCGTTTCCCCAAGCTACATGGACGGCATTTTGTCGACCCGAACGCCTGCGGCGCTGATCTCGGCGCTGAACCAGCAGGGCTATCAGTTGGGGTTATTCTCCTCAGACGGCTTTACCAGCCCGCTTTATCGCCAGGCGCTGTTGTCAGATTTCTCCATGCCGAGCGTGCAAACGCAGTCTGACGAGCAAACCGCAAGCCAGTGGATTAACTGGCTGGGCCGCTACGCACAGGAAGATAACCGCTGGTTCTCCTGGGTCTCCTTTAACGGGACGAACCTGGATGACAGCAACCAGAAGAACTTTGCCAAACGCTACGCCAATGCCGCTCAGGATGTGGATGCCAACATTAACCGTATCCTTAGCGCCCTGCGCGACTCCGGTAAACTGAACAACACGGTGGTGATTATTACCGCGGGTCACGGCGTACCGCTGACTCAGGAAGAGAACAACTTTGCCTGGTCGCGCGGCCATCTGCAGGTTCCTCTGATTATTCACTGGCCGGGAACGCCTGCCCAGCGCATCAATAGCCTGACCGATCATACTGACCTGATGACAACGCTCATGCAGCGTCTGCTCCATGTGAGTACGCCAGCTAACGAGTACTCACAGGGCCAGGATTTGTTCAATGCGACCCGCCGCCATTACTGGGTTACCGCCGCCGACGGCAGCACGCTGGCAATTACCACGCCAGAGATGACGCTGGTGCTTAACAACAACGGTAACTATCACACCTATAATTTGCACGGCGAGAAGATAAAAGATCAGAAACCGCAGTTGAGCCTGCTGCTGCAGGTTCTGACGGATGAGAAACGATTCATTGCTAACTGATTAATTATAAATCAGTTAGCAAGCCATCCTCTTGCATTCGCGGTGGAAAGCAGTAGTATTGTCAGCCATAGCGTCGGCACGTAGCGCAGCCTGGTAGCGCACCGTCATGGGGTGTCGGGGGTCGGAGGTTCAAATCCTCTCGTGCCGACCAAAAATATAAAAAGTGTCAGTTATGAATCATCATAAAGTGGCATTTCTCCAATAAGAACAGCAGGTTATTATGACCTGCTGTTTTTTTATTGCTCATATCCAGCCATGTGAGTACATTGAAATTCACCGTTTTAGGCATACAGCAAGGCATAGATTAATCCTTATGGTTTTTCTCTATGCCTACGCATCATAGCTTGCGGAGGAATGACAATGGCCAGACAAACCAGACCGCTTACCGCAACTGAAGTCAAAAATGCCAGGGCCGCTGATAAGGCCACCGTGCTTTATGACGGCAGTGGGCTTGAGTTACAAATCACCTCTTCCGGTTCAAAATTATGGCGTTTTCGCTACTACAAGCCGCACAGTCAGAAGCGAGCCATGATGAGTTTTGGCTCTTATCCTGCCGTGACGCTGGCTGACGCTCGCGTCCTGCGAGAAAATGCCAGAAGTCTGCTGGCAAAATATATTGATCCACTCGAAGAACAGCGCGCAAGCCAGGAGAAAACCCGCCGCACCAGAGAGAATACCTTTAAATATGTCGCCACAAACTGGTATGAACTGAAGAAAGCCGCGGGCCTGAAACCCCATACCCTGCAGGATATCTGGAACTCGTTAAACCGGTATGTGTTTCCCCACATTGGGGAGATAGGCATTGATGAACTCACGGCACAGCAGGTTATTGCTGCACTGGAACCTTGTCGCGCAGGCGGTAAGCTGGAAACCGTAAAGCGTATGACGCAGCGGATTAACGAAGTGATGGACTATGCCATGAATGCGGGCCTGATTGTGGCTAATCCGGTTGCCCGCGTTGGCCGGGCTTTCCCCCGCCCGGTGGTACGCCACAGACCTTCACTCCCCCCCGAGCAGTTACCGGAGCTGATGCGCGCACTGTCTGTCGCCAGTATCCGGTTACAGACGCGCTGTCTGATCGAATGGCAGCTCCTCACCATGTGCCGCCCTGCCGAGGCATCCGGTGCCCGTTGGAGCGAAGTGGATATGAAGGCACGAGAGTGGCGTATTCCGGAAGGTCGCATGAAGATACAGCGGCAGCACATTATTCCGCTCAGCGAACAGGCCATGAGACTGCTTGAAGTCATGAAACCCATCAGCCAGCACGGCGAGTTTATTTTCCCTGCTCTCGGACACCCGAAAAAGCCGATGAACAGCCAGACGGCGAATATGGCGTTAAAACGGATGGGGTTTAAAGGATTGCTGGTGGCGCACGGGATGCGGGCGATTGCCTCCACTACGCTGAACGAAGCGGGTTTTCCGCCGGATGTCATTGAGTCGGCGCTGGCGCACATGGATACCAACGAAGTTCGACGAGCTTACAACCGGGCAAATTACCTTGAGCAGCGACGTGAAATGATGGTCTGGTGGGGAAACTATGTGGATCGGGCGGCAACGGGACGATTTGGGCTTTCATGTCTTGATGAAAAATAAAAATGCTAAACACCTGTTTTAGCTGCACCAACTGTACCACCTTAACTTAATCAGCTGTATTTATTGTTGTTATTGGTGGTACAGGTCGTTTAAAGACCTGTCTCATTACGCCGCCAGCCTGTGCCACAATGCAGGTCTTATTAATCCATCTGGCCGTACACCTGCTCGATATACCTCCCCCGCCCATCACCGTGGCCCAGATCCGTTGATGTCACCGCCAGCGCCTCTTTATGGCTCAGTCCCTGCTCCTCGTAATAGCGGATCGCGTCCTGCGCCCAGGCATAGCGAAGAGAGTGTGGGGAGTATTCGCCTGTCAGCCCGGCATCGCGGAGATGGTTGTGCCAGTAGTCCATCGCGGATTTCAGATCCGGCTTGTCAATCAGATGTCCGTTACGCTCCCCGGCAATATTCAGTGCCTCTTTCACCGCCTGACGAACCGCTTCCCGGTCCGTCACCTGCGTCATGCGTGGTCGTCCGCCCTTGGTGCCGAAGATCACGGGCAAACGTTCAGTGCCTTTTTCCAGCTGTTTATCCCAGGTTTTCAGCGACTGGCAGCACTGTACCGCCTCCTGACCACGCAAGCCCATCACCCTTGCCAGTTGCAGGCTGGCCGCAAGACCAGCGTCGGTTTGCTGTATTCGCTCCAGCACCTGCTGGTAAAACACATCCGGAATAGCCCGGTGTGTTCCATCGCGGCAGGCACCACTGATACCGAGTGATCTGTTGCTGATTAATTCTGATTGGCTGAGTTGTGTACGCCCGGCTTCAGTCAGAATAGAGCGCACCATCGCCATCTCATTCTGTAAGGTACGCGGGGAAATGCCCTGCGCCAGTCGTTCGTTGATATAGCCTGTGATGTGCCTGGCCTTAATATGGTCTGTTCGGGTTATCTGGATATTCTGCGCCAGCAAATGATGCGCAAAACGTTGCGCCATCTGTTCGCGGTCGTGGACTGTTTTATGGCTGCCACCCGCGCGGTGCGCCAGTTTTTTCATATCCTGCGCCAGACGTGACATGCAGACCTCCTTCGTAGTGACAGGCTTACTCCATTTTTCCGGCGCGTGGTGAATGTACGGCGCAGAAAACTGCGCCATGCTGAACAATACCGGTGCGCCGGAAGGCGAAAGTTGAGGTATGGCGGGGTACGGTGCTGCACGATGTGCAGGCCGCCTGCGTCAGCAGGGATGCCCCCGGATCGTCGTGATCCGCCTCCGGTACTGTTCATTCCTCCTTTTTGTAACGATTGACGCACGTACTGGCCATCTTCAGCAGGTAAAAATAGAGCGGCGTGCCTGAAATTTCGGGGCTGGCGCAGCGGAGTGAGCCGGCGTCACTTTGTGCATCAGGCGCATCCAAAGTGACGCCCCGGCCAGATACACTGGCGTTTGTCGGGCGAATTCCGGCGTTTTGGGCGCAGGACTAGCAGATTATTGTTGCTGGGATCTGTCACCGTTTTGGCGCAGACATACTTGAAAAACTTCAGGTGCGTGCGATCGTTGCTTTCGGCAACTGCCCTTTTTGCATGTATCGCCTGAGGGCTCTTTTTGCAGTCCCAGGACTGCGTCAGTTGCTGTAAACATAGCATTCTGGGTGCAATGATCAAGCAATAATATTATTTAATTAATTGATAATTAATGGTTTTATCTTTCATGCGATAACATGATGCATTATGCCCTTTGGGGGCTGATACTGTTTTCGCCAGAAGTTCTTGCTAACTATCACCAGGCTGCTGGCGCAGGCGGCCTTTTGGCCTTTTCGGGCAGGGCCGTTCCCCCTTAATGCCATTCCCTTTGCCTTCAATACAGCTAAGGTGAACTTACCGCTTTGCTCACCTTAACTGGCAGTACTTACTCTTTCTGTCATTATTCCGGCAGCTTTTCACGCCGCATTTCCAGTTCCTCGGCTTCTTTAAACGCTTCGTACAGCAAATGAAGCTGATCGGCGAGGATCAGGAGCAGGACATAGTTGGGGCCATGCTCATCGATCTCAAGCATGGAATGCGTCAGGATACGGCAGCGGTCCAGGAGATCTCTGGCTGTAGGTTTATCCGGTGTAAGATTCATGATGTTCTCCTTATTGCTGCCAGCAACCACTGCGCATTCTGGCGATATCCAGCAGCAGCGATTTCATGGCATTACTGACGGCACAGAGTTCGTTTATCACCGACTCATCCCGCAGAAGTTTATCCGGCTGCCGCAGCCATTCATCCAGGCGGATCTGTATTACGGTGAGTGACATCGCCACACTGTCCAACCGACAACGTTCCACAGGGCGGTGATGTCGATGGTCTGCAAGGACGCTGTCCGCGAGCTGGCGCAACGATTCAGTAAGCATGAAAAGACTACCTTCCGTTTCCCGGTATGCGCTGGCGATACGGATCTCGGCTAGCCGGAAAGCAAATCCGTACACCACGGAGGCCAGTAGCTGACGGATATGACGTAGCCCGCCGGGTGAATAAAAATCCCCTTCGGTCAGTGTGCTGATGGCTTCTGACTGATTGAGGGCATGGCTGCTGAGGATTTCGAGGGCAAGATGGAGAGAGGCGTTATCGTGGGGAGAAAGTGGTTTTTCGGGGAAGCGTTCTCGCCAGCTTTCTGCATGGTTTAACCAACGTTCGAGACATTCCTGATGCAGAGTACCGCAGTGGTGGCGGTTGATATTGAATATCTGAATCAACTCGTCATTATCGTCGGAGGGGACGAGAGTATAACAGTAATGCGCAAGGCGTGATTTCAATGAAGCGAGTGAAGAAAACATAATCATGTTCTCCTGGTAGGGAAAATTAACCACCACCAGAGTTTCCACGCTCATTGGTGGCAGCCCAGACAAGGGTGGAAATACCGGCCTACCAGATCCGGCCAGCCCGAAGGCTGCCTCACCTGAGCTGCCATTGAATCACATGCACCAAAAGACCCATGCATGAGGTACGGCAGATCAGGGCGATAACAAAAGCTATCACCAGGTAGGTGTTTTCGGGTTTCCACGCCCGGCAATCCCTTCGGGATTGCGGGCTAACTGTAACGAATTGCCTTTGATGATGCAAGGAAACCTAAAAATCAATCAATATTTGCAAACCTAACTTCAGGAAGAGGATCTAGCTTTGCTTCGTTAATAATTCTATACAATTCCTTATTTTCGCTGTGACTAATGGTCAGAATATCTTTGGCTAGTCTGACGCATGCGGCACGAACGAGTGAAATGCTTACCGATTCTTTACTGGCTGGATTTATATCTGTATAGGTGGCGCTATCAAAGATTACAGGAAGAATATCAACTAGAAACTCTATATCCCTATTAGAAAGGTATTCTGAACAATACATTTCATTCACTGTCCATAATAGCCCATGTAAATAAGCCATCCTATTTGGTTCAATTAAATAGATAAGCCTGACTGTTAAGCGTTCAACAGCAGAAGATTTATTTAATTTCATCCATGTATAGATTGCGTAAGATGTACATACAACTTTATCTATATCTTTGCTCTGAAGAGTTTTCTTATAAAGATTTTCTAGACGTTCAGTAAAAGCGTCATTTGCCGCAGAAAAATATGCAAGAGCGACTAAAACTTCAGTAGCGTTGCCATTATCATTATAGAATGAAATAAGCCGCTTAAAATTATCCTCAGTTAATTCTGATAATGGTAAAGATGGAATTACTGAATACGCTAGAGCATGCCCAATCAACTCAATTCTGCGAAGTTCTTCATTTTCCTTTAGACCAAGCATGTCATTGTCATGTTTCTTTGCTTCCCAAGAAATCAATATATTGAAATACCGGATTGCTTGTTCAGGTGATGGAAGTTCATTAATATTTTTTGCCCTTGCGGCATTAATTATATTTGCTAGATGACTTTGTTCTAATAACTGCTTGTCATTTGCATTAAATAGAGTTTCCCTGACGAGATTGTTAGAAGATAATACATCTCGAGAAGGAATTTTTAACAATGAATAAAAATACAAACCAGTATTAGGTAGTTTCTGGTAATCTGGATTAGCTCCCCATATATGATCCGCTATTTTATTTTTTTCGCTCTCGGTGAGAAAATTGTTCTCGATCAATGGAAGAAGTCTGAGAAGTGATGGTGCACTTTGTGATGAACATGGCGAAATACGATCAATAATTTCATCAATACGACGATCAATAGCTGAATTTTGTTCTCTATTTCCTGGATTTTCAATTATTGGGTTGATCCATTCCTTTGGTCCAACGGTTTCAATTTCTGATGCCAGAGGGAACATTAATGCTTCTAACAAGATTTCTGAATGCTCTGATTTAGGTATGCTTTCAAGAGAAAATTCAATTAAATGCTTGAGTGCATCAAATAACCAAAAATGATGCAATTCATTTACTCTACCTAGTGATAAAGCTAAGCGAAATATTTTTTTGGCCTGCTCGGGAGTCGCTCGTACAGATACTCTCGCTAATACTTCAATGAAAACCCTCAACTTGGTTATAACATGATGATTACCCTTATTTTTCCCTGTTTTACACTTTTCAATCCAATATTCCACTGCTTGTGAACATTGATTTAAAAGATGCTCTACATCGCTTTGCGGAAGACATGCAATTTTAATCCTCGAGAAATTATTTATTAGTGAATCTGAAGTATCACTGTTTGCAGATCTTATTGCCAGAGAGAATCGATGAATATTATTATCCGTTTCAATTTCCGATAACATGGCAGCATGTTGAACTAAAAAACCTCTGAAGTCCCAACACACAGGAATTCCAGCATCTCTTGAAATTCCTTCTAGAATAAAAAGTGGATGCAATATGTTACCAAAAGTTATTGTATTAGAGTTGTCCTTATAATAACCAGGTTCAAATGATGGTTTAATCGCCATTTTATTTTGTTGTGTTGTTAGTTCATCTGTGATGCGTTTTCTTATGTACTCAAGATGATCCCAAGGATTACATTTTTGTATCTGAGTATTAATGGATATAATTTTAAATTCTTTTTCTGATGACCAATATTTAACACCTTCCATTAACCATTGAACCCATGCTAAACGAGAAAGTATATAAATGGAATTTCTGTCATTGCGATATTGTATAAGGAGTTCTTTATATGCCTCGGTGATTAATCTTTCCCCACCTTCGAATTCACCCAACTCAGCAAGCAATGAAGCTTTTTTTATTTTCCAATCAGGGTTGCATTCTGTTATTTTTTTTATATTTTCTTCTATAATGTGAAAATCAAAGTTGTCTCGTGATACTATAGCTTGATGATACGCCAACTCATTGGCAAGTTCTGGCCAATACTTAATACCTTTTTCTAATATTTTAGTTGTTTCTTCAATAATTGGTTTAGAATCAGTTGGGTTAAGCCAACGAGTGTTTTTTAAAAGCAATAGTGCAATTTCAAGTTGTTGTTTCTTGCTTAGGCCGCAAGGAGTATTTAGATCACATACAGTTAATAATTCATGGATTAACCAACTCGGTGGTAAATCATAAGTTTTTTCGTAACGCCAAGATATTTCGTATAATAAGCATGCTCGGCTTTCTGCTGTCATATGTTGTAAGTGTTCTTTTTTTGGTGATGGGATATTAAACTGATTTTGCAATTCCCAGCGTATAGAATCAGGGCAAATTAACCAACCAGGATAGGAATCTCTATCATTTCTTAGTACAGGGAGTTGGCCCTCAAGCAATTTGGCAGCATATGAAGAATCATTATATATTTTATTTCTTTCATCTTCATTAAACCCAACTCGTTGGGAACGTGAGGGTTCCCATTCCCAAACTTGATTCGGCTTCATATCGTGTAAAAATTCGAGAAATAATCTCGTTGCCTGTTTATGCTTTAAGTCGATATCATCATAATCGGCTACGAGATCATCTAGATCGATTGGTGCTACGTTAATGGATTCCAGATATTTGCGTTTCGCTGCGTTTAGTTTTAATGCACCTACAAGATAAATACGGCGGGAGTGTGTTGCTAAATTATCTCTAACCCATCCGGCCCATTGAAGGAAATTAGGATCATCACCGGAGAACCCCAACAGGCACAGTTCATTTTCAATGAAAACCTGTCGTGCAAAATTTACATATGCGGCATATGATTGAGGATATTTTCGGTAGTCTTCCTGTGTGAATATTAGTTCTTTTGTTATATCTATAGTTCCATGTAATTTGACTATCCGAGGTGTTTTTGCATTAGAAAGATCTTCAGGTTTAGAGACGATAGAGTAAACTGGACTATGTACTTCAGCAGAGGTTCTTTCGAGCAATGAGTCCCAATTTGTTGTTAATATTTCAGACCATGGTAATTCCATAAGAGAGTAATGTAACTCGCCAGGAGTCCATGCGGAATCGTTTACTTCTTTCTTTATAAGGTCATGGAGAGCTCGTTTACCAAAATAAGCATTATACTCTTCCGCTAAACGGAGAGGATCGTTGCTTCCTGATGCTAATTCTTTTGAAAGAATTTTTGCAAAATCATTCCAAAGTGGAAGTTTTCTGCTGTTATCACCTGTTGATGCACAACTCCGACTAAAGCCAGCACCGACTATAATCGCAGCACCATGATATGCGTTATCTTGCTGCCATAATGCTGATGCAAGTTTTTTTAAAGCAGGATAATCGGGAAGAGATGAAAATTTTGTATTCATTGAATTCACCAAAATAAAATTAGAGAAGAATCAGATTTCAAGCAAATTTTGTCATTTTTATGGTATATAATAAAAGATTCAGAATAAAAACAATTACTTATTCTCCAAAATTGCTCCATTGCCTGATTCCTTATAAACGGTTCATTGATTAGTTTCATATACTGAAATGATACCAAATTCATTAATCATTGGCACTATCCCTTAAATAATATTTACGACCATCCATAATACTCTTCAGAATAGCCTGAGTTCTTTTAGAGTAATGTTCAATATCTAATTTTTCAACTTCGGCTCTAAGTATTTTAATATTTATGAAATCAGTAAAATCATTATCTTTAATTTGGACATATGGTCCGTTAGTGGAATCTCTACCAGATTCTCCAATTAATTCTGAAATTCTGATAACTCCTTCTGAAGTACCAAATAAATTGGAGATAAATGCGGAAGCTTTATCCTTAGAAGATGCCTTTAAAGCATAAAATATATGTGGCTCGAGGTTGTTATTCAAAAAACGTTTATTTGATAATGAACTAATTGCCACATCTTGGAAAATTAATTCTATTTCGTTTAATTGAGAAGTGTTTAACCAAAAATTATCATTATTTTGTTCTTTATACTGTGATCTTATATCCCTTAGTATATCACCGCTAAACGGAGTGTTTTCCTCTCGTTCTACTATTCTCTTAATTATCTCATATTTCTCTTTACTTTTTGATATGATTTCAAACACAAGCCAATTTATCTTTGTATACATATCAGTTGAGAAGAATTCCAAATTACTTAGCAATGATTTTTTTAGTTTTTCAGATGCTAAAAATGCATCAAAAATGTCAGTTAAAACTTCATAACTTTTATCTTTGCAAAGGTCAACATAAATATGCATCATTTCAAAAAATCGATCTTCTGCATCATTGGAAAGAACATTATCAAGAAAATCTTTACGATCAATTAAACCAGAAATAAATTCCTGAATTTGTTGATCAGATAAATATTCAATTGGAGTATTATAATGTAATGCAATATATAATCGCTGAGGAGATGATACTCGGCCATTAGCATCTGCATTAGATGCACTACGATATGGTGAATTTCCTGATTTAATCAACGGAAATATTTCGCCAAGGAGATTATGAAGTATCTCTTTTTTATCCCCTCCATGGGATGAAATTAACTCATTTCTAATATCATTAAAGGATGCAACTACGTCCGCTGCTTTATTGAGCATGACATTATTTTTTGATAAATGATACCCAATATATGCTTCAGGATTATTTTTGATATGATTATATATTGACTCAGATTTTGTTGCTAAAAGCGATAAGGAAAAAAGATCAGAAAAGCAGACTTGCCCCTCTATTTGTAACAGAACAAATCTCAAATGGTTAAATAATCTTTTGAGATCTCTTGGATTTTTTATTAGTTTTGTGAAATATTTATAATAAATCCAACTAAGCCTTTCTTGATCACCTTCAAATTGATCGGTTAAATTCTTATTACTTAAACGTTCTAACTCTACATTAACAAGTTCATTCATTCCTCTTTCAGATATTAATGGAAGAGGAACTCTTAATTGGATGATCTTATTAATATACTCAGTTGAATTTACTATGTTATTTTTGTTTAAAACAGATGCAAGATAGTTTGCATCAAAAGCCAGAAGAAAAGACGTGCCAGAGAAATCTGCAACAGCTTTAACTAATCGTAATACCTGAAATGTTTCTGCAGGTGTCAATCTGTCAATATCATCAATAATAACTACAACGGGTGTTTTTATTTTTTCGAGCGCAACCGAAACTTTCTTTTTTTGAGCCATCAAATCTAATTTATCAAGATCTGATATTTCTTTGTTTATATCACCAAAGCCAGAAAATACTTTCTCTATAATACTAGCCCATGGTTCCATGCCAGGAATCAATTTCGCAACACTGAAAAGTTTTGAGTAAATAATTAATTCTTGTGCTGCTTTACGAGCATTTTCAGAGTGATTGCTTATCCTCAAGCGTGAAGATAATTGTATTAAAAAATCTTGAATTAATGAGTCTGAATTACCTGCTAACCAAGGGTTGTATTCTACTATTATAGGCAATTGTTCTTTTTCATTTAATGCTCCTTTAACCAAGTTAATTACAGATGTCTTTCCATATCCCCACTCACCCTCTAAAGATATAGTTAAGCAACTATCGTCATGATCCAGAAGTAAAGCATTCGCCAAATGGTTGGCAAAATCTAATCTATTTAATAAATCAGGATCATTGGAACCACCTCTAATAGGTTGATCATTATGATATTTTCCCATTCCCCCTCCCAAATTTTCAGTACTACTTACAGATATTAATGAAAATGTACTGTCTCTAATCTTGAACAATATACACTCATTTTGGTAGCTTATCAGTAGGTTACCTTATGATAGCTGTTCATAAATGTTACACTGGATACCGAGTGTTAATATTGATGAAATCGTGTTGAGGATTTGGAATTAATATCTTTCTTAAATGTTTTTACGTGTTTGGTATGATCCTGATTTAATAGGATTGGTGGTGATAAAGTAAACGGTATGAAAGTGGAAGAGAATTCACTCCGGCGTCACTCAACCAAAGATTACGTTCGTCGCTTCCCCCAACATTACTGCAAACCTCTGACGCAGCACATCCCCCTCCGGTAGTTCATAATATTTCCCTATCCCCCTACCTGAGCGCCCCTGTACCGGGACGCCTAATCGTTGCATCAGCTTACCGCTCATGGCTCTGGCAGCGGCGGGAGATAAGGGAAGACGATGAGTTGTGCTCCAGAGCAAAAACCTTTCCACCAGTTCGGTAGCCGTCAGGCGTGCCATGCCGCTGAATGGCCGCGATGTTTCAAGCTCAGCCAGCATAAACTGATGTACCAGCGGCAGGCTGGCGATCTTCTCTTCTCTCAGAGCTTGAGTCACAGGAGGGCGGCGAGGATCGAAGCCTGCCAAGTCCAGATGTTGTAGCCAGTGAAGCAAGTAAGAAGCACCATCTTCCGCCAACCAGCGATATAGCCGATCAAAATAATCTTTATCCCTGATGCGACGAGCGTCGGGTTCTAGCACCAGAAAACGGCGTTCATACAGCCCTGCCCGGATGACCTGCTCGTGATTACTGGCGAAGATCATTCGTGCGCAGTTGGGGACAGGCTCCGGCTCCATCCCTTTACGTTCCAGGTGAAAGACCGGCTCGCTGATAATGGCTTTTAGCCTGTCTGCGCATCCTGCTTCCGTCATTTCGGCTTCGTCGACAAATACCAGCAGTTTGTTTGCCAGCGTACTGTTAAAACGCCCGGTCAGATGCCTGATACCGTTGATCTGCGCGGCATACGGGCCAAGGATTTGCAGCAACGGGCGCACCAGAGTGTTTTTACCGGTGCCTTCCACCGATTTCATCACGATGGCGACGGAGGGTTTTTCCTCCGGATGCTGGATAAGGTGCGCTATCCATTGCATCAGATAATCAGACACCACCTTATCTCCTGCGCAGATCACCTGTTCTACATGATAAAGGAAGGGGGATATATCGCCTGGCCGTGGCTCAGTGATGAACCCCGTAAACAGGTTACAGATATCCGGTGGACAGAGAGCTGGCTGCGGGTAAAAGCCAATGCCACCTGCTTTACTGGTATGTCCCGGCCATTGCAGCCACGCATTGCCTGTTGGTTTTCCGGCAATTGGTTTGTCGGCCAGAAAGTTATTGCGAAATGCACGCAGTGTCTGGAAGATGTGCGTTCGCCCGGTGACGGCATGAGGCTTTACGCTGACCACGTAATGCTCACCGGAAAGCAGTACATGGGTATATTCGTGATTCAGCGCTTCAAGGCGCTGGAGATCGGCTTCTGCTAACGGCGTACCATCGCTTAACGCTTGCTGAGAGGCCAACAGTTCGGCGGCGTCGCTTTTCAGGCGGACAAGCTGAGTCGTCCAGTCTTCCAGCAAATTGCCCTTCAAATCGTACAGCACGGCGTATTGCACATTTGCCAGCGCCAGCTTATGGGCAATCTGCGTCAGGGGCAGTTGTGCGATGCGCCCGGCCTGGTGAATCCGTA
Organism: Citrobacter youngae ATCC 29220; assembly: GCF_000155975.1. GTDB lineage: Bacteria > Pseudomonadota > Gammaproteobacteria > Enterobacterales > Enterobacteriaceae > Citrobacter > Citrobacter portucalensis_A. The sequence continues at coordinate 389,189 of NZ_GG730299.1, read as the reverse complement.
CCCGGTGACGGTTTTCGTCGATGATGTCCAGTTCGCTGAGATGTTCTAACTGGTCCAGGTCGAGCACTATTGGCGGGACAGGATCGTCCGCTTCCGGGTCCTGCATGTAGCGCTTCGCCGCATTCCAGGCTTCATCTCCGGCAAAGATGATGGCCTCCGTATATTTATCTTCCGGGAGCTTTTTTACATTCGGTGCGCGTTTCATGATGCTTTTCTACTCACGATAGCGCTCATCCCTGAGCGGCGGTTAACCCGTTTTTGACCGTTCCTGCCAGCGGCGAACTTCGGCGGCATCAAATACCACCAGGCGTGATGAAAGGCGGACTGGTTGCGGGAAACCGGGATCTTTCACCCGGCGGTGAACCGTGGATTCGCTCATTGCCAGGAACAGCGCTACCTGACGGATGCGCACGTTGCCGGAGAGCGGAAAATCCAGGGAAGTGGGTGGTTGTGATGTGATCATGATCGCTCCTGTACTGGGGTGAGGTGGCAAGGTTGATACTATTCAGCAGGTTACAGGGCGTCTACAGGTCAGAAAAAATACAGTGAAAGGTGTGGCCGTCCAGTGAAAGAATCCCCTGTCCGGTGAGTAGTGATCTTCTTGCTCGCGAGAATTGAGAGCACCAAAATTCGCTTTATCTGACTGTTTTAGAATAAGAACCTAGCAGGTTCACTTAATTGAATGGCTGAGTAAAGAACGAGGCCGTACACGTTCTGAGACGTTCCCGGACTACTATGGAGGGCCAGACGGAGAGGAATTAATCGTGAGAGCGCCGGGGGATAGTCAGAGCTGACTTTAACTTACTATAAATAGTCGATCGTGATAGTCCTTCAGCCGGAAGTCCTTCGCGCTCCGCCAGCGTCTGGATGTCCCGCCAGATGTCAGCCAGATGGGGTGATTCTGGAGTTCCATACGCCCCCTGCGAGTTTTTGACCAACAGCATGATCAACAGAAAGAGCAGCCTGTCAGTATTTTCTCTTTCCGTCGTTTTACGGTATTGCCCGCGCTGATTGCGGCGCAGCGTCAGGCCCAGTTCCAGCAGCGGTGGACCGCCCAGTCGCATTAACCAGCTCCTGGCAAGGTTCTGATTGGCAATGGTGGTGACAGCCAGAAGGCAACGCGTCCGGATCGGCTCCGGGGTGATAGTTTCATCAGTCATCAGGTGCGCCAGAGCAAACATTTCGTCTGCCGGGTAGAGCTGTTTGTTTTTGCCCTGAGGTTGTAATCCGGCGGATTTTATCTGCCGGGATATCTGGTAAAGCCAGATATCATAGTATTCCCGCTTATTCTCCGGTATCGCAGCGGTTTGCAGGCGTAGATCGAGGCCGCACAGCAACAGGGCCAGTTCGCGCATACTGAGCGCGGGGGTACTGGCTGCCCGTTCGAATATGTTCTGGCGTACGGGGCTGATCATCTTTTTTATCCTGGTGATGCTGGTGAATGATGATTGATTTAAAAATGTACGATTATGACATTACCATACCGTTAGAATGGGTTTATCTCAGAAGGTGAAAAGTGTGCAGCGGATAACATGGAGGGGGTACAGAGGGTGAAGGTATGGAACAGCTATAAAATCGATCTGTACCACGAATTATTTCTTAGTTATTAACTAATTACCTACTTATGGTACAGGTGATATAGGTTATAAAAGAAAAGCGAAAAAATAAGACATGATCTGTTTAGATCGAAAAATATTCGAAATTGTGATGTTGCTCAAACAGAAATGGCGTCTGATTTTAGGCATAGATATAGGCATACAATCAAATATATATTTATAAAATTACATTTAAATCAATAATATATGCACATACCTTAATCCTCTCGTGCCGACCAAAAATCCCAAAAAAACCAACCCTCGTGGTTGTTTTTTTTATATCCGCGATTCGATGCTCCTCATTATCACCACGGCTTTCAGCACAGGTTTTACTACTTACCCATGCACAAATTGGGGTAAAATTTATCCCCTCATCAGCGTGATGAATCTGGACGAGTGTTACGCTGAAAACAATAATGATACTAATAAAAACTCAGGAGAATAGTATGCCTGAAGCAACGCCTTTTCGGGTGCTGATTGTCGACGACCACCCGCTGATGCGGCGGGGAATTAGTCAATTATTGCAACTGGATCCCGCATTTAACGTGGTAGCTGAAGCCGGTGACGGCGCCAGTGCGATCGATCTGGCAAACCGTCTGGACCTCGACGTGATCCTGCTCGATCTCAACATGAAAGGTATGAGCGGGCTGGATACCCTGAATGCGCTGCGCCGGGACGGTGTTACCGCGCAAATTATCATTCTGACCGTTTCGGATGCCGCCAGCGATGTGTACGCCTTAATTGACGCGGGTGCCGATGGCTATTTGCTCAAAGACAGCGATCCTGAAGTCCTGCTGGAAGCCATTCGCAGCGGCGCCAAAGGCGGTAAAGCGTTTAGCACACGCGTCAGCGAATATCTGCGCGAACGCGATTTGTTTGGCGCACAAGAAGATCCGTTCAGCATTCTTACCGAACGCGAGCTGGATGTGTTACACGAGCTGGCTCAGGGCCTGTCGAATAAACAGATTGCTTCAGTATTGAATATTTCCGAACAGACGGTGAAGGTGCATATTCGCAACCTGCTGCGCAAACTCAACGTGCGCTCCCGCGTTGCGGCCACCATCCTGTTTTTGCAAACGCGTGGGATGCAATAACCAAATATTGCCCGATGCGCTACGCTTATCGGGCCTATATGTCGCGTGCATCGCCAGGCCGGATAAGACGCTTTGCGTCGCCATCCGGCATCGTCCTCACTTATTTCTCCTGCGGCGTTAGCTGGTCCATCGCCTGTTTAATACTGCGTTCTATTACCGCCCGACGGGTATCGTTAGCGGGTAATAATTTCAGCATCATCTCCCACGCAGCAACCGCTTCGCCGAAGCGCTGCTGTTCGAAAGCGTTAAAAGCATACATGCTCAATACGCGCACGTTAGCATGCTCGCCTCTGATCAGCTGGCGCAACAACTCCCCTCCCCGACGGTTATCATCAGGATCGGAAGAACGGGTCAATGCTTCCGCATACCCCAGCGCCGCATCGCTGTTGTTAGGATCCAGTCGATAGGCATTGGCATAGGCTTCAGTGGCCGTACTGGCGTTACCGAGTACCATGCCAATACGCCCAAGCATGATCCAGCCTTCGACGTTTGTAGGATCGGACTGCAAGCGCGTGCGCAGCCCCAGCGCCAGACGTGTCATATCTTCTTCATTCAGCGGTTCGGCTTTCGGATCCAACGCCCGCTCCAGCAGCATAGGTGCCTGAGCGGTGGCCTGCTGCCAGACCGCCACTTGCTTATAATTGCCCGTCAGATAATAGCTCACCGCGCCAACCACCAGCGCCGCCACGACACCCGGTACAAACAGTCCGAATCCGCCGCGCTTGCCATCCGGGATGATGTCGTCAGGAAATTCTTCCTGCTTCACCCGAACGCGTCGGCGCGTACGGGCGAAAATAACCCAGCCTCCGAGCACAATCGCCACCACCGGCATCACCCACAGCAGCACGGTGAGCGGGGTTAACGGCGGATCGTAAGTCACGAAATTGCCGTAGCGCGCCACCATATAATCGACAATCTCTTTCTGGCTTTTGCCTTCCTGCATCAGTTCGTATACTTTCTGCCGCAGGTCGGTGGCAATCATTGAGTTAGAGTCGGCAATGCTGTTGTTCTGACATTTAGGGCAACGCAATTGTTCGGTAAGCTGGCGGAACTGCTGCTCCTGCGCTTCATCCTTAAACTGCATCACGTCGATAGTCGCAAGCGCGGATCCCGAGATAATCAGCATCAGCACGCCCAATAGAAATCTCATTGCGCAGCCTCCTTACTGTACTTGTCCCACAACGGCTTGATCTCGCTTTCCCACACCCGGGCGTTCAGATCGCCGGCATGGCGATAGCGAATAATACCTTTACCGTCGATCAGGAACGTCTCCGGCGCGCCGTACACGCCAAGATCCAGGCCGAGCATACCGTCGCCGTCAAACAGACTTAATGAGTAAGGGTTGCCCAGCTCTTTCAGCCAGACAATGGCTTTCTGACGATCGTCTTTATAGTTCATACCCACTACCCGCACGCCTTGTGCAGACAGCTGGTTCAGGTACTGATGCTCGGCGCGACAGGTCGGACACCAGGTCGCCCAGACGTTCAGCAGTACCGGTTTACCCTGGGTCAGCACATCGGCCTGATAATGCTGACCCGGATTTTCCAGCGACTCCAGGCGGAACGTCGGCACAGGTTTGCCGATCAGCGCCGACTCCAGATTAGTAGGATCGTCTCCCTGCGCGTTACGCGCTAACTGCCACAGCAGGGCAGCCGCAATGATGAGAAAAATAATAAACGGAATTAACAGTGCGTTGCGCTTCATACGGCCTCCGACGCATTTTTTTGCACCGCGGCGCGAGGCCGCTGGCGATAGCGTGGATCAAACAGGCAGAACACCCCACCCAGCGCCATCAGCAACCCTCCGGCCCAAATCCAGCGAATAAACGGTTTGTAATACAGACGTACAGCCCATGCACCGCCGTCCAGCTCTTCCCCCAGCGCAGCGTACAGATCGCGCGTGAGTCCACCGTCAATCGCCGCTTCGGTCATCATCGAACTGGTGCTGTTATAGAAACGTTTTTCCGCATGCAGCGTGGCTTCCGGTTTACCATCACGCGTAACGCCAATAATGGCGACGCCTCCCCGGTAGTTTGGTCCGGTAATATCTTTTACTTCACGGAAGGTGAACTGATAGTTATGGATACTGACGCTATCGCCCGCTTTCATGCGCACATCGCGTTCAACGCTGTAGTTCTGGCTAAAGGCAATGCCGACAATGGTAATCGCCAGCCCAACGTGACCCAGTACCATCCCCCAGTAACTGGGCGTCAGCTTCGTGCCACGAGAAATACGCAGGAACGCTTCGGACATCGCCAGCACGAATATCCAGCATGCCATCGCCATCCCCACCACCGTCATGGCGACGATGCGATCCTCAAACAGCCACGGCAGCAGCAGCGACAGAACAAGCGTAGTGACAAACGCGATAATCAATAACGTTTTCAGTTTACGCGGTCGGTCGCGCCCCCAGCGCACCAGTGGTCCAATCCCCAGCAGCAGCGCGAACGGCGCCATCAGCCAGGTGAACATGGTATTGAAGAACGGCTCGCCAATCGAAATACTGCCCAGCCCCAGCTGTTTGTGCACCAGCGGCAGCAGCGTGCCCAGTAACACCACCAGCATGGCGGCAATCAGCAGAACGTTGTTGCCCAGCAGCAGCGATTCACGCGACCACAGCGCGTTGTTTACCCGTGAGCGAACCTTATGCCCGCGCACCGCAAACAGCAGCAGAGAACCGCCAATCACCAGCACCATAAAGGTCAGAATAAACATTCCGCGCGACGGATCGGAGGCAAAAGCATGCACCGATACCAATACGCCCGAGCGCACCAGGAAGGTCCCCAACAGGCACAGCGAGAAGGCGCAGATTGACAGCAGCAGCGTCCAGGCTTTAAAGCTGGCGCGCTGTTCGGTTACCGACAGGGAGTGCATCAGCGCCGTGCCTACCAGCCACGGCATAAACGAGGCGTTCTCAACCGGATCCCAGAACCACCAGCCGCCCCAGCCCAGCTCGTAGTATGCCCACGCGGAGCCAAGCACAATCCCCAGCGTCAGAAACACCCACGCCGCCAGCGTCCATGGACGCGAAAAACGAGCGAAGGTGCTGTCCAGACGCCCGCTCATCAGCGCGGCAATCGCAAACGCGAAGGCCACCGAGAAGCCAACATATCCCATGTACAGCAGCGGCGGATGGAAAATCAGTCCTGGATCCTGCAACAGCGGGTTCAGATCGCGCCCTTCAACAGGGAAATTGGGCAACGTGCGGGCAAACGGATTAGAGGTAAACAGGATAAACAGCAGGAAGCCGACGCAGACCATTCCCATCACCGCCAGCACGCGGGCGACGATATCCAGCGGCATACGCTGGCTGAACGCCGCGACGGCGAACGTCCAGCCGCTCATCAGCAGCACCCACAGCAGCAGGGAGCCTTCATGCGCGCCCCATGTTGCCGCTACCCGGTACCAGACCGGAAGCTGGGTATTGGAGTTGCTGGCGACATAGGTCACGGTAAAGTCATTAACCACGAAGGCGTTGACCAGAATCAGGAACGCCCCCATCACGCAGATAAACAAGACCCAGGCGAATGGTCGTGCGGAGGCCATCATCCGTACGTCGCCGCGCGCCACGCCCCACAGCGGGTAGACCGACAGCAGTAATGCGACGCCAAGCGCAAGGCATAACAGCGCATTGCCAATTTCCGGCATCATGACGTTTTATCCTTATAAACACTTTCCGGGCGACGGTGGTTTTCCTGCATTGCCTTTTCAACTTCCGGCGGGGTGTAATTTTCATCATGTTTGGCAAGAACCTCTTTGGCCTGCACATGATTTCCCTTGTCCAGCTCGCCCTGGACGACCACCCCCTGCCCCTCACGGAACAGATCCGGCAAGATGCCTTCATAGGTCACATCCACCACGCCTTCGGCGTCATAGATGCTGAAATTCACCCTTAACGATTGAGGGTCGCGCTTCACGCTGCCCGGCATCACCATACCGCCCACGCGCAGACGCTGACCGACTTCGGGCATCTGCTGCGTTTCACGCTTACCGTAGAGTATCTCTCCCGGCGTGTAGAACAGATCGATATTGGAACGCAGCGCGTAGAGCACCAGCGAAATGGTCAACGCCAGACCTGCCAGTACCGCGCAGGCTATCCATAGCCGATTTTTACGTCGAATATTCACGCCGCCTCCCGTTGTACTTGCGCTGCGCGCATCCGCGCTTCTCTCGCCCGCTGCTGCGCCACGTCGCGTAAAATCGCTCGATGCTGTAACGCAGAATGCACTACCAGCACCAGCAACGGGATAACGCTCATGGCGACAGCCAGCCAGACATACAAGGCGTAACCGCCCATTGCGAAAAAATCACTCCATGATGCGAATGCAGGGGTCATTGGCGGCCTCTTTTTAAGATCAGTTCGCTCACCCACGGGCGGCGTTTTTCCATCATCAAAATCAGGTTACGCATGCGCATCAGCGCCAGCGTGACGAACAGCAACAGGTAACCGACAATCGCCAGACGCAGCGGGGCGCGCATTGCCGGATCGATGCTCTGCTGCATACGGGTTGACCCCTGATGCAGCGTATTCCACCACTCGACCGAGTAGTGAATAATCGGTAAGTTGACCACGCCGATCAGCACCAGAATACCGGCGGCGCGCCCTGCCAGGCGGCGGTCATCAAACGCATGCCACAGCGCGATGGCGCCAACGTAGAGAAACAGCAGCACCAGTTCAGAGGTGAGTCGGGCATCCCAGACCCACCAGGTTCCCCACATCGGTTTGCCCCATGCGGACCCCGTCACCAGCGCAATAAAGGTAAACACTGCGCCAATGGGCGCCATCGCCGCCAGCGCCAGATTGGCCATTTTCATCTGCCAGACCAGGCCGATAAACGCCGCAACGGCCATCGAGGCATAAATCCCCATCGACCAGATTGCCGCCGGAACGTGCAGATAAATAATGCGATAGCTCTGTCCCTGCTGATAATCCGCAGGCGCGAAGCCAAAGCCCCAGACCCATCCCGTTATCAGTACCACTGCGCTGGCAATCGCCAGCCACGGAATAAACCAGCCGCAGATCTGATAGAGCCGGGGGGGCATCGCTAATTGATGAAGTGTTTTCCACATAGTTCAGTCACCAGACTCCATTAATGAATATCCGTTTTGCCGGAGCGTCTTGTCCGGCCTACACGCTCTGTCTGCATTACTGCACGCTGATCCGTAACGCAGCGGCCGTGGCAAACGGGCTTAACGTGGCGCTGCCTACCAGCAACGCACCGAGAATCGCCATGTACCCGTCAACCGGTAGGTGCATGGAGGCCGCGTCCATCGCCGCGGTCGCAAAAATCAGTAAGGGTATCGTGAGCGGAAGTACCAGCACGCTTAACAGTACGCCGCCGCGCTTTAAGCCCACCGTCAACCCTACGCCTGGCGCGCCGAGAAAACCCAGCGTCGGCGTGCCGAGCAGCAAGGTCAGCGCCATAATTTTCCAGCCGTACAGATCCATGCCCAGCAGCAACGCCACCAGCGGCGAGAGGATTAATAGTGGTAAACCGGTTACGACCCAGTGCGCCATCACCTTCGCCAGCACGACCACCGGTAGCGGCAGCGGCAACAGCATCAGTTGCTCAAGGCTGCCGTCCTGTAAGTCATCACGAAACAAGCGCTCCAGCGCCAGCAATGACGCCAGCAGCGCAGCAACCCAGATGATGCCGGGCGCAATACGCGCCAGCAGCTGTGGCTCCGGCCCAATGCTCAGGGGAAAAAGCGTGATAACAATCAGGAAAAACCATAACGGATTGGCAATTTCCGCACTATGCCGGAACGCAACCCGCAGTTCTAAACGGAAGATTCGCCACATCATTGCGTTGCCCTCTCGCTGGTCAGCGCAATACGTCGCACTTTGCTGGTCTCAACATTAAGCGGTTGGTGGGTGGTGAGAATAACGATACCGCCCTGCTCCGTATGCTGCGCCATGCGTTGAGTCAGTCGCTCAACGCCGTTCACGTCAATGGCGGTAAAAGGTTCATCGAGGATCCACAGCCGGGCGCGGGTCAGCCATAAACGCGCCAGCGCCACGCGCCGCTGTTGTCCGGCGGAGAGCTGATTCACCGGAATATCTTCGTATCCGGCAAGCCCCGCCTGCGCCAGCGCGGCCAGACACTGCGCGATGTCGCCGTCATGATGGAAAAAACGCAGGTTCTCCAACGCCGAAAGCCGGGTTTTTATTCCCGGCTGATGTCCGATCCACAGCAATTGTTGATGGTAGCTGTCCCGTACTTGATGCAGGGGTTGCTCTTGCCAGCAAACATCCCCTGCGTCGGGACGCGCCAGCCCGGTAAGCAACCGCAGCAGAGTGGTTTTCCCCGCGCCGTTGCTGCCGGTAATTTGTACCCATTCCCCTGCGTTGACGCGAAATGACAGATCGCTGAACAGTATTCTGTCATCCCGCTCGCAAAGTAATTCTCTGGCTTCAAGCATACCTGGTTATCTACATCCTGTTAAAAACCTGGTTTGACTTCGCGCATATCAGGCAGTTTGTGCGCTATCCCTTTATGGCAGTCAATACAGGTTTGCCCGTCTTTCACGGCCTGGTCATGCATTTTGGCCGCAACGCCTTTCTGGGCGGTTAAATCCATAAACTCGAAGTTGTGACAGTTTCTGCACTCTTGCGAATTATTATCTTTCATACGCCGCCACTCATTTTGCGCCATCGTCAGACGATGATCTTCAAATTTCTGCGGTGTATCTATTAACCCCAGCGCCTTCGCGTACAGCTCTTTGCTGGCCTTGATCTTACGGATCATTTTCGGAGCCCACTCATGTGGGACGTGGCAATCAGGGCACGTCGCGCGCACGCCGCTGCGGTTGTTGTAGTGTACGGTTTCCATATATTCCTGGTACACCGTATTGCGCATTTCGTGACAGCTAATGCAGAACTCTTCCGTATTGGCCTTTTCCATACCGGTATTAAAGCCGCCCCAGAAAATAATGCCGCCCACAAAGCCGATTAACAACAGCGTGCCGAGCGCCAGACGGCTGGGGCGACGCCACCATTGCCAGACGCGCTTAATCCAGCCTGGTTTACGGTTAGAATTTTCCATAATGACCTCTTATTTCCCGTAACCTTTCGAGGGGGTGAAGGTATTTTCAACAATCGGCGCAGCGTCAGCCTGCGGGACGTGACATTGCAGGCAGAAATAACGACGCGGCGCGACTTCGCCCAATACCTTGCCGTCGCTGTCCATAAAGTGCGTCGGACTGATGCGCGGCGCGCCGGTGGTGCGATAGCTTTCCACACCGTGGCATTGCAGGCAGCGGTTGGTATTGGTCGTCACCTGATACCCTTCGACGCTGTGCGGAACCATCGGCGGCTGATTCACATAGTTCAGCGGCATACGCTCCTGCTCTTTCGGCATGCGAATCGCCCCTTCCTGTGTCCCTGAGACTTCCGGTGACTGGCTCAGATCCACTCCGTTTGCAGCCCAAACGGCCCCACTGACGACCAAGGCAAGCAGGGCCGTCCATTGACTCAGCTTTTTAATCAGGTCATGGCTTTTCATTGTTTCGCTCCCGAACTCCATCGTATCGTTATTGTAAAAACATCCTCAGAACAGACATCCACGCAGCGACCGCAGGCCATACAATCGCGACTGGTTACCTGCACCGGGCTTTGCTCATCCAGCACCGGCGCACGTAGCACATGCGGTTCCGGGCAAACATGAAAACAATCCATACAGCGGTTACATCTGTTACGTTCTTTTGCCGAAACGGTTAATGCGCCCTTACTCCCCACCACGCTATACAGCGCGCCCAGGGGGCAGAGGTGCCCGCACCAGCCATGCTCAACGACCAGTAGATCAAATAAAAACAGCGCCAGAATCAGCAGCGCTCCGCTGCCAAATCCCATTACCAGGCTCCGTCCAAGCAGAGAGACGGGATTTATCCACTCCCACAGCAGCGTACCGGTCAGGGCGGAACCGACCAGGATAACCACCAGCAGGACGTACCGGATATGGCGCGGCAGGGTTGCGGACTGGTTCAGGTCAAACCTTCTGCGTAACCAACTGGCTAAATCGGTGACCGGGTTCATCGGACAAACCCAACTGCAAAACAGACGCTTACCCGCAACGGCATACAGCACCGTGATAATGGCAGCCCCCGTTAATGCGACCGTCGCCGGCAGGTGTCCGCTGGCCAGGCTTTGCAGCGTAATCAGCGGATCGGTGAATGGGACGGTATCCAACAGCAGACTGCCGCTGTAATTGCCATGCAGGATCCACACGCCAAGCCACGGGCCGCTAAGGAACATCGCCAGTATCAGCAACTGGCTCAGACGACGCAGCGCCAGCCAGCGATGACTCTTCCACCACCCTTTTTTTGCCTGCGCTTCACGCCCGGCGTCACGTTTACGATTTGCCATTGTTCCCCTCCAGCCAGCCGAAGCGGTAATGGTGTCCTAACTCCCCTTTCGCCAGCGACAGCGGCAGCACTTTTATTGCTGGCTGCTCAAGTACGCAGACTTTTTCGCATTTTCCACAGCCGGTACAGGCATCGCTGTGCACGGTCGGAATAAACCGCGCATGTTTGCCGGTGCGCATGTTGCGGTCCAGCTCAAGGGTGATGGCCTCATCGATTTTCGGGCACTCGCGATAGCAAACGTCGCAGCGCAGCCCTTGATAGTTGAGGCAGTTTTCGTGATCCAGCAGTACCGCCAGCCCCATGCGCGAATCGTCAATGGATTCAATTTCCCTGTCCAACGCGCCGCTGGGGCAGACTTTGGCGCACGGAATGTCCTCACACATTTCGCAAGGAATATCGCGGGCGACAAAATACGGCGTACCGGCTGCCAGCCCGGAGGCCAGCGTCGCCAGTTTCAGCGTGTCGTACGGACACGCCTGAACGCACTGACCACAGCGCACGCAGGCGCTGGCGAAAGCCTCCTCACGCAATGCGCCTGGCGGGCGTAATCGCACGCCGGTTGCTCGCGCGGTTTGTTGTTGCAGCCCCAGCGCCACGCCAACGACGGCCAGCCCGCCCGCCGCGCGAACCATATCGCGCAGAAAGCGGCGGCGGCCATTTTGGGGTTTTGCTGACCGGGACATAACGCGTTACACCTTCGCCAGTTTCACGGCGCACTTCTTGAAATCCGTCTCTTTAGAGAGAGGATCCGTCGCATCCAGCGTCAGGTTGTTCACCAGCTGTGCGGCGTCGAAGAACGGCATGTATACCAGCCCCTGCGGCGGACGGTTACGCCCGCGCGTTTCAACAATTGAGATAACTTCGCCACGGCGGGAAACCACTTTGACCTTATCGCCACGGCGCAGATCGCGCGCTTTTGCATCCAGCGGATGGATAAACAGCACCGCTTCCGGGAAGGCGCGGTGCAGTTCAGGCACGCGGCGCGTCATGCTGCCGGTATGCCAGTGCTCCAGCACACGTCCGGTAGACAGCCACAGGTCGTACTCTTTATCCGGCGCTTCAGCGGCAGGTTCAAAGGGCAGCGCGAAGATAACCGCTTTGCCGTCCGGCTTACCGTAGAATTTGTAGCTCTCCCCCGCTTTCACGTAAGGGTCGTTGCCTTCGCTGTAGCGCCACTGGGTCTCTTTGCCCTCAACGACCGGCCAGCGTAAACCGCGCGCTTTGTGGTAATCGTCAAATGGCGCAAGGTCATGCCCGTGGCCGCGACCGAACCAGGCGTACTCTTCGAAGAGTCCTTTTTGCAGATAGAAGCCCAGCTCGCGGGATTCATCGTTGAGCTGATCGTCAGCCAGTTCAGCTACCGGGAATTTGGTCACGGCTGGCGTGGCGAACAGTACGTCATACAACGTTTTGCCGCGCAGCTCTGGTTTCTGCGTCAACAGCTCTTCCGGCCACACCTCTTCTGTTTTGAAGCGGCGGGAGAACTGCACCAGTTGCCACAGATCCGATTTCGATTCGCCCGGCGCTTTAATCTGCTGACGCCAGAACTGAGTGCGGCGTTCCGCGTTGCCGTAGGCGCCTTCTTTCTCTACCCACATCGCGGTCGGCAGGATCAGGTCGGCCGACAGGGCGCTGACCGTCGGGTACGGATCGGAAACGATGATGAAATTGCGCGGATCGCGCCAGCCCGGCATACGTTCTTCGTTGATGTTCGGACCGGCCTGCATGTTGTTGGTACACATCGTCCAGTAGACATTGAGTTTGCCATCTTTCAGCGCGCGGTCCTGCGCCACGGCATGCAGACCGATTTTCGCCGGAATGGTCCCGGTCGGAATATTCCAGTGCTTCTCGCAGATATCGCGGTGTTTTTCGTTGGTGACCACCATGTCCGCAGGCAGACGGTGAGAGAACGTACCGACTTCACGCGCGGTACCGCAGGCGGAAGGCTGACCGGTCAGTGAGAACGGGCCGCAGCCTGGCTGGGAGATTTTACCGGTCAGCAGGTGCAGGTTATAAACCAGGTTATTAGCCCACACGCCGCGGGTATGCTGGTTAAAGCCCATCGTCCAGTAGGAGATGACCTTTTTCTTCGGATCGGCATACAGCTGCGCCAGCTGTTCCAGCTGATCTTTCGGTACGCCGGTCATTTCGGCGGTTTTATCCAGCGTGTACTCTGCAACGAAGGCTTTGTAGTCTTCAAAGCTCATCGGCTCGGAGGCATCGGAACCCGGATTTTTGGCCGCTTTTTCCAGCGGATGGGTAGGACGCAGACCGTAGCCGATATCCGTCACCCCTTTACGCAGGTTGACGTGCTTGCTAAAGAAATCCTGGTTGATCGCATTGTTTTGAATGATGTAGTTAGCGATGTAGTTGAGGATCACCAGATCGGTTTGCGGCGTGAAGACCATGCCGTTATCCGCCAGCTCAAAGCTACGATGCTGGAAGGTGGAGAGCACCGCGACCTTAACGTTCGGATCGGACAGACGACGGTTGGTGATGCGCGACCACAGGATCGGGTGCATCTCCGCCATGTTCGCGCCCCACAGGACGAAGGCGTCTGCATGCTCGATGTCGTCATAGCAGCCCATCGGCTCATCCATACCGAAGGTACGCATAAAGCCGACCACCGCTGACGCCATGCAGTGACGCGCGTTCGGGTCGATGTTATTGGAACGAAAGCCCGCTTTAAACAATTTGGCGGCGGCATAACCTTCCCAAATCGTCCACTGACCCGAGCCGAACATGCCGATAGACTCCGGGCCTTTCTCTTTCATGGACGTTTTGAATTTCTCTTCCATCACGTCAAAGGCCTGATCCCAGCTAATCGGGGTGAATTCGCCTTCCTTGTGATATTTACCGTCCTTCATGCGCAGCATCGGCTGCGTTAAACGGTCTTTTCCATACATGATCTTCGGCAGGAAGTAACCTTTAATGCAGTTAAGCCCACGGTTGACCGGCGCATCCGGATCGCCCTGGCACGCCACAACGCGCCCTTGCTGCGTCCCGACCAATACGCCACAGCCCGTACCGCAGAAACGGCACGGGGCTTTGTCCCATTTGATGGCTTCTTGCTGACCGACTACCGCGCGGGCTACGCCCGGCACGCTTAACCCGGCAGCCGCCGCAGCGGCCGCAACGGCGTTAGCTTTCATAAAGCTACGACGACTGAGTTTCATGGTGTTTCCTCACCTTGCTCATCCTGCTGGTGATAAACCAGCGACACCGCCAGCACGCCCGCAACGTTGCGCACTGACTCAATAGTTTTCATTAGCGTTTCACTTTGCTCCGCTTCCACCACCACAATGAGCTGGCCGCTTTCCACATCGCTAAGCGCAACTTCGCAACCTGGAAACGCACGCAACTGCGTGGCGATCTCATTGATATGCTGACTTTTGGCCTGAACGATCAGGCTGCAGACCTGCCAGTTACTGTCCATGGTTGTACTCCGCATTAATGGCTGCTACCGGGCAAATAGCGACACACGCGCCGCATCCGTTACAGGCCTGATTGTCGAGCTGTGGCTGATAAATACCGGACAGCGTGGGGCGAAAGGTTATAGCCATGGGTTCACAGCTATCCTGACAGCGATGACACTCAACCGACTGATGTGCGAGACAGTTTTCCCCGATCGTAAAACTCAGATCCCATGCCCTGGTGTGGCGCGGAAGAAAAAGTGATTCGGGACAGGCCTCTGCGCAGGCATAACAAAAGCTGCACTCGCCGTGTTTGAAATTTACGCTCGGATAGCCACCCTGGCCTCGCTGCAGGATGTCGGTTTCGCACGCCTGGATGCAGGCGTCACAACGGAGGCAATGGGCCAGAAAGTGAGAGTCTTCCCTGCTCCACGGCGGACGGATCCCTGCGCTGGCGTTTCGCCAACTGCCTGTCAACATGCCTCGACGGGATAAATCAACCATGACATTGTCCTTCCATAATGACGCTCTCCCTTAGCGGGTTGAACGACATAAAAAACAGCACTATTTATGAGTAGTTATTTTTAGCCGTAAGATATTTCAGGATGTGTTAGAGGTGCATACCCCAATCGGGGTAAATGCTGTTGCCGGATCAAAGGAGCGTTGAGTTGGCGGGGAAAAATGCGCTTTTGCTCACATTTCAACGAGTTATATAGGAAGTTATATAGCGAAATCATTCATATAGAGAATAATCTTACAATTAAGATAACTCTTAGAATATATCTCTACCCTGAACACGAACCGCTGCTAAATACACTTTAAATATAAGTAAATCCAGATTAATTGATGATGCAAATATGTTAACCTGCCCCGGACTCGTTCATAAGACAGAAGAAAGGAAACACTGTGAACAATAAGATGAAGACAATTGTCCCTGCCGTACTTTTCGCCGCCTTTGCCAGCACCTCTGCGTGGGCTGCCGGTAACGATACCGCCGCTCAACCGCTGGAAAAAGTCGCCCCTTATCCGAAGGCGGAAAAGGGTATGAAGCGCCAGGTTATCCAGCTAACTCCGGAGAAAGATGAGTCTACCCTGAAAGTAGAACTGCTCATCGGCCAGACGCTGGAAGTTGACTGCAATCAACATCGCCTGGGCGGAGAACTGGACAGCAAAACGCTGGAAGGTTGGGGATATGACTACTATGTTTTCGACAAAGTCACCTCTCCGGTATCAACCATGATGGCCTGCCCGGACGGTAAGAAAGAGAAGAAATTCATCACCGCGCATCTGGGTGATGACGGTATGCTGCGCTACAACAGCAAGTTGCCGATTGTGATTTACACTCCGGAAAACGTGGAAGTGAAATACCGTATCTGGAAAGCGGAAGAGAAAATTCAGGACGCAGTCGCGCGATAAGTGAGCATGTGCCGGATAGCGGCGTACCGCCATCCGGCCTTTTCTTTACAGCGCGATATCCGCGACGGCTTTCTGCTCAGGCTGCGGCTGCGCCTGGGGTTTCAGCTGCGGTTTTGGCGCTTCATCAGCCACCTGCGGCTTGTCATATTTCAGACCCAGAACGTCGCTGGTGTATTGCAGTTCTTGTTCAGTAGCCGCAACGTTTCCGTTCAGCTTAGTACCATAAGACGGAATAATCGTTTTCAGCTTCGCCTGCCACTCGGGGCTGGCGACTTTATCTTTAAACACTTTCTCCATCAGATGTAGCATGATCGGCGCCGCGGTTGACGCGCCTGGCGAAGCGCCCAGCAGCGCAGCAATCGTGCCTTCTTTATCGCTGACCACTTCGGTTCCCAGACGCAGCACGCCGCCCTTCTCTGCATCACTTTTGATGATCTGCACACGCTGACCAGCCTGCCATAAACGCCAGTCTTCTTTTTTCGCCTGCGGATAGTATTCCTGCAGCGCGGCGAAACGGTCGTCATCGCTGAGCATCACCTGGCTTACCAGATATTTCACCAGATCGAAGTTGTCCAGACCCACGTTAACCATCGGCATAAAATTCGACGTCGTGGTCGAACTGAGCAGATCCCACAATGAACCGTTTTTCAGGAACTTGGTGGAAAATGTCGCGAATGGCCCAAACAGCACCACGCGCTTGCCATCAAGGATGCGGGTATCAATATGCGGCACGGACATCGGCGGCGCGCCCACGGATGCCTGACCATATACTTTCGCCAGGTGGCGATTCACTACGTCCGGGTTTTCCGCCACCAGGAACTGGCCGCCAACCGGGAATCCGGCATAGCCTTTCGCTTCCGGAATGTTGGTTTCCTGCAACAGCTTCAGCGCAGCGCCACCGGCACCGATAAAGACAAACTTCGCCTTGATATCGTGTTCCGCTTCATTATTTTTCAGATCGGCGACCGTAACGGTCCAGCTATTGTCTGCATTACGCTTAAAGCCGCGCACTTCGCTACTCAGTTGCAGCGCAAAGTTGGGCTTTTTCTGCAAGGAGGCAATCAGCTGCCGCGTGATTTCGCCGTAGTTAACGTCAGTACCAATCTCGGTGCGCGTTGCCGCGACTTTCTGTTTAGGGTCGCGACCTTCCATAACCAGCGGCGCCCACTCTTTAATCTGCGCGTGATCTTCGGAGTAACGCATCCCGCGGAACAAAGTGCTCTGCTGCAGGGCAGCGTAACGGGCGCGCAGGAAGTTCACGTTCTCATCGCCCCAGACAAAACTCATGTGGGGGACGGTGGTGATAAATGAGCGGGGTTCATGCATCACGCCATTCTTGACCTGATACGCCCAAAACTGGCGGGAAATCTGGAAGGCTTCGTTGATTTCGACTGCCTTTTCAATGCTGATGCTACCGTCGGCCTTTTTAGGCGTGTAGTTCAGCTCCATCAGTGCGGAGTGGCCCGTTCCGGCGTTGTTCCAACCGTTTGAGCTTTCCTGGGCTACGCCGTCCAGTCGCTCGACCATGGTCATTGACCATTGCGGCTCCAGCTCCTGTAAATAGGTTCCCAACGTGGCGCTCATGATGCCGCCGCCAATCAACAGTACATCCGTTTCCTGCTCTTCCGCCACTTTCGCTTTTGCCGCCATCGAGACAACGTTCAGCCCTACAGCCATGGTGAAGAGCATGGCAGTCACTTTTTTCATAATGTTAATGCCTTACTTTTAGTATCGCTTTTTTTGCTTTTAATGCAGGTGAAAATCGAGCGGCACCAACGGTAACACTTAAGTAAAAATAATCAAATATTGTTTATAAATTATATTAAAATTTTAAAAAATGTTAGAAATAAGTTGATTGTTTATGCGATTATTAATGAGTATCGGGGCGAACGAGTCCATCTGACGCAAACCCGCGGCTACATCAGAAACAGGGTTGCCAGGCCGAGAAAAATAAAAAAACCGCCGGTATCGGTGATTGCCGTAATCATGACGCTTGAGCCGACCGCCGGGTCGCGCCCGAGCTTCACCATCGTCATGGGAATAATCACCCCCATCAGCGCCGCCATCAGCAGATTGAGCATCATCGCCAGGGTCATCACGCCGCCGAGCGCCATGTCATCGTATAACCACCAGGTAATGCCGCCCATAATTCCGCCCCAGACGAGGCCATTTACCAGCGCCACGCCCATCTCGCGCAGGATCAAAAACGTCAGGTTTCCCGGCTGAATATTTTGTAGCGCCAGCGCGCGAACGATCATGGTGATGGTTTGGTTTCCGGTATTGCCGCCGATCCCCGCCACAATCGGCATCAGCGAGGCCAGCGCCACCAGCTGCGAAATCGTATGTTCAAAACCATCAATCACTCGCGAGGCGATAAAGGCGGTACAGAGATTAATAGCCAACCACGCCCAGCGGGTTTTTACCGCTTTGGTGACGGGCGCAAATACGTCCTCTTCGGCGCTTAAGCCCCCCATTCGCCGCAGATCGGTATCGGTTTCTTCATAGACCACATCCACGATCTCATCGATGGTTAAGCGGCCCATCAGTTTACCTGACGGATCGACCACCGCGGCACTGACCAGGTTGTCACGTTCGAACGTACGCGCGGCGTTTTCAGCGATATCTTCCGGAGAAAAGGTGAGCGGGTCATCTTCCATCACCTCACTGACTTGACGCTGCACATCATTGAGCAGGATGCAGGTTAGCGTCAGTTCGCCAACCAGCACTTTATTGCGATCGGTCACGAAAAGCTTATCGGTGTTCTCCGGCATTTTGCCCAGTCGGCGCAGGTAGCGCTGTACCACTTCCAGCGTCACGTCCGGACGCACGGTGATGACCTCGAACTCCATAATCGCGCCGACGCGATTCTTCTCGTAGTGCAGCACCTGGCGAACGCGCGCCCGCTCTTCTGCCGGTAACGTTGCCAGCAGGCGGCCGGTGAGGTTACGCGGCAAATGCTGGACCAGGTAAATCTGCTCATCAATGTCGAGATATTGCAGCGCATCCAGCAGCTCGCGGTCGCTCATCTCATCAATCAGGTCGTCCCAAACGTTTTCTGACGCCTCAAGCAGGACGTTACCGCGTTTTTCACTTTCAACCAGCCGCCACAGGGCATGGCGCTCTTCCGAGGGTAATGCTTCGAGGGTATCGGCCAGATCGGGGGGCGGCAGGTGCGCCACCAGCGCCCCTACCTCAGCAATATCGTCGGCTAAGGTACCGACGTCATATTGCTCAGCCAGGGTAAGCTTGCCCAACAGCGTGGAAATAATGGCTTTATCGGTGGTCAGCAGCCAGATGAGGCGCGCACGCTCTTCATCACGCAGTCTGGCGCTATTTTTGTTGATTGCGGACATTAATCATAAATCCATGATATGAAATATCATTAATCATGATGTCGAATTATGTAAATAACAATAAACGGAACCGCCGGACGAATAAAAAACCGGCGGTTGATGGGATCAGGCAGTACGCGCCACCGCGTCACGCGAGGCGGCATCACGCTCATCGCCCAGCAGCTCGCTCAACTGCCCGTGGCGCATTTCCAACAGACGATCGGCGTGAATAAAATAGTGATCGTCATGGCTTATGGCGAAGATGGTTTTCCCCATTTCCTGCATCAGCGGTAATAGCACCTGATAGAACTCACGGCGGAAATGCGGGTCCTGATCGGCAGCCCATTCATCCAGCAGAATGATGTCGCGCTCCTCCGCCAGCGCCAGCAGCAGCGCCACGCGCTTCTTCTGCCCTTTCGACAGCTTCAGATTGAGGATGCGGCCATCGTTCAGCTCCAGCTTGTGACCCATCTTCAGGTGTTCCAGCCACTTCGCCACCAGCTGCGGATTGGCCTCTTTGCCTTCCGGCCCCAGCAGCTTGTCGAACAGCCAGACGTCGGTAAACACGGCGGAGAACAGCTTGCGATAGTCTTCTGGCTTTTCAACGGCAACCGCTTTGCCGTCGAGCAGGATTTCGCCCGACTGCGGCTGATACAACCCAGTCAATAACATCGCCAGCGTAGATTTCCCGCTACCGTTGCCGCCAATCAGGAAGATCAGTTCCCCGCGATGAATAGTCAGATTTACCGGCCCTACGGAAAACGCGTTATCCTGATAACGGAATACCACGTTACGCAGCTCCAGCGTTTGCCAGTCCGGAAACGCGGTTGGGCGCGGGAATTCGGCCTTAAAGGGCGCCAGTGAGAACGTATTCAGCTTGTTGAAAGCGACCTGCGCGGTGAGCAGCGTCGGCAATGCGCCAACGGCGGAGAGCAGCGGCGTGCGCAGGAACAGCAGCGTCAGCGAATAGGTTGCCGCCACGGCGGTATCTGCCCAGCCCAGACTGTTAGCCATCCAGAACACCAGGCCAATGGCGCCCAGCATCATTATGTTCGACCAGTTTACCGCGCTCAGGTGGAAGGTATCGGCGCGGATAATATGGTGACGGTATTCTTTAGCATCCGGGACGTACAGCTGATTAAAGATGTGCTCAGCGCGCTCGCGGTTGAGCGTCAACTCTTTGCGCCCTTCCAGCACCGTCTGGTAATCGTTATACAATTTGTCTTCGGTTTCACGCAGGGTCGCCATATGTTTATACACCCGCGCGACCAGCACAAATCCGCCCCAAATGGTGATTGCCATCCAGATTGCCGTCACCAGCAGCATTTTGGTTGACAGCATCGCCAGATACGCCGCCGATCCAACGGTCAGGATAATCCCCTGCACCAGCTCAGGCAGACGGACAAAAGCAATGGTGATATTGCGAATATCGCTGGTTAAACCGGCCAGCAACGAGGCGCTGCCCAGTTGTTCAATACGCTCGACGTGGGTATCCAGAATACGCTTGATAAATTCGCTACGCAGACGGTAGACAAAGTGGTGCCCCAGCGTGGTTAGCGCCAGCTGTGAACCGAGCGTAACAATCATCAACAGCAGCAGCAGGCCAAGAAACTCCGGCAGCACCATCAGCGTGGTGTCGACCGTTTCAATCAGGCGCTGGTTGATAAACGCTATCAGCCCAATCCCCAACGCAGCGCTGGCGAGGCTGAGCGCCATAACGCTGATAAATGGCCAGCGATACTGCCGCCAGACAAGAAGTAAAAGTTCCATGCAAACAACCCGGACAAGTAATAACAGCCCGCAGTTTAAACATCTCTTTGCCGACAGCAAAAATAATTCTTATTTTTATTCTTTTTTACCGGCCTGACGAAACGTCAGATTATAACGACAGTCACCGGTAAACGGATGATATCCCGTCTTAAGCGGCTGGATCCCATGATAAAACAGCCGTGAATCCCCGCCCCACACCACTACATCGCCATGCTCCAGCAGTAAACGCTTTAAAGGATCGTTACGGCGCAAACCGCCAAACTGAA
This sequence comes from Citrobacter youngae ATCC 29220, assembly GCF_000155975.1. Lineage (GTDB taxonomy): Bacteria > Pseudomonadota > Gammaproteobacteria > Enterobacterales > Enterobacteriaceae > Citrobacter > Citrobacter portucalensis_A. The sequence continues at coordinate 367,940 of NZ_GG730299.1, read as the reverse complement.
AGATGGCCGGTAACCCCAGTGAGACAGAAACGATAGGCGCCCGCAGATCGGGTTCGTCTTTATCCTGATGTAATGACAGTTTCGCCCCTGGCGTGTAGCGATTAATGAGGCAGGCATCGGGTTGAAAATCGGCATAGCCCGCCGCCGTTGCCGCCTGCTGGCACAGGTCCGCGAAAGCATCCGGCATCGGCGGCCATGGCGCGCCGGAAAGCGGGTCAAACGGAGAATAAAGGTAGCCATGTTGATCCGTCGTCCAGCCCAGATGACCGCAGTTGGTCATCGCCACCGACATCGTGTAGCCGCCGGGCGTCACCATCTGGCGAAACGGCGACTGTCGGGCGACAGCCGCGATCGCCTGCAGCAAAGACGGTGCAGATTCAAAGGCAAAACGTCGCAAAATTACCGCGCCGGATGCCAGCGGTTCCTGCCACGGTTTCTTATCCGCAAAGAGATCGAGCATTACGTTTCCTCGCCTGTGGTTTCTCGTTGCAGCAACTGTGCCTTGCGCGCAACACCCCAGCGGTAGCCCGAAAGCGCGCCATCACCGCGAACCACCCGGTGGCACGGGATGACAATCGCCAGTTTATTGGCTGCGCAGGCACTGGCCACCGCGCGCACCGCTTTCGGTTTGCCGATGGCGCTGGCCAACTGCTGGTAGCTCACCGTCTTACCGCACGGGATTGCGCGCAGCGCCTGCCACACCTGCTGCTGAAATGCGGTCCCCCGGATATCCAGCGGCAACGACAGCGGCGTATTGCGCGTATTAATCACGGCAATAACTTCACGCACATGCCGCTGGAAATCGGCATCCGCCGCCACATCCTGAGCCGAGGGAAACAGCTCATGCAGTTCCGCAACCAGCGTAGCGTCATCATCACCCAGCAAGATCGCGCAGATACCGCGGTCGCTTGCCGCCACCAGACAACGACCCAGGGCGCAATCTGCCAGGCTATAGCGCACAGAAACGTTATCGCCGCCTTTGCGAAATTGCTTTGCGGTCATGCCGAGTGCCTGATCCGCTTGCCGGTAGTAGCTGCTGCTGTCGGGGAATCCGGCGTTGAGGATCGCCTGGGTTACCGGCATCCCTTTTGCCAGAGCATCGCGCAGACGTCGGGCGCGCCAGGACTGCTGCCACGCTTTCGGGGTCATGCCCGTCGTCGCTTTAAACAGGCGATGTAAGTGATACGGACTCATCGCCACCTGCTGCGCCAGCTCGTCCAGCGTGAGGGGCGACTCCTGCTCCAGCAACTGACAGGCGTGGGCTATTTTGTCCAGCCGATGCTGCTGCGCGCTGTTTTTATCCGGCTGACAGCGTTTACAGGGCCGAAATCCGGCCGCCAGTGCCTGCTCGGCATCAGCAAAAAAACTAACATTTTTGCGCAGCGCATGTTTCGCCCGACAGGACGGACGGCAGAAAATACCGGTAGTCTGGACGGCGAAAACAAACTGACCGTCGGCGTCGGCATCACGTTCCACAACAGCCTGCCAGCGGTCATCATCAGTGATACGTAAACGATTTTTCATTATGGACTCCTTTGTTAAGCATAGCGCTTAGCCTCAGTGTGTCCCGAGAGCCGGGTACAAAAACCCGCAATCTTGCTTTTTAATTTTTATCGCTGAGCAGAAAGCTTTTAAACTGCGGTGACATCCAGGTTTTAAACCCCTGCCCCTCTTTCACAATCATATAGACCGCCAGCCCTTCACGACGCACCACCTCTTTGGCTTTTTCCGGGCCGAGCACCATCAAACCAGTATCCCAACCGTCAGCCTCCAGCGCCGTCGGCGCTATCACCGTCACCGACACCAGGTTGTGTTCGATCGGACGACCCGTTTGCGGATTGATAACATGCGACAGGCGTTTACCGTCCAGCTCGTAATAGTTACGGTAGCTGCCGGAGGTGCTGATGCCATGCCCGTTAATGTCGACAACTGCTTGCACCGCGTTTTCTCGATCGGTGGGTTTCTGGATCGCCACCCGCCACGGATGTCCTTCCGCATTCATGCCGCGGCTGTTCAGCGCACCGCCAACGGAAACCAGATAACGGGCGATCCCCTCTTGTTCCATTAGCCGCGCCAGATGATCGGCGGCATAACCTTCGCCAACGGTAGAGAGATCCACAGACAAATCGGGCAGATCTTTTTGCAGGTAGTTGCGATCCGCCTCATTGATCACCTTCAGATGTGAAAGCCCGGTTTGCGCTTTTGCGGCGTCAATTTGCGCCTGAGTGGGAATATGGACGGGTTGCTGCTCCGGACCAAAACCCCACAGATTGACCAGCGGTCCCACGGTAATATCCATCGCCCCATCGGTTTTCGCGCCAATCCGCAGCGCCGAGGTTACAATATCCGCCATCGCGTCGTTAACCGGCCACGGCGACAGGCTTTTCGACAGATTAAAGCGCATCAGCGCAGAATCATTCTTATAGGTAGAGAGAAGCTGATCGTCAGCATCAAGTTGAGTCTGAATCTTCGCCTGCAGCTCCCTGGCGCGTTTGGCATCCACGCCCACCGCGCTGACCCGCCAGAAAGTGCCCATCGTTTTACCTTGCAGAACGGTGGCGGGTTGTGTGCTCTGAGTCGGTTTCGTGCTCTCATCGCACCCGACAAAAAAGATCGTCACAGCCAGCAGCGCTGCGCGATAAAAATTCATTTCCATACGTAATTATCCTCATGCGAACGGGCGCAAGAGTACACCAAAAATCGTTATTTGTACGGCGGAAAAAGCGCATTAAAAAAGGCCCCGCAGGGCCTTTTAACAACAATAAGCGCAGATTAGAACTGGTAAACCAGGCCCAGTGCTACGATATCATCGGTAGAGATGCCAGCATCACGGGTGAACTGGTTGTCATCCAGCAGGTTGATTTTGTAATCAACATAGGTGGACATGTTTTTGTTGAAGTAGTAGGTTGCGCCAACATCAACATATTTCAGGATATCTTCGTCGCCATAGCCACGGCCCAGGTCTTTACCTTTAGACTGCAGGTAAGCGACGGACGGACGCAAACCGAAGTCGAACTGGTACTGCGCAACAGCTTCGAAGTTCTGTGCTTTGTTAGCCCAGCCCAGGGAGCCCGCACGCGTTGCGTTGTAGGTCTGGGTGTACTGTGCTGCCAGGTAGATGTTGTTCGCGTCGTATTTCAGACCGCCGGTGTAGGTTTCAGCACGATCGCCGGTACCAAAGTTCAGCTTGTTCTGCTCGTCAGTACGTTTGGAGCTGGTGACCGCAGTACCCAGCGCGAAGCCTTCACCGATATCATAAGTGATGGATCCGCCAACGCCGTCGCCGTTCTGGTTCAGTGCATCACGACCGTTGCCGGTCACACCAGTCATGCCTTCGCCTTCCGGGCTACCGTTTTTACCCTGGTACTGAATGGCAAAGTTCAGGCCATCAACCAGACCGAAGAAGTCGGTGTTACGGTAGGTCGCGAAGCCGTTACCACGCTGCTGCATAAAGTTGTCAGAACCGTAAGTGTCGCCGCCGAATTCCGGCAGAACGTCGGTCCAGGACGTTACGTCGTAAACCACGCCGTAGTTACGACCGTAGTCGAAAGAACCTGCATCAGCGAACTTCAGACCAGCAAACGCCACACGGGTCCAGGCGTTGTTTTCGTTTTCAGAGGAGTTACCCATGATCTGGTATTCCCACTGGCCGTAACCGGTCAGTTGGTCGTTAACCTGGGTTTCGCCTTTGAAGCCGATACGCATATAGGTCTGATCGCCATCTTTAGAAGAGTCATCAGAGAAATAGTGCAGACCATCGACTTTACCGTACAGGTCTAATTTGTTGCCGTCTTTGTTATAAATTTCAGCCGCATTTGCGGTACCTGCTACCAGCAGTGCTGGTACCAGGAGGGACAGTACTTTGACTTTCATGTTATTAACCCTCTGTTATATGCCTTTATTGCTTTTTTATGCCACTGCATACTGATTAAGGTCATTAACCAGTCGGCAACTTCATTCTCCGCAAAAACAAAGAATAATCCAACACGAATATGATACTAAAACTTTTAAGGTGTTTCATTTATCGGTATAGATGTTTCTAAATGTTAATTTAAGGGAACTTTTCTAAAACGAAAAATCTGCAAAAATAAGCACAAATAATCAAGAATTATTTAATTAAACATTTAAATCAATCACTTACACACAAAATCTTCATAGCACTGAATGACAAAACAAAATCTTCACTCGCAACTAAAATAGACTCGCTATCATCATTAACTTTATTTATTACCGTCATTCATTCATGAATGTCTGTTTACCCCTATTTCAACCGAATGCTCTGCGTTCGGTTTTTTTTTTACTTTTCTTTACACATAACGGGCTGTTCTGTGCTATCCATGCGCATCAATCACGACTATTAACGTTCACTTCGCGCTACAGCGACATATAAATCCAGCAAATAATCTCTTGTTATTTAATGCTAAATCTAAACCCGTATCGTCCCTATTTGTACCGGTCGTCAGCCACTGTACACGTTGCCTTACCCTTGTTGCAGGGCAGTGGCGCGCAACGCGCGGGACGTTGTGTAAATGTGGTAATTCATACATTACCCTTTATACTGCCCCTTCATCTTTCGCGTCGTTTAACAGGTCATAAACACGAATGAGTCAGTCTGACACAACGGCTTCTACCCGATTCTCCCTGCTACCGGGAAGTATTACCCGTTACTTCTTATTACTGATCGTTGTGCTGTTGGTGATGATGGGCGTCATGGTCCAGAGCGCCGTCAACACCTGGCTAAAGGATAAGAGCTATCAGATTGTCGATATCACCCATGCTATTCATAAACGGGTCGATACCTGGCGATACGTGACCTGGCAAATCTATGACAATATTGCCGCCACGGCCAGCACGCCTGGCGCCGAAGGGCTGCAGGAAACTCGCCTGAAACAGGACGTCTACTATCTTGAGAAACCCCGCAGAAAGACCGAAGCGCTGATTTTCGGCTCGCATGACAGTTCTACGCTGGAGATGACCCAGCGTATCTCAACCTATCTGGATACGCTATGGGGCGCGGAAAATGTCCCATGGTCAATGTATTACCTCAATGGTCAGGACAATAGCCTGATTCTTATCTCTACATTGCCGCTGAAAGATCTCACTTCCGGCTTTAAGGAATCGACGATCGGTAATATTGTCGACTCCCGGCGCGCTGAAATGCTGCAGCAGGCCAATGCGCTGGATGAGCGTGAAAGCTTCTCGTCGTTGCGCCGTCTGGTCTGGCAGAACGGACATTACTTCACGCTACGGACGACCTTTAATCAGCCGGGACATCTGGCAACGGTTGTCGCCTTTGACCTACCGATTAACGATCTGATCCCTGCCGGCATGCCGCTGGACAGTTTCCATCTGGTTCCTGATGCCACGGCAACGACTGAACACGTTAATGAAAAAGAGTCGCCTGACAGCGTCAGCATTAATTTTAACAACGGTAAAATTGAGATCTCTTCGGCGCTGGACTCAACGGATATGCGGCTGGTCTGGCAGGTTCCGTTTGGCTCATTGCTACTCGATACGCTGCAAAACATTCTGCTACCGCTGTTACTGAACATCGCGTTGCTGGCCCTGGCGCTGTTTGGCTATACCACCTTTCGCCACCGCCCTGCCCGCTCAACCGAAGTGGCGCCAAATCTTGCGGCAAATAATGAACTGCGCATCCTGCGGGCGATCAATGAAGAGATTGTTTCGCTCCTGCCGCTGGGATTGCTGGTGCACGATCAAGAAGCAAACCGCACGGTTATCAGCAATAAAATTGCCGACCACCTGCTGCCGCACTTAAATTTGCAAAACATTACCAGCATGGCGGAACAGCATCAGGGCGTCATTCAGGCCACCATCAATAATGAATTGTATGAGATCAGGCTGTTTCGCAGCCAGATCTCATCGCGCACGCAGATCTTTATCATTCGTGACCAGGACCGCGAAGTGCTGGTTAATAAGAAGCTGAAGCAAGCGCAGCGACTGTATGAGAAGAACCAGCAGGCCCGCGCGGCCTTTATGCAGAATATTGGCAGCGCGCTGAAAGACCCGGCGAAAACACTGGCAGCGAATGCCGCCGCGCTCAATACCCCTGACGCCCAGAAACTGGCAAATCAGGCCGATGTTCTGGTACGCATGGTGGATGAAATCCAGTTGGCTAATCTGCTGGAAAGCGACGCGTGGAAAGGCGAATCAACGCTGTTTTCCATACAGGCGTTGATTGACGACGTGGTCCCGGAGGTTCTGCCAGCCATTAAGCGTAAGGGGCTACAGCTGCTGATTAAAAATCACCTTAGCGCCCATGACGAGCGTCGTGGCGATCGCGATGCCCTGCGCCGTATTTTGCTGCTGCTGATCCAGTATGCGGTAACCACCACGCAGATTGGTAAAATCACGCTGGAAGTCGATCAGGATGAGTCGGAGGCTGAACGCCTGACCTTCCGCATTCTGGATACCGGGGAAGGCGTCACGTTGCAGGAAGTTGATAACCTGCATTTCCCCTTCATTAATGACACGCAAGGCGATCGTTATGGCAAAGCCAACCCATTAACGTTTTGGCTATGCGATCGGCTAGCCCGTAAGCTGGGCGGACACCTGAACATTAAAGCGCGGGAAGAGCTTGGAACGCGTTATATAGTCCATGTTAAAATGCCGCTGCACGATCAACATGCTGACAGTGAAGAGCGCCTCCTGGATGACGTCTGCGTGATGGTTGATGTGACCTCGAATGACGTACGGAGCATTGTGTTACGCCAGCTGGAAAACTGGGGGGCAACCTGCATCACGCCCGACGAACGATTGAATAGTCAAGAATATGATCTCTTTTTAACAGATAATCCGTCTAATCTTACTGCCTCGGGCTTGCTTTTAAGCGATGATGAGTCTGGCGTACGGAAAATTGGCCCCGGTCAGCTGCGCGTCAACTTTAATATGAGCAATGCTATGCAGGAAGCTGTCCTCGAGTTGATAGAAGAACAGCTGGCACAAGAAGAGATCCAGGAACTCCCCCTCGGCGGAGATGAAAACGCCGAACTTCATGCCAGCGGTTACTATGCGCTCTTTGTAGACACAGTACCGGATGATGTTAAGAGGTTGTATACTGAGGCAGCAACCAGTGATTTCGCTGCGTTAGCCCAAACGGCTCATCGCCTGAAAGGCGTGTTTGCCATGCTTAATCTGGTACCCGGCAAGCAGTTATGTGAAGCGCTGGAACATCTTATTCAAGAGAAAGATGCTCCAGGTATAGAAAAATACATCAGCGACATTGACGCATACGTCAAGAGCTTGCTGTAGCAAGGTAGCCCAATACATGAACACTATGAACGTAATTATTGCCGATGACCACCCGATTGTACTGTTCGGTATTCGTAAATCACTTGAACAAATCGAGTGGGTAAATGTTGTCGGCGAATTTGAAGACTCCACAGCACTGATCAACAACTTGCCTAAGTTAGATGCCCATGTGTTGATTACCGACCTCTCCATGCCGGGAGATAAATACGGTGATGGGATCACGTTAATTAAATACATCAAGCGCCATTTTCCGAGCCTGTCGATTATTGTTCTGACCATGAACAATAACCCGGCCATCCTGAGCGCGGTACTGGATCTCGATATTGAAGGGATTGTCCTGAAGCAAGGCGCGCCAACGGACCTGCCGAAAGCGCTGGCCGCGCTGCAAAAGGGAAAGAAATTTACCCCGGAAAGCGTTTCTCGTCTGCTGGAAAAAATCAGCGCCAGCGGCTATGGCGACAAACGCCTGTCACCGAAAGAGAGCGAAGTGCTGCGCCTGTTTGCCGAAGGTTTCCTGGTTACAGAAATTGCGAAAAAGCTCAACCGCAGTATTAAAACCATCAGTAGCCAGAAAAAATCCGCAATGATGAAACTGGGTGTGGAAAACGATATCGCCCTGCTGAATTACCTCTCCTCCGTGACGCTGAGCCCGTCTGACAAAGAGTAATTCAACTGCCTGATGGCGCCGCGTTTATCAGGCCTACGAACGATACAGCATTGTACATGTTCCGTAGGCCAGATAACGCAATCGCCGCCATCAGGTCTCTTTTATCCCCGCGTTTTCCTCACTCTTTCCGCATAGACCGTCAGCGTTTGCTTCAGTACATCTAATGTCACCGGCTTGGAAAGACAGCTATCCATCCCGGATTCCAGACAACGCTGCTTCTCTTCAGCCAGCGCGTTTGCCGTCACGCCCACAACCGGCAACGTTAATCCTAACTGGCGGATGCGCTGCGTCAGGCGATAACCATCCATGTTTGGCATGTTGACGTCGCTTAGCACGATGTCGATATGGTTTTTACTCAGTACATTAAGTGCATCAACCCCGTCATTCGCCGTTTTACATTGATACCCCAACGATCCCAGCTGATCGGCCAATAAACGCCGATTGATAGGATGATCGTCGACCACCAGGATCATCATGTCATCGTTCGTAGCACCGACTTTATCCGGGGCGGGTAGCGCCGTGGAGAGTTCTTCACTCCCCAGATCAACGCTGTAAATATGCGCCAGCAGCGCGGGCAGTTCGTGCGGCGACGCCACGCTGTGCACCCACTCCCCAGGCCTTCTTTCCAGCGGAATCCCAATGTGGCGGCGGCAGAAAATCACCGCGGCGCGCCCTTGCCACGCCTGTTCCAGCACATCGTCGGCAACCAGCAGGTCATCGGCATCCGGCTGCTGCCCCTCATAACGGAGTACCGTCACCCCGCTACGCGTCAGACTGGATTCGACAAAGCGATACAGCGAGGCGTTACGCACCGCCAGCCAGCAACGGGTTCCCGCCAGCCCTTCAACACCTTTTTTCTGCGGATACTGAGCGCCATAAAGAGGGATACGCAGCGTAAACTGGCTGCCCATTCCCGGTTCTGAATCAACGGAAATGTCACCATCCATCATGCTGATCAGTTTTTCACAGATAGCCAAACCGAGCCCGGTTCCCTGGAAATTACGCTGTACGCCGGTTCCCACCTGGAAGAAAGGATCAAACAAACGCACCACTTCTTTGGCGGGGATACCCACCCCGGTATCGCGCACGCGGATACTGAGGTAATCGCCGTCACACTGCACGTGCAGCACAATACAGCCGGTATCGGTAAACTTGATCGCATTACTCAGCAGATTAGAGATAACCTGCTGTAAACGCATTGGATCGCCATTCAGCGCGACCGGCACATCCGGGTCGATAAAACAGTACAATCCCAGTTGTTTACGCACCACCAGCGGCAGATAGTTTGCCGTAATATGGCTCATCACTTCACGCGGGGAGAACTCGCGCGGTTCAATCTTCAGCTGTTCTGATTCAATTTTTGAGAAGTCGAGAATATCGCTGATAATTTTCAATAGCAGGCTGGAAGAGTTATTCATCGCCGTCACCAGGCGATCCACCCCGTTGGGTAACTCTTTGGTTTGCAACAAATCGAGGTTACCGATAATGCCATACAGCGGCGTACGCAGCTCATGGCTCACCGTCGCAAGGAACATCGATTTGGACTGGCTCGCCTGCTCCGCCGCCTGGGCCATCTCCTGCAACGACTCTTCCATTTTCACGCGCGCGCTGACGTCAACCAGAACACAAATTGCCACGTTTTCATTGCGATAGCGCGAGTGCACGAAACTGATTTGCAGATTGGTATTATTACTGGTCAGCACATCGACAAAATTAACCTGCTGGCCGCAGATAATCTGCGTTAACCGTTGCCGGTCCTCATGCGTCAGCATATTCAGGTAAGTGTGCGCCAGTTCATTACTCAGGATGTTAATGCCATCCAGCGTGCGCAAAATACAGATACCCACCGGCGCGGAAGCCACTATCTTACGGTTAAATTGCTCATGTTCTTCCAGGCGCTGGGCATCGCTTTCCGCAGGAATAAAAATACGCCGCTCATACATGCGCGTAAGCATAAATAATGCCGCGCCAACCAGCACATTCAGCAGGATAGCGTTCAGGATCATCATGCGGACCCGCTCCAGCACCAGATCAACCGGGACAGAGTACACAATGCTCAGCGACGACGGAGGCAAGTTTTTCTTCAGCACCAGATCGCGAAAACCCGGCGTATAGCCAAACCAGGAACGCTCCTGCATCCAGCGTTGTTCAGCCTTAATATTCCCCTCTGGACCGGTGACCGAAATCAGCGCATGGCCATTTTCATCAAGGATGGTAACCCCCATCGGTAAACTGCCCGGCGTGAAGAAGTTCTCCATCCGAATAGGTTGTTCCACGCCCAGCAGCGCCTGCAGACGGTTAGCCAGATAAACCGGCGTCAGCGCATAGAAATAGCCCACGCCAGGACGCGGCCCCTGGCTAATCCAGAACAGGTTATTATCGCTTTCATCCTGCGGCGCATTGCGGTACTTAATAATGCGCTCATGCAGCGCTTTCAGGGCCTGGTCACGTTCGACGGGCATCTCACGCAGGCCGAAATTGGCCATGCAAAGGTTGTCGCTGCCGATCAGAAATACGCGATTCAAATCATAGGCCGCGGAAAAGTTGTCGCGCCAGTAGCGCATAAACCACGCCAGCGACTCCAGGGAACCTCGCCAGGCGTTGCCCATCACCGAACAGTCGGAGTCGGCAAACAGCGGCTCAAAGTTAGGTACGACGGTTTTGTCATCCCGCGCTCGCAACGACATCACGCCGTTTTCCGCCGTTAAGCGATTCTCGGCAATATATTTCAGCTCTTTAATGACATCGGATGTGCGCTGGATATAGCGCTGGGCCTGATCGGAGCTGAGGTTAAGTTCCTGGTGGATCTCAGACTCTCTCTGGTGCAGCGCGTTCACAATATAGAACACGGAGGCAAAAGCGATCAGACACCAGATCAGGAGCGCCAACGCTCTGAACAGGTAGCGTGAGACTTTTAGGGTTGAATGAACGGAAGCAAGGTATTTCAAAGGGGCGAAGCTCCGCCTCAGGGCATTAATAGAGTGTGATTAAGGTAGCGGTAAATGTCCGGCGTCGCAATGCCCTCTCTTTACACGGACATGATACACGGCCCTGGCTCCGCTGTCTTAACCCCGCGACGTTTACACCACCGAACGATTGCTGCGCCGATGACTTCTCTTGTTTATATCGTAGAAATCGCCAGCCGTTCAGCAGTCTTATCTGAAAATGAGAAAAAACGCTTCGCGCCTTGCCCTGCTTAACAACACGCAGAACATCGTCTGCTCCCCTGCGCGTACGCGAGTCCGCAAGCGCCACAGAGGTAACTTGAAGGAAAAAGTGTATATGTCATAATAAACAAAACCGAGGGACCTCAATGAACATTATCGAACAGCTTCAGTTACTGGTAAAAACGGGCTCACACACGGAACAAACTATTAGCCGTTACATTCTGGCTACATTATCAGGTGCAGAAAAACTGACCTCGACGGCAATATCAAAAAAGACCCATACCAGCCAACCGTCTATTGTTCGTTTTGCCCAGGCTCTCGGTTATACCGGTTTTACTTCCTTTAAATATGATTTAATTAAGTGTCTGCGCAGTGAACCCGCCGCCCTGCTTCCGGCGCAGGCGGCCAGGAACAATATTATTCTCGGTGAATTTATTAACAATAATAACCCGGCGGCGATTAATACTTTCTTTGAAATTATCAGCTCCAGTCGTAATCTTTATTTTTGTCACTCACGGGAACTCGGCTCTCTGCTTAGTAATATTATTCAGGACTATAGTGATATTGGTAAAGTGTGTATTCCCGTTGAGTATCAAAACGCCGATTCGCTGTTAGCCAACAGCCTGACAGATTGTGATTCCGTCATTCTGCTGCCGGGCCCTAAGGATGAGCCGGATAACCAGTTGATTACATTGATTCGCGAGCATGAAGCCGCCTCGCTGGCCGTCGCCTGCCATCAGAGCGGTACATCACTGGCCGATGTGACGCTGTACACCCCGCAATCCAGCGTCAGCCCTCTGAGTTTCGCCGCGTTGAAAATGTCACTGCATACGCTTTTTTTTCATGCCCTGCAATATTGCTATCTGAATATGAATAATGAAAAAACGTCCCATAAACGATGATCGTTAGCAGGGTCAGGGGGAATAAGATACCCTGCTTTAATCAGAGAAATTAAAGCCAAAAAAATGTTTATGAGACGTGAAAACCAGATTAATTACAACTGCACAATATTCCCTGTTGATAACGAATGATGCACCGCCTCACAAATTAACGTCGCCTGTAACCCATCTTCGGCTGTTGCCAGATACGGCGTATCAAATAATATGTGTTCCACAAAATCATGTATTGGCTGAATTCCGTATCCGCTGGCCTTATTATTAACGTAATTAATGAAGTTATAATTTGGCGTCGCGCTACGCTGTGGGGTAAACATTTCATAACCGCGCAACTGCGCATCCGCACGATAATAGTTATTTTCAGTGATCACAAAACTCCGACCATCATTGGCTTTGGGGAACGTTGGCGGTAAACACCACCCTACTTCCACCGTCCATTGCGCACCATTTTCAAACGTAACAAAAGACTGAATGGTATCCCAGGAATCGATGCCTTCAGCCACCAGCTTCTTCTTCTGTCCTATCGCATAGACGCTCACCGCGTTGGCGCCGTTCATATAATAGCGAATTAAATCAAAACAGTGAGTGCCGAGAAAATGGACCGGAGAGCTCTCGTTCGCCCACGATAACCAGTTTTTTGGCACGTCGATGATGTCATCCATGCTCATATAGCCACGCAGTACCTGGCCGGTTTCCGGCTTCAACAGCTCATGATGAATATGTTGCGCCATCCCGTCCCAGCGCTTGTGGTAATCAACGCCGATTTTCACCCCATGCTCTGCGGCGCAGCGGATAATCTCCCGACATTCCGCCGAGGTTGTCGCCATCGGTTTTTCAATCAGCACATGTTTGCCGGCGGTGATGGACTCAATCGTAGCATCAAAGTGGAACGGATCCGGGGTGGCGATCGACACCAAATCGACCTGCGTGGCGGCAAACAATTCTGCCAGCGATGCAAAGCCGGGAATGTGAAACTCCTGCGCCACGCTGGCCCGGATTTCCGGGTTGATTTCGCAAAACCCGACCAGATTCACCCACGGATTATAGTGATAAGCATTGATATGGTGTTTGCCGTAAATTCCCGCGCCAACCACCGCGGCATTGATTTTGTTCATGACACGATTCCTCAGTTAAACAAACCAAAAGAGAACAGATAGCCGATAGCCACCGCCAGAGGGGCGGTAATCATTCGTGACAGCAGGAAAGCCGGCACGCCAAGGCGAATGGTTTTCTCTTTCGCCTCCTGCATAGAAAGCCCAACGGGGATAAAGTCGGCGCCTACCTGGACATTTATTGCAAACAGCGCCGGCAACGCCATCAGGGGTGAAACTACGCCGCTGCCGATGAGCGTCCCCACCAGCACGCCCACCACCTGTGCTATGGCCGCCCCCGGAGCCAGAATCGGCGAGATAAACGGTAAGCCGCAGATAATCGCGATGACAAACAGACCGGTTAACGATCCGGCAAGCGGTGACAGCGCATTCCCGGCCCACTGACCAATTGCCGTTTCCTGCACCAGAGCAATCAGCACGGAGATAAAAGCCATAAACGGAATAACGTTTTTAATGCACAGCTCAACCGACTCGCGCGCGGAGGTATAGAGCAGGCTGACAAAGTTACCGATCCCGGTCGCAAATCGGGTCATCAACTCCAGCGCGGTGTTGGTCGCCGAACCGCGCGGTTTGGTATCCCCCTGGCGACTGACGGCCACCGAAGCATCACCTGCGGGCAGAGGTTCAACAACATCCACCTCTTGGGCAGTGACCGGCTGATTAAGCGTTTCAATCAGCGATAGCGATTCACTGCTGACATCAGAAATGTAGATATCCTCGGTGATATACTTCGCCAGCGGCCCCATCGCGCCGGTGGGGAGAATATTGATGGTCTTGATTCTTTTTTGTGGGTAGATGCCGCAGCGCAATGAACCGCCGCAGTTGATCACCACGCAGAGGATTTTCTTATCATCCGGCATCGCATCAAAGCCGTTAACAACCCGCATCTCCAGCATTTCACCCAATTTTTTGGCAATCGGGTCAATGCTTTTCCCGGTGAGCGACAAGATGACTTTGCTGGTATCGCGAGATAAATACATATCATCGCCAATCCCTGAATGACCTTTTTTAATCAGCACGGTTTTCATCGGTTTTCCTCATTATTGTCAATGGGCCCGTTAATTCATTAACGGCAGGCGGGCAATCGCTTTTTACGTGTAATGCACCATAGGCGATTGGCTTTTCTGCCCCGTCAAATACCACGGTCATATGCCCCAGCTCACATAAGTTTTGCCATGCCGCATCTCCCCAGCAGGTGATACCCCATATCTGGTTATTAATCTGTAAAACGTAGTTCGCTGTTTTTTGTAATGGCGCGCTATTACAAACAATATTCTTAATTACCAGCACATAATCGAGATAATCTTCCGGGGCGCGATCGTTAAACGTTATCAGCATGCCACTAAGCAACCCCTCTTCTACTTTCTTTCCAGCTTTTACGACGTCAGCCGAAAATAGTACTTTCATTGTTTTTCCTTATTCCTGGTTAAGTTCACGCTTCTCCAGCCTGGTGAAGATATATTCGGTAAGAAAACCGCGGATAAATCCAAGCAGAATACCTGCCGCGATATAACGCAATGCCAGATCGGCAACGGGAAGGTCGAGCCGGGTAATCCCCGCAGCCACGCCCAGCCAGATAAAGAGTTCAGATGGCACAATGTGGGGAAACAGCGAGGTCAGCGGGTGAACGGTACTGCCCAGCGCATCCTGATAAGCGGGCTTACACCGTTCTGGCAGGAATTTGCCCATGGTCAACGCGCCGGGACTGCTCAGGAAGAACCAGGCAAAACTGGGCAATATTCCGTAGGTTAATATTTTTGATTTACCCATCAGGGTGGCGACTTTTTCCATCCGCTGCTGACCTATTAACTTCATAATGAAATTAACCGTCAGAATTAGCGTTATTAACATCGGAATAGTGCTGACGATCATCCCGGAGAATATCTTGCCAGCACTCTGAAAAAGATGGATAAAACCTTCCGCAATTTCAACTATCATAGTTAACTCCCAACGCCGAGGTAAAAGTATATTCATCCGTCAGAGGTGAACTGACAGACTGAGGCAGCCAACGCATTTCTCTTTCACACTGCAGGTGTTTTTTCTTAAATAATTTGTCGGTCTCCTGTTCACAACGGATCTTAAAATTCTTTTAGTGGACAGAATAACGTTAGCGGTAAAAGTGTGAACAAACAGTGAGCACTCTCACGAAACTATAATTATTCATTTATTTTTGTATTCTTATACATGAAGCCTGCAGCAAGCGGATAAAGGATAATTAGCTGATGGGAAAGGGAATATTCAGAACGTAAAAAAGGGAGGCAAAGCCTCCCTTTTGTGCAGTATTAAAATACTGAATTACTCTTCTGCGTCGTCCGCCGCATCATCATCGCTTTCCGCTTCAGGCGCGATATCATCGTCCCCTTCAGCAGCGCTACCGTCGATGGAGTCAAGCTCTTCATCATCAACCGGTTCAGCAACGCGTTGCAGGCCAACCACGTTTTCGTCTTCCGCAGTACGGATGAGGATCACGCCCTGGGTGTTACGCCCAACCACGCTGATTTCCGACACGCGAGTACGTACCAGCGTACCGGCATCTGTGATCATCATGATCTGGTCGGTATCTTCAACCTGCACCGCGCCAACAACGGAACCGTTGCGCTCGGTCACTTTGATGGAGATAACGCCCTGGGTGGCACGCGACTTGGTCGGATACTCTTCCGCCGCGGTACGCTTACCGTAGCCGTTTTGCGTCACGGTCAGGATTGCACCTTCACCGCGCGGAACGATCAGCGATACCACGCTGTCGCTTTCCGCCAGTTTGATACCGCGTACGCCGGTCGCGGTACGACCCATCGCACGAACGGCGTCTTCTTTGAAGCGCACCACTTTACCGGCGGCAGAGAACAGCATGACTTCGTCGCTACCGGACGTCAGGTCAACGCCAATCAGTTCATCGCCTTCGTTCAGGTTAACCGCAATAATACCGGCAGAGCGCGGACGGCTGAACTCGGTCAGCGCGGTTTTCTTCACGGTACCGCTGGCGGTCGCCATAAAGACGTTCACGCCTTCTTCGTACTCGCGTACCGGCAGAATCGCGGTGATACGTTCGTTGGCTTCCAGCGGCAGCAGGTTGACGATTGGACGTCCACGCGCGCCACGGCTCGCTTCCGGCAGCTGATAAACCTTCATCCAGTACAAACGACCGCGGCTGGAGAAGCAGAGGATCGTGTCATGGGTGTTGGCCACCAGCAGGCGGTCGATAAAGTCTTCTTCTTTAATACGTGCAGCTGATTTACCTTTACCGCCACGACGCTGTGCCTCGTAATCGGTTAACGGCTGATATTTCACGTAACCCTGATGAGACAAGGTCACGACAACATCTTCCTGGCTAATCAGATCTTCGATGTTGATGTCAGCGCTGTTGGCGGTGATTTCGGTACGACGTTCGTCGCCGAACTGTTCACGAATCAGCTCCATCTCTTCACGGATAACTTCCATCAGACGATCGGCGCTGCCCAGAATGTGCAGCAGTTCAGCGATCTGCTCCAGCAGCTCTTTGTATTCGTCGAGCAGTTTTTCGTGCTCAAGGCCGGTCAGTTTCTGCAAACGCAGATCCAGAATCGCCTGGGCCTGCTGTTCAGTCAGGTAGTACTGACCGTCACGCACGCCAAATTCCGGCTCCAGCCATTCAGGACGCGCGGCGTCATCACCGGCACGTTCCAGCATGGCCGACACGTTACCCAGATTCCACGAACGCGCTACCAGCGCTGCTTTCGCTTCTGCCGGGGTCGGCGCGCGGCGGATCAGTTCGATGATCGGATCGATGTTCGCCAGCGCAATCGCCAGCGCTTCGAGGATGTGCGCACGGTCGCGGGCTTTACGCAGTTCAAAGATAGTACGGCGGGTTACGACTTCACGACGGTGACGTACAAACGCGGCAATAATATCTTTCAGGTTCATGATCTTCGGCTGGCCATGGTGCAGCGCAACCATGTTGATACCGAAAGAAACCTGCAGTTGGGTCTGGGAGTAGAGGTTGTTCAGAACCACTTCCCCGACCGCGTCGCGTTTCACTTCAATCACGATGCGCATACCGTCTTTATCAGACTCGTCACGCAGCGCGCTGATGCCTTCAACGCGTTTGTCTTTTACCAGCTCGGCGATTTTCTCGATCAGGCGCGCTTTGTTCACCTGATACGGAATTTCATGGACGATGATGGTTTCACGACCGGTTTTGGCGTCGGCTTCGACTTCCGCGCGGGCGCGAATGTACACTTTGCCACGCCCGGTACGATAGGCTTCTTCGATACCACGACGACCGTTGATGATCGCGGCGGTCGGGAAGTCCGGACCCGGAATATGTTCCATCAGCCCTTCAATGCTGATGTCTTCATCGTCAATGTATGCCAGACAGCCGTTGATCACTTCCGTCAGGTTGTGCGGCGGAATGTTGGTCGCCATACCTACCGCGATACCGGACGAGCCGTTCACCAGCAGGTTAGGAATTTTGGTCGGCATGACGTCAGGAATTTGTTCGGTGCCGTCGTAGTTATCGACGAAATCAACCGTTTCTTTTTCCAGGTCAGCCATCAGCTCATGGGCGATTTTCGACATACGGATTTCCGTATAACGCATCGCCGCTGCGGAGTCGCCATCGACAGAACCAAAGTTACCCTGACCATCCACCAGCATGTAACGCAAGGAGAATGGCTGCGCCATACGAACAATGGTGTCGTAAACGGCGGTATCACCATGAGGGTGGTATTTACCGATTACGTCACCAACGACACGGGCAGATTTTTTATAGGCTTTATTCCAGTCGTTGCCCAATACGTTCATGGCGTAAAGTACGCGACGGTGAACCGGTTTCAGGCCATCTCGGACGTCTGGCAGCGCACGGCCAACAATGACCGACATCGCATAATCCAGATACGAGCTCTTCAGCTCTTCCTCAATGTTGACCGGTGTAATTTCTCTCGCAAGGTCGCTCATCTAACCGCTATCCCTCTACTGTATCCCGGATTCAAAGGTCGCAAATTATAACACATTCGTGCAGGTTCAGGTAAATGGATTCCCCCAGACAGAGGCTTTATTCATCCCGTCAGGCTGATATACTCATTTGCATCGCAAATTTAGGAGTAGAAGCCCCAATGAATGCCGAAAAACCGCCGGTAACTCACAACGTTGACCATGAAGAAATTGCCAAGTTTGAAGCAGTCGCGTCACGCTGGTGGGACCTTGAAGGTGAGTTTAAGCCGCTGCACCGCATTAACCCACTGCGTCTGGGCTACATCACGGAGCGCTCAGGCGGCCTGTTTGGTAAAAAAGTACTCGACGTCGGCTGCGGCGGCGGCATTCTGGCGGAAAGCATGGCGCGCGAAGGCGCAACGGTTACCGGTCTGGACATGGGCTCTGAACCGTTGCAGGTCGCAAAACTGCACGCGCTGGAGAGCGGTATTCAGGTGGAATACGTGCAAGAAACCGTCGAAGAACATGCCGAAAAACATGCCCACCAGTATGACGTGGTGACCTGCATGGAAATGCTGGAGCACGTACCGGACCCGCAGTCGGTGGTCAGCGCCTGCGCCAGACTGGTCAAACCGGGCGGCGAAGTGTTCTTCTCTACGCTTAACCGCAACGGCAAGTCCTGGCTGATGGCGGTGGTCGGAGCGGAATATATTTTGCGCATGGTGCCGAAAGGCACGCACGATGTGAAAAAATTTATTAAGCCGGCAGAGTTATTACAGTGGGTAGATCAGACGGTGCTGAAAGAGCGCCACATGACCGGCCTGCACTACAACCCACTCACCAACAGCTTCAAACTCGGTCCGGGCGTTGATGTGAACTATATGCTGCACACTAGCGCCAGGATTGATTAACTGCTCCTGTAGGCCGGATAAGGCGCTCAGCGCCGCTATCCGGCACGGTTCCGGCCTTCAATGCCTGATGGCGCTTCGCTTATCAGGCCTACGTGACTGATGACGCACCGCTTATCAGGCCTACAAATCCTGTGCCAGATCATAAGAACTTTCTTCGGCTTAGATGAAGAAATCAGCACTCGATCAAATTTTCTATTTTTTTTCTCAATTATTGACATCCCCGCCAGGCCTTATAAGACGCGCACTTAGCGATTCTTACCCTTTTGCAACCTCAATTTAACCTCAAAATCAACTCTTGTGCTGAAAAGAATCCCTACTAGAATACTCACCATATAGCGTCTATTTTATCAAACAACCCCTACATATAGTATTTATCCACAGACTTAGTCACAACATGGTTCTGTGGATAATATGGGGGATATTTTTTCTTTCACGGACAGGTAAAAAACCACATGAATCAGAGTCTGCTGGTGACAAAGCGTGATGGTAGTACAGAGCGCATCAATCTCGACAAAATCCACCGAGTTCTGGATTGGGCGGCAGAAGGACTGAATAACGTATCGATTTCTCAGGTCGAGCTGCGCTCCCACATTCAGTTTTATGACGGTATCAAGACTTCCGATATCCATGAGACGATCATCAAAGCTGCCGCCGACCTGATCTCCCGCGAGGCGCCGGATTATCAATACCTGGCTGCCCGCCTGGCGATTTTCCACCTGCGTAAAAAAAGCCTACGGCGAGTTTGAACCGCCGAAACTGTTCGACCATGTCGTGAAAATGGTTGAAATGGGCAAATACGACAATCATCTGCTGGAAGACTACACGGAAGAAGAGTTCAAGCAGATGGACTCGTTCATCGTACACGATCGTGATATGACCTTCTCCTACGCTGCGGTGAAGCAGCTGGAAGGTAAATATCTGGTGCAAAACCGTGTTACCGGTGAGATTTATGAAAGCGCACAGTTCCTCTACATTCTGGTAGCGGCCTGTTTGTTCTCTAATTATCCGCGTGAAACGCGTCTGCAATACGTAAAACGTTTCTATGACGCCGTTTCAACGTTCAAGATTTCTCTGCCGACGCCAATTATGTCCGGCGTGCGTACTCCAACGCGTCAGTTCAGCTCCTGCGTACTGATCGAGTGCGGCGACAGCCTGGATTCCATCAACGCCACCTCCAGCGCGATTGTGAAATACGTTTCCCAGCGCGCCGGTATCGGTATCAACGCCGGTCGCATCCGTGCGCTGGGCAGCCCGATTCGCGGCGGCGAAGCGTTCCACACCGGCTGTATTCCGTTCTACAAACACTTCCAGACCGCAGTGAAGTCCTGCTCCCAGGGCGGCGTGCGCGGCGGTGCGGCCACGCTGTTCTACCCAATGTGGCATCTGGAAGTCGAGAGCCTGCTGGTGCTGAAAAACAACCGCGGCGTTGAAGGTAACCGCGTCCGTCATATGGACTACGGCGTGCAAATCAACAAGCTGATGTACACCCGTCTGCTGAAAGGCGGTGACATCACCCTGTTCAGCCCATCCGACGTTCCGGGGCTGTATGATGCGTTCTTCGCCGATCAGGACGAGTTCGAACGTCTGTACACCCAATATGAAAACGACGACAGCATCCGCAAGCAGCGCGTGAAAGCGGTCGAACTGTTCTCGCTGATGATGCAGGAACGCGCCTCTACCGGCCGTATCTATATTCAGAACGTGGATCACTGCAACACCCACAGCCCGTTTGATCCGGTGGTTGCGCCGGTGCGTCAGTCCAACCTGTGTCTGGAAATCGCCCTGCCGACCAAACCGCTGACCGACGTCAACGATGAAAACGGCGAAATTGCGCTGTGTACGCTGTCCGCATTTAACCTGGGTGCTATCAACAGTCTGGACGAGCTGGAAGAGTTGGCCGTACTGGCGGTACGCGCGCTGGATGCGCTGCTGGATTATCAGGATTACCCAATCCCGGCCGCCAAACGCGGCGCGATGGGCCGTCGCACGCTGGGTATCGGCGTTATCAACTACGCCTACTGGCTGGCGAAAAACGGTAAGCGTTACTCTGACGGCAGCGCGAACAACCTGACCCACAAAACGTTTGAAGCCATTCAGTATTACCTGCTGAAAGCCTCTAACGAACTGGCTATCGAGCAAGGCGCGTGCCCGTGGTTTAACGAAACCACCTACTCGCAGGGTATTTTGCCGATCGATACCTATAAGAAAGACCTTGATGCTATTTCTAACGAACCGCTGCATCTGGATTGGGAAGCCTTACGTGAGTCGATTAAAACCCACGGCCTGCGTAACTCCACGCTCTCTGCCCTGATGCCGTCCGAGACCTCTTCGCAGATCTCCAACGCCACCAACGGTATTGAACCGCCGCGCGGCTACGTGAGCATCAAAGCGTCGAAAGACGGTATCCTGCGTCAGGTCGTGCCGGACTACGAACACCTGCACGACGCCTACGAACTGCTGTGGGAAATGCCGAGCAACGACGGTTATCTGCAGCTGGTAGGTATCATGCAGAAGTTTATCGATCAGTCGATTTCCGCCAACACCAACTATGATCCAACGCGTTTCCCGTCAGGAAAAGTGCCGATGCAGCAGTTGCTGAAAGACCTGCTCACCGCCTACAAATTTGGCGTCAAAACGCTGTATTATCAGAACACCCGCGATGGCGCGGAAGACAGTCAGGACGATCTGGTACCGTCCATCCAGGACGATGGCTGCGAAAGCGGCGCATGTAAGATCTGATGAATGATGCCGGGTAGCGCTACGCTTACCCGGCCTATAAATTAATTCGTGGCATTGTAGGCCGGATAAGCGAAGCGCATCCGGCAATACATCCCACAAAGGATTCACATCAATGGCATACACCACTTTTTCACAGACGAAAAACGATCAGCTTCTGGAACCGATGTTCTTCGGCC
The DNA here is from genome assembly GCF_000155975.1 of Citrobacter youngae ATCC 29220. GTDB lineage: Bacteria > Pseudomonadota > Gammaproteobacteria > Enterobacterales > Enterobacteriaceae > Citrobacter > Citrobacter portucalensis_A. The sequence goes on along the minus strand of NZ_GG730299.1, from coordinate 346,092 downwards.
AGCCGGTGAACGTCGCCCGCTACGATCAGCAAAAATATGACATCTTCGAAAAACTGATCGAAAAGCAGCTCTCCTTCTTCTGGCGCCCGGAAGAAGTTGACGTGTCCCGCGACCGTATCGACTATCAGGCGCTGCCGGAGCATGAAAAACATATCTTTATCAGCAACCTGAAATACCAGACGCTGCTGGATTCCATTCAGGGCCGTAGCCCGAACGTGGCGCTGCTGCCGCTGATTTCCATCCCGGAACTGGAAACCTGGGTAGAAACATGGGCGTTTTCTGAAACCATCCATTCCCGCTCATACACCCATATTATCCGTAATATCGTGAACGATCCGGCGGTGGTGTTCGACGATATCGTCACCAACGAACAGATCCAGAAGCGCGCGGAAGGCATTTCCAGCTATTACGACGAATTAATTGAGATGACCAGCTACTGGCATCTGTTGGGCGAAGGTACGCATACGGTGAACGGCAAAACGGTTGTCGTGAACCTGCGTGAGCTGAAGAAAAAGCTGTACCTGTGCCTGATGAGCGTCAACGCGCTGGAAGCGATCCGCTTCTACGTCAGCTTCGCCTGCTCCTTCGCTTTCGCCGAACGTGAGCTGATGGAAGGCAACGCGAAAATTATTCGTCTGATCGCCCGCGACGAAGCCCTGCACCTGACCGGCACCCAGCACATGCTGAACCTGCTGCGCAGCGGCGTGGATGACCCGGAAATGGCGGAAATCGCCGAAGAGTGTAAGCAAGAGTGCTACGACCTGTTCGTGCAGGCCGCGCTGCAAGAGAAAGAGTGGGCGGACTATCTGTTCCGTGACGGTTCGATGATAGGCCTCAACAAAGATATTCTGTGCCAGTACGTTGAGTACATCACCAACATTCGTATGCAGGCCGTTGGGCTGGATCTGCCGTTCCAGACGCGCTCTAACCCAATCCCGTGGATCAACACCTGGCTGGTGTCCGATAACGTACAGGTTGCGCCGCAGGAAGTGGAAGTTAGCTCCTATCTGGTCGGCCAGATCGATTCCGAAGTGGATACCGACGATCTGAGCAACTTCCAGCTCTGATGGGCCGCGTTACTCTGCGCATCTCTGGCACACAGCTGCTGTGCCAGGATGAACACCCTTCCCTGCTTGCCGCACTCGAATCGCACAATGTTGAAGTCGAATACCAGTGTCGTGAGGGTTACTGCGGTTCCTGCCGTACCCGCCTGGTGGCGGGACAGGTTGACTGGATTGCCGAGCCTCTGGCCTTTATTCAGCCGGGTGAAATATTACCCTGCTGTTGTCGGGCAAGAGGCGATATTGAAATCGAGCTGTAACGCTTAGTGCACTTCGTGTGCGCTAACGAGCGGCATTGCCCCGCGGCGTTTCATCTGCGCGATATACAGCGCCCCGGCTAAAACCACCAGCAGCGCCCCCACCAGATAAATCGCCCGATAGCCTACGCCCTCGACCATCATCCCCATGATAAACGCGCCAATCGCCATGCCCGCATCCATCGCATTGAAGAACAGCGAATTGGCGATGCCAATTTTGTGCGGCTCCACCGAGCTAATAATTTGCGTCTGGAATACCGGCGTGACCGAACCGTAACCGATGCCGATTAATCCTCCGGCAATAATCATCATGATGCTGCCATTGGTGTAGCCAAGCGCCACCAGCCCAACGGTAAAGGCCAGCAGACACGGATACACCACGTATTTTGGCCCTTTTTTATCACAAATGTTGCCAGTGAAGGTTCGACAGATCATCAGGCAAATGGCGTAGCACAGCAGGAAATTACTGGCGGCGGCCATCAGATCCAACTCCCGCGCATACAGCGCGAGAAAAGCGGACACGCCCGCATAGGAGAAGGTCATGAAAAACGTCACCATCGCGAAAGGCAGCGCGGCGCGGTCAAACATTGCCGCAAATCCCAGCGTCGGTTTTGAACCATCGGAATGACGAAGAACCGGCGGAACGGCGATAACGAGTGACAGGATAATGCCCAGCACGGCTACCGCGCTACACAGCCAGAACGCGGTGGTAAAAGCCCCCCAGCGCGCCATGTTCAGCCCCACCCAGGGTCCCACAACCATCGCCAGTCCCATTGCCAACGAGAAAAAACTGATGCCCTCCCCACGTCGGGAGGCCGGAATCAACCGCGCGGAAATCGTTCCTTTTACCGTGGTAATCACGCCAAACGTCACCCCATGAAGCACCCGAATAAACAGCAGTGATTCAATGGAGTGGCAAACAGGATACAGCGCAGTGACAATCAAAAAGGCCAGAGAAGAGAGCACCAGAATCGTTTTATTCGAATATTTTCCCACCCACTGTCCGGCGAACGGACGCACAACAATTGCCGCCCCCAAAAAGAAGGTGACTAATAAACCGGCTTTATCCGGCGTGGCGTGCAGGCGATCCGAAATATAGATCGGTAATAACGTGAGCAGGACATAAAACACAAAGAATATAATGAAGCTAATTATCGTGATTGCCCAAAAATCCTTCGTCCACAGTTTTTCTTTCATATTCGACACCTGTCAGACGGCGCACGCAGGCAACGCTCAGCCCAGCTGAACGACGGACAGGTGCGTCAAAATGTGATTTATACGGTAGACCGCAAGTGTAAACAGGTTCATCATATTAGAGAAATTAATCATTTTAATATTGTTAATTAGAGGGAACTAATGACATTAACACAGATTCACGCCCTGCTTACCGTGCTTGAATGCGGCGGTTTTACCGAAGCCGGCAAACGGCTGTATATGACCCAATCCGCCGTAAGCCAGGCAATTTCAGCGCTTGAAGAAGAGCTGGGGGTGGAATGTCTTATCCGCGAGCGCCGCAAAGATATTCAGCTCACCCCAGTGGGAAGGCGGATCCTTCCGCACCTGCGCACGCTCGTGTCAGAAACCAACGCGGTGAAAGAGATCGCCGAGCAGGAGCGAAAAAATCCAGCCCGAACCCTGCGTATCGGCTGCTTCCCCAGCGCCTGCGCCTGCATTTTGCCGGGCATTATCCACCACTTCGAGCAGCACCATCCGCACATCAAAATCATTCCCTATGAAGAGAACAGCACGGCGATCGTTGATTCCCTGCGCAGTGGGGACATTGATGCTGGATTCGTGCATTTTCCGGTGACTGGCATGTACTGCGTACCGGCGTATCGCGATAAATTTACCGTTGTGGTTCCCGAAAGCCATCCGCTGGCAGCCAATACCGCGATTTCAGTGGAACAACTGGTGGGAGAACCGCTGATTATTAGTAAAGGTCGCTACGAATTAAGCATCATGGCGTTATTTAAAGAGAAAGGAATCGAGCCGGTCATTAAATATGAATTTAACCATCCGGATACCGCGATGAGCTTTATTCGCCAGGGGCTGGGTATTGCGTTATTACCGGAATTGACGCTGAAAGCCGTTGGTGGGGAAATACGCTCGGTCGCGCTGGAACCGACGTTCTATCGGCAAATATCATTACTGGCAAAAGAGCCGCCGGTGGACGGCAGCCCTTTATTTCTCCTGCAGGCATGTATGGAAACGTTGACGGCAGACGGCCTTATCTAGCAGTAAATAACGTTCTCCAGTAAGGCCTGTGACCGGAGGGGCATCACAGGCCTTGCGCCATTACTCTTTATTCAGGAATTTCACAGCTTTGTCGGGGAAGTCGGTGAACAGTCCGTCAACGCCCGCCTTGTTATACAGAATGTCATACAGCTGGTTCACGTCAGTGGCGTAATCCGGTAGCTGATCGGCACGAACGGTATAAGGATGCACCACCATCTGGTTCTGATGCGCGTCCTGAACCATGCCAGTTAACGAGATATGCCCTTTCTTAGACTTCTCATCAACCAGCATGTGGTAGTCCGGCCCAATGCCGTCCGCATACTGCGCAACCTGCTTCATTGCACCCGGTTTAAACATCCAGTCGTAGTTGTAATTAACCCAACTACCGTCCGGCTTTTTCTCCTGGGTTTCATTCCAGTCAGTGTACGCAATCAACTGCACCAGATTGAGATCCATCCCCATCTTTGGTTCCAGTTCATTTTTAATGCGCTTTAACTCCGCAACATCAAAACACTGCAGGTAAACCTTGTCGTTCTTGCTGGTATATCCGTACTTTTTCAGCACTTCCAGTGTTTTAGCCGCAATGTCCTTCCCTTCCTGGTGATGGAACCACGGCGCTTTCATTTCCGGGTAAATGCCGATGTTTTTACCGGTTGAGTGATTCAGTCCCTGAACGAACTCAATCTCCTCTTCGAAGGTGTGCACGCGGAAATCAGATTTACCCATCGGGAAACGCCCAGGGTAAGTCTGTACCTTTTTGCCATTTTCGATATCAAAGCCTTCGGTAAATTTCAGCGATTTGATCTCATCCAGCGTAAAGTCGATGGCGTAGTAACGCCCATCTTTACGCGCACGATCCGGAAAACGCTCAGCAACATCGGTAACGCGGTCCAGGTAGTGGTCATGCAGGACCACCAGATGGTCATCCTTGGTCATCACCAAATCCTGCTCCAGGTAATCCGCGCCCTGAGCATAGGCCATCGCTTTCGCGGGCAGCGTATGCTCCGGGAGATAACCGCTGGCGCCACGGTGCGCAATCACGATTTGATCGGCGGCGACCGCCGCGCTGCTAACAACCATACCTGCCAGCATCAGCGCCACGCTGAGACCTTTCAATGTGGTTTTCATAAATTAGCCCCCGTTACGTTTCAGCTGCATTTCTTCGTGATGGCGTTTTTCGCCAATCATGACGACCACCAGCAGAATAACCGCCAGCACGCTACCGCCAATCATCACCATAAAGCCGCCGTCCCAGCCGAAGAAGTCAACGGTGTAGCCGACAATGGCGCTCGCCGCCACAGAACCGCCGAGATAACCGAACAGTCCGGTAAAGCCTGCCGCCGTACCCGCCGCTTTTTTCGGCGCCAGTTCCAGCGCGTGCAGACCGATCAACATGACCGGGCCGTAGATCAGGAAGCCGATGATAATCATACAAGCCATGTCTACGTTCGGGTTACCTGCCGGGTTCATCCAGTAGACGATAGTGGCAATCGTCACCAGCGTCATAAAGAACACGCCGGTCGCACCACGGTTGCCGCGGAAGACTTTATCCGACATCCATCCGCACAGCAGCGTACCCGGAATGCCCGCGTACTCATACAGGAAGTAGGCCCAGGAGGATTTATCCAGTGCGAAATGTTTCACTTCTTTCAGGTAGGTCGGTGACCAGTCCAGGATGCCGTAGCGCAGCAGATAAACGAACACGTTAGCAATAGCGATGTACCACAACAGTTTGTTCGGCAGCACGTACTGCATGAAGATTTGCTTCGCAGTCAGCTCCTCTTCCGCTTTCTCGTTGTAATCATCCGGATAGTCGTTCTTGTACTCTTCAATAGGCGGCAGACCGCAGGACTGCGGCGTATCGCGCATCATCGCAAAGGCGAACAGCGCAACCACAATCGCACCGAAGGCAGGCATGTACAGCGCCGCTTTCCAGTCGTTAAACCAAGCCATACCCAACAGGAACAGCAGCGGAGGCAGACCACCGCCCACGTTGTGCGCACAGTTCCAGACGGAAACAATGCCGCCACGTTCTTTCTGCGACCACCAGTGCACCATGGTACGGCCACACGGCGGCCACCCCATCCCCTGGAACCATCCGCAGAGGAACAGCAGCACAAACATAATCGCAATGCTCGATGTCGCCCACGGCACAAAGCCCATAAACAACATTACTGCGGCAGCCAGAATCAGCCCCGCTGGCAGGAAAACGCGCGGATTCGAGCGATCCGAAACGGACCCCATGATGAATTTCGAAAATCCGTAAGCGATGGAGATACCGGATAAGGCAAAACCCAGATCGCCGCGGGAGAAACCCTGCTCAACCAGATAAGGCATCGCAAGGGCAAAGTTTTTACGTACCAGATAGTACGCGGCATAACCAAAGAAAATCCCCAGGAAAATCTGCCAGCGCAATCGACGATACGTCGGGTCGATCTCCGCAGCAGGTAAACGCGCCTTATGTGGCGCTGGTTTAAAAATGCTCAACATATTGTAGCCTCCGTGGCCGTCTTTCATTCGAAGGAAACACTGCAGTTCGTCATTACTACCCTACCGCTCCCAGTGTGGCCGCGATGTTAAGGAAAGATACCTAACAAAAATGTGAAACGCAGCACATATTGTTACAGATTTATGACAAATGTTCATAAAAGCGCACGAAATCACGTTTCATTTTCGAATAATGAGCGATTATGCGCGAAATCAAACAATCCATGTTTTTTATGTGGCTAAATGATAAAAAACGAACTGTGAGGAAAAACAATGAAAACTCGCGACTCGCAAACAAGTGACGTGATTATCATTGGTGGAGGAGCAACAGGTGCAGGGATCGCACGCGACTGTGCGCTGCGCGGGTTGCGCGTCATCTTAGTGGAACGCCACGATATCGCCACCGGCGCGACCGGACGCAACCACGGCCTGCTGCACAGCGGTGCGCGCTACGCCGTCACCGACGCAGAATCAGCCCGTGAGTGCATCAGCGAAAACCAGATTCTGAAACGTATCGCCCGCCATTGCGTTGAGCCGACGGACGGTCTGTTTATTACCTTGCCGGAGGATGAACTCTCTTTCCAGGCTACTTTTATTCGCGCCTGCGAAGAGGCAGGTATTCGTGCAGAAGCGATTGATCCCCAACAAGCCCGTATTATTGAACCTTCCGTCAACCCACAGCTGATTGGCGCGGTCAAAGTGCCGGACGGTACGGTCGATCCTTTCCGCTTAACCGCCGCCAACATGCTGGATGCGCGCGAGCATGGCGCGGTTATCTTAACGGCCCATGAAGTGACGGGACTGATTCGTGAAGGCGCAACGGTTTGCGGCGTAAACGTGCGTAACCATCTGACGGGCGAAATGCAGTCCCTGCATGCGCCGGTTGTGGTGAATGCCGCCGGGATCTGGGGCCAACGCATTGCCGAATATGCCGACCTGAGTATCCGGATGTTCCCGGCCAAAGGTTCGCTGCTGATTATGGATCATCGCATTAACCAGCACGTGATTAACCGCTGCCGTAAACCCTCTGACGCCGATATTCTGGTGCCTGGCGATACGATTTCCCTGATCGGCACCACCTCGCAGCACATTGATTACAACGACATCGACAGCAACCGCGTTACCGCTGAAGAGGTCGATATTTTATTGCGTGAAGGCGAGAAACTGGCGCCAATTATGGCGAAAACGCGCATTCTACGCGCCTACTCCGGCGTGCGCCCGCTGGTCGCCAGCGATGATGACCCAAGCGGTCGTAACGTCAGCCGCGGTATTGTGCTGTTCGATCACGCACAGCGTGACGGCCTGGATGGGTTTATCACCATTACCGGCGGCAAACTGATGACCTACCGCCTGATGGCGGAATGGGCGACCGATGCCGTTTGCCGTAAGTTGGGCAATAGCCAACCTTGCACCACCGCAGACACTGCGCTGCCCGGCTCACAGGAATCAACCGAGCATACGCTGAAACGCGTAATCTCGTTGCCCGCGCCGTTGCGCGGCTCGGCGGTCTACCGTCACGGCGACCGCACCCCGGCGTGGCTCAGCGAAGGTCGTCAGCACCGTAGCCTGGTCTGCGAATGCGAAGCGGTCACCGCGGGCGAAGTGCAATACGCCGTCGAGAATTTAACCGTCAACAGCCTGCTGGATTTGCGTCGCCGTACCCGCGTTGGCATGGGGACCTGCCAGGGCGAATTGTGCGCCTGCCGCGCCGCAGGTTTGCTGCAACGTTTTAATGTCACCACCGCTGCGCAATCTATTACCCAGCTTTCCGATTTCCTCAACGAGCGCTGGAAAGGCGTGCAGCCTATCGCCTGGGGCGACGCGCTGCGCGAAAGCGAATTCACGCGCTGGGTCTATCAGGGATTGTGCGGTCTGGAAAAGGAGCACCAGGATGAAATTTGATACCGTCATCATCGGCGGCGGCCTGGCCGGACTGCTGTGCGGCCTGCAACTGCAAAAGAGCGGTTTGCGCTGCGCGATTGTCACGCGCGGCCAAAGCGCCCTGCATTTTTCCTCCGGCTCACTGGATTTGCTCAGCAACTTGCCCGATGGCCAACCGGTGACGGAGATAGAAGCTGGTCTGAATGCGCTGCGCACTCAAGCGCCCGCGCATCCGTATAGCACCATCGGAACACAGAACGTCCTGCAGCTGGCGCAACAGGCGCAAACGCTGCTGGAAGAGTGCGGAACGCATTTGCAGGGCAAAGTACGCCAGTCACATCAACGCGTAACCCCGTTGGGAACCCTGCGCTCAACCTGGTTAAGTTCCCCAGAAGTTCCGGTCTGGCCGCTGTCCGCGCAGCGTATCTGCGTTGTCGGTATCAGCGGTTTACTGGATTTTCAGGCGCATCTCGCTGCCGCCTCGCTGCGCCAGCGCAATCTCAGCGTCGAGACGGCGGAAATCGATCTGCCGGAACTGGATGTCCTGCGTGATAACCCAACCGAGTTTCGCGCTGTCAATATTGCGCGCCTGCTGGACAACGAAGATAAATGGTCGCTGCTCTATGATGCTTTACTGCCGCTGGCAAAAACCTGCGACATGATCATTATGCCGGCCTGCTTCGGCCTGGCGGATGAGCGACTCTGGCAGTGGCTTAACGAGCGCCTTCCCTGCTCGCTGACGCTGTTACCGACCCTACCGCCTTCGGTACTGGGCATGCGTTTGCACAACAAATTGCAACGCCAGTTTGTGCGTCAGGGTGGCGTATGGATGCCGGGTGATGAGGTGAAGAAAATCACCTGTCAGGACGGCGTTATCAGTGAAATCTGGACCCGTAACCATGCCGATATCCCGTTGCGTCCACGCTTCGCCGTGCTCGCCAGCGGCAGCTTCTTCAGTAGCGGACTGATCGCCACGCGCGAGGCCATTCACGAGCCAATCCTCGGGCTGGATGTACAGCAAACCGCCACCCGCGCCGAGTGGTATGAACGTGACGTCTTCGACCCACAACCGTGGCAACAGTTTGGCGTCACAACCGATGCCACTTTGCGCCCGTCGCTGGCAGGGAAAACGGTAGAGAACATGTATGCCATCGGTTCTGTTCTCGGTGGATTCGACCCTATTGCCCAGGGTTGCGGAGGCGGCGTATGCGCAGTCAGCGCCTTACACGCCGCACATCATATTGCGAAACGTGCAGGAGACCAGCAATGAGCGACACACGTTTTGAAAGTTGTATCAAATGCACAGTGTGCACCACCGCCTGCCCGGTAAGCCGCGTCAATCCGGGCTACCCCGGCCCTAAACAGGCCGGACCGGACGGTGAACGTTTGCGTCTGAAAGATGGCGCGTTATACGACGAGGCGCTGAAATACTGCATCAACTGTAAGCGCTGCGAAGTTGCGTGTCCTTCGGATGTGAAAATTGGCGATATCATTCAACGCGCGCGCGCCAAATATGACACCACGCGGCCGTCGCTGCGTAACTTTGTCTTAAGCCATACGGATTTAATGGGTAGCGTATCCACTCCGTTCGCGCCGATAGTGAATACCGCCACCTCGCTAAAACCGGTGCGTCAACTGCTTGACTATGCACTAAAAATCGATCATCGCCGTACGCTGCCGAAGTACTCCTTTGGTACGTTCCGCCGCTGGTATCGCAGCGTTGCCGCACAGCAGGCGCAGTATCAGGATCAGGTCGCTTTCTTCCACGGCTGTTTTGTGAATTACAACCATCCGCAGCTCGGCAAAGACCTGATCAAGGTACTGAATGCGATGGGCACCGGAGTGCAGCTGCTGAGCAAAGAAAAATGCTGCGGCGTACCGCTGATCGCCAACGGCTTTACTGATAAAGCGCGCAAGCAGGCGGTAAGCAACGTGGCGTCGCTGCGGGAAGCGATTGATGGTAAAGGCATTCCGGTGATCGCCACCTCATCAACCTGTACCTTTGCGCTACGCGATGAATACCCGGAAGTGCTGGACGTCGACAACACCGGTCTGCGCGAACATATTGAGCTGGCCACCCGCTGGCTGTGGCGCAAACTGGATGAAGGTAAAACGCTGCCGCTGAAGACGCTGCCGCTGAAAGTGGTCTATCACACCCCCTGCCACATGGAGAAAATGGGCTGGACGCTCTACACGCTGGAGCTACTGCGCCAAATACCGGGGCTGGAGCTAACGGTGTTAGATTCCCAGTGTTGTGGAATTGCCGGGACATACGGCTTTAAAAAGGAAAACTACCCGACATCGCAATCCATCGGCGCGCCGCTGTTCCGCCAGATCGAAGAAAGCGGCGCAGATATTGTTGTTACCGACTGTGAAACATGTAAATGGCAGATTGAGATGTCTACAAGCCTTCGCTGTGAACATCCGATCACCCTGCTTGCTAAAGCATTGGGTTAACTCTCCCGCCCGGTGGCGTTTGCTACCGGGCATTTTTGCGTACTCTGTTCCGCCTATCTGAATACGTTGCAGTCTGACGTAATTATCTCTGATTCACCCGCGCAAATAGCCAAACTCCCGAATGCAGCTCTGATGAAAAGTGAGTACCGTCATGCCATCTTCTCCTTCAGGTGACGGACTACCATGGATAAATCAACCACCTCTACACCGCATGATGCCGTTTTTAAGAAAATAATGTCTTACCCTGAGATGGCTCGGGACTTTCTGGATATTCACCTTCCCGCTGCATTACGTGAAATATGCGACTTGCAAACGCTGAAGCTGGAGCCCGGCAGTTTTATCGAACAGGATCTCCGCGCGTACTATTCCGACGTATTGTGGTCGTTAAAAACCCGCGAAGGCCTGGGTTATATTTATTGTGTTATTGAACACCAGAGTACAGCGGTACAGCGGTACAGCGGTACAGCGGTACAGCGGTACAGCATATGGCATTTCGCCTGATGCGTTATGCCATTGCCGCGATGCAGCATCATCTTGATGCCGGAAATAAAACGCTGCCGCTGGTCATTCCCATGTTGTTTTATCACGGTCAGCAAAGCCCCTACCCCTGGTCACTCAACTGGCTGGATGAATTTGACGACCCGCAGCTGGCGCGACAACTTTATTCAGAGGCTTTCCCGCTGGTGGACATCACCGTGATACCGGACGATGAGATCGCGCAGCATCGGCGCGTCGCGTTGCTTGAATTAATGCAAAAACATATCCGCGATCGTGATTTGATGGGGCTGGTGGACCGTCTGGTCTCGCTTTTAGTTACAAGCACCGCTAATGACAGCCAGCTGCAAACGCTATTTAATTACCTGCTACGGTACGGCGATGTGTCTCACGTCAGCGCATTTATCCGCGAGGTTGCCGAACGTTCCCCCCATCACAAGGAGAGGTTGATGACAATCGCAGAGAGACTAAGACAAGAAGGCCACCACCATGGGCTACAGGAAGGGATACGGCAAGGATTAGAACAGGGATTAGAACAAGGTTTAGAACAGGGAGTGCAAAAAGGTACGCAAGAAGAAGCCTTACGTATCGCTCGCATGATGCTGGAAAATGGAATTGATCATAATTTGGTTCAGTTAATTACCGGGCTATTGCCCGGCGATGTCACCGCGTGAGCCTGGTTGGGAAGGTTTGTAGCCTTCCCAATCAATGATTAAATCGTCAGTGATTCAACCACTTCTATCCAGCCATGTTCGCTGGCGATATCCTGGCCATTTAGCCAACGACGCAGCATATTCAGCGCCATCATCGCGCAAACTTCCTGACGAATCGGCAAGCTGTAGCGATTAGCGTTAAGCCTTACGCGCAGGGCATGCGTCCCATCAGGCGTTGCCAGCGCGAAGTTAATATGTTCACTTTCGCATGCCGATACCGCCAGCGCCAGCCCGGCATAATGTTTGCCGCGTCGCTCGGTAATCCAGTGTGCCGTTTGCGCCAGCGTTTCCTCCTGAGACGGAACCACTTCACTTGCCAGAAGAGGAGCATGAGCGCGCGAGAGCTGAAGCGCCACTAACCCTCCGGTGAACTGTTCGCTCAGCGTCAGACTGTATTGCCGCTCCTGCAACGTACGGGCAATTTGCGCCGGCAAACCTTCCGTACCTTCGAATATCATATTCTGTCCGGCAACCCGCTTCACTTCAGGCCACAGCGCCAGCATGGCTTCCCGTTGGGAATCCGGACCGGTCAGCTTCAGCTCGATAATCGGCATCGACGATCGGTAGCCCATTGTGACTCCCGGCGGTAAGGGGAGCGGATCCAGACTCTGCGCCAGATCGCTTTCAGAACGGCCAAAGGTGGTTAAGCGCAGGCACAGAGGAGGTTGAGGCAGAGAAAAACGCTCACGCAAACGCGGCAGGATCTCATGCTCAACCATCACTTTAAATTCTGACGGTACGCCGGGCGTAAAGAACATCAGGCAGCGGTTTAGCTTCACGGCGAACCCGCACGCGGTGCCGACCGGATTATTAATAAATTCAGCGCTGGCAGGAAGCTCAGCCTGTTTGCGGTTGCTCGGCGCCATTACACGACCACGATCGCGGAAATAACGCTCCATCTCGGCCAGCCAGGCTTCATGCAGTACCAGCCCCTCGCCTTTTGCCGTTGCCGCCGCCTGCGCGCTCAAATCATCGCTGGTTGGCCCCAGACCACCATTAACGATCAGCACATCGGCGTGCTCGCTACGCTCGCGTAAAATAGCGACCAGGTCGTCAAGATTGTCCCCGACCGTATTGCGGCGGGTTAGCGGTAATCCCTGATTAAAGAAAAAATCAGCCAGCCAGGCGGCGTTCGTGTCGACGATTTGTCCGTGCAACACTTCATCCCCGGTGGATAGCATCTCCACGTGTAACATCGTGTTCTCCTGCTTTTATGATGAAAACACTATAGCGCATGGAGGGGGTAAGGCGCGACAGAACGCCGCGCCAGAAATGTCAGAAGCTGGCGTTAACCCCAACGTACGGGCCGTCGGCAATCGCGTTATCACGGTTGCCGTCTTTACCTGCCAGGTTCAGGTAGCGGTAACCGGCTTCAATGCTCAGCGGACGCATGATCGTCAGACGCGCACCGGCATTAGCCTCTTCATAGCTGTCGATACCGCTGGAAAGCGAATCAGGAGAGTAGTAATACTCGCCAAACAAGCGGAAACTGTCGCCAATCGGCCACTGTAAACCGCCACCAACCGCTGCCGCGTAGCCTTCATCACCATCATTAGGGTTAGTATAAACACCTTTCCCTCCGACGGTTGCCAGGAACGGACCAAGCGGAATATTCAGACCCAGTCCCAAACCTGCCGCATCGCCGTCGTCATCGTTATGCATCCAGTTACCGCTGACAGCCAGTCCGGAGGACTCAGTTCCCATACCAAACCCAAGGTTGGTGTAATCTTCGCCAGCCTGGCCGCTGATGCTAATTGCGCTCGCCGATGCGGAAACAAACAGCATTCCGGCAAAACCCAACATTAAACTTTTTTTCATTTTCTATCCTTTCCAGCAAGAATCAAAACATAGCCCCAAAACCGATGGATTGTACTGCCAGATGACAAGGAATCAATGAACTAAAAAAGCGATGCAATGGCATATTGTAACCAAATACTACTTACAAATTTGAATTAAGGTTAAATTCTACCGTCATTTAGCGGGTCGGGCGTGCCTGACCGCCATTTTCAACCAACATCCCGTTTTCCACTAATAAAGTAGGGTTAATCGTCGCGGAAGCGTTTTCTCTCCCACCAGCACAAAGTAAGATGAGCGCACGATGGAATTTTTTGTGCCCCCTACAAGGACTCGACTTATGCGCCAAAGAACGATTGTTTGTCCATTAATTCAAAATGATGGCTGTTATTTACTGTGCAAAATGGCTGATGACCGTGGCGTGTTCCCCGGGCAGTGGGCGCTTTCTGGCGGCGGTGTTGAACCGGGTGAACGCATCGAAGAGGCTTTGCGTCGCGAAGTGAGGGAAGAACTGGGCGAACAGCTCGTGTTAGCAGAAATTACCCCATGGACCTTCAGTGATGATATTCGTACCAAAACCTATGCCGATGGCAGTCAGGAAGAGATTTACATGATCTATCTCATCTTTGATTGTGTCGCGGCGAATCGTGAAGTGAACATTAATGAAGAGTTCCAGGCGTTTGCCTGGGTTAAACCGGAAGATCTCGCCCATTACGACCTAAACATTGCTACACGTAAAACGTTAACATTGAAAGGGATACTGTAGGTTATCGTAATAATAACGGCGTTAAATCCCCCCTCTGAATAGCGGCATTGCGTTCATCTTTCTGAAGATGAAAAAAATGTCGCCAGGGTCAACCTCATCAATAAAATTCATTTATTTTCAAAAAGATAAATTAAGATCTTTAATATCTTTCTTTATACCTGCAACCTTAAACTCTTAAGGATAAATTAACCTTCAATCATTAACCTTTGCTGCCTGATGAAATAATTAACGACGCCCCTGTTTATCGCTAAAAATAAAACGTCGGCGGCGCTTAATGGCTTGAAGGAATAATGATGTCTGACTTTTTGCCTTTCTCTCGCCCGGCTATGGGGGCTGAAGAGCTTGCCGCAGTGAAGGCGGTTCTGGACTCTGGATGGATAACCACTGGCCCGCAAAATCAACGGCTGGAAGAGGCCTTCTGCCAGCTCACGGGAAATCAGCATGCCGTCGCCGTCTGCTCCGCCACGGCAGGTATGCACATCACGCTAATGGCGCTGGGCATAGGTGCAAACGATGAGGTCATCACGCCGTCGATGACGTGGGTTTCTACCCTCAATATGATAGTGCTGCTGGGTGCGACGCCGGTGATGATCGACGTCGATCGCGATACGCTCATGGTCACACCAGAGCAGATTGAAGCGGCTATCACGCCGCGAACCAAAGCCATTGTTCCGGTACATTACGCAGGCGCTCCCGCCGATCTTGACGCGATTTATGCCATTGGCGAGCGCTATGGTATTCCGGTTATAGAAGATGCGGCGCATGCCGTAGGGACGTTATACAAGAACCGTCACGTTGGCGCGCGCGGCACCGCTATTTTCTCGTTTCACGCCATCAAAAATATCACCTGTGCGGAAGGTGGGCTGATTGTTACCGACGACGGGCAGCTTGCCCAGCGTCTTCGCAGCCTGAAGTTTCACGGTCTGGGCGTTGATGCTTTTGATCGACAAACCTACGGCCGGGCGCCGCAGGCCGAAGTGCTGGCACCAGGATACAAATACAACCTGACGGATATCAATGCCGCCATCGCACTGGTACAGCTGAAGAAACTGGAGCAACTGAACTCGCGCCGGGCGCAGATTGCCCAGGAATATCAACAGGCGCTGGCCGATACGCCATTTCAACCGCTCAGCCTACCCCAGTGGTCGCACGTTCACGCCTGGCACCTGTTTATCATTCGTGTTGACGAAGCGCGCTGCGGCCTGAGCAGAGATGCCCTAATGGAAGCGCTGAAGGCCAGAAATATCGGCACCGGTCTGCATTTTCGTGCGGCCCATACGCAAAAATATTATCGCGAACGCTTCACTACCCTTTCGCTCCCCAATACAGAATGGAACAGCACGCGCATCTGCTCGCTGCCGTTATTCCCCGACATGACCGCCGCTGATACCCAGCGGGTCATTACGGCGCTTCGCGAGATCGCAGGACAATAACCATGTTTGAAGCCACACCGATCAAAAAAGTCTCGGTAGTCATTCCCGTTTTTAACGAACAGGAAAGCCTGCCAGAGTTAATCAGACGCACCGGCGCCGCCTGCGAAAAGTTGGGCAAAGACTATGAGATTCTGCTCATTGATGACGGCAGCAGCGACCGTTCCGCTCAGTTGATGATGGATGCTTCCCTGGCGCCGAACAGCCATATTGTCTCTATTCTGCTGAATCGCAATTACGGGCAACACTCGGCGATTATGGCCGGTTTCAGCCATGTCACCGGTGACCTGATCATCACGCTGGATGCCGATTTGCAAAACCCGCCGGAGGAGATCCCCCGGCTGGTCGCTACCGCAGATGAAGGCTTCGATGTGGTGGGTACGGTACGCCAGAACCGTCAGGACAGCGTATTTCGTAAGACCGCCTCGCGCATGATCAACCACCTGATTCAACGCACGACCGGTAAAGCAATGGGCGATTACGGCTGCATGCTGCGCGCCTATCGTCGCCACATTGTCGATGCCATGCTGCATTGTCAGGAACGCAGCACCTTTATTCCGATTCTGGCCAACATTTTTGCCCGTCGCGCCACGGAGATCCCGGTACACCATGCAGAGCGTGAATTTGGTGACTCCAAATACAGCTTCATGCGTCTGATCAACCTGATGTATGACCTGGTGACCTGTCTGACCACCACGCCGCTACGTATGTTGAGCCTGCTGGGCAGCGCGATCGCCGCCACGGGCTTTACGCTGTCCGTTTTGCTTGTTGTGCTGCGCCTGACGCTCGGCCCGCAGTGGGCTGCGGAAGGGGTATTCATGCTGTTTGCCGTCCTGTTTACTTTTATCGGCGCACAGTTTATTGGCATGGGTTTACTCGGCGAATATATCGGTCGCATCTATAACGATGTCCGCGCCCGCCCCCGCTATTTTGTTCAACACGTTATCCGTCCACAAACCACGCAGTCAACCGAGGAAAACCGCGCATGAAAGCCGTCGTATTTGCCTATCACGATATGGGATGTCAGGGTGTCCAGGCCTTGTTGGATGCAGGTTATGAAATCGCCGCAATTTTTACGCACACCGACACCCCGGGTGAAAAAGCGTTTTTTGGCTCTGTCTCCCGCCTCGCCGCCAGCGCCGGTATTCCGGTTTACGCCCCGGACGACGTTAATCATCCCCTGTGGATTGAGCGTATCAGCCAACTGGCCCCGGATGTTATCTTCTCGTTCTACTATCGTCATTTACTGAGTGAGGAGATCCTCAGCCTTGCCCCGGCAGGCGCATTTAATCTGCACGGCTCGCTGCTGCCGAAATACCGCGGTCGCGCGCCGCTGAACTGGGTATTGGTCAATGGCGAAACCGAAACCGGCGTCACGCTTCATCGCATGGTCAAACGTGCGGACGCTGGCGCTATTATCGCCCAGCAGCGTGTCGCGATTTCGCCGGATGACGTGGCGTTAACGCTGCACCATAAATTGTGCCAGGCAGCGCGTCAGCTGCTGGAACAGGCGCTGCCCGCGATTAAAACGGAGGATTATGCAGAACGCCCGCAGCAGGAAGCGGATGCCACCTGTTTTGGCCGCCGCACGCCGGAGGATAGCTTCCTCGACTGGAACAAACCCGCGGCAGAACTGCATAACCAGGTCCGCGCCGTCAGCGATCCGTGGCCGGGCGCATTTAGCTATGTTGGCACGCAAAAGTTCACCGTCTGGTCATCGCGCGTTTGCACCAATGACCTCGCAGCCCAACCGGGCACCGTTATCTCCGTGGCGCCTTTACTGATCGCCTGCATTGATGGCGCACTGGAGATTATCACCGGACAAGCTGGCGATGGTATTGCCATGCAGGGCTCACAGCTGGCGCAGGTTCTTGGCCTGGTACCCGGTTCTCGCCTGAACAGCCAGTCAGTTACCACCAGCAAACGCCGTACTCGCGTGCTGATCCTCGGCGTCAATGGCTTCATTGGTAACCACCTGACCGAACGGCTGCTGCAAGAAGATAATTACGAAGTGTATGGGCTCGATATTGGCAGCGATGCCATCGGACGTTTCCTACAGCATCCGCGCTTCCATTTCGTCGAAGGCGACATCAGTATTCACTCCGAATGGATTGAATATCATGTGAAAAAATGCGACGTCGTGCTGCCGCTGGTCGCAATCGCAACGCCAATCGAATATACCCGCAACCCACTGCGCGTGTTTGAGCTCGATTTTGAAGAGAACCTGAAAATCATTCGCTACTGCGTGAAGTACCGTAAGCGCATCATTTTCCCGTCAACGTCCGAAGTCTACGGCATGTGTACCGACAAAGTCTTCGATGAGGACAGTTCGAATCTGATCGTCGGTCCGGTGAATAAACCACGTTGGATCTACTCCGTTTCCAAGCAGCTGCTGGACCGCGTTATCTGGGCATACGGCGAAAAAGAAGGGCTGCGCTTCACCCTGTTCCGTCCGTTTAACTGGATGGGACCGCGTCTGGACAGCCTTAACGCCGCGCGTATCGGCAGCTCACGCGCCATTACCCAGTTGATCCTTAATCTGGTGGAAGGTTCTCCGATTAAGCTGATTGAAGGCGGCAAGCAAAAGCGCTGCTTTACCGACATCCGCGATGGCATCGAGGCCCTGTACCGCATTATTGAAAACGAAGGCGGCCGCTGCGACGGCGAGATTATCAACATCGGTAATCCGGATAACGAAGCCAGTATTCAGGAGCTGGCCGAAATGCTGCTAACCTGCTTTGAAAAACATCCATTACGCAACCACTTTCCGCCGTTTGCCGGTTTCCGAAACGTCGAAAGCAGCACCTACTATGGTAAAGGTTATCAGGACGTTGAGCATCGTAAGCCCAATATTCGCAACGCAAAACGCTGCCTGAACTGGGAGCCCACCATTGAGATGCAGGAAACGGTAGAAGAGACGCTGGACTTCTTCTTACGCAGTGTGGATATCACGGAACACACATCATGACCAAAGTCGGCTTGCGCATTGATGTCGATACTTTCAGGGGGACGCGCGAAGGCGTGCCCCGCCTGCTGGAGACATTGAACCGACATAACGTTCGGGCAAGTTTTTTCTTTAGCGTTGGACCTGACAATATGGGACGCCATCTCTGGCGTCTCGTGAAGCCACAATTTCTGTGGAAGATGCTGCGCTCAAACGCGGCATCGCTCTACGGATGGGATATTTTGCTGGCGGGAACCGCCTGGCCGGGAAAAGAGATCGGTCAGGCCAATGCGACGCTCATTGCGCAAACCGCCCTGATTCATGAAACCGGCCTGCATGCCTGGGATCACCACGCCTGGCAGGCGCGAAGCGGAAACTGGAATGACAAACAGCTGATTGATGATATTTCTCAAGGTATCACCGCCCTTGAAGCCATCATCGGGCAACCCGTCACCTGCTCCGCCGCTGCCGGATGGCGTGCCGACGACCGCGTAGTCCATGCCAAAGAAGCGTTCCATCTGCGCTATAACAGCGACTGTCGGGGAACGTCGTTATTCCGTCCTGTGCTGGCGTCCGGGAAAACCGGTACGCCGCAGATCCCCGTCACGTTGCCTACCTGGGATGAAGTGGTAGGCCAGGAGGTTCAGGCTGTGGATTTCAACGCTTACATTCTCTCCCACATCCAGATGAGCAGAGGGACGCCGGTGTACACCATTCATGCGGAAGTGGAAGGCATCGCCTTTCATCAGAATTTTGACGAGCTGCTGACCCGCGCCGTCGACATGGGGATAACATTTTGCCCGCTCGGCGACCTGTTACCGGATGATATCGGTTCACTGCCAACAGGACAGATCGTGCGTGGAAAAATACCCGGCAGAGAAGGATGGCTAGGCTGCCAGCAACCGATGAGTGTGATCAAATGAAACCTGCTGCCCGCTACACTCTGGCATTTGTCGCTTTTATTGCGCTGTATTTTATTCTCCCCATCAATAGTCGCCTGCTGTGGCAGCCTGATGAAACGCGCTATGCCGAAATCAGCCGGGAAATGCTGACCTCTGGCGACTGGATCGTTCCGCACTTTTTAGGGCTACGTTATTTTGAAAAACCGATTGCCGGATACTGGTTAAACAGCATTGGGCAATGGCTGTTCGGCGCCAATAATTTCGGCGTCAGGGCGGGAGCCATTTTGTCCACCTTGCTGACTGCGCTACTGGTGGCCTGGCTTGCCATGCGGTTATGGCAGGATAAGCGGACCGCCGTGCTCTCTTCGGTTATCTTTTTAACCTTTTTTTCGGTCTATAGCATCGGCACCTACGCGGTACTCGATCCCATCATCGCGCTCTGGCTAACGGCGGGCATGTGCTGCTTTTGGGAGGGCATGCAGGCCACCACCAGAACGCGCAGGATCATTGCCTTTTTGCTGTTAGGGTTAACCTGCGGCATGGGGGTGATGACCAAGGGGTTTCTGGCGCTTGCCGTTCCTGTGCTCAGCGTACTGCCGTGGGTTTTCGCGCAAAAGCACTGGAAAGATTTGATTATCTATGGCCTGCTGGCCGTTGTCGGCTGCGTCGTGATTGTACTGCCGTGGGGAGTCGCGATTGCTCAGCGTGAGCCGGACTTCTGGCATTACTTCTTTTGGGTTGAACATATTCAACGCTTCGCCCTGGATGATGCCCAACATAAGGCCCCTGTCTGGTACTACATTCCCGTCCTGGTGGCAGGCGCATTGCCGTGGCTCGGACTGCTTCCCGGCGCGCTACGTACGGGGTGGCGGGAGCGGGATGTTCCGCGCAGCGCGCTATACCTGCTAAGCTGGATTATCATGCCGATCCTGTTTTTCAGCATCGCGAAGGGAAAACTGCCGACCTATATTCTTTCCTGCTTCGCGCCGCTGGCGATATTAACGGCGCGTTTTGGCCTGCAGGCTGCGGAAAAAGGTTCGACCGCGCTGCGCGTCAATGGCTGGATCAACGTTCTGTTCGGCGTGGCCGGCATTATCGCCACGTTTATTTTTTCCACGCTGGGACCGTTGAAAACGCCCGTCTGGTCGCATATCGAAACCTATAAGGTTTTTTGCGCATGGGGTATTTTTCTCACCTGGACGTTCTTTGGCTGGTATACGCTAAATAACCGCGAGCAGAACTGGCAATTCGCGGCGCTGTGCCCATTAGGACTGGCGCTGCTGTTTGGCTTCTCCATTCCGGATCGGGTGATGGAGTCTAAACAGCCGCAGTTTTTTGTCGAGATGACCAAAGAGTCGCTGGAATCCAGCCGCTATATTCTTACCGACAGCGTTGGCGTCGCCGCGGGCCTGGCCTGGAGCCTCAAGCGTGACGACATCATAATGTACGCGCAAACGGGCGAGTTGAAATATGGACTCAATTACCCGGATGCCCTGGGTCGCTTTGTCAGTCGGGAGGACTTTGCCAACTGGTTAGCGCAGCATCGTCAGCAAGGAAACATTACGCTCGTGCTCTCGATTGATAAGGATGAAGATATTAATCAACTTGCCATCCCCCCTGCTGACTCTATTGATAATCAGGGGCGTCTGGTCCTGATTCAGTATCGACCAAAATGATCTGGATAGCCTTAGTTCTCGCCAGCCTGCTCAGCGTCTGTGGTCAGTTATGCCAGAAGCAGGCAACTCGCCCGGTACCGCTCCGTGCGAGAAAACGCCATATTACACAATGGATTGGGCTTGCTCTGGCAAGCCTCGGTCTGGCTATGCTGCTTTGGCTGGTGGTGTTGCAGAACATTCCTGTCGGTATCGCCTATCCCATGTTGAGCCTGAATTTTGTATGGGTGACGCTGGCCGCCTGGAAAATCTGGCGCGAACCCGTCGCCACGCGCCACTGGCTGGGTGTTGGGCTCATCATCACCGGGATATTCATTCTTGGGAGTGCGGTGTAATGGGCATCTTTTGGGGATTATGTAGCGTTATTATCACATCTGCCGCCCAGTTGAGCCTCGGCTTTGCGATGGATAATTTGCCTCCCATGCTGCAGCCGCTGACGTTCATCTCTGCCGTATTCTCGCTTAGCGTCGGCGCGTTTGCTTTGTATGCCGGGCTGGCGGGCTATTTGCTGTCGGTAATTTGCTGGCATAAAGCCCTGCACCGGCTCGCGCTGAGCAAAGCCTATGCCCTGCTCAGCCTGAGCTATGTGCTGGTGTGGGTCGCATCCATGACGCTACCCGGCTGGCAGGGCACGTTTTCATTGCAGGCGCTGGTTGGAGTGCTGTGCATTATGGCAGGATTAATGACGATTTTTCTGCCTTCACACCAGCGTCAGTCTTAAGATTATTTCTCTTCAGACAGTTTCAACAGGCGTTCCCATTCATCACAAATGTACTGTCTGGCATCGATTATTTTAATCACCTGGGATGCATTGCGATTAACACAATATTGGGCGTCTTTTAGCGGTGAAAGAAGATCGCCAGGCTTAACCCCCACGGAAGCCTGTGCCTCAGCGAGCATCTTTAACGAACCACCGCTATCGCAAAGTACGATATAGAGCTTCCCTGCTTTTTTGTGACAGCAAGACTTCTTCACATGCCATTCCATAGCGCACCTTTTGTTAATGAATTTCACACAAGGTTACACTTTAGCAGATAAACAAAACGACAATAGCTGCGGAATGGCAGAAACGCGAAATGTAATTAATGTTTTCTTAATGTTAATGACGTAGCACTTACCCAGTCCGACAACGCACGACGAGAGATTTTAATCCCTCCAGCTTTGAGTTCGGGTGGCAACGTCAGCCAACATACCGGTTGCTGAAAACGCGCCAGCTTATCTTTCACCCACTCGGCCAGATTAATGTCACCGGCGTTGGCGTCATACTCAACGACCGCCACCGGGCGATGACCAAACTCTTTGTCTTCTATCGGCACAATAAAGGCTTGCAGAACCTGCGGGTGCGCTGCAATCACGCGTTCCACTTCTTCTGGCTGTATGCCTTCCCCGCCGCTAAAAAACAGATTGTCCATACGACCGACAATGGCTAACCTGCCGTCCTGCAACACGCCCCGGTCACGAGTGGCAAACCAGCCTTCAGCGTTAACCAAAGGGGTAAGCTGCCCGTTGCGCCAGTAGCCTTGCGCCATGCTGGCGGCACGCAGCCAGACTTCGTCATCCACGATTCTGACTTCTCTGCCCGCCAAGGCTGAACCAACATCCGCCAGACCATCCGCTTCTTTCGCGCACACCGTCGAGGCAAATTCCGTCAGCCCGTAGCCGCACCAGCAGCGGATCCCCTGCTCGCGCGCCTGCTCCGTCAATTCAACAGGAATAGCCGCTCCGCCCAACAATACCGCTTTTAGCGAGACCGGCGTGTTATTGACCAGCAAGCGCCATAGCTGTGTGGGCACCAGAGAAGCGTGAGTGCATCCAACCAGCATTTGCTCCAGCGGCTGCTTGTCGCACACGGTCATTCGCGCCCCGGCCAACAGCCAGCGCCACAAAATCCCCTGGCCGGAAACATGAAACAGCGGCAGCGAGAGCAGCCAGTCATCTTCAGCGCCAAACGGCATTAATGACAGCACGCCCTGCGCGCTTGCCAGATGCGCCTGACAGGTGTGAACCGCCGCTTTCGGCAATCCGGTGGAACCGGAGGTTAACGTCATCGTGCTCAAACGTTGAGGCGACCACGCGGCGGCATGCGCGCCTGGAAGCGCCTGCACCTGCAACGGACTGAGCCCCGAAAGCGCGTTAGCGGCCTCCAGATCCAGGGCAAAACGCAGCGTTAAGTCCGGGACCAGCGCATCAAGCAGCGATTGAGGCAGCTGTGGATTCACAGGTAACACCCGCGCCCCGCATTGCAGCAGCGCGAGCCAGGCCAGCAAGGCTCGCGGATGATTCCAGGCGCGAAGCAAAACGCCATCGCCCTCTTCCAGCCCCTGAGCGGCAAAGCCGCTGGCCAGACGATCGACGCGCGTGCAGAGCTCGCTCCAGCTTAATACCTCATCGTTGAGGCGTAAGGCTGGCGCCTGCGCGCGAACCTGCCGCCAGTGACGCCACGGCCAGTCAGAGAAATCAGGATTGCCGGATAACGGCTGCGCCTGTAGGCCCGATAAGCGTGCGTCATTGGGCATGTCCGGCATGGTCATAGCAGGCGTTCCAGCGCATCAACGTCGATACACGGCAAGGCGCTACCCGGCCAGGTGCGTACCTGCTGGCGCTGCATCAGACTCAGGGTATCCAGGCCCGGAATAGTCTGCGGCGTCAACCAGGCGGCAATTCGCGCCAGTTGGGTTAAGCCCAGGCTCGACTCGATCGACGAGCTAATAACAGCGGTGAGACCAAGCGCGTGCGCCGCTGCCACCTGTTCGCGCACTTTATCGAGGCTGCCCGTCAGCGTCGGTTTGATCACCACAGCCCTGACGCCCTCTTCGGCTTCGAAGGTGAAATCCGCTTCGCGCAGACTTTCATCCCAGGCGATGGCGATGCCGGTTTCCCGGGCGAATGCGCGTGAGTCATCGCGGGTTTTGCACGGCTCTTCAAGGAAAGCAATGCGGCCGCGATACTCCGGATTGACGTACTTCGCGAACTGTTGAGCTTTCAACGGCGTCCAGGCACGGTTGGCGTCAAGTCGCAGATGCAGTTCCAGGATCGCCTCCAGCAGCAGGTTGGCAACCATGCCGTCACGAACCGCTTCATACAGTCCGACCTTGATCTTCGCCACTTTTTCACCCGGCATATCCGCCAGTTGCAGTACCAGATCGTCAGGATCGCCCGTACACAACGGTGCAGCACGGTAGTCTGCGTCCTGTGGCAATACGCCAGCCAGTTCAGCCAGCGCACAGCTTGCGCCAAAGGCGACCGAAGGCAGCTGCGGCAGGGACGAGTCCCCCTGCAGCCAGCCGTTGACCCAGGCCAGCAGCTCGGTTTGCGCCTCTTCCCAGCTTTCCTGACTGAAGCCCGGTAGTGGGGAGATCTCTCCCCACCCTGCACGCTCGCCGTCACGAAGACAAACGTACAGCCCGTCACGCGTTTTTAACCGCCTGTCGCGCAGAACCACCCCCGCGTCCATGGGGATCTGCCAGCGGTATACCTGCGCGCTACGCATTACGGATTCCGTTTGAATTTGCTGAAATCTGGCTGACGTTTCTGGTTAAAGGCGTTACGGCCTTCCTGACCTTCTTCCGTCATGTAGAACAGCATGGTGGCGTTACCGGCCAGCTCCTGCAGACCTGCCTGCCCATCGCAGTCGGCGTTCAGCGCAGCTTTCAGGCAGCGCAGCGCCATCGGGCTGTTTTGCAGCATTTCACGGCACCAGCGAACGGTCTCTTTCTCCAGATCCGCCAGCGGAACCACGGTGTTGACCAGGCCCATATCCAGTGCGGCTTTCGCGTCGTATTGACGGCACAGGAACCAGATTTCACGTGCTTTTTTCTGGCCAACGATTCGGGCCATGTAAGAAGCGCCCCAGCCGCCGTCGAAGGAACCCACTTTCGGGCCGGTCTGACCAAAGACGGCATTTTCAGCGGCGATTGTCAGGTCACACATCATGTGCAGCACGTGGCCGCCACCGATGGAGTATCCAGCCACCATCGCCACGACCGGTTTCGGGCAGGTACGAATCTGGCGCTGGAAGTCCAGCACGTTCAGGTGATGCACACCGGAATCATCCTGGTATCCGCCGTAGTCGCCACGCACTTTCTGATCGCCGCCTGCGCAGAACGCCTTGTCGCCAGCGCCGGTCAGAATAATCACGCCGATGTTGTCGTCATAGCGGGCATCCGCCAGCGCCTGGATCATCTCTTTCACGGTGACAGGACGGAAAGCATTGCGTACCTGCGGACGATTAATGGTGATTTTTGCGATACCGTCGGTGGATTTCTCGTAGAGAATATCGGTGTAGCCTGCAGAGCAGTCGTGCCATTCTACCGGTGCGTAAAGCATTGTTTCATCAGGATAGATCATAAAATGTCCTATAGTCAGCGACGCAGAATCTGAGCCAGACACGCCACCACGCCAGCGGGATTGTCCCGATGCGCGTTATGTCCGGCGTTACGAATCACATGGTTTGGTACAGACATTTCCGTCGCCAGCGCGCGGAATTTATCGTCACGTTCACCACATAAATAATAAAATGGAAATGCGCGCGCAGTAAGTCGCGCACGTAAATCAGGTTGTACGGCAAGCGAGGTGGCCTCCAGCATCGCCGCCAGCGTTTGCCCGTTATTCTGGCTACGCAGATCGACCAGCGCTTCTCTTTGCGCTGCGCTTAGCGAGGAAAAAACCGGCTGTTGATACCAGTCATTAAATACCTCGCGCAGCGGCTCAGCGCGAAAACGCGCGGCCCAGCGGCCATCCGAGAGCTGGCGCTGCACGCGCGCCTCTTCGCTTTGCAAGCCAGGATGCCCACCTTCAACCACCACGCCACAAAGTCCAGGCATCTCCTGACAGGCCGCCATCATCGCGACTCTGCCGCCAAGAGAGTATCCCACCAGCCAGTAGTTAAGTATGTTGTAACTAAGCAAGGTGCTGCGCAATAATGCGCTTACGTCATCGAATCCGCTCACCTTAATGTCGGCGGATCCGCCGTGTCCCGGCAGGTCGATATACAGCCGCGAATAATCCTGAAACGCTTCGCCGACCGTCTGCCATTCGCGACAATCGCCGGAGAAACCGTGCAGGAAAACCAGCCAGGGTAGTCCGCTCTGGCTCTCGTTCGCCTGCGCATGCAGGATCACAGGTGACTTACCTGCGCCAGCAACTGCTGCAAGGTTTGCGCCCCGTCAGTTTCGTTCACTACCAGCTCAATCACCGTTGCCGCAGGAGTGCGCCAGGCATTTGTCAACGCGTTCTCCAGCTGTTCCCAGTTCTCCGGGCGGTGATATTTGAGGTTAAACATAGCCGCGGCGTGTTCAAAGTGGACGTTCTGCGGCATCAGGTAGAAACGTTCACGCTCGCTTTGCGGCGTCGGCAGCAGGGAAAATATCTGCCCGCCGTTATTATTGACCACTATCAGGACAAACGGCGCGGAAACCTGGCGCAATAACGCCAGCGCATTGAGGTCATACAGCGCGGATAAATCCCCGACGATAGCCAGCGTTGATTTTGCGCTGGCGCGCTGTACGCCCGCCGCCGTTGACAGCAGACCGTCAATGCCGCTCGCGCCGCGGTTGCTATAGACCGGGTAACCTGCCGGAAGCTGCGACAGCGCATCTATCAGGCGCACCACCAGGCTGTTACCCACGAACAGTTGCCCTTGTTCCGGCAGATATTCGCGAATACGATGGGCTAATTGCGCTTCACCAAACGCGTCGCGACGGGCTTCTACCGCCTGCCACGCCAGTTGCGCCAGACGCGGGATCTCCACGCACCAGGGCTGGCGTTTTTCTGCCGGATGCAGCTCCAGCCAGTCGCCTACCTTCGCCACCAGCCTGCGTCCACGATGATGAGCCGGATCGAGACGGCCCTCGATATTATCGACAATCCAGTATTCCTGCGGATCGCAGCTGGCCTGCCATTGCAGGAGTCGTTTTCCGGTCAGGCTACTGCCAAGCTGCACCACGATCTGCGCCTGCTCTAATTCAGTCACCGCCTTCGCATTCCCGAGCCACAGATCGGCACACGGCAGGGGTTGTCCGGTTTGCGACAATACATCGCCAATCAGCGGCCAGCCGAGCATCTGCGCCCATTGCGCAACTTTCTTGCCCTCTTCCGCGCTCATACGACCCGCTATGACCACGCCGCGCTTTTGTCGCCAGAAAAACCAGTCACGCTGTTTGTCGCTTTCCAGCCGACGCGCTTCGCGTAGCCAGGGTTTATCATCCTGCCACCAGTCGCCGAGGCGCTGCTGCCAGGCGATCCCCGTTTCGTCCATGTCGCCATACAGCGGCTCCGCAAAGGGGCAATTGATATGAACCGCCCCGCTATGCAGCGCGGCTAAGGCATTATCAATGGTGGATACCAGCCAGCTCGCCGGAATGTCCTGCGTCGGGCGCGGTAAAGAGAGCGTTTGCGACGGATGAGAGGCAAACATTCCGGCCTGACGAATCGCCTGGTTAGCGCCACAGTCGATAAGTTCAGGCGGTCGGTCAGCCGTGAGTAAAATCAGTTTTTCACCGGTCAGTCCCGCTTCAATTAACGCGGGATACAAATTCGCCACCGCCGTGCCGGACGTCACAATCACGGCGACAGGCTGCCGGGTCACTTTTGCCAGACCTAAGGCCAGATGCCCAAGACCACGCTCATCAAAATGGGTATGGTGGATAAAAGCAGGATTTTCCGCTGCCGCCAGCGTCAACGGTGTAGAACGAGAGCCAGGGGCAATGCAGACATGCCTGACGCCGTGGCGAGTGAGTGCTTCCAGAATGACCGCCGCCCAGCGTCGGTTAAATGCGCTTACTGACATGAGATTGTCCGGTATCAATATTGCGACACAGTATAGAGAATCGAATAAATGGATTTTTGATATGAATCGGAAATATACACGAAATCACTATCCTTCCATCTGTAATAAAGTACGTAACCCTGCCGCTTTATTGTCTATTTCTTGCCATTCCTGCTCAGGATCTGAACCACGCACAATCCCCGCGCCGGCATACAGGCGCACGACGTTTGCGTTAATTTTCGCCGAACGTAATGACACGCAGAATTCGCTTTGACGCAGGGAAAGATACCCCGCAGAACCGGCATACCACTCGCGTTTAAAGGGTTCATTTTGCTGGATGAATTCGCGCGCCAGCTCACGAGGGATCCCGGCAACTGCCGCCGTAGGCTGAAGCTGCATCAGGCAAAGCGTATCGTCGGCCTGATTCAGTTCCGTCCAGATACAGCGGCGCAGATGCTGCACTTTGCGCAGTCGGAGCACCTGCGGAGGAAGCACATCAAGGGTTTGCGTACAGCCTTGCAGCCGTTGGCATATATCCTCGACCACCAGCATATTCTCGCGCTGGTTTTTATCGTCTTTCATCAGCCAGTCACCTAACTGCCAGGCACGATGATCCTCAGCGTGATTGGCAACGGTTCCTGCCAGCGCTTCGGTACGCAGCGCCGTGCCACGCCGTCGATACAAACGCTCAGGGGAAGAGCCAAGAAAAGCGGAGTCGGCAGAGAATGCCATAAAGAAATGGTAGCAGTTCAGATTTAAGCGGCGGCTGGAAGCCATCACCGCAGCGGCATTCACCGGCTGTGAAAACTGTAAATCTGTCGCCCGCGCCAGCACGACTTTGTCGAGCGCTTCCCTATTGATCGTTTGCGTGGCGAGTGTTATCAGGTCTGTCCAACCGGCTTTATCCGGCCAGTGCTGTTCTCCCGTCAAACTCAGACGCAACGCAGGCACCGGTTTAACATGGGCCAGCGTGGAGATAAATTCGACCGCGCATGCGGCATCTTCACGCAGTGAAACCTCGCTATACAGGTGTAGCCGTAAGCTCGCTACCCCGGCGCAGCGTCGCCACTCCAGGCGCGGTAATAGCAAATTGCCATGCCGTGGCTCGAACGCATTCAGGCCCCAGATACGCAGGTCAGGTTGATTGTCGTGTTGGCGTAAAAACTGCTGAGCCGATCCCAGCGAGGAAAATGTGGCGACAGCCCCCAGTACCGCGGCTTCTTCGTCGCCGTTGCGCTGCTGCCAGTAAAACTGGGGCCAGACGGGTTGACTGGCCAGCCATCCTAAAGCGTCAAACGCATCGTTCAGGGGGAAAGGGATGTCGTAAATACGAATTCCAGGTGCTGCCGGTATCTCATGCGACAAATGACGCATCAGACTTTCCAGCGCAGTAGTGATTGATTGCACGCGGACCTCTCCCTGTTAAAAACCTCTCATTATACGGGGTACTGAACAGAAAAAGCAGTACCCCCAGTTAGGGAGTACAAACAAATGCGATGACGGAGCGGAATTTATCGCCGCGCTAACAATAATCCCATCACTAAACCGACCGTGGCGCCAACGCCGATTCCACGCCAGGGTTTTTCATGCACATAGTCATCCGCCCGGCAAACGGCTTTTTTCGCGCGGAAGTAATAATTGTCAGAGGCATGGCTGACGCGATTTCTCACCTCTTCTAACGCCCTCTCTGCCCGCGCCTTTAGCTCAAGGTATTTTTGATCGGCCGGATCGCCGGAAGAACGCAGCACCTCTTCCAGCGTTTCGCTCAAGAGTTCCAGATCATCATCGATACGTGATTCATAAGATTGAAAAGACATTGTATTCTCCCTTTCTATTGACGTATCCGCTAACTATAGACAACCTGGACCGTTTGCGCCTGTTTATGCCTGACATCCTTCGCGCGCCATACCGATGTGAGGGATCCCGTCTTCATCATAAATATCCGTCACCGGAACAAAACCAAAACGCGCATAAAACGATTGCAGATGCGCCTGTGCGCCCAGGTACAGCGCCTTGTGCGGCCAGTGTTGCGCGCAGGATGCCAGCGTCTGGGTCATCAGCTGTTGCCCCAGTTTTGCCCCGCGCAGCGCTTCGCTGACAATCACCCGGCCAATAACTACCGGCTCCAGATCGTCATCGCTTTTCAGAATCCTCGCATACGCCACCAGCTCACCGTTATGCCAGCCCAGAATATGCCGATTTTCTCCAACCAGATCATCGCCATCCACATCCTGATACGGACACTTTTGTTCAACAACAAACACCGTGCAGCGAAGCTGAAGAATGGCATACAGCTCTGATGTACTCAGCTTTGCATGGTGGAGATCTTGCCAGTGAATCATTGTCTGCCCCTTTGTTGTGATAACCTGAACACCCTGCCTCATTGACAGCGAAAAGTGTAACGCAAAGATGGAATTACTATTTTTAGGCACGTCAGCGGGAGTTCCTACCCGCTCACGCAATGTAACGGCAATTTTACTCAATCTGCAACACCCGACTCAGCCGGGGCTGTGGCTTTTTGATTGCGGCGAAGGAACGCAGCACCAAATGCTCGCCACGCCGTTCAATCCGGGAAAACTCGATCGTATTTTCATCAGCCACCTGCATGGCGACCACCTGTTTGGTTTACCGGGACTGCTTTGCAGTCGTTCGATGGCCGGCAACGTCAAGCCGCTGACGCTTTACGGGCCAAAAGGATTACGGGAATTTACCGAAACCGCTTTGCGTTTGAGCGGCTCGTGGACCGATTATCCGCTGGATATTGTGGAAATCACCGCGGGCGAAATTGTCGATGACGGCCTGCGTAAAGTCACGGCATACCCGCTGGAGCATCCGCTGGAGTGCTACGGTTTTCGTATTGAAGAGCACGATAAGCCGGGTGCGCTGGACGCCAGCGCCCTGAAGGCGGCGGGCGTTAAATCCGGCCCCTGGTTCCAGGATCTTAAAGCAGGGAAAACCATCGTGCTGGAGGATGGCCGCACGATTAACGGCGCCGATTTTCTCGCCCCGGCCACCAGGGGAAAATCTGTGGCTATTTTCGGCGACACAGGACCCTGCGCATCCGCCATTGAACTGGCGCGAGGTGTGGATTTGATGGTGCATGAAACCACGCTGGACTCCTCAATGGAGGAAAAAGCCAACAGCCGGGGGCACAGTTCGACCCGACAGGCCTCGCTTCTGGCGCTTAAGGCCGGAGCGGGACGTTTGATCATCACCCACGTTAGCTCACGCTACGATGAAAGAGGCTGTCAGCGGTTGCTGGAAGAGTGCAAAGCGATCTTTCCTGACACGGAACTGGCTCACGATCTCGCCATTTTCACGGTTTAACGCTCTATTTTTTCGCCTCTGTGCCGATAACAGTAAAAAGGCTGGCTTTCACACCGAGGACAGGATGAACAATTTTCAGAAAGATATCGATGACAGGACCAACCTGACCCTGTCTAACCGTTTTGAGCTGCTGCTGTTTCGCCTCGGCAAATCCATCGAGGAGCAGAAATCAGAGCTGTTTGGCATCAACGTATTCAAACTGCGTGAAATCGTGCCGATGCCGACCTTTACGCGTCCGGCGGGCATGAAGGCCCCATTGCTGGGTATGGTAAACATTCGCGATCAGGTGATTCCGGTGATCGATCTGCCCGCCGTTGCGGGCTGTAAGCCAGAGACCGGACTCAACATCCTGCTCATCACCGAATACGCCCGCAGCGTACAGGCGTTTGCGGTGGAATCCGTGGAAAACATTATGCGCCTGGACTGGCAACAGGTGCATACCGCCGAGAAAGCCGTCAACGGTCGTTATATCACCAGTATCGCCTGCCTGGATGACAACAAAGAGACCAATAACCTGGCGCTGGTGCTCGACGTAGAACAAATTCTGTACGACATCGTACCGTCCAATCACGACCTGCGCGCGACGGACCTGAAAACCAGTAAATTCAACATCACGCCGGGCGCGGTGGCGATTGTGGCAGAAGATTCGAAAGTCGCTCGCGCGATGCTGGAGAAAGGGCTTAACGCCATGGAAATTCCGCATCAGATGCATGTGACAGGCAAAGATGCGTGGGACAAAATCCAGCAGCTTTCCGCAGAAGCGCAGGCGGAAGGCAAACCCATCACCGAAAAGATCGCCCTGGTGCTCACCGATCTGGAAATGCCGGAGATGGACGGTTTTACGCTTACCCGTAAAATCAAGACCGATGAGCGCCTGAAGAAGATCCCGGTCGTTATCCACTCCTCGCTTTCCGGTAGCGCGAATGAAGATCACGTTCGCCGGGTGAACGCCGATGGCTACGTGGCAAAATTCGAGGTCAATGAGCTCTCTTCTGTGATTCAGGAAGTGATGGAACGCACCGCGAAAGGCATCAGCGGTCCACTGGTAAGCCGTCAGCTTTCAGCCTGAAATCCTGACCACATAAAAAAACCCGCCGAAGCGGGTTTTTTCGTTTTAGCGGATCGCTTACATCAGCGGCGTCGCTAACTGCACGATGCTAATCAGCGGTTGCGGGTAGATACCCAATACCAGTACCAGCAGAGCAGAAATCAGCACCACGATACCGCCCGCGCTGTACTGCCAGTTGGACGGCGCATCGCGGTTCATCTGCTGCGGTGCGCTCAGGTACAGGCTCACGGCAACGCGCAGGTAGTAGTACAAACCAATCGCGGAGCCGACCACCACGGCGGCAACCAGCCACCACAGGTTAGCCTGCACACCGACTGCCAGCACATAGAACTTACCGATAAAGCCCAGCGTCATCGGGATACCCGCCAGGGACAGCATCATTACCGTCATTACCGCCGCGAGGATCGGACGATGCCAGAACAGACCACGGTAGGAGAACAGAGAGTCAGCATCCGGGCCGCGGTACGGGCTGGACATCAGGCTGACCACACCGAACGCGCCGAGGCTGCTGAACAGATAACCGGCCAGGTAAACGCCAACCGCTTCCATTGACATCTCACCGCTCTGCAGGGCAATCAGCGCCACCAGCAGATAGCCGAGGTGAGAGATGGAGGAGTAACCGAGCAGACGCTTGATGTTGGTCTGGCTCAGCGCCATCAGGTTACCGAAGATGATGGAGGCAAAGGCAATCACGCCCAGCACGGTACGTACCGCTTCGCTGTCGCCAACCGGTGCATACAGGAACAGACGCATCACCACGCCGAAGATAGCGATTTTGCTCGCCGTCGCCAGGAAGGTGGAAACCGGCGCCGGGGCGCCCTGGTATACGTCTGGCGTCCACAGGTGGAACGGCACCAGAGAAAGTTTAAAGCCGAGGCCAACAATCATCAGACCGAAGCCTGCCAGCAGCAGCGGTTCGTGCAGCATGCCGTCGCCGAGGCTCTTACCAAGCGCAACGAACGACAGGTTGCCAGACTGCGCGTACACCAGCGCCATACCGAACAGCAGGAACGAAGAGGCTGCGGCAGACAGGATGGTGTATTTGATACTGGCTTCCAGCGAACGTTTTTGACGGAACGCATAGCCCACCAGACCAAACAGCGGCAGAGAAATCAGTTCGATACCGAGGAACAGCGCCGCCAGATGGTTCGCATTCGCCAGCAGAATACCGCCAAGGGCAGCAATCAGCACCAGCAGGTAGAACTCTTCCCGGTTGTCGTCGTAGCCTTCCAGCCACGGGTAAGCAAAGGTACAGGTGGCAAGGCTCGCCAGCAGCACCAGCCCGGTATAGAGCATAGCGAAACCATCAACCCGCATCAGCGGGGTGACATCCATGGCGCCCGCCTGGCCAACAAACCAGAGCGAAACCAGCGCGGCGTTAAGCCCAATGACCGACAGCGTGGCATTGAGGAAGTGATTGCGTCGCCACGCAATGGAGAGCATCACAACCACCACCGTCAAGCCGACGATCAGCAGCGGTAGCAGCGCAATCAGGTGTTGTGGAGTTATTGTCATGGCGATTTACGGCCTTGTAGTAGTAACGGAATTAACAAACCACTGCTGGATGTTGCTCATCGCAGAATGCGAGGTATCCAGAATCGGCTGCGGATAGAAGCCAAGCAGTACCAGAAGCACGACCAGCAACAGGATGATAAACAGCTCACGCAGCGACATCCCTGGCAGTTCAACACTGGCAATCTGGCTCTTCGCCTTACCGAAGTAAGCGCGATGCAGCATCGCCAGCGAGTAAACAGAAGCAAATACCAGACCAAAGGTCGAGATCACGGTAATGACCGGAACCACCTGGTAGCTGCCGAACAGAATCATAAATTCGCCAACGAAGTTACCTGTACCCGGCATACCCAGCGTACACACTGCGAAGAACATGGACAGCGCAGGCAGCCATTTCATTTTGCCCCACAGACCACCCATCATACGCATATCACGCGTGTGCAGACGTTCGTACAGCTGACCACACAGGATGAACAGACCGGCTGCGGACAGACCGTGCGCAATCATCTGGATAACCGCGCCCTGGTAGGCCAGCTGGCTGCCGGTGTAGATAGCAATCAGTACGAAGCCCATGTGGGATACGGAGGTGTAGGCAATCAGACGCTTGATGTCGTACTGATTGAAGGCCATCCATGCGCCGTAGAAGATACCGATTACGCCAAGCCACATGGCGATAGGCGCAAACTCCGCCGACGCGTTCGGGAACAGCGGCAGGGAGAAGCGCAGCAGACCGTAGGCCGCGGTTTTCAGCAAGATCCCCGCCAGGTCAACGGAACCCGCGGTCGGTGCCTGGGAGTGCGCATCCGGCAACCAGCCGTGCAGCGGAACCACCGGCATTTTCACCGCAAAGGCGATGAAGAAGCCCAGCATCAGCAGGTATTCCACGCCGTGGGACATCGGGGTATTCAGCAGCTCTTCATAGTTGAAGGTCCACACGCCGGTCGCTTTGTAGTGCACAAACACCAGCGCCAGGATGGCAATCAACATCACCAGACCACTCGCCTGGGTATAAATGAAGAACTTGGTCGCCGCCGTGATACGCGTTTTCCCGTCAGAGGCTTTATGCCCCCAAAGTGCGATCAGGAAGTACATCGGCACCAGCATCATTTCCCAGAAGAAGAAGAACAGGAACATGTCGATGGCAAGGAACACGCCGATCACGCCGCCTAAGATCCACATCAGGTTCAGGTGGAAGAAGCCCTGGTATTTTTCGATTTCATTCCAGGAGCAAAGAACCGCCAGAACGCCGAGTAGACCGGTCAGCACCACCATTAGCAGCGACAAGCCGTCGATGGCTAAATGGATAGAGATGCCAAAGCGTGGGATCCACGGCAGGACAAACTCAGACTGCCACTGCGGAATGCCCGCGGATTGCGTCAGTGAATAGCCGCCCTGCAACCACAGTTGCAGGCCAAGCGCCAGCGTCAGTCCCATGGTAATCAGCGCGATCCAGCGCGGCACCTTCACGCCAAAGCGTTCGGTCTGCCAGCACAGGAAGCCACCGATAAAGGGGATTAGTATCAACCAGGGTAATAACATAGCTAAGTATGTCCCTTATATTTACTCCTGCTCAGGCTATCTCACTCGTCAGCCCAAATCCCGGCAGTGCTCGCAATCCTCACGTACTTCAGTACGCTCCGGTTGCTCTGCGCTGGCGGTCTCCGGTCTGACTTCGCCGATGACGCCTGTACATCAGGAACAGATTTTCAACGAATTCTAAAAATTATTTTTGGGTTTGTAGGCCGGATAAGCGCAGCGCCATCCGGCAATCGTTCATCCAGCCAACAAACTCAGCGCAGTACCATCAGCAGTGCCAGCACCACAACAGCGCCAATGCTCATGGATGCCACATACCAGCGCAGATAACCGTTCTCGCTTAACAGCAGGCCTTTACCCGCAAAGCGGGACAGGACAGCCGGAATGTTCATCATTGAGTTCAGCGGGTCGCGTTTCAGCAGCCAGGCAATGCCCAGGAACGGCTTAACGAACACTTTGTCGTACAGCCAGTCAAAGCCCCAGGCGTTATACCACCAGGTCCCCAGCAGACGGCCTGGCGCACTGTTGGCAATCGACGTCACCAGAGTACGTTTACCCAGCCACAGCCATGCTGCGATCAGGATGCCCGCAATCGCGACGATACCGGAGGTAATTTCCAGCGTCATGACGCGACCATGCTCCAGTTCGGTCGTTGCCGGCAGTACGCCTTGCAGCGGTGGCACAATCAGCGCGCCAACGAAGGTGGAAAGGATCATCAGCACAATCAGCGGCAGATGATGGGTAATCCCCTTCCCTGCGTGAGCATGAATTTGTTCTTTACCGTGGAACACGATGAAAATCATACGGAAGGTGTACAGAGAGGTCATGAACGCACCGACCAGACCTGCAACCATCAGATTGATATGACCGTTGGCCATTGCACCGGCCAGAATCTCATCCTTACTGAAGAAGCCTGCGGTAATCAGCGGCAGAGCCGACAGCGCCGCGCCACCAATCAGGAAGCAGAGATACACCAGCGGAATCGACTTACGCAGTCCGCCCATCTTGAAGATGTTCTGTTCGTGATGGCAGGCCAGGATAACCGAGCCGGAAGCCAGGAACAGCAGCGCTTTAAAGAATGCGTGCGTCATCAGGTGGAAAATCGCCGCATCCCATGCCTGCACGCCAAGCGCGAGGAACATGTAGCCAATCTGGCTCATGGTGGAGTAAGCGAGAACGCGCTTGATGTCGGTCTGTACCAGCGCGGCAAAGCCCGCCAGCACCAGCGTGATCGCCCCGATAATCCCCACCAGATGCAGGATTTCCGGCGTCATCAGGAACAGGCCATGAGTACGCGCAATCAGGTAGACACCGGCGGTAACCATCGTCGCGGCGTGGATCAGCGCGGAGACCGGAGTTGGACCAGCCATCGCGTCGGCAAGCCAGGTCTGCAACGGCAGCTGCGCGGATTTACCTACCGCACCGCCCAGCAGCATCAGGGTCGCCCACATCAGCATGTTGTTGCCGTCGGCAAAGTGCGCAGGCGCCAGCTCGACCATTTCGCGGAAGTTCAGCGTGCCCAGCTCGTTGTAGAGGATGAACAGCGCGAAGGCGAGGAACACGTCACCGACACGGGTCACCACGAAGGCTTTCATTGCCGCCGCGCCATTCTTCGGATCGCTGTAGTAGAAGCCGATCAGCAGATAGGAGCACAGGCCCACGCCTTCCCAACCGAGGTACATCAGCAGCAGGTTATCCGCCAGCACCAGTACCACCATGCTGGCGATAAACAGGTTGGTGTAGGCGAAGAAGCGGGAGTAGCCCTCTTCACCGCGCATATACCAGGAGGCGAACATGTGGATCAGGAAACCCACGCCGGTCACCACGGAGAGCATGGTCAGCGACAGGCCGTCCAGCACCAGGTTGAAGCCGATGTTAAAATCACCAACGGACATCCACGTCCACAGAGGAACGCTAACCGCCTGTTTACCGTTGGCAAAGAAATCCATGCCAACGAACGCGGTCACCAGTGCGGCCAGGCCAATCGAGCCGACGCCCACGGTGGCGGACAGATTTTCTGACCAACGACCGCGAGAGAACGCCAGTAATACAAAGCCAATAAATGGCAGAATAATGGTTAAGGCAAGCATGTTCATCCACGCATCTCACTTACTGAATCGATGTTCAGGTTCTGGCGACGGCGATGAAGTTGCAGCAACAGCGCAAGCCCGATGCTCGCTTCAGCAGCCGCAAGGCTGATGGCAAGAATATACATCACCTGACCATCGGTCTGGCCCCAGTAGCTTCCGGCGACCACAAAGGCCAGCGCGGAGGCGTTAATCATGATTTCCAGCCCAATCAGCATAAACAGCAGATTGCGGCGGATAACCAGGCCGGTTAAGCCGAGGACGAATAAGACAGCCGCGAGGATCAGTCCATGTTGTAAGGGGATCATGCGTGCTCCTCCGTTTTTCTTTTCGCGCGGTCATCGGTGCGGTTGCTCAACACTTCGCCTGAACGCTCTTCGCGCCCTACGTGGAAGGCCACAACCAGACCTGCCAGCAGCAGCATTGAAGCCAGTTCAACCGCCAGAACATATGGCCCGAACAGGGAGATACCGACCGCTTTCGCGCTGATTGGCGTACCGTCGATGCCCTGATCGTTAACGCCCAGAATGGCGTACACAATCACCACCAGCATGATGGCCGACAGAATCGCCGGACCAATCCACACCTGCGGTTTCAGCCACTGGCGTTCCTGTTCGATTTCAGAGCCACCGAGGTTAAGCATCATGACCACGAACACGAACAGCACCATGATGGCGCCCGCGTAGACGATAATTTCCAGCGCACCGGCGAAGTAAGCGCCTAACGAGAAGAACACCCCGGAAATCGCCAGCAGCGAAATAATCAGGTACAGCAGCGCGTGTACCGGATTGGTGTGGGTGATCACCCGCAAGGTTGCGAGAATGGCTATCAGGCCACAGATATAAAAAGCGAACTCCATTGCCCCTCTCCTTACGGTAACAGGCTCTTGACGTCGATAGGCTTGGCTTCGTTCTCTGCTTCGCCCTTATCTTTGCCGTCGATTGCCATACCTGCCATCCGGTAGAAGTTATATTCCGGGTATTTGCCCGGACCGGAGATCAGCAGATCCTCTTTCTCGTAAACCAGGTCCTGGCGTTTGTACTCACCCAGCTCGAAATCTGGAGTCAGCTGAATAGCCGTTGTCGGACAGGCTTCTTCGCACAGGCCGCAGAAAATGCAGCGTGAGAAGTTAATGCGGAAAAACTCCGGATACCAGCGACCGTCTTTGGTCTCCGCTTTTTGCAGAGAGATACAGCCAACCGGGCACGCTACCGCACACAGGTTACAGGCAACGCAGCGCTCTTCACCGTCCGGATCGCGGGTCAGTACGATACGACCACGGAAACGGGGCGGGAGATAGACCGGCTCTTCCGGGTACATCTGCGTTTCGCGTTTCGCGAACGCATGCAGGCCGATCATCCAGATACTGCGTACCTGGGTGCCGAAACCTACGAACAATTCTTTTAAGGTCATGGTCTTTGTGTCCCTTATTGCGCCTGCCAGAGAATGACAGCCGCCGTTACCAGCAAGTTGACGAGCGTCAGCGGCAGACAAACTTTCCAGCCGAAGGACATTACCTGGTCATAACGCGGACGCGGTAACGACGCACGAATCAAAATGAACATCATCATGAAGAACGCGGTTTTCAGCGCGAACCAGACGAATGGCGGTAAGAACGGGCCATGCCAGCCACCGAAGAACAGGGTAACCATCAGTGCAGAAATGGTGACGATGCCGATGTACTCACCCACGAAGAACAGACCGAATTTCATACCGGAATATTCAATGTGGTAACCATCGGCCAGTTCCTGCTCGGCTTCTGGCTGGTCAAACGGGTGACGGTGACACACCGCCACGCCTGCGATGGCAAAGGTGACAAAACCAAAGAACTGCGGAATAACGTTCCAGATATCAGCCTGGTTGTTGACGATGTCGGTCATGTTGAATGAACCGGCCTGCGCCACCACGCCCATCAGGGAAAGCCCGAGGAACACTTCGTAGCTCAGCGTCTGCGCAGACGCACGCATCGCACCGAGCAGCGAGTATTTGTTGTTGCTCGACCAGCCGGCGAACAGCACCGCGTACACCGCCAGCCCCGCCATCATCAGGAAGAACAGGATACCGATGTTCAGGTCAGCAACCACCCAGTTCGGACTCACCGGCACGATGGCGAAAGCCAACAGCAGCGAGGTGAAGGCGATCATCGGCGCCAGGGTAAAGATGACGCGATCCGAGAATTTCGGGATCCAGTCTTCTTTAAAGAACATCTTGATCATGTCCGCAACCAGCTGGAGCGAACCGCCCCAACCCACACGGTTCGGTCCGTAACGGTTCTGGAACAGACCCAGCAGACGACGTTCGCCAAAGCTCATGAATGCCCCGCAGGTGACCACCACCAGCAGAATCACCACCGCTTTGAGAATGCTCAGCAGGATCTCAATCAGATCGGGTGTAATCCAACTCATTGTTGTGCCTCCTGCAGATCCTCAAGACGCGCGCCCGCCAGAACCGGCGCGATGCCAGGCATACCCATCGGTAAACCAACCTGCCCTGCCGTTAATCCTTCAGCGATTTCAACCGGCAGCGTGACCGTGTTGCCATCGTAGCTGAACGAAACGCGCGTACCGGCATTAACGCCCAACTTCGCGGCATCAGCCGGGTTGAGCTTGATGTACGGCTGCGGCATACGGGTCTGGAAGACCGGCGCACGCTGGGACAATTCGTCGCTACCAAACAGATGGTAGTACGGCGCGATACGCCACTGACCATCCTGCGCCTGGAAGCTCGCCGGAACGGTAGTGAAGTAATCCATCCCCCCCGCAGAGGCTTCAATCAGACGCACGCCCGGGTCGCCATGACGCAGTTTACCGCCCACTTCATCCTGGAACTTGTTCCACGCCTGTGGGGAGTTCCAGCCCGGAGCCCAGGCAAACGGAATTTGTGAACGCGGCGCAGACGGTTGGTTGTTCCCTTCCATAGAGAAAGCGAACATGGTGTCTTTGTCCTGCGGCTGGCGCGGTTCGTGTACGCTGATGTTAGCGCGCATTGCGGTACGGCCGCTGTAGCGGTGCGGTTCACGCGCCAGTTTCTGCCCACGGATACGGAAGCTTGCGTCCGGCGCGGCATCTTTAATACCCGCCAGCTGCGGTAGCTTCTCGACAACCGCGTCGATAACGTGGTCGAGCTGCGTCCAGTCCACTTCGCGGCTCTGCACGGTGCTGTGCAGCGAGTGCAGCCAGCGCCAGCTTTCCAGCATAATGGTTTTGCTGTCGTAGTAGGACGGATCATAGACCTGGAAGAAACGCTGCGCGCGGCCTTCGTTGTTAATCACCGTACCATCGCTTTCGGCAAAGCTTGCGGCGGAAAGCACCAGATGGGCGTTTTCCATAATTGCCGTACGCTGATGGTCAATGACCAGTACCAGCGGCGCTTTCGCCAGCGCGGCATTGACACGCGTTGCTGAAGCATGGCGATGCAGGTCATTTTCCAGCACCACAACGGCGTCAGCACGACCTGTTTCCAGCTCGGTCAGCGCATCGTCAAGGGAACCCCCGCCAATCATACCCAGGCCCATGCTGTTAACAGAGCGCGCAATCATGGTGATGCCGACGTCTGCGCCACGGCCTTTCAGCGCCTTCGCCACGTTGGCAGCCGCCTGAATCACTTCGGCGCTACCGGCGTTGGTCCCGGAAATAATCAGCGGTTTCTTCGCTCCGGCTAACGCCTGAACGATTACGTCAATTTTGTTCTGCAGGTCGCGGTCGATACCGTCAACCGCCGGGGCGTTGTTATCCAGCGCGTGGGCGATAGCGAAACCTAAACGCGCCTGATCTTCAACCGGCGCACGGTAGGTCCAGGCGGCGATATCATCCAGACGGGTGTTATCGACGTTGGTCACGAACAGCGGGTGTTTGGCGCGCTGGCCGATGTTGAGGATCGCCGCAATCTGCCAGTCGGCCACTTTCTGCGCCGCCGCCATTTCACGTGCTTTACCTTTCACCGCCTGACGCACCGCCAGCGCAACGCGCGCGCCGGTCTGGGTGACATCTTCGCCCAGCACCAGCACCGCATCGTAGGATTCGATTTCGCGCAGCGCCGGAGTATGAATACCGCCGTCACGCAGCACGCTCAGCGCCAGCTGCAGACGTTCCTGCTCGCCCTGGGCGATACCGGTATAGAAGTTATCCGCGCCGACCAGTTCACGCAGCGCGAAGTTGCTTTCAACGCTGGCGCGCGGGGAGCCGATACCAATCACTTTCTTCGACTGGCGCAGAATATCCGCCGCGCCCTGCATTGCCTGTTCGGCGTTGAGCGTGATCAGATCATCGCCACGACGCTGTACCGGCTGACGCGGACGGTCTTTCAGGTTCACGTAACCATAGCCAAAACGACCACGGTCGCAGAGGA
Source organism: Citrobacter youngae ATCC 29220 (assembly GCF_000155975.1). Lineage (GTDB taxonomy): Bacteria > Pseudomonadota > Gammaproteobacteria > Enterobacterales > Enterobacteriaceae > Citrobacter > Citrobacter portucalensis_A. The sequence goes on along the minus strand of NZ_GG730299.1, from coordinate 304,353 downwards.
AGTAGTGGTTAACGGTACCGTTATAGCGGTTTTCGATACGACGCAGTTCACCGTAGCGCTCGCCGGGGCTGGTGTTACAACCGATGGAACACTGCTGGCAGATGCTCGGCGCAAACTGCATGTCCCATTTACGGTTATAGCGCTCGGAGTGCGTTTTATCGGTGAATACGCCGGTCGGGCAAATTTCGACCAGGTTACCGGAGAATTCGCTTTCGAGCGTACCGTCTTCCGGGCGACCGAAGTAGACGTTGTCATGCGCGCCATATACGCCCAGATCCGCGCCGTCCGCGTAATCTTTGTAGTAACGTACACAGCGATAGCAGGCGATGCAGCGGTTCATTTCGTGAGAGATGAACGGCCCCAGGTCCTGATTGCGGTGGGTACGCTTGGTAAAGCGGTAGCGACGGAAGCTATGACCAGTCATCACGGTCATATCCTGCAGGTGGCAGTTACCGCCCTCTTCACAGACCGGACAGTCGTGCGGGTGGTTGGTCATCAGCCACTCCACGACGCTTTCGCGGAACTGCTTCGCTTCTTCGTCATCAATAGAAATAAAGGTGCCTTCGGTGGCCGGTGTCATACAAGACATCACCAGGCGACCACGCGTGTCTTCCGCGTTCTGATATTGCTTCACCGCACACTGGCGGCAAGCACCGACGCTTCCCAGCGCCGGGTGCCAGCAAAAGTACGGAATATCAAGGCCGAGAGACAGACAAGCTTCCAGCAGGTTGTCCGCTCCGTTGACCTCATATTCTTTGCCGTCTACATGAATCGTAGCCATAGTCAGCATGCTTCCAGTTATCTTAGTCAGTGACTAAGCGTTAATCGAATTACTTATCGCGATGCAGGGCTAACCCTGTAATCACCAGCGCTCTTTCAGCAGGTTCGGCTGAATACCACCAATCTGATGGGTATTGCTGAAGGACTGCTTGATGCCGGCTTCGAATTCTTCGCGGAAATATTTAATGGCGCTCTGCAGCGGCTCCACCGCACCCGGTGCGTGTGCACAGAAGGTTTTACCCGGGCCGAGGAAACGACACAGTTGCTCAAGCGTCTCGATATCCCCTGGCTGGCCTTCGCCACGCTCCAGCGCGCGCAGAATTTTCACGCTCCACGGCAGACCGTCACGGCACGGCGTACACCAGCCGCAGGACTCGCGGGCGAAGAACTCTTCCAGGTTACGCACCAGCGGTACCATGCCAATCTCGTGATCGACGGCCATTGCCAGCGCGGTACCCAGACGGCTGCCCGCTTTACCGATGCTTTCGAACTCCATCGGCAGGTCAAGGTGCGCTTCGGTCAGGAAGTCAGTACCCGCGCCGCCCGGCTGCCATGCCTTGAATTTCAGGCCATCGCGCATACCGCCCGCGTAATCTTCGAGGATCTCACGCGCGGTAGTGCCAAACGGCAGCTCCCACAGGCCAGGGTTCTTCACGCGACCGGAGAAGCCCATCAGCTTGGTGCCCGCATCTTTGCTCTTCGAGATGTTCTGGTACCACTCCACGCCGTTGGCGAGGATGGCCGGTACGTTACACAGGGTTTCGACGTTGTTAACGCAGGTCGGCTTACCCCATGCGCCAGAGCTTGCCGGGAACGGCGGCTTGGAGCGCGGGTTAGCGCGACGACCTTCGAGGGAGTTAATCAGCGCGGTTTCTTCACCGCAGATGTAACGCCCTGCCCCAGTGTGGACAAACAGTTCGAAGTCGAAACCGGTGCCCATGATGTTTTTGCCAAGCAGACCGGCTTCGGTTGCTTCGGCGATCGCGCGGCGCAGATGCACAGCCGCTTCGATATATTCACCGCGCAGGAAGATGTAACCACGGTACGCTTTCAGCGCAAACGCGGAAATCAGCATGCCTTCCACCAGCAGGTGCGGCAGCTGTTCCATCAGCAGACGGTCTTTATAGGTGCCCGGTTCCATTTCATCGGCGTTACACAGCAGGTAACGGATGTTCATGGATTCGTCTTTCGGCATCAGGCTCCACTTCAGACCGGTGGAAAAGCCCGCGCCGCCGCGCCCTTTCAGGCCAGCGTCTTTTACCTGATTGACGATTTCGTCCGGTGACAGGCCGGTCAGGGCCTTACGCGCACCTTCGTAGCCGTTTTTGCTACGGTATTCGTCCAGCCAGACCGGCTGTTTGTCATCGCGCAGACGCCAGGTCAGCGGATGGGTTTCGGGAGTACGGATAATGTCTTTCATTTATACCGCTCCAGCAGTTCGGGAATGCCTTCCGGGGTCAGGTGAGCATGAGTGTCGTCATCGATCATCATGTTCGGCCCTTTGTCGCAGTTCCCCAGGCAGCAGGTCGGCAGCAGCGTAAAGCGACCGTCAAAGGTCGTCTGCCCCGGCTTGATGTTGAGTTTTTTCTCAAGCGCGGCCTGGATCCCCTGATAGCCGTTGATATGGCACACCACGCTGTCGCAATAGCGGATCACGTGGCGACCTACCGGCTGGCGGAAGATCTGGCTGTAGAACGTGGCAACACCTTCTACATCGCTTGCCGGGATACCCAGCACATCCGCGATCGCATAGATCGCGCCATCCGGCACCCAGCCACGCTGCTTCTGAACGATCTTCAGCGCTTCAATGGACGCCGCACGCGGGTCTTCGTAGTGGTGCTTCTCGTGCTCAATCGCTTCACGCTCAGCCGCACTCAGCTCAAAAGCCTCGGTTTGTGGTTGTTGATTCTCGTGCATAATTAGCGGTCCACATCTGACATAACAAAATCAATACTACCCAGATGGACGATAAGGTCAGACACCAGGCTGCCACGTACCGCTACCGGGATCTGCTGCAGGTGCGCATAGCTCGGGGTACGGATACGGGTACGATAACTCATGGTGCTGCCATCGCTGGTCAGGTAGTAACTGTTGATACCCTTGGTCGCTTCCACCATCTGGAAGGATTCGTTCGCCGGCATCACCGGGCCCCACGACACTTGCAGGAAGTGGGTGATCAGGGTTTCGATATGTTGCAGCGTGCGCTCTTTCGGCGGCGGCGTGGTCAGCGGGTGATCCGCTTTGAACGGGCCTTCCGGCATGTTGTTGAGGCACTGCTCAAGGATGCGCAGGCTCTGGCGCAGCTCTTCAACTTTCAGCATTACGCGGGTATAGCAGTCGGACACGCCGCCGCCAACCGGAACTTCAAAGTCAAAGTTTTCGTAGCCAGAGTATGGACGGGCTTTACGCACGTCGAAATCAATACCGGTCGCACGCAGCGCAGCACCGGTACAACCCCAGTCCAGCGCTTCTTTCTTGCCGTAGGCGGCAACGCCCTGGGAACGACCTTTCAGGATAGTGTTACGCAGTGCGGCTTTCTCGTAGGAATCCAGACGTTTTGGCATCCAGTCAAGGAAGTCACGCAGCAGTTTGTCCCAACCGCGCGGCAGATCGTGCGCCACACCGCCGATACGGAACCAGGCCGGGTGCATACGGTAACCGGTGATCGCTTCCACCACGTCATAAATTTTCTGACGATCGGTAAAGGCGAAGAAAACCGGGGTCATCGCGCCGACGTCCTGAATGAACGTGGAGATGTACAGCAGGTGGCTGTTGATACGGAACAGTTCAGACAACATCACGCGAATCACGTTGACGCGATCCGGCGTGGTGATGCCAGCCAGTTTCTCAACCGCCAGTACGTAAGGCATTTCGTTTACGCAGCCGCCGAGGTACTCGATACGGTCGGTGTACGGAATGTAGCTGTGCCAGGACTGACGTTCACCCATCTTTTCAGCGCCACGGTGGTGGTAGCCGATGTCAGGTACGCAGTCGACGATTTCTTCGCCATCCAGCTGCAGCACAATACGGAACGCGCCGTGAGAAGACGGGTGGTTAGGACCGAGGTTGAGGAACATGAAGTCCTCGTTTTCGGTACCGCGCTTCATGCCCCAGTCTTCGGGTTTGAAGGTCAGCGCTTCCATTTCCAGATCCTGTTTGGCTTTGGTCAGCTCAAACGGATCGAATTCGGTCGCACGCGCCGGGTAGTCTTTACGCAGCGGGTGGCCTTGCCAGGTGTGCGGCATCAGCAGACGCGTCAGGTGCGGGTGGCCTTCGATATCAATACCAAACATTTCCCAGGTTTCACGCTCATACCAGTTGGCGTTCGGGAACAGTTTGGTGAAAGTCGGTACGCGCAGATCGTTTTCAGACAACGCCACCTTGAGCATGATATCGCGATTGCGTTCAATGGAAATCAGGTGATAGAAAACGGAAAAATCCGCGGCGGGTAACCCTTCGCGGTGCGTACGCAGACGTTCGTCCATGCCGTGTAAATCAAACAGCATGACGTAAGGTTTCGGCAGTCTCTTTAAGAAATCGCCAACTTCCAGTAATTGTTCACGCTTGACCCAAACAACGGGTACCCCGGTGCGAGTCGCCTGAACGGTAAAGGCATCCGGCCCAAAACGGTTGCGCAGTTCGCCAATGACCGGGTCATCAAGGTGATCCCGTGTTTGCCATACAGCGTCTTGCGCGGTTAAGTCGGTCATATTGTTCACCATTGTAAATGGTCCGTGGTAGTCGGCAGTGCTTCGCGCTATTTATGTAGTGATAAGCGAAGGAAGTGCGGCTGCCGACAGGCGCAAATTAAATCTCGTCTGGTGTACGAAGATTCGTTACAGCAATACGTTCGCCGCGTTTACGCTCGCGTTCTGACTGCATATTGGCGCGATAAACGCCCTGATCGCCAACCACCCAGGAGAGCGGACGGCGTTCTTTGCCAATGGAGTCTTGCAGCAGCATCAGAGCCTGCATATACGCTTCCGGACGCGGCGGGCATCCCGGGATGTACACATCGACCGGAATAAATTTATCAACGCCCTGTACCACAGAGTAGATGTCGTACATACCGCCGGAGTTGGCGCATGCGCCCATGGAAATAACCCATTTTGGTTCCAGCATCTGATCGTAGAGGCGCTGAATAACCGGTGCCATTTTGGTAAAGCAGGTGCCAGCCACGACCATCAGGTCAGCCTGACGCGGCGATGCACGCAGAACTTCCGCACCAAAACGGGCCACATCGTGCACGGCGGTAAACGAGGTCACCATCTCAACGTAGCAGCAGGAAAGGCCAAAGTTATATGGCCAAATTGAGTTTTTACGGCCCCAGTTAACCATGTCATGGAGCTTACCCATGAACACGTTTTTGTTAACTTCTTGCTCCAGGGGGTCGGTTACGATCTCCTGTTTTTGCAGGGGGTAACGGTCGTTCTCACCGTTAGGATCTATGCGGGTGAGCGTATAATCCATCTTAATGCCTCGCGGTTAGCGTTGACGATTAGCGATACTGTTCGTTTCCGGGTTCATACGCTCGCGGCGTGAACGCGCGGGCGTCCAGTCCAGCGCGCCAATACGCACCAGATAAACCAGACCTGCCAGTAACACAAAAATAAAAATTGCAGCTTCCACAAAGCCAATCCAACCGCTTTCACGGATAGAAGTTGACCATGCGAACAGATACAGCGCTTCAACGTCGAAGATAACGAAGAACATGGCTACCAGATAAAACTTGGCAGACAGGCGCAAGCGGGCGGTGCCGACCGAGTCGATACCTGATTCAAACGGCACGTTTTTAGATCTCGCGCGCGCGCGACCACCTAAAAACCAGCCGCCGACGAGCATCAGGCAGCACAGGCCAATGGCGACAATAAGAAAGATAGCGAATGCCCAGTGATGAGCGATGATTTCAGTGGATGTTGACATACTCATTGCTTACTCATCAAAAGTAGCGCCAAATTCTCTGCTCTTTTCGGCAGATGAACGCCACATCGATTCATGGGGAGGAATAAAAAAAACCTTACAATCACTGTAGAAAACCATTTTATACAGCCAATTGATGGGGTTTTTTACTCCTTTCTATAACCTTTTGTCAACTTTAACAAAAGTTTCCTCACATTATTTTACACTGTTCCAACCTCATTAACATAAAGTGCTCTTTAGACCGATTTCGATCGCATCATCGGTCTTTTTTAATGTTGTTGAATCGTGTCCGTAGTGAAGTAAAAAAGATAATACACGTCTATTTTGACAGGAATTCACACTAATGCCTCCCCCTAAATGGGAGTATTTTCTTGATCTGTGACACGCTTTTGTTAATTCACCATAAAAAACAGCAACAATTTCTCTAGTTTTTTAACATGCAAACAATTAACAACTCAGCTGATTATTTTTCATCCTGTTTTCACGCCGTTTTTTTACCCGCTGATTTTGTTAAGTTTTAGTATAGCAAATGACACTAACCAACGATATTTGCCCAAAAAAAGAGCCGCTGAATGTTTTTTCATCATTAGCGGCTCTTTTTTGCACTTACATTTTAAAACGTTTTTTTGTGACGCGTTACTCGAAGTCGCCTTCAACAATTAGCGAATCATCTCCCCCTTCGGGGGTAAACTGATTGTATTGCCAGGGATTTTGATACGTCTGCATCGATTTAAAGATTACCTGGGCTAACTCATTTTGCGTAGTCGGATCGCAGCACAACAGATACTCGGTATCAGGCAACGGCGGTAATCCGTCCGCCGCGCCCAGTACGCGTAAATCAGGACTCATCATTTCAACGGGACGGGCGGTGACGCCCAGACCGGCTTTGACCGCAGCACGAACCGCGGGCAAAGTTGAAGCAACATACGCCAGACGCCACGGGATCTGCGCAGCGTTCAACGTCGCTAACACGATATCGCGAAACGGGCTCGGATCGTCCAACAGCACCAACGGTACCGGTTCACCCTTTTGCAGGATATATTCGGCCGCACAATACCAGTGCGTCGGAGAGGTGCGCAGATTCAGGCATTCAAAATCGCCCGGACGGTTGGTGGTCACCACCAAATCCACCTCTTGTGACTTCAGCATGTCCACCATGTAAGCGTTACGCTTGACTCTCACATCCAGCGCAAGCTTCGGATAAACCGAGCTTATACGGTTGAGCAGGAAAGGCAGTATCGTATCGGCGGATTCATCAGAAGCGCCGATAGTTAACACTCCCTGAAGATTGTTAAACATTAATGATGAGCATGCCTCATCATTAAAACGCAATATTTTCCTGGCGTAACCCAACAGCTGTATACCATGTTCGGTCAGCAGTTTGTTGCGTCCATGACGCGCGAACAACTCTTTCCCCACGAGTTGCTCAAGACGCTGCATTTGCTGACTCACCGCAGACTGAGTGCGACATACCGCAGCTGCCGCAGCCGCGAAGGTATTCAGGTCGGCAACAGCAACGAAGGTTCTCAGCAGATCGAGGTCGAGGTTAATTATCGGACGATTTGCATTTATCATAGTTTTTCACTTACTCGCGGGTCATACCGGGTTAATGCTGTGCATTCAGAATCAAACAGCTCCATTTGTTATCTGCCTTCCTTGCAGTTTCGCTTAGTGTAACCAAGTGAAAATAAGGATGTATTTGGTTGAACAAACGAAACAATTCTCTTTCTACGCTATATAATAACCGTGACGCTCATCGGAATATAGCAACGAGAAAGGGCCATATTTTTAGCTGCTGGATGATTCTGACTAATGGAAAACATGTAAACTTTGTAAATTTAAAAAAAGTTAACGAACAATAATTTACACATTAAAAACTAACTTTTCAGTACGTTAGGAACAACCAACAAACATTTGAATTATCGTAAAATTCTTACTACGCACCATTTCATGAGACTTATCTTAACCTAAAACCACTATATTTATAAGTGTTATCGCGAATAATTCGAGCCAACCAGGCGTTATGTCAGGCCAGTGGTTTTTGTATTATTAAGCCTTTCAATTTAATGCGGTTTAAATATTAAATAATAATTAATTAAGAGTCTCTCAATTCATTAATTATGCTTAACAATGAATTCACACCGCACCACGAACGGATCAGACTGATAACAGCCCCGGCAGATTAAACCTCAGTATTTTCGAATGACGTCATACCGCTTATGTGTCGGCGATCTTTTGCTTTACAAACTTAAGTTTTTTTGACCAGACAAACCACCACCCCTAAACCAACACCACAAAACATATCACCTACAACATACAATTTTCCAGATTATTATTTCATGATAATTGCGTTATTTAGTTATTAACAGTTAATTATAACTTCATAGATTTTCAAAATCTTCTACTAAAGCCCCTTCAAAACTTACCGTCGTGGGAGTACATTGTGCTGGGCTGACTTCCACGGCAGGGAGTGGCATTCACAGCTAAAAAGGTCAACGTTCATGTCCCCCATTGAAAAATCCAGCAAATTAGAAAACGTCTGTTATGACATTCGCGGCCCGGTTCTGAAGGAAGCAAAGCGCCTGGAAGAAGAAGGCAATAAAGTTCTGAAACTGAACATCGGCAACCCGGCGCCATTCGGGTTTGAAGCGCCAGATGAAATTCTGGTTGATGTGATCCGCAATTTGCCAACAGCGCAAGGATATTGCGATTCCAAAGGTCTTTATTCAGCCCGTAAAGCGATCATGCAGCATTACCAGGCCCGTGGGATGCGCGACGTGACCGTGGAAGATATCTATATCGGTAACGGCGTTTCCGAATTGATTGTGCAGGCCATGCAGGCATTGCTGAACAGTGGGGACGAAATGCTGGTTCCTGCACCGGATTACCCGCTGTGGACGGCGGCGGTGTCGCTGTCCAGCGGTAATGCCGTGCACTATCTGTGTGACGAATCCTCTGACTGGTTCCCGGACCTCGATGACATTCGCGCCAAAATTACGCCGCGTACGCGTGGGATCGTCATCATCAACCCAAACAACCCGACCGGCGCTGTTTATTCCAAAGAGCTGCTGATGGAGATTGTTGAAATTGCTCGCCAGAACAACCTCATCATTTTTGCTGACGAGATTTACGATAAAATTCTCTACGATGATGCCGAACACCACTCAATCGCCGCGATGGCGCCGGACCTGTTGACCATTACCTTTAACGGCCTGTCGAAAACCTACCGCGTTGCCGGTTTCCGTCAGGGCTGGATGGTGCTGAACGGGCCGAAGAAACATGCCAAAGGGTATATCGAAGGTCTTGAGATGCTGGCCTCTATGCGTTTGTGCGCCAACGTTCCGGCGCAGCATGCGATTCAGACCGCCCTGGGCGGATACCAGAGCATCAGTGAATTCATCATGCCCGGCGGACGCCTGTACGAACAGCGTAACCGTGCCTGGGAATTAATTAACGACATCCCCGGCGTCTCCTGCATGAAGCCGCGCGGCGCGCTGTATATGTTCCCGAAAATTGACGCCAAACGGTTCAATATTCATGACGACCAGAAGATGGTTCTCGATTTTCTGCTGCAGGAGAAAGTGCTGCTGGTACAAGGCTCCGCATTTAACTGGCCGTGGCCCGATCACGTACGCATCGTGACGTTGCCGCGCGAAGATGACCTCGAAATGGCCATCAACCGTTTTGGGCGTTTCCTCTCGGGTTACCATCAGTAGCCGCTTTGCTTGCCGGGTGGCGCTACGCTTACCCGGCCTACAAAAACCCGCATTTGCATCTTGCCTCCCCTCCCCGCACAATGAAGCCAGCCGCAGTGAAGACAAAAGGTAACTTATGAAGCAGAGCCATTTTTTTTGCCCATCTCTCCCGCCTCAAACTCATTAACCGCTGGCCGCTGATGCGCAACGTGCGTACCGAAAATGTGTCCGAGCATAGTCTGCAAGTTGCCATGGTCGCCCATGCGCTGGCCGCGATCAAAAACCGTAAATTTGGCGGCCAGGTTAATGCAGAACGCATTGCCCTGCTGGCAATGTACCATGACGCTTCAGAGGTGCTGACCGGCGACCTCCCTACCCCGGTAAAATATTTCAACTCGCAAATTGCCCAGGAATATAAAGCGATAGAGAAAATTGCCCAGCAAAAGCTGGTCGATATGGTTCCCGATGAGCTACGCGACATTTTTGCGCCGCTGATTGATGAGCATGCTTACAGCGAGGAAGAGAAGTCAATCGTCAAACAGGCCGATGCGCTGTGCGCTTATTTGAAGTGCCTGGAAGAGCTCTCCGCTGGCAATAATGAATTTTTACTGGCGAAAACGCGTCTGGAAAAAACGCTGGAATCACGACGCAGCAAAGAGATGGACTACTTTATGGAGGTGTTCGTGCCGAGCTTTCACCTCTCATTAGATGAGATCAGCCAGGATTCACCGCTGTAAACGATTTTGCCGGATGGCGACGTCAACGTCTTATCCGGCCTACAGGTAGCGTGATATCCGTAGGCCTGATAAGCGCAGCGCCATCAGGCGTTTACTGCGGCGGTCAAAACGGGAATAGCATCGGGATCATCACCACGCACACCGCCATCACGATCGCCGTAAACGGTACGCCAATTTTCACGAAGTCGCTAAAGCTGTAGTTACCCGGTCCCAATACCAGCGTATTGACCGGCGAAGAGACCGGCGTCATAAAGGCTGCGGACGCCGCCATCGCAATCACCATCGCAAAAGGATACGGCGAAACCCCCATCGACTTTGCCGCCGCCAGCGCGATTGGCGCCATCAGCACCGCCGTCGCCGTATTCGAGATAAACAACCCGATGCTTGCGCACAGCACAAACAGGCAGCCCAACATCATGTACGGGCCATAGCCGCCGCCGACGTCCATCAGCCCTTTCACCACCAGATCGACACCGCCGGTTTTTTGTAAAGCCAGCGCAAAGGGCATCATCCCGACGATCAAAATAATACTTGGCCAGTGAATCGCTTTATAAGCGCTTTCGGCATCGATACAGCGGAATTTTCCCATCAGCAGGCAGGCGATAATCGCGGCAACCGTATTAGGAATTTCATCGGTGAGCATCAGGGCGACCATCAGCACCAGGCAGAAAATGGCATGCGGCGCCTGACTGTGCGCCGGGGAGGCTTCACTGACCTCAGCGGGCATGTTCAACACCACGAAGTCGCGCCCTTTTTGCCCCAGCAGAGTGATGAGCTTCCAGTTGCCCACCACCAGAATGATATCCCCCATCAGCAGCGGTTCATCCACCACCGCGCCAGCCAGCGCCGTACCATCACGTTTCAGGCCGACCACATTCAGGCCGTAACGCGTACGAAAGGCGATTTCCCGTACCGTTTTGCCAATCAGTTCCGATTCAGGGATCAGCGAAATCTCCGCCATCCCCACATCCAGCGCCTGCTCAGAGAAGTATTCCCCGCGCAGCACCATCGGCTCCAGCAGTTGCTCGCTGCAAAATTCACGCAGATCGACGTCCGCAGCGGACATATCAATCAGCAGCACGTCACGGGCGCGAAATTCGGAGACGCCATTAACGTCAACAATCACGCGACGAAAGCGCCGCCAGCGTTCAACGCCAATCACGTTCGCCCCGTAGCGCTCACGCAGCTTCAGGTCATCCAGACGCTGGCCAATCATCGGCGAACCAGGGCGAATCGCCAGGCGGCGGGCGCGCCCCGTCAGGCGATACTCTTTAATCAGATCGCGAAAGGTCCGGCGTTTCCAGCCATCTCCCGGCTGTCCGGAGTCATCGCCATTCAGCATAAAGCGCATCAGCAGCATATAAATAATGCCGAGTACCAGAACCACTACCCCCAGCGGGGTCACGCTAAAAAAGCTAAAACCGTTAAGTCCTTCGCGTAGCAACTCACTGTTGACCACCAGGTTAGGCGGCGTCGCCACCAGCGTCATCATGCCACTGATCAACCCGGCAAAGCTCAGCGGCATCATCAGGCGTGAGGGAGAGATTTGCATGCGCATGGAAACGCTTAAGACAACCGGAATAAAGATAGCAACCACGCCGGTCGAACTCATAAACGCACCAAGCCCGGCAACGGTTATCATCAGCAGCACCAGCATTTTGACTTCACTGCTGCCGGCGACCTTCACCAGCCAGGCCCCCATCACCGTCGCCACCCCGGTACGCACCAGGCCGTCGCCGATAATAAATAAAGCCGCGATCAAAATAACGTTAGGATCGCTGAATCCGGAAAAGGCTTCTGTGATGCTCAATGTTCCACTCAGAACAAAGGCAATAATAACCAGCAAAGCGATCGCGTCCATACGCACTCTGCCAGTAGCAAACAAGATGACGGCAATCGCCAGCAATGAGAGAACCCATATCAATTCACCGTTCACAACATATCCTTGTTAAATGAGAGGGATGAGTCGATTCTGCCATAAAAAAGCCCCAACAATCTGGGGCTAAATCATGATCAGGCATTTCTTACGACGACCACATTTCCGTTGGGCTGTTTGGTCACAGAAAGATGCTCCAGACTGGTCAGCGAAAAGTCGACCTCATCCAGACGCGGCGTGTCCGCAGGCGCGTTGACCGCTATCACATGACACCCTGCCGCCAGTCCTGAGAGTACCCCGGCGGGCGCATCCTCGACTACCGCACACTCCTGCGGCGCCAGGCCCAGCAGTTGGGCACCTAACAGATACGCGTCTGGCTCTGGCTTACCTCTTTTTACCCTTTCGGCAGTGACAAACACTTCAGGAGCAGGAAGTCCCGCGACGCGATGGCGCGCCCGTGCGACCGGCATCGATCCGGAAGTCACAATCGCCCATGGAATACCCGCTTTGTTGAGGTGGTTGAGCAAATCAACCGCCCCAGGCAGCGCGGTGATCCCCGCGGTTTCCGTTGCTTCAATCTGCTCCAGGCGGGTGAACTCCGCGGCGATCTCCGCCTCAGACTTGCCCACCATAAAGTGCCGCAGAGAGGTAATGGCCTGCTTGCCATGAATAAAGCCCAGCACCTCGGCGTGATCGAGGCCAAAACGATCGGCCCAGTTACACCACGCGCGTTCTACTGCGGGTAAGGAATCGACCAGCGTTCCATCCAGATCAAACAGAAAACCTTTGCACTGCACGCTCGCCCCCTCAGGCATTAATGATTTGATTAATTTCATTCGCGCTCAGGTGATACTGGCGCGGGCAAGAGTGCCAGACATTCAGCATACGCTGATATTTTTCCCACATCGGGGTCTGGGCGTTGAAGCCATGCGTACCCGCATCAAAATGGGTATAACGACCTTCCACATTCACCATAAAGCGAACATACCCGAGGAAACGGGCTTCCGTTGCGGCGTCAAAACCCAGGAAGGTTACGCGGCGCTCATCAATAGACTGGGCGTCTTTTAGATTAGTCCATGACACATGTAATGCGTGATACATCTCCATAATATCGATAATCGTACGGCAGGTTTCTTCCGTCAGCTCACCAAACTCACGATCCAGCTCGCGCATCTGCAAGCCGTAACCGCGTTCAATAATCGTCTGCAAACGACGATAACGCTCGGCGTTAGTGGGATCGAGCATAGTCATCATTTTGTACTGGTTAGACAAAATCAGACGTTGAGCGTTGGTCATTTCCATTTGGGACTCCTGTATCACTACTACAGCGATGAAAAAAAAGAAGGCATCTTGTGCCTTCTTTTATATGCGTAATCAGGGGTCAATTACAAATCATCGAGGAAAGTTTTATCCAGTTGTTTGAAGGCGCGCTTAAGCGTGTCAGCCAGCGCCTGGTAATCAGGCTTTCCTTCTACCGGAGAAAGCGCCTGCCCGGCCTCCTGCAATTTTCCCCGAACTTCGTAAAACCAATTGAGTATGGAAGGCGGCAGCGGCGTGACAGAACGTTTACCCAGCCACCACATGCCCTGCATCGGCAGACTAAGCGCAAACAGCGCAGTTGCCACGGCGGGTCCCAACTGCCCACCCAACGCAATTTGCCAGCATAAGGTGAAGACGGCGACAGGCGGCATAAAGCGGATTGCGTAACGCGTCATCCGGATCACGCGGTTCTCAACAAACACGGGAGCGAGGCGCTTTTCCATTGGCCACGTCTTCGCATAGTGCTGCCCCCGACGAAACAAGCTAAAAAAATTGACGGAGCGATTATCCGGTGTCGACATGGCGGTTACCTCAACTTCACATATAAAAATTAAAAAAATTGTGCAAAACAACAACTACAAGGGACATCGTTCAAAACATTTTGTCTTTGCTACCCACATTCAGGTATCCTGTGCCCGCCTGTAAGGCCTTTAGTCCAAAATCATTGAGTCGTCAAATTGGCATACAGTATGCCACTGGCTGAAAAATACGCAAAATGACATAGACTCAAAGGTATTTATTCCATCGTGCCCAAAAAGACTCTGGCGCATGATGTTAATCATAAACGTCGGTGTCATCATGCGCTACGCTCTATGACTCCCTGACGTTTTTTTAGCCACGTATCATAAATAGGTACTTCCATGTCGAGTAAGTTAGTACTGGTTCTGAACTGCGGTAGCTCCTCACTGAAATTTGCCATCATCGATGCAGTAAACGGTGAAGAATACCTCTCTGGTTTAGCCGAATGTTTCCATCTCCCAGAAGCACGCATCAAGTGGAAAATGGACGGCGGTAAACAAGAAGCGGCTTTAGGTGCAGGCGCCGCTCACAGTGAAGCGCTGAACTTTATCGTTAACACTATTCTGGCACAAAAACCAGAATTGTCTGCGCAATTGACCGCCATTGGTCACCGTATCGTACACGGCGGCGAGAAGTACACCAGCTCCGTGGTTATCGATGATTCCGTTATCCAGGGCATCAAAGATTCTGCTTCTTTCGCACCGCTGCATAACCCGGCTCACCTGATCGGTATCGCAGAAGCGCTGAAATCCTTCCCAAGCCTGAAAGATAAAAACGTGGCTGTGTTCGACACCGCGTTCCATCAGACTATGCCGGAAGAGTCTTACCTCTATGCTCTGCCGTACAGCCTGTACAAAGAACACGGCGTTCGTCGTTACGGCGCGCACGGCACCAGCCACTTCTTCGTTACTCAGGAAGCGGCAAAAATGCTGAACAAACCGGTTGATGAGCTGAATATCATCACTTGCCACCTGGGCAACGGCGGTTCTGTTTCTGCTATCCGTAACGGTAAATGTGTTGATACCTCCATGGGTCTGACCCCGCTGGAAGGTCTGGTGATGGGTACGCGTTCCGGTGACATCGACCCGGCGATTATTTTCCACCTGCACGACACCCTGGGCATGAGCGTTGACCAGATCAACAAAATGCTGACCAAAGAGTCTGGCCTGCTGGGTCTGACCGAAGTCACCAGCGACTGCCGTTATGTTGAAGACAACTACACCACCAAAGAAGACGCTAAACGTGCAATGGACGTTTACTGCCACCGTCTGGCGAAGTACATCGGTTCTTACACCGCGCTGATGGATGGTCGTCTGGATGCGGTTGTCTTCACCGGTGGTATCGGTGAAAACGCAGCGATGGTTCGTGAACTGTCTCTGGGCAAACTGGGCGTTCTGGGCTTTGAAGTTGACCACGAACGTAACCTGGCCGCACGTTTCGGCAAATCTGGTTTCATCAACAAAGAAGGTACCCGTCCTGCGGTGGTTATCCCAACCAACGAAGAACTGGTTATCGCTCAAGACGCGAGCCGTCTGACTGCCTGATTTCACACCGCCAGCCTAGCTGGCGGTGCTGTTTTGTAACCCGCCTGAAACGGGCGGTAACGAAAGAGGATAAACCGTGTCCCGTATTATTATGCTGATCCCTACCGGAACCAGCGTCGGCCTGACCAGCGTCAGCCTCGGCGTGATCCGCGCTATGGAACGCAAAGGCGTTCGTCTGAGCGTCTTTAAGCCAATCGCTCAGCCTCGTGCCGGTGGCGATGCGCCAGACCAGACTACCACTATCGTTCGCGCGAACTCTAACCTGCCAGCCGCTGAACCGCTGAAGATGAGCCACGTTGAATCTCTGCTGTCCAGCAATCAGAAAGATGTGCTGATGGAAGAGATCATCGCGAATTACCACGCGAACACCAAAGATGCTGAAGTTGTACTGGTTGAAGGCCTGGTCCCAACCCGTAAACACCAGTTCGCGCAGTCTCTGAACTACGAAATCGCGAAAACGCTGAATGCGGAAATCGTCTTCGTGATGTCTCAGGGCACCGATACTCCGGAACAGCTGAACGAGCGTATTGAACTGACTCGCAGCAGCTTTGGCGGCGCGAAAAACACCAACATCACCGGCGTTATCGTTAACAAACTGAACGCGCCGGTTGATGATCAGGGCCGTACTCGCCCGGATCTGTCCGAGATTTTCGACGACTCTTCCAAAGCGCAAGTGATCAAAGTTGATCCGGCTAAACTGCAGGAATCCAGCCCGCTGCCGGTTCTGGGCGCGGTGCCGTGGAGCTTCGATCTGATCGCTACCCGTGCAATCGATATGGCGCGTCACCTGAACGCCACCATCGTGAACGAAGGCGATATCAATACTCGTCGCGTGAAGTCTGTGACTTTCTGCGCACGCAGCATTCCGCACATGCTGGAGCACTTCCGTGCAGGTTCTCTGCTGGTGACTTCCGCCGACCGTCCTGACGTGCTGGTTGCAGCATGCCTGGCCGCCATGAACGGCGTAGAAATCGGTGCGCTGCTGCTGACCGGCGGCTACGAAATGGACGCCCGCATTTCTAAACTGTGCGAACGTGCATTCGCCACTGGCCTGCCGGTATTCATGGTGAACACCAACACCTGGCAGACCTCGCTGAGCCTGCAGAGCTTCAACCTGGAAGTTCCGGTTGACGATCACGAGCGCATCGAAAAAGTTCAGGAATACGTTGCGAACTACATCAACGCTGACTGGATTGAATCCCTGACCGCGACCTCTGAACGCAGCCGTCGCCTGTCTCCGCCAGCGTTCCGTTATCAGCTGACCGAGCTGGCGCGCAAAGCCGGCAAACGCGTTGTTCTGCCGGAAGGCGACGAACCGCGTACCGTTAAAGCGGCTGCTATCTGTGCTGAACGCGGTATCGCAACCTGCGTCCTGCTGGGTAACCCGGATGAGATCACCCGCGTTGCGGCCTCTCAGGGCGTTGAGCTGGGCGCTGGCGTAGAAATCGTGGATCCAGATGTGGTTCGCGAAAGCTACGTTGCTCGCCTGGTCGAACTGCGTAAAAACAAAGGTATGACCGAAACCGTTGCCCGCGAACAGCTGGAAGACAACGTGGTTCTCGGCACCCTGATGCTGGAGCAGGACGACGTAGACGGCCTGGTTTCTGGTGCAGTTCACACCACCGCAAACACCATTCGTCCGCCGCTGCAGCTGATCAAAACCGCGCCGGGCAGCTCGCTGGTGTCTTCCGTGTTCTTCATGCTGCTGCCGGAACAGGTTTATGTTTACGGTGACTGCGCGATCAACCCGGATCCGACTGCGGAACAGCTGGCAGAAATCGCGATTCAGTCCGCTGAATCCGCCATTGCCTTCGGTATCGAACCGCGCGTTGCGATGCTCTCCTACTCTACCGGTACCTCTGGTGCAGGTAGCGACGTAGAGAAAGTGCGCGAAGCCACTCGTCTGGCGCAGGAAAAACGTCCTGACCTGATGATCGACGGTCCGCTGCAGTACGACGCCGCGGTTATGGCTGACGTAGCAAAATCCAAAGCGCCGAACTCGCCGGTTGCAGGTCGCGCTACCGTGTTCATCTTCCCGGATCTGAACACCGGTAACACCACCTACAAAGCGGTACAGCGTTCTGCCGACCTGATCTCCATCGGGCCGATGCTGCAGGGTATGCGCAAGCCGGTGAACGACCTGTCTCGTGGCGCGCTGGTAGACGATATCGTCTACACCATCGCACTGACCGCGATCCAGTCTTCCCAGCAGCAGCACTAATCTGCTGAGTGTGCCGGATCTCTTATCCGGCAACACCGCCTGCTTTTCAAACCGGAAATAGCTGATATTTCGGGTTTTTTTATATCCATTTTTTTCTTTGGTATATTCTGAAATATTTGCCTGGATGCGCTGCATCAATGAATAACTATTCTCCTGTTCGCATACTTACCTTCTTTTGCATTGCAACAGGGATAGTCCTTCATGTCAGCAGTAACAGAAACAAAGCCAGCCAAAAAGTGGGCAATGCCCGACACGCTGGTGATTATTTTCTTCGTCGCCATTTTAACCAGCCTGGCGACCTGGGTTGTTCCCGTCGGGATGTTCGACAGTCAGGAAGTGCAGTATCAGGTTGATGGACAAACCAAAACCCGCAAAGTAGTGGATCCCCACTCTTTCCGTATTCTGACCAACGACGCAGGGGAAGAGCAGTATCACCGGGTGCAGTTTTTCACTACCGGAGATGAACGTCCCGGCCTGATGAATTTCCCGTTTGAAGGGTTAACCTCCGGTTCTAAATTCGGCACCGCCGTCGGCATCATTATGTTTATGCTGGTGATTGGCGGCGCATTCGGCATCGTTATGCGTACCGGAACCATTGATAACGGTATCCTGGCGCTCATTCGCCATACGCGAGGTAACGAGGTTCTGTTTATCCCGGTGCTGTTTATTCTCTTTTCGTTAGGCGGCGCGGTGTTTGGCATGGGGGAAGAGGCGGTCGCCTTTGCCATTATCATTGCGCCTTTGATGGTACGCTTAGGTTACGACAGTATCACCACCGTGCTGGTCACCTATATCGCCACCCAAATTGGTTTTGCCAGCTCATGGATGAACCCGTTCTGCGTGGTAGTCGCGCAGGGTATTGCGGGCGTCCCGGTGCTCTCTGGTTCCGGTCTGCGCATCGCGGTATGGGTGGTTGCGACCCTGATCGGGCTGACCTTCACGCTGGCCTATGCGGCGCGTATCAAAAAGAATCCGCTCCTCTCCCGGGTACATGAATCCGACCGTTTCTTTCGCGAACAGCAGGACGACGTGGTGGAACGCCGCTTCACGCTGGGCGACTGGATGGTGCTGCTGGTGCTAACCGCGGTGATGATCTGGGTTGTCTGGGGCGTTATCGTCAACGCGTGGTTTATTCCGGAGATCGCCAGTCAGTTTTTCACGATGGGACTGGTGATTGGCATCATCGGCGTCGTGTTCCGTCTCAACGGTATGACGGTCAACGTCATGGCATCTTCATTCACTGAAGGCGCGCGAATGATGATTGCCCCTGCCCTGCTGGTCGGTTTTGCCAAGGGGATATTACTGCTGGTCGGTAACGGTGAGGCGGGCGAAGCCAGCGTCTTAAACACCCTGCTGCACAGCATTGCCAACGGTATCAGCGGACTGGATAACGCCATCGCCGCATGGTTTATGCTGCTGTTCCAGGCGGTATTTAATTTCTTCGTCACGTCCGGCTCGGGTCAGGCGGCATTGACCATGCCGTTATTAGCGCCATTGGGCGATCTGGTTGGCGTAAACCGTCAGGTCACCGTACTGGCCTTCCAGTTTGGCGACGGATTCAGCCATATTATCTATCCGACGTCGGCATCGCTGATGGCAACGTTAGGCGTGTGTCGGGTGGATTTTCGTAACTGGCTGAAGGTCGGGGCCACGCTGCTGGGACTGCTGTTTATTATGTCCAGCGTGGTGGTGATTGGGGCGCAGATAATGGGCTACCATTAAAAAACGATTGCCCGGCCTACACGATTTCTCCACGCTGTAGGCCGGATGAGCAGACGTTACTCGGCTTCTTCCTGCTTTTCGGCTTTCGCCCCTTCATTCTTGGCGTTGCGGGTCATCCACAGCGCCAGCGCTTTCAGTGAGTCCGGCGTAAATTCGTCGCAGCGGGCGGTGATTTCTTCCGGCGTCAGCCAGCAAACTTCACTGACCTCTTCTTCCTGAAGCGCAAACGGTCCGTGGGAAACGCAGCTAAACAGCCCGCCCCATACGCGACAGTTCTGGTCTTCAAAATAAAACTGACCGTGCTCGGCAAACGGCACGCCCGCAATCCCCAATTCCTCTTCCGCTTCACGGCGCGCTGAGTCCAGTAGCTGCTCGTCAGCCTGAACAACACCGCCAGCGGTAGCATCCAGCATGCCGGGCAAAAAGTCTTTTGTCTCCGTCCTACGCTGAACCAGAATTTTGCCCATACCATCGTGCACCACGATATACGTCGCACGATGGCGTAGGCGCTGCGCCCGCATTTGTTCCCGGCTGGACTGTGCGATGACTTCGTTGTCTTCATTCACAATATCCACCCATTCCGTACTTGCCAAACGACGCTGTTCCACCATCAGGAAACCTTCTTTTTTTCTGGCGCTCTTACGGCGCGTTTATGTTTGTGGGGTAACTTACGGATTAATCTCTACCTGTGCAATAACACTTTGATCATTGAGTGCCATTACGCTGAGAACATTATCATCCAGAATCCCGTAGCTTGCCGCAAAGCCCCCTTTGGGAATGCTTACCGAGCCGGGATTGAAGTGATAGATATCCCCTTGCAGCCCGGCAACCGGCAGGTGAGTGTGCCCGTAAACCAGCACATCTCCCGCGCTGAGCGCTGGCATATTTTGCGGGCCAAAAAGATGCCCGTGCGTCAAAAAAAGTCGCTGCTTTTCGGTCAGAATTTGCTGCCACGGCGCGGTCAGCGGAAAATGCAGAAGCATCTGATCCACTTCGCTGTCGCAATTGCCGCGTACCGCAATAATTCGCGCGGCCAGTTCATTCAAACGTTCTGCAACCTGCGCGGGCGCGTAGCCTTCCGGCAGCGCATTACGCGGCCCGTGGTTTAAAACATCACCCAATATCACCAGCCATTGCGCCCCGCTTGCGGCAAACCGTTCGAGCACGCGTTCCGTGGCTGGCAACGAACCATGAATGTCCGATGCGAACATCAGTTTCATCACTCACTCCTCGTTGAAAAGTACCGTGTAATGATACTGGATTACGCTTCGCTGGTCAGCAGGAACGCTTCGCTGAAAGCGCGATAAAACGCTGAACTGAAGCGCGCTGCCACTGGAAAGCGGCGTATTCCGCAAGCGCTTCTGGCACCTCATCACCGTTAAGGACCAGACGATTAAGCATTAGCGCTAAATCGCAATCGGCGATACACCATTCGCCAAATAAATTCTGTTTACCGTGGCTCAGCAAACTGCTCGCCGTGGCGAACAATTTCTCCACGCTGGCTTGTCCGGCCTGGCTCAACGGCGCTTTTTTCACGCCAGCAAAAACCACATCCGTTGGACGTTCTTCACGAACAGGCATCAGATCGCTGCGGATCCACGCCTGAACCTGGCGAGCCCGCGCGCGTTTTTGCACATCGTGCGGGTAGATGCGCTCCCACTGCGGCGGCGCAAAGCTCTCTTCCAGAAACTCCGTAATTGCCGATGATTCGCTCAGTTCAAAACCGTCGATTTCAAGAACCGGCACGCGGCGCGTCAACGCATAACCTTGCCATGAAGGTTGCAAGTGTTCGCCGCTGTTGAGATCAACGGTTTTCAGCGTAAAAGGCAGCCCTTTTTCTTGCAGAGCGACATAAACAGACAGCACGTAAGGGGAGAAAAAGTTGGCATCTGACCACAGCGTAATTGCAGGTTTGCTCATAATGTCCTCTGAAGTGTATTGGCTTGCCTTCAAAATATAGAGTCTTTCTCTCGCTGTCACTTGATGAAAACTCACGCACGCTAACAGGCTCTATACTTGTAATGACCAGGTTCATGACAAAACGGACGCTGAAAATGATCGATCTCTATTACACGCCATCGCCAAACGGTCACAAAATCACGTTGTTTCTTGAAGAAGCGCAGCTGCAATACCGTTTGATCCATGTCGATATCAGCAAAGGCAGCCAGTTTCGCCCTGATTTTCTGCAGATCTCGCCGAACAATAAAATCCCGGCCATTATCGACACTGCCCCGATGGACGGCGGAAGGCCCATCAGCCTGTTTGAGTCCGGAGAAATTTTACTCTATCTGGCGGAAAAGAGCGGTAAGCTGCTGAGCGGGGAATTACGTGAGCGCCACACCACGCTGCAGTGGCTGTTCTGGCAGGTCAGCGGCCTGGGACCTATGCTGGGTCAGAATCATCATTTCAGCCACTACGCCCCACAAACGATTCCCTATGCCATTGAAAGATATCAGGTTGAAACCCAGCGCCTGTACAACGTGATGAATAAACGCCTGGAAACTTCCCCCTGGCTGGGAGGCGATCACTACAGTATTGCCGACATAGCCTGCTGGCCGTGGATCGATGCCCACCAGCGTCAGCGCATCGACCTCGACAACTACCCGGCGGTCAATAACTGGCATGAACGCATCCGCACGCGTCCCGCCACGGAACGCGCCATGCTGCAAGCGCAGAGTGAGAAGCGCTAACACGGTTCAATTCTCGTGTATCATGAAAAGGTTCATACATGGAGGAAACCTGCAATGTCACAACCTGACGCGATTATTCGTATAAAAAACCTTCGTCTGCGCACCTTTATCGGCATCAAAGAAGAGGAGATCCTTAACCGCCAGGATATCGTCATCAACATTGCCATTCACTACCCGGCAGACAAAGCCCGAATCAGCGAAGATATCAACGACGCGCTCAATTATCGCACTATCACCAAGAGCATCATTGCCCACGTGGAGGGTAACCGCTTCTCATTGCTAGAAAAATTAACTCAAGATGTGCTCGATATCGCACGCGAACATCACTGGGTCACTTATGCTGAAGTAGAGATCGATAAACTTCACGCATTGCGTTACGCCGACTCAGTATCCATGGCGCTGAGCTGGCAGCGCTAAATGTAACCCGGGAGGCGACATGCAGATTCTGATTACCGGCGGTACAGGCCTGATTGGACGTCATCTGATCCCCCGTCTGCTGGAGCTGGGGCATCAGATAACCGTAGTGACACGTACCCCTGATAAGGCTCGTCAGATTCTCGACTCTCGGGTCACGTTGTGGAAAGGACTGGCAGAGCAGCAAAATCTCAATGGCATTGACGCCGTCATTAACCTTGCCGGTGAGCCTATTGCAGACAAGCGCTGGAGCGCAGAGCAAAAGGAACGCCTGTGTCAGAGCCGCTGGGGCATCACGCAGAAACTGGTCGATTTAATCAACGCCAGCGAGACGCCGCCCGCGGTGCTGATCTCGGGTTCCGCTACCGGTTACTACGGCGATCTGGGCGAAGTTGTGGTCACGGAAGAAGAGCCGCCGCATAACGAATTTACCCATAAGCTGTGCGCCCGCTGGGAACACATCGCCAGCACGGCGCAAAGCGACAAAACCCGCGTGTGTATGCTGCGTACCGGCGTGGTGCTGGCCTCTGCTGGCGGGATTCTGGGGAAAATGGTCCCGCCATTTCGTCTTGGTTTAGGTGGCCCGATCGGTAACGGACGCCAGTATCTGCCCTGGATCCATATTGATGACATGGTCAACGGCATTATCTGGCTGCTGAATAACGATCTGCGCGGCCCCTTCAATATGGTTTCACCGTATCCGGTGCACAATGAGCAGTTTGCCCACTCGCTGGGCCACGCGTTAAACCGTCCTGCCATCCTGCGCGTTCCCGCCAGCGTAATGCGTCTACTGATGGGCGAATCTTCGGTGCTGGTCCTCGGCGGGCAGCGGGCGTTGCC
Source organism: Citrobacter youngae ATCC 29220 (assembly GCF_000155975.1). GTDB lineage: Bacteria > Pseudomonadota > Gammaproteobacteria > Enterobacterales > Enterobacteriaceae > Citrobacter > Citrobacter portucalensis_A. Next base: position 281,075 of record NZ_GG730299.1, on the reverse strand, counting down.
TAAACGCCTGGAAGCGTCCGGTTTCGCGTTTCGCTGGTACGATTTAGAAGAGGCGTTGGCGGATGTCATCCGTTAAGCCCTAAGCGCTATTCACCGTCGCCGTTGTGATGGTAAGGTTACAGACCAGACCTCCGCAATGGCGACGTTATGGCAATAATATCGACTCCCCGTCTTACCCTCTCTTTGTTTCAATTTTCTGACTGGTCATTTTTCCAGAGACTACGTGAATGTCCTGAAGTCATGCGCTATATGGGCGACATCGCCCCGGCGAAAGACACGCGTCTGTTATTCGCCAGACGCCTTGCCGCACAGCACACATTTGTTATCCGCGAGCATAATAACCCAATGCCGCTCGGCGATATTGGTCTGCAAATCAGCCATCTTTACCCGCAGGAAGCCGACCTCGGCTACACCATCATGCCCTGTGCGCAGGGGAAAGGTATCGCCAGCGAAGCCGTCCGCGCGGTGTGCCAGTATGCCTTTGAGCAGGCTGGCGTCACGGCGATAAACGCTTACGCGCTGGCGGAGAATAAGGGGTCGATACGTGTTCTGGAAAAGACGGGCTTTGTTCGTACGCAGGTGCTGGAAAAAGCCTATGAGATTAATGGTATCGCGCACGACGACTGGGTTTATCGCCTGGAGAGCAGCGCGTTAAAGCGCTAGGCCCGGAAAGCGTTGCGCCTCCGGGCAACTGAATTACTTCAGCGATCCTTTGAGGAACTGCTGCAAACGCGGGCTTTGCGGGTTGCCGAATACCTGCTCCGGGTCGCCCTCTTCTTCAATTTTCCCCTGATGCAGAAAAATCACGTGCGTGGAGACATTTCGGGCAAAACCCATTTCATGGGTCACGACCACCATGGTTTTCCCCTCTTCGGCCAGCTGCTGCATAATGCGCAGCACTTCGCCCACCAGCTCAGGATCAAGCGCCGAGGTGGGTTCATCAAAGAGTAATACTTCCGGCTCCATCGCCAGCGCACGCGCAATGGAAACGCGCTGCTGCTGACCGCCGGACAAGTGCACCGGATACTTGCCCTGGGCGCGCTCATCAATTCCCACTTTAGCCAGATACTTCACCGCCCGCTCGCGGGCTTCATGCTTGCTCAGCCCCAGCACCTGAATGGGCGCTTCCATAACGTTCTCCAGCACCGTCATGTGGCTCCACAGGTTGAAGTGCTGAAAAACCATGGTCAGCCGCGTACGCAACAGACGCAGCTGATTTTTGTCCGCCACCTTAAGCTGGCCGTCTTTGTCACGCACCAGACCGATGTTCTGACCACTGACCACAATGGAACCGGCGCTCGGTTTTTCAAGAAAGTTAATGCAGCGCAGGAAGGTGCTTTTACCGGAACCTGACGAGCCGATAATGCTGATAACATCACCCGCATTGGCCCGCAGCGACACCCCTTTCAGCACTTCATGCTCGCCGTAGTGCTTATGTAAATCGATAACGTTTAATTTATTCTCAGACATCGTGTTACTCGAATTATTTAGAGGATACATGCTGCAACCAGCGTTTTTCCGCTTTACGGAACAGGCTGATCAGGACATACGAAATAATCAAATACAGCACCGCGGCGATACCGAAGGCGGTAAACGGCTGATACGTTGCCGAGTTGATATCGCGGGCGATTTTCAACAAATCAGGCACCGTTGCGGTAAATGCCAGCGCCGTAGAGTGCAGCATTAAAATGACTTCATTGCTGTACGCCGGCAGCGCAATACGCAGCGCAGATGGCAAAATAATGCAGCGATACAGTTTGAATGACGAAAAGCCATAAGCACGGGCGGCTTCAATTTCACCGTGCGGCACCGAACGAATCGCTCCGGCGAAAATCTCGGTGGTATAGGCGCAGGTATTCAGCGTCAGCGCCAGCACGGTGCAATTCAACCCGCTGCGGAAAAAAGCGTTGAGGAAGTCCGTACCTTTGACAATCTCCAGCGTATACATCCCGGAATAAAACACCAGCAGCTGTACGTACAGCGGCGTGCCACGAAAAATATAGGTAAATAACCAGATAGGGAACTGGATAAATTTATTGCTGGAAACACGACCAATCGCCAAAAACAGCGCCAGTATGCCGCCCATCACCACCGACGAGATCAACAACCACAACGTAATTGCCACACCGGTAAAGCGGTAACCGTCCGTCCACAGCAGGGATTTCCAGTACTCCTGAATAATCTCAATCACAGGTCAGCCCTCTTCACACCCACGGAGTAGCGGCGCTCAAGGTACAGCAGCACACCATTAGAAACAGTGGTAAACACCAGATAGATGACCCCACACACTACGGCAAAATAGAACGGCTCCCAGGTACTCTTCCCGGCAAGCTGAGTGGCTTTCACCACGTCTTCCAGGCCGAGCAGAGACACCAATGCCGTGGCTTTGAGAATAACCTGCCAGTTGTTGCCAATTCCCGGTAAGGCATAGCGCATCATCGCCGGGAACATAATGCGGCGAAATATTTGTGAGCTGGTAAAACCGAATGCCGTCGCCGCTTCAATATGGCCTTTGGGCACGGCCATAAACGCGCCGCGGAACGTTTCGGTAAAGTAGGCCCCGTAGATAAACCCGAGCGTGATTATCCCTGCTACCATCGGATCGATATCAATCTGGCTGATACCCATCGCATCGGTCACGGCGTTCAGCGCAATTTGTAATCCGTAGAAGATGAGCAGCATTAAGACCAGATCGGGTACGCCGCGGATAAGCGTCGTGTACGCTTCGAAAATAAGCCCCAGCGCCCGGCTTTGCGACAGTTTTGCCGCCGCGCCGACAAGGCCTATCAGCACCGCCAGCACCACTGAGCTGAGAGCCAGCTCAAGCGTAACAATCGCGCCCTGTAAAATAACACCTGAAAAGCCATACAACATGCTGCCTGTCCTGTCGTGTGTGGTGGAGTAATAAGCCTCTTTTGATTTCAGACTCACCGTTAAATGCCGGATGGCGGCTTTGCCTTATCCGGCCTACAAAATCAACGTAGGCCTGATAAGCGCAGCGCCATCAGGCATAATTTCAACGCGTCAAAAATCTACGGGCTTTATCAGCACCTGCGGTGATTAACCGCCGTAAACATCAAAATCGAAGTACTTTTTCGCCAGCTTCTCGTAAGTGCCGTCAGCGCGCATCTCCGCAAAAGCTTTATTCAGCGCTTCACGCAGCTCGTTATCGTCTTTGCGCAGTCCCATACCGGTCCCCACGCCGAATAGCTTCTCATCTTTCACAGACGGGCCGCCAAATTTGTAATCTTTACCGACCGGCTGTTTCAGGAAACCTTCGCTGGCCGCGACCTCATCCTGGAATGCGGCGTCAATACGCCCGGCAGTCAGGTCAGAATAGATGTTGTCCTGTCCCTGATAGGAGACAATTTCAATGCCTTTTGGCGCCCAGTGTTCGTTGCCGAACGTTTCCTGAGTGGTGCCCTGCAGCACGCCAACACGTTTACCTTTCAGCGACTCAATGGTCGGCTGGATGGCAGAATCTTTAGCAACAACCAGACGCGAGTCGGCTGCATAAAGCTTGTCGGTAAACGCGATCTCTTGCTGACGTTTTTCAGTAATGGAAAGCGAAGACATAATCGCATCGATTTTCTTCGCTTTTAATGACGGGATCAGCGCATCCAGCGGGTTTTCCACGAAGGTACATTGCGTATTGATACGTTTGCATAGCTCTTTAGCCAGATCGATATCAAAACCGACTAATTCACCCTGCGCGTTTTTCGATTCGAACGGCGCGTAAGTAGGATCGGTGCCGATACGAATTTTTTGCGGAATGGCTGCAAATGCTGCGGTAGCACTGGAGAAAGCCAGGACCAAAGAAAGAGACAACACCAGTTTTTTCATAACTATCCTCAACAGACTGTCTTTTATAGGGGATCTTTACAGGACCAGGTGCAGTTATCGTGCCATTAATCAGGCCGACAAGGCAAAGCATTCTACCTTGTCGGCGGTATTTATTTGCATAAAAAGCGCTTAAGTATGCACTCATGCTTATTAAATCAGCGACAACAGCACCAAAACAGTGCACTGAATTTATTCTGCACCGTAATGGTTACCCGCAATGGTGCAGTCAAATCCCCGCAGCGGCGTATTAATCGCCGTAGACATTAAAGTTAAAATACTTGCTCGCCATTTTGTCGTAGGTGCCGTCTTTGCGCAGTTCGCCCAGCGCTTTATCAAAAGCGGCTTTCAGCTCGGCGTCATCTTTACGCAAGCCAATCCCGGTACCGTCGCCAAAGTATTTTTTATCTTTCACCGAAGGACCGGCAAAGGCGTAGTCCTTCCCGGCAGGCTGCTTCAGGAAGCCTTCGCTGGCCGCGACTTCATCCTGCAACGCCGCGTCGAGACGCCCTGCCGTCAGGTCAGAATAGATCAGGTCCTGGTTCGCATAGGCCACCACATCCACGCCTTTGCTGCGCCAGTTGTCATTGGCATAAGCTTCCTGAGTAGAGCCTTGCAGAACGCCTACGTGTTTACCCTTGAGGGAATCCAGGGTCGGTTGAATTGGGGAACCTTTCGCGGCGATCAAACGAGAATCTGCGGCATAAAGCTTGTCGGAGAACGCAATCTCTTGCTGACGCTTCTCGGTGATAGAAAGCGAGGAGATGATGGCATCAATTTTTTTCGCTTTCAGCGACGGGATCAGCGCATCAAAGTCGCTGGCAACCCAGGTACATTTGATCTGCATGCGCTTACACATCTCATTTCCCAGATCGATATCAAAGCCGACAAAGTCGCCCTTGGCATCTTTAGAGGAAAAAGGTGCGTACGTTGTATCTGTACCAATACGAACCGTCTGCGGAAGTGCTGCGTAGCTGGCCGCGGTGGCGGAGAGTCCTACCAGCAAAGACAAAGCAAGAACCGTCTTCTTCATACATAACCCTCAAGTGGCGTAATTTTATTATGTTTTACGTTGTGTTGTGTGTTTGCAGACTTTTTCATGCAGGTCTTATGCCATTTTCGCGCCGATGAGGATATTCGGCGTTAAATATGTTAATAAAACGTTGCAATAATGTCCTGATTTTGAAGATAGCAGGTCTGGCGGTTGAACCGCAGCGTTTCGTTGCGTTTTAACGAATTAAATGTCGAGGATATGATCGCGGTTACAAAATTGCCCTGAAACAGGGCAACGGATGTTTCTTTGCACGCGAATGGAACGACTTACGCCCCTTGCCAGCGGGTGAACAGGTCCTGTGGAAGGGAGATATCAAACTGGTCAAGTACGCGGTTAACCGTTTGATTAATCACGTCATCAAGGGTTTGCGGACGATGATAGAACGCCGGGACAGGCGGCATAATCACTGCGCCGATTTCTGCCGCCTGCGTCATCAGCCGCAGATGCCCCAGATGCAGCGGCGTTTCGCGTACGCACAGCACCAGCGGGCGGCGCTCTTTCAACACCACGTCAGCCGCACGGGTAAGCAGCCCATCGGTATAACTGTGGACGATGCCAGAAAGCGTCTTAATTGAACACGGCAAAATAACCATGCCGGCAGTCTGAAAAGAGCCGGAGGAGATACTGGCGGCGATATCGCGCGTATCGTGATTCACATTCGCCAGCGCCTGCACGTCGCGTACGGAGAGGTCAGTTTCCAGCGCCAGCGTCTGTCGGGCGGCGGCACTCATCACCAGATGCGTTTCCACATCAGTAACGTCACGCAAAACCTGCAGCAGACGCACGCCGTAAATCGCCCCGCTTGCGCCAGAAATACCAATGATGAGTCGTTTCATGTTTAATCGCCCTTGCTTGCTTCAGGGCCGACTTTGCAGGAATTTACGGGGAGTTGCAAGCAAGGGTGCGGGTTGCGCCCTTGCTTGCGAGCAAAGATTAACCTTCGTTGTGCATCTCAAGGTTTTCCGCTTCGTTCTGACGCAATATCGCTTTAGCATCGTCATTACGCAGAGAATCAAGGAAATCGAGATACTGCTGGTCAACGTCTTTGGTGACATAGACGCCGTTAAACACTGAACATTCAAACTGCTGAATATCCGGGTTCTCAGCGCGGACCGCTTCAATCAGATCGTTGAGATCCTGGAAGATAAGACCGTCTGCGCCGATTATCTGGCGAATTTCGTCCACTTCGCGACCATGAGCAATCAGCTCCGTCGCGGTAGGCATATCGATGCCATAAACGTTCGGGAAGCGGATTTCCGGGGCGGCAGAGGCCAGATACACCTTCTTCGCTCCGGCTTCACGCGCCATCTCGATAATCTGTTCTGAAGTGGTGCCACGCACGATAGAGTCATCCACCAGCAGCACGTTTTTATCACGGAACTCCGCACGGTTGGCGTTCAGCTTGCGGCGCACGGATTTACGACGCAGCTGCTGGCCCGGCATGATAAAGGTACGGCCCACGTAGCGGTTTTTCACAAACCCCTGACGGTACGGCTTGCCGAGAATACGGGCGATTTCCAGCGCGATATCGCAGGAGGTTTCCGGAATCGGGATCACCACGTCGATATCCAGATCTTCCCACTCGCGAGCAATTTTTTCGCCAAGCTTAGTCCCCATATTCACACGGGCGCTGTAGACGGAAATCTTGTCGATAAAGGAGTCAGGACGCGCGAAGTAAACGTATTCGAACAGGCACGGATTGCTGACCGGGTTATCGGCACACTGGCGGGTAAACAGCTGGCCTTTTTCGGTGATGTACACCGCTTCGCCAGGTGCTACGTCGCGCAGGAATTCAAAGCCCAGCGTATCCAGCGCCACGCTCTCGGAGGCGACCATATACTCGGTGCGACCATCGCCGATATCACGTTTACCCAGCACCAGCGGACGAATGCCGTTAGGATCGCGGAAGGCGACCATGCCGTGACCGATAATCATCGCCACGCAGGCATAGGCCCCGCGGATCTGGCGGTTAGTTGCCGCAATAGCAGCAAAAATATTGTCTGCTTCCAGCGGGTAATGGCGGAAGTTATCCAGCTCGCTGGCGAAAATATTGAGCAGGATTTCAGAATCGGAAGTGGTGTTGATGTGACGGCGCTTTTCTTCAAACAGCTTTTTACGCAACTCATGCGCGTTAGTCAGATTGCCGTTGTGGGCAAGCGTGATGCCATACGGTGAGTTGACGTAAAAAGGTTGAGCTTCGGAGGCGCTGGAGCTGCCAGCCGTTGGGTAACGCACATGACCGATGCCCATATTGCCCTGCAAACGCTGCATATGGCGCGCTTCAAAAATATCGCTCACCATTCCGTTTGCTTTACGCAAGCGGAAGCAGTTGTTGGCATCAATAGTGATGATGCCCGCAGCATCCTGACCACGATGCTGGAGCACCGTTAACGCGTCATAAATCGACTGGTTTACCGGCATAACACCGGCGATACCGACAATACCGCACATACGTCTTTTCCTCGTTCAGCAACGACCCAAAGTTTATACTTTGGGCAAGAAACTTGACGAGCTTTGCAGATAGTCAAAGAACCATCTGATGATGAAACTGAACTGCGGGATCAGCTGCGATTTACTCCAGTCTTCACTTTTCGACAGACCGGTAAACGTATCGAGAAAGAACAGTATGGCGGCGACGATCAGCGCTCCTCGCAAAGCACCGAAGCAAACCCCCAACACCCTGTCGGTACCCGACAGACCTGTTTTCTCCACCAGTTGGCCTATCACAAAGTTAACGATAGCGCCGACGATAAGTGTCGCGATAAACAGTATCGCGATAGCAATCCCATTTCGAACCAGTTCGTCTTCAAAGCCCGTAAACCAGACAGACAGGTAAGTGTAGTAATGGCTGGCGACAAAGAAAGCACAACCCCAAGTCACCAACGATAATGCTTCACGAACAAAGCCACGGATCAGGCTAACCAGACAGGAAAAACCAATCACCGCGATAATGGCGTAATCAATCCAGACCATAAGTGTCCCACGATTTTACGCCCTGTCGTCCTGTTCGGGGCGCATTCTAACAGAAAAAGAAAACGTTTGCGTAGGGATTTCCATTCCACGCGTAAATAAAAATGGCGCTGAAAAAATCTTCAACGCCATACGGTTTTATGCCTCTTCGGGCACTGCCGGACGACGGTGAAAACACCGTATCCGGCCTGCATGAGACTGCCCCTTAATTCGGGGTATATCCCATCACAACCCCACTCAGACCGGAGATCTTCTGCAGCTCGCCCAGCGAGTTTTTCAGCTTATCTCTGGAGGCGTCTGGCCCTACGAGAATGCGGGTTATTTTACCCTGCACCGGCGTTGACGGGGAAGTATATACCCGGAAGCCAGCGCCACGAAGTTTACCCACGATCTCATTGACCTTGTCCGCATTTTTCAGCGCGCCGAGCTGTACAACATACGCTTTGCCGGTCGGGGCTGGCGCTTCTTCAGCGACCGGTTTCGGCGCCGGAGCTGGCGCAGGCGTTGGTGCCGGTGCGGCGACAACAGGTTGCGGCTTCGGTTTGGGTTTTGGCGGTTCCACAGGAACGGGAACAGGATCTAACTCCGCGCTGCTTGCCGTTGTCATGCGCGACGGATCCAACGATGGCGCAGCGGCATCGCCGGCGCGCACCTCTTCTGCCGCCCCTTCCGGCGGTTGCGTCGGCAGCGCCTGCGTTGCCGCTGGCATCATGTCTGGCTCATCGCGATCGCCGGGTTTTGGCACCAGTGGGATCGCCGCGAACTCATCCTGATAATGTTTTTTCTGCCCGTCAAGCAGCCCGGGGAGCACAATCACCCCAAGCGCGACCAGCACAATTGTGCCTACTAATCGATTCTGAAACTTACTCGCCACCGCTTCTCCCCACGTCTATCACTTCCATGACATGTGCGACAGTGTGAAACGATCCACACACCAACACGGTATCTTCCGGCTTCGCCTCGGCCAGTGCCGCAGACCATGCCTGCGCCACGCTGCCATAGGCTTCGCCTTTGCCCAGATGCTCCAGCAGCTGTTCTGCCGTTGCGCCACGCGGCCCTTCCAGGGGCGCACAGTACCAGACGTCGACCACGCTTTTTAACCAGGCTAACGTACCGGCAATATCTTTATCATGTAGCATACCGATAACCGCAAGTACACGCCCGCTTTTCACTAACTTTTTCAGACGTCCGGTCAGATATTCCGCCGCATGCGGGTTATGGGCAACATCAAAAATCACCCGCGGCGACTCGCTCACAATCTGGAAACGCCCCGGTAAAATCGCCTGTTCAATACCTTCACGAATGGCCTGCTCGCTGACGTTAAGCCCACTTGCGCGCAGCGCAGCCAGCGCGGTCGCGGCGTTCGGTTGTGGAACCTGCGGCAATGGCAGGTGCGCCAACGTGCCGTGAGCGTCCGTGAAGGACCAGTCATTCTCCGTTACCGTATAGCGCCAGTCCACGCCACGGCGCTGTAGAATCGCCCCGCACTCTTGCGCCACATCCGCAATGGTGTATGGCATTTCCGGTTCACCAACGATAGCCGGTTTCTCTGCGCGGAAAATGCCCGCTTTCTCACGACCAATACTTTCGCGGTCCGGGCCCAACCAGTCAGTATGGTCAAGCGCAATACTGGTGACCACTGCGACATCGGCATCGACGATATTGGTGGCATCGAGGCGTCCGCCTAACCCCACTTCCAGAATGACCACATCAAGCTGAGCCTGTTTAAACAGCCAGAGCGCCGATAGCGTACCGTATTCAAAGTAGGTCAGGGAAATATCGCCGCGCGCTTCTTCAATCTCGGCAAAAGAGGCGGTATGCGCAGATTCAGGCAGTTCACCGCCCTGAATACGCACGCGCTCCGTGTAGCGCACCAGATGCGGCGAACTGTATACCCCGACCTTAAAGCCAGCCGCGCTCAACACGGACTCCAGCGTACGGCAGGTTGTGCCTTTTCCGTTGGTTCCCGCCACGGTAAAGACAAATGGCGCGGGTTTTAACACGCCCAGGTTGCGCGCCACCAGGCTTACGCGTTCAAGACCCAGATCGATGGTTTTACTGTGCAGATTTTCCAGATAAGAAAGCCACGACGCCAGGGGCGACGCGGCTCGAGGAGTACGTTTATTGTCCATGATGCCTGTCGATTCTTTACGTTGAGAAAAGCAAAAGGCAGCGCCAACTGGCCCTGCCCTTTTGTACTCGTCGTCTTTCAAGCTGCAGGCTTGTTGGCTGCGGATTACTCGGCCCATCCCTGGGCCTCCCCCTTCGGGGCCGCCGCATGCGGCGTTCAAATCTGCTCCCGGCAGATTTGTCGTTCACCCGAATCACTTGCCTGTGCAAGCTCATCGGGATGAACTCTCTTGCCGCCTACCTGCAACTCGAAATCCATAGAGTAAATTATCAGGCCTCTGATTCCTGATCGGGTACCGGAGGTACCACTTCGCCTTCACGCGGCTCATCCGGATTTGGCGCAGGAAGATTCATCAGCTTCGCCAGAATGCTTGCCAGTTTCAGGCGCATTTCCGGACGGCGGACGATCATATCGATAGCCCCTTTTTCAATCAGGAACTCGCTGCGCTGGAATCCCGGCGGCAGTTTCTCACGTACGGTTTGCTCGATAACACGCGGACCCGCAAAGCCAATCAGCGCTTTCGGTTCTGCAATGTTGAGATCGCCCAGCATCGCGAAGCTTGCGGAAACACCGCCCATGGTGGGGTCGGTCAGTACAGAAATGTACGGTAAACCACGTTCCTGCATTTTCGCCAGCGCGGCAGAGGTTTTTGCCATCTGCATCAGAGACATCAGCGCTTCCTGCATACGCGCACCGCCAGAGGCAGAGAAGCAGATCAGCGGGCAGTTGTCTTCCAGCGCCTGCTCAACGGCACGGACGAAACGCGCGCCAACCACGGAGCCCATGGAGCCGCCCATAAAGGCGAACTCGAATGCAGCCGCAACCACCGGCATACCGTGCAGCGTGCCTTTCATCACTACCAGCGCATCTTTCTCGCCGGTTTCTTTCTGTGCAGAGGCCAGTCTGTCTTTGTACTTTTTGGAGTCACGAAACTTCAGCACGTCTTTCGGCTCAAGTTCGCTACCCAGTTCCACAAGAGTACCTTCATCTAACAGGCTATGCAGGCGATTGCGCGCCGACATGCGCATATGATGGTCACACTTCGGACAGACCTCAAGATTACGTTCCAGCTCAGCACGGTATAAAACCTGACCGCAGCTATCACACTTGGTCCACACCCCTTCAGGAATGCTTGCCTTGCGGGTGGGAGTAATGTTGCTTTTAATTCGTTCAATCCAGCTCATTGGTGACCTTTCTGCCTGAACCCTAGTCAGCTTTGTTATAAGGGGCGCATAATGCCATTTTTGCCCCTAACAGACCATGAATGTTGCACATTAAAACATAACAGCCCGAAACTTTGGATAAAAAAGTGGTCGAACCGCTGAGTTACTTTCTATTTTGCAGCGCGTTTATGGCGAATCACTTCAATCACCCCCGGCAATACGGAAAGGACGATAATCGCCACAATCAATAATTTCAGGTTTTCCTGAACAATCGGTAGATCGCCGAACAGATAGCCTGCATAGGTAAACAGCAATACCCACAGCAGCGCGCCCACGACGTTATACATCGCAAAGTGACGATAGGACATGTGTCCCATACCGGCAACAAACGGCGCAAATGTACGCACGATAGGCACGAAGCGCGCGAGGATAATGGTTTTACCGCCGTGGCGCTCGTAGAACGCATGGGTTTTATCCAGGTAACTGCGGCGGAAAATTTTGGAGTTCGGGTTACTAAAGAGTTTTTCACCGAACAAGCGGCCAATCGTGTAATTCACCGCATCGCCTACAATCGCCGCCACAATCATCAACGCCACCATCAGATGAACATTAAGATCGTTAGTTGGCAGCGCAGAAAGCGCGCCAGCAACGAACAGCAGCGAGTCCCCTGGCAGGAACGGCGTCACTACCAGCCCGGTTTCACAGAACAGGATCAGAAACAGAATCGCGTACACCCAGACACCGTATTCCGCGACCAGCTCCGCCAGGTGCACATCAATGTGCAGAATAAAATCGATGAGAAAGTAAATCAGGTCCATAGTTTTGCCTTTATACGACTCAAATTAGTCCGCCAGAAATAGCGGGCCCATTGGCGGTTTTGGCAGGTCGAACCGGTCAGGGTAATCTACCGCAACCAGATACAGACCTTCCGCTTTCGCCGTTGCCGCTGCCAGCGTTCTGTCCTTCGCCGCTAACAGTTCTGCTATCCAGCTCTCCGGCTGGTTGTGGGCGCCTACTTCCATCAGGCTGCCAACAATATTCCTGACCATATGATGTACAAAGGCATTCGCTTTAATATCCACCACCACATATGCGCCGAAACGTTCAACGTTAATGTGCATCACGTTACGCCACGGTGTGCGCGACTGGCACTGCACCGCCCGAAACGAGGTAAAATCGTTTTCGCCTATCAGACACTGGGCCGCACGATGCATACGTTCAGCATCCAGCGGCTCATAGTAATGGGTTACCCCTTTACCTAAAACCGCAGGGCGCAGCCGATGATTGTAGATGATGTAGCGATAACGGCGAGCCGTGGCGCTAAATCGGGCATGAAAATCATCGGGTACAGCTTTCACCCAGCGCACGGCGATGTCACCAGGTAAATTCGCATTTACGCCCAGCGTCCAGGCGGCATCTTTACGCACAGCGTGCGTTTCAAAATGCACGACCTGCCCGGTGCCATGAACGCCCGCATCCGTGCGCCCCGCACAAAAGACGCTGACAGGTTCATTCGCCACCTGAGAGAGCGCTTTTTCCAGCTTTTCCTGAACGCTACGCACTTCGTTCTGGCGCTGCCAGCCATAATATTTGCTGCCGTCGTACTCAATGCCCAGCGCAATTTTATGGGGTGACGGCTGTTGCAGGTCCGACATTAGTACAGATACTCCTGCACCAGTTTTTCCGCAATTTTCACCGCCATCAATGCGCCACCGAAGCGCACGTTATCCGCCACGGACCAGAACTGAACCTGTTCCGGCATCCCGTAGTCGTTATGTACGCAGCCAATCGACAGGTGCGGCGAACCAGAGGCATCGCCAACCTGAGTCGGAAAATCGGTCTCTTCGGACAACACCACGTCTTCGCCGCGAGAAAACGCATCACGCGCCTCTTCCGCCGCCAACGGACGCAAGGCTTCAAAATTCACCATCTGCGCGTGGCCATAAAACACCGGCGACTGCACGATGCTGGCGGAGATAAGCAGGCCATCATCCTGCATAATTTTGCGCACTTCATCGACGATACGACGCTCTTCGCGCACGCTGCCTTCACGATCTGGCAGCAGCGGCAGCATATTGAATGCCAGCTGGCGGCCAAAGAAATCGTCTTCGTCAATCGGGATACCATTGAGCAGCTTCGCACTCTGTCCGGCCAGCGCATCGACGGCTTTTTTACCGTGCGCGGAAGCCGAAATAATATTGGTCACCGTAATACGCGATAGCCCGCCGTCATCAATCAGCGGCTTCAGCGCAGACAACAGTTGACTGGTCAGGCTAGTAGGGACCGCAATCACATTACGGTTACGGTAATCCGCCAGCACGAACGGGTTGACGTCCGGAACCACCAGCGGAACGTCCGGCTCAAGCGCGAACAGACCACTGCTGTCGATCACCAGGCAACCGGCATTGGTTGCTTCTTCCACCCATGCCGCGGTGGCTTCTGCGCCCGCAACAAAAAACGCCAGCTGCGCCTGCGTCCAGTCAAAATCCGCCACATCCTGAACAATGACCGATTTACCGTTATAACGCAGGTGCTCACCGGCGCTTTCATTACGCGCCAGCGCATAAATTTCACCGACCGGGAACTGGCGTTCAGCCAGCGTATCGAGCAGGGCTTCGCCTACGGCGCCCGTTGCGCCCAGAATGGCAATATTCCAGCCTTCAGACATGGTGATTTACTCCAGAAAAACATAAGCGTCCCTGTCGCATTATTCGACAGGGAGCATTAAGAAGACATTAATGTGCCGGGTGATGAACCGCGTTAAACCCCAGCTTACACAGCAAGGCTGCAGCCGTTGCGTCGTCACACATCACGTATAAAGACGACCATTCACGGCGCTCAAGATAATTTTTACGCAGTTTATCAAACTCCCCCGGAATTCCAGCGACTTTACGCAGCGGCGCATCATCGCGGCGCACATCATACACTAAATGCGCCAGCCTTTTCAGCGTTGGCTGATCTAATGGCCCATGCAGCGTGATACGACCAAACTCCGGCGCTGGCAACAGGGTGTTCAGCGCAACGTGCTGTTCGCGACCAATAAACTTGCTATAGGCCTCAAAAACCTGCGTGGTCCCACGTGCTTTTCCTTCCAGGGTATACCCGGCAATGTGCGCCGTGCCGATATCGGCTTTCTCCAGCAACGCCACATTGAGATCCGGCTCGCCTTCCCAGACATCCAGCACCACGCTCAGTGCTTGCCCGGCATTAAGTCGGTTCAGCAATGCCGTATTGTCGATAACCGGCCCACGGCAGGCGTTGATCAGAATGGTGCCCGGCTTGAGTCGGCTAATCAGCGCGTCATCCGCCAAATGCAGCGTTTTGTATGGGCCGTCTTTAAACAGCGGCGTATGGAAAGTCAGCACATCGGCCTGCTGTACCAGTTCGTCCAGCGAGCGGAAATCCCCTTCGTCACCGCGATCGGCCCGCGGTGGATCGCACAGCAGCGTACGGATCCCCAGCGCTTCCAGCCGCGCCTGTAAACGACCGCCCACGTTGCCAACGCCCACGATGCCCACGGTGCGATCGCGTAACGCAAACCCGTCGCGCTCCGCCAGCATCAGCAATGCTGAAAAAACATATTCCACGACCGCAATCGCATTACATCCGGGCGCAGCGGAAAAACCGATTCCCGACTGCGCGAGCCAGGCTTCATCCACATGGTCGGTGCCTGCGGTTGCCGTACCGACAAATTTAACCGGTTTTCCGCTGAGCAGGGATTCATTGACTTTCGTCACCGAGCGCACCATTAAGGCATCCGCATCATCCAGTTCGGCAACGGGAATCGGACGACCAGGAACCGCTTTGACCTCCCCCAAACGACTGAACAGTTCGCGGGCATAGGGCATATTTTCATCAACGAGGATTTTCACGTCTTTCGCACCTGTTTGAGAACGAGAGTTAACCGGGCAAGTGTGCCATAATCTCGCCGCCAGGCATACTGCGAGACCTGGTCAGCACAGATTTAAGGAACAGAGACGATGCAGCCCATTTCAGGTACGCCCGCTCGCCCTCCCGGCGAAGGCCAAAATGCCCCCTCCGTTGCAGGTGAGCAACCGTTATCCACGTTACAACGTACCGTGCTGGAACGGCTGATTACCCGTTTAATTTCGCTCACCCAACAGCAAAGCGCTGAGGTGTGGGCCGGAATGAAACACGATCTGGGCGTCAAAAGTGATACACCGTTGCAGTCACGTCACTTTCCCGCCGCCGAACAAAATTTGAACCAGCGGCTGGAAGTCGCGCAGCAGAATCACGCCAATCGTCAGGTGCTGTCGCAGCTCACTGAGCTATTGAGTCAGGGAAATAACCGTCAGGCGGTGAGTGATTTTATCCGCCAGCAGTACGGGCAGACGGCGCTTAGCCAACTCACGCCTGAGCAATTGAAGAACGTGCTGACCCTGTTGCAACAAGGACAGCTTTCGATACCGCAGCCGCAGCAGCGTCCGGCTACCGATCGTCCGTTACTCCCCGCAGAGCACAATACGCTGAACCAGTTGGTTACCAAACTGGCGGCGGCCACGGGAGAATCCGGTAAGATGATCTGGCAGTCTATGCTGGAGCTGTCTGGGGTAAAAAGCGGAGAGCTGATCCCCGCCAAACAATTTACGCATCTGGTCACCTGGCTACAGGCGCGCCAGACGCTCAGTCTGCAAAGCGCCCCAACGTTACAAACGCTGCAGGCGGCGCTGAAACAGCCGTTAGAGCCGAATGAGCTGACGGCAATCAAAGAGTACGCGCAACAGACGTATCAGATCCAGCCACAATCGATTCTGACCACGGTTCAGGTGCTGGACTTGCTGAATCAAATCTTCCTGCGCCGCGTGGAACGTGACCGGGAGCAGGAATTAAACGATCCGCGCTATCCTCAGCCCATTTACAGCCCGTTCGCGCCGATGATTGAAACGGTTAAATCACTGTCGGCGCGACCGGGACTGCTGTTTATTGCCTTGATGATTGCGTTAGCCATTTTCTGGCTGGTCGCCTAACTTTTTCGCAGCGTAAGCAACGTCACGAAAATCCCCACCACGGCGGATATCGCTCCGGCAAGGAATACCGAGGGATAGCCGTACGCGGTGGCCAGCACCCCGGCTACAGGGCCGCTTACGCCGTAGGAGATATCCTGAAATGCGGCGTAACCGCCCAGTGCCGTACCGCGAACCTGCGCGGGCACTCGCTTCACAACCTCAACGCCCAGCGCCGGGAAGATAAGCGAACAACCGGCCCCGGTTAACGCCGCTCCCAGCAGAGCAACCCAGGCCGATGGCGCCTGCCACAGCAGGATCAGACCCGCAGTTTCAACCAGCAATGAGACGACCGCGACCTTCACGCCGCCGAATCGGTCCGGCATCCAGCCAAACAGAATGCGCATCAGCACAAATGCCCCGCCAAACGCGGTCAGGGTGAATCCTGCCATCGTCCAGCCATTGCTGACAAAATAGAGTGAAATAAAGGTACCGATCACCGCAAAGCCAACGCCCTGCAAGGCCAGACCCAGGCCCGGTTTCCAGATAAGCCCGACCACGCTCCACAATGAAGGTCGCTCCCCGGCGTGCGCAGGTACTTTCCGGACGGTGCCGTTGAATGCCCATGCCAGCAGCGGTAATATCATTGTGGTTCCCGCCAATGCCGCAAAGCCAAAGTGGCTATGGATCAGCAAACCCAGCGGCGCACCGGCCGCCAGCGCGCCATAAATCGCCATTCCGTTCCACGACATCACCTTACCGGAACGTGTTGGCCCCACCAGCCCCAGGCCCCAGGTCAGCGTTCCGGTCAGCAGTTGGCTTTCGCCAAATCCGAGGATCAGACGTCCGACAATCAACAACGCAAACTTCACCGGGACAGAGACAGGTAATAGCGCGGCCAATAGCCACGCCGCGCCCGCCAGCGCACAGGCAAACATCCCCTGTAGCGCCGAACGTTTGGCGCCATATTGATCGGCTAAACGCCCGGCATAACCACGCGTTAAGACCGTCGCCAGAAACTGAATGCCCACCGCGATGCCGACCATGGTATTGCCATAGCCCAACTCCTGGTGCACAAACAGAGGAATGACGGGTAAAGGCAGACCGACCGTCATGTAGGTCAGGAAAACCGCAAAAGCGATACGAAACAGCGAAAAGTTCGCCGACGGTGTTTTTTCTTGTTGGGTTACTGCTGTCATGCGTTACTCCAAAATGCAGAGTAAGGCGAGGAATGCCCACGCCCCCTCTACCTGACTTTCAGGATTAAGGTGCGTTGGATAACGTTAAACGCTTACGCATTATCAAGAGGATAATGTTGAAGCTGGAGTCTGCCTGTGAGGGGCTAAACTTGTCAACCTCGAAATCACCGAAGGCTTCCACAAAACAGAGGGTTATATTATCGAAGAAAAGCACTAACAATGAGGAAATAGTTTTCAATCAGGGGGACACTCAACGATCCATTTTGTCGGAATATATTTTTAGGGACACGGTAATGAAAGCATTTTCGCTTATTGCTCTCATCCTGATGCTTTGCGGCTGCTCTGCGCCTCATCAAGACAGCACACAGGCTGTAAAACAGTTCTATCTCGCGTGGATGAACATTAACACCCAGGATCTGGATACACCTCATGACACATCCGCATTAATGCAGCGCTATGTAGCAAAAGACCTTATCGAACGCCTGGCGCTGATTGATTCCCTTTACGAGCAGGAAATCCTCGGAGCAGACTACTTTATGTACGTTCAGGATTACGACCCCAAATGGATCCCGCAGCTACGGGTCGGGCGAGCACAACCTTTTCTCGGCGGTGAAAAAGTTGATGTTCAGTTAGGCACAGGGTCGATACCGCTTCAACTGGAAGTCTATACGCGTTGGGAAGACGGGCGCTGGAAAATTTATCGCGTTCGCGATATTAGCGATAGTTATGAGCACCTCATCTACAGTGCCGGGGATATTACCCGTGCGCAAGCGTGGTCGGCGGAAATCGCGCCGGATTACGAAAAGATGAATAAATAAAAAAGGGAGCCATCAGGCTCCCCTTTGCATCTTATTTTGCAGACTTACGCTTTCAGCTTACGCATTACCAGCGTAGCGTTGGTGCCGCCAAAGCCGAAGCTGTTGGACATCACGGTGGTCAGCGCCTGCTCGGTCGGTTTGGTCACGATGTTCAGACCCGCCGCCTGCTCGTCCAGCTCTTCAATGTTGATGCTCGGCGCGATAAAGCCGTGTTCCAGCATCAGCAGAGAGTAGATAGCTTCCTGTACGCCAGCCGCGCCCAGAGAGTGACCGGTCATGGCTTTGGTTGCCGAGATTGCCGGGCTCTTATCGCCAAACACTTCACGGATTGCGCCCAGCTCTTTCACGTCGCCTACCGGAGTAGAAGTACCGTGGGAGTTCAGGTAGTCGATAGGCGTGTCAACGCCGTGCATCGCCATCTGCATGCAGCGTACTGCGCCTTCGCCAGACGGGGCAACCATGTCTGCGCCATCGGAGGTAGCGCCGTAACCGACGATTTCCGCGTAGATATGCGCGCCACGAGCCAGAGCGTGTTCCAGCTCTTCAACCACCACCATACCGCCGCCGCCTGCGATAACAAAACCGTCGCGGTTTGCATCATAGGTACGGGAAGCTTTAGACGGGTCGTCGTTATATTTGGTAGACAGCGCGCCCATGGCGTCGAATTCACACGCCATTTCCCAGCACAGCTCTTCGCCGCCGCCAGCAAAAACGATGTCCTGTTTGCCCAGCTGAATTTGTTCCACAGCGTTGCCGATACAGTGCGCAGAAGTCGCACAGGCAGAGCTGATGGAGTAGTTTACGCCGTGAATTTTGAACGGCGTTGCGAGGCAGGCAGAAACGCCGGACGCCATCGCTTTGGTGACCACATACGGGCCAACCGCTTTCAGACCACGCGGGCTACGCATTGCGTCAGCGCCGAACACCTGAAAACGCGGGGAGCCGCCGCCGGAACCTGCAATCAGGCCAACGCGCGGGTTGTTCTGGTAATCTTCGGCAGCAAGGCCGGCATCCGCCACAGCCTGCTCCATTGAAAGGAATGCATAGATGGATGCGTCGCTCATGAAGCGCACTACTTTGCGGTCAATGAGGCCAGTGGTATCCAGTTTTACGTTGCCCCATACGTGGCTACGCATGCCGGAGTCCTTCAGCTCCTGAGAGAAAGTGATCCCTGAACGTCCTTCACGCAGAGATGCCAGGACTTCCTGCTGGTTATTACCGATGCTGGAAACGATGCCCAAGCCAGTAATCACTGCACGTTTCATTCAATACCTCTGTAAGTCGCACTATTTTAAAGTTTCGAGTGGCACAATAGCGTACACTTGTACGCCGAACAAGTCCGATCAGCCATTTAATGTGGAAATTTGCGCAGCCAGGCACTCATCGCTAAGATCGGGGCACAGCCTGCCAGACGAGTAACTTACGTGAAACAATACGCTATACAACCTGCCAACCTTGAATTCAACGCTGAGGGTACACCTGTTTCCCGAGATTTTGATGATGTCTATTTTTCCAATGATAACGGACTGGAAGAGACACGTTACGTCTTCCTCGGCGGGAATCATCTCGCACAGCGGTTTCCTGTGCATTCACGCCCCCTGTTCGTGGTGGCTGAAAGCGGGTTTGGCACCGGGCTTAACTTCCTGACGCTCTGGCAGGCATTTGCCGATTTTCGCGATACCCACCCCAACGCGACTCTGGAAAGATTACATTTCATCAGTTTCGAAAAATATCCGCTGACGCGAGAAGATCTGACCTTAGCCCACCAGCACTGGCCGGAGCTTGCTCCGTGGGCCACGGCACTGCAAGCGCAATGGCCGCTGCCGCTGGCGGGGTGCCATCGTCTGCTGCTTGATGATGGACGCGTCACGCTGGATCTGTGGTTTGGCGATATTAATGAACTGACCAGCAAACTCGATGATTCCCTGAATCAAAAAGTGGACGCCTGGTTCCTGGACGGTTTCGCACCGGCAAAAAACCCGGACATGTGGACGCCCACGCTGTTTAACGCGATGGCCCGCCTGGCTCGCCCCGGCGGCACGCTGGCAACCTTCACTTCCGCAGGCTTTGTGCGCCGCGGATTGCAGGAAGCCGGATTTACGATGCAAAAGCGCAAAGGCTTTGGCCGCAAACGCGAAATGCTTTGTGGCGTCATGGAACAGACTCTGACGCTCCCTTCATCGGCTCCGTGGTTTGCGCGCACGGGAACAGATAAGCGCGAAGCCGCTATTATTGGCGGAGGCATTGCCAGCGCATTGCTGTCGCTGGCGCTACTGCGCCGCGGCTGGCAGGTCACGCTCTATTGCGCAGACGAGAAACCTGCCACAGGCGCATCGGGTAATCGTCAGGGGGCGCTCTATCCGTTACTCAGCAAGCATGACGCGGCCATTAATCTCTTTTTCCCCACCGCGTTTACCTTCGCCCGCCGACTGTATGACGCTCTTCCGGTTGAGTTCGCGCATGAGTGGTGCGGCGTGACGCAGCTCGCCTGGGATGAAAAAAGCCAGCAGAAAATCACTCAAATGCTGTCTCTTGAACTGCCCGATGCGCTCGCCGTCGGCGTAGACGCACAGCAGGTGTTGCAAACGACAGGCGTGGAAACCGGATGCGGCGGGATTCAGTATCCGGCAGGTGGATGGCTGTGCCCGGCGCAATTAACCGCCGCCGTACTGGACTATGCGACCACTCTGGGATTACGCACCTGCTACCAACATACGCTGGCCTCACTTTCACGCCAGACAGCGAGCTGGCAATTGACGTTTGCCTGTGGAAAAACCGCCACTCACGCAGCGGTGGTTCTGGCGAATGGCTATCGCATTAACCGCTTTGAACAAACGCAGCCGCTGCCGGTTTATTCCGTGGGCGGTCAGGTGAGTCATATCCCCACCACGCCCACGCTTTCGGCGCTGCGTCAGGTGCTGTGCTACGACGGTTACCTCACGCCACAGAATCCGGAAAATCAGCAACACTGCATTGGCGCCAGCTATCATCGGGGGAGTGAGGAGACAGATTATCGCGAGGACGACCAGCAGCAAAATCGTCAGCGCTTAATCGACTGCTTCCCGCACGCCGCATGGGCAAAAGAGGTCGACGTCAGTGCGCATGCCGCCCGCTGTGGGGTCCGCTGCGCCACGCGCGATCACATCCCGATGGTGGGCAACGTCGCGGACTATGACGCCACGCTCAGCCAGTACGTCACGCTTGCCGAAGACAAAGCGCACGCGGTAAGCGCCCCGGTTTATGCTGATTTATTTATGCTGGGCGCGCTGGGGTCGCGTGGGCTGTGTTCTGCCCCACTGTGTGCAGAAATTCTGGCCTCGCAAATGAGCGATGAACCCATTCCACTGGATGCCAGTACGCTGGCGGCGCTGAATCCGAATCGGTTGTGGGTCAGGAAGTTATTGAAGGGTAAAGCGGTGAAATAAAATACTCTCTCATCATTGCCTGATGCGCTGCGCTTATCAGGCCTACAACTCCCGTCCACGTAGGCCGGATAAGACGCCTTAGCGTCGCCATCCGGCACAATCCACTGCAATTATTATTGCGTTGCCTTTTGAAATAAAGCGTCCCACATCTCTTTCACTAACGCCTGGTCACGCGGCGAAAGTTCGCCTGCGCTAATCGCTTTTTCCAGGCTGCTGGTCACATTGGCATACAATGCCTCAGCGGAATGGTCCTCGCCAGCGTCCAGCTCTGCGACGGCCAGCGTCAGGTGTCCACGCAAATAACCACTGGCAAACAGCTCATCATCGCTGGCGTGCTCTACCATATCGTCGATTAGTGCCAGAATGCGTGATTCAAACTCCGCGATCATCTTCTTTCCTCATTGTAAAAGTGGCGGCGGCTTCAGTTGAGCGCTTCAGGCCACGGGAATTGTTCCGCCTTAAGTTCAGGCGTGTGATAATAATTCTGTAACGCGCTAATGAAGCGCGCCGGACGCTCCGGGATCCCCTTCTCCAGATACTCCATGACCTGAGCATGAACACGGCGCTGGAATACCACGCGATCCGGTTCAAAGTCCCCTTCCAGGTTGTCGCAACTGACGTTAAACGGGTAGCCCGCCGCCATGCAGAACAGCCAGTCAAACGCCTGTGGCTTCACTTCCACATCTTCAAACTGGCATTGCGTCTTCGCGTCGCGTCCGTCCGGACAGTACCAGTAACCGAAGTCGACCAGTTCACGACGCGCTTTACCGGCAATGCACCAGTGCGAAATTTCATGTAACGCGCTGGCGTAATACCCATGCGCGAAAACGATACGGTGATACGGTACTTCCGCATCAGCAGGAAGATAGATCGGTTCGTCGTCGCCTTTAATCAGACGGGTATTAAATTCATCGGCAAAGCAGCCGTTAAAAATCTCAATTAACTGTTCGTAGTGATGGGTATTATTCATTAGTTCATCCCCAGCCAGTGGAGAATCTCCTGTCCATGATTATCATAAAGTAGCTTGGCGCTCATCACGGCGGAGACAATGACGATCATTGGCCGAATGAGTTTTTGTCCTTTACTGAGTACCAGCCGCGATCCCATCCGTGCGCCAATAAACTGGCCAATGAGCATCACAAACCCGGTCGCCCAAATCACTTTGCCGCCGAGGGCAAACAGCAGCAGCCCGCCGATATTCGAGGTGGCATTTAATACTTTGGCGTGGGCCGTCGATTTTGCAAGATTGTAGCCGCACAGCATGACGAAGCAGAGCGCATAAAACGATCCCGCCGCCGGGCCAAAGAAGCCATCGTAAAATCCAACGCAGCCCCCGGCCACCAGCGCGAAAGGCAAACCATGCAGTCGACGCTGCCGGTCTTCTTCGCCCACTTTGGGCATCAGCAGAAAGTAGAGGCCAATACAGATAACCAGCACCGGCAGAATCTGGCGTAATATGTCGGACTGCACATGCTGAACCAACAGCGCGCCGCTCATTGAGCCGATAAAGGTCATGAAGATGTTGAGCTTCTGATCCGCCAGATTTACCACGCCCTGGCGAATAAAATAGAGAGAAGAAGAGATAGATCCCCCGCAGGCCTGCAGCTTATTAGTGGCCAGCGCGTGCGCGGGCGGCATCCCCGCAGCCATCAATGCCGGGATGGTGAGTAAACCACCGCCCCCGGCCAGAGAATCAATAAAACCTGCCAGCATTGCCACAAAAAAAAGCACAGCCAACAGCAGTGGCGACACCATAAACAGAGAGGCAAAATGATCCATTAGAGTACGTGCTCGTCCAGTAGCGCCTGGCAGGAAGGGGGCAACGGCGGCGGTGTCTTCTTCTCAGGCTTGGTGGTTCCAGGTTTGGGAGGTTCGAACCAGCTTTGCAGCTCCGCGCCACAGCCGTCGCCTGGAGGAGGCAACGGTTGATCTTCGCACTCAAGGCTGTCAGCAGGACAACGTAATCGTACGTGCATGTGCGCACGATGCTGGAACCACGGTCGCACTTTACGCAACCAGTCCCTGTCGGTCCCTGCATCCAGACACAGCTGCTGCTTAATCGCCGGATTCACAAAAATACGCGTGACTTCATTATCTTTCGCCGCCAGCCTGATCAGGCTGAAAATCTCCGGCTTCCACAGCGACGGCACGACATGTTTGCCATCCCGTGAGACCAGATCCAACGCCTGAGGACGCAGCAGTTGCGCCTGCGTCCAGCGCGTTTTTGGCAGTTGCAGGAAAATATCGACATCCAGTCCCGTCTGGTGGCTGGCGTGGCCGCCATTGAACCGCCCACCGGCCGGCATGCCCATATCGCCGATTAACACCGTGCCCAGCCCCAGATTATTCGCCTGATTACTCAGACGCTGGATAAACATCACCAGATCCGGGTGACCAAAATAACGTCGCTGATCGGTGCGCATCACCTGATAGTGTTCAGACTGTACGGGCAGCGTATCGGCGCCAACAATACAGCCATTGGCGAACGCGCCGATAGACTGCGGGCTGCCCGCCACCGGATGGGTAATTTTCTGCCAGGGCGTCGCCGCCAGGCAGGCGGTGCTGGCGAGCAGAGCCAGCGCCGCAAGTGCCGTTTTTTTCATGTCTTACCAGCGTGGAATGTCAGTCTTCACGTCCGCATTTTGCGCCCGCTGGCGCAGCAGGTGATCCATTAATACGATCGCCAGCATTGCCTCTGCGATCGGCACGGCACGGATCCCAACGCACGGATCGTGGCGTCCTTTGGTGATCATTTCGACTTCTTCGCCAAAGCGATTAATGGTGCGCCCTGGAACGGTAATACTGGACGTCGGTTTCAGCGCCATATGAGCAACGATTTGTTGCCCGCTGCTGATCCCGCCCAGAATGCCGCCCGCATGGTTACTCTGGAAACCTTCTTTGGTGATTTCATCACGGTTCTGGCTGCCGCGCAGCGCGACAACATCAAATCCGTCGCCAATCTCAACGCCCTTAACGGCGTTAATGCTCATCAGCGCGTGGGCAATGTCGGCATCCAGGCGGTCAAATACAGGTTCGCCGAGACCCGCAGGTACGCCGCTTGCAACCACGGTCACCTTTGCCCCAATGGAGTCGCCCTCTTTCTTCAGGCCGCGCATCAGTTCATCCAGCGCCTCGAGTTTATCCGGGTCCGGACAAAAGAACGGGTTAAGCTCCACCTGAGACCAGTCTTTGATCTCCAGCGGGATATCGCCCATCTGCGTCAGACAGCCGCGAATTTCAACGCCGAATTTTTCCGCCAGGTATTTTTTGGCAATCGCCCCAGCCGCCACGCGCATCGCCGTTTCGCGCGCGGATGAACGTCCGCCGCCACGGTAGTCGCGCAGGCCATATTTCTGCTCATAGGTATAGTCCGCGTGTCCTGGACGAAAAACATCCTTAATCGCGCCGTAATCCTGTGAACGCTGATCGGTATTTTCGATCAGCAGGCCAATGCTGGTGCCGGTGGTAACGCCTTCGAACACACCAGAGAGAATTTTCACCCGATCCGGCTCACGGCGCTGCGTAGTGTAACGCGACGTACCCGGACGACGACGGTCGAGGTCGTGCTGCAGGTCAGCTTCTGTCAGAGAAATACCCGGCGGAACGCCATCGACAATACAACCGAGCGCCAGCCCGTGTGATTCGCCGAATGTGGTTACGCGAAAGAGTTGCCCAATTGTGTTTCCTGCCATCACGGCTCCGTTATGTCTGTTGTGTTTGTGCGCGTGTGTTTAGTCTTTATAAATGCTGAAGTGCTCGCGAGCAGCAACTAACTGCTCTTTGGTCAACATGAATACGCCGTCACCGCCGTTGTCAAACTCCAGCCAGGTAAACGGCACATCCGGGTATTGCTCTATCAGATGTACCATGCTGTTTCCGACTTCACAAATCAGAATACCGTTATCCGCCAGGTAGTCCGGGGCGTTCCCCAGAATACGGCGAGTGAGTTTCAGACCATCGCTGCCGGACGCCAGGCCCAGCTCAGGTTCATGACGATATTCGTTTGGCAGATCGGACATATCTTCCGCATCAACATACGGCGGGTTGGTCACAATCAGGTCATACTGCACTTTCAGCAGGTCGCGGAACAGATCGGAGCGGATCGGCGTCACGTGATGGATCAGACCATGCTCTTCAATATTGTGTTCGGTCACCGCCAGCGCGTCGGTAGAAATATCCACCGCATCCACTTCGGCTTCCGGGAAGGCATACGCGCAGGCAATGGCGATGCAGCCGCTGCCGGTACACATATCGAGGATATGCTGCGGCTGCTCACTGACGAGGCCCGCAAAGCGATTATTGATAAGCTCGCCGATCGGTGAACGCGGAACCAGCACGCGTTCATCAACATAAAACTCATGCCCGCAGAACCAGGCTTTATTGGTCAGATAAGCAACCGGGATACGCTCGTTGACGCGGCGAATCACACGTTCAACAATACGATGGCGTTCGCTGGAGGTCAGGCGCGCGGTGCGCATATCTTCAGGAATATCCAGCGGCAGATAAAGCGTAGGCAGCACCAGCTGTACGGCCTCATCCCACGGGTTATCCGTACCATGGCCATACCAGATGTTCGCCGCGCTAAAACGGCTGACCGCCCAACGCAACATGTCCTGAATGGTATGCAGTTCACTCACTGCTTCATCAACGAAAATTTTATCCACGTATTCCTCCAGGGCATGCTCGTATTAATTTCGGCGGCTAGTTTGCCACGAAGACGGCGATAAATCAGCATTCACACCGAGCCGGAACGCGAAAATTGCGTTTTAAGCGATCGAATGCCCGCCGAGTCGGGTTAAACTAACGGAAAATAAAAGATGAGACGCTCGAATGAAAAAGAAAACATCGCTCAGCGAGGAGGATCAGACGCTGTTTCGCCAGCTGATGACCGGCACGCGTAAAATTAAGCAAGACACCATTGTTCACCGGCCGCTACGTAAAAAAATCACCGAGGTCCCGGTTAAAAGGCTGTTGCAGGAACAGGCTGATGCCAGTCACTATTTTTCTGACGAATTTCAGCCTCTGCTGAACACGGACGGCCCGGTAAGGTATCTGCGTGCCGACGTCAGCCATTTCGAACTGAAGAAAATGCGCCGCGGCGATTACTCCCCGGAGCTGTTTCTCGATTTGCACGGACTGACCCAGCAGCAGGCCAAACAGGAATTAGGCGCGCTGATCGCCGCCTGTCGTCGCGAGCATGTGTTTTGCGCCTGCGTGATGCATGGCCACGGAAAGCATATTCTCAAGCAGCAAACGCCTCTCTGGCTGGCACAGCATCCGCACGTGATGGCTTTTCATCAGGCGCCAAAAGAGTATGGCGGCGACGCCGCGCTGCTGGTGCTGATTGAAGTGGAAGAGTGGCTGCCGCCAGAACTTCCCTGAGGATTTTGTTTGCCGGATGGCGGCGTAAACGCCTTATCCGGCCTACAAATAACGACAATTTCAAGGAATCACGCGGAACCTGTAGGCCTGATAAGCGTTGCGCCATCAGGCCGTATGGCATTAAATCGCTTTCGCCATTTTGAGGTTACACGGGCTCATCTGCCAGTTGAAAACCCCTTTTCCGCTTTCATCAAGCGTTACGCTGGCAATCGCTGACGTGGTAAACATCGGCGGAGTTTCGCCTGGGCAAAGCTCAGACACCAGATACCCCACTAAAGGCAAGTGAGAGATCACCAGCGCCGTGGCGATACCTTCATTGGCCAGAGCCTGTAAATAGGCGCTGACCAGACCGACATCGCCGCAGGGAGTCAGCTCCGGCAAAACATCCACGCCGGTTGGCAGGTTCATGCATTCCCCCACCACATCCAGCGTTTGTTCGGCTCGTAGGAACGGGCTCACCAGAACACGTTCGATATCCACTTTTTGACCTTTCAGCCAGTTCGCCATCAGGCGAGATTCGTCACAACCACAAGAGGTTAAAGGACGAACCGAATCACTGGCGGCATCGAGGGCTGCGTCGCCGTGACGCATGATAAAAACTTGCATATTGCACCGCTTTTGTTAACCAGAATCACCAACACCAGTTAGTCACAGCCCCTATTGACCGTGGTAGCGATGTGGTGGCCGGCATTGTGCCTTATCCATTCACCGAATGAAACGCTGTTTTTTACCTCAACGGCGTAAGTATAGTCAATCTCTGTTTACATTTTGAGCATGAGCCATACATTCAGTGCGGATTCATCCTACCTTTGACCTCATCAACTCAGGTCAGTTTCCCTATTATTCCAGAATCTTTCACCACGCTCCGCCATCTGCAATAACTGCTCACACGGCGTAAACCGCGAGCCATATTGCGCGGTCAGCCGTTGCAGCGTTGCAACCACTTCACCCGCGCCGAGAGAATCCATATACCGGAACGGGCCGCCGAGGAATGGCGGAAAACCAATGCCAAATACAGCGCCGATGTCGCCATCACGTGCGCTGCGAACGACCTTTTCGTCAAAGCAGCGTGCTGCTTCATTGAGCATTAACATGACGCACCGCTCTGCTACCTGCACGGCGGTGAGCCGGCCCTGCCCCTGGACGCCAATAAGCGTATAAATTGCAGGGTCGACCTGTTTTTTGCTTTTACGCCCTTTCGCGCCATAAAGATAGAAACCGCGACCATTTTTTCTACCTTTGCGATCGTCATTCAAAATTGAAGCAACAACATTTGCAGGCGCGCTAAAACGTTCTCCATATGCGGCCTCAAGCACAGGTATAATTTTAGTGCCCGTATCAATTCCGACCTCATCCAAAAGTTGGATTGGTCCGACCGGGAAACCAAACTTAACCAGCGCGGCGTCAATGGTTTCAACCCGCTCGCCTTCGGTTAACATGCGAATCGCTTCGTTTATGTAAGGCGCTAAAATGCGATTAACGTAAAACCCGGCCTTATCTCTGACGACTATCGGTGTTTTACCCTGTTTTTTCGCCAACTTGACTGTCGTTGCAATAGTCTGCTCAGAGGTCGCCGCATGCGGGATCACCTCAACCAGCGGCATTTTTTCCACCGGGCTAAAAAAGTGCAGGCCAACTACCTGTTCGGGTCTGGCAGCGTTAGCCGCAATATCACCAATCGGTAAAGATGAAGTGTTGGAAGCAAAAATGGTGTGAGGCGCGCAATGTTGTTCAACTTCCGCCACCATCTGTTGTTTTAACGCCAGATCTTCAAATACAGCCTCAATAACCAGATCGCGATGCGCAAAACCCCGGTAGTCGGTTGACCCCGAAATTAGCGCCAGCTGTTTATCGCGCTCGCTGGCTTTGATATGACGGCGGCGAACCTTCGTTTCAAGCTGATCCCAGCTGTACTTCAGCGCGTGGTTGATTCCTTTAGCATTAATATCTTTGATACGTACTGGCAAGCCACCTTTACAGGCCGTCACATAGGCGATACCTCCGCCCATCAGGCCACCGCCCAGAATACCTACGCGGTTTAATGGACCGGGCTGCACATCGCTTCCAGGATCCTTTTTCACGTCGGTATTGGCAAAGAAGATGTGCCGCAACGCCTGAGACTGGGGTGTCATCGCCAGCTCACCAAATGCGCGGGCTTCTGCGTCATAACCGCTGCTGCTTCCTTGCGCCAGCCCGGTTTCGATGACCTCCAGAATACGCTCCGTTGCAGGGTAGTTGCCCTGCGTTTTTTGCGCCGTCTTTTTACTGGCCATACGGAACAACAGCGCCCGCCCCAGCGGTCCCGCTAACACCCGCTCACGTACGGGCAAAGTCCGATGTGTGGAACTGTCCTTTTTCGCCAGTTCGACGGCCGCTTCCAGTAAAATGGACTGCGGCACAACCTCATCCACCAGACCCGCTTTCAGTGCTTGTTTCGCACGTAATTGTTTTCCCGTGAGGATCATATCCAGCGCGGTACTGACGCCAATAAGGCGTGGTAATCGCTGGGTGCCGCCTGAGCCGGGGAGCAGACCAAGCTGAACTTCCGGCAAACCCAGCACGGTTTTCGCATCATCGGTACAAATACGGTTATGGCACGCCAGCGCCATCTCCAGGCCACCGCCCAGACACGCGCCATGAATCGCGGCGATAACCGGGATTGGCAAGGCATGAATTTCCGCCATGATCTGCTGGCCCTGACGAGCCAGGGTCTCTGCTTCCTGCGTGCTGCGGCAGCTACCAATCATGTTGATATCAGCTCCGGCGATAAAATTGTCAGGTTTCGCTGAAATAAACACGACACCGCGCAGCGCTTTGTTGTCGCGAATTTGTTTCAGGATGGCCCGAACCTGAGAAGCAAACTCCGCTTTCAGGGTATTCATTTTCTCTCCGGGCACATCAATGGTAACAACCGCGACGTTATCCAGACGCACGTTTAGCGTAAAAGCCGATGTCATTTCCATTATTCCGCCTCCAGAACCATTGCCGCACCCAGACCACCAGCCGCGCAGGCGGTGACTAAACCAAAGCCGCCGCCACGGCGGCGTAATTCATTGAGGGTTTGCGTGATCATTCGCGCACCGGTAGCGGCGAAAGGATGTCCATAGGCAATAGACCCGCCCAGCACGTTAAATTTACTGTCATCAACTTCGCCAGTGGCATGCGTGCGGCCCAACACGTCTCGGGCAAAACGTTCGCTGCCCAGCAGCTGAAGATTCGCCAGCGTTTGCGCGGCAAAGGCTTCATGCATATCGATAAGCGTTAAATCCGCCATCGTCAGTCCAGCTCTTTCCAGCGCAAGCGGCGTTGACCATGCCGGTCCCAACAGCATGTCCTGCCAGACATCAATTGCGGTGAACGCATAACTGCGTAAGTACCCCATCGGCACCAGGCCCAGCTCTTTAGCGCGCGATTCCGTCATCAATATCACGGCGGCTGCGCCATCCGTCAGCGGGGTACTGTTCGCCGCAGTGACGGTACCATGCTTTCTGTCAAATGCCGGGCGCAGTTTAGCGTAGTCGGCCAGCGTAGAGTTGCCGCGGATATTGTTGTCTTCTGAAAGAGGATCTTTAAACGGTGGCGCGTAGGTGGTCATAACCTCATCAGCGAGCTTTCCTTCAGCCCATGCCTGAGCGGCACGTTGATGGGAACGATGCGCCAGGGCATCCTGCTGCTCGCGCGTAATGCCATAGGTTTTCGCCATTTGTTCAGCCGTATCCCCCATGCGCAAGCCGGTGGAATATTCAGCAACGGCGGGGGGTACGGGCATCAGGTCACGTAAACGCAGCCGGGAAAAAAGTTTCAGACGTTGCCCTGTCGTGCGGGCTTTATTGACATCCACCAGCACGCGCGCCAGCTTTTTGCTGACGCCTATCGGCAGAACTGACGACGAATCCGCCCCGCCGGCAATTCCTGCGCGAATCGTCCCCGCCATCAGGCTTTCCGCGACATTCGCCACGGCCTGGAAGCTGGTGGCACAGGCTCGGCTCACGCTGTAGGCATCCGTGTGCACATTCATGCCGGTTCCCAGTACGATTTCACGAGCAATATTGGGGGCTTCAGGCATTTGTACCACCTGACCAAAAACCAGTTGTTCGATCACATCAGCGGGTATTTCGCTACGCGCCAGCAGCTCGCCAACAACCATTTTCCCTAAATCTACGGCGGGAATGCCATGAAATGCAGTTGCCTGACGGGCAAATGGCGTACGTAATCCGCTTACAATGGCGATGCGATCGCCCTGGCGGGTAACCAGCGGTAAAGCCTGACTCATAACACTCCCCTGTAAAAAATAAAAATAAGTGGTCTGACCTGATCACAGTCTTAACCAATTTTTTACATTTAGCCAAGCGGAGAGAAAAGAAAGTGGGAGCTAAGACACAGTGAATAATCACTGACTGTTACGAAAATGCCCTTGCTAACGGGTAACAAGGGCATAAATAGAAGGGATTAACGCAGGCCCAGCTGGAAAATCAGCGTTTCAGCTTCACAGGCAAAAACAAAGTCAATATCCAGGCGAACACCTTCTGACTCTTCAGTAAAAGTCGAGGTGATTTTGCAAGGCTCAGACTCCACGCCACGCGCCTTTTCAGTCAGAGCAGCCAGCGTTTCTTCTGCCTCTGCGCGATTCGCGAACACACGGCTGTATGACGCGGTGCAATCGGAGTTGTCCATGATGGTGCCAACATCCATACAGCAGCAAACCGGGGTTTCATCAGCACTGCATTTACTCATTGTAGATTTCCTCTGTATTCGCACCTGAGGTGCCAGATAAACGATGAGGATATTTTACGCTCCCCTTATTCGCCTCTCCAGTCGTTAATTGTATGAAATGCGATAAGTGACCGAAATCACACTTAAAAATGATCTAAAACAAAAATCACCTAAACAGGTGAGTGCGCATACCCGCAATTTTGCCAGCTGGATCGCGTTTCCGAGATCAGAATTGAAAATATTTATAAACATACTTGCAACATTTCAGCTGGTCAGACCTATACTCTCGGCACTGGTCTGATTTCTAAGTCGTACCTCAGACCCTACACTTCGCGCTCCTGTTACGGCATGTAACATAGTTTGTATAAAAATAAATCTATGAGGTTATGGTCATGAGCCAGAAAACCCTGTTTACAAAGTCTGCTCTCGCAGTCGCAGTGGCAATTATCTCCACACAGGCCTGGTCTGCAGGCTTTCAGTTAAACGAATTTTCTTCCTCTGGCCTTGGCCGGGCATATTCGGGTGAAGGCGCTATTGCAGATGATGCAGGTAACGCCAGTCGTAACCCGGCACTGATTATGATGTTCGATCGCCCCACTTTTTCTGCGGGCGCTATTTTCGTTGATCCCGATGTAGATATTTCCGGACGCTCGCGTATTGGTAATGACGCCAGCCAGGATAATATCGCCCCAACAGCCTGGATACCGAACCTGCATTTCGTTGCGCCGATTAACGATCAGTTTGGTTGGGGGGCGTCAGTAACCTCTAACTACGGTCTGGCAACGGAGTTTAACAATAACTACACTGCCGGCTCGATGGGCGGAAAAACCGATTTGGAAACGCTCAACCTGAACCTGAGCGGTGCCTACCGTCTGAACAATCATTTCAGCTTCGGCCTCGGCTTTAACGCCGTCTATGCCAAAGCGAAGCTTGAGCGTTATGCAGGCGATCTCCCGCAGCAGATCGTTGCAGGTTCTGGCGGAAGAGTGCCTCCGTCACTGGCTGCGCAATACCCTGCTGATACGCAGATTGCACGTTTGAAAGGCGACGAATGGGGCTTCGGTTGGAATGCTGGTATTCTTTATGAAGTAGATAAAGATAACCGCTACGGTTTCACCTACCGTTCGGAAGTAAAAGTTGACTTCAACGGTGATTACCGCAGCAATCTGCCATCAACGGACCGTATTCCGGCACAGTTACGCCCTGTATTCGCCAGTTTGCCAGCCGGCACCAACGGCAGCACAATCGATGGTTCACTTGATCTGAACCTGCCAGAAATGTGGGAGCTTTCAGGCTATAACCGCGTTGCGCCACAGTGGGCGGTTCACTACAGCATGGCTTACACCAGTTGGAGCCAGTTCCAGGAACTGAAAGCGAAAGGCAACAACGGGCAGACGCTGTTTTATAAAGAAGAAGGCTTCAAAGACTCCTATCGCATCGCGCTTGGTACGACCTACTACTATGACGATACCTGGACATTCCGTACCGGTATTGCCTTTGACGATAGCCCAGTTCCTGCTAACCGCCGCTCCATCTCTATTCCGGATCAGGACCGTTTCTGGCTGAGCGCTGGTACAACCTACGCCTTCAATAAAGATGCCTCGTTGGATGTTGGCGTTTCTTATATGCACGGTCAGAAAGTGAAATTCCAGGAAGGTCCTTATTCCTTCGAATCTGAAGGTAAAGCCTGGCTGTACGGGATGAACCTGAACTACGCATTCTGATTTTCAGCAGACATTAAAAAAGGTGAGCGTTTTAGCTCACCTTTTTATTTGCCTCAATGCCTTATTCGGAATCGATATCTTTTAAGTCATCCTGAATGGCTTTCGCGTTCGGATTTTCTTCTGGTTTGAGCTTCCCGCCGTTCGCGATGAAGTCATGACGCTGGAAGTAGGCTTCACGTACCATAATGTAAGGATCGGAAGACTGGCGCAGCAGACCGTCTGAATCAAGCAGCTGTGCACGAGTTTCAATCCCTTCCACGGTCCATTTACCTATCGACAACGGCCAGGTCAGCCAGGACAGTACCGGATACAGCGTATCCACCATATCGCCGCCATCATCGCGCAGCGTGAAGCTGCCGTAGAACGGAAGCTGCATATACGGTCCGTAACCCACGTCATAGTGACCTAAGGTACTACCAAAACGGTGCGGTTCAACGCGCTGCAACTTCGGATTAGCCATTCCAGCCACATCAATAAAGCCGCCCATTCCTAACAAGGTATTCAGGAAGAAACGGGTAAAATGCACCATCCCCTGATAAGGATCGCCTTGCAGGAAGTAGTTGACCATGACGGCCGGCTCTTCAAGGTTGCCAGTAAAGTTGCTCAAACCATTACGCGCTGGCTGCGGGACATAATCACGCCAGGCTACTGCTACTGGTCGAACAACATAGGGATCTAAAACATTAAAGTTAAAGTTGTA
Source organism: Citrobacter youngae ATCC 29220 (assembly GCF_000155975.1). GTDB lineage: Bacteria > Pseudomonadota > Gammaproteobacteria > Enterobacterales > Enterobacteriaceae > Citrobacter > Citrobacter portucalensis_A. Next base: position 246,992 of record NZ_GG730299.1, on the reverse strand, counting down.
CATGGAGCGGTTGAACCCTTCAAATGGATCCGAACGCCCCTGCTGTTCAGTACCGGAGCTCGCACACCCCACCAAAAGTGTGGTTCCCAGCGCAAGCGCCGACAGGCGAAGCTTCATAAGTGTCTCCCTGTGTAATATGGCTATCGCTGATTGCCATCCATGACGGAACGCTGACGTATCCGCCTGTTAAGATGTGAGCGATTGTAACAGCACGTCAAGCGATGTCTATATACCCTGTCTTACTGATTTGATCATAGCCTGGTAATGCGCACTACGTGGCGGTTCTATTCTAGCTAACCCGATAAAAACTAACGTTACCATTTTTGCTATCTCAGACTTTCTCCCGCTGATTTTCGGACAAAAGCCGCTACGCTTTAGCAATACGTGCTTATTCAGGATTCGGCTATGAATGATATTGAGAAAGAAAAAATTGATCGGCACAGCGACGAACTCCAGGTCGAAAGCGATGAAAAATCGGAAGGGAAAAAGATAGAGGTTGATGAGGACAGGCTTCCCTCGCGCGCCATGGCGATCCATGAACATATTCGCCAGGATGGGGAGAAAGAGATGGAGCGCGATGCGATGGCGCTGCTGTGGTCGGCCATCGCTGCCGGACTGTCGATGGGCGCCTCGTTACTGGCAAAAGGGATTTTTCATGTCCAGTTAGAAGGCGTACCCGGGGGATTTTTACTGGAGAACCTTGGTTATACCTTCGGTTTTATCATCGTCATCATGGCCCGTCAGCAGCTCTTTACCGAAAATACCGTCACCGCCGTGCTACCCGTTATGCAAAACCCGACCCTCGGCAATTTTGGCCTGCTAATGCGCCTGTGGGGCGTGGTTTTGCTGGGCAATATTATCGGCACCGGCATTGCGGCATGGGCATTTGAATATATGCCAATTTTTGATGAAGAGACCCGCGACGCCTTTGTCAAAATCGGTATGGATGTGATGAAAAACAGCCCGACAGAGATGTTTGCTAACGCGATTATTTCTGGCTGGCTGATAGCCACAATGGTCTGGATGTTTCCTGCGGCCGGTGCGGCAAAGATTGTGGTCATTATTCTGATGACCTGGCTGATTGCGCTGGGCGACACTACGCATATCGTCGTCGGCTCGGTTGAAATTCTCTATCTGGTCTTTAATGGTACGCTGCACTGGGGTGATTTTTTCTGGCCCTTTGCGATCCCCACGCTCGCCGGGAATATCTGTGGCGGAACGTTTATCTTTGCGCTGATGAGCCACGCGCAGATCCGCAATGATATGAGCAACAAACGCAAGGAAGAAGCCAGATTGCACGCAAAGCGGGAAGAGAAAAAGGATAAAATCCAGAAAAAACAGGCTTGAATGGCGACTGTTTGAGCAGTCAGGCGGCTTGAGACTTACCGTTGTGGGTAAAAAACGCTATACTCGTGCCGCTTCGTCCCCTTAGTTAAATGGATATAACGAGCCCCTCCTAAGGGCTAGTTGCAGGTTCGATTCCTGCAGGGGACAATCTGAACGCTTATATCCCCAGCTAAAAACCCTTTATCTTGCGACCAAAATCGGCAGGAAAATCTCTCTTCTGCTCACTCCTGGACCAGGCGATAAAACGGGATATTCCTCACCGTTGCGGTGAGATTATCGGACACCATTGTCTGGCCCGTCGCTACCCGCATTCCTGATTTTCTCAACCTCAGTACGTCAGCCGCTATACGCTGGCTGCCAAACCAAAAAAGCCCATCTAACGCCGTGACATCAAGGCCCGATTCGAGCGCCAGCTTCAAACGTTCCCGCGGAGCTTTCACCGCTTTTGCGATCTGCTGGTAAGGGGCTTCGGTCAAACCTTCCGGCCCCTTGCGCCGGATACGATGCGACAGACGATACTGAAATTCATCCGGTATACCGTCAAGACTCGCTTTCAGGGTATATACACAGCCAAAACGTTTCCCATTGAAGATAACGTTTTTCTGACTAAGCTGTAGCGCTTCACGCACGCTGGCGATCAATTGTGGGGTGCGGAGTAATAACAGCCGAAAAGGCAGCTCAAAGCTGGTCACGTAGTCCACGTTCAGTAAAGCAATACGCAGACGCTCTTCCGGACCTGCCTTCATTTCCCGACATTCAGCAATGACGTCAGCCCATTGACCGGCAAGGCGAGCATTTTCAGCAGCCTCTGTAAAACTGTACTTTTCAGTCTGATAATCAATACGTCCGGTCACACGGCATTCCCTTCTGGCCACATTTCAGTATTTGTTGCTCACTTTACCAGCGACAGACGACTACCGAAAGCCTGCTGGTATCGCTTTGAATCTTAATACCTGCTGTCATCAATCGCCTGTAAGTCCGGCGTCAAAAGCCAGTATTCCCTCTCCCAACATAACGAATATTGATACAACTCATATAGTTAATTGTTACCCCCCTGATAATCTCACGGAATTCATTCGCTGGCGGACAGGGTCACCGTGTTAGAAATCTTTTCTTAACTCACTGAAAAATATCTAACAAATATTTTTCTCATATAAAACGATGGTTCGTTCAATACGGATCCGAATTTATTTGGGTTAAAAAAAGAAACGAATAGATGAAGGCCATATTCGCGGTATCACCATGAAAGAACTTAAATCCCGTAAGCTACGGACAGTAAATATTGATTTTCAGTTGTCTGCGGCAACGTTGTATGCCCGGCGAAGCGTGATTCTCACCTGACGATAACAGAATAAAGCTCATCCTGAGATGATGAGTCCTCCCGATCCGCCCCCCTTGTCGGATCGGGACAGCGGTGTAGCCATCATCTGGCTTCCCGCCGAACGTTAAGGTTATAATCCCTGCAATGATTTTATTGGATTAGAAGCGACAATGACAAAACTTACCCTACAAGAACAGATGCTTAAGGCCGGTCTGGTCAGCAGCAAAAAAATGGCGAAAGTGCAAAGAACGGCGAAAAAATCGCGTGTTCAGGCTCGTGAAGCCAGAGAAGCGGTGGAAGAGAATAAAAAAGCACAGGTCGAACGTGATAAGCAGCTCAGCGAGCAGCAGAAGCAGGCCGCGCTGTCTAAAGAGTATAAAGCGCAGATCAAACAACTTATTGAAATGAACAAAATCACCGTTACCCGCGGCGATATTGGATACAACTTCACTGATAATAATCTGATCAAAAAAGTCTACGTTGATAAGGTGACCCAGTCTCAGTTGATCAAAGGTCGTCTGGCCATTGCCCGCCTGACGGCTGAAAGCAGCAGCGACAGCGAATACGCCATCATTCCGGCTGTTGTCGCCGATAAAATTGCCCAGCGTGATGCCAGTTACATTGTATTAAATTGCGAGCTGAGCCAGGAAGAGAAGGACGAAGACGATCCGTATGCTGATTTTGTCATCCCTGATGATTTGATGTGGTAAGAAAACAAACAGATCATTGCCCAGATCTCCGTCGCGTATTTCGGTGAACGCCAGCGCCGCCGCCGAAATACTTCAACGTCTCTTCTTCCCCAAACTCCATCGGCTAAAACTTATAGTGTTCTTTGCTCAACCCGTATTTTCTCATGCGTAAATACAGTTTCTTACGCGGAATTTGTAAATACTCCGCCACTTCATTAATGCGTCCTTGATGAATATTTAGCGCCTCGGTAATGATCTGCCGCTCGTACTCCTCAACCCGGCGATCGAGCGGCGTCGGTTCTGGCATATGCAGCTGCGGGTTTGCGGTCTCTGCCAGTGGAAGTAGCCCAACGGCAAAAAGCTCCGCGGCGTTCGCCAGCTCCCGAACATTACTTAACCACACGCGCCGCCGCATGCCTTTCAGCAATTCCCCATCAACGTCAGGTACCGGATGATTCAGACGCAGACAGGCTTTCTGTAGATAGTGGCGAAACAGGGGTTCAATATCATCCGGACGCTGCGACAGCGGCTGGCAAGCGATTTGCGTCATCGCGAAACAGTAATAGAGTTCGGCCACAATCTGGTTGGTTGCCGCCAGTTCTACCAGCGATGCGGCGCCAATGCCGATTAAGCGAAAAGGACGCCGCTCCTGGCTTTGCAGGTGCACCAGTTGGTGCTGCTGTTCGCGCGTCAGACATTCAATATGGCTCAGCACCAGCGTACCGCCCTGCGCCTGTGCAATAAGGTCATTGAGTTGTCCCGCATTGCCGGGCGTCAGCTCACCGCGGATAAATGGTCCTTCAGTGCTGCGCCCAAGCTGATGCAAATAACGGGCTCCCGTCAAACGCCCCGTCCCCGCTTCGCCATAAAACCAGACGGCGATATCCGTTTCAGCCAGCTGCTGCAGACGCTGGCGGTACTGATTGACCCAGTCACTGTAACCGATCAGCTCAACCCGCAGCTTTTGCTGACAATAGTGGCGACGCGCAATCACAGATTTTCTCTGACGCAGCGCATCCTCTACCAACAACAGCAGTTTGCCGGGGTCGACCGGTTTTTGCAGAAAGTCCCATGCGCCTTTCTTCACCGCCTCCACGGCCATCGGGACGTCGCCATGCCCGGTGATCAACAGGATGGGGAGCTGATTATCATCCTGATGAAACAACGTCATCAGATCGATTCCATTGCAGCCAGGCATACACACGTCGCTCAGGACAATCCCCGGCCAGTCGGCCTGTAGCCAGTTTCGGGCGTCAAAAGGGTTACTGCATGCGTAAACGCGATAGCCCTCCTGTTCAAGCAGCAGAGTGTAAGCGTCGAGAACATCAGCATCGTCATCAATCAGCAAAACAGCATATTCATCACACAACATCGTTTACATCCGTCAGATTAAATTGCAGAACGACGCAGGCATTGCGTCCCGGCGTCGATGCCAGGCGCAGCTCGCCGTTCATTTGCGTCATTAACGATACACAAATCGATAAACCAATACCGAGACCCACATCCTTACTGGTGGTAAACGGCTTTAATAATGATGGCAACAACGCCCCAGGCCAGCCGGGGCCGTTATCGCTAACAAAGACGCACAGCCGGCTGCCCTCGGCCTGCCAGTGAACGTCTATTTGCGCAGTAGCCGGACATGCATCCAGCGCATTTGCCAGTATGTTTACCAGCACCTGCTGAATACGCACTTCATCACCTGCCACCCACACGCTGTGAGCGGGAAGCGTCAGCGTGCCCTGCTGCTTATGGCGCATGGCCAACAGTTCCCAGGCGGCAGTGAACGTTTGTCGTAGATCGACCGGATGTAAAGGCGCGCCCGGCTCGGCGCGCCGCGCAAACTGACGCAGCGAACGGATAATGGCATCAATGCGGGTTATCAGCCCCTCCGCTTTGGTTAACGAGCTTCTGGCCTGGGCGGAGTGCCCCTGCTCAATTGCCCTTCCCGCCGTAAACAGGTACATCGACAACGCATTCAGCGGTTGATTAATTTCGTGCGCCAGAGTGGTCATGGTCTGGCCGACCACCGCCAGTTTAGCCGTCTGGATCAGTTCGTCCTGCATAGCCCGGAGATCGGACTCAATCTCCTTGCGCTCTGTCACTTCCTGCTCCAGCTGATTTTTTTGCGCATTCAACTGGCCCAGGGTATGACGCAGCAGGCCCGCGATACGCCCCAGTTCATCGCGCCCATACACCGGGATCGTGGCGTCCGTTCTGCCGAGACCAATTTGCACCACGGCCTGGTTGAGCGCGGTAAAACGCTTCACCAGCCGGGAACGGATAAAGTAGTGGTTAAGTCCCCAGGCGAGAAGGAGCGCCAGCAGCGTCGCCAACAAAATAAGTCCGCCGCTGACGCGAACAATTTGTTCCAGACGTTGGTTAAACATCTGCATTTGCTGATGGCTACTCCCCAGTTGCGCTTCAAGCAGCGTTCGAAAGCGCCCGAGCGTTGCCTCTCTGGCATGGTTGGCATCAACGAGCGCTTTTTGCGCCGCGACATAATCGCGCATCGTATCGGGCATTTTATTTTTCATCATCCCGATTTCCAGCAGCTCATCAATGGTTTGCCGCAGGGTGATTGTGCTGGGCCAGTCATCGAGGGTGCGGATATTTTCATCCGCCGTTTTCTTCAGGTTTTCCAGGTAACGGATGTGGTTTTCCACCAGCATCCCGTCGTCGCTGCCCGACTTCAGTTCATTGAGCCTGTCGCGTAAATCATCCACGATCTGATTTTCAATTCTTGCCAGGGTATAGACCTGCTGCTGCTCGTTTTGCACCTCTCGGGCACGTTTGAGATACTGCGCCGCATCGCCGTTTTTGGCCTCGATTTGATCCAGCAATGTCCCCTGCTGCCAGGTAAAATCCTGCACCAGCGAATTCAGCTCGGTGGTAAAGTCATCATGTAGCCAGTCGATGCGCGCGGAGAGTTCGCTCACTTTTTCGCGCACGAGGAACATGTTGTACAACACCCGATCCAGTTCCGCCATCAGCGCCCGGCTGTCCTGCAAAATCACCGCCAACTGCTGTTGTTCTGCGGGTTGTAATCCCCGGCTCAGAACCTCAATGTTATCCAGATGCGAGATTATCTGATTGCGCAGTTGCAGCCTCACCGTCGTGTTGGGGGCCAGCAGAAATTCATTAAGCTGATCCACAACCAGGTTGAGATTCCCTTCAATCAAAAAAGCGGAATGCACGCGCGGGAAGTAATCATCGAGCGAATAGCGTATCTGTGAGCTCTGCTCATGCCAGGAGTACAAACTGACGCAGCTTACGCTCAACGTCAGTAATGCGCCCGTCAGAAAGGCGCCCCGCAGACTGCTGCTGATGCTGAGCTGTCGCAGGCGTTGCAGTATCGATCCACCTTTCATTTTAACTCTTCCAGTTTGGATATCGCCTGACGCTGATTTTTAAGAAACCAGAGCTGCCACTCCATCATCTGCTGTTCGGCAAAGCTCTTGTTATCAAACTGAGTCAGCCAGGCCTCGTCTTCACTACTCCTGGCATCTATTGGGACGCTGGTGAGCAGTGCTCTGATTTCGGGGAGTGGGCGTTTCAGGCGTGCCTCCGCGCTGTATAGCGCCCGCCAGGCATCTTTCAGTTGCGCGAGACGAAAACTGATGGCGGTATCAAACATCCGCTGCACCAGCCGCTGTCGCTTAAGGATCAGCCGATAATTAAGCGCAGGCTGGTTCATCAAAATAGCCTGCTGGGCCGCGCGTGGGTTATCAGGCGCGAGCTGCGTAACCGGATATTTCCCCGTGTTCGCATCCGCGAGGATCCGCTGTCCTTCCGGGCTTAATAAGTAGCGGATAAAACGACGCGCTTCACTGGCGTGCTGGCTGTTCTTGAGCACGGCAACATAGGTCGGCGACACAGCCGAGCGAGGGAAATAGGTAAAAGTCAGGTGCGGATCGTTGAGCAACAGGTTGGCATAGTTATCAATGACCGGCCCCGCAACGCCAAGCCCGCTCTTAATTTTGTCGGCCACGCCAAAACTACGTGAAGAAATCGTCACCAGGTTACCGGCGCTCGCTAACAGCGTCGCCCAGCCCTCTTCCCACCCCTTTTGCTGTAGCAGCGACTCAACCATCAGGTGGTTGGTATCGGAACGTGACGGGCTACTCATCAACAACGCATTCTGATATTTAGGCAGCGTTAAATCTCCCCAGTCAGCAGGCGGAGAGAGGTGTCGCGCCGCCAACGCGGAGCGGTTAATCAGCAGGCCAAAACCAGATATCGCCACCGCCACCGAGGTCGAACGAATAGAATCTGGCACCAATCGCTGGCTTTCCGGCAGCGCATTATCAAAAGGCGCCAGCTTCTGATGCTCCTGAAGATGCTGTAACAGCATGGGCGATGAGGTCAAAATAAGATCAACGTTTTCCGCATTCGCTGTATCAAGCAGTTGTTCCAGCGAGCTGCTGGTCCGGTTTAGCGTACGAATCATCACCGACCCCGGCTGCGTCTGCCAGCGCTGGATAATCCAGGCCGTTGCGCCAGGGGAAAAGGTGGTTGCCATCACCAGCTCTTTGCTCTGGGCCAGGCAGCTCGCCGACAGCGTCATAAAACAGAGCAACAACGCCCCAAAATGTCCCCGGTTCAAAAGTCTGTTTGTGATCCCGTTCATAAATACCAACATGTTCGAAAAATAATATTGAGACAAAACTTACCCGTTTATCGTTGCAGGGGAGAAGAATAAGGTTATTCGCAAGTTTACCAAACGGAAGGTAACGACATCGGTAAAGAATACCCGAAAATGCAGTCTGAATTTGTTAATATCCGCACATGCCGGCAATAAAAATTCGCGCATAAGAATAGAAAATAAATATCATAATTAAAAAAGAGTCAAAATTCGCCGCACCATTCCTAAAATGGGTCAATACTGACACATTTCATCGACTTGAGTTTATCTCCAGGCTATTTCATTCTTCACGACGAAAATCCTGATATTCACATCAATATAAATTTAGGTGATGAAATGCTATCAATATTTAAGACAGGGCCAGCGGCAAATAAAGTCCCGGCGGAGAAAGTCCAGGAAACTTATGGTCGATATCGTATTCAGGCGTTGCTCAGCGTATTTTTGGGCTATCTTGCGTACTATATTGTGCGTAATAACTTCACGCTCTCGACGCCTTATCTGAAGGAGCATCTGGATCTCAGCGCTACACAGATCGGTCTGCTCAGCAGTTGTATGCTTATCGCCTATGGGATCAGTAAAGGCGTTATGAGCAGCCTGGCGGACAAAGCCAGCCCCAAAGTCTTTATGGCATGCGGTCTGATTCTGTGCGCTATCGTCAACGTGGGTTTAGGATTCAGTACCGGATTCTGGATTTTTGCCGCGCTGGTTGTCTTCAACGGCTTGTTCCAGGGAATGGGCGTCGGCCCTTCGTTTATTACTATCGCCAACTGGTTCCCGCGTAAAGAACGTGGACGCGTTGGCGCGTTCTGGAATATCTCACACAATGTCGGCGGTGGTATTGTTGCCCCGATTGTGGGCGCCGCCTTTGCCATTTTAGGAAGTGAACACTGGCAAAGCGCCAGCTATATTGTTCCGGCTGGCGTTGCCGTACTGTTTGCATTTATCGTGCTGATGTTGGGGAAAGGCTCACCACGCCAGGAAGGTTTACCGGCCCTGGAACAAATGATGCCGGAAGAAAAAGTCGTATTAAATTCCCAACGCGCGGCCCAGGCGCCAGAAAATATGAGCGCCTTCCAGATCTTCTGCACCTACGTACTGCGTAATAAGAATGCTTGGTATGTTTCGCTGGTTGACGTCTTTGTCTATATGGTGCGTTTTGGCATGATCAGCTGGCTGCCGATTTATTTATTAACCGAAAAACATTTCTCGAAAGAGCAAATGAGCGTAGCTTTTTTGTTTTTCGAATGGGCGGCAATCCCTTCTACATTACTGGCGGGTTGGCTTACCGATAAACTGTTTAAAGGCCGCCGCATGCCGTTGGCTATGATTTGTATGGCGCTGATTTTCGTCTGTCTGATCGGTTACTGGAAAAGCGAGTCTTTGTTGATGGTGACCATTTTTGCCGCCATCGTTGGCTGCCTGATTTATGTTCCTCAGTTCCTGGCCTCCGTTCAGACCATGGAAATCGTACCCAGCTTCGCAGTGGGTTCCGCAGTGGGATTACGCGGCTTTATGAGCTACATTTTTGGCGCATCGCTGGGAACCAGTCTGTTTGGCGTAATGGTCGACAAAATGGGATGGCATGGCGGCTTCTATCTGCTGATGGGGGGAATTGTCTGCTGCATTCTGTTCTGCTACCTCTCCCATCGCGGCGCGCTGGAGCTTGAGCAACAGCGGAAAAATGCTCAGCAAGAGGAAGCATCGCTCCAGTTGGCTGACGCCCGGTAATCCATTTCAGTCTCGCAAAAGTGCCAGCGTGGCTGGCACTTCCACCCTCTCAGCTAACTAAAACAGCTAAACGTGGTAATTCATTGCTACTCGTAACGCGCCGGATTATTGCTTACCGTCCCCCACCATAAAGCGAATGATCAAACCGCACGTCGGGGCAAGAAAAAGGAATAGTCCGGTTACCATTTCGTTACCATTAGTCAACCGCATAGTGAAGACGTAAATTAAGGCTGTGAGTATGACCATGCCGATAAAAGCGCTTATTGACGCCGCCGCGCCCATTACCTGCCAGATGTAGCAACTGACGCTCAGAATACTCAATGCGAGAAAAGTCCAAAAATAGAGCATAGCGATACCTCCTGTTTGCCGTAAAACTTTACGTAAGTCCTTACACTCCCTAAGTTTATATTCTAAGATAATTCCCATTAGTTCGCAATTTAAGCAACATTTCAGTTACAAAAAACGCTCAACTGCTTACTATTTAGATATTCACCTGGAGCTTATTTAATAATCATAAAAACAATGAATTATATATAGGCTCTTTTTTGTTCTTAATCGCCCAAAAAACATTTACGAATCTTGAGTAATTATTTCTGGATGACATTAATCTTCGGGTGTACATTGTGCGTCCGATCATTCATGCCCCCTCGTGGTTTTGTCCTGATTCAGTTTTACACTCTTTACAGGAACTAATGTCGTTTATGGCGGCCTAACGATCAGTACAGAATGTAACGTGCCAGACGAAGAGTCTTCGCGATACATCTATTTCGTATCAACAACAGGTGCTTATGTTCCCCCAATGTAAATTTTCACGCGCGTTTTTGCATCCGCGCTATTGGCTCACGTGGTTTGGCGTCGGTGTGCTCTGGTTACTGGTACAACTTCCCTATCCCTTATTATGTTTTCTTGGTACCCGTACAGGAACGCTGGCTCGCCCATTTTTAAAGCGCCGTGAATCTATTGCACGTAAAAACCTCGAACTCTGTTTCCCCAATCTGTCGCAGGAAGAAAGAGACAAACTGGTCGATGAAAACTTCCGCTCACTCGGCATGGGCCTGCTTGAAACAGGTATGGCCTGGTTCTGGCCAGATCGCCGGGTTCGCAAATGGTTTGATGTAGAAGGCCTGGACAACCTGCAACGCGCCCAGATAGAAGGCCGCGGCGTGATGGTCGTCGGCGTACACTTTATGTCGCTCGAGTTAGGCGGTCGCGTAATGGGGCTTTGCCAGCCGACGATGGCAACCTATCGCCCGCACAACAATAAGTTGATGGAATGGATCCAAACCCGCGGTCGTATGCGTTCCAACAAAGCCATGATCGGCAGAAATAATCTGCGTGGCATTGTCGGCGCCCTGAAAAAAGGGGAAGCGGTCTGGTTTGCTCCCGATCAGGACTACGGCCGTAAAGGAAGCTCATTCGCCCCCTTCTTCGCCGTTAAAGACGTCGCAACCACCAACGGGACTTACGTGCTGTCACGATTATCGGGTGCAGCGATGCTGACCGTAACCATGGTGAGAAAAGCCGATAACTCAGGTTACCGCCTGTTTATCACACCTCAAATGGAAGGTTACCCGGCAGATGAAAGCCAGGCAGCGGCTTATATGAATAAAATTATCGAAAAAGAGATCATGCGCGCGCCCGAGCAGTATCTCTGGATCCACCGTCGCTTCAAAACCCGCCCGATGGGTGAAGCCTCGTTATATATCTAAAAAGAAAGGCCTTACGGCCTTTCTTTTTTTCTGTGGCTGAATTACTTAACGCCCCACTTGTTCTGTAGTTCAGTCATGCGCTCATTGTAGTTGCGAGCAATACAGGCTGGCTTATCCTGCTCTTTCCAGCACTCGTTACGCCCTTTAACCCAGCCACGCTGCTCTGCTTTCAGAGTCGGGTTATTTTTCGATTTGACCAGCGCCTGTTTGTAGGCTCCGTTCAACGTCACATCCATCGCGGAGAGCGATGGACTCTGGCAAATAACCTCTTCAATACTTCCCTTTTCTACCGCTGAGCAAGAGAAAGAAGGACCGCTGTGGGTCGATTTATTCCCCGGAGCATAGTTAATATTATCTTCAGGCTGACAAATCCCGTGCTTACGATCGGGCCCAGTCCATGAAACTTCCGGGTTCCCGTCGTCTTTACGGGAAATAGAAAGCGTATTTTTGCCGCTTTTCGCTTCCCAGTAGTTTTCATTGAAACTCTTCACGGTCGCCTTCGAGCCATCAATCCAAACGTTGCCTTTACCATCACTATTCACACCACCAATACTTGCGCAGCTGAAATTAAACGCCAACGGAGAGGCCGCCATCGACGTCAATGGCGTAAGAACGAGTGCTAACATCATTATTTTGGTCATTTTTAACCTTTTCATTATCGAATTCCGCGAAAAATTAACCGCATTCTCATCATGGATATATGAGAATTCTCCGACTAATCATTACGTCGCTCAATAGCAATTTATTACCGGCAGAAATTAAACTGTCGCCGAATCACGACACTTGTAAGTTATTAAAATTAAATAGAAAAATGCCTCTTGTCTCACCTCATTTTTAGGCGTACATTAGCGCCGTCTGGAGCACTAAAGCTCAGAATTCTGAGGTGATGCAGCCAAGCAAACGCGGGGGATTATCCATTTCATTCGCGCGTGCATCAGCTCTCTGTCAGGTAAGCATATGTTCATTTAGACGTACCCAGGTACGCGGAGAGATGAAAAGTGAAATATTTCTTTATGGGCATTTCTTTTATGGTCATCGTTTGGGCCGGTACGTTCGCCCTGATGATCTAAATAAAAGACGCAGCAAAAAAACAGGAGCCATCAGGCTCCTGTTTGCTTTTGTGGATCTCACGATCGGTTAGTCGGTATTTTCAATAGCCGATTTCGCACTGGCAGGCAGTAGGCCATCCGCGCGGAACATCGCTTTGATACCGCGAATCGCCTGGCGGGTACGGTCACGATTTTCAATTAACGCAAAGCGCACGTGCGTATCGCCATAATCACCAAAGCCAATCCCCGGCGAAACGCATACTTTCGCTTCGTTCAGCAGTTTTTTGGCAAACTCAAGTGACCCCATTGCCGCATATTGCTCAGGAATCTTCGCCCAAACGTACATTGAAGCCTTTGGCATCTCGACCATCCAACCGGCTTCATGCAGCCCTTTAACCAGCACATCGCGACGGCGTTTATACTGCTCGGCAATATCCCGTACGCACTGCTGATCGCCTTCCAGCGCCGCGATTGCCGCAACCTGCAACGGTGTAAACGTCCCGTAATCGTGATAGCTCTTGATGCGCGCCAGCGCGTTGACCAGCGTTTTGTTGCCGACCATAAAACCGATACGCCAGCCCGCCATGTTGTAACTTTTCGACAGGGTGAAAAATTCGACCGCGACATCGCGAGCGCCCGGAACCTGCATAATTGATGGCGCTTTCCAGCCATCGTAAACGATATCGGCATAGGCCAGATCGTGAACCACCAGCACGTCATAGCGTTTAGCCAGCGCGACGACTTTTTCGAAAAATTCCAGCTCGACGCACTGTGCTGTCGGGTTGGACGGGAAACCTAAGATCATCATCTTCGGTTTCGGGTAGCTTTCGCGAATCGCGCGCTCCAGCTCGTTAAAGAAATCGACACCCTCGACCAGCGGCACGGACCGTACCTGCGCCCCGGCAATCACCGCGCCATAAATATGGATGGGATAGCTCGGGTTAGGTACGAGGACCGTATCACCGTGATCCAGCGTGGCCAGCATCAGGTGCGCCAGGCCCTCTTTGGAACCAATGGTGACGATCGCTTCGGATTCCGGATCGATCTCAACGTCATAGCGTTCCTGATACCAGCGGGAAATCGCCCGACGCAGACGCGGAATGCCGCGAGAGGTGGAATAGCCGTGCGCGTCCGGGCGCTGCGCCACGGTGCACAGTTTTTCGACAATGTGAGGAGGCGTGGCCCCATCCGGGTTCCCCATACTGAAATCGATGATATCTTCGCCGCGGCGACGCGCAGCCATCTTCAGTTCAGCGGTGATGTTAAAAACGTAAGGGGGAAGACGATCAATACGCGTAAAGCGACGTTCAGGGCGGGAGTCAGCCATAATATCCTCAGATTAACGTTAGCGCCCGGACCGTCCGAGCGACGCTGCCACAATGGTGGCACGTTTAGAAAATAGCCTGAATAATTTCCTTCTGTCGAGAGGCAAAAGAAAATATTTTTCGACACAAAAGAGGAACAGGCTAACAAAATGAGGAAATATTCATTTTCACATACGGCTAAAAATCACCATCATTTAACATTTTTTTGTTGAATACATTACCTTGAACTCTGCGCTCAGAAGTCAGGTATTGTAAATACAACAACAATGCAACAATCCCCTTTTAATATTAAGGTTTTTCCTCATTAGCCGCAGACTGCGCGGGCGCTGGTCATCCTGGCTCAGGTTGCCTATCATAGAGCTTTAACCCCTGCGCAAGAGTCCCCCGTGCACGAAATATTCAATATGCTGCTGGCGGTATTTGACCGGGCAGCGCTGATGCTGTTCTGTCTGTTTTTCCTGATTCGTATCCGCCTGTTTCGCGAACTGTTGCACAAATCGGCCCATTCCCCGAAAGAGCTGCTCGCCGTTACCGCGATTTTCTCCATGTTTGCCCTGTTCAGTACCTGGTCCGGCGTACCGGTGGAAGGCTCACTGGTGAACGTGCGTATTATCGCGGTCATGTCAGGGGGGATTTTGTTCGGTCCGTGGGTCGGCATCATTACGGGACTCATCGCCGGTACCCACCGCTATCTGATTGATATTGGCGGCGTAACCGCCTTACCCTGCTTTATTACCAGTATTCTGGCAGGCTGCATTGCCGGGTGGATCAACCGTAAGATCCCCAAAGCGCAACACTGGCGCGCAGGTATTTTAGGCGGGATGCTGTGCGAATCCCTGACCATGATCCTCGTCGTCGCGTGGGCGCCAACGACCGCGCTGGGGCTGGATATCGTTTCGAAAATCGGTATCCCGATGATCCTTGGCAGCGTCTGCATTGGCTTTATCGTTATGCTGGTTCAAAGCGTGGAAGGTGAGAAAGAAGCCAGCGCCGCGAAGCAGGCCAAGCTGGCGCTGGATATCGCCAACAAAACCCTGCCGCTTTTCCGCCAGGTCAACAGCGAATCACTCCGCCAGGTATGTGAAATTATTCGCCATGATATCCACGCGGATGCGGTGGCAATTACCAATACCCAGCACGTTCTGGCCTACGTTGGCGTGGGTGAACTGAATTACCGCGATAACGATGACTTCGTCAGCCCGACAACGCGACAGGCGATCAATTACGGAAAAATCATCATAAAAAACAATGATGAAGCGCATCGGACACCGGAAATACACTCCATGCTGGTGATCCCGCTTTGGGAGAAAGGCGTTGTCACCGGCACGCTGAAGATCTACTACTGCCACGCCCACCAGATCACCTCCTCGCTGCAGGAAATGGCCATCGGTCTGTCGCAGATTATCTCGACCCAGCTTGAAGTTTCTCGTGCGGAACAGCTGCGTGAAATGGCAAATAAGGCAGAGCTACGAGCACTGCAAAGTAAAATAAATCCCCATTTCCTGTTTAATGCACTGAACGCTATTTCGTCATCGGTGCGGCTAAACCCGGACACTGCGCGTCAGCTGATTTTTAATTTGTCGCGCTATCTTCGCTATAATATTGAATTAAAAGATGATGAGCAGATCGACATCAAAAAAGAGCTGTATCAGATCAAGGATTACATCGCCATCGAACAGGCCCGTTTTGGCGACAAGCTGACGGTTATTTATGATATTGATGAAGAAGTAAGCTGTTATATTCCCAGCCTGCTGATTCAGCCGCTTGTCGAGAACGCCATCGTTCACGGTATTCAACCCTGCAAAGGGAAAGGCGTGGTCACCATCAGCGTTGCAGAGTGTGGGAACCGGGTACGGATTGCCGTGCGGGATACCGGTCATGGTATCGATCCGAAAGTGATTGAACGGGTCGAATCCAATGAAATGCCGGGTAATAAAATTGGCCTGTTGAATGTGCATCATCGCGTTAAGCTGCTCTACGGCGAAGGATTACTTATCCGCCGTCTGGAGCCAGGCACAGAGATTGCCTTTTATGTGCCTAATCAGCACTCGCCCGCGGCCGCACCGGCCACATTGTTGCTTTAACCAGGAGTGAAGTCGTGAAAGTCATCATTGTCGAAGATGAATTCCTGGCCCAACAGGAACTCAGCTGGCTGATAAAAGAGCACAGCCAGATGGAGATTGTCGGCACGTTTGACGACGGTCTGGACGTACTCAAATATCTTCAGCACAACCGCGTTGACGCTATTTTTCTGGATATTAATATTCCCTCGCTGGATGGCGTATTGTTGGCGCAAAACATCAGCCAGTTCGCGCATAAGCCCTTTATCGTGTTTATTACCGCGTGGAAAGAGCATGCTGTGGAAGCTTTCGAACTGGAAGCCTTTGACTACATTTTGAAACCGTATCAGGAATCGCGCATTGTCGGCATGCTGCAAAAGCTGGAGGCGGCCTGGCAGCAGCAGCAAACGGGAACCTCGCCGGTCAGCCCGGCGATCCGTGGAAACGACACGATCAACCTGATCAAAGATGAGCGGATCATCGTTACCCCGATCAACGACATCTACTACGCTGAAGCCCATGAAAAGATGACCTTCGTTTACACCCGCCGCGAGTCGTATGTGATGCCAATGAACATCACCGAATTTTGCAGCAAACTGCCTGCTTCGCATTTCTTTCGCTGTCACCGCTCATTCTGCGTGAATCTGAATAAAATTCGCGAGATCGAACCCTGGTTTAACAACACTTACATTTTGCGCTTAAAAGATCTGGAATTTGAAATCCCGGTTAGTCGGAGTAAAGTGAAAGAGTTCAGGCAGTTAATGCACTTATAGCGCAGAGAAAGAGCCATGAAAGAGCCAGGCCTACCCGCCGACCAACAGTTTTTTGCCGATCTGCTCAGCGGCCTGGTGTTAAACCCCCAGCGTCTGGGACGCGTGTGGTTCGCGACGCAACGAGCCACATTACCGACCGGCAGTTTATGTATTGACCTGCCCCGCCTGGATATCGTGCTGCGTGGAGAGTACAGCAACCTACTGGAAAAACAGCAGCACAGCCTGGCGGAAGGTGACATGTTGTTCATCCCGGCTAAAGCGGCGAATTTACCAGGCAGCGATAAACCGGTGATGCTCTTGAGCCTGATATTTTCTGCGGCCTGGCTGGGACTCTCTTTTTACGACAACCGAACCGCATCGCTGTTACGCCCCGTACGGCGCATTGAGTTACCGCATCCCCAGCGCGGTGAAGGCGAGGCGATGCTTACCGCATTAACCCATTTAAGCCGCTCACCCCAGGCCCAGGATATTATTCAGCCGCTGGTGCTGAGTCTGCTGCACCTGTGCCGCAGCGTGGTCAACACCCGGCCTGACATAGCGCGCCCGCGTTCTGAATTTCTCTATCACAGCATATGTAATTGGGTACAGGACAACTATGCCCAGCCGCTGAGCCGGGAAAACGTGGCGCAGTTTTTTAATATCTCGCCGAACCACTTATCAAAAATATTTACCCAGCACGGCACCATGGGATTTGTCGAGTACGTGCGGTGGGTCAGAATGGCGAAGGCGCGCATCATCTTACAGAAATATCATCTGTCGATTAGCGAAGTCGCGCAGCGTTGCGGGTATCAGGACAGTGATTATTTTTGCCGCCTGTTCCGGCGTCAGTTTGGCCTGACGCCGGGCGAGTACGGCGCGCGCTTCCAGTCAGCTCGTTGACTGATACAACACCAACGCGTTAGCGATATCCACTCGCATCGTTGTAGAATACAGCCCCTTCGCGCATAACGTGCAGGCTTACTCAACAAAGTGAATATTCGATGAAAAACAGACGCGCACTCTCCCTGATGTGTTTTCAGATGCTGGAATCAGGTGCGGATCGCCGGACAGTGAAAAGAGCGCTCACCGCCCGCCGTGTCAAAGGCCGCCAGGCGGTAGTCCTGCTGTGCAAACAAGAGATGACGCTGTTAAGGGCCGGGAAACTGCCGATTCAAAATACCGCTGATTGATAATTCCTCTGGCGAAAGCGTTTTACCCAGCCTGCAAACCCATGGCCGCAGGCTGGAAAACGTTCCTCACAGTGGCATTTAAAACGTCAGTTCCGCCTCCAGCAGCGCCAGAATGCTTTCGGCATCGGTAGCGGCAAACAGCGACTGGCGGAACTGCTTGTTCACCAGCTTACGCGCCAGCTGCGAGAAGACCTTCACGTGGTTAATGCCTTGATCGGCCCCCAGCGTCAGCATGATCACCAGTTCAACGTCGCCCATCTCGGACTGCCAGTCTATCGGCTGAGCAAGCCGGGCAATGCTGATACTGGAATGGGCGATCCACTGGGATTTCGTGTGGGGGATAGCCACCCCGAAACCAACGGCGGTGGTCACTATCTCCTCGCGCTGCCAGATATCTTCCTCCAGCTCGAACGGATGTTCGGTGCGTCCATTTACCCCAAGATTGCCGCACAGGAACTGGATCACCTGCTCTTTGTTGGTAAGGGGCTCGCCAACAAAAATATTCTCCAGCGCCAGTAGCGGGCGCACGTCTTTCTGCGGTGCAAACTGGTTCAACAGATCTTCAATCTCCTGAGCGCTGCGACACTCGCAGGCCTGCGTGGCGAGTTCCCGACACGCCTGGCTGTCCAGTTGACGAAGCTGACTTTTCACCGCCGGAATCCGAGGGCTGCTCATACTTAGCTCGTCGAGTCCTAAGCCCAACAGCAGCGGCAAGTAACGACCTTCTCCGCCCAGCTCACCGCAAATCCCCACCCATTTACCGCGTTCGTGCGCCACGCGGACAATCTGCTGCAACATCCGCAAGAACGAGGGCGTAATCGGGTTGTACAGCGGCGACACGCGAGGATTATTGCGATCGACGGCGTACAGATACTGGGTCATATCATTTGAACCAATGCTGAAGAAATCCACCTCGTCGCAGAAGTGGTCGATGATGTAACACACCGACGGTACTTCAACCATAATTCCCAATGAAATTGTCGGAGCGTGACGTAAGCCCTCGGCCTTCAGCTCCACCAGCGCTTTTTGCAATTCGCTTTTTACCCATAAAATCTGGTCGAGGCTGTGCACCATCGGGATCATCAGCTGCGCATTACCGAAGGTTGCCGCGCGTAAAATGGCGCGCAGCTGCGTGCGAAACAGCCCGGCGAACTCGGGATAAATCCGCACCGCGCGATAGCCCAGGAACGGATTTTCTTCCTGCGGAATATTGAGATAACGGATGTTCTTATCGCCACCAATGTCCATCGTGCGAAAGATAACCGGCTTGTCGCCCGCGGCCAACAGCACCTGCTGGTAGGCTTCAAACTGCTCCTGTTCGTCGGGAGCGCTGTCGCGGTCCATAAACAGCATTTCTGTGCGGAACAACCCAATCCCTTCCGCGCCGTTAGCAAATGCCCCCGGCGCTTCCAGTGCGGTACCGATATTCGCTGCAACGTCTATACGCTGGTTATCTTTGGTCAGTGCGGGCTGGGCGGCGTCAAGCGCCTGCCGACGCTGGCATTCGTCGGCCAGCTTCTGCGCAATCGCGTAATAGCCGCGAACGGCATCGTCTGGATTGATGGCCAGGACCCCACAACGGGCATCCAGGACCGCGGGTTGCCCGGCATAGCGGCTAATCGCTGCCAGCGGCAAGCCGCTAAGCACCGGAATCGCCGACGCCCGAGCGAGGATCAGCGTATGCGAGGTGCGCCCTGTTTTCTCAAGGATCATGCCTGACAGATGCTGCAAATCGAGGCTCAAAAACTGACTGGGCGTCAGATCTTCAGCCACCAGAATCGTTGGTTTTTCCAGCACCAGCGCATTGCGCGGCCGCTTTTCAGGCCAGGTAATGTGCAGCAGTTGTTCGCTGATGTCGCGGATGTCGCTAACGCGTTCACGCAGGTAATCGCTGCCGGAAGCCGACAGCTTGCCGCATACCTGCTCCATATTGGTAATAATCGCCGCCCCCAGCCCCAGATGCTGCTCCAGCATTAAGCGGCGAATATTTCCGGCAAACTCGTCATCCTGAATCAGGGACAGATGCGCGCTGAGAATGGTTTTACTCTCACCATCGCGCTCGCGCAGTTGCTGATTGAGCAGTTCCGCCAGCGTCGCCAGACTGTGCTCCAGCCTGGCGTTGTCTTCCGCACTTGCCGCAATCGCGCGATAGCTTTCCAGATTATCGCTCTGCCAAAGCGTCAGCTGACCTGCCCCCACGCCGCCTGCCAGCACGGTGCCGTACAGTAAATCCGGATTGAGCCGAATCAGCGAACGCGGCAACGGATGCGCCGCCAGTTCCGCCGCCCCAGGCTGAACGCTGTCGCTGTCGATAAACCGGTGCTGAAGGTATTCCTCCAGCACTCGCCTGGCCTGCTCTTCATCGTGACCAGTGATGGTTAAGCTGCAGCTGTCGTTAAACAGCGTCGCGGTGCCAATCAGCGCCAGCGAGCTTTTCGCATCCGCTTTGGCGTTCTGCCGATGGTTGAAAAACATCACCTCACTTTGCCACTGGCTGCACTGCTCTTTCAGCTCCCATGCTGGACGCGCGTGCAGGCCATTAGGCAACGGGCAAAGAAATTGAATCGTTAGCATAACAACTCCTGATTAGCGCGAAATCAGCATCTGAAGTCCGTCAGATGAGCCACGGTTTCGCACGTAAGATGTGAAATAACAGCCGACAGCAACTGCTGCGTCTGGATGATGTCACGACAGTCGGCAATCGACGCCGCGCAGTGTCCATGACGCGTGGCAGGCCCCATGACAACCGTTGGGATCCCCGTACCGCTGACATGGACGGCTCCGCCGTCGGTACCGCCATTACTGAACATATCGAGCTGTAATGGGATGCCCGCGTCAGTGGCTACACTTTCAATCCATGCCGTCAGCTTTGGCGGCGCAATCAGCGATTTATCGCTCAGCACCAGCATCGGACCTTTGCCGAGCTGTCGGTGGTTGGCCGCGCCATAATCGAAATTTTTAGCCCAGCAGGCGGTGTCCAGCACGATCGCCACATCGGGCGTAACCGCACGCGCCGCCGTTTGCCCTCCCCGCAGTCCAACTTCTTCACTGGAACTGGCCACCAGCCAGACCTCGCAAGGGAGAATGGCGTCATGCCATTCGCGCAGCAGCGCTATCAGCAAATAACATCCAAGCCGGTCATCAAAGGCTTTGCCCATGACGCGCTGGTGCGGCAAAACCTGAAAAGTCGTGTCAAAGGTGACGCGATCGCCTGGGCGCACGCCGGCCTGAAGCACTTCGTCATAAGACCGCGCGCCAATATCTACCCGCAGCGCATTCACCTCATTGCCGTTGCGATCTCCGTCGAGCAGGCCGGGAATTTTGCTTTCTTCCCGGGTGGTAATCCGCACCGGCTGCAACTGTCTGGCCGCCATACGCACATTTCCCACCGACAGCACATCGATCGCCCCTTCGCTGGAAATACTGCGCACAATAAATCCCACTTCATCCATATGCGCACAAATCATTACCTTCGGACCGGTTGATTCATTCAGGCGGATCAACACCGACCCCAGCCCATCGAAGCGCACTTCTTTGTGCAGACGATCTGCTTCTTCGAGCAAGATCTGCCGCACCTCCTGTTCTGAAGAGGCGATCGCGTCAGCCTCGCTCAGCGCCTTCAGTAACGATAAATCCATTATGCATCCCCCGTGTGTAGCAATGTTTTCGCCATGCTGTAGAGCACCTCTCCGCCGTCTGGCGTAACCAGCACCACGTCTTCGATACGCACCCCGCCCTGTCCCGGCAGGTAAATACCCGGCTCGACGGTGAGCAGCATTCCCGCCGCCAGAGGCGTCGCATCGGTGGGCGAAAAACGTGGGTTCTCATGGACCTCAATGCCAATAGCGTGTCCGGTATTGTGGCCAAATTTATCGCCATAGCCCGCCTGCGTAATAACCTGCCTGGCTGCGGCATCCACCTCATTGCAACGCCGACCTGGCCGGATTGCCGCCACCGCCGCCAACTGCGCTTCCAGAACGACCTGATAAATCGAAAATAGTGCGCTTTCTTCTGCAGGTTGGCTTGTGTCGGGTATGCGAAACGTGCGCGTCATATCCGAACAATACCCCTGATACTGTGCGCCAAAATCCAGCGTAATGAATTCGCCCGCAGCAACCCGTTTATCGCTGGCTTTGCCGTGCGGCAGCGCCCCGCGCCAGCCGCTGGCGACAATGGTGTCAAAAGAGGCTTTGTCTGCGCCGAGCATGCGCATATACCACTCCAGTTCGGCGGCAATTTCGCGCTCACTCAAACCGGGTTGAATAAAGCGGCGTATATGTTCAGCACTGAGGTCGGCAATCCGACAGGCTTCGCGGATACAGGCTATCTCCTGCGCCGTTTTCACCTGCCGAAGTACGTCCGGCACGGCGCTGACCAGGCGTCCATGCAGTTTGCCTGACCAGCCCTGTGCCGTTTCCCAGCTTACGTGCTCGCCTTCGAACCCCACCGTCTGCAGCTTTTCGTCAGCAATGATTTGATTTACCCGCGAATACAGCGTCTGTGTTCCATCGAGTAGATGGATCTGGTAGCCCTGAGTACGCGTGGCGACATCGGTGTAATAACGTGCATCAACCAGGATGTGTGCGCTTTCACGGCTGATAAACACATACCCTGAACTGCTGGAGATCCCCATATGCGGCTGTTTATTCTGCCGCGATGACAGCAGCATCGCATCGAGATGTTGCGCCGTTAGCCAGTCACGCAGCGAGGCAAGTAAGCTCATGGTTACAATCCTTTTGATCAGAGGCTTTCAATCAGCAATTTGCCTTTGCGGTACATCAGATGCCGCAGGAACACCACCATCAGCGCCGTAATTACCGCACCTAACAGGATCCCCCCCATATAGATGCCGAGATTGGTCACCAGCGGCCATGCCCAGATAGCTGATTCAGGGAACCACTGCACCGCGCCCAGCCAGACGGCAGCCGTCGATCCGACAATGGCGCCCACCATGTAGGAGGGAATTGCCGTGATGGGGCTTTCCAGCGCAAACGGGATAGCCCCCTCGCTGATGCCCATAAACGCGAGGAACATCGCCGTTTTCCCCTGCGGGTAGAGCTGTGCGCTGAACAGGCGTTTCCCCGTTAAGCGGCGGTCAAGCAGCGTTGCCAGCCCGAGACCAATCGGCGGGATCACGATGGCAATCGAGCGCGCGGTGACCGGTAGAACGTGATCGGTGGTAAAGCTGAAGGCGACAAATCCAGCGGCTTTATTAATGGGGCCGCCGAGGTCAATCGCCGTTGCCGCGGAAATCCCCATCGCATACATCAGCGTCCCTTTCTCTCCGGCCGCCGTCAGCAGTGTACGAATTCCGCCGTTGATCCAGCCGCCAAACGGCGTTATCACGTAATACATCGCCAGCATGACGAAAATGGCGGAAAGAATGGGCAATAAAAAGGTGGTTTTGAATGCCAGCAGAAAATCAGGGAGCTGGATTTTTTGGTTCATCCACTTCACCAGATACCCGGCAACAATCGAGATAATTAGCGCGCCGATAAAGGTGGAGGGTACGGGAGCAGTGGTTGCCCATTGCAGCGTCGAGGGGTCAAAATTCAGTATCTGCGTAGGCTGAGTAGACATCAGCCCGCCGATGAACCCCGCCGGAAACGCCAGCTTACCGCCAATCGAATTGGCAACGAACGCGGCAAACATCGGAATGGCAAAACCAAACAGCACACCGCCAAAAGATTGCGACAGCCAGGCAAATTTCAGCAACGAGAGATTAAACCCGGTGAATTTTCCGCTGTTCAGCGCATCCATGATGCCAGTATCAGCAGGAATATCGAGCCAGCTGTAGGCGATAAGTTGTGAGAAGGCGAGGATCACCCCGCCCATAATTAACGTCGGCACCATGCGTGAAATACCCGACATCACATGCTGCGGAAGTTCGCCCCAGAAGCTGTTGCGGGAGGCCGGTGGATTTTTTATTGCCGCTGTCGCACCAGATGCGCCTGGCACAACGGTTGCACTGCGTTTTTTAATGGCCATACGTAGTTCCCTGTCGATGATTATTGTTGTTCAGCGGCAACCATCTCTTCGATCTCTTTAATGATGCCAGCTGCATTTTTTATCGCGTCCTGTAGCGTAATTTCGTATACATCACGCGACTCAAAACGCTCGTTATCTTCCGGGGTAACGGCAACTGAATGGATGATTAACGTCGCCTCAGCGATATCCTGCGCCGTCAGACGATTTTGAATTCCGTCAGCGCCCTGAGTTTCGATTTTCACTTCATAACCCGCTTCAACCGCCGCTTCTTCCAGCGCCTGAGCCGCCATAAAGGTGTGAGCCAGGCCCATCGGGCACGCACAGACAGCAATTAATTTTTTGCTCATATTCATTTCCTCGTAATAGTTAACGAGAGAAATTATGGTCCGAGGAAAGTAGCAACCGTTATCAGACAAATAATGCTTTTACTGGACAAATAATCCAGCAATCAGGAAGTGTGACGAAGGTCGGAAAGCTGGGCGGCAGGCATAAAAAAACCGCGTGATTTACGCGGTTTTGCAAACTTTTAAGTGAGGGATTAAAGAATATACCCCAGCGTCTGGCGCAGATGCGCACCGGAGCCAAGCAGACCAGGGTTATCGTGCACAATCAGGTACACCGGAATATCCTGAACGTAAGCTTTAAAACGCCCTTTGTCTTCAAACCCACCACGGAAACCGGAAGCCTTAAAGAATTCAAGGAAGCGCGGCACGATCCCGCCAGCGATGTATACGCCGCCAAACGTGCCCAGCGTGAGGGCCAGATCGCCGCCAAAGCGCCCCATAATCACGCAGAACAGCGACAGCGCGCGGCGGCAGTCGATACAGGAATCTTCCAGCGCGCGGGCGGTGATATCCTTCGGCTGCAGATTTTCCGGCAGGCGGCCGTCTGATTTGACGATGGCGCGATACAGATTCACCAGCCCGGGTCCTGACAGCACTCGCTCAGCAGAAACGTGACCGATTTCCGCACGCAGAACCTCAAGGATTATCCCCTCTTCTTCGCTGTTAGGCGCAAAATCCACATGACCGCCTTCGCCAGGCAGGCTTACCCAGCGTTTATCAACGTGCACCAGATGCGCCACGCCGAGCCCGGTTCCTGCGCCATAGACGGCAATCGGTTTACCTTCAACAGGTTCCGCGCCGCCAAACTGGATCAAATGCTCTTTTTTCAGCATCGGGATCGCCATCGATACGGCGGTGAAATCGTTGATGATTTCCAGATGGCTAAAGCCCAGATTTTTTTTCATCTCAGCAATAGAGAATGCCCAGGTGTGGTTGGTCATTGCCACCCAGTCGCCGGTGATCGGACAGGCAATGGCAATGCAACCGTCTTCTACGCTGACGCTATGCTCATCCAGGTATACGCGTACAACCGCCTCAAGGCTTGGGTAATCCAGCCCGGAATAGGTTTTTGCCTGCGAAATCTCGCCGCTGGCAATGTCGCACAGAGCAAGACGCGCGTTGGTGCCGCCAACATCACCTACTAAAGCATATTTTGTCATTCTTCCACTGCTCCGCTAAAGTCAGAATAAATCTTTGCCACACTGTAAATTCATGGGGGCATAACAACAACGGCCTGAAGGGTGATGCCCATAGAATATCGATCCAGATCACATAATTACTTTATCGTTTCAGCACCATTTGCAGCGATGCGGCCGCGCAGGCTGTGCAAACTATATCTATGACTCTGTTTGAAGGAATTGAAAATGCTCCATCCGCGAGCCAGAACGATGCTGTTATTATCAACTCCCGCACTGATCATTGGCGTCGCCTCAAGCCTTGTGTTGATCGTAGTGATGAAAGTGGCCTTCGTTTTACAGCAGTTTTTGTGGGAACGTCTGCCGATCAGCATCGGAATTGCCCAAGACTCTCCGCTCTGGATCATCGGTATGCTCACGTTAACCGGACTGATGGTCGGGCTTGTCATCCGCTACAGCCGAGGCCACGCAGGTCCGGATCCGGCCTGTGAACCGTTAATCGGAATGCCGGTGGCCGCTTCGGCGCTGCCAGGCCTGCTGGCGGCGCTGATTCTCGGCCTCGCGGGCGGCGTCAGTTTGGGGCCGGAACATCCCATTATGACCGTGAATATCGCCCTGGCTGTGGCGATCGGTAGCCGCATCTTTCCCCGCATTGCTAAGCTGGACTGGACGATTCTCGCCTCTGCCGGCACCATCGGTGCGCTATTTGGTACTCCCGTTGCCGCCGCGCTGGTGTTCTCGCAGACGCTGAATAGCTCTAACGATGTGCCGTTGTGGGATCGTCTGTTTGCGCCATTAATGGCCGCCGCCGCAGGTTCGCTGACCACCAGCCTGTTTTTTCATCCCCATTTTTCACTGCCCATCGCGCATTACACGCAAATGCATCTGATCGATATCCTTAGCGGAGCGGTCGTTGCTGCTATCGCCATTGCCGCGGGGATGGTGGCCGTCTGGTGCCTGCCGCGCTTGCATCATTTAATGCATCGGCTTCAACATCCGGTACTGATCCTCGGGGCTGGCGGCTTTATTCTCGGTATTTTGGGCGTGTTCGGCGGACCGCTTACCCTGTTTAAGGGACTGGATGAAATGCAGCAAATGGCGTTTAGCCAGACGCTGGGAACATCGGATTATTTGATGCTTGCCGTGATCAAACTGGCGGCATTGGTGGTCGCGGCAGCGAGCGGTTTTCGCGGTGGACGAATTTTTCCGGCGGTTTTCGTTGGCGTCGCGCTTGGCCTGATGCTGCACGCCCATGTTGAAGCCGTTCCGGCGGCCATCACGGTCTCCTGCGCGATTCTCGGGCTGGTGCTGGTCGTCACCCGTGACGCGTGGCTGAGCCTGTTTATGGCGGCAGTCGTGGTGCCAGACACCACTCTGCTGCCGCTGCTTTGCGTCGTTATGCTTCCCGCGTGGCTGTTACTGGCCGGAAAACCCATGATGATCGCCAGCCGCCCTGAGGAGTAACTATCCTCCGTTGCGAGATTCCAGCGCACGGGTCACCGTGCGCAGTAACTCTGGAAGATCGGCCTTTGGTAGCACCACTTCAATTAATGACAATCGTTGCGGATGGGACAGTCGGGCCAGCACTTCTTCCAGCTGTACCGCCTGCTTCACCCGCCAGCATTCCGCCTGACATTCACGACTTAACGCCTGCGGCACCTGCGTCCAGTTCCATCCGGCAATGTCGTTATAACGCTGATTTGCCCCGTGAATGGCCCGTTCCACGGTATAGCCATCATTGTTAAGCAGCAAAATCACGGGAGATTGCCCGTCCCTGAGCATGGAGCCCAGTTCCTGGATGGTGAGCTGCGCTGCGCCATCGCCAATTATCAGGATCACCCGACGATCCGGGCAGGCGGTTTGCGCACCGAATGCAGCCGGAAGCGTATAGCCGATGGACCCCCACAGCGGCTGGACAAGCACTTCCGCACCGCTGGGCAGCGAGAGCGCAGCCGCGCCAAATGCAGCCGTTCCCTGGTCGACGAGGATAATGTCATCGGGCGCCAGATAATGTTGCACCGTATGCCAGAAATTTTCCTGCGTCAGTAGCCCCTTCTCAATCTGAATACGCTCAACTGGCGGGCGTTCAGGCGGAAGGGAAAACGACATTTCCAGGCACAGCTCACGTAACGTGGTGACCGCCTGTTCCATCGGAACGTTAAACCATTGGCTGCCAACACGCGACGCATGGGGCTGAACTTCAATCGTGCGCTCCGGTGGTAACCGCTGCGTAAACCCAGCGGTTAATGTGTCGACGAACTGCGTGCCGACACACATGATCGTGTCAGCCTCTTCTATCGCCTGGCGTACATAATCGCTGCTGGCTCCGGCGCTATATGTCCCGACAAATGCCGGATGGCGCTCATCGAACAACCCTTTCCCCATCAGCAGCGTGGCGTGAGCCATCGGCGTTTCCGCCATCCAGCGTTGCAAAACCGGCTGCAGGCCAAAACGCAGCGCGAGAAAGTCTGCCAGCAGCGCTACGCGCGGGCTGTCCAACAGCCGCTCGCGGGCATGATAGCGAAACGCAGCCGCCACGCTGCTTGCGGGTTCGCTCTGGGAAACAATTAGAGGGTCATTCGGCGGCGTGGCGGGCTGTTTTGCCACATCAGCGGGTAACATCAGGTAGCCCGGCCTGCGCTCAGTTAACATCGCCCGCAGCACGCGATCGATTTCATAGCAGGCGTTTTGTTCATCCAGCACTGCGCTCGCCGTCGTCACGGCCTGCTGCATTCGGTAAAAATGCTGAAAGTCACCGTCGCCAAGGGTGTGATGCATCAGTTCCCCGCGACGCTGCGCGCCGCAACAGGGCGCGCCGACAATATGCAGCACAGGAACATATTCCGCGTAGCTTCCCGCGATGCCGTTGATCGCGCTTAGCTCTCCTACGCCAAAAGTGGTGAGCAACGCCCCCGCCCCTGCTACCCGGGCATAGCCATCCGCAGCATAGGCCGCATTTAATTCGTTCGCGCACCCGACCCAACGTACGCTGGGATGTTCAATCACGTGGTCAAGAAACTGCAAATTATAATCGCCAGGCACACCAAAGAGATGGTCTACGCCACAGTCTGCCAGTCTGTCCAGCAGATAATCAGCTACGGAATACGGGGTTTGCATGACAGCTATCCTTCTGACGGTAACCTCATGTTGAGTATCGAAGAACTGTGATGTCTGTCCAGAGAAGTCGCTGTGAAGGGGGGGGAAAGCAAGATGTACAGTTTTCGCACCAAAATTTCCTTGCGGCCTGCTTTGTGTAAACGTATACACTGACTATCTGCACGTTATCCGACAGGAGGCTACATGGTCTATCAGGCTGATGAAAATCGCTATCAAACAATGGAGTATCGCCGCTGCGGTCACAGCGGCCTCAAGCTCCCGATTGTCTCTTTGGGTTTGTGGCATAATTTTGGCGATGTCACGCAGGTCGAAAACAGTCGGGCGCTGTTGCGGCGCGCATTCGATCTGGGGATTAACCATTTTGATCTGGCGAACAACTATGGCCCACCACCGGGTTCAGCGGAGCGAAATTTTGGCCGCATTCTGCAGGAAGATTTTTTACCGTGGCGGGATGAGCTGATCATCTCCACCAAAGCGGGCTACACCATGTGGGAGGGGCCCTACGGCGACTGGGGATCGCGCAAATACCTGATTGCCAGCCTCGATCAAAGCCTCAAACGCCTGGGGCTGGAGTATGTTGATATCTTCTATCATCATCGGCCCGATCCTGAAACGCCGCTCAGAGAAACCATGCAGGCGCTGGATCATATTGTCCGTCAGGGTAAAGCGCTGTACGTCGGGCTGTCTAATTATCCGGCGGACCTTGCGCAGCAGGCTATTGAAATACTCGATGATTTAGGCACGCCCTGCCTTATCCACCAGCCTAAATATTCCCTGTTTGAGCGTTGGGTCGAAAACGGCCTGCTGTCGCTATTACAGGAAAAAGGCGTCGGCAGTATCGCTTTCTCACCGCTGGCGGGCGGACAATTAACCGACCGCTACCTGAACGGCATTCCTGCGGATTCTCGTGCCGCAAGCTCAAGCCGTTTTCTGAATCCGGATCAGATCACCGCCGAGAAACTGCAGAAAGTTCGTTTGCTCAACGCCCTGGCTGAACGACGCGGGCAAAAACTTTCTCAGATGGCGCTCGCATGGGTATTACGGCAAGACAAGGTCACCTCGGTGCTGATTGGCGCCAGTAAACCCGCGCAAATTGAAGACGCCGTTGGCATGCTGGCAAACCGCCATTTCACGGCCGAAGAGTGCGCCGAGATTGATGCCATTTTGCGTTGATTGAAATAAAGACACATTTATTAACAAAAAGTGCTCTCACTCGCGATTTAAGAGTTAAGGCGATGAAACGGGGCTTTACTGCCCCGTAATATTACGTTAACAGGCCGGCTACGGCTCGATCGTGAAGGAGAGTAAAAATGTTCAGGTCACTGATTCTGGCGGCAGTCTTATTGGCTTTTACCCCGCTGGCCGCAAACGCTGGCGAAATCACCCTGCTGCCATCAATAAAATTGCAAATTGGCGATCGCGATAATTACGGTAACTACTGGGATGGCGGCCGCTGGCGCGACCGCGATTACTGGCATCATAACTATGAGTGGCGCAAAAATCGCTGGTGGCGTCATGACAATGGCTACCACCGCGGCTGGGATAAACGCAACGCTTATGAGCGCGGCTACCGTGAAGGCTGGAACGATCGTGACGACCATCGCGGTCGTGGGCGCGGACACAAACATCATCATTAATGTAACAAAAGAGCCTGCGGGCTCTTTTGTTTTTACAAATCCAGCGCGGTTCCCACCAGCAACCAGATATTGAGCGCCACCACCAACACCACAATCATCCAGCCAATGTATTTGACCCAGGCGGTGTTAACCAAATCCCCCATCAATGTGCCGTTGCTGGTAAAGATCAGTAGCGGCACCAACGCAAGGGCAATGCCGAAACTGAGCAACACCTGGCTCATCACCAAAATGCGGGTGGGATCCAGCCCCATCAGAATCACAATAAACGATGGCATCATAGTGACGGTGCGACGCACCCATAATGGGATGTGAAAGCGGATAAACCCCTGCATCACCACCTGCCCCGCCAGCGTACCGACCACGGTAGAGGACAGTCCCGCTGCCACCAGGCTTAAACCAAACACCGTTGCCGCCGCGTGGCTCAACAACGGTTCAAGCGTCAGATACGCCTGATCGAGATCGGCAATACCGGTATGCCCGCTAAAATGAAATGCGGCGGCTGCCGTCGCCATCATTGCCAGATTGACAAATCCGGCAATCGTCATGGCGATAGCCACATCCCATTTGGTGGCCGTATAGCGCTGTTGACGCGTTCCGCCGTGCAAATGTTGGGTTAAGGAAGAGTGCAGATAAATGACGTGCGGCATAATGGTGGCGCCAAGTACGCCGGCTGCAAGAAATACCGCCTCGGAATTAGGCAGGCTTGGGACAATCATCCCCTTACTAAGCTGCGCGAAGTTCGGTTGGGAAAAAACCAGCTCCACAATGTAAGCCGCGGCCACAAACAGCAGCAGGCCGCCAATGACTTTTTCCAGCGGCTTTTGCCCGCGCCGCTGCAGCATCAAAATTAAGAATGTCGCGATGCCGGTGAGCACGGCCCCTTGCAATAGCGAAACGCCGAGGATCAGCTTGAAACCAATCGCGGCGCCAATAAATTCAGCAAGGTCTGTCGCCATAGCGATAATTTCAGCCTGCACCCAGTAGAACCACACCACCGGGCGTGGATAACGATCGCGAATTTGCTCCGCCAGATTTTTTCCGGTGGCAATACCCAGTTTTGCCGACAGCACCTGAATCAGCATCGCCATCAGGTTTGCCCAGACCACCACCCACAGCAGTTTATAACCAAAGCTGGCTCCTGCCTGGATATTGGTGGCAAAGTTACCCGGATCGATATAACCGATCGCCGCGATGAACGCAGGTCCCATTAATGCAAGCTTCAACTTGCGCGCTGCCCGTCCACTGCTACTCTCAACGCGATCGTTCGTCATTTTAGTGCCTCAGAAACATAGCCTTTGCTATGTTTCAAGCTACGCCTATTGAGAATGATTATCAAATTCATTTTGATGGATGAAATTGAATTCTCTGATAGCGTTTGTCTATGGATCGATAAGGATTCTGGAAATACGGGTGAGATGTTTAATTATTGTTATGAGATTAGCACAATGACATAACTTTTCACTTCCCTACTAAACATAACGGAAGTGTATCGCCGATCACTAATTTTGAATCTCGTCACAGGTCCTTATTATAGTGTGTGTTTGATCTCGTTTTCTTTATTGTTGTTACATAGAATGTGCACGAAAACTAAACCTGCCTCATATTTGGAGCAAATATGGACCGCGTTCTTCATTTTGTCCTGGCACTTGCCGTGGTTGCGGTACTCGCACTGCTGGTAAGCAGTGACCGTAAAAAAATCCGCATTCGTTATGTTATTCAATTGCTTGTTATCGAAGTGTTACTGGCATGGTTCTTCCTGAACTCTGATGTCGGCCTGGGCTTCGTGAGAGGCTTCTCCGAGATGTTTGAAAAGCTGCTCGGATTCGCTAATGAAGGGACAAACTTTGTCTTCGGCAGCATGAACGATAAAGGCCTGGCATTCTTCTTCCTGAAAGTGCTTTGCCCGATCGTCTTCATCTCTGCCCTGATCGGTATTTTGCAGCATATCCGTGTGCTACCGGTTGTCATCCGCGCGATTGGTTTCCTGTTATCCAAAGTCAACGGAATGGGCAAACTGGAATCCTTCAACGCCGTCAGCTCCCTGATCCTGGGTCAGTCCGAGAACTTTATCGCCTATAAAGATATTCTTGGCAAAATGTCCCGCAACCGTATGTACACCATGGCGGCAACGGCGATGTCTACCGTTTCCATGTCTATCGTCGGCGCGTATATGACTATGCTGGAGCCGAAGTACGTGGTTGCAGCGCTGGTTCTGAACATGTTCAGCACCTTTATCGTGCTGTCGCTGATCAACCCCTACACCGTTGATGCCAGCGAAGAAAACATTCAGATGTCTAATCTGCACGAAGGTCAGAGCTTCTTCGAAATGTTGGGTGAATACATCCTGGCAGGTTTCAAAGTGGCCATTATCGTTGCAGCCATGCTGATTGGTTTCATCGCGCTGATCGCCGCCCTGAACGCCCTGTTCGCTACCGTGACCGGCTGGTTTGGCTACAGCATCTCCTTCCAGGGTATCCTGGGCTACATCTTCTATCCGGTAGCATGGGTGATGGGTGTGCCGTCCAGCGAAGCGCTGCAGGTGGGCAGTATCATGGCAACCAAACTGGTTTCCAACGAATTCGTTGCGATGATGGATCTGCAGAAAATCGCCGCTACGCTTTCTCCGCGCGCCGAAGGCATCCTGTCCGTGTTCCTGGTCTCCTTCGCTAACTTCTCTTCTATCGGTATCATTGCAGGCGCAATTAAAGGCCTGAACGAAGAGCAAGGCAACGTGGTTTCCCGCTTTGGTCTGAAGCTGGTGTACGGCTCTACGCTGGTGAGCGTACTGTCCGCTTCCATCGCAGCACTGGTGCTGTAAGCGTAAGACAATATCGTAGTGAAAATGCCGGGGATTTCCCCGGCTTTTTTATGCCTGCTATTCAGCAAACCGAAGCATTACAGGGTGAAAACTGGCAGGACGCAGAAACAAAAAACCCCCGCTTTTCAGCGAGGGTTTAAATTTTGGTGGAGCTAAGCGGGATCGAACCGCTGACCTCTTGCATGCCATGCAAGCGCTCTCCCAGCTGAGCTATAGCCCCACGATGCTTTTACGTACGTACCAAATTTATTGGGATTAAATTTGGTGGAGCTAAGCGGGATCGAACCGCTGACCTCTTGCATGCCATGCAAGTGCTCTCCCAGCTGAGCTATAGCCCCGTCACGTAAAGCTTGTCGAGTTGACGGGCGGCATCATATGAATTCCCTTCGCGTGTGTCAACGGCAAAATTAACTCATAGAATTCAATCGCTGAAAAAGCAGTCAAATGAAGAACATTGCGCAACAACTCGCATTCAGTAGTTAAACGCGTCACGGTTTCTACTAAAATGGTGCTATAAAATGAGCCACTAATTAACCCCACGACTACTCAGGGAATCGTTATGTTCAAGGAACGGATGACGCCAGAAGAGCTTGCTAATCTGACCGGATACAGCCGACAGACCATCAATAAATGGGTGCGCAAGGAAGGTTGGGCTACATCACCAAAACCAGGCGTTCAGGGCGGTAAAGCGCGTCTGGTTCACGTTACCGAACAAGTTCGTGAATACATTCGCAGCGCTGAGCGTTCAGCCGAAGGCTTATCAGATAACTTATCGTTATCCGGCGATACTTCTATTGAGGCGTTGCTGATTAGACTTGCCAAAGAAATGACGCCGTCAGAACAGAAAATGTTTACGTCACTGATCCTGCGTGAAGGTATTACGGGTTTATTACAACGCTTAGGGATCCGCGAAAACAAATAATATGAAAAAATTACGCAGCAAAATGACGACCGAAGAATTGGCGGAATGTCTCGGGGTAGCCAAACAAACCGTCAATCGTTGGATCAGAGAACAAAACTGGACCACCGAGAAGTTTCCCGGCGTTAAGGGTGGTCGTGCAAGGCTGATTCATATCGACTCCGGCGTCCGTACGTTTCTGCTCAACGTTCCCGCTTTTCGCAAGGTTCCTGAAATTTATCAGGCCGAAGAACCGCTGGCAGAATATACCCACGTGGCGCGCAGCCACGCCTGTCGCCAGATAATCAGCGCACTGGATAACATGTCCCCAACGGAACAAGAAAAGCTGGCGATGTATATTTCGCGCGAAGGTATTCGCACTTTCCTTACCCGTCTGGGTATTGATGAATCTGAATAACAGGCAAAAAAAACGGCAGGATACTCCCCTGCCGTTGTTTCATCGCTCAATCAGCCTTACTGCTGGCTTTCGCGCTCAGCAATAAACGCCAGCGCTTTATTAATACGCTCAACGCTGCGGGATTTACCAATCGCATGCACCGTAACGTCTAACGCCGGGGACTGACCCGCGCCGGTAACCGCTACGCGCAGCGGCATCCCGACTTTACCCATACCGACTTCCAGCTCATCAGCGGTGGCCTGAATCGCGTGGTGCACGTTCTCTGCCGTCCACTCGCTGATAGCAGCCAACTTGTCGCGAACCACTTCCAGCGGCTGACGCGCGACCGGACGCAGGTGTTTTTTCGCCGCGTCGGCGTCGAACTCAGCAAAGTCTTCGTAGAAGTAACGGCAG
Organism: Citrobacter youngae ATCC 29220; assembly: GCF_000155975.1. GTDB lineage: Bacteria > Pseudomonadota > Gammaproteobacteria > Enterobacterales > Enterobacteriaceae > Citrobacter > Citrobacter portucalensis_A. The sequence goes on along the minus strand of NZ_GG730299.1, from coordinate 212,431 downwards.
CTCTGCGCCATCTCTTTCAGGGTTTTGCAGCGCTCGCCCAGCAGTTTCACCAGCTCAGACAGCTGCGGACCAACGCGGGTATCGATATTTTCCTGCTCAATGTGCCATTGCAGATGGGTTGCCACATATTCCGGCGCCAGCGCATTGATGTAGTGATGGTTCAGCCACTGCAGTTTTTCGGTGTTGAACGCGCTCGCAGACTTGCTCACCGCGCCGAGGGAGAACAGTTTGATCATCTCTTCACGGGTGAAGATTTCCTGATCGCCGCTGGACCAGCCCAGACGTACCAGATAGTTCAGCAGCGCTTCCGGCAGGTAGCCGTCATCGCGGTACTGCATCACGCTAACCGCACCGTGGCGTTTGGACAGTTTTTTACCGTCGTCGCCGTTGATCATCGACACGTGCGCGTAAACCGGCACCGGCGCGTTCAGCGCCTTCAGGATGTTGATCTGACGCGGGGTATTGTTGATATGATCTTCACCACGAATAACGTGGGTGATTTCCATATCCCAGTCGTCGACCACCACGCAGAAGTTGTAGGTCGGGGAACCGTCGGTACGGCGGATGATCAGATCGTCCAGCTCCTGGTTGCTGAATTCGATCGGCCCACGGATCTGGTCGTCAAAAATAACGGAACCATCCTGCGGGTTGGCAAAACGCACCACGCAAGGCTCATCGGCGGCGTGGTGCTCATGACCGTGGCGGCAGCGGCCGTCATAACGCGGTTTCTCACCCTTCGCCATCTGCTCTTCGCGCAGCACGTCCAGACGCTCTTTGGAGCAGTAGCACTTATATGCGGTGCCTGCTTCCAGCATTTCATCAATAACGGCGTTATAGCGATCAAAACGTTTGGTCTGGAAGTACGGGCCTTCATCCCATTCCAGATTCAGCCAGTTCATGCCGTCCATAATGGCTTCAATAGCTTCCGGCGTGGAGCGTTCGAGATCGGTGTCTTCAATACGCAGCACAAACTCACCGCCATGGTTACGTGCAAAAAGCCAGGAATAAAGAGCAGTACGCGCACCGCCGACGTGCAGGTAACCTGTCGGGCTTGGCGCGAAGCGAGTTTTGATTTTCATGAAATGGCCTTACGTTTATAAAGATGCCGACAACCGGCAAATCCAGGGAAGATTATCAGGCTGGTATTCTATCACTGTGGTCTGATTCCTCAATGTTGATCGGGTTGCAACATCACGCTTTGGTATTTTCGTATACAAATCATGCTGCATGGACTGTTTTGCGATCGTTTTGTTTAAATTTACGACGAACGAACAATTTCTTTAGAAAATGCGTTGACTCATTTTCAACTCTCCCTATAATGCGACTCCACACAGCGGGGGTGATTAGCTCAGCTGGGAGAGCACCTCCCTTACAAGGAGGGGGTCGGCGGTTCGAACCCGTCATCACCCACCAACTACTTTATGTAGTCTCCGCCGTGTAGAGTAAGAAATTGAGAAGTGGGTGATTAGCTCAGCTGGGAGAGCACCTCCCTTACAAGGAGGGGGTCGGCGGTTCGATCCCGTCATCACCCACCACTTTCTCGCCAGCTGGATTTCTTACGTTACAATTGAAGTACCGAAGTGGGTGATTAGCTCAGCTGGGAGAGCACCTCCCTTACAAGGAGGGGGTCGGCGGTTCGATCCCGTCATCACCCACCACTTCGGGTCGTTAGCTCAGTTGGTAGAGCAGTTGACTTTTAATCAATTGGTCGCAGGTTCGAATCCTGCACGACCCACCAATGTAAAAAGGCGCCCTAAAGGCGCCTTTTTGCTATTTGCGATTTATCACCTGTAGCAGGTTTGGGTCTTGCCTGATGCGCTGCGCTTATCAGGCCTACAGACAACACTGCACGCGTAGGCCGGATAAGACGTCAGTCGCCATCCGACACAGACAACACTGCACGCGTAGGCCGGATAAGACGTTAGTCGCCATCCGGCGCAGACAACACTGCACCCGTAGGCCGGATAAGACGTTAGTCGCCATCCGGCGCAGACATCATACCGTCAGCGCCGCAACCAGATTCTCCAGCGCGGGCGTCGCCTGCTGCTGGTCATACACGATGTACAAATCCGCAGGAATACGTTCCTGAAGCGGTCGGAACACCACCCCCGGCCAGCTCATCTGCGCATAGCTGTCTGCAATCAACGTAATCCCAATCCCCATACTGATCATCGCCAACACCGTTTGCGGCTCCTTTACCTCGCGAATAATCATGGGTGAAAATCCGGCGCTCAGGCAAACGCGCTGCAAAAACGCCCAGTCAGTATGAATGGACGGCATCGTGACGAAATATTCGTTCCGCAACGCTGCCAATGGGATTGCGGCAAGTTCAGCCAGCGGATGCTCTTCTGGCATCGCCACCAGGAAAGAGGACTCATGCAAACGCAGGCTGGTGAATCCAGGCGAAGGCTCTGTCGCCATCCGCCAAATTCCCGCATCCAGTTCACGTCGTTCCAGCATCGTCATCTGCATTGCAGGCATGTTCTCGCGAAACAGCACCTCAACGTTAGGGTTATCTTTTAAGAAACGCCGCATCACGGGGCGCATTTTTCCCCACATCGCCGTCCCGATAACACCAAGCTCAATCCGCCCCGCCTCGCCGCGACCAATCTGCTCGACTCTCGCCAGCGCCTGATTCGCACTGGATAGTAATCGGCGCGACTCTTCCATCAGAATTTTTCCGGCATGCGTTAAGGCTACGCTACGGGAATGCCGGATGAATAGTAAAGTGCCGAGCTGTTGTTCCAGCTCTTTAATATGCGTACTGAGCGGGGGTTGCGACATATTCAGGCGAGCAGCAGCGCGTCCAAAATGCAGTTCTTCTGCGACAGCAAGAAAATAACGCAGTAACTTCAGATCGATACGGTGCGTGCGTTCCATGGATAATGCGCTCCTGAGGACAAAGGATAATGCGCAAAGTTACCACATTGCATCGCGGAAAATGAAACGGCGGGTATCAGTCCCCCGCCGCGAATGTCACGTTAATGCGCCAGCGATTTCTGCGCCAATTTTTCTGGCTCATGTTTGTATTTAAAGAACAATGCAAAGATAACCGCCAATGCCAGCGCATACGCGGCAAAGACTAACCAGATAGTCTGCCAGTCCTTAACGCCATCGACAGAAAAATAGTCCACCGCCATCCCGCTCAGGATTGAACCCACCCACGCGCCAACGCCGTTAACCATGGTCATAAACAGCCCCTGCGCACTGGCGCGAATGTTAGAACTCACTTCCTGCTCTACAAACACCGATCCTGAAATATTGAAGAAATCAAACGCGCAGCCGTAGACGATCATCGACATCAACAGCAGTACAAAACCAACCGGTGATGGATCGCCAAAGGCAAAGAAGCCGAAACGCAGCGTCCACGCCAGCATGCTCATCAGCATCACCGTTTTAATGCCAAAGCGTTTGAGGAAGAACGGGATGGTGAGGATAAAACCCACTTCCGCCATCTGCGAGACCGAAAGCAAAATGGAGGGATATTTCACCACAAAGCTGTCGGCAAAGTCCGGGTTACGGGCAAAATCGTGCAGGAACGGATTGCCAAAGACATTGGTGATTTGCAGCACCGCCCCCAGCATCATCGCAAACAAAAAGAAGATCGCCATGCGCGGATTTTTAAACAGCACAAACGCATCCAGTCCGAGCTTGCTGGCAAGCGTTGTGTTCGCTTTCATCCCGGCAACCGGAATTTTTGGCAACGTCAACGCATACAGCGCCAGCAGCAACGATGCGCCAGATGCTATATACAGTTGCGCGCTGCTCAGCTCCAGTCCCATCAGACTCACTGTCCACATGGCCACAATAAAGCCGATAGTGCCAAACACGCGAATGGGTGGGAACGCGGTGACCGGATCCTGACCCGATTGCGCCAGGCAAGAGTAGGAAACACTGTTCGATAACGCAATCGTCGGCATATACGCCATCGCGTCAACCAACATTACCCAGAACATGGTTTCCGGATCGGTAACGGTGGTGGCATATAACAACACGCCCGCGCAGACCAGATGGCAAAGCATATAGGCGCGTTCGGCGCGCAGCCATTTATCGGCGATGATACCCATAATGCCCGGCATGATAATCGCCGCCAGCCCTTTCGAACTGTAGACCATACCCACGTTCGCACCGCTAAAATCCAGGGTGTTAATCATGTAAGAGCCCAGGGTAACCAGCCAGCTTCCCCAGATGAAATATTGCAAAAACGACATGAGCTTTAAGCGAGATGCGATACCCATTTTTCCGTTCCTTGCCAAAAAAGTAAGACCCCGCAAGCGGGGTCATTTTTTAATTATTCAGGCCAGTTTGCGCAAAAAGCCGCAGATCAGATTGATGAAATTCTGCCGGGAGAGTTCCGCTGCCGACAGGGTCTGCGCATGGGATAATTTGACATCACCCAACCCCTCCGCCAGGTTGGTGATAGCAGCCACCGCCACCACTTTTAAACCACAGTGCCGCGCAGAGATAACTTCAGGCACCACCGACATTCCCACCACATCACCGCCGATAATTTGCATCATGCGAATCTCCGCCGCGGTTTCAAAATTCGGCCCCGGATAGGAGACAAATACGCCTTCACTGAGCGGGAAACCTTCTTCTGCGGCAACGGTTTGCAGGAGCGCGCGGTAGTCCGCATCATAGGCATTCGCCAGCGAAAAGAATCGCTCGCCAAAACGCTCATCGTTAAGCCCCACCATCGGCGTACCCGGCATCGTATTAATATGATCGCTTAGCGCAACCAGGCTCCCCGGCCCCACTTCGGGACGCAGCGAACCTGCGGCATTAGTGCAAAACAGCAGCTCACAGCCCAGCAGCTTCAGCGTGCGAATAGCATCGGTCATCACCGTCATACCGCGGCCTTCATAGAAATGTCCACGCCCTTTCATACAGGCCACCGGTACGCCCGCCAGATTTCCCAGCACCAGTTCACCGGCATGACCGTGAACGGTGCTGACAGGGAACCCCGGCAATTTCTCGTAAGAGATGGCCACCGCATCCTCAATTTGATCCGCCAACGCGCCCAGGCCTGAACCAAGAATAAAAGCGACGCGCGGAGTGAAATCCGGCTTATAGCCACGAATAATATCGGCGCTGTACCAGGGATTTTGCGAGAAAAGAGAGTGGCTCATGAGATATCCTTAACACGGAGTAATCGAAAATGACGTAGCGTACCGCACTGTTATAGCGGGACTACGCAATCGATTACCAATACCGTTTATCCCGACAAGCGATAGTAAATCGGTATCAATGGCATGTACTAAATCGGTCTGAATTCACAGTATTTTTCTGCCAGACATGGCATGGAATTGCGTTTAAATCTGATACAGCGGATCGCTCGCGCGACCGGCAGTTAATTCACTGGCCTGCATGCGCACCACGTCCCATAGCGCCTGGGCCGCGGTCGATAAAGAACGATTTTTACGTCGCGCCAGCATCAGCTGCCGTTCAACCACCGGCGTCAGGCGTTTAACCTGTAAATGGCTGCCCTGCGGCAGAGGCAGCGCCAGCGCGGGCAGCACGCTGATACCGATGCCCGCCTCTACCATCGGAAACAGCGTGGCAGGATGGCCAATCTCCTGAACAATATTGGCATCAATGGAAAAGTGGGCCAGCGCCGCATCGATAAGCGGTCGGCTGCCGGAGGCGTAATCCTGCAGCACCAGACGTTCATGATAGAGATCCTGCCAGTTTACCCACTCGCGTTGGGCTAACGGGTGATCCTGCCGACACAGCAGAAGGAACGGTTCGGACAGCACGGCTTCACACTGTAGATCGGTGACTGCGCCGGGGTCGATCACAATGCCAAAATCCACCTCGCCCTGGCGAATACTCTCCAGCACCCACTGCTGCGGGCGATCGTGCAGCACAAAATCGATTGCAGGATAAAGCTGATTACTCTGGGCAATGCACTGTGGAATAAGGTGCGCAGAGATCGTCTGGCTGGCGGCAACGCGCACCGTCCCGGTTAACTGCGTCCCCACCTGGCCTGCTTCGCGCAGCGTGCTGTGCAGTTCATCCAGAATACGCTCCAGCCGCGCCGCCAGCTGGTGTCCCGCTTCCGTCAGTACCACTTCCCGGGTCGTTCTATCTAATAACCGGACGCCCGTCTGCCCTTCCAGCTCTTTAACGCTATGGCTGACCGCCGACTGGCTTAAGCCGATGATATCTCCCGCCCGACTAAAACTTTTAGCCTGGGCGACGGTAACAAAGATGCGGAGCTGACGCAGAGAGTAATTCATCTATTTTATTCATATATGGATGCAATAAATCAATTTTATTTCTCAAATGGAAAAAAGCAAAATGTTCCTACCGAATTTCAGGAGCTTTTATGAAACTTTTTCGTATCCTTGATCCGTTCACAATAACGCTAATTACCGTCGTTTTACTGGCATCCTTTTTTCCGGCCGAAGGTGGCTTTGTGCCATTTTTTGAAGGCTTAACCACCGCCGCCATTGCCCTGCTGTTTTTTATGCACGGGGCCAAGCTCTCGCGTGAGGCCATTATTGCCGGTGGTAGCCACTGGCGTTTGCATCTGTGGGTGATGTGCAGCACTTTCGTCGTCTTCCCGGTATTGGGTGTCCTGTTCGCCTGGTGGGCGCCGGTCAATGTTGACCCTATGCTATATACCGGTTTCCTGTACCTGTGTATTTTGCCAGCCACGGTGCAGTCAGCCATCGCCTTTACATCGCTGGCGGGCGGTAACGTCGCCGCCGCCGTGTGCTCCGCTTCGGCCTCCAGCCTGCTGGGTATTTTCCTCTCGCCGCTGCTGGTTGGCCTGGTCATGAATATGCACGGCGCAGAAGGCAGCCTGGAGCAGGTGGGGAAAATTATGCTGCAACTGCTGCTGCCATTCGTGCTGGGACATCTTTCGCGTCCGTGGATTGGTAATTGGGTATCACGGCATAAAAAATGGATCGCCAAAACGGATCAGTCTTCCATTTTGCTGGTGGTGTATTCCGCCTTCAGCGAAGCCGTGGTTAACGGGATCTGGCACAAAGTGGGGATTGGCTCACTGCTGTTTATCTGCGTGGTCAGCATCGTTCTGCTGGCAATTGTGATTAGCATCAACGTCTTTGTTGCCAGGAAATGCGGCTTCAATAAAGCCGATGAAATCACCATTGTCTTCTGCGGGTCGAAAAAGAGCCTGGCGAACGGCATCCCAATGGCAAATATTCTGTTCCCGACCTCGGTGATCGGGATGATGGTGCTGCCGTTGATGATCTTCCATCAAATTCAGCTGATGGTGTGCGCCGTGCTGGCCCGTCGCTACAAGCAACAAACGGACGCATTACAGGCGCAGCAGAAAAGCAGCGCCGCGAAAGCTTAAAGCGGGCGTTTCAGGGGCTGCACCAGCTGCGTCAGCCCTTCAGTTTTAATCAGCAACGTAATTTGCATCAGCTCGCCCAGTTTGCCCGGCGGAAACTCATCCTTACGGGCAAACCACAGTAAATACTCTTCCGGGACATCAATCAGCCGACGTCCCTTATATTTACCAAAGGGCATCACGGTATTAGCGATTTCAACCAGCTGCTCTTTTTCCATCTCAGGCGCCCAGTAAGCGGATCATTTCCGCTTCATCGATCACGGTAATACCCAGCTCCTGCGCTTTTGCCAGTTTCGAGCCCGCCGCTTCACCAGCAATCACCAGATCGGTTTTCTTCGAAACGCTACCGGCTACTTTCGCGCCCAGCTCGGTTAATCGTGCTTTGGCGTCATCACGCGACATCAGGCTCAGGCTTCCGGTCAGCACCACCGTTTTACCCGCGAATGGGCTGTCGATTTCTTCAGCGTTGATAACCACCGGCGCTGGCCAGTGAATGCCCTGCGCCAGCAACTGGCCTATCACTTCACGGTTGCTCTCTTCGGCAAAGAAGTTAAACACGTGCGTCGCCACCACAATGCCCACATCCGGCACTTTTTGCAGTTCTTCAATAGAAGCCGCTTCCAGCGCATCCAGAGTGCCGAAATACGCCGCCAGACCTGCCGCCGTGGCTTCGCCGACTTCGCGAATGCCCAGCGCGTAGAGAAAACGGGCAAAGGTGGTTTCTTTCGCTTTTTCCAGCGCATTCACCACGTTTTGCGCCGACTTCGGCCCCATCCGATCGAGTCCGGTGAGCTTGCCTGCCGTCAGGGTGAACAGATCTGCTGGCGTATGGACATACTCTTTCTCAACCAGTTGATCGATAATTTTGTCGCCCATGCCGTCAACGTCGAGCGCGCGGCGGGAAACGAAATGTTTCAGCGATTCCTTACGCTGTGCGCCGCAGATCAGACCACCGGTACAGCGAGCGACCGCTTCGCCTTCCACGCGTTCAACGTCAGAGTTACACACCGGGCAGTGCTGCGGAAACACGATTTCACGCGTCTCTTCCGGGCGCTCGGAAAGCACCACGTTGACCACCTGCGGGATCACATCGCCCGCCCGGCGAATGACGACTTTATCGCCAATACGCAGCCCCAGACGCTCGATTTCATCGGCGTTATGCAGGGTGGCGTTACTGACCAATACCCCGGCAACCTGAACCGGCTCAAGGCGAGCGACGGGCGTAATCGCCCCGGTACGCCCAACCTGAAACTCCACGTCACGAACAAAGGTCATTTGCTCCTGCGCCGGGAACTTAAAGGCTACCGCCCAGCGCGGCGCGCGAGCGACAAAGCCCAGTTGCTCCTGCAACGCCAGAGAGTTGACTTTGATCACCACGCCGTCGATGTCGAATCCCAGCGTCGGGCGGTCCTCTTCAACCTTGTGATAGTAAGCAAGCACTTCCTCCGGCGAGTCACACAGCGCAACCCTGTCGCTCACCGGCAGTCCCCACGCTTTAAATTGCAGCAGGCGTCCCAGGTGGGTATCAGGCAGCGCGCCGCCCTCCAGCACACCAACGCCATAGCAGAAGAAAGTAAGCGGCCGCTTCGCCGTAATACGCGGATCGAGCTGGCGCAATGACCCGGCCGCCGCGTTGCGCGGGTTAGCAAACACTTTATTGCCGGTGCGGCGCGCTTCTTCGTTGATTTTTTCAAACCCGGCCTGCGGCAGGAACACTTCCCCGCGCACTTCCAGACGCGTGGGAATATTTTCGCCACGCAGTTTTAACGGGATCGCGCGAATGGTGCGCACGTTGGAGGTAATGTCCTCTCCCGTGGTGCCATCACCGCGCGTTGCGGCGCTAACCAGTACGCCGTTTTCATACAGGATGCTAACCGCCAGACCGTCCAGCTTCAGTTCACAGCACCAGGTCAGCTTATCCGTGCTCTTCAGCCGGTCCTGGACGCGTTTATTGAAGGCGAGAAAGCTCTCCTCATCAAACACGTTATCCAGCGACAGCATTGGCACTTCATGGCGAATCTGGCTGAACGCCGTTAACGGAGCGGCGCCGACGCGTTGGGTTGGCGAATCGGGCGTAATCAGTTCCGGATGTAGTGCTTCCAGCCATTGCAATTTATGCATCAGGAGATCGTATTCCACATCGGGAATTTCCGGCGCGTCCATCACATGGTAGAGATACTCATGATGGCGAAGCGTGGTTCGCAGTTCTGTCAGTTGTTGTTCGATTGATTCCATATCGCACCATCAATGATAAAAAACCCCCGACAGGCGGGGGTTTACAAGGAGATGTCACGCCTGAGGAAAAATCAGGCGCGAGATTCTTTAACTTCGCGGATGCGGTCCTGATACTCGCGCAGTTTCTGCGGCGTCATCATGCGACGTTGATCGTCGAGCACCACACCGCCAACTTCATCGGCAATGTGCTGTGCGGACTGCAGCATCAGCTTAAAGTTTTGCAGCTCGTCCCCATAGGAGGGAACCTGCATAAAAATTGTTACGCCAGGGGTGCTGAAGTCGCCTGTCATTTCCGGGTCAAACGTCCCTGGGTTAACCATATTGGCAAGGCTGAACAGCGACGGGCCGCTGCCGTCCGGACTCAAATGACGATGGAAGATATTCATATCGCCAAATTTAAACCCGGCCTGCTGAATGCTGTTGAGCAGCACTTCGCCGCTGAGCTCGCTACCGTGATGAGCCGCCACGTTCATAATGATGACCGCTTCTTTACGTTGCGGTTTTTCAGCAACAGGCGCTTCTTCGACTACCGGTTCAGGCTGCGGCTGATGTTCAACGACAGGCTCTGCTGGCTGGAAGGTCTGCGGCGCAGGCTGCGGTGCTTGCTGCACGGGCTGCTGAACCTGCGGGGCAACGGGCTGATGCTGCATCGGCTGCTGCACCGGTTGCTGCTGAACAGGCTGATGTTGCACCGGCTGCTGCGGTGGTACGGGCTGCTGCTGAACATGCGGCGGCGGTACCGGCGCTTGTGCTGGCTGCTGCGCGGGCTGACGCGGCTGAGCAGACGCATAAGGCGGCTGGTACTGGTGTTGCGGCGACTGAGGAGGAACACCATGTTCCTGCGCGTTACCGGGAGCATGATTCACACGATGAACGCGAACTTCGCCCACGCCTTCGTCTTCCTCGACGTTGTCGTCGAACGAATCCTCGTCATCACGTTTAGACTTCATGCGTTTCAGTGGGCGATCGCGGAATATAGAAGACCGCTCTTTACGGCTAGTCCAAAAACCATGTACCAGTAAAGCGATTATGGCGATCGCGCCAACAATGATTAATATCAGACGCAAATCCTGCATCATTATATTCTCTGTTGTTCTAACACCTTGCCACCACGGCAAACATTTACTCACTAAGAGTATTTGTCGATTACGCCAAGTGCAAGTGCACTCTTGGCTTTCACAGCATAAAGATGAACAAAATTGTGCTTTTTGCTGTTTTTTCGAACATTTCCGAACAGCTTAACGCTCAACAACCCGGTAAGATACGCAAAGTTTACCAGAGCTTATATAACAAGGAGTATGTCCTGACCATGGTTTCATCATCTGCAGTTGTACCTCGCAGCGGCCTTTATTACTTTTCCCAGGGATGGAAGCTCATCACCCAACCGGGCATTCGTCGTTTTGTTATCCTGCCTTTACTGGTGAATATCCTGCTGATGGGCGGCGCCTTCTGGTGGTTATTTGCGCAACTCGATAGCTGGATCCCCGCGCTGATGAGCCACGTTCCTGACTGGCTTCAATGGCTCAGCTATTTACTGTGGCCGATTGTCACTATTTCCGTGCTGTTGGTGTTCGGCTACCTGTTCTCCACTATCGCCAACTGGATTGCCGCGCCGTTTAACGGTTTACTGGCGGAGCAACTTGAAGCGCGCTTAACGGGCGCCACGCCGCCCGACACCGGCGTTCTCGGCATCATGAAAGACGTTCCGCGCATTATGAAACGTGAATGGCAAAAGCTGGCGTGGTACCTCCCGCGCGCCTTCGTGTTGCTGATCCTCTATTTCATTCCGGGCATTGGGCAGACCGTCGCCCCGGTGCTGTGGTTCCTGTTCAGCGCGTGGATGCTGGCCATTCAATACTGTGATTATCCGTTTGATAACCACAAGGTGCCTTTTAAGGAGATGCGCGTTGCGCTGCGCACGCGTAAGGTGACGAATATGCAGTTTGGCGCGTTGACCAGCCTGTTCACCATGATCCCGGTGCTCAATCTGTTCATTATGCCTGTGGCGGTTTGTGGCGCTACGGCGATGTGGGTAGACTGCTATCGTGCTAAGCACGCGTTATGGAAGTAATGCAAAATTGTGTAAACGCGGGCTGGCTTATGCCCGCGCTTATTCCATACTGCAAGGCATTATTTCCCATCAGCATATAGATATGCGATTTCCTTACTTCCCCATACTTTCTCAACAGGTATGCTGAAGCGGTATCCCAATTTCATACAGTTAAGGACAGGCCATGAGTAAGATTTTTGAAGACAACTCGCTGACTATCGGTCATACGCCGCTGGTTCGACTGAACCGTATCGGTAACGGACGCATTCTGGCGAAGGTAGAATCACGCAACCCGAGCTTTAGCGTCAAATGCCGTATCGGTGCCAATATGATTTGGGATGCCGAAAAACGTGGGGTGCTGAAACCGGGCGTTGAGCTGGTTGAACCGACCAGCGGTAACACCGGCATCGCGCTGGCATACGTCGCCGCCGCTCGCGGTTACAAACTGACTCTGACCATGCCGGAAACCATGAGCATTGAGCGCCGCAAGCTCTTAAAAGCGTTGGGCGCGAACCTGGTGCTGACCGAAGGCGCAAAAGGGATGAAGGGCGCAATCCAGAAAGCGGAAGAGATTGTCGCCAGCGATCCGGAAAAATTCCTGCTGCTGCAGCAGTTCAGCAACCCGGCCAACCCGGAAATCCACGAAAAAACCACCGGCCCGGAAATCTGGGAAGATACCGATGGCCAGGTTGATGTCTTTATTTCCGGCGTAGGCACCGGCGGGACGCTGACTGGCGTGACCCGTTACATTAAAGGCACCAAAGGTAAAACGGACCTGATCACCGTCGCGGTAGAACCTACCGACTCCCCTGTCATCGCCCAGGCCCTGGCGGGTGAAGAGCTCAAACCAGGCCCGCATAAAATTCAGGGTATCGGCGCAGGCTTCATTCCTGGCAATCTTGATTTGAAGCTTATCGATAAAGTCGTTGCCATCACCAACGATGAAGCTATCTCTACCGCACGTCGCCTGATGGAAGAAGAAGGTATTCTGGCGGGTATCTCTTCCGGTGCGGCGGTTGCTGCAGCGCTTAAGCTCCAGGAAGATGAAACCTTTACCAATAAGAATATAGTGGTTATTCTACCGTCATCGGGTGAGCGTTATCTGAGCACTGCACTGTTTGCCGATCTCTTCACTGAGAAAGAACTGCAACAGTAATGCCAGCATGTTAAAAACGCGTAAAAAAGCACCCTTTTGGGTGCTTTTTTGTGGCCTGCTTCAAAGTTTCAACTCTCCTGGCATTGATTCAACCCGCCGGAACTGGTATTTAACCAAGCTAATTATTTTGATGCGCGAAATTAATCGTTACAGGAAAAGCGCTAGCTGAATCGATTTTATGATTTGGTTCAACTCTTCCTTTCGCTGCATAATGTTTAATGACGAACGAAACGTCAGCGGCAAGAAGTTGCCAGCAACGGATTGCACCGAACTCCTTTTGTGTCGCGTCCAGTTTACGCCGATGCTAACAATACAGGCTAAAGTTGAACCGCCAGGCTAGACTTTAGTTCCACAACACTAAACCTATAAGTTGGGGAAATATAATGTTCCAGCAAGAAGTTACCATTACCGCTCCGAACGGTCTGCATACCCGCCCTGCTGCTCAGTTTGTTAAAGAAGCGAAAGGCTTCACTTCTGAGATCACTGTGACCTCCAACGGCAAAAGCGCTAGCGCCAAAAGCCTGTTTAAACTGCAGACTCTGGGCCTGACTCAGGGTACCGTTGTCACCCTGTCCGCAGAAGGTGAAGACGAGCAGAAAGCAGTTGAGCATCTGGTAAAACTGATGGCTGAACTCGAGTAAGTTCAACGAGTTCTTTTAAATATCAGTCACAAGTAAGGTAGGGTTATGATTTCAGGCATTTTAGCATCCCCGGGTATCGCTTTCGGCAAAGCACTGCTGCTGAAAGAAGACGAAATCGTCATTGACCGGAAAAAAATTTCTGCCGACAAGGTTGATCAGGAAGTTGAACGTTTTCTGAGCGGTCGTGCCAAGGCATCTGCGCAACTGGAAGCGATCAAAACTAAAGCTGGTGAAACGTTCGGTGAAGAAAAAGAAGCCATCTTTGAAGGGCATATCATGCTGCTCGAAGATGAGGAGCTGGAGCAGGAAATCATAGCCCTGATTAAAGATAAGCACATGACGGCTGATGCAGCTGCGCATGAAGTTATCGAAGGTCAGGCCACAGCCCTGGAAGAGCTGGATGATGAATACCTGAAAGAACGTGCGGCTGACGTACGCGACATCGGTAAACGCCTGCTGCGTAACATTCTGGGTCTGGCAATTATCGACCTGAGCGCGATTCAGGAAGAAGTTATCCTGGTTGCCGCAGACCTGACCCCGTCAGAAACCGCGCAGCTGAACCTGAACAAGGTGCTGGGTTTCATCACTGACGCGGGTGGACGTACTTCCCACACCTCTATCATGGCGCGTTCTCTGGAACTGCCAGCCATCGTCGGTACGGGTAGCGTCACCTCACAGGTGAAAAACGACGATTATCTGATTCTGGATGCCGTAAACAACCAGGTTTACGTCAATCCGACCAACGACGTTATTGAGCAACTGCGCGCCGTTCAGGAGCAGGTTGCGACCGAGAAAGCGGAACTCGCTAAACTGAAAGATCTGCCGGCTATCACGCTGGACGGACATCAGGTTGAAGTTTGCGCCAACATCGGTACCGTTCGTGACGTTGAAGGCGCTGAGCGTAACGGCGCCGAAGGTGTGGGTCTGTACCGCACCGAATTCCTGTTCATGGACCGTGAGTCGCTGCCGACTGAAGAAGAGCAGTTTGCCGCGTACAAAGCCGTGGCTGAAGCCTGTGGCTCTCAGGCGGTCATCGTCCGTACCATGGACATCGGCGGCGATAAAGAACTGCCGTACATGAACTTCCCGAAAGAAGAGAACCCGTTCCTGGGCTGGCGCGCCGTGCGTATCGCTATGGATCGTAAAGAGATCCTGCGTGACCAGGTTCGCGCTATCCTGCGCGCCTCTGCTTTCGGCAAACTGCGCATCATGTTCCCAATGATCATCTCTGTTGAAGAAGTACGCGCCCTGCGCAAAGAGATTGAAATCTACAAACAGGAACTGCGCGACGAAGGTAAAGCATTTGACGAAAGCATTGAGATTGGCGTGATGGTGGAAACACCGGCTGCGGCAACAATTGCGCGTCATTTAGCCAAAGAAGTTGATTTCTTTAGTATCGGCACCAATGATTTAACGCAGTACACCCTGGCAGTTGACCGTGGTAATGATATGATTTCACACCTTTACCAACCGATGTCGCCATCTGTGCTGACGCTGATCAAGCAAGTTATTGATGCTTCTCATGCTGAAGGCAAATGGACTGGCATGTGTGGTGAGCTTGCAGGCGACGAACGTGCTACACTTCTGTTGCTGGGGATGGGTCTGGACGAATTCTCTATGAGCGCCATTTCTATCCCGCGCATTAAGAAGATTATCCGTAACACGAACTTCGAAGATGCGAAGGTGTTAGCAGAGCAGGCTCTTGCTCAACCGACAACGGACGAGTTAATGACGCTGGTTAACAAGTTCATTGAAGAAAAAACAATCTGCTAATCCACGAGATGCGGCCCAATTTACTGCTTAGGAGAAGATCATGGGTTTGTTCGATAAACTGAAATCTCTGGTTTCTGATGATAAGAAAGACACCGGAACTATTGAGATTGTTGCTCCGCTCTCTGGCGAGATCGTCAACATCGAAGACGTGCCGGATGTAGTTTTTGCTGAAAAAATCGTTGGTGATGGCATCGCTATCAAACCAACCGGTAATAAAATGGTCGCCCCTGTTGATGGCACCATCGGCAAAATCTTTGAAACCAACCACGCTTTCTCTATCGAATCCGACAGCGGCATTGAGCTGTTTGTTCACTTCGGTATTGATACCGTTGAACTGAAAGGCGAAGGCTTCAAGCGTATCGCTGAAGAAGGTCAACGTGTGAAAGTGGGTGACCCGGTTATTGAATTCGATCTGCCGCTGCTGGAAGAAAAAGCCAAGTCTACTCTGACTCCGGTTGTTATCTCCAACATGGACGAAATCAAAGAGCTGATCAAACTGTCCGGTAGCGTGACGGTGGGTGAAACTCCGGTTATCCGCATCAAGAAGTAATTCTTGCGTAGGCCGGATAAGGCGTTTACGCCGCCATCCGGCAATCAGGCAGTACCTTGCCGGATGGCGCTACGCTTATCCGGCCTACAACGAACTCCGTAACGTAGGCCGAATAAGGTGTATGCACCGCCATCCGGTATTAAATCTGTGAAGTGACCGGGCGGAAACACGGCTCACGCATCAGAATTTTCATCCCCTCTGGGCCACTTTCCAGCATTCGTCGCTCCGAATCCGCCACCAGCAGTTCACAATCATACCCACCCGCAATACCAAACATCGCTCGCGCTACGCAAATGTCTTCCAGCGCCTCTGTGCCGCTGGTATCAAAATGCCCTACTAAACGTCCATGCTGGCGAACCACCAGCCGATAACTCTTCATCGCGCCTCCCCTGCCGGTGGCAGAATTAATTCATCACAACCGCACTGATGCGTCCAGCTCATGACGTCCAGCACGCGCTGCGCGGCATCATACGCCGCCGTAGTCAGCGCGTTCCCCAGCACAATGCCGCTCACCAGTTCAGCACAGAACAGATCGCCGGTGCCTTTCAAATCCGTCTTCACCCGCGGGTGAGCAAATACCTCAACCGTTTCAGCCGTCACTACCGCCACATTAATAACCTCTTCGGTGTCGCCCGGCGCGCTGGTGATCACCACCCATTGCAGCGTGTCGGTGAGCAGAGATTTTGCCGCTGCGATTGCTTCATCAAGCGTACGACACGGTTTTCCGCTTAACATTTGCAGCTCAAACACGTTCGGCGTCAGTCCCTGAGCCAGCGGCAGCAGATGCTGGCGATAAGCCTGCGGAATTTCGGCCTTCACATACATACCGCTGTCCGTATCGCCAATAACCGGGTCCACCAGAATGCACACTGCCGGATGCGTAGCCCGCACCGTTTCCAGCCACTGCGCCAGCAGGGCGATTTGCTCTGCGCTGCCCATATAGCCCGTGGTGACCGCCTTCAGCTCGCGCAAGGCGTCACGCTCATTTAAGGCGCGCAGATAACCGCTAAACCAGTCGGGCGGAATAATGCCGCCGTAAAAGGTTTCATAATGCGGGGTGTTGCTGAACAGTACCGTGGGTACTGCCGTCACGCGTAATCCCTGCGCTTTAATAGCCGGAACAGCGATGCTGTTGCCTACGCTGCCATATACCACCTGTGACTGGACGGCGACGATATCGGTCTGTAATGCCCGATGCTTGTCGTCGAAGAGCACTGACTGAATATCATTCCCCTGCTCCATAAATTTCTCCTCTCGCTGGACAGCGCGCTTACGCATCATTATTATCGTCATATGCTAAAATTCATTTTGTCATAGGTCAATAATGATCGACGGAAAAACCGCTAACGAAATTTTTGCCAGTATCCGTCAACATGTCACGACAGGCACGTTGGCTGCAGGAGAAACGCTGCCACCGGTGCGCGAACTGGCAACGGCATTAAACGTTAACCGTAATACTGTCGCGGCGGCGTATAAACGGCTGGTCACCTCCGGACTGGCGCAGAGCCAGGGACGCAACGGCACGGTAATCAAGGGGATTTCTGCCCCCGTCGCGCTCGAAGGCGGCAACCCGGATACCCCGCTTACCGACCTTTCCGGTGGTAATCCAGCGCCTGTGCGTCTTCCCGATCTCAGCCGTTATTTCGCGCAAATAAATAAGAATCCGCGTTTGTATGGCGACGCGGCCGTCTCACCGGGTCTCAAGGCCTGGGCTACGCAATGGATGCAGGATGCGATGCCAGGCAAAGGTGAAATTGATATCACCAGCGGCGCCATTGACGCTATCGAACGGCTGCTGTGCGCCCATTTACTGCCTGGCGACAGCGTGGTCGTAGAAGATCCGTGCTTTTTGAGCAGCATCAACATGCTGCGCTATGCGGGATTCTCCGCCTGTCCGGTCAACGTCGACCACAAAGGCATGCTGCCAGACCAACTGGAACTCGCACTACAGAAAGGCGCGCGGGCGGTGATTCTGACCCCGCGCGCCCATAACCCGACGGGATGCAGTCTGAGCGCATCCCGCGCGGCGCAATTGCAGGAGATCCTGGCCCGCTACCCGCAGGTGCTGGCGATCGTCGACGACCACTTTGCGCTGCTGTCCTCCTGCCGCTGGTATCCGGTGATTGCAAAGGAAACCGCACACTGGGCGGTTGTCCGTTCAATGTCGAAAACCTTAGGCCCGGACTTACGCCTGGCTATCGTGGCCAGCGATCCCGTCACTTCCGGGAAACTGCGTTTACGACTCAATTCCGGCAGTCAGTGGGTCAGCCATCTGCTGCAGGATTTAGCCTGCGCCTGCCTGAGTGACGCCACGTATCAGCACACGTTGGCGCAAACGCAGCGGTTTTACGCTGCCCAGCAGCAAAAGCTGAATTCGGCTCTGCGCCAACATGGCATTGAACTGCCCGTCGGTGACGGTCTGAATCTGTGGTTACCGCTGGCAGATCACAGTCAGGCGATCGCTTTTGCGCTGGCAAAGTCCGGCTGGCTGGTACGCGAAGGCGAAGTGTTTGGCGTTAATACGCCAGCCCACGGTTTACGTATCACCCTGTCAACATTAGAAGACAGCGACATTAATCAGCTGGCGGCTGATATTCATCAGGCGCTAAAGCGCTAACAGGAGAGAAAAAGTGCGAGTTCATTTTGTTATTCATGAGTCTTTTGAATCTGCTGGCGCGTACCTGCCGTGGGCCGAAACGCGTGGTTATCCCATCACATGGTCACGCGTTTATGCCGGAGAGCCCGTGCCCGCCAATGCGGATGGTTTCGACATGCTGGTGGTGTTTGGCGGCCCACAGTCGCCCCGCACCACGCTGGCAGAGTGCCCATACTTTGACTCTCAGGCCGAACAGCATCTGATCAACCAGGCGATTGCGGCACGTAAAATCGTGGTGGGGATCTGCTTGGGCTCGCAGTTAATTGGCGAAGCGCTGGGCGCAAAGGTGTGTCAAAGCCCGGAAAAAGAGATTGGCCACTACCCCATCACCCTTACCGAATCAGGCCAGCAGCACCCATTGCTCCGTCATTTCGGCTCGCCGCTCACCGTCGGCCACTGGCACAACGACATGCCGGGATTAACCGACCAGGCGATAATTCTTGCCGCAAGCGAAGGCTGCCCGCGACAAATCGTGCAATACGGTAATTTCGTCTATGGTTTCCAGTGCCATATGGAGTTCACGGCTGACGCGATTGAAGGATTAATTCAGCACTCCGAGCAGGAACTGGCGGAGGCCAAAGGCAAACCGTTTATCCGCCCGGTTGAAGAGATGCGCGCCTGGGACTACCAGCAAATGAATGAGAAGCTGTGGCAATTCCTGGACAAGCTGGTACAAAAACGTAACGATTGAGATTACGGGCCGGATAAAACACGCAACGACTTATCCGGCCATCGTGCAAGGCGGTTGCCTGATGGCGCTACGCTTATCAGGCCTACCAGTTAAATTCCCAGCCCCTGGCTGAAGTGCTCTTCGCCAAACACGCCGGTCGAAAGGTAACGATCGCCGCGATCGCAGATGATCGCCACCACCACCGCGCCGGCTGTCGCCCGCGCCACGCGAATTGCCCCAGCTACCGCGCCGCCGGAGCTTACGCCGCAGAAAATCCCTTCGCTCACCGCCAGTTCACGCATGGTGTTTTCCGCGTCCGTCTGATGAATATCCAGCACTTCATCCACCAGCGAGGCGTTGAAAATGCCTGGCATGTATTCCGCAGGCCAGCGGCGGATCCCCGGAATACTGCTGCCCTCTTCCGGCTGCAGGCCAACGATAATGACCGGTTTTTCCTGCTCGCGCAGAAAACGCGACACGCCGGTAATGGTACCGGTGGTGCCCATGCTGGAGACAAAATGGGTAATACGACCTGAAGTCTGCTGCCAGATTTCTGGTCCGGTGGTGGTGTAGTGTGCGTACGGGTTATCCGGATTATTAAACTGATCGAGCAGCTTACCTTCTCCGCGCTCAGACATCTCCAGCGCTAAGTCGCGCGCCCCTTCCATCCCCTGCTCTTTGGTGACCAGAATCAGCTCCGCGCCATAGGCTCGCATTGCCGCCCGGCGTTCCTGGCTCATGTTGTCTGGCATCAGCAGCTTCATGCGATAGCCCTTCAGCGCGGCGATCATCGCCAGCGCAATACCGGTATTACCGCTGGTGGCCTCAATCAATACGTCACCCGGCTTAATTTCCCCACGTTTTTCCGCTTCGACAATCATCGACAGCGCGGCCCGGTCTTTCACCGATCCCGCGGGATTATTCCCTTCCAGCTTGACCCAAATTTCACTGCCGTTATCCGGCCCCATGCGCTGAAGTTTGACCAGAGGGGTGTTACCGATGGTGTGTTCAAGTGTATTCACGATTTTTACTCAATAAAAAGCCGGGTGGCGCGCAGCGATCCCGGCCTACAAGACGCAGTGATAACTGTAGGCCCGGTAAGCGCAGCGCCACCGGGCGATAAACATCCTAACAACCTATCAGGCTGATTGCGCCAGGGCAAGTTCCTCTTCGCGCGTTTCAACACGCTGGTCGCCGTTGTACAGACGGGCTTTTTGCAACCCAACAAACAGCCGCTCACCGCGGCTCGGGGAATCGTCGCCCTGCATAACCACCGTCAACGGTTCGTTATACCACCCGAGGGGTTGTACAACTAATTGGGTGTAGTGCCCTTTCGGGCTGGCTTCCAGTACCTGTACCGGCAATGGCGAATCCAGGCTGGTACGGCGGCTCACGTCCACTTCCCACGGGCGCAGGAACAGATCGACCGGTCCCTGATAGCCAGGCGTATAGCCCAACGGCCAGCGGTGCGCGCCCACGTGGAATTGGCTACCGCGAACCGTTCCTTGCAGGCGGTTAACTTCGCCCATAAATTCCAGCACAAAACGGGTCGCCGGTTCGCGCCATACCTGATCCGGTGCATCGGCCTGCTCAATTTGCCCCTGGCTCATCACCACCACGCGGTCTGCAACTTCCGTCGCCTCTTCCTGATCGTGGGTGACAAACACGCTGGTGAACTTCAGTTCTTCATGCAGTTGGCGCAGCCAGCGACGCAGCTCTTTACGCACCTGAGCATCGAGCGCGCCAAACGGCTCGTCGAGCAGCAGGATCTGCGGCTCTACCGCCAGCGCACGCGCCAACGCCACGCGCTGCTTTTGCCCGCCGGAAAGCTGTGCCGGGAAGCGATCCGCCAGATGAGCCAACTGAACCATTTCCAGCAGTTTGGTCACTTTCGCTTTGATGGCCGCCGCGTTCGGGCGCTCACGCCGTGGCAGGACCGTCAGGCCAAACGCGATATTGTCGAAAACGGTCATATGGCGAAACAGCGCATAGTGCTGGAACACAAACCCGACTTTACGCTCGCGGGCGTGTAAACGGCTGACGTCGGTGCCGTGGAAACGAATATGCCCGCTGGACTGATGCTCCAGCCCGGCAATAATGCGCAGCAGCGTGGTTTTGCCCGAGCCGGATGGCCCCAGCAGCGCGACCATCTGACCCGAAGGAATATCCAGCGAGATATCGTTCAGCACCTGGGTGCGACCAAAAGACTTCTTAATATTGGCAATCTCAATGCTCATGGTTTTCCTCCTGCTGCGCGCGTTTTTCCTGGTTCTCCAGACGCCATTGCAACATGCTCTTCAAAAACAGGGTAATAATCGCCATCAGCGTTAATAGCGCCGCGGCGGTAAACGATCCGATCGTGTTGTAGTCCTGCTGCAGTAATTCAATCTGTAGTGGTAGAGACAAAGTTTCCCCGCGAATCGAGCCGGAGACCACCGACACTGCACCAAACTCGCCAATCGCACGGGCGTTGGTCAGCACCACGCCATACAGCAATGCCCAACGGATATTCGGCAGCGTAACCCGGCGGAACATCTGCCAGCCGGATGCGCCCAGCAGAACCGCCGCTTCGTCTTCATTGCTGCCCTGACTTAACATCACCGGCACCAGTTCGCGCACCACAAACGGACAGGTGACGAACACCGTCACCAGCACCATCCCCGGCCAGGCAAACATAATTTGCAGGTTGTGCTCATCCAGCCAACCGCCCAGCGGACCGTTAGAACCGTAAAACAGCAGATACACCAGACCGGCAACCACCGGCGAGACGGCAAACGGAATATCCAGTAACGTCAGCAGCAGTTGGCGTCCTGGGAAGTTAAAGCGGGTCACCAGCCAGGCCAGCAATACGCCAAACACCAGGTTTACCGGCACCGCAATCAGCGCAATCAGCACCGTCAGCCAGATGGCGTGCAGCATATCCGGGTCAGCCAGGTTTTGTAGTACCGGCATTAATCCCTTGCTGAACGCCTGCACGAAGATATAAATCATCGGCACCAGCAAAATAAACGCGGACACCAGCATTCCCGTACCGATCAGAAACCATTTACCCCAGTTGATACGGGGCGCGTCATAGCGTTTCAATTGGGTTATCTCTGCCATTAGTGACCTACCACGCGTCGACCAAAGCGACTCTGCAGGGTGTTAATCGAAAACAGCAGCAACAGTGAGGCCCCAAGGATCACTGACGCAATCGCGCTGGCGGCCGGGTAGTCAAACTCCTGCAAGCGAACAAAAATCATCAGCGAGGTCACTTCCGTTTTCCATGCGATGTTCCCGGCGATGAAAATAACCGCGCCAAACTCCCCCAGACTACGGGTAAACGAGAGAGCTACGCCTGCCACCAGCGCGGGAGACAGCTCCGGCAACACCACTTTACGAAAACTCTGCCAGCGCGTGGCGCCGAGCGTTTCCGCCGCTTCTTCATACTCCGGGCCTAACTCTTCCAGCACCGGCTGCACGGTACGCACCACGAACGGAATGCTGGTAAAAGCCATCGCCACCGCAATACCCAGCCAGGTGTAGGTGACCTTGATATCAAACTTCGCCAGCCACTCGCCGTAGAAGCCGTTGACCGAAAATAGCGACGCCAGCGTCAGGCCTGCCACCGCCGTAGGCAGCGCAAACGGCAGATCCATCAGCGCATCCAGTAACGTACGGCCAGGAAAGCGATAGCGGGTGAGGATCCACGCCATCAGCAGACCAAACACGCCGTTAAAAATCGATGCCACAAACGCCGACAGCAGCGTCACTTTATAAGCCGCCACCACCTGCGGATTGGTGATCACATCCCAGTATTGCGCCCAGCTCATTTGCGCCAGCTGCATGACCAGCGCGCTAAGCGGCAGCAGCAATATCAGGCAGACAAACAGTAAGCTGGTGCCCAGGCTTAAGGTAAAGCCGGGCAGCACGCGTCGGGAAGAGACAGCAAACATTTACTTACGCCCCGCCGCCAACAGTTTGTCCAGCTCACCGCCGCTGACAAAGTGCGTTTTCATCACTTCAGGCCACGATCCAAACTTGTCTTCCACGCGGAACAGCTCGGTCTGCGGGAATTTATCGTGCAGTTTGTCCATCACCTGCGGGTTATTCACGCGGTAGTAGAAATCAGTAATGATGGTTTGCGCCTGCGGGCTGTACAGCCAGTTCAGATACGCTTTCGCCGCTTTCTCGGTGCCGTTGGCCTGCACATTTTTATCGACCCAGGCAACCGGGAACTCGGCAAGAATGTTGGTTTTTGGAATAACGACCTCAAAACCCTGCGCTTCATACTGCTTACGAATGTTGTTCACTTCTGACTCAAAGCTTATCAGCACGTCACCGAGCCCGCGCTCGGCAAAGGTAGTGGTCGCGCCGCGGCCGCCGGTATCAAATACTTCGACATTTTGCAGGAACTGGGTCATAAACTGTTCGGTTTTGGCTTTATCGCCGCCGTCTGCTTTATCCGCAGCGCCCCACGCGGCTAAATAGGTGTAGCGCGCATTCCCGGAGGTTTTCGGGTTCGGGAAGATCAGCTTGACGTCGGAACGGACAAGGTCGTTCCAGTCATGGATATTTTTGGGGTTCCCTTTACGCACCAGGAATCCCATTGTGGAATAGAACGGCGAGCTATTATTCGGCAGACGAGTTTGCCAGTCGGCGGGGATCAGCTTGCCTTTGTCATGCAGGATCTGCACGTCTGTCACCTGGTTATAGGTCACTACGTCGGCCTTCAGCCCCTGCAAAATCGCCAGCGCCTGTTTTGATGACCCGGCATGCGATTGTTTAATCGTCAGTTTGTCGCCGCCGTTATCCTTCGCCCATTGTTGCTCAAACGGCGGGTTAAGGGCGGCAAACAGCTCGCGGGAGACATCGTATGAACTGTTCAGCAGCTCCGTTGCCTGCGCCTGCCCCACCAGCAACAGCATGGCTGCCAGCGTCAGGGTTCTTTTTTTCAGTAAGTTAACGGCCATTGCGCACCCTTATAAATTTAATGACTTTCTTATGGTCATCATATTTATAACCAGTGCTAAAGGAGTAACGGTTTTATATACCGTTTGATGATTTGAAAGTTGAAAAGAGAATAAGGGGGAAGCCCCTCCCCAGGTTCACCAGGGAGGAGACCGGCATCAATCAGACGCCAACGCTAACGCTTTCAGGCAGGGTGCTACCGCCATCAATCACGTTTTGCGTGCCAGTTAAATAACTGGACTCATCCGAGGCAAGGAACGCGGCCAGTTCACCGACTTCAAGCGGGCAGGCCAGACGACGCATTGGAATCGCTTTCGCCATTTCGACTAATACGGATTCAGGATCCTCCGGGTTAGACTGGCGCGCAATATTTTCCGCCATCGGCGTACGAACGTAGCCAGGGCAAATCGCATTGACGCGAATACCAGCCTGCGCATATTCCACCGCCAGGGATTTAGTCAGGCCGATGATAGCGGCTTTCGACAACGCATAGGCAGTTTCGCCCGGGTCGGCAACCATATCGCCAGTGACTGAGGACATCATCACGATGCGCCCATCTTTGCGATCAATCATCTCCGGCAGCACGGCTTTCGTTACGTTCCAGACGCCTTTGATATTGATATCAATGTGGAAATCGCGATCTTCATCGCTCATCTCAAGGAAGTTGCCGAGGCGACATACGCCAGCGTTGTTGACCAGAATATCGATTTTGCCTTCAACCTTCTTCGCGCGTTTCACCGCTTCAGTAACTGAAGCAAAATCTCTGACATCCGCATGAACCGCCGTGCAGCGGTGACCGCGTCCAGCCAGCTCATCCGCCAGTTTTTCAATCTCATCGGAGATATCCAGCAGGATTAAGTTCGCGCCATGGCGGGCAAACGTTCTGGCGATCCCCTCGCCAATACCCTGAGATGCGCCCGTAATCAATGCTGTTTTGCCCGTGAGTTTTCCCATTTCAATATTCTCCTTTTGAATATGAAGCCTTCGCTTCATTCACGCAGAAGATACAGCAATAACAAATCAGTGCTGAGGAATAGCTCACTAAATCAGGTTAATCTCAGGTAAAAAAATCCCCGCCGGAGCGGGGAGATTCTATTTTATGACAGTGCATAGGCCGGGCAAGGCGTTTACGCCGCCATCCGGCAACTCACCCTCACAGCGCCATTAAGCGATCCAGCGATGGGGCAAAGTAATAGCCGCCCGTCACCGGTTTGGTGAAGCGCAGCATCGCGTCGCGCTTACCGTCTGTGTCGCCAAACATGCTCAGCAGCTGCTGCTCAATGTTGTGCAAACGGGCGCAGTAGGCGCAGAAATAGAGCCCGTGCGTGCCGCTGGCGGTGCCGTATGGCAGGCTCTGGCGCACAATTTTCAGCCCTTTACCGTCTTCTTTGAGATCGACGCGGCTCAGGTGAGAGGTAACCGGACGGTCATCACCGTCGATCTCTTCATTGGCTTCTTTGGTGCGACCAATCATCATTTCCTGGTCATGAATGCTCATGCGGTTAAGCTGCTTCAGGTTATGTTCCCAACGCTGCACAAACACATAGCTGCCGCCGGCATCCACGCCGTCTTTAATCACCGCGACTTCACGACGCGTTTCTTCACCCGCTGGGTTTTCCGTACCGTCAACAAAGCCGCTGAGATCGCGCTCTTCAACCCAACGGAAACCGTGGATCTCTTCTTTGACTTCAATACAGTCGCCAAACGCGTCCATTGCCGCCTGCGCGACGGAGAAATTCACGTCATGACGCAGAGAGAGAATATGGATCAACACATCATATTGGGTGGCCGGCGCCAGGCCTTTACCGTAAGGGATAAAGTCTTTTAACTCTTCCGCCCCAACCCCGCCGCTCAATGCACGCCAGGTGCTGTTGCCAAACGCCACAACCGCGCCCAGGTGCGCATCCGGGAACTTCGCTTCAAAGGTCGCCAGTTTATCGGCAAAGGTTTTGCTGGCCGCACGCAGGGCCTCAACGTCGCCTTTAACATTGGCTTCAATCCAAATCGCCGCACGGCAATGTTCTGGCAAAATGCCACTCTGAACCTGAGACATTGTTCCTCCTGAAAAAAAGATGCCACGACATCGTGGCATTGATGGGCGTTATTCTACCTGTTTTTTTAGCAAGTCGATTTGTTCAGACGCAAATTAACGCCGCCAGATAATTTTGCTGACTTTCCACGCTTTCAGCGTGTCGTCCGACGGCATTAAGCCCTCAGGCCCGCTCCATTCGCCGGAAAAAATATAGCTAATGTGCTGACTTCCTTCAGCTTTACATTCCACACTCGCGCTGTCATCGCCGGTTGCTTTCTGGCAATTACCGAAGGCTTTCGTGTAAAGGTCGCTAAACGGTGTACCGATTTTGACACCCGCGGAAGACGAAATATCGCTGTCCAATACATCAATTCGGCTGATGGTTCCCTGGCTGCCGTTGATGACCATCGCCAGCTTGTCATCTTTCATCGCTTCATAGAAGCGCACCACATTACCGTTATCGGTCTTCATCCCGCTACGCAGGCGGTAATCACCGTCCAGCGCATCAGCAATGGCTTTTTCATCCAGCGGCGTCGCGCCCGTTAACGCGCCGACGCCCTGCTCAGTGACCTGCGTTGAAGAACCAAACCAGTTCCACGGATTGGCGGCAGACCAGTTCACCGACGACAACGTTGAACACCCGGTCAGTAGCAGCGGCATCGCGCATAAAGTCAAACGCAGTGATTTCATTTCACTTCCTTCCTTATTTATCAACGTTGCTTGGAGTCCGGTTTCACCAAAAAGTGCCGTTATTCTTTCTCGGGGGAAAAACAGGCGCGCAAACGTTGATTGGTTAATAACCACACCAGCGCGACGATATCGGCCACCAGCAGCGCCAGACCAATACCGGTTACCGGATCGCCTGCCAGCCACATCACCGGCTGCCAGCACAGCAGCACCAGTTGAGCGAGGATCAGCAAGACGCGCAGCCCGCGCCATAATCCAGGAAACGCCAAGCGCCGCCCGCTGAGTAAAAACGCCAGCACCGCGGGCACGCCGGGAAGTAACCCCAGCCAGAACGCATCATGATCGGGATAAAACAGATTCAGTAGCGTATTGCCCTGCTCACGGGAAGAACCGGCAATCACAAACAGCACCCAGGTGCGCGCCTGCAACAGCAGTACACACCAGAACAGAAAAGGCAGGCGCAGACGCCCATGGCCGTCATAATCAGCGGGGTGAAACTCAGTACTCTTCATCTTCGATCAAGCGTTTACCGAGATTGAGCACATCCGCATGTTCATAGCCCAGGCGTTCATACATACCCAGCACCAGATCATTATCTTCACGCACCATGATTTGAATCTTCGGACACCCGCGGGCGATGAGCTTTTTCTCCAGTCGGTTGAGCAGCGCATTGGCGATACCGCGACCGCGAAACTCAGGATGCACGCCGAGGTAATAGGCCGAGCCGCGATGGCCGTCGTATCCGCCCATCACCGTACCGACCACCTCGCCGTTCACTTCAGCGACCAGGAACAAGCTGACGTCATGATTCACTTTACGTTCAATATCCATTTCCGGATCGTTCCATGGACGTAGTAAATCACAGCGCTCCCAGAGGGTGATCACCTCTTCGAAATCTTCCTGGCGAAATACGCGTATTTCCATGGTATTGGTTACCTTTTCAGGACGTTAAAAAGCGATTATGGCGCGAACGGCTGATTTAGCCAATATCTGACGCGAAGCGACGGAAAAAATGGCATAATACGGAATTGTCACGTATTGAAATGAAAAGTAAAACAATTCTTATCCCGATCCGTCGCAACGGACTACGCGATACGATATAACGTCTGGAACCTTTTTTTACAACTCAGGCCGTATGAGCACTTTTAAACCACTAAAAACACTCACATCGCGCCGCCAGGTGCTGAAAGCCGGGCTGGCCGCCCTGACGCTGTCAGGCATGTCGCAAGCCATCGCTAAAGAAGAAGCGCTAAAAACCAGTAATGGACACAGCAAACCGCAAGCGAAAAAATCAGGCGCTAAACGCGTGGTTGTCCTTGATCCGGGTCACGGAGGGATTGATACCGGCGCAATTGGCCGCAACGGTTCGAAAGAAAAGCACGTGGTACTGGCGATTGCCAAAAACGTGCGCTCGATTCTTCGCAACCAGGGGATTGATGCGCGCCTGACCCGCTCCGGCGATACGTTTATTCCGCTCTACGATCGCGTCGAGATCGCCCACAAACACGGGGCCGATCTGTTTATGTCGATCCACGCCGACGGTTTTACCAACCCGAGCGCAGCGGGCGCATCAGTCTTCGCACTGTCCAATCGTGGCGCAAGTAGCGCCATGGCGAAGTATCTGTCCGATCGCGAAAACCGCGCCGATGAAGTCGCCGGAAAAAAAACCACCGATAAAGATCATTTGTTGCAGCAGGTGCTGTTCGATCTGGTGCAAACCGATACCATTAAAAACAGCCTGACGTTAGGCTCGCATATTCTTAAGAAGATCAAGCCAGTACACCGCCTGCACAGTCGCAGCACGGAACAGGCCGCCTTCGTGGTGCTAAAATCACCCTCAATTCCTTCGGTACTGGTCGAAACGTCGTTCATTACCAACCCGGAAGAAGAACGACTGCTGGGCACGGCGGCATTTCGTCAAAAAATTGCTACCGCTATCGCCAACGGCATCGTCAGCTATTTCCACTGGTTTGATAACCAGAAAGCACACTCGAAGAAACGTTAATCATGAAGCCCGATGCACAGCGCGTAAAACAGTTCCTGCTTAGCCTGCAGGATGATATTTGCCAGCGATTATCCGCCGTAGACGGCGCCGAGTTCATTGAAGATAGCTGGCAGCGCGAAGCGGGCGGCGGCGGGCGCAGTCGGGTGCTGCGTAACGGTGGTATTTTTGAGCAAGCGGGCGTCAATTTCTCTCACGTCCACGGCGACGCGATGCCCGCCTCGGCTACCGCCCATCGACCAGAGCTTGCCGGGCGCAGCTTTGAAGCCATGGGCGTCTCGCTGGTGGTGCATCCGCTCAATCCCTACATTCCCACCAGCCATGCCAACGTGCGGTTTTTTATCGCGGAAAAACCTGGCGCCGATCCTGTCTGGTGGTTTGGCGGCGGCTTTGACTTAACGCCCTATTACGGCATTGAAGAGGATGCTGTGCACTGGCACCGTACGGCGCGGGATCTGTGTCAGCCGTTCGGCGAAGACGTTTATCCGCGTTACAAAAAGTGGTGCGATGACTACTTCTTCCTCAAACATCGTAACGAGCAGCGCGGCATTGGCGGGCTGTTTTTCGATGATTTAAATACTCCTGATTTCGACCGCTGCTTCGCCTTTATGCAGGCCGTTGGAAAAGGCTATACCGATGCGTATCTGCCCATCGTCGGGCGGCGTAAAACCATGAGCTGGGGCGAGCGTGAGCGCAACTTCCAGCTTTATCGTCGCGGGCGCTATGTGGAGTTTAACCTGGTGTGGGATCGCGGCACGCTGTTTGGCCTGCAGACCGGCGGGCGCACCGAATCAATTTTGATGTCGATGCCGCCGCTGGTGCGCTGGGAATATGATTACCACCCGGAAGACGGCAGCCCGGAGGCGGCGCTAAGCGATTTTATTCAGGTGCGCGACTGGGTGTGATTGCCTGATGGCGCTGCGCTCATCAGGCCTGCAACGATGCCGTCCTGTAGGCCGGATAAGACGCAAAGCGTCGCATCCGGCACCCTAATCTCATCACGCCCACTGGCGCATACGCTGATGCAGCGTCAACGAAGGTTTCTCGGCGAACAGCTGCTGGTAGTCGGTGGCAAACTGCCCCAAATGCCAGAATCCCCACTGCATGGCGGCATCTTTCACCGTCGTACTCTGCGACCACGGGCTGATAAGCTCACGGCGCACAGCGTTCAGGCGAATACGTTTTAACCAGGCATTCGGACCAATTCCGAGGATAGCGTGAAAGGCGTTTTGCAACGTCCGGCGACTGACGTGCAGCTGATTACACAGATCGAGCACGGTCAGCGGCTCTGACATGTTTTCCAGCACATATTCGCGCGCACGCGACAGCAGACGACGATAGCTCTGATGGCTGATGCTCTCTGCGGTCATAATCGGCTGCGCTTCTTCCAGCATGGTACCCATTGCCAGCAACAGGTTATCGCCCAACACTTTGCGTACCGCAGGCTGGCGAAGATTCTCAGGATTCTCGCTAAACGTCGCCAGCGCCTGCTGCACAAAGCCCCATAACGCGGCTTTATGCTGTTCTTTGACCTCCAGCGCCGACTGGTTGCGCAGCATATGCAGTACCCTTTCCGGGTTATGCAGGAAGTTGGCCTGACGGGCAATCGTCTCTTCCGAAATAACAACCCCCAGAATGGTGTAATCATCCGGCGTACTCAGCTCAAACTCTGTCCCGCCAGGACGGGTGGCAATTTCAGCGCTGCCCAGACATTGGGCGCCAATAAATCCCTGTTCGCCGCGCGTGGCCGGAATGCCAAACCAGAAGGAGTTCGGCCAGACCAGGCACGACTGGCGCAGCGCCAGTCCGGTGTATTCACGGAAAACCTGAATATCATCGAGCAAGATTTCCGTGAACTCGCCATGAAATTTTCCCGGATGCAGCTGATCGTAAATCTGCTGCCAGGCGGTAATCGTCAGCGCATGCTCATATACATCCGTTGTCCGCCGCTGGTGAACGTTGTCCACCTCTACTTTCGGCGTAAGTTTAACGTCTTCGGGTAATGCTTCATGATAAAGATGGTGCAGGTTTGCAGTACGGTTCTTTTTCATGATCTTTTAAGCCGGAAGCTTCAGTGAAGCCCCCGGCCCTCCGACAGGTTAATTTTTTAAGCGATAGCGACTACTGCGTTTACGCAACGCTCCGTCAGAAAAGAGCTGTTCCAGCGCATTTCTGGCTTCATCAAGTGACCAGCCAAAGTGGGCAGCCACTTCCCCTGCCGTCATTCCTTGACGGACCGATGCCAACAGCGTCAGAAGTTGATCAGAGGATTCAGACGTGATCTGAACGTCCGGCGTCTTCTGCGTTTTTACTTCTGTTTTCACTTCTGGCTGCTGTTCTGGTTTCTTCGGCTGGCGCTTAAAACCGCCGATCAGCCACTGGGTGTCATCCTCGGGCCGCCCGATCTCCTTGCGGCTGATAACACGACCGGTACGCGCTGCGGCGGCGCTGCCGGCATCCAGCGCTGCACGGCACGCCGCCAGATCGCCTTCTACTACCAGCGTCAGCCTGCCAGGATCGAGCACTTCGTGGCTCAGCAGGCGTACGTTCGCGGCTTTCAGCATGGCATCCGCCGCGTCCACGGCAGCCACCATGCCATCCACTTCCAGTAATCCCAGTGCATTGATCATCACAACCTCTCTTACGCGCGCTGGATTGGATTACGGGCAATATCCAGAACAGCGTCGGCAAAGGCGTTACATGCGGCTTTACAAGCGGCCTGGCTACCGGTCAAAAACGCCGCCGAGTAGTTGGTTTCTGACGGCGGTGGCACGTAGGTCACCAGTTGTACATCGGCAGATTTCAGCGCGGCATCAATACCAAAGGTTGCTTCCAGCGGCGGCGCCACCAGATACGCCATCGGATCGCCAAGTCGGCATCCTGCGGTCGCCGAGAGATACGAACCGGTACGCGAAACCACGTACGCCAGGAAGGCGGTATCTTCTGCGTCATTCGCCCACTGGAACGCTGCGCCGCTTTCAATATTGGCGACCATCGCGTCCAGCCCCGCGCGAACTTCTGCCGGGTTAGGTCCACCGAGCATAATCAGTACTTCGCCCGAGGTTGGAGAGGGACTGTGCGCCGCACCGGCATACAGCGAGCGGCCATACACCACTTCCACCATCGCCTGTTTTGTCGCTTCGTCTGCGGCAATATACGCCACGTCATCAGAATCCGCTGTGATGAGTCCGAGGCTACGAATATGTGGCGGTAATTTAAGTTCACGGGCAAAACCGTCATTTACCGAGGCAATCACGCGCATTGCGGTGACTGAAGGTCTAATCAAATCTAATGCTGGCATGATGCCTCCTTAACGGGTCATATTGATGCCGGACGCTTTTTGCTCCAGCATACGCTTGGCCAAATCCACAATTACCGCCGCCGCTTCAACCGGTGGCGTACCGCCCTGGTGAATATTCGAAATACAGGTACGGTCAGCTTCAACGGTGGTTGCCACGCTCGGCGAGTAGACGGCGTAGCAGGAGAGACTTTCCGACTGCCCCAGACCCGGACGTTCACCGACTAACAGGATCACCGCCTTCGCCCCCAGCAGTTCGCCGATCTGATCTTCAATTTTCACGCGACCATAGCGAACAAAGAACGGCGTCCCGACCTTCAATCCGGCCTGTTTTAAGCCCGACAACAATGGAGGCAGAATCTCTTCGTAGTTGGCGGTAATCGCATCGGTTGACAGGCCGTCAGAGATAATCACTTGCACATCCGGGTTCATTACACACTGCGATTTCAGCGCTTCAATGGCTTCCGCGCTCAGACGACGCCCCAGATCCGGGCGCGTCAGATACAGGTTTTTGTCGCTGATTTCCGAGCGCACTTCCAGCAGCCCCTGCGCTTTTACCCACTCTTCCGGCACTTCTTTTAACACCGTATCTTTCGAGCGCGAGTGGTCGGCCAGGAAGCGCAGCAGCGCCTGAGTACGCGGCCGAGGGCCTGCGCGACCGGTACATACACGCGCCGCGGTACTGCGCCGCAGTTCAGTCAACACCTCTGCACGGTGCGGGTTCTCAACGCCAATCCACGCTTTGGCTTCGGCTGAGCCTAAGTCCATCGCGCAGCTTTCAGCGGTCGGCGCGGCGCACTGCGCGGTGCTGCATTTCACTTCCGCTGACGGCGCCTGCGGCTGCGGCTGCCCCATAGAGGCCATCACGCTGCGTACAATTTCTTCAATCTGTTTTTGATCCATGTTTGTCATCCCCGCGTCATCAGAAGAACAGTGACGGATCGCCCGCCCGTTTGGTCAGACGACCGTTAGCCATAATGCCCATCGTCTCCAGCCAGCGTTCAAACTCCGGCGACGGACGCAGGTTCAGCAGCTGGCGCACGGTCGCGGTATCGTGGAAGGCGGTGGTCTGATAGTTGAGCATGATGTCGTCGCCGAGCGGCATGCCCATGATGTAGTTACAGCCAGCGGTGGCGAGCAGAATCATCAGGTTTTCGTTGAGGTTCTGATCGGCGTCAGCGTGGTTGGTGTAGCAGCAGTCGCAGCCCATCGAAATGCCGCTCAGCTTGCCCATAAAGTGATCTTCCAGACCCGCGCGAATGATCTGACGGTCGTTGTAGAGATACTCCGGCCCGATAAAGCCCACCACGGTATTCACCAGGAACGGATCGTAGTGCCGCGCCAGCCCGTAGTTGCGTGCTTCCATCGTCACCTGGTCGGCGCCGAAGTTAGCGCCAGCGGAGAGCGCAGAACCTTGCCCGGTTTCGAAGTATAGGCAGTTTTCCCCGGCGATACGGTTGAACTCCGCCCCCACTGCGCGCGCTTCATCGAGCATGGCCAGCTCAACGCCGAACTCTTTTAAGCCTTTCTCGCTGCCGCAGATACTTTGGAAGATCAACCCGCCCGGCGCGCCGCGACGAATCGCTTCAATCTGGGTGGTAACGTGCGCCAGTACGCAGCCCTGGGTCGGAATGTTGAATTTGTCGATCACGCCGTACACGGTATCGAGCACGCGGCTTAAGTTTTCCACGTCATCCGTTACCGGGTTAACGCCGATCACCGCATCGCCTGCCCCGAAGGAGAGCCCTTCGTAGATTTGCGCCGCAATACTTTGCACATCGTCACGGGTGTCGTTCGGCTGTAAACGGCAGCTGAAGGTACCCGGCAGACCGATGGTGGTATTGGCCTTTTTGATCACCGGCATTTTCTTGCCGCCGTAGATCAGGTCCGCGTTGGAGCAAATTTTTGCCACTGCGGCGACCACTTCCGACGTTAACCCTTTGCGCGTAAACGCGATGTCATCAACGGAGGTTTCATCGCTCAGCACGTACTCGCGCAGCTCGCTGATACTCCAGTTTTTGATGCGGTTATAGGCCGTTTCGTTGACGTCATCCTGAATCAGACGCGTCACGCAGTCCTCTTCGTAGGAAATCACCGGGTTATTGCGGATATCCGCTACCGTCATTTCCGACAACACCTGCTTGGCAGCCACTCGCTCTTGCGAACTGGTTGCGGCCACGCCTGCCAGCACATCCCCCGAACGCAGTTCGTTGGCTTTGGCCAGCACCTCTTTAACATCCTTAAACTGATAAACATTGCCGAACAATGTGGTCTTTAGTTTCATAAGTCGTTCCCTCAGGAAGGAAATGCGAGTGATTTCACCGTCACCGGCACAACCGATCCGCCAAAAAGAGGCGTACCAATGTCGATATAGTCCCCCGCCCGGACAACCACCTCATCGATGACCGCCAGCGGGTGTTGCTGTAACTGTGGGCGTAACAGCATGCCCAGGGCTTTACCAAAATCCTGCTCGGCTACCACCAGCAGGGGATGCGGATTTGGATAACGCGCGACAAAAGCCAGCAGCGCGTCAATTACCGTTAACAGCGCGGCGTAGCGCACCGGAAGTGAACCAGGTAGCGCCAGCACGTAGGCGTCCGTTTGCGGATCCAGATCGAGCTGCATCAGCGCCTGCTGCCAGGCGGTCACCAAATCAGTCTCATCAAGCGGAATCGCCACCGGCAGATTGCGCAGCGGAAGCGCCACGCCTTCCAGCCAGATGGTGCTGCCCGAAAGCGACAGCGTATGCGCCCCGGCGCCAATCACCGTGGCGCGCACGGTTTGCGCCGGGAACTGCACGTTCATCTCACGCAGACGCGGATGCTCATGCAGCGCCGTGGCGAGCAGCGGTCCGATATCAGAAAAACAGAACGGATCGGCGGGTTGGTTGCGGTAGCACTCGCCCACCCCACCGGACAACGTAATCACTTCCGGCTTCACGCCCGCAGGCAGCAGACCGGTTTGCATCAGCGCCTGCGCCAGCGGTGACAGCGTGCCGTCAATCACCTCCACAATCAGCGTCGCCATGCGTCGCGCCACCGCAACCAGCTGTGCGGCGTTGAGCGTTCGGGCGTCGGTGCCCGGACCAAAAACCTCATCAACGATCATCTGGCCCGGCTGATGCGCATACACCACACGCCCCTGACCGTCGGTTTCCAGCAGCCGTCCGCCGACGTTCAGGCAGGCCGAACCGCTGACCTTTCCGGCATCGAACAGAACATAGTTCGACGTCCCGCCGCCGATGTCGATATTCAGTACGCGGCACAACTTCTGTTCAGACAGGGTTTGTGCGCCCGCGCCGTGACCGGCGATCACCGACTCCAGATGCGGACCCGCGCTGGCAACCACGAAGTCCCCCAGCGACTGGGAGAGCGCCATCACCGCCGGACGCGCATTGCGGGTTTTGGCGCTTTCTCCGGTGATGATGATCGCGCCGGAGTCGACGGCTTCAGGCTTAATGCCCGCCGCCTGATACTGGGCCAGAATCAGCGCCTTCAGTTCGGCCTCTTTCAACCCGCCCTGTTTATCAACGGGAGTGAAGAACACCGGGCTTTGCCAGCTAATTTCGCGTTTGATGAATTCATAGCGCGGCACCTGCGACACT
Source organism: Citrobacter youngae ATCC 29220 (assembly GCF_000155975.1). Classification (GTDB taxonomy): domain Bacteria; phylum Pseudomonadota; class Gammaproteobacteria; order Enterobacterales; family Enterobacteriaceae; genus Citrobacter; species Citrobacter portucalensis_A. The sequence goes on along the minus strand of NZ_GG730299.1, from coordinate 176,803 downwards.
GCCGCACGGTTGACCAGCTCCAGGCGCGAGAAGATCACCTGCGTGGTCGTGGTGCCGATATCAATACCGACGCTCAGTAGCTGGCGGGTTTTCACGATTGCGCCTCCGGGTTGGTTTCTACTTCTGCTGGCACATTTTCATCTTTCGGTACCAACAGCATAGCCACACCGATCGCCGTCACGCCGCCAATCAGCTTGCCGACAATCATCGGGAAGATCATCGCGTTCATGTTGGCGGCGGCGAAACCTAAGTGGTCACCCAGCGCGAAAGCCGCGGAGACCGCAAAGGCGCAGTTGATCACTTTGCCGCGGGTATCCATATTCTTCATCATGCCGAACATTGGAATGTTGTTGGCCAGCGTCGCCACCATGCCCGCAGCCGCAATGTTATTAACTTTTAACAGGTTACCGACGCTCATCAGCGGCTTTTCAAACCAGCGGGTCAGCAACAGCACCATCGGGTACGCACCGAGCAGTACGCAGGAGATAGAACCGATAACTTCGATGGCGCGCATCACTTCACCCGGCTTGTCGCCCGGCGCCATGAAGATAGGATCAAGACCCGGGATCAGCTCCCAGCCGAGCAGGAATTTGATGACCGCCGCCGCCAGACCAATGGTGATCAGCGCCACCAGGAATTTCGCGAAGATCTGGAAGCCGTTGATCATTTTTTCCGGGATAAATTTCAGCCCCAGCGCCACCAGCACAGCAACGATGATCACCGGGATCATGTTCATCAGGATCAGCGCGAAGGTAAACTCCACCGGCTGCCCGTTGATTTCGACGCCGGAGTACATCGCGACCAACCCCCCCGCGATACAGCCAATCGGAATGGTGACGATACCGGCCAGCACGCCCAGCGCCAGATAACGGCGATCGGACGGTTCAATAATCCCCAGCGCAACCGGAATAGAGAACACCAGCGTCGGCCCCATCATCGCCCCAAGGATCAGGCCAGAGTACAGCCACGCCGCAACGTCGCCGCCCGCCAGTTCTTTCGCCAGGAAGAAGCCGCCCATGTCGCACGCCAGCAGCGTTCCGGCAAACATCGACGGGTTCGCGCCCAGCATTTCGTACAGCGGAATAATCACCGGTCCGAGCAAATGCGCCAGTACCGGCGCCAGCGCCGTCATACCGACCATCGCCAGCCCCAGCGCGCCCATCGCCATAAACCCTTCTTCAAACTGACCGCCCGATCCCTCAATGCTCTTACCGAACTTACCGAGGAAGCGCGCTGAACCGCCGAACTGCGACAGGATCCTGTCCACGGCGGCAATCAGCATAAAGAACATCATGATGTACATGATGATTTCGTTAATTCCCATAGCCCCTACTCCCTGTCATTTGTGATTTGTAGGCCGGATAAGACGTTTACGTCGCCTCCGGCGTTAACGCCGTGTTATTGCCGGATGACGGTGCGAGCACCTTATCCGGCCTACAGGCATTACCCGGCAGCCGCGTACAGGTCGATAATCTGCGCCTGCGTGGCGGTGCGTGGGTTACTGCGAATACAAATATCCTCCAGCGCGGCGTGGGCCCATGCGCTGTAATGCCCGGGCGTTGCCCCAACGTCAGAGAGCCGTTTGGTCTGGCCCACTTCGCTAATCAGCTCGCTGACGGCGTTGATGGCATCGCGATCGTCCGACTTCTTGTTGGTTAACGCCCGTCCGATATGGCTGAAGCGCTCGCGACACACCATGCGGTTGAAGCCCATTACCGTGGGCAACAGCATGGCGTTAGCCTGCCCGTGCGGGATGTGTAGCGCTGCGCCCGGCTGGTGCGCCATCGCATGACACAGGCCCAGCCCGGCGCTGGAAAACGCCATCCCGGCCATACAGGAGGCCAGCAGCATGCTTTCCCGCGCCGCCAGATCCTGCCCATAGCCGACGGCCTTCGGCAGCGATTTACCGATCATCGCAATCGCGCCAATCGCCAGGCTGTCGGTAAACGGCGTCGCGTTCAGGGCGCTATACGCTTCAACGGCATGCGTCAGCGCATCAATACCCGTCATCGCCGTAACGTGCGCGGGTACACCTTCCGTCAGCGCGGCGTCAAGGATCGCCACATCCGGCATCAGCGTTGCGTGGGCCAGCACTTTTTTAAGTCCGGTCGCGGCGTCGATAATCACCGTAACGTTGGTGGTTTCTGAGCCCGTTCCGGCGGTAGTCGGTACGGCAATCAGCGGCAGGCGCGGGCGTAACGCGCTGTGCTCGGTCATGTCAGCCAGCGTCAGGGTGGGATTGGTCACCAGCAACGCCACTGCCTTTGCGGCATCCAGCACGGAACCACCGCCAAAGGCCACGACACCATCGCACTTCGATTCACGTAGCTGCGCGACTGCCGCACAGACGTCCGTGATGCACGGCTCGCCCACCGGACATGGCCACAGCGTCATCGCCACGCCCTTCATCGCCAGGCTACGCTCCAGCGCGGCGGTCAACCCCGCCTGATGCAGGAAGCTGTCAACCATGACGAACATATGCGTGAGCCCGCGCGTTTGTGCTTCCTGTCCGCAGGTACTGAGCGCTCCCAGCCCGCAAAGCGTGACCGGTGGAACGCTAAACGTTTTTACGCGTTGCAGATTCAGGGTGTCGAATGCCTGAAAGAGCGCGGTCTGCAATTCAGCTTGCATAAATTCCTTCCGCTTTTTCTTTTCCGCTGTTGGCAATCGCCAGCGGGGTCATAAACAGGCTGTGCTGGGGTAAATGCACCTGCAGCTCCGGGAAACGCTTACGAAACAGCTCATCAACGCCCGGCTGCATACAGGAACCGCCGGCCAGCCATAAATCGGTGACGCCCTGCCCGGCAATATGGTGAGCCACGATTTCCGCCATTTTTTCGTAGACTGGCTTCACCACCGGCCAGATCTCCTTACCGTTGCTGCGTTTGTACTGTTCGGCTTCTTCCAGTTGGATACGACGATTCCCGGCCAGCGTCAGAGAAATGTGGTGCCCGCCGGTCGCTTCATCGGCGGAATAGGTCACTTTGCCCTGTTTAACAATCGCAATCCCGGTGGTGCCGCCACCGATATCCACCACGCCAGCGTTATCGAGCTGCAACAGGTCAGCTACGGCGGTCGGCTCGTCGAGCACATGGCTCACTTCAAGTCCGGCAGACTCCAGCACGTTAATGGAGATACGCGGGTCCGTTCCCGGTGGAAACGAGGTTGCCGCATGGGTAAAGCGGCAACCCAGCTGTTGCTCAAGCGTATCGAGATGGCGACGTACGATGGTCACCGCGCCGAAGAAATCCCAGACGATGCCATCGCGCACGACATCGGCCCAGTCCAGACAGACCGCAACCGGCTGTCCGTCACTGTCGACAACCATCGACACCACATCACACGTTCCCAAATCAACGCCCAGCCACAGCGCTGAATCGCTCTCTGCGGGCGTCTGGTTGCATAGCGTGGCCGCTTTTTGCAGCCGGGGTGTCAGCCAACGTTGTTCGTCGTGCGCCATCTCTTTTACTCCTTATACAATTCTGAAGGCGTCCACCAACACACAGCGACGCAGACGCACAAACGTACGCGCGCTGGTCACCCCTTCCCCGGTTGGCGTGGTAATGGTCATCGTGGTCCAGCCTTCGCCGCCAAGTCCCAGACCGGCAATGCATGGCCCGTTCTTAACGAAAATGCTGGTATCAATGGCGTTTGCCATACGGTTCATGTTGTCGATGTTGCGTGAGTGCATTGCCGCCGTATGGTGGCAACCGCCTTCAAGCCTGACCGCCAGCTCAATGGCTTCATCAACGTTGGCGACCCGCACGACCGGCAGCACCGGCATCATCAGTTCGGTGACGGCAAACGGATGCGTCGCGGAAGTTTCGACGAATAACAGCCGGGTTTGCTCCGGTACGTTCAGACCAATCGCCGCAGCGATTTTTCCCGCATCGCGCCCTACCCAGTCACGGCTGACCGTGCCTTTACCGCGCTCGTCGATATTTTTCAGCAGCACCGGCTGCAGCTGTTCGGCCTGGGCCGCGGTCAGTTTCACCGCGTGCTGGCTTTCCATCAGACGCATCAGTTCATTAGCGACGCTATCGACCACAATCAGCACTTTTTCGTCGGCGCAGATAATGTTGTTGTCAAACGACGCGCCTTTGACTACCGACTGCGCCGCGCGCGCCAGGTCGGCCGTTTCATCCACCACCACCGGCGGGTTACCCGCACCGGCGGCAATCAGACGTTTGTTGGTGTGTTTACGCGCGGCATCCACTACGGCTTCGCCGCCGGTCACCACCAGCAGGCCAATGCCTGGGTACTTGAACAACCGCTGGGCGGTTTCGATATCCGGATTGGCAACGGTCACCAGCAGGTTTGCCGGGCCGCCTGCGGCAACGATCGCCTGGTTAAGCAGAGTGATTGCGCGCTGAGAGACTTTTTTCGCCGCCGGATGCGGTGCGAAAACCACGCTGTTGCCAGCGGCAATCAGGCTGATGGCGTTGTTAATAACGGTCGCGGCCGGGTTGGTGGACGGGGTCACCGAGGCCACCACGCCCCACGGCGCGTTTTCAATCAGCGTCAGGCCGTTATCGCCGGTCAGAACCTGTGGAGACAGACATTCCACCCCCGGCGTGCCGCGCGCCTGCGCCACGTTTTTGGCAAATTTATCTTCTACGCGTCCCATGCCGGTTTCGGTGACGGCAAGTTCCGCTAATTCTCTGGCGTGTTTTTCGCCCGCCTCACGTAGAGCCGTGATAGCCAGTTGGCGCATGGCAACGCTTTTCAGCCCTTGCTGGGCCAGTTTTGCCGCCGCCACTGCGTCATCCAGGGAGGCAAAAACGCCCATTTCTTGAACGGCGCTGACGGGTTGGCTGCTGTCTTTCATTTTCAGCAGCACCGCTTTCACGACCTGTTCAATATCCTGTTGATTCATGATTTTCTGCCTTATTTATGGAAGATCACCTGACCACCTGCCACCACTTCATCGACAATGCCAATTACGCACAGATCGACAGGCGATGATTCGTTACGGTGCGCCTGACGGGCGGAGCTTCCGCTGACCAGCAGCACCCACTCTCCGGTTCCCGCCCCGATGCTGTCGATAGCAACAGCACATTGCCCGTCGGGATTTCCCTGGGCGTCAATCATTTCCACCATCAGCAACTTGTCGTGCGCGAGCCCCTGATGGCGTACGGTACAAACAATTTGTCCTGTGACGATTGCCAGTTTCATACGCGCCTCCGTGGCATATTTCAGGTAAAACCTCCCCCTACCCTCCGCAGAAGGTAATGTGAAAAGGAGAGAGGGTGACGCCAGCAATGAAGTCCGCGGCGTCACGTGGACGACTTACATGTCGTTGCTGTCGCCTTTAAAGCTGATCGGGAACACTTCTTCCAGATCGCCATGCGGACGCGGAATCACGTGTACGGAAACCAGCTCGCCAATACGCTGTGCAGCCGCAGCACCTGCGTCCGTTGCAGCCTTGCATGCCGCCACGTCGCCACGAACCATGGCAGTGACCAGACCGCCACCGATCTGCTTCACGCCAACCAGTTTCACGCGTGCCGCTTTAACCATTGCGTCAGAAGCCTCAATCAGTGCAACCAGGCCCCGGGTTTCAATCATTCCTAATGCTTCCATTGTGTTTTCCTCTCATTAAGGGGTCCAGAACGGGACCTAAACAACCAGTGTGTGCGAGGCGTTTTCACGACTCATGTCAGTCTGGCGCGGCACTGCTGCCACCAACGCCAGTTCGATAATTTCCTGTACGCTACAGCCGCGAGACAGGTCATGAAGCGGTGCGGCCAGCCCTTGGATCAGCGGCCCGACTGCACGATAACCGCCCAGGCGCTGGGCGATTTTGTAGCCAATATTGCCTGCCTCCAGCGACGGGAAGACCATCACATTGGCATTGCCCTTTAACGGACTGGCGGGCGCTTTTTGCGCGGCGACATCCGGAACAAAGGCGGCATCAAATTGCAGTTCGCCATCTACGATAAGCTGCGGCGCGCGTTCACGAACGATCTCGGTCGCCTGCTGCACGTTAGCGACGTTGGGGTGACGGGCGCTGCCATTACTTGAAAACGACAGCATGGCCACGCGCGGCTCTTCACCCGTAATCGCCTGCCAGGTCTGCGCGCTGGCAATCGCAATATCCGCCAGCTGTGCGGCGGTGGGCTGCGGCACGACGCTGCAATCGGCAAATCCTAATGACGGTCCGAGATACTGCGGCAGCATCAGGAAAATTGACGACAGCGTTTTACAGCCAGGCTGGAGCCCAATAATGCGTAACCCGGCGCGCAGCACGTTTGCCGTCGACGACAGATTACCGGCAATGCAGACATCCGCTTTCCCCGCGCTAACCATTGCGGCGGCGAACATCAATGGATCGTTAAGTTTTTCCAGCGCATCGGCTGGCGTTTTATCTCCCGCGCGGGCCAGCCAGCGCAGCGCAAACTCTTCACGCATCTGCACATTGCTTTGCGGATCAATCACCTGAATGCCGTCCATCGCCACCCGATGGCTGAGGGCAAACTGGCGCAAGGCAAACGGGCTGGCGACGAGAATGGGATGCGCCAGACCGTGCTGGTGCAGGTAATTCGCCGCCTTCAGCACCCGGATATCCAGCGCATCCGGGAACACCACCCGTGCAGGTGCGCGTTGGGCGAGTTGACGAGCACGTTCAATGATCATGGTTTCTCCCCCAGTCGCTGTTGAATTTGGCTAACCGTCAGCGGATGCTTCGCCACGCTCAGAATCATCATCACGTAGACCGTACTGGAAAGGCGGTTGAGCGCCTGCATGATGTCCGGTCGCATAACCTCAAAACTACGGGTGATAAACACCTGGGCCGCCACCGTTTCCGTTTCCCGGACTTTGGTACGCAGCAGATTGAGCAGCGCGCAATCGCGTCCGTGACTGGCTTCAGGCACCAGATGATCGTGGTCCAGATAGCGCAGCGGCTGATGCGAAAGCCGGTGTAAATCTTCATCGCTTAAACCGACGATAGCTTGTGCTGCCAGCGGCTCGTCCATTGCGTCGGCGCGCATAATGTTGCCCAGGCGCGAACGGATATCCGCCAGCCACGGCTGCCACGGTTCCGCCAGCTCTAGCTGCAGCCACACGGCCAGCGCGATGGTGCTGTCGAGCGCGGCGCGAAATCCCAGCCGCGGGTCGCTTTTGGCGACCATCTTGTCCGCAGTCAGATGCGTGAGCGTGTCAGGTTTCTTCGCCACCGGTTGATGACACAGTTCGCAGCTGGCCTGGGGATGGGTATCGCTGCTGGTTAACCCATGCACCGGCTGCGGCTGCTGTTGTTCGTCATCAATAAACAGGCTGCCCTGCTCGTCGATAAACTTAATGCGCAGATGTCGGCTTTCCAGTAATTCCCGGGCAGACGGCGTCAGGCGAGCGTCAGCGGGGAGATGAATTTCCGCCCCTTCGCTGAGCGTATGATTCGCTCTGAGCCATGCTTCGGTAATGAAATCCTTCATACATCCGCCTTAGCAGGACTGCCAGTTCGCAGGCCAGGCCACATACAGAAACTTCACCGTCGATGGCGTACCAAATTCGATGCTGGAGCCTTTCGGGATAAACATCACGTCCCCGGCTTTAGCAATCATGGTTTCGCCTTCGTGACGAACGTGCAGCTCGCCTTCCAGAATCATGTCGATTTCGTCGTAGTTCAGCGTCCATGGGAAAAAGGCGTTATCCCACTGCATGAACCCGGCGGCCATGCTGCTACCGTCCTGGTCGGTCACCAGATCGGTTAACCCCACGCAGTGCGGCTGCGCGCCGTCAAAACGCCCGAACTTCACGCTGCCGCCGTCGATGACTTTGACGCCGCCTTTGCCGGTAACCGAGTTAAAGCTCGGCTGCATTCCGCCCTGCTCCAGCGACTGTTTCTCCTTCATGACTTTGTCCATCAGTTGGGCGACCAGGCTTTCGGTAAACTGCCCTTCGGGCAATTGCGCAATGATGGTTTCGCGAATACGCTGGCTCTCCGTCTTGCCCTCATCCACTGCAGCGGGCGTAGCGGTCGCGGTCGACGCAGATTCGTCGCATTCACGGATAGTGACGCCCAGCAGCTCCGCGACTTCGCGCGCCTCCGGGGTGATGATGCTGGCGCGCAGAACAACCGACATTTCCTGTTCGCCGCGTGCGTGGGCCGCACGAATATCATTAGCTGTGATGAGTTTTTTCACCTGCCCTTTCCTCCTTTTGGCTGAGCTCAGTCAGATAATCCACCAGGTGCTGTACGCTGCGCGGGTCATGGCTATTGAGTTCGAAAATTGGCTCCTGGAACCCCATTCCCCGAAGTAGCTGTCGCGTTGCGGCGACATCAGCATCCGGCACATCCGTTTTGCTGATAACGGCGATTTGTCGTTTACTGGCGCCGATATCCAACAATCCGGCAGGTAAGCGACTTTCTTTATCATTTGCCGCGTGTATATAAATCAACGTATCAACATCCTGCAACGTGGTAATTAAGGCGTGGTACCAGCGCGGATGGCTAAAATATTCTCCCGGTGTATCAATGTCGCCATTTTCATTAAACTCAACGGCCTGTGTTTTTCTGGCGAGAGAATAATTTCCCTGCAGCGCATTAAAGAGCGTTGTTTTCCCCGCCCCCACCGTACCGACAAACGCAATACGTTTCATCGCCGCCTCTGATTAGCTTTTTGTCAGACTGCACAAAGTGAAATTTAATAACCGACCCAGACCGCTCACCGTCTGTAATAAGGCCTCTTCCACTGCGCCTACCGAGCCGTAGATCACCAGCGCGCCGCTAAATCTATCGAGAAAGCCGATATGTACATCCGCCGCCTTCATGGCTAAGTCACCGGCAATCATCGCGGTTTCGCCTGGCGTCAGCGTCATAATGCCGATGGCGCCCGCCTCGGGAACGCCGATCTTTTTCGCCAGTTCTTCGCCTGGGTGCGCAATGAGATGCGCCAGCGTGACCTGTTTCCCCGGCACAAATTCCTGAATGATGCGTTCTTTTTCCATTGCTCACCGCCTCCGCTAAAACTGCCCTCATCGTGGCAATTTTTTGTCAGAGTAAATAACAAAATTCGGCAACCAGGTTTAAAAGGTGAAGTGGATCACTAAGAAAGGGAAAATAAAAAGGCGCGGGGGAAACCCGCGCCGGAAATAAATTAAAGTGAAATTACAGCGGCTGCGTTTGGGCTTCTACAACCGCCAGCGCCACCATATTAACGATACGACGAACAGAAGCGATCGGCGTTAATACGTGAACCGGTTTCGCCACTCCCATCAGCACCGGCCCGACCGTTACGCCTTCAGAACTGGAAACGCGGAGTAAGTTGTAACTAATACGAGCGGCTTCCATATTCGGCATCACCAGAATATTGGCTGAACCTTTCAGCGGACTGTCCGGCATCCGGTCATTACGGATGCTTTCCACCAGCGCGGCATCGCCGTGCATTTCACCGTCGATCATCAACTCTGGCACACGCGCCTTAATCAGCGCCAGCGCGTCACGCATTTTGCTGGCCGACGGGCAGTCAGATGAACCAAAGTTGGAATGCGACAGCAGCGCCACCTTCGGTTCGATACCAAAGCGACGCACGGTTTCTGCCGCCATTACGGCGATTTCCGCCAGCTGTTCCGGCGTTGGATCGTCGTTGACGTAGGTATCGGCGATAAAGGTGTTACCGCTTGGCAGCAGCAGCGCATTCATCGCCCCGGCCGTATGCACGCCATCGCGGTGACCAAACACCTCTTTCACCACGCTGAAGTGCTCATGGTAGTCGCCAATCGTACCGCAGATCATCGCATCCGCTTCACCACGCTGCACCATGATTGCGCCGATCACCGTGGTGTTGGCAATCACCGCACGCTGCGCCTGCTCCTGGGTAATACCGCGACGCTTCATAATCTGGTAGTACTCGCTCCAGTACTCTTTAAAGCGCGGATCGGACTCGTTGTTAACGATTTCAAAATCGACGCCGGCTTTGATCTGCAGTCCCAGTTTCTGGATACGCATTTCGATAACGCTCGGACGACCGATCAGGATCGGCTTCGCCAGACCTAAGGTGATCAGCTCCTGCGTCGCATGCAGCACACGCGCCTCTTCCCCTTCCGTCAGCACCACGCGCTTCGGCGCTTTACGTGCCAGAGAGAAAATCGGCTTCATGAACAGGTTGGTTTTGTAGACGAATTCGGTCAGCTTATCGATATAAGCGTCAAAGTCTGCAATCGGGCGCGTTGCCACACCGGAGTCCATCGCCGCCTTCGCGACCGCAGGGGCGATTTTGACGATCAGACGCGGGTCGAACGGTTTCGGAATGATGTATTCCGGGCCAAAGCTCAGATCCTGATCGCCATAGGCAGAGGCTACCACTTCGCTCTGCTCGGCGTGCGCCAGCTCAGCAATGGCGTGCACCGCGGCCAGTTTCATCTCTTCGTTGATAGCGGTAGCGCCGACGTCCAGCGCGCCGCGGAAGATGAACGGGAAGCACAGAACGTTGTTAACCTGGTTCGGGTAGTCTGAACGACCGGTACAAATGATGGCGTCGGAACGCACCTCTTTTGCCAGCGGCGGCAGGATTTCCGGTTCCGGGTTGGCGAGTGCCAGAATCATTGGCGCACGCGCCATCTTCTTGACCATTTCCTGGGTCAGCACTTTCGGGCCGGAACAGCCAAGGAAAATGTCTGCGCCGTCAATCACATCATCCAGCGTGCGCTTACCGTCATCCACCACCGCGTAAGCCGCTTTGGTTTCCGCCATGTTCGGTTCGCGGTCTTTGTAAATCACACCCTTGGAGTCGCAGACCACAATGTTGTGTTTCTGCATGCCCAGCGCCACCAGCAGGTTCATACAGGCAATTGCCGCCGCACCTGCGCCAGACACCACCATGCGCACGTCAGAGATGTTCTTCTCCACCACCCGCAGACCGTTAAGAATGGCGGCGGTGCTGATGATCGCCGTGCCGTGCTGATCATCATGGAATACCGGAATATTCATGCGCTCGCGCAGTTTTTGCTCAATGTAGAAGCATTCCGGCGCTTTAATATCTTCAAGGTTAATGCCGCCAAACGTGGGCTCCAGCGCCGCAACCACATTGATAAATTTATCCGGATCGAGTTCATCTACTTCGATGTCGAACACGTCAATCCCGGCGAATTTCTTAAACAGAACGCCTTTACCTTCCATCACCGGTTTGCCAGCCAGTGCGCCGATATTGCCCAGCCCCAGCACCGCCGTACCGTTGGAGATAACCGCAACCAGGTTGCCGCGCGCGGTGTATTTGTAGGCCGCCAGCGGGTCCTTTTCAATTTCCAGACATGGCGCTGCAACGCCTGGCGAATAGGCCAGCGCCAGGTCACGCTGCGTTGCCAGAGGCTTGGTCGGAGAAACCTGAATTTTGCCTGGTACTGGAAATTCGTGGAAATCGAGGGCGCTTTGTTTTAACTGGTCATCCATCTTGTTGTTCCTTTCACGTGTCGATCAAAAAAGTGGCGCGGGTAACCATGCTACGAGCCGCACATTATCACCTCACTCAGCGGCGCAAACTTTGAAGGTCCCCAAACTCTCGCCATTCAAAGAAAGAATTTGTTATCAACTTATAACAGCCATGTTACCTGCTTAATCCAGCAATGCCATGCTTGTCTGCTATGCTTTTTGCGTGTGCAGCCCGCAATTTTCCCAAAAGTGTGAATCAACACACGCATCTAACGCTTTACTTTTCAAGGAGTATTTCCTATGACCCGTAAAGAGCTTGCCAATGCCATTCGTGCGCTAAGTATGGATGCCGTACAAAAAGCTAACTCAGGCCACCCCGGCGCGCCAATGGGTATGGCCGATATCGCCGAAGTACTGTGGAATGATTTCCTCCGCCATAACCCGACCGATCCCAGCTGGTACGATCGTGACCGGTTTATTCTGTCCAATGGTCATGCTTCAATGCTGCTTTACAGTCTGCTGCATCTTTCCGGCTACGACCTGCCGTTAGAGGAGCTGAAGAACTTCCGCCAGCTGCACTCGAAGACGCCAGGGCACCCGGAAATCGGCTACACGCCGGGCGTGGAAACCACCACCGGCCCGCTGGGTCAGGGTTTAGCCAACGCGGTTGGTCTGGCGATTGCCGAACGCACGCTGGCGGCGCAGTTTAACCAGCCGGATCATGAGATTGTTAACCACTATACCTGGGTGTTTATGGGCGACGGCTGCCTGATGGAAGGAATTTCCCATGAGGTTTGTTCCCTGGCGGGAACCCTGGGGCTGGGCAAACTGATCGGCTTCTATGACCACAACGGCATCTCGATTGATGGCGAAACCGACGGCTGGTTTACCGACGATACTGCGAAACGCTTTGAGGCCTATCACTGGCATGTCGTGCATGAGATTGATGGTCATGATCCTGAGGCGGTGAAAAAAGCGATTCAGGAAGCGCAGGCCGTTACCGATAAGCCGTCACTGATTATCTGCCGCACGGTGATTGGTTTTGGCTCGCCGAATAAAGCCGGGAAAGAAGAAGCGCACGGCGCCGCGCTGGGTGAAGAAGAAGTGGCGCTAACCCGCCAGAAGCTGGGCTGGCATCATCCGGCTTTTGAGATCCCCAAAGAGATTTACCGGGCGTGGGATGCACGGGAAAAAGGCGAGAAAGCGCAACAGGCCTGGAATGAGAAATTCGCGGCGTATCAACAAGCACACCCGGAGCTGGCGGCTGAATTTACCCGTCGAATGAGCGGCGGACTGCCGGAAGAGTGGGAAGAAACAACCCAAAAATACATTACCGACTTACAGGCTAATCCAGCCAAAATCGCCACCCGTAAGGCTTCGCAAAATACGCTGAACGCTTACGGACCGATGCTGCCTGAACTATTAGGTGGTTCAGCGGATTTGGCTCCCAGCAACCTGACTATCTGGAAAGGCTCCACTTCGCTTAAAGAGGATCATGCCGGAAATTACATCCATTACGGTGTGCGAGAGTTTGGCATGACCGCCATTGCCAACGGTATCGCCCATCACGGTGGCTTTGTGCCGTACACCGCCACCTTCCTGATGTTTGTCGAATATGCCCGTAATGCCGCGCGCATGGCGGCGTTAATGAAGGCCCGACAAATCATGGTTTATACCCACGACTCAATTGGCCTGGGAGAAGATGGTCCGACGCACCAGGCCGTTGAACAGCTCGCCAGCCTGCGTCTGACGCCTAATTTCAGCACCTGGCGACCGTGCGATCAGGTTGAGGCCGCGGTAGGCTGGAAGCTGGCGGTGGAGCGCCATGACGGGCCAACGGCGCTGATCCTCTCGCGGCAAAATCTGGCGCAGGTTGAGCGCACGCCTGAGCAGGTGCAGCAGATTGCCCGCGGCGGCTATGTGCTGAAGGATGGCGGCGGTAAGCCGGATGTTATCCTGATTGCTACCGGTTCAGAGATGGAAATCACGCTGCTGGCAGCGGAAAAACTGACCGGTGAAGGTCGTAACGTGCGGGTAGTGTCTCTGCCCTCAACCGATATTTTTGACGCTCAGGATGAAGCGTACCGAGAATCGGTCTTACCGGCAAACGTCAGCGCGCGGGTGGCGATAGAAGCTGGCATTGCCGATTACTGGTACAAATATGTCGGGCTAAAGGGAGCGATTGTTGGTATGACGGGTTATGGGGAGTCGGCGCCAGCGGACAAGCTGTTCCCGTTCTTCGGCTTTACGGTGGATAACATCGTCGCCAAAGCGCACAAAGTGCTTAACGCGTGATCCACAGCGTGGGCCAGGCATCTGGTCCATGCCAGTTATCGCAGCTTGGCTCCTGGGCATAACGCACGAGACGGAACCGCTGCCCGTCATAGCGCCAGCGCGTCTGGATACCGCAATCCGCCAACCCTCGTCCTTTGGCGAGGGTTACCAGCTCCCGCGACTTCTCGTCAAACGTGGCGTTGGTCAACTCCATATCGCGACTTTCGGCATCCGTTTTGAAGGGCAGGCTCAAACGTACCGCACTGGACGTTAACGGTTTTGTGCGTGAAACAATCCACGCCAGATCGATAGTGTTATACGCCCCGGCCTCGCAGCCGATCATCAGCAGCGCTTTATCATCCGTCAGGGCCGTGACGCGCATCTCGCGACGTAGTGGATCGATCGAGCAGCGAATACCGTTGATCCGCCAGTTACCGTAGTCCAGCAGTTCACTGCGCTCTTGTTGCGTTAAAGGCGTTGGCGTGGGGTTAATGACAGCCACCCCTTTCAGAGCCGGGGCCGGAGGTACGCTGAGCGGCGGCTCGTCGCCTTTTTCGATCCAGGCGGTTTCGCTCCCCACCCGCTTTTGCTGGGCGTCGATAAACAACAATGCGGCTTTTAGCCCGGCCAGTGACAGGGTTTGCGCGCCTTTTTGCAGGGTTATTGCCTTCGCGTCCTGTACGGTTTGTAAAAATGCGCTAATGGTGGCCGGATCATCGGTCATCAGTTGCCAAGGCGTAATACGCCAGCGCTCACCGCTCAGCGAAAGCGGTGCGCCATCCAACAACAGACGCGGCGCTATCTCGCTCTCTTTCACATGGGAAGACTCCAGCCCTCCCAGTTCAATGCGCAACACGGCGTCGGTATGCGCCCCGGCGCTGCGGCTGAGCGTCATCACCAGGCCGTGATGTTCTCCGGTATTGCGCGCCACGCAAAAATTCTGGTTGTTACACGTCACCTGCCAGTCAGAAAACGCCTGCTGCGCGGGCGCTGCCCACAGCAAACGGATGGGTAGCAGCCCGAGCAGGAAAAGGAAAATAACGCGATAGCGCATGGACGGTACAACCCCGAAATCAAAACACACAGCCTAAGCGGTATCTTCCTTGCGCGACTGACGGGGCTCAATAAGAATCGTCGGATTGGGCGTATATTTGTAAATAAATATTAATCCATAAGATGTGACGACTGCAGGTAGTTCAGCAATAGCACCGTCTTGCCGTCACGGATCTCACCCGTTTTAATCATTTCCAGCGCCTGCGTGAACGGTAGCTCCAGAACCTCAATATCTTCATCTTCTACCCCGCCGCCCGCGTTTGCCCGCTGGCTGTCGCTGTATTGCGCGATGAAGAAATGGATCAGCTCCGTTACGCCGCCCGGCGACATGTAGAGTTCGAACAGCTTACGCACCTCCCCCACTTCATAGCCGGTCTCTTCAATCGCCTCTTTACGAATACACGCTTCCGGTTCGTCGTTATCCAGCAGCCCGGCGCAGGTTTCAATCAGTTGACCATCTTCATTACCGTTGACCCAGGTCGCGACGCGAAACTGACGGATCAGCACCACGGTTTTCTTCTCCGCGTTATACAGCAGAATAGTCGCGCCGTTGCCGCGATCGTAAACCTCGCGCTTGTGACGGATCACCTCGCCATTACTCCGGGTCAGGTCGTAGGTAATATTGCGCAGGATGAAGTAGTTATCGGAAAGGACTTTATCTTTGATGAGGGTAATTTTTTGCGACATACCGGCTCCACAGCGAAAAGTGAGAAATAATACTACGCCGTGAAACCGGGTTTGTCTTGGGACAATGTTGACCTGATAAGCGAAGCGCCATCAGGCATTCATACGGCACATTGCCGGATGGCAACGCTGACGCGTTTTATCCGGCCTACTCGCTGATTAGTGAGATTTGACTGATTTTACGCCCAGCCAGTCGACTATCCCCTGGGCGGCGTGTCGTCCTTCCGCCATGGCCGTGACCACCAGATCCGCACCGCGTACCGCGTCACCCCCGGCAAAGATTTTCGGGTTACTGGTTTGATAGCGGTACGTGCTCTCAACGTCGGCGGCAATTCGCCCCCAGTTATCGACCTTCACGCCATGCGTCTCCAACCATGGCATTCCGTGCGGATTAAAACCAAAAGCCATAATGACCGCATCCGCCGGCATTACAAACTCGCTGCCTGCAACAGGGACCGGGCGACGGCGCCCATTCGCGTCCGGCTCGCCAAGCTGGGTGCGCAAGAAACGTATGCCGTTGACCCGTCCGTCGGCATTCAACATCAATTCCACCGGTTGCACGTTAAATTCGAAGTTTGCGCCCTCTTCACGCGCGTTCTTCACCTCTTTTTTCGAACCGGGCATGTTGGCTTCATCACGACGATAGGCGCAGGTCACCTGGCTTGCGCCGTGACGCAGCGCGGTGCGCACGCAGTCCATTGCCGTATCGCCTCCGCCCAGCACCACAACGTTCAGCCCGGCGGTATCGATAAACGGCTCTTCAGGCAGCTCATCCAGCCCCATCACCTGTTTGGTGTTGGCAATCAGGAACGGCAGCGCATCATAAACGCCGGGCGCATCTTCATTCGGCAGGTCCGCCTTCATGGAGCGATAGGTCCCCACGCCCACGAATACGGCATCGTACTCCTCCAGCAGCGAAGCCAGTTCAACGTCCTTACCCACTTCACAGTTCAGTTCGAAATGAATGCCCATGGCGCTGAAAATTTCACGGCGACGCGCCAACAGTGATTTATCCAGCTTGAAAGACGGAATACCAAACGTCAGCAAACCGCCGATTTCAGGATGGCGATCGTACACGGTAGCGTGAAGGCCATTTCGCGCTAACACATCCGCACAGGCCAGCCCCGCCGGACCCGCACCGATAATCGCGACGCGCTTATCCACTTTCTGTACGTGGCTTAAATCCGGTCGCCAACCTTTGCTCAGCGCCCGGTCAGAAATATAACGCTCAATATTGCCGATGGTGACCGCGCCATGCTCGTTACGCACCGTGCATGCCCCTTCGCAGAGCCGGTCCTGGGGACACACGCGCCCGGTCACTTCCGGCAGACAGTTGGTCTGATGAGAAAGCTCGACGGCGGCATCTATGTTTCCGGCTTTGACCAGTTCAATCCACTGCGGAATATGGTTATGCAGCGGGCAGGTCCATTCGCAGATGCTGTGGTCGCCGCACTTCAGGCAGCGGGACGCTTCCCGTTCCGCCTGCGCCGTACGAAACGGCAGATAGATCTCTTCAAAGCTGGTTTTACGGGCTTCAATCGCCAGCTTATCGGGTTCCCCACGCGCTGGCGTCGCCTGCATTTGTTCACGTTTGGTTAGCGCGTGCGGCGTGAAATCGGTGGCGCTGCTGTGCCAGGGCTGACTCTCCAGACTGGCTGTACGCAGCCTGCGCGCTTTTGACAGGCCGGTAAGCGCGTTTTCCGTCACCAGCTGTAACGCCTGCGCCGGACAGTTTTCCACGCAGGCGGGCCCCTCTTCACGCCCCTGACACAAATCGCATTTATGCGCTGTCGCTTTCATCTTTCCTTTGGCCACGGGAGTGAGTACGATCTGCATCGTGCCAAAGGGACAGGCCACGACGCACGATTTGCAGCCAATACATCTTTGCGAGTTCACCTGAACGCTGTCGTTATGATGGCTGATTGCCCCGTTCGGGCAACTTCTGGCGCAGGGCGCATCTTCACAGTGGTGGCAGGTCACCGCACTGCGCTGCTGCTGGTGCTTAATGACGGTAATTCGGGGCTGGAAATGCCGCGTGCTCAGGACATGCTGCTCGCCATTGTGGGCCATGACGCAGGCGACCTCACAGGCATGGCAACCCAGGCACTGCTGGCTATTGACCATAATAAAACGATTCATGGCTTCCTTCTTTTTTGGTTGCAAAAACCTTATTCTTTATATGACTGTTGTTATTAACCGACACGGAAGGAAGCGGCAATGTTCATTTGCCCAAGAAGCACAACTATTTATCCAGAACCTGTGGCAGATCAATTTATTTCATCGCATATGAAATTGTGTTTCAGTTACCATCCAGTTTCATGGCGTTTTATTAACATTTATCAAATACACCGCATCGTTCGGGCTGAATCAAGGCGCGACGTGTAGTGTGTGAGGATGCGCAAGTGACGGTAAAGCGTCCGGTCTCGGCCAGCCTGGCCAAGGCTTTTTTCTACATCGTGCTGTTGTCGATTCTCTCAACGGGTATTGCGCTGCTCACGCTGACCAGCAGCCTGCGGGATGCGGAAGCCATCAACGTTGCTGGCTCATTGCGCATGCAAAGCTACCGTCTGGGTTATGACCTGCAAAGCCAAAGCCCGCAGCTCAACGCTCACCGCCAGCTTTTCCAGCAGGCGCTAAACTCGTCGGCATTGCAAAATCTGAATGCGTGGTATGTGCCACAAACGGTGAAAAGTCGCTATGGACGGCTGCATGCCAACTGGCTGGAAATGAACGCCCGCCTGATCGATGGCGATTTAAAATGGTACCAGGCCAATATCAACAACTATGTCGATCAAATCGATCTCTTTGTGCTGGCACTGCAACACTACGCCGAACGCAAAGTGATGCTGGTTTTTGGTATTTCGCTGGCAGGCGGGATCGGCATCTTCACGCTCGTCTTCTTTACTCTGCGGCGCATTCGCCAGCAGGTGGTGCGGCCGCTGAATAAGCTGGTGATGGCCAGCCAGCACATTGAGCACGGTCAGTTTGATATCCCGCCGCTGGATACCGGTTTACCCAACGAGCTGGGGCTGCTGGGCAAAACCTTTAGCCAGATGTCGAGTGAATTACACAAGCTGTACCGCTCGCTGGAAGCTTCTGTTGCGGAGAAAACTCACGATCTCCACGAAGCCAATCGCCGCCTGGAGGTGCTGTATCAGTGCTCTCAGGCGCTCAATACCAGCCAGATTGACGTGTACTGCTTCCGCCATATTTTACAGATTGTCCGCGAACATGACGCCGCCTATTTCCTGGAGCTTACCGTCGGTGATAACTGGCGAATTAGCGAAGGGACCAAAAGCCCCGAGCTGCCAATGCAGATCCTGCCGGTCACCATGCAGGAAACGGTCTATGGCGAACTGCACTGGCAAAGTCCAAACGTCAACGCGTCCACCCCGCTGCTCAACAGCGTCTCCTCAATGCTGGGACGTGGGTTGTACTTCAACCAGGCGCAAAAACATTTTCAGCAGCTGTTGTTAATGGAAGAGCGCGCAACCATTGCACGCGAACTGCACGACTCGCTGGCGCAGGTACTCTCCTATTTACGCATTCAGCTCACGCTGCTGAAGCGCTCGATTCCGGAAGATAACGCCCCGGCGCAAAGCATTATGGCGGATTTCTCTCAGGCGCTGAACGATGCTTACCGTCAGCTGCGCGAACTGCTCACCACCTTCCGTCTGACCTTACAGCAGGCCGATCTCCCCTCTGCCCTGCATGAAATGCTGGAAACGCTGCAAAATCAGACTTCAGCTAAACTGATGCTCGATTGCCGGTTACCTACGCTGGCGCTGGATGCGCAAATGCAGGTGCACCTGCTGCAGATCGTCCGTGAAGCGGTGCTGAACGCGATTAAGCATGCCAACGCCAGCGAAATCGCCGTCAGTTGCGTCACCGCGCCGGATGGCAATCACACGGTTTATATCCGCGATAACGGCATCGGCATTGGCGAACCGCATGAGCCTACCGGGCACTATGGATTAAATATTATGCGTGAGCGAGCGGAAAGGCTGAGCGGCACGCTGACCTTCTCGCAACCCTCCGGAGGGGGAACGCTGGTAAGCATCAGTTTTCGTTCGGCCGAATCGGACAGTAAGCTAACGTAAAGAACCGCAAAGCGCCGTCGGGGCTGGATCCAGGCCTGACGGCGTTGGCACAAAAGGTATGCTGTAAACGGGCATGATAATTTACATTATCTTCTTTTTTTCTCCACGTTTGCCCCGTACCTTGCCGCTAAAGTGAAGCAAGTCATACCCATAACGATACGCAGAAACACGAGGTCCCCTTTTAATGGCGAATTTTTTCATCGATCGCCCCATTTTTGCCTGGGTGTTAGCTATCCTGTTGTGCCTGACAGGAGCCCTGGCTATTTTTTCGCTACCCGTTGAGCAATATCCCGATCTGGCCCCGCCCAACGTGCGGATAACCGCCAACTATCCTGGCGCATCCGCACAGACGCTGGAAAACACCGTTACCCAGGTCATCGAGCAGAATATGACCGGTCTCGATAATCTGATGTACATGTCATCGCAGAGCAGCGGGACAGGCCAGGCGACGGTTACGCTAAGCTTCGTCGCCGGGACCGATCCTGACGAAGCCGTACAGCAGGTGCAAAACCAGCTGCAATCGGCAATGCGCAAGCTGCCGCAGGCGGTACAGGATCAAGGGGTCACGGTGCGCAAAACCGGGGACACCAACATTCTGACCATCGCCTTCGTCTCTACCGATGGCTCCATGGATAAGCAGGACATCGCCGATTACGTAGCGAGTAATATTCAGGACCCGCTCAGCCGTATAAACGGCGTGGGGGATATCGACGCCTACGGTTCACAATACTCCATGCGTATCTGGCTCGACCCGGCCAAACTAAACAGCTTCCAGATGACCGCCAAAGATGTGACCGACGCCATCGAGTCACAAAATGCGCAGATTGCCGTCGGGCAGCTTGGCGGGACGCCTTCAGTAGACAAACAGGCGCTGAATGCGACGATTAATGCCCAGTCGCTGCTGCAAACCCCGGATCAATTCCGTGATATTACGCTGCGCGTTAACCAGGATGGCTCTGAAGTCAAACTGGGCGACGTGGCGACGGTCGAAATGGGTGCTGAAAAGTATGATTATCTCAGCCGCTTTAACGGTAATCCCGCCTCCGGTCTGGGCGTGAAGCTGGCCTCCGGCGCCAATGAAATGGCGACGGCAACGCTGGTCATTAACCGTCTGAACGAGCTGTCGCAATATTTTCCGCACGGGCTGGAATATAAGGTGGCGTATGAAACCACCTCCTTCGTTAAAGCCTCAATCATCGACGTGGTGAAAACGCTGCTGGAAGCGATCGCGCTGGTATTTTTGGTCATGTACCTGTTCCTGCAAAACTTCCGCGCCACGCTGATTCCCACTATCGCCGTTCCCGTCGTGCTGATGGGTACCTTCTCCGTGCTCTACGCCTTTGGCTATAGCGTGAACACGTTAACCATGTTTGCGATGGTACTGGCGATAGGTCTGCTGGTGGATGACGCCATCGTGGTGGTGGAAAACGTCGAACGTATTATGAGTGAGGAGGGTCTCTCGCCGCGCGAAGCGACGCGAAAATCGATGGGGCAAATCCAGGGAGCGCTGGTCGGTATCGCCATGGTGCTGTCGGCGGTGTTTATCCCAATGGCCTTCTTCGGCGGTACCACCGGGGCTATTTATCGCCAGTTCTCGATTACCATTGTTTCCGCGATGGTGCTGTCGGTGCTGGTGGCGATGATCCTGACGCCTGCGCTGTGCGCCACGCTGCTCAAACCGCTGCATAAAGGCGAACAGCACGGGCAGACCGGTTTCTTCGGTTGGTTTAACCGGATGTTTAACCGCAATGCCGAACGCTACGAAAAAGGCGTTGCCCGGATCCTGCATCGCAGCCTGCGCTGGATCCTGATCTACGTTCTGCTGCTCGGCGGTATGGTCTTCCTGTTCCTGCGCCTGCCGACGTCTTTCCTGCCCCTGGAAGACCGCGGTATGTTTACCACCTCGATACAGCTCCCCAGCGGCTCCACTCAACAACAAACGTTGAAAGTGGTAGAGGAAGTAGAGAAGTATTACTTCACCCACGAAAAAGACAACATTATGTCGGTCTTCTCGACTGTTGGTTCTGGTCCCGGCGGAAACGGGCAAAACGTGGCGCGTATGTTCGTGCGTTTAAAAGACTGGGATGAGCGCGATACGACCACCGGCACCTCTTTCGCCATCATCGAACGCGCGACTAAAGCGTTTAATAAGATTAAAGAGGCTCGCGTCTTCGCCAGCAGTCCTCCGGCTATCAGCGGTCTCGGAAGTTCCGCTGGCTTTGATATGGAACTGCAGGATCACGCCGGTGCGGGTCATGACGCGTTAATGGCCGCGCGAGACAAGCTGATTGAGCTGGCCGGAAAAGATTCGTCCCTGACCCGCGTTCGTCATAACGGACTCGACGACAGTCCGCAATTGCAAATTGATATCGATCAGCGCAAAGCTCAGGCGCTGGGCGTTTCCATTGACGATATCAACGACACATTGCAGACAGCCTGGGGCTCCAGCTACGTTAACGACTTTATGGACCGCGGCCGAGTGAAGAAAGTCTACGTCCAGGCGGCGGCAAAGTATCGTATGCTCCCGGACGACATCAACCTGTGGTACGTCCGCAATAGTAGCGGCGGCATGGTGCCGTTCTCGGCCTTTGCGACCTCGCGCTGGGAAACCGGCTCACCGCGTCTGGAGCGTTATAACGGCTACTCTGCCGTCGAGATTGTCGGTGAAGCCGCGCCCGGCGTCAGTACCGGTACGGCAATGGACGTGATGGAGTCGCTGGTCCGTCAATTGCCGACCGGATTCGGTCTTGAATGGACGGCGATGTCTTATCAGGAACGACTGTCGGGCTCTCAGGCTCCTGCCCTGTACGCCATTTCTCTGCTGGTAGTGTTCCTGTGTCTGGCGGCGCTGTACGAAAGCTGGTCGGTGCCCTTCTCCGTCATGCTGGTCGTGCCGCTGGGGGTCATCGGCGCGCTGCTGGCCACCTGGATGCGCGGCCTGGAAAACGACGTGTACTTCCAGGTCGGATTATTAACCGTTATCGGACTCTCAGCGAAGAACGCGATATTGATTGTTGAATTCGCCAATGAGATGAACGAGAAAGGACACGATCTGCTTGATGCCACGCTGCATGCCTGTCGCCAGCGCTTACGCCCGATACTGATGACGTCGCTGGCGTTTATCTTTGGGGTGTTGCCGATGGCCATCAGCAATGGCGCAGGTTCCGGTGGTCAACATGCGGTGGGGACTGGCGTAATGGGCGGAATGCTTTCGGCCACTATCCTGGCGATTTTCTTCGTCCCTCTGTTCTTTGTGCTGGTGCGCAGACGCTTCCCGCTGAAGCCAAAACCGGAGTAGTGCGATCTGTGTTGTTGATGCCTGATGCGATGCTCGCGCATCTTATCAGGCCCGGAGTCCGATCGTAGCAAGACACAAAAAAGGCGACTTACGTTGAGTCGCCTTTTTTTATCCTTTACGGGATATGAATTTCTTCCAGAAAATTATTTACGAAGCATCACTTCGATAAAGTCTTTCCAGTTCCCCAGTTCACGTTCAATCATAACAACCTCTCTTATTATTATGAGCATTCTACGAAATCATCATCATCAAAAGAAGATCATTTAACCGATGGTTGTGATTACATCCTCCAGTGGCTGGGATTTATGTGATCACTATGCGCTATACCCATAAATTTTATGTGACTTACTGCAATATTTTGAAATATTCATACATCATCTACTACTTTGGCAATTCTGATGGAAAAACAGGCTGATGCAAAGAGGCAAATTCTGATTTTCATTTATGCGGTAGTTTTGGAACTTTCAGGAATCATTATTCACCCTTGTTCAACAATGTTATATTTCTCTATAACGCCTGAATGACAATATGTATTATTCATGTTCACAAAGCATAGGCATAAATATTCAAATTCCATCGATAAGAATTCAGATGATTACTCTCTACGGCATTAAGAATTGCGATACAATTAAAAAAGCCAGACGCTGGCTGGAGGAACACGGGATCGACTACCGCTTCCATGATTATCGCGTCGACGGTCTGGACAACGCGCTGTTACAGTCCTTTATCAGCGAATTAGGTTGGCAACCGCTGCTCAATACGCGGGGAACCACCTGGCGTAAACTGGATGAAGCCACGCGTAACCAAATCACTACTGCGGACGCCGCCGCCGCGTTGATGATTGAAATGCCTGCAATTATCAAACGCCCATTGCTCTGCACGCCGGGTAAGCCTATGCTGCTTGGTTTCAGTGAATCCAGTTATACTCTGTTTTTTAATGAGGTGTAGTCTATGTCGTGCCCGGTTATTGAGCTGACTCAGCAGCTTATTCGCCGCCCTTCCCTGAGCCCGGATGATGCCGGGTGCCAGGCGTTAATGATTGAACGCCTGCGCGCGGTAGGTTTTACCGTTGAGCGTATGGATTTTGGTGACACACAGAATTTTTGGGCATGGCGCGGCAAAGGTGAGACCCTGGCATTTGCCGGTCACACTGACGTAGTGCCTGCTGGCGATGTCGATCGCTGGATTAATCCGCCGTTCGAACCGACCATTCGCGATGGCATGTTGTTCGGGCGCGGCGCAGCTGATATGAAAGGCTCACTGGCGGCGATGGTCGTGGCTGCAGAACGCTTTGTCGCCCAACATCCTAATCATCAGGGCCGCCTGGCGTTCCTGATAACCTCTGACGAAGAGGCCAGCGCTAAAAACGGCACCGTGAAGGTGGTTGAAGCGCTCATGGCGCGGAACGAACGGCTGGATTATTGTCTGGTTGGCGAGCCGTCCAGTACGGAAATCGTTGGCGATGTGGTGAAAAACGGGCGCCGCGGTTCACTGACCTGCAACCTGACCATTCACGGCGTGCAGGGGCATGTAGCCTATCCGCATCTGGCCGATAACCCGGTACACCGCGCGGCGCCTATGCTCAACGAACTGGTGGCGATCGAGTGGGATCAGGGTAACGAATTCTTCCCGGCGACCAGCATGCAGATTGCCAATATTCAGGCAGGAACCGGCAGCAACAACGTTATCCCGGGCGAGCTCTTTATTCAGTTCAACTTCCGTTTCAGCACCGAATTAACCGATGAAATGATTAAGTCGCGGGTACTGGAACTGCTGGATAAACATCAGCTGCGCTATACCGTCGACTGGTGGCTTTCCGGCCAGCCGTTCCTGACCGAACGCGGTAAACTGGTGGATGCTGTGGTGAACGCCATTGAGCACTATAATGAGATTAAACCGCAGTTACTGACTACAGGCGGGACATCCGACGGGCGTTTTATTGCCCGCATGGGGGCACAGGTAGTAGAACTTGGGCCGGTCAATGCCACCATTCATAAAATTAATGAATGCGTTAATGCCGCCGACCTGCAACTGCTTGCCCGTATGTATCAACGTATCATGGAGCAACTCGTCGCCTGACGAGTGTTCCTGTAAGAGGAAATGAGCATGGACTGGCTGGCAAAATACTGGTGGATTTTAGTGTTGGTGTTTCTGGTAGGCGTATTGCTGAACGTGATTAAAGATCTCAAGCGTGTCGACCCCAAGAAATATCTCGCCAATAAGCCGGAGCTTCCCCCTCATCGTGACTTTAACGATAAATGGGATGACGACGACGATTGGCCGAACAAGGATCAACCGCAAAAATAATTTGTAGACCGGATTAAGTGCCGGATGGCAACGCTTCGCGTTTTATCCGGCCTACGGCGATCAATCAGATCATAGCAATCACATCATCATCGTTGGGCGTACCGCCGCCCAGCGCTTCATCAAAGTAGTGCTTCGGTACGGTAAAACGCAGATGATCGAGCGCAAACTGCATGCTGTGTTCATCAATGGCATGTCCCAGATTTTCGACGATATCCAGCGTCACATCCCCACCGGCACGAATTAACGCTTCCTGCGCGGCAACGGCGTGAGATAACTCAATCACCCGGTCTTCACCGCCGTGAATCAAATGTACCGTCGTCGCCGTGGTTGCAACCTCTGGTAAGGTGGCATAGCGACCATTGAAGGCGATGACTCGCGACGCCAGCCCCGGCTCGGCTTTGATGCTCTCAAGCGACATGATCGCCCCCTGAGAGAAACCAATCAGCGCGGTAGCCTGAGGCGAAACGCCGCTGTGCTTCTGCCAGTAACGGACGGTTTCGATAAACACCGGCATAATGGCGTCAACACGCGCCTGGCGGTTCTCCTCCGTTACGCCCTGTACCGAAAACCACTGACGTCCGGAAGTGGAACCATAGGGCTCGGCCCCGCCAATACTGACGATGAGCGCATCCGGAAACAGCGGCGCAAACCAGGAGCCGATTTCGCCCATGGCTACCGGGTTATCGCCGACGCCATGAAACAGCAACAGTAGCTGTTGAGCGGGTTTCTCGGGGCTTTGAACAACAAAATGGTCATGTTTCATGGCGATCTCCTTAACTGATGAGAATCATTCTACGCCGCTTAATCGCAATGACCATGTCAGTAAATTGAAGAAGTTAGTGAAAATTTTGCCATTGCATAATGCGATTTTGTAGGCGCTGTTCACCTTCCGCATCCAGTTGCTTTAACGCCTGTGCCGCCTCGGCCCGCTGAACGACCAGCAGTGCTTTACGCCCGGAGATCTTCAGCTGTTGGCACAGTTCGGCATCGCTGCGTTTAGCCTGTAGACGGCCCCGCAAGGCCGGAAGAGGTAACTCGCAGTGCTCAAGCAGACGAGTCAGACAACCAAGCGACGTCAGTAATGGCCGATGGGCGAAGGCAAATCCGGCCAGCTCATTCCAGTCATCCTCATTAAGCGTAGTCTCTTTCAGCGGAGTAAGCGGTATGTCCTCACCGTTCCAGCGCGCAAGGATCTCCGCATCGCGACGCAGGCGCTGGCGCTCCCGCCCGGCAAGGCGTTTCCCCGCGTCACTGATGGGCAGTAATGCCATGGCGGTATAGCACCCGCTGCTGGCTTCCCGATGATTGCCCATCCGAACCAGCACAAAACCGCAGCGCTGCCAGAAACGCCATAGTTCGACCGTATACCCAAAACTGACCGACAGATAGTCGCATTGCGTGGAACAGCGCTGGGCCTGCGTAATCAGCTGCTGCCCGATACCTTCTCGCTGGCGAGCAGGATGGACCGCGATTCGGCTTACCCGCCGCCCGACGAGCGTTGCCGCCAACGGATCCCCGCCGTGCGCCGCCAGCGACTGCGCAACCAGATTTCCTCGCGGTCGGCGATATCCTGCCCAGACGGCCTGGCTTAATTCTGCAGACAGCCCGCCTTCGTCGACTAACCAGGCGGCCCCTGCCACCGACTCAGCACACGATGCCTGAAGGAAATGCTGACCCGGTGCGTCCATCATTCGCCGCAGATCCAGTGGCGAGGTGCGATAGTGCGCCCCGGAAAGCAGTTGATATACCGCTAACGGCAGCGCCGGATTGTCATGCCAGGATTGCTGTTCAAATGCTGAGAAATGAAGATCGCCCAACGGGGCATGCGTAAAGGTTTCGTCGTCAAACACCAGCGCATCGCTGACGATTTTCTCCAGCGGACACCCCGGCGCCCAGCGCACGGGCCGCTGTAACTCATACCGTTGGAGATGAGGAAAACGGGCGCAGAATTTCAGCAAAAAGCCTCTGCCGGTTCCCTCGTAGCCCTGAACGGTGGTGGTTAACAGCGTGCGGGGAAAACGCGCGACCAGCTGATGCAGCAGCGGCGCGGGGATTGCGGCAGCTTCATCAACGATAAGCCAGTCAGCTGTTACTGAACTGCTTAACAGCGCGTCCGGGGCCATAAAGCGGTAACGTTCTGCGGCAAATTGCGCCAGCACATCCGTTGCCGCTTTAGCGGGAGCGGTAACAATAGCCGTCCCGCTAATACGTGAAATCAATTGTCCGGCCAGCGCGGATTTTCCCCGGCCGCGTGCGGCCGTCACCACAACCACGCCGGGAGGCATAGCCAGCAAATCATTTAATATCATCGCCTGTTCAGGCTGAGGTTCACCGGTTGCCGCCTGCCAGTCGGCGCGAACAAGAAAGTGCGGGTATGAAGCGGGCTGATGCTGTTGCCAGTGCAGAGCCTGCCCGTCACGGGAAATAACCCGTTTGACGTGTTCAACAAAGTGCGGCGTTGGAATCGGGTCAGCGCAGTCGCTCCAGCGCAGTGAATCCGCGTCAGGATGCGTTTGCCAGCTATGCCAGGGCGGAGTCAGCAACACCAGCCAGCTCCCGGCGACCAGCGTCCCGCTTAAGGCGGCAAATGCCGCTGCGTCAAATCCCTGCCCGGCGTCAAACACCGCATGACGAAACTCGCGCCCTAATAACGTTTGCAGCGCCTGTGGTGTACAGCTCGGCTCCGCGGGGGCTTGCGCCCCCACCCATAGCCAGTCGCCGGGTAACGCATTGCGTAGCGCTAACGCCTGCTCCTGACGCCAGCGCCCCTCGCCGCTGATAATCAGCAGACGGCGGATGCCTTCGCGGGTCATCTGTTCAGTTAACGCACTCAGTGCTGCCTTGTCAGACATCCCTGCCTCAATCTCTTAAATGCTTTTACCAAAAGTATTACATTGTCCCAGATCGCCGCTGTCAAAGCCGCGTTTGAACCAGGTAAAGCGCTGTTCGGAGGTTCCGTGGGTAAAGCTGTCCGGCACAACGCGCCCTTGTCCCTGCTGCTGCAGACGATCGTCACCAATGGCTTGCGCCGCGTTCAGCGCCTCTTCCAGATCGCCGGATTCCAGTACGCCCTGCTGCTGCATGCTGTGGCCCCAGACGCCGGCAAAGCAGTCCGCCTGCAGTTCCATACGTACGGAAAGACGGTTCACCTCAGCCTGTGAGGCATTCTGCTGCATCTGACGAACTTTCGGTTCAATGCCCAGCAGTTTCTGCACGTGGTGGCCCACTTCATGGGCGATAACATAACCCTGAGCAAAATCACCATCGGCGCCCAGCTTGTTTTTCATATCGTCGTAGAATGAGAGGTCAATATACACGGTGCCATCCGCCGGGCAATAGAACGGTCCCATCACGGACTGGCCCGCGCCACAGCCGGTACGCGTAGCGCCCCGATACATCACCAGCTTCGGCTGTTGATAGGTCCGGCCCATTTTTTCAAACTGCTGTCCCCAGGTATCTTCCGTGGTGGCCAGAATCACCGAGGTGAATTTTGCCGCTTCATCATCATTTGGGCTGATGGAGCGTGATGATTGCTGTTGGGAGACTGGTTGACCGGTCATTAATCCGGTGAGATCCACGCCATAATAACCTGCGACCAGCACCACAACCAGCAGGATGATGCCGCCTTTACCACTTGGCAAACGAAAACCTGGCCCGCCCATAGAAGGGCCACCGCCGGAACTGTTTCGTCTGTCTTCTACGTTGTTACTTTCACGACGCCCTTGCCAGCGCATAATCACCTCAACTTTCTATTCATTATGATGATGATCGTAGGCGGTTCATAACAGGATTACCATAAGAAACAGTAATCAATATCGGCGAGATTGATGAGCCGGTGAGCGATCGCCGGCTCAGGGGGAGAGTTAGTCTAACTTGACGCCCAGGCGATGCGCGACGGCTTCATAGGCTTCGATCAGGCCGCCCAGACTCTGGCGGAAGCGATCTTTGTCCATTTTATCCAGCGTTTCTTTGTCCCACAGACGGCTACCATCCGGTGAGAATTCGTCGCCCAGCACCACTTCACCTTTATACAAGCCAAACTCAAGTTTGAAGTCGACCAGAATCAGGCCAGCGTCATCGAACATCTTCTTCAGCACGTCGTTAGCTTTGTAGGTCAGCTCTTTCATACGCGCCAGATTCTCTTTGCTCACCCAGCCAAAAGTTTCGCAATAGGAATCGTTAATCATTGGATCGTGCATAGCATCGTTTTTCAGGAACAGATCAAACAGCGGCGGATTCAGTTCAATACCTTCCTCAACGCCTAAACGCTTCACCAGGGAGCCTGCCGCGCGGTTACGCACCACACATTCAACCGGCACCATCTCCAGTTTTTTCACCAGACATTCGGTATCGGAAAGCAGTCGCTCCATCTGGGTAGGAATGCCCGCTTCTTGCAGTTTAGTCATAATGAAATGGTTGAACTTGTTGTTCACCATGCCTTTACGGTCAAACTGTTCAATGCGCGCGCCATCCCCTGCTGACGTATCATTGCGGAATTCGAGCACCAACAGGTCCGGGTTTTCCGTGCTGTATACGGTCTTCGCTTTACCACGATACAACTCAGCTTGCTTTTGCATCTTTATTACTCCAGGGTGTGAATTAACGATAAATATTGCGTTTTTCTGCCGACGCACACGTTTGCGTATCATATCAGAAAAAAAGGGCTGGAGTTATCCAGCCCTTCATTTTTACTTACTGAACGCTGCCTGGAAGACGGCGACCAGCGCATCGTTCTGGCTTTGCGTCAGGGTATGCCCCTTCGGATCGATAAACTGCAAGCTACTGCGGTTGTCTAAATCACCGACCTGCAGCTTATAGTCGCCGGAAACCAGCCCCGGATCTTTCGCGCCCAATTCCTGCCAGTCGCCATCGGACAACGGCTTATAGGTTACGGCGATGCTGCCCTGAGAACGAGTGCTGTCGGTCACTTTCATGCCCACTTTCTCAAGCGCTGCCGGCAGACGCTGCCACACCACGTTGAACGGTCCACGCACCACCAGCATAGGTAAACCGGTATCATCGGCGGCGCTCTGAACATCCATGGTGGCTGCAGAGCGGTTCTGTGCGGCATTCGCGGCGTCGGTGGCGTTTTTATCCAGACCGGCAGAGATAACGTTCATCATCTCAGCGCTGTAACGCTGCATTGATGCCGCATCGGCTACGGGTTTACCCGCCTGCTCGAGGTTAATCAGTTTCACCGTTACCGCCTGCTGATAGCCCTGCGGTTTAACCGAGATTTGATAACGTCCACGGTACTGCTCGTCTTCATCCAGACGGTTCCAGTCAACCCAGTCGGTGGTTAGCGTCTGGCTGGCATCATCACGTTTAGCGATCGTGTAGTTTTTAGACTGAACGACGCTAACAACCTGCGGCCACAGTGTGTTGCCACGACCATTTTCCACCAGCAGCGTCGACGTATCACCCGCGATTTGGGTACGAGCGCCAGTGACTAACGCTAACGGCTGAGCCGGTGGGCGAATGTCCAGCGCTTTACCCACAGCGCCACTGCCATTAGTGACCGGGATGTTATAGTCGCCCGTCGTAACCGGCAGAATCATCCCAGCTGGCGCGTGAAGCTCAGCAAGCGGTGCGGCCTCCAGATAGGATTCATCACCGCTCACCTGGCGCTTATAGCGCGAGTCAGAACTACAGGCCGCGAGCAACATAACAAGCGAAACACCCGCAACCTTGGCCAGGCGCGACTTTTGTACTGAGTAAGCCATCAAATCTCCCTAAACTTTACAGCAAACCGGCATGCTTAAGCGCCGCTTTAACGATTTCACGAGCATTGTCCGTGATTGGCGTCATCGGCAGACGCAGCGTATCGGTCGCCACAAGTCCCAACTCCTTACACGCCCATTTCACTGGGATAGGATTGGGTTCGACAAATAGTTTGTTGTGTAACGGCATCAGACGCTGGTTAATCACCCGCGCCTCGGCAAAATGCCCCGCTGCCGCCAGTTTGCACATTTCAGCCATATCGCGTGCCGCAACGTTAGACGTCACGGAAATCACGCCATGACCACCGAGCTGCATAAAATCCAGTCCGGTCGCATCATCACCGCTGAGCAGAATGAAGTCGTCTGAAACCAGCTCTTT
Organism: Citrobacter youngae ATCC 29220; assembly: GCF_000155975.1. GTDB lineage: Bacteria > Pseudomonadota > Gammaproteobacteria > Enterobacterales > Enterobacteriaceae > Citrobacter > Citrobacter portucalensis_A. Next base: position 145,617 of record NZ_GG730299.1, on the reverse strand, counting down.
GATCTGATGAACGCGACTTAAGTTCCCCGTGGCCTCTTTAATAGCGATAATATTTTTTACTTTCGCCAGACGGCCAACGGTTTCCGGCAGCATATCGCAGCCGGTACGGGACGGTACATTATACAGAATTTGCGGCAGGTCAGTATGTTCAGCGATGGCTTTGAAATGCTGGAACAAACCTTCCTGGGTTGGACGGTTGTAGTATGGCGTCACCGTCAGGCAGCCGACAACACCGCTATCGTTGAAACGCTGCGTCAGACTAATGGCTTCTGCGGTCGCATTGGCGCCGGTTCCGGCAATAACCGGAATACGCCCATCGGCCAGCTCCAGCGTCATCATCACCACATCGCCATGTTCATCATGACTCAGGGTGGCGGACTCACCGGTGGTGCCAACCGAAACGATCGCCGAGGTGCCGCTGGCGACATGATAATCAATCAGTTTTTTCAGGCTCGACCGGCAGACTTTACCTTTCTCATCCATCGGCGTAACAAGCGCGACAATACTTCCCGTGAACATGGGCCATCCTCTGTGCAAACAAGTGTCTCAATGGTACGTTTGGTACGACAATAAAAGCAAGCGACCAGAGCCGTTCTGATTGTTGTATGCATGTTTTTTTTATGCTTTCCTTATGATTACCTCACCGCTCAAAGGAAGAACAGGTTTGACATCGTCATCGCAACACTATCTGGTCATTACTGCGCTGGGTGCCGACCGCCCAGGAATTGTGAACACCATCACTCGTCATGTCAGCAGTTGCGGCTGTAATATCGAAGACAGCCGGCTGGCCATGCTGGGTGACGAATTCACATTTATCATGCTGCTGTCAGGCACCTGGAACGCCATCACCCTGATTGAATCAACCTTGCCGTTGAAAGGCGCTGAGCTGGATCTATTGATTGTCATGAAGCGCACCACTGCGCGCCCCCGCCCGGCGATGCCCGCCACGGTATGGGTACAGGTCGATGTCCCCGATTCTCCACATTTGATTGAGCGTTTTACCGCCCTGTTTGACAGCCACCAAATGAACATTGCGGAACTGGTTTCACGCACGCAGCCGGCTGAAAACGGAAAGGCGGCGCAGCTGTTTATCCAAATTACCGCACATAGTCCTGCGTCACAGGATGCGGCAAATATCGAAGATGCGTTCAAAGCACTCTGTACAGAACTCAATGCGCAAGGCAGTATTAACGTCGTCAATTACTCACAGCATGATGAACAGGATGGAGTTAAGTAATGAACCCACTGAAAGCCGGTGATATCGCACCGAAATTTAGCTTGCCGGATCAAGACGGAGAACAAGTAAATTTAACCGACTTCCAGGGACAGCGTGTTCTGGTTTATTTTTACCCGAAAGCCATGACACCCGGCTGTACCGTACAGGCCTGCGGCCTGCGCGATAACATGGATCAGTTAAAAAAAGCAGGTGTTGAAGTGCTGGGGATCAGCACCGATAAGCCAGAAAAGCTTTCCCGATTCGCGGAGAAAGAAGTGCTGAACTTCACGCTTCTGTCTGACGAAGATCATCAGGTTTGCGAGCAGTTCGGCGTCTGGGGCGAGAAGTCATTTATGGGCAAAACCTACGATGGCATCCATCGCATCAGTTTCCTGATTGACGCTGAAGGGAAAATTGAGCATGTGTTTGATGACTTCAAAACCAGCAACCACCACGACGTGGTAATGAACTGGCTGAAAGAGAACGCTTGATTTACGTTATGCTGGAAAAAGCCTGATGGCGACGCTTACGCGTCTTATCAGGCCTACAGTTTGCACACTTTGTAGGCCGGATAAGGCGTTTACGCCGCCATCCGGCAGATAACCGCCTGGTTACTCAAACGTCCCTTTTACACAGGCTTTTTTCTCTTTCACTACCGCTTTGCCCTTCGCCCACAGGTGGTGAACTTCCAGTTCGTCGTTGAGCACCAGGATGTCTGCATCGCATCCCACCGCCAGACGCCCCTTATGCTCCAGGCCTAAAAATTCTGCCACCGTTCGCGTCAGCGGACATAGCGCCTGCTCCAGCGGTATTGCGTGAATCTTCACCAGTTGACGCACCGTCTCAGCCAGCGATTCAAACCCTGCGACGCCGATGCCCGTGAGATTACCGTCCTCATCAAACTCCGGCTGGCTACCGTTGCCATCCGAACTTAGCGTGATGCGCGACAGCGGCACATCCTGGCGCAGCGCGGTGGCAATAGCCGTGGCCGGGTCGACGGGCTCATCGATGCTGCTGGTAATGTCGATATAGCCACCTTTGCGGGCATACTCCAGCGCGGCCTGGAACAAAGGTTGTGCACGGTTAACGTGCGTCGGCAACAGTTTGGTCATCGGCACGTCGCTGCACTCAAGGATTTGGTACAACGGCTCCAGCATGCGCGGGCTATCCCCCATATGGAAGACGCTTATCCCCGGCTTGCGCCCCAACAATCCACCCACGCGCGACTGCGCCGCCATGTTCGCCAGCGCCGAAGAGTCCGGAGCGGAAGAACGGTGGTCCGAAACCGCACATTTCACGCCAATCACTTTATCGATCAGCGCCACGTCGCGGTCGATGCTGCCGGTGATGGTCGGGGAAGGGAGTGAATACGCCCCGGTCAGCATCCAGGCGCTGATACCTTCAAACTCCAGCGCGCGGGTTTTCGCCAGCAGCGACTCTGGGTGACGGGTAATGCCATCGGTACCCAGCAATCCCACCACGGAGGTGACGCCAGCCTCAACCAGCCGCGACAAACGCACTTCCGGCGTGCGGGTATGCGGCCCCGCTTCTCCACCGCCGCCAATCAAGTGGACGTGCTGATCGATAAATCCCGGGCAAACCATCGCACCGTCAAGATTGATACACTCGCAGCCGGGAAAGTCTTCAGGGGAAATCGACGGCGCGATGGCAACAATTTTGCTGCCAGACACCAGTATATCCTGTCGCCCTAAATCTTCCGGCGCGTACACGTGTCCCTGCTGGAACAACGTCAAATTAAGAATGGAACAGTTCATAACCTTCCTTGTCAGGCAATAACCTGCATAACCCAAATAGAAAGCAGCGCATTAATTACGCATACCGCAATAATCAGCGGGTAATAACGGGGATGGACCCCCGCGGTCCCCAGACAGCGTCCCACATTTTGCACCGGATTGCCCATCAGGTAGATAGCCGGTAACAACACCGTGGCATCATGTCCCGAAAGCGTACCGGCGACAACCAGGCTAGCGCAAACGCCAACGCCGCCTCCCATACTCATCACCGCCGCCAGCAGAACGGTGGCGGATTCCCCCGGCAGCCCCCACAGCGCCATAATCGGCTCACACACCCGCCCGACAATTTCGAGCAACCCCGTCACCTTCAGCGCCTGAATAATCACAAACGCCATCACCACGTTCGGCAACAGGCTGGTTGTTGCGATTGTAAACCCGCGCCGTGCGCCATCGATAAACATATCCATGACGTTTTTACGTACCTGCGTTGTCATCTCAAGCCTCCTGCTGCGTACGGCGATTCTCAAGCTGCACAATCCACAATCGCAGCAGGTTCGCGCCCACAAATTTGAAGACAAGGATCACCGCCAGCGGCGTAATGACCGGAACGGTAACCACCGTAAACAGCGCGGCGCCCGAGGAAAAATAGTTGGTAATGCAGGCGCTGCCGCTGGTTTGCCAGCAGGCAAAAATAGCGCGTTCCTGTTCAGTGATCACGCCCTCTTCGGCCATCTCTTTCGTCATCCCGGCTGCGGCATCGGTATTTTGCAAATTGGCGATCAGCGCCAGCGAACAAACGCCAGGAATACCGAGTAACGGGCGCAGGACAGGCGTCATCAGCTGTTGTGCGGCGCGCAGCCCTCCCAACCCTTCGGTAACGGCAATAATCCCCAGAGAAAGAATGACGGAAGGCGCCAGCTCCAGTGCGAATAAAAAGCCATCTTTAGCGCCCATGCCGCCCGTGCCGCGAAAAGAGACCACCGTGTCGCCTGCCGCATTCACCTTCCCAAACGCACCATTGAGGACGGTGAAATCAAAGACCCGCCACCATTCGGTACTTTTCGCAAACATGCCGGAAAAAAGGATAATTGTAATGATAAAAGCGAGATAACCACCCCATCCCACCTTTTGTTGCTGCGTGTGTGTGTTGTGACCCATCTTGTTCTCCTGTTGGCCTTATTCCTTACGTGATGAAAAGACATCACATAAGTCAAATTAAAGACAAATGCGGAGAAAAACGACACCAGAGGCAATTATTCAGAAAGTGTGGATAGAGGTCAGACAAGTTCAGGTCCGGCGATATTGCACCGCCGGACCTTGCTGATTAGGGTTCGTCAACGGCCTGACCATCCGGCCAGGCATGCATCACCGCTTTGATTAACGTCGCCAGCGGAATCGCAAAGAATACGCCCCAGAAGCCCCACAGCCCGCCAAAAATCACGACTGACAGAATAATCACCAGCGGGTGCAGGTTGACGGCCTCGGAGAAGAGCACGGGGACCAGCAGATTACCGTCCAGCGCCTGGATTATCAGGTACACGGCAAAACAGCTCCAGAACTCGGTCCCGAGCCCAAACTGGAACAACGCGACTCCGACCACCGGAATCGTCACCACGAAAGCGCCGATATACGGGATCAGCACCGAGAACCCCACCAGCACCGCCAACAGCAGAGAATAGTTGAGGCCAAACAGCAGGAATCCGAGCCAGGTCGCAACGCCCACCACCACCATCTCCAGCACTTTACCGCGGATATAGTTGGTGATTTGCTGATTCATTTCTTTCCATACCTGCCCCGCCAGCCCGCGATTACGCGGCAGCACCCGGCGCACGGCGTTCAGCATCTGTCCTTTATCTTTGATCAGGAAAAACACCATCAATGGGACAAGCACCAGATAGACCGCCAGCGTCAGCAACCCAACCAGAGAAGCTAACGAATATTTCACCACCGAATCCCCCATGGTGAGCATCCGCGAGCGCATATTCTCAGCCATCGCATCAATGATGCCTGCATCCATCAGCGCCGGATAACGTCGCGGTAAGGTGGCGGCAAAGTCAGACAATTTATTGAGCATGCCGGGCATATCGCGGATCAGGTAAATCCCCTGCTGCCACGCAACGGGCATCACGACAAACGCCATCAGCAGCAAAATACCGACAAACACCACCAGCACGATTGATGTCGCCCAACGCCGTGAACACCCGATATGTTCCAGCCGTACCGTCGGCCATTCAAGCAGGTACGCCAGCACAATGGCGACCAGCAGCGGCGCCAGAAGACCGCTAAAGAAGAACAGGATGCCAAAACCAGCAACCAGAATAATTAGCAGGGCGATGGCTTCGGGGTCGCTAAAGCGACGGCGATACCATTGCATCAACATTTCGAGCATAAAACCCTTCCATGAACCCAATAGCGGGATTGCGATCCCGAATTGTATCGAAATGTCACAAAAAAGACTTCGCTTTTTATGGCTGATTACGCAAAGTGAAAAGACATTTTTCCTGGGTGTTCATCGTCAGGTTTCACAGTTACACTCCCTTAGCTTGCGGAGTGTGAACGATACTTCACGGCATTGGTCAAATGGCTATCTCAAAAAATACAGGACAGAGGTTATGTTCAGGCAGTTGAAAAAAAACCTGGTTGCTACCCTCATTGCTGCACTGTCCATCGGTCAGGTTGCGCCCGCATTTGCTGACACCGAGGACACCCTGCCTGATATGGGGACCTCGGCAGGGAGTACCCTTTCCATCGGACAGGAAATGCAGATGGGCGATTACTATGTACGCCAGCTGCGCGGTAGCGCGCCGTTAATAAACGATCCGTTGCTGACCCAATATATTAATACGCTGGGGATGCGTTTAGTTTCACACGCCAACTCGGTAAAAACGCCCTTTACCTTCTTTTTAATCAACAACGATGAAATTAACGCCTTTGCCTTCTTTGGCGGCAACGTCGTTTTACACTCCGCACTGTTCCGCTATTCCGATAACGAAAGCCAACTGGCTTCGGTGATGGCGCACGAAATTTCCCACGTCACGCAGCGTCACCTGGCGCGAGCGATGGAAGATCAGAAACGCAGCGCGCCGCTAACGTGGGCCGGTGCGTTAGGCTCCATTTTATTGGCGATGGCCAGCCCGCAGGCGGGTATGGCGGCGCTGACCGGTACGCTGGCGGGTACGCGCCAGGGGGTGATCACCTTTACGCAGCAAAACGAACAGGAAGCGGACCGCATCGGTATACAGGTGCTGCAACGTTCGGGATTCGATCCCCAGGCCATGCCGACGTTCCTGGAAAAACTGCTCGATCAAGCCCGTTATTCTTCGCGTCCGCCAGAAATTTTGCTGACCCACCCCCTGCCTGAAAGCCGTCTGGCGGATGCGCGTAACCGCGCCAACCAGATGCGCCCGGTTGTCGTCCAATCGTCAGAAGATTTTTATCTGGCCAAGGCGCGAACCTTAGGCATGTACAACTCTGGACGTAACCAGTTGACCGGGGACCTGCTGACGAACTGGTCGAAAGGCAATGTGCGTGAGCAACGCGCCGCGCAGTATGGCCGGGCGTTACAGGCGATGGAAGCCAGTAAATACGACGAGGCGCGTAAAGCGCTGCAACCGCTGCTGGCGGCCGATCCGAACAATGCCTGGTATCTCGACCTGGCAACGGATATCGATCTCGGCCAGAAGAAAACCGGCGACGCCATTAATCGCCTGAAAAACGCCCGCGACCTGCGAGTCAACCCGGTTCTGCAGCTCAATCTGGCAAATGCGTATTTACAGGGCGGACAGGCCAAAGAAGCGGCAAACATCCTGAATCGTTATACGTTTAACCATAAAGATGACACCAACGGCTGGGATTTGTTAGCGCAAACGGAGGCAAGTCTCGGTAACCGCGATCAGGAACTGGCGGCCCGCGCAGAAGGATATGCCCTCGCAGGCCGTCTGGATCAGGCGATTTCGATGCTCAGCAGCGCCAGTTCGCAGGTGAAACTGGGAAGCCAGCAGCAGGCCAGATACGATGCGCGTATCGACCAGCTACGCCAGATGGAAGAGCGCTTTAAACCATACACGAAGATGTAATTATCGAACCCTTGCCGGATGGCGACGCTGTAGCGTCTTATCCGGCCTACGTCAGACGCGATATGTAGGCCGGATAAGGCCTTTTGGCCGCCATCCGGCAGTATTGTTATGCAAGGAGAAGTCATGTCAGACGCGATCAAAATCTACCATAACCCACGCTGCTCCAAGAGCCGTGAAACGCTGGAATTACTGAAGTCCAACGGCGTGGACCCGGAAGTGGTGCTGTATCTGGAAACGCCGGCAGACGCCGCAACCCTGCGTAAACTGTTGCAGATGCTGGGCATGTCCAGCGCCCGCGAGCTGATGCGCCAGAAAGAAGATCTCTACAAGTCGCTTAACCTGGCGGACAAAAATTTGAGTGAAGATGCGCTGATTCAGGCGATGGTTGAAAATCCGAAGCTGATGGAGCGCCCAATTGTGGTTGCCAAAGACCAGGCGCGGATTGGACGTCCGCCGGAACAGGTACTGGAAATTATCGGCTAACCTGAAGCCTGCCGCAGTCTTTTCGGCTGCGGCGCGCTTACAGTTTCAGAATCTCTTTCACAAACGGAATGGTCAGCTTACGCTGGGCGGTGATCGACGCATGATCAAGCTGATCTAAGGTCATAAACAGCGTACGCATTTCCCGATCCAGTCGCTTGAGCAGGAAACGTCCCACATCTTCCGGCAGTTCAAACCCACGCAGTCTGGCGCGTAATTGCAAGGCCTGCAGTTTATCTTCATCGGAAAGCGGCTGTAGCTTGTAAATTTGCCCCCAGTCCAGACGCGAGGCGAGATCCGGCAACCCCAGATTCAGCTGTCTTGGCGGGCGATCGCCGGTGATCAGCAGTCGCGTTTTCCCCGACTCCAGGATGCGGTTGTAGAGATCAAAGATCGCCATTTCCCACAGGGAATCTCCGGCCACACATTCGATGTTATCGATGCATACCAACGATAAATGTTCCATACCGTCAAGCACCTCGGGTACGAACCAGGTGCGCTTATCGAGCGGCACATAGCCTACCGCATCGCCGCGCGCGGACAGTTCCGCACAGGCTGCATGCAGCAAATGACTTCGGCCAGCGCCTTCACGCGACCAGAGATAAATATACCCGCTATGTTCCTGACGCAGCACGTTTTGCAGTGCAGCCAGTAAAGAGGAGTTATCCCCCGGCCAGAAACTTGCAAACGTTTCGTCGTCAGGAAGATAAAGTGGCAAAGAGAGCTGTGCCGGTGTGTTCAGAGATACCTCAACCCAGGATTTCATAAAATCGCGTTGAGTTTAACACAGAAATACGTCGCGATAGAACCGGGCAGCGACGCCGCCCGGTCAGAGACTTACTGTTGCGGGCTGTCTGCATCTTTTGCGTCAAGCACCACTTCTTCCGGACGCAGCAGGCTGATGACTTTGAAAATCAGGCTCAGGCAGACGCCAACGATGGTCGCCAGCGCCATACCTTTCAGCTCAGCGGCACCGATGTGAACTTTCGCGCCACTCACGCCAATGATCAAAATGACCGAGGTCAGGATCAGGTTCTGCGCTTTGTTGTAATCAACTTTTGATTCGATCAGTACGCGAATACCGGAAGCGCCAATCACGCCGTACAGCAGCAGCGATACGCCGCCCATAACCGGCAGGGGGATAATCTGGATCGCCGCCGCCAGTTTACCCACACAGGAGAGCAGAATGGCAAAAATCGCCGCACCGCCAATAACCCAGGTACTGTAAACGCGGGTAATCGCCATTACGCCGATGTTTTCGCCATACGTAGTGTTCGGTGTGGAACCGAAGAAACCGGAGATCACCGTAGACAGACCGTTGGCGAACATGGAACGATGCAGGCCAGGATCGCGAATCAAATCTTTTTTCACGATATTCGCCGTCACCACCAGGTGTCCGACGTGTTCGGCAATCACCACCAGCGCTGCAGGCAGGATGGTCAGAATGGCAACCCATTCAAAGCGCGGCGTGTAGAAGGTCGGCAGAGCAAACCAGTGAGCCTGCGCAATCGGCGTGGTGTCCACGACGCCCATGGCGAAGGAGAGCGCGTAACCGGCCAGCACGCCGATCAGAATCGGGATAATCGCCATAAAACCGCGGAACAGTACGGAGCCAAATACCGTCACCGCCAGCGTCACCATTGAGATGATAATGGTTTTCGAATCCGGTAATTGCCCTTCGGCAGGCAGTAACCCCGCCATACCCGCAGCGACGCCCGCCAGCTCCAGACCGATGACGGCAACGATTGCGCCCATCGCCGCCGGAGGGAACATCACATCCAGCCAGCCGGTGCCGGCTTTCTTCACGATGAAAGAAACCAGGCAGAACAGGACGCCGCACATAATGAAACCACCCAGCGCCACTTCATAGCCTAACGGCAGCAGCAACAGCACCGGAGAAATAAACGCAAAGCTGGAACCGAGATATGCCGGGATTTTGCCCTTACAAATAAAGAGATACAGCAATGTACCAATGCCGTTAAACAGCAGAACGGTAGCCGGGTTAATGTGAAACAGCACTGGCACCAGTACCGTTGCGCCAAACATGGCGAACAGGTGCTGCAAACTAAGCGGGATTGTCTGTAAAAGCGGCGGTCTTTCACTCACCCCGATAGCACGGCGCGTCATAGTGTTTTCCTCTGAGTGTTGTTTGTTATTAGCGATTGGGTTGTTGTATTCAAAAAAAAGCCGACTCTTAAAGTCGGCTTCTTTTCACTTATTCGTTTACTTGGTACCAAAAATCTTATCGCCGGCATCGCCAAGCCCCGGAATAATGTATCCGTGCTCGTTCAGTCCCTGATCGATAGAGGCGGTGTACAGCTCTACATCCGGGTGCGCTTTTTCCAGCGCGGCGATACCTTCCGGCGCCGCAACCAGCACCAGTACTTTAATGCTGGTGCAGCCAGCATTTTTCAGCAGGTCGATGGTGGCGATAACGGAACCGCCGGTGGCCAGCATCGGGTCAACGATCAGCGCCATACGCTCATCAATGTTGGAAACCAGCTTCTGGAAGTACGGAACCGGCTCCAGCGTCTCTTCGTTACGATACATACCAACGACGCTGATACGCGCGCTCGGAACGTTTTCCAGAACGCCTTCCATCATACCCAGACCGGCACGCAGGATTGGCACAACGGTGATTTTTTTACCTTTAATTTGGTCTACTTCAACCGGACCGTTCCAGCCTTCGATGGTCACCTTTTCGGTTTCCAGACCTGCGGTTGCTTCATAAGTCAGCAGGCTGCCAACTTCCGAGGCGAGTTCACGAAAGCGTTTGGTGCTGATATCGTTTTCACGCATCAGTCCCAGCTTGTGTTTGACGAGTGGGTGTTTGACTTCCACGATCTTCATACTCTTCTCCTTTCCTCAGACGAGTGGCAACCACAAAAAAAATCGCCGGATTATACCGCTTTTCGTCTCTGGCGCAACACTGCATCCGCTTGATATGGATCAACCAAAGTCGTTTGCGTCCGGATGATGAGTATAAAACACGCCCCGCGCTAATGGCGGGGCTTGCTTTCAATTCCATGAATTTTAAAGATATTCAGCATTAGTCTGGATGACGTTTTGATACCATGAAAAAGATTTCTTGGGCGAGCGTGCTAATGTCCCACTACCGTCATTATTTTTGTCGACATAAATAAATCCGTAGCGTTTTTTCATTTCGCCCGTCCCGGCCGAGACTAAATCAATACAGCCCCATGGGGTATATCCCATCAGATCCACACCATCTTCCACCACCGCTTTTTTCATCTCACGGATATGGGCGGCAAGGTAGTCGATACGGTACTGGTCATTCACCGTGCCATCGCTCTCGCGCACGTCGATCGCGCCGAATCCATTCTCCACAATAAACAGCGGCAGCTGATAATGATCCCAGAACCAGTTCAGCGAATAGCGCAGACCGACCGGATCAATCTGCCAGCCCCAGTCCGATTTTTGCACGTACGGGTTGGAAACCAGGTGTTTCGACTCGTCGTAATCCAGCTGTGGGTTATCCGCCGTTGCCTGCGTCGCGAAAGACATGTAGTAGCTAAAACCGATGTAATCGACGCAGCCCTGAGTCAGCGCCTGACGGTCTTGCTCGGTGATATCGAGTTCAAAGCCACGGCGAGCAAAGTAATTGAGAAGATGCTGCGGGTATCTACCACGCACATGGACGTCGGTAAACCAGTAACGACGGTGCATAGCGTTCATTGCCATCATCATATCGTCTGGCGCGCAGGTCAGCGGGTAGATTGGACACATGGCAATCATGCACCCTACCTGCAACGCGGGGTTAATTTCACGCGCGGCCTTCACCGCCAACGCGCTTGCCACCAGCTCATAGTGCGCCGCCTGGTACATGACCGGCTCGCGGTCTTCACCGGGCTGGTATTTCAGACCAGAATTAGTAAAAGGGGCGAAATCTTCGTGATAATTCGCCTGGTTGTTAATCTCATTAAACGTCATCCAGTACTTCACTTTGTGCTGATAACGCGTGAAAACCACCCCGGCAAAACGGACAAAGAAATCGATAAGCTTGCGGTTGCGCCAGCCGCCGTATTCCGTCACCAGATGGTAAGGCATCTCGAAATGCGACAGCGTAATCACCGGCTCAATACCATATTTCAGACATTCGTCGAACAGATCATCATAAAACTGCAGGCCAGCCTCATTGGGTTGCGCTTCATCGCCTAATGGGAAAATACGCGTCCACGCAATGGAAGTACGGAAACATTTAAAGCCCATTTCAGCAAATAGCTTGATGTCCTCTTTATAGCGGTGATAAAAATCGATAGCCTCATGGTTAGGGTAATTTTTACCGGCAATCACACCGTCAGTGATTTCACGCGCCACGCCGTGCGCCCCCGCCGTCATCACATCAGCAACGCTTATTCCTTTCCCACCTTCCTGCCAGCCACCTTCCAGTTGGTGAGCGGCTACGGCGCCACCCCACATGAAATCTGCTTTAAATCCAGACATACCCTTCCCCTATCGTGATTGCGCTCTACAAAGCACTCGCACTGAGCGCCGTAACAGAAAACAGAAACCGGTTTCAGTACGATACTGTGCATTCAATAAACACGTTTCAAGCACAAAACTGTACCCGGTTTCATTTTCGTGGCGCAGTTCAAACAAATCGATAATTGACTGTAAGATGCTGATAAAATCAGCAGATAAAACTTGATGCAGAGCAGGCTCGCAAACGTTTGCTTTCCCTGTTAGAATTGCGCCGAATTTAACTTTTACTGCAAGTAAACATGTGGGGAAGCAGGCAGTGACCGATAAAACCTCTCTTAGCTACAAAGATGCCGGTGTTGATATTGATGCAGGTAATGCTCTGGTTGATCGAATCAAAGGCGTAGTAAAGAAAACGCGTCGCCCGGAAGTGATGGGAGGTCTGGGTGGCTTCGGTGCGCTGTGCGCATTGCCGCAAAAATATCGTGAACCGGTACTGGTTTCCGGCACGGATGGCGTCGGCACAAAACTGCGTCTGGCGATGGATCTGAAACGCCACGACACTATCGGCATTGACCTCGTGGCGATGTGCGTCAACGACCTCGTGGTTCAGGGCGCCGAGCCGCTGTTTTTCCTCGACTATTATGCTACCGGCAAACTGGACGTAGATACCGCAGCCAGCGTCATTAACGGTATTGCCGAAGGTTGTCTGCAGTCTGGCTGTGCGCTGGTGGGCGGTGAAACGGCTGAAATGCCGGGCATGTACCACGGCGAAGATTACGACGTGGCTGGCTTCTGCGTTGGCGTCGTCGAAAAATCCGAGATTATCGACGGTTCAAAAGTGGCTGACGGCGACGTGCTGATTGCGCTCGGCTCCAGCGGCCCGCACTCCAACGGTTACTCTCTGGTACGTAAAATTGTGGAAGTCAGCGGTTGTGACCCGGAAACCACCGAGCTTGAAGGCAAGCCGCTGGCCGATCATTTACTGGCCCCAACCCGCATTTACGTGAAATCCATTCTGGAGCTGATCGAGAAGGTTGATGTACATGCCATTGCCCACCTGACCGGCGGCGGCTTCTGGGAAAATATTCCACGCGTTCTGCCAGAAAACACGCAGGCAGTGATCGACGAATCTTCATGGCAGTGGCCGGCCGTTTTCAACTGGCTGCAAACAGCGGGCAACGTCAGCCAGCATGAAATGTATCGCACCTTTAACTGCGGCGTAGGTATGGTTATCGCCCTGCCCGCTGCGGAAGTGGACAAAGCCCTTGCGTTGCTCAATGAGAAAGGTGAAAACGCATGGAAAATCGGTATCATCAAAGCTTCTGATTCCGAACAGCGCGTGGTCATTGAATGAAAAACATTGTGGTGCTCATTTCCGGCAACGGAAGCAATTTGCAGGCGATAATGGACGCCTGCGAACAGAAAAAAATCAATGGCACCATACGGGCAGTATTCAGTAATAAGGCCGATGCGTTCGGCCTTGAGCGCGCACGCGGAGCGAATATTCCAGCACACTCGCTGGAAGCCGCCCAGTTTGCCAGTCGCGAAGCATTTGACCGCCAACTGATACAAGAGATTGACGCATATGCCCCCGATGTCGTGGTGCTGGCCGGTTATATGCGCATCCTCAGTCCGGCGTTTGTCGCTCACTATTCTGAACGGTTGCTGAATATCCACCCGTCTTTATTGCCGAAATATCCCGGTTTGCACACGCACCGTCAGGTACTGGATAACGGCGATGAAGAGCATGGAACCTCCGTCCATTTCGTCACCGATGAACTGGACGGTGGGCCGGTTATTCTCCAGGCCAAGGTTCCGGTATTTGAAGGCGACAGTGAAGATGATGTCACGGCACGGGTTCAGGCCCAGGAACATGCGATTTACCCGCTGGTGGTAAGCTGGTTTATCGATGGTCGCCTGAAGATGCGCGATAACGCAGCATGGCTGGACGGCGTTCGCCTGCCGCCGCAAGGCTATGCGGCCGACGAAGCATAAAATAACCTCCCACCCTCGTAGGCCGGATACGGCGTTCACGCCGCCATCCGGCAATCATGTGGGCTTTTATGCCGGATAGCGACGCTAAAGCGTCTTATCCGGCCTACATACTGGAATCCCCCTCATTTTTTCTGGCACATACCAGTCATGCTCGCCATAATAATCAGGCTGTGTCCCGTGAATGAAACGGAGTAAAAGTGGTAATGGGTCAGGAAAAGCTATACATCGAGAAAGAACTCAGCTGGTTAGCGTTCAACGAACGCGTACTCCAGGAAGCTGCTGATAAATCAAACCCGTTGATCGAACGAATGCGTTTCTTAGGCATCTATTCCAATAACCTTGACGAGTTTTACAAGGTTCGTTTTGCCGAACTGAAGCGCCGAATCATTATTAGCGAAGAACAGGGTTCAAACTCTCACTCCCGCCATCTGTTAGGCAAAATCCAGGCCCGCGTATTAAAAGCCGATCAGGAATTTGACGGTCTGTATAACGAGTTGCTGCTGGAGATGGCGCGCAACCAGATTTTCTTAATCAACGAACGTCAGCTGTCGGTCAATCAACAGAGCTGGTTACGCCATTATTTCAAGCAATATCTTCGCCAGCACATCACGCCGATCCTGATTAACCGCGAGACGGATTTAGTTCAGTTTCTGAAAGATGACTACACCTATCTGGCGGTGGAGATTATCCGCGGTGATACGATCCGCTACGCGCTGCTGGAAATCCCTTCCGACAAGGTTCCCCGCTTTGTGAATCTGCCGCCGGAAACCCCGCGCCGCCGCAAGCCGATGATCCTGCTGGACAACATCTTACGCTACTGCCTTGACGACATTTTCAAAGGGTTCTTTGATTACGATGCGCTGAACGCCTATTCAATGAAAATGACCCGCGACGCCGAATACGATTTGGTGCACGAGATGGAATCCAGCCTGATGGAGCTGATGTCATCCAGCCTGAAACAGCGTCTGACCGCGGAGCCTGTGCGCTTTGTTTATCAGCGAGATATGCCTAATGCGCTGGTCGAGGTGCTGCGTGAAAAGCTAACCATTTCGCGCTACGACTCAATCGTTCCCGGCGGGCGTTACCATAACTTCAAAGACTTTATTAACTTCCCCAACGTTGGCAAAGCTAACCTGGTGAATAAACCGCTGCCTCGCCTGCGTCATATCTGGTTCGATAACGAGAAATTCCGTAACGGATTTGATGCAATCCGCGAGCGCGATGTACTGCTTTATTATCCGTATCACACCTTTGAACATGTGCTGGAACTGCTGCGTCAGGCCTCCTTCGACCCGAGCGTACTGGCGATAAAAATCAACATCTACCGTGTAGCGAAAGACTCGCGCATCATCGACGCGATGATCCATGCCGCCCATAACGGTAAGAAAGTGACGGTGGTGGTGGAGCTGCAGGCACGCTTTGATGAAGAGGCCAACATTCACTGGGCCAAGCGTCTTACCGAAGCGGGCGTACACGTCATCTTCTCTGCACCGGGCCTGAAAATTCACGCCAAGCTGTTCCTTATCTCGCGTAA
This sequence comes from Citrobacter youngae ATCC 29220, assembly GCF_000155975.1. Lineage (GTDB taxonomy): Bacteria > Pseudomonadota > Gammaproteobacteria > Enterobacterales > Enterobacteriaceae > Citrobacter > Citrobacter portucalensis_A. The sequence goes on along the minus strand of NZ_GG730299.1, from coordinate 130,119 downwards.
AGAAGGCGATGAAGTCGTGCGCTATGCGCATATCGGGACCGGGAACTTCAACGAAAAAACGGCGCGCCTGTATACCGATTACTCATTGCTTACCGCCGATTCGCGTATTACCAACGAAGTTCGCCGGGTATTCAACTTTATTGAAAACCCGTATCGTCCGGTCACGTTCGACTATCTGCTGGTTTCTCCGCAGAACTCGCGTCGCCTGCTGTACGCCATGATCGATAAAGAGATCGCCAACGCACAGCAAGGTTTACCTTCCGGTATTACGTTAAAACTGAATAACCTGGTCGATAAAGGTCTGGTTGACCGTCTCTATGCCGCCTCTGGCTCTGGCGTGCCGGTCAATTTATTGATTCGCGGTATGTGTTCTCTGATCCCGAACCTCGAAGGCATCAGCGACAATATTCGCGTTATCAGCATTGTTGACCGCTACCTCGAACATGACCGGGTTTATATCTTCGAAAACGGCGGCGACAAGCAGGTATACCTCTCCTCCGCAGACTGGATGACCAGGAATATCGACTATCGTATCGAAGTGGCGACCCCGCTGCTTGACCCGCGCCTCCGGCAGCGCGTGCTGGATATCATTGATATCCTGTTCAGCGACACGGTGAAGGCCAGGTACATAGATAAAGAACTAAGTAATCGCTACGTACCGCGCGGAAACCGCCGTAAGGTTCAGTCACAATTGGCGATTTACGACTACATCAAATCACTCGAGCAACCTGACTAAAGATATGCCAATACACGACAAGTCACCACGACCGCAGGAATTTGCTGCGGTCGACCTTGGTTCAAACAGTTTTCATATGGTCATTGCCCGCGTGGTTGATGGCGCAATGCAGATTATCGGGCGGCTGAAACAGCGCGTTCATCTGGCGGATGGACTCGGCGCAGACAATAAGCTGAGCGAAGAGGCAATGGAGCGCGGATTAAGCTGTTTGTCGCTTTTCGCCGAACGTCTGCAGGGCTTTCCTCCCTCCAGCGTATGCATTGTGGGTACGCATACTTTGCGTCAGGCGCTGAATGCGACCGATTTTCTCAAGCGAGCAGAAAAAGTCATCCCCTACCCGATTGAGATTATTTCCGGTAACGAAGAAGCCCGACTGATTTTTATGGGCGTTGAACATACCCAACCGGAAAAAGGCCGTAAGCTGGTTATCGACATCGGCGGCGGCTCAACGGAACTGGTGATCGGCGAAGATTTCGAACCCAAACTGGTCGAAAGCCGCCGCATGGGCTGCGTCAGTTTTGCTCAGATGTATTTCCCGGGAGGCGCTATCAGTCGGGAAAACTTCCGCCGCGCCCGCATGGCGGCAGCGCAAAAACTTGAAACGCTAACCTGGCAGTTTCGCATTCAGGGCTGGAACGTTGCGCTGGGTGCGTCGGGTACCATTAAGGCGGCGCACGAAGTGCTGTTGGAGATGGGCGAGAAAGATGGCTTTATCACTCCCGAGCGGCTGGAAAAGCTAACCGCTGAAGTGCTGAAGCACGCGTCATTCGATGCGCTCAGTTTGCCTGGGCTGTCAGAAGAGCGAAAAGCGGTGTTTGTACCTGGGCTTGCTATTTTGTGCGGCGTGTTTGATGCGCTGGCTATTCGCGAGCTTCGGCTATCCGATGGCGCGCTACGCGAAGGCGTGCTGTACGAAATGGAAGGCCGTTTTCGCCATCAGGATGTACGCAGCCGCACCGCCAGCAGCCTGGCCAATCAGTACAACATCGACAGCGAGCAGGCCCGTCGCGTACTGGAAACCACCATGCAGATGTATGACCAGTGGCATGCTCAGCAGCCGAAACTGGCCAATCCACAGCTGGAAGCGTTACTGCGCTGGGCGGCGATGCTGCATGAAGTTGGGCTGAACATCAATCACAGCGGCCTGCATCGCCATTCGGCTTACATTCTACAAAATAGCGATTTGCCGGGATTCAATCAGGAACAACAGCTGATGATGGCAACATTAGTTCGTTACCATCGTAAAGCGGTTAAGCTTGACGATCTGCCCCGCTTTACGCTGTTCAAGAAAAAACAGTTTCTGCCGTTGATCCAGCTATTGCGGCTGGGGGTATTGCTGAATAATCAGCGTCAGGCGACCACCACGCCGCCGACCCTGACCCTGATAACCGAAGACAACCACTGGACCTTACGCTTCCCGCACGACTGGTTCAGCCAAAATGCGCTGGTACTGCTCGATCTGGAAAAAGAGCAGCAGTACTGGGAAGCGGTAACCGGCTGGCGTCTCAAAATTGAAGAAGAAAGCTCACCCGATATCGCAGCATAAGCTCCCAACAGGTGCCGGCTCGTCTGGCACCTGCTCTTCCAGCGTTGCGCTCAGCGGCTGCGGTTTGCCAATCAAATACCCCTGCAGGTAATCAATTCCCAGCGAAATCACCGCGCTGCGTATTTCCTCGCTTTCGACGTATTCCGCCACCACCAGCATTCTTTTCATCCGCGCCAGATGACAAATGGAGGCCACGATTTGGTAGTCGAGGCTGTTCGAAACGATATTACGAATAAAACTGCCGTCAATTTTCAGGATATCGGCATTCACATTTTTCAGTCGCGCATAGCTGGCATATCCGGTCCCAAAATCATCAATCGCAATCTGACACCCTAAAGATTGCAGCTGCAGTAACGTCGCCTGTGCCTGTTCCGCATCGGTTAAAGCATTGCTTTCTGTTACTTCGAAAATGAGTTGCCATGCTTCAACCTTGTACTTCGTCAGCAACTGGTTGATGTCATGCGGAAGCCGGGCACGACATACCGATGTGGGCGACAAGTTAATAGCAAACCGACGGGCAGGCATTTTTTCCCGATTCTGTGCCATAAATTTCAGCGTATTTTCAATCACCCACATATCAATGCTGGATGACAAACCAAATTCGTGCGCTACCGGCAAGAAACTATCCGGGGCGATAGTTTCACCGTCATCTCCGCGCAGCCGCAGCAGGATTTCGTGATAGACATCGCCACGCACACCAGAGATTGGCTGCGCCATCAGGAAAAAGTGATTATGCTCCAGCGCCTGTTGCAGGCGGTTCATCATGGCAACCTTATCTTTCAGGTCACGTTGCAAGTGCATCACGCCGCGCCGCTGCATATTTTCTGGCGAATTGGTCGCCAGAGAGATTTCGGCAATGGTGCTTAATTCTCCCAACAACAAATAAATGTGGTTAACCGGAGCACGAACATAGCAAAAGCTGATGCCAACCTGCGGCTGTAAAGGCATGCCATCCCAAATAAAACGGAATTGCTTAATATGCCTGTCCAGCGCTTCAATGCGCTCCTGGTGAGCCTCAGTGTTAAAACGCAGAACCAGATCATTACCCGATAATTGATAGACATGCTCATCCTGTTCCAGCAGAGGGGTTATCCACTGGGCAAGTTTTTGCTTGTACTGAATACGCAACATAATGCCGTAATTCTTCACCAACAGTTCCATACCGGGTACGCGCAAAAAACAGAGCACTGACCAGGGCGATTTTCTCAAATCCCGGTTCAACGCGCGCAAATTCGGAATGTGTACCATCGGATCAAAGAATGCCAGGCGATGGTTCCGGCGGGTAACAAACCGCTGGCGCGTGGCCAGTACGGCAATGAAATTCACGATAAAAGAGAAAACCAGGTAACTGGATGAGGTAATGGCAAGCTGGTTATCGTAACCCGAATACCAGGGCATATAGCGCTGATAATAATGAATTGCAGTAATAAGTACGACTGACCATATCAACGAAATAAATCTATAACCGTAACGCATTGCTCCCCATAGCATAACGGGCAGTAACAGCGACAAGGTATAATTCGTACTAAATATTGAGCTTTGTTCATTCAGCGGCATACACAGCATTGACATCAGTGCGGTCAATATAATCAACCAGACTGCAAACTCTGTTTTGGTCACTTTGCTATCAAACTGCTGCTTTAATTGGGAAAAAAAGCCTCTCAGATGCAAAGGATTGCGAATCGTTCGGATAATAACATAGCACAGTGGAACCCCAACCAGATTCCCCACCAGCAAGGCCTGATAATTGATTAACGTGCCGGTGTTAAAGGGCATTACCCCCACCATACCTGATTTGCTCTCATAGACGCCCACAAACGCGGCAAACTGGAAGAGTATCAGAAACAGCGTCGCCGGACAGAACACCTGCCAGAACATGCGCTGAAACATCAGGTGGGAATCGCCGTGGGAAACATTGTTTCGTCGGGGAGCAAATACCTTATACCCGCCCCAGGCAAGCACTATTGTAACTATAAAGTGCGAAATTATTGAGAGCGTTTCAAACAGGCCAACCTGCGGATATTTATACCAGATAATGGAAATGATAATTCCTGGCAATGCGGCCCAACCAAAAAAGAGCATCAGGCTAATCATCAGCGCTAAAGGCAGATAGAAAAGTATCACGGTCCCCGTACTAATATGGGCATAGGTGTTGGCAGTGCTCAATATAGGCAACAGCAAAGAAGGTAAGATGAGAGGTAACGCCCACCATCTATCTCTAATACCAATATATTTTTTATTGAGTTTCATAGATGCTCAGTAGAATCCCGCACATCCTGTAGGGGGTATTCAGACAGGCATCCCACCTGACTTTAAAACGATAAAGTAAAATACATCATAAGGGCTCATCAATTCTAGTTATCAGCAAAGGGGGACGTTTGACACATATCAAAAAAAAGACCTCTCATTAATCAATTATTACTCTTTTCATTATTTTTTAGCGTTAATTCATTATTCATGTAAATAATAATATTAATTTTCATAACATAAGAGGGCAAAACAACTGAAGCAATTTTACATAACCAAGAATTGACCATTCCCTCACAGTGTGCCTTAATGTGAGCATCGCCCTTCGTCGGGTACACTACAAGGAACCTTTTGTGAGCCAGGTTACCAGCCTACGCAAACGACACCGATTTAACAGTCGCATGATCCGGATCGTACTGCTTATCAGCTTTCTCTTCTTCTTCGGACGCTTCGTCTACTCCGCCATTGGTGCGTGGCATCACCACCAGGACAAAAAAGAATCCCAGCAGTTAACCCAACCGCAACAGACATCTCCAACGCAAACTGACGTACGTTGATCGCTCTTGCCTGTAATCTCCCCAGCATTAAGATTCCTTACCGGATGGCTAATCGCCTGGCATTTAACCATCCGGTAAGGGATTTGAGTGACGGCACCGCTCATCATCTTGCCCTCGACACGTATTGAAAATACAGATAATCATCCCTTTTTTTCGCACAAATACACAATCTTTTAATCCGGCTACACCGCACCATTCGCGCTAATTTCTTACGCTCCCGTTTACTGGACATAAAAAAGACAAATACAGTTCAAATAGTCGTTAATTAATACCGCCAGGAAATATCACTGATGAAAGCATTAATATTTCGCATGGAATTAAGAAGTTATTTGAATTGTTAACATTTTTAAATACTACAGAGTAATACTATGAATGGTTTTTCATTATTCCCGAAAATAAGAAACGGAATTGAGTGGATCGCCGGGCACAGCGATGCGGTTATTCAGTTCGGCTGGAATGTCGTTGCAGCTATCATTTTACTGTTTGTGGGTAAATTTATCTCTCGCCTGCTCTGCCGTGGACTGGAAAAGCTGCTGTTAAAACGTAAAGTTGACCGGACCATCATTCAGTTCTTCACCGCCCTGGTACGTTACATCACCCTCGCCTTTTTCGTGGTCGCTGCGTTGGGGCGAGTCGGCATTGAAACCTCATCCATTATTGCCGTCATTGGCGCCGCCGGACTGGCTATTGGCCTGGCGCTACAAGGGTCGCTCTCCAACTTCGCCGCAGGCGTGCTGTTGGTATCCCTGCGTCCTTTCCGTGCCGGAGAAATTGTGCAGATTGGCGCGGTCACCGGGACGGTAGAAAAGGTGCACATTTTCTCCACCACCCTGCTCACCGCCGACAGCAAAGAAGTGGTGATCCCAAACGGCAAAATCATCGCCGACAATATTATTAACTATTCCCGCCACCCTTTTCGCCGTATCGACCTTGTGATTGGCGTAGGTTATCAGAGCCGGATCGCGGATGTTAAGCGCGTTATTAATCACATTATTGAGCAGGACAGCCGCATCGATAAGCAGCGTGGGGTAACCGTTCGTCTGGGCGAGCTAGGCGCTTCAGCACTCAATTTTTACGTCCGCGTATGGGTACCAAACATCGAATACTGGAACACCTATTACGATCTGCTGGAAAACATTAAAGAGGCCCTGGACGCCAACCATATTGACCTGCCATATCCGCAGATGGATATCCGCGTGGAGAACGTGACCTCCCAATCTCAACCCCATCTACAGTTGGTCGATTAGGTTCCCTCTGGCATAACCTGCGCCAGAAGCGCTTGCTGGGATGCGTTAAATCCGCGCAATAAAAAACCCTCTTTAAAAAGAGGGTTTTTACATACTACCGATTCAGAAACCGGTGGCAGGGAGAGATGTTATTCCCACTCAATCGTAGCCGGCGGCTTACCGCTGATGTCATACACCACGCGGGAAATGCCGTTCACTTCGTTGATGATACGGTTAGAGACGCGGCCTAAGAAGTCGTACGGCAGGTGCGCCCAGTGCGCGGTCATAAAGTCGATGGTTTCGACAGCACGCAGGGAGACAACCCAGTCGTATTTACGGCCATCGCCCATCACGCCGACGGAGCGAACCGGCAGGAACACGGTGAACGCCTGGCTGACTTTGTTGTACAGGTCAGCTTTGTGCAGTTCTTCAATGAAGATAGCATCTGCGCGACGCAGCAGGTCGCAGTACTCTTTCTTCACTTCGCCCAGCACGCGCACGCCCAGACCCGGCCCCGGGAACGGGTGACGGTACAGCATGTCGTACGGCAGGCCCAGCTCCAGACCGATTTTACGCACTTCGTCTTTGAACAGCTCACGCAGCGGTTCAACCAGGCCCATCTTCATCTCTTTCGGCAGGCCGCCCACGTTGTGGTGAGATTTGATGACATGTGCTTTACCGGTAGCGGATGCCGCAGATTCGATAACGTCAGGGTAGATAGTGCCCTGCGCCAGCCATTTAACGTCTTCCAGCTTCAGCGCTTCTTCGTCGAACACTTCCACGAATACGCGACCGATGATTTTACGCTTGGCTTCCGGATCGTTCTCGCCTTTCAGCGCTTCCAGGAAGCGTGACTCGCCTTCCACGTGAACGATGTTCAGACCGAAGTGGTCACCGAACATGTCCATAACCTGCTGAGCTTCGTTCAGACGCAGCAGACCGTTGTCCACGAATACGCAGGTCAGGTTTTTGCCGATCGCGCGGTGCAGCAGCATCGCGGTCACGGAGGAGTCCACGCCGCCGGAAAGGCCGAGGATCACTTTATCATCGCCAACCTGCTCACGGATGCGGACAACGGCGTCGTCGATGATCTTGGCCGGGGTCCACAGGGCTTCACACTGGCAGATGTCGCGCACAAAACGCTCCAGCATGCGCATACCCTGACGGGTGTGGGTTACTTCCGGGTGGAACTGCACGCCGTAGAAGCGTTTTTCTTCGTGCGCCATAATGGCAAACGGACAGCTGTCGGTGCTGGCAACGGTCACGAAACCTTCCGGGATAGCGGTCACTTTGTCGCCATGACTCATCCATACGTCCAGCAGCGGTTTACCTTCTGCGGTCAGGGAGTCTTCGATACCGCGGATCAGCGCGCTGTCGGTCTGCACTTCAACCTGCGCATAGCCGAATTCACGCTCGTTAGAACCTTCAACATGGCCGCCAAGCTGCATTGCCATGGTCTGCATGCCGTAGCACACGCCGAAAACGGGCACGCCCGCATTGAAAACGTATTCTGGCGCACGCGGGCTGTTTTCTTCCGTAGTGCTTTCCGGACCACCGGAAAGAATGATACCGCTTGGATTGAATTCGCGAATTTGTGCTTCCGTAACATCCCATGCCCACAGTTCACAGTAGACGCCCAGCTCACGTACGCGACGAGCAACCAGTTGAGTGTACTGCGATCCGAAATCAAGGATGAGAATGCGATGTTTATGAATATTGTCTGTCATTGACGCTAATTCCGAGGCAAGTGAAAACAAATTCGCCCGGCATATAGCCGGGCGTGGAAACCGATCAGGAGCCCATGCGGTAGTTAGGGGACTCTTTGGTGATGGTCACATCGTGAACGTGACTTTCCTGGATACCCGCACCGCTGATGCGTACAAACTCTGCTTTCGTTCGCAGCGCGTCGATAGTACCACAGCCGGTCAGGCCCATACAGGAGCGCAGGCCGCCCATCTGCTGGTGAATGATCTCTTTCAGGCGACCTTTATACGCAACGCGACCTTCGATACCTTCCGGCACCAGTTTGTCAGCCGCGTTATCGCTCTGGAAGTAACGGTCGGAAGAACCTTTAGACATCGCGCCCAGAGAGCCCATACCGCGGTAAGATTTGTAAGAGCGACCCTGGTACAGTTCGATTTCACCCGGAGATTCTTCGGTACCTGCCAGCATAGAGCCTACCATCACGGCAGCCGCGCCCGCGGCAATCGCTTTCGCGATGTCGCCGGAGAAACGAATACCGCCATCGGCGATAACCGGAATACCGGTGCCTTCCAGCGCTTCAACGGCGTCGGAAACGGCGGTGATCTGCGGTACGCCTACGCCGGTAACGATACGGGTAGTACAGATGGAGCCCGGGCCGATACCCACTTTAACCGCGCTCACGCCAGCATCAGCCAGCGCGCGCGCGCCTGCACCCGTTGCGACGTTGCCGCCGATGATCTGCAGATCCGGGTATTTAGCACGGGTTTCACGGATACGCTGCAGTACGCCTTCAGAGTGACCGTGAGAGGAGTCAATCAACAGTACGTCAACGCCTGCGGCAACCAGCGCATCAACGCGCTCTTCATTGCCTGCGCCTGCGCCTACGGCAGCGCCGACGCGCAGACGACCATGCTCGTCTTTGCAGGCGTTAGGTTTGCGTTCTGCTTTCTGGAAATCTTTAACGGTGATCATGCCGAGCAGATGGAAGCTGTCATCAACAACCAGCGCTTTCTCAACGCGTTTTTCGTGCATTTTCGCAAAGACGACATCACGAGCTTCGCCTTCACGCACGGTCACCAGACGCTCTTTCGGCGTCATATATACGCTCACCGGCTGGTTCAGATCGGTGACAAAACGCACGTCACGGCCAGTGATAATGCCGACCAGTTCGTTGTCTTCCGTCACTACCGGGTAGCCCGCAAAACCGTTACGCTCGGTCAGTTCTTTCACTTCGCGCAGGGTGGTGGTTGGCAGTACGGTCTGTGGGTCAGTTACCACGCCAGATTCGTGTTTCTTCACGCGGCGGACTTCTTCAGCCTGACGCTCGATAGACATATTTTTGTGGATAAAACCGATGCCGCCTTCCTGAGCCAGGGCAATTGCCAGGCGCGCTTCCGTCACGGTGTCCATTGCTGCGGAGAGCATAGGAATGTTCAGGCGAATGGTTTTCGTCAACTGGGTGCTGAGGTCAGCAGTATTCGGCAGAACGGTGGAATGAGCGGGAACGAGGAGGACGTCGTCAAACGTCAGGGCTTCTTTTGCGATACGTAGCATGGGCAATATCTCACCTGGGAGGTTATTAAATATTGCCGCGGCATTATACAGAGCGTAACCGATTGCATCCACACTTTTTTGCAAAAAAACCTTGCGCTCCTCTGTGAGCATGTTACTTTCGACTGAATAACTTGCTGATTTAGAATTTGATCCCGCTCACATGTTATCCTCTCAGACCACCTCAATTTTTACCGTAAGCCGCCTTAATCAGACGGTTCGTCTGCTGCTTGAGCAGGAGATGGGACAAGTGTGGATCAGCGGCGAAATCTCGAATTTCACGCAACCCTCTTCCGGCCACTGGTACTTCACCTTAAAGGACGATACCGCCCAGGTACGCTGCGCGATGTTTCGCAACAGCAACCGTCGCGTGACGTTCCGCCCGCAGCATGGGCAACAGGTGCTGGTACGCGCCAACATTACGCTGTACGAACCGCGCGGCGACTACCAGATCATCGTCGAAAGCATGCAGCCCGCGGGCGAAGGGTTATTGCAGCAGAAATATGAACAGCTCAAGGCCAAACTGCAGGCCGAGGGGTTATTCGATCAACAGCATAAACAACCGCTGCCCTCACCGGCGCATTGTATCGGGGTGATTACCTCGAAAACCGGCGCGGCGCTGCACGACATTCTCCACGTTCTTAAACGCCGCGACCCTTCCCTGCCGGTGATTATCTATCCGACTGCCGTTCAGGGCGACGACGCGCCGGGACAGATCGTTCGCGCTATCGAACTGGCCAACGCCCGCGGCGAGTGCGACGTGTTAATCGTCGGGCGCGGCGGCGGTTCGCTGGAAGATTTGTGGAGCTTTAACGACGAGCGTGTCGCACGCGCCATTTTCGCCAGCCGCATTCCGGTGGTGAGCGCCGTCGGCCATGAAACCGACGTGACCATCGCCGATTTTGTCGGTGACCTGCGCGCGCCAACCCCTTCCGCGGCGGCTGAAATCGTTAGCCGCAATCAACAAGAATTATTGCGCCAGATCCAATCCAGCCAACAGCGACTGGGCATGGCGATGGATTACTATCTTGCCAACCGCAGCCGCCGCTTTACGCAACTATTCCACCGTTTGCAACAGCAACATCCGCAGTTACGCCTGGCGCGTCAACAAACCACGCTTGAGCGACTGCGTCAGCGCATGAGCACGGCGCTGGAAAATCAGATCAAACAGGCTAATCAGCGCCAGCAGCGTATGCTGCAACGTCTGAATCAGCAAAACCCGCAGCCGCGCATTCATCGTGCGCAAAGCCGCATCCAGCAACTGGAATATCGTCTGGCGGAGAATATTCGTACCCGCCTGAGCGTCCATCGCGAACGTTTTGGTAACGCGGTCACCCACCTCGAAGCCGTCAGCCCGCTGGCGACGCTGGCGCGCGGCTATAGCGTCTCTACCGCCACCAACGGCGGCGTGCTGAAAAAGGTCAGGCAGGTGAAAGCCGGTGACGTGATGACCACGCGGCTGGAAGATGGCTGGGTAGAAAGCGAGGTCACCAAAGTGACCCCGCAGAAAAAAACGCGTGCCCGTAAAGCGGTTTAACGCTACCGGGCGCAGCTGGCAAAGCCTGCCGTCGTTTTCGCATTAACGTACGAGTTAACCGTCCCGCTGGTGTGGTTATAACCGCAATAATTTGCGCCGCACACCGTCTGGGACAGGTACGCATAGCTGGACGTTGAGGGCCATCCCGTGCTGCTGAAGCCAGAATGCAGCGCTTTCAGATCATCAAGGCTGGCCGCAGCGCTCAGGCTGCCGCACTGCGCCGCCAGATCCCACGTGCTGGCGTCAACCGTATGCGCCATCGCCCACTCCTCTTTGTTCATTAGAACATGCAGCGGCGGCGTTTTCCCGGCAGGCAGCTCAGCCAGTAAAAGTGGACGATGCAGCGTTTTACCATTGGCGCTCACCGTATCGGGCATATCCCCCCAGAAATTCGCTTTATCCGTATCCGGGCTGGTATGTACCGTGAAGATGGCATCCAGCGTCGCCGTTTTGCTGGTATCGCTCGCCAGCGCGGCGGTCAACGACGTTTTCAAACCTAACGTTTTATTCTGATTCACGGTGAACGTCGCGGTACCATCGCTACCGGTGGTGCCGCTGTAAACGCTGGCCGCCGTAGTCATATCGCTGACGCCGCTCACCGGCGTTAACGCCCGGAGAACCATATCATCAGCGCCCATTTCCGCCTCGACGTCACCATCGGTGATGACCACCCCCGCCCGGTTCAGCGACTCACCGCGAGACAGCGTAAACGGCTGATTCGCCATAGGGTTGCCAAGAGTATCTTTCACCGTCACGGTAAGAGGGATGCTCTCGCCCTGTTTCGCCACGGCGGCGGATTTCGCCGCATCCATCGCGGTTGACGTCAGCGTAATACTACCCGCTTGCGCGCGCGCCTCCACCAGACACACCTGCGCGGCGGTCGTGCTTGAGTTGCTTGTCGAACCGCTGCCGCCCGCGCTCAGGCTGATATATTGATAATTCCCGGTGCTCGCCGCGCGATCGGCAGCCCACCAGAATTGGTTCGACCCTACAGGCCAGCCATAAACCGCGCCTATCCCACCGGAAACGCTCATATTGTCGAAGAACAGCGTCTGCATATCGCTTAACAACGGTTGATATTCCACATCGCAGCCGCTTGCCCCCGCTTTTTGCGCGTTGGCGGCGGCGATCAGCGGCCAGATTTCATTGTTGTAGGTAAACGTTGAGCTATACGATGACATCTCCGCCGCCAGCAGCGGACGGCGGAAAGTCACACCGGCGCTGTTGGCCGCCGTTTCCGGCATATGTCCCCAGTATCTCGCTTTATCGGAGTCCGGGCTGGTGATAACCGTGAAAATCACATCCATAGCAGATTGCATCACGCTGTTATCCATCAATAGCGCCGTCAACCCGGTTTTCAGACCGGTGGTACTATCCTGCGACAGCTCAAAGCGAATTTCCCCCTTACTGTCCGTCGTTGCGTACCAGTTGCGGACATCCGTCGACATACCGCCACGATAGGTTAACGTTGCCGCATTCGCCCCCTCAGAATCCGGGGTGACAGACAAATTGCTACTCACCGTGTAGTCATAGGTGCCGCTAGTGTTGCGGGTCTGCGACGCGCCGCGATCCAGACGCACCACGATGTTTGCCTGCGGCGCGCCGAACTGATCGGTCACCGCTATCGTGACGGGTATTTTGACGCCTTTTTTCGCCGTTGCCGCCAATTTTTCCGCATTCCAGCTACCGGAAGACATCGCTATCGACAAGGTGCGCGTCGTCGTACGGCATAGTTTCGCCGTCTGGACAGACTTACTGAACGACGCGTAGGTTTCACCGTTATTGAGGTTAATATATTGATAGGCATAGCCCGAGGTAGCATCCGTAACCACATTTCCCGCGCCCCAGTATTTGTCTGACGTGACGGGCAGCCCAAATGTCGTAGACAGCCCGCCATTCGGATAATCGTTATACAGTGTGGTTAACTCCTCCATCGTTGCCAGTTGGCTGACACCACATGGACTGGCATTATCTGACTTCATATAGGAATAACGGTTCCAGGCATACCAGGTCTCGCCATTTTCCATGTATTTTGACGTGTTGCTGGTTGAAGGTATTTCCGCACTCAGGAGTGGCCGCTGGAACTCCACGCCGTTGCTATTGGTAAAGGTTTCAGGCATGTGCCCCCAGTAAACCGCCTTGTCGGAGTCCGGGCTGGTCAGCACCGTGAAGATCGCATCTTTGGTGTCGGTAAGCGTACTGTCATCGGCGGCCGTCACCATAATCGGCGTTTTCAGTCCGACCGTTGCATCCTGTGAAAGGTTGAACGTCACTTGCCCCTGAGCATTGGTTTTCACGTAGAGATAGGCAGAGGTCGTATCCATCAGGAATGTCGCCTGGTCGGCAGGCTGGATGTCCGTCAGGGCGATATCATCCGCGCCATTGGCGGTATAAACGCCCCCTGCACGCGTTAAAGCATTCCCACGGCTGACCTTGATTAGCACCCCGGCTACCGGCTGGCCAGCGCTGTCGGTGGCCGTTACCGTCGCCGCCATTTTTTCGCCTTTCTTCGCTTTGGCTATCCCGGTCGTTTCATCCTCATTCGCCAACGTCAGCGTCAGCTTGCTGGCAAGCACGCGCGGCGTAGCGAGGCAGGTCTGCATGTAATAACTGGTATTGTACGCGGTTGTAGCATCGCCCCCGCTGAACAGGTTGACAACCGCATACTGCGCTTTGTTGCTGGCATCCACCACCTGTTCTCCCGCCCACCAGCGCTGGCTAGCGCTGACGCTCCCGGCACTGCTTACTGGCCAGCCATTCGTGGTGCGCATTGCGCCATTGGGGTAATGGCTATACAACGCCTGCAAATCGCTGATGCCGGGCAACGACGCCTGACCACAGCCGCCGTTGCTGCCGCTCCAGGCATCGCTGCCGGTAACCATCCCCCAGGTTTCGCCCTTATCGTAATCGCCATACGTCAGGGTGATCGTTTTACCGGGCGTCGCGCTGAACTCGCTTGCCAGCTTCGGACGCTGATAAACCTGTCCGTTACCGTCAGTCACCGTTTCCGCCATGTGGCCCCAGTAGTTGGCTTTTTCGCTGTCCGGGCTGGTGGCGACGGTGAAGACCACCGATAAAGTCTGTGTCGTGTCGCTATGGTCATCAATTGTTGCCTGTAGCGGCGTTTTAAACCCGGCGCCGCTGTCCTGGCTGACCTCCAGCGCCAGCGTGCCGTCCTCTCCGGTAACGGTGTAATATTCGGCGCGGCTGGCGCGGCCTTCGCCGTGGTTGATCTGAATCATCGCCGCCTCGCTCCCGTTCACGTCCTGGTTGGCGCGCCCAACGCTGTCGCCGCGCCCAAAGATGACCGGCGTATTTCCGACAGGGTTTCCCTGCGCATCCAGGGTGGTGATTACCAATGGGATCGACTCGCCCACTTTGGCTTTGGCAAAACCATCGCTCTCGTTATACAGCGATGACGTCAGCGTCAGCTGCGTCGCTGCGGGATGCGCGTTCTGCAAACAGGAAAAATAGAGTTTTTCGCTCCATAGCTGCGAGGTAATGCTGTTATCCCGCAGATTGAGCGATTTTACATAGCGGTTTTCTGGGGTACGACTGAGGTCGGCGGTACTGTTCTGGTAGTTTTTTTCATCCACTGGCCAGCCCTGCTGCGTGTTCATAGCCCCCGCAGGCCAGGCCGCATACAGCGACTGTAAATCTGCAAGCGCCGGGACGTATCCCGCGCCGCAAACCTCAGCGATGCCGTAGTAATCGACAATGCCCCAGGTTTCGTTATTCTCGACACTGCTGCTGACAGCGCTACCGGCGGATATCTCAGCAAACAGCAGCGGGCGTTTGAACACCGTACCGTTGGCGGCGGTGACCGTTTCCGGCATATGCCCCCACATGACGGCTTTGTCGCTGTCCGGGCTGGTGGCGACGGTAAAAATGGTGTCGATGCTATCGCTTACGCTGGCGTTATCGTACAGCGCAGCGGCGATCGCCACCTTCGTGCCAGCGGTATCCGGGCGAGTAACGTTAATGATTTTGCTACCGTCCGCACCGGTTATGCCGCCGATGCGGGTGGCGGTATCATTGAGCGATTCGCCGTCAATCACCACCGGGGCGACAATACCATCGCCGCTGCCCGCGATATGTTTACTCCCCTGACGCGTGTAGCCGTCGCCGCGGCTTAACACAAACGTCGCGCCCGGCAGCGGGTTGCCGCTGGCGTCGTTAACGGTCACCTTCAGCTTCAGGGTCTCGCCTTTTTTGACTTTGGCCGCCTGACTGGCCTCATTCCACTGCGCGGCATTCTCCGGCGTAAGGGTAATTGTGGCTGCCATCGGGTTATCGCTGGTCAGGCAACTGGTATAGACAGAGGCGCTGCCATCGGCGGATTCCGTCCCATTACTGAGCGAGGTCATTTGCCATGCCGTCGCGCTGGCGGGCGTCGCCGACCAATATGACTCAACGATCGGCCAGCCCTGCAGGTTATGCATCGCGCCGCCGCTGTTGGCGTTGTACAGCGCCGCCAGTTGATCGGCGCGCGGTAAGCGGTTCGCCGCACAGCCGCCAGCCGCCGCGTTGCCCGCGGCATCGCTATGCGTCACCCGCGCCCAGGTTTCGTTATCTTCAAGCTGAGTTCGGGTTGCGCTAACCTCGCTTGCCAGTTTGGGGCGCTCGAACGTCAGCCCATCCACGGTGACCGTCTCCACCATGTGTCCCCACATCTGCGCATTGGGGGTATCCGGGCTGGTGGGAACCGTAAATTTGACGCTACGTTCAACCGGCGTGGTGATCAGTGAATTGACCGGCACAACGTTCAGTTGAGTGAGCAAGCCAACTCCCTGCGGCTGCGCAATCGCTATCGCTGCGTTACCCTCGGCATCCGTCGTTCCCTGCAAAGTCATAGATGCCTGCGATGCGCCATAAAACGTCCCCCCCATCTCCAGCGCGCCGTCGCTGGGATCGGTGAAGCCCGTGATCAGCCCTTTGCGGTTTTTTCCCTGCGCCATCGTCACCGTAAAGGCCGCATTGGGTACGACTAATCCATTAAGCGCATTCACGGAATGGATATGCATCATGACCGTCTCACCGACCTTTGCCGTTGCCTGACGCAGGCTGACATCATCGTTGAACCACACCGTAAGCTGCGTCACCAGCTCATTGCCCGAGCAGCTCAGATAATTGGGTTCGCTGCCGCTGAACATCCCATCTGCCCCGGTAGCCAGATTGACGTGCGCGGTCTGAGTGCCGTCGGTATCGGCAGAAATATAGCTATGGCTGGAGGTCGGCCAGCCGTAGGTTGTGGCCATCGCATTATCACTGTGCGCGGAATACAGCGCATCCAGCAGCAGTTGCCCCGGCACCTGCCCCGTACCGCACTGGCTGGTGGCGGCGGCCACGGAACTGAACGTGGCCCAGTCCTCGTGATTTTCCACCGTTGAACCGGTGTTGGCGCTGGCTTCACTCGCCAGCAGCGGACGCTTGTAAATATTGCCTGCTTCGACAACGCCCTGCATATGCCCCCACATGCGCGCCTGCGTGTTATCCGGACTGGTGACAACGGTAAAAATTACGTTCGCCGTCGCCTCCGCCCCCTCAGCCGCCACCACCCGCAAAGGCGTCAACACGCCAGCGCCGTCATCCTGCGTCAGCATCAACGTCAGTTGGCCATCTGCGCCGGTGATGCCGTGATAGTGATTGGGCGTGCCGGAACCGGTAAGCCCAACAAGCACCGGGTTATCCACCCAGCCATATTTTGAGCCCTCGGCCCGGGCCTCAGCGTTAGTCTGACCTTTGCGGTTTTGCTCATCCCCAACGTACAAATCAAAATAGCGATACGGCAACGCTGCCCCTGTCTCTTTGGCTTTAATCGTCACCCGCATATTGATGGAGTCACCCACCCGAACCCTGGCCGCATTCAATTCGCTATCCATGCTGTCCAGCGTGAGCGTGATTTCCGGCTTCACCGCCGGCGAGGCTTTATCCACGCAGCTCACCAACGATGTGGTCTCGTCGCGTTCTTCCACCACGCTGCGCGTCAGCATATTAACGCCCAGGTGGTACTCCATTAGCGTTCCCGCGGATGACGACCAATATTCATTATTCCCCGCCACCGGCCAACCCAGGCTGGTGACAAGATCGCCACGCGCGATCTTTAACCCCATCAGCTGACGCGCATCAGGCAGGATTTCACAATGCGTATCGGCACCGCCCCAGTTAAACAGCGCCCAATTTTCATTACTGGCGCTAACCACGCCGCTTTCGCCGTCCGTTTCCGCCGCCAGCTGCGGCCGGGTAAAGGTATACGTCTCCCCTTCAACGTCGGCGCTGGACGTCTCCGTCATGTGTCCCCACATGTTGGCAAACGGAGTATCCGGGCTGGTCAGGGTCGTAAAAATTACCGCAATGCTGCTTTTCAACTGCGGCGCGCCTGCGGCAAACACCGTTAATGGTGTTTTAACCCCGGGGCCACTGGCCTGGGTGACAACCACCGTCGCCTTGCCATTCGCATCCGTTGTGCCATGGTATTCGGTCGTGACGGTGGTCAACTCCGTGTCGCCAACGTGTACCGGCGCGGCGTTGTTCACCCCATTTTGCCGATTCAGCGCATCACCGCGGGTGATGACAAACGCCGTGTTGCCCACGGCCTCTCCCTGGCAATCCCGGGTCGTAATCGTCAGCGCAATGCTCTCCCCAGCCTTCACTTTCGCGGCGTTCAGTTGTTCATCAAAATGGTCTGCGGTAACGGTCACCGGATCGCCGGCGGCAGCCGCAATATCTACGGGTATCTTCTGGCTCAGCACAGAAATGGTATTGCTGAAAGGCGTCCCGGTGATGGTCTGGAGGTAGAGTGCGGGCAGCGTCGTTGCATTGTCGGCGTTGATTTGCGGCCAGACCACAAAATGCCCTCCGGCCATATTCTGGGCGCAGAAGGTTTTGTTAGCCGCGGGCTGCGGGTCAAGCGGCTCGTCCGGTGTTGCCGCATCAGCCCAGATCAGGTCGATAACAGGCATCTGCGTATCCCAGCGCACGGGCGGAACGGCAAAGATATCGCCTTCCGTATCAACCGGGTTGACGAGCTGCAGCGCGCTGGGCGCATCGTCGGTACTGAAATCACGCGGCATAGCGCTGAAACTGACCGTATTTGTCTTTTCAGGATTCAGCAGGATACTGCCTTGATAAACCGGGACGGTGACGCCATCGGCCAGTGGAACCGTACCGTTGATAGCGTCAGTGGCCGCATTCACCTCCTGCCAGGTGCCACTTTTCAGCACCGCCGAGGCTGGCGCCGCGACCATACCTGCCATCAGTAGCGCCATCAGTAAAAAACGATACACCTTGCCGTTGTGCAGATTGCCATCCATGAGCGATATCCACCTGTTTTTTTTTCTAAGATTTTTCAACACGCTTTGCTTAACCCTGCGCTAAGCAAAGCACGCGGAAATACCATTCCCTTGCGGGAATGGTATGAGGTCTATTACTTGCGCTGGTAGTCGATAGACAATCCGTAACCCTGGACACCGTCGTTGCCCAGCGTAACGCCGCCGCTGTCGCCGTTGTCGAACGCCGTTTTCGCTTCGGCGTTGGTGACAGGGATAACCAGATCGCCGTCGTTGTGGCTGGCGTTGACAATCCCCCCGCTCGCCCCCAACTGCAGGCTAGTGCCGGTGAATTTCCAACGGTAGTGATAATCGGCGGTAACATCTTCGCCGGTATCGTAGGTGCCGTTACCGTTGGCGTCTTTCCACAGCAGCACTTTATAGGTGGTGTTGGTTTTGAGTTTGGTCGCGGAGCCAAGCAGGTTCGCGGTCGTACCGGATTCGTAAATGACCACTTTCACATTTTCATCAACCACCGGACCTTCCGGAATGTCATCATCGTCACCGCCACCGCCTGCGTTGGTAGACAAGTCGCTCAGCAGAACAACCGGCGCGACGTTAGGATCGCCGGTCGTTGTGGTTGGGGTAATTTTGATCCCGAGATAATAGTCAGCGTCATCCGCCTGGATGGTGTACGTGTCTTTCCCGGTAGTGCCGTCGATATCTACCGCATCAGAACCATCCTGATTTTTCGAACGCACCCACACCACCGTGGCTTTGGTGGCGGTGTTGTTGGTGTCCAGGTCGCCTTCCGTATCGCCAATCGCCCAGTTCACCGTGACTTTATCGCCCACATGGAACTGCTTTTCGCCTTCGCTACTGCCGACGGTACGGCTACCGCGATCGATGGTGACCGTGACGTGGCTTTTATCGGTTTCCGCGATTTTGTCCGCCGCGCGGGTGATCCACGGCACCGTCCCCTGAATAGTCCCGGTGCTGTCAGTGACGATTTGCCACTGGCCGCTTTTCAGGTTGCCATTCGCCGCCATTGCCGGAAATGAACAGTATCCTGCCATCACCAGTGCCAGTGCGACTTTAGTCAGCCGCCGTTTTAATAATGCCTGCATTAAGACTCTCCTTTTTCTTCAACACTCAGCGACTGACTCGCTGACGCTATTTCTGGCTATAAATAACCCGTATGCCATATCCCTGAACGCCATCTTCCTCGTTGGCGGTAAACTTTTGCGCAGCCTCTTTGTTGGTCACCGGCAATACCAGATCTTCATTGCGGGTGTTAGCCAGCGCTCCGGTATGCCCGTTGGTGCTTTGCCCGGTAAATTCCCACTGGTAGTCATACAAGGCCATTTCGTCTTCCGCGAGCTGCTCCGACATCTGAAAGACGCCATCGTTATTTTTGTCGCGCCACAGGACAAAACGATACGTTTTATTGAGTTGCGGGTGCTGTTCTTCTTTACTAATCAGGTTCACCGGCTTCGCGGCTTTCAGCTGATAGATAATGGCATTGAGGTCAGAGGCGCCTTTGTCGAGGAAGGTGATATCGACATAGTTGCTGTCGCCATATGCCTCCTCTTTGGCCTTCCAGCGAAAAGTTCCAGGCAACGTACTTGAAAGCGTCACGGTCCCCGCAGCTTTGTCACGACTGGCGATAAACACGCAGGGCGTTTCTGCGGTACAGGGCGTCGCCGCTAGCGTTACTTTTTTGTCGCTACTGTCGTACAGCTCTGGTTTCATCGCCTCATCGACCAGCTGATTACCATTACGGTCGGTGGCGTCGCCGTAGGAATCCGTCAGCAGCAAATCCATGACTACGCCATCGACGCCATCGGCCAGCGCGCTGGCGGCATGGCTGTGATCGCTACGATCGGTATCCGCGAAATTATCGACAATCAGTTCGATCTGGCGATCCTGGCGCACAGTAATGTCCACGACGCCAGAATTTTGCGTATTGCCCTTTTCATCGGTCAGAGTGATACGCACTTTCCAGGCGTTTAGCGCCTGTCGCGCTTCTTCCGTACTCGCATTCACCCATGCGGGCAGCACCAGATTCCAGCGGTTTTTGTTACCTTCAGTAAGCGTATTGGCTTTGACCACGGGCATAACCAGGATGCGATTCGCATTGTTCTTCGCCTGCCATGAAGCAGTGACAATTTTATAGTGATGGTTGATTAACGCGTTGATCGTCCACTTACACTTTTCCAGACCGATCCCCGCCTCGGGATTATCCTGAATGACGCATTCGGGGTGTTCGTTGGTTTCATCCGCTTTCAGCCACAGGGTGACGTCCAGCGGATCCTTTTCCCGATATTCGAGCACGATAAAGTTATTGCGATCGACAAAATCGGTGCGACTGCCGATTAACGAATGCTGGGTCTTCACGTTATCGGGATCAATCTGTGCTGCCAGCGGAGTACCAAACTGATACGTCATGGTGGCATTCAGGCTGAGATCCGTGTTGTCTCCGGTACCGGCTTTGTAATCTGCGCCCAGGGTGAGTAAAGGAACCGGCGTGTAGCTCATTCCGACGGTTACGGCATGGGGGTTTTTCTGTAGATTATCGGAGCCAAACAGGGCAACTTCGTCACCATAATACTGTTCATAAACCAGTTTTCCGCCAAGTTGCGGATAAAACGGCAACCACGCTTCTGCGCGGACATCCCAGCCACGCGCCGGACGTTCCTCGTAGAATTCAAAATCTTTGGAATCTTTCCAGTCCGACAGCGGGTGGTAATAGTTGCCTGAAAACCGCAGAAAATCGGTCCATGCCTCGCTGCCTAAACCAAGCCGACGATGGCCACGCGTGAAGTCGTAGTCATAGAATACGTTGCCCCCCAGAAGCCAGCTTCCCACGTTCTGGCGTACGCCAACCCCCACGTTGCCAATGGTACGGTCTTCTTTTCTTTGAGCGGAAAACTGACTAAACAATAACGTCCGTTGGTTATCATACCAGGGGACAAAATAGTCCAGCGAACTGCCTTCCAGATTACCGCCTTCGCCAATCGCCAGATTGGTGCGCACTTTGCCATACGGTGATAACAGGGATTCAACACCGGATTGTGCGGATGACGTAATTTGCCCCTGGAGATAACTGCGGGCCTGAGATTCAAGCGCTTCGGGCGTAAGGTTATCAAACCCCTGGGTGGCTGAATTAATAAAATAATCAGCCCCTTGTTCGGTATATGACCTGCCGTTATTTCCTTGTTCTGATTTTTGCGCAGAGTCGCTGGCCAAATCAGGCAATACCGATTCGCTACGTTTTTCTGATGTTGCCGGTACGTTGGCGCCTGACGCTGAAATAGCGACACCGGATAAGACCAACCAAATAAAGATGCGCATCCATTGCGCCATACGACAACCATCCTTGAGTTAATCGCACTGACAGAATATAAAATTATTTACGGGGATTATTTTCTGAAGCTCTTTACATCACCATTGATTATTAGTTGTATGAGTAAATATAATAACTCAATGTATATTGCTTATTTCCAATACTAACAAACATAAAAAGTGAGCATCAATTAAGGAATTCTTAAATCAATCTGTATTATTTTTAATTAAGAATTCGACACGCTTCTTTGAAATAAGCCCGTGACCGTTCTGGCAAAAATAATCCACCGCGCCGCAGGCGGCGAGTACCTGCAGAGATTGATGGCACTCCGGGCAACGCGCCTCAAGTTGAACATCTTTATGACAGTTCTCGCAGTGCGCCACACCATTTTGCGGCGCCAGTTCCGCATGGCAATCAGGGCAGACAATCGACATAGTGACTCCTTTACAGGGAATGAATGACCGCTCTGATGTTAACACGATAAGCTTAATGCAGCCCGCGCAACTGTTGCTGTAAAGCCAGCGGCAGTTCGGCTTCTTCTGACCTGCGCGGCGTCGTACGAGGCACTTTCTGGAGTGAATTGCCGGAGCATAACCTCTGCCCCGGCAAAATAGAGAGGTTATCAGGCGCTGGTCGCCGGTTTTGTCTGCACATTTTCCAGCATACGACGTACCGGAACAATCAGGACGATTAGCACAGCGGCGCAGATCAGCAGCGCAATAGAGCAGCGCGCGAACAGATCCGGCAGCATATCGAGCTGGTCAGCCTTCACATGACCACCAATCAGGCCCGCGGCCAGATTTCCCAGCGCGCTGGCGCAGAACCACAGCCCCATCATCTGACCGCGCATTCTTTCCGGCGCCAGCAGCGTCATGGTCGCCAGACCAATTGGGCTCAGGCACAGCTCGCCGAGCGTCAGCATCAGGATACTGCCCACCAGCCAGAAAGGCGAAACGCCTGCCCCACCATTACTCAACACGTTTTGCGCCGCCAGCATCATCAGACCAAAGCCTGCGGCAGCACAGAGAATACCGATAACGAACTTGGTGATACTGCTCGGGCGAATGTTCATGCTGGCCAGTTTCGGCCACGCCCAACTGAATACCGGCGCTAACAGGATGATAAACAGCGCGTTGATCGACTGGAACCAGACCGCCGGAATTTCAAAGTCGCCGATCATGCGGTCAGTATAGTCGTTGGCGAACAGGTTGAAAGAGGTTGGCTTTTGCTCAAACGCCGACCAGAAGAACGCGGCGGAAACCAGCAGAATAAAGCAGACTAACAGTCTGGCACGCTCTTTACGGCTCAGACCGGCAAACACGAACAGGTAGATGAAGTAGAGCGCTACGGATGCCGCAATCACGTATACCAGCACGCTGGCTACCGCTACCGGGTTAATGACAATCACGCCTTGCGCGATCAGGGTAACCACAATGGCTACACCTACCGCCAGCGCCAGCAGCCACGCGCCCACGCCGTTTCTTTTCACTACCGGGCTATTCCAGGTGGAGTCCAGCCCGACTTCGCTGTCATAGCGTTTCATCGCCGGAACGGCAAAGACGCGGAAGATGATCAGCGCGACCAGCATCCCGATACCGCCGATGCCAAATCCCCAGTGCCAGCCATGAGTTTTAATCAGCCAGCCGGAGATCAGCGGGGCGATGAAGGAGCCCATGTTGATCCCCATGTAAAACAGCGAGAAACCGCCGTCGCGACGCGCATCGCCTTTTTTATACAGCGTACCGACCATCACTGAAATACAGGTCTTGAACAGGCCAGAACCAAGTACGATGAACATCAGGCCGATAAAGAACAGGTTGTCACCCATGATGGCAGAGAGCGCAATCGACAGGTGGCCAAGCGCAATCAGGATCGAGCCATACCATACCGCTTTCTGTTGGCCGAGCCAGTTATCCGCCAGCCAACCACCCGGCAGCGCGGCGAGGTACATCGTACCGGCAAAGATCCCCACAATCGCCGAGGCGTTTTCACGCGCCAGCCCCATGCCGCCATCGTAAACGGTGGCAGCCATAAACAGGATCAGTAACGGACGAATGCCATAAAACGAGAAACGCTCCCACATCTCTGTGAAGAACAGTGAGCCGAGCGGATACGGATGGCCGAAGAACGTTCGGCTTTCTTTTTGATTAACAGAGGATTGCATAATTCTCCCGAAAGATATGTCGTCGTGCGTGTAAACACCGCGATGTACGCCAGCCAGTTACGTATCTGACCGATTTTTTACATGCGGCGAAGATTTATTTAACCATTTGATAACCTGGCAGTAGTTTTGTCTAGTACCAGAGGGGTGACTTTAAGATGAAAATTCGACAATTGTCTACTTTCTTAGATTTAAACTTGGCAAAAAACGAATAGTAATTGACATCGCACGGGTTGAGGCAGGCGATGGGGTAACGAAAAAAAACCCGCGACAAGCGCGGGTTTTTATCACCATCAGCAACGGTTACTTGCTTTTTTTGATGTGCTTAATCAAACGCTTACGCTTACGCATTTGGGTCGGGGTCAGCGTATTACGTTTATTCGCAAACGGGTTCTCCCCCTCTTTGAACTGAATACGGATCGGCGTCCCCATTACGTCCAACGTCTTGCGGAAATAGTTCATCAGATAGCGCTTGTAGGAATCCGGCAGGTCTTTCACCTGGTTACCGTGAATCACCACAATCGGCGGATTATAACCACCGGCGTGGGCATATTTCAGCTTCACGCGACGGCCACGCACCAGCGGCGGCTGATGATCTTCCACCGCCATGGTCATGATGCGCGTCAGCATCGCGGTGCTGACGCGACGGGTGGAGCTGTCGTAGGCTTCGCGGACCGACTCAAACAGATTACCCACACCGCTACCGTGCAGCGCGGAGATAAAGTGTACGCGCGCAAAATCAATAAAGCCCAGGCGGAAGTCCAGCGTCTCTTTGACCTGCTCTTTCACTTCCTGCGTCAGACCATCCCACTTGTTGACCACGATAACAAGTGAGCGCCCACTATTGAGGATAAAGCCCAGCAGTGACAGGTCCTGATCGGAAATACCTTCGCGCGCATCAATCACCAGCATCACCACGTTGGCGTCTTCGATCGCCTGCAGCGTTTTGATAACGGAGAATTTTTCTACCGCTTCGGTAATTTTGCCGCGCTTACGTACGCCCGCGGTGTCGATCAGCACATATTCACGCCCATCACGTTCCATCGGGATATAAATACTGTCGCGCGTCGTCCCCGGCATGTCATAAACCACTACGCGGTCTTCGCCGAGAATACGGTTAGTCAGTGTGGACTTACCTACGTTCGGGCGCCCGACAATAGCCAGCTTAATCGGCAGATCCTGCGGGTTGAAATCGTCTTCAGGCTCTTCTTCGCCATTTTCTTCGGCTGCCAGTTTCGCCCAATATTCTGCGTCTTCATCCACTTCTTCCTGCGGCGCAACATCGTCCATCCACGGCAGCAAGACGTGCTCCAGCAGACTGAGAACGCCACGACCATGGGAGGCAGCAATCGGATGAATCTCGCCTAAACCCAGCGAGTAAAAATCAATAACCGCCTGATCCGGATCGAGTCCGTCAGTTTTGTTGGCGACCAGAAACGTCGGTTTCTGACGCGCACGCAGATGTTTCGCAATCGCCTCATCCGCCGGCATCAGGCCAGCGCGCGCATCCACCATGAACAGCACAACGTCCGCTTCTTCGATCGCCAACAGCGACTGTTCCGCCATGCGGGTTTCTACACCGTCTTCGGTGCCATCAATACCGCCGGTATCAATGCAGATAAACTCACGGCCTTCAATTTCCGCACGACCGTACTTACGGTCACGAGTCAGACCCGGGAAATCCGCAACCAGCGCATCTCGGGTGCGAGTTAGACGGTTAAATAACGTGGATTTGCCAACGTTAGGGCGCCCGACAAGCGCGACCACAGGTACCATGTTTAAAGCCTCATTTAAAAAATCATCAGACAACGGGCACATTTTTGCGCCGTTGTTAAAAACAGTAAAACGGCCCCTGCACCAGGAGCCGTTTTTCAAAGCGAGCGGCAGAGACGATTAACGCGTAATAGAGTACAGCGTACCGTCTTTCGCCTGGATCAGCAGTTTACCATCAGCAGAGACCGGCTCGGTCAGGAAACCGGAGCTGTCAACTTTTTGCTGGGCGACAAAGCGACCATCTTCAACGTTAATCCAGTGCAGGTAGCCTTCGCTATCGCCCACAACCAGATTGCCGTTATACAATACCGGGGACGTCAGCAGACGGTGCAGCAGATCGCTTTGCGTCCACAGCGTCACGCCGCCGTCGGTGGTCAGCGCCAGTACGCGGTCGTTCTGGTCAACCAGGTAGATACGGTTACCGTCGACGATGAAATCATTCACTGAGCCGAGTTCGCGTTTCCACATGATCTGACCGCTGCGCAGATCCAGCGCCGTCAGGTTACCATTATAAGCCAGCGCGTAAACAACGCCATTGACGATAACCGGCGTGGTATCAACGTCGCTCAGACGATCGATTTCCGTTGGGCCTGTCGCCTGAGAAATACGTTGCTGCCAAATCATCTGGCCCTGCTGCATCAGCACGGCGCTTACGCGACCGTTATCACCGCCGACAATTGCTGCGCCAAAGGCGGTCGCCGGGGCAGATTCGCCACGCAGAGACAGAGAAGGCATGTCGAGGTTAACGGTCCATTTGATGGCGCCGTCAGCTTCGTTCAGTGCCTGCAACTGACCATTGCTGGTGTGGATCAGCACCACGCCATCGCTCACAACAGGGCGAGACAGCGCTTCACCGGCAACTTTCGTCTGCCATGCGGTGGTACCATCGCTGGTGTTCAGCGCATAAACCTGCGCTTTTTCGCTGCCAATGTAAACATGACCACCGGACACGGTTACACCGCCAGAAAGCTGTGCAGATGTACGGGAGAACCAGCCGTCTTTCTCACCCAGATTAACAGACCAGACTTCTTTGCCGTCGTCCGCATTCAACGCCTTAACGACGCCAGCGCGATCGGCTGCATAGACAACGTTATCCGCCAGCGCAGGATGAAGATTGGAATAGAAATCGCCAATACCGTTGCCTACAGAGGTGCTCCAGTCCGTAGACGGAGTAAACTGGTTTTCAACCACCGGTAATGGGGACATCTTAACGACATCTTCTTCGCCACTAAACAGTGAACAGCCGCTCAATAGGGTAACGGAAAGCAGCCCTGGCAGAAGTAATTTACGCAATTGCATCGGGTCCCTCTCAGATGGACAAATTATTGATTTTCATCTGCATCATTTCGCTCAGAGCAGGAGAGGCATCGCTTTTCACGCCCGCTTCCCATGCGCTACGCGCACCTTGTTTATCGCCTTTGCTCAGCAACGCTTCACCGCGCAGATCGGCAACAATGGCCGTCCACCCTTCACCTTTAATGGCGTCGAGCGTTTTCAACGCGGTATCAGCCTGTTTAAGCTGAACCTGAACGCGAGCCAGACGCAGATTAATCACCGCTTTGAGGTTTTCATCGCTGGTTGCAGACAGGCCTTGTTGCAGCTGGCTTGCAGCTTTCTCAAGTTCATTTTGGTCAACAAACTGCTGCGCCAGTTCCAGTGAAGCTAACGCGCCGTAGGTATTTTTGTTCTCTGCGGCAAATTTCTCTGCAGCAGGAATGCTATCCGGTTTACCTGCGCTTACCGCAGTCACCGTATTTTGATACGCCAGAGAAGCAGAGCGTGCGGACTCCGTCTGATGGCTGGTCCAGTAACGCCAGCCAACCAGTGCGCCAACCCCTAAAATGACCCCAACAGCCAGCGCTTTGCCGTTTTCAGCAAAGAAGCGTTTAACCGCATCAATCTGGTCGTTTTCGTTATCGTAAATTTCCACGCAGTCCTTCTCCTTAGCCCAGTAGAGTGCGCAAATGCGCGGCAACGCTATCCTGCGCTACTGCCGTTTGCTCACCAGAGCGCAAATCCTTCACTACAACGGTACCGTTAGCCACTTCGGACTCGCCCAGTACCAGTGCAACGCGGGCGCCCCACTTATCGGCGCGGGCAAACTGTTTCTTAAAGTTGCCGCCGCCGTGGTTGGTCATCAGTTTTACACCAGGAACTTCATCGCGCAGACGTTCTGCAAGCCGCATTGCCGCCGACTGCGTGTCTGTCCCCGAAGCGACCAGGTATATATCGACAACAGGGGAAGCAATAAATTCCGGATTAACTGCCTGAACTAACAAAACAAGTCGTTCCAGGCCCATAGCGAAGCCGACTGCCGGCGTTGCGCGACCGCCAAGTTGCTCTACCAGACCGTCGTAACGACCGCCGGCGCAGACGGTGCCCTGTGAGCCCAGGCTGCTGGTAACCCACTCAAATACGGTGCGATTGTAGTAATCAAGACCACGAACCAGACGCTGATTGACGGTATAGGCAATGCCTGCCGATTCCAGCAGTTTGCACAGGCCCGCAAAATGCTCGCGAGAATCGTCATCCAGATAGTCGCCAAGCTGTGGAGCGTCGTTGAGCAGCGCCTGTACTTCCGGATTTTTGGAGTCGAGCACGCGCAGCGGGTTGGTGTACATACGGCGCTTGCAGTCTTCGTCCAGTTTATCTTTGTGCTGTTCCAGGTAGGCGACCAGCGCATCACGGTAGCTAGCGCGGGCTTCCAGCGAACCAATTGAGTTCAGCTCCAGGCTGACATGCTGAGAAATACCCAACGCGCGCCACCAGCGAGCGGTCAGCATAATCAGTTCAGCATCGATGTCCGGGCCTTGCAGGCCAAACACTTCGACACCCAGCTGATGGAATTGACGATAGCGCCCTTTTTGCGGACGTTCGTGGCGGAACATCGGCCCGATATACCACAGACGCTGTTCCTGATTGTACAGGAGACCATGTTCGATGCCGGCGCGTACGCAGCCCGCAGTCCCTTCAGGACGCAACGTCAGGCTGTCGCCATTACGATCCTCAAAGGTATACATCTCTTTTTCAACCACGTCGGTGACTTCACCGATCGCGCGTTTGAATAACGGGGTCTGCTCTACAATCGGCAAGCGGATTTCACTGTAACCGTAGCTGCCGAGCACGTTTTTAAGAGTGCCTTCAATGCGCTGCCAGATGGCGGTTTCGCCAGGCAGATAATCGTTCATGCCGCGAATGGCTTGAATGTTTTTTGCCACGTTTATTCTCTTTATGAATATAAAAATGAACCCTCAGCGCTAACCCGAACAATGCGGGCGCCATGCGGGTTCAATCATACACGGGAAGCAAGCCGCTTCCCATCACGTTATTATTTTTCAAGCTGCTGCACGTCGATACGACGCGCTTCATCCAGCATACTCGCTTTAGCGCGAATACGGGCTTCAAGCTGCGTGATCATATCGTCGTTGTCGAGTCGGTCCTTACGCACGCCGTCTTCGTACAGGCCGCTTTTCTTGTTACCGCCCGTCACGCCCAGCGTAGAGACCAGCGCTTCGCCAGGACCGTTTACCACGCAGCCGATGATCGAAACATCCATTGGCGTAATGATGTCTTCAAGGCGTTGCTCCAGCGCGTTGACCGTACCGATAACGTCGAATTCCTGACGTGAGCAGGTAGGGCAAGCGATAAAGTTGATCCCACGCGCGCGAATGCGCAGCGATTTCAGAATATCGAAGCCTACTTTGATCTCTTCCACCGGATCGGCTGCCAGAGAAACGCGCAGCGTATCGCCGATCCCTTCAGAAAGCAGCAACCCTAAACCGATCGCGGACTTCACCGCCCCGCTACGTGCGCCACCCGCTTCGGTGATCCCCAGATGCAGCGGTTGATCGATCTGTTTAGCCAGCAGGCGATAGGATTCTACGGCAAGGAAAACGTCAGAGGCTTTCACGCTGACTTTGAACTGATCGAAATTCAGACGATCGAGGTGATCCACATGGCGCATAGCGGATTCCAGCAGCGCCTGCGGCGTCGGTTCACCGTATTTTTCCTGCAGATCTTTTTCCAGCGATCCGGCGTTCACGCCGATGCGGATAGGAATGTTTTTATCGCGAGCGCAATCCACCACCATGCGAATACGCTCTTCGTTACCAATATTGCCCGGGTTGATGCGCAGGCAGTCAACGCCGTATTCCGCCACTTTCAGCGCGATACGGTAGTCGAAGTGAATATCGGCAACCAGCGGGACATTAACCTGCTGTTTGATAAGCTTGAACGCTTCTGCGGCATCCATTGTCGGTACAGAGACACGAACAATGTCTGCGCCTACGCGTTCCAGCGCTTTAATCTGATTAACCGTCGCTTCCACATCCGTGGTGCGCGTATTGGTCATCGACTGTACGGCAATGGGCGCGCCATCGCCGATCGGCACGTTCCCAACGTAAATGCGTGTCGATTTTCTACGTTGAATTGGAGCCTGGTTATGCATTAAAAAATCTCCCGCATTGCCGTCTGTTACTGAGCCGGTGATTGTTCGGCATTAACGGTCAGACGTGCAACCTGGTTAGTTCTGATAAAACGACTCAGATCGACAGGTTTCCCCTGGAACTGAATCTGCACTGCCGCCGGAGCGCCAATTTTCAGTTTGTATGGCGCCTGGCCGGTCAGATTCAGACTGCCGTCTTTACGCTGCATACCGCTGAACAATTTTTTACCCGTCGCATCCGTCACTTCCAGCCAGCAATCGGCGGTAAAGTTCATTACCAGCGCGTTAGGATCGGCAGCAGGGGTAGTAGTGACGCCCGCCTGGTCGGTCGGCAACGGCGCCGCGTTCGCCGATGCTGCTGGTGCCGCGGTGGCGGTATCGACGTTGGCCTGAGAAGGTGCCACAACAGCGTTCTGTTGCGCATCCGCTGCTGGAGCCGGAGTTGCTGGAGCATCTGTCGCTGGCGCGGCGTTCGCCACGGCGCCATCGTCAGGAGCCGGGGTCGTATCCTGGCTCGCAGCCGCGCTGGTATCTAACGGTACGTTCTGCGCCCCGTCTTTACCGGCATTCAGCTCCGCGGAGGATTGATCGGCCATCGTGGTGATCTCTTCCTGCTGCGCTTTATGGTTCTGCCACCACCAGGCCCCTGTCAGGCCGACAACAACAAACAGTACCAGCCAGGTAAGAGTCATTAACCAGCCGTCGCGCTTTTTACGACGCTTACCGAGCGAAAAACTCTGCATCGGCGCAACTTTGGCAGGGCGAATCGGAGCCTGTTTTTCCAGCCCTGGCAACAGTTCTTCTTCAGGAATATGCACCAGACGCGCATAAGAGCGGATGTACCCGCGCAGGAATGTTGAAGCAAGATCGGCTGGCGCCTTATCTTCTTCAATATCGCGTACCGTGGAGACCTTCAGGCACAGTCGTTCCGCGACTGCCTGCTGGCTGAATCCGAGTTGTTCACGGGCATTGCGCAGACGAACGCCGGTGGAGAGTGCTTCATTTTTGTCGTGCGTGGCTTCAGTATTCATTCGCTACAGCTGCGTAAATTTGGGTTCTGGCGCCGGTAAGCCATAATGCTCACCCACACCGCGAAACATCTGGTCAGTTAACCTTCGTCAGACAGTATAAAACGGTCAGACTATCAATGACAAAACCGCGTAAGCCGTTGGGCTAAACGCTTGTTGAACCGTTACATACTGCCTTAAAGTCGACAAAAACGCACCGTTATTATTGGCCTGACGACGATAACAAAGGGTCTCATATCACTTACGTTGCGCTACGGTACAATAATTATACCGTAGCGCTCAACATCAAACGGTCTTGATGTCGATGGACTCACCCTGCATACGCTTGCGCAGAGTACGCTTGGTACGGTCGATAACGTCGCCCGCCAGCTGACCGCAGGCTGCGTCAATGTCGTCGCCGCGCGTTTTGCGCACGATGGTGGTGAAACCATAGCCCATCAACACTTTGGAGAAGCGATCGATCCGGCTGTTAGAACTACGGCCATACGGCGCGCCGGGGAACGGGTTCCACGGGATCAGGTTGATCTTACACGGCGTATCTTTCAGCAGCTCTGCCAACTGATGCGCATGTTCGGTCCCGTCGTTGACGTGATCCAACATCACATACTCGATAGTCACACGACCCTGGTTGGCGTTGGATTTCTCCAGATAACGGCGTACCGCCCCGAGGAACGTTTCGATATTGTACTTTTTGTTGATAGGTACAATTTCGTCACGAATTTCGTCGTTTGGCGCATGCAGAGAAATCGCCAGCGCGACGTCAATCATATCGCCCAGCTTATCCAGCGCAGGCACAACGCCAGAGGTAGAAAGCGTAACGCGACGCTTGGACAGCCCGAAACCGAAGTCATCCAGCATGATTTCCATCGCCGGAACCACGTTAGTCAGGTTGAGCAGCGGCTCGCCCATCCCCATCATCACCACGTTGGTGATAGGACGCACGCCCGTTGCTTTCACCGCGCCGACGATTTTCGCCGCGCGCCAAACCTGGCCAATGATTTCCGACACCCGCAGGTTACGGTTAAAACCCTGTTGCGCCGTAGAGCAGAATTTACACTCTAATGCGCAACCGACCTGTGAAGAAACGCACAGGGTCGCGCGATCGTCTTCCGGGATATACACGGTTTCGACGCGCTGATCGCCCACCGCGATAGCCCATTTGATAGTGCCATCAGAGGAGCGCTGCTCTTCCACCACTTCCGGGGCGCGAATTTCAGCGACTTCTTTCAGCTTGTTGCGCAGCACCTTATTGATGTCGGTCATGTCATCAAAATTGTCGCTGCAATAGTGGTACATCCACTTCATGACCTGATCGGCACGAAACGGTTTTTCGCCCATCTCTTTAAAGAATTCGCGCATTTGCTGACGGTTCAGATCCAGCAGGTTAATTTTTCCATTTTTATTTGGAACCGCAGGAATGACGACTTCAGAGGTGTTAACTAATTCAGACATAATTTTTTCCGGCCTCGTTGTTACACGTTGTGGCCCGTGGAGGGTTAAAAAGAAACGCCCCGGCAAGCGGTCTGCTCTTCCGGGGCGTTGCATTGTACAAAGTCTGGCGCAGGGATGCCACGTTTGCACGAAGCATTAGCGAAAATAATATGTAAAGAAAGAACGTAGGCCTGATAAGACGCTTCGCATCGCCATCAGGCAAGCAGTGCCGGATGCGCTAAACGCTTATCCGGCCTACAGGACGAGCCTATTAGCGCGTGCGCGGGCAAACCTCGCCTTCCCCAAAGAAATAGGCGATTTCGCGTGCGGCAGACTCAACGGAATCGGAACCGTGGGTTCCGTTCTCGGTGAAGCTGTCAGCGTAGTCCGCACGCAGGGTACCCGCCAGCGCGTTCGCCGGATTGGTTGCGCCCATCAGATCGCGGTGACGCTGTACGGCATTTTCACTTTCCAGGACGGAAACAACGATCGGACCGGAAGTCATGAATTCAACCAGACCGTCAAAGAATGGTTTGCCATCGTGCTCAGCATAGAAGCCGCGTGCCTGCTCAACGGTCAGGTGCAGCATTTTAGTACCGACAATTTTGAACCCTGCTGCTTCAAAGCGCGCAAAGATGCTGCCAATAACGTTTTTTGCCACCGCGTTTGGTTTAATGATGGAAAAAGTACGTTCAATAGCCATGATAACCTCTGTAATGTGTTCTGTTGTTGTCTATATAGATGTACGACCTGGCGCGGATTATAAAGAGCATCCCGGCAATTGACTATTGATGAAGGTAACATTTCTTTAAAATAAGATGAATTTCAGCAACAAATAGTGACTAACTGGTCTACTGTAACGAAAATCTCACCGTCGCCACCTGCCCGGCGTCATCCATCACCAGCAGTTGGTAGTCCCCTTTAGCCGCCAGACGTAGCGTCAGGCGACGTCCGCGTTCGTCCAGACGTTCACCGTTAAGAAACCACCAGCGATCGCCAGTCCCGCCGCTGGTTTGCACCGGTAATGATGCCTCTGGAGAGCCGGGTAAACGCTTTACAATCGCGCCATCGCGCAGACCTGTCAACTGCAACGGCAGCGAAGCATCCTGTCCCAGCGGCGGACACGTGGCTGAAACCGGCGGCAATCTCGCCCCACGACGCTCTGACTCCGGCAGCCATGGCTCCAGCGGCAAAGGCCAGACGATGAGCGTTTGTTCGCGCGCCTGCGGGCAATCCGCCGCCACACGTTTGCCTTCATCGTCCAGCCAGACGGGGAAACGGATGCCATTAACGCCCTCCTGCTCAGGCAATAACAGCGTTGGCGGCTGGCTGCCGTCCAGTAGCCAGGTTGCCAGACGACGTCGACAGTTGGCGTCTCCGGGCGCAAGAGATTGCCCGCCCGGCCAGCACACCACGCCGCGGCTAACGGAGTCAGGGCGTGGATCTTCCGGTTGATTTGTTCCGCGAGAAAGCAAAAGGTTGTTGACCTGATTGAGCAGCGGCACGGCGCTGGCAAAACCAAACTGCCCCACCACCGGCGTACCATCGGGCCTGCCGGTCCAGATACCAATCACATAACGGGCGTTAACGCCAATCGCCCATGCATCGCGGTAGCCATAGCTGGTGCCCGTTTTCCACGCCAGCGGCACCACTCTGCTCAAGGCGTTATCCGGCAGCGGCTGCGCTTCATCGGCCATAATGCGGCGAATGATCCACGCCGCGCCCGCCGACATCAGCGGACGCTCCTGCAGCGGGTCGTCCGGCTGCAAACGCAATTTTCCCGCTTTACCGTGACGGGCAAATGCGCTGTACGCCGCCGCCATATCCTCAAGCCTGGCCCCCGCGCCGCCCAAAATCAGCGACAGATTCGGCGCGGCCCCTGCAGGCAGATACAGCGGCAAACCGACGTTACGTAACGAGGCGGCAAAACGCTTCGGGCCATAGGCTTCCAGCACCTGCACGGCGGGCAAATTCAGCGAACGCACCAGCGCTTCGCTCATGCTTACCGGACCGTGAAAACCACTGTCAAAATTCCCCGGCCGGTAGTCCCCGGTACGACGCGGTACATCCTGCAACAACGACGCTGGATGAATAAGTCCGTCATCCAGCGCCAGACCGTAGATAAACGGCTTCAGCACCGACCCCGGCGAGCGGATCGCATTTACCATGTCCACATGGCCAAAGCGGGAGTCATCATTCATATCAACCGATCCCACCCAACCGCGCACGCTCATGTCGGTGTGATCGACGACAATCATCGCCAGCGAACTGCGCGCAGGCAGGCGCCCCTTCCAGTTTTGCGCCAGCTCTTCCAGTTGGCGCTGCAACCCGGCGTCCAGGGTGGTCACGATTTTATCGCGCCGGCTTTTTCCCAGCATCATGCGCGAAAATAATGGCGCCAGCTGCGGCATTTGTCTGGGCGCCAGCCAGACCGGCTCTTCGCGCGACTCCTGCACCTGGCTGGCTGGCCAAATGCCCTGGGCCGCCATGCGTTCGAGCACTTTATTACGCGCCGCTTCAGCGCGCGCCGGCCAGCGATCCGGGCGCAGACGGCTCGGCGCCTGTGGCAGCACGGCCAGCAGTGCTGCATCGGAGTAGCTTAGTTGGGCAGGCGATTTGCCAAGATAGACCCAGCTTGCTGCCCCCACGCCCTGCAGCGTGCCGCCAAACGGCGCACGGTTGAGATACAGCGTCAGAATGTCGCGCTTGGACAGATGCCATTCCAGTTGCAACGCGCGCCAGAGCTGGCGAAACTTACCGCCGAAGGTTCGCGGGTGGGGATCAAGTAAGCGCGCCACCTGCATGGTGAGCGTGCTGCCGCCTGAAACGACGCGCCCGGATGAGAGGTCCTGCCACGCCGCGCGCAGCACAGAAAACGGGTTAACGCCGGGATGTTTCCAGAACCAGCGGTCTTCGTAGTTAATTAAGGCTTCGAGGTATCGGGGGGAGACTTCATCAATCGTTACCGGATAGCGCCAGATACCGTCCGCGTCGGCAAAGCGCCAGAGAGGCGTACCATCGTGCGCCACCACGACGCGTGCGGGATCGACCTCGTGAAGCGGCAGCGGCCAGATTTTGTCTGCCGCCCAAACAGCCGCCACAAACACAAGCGCAACGGCCGCCAGCCAGAGCCAGCAGCCGCGTTTACCCAACCCACGCATCATTTACGGTCTGACAATCAAAAGTCCCTCTGTCGCACCGGTCGCCCGCCACTGCGGAACATACATGGATTCGACCTGCGGGACGGGAACCTGATACGTCCCCGGCGTTACCGCCCGCGCCAGGTACACCAGCGTAACCGGCTGTCCTTCATTAACCGCCACCGCGGCGACAAAGCGATCGTCACGGAACTCAACGTGCTGGATATCCGCCTGCTGCATCTGATTAAGCAGATTCGCCACTTCGCTACCGCTATCCTGCAGGCTGGCGCTGCCGTTGGCCAGATTCTGGTTTTCCAGCTCCAGTCCGGCAGGCAGTAGGTCGACGACCAGCGCATCCGGTACGTTCTGGCTGGCTTTCACCTCCAGCCAGACCAGCACCAGCTCGCCGCTGCGCAGAGAATCCAGCGATTTGCTGTGTCCGTCGAGCCCCAGGATCTGACGCTCAATATGCAGGACGTTGCTGGCAGGCGTCGGCGAGGTTTGCGGGTAACCGCTGACGTCCAGACGCAGCCACAGCGGCTGATTACCGCTATTGGTGACGGTGAGCGTAGACAGCGCGTCGACATCCAGATTACGCGTCTGTGATTTCTCCCCGGCTAACGGCTGTTCAGAGAGCGACGTTTGCGCCTGCCACGTGCCGGGTAAATCCTGTAGCGTACGCGCGGCAAGGAACAGCGCATTATTTTCCTGAGTGGAGAGCCAGCGCTGACCAAAAGCCTGTTCTGACAGGGTATTCAGCAACGTATTCTGCACGTCTGGTTTCAGCTTGTTCTCTTCCAGCAAGGCCAGCATCAGCGCGTTGTCGCGTAGCGGGCTGCCGTAATCGGCCATCCACTGCTGCGCATCGCGGCGCGGCGTATTCAGCGCCAGCGTCAGCGCCTGTTCACTGCGATTAGCATCGCCCATGTTTTTCAGCGCGATCCCCAGTTGCAACAGCGGTAAACCAGAAGCCGCCTGAGCGCGGCGCTCCCAGATTTCACGCAGCGCGCCGAGCGGGGCTTTTTGCTGACGGGCCAGCACCAGCGCGGCGTAGGCCTGTACTGCAAACCGGCTTGCAGAGGTATCGTCGGTATAGCGAATCGACATCATGCCCGGATCCTGCAAATAGCGCAGCAGCCGCTCGTTACCCCGGTTAATCACCTCCGTCGGGACGCTGTAGCCCTGTTCATTCGCACGCACGAGGAAATCCATCACGTACGCGGTCAGCCAGTACTCTTCCGGCCCGTTCTTATCCCACAGCGCAAAACCGCCGTTATCGCGCTGCATTTGCAGTAAACGGGAAATGCCAATCTCTACTGCCGCACGGCGTTTTTCATCGCTGTCGCCCGCGATACCTAACGCCTTCAACTGCGCGGCGTTGGTGTATAAGGATGGGAACAATCCGCTCGCCGTTTGCTCAAGGCAACCGTAAGGGTAAGCTTTCAGTTCACGGATGTAGCGCGCCAGATTTAGCGGCGGCTTACCGCTGAACAGCAGTTGTCCCTGGACCGTGGCAGGAGAGAAATTCGTCAGTTCTTCGCCCGGAAGCTGCCAGGTTGCCCCCGGCTGGAGTGCGACACCGTTATTGACGGTTTGCGCCGGGAAGGCCGGTCGTACCCCAATCTTCCACTGCTTATGCTGAACAGGCAGCGTTTCACCCGGTAGTGTCAGACCGCTAATCTGCGCCTGAATTTCACCATCGCCAAATCCTTCCCGCGCGCGCACCGGAATAAACAGCGTGGTCCGTACGCCTGGCGCCAGATTCACCGGCGCGGGATCTTGCCCCATCAGCTCCAGTAAACCGCTGGCCGCAAGGTTAATATTCAGCGTCTGCGGTTTATCGGTCAGGTTGGTCACGTCCAGCGTCAGGCGCGATGTATCCCCCCCCGCCAGAAAGCGCGGCATGTTCAGTTCAGCAATGACCGGCGCGGCGACAATCACCTTGCTTTCGCTGCTGCCAAAGTCATCTGCCGTCCAGGCCTGCGCCATTACCCGCAGCTCGCCGTTGAAATCACCAATCGGTAACGTCACCGTGCCTTCGCCCTGCTCGTTAAGCGTGACCGGCAGCGCCTGTTGCGCCACGATATTGACGTGATTAACCGGAGGCTTGCCGCCGCGCTTTAACTCATCGCCATCGCCACCGAAGCGCAGCGCTGCCAGACGCCCCTGTCCTTCAATTACCTGACCGTAGATATCATAAATATCCGCGCCATAGCGTTTTTGCCCGAAAAACGCCTGCCACGGATCCGGCGTGGCGTAATCGGTAATGTTCAACACCCCGCTGTCCACGGCAGAGACCAGCACATTAACCTGTTTTGGCACGTCGCCATTTTTAACGCTGGCTTTAATCTTGACGGTCAACGGCTGATTGGGACGCATTTTCGCCGGACTTTCCAGCGTCAGCGCCAGACGACGGTTTTCATCGCCCAGCGGCAAATGCAGTAAGCCGACCGCCCGTTTTGGCGTTGCCGAACGAGATTTATCGCCAGGACGGACCACCAGCGCGCTGAGATACAAATCATGGCGATTCCAGGTTTTATCAACCGGGATGGAGAGATCAAGGCCATCCGCAGGCACGTCTATCTCTTGCCACCACAGCGGGCCTTCGCTGGATTCCACCATCGCATAGCCTTTGCCGGCCGCGGGCGCGGCAATATGCAGCTTCATGGTATCCCCGGGACGATAGCCGGGTTTATCCAGTTTCAGGGTCACGCGATCGGGACGTACTGCCCCGCTGCCGTCGCTGTTATCCTGCCAGCTATAACCTGCCCAAAAACGTACGCTGCTCACCGCATCATTCGGCGCTTTCACTTCCAGACGATAGGCGCCCCACTCAACCGGGAAGCTGACTTTACCGGTCTCATCGGCCTTAAGATCCAGGGTCTGCTCACCCTCAACCAGATCCTTTTGATCGAACTGTGATTGCCAGCCCTCGCCTTCCGACCAGTTCCAGTAGTAATCACGGCGTTCACGGATCAAACGCACCTGCAAACCAGACACCGCTTTTTTGTCGCCTTGCGCATCGGCATACACAATATCGAAAGCGGCATTGCTGTCTTCATCGACGATGGGCTGATTCACGGTGGTATCGGTGCGGTAGTCATAAACGGCTTTCGCCGCAAACTGCGGACGGATACCCGGCAGCGTGTCCGCAGGCCAGATGGCTTGTTCAACCCGACGCGTCACCGGGCGGCCACCCGACTCCAGCAGGCTGGCTTGCAGAATCACCTGTAGCGGCGAATGCGTCTCCTGCCATTGGCTGTTGGCAGTCACTTCGCCGCGACCATGGTCATCCAGCGTGAGCTGAACTTCATCGAGACTGCGGGAAAGATTTTCCTCGGCAATATTACCAAACTGGAAGCCCGGCAGCGTCTGCACCGCTTCGCGCAACGGGCGCAGGAAAAGCTGCCCTTGCAGAGCGTTGCCGTTGGCGGGCGCGCCGTACAGGTAGTAGCCCACCACCGAGAACTTCACTTCATCAGCTGGCGCTAGCGGCGTTTTGTTGGCGGTGAGATTGAGCGCCATCCTCTCTGGCATAAAATCTTCAACGTGGAAATCCCACATCCGCGTCTGGTTGTCGCCAGTATTGGCCCGAATATGCCACATACCGGTTGGCGCGCTGCTGTCCAGCGGCCAGCTAAAGCGGTACAGACCGTTCTCCGGCTGGCTGACAACCGTGCGTAAAACTTGTCCGTCGGGCTTCACGACCTCCAGCTTCACCGGCTGGTCGGGCAACGTTTTGCCGTCGCTGTCACGCAGTAATCCGTTGAGGATCACCGTTTCGCCGGGGCGATAGAGATCGCGTGGACCAAACATAAAGAACTGTTTGCTGTATCCCGGCGCGCCGGCAATATCAAATTCAGCCAGATCCAACGCCGGAAGCTTGAGGTCCAGCAGCGTGGTTTGCCCGTCTTTGCGGG
This sequence comes from Citrobacter youngae ATCC 29220, assembly GCF_000155975.1. Taxonomy (GTDB): domain Bacteria; phylum Pseudomonadota; class Gammaproteobacteria; order Enterobacterales; family Enterobacteriaceae; genus Citrobacter; species Citrobacter portucalensis_A. Next base: position 90,504 of record NZ_GG730299.1, on the reverse strand, counting down.
CCAACAATAAGGCTGCATCTTTATCGTTTTCCAGCTTTACGTGACCCTGCGCATCGCTGGTAGCCTGCGCCAGCGTCTGGCCTTTTTCATTCAGTAACGTGACCTCAATACCCTGCTGCGCGGCGCCGTTTTCCAGACTTTGCGTAAAGACATCCAGTTGGTTGTGGTAACGGTGCGCAGAGACGCCAATATCGCTAAGCGTAAACAGCGTAGCGGCATTGCTGTAGTTATATTTTCCAGCCTGATTCATCACCGCGATGTAAACGCCAGCCTGCTGCAACGGCTTGATATCGCTCAGCGGCAGCAGCAGCTTCTCACGGGTGTTACGCGCGGGATTGAGGTCAAAGCGTCCGGTATAAACCAGCTCTGCCATTTTCAGCAGATTATCGGACTCCCAGTTCGACAACGAATTGCGGTATTCCCACTGGCTGACAAACGCGCCGAGCGACTCTGGCTTCACGCGAAAGAAGTTCACATCCACGCTGTTAACGTTGAGTGCCATCACCGGCAGCCCTTCAATCACTTTTCCCGGCAGCAGCGAGCCGCGGCTGGCAAACCCCACGCTTGGCTGGACGTCGCGTGTGGTGATATTTTTTTCATAATCGATCCCAAACGTCGCTTTATTCAGCGCCAGCAAACCACGCTCAATGGTAACCACCAGCTCCCGGTTAGGCTCCAGATGACGTAAGCGTAACTCTTTCAGGTTTGGGGCCAGCTCCCAGGCGCCATCCACTTTGCCGCTTTTTTTATCAACAACGTGCACTACGCGGGAAAAATCTTGTTCCGGATCGAGGGGAATGGAAAAGGTCAAAACGAGCGTTGCGGCGCCATCGAGCTGAACCTCAGAGGCATCGAGTAGCGTCAGCGACTTGCCCTGACTTTGCTGCATCAGCTTTGCTAATTGGGCCTTGTCTTTTGCTGGCGCAGTCTGCGGAGCAGGTGCGTCCGGTTTCGCAACCGTCGTCGATTTTTCATTATTATCGCACCCGACAAGTGCCAGCATCAGCATACAGGCCGCTACGCGTAAATGTTTCATTTTTCATCCCTGGCCGTAGTGGCCCGTTAGCTACGTAGAACAACTATTATGCGTCAGATTTCAGTATGTGTAAGTCTGTTACTACTATGCGTTGTCCTAATTTTAGTGATTAATGTGGATTCACCTGACAAATCAGCCTCTTTTACTTGTCGCTTTGCACTAAACGTCCGACAATTTGCCAAAACCTGGTAAAAATGGAGATGCCTATGACCACCGCCTTCTTTGTCGCTGCCGACTGGCTTGCCGAACACATTGACGATCCGGAAATACAAATCATTGATGCCAGGATGGCGCCTCCAGGACAGGAAGATCGCGATGTTGGCGAGGAGTATCGCGCGGGCCATATTCCTGGCGCCGTTTTTTTTGATATTGAAGCGCTTTCCGACCATACCTCGCTGTTGCCGCACATGATGCCGCGACCGGAAGCCTTCGCCGTCGCTATGCGCGAACTGGGCGTTCATCAGGATCAACATCTGGTTGTCTACGATGACGGCAATCTGTTTTCGGCGCCGCGCGCATGGTGGATGCTGCGGACTTTTGGCGTCGAAAATGTCTCCATTCTGGCTGGCGGCCTGGCGGGCTGGCGGCGCGATGAGCTAATGCTGCAGGAAGGAAACGAGGAGTTACCCGAAGGCGAATTTAACGTCGCATTTACGCCTGAAGCCGTTGTACGCGTCACCGACGTACTGCTGGCCAGCCATGAAAAAACGGCGCAGATCGTCGATGCCCGCCCGGCTGCGCGTTTTAATGCCGAAGTTGACGAGCCGCGTCCCGGCCTGAAGCGTGGTCATGTGCCCGGTGCACTGAACGTACCGTGGACCGAACTGGTTCGTGACGGCGAACTGAAAACCACCGACGAACTGGATGCCATTTTCTTTAGCCATGGCGTGAGTTTTGACCGCCCCATTATCGCCAGCTGCGGCTCCGGCGTAACGGCTGCCGTGGTGGTGCTCGCACTTGCCACGCTGGATGTTTCTAACGTCGCATTGTATGACGGCGCATGGAGCGAATGGGGAGCACGTAACGATTTACCGGTAGAACCGGTATTATAAAGCTGCAAATGCCGGATGGCGCTGCGCTTATCCGGCCGACAAAACAGCGCACATCGTAGGCCGGATAAGACATATGCGTCGCCATCCGGCAAGGCCATTTAGATAATCCGGTTCTGTTTAAAGTCGCGCAGGAAGCCACCCCAGCGGCGTTCGTAGAACGGTGCGATATGCTCGGTGATAAAGTGGCTCACGCCCTTCTCGCCTTTCTTCACCTGGCAGATATCAATCGGTTCATCCCCCGGCAACGTATCGGTCGCGACGCTGCCCGCAGCGTGGATGATCTCTTCAATATCACCGTCAGCTTCAATCCCAATCAGCAGATTCGGCTGGGCTTCCGCACTTTCTTTGATTGAGCAGAGAAACGCGCGCTTTACCGGCTTGATGGTTTTAAACAGCGTGGTCAGCGAGTCAATCATCTGCGCTGGCGGTTCAGCGACTTCAGAGAGGATCAGCGATTCGCCGCCTTCCAGTACTTCCTGGGTGCTTAGCGGACTCCCCTCATCACCAATCAGCAGACTGATTTCACGCGGCATAAACTCTTTGCCGGTCGGCAGCTTCGCGTTGAGAAACAGCGTTTCGCCAAGCGTCATTTCAAATAACGTACGCACCGGCATAACGACAAATGCTTGCTCATCTTCAACCGCCTGCTGCAGGGCTTCGAGGGAGGTGAAGAACGGAATCACGGTCGTGCCGTCTTCTTTTTCCCAGTGCTGGAGGTCGAGGGCGCTGTCTTCAACCACCGCCTCGCCTTCTGCGGCAGTCCCCGGAACCCAGACGGTAGATTCAAGTAAAGTACGGAAAAATGCCGGACGATGCGCAGGCTCTGTCGCCGCCTGTTCCAGCAACGTTTCTAATTCATTTTTTGTTTCGGACATAGAGATCACAAATTATGTATATGGGCTGTAGGCCTGATAAGACGCACAGCGTCGCCATCAGGCAAAATGCCGGGTGGCGCTTCGCTTACCCGGCCTACAAAAACACCGTTCAGGCAATCAGCAGATTCGCGATGGTGCGCACACCCAGACCGGTTGCGCCCGCAGACCACTGTTCAACCGGCGCTTTGCGATAGGTCGCAGAGCAGTCGATGTGCAGCCAGCCTTGCTGGTAGTTTTCCACGAAATGAGAGAGGAAACCTGCCGCAGTGCTCGCCCCCGCCGGGTAAGCCGCACTGCCGGTGTTATTCAGCTCGGCGAAGTTAGACGGCAGCTGGCTACGGTGGAATTCAGCCAACGGCAGGCGCCAGAACGGCTCGTTTTCCTGCGCCGCGCTGGCCAGCAGACGGGCAGCCAGCTTATCGTCAAAGCTAAACAGCGCGTGATAATCGTTGCCCAGCGCGGTTTTCGCGGCACCGGTCAGCGTAGCGGCATCAATAATCAGCTCTGGTTTCTGCGCGCTGGCGTCGATCAGACCATCCGCCAGCACCAGGCGCCCTTCCGCATCGGTATTCATCACTTCGACGTTTTTGCCGTTGCGATAGCGAATAATATCGCCCAGCTTAAAGGCGTTGCCGCTGATCAGGTTATCCGCGCAGCACAGATACAGCTTCACGCGTTTGTTCAGGCCACGAGTGATGGCAAACGCCAGCGCGCCGGTGACCGTTGCCGCGCCGCCCATGTCGGACTTCATGGAGTCCATAAATGCGCTTTGCTTGATGCTGTAACCGCCGGAGTCAAAGGTAATGCCTTTGCCAACCAGGCAGGCGTAAACCGGGGCTTCTTTGTCGCCGGTCGGGTTGTAGTCCAGCGCCAGCAGCACCGGCGGACGTTCGGAACCGCGCCCCACGGTATGCAGCCCCATGTAGTTCTGCTCACGCAGATCTTCGCCTTTGGTGATCCGGTAAGAGACGTTATCGCAGGCAACAGAGCACAGCAGGTCGACCGCACGCTGCGCCAGTTGTTCCGGACCCAGCTCTTCCGCTGGGGCGTTAATGGTATCGCGCACCCAGTCAATAATCTTCAGACGGTTATCCAGCTCTTTGCGCTGCGCCTCGTCCAGAGCGGCCCACTCAACTTTGCGACTGCCTTTTGGTCCTTTGTAGCCCTGCCAGAATGCCCAGCTACGTTCGGTATCCCAGCCTTCGCCGTCCAGTTGCACGTGCTTAATTCCCAGACCGTCAATTTTACGCGCGGCGCGCTGGATCAGGCCAAGGTCATCTTTTCCGTTCAGGTGCAGGGTAATACCGTCATTGTTGATACTGTATGTTGCCTTTTCACCCCAGCGGGCATCGGCAGGTTGCGTGGAAAGCGTAATTTTCATGGCTTCGGTCATTATCATTATCCTTCTTAGCAAACGGGCCGCCGTATGGCAGCCCGTTAAAATTTTTTCGCTAAATGATCCGCGTTGCAGAAAGGCGGCAAGTAAGCAAATCCCCAGGAGCATAGATAACTATGCGACTGGGGTGAGCGAACGCGGCCAACGCATCTGCAACGTGGAGCATGACGCGAAAATTATTCGGCTTCGTCTAACCAGACCAGCAAAATGGCCTCAAGGATTTTTTCGTTCGATGCCTGTGGATCATCATCGAACTCTTCCAGGTCACAGATCCATTGATGCAGATCGGTGAAACGAACGGTCTTGGGATCGAGATCGGGGAACGCGTCATACAGCGCTTCGCCGATCTCGCGGCTATCGGTCCACTTCAGCCCCATACTACCCTCTGTTAATGCTCACGCGCATGATTGATTGTGTAACGTGGGATTTCGACCACTAAATCGTCCTCGGTGACCCGCGCCTGACAGCTCAAACGGCTCTCCGGCTCCAGCCCCCAGGCTTTATCCAGCATGTCGTCTTCTTCTTCCGTGCTTTCCGGCAAAGAATCGAAACCTTCACGTACGATGCAGTGGCAGGTCGTGCAGGCACAGGATTTTTCACAGGCGTGTTCAATCTCGATGCCGTTACGCAGGGCAACGTCGAGAATGGTTTCGCCGGTCTCAGCTTCCAGAACTGCGCCATCGGGACAGAGATCCTGATGAGGCAAAATAACAATCTTTGGCATATTAAACCTCGTCCACGGAATGGCCTTTCAGCGCGCTACGGACGGATTTGTCCATGCGGCGAGCGGCGAATTCCTGGGTTTGTTTGTCTACGTTTTTAATGGCTTGTTCTATCGCGTCAACATCGTCACCCTGTGCGACCACGCTCAAGTGCGCGGCTGCGATGTCGATAGCCTGACGTTCTGCGGCGCTTAACAGCGCGGCATCAGCGTTCAGCGCACCGGATAAACTTTCCAGTACGCGTGCCGCTTCGACTTTCTGTTCTGCCAGCATGCGGGCTTTAACATCCTGCTCGGCAAAACTCATCGAATCCTGAATCATGGAGGCGATTTCGCCGTCGGTCAGACCGTAGGACGGTTTGACCTGAATGGAGGACTCAACGCCGGTGGATTTCTCCATGGCGGTGACGCTCAGCAGCCCGTCGGCATCCACCTGGAAGGTCACGCGGATATGCGCCCCGCCCGCTGGCAGCGCCGGGATACCGCGCAGCGCAAAACGCGCCAGGGAACGACAATCCTGCACCAGCTCACGTTCGCCCTGCATTACGTGAATGGACATCGCGGTCTGGCCGTCTTTAAAGGTGGTAAAGTCCTGCGCGCGCGCCACCGGAATCGTGGTGTTACGCGGGATCACTTTCTCCACCAGCCCGCCCATGGTTTCCAGCCCCAGGGACAGCGGAATGACGTCCAGCAGCAGCATTTCGCTGTCCGGTTTATTGCCAACCAGAATATCCGCCTGGATTGCCGCGCCGATAGCGACCACTTTGTCCGGGTCGATAGAGGTCAGCGGCGTACGGCCAAAAAATTCGCCGACGCGTTCGCGTACCAGCGGCACGCGGGTTGAACCACCGACCATTACCACTTCCAGCACATCCTGTGGCTCAACGCCCGCATCTTTCAGCGCGCGACGGCAGGCCAGCAGCGTACGCTTAACCAGTGCGGAAATGAGTTCATTAAAGGTTTCACGGGTGATTTCACCCTGCCATCCCGCCACGTTAACCGTCACAGAATCGGCGTCGCTAAGCGCGATTTTCGCGGCAATCGCGGCGTCCAGCAGTTCGCGCTGTACGCGGTTATCGCTGCGATCGGCCACGCCCGCCTGCTCGCGAATATAATCGGCCAGCAGATGGTCAAAATCGTCGCCGCCGAGCGCGGAATCACCGCCGGTCGCCAGCACTTCGAACACGCCGCGGCTCAGGCGCAGAATAGAAATATCAAAGGTACCGCCGCCGAGATCATAAACGGCAATCACGCCTTCCTGACCGGAGTCCAGGCCATACGCGATCGCCGCAGCGGTCGGTTCGTTCAGCAGACGCAGCACATGCAGACCCGCCAGACGCGCGGCGTCTTTGGTGCCCTGACGCTGTGCATCGTCAAAATACGCCGGAACGGTGATCACGACGCCGTCCAGCTCGCCGGACAGCGATTCGGTTGCCCGCGCGGCCAGCGCTTTCAGAATATCAGCGGAGACGCGCACCGGGTTAAGCAAACCGGCAGCGGTTTCAATCATCGGCAGACCGTTTTCACTGGCCTGGAACGTATAAGGCAGATGCGGGTAGCGCGCCTGAATATCCGCCAGAGAGCGGCCCATCATGCGTTTTACCGAACTCACGGTGTTTGCCGTATCCAGCGCGGCATTGGAGCGAGCATCGTAACCGACAGAACAATCCTGCTGCTGATAGTGAACCACTGACGGCAACAGGTGGCGACCTTCGTGGTCTGCCAGCGTTTCGGCCTGACCGCTGCGTACGGTCGCAACCAGGGAGTTGGTAGTGCCTAAATCGATGCCTACCGCCAGACGACGCTGGTGCGGCGCGGCGCTCAGACCAGGCTCACTAATTTGTAATAAGGCCATTTTCGCTTCCGGAAATTAAAAATCGAGCAGTTTTTCTTCGAGTTGTTCTGCACTGCTTCGCAGTTTATCGAGAAAACGCAGCTTACGCACGGTATCCGCCGCCACGTCCCACGTCTCGCTATCCAGCTGTTCCACCATCAGTTGATGGCGACTTTCAAACATTTTTTTCACGCGCTGGATAAAACTTTCCAGCCGCGATTCGTCTTTCGCCTGCTCGATCTCGTCAAGCTCTTCCCGCAGCTCCAGTTGCTCCATCAGGAAAGCGGTATCGCGCACCGTGTGCTGCTCGCTGCGGATATCAAAACCGTGTAAAGACAATAAGTATTCGGCGCGCATCAAGGGATGACGCAGCGTTTGCCAGGCCTGGTTGATAGTGGCGGACTGCGAAACCGCAGCAAGTTGTTCCGCTTGAGAACCGCTGGCGAATTTATCAGGATGATACTGACGTTGGAGATCCTGAAAACGGATCGTCAGGGCCTGGAGATCAATAGGATATTGAGCGGGTAATCCGAAGAGAGTGAAGTAATCCATAACTATCTCAGGGGTAGCCTGTCAGAACAAACCCCACACGTAAAATCATGCGTGTGGGGTTATCGGTGAGCGCGTTATACGTGGAAGCTTTCGCCGCATCCACATTCGTCTTTCACGTTCGGGTTAGTGAACTTAAACCCTTCATTCAGACCTTCTTTAACGAAGTCTAACTGCGTACCGTCGAGGAATTGCAGGCTCTTGCCGTCGACCACAACTTTAACGCCTTTGTCTTCAAACACGGTATCTTCAGCCGCCGGCTCGTCAACAAATTCCAGTACATAGGCCATACCTGAGCAGCCGGAGGTTCTCACGCCCAGACGCAGACCGAACCCTTTACCGCGGTTCGCCAGGAAGGTATTTACACGCGCTGCTGCACTGTCGCTTAAGGTAATCGACATAATAAAACCTCAACTCTTAATTATTTTGCTTCACGTTTGCTTTTGTAATCCGCAATCGCGGCTTTAATCGCGTCTTCAGCCAGGATAGAGCAGTGAATTTTCACCGGTGGCAGTTCAAGCTCGTCGGCGATATCGGTATTTTTAATCGCCTGTGCTTCGTCCAGCGATTTCCCTTTTACCCATTCGGTAACCAGAGAGCTGGAGGCAATGGCGGAACCGCAGCCGTAAGTCTTGAAACGCGCGTCTTCAATGATACCCTCATTGTTGACTTTGATCTGCAACTTCATCACGTCGCCACAGGCCGGAGCGCCGACCATGCCGCTGCCCACGTTCTCGTCGCTGTTGTCAAAAGAGCCCACGTTACGTGGATTCTCGTAATGATCGATAACTTTTTCGCTGTAAGCCATGTTAAATTCTCCTTATCGGTGCCGAATTAGTGATGTGACCATTCAATACTGTTCAAATCCACGCCCTGTTTGAACATTTCCCACAGCGGGGAAAGGTCGCGCAGACGGCCAATGGAGTTGCGAACCAGATTGATGGCGTAGTCAATCTCTTCTTCGGTAGTGAAACGACCTAAAGAGAAACGAATTGAGCTGTGCGCCAGCTCGTCGGTCATCCCCAGCGCGCGCAGCACGTAGGATGGCTCCAGGCTTGCAGAAGTACATGCAGAACCGGAGGATACCGCCAGGTCTTTCAGCGCCATAATCAGCGACTCGCCTTCAACAAAGTTGAAGCTGACGTTGAGAATGTTCGGTGCGCCCTGCTCGAGGTCGCCGTTAAGGTACACCTCTTCCATATCTTTCACGCCGTTCCACAGACGGTTACGCAGGCTGCGCAGACGCGCCATCTCGGTTTCCATCTCTTCTTTGGCGATACGGTAAGCTTCACCCATACCTACGATCTGGTGCACAGGCAGCGTACCGGAACGCATGCCGCGCTCGTGACCGCCGCCGTGCATCTGCGCTTCGATACGGATACGCGGTTTACGACGCACGTACAGCGCGCCGATACCTTTCGGGCCGTAAATTTTGTGACCGGAGAAGGACATCAGGTCAACTTTCAGCTGGCTCAGGTCGATAGGCAGTTTGCCCACGCTCTGGGTGGCGTCAACGTGATAAATGATGCCGCGCGCACGGCACATTTCGCCGATAGTCGCGATATCCTGCACCACGCCGATTTCGTTGTTCACGTGCATGATGGACACGAGGATAGTGTCGTCACGCATTGCCGCTTCAAGTTCTTTCAGGTCGATAATACCGTTACGCTGCGGGGCGAGGTAGGTGACTTCAAACCCTTCGCGCTCCAGCTGACGGCAGGTGTCCAGCACGGCTTTGTGTTCGGTTTTGCTGGTGATGATGTGCTTGCCTTTTTTCTGATAAAAGTTGGCAGCACCTTTAATCGCCAGGTTGTCGGACTCCGTCGCACCGGAGGTAAAGACGATTTCACGCGGATCGGCACCGACCAGCTCAGCGATCTGATTACGGGCGATATCTACCGCCTCTTCAGCATGCCAGCCAAAACGGTGTGAACGGGAAGCTGGGTTACCAAAGTTTCCGTCCAGGGTCAGACACTGCATCATTTTCTCGGCAACACGCGGGTCCACCGGCGTGGTTGCGGAGTAGTCGAGATAGATCGGTAATTTCATTGCTCTATAAACTCCGTACATCGCTTCAATGCAAGGAACCAGGCAACCGGCTGGATGTACGACCGAGTTAACGGGGCGTCGAACACCCCGGCCTGATTCTAATATCTTATTATCTTTGCCCTAAATAGTTCGTGTTGCAGCAAGGCGGCAAACTTGAGAGTGCCCAGGAGCTTACATCAAGTAAGTGACTGGGGCGAGCAAGTGCGGCCAACGCAGTTGCGGCACGAAATATAACGGGCAAATTATGCGCGTAACTTAACGTCGATCGCGTCTTGAGCACGATTAGTGCGTGGAGCGTCATGCGTGTGCTGGCGACCAGACACATCCAGGACTTCCTGATTATTCACCAGTTCGCCCAACGTAATATTGTTGAGGAAACCGGTCAGACGGTCGCTCAGATCGCGCCACAGCGCGTGGGTCAGGCATTTATCGCCGCCCTGACAACCGCCTTTGCCCTGGCAACGGGTCGCATCTACAGACTCGTCGACAGCGCTAATGACTTCACCTACTGCGATGCTGCCGGCATCTTTACCCAGCAGATACCCGCCGCCTGGTCCACGTACGCTTGAAACCAGACCGTTTTTACGCAAACGGGAAAACAGCTGCTCCAGATATGACAGGGAAATTCCCTGACGTTCAGAAATATCAGCCAACGGTACCGGGCCCGTTTCGGAGTTGAGCGCAACGTCCAACATTGCGGTCACGGCGTAACGCCCTTTTGATGTCAGTCTCATGTCTTACTTAGCCTCAAACTCGCCCCTGCCCGGGGTTTTTTATTGTAAAATGGGGGTATTGCATAGCAGGGGCAAGTCTGACATTCCCGACTAAATCAGTCAACTATTTACTTGACTAATTTAGTCAGGTATTTGACGTTCCGTGCGGTATTCCTTTGCCGGATGGCGCTTCGCTTATCTGGCCTACAGGCCGCACGATTCGTAGGCCGGATAAGCGAAACGCCATCCGGCATTAACGCAGTTACTTGCTTTTATTCTGCTGTTCAATCGACGCCAAAATTCCGCGCAAAATGTTCAGCTCCTGGCTTTCCGGGCGCGCGCGCGTAAACAGACGGCGCAGCTTGTTCATCACCTGTCCCGGATGGCCTTCGCGAATAAATCCGGTCGACAGCAGCGTTTGTTCCAGATGACCGTAAAAACGCTCTAAATCATCCACCAGCGGATACTCAGCTTCTGCGTATTCTGCGGTCTTATCGCCTTCCTGCGTCGCCAGCCAGGCCATGCGCACTTCATAAGAAATGACCTGCACCGCCATCGCCAGGTTGAGCGAACTGTATTCCGGGTTCGCGGCAATGGCGACGTGATAATGGCACTTCTGCAGCTCTTCGTTAGTCAGGCCCACGCGTTCACGGCCAAACACCAGCGCCACGGGCGAGTTCGTCGCTTCAGAGACGCTTTTTAAGCCGCATTCGCGCGGATCCAACATCGGCCACGGCAGCGTCCGGGAGCGCGCGCTGGTGCCTACCACCAGGCTACATCCCGCCAGCGCTTCATCAAGGGTATCGACGATCTGCGCGCTGCCGATAACATCGCTGGCGCCTGCCGCCAGAGCGATGGCCTGGGAGTCCGGTTTGACCAGAGGATTTACCAGCCACAGATTAGTTAACCCCATGGTTTTCATAGCGCGGGCCACAGAGCCCATGTTGCCAGTGTGAGAGGTTTCCACCAGCACAATTCGAATATTTTGCAGCATTGTATTTCTTCGGCTAAAGATTATTCGGGCATATTATCATAAAACGAAGACATATTCCGAACTCGCTGCTATACTCTGCGCCGTTTTCCCGTTCTTTAACATCCAGTGAGAGAGACCGATGCATCCGATGCTGACCATCGCCGTGCGCGCAGCGCGCAAGGCGGGTAATGTAATTGCCAAACACTACGAAACCCCAGACTCTGTAGAAACCAGCCAGAAAGGCAGCAATGATTTCGTGACTAACGTCGATAAAGCCGCCGAAGCGATTATTATCGAAACGATTCGCAAATCTTACCCGCAGCACACCATCATCACCGAAGAAAGCGGTGAACACGCTGGTGAAGATCAGGATGTTCAATGGGTTATCGATCCACTGGATGGCACTACCAACTTCGTAAAACGTCTGCCGCACTTCGCGGTATCTATCGCAGTACGCATCAAAGGCCGTACTGAAGTCGCCGTTGTTTATGACCCAATGCGCAATGAACTGTTCACCGCTACCCGCGGCCAGGGCGCACAGCTGAACGGCTACCGTCTGCGCGGCAGCACCGCCCGCGATCTGGACGGCACCATCATCGCTACCGGCTTCCCGTTCAAAGCGAAGCAACACGCCGCGTCTTACATGAAAATCCTTGGCAACATGTTTACCGAATGCGCTGACTTCCGCCGCACCGGCTCTGCCGCGCTGGATCTGGCTTACGTTGCCGCCGCACGCGTTGACGGTTATTTTGAAATTGGCCTGCGCCCGTGGGATTTCGCCGCCGGTGAGCTGATTGCCCGTGAAGCTGGCGCCCTGGTGTGCGACTTCACCGGCGGCCATAACTACATGGCGACCGGCAATATCGTTGCAGGTAACCCGCGCGTAGTAAAAGCCATGCTGGCCAATATGCGTGACGAACTGAGCGACGCGCTGAAGCGTTAATCTGCTGTGGCGCCGGATGCGACGCTTTCGCGTCTTATCCGGCCTACAATGCTTGCTCCCCGTAGGCCTGATAAGCGAAGCGCCATCAGGCATTCATCCTACAACAGTGCTAAAACGGTCTTATCCCTCGCCCCACCGGCACCGCGCTCATCCACATCACCACCGCTGCCGCGATCAATAGTGCGCCACCGGCTAATGCCAGCGTCGTCCAGCCAATTTGTCGCCACAATACCGGCGCTTTATGTCCGCTAAGTCTCACCGCCAGCGAGCGAAAACTGTGTACCAATAAAGCCAGTGACGTAATCGTTAAAGACGTTCCCGCCGCCATTGCCAGCGCCGACGCCATGCCCCAGCTAAAGACGCCAATCACTTTACTGAATAACAGCACCATAATCGCCCCGGAGCATGGGCGCATTCCCATAGAGAGAACGATCATCAGCCGGGCGCGCCAGTCATCACCGCTTTGCACCTGTTCAGGGTTCGGCAGGTGCTGATACCCACAGCCGCAGCCATCATGATGGACATGGTGCGGCGTGAAGGCGGTAAATGTCGGACGACGCAGCAGCAAGCGCAATTTCTTCAGCGCACGAACGCACAGTAAAACGCCCAGCACGCCAACCAGCGCATAACTCCCCTTCTCCAGCCAAAAACTACTCATATGCAGCTGTCGGGCTGGCAATTGCAGTATCGTCAGCACCACGACCACCAGCCCAATCGCCACCAGCCCCTGCAAGAGAGAAGAAGCCAGCGTCAGGCCGATACTCGACTTCAGCTTCGACGGATGCGTCGCCAGCCAGGTGGTAATAACAATTTTCCCGTGTCCCGGCCCCAGCGCGTGCAATACGCCATAGAGAAAACTGAACAGCAAGAGCGATCCCCCGGCCTGGGTCGGCCTGGCGGCCACCGCTTTCAGCAACCCGCTCATCTGTTGGTTTACTTCGCGCTGCCAGACGATGCTTTTCATCATCACCTGCGGCCAGGCCTGCCATAGCCACAGTATGCCGCCTGCCGCCAGCAACAAAAATAGTGCCAGCGGCCACAGCGTGAGCCAGCGGCGTCCGGCGGGACGTGGCTGATAAACTACTGACATTGCAGCGTCACCGTCTGTGCAAACTGTTTACCCAACTCCATATCCTCCGGCGGGGCGTCTTCTTTATCCAGCGACTGCGCGAAGCTCAGCGTCTGTTCATTCGGCGTCGGGGTGTGTACTGAAATACGGCATTGCTGACCGATCGCCTGCGACAGCCTGGCGTCGCTGTCCTGGTCATAGCTCATATCGACGTAGTAGGTCGGGTCGAAGGTTGAAATGGTATATTTTTGCCCATTCAGCGGCTGCGGTTCAGCTAATGGTAGAACGAACGTCAGCACCGCCTGATGTTCCTCACGCTCCATGCCGTATTCCGTCGGCCTGTTTTTAAACTTTACCTTTTGCCCGTCATGCCACACCTCGGTGAAATAGTGCTGTCCGAGAACGTTGGCCATCACTTCCGCCGCCAGTTTTTTCCAGATCTCCGAGCCAGGTTTGGCATTGCCCGCGTCGTAAAGCAGGTCCGCCGAGGTGATTTCATCCATCGTCCAGCGCATTTTCAGCGCCACGAACTGGTTATTCTCGCTCACGATTTCGGTTTTCAGATGGATAAAGCTGTGGGGATGCGCGCCTGCGCTAAAGGACAGGACAGCGAGAAACAACGTGACAATAATGCGCTGAACGCGTTGCATAAATTCTCCACGATAAAATCCAGACCGCCATGGGTTCAGCCTATGGCGAGGGAGTGGTGAGGATAACATTGAACGAAAAAATGTTGAGCACCCTTTTCCGGTATCGATTCAGTTCTCAATTTCGATAATTTCTTCTTCTGTAATACCTGCCCAAATATCGTCTCATCGCCAAAACTTACGTCAAATGATAACAAAATGTTAATATATGGTTTCATATTAATGTTTTTTTAACATTAAATTTGACAAATTGAATATAAACTCTTTCAAATTTAACCAAAAAATAACCATTTATTTTCTATAAATTTACATTAACGGGCGCAGATCACATTCACGAAATTTATGATTCATTCCCTCTTCCATTCGTTGTTAACTTCACGCCGTGACATGTCCTGCCCCCTACGAAAGGTACAACTATGAAATTCAAACTCGCATTACTCAGTGCAACCCTGGTTTCTGCATGCATGTTGTCCGGCACGTCCTTTGCGGCGGAAAAATATGAAATTGCTGTGGTTGCCAAAGTCACCGGGATCCCATGGTTTAACCGCATGGAAACCGGCGTGAATGAAGCAGCAAAAAAACTGGATGTGAATGCTTACCAGACCGGACCGTCCACGCCGGACCCTGCGCAGCAGGTCAAAGTGATTGAAGATCTGATCGCCAAAAACGTTAACGCGATCATCGTGGTGCCTAACGATGCCAAAGTCCTTGAGCCGGTGCTGAAAAAAGCGCGCGACAAAGGCATTGTGGTGCTGACGCACGAATCCCCGGATGAGCACATTGGCCAGTGGGATATCGAAACCATCGACAGTGAAAAATACGCGCAGGCCAACGTCGATGAGTTAGCGAAAAACATGGGCGGCAAAGGGGGTTACGCCATCTATGTCGGTTCGCTGACGGTCCCGCTGCATAACGCATGGGCGGATTATGCAATTAAGTATCAGAAAGAAAAATATCCGGAGATGTTCGAGGTCACCTCACGTCTGCCGGTGGCGGAAAGCATCGATAAATCCTATGCCACCACGCTGGACCTGATGAAAACCTATCCGCAGATGAAGGGCATTATCGGCTTCGGCTCGCTGGGTCCTATCGGTGCGGGTCAGGCGGTACAGAAAAAACGCGCCAAAGATAAAATCGCCGTCGTCGGGATCGCCATGCCAGCACAGGCTGCGCCTTACCTGATGCGCGGTGATATCAAGAAAGCGCTGCTGTGGGATCCAAAAGACGCAGGCTACGCGCTGGTAACGGTGGCCGATCAATTGCTGCAGGGTAAAGAAGTTAACGCCGATTTGAGTATTGATGGTTTAGGGAAAGCCGATATCGACACGGAGAAGAAAGTGATCCGCTTTAACAAGATCCTCGAAGTCACCAAAGACAACGCCCAATCACTCGGTTTCTAAGGCTTTAGCCAACACCAGGGAACCTTAGCGCCGACCGTCTGGTCGGCGCTATCAACCAAAACTAACACTTAGCGTCCATGCGGACGCGCGCAGGGGTATTGTCCATGACAGACACCACCGCATTTATCACTCTTGAGAATATCAGCAAACAATTCCCGGGCGTGCTGGCGCTGGATAAGGTGAATCTGACGCTGAAAAAAGGCGAAGTTCACTGTCTGGCGGGTCAAAACGGCTGTGGTAAAAGCACCATTATCAAAGTGATCTCCGGGGTATATCAGCCGGAAAAAGGCGCACAGATTTTACTCGATGGTAAATTGTTCCACCACCTGACGCCGCAGCTCTCTTCCCATTATGGCATTCAGGTTATTTATCAGGACCTGTCGTTATTCCCTAACTTTAGCGTGGCGGAAAATATCGCAGTCAACCGCTACCTGCCGGGTGGCGATATCTGGGTACGCCGTGGCGCCATGAAACAGCAGGCGCTGGCCGCCATGAAGCGCATCGGCGTGAACATCGATCCCGATAAAAAAGTCGAAAAGCTGTCGATTGCCGACCGGCAGCTGGTCGCCATTTGCCGCGCGATTGCCGCCGATGCGCGGCTGGTGATTATGGATGAACCCACCGCCTCGCTGACCCGCCAGGAAGTTAACGGCCTGCTACGGGTGGTGAACGAACTGAAAGCCGCCGGAATTTGCGTCGTATTTGTCAGCCACCGCCTGGATGAAGTGATGGAAGTGGCGGACCGCATCAGCGTAATGCGCGACGGCAAACTGGTGGGCACATACCCTGCCAGTGAGCTGGACAGCCACGAGCTGGCCTTCCTGATGACCGGGCAACGCTTCCACTACAGCCCGCTGCCGGAAAGGCCCGCTGTTGAGCAAGAGCCGCTGCTGGAGCTGCGCAATCTCAGCCGTCGGGGTAAATATCAAAATATTAATCTGTCGCTGCACGGCGGCGAGATTGTCTCCATCGTCGGTCTGCTGGGCGCCGGGCGCACCGAGCTTTGTCTAAGCCTGTTCGGCATGACCCACCCGGAAAGTGGTGAAATACGCATCAACGGCCAGCCGGTCACTCTGCGCAATAACCATGACGCCATCAAACACGGGATCGGCTATGTCTCCGAAGATCGCCTGACGCAGGGGCTGATCATGGAACAGTCGATCTACGACAACACCATCGTCACGGTGTTTGATCGGCTGCATACCGGCAGCGGCCTGCTCGATCACCGTAAAGCGCAAAAGCTGGTCGCCGACTTGATCCGTGAGCTGAACATTAAAGTCTCCGATCCGCATCTGCCGGTCAAAACCCTTTCCGGCGGTAATGCCCAGCGTATCGCCATTGCCAAATGGGTGGCGACTAATCCGCGCATCCTGATCCTCGACTCCCCCACCGTCGGCGTGGATATCGCCAACAAAGAGGGGATTTACCAGATAGCCCGCAGCCTGGCGGAACAGGGGATGGCAGTGCTGATGATTTGCGATGAAATCCCGGAAGCGTATTACAACAGCCATCGCGTGCTGGTAATGCGTCGCGGCAGGCTGGTGGCGGAATTTAATCCTCATCACTGTCGTGAAGAGGAGATTGCTGAAGTGGTCGAGGTAATCAATGAATAATCTGCGTCTCTCCCGTTTAATCGGGCAACACGAATTCTGGTTGGGCCTGCTGGTTGTGGCCCTGGCCGTCGGGCTGAGCGTCAGTACCGATGAGTTCCTGTCTTTGGGGAACCTGACGGATGTGGCCACCAGCTACGCGATCCTCGGCATTCTCGCCTGCGGGCTGTTTGTGGTGCTGATTTCCGGCGGGATCGACATCTCATTTCCGGCGATGACCGCGATTGCCCAGTATGCGATGGCCAGTTGGGTTATCGCTCACGGCGGCAACTTCGCGCTGGCTTTAGCCATCGCGATGGCGGTGGGTCTGCTGCTCGGGCTGATCAACGGTTTTCTGGTCTACCGGCTGCGCGTTCCCGCGATCATCATTACCATCGCCACGCTGAACGTCTATTACGGCCTGCTGGTCTACGCCACCAAAGGTACCTGGCTGTACGGCTTCCCGGACTGGTTTATGAACGGCATCAACTGGTTGTCGTTTACCGCGGCGGATGGCTACGACTACGGCTTGACGCTGCCCCTGCTGTGCCTGGCGGCGGTGATCATCTTTACCGCCGTGCTGATGAACTATACCCGTCTTGGTCGTCAGGTTTACGCCATGGGCGGCAACCGCGACGCGGCTTCTCGTCTGGGGCTGAATCTGCTGAAACTGCATTTTTACGTGTATGGCTACATGGGGATTCTGGCTGGCGTTGCCGCCGTGGTGCAGGCGCAAATCACCCAGTCCGTTGCGCCCAATTCGCTGCTCGGCTTTGAGTTGACGGTGCTGGCGGCGGTCGTGCTCGGCGGCACCAGCATGAGCGGCGGGCGCGGCACCTTGACCGGAACGCTACTCGGCGTGGTGCTACTGGCCTTCTTACAGAATGGCCTGACGCTGCTCAGCGTCTCCTCTTACTGGCACACCGTATTCAGCGGCGCCATTATCCTGGTCAGCATTAGCGCCACGGCCTGGAACGAAAAACGCAAACTGGCAAGGGAGCTTTGAGATGAAAACAATCGCCAGATTTTTACCCGGTGATGCCATCATTCGTCTGCAATGCGTCATTATTGTGGTTGTCGCCCTGGTCTTCTCGGCCCTGCTCGGCAGCCGTTTTTTCAGCGTCGCTAACTTTCAGTCGATAGGCTCACAGCTGCCGATCCTTGGCATGCTGGCTCTGGGTATGGGCATGACCATGCTGACCGGCGGCATTAACCTGTCGATCATTGCCGGGGCGAACGCCTGCTCGCTGGTAATGGCGGCAATTATCGTCGCCCATCCGGATAACCCGCTGTTTCTGGCGCTGGCGCTGCTGGCAGGCGCAGCGGTGGCGGTGGCTATCGGCACGCTCAACGGCGCTTTAATTGCCTGGGTCGGCGTCTCGCCAATTCTCGCCACGCTCGGTACGATGACGCTTATCTCCGGGCTGAATATTCTGCTCTCCAACGGGACGGTGATTTCCGGTTTCCCGACCGCCATTCAATATCTGGGTAACGCCACGATTGCCGGTATTCCGGTAGCGCTGCTGCTCTTTTTGCTGGTCGCCATCCTGCTGTGGGTGCTGCTGGAGCACACCACGCTTGGACGCAGCCTGTATCTCGTCGGTTCCAATGAACAAGCTACCCGCTACAGCGGCGTGAACACCGTACGGGTACAAATTTCCGTGTACGTGATTTCTGCCCTGCTCGGCTGGGTCGCCGCCATTCTGATGATGGCGAAATTCAACTCGGCCAAAGCCGGATACGGCGAATCCTACCTGCTGGTCACCATCCTTGCCTCCGTCCTCGGCGGCATCAACCCGGATGGCGGCTTCGGGCGCATTATCGGCCTGGTGCTGGCGCTGATTGTGCTGCAAATGCTGGAAAGCGGCCTTAACTTGCTGGGGGTTAGCAGCTATCTGACGATGGCGCTGTGGGGCGCGGTGCTGATCCTCTTTATCGCATTACAGAATCGTAAAGCCTGAGTTCAGGAGAAAAATTATGGCAAGTTACTTTATTGGAGTGGACGTCGGAACCGGAAGCGCCCGCGCTGGCGTGTTTGATCTCAACGGCAGAATGGTCGGTCAGGCCAGTCGGGCCATCGAGATTTATCGCCCGCAGGCCGATTTTGTTGAGCAGTCTTCCGACAACATCTGGCAGGCTGTGTGTAACGCGGTACGCGATGCGATTAACCAGTCGGATATCAATCCTATCCAGGTAAAAGGGCTGGGCTTCGACGCCACCTGTTCGCTGGTGGTGCTGGATAAAGAAGGCAACCCGCTGACCATCAGCCCTTCTGGTCGCAGTGAACAGAACATTATTGTGTGGATGGACCACCGCGCCATTACCCAGGCCGATCGCATTAACGCCCTGCATCATCGGGTACTGGACTACGTCGGCGGCATTATCTCCCCGGAGATGCAAACGCCAAAACTGCTGTGGCTGAAGCAGCATATGCCCAATACCTGGGCTAACGCCGGTTACTACTTTGACCTGCCTGATTTTCTGACCTGGCGCGCAACGGGCGACGACACGCGCTCATTGTGCTCGACGGTGTGTAAATGGACCTATATGGGCCATGAAGATAAATGGGATGCCAGCTATTTCCGCCAGATTGGGCTGGAAGATTTGCTGGAGCACGATGCCGCCAAAATTGGCCGCTACGTGAAAACCATGGGCGAACCGCTCGGTCATGGCCTGTCAGCGCGCGCCGCCAGCGAAATGGGGCTCATCCCCGGCACCGCGGTCAGCGTCTCGATCATTGATGCCCACGCCGGTACCCTCGGCACGCTCGGCGCCAGCGGCGTTTCCGGCGAGGTGCCAGATTTCGACCGTCGTATCGCACTGATTGGCGGCACCTCCACCGGACACATGGCGATTTCCAAAGCGCCGCGTTTTATCGGTGGCGTCTGGGGGCCTTACTACTCTGCCGTGCTGCCGGAATACTGGCTCAACGAAGGCGGACAGTCGGCGACCGGGGCGCTCATCGACCACGTGATCCAGTCGCATCCATGCTACGAAACCCTGCTGGCGCAGGCAAAATCCCAGGGGCAAACCATTTATGAAGTGCTGAACGCGCTGCTGCGTAAAATGGCCGGTGAGCCGGAGGATATCGCCTTCCTGACCCGCGACATGCACATCCTGCCCTATTTCCACGGCAACCGCTCGCCTCGCGCCAACCCCACGCTCACCGGGGCGATCACCGGGCTGAAGCTGTCGCGCACGCCGGAAGATATGGCGCTACAGTACCTCGCGACCATCCAGGCCATTGCCCTCGGTACGCGGCATATCATTGAGACGATGAACCAAAGCGGATACACCATCGATACCATTATGGCCAGCGGCGGCGGCACGAAAAACCCGATCTTCGTTCAGGAGCATGCCAACGCCACCGGCTGCGCGATGCTGCTGCCGGAAGAGAGTGAAGCCATGCTGCTGGGCGGCGCCATGATGGGAACCATCGCCGCAGGCGTTTTTGACTCCTTCCCGGAAGCGATGTCGGCGATGAGCCGGATTGGTAAAACGGTCACCCCGCAAACCAACCGCATTAAGCAGTACTACGATCGCAAGTATCGGGTATTCCACGAGATGTATCAGGATCATATGAAATACCGCCAGTTGATGCAGGAGGAGGCATGAGTGACTCATGGTCTCAAGCCACCGGCGTATTCCAGATCTACAGCGATGCCCTTGCGGGACTGGGACAGCATCTGACTGAACCGGTCTGGCAGTCGCTGATGGCGGAGCTGCGCGGATGCCAGGGAAAAATCGTCGTTACCGGCGTCGGCACCTCCGGCATTGCGGCGCGTAAGGTCGCGCATATGCTCGCCTGTGTGGAGCGTCCGGCGATTTACCTCAACGCGACGGACGCCGCGCATGGCGATCTGGGTTTTTTACGCGCCGACGACCTGGTCATTATGCTCTCGCGTGGCGGCAATTCGGATGAACTCACCCGGCTGCTGCCTGGACTGGCGGCGAGAAATGTGCCGCTTCTGAGCGTGACGGAAAACGCCGATTCGGCCATTGCTAAAGCCTCCAGGCTGGTGATTTCCACCGGCGTACAGCGCGAAGCCGATCCGCTGAACATGCTGGCCACGACCTCGATTCTGCTGGTGCTGGCTATCTTTGACGCCGCCTGCGCCTGCCTGATGAGCGAAAGCGGCTACTCAAAGGAGACGCTGCTGGCGGTGCATCCCGGCGGCGATGTGGGATTAACGCTGAGCCGTGGGCAGTAATGCCAGGCATCTGTTCCGGAGGTAATGAATCTGTTGCCTCCGGTGTATTGCTACGTTCACCTTATGTTTTTCACTTCTCTGAAATAATAGTACCCGTGAACGTGTACAGAAAAGCGATGAACATGAGGTGAACGGAACCTTTCTCTAAAAAAGCATATTCATTATGCTCCGCCAACCTATGTTGATGCTGAAGCGTTAACATAACGTCATTGCGCAAAATGCCGATTTTTTTATATCTCAACAAAAGATAAAACCGTGAAAAAGCGGATTAACGCGCTGCGTTCCACTACCGCTATCTGTTCCGCACGTTAAAAATTCTGTGACGCTCTCCAGCATTCCTGGTGGAAAGCATTCCATTCTCTAAATCTATGAGCAAACTTTAGCTATTCTTATCAAACATACTCACGGGAGACCCTACAGATGATGTCAACACTTGCCCCGCCATCTGTACTTTCCGCTCCCCAACGACGTTGCCAGGTGCTGTTAACGCTTTTTCTGCCGGGACAGATTGCTACCGCGCAAACCTTCAGCAGCCTTAATGGCGTCGATGATGCCACCGTCCAGGAGGATATCATTGGCGCAGGACTTGAAATCCAGCGCTATCACCGGCTCGCCATAACTACCGCCCAGAATGGCGGCTATGCGATCGAAGGCGCCCCGCTGAACCAGCGCCTGTGCCTGCTGCATTGGCTGCGCCGTGGCCTGCGGATCTGCCCGACGTTTATCGCCCAACATTTCACCCCCACATTGAAAATGGCGCTTAAACAGCAGGGTATAGCGCGCACGTTGTATGATGACACCAATCTGCATGCGCTCATCAACCTCTGCTCCCGGCGCTTGCAAAAGCCCTTTGAGTGTCGTGATATTCAGTTCCTGCGGCTGTTTTTACAGTACTGTCTGCTGCAACATCACGCGGGGATCACGCCGGAGTTTAATCCGCTCCAGCAGCGCTGGGCGCAATCCTGCGCGGAATACGCGCTCGCCGAGGAGATTGCCCGCCACTGGCAACGTCACGTCATGCAAAGCGCGCCGCCCAGCGAATCGCTGTTTATGGCGTTACTGTTTTCGATGATCCGCATCCCCGATCCCATCCGCGATAACCACCAACAGGATCGTCGTCTGCGACTGGCCATTGCGCGGCTGGTGCTGCGTTTTCGCGAGTATGGCAACGTGCGCTTCAGCGATGAGCAGGGTCTGAACGATCAGCTGTATATTCACCTCGCGCAGGCGCTTAACCGCAGCGTGTTTGCCATTGGTATTGATAACACGCTGCCGGAGGAGTTCAGCCGACTTTATCCCCGGCTGGTTCGCACCACGCGTGAGGCGCTACACGGCTTCGAAGCGGAATACGATGTGCAGTTTTCAGACGAAGAGATCGGGCTGGTGGCCGTTATTTTCGGCGCCTGGCTGATGCAGGAGAAGGATTTGCACGAAAAGCAGATTATCCTGCTGACCGGCAGTAATGAGCAACTCGAAGCGCATATTGAACAGCAGTTGCGCGAACTGACGCTGCTGCCGCTCAACGTAAAACATATGCCAATGCAGGACTTTCAAAAAGAGGGAGCGCCGCGTGGCGTAACGCTGATTATTACGCCGTACACCACGCCGCTACCGCTGTTTTCTCCCCCGCTGATTCATGCGGATCTGGCGCTTACGTCTCACCAGCAGCAGCAGATCCGCAAAATCCTTGAATCATAACGGCGCAGGCTGCGCCACCACTTTCGGGCGCAGAACGATAGCCGGTAGCGCCACCAGCGCCATCACCCAGAATACGCCGCTGCCCAGGTTCTGGTACAGGTAGCCGGCGAAAACGGTCATGATGGCGATACTGCCGCCCATCGCCACCGCAGAATAGACCGCCTGCAGACGAATCACTTCGCTGCCCTGTCGCGCCGCGATATAGCGCATTGCCGCCAGGTGGCAGACGGTGAAGGTGCCGCAGTGCAGGATCTGCACCACAATCAGCCACGGCAGTTCGGTGCTCCAGCCCATCAACCCCCAACGCGCCACGCCGCAAACGGCGGAAAGCAACAGCAGGTCGCGGGCGCTAAAGCGGCGGAACAGCTTGTGGCTGAGCGCGAAGATAATCACTTCCGCCACCACGCCTAATGACCATAAATAGCCCACCGCCGAAGCGGAATATCCGGCAGACTGCCAGTAGATAGCACTGAAACCGTAATAGGCGGCGTGCGCGCCCTGCAGCAGACTCACGCAGGCAAGAAAACGCCAGCTTTGCGTTATTAACGCGCGCCAGGCGGGCCATCCTGCGCTCTCCTGCTGGCGGTTTTCACCCGCTGGCTGCACGCTCGGACGAATCATCATGCCCAGCAGCATCGAGGCGGCGCCAAGCGACAGCAGGACCAGGATCATCCGGTAATCAAACAGGCTCACCAGCTTACCGGTCAGCGCGGAGCCAATCACAAAGGCTACCGATCCCCACAGCCGCACCCGACCGTAATCCATGGTTATCTGTTTTTGCCAGGTATTGGCCAGCGCGTCGGTCAGCGGCACCAGCGGTGAGAAAAACAGGTTAAAGCCGACCATCACCACCATCAGCCACGCCACGTTAGTGCCCGCCCAGAAGGCCAGCGCAAACACCAGCGTTAACAGGGCCAGAATTCGTAAAGCGGAGATCAGACGAGAGGGATCGCTCACGCGCGGCGCGATCAGTAAACTGCCGAGAAAACGGGCTATCAGCCCCGCGCCCAGCAGCACACCAATGGTTTCCGGCGTCAGCCCCAGCCCTTCGAGCCAGACGCTCCAGAAAGGCAGAAAAATACCGTAGCTAAAGAAGTAGGTAAAATAACCGAGCGCCAGCCAGCGCGTGGAATGCAAAGCCATGAATCCCTCCCGTTTGGAGGCGATAGTCTGGCGATAAACGTCGGCTGGCGCAAGAGAGCATTAACAGGCAGATAACATGATTTTTGCCCCTATTCGACGCAAATTTGCATCGCAAAATGGCAGCGTTCTCCCTGCGCTAAAACCTGCAACCCCGGCTGCCCCTGCATGTGGTGGGCATTCACCGGATGCGTCTGCGGCTCCAGGCACAGGAATGGTTCACCCGACATTCTGAACAGCATCAACCAGGGAGTTTGCGCTAAAATCGTGACTTTCATCACATCACGCTGAATAACGGCCCGCCCGCCCCAGCCGGAATAACCGACGTTCAGCCAGGCATCTTCGCCATATTGCGCGCGCGCGAAATCCGCGGCTGGCGGGATATCGCTGCGCCAGTCCAGTGGCAGATGCTGTTCCCCCTCCGGCCAGTAGCCACTGGCGGTGAATTGCGCCGTGCTGTGCTTATCAAAGGCGAAAAACGGATGGAATCCACAGCCATAGATCATCGGCTGTGCGCCGCAGTGGGTGAGCGTCAACGAGGCGTGCAGGTTCGAGGTTTCCAGTTGATAGCAAAGCTGCGCCGAATAGTCGTAGCCGCAGGGGTGCCAGCCGCGCAATTGCAGCAAACAGCCGCTTTGGGTAACGGTGATAACCTGCCAGCGCCGCAGCCAGCCGTCACCGTGCAGGAAAAATGTGTCGTCTGCGCCATGTTGAGGTAACACCACCTCTTCACCGCGCAGCATAAAACGGTTGCCCGCCACCCGGTTTGCCACCGGCAGCATCGGGAACAGGCCGCCCGCCGGGTTCTCATGCAGCACGGAAAGCCCCAGAGGACGAGAAATTAACCGCAGCACTTTACCGCCCTGCGGGTCTATCGTTGCTTCCAGTTCTGCAGTTTGTAAGCGTATTTGTGTCATGGTCGCTCCACAACAGCGCCGGGCGTTTTACCGCCCGACGGCCGAAGGTTAGTCGAACAAACCTACGGTCAGCGCATGATTCATCAACAGCGCTTTATCGTGAGCCGGGTTCAGCGTCAGCAACATCGTCAGGGCGCGCTGACAGTCCTGGCGATTGCCAAGTCCCAGATGGCCCAGCGCCTCAATAAACAGGCAGTGCTGCTGGTGACGCAGCGCCGGGCTGGCGTCCAGCGCCACCAGATCCGGTAGCGACACGGCGAAGAAGTCCGTTTCCGGCACGCAATCCCGCTGCTGTTCCACCCAATCGAGGAAACGGTGGAAATGCGCATCCGCCTGTGAACCCAGACCGTTCGCCCGCATCGCCATCCCCTGCCAGAACAGATAGTCGGCAGGCTGGTCGTTGTAGTAACGCCCGGCGCTCAGCCCACAATCGCCTTGTAGCGCCCGGGCCAGCGCCTGAGCAGCCAGCGCTTCCTCACTCCGCTGCTGATGGCAGTGCGCCAGCAGATACCAGATGTCGTTATCGGTCTGCCCAGGCAGACGTCCTTCGCCAAGATTCAGCGGATAGTGCAACGCTTGCTGTAACAGTTCTATCGCCTGCCCGCACTCGCCCTGCGACATCGCCGCCAGCGCGCGGTGGATCTGGTTAAGCAGATACTGGCCTGTTACCTTCCCTTCCCCCCCTTCCCAGGGATGGAAATCACGCTCACGAAGCACCTGTGCCGCCTGCGCATATTCTCCAACGCCGTTCCACAGACTGAGCAGCTCGGCAGTGAGATCGTCACGCTTGAGCACCACCTCACGACGCGGCGTCAGTAGCGCCAGCCGCGCTTCCCGACTTTGGCCCTGCTGTTTATTGAGATAATCCAACTCAAACAGGAAGCGGGCATTGTTCGGCTCCAGCGCCACCGCTTGTTGTAAATAGCGGCTCGCCAGTTGGGCATTATGCTGTTTATTCCAGGCGTAGATCCCCAGCAGACGGTGCACCGGCGCAAAGTCAGGCTGCTGGGCCAGCGTCTGCTGCCAGCAGGCAATGGCCTCATCATAGCGACGTTTGCTGTACCAGAAGCAGCCAAGCAGGTAACAGGCAAAGGCGTCCTGTTGTAGAGATTGCAGCATCACCACTTCATCAAGAGTGTTAGGGAAGCGTACCCGGTTGGCGAAGTTGCGCTGAGCATTTTGCAGATACGGCTGCGGATTATCGCTAAGTGAAGCCTGCCAGAGCAGCGGCAGCGTCTCCTGGCAATCCAACAGCGCCAGCAATTCGCGAGCAGCCTGTTTTTTACCTAACGATATCAGCCAGCCTGCCAGCATACTGGCATTTATGCCGCGCTGACCCGTTACCTGGCGCAGCGCGTCGCCCGACGCCGCATCGCCGCTAATGACCCAACGCGCATAGTGCAGCGCATAGCCCAGCGGGTGCGTTTTTAGCGCCTGGTCGATATACGCCAGCGCAGCCCGCTCTCCCTGCGTCGTTGCCAGCGCCAGCGCTTTTAGCCCCATCGCCAGATTATTGCCGCCGTTAAACTGTAGGCTGAGTTCAACCTTTGCCAGCGCGTCAGCGTCATCGCCGCGCGCCATCGCCAGCCGCGCCAGCGAGTAAAACGCCGCATCGCGGCAGTTGCCGCTCCAGCTTGCCTTATAATAGCTATCCCACGCTTTGCTCGCCTCGCCCTGACGCTCAAAAACCGCTCCCAGCAGCAGACTGGCTTCGCCGTCGCGCGGGTTCTTGTTCAGCCGATGCGCGCGGGCCAGCGCCGCTTCGGCACAGCGCTGCGCCATCGACCAGTCGGCACGGTTGAGCGCCAGATTACCCAGCGCGACGTTACTACGATAGTCTTCCGGATCCAGCTCAATAGCCCGGCGGTAGTAATCCTCGGCGTAGCGGCTGGCATGATTGTATTGCTCAATATGCTGGCCGATAAAATAGAGCTCCTCCGCGTTGTGTAGATCCTGCGGCTGCGCTGGCACGCTGGCGGCGTTGGGTAGCGGCGTCGCTTCAGGAATGTGCTCTTCATATTGCAACAACGGCGCGCCATCGCTGGCGAGCACGATCATGGTCAGGCGCTGCGGCCAGCTCTCCGCCAGCGTCTCCTGCCAGCTTTCTCCCGGCTCCAGCGTCACCTGAGTCCGCCACAGCGTCTGCTCGCCGTCGCGAATCTCCACCCGCACGTCGCGCAGCGGCGCAACGGCGTACAGCCCCAGCGCCAGCTGCGACGCCTGACGCTCAAGGCGCATCACCAGCCGGGTACTGGCATTCTGCACCGACGATAACTCACTGTAGGGCAGGAAATTCTGCACAAAAACCTTCTCTTCATATGGCGCAAGCCAGGTGAAGTCAGGCTGGTTATCGGTATACACCCCGGTCATCAGCTCAATGTAAGGGCCGTTTTCGTCGGTCAGTTGCCGATCCCAGGCCTGGCCAAATTCACCGTATCCCCATGACCACTGTTTTTTTCCCGGCGAAACATGATGATCCGCCACGTGCAGCAGGCCACCGCGCTCGCCGTAATGCCAGGCGCCGACAAAATCGTACTCCGATTTTTCCGCCATGTAGGAGGTGGGCACCGGCACGTTTTTATAGCGTGAAATATCGACGCCCGCGGAATAGTCCACCTTGTAGTAGGTACCAGTGGCAATCGGAAACGACGACACGTCACGCTTGCCGTGGTCGAATACTGCAGTCACATCCGGCGGGAACACGCTCTGGTGATCGTCGCCGCCCTTCACCGCCGGGTTTGACCACCACAGGAAGTGGCGCGGCGTGGCGTTGCCGTTAAACACTTTGCCGGTAATTTCCACCAGCGCCCGGTCAGGGTAAAGCGTGAAACCGGCCATCAGCTGCAGGCCGCGCATCGGCTCGACCTCGCCCATCCAGACGGTTTGTTCACCGTGTTCGCCTGGCGTAATCGTGAAATCGACGGGCATAAAGGTGGTTGGACGATGGTGCTGCGGCCAGTTGAACTCAATGCCGCCGGAGATCCACGGCCCCAATAGCCCAACCAGCGCCGGTTTCACCACGTCGTTGTAATAGACGAAATCGCGTTGTTTGACTTTGTCATACGCACGATGAATACGTCCACCCAGCTCCGGCAGCAGCAGAATGCGCACGAAGTCATTCTCCATCCAGATACCCTGATATTCACGCATCTCCCGTTCACCGGTCAGCGTATCAATCACCCCATAGGGATACACCGCGCCCGACGACCCCTGATAAACGCGCTTTTCGAGAAACATCGGGTTTACGTCTTCGTTGCCCGTTGTCCACGTTGGCAACGTAAGGGTCTCCTGCCAGACCTTAACCACTCCGTACATAACCATTCTCCAGTAAACAAAACACAGTGAAATACGATAGGATGGCAGTGTAGAGGAGTTATTTTCCGGTAAATTGCGTGATGCTCACGCATTACAATTAACAAGGTTTAGTAAGATGCAGATAGCTGGACTGAATAACCAGACGGTGAGGCAGCACAACCGCCGGGCGATTATGGCGCTAATTTGGCGCTATAAGCGTTTGAGTAAATCGCAGTTGGCCACGCACACCGGGCTATCCATTCCGGCCATCAGCAAAATTCTCGACGAACTGGTTGGCGAAAGAAAACTCAGCCACTCCAGCGAAAATCTCAGCTCGCGGGGGATGAACAGCGGGCACTACCAGATCCCCAATGATGGGCCGCTGATCCTGTGCATGAACGTGACGCCGACCAGCATTGAAAGCCAGCTAATTGATGCGCAGATGACGCCTGTCGGCGATTTTCTCCACACCCAGGTCAACGCCCCAACGCCGGAAGCGCTGCTGACGGCCATTGAAGATCTCTGGCGCCAGCAGCAAAAACATTGCCCCGGAAGACACATCAACCTGGCACTGGGCGTCCACGGGCAGGTCGACCCGGATACCGGCGTGTCGCAAACCATGCCACAGGCGCCGTGGAAAAAGCCGGTGGAAATCAAATATCTTCTGGAAGAACGTCTGCGCGTGTCGGTACGGGTGGATAACGACTGCATCATGCTGGCGCTTGCGGAGAAGTGGCAAAATGGCAGCAACCGCCAGGATTTCTGTATCGTTAACGTCGATTACGGCATCGGTTCGTCGTTCGTCATCAACGGCCAAATCTACCGCGGTATGCTCAACGGCAGCGGGCAAATCGGCCATACCATTTTCGACCGCGACGGGATCGCTTGCGACTGCGGGCGTTACGGCTGTCTGGAAACCGTCGCCTCGCTGTCGGCGCTGAAAAAACAGGCCCGCGTCTGGCTGAAATCACGCCCGACCCCACCCGGTTTAGATCCACAAACCATAACCAGTCGGCAGCTGATCGACGCCTGGCACAGCGGTGATGAGCAGGTCGTGCAGTGGGTTGAGCAGGCGGCCAATGCCATCGGGCTGACGCTTTATAACCTTCTGAATATTTTGAATATTAACCAAATCTGGTTTTATGGCCGCAGCTGTGAATTTGGTGACCGCTGGCTACAGACTATCTATCGGCAAATCGGTTTTACTCCCTTTGACCAGGGCGATGCGGTGCGTACTCGCCAGACGCAGATCGGCTTTGGTAATCTGACCCGTCAGCAGCAGATCACCGGCATTGGCTATTTATTTGTTGAAGCGGCGTTGGCGCGGGCCTGATGTCATTACCCGGCGATCAATCCGAGAAAGACGATTAGTAATCTTTGTTTACTGAAATATAAATCTCGGCGCAAAGTCCGTCTGCACTTGTTGCTCTACGCTACTACCCGAAAGTTGAAGTTCATTGTCGTTAAATCCGATCATTTATTCAATTCAGGGGAACTCAAAATGGAGTTAACCAGTTCAAGTGCAGAAGCGGCTGTAGAAAAAAAACATTATCCACGAGATAAAGTATCGTGGACTACCGCGATATCCTATGGCATGGGAAGCTATGGTGCGAACGTGATGTATGCATTCATCGCCATATATTTGATGCTTTATTATACCGACAGTTTTGGCATCAAGGCGGCCGCTGTTGGTTTACTTTTTTTAGTCGCCAGGCTAGTCGATGGCGCAACAGATATTGCGCTGGGTATTCTGGTTGATAATACCCACACAAAAATGGGAAAATTCAGACCCTGGATCCTCATCGGCAGTATTCTGGTATCACTGACCACCGTCGCCTGTTTTTTGAGCCCCGATTTATCTGAGGCCGGAAAATTAGTTTACGCCTATGCGACCTACATTCTGTGGAGCGTTTGCTTTGCGGTCATTGATATTCCCTATTGGTCTCTGTCCGCCGCCATAACCCAGGATCCAACAGAGCGTACTAAAGTCATAACCATCCCCAGAACCATTGCTACCTTTGGCTTTCTGACGGTCAGCGCCTCAACCCTGTGGCTGGTCAAATTCGTCGGCAGTTGGTGGGGCGTGTCGCTGGTCTTTAGCGCCATCTTCCTGATTTGTATGCTAATAACCTTCTTTGGCGTCAAAGAAAAATATGCTGTGCCGCGTAAAGAGCGCCAAAGTTTCAAAGGTTTCTGGACGCTCCTGAAACAAAACAGACCTCTACGTTATTTGCTCATCGGGATGTTTATGCTGGAGCTGATCGGTATTATTCGTGGTACCTTCCAGCTGTATTTCTTTATCTATAATTTAAATGCAGAAATCGCCCTCGCCGCATTTCTGACGGTATCACAGATAGCCCAGGTTGCAGGCGCTATCGCCTCGCCATTTATCTCTGCAAAAATAGGTAAAAAGAACACTGCGATTTATAGCAGTTTTTTAATGTCGTTGTCCTGCATGGGCTTGTTCTTTTTCCAGAATAATATTTCGTTGATATTTATCATTGGTACTCTGGCGCCATTCTTCGGTGGCGTTGGACAAATCGCCCTTTATTCTATGGTGGCTGATTGCGTGGAATATGGTGAATGGATCAGCGGTAACCGTTCGGAAGGAATGGTATTTTCCCTCAATATTTTTAAAACCAAACTTTCCGGTGCTATTGGCGGTGCTATCGGTGGCTTCTGTTTATCCTGGGCCGGATATGTTCCGCATGCAGTGCAAACTGACCAGGCGGCGCTGTGGATTGGGTTATTTTTCACGCTAATCCCCGGCATTCTGACCATTTTAAGCCTGCTGCCGCTGGCAAAATACGAAATTACCGAAAAACGCTTTTTCGAAATTCTTGACGATATTCATCATCGCAATAAAAAACCGCAGGGAGTGACGCCATGATTTTCTGGAATGAAAAGACCCAAACCTTTCACCTGCAGAACGACAGTATTAGCTACGTGATGGCTATCGCCCACGACCGCTATTTGACGCACTGCTATTGGGGTAAACGCCTGAACACGTGGAGTACGGGCTACGACTATCCGCCGCTGGATCGCTCCTCGTTTTCGCCGACGCCGGCAGGTTGGCCGGATCGCACCTTTTCATTGGATACTGCGCCGCAGGAGTATCCCGGTCACGGCGCTGGCGACTACCGCGAATCGGCCTTCGAGGTGCGCTACGCCGACGGACACCAGGTGAGTAACCTGCACTACGTTAGCCACCGCATTATAGCGGGTAAGCCGGGACTTTGCGGACTCCCGGCCACCTGGGTTGCCGGGGACAATGACGCCGAAACGTTGTTAATTACCCTCACCGACCCGGTCACACATCTGGACGTTGAGCTGAGCTATACGCTTTTCCGCCAACATGCGGTTATCGCCCGCTCGGCGCGATTTACCAACCGCGCTGAACAGCCAATGCGGCTGCTGCGAGCACTTAGCTGCGGCGTCGATTTACCCGATGACCGCTGGCAGCAAATTCAATTTCCCGGCGCCTGGGCCCGTGAACGCCAGTGGCATCGCCAGCCGCTAAATCCTGGTATTAACGTTCTCGACAGTAAGCGTGGCGCCAGCAGCACCCATCAGCAGCCGTTTATTGGTCTGGTGCGCCCGGAAACCACCGAAATGCAGGGCGAAGCCTGCGGCATTCATCTGGTGTACAGCGGCAACTTTAGCGCCCGCACCGAGGTGGATGCCTATCGCCAGACCCGCCTGCTATTGGGGATAAACCCGCACGGGTTCGGCTGGCAGCTGATGCCCGGAGAGCAGTTCCAGACGCCGGAAGCGATTCTCGCCTGGTCCGATAGCGGCCTTAACGGCCTGTCGCAAACGCTGCACGCGTTGTATCGCGATAATCTGGCACGCGGCCCGCACCGCCATCAGCCGCGGCCGATTCTCGCCAACAACTGGGAGTCGACTTATTTCGATTTTAACGAAGAAAAATTGCTGAAATTCGCCGCCAACGCCAAAGCGCTGGGGGTTGAACTGCTGATGCTCGACGACGGTTGGTTCGGCGAGCGCAACGGCGATACCTCTTCACTGGGCGACTGGTTCGTTAACACGCAGAAATTCCCACAGGGGCTGCGGCCACTAATCGACCGCGTGCACGCCATGGAGATGAAGTTTGGCCTGTGGTTCGAACCGGAGATGATTTCACGCCGCAGCGAACTGTTTCGCCAGCATCCGGACTGGGTGCTCAACGCGGGCGATCAGCCGCTGTCAGAAGGGCGCAACCAGTATATTCTCGACCTGGGACGTGAAGAGGTTCGCGACAATATCCTCGCCCAAATGAGCGCATTTCTTGATACACATCCTATTGACTACATCAAGTGGGATATGAATCGCAACATGACCGAAGTAGGCTCCAGCACGGCGCAACCGGAATGTCAGCAGGAGACCGCGCACCGCTACATTCAGGGACTGTATGCCCTACTCGATGCATTAACCGCGCGTTTCCCGCATATTCTCTTTGAATGCTGCGCGGGCGGTGGCGGGCGCTTCGATCCTGGCATGCTCTATTACATGCCGCAGGCGTGGGTCAGCGATAACACCGACGCCGCCTCACGGGTGCATATTCAGTACTCCACCAGCTTGCTCTACCCGCCGGTGATGCAATGCGCGCACGTATCTGAAGTGCCAAACCATCAAATGGGGCGCAGTACCACCATGGATATGCGCGGCGCGGTGGCGATGAGCGGTAACTATGGCCTGATGCTGGATTTGATGCACAGCGACGGCGAACGCGACGCGGCGGTAGCGCAGCAAATTGCCTGCTATAAACAGCACCGCCAGTTGTTGCAGTTCGGCACCTTCTGGCGGCTGGTCAGCCCGTGGGAAAACGCTGATTTCGCCGCATGGATGTTTGTCGCCCCGGATCATAGCGAAGCGCTGGTGATGGCCTTCTCGCTGGTCAGCCAGGCCTCCGCGCCGCTACGCCTGTTGCGTCTTGCCGGTCTGGACGAAAGCGCAAGTTACCGCATTGACGAGGGCGATAATCCAGTAGGTGGCGACGAGTTGCTGAATCGCGGGATATGGATTGACCCACCGCTGAGCCGTGACTACACCAGCCGCATCTGGCACCTGCGCCGCATCTAGTCATTTAATTCAGGGGGGTTAACGCCCCCCATAAAATAAAACAGCCCTTTTATTCTTCGTCATGAAGAAGGATTTCCTCATGTCAAAAAACAACAATTTACCTCTATTCGCTCTTATTAGCGCAGCGCTGGCTGCTCCGTTATTCAGTTTTCCGGCACAGGCGACAGGGTTTTGGGATGACTCACATTTAACCGGTGGGATCTATTATTCCCAGCGCTATCGTAATAAGCGTGATATGACGCCGGGCAGCGCGACCTACGGCGATTATGTTGAAGATCTCCACCATGCCACCTTTAACGCCAACCTCGACTTTATCTCCGGTTATGCCGCTGACTTTGTTGGATTCGATGTCGCCGGTTTTGCCGCTGCTAACCTGGCGACCGGCAACGCCGCGCACCCCAACGAAATCAGCCTCAGCTCGGCTAACCAACGCTGGGGCGAAAAATGGGCAGGTGATGACGGCGGTTTTAACCTCTATAAAGCGGCGATGAAATTTAAATATAACGATTACTGGATGCGCTCTGGTTATATTCAGCCATCCGGCCAAACATTATTAGCCGTGCATTGGGGTTTTGTTCCCGGCGCCTATCAGGGAAGTGAAGTCGGCGGCAATTGGGATTTTGGTAAATATGGCGCCCTCTCCAGCTCCTATTTATGGTCGGATAAGTATAAAGCCCCGTGGTATACCGAAATGTATGAATTCCGCGCCGCCGATAATAAAACCAAAATCGACTACGTTCAGGCGCTGGGGATGAAATACGACTTTAAAAATAACCTGTTGCTGGAAGCCTCCTGGGCGCAGGCGGAAGGTTTTATGAATCAGTACATGGGGAAAGTCTCTTACAGCTTCCCGGTCGCGGGCAATATGCTGCGCACCAGCTACCAGTTCTACGGCGCGAAGGATATGGTTGGCGACGGCTCGCTGGGCGCCTATGGTTCGATCAACGATGAATACTCCGGCCTGGCGTGGCTCCAGGGGGTCACCCTCGGTTATACCGTCGATACGCTCGACTTTCGTCTGGAGGCGCAAACGGTAAAAGCCGAAGGCAATCAGGGGTTCTTTCTGCAGCGTATTACTCCGGCCTATGCCAGCTCCAACGGTCGTCTGGATATCTGGTGGGATGCAGCTTCCGACTTTGACGCTAACGGCGAAACCTCAGCCTTTGCCGCTGTCACCTACGATCTGAAAAACTACGATCTGCCCGGCTGGGCGGTCGGCGTCGGCTACGCCTACGGCTGGAACGCCAAACCCTGCACCACCTGTACCGTTAACGGCACGCTCGTAGACCAGAGCCAGCGCATCGACGAATCGGCGTGGACGCTTAACATCGCACACACCGTACAGAGCGGTCGCCTGAAAGGCACGCTGTTTAACCTGCACTACATCGCCTACGACAACCACGGCAGTAATCCGAACTACAGCAACGGTTACAACAACATGTTCCAGGACGAAATTGATATCAAATTCAACGTAATTGCGCCGTTCACCATCTTCTGATTTTAGCCAGGAGCGAGAATACGATGACACTATCACTGAAATGGGTCGGGCTGCTGTTTGCCGCTCTGCTCCCTTGCGCTCACGCGGCGCAGTTCAGCCAGCAAGGAAATGAGGTAACCGTCCGCCACGGCGACTACACGCTACGCTATCACCTCAACAGCGGAGAAGGCGACATACTGTGGCGTGATACCCCGCTGATCGCTGGTTTTCACAGCGAAGCGCAGTTGCAAGCGTTGACGCTAAACAGCCAGCAAGCCAGCCAGCGTTCGTCCGAATGGCAAACCATTAACGATAAACGCTGGGGTCAGGGCAACAAGCTGGCGCTGACCGCCCGCTTTGCCGACGGCCGCACGCTCACCACCGACTTCTGGTTTTTTGATGACAAACCGTGGCTGCTGAGCGACATGATGGTTTCCGCGCCAACAACACAAACCGTAAGCCGCCTGACGCCCATTGCCGCCGCTTTTGCCGATATCGGCGTCGGGAGCGACAAGCGCATCTACACTACGCCCTACACCAATAATTTTGATTTCGGCGTTGCCCCCGTCAACCGCTTTGGCCTGAGTCAGAATGGCACCGACCGCTTCGCTGACCCACAGGAACCGATGGTGAAGTTCAACGGCATCAGCCATTGGGTGACGGCGCTGTTTGATAACCAGAACCGCCACGGCCTGGTGGCCGGTGCGGCTACGGTGCAAAAATGGAAAAGCAGCCAGCAGTTGGGCGAGGCGAAACAGCCTAATGCACCGCTTAGTCAGTTCGCGCTGTACAACTGGGGCGGCGAGCAGCGCGGCACGCAGGTAGCCTCGGACCTCTTTTTCCTCGGCTACTTTAGCGACTATCGCGACGGGCTGGAAACCTATGGTGCGGTCTATAACCAGGGCGAGCCGGGTATGCGCTGGCAGGGCAAGGTGCCGGTCGGCTTTAACGCATTTTACTCGCACGACAGTTACGGCAAAGCCCGCGATATGTATGCCATGACCGACTATATCGCCCGGCAGCTTAAACCGCTGGGCTACGAGTACGTCAACATGGACGGCGGCTTTCAGCCCGACGGCTATCCGCAAGGAATGACCGCCTTCACCAGCTACGTACATAAAAAAGGGCTTAAGGCGGGCGGCTATCTGACCCCTTTCGCCATCTATGAAAACTGGCTGGATCTGCCGGTGGACAATACCGGCTACACCCACCGGGACGCCTGCCTGAAAGACAAAAACGGCAAGTTGATTAAGACCTATCTCGGCAGCTACGCGCTGGATATGTCGCACCCGGCGGCGCAGTACATCGTGCGACGCAATATCAAAAACTATATCGACTGGGGCTTTGACTACATCAAGCTCGATTTTCTCGATATGGGGTTGTATGAAGGCCAGCACTATGACCCATCAGTGAACGGCATTCAGAACTATCGCCTCGGTATGCAGATTATGCGCGACGAGGCGCTGAAGGCGCAGCATCCGGTGTTCCTTGATGCCTCCATCTCGCCGCTGCTGCCTGCCGCCTTTACGCAGGGTCGTCGCGCTGCCTGCGATACCTCTCTGGGCGTCGCCGACTATAGCGGAATTGAGCGCCAGGCATTTAACAGCGCGCTCTCCTGGTGGAGCAACGGCACGTTGTACCGCTACAACGATGCCGACATGTTCGTACCGGAACAGCTATTACAAGGCGACAACCGCTCCGGTCAGCGCGCCGCGCTACGGCTGGCGACCGCCGTCGCGATGGACGGCGGACACTGGCTGGTGGGCGATAATCTACCGTTTGTCGACGAGGACCGCAGTGCGTGGCTGGAGAACAAAGCGCTGCTGGCGCTTGCCACCACCGGCGTCGCCGCGCGCCCGCTGCGTCTGAACAACGTCTATCATCAGGGCGAACATAGCCCGGAGGTACTGGTACAGCGTGCCCCGGATAACAGCGTCTATGTCTCGTTGACCAACTGGAGCGATACTGAAAAATCCTGGCAGCTCTCCGCCGCCGAGCTGGGCCTGACGGGCAGCGCGCCGTGGCAGGTCAACAGCCTGTTCGACGGCATACGCTGGCAGCAGACAACGGCAGAGATTCACTACCGGCTCGCCGCGGGTGAAACGGCTATTTTGCACTTTACTCATACGCCGCAAAGCCCGGTGCAGCCACCGCACGATCTGGCCGCCGGATTGCAGCTACATAGAGCAGATAACAGCTTTACGTTAACCTTCCCGCGCCCTACCCGCCTGAACCAGGTTACGATTCAGGAACCTGCGCCGTTCGCCATGCGCAACTACACGCTGTCATGGGGTGACGGTGCGCAATGGCATCCGCTGACACGAGGCTATCTGGTCGGCGATCGCCGAAGCGTTGCCTTCCCGGAGGTAAACGCCCGCCAGATTCGCCTGAGCTATCTCGACAGCAAAGGCAACGTTCAGCCACCGCAGATCAATGCCTACCACGCAGCAAGCGCCGTTCCCGCCATGCGTATCGTCAGCGATGGTCCACAGAGCGGGGAAAAGCGCTTCGATCTTCAGGGGGCGAATCAGCTGCTGCAAACCTTCACCCTCAGCCACAGCTCTCTGCCGAAGATCGATTTCTGGCTATTCGAGAACTACGTCAACGCAGTGCCGGGCGATAACTTCCGGGTGCAGATTGTGCAGCTTAATGCCCACGATATCCCGGAGAAAACGCTGTTCAGCGCCGCACTACCGCCGTTCAATCTACCGGCCAAACCGGCCATTTACTCGCTATGGCCGCGTTTAAAGGGTCTGGATAAGCATAAACGCTATGGTCTGTTACTCAGCTCACAGGATTCCACCGTCAGCGACGCGGCTGGCACAAACAGCTACGGCACATTGAGCAGCGACAGCGCACACTATGCCGGTGGCAAGCTGCGCCGCTCATCCGATGGCGGCAAAAGCTGGCAGGACGCTCCTTCGCAAACGCTGTTATTCACCCTTTACAGTAACGAACGATAACGACAGGGATACTTATGAAAAAATACCTATCGCTTCTCCTCCCCCTCCTGCTGGCTGGCTGCGGCAGCACGACGCCTGTACAACAGACGCACAGCAGCAGCGAAACCATTTCACCAATGGATTATCAGGAGTGCATTCAGGCGGCAATGACGGGCAATGGTCAGGCTTACAATGAAAAATGTGACCAGATCCTGAAAGATTCCCGTTAAGCATTTCACCCCAGAGCGGTAGCGATACCGCTCTCATTATCAGATGCGTTCCACCCCCGCGAAGGAGAACTCATGCTGCAACAGAATCGACAGACTATAAATTTGCAAGGCGAGTGGCGTGTCGCCATCGATCCGCAGGACAGCGGGACAACAGAGAAATGGTTTAACCGTCGCCTCGCCGCCAGCGGCTTTCACCTTCCCGGCACCTGCGCCGAACACCGGCTTGGCGAGCGCTGCATACTGCAGCCAGGATTAACGAAAGAAGCCGTACAGCGCCTGCGCACGGAGTATACCTGGCTCGGAGTCGCCTGGTATCAAACCGATATTCAGCTCCCCATCAATGACCAACAAACCCTATTGTTTCTCGAACGGGTCATGGGAGAGACGCAGCTCTGGGTCGATGATATCTGCATCGGCCATCAGGATAGCCTCTCAACCCCGCATCAGTTTGATATCACTCGCCACGTCAGCGACGGTCTTCGCCACCAAATCACTCTTAGAATCGACAATCGCGATAGCAATAATATTGGCGATTGGTCCAGCACCCGCACTGAACAGACGCAAACTATCTGGAACGGCATCGTGGGCCGCATCGAACTACAGAGAGTCGATCGCTATGCGTTGAACGATCTGCTTATCAGTATGGACCGTCAACATCGACTGGCAACGCTGAACGTCATGAAGACACCCGCCATCGCTGGCTGGCAGGATCTTGAGATCGCGCTGACCCTCTGTGAACTGGACGGTCGCTGCGTCCAGCGTGAGGCGCAATCGCTGTTCACCCCACCGGATAGCCCCGCTATCACCGTTGAATTTACGCTCTCCGACAAGATTGTTTTGTGGGATGAATTTACCCCACAGTGTTATCAGCTCACGCTGGAGATCCGCCATCGTGAAGATATTTCCGCCCCCTGTGCCATAAGCCAAAAAACAACCGGCTTCCGCCAGCTTGATGTGAGCGACGGCCGGTTAAAAATCAACGGGGTACAGCGTTTCCTGCGCGGTAATATCGATTGCTGCGTCTACCCCCTCACCGGATACCCGCCGACCACGGAAGCCGAATGGTCGCCTATTTTTCAGCAGCTCAAGCAGCATGGGATAAACCATGTCCGCTTTCACTCCTGGTGCCCGCCGGAGGCGGCCTTTATCTGCGCAGACCGCGAAGGATTATATCTTCAGGTTGAAGGCCCGGTATGGATGGATACCTGGATGGATTTCCCGGTCGGCAAATACCCTGACCACTACCGTTGGCTACCGCAGGAGGCTGAGCGCATTATCAGAACGTGGTCCATTCATCCCTCATTTTGTTTTTTCAGCAACGGCAATGAGCTCAACGGCGATTTTCAGCTGCTGCGCGGCATTGTGCAGCGATTAAAAGCCCTTCAGCCGCAGATTCTCTATACGCTGACCAGTAACTGGGATCGCCCTGCCGCCGACGAGGACGATCTATTTATCGCCCAGTCGTCTGCGGGCATAGGCGTGCGCGGCCAGTATTTTCTCGACGCGCTCGTCGAAACCACCACGCTAAACTTTACAGCGGGCATCCAGGCGCAAAGCGTGCCGGTGATTTCGCATGAGGTGGGGCAGTATGTTGTTTACCCGAACGTGGCGGAAATTCCCCGTTATACGGGAAGCCTGGTGCCGGTAAATCTTCAGCGCATCCGAGACGATCTGGCACAAAAGCATCTGCTGCCGTATCTGAATGATTTTATTCATAGCTCGGGCAAGCTGGCGCTGCTGCTATATAAAATGGAAATTGAAGCCGCGCTGCGCACGCCGGGGATGGGCGGGATCCAGTTGCTGAGTCTGCATGATTTCCCGGGACAAAGTACGGCAACCGTAGGGATTCTGGATGCCTTCTATGCCAGTAAAAATATTATCGACCCTGCGGATTTCCGCCATTTTTGCTGTCCGACGGTGCCGCTGGTGATGATGCCAACGCGGTTCTACGCCCGCGAGGATGAGTTCATTGCCGAGGTGCAAATCGCGCACTACGGCGCCGCGCCGCTGCGCCGGGTCACATTGCAAATCCAGATTATCGATGAACATAAGCAGCCCCTGTTGACGCAAGAATATGAGCTTGCCGAAGTCCCGATTGGCCTGCTCGCACAGCCCATCACGATTCACGCCACGCCGTTCCTCACGCTGAACGGACGTAAAAAGCTACAGGTTACCGCCGAACTCCTGCATACCCCGTACCGCAACCAGTGGGACATCTGGGTTTATGCAAAGACGAAAGTCACCTCACTTCCCACAGACATCACGCTATGTCGTGAATGGTCACCCGACCTTGAGGAACGTTTGCACCATGGCGAAGACATTCTACTGCTACCGTCGCCCGGTCAGCTTAAGCGGCTCGCCGCCAGCAGTTGGTTCCCGGTATTCTGGAGCCCCGTCCATTTTGCCAGCAAAGATCCCTGTGGGATGGTGATTAACAACCAGCACCCGCTATTCAGCCACTACTTCCCCTGCGAAAACTATGCCAGCCTGGAGTGGAAGGCGCTGCTGGAAAATAGCTTCGCGATGAACATTGACGCCCTCGCTGACTGCTCGCCGCTGACCTTATTGACGCCGAATTTCTTCCATAACCAGAAAAGTACCAACCTGTTTGAATGCCGGGCAGGCAAAGGACGAATAATGGTCTGTACGCTGAACATCGATGCGGATTTGCCTTGCGACAGCGGCAAGCAGTTGAAAAATGCGCTTTATCGCTATCTGGCGTCCGCAGATTTCATGCCCGAAGACAGTCTGCAGATAGATGAACTCCGCGCGCTATTTACCGCTGGTGGCGTAGATACCAGCGCCGCCGTCGACCTGGCGCTGGGGAAACCTGCACAAACTGACAGTATGAAATCATTAAATTATGGCCCACTACGCGGAAACGATGGTAATCCATCCACCTCGTGGGTAGCCGGAGATGCCGAAACGGGCCATTACTGGCAGGTGGATTTCGGCGAAGTGCAGCGCATCGCCACAACGAAAGTCGTGTTCAATGAAAATGCCGTTTATCGCTATGTGATCCAGAGTTCACTGGATGGGTATAACTGGACGGTCGTGGTTAATAAAACGCATCAGGTTGCGGCCCAGCAAACTCATCAGGATGAATGCCACGTCGATACGCAATTCCTGCGCATTGTCTACCAAGGACTCGCCAGCGGCGTCTGGGCCGGACATCAACAATTT
This sequence comes from Citrobacter youngae ATCC 29220, assembly GCF_000155975.1. Lineage (GTDB taxonomy): Bacteria > Pseudomonadota > Gammaproteobacteria > Enterobacterales > Enterobacteriaceae > Citrobacter > Citrobacter portucalensis_A. The sequence continues at coordinate 49,484 of NZ_GG730299.1, read as the reverse complement.
TCCGCCTATGCTAATCAGCAGCCTGTGCCAGCGTAATAAAATCCCTCAGGGCGGGTTTCAGCTCGCCCTTTTTCCACGCCATCAGCAGCGCAATGGTCGGGACATCGCCAACAATAGGGCGAAAAACCACCTGCCCGGTATTAAAATTATTCATATAACCGGGTATCAAAGTCACCCCCAACCCCATGCCGACCAGGTTCATGGTCACCAGAATATTGGTCGCCACCTGCACGATATTGGGCTGGCTTTTTTGCTGCTGAAACCAGTTTTTGACAATCATCGCTAACGCGCCGGAATAAGCGGGATCGGTGCTGACAAAATTCACGCCGTGCAGCTGCTGTGCCGATATTGCTTTCTCATTAGCTAGCGGATGATTCACCGGTAATACCACCACCAGCGGCTCATGAATCAGCTCCAGATAATCCAGTTCCGGACTGTAGATCGGGTGGCGCATTAAGCCAACGTCCAGCTCTCCGCGCAGGATTTTCTCCTCCTGCTCGGTGGTGATCAGGCTCACCAGCTCAATGTGCGTATCCGGTTGTTTTAAACGAAACAAAGGCAGCACCTTCGGCAACAGATTGACCTCTGCGGAAGGGACAAAACCGATGGCGAAATGGTTATCTTCCTGTACCGTTTTACGGGCGCGAACTTTGGCGTTTTCCGCCTGCTCCAGGATAGCCTGCGCATCCTGTAAAAAGCACTCCCCCGCCGCCGTCAGCGCAACTTTGCGCTTATCCCGCACCAGTAACGGAACGCCCACGCAGGTTTCCAGATCGCGGATTTGACTGCTTAACGACGGCTGAGAGGTATGCAGTTTTTCTGCCGCTCGGGTGAAATTCAGCGCCTGCGCCACCGCCACAAAATAGCGTAAGTGCCTCAGTTCCATGCCCTTCTCCTTGTTATCGAAAAAATGTCTCAACTGGTAGAAATTTACTATTTCACAGATGGATAACTAACCAGCAACATCCTTAGGGCACAAAAAATGAAGGTCAATACATCTTAGCTTTCAGGATTAAAAAATATGACCACACCCTCAAATTTAGACATCTACCCACTGATCGACACGCAAAACGGTCGCGTAACCCCACGTATTTATACCGACCCTGACATTTACCAACTGGAGCTGGAACGCATCTTCGGACGCTGCTGGCTGTTTCTCGCCCACGAAAGCCAGATCCCCAAACCGGGCGATTTCTTTAACACTTATATGGGCGAAGATGCCGTGGTGGTGGTGCGCCAGAAGGACGGCAGCATCAAAGCGTTTCTCAACCAGTGCCGCCACCGCGCGATGCGCGTGAGCTACGCCGACTGCGGCAACACCCGCGCCTTTACCTGCCCGTATCACGGCTGGTCTTACGGTATCAACGGCGAGCTGATCGACGTGCCGTTGGAGCCGCGCGCCTATCCGCAAGGACTATGTAAATCCCACTGGGGGCTGAACGAAGTGCCGTGCGTAGAGAGCTACAAGGGGCTGATCTTCGGCAACTGGGACACCACCGCGCCGAATCTGCGCGATTATCTCGGCGATATCGCCTGGTATCTGGACGGCGTGCTGGATCGTCGTGAAGGCGGCACCGAAATCGTCGGCGGCGTGCAGAAATGGACCATCGACTGCAACTGGAAATTCCCCGCCGAGCAGTTCGCCAGCGACCAATATCACGCGCTGTTCAGCCACGCCTCCGCCGTACAGGTGCTGGGCGCGAAGGATGACGGCAGCGACAAACGCCTCGGTGACGGTCAAACCGCTCGCCCGGTCTGGGAAACCGCGAAAGACGCGCTACAGTTCGGCCAGGACGGACACGGCAGCGGATTTTTCTTTACGGAAAAACCCGATGCCAACGTGTGGGTCGACGGCGAAGTCTCCAGCTACTATCGCGACACCTACGAAGAGGCCGAACAGCGGCTGGGCAAGGTTCGTGCGCTGCGTCTCGCCGGTCACAACAATATTTTCCCAACGCTTTCCTGGCTGAACGGCACCGCCACGCTGCGCGTCTGGCATCCGCGCGGCCCGGATAAAGTAGAGGTCTGGGCCTTCTGTATCGCCGATAAAGCCGCCTCTGATGAGGTGAAAGCCGCGTTCGAAAACAGCGCCACCCGCGCCTTTGGCCCGGCCGGTTTCCTTGAGCAGGACGACTCGGAAAACTGGTGTGAAATTCAAAAACTGCTGAAGGGCCACCGGGCGCGTAACACCAACCTGTGCCTTGAAATGGGCTTAGGGCAGGAAAAACGCCGCGAGGACGGCATTCCGGGGATCACCAACTACATTTTTTCGGAAACCGCCGCCCGTGGGATGTACCAGCGCTGGGCCGATCTGCTCAGCAGCGAAACCTGGCAGGAAGTTCACGAAAAAACCGCCGCTTACCAGCAGGAGGTGATGAAATGCGTGCGTTAGTCTCCCTTGAGCTGCATCACCGCATCAGCCAGTTCATGTACGAGGAAGCGCGCCTGCTGGACGACTGGCAGTTCCGCGACTGGCTGGCGCATCTGGATGACGACATTCGCTACACCATGCGTACCACGGTCAACGCCCAAACCCGCGATCGGCGTAAAGGCGTACAGCCGCCGACGACGTGGATCTTTAACGACAACAAAGACCAGTTGGAGCGCCGCATCGCGCGCCTGGAAACCGGCATGGCGTGGGCGGAAGAACCCCCTTCCCGCACCCGTCATATGATCAGCAACCTGCAGGTCAGCGAAACCGACCAGCCGGATGTCTTCCGCGTACGCCTTAATTATCTGCTGTATCGCGCACAAAAGGAGCGTGACGAGACCTTTTACGTCGGCACGCGCGTGGACAAAGTGCGCCGTTTGCCGGGCGATGAGTGGCGTTTACTGGAGCGTGAGATCGTGCTGGATCAGGCGGTAATCACCTCCCACAACCTGAGCATATTATTCTGATGAGCCGTATATTTGCCTGCTCCGCCGCGGAGCTGCCGGAAGGGGAAGCCCTCCGGCTGGAAACCTCACCCGTCATCGCCCTGTTCCACATCGGTGGTGAATTTTATGCCATTAACGATCACTGTAGCCACGGTAACGCCTCGATGTCTGAGGGCTATCTGGAAGACGACGCCACGGTGGAGTGCCCGCTGCACGCCGCCAGCTTCTGCCTGAAAACCGGCAAGGCGCTGTGCCTGCCCGCCACCGATCCCCTCGCCACTTACACGGTCCATGTGGAAGGTGGTGAGGTGTTTGTCGATATTCCAGAGGAGGCCCGATGAGCGATTTACGCGACAATGTCGTCTTTATTACCGGCGGCGGTTCCGGGTTAGGCCTGGCGCTGGTCGAACGCTTTATTGAAGAAGGCGCGCTGGTCGCTACGCTGGAACTTTCGCCAGCCAAAGTCGCCAGCCTGCGTCAGCGTTTTGGCGAACATATTCTGGCGATAGAAGGCAACGTCACCTGCTACGCCGACTACCAGCGCGCGGTGGATCGGATCCTCACCACCTTCGGCAAGCTGGACTGTTTTATTGGTAACGCCGGGATTTGGGATCACAACGCCTCGCTGGTCAATACGTCCGCCGAGGCGCTGGAAAGCGGCTTCCATGAGCTGTTCAACGTTAACGTGCTGGGCTATCTGTTGGGCGCCAAAGCCTGCGCCCAGGCGCTGATTGCCAGCGAAGGCAGCATTATCTTTACCCTGTCCAACGCCGCGTGGTATCCCGGCGGCGGCGGGCCGCTGTATACCGCCAGCAAGCACGCGGCCACCGGGCTGATTCGCCAGCTAGCTTATGAGTTAGCGCCGAAGGTACGGGTTAACGGCGTCGGCCCGTGTGGGATGGCCACCGACCTGCGCGGCCCGCAGGCTCTCGGTCAGAACGATACGTCGATTATGCAGTCGCTGACGCCGGAGAAAATCGCCGCCATTCTGCCGTTGCAGTTTTTTCCTGAGCCAGCGGATTTTACCGGCCCGTATGTGATGCTCGCATCCAGGCGCAACAACCGCACATTGAGCGGCGTGATGATCAATGCCGACGCCGGTCTGGGGATCCGCGGGGTCCGTCACGTCACGGCCGGTCTGGATCTGTAAGGAGCAATCATGAACGAACAGATTATTGCCATCATTGGCGGCGGACAAGCAGGGGCGATGGCCGCTGCCGCGCTCCGCCAGCAGGGATTTAACGGGCCGTTGCACCTCTTTTCCAACGAGACGCATCTGCCCTACGAGCGCCCACCGCTCTCCAAAGCCATGCTGCTGGACGATAACCCGCAGCTTCAGCCGATACTGCCCGCCGGTTGGTGGCAGGAACATAACGTGCAGCTGCATCTGGGCGTCACGCTACGCGAGATTGACCGCGCCTCGCGTACGCTCACGCTCGCCGATGGGCAAACCTATCGCTGGACGCAACTGCTGCTGGCAACGGGCGCCGCGGCCCGACCGTTACCGTTGCTCGATGCGCTGGGCGATCGCTGTTTTACCCTGCGTCACACCGGAGATGCCGAACGTCTGCGCGGCGCGTTGCAGCCGGGGAAATCGGTGGTAATTGTCGGCGCGGGGACGATTGGCCTTGAGCTGGCGGCCAGTGCGACCCAACGCGGGTGCCGGGTAACCGTTGTAGAACTGGCGTCGACGGTGATGGGCCGCAACGCCCCGGCTCCGGTGCGCGACTATTTGCTAGCCCGCCACCGGCTGGCAGGCGTACGGATGCTGCTCAACAGCGCCATTGAGCACGCCGAAGCGGGAGAATTTCTCACGCTTACCCTGCAAAACGGCGAAACGCTGACCGCCGACGCGGTGGTCTACGGCATCGGTATTGTCGCCAACGACGAACTGGCTCGCAAAGCAGGGCTGGAGACGGCTAACGGTATTATCGTTGATACCGCCTGCACCACCTCCGACCCCGCGATTTTCGCGGCCGGTGACGTGGCGATAACGCGCCAACCCGATGGTGCGTTAGCGCGGGTAGAAAGCTGGGAAAATGCCAATAGCCAGGCGCAGATTGCCGCCGCCGCAATGCTCAACCTGCCGCTGCCCCAGAAGACGCCGGGCTGGTTCTGGACCGATCAGTACCATGATAATTTGCAGTTTATTGGCGAAACGCAGGGAGATAACTGGCTCGTACGCGGCGATTCAGATGCGCAGAAAGCAATATGGTTTAACCTGCAGGATGGCGTGATAGTCGGCGCAGTAACCTTGAATCAGGGCCGGGAAATACGTTTATTGAGAAAATGGATCCAGGCAAAGAAAAAGCCGCCAGTGGCGGCTTTAGTCGATGAAACCATTCTGCTGAAGTCACTATAACTGCCGGATGGCGCTGCGTTTATCCGGCCTGCATGTAAGTAACCTGTAGGCCGGAAAAGGTGTTCACACCGCTATCCGACAATTCATATGAATTACGCGTAAACCGGGAAGCGTGCGCAGATATCCAGAACTTTACCTTTGATGCGCTCAATCACCGCTTCATCATTGATGTTGTCCAGAACATCACACATCCAGCCCGCCAGCTCTTTCACTTCCGCTTCTTTAAAGCCGCGGCGAGTCACTGCCGGAGAACCGATACGGATACCGGAAGTGACGAACGGACTCTTCGGATCGTTCGGCACGCTGTTTTTGTTCACGGTGATGTTGGCGCGGCCCAGGGCGGCGTCAGCTTCTTTACCGGTCAGGTTTTTATCAACCAGATCCAGCAGGAACAGGTGGTTTTCAGTCCCGCCGGAAACCACTTTGTAGCCACGGTTCAGGAACACTTCCACCATCGCTTTGGCGTTCTTCGCAACCTGCTGCTGGTAAACCTTGAACTCTGGCTCCATCGCTTCTTTCAGCGCCACGGCTTTTGCCGCGATCACGTGCATCAGCGGGCCGCCCTGCGCGCTTGGGAACACGGCGGAGTTCAGTTTTTTGTACAGCTCTTCGTCACCGCCTTTCGCCAGGATCAGGCCGCCGCGCGGACCCGCCAGCGTTTTGTGGGTGGTGGTGGTGACAACGTGAGCATGCGGAACCGGGTTCGGATAAACGCCAGCGGCAATCAGACCGGCAACGTGCGCCATATCAACGAACAGATATGCGCCAATGCTGTCGGCGATTTCGCGCATTTTTGCCCAGTCAACCACGCCGGAGTAGGCAGAGAAGCCACCGATGATCATTTTCGGCTTGTGCTCTTTGGCCTGCTTAGCCATATCTTCGTAGTCGATTTTACCGGACTCATCGATACCGTAAGGGATGATGTTGTACAGTTTGCCGGAGAAGTTAACCGGGGAGCCGTGAGTCAGGTGGCCGCCCTGCGCCAGGTTCATACCGAGAACGGTATCGCCCGGCTGCAGCAGCGCGGTGTAGACGGCGAAGTTAGCCTGAGAACCAGAGTGCGGCTGTACGTTAGCGTAGTCAGCGCCAAACAGCTCTTTTGCACGATCGATAGCCAGTTGCTCAACGATATCAACGTACTCGCAACCGCCGTAGTAACGCTTGCCCGGATAACCTTCAGCATATTTGTTGGTCAGCTGAGAACCCTGCGCCTGCATAACACGCGGGCTGGTGTAGTTTTCGGAGGCGATCAGTTCGATGTGCTCTTCCTGACGTACTTTTTCCTGCTCCATAGCCTGCCACAGTTCGGCATCATAATCGGCAATGTTCATTTCACGCTTTAACATCCGCATCTCCTGACTCAGCTAACAATAGAATTTCGGCCTAAAAAGGCAGTCCCGTTGGACTTCGGCCCACAGTATAACCGAATCATTCTTCGATAACAGGTCTTGACAAAGGATTTTACGCAAACGATTACCTTCACGTCACGCAAGGCTTTGGAGAACAAAGGTCTGCTGAATTTCAACGGATTTCTTTTCAGGTTTGTGATGCAGATTTTTCACGATGTAACCTTTACAACGCAAAGTTACAAAGAACCATTTACAGTGCAGGGGTATTTTTTATAAGATGTATTTGACATACATCATTAAAGTTTCAGATAAAGGAAGACCGTATGCTTGACGCACAAACCATCGCTACAGTGAAAGCCACCATTCCCCTGCTGGTTGAAACAGGCCCGAAGCTGACCGCCCATTTCTACGATCGCATGTTTACGCATAACCCAGAGCTGAAAGAAATTTTCAACATGAGTAACCAGCGTAATGGCGATCAGCGTGAGGCGCTGTTTAACGCCATTGCCGCGTATGCCAGCAATATCGAAAACCTGCCTGCGCTGCTGCCGGCAGTTGAGAAAATCGCGCAGAAGCATACCAGCTTCCAGATCAAACCCGAGCAGTACAACATCGTAGGTAGCCACCTGCTGGCGACGCTGGACGAAATGTTCAGCCCGGGCCAGGAAGTGCTGGACGCGTGGGGCAAAGCGTACGGCGTGTTGGCGGGCGTGTTTATTAACCGCGAGGCGCAAATCTACCAGGACAACGCCAGTAAAACCGGCGGCTGGGAAGGCACGCGTCCTTTCCGTATCGTGGCGAAAACGCCGCAAAGCCGCGCGATCACCAGCTTTGAGTTTGAACCTGTCGACGGCGGCGCTGTGGCGGAATACCATCCGGGTCAATACCTGGGCGTCTGGCTGAAGCCGGAAAGTTTCCCGCATCAGGAAATTCGTCAGTATTCGCTGACCCGGAAGCCAGACGGCAAAGGCTACCGTATTGCCGTTAAGCGCGAGGACGGTGGTCAGGTTTCAACCTGGCTGCATAACCACGCCAATGTCGGCGATGTGGTTCACCTGGCCGCGCCTGCAGGCGATTTCTTTATGGACGTCGCGACCGATACGCCGGTTTCGCTGATTTCCGCAGGTGTCGGTCAGACGCCAATGCTGGCGATGCTGGATACGCTGGCGAAGGCTCATCATACCGCGCAGGTCAACTGGTTCCACGCGGCGGAAAACGGCGATGTACATGCTTTCGCCGATGAAGTGAACGAACTGGGAAAATTGCTGCCACGCTTTAGCGCGCACACCTGGTATCGTGAGCCAACCGAAGCCGATCGCGCGAAAGGTGCGTTTGATAGCGTTGGTCTGATGGATCTGCACACACTGGAAGGTGCCATCAGCGATCCGGCGATGCAGTTTTATCTGTGCGGCCCGGTCGGCTTTATGCAGTTTGCCGCGAAGCAGCTGGTCGGTTTGGGTGTGAAAAACGAGAACATTCATTACGAATGCTTCGGTCCGCACAAGGTCCTGTAATGTATTACGCGAGTAGGCCGGATAAGGCGTTTACGCCGCCATCCGGCAATCACTCTGCCTGATGCGCTACGCTTATCAGGCCTACAAATTAACGGCGCGGCTTAGATAGCCGCGTCGTCTTCTTCACCGGTACGAATACGGATAACGCGCGCCACGTCGAAGACAAAAATCTTACCGTCGCCGATTTTACCGGTCTGCGCGGTACGAATAATGGTGTCAACGCAGGTATCGACGATGTCGTCGGTAACCACGATTTCAATTTTTACCTTCGGCAGAAAATCCACCATATATTCCGCGCCACGGTACAGCTCGGTATGGCCTTTCTGACGGCCAAACCCTTTCACTTCTGTCACAGTCATACCGGTAATGCCGACTTCAGCCAGCGCTTCACGGACGTCGTCCAGCTTGAAAGGTTTAATAATCGCATCAATTTTTTTCATGATTTTCCTGTCGTTTTTATCGCGTAACCGGTTGCTCACCGTATCATAAATCAGTCGTATTTACGGTGCTACTCTTTAAAATCGTTTGCATCCAGCTCATGGCGAGAAAGCAACTTGTAAAACTCGGTACGGTTGCGCCCCGCCATGCGCGCCGCGTGGGTCACATTACCTTTTGTGATTTGCAGCAGCTTACGCAGGTAGTTGAGCTCAAACTGGTTACGCGCTTCCACAAAGGTGGGCAGCGCGGTGTTTTCCCCTTCCAGGGCCTGCTCCACCAGCGCATCGCTGATCACCGGCGAAGAGGTTAGCGCCACGCACTGCTCAATTACGTTGACCAACTGACGCACGTTGCCCGGCCAGCTGGCGGTCATTAAACGCTTCATGGCATCGGTCGAGAAGGCGCGCACGAAGGGTTTGTGCCGTTCAGCAGACTGTCGCAGCAGGTGGTTTGCCAGCAGCGGAATATCTTCCGTACGCTCGGCCAGCGCCGGGATCTTCAGGCTAACCACGTTGAGGCGATAGTACAAATCCTCGCGAAATTCGCCCCGCGCCATCGCTTTGGGTAAATCGCGGTGGGTCGCGGAGACGATCCGCACATCAATGTCGATATCGCGGTTACTGCCCAGCGGCCTGACCTTTCGCTCCTGCAACACGCGCAGCAATTTAACCTGTAACGGCGCGGGCATATCGCCAATCTCATCAAGAAATAGCGTCCCGCCTTCCGCCGCCTGAAACAGACCTTCGCGATTGCTCACCGCGCCGGTAAAAGCACCGCGAGCATGACCAAACAGTTCGGACTCCAGCAGTTGTTCCGGTAACGCGCCGCAGTTAATGGCAATGAATGGCTTGTGGCTGCGCGGGCTGGCGTTATGAATAGCCTGAGCGAAAACCTCTTTTCCGGTTCCGCTTTGACCATTAATCAGCACGCTGACATCCGATTGCGCCACCATCCGCGCCTGTTCCAACAGGCGTAGCATCAGTGGGCTGCGGGTGACGATTGACTCACGCCAGCGGTCATCAGTGGCAGGCGCGGATTGCTCCAGCGCGCCGTCAATGGCCTGGTAGAGCGCGTCTTTATCGACCGGTTTGGTGAGAAAGCTGAACACCCCTTGCTGCGTCGCGGCCACGGCGTCCGGGATGGAACCGTGAGCCGTGAGAATGATGACCGGCATTCCAGGCTGCACTTTCTGGATTTCAGTAAACAGCTGCATGCCGTCCATTTCATCCATGCGCAGGTCGCTGATAACCAGATCCACCTTTTCGCGATTAAGCACCCGCAGACCTTCCTGCCCGCTTTCTGCGGTTACGACGCTATAGCCCTCGCTGGTCAGTCGCATACCCAGCAATTTCAGCAGACCCGGATCGTCATCCACCAATAGCAGATGCGCAGGCTTACGGCTTATCATGGCGTGACCTCATCGGCAGATGGCGTAGCGCCATCCTCGTTATCAGGCGTGGTGAGTTTATCATTCCCATGCGGCGCATCAGGATTGTAGCTACCGGCAGGTTTGCGCGTGGAAAGCTGGCGTTCTATATCGGTCAGATTCTCCAGCTTGCGGGTCGTAAGATCGAGCTGGGACTGTAAATGCTGCTGCTGTTGGCGCAGCGTATCAAGATCGCTGTCCGATGTTTGCTGCAGTTTACTGTAGCGCAAGCGCTCTTCATCCAGCTGCAGGTGTAGCGTTTGACTGCTGAGCCAGACCTGATAAAGCGGTCTGACCTGCGGCGGAATTTGCGGACTTAACGCATCGAGGCGCGTAACAACCTCCCGCCTTTCAGGCGACGTAATGTTGGCGTTATCAAGCAAGATCCCGCGCCTGAAAGCCCCCTGCCAGGTATCCGTCATCAGGATACTGGCTTCACTACGCGCCTGCGCCGGCATCAGACGATCGGCGCAATCCATCACCCGCAGCCAGTAGAGTGGGTTACTCTCTGTGGGCTGACCCGACAGCGACCAGATATCCGTACACTCGGTGGCAAGATAATCCGCCAGTTGGTTAGACGGGATTTTCTCCTGCGAGGGATCGCCGGTCATAGGATTCACCGCATTCGGGACGCAGCCGACCAGCGCCAGACACGGCAGGCTCGCAAGCAGGATTCGACGGAAAAAATGTCGTTTAAACATTCGGACAACAACGTGTGGCATACTCACCAGACTTAGGTTTATTTTAGTGATTTTTTGCAGCAGATAGCGGCAGTTCTATGCGAAAACATACGTTTTGCGCATGGTCATCAACCAGATACAGTTTGCCCCGCATACGGCGAATGCAATCTCTGGCAATGCTTAGCCCCAACCCGCTTCCTTTTACCGCCCCTTTTCGCTGATGGCTACCCTGGAAAAAAGGCTCGAAGATCATGGTCTGTTCTGCTTCTGGAATCGGTGTGCCGGTATTTATTACATCAATGTATACCGTTGAGCCATGCAAACTGCTGCGGATCCAAATGTTACCGGATTCAGCGCCATAGTGCACCGCATTGGAATAAAGATTGTCCAGCACGCTCATCAACAGCATGGGTTCTGCCAGGCAGCGGTTCGCCTCAAGCGCTACATCAGTATGTATCATTTTGCCGCGAGCGGGCAGGCTATGAGCAGAAACAACGCTTTCCACCAGCGGCGCGATTTCCACGCTCTCAAGCTCAACGTCGTCATCCGCCAGCTTGCGGTTGTAATCAAGAAGCTGCTCGATCAGCTTTTGCAAATTGCGGCTGCTGTCATCCAGAATACCGACCACCTCTTTTTGTTCCGGCGTTAACGGTCCAACGACCCGATCGGCCAGCAATTCCGTCCCTTCGCGCATGCTCGCCAGCGGCGTTTTCAGCTCATGGGACAGATGGCGTAAAAACTGATGCCGTTGCGACTCAAGCCAGGAAAGACGTTCGCTCAGCCAGATAATGCGCTGCCCCACGGATCTCAGCTCGCGCGGCCCGGTAAATAATACGCTGTCGCCCAGCGAGCGTCCTTCCCCCAGTCGATTGATCATCCTTTCTATTCCCTTCACCGGACCGATAATCATGCGGGTAAACAGCAGTACCATCGCCAGGCTGACGAGAAACAGCACCAGCGCCTGCCAGCCAAAAAACTGCCCGCGTTCGGCAATTTCCTGCTGTAGCTGCTGACCACGAGAAAAGACCACGATGCGCGTCGCTTGTACCATCTCGGTATTGGCATTGGCGAACGCTTCCAGCCGCGCTGCCGCTACGCTATCGGGACCGCTGTTATTACACTGTAGCTGCGCGAGATCGTTGAGATCCTGGCGTAATGCCTGATAGAGCTTGGTATCCGGCAGCACGCCCGCATGCGCATCCAGCATGTCGCTATAGCGTTTACGCTGACTCTGGTAGACCTTTGCCAACGTTGGGTCATCCAGCACACAGTATTGCCGGTAGCTACGCTCCATCTCCAGCGCGGCGTTGGTCATCGCCTCACTGCGTCTGGCGTCAATCAGCGTGGTGCGGTTCGTCAGCGCCGCCTGCGCGCTCAGGGCATTCAGACTTTGCCATGCCTGCCAGGCCAGAACTAACAACGGCAGCAGAATCAGCAAAAATGCCAGCATAACCAATTGACGTAAAGATCGGGGGAAAACTGACCAGCGCTTCAAGGCGTTACTCTCAATGGACAGGAATAGCCTGATGCTAACTGAGGGAAACGCCAGATACAACAAAGCCGGGATTAACCCGGCTTTGTTATGGAATAAGGCGGTGCCTAACTCGACGTTTCGCCCGGAGGTTGATATGAGCTACGCTGATATCAGATGTTGGACGGCAGGCACCTTGTTGTGCGTCATTCGAAGTTTATGTAGCGCTTCCCGAAGGGGCTGACATAAGAAGGTGAATGAGCCACTGGTTAATATTATGCAGCATCTGTGCCAATATTCAAAACACTTTGTTAACACAATGATAGATATAGGAAATATGATTATTCACAGGGAAAATGGTTTTGGCTGTTTTTTGCGCCGCCTGTCGCCAATCAGCAACACCTGTAGCACTTAAAAACAACTGCATTTAAAATCAATTAGTTAAATGTCTCTTTTTGGCGACAACCTGACCCCACCCATGTCGGGATTTCCCGACACTTTAATTTTAGCGCTGAGTTTATTGCCGGATGGCGGCGTAAACGCCTTATCCGGCCTACAACCACACTTCCCCGTAGGCCTGGATGGCGGCGTAAACGCCTTATCCGGCCTACAGCCGCCTTTGCCCGTAGGCCTGATAAGCGTAGCGCCATCAGGCAGTTGGACCGACAAAAAAGCCCCTCACGAAGAGGGGCTTGATGACTATTGAGCGAATTAACCGAGCTGTTTACGCGCGTTGCGGAAAATACGCATCCACGGGCTGTCCTCGCCCCAGTTTTCCGGGTGCCAGGAGTTGCTCACGGTACGGAATACGCGTTCCGGGTGCGGCATCATAATGGTGACGCGACCGCTTTCGTTGGTGACCGAGGTAATACCGTTCGGTGAACCGTTCGGGTTCGCCGGGTAGGTTTCGGTGACCTTCCCGAAGTTATCAACGTAGCGCAGCGCCACCAGCCCTTTGCTCTCAAGCTGAGCCAGGTGCGCATCATCACGCACCTCCACGCGACCTTCACCGTGAGAAACGGCAATTGGCATCATCGAACCAACCATGTCGGAGAGCAGTAAAGACGGGCTTTGCGTCACTTCAACCAGGCTGAAGCGGGCCTCAAAACGATCGGAGTGGTTACGCACAAAGCGCGGCCACAGGTCGCTTCCCGGGATCAGTTCACGCAGGTTAGACATCATCTGACAACCGTTACATACCCCAAGCGCCAGCGTTTGCGGGCGATGGAAGAAGGTTTCGAACTCATCGCGGACGCGGTTGTTGAACAGAATCGACTTCGCCCAGCCCTCCCCTGCGCCTAATACGTCGCCGTAAGAGAAGCCGCCACAGGCTACCAGCGCCTGGAAGTTACCCAGCCCGGTGCGTCCGCCCAGCAGATCGCTCATGTGCACATCAATGGCATCAAAGCCCGCACGGTGGAAGGCTGCCGCCATTTCAACGTGGGAGTTCACGCCCTGCTCGCGCAGTACGGCTACTTTTGGACGCGCGCCGGTGGCGATATACGGGGCAGCCACATCTTCGTTAATATCGAACGTCAGTTTAACGTTGAGGCCTGGGTCGGCATCGTTGGTTTTAGCGTCGTGTTCCTGATCGGCGCACTCCGGGTTGTCGCGCAGACGCTGCATCTGCCAGGTGGTCTCTGCCCACCACATACGCAGCGTAGTCCGGCTTTCGCTAAACACCGACTGGCCGTTAGCGGTCAGGGTGAAACGGTCGCCCGCGACCGCCTGGCCGAGGTAGTGCACACAGTCTGCCAGGCCATTGGCCGCCAGAACCGCTTCCACCGCGTCACGGTCAGCGGCGCGAACCTGGATCACCGCGCCCAGCTCTTCGTTAAACAGCGCCGCCAGACGATCGTCGCCCAGGGTACTGATATCAGCCTCAATGCCACAGTGCCCGGTGAAGGCCATTTCCGCCAGCGTCACCAGCAGACCACCGTCGGAGCGATCGTGGTAGGCCAGCAGTTTACGCTGCGCGACCAGCGCCTGAATGGCATCATAGAAGCCTTTCAGTTGCTCAACGTTACGCACGTCGGCCGGTTTATCGCCCAGTTGACGGTAAACCTGCGCCAGCGCGGTTGCGCCCAGTGCATTCTGGCCCCGGCCAAGGTCAATCAGCAGTAAAGCGTTATCCTCGGTTGAGAGCTGCGGAGTGATGGTGTGACGCACATCTTCCACGCGGGCAAAAGCGGTGATCACCAGCGACAGCGGCGACGTCATTTCGCGCTGCTCGTTGCCTTCCTGCCAGCGGGTTTTCATCGACATGGAGTCTTTGCCCACCGGAATGGTCAGGCCCAACGCCGGACACAACTCTTCCCCAACGGCTTTCACCGCTTCGTACAGCCCGGCGTCTTCCCCAGGGTGACCGGCCGCCGCCATCCAGTTTGCGGAGAGTTTAATGCGTTTGATATCGCCAATCTGCGTTGCCGCAATGTTGGTCAGCGCTTCGCCTACCGCCAGACGCGCAGAGGCAGAGAAATCCAGCAGTGCCACCGGCGCACGTTCGCCGATAGACATCGCTTCGCCATAGTAGCTATCCAGGCTGGCAGTGGTCACCGCACAGTTAGCTACCGGGATCTGCCACGGCCCAACCATCTGGTCACGGGCGACCATGCCGGTAACGGTACGGTCGCCGATGGTGACAAGGAAGGTTTTTTCCGCCACGGTCGGCAGGTGCAGCACGCGGTTAACCGCATCGGCAATCGAGATGTCGCCACGGTTCAGGGCATCGCCTTTGGCTTTCAACGTCTGCACGTCGCGGGTCATTTTCGGCGTTTTACCCAGCAGCACGTCCAGCGGCATGTCGATCGGCTGGTTGTCGAAGTGGCTATCGCTAAGGGTCAGGTGCTGCTCTTCAGTGGCTTCCCCAATCACCGCATACGGCGCGCGCTCGCGCTTACACAGTTCGTCAAACAGCGGCAGTTGGTCAGCGGCCACCGCCAGCACGTAGCGCTCCTGGGATTCGTTACACCAGATTTCCAGCGGGCTCATGCCCGGCTCGTCGCTCAGGATGTCGCGCAGCTGGAATTTACCGCCGCGTCCGCCGTCGCTTACCAGCTCTGGCATGGCGTTAGACAGACCGCCTGCGCCGACGTCGTGGATAAACAGGATCGGGTTGGCATCACCCATCTGCCAGCAGCGGTCGATCACTTCCTGGCAGCGGCGTTCCATTTCCGGGTTGTCGCGCTGTACGGAAGCGAAGTCGAGGTCGGCATCAGACTGACCAGAGGCCATTGAAGAGGCCGCCCCGCCGCCAAGACCGATGTTCATTGCCGGGCCGCCGAGAACGATCAGCTTCGCGCCGACGACAATCTCGCCTTTCTGCACGTGATCGGCGCGGATGTTGCCGATCCCGCCCGCCAGCATGATCGGTTTGTGGTAGCCGCGCAGCTCTTCACCGTTGTGGCTGTTGACCTTCTCTTCGTAGGTACGGAAATAACCGGTCAGCGCCGGGCGACCAAATTCGTTGTTAAACGCCGCGCCGCCTAATGGCCCTTCGGTCATGATATCCAGCGCGGTAACGATACGGTCCGGCTTACCAAAGTCTTCTTCCCATGGCTGTTCAAAGCCCGGAATACGCAGGTTGGAAACGGAGAAGCCCACCAGCCCGGCTTTCGGCTTCGCGCCGCGCCCGGTAGCGCCTTCATCACGAATTTCACCACCGGACCCGGTTGCCGCGCCCGGCCACGGAGAGATGGCGGTCGGGTGGTTGTGAGTTTCTACCTTCATCAGGATGTGGGCTGGCTCCTGATGGAAATCGTAGCGACCGGTTTTGTGGTCGGCAAAGTAGCGCCCCACTTCAGAACCTTCCATCACCGCGGCGTTGTCTTTATAGGCAGACAGCACGTGGTCCGGCGTGGTTTCAAAGGTATTTTTGATCATCTTAAACAGCGACTTCGGCTGCTGTTTACCATCGATAACCCAGTCGGCGTTAAAAATCTTGTGGCGGCAGTGCTCAGAGTTGGCCTGCGCAAACATATACAGTTCGATGTCGTTCGGGTTGCGCCCCAGCCTGGTAAACGCATCCTGCAGATAGTCGATTTCATCGTCTGCCAGCGCCAGACCGAGACGAATGTTAGCGTCGATCAGCGCCTGGCGTCCCGCGCCCAGCAGGTCAACGCTGGCGACCGGCGCAGGCTGGTGATGCGCAAACAGTTTTTCGGCATCGTTTAGCGCAGAGAAAACCGTTTCCATCATGCGGTCGTGCAGTACGTCGGCAACCTCCTGCCACTGCTCCGCAGTGAGCGTAGAAGCTTCGACATAGTAAGCAACGCCACGTTCCAGGCGGCTAATCTGCTGTAAGCCGCAGTTGTGGGCAATATCAGTCGCTTTAGAAGACCACGGAGAGATGGTGCCCGGACGAGGGGTCACCAGCAGCAGTTTACCCTCAGGAGCGTGGCTGTGAAGAGCAGGGCCATATTTCAGCAGGCGTGCAAGCTGCGCGTGCTCATCCTCATTCAACGGTGCGTTCAGATCGGCAAAATGGACGTACTCGGCGTAAATATTGTGGACCTGGAGGTTGGCAGCCTGGAAACGTGCCAGCAGTTTGTTAATACGGAATGCAGACAGTGCAGGTGAACCACGCAGAATTTCCATCATAAGTCTCTCGTCTTCTAAGCTTTCGGTGTGCCCAAGTGGGGGAAACGGGCGCTATTATAAAGAATCTACCGCGCCGACGAAACCGTTTGCGTCGAAATAAAATCGCGATCTCGCCTTACCATCAAATGCGGTCTGTTTTCTGAATAAGTTGCCAACTGACGCAAGTTTAAGCAAAATGCCGCTCATTAATGACGACTTCACTTCTTAAACAACATCACAGCAGGCAGAGACAACGTACGGTTCAGAGAATTAACTAATTGAAAAAATTAAAGATTAATTATCTGTTCATCGGCATATTAGCGCTGTTGTTGGCAGCGGCCCTCTGGCCATCTATTCCCTGGTTCGGTAAAGCCGACAATCGTATCGCCGCCATTCAGTCGCGGGGAGAACTGCGCGTCAGTACCATCGACTCGCCGTTAACTTATGCGACCCTCAACGGCAAAAAATTCGGTCTGGATTATGAACTGGCCCAGGCGTTCGCCAACTACTTAGGCGTGAAGTTAAAAATCACCGTGCGCCAGAACATCAGTCAGCTTTTTGACGACCTGGATAACGGTAATGCCGATCTGTTAGCCGCAGGCCTGGTCTATAACAGCGAGCGGGTAAAAAATTACCAGCCCGGCCCGACCTATTATTCGGTTTCACAACAGTTAGTGTATCGGGTCGGTCAATATCGCCCACGCACGCTTGCCACCGTGAACGAAAACCAACTGACCATCGCCCCGGGGCACGTGGTGGTTAACGACCTCCAGCAGCTAAAAGAGAAAAAATTTCCCGATCTGAGCTGGAAAGTGGATGACAAAAAGGGCACCACTGAACTGCTGGATGATGTTATCGCCGGTAAGCTGGATTACACCATTGCCGACTCTGTCGCCATCAGCCTGTACCAACGCGTACACCCTGAGCTGGCCGTCGCGCTGGACGTTTCCGACGAACAGCCGGTAACCTGGTTTAGCCGTCTGGACGATGACGACACGCTCTCCGCCGCCCTGTTGGATTTCTTTAATTCCATGAATGAAGAGGGGTCCCTGGCGCGGCTGGAAGAAAAATACCTCGGGCATGGCGATGATTTTGACTATGTTGATACCCGCACCTTTTTGCGCGCCGTAGACAGCGTGTTGCCGGACCTCAAGCCGCTGTTTGAGAAGTATGCGCAGGAAATAGACTGGCGACTGCTCGCCGCAATCTCGTATCAGGAGTCACATTGGGATGCGCAGGCGACCTCCCCGACCGGCGTTCGCGGGCTGATGATGCTGACCAAAAATACCGCCCAAAGTCTCGGACTGACCGACCGTACCGATGCTGAGCAGAGTATCAGCGGCGGCGCGCGATATTTGCAGGATATGATGAGCAAAGTGCCGGATACCGTCCCCGAAGGCGAGCGCATCTGGTTTGCGCTCGCAGCCTACAACATGGGTTATGCGCACATGCTGGATGCACGGGCGCTGACGGTCAAAACCAAAGGTAATCCGAATAGCTGGTCCGATGTTAAACAGCGTCTACCGCTGCTCAGTCAAAAGCCGTATTACAACAAGCTGACCTATGGCTATGCGCGTGGCCATGAAGCCTACGCCTATGTGGAAAATATCCGTAAGTACCAGATAAGCCTGGTGGGATATCTGCAAGAGAAAGAAAAACAGGCGCAGGAAACGCAGCAGCTGGCGCAGGATTACCCGGCAGTGTCGCCCGCGGAGTTATTAGGCAAAGAGAAATTCCCACTTTCTGCGTTTCTGTCGCAGACGTCGTCAAACTACCTGACGCATTCCCCTTCCCTGCTGTTTTCAACACAGAAGAAAGAGGAAAAATAGTCCTGTCGGCCTGATAAGCACCACGCCATCAGGCTGACATTTACAAGTTTGCAGATTTTTTCAGGGCTTTGATTTCCTGACGACGCATGCGGAAGAAATCGCTCAGCAGCGTGGCGCATTCATCCCGCAATACTCCCTCTGTCACTTCAACCCGATGGTTCATTCCGGGGTGATGCAGCACGTCCATTAATGAACCCGCCGCCCCCGTCTTCGCATCGCGCGCGCCAAAGACCACCCGGCCAATACGGCTGTGCACCATAGCGCCTGCGCACATTACGCACGGCTCCAGAGTGACATACAACGTGGCATCCAACAGGCGGTAATTTTGCAGCACCAGACCGCCCTGACGCAGCGCCATAATTTCAGCGTGGGCCGTCGGATCATGGTGGCCAATCGGCCGGTTCCAGCCCTCGCCAATCACACGGTTGTTATGAACCAATACCGCGCCCACCGGGACTTCACGCTCATCCCAGGCGCGCTTAGCCAGCGTTAAAGCATGACGCATCCAGTATTCGTGGCTAAATTCAACTTCAGACAAAGGGGGTGACTCCAGTAATCAAAGCGGGCGCATTATACACAGACGCTATCGTTTACTCTATTCGAGTTGTTGCAGTTCCCCACGCGGCGTGACGCGCCAGCGATGCTGGCAAAAAGAGAGCAGCGGGTTGTCCTGTTTACTGTCGCTATAACCACTATAAAGCTGTAGCGGAGCGCCAATCTGACGCTCCAGTTGGGTGACTTTCTCATGCCCCAGACAGCGCAGAGGCAGCACCCAGCCACCGTATCCCCGCGCCATTTTGCTGGCGATAAGATTAACGCGCGGTAGCCACGGGGTATCAAAGTAAACCTGCTCCACCAGCGACTGCGGGGAGCCGGTGATAAGCCAGATGTCGGCGTCAGAGCTTAACAGATAGGTGGTAAGCCGCTGCTGTACGAGCGGAAACGCCGTCACGTTATTGCGAAACCAACGCACAAAATCGGCCTGGTGCGCTTTCAGATGCGCCTCGCTGCGACCAAAAGTGCATCCCCACAACAACAGACTCATCGGCCAGCGTGCCGCGCGTCCTTTTATCAACAACGCCAGCGCAATGACCGGTAACAAGGGCAGCACAAGCAACGCGTTCAGCGGCTGACGGCGCAGCAGATAACGTATAAAACTACCGAACATATCCTGCTGATGTAACGTGCCATCCAAATCAAAAAAGACAACGCGGCGCTGGTGATTGGTCAAACTTTACTCCTCTGGATCGTTGAACCCCAATAGCCAGGTAAACAGAAACCCGGCAATAACTGCTACCAAATAGCCTAACAGATAGAACATCACTTTTCCGGCAACAATCGTTAATGCCAGCGGTAATCCGGAGATGCCAAAGGTGATGACCGTCGCCACTTTCCAGTAGCTTATCAGCGCCCCGCCTACCGCTCCGCCAAGACAGGCACCGATAAACGGCTTCCCCAACGGCAGCGTAACGCCAAAAATCAACGGCTCGCCAATGCCCAGCAATCCAACCGGTAGCGCCCCTTTGATCACTTTTTTTAGTCGTGCATTGCGGGTTTTCATCAGCACCGCAATCGCAGCACCGATTTGTCCCACGCCCGCCATTGCAAGGATTGGGAAGAGCGCGTTATAACCGTGCGCCTGCACCAGCTCGACATGGATGGGCACTAACCCCTGATGAAGCCCGGTAAGCACCAGCGGCAGGAAGGTTCCCGCCAGTACGGCGCCGACCAGGAAACCGCCGCGGTCGATGGCCCAGGAAGCGCCATGAGCGATAGATTCAGAAATCCAGCCGCCCAGCGGTTGCAGCGCCACTATCGCAATGGCTCCGGTAATGATGGTGGTCAACAGCGGGTTGAGGATCAGCTCCAGCGATTCCGGCAACAGTTCGCGGAATTTGCGTTCGATCCAGCACATCAGCGCCACCACGAGCAGCACCGCGATCACCCCGCCGCGCCCCGGCTGCAACGCTTCGCCAAACAGGGTGATTTGCGCCAGCTGCGGGCTGGAGAGGATCCCCGCCATGACGCCGCCCATCGCCAGTGAACCGCCAAAGACTTTGGCGGTATTCACCCCAACCAGAATGTTCATAATGGCAAACACGGCGCTGCCAAATATGCCCATCAGCCCAAGTAAATTCGGATAGTGGGTCGCAAAATCCCCCACGATATCCGGACGTTTGAGGATGTTAATAATCCCGGTAATCAAACCGGAGGCGATAAACGCCGGAATAAGAGGGATAAAGACGTTCGCCAGCTTGCGCAGCGCGTCGCTCATCGGTGCTTTGTATTTTGCTTTGGCCTCTGACTTTGTGCGTTCAATATCATTCACATCTGCGCGTTCGCCGCCATCGGCAATCAGAGAGCGCATAGCATCGACAACCTTTGCGGCTTTACCTGGACCGACGATGATCTGGTGCTGTACGCCCTGCTTCACGTAGCCGCTCACGCCGGGCAACTGCTTGAGCCGGGGTATATCGAGCTGACCGTCGTCCTGGACTTCCACCCTGACGCGGGTCATACAGTTTTCCAGGCGCAAAATATTTTTCTCTCCGCCAACCCCCAGCAGAATGTCGCTGGCTAGCGCCGCCGTCTTATCCATATCCACCTCTTAGCGTTCTAACGCCGCGCGTAAAAAACCCTGGTGAGCAGCCAGCTTTTCTCGGGCGGCGGCGGCGTCTATCCCGGTAAGCGCCATCAAAATGGCGGGCTTAACATCAAAATCAGTCTGCTTTAACAGCGCTTGCGCCTGTTCACGCGTAATGCCGGTGGCTTCAACCACCATACGGCACGCCCGATCGACCAGTTTGACGTTGGTTGCCTGCATATCCACCATCAGGTTTTGATACACCTTGCCAAACTTCACCATCGCACCGGTGGAGATCATATTGAGCACCAGTTTTTGCGCGGTGCCGGATTTTAGTCGTGTTGACCCGGTTAGCGCCTCCGGCCCCACCACCGGGGAGATGGCAATATCCGCTTCATGCGCGACAGGAGAGTCCGGATTGCAGGAAATCGCCACCGTCGTACAGCCCACCGTACGGGCATATTTCAGCCCACCAATCACATACGGCGTACGACCGGAAGCCGCCAGACCCACCACCAGATCCTGTGCGGTCAGGTTGAGCGTGCGCAGATCGTCTGCGCCTAACTGCGGGTTATCTTCCGCGCCTTCCACCGCCTTCAGCAACGCGCCCGGCCCTCCGGCTATCAGGCCAACCACCAGACCGTGCGGTACGCCGAAGGTCGGCGGACATTCCGACGCATCCAGCACCCCAAGACGGCCACTGGTCCCCGCGCCCATGTAAATAATGCGTCCGCCCGCTTTAAGCGCGTCAGCCGCCGCATCAACCGCTAGCGCAACTTCAGGAAGCGTTGCTTTTACTGCTTCCGCGACCAGCGTATCCTGCTGATTAAAACGATGAACCAACTCAAGCGTGGAAAGCGCATCAAGATCCATGGTCTGAGGATTACGGGTTTCTGAAACTAATGCACCGAGATTCATTTTTTGGTCCTTAGGAATTTTTAATTCATAATAATCTGTCATAATGGAATATTATATTCACTCAGGCGAGTGAAATTTTGTTTTGTAATCGCCATCACGTTTTCGCCAGGAGACAGCATGAACTGTTTAATTCGCATTCGTCAGCGTTACCCGGATCTCGCCCAAAGCGATAAAAAACTTGCGGATTATCTCCTTGCTCAGCCAGACACCGCGCGTCATCTCAGCTCACAGCAGTTGGCCTTCGAAGCGGGCGTCAGCCAGTCCAGCGTGGTGAAGTTCGCACAAAAATTGGGCTTTAAAGGATTTCCGGCACTCAAACTGGCGATTAGCGAAGCGCTGGCCAGCAATCCCACCCCCCATTCTGTTCCGGTGCATAACCAGATTCGGGGTGATGACCCTATGCGTCTGGTGGGCGAAAAGCTGATTCAGGAGAACGTGGCGGCCATGCATGCGACGCTGGATATTAACAGTGAGGAAAAACTGTTGGAGAGCGTCACGATGCTGCGCTCTGCCCAACGTATTATCCTGACCGGTATTGGCGCTTCGGGTCTGGTGGCGCAGAATTTTGCCTGGAAGCTGTTGAAGATTGGTTTTAACGCGGTAGTCGAACGGGATATGCACGCCCTGCTGGCGACCGTGCAGGCGCTTTCGCCTGGCGATCTGTTGCTGGCCATTTCCTACACCGGTGAACGCCGCGAGCTTAATCTGGCCGCGGATGAAACGCTGCGTACCGGGGCTAAAATACTTGCCATCACCGGATTTACGCCTAACGCCCTGCAACAGCGGGCAAGCCATTGCCTGTATACGATTGCCGAGGAGCAGGCCACACGCAGCGCCGCAATTTCCTCCACCCATGCGCAAATGATGCTGACTGATTTACTGTTTATGGCGCTGGTGCAGCAGGATCTGGAACATGCTCCGGAACGTATTCGTCACAGCGAAGCGCTGGTAAAAAAACTGGTCTGAGCAAAGAATGCGCGTATAATGCCCGCCCGATTTGTGATGTTTTGAGAGTTTCCTGATGGCCCTGTTAATCACTAAAAAGTGTATCAATTGCGATATGTGCGAACCCGAATGCCCGAATGAGGCGATTTCGATGGGTGACAGCATTTACAAGATTAACAGCGACAAGTGTACGGAATGCGTAGGCCATTACGACACGCCAACCTGCCAGAAGGTGTGCCCGATCCCCAATACTATTTTGAAAGATCCGGCACATTTAGAGAGTGAAGAGCAATTGTGGGATAAATTCGTCCAGATGCATCACGCGGACAAAATCTAACTTTCAATAATTACCGTGGCGCAGGCGTAGTGACGCTCATCGGCCAGCGTCACATGCATATGCGCGACGCCGAGTTTTTCCGCCAGTTTTAACGCCTCCCCCCATAACCGCAGACGCGGCTTACCGAGTTCGTCGTTGAAAACCTCAAACTGATTAAACGCCAGGCCGTTGCGGATACCTGTGCCAAAGGCTTTTGCCGCCGCCTCTTTAACCGCAAAGCGCTTCGCCAGAAAACGCACCGGCTGCTGATGCGCCTCCCAGATAGCCCATTCGTTGTCGCTGAGCACGCGCCTTGCCAGACGGTCGCCGGAGCGGGAGATCACCGCTTCAATGCGGGCAATCTCCACGATATCCGTACCTAATCCCAGGATCGCCATTAGCCACGCGCTTCCAGCATCAGGCGTTTCATTTCCACGACCGCGTCTTTCAGACCGCTCATCACCGCACGTCCGATAATGGCATGACCGATGTTTAGTTCGTGCATTTCCGGGATCCGCGCGATGGCTTTTACGTTGTGGTACGTCAGGCCATGACCCGCATTTACCTTCAGGCCAAGGCTGGCGGC
This sequence comes from Citrobacter youngae ATCC 29220, assembly GCF_000155975.1. Classification (GTDB taxonomy): domain Bacteria; phylum Pseudomonadota; class Gammaproteobacteria; order Enterobacterales; family Enterobacteriaceae; genus Citrobacter; species Citrobacter portucalensis_A. The sequence continues at coordinate 25,611 of NZ_GG730299.1, read as the reverse complement.
AAAGGTCGCTGCTTTGGCGATACGCGCCAATTCGCTGGCCTGTTCCGCGTCGGTTTTCGCATCGGCGTAACAGCCGGTGTGAATTTCGATGAACGGCGCGCCAACTTCCGCAGCGGCTTTAATCTGCTCCTCATCGGCATCAATGAACAGCGAAACCAGAATGCCAGCGTCCGCCAGACGTTTGCAGGCATCGCGCATCTTGTCACGTTGCCCGGCGACGTCCAGACCACCTTCGGTGGTCACTTCCTGACGTTTTTCCGGCACCAGGCAGCAAAAATGCGGCTTCGTCTCAACGGCAATCGCCAGCATCTCTTCGGTTACCGCCATTTCCAGATTCATACGCGTATCCAGCGTCTGGCGCAGAATACGCACGTCGCGGTCGGTGATATGGCGACGGTCTTCACGCAGATGCACGGTAATGCCGTCTGCGCCCGCCTGTTCAACGATAAACGCGGCCTGAACCGGATCCGGGTATGCGGTGCCACGTGCATTACGTAACGTGGCAATGTGGTCAATATTGACGCCTAACAGTAATTCAGCCATGACAATCCTCGTATTTTATTTTCGCTTTGGCATAAACTGCCGGAATAATTCGCGGCTCTTTAGGGGCTTACCACCAAGATACGGCTTTAACGCCATACGGGTAAAGCGTTTCGCGGCGCGCAGCGTGTCCACATCGGGAAATTCACGATTGGCCAGCGCTTTTAGCTGATGACCGGTAAAGGTGTTGTTATCAATTACAACGCTTGCGATAAATCCTTTCTCTTCACGGTAGCGGTAGGTCATGGTGTCATCAACTTCATCGCCGCTACCGGCACAGTGCAGAAAGTCGACGCCGTAGCCGAGATGCCCCAGCAGCGCCAGCTCAAAGCGACGCAGCGCGGGCTCTGGCGAACCTGTCGCGCCTGCCAGCGCCTGAATACAGTTCAGATAGTCGAAAAAGAGTTCAGAAAAGCGGGTTTCGTACTCAAGTACGCGAGAGATAAGTTCGTTGATGTACAAGCCGCTGTACAGCGTAATACCGCTAAGAGGGAGAGCCAAGGAAACGGCTTCGGCGCTGCGTAAGGTTTTGACCTCACCACGACCACCAAAGCGAAGCAATAACGGTGTAAAAGGCTGGAGGGCGCCTTTAAGATTTGAACGTTTGGAACGTGCGCCTTTGGCGACAAGGCGCACGCGGCCCGATTCTTCCGTGAAGACGTCCAGCACGAGACTGGTTTCGCTCCATGGGCGGCTGTGCAGGACAAAAGCGCGCTGCCATCCTTCCATCATAATACTCGTCGTCTTTCAAGTTGCAGGTGCGTTGGCTGCGCCCGTTCACCCCAGTCACTTACCAGAGTAAGCTCCCGGGGATTCGCGGACTTGCCGCGTGACTCGGCCTCTGGCCTCGCTCCTTCGGAGCCAGCGCAAGCGCTGTTCAAAACACTATGTGTTTTGTCCTGCACCTCGAAAGCCATAGAGTATTAAAACTACTGGTCGTCGCCGTAACCGAGGCTGCGCAGTGCGCGTTCGTCATCGGCCCAGCCGGATTTCACTTTCACCCACAGTTCAAGGTGAACGGGCGCTTCGAACATCTCCTGCATGTCTTTACGCGCTTCAATCCCGATGGTCTTAATTTTGGCGCCTTTGTTGCCAATCACCATCTTCTTCTGTCCTTCGCGTTCAACGAGGATCAGACCGTTAATGTCATAGCCGCCGCGCTCGTTAGAGATAAAACGCTCAATCTCCACGGTAACGGAATACGGCAGTTCAGCGCCAAGAAAACGCATCAGCTTTTCACGGATGATTTCAGAGGCCATAAAGCGCTGGGAACGGTCGGTGATGTAATCTTCCGGGAAGTGATGAATGGCTTCCGGCAGGTGCTTACGCACGATGCCCGCAACGGTATCAACATTCAGGCCGGTTTCCGCAGAAATCGGGACGATATCGAGGAAGTTCATCTGGCTTGCCAGGAACTGCAGGTGCGGCAGCAGATCGGCTTTTTCCTGAACGTTGTCCACTTTGTTCACGGCCAGAATGACCGGGGCTTTACCATCACGCAGCTTATTGAGCACCATTTCGTCGTCCGGCGTCCAGCGCGTGCCTTCGACAACGAAAATAACCAGTTCAACGTCGCCGATAGAGCTGCTCGCCGCTTTGTTCATCAGGCGGTTGATCGCCCGTTTTTCTTCCATATGCAGGCCTGGGGTATCAACATAAATCGCCTGATACGCGCCTTCGGTATGGATGCCAACAATACGGTGACGTGTTGTCTGAGCCTTACGTGAGGTAATGGAAATCTTCTGCCCAAGCAGATTATTCAACAAGGTGGATTTGCCAACGTTCGGGCGGCCGACGATGGCAATAAATCCGCAGTAAGTTTTATCGATGCTCATTCCAGCTCCAGTTTTTTCAACGCCTGTTCGGCGGCAGCCTGCTCAGCCTTACGACGGCTCGAACCTGTGCCAACCACCGGTTCACTCAGGCCGCTGACCTGGCAGTGGATAGTAAATTCTTGATCGTGAGCTTCACCACGGACCTGCACCACCAGATAGGACGGCAGCGGCAGATGGCGGCCCTGCAAATATTCCTGCAGGCGCGTTTTCGGATCTTTTTGTTTGTCGCCCGGACTAATTTCATCCAGACGAGTCTGATACCAGTTCAGAATCAGTTGCTCTACGGTTTGAATATCGCTGTCGAGGAAGACGCCGCCGATCAAAGCTTCAACGGTATCCGCCAGGATCGACTCACGACGGAAACCGCCGCTTTTCAGCTCGCCTGGCCCCAAACGTAAACATTCACCGAGGTCAAACTCACGGGCTAATTCCGCCAGCGTATTACCGCGAACCAGCGTCGCGCGCATGCGGCTCATATCACCTTCGTCCACACGCGGGAAACGGTGATATAACGCATTAGCGATAACAAAGCTCAATATAGAGTCGCCTAAAAATTCTAAACGCTCGTTATGTTTGCTGCTGGCGCTACGGTGAGTTAATGCCTGCTGCAACAGCTCCTGATGATTAAAAGTGTAGCCCAGCTTCCGTTGAAGCCGATTAATTACGATGGGGTTCATGCGATACCAATAAATGAATGCGTCAACAATTCAGCACACGAAACAGACCTGATATACGCACTTCGCTTAGCCGTCTGGCATCGCCTGAATGCATTTATACAAACCAACGCTGTTTCGTGTGCCGTGGCAACCTGTCGGTGCCAACCTAAAACTTCGGGGGAATATTCTATACACAACGACAAGGGATGTCGTTAGTCTGCGGGAATTTATCCGAGAAATAATTCACGTTGCCGCCACAATGACGACAACGTGAACGATTATTAGCAATTAATGAATACCGCCAATACGGCTTAAACGTACACCGGTCGGCCATTCACCCTCTTGCTTGTCGAAACTCATCCAGATAGCGGTCGCTTTGCCCACCAGATTCGCCTCCGGCACAAATCCCCAGTAACGGCTGTCCGCGCTGTTGTCACGGTTATCACCCATCATGAAGTAGTGTCCTGGTGGAACGATCCAGGTGGCCAGCTGCTGGCCTGGCTGACGGTAATACATCCCCACCTGATCCTGCGCGATTGGCACCATCAGAATGCGGTGTGTAACTTCACCCAGCGTTTCTTTACGTTCGGTGAGGCGAATACCGTTCTCTTTCGTTTCGCTCAGCGGAACTTCAAAGAAACCGCTGGTCGCTTCCCCGCCGTTACGACGAGCAAAGGTCTGCACAAAATCACTTGGCTGAACATCAGAGTAGGTTACCGGCAGCGCGTTTTCACACGCCTGACCGGAACTGCATCCTGGCTGAATAGTCACCTCTTTCGCCACCGGATCGTACGTCACTTTGTCTCCCGGTAAACCGACAGCGCGTTTGATGTAATCCAGGCGCGGATCTTCCGGGTATTTAAACACCACGATATCACCGCGCTTCGGATGACCGGTTTCGATCAGCGTTTTCTGGTAAATCGGATCTTTAATTCCGTAGGCGAATTTCTCCACCAGAATAAAGTCACCGATAAGCAGCGTCGGCATCATCGAACCAGATGGGATCTGGAACGGTTCATAAATAAATGAACGCACCACCAGCACGATAGCTAATACCGGGAAAACGGATGCTCCGGTTTCCAGCCAGCCCGGCTTAGAGGCGACTTTTTTCAGCGTTGCTTTATCCAGTGAATCACCAACAGCTGCTTGCGCTGCAGCCTGACGCTCCCGGCGTTTTGGCGCGAAAATGAATTTATCTACGCACCATAAAATGCCCGTCACCAGTGTGGCAATCACCAGAATCAGGGCAAACATGTTCGCCATGCCAACTCCTTAAAATTATTTGCTGTCTTTACCGACATGCAGAATGGCGAGGAAGGCTTCCTGCGGCAGTTCGACGTTACCGATCTGCTTCATGCGCTTTTTACCCTCTTTCTGTTTTTGCAGCAGCTTTTTCTTACGGCTGATATCGCCACCGTAGCACTTCGCCAGAACGTTTTTACGCAGCTGCTTAACCGTTGAACGCGCAATAATGTGCGTGCCGATGGCCGCCTGGATCGCGATATCAAACTGCTGGCGAGGGATCAGATCTTTCATCTTCTCGACCAGCTCACGGCCACGGCTCTGGGAGTTGTCGCGGTGAGTAATCAGCGCCAGCGCATCGACACGTTCGTTGTTGATAAGGACATCAACGCGCACCATGTCAGACGCCTGGAAGCGTTTGAAGTTGTAGTCCAGCGACGCATAGCCGCGAGAGGTCGACTTCAGACGGTCGAAGAAGTCGAGAACCACTTCCGCCATCGGAATTTCATAGGTCAGCGCCACCTGGTTACCGTGGTAAACCATGTTGGTCTGTACGCCACGCTTTTCGATACACAGCGTGATGACGTTGCCGAGGTAGGCCTGCGGCAGCAGCATGTGACACTCTGCGATCGGCTCGCGCAGTTCGTAGATGTTGTTCAGCGGCGGCAGCTTGGACGGGCTATCAACGTAGATCGTCTCTTTCGCCGTGGTTTCGACTTCGTAGACTACGGTCGGCGCAGTGGTGATCAGATCCAGATCGTATTCACGCTCCAGACGTTCCTGAATGATCTCCATGTGCAGCAGGCCGAGGAAGCCACAGCGGAAGCCGAAGCCCAGCGCGGTAGAGCTTTCCGGTTCGTAGAACAGGGAGGCGTCGTTCAGGCTTAGCTTGCCGAGCGCATCGCGGAAGTTTTCGTAGTCGTCAGAGCTGACCGGGAACAGACCGGCGTAAACCTGCGGTTTCACCTTCTTGAAGCCTGGCAGCGCTTTCTCTGCCGGGTTACGCGCAGAGGTTAAGGTATCACCAACCGGGGCGCCAAGGATGTCTTTTATCGCACACACCAACCAACCTACCTCGCCGCATTTCAGCTCGGTACGGTCAACCTGTTTCGGCGTGAAGATGCCCAGACGATCAGCGTTATAAACCTGACCGGTGCTCATCACTTTAATCTTGTCGCCTTTACGCATGGTGCCGTTTTTAATACGCACCAGCGAAACCACGCCCAGGTAGTTATCGAACCAGGAGTCGATAATCAGCGCCTGCAGCGGGCCTTCCGGATCGCCTTCTGGCGGCGGAATGTCGCGCACCAGACGCTCCAGCACGTCGGTTACGCCAACGCCGGTTTTCGCCGAGCAGCGCACTGCGTCGGTGGCGTCGATGCCAACGATGTCTTCGATTTCTTCCGCTACGCGCTCGGGATCGGCAGCCGGCAGGTCGATTTTGTTCAGCACCGGCACCACTTCCAGATCCATTTCCATGGCGGTATAGCAGTTCGCCAGCGTCTGCGCTTCTACGCCTTGTCCGGCATCAACCACCAGCAGCGCGCCTTCACAGGCGGCAAGCGAGCGGGAAACTTCATATGAGAAGTCCACGTGGCCGGGGGTGTCGATAAAGTTAAGCTGATAGGTTTCACCATCAGATGATTTGAAATCGAGCGTCACGCTCTGCGCTTTGATAGTAATACCGCGCTCACGCTCAAGATCCATCGAGTCGAGAACCTGCGCTTCCATTTCACGGTCAGACAGGCCACCGCAGATCTGGATAATACGGTCAGACAGCGTCGATTTACCGTGGTCGATGTGAGCTATGATTGAAAAGTTACGTATGTTCTTCATATAGTGTAATTATTGTGCCTTACGCCTGCCTGAGCAGGCTCTGAGAAGTCGCTGATCTGAGCTTAACGTCTGTTTAAGTGAAACGCCGCATTCTACACTACATCGCCGAGGCGAGGAAATGTTCATAGAGCAAGGATAGCGGGAACTGGAAACGGCATCGCTTTTCTTATGTTAAACGTCGTGAAAGAAGCATGATGCCCGATGGCGCAAGCTTATCGGGCCTACCGGGTCTGCCGATCGTTTGTAGGCCTGATAAGCGCAGCGCCATCAGGCAAAGGTATCACTGCCGGGTTTCGACGCGAATAAGATCGGGCGGGAGAGCAACATTCAGAATGACCGGCTGCCAGGCTTCACGTTCAGCAAGCTTCCGGGAATATCCGCGGGCGATCAGGAATCCCCCCACGCCACCCAGCACAGCGCCGCTCAAGGCCGCAAGGTCGGAGCCAAACAGCACCTGGAACAGCGCCGCGAAAAGAAAGAGCCCCGCCAGCGGGGACATGTAAACCAGCATAGCCGATCCCAGCAGGCTCCCCTCGGCAATGCCCAGTTCAACTTTTTGACCAGGAGCCAGGGGCTCATCGCTGGGCACCACGATAGTGTGCGTGGTCTGCGGTCCAAGTTTATTCAGCACGCGGCTCCCACACCCGGCCCGGGAAGCACAGCTGCTACACGATGCTTTCACATCACAGCTGACCGTCGCCAGACCATTTTGCCAGGAGACCACTGTCGCCCACTCTTTGATCATTGTGCTGCCCTGAACTTGATATTATCCGCGATACGCTTCGCCGTTTGTGGTGGAAGCTCGCCCACAATCGTAATTTCCGCGTTATCTCGTACGCTGGTGCTAACCGTTCGACGTCCGGTGCGCAGCAGTTGATCGGTGCTGTTTTGCGACGCGCGATTCACGTTCACAGAGAAGCTGAACAGGCCATCAGAATACAGGCGCGATTCAATGGGCATGTTATCCATCGTTGGCAGCGGACGCCGACTGCTGGAGATTTCGCTGAAACCTTGCGGCAACCAGGACGGACTCCAGTTGAAGTTGGTCTTCTCGCCCGCAGGAACGGACAGCAACGGCGGTAGATTGGCTTTCGCCAGCGTCTGCATGCTGTCGCTGACGCCGCTATTTACCGTAAAGGCGATGACGCGGAACTGTTCCAGCGTTTCGCCATCACGATCGAGGAGATCGACGCGCATCGGCAGCTTGGTCTCCGTGTCCATCCAGACGATATAGCTGTAACGCGTACCGTCACGGGCTACAACGCGGATCACTTCACAGAGCCGATCGGCAATGCGGGTACGGCCTACTGAAATAAAATCATAGTAGGGCGCAAGGCGTTTGAAGTCGGTGTAAACCAGGGATGGCAGAGAGTCAACGATATAGTCGCCGTTCAGCGTGAACGGTTCGAGACCAGGCTCGAAATAGCTGATTTCGTTGCCACGTTGCACCACTTCCCGGCGCGGTCCATCCAGTTGCAACAGTTGCGCTAACGGACGGTTATCCTGGCGGGCATGGCGATAACGTAGGGATTCAACACCCTGCTTATTGATGCTGACAAATGACAGCTCATAGGTTAGCGACTGGCTGGCCAGATTCATCTGCTGCAACAACGCCCCGGACGCAGGAGTGGCCGAGGCGTTTACAGAGAAGAACAGGCTACCAGCCACAAGTGACATGGCAAACCAAAGTTGCTTCATTACTGCGATTGCGTTCCTAAAGTTTGAATTCCTGGCACCTGCACAGCGGCTTGCTGTGTTTGCGCCTGCTCAAACTGAAGCTGTTCGGAGTGCAGTCGACGTTGCAGTTCATAGTCCTGCAACATGGCATTAATACGACGACGCTGCTCCTGTACCTGCTGTTGCTGACCGCCGCTGGCCGTCGCGTCAGAAGGTACACCCAGGCTTACCGGACTGGCTTTACCCATCATCGGTAATGTATTAAATACCGGCGTTTCGGGCTGCTGGGACGTTTCAGATTGCCCATTATAGTGCTGGACGCCGACAATAACTGCAAGTGATACACACGCGGCCACGCCCATCTGGGTAAGCTGCGCGGCCCACGGGCGCATTTTCTTCCAGAATGGCATTTTCTGCCACTGGTGCGGTGCTGGCTGGGCCTCAGGAATCAATGGCGCCGTCTGACGTACTGGCTCATCTTCAATGGCGGCCATTACGCGGGCGGAAATATCGAAATGGAGAACGTCGGCGGTATCACCTCGCATAGAATCGCGAATCAGGTGATAACTCTCCCAGGTTTTTTGCATTTCCGGGTCGTGAGCCAGCTCTTTAAGCAACTCAGTATCCAGCGTTTCGCCATCCATTAAAGCGGAAAGTTTTTCTTTCTGCATGCCTAATACCTTTTCCAGTATCCCGCTATCGTCAACGCCTGATAAGCGGTTGAACTTTATTATCAATAGCTTCCCTCGCTCGGAAGATACGTGAACGCACCGTACCTACCGGACAATCCATGATAGCGGCTATCTCTTCATAGCTCAGGCCATCCAGCTCCCGCAAGGTTATTGCCATGCGTAAATCTTCCGGGAGGGACTCAATAGTTCGGAAAACTATCTGTCTCAGTTCTTCTGACAACATTAAGTTCTCAGGGTTCGAAATTTCTTTCAGCGCACCGCCACTTTCGTAATTTTCTGCTTCAATCGCATCTATATCACTGGAAGGTGGACGACGCCCCTGAGCGACCAGGTAATTCTTCGCTGTATTGACCGCAATACGGTACAGCCAGGTATAAAAAGCACTATCTCCCCGGAACGAGTCCAGCGCACGATAGGCCTTGATAAATGCTTCTTGTACTACATCGGGGACATCGCCCGATGGTACATAGCGAGAAACCAGACTCGCCACCTTATGCTGATAGCGCACTACCAGTAAGTTAAAGGCTTTCTGATCTCCCTTCTGGACCCGTTCTACCAGGACCTGGTCCGTTAACTGCTCGCTCATCCGAGGTAAAGTCTCCCCAAACCAAATTTCCACGCGCTGTCGAAACGCCACTCCATAAGCTTCACTATGAGCAAGCATATGCTTAGAGTGCTCAAGTTTCGTAAAGTTCCGTTACGCATTTGTTTTTTGTTTGTCATGTTGTAGACAGGTCTTATCTCTCATTATAAGTCTACATAACCCGATCAACGCACTATCTGTAAGAAATGCCCATTCCACCGCTTGCAGAGTAACCCAACGGCCACATTATTTCATCACATAATCTGATGCTAACGGCCTGCTTCACAAAATATTTTTGCTCATTTCGTCTTCGTCATATTCCTCTTTCATGTTTAGTCATTGCAACACATTTAAAAATAAAACGTGCAGTAACGCGCAGTGTGGTGCTATGGTGACCAAACCGTGTTTAGTAAATTAAACAAAAATCATGAATACGACTCCTGAATTATCCTGTGACGTGCTGATCATTGGCAGCGGAGCTGCCGGACTCTCACTGGCGCTGCGCCTGGCTGAGAAACATCAGGTTATTGTGCTGAGCAAAGGCCCTGTCAGCGAAGGCTCGACGTTTTACGCCCAGGGCGGTATTGCCGCGGTGTTTGATGAAACCGACAGCATCGACTCCCATGTTGAAGATACGCTGATTGCCGGGGCCGGCCTGTGCGATCGCCATGCGGTGGAGTTTGTCGCCAGCAATGCCCGTACCTGCGTTCAGTGGCTTATCGATCAGGGCGTCTTATTCGATACGCAGGTTCAGCCCAACGGTGAAGAGAGCTATCACCTGACCCGTGAAGGCGGTCATAGCCATCGACGCATCCTGCACGCTGCGGACGCCACCGGAAAAGAAGTCGAAACTACTCTCGTTAGCCAGGCGCAAAATCACCCCAACATTCGGGTTCTCGAACGCAGCAATGCCGTAGACCTGATTGTCTCCGATAAGATCGGTCTGCCGGGAACGCGTCGGGTGGTCGGCGCCTGGATCTGGAACCGTAATAAAGAGGCCGTCGAAACCTGCCACGCGAAATCAGTCGTGTTGGCCACCGGCGGCGCATCAAAGGTGTACCAATACACCACCAATCCGGATATTTCTTCGGGTGACGGAATTGCGATGGCCTGGCGCGCGGGATGCCGTGTCGCCAATCTTGAGTTTAACCAGTTTCACCCGACAGCGCTGTATCATCCGCAGGCGCGCAATTTTCTGTTGACCGAGGCCCTGCGTGGCGAAGGCGCGCATCTGAAGCGCCCGGACGGTTCACGCTTTATGCCTGATTTTGACGAGCGTGGCGAACTGGCGCCCCGCGATATTGTCGCCCGCGCCATTGACCACGAAATGAAGCGCCTGGGCGCTGACTGCATGTTCCTCGACATCAGCCATAAACCGGAAGAATTTGTTCGTCAGCATTTCCCGATGATTTATGAAAAATTGCTGGGACTGGGTATCGATCTCACCAAAGAACCGGTCCCCATCGTACCCGCAGCGCACTATACCTGCGGCGGAGTGATGGTGGATGACTTTGGCCGCACGGATGTCGACGGGCTGTATGCGATCGGCGAAGTGAGTTACACCGGCCTGCATGGCGCCAACCGTATGGCGTCGAACTCATTGCTGGAGTGTCTGGTTTACGGCTGGTCCGCCGCGGAAGATATCGACCGGCGCATGCCGTATGCCCGCGGCGTCAGCACGCTTCCGTGTTGGGATGAAAGCCGGGTAGAAAACCCCGATGAGCTGGTTGTTATCCAGCATAACTGGCATGAGCTGCGGCTATTCATGTGGGATTACGTCGGGATTGTGCGTACGACTAAGCGCCTGGAGCGCGCGCTGCGTCGTATTACCATGCTGCAACAGGAAATCGACGAGTATTACGCTCATTTCCGCGTGTCGAACAATTTGCTGGAACTGCGCAACCTGGTGCAGGTTGCCGAACTGATTGTACGCTGCGCAATGATGCGCAAAGAGAGCCGGGGCCTGCACTACACGCTGGATTATCCTGAACAGCTTGCGGAATCAGGCCCCTCCATTCTTTCACCGCTAAGTCATTACATAAACAGATAAAACGCCTGGGTCAGCGCCGTGTAACCTTCAGAGTAACGTTGGTCTGGTCCACGGATAACCAACCTGTCGCTAAAGCACTCCCCGGCTCGCGGGGAGAATGCCAGCAACACCCGATGCGGCAGCCTGGCCTCCGTTTCCGCCACGTCCGTGCGCAATCGCAGATGCCACCCCATGCTGAGTGCCTGCTGGGTAAATGCGTTACCAATCTGTTCCGGCAGCACCACACAGAAAAAACCATCTTCCGTAATGCTGTCCGCCGCCAGCGTGAGCAACGCCTGATGATCGAGCGTGGTGGTGTAACGAGCCTGCTCGCGCTGCGGCGTAGCACATTCCACTCCCTGCTCATAATAGGGAGGGTTACTGATGATCAAATCAAAACGCACGGTCTGGCGCGGGATCCATAGCTGCGCATCTTCCGTATGAACGTTCACGCGATGCATCCACGGAGATTGCGCGATGTTCTCCTGCGCCTGCTGCGCGGCGTCCACATTAAGCTCCACGGCGTCAATCATGACGTTGTCATCAGTGCGCTGGGCCAGCATCAGCGCCAACAGGCCGCTCCCGGTACCAATATCCAGGATCCGCTTTACGCCCGCAACAGGGGCCCAGGCCCCCAATAAAATGCCGTCCGTTCCGACTTTCATTGCACAACGATCGTGTGCCACAAAAAACTGCTTAAAGGTAAATCCATTACGTCTAAGTACGGATGTAGACTGGGGCATGAAGAACAACCTTGCTGGAAAAAAAACGATAACATAGGTTAAAAACAATACCTGAGAAGGTATATCCATACAAACAGATGAAGATTGCAGCCGTAACGTCTATAATCAGCGCCCCACTCAGAGGTAGAACATGACTGTAACGACTTTTTCCGAACTTGAACTCGACGAAAGCCTTCTGGATGCCCTCCAGGAAAAAGGTTTCACTCGCCCGACCGCCATTCAGGCTGCCGCCATTCCGCCTGCGCTCGATGGCCGTGATGTACTCGGTTCTGCGCCGACAGGCACCGGTAAAACGGCGGCATATTTGCTGCCAGCGTTGCAGCACCTGCTCGACTTCCCGCGCAAGAAATCGGGCCCGCCGCGCATTTTAATTTTGACGCCGACGCGCGAACTGGCGATGCAGGTTGCCGAACACGCCCGCGAACTGGCGAAGAATACGCATCTGGATGTCGCCACGATTACCGGCGGCGTGGCTTACATGAACCACATGGAAGTCTTTAGCGAAAACCAGGACATCGTGGTCGCTACCACCGGTCGTCTGCTGCAATATATTAAAGAAGAAAACTTCGACTGCCATGCGGTTGAAACGCTGATCCTCGATGAAGCCGACCGCATGCTGGACATGGGCTTTGCTCAGGACATCGAGCATATCGCTGGTGAAACCCGCTGGCGTAAGCAAACCATGCTGTTCTCCGCCACGCTGGAAGGCGATGCGATTAAAGATTTTGCCGAGCGTCTGTTGGAAGATCCGGTTGAAGTATCGGCGGATCCTTCCACTCGCGAACGCAAGAAGATCCATCAGTTTTACTACCGTGCCGATGACATCGAGCACAAAACTGCCATGTTGATCCATCTGTTAAAACAGCCGGAAGCGACCCGCTCAATTGTCTTTGTCCGCAAACGCGAGCGTGTGCACGAGCTGGCAGGCTGGCTGCGCCAGGCGGGCATTAATAACTGCTATCTCGAAGGCGAGATGGTGCAGAACAAGCGTAACGAAGCGATCAAACGCCTGACCGATGGGCGTGTGAATGTGCTGGTAGCAACCGACGTTGCCGCTCGCGGGATCGATATCCCTGACGTCAGCCACGTTTTTAACTTCGACATGCCGCGCAGTGGCGATGCTTATCTGCACCGTATTGGTCGTACCGGTCGCGCTGGCCGTAAAGGTACTGCAATCTCGTTGGTTGAAGCTCACGACCACCTGCTGCTCGGCAAAGCGAGCCGCTATATTGACGAACCGCTGAAGGCTCGCGTCATCGACGAACTACGTCCAACCACGCGCGCGCCGAGTGAGAAGTCTAACGGTAAGCCATCCAAGAAAGTGCTGGCGAAGCGCGCGGAGAAAAAAGCGAAAGAGAAAGAGAAGCCGCGGGTGAAAAAACGTCACCGCGACGCCAAGAATATCGGCAAACGTCGTAAGCCGAGCGGAACGGCTACCCAGCAGTCTGACAAAGAGTAAACCGAATGCCGGGCCGTTTAGCCCGGCATTTTTTCATGTATAGCAAAGCTCTCTTCAATACACTCAATAAACACCCGCATCGCCGGGCTAACGACTTTTCCGGCATGATAGCCGCACAGTGCCGTAATTAACTCGGGCTGTTCACTGAACGGTAATTCAATCAATTCCCCTGAATATAGCTCCTTCTCGACGGCAAAACGCGGCAAAAAGCTGATGCCAAGGTTTGCCGATACGCACTGCTTGATGCTTTCAATACTCCATAACTCAATGGTATTTTCCAGCGTAATCTGCCGTTTACGCAGTAGTCCCTCAAAGCGTTGTCTGAAAATACATTGCGGCTCATTAATGATAAAGCTGCAGGGAATGTGCTGGTGATGTCGGGTGAAATCAACATGCTGCAGCAGCGGCGAAGCAACCAGCGCCAGTGATTGATCGCCAAGCGGCATCAACTCAAGGGCATCGTCATTACCAACACGATAAAACACGCCCAGATCGACCTCATCACTGAGCAATGCATCGCGGATGACATAGCAGTTGAGCGACTGTAAGGACAACCGAACATCAGGCGCGCGTTGTTTAAATCGCTGTAAAACCTGCGGCATTTTATATGCCAGCAGCGTTTCTCCAGTGGCGACGCGCAGATCGCCGCTCGGCTGCGCATCCTGTTGCGCCGACTGGCGAATCGATGCCATCACGCGGGTCAGGTCGTGTATATGCGGCATCAACCGTTTGCCCTCGCTGGTGAGACACATTCTGCGGCCAATTTTTTCGAACAGTTGCACTGAAAGTTCTTGCTCAAGCTGTTGAATATGAAAGGTCACTGTTGATTGCGTACAGCACAGTTTTTGCGACGCCCGCAGGAATGAGCCCTCTTCCACCACCGTTTTTAGCGTAATAAATCGACGTAAATCCATCCGCACCAACCTATCGAAAACATCGAATTCAGAATGCAAAAACATTCATTTTTTTAAATGTTTTGTCTCGGGTACTGTCTACCAAAACAGAGGAGATAACAAGTGACCCCCACCCTTTTAAGTGCATTCTGGACCTATACACTCATCACCGCGCTCACCCCTGGACCAAATAACATCCTTGCGCTCAGTGCCGCGACATCACACGGCTTTCGCCAGAGTACGCGCGTACTTGCCGGGATGAGTCTGGGTTTTTTGATCGTTATGCTGATATGCGCCGGGATTTCGTTTTCGCTTGCCGTGATGGATCCGGCCATCATCCACTGGCTCAGTTGGGCAGGCGCGGCATATATCTTGTGGCTGGCACTGAAAATTGCCACCAGCCCGGCTTCAGACGATGATTTGCAATCAGAACCGATCAGCTTCTGGGCGAGTTTTGGCTTGCAGTTTGTTAACGTCAAAATCATTTTGTACGGCATTACCGCGTTATCCACGTTCGTACTGCCCTATACGCAGGAAGTTCACTGGCTGATTGGGGTGAGTATTTTACTGGCGCTGATCGGCACCTTCGGTAATGCGTGTTGGGCGCTGGCGGGCCATCTCTTTCAGCGCCTCTTTCGCCGTTACGGTCGACAGCTGAATATCATTCTGGCGCTGCTGTTAGTGTATTGCGCAGTGAAAATTTTTTACTAACGGATGTAAAAAAGCGGAAGACGCGCTGGCATCTTCCGCTTTTGATTCTCTGCTAAACGGGGTTATTCCCCGCGAGCCTTACAGGCTCTCAGTAAAGGTACGAGCAATAACGTCGCGCTGCTGTTCTGGCGTCAGGGAGTTGAAACGTACCGCATAACCCGATACACGGATGGTCAGCTGCGGATATTTTTCCGGATGCTTAACCGCATCTTCCAGCGTTTCGCGACGCAGAACGTTTACGTTCAGGTGCTGGCCACCTTCCACGCGAACTTCCGGCTGTACGTCTACCGGTACTTCACGGTATTCGATTTCACCCAGTTTGCCGACGGCAACAACTTCATCAGCATTGAAACCTGCTTTCGCAACGATGCAGCGCGCTTCGCCTTTTTCGCTGTCCAGCAGCCAGAAAGAGTTCAGCAGGTCGTCGTTTGCAGCTTTAGTAATCTGGATACCTGTAATCATTTGATGCCTCCCCGGCAAAATTATTTGATCTTGGTTGGCCGTCATCCGGCCAATTGGTAAAACCATTGTTGCTTGAGTGTATATATACCCCTCACACACCCTTGAATCTTTGATTTAAATCAATAAAAACCACACATGAAAAGTGGTGATAGGTGGATTTTATTGTTTTACATCAACTTACGCCATGCACGCGGCTAAACTTTTTACATAAATTTTCAACTATCTTTAAAACCCAGGCCCTTGAGATTCGTACAGAATTTTGCGACGTGGAAAGAAGCAGTTAAGCTAGGGGGATTGAAAATTCGCAGGAGAGCGAGATGGCCACCGAATTAACCTGGCATGATGTGCTGGCTGAAGAGAAACAGCAGCCTTATTTTGTTAACACCCTGCAGACTGTCGCTGGCGAGCGTCAGTCGGGCATGACAATTTACCCACCGCAAAAAGATGTGTTTAACGCTTTTCGCTTTACCGAGCTTGGCGATGTGAAAGTTGTCATTCTGGGACAGGATCCTTACCACGGTCCAGGCCAGGCACACGGTCTCGCGTTCTCTGTCCGCCCGGGGATTGCCACTCCCCCCTCATTGCTGAACATGTACAAAGAGCTGGAAACCACCATTCCAGGCTTTACACGCCCAACGCATGGTTATCTGGAAAGCTGGGCACGTCAGGGGGTACTGTTACTCAATACTGTCCTCACCGTTCGGGCAGGCCAAGCACATTCCCACGCCAGTCTGGGTTGGGAAACGTTTACCGATAAGGTCATCAGCCTGATTAACCAACACCGCGAAGGCGTTGTTTTCCTGCTCTGGGGCTCACATGCCCAGAAGAAAGGCGCAATTATTGATGCCAAGCGTCACCATGTGCTGAAAGCGCCGCATCCTTCGCCGCTCTCTGCGCATCGCGGTTTTTTTGGCTGCAATCATTTTGTACTGGCCAATGAATGGCTGGAAAAGCGCGGTGAAAAGCCGATTGACTGGGTGCCGGTATTACCCGCAGAAAGCGAGTAAAAAAATGCCAGCGATTCGCTGGCAGTTTTATTATCAGGCTTTGTTCTGACGCCACCACTCCGCGAGCAGCACGCCGGTCGCGACAGAAACGTTGAGCGTTTCTACGTTGCCCGTACCGTCAATCGCCACACACAGATCGTCAGCCGAGCATGCGGCTTCCGGCAGCGCTTCACGCTCACGACCTAACACCAGCACCATTTTTTCCGGCAACGTGGTAGTAAACAGCGGTTTGCCTTTTACGCTTGAGGTCATCACTACCGTGTAACCTGCATGACGGAAATCGTCCAGCACATCAACAATGCTGTCGCCGGTAATCGGCTGCACGTGTTCTGCGCCACCTTCAGCGGTACGGATAGCCGCACCGGACTCCAGTAATGCGGCGTCCTGTACCACCACGCCTTTCACACCGAAGTGCGCGCAACTGCGCATCATGCCGCCCAGGTTATGCGGGTTAGCGATGTCTTCCAGGGCCAGTACGCAATCCTGCGCGCCTGCCTGACCAACCCACTGCTTAACGGTGGTACCGTTACGTTTTTTGATCAGGAAGCAAACGCCGCCGTGGTGCTCAGTACCGGAAGCTTTCGCCAGCTCTGCTTCATCAACCACGTGGTAGGCTTTGCGGTTTGCCGCCATCCAGCGTAATGCTTCTTTAAAACGCGGGGTTACGCTCTGAACAAACCAGGCGCGGACAATGGCGTCCGGGCGGCTCTGGAACAGTGCCTGACAGGCATTCTCACCGTAAACGCGGGTTTCTTCCGCGCGCTGACGGCGCAATACTTCAGGATCGATAAAGCTTTTGCCGCTAATACCGCCATGATCGGCTTTGTCCGCTGCATCATCATTCGGTGCGCGGGATACGGTACGCCATGGGGAATCTTCACGTCTGCGGTCGCGTTCTACATCGCGGTCACGACCACGTTCACGGCCGCGTTCGCTGTTCGGACCCTTTCTGTCATCACGGGCAGGGCGACGACCGCCTTCGGCTCGGGAAGTACCGGGGCGACCGCCGCCTTTACCAGTACGTGGATTTTGGGTGCGTTTGTCCGAGTCATCGTCACTGCGGACGTACATCACTTTGACCTTGCCGTTTTTATTCTTCAGTTCGTCGCTCATGTTTTTCTCCACCTGCTCTGCGCGAAGCGCGCAGATTACCCGATGTGCACGTCGTTAGCCATTATTTCATTTAAAAGCTAAGGACTATTGTACTCATTGAATAAAACGCATTGTTGTTTAGAACAGACTCCCCGATAATATGTAACATAATAGAAACATACTGGCGTTGCTGCCGTGAAGTCCACTCCACTCATCCAGAGGTTAGTTATGAATACCGTTTGTACCAGCTGCCAGGCAATCAACCGTATCCCCGACGATCGTGTCCAGGAAGCGGCTAAATGCGGACGCTGTGGTCACGACCTGTTTGATGGGGAGGTGATCAATGCGACCGGTGAAACACTGGATAAACTATTAAAAGACGATCTCCCGGTGGTGGTTGATTTTTGGGCCCCCTGGTGCGGTCCGTGCCGTAACTTCGCCCCGATTTTTGAAGATGTCGCGGAAGAGCGTAGCGGTAAAGTGCGTTTTGTTAAAGTGAATACGGAAGCCGAGCGTGAACTCAGCGCCCGATTCGGTATCCGCAGCATCCCAACCATCATGATCTTCAGAAAAGGTGAGATCGTCGACATGCTCAATGGCGCCGTCCCTAAGGCTCCGTTTGATAGCTGGCTTAACGAATCATTATAATCTCTACGGGGCGCATCTTGTGCCCCGTTTTGTCCTCTGCGACAATAACGTTTTTCAACGTGTTCCCCCCATGACCGATAACGCCGTTCTTCAGTTACGCGCCGAGCGCATTGCGCGCGCCACGCGTCCTTTTCTTGCCCGAGGTAACCGCATTCGTCGCTGTCAGCGTTGCCTGCTGCCGCTAAAGCTCTGCTTATGCGCAACGTTGGTGCCGTCTGAGGCGAAAAGCCGTTTTTGTCTGGTAATGTTTGATACCGAGCCGATGAAGCCCAGCAACACGGGGCGCTTGATTGCTGATATTTTGCCAAATACCGCCGCTTTTCAGTGGTCACGCACCGAACCGCCACAGGCGTTGCTTGATCTGGTGAAAAATCCGGATTACCAGCCGATGGTGGTATTCCCGGCCTCCTATGCGGGCGAAGAGCGCGAAGTGATTTTCACACCGCCAACCGGCAAACCGCCGTTGTTTATCGTGCTCGATGGTACCTGGCCTGAAGCGCGTAAAATGTTCCGCAAAAGCCCGTACCTCGACAACCTGCCGGTGATCTCCGTTGATTTATCACGCCTTTCCGCTTATCACCTGCGTGGCGTTCATGCCGAAGGGCAATACTGCACCGCTGAAGTAGCCATCGCCTTGTTGGATCTGGCCGGAGATACGCAAGCCGCAGAAGGGTTAAGCGATCTCTTCACACGCTTTAAAACCCGTTACCTCGCAGGAAAAACCCAACATCAGGGAAGCGTCACAACAGGCTCCGCAGAAAGCGTTTAAAATCATTCGGTCACTGGTGTCATTAAGGAAGCCGATATGAGTCAGCGTGGTCTGGAAGCACTACTGCGACCGAAATCCATTGCGGTGATTGGGGCGTCAATGAAGCCTAATCGTGCGGGTTATCTGATGATGCGTAACCTGCTTGCTGGCGGTTTCAACGGACCTGTTTTACCGGTGACGCCCGCCTGGAAAGCGGTGTTGGGCGTACTGGCCTGGCCCAATATCAACAGCCTGCCGTTTAGTCCCGACCTCGCCGTGTTGTGCACCAATGCCAGCCGCAATCTGGCCTTGCTCGAAGCGCTTGGCGAGAAAGGCTGTAAAACCTGCATT
The DNA here is from genome assembly GCF_000155975.1 of Citrobacter youngae ATCC 29220. Lineage (GTDB taxonomy): Bacteria > Pseudomonadota > Gammaproteobacteria > Enterobacterales > Enterobacteriaceae > Citrobacter > Citrobacter portucalensis_A. The sequence goes on along the minus strand of NZ_GG730299.1, from coordinate 6,407 downwards.
ATTCTCTCGGCTCCCGCGGCCCAGCACGCTGACCTGCTGGCCTGCGCCTCACGGTATAAAATTCGTCTGCTGGGACCCAACAGCCTGGGGCTTCTCGCCCCCTGGCAGGGACTTAACGCCAGCTTCTCCCCCGTCCCGATTAAGCGCGGCAAGTTGGCGTTTATCTCTCAATCCGCCGCCGTATCCAACACAATTCTTGACTGGGCGCAGCAGAGAGAAATGGGCTTTTCTTATTTTATCGCGCTGGGTGACAGCCTGGATATTGACGTTGATGAGCTGCTGGATTACCTGGCGCGCGACAGCAAAACCAGCGCGATATTGTTGTATCTCGAACATTTGAGCGATGCCCGGCGCTTTGTCTCTGCCGCCCGTAGCGCCTCGCGCAACAAACCCATTCTGGTGATTAAGAGCGGTCGTAGCCCGGCGGCGCAGCGTTTACTGCGCACCAGCGCCGGAATGGACCCTGCCTGGGACGCGGCTATCCAGCGCGCCGGTTTATTGCGGGTACAAGACACCCACGAGCTGTTCTCAGCGGTCGAAACCCTGAGCCACATGCGTCCGCTGCGTGGCGACAGGCTGATGATCATCAGCAACGGGGCCGCGCCTGCTGCGCTGGCATTAGATGAGCTGTGGTCAAAAAATGGCAAGCTGGCGACGCTAAGTGAAGAAACCTGCCAGAAGTTACGCGATGCGTTGCCTGAACATATTGATATCGCTAATCCACTGGATCTGCGTGACGACGCCAGCAGCGAACACTACGTTAAAACGCTGGATATTTTGCTCGCCAGCCAGGATTTCGATGCGCTGATGGTAATTCATTCGCCCAGCGCAGCCGCCCCGGGAACCGAAAGCGCACAAGCGTTGATAGAAGCGGTGAAACATCATCCCCGCGGCAAGTTTGTCTCATTACTGACCAACTGGTGCGGAGAGTTTTCCTCCCAGGAAGCCCGCAGACTATTTAGCGAAGCAGGATTGCCCACCTACCGTACGCCGGAAGGCACCATCACCGCGTTTATGCATATGGTGGAGTATCGGCGTAACCAGAAGCAATTGCGAGAAACGCCAGCGTTGCCCGACAGCCTGACCGCCAACACGACCGAGGCACACCATCTGTTACAGCAGGCGATCGCGGAAGGGGCTACATCGCTCGATACGCATGAAGTGCAGCCAATTTTACAAGCCTACGGCTTACACACGCTGCCGACGTGGATCGCCAGCGACAGTGCGGAAGCCGTGCATATTGCAGAGCAGATCGGTTACCCAGTGGCGCTCAAGCTGCGTTCCCCTGATATCCCGCATAAATCAGAAGTTCAGGGGGTAATGCTTTACCTGCGCACGGCAACAGAAGTGCAGCAGGCCGCGAACGCGATTTTTGATCGGGTGAAAATGGCCTGGCCGCAGGCGCGCATTCACGGTTTATTAGTGCAAAGCATGGCGAATCGCGCTGGCGCACAGGAGCTTCGCGTCGTCGTTGAACACGATCCGGTGTTTGGCCCGCTGATTATGCTGGGCGAAGGCGGGGTTGAGTGGCGACCAGAGGAGCAAGCCGTCGTGGCATTGCCGCCATTAAACATGAACCTGGCGCGCTATCTGGTGATCCAGGGGATCAAAAATAAAAAGATCCGCGCTCGCAGCGCGCTGCGCCCACTGGATATAGCCGGATTAAGCCAGCTTCTGGTACAGGTTTCCAACCTGATTGTCGACTGTCCGGAAATCCAGCGCCTGGATATCCATCCGCTCCTGGCCTCCGGCGGTGAATTTACCGCGCTGGACGTCACGTTGGATATTGCTCCTTTCACGGGCGATAACGAAAGCAGGCTGGCAGTCCGCCCCTACCCTCATCAGCTTGAAGAATGGGTAGAAATGAAAAACGGTGAACGCTGCCTGTTCCGCCCCATTTTGCCGGAGGATGAACCTCATCTGCAGCAGTTCATTTCGCAGGTAACGAAAGAAGATCTTTATTATCGCTATTTCAGTGAGATCAACGAATTTACCCATGAAGATTTAGCCAATATGACACAGATCGACTACGATCGTGAAATGGCCTTTGTTGCTGTGCGTTGTAAAGATAATCATGAAGAGATCCTCGGCGTGACGCGAGCCATCTCCGATCCTGATAACATAGATGCCGAGTTTGCCGTCCTGGTTCGTTCAGATCTCAAAGGGTTTGGACTGGGTCGCCGGTTGATGGAAAAGTTGATTGCCTATACCCGAGATCACGGACTTAGACGTTTGAATGGTATTACGATGCCAAACAATCGCGGTATGGTCGCCCTGGCCCGGAAACTCGGGTTCGTTGTTGACGTCCAACTCGAAGAGGGGATTGTTGGGCTAACGCTTAATCTGGCCCAATTTGAGGAATCGTGAGTAAGGTACTGGAAATGTTGACCACATTAATGGGTACTGGTGGTATCATTGCCCGCTTATGTCGTCTGCATAGCACAGAGGACCCTTCAATGAACAGAGAAGAAATGCACTGTGATGTTGTCAAAATTTAAGCGTAATAAACATCAACAACACCTTGCCCAACTACCCAAGATTTCTCAGTCAGTTGATGATGTAGATTTCTTTTATGCTCCCGCTAATTTCAGGGAGACTCTGCTGGAAAAAATAGCCAGCGCGACGCGACGGATCTGCATTATTGCGCTGTACCTGGAACAGGATGACGGTGGCAAAGGCATACTTGACGCGCTCTATGCGGCAAAACGGCAGCGTCCTGAACTGGATGTCCGGGTACTTGTCGACTGGCACCGAGCCCAGCGTGGGCGTATTGGTGCTGCGGCATCAAATACCAATGCTGACTGGTATTGCCGAATGGCGCAAGAAAACCCTGGTATTGATGTTCCTGTCTACGGCGTGCCGATTAACACGCGCGAAGCGCTTGGCGTTCTGCATTTCAAAGGCTTTATCATCGATGACAGCGTCCTGTACAGCGGCGCCAGCCTGAACGATGTTTATCTGCATCAGCATGATAAATATCGCTACGACCGTTATCAGTTGATTCGCAACGCACAAATGGCCGATATCATGTTCAACTGGGTGGCGCAAAACCTGATGAATGGTCGCGGCGTTAACCGTCTTGATGATATCAACCGTCCTAAAAGCCCGGAAATTAAAAACGACATCCGCCTGTATCGTCAGGAACTGCGCGATGCCTCATTCCATTTTCAGGGTGATGCGGATAATGAACAGCTTTCTGTTACGCCTCTGGTTGGGCTCGGAAAATCCAGTCTGTTAAATAAGACTATTTTCCACCTCATGCCCTGCGCAGAGCAAAAGCTCACAATCTGTACCCCTTATTTCAACCTGCCCGCCATACTGGTGCGTAATATCATTCAGCTGCTGCGTGAAGGGAAAAAGGTCGAAATCATTGTCGGTGATAAAACCGCCAACGACTTTTACATCCCGGAAGATGAGCCTTTTAAAATCATCGGCGCGCTGCCCTATCTGTATGAAATTAACCTGCGTCGTTTCCTGAGCAGATTGCAGTATTATGTGAATACCGACCAACTGGTCGTGCGCTTATGGAAAGATGATGACAACACCTATCATCTGAAAGGCATGTGGGTGGATGACAAATGGATGCTGCTCACCGGCAACAACCTTAACCCTCGCGCCTGGCGGTTGGATCTGGAAAACGCCATCCTTATCCACGATCCTAAGCAAGAGCTGACTCCTCAGCGCGATAAAGAGCTGGAGCTGATCCGCACGCATACCACCGTCGTTAAGCACTATCGCGACCTGCAGAGCATTGCCGACTATCCGGTAAAAGTACGAAAACTCATCCGTCGTCTACGCCGTATTCGTATCGACAGATTAATTAGCCGTATTCTGTAACCAAGACCCCGTCCAGCTACGGGGTTTTTCCTATGGAGACAACGGTGCGCCTGTTTATTCTTACCAGCATTCTGACCATTTCTGGCTGTAGCCATATGGCAAACGACCAGTGGAGCGGGCAAGACAAGGCTCAACACTTTATTGCCTCAGCTATGCTCGCCGCAGCAGGCAATGAATATGCTCTGCATCAGGGCTACAGCCGCGATCGCAGCGCGGCTATTGGCTTGATGTTCTCAGTCAGCCTGGGGGCGTCAAAAGAGTTATGGGACAGCCGCCCCGCAGGGAGCGGCTGGAGCTGGAAGGATTTTGCCTGGGATGTTGCGGGCGCCTCAGCCGGCTATACGATCTGGCAGCTGGCACATTACTAGAGGCGCAGACCTTTCCCCTTACCATGTAGCATCAGCGATACCAAAAATGCGACTACGGCCAGCGCCGTAACGTACCAGAAGAACGTCGTTTCCATTCCAACGGACTTCAGGGATAAGGCGACATATTCAGCCGAACCACCAAACAGAGCATTCGCCACCGCATAAGATAGCCCAACCCCCAGGGCGCGCACCTGCGCTGGGAACATTTCAGCCTTCAGTATGCCGCTAATCGATGTATAAAAACTCACGATCAGCAACGCACACATCACCAGAGCAAACGCCACATAGGGAGAAGTCACGCTCTGCAAAGCCGTCAGAATAGGGACGGTGAAAATCGTGGCTAATGCGCCAAAGCATAGCATGGAAGTGCGTCTGCCAATTTTATCTGACAACGCGCCGAACAGCGGCTGCACCAGCATGAACACACACAGTGCCGCCGTCATAATCCCACTGGCTACATTCGCATGCATACCTGCGGTGTTGACCAGATATTTCTGCATGTAGGTTGTGAACGTATAAAAACACAGCGAGCCAGCGGCGGTAAAACCCAGCACCATAATAAAGGCTTTACGGTTACGCCATAAACCTTTCAGAGAACCCGCTTCTTTTAACGCACGAACATCCTGCTTCGAGGTTTCATCTAACTGACGACGCAACCATAGCGCGACAATAGCCAGCACCGCGCCCAGCGCAAATGGAATACGCCAGCCCCATTCTCTGAGCGCAGAGTCTTCTAGCGTTTGCTGTAAGATGACCACAACCAGCAACGCCAGTAGCTGCCCGCCAATTAATGTTACGTACTGGAATGAAGCGTAAAAACCTTTCTTACCTTCAATAGCCACTTCGCTCATGTAGGTAGCGCTGGTTCCGTATTCACCGCCGACAGACAACCCCTGAAATAATCTGGCCAGCAGCAGTAGCGCTGGAGCCCAGGTACCGATTGTTTCATATCCCGGCAGACAGGCGATCACCAGCGATCCCATACACATCATGCACACTGACAACAGCATCGATTTTTTACGCCCGTGCTTATCTGCGATGCGACCAAACAACCAGCCGCCAATCGGTCGCATCAGGAAGCCAGCGGCAAAAACGCCGGCGGTTTGTAAGAGCTGGGTGGTGGTGTTTCCGGAGGGAAAAAAGATATGAGCAAAATAGAGAGAGCAGAAAGAGTAGATATAGAAATCAAACCATTCGACCAGATTCCCTGATGATGCTCCGACAATCGCCCATATACGACGACGGGTATCACCATCTGCCAGCGCCCCGTTCTCAGTTACACTGCTATCAGCCATTAGAATTATACCCCTGCCAAGGATCGCGTGAATTTATCAATGGTACTTGTGTCTTTTTTGGTAAATTAAATGTTATATAATTGTTATAATTAATTATGCGATATAAGTCACGGTTTTAATTAGCAGAGAAAGGATTCAGATATGTTCGAGGGAAGAGTCCAGGTTATCGGTCAGAAATAGCGTGGGGGTTTTGCAAGCCGAATAAGGCGGTGCACCGGGGTTGACTGATGCCCTTTGTAAGCCAAATAAGGCGGAACGCCGCATCCGGCAGGATGATACGGGATTGCCTGATGCGCTGCGCTTATCAGGCCTACAAAACACATTCAGCTGTAGGCCGGATAAGGCGATACGCCGCATCCGGCTGTTTTCAGTTCCGCACACACGCAAAAAAGCCCATCCGGCAGGATGGGCTTCTTCACTTTAATTAATGCCTGGCAGTTTATGGCGGGCGTCCTGCCCGCCACCCTCCGGGCCGTTGCTGCGCAACGTTCAAATCCGCTCCCGGCGGATTTGTCCTACTCAGGAGAGCCCTCACCGACAGACAACACATAAAACAAAAGGCCCGGTCTTTCGACCGGGCCTTTTGTTTTTTATTTGATGCCT
>NZ_GG730299.1:0-204 GCF_000155975.1 Citrobacter youngae ATCC 29220 | reverse complement strand
ACGCAAAAAAGCCCATCCGGCAGGATGGGCTTCTTCACTTTAATTAATGCCTGGCAGTTTATGGCGGGCGTCCTGCCCGCCACCCTCCGGGCCGTTGCTGCGCAACGTTCAAATCCGCTCCCGGCGGATTTGTCCTACTCAGGAGAGCCCTCACCGACAGACAACACATAAAACAAAAGGCCCGGTCTTTCGACCGGGCCTTTT
>NZ_GG730300.1:814429-814885 GCF_000155975.1 Citrobacter youngae ATCC 29220 | reverse complement strand
ACCCGTCCGCCACTCGTCACCCGAGAGCAAGCTCTCTGTGCTACCGTTCGACTTGCATGTGTTAGGCCTGCCGCCAGCGTTCAATCTGAGCCATGATCAAACTCTTCAATTTAAGTTTGATGCTCGTGAATTAAACTTCGTAATGAATTACGTGTTCACTCAGAGACTTGGTATTCATTTTTCGTCTTGCGACGTCAAGAATCCGTATCTTCGAGTGCCCACACAGATTGTCTGATAAATTGTTAAAGAGCAGTTGCGACGCGCTTTAGCGCTCTGTCGCGAGGTGGCGTATATTACGCTTTCCTCTTTCAGAGTCAACCCTGAATTTCAGGATTTTTCTCTTCATTCAACCGGCTGTTTGTGTGAAGTGATTCACATCCGCCGTGTCGATGGAGGCGCATTATAGGGAGTTTCCTGCAGCCCGCAACCCTTAAATGACAGAAAAATGACTGACTG
>NZ_GG730300.1:759184-814329 GCF_000155975.1 Citrobacter youngae ATCC 29220 | reverse complement strand
ACTTGGTATTCATTTTTCGTCTTGCGACGTCAAGAATCCGTATCTTCGAGTGCCCACACAGATTGTCTGATAAATTGTTAAAGAGCAGTTGCGACGCGCTTTAGCGCTCTGTCGCGAGGTGGCGTATATTACGCTTTCCTCTTTCAGAGTCAACCCTGAATTTCAGGATTTTTCTCTTCATTCAACCGGCTGTTTGTGTGAAGTGATTCACATCCGCCGTGTCGATGGAGGCGCATTATAGGGAGTCGACTCAGGAAGACAAGCGGAAAAATGCATTTTTGTTTCAACCGCTCACCTTTTATCCACAACGCTTACTTTTGCTGCTTTTTTATCGCCATTGGCAGGTCTGCCAGACTATTTATGACCAAATCTGCCGCATTTTCTGCTTCCGGCGTGACGGGTTTACCCGTGCGCACCAGTACCTTCGTGCCAACATTCGCAGCAGTCGCCGCCTGCATATCTTCTATTTTGTCGCCTACCATATAAGAAGCGGCCATATTGATGTGCAGGAAGTCTCGGGCGGAGATCAACATCCCCGGATGCGGTTTACGGCAGTCGCAAACCTGGCGATATTCTTCTACGGTACCCTGTGGATGATGCGGGCAATAGTAGATACCATCCAGATCAACGTCGCGATCGGCCAACGACCAGTCCATCCATTCGGTCAACGTTTCAAACTGTGCCTCGGTAAATTTACCGCGAGCGATACCTGACTGGTTCGTCACGATAATGAGCGCGTAGCCCATATTTTTAAGTTCACGCATGGCATCAATAACGCCGTCGATAAACTCGAACTCGTCAATCTCATGTACGTAACCGTGGTCCACATTAATGGTGCCGTCACGGTCGAGAAAAATTGCGGGTACAGACTTTGCCACCTTTTATAGCTCCTGAATAAGGCATGTGGCTCTAGTATCGCATGTTTCGGCGGGCAAGAAAGTGCTCATCGTGCAATGCCAGATTGATTTAGACGTCTGGATGCCTTAACATCCATCTTGTTGACGGCTTCGACCGTCCCAGACAGACGAAAATGCCACGGCTAACTTAATTACGATAATAAATAACCAATGATTAAACTTTCGAATATCACCAAAGTGTTCCAGCAGGGGACCCGCACCATTCAGGCGCTAAATAACGTCAGCCTGCACGTTCCTGCCGGGCAGATTTATGGCGTCATTGGCGCCTCCGGTGCCGGTAAAAGTACGCTTATCCGCTGCGTTAACTTACTCGAACGCCCAACCGAAGGCAGCGTTCAGGTTGGCGGTCAGGAGCTGACAACGCTTTCTGAGTCCGAGCTGACCAAAGCCCGCCGTCAAATCGGCATGATTTTCCAGCACTTTAACCTGCTCTCTTCCCGTACCGTGTTTGGCAACGTCGCGCTGCCGCTGGAACTGGATAACACGCCAAAGGATGAGATCAAGCGCCGTGTCACAGAGCTGTTGGATTTAGTCGGTCTTGGCGATAAGCACGACAGCTACCCGGCCAACCTTTCCGGTGGACAAAAACAGCGTGTGGCGATCGCTCGTGCGCTGGCAAGCAATCCAAAAGTGTTGTTGTGCGATGAAGCCACCAGCGCACTCGATCCGGCAACCACCCGTTCGATTCTGGAATTATTGAAAGACATTAACCGTCGCCTGGGCCTTACCATTCTGCTGATTACCCACGAGATGGACGTTGTAAAACGGATTTGTGACTGTGTGGCGGTCATCAGTAATGGTGAACTGATTGAGCAGGACACCGTCAGCGAAGTGTTCTCACACCCGAAAACGCCGCTGGCGCAGAAATTTATCCAGTCCACGCTGCACCTGGATATTCCGGAAGATTATCTGGCACGTTTAAAAGCAAAACCGGAAGCCGACAGCGTGCCAATGCTGCGCATGGAATTCACCGGTCATTCGGTCGATGCGCCATTGCTCTCTGAGACGGCTCGCCGCTTTAATGTGAATAACAACATTATCAGCGCGCAGATGGATTACGCCGGCGGCGTGAAGTTCGGCATCATGCTGACTGAAATGCACGGCACACAGGAAGATACACAAGCGGCCATTAGCTGGCTGCAGGAACACCATGTAAAAGTAGAGGTACTGGGTTATGTCTGAGCCGATGATGTGGCTGCTGGTTCGCGGCGTATGGGAAACGCTGGCCATGACCTTTGTGTCCGGTTTTTTTGGTTTTGTGATTGGCCTGCCGGTTGGCGTATTACTGTACGTCACCCGTCCTGGACAAATCATTGAGAACGCGAAGCTCTACCGTACGCTCTCTGCGCTGGTAAACATTTTCCGTTCCATCCCATTCATTATTTTGCTGGTGTGGATGATTCCGTTCACCCGCATGATTGTAGGCACCTCTATCGGGCTGCAGGCCGCTATCGTCCCGCTGACCGTGGGCGCCGCGCCGTTTATCGCCCGTATGGTGGAAAACGCGCTTCTCGAAATTCCAACCGGTCTGATTGAAGCCTCGCGCGCAATGGGCGCTACGCCGTTGCAGATCGTACGTAAAGTGTTGCTGCCAGAAGCGCTGCCGGGTCTGGTCAATGCGGCGACCATCACGCTCATTACGCTGGTTGGCTATTCCGCGATGGGCGGTGCCGTCGGCGCAGGTGGTCTGGGACAAATTGGCTACCAGTACGGTTATATTGGCTACAACGCTACCGTGATGAATACAGTACTGGTATTGCTCGTCGTTCTGGTTTATTTAATTCAGTTATCCGGCGATCGCATCGTCCGGGTTGTCACGCACAAATAACGTTGCACACAACACTAAAAACTCATTAAGAAAAGGAAATAAGCATGGCGTTCAAATTCAAAACCTTTGCAGCAGTGGGAGCCCTGATCGGTTCTCTGGCACTTGTGGGTTGCGGCCAGGATGAAAAAGATCCGAACCACATCAAAGTGGGCGTTATTGTTGGCGCAGAGCAGCAGGTTGCAGAAGTCGCGCAGAAAGTGGCAAAAGAAAAATACGGTCTGGACGTTGAGCTGGTCACCTTCAACGACTACGTCCTGCCTAACGAAGCGCTGAGCAAAGGCGATATCGATGCTAACGCCTTCCAGCACAAACCTTACCTGGATCAGCAGATCAAAGATCGCGGCTACAAGCTGGTTGCCGCAGGTAATACGTTTGTTTACCCAATTGCGGGCTACTCCAAAAAAATCAAATCACTGGATGAGCTGCAGGAAGGTTCTCAGGTCGCGATTCCAAACGACCCGACTAACCTCGGCCGCTCCCTGCTGCTGCTGCAGAAAGTGGGCTTAATCAAACTGAAAGACGGTGTTGGCCTGCTGCCAACCGCGCTGGACGTGATTGAAAACCCGAAAAACCTGAAGCTGGTTGAGCTGGAAGCGCCTCAACTGCCGCGTTCACTGGACGATGCGCAAATCGCCCTGGCGGTCATCAACACGACTTATGCCAGCCAGATCGGCCTGACCCCGGCCAAAGACGGTATCTTTGTTGAAGATAAAGATTCTCCGTATGTAAACCTGATCGTGACTCGTGAAGACAATAAAGATGCTGAGAACGTGAAGAAATTCGTGCAGGCCTACCAGTCTGACGAAGTGTACGAAGCGGCAAACAAAGTCTTCAACGGCGGTGCGGTTAAGGGCTGGTAATTTTAGGCTGTTTCCAGAATCTGTAATATCATCAGGACGGGCGCTTGCCCGTCTTGTCATTTATGCAAGCACCTGATTCAATATCTGACGTTTAGATCATTCATTGAGGAAATATTATGCGTGCTTTACCGATCTGTTTAGTAGCACTCATGTTGAGCGGCTGTTCTATGTTAAGCAGATCCCCTGTTGAACCCGCCCAAAGCACCGCTACCCCGCCTAAAGTGGAGCCGGAAAAACCAAAAGCACCGCGCGCGGCGCCGGTAAGAATCATTACTAACGCCGAAGATTTAGTGGGTAAACCGTTCCGCGATCTCGGTGAAGTGAGCGGCGAATCCTGTCAGGCATCCAACCAGGATTCTCCTCCGAGCATTCCAACCGCACGCAAACGCATGCAGATTAACGCCTCTAAAATGAAAGCGAATGCGGTACTGCTGCACAGTTGCGAAGTGACCAGCGGAACGCCGGGTTGCTATCGCCAGGCGGTTTGTATCGGTTCTGCACTGAACATTTCGGCGAAATGAGCCATTTTCAGTTCGAGCAAATAGGCGTTATCCGCTCACCTTATAAAGAAAAGTTCGCCGTTCCACGCCAGCCCGGCCTGGTGAAAAGCGCCAGCGGTGAACTGCATTTGCTCGCACCGTATAACCAGGCCGATGCCGTTCGCGGCCTGGAAGCCTTCAGCCATTTGTGGGTGATTTTTGTTTTTCATCAGACAATGGAAGGCGGATGGCGTCCAACCGTGCGCCCTCCCCGTCTTGGCGGTAACGCCAGAATGGGCGTTTTTGCCACGCGTTCAACGTTTCGGCCTAACCCTGTTGGCATGTCGTTGGTCGAACTCCGGGGTATCCGCTGCCATAAAGAGCACGTGATCCTTGATCTCGGCGGGCTGGATCTTGTCGATGGTACGCCGGTAGTGGACATTAAACCGTATCTGCCCTTTGCCGAATCGCTGCCCGATGCTCGCGCCAGCTATGCTCAGGATGCGCCGCAGGCCAGCGTAGATGTGACGTTCAGTGAAGAGATTGCCGGGCAACTGCCTGAGCTTGAAAAACGTTATCCGCATCTTCGCCAGTTTATTGCCGAAGTGCTGGCGCAGGATCCTCGTCCGGCCTACCGTAAAAACGAGGAAGAAGGCAAAACCTATGCCGTTTGGCTGCTGGACTTTAACGTCCGCTGGCGCGTCACGCCGTCAGGATTTGAGGTCTTTGCTCTGGAAGCCCGCTAATTTGCGTCGCGTACTCTTTTGGCATCCCTTTCTCGCTGGTAAACTAAACCACTTTTGTTTTGTGCCAGGCTCGCTTTGAGCCTGTTCGATCGTTCAACTGGAACCGTAACAACATGCGTACTAGCCAATATCTGCTCTCCACTCTGAAGGAGACACCTGCCGACGCCGAGGTTATCAGCCATCAGCTGATGCTGCGCGCCGGGATGATCCGCAAGCTGGCCTCTGGGTTATATACCTGGCTACCGACCGGCGTGCGCGTCCTGAAAAAAGTCGAAAACATCGTGCGTGAAGAGATGAACAACGCCGGTGCGATCGAGGTGTTGATGCCAGTCGTTCAGCCCTCTGAGCTGTGGCAAGAGAGTGGTCGTTGGGAACAATACGGCCCGGAACTGCTGCGTATTGCTGACCGTGGCGATCGTCCGTTCGTCCTTGGCCCAACGCATGAAGAAGTCATCACCGACCTGATCCGCAATGAGCTGAGCTCTTACAAACAGCTGCCGCTGAACTTCTATCAGATCCAGACCAAATTCCGTGACGAAGTCCGTCCGCGCTTCGGCGTGATGCGTTCCCGCGAATTCCTGATGAAAGATGCCTACTCTTTCCATACGTCTCAGGAATCGCTGCAGGAAACCTACGACGCGATGTACGCGGCGTACAGTAAAATATTCAGCCGTATGGGTCTCGATTTCCGCGCGGTACAAGCGGATACCGGTTCTATCGGCGGTAGCGCCTCTCACGAATTCCAGGTGCTGGCGCAGAGCGGCGAAGATGATGTGATCTTCTCTGACTCTTCTGATTACGCAGCCAACATTGAATTCGCCGAAGCCGTTGCGCCGAAAGCACCGCGCGCTGCTGCGACGCAGGAAATGACGCTGGTTGATACGCCAAACGCGAAAACCATCGCCGAGCTGGTTGAGCAGTTCAATCTGCCGATTGAGAAAACCGTTAAAACCCTGCTGGTGAAAGCGGTTGAAGGCAGCAGCTATCCGTTGGTTGCGCTGCTGGTTCGTGGCGATCACGAGCTGAACGAAGTGAAAGCGGAAAAACTGCCGCAGGTTGCCAGCCCGCTGACCTTCGCCACTGAAGAAGAAATCCGCGCCGTTGTGAAAGCGGGTCCAGGATCTCTGGGTCCGGTCAACATGCCAATTCCGGTCGTTATCGACCGTACCGTTGCGGTCATGAGCGACTTCGCTGCCGGTGCCAACATCGACGGTAAGCACTATTTCGGTATCAACTGGGATCGCGACGTTGCCACGCCAGAAGTGGCGGATATCCGTAACGTGGTCGCTGGCGACCCAAGCCCGGACGGCAAAGGCACGCTGCTGATTAAACGCGGCATCGAAGTTGGCCACATCTTCCAGTTGGGTACCAAGTATTCTGAAGCGATGAAAGCTGCCGTTCAGGGCGAAGATGGTCGTAACCAGATCCTGACCATGGGCTGCTACGGTATCGGGGTGACTCGCGTTGTTGCTGCCGCTATTGAACAGAACTACGACGATCGCGGTATCGTATGGCCAGACGCCATTGCCCCGTTCCAGGTCGCTATTCTGCCGATGAACATGCACAAGTCCTACCGTGTGCAGGAGCTGGCTGAGAAGCTGTACGCTGAGCTGCGCGCGCAGGGTATTGAAGTACTGATGGACGATCGTAAAGAGCGTCCGGGCGTGATGTTTGCCGATATGGAACTGATCGGTATTCCGCACACCATCGTGCTGGGCGATCGTAACCTTGATAACGACGATATTGAATACAAATACCGTCGTAACGGCGAGAAGCAGCTGATTAAAACCGGCGACATCGTCGACTACCTGGTGAAAGCCATTAAAGGCTAATACCAGCAAAAGGCCCTGATTATCAGGGCCTTTTTTTATCGATTAATTACATCCTTTACCGGGGATAAACTTCGCATCTTTATCCGCCATCAGCGTTTTCACTTTCTCCCCCGTATCCGGGTTCGCTTCCAGCGTGAAATGCGCCTCAAGCGTCAGCAGTACGGACTGCCCGTTTTCCGCGCGCGCAGCTAAATAGTCACGCTCAAGCTGGGCGTTATTCGCCACCGGCATTCGTTTACCCGTTGCGCAGTCGGTAAAGATTGCCGCATCAGCCATGTAGAAGTACATCCCCCGCATTGGCATTGGCGTCACCGGTAAGCTGGAGGAAACCGGCTGAAGGGTATAGTTGAACTGCGACTCAATCGGATTGCCTTCACGATCGAGCATTTCCAGCGCTTCGCCTTTTGCCCGGTAGTACGACTTTTCACCTTTGCTGTCGGTCAGCACCAGCTTATCGGCAGTACGCGCCCAGGTACCATAAGAGGCAAAGGAAGACGGTTCATCCCGCACGCCCTGATAACGTTCGTTCATCACCCATGTGCCGTCTTTTTCCAGGAACAGCGAGGTTTCAATCCCTTCGCAATCCGCGCAAGGCAAGATGCCACGCCAGCTTTGCTGCATTGGTTTTAATTCTGCCGCCCGCGTCGGCTGTAGCACTTCGACTTCACTACGGTTGTTACAGCCGATCAAGGAAAAAAGCGTACATGCAGCGACTACGGACAATATTGCTGTTTTCACTATCAATTCCTTATAAATTTCTATTCCTGCTCGTCAGTCTTGCGTTCGACGAACTCTCCCGCGCAGTGACTTCACTGTGGATTTTTGCGCCTTCGATGACAACCTGCGCTCTTTCGAGGCGCGCGTAGGGCGAGTTGCCTGTCGGCTTTTTTGCACCGCGGTTAATTCTTTTATCACCGCCACCAGCCGGGAGATTGCCGCTTCCCGGTTTAGCTCCTGGCTACGATATTCCTGTGCCTTAATGATAATGACGCCATCGCCGCTAATCAGATGATGGCGGGCGGCCAGCAGGCGTTCTTTATAATACTCTGGCAGGCCTGAGGCCCGAATGTCAAAGCGCAAATGGATAGCCGTAGAGGTCTTGTTAACGTGTTGACCACCCGCGCCCTGCGCCCGAATCGCCGTGATTTCCAGCTCATTGTCAGGGATAGAGACGTTTCGGGAGAGAACAATCATGAACGCGGCTGCCACGCGGTCAGATGAATTTCCAGATTGTTCTGAGAATCAGACAACCAGATGGCGCCATCCTGGATGGTCGCCTGCAGAGCCATCGTGCGACCAGCAAATTCGCTCAGTTGCGCCAGCTGTTCATCATCCAGATACCACACGGTAAGATTCTTAAACTGCGCGCACTTGCCCTGATTTTGCTGCCACCAGATCTGCGCCGCGCGGCTGTTGTAGGCAAACAGGGCAACCTCCGCAGACTGAGTGCAGGCTTTCTTAATACGGCGCTCATCCGGCAGTCCCAGCTCGATCCAGAGATCGATGCCCAGATGGTCGTTACGCAGCCATGCTTCAGGCTCGTCTTCCGCACTCAGGCCCCGCGTAAACTGCAGTCGCTCATCGGCATATTTAATCCAGGCCAGCAGGCGCAGCATCATGCGCTCCTGGGTTTCTGAAGGGTGACGCGCCAGCGTCAAGGCTGCGTCAAGGAACTGGTTGCGGTCGAGATCCGCCACATTGACTACAGCTTTATAGATCGTCGCTTTAAGCGCCATTTTAGAACTCCTTTCGAATCAGGCGCACATTGTAGCGAAAACCACGGCAAAAGGCTGCTAACAGCGCCTCTATCAAGGCGCTGATATTGCCCGAATGAGTGTGATATAGTCACCTTGCTAAACAGAGTTTATCTTCGTAGGCTTAGACTTGCATCCACGGTTAAGTCAGAGTGCTGACAGGAGGGCATGTGGAAAAATATTGTGAGTTAATACGCAAGCGGTACGCGGAAATCGCCAGCGGAGACTTAGGGTATGTCCCGGATGCGCTGGGCTGCGTATTGAAGGTGCTTAATGAAGTGGCGGCAGACAGCGCCCTTTCAGAGTCGGTCAGGGAAAAAGCGGCCTATGCTGCCGCGAACTTACTGGTGAGCGATTATGTCAATGAATGAAACGTATCAACCCATCAACTGTGATGATTACGACAATCTTGAACTCGCCTGCCAGCACCATTTGTTACTGACGTTGGCGTTAAAAGATGGCGAAGTTTTGCAAGCGAAAGCGAATGACCTGGTTTCCCGCAAAAACGTGGAATATCTGGTCGCAGAGGTCGCAGGTGAAACCCGTGAGCTTCGCCTCGACAAAATTGCCAGCTTCAGCCACCCACAAATCGGTACCGTGGTCGTCAGCGAATCCTGATTATTTTGTTGCCGGATGGCGGTGCAAGCACCTTATCCGGCCTACGGTCCATGCGATACGTAGGCCGGATAAGCGCAGCGCCATCAGGCATGCCAAATCAGACTCACACCTTCTTCATCTTCTGCTATTCCCTCACGCGTAACAAAAACACCCGCAGCCGCAATCAACGTTTCACCATAAAACAGCAGCGGCGTGGTATCTCGTCGCCAGGGTGGAATCCCCTGTTCCTGCCAGATTTTCTTTAATTTACGCCCACCGCTACGCCCGACGATGTGCAGTAGCCCTGACGCTTTAAAACGAATACTGACCGGCTCGTCCGCTTGCGGCATACGCAATTCACCAGCAGGGGTGAGCTGCACCGACCCCAGCCCGGCGGGCAGCGTCAGCGGCGTTTGCCAGCATGACCACGGAATGACGGTTTCGCTGTGCCCGTCGACTGGTTTCACCCACCACAGCTGCGACTGATAGCGACGAATGTCGAACCCTCCAAGGCGAAAACAGGGGGAAGCATCCTCTCGCGCCAGCGCGACTTCCTGCCAGATACGTTCCAGAGCGTCACGGGAAGGCATGGGGGCATGTAATCCCGCCAGCCAGCGGCGAAGCAGCGCGGCACGCCGCACATCGCTCATCATCATTAGCGGCGCCAGCAACAGTGTGCCCTGGGCAGTGACGCAGTTGGCTAAATCGCTGGCAAGCAGTTCATCCAGTAAGCTCTCCTGCTCGGCGCACAGCGCGGCGCTGCGGGCCGTAGCCTGCGCGAAGTGCGGCCAACGCTGTTGCAGCAAGGGAGTAACGCGCAATCTGAGGAAATTGCGATCGTAGGCATCGTCCTGATTACTTTCATCTTCTATCCAGCATAATTGATGCTGTCGCGCCCATCCTTCAAGCGCCTCGCGCGTTTGCGCCAGCAGCGGTCGAATTAGTTGGGTTCCGGCAAACGGCGAGCGTTCTCCCATCGCAGAAAGCCCGGCAGGACCGCTGCCGCGCTTAAGGGCCAGCAGAAAAGTTTCACACTGGTCATCCAGATGCTGGGCGGTCATCAGTACCTCACCCGGCAGTAACGTCTGTGCAAATGCCTGATAGCGCGCCCGCCGCGCCTGAGCCTCGATGCCCAGACCATCATCCTCCAGATGGACCCGCTCAACCACCAGCGGCACCTGCCACTGCGCGCATACCGACTCACAGTGCTGCACCCAACCGTCTGCGTGCGGGCTTAATCCGTGATGAATATGGATTGCACGTAGAGCGACCTGGGGATGCTGCGCTCGCCACAGCACCAGCTGATGCAGCAGCACGGTGGAGTCCAGCCCACCGCTAAAGGCGACCAGAATCGATTGAGAATTCAGAAGTGAAGTGTTCAGCGTGAGTGTCGTCATGATGGTTACTTACAGTGGCATTGCCCGGCACGTTACCGGGCTAACGCCACAATGACAAGCCTTACAGTTCGTACAGTTCGAGCGGTAATCCGTCCGGATCGTTAAAAAACGTAAAGCGTTTGCCGGTAAAAGGATCGATGCGTACCGCCTCACACTTCACATCGTGAGCCTCCAGATGCGCGATCGCTTTCTCTACGTCATCCACGCTGAACGCCAGATGACGTAAACCGCAGGCTTCTGGTCGGCTCGGACGGCAAGGCGGAAACGGAAAAGAAAAGAGCTCAATCACATACTGCCCGTTCAGCGCCAGATCGCCTTTCCAGGAGTCGCGCTCTTCCCGGTAGGCTTCGCTCAGCAAGGTGAAGCCCAGCACATCACAGTAAAATGCCTTACTCGCCGCGTAGTCCGTCGCAATAATGGCAATATGGTGAACCTGTTTTAATCCCAGCATAGCGTCATCGCCTCTTTCGTTTTTTCTGTCAGCACGTTACTCGCGCGTAATGGGTTCAGGCAAGTCGTTATGCCATTTTTAAGACTCTCACACGATACACGCCATCTTCACCCAGTTTAGCGCCATGGATATCGGTTTCAAACCCAGGGTAACGCTGCCCCACGGAGCACAGCATAAGCAGGAAATCGAGTACAGCCCGGCTTTTTTCAGCGATCATTTCTCCTGGCATCAGGAGGGGCACGCCGGGTGGATAAGGCAGGATCATATTGGCGGACACGCGCCCCACCAGCTGATCGAGCGCCACCGTTTCAACCTCACCTTTGATCTGCCGTTGCCAGGCCTGATGCGGCGTCATTTTCATTTCCGGCAAGGTGTCAAATGCCCGCAGCATCAGCCCGGAAAGATCGTGCTGGCGGATCAGCCTATGGATCCCCTGCGCCAGATCCTGAATACGCATATTGCGATAAAAATCAGGATCTTCGGCATACAGATCCGGCAGCATGTTTTTCACACGTAAATTCAGATCGTACGAACGCTTAAACTCCGTCAGCCCGCGCAGCAGGCCCATCGCCCGGGTTTTATCAATGCCAATACTGAACAGAAACAACAGATTATACGGTCCCGTTTTCTCGACAACGACGCCGCGTTCATCAAGGAATTTCGCCACCAGCGCGGCGGGGATCCCCTCTTCACTCATATTTCCCTGTTCATCCATCCCCGGCGTCAGAATAGTGACCTTCACCGGGTCGAGGAACATATGGTCGGCGTCAGCATCGACAAATCCGTGCCAGTCTTCACCGGGCGCTACCGGCCAGCATTCGGCCTCATCCACTCTTTCCGGTTGCCAGATGTCAAAGAACCAACCGTCCGACTCTTCACGTAACCGCTGTACTTCTTTACGAAAATGCAGCGCTCGCTCCACCGAACGATTGATTAATCGCTTACCGGAATTGCCCCGCAGCATGGCCGCTGCGGTTTCAATCGAGGCAACGATTGGGTAGCTCGGCGAGGTGGAGGTATGCATCATAAAGGCTTCGTTGAAAGTGTCTTCGTCGTAGTCGCCCTTAATGTGGATCAGCGAAGCCTGCGACAGCGCCGCCAGCATCTTGTGGGTGGACTGGGTTTCAAAAATCACCTTCCCCGGAACCCGTTCTCCGCTCATTCCGCTTTTCCCCTGATAGATCGGATGAAAATGGGTATACGGCACCCAGGCTGAGTCAAAATGGATGGAAGGCACATCCAGCGTTTGCTTGATCCAGTTGGTGTTATACAGCAGGCCGTCATAGGTGGAGTTGGTGATCACCGCATGTACCGGCCATTGCGCCTGAGGGGTTTCCTCTACCTTGCTTTCGATGCTCGCGCGGGTAAATTCCCGACGGGGTATGCCGCCCAGGATCCCCAGCGCATTACGCGTAGGCTTTAGCCAGATTGGCACCACATCGCTCATCATCAGCAAATGCGCCAATGACTTATGGCAGTTGCGGTCAATCAACAGCGTACTGCCCGTTGGCGCGGCATACATGCCCACAATTTTATTGGAGGTGGATGTGCCGTTGGTCACCATGTAGCTCTGCTCGGCGCCAAAAGTGCGGGCGATATACTCCTCCGCCTCCAGGTGCGGGCCGGTATGATCCAGCAGCGAGCCCAGCTCGGTCACGGAAATAGACACGTCGGCCTTCAGCGTATTGCCGCCAAAGAAGTCATAGAACAGGCAGCCGACCGGGCTTTTCTGATACGCCGTTCCCGCCATATGTCCGGGCGTACAGAAGGTGTACTTTCCTTCTTTCACATAGGTAAACAGCGCTTTGGTGAAAGGGGGCGTAATGTTATCAAGATATTCACTGGTGTACTGGCGTATGCGGGTGGCAATATCATCGGATTGGCCCAGCGCATACTCAAAAAACCACAGCGCCATGCGCAGATCGTGTGCGCTGACATCCATCGTCGAATGCGTATTAATAAAGGCGTAAAGCGGGAGATATTCGTTGAGCTGGTTGATGTCGCTACACAGATCCAGGCTGTACTCATCCCAGTCAAAGATGACGCCGCAAATTCGCGGGTTATGTTCGATAAACTTCAGCAGGTCGACGCTATTTTGCGGCCAGATAATCTGAAACCCCTGCTGCTGTAGCGCACGTTCAAGTTCCTTAATCGGCTCATCTTTGTAAAAGACGCCATGCGGTCCCATGATGGCAATGATATTCATGCGTTCCTCCTGGAAAAACCTTAGTTAAGCATAGCCTGGTGAAACCACAGGTAAAAAAAAGGGCCACAGCGTTGTGGCCCTTTTCAGAATGAATGCAGTTTACGCGTAACCGTAGCTCATCAGGCGCTGGTAACGACGGTTTTTCAAATCTTCTTTGCTTAACACGTCGAGATCGGCGAGATCGGCCAGCAGCTGCGCTTTCAGCGACGCGGCCATCACTTCCGGGTTGCGGTGTGCGCCGCCCAGCGGTTCAGGAATGATAGAGTCGATAAGCTTCAGCTCTTTCAGACGCGGCGCGATAATGCCCATCGCTTCTGCTGCCAGCGGCGCTTTATCGGCGCTTTTCCACAGGATGGAGGCGCAGCCTTCCGGAGAGATAACGGAATAGGTGCTGTACTGCAGCATATTCACTTTATCACCCACGCCGATCGCCAGCGCGCCGCCGGAACCACCTTCACCGATAACGGTGCAGATTACCGGTACGTTCAGACGCGACATTTCACGCAGGTTGCGCGCGATCGCTTCAGACTGACCACGCTCTTCCGCACCGACTCCTGGGTAAGCCCCTGGGGTGTCGATGAAGGTAACGATCGGCATATTGAAACGCTCAGCCATTTCCATCAGGCGCAGCGCTTTGCGATAACCTTCCGGCGCTGGCATGCCGAAGTTACGACGAATTTTTTCTTTGGTCTCACGGCCCTTCTGATGACCAATGATCATTACCGGGCGGCCATCCAGACGCGCGATACCGCCGACAATCGCTTTGTCATCCGCGTAGGCACGATCGCCCGCCAGCTCATCAAATTCATCAAACGCCAGGCGGACATAATCCAGGGTGTACGGACGCTGTGGATGGCGAGCCAGTTGGGCTACCTGCCATGCGCCCAGATCGGCGAAGATTTTACGCGTCAGTTCTACGCTTTTTTCACGCAGGCGATGCACTTCTTCATCGATATTAATATCCAGTTTCTCATCCTGACGGCTAACCGCAGTCAGAGAATCGATTTTTGCTTCCAGCTCTGCAATCGGCTGTTCAAAATCAAGGAAATTCAGACTCATAGTATTCCTGTATTAGTCAAACTCCAGTTCCACCTGCTCCGAACCAATAAGGCCACGGAGATCGTTTAGCAAACGATCGCTCGGAGAGACACGCCACGTCGCGCCAAAACGCAACCGCGCGCGTGCATCCGCCCTCTGATAGTAGAGATGTACTGGAATTGTCCCCGAGCGGTGGGGTTCCAGAGACTGACGGAGTCGGTTTAAAAGCTGGTCATCAATTTGCCTGTCCGTCAGCGAGATAGCAAGCCCGCGAGCATATTTTTCCCGGGCTTCGTCAATATCCATGACTTCACGGGCCATCATTTTAAGCCCGCCGCTGAAGTCATCAAAGCTGACCTGTCCGCTGACGATAAGTATGCGGTCTTTTTCCAGCAATTGCTGGTATTTATCCAGAGCATCGGTAAACAACATCACTTCCAGACGTCCGGAACGGTCATCCAGTGTACAGATGCCGATTCGATTGCCGCGCTTGGTGACCATTACCCGCGCAGCAATGACGAGCCCCGCAGCCGTGGTGACTTTACCACGTTCTGTCGGATGCATGTCTTTCAGCCTGTAGCCTCCGACATAGCGCTCAATTTCTTTTAAATACTGGTTGATGGGGTGTCCGGTCAGGTACAGCCCCAACGTTTCACGCTCACCGTCTAATACCACCTGCTCCGGCCACGGCTGACAGCTGGCATAGGATTGTTCGATTTGCTCCGGCTCTTCCGCCAGGACGCCAAACATATCGGCCTGACCAATCGCTTCCGCTTTCGCATGCTGATCGGCGGCTTTTAGCGCATCGCTTAGCGAATTCATCAACGCCGCGCGGTGCGGGCCAAGGCGGTCAAACGCCCCGGACATGATCAGTTTTTCCAGCACCCGGCGATTGAGTTTTTTGATATCCGTGCGCGCACAGAGATCAAACAGCTCGCGGAAGTAACCACCTTCGTTACGCGCTTCAATAATAGCTTCAATTGGGCCTTCACCCACGCCTTTTATCGCGCCGATGCCGTAAACAATCTCGCCATCATCATTAACGTGGAAATGGTAAAGCCCGGAGTTAATGTCCGGCGGCAGGATTTTTAGCCCCATGCGCCAGCATTCATCCACCAGCCCGACCACTTTCTCGGTGTTATCCATATCGGCAGTCATTACCGCCGCCATAAACTCGGCAGGGTAATGCGCTTTCAGCCACAGCGTCTGGTAAGAAACCAGCGCATAGGCTGCGGAGTGCGATTTGTTAAAGCCGTAACCGGCGAATTTCTCCACCAGGTCAAAGATTTTCATCGCCAGCTCGCCGTCTACGCCGCGCTTTTTGGCCCCTTCTTCAAAGGTGCCGCGCTGCTTGGCCATCTCTTCCGGCTTTTTCTTACCCATCGCACGACGCAGCATATCCGCGCCGCCAAGCGTGTAGCCGGACAGCTCCTGGGCAATCTGCATAACCTGTTCCTGATACAGGATAATGCCGTAGGTTGGCTCCAGTACCGGCTTCAGACACTCATGCTGCCATTGTACGTCCGGGTAGGAAATCTCTTCGCGACCATGCTTACGGTCGATAAAGTTATCTACCATCCCCGACTGTAGCGGGCCTGGGCGGAACAGGGCCACCAGGGCTATCATATCTTCGAAGCAGTCAGGCTGCAGACGTTTGATCAGATCTTTCATGCCGCGGGATTCAAGCTGGAAGACCGCCGTCGTCTCCGAGCGTTGCAGCATGTCGAAGCTTTTCTTGTCATCCAGCGGGATAGCAGCGATATCCAGCGGCGGCTCGCCGTTCTTTTCACGGCGGGCGTTGATCATCTCCAGCGCCCAGTTGATGATGGTCAGCGTACGCAGACCCAGGAAGTCGAACTTCACCAGACCGGCGTATTCTACGTCGTTCTTATCAAACTGGGTGACCGGGTGTAACCCCTGTTCGTCACAATACAGAGGTGCAAAATCAGTAATTTTGGTCGGGGCAATAACCACACCGCCCGCGTGCTTACCGGCGTTACGCGTGACGCCTTCCAGCTTACGCGCCATATCGATCAGCGCTTTAACCTCTTCATCTGCCTCGTAGATTTCCGGCAGTTGGGGTTCAGCTTCAAAGGCTTTCGCCAGCGTCATGCCCGGATCGGGAGGAACGAGCTTCGAGATGCGATCAACGAAGCCGTACGGGTGACCGAGCACGCGGCCCACGTCACGAATAACCGCTTTTGCCGCCATCGTACCGAAGGTAATAATCTGCGAAACCGCATCGCGACCGTACATATCCGCCACGTGCTCAATAACCTGGTCGCGTTTCTCCATACAGAAGTCAACGTCGAAGTCGGGCATTGAAACACGTTCCGGGTTCAGGAAACGTTCGAACAGCAGGTCAAATTCCAGCGGATCAAGGTCGGTAATTTTCAGCGCATAGGCCACCAGCGAGCCCGCACCGGAACCACGTCCCGGACCTACCGGTACGCCGTTATCTTTCGACCACTGGATAAATTCCATTACGATCAGGAAGTAGCCAGGGAATCCCATCTGGTTGATAACTTTAAGTTCCACGTCCAGACGTTCGTCATACTCAGGACGGCGCTTAGCACGCTCTTCCGGATCCGGGAACAGGAACTCCAGTCGCTGTTCCAGCCCCTCTTTCGACTTCGCCACGAGGAAATCCTCGGTGGTCATATCGCCGGTTGGGAACTGCGGCAGGAAATACTCGCCCAGACGCACCGTGACGTTACAGCGTTTGGCGATTTCGACGGTGTTTTGCAGCGCCTCCGGAATATCGGAGAACAGCTCGCACATCTCCTCTTCGCTACGCATATACTGCTGCGCGGAGTAGTTACGCGGGCGTTTGGGATCGTCAAGGGTAAATCCGTCGTGGATCGCCACGCGGATTTCATGCGCGTCGAAATCGCCGGTTTCAAGGAAGCGAACATCGTTGGTCGCCACCACCGGCAAACCACGCGTTTCGGCCAGTTCTACCGCTGCATGCAGATAGTTTTCTTCATCTTGTCTGCCGGTACGGATCAGCTCAAGGAAATAGCTATTGGGAAAATGCTCTTCGTAAAACGCCACGCACTCGTCAACCAAGGCGCTATTACCGCGCAACAGGCTACGTCCGACGTCACCCATGCGACCGCCGGAGAGCAGAATCAGCCCTTCTTTCAGCTCAACCAACCAGTCGCGGTCGATAACCGGCCCTTCAGCGCCATAGCCGCGCTGATAGGCTTTCGATATCAATAACGTCAGGTTCTGATAGCCGGTATTGTTAGCGGCCAGTACCGTGAGCTGCGTGAGTTCGTCACCCAACAGCTCGCTGCGGACATGAAAATCTGCGCCGACAATCGGCTTAATACCGGCGCCGTGACCCGCTCCGTAGAACTTCACCAGACCACACAGGTTAGTGAAATCGGTGATCGCCAGCGCAGGCATGCCTAATGCGGCCGCCTTCTTCACCAGCGGCCCGGTTTTCGCCAGCCCATCAATCATGGAGTAGTCGCTGTGCACCCGGAGGTGGACGAAACGTGGTTCAGACATCTTCAGATTCCTTCGGGACAAGAATCAGGACGAGAGTCCCAGTACGCGTTTGACGGGGCCAAAACTGCGGCGATGGTGCTCTGTCGCGCCATGCAGTGCCAACTTTTCCAGATGAAAAGCGGTTGGATAGCCTTTGTGCTGTGCAAAACCATACTGTGGAAAAACCGTATCCAGCGCCGCCATTTCAGCATCACGGGTTACTTTCGCCAGTATCGACGCAGCGCTAATCTCTGCTACGCGGCTATCACCTTTGACTACCGCCATCGACGGTACCGGTAATGCCGGGCAACGATTGCCGTCAATCAGTACGTACTCCGGCGCAATATGCAGGCCCGCGACCGCACGCTGCATCGCCAGCATAGTGGCATGCAAAATATTCAGCTCGTCGATTTCATGCGGTTCCGCACGGCCCACGCTCCAGCTTAACGCTTTTTCTTTTATTTCATCAAACAACGCCAGGCGGCGTTTTTCCGACAGTTTTTTTGAGTCGTTAAGACCGATAATCGGACGAGCCGGATCCAGAATGACGGCAGCAGTAACAACCGCCCCAACCAAAGGACCACGTCCGACTTCATCCACACCCGCCACTAAATGCGTATGCGGATACACAAATTCAATCATTGCGCTAACTCCAGGACTGCATCCGCCGCCTGCTCATCAGCATTGCAACGGATCTGCTGATGCAGTTCACGGAAAGTGTCATGCATCGCATGGCTGGTTTTACCATTCGCCAGCAGCGGCAACAACGCTTGCGCCAGCGCATGCGGTTCACACTCTTCCTGCAACAGCTCTTTCACCAGTTCTCTTCCCGCCAGCAGGTTAGGTAGCGAAACGTAATCCGTTTTCACCAAACGCTTCGCCAACCAGAAGGTGAAGGGTTTCATTCGGTAGCCGACCACCATCGGGCACTTTGCCAGCATACACTCCAGCGCCGCGGTGCCTGAAGCCAACAGCGCCGCATCGCTGGCTACCATCGCTTCACGTCCCATGCCATTGAGCAGGTGCACGGAAAGCTCCGGCGCAACCTCAGCCTTAATGCGCTCAAACTGCTCCCGGCGTTTAGCATTGACCAGCGGCACCACCACTTCGAGATCCGGGTATTGCTGGCGTAACAGCTGCGCCGTTTTCAGAAAATCGGCGCTGAGCATCTCCACTTCCGCGCCACGGCTTCCAGGCAACAGCGCCAGGCAGTGAGCGTCGTGGGGAATACCCAGAGCATCGCGGGCCGCGTTTTTATCCGGATCCAACGGCATGGCATCCGCCATGGTGTGGCCGATAAAGCGGCATGGGACGTTAAATTTGTCATAAAACGCTTTTTCGAAAGGCAGAAAAGCCAGCACCATATTGGTGGATCTGCCTATTTTGAAAACGCGTTTCTGTCGCCACGCCCAAACGGACGGACTGACATAATGAATGGTTTTTATGCCCTGCTTTTTCAGATTCCCTTCAAGGGTAATGTTGAAATCAGGCGCATCAATGCCGACGAAGACATCCGGCTTGAGGTCGGTGAATCGACGAGTGAGATCGGCCCGAATATGCAGTAAACGGCGCAGACGACCGAGCACTTCAACAATGCCCATCACCGCCAGCTCTTCCATTTCGTACCAGGCTTCACAGCCTTCGGCCTGCATCAGCGGCCCCGCCACGCCAACAAAACGCGCATTGGGGACACGAGCCTTGAGTGCGCGGATGAGTCCTGCACCAAGAATATCGCCGGAGGTTTCTCCGGCGACGAGGGCAATCGTTAAAGGACGTTGCTCAGTCATTAACGAATCAGACCACGCGTTGAGCGTTCAAAGAAGTCGCTGAAGGCCTGAACTTCTGGGTACTGTTTCGCCAGCTCGGCGATTTCCGGCTTCACTTCTTCCAGCGTTTTACCGCTACGGTACAACGCTTTGTAGGCGTTACGAATCGCGGTAATCGCTTCGCGGGTGAACCCACGACGCTTCAGACCTTCGATGTTAACGCCAAATGGCGTCGCGTGGTTGCCCTGGGCGATAACGTACGGTGGCACGTCCTGAGCAACGCCAGAACAGCCGCCAACCATCACATGCGCGCCGATGATGCAGAACTGATGCACCGCAGTCATGCCGCCGATGATAACAAAATCATCGAGCGAAACATGTCCGGCAAGCGTGGCGTTATTCGCCAGAATACAGCGGTTGCCTACCGTACAATCATGCGCGACGTGCGCATTAATCATCAGTAAGTTATCGCTGCCCACCTTCGTCACTCCACCGCCCTGCACTGTGCCACGATGAATGGTGACGCTTTCGCGAATGCGGTTACGATCGCCAATTTCCACGCGAGTCGGTTCACCAGCATATTTAAGATCCTGGTTAACTTCGCCGATGGAGGCAAACTGATAGATCTCGTTATCGCGACCAATTTTTGTATGGCCATTCACGACAACGTGAGACTTCAGTACGGTACCCTCACCAATTTCAACATGGGGTCCAACAATACAAAATGGGCCAATGTGAGCGTTAGCGCCAATGCTGGCGCCCTCTTCCACAATGGCGGTAGGGTGAATAAAGGCGGATTTATCAATCACGTATCAGGCCTCCCGGCTACGGGCACACATCATCGTTGCTTCGCACACAACTTTACCGTCGACCAGCGCAACCCCTTTAAAACGGGTCAGGCCACGGCGCGTTTTCTCGAAAGTCACTTCCATGATCATCTGATCGCCTGGCACGACAGGACGCTTAAAGCGTGCTTCGTCAATACCCGCGAAATAGTACAGTTCGCCTGGTTCCAGTTTTCCTACGCTTTTAAATGCGAGGATGCCGGTGGCCTGCGCCATCGCTTCCAGAATCAATACGCCAGGGAAAATAGGTTTACCCGGGAAGTGGCCCTGAAAGAAAGGCTCGTTAACGGATACATTTTTCACTGCGCGCAGAAAACGACCTTCTTCAAAATCCAGCACGCGGTCAACCAGCAGAAACGGAAAACGGTGCGGCAGAAGCTCTAAAATCTCTTCAATATGCAGAGTATGAGTGTTAGTAGTCAAAATACTCTTCCTGTCAAAATATACTAAAAGGCAATAATAACACGGCCTGTCGCAATCGTATGAATGGGACAGGCCGAAAAATCAGACATGCGAAAAACGATGCTTTAGTCTTGTTGATTAACCTTGCGCTCAATCGCTTTGAGGCGCTTGCTCATATCATCAATATTCATCACCAGTGCAGCTGTTTTACGCCAGACCTTGTTGGGTTGCAGCGGAATACCTGATGAGTAGACGCCCGGTTCGGTGATAGGACGCATCACCATACCCATGCCCGTTACCGTGACTTTGTCGCATATTTCCATATGCCCATTGATCACGCTGGCACCGCCAATCATGCAATAACGGCCAATCTTCAGGCTACCCGCCATAATGACGCCACCGGCGACTGCCGTATTGTCGCCAATCACAACGTTATGTGCAATCTGGCACTGGTTATCAATGATAACACCATTACCGATCACCGTGTCGTCCAGAGCACCACGATCAATGGTGGTACAAGCGCCGATCTCGACGCGATCGCCGATAATCACGCGACCAAGCTGCGGGATCTTCACCCAGTTACCGCGATCGTTCGCATAACCGAATCCATCAGATCCGACGACAGTGCTGGACTGGATCAGGCAATTCTCACCGATCTGAATGTCGTGGTAAATCGTCACATTCGCCCACAAGCGTGAACCTGCACCGATTTTTGTATTTTTTCCGACGAAGCAGCCTGCGCCGATAACCACGTTATCGCCCAGTTCTACGCCAGACTCAATGACCGCGTTTGCGCCCACAGAGACATTATTACCCAGCTTAGCCGTCGCATCGATCGCGGCACTGGGCGCGATGTTTTGTGCAGGCTGCGGCGTGGTATCTAAAATTTGCGCCATACGTGCATAGGTCAGGTAGGGATTCTTCACTACCAGCGCAGCACTCTTAGCAAAAGGAAGATCGTCCTGCGTCATCACAACGGCAGAAGCCTGGCATACGCCTAAATGTTCACGGTACTTAGGATTCACCATGAACGTGATATTGCCAGTTTGCGCAGATTGCATGGACGCTACGCCGGTGATGACGATATCGCCATCACCGTGTAATTCTGCATCCAACTGCTCTGCTAAATCAGCCAGTCGAATTGAAGGCATTACTTATTTAACCTGTTTCAGTACGTCAGCGGTGATGTCTTTTACATCGCTGCTGTTGTATGCAACGGTGTTTGCGTCAACGACCAGATCGATGCTCTGGCTGCTAGCAACAGATTTCACAGCTGTCTGGATACGAGTAACCAGTTTGCCACGTTCTTCGTTGGAACGACGTTGACGATCCTGCTCAAAAGCCTGAGCTTTCTGAGAGAAAGTCTGGCGCTGAGCCATGACGTCTTTTTCCAGCTTGGTACGATCGCTACCCGCTTTCATTGACTGCAGACGCTGCATTTTAGATTGCAGATCGGATTCCATACGCTGCAGTTCGCTGGCACGGCCTTTGAACTCGTTTTCCAGCGTAGCAGAAACACCTGTCTTCTGTGCAACCTGTTGGAACAGGCTACCCATGTTGACGATTGCAATTTTGTCAGCAGCCTGTGCGGACGTTGCCATCGCTAAACCGAGACCTGCAGCTAATAACCACTTTTTCACAATTAACTCCTTACCATCCCATTTGCACCCGAAGGTACAGTTCTTTGCGTGGCCAGGCGATCCCATGCAGGATCGCCTAAAGTCAGCGCTACACTACCACTACATTCCTTTGCGAAGAACAATTACCAGGTTTTACCAATGTTAAACTGGAACTGTTCCGCTTTGTCTCCATCGTACTTCTTAAACGGCTGGGCGTAGGAGAAAACCAACGGCCCCAATGGGGACATCCATTGTAAAGCGATACCCGCAGACATACGGATATTGCTCGGATCGCTGTAGTCAGGTACATCCGACGGCGCGGATGATGGATCCCAGTTCGTATCCCAAACGGTACCCATATCCCAGAAGAACGAGGTACGGACCGAGTTGGCATACTTGTCGCTGATGAACGGCGTCGGGGTAATAAATTCCAGACTGGCGACAGCCATGGCGTTACCACCTACCGCATCATCAGATTTACAGCCTGATTCCTGAGTACAGTCTTCGTAATCATCACCATCGTCGTTCCAGTCGGTGTGAGCGCCATTTTTATAGACCGCTTTCGGGCCGATAGTATTCGACTGGAAGCCACGCACGGTACTGGAGCCACCGGCATAGAAGTTCTCGTAGAATGGCATCTCTTTGCTGCCGATGCCGTCACCATAACCCCACTTGGTACGACCCAGAACAACCCATTTGTGATCGTCATCAATCGGCACATAGGTCGCGGTATCCAGCGACAATTTGTAGTATTCGTTATCAGATCCCGGAATGGTCACTTTACCGTTCAGGTTGACACGCGAACCGTCCGTTGGGAAATAACCACGGTCCAGCTTGTTGTACGTCCAACCGTAGTTAAAGGTGAAGTCATCAGCGGCAAAGCTGCTGGTATCAGCGGGCTGCCCCATCGACTCAAGATAACGATCCATCGCGATCTGCGGCTGCATGTTGGACAGTTTGTTATGTACATAACCCAGGCCAGCACGCAGCGTATTGTATTCGTTAACCGGGAAGCCGAGCGTTACGTCCGTACCATAACTTTTGTTGGTATAGTCGGACAGGTCTGCATCATCCGCTTCAAAGTCGTTATAGAAGACGCGGCCGCCAAGGCTCACACCGTCAACGGTGAAGTACGGGTTGGTTACAGACAACTCTGTATAGGTCTGGTAGTCGTTTTTGGTGCCGTTAATCCCGACGGAATAACCGGTACCTAACCAGTTATCTTGCTGAACGCCAGCCTGGAAGCTCACGCCGCTCTCGGTACCGTAACCGACGCCGAAGTTAAAGCTACCGGTGTTACGTTCTTTCACCTTATAGACCACATCAACCTGATCCGGGCTGCCCGGAACGCGCTGAGTATCGGTATCGACGGTCTCAAAGTAACCCAGACGGTTCAGACGCTCTTTACCCTGATCGACCAGATCGCTGCCCAACCAGGCGCCTTCCATCTGGCGCATTTCGCGACGCAGAACGGAGTCTTTAGAGGTATCGTTACCTTCAAAGCGAATCTTACGCACATAGAAACGGTTACCCGCATCTACGTTTACCCGTAATTTAACGGTTTTATCGGCATCGTTGATTTCAGGCTGCGACTGTACGCGCGGATAGGCATAGCCATAGCGCCCCAGAAGCTTCTTGATATCATCTTCCATTTTGGTCACTTTAGTGCCGTTATAGAGTTCGCCTGGCTCAATTTTAGTCAGGGTCTCAATTTCGGCGGAGTGCCCGGCCAGGTTACCGCTCACCTGCACCCCAGAAAGCTTGTACTGATCGCCTTCAGTGATGTTAACGGTGATGTAGATACCTTTTTTATCCGGCGTCAGGCTGACCTGGGTAGAATCGATATTGAAGCGGGCATAACCACGATCCAGATAGTAGCTGCGCAGGGTTTCAAGGTCGCCCGCGAGTTTCTGTTTCTGGTATTTACGATCGCCCACCACGTTCCACCACGGCACTTCATCACGCAGCTGGAAGTGAGAGATCAGTTCGTCGGTGGAGAAAGCGTGGTTGCCGACGATATTGATCTGTTGGATCTTCGCCGAAACGCCTTCCTGGAAGACCAGTTTGAGGTCAACGCGGTTACGCGGCAACGGTGTTACCACCGCTTTCACACTGGCGCTGTACTTACCGACGCTATAGTAGAAATCTTCCAGGCCTTTTTCGATATCGGCAAGCGTGGTGCGATCCAGAGACTCGCCAACACGAACGCCAGACGCCTCGAGGTTTTGCTTCAGCATGTCGTCTTTCACCGATTTGTTACCGGAGAACGTGATGCTGGCAATTGTCGGACGTTCTTTTACCTGAACCAGAAGGGTATCACCATCGCGCAGGACGCGGACATCCTCAAAGTTACCGGTGGCGAACAGAGCACGAATGGTATTACTGATGTCTTCATCATTAACCGTGTCGCCTGTGCGCACCGGCATACTGAGGAGAGCCGCACCAACGGCGACTCGCTGTAGGCCTTCGAAATGAATGTCCTTCACTACGAACCCTTCAGCACCGTATACGGTGGCGCTGCTAAACAGCAGCGACGCTATGAGCAACTTTTTCATCGCCATCGTTATTATGCGTTCTTCCTAACACTCTCTTACAACCGAGAGAAATCATTGAAAAGTGCAAGCCCCATTAACAACACCAGCAAGATAGAGCCAATGCGATAACTAAAGTCTTGAACCCGCTCGGATACCGGACCGCCCTTCAGCTTTTCAATCGCCAGGAACAGCAGATGTCCCCCGTCAAGAACGGGCAACGGAAACAGGTTAATTATCCCTAAGTTCACGCTGATAAGCGCAAGGAACATCAGGTAATAAATCACCCCGAACTCCGCTGACATCCCAGCCCCCTGGGCGATAGAAATCGGCCCACTGAGGTTGTTCAGTTTTACATCACCGGTAATCAATTTGCCCAGCATACTGACCGTCAGCTTCATCAACTGCCACGTTTTATCCGAGGCCTGGAGGATGGCGCTGAAGGGCCCATACTGGCGTACAGTCTTATACTCATCCGGCAGAGGAATAATTTTAGGCACTACGCCCGCAAACCCCTCTGCCTTCCCGTTAACCTGTTTTGAATCTGGGGTTAACGTTAAAGACAAGGAACTTCCTTGTCTTTCAATATCTAGCGCTAACGGCTTATCCGGATTATCGCGCACCAGCGTCACGAACGTCATCCATTGCGTCAGCGGCTGACCATTGACTTTAACGATCCTGTCGCCAGCTTGCAAACCCGCCTTGCTTGCAGCCGAGTTAACCTGCACTTCTGACAGCACCGGTTCAATCTGCGGACCGCGCGGACGAATCCCTAAACTGGAGACGGGATCCTCTTTGTCTGGCTCAAATGCCCAGTGGCGTAAATCCAGCGTTTTGTCCTGCCGCTGGTTACTGCCAAACTGCGCCACGCTGATTATCGTATGCTCATCGCCAATTTTGGAAACCAACTGCAGTCGCACGGCATCCCAATCAGGGGTTTCGATACCATCAACCGCTTTTAGTTCCGTTCCAGGTTTAATTTGCGCCTGCGCAGCAATCGAATTGGGTGTTATTTCACCAACAACCGGGCGAACGCCGGGGACACCGATGATAAACACCAGCCAATAAGCGAAAATAGCAAAAAGGAAGTTTGCAATCGGACCTGCGGCGATAATGGCTGCGCGCTGCCCAACCGTTTTATTGTTGAAAGCGTAATGACGCAGCTCCGGCGCCACCGGTTCAGCGCGCTCATCCAGCATTTTGACGTAGCCGCCGAGGGGGATTAGAGCGATGACGTATTCCGTACCCAGTTTATCGGTACGACGCCAAAGCGCTTTTCCAAAGCCAATGGAAAAGCGCTCAACGCGGACTCCGCAGCGCCGTGCAACCCAGAAATGACCAAATTCATGCACGGTGATAAGCACACCGAGTGCAACGATGAATGCAGCCAGATTCCAGAGAATACTCAGCATAAGACCATCCGTTAGAGCGTCCTGAATACCAGTAACAGCAGGCAGGCAAAGACCGGTACCGCAGCCGTCAGGCTATCAATACGATCCAGAATACCGCCGTGCCCTGGAATTAAGTGACCACTATCCTTAATACCTGCTTCACGCTTGAACATACTCTCGGTCAGGTCACCCAGCACGGAGGCCAGGGCCGCAACGATGGAGCAAATGAGCAAGGTGACAGGCGCAACCTCAAGATTCGCCCACATGCCATAACCCCAGGAGATCACGGCCGCAGTGGCGAGTCCGCCAATAAAACCCTGCCAGGTTTTACCAGGAGAAACCTTCGGCGCCAGTTTATGTTTGCCAAACAGTTTACCAAACATATACGCACCAGAGTCCGCTCCCCAAACGAGGATCATGACATACAGCAGCCATAGCGCGCCACTATAATGATTCTCATCATAGTGCCATGCCCGTAGCGCCAGCATTCCCCAAAAGAAAGGAACAATGGTTAGCACGCCGAAAATTATGCGTAATGTTTTGGAATTACGCCAGACCGACGCAGAACCAGGGTAAAAAAGTACCAGCAATAGCGCCACTGCCCACCAGCCCAGCGACGCCCATAGCGATACTTCAACCAGCGGCTGATGAATATTGCGATGGTATTCTGGCAGCAAAAATAGCATTAGCGCCAGCAATAGCCCGCACAAAACCGCCAGCCAGACTCGCTGTGTACGCGTGGTAAAACCGCTTAACTGTCCCCATTCCCAGGCGGCCAACATACAAACGACCAGCGTAACAATGGCGAACCCCACCGGCGGCAGCAGAAACAGCGCCGCGATGACAACGGGTATTAAAACAAAAGCAGAAATCAGGCGATACTTCAGCAAAAGCGACCCCCATCAGGCTTTTTCATCACCGGGCTCGGTGCCGCCGAAACGACGCTCACGATTAGCAAAGGCATGCAGCGCACCTTCAAAGTCTTGTTCATCGAAATCGGGCCAGAGAACATCCGTAAAGTAAAGTTCGGCATAGGCAATCTGCCATAACAGAAAATTACTAATTCGATGCTCTCCCCCAGTCCTTATCACTAAATCCACAGGGGCCAGTTCATGCATACAAATTTGCTGCCCAAGCATCTCTTCATCGATTTGCTCTGGACGCAGCAGACCTTCCTGCACCTGTTGTGCCAGTTGCCTGACTCCCTGGACAATATCCCACCGTCCGCCGTAATTCGCGGCAATATTCAGCGTCAACCCGGTATTCTGGGCGGTAAGCGCTTCTGATTTGCGAATCCGTTCTTGCAAACGTGAGTTAAATCGACTGATATCGCCGATAATACGCAGACGTACGTTATGGCGGTGCAGGTTTTTCACTTCGCTATCAAGCGCCCACACGAACAGTTCCATTAACGCACTCACTTCCTGCGCTGGTCGGTTCCAGTTCTCACTGCTAAAGGCATACAGCGTTAACGCATCAATACCGTTATTGGCAGCAAAAGAGACAGCCCGGCGGACGGATTTTGCTCCGGCCTTATGCCCAAAGGCGCGAATCTTCCCTTGCTTTTTCGCCCAGCGGCCATTGCCATCCATGATAATTGCTACATGGCGACAACCATGTGCTGGCAAATTTTCGCTTAATGGTTTAGTTGCAGACAACATAACGCGTTTTTGTCCCTGAAAGGATTTACGGTACTCAGGAATACTGAAGCCTATCCACAAAAAAGCCGTGTCAAACCACGGCTTACCCAACCGAAAAAAAGCAAATACCCACGATCGAGTGGCGCAGACTATATCACTGAAGCCCAACGCTAACAAATAGCGTGATTCTCCGTAGAGGGATTATCATCAGCTTGAGAGTCGCATCACTTCTTTTCTGGCGACGTCCCGCGCGATGGCATCAACCTTCAGCACGTCATCAACGCTCTGCGGCTCCTGCAAATCCATCTTATCCAGTACGGATAAATTCAGGTCAGCAATATCGGTAAATCGGATCTGCTGCGCCAGGAACGCGGCAACGGTAACTTCATTCGCGGCGTTCAGCGCGGTGGTCGCCGCCTGCCCTTGCTCAAACGCGTCCATCGCCAGTTTCAGGCACGGATAGCGCTGGTAATCAGGTGCGGAAAACGTCAACGCGCTGAGTTGGCAAAAGTCGACAGGCTTGACGCCAGACGTCACACGTTCCGGCCAGGCCATCGTATGGGCAATAGGCGTTCGCATGTCAGGTTCCCCCAACTGCGCCAGAACGCTACCATCCTGATAACGTACCATCGAATGAATAACCGACTGCGGATGAATCAGCACTTCCATCTGGCTTGCGCTGGCATTAAATAACCAACGCGCTTCAATGTATTCCAGACCTTTATTCATCATGGTGGCTGAATCGACAGAGATTTTTCTTCCCATCGACCAATTCGGATGACGGCATGCCTGATCGGGGGTCATTGAAACCAGATCGCGCAATGGCGTTTCACGGAAAGGGCCACCAGACCCGGTAAGCAGAACTGACACGACGCCGTTTTGCTCAAGGTCAGCGTATCCCAGATTGTGTTGGATCGGTTGCGGTAAACTCTGAAAAATCGCGTTATGCTCGCTATCTACCGGTAAAAGCTGCGCTTTGTGGCGTTTCACGTCGTCCATAAACAGACGTCCGCAGGTTACCAGAGACTCTTTATTCGCCAGCAAAATGCTTTTGCCCGCGCGGATTGCTGAAAGCGTCGGCAGCAAGCCCGCAGCGCCGACAATCGCCGCCATGACCTGATCAACATCATCCAGCGCGGCCATATCACAGGCAGCCTGCTGCCCGCTCATAACGTCAGTGCGGCTGCCCTGCTCCAGCAGAGCCGCTTTTACTAATGCCGCGCTTTTTTCATCGTCCATTACCGCATAGCGAGGAGAAAATTCCAGACATTGCTCCACCATACGGGCAACATTTTTACCCGCAACCAACGCAGCAACACGAAATTTTTCCGGGTTATGGCGTACTACATCCAGCGTACTGCAACCAATGGAACCGGTTGATCCCAGGATGGTTAATTGCTTCATGAGACATCCAGAAAAATAGGGTATAGACAGAAAAAGCAAAACGCCGCCATCCAGCCTTCCCAGGCCTTCTAAGCGGCGTTTTTAGCGTACAGGCGAATCAGAACTGCATCAGTTCCGTTTCTTTCTCTGCCAGCGCCGCATCAACTTTCTTGATAGCTGCGTCAGTCAGTTTCTGTACTTCGTCCTGAGAACGGCGATCGTCATCTTCGCTGATCTCTTTATCTTTCAACAGTGCTTTCACTTTGTCGTTTGCATCACGGCGTACGTTACGTACGGCAACGCGCGCGCCTTCAGCTTCGCCACGCACGATCTTGGTCAGATCTTTACGGCGTTCTTCGGTGAGCGGCGGCAGCGGAACGCGAATGTCGGAACCCGCTGAACTTGGGTTCAGACCGAGGTCGGAAGCCATAATGGCTTTCTCAACGGCTGGGCCCATGGAACGGTCAAACACGTTGATTTTCAGGGTACGGGAATCTTCAACCGTTACGCTTGCCAGCTGGCGCAGCGGAGTCGGCGTGCCGTAATATTCCACGACAATACCATCCAGCAGGCTAGGAGAAGCGCGGCCCGTACGAATTTTGCTGATTTGGTTTTTGAACGCTTCGACGCATTTGTCCATGCGTACTTCAGCATCTTTTCTGATATCGTTGATCACGTTACGAATCCTTGAAAGCTCGTTTCAGTCAGACCCAACCCACCACGCAAGATGTGACAAGTATAGTCTTGATTAATTTTGAGGGATGTATCCCGCGGCATTAAAGCGGAATATTACCTGCATTTAGCCGCAACGGGAATTATTCCGTGATTAACGTGCCTTCTTTTTCACCCATAACAACACGGCGCAGCGCACCCGGTTTGTTCATGTTAAAGACACGAATCGGTAATTTGTGGTCACGGGCCAGCGTGAAGGCCGCCAGATCCATCACTTTCAGCTCTTTATCCAGTACTTCAGTGTAGGTCAACTGTTCGTACATGGTCGCTGTAGGATCTTTAGCCGGGTCGGCAGTAAATACGCCGTCTACTTTGGTCGCTTTCAGTACCACATCCGCTTCAATTTCAATACCGCGCAGACAGGCTGCAGAGTCGGTAGTGAAGAACGGATTGCCAGTACCCGCAGACAAAATAACCACGCGGTTGTTACGCAGCAGGCTAATAGCTTCCGCCCAGCTGTAGTTATCACACACGCCGTTCAGAGGAATGGCGGACATCAAGCGAGCGTTCACATAGGCGCGGTGAAGCGCATCGCGCATCGCCAGACCGTTCATTACGGTGGCTAACATGCCCATGTGGTCGCCCACAACGCGGTTCATCCCAGCTTTCGCCAGACCAGCGCCACGGAACAGGTTACCGCCACCAATCACTACGCCAACCTGAATACCCAGCTCAACCAGCTCTTTGATTTCCTGAGCCATACGGTCAAGTATGCTTGCATCAATACCGAAGCCTTCTGAACCTTGCAGAGCTTCGCCACTTAACTTAAGCAGAATACGTTTGTAGACGGGTTTTGCATTGGTAGCCATGTTTCTTTCCTGAGACTGTCAACGAATGAGATGGGTTAATTCCGGCGACATTGTATGTCGCTTTTCAGCATGACCACTATAGCGGTTCGCTGAATTTACAAGCCAGACACAAAAAGAAGCCGCCCTCAGGCGGCTCCTTTTAAAAATTAAGACTGCTTGGACATCGCAGCAACTTCTGCTGCAAAGTCAGTCTCAACTTTCTCGATGCCTTCACCCACTTCGAAGCGGATGAAACCAGTTACGTCAGCGTTGTGCTCTTTCAGCAGCTGACCAACAGATTTGCTCGGTTCCATAACGAAAGGCTGGCCGGTCAGAGAAACTTCGCCGGTGAATTTCTTCATGCGGCCTTCAACCATTTTCTCTGCGATTTCTTTCGGCTTGCCAGACTGCATGGCGATGTCCAGCTGAACCTGGTATTCTTTCTCTACCACTTCAGCAGAAACGTCTTCCGGCTTAACGAATTCTGGTTTGCTTGCAGCAACGTGCATAGCCAGCTGTTTAACCAGCTCTTCGTCAGCGCCAGTTGCAGCAACCAGAACACCGATGCGAGCACCGTGCTGGTAGTTACCCAGAACGTCGCCTTCCAGGGAAGCAACGCGACGAATGTTGATGTTCTCACCGATTTTAGCAACCAGCGCAACACGTTCTTCTTCGAACTGTGCTTTCAGAACTTCAACGTCAGTGATTTTGCCAGCAACGGCAGCGTCCAGTACTTTGTCAGCAAATGCCTGGAAACCAGCATCTTTAGCAACGAAGTCAGTCTGGCAGTTAACTTCCAGAATGAAAGCGATGTTGCCGTCGATTTTGGTTTTGATTACGCCGTCAGCAGCAACGTTGCCTGCTTTTTTCGCCGCTTTGATTGCGCCGGACTTACGCATGTTTTCGATTGCCAGCTCGATGTCGCCATTAGCTTCAGTCAGTGCTTTTTTGCAATCCATCATGCCTGCGCCAGTACGCTCACGCAGCTCTTTTACCAGGGATGCGGTAATTTCAGCCATTCTAAAATCCTCGGAAGATTTGATCTGCCCGGCATGAAACCGCACAGATTTAAAAGTGAAAAAGGGGCCTAAAGGGCCCCTAACCAAACGTGATACTACCTGGTTTATAAGGGGGCTCGAACGAGCGTGCCTTATTATTCAGCTTCTACGAAGCTTTCTTCCGCCTGGGAAGCCAGATCCTGAGAACGGCCTTCACGAACGGTAGTAGCTACAGCGCCCAGGTACAGGGTCACAGCACGGATTGCGTCGTCGTTACCCGGGATAACGAAGTCAACACCGTCCGGATCAGAGTTGGTATCAACGATAGCAAATACCGGGATACCCAGGTTGTTTGCTTCTTTGATAGCAATGTGCTCGTGGTCAGCATCGATTACGAACAGAGCGTCCGGCAGACCGCCCATGTCTTTGATACCGCCCAGGCTGTTTTCCAGTTTCTCAAGCTCACGAGTGCGCATCAGCGCTTCTTTCTTGGTCAGCTTTTCGAAAGTACCGTCCTGAGACTGAGTTTCCAGATCTTTCAGACGTTTGATGGACTGACGAACGGTTTTCCAGTTAGTCAGCATACCGCCCAGCCAGCGATGGTTCACGAAGAACTGGTCGCAGCTGTTAGCAGCTTCTTTCACCGCTTCGCTTGCAGCGCGTTTAGTACCAACGAAAAGGATTTTACCTTTACGAGCAGAGATCTTGTTCAGTTCAGCCAGAGCTTCGTTGAACATCGGTACAGTTTTCTCAAGGTTGATGATGTGAACTTTGTTACGCGCACCGAAGATGAACGGCTTCATTTTCGGGTTCCAGTAACGGGTCTGGTGACCGAAGTGAACACCAGCCTTGAGCATGTCGCGCATGGAAACAGTTGCCATGATTAAAACCTCTATATATAAAAGTTGGGGTTAAGCCTCCACGCATCCCATATTACCGACCCCAAAGGGCACCCCGGAATATGTGCCGATACGTGTGTGTTGTTACACAAAGTGAGATTTATCGCTCCCGTCCATCGTGTGTAGTCTTCGAATGGATCGGAAGTCCGGCGCGCTTTATACCACAAATACGCCACCGACACCAATAATTGTTGGCGGTCTGTGCTGTTAATGATTCTCAATTTGGCAGCACGTATGCGGGACTGATACCATTGGCAGCACTTACACAATTATTGCCGATATCATCGGCACTGATGGACAGAATTCATGGCTATCTCAATCAAGACCCCTGAAGAAATCGAAAAAATGCGCGTCGCCGGCCGTCTGGCGGCCGAAGTCCTGGAGATGATCGAACCGTTTATCAAACCGGGCGTCAGCACCGGCGAGCTGGATCGCATCTGTAATGACTACATCGTTAATGAACAGCAGGCCATTTCCGCATGCCTGGGCTACCACGGTTACCCGAAATCCGTATGTATCTCTATTAATGAAGTGGTGTGCCACGGGATCCCGGATGACGCTAAGCATCTGAAAGAGGGTGATATCGTCAATATCGACGTGACCGTGATTAAAGATGAATTCCACGGCGATACCTCCAAAATGTTTATCGTCGGCAAACCCACCATTCTGGGCGAACGCCTGTGCCGTGTAACGCAGGAAAGCCTGTATCTGGCGCTGCGGATGGTAAAACCGGGCATTCGCCTGCGTACGCTGGGCGCTGCGATTCAAAAATACGCGGA
The DNA here is from genome assembly GCF_000155975.1 of Citrobacter youngae ATCC 29220. Classification (GTDB taxonomy): domain Bacteria; phylum Pseudomonadota; class Gammaproteobacteria; order Enterobacterales; family Enterobacteriaceae; genus Citrobacter; species Citrobacter portucalensis_A. The sequence continues at coordinate 780,956 of NZ_GG730300.1, read as the reverse complement.
AGGCGAAGGTTTCTCTGTGGTCCGTGAATACTGCGGTCACGGTATCGGTCGCGGCTTCCACGAAGAGCCACAGGTTCTGCACTACGATGCGGACGACGGCGGCGTGGTACTGCAACCGGGCATGACCTTCACCGTAGAACCGATGCTGAATGCCGGCGATTACCGCATCCGCACCATGAAAGACGGTTGGACGGTGAAAACCAAAGACCGGAGCTTGTCTGCACAGTACGAGCATACTATTGTGGTAACGGAAAACGGCTGTGAGATCCTGACGTTACGCAAGGATGACACCATCCCGGCGATCATCACGCACGACAAATAATGTTTTGCCTGATGGCGATGCATTCGCATCTTATCAGGCCTACAAATTGCACTACTTCGTAGGCCGGATAAGGCGTTCACGCCGCCATCCGGCTTTTTAATGGGTGGCGCACAATGAATACTCTTCCTGAACAGCACGCAAATACTGCCCTCCCCACCCTGCCTGGCCAACCGCAAAACCCAGGCACCTGGCCACAGCACGATCTCAACTGCGCCGGTATTAAAGCGCACATCGACACCTTCCAGCACTGGTTAGGTGAAGCGTTTGACAGTGGAATTTCCGCAGAACAGCTCATTGAAGCCCGTACTGAATTTATTGACCAGTTGCTACAACGCCTGTGGATTGAAGCCGGTTTCGGTCAGATAGCCGATCTGGCGCTGGTTGCCGTTGGTGGTTACGGGCGTGGCGAGCTGCACCCGCTTTCGGACATCGATCTGCTGATCCTCAGCCGTAAAAAACTACCCGACGCGCAGGCCGAAAAAGTCGGCGAGCTGTTAACGCTGCTATGGGACGTGAGGCTGGAAGTGGGCCACAGCGTGCGTACGCTGGAAGAGTGCCTGCTGGAAGGTTTATCAGATTTAACCGTCGCCACCAACCTGATAGAAACACGCCTGCTGATTGGCGACGTCGCGCTGTTCCTGGAGCTACAAAAGCATATTTTTAGCGAAGGTTTCTGGCCGTCCGATAAGTTTTACGCCGCCAAAGTGGAAGAGCAAAATCAACGCCACCAGCGCTATCACGGCACCAGCTATAACCTGGAGCCGGATATCAAAAGCAGTCCCGGTGGCCTGCGCGATATTCATACCCTGCAGTGGGTGGCCCGCCGCCATTTTGGCGCCACGTCGCTGGATGAGATGGTCGGCTTCGGTTTTTTGACGCTGGCGGAACGCGCCGAGCTGAATGAATGTTTGCATATTCTGTGGCGGATCCGCTTTGCTCTGCACCTGGTCGTGAGTCGTTATGACAACCGCCTGCTGTTTGATCGTCAGCTCAGCGTGGCGCAACGGCTAAACTACGGCGGCGAAGGCAACGAGCCTATCGAGCGGATGATGAAAGACTACTTCCGCGTCACGCGACGCGTCAGTGAGCTGAACCACATGCTGCTGCAGCTGTTCGACGAAGCTATCCTCGCTATGCCCGCCGACGAAAAACCGCACCCGATAGATGACGACTTTCAGCTGCGCGGCAGCTTAATCGATCTGCGCAACGACGACCTGTTTATCCGCAAACCCGAAGCGATATTGCGGATGTTCTACATCATGGTACGTAACAGCGCAATCAGTGGGATTTACTCCACTACGCTGCGCCATCTGCGTCATGCCCGCCGTCATCTAACGCAACCGCTGTGCTACATCCCGGAAGCGCGCTCGCTGTTTCTCAGCATGTTACGCCATCCGGGCGCGGTGAGTCGCGGCCTGCTGCCGATGCATCGCCACAGCGTGCTGTGGGCCTATATGCCGCAATGGTCGCATATTGTCGGCCAAATGCAGTTTGACCTGTTTCATGCCTATACGGTGGATGAACACACTATCCGCGTGATGCTCAAGCTGGAAAGTTTTGCCAACGAAGAAACCCGCCAGCGCCATCCGCTGTGTGTGGATCTGTGGCCGCGCCTGCGCCAGCCGGAGCTGATTCTGATTGCCGCGCTGTTCCACGATATCGCCAAAGGCCGCGGCGGCGATCATTCGGTTCTCGGTGCTCAGGACGTGCTGAAATTCGCCGAACTGCACGGCCTGAACTCCCGCGAAACGCAGCTGATCGTGTGGCTGGTGCGCCAGCACTTGCTGATGTCAGTGACCGCCCAACGCCGCGATATTCAGGATCCCGAAGTGATTAAGCAATTCGCCGAGGAAGTGCAAACGGAACATCGCCTGCGCTTTTTGGTGTGCCTGACCGTCGCGGATATTTGCGCCACCAACGAAACGCTATGGAATAGCTGGAAACAAAGTCTGTTGCGCGAACTGTACTTTGCTACGGAAAAACAGCTACGTCGTGGGATGCAAAACACGCCGGATATGCGCGAGCGCGTGCGTCATCATCAGCTGCAGGCGCTGGCGTTATTGCGCATGGACAACATTGATGAAGAAGCGCTGCACCATATCTGGTCACGCTGTCGCGCCAACTATTTCGTGCGCCACAGCCCAAACCAACTGGCCTGGCATGCGCGCCATCTCTTACAGCATGACCTCAAAGAGCCGCTCATTCTGCTTAGCCCGCAGGCAACGCGCGGTGGAACAGAGATCTTCATCTGGAGCCCCGACCGCCCCTATCTGTTTGCCGCCGTCTGCGCCGAACTGGACCGGCGTAATCTTAGCGTCCACGATGCGCAGATTTTCACCACCCGCGATGGGATGGCGATGGATACGTTCATTGTGCTGGAGCCGGACGGTAGCCCGCTGTCGTCAGACCGACACGAAGCAATCCGCTTCGGGCTGGAGCAAGCGATCACTCAGCGTAGCTGGCAGCCGCCGCAACCGCGTCGCCAGCCGGCAAAATTACGCCACTTTACCGTCGATACCGAGGTCACCTTTCTGCCGACCCATACCGACCGAAAATCTTTCCTTGAGCTTATCGCTCTCGACCAGCCAGGACTGCTGGCGCGGGTCGGACAGATTTTTGCCGATCTGGGAATTTCGCTGCATGGCGCCCGAATTACAACCATTGGCGAGCGAGTAGAAGATTTATTCATAATCGCCACCGCCGACCGGCGTGCCCTTAATAATGAGCTGCAGCAGGAAGTGCATCAACGGTTGACAGAGGCCCTCAATCCAAACGATAAAGGGTGATGTTTTTATTTATTATGGAAAGAGTTTAACAATGCAGCAGTTACAGAACGTTATTGAGTCCGCTTTCGAGCGCCGTGCCGACATTACTCCGGCAAATGTGGATACCGTAACCCGCGAAGCGGTGAATCAGGTTATTTCTTTACTGGATTCCGGTGCTCTGCGCGTCGCAGAAAAGATTGAGGGTCAGTGGGTCACGCATCAGTGGCTGAAAAAAGCGGTCCTGCTCTCTTTCCGTATTAACGATAATCAGGTTATCGATGGTGCGGAAAGCCGTTACTTCGATAAAGTGCCGATGAAATTCGCCGACTACGACGAAGCGCGCTTCCAGAAAGAAGGTTTCCGCGTGGTGCCGCCTGCGGCAGTACGTCAGGGTGCGTTTATCGCCCGTAACACCGTGCTGATGCCATCTTACGTGAACATCGGCGCTTATGTTGATGAAGGTACGATGGTTGATACCTGGGCAACGGTGGGTTCCTGTGCGCAAATCGGTAAAAACGTCCACCTGTCCGGCGGCGTTGGCATTGGCGGCGTGCTGGAGCCGTTACAGGCTAACCCGACCATCATCGAAGATAACTGCTTCATCGGCGCGCGTTCTGAAGTCGTTGAAGGCGTGATTGTCGAAGAGGGTTCCGTTATCTCTATGGGCGTGTACATCGGTCAAAGCACCCGTATTTACGATCGTGAAACCGGCGAAGTGCATTATGGCCGCGTTCCGGCGGGATCGGTGGTTGTTTCCGGCAACCTGCCGTCGAAAGATGGCAAGTACAGCCTGTACTGCGCGGTGATAGTGAAAAAAGTCGACGCCAAAACGCGTGGCAAAGTGGGTATCAACGAACTGTTACGCACCATCGACTAACGGCAATTTGAAAAAGCGGGCTTAGCCCGCTTTTTTTACATCTGCGAGTGGCATAAACAAGGCTTTTCGTTAATTATTCAATGGTTATAGTGAGCTTAAGGGTACCGCTATGTATGACAATCTGAAAAGTCTGGGCATTACTAATCCTGAAGAGATCGATCGTTACAGCCTGCGGCAAGAAGCCAACAACGATATCCTGAAAATCTACTTCCAGAAGGATAAAGGCGAGTTTTTTGCCAAGAGCGTGAAGTTCAAATATCCCCGTCAGCGTAAAACGGTTGTCGCCGATGGCGTCGGCCAGGGTTACAAAGAGGTGCAGGAGATCAGCCCCAACCTGCGCTATGTGATCGACGAACTGGATCAGATCTGCCAGCGCGATCGCAGCGAAGTCGATCTCAAGCGTAAGATCCTCGATGATTTACGTCATCTGGAAAGCGTCGTGACCAACAAGATCAGCGAAATTGAAGCCGATCTGGAAAAACTGACGCGTAAATAAGCCGTTTGTTGCCGGATGGCGGCGTCTTACGCCTTATCCGGCCTACAGGTATATCCTCGTAGGCCTGATAAGCGTAGCGCCATCAGGCAATTAATCAGTGCTGCTCATCCAGTTGCAACGCCACATACAGCAGCAGCCTGTCGTCAAAATTCCCCAAATCCAGCCCGGTCAGTTCTGAAATACGATTCAGGCGATACTCCAGCGTATTACGATGAATAAACAATGCCTTTGAGGTTGCCAGCGGCTGGACGTTATGGCGAAACCATGCCGCTAACGTCCGACGCAGCAACCCGTTGTTATCCATTGCTTTCAGCCTGACCAGCGGGCGCGCCAGCTCGTTCGCCTGCCAGCCGCCGCGCAGGCTGTCCAGCAGCACCGGCAACATCAAATCCTGATAGAAATAGCTGCGACTGTCCGGCATTCGCTGCTTGCCGACCATCATGGTGGTGCGCGCCGTGCGATACGAACGGGCAATGCTGCCAGGTCCGGTAAAATAGTTACCCAGCGAGACGCGAAAACGCAATTGTCCGTTCTCCTTCATGCGGGCAATAAGCTGTTCGACGCGCTTGCGATGATCTTCGGCATCCCAGCGGCCAAACTGATTGAGCGCGGGTTTCAGCACCACCATCTCGGTCAATGACACAATCGCAATCAGATTATTACGTTCAGGCGTGGTCAACGCGTTCTGCAGTTGCTGTAGCTCCGCCATCGCGCTGTCAACGCCAAGCTGACCGCTGTCAACTTCCACTACCGCCACCACGCGCGGCTGATTCAAATCGATGCCTAAACGCTGCGCCCATTCCATTAGCGCCGGGGTATTCTCTTCCGCCTGAATCAGGTTCATCACCAGCTCTTCGCGCAGACGGCTGTCCTGGGCTAAAAGATGCATCAGACGCGACTGTTCCAGCATCATTTCGGCGGTCATACACACCAGTTCGCCATACTTGCGCAGATGCTCCGGTTCGCCGGTAAGACCGATAACGCCAACGATTTCGCCTTCAAGACGCAGCGGCAGGTTGATCCCCTGTCGCACACCGTGTAAATGCCGGGCTACCGCATCGTCAATATCGACCACCCGCCCCTGAGAAAGCACCAGCAGCGCACCTTCGTGCAATTCACCAATGCGTTCGCGATCGCCGCTGCCGATTATCCGCCCACGGGCATCCATTACGTTGATATTGGTATCAATGATGCGCATGGTGCGCGCCACGATATCCTGCGCCATTTTGGTATCAAGATGCCAGCCAGCCATAAACCCCTCCTGTGAGCAGAGCCCAAGCATAGGGAAGATAATCCGCGGCGACATTGTGCAAATGCACAAAGCGGAAGGGAGAAGTATGGAGTTGTGGGAAGTATCACAAAAAGAAACCCCTTCCTGTACAGGAAGGGGTTGGGGAAGATTACTGCATCAACAGATAGATGGAGCTGTCGCCACGCTGAATGTTCAGCGCCAGTACAGCCGGTTTGCTGTCGAGGATTTTGCGCAGTTCGGCGATGTTTTTCACCGGCTGCTGGTTCGCGCCGATAATGACATCCCCTTTCTTCAGGCCAATCTGCGCCGCCGGAGAATTGGCCTTCACGTCGCTGACCACGACACCTTTGTCCTGGCCTTTGTTGCTCATATCAGCGCCTTCGATGCCTTTGAAGATAGAGCTGGAGTCAACCTGAGTCTGGCTGCTCTGCTGCAGTTCCAGATTCACGGTTACCGGCTTACCGTCGCGCAGCAGGCCAAGGTTAATTTTGCTGCCTACCGGCATCGTCCCCACCTGCGCACGCAGGGCGGCGAAGCTGCTGATAGGTTTACCGTTCAGGGAGGTAATGACATCCCCGGCTTTAATACCTGCTTTCGCTGCGGAAGAGTTCGGCATCACCTGGCTGACGAATGCGCCACGCTGAGCGTCAACTTTCATCGCTTTCGCCAGCTCGGAGCTCAGCTCGGTACCCATAATACCCAGCTCACCGCGTTTAACCTGACCAAACTCAACCATCTGCGAAGTCAGGTTTTTCACCATGTTGCTTGGGATCGCAAAACCGATACCGATGTTACCGCCGTCCGGCGCGAGGATCGCGGTGTTAATGCCGATCAGCTCACCGTTCAGGTTAACCAGCGCGCCACCGGAGTTACCACGGTTGATCGCGGCATCCGTCTGAATAAAGTTTTCGTAGTTTTCCGCGTTCAGGCCGCTACGACCCAGAGCAGAAACAATACCGGAGGTCACGGTCTCACCGAGGCCAAACGGGTTACCGATTGCGACGGTGTAATCACCCACGCGCAGCGCGTCGGAATCTGCCAGCTTAATGGCCGTCAGGTTTTTCGGATCCTGAATCTGGATCAGCGCGATATCGGAGCGCGGATCTTTACCGACGACTTTCGCGTCAAATTTACGGCCATCGCTCAGCTGAACCTTAATCACCGTGGCGTTATCCACCACGTGGTTATTGGTAACGACATACCCTTTCGCGGCATCAATAATTACGCCGGAACCCAGCGCCATAAATTTCTGCTTCTGGCTGCCGCCGTTGTCAGCACCCGGTGCGCCGCCCTGGCAGAACGGTGAACTCTGGAATGGAGAACCATCCTGGCAGAACGGAGAATTATCACCGAAGAACTGCTGGAAATTACGCGGCATGCGCGGCGTATTTACCGTCGTGCTCCCCTCGACGTTAATACTCACCACCGATGGCATCACTTTTTCGAGCATCGGGGCCAGGCTTGGCATCTGTTGGGCGGTCATTGCTGAAGACGACGTCTCAGCCGCGGTTGCAGACAGGGGGGACAACGCTAAACCTAAACTCAGAGCCAGTGCACTCATTGCTAATGTGGTTTTTTTCATGTGTTTCGTTCTCGATTAACAGGTAACGCAAAATTGCTGTATACGTCAGAGTCGTTTTATAGCGCTAAGTTCCGGAGTTAACTTTAAGGAAAAAGTAAAATTTTATTGGCCGTCTTTACAAATGAGTATTTATTGTTCTACAGCCATCAGGCGACGATATTCATCCCATGCGTACAAATCTGTCATCCCGCTGATATAATCCTGGATCAAACGGCAGCGATAATAATATTCCTGGACCGGGAACTCAGCGCAGCCAACAGATATTTTACTGACCGCCTCAACATAGGCAAGACGATGGCGGGTAGACAACTTCTGAAATAAACGCGATTCGATCGGAAAACGTTTAACTCTTTCATTATCGACCAGTTCAGTAAAATCTGGCTGGGACATTTTTAATAACGGTTGATAGATTTCCAGCAGCCCGCTGATCACCCGATAGCCCTGCAACTCCAGTTGCTCAACGTCAGGGTGGCTAAACACATGTTTTATTGCCACATTTTTATAAACACCAAGCAACTGGCTAAAGCTACTGGCGTCTTCCAACAACGCTTGATTAAAACCTCCCTCAAAAATCTGCGGCAAGTTATCGATAAATCGCTGGGCTGCATACGGCACCAGTTTATTCAATGTATTGACGCGTAAATACATAAAGAACTGATCTTCGGTGCTCCGACTTAATGTATTTGAGCGCGACTTCTCCCAGGCATTCTCTACAACCAGACTAAACAGAGAACCTTTTTCATGGTGTCCCCACGCCTCATACAGATGGTGATAAAGTTGTTCGACGCTAAAGATTCTTTTCTCAACGGCATCTTCCAGATCGGCCACGCAATAAGAGATATCATCAGCCGCTTCCATAATCCAGGTTAAGGGGAAGCGACTGTAAGGCGCTAATGATAATTCTTTACGTAAGCGCTCAATATACGGTTCCTCGGAAAGATAATAGCCCGGTTTCTTCATTAAATAGTTGTGCGTAGCGGGCGCATTGCCGCGCCACCACGCCGGACGGGTATATTTCAAAATACCGCCAACCTGTGCCCAGGTAAGATTCATGCGCATCAAGGTATGCACCAGACGAATCCCTTGCGCATTGCCCTCAAAATGGCACAGGTCCTGGCGCACCTTACGGCGCAGATCATTCAGCGACTCTTCGCCTTCGCGCAAACGCAACGCCGCCACCAGGCAGCGGTCGTCGCTAAGGGGCTGACTTTCCGCATCTGCAGGATACAGACGCTGACGAAACCAGTCATTAATCGCCGCTTCACCAAAGTGACCAAACGGCGGATTGCCAATGTCATGCATCAGGCAGGACATTTCGACAATACTCTCAAACGGTCCCGTCAGTTCATCCAGACCATACTGCTCCAGCAGCTTTTGCTCTTTGAGTCGGCTGAGGATCTCTTTCGCGATATAGCGACCAACCTGCTGAACTTCCATTGAGTGCGTCAAACGCGTCCGCACCGCCGCATTACGTTCCAGCGGGAAAACCTGGGTTTTTTGCTGTAGTCGGCGAATAGCCGGAGAATTGATAATACGCCCACGATCGCTTTCGAAAATTCGCAGGATCTCATGCTCAGTCTTCACGCCCTGCGGCGAACGGTAACGACGATGCCAGTTTATTTTTTTTCGGAAATCGATCTGTGCCATGTCCTCTCCCGCCTGAGAAATGCGCTACCCCGTAAGCGCATGATAGACTATGCCCTCAAATCTGGCTTATCGCGAGTAAATCTATGAAAATCGGCATCATTGGTGCAATGGAAGAAGAAGTTACGCTACTGCGTGACAAAATCGAAAACCGTCAGACCATCACGCTTGGCGGCTGTGAAATTTATACCGGCCAACTGAACGGTACTGAGGTTGCGCTACTGAAATCGGGCATCGGTAAAGTGGCTGCGGCACTGGGCGCTACGTTGCTGCTTGAACGCTGCAAGCCGGACGCCATCATTAATACCGGTTCAGCGGGCGGCCTGGCCTCTACGCTGAAAGTCGGCGATATCGTGGTTTCTGATGAAGCGCGCTATCACGATGCCGACGTCACAGCCTTTGGCTATGAATTTGGTCAGCTTCCGGGCTGCCCGGCAGGTTTTAAAGCCGATCCTGCGCTGATTGCCGCCGCAGAATCCTGCATTGCGCAACTCAATCTGCACGCCGTTCGCGGGCTTATCGTCAGCGGTGATGCCTTCATTAATGGCTCCGTAGGGCTGGCTAAAATTAAGCATAACTTCCCGCAGGCGATTGCCGTTGAGATGGAAGCAACCGCGATTGCGCACGTTTGCCATAACTTTAACGTCCCGTTCGTGGTGGTTCGCGCCATCTCTGACGTCGCCGATCAGCAGTCCCATCTCAGCTTTGACGAATTCCTGGTCGTTGCCGCGAAGCAGTCAAGCCTGATGGTTGAAACGCTGGTACAGAAACTGGCGCATGGCTAAATTACTCTCCAGGGCGCTGGTCGCCCTGCTTTTCACTCTCCCGGCGTTTCTGTACGCCGCGCCGCGTGTTGTAACGCTTTCTCCTGCCAATACTGAACTCGCCTTTGCCGCAGGCATTACGCCCGTTGGCGTCAGCAGCTATTCAAATTACCCGCCCGAGGCCAAAAATATTGAGGAGGTCTCAACCTGGCAAGGTATGAATCTGGAACGCATTGTGGCGCTGAAGCCCGATTTGGTCGTTGCCTGGCGCGGAGGAAACGCTGAGCGGCAGGTTAATCAACTGACGGCCCTGGGAATTAAGGTCATCTGGGTCGATGCCGTTACCATTGAGCAGGTCGCCGATGCGCTGCGCCAGCTGGCGGCATGGAGTCCGAAGCCTGAACAGGCCAAACAGGCGGCACAAACCCTGCTTGATGAATATGCGTTGCTGAAATCTCAGTATGCCAGCAAACCGAAAAAACGCGTGTTTCTCCAGTTTGGCGCCAATCCTCTGTTTACCAGTGGAAAAGGCTCCATTCAAAACCAGGTTCTTGAGGTCTGCGGCGGAGAAAACATCTTTGCCGGTAGCCGGGTTCCATGGCCGCAGGTCAGTCGTGAACAGGTGCTGGCAAGAGCCCCACAGGCTATCGTTGCTACCGGCGGCTCGGGCGGAAATCTTAAAATTGAGCAATACTGGGGAGATCAGCTAAAAATACCCATTATTACACTTAATAGTGACTGGTTCGAACGCGCGAGCCCGCGTATTATCCTCGCCGCAAAACAGCTCTGTAATGCGCTTTCACAGGTAAATTAGCGCCTGCCCCCACCAGGTTTGTTGTGAGGATTTAAAAATGCTCGTCTATTGGCTGGATATTGTCGGTACCGCAGTATTTGCTATCTCTGGCGTTTTACTGGCCGGAAAATTACGGATGGATCCTTTCGGCGTCCTGGTTCTGGGCGTTGTGACAGCCGTAGGCGGCGGGACGATCCGCGACATGGCGCTGGATCACGGACCGGTATTTTGGGTTAAAGATCCCACCGATCTGGTGGTGGCGATGATCACCAGCATGCTGACGATCCTGCTGGTGCGCCAGCCAAGACGCTTGCCGAAGTGGATCCTGCCGGTACTGGATGCCGTGGGTCTGGCAGTGTTTGTCGGCATTGGCGTAAATAAGGCGTTTCTTGCCGGAACCGGGCCGCTGGTGGCGATTTGTATGGGAGTGATTACCGGCGTCGGCGGCGGGATTATCCGCGACGTATTAGCCCGTGAAGTGCCGATGATTTTACGCACCGAAATCTACGCGACAGCCTGTATTATCGGCGGAATTGTGCACGCGACCGCGTTTTATACCTTTAATGTTTCGCTGGAAAACGCCAGTATGATGGGGATGATCGTCACCCTGCTGATTCGGCTGGCCGCCATTCGCTGGCATTTGAAATTGCCGACGTTTGCGCTGGATGATAACGGGCGTTGATGTGACGATACAGAACATGTAGGCCGGATAAGGCGTTTACGCCGCCATCCGGCACATTGCCCGGTGGCGCTGCGCTTACCGGGCCTACAACATCAGACCATCAGTATTACAGACAGCAATCAGATGCTGAAAGAAGAGCCACACCCGCAGGTGCTTTTAGCATTCGGGTTAGTCACAACGAAGCGGGAACCTTCCAGACCTTCGGTATAGTCAACCGAACCGCCCACCAGATATTGCAGGCTCATCGGATCAACCACCAGACCAACACCTTGTTTCTCAATGGTCATATCACCATCGTTCACCTGATCGTCAAAGGTGAAACCATACTGGAAACCGCTGCAACCACCGCCGGTGATATACACGCGTAATTTCAGATTCGGGTTATCTTCATCGGCGATCAGGCTTTTTACTTTATTGGCTGCTGCTTCGGTAAATTGCAGTGGCAGCGCTACGTCATCACTCATATTTTGCTCCAAACGACATTGGCAATTGGGCAAATTATAACCCAATGGTTAAAGCCATTATCTAATACCCTGGTATTTCGTTCAAGTATTCTCGCCAGCGGTAGTCCCCTGACTTTTCGCCGCCTGCTCCGCTTCCTGTTTTGCCAGCGTGCGGGCAAGGATAGTCGAGTATAGCGGCTTCCCGCCCATAAATTGGGCTAATAGTGTTGCGCCAAGACAGGTAATAATCATTGGCAAAATGAGCTGATAGTTATCGGTCATCTCCAGCACCAGCACAATACCGGTGAGAGGCGCACGCACCGATGCCGCCAGCAATGCCCCCATTCCGGCAATGGCGAAGGTCCCAGCCTCCAGGTGATACTGCGGGAAAGAGGCCGCGGCGGCCATACCGAACGCGGTGCCAAGCAGCGTGCCCAACGCCAGCATCGGAGCAAAAATCCCACCGGGCGCGCCGGACGAGAAGCACAGCAGCGTGGTGATCACCCGGGTAATAAAAATAAACAGCAGCAGACCAACGCTAAAATTGCCTGCCGCAGCGATCGGGATCAGGTTAAACCCACCGCCTGCCGCTTCAGGTTTAATTAATCCGAGGATCCCGCACAGGCCACCAATCGCGCCGCCCATAAGCACCCATTTTTTAATCTCACCGCCGTGGAAACGCTGGAACATATCCTGGGTACGCAGCACCATGGTATTAAACAACGGTCCGACGCAGCCAAAAATAATCCCCAGCACCAGATACAGCCACAGCGTATTCACCGGCGCATTGGAGAGCTTACCGACTTCAATAATTGGGGCTTCGCCGTTGAAAACGCGAAACACAATGCTCGACATGATGACGCCGGTAAACACGGCTTTGATCGACACGAGGTTATAGCGAAACTGCGGACGCATCTCTTCAATAATGAACAGGATCCCTGCCAGAGGGGCATTAAACGCCGCCGACAGCCCCGCAGCGGCACCGGTCGCCAGCAGGGTATGCCGCGCTTCAGCGCTGCGCATACGAAAAATATCCAGCACCATACGCCCAATGTTGCCGCCAATCTGCACGGTCGGCCCTTCACGCCCAAGCACCATCCCGGCGCCCAGCGTGCCCATGCCGCCGATAAATTTCACCGGCAGAACGCGCCACCAGCGCACGGGGCGCAACTCTTCCAAAGCGCCTTCAATTTCTGGGATCCCCGAACCGCCCGCTTCCGGCGCAAATTTACGTACCAGAAAATAGCCGACCATAGCCAGCAATGCGGAGAGGATAAACGCCAGCGGCCACAGCAAAATAGCATGGTCCGCAACCTGAGCCAGCGCGCCGATGCGCTGATTCTGCACCCAGGTCACCGCTTTCTCAAAGGCCACGCCCACAAGTCCCGTCACGGTACCCACTACCGCGGCCATGAAGAGGATCGCCAACGGCGTTTTGTCTCGTTCCAGGAGACGACGGATTTGATCCCTGCGGCGTAAACGCACAATTTGTTGTGCTTCAAAAGAGGGAGTGTCAGTCTTCATCAGATGATCATTAATTGGTAATACAAATACGGAATCGGCATTCTACTCGCACATTTCACGAAAATCCCCTGTAAATCGCATTGTTTCAAATGCGTAAAACTTTCATAACCTTCTCTGAATAACTAGAATAGCGGGCATTTACTTTTTCTACGAACCAGGACCCCATCCATGAGTAAGTCTGAAAATCTCTACAGCGCAGCACGCGAAGTGATCCCCGGCGGCGTTAACTCCCCCGTTCGCGCCTTTACCGGCGTGGGTGGCACTCCACTGTTTATCGAAAAAGCGGACGGCGCGTACCTGTATGATGTTGATGGTAAAGCCTATGTCGATTACGTCGGTTCCTGGGGACCGATGGTGCTGGGCCATAACCACCCGGCAATCCGTAACGCGGTGATTGAAGCCGCAGAGCGTGGTTTAAGCTTCGGCGCGCCGACAGAGATGGAAGTGAAAATGGCGGAACTGGTCACTGAATTAGTGCCGACCATGGACATGGTGCGTATGGTGAACTCCGGTACGGAAGCGACGATGAGCGCCATCCGTCTGGCGCGCGGTTTTACCGGTCGCGATAAGATCATCAAATTCGAAGGCTGCTACCACGGTCATGCTGACTGCCTGCTGGTCAAAGCCGGTTCCGGCGCGTTAACGCTGGGCCAGCCAAACTCTCCGGGCGTACCGGCCGATTTCGCGAAGCATACCCTGACCTGTACCTATAACGATCTCGCCTCCGTACGGGCGGCGTTTGAGCAATATCCGCAGGAGATCGCCTGTATTATCGTTGAGCCGGTTGCGGGCAACATGAACTGCATTCCGCCGCTGCCGGAATTCCTGCCGGGTCTGCGTGCCCTGTGCGATGAGTTTGGCGCGCTGTTGATCATCGATGAAGTGATGACCGGTTTCCGCGTGGCGCTGGCCGGGGCGCAGGATTATTACGGCGTCGTTCCGGATCTGACCTGCCTGGGCAAAATCATCGGTGGCGGGATGCCCGTTGGCGCATTCGGTGGCCGTCGTGATGTGATGGACGCGCTGGCGCCGACCGGTCCGGTTTATCAGGCGGGTACGCTGTCCGGTAACCCGATTGCGATGGCGGCGGGCTATGCTTGTCTGACTGAAGTGGCCCAACCGGGTATTCATGAAACGCTGAACGAGCTGACGACGCGTCTGGCGGAAGGTCTGCTGGAAGCCGCCGAAGAAGCGAATATTCCGCTGGTGGTTAACCATGTGGGCGGCATGTTCGGCATTTTCTTCACCGATTCAGAGACCGTGACCTGCTATCAGGACGTAATGGCATGCGACGTTGAACGCTTTAAGCGTTTCTTCCACCTGATGCTGGATGAAGGAATTTACCTGGCGCCGTCCGCCTTCGAAGCGGGCTTTATGTCAGTGGCGCACAGCGAAGACGATATCAACAACACCATCGACGCCGCGCGCCGGGTGTTTGCGAAACTGTAAGTCAGAGAGACATGCCGGGTGGCGGCTTCGCCTTACCCGGCCTACGTGAATCTCACAATCTGTAGGCCGGGTAAGCGCATGCGCCACCCGGCTTTTTTAACGGCTCTGCTTTCTCAACAGATAGATAAAGTACGGCGCGCCGATAAACGTTGAGAGCAGCCCCGCTGGGATCTGATACGGAAACAGCACCATTCTGCCGCACCAGTCAGCAAAGACCAGCAGTACGCCTCCCGCCAGCGCCGAAATCAGCATATGCGGCATCGCCCGACGAAAACCCATCATACGCGCAATATGCGGCGCCATCAGCCCGACAAAGCTCAACGGCCCAATCGTCATGGTTGCCGTCGCCGTCAATCCCGCCGCCAACAGCAGTAACCCCACGCGCGACGGCGTCAACGCCATACCGACCGCCCGCGCCGTATCGCCGCCCAGCGGTAAAATCGTCAACCAACGACGGCACAGCGGCGTCATCGCCAGCAGGAAAACCATCACCGCGCCAGTGTGCAGAACCTGCTCACCGGTGGCGTTATAGGTGGAACCGGAAATCCAGGTCAGCACACCCGCCATGCGCGGATCGCCGCTGGCCTGCAACATCATCAGCAGCATAGTAAACGCCGTGCTGAGCGCCATCCCAGCCAACAGCATGCGGTGCGGCGAAAAACCACCGCGCCCGGCGGCAATCATAATGATCAACAACGTCGCCGCCGCCCCCAGGCTCCCGGCAGGCAGCAGCCAGCCAAAGGCGTTGCCGGGGACCAGAAACAGCATTAGCACCACGCCAAACGCGGCACCGGAGCTAATGCCCAAAACTTCCGGGCTGGCCATTGGATTGCCGGTCAGACGCTGGATAATGCAGCCTGCCACCGCCAGCATCACCCCGGCAATCAGCGCCGCCAGAATACGGGGCCAGCGCCAGGGCATCAGTTCATCCAGCATCGCGCCGCTGGCCCATGTCCAGCCGTGCGCATCACGTCCGAACGACAGCGCCACGACGACCGTCAGCAGCAAAATTACGCCGCCCGCCAGCGCGAACATCAGTACATTCTGACGTTCAGCGGCAATGCGGCTGCTGGCATTCATATCCGGTGCGCTCATGCTCTTAAGGCGCGGCAGCAGCCACAGCAGCAGCGGCGCGCCAACCAGCGCCGTCACCGAACCGGTGGAGACTTCCATCCAGACGCGGGTTAGCCACAGAATGATTTGATCGGAGAGCCAGAGGATCAGCGCGCCAATCAACGGGGCCAGCATCAGACGCACCAGTAAGCGCCGGGCGCCAAGCATTTTTGCCAGCAGCGGCGCAAACAGGCCAATAAAGCCGATAATCCCGACGGCGTTAACCAGCAAGGCGCTGATGACAATCGCCAGCGTCAGTGCCGCCAGACGCGCCAGCGATAGCGCCAGCCCAAGGTTGCGCGCCACGCCGTCATCCAGCCCCATCAGCGTCATTGGGCGTAATAACAGCAGCGTCAACATCACGCCGCCCAACAGCTGTGGCCACAGGCGCTGTACGCCGCTCCAGTCGGTTTGCGTCAGCGAGCCGCTGCTCCATAGAAACATGCTTTGCAGCTGATCGTGATGGAAGATTACCATCAGCTGGTTAATCGCCCCGCAGTACAGGCTGACCACCAGACCGGCGAGGATCAGCGTCACGGGAGAGAGCCGTTTGCCCCAGGCGACGCCAAACACCAGCGCGCCAACGATACAGGCCCCCGCCAGCGCCGCAAATTGCGTGGTCAGCGCACCAGGAATCACCCACAGCGTGGTGACCGTAATACCTAGCTGCGCCCCGGTTGCGACACCCAGCGTGGTCGGTTCTGCCAGCGGGTTACGCAGCACCTGCTGGAACAACACGCCGACCAAACCCAGCCCGGCGCCAACCAGCAGCGAAATCGCCAGCCTCGGCAGCAGACTGTAGTGGAAAACCATCTGCTCAATGGCATTGATATCCGGTGACCAGATGGCCTGTCGCCACTGGCTGCGCGGTAGCGCAACGGAGAAGTTAACCCAGGTGAGCCAGCAGGCAGCGACAAACAGTACCAGCAACAGCAGCGCCGGATGGCGGCTTCGCCTTATCCAGCCCGGAAAACGCCCAAACCGTAGGCCGGATAAGGCGCTTTTCGCGCCGCCATCCGGCATTTCAAGTTTCCTGCTCACGCTCTGCCTCCCAGCGCATTATCCAGAATGCGGGCAAAATGCATCGCGGACAGCGTTGCGCCATAAAACCAGACGGCAGGCACGCGCTGAAAACGTCCGCCACGGACAAACGGCATCGCCTGCCATAACGGCGTAGACATCAGCGCATCCATTTCTCTGTTATTACCGTGATCAAAGCACAGCACATCAACATCCTTATAGGCTGCAAGCCGGTCAATACTCACGGCAGTGCTGCCCCAGAAGTTTGTTTCTCCCTGCCAGGCGTTAGGGATCCTATATTCGTCCAGCACCTCCTGGAACAGGCTGTTCGGGCCAAACACCAGCATATGCCGCGAATCAAGCAGGGACGTCAGGAGCACGGGACGCGCGCCGCGTTGGATAAAGCGCGGTTTCAGCGAGGCGATGAAACGATCGTATTCAGCCAGATGGCGTTCAGCAGAGGCTCGCAGATTCAGCAACTGCGCCATTTCCTGCAGCGACTGACGAGCAACGGCCAGCGGCCTTTTGCCATCGCTGAAGTTAAATCCCCGACCAGGCGCAATCCGCGCCAGTTTTTCGGGGGCGGGGCCATAACCGGCCGACCAGACCAGAAACGAGGGCTTCATTTCGGTCAACAGTTCGAGATTGGGTTCTGTGCGTAGCCCGACGTCAATCACCGCGTCCGGCAAGGGGGGTTCATTGACCCACAGTTTGTAGTTAGGGATATCCGCAATGCCATACGGCGCGATCCCCAGCGCCAGCAGCAGTTCTACCGGTAGCCATTCCAGCGCCACAATACGCTGCGGATCAATCGCCGCCGCATGCGCCGCATTCATCTGCCACAGCAGCGGCGACAGCGCCATCGCCGTAAGCAGCCGCCGACGGGTAATATGAGGTAATCCGATCATTAATAGACAAAACTCACGGGTGCGGCACCGGCCGGATGCGGCAAAATGCCCATCGGGATACCGTAAATCTGTTCCAGCGTTTCGCTGCGCATCAGTTCCGCAGGCGTTCCCTGGGCAATCATTTCGCCCCCGCGCAGCGCAACTAAATAATCGCAGTAGCGGGCCGCCATATTGATATCGTGCAGTACGGCAATCACCGTCAAGCCGCGCTGCTGGCTTAAGCGATGCACCAGCGCCAGCACATCAACCTGATGGGCGATATCCAGCGCGGAGGTCGGTTCGTCAAGCAGCAGGCAGCGGCTGTCCTGCGCCACCAGCATGGCGATCCACGCGCGCTGACGTTCGCCGCCGGACAGGCTATCGACCAGACGATGCGCCAGCGGTTTTAAGCCGACCAGCGAAATGGCTTCTTCAACTTTCTCTCTGTCGGCCATGCCAAAACGTCCCAGCGCGCCGTGCCACGGATAGCGGCCAATCGCCACCAGTTCACGCACCGTCATCCCTTCCGCCTGCGGCAACTGCTGCGGCAAATAGGCGACCTTGCGGGCAAACGCTTTACTGCTCCAGTTCTCCAGCGGCTGTTCGTCGAGCAGGATCTCGCCTTCTGACGGCGGCTGATGACGTCCCAGCATTTTCAATAACGTCGATTTTCCGGAACCGTTGTGGCCGATAAGACCGGTCACTTTTCCCACGGGAAACGTTAACGAGAGAGGATGCAAAAGCGTGCGGCCAGGCACGCGAAAGGAGACATTACGCAACGCAAAAGTGGTATCGGGATGGGATCTGTTTTCCTGCATAGCGGCCAACTTGTAAAACGGGCACGCAAAGCGTGCCCAAAGAGAAATTAGAAACGGAAGGTTGCGGTTGCAACGACCTGACGTTCCGCGCCCCAGAAGCAGCCATAGGTATTGAAGCAGCTGGCGACGTATTCACGATCAAGCAGGTTATTCACATGCAGCGCGACGTTGGAACCCGCCATGCCGACGCGCGCCAGATCGTATCGCACTAACGCATCCACCACCGTGTAACTCCCCACTTTGAACGAGTTTGCCGGATCGCCGTAGCTTGAACCGGTTAAACGTGCGCCGGTTCCCAGCGTCAGGCCAGAGAGCGCGCCGTCATAGATGGTGTAATCCCCCCACAAGGAGGCCATATGCTTTGGCACCTGAGCAGGCGTATTGCCTTTGTAGCTGGTGTCGGTGGTGTATTCCGCATCGGTGTAGGTATAAGAACCCACCACGTTAACGCTCGCAGACAGCGCCGCTTTCGCTTCAATTTCCACACCACGTGAACGAATTTCGCCACCCTCAACCGAGAAGAGCGATCCGTTCGGATCCGCCATCAGGTTATTGGTTTTGGTGAGCTGGTATACCGCACCGGTCAACACGATCGGACGATCGCTCGGTACGTACTTCACCCCAGCTTCGTACTGCTTACCTTTCGATGGCGCAAAGATATTGCCGCTTGCCCCAGTCTGGGAAGCCGGTTCAAACGATTCGCTGTAGCTGAAATACGGGGTTACACCGTTGTCGAACAGATAGTTAACGCCACCACGCCAGGTGAACTGTTTGTCATCACGGGAGTCCTGCACGCCAGAAACGCGGTTCAGAGAGTCCTGTTTAGCCCAGTCGTAACGACCGCCGAGGGTTACCAGCACCTTATCCCACTGCATCTGATCCTGCACATACAGGCCAGTCTGCTTCTGTTTGTTCAGCACTCTGTAAGGACCTGAGGGGCCAGGGTGTGAGCCAAAATCGAAATCGCTGCGGTCAAGATTATAGATATCTGACGGCGACACAGAACCGGCATAACCAAACCAGGAATCGATATCGTTGCGCATACGCATAAAATCAACGCCGGTCAGCAGCGTGTGATCCACATCGGCGGTTGCGAACTTGCTTTGTAACTGAGTATCAACAGCGAAGTTCTGCAATTTCTCATTATCAATAACGTACTGACGAGTCAGGGTGTGATCCCAATCTGACTGAGGAACGCTGGCGCAAGGGCTGTTAGCCGGATCCTTGGTATAGAGCGGATCTGAGCACATGCCGTAGCCATACACGCTGTTCTGCGACACTTTGTTTTGCGCATAGCGCAGGTTCTGACGCACGGTAAAGGTGTCGTTAAATTCGTGGTCAAAGCTGTAGCCCACCATCTTCTCATTACGAGAATAGGTATTGTTGTTCGCACCTTCGTTGAAATCGGTAGGCAGACGCGAACCGTTTGGCAGCTTAGAGACGGTCCCCTCTTTCGGTAACCAACCGTAATAACCGGTTTCAGGCTCGTTCTGGAAGTAGGAGAGGAAGGTGAAGTTCGTCTTATCATCTGGACGCCACGAGAAAGATGGCGCGATGGCGTAGCGTTGCTCTTCTGCGCCCTGCTGCTGCGCATTAGCGGAACGCGCCAGGCCGGTCAGGCGGTATGAGTACACGCCATCGTCATCCAGCGCGTCGCTGAAATCAAACCCGGTCTGGAACAGGCTGTCAGTGCCCATTTTGAACTGAACTTCTTTCAGCGGCTCCGTCGTTGGGCGTTTGCTGACCATGTTCAGCAACCCACCAGGGTTGCTCTTTCCGTAAAGAACGGAAACCGGACCGCGCATGACTTCAGCGCGCTCCAGCATATAAGGATCGATTACCGCATCGTTGTAGAAGTTGCCCTGCATCTTCAGGCCATTCAGATAGTTGTTCTGGCTCTGGCCGTCAGCGGCGAATCCGCGAATAATCAGGTAGTCATAGGTATTAGACGCGCCGCGCGTACCTACGGCAACGCCCGGGGTGTAGCTGAGCGCCTCTTTAACCGATTTAGGCTGATGTAACGCCATCTCTTCGGCGGTGACCACTGAAATAGACTGCGGAACTTTTTGAATCGGAGTGTCGGTTTTGGTCGCCGTAGCAGACTGTCGTGCAGCGATGGTTGCCGCTGGCCCCCATGCGCTTTCTTGTGCGGCAGGTGCTGCGGTTACGGTGATAGTTTCTTCTTTCGGTTGAACCGCCGCCTGCGCATAGACAGACATGCCGCTAACCGCTGTGGCTACCAGCACTGCAATTTTACGCAGTGAGGAATTTGGCTGAGCAGTTTTAAGACGCGCCATTGGTATTTCTCTGATGAAAGTGAATGATAACGTAAACGAGAATTATTATTATAACGAGAGCATAATATTCGAAACGCCGTTGCGAGCGCAAGCAATACGCGACCATGGAAAAACTAAGGGGTTAAGAAATAACCAGATGAAAAGAAAGGGTTAATAAATTAGGCTGGAAGGTGGCGTTACGCTCCTGCCCGGTAGGCCTGATAAGCGTAGCGCCATCAGGCAACACGATGGCGGATTGTCGGATAGCAGCGTGTTTGTCCTGGCGCAGATAAAGAAAAACCCGCCGAAGCGCAATGCCGTTCAGTTAACGCTTAAGTTTCAGGAAGTATCAACCTGTGTTGGCGGAAGTAATGAATATGCCATCCCAGAGAAAGGATTCCGTTCACCTCATGTTCATCGTTTCTCTGAAGCACCGATACCCGTGAACGTGTAAAGGGCGTTCTTCGCCACGCCCTTTACAATCCCGGCTCCCGGCGGGAAAATTGTTGCTGCGCAATACCCTCCGCTTATTCCTCCAGGCTACCGGGCCGGGCGCGAGGAAACGTCCCTGTAAAGCGCGCCCTGAACCCGCATCCCTGCGGGTTCTCCCGGCCTTACGGAAACACGTCGGCAATTTTCAGCCGGACCAGCCACGCCTGACCACCTGTATTTTTATTTGAATATGTCTGAACAGCAAAACAGATTTAACTGAAAGTCAGAGAGTTGAAGCGACACCCTGGTCCGGCTGAAAATCGATGAGGCGTTGACGGCTGACCGGGTCTGCCCGCAGGGATGCGGGCAGAGGGGACGGCCTGCATGGACGCAGGCTCGGCCCCGACCCAGCAGGCAGACGGCATAAGACGAATAGCTCGCGTAGCGACGATTTTCCCGCCGGGAGCCTGGGATGCAAGGGAGGCGGCGGCCTCCCTTGCACGTTCACGGGTATCGGTGCTTCAGAGAAAAGATGAACATGAAGTGAACGGAACCCTTTCTCTGGGATGGCATATTCATTACTTCCGCCAACACAGGTTGATACTTCCTGAAACTTAAGCGTTAACTGAACGG
>NZ_GG730300.1:226158-759084 GCF_000155975.1 Citrobacter youngae ATCC 29220 | reverse complement strand
AAACGTCCCTGTAAAGCGCGCCCTGAACCCGCATCCCTGCGGGTTCTCCCGGCCTTACGGAAACACGTCGGCAATTTTCAGCCGGACCAGCCACGCCTGACCACCTGTATTTTTATTTGAATATGTCTGAACAGCAAAACAGATTTAACTGAAAGTCAGAGAGTTGAAGCGACACCCTGGTCCGGCTGAAAATCGATGAGGCGTTGACGGCTGACCGGGTCTGCCCGCAGGGATGCGGGCAGAGGGGACGGCCTGCATGGATGCAGGCTCGACCCCGACCCGACAGGCAGACGGCACAAGACGAATAGCTCGCGCAGCGACGATTTTCCCGCCGGGAGCCTGGGATGCAAGGGAGGCGGCGGTGAGCCTCCCTTGCACGTTCACGGGTATCAGTGCTTTAGAGAAGTGATACGGCTGAGGTGAACGGAACCCTGATCAAGAATCACATGTTCACCATACATTCTTAACTGAACGGTATTGCGCCGAAGCGGGTTTTGTTGAGGTGTTAGTTCCCGCCGAACATATCCTTAATCCAGCCCGCTACACCATCGCTGTCTTTCTTCTCCTGCTGCGGCGGTTGCTGCTGTTGAGGCTGCTGTTGCTGCGGCTGTTGAGAAGATTGATCGAACGGATTACCCGACTGCTGCTGCATCTCGCCTTGCTGACACAGCGAATCAGGATCGGTAGTCCAGACCGGCAGGGTACGCATTCCGCCGCTACACACGAAGTTACCGTCGTAGTCCACGCCCATATCCACCACATCCTCCGGCGGCGTCAGCACCAGCGGGGTCGGCGTCTGGTTAGCCAGATAACGCTGGTAAATCGACATCGCGCCGCTGGCGCCGTACAGCTTGGTTGGCTGGTTGTTATCACGGCCCACCCAGGTGATGGTCACCTGGCTACCGTCGATCCCGGCAAACCAGGTATCCACGTTGTTGTTGGTGGTCCCGGTTTTACCTGCCAGATGCAGTCCCGGATACTTCGCGCCAAGCTGACGGCCCGTACCGCGCTGTACAACCTGCTGCATGGTCCACAGCGTCATATACGCCGCCTGCGCCGGAACGGCACGCTCGGCCTGCGGGAAGCTCTGATACAGCACGGTGCCATCTTCGGCAATCACCGAACGCAGCGCCGACAGCGGCGCGCGGTTCCCGCCACTGGCGATAGTCTGGAACGCCTGCGCCACTTCGATCGGCGTCAGGTTCAACGCCCCCAGCAGCATGGCCGGAACCGGGTTAAGCTGATCTTTCGGCGCCCCCAGCTTCAGCCAGGTGTCGGTCACCGCAGGCAGGCCCAGCGCCATCCCCAGATTGACGGTAGGCACGTTCATCGAGCGCGTTAACGCATCCACCAGCATCACTTTACCGCTCTCGCTATAGCGACGGTCATCGTTCTGCGGTGACCAGACCTGGCCGTTAGGCTGACGCAGCGCAATCGGCGCATCGGCAATCCAGGTATTCAGGCGATACAGCTTCGGCTGGCTGAGCGCCGTCAGATAGGTCGCCGGTTTCGCCAGAGAACCAATCGAACGACGCGCCTGCATCGCGCGGTTATAGCCCGCGAACTGCGGCTCTGCCCCGCCAACCATGGCGCGAACTTCGCCGCTAAAGCGGTCTACCACCACAATTGCGGTTTCCAGATCGCTCAGCTTACGCTGCTTCTTCAGCACCGGAATGCCTTCCACCGCCGCTTTTTCTGCGGCGTCCTGCGCCACGGAATCAAAGGTAGTGAAGATTTTCACGCCGGAGAGATCTTTAACTTTATCGCCCAGCTTCGCCTGCAGCTCCTGACGCACCATCTGCATAAACGCAGGCTGTGGTGAAATCACTCCGCCGCGCGGTTGCACGCCTAACGGACGCGCGCTCAGCATGTCATACAGATCCTGATCGATAATTTGCTGCTGTTGCAGCAGACGCAGCACCAGGTTACGACGCTCCAGCGCCAGCTTCGGGTTACGCCACGGGTTGTAGATCGACGCCCCTTTAACCATTCCCACCAGCAGCGCCTGCTGATCGAGACTTAACTCTTCCACCGGACGGCCAAAATAATACAGGCTCGCCAGCGGGAAGCCGCGGATCTCGTTGTCACCGCTTTGGCCGAGATAGACTTCGTTCATGTACAGCTCAAGAATGCGATCTTTGCTGTAACGCGCGTCCATGATCAGCGCCATATAGGCTTCGTTGGCTTTACGCCAGTAGGAGCGCTCGCTGGAGAGGAACAGGTTCTTCACCAGCTGCTGGGTCAGCGTACTGGCCCCCTGGACCGTACGACCTGCCGTCAGGTTGGCCAGCACCGCACGACCAATAGAATAGAGGCTGATCCCGTCATGCTCATAGAAATGACGGTCTTCCGTCGCCAGCAGCGTGTCCACCAGCAGATCCGGGAAGCCGCTACGCGGGACAAACAGGCGCTGCTCGCCGTTAGGTGAAGAGAGCATAGTGATCAGACGCGGATCGAGACGGAAGAAACCGAACTGACGGTTGTTATCCATATTCTCGATGGTGTCCAGATGATCGCCGTCAAAGGTCAGACGCGCGCGCACCTGCCCTTCTTTGCTGTCCGGGAAGTCAAACGGGCGACGAATCATCTCGATGCTCTTCGCCTGCACGGTAAACTCGCCCGGACGCGTCATCTTCGTCACCTGACGATACTGCGTGGCCTCCAGCAGCTTCACCATCTCGTTCTTGCCGATGGGCATTTCTGGCTCAAGGTTAACCATCCGGCCATATACCGCCGCCGGAAGTTGCCAGACTTTGCCATCAATACGGCTACGAATTTTTTGGTCCAGATACACGCCGTAAATGGCGATCAGTACCAAAAAGACAATCGACAGTTTTACCAGCAGCCAGAACCAGCCGCGCTTACCACGAGGCTTACGCCCTTTGCCCTTACCCTTACGCGGCATCGGTTCTTCATCCTCATAGTCATCATCATCATAATCGTCGTCATACTCTTCATCTCTGAGTTGACGACGGCTCACCTTCTGTTTCACCGGACGCGATGGTTTCCCTTTACGTCCAATTGGCTCGCGGTCATTCCCCGCCATGCTTTTTCTCCGCAACATTCAGGCGCAAGGGCCCGATTCTCTGTTCTTCCGTCCTGCGACAGAAGAAGAAATCTCTCAATTTTCTGCTGTATTTATGCCGGATGGCGGCGTAAAACGCCTTACCCGGCCTACAGTTGCATTACGAATACTTCTTCGTGCGCCGCGTTGGCGCGGTATTCGCCGGATCGTCCGGCCAGACATGTTTGGGATAACGCCCTTTCATCTCTTTTTGCACCTCACGGTACGATCCCTGCCAGAACGCGCTCAGATCGCTGGTCACCTGCAGCGGCCGTTGGGCCGGAGACAGCAGTTCCAGCACCAGCGGCACCCGCCCCTCGGCGATGGTGGGCGTCTTCGCTTCGCCAAACATTTCCTGCATCCGCACCGCCAGCGCCGGAGGATTATCCTCATGATAGCGAATAGCAATCCGGCTTCCCGTCGGCACAGTGTAATGCGCCGGCAGTTCACTATCCAGACGTTGCAGCATTGACCAGTCCAGCAAACCGCGCAACGCCTGACCTACATTTAATGCTTTTAACGCGCGTAAAGAGTGCACACCGCTCATGTGCGGCAACAGCCAACTCTCCAGCGTCGCCAGCAGAGAATCGTCATCTACCGCGGGCCAGGCGTATTCAGGCAACCAGTTCGCCGCACATTGCAAACGCAGGCGAAACTGCTCAGCCTCCGGCGTCCAGTTGAGCACACTTAGCCCTTTATCGCGAATGCCATTCAACATCGCCTGGTGCAGCTCCTCTTCCGAGGGTTTCGCCAGCGGCTGCACTTTGACCGTGAGCTGGCCGATACGCAACCGGCGTAAGGCCTTTAATGTGCCCTGGGTTTCATCCCATTCGATGGTGTCGGAGCGCTGGAGCAGCGCTGGACACGTCTGCATCAGCGCGTCAATATCCAGCGGCAGGGCCAACAGAATACGCGCATCCGGCGAAGCGCTGCCCTGTAACAACAGAGGGGCTATCAGCCATTCATGGCGTCCGAAGGCATCATCGGCATCCAGCATTGCCCCCATGCCGTTGGCCAGTTGATAACGCCCTTCCTGCCCGCGTCGACGCGCGATCCGGTCGGCAAACGCCTGCGCCAGCAACGAAGAGAGCAGCACGCTGTCAGGCTGTCCGTCCCGCACATTAAGCCGTTTCAGCAGCTGCTGGGTACGCTGCTGCCAGGCGGGCTGATGGCGTGAAAAGGCCGCCATCAGATCGGTACCGCCACCGCGCGGCGGCTCCTCCAGAATCGCCGCGAGCCGGGCCGCCGTTGCCGCTTCGGTATCATTGTTGGCGCTGACCAGCATCGCCGCTAATCGTGGGTCGTTACCCAACGCCGCCATTTTCTGCCCGCGAGCGCTGAGCCTGTCGCCCTCAACCGCACCCAGCATCTGCAACAGCCGTTTTGCCGCCTGTAAATTTACCGCGGGCGGCAGATCCAGCCAGTTCAGTTGAGCGGGGTCGCTGCATCCCCACTGCAGTAATTCCATCAGCAACCCGGAGAGATCGCTCTGCACGATTTCCGGCTCCCCTTGCGCCGCCCCTCTTTCCGCCTGCTCTTTGGCCAGCAGATGCAGGCAAATACCGGGCTCAAGACGCCCTGCGCGTCCCGCGCGCTGAGTCATTGAGGCCAGGCTGATGCGCTGGGTAATCAGGCGCGTCAAACCGGTACGCGCGTCAAAACGGGCCACCCGCTCCTGGGCGCAGTCCACCACCAGACGAATCCCTTCAATGGTTAAGCTGGTTTCGGCAATATTGGTCGCCAGCACCACTTTGCGCTGGCCTTGCGGCGCGGGCAAAATAGCCTGACGCTGCTCGGCAAGCGTCAGTGCGCCATACAGAGGGCACAGCACAACATCGCTGCCCACACGGCTAGCCAATTGCTCCTGCACGCGCTGGATCTCACCTACCCCCGGTAAAAACAGCAGCAACGAGCCACCTTCATGGCGCAGCAGCTCTGCGGTGGCAATGGCTACCGCTTCGTCAAAGCGCAGATGCGCCGCCAGCGGCTGATAGCGCCGTTCGACCGGAAATGTGCGGCCTTCAGAGATAATCATGGGCGCATCGGGCAGCATCTGCTGCAAACGCCCGTTATCGAGCGTTGCGGACATAATCAGCAGTTTCAAATCATCCCGCAGTCCTTGCTGCACGTCCAGCAACAACGCCAGCGCCAGATCGGCCTGCAGGCTGCGCTCATGAAACTCATCGAGGATCACAAGGCTCACCCCCGATAGCTCCGGATCGCGTTGGATCATCCGCGTCAGGACGCCTTCCGTCACCACTTCCAGCCGGGTCCGCGGCCCCACGCAGCTCTGCGCGCGCATGCGATACCCCACGGTCTCGCCGGGCTTTTCGTTCAGCAATTCCGCCAACCGCTGCGCCACGTTGCGGGCCGCCAGGCGGCGCGGCTCCAGCAAAATAATGCGCCCCTGGATGCCAGGATGCTCAAGAAGTTGCAGCGGCAGCCAGGTCGATTTCCCGGCCCCGGTCGGCGCCGTCAGCAGAACCTGCGGCGAGGCATCAAGGGCGGTAAGCAGTTCAGGCACTACGGCGGCAACGGGCAACGACGTCACAAATGGCTCCAGAGGGTTAACATTCTTCGCGCTGCATTGTAGCATCGCGTTAATTCATAACCGAGTATCCATCATGTCTGAGCCAAAAAGGCTGTTCTTTGCGATTGAATTGCCAGGCGAGGTTCGGGAGCAGCTTATCCACTGGCGGGCCGCGCAGTTCCCCCCTGAAGCAGGTCGCCCCGTCGCCGCTGAGAATCTGCATCTGACGCTGGCCTTTTTAGGCGATGTCAGCGCAGAGAAGCAACAGGCGTTGTCGCAGCTAGCCGGACGGATTCGCCAGCCGGGTTTTACGCTCAAACTGGATGATGCCGGGCAATGGCTGCGCTCCAGGGTGGTATGGCTGGGCATGCGCCAACCGCCGCGCGGGCTGCTACAGCTGGCGAATATGCTGCGGGCGCAGGCCGCGCGCAGCGGGTGCTATCAAAGCCCACAGCCGTTTCATCCGCACATCACGTTGCTGCGCGATGCCGGGCACGCGGTTCCCATTCCGCCTCCCGGCTTTGGCTGGTCGTTTCCGGTCACCGGGTTTACGCTCTATTCCTCCACATTCACGCGGGGGCGCACGCGTTACGCGCCGCTGCAACGCTGGACGCTGACTGAATAATCAAAGGGACTGTTCATGCAATTTTCTCCACCGTTACAACCTGCCACGCTTATCCAGCGCTATAAACGTTTTTTAGCGGATGTGATCACACCGGATGGCACGACGTTAACGCTACACTGCCCAAATACCGGCGCAATGACCGGATGCGCAACGCCAGGCGATACCGTTTGGTATTCGACATCAGAAAATACTAAACGGAAATATCCACATACCTGGGAATTAACGCAAACGCAATCCGGGGCATTTATTTGTGTTAACACGCTATGGGCCAATAGATTAGCGAAAGAGGCGATTCAGCAGTCGTTAATTTCAGAAGTTTCAGGCTATAGCGTATTGAAAAGCGAAGTAAAATACGGCGCCGAAGGGAGTCGTATCGACTTTTTGTTACAGGCGGATTCCCGACCTGACTGCTATATTGAAGTGAAATCAGTCACGTTGGCGGAAAAAGAACAGGGTTATTTTCCCGATGCCATCACTGAACGAGGTCAGAAACATCTTCGGGAATTGATGAGCGTAGCGGCTGAAGGCAAGCGGGCGGTGATATTTTTCGCGGTGCTGCACTCTGCCATTACACGGTTTTCACCCGCGCGCCATATTGATACGAAATATGCGCAATTATTGGTCGAAGCTCGGCAAAAGGGGGTCGAAATTCTGGTTTATAAAGCGGAACTTTCTGCCCATGATATGACTCTTAAAGAGCCGTTGCCCATTATCTTGTAATGGTGTAAACATCTGGTTAATTAATATTCTGGGCGCGTGTGCAAATACGCTTTTCCTCACAGGGTTGTCAAGTGTTACGTTTAGATAATTGCTATCCGGAAAAGCATCTGCTATTTATAGCGACCTGATTTTTCCCCCGAACATGGGGATCGATAGTGCGTGTTAAGGAGAAGCAACATGCAAGAAGGGCAAAACCGTAAAACATCGTCCCTGAGTATTCTCGCCATCGCTGGGGTGGAGCCGTACCAGGAGAAACCGGGCGAAGAGTATATGAACGAAGCCCAGCTGTCGCACTTCAGGCGTATTCTTGAGGCATGGCGTAATCAACTTAGGGATGAAGTCGATCGCACCGTATCTCATATGCAAGACGAAGCGGCTAACTTTCCTGATCCGGTGGACCGCGCCGCGCAGGAAGAAGAATTCAGCCTTGAGCTGCGTAACCGTGACCGTGAGCGCAAACTGATCAAAAAGATCGAGAAGACGCTGAAGAAAGTAGAAGACGAAGATTTCGGCTACTGCGAATCATGCGGCGTAGAAATTGGTATTCGCCGTCTGGAAGCGCGTCCGACAGCCGATCTGTGTATCGACTGCAAAACGCTGGCAGAAATCCGCGAAAAACAAATGGCTGGTTAATCCGGTTATTTTTACCACGTTTACTACAGGCGGGAGCATCTCCCGCCTTATTATTTGTTAGTCCGCAAAATGAGCGATTCACACTACATTGGCCGCTTCGCCCCCTCCCCCTCCGGCGAACTGCATTTCGGCTCACTGATTGCCGCCCTCGGGAGTTACCTGCAGGCCCGCGCACGGCGCGGAATCTGGCGAGTACGTATTGAAGATATTGATCCCCCTCGTGAAGTTCCCGGTGCTGCAGAGGCGATTCTGCGTCAGCTGGAACATTACGGCCTGCACTGGGATGGCGATATTTTATGGCAATCCCAGCGCCATGAAGCCTACCGCGAGGCGCTGTCCTGGCTGCATCAGCAGGATCTTAGCTATTACTGCACCTGTACGCGGGCGCGTATTCAGAGCCTCGGCGGTATTTATGACGGTCACTGTCGGGAGCTGCGCCACGGGCCTGAACGGGCGGCCGTGCGCATTAAGCAAAGTCACCCCGTGACGCAGTTTACTGACCTGCTGCGCGGTGTGATTCAGGCCGACCCGCAGCTTGCTGGCGAAGATTTTATTATCCACCGCCGCGACGGGCTGTTTGCCTATAACCTCGCGGTGGTGGTCGACGACCACTTCCAGGGCGTTACGGAGATTGTGCGCGGCGCCGATCTCATCGAGCCTACGGTACGGCAAATTTCGTTGTACCAGCAGTTTGGCTGGCAGGCGCCGGACTATATTCATCTGCCGCTGGCGCTTAACGAACAAGGCGCTAAGCTTTCTAAACAAAATCATGCACCTGCACTACCGCAGGGCGATCCTCGCCCGGTGATTGTTGCCGCGCTGCGCTTTCTCGGCCAGCGTGCGGACATCCCGTGGCAGGAGATGCAGGTCGATCAGATCCTTCAGTTTGCAGTGGAAAACTGGAGCCTGACAACGGTGCCAGAATCAGCGATCGTAAATACGCCATTCTCAAATGCGCCACGCTGAGCTATGATTAGCCGCTATTTTTACACAGCAACACTTGTTCTGATTGAAGTTTGACACTACCGAGGTGCACTATTTTTACCCGAGTCGCTAATTTTTGCCGCAAGGTGCTAAGCCGCGAGGAGCGCGAGGCCGAGCTCGCCGTCGCCCGTCCACACATGACGGTAATCCCGCGTGAGCAGCACTCAATCTCCCGCAAAGATATCAGTGAAAATGCCCTGAAGGTAATGTACAGGCTCAATAAGGCCGGATACGAGGCATGGCTGGTTGGCGGAGGCGTGCGCGATCTTTTGTTGGGCAAAAAGCCGAAAGATTTTGATGTCACCACTAACGCAACGCCAGATCAGGTGCGAAAACTGTTTCGCAACTGTCGCCTGGTCGGTCGCCGTTTCCGTCTTGCCCACGTGATGTTTGGCCCGGAAATTATCGAAGTGGCGACCTTTCGCGGCCATCATGAAGGCAGTGAAGCCGATCGTACCACGTCGCAGCGCGGGCAAAACGGCATGCTGCTGCGCGACAACATCTTCGGCTCTATCGAGGAAGATGCACAGCGTCGCGATTTCACGATTAACAGCCTGTATTACAGCGTGGCCGATTTCACCGTGCGTGATTACGTCGGCGGCATGCAGGATCTCGAAGAGGGCATCATTCGCCTGATCGGTAATCCGGAAACGCGCTATCGCGAAGATCCCGTGCGTATGCTGCGCGCCGTGCGCTTTGCCGCCAAGCTCGACATGCGTATCAGCCCGGAAACCGCAGAGCCGATCCCGCGCCTGGCAACGCTGCTGAACGACATTCCTCCCGCACGCCTGTTTGAAGAAGCGCTCAAGCTGTTACAGGCGGGCTATGGGTATGAAACCTATAAAAAACTGCGTGAGTACAGCCTGTTCCAGCCGCTGTTCCCGACCATTACGCGTTACTTCACCGAAGACGGCGACAGCCCGATGGAACGCATCATTGCCCAGGTGCTGAAGAATACCGATAACCGCATTAACAATGATATGCGCGTTAATCCGGCGTTCTTGTTCGCCGCAATGTTCTGGTATCCATTACTTGAAGCCGCCCAGAAAATCGCGCAGGAAAGCGGTCTGGCCTATTACGACGCCTTCGCGCTGGCCATGAACGACGTGCTGGATGAAGCCTGCCGTTCGCTGGCGATCCCGAAACGTTTGACCTCGCTGACTCGCGATATCTGGCAGCTGCAGCTACGCATGTCCCGTCGCCAGGGCAAACGCGCCTGGAAGCTGATGGAGCATCCGAAGTTCCGCGCCGCCTACGATCTGCTGGCCCTGCGCGCCGAAGTGGAAAATAACGCCGAACTGCAGCGCCTGGCGCAGTGGTGGGGTGAATTCCAGGTTTCAGCGCCGCCGGAGCAAAAAGGCATGCTGAACGAGCTGGATGAAGAGCCAGACGTTCGCCGTCGCCATCGTCGCCCGCGTAAACGCGCACCGCGCCGCGAGGGAAGTGCGTGACCAATCGCGAATACCCAATGGATTTCGAGTTGCATCAAGGCGGCAACACAGCGAACTCCCGGGAGCGTACATCAGTACGTGACAGGGATGAGCGAGGAAAGCCAACACAGATGCAGCTTGAAAGACGACGGGTATATATCGCCATTGGCAGTAATTTAGCCTCTCCTCTGGAGCAGGTGAATGCTGCCGTACAGGCGATCGGCGAAATCCCCGACAGCCACATCGTGGCGGTCTCCTCGTTTTACCGTACGCCACCGTTAGGCCCACAGGATCAGCCCGATTACCTGAACGCGGCCGTGGCGCTGGACACCGCCCTCGCGCCGGAAGCCTTGCTGGATCACACCCAGCGCATTGAGCTACAGCAGGGGCGCGTGCGCAAGGCCGAACGCTGGGGACCGCGCACGCTGGATCTCGATATTATGCTGTTTGGCGATGAAGTGATTCACACCGAGCGCCTGACGGTGCCGCATTACGATATGAAAAATCGTGGTTTTATGCTGTGGCCGCTGTTTGAAATCGCGCCGGAACTGATCTTCCCGGACGGCGTCAGCCTGCATCAATACCTCACCCGCCTTGGCGCAGCAAAACCCGCGCACTGGTAAACTATTCCCTCTCCTTTAGCCTTTACTGCTTTCGCGCCAAACGATTGCTTAAATCAATTGCCCCCCTGAATGTGACTGCTAGAATGCCGTTAAATATGACTTTCACCATCAGGAAATGTTATGAAACCGACGACCATCTCCTTGCTGCAAAAATATAAGCAAGAGAAAAAGCGCTTCGCAACGATCACCGCCTACGATTACAGCTTCGCGAAGTTATTTGCCGACGAAGGCATTGATGTGATGCTGGTGGGCGACTCACTGGGTATGACGATACAAGGGCATGACTCCACCCTGCCGGTTACCGTTGAGGATATCGCTTATCACACCCGGGCAGTGCGTCGCGGCGCGCCAAACTGCCTGCTGCTGTCCGATCTGCCTTTTATGGGCTATGCCACACCGGAGCAGGCGTTTGAGAACGCGGCCACGGTCATGCGCGCAGGCGCGAACATGGTTAAAATTGAAGGCGGAGCCTGGCTGGTTGATACCGTCAAAATGCTCACCGAGCGCGCCGTGCCGGTGTGTGGCCATCTGGGGCTGACGCCGCAGTCGGTTAATATCTTCGGCGGCTACAAGGTGCAAGGGCGCGGCGATGCGGGTCAAACGCTACTCGACGATGCGCTGGCGCTGGAAGCGGCAGGCGCGCAACTGCTGGTGCTGGAGTGCGTGCCGGTTGAGCTGGCGAAGCGCGTAACGGAAGCCTTGTCGATTCCGGTCATCGGCATTGGCGCAGGCAATGTGACCGATGGTCAGATCCTGGTGATGCACGATGCGTTTGGCATTACCGGCGGACATATTCCAAAATTCGCGAAAAATTTCCTTGCCGAAGCGGGCGACATGCGCGCCGCTGTACGGCAGTATATGGCTGAAGTGGAGTCCGGCGTTTATCCGGGCGAAGAACACAGCTTTCACTAATTTTTCTGACCGTGCCGGACGGCGACGCGACGCGTCTTATCCGGCCTACAGATCCTCAACGGATGTAGGCCGGATAAGCGTAGCGCCATCCGGCAGGATCATCAGGCAACTCAAGGAGTCTTGTTGTGCTAATTATTGAAACCCTGCCGCTGCTGCGCCAGCATATTCGCCGTCTGCGTCAGGAAGGCAAACGCGTCGCACTGGTTCCCACTATGGGCAACCTGCACGATGGCCATATGAAACTGGTCGATGAAGCTAAAAGCCGGGCCGACGTGGTGATCGTCAGTATTTTCGTCAATCCAATGCAGTTCGACCGACCGGACGATCTGGTGCGTTACCCGCGTACGCTGCAAGAAGATTGTGAAAAACTGAACAAGCGTAAAGTGGACTTTGTCTTTGCGCCGGCGGCGCCGGAGATCTACCCGCAAGGTACGGAAATGCAGACGTTTGTTGAGGTTCCGGGGCTGTCCACCATGCTGGAAGGCGCCAGTCGTCCAGGGCATTTCCGCGGCGCCGCCACCATCGTCAGCAAACTGTTCAATCTGATCCAGCCGGATATCGCCTGCTTTGGCGAGAAAGATTTCCAGCAGTTGGCATTGATCCGCAAAATGGTTGCCGATATGGGCTACGACATTGAGATCGTCGGCGTGCCGATTATTCGCGCCAAAGACGGCCTGGCGCTCAGTTCACGTAACGGCTATCTGACGGCAGAACAGCGCAAAATCGCGCCGGGCTTATACAAAGTGATGACCCGCATCGGCGAAAAATTACAGGCCGGTGAGCGCGATCGGGACGAGATCATTGCTATTGCCGAGCAGGAGCTGAATGAAAAAGGCTTCCGCGCCGACGATATTCAGATCCGTGACGCTGACACGCTGCTGGAACTGACGGAAAACAGCAAACGCGCGGTGATCCTTGTCGCCGCCTGGTTAGGTCAGGCACGCCTGATCGATAATCAAAGCGTTACATTAGCCCAGTAGACAGGGGTTAAAAATCGGGCAATACTGCCCTGGAAATTTCTGCAAGCAGGTTACGCCTGCTTTGTTATCGCTAAGAGTTAAAGGTAGACGTTATGATTCGTACTATGCTGCAGGGCAAACTCCACCGCGTGAAAGTGACGCATGCCGACCTGCACTATGAAGGTTCCTGCGCAATTGATCAGGACTTCCTCGACGCAGCCGGTATTCTGGAAAACGAAGCCATCGATATCTGGAACGTGAACAACGGCAAGCGTTTTTCCACCTATGCCATCGCGGCCGAACGCGGTTCTAAGATCATTTCGGTCAACGGTGCGGCGGCGCACAATGCCGCTGTGGGCGATATCGTGATTATCGCCAGCTTCGTGACCATGTCCGATGAAGAAGCGCGTACCTGGCGTCCAAACGTGGCGTATTTCGAAGGCGACAACGAAATGAAACGCACCGCAAAAGCGATTCCGGTTCAGGTAGCCTGATATTTATAATATATGGCGGGTATATTATTCCCGCCATATTAATAGCCAGAGAAATTAAATAATATAATAATATTTCCAAAGGATTTACTATATTTATATTCACTAGAGAAATGGAATTATTTCCTAGTATCTTGAATTTAAATAAAAAATCCCCCTCACTTAATTGTATCTTTAGAAAATCTTATTTTTAAAAGAGATAAGATTATATGACAATATCCAATCTGAATTAACGTTCAGCAATCTCCTTTCTGTTATTACAGAAAAGAATATTATTCTTAATATGGATATTATCATGTCAATGAAAAAATTAACGGTAGCGGCCGCCGCTATTGTGGTTGCACTCAGCTCCGCGTCCGTGTTCGCGGAAGATGACGCCCCAGTCCTGGGCACTGACGTAGGCCTGATCACCTTTGACGGCGCCGTCACCGACTCCACCTGTAAAATCACCACCAATAACGGCGTCGATGCCAGCAATATCACCATCACCCTGCCGGTAGTGAAAAAAGCCGATGTTGAACTAGCCAGCATCGATACGGGCGTGGGTTCAAAAGAGTTTGAACTGAACCTGAGCGATTGCCCAGACGGCATGACCGCTGCTTCCGCCGTCTTCACCTCTCAGCAGTTTGCTGAACTGAGCAACGGTACTCTGAAAGCTGACCCAACCGTCAGCGGCCATGCTGAAAACGTCAGCCTGGCGCTGTACAACAACAGCACCGCCAACACTGACCGCATCCAGGTCGGCTTACCGGACAACAACACGCAGGTTGCTACCGTAACCGGCGGTGTTGGCCAACTGGCTTACCGTGTCGCTTACGTCCCAAGCGCCGACTGGGTTAAAAACACTAACGATATCACTTCCGGTAAAGTCAGCAGCAACGCGACTTTCACCATGACCTACGAGTAATCGTTACGTCCATAATTATGCGTCTGTGCTCGCGCAGGCGCATCGTTGAGAGTGAAAAAGATGAATCATTTTACGCGTTTATCCGTAACATCGTTGGTGTGCCTGACCGCCGGACTCAGCGCCTTCAGCGCCCGTGCCGATATCGTCATTTCCGGTACCCGCGTGGTCTATCCGCAGTCCTCGAAAGACGTCACCGTCAAAATGGAAAACCGCGGCAACAAACCGCTGCTGGTGCAGTCCTGGCTTGACGATGGCCGCGATACGGTCAACCCGCAGGAGCTGAAGCTGCCGTTCATCGTTACGCCGCCGGTCACACGCATTGACCCCGCCAAAGGCCAGACCGTGCGTATTACCTGGACAGGCCAGGCGCTGCCTGCTGACCGCGAATCACTGTTCTGGTTTAACGTACTGGAAGTGCCGCCCAAGGGCAAAGAGGCGGATGCGCAGAATGTCCTCCAGCTCGCCTTTCGTACGCGTATTAAAATGTTCTACCGCCCGGATGGATTAGCAGGCGATCCCGCCCTTGCTGCCGGGAAATTACAATGGGCATACCACGGTAATTCTCTGACGGCGAATAATAGCAGCCCTTATTTTATTTCCATGTCTGCGGCCACCATTACGATTAATGGTAAAAAAATTGATGTGGCTTCTCACACCATTCCACCGCTGACCAATGAAACGGTTCCGGTTAAAGGAAGCAGTAATCTGGCGGGCGGCAAAGTGGAATACAACACCATTAATGACTTTGGCGGTACCGAGAAACACCAGGCCACGATTAATTAATGTTTCGCGCTGAAGGATCTCAGCGCCTTTTACTGGAAATAAGGGATTTATGTTTTTTCGTCGATCGTTATTATGCACCGCAATTTATGTTGCGCTCCAGGCTTCAGTCATGGCGGCGGAAATACCCGCGGCATCTTCAGATGATGTCGAGTTTAACGATCAATTTTTATTTAATACCGGCACGAATATCGACGTCAGCCGATTCTCTAAAGGCAACCCGGTTCCGCCCGGCACCTACAAAACGCAGATTGTCGTCAACAATCTCCCCAGGACGCTGACCAGCGTAACGTTCAATGACAACGGCACCTTCCGGGCGACCCCTTGCTTCAACGGAAAAATGCTGATGCAGATCGGCATAAAAACGGACGGCCTGGATCTGGAAAGCGACGCATGCGTGGATCTGACAAAGCAGTACCCGCAGTCCAGCTGGGAGTTTGATCTCGGCACCCAGGTGCTGTCGGTGTCCATGCCGCAAATCTATGTGCTAAAAAACGCGGGTCGCTATGCGGACCCTTCGCTGTGGGAAGACGGCATTCCTGCGGCGATGTTTTCCTATGATATCAACGCCTGGCATGCGGAAAATAGCGGGCAAACCACCGACTCTGCCTATGCTGGGCTAAAATACGGCGCCAACCTCGGCGCCTGGCACCTGCGCGCCAGAGGCAACCTCAACTGGAACCAGGACAACGGCAGCGACTATTCCAGCCAGGATATCTACCTGCAGCGTGACATCGCCCGCCTGCGCTCACAGTTTCTGATCGGCGACTCGTTTACCCGTGGCGACTCCTTCAACTCGTTTAACCTGCGCGGCGTTCGCTTTTATAACGACGATCGCATGCTGCCCGGCGGCACCTCCACGTATGCGCCCATCATTCGCGGCGTGGCGAACAGCAACGCCAAGGTCACCGTCACGCAAAGCGGCAGCAAAATTTATGAAACCACCGTCCCGCCCGGCCCGTTTGAAATTAACGACCTGAGCACCACCGGTTACGGTAGCGACCTGGACGTCAAAATCGAGGAGGCCGACGGCAGCATTCGCACCTTCTCACTGCCCTACTCTTCGGTGGCGCAAATGCTACGCCCTGGCTATGGCCGCTGGGATATCGGCGCGGGCGAGCTGAACGACGATGGCTTACGCAGCCAGCCGAAGCTCGGCTACGCGACCGGCTATTATGGCCTGAACAATACCTTCACCGGCTATGCGGGCGTGCAGTATATGGATATCGGCTATACCGCCGGTTTACTGGGGCTGGCCGCCAATACCCCCATCGGCGCGCTCGCCTTCGACATCACCCACTCTCGCGCGGCGATTGACTCACTGGATACGTTAACCGG
Source organism: Citrobacter youngae ATCC 29220 (assembly GCF_000155975.1). Taxonomy (GTDB): domain Bacteria; phylum Pseudomonadota; class Gammaproteobacteria; order Enterobacterales; family Enterobacteriaceae; genus Citrobacter; species Citrobacter portucalensis_A. The sequence goes on along the minus strand of NZ_GG730300.1, from coordinate 743,088 downwards.
CCAAAGTTACCGCCTGACGTGGAGCACGCTGCTGGAAGACTCGCAAACGTCGTTCAACATTGCCGCCTATCGTTTCTCCACGGAAAACTACATGACGTTAAGCGACGCCGCCTCGCTGCATGACAACATCGACAACTACAACGGTCAGCGCAATGGCCGCGATGCCTCCAGAGAGGAATACACCCGCTTCCAGCGCATGAAAAACCAGTTTCAGGTCAACATCAGCCAGCCCCTTTCGCTGTGGTCGACCAGCGGCGGCAGCCTGTACGTCAGCGGAAGCTGGCAGGATTACTGGAATGAGGATTCATCAACGTCGCAGTACTCCATTGGTTATAGCGACGCCTTTGCATGGGCCAACTACAGCCTCTCTTTGCAACGCACCTATAACGAATACGGCGATAAAGACGACAGCGTCTATCTTAGCCTGAGCATTCCGCTCGAAAACCTGCTGGGTCGCAGCAAACGTCCGCTGGGATTCTCCACGGTGAACATGAGCGTTAACACCGACATGAAGTCAAACAGCACGTTCAACGCCAGCGCGAACGGCAGCACCAGCGATGCGCTATTTAACTATAGCGTGAACACCAGCACCAACCGCAGCGATAGCGCCTCCATTAACCAGATTGGCGGCTACGGCAGCTACAACAGTTCTGTCGGCCCGCTGAGCCTGTCGGCCTCCGCCTCCGACGACAGCTCCCGTCAGTACTCCCTGAGCTACAGTGGCGGCATGCTAATTCACTCCGGCGGGCTGACGTTGGCGCCCGGCAGTATCGGCGATACCGATACGCTGGCGCTGGTTCACGCCTCCGGCGCGAAAGGCGCCAGGTTAACCACCGGCGATGGGCGCATTAACCGCTTTGGCTATGCCCTACAGCCCTATCTGTCGGCCTATCGCCAAAATACGGTCGGGCTGAATATCGACTCGATGGAAGCCGACGTCGAGGTCAAAAACACCAGCACCATCGTCATTCCGCGCAGCGGCGCTGTCGTCAAAGTGGAGTTCGCAACCGATGAAGGACGTTCGCTGCTAATGGAACTCAGACGCAGCGATAACGGCTTTATCCCGCTCGGCGCAGATGTACAAAACGCGCAGGGCGAATCCATTGGCTCCGTGGGCCAGGCCGGTATGGCCTACGTCCGCGGGGCGCAAGAGAGCGGCAAACTGCTGGTTGTCTGGGGCGCCGGAAAAGAAGGTCGTTGTACCGTTAACTACCAGATAACCGGTGAAGATGCCACCCAGAAGGTAGGCCTGACGCGTTTATTAAGCAATCAACGTTGCCAGATGTAATGGCATTATTTTTACAAGGACATGATGAAAATAATGAATATCAAAAAGTTATACCTACTGGGATGCAGCAGTTTGCTCATCGCGACGGCGCTCCCTTCCCTGGCTGTCACGCTGGATGTCACCTTTACCGCCAACATTCGCGAAACCACCTGCGATATGGCGATTGAAGGCGGCAGCGGTGATGGGCAAAACAACACCATTCCGATTGGCACCGGTGAAAAGGTCAGCATGGATAAAATCGTCAACGGCGACAGCGCGGCGCAAACCACCTTCAAGCTGAAGATCACCGAATGCCCGTCGAGCCTGGCCGCGCTGAAAACCACCGTGTCCGGTACGCAATCCGCGCTCAAGAACACGGCGCTGGATAATGAAAGTACCGACAGCGCCGCCGCCAGCTATATCGGGCTGACGATTGCCCGCACCACCACGCCGGACGCGCCCTTTGTGATTGGCTCAACTACGGATAACGAACGTCTGGTCTGGAGCACCACCGAGATCGCCAATAAGGAAGTTCCGCTGGTGGCTACGCTGATAGAAACCTCCAGCGGGAAAGGCACCACCGGCCCGTTTAGCGCGCTCGCTACCTTTAACTTTACCTATGAATAATCATCAGGCAGGGAATAACATGATGAACAAATTATCCATTCTGGGGGGCGTTATCGGTACGCTGCTGTTATCCGCCCCGGCGTTTGCCATTACCGGTACTGACAGCGTATCGGCACGTTTTACCACCACAATTGAAGCAGGAACCTGCACCGCTGAGATCCAGAACGCCACCGGGAAGGCGGTGTCCGAACTGGGCTTTGGCGACGTGTTTAAATCGGAACTGGTCGGTAAAAGCCGTACCGTGCCCTTCAAAATTGCCTTTAGCAACTGCGCCGGGGTGAAGTCGGCAGAGCTGAAAATACAGGCGGGAACCGGTGGCGGCTGCTCCGGTCCGGCCATGGACGGCGACTCTTTTGCCGGCGGTAACTCCACAGGCTTTGAGGTGTGGAAAGGCGACGCCGATAGCGGCACGATACTCAGCTGTAACCAAACGGTTACCCAACCGCAAACCATCGCGATTAGCGGCAGCGCCCAGGACGTTGATTTAACCTCGCGCATCGTGATTGCGAAAAGCAGAACGATCGCCAACGTTACCGAAGGCGAAGTCAAGGCGCCTGTCACCTTCGTTGTGACCTATCAGTAATCTCGCAGGGGTAGACATTCAATGTTATTCACGTTAACTCGCCTGCGCCATCTCCGCCCCATGCTGCTTATCACAGGGCTGGCGGCAGGCGCACCGTGCCTGGCTGAAGAGACGACGATGGGCGAGCTTAACGTCACCATGACCGCCAATATCGTGGACAATACCTGCCAGATTTCCCTTTCCGATAATGGCGAAGTCCATCTGCCGACCGTGTCGCGCTATTGGTTTTATAAGATTGATGGCACGACGCCGCGCCTGCAGCCGAACGACGCGGCCAGCGGCACGCGCTTTAGCGTTAATGTGGAAAGCTGTGACGGAAAAACGGACGCCTTACAGACGATGACCTTCCGCTTCAAGCCGCAAAGCGGCAGCTGGCCCGCCGAAAGTAAACAGGTGTTTATGAATGAAACGCCGACAGAGTCCGGCGGCGCGCAGAATGTCGGGGTGGTGATTTTTTCCAGCAACGATAACCGCAACGTGGTCGATAGCAACGGCGACCCGGTGGCAATGTTTGCCGCCGCGCCCGATACCTACCTCGCCAGCTACGACTTCTACGCCCGCTATCAAAACACCAGCGCCGTGATCAGCTCTGGCAAAGTCACCAGCCATGTGCTGGTTGACGCTATTTATCAATAATCAGGGACGAGACAAGATGAAATATCTGCTATACCTACTGGCGCTCCTGCTTCCTGGCGTCTGCTCCGCAGAGTGCCACCTGGCTAAAAACGGGGTCCCTGGGGATCTGCTCATCAACGGCGGGAGCACCGGTAGTCCGCTGAATTTTTATTCAGTGTATGGCGATACCAGCAGCACCGTCCACGAACTCGACTATTTTGATCCGAGTTTAAGTCATGATCTGTGGTCCTATTGCGACAACGGGCCGAACGGCGACGACTTTTATATGTATACCAACAACGGTTCGGATGTCATAGAAACTGACGGCCGGGCGCTCTTCCCGACCAACGTTGATGGTATTTACTACGCGGTCAAACTGTTCAGCACCGCCGGAGCCGGGGGCTATTTCCCCTCTACTACCGGGTCGTGGATCAACGTCTACCCGAGCAGTGAAAGCGACTGGGATAGCAAGCAGGTCAAGGCCACCATTACGCTGTATCAAATGAGTGCCTTTCCCGGCAACGTCAAAAACGTCAGTTACCTGACGCCAAAAGATAGCCGAACGCTGGGGCAGATTCGCGTCGGCACCGCTGACAGCGACGACAATAACCCCTGGACGGTTAAAGTCAGCACAGCGAGCTTTAGCGTACCGATCAGCGCGGCCACCTGTAGCAGCGTCTCGGGTAATGACGGCACCAATAACGTTGATTTTGGCGACGTGATGTACTCCTCATTGCGGGAATACTACTGGCAGCGTAAAACATTAACCCTGAAACTGGCCGGTTGTACCAACACCGTCTGGTTTCGGTTTAAGCTGGCATCGTCGAAATATGCCGTTGATTCACAAAATAATATGCTGCTGACAAACCCCCTGACCGGCAGCGATGCGGCCAGTGGTGTTGGCGTGTTATTGCAGGCGGATTTCCCAATACAAGGGACAAAAGATGTATTTAGCCCGGGCCTTGAGATCTGGACGCCGACGACCATCGTTAGCAATGCCCGCACTTACAACTACAACTTCATCACGACAATGCAGCTTTCCGGCGAAACGCTAAAACCGGGTAAATTTAAGGCCATCGGCACCTTTACCATCGACTATTTCTGATCACCCCTGCGGCTGATTGCTGATCAGCCGCGACATGGTTTCCAGCGAATCCGTGCGCAGAATATACAGCCGCTTTAGCAGCATCGGGTTATCCCCCGGTTTCACCTTGCCCCTCACCGTGGTGACCGCCAGGTGAAACCCTGCCTCTTTGGCGGCTTCTACCGCCGTCGCGTTATAGCCGCCAAACGGATATGAAAGGTACAGCACGTGCGGATTAAACTGCGCCAGCGCGCGCCGGGAACGGGCAAAATCAAACAGGATATTGTGATAGCTGCGGCTGAGCAGAATGGGCCGATGACGATCGTCAACCCGGTGTAAAAAATGGGTATGGGACTGAAAATCAAACACATCTCTGATGCCATTCAGTTCAGAAACGCTCATAAACTGCAGCGATTTTGGATCCCACTTCTGCGGATGGCGCTTGATGCGTGACGAGATAATAAAAGCTGTCGCTTTCATCCCATACTGCTTCAATACCGGATACGCATATCGACTGACTGACTTGAGACCGTCGTCGAACGTCAGCACCACCGCCCGCGCGGGAAGATTCATCTTATTTTGCACGTAGTCTTCCAGTTGATACATTGTCAACGTGGTATACCCGCGATCGCGCAGCCAGGCCATTTGGTTACTGAACGCGCGCACGGAGGTCGTGGTGGAGGTGTGGCGAAAACGGGTGTTCTCTTCATCGCGCAGAATATGATGGTAGGTCAGCACCGGGATGCCGTGGTCTTCCTGCGCATCCAGCGCGCTGATATAGGCCAGCCTGTCGCCAATACGGATCTGGAACCAGGTTTGATTGAGCCGGTCTTTAAGTTTGCTGATGATGGGATAACGCAGATTATCCGCCAATACGCCAAACGGGGCGCTCCCGACGTCCGGGGCGTTATAAACGGGGGTATCTTTCCAGGTAATCAGGCTTTGGTTACTGAGCGGTTTATTGAGATCGCCCAGACCATCGTCCACTTTCTGCCGTCCCTGCACGGACTCCAGATGCCCCTTATCAATAAACCCGGTGCCAAAGCCAAAGGTGAACTCGTAATAGTCAGCGGCAATCGGCTCGACGGCAAGGATCTGCCCGGCGCGAATATTACCTACCGTCACCATCTTATTGCCAATCTGCGCCCATACGGCGGCCGCTTCCGTCGTCTGCATATAACGAGCAGGCAACGCCGCGGCTACGCTGCCGGAAGACAGGAGCAACAAAACAAGCAGAACGCGCATAACCATATGAGATAACCGAACCGAGGCGAGAAACCTCGGCTATTGTAGCAAAAGCGCCATCAATACCAATGATTAATACTCATACAAATCATGCTTCAACACGAAGGGGGGATTTTTTTGCTGCTGATGCCAGAGGCTTGAGACTTCCGGCCCGCCAAGCGCAACAATGCTGTCGCGAAAGGCAGAGCTGCTCATCGATTCCCGCGACGAAATCATTTGCTCCAGCAATGAATAGCTGACACCGGAAATCACTTCACACTGGGGATGCTTATGGCTCATTAACGAGGCCACGCGGTATGGCGCGGCCCCTGCGGTATCCGTCAGGAAGATCACGCCCTCGCCTGAGTCAGTAGCATGTAGCGCATGACACATCATGCGGCTCAGCATATTCGAGCTAAGCCCGCGCCAAAAGCTTATCGCCTGGCATTGGGCCAACGGGCCGTACTTTTGCTCCAGACGATGCAGCATATCCTGCGCCTTATCGTCATGACAGGTAATTACCCAACCTAGCATTGCCTACCTCCTTAGCAGGCAAGTAGTTTATCAGGGTGATAAATCGGTAATGGTGATAAGCATCAAAAGTCTTCCTCTCCCGAGCAGAGAGAGGAAGAAAGTATTAGCTGCGCAGCCCGCGTCCGCGCTGGATCAGATACCAGCACAGTAAATAAAACGCGGCGATAAATACCACCAGCACGCCAAAGGTGGTGACCAGAGGCACATCGTGGATGCCCAGGAAGCCGTAGCGAAACCCGCTGATCATGTAGACGATCGGGTTCAGGTGCGACAGCCCCTGCCAGAACGGCGGCAACAGCGTCAGCGAATAGAACACCCCGCCAAGATAGGTCAACGGCGTCAGTACGAAGGTTGGGATCAGGCTGATATCGTCAAAGGTTTTGGCGAAGACCGCGTTCAGTAAGCCCGCCAGCGAGAACAGAATCGCCGTCAGCACCAATGTGAGCGCCACAAATACCCACGAATGCACCTGGAACGGCACAAAGAACAGCGACACCGCGGTAACCAGAATGCCCACGCACAGCCCGCGCGCCACGCCGCCGCCGACAAAACCGGCGATGATGACGTGCGTGGGTACCGGCGCAACCAGCAGCTCTTCAATATTGCGTTGGAACTTGGCGCTAAAGAACGACGACGCCACGTTAGCGTACGAGTTGGTGATCACCGCCATCATAATCAGCCCCGGCACAATGAACTGCATGTAGCTAAAACCGTGCATTTCACCGATACGCGAGCCGATAAGGTTACCGAAGATAATAAAATAGAGCGTCATGGTGATGACGGGCGGCACCAGAGTCTGGACCCAGATGCGCATAAAGCGGTGGATCTCTTTCGCCCAGATGCTTTTCAGCGCCACCCAATAAAGCTGCATCATGCGCGATCTCCTTGTTTTTCATGCACCAGAGAAACAAACAGTTCTTCCAGTCGGTTCGCTTTATTACGCATACTTAATACCTGAATCCCCTGGGCGCTCAGCTGCGCGAATACGCTGTTCACCCCTTGCTCGCGCAGAACTTCCACTTCCAGAGTTGAAGTATCCACCAGACGGTACTGATAGCCTTCCAGCTTCGGCAGCGGGCTTTTGGCCGCCAGATCGAGAATAAAGGTCTCGGATTTCAGCTTGGAGAGCAGGTTCTTCATGGAGGTATTTTCCACCAGCTCGCCGTGCTGAATAATGCCGATATTGCGGCACAGCATTTCCGCTTCTTCGAGATAGTGGGTGGTCAGAATAATCGTCGTGCCTTTGTCGTTTAAATCCTTTAAAAAACCCCACATTGAACGACGAAGCTCGATATCAACCCCGGCGGTTGGCTCATCAAGAATCAACAACTTTGGTTCATGCATCAGCGCGCGGGCAATCATCAGACGGCGTTTCATGCCGCCGGAAAGCATACGCGCGCGTTCGTTACGCTTTTCCCACAGATCGAGCTGCTTCAGATAGATTTCGCTGCGTTTAACCGCCTCTTTATGTTCAACGCCGTAGTAACCCGCCTGATTCACTACAATCTGCTGCACGGTTTCAAACGGGTTAAAGTTAAACTCCTGCGGTACCAGCCCAAGCTGACGTTTAGCGTTAACCGTATCTTTATCGAGATCGTATCCGAAGACGCTCACCCGACCGGAGGTTTTATTCACCAGCGAACTGATAATGCCGATGGTCGTGGACTTCCCTGCGCCATTGGGACCTAACAACGCATAGAAATCGCCCGCTTCGACTTGCAAATCTATGCCACGCAACGCCTGAACGCCACCGGGATAGGTTTTTTTAAGTTGTTGAAGTTCCAGAGCAATGGTCATGGTTTTTTACTTACCTTACGTTCTGACATTTCATATATAGTTTAAATAATGCTGGAGTTACCCTATATTAGCCCATCGAATTTATCTGGCTTCGGGTTGTACAACTCCATGAAAGACATAGATACACTCATCAGCAACAATGCACTATGGTCAAAGATGCTGGTAGAAGAGGATCCCGGATTTTTTGAAACGCTGACTCACGCACAAAATCCGCGCTTTCTATGGATTGGATGTTCCGACAGTCGTGTTCCCGCAGAACGTTTAACCGGTCTTGAGCCGGGTGAATTATTTGTTCACCGTAATGTTGCCAATCTGGTTATTCACACCGACCTGAACTGTCTCTCAGTGGTACAGTATGCGGTTGATGTACTGGAAGTGGAACACATTATTATTTGCGGCCACTATGGGTGCGGCGGCGTCCAGGCTGCCATTGAAAATAAAGAACAGGGGCTGATTGATAACTGGTTACTGCATATCCGCGATATCTGGTTTAAACACAGCTCTTTGTTGGGTGAAATGCCGCAGGAGCGACGTATTGATACCCTGTGCGAGCTGAATGTGATGGAACAGGTCTATAACCTGGGCCACTCCACCATCATGCGATCGGCCTGGAAGCGCGGGCAGAAAGTCACCATTCACGGCTGGGCCTACGGTATTCATGACGGTCTGCTGCGCGACCTTGACGTCACCGCCACCAGCCGCGAAACGCTGGAGCAGCGCTATCGCCAGGGCTTGTCGAACCTCAGCCAGAAACACAGCAACCATAAATAATCTGACATTGCCGGGTAAGGCGGCTACCGCCTTACCCGGCCTACAAGCCTGCGCCGTAGGCCTGATAAGCGAAGCGCCATCAGGCACTCCAGCCAATTACTCGTCCAGCAGTACCACTTTGCCAACATACGGCAGATGGCGATAACGCTGCGCATAGTCAATGCCATAACCGACAACAAACTCATCTGGAATAGAGAATCCGATAAACTCAACCGGAACATCCACCTCACGACGGGACGGTTTGTCCAGCAGCGTACAGATTGCCAGGGATTTCGGCTCGCGCAGGCTCAGAATCTCACGCACTTTAGACAGCGTGTTGCCGGAGTCGATAATGTCTTCAACAATCAGCACGTCCTTACCACGAATATCTTCATCCAGGTCTTTCAGGATTTTCACATCGCGCGTGGTGGACATTCCGCTGCCATAGCTGGATGCAGTCATGAAATCGACTTCGTGGGAGACATGCACTTCACGGCACAGGTCCGCCATAAACATAAATGAGCCGCGTAACAGACCAACCAGCACCATATCGCTGCCGCTGTCCTTGTAACGTTCGTTAATCTGACGCCCCAGTTCAGCAATACGCGCTTTGATCTCCGCTTCCGGGATCATGACTTCAACAGTATGTTTCATATCTCTAACCATATGATTTAAAAACAAATCACTTGATGCCTGCTTGTAATAAAAGAGCATCTAAGCGCAAGGCACGCAGTATACCAGTAAAAGCATTCATACGCGGCATCTGTTGATAAAGTTCATAATGTGACAATTATCACGCGTTTTAGCTCCTATAATTAACTGCTATTAAAGAAATAACACCTGTGATGGTATTTTTTATGGCAAATAACAACGTACGTTCTCAAGGGCTTGTCGTGACCCTGAGCGCCCTGTTCGCGGCACTTTGCGGACTCTATCTCCTGATTGGCGGAGTCTGGCTGGTCGCCATCGGCGGCTCCTGGTATTACCCGATTGCGGGTCTGGTCATGCTCGGCGTGGCTCTTCTGCTGTGGCGTAGTAAACGATCCGCGCTTTGGCTGTATGCCGCCCTGCTTCTCGCCACCATGATTTGGGGCGTATGGGAAGTCGGCTTTGATTTCTGGGCATTAACGCCGCGTAGCGACATCCTGGTCTTCTTCGGCATCTGGCTTATTTTACCGTTCGTCTGGCATCGTCTGATCGTCCCTTCCAGCGGTGCGGTAACCGCGCTGGTTGTCGCGCTGTTGATTAGCAGCGGGATCCTGACCTGGGCGGGTTTCAACGATCCTCAGGAAGTGCACGGCACGCTGAGCGCGGATACCACCCCAGCCGAAGCGATCTCCCAGGTTGCCGATCCGGACTGGCCCGCTTACGGACGCAATCAGGAAGGTCAGCGCTACTCGCCGTTAAAACAAATTAACGCCGACAACGTACATCAGCTGAAAGAAGCCTGGGTATTTCGTACCGGGGATTTAAAACAACCGAACGATCCCGGAGAGATCACCAATGAGGTCACGCCGATAAAAGTTGGCGATACGCTTTATCTGTGTACCGCCCACCAGCGGCTGTTTGCGCTGGATGCCGCCAGCGGTAAAGAGAAGTGGCACTTCGATCCCCAGCTTAATACCAACACCAGCTTCCAGCACGTGACCTGCCGCGGCGTCTCTTATCATGAAGCGCGGGCCGATAACGCCAGCCCGGAAGTAATAGCTGACTGTCCGCGCCGCATCCTGTTACCGGTGAACGATGGTCGTCTGTTTGCATTGAATGCCGAGACCGGCAAGCTGTGTGAAACCTTCGCCAATAAAGGCATTTTAAATCTGCAAACCAACATGCCGGATACCTCACCGGGCCTGTATGAACCGACGTCGCCCCCGATAATCACCGACAAAACCATTGTCATTGCCGGGTCGGTAACCGATAACTATTCTACCCGTGAAACGTCGGGGGTTATTCGTGGTTTTGACGTGAATAACGGCAAGCTCCTGTGGGCGTTCGACCCGGGCGCAAAAGATCCCAATTTCATCCCGTCAGATGAACATACGTTCACCTTTAACTCGCCAAACTCCTGGGCTCCTGCGGCCTATGACGCAAAACTGGATCTGGTGTATCTGCCAATGGGCGTCACCACGCCGGATATCTGGGGCGGAAACCGCACGCCGGAACAGGAACGTTATGCCAGCTCCATCCTGGCGCTAAATGCCACGACCGGGAAACTGGCCTGGAGCTATCAAACCGTACACCACGATCTATGGGATATGGATTTACCGGCGCAGCCGACGCTGGCGGATATCACCGTTAAAGGTGAGAAAGTTCCGGTCATTTATGCCCCGGCGAAAACCGGTAACATCTTCGTGCTCGACCGCCGTAATGGTGAGCTGGTGGTCCCCGCCCCGGAGAAACCGGTGCCGCAGGGCGCAGCCAAAGGTGATTACGTCAGCAAAACCCAGCCGTTCTCCGATCTCAGTTTCCGTCCGAAGAAAGATCTCAGCGGCGCGGATATGTGGGGCGCGACCATGTTCGACCAGCTGGTGTGCCGCGTAATGTTCCACCAGCTGCGCTATGAAGGCATATTTACCCCGCCATCAGAGCAAGGCACTCTGGTGTTCCCCGGCAACCTCGGGATGTTCGAATGGGGCGGGATCTCCGTCGATCCAAACCGTCAGGTCGCCATTGCTAACCCGATGGCGCTGCCTTTCGTTTCGAAGCTGATCCCACGCGGCCCCGGCAACCCGATGGAGCCGCTGAAAGATGCCAAAGGCACCGGCACGGAATCAGGGATCCAGCCGCAGTACGGGGTGCCGTTTGGCGTAACGCTGAACCCGTTCCTGTCGCCATTTGGCCTGCCGTGTAAGCAGCCTGCCTGGGGTTACATCTCTGCCGTGGATCTGAAGACCAATGACGTCGTGTGGAAAAAACGGATTGGCACACCGCAGGACAGCATGCCGTTCCCTATGCCGATCCCGGTGCCGTTCAATATGGGGATGCCGATGCTGGGTGGGCCTATTTCCACCGCCGGTAACGTGCTGTTTATTGCCGCGACTGCCGATAACTATCTGCGCGCGTACAATATGAGCAACGGTGAAAAACTGTGGCAGGGCCGTTTACCGGCCGGTGGTCAGGCTACGCCGATGACCTATGAAGTGAACGGTAAGCAGTACGTGGTGATTTCCGCCGGGGGCCACGGATCATTTGGCACGAAGATGGGCGATTATATCGTGGCGTACGCGTTGCCGGACAACACGAAGTAACGAGATGTGCCGGATGTCGGCTCCCGCCTTATCCGGCCTACAAAGAGATACCGCATCTCCTGATTCTGTAGGCCGGGTAAGGCGAAGCCGCCACCCGTTTTTTTATACCGTGAATCCGAGCATCATCCCGGTATCTTCATGCTCTAACAGATGGCAGTGCGCCATGTAGGCATGCTCTTTCGGCGCGTCGTGATCAAACTTCACCAGCACCTCGCTCACGCCGCCTTCTACTCGCACCGTGTCCTTCCATCCCGCGCGGTGCGCGGCAGGCGCTTTACCATTTTCGGACAGAATGCGGAACTGCGTGCCGTGAATATGGAACGGATGCAGCATCATGTCGCCCTGGCCGGAAATCACCCAGCGCTCATGCTGGCCTTTCGCCGCAGCGAACATCGGTTTATTCATATCAAACGCCTGGCCATTGATTCGGTTGGCGTTATGGAAATCAAACTGCCCGTTATGGTTCATATTCCCCATGTTTCCATGTTTCATATTGCCCATATCGCCATGACTCATGTTCCCGTGGCCCATATTGTCACTATTCATATGACCCATCATCTTCCCATGATCCATACCCGCCATCGCCTGGCCGCCGTACTTCTTCATCAGCATTTGCATGCCCATCATGTCGAGCATCGGATCCATAGACAGCTGCAGTTTGCGCACCGTCAGGCCATCAAGGGACGGCAGCGACGGCATGGATGTCAACGTATCCGGCAGCGTTGCGGAAGCGGTAACCCGCAGCGGCTGAACGCGCATCACCGGGTGCGGTTTATCGAATGGCGCAACCGCCATCCCCATCTGGCTCACAGGCAGGGTGACCAGATCGAAAGCCTTACCGTTGCTCACATCCACCAGCACCTCAAAGCGCTCGCCCATCAGCATGGGAAGCTCGGTTACTTTGACCGGCTCCGCTAACAGTCCGCCATCGCTGGCAATGACGTACAGAGGACGATTGTCGCTGGCGGCGATATTCAGCGAGCGCGCGTTGCACCCGTTCAGCAGGCGTAACCGCAGCCAGCCGCGCGGCGCGGCATGCTGAGGATAAATCGCGCCGTTGGTCAGCAGCGTATCGCCAAACCAGCCGACTGCGGCGGTCATCATATCCAACTGGTAGTTAATTTGTCCGTCAGCGGAAAACTGTTTGTCCTGAATAATCACCGGCACATCGTCGATGCCCCACTGCTTTGGCAGCTGTAGTTTTCCGATCTCATCGTCTTCAATCAGTACCAGTCCAGCCAGCCCCATTGCCACCTGACGGCCGGTTTTGCCATGTTGGTGCGGATGGAACCAGCAGGTTGCTGCCCGTTGTTGCGGAGTGAAAGTGACGGAACGTTTCCCGCCCGCCGGGATAATGCCCTGTGGCCCACCGTCGACTTCGCCGGGAATTTCCAGCCCGTGCCAGTGCAACGTCGTCTCTTCGGCAAGCTGGTTATGGATATCGGCGGTTACCGCTTGCCCTTTGTTCAGCTTTACCGCCGGTCCGAGCAAATTGCCGTTATATCCCCAGGTCGTGGCGGTTTTACCGGCAAAAGTCGACTGACCGGCTTTCACAATCAGCGGGATACGATTAGCGGCGTCCGCTGTTAACAGGTCAGGAATGGGTAACGCCGGACGATCGGCGGCAAAAACCGTGCGGCTCCACAGTGGTAAAGCTGACGCGACGCCCAGCGCCACGGAGTACTTTAAAAAGTCACGACGTTGCATAATCACTTCCTTATATTCAGCAGCTTAAGCAGGCTATCTTTTAAGCATAAGCCTTCCCCTTACGGGAAGGTCAAGTAAACGGCTAATAATAAAGGTCGTCGCTTCGCTCGCAGTGTGCTAACGTTTAAATTCCGTGATGCAGTGGTAGAAACAATGAAGACGTTTTTCAGAACAGTTTTGTTCGGCAGCCTGATGGCCGTATGCGCAAATAGCTACGCGCTGAGCGAGTCCGAAGCCGAAGATATGGCCGATTTAACGGCGGTTTTTGTTTTTCTGAAAAATGACTGTGGATACCAGAATTTGCCAAATGGGCAGATCCGTCGCGCACTGGTCTTTTTTGCCCAGCAAAACCAGTGGGACCTGAGCAATTACGACACCTTTAACATGAAGGCGCTGGGCGAAGACAGCTATCGCGATCTCAGCGGCATCGGCATCCCCACGGCAAAGAAATGCAAAGCGCTGGCGCGTGACTCGTTAAGCCTGCTGGCGTACGTGAAGTAACTGACATAGCGGAGCCCGCTGGCTCCGCATGGATTAACGCTGTTGCATAAATTCGCGGTACGCCGCCACAACCTGAAGAAAATCCTCTACGCCGCAGAGCGAAAAGCTCTCTTCGTCGTAGTAGCTCATCCCCTCTTCCATTTCATCGCCAGAGAACTCAAGCTGATTGGCGCGAACCATCACCTCTTCGCCATCCAGCCAGAGCGTATATTCATGCCCTGCTCGCTGCCAGGAACGTTCACTGCCCTTCACCGCACGCGCCGCCTGTTCCACTTCATCAAGTAAGGCCAGGTTCTCTTTCACTTCCTCATTAAACCAGTGCCCTACCACCTCGTGGCCCATGGACATACGCACTAAAACCCGTCCGGTAATATCGCGCAGAAATTCGTAATCCATAATGTCTTCCTCTGCTCCCGGCAATGCGCCAATACCGCATTGCGCCGTGCTGTAATTATCGCAGTAGCGCGGCAGAAAAAAAGCGTAGCGGGTATAAGGAATAGAAATAAAAATGCCCGAAGAAGCAGACTTCTCCGGGCAGTGATGCGTTTTTACACAAAACGCGCTAGCGCATTAGACCGCGGTCTGGAAAATCACGCCGTCCGCTTTCTCAGTGTACTGAGAAAGCTGGTCGAAGTTCAGATAACGGTAGGTATCCACCGCCGTCTTATCCACCTGCGCCACGTAGGTCTGGTACTCTTCCGGCGTCGGCAGTTTGCCGATCAGCGCCGCAACCGCCGCCAGCTCCGCAGAAGCCAGGAAGACGTTCGCGCCGGTACCTAAACGGTTCGGGAAGTTACGGGTTGAGGTCGACACCACCGTCGCACCGTCGGCTACGCGCGCCTGGTTACCCATGCACAGTGAACAGCCCGGGATCTCGATACGCGCCCCGCTCTTACCAAACACGCTGTAGTAACCTTCTTCGGTCAACTGCGCCGCATCCATACGGGTCGGCGGAGCCACCCACAGGCGGGTCGGCAGCTGGCCTTTATGCGCATCCAGTAGCTTACCGGCGGCGCGGAAGTGGCCGATGTTGGTCATGCAGGAGCCGATGAACACTTCGTCGATCTTCTCGCCCTGCACGTCAGACAGCAGGCGCGCGTCGTCCGGATCGTTCGGCGCACACAGGATTGGCTCTTTGATATCCGCCAGATCGATGTCGATCACCGCCGCGTATTCTGCGTCGGCATCGGCTTCCAGCAGCTGCGGATCCGCCAGCCATTTTTCCATGCCCTGCACGCGACGCTCCAGCGTACGACGGTCGCCGTAGCCTTCCGCGATCATCCACTTCAGCAGCACGATGTTGGAGTTCAGGTACTCAACGATTGGCTCTTTGTTCAGCTTGATGGTACAGCCCGCCGCGGAACGTTCAGCGGAAGCATCGGTCAGTTCGAACGCCTGCTCCACTTTCAGATCCGGCAGACCTTCGATCTCCAGAATGCGGCCAGAGAAGATGTTCTTCTTCCCTTTCTTCTCGACGGTCAGCAGGCCCTGTTTGATCGCGTACAGCGGGATCGCATGCACCAGATCGCGCAGGGTGATGCCCGGCTGCATTTTGCCTTTGAAGCGCACCAGCACCGATTCCGGCATATCCAGCGGCATCACGCCGGTCGCGGCGGCAAACGCCACCAGACCGGAGCCCGCCGGGAAGGAGATCCCAATCGGGAAACGGGTATGGGAGTCGCCGCCGGTGCCCACGGTATCCGGCAGCAGCATACGGTTCAGCCACGAGTGGATGACGCCATCGCCCGGACGCAGCGACACGCCGCCACGGTTCATGATGAAGTCCGGCAGGGTGTGGTGCGTGGTCACGTCAACCGGCTTCGGATACGCCGCGGTGTGGCAGAAGGACTGCATCACCAGGTCGGACGAGAAGCCCAGGCACGCCAGGTCTTTCAGTTCATCACGGGTCATTGGGCCGGTGGTGTCCTGAGAGCCTACGGAGGTCATCTTCGGTTCGCAGTACGCGCCCGGACGGATACCTTTCACGCCGCAGGCGCGACCCACCATTTTCTGTGCCAGCGAGAAGCCGCGGCTGCTTTCCGCCACGTCTTTCGCCTGACGGAATACGTCTGAGTGCGGCAGACCCAGCGCTTCACGCGCTTTGGTGGTCAGGCCACGGCCGATGATCAGCGGGATACGGCCACCGGCGCGCACTTCGTCGATCAGCACGTCGGTTTTCAGTTCGAAGGTTGCCAGCAGCTCACCGGTTTCGTGGTTACGCACTTCGCCGCTGTAAGGGTAGACGTCAATCACGTCGCCCATATTCAGGTTAGAGACGTCCACTTCGATGGGCAGCGCGCCCGCATCTTCCATGGTGTTAAAGAAGATAGGTGCAATTTTGCCGCCGAGGCACAGACCGCCGCCGCGCTTGTTCGGCACGTGCGGAATGTCATCACCCATGAACCACAGCACGGAGTTGGTTGCAGACTTACGCGATGAACCGGTACCCACCACGTCACCCACGTAGGCCAGCGGATAGCCTTTTTGCTGTAATGCTTCGATCTGTTTGATCGGGCCAACGACACCCGGCTGATCCGGCTCAATACCTTCACGGGCGTTTTTCAGCATCGCCAGCGCGTGCAGCGGGATATCCGGGCGGGACCACGCATCCGGCGCCGGAGAGAGATCGTCGGTGTTGGTTTCACCCGTCACTTTAAAGACGGTAACGGTGATTTTCTCAGCCAGAGCCGGACGGTTCAGGAACCATTCGGCATCGGCCCAGGACTGCATCACCTGCTTCGCATATTCGTTGCCCGCTTTGGCTTTTTCTTCCACATCGTAGAAGTTATCGAACATCAGCAGCGTTGAAGAGAGCGCTCTGGCGGCAATCGGCGCCAGCTTCGCATCGTCCAGCGCATCGATCAGCGGATGAATGTTGTAACCACCCTGCATGGTGCCCAGCAGTTCAATGGCTTTTTCAGGAGTCACCAGCGGGGAGGTAGTGTCGCCTTTCGCGACAGCGGCGAGAAAACCGGCTTTGACATAAGCGGCTTCATCTACGCCAGGGGGAACACGGTTGATCAACAGGTCTGACAGGAATTCTTCTTCGCCCACAGGCGGGTTCTTCAGCAGCTCGACAAGTGCGGCCATCTGGGTTGCGTCTAACGGTTTCGGCACAATCCCCTGGGCAGCACGCTCGGCTACGTGCTTACGGTATTCTTCTAGCACGACGATATCTCCTCGCTCTCATTGTCATAATGCGGCGCTTTTGTAGATGGGCGATTCTCTTCACGCTCCTGTGAGACAGCAGATTGTAGGGTAAATGCCCAGTACCGCATGAGGCACAATAACAGGATTTTCTTTAAGTGTTAATCTGTTTACAAAAAAGCAACATAAAAAATTGGCTGAATCGTTAAGGATGGTCTAACGCCCCTTGCTATATCAGGCACAGCTATTTCAGCCCGCAACATTTGGACACATTATTTCGCCTCGCTTTAAAAAACTTGCGCTGGCGATCCCAAGATTCGTCAAAAATTAAACTATCGTCTCTTTATACTCGCTTGAAACTGCACCCGTTGGCGGCAGGCATGATGACCATGACGGTTCTTCCTGAACCGGGAGAGATAAAATGACGTTGCCCTTTAAGCCCCATATCATTGCTCTTGCGTGCAGTGCAGGGTTGTTTGTCGGTGCGGGCGTGCTGTATGTAAAAAGCCGCACACCGGAAGCCCCCGAACAACCTGCCCCGGCTGCGGTTGCGCCTCAGGCGCCTGTTGCCGCGACACCTGCCGCGCCCGCTGCGCCAGCCACGTATACCACGGCTCAACTGGATCAGTGGGTTGCCCCTATCGCCCTCTACCCCGATCCGCTACTGTCTCAGGTATTGATGGCCTCCACATACCCATCAAACGTTGTTCAGGCAGTGCAGTGGTCGCGTGATAACCCAACCCTGCAAGGTGATGCCGCCATTAAGGCCGTGTCCGGTCAGTCCTGGGATCCGAGCGTAAAATCACTGGTGGCATTCCCACAACTGATGGCTCTGATGGGCGAAAACCCCGACTGGGTGCAAAACCTGGGGAACGCGTTTCTGGCTCAACCGCAGGATGTGATGGACGCGGTGCAGCGCCTGCGTCTGCTGGCTCAGCAAACCGGTTCGCTAAAATCCTCGCCACAGCAGACAGTCACAACTAGCATGAAAAATCTGCCTCCACCTCGTACCCAAACTCAAGAAGGGGTAACAATTCAATCGACGGCCCCACCGGCTCCACCGGTTATCAAAATTGAGCCAACCGATCCGCAGGTTGTCTATGTGCCCAACTACAACCCGAGCGTGGTCTACGGCAGCTGGCCTAATACTGCGTACCCGCCGGTCTATCTGCCGCCCCCTCCGGGAGAGCAGTTTGCCGACAGCTTTGTCAGGGGATTCGGTTATAGCCTGGGCGTTGCGACCACCTATGCGCTGTTCAGCAACATTGACTGGGATGATGACGACCATCACCATGACGATGATCACCACGACCATGATAATGGCGGCCCGCACGGTGGAAATGGTTACCAGCACAACGGCGATAACATCAACATTAATGTGAATAACTTCAACCGTATCTCCGGGCAAAATATCAAAGGCCAGACCATGGGCTGGCAGCATAACCCGGCATATCGTGACGGCGTGCCGTACCAGAACAACGCTGTCGCCCAGCGCTTTCATCAAACGAATGTCAGCGGCGGCTTAAGTTCAACCCAGCACACACCCGCCACTTCCGCCACGCGTGACAGCCAGCGTCAGGCGGCGATGACACAATTCCAGCAGCGAACCCATACATCACCCGCCAACCTGTCAGGCGAGACATCCCGCGATAGCCAGCGCAAAGCGGCATCGCAGCAGTTAAATCAAATTGCCCAGCGTAATAATTACCGTGGCTATGACGGAACACAAAACAGCAGTCGTCGCGAGGCGGCGCAGCAGACGCTGAATAAATCCACCACGCAGCAGCATCGTTCCGAGCTGAAGGCTAAAGCCCAGCAGCACCCTGTTTCACAGCAGCAGAGAGACACCGCCCGCCAGCGTATTGAATCCTCTACGCCGCAGCAGCGTCAGTCCTTCCGCCAGGAGATGCATGCCAATGCCTTTAGTGGGAATGACAGCCGCTCACCGTCATGGCAGTCGCAGCAGCTGCGCGGGCAGGAAAGCCGCCGCATCGGCAATATCAATACCGGGCAACGTGCTGCCGCACGTGAAAATTTTTCTGAGCACCACGAGTTTCGCCGTCGTTAATCGGAGCCGATGATGAAAAAAATCATGTTAAGCGCCCTGTTGCTGTCATTGCCATTCATGAGCTATGCGCAGCAGGCGTTCACGTCGCC
This sequence comes from Citrobacter youngae ATCC 29220, assembly GCF_000155975.1. Taxonomy (GTDB): domain Bacteria; phylum Pseudomonadota; class Gammaproteobacteria; order Enterobacterales; family Enterobacteriaceae; genus Citrobacter; species Citrobacter portucalensis_A. The sequence goes on along the minus strand of NZ_GG730300.1, from coordinate 723,847 downwards.
CGAGGATGCGGCGAGTGCATTCGCCACTGCGGTGGCGCAGCAAAATGAAGCGCAGCTCACGGCGTTGTTAGGCGACAACTGGCGGCATTTTTTGCCGCCGGAAGGCGCTGACCCGGAGGCTATCGCGCGCTTTAACCGCGACTGGAAAATTAGCCATCATATTGTTCAGCAGGACAACATGGCGCATCTGAACGTAGGGCAAGAGAACTGGCAGTTGCCCATACCAATGGTGAAAACGAGTAAAGGCTGGCAATTTGATATGGCCGAAGCTCAGGAAGAGATCCTCACGCGTACTATCGGTCGCAATGAACTTTCCGCCATCGAAGCGCTGCACGCCTACGTTGATGCTCAACAAAGCTATTACGCGCTCAATCAGTCGTATGCGCAAAAGATTGTCAGCAGCGAAGGCAAAAAAGATGGTCTTTATTGGCCCGTCTCTCCGGGCGAAACGCCAAGCCCTCTGGGGCCAGCTTTCAGCCCACAGGAGCCAGGGGCTGGCTATCACGGTTATCGCTTCCGTATTATTCCCGACAAAGCCAGCGGATTCGCGATGGTTGCGTGGCCCGTCGACTACGGCCAAACCGGGATAATGAGCTTTATGATTAGCGGCGATGACACCGTATATCAGGCCAATCTTGGCGAAGCATCACAGCAAAAAGCGCAGGCGTTAAGCGAGTACAACCCGGATAAAACCTGGCAAGCCGTCACCCCGTAACGTGAGGTCCATACGCAGTCAGTAAGCCGGGTAAGGCAAAGCCGCTACCCGGCAACTCGCAACAAATTACAGGATGTTGGCAACAGATTTCGCCAGCTGCGCTTCCAGAACCGGCTTCGCTTCTTCGAATTTCAGGTTTACCTTATTCGCGTTTGAAACAACACGAGTCTGGTATTTTGCGCGATCGCCCTGCGCGCTGCTGGTTTGCAATTTGATGCCGGACGTCCCCTGACGCAGCGCGGCAACGTTATCCGTTGTCACTTTCGCTTTGCTGCGCTCGGAGATTTGCAGGTCCGTGACCATGGTATAGTTCACATCTTCCACCATCGCATCCGCGGCCATACCGATCAGCCCCGCCGCCAGGCCAACACCCAGCGCCGCGCCGGAGGAGTTGCTGTTATAGGCGGTAATCCCCGCCCCCAAAGCAGCGCCCATCGCCGCCCCTTCATAACCGGTCTTCAGGAAGCCCTGGGCTTCGCGCAGATCCATTTTGTCCGCTTTCAGTACGTTCGCCTGCACCCAGTAGTAAGCGCTGTCCGGTGAACTGGTCACTTTATAGCCCTTCGCCGAGAGATCGTTTGCCAGCAGGGTTTGCAGGTTGCTCATGTCTTTATCGGAAGTGTTTTTTACCTGAATGTAGACGGTCTTCTCGCTGGAAGGCTCCAGCCAGATGGTCTCACTCATCTGCGTTTTCACTTCAAGATTACGTTTTTTAACGGCGGTGGTCATAGCGCCACAACCGGTCAGCGTCATCGTCGCGACAACCATGCCAACAACCGCGATTTTTTTTAAAGACATGTTTTTTCCTTTTTTCGTGTAATAGAGAGTCCAGAGCCTCTTAACCGCGCGGCCAGTAGCCACACAATGGCGAAAAAAGTATCGGCAGTTGCGCAATTTTTTTTAGCGGAAATATCAAGAAGATGACTACCAGAACTGGTAGTTTGGGAGTGGCGTCATTGCCCAAACGCTCACGTCAGCGAAGATGTGTCTGACGTGAGCCCGGAGAGTTAATTCTGATGCGGCATTAATTCAGGATAACCTTTAAACGCTGGCTTAGTGCTGGTAAGCGCGGCTTCGTCAGCCTGAATGCTGCCAGAGTTCGTTGCCCACACGCCTTCCTGTGTCTGGCTAATCTGCTGATGCTGCGCATTCAAATTTTGTCCCATTGCCGCAATATGCGTGCTTTCGGTACCACCGCTGTTGGTAGCCCAAGGAATGACGGCATCCTGCGCCAGCGCCATGCCGGAAATAAACACGGTAGTCATTACTGCTGCTTTTAAAAAACGTTTCATCATTTCCCCTCTCTATTTGTTATCACGCTATTAGTTTAGAGGGTTATTAATTTCATCTAATGACAAGATAAGGTGATTTATTTCTTGTGAAACAGGATGTTGATAGGGAAAGCCGATTTCATGCGGTTCGGACGTATCGTGCGGTACGGGAAAAAACATTTTCTGGCAATTCGGCTAGTTAGCTTAATTTTTGCCAGATTTTGACACCATTCTGTAACAAACACATAAAAAAAGCGGCCATTCAGCCGCTTTTTATCATTGCAGAAAAATTACTTTTTCTTCGCTTTCGGGTTCGGCAGGTCGGTGATGCTGCCTTCGAACACTTCTGCCGCCAGGCCCACGGACTCGTGCAGAGTCGGGTGCGCGTGGATGGTCAGCGCGATGTCTTCAGCATCACAGCCCATTTCGATCGCCAGACCGATTTCACCCAGCAGCTCGCCGCCGTTGGTACCGACAATCGCGCCACCGATAACACGGTGAGATTCTTTGTCGAAAATCAGTTTGGTCATACCGTCTGCGCAGTCGGAAGCGATAGCACGGCCAGAAGCAGCCCACGGGAAGGTAGCGGTTTCGTAGCTGATGCCTTTTTCTTTCGCTTCTTTCTCAGTCAGGCCAACCCATGCAACTTCTGGTTCAGTGTACGCGATGGATGGGATAACTTTCGGGTCGAAGTAGTGTTTCTTACCGGCAATAACTTCAGCGGCAACGTGACCTTCATGAACACCTTTGTGCGCCAGCATCGGCTGACCGACGATATCGCCGATAGCAAAGATGTGCGGCACGTTGGTGCGCAGCTGTTTGTCAACGCGGATGAAGCCACGGTCGTCCACTTCCACGCCAGCTTTGCCCGCGTCGAGGTTTTTACCGTTCGGCACACGGCCGATAGCCACCAGCACCGCGTCGTAACGCTGTGGTTCGGATGGCGCTTTTTTGCCTTCCATGGAAACGTAGATACCGTCTTCTTTCGCTTCAACGGCGGTCACTTTGGTTTCCAGCATCAGATTGAATTTCTTGCTGATGCGCTTGGTGAAGACTTTAACCACGTCTTTATCAGCAGCCGGGATAACCTGGTCGAACATTTCAACCACGTCGATCTCTGAACCCAGCGCATGGTATACGGTGCCCATTTCCAGACCGATGATACCGCCGCCCATTACCAGCAGGCGCTTAGGAACAGTTTTCAGTTCCAGTGCATCGGTGGAATCCCACACGCGCGGATCTTCATGCGGAATAAACGGCAGTTCGATCGGACGGGAACCCGCCGCGATGATCGCGTTGTCGAAGTTGATCACGGTTTTGCCGTTTTCGCCTTCAACTTCCAGGGTGTTGGCCCCGGTAAATTTACCCAGACCGTTAACCACTTTCACTTTACGGCCTTTGGCCATACCCGCCAGACCGCCGGTCAGCTGAGTGATAACTTTTTCTTTCCAGGTGCGAATCTTGTCGATATCGGTTTTCGGCTCGCCAAAAACGATACCGTGTTCAGCCAGCGCTTTGGCTTCTTCGATAACTTTTGCTACGTGCAGCAGCGCTTTAGAAGGGATACAGCCGACGTTCAGACAAACACCGCCGAGGGTGCTGTAACGTTCTACGATGACGGTCTCCAGACCTAAATCTGCGCAACGGAAGGCAGCAGAGTAACCTGCCGGGCCTGCCCCAAGTACCACGACCTGAGTTTTGATTTCAGTGCTCATCATGACCTCTTAATTTATACCCGTCGTCCACCGGGTCGTTCTATCCGCCCGTATTTTACAAAATTGTTAACAATTTTGAAACAACAAACGGCAACCGATTTGTCTTTCGCACAATAACCTCACTGACTTCATGAGATTACCAGAAAAAAGCCGGCCGTCGGGCCGGCTTTTTCGCTTACATCACCAGGCGGCGAATGTCAGACAGCATGTTGTTGATGATGGTGATAAAGCGCGCACCATCCGCACCGTCGATTACGCGGTGGTCAAAGGAGAGCGAAATCGGCATCATCAGACGCGGCATAAACTCTTTACCGTTCCACACTGGCTCCATGGAGGACTTGGAGACACCGAGGATCGCCACTTCCGGCGCGTTAACAATCGGCGCGAAGTGGGTGGTACCCAGGCCGCCGATGCTGGAGATAGTGAAGCAGCCGCCCTGCATTTCGCCAGCGGTCAGCTTACCATCACGCGCTTTTTTGGAGATGGTGGTCAGTTCACGAGACAGCTCGGTAATGCTCTTCTTGTTCACGTCTTTGAAGACCGGAACAACCAGACCATTCGGCGTATCAACCGCGACACCGATGTTGATGTATTTCTTCAGGGTCAGACGCTGACCGTCTTCAGACAGGGAGCTGTTGAAGCGCGGCATCTGTTCCAGAGCGGCGGCAACGGCTTTCATGATGAAGACCACTGGGGTGAATTTCACGTCCAGTTTACGTTTTTCAGCTTCGGCGTTCTGCTGTTTACGGAACGCTTCCAGATCGGTGATATCGGTCTTATCGAAGTGCGTAACGTGCGGGATCATCACCCAGTTACGGCTCAGGTTCGCACCAGAAATTTTCTGGATACGGCCCAGTTCCACTTCTTCGATTTCACCAAACTTGCTGAAGTCCACTTTCGGCCACGGCAGCATGCCCGGGATACCGCCGCCCGCTGCTGCAGCCGGAGCCGCTTCAGCACGCTTGATAGCGTCCTTCACGTAAGCCTGAACGTCTTCGCGCAGGATACGACCTTTACGGCCAGACCCTTTCACTTTCGCCAGGTTAACGCCGAACTCGCGCGCCAGGCGACGAATCAGCGGCGTTGCGTGGACGTAAGCGTCGTTTTCAGCGAACTCAGATTTGCCTTCCGCTTTTGCGGCCGGTGCTGCGGCTGGTTTAGCAGCCTGAGCCGGCGCAGCAGCAGGAGCTGGAGCAGCCGCGGCAGCCGGAGCTGCGGCAGGCGCAGCGCCTTCCACTTCGAAGACCATAATCAGAGAACCGGTTTTGACTTTGTCGCCGGTGCTGATTTTGATCTCTTTCACGGTGCCCGCGAACGGCGCCGGAACTTCCATTGACGCTTTGTCGCCTTCAACGGTGATCAGTGATTGTTCAGCGGCAACTTTGTCGCCCACTTTCACCATCACTTCGGTTACTTCAACTTCGTCACCGCCGATGTCCGGTACGTTCACTTCTTTGGAGCCAGACGCTGCCGGAGCCGCCGCTGCTGCTGGAGCTGCTTCAGCTTTCGCCGGGGCAGCCGCGCCAGCAGCACCCGCCACTTCGAAGACCATGATCAGGGAGCCGGTAGACACTTTGTCGCCGGTGCTGATTTTGATCTCTTTCACGGTACCTGCGAACGGCGCCGGTACTTCCATAGAGGCTTTGTCGCCTTCTACGGTGATCAGAGACTGTTCAGCCGCAACGGTGTCGCCCACTTTAACCATCACTTCGGTCACTTCGACTTCGTCGCCGCCGATGTCCGGTACGTGTACTTCTTTCGCCGCAGAGGCAGCAGGCGCTGCTGCCGGAGCCGCTTCTTTCTTCTCTTCTGCCGGAGCAGGTGCAGCAGCTGCTGCACCGTCGGCGGAATCGAAAATCATGATCAGTTTGCCAGTCTCGGTTTTATCGCCAACAGAGACTTTAATCTCTTTAACGATGCCAGCCTGCGGAGACGGAACTTCCATAGAGGCTTTGTCGCCTTCTACGGTGATCAGCGACTGTTCAGCTTCAACTTTGTCGCCCACTTTGACCAGGATCTCGGTGATTTCAACTTCATCAGCCCCGATGTCCGGTACATTGATTTCGATAGCCATTATTCTTTTACCTCTTACGCCAGACGCGGGTTAACTTTATCTGCATCGATGTTGAATTTGGTGATTGCGTCTGCAACCACTTTCTTATCGATTTCGCCACGTTTAGCCAGTTCGCCCAGGGCCGCTACAACCACGTAGGAAGCATCAACTTCGAAGTGGTGACGCAGGTTTTCACGGCTGTCAGAGCGACCGAAGCCGTCAGTACCCAGTACGCGGTAATCATCAGCCGGTACATAAGTACGAACCTGTTCGGCAAACAGTTTCATATAGTCAGTAGATGCCACAGCCGGTGCGTCGTTCATCACCTGGGCGATGTACGGAACGCGCGGCGTTTCCATCGGGTGCAGCATGTTCCAGCGCTCGCAATCCTGGCCATCACGCGCCAGTTCAGTGAAGGAGGTCACGCTGTAAACGTCAGAACCTACACCGTAGTCGTTCGCCAGGATCTGGGCTGCTTCGCGCACGTGGCGCAGGATAGAGCCGGAGCCCAGCAGCTGAACTTTACCTTTCTTACCTTCGAGGGTTTCGAGTTTGTAGATACCTTTACGGATACCTTCCTCGGCGCCTGCTGGCATAGCCGGCATGTGGTAGTTTTCGTTCAGCGTGGTGATGTAGTAGTAAACGTTCTCTTGTTTCTCACCGTACATACGCTCCAGACCATCGTGCATGATGACCGCAACTTCGTACGCGTAAGACGGATCGTAAGAGATACAGTTCGGGATAGTCAGAGACTGAATGTGGCTGTGACCATCTTCGTGCTGCAGACCTTCGCCGTTCAGCGTGGTACGACCGGAAGTTCCGCCAATCAGGAAGCCGCGAGCCTGCTGATCGCCTGCCTGCCAGCACAGGTCGCCGATACGCTGGAACCCGAACATGGAGTAGTAGATGTAGAACGGAATCATCGGCAGATCGTTGGTGCTGTAAGAAGTCGCAGCAGCCAGCCAGGACGCGCCAGCACCCAGCTCGTTGATACCTTCCTGCAGGATCTGACCTTTCTCGTCTTCTTTATAGTAAGCAACCTGCTCACGGTCCTGCGGGGTGTACTGCTGGCCGTTCGGGCTGTAGATACCGATCTGACGGAACAGACCTTCCATACCGAAAGTACGCGCTTCGTCAGCGATGATCGGCACCAGACGATCTTTGATCGACTTGTTCTTCAGCATCACGTTCAGGGCACGAACGAAAGCGATGGTGGTGGAGATTTCTTTGTTCTGCTCTTCCAGCAGCGCGCTGAAGTCTTCCAGAGCAGGCAGTTCCAGCTTCTCGGTGAAGTTCGGCTGACGAGCAGGCAGATAGCCGTGCAGTTTCTGACGCTGAGCGTGCAGATAAGTGTGCTCTTCAGAACCTTCCGGGAAGGTGATGTAGGACAGGTTTTCAACCTGCTCATCGGTCACAGGAACGTTGAAACGGTCGCGGATATAACGCACGCCGTCCATGTTCATTTTCTTAACCTGGTGCGCGATGTTTTTACCTTCAGCGGTGTCACCCATGCCGTAACCTTTGATGGTATGGGCGAGGATTACGGTAGCTTTGCCTTTGGTTTCCTGCGCTTTTTTCAGTGCAGCGTAGACTTTCTTCGGATCGTGACCACCACGGTTCAGAGACCAGATCTGCTCGTCAGTCCAGTCAGCAACCAGGGCTGCGGTTTCCGGGTATTTACCGAAGAAGTGCTCGCGAACGTAGGCACCGTCTTTGGATTTGAAGGTCTGGTAGTCGCCGTCAACGGTTTCGTTCATCAGCTGGATCAGTTTACCGCTGGTATCTTTACGCAGCAGCTCATCCCAACGACCGCCCCACATGACTTTGATAACGTTCCAGCCAGCGCCCGCGAAGATGCCTTCCAGTTCGTTAACAATCTTGCCGTTACCGGTGACCGGACCGTCAAGACGCTGCAGGTTACAGTTGATAACAAAGACCAGGTTGTCCAGTTTTTCACGGGTGGCGATGGTGATCGCGCCCTTAGATTCCGGCTCATCCATCTCGCCGTCGCCCAGGAAGGCATAAACGGTTTGTTTAGAGGTATCTTTCAGGCCACGGTGTTCCAGATATTTCAGGAACTTAGCCTGGTAGATAGCACCGATTGGGCCCAGACCCATAGATACGGTCGGGAACTGCCAGAATTCCGGCATCAGTTTCGGGTGCGGGTAGGAAGACAGGCCTTTGCCATGAACTTCCTGACGGAAGTTGTTCATCTGCTCTTCAGTCAGACGACCTTCCAGGAATGCGCGTGCGTAGATGCCCGGAGAGATGTGGCCCTGGAAATACACCAGATCGCCGCCGTCCTGCTCGTTGCGTGCACGGAAGAAGTGGTTGAAGCAAACATCATATACCGTTGCGGAGGACTGGAAGGATGCCATGTGGCCACCCAGCTCGAGGTCCTTTTTAGACGCGCGCAGTACGGTCATGATGGCGTTCCAGCGGATAGCAGAACGAATACGACGCTCCAGCTCCAGATTGCCCGGGTATTCCGGCTCATCTTCAACGGCAATAGTGTTGACATAATTGCTGGCCCCTGCACCTGCCGCTACTTTCACGCCGCCTTTGCGGGCTTCTGAAAGCAGTTGGTCGATCAGATACTGAGCGCGCTCAACACCTTCTTCACGGATGACCGATTCGATCGCCTGTAGCCAGTCGCGAGTTTCGATCGGATCCACGTCATTTGGGAAACGTTCTGACATGGGGGTATTCCTTATCTATCTAATACGTTGAGTTATCTGGAACCTGTCCCATTGCGTTCTTTGTTCTTCATACTTCAGGTTGTCTCTTTGTTGGCTGCGCTTCCTCGCACCAGTCACATAGTTCACTATGCTCCTGGCGACTCGCGCGCTTGCCGCCGCGATACAACCCGAATTATTTTGAACAACCAAAAGCGCAATAAGACAGGTTCTGCGTTTAGTTGCCGCGCATTTTATTAGCGCTTGATTTACAACATCTTCTGGTTAACGTTCTGCCAGAAAAATCACTAATTCTTTCGTTGCTCCAGACGGCGTAAGGCGCGTTCACGACGGCTTTCCTCACGGCTTCTGTCCAGCAAAATCTCTTCGATAAACGCCAGGTGACGGTGAGACGCTTCACGCGCCTCTTCGGGCTTCCCGGCGATGATGGCTTCAAAAATGCGGGTACGGTGACTGCTTACCAGAGGCAGCATCTCGCGACGCGCATACAGCAATTCGAAGTTTTGCCGAACGTTCTGGGCCAGCATTGGCTCCATACACCTTAGCAGATGGAGCAGCACCACATTGTGTGCCGCTTCGGTGACAGCAATTTGATACTGGAGTACCGCATCGGATTCGCCGTCAAGATCGCCGGACTGTTGAGCAAGCTCGATCGCATGGTGGAGCTCACGGATACGCGTTTTGTCTTCATCCGTGCTGCGCAGTGCAGCGTAATACGCTGCAATGCCTTCCAACGCATGGCGCGTTTCGAGCAGGTCAAACTGGGATTCAGGATGGTCGGAGAGCAGCTCTACCAGTGGGTCGCTAAAGCTTTGCCACAAGCTGCTCTGAACAAAAGTGCCGCCGCCCTGACGACGAAGCAGCAACCCCTTCGCTTCAAGGCGTTGGATCGCCTCGCGTAAGGAGGGGCGGGAGACGTCGAACTGTTTTGCCAGCTCGCGTTCCGGTGGGAGTTTTTCTCCGGGGCGAAGTGTCCCCTCAAGAATTAAAAACTCCAGCTGCTGCTCAATCACATCGGAGAGTTTTGGTTGGCGGATTTTGCTGTAGGCCATGATTTCCTGTCTTAAGCCATTTGCCCGGAGTCAATTGGTCTTACCAATTTCATGTTCTTGACGCTAAAGTAACAAAGTATTCACCTTCTGTCCATACAGGTTTTGATTGAAATCAGTAAAGGAGGCATATTTTAACAACATTACAGAAATAACGTTTCAAACATGTAACTATGCACAAATGTTAAATTTACCCACCACGGGGTAGTTTTAACGGAATTGAAACGAAAAAATATATTATCTGAACCGATTCACCTGTCTGTTTAGCGACAAATCAAGCACAATTAATGAATAAAAATTCAAAATGGAAATTTTGTGGTAGGTTAACTCGCATTTACAAATGGTTTCTTTTTATTCAACTCGTCAACTCCCCCGCATAAAGCAGGTGCATTCGCGCCCGCATAACATTATTCTGATCAAGACAAAAGCATTAAGGCGATATTTCTCTATCAGCACCTGTAAACAAATTAATACAACAAACGGAATTGCAAACTTACACACGCATTGCTGCGTAGTTCAAAAAATAAATACTCGAAATATGAAGAGTAAAACCACACACGAGGTTTAATGATGGAAAGTCAACCGCATGGCGATCAGCTCAAGCGCGGCCTTAAAAACCGCCATATACAGCTCATCGCGCTGGGTGGCGCGATTGGTACCGGGTTATTCCTCGGTAGCGCATCCGTTATCCAGTCTGCAGGACCGGGGATTATTCTGGGTTACGCTATTGCTGGCTTTATCGCCTTTTTGATTATGCGCCAGCTTGGTGAAATGGTGGTTGAAGAGCCGGTCGCAGGCTCCTTTAGCCACTTTGCCTATAAATACTGGGGCGGTTTCGCGGGTTTCTCTTCCGGCTGGAACTATTGGGTACTGTACGTTTTGGTTGCCATGGCAGAACTGACTGCCGTAGGTAAATACATTCAGTTCTGGTATCCGGAGATCCCAACCTGGGTTTCTGCGGCGGCCTTCTTCGTGCTGATCAACGCCATCAACCTGACCAACGTGAAAGTGTTTGGTGAAATGGAGTTCTGGTTCGCCATTATTAAAGTCATTGCCGTAGTCGCCATGATCCTGTTCGGCGGCTGGCTGCTGTTCAGCGGCAACGGCGGCCCGCAGGCCTCCGTCAGCAACCTGTGGAGCCAGGGGGGCTTCCTGCCGCACGGCTTCACCGGCCTGGTGATGATGATGGCGATTATCATGTTCTCTTTCGGTGGGCTGGAGCTGGTTGGGATCACCGCGGCAGAAGCCGATAACCCGGAGCAAAGCATTCCTAAAGCGACTAACCAGGTTATTTACCGGATCCTGATTTTCTATGTAGGTTCGCTGGCGGTTCTGCTTTCCCTGATGCCGTGGACGCGCGTCACGGCTGATACCAGCCCGTTTGTCCTTATTTTCCACGAGCTGGGCGACACCTTTGTGGCCAATGCGCTGAACATCGTGGTGCTGACCGCCGCCCTTTCTGTCTATAACAGCTGCGTATACTGCAACAGTCGTATGCTGTTCGGTCTGGCGCAACAGGGCAACGCGCCAAAAGCGCTGATGAACGTCGACAAGCGCGGCGTACCGGTGAACACTATTCTGGTCTCCGCGCTGGTAACGGCTCTGTGCGTGCTGATCAACTATCTGGCGCCGGAATCCGCCTTTGGCCTGCTGATGGCGCTGGTGGTTTCCGCCCTGGTGATCAACTGGGCAATGATCAGCCTGGCGCACATGAAATTCCGCAAAGCCAAACAGCAGCAGGGGGTTACCACCCGCTTCCCGGCGCTGTTCTACCCGCTGGGTAACTGGGTTTGCCTGCTGTTCATGGCCGCCGTGCTGGTGATTATGCTGATGACGCCGGGCATGGCGATCTCGGTGTACTTAATCCCGGTATGGATTGGTATTCTTGGCATCGGCTATCTGTGTAAACAGAAAACCGCCAAAGTCGTTAAAGCGCATTAACGCCTCCTCCCCCACCTGCATCAGGTGGGGGTTGTTATCTGCCTCACATTTTCCCACTCACAACCGTTTAGTCCATATCAGCGGCGTTATCCTGCAACGTAAAAACACCGGTACCGGACAATAATTCTCTCCATATCTCATTAGTGGAGTGCAATTGATGGAAACCAGTAAGCTCACGGTGAAAGAAAAGATCGGCTATGGAATGGGCGACGCCGGATGCAACATCATTTTTGGCGCCATCATGTTGTTTGTTAACTATTTTTATACAGATATTTTTGGTCTGGCGCCTGCGCTGGTCGGCGTATTGCTACTCTCAGTACGCGTTATCGATGCCGTTACCGACCCTATTATGGGCGCGATGGCCGACCGAACCCGCAGCAAATATGGTCGATTTCGTCCATGGCTTTTGTGGATGGCTTTCCCGTACGCATTATTCAGCGTACTTATGTTTACCACCCCGGAATGGACGTATAACAGCAAAGTTATCTATGCCTTCGTCACCTACTTCCTGCTCTCTATTACCTATACGGCGATCAACATACCCTACTGCTCGCTCGGCAGCGTCATCACCAACGATCCGAAGGAACGCGTCGCCTGCCAGTCATATCGCTTTGTATTGGTAGGAATCGCAACCCTGCTGCTCTCCCTCACCCTGCTACCGATGGCCGACTGGTTTGGCGGAGCAGACAAAGCTAAAGGGTATCAAATGGCGATGGCGGTGCTCGCCTTCATCGGCATGTGTATGTTCCTGTTTTGCTTTGCATCAGTCCGTGAACGCGTTCGCCCCGCCGTGCAGACTAACGACGATTTAAAAGCCGACCTGAAAGACGTGTGGAAGAACGATCAGTGGGTAAAAATCCTGCTGTTAACCCTGTGCAACGTCTGCCCGGGCTTTATTCGCATGGCCGCTACCATGTACTACGTGACCTGGGTTATGCAGCAAAGCACGCAGTTCGCCACATTGTTTATCAGCCTCGGCGTGGTTGGCATGATGATCGGCAGCATGCTGGCGAAGGTATTAACCGATCGCTGGTGCAAGCTGAAGGTGTTCTTCTGGACCAATATCATCCTGGCGATTTTCTCCGGTGCGTTTTACTTCTTCGACCCGAAAGCCACCATGATGATCATGGTGCTCTACTTCCTGCTCAACATCCTGCATCAAATCCCTTCCCCACTGCACTGGTCGCTGATGGCGGATGTCGATGACTATGGTGAGTGGAAAACCGGTAAACGCATCACCGGGATCAGCTTCTCCGGTAACCTGTTTTTCCTCAAACTGGGCCTGGCGATTGCCGGAGCGATGGTCGGCTTTCTGCTCTCCTGGTACGGCTATGACGCTGGCGCTAAGGCGCAAAGCGACTCCGCCATTAACGGTATTATGCTGCTGTTCACCATCATCCCGGGCGTGGGCTATCTGATTACCGCAGGCGTGGTTCGTCTGCTAAAAGTTGACCGCGAGTTTATGCAGCAAATCCAGGCCGATCTGGAAAAACGCCGCGCCAACTACCGTGAACTGAACGAATACCATGATACAAAAACGACTGAACCCGTAAGGAAAGCCTAATGAAACAGTGGCCAAATCCCTTTATCGAACAACGCGCCGATCCGTTTATCTTACGCGACGGTAGCCACTACTATTTCATTGCGTCAGTGCCCGAATATGACCGACTGGAAATTCGTCGGGCCGACTCTCTGGAGGGATTACGCTCCGCCACTCCCGTTGTCGTCTGGCGTAAACCCGAAAGCGGCCCTATGAGCCAGCTCATCTGGGCCCCGGAAATCCATCGTCTGGCGGGCAAGTGGTACATCTATTTTGCCGCTACCCATACTCAGGCGCTTGATAAGCTGGGGATGTTCCAGCACCGCATGTTTGCGCTGGAGTGCGCAGACGCCGATCCGCTGACCGGCAAGTGGACGGAGAAAGGCCAGATTAAAACGCAGTTTGATACCTTCGCTCTGGACGCCACCACCTTTAATCATCAGGGGAAACAGTGGTATCTGTGGGCACAGAAATCGCCCGATATTGCCGGCAACTCAAACATTTATCTCGCAGAACTGGAAAATCCATGGACGATTAAAGGCGAGACGGTCATGCTCAGCCATCCTGAATATGACTGGGAATGCAGAGGTTTTTGGGTCAACGAAGGTCCTGCCGTCGTGCTGCATGGCGACAAGCTGTTTATCAGCTATTCGGCCAGCGCCACCGATGAGAACTACTGTATGGGGCTACTGTGGATCGACCTCAACGACGATCCGCTCAACCCACAGAGCTGGCATAAATCACCGCGCCCGGTCTTTACCACCAGCTATGAAAATCGCCAGTATGGACCGGGACACAACAGCTTTACGCAAACGCCGGAAGGTGAGGATGTACTGGTGTATCACGCGAGAAATTACACCGAAATTGAGGGCGATCCGTTGTACGATCCGAACCGCCATACGCGTCTGAAGCTGGTGCGCTGGGACGAAAACGGGATGCCCGATTTTGGCGTGCCGCCAGCGGATACGATCTAAGCCGTTGAACTGCCCGGTGGCGCTACCGCTTACCGGGCCTACTCGTTTGTCCATTCCAGGCCGGATAAGCGTTAGCGCCATCCGGCAACAATCGCTAGATCAGCGTGCCGTAAATCGTCAACAGCGCAATAATCACCACCACCACAAACGAAGTCTTCTTCGCCATCGCAACGGCCGCCTTTGGCGTTTCAACTTTATCGGTATGCGGCTCGCGCGCCAGGGAGAACTGCGCCAGACGCGTTAACACCTGATATTGCGAAGTGTGCAGATCCGCCAGCGAGGCAAACCAGGCCGGCAGCGCTTTCTCGCCGTGCCCCAGCAGCGCATAGACTACGCCAGCCAAACGAACCGGGATCCAGTCCAGCACATGCAGAATGGCATCAATACCCGAATGCAAACGCTGATGCGGCGTCTGGTAACGCGCCAGCCAGGACTGCCAGGCGCGTAAAAAGGCATAGCCGACCAGCGTTACCGGTCCCCACGGACCACCAACAATCAGCCAGAATAACGGCGCCAGGTAAAAGCGGAAGTTGTTCCATAACAGCGCGTTCTGCAGTTCGCGCAGGAACTCTCGCTCATCACAATCCGGCGGAACCCCATGAATAAGCGTCAGTTCGCTGGCCATCGCCTCACGAGCATGCGCGTCATCGCGAGCGGCCGCGTTCAGATAGGCATGATAATGAAGACGCGCCTTACCCGCGCCAATGCACAGCAAGCCAATCAAGATCCACGCCGCCAGCAACGGAACGTTGAACAGCAGCCCATGAAGTGCGCGCAGCAGCAGGAACGTCACCCCCATCGCGATCAAGGTCATGCCCACCGTACGCATCATCGAGAAATGTTTAATCCGGCGGAAAAAAGCCTCGACACGGTGATCAAGCTGCCAGTGTTCACCCAGCTTAAACAGGCGTTCAATAATCAACACCAGTAATGTTGTAAACAACGTCATGTCATCTCCTTGTGCGACGAAGGGGTGACCAGGGCGCGAAATCTCGCCCAGTCAAAAGACGGCCCGGGATCGGTCTTACGTTCGGGCGCAATATTGCAGTGTCCAGTCATATTATTGGCAATAGCCGGATATCGCGTAATCAGGGCATTCGTCACGGCTGCCAACTGCTGGTACTGCGCATCGGTGTAGGCCAGCGTATCCGTTCCTTCCAGCTCAATACCAATTGAAAAATCATTACAGCGCTCACGCCCCTGATAATTTGACACGCCCGCATGCCAGGCGCGTTTATCAAAAGGGACGTACTGCACAACCTCACCGTCACGGCGGATCAAACAATGCGCCGAGACGCGCAAATGGGCGATTTCGGCGAAAAAAGGATGGGCGTTGGGATCAATCGTGCCCGTAAACAACGCGTCTATCCACGGGCCGCCAAACTCGCCGGGCGGCAGGCTGATATTATGCACCACCAGCAGAGAAGGGGTTTCGTCATCCGGGCGGCAATCGTAATGCGGAGAGGGAACGCGTCGCGCCTCTGCCAGCCAGCCCTCGTCTAACAACATGCAGAATCTCCTTATTGGTGGTGCTCATATCAGGTTCAGGGTAGCATGTTTCCACCTTATGATTCGTTAGCAATTTGGAGTTTTATCATGCCGCCTCGCCGCTATAACCCTGACTACCGACGTGACGCGCTGTTGGAACGCATAAATCTGGATATCCCTGCCGCTGTAGCCCAGGCGCTGCGCGAAGATTTAGGCGGAGAAGTTGATGCCAATAACGATATCACCGCACAGCTTTTACCCGAAGACATGCGCTCCCATGCCACCGTGATCACCCGAGAAAATGGCGTTTTTTGCGGGAAACGTTGGGTGGAAGAGGTCTTTATTCAACTGGCTGGCGATGATGTCAACATCACCTGGCATGTCGAAGATGGCGACAGCATTAAGGCTAATCAGCCGCTGTTTGAGCTGGACGGTCCTTCCCGCGTACTGCTGACCGGCGAACGTACCGCACTTAATTTTGTACAAACGCTTTCCGGTGTGGCGAGCGAGGTGCGTAAATACGTCGATCTGCTGGCGGGGACAAAAACCCAACTGCTGGATACGCGTAAAACCCTGCCAGGACTGCGTACCGCCCTGAAATACGCCGTGTTGTGCGGCGGCGGCGCGAATCATCGGTTGGGGCTTTCCGACGCCTTCCTGATTAAAGAAAACCACATTATTGCTTCTGGCTCGGTACGTCAGGCCGTTGAAAAAGCCTTCTGGCTGCATCCGGATGTGCCCGTTGAAGTTGAAGTTGAGAGCCTGGATGAACTGGACGACGCGCTGAAAGCCGGGGCGGACATCATCATGCTTGATAACTTCGAAACAGAGCAAATGCGCGAAGCGGTAAAACGCACCAACGGCCAGGCGCGTCTGGAAGTCTCGGGTAACGTCACCCATGAAACGCTGCGCGAATTTGCCGAAACCGGCGTGGACTTTATCTCCGTTGGCGCGCTGACCAAGCACGTTCGCGCGCTCGATCTCTCCATGCGCTTTCGTTAATTGTTGATGGCATTGCCCGATGGCGCTCTGCTTGTCGGGCCTGCTGCCCAGTCGGATAAGACATTTACGCCGCCATCCGACTGTTTTCTGGAGCCTCTTCGCAAATACGTTGTCTGATTCTGTAATTTCGTAAAAATCCTCTGAACCCGCCTTCCCGTTCTATTTTTTGTCTCTCGCCGTGACCCCGACCGTTTGCCAAAGTAGCGTCAGCTAACTCAAGGAGCGAACGATGGACAAGCAACGAGGCTTCACGCTGATCGAATTAATGGTCGTCATTGGCATTATTGCCATTCTTAGCGCGATTGGCATCCCGGCTTATCAAAACTATCTGCGTAAAGCTGCGCTAACGGACATGCTGCAAACCTTTGTCCCCTATCGCACAGCGGTCGAACTCTGTGCGCTGGAACATGGCGGAACAGAAACCTGCGATGCCGGGACAAATGGGATCCCCTCTCCGACCACCACCCGCTATGTCTCTGGGATGAGCGTCGAAAAAGGCGTTGTCAGCCTCACAGGCCAGGAAAGCCTGAACGGGCTCAGCATCACAATGACGCCGGGCTGGGACAATGCCAACGGTATTACTGGCTGGAGCCGTAACTGCGCCATTCAGAGTGACAGCGCATTGCAACAGGCTTGCGAAGATGTTTTCCGCTTCGATACCCACTAAGGAAAAGAGATGAATACCACACAACTTACGGCACTGTGCCAACGTTATCAGGGAATATTACTGGATGCAGACAATGAAGTGGTGCACATCGCCGTGGTGGATGCCCCGTCCCATGAGCTGCTGGACGCACTGCATTTTGCCACCACCCGACGTATCAACATCGTTTGCTGGACGCGTCAGCAAATGGAAGGCCACACGCATACGCCACAGAAAATGCTACCGGTCGTGGTGACTGAAAGCAGCGCCACCGCAGCCGGGTTACTGAATCAGACGTTTCAATCCGCCCTGGCGCAAAGGGCTTCCGATATTCACTTTGAGCCTGCGGAACATTGCTATCGGATCAGATTGCGCGTGGATGGCGTACTACACGCTTTGCCGGAAGTCACAACAGAAATGGGCGTCGCTATCACCGCAAGATTAAAAGTATTAGGCAGTCTGGATATCGCCGAGCACCGTCTGCCGCAAGACGGACAATTTACCGTTGAGATTTCAGGGAAGCCCATCTCATTTCGTATCTCTACCCTGCCCTGCCGCTGGGGAGAAAAGGTGGTTCTACGGTTGCTTCATCAGGTTGATCAAACGCTGGACATCACGGCGTTGGGCATGGCTGACGCGCAGCGGGCAGCATTTTCGCAAGCGTTGCAGCAGCCTCAAGGGCTGATCCTGGTCACCGGACCTACCGGGAGCGGCAAAACGGTCACCCTGTACAGTGCGCTACAAACCCGAAATACCCTGGATGTGAATCTTTGTAGCGTAGAGGATCCGGTAGAGATTCCGATCGCAGGCCTCAACCAGACACAAATTCACCCACGCGCAGGGCTTACTTTTCAGGGAGTATTGCGCGCGCTGCTGCGCCAGGATCCCGACATAATTATGGTGGGGGAAATCCGCGATGGCGAAACGGCTGAAATCGCCCTTAAGGCGGCACAAACCGGTCATCTGGTTCTTTCAACGCTGCATACCAACTCCACCAATGAAACGCTGGTACGCCTGCAGCAAATGGGGGTTGCACGCTGGATGATCGCCTCCGCGCTGACGCTAGTGATTGCGCAGCGCCTGGTCAGAAAGCTATGTCCCCATTGCCGACAACGCCTGGAGACATCCATTACGCTCCCGGAAGCAATCTGGCCCACGCCACTGCCACGTTGGCATGCGCCGGGTTGCGAACATTGTTATCACGGGTTTTATGGTCGTACCGCATTGTTTGAAGTGCTCCCCGTGACGCCAGCATTACGCCAAAGCATCGCCAGTGGCACGTCCGCAGACGGAGTTACGTCGGATGCGCTGCTATCAGGGCGTACGCTATTCGAGAATGGTTGTCAGGCCGTCGAACAAGGCTTAACGACATACGAAGAACTGATTCGCGTACTGGGCATGCCGCATGTCAGCTAAACAGCTTTGGCGCTGGCAAGGCATTAACAACGAAGGCGAGCCGTTGGCAGGAGTTCTATGGGCTGATACCCGACTTTCGCTGATACATGCTCTGGAGCAGCAGCGTATGACGCCACTGCGTATTAAACGTATGCGTGTCAAAAACTCGCACTGGAGCCGCGAAAGAAGCGCCGAAACCATACACCAGTTGGCAACATTGCTGAAAGCAGGGTTAACGCTCTCGACAGGGTTATCTCTGCTTGCGGAACAACATCCCAGTAGCCAGTGGCAGGCGCTACTGCGCACGCTGGCTTACGATATGGAGCAGGGTATTTCCCTCTCCACCTCGCTCTCACACTGGCAACATGTTTTTCCGCCGCTATATCAGGCGATGATCCGCACCGGAGAGCTTACAGGTAAGCTGGACGACTGCTGTTTTGAACTCGCCAGACAGCAGAAACACCAACAGCAGCTCGCTGATAAAGTGAAAAAAGCCCTGCGATATCCGATTATCATTATTACGATGGCGGTAATGGTCGTATTCGCAATGCTACAGTTTGTACTCCCTGAGTTTGCCGCCATCTACCGAACGTTCAACACCCCACTACCAACGCTCACTCGGTGGATTATTGCCATCGCATACTATAGCCGCCAATGGGGATGGCTGGCGGTAGCGTTCAGTATGGTCTCGGTTATCGCATACCACCCGATCAAACAGAAACCGTACTGGCGCATTCTGCGCCAGAAATTGCTGCTCAGCATCCCTGTTATAGGATCAATGATCAGAGGGCAAAAACTCACGCAGATCTTCACCGTTCTGGCGTTAACGCAAAACGCGGGGATTCCCTTTTTGCAGGGGCTAGAGAGCGTCATGGAAACGCTTGCCAGTCCTTTCTGGTCTCAACGTTTAGCGCAGGTTCATCACGACATCAGCGCCGGAAAACCAGTCTGGGTGGCACTGAAAAATTGCGGTGAATTCAGCCCATTGTGTATACAACTGGTAAGAACAGGGGAAGCATCCGGCTCGCTGGATGCAATGCTGCGCAATCTCGCCCATCACCACGGTGAGAAAACCCTGTCTCAGGCGGAAAATCTGGCTGCGCTACTTGAACCGGCGCTGCTGGTCATTACGGGTTTGATCATCGGTACGCTGGTCGTTGCGATGTATTTACCAATTTTCCATTTGGGAGATGCGATGAGCGGCGTGGGATAACGCTGGCGCAAGACTACGCGCCAGCTTGATTATGTTACAGGCTATTGAAAACGCGGTTTTCTTGTTCCTGTACACGAATAAACGTTGTACGTTTGGTCAGCTCTTTCAGACGGGAGGCACCGACATAAGTACAGGCAGAACGCAGCCCGCCGAGAATATCGCGAGCGGTATTATCAACCGGACCGCGCAGCGGCAGCTTCACGGTTTTACCTTCTGCGGCGCGGTACTGTGCAACACCACCAACGTGACGCGTCATGGCTGATTCAGAGCTCATACCGTAGAACAGCATGAATTTCTCGCCGTTTTCCTCAACAATTTTGCCGCCGCTTTCTTCATGACCGGCCAGCATGCCGCCGAGCATAACGAAGTCCGCACCGCCGCCGAACGCTTTTGCCACGTCGCCCGGCATTGTGCAGCCACCGTCGCTGACAATCATCCCGCCCAGACCGTGCGCTGCGTCGGCACATTCAATCACCGCAGAAAGCTGTGGGTAGCCAACGCCGGTTTTTACGCGCGTAGTACACACAGAACCGGGGCCAATGCCAACTTTAACGATGTCTGCGCCGGAAAGTATCAGCTCTTCACACATTTCGCCGGTGACCACATTGCCTGCACAAATTGTTTTTGTCGGCCAGGCTTCACGCGCTTTCGACACAAACTGAACAAAATGCTCTGAATAGCCATTCGCTACGTCAATGCAAATGAAGTTCAGCGCCGGATTGAGCGCCAGAATCTGTTTGGTTTTTTCGAAATCTGCGTCAGAGGTGCCGGTTGAAACCATCACATGTTTGAGCACATCGGCAGAAGTCTCTGCGATAAAGGCAGACCAGTCTTCAACAGAATAATGTTTGTGCACAGCCGTCAGGATGTCGAAGGATGCCAGCGCCTTCGCCATGGCAAACGTCCCGACAGTATCCATGTTCGCGGCAATAATGGGAACGCCGGACCAGGTCTGACCTGAATGCTTGAAGGTAAATTGACGTTCCAGCTCAACATCGGAACGGCTTTTGAGAGTAGAACGCTTAGGGCGGATAAGAACGTCTTTGAAACCTAACTTCAGATCTTCTTCGATACGCATGTGCGGATTCCTGGGGTTAATGGCGAAAAATCGAAACTCACAACTCCAGTGACGCTATCATACGCACTAATGAATGCCGCGCAAGACTGCGAAATTCTCTTTTTTTACGCTACAATCCCATAAATTTACCTGGCGAATAGTAGGTTAATCCTGCAGCAGCCTCGCCTTCGCACGCTTAACTTTTAACTGTTTGATAATCAAACTTAAACTCCAGGATCGGCATCTATGAGGTATACGGTAGCCTTAACCGGCGGCATTGGCAGTGGTAAAAGTACCGTTGCAAATGCGTTCGCTGACCTCGGCATAAACGTCATTGATGCAGATATTATTGCGCGCCAGGTGGTTGAGCCAGGCACACCAGCCCTTAAGGCGATTGAAGAACATTTTGGTTCCGAGGTCATAGCCGCGGACGGATCGTTACAGCGACGCATTTTACGCGAACGCATTTTTTCCAGTCCGGAGGAGAAAAGCTGGCTGAATGCCCTGCTCCATCCGCTGATTCAGCAGGAAACACAGCGCCAGTTTCAGCAAGCGACCTCCCCTTATCTGTTGTGGGTTGTCCCTTTGCTGGTGGAAAACGCGCTGTATAAAAAAGCCAATCGCGTACTGGTGGTGGATGTTACTCCCGAGACCCAGCTCAGGCGCACTATGCAGCGCGATGACGTCACGCGTGAGCATGTTGAACAAATTCTTGCTGCCCAGGCCACGCGCGAAGCGCGTCTGGCCGTGGCAGACGATATTATTGATAATAATGGCGCACCGGAAGCCATCGCCTCGGATGTCGCCCGCCTGCACGCGCTCTATTTGCAATGCGCGTTGCAGTTTGTCTCACAGGAAAAACCGTAATGCACACCCAGGTCCTTTTTGAACACCCTCTCAATGAGAAGATGCGTACATGGCTGCGCATAGAGTTTTTGATCCAACAGCTCTCCGTTAATTTACCCATTGCGGACCATGCAGGCGCCCTGCATTTTTTCCGTAATATCGGAGACTTGCTGGATGTCTTTGAACGCGGTGAAGTCCGTACCGAACTTCTCAAAGAACTGGAACGACAGCAGCGTAAACTTCAGGCCTGGGTTGAGGTTCCCGGCGTCGATCAAAGCAGAATCGACGCATTGCGCCAGCAGTTAAAAAGCGCGGGGAGCATTCTGATTTCGGCCCCGCGCATCGGACAAACCCTGCGCGAAGATCGTCTGATTGGCCTCGTGCGCCAACGTTTAAGCATTCCTGGCGGATGCTGCAGTTTCGATCTACCTACCCTGCATATCTGGTTACACCTGGCACAGTCGCATCGCGACGCACAGGTTGAAAGCTGGCTTGCCAGCCTGAACCCACTCAATCAGGCGTTGTCGCTGGTGCTGGATTTGATTCGCAACTCTGCGCCGTTCCGTAAGCAAACCAGTCTGAACGGTTTTTACCAGGACAACGGCGAAGATGCGGATTTGCTGCGCTTGCAGCTGCCGCTTGATTCGCAGCTTTATCCGCAGATATCTGGTCATAAGAGCCGTTTTGCCATTCGCTTTATGCCGCTGGATAGCGAGAATGGTCTGGTGCCTGAGCGTCTCGATTTTGATCTGGCGTGCTGTTAAGGAGTCAACATGTCTGAACAAACCATAGTCAACTGTCCGACCTGCGGCAAGCCCGTGGTATGGGCGGAAGTGAGTCCGTTTCGCCCATTCTGCAGCAAACGCTGCCAGTTAATCGATCTGGGCGAGTGGGCCGCAGAAGAAAAACGCATCCCCAGCTCTGGCGACCTGTCGGAAAGCGACGACTGGAGTGAAGAGCAGAAATAATTCTGCAAAAACGGGATAAGGCAACGCCGCATCCGGCATTGCATGTTGTTGTGCCTGATGGCGCTGCGCTTATCAGGCCTACGAACGAAAACGTAGGGCGGGCAAGCGTAGCGCCCCGCCATAATTGACCGGATGCGCCGTTGCGTTGTCCGGTCTACGAACACCATTAGCCCGCAATCAGCTTTTCAATTACCGGCGCATTCGCGGGCGGGAAATCTTCAGCATTCAGCTCGCTTTGCGCAATCCACTGGGATGGCTGGCCCTCTTTGCCCCACGGTTCGCCGTTCCAGCGTTCAACCAGCCAAAACCACAGCGTAATGTGCCGGTCCGGAAACTGATATTCCAGCTTTTCGAACAGCGAGCTTTGAGTCGGCGTAATGCCTACTTCTTCCTGTAACTCGCGAATCAGCGCCTGCTCCGGCGTTTCACCCGCTTCAATTTTTCCGCCGGGGAACTCCAGCTTATTTGCCATATGGGCATCTGCCGCTCGCTGGGTGATAAAAATTTCATGGTGCTGATTACGAATAATCCCGACGGCAATTTGCAGTATTTTCATGTTCATCGTCCATAAAAAAGGCGCAGAAGTCTGCGCCTTTTCAGTAAGTTATTTTCTTAGCTCAGACGGCCATGGCACTGTTTGTATTTCTTGCCGGAACCGCAAGGACACGGATCGTTACGACCCACTTTACGATCGCCGGTTTGTGCCGCCAACTCTTCTGCTGCGGCAGAATCGTCACCTTTATGGCTCAACTGCTGCATCTGCGCTAAACGCTCGGCTTCTTCACGGCGCTGCTGCTCCATGGCTTCGACTTCTTCAGGCATACGTACCTGAACTTTGCTCAGGGTGCTGATGACTTCATACTTCAGTGATTCCAGCATTGATGCAAACATAGAGAAGGATTCACGCTTGTATTCCTGCTTCGGATCTTTTTGCGCATAACCACGCAGGTGGATACCCTGACGCAGATAATCCATCGCGGCAAGGTGCTCTTTCCACAGAGAGTCGAGCGTTTGCAGCATCACGCCTTTTTCGAAGTGACGCATCATCTCCGCGCCCACAACTTCTTCTTTACGCTGATAAACTTCTACCGCGTTTGCCAGAATACGTTCGCGCAGCGTTTCTTCATGCAGCTCCGGCTCTTTATCCAGCCACTCTGAAATCGGCATCTCCAGATCGAAGTCGTTTTTCAGACGTTCCTGCAGGCCCGGGATGTCCCACATTTCTTCCAGAGACTGCGGCGGAATATAGGCATCAATCGTCGCTTTGAAGACGTCTTCACGGATGCTGTTAATGGTTTCGCTAACGTCAGATACATCCAGCAGTTCGTTACGCTGGCTGTAGATTGCGCGGCGCTGGTCGTTAGCCACGTCATCATATTCCAGCAGTTGCTTACGAATGTCGAAGTTGCGGCTTTCCACTTTACGCTGCGCGTTTGCAATCGCTTTAGTGACCCATGGGTGTTCAATTGCTTCACCAGGCTTCATCCCCAGTTTACGCATCATGCCGGACACGCGGTCAGAGGCAAAAATACGCATCAGCGCATCTTCCATCGACAGGTAGAAGCGAGATGAACCCGAATCCCCCTGACGACCGGAACGACCACGCAGCTGGTTATCGATACGACGAGATTCATGACGTTCAGTACCGATAATATGTAAACCACCGGCCGCCAGCACGGCGTCATGGCGAACCTGCCACTCCGCTTTGATCTGCGCGATTTGTTCCGGAGTCGGGTTTTCCAGCTCGGCAACTTCCGCCTGCCAGCTACCACCCAGCATGATATCGGTACCACGACCCGCCATGTTGGTCGCGATAGTTACGGCTGACGGATAGCCCGCCTGGGCGACGATTGCCGCTTCGTTGGCGTGGAATTTAGCGTTCAGAACGTTATGTTTGATGCCCGCTTTGTTCAGTTCGTTAGAAACCACTTCCGATTTTTCAATGGAGATAGTACCTACCAGCACCGGCTGGCCATTTGCGGTACGCTCTTTAATATCTTCAATGATCGCCTGAATTTTTTCCGCTTCGGTCATGTACACCAGATCCGGTAAATCCTTACGGATCATCGGACGGTTGGTCGGCACCACAACGGTATCCAGTTTGTAGATGGAGCTGAATTCAAACGCTTCAGTATCCGCGGTACCGGTCATACCGGCCAGTTTTTCGTACAAACGGAAGTAGTTCTGGAAGGTAATAGATGCCAGCGTCTGGTTCTCGTTCTGGATCTCTACCCCTTCTTTAGCTTCCACGGCCTGGTGCAGACCATCGGACCAGCGACGGCCCTGCATGGTACGGCCGGTGTGTTCGTCGACGATGATGACTTCGCCGTCTTTCACAATGTAGTCAACGTCGCGAGTAAACAGCACGTGCGCGCGCAGGGCGGCAGTCACGTGGTGCATCAGCATAATATTGCCCGGAGAGTACAGCGACTCGCCTTCGTCCATAATGCCTTCGTTCACCAGCAGTTCTTCAATCAGTACCAGACCTCGTTCGGTCAGGTTAACCTGGCGCGCTTTCTCATCAACGGAGAAGTGGCCTTCACCCTGGAACGTGTCGGAATCTTCCTTCTCCTGACGGATCAGATGAGGGATGATTTTGTTCACTTTTTTATACATTTCCGAGCTGTCTTCAGCCGGACCGGAAATGATCAGCGGCGTACGCGCTTCATCGATCAGGATGGAGTCGACCTCATCCACCAGCGCATAGTGCAGTTTACGCTGGACGCGCTCTTCCGGGCTAAACGCCATGTTGTCACGCAGGTAGTCAAAGCCGTATTCGTTGTTGGTGCCGTAGGTAATATCGGCATTATAAGCTTCACGCTTGGCTGGCGCTGGCAGGCCAGACATGTTGATACCCACGGTCATGCCGAGGAATTCAAACAGCGGGCGGTTATTTTCGGCGTCACGCTGTGCCAGATAGTCGTTCACGGTAACCACGTGCACGCCTTTCCCGCTTAACGCGTTCAGATAAGCCGGCAACGTTGCGGTCAGCGTTTTACCTTCACCGGTACGCATTTCCGCGATGCAGCGGTCGTTAAGCACCATACCGCCCAGCAGCTGAACGTCGAAGTGGCGCATGCCAAACACGCGCTTACTCGCTTCGCGAACCACCGCGAACGCTTCCGGAATCAGGCTTTCAACGCTGGCGCCTTTTTCCAGGCGGGCGCGGAATTCAGCGGTCTTCGCTTTCAGTTCATCATCGGAGAGTTTTTCCATCTCCGGTTCCATCGCATTGATGATGTTGACCACTTTACGCATACGACGCAGCGTACGCTCGTTACGGCTACCGAATACTTTTGTTAATAATTTGATTAGCATAATAAAATCTCAAACGCCCCGCGATGCGGAGTCAAAAATTATAAGTTGGAAGGTTCTTTTTTTAGCTGAGGCGTTGAGGGCCAGCGCGGATACCCTGCAGCTGGCTAATCCAGACCGGAACGCTAAACGCGGCCTGAGAGGTAAAATGTGCATACGTTACGCGACTCACGGTCGCGGGCGGTCTGCCCTCTTGCGTCAGCATCGCGCTGAGCGTATTCAGTAACGCAAGATGGTGTGCCTGGATTGGCAACGGCTCTTCGGCAACGGGCAGCGCCTGAGGAGCCATAGCAAAAGAAAGGTGGCGAATAACCGTACGAATGGCATGCTGATGCCAGTAATCAACGGTAAAATTCGGGCGGCGATTGGTCGCTTCCAGCAAAGCAAGCTGGTTAAAGTTAACCTTAGCGGATTGATCGTGATTGCTGGCGGTCGCCTTCGCGGGGGCATTAGGTTCAGCAGCATTACCGAGCGCGGGCAGGCCAAAACCAGCCGCGACCATCCCCAACAGGAGATGCGGCCAGAAGTACCGTCTGCCTAACTGTCGCCAGCGCGTCAGTATTCCACTCACGTTAGTGCCACCCGATATGCCCTGCGTTTGGGGTTACAAATGCAAAACCATTTTTGCGCACAAATATTACCATTAAAGCGTACGCTCCACAGCAGTAATGACAGCAACTCGCGGGTAAATATGCTTAAGAAAGCAGCGATCGAACGCTATTTTACTCTGCCGGTGGGGAGAAAGTCGCTTCAGAGAAGATGGTTTGCAATCGGAAAATAAAAAAACGACTGGCTCACCTGGCCGGAGAGAGTGCCAGATTAACCAGTCGAATTTATGCGACAACGTATGTCGTTATGCCAGTACGGTCGAAGGTGCTTTGAACGCCAGCGGCAGTTCTGCATCGTCCTGGAAGGTCACATATTCCCAGGCTTCCTGTTTTGCCAGGACCGCCTGCAATAGTTTGTTATTCAATGCATGACCGGATTTATACGCGGTGAATGCACCAATAATGTTGTGACCACACATGAACAAGTCACCAATCGCGTCGAGCATTTTGTGACGAACAAATTCGTCTTCAAAACGCAGGCCGTCTTCGTTCAATACGCGATAATCGTCAACAACGATGGCACAATCGAAGCTGCCGCCCAGGCACAGGCCGCGGGACTGCAGATATTCGATATCACGCATGAAGCCGAAAGTACGCGCACGGCTGATCTGGCGCATGAACGCATCCGCAGAGAAGTTCATCGCGTAGCGCTGCGTGCTGGAGTCGATTGCCGGATGGTTAAAGTCGATGGTGAAATCCAACGTAAAACCATTGTATGGCTTAAACTCAGCCCACTTATCGCCATCTTCGACACGAACGGTCTCTTTGATGCGAACAAATTTTTTGGCGCTGCTCAGTTCTTCAATACCCGCATCAAGCAGCAGATAAACGAACGGAGCGGCACTGCCATCCATGATCGGGATTTCCGGGGCGTTAACTTCAATAACGATGTTATCGATACCTAAGCCCGCCAGAGCAGCGTTAAGATGCTCAACGGTTGAAATCCGTACATCATGCTCGTTGACCAGACACGTACAGAGCATGGTATCACGCACAGATTTGGCATCGGCCGGGAAATCTACCGGAGGATTCAAGTCGGTGCGACGATAGATGACCCCGGTGTTGGCCGGCGCAGGGCGTAATGTCAGGGTGACTTTTTTGCCGGTATGCAAACCGACGCCAGTCGCCTGAACGATACGTTTAAGAGTCCTTTGTTTGATCATCGTATAATCTCGCCAAATTACCTATCCAACCGAAGTGTACTATACATTCGGTGGGCCAGTTTAGCACAAAGAGCCACGATCCCCAAATTCCAGCTAATTCTTAATCAGCTTGCTTACGCAGGAATGCAGGGATATCCAGATAATCCGGCTCTTTCGTGGTTTGCGGCGTATTGTCGTTAACCACTTTCGCTACCGGTTTTTGCTCTTGCGTCAACGGCGCCATACCGTGCTGCTGGTAACGATCCATTACCGGCTGCTGAACCTGCTTGTTGGTCACCAGAGTGATTTCAGGACGCTTGTCCATACCAATTCCAGTCGCCACAACGGTCACGCGCAGTTCGTCGTTCATATCCGGATCCAGAGAGGTACCGATAACCACGGTCGCGTTATCCGATGCAAATGCACGGATGGTGTTACCCACGGTTTCGAACTCATCCAGACGCAGGTCGAAGCCCGCAGTAATGTTGACCAGCACGCCGCGCGCGCCAGACAGATCGATATCTTCCAGCAGCGGAGAAGAGATAGCCATTTCAGCCGCTTCTTCCGCACGGTCTTCACCGCTTGCCACGCCGGAACCCATCATCGCGTAGCCCATTTCGGACATCACGGTGCGTACGTCGGCAAAGTCGACGTTCATCAGGCCCGGACGGGTGATCAGTTCAGCGATACCCTGAACCGCGCCTTTCAGCACGTCGTTCGCTGCGCCAAACGCGTCCAGCAGGGAGATACCACGACCCAGCACTTTCAGCAGTTTGTCGTTCGGGATAGTGATCAGAGAGTCCACATGTTTGGACAGCTCGGTGATACCCTGCTCCGCAAATGCCATACGCTTCTTGCCTTCAAAGTTGAAAGGCTTGGTCACGACAGCAACGGTCAGAATACCTAAATCTTTTGCTACTTCAGCAACCACTGGCGCTGCACCGGTTCCGGTACCGCCGCCCATACCAGCTGCGATAAACACCATGTCTGCGCCGTCAAGCGCTGCACGCAGAGCTTCACGATCTTCGTCTGCCGCATTACGACCGACTTCCGGGTTTGCACCCGCGCCCAGACCTTTGGTGATGCCGCTACCAATCTGAATGGTCTGTCCAACCGCCGTTTTACGCAACGCCTGAGCGTCGGTATTCACTGCGAAGAATTCAACACCTTCGATGCGCTCGCGCACCATGTGTTCAACGGCATTACCGCCGCCGCCGCCGACGCCGATGACTTTAATCACCGCGTCATTGGTTAGTTCCATAGGTTCAAACATAGTTTCTCTCTCCGTTGTGCCTGTCGCCTGAGACCTTTAATGTGCGTCGGTCTCTTTAAAAATTAAAACTCTTTTCGCAGCCAGCTATTGAGTCGTTTGATCCACGAGCCAACTGACGCCGTTACGCGTTTTTCTACTTCAGCCTCACCACTTAAATGGGATTCTTTCCCGTAGTGAAGCAACCCCACCGCCGTTGAATAATACGGCTCCTGGGCATAATCCGTCAGACCGGTAATATTCAGCGGTGCGCCAATACGGACTTGCGTATGGAACACGCGCTGGGCACAGGCCGCAAGACCTTCAATTTGCGCCGCGCCACCGGTTAACACAATCCCCGCCGCCAGATGATGTTTCACACCCTGCTGGCGAAGCTGTTCCTGTAATTGCAAAATTTCTTCGTTGACCAGGTTGAGCAGCTCGGTATAACGCGGCTCAATGACCTCTGCTAAAGTCTGACGCTGCAGGCTACGCGGCGGACGACCGCCCACGCTTGGCACTTCAACGCTCTCGTCTTTACCGACGATAGAGCCCAGTGCGCAACCATGGCGTACTTTAATGGCTTCGGCATCGCTCGGCGGCGTACCAAAGGCATACGCGATATCGCTGGTCACAACATTCCCTGCATAAGGGATCACTTTGGTATGGCGCAACGCCCCGCCAGTATAAACGGCGATGTCCATTGTACCACCACCAATATCTACCACGCAGACGCCCAACTCACGTTCATCTTCCGTCAACACGGAATAACTGGCTGCCAGCCCTGCGAAAATCAGTTGGTCCACTTTAAGACCGCAACGTTCAACGGCTTTGACGATGTTTTTCGCCATGTCGTTATGGCAGGTAATAAGATGAACCTTTGCCTGCATACGTACGCCGGAAAGCCCCACCGGATTTTTAATGCCTTCCTGGTAGTCAATGGCGTATTCCTGCGGAATAACGTGCAGAACACGATGTTCATCGCGAACGCGTACGGATTTTGCCGTATGTACGACGTTTTCCACATCTTCCTGCGTCACTTCCTCTTCGGAAATGGGCACCATACCAATTTCATTCTGACAGCTAATATGCTTACCGGAAAGCGCCAGATACACCGAGGAGATCTGGCAATCCGCCATCAGTTCAGCCTGGTCAATGGCGCGCTGTACGCATTTCACCACCGACTCAAGGTCATTCACCCCACCTTTATCCATACCTCGCGATGGGCAACTGCCCACGCCAATGATATTGACCATGCCGTCGGGCAGAACCTCCCCTACTAAAGCGGCAACCTTCGCGGTGCCTATCTCCAGTCCAACTACCAGTTTTCTGTCCGTCGCCTTGATCATTGTTGTTCTGCCTGTGCCTGATTCTGTTGCTGATTAGATTGCTCAGGAGGCAAGGGAACCCAGCCTACTGCCGCTCCTGAGTCATAACGCAAATCAACGTAGCTAATCCGTTTGCCATCGGTTTGCGCCTGCTGCTGTAAAACCGGGTAGAGTTCCACAAAGCGAGCCAAACGTTTTATCGTATCTCCCCTGCCCAGATTGAGCTTAATATCGTTATTCAGCGTCAACTGCCAGGAACGACGAGCGGTCATTGCCGCTTCCTTCAGGGTGAATCTATCCTTAGCCAGCACCTGCCCCATATCGCGGTACCCCTGCAACACTTCACTTGCGCTGCCTTCCGGCCCGTACAACATGGGTAATACCTGCTTATTGGCCCGACCGGCTGGGACACTGAACGTATTGCCTTCGGCATCCACCATGTGTTGGTCATTCCAACGCGCTATTGGCACATATTCAACCAGATGAATCTTCAATTCATCAGGCCATTGCTTTCTGACGCTCGCCTGTTTAATCCAGGGGAGGCGTTCAATCTGACTCTGGATGATGTTCACATCCTGAGTCATAAAGGTTCCCGGCGCGCCCAGCGCCAGGATGGACTGACGGATATCGTCATTGCGCGTGTAATGCCGTTCGCCGGTTAACACCAGTTTTGACAAGGGCAAACGCTGCGCGTCTTCCATCCATCCCAACACCACCCAGCCGCTGACAAACACGGTGCACAGCACTGTCAGCAGGAACAGTATTCCTGCAAGACGCGTTCCATTATTGCGGCGTGAGGAATTTACGTCTTCTTCATCACCGTTTCGCGTGTTCAGCGCAGCCTGCGACATATCAGTCCGCCAACTCCAGAATTCTTACCACCAACTGCGAGAAGCTCAGGCCCGCCTGACGCGCCGCCATCGGCACCAGGCTGTGGCTGGTCATACCCGGAGAGGTATTCGCTTCCAGCAGATAAAACTGGCCATCGCTGTCCAGCATGACGTCAATGCGCCCCCAACCTTTACAACCCAATGCGGTCCACGCTTTCAGGACTAATTCCTGTAATTGGGCCTCTTGTTCGGCTTCCAGACCTGCCGGGCAGAAATATTGTGTCTCATCAGACAGATACTTCGCCTCATAATCATAGAAGGTTCCCGCCGGTTGGATACGTATTGACGGTAAAATTTCTTCGCCAAGCAGCGCAACCGTGAATTCCGGGCCACTTAGCCATTTTTCAATCAGTACTTCTTCATCATGCTGAAAAGCCAATGCTAATGCACCCTGCAAAGCATTTTGTTCTTCAACTTTTGACATCCCCACGCTTGAGCCTTCACGGCTTGGCTTCACAATTAACGGCAAGCCTAACGCAGAAATCTTTGTAACCAGTTCATCGCTAAGCCCTTTTTCGAACTCAGCGCGGGTCAACGCGACCCAGGGCGCTACGGGTAAACCTGCGCCCTGCCACAGCAGTTTGCTGCGCAGTTTGTCCATCGAAATCGCGGAAGCCATGACGCCGCTGCCGGTATAAGGCAGGCCGATTTGCTCCAGCATCCCCTGCAGCGTACCATCTTCACCGCCACGACCATGCAGCGCAATAAACACCTTCTGAAAACCCATCGATTTCAGAAGAGTGACATCGACCTCTTTCGGGTCAACCAGATGGGCATCCACACCACCTTCACGTAACCCTGCCAGCACGGCCGCGCCGGAATTCAGCGACACTTCTCGCTCTGCGGAGGTTCCTCCTGACAGGACCGCGATTTTATCAGCCATGTTGTTCTTCCTCCGGATTTTGCGGCTTCAGTTTGATTTCAGCTAAGGAACGCGCAATTTTGCCGATATTTCCAGCGCCTTGCACCAAAATCAGATCGTTGCCGGTTAATACCGGTGCCAGCATTTCTGCAACCAGGGCCGGGTCGGAGACCAGAATCGGATCGATCTTACCGCGACCACGAATCGTACGGCACAGCGAGCGGCTGTCAGCGCCCGGAATCGCGGCTTCTCCCGCGGCGTATACATCCAGCATCAACAGCGCATCGACCTGAGTCAACACGTTGGCAAAGTCGTCGTACAAGTCACGCGTACGCGTAAACCGGTGCGGCTGGAACAGCATCACCAGATTTTTATCCGGCCATCCCGCGCGTGCGGCTTTAATGGTGGCGTCGACTTCCGTTGGGTGATGGCCATAATCATCGACCAGCATCGCAGTCCCGGTTTTACCGTTAACCGGCTCCAGCGGGAATTCGCCGAGGAAGTCAAAACGGCGTCCGGTGCCCTGGAAACTTTCCAGCGCGCGTAGGATCGCCTCGTCTTCAATACCTTCTTCCGTAGCGACCGCCACCGCGGCAGCCGCGTTCAGCGCATTGTGACGGCCCGGCGCATTTAACGTAACGCGTAAATCGGCCATCCCCTGACGCACCAGCGTGAAGTGCCCTTGTGGGCCGATCTGCTGGTAATCTTCAACGCGCACATCGGCATCATCACTGAAACCATAGGTTGTGGTTTGACGGCCTACTCGCGGTAAAAGTTCACGGATCACCGGATCGTCAACGCACATCACCGCACGACCATAAAACGGCAAGTTATGCAGGAAATTAATAAACGTCTGCTTTAAATTTTCGAAGTCGCCATGGTAGGTATCCATATGGTCGGCTTCAATATTGGTGACAATCGCCACCATCGGCTGCAAATGCAGGAACGACGCATCGCTCTCATCGGCTTCCGCAATTAAATAACGGCTATGGCCCAGACGCGCATGAACGCCCGCCGCCTTCACCAGACCGCCGTTGACAAAGGTCGGATCCAGACCCGCTTCCGCGTAGATGCTGGAGACCATCGCCGTGGTCGTGGTTTTACCGTGCGTCCCAGCAATAGCGATGCCGTGACGAAAACGCATTAACTCCGCCAGCATTTCAGCGCGACGGATCACCGGAATACGCGCTTCATGCGCCGCCACAATTTCCGGGTTATCCGCGGAAATGGCGCTGGAGACAACCACCACGCTCGCATCACGCACGTTTTCCGGGCGATGGTTGAAGAAAATCGTGGCGCCAAGATTCGTCAACTGCTGCGTCACCGGATTCGGCGCTAAGTCAGAACCGCTGATCTGATAACCTTCATTGGCCAAAACTTCGGCAATACCGCCCATACCGGCACCACCGATGCCGACAAAGTGAATGTGCCGAACGCGACGCATTTCGGGCACGATGGAACGCAGTTTTGCCAGTTGTTGTGTATTCATTCTTTAGCCATTAACTTCTTAGTTCATGCGATGCAAAAGGCATCACCACAATTACGCCCGGGCAGCCCGGCTTACTTCATTTGCAACGCGTTCTGTGGCATCCGGTATGGATGCGGCGCGCGCACGTTCTGCCATGGTTAATAAGGTTTCTCGCGACCACCCGGCAAGGGTGCTGGCGACGGCATCCACAGTAAACTGCGGCTGCTCAAGAATTTTGGCGGCGCCCGCTTTCTCCAGCGGCAGCGCATTCCAGTACTGCTGTCTGTCTTTGTGCTGGAACGGCACAAACAGCGCAGGTAAGCCTGCGGCGGCAATCTCACTCACCGTCAGCGCGCCTGAGCGACAAACCACAACATCCGCCCACGCATAGGCTGCTGCCATATCATCAATAAACTCAGTAACCTTGTGCTGCGGTTGCCCCGCATCGGCGTAAGCCTGCTCGACGGTCTGCTGTGCGCCTTTGCCGCTCTGATGCCAGACAGCCACCGCGTCGCCAAGCCTTGCGGCAACCTGCGGCATCGTCTGGTTCAGTACGCGCGCGCCCTGAGAGCCACCAACCACCAGCACGCGAACCGGGCCTTCACGCCCAGCCAGACGCTCCTGAGGCAGCGGCAGCGCCAGCACGTCGGTACGTACCGGGTTACCCACCACTTCCGCATTCGGGAAAGCGCCAGGGAATGCCTGCATCACCTTCGTTGCGATCTTCGCCAGCCATTTGTTGGTTAATCCCGCAATACCGTTTTGCTCATGCAGCACCACCGGAATGCCTAATGACCAGGCCGCCAGGCCGCCAGGACCAGACACGTAGCCGCCCATACCGAGCACCACATCAGGCTTAAACTGCTTCATGATGGCGCGCGCCTGACGCCAGGCGTTAAAAATCCTTACGGGCGCGGCCAGTAGCGCATTGACGCCTTTGCCACGCAAACCGGAGATGCGAATAAAATCAATGTCAATGCCATGCTTCGGCACTAAGTCTGCTTCCATACGATCGGCGGTGCCCAGCCAACGAACCTGCCAGCCCTGAGCCATTAAATGATGCGCGACCGCCAGCCCCGGGAACACATGTCCGCCGGTACCGCCCGCCATCACCATTAACCGCTTCGGTTGACCACTCATCGTGCACCTCGTGTAAACGCCTGGGCTTTTTCCAGACGCGTTTCATAATCAATACGTAACAAAAACATGATGGCCGTCGACATGATCAACAAACTGGAACCACCATAACTGATCAGCGGTAACGTCAGACCTTTGGTCGGCAACATACCTGCCGCCGCGCCGACGTTTACCAGCGCCTGGAAGCTAAACCAGATCCCGATGGAGCAGGCTAAAAAGCCTGAAAAACGGTGGTCAATTTCCAGCGCCTTACGGCCAATCGACATCGCGCGAAAAGCGACGAAGAATACCATTAAAAGTGCCAATACCACACCGATATAACCCAGCTCTTCCCCAATAATGGCGAAGATGAAGTCGGTGTGCGCTTCCGGTAAATACTCCAGTTTTTGGACTGAATTACCTAACCCCTGTCCCCAAACCTCACCGCGACCAAAGGCCATCAGCGATTGCGTCAGCTGGTAGCCGCTGCCGAACGGATCTTCCCATGGGTTCCAGAAAGAGGTTACGCGACGAATACGATACGGTTCGGCGAGGATCAGCAGTACCACCGCCGAGATCCCCATACCGATGATGGCAATGAACTGCCACAGTTTCGCGCCAGCCAGAAACAGCATCGCCAGCGTGGTCACAAACAGCACCACCACCGTACCGAGATCCGGTTGGGCCAGCAGTAATACCGCCAGCACCAGGATCACACCCATCGGTTTCAGGAAGCCGCGCAGGTTGTTACGCACTTCATCTACTTTACGTACCAGGTAGTTGGCGAGATAACAGAACAGCGACAGCTTGGTAAATTCCGCAGGCTGAATACGCAGCGGTCCCAGCGCAATCCAGCGCGATGCCCCGTTAACCGAGCTCCCCACCACCAGTACGATCAACAACATAATGATGGAGGCAATGAGCATCGTGGTGCTGTACTTCTGCCAGAACTCCATCGGCAGACGCAGCGTGACCATCGCCAGACAGAACGCCAAAAAGATGTACAGCGCATCACGCTTGGCAAACAGGAACGGATCGCCCGCCAGACGTTGTCCTACCGGCATTGATGCCGACGTCACCATGATGAAACCAATTGCCGCCAGACCAAAGGTCAGCCACAGCAGCATGCGGTCATACATGATCAGGCTGTCCGCGTCTTTATCACGCGAAGCCATCACCCAGCCTTTAAGTGCCGCAAAGACCCACGCCAGGACACCCAGTCCCGGTAAGCGCGGCAGTCTCAGACGAGGGAGAGATAAGCGCATCAACCCAACTCCTTCGCCAGGCGGGTAAAGACATCGCCGCGTTGCTCAAAGTTCTTGAACTGGTCGAGGCTGGCGCAGGCGGGCGACAGCAGCACCATATCGCCCGGCTTCACGCGCGGCGCGAGCAGACGCATCGCCTGCTCCATGGTCTCAGTTTGCTCCGCAGCCTCAGGTCGCAGAGCGGCAAGCTGCGCGCCATCGCGACCAAAGCAGTACAGACGAATGTTGTCGCCGGTCAGGTAACGTTGCAGCGGCATAAAGTCAGCGGATTTCCCGTCGCCGCCCAGCAGCAGGTGCAGCGTACCGTCAACGTGCAGGCCATTCAGCGCCGCTTCGGTGCTGCCCACGTTAGTGGCTTTTGAATCGTTGATCCAACGCACACCGTTATGATTAAGAACCAGCTGGAAACGATGCGCCAGACCGGTAAAGGTGGTGAGCGCTTTCAGGCTCGACGCCCGCGGCAGCCCCGCAGCATCAGCCAGCGCCAGCGCCGCCAGGGCGTTGGTGTAGTTATGCTGGCCGGTAAGCGTCATCTCTTTCACGTTCAGAACTTTTTCACCCTTCACCCGCAGCCAGGTTTCGCCCTGCTGACGGTTCAGGTGATAGTCCCCCATGTTGATGCCAAAGCTCACACAACGCTCATCTGCGCCACGAACCGGCATTGTCAGCGCATCATCGGCGTTGACCACGCAGACTTTCGCATTCTCATAAACGCGCAGTTTGGCCGCACGATACTGCTGCAGGCCAAACGGATACCTGTCCATATGATCTTCGGTAACGTTCAAAATGGTGGCGGCTACGGCCTGTAGACTGGAGGTTGTCTCCAGTTGGAAACTGGACAGTTCCAGAACATACAGTTCGCGCTCCGCATCCAGCAGCATCAACGCGGGCAGACCAATGTTACCGCCGACCCCCACGTTTACTCCGGCCGCTTTCGCCATCTCACCCACCAGCGTAGTAACGGTGCTTTTCCCGTTCGAGCCGGTGATCGCGACGATCGGCGCCTGCGCTTCGCGACAAAACAGCTCAATGTCGCCAACAATTTCAATTCCCGCATCGGCGGCGGCGCTCAGCGAAGGATGCGCCAGGGCGATACCAGGGCTGGCGACGATGAGATCGGCGGCCAGCAGCCAGTCATCATTCAGGCTGCCAACATGCCGCTCAACCGCTTCCGGTAGTTTATCCAGGCCCGGCGGCGTCGCGCGGGTATCCATCACGCGCGGCGTCACGCCACGCGCCAGGAAGAAATCCACGCAGGACAGCCCGGTCAAACCCAGACCGATAATGACGACTTTTTTACCCTGGTAATCAGCCATGATTAACGTACCTTCAGCGTTGCCAGGCCAATCAGCACCAGCATCAGCGAAATAATCCAGAAGCGCACAATCACGCGCGGTTCCGGCCAGCCTTTCAGTTCATAGTGGTGGTGAATCGGCGCCATACGGAAGATGCGCTGTCCGCGCAGCTTAAAGGAACCGACCTGCAGAATGACCGACAGGGTTTCTACGACGAATACGCCGCCCATGATCACCAGCAGGAACTCCTGACGCAGCAGCACGGCAATAATGCCCAGCGCGCCGCCCAGCGCCAGCGATCCGACGTCGCCCATAAAGACCTGCGCCGGATAGGTGTTAAACCACAGGAAGCCTAAGCCCGCGCCAACTATCGCCGTGCAGACGATCACCAGTTCACCGGCATGGCGTAAATACGGAATGTGCAGGTAGTTTGCGAAATTCATGTTACCTGTCGCCCATGCCACCAGCGCAAAACCCGCGGCCACGAACACGGTCGGCATAATCGCCAGGCCATCGAGGCCATCAGTGAGGTTTACCGCATTACCGGTACCCACAATCACAAAGTACGCCAGCAGGACGTAGAACAGCCCCAGCTGCGGCATCACGTCTTTGAAAAACGGCACGACCAGCTCGGTCGCCGGGGTATCTTTCCCGACCAGATACAGCGCAAAGGCTACGCCCAGCGCAATCACCGACATCCAGAAGTACTTCCAGCGGGCAATCAGGCCCTTGGTGTCTTTGCGTACCACTTTGCGGTAGTCATCGACGAAACCGATAATGCCGTAGCCAACCAGCACCACTAGCACACACCATACGTATGGGTTCGACGGATAGGCCCACAGCAGAACGGAGATAACGATCGCGGTGAGGATCATAATCCCGCCCATGGTCGGCGTACCGCGTTTACTGAAGTGCGATTCCGGACCGTCGTTACGGACGACCTGTCCAAAGGACATTTTTTGCAGGCGGGCGATCATGCGCGGGCCCATCCACAAAGAGATGAACAGCGCGGTCAGCAGGCTGACAATGGCGCGAAACGTCAGATAGGAAAAGACGTTAAAGCCGGAATAATATTTGACCAAATGTTCGGCCAGCCAAACTAACATGTCCCATTCTCCTGTAATGCGCGTACTACCTCTTCCATGGCGGCACTACGTGAACCCTTCACTAAAATCGTTATGATCTGATGTTCTGCAATCAGCGCCTTAAGATGCGCGACCAGCGCGGTTTTATCCGCAAAATGTTCGCCAACGCCGCTGGCATGGCTGATTGCCTGACTCAGTTTCCCTGTACTTAGCACACGGTCGATGCCCGCGGTTTTCGCCGCTTCGCCCACCTGTACGTGGCATGCTTCGCTTTCAGCGCCAAGCTCTGCCATATCGCCCACCACCAGCACGCGGTAGCCCGGCATTTCGGACAGCACCTGTACCGCTGCGGTCATCGAACCGACGTTAGCGTTATAGGAATCGTCCAGCAGCAGCTGATTTTCTGCGAGTTGAATTGGGAACAGACGTCCCGGCACCGCTTGCAGATCCTTCAGGCCCGCTTTGACCGCCTCAGGCGTCGCGCCTACCGCCATAGAGAGCGCAGCCGCCGCCAGGGCGTTAGCAATGTTGTGACGACCCGGCAGCGGCAGCAGAACATCAATGCTTCCGGTTGGCGTTTGCAATGAAAACTCCGTACCGTGTGAGGTTACGTGAACGTTGGTCGCCGAAAAGTCGCTGTTGGCCGCATTCGGGGAGAAGCGCCAGACTTTGCGATCGCCGATGATGTTCTGCCAGTTCAGCCAGTCGTTGTTGTCGGCATTCATAATGGCGATACCGTTCGCCGACAGGCCGGTAAAAATTTCGCCTTTGGCCTTCGCAACGCCAGCCAGAGAGCCGAAGCCTTCCAGGTGCGCAGCCGCCAGGTTGTTCACCAGCGCCGCTTCCGGGCGCGTCAGGCCAACGGTCCAGGCGATTTCACCCTGATGATTGGCGCCAAGTTCAATCA
Source organism: Citrobacter youngae ATCC 29220 (assembly GCF_000155975.1). Classification (GTDB taxonomy): domain Bacteria; phylum Pseudomonadota; class Gammaproteobacteria; order Enterobacterales; family Enterobacteriaceae; genus Citrobacter; species Citrobacter portucalensis_A. Next base: position 684,751 of record NZ_GG730300.1, on the reverse strand, counting down.
CGGCATAGTCGTAATCGTTGTTTAAGCGCAGCAGCGTCATCGGTACGCCGATGTCGTTGTTCAGGTTGCCCGCGGTGTATAACGTTTTGCCACACCGGCTCAGAATAGCGGCGGTCATCTCTTTGACGGACGTTTTACCAGATGAGCCGGTCAGCGCGACGATTCGAGCCGGCACCTGGGCACGCACCCACGCCGCCAGTTCACCAAACGCCAGACGCGTGTCTTTCACAACCAGCTGCGGCAGGTCGGTATCCAGCGCGCGGCTGACCAGCAGCGCACCCGCACCATTATCTTTCGCCGTATCGGCAAAATCGTGGGCATCGAAGCGTTCGCCTTTCAGCGCCACAAACAGGCAGCCCGGCGTTACTTTACGCGTATCGGTGGTCACCGCATCGAGGGTCAGGTCGCCCCCTTTCAGTTCGCCACGGAGGATCTCCGCCAGTTGGCTGAGCGTTACGCTAATCATGCGATGACCCCCAGCAGACGCGCTACCGTTACGCGGTCAGAATAGTCGAGGCGCTGCGAGCCAACGATCTGGTAGTCTTCGTGACCTTTCCCGGCCACCAGCACCACGTCGTTTTCTTGCGCCTGCATAATGGCGTTTGTCACCGCTTCGGCGCGCCCTTCCATCACTTTCGCCCGTCCGGCATCCAGCATCCCCGCCAGAATGTCGTTAATAATGGCGCGCGGTTCTTCGGTACGCGGGTTGTCATCGGTCACCACGACAACATCAGCAAACTGCTCGGCAATCGCCCCCATCAGCGGACGTTTGCCTTTGTCGCGATCGCCGCCGCAGCCAAAGACGCACCATAGTTTGCCAGTACAGTGCAAACGCGCCGCCTGCAGCGCTTTTTCCAGCGCATCTGGCGTATGGGCATAATCAACCACAACGGTGGTTTTGCCTGGCGCGCTGAACACTTCCATACGCCCGCAAACCGGCTGCAGTCGTGCCGCCGTTTTCAGTAAATCAGCTAACGGATATCCCAGCGCCAGCAGCGTTGCCAGCGCCAGCAGCAGATTGCTGACGTTAAACGCGCCCATCAGGCGACTTTCAATTTCGCCGTTCCCCCATGAGGAGGTAAAACGAATCGTTGCGCCGCTGTCGTGATAATTCACGTCAACCGCTTTTAACCAGCGACCGTGACAGTTCGGATTGATGTGGTCTTCCATCGAAACGGCAACCGCATCCGGAAGTTTGGCCAGCCAGCGACGACCGACTTCATCATCCGCATTGACGATGGCCTGACCGCAATGGTGCGTGGAATACAGCAGCCATTTCGCGGCTTCGTAATGTTCCATGTCGCCGTGGTAGTCGAGATGGTCACGGCTTAAGTTAGTAAATACTGATGCGGCAAACTTCAGCGCCGCCACGCGATGCTGAACCAGACCGTGGGAAGAGACTTCCATCGCGCCAACCGTTGCGCCCTGCGCAACCAGCCCCGCCAGCACGTGCTGGACATCAACGGCTGAACCGGTGGTATTTTCCGTCGGGATCACTTTACCCAACAGGCCATTGCCGACGGTTCCCATAACCGCGCTGGTTTCGCCCAGCAGTTGGCACCACTGCGCCAGCAATTGGGTGGTGGTGGTTTTACCGTTAGTCCCGGTCACGCCGACCAGACGCATTTTTTCAGACGGCTCGTGGTAAAAGCGGCCTGCCAGTGCAGATAAACGTTCGTTAAGCTGGCTGAGATAGATAACCGGAACGCCGTGCATTTCACGGATTTCACCGTCAGTCGCTTCATCTTTTGCTTCTGCAATAATGGCAGCCACACCTTGCGCTATCGCCTGCGGGATATACCGACGCCCGTCCGCCTGATGACCCAATACTGCGACAAAGAGATCGCCCGATGCAGCCACACGGCTGTCGAGCGTCATCTCCCGCAGTGCTCGCTCCGGTGCGCCTGGCACCCATGGAGCAAGAAGGTCGCGCAAATTACGATCTGCCACCTGTTGCCTCGCCTTGATTATTCACAAATTCATTTTTATCGCCCGTTGCCAGCGCATCCGGTTCGATGTTCATGGTGCGCAATACGCCGCCCATGATGGCACCGAACACCGGCGCGGAAACGGCGCCACCGTAGTATTTACCCGCCTGCGGATCGTTGATAACAACAACCAGCGCGAAGCGCGGCTGACTCGCAGGCGCAACGCCTGCGGTATAAGCAATGTATTTGTTGATGTAGCGGCCATCCGGCCCTACTTTTTTCGCCGTACCGGTTTTGATGGCGATGCGATAGCCTTTAATCGCCGCCTTCACGCCGCCGCCGCCGGGCAGCGCCACGCTTTCCATCATGTGCACCACGGTACGTACGGTCGCTTCCGGGAAGATACGCTCGCCCGGAACAGGAGGATCGACTTTAGTAATCGACAGCGGACGATAAACGCCATAGCTGCCGATCGTTGCGTAGACTCGCGCTAACTGTAACGGCGTTACCATTAGCCCATAGCCGAAAGAGAAGGTGGCCCTCTCTATGTCAGACCACCGTTGTTTTTGAGGATATAAGCCACTGCGTTCTCCGACCAACCCCAAATTGGTCGCCTTTCCCAGCCCAAAACGTGAGTAAGTATCTACTAACGCTGAGGACGGCATCGCTAACGCCAGCTTAGAAACACCGACGTTACTCGACTTCTGCAAAACCCCGGTAAGGGTCAATTCGCTATAACGCGCCACGTCTTTAATCTCGTGACCGTTAATTCGATAAGGAATCGTATTGAGTACGGTATTCTCGCGTACCACTCCGCGCTGCAGCGCGGTCATGACCACCATCGGCTTGACGGTGGAACCCGGCTCAAACACGTCGGTAATGGTACGGTTACGCATGACATCTTTTTGCGTACCGGAGAGGTTGTTGGGGTTGTAGGACGGACTGTTCGCCATCGCCAGCACTTCACCGGTGTTGACATCCACCAGCACGGCGCTGCCTGACTCCGCTTTGTTGAACGCTACGGCGTTATTCAGTTCACGGTAAACCAGCGCCTGTAAACGCTCATCAATGCTCAACGCGAGGTTATGCGCCGCCTGGCTGTCGGTGGAGGAGATATCTTCAATGACGCGACCATAGCGGTCTTTACGTACGATACGTTCGCCCGGCTGTCCGGTGAGCCACTTATCGAAGCTCTTCTCAACGCCTTCAATCCCCTGGCTGTCAACGTTGGTAAAACCAATGAGGTGAGCAGTCACTTCTCCGGAAGGATAGTAACGGCGGGATTCTTCACGCAGGTGAATACCTGGCAGCTTAAGTTTTTTGATGTAGTCGGCCATGTCAGGGTTAACCTGACGCGCCAGATAGATAAAGCGCCCTTTAGGGTTGGCGTTAATGCGGGAAGCAAGCTGATCGAGCGGGAGATTGAGCGCGGTCGACAGCGCTCTCCAGCGTTCGCCAACGCTCACGCCGCCCGCATCATGCACCTCTTTCGGGTCGGCCCAAATCGCTTTCACCGGAACGCTCACCGCCAGCGGACGACCGGAACGGTCGGTAATCATCCCGCGCGATGTGGAGACTTCCTGGACGCGCAGAGAACGCATGTCGCCCTGACGCACCAGCATATCCGGCGCGATAATTTGCAGCCAGGCAACGCGCCCCAACAGGAAACCCAGGGCCAGCAAAATACAGCCGCACAGTAACGCAAAACGCCAACTGACAAAGTTGGCTTGTTCTTCCTGGCGTTTTGGTTTGTGCGTTTTTGCCGCTGCTTTCATGCGTCGCGTTTATCCTTATTTTTGTACTACGATATTTTCTTGTGAGGGATCAACATGCTGCATTTGCAGCTTTTCCGTTGCGATCCGTTCAACACGGCTATGGTCGCCGAGCGCGTTCTCCTCAAGGATCAAGTTGCGCCATTCGATATCCAGCGCATCTCGTTCCAGAACCAGCTGCTCACGCTGCGCGGTCAGTAACCGCGTATGGTGTGCTGTTGTCACGACGGTAACCGCCGTCAAAATAATGCAAATGAACAGGCAGAGTGGCAGCTTCCCATACCGCAAAAGATCGTCACCGATCACGCCAGGCAAGGCATGGCGCTCGTTGCTTCCTATCGATCCTTTAACTTTGCTGAGGGCTTCTGTCACTCTGCTGATCATGCGTTCGTCCTCTCTGCAATACGCAGAACTGAACTACGGGCACGAGGATTTTCAGCTACCTCTTCTTCACCCGGCATCATCTTGCCTAGTGCTCTTAACTCACGGCCGCCCAGTTTTTTGATCTGCGCTTCCGTCATCGGTATTCCAGCCGGAACCTGAGGACCACGGCTTTGTTCACGCATAAAACGTTTCACAATGCGGTCTTCAAGCGAATGGAAACTGATAATCGAAAGGCGACCACCCGGTGCCAGCACGCTGAGCGAGCTTTTTAGCGCCTGCTCTATCTCCTCCAGTTCACTGTTCACCCAGATGCGCACCGCCTGGAAGGTACGGGTCGCGGGATGTTTGAATTTGTCTTTCACCGGCATTGCCGCGGCAATCACTTCCGCCAGCTCTTTGGTGCGCGTCATCGGTTCGATGCGGTTGCGCTCCACGATGGCGCGAGCAATGCGTTTGCCAAAGCGCTCCTCGCCAAAGGTTTTAATCACCCAGGCAATGTCTGCTTCATCGGCGGTTTGCAGCCATTCGGCCGCAGACTGACCGCGTGTTGGATCCATACGCATATCCAACGGACCGTCACGCATAAACGAGAAACCGCGCTCCGCGTCATCAAGCTGCGGTGAAGACACGCCAAGATCGAGAAGAATCCCGTCGATCTTGCCGGTAAGTCCACGCTCGGCGACATAGTCAGCCAACGCAGAGAAAGGCCCATGGACGATGGAAAAACGGGGATCGGTAATCGTCTTTGCAACGGCAATAGCCTGCGGATCGCGATCGATAGCCAATAAACGTCCCTCTTCGCCAAGCTGGGAGAGGATCAGACGTGAATGACCACCGCGACCAAATGTCCCGTCAATGTAGATGCCATCTGGACGAATATTCAGGCCGTTTACGGCCTCATCCAGCAACACCGTTGTATGTTTATAATTTTCCATCATTTTATAGAGACAAATCCTGCAATCGTTCCGACAGCGCGCCGGTAACAGACTGCTCAGCGTCGATATCTTCCTTGACCTGTTGATACCAGGTCGTTTCATCCCACAGCTCAAACTTATTGAACTGCCCAACCAGCATCACTTCTTTCGTTAGCCCCGCATGTTGCCGCAGAATGGGCGCAATCAATAACCGGCCAGCGCTATCCATCTGACATTCGCTGGCATGGCCCAACAATAAGCGCTGTACGCGGCGCTCAACTGGATTCATGCTCGACAGACGCGATAACTTCTGCTCGATAATTTCCCATTCAGGCAGGGGGTACAGCAGCAGGCACGGGTGATGGATGTCAATGGTGCAAACCATTTGACCGGTAGCGCTCTCGATCAGTTGATCCCGATAACGGGTAGGCACGGATAAGCGCCCTTTACTGTCGAGATTAACTAACGTTGCTCCCCGGAACATGCCAGTCTCACCCCCGATTACCACTTTATCCCACAAAATCCCACTTAAAGGAGTTTACGGAGCGGAGGAAAACCTTGTCAAGCAAGTCGCGGCGCTAAGCGGAGCAAAAAATCCAATGTTTACGGCTAATATCAGCGTTGAACAAATTCCGTACAGCAAACGAAGCAAATTAACGTCATGAATATTTGTAAGAAAAAAATCCAACAACTCATCATTGTTTAAAACAACTGAATATCATCCAAAGAAAATATAAAGTGTCAGTTTGCGACGCGAGCGGCATTTTAGGACAATATGCAGCGAGATAACAGTACCAGTTAGTCAGTCTGTACGCCGTGCAGGAGCGAGGTAAGCGTGAGGTTGTCGCCATATGGCGGCAAAGTGTTTGTTAATTCGGCAAATCCATACAAGCATGTAACAAAATAATACAACCGTAACGCATCTTTACGCTTCAATAACCCAAAAATGGAGAGTTGCATTTTTAATTCGGCATAATTTAAGAATCAAATTCAGATAATTCTAAAGAATATTCTTAATTATAATGAGGTTATTTCTGAAAATAGATTATTTGATGACGTCAGAGGCTTATCCCGTTGACGCCATCAAATGAGGCAACTTAGTTACGGCTCAGTATACCGCGGCGGTACAGATTACGCCGGATGCGCGTCAACCCAGGTTTTGGTTTACGCGGTTCATCGAGGCTTGCCAGCACAATCTCCAGCACGCGCTCGGCTACATCGCGATGGCGCTGCGCCACCGCCAGAACCGGACACTGCAGGAAGTCGAGCAGTTCGTGGTCGCCAAACGTCGCAATCGCTAAATCGGACGGCAGCTGCCCATCGCGACGCAGAGTCACATCCATCACCCCCTGCAACAGAGCAAACGAGGTGGTAAACAGCGCCTGAGGCATTGGATGCGTTTCCAGCCATTTATCAAATAACTGCGCCGCCGCTTCACGCTCATAGCTGTTGGCGTACAGGAAATGCACCTCGCGCGGATCGTCTTTCCACGCGGTACGGAAGCCCTGCTCACGCAGGAAGCTGACGGATAATTCAGGCAGCGCGCCGAGATAGAGCACGGTTTCAGCAGGGAACTTGCGTAACTCCTGCGCCAGCATTTCCGCATCATCCTGGTCTGCGCCCACCACGCTGGTGAAATGTTCGCGATCCAGCGCACGGTCCAGCGCCACAATCGGGAATGAACTGTTTGCCCAGCGCTGGTAGAACGGGTGTTCAGGCGGTAAGGAAGTCGACACAATGATAGCGTCAACCTGGCGTTGTAAAAGATGCTCAATACAGCGCATTTCGTTATCAGGCTGATCTTCAGAGCAGGCAATCAACAGTTGATACCCGCGCTGACGCGCCTGGCGCTCCAGATAGTTTGCGATCCGGGTATAGCTCGTGTTCTCAAGATCCGGGATCACCAGCCCGATAGAACGTGTGCGTCCAGCACGTAGCCCGGCAGCCACAGCATTCGGGTGGTAATTATGCTCGCGCACCACCGCCATGACTTTTTCAACCGTTTTGTCGCTCACGCGATATTGCTTCGCTTTGCCATTAATAACGTAGCTTGCAGTCGTTCGCGAAACGCCGGCCAACCGAGCGATTTCATCCAGTTTCACAATTGCCCCTTGCGTAAAATGTACAAACCATAACCTTTGCGATGGCATGGGTTAAATTTATTAACATCTAAGCGCAGAATAATGACTGCGGCAACCGCTTTTGTCTCTGGTTACTGCTGATTTCGCAAAAAAAAAGCAACCGGTAGCCGATACGTCGCCCGTAGGCCGGATAAGACGTTTACGCCGTCATCCGGCACGACCTCCGCGATGACGCCTGATGGCGCTTTGCCTATCAGGCTTACAGTGGACTATTAACGCATGATTTTATCGCCGCGAGACAGCCCCACCACGCCGGAACGGGCCACTTCCACAATTTTGGCAACTTCACGTAATGTTGCCAGGAACGCATCCAGCTTATCGCTGGTGCCCGCCAACTGTACGGTGTAGATGGACGGCGTAACGTCGATGATTTGCCCACGGAAAATCTCCGTGTTGCGCTTCACCTCTTCCCGGCCATAACCGCTGGCCTGGATTTTCACCAACATGATCTCCCGTTCAACGTGGGCCCCCTGCCCCAGTTCGCTCACGCGCAGAACGTCCACCAGTTTGTGTAGCTGCTTTTCGATCTGCTCCAGGACTTTTTCATCCCCTACCGTCTGAATCGTCATTCGCGATAAGGTTGGATCGTCCGTTGGCGCGACCGTCAGGCTTTCAATATTGTAACCACGCTGGGCGAAAAGGCCTATCACACGCGACAAGGCACCCGACTCATTTTCCAGCAATACCGATAATATCCGGCGCATAATCAGGTCCTCTCCGTTTTGCTTAACCACATTTCATCCATACCGCCCCCACGAATCTGCATCGGGTAGACATGCTCGCTGCCATCGACGGTGACATCGACAAACACCAGACGCCGGTTGCGCACATGCTCCAGCGCTTCGCTCAGCTTGTTTTCCAGTTCGTCTGGACGGTTAATCTGGATCCCAATATGCCCATAAGCTTCGGCAAGACGCACAAAATCGGGCAGCGACTGCATATATGACTGTGAGTGACGTCCGGAGTAGATCATGTCCTGCCACTGTTTGACCATGCCGAGATAGCGGTTGTTAAGATTGAGCACCAGCACCGGCAGCTCGTACTGCAGCGCCGTCGACAGCTCCTGAATATTCATCTGAATGCTGCCATCGCCGGTGACGCACACCACCGTTTCATCCGGCAGCGCCATTTTCACGCCTAACGCCGCAGGCAAACCAAACCCCATGGTGCCGAGGCCGCCAGAGTTAATCCAGCGGCGTGGTTTATCGAACGGGTAGTACAGTGCGGCGAACATTTGATGCTGACCAACGTCAGAGGTTACATACGCATCCCCTTTCGTCAGACGCCAGATGGTTTCAATCACCGCCTGCGGCTTAATGCTTTCGCTTTGCGTGTCATACTTCAGGCACTGACGGGCGCGCCAGTGCTCAATCTGTTGCCACCAGTCGCGATTATCATCCAGCGGCTGCTGAGATTTTTCCTGCGGCAGCAGTTCGAGCATCTGATCAAGGACCAGACGAGCATCGCCGACAATCGGAATATCCGCGGTGACGGTCTTCGAAATAGAGGTCGGATCGATGTCGATATGCAGTACGGTCGCATTCGGGCAATATTTTGCCAGGTTGTTGGTCGTTCGATCGTCAAAGCGCACGCCGACGGCAAAGATCACATCGGAATGATGCATGGTCATATTGGCTTCGTAAGTTCCATGCATGCCCAGCATCCCAAGCGCCTGCCGATGCGTTGCCGGGAACGCCCCCAGCCCCATCAGCGAGGAGACAACCGGCAGGTTAAGTGCTTCAGCGATCTGCCCCAACTGCTCATGGCAGCCTGCATTCACCGCGCCGCCGCCCACATACACAACCGGTTTTTTAGCCGCCACCAGCGTCTGCAGGGCGCGTTTTATCTGTCCTTTATGTCCCGTCGTCGTCGGATTATACGAACGCATACTCACCGAGTCCGGCCAGCTATAGGGCAGTTTCTTTGCGGGATTCAGAATATCCTTCGGCAAGTCCACCACCACAGGACCCGGACGACCGCTTGCCGCCAACCAGAAGGCTTTTTTCAGCACCTGTGGGATATCTTCCGTTTGTTTAACCAGGAAGCTGTGCTTCACCACCGGACGGGATATGCCCACCATGTCGCACTCCTGAAAGGCGTCGTAGCCAATCAGCGAAGTTGCGACCTGCCCGGAGAGGATCACCAGCGGAATGGAATCCATGTAAGCCGTTGCAATTCCGGTGATCGCATTGGTAGCGCCAGGTCCGGAAGTGACTAATACGACGCCCACTTCCCCCGTGGCGCGCGCCAGGCCATCGGCCATGTGCACCGCGGCCTGTTCATGGCGGACCAGCACATGATCAATTCCCCCGACCGTATGCAGCGCATCATAAATATCGAGGACGGCCCCCCCGGGATAACCGAACACCTGCTTTACACCCTGATCGATAAGCGATCGGACGACCATCTCGGCTCCAGACAACATCTCCATGGCTTGCCCCACTCTTATAATGAATAACGATTTAACACCACATTAACCGCTGACGATGACGCATGGCAATTGACTCCGAAGGGGTGGCTCAGGAGTAAATAAGAATAAAACGGAGGAAAGAATCGAATAAATGGAGAATTAAACCAGCATAAGCATTTGAGATGATAAATAATCGCTTAAAAAGGAGGACTTACAGTTATTACTCTATTTTTTTACGCCTTTAGCTAATCGTTAAAAATTGAGTTCAGCATAAAATTTCATGTTCAGAGAAAAAAGCAGAACAAACCAGATGTAGTATCCGGCTTGTTCTGCTGAATGCTATTGCTTACAGATGGAGACCAACAGCTCTTCCATCCATTGATGTCCTTTATCCCGGCCAGCGGCTTCATGCCAGGAAAGATAACACGTGCGGCTGTTCAATTTTAACGGTAAAGGCAATATCTGAAGCTGCAAAGAATCGGCAAACTCTTCTGCCAACCAACGTGGCGCAATAGCGACCAAGTGCGTTTGCGACACAATATTAAGAACGCTAATTAATGCCATCCCCTGGTAAGCGACGCAGGATTGTTTATCCGGGGTGTCATACCACGGCTGGCTGAAAGATGCGAAGCGATCAAGCGAAACCGCAGCGTGCTGTTCATTATAAACATCGCTTTCCAATAATGGACCACTAATGCGCGGATGCTTTTTACTTGCGACTAACACCATTTCATCATTGAACAACGGAATGCTGGAGAATTCAGGACGACGGAACTCTTCATAGCTAATAACAAACTCCGTTTCCTGGTAACGCAGCTGATGTTCGGTATTTTGATTGAGTGAAGATTTAAATACGACATTAATGTTTGGCGCGACTTGTTCAACCCGATTATAAATCAACGATGTCAGGATATTATCTAATGGACTGCATACGCAAAGATTGAATACACGCTCACTGCTGGTTGGCTCAAAACCCGATCCTGGCAGCTCGTTTTGCACTAATTGCAATGCCTGGCGAATAGAGCCAAATAGCTGGAACGCTCTGGCTGTCGGCTGGATCCCTCGTCCATAACGCACAAAAAGTTCATCATTAAACATGACCTTCAGGCGCGCGACCGCATTACTGACCGCAGGTTGTGACATCCCCAGAGTATGCGCAGCGCGGGTAATATTCTGTTCCTGCATCACCGCATCAAAAACGGTTAAAAGATTAAGGTCAACCATGCGAAGCTGCGGTCTTCCTGGCTCTAAAAGATTTGGTTTATCTATTATTTTTACTTCTGGCATATTTAACTCCACTGTCACTCTAAACTTCCTTTTCCCAGACGGAGTGAAGAAATAACCCCCGTTAATATGATTTACCATGCATATAAAATGAGAAAAAGGAAAAACATTAAAATTAGGAAAACATAAAGGCACAAACCTAAATGAACAAAAGAGCAATGCGAGCGCAGTGTGACCGAGGTCACTGCACGATGATTCATATGTTTAAATTTCGAAAACAATATAACCATAAGCATGGCGAATATACAATCATACATATTATGAATGTATATTTAAGTTTTAATTAAATGTTTATATTATTAATACATTAAAAGTTAACATTAATTTATCAATTATGGGGTTTTAGCCTCTCCTTACTCATTCAGGGTTAGTATAAAAACAGACAAATCATACAGATATAACATCCTAACCAAGCAACTTTCCTCAACCGATGGTTACAATAAGTGCAAATAAATATGCTTAAATATGTCAAACCATGAAAAGTATGTGCAAACATCAGCGGATTAATTTTATATGCGCCAATAAATTCAGCACAATTCGCTTAAGTTTTGCATAAACTTTCCCCCGCTAAAGACGCATTTGTCGGGGATGGGGTTGACATCAGCGTTCATATCCAGTACCACTAAAAGCATATCGCATTCGCCTGGAGCTTAATTGATGACTTACATTGCTCGTTTTAACGGTCTACTACTACTAAACGCATCTTCATTGCGCGGTAGACTGGTGGACGATATTCAGCATTAAGTCAGCTCCAGTTAAGACAAAAACCCGCGCCGTTGCGCGGGTTTTTTTATGCTCGAAGCAAGGCGCCCTAAAGACCAAGGACCTAAACCATGAGCCAACAAGTCATTATTTTCGATACCACCTTACGCGACGGTGAACAGGCGTTACAGGCAAGCCTGAGTGTGAAAGAAAAGCTGCAGATTGCGCTGGCCCTCGAGCGTATGGGCGTTGACGTGATGGAAGTGGGGTTCCCGGTCTCTTCACCTGGTGACTTTGAGTCGGTTCAGACTATCGCTCGTCAGGTTAAAAACAGCCGCGTTTGCGCCTTAGCCCGTTGCGTTGAAAAAGATATCGACGTTGCTGCGGAATCGCTGAAAGTCGCTGAGGCTTTCCGTATTCATACGTTTATCGCTACCTCGCCGATGCACATCGCGACCAAATTGCGCAGTACGCTGGATGAGGTGATCGAGCGGGCTATCTATATGGTTAAGCGTGCGCGTAATTACACGGATGACGTGGAATTCTCATGCGAAGATGCTGGCCGTACCCCTATCGCTGACCTGGCTCGCGTGGTCGAAGCCGCCATTAACGCCGGTGCCAAAACCATCAATATTCCCGATACCGTCGGCTACACCATGCCTTTCGAATTTGGCGCAATCATTTCCGGCCTGTATGAACGTGTACCGAATATCGATAAAGCCATCATCTCCGTACACACCCATGACGATTTAGGTCTGGGAGTCGGTAACGCGCTGGCGGCGGTTCATGCCGGCGCTCGTCAGGTGGAAGGCGCAATGAATGGCATCGGTGAGCGTGCCGGTAACTGCTCGCTGGAAGAAGTGATCATGGCGATCAAAGTGCGCAAAGATATCCTGAACGTACAGACCCGCATCAATCACCAGGAGATCTGGCGTACCAGTCAGTTGGTCAGCCAAATCTGCAACATGCCGATTCCAGCGAACAAGGCCATTGTCGGTAGCGGCGCCTTTGCCCACTCCTCCGGTATCCATCAGGACGGCGTGCTGAAAAATCGTGAAAACTACGAAATCATGACCCCAGAATCCATCGGCCTGAACCAGGTACAGTTGAACCTGACCTCCCGTTCCGGACGCGCCGCGGTGAAGCACCGTATGGATGAGATGGGTTATAAAGAGAATGAATACAATCTGGACAACCTGTACGACGCATTCCTGAAGCTGGCGGATAAAAAAGGTCAGGTATTTGATTACGACCTGGAAGCGCTGGCCTTTATTAACAAACAGCAGGAAGAGCCAGAACATTTCCGTCTGGATTACTTCAGCGTGCAGTCCGGCTCAAATGACATCGCTACCGCCTCCGTCAAGCTGGCCTGTGGCGAAGAAGTCAAAGCCGAAGCGGCGAACGGTAACGGCCCGGTCGATGCCATTTATCAGGCAATCAACCGTGTGACCGAGTACAACGTCGAACTGGTGAAATACAGCCTGGCCGCCAAAGGGCACGGTAAAGATGCGCTGGGTCAGGTAGATATCGTTGCCAACTATAACGGTCGTCGCTTCCACGGCGTCGGTCTGGCAACAGATATCGTCGAATCTTCCGCTAAGGCCATGATCCATGTGCTGAACAACATCTGGCGTGCCGAAGAAGTCGAAAAAGAATTGCAACGCAAAGCTCAGAACAACGAGAACAACAAGGAAACCGTGTAATGTCGAAGAATTACCATATTGCTGTTTTGCCGGGGGACGGTATTGGCCCGGAAGTGATGGCGCAAGCCTTGAAAGTACTGGACGCAATTCGCCACCGTTTTAACATGCGCATTACCACCAGCCACTACGACGTGGGTGGCGCCGCCATTGATAACCACGGTCAGCCGCTGCCGCCGGCAACGGTTGAAGGCTGTGAGCAAGCTGACGCTATTTTGTTTGGCTCCGTTGGCGGCCCGAAATGGGAAAACCTGCCGCCAAACCAGCAGCCCGAACGCGGTGCGCTGCTGCCGTTGCGTAAGCACTTCAAATTATTCAGCAACCTGCGTCCGGCAAAGCTGTACCAGGGCCTGGAAGCGTTTTGTCCTTTGCGCGCAGATATTGCCGCTAACGGTTTCGACATCCTGTGCGTGCGTGAACTGACTGGCGGGATCTACTTCGGTCAGCCAAAAGGCCGCGAAGGCAGCGGACAACATGAAAAAGCGTTTGATACCGAGGTGTATCACCGTTTCGAGATCGAACGTATTGCCCGCATCGCGTTTGAGTCAGCTCGCCAGCGTCGCCGTAAAGTGACGTCGATTGATAAAGCTAACGTGCTGCAAACCTCTATTCTGTGGCGTGAAATCGTCAATGAAATCGCCAATGAATACCCGGACGTTGAACTGGCGCATATGTACATCGACAACGCGACAATGCAGTTGATCAAAGATCCCTCCCAGTTCGACGTACTGCTGTGCTCCAACCTGTTTGGCGACATTCTGTCTGACGAATGCGCCATGATCACCGGTTCCATGGGGATGTTGCCATCCGCCAGCCTGAACGAGCAGGGTTTTGGTCTGTACGAACCTGCCGGCGGCTCCGCTCCGGATATCGCCGGGAAAAACATTGCTAACCCTATCGCCCAGATCCTGTCGCTGGCGCTGCTGCTGCGCTATAGCCTGGATGCCAACGATGCGGCAACCGCAATTGAGAGCGCCATCAACCGCGCATTAGAAGAAGGCATTCGCACTGGTGATTTGGCCCGTGGCGCTGCCGCAGTCGGTACCGATGAAATGGGCGACATCATTGCCCGTTACGTCGCAGAAGGGGTGTAATCATGGCCAAAACGTTATACGAAAAATTATTTGATGCGCACGTGGTCTTTGAGGCGCAAAACGAAACCCCGCTGCTGTATATCGACAGACATCTGGTGCATGAAGTGACCTCTCCGCAGGCGTTTGATGGTCTGCGCGCCCATGGCCGTCAGGTGCGCCAGCCGGGTAAAACCTTTGCCACCATGGATCACAACGTCTCGACGCAAACCAAAGACATTAACGCCTCCGGCGAAATGGCGCGTATTCAGATGCAGGAACTGATCAAAAACTGCAATGAATTTGGCGTTGAACTGTACGACCTGAACCACCCGTATCAGGGGATCGTGCATGTGATGGGGCCGGAACAGGGCGTCACCCTGCCGGGGATGACCATCGTCTGCGGCGACTCCCACACCGCCACCCACGGCGCGTTCGGCGCGCTGGCGTTCGGTATCGGCACCTCCGAAGTGGAGCACGTGCTGGCAACGCAAACCCTGAAACAGGGTCGCGCCAAAACCATGAAGATTGAAGTCAACGGCACTGCCGCGCCTGGCATTACCGCCAAAGATATCGTGTTGGCGATTATCGGTAAAACGGGTAGTGCAGGTGGCACCGGACACGTGGTTGAATTTTGTGGCGAAGCCATCCGTGCGCTGAGCATGGAAGGCCGTATGACGCTGTGCAACATGGCGATTGAAATGGGCGCCAAAGCCGGTCTGGTCGCCCCGGATGAAACCACCTTTAACTATGTACAAGGCCGTCTGCACGCGCCGAAAGGCGAGGATTTTGCCCACGCGGTTGAGTACTGGAAAACGCTGCAAACCGACGACGGCGCAACGTTTGATACCGTCGTCACCCTGCAAGCGGAAGAAATTGCGCCGCAGGTCACCTGGGGCACCAATCCGGGTCAGGTGATCTCGGTGAACGATAATATTCCCGACCCGGCATCGTTTGCCGATCCCGTTGAGCGCGCATCGGCGGAAAAAGCGCTGGCGTATATGGGACTGCAACCGGGCATTCCGTTAACGGAAGTAGCTATCGATAAAGTGTTCATCGGTTCCTGCACCAACTCGCGCATTGAAGATTTACGCGCCGCGGCGGAAATCGCCAAAGGTCGCAAAGTCGCGCCGGGCGTACAGGCGCTGGTGGTGCCAGGTTCGGGTCCGGTAAAAGCGCAGGCCGAAGCGGAAGGACTGGATAAGATCTTCATCGAAGCCGGTTTTGAATGGCGTTTACCGGGCTGTTCCATGTGTCTGGCCATGAACAACGACCGTCTGAACCCAGGCGAGCGCTGCGCATCCACCAGCAACCGTAACTTTGAAGGTCGTCAGGGCCGCGGTGGCCGCACGCATTTAGTCAGCCCGGCTATGGCCGCCGCCGCCGCCGTTACCGGCCACTTCGCCGACATTCGCAGCATCAAATAAGGAAACTACCATGGCAGAGAAATTTACCCAGCATACCGGCCTGGTTGTCCCACTGGATGCCGCCAACGTCGATACCGATGCGATTATCCCTAAACAGTTTTTGCAGAAGGTTACGCGCACCGGTTTTGGCGCCCATCTGTTTAACGACTGGCGTTTCCTGGACGAAAAGGGTCAACAGCCAAATCCAGAGTTTGTGCTGAACTTTCCGGAATATAAAGGCGCATCGATTCTGCTGGCGCGGGAAAACTTTGGCTGTGGCTCTTCGCGCGAGCACGCGCCGTGGGCGCTGACCGATTACGGTTTTAAAGTGGTGATTGCGCCAAGCTTCGCCGACATTTTCTACGGCAACAGCTTCAATAACCAACTGCTGCCGGTGAAATTAAGCGACGAACAGGTCGATGAGCTGTTCAACCTCGTCAAAGCCAATCCGGGGATTACATTTGAAGTGGATCTGGTCGCGCAGGTAGTGAAAGCGGGCGATAAGTCCTACAGCTTTAAGATCGACGACTTCCGTCGCCACTGCATGCTGAACGGTCTGGACAGCATCGGGCTGACGCTGCAGCACGAAGCCGCCATCACCGAATACGAAGACAAACAGCCCGCGTTTATGCGCTAGTCATTGTGACGCCGGATGCGCTGCGCTTATCCGGCCTACAAACGCACTCCAACTGTAGGCCGGATAAGCGCAGCGCATCCGGCAACATGATTAAACGTCCTTCACCCGCCCGGTCATCACCAGCGTGACCACCGAAATCGCCGCAATCACCCAGTAAACGGCAAAATGTCCGTAGCTTTGGGCAACCGCCCCCTGAATCACTCCGGCCAGAATCACGCCCGTTGAAATACTGTTGGTAAACAATGTGGTCGCAGAACCCGCGCGCCCCGGCATCAGATCCTGAAACCACAGCATTCCTATTCCGGCGATAATGCCGATAAACACCGCGTTAAACAGTTGCAGGACCAGCAGCGCCGTGCGGCTGTGAAAGAAGATCAAACCAAGATAAAACAGTACGCCCGCCGCTACGGCCGCGAGCATCATGCGCCGCTTGCCAAAGCGTTTCACGTAGTAGCCCGCCAGAATCATCGCCGGAATTTCCAGCCCGGCCGCGGTCCCCATCAGGATCCCGGCCAGCTTGTCCGGTAACCCCAGTTCCAGGCTAATCCACAGCGGCATATCGATGATGTACATGGTGTTGCAGGTCCACATCAGCGTGGAGGCAATAAACAGCATGCGTACATTTTTGTCCTGCCAACCGCCGGCCTGTTCCAACGGCACATCGACGGGTTGCTCCACCCTGGCCACTGACGGCAGTATCAGCGCGATTAGCACGAGGCTAATGGCAAAAATGCCTGCGGCAATGGAGAACATCGCCGTGAAGCCGTAATTCAGCGCCAGCATAAAGGCCAGCGGCGGCCCAATCACCCAGGCCAGCGAAAGCTGCGCACGCATCACCGAGCTAAACATCACCACTTCACGCGCCGAGCTATCGGCATATTCCCGCGCCAGCGCAAACAGCTGCGGCATGGCGGTATTCGCCAGCGAGGCCAGCAGCACACCACAGGTGATCAGCGTGAGATAGTGGCGGTTAAAGGCAAACAGCAGCGCATTCGCGATAGCCATCAGGCAGCAGAACATGATCAGTTTGCGCCGATCGCCCTGGCTATCGGATCGTTTCGCCAGACCCAGGCTGACCCCGATCCCGGCAATAGCGTTGACGGTATAAAACAGCCCGACCCAAAATGGCTGCGCTCCGACTTCACGGCTCAGAAACAGGCTTAGCGTGGGAGCCTGCAACGCTCCGGCCACGCCCATCATAAAAGCAACCAGCATAAATGCGGCGTAAACGCCGTTGAGGCGCCGTCCCATCGTCATAATCCAGAGCATATCTTTCCTTTTAAGCGCAGCTGAAACGAAAAAAAGCCAGCAGATAATACCTGCTGGCGCGGCGATTAACACCAATACTCAGTCACACATGATGTCTGCAAATCCCAATTCAGGAGTCAGGCTGTCACCTCCCACTGCATCAGTTCCTCGAGCATCTTTAAGCGCTGCGGTGCGCTCAGGCAAGCCAACCAGGACGATTTCTCCGTCGCGGTAAAGTACTTCAACCAGAACTGACGCATAGATGACTCCTTCGTTGTCTCATCGCTTCATCGGAATCTATTATTGGCTTAATATAGGGATAATAAAATTGCTGAATTTTTTGCGGGAGTTCCCCTTTTATGTCTTCTGGTCGTTTGCAACAACAGTTCATCCGTCTGTGGCAATGCTGTGACGGCAAAACCCAGGACACAACGCTGAACGAGCTGGCAGAGCTGCTAAGCTGCTCGCGCCGTCACATGCGCACTCTGCTCAACACCATGCAGGAACGCGGCTGGTTAACGTGGGAAGCCGAGGTTGGGCGAGGTAAACGCTCACGTCTGACATTCCTCTATACCGGGCTGGCGCTCCAGCAGCAGCGGGCAGAAGACCTGCTGGAACAGGATCGCATCGATCAACTGGTGCAGCTGGTGGGCGACAAAACGGCCGTGCGGCAAATGCTGGTGTCTCATCTGGGCCGCAGCTTTCGTCAGGGGCGGCACATCATGCGCGTGCTCTACTATCGTCCCATGCGCAACCTGCTGCCCGGCACGGCCTTACGCCGCTCCGAAACCCACATCGCCCGGCAAATCTTCAGCGCCTTAATTCGGGTAAATGAGGAAAATGGGGAACTGGAAGCGGATATTGCCCATCACTGGCAGCAGATTTCACCTTTACACTGGCGATTCTTCCTGCGCCCGGGGATCCATTTTCATCATGGCCGCGAGCTGGAAATGGACGATGTGATCGCCTCGCTGGAGCGCATTAACGCTCTGCCGCTGTACTCGCACATCACGCAGATCGTCTCGCCCACCGCCTGGACGTTGGATATCCATCTTGCCCAACCGGACCGCTGGCTTCCCTGGCTACTGGGGCAAGTCCCCGCCATGATCCTGCCGCGGGAATGGGAAACGCTGAATAATTTCTCCAGCCATCCGATTGGCACCGGTCCGTATGCGGTGATGCGCAATACCAATAACCAACTGAAAATCCACGCGTTTGATGATTACTTTGGCTACCGGGCACTGATCGACGAAGTTAACGTCTGGGTGCTGCCGGATATCGGCGAAGAGCCGGGCGGCGGCCTGACGCTAAAAGGCCCCACCGAGGATGAAAAGGCGATTGAAAGCCGCCTTGAAGAGGGATGCTACTACCTGCTGTTTGATGCGCGCGCCCACCGTGGCGCGAATCAGGAGGTCCGCGAATGGGTAAGCCGCATTCTCTCGCCAACCAATTTGATCTACCACGCTGACGAACAATATCAGCGGCACTGGTTTCCTGCCTACGGATTACTGCCCCGCTGGCACCATGCCAGACCAGGGCATGGCGAAAAACCTGCCGGGCTGGAGACGCTGACGATCACTTACTATCGCGATCACATCGAACATCGGATTATCGCGCAGATCATGAAGACGCTGCTGGCGGAGCATCAGGTGCAGTTGATTATTCAGGAGATCGACTACGATCAATGGCATGCGGGTGAAATAGTCAGCGATATCTGGCTGAACAGCGCCAACTTTACCCTACCGCTGGACTTCTCGCTGTTCGCGCATTTGTGCGAAGTCCCGCTGCTGCAAAACTGTGTCTCGCGCGACTGGGAAAACGATGCCGCCCGCTGGCGAACGGGCGAAATGAGCCTGGCGGCGTGGTGCCAGCAACTGCTCGCCACGAAGGCCATTGTGCCGTTGATCCACCACTGGCTGATCATTCAGGGACAGCGCAGTATGCGCGGCCTGCGCATGAATACCCTCGGCTGGTTTGATTTTAAATCGGCATGGTTTGCGCCGCCGGATCCATAAGAGCCAGCTCTTAATTGCTGCCCGGCAACAAAATCACTACACTAACGCCGTTCTCAACGGGGTGCTATGCAATATGCTGGCTGAGAGATACCCGTCGAACCTGATCCGGATAATGCCGGCGAAGGGATTTGAGGCTGTAGCTCAAGTCCTTTGCCACCCAACTCTTGAGGTGCAAAGTGTTTAAAAAATGTCTTCCGCTTTTACTGCTGTGCGCAGCGCCTGTCTTCGCCAAACCGGTACTGACCGTCTATACCTACGATTCGTTCGCCGCGGACTGGGGCCCTGGCCCGACAATCAAAAAAGCCTTTGAAGCTGACTGCAACTGCGAACTGAAGCTGGTCGCGCTGGAAGATGGCGTCTCGCTGCTTAACCGCCTGCGCATGGAAGGAAAAAACAGCAAAGCCGACGTCGTGCTGGGGCTGGATAACAACCTGCTGGAAGCCGCCACGCAAACCAAACTGTTCGCCAAAAGCGGTGTACCAGGTGACGCCGTTAACGTGCCCGGCGGCTGGAAAAATGACACCTTTGTCCCGTTTGATTACGGCTACTTCGCCTTTGTTTATGATAAAAATAAGCTGAAAAACCCGCCAAAGAGCCTGAAAGAACTGGTCGAAAGCGATCAGAAATGGCGCGTCATTTATCAGGATCCGCGCACCAGCACCCCGGGGCTGGGCCTGCTGTTATGGATGCAGAAAGTTTATGGCGACAAAGCGCCGGAGGCGTGGCAGAAACTGGCAGCCAAAACCGTCACCGTCACCAAGGGCTGGAGCGAAGCCTACGGCCTGTTCCTGAAAGGTGAAAGCGATCTGGTACTGAGCTACACCACCTCTCCGGCTTATCACATCATTGACGAGAAAAAAGATAACTACGCCGCCGCCAACTTTAGTGAAGGTCACTATTTGCAGGTGGAAGTCGCCGCCCGCACCGCGGCCAGCAAGCAGCCGGAGCTGGCGGAGAAATTCCTGAAATTTATGGTGTCTCCGGCATTCCAGAATGCGATTCCGACCGGCAACTGGATGTATCCGGTGACGCAGGTTGCCCTGCCGTCCGGATTTGAGCAACTGAATAAACCGACCACCGCGCTGGAATTTACCCCGCAGCAGGTGGCCGCCCAACGTCAGACATGGATTAACGAATGGCAACGCGCCGTCAGCCGTTAATTCCCGGCTGGCTCATCCCTGGGCTTTCAGCCGCCACGCCGATGGTGGCTGTCGCCCTGGCCGCGTTTCTGGCGCTGTGGTTTAACGCCCCGCAAGGGGAGTGGCCCTCGCTGTGGCGAGACGAGTACCTGTGGCACGTGGTGCGCTTCTCTTTCTGGCAGGCGTTTTTATCCGCTGTGCTGTCGGTTATCCCGGCGATTTTCCTGGCCAGAGCGCTCTATCGTCGCCGCTTTCCTGGGCGTCTCACGCTGCTGCGCCTGTGCGCGATGACGTTAATCCTGCCGGTGCTGGTTGCGGTCTTCGGTATTCTCAGCGTATATGGCCGTCAGGGCTGGCTGGCCTCGCTCTGGCATATCTTCGGGCTGGAGTGGACGTTTTCCCCTTATGGTTTGCAAGGCATTCTGCTGGCGCACGTTTTTTTCAATCTGCCGATGGCCAGCCGTCTGCTGTTACAGTCGCTGGAGAATATTCCCGGCGAGCAAAGACAATTAGCCGCGCAGTTGGGGATGCGCGGCTGGCATTTCTTCCGCTTTGTCGAATGGCCGTGGCTACGTCGGCAGATCCTTCCCGTCGCCGCGCTCATCTTTATGCTGTGCTTCGCCAGCTTCGCCACCGTTTTGTCGCTGGGCGGCGGACCGCAGGCAACGACCATTGAGCTGGCTATCTATCAGGCGCTGAATTTTGATTACGATCCCGCCCGCGCGGCCATGCTGGCGCTGATCCAGATGGTTTGCTGTTTAGCGCTGGTGCTGTTGAGCCAACGCCTGAGCCGCGCGATCGCCCCCGGCGCCACGCTGGTTCAGGGCTGGCGCGATCCCGACGATCGTCTGCACAGCCGTCTGGCAGACTCGCTGCTGATTATTCTGGCCCTGTTGCTGTTACTGCCGCCGCTGCTGGCGGTGATTGTCGATGGTCTTAACCGCCATGTACTGGATGTGCTTATGCAGCCGGTACTGTGGCAGGCGCTGGGAACCTCACTGCGCATCGCGCTGGCGGCTGGGGCTTTGTGCGTCATACTCACCATGATGCTGTTATGGAGCAGCCGGGAACTGCGCGCCCGACAGCAGATGCTGGCAGGCCAGGCGCTGGAGCTTAGCGGCATGATGATCCTCGCCATGCCGGGCATCGTGCTGGCAACCGGCTTCTTTCTGCTGCTCAATAACACCATTGGACTCCCTGAATCCGCCGACGGCATTGTGATTTTTACCAATGCGCTGATGGCGATCCCCTACGCGCTGAAGGTGCTGGAAAACCCAATGCGTGACGTGACCGCACGCTACAGCATGTTGTGCCAGTCGTTAGGAATTGAGGGATGGTCGCGGCTGAAAGTGGTTGAACTGCGGGCCCTGAAACGCCCGCTGGCGCAGGCGATGGCTTTTGCCTGCGTACTGTCGATTGGCGATTTTGGCGTGGTGGCGTTATTTGGCAATGAGGATTTCCGCACCCTGCCGTTTTATCTATATCAGCAGATTGGATCTTATCGCAGTCAGGATGGCGCGGTTACGGCGCTCTTGCTGCTGATCCTGTGCTTTACGCTGTTTACCGTTATTGAGAAATTGCCGGGTAGAAATGTTAAAACTGATTGATATCACATGGCTTTATCACCATTTACCCATGCGTTTTACGCTGTCGGTCGCGCGCGGTGAGCAGGTCGCAATACTCGGTCCCAGCGGCGCCGGGAAAAGTACGCTCTTGAATCTGATTGCCGGCTTTCTTGCGCCTGCCAGCGGCACAATGCTGATTGAAGGCGAAGATCACACGGCCACGCCCCCTTCACGCCGTCCCGTTTCCATGCTGTTTCAGGAGAACAACCTGTTCAGCCATCTGAGCGTGTGGCAAAACATCGGTCTGGGCCTTAATCCGGGATT
This sequence comes from Citrobacter youngae ATCC 29220, assembly GCF_000155975.1. GTDB lineage: Bacteria > Pseudomonadota > Gammaproteobacteria > Enterobacterales > Enterobacteriaceae > Citrobacter > Citrobacter portucalensis_A. The sequence goes on along the minus strand of NZ_GG730300.1, from coordinate 662,112 downwards.
GAAACTTAACGCATCGCAGCGGAAAAAAATGCGCCACATCGCCCAACAAATGGGGATCGACTCGCTACTGGAGAGACTCCCCGGCGAACTTTCCGGCGGGCAGAGACAACGCGTGGCGCTGGCGCGTTGCCTGGTACGCGAACAACCCGTTTTGCTGCTCGATGAACCGTTTTCTGCCCTCGATCCCGCGCTGCGTCAGGAGATGCTAACGCTGGTCGCCGAGGTCTGTCGCGAGAAGCAACTTACGTTGCTGATGGTTTCCCACAGCGTCGAAGACGCGGCGCGAATTGCGACCCGCTCGATGGTGGTCGCCGACGGACGCATTGCGTGGCAAGGTAAAACGGATGAACTGTTACGCGGTCAGGCCAGCGCCTCGGCGCTATTGGGCATTAAAGCATAATGCGTTGCCGGATGACGGCGTGAACGCCTTATCCGGCCTACAGGTCGCACATTTTGTAGGCCGGATAAGGCGAAGCCGCCATCCGGCAAAAGAGTCGTCAGTAACCCACGACCTTGCGCAAAATATCGAGATATACCGGCATCAGCGGATGGCGCAGTAACGCCACCAGCGCGACCACGCCAACGCCTAACGTCAACGGCGCCAGATACAGCAAACGGCTGCGGGGGAAAAACGCGGTTAAGCGATCGACAGCCGCTTTGCCGCTGCGCCACAGCCGCCAGCAAAACCAACCGCCGACCCAAAGCAGCAGCGCCGTCGCCAGCAGCAGCCATTTGAAATCCCCGCTCTGCATATCGGAAGGAATATCGATTGCCGCCCCCGCCAAAATACCCGGCAGGAAATAGAACGGCGGCCACAGTACGCAGCCAATAATATTTGGGACAATAAATTTTGCGACAGGCAGATCCAGCATGCCCGCCACCATCGGTACCAGCGGACGCGTTGGGCCGACAAAACGCCCCACCAGAATGGTAAACATGCTGTGTTGGTGCAGCGCGTGCTCCGTTTTATCCAGCAACGCCTTGTTCTTTTTCATGAACGACCAACGGTGCAGCGGCTTTTTAAAGCGCCAGCCCAACCAGAAGGAGATCCAGTCCCCCAGCAGGCAACCGACGATGCCCGCAAGCCAGGCATGCCAGAAATTCAGTTCGCCACTGCCAATCAGCGCTCCCAGCCCCGCCATCATCACGGTACCGGGCAGAATCAGGCCAACCAGCGCCAGCGACTCCAGAAAAGCCACCAGAAGTACGGCGATCAGAGAGTACAGGGCGGACTGGAGAATAAAGTGTTCCAGCAATGCTTGCATAATGTGTCCGTCAGATTTACGAAGCAGGGATTTTGATAACCCTTCTCAACTTCGTCAAGCCATCAATTGTCTGAATAGTTTGCCAGTTATGACAACTTTCAGGACACATCATTCACTTTTTATTCACATCCAGCGCGGAACTCGCTCGGACTGGCGCCGGTACATTTTTTGAAAACGCGAGAGAAATAGAGCTGGTCATCAAAGCCAACGTTGCGCCCCACCGTGGCGATAGGCATACGTGTGGTACTCAGCAGTAGCTTCGCCTGGCTGATACGCTGATCCTCACGCCAGCTTAATACGCTGATGCCCAGTTGCTGGCGGAACAGGTGCGACAAACGGGAAGGTGACAGACAGACATGCTGCGCGACGCTGGCAATATCAAAATTGCTGTCCGCCAGATGATCGCTGATGTACTGGCAGGCATCGCGAACGCGGTTGTCCATAGGCGGGTGCAGCGACTCATTAATGGCTTCCATACGTCGGAGTAATAATTGCTCCAGCAAATTAATCGCCAGCAGTTCCGAATAGCGTCCTTCCCCCTGCCCGGCGTTGATGATCTGCCCAAACAGTTCATTAAAATGCGGTTGATGCGCTTCATCAGGGCGAAAGAAACCGGTCTGGGCAAAAATGGCCGGCCAGGCCAGCCACTCCTGCCAGTAGGCGCGCGGACGAAAGTAGACCCACTGGTGATACCACTCGCTGGCGTCCGGGTGGCGTCCGTAGTGGTGAATTTCGCCAGGCGGAAACAGCAAAATATCGCCGGGCCGACAGACAAACTGCTTACCCTGATTATTAATGACCCCTTCCCCACGAATGGTGAGATTGAGGATATAGCCCTTCATCCCCAGCGGCCTGTCGATAAAAAAATCCAGGTATCCATTCGCCTCGATGGGGGTTAATCCTGCCACCAAATGTGCGTTAAATGAATAGCCCGGCAGTAGGGGATCGTTTTGCGTTTCAGCCATAATTTCAATACTCCCTGGATTCTGCTAAGAAACAATTTGTCCATATTACGCAAAATATCATCGCGCTCGCCCTTGTGGACCGCTGCGTTTTCGGTAATGGACCATCAACCCCGCTTGCGAAAAGCACTTTGTAAAAAACCTGTACTACGCCAACGACAAAACCGGCTAACAAAAGTGTCTATAACTACGACAGAAATGTCCACATTGAATATTTGCACAGCGTCACACTTTGTGATGCCACAGCATTTTAGTCCATAAGATTAGCGGATCCTGCCTGACGGTTTTTATCCCCACTATCTACTGTTTATCCATACCCGTATTTTTGGATGGAGTAAGACGATGGCGATTGCAATTGGCCTCGATTTTGGTAGTGATTCGGTACGCGCTTTGGCGGTGGAATGTGCCACTGGTGAAGAAATCGCCACCAGCGTTGAGTGGTACCCACGTTGGCAGGAAGGGCAATATTGCGATGGCCCAAACAACCAGTTTCGCCATCATCCGCGCGACTACATTGAGTCCATGGAAGCGGCGCTGAAAACCGTACTGGCCGAACTGAGCGCACAACAGCGTGCACAAGTGGTCGGGATTGGCGTTGACAGTACCGGCTCAACCCCGGCGCCCATCGATGCCGACGGCAACGTGCTGGCGCTGCGTCCGGAGTTCGCGGAAAACCCGAATGCAATGTTTGTTTTGTGGAAAGATCACACCGCGGTTGAAGAAGCTGAAGAAATTACCCGCCTGTGCCACACGCCGGGCAAGATCGATTACTCCCGCTACATTGGCGGCATTTATTCCAGCGAATGGTTCTGGGCGAAAATCCTGCACGTGACTCGCCAGGATAGCGCCGTCGCCGAGGCTGCGGTGTCGTGGATTGAGCTATGTGACTGGGTTCCGGCCCTGCTCTCCAATACCGTACGCCCGCAGGATATTCGTCGCGGTCGCTGCAGCGCCGGACACAAATCTCTGTGGCATGAAAGCTGGGGGGGGCTGCCGCCAGCCAGCTTCTTTGATGAGCTCGACCCGCTCCTCAACAGCAATCTGCAATACCCAATGTTTACCGATACCTTCACCGCCGATCTGCCGGTGGGTACCCTGTGCGCCGAGTGGGCGCAGCGTCTGGGGCTACCGGAAAGCGTGGTGATTTCAGGCGGCGCTTTTGACTGCCATATGGGCGCGGTCGGCGCGGGCGCGCAGCCCAATACGCTGGTGAAAGTCATCGGCACCTCAACCTGCGACATTCTGATTGCCGACAAGCACAGCGTCGGCGAACGCGCGGTGAAAGGCATTTGCGGCCAGGTCGATGGCAGCGTAGTGCCGCATTTTATCGGCCTGGAAGCCGGTCAATCCGCCTTCGGCGATATCTATGCCTGGTTTAGCCGCGTGCTGAGCTGGCCGCTGGAGCAGCTTGCCGCGCAGCACCCTGAACTTAAAACCCAGATTAAAGCCAGCCAAAAACAACTGCTGCCAGCGCTGACCGAAGCCTGGGCGAAAAACCCGTCGCTGGATCACCTGCCGGTGGTGCTCGACTGGTTCAACGGCCGCCGTACGCCCAATGCCAACCAGCGTTTGAAAGGCGTCATTACCGATCTGAACCTGGCAACCGATGCGCCAGCGCTGTTTGGCGGGCTGATTGCCGCCACGGCCTTTGGTGCGCGCGCAATTCAGGAATGTTTCACCGAACAAGGCATCGCGGTTAACAACGTTATGGCGCTCGGCGGTATCGCCCGCAAAAACCCGGTCATCATGCAGGCCTGCTGCGACGTACTTAATCGTCCGCTACAGATTATTGCGTCCGATCAGTGCTGCGCCCTCGGTGCGGCTATCTTCGCTGCCGTCGCCGCGAACGTCCATGCCGACATCCCGGCCGCTCAGCAGCACATGGCGAGCGCCGTAGAAAAGACGATGCAGCCTCGTCCAGAACAGGCTCAACGCTTTGAACAGCTTTACCGCCGCTACCTGCAGTGGGCGGTAAGCGCTGAACAGCAATACCTTCCGACTGCCGCGCCGGCGCAAAAAACCCCGGTAAACCAGGCAACCCTGACACATTAAGGACACGACAATGACGATTTTTGATAACTATGAAGTGTGGTTTGTGATTGGTAGCCAGCATCTGTATGGCCCTGAAACCCTGCGTCAGGTAACCCAGCATGCCGAGCACGTCGTTAACGCACTGAATACTGAAGCTAAACTGCCCTGCAAACTGGTCTTAAAACCGCTGGGCACGACGCCTGACGAGATTACCGCTATCTGTCGTGATGCTAACTATGACGATCGCTGCGCAGGGATGGTAGTCTGGCTGCACACTTTCTCTCCGGCCAAAATGTGGATCAACGGCCTGGCGATCCTCAACAAACCGCTGATGCAGTTCCATACCCAGTTCAACGCCGCCCTGCCGTGGGAAAGCATTGATATGGACTTTATGAACCTGAACCAAACCGCGCACGGCGGCCGCGAGTTCGGCTTCATCGGCGCGCGTATGCGTCAGCAGCACGCCGTAGTGACCGGTCACTGGCAGGATAAACAAGCGCACGAGCGTATCGGCTCATGGATGCGCCAGGCGGTATCCAAACAGGATACTCGCCATCTGAAAGTCTGCCGTTTTGGCGACAACATGCGCGAAGTCGCGGTCACCGATGGCGATAAAGTCGCCGCGCAGATTAAATTCGGCTTCTCGGTGAATACCTGGGCCGTGGGCGACCTGGTCCAGGTGGTGAACGCAATCAGCGACGGTGAAATCAACGCGCTGATCGACGAATACGAAAGCACCTACACCATGACGGCGGCCACGCAGGTTCACGGAGAAAAGCGCCAGAACGTACTGGAAGCAGCCCGTATTGAACTGGGGATGAAACGCTTCCTGGAACAGGGCGGATTCCACGCCTTTACTACTACCTTTGAAGATTTGCACGGCCTGAAACAACTCCCGGGTCTGGCCGTACAGCGTCTGATGCAGCAAGGCTACGGCTTTGCGGGCGAAGGCGACTGGAAAACCGCCGCTCTGCTTCGCATCATGAAGGTGATGTCAACCGGTCTGCAGGGCGGCACCTCATTTATGGAGGATTACACCTACCACTTCGAGAAAGGCAACGATCTGGTGCTCGGCTCGCACATGCTGGAAGTGTGCCCATCCATCGCGGTGGAAGAGAAACCGATCCTCGACGTACAGCACCTCGGTATTGGTGGTAAAGACGATCCTGCCCGTCTGATCTTCAACACCAAAACCGGTCCGGCAGTGGTTGCCAGCCTGATCGATCTCGGCGATCGCTATCGCCTGCTGGTTAACTGCATCGACACGGTACAAACGCCGCACAACCTGCCGAAACTGCCGGTGGCGAACGCGCTGTGGAAGGCCCAGCCGGATCTGCCAACCGCATCCGAAGCCTGGATCCTTGCCGGTGGCGCGCACCATACCGTCTTCAGCCATGCGCTGGATCTGAACGATATGCGCCAGTTCGCAGAAATGCACGATATCGAGATCGCAGTGATCGATAACGATACCCGTCTGCCGGCCTTTAAGGACGCGCTGCGCTGGAACGAAGTGTATTACGGGTTCAAACGTTAATTATCGAAACGGATTGCCCGGTGGCATTGCATTTACCGGCCTACAAATCATCGCAGGCCGGATAAGCGAAGCGCCATCCGGCATTCAGGAGTTAACATGCTAGAAGATCTTAAACGTCAGGTGCTGGAAGCGAATCTGGCACTGCCAAAGCATAACCTGGTGACGCTGACCTGGGGGAACGTCAGCGCCGTCGATCGCGAACGCGGCGTGTTTGTGATTAAACCTTCCGGCGTCGATTACAGCGTCATGACCGCCGACGATATGGTTGTTGTCAGTATCGCCACCGGGGAAGTGGTTGAAGGCACGAAAAAACCCTCCTCCGATACCCCAACGCACCGTCTGCTGTATCAGGCGTTTCCGACCATTGGCGGCATTGTTCATACCCATTCGCGTCACGCAACCATCTGGGCGCAGGCGGGTCAGTCGATTCCGGCCACGGGTACCACCCATGCGGACTATTTCTACGGCGCCATTCCCTGCACACGTAAAATGACCGACAGCGAGATTAACGGGGAATACGAGTGGGAAACCGGGAATGTGATCGTCGAAACCTTTGAGAAACAAGGAATTGACGCAGCGCAGATGCCGGGCGTTCTGGTGCACTCTCACGGCCCGTTTGCCTGGGGAAAAAATGCCGAAGATGCGGTGCATAACGCCATCGTGCTGGAAGAAGTCGCCTATATGGGCATCTTCTGCCGCCAACTCACGCCGCAGCTTCCGGATATGCAGCAAACCTTGCTGGATAAGCATTATCTGCGTAAGCATGGCGCCAAAGCCTATTACGGGCAGTAGTTCCATCAAGCGCGTAGATAAACTACGCGCTCCTCTGTTATTCGCCGTAATATTCAGCGAATGAGCCCTGATAAACACAATCATTTGCACTGATATAGTTTATGACATTATCGTAATGCCCCTGATTTTGTCCTCCATCTAAACAATGAAAAAAGACATAATCCGCGATTGTCGCCTGCCATTTTTGTCCATTTACCAGATAATTTATCACCGTATCCCGGTGACCATTATGCTTGTCCTTGCCCTGCCAGTGAAAAAAACCATTTCCATTATCAATAATTTCAGCATTCCATAATTGTCCATTCCATGTTTTATAGGAAATAAACTTACTCACTGTTTTCACAGCATTATTAGAAGTCAATGCGTTAACAAACATATAGTTAGCGTATTTCACACCTGCTTGTTGCTTAGAACGAAATTCCATGAACACTCCATCACATATTAAAAAAGAGAAATACCCGAACCAACAGCAAAAATAAAATTATATATTGAAATAAAAATCAAATATCACAGAGAGATAACCCGACGAAATCGAACTGAAATCCGTTTTTATTCAGCAATTGCATCTCGCTTAAATATATTATATTTAATTTCCTAGCCCGGGAATTTCGAATAAATTTTTACATCAATCATTAATAAACACAAATAGAAAAACTATTATTTTCCAGTTCCGAGAAACGAGTAGCAGAATGAAATAAGCACAATTCCTAAAAAATAGCAGAACTCCGGAAATGGACTTGAATTATTGGCACATATATAAATCAAAGAACTAATAAAAGAGGAAAAATGAAGTCGTACGAATAAAATAATTAATCACGCAGTTTCTAAACGCCTTTATTGACAGATGAAATACAAAAGGCGTCCTGGCTGTACCTGCCCTTGTTAAATAGAGAAGGATGTGCGCAACGCTTCACGCCGAAAGGCTGTACAAAATAACAGTACATTCAAAAAAACCAGGCTATAATAATGACTGGTTTTTTGACGGATACGCAGCGTGGCGCAGGCAGGCTTTATTTTAACCCGGCACTGGCGGGATACCCCACAGGGAACAGAGGTTTCATTCTGGCTGGCAACGGACAGCGGACCATTGCTGGTCACACTTGCGCCGCAGGAGTCGGTCGCGTTTATTCCTGCCGATCAGGTGCCCCGCGCAACCTCATTATTACTGGCAGAAAATGGCTATCGCCTGGCGCCGCTTAAACTGCAGGATTTTCACCGTCAGCCCGTTTCGGGCCTGTATTGCCGCTCACATCGCCAGCTTATGCGGCTGGAAAAGCTGCTGCGCGAAAACAACATCACCGTTTATGAGGCCGATGTACGTCCGCCAGAGCGGTATCTGATGGAGCGTTTTATCACCTCCCCGGTTTGGGTTGACGGTGACCCCCATAACGGCGCGCTGATGAATGCCCGCCTGAAGCCAAATCCGGATTATCGACCGCCGCTAAAATGGGTGTCGCTGGATATCGAAACCACGCGCCACGGTGAACTCTACTGCATCGGCCTTGAAGGCTGCGGGCAGCGTATTGTCTACATGCTCGGCCCGGCAAACGGCGACGCCTCGGCGCTCGATTTTGAACTTGAGTACGTCGCAAGCCGCCCGCAGCTGCTGGAAAAACTCAACGACTGGATTGCCCGTCACGATCCCGATGTCATCATCGGCTGGAACGTGGTGCAATTCGATTTACGCGTCCTGCAAAAGCATGCCGAACGCTACCGTATCCCACTGCGTTTTGGTCGTGATAATAGCGAACTGGAGTGGCGCGAGCATGGCTTCAAAAACGGCGTATTCTTTGCGCAGACGAAAGGGCGTCTGATCGTTGACGGCATTGAGGCGCTCAAATCCGCATTCTGGAATTTCTCGTCGTTTTCGCTGGAAACCGTGTCGCAGGAGCTGCTGGGCGAAGGAAAGTCGATTGATAACCCGTGGGACAGAATGGACGAAATTGACCGTCGGTTTGCCCAGGATAAACCCGCGCTCGCCACCTACAATCTCAAAGACTGTGAGCTGGTCACGCGTATTTTTCATAAAACCGAGATCATGCCCTTTCTGCTGGAGCGCTCGACGGTCAACGGCCTGCCGGTTGACCGCCACGGCGGTTCGGTTGCCGCCTTCGGCCACCTCTATCTCCCGCGCATGCACCGGGCGGGTTACGTAGCGCCGAATCTGGGCGAAGTGCCTGCGCACGCCAGCCCCGGCGGCTATGTGATGGACTCGCAGCCAGGGCTGTACGACTCCGTGCTGGTGCTGGATTACAAAAGCCTGTACCCGTCAATTATTCGTACCTTTTTAATCGATCCTGTGGGGCTTATCGAAGGGATGGCGCAGCCGGATCGGGAACACAGCACGGAAGGTTTTCTTGACGCCTGGTTCTCACGTGAAAAGCACTGTCTGCCGGAGATCGTTACTCAGATCTGGCACGGGCGCGAAGAAGCAAAACGCCACGGCAATAAGCCGCTCTCGCAGGCGCTGAAAATCATCATGAACGCGTTTTACGGCGTGCTTGGCACCACCGCCTGTCGCTTTTTCGACCCGAGACTGGCCTCGTCAATCACCATGCGCGGCCATGCGATTATGCGCCAGACCAAAACGCTAATTGAGGCTCAGGGTTACGACGTCATCTATGGCGATACCGACTCCACCTTTGTCTGGCTTAAAAAGGCGCACTCAGAAGACGATGCCGCCCGGATTGGCCGGGAGCTGGTGAGCTATATCAACGACTGGTGGGCGCGGTCGCTAAAGCAGCAAAATCTGACCAGCGCGCTGGAGCTGGAATTTGAAACCCATTTTTGTCGTTTTTTGATGCCGACCATTCGCGGCGCTGATACCGGTAGTAAAAAGCGTTACGCCGGGATGATTCAGGATGGGGCTGAACAACGCATGGTGTTTAAGGGGCTGGAAACGGTTCGCACCGACTGGACGCCGCTGGCCCAACAGTTTCAGCAGGCGCTGTACCTGCGAATTTTTCGTCACGAGCCGTATAAGGAATTTGTCCGCGAAACCATCGACCGCCTGATGGCGGGTGAACTGGATGCACAACTGGTCTACCGCAAACGCCTGCGCCGCCCGTTAAGCGAATATCAGCGCAACGTTCCGCCGCACGTTCGCGCCGCGCGACTCGCCGACGAGCAGAATGCCAAACTGGGGCGTCCGCCGCAGTATCAGAATCGCGGCACCATCAAATATGTCTGGACGATAAACGGTCCTGAACCTGTTGATTATCAGCAATCTGCTCTCGATTACGAGCACTATCTGACCCGCCAGATCCAGCCGGTAGCCGAGGGAATTCTTCCCTTTATTGACGATAATTTTGCTACACTACTCACAGGACAACTGGGGTTATTTTGACGCGTGACGAAAGCGCCGCCATCCAGTACCATAGCGCCCTTTCCATTCCTGGACCCATTTAACACCACTACCACTGATTTATTAGCCTGGTAGCGGGGTCGTATGCTCTCAAAAACCGGGGTTAGCCCGGAAACTGACGAGTATTGCCTGCAATTAAAGATATAGAGCCGAACATATATGCCTTTTACACTTGGTCAACGCTGGATCAGCGATACAGAAAGCGAACTGGGACTTGGTACTGTTGTCGCCATGGATGCGCGAACCGTCACTTTACTTTTCTCATCGACGGGCGAAAACCGTCTGTATGCGCGCAGTGATTCCCCCGTGACCCGCGTGATGTTCAATCCTGGCGATACGATAACAAGCCATGAAGGCTGGCAACTGCATGTCGATGAAGTAAAAGAAGAAAACGGTCTGCTTGCCTATATCGGAACCCGCCTTGATACCGAAGAAACCGGTGTAACGCTGCGTGAAGTGTTGCTCGACAGCAAACTGGTCTTCAGTAAACCACAGGATCGCCTGTTTGCCGGCCAGATTGACCGTATGGACCGCTTCGCGCTGCGCTATCGCGCGCGTAAATTTCAGAGCGAACAGTACCGTATGCCGTGGAGCGGTTTGCGCGGTCAACGAACCAGCCTGATCCCCCACCAGCTCAACATCGCCCATGACGTTGGTCGTCGCCACGCGCCGCGCGTATTGCTGGCTGACGAAGTCGGTTTAGGTAAAACCATTGAAGCCGGGATGATCCTGCATCAGCAATTGCTGTCCGGCGCCGCAGAGCGCGTGCTGATCATCGTCCCGGAGACCTTACAGCACCAGTGGCTGGTCGAAATGCTGCGTCGTTTCAACCTGCGGTTTGCGCTGTTTGATGATGAGCGTTATGCAGAAGCGCAGCACGACGCCTACAACCCGTTTGAAACCGAACAGCTGGTCATCTGCTCGCTGGACTTTGCCCGTCGCAATAAACAGCGTCTGGAACACCTGTGTGATGCCGAATGGGATCTGCTGGTTGTTGATGAAGCCCATCACCTGGTATGGAGCGAAGATGCGCCCAGCCGCGAATATATGGCCGTTGAACAGCTGGCAGAACGCGTGCCGGGCATCCTGCTGCTAACCGCAACGCCAGAACAGCTGGGGATGGAAAGCCACTTTGCGCGTCTGCGCCTGCTGGATCCAAGCCGTTTCCACGATTTCGCCCAGTTTGTTGAAGAGCAAAAAAATTACCGTCCGGTCGCTGATGCCGTCGCTATGCTGCTGGCGGGCAACAAGCTGAATAACGATGAGCTGAACATGTTAGGCGACATGATTGGCGAGCAGGACATTGAGCCGTTATTGCAGGCGGCAAACAGCGACAGCGAAGATGCTCAAAGCGCGCGTCAGGAACTGGTTTCGATGCTGATGGACCGCCATGGCACCAGCCGCGTGCTGTTCCGTAACACCCGAAACGGTGTAAAAGGCTTCCCGAAACGCGAGCTGCATACCATTAAGCTGCCGCTGCCAACCCAATACCAGACGGCGATTAAAGTCTCCGGCATTATGGGCGCGCGCAAAAGCGCGGAAGACCGCGCGCGCGACATGCTCTACCCGGAACAGATTTATCAGGAATTCGAAGGCGACACCGGCACCTGGTGGAACTTTGACCCGCGCGTGGAATGGCTGATGGGCTACCTGACCAGCCACCGCTCGCAAAAAGTGCTGGTTATCTGCGCGAAAGCGACCACCGCGCTACAGCTGGAGCAGGTCCTGCGCGAACGCGAAGGGATCCGCGCTGCCGTGTTCCATGAAGGAATGTCGATCATTGAACGTGACCGCGCTGCGGCCTGGTTTAGCGAGGAAGATAGCGGCGCCCAGGTGATGCTGTGCTCTGAAATCGGCTCCGAGGGGCGTAACTTCCAGTTCGCCAGCAACCTGGTGATGTTCGACCTGCCGTTCAACCCGGATCTGCTGGAACAGCGTATTGGCCGTCTGGACCGTATCGGTCAGGCGCATGATATTCAGATCCACGTGCCGTACCTGGAAAAAACCGCGCAATCCGTGCTGGTGCGCTGGTATCACGAAGGTCTGGATGCGTTCGAACACACTTGTCCGACCGGACGTACTATTTATGACACGGTGTATAACAATCTGATCGGCTTCCTGGCCGAACCGGAAAACACCGATGGCTTCGATGACCTGATCAAAACCTGCCGCGAACAGCACGACGCGCTGAAAGCGCAGCTGGAGCAAGGCCGCGACCGTCTGCTGGAAATCCACTCCAATGGCGGCGAAAAAGCTCAGCGGCTTACCGAGAGCATTGAAGAGCAGGATGACGACACCAGCCTGATCGCCTTCGCCATGAACCTGTTTGATATCGTGGGTATTAATCAGGACGATCGCGGCGACAACTTAATTGTGCTGACGCCGTCGGATCATATGCTGGTACCGGATTTCCCTGGACTGCCGGAAGATGGCTGCACCATTACCTTTGAACGTGATGTCGCTCTGTCGCGCGAAGACGCGCAGTTTATTACCTGGGAGCATCCGCTGATCCGCAACGGTCTGGATCTGATCCTCTCCGGCGACACCGGCAGCAGCACGATATCCCTGCTGAAAAACAAAGCATTGCCGGTCGGCACTCTGCTGGTTGAGCTGGTCTACGTTGTGGAAGCGCAAGCGCCGAAGCAGCTGCAGTTGAACCGCTTCCTGCCGCCAACGCCGGTACGCATGCTGCTGGATAAAAACGGCAATAACCTTGCCGCACAGGTTGAATTCGAAACCTTTAACCGTCAGCTCAGCGCCGTTAACCGTCATACCGGCAGCAAACTGGTCAACGCCGTGCAGCAGGACGTTCATTCTATTCTGCAACTGGGCGAAGCACAGGTGGAGAAATCCGCCCGCGCGCTGATCGACGCTGCACGTAAAGAAGCCGATGAGAAGCTGACGGCAGAACTGTCGCGTCTGGAAGCGCTGCGTGCCGTTAACCCGAACATCCGTGACGACGAGCTGAGCGCCATTGAAAGCAACCGTCAGCAGGTATTGGAAAGCCTGGCGCAGGCGGGCTGGCGTCTGGATGCCCTGCGCCTGATCGTCGTGACGCATCAGTAACGGAGCCAACATGGGGATGGAAAACTACAATCCGCCACAGGAACCCTGGCTGGTTATCCTGTATCAGGATGAGCACATTATGGTCGTCAACAAGCCGAGTGGCTTGTTGTCCGTGCCGGGTCGTCTGGATGAGCACAAAGACAGCGTGATGACGCGTATTCAACGCGACTACCCACAGGCTGAATCCGTGCATCGTCTGGATATGGCAACCAGCGGCGTGATTGTAGTAGCGCTAACCAAAGCGGCGGAGCGCGAGCTAAAACGCCAGTTTCGCGAGCGCGAACCGAAAAAGCAGTATGTTGCGCGCGTTTGGGGACATCCCGCCCCGGCCGAGGGGCTGGTTGATTTACCGCTGATTTGCGACTGGCCGAACCGGCCAAAGCAGAAAGTGTGTTATGAAACCGGGAAGCCCGCGCAGACCGAGTATGAAGTGGTAGAGTTCGCGGCGGATAATACCGCCCGGGTGGTGCTGAAACCCATTACCGGTCGCTCCCACCAGCTGCGTGTGCATATGCTGGCATTAGGGCATCCGATCCTCGGCGACCGTTTCTATGCGCCGCCGGAGGCGCTGGCAATGGCACCGAGACTGCTGCTGCATGCCGAGATGCTAACCATCACCCATCCCGAATACGGCAACAGTATGACGTTTAAAGTCCCGGCGGATTTTTAAACGCCCAGCCAGTTTTGCCGGGAGCGCTTCGCTTGCCCGGCCTACATTCATTAACGTAGGCCGGATAAGGCGCCATCCGGCATAGCTGTTATTTAAAGCCTTTCTGTTCCTTGATTAGCTCATACGCTTTTTGAATTTCCTGCGCTTTTTGCTTGGCCATTTCCATCATTTCGGGTGGCAAACCTTTGGCGACCAGTTTGTCCGGATGGTGCTCGCTCATCAGTTTACGATAAGCGCGTTTAATGGTGGTGGCATCATCGGTCGCTTTCACGCCAAGAACGTTGCAGGCATCTTCCAGCGTCGGACCGCGTTGCGCCTGCTGCCAGCCACCGCCGCCGGACTGCTGTTGATATCCGCCGCCAAACTGTGCCCCACCCTGCATCATGCGCAGGAACTGATCGAATTGGGTGCGTGAGATCCCCAACTCCTCAGCAATCACGTACAGCACTTCACGCTCGTTAGGATGCAATGACCCGTCGGCAAATGCCGCCTGGATTTGAATTTCCAGGAACATGCGAATCAGATCGAATCGACCAAAACAGACGCTGCGAAACTGGCGCATCTTTTCCCGTAATGGGTAATTGTCTGATTTTCCCACCCGGAAGGCGTGTTGCGCGGCGGTACGCGAGTCGCCATGCAAATTCATCCGATCCATCAACTGGCTGGCGATATGAATATCGGCTTCCGTGACGCGACCTTTGGATTTGGTCAGATGCCCCATCACCTCAAAAGTGGTGGCAAAAAAAAGCGCCTGGCGTTCACGTTGGTTGGCAAACCACGCCATTTTGCGCATGCGGGCTTTGTCGAACATGTGGCCGACTAACAGGCCCAGAACCACACCCCAGAAGCCGCCGCCCATCATTAAAGCCACGGCTACACCAATTATCTTTCCCCAATACTGCATAGACTCCCCAAACCTTTATGCTCTCAGCCAGGCTATGTCCCACAATATAAGGTGCTTTTACCGTTTTACGGCTGCGGTCAATTGTGGGACATCGCCTATAATTTGCATTATCATACCTGTCATTCAATGCCGTGCCTAACACCACGGATGCCAAAATGGGCAGGATTAACACTAGCGCAGTGAAGATGAGATAAGTTAGGCTGTGACCGTTTGTCACGCGCGACGCTACCGATGATGGAACAATAAATACAACGTATGAAAAAACGTATTCCCACTCTTCTGGCCACCATGATTGCCAGCGCCCTTTATAGCCAACAGGGCCTGGCAGCCGATCTCGCCTCACAGTGTATGCTGGGCGTGCCAAGCTATAACCGTCCTCTGGTGCAGGGCGAAACCAATGAATTACCTGTCACCATCAATGCCGATCACGCGAAAGGGAATTACCCGGATGACGCGGTGTTTACCGGCAACGTAGATATTGCGCAGGGTAATAGCCGCCTGCAGGCCGACGAAGTACAGCTTCATCAGAAGCAGGCAGAAGGCCAGCCGGAGCCAGTACGTACCGTTGATGCCCTGGGCAATGTTCATTACGATGACAATCAGGTTATTCTGAAGGGTCCGAAGGGCTGGTCCAACCTGAATACCAAAGATACCAACATCTGGGAAGGTGATTACCAGATGGTGGGCCGTCAGGGACGCGGGAAAGCCGACCTGATGAAACAGCGTGGGGAAAACCGTTATACCATTCTGGAAAACGGTAGCTTCACCTCCTGTCTGCCAGGTTCCGATACCTGGAGCGTCGTCGGTAGCGAAGTGATCCACGACCGTGAAGAACAGGTCGCAGAGATCTGGAACGCCCGTTTTAAACTGGGTCCGGTTCCGGTCTTTTACAGTCCCTATTTACAGTTGCCCGTTGGCGATAAGCGCCGTTCCGGTTTCCTGATCCCGAACGCAAAATACTCGACTAATAACTATTTTGAGTTCTATCTCCCGTACTACTGGAACATTGCGCCCAATATGGACGCCACCATCACGCCGCATTATATGCACCGTCGTGGCGGCATCATGTGGGAGAACGAATTCCGCTACCTCACCCAGGCGGGCGCAGGTCTGATGGAGCTCGACTATCTGAACTCCGATAAAGTGTACGAGGATGAACATCCGAAGGATGACAATTCACGTCGCTGGCTGTTCTACTGGCAGCACTCTGGCGTCATGGACCAGGTGTGGCGTTTCAACGTCGACTACACCAAGGTCAGCGACACCAGCTACTTCAATGATTTCGATAATAAATATGGCTCCAGTACCGATGGTTACGCCACGCAGAAATTCAGCGTCGGCTATGCGGTACAGAACTTTGACGCCACGGTCTCGACCAAGCAGTTCCAGGTCTTTGATTCCGCAAACAGTAACAGTTACTCTGCGCAGCCGCAGTTAGACGTCAACTATTACCAGAATGACGTCGGTCCGTTTGATACCCGTATTTACGGTCAGGCGGTCCATTTCGTTAACACCAATGACAACATGCCGGAAGCCACGCGTGTTCACCTTGAACCGACCATTAATCTACCGTTGTCGAATAACTGGGGCAGTATCAATACCGAAGCGAAGCTGATGGCGACACACTATCAGCAGACCAATCTGGACTGGTATAACGCCAATAACGCCACCAAGCTGGATGATTCCGCCAACCGCGTAATGCCGCAGTTTAAGGTCGATGGCAAGCTGATATTCGAGCGTGACATGCAAATGCTGGCGCCGGGTTACACCCAGACGCTGGAGCCGCGCGCGCAGTACCTGTACGTCCCGTATCGCGACCAAAGTCATATCTACAACTATGACTCATCCCTGCTGCAGTCTGACTACAGCGGCCTGTTCCGCGACCGTACTTATGGCGGTCTGGACCGTATTGCTTCCGCTAACCAGGTAACGACCGGGGTCACATCTCGCGTTTATGATGATGCTGCCGTTGAACGTTTTAATATTTCTGTGGGTCAAATCTACTATTTCACCGAGTCTCGCACCGGCGATGACAACATAAAATGGGAGAATGACGACAAAACCGGTTCACTGGTATGGGCGGGAGACACCTACTGGCGCATCTCCGATCGCTGGGGTTTGCGCAGCGGGATCCAGTACGACACGCGTCTGGACAGCGTTGCCACCAGCAGCAGTAGCATCGAATACCGCCGCGACGAAAACCGTATGCTGCAGTTGAACTACCGTTACGCCAGTTCGGAGTATATCCAGGCAACCCTGCCTTCTTACTACTCGACGGCCGATCAGTATAAAAACGGGATTTCGCAGGTGGGCGCAGTGGCAAGCTTCCCGATTGCCGACCGCTGGTCGATTGTCGGTGCTTACTACTTCGATACCAACGTGAACAAAGAAGCAGATTCAATGCTGGGCTTACAGTACAACTCCTGCTGTTACGCCATTCGCTTCGGCTACGAACGTAAGCTTAACGGTTGGGATGACACCCAGAAACACGCAGTTTATGACAACTCGATCGGCTTTAATATCGAACTCCGCGGCCTGAGCTCGAACTACGGTCTCGGTACCAACCAGATGTTGCGTTCGAACATTTTGCCGTATCAAAGCTCTTTATGATCTGATTGATTTACACGTAATCCGCATTGCGGTTAATTAACAATGGAAAAAGTATGAAGAACTGGAAAACGCTGCTTCTCGGTATCGCCATGATCGCGAATACCAGTTTCGCTGCCCCACAGGTAGTCGATAAAGTCGCAGCCGTCGTCAATAACGGCGTCGTTCTGGAAAGCGACGTCGATGGCTTAATGCAGTCAGTAAAACTAAATGCGGGTCAGGCGGGTCAGCAGTTACCGGACGACGCCACGCTGCGTCACCAGATCCTGGAACGTTTGATCATGGATCAAATTCTTCTGCAAATGGGTCAGAAGATGGGCGTAAAAATTTCTGACGAGCAGCTGGATCAGGCTATCGCCAACATCGCCAAGCAGAACAACATGACGCTGGATCAGATGCGCAGCCGCCTGGCACAGGATGGTCTCAACTATTCGACCTATCGCAGCCAGATCCGCAAAGAGATGACCATCTCTGAAGTGCGTAACAATGAAGTCCGTCGTCGCGTCACCATTCTGCCGCAGGAAGTGGATGCCCTGGCGCAGCAGGTTGGTAACCAAAACGACGCCAGCACCGAGCTGAACCTGAGCCACATTCTGATCCCGTTACCGGAAAACCCAACGTCCGACCAGGTTAACGCGGCTGAAAGCCAGGCGCGTTCTGTTGTTGATGAAGCGCGTAACGGTAGCGATTTCGGCAAACTGGCCATCACTTACTCCGCGGATCAGCAGGCGCTGAAAGGCGGCCAGATGGGTTGGGGACGTATTCAGGAACTGCCGGGCATCTTCGCCCAGGCGTTAAGCACTGCGAAGAAAGGCGATATCATCGGCCCTATTCGTTCAGGCGTCGGCTTCCACATTCTGAAAGTTAACGATATGCGCGGTCAAAGCCAGAGCATCTCGGTGACTGAAGTTCACGCCCGCCATATCCTGCTGAAGCCATCGCCGATCATGACCGATCAACAGGCGCGTCTGAAGCTGGAACAAATTGCGGCTGATATTAAGAGCGGTAAAACAACCTTCGCGGCAGCAGCAAAAGAGTTTTCACAGGATCCCGGTTCTGCTAACCAGGGCGGCGATCTGGGCTGGGCTGCGGCGGATATTTTCGATCCCGCTTTCCGCGATGCGCTGACCAAACTGAACAAAGGCCAGATGAGCGCCCCGGTGCACTCCTCTTTCGGTTGGCACCTGATCGAACTGCTGGACACGCGTAAGGTGGATAAAACTGACGCTGCGCAGAAAGACCGCGCCTATCGCATGCTGATGAATCGTAAATTCTCGGAAGAAGCAGCGACCTGGATGCAGGAACAGCGCGCCAGCGCATACGTTAAAATTCTGAGCAACTAATGGCGCGGATTCAACGTGTTGTTATCACTCCCGGCGAGCCCGCCGGGATTGGTCCGGACCTCGTGCTCCAGCTTGCGCAGCGCGAGTGGCCGGTAGAACTCGTCGTCTGTGCCGATGCCGCACTACTCAATGACCGGGCAGCCATGCTCGGTTTACCACTTTCACTCCTCCCCTACTCTCCAGATACTCCAGCCAAACCGCAATCAGCGGGCACACTGACGTTGCTCCCGGTTGCGCTGCGGGCACCTGCCGTCGCGGGTCAACTGGCGGTAGAAAATGGGCAGTACGTAGTGGATACGCTGGCTCGCGCCTGTGATGGCTGTCTGCACGGTGAGTTTGCGGCGTTGATTACAGGTCCTGTCCACAAGGGCGTCATCAATGACGCTGGCGTGCCGTTTACCGGGCATACCGAGTTTTTTGAAGAGCGCTCGCAGGCGAAGAAAGTTGTGATGATGCTGGCGACCGAAGAGTTGCGCGTTGCTCTGGCAACCACGCATTTGCCGCTCAGAGCCGTTGCCGACGCCATTACACCTGCGCTATTACGCGAAGTAATCGGCATTCTGCATCATGATTTGCGCACCAAATTCGGCATTGCCGATCCGCATATTCTGGTGTGCGGTCTTAACCCACATGCCGGTGAAGGCGGTCATATGGGAACGGAAGAGATAGACACGATGATTCCGGTCCTTGATGAACTGCGTGCGCAGGGGATGAAATTAAACGGTCCGCTGCCCGCAGATACGCTGTTTCAGCCCAAATATCTCGACCACGCGGATGCCGTATTGGCAATGTACCACGATCAGGGCCTCCCCGTGCTAAAATACCAGGGATTTGGTCGCGGGGTGAATATCACGCTGGGCCTGCCTTTTATTCGTACATCCGTCGATCACGGCACCGCGCTTGAACTCGCGGGTCGTGGACAAGCAGATGTCGGCAGTTTTATTACGGCGCTTAATCTCGCCATCAAAATGATTGTTAATACTAATGAATAATCGAGTCCATCAGGGCCACTTAGCCCGTAAACGTTTCGGGCAAAACTTCCTCAACGATCAGTTTGTGATCGAAAGTATTGTCTCTGCTATCAACCCGCAGAAAGGTCAGGCCATGGTCGAAATCGGCCCCGGCCTGGCGGCATTGACCGAGCCAGTAGGCGAACGCCTGGACAAACTCACGGTCATTGAGCTGGACCGCGATCTTGCCGCGCGCCTGCAAACGCACCCGTTTTTAGGGCCAAAGCTGACCATTTATCAGCAAGATGCCATGACGATGAACTTCGGCGAACTCGCACAAACGATGGGGCAGCCGCTGCGCGTATTCGGCAACCTGCCGTACAACATCTCTACGCCGCTCATGTTCCATCTTTTTTCCTATACTGATGCCATTGCCGACATGCATTTCATGTTGCAAAAAGAGGTGGTCAATCGTCTGGTTGCAGGGCCAAACAGTAAAGCGTATGGTCGATTAAGCGTCATGGCGCAATATTATTGCAATGTGATCCCGGTACTCGAAGTACCGCCATCAGCATTCACGCCTGCGCCTAAAGTCGATTCCGCCGTTGTGCGTCTGGTCCCTCATGCGACAATGCCGTACCCGGTCAAAGATGTCCGCGTACTGAGCCGTATTACCACCGAAGCGTTTAATCAGCGCCGTAAAACGGTACGCAACAGCCTCGGTAACCTGTTTAGCGTTGAGGTCCTGACCGAGCTGGGTATTGATCCGGCGATGCGAGCGGAAAATATCTCTGTCGCGCAATACTGCCGGATGGCTAACTATCTGTCAGAAAACGCGCCATCGAAGGAGAGTTAAAGATGATCAATTCGCCCCGAGTGTGCATTCAGGTACAAAGCGTCTACATTGAGGCGCAATCCTCACCTGATGATGAACGTTACGTTTTTGCTTATACCGTGACTATCCGCAATTTGGGGCGAGCGCCTGTGCAGCTGTTGGGGCGTTATTGGTTAATCACTAATGGTCATGGCCGTGAAACCGAAGTTCAGGGCGAAGGCGTGGTTGGCGTTCAGCCCCACATCGAGCCTGGCGAAGAGTATCAGTACACCAGCGGCGCGGTGATTGAAACGCCGCTGGGCACCATGCAGGGTCATTACGAAATGATCGATGAACAAGGGATCGCCTTTACCATCGACATTCCCGTGTTCCGACTCGCCGTTCCAACACTCATTCACTAAAACAATAACTATGGCAACATACCTTATTGGCGACGTTCACGGTTGTTACGATGAACTGGTAGCCTTGCTGCACCAGGTAAACTTTACCCCTGAGAAAGACACCTTATGGCTCACCGGCGATCTGGTCGCGCGTGGGCCTGGCTCGCTGGACGTTTTGCGCTATGTAAAATCGCTGGGCGACAGCGTACGGTTAGTATTGGGTAATCACGATCTGCATTTGCTGGCCGTGTTTGCCGGTATCAGCCGTAACAAACCGAAAGACCGGCTCACGCCGCTGCTCGAAGCGCCGGATGCGGATGTGCTGCTGAACTGGCTACGCCGCCAGCCGCTATTGCAGATTGATGAAGAGAAAAAACTGGTGATGGCACATGCCGGTATTACCCCGCAGTGGGATCTGCAAACGGCGAAGGATTGCGCTCGCGATGTTGAAGCCGTGCTGTCGAGCGATTCGTATCCCTTTTTCCTCGACGCCATGTATGGCGACATGCCAAACAACTGGACGCCGGAACTGACCGGGCTTGCCCGTTTGCGTTTTATTACCAACGCGTTTACCCGCATGCGCTACTGCTTCCCCAACGGCCAGTTGGATATGTACAGCAAAGAGTCGCCAGAAGATGCGCCGGCCCCGCTGAAGCCCTGGTTTGCCATTCCTGGACCCGTCAGTGAAGCCTACAGCATTGCATTCGGCCACTGGGCATCGCTGGAAGGTAAAGGCACGCCAGAAGGCATTTACGCGCTGGATACGGGATGTTGCTGGGGGGGAGACCTCACCTGTCTGCGCTGGGAAGACAAACGGTACTTCGTGCAGCCATCAAATCGCCATCTGAATCTGGATCCCGGCGAGGCGGTCAACGCCTGATAGTCGTTTGCCGGATGCGGTGCTCGCACCTTATCCGGCCTACATTAGCTGGATGATAAGGCATTTTGCCGCCATCCGGCATTTACAGTATTAACGACGTTCCAGAATCTCGAAGCAGTAGCTGTGGGAGTTTTGCGCGTCGGCATCGTGGAATTCGCTAAACACCGACTCCCAGTCATCCGGTTCGTAGTCCGGGAAATGCGTATCGCCTTCCACTTCCGCATCAATATGCGTCAGATACAGCTTCTGCGCTTTCGGCAGAAACTGCTCATACACGCGACCACCGCCAATCACCATAATTTCAGGTTCATCGCCGCAGGCCGCAATCGCTTCATCAACAGATTTCACCCACTGCACGCGATCGTCGGTGCCTGGCTTGCTGCTGATGACGATATTTTTGCGCCCTGGCAACGGTCGCCCGATGGATTCCCAGGTATGGCGTCCCATGACTACAGGTTTGTTTAAGGTGTTACGTTTAAACCAGGCGAGATCGGCAGGTAGGTTCCATGGCATGGCGTTTTCCATACCGATGACGCGATCTACCGCTAACGCCGCAATCAGACTGATCATTGAATGTTTCCCGGATACAAAAAAATTGTCGCCACTATACGGAAAGCGCAATCTTTCGTCGACTAGCCAAAGGAAGATGTGCAGGAAAATTTTCTGTTCTGCTGGCGAGTCCGCGACTTCTAAGTGGACTCCCAGCATTACAGTAGTTCAAAAACAGCCAATTAACAGTAAAGTTTGCAGAACATCACATTTTTTACGCTATGCTGACGGTTTCACTTCCGGCTCATCGGCGACGTCGCCCGTATGTTTACCTTCATCCGTGCCTTGCCAGCCGTGGCGTTGAATTAACGATAAATGTTGGCGATCTTCCGCAATAATTTCACTCAGCATTGCGCTGGTGCGTTTATAAACCGCGGCGCGGGAACTTGCGTCATTTTCCCCTTTCACCATCTCCTCAACCATTAACATATTGAAGCGACGGAATACGTCGGCCCGCTCACGCGCTTCATAGCGCCCAAGCCCAAGACCTTCCAGCGCCAGACGCCCGGTCTTCAGCGCGCCTTCAAAGGTTTCACGTTCCGGCATTTCCACCCCCGCCTGGCGCAGGCGAATGTAATGATCCACATCGCGCGCGCGGGCAATAATTTGCAGATGCGGGAAATGCTCTTTCACCATTTCAGTCAGTTGCAGGCTGGTTTGCGGATCGTCAATAGCATTAACGATCACCTCCGCTTTCGCGGCGCCGGCTGATTCGAGCAGATCCATACGGGTCGCATCGCCATAGAAAACCTTCATGTCGAATTTACGCAGCGTTTCGATATGGTCCGGATCATGATCAAGAACCACCATTTTGACCCCGCTCGACAACAGCAAACGACCGGTAATCTGCCCAAATCGCCCAAACCCGGCGATGATCACTCTCGGTTGCTCTTCGTCGATTTCATCCGCTTCCCGCTCTTCACCGGTCGCCGATTTTTCCAGACGCGTCAGAATGACCAGTAAAATCGGCGTCGCCGCCATCGACAGCGCCACCGCCAGCGTCAGCGCTTTCGCCCAATCGGGATCAAGTACGTTTGCCATTTGCGCCGCGCCAAACACCACGAAGGCAAATTCACTGCCCTGTCCTAATAATACGGCAAACCAGCGGCGTTGCTTATTCGGCACCTGTAACGGTTTCGCTATCAGCCACAGCATGACGATTTTGATAACCAGGAAGCCGACCAGCAGAATAACAATGCGTAATGGATTATCTACCAACGTGCCAAAATCGATAGACATCCCCACGCCGATGAAGAACAGCCCCAGCAACAGCCCTTTGAATGGCTCAATATCGCTTTCCAGCGCGTGGCGATACTCTGAGCTTGCCAGCAGCACACCGGCCAGAAACGCCCCCATCGCCATCGACAGTCCGACCTCTTCCAACAGCAATCCGAAGCCAAAAACGAGGAACAGCGCAACGGCGCTGAACACTTCCCGCAGCCCTGAACGGGCGACAAAACGTAAGGCCGGACGGGTCACATAGCGACCTAACAGCACCACCAGCACCAGTGCGCCCGCCACCTTCAGTGCGGACAGCGCAAACGCCCCAAGCGTAGTCGATGCGCCGCTCGCCGCCAGCAATGGGATCATCGCCACCAGCGGAATGGCCGCAATATCCTGGAACAGCAGCACGGCAAACGCACTGCGTCCCATTTGCGACACCATCAGGTTACGTTCATTCATCGCCTGCATAGCGATGGCGGTAGAAGAAAGCGCCAGCGTCATACCGATCAGTTCCGCGACCTGCCAGCGCAGACCGAGGAACATACAGAACAGACCGATCAGTCCGCCGCAAACCGCCATTTGCAACGCGCCGCCGCCGAACACCGAAGCGCGCAGCTTCCACAAACGTTGCGGATCCAGCTCCAGGCCGATGACAAACAGCATCAGCACCACGCCAATCTCGGCAAAATGGAGGATAGATTCGGCATCTGTCACCAGCCGCAGTCCCCACGGGCCAATAATGCACCCGGCGATGAGATACCCCAGCACCGATCCTAACCCCAGCCGCACGGCAATGGGAACGATCAGCGCCGCCGAGCCGAGGTAAATCAGCGCCTGTATCAGCGTATGGCTATCCATGATGCACCTCCTGCCACTCCAGCAGACGCTGCTTATAGTGGCGCGCCTGCGCCTGCAGCGTTTCATCATCACAGATAAACGTACAGTGCATCGCAAACGGCGGCAGCCATTTGAGGCCGCAATATAAAGCCGTTGCCTGTAAGGGCTGGGAAAGCACGTCAAAGCCGGGATGGGAGCCGATATCAAAGTGGTTTTCACCGCCGCCGGTCGTCACGGCCCACAGCAGATGTTTACCGTGCAGCGCTGTGCCGCCATGACCATACGCCCAGCCGTGGGAGAGGACTTTATCCATCCACAGTTTGAGTAACGGAGGGGTGCTATACCACTGCATAGGATGCTGCCAGATAATTAAATCGGCGCGCGCCAGCGCATCCTGTTCAGCGGCAATATCAATATTGAAATCGGGGTAGAGCTGGTAGAGCGAGCGGATCTCCACGCCCTCCAGCGTCCTTGCCTGTTCAAGCATCCGCTTATTCGCATGCGAGTGCTGCGGATAGGGATGCGCATAAATGATGAGAATCATGATTAGCCTGTTTCACTGCATTATTGTAATAACAGTGAGTTTAGTCACTTAATCCACAGGCTAACAGCCAATATTATTGAGGCCTATACACAAAATCATTCATGTTGCATCAAGGCGGCAAGGGAATGAATCCCCAGGAGCTTACTAAAGTAAGTGACTGGGGTGACAAATTTGCCGGGAGCAGATTTGAACGCTGCTAGCAGCGGCCCCGAAGGGGCGAGGCCCAAGGACGGGCCGAGTAATGCGCAGCCAACACTGAGGCAACTTGAAGGATGAAGTGTATATTAGTTGTCCAGCTCGCTCATATCTTTAACCTGATCGCGGTTAATCTGTTCCGTCTTACCGGTTTGGGCATTTTTGTACGACACCAGGCCGGTATCATCATCCACTTGCGGTTTGCCGTCGGTAACTATCGTTCTGCCATCGGTGGTTTTGACCGCCTGATTCGAGGAGCAACCGGCGACGGTAAACAGTGTAGCTGCGGTAAAAATAGAGGCGATCAGGATATGTTTTTGCATGGTGTTCTCCCTGCTTTTCAGTCGTTTTCAGTGATATATAGATTAACTGTAGGCTAACTGACTGAGTTACAGGGAAAATACAGAACACTCTTAATAGCCCGCTCTGGTCACGGGCTTACTGCGAATCGTCATTTGGCTGGTTTGCGCCAGCGTCAGACCTCGAGTTTCCGGGGCGAAAGCAATGGACACGAGCAGGCCAACCAGCGAAATTCCCGCCCCCATCAGCATAACATTACTGATCCCGTATTTAGTGATGAACACCGGCAGCGCCCAGGTTGACACAATGGTCCCGATGCGGCTTAACGACATAATCACACCGACGGCGGAGGCACGAATATCGGTAGGGAACAGTTCATTGGGGTACAGCCACTGCAGATTTCCTGGCCCCCCGGAGAAAAACGCGTAGACGGCAAACGCCAGCACCACCAGCCACGCGCCCAAATCAGGGATTAACCCCAGCACGGCCAGCGCCAGCGTCATCATAATAAAGCTGCCAATCAACAGCGGTCGCCGCCCCGCGCTATTGAGCCAGAACATGGGCGGAATACACCCCAGCATAAAGCACAAGCTAATCACCACGTTGCCCAGAGCGGCGCTTTTCCCGGCGCCAAGCCCCAGCAGCCCAACAATCTGCGGACCAAAAGTATAAATGGCGAACATCGGGATCACCTGGCAGGTCCAGATGGCGGCGACAAACAGCACAAACGGGAAATGACGGCGATTAAACAGCTGGAGAAAACGCGTCTCCTGCGGCGCTTCTTCGTCGAACACCACTGGTTCGCCGAACAGCTTGATCATCATCGCCTCGCACTCTTTCACCCGCCCCTTGCGCAGCAGCCAACGCGGCGATTCAGGGAGATCAAAGCGCCCAATCAGGATCAAAATACAGGGGATCACCGCGCTGCCTAACATCCAGCGCCATCCCCCCTCAACATCGTACAGACAGTAACCGACCAGATCGGCGCAGGTAGCGCCGACATACCACATAGCCGCGATAAAACCGATAGAGAAAGCGCGCTGGCGGGTATTGGAGAACTCGGTGATCATTGAGGTGGCGATCGGGTAATCGGCACCGATCACAATGCCGATCAGCACGCGCATCACCAGAAGTTCAACGGGCGAGGTAACGAACATCGTCGCCGCCGATATCACGCCAATGGCGATGATATCGATGATAAACATTTTGCGTCGCCCGACTTTATCGGAGATGTAGCCAAACAGCGACGTGCCGATAAACAGGCCTGCCAGCGTACCGGCCCCCAGCAGACCAATCCAGTCCGCATCCAGTTTTAACGCTGGCGTGAGCTGCTCCAGCGCCACGCCAATCATCACCAGCACATAACCATCCAGAAACGGCCCACCGCTTCCCCACAGCATTATCCGGCGGTGAATAGAGGTGAATTTGATGTCATCAAAGTTCCTGGGCTGCTGCATGGTAATATCCTGTTTCAACACGGGCAAAGCGTCATCTGTAGGCCGGATAAGGCGTTTACGCCGCCATCCGGCACTGGCGCCACATGATTGCCGGATGGCGACGCTACCGCATCTTATCCGGCCTACGGGTGCACAACCTCGTACTTATTAGCCGTAACGGAACTCCACGCCAAACGTCCCGCGCGGGTATTCCCATTTTTCCAGCGCTGTACCGAGCCCGAG
Organism: Citrobacter youngae ATCC 29220; assembly: GCF_000155975.1. Lineage (GTDB taxonomy): Bacteria > Pseudomonadota > Gammaproteobacteria > Enterobacterales > Enterobacteriaceae > Citrobacter > Citrobacter portucalensis_A. The sequence goes on along the minus strand of NZ_GG730300.1, from coordinate 635,201 downwards.
AATGCGGCACGTTCCGCACTCCAGGCATCCGGCGTAATCAAAGCGTACGCTGCCGTCGTCCTGCTTTTTATACAGTCCCGCCGGACAGGCTTTAATCAGCACCTCTAACGCCTGTTTATCAGGATCGGTTTTGAGAATGATGTGCGGACTTTCTTCATCCACATTGAACTTATTGACGCCCAGTTTGACGTCCACATTGACGGGAGATGTCATAATACGGTCACTCCTTTCAGGCCATCTTTCATCAGGTTGATGAAGCCGACTTTCTTCGCATGGCGCAGGATTTTTTTACGCATCGGCACCGGAGCGGAACCATCTACGGTGAACAGGTCGCGCGCGATACTGACCGCCATTTCAGGATAAGCGGTAAACATGCGGGGATTATCAAGAAAAGCCGGCAGTTTCTGATACATGCGCATATCGCGCATCGGACCATCGTCCAGATGCTGATGGTATTCGCCCAGCGACTGCTTGCTAAAATCGTCGCGCTTCATCGCGGAAAGCACCGTTTTCGCCGCCGCTTCGCCTGCCGATATGGCGAGATCCATACCACGAATGGTAAAGCCGAGGTTCATACACATTCCGCCTGCGTCTCCGGCAATCAGTACGCCCTCGCCTACCAGTTCAGGCTGCATATTCATCCCTGCTTCAGGTACGACGTGCGCGGCATATTCCACCAGCTTGCCGCCGGCGATCAGCGGAGCAACTGCCGGATGCTGTTTGAAATCTTCCAGCATTTGCGGGACCGATTTTTTTGCGTCTTTCAGATGGTGAAGACCGCAAACCAGCCCCAGGGAAAGGGTTGTTTCATTCGTATACAGAAAGCCGCCGCCCATCAGACCATCGGTTGGCGACCCGGCAAACAGACAGGCGGCGCCTTCGTTGCCCTGTAGCTGGAAACGATCTTCAATCACCGACTTCGGTAATTCGATCAGCTCCTTCACGCCGACGGCAACATGCGATGCCTCCACGCGCTTTGCCATGCCCAGCTTTTCAGCCAGCAGAGAATTCACCCCATCGGCGAGGATCACGACTTTGGCTTCCAGAATATCGCCATCGGCTTCCACGCCCACGACTTTGCCATCACGCTGCACGACGTTATCCACACGAATACCGGTAATGAGCTGCGCCCCCGCCTCTTCGGCCTGTTCCATCAGCCAGGCGTCAAATTTACTGCGCAATACGGAATAGGAAACCTGCGACGCTGCGGCCTCTTCACCGTTGCAGTAGTCGATAGTCATCGCCCCGCTGTCGGTCATAAAGGCGAGTTTTTCGTGGGTGATCATGCGTTCAATGGGGGCCTGCTCCGCAAAGCCGGGAATGATGCGCTCCAGGCTATGCGCATACAGGCGCCCACCGGTGACATTCTTCGCGCCAGCAGAATTGCCGCGCTCGATAACCAGCACCTGTGCGCCTTCGCGAGCGAGCACCAGCGCCGCAACCGAACCGGCCAGACCTGCACCCACGATGATGGCATCAAAGATATCTTCGGACATACGTACTCCTGTCAGCGGCAGGATACCTTCGCATCCTGCCCGAAATGGTTTAGCGCGCTAATGCAGCCGTCAGCGCAGGCAGGATCTTCAGCGCATCGCCAACGATGCCATAATCCGCATACTGGAAAATCGGCGCATTTTTATCTTTATTGATCGCGAAAATCGTCTGCGCGCCGTTGGCGCCGACCATGTGTTGGATCTGCCCGGAGATCCCCACGGCCAGATACAGTTCAGGTTTGAGCATCAGATTGGAGATACCCACGTAACGTTCGTGCTCCATCCACTTCTCGTTTTCCGCCACCGGACGCGAACAGGCCAGCTCCGCGCCAATCGCCTGGCACAGCGCTTCCGCCAGCGAGATATTGTCTTTGCTGCCGATACCGCGTCCCACGCTGACCACCAGACGCGCTTTGTCGAGGTCGACGCTGTTGCTCTGACGCGCCTGGGTTGCGGTGCGGGTCACGGCGACGGCCGGAGCCTGCCACTGCACGGTGTGCATCTCGCCGCTGCGAGCGGCATCCGGCTGTTGGGCGTCAAACGTTCCGCTGCTGACCGTTATCACGGCAAACGGCGAAGCGATGGTTTCTGCCCCTATCGCCAGGCCGCCGTAGACCATATGTTTAACCGCCGCTTTTCCATCCTGCAGGGCGACTTCGCTGGCGTCGTTGGAAACCGCAGCCGACAAGCGAAAGCCCAGCTTTGCCGCCAGCAGCTTGCCGCGACGCGTATTGGGCAGCAGCACCGCGCCACCCTCGCTGTGCTGACGAATAGTCTCCGCCATCACAGCCGCGTAATCTTCCACCATACGATCGTCTGGCTTACCGCTAAGCAACCAGACATGATCCGCACCCAGCTGGCATGCCGTCGCGCTATCAGCCTCATTCAGTACGAATGTGTTAACTTTTTCACCTACAGCCTGCGCGCCATTCATCAGTTCCGGCAGACGAGAAGGGGTATCGCTGAATACCCAGACACTGGAAAACTTGTTCATAACATCCCCTGATAATTAAATGATTTTGCGAAGATTCTCGACAAACGCGGCAATCTGTTCTTCACCGTCACCTTCAATCACCACGCGCTGACGCTCGCGTTGCTTCGGTGCAGCAACCTGCTGTGCGGAATACGCGGGTACGCTATTCAGCCCGATATCCGTAGGCGACCAGACCTGAACCGGTTTTTTCGCCGCGCCCAGAATGGCTTTCATCGAAGGGATTTGTGGGGTGTTGATGTCGGTTGAAACCGCGATCACCGCCGGGAGCGGGATGCTCAATGTTTCGACTTCATCTTCCAGTTCGCGCTCTACCGTCAGCGTGCTGTCGGTAAGGGAGAGGATCTTACTCACGCCGTTAATCGCCGGAACGTTCAGCGTTTCGCCCACCAGCAAACCAACCTGCTGAGCATAAAGATCGGAAGAACCGTCGCCGCAGATAAGGAGATCGAACCCTGTTTTTTGCGCGGCGGCGGCCAGCGCGGTAGCGGTTTGTTGCGGCAGCGCCTGCTCAAATTGATCGTCAATCACGACAATCAGTTCATCAGGGCCACGGGAGAGCACATCTTTACGCCCTTTTGCATTGGTCAGCGCTTTGCCGCCGACGCTCATGGCGATCACCTGAGCCTCTCCCACCTGCTGTTTTAACTGGCAAGCAGCTTCAATCGCATTCAGATCGTATTGGCTGATTTTGCCGTCTGCTTTGCTGAAATCGAGTGAACCATCAGCATTATTAATCGCAATATCCTGTTCATCAGGTACGCATTTGTAGCAAGTAATTATCTTCATTGCATCTCCAAAAATCATGAAGGAAACGTATTTATATCGGCGGAGTTAAATACAGATATCACGCTCTTTAATTCGGAAATAAAACATTAATCACCAATATTGAAAATGTCACACATTGAAATTCGTAACTTTCAATAGTGTTACATGCCTCACCAATATTGAAAGAAACACGTCAAATATGAAAATTTTCAATATTGTCTGCGGGTTCAACAATATTGAACGCAAAGAGGTTATAAAAGTTAAAAAACCAAGCACAAGCCAATGATTTATCAATAAAAATCACAAATTCCCCAGCAAAATCATCAGCATGGAAAAATGTGATTTGCATCACAGAACTGACCGTAGTGAATACCCATTATGAGTTACTCACCGCGGCGCCCCAGAGGTTAAATAGCTATCAACAAATTATTAATAATAAATACACAAAACAGCAAAAACGGGAATGCCAAATAAATTTCGTTTTCACACTGGAATTCAATCATGAAAGATGAAAAGAAAAAGTCGGGAATTGAACCGAAAGTTTTTTTCCCGCCATTAATAATTGTCGGAATACTTTGTTGGCTAACAGTCAGAGATCTTGATGCGGCGAATGTGGTTATTAATGCCGTATTCAGTTATGTCACCAACGTCTGGGGATGGGCATTTGAATGGTATATGGTCATCATGCTATTCGGCTGGTTCTGGCTGGTTTTTGGCCCCTATGCCAAAAAGAGATTAGGTGACGAAAAACCGGAGTTTAGCACCGCCAGCTGGATTTTCATGATGTTCGCCTCCTGTACATCCGCTGCCGTTCTGTTCTGGGGCTCGATTGAGATCTACTATTACATCTCTACGCCGCCATTTGGCCTCGCCCCTAACTCCGTTGGCGCAAAAGAGATCGGTCTGGCGTACAGCCTGTTCCACTGGGGGCCGCTGCCGTGGGCGACCTATAGCTTCCTCTCGGTAGCCTTCGCCTACTTCTTCTTTGTGCGCAAAATGGACGTCATCCGTCCAAGCTCTACGCTGGTGCCGCTCGTCGGTGAGAAGCATGCAAAAGGGTTGTTCGGCACCATCGTTGATAACTTCTATCTGGTGGCGCTGATCTTCGCAATGGGTACCAGCCTCGGTCTGGCCACGCCGTTGGTTACCGAATGTATGCAGTACCTGTTCGGTATTCCTCACACGCTGCAATTAGACGCCATCATCATTACCTGCTGGATCATTCTGAACGCAATTTGCGTGGCCTGCGGCCTGCAAAAAGGGGTCAAGATCGCCAGCGATGTGCGTAGCTACCTGAGCTTCCTGATGCTGGGCTGGGTATTTATCGTCAGCGGCGCCAGCTTCATCATGAACTACTTCACCGACTCCGTCGGGATGCTGTTGATGCACCTGCCGCGCATGCTGTTCTATACCGATGCCATCGGTAAAGGCGGATTCCCGCAGGGCTGGACCGTCTTCTACTGGGCGTGGTGGGTGATTTACGCCATCCAGATGAGCATCTTCCTCGCCCGTATTTCCCGTGGTCGTACCGTACGTGAACTGTGCTTCGGGATGGTGCTGGGTCTGACCGCTTCCACCTGGATCCTGTGGACTGTGCTGGGCAGCAACACGCTGCTGCTGATGGATAAAAACATCCTCAACATCCCGCAACTGATTGAGCAACACGGCGTGGCGCGCGCCATTATCGAAACCTGGGCTGCTTTACCGCTCAGTACCGCAACCATGTGGGGCTTCTTCATCCTCTGCTTCATTGCCACCGTAACGCTGATTAACGCCTGCTCTTACACCCTGGCGATGTCCACCTGTCGCGAAGTTCGCGATGGTGAAGAACCGCCGCTGTTAGTGCGTATCGGCTGGTCGGTGCTGGTCGGCATCATCGGTATCGTTCTGCTGGCGCTGGGCGGGTTGAAGCCGATTCAGACCGCAATTATCGCCGGAGGATGTCCGTTGTTCTTCGTCAACATCATGGTGACGCTGTCCTTTATTAAAGACGCCAAAGTGCACTGGAAAGACAAGTAATTCTAATTAACCCAATTGATCAAGAGGCTGAAAGATGGATTTCAACTTAAATGACGAGCAGGAACTGTTTGTCGCCGGTATTCGTGAACTGATGGCCAGTGAGAACTGGGAAGCTTATTTTGCCGAGTGCGATCGCGACAGCGTCTACCCTGAGCGTTTTGTTAAAGCGCTGGCGGATATGGGCATCGACAGCCTGCTGATCCCGGAAGAACACGGCGGTCTGGAAGCCGGTTTCGTCACCGTAGCCGCGGTCTGGATGGAGCTGGGTCGTCTTGGCGCGCCAACTTACGTGTTGTACCAATTGCCGGGAGGTTTTAACACTTTCCTGCGTGAAGGTACCCAGGAGCAGATTGATAAAATCATGGCATTCCAGGGCACCGGCAAGCAAATGTGGAACTCTGCCATTACCGAACCGGGAGCGGGATCGGATGTTGGCAGTCTGAAAACCACTTATACACGCAAAAATGGTAAGGTTTATCTTAATGGCAGTAAGTGCTTTATCACCAGTAGCGCCTACACCCCGTACATTGTGGTGATGGCGAGAGACGGCGCATCGCCGGATAAACCTGTTTATACCGAATGGTTTGTTGACATGAGCAAAGCGGGTATCAAGGTCAACAAGCTGGAGAAACTCGGTCTGCGCATGGATAGCTGCTGTGAAATCACCTTTGACGACGTTGAACTGGACGAGAAAGACATGTTCGGTCGGGAAGGTAACGGCTTCAACCGCGTGAAAGAAGAGTTTGACCATGAACGCTTCCTCGTCGCGCTGACCAACTACGGTACGGCGATGTGCGCGTTTGAAGACGCCGCGCGCTACGCCAATCAGCGCGTACAGTTTGGCGAAACGATCGGCCGTTTCCAGCTGATTCAGGAGAAGTTTGCGCACATGGCGATCAAACTGAACTCCATGAAGAACATGCTGCTGGAAGCTGCATGGAAAGCGGATAACGGCACCATTACCTCCGGTGACGCGGCAATGTGCAAATACTTCTGCGCCAATGCCGCGTTTGAAGTGGTAGACACCGCCATGCAGGTACTGGGCGGCGTGGGCATCGCGGGTAACCATCGCATCACACGCTTCTGGCGTGACCTGCGCGTTGACCGTGTTTCTGGTGGTTCTGATGAAATGCAGATCCTGACGTTGGGTCGTGCGGTACTCAAGCAATACCGCTAATCGATCCCTTGTAGGCCTGATAAGACGCGGGGCGTCGCCATCAGGCAATCATGCCGGATGGCGCTGTGCTTATCCGGCCTACATACCGCAAAAAATGCCAGGAGAAAAATTATGAATCATTTACCCATGCCAACCTTTGGCCCGCTTGCCGGGGTACGCGTCGTTTTTTCAGGGATCGAAATCGCCGGGCCGTTCGCCGGGCAGATGTTCGCCGAATGGGGTGCGGAGGTTATCTGGATTGAAAACGTCGCATGGGCCGATACCATCCGCGTACAACCTAACTACCCGCAGCTCTCACGCCGCAACCTGCATGCCCTGTCGCTCAATATTTTCAAAGATGAAGGTCGGGAAGCGTTTCTGAAACTGATGGAAACCACCGATATTTTCATTGAAGCCAGTAAAGGCCCGGCCTTTGCCCGCCGCGGTATTACCGATGAAGTGCTGTGGGAACATAACCCGAAGCTGGTTATCGCCCACCTTTCCGGCTTCGGCCAGTATGGTACCGAGGAGTACACCAATCTTCCGGCGTATAACACCATCGCGCAGGCATTCAGCGGCTATCTGATCCAAAACGGCGACGTCGATCAGCCAATGCCCGCCTTCCCGTACACCGCCGATTACTTCTCCGGAATGACCGCAACGACAGCGGCGCTGGCGGCCCTGCATAAAGTACGCGAAACGGGTAAAGGCGAAAGCATTGATATCGCCATGTACGAAGTGATGCTGCGCATGGGCCAGTACTTCATGATGGATTACTTCAACGGCGGCGAAATTTGCCCGCGTATGACCAAAGGTAAAGACCCGTATTACGCCGGTTGCGGTCTGTATAAATGCGCCGATGGCTATATCGTCATGGAACTGGTTGGCATCACGCAAATCAACGAGTGCTTCAAAGATATTGGCCTGGCCCACATTCTCGGTACGCCGGAAGTTCCGGAAGGCACGCAGTTAATTCATCGCGTGGAATGCCCTTACGGCCCGCTCGTGGAAGAGAAACTGGACGCCTGGCTGGCAGAGCACACCATCGCCGACGTGCAGGCGCGCTTTGCGGAGCTGAACATCGCCTGTGCGAAGGTGCTGACCATTCCTGAACTGGAAGGCAATCCGCAGTACGTTGCCCGCGAATCCATTACTCAGTGGCAAACGATGGATGGTCGTACCTGCAAAGGGCCGAACATCATGCCGAAATTTAAAAACAACCCGGGGAAAATCTGGCGCGGCATGCCGTCACACGGCATGGATACCGCCGCCATTCTGAAAAACATTGGTTATAGCGAAGCAGACATAAATGAGCTGGTCGGCAAAGGCCTGGCCAGAGTTGAGGAATAAACGCGACGCGCTAACCCGCTCTTGGTTAGCGCTCACGCCTGATTTCAGTGGATAAAGCAATATGGATATCGTTGGCGGACAAAACTTACGTCAGATGTGGGACGACCTGGCCGGGGTGTACGGAGATAAAACGGCGTTAATTTTCGAATCCTGCGAAGGAGTCGTTCGGCAGTTTAGCTATGCCTCGCTCAATGAAGAGATTAACCGCACGGCGAACCTTTTCCATTCCTTAGGGATCCGTAAGGGTGACAAGGTCGCACTGCATCTGGATAACTGTCCGGAATTCATCTTTTGCTGGTTTGGGCTGGCAAAAATTGGCGCCATTATGGTGCCGATCAATGCCCGCCTGTTGGCTGAAGAAAGCGCCTGGATCCTGCAAAACAGCCAGGTAAGTCTGCTGGTCACCAGCGCCCAGTTTTATCCTATGTACCGCCAGATACGGCAGGAAAACAGCACTCCGCTCAATCATATCTGTCTGATTGGCGAGCACGTTCCGGCTGACGATGGCGTGAGCCACTTTACCCAACTGCAGGCCCGCCAGTCGGCCACGCTGGTCTACACGCCAGCGCTATCCACCGACGATACGGCGGAAATTCTGTTTACCTCAGGCACCACCTCGCGTCCAAAAGGGGTGGTTATCACCCACTATAACCTGCGCTTTGCGGGCTATTACTCTGCCTGGCAAATCGCCCTGCGTAATGATGACGTGTACATGACGGTGATGCCCGCTTTTCATATCGACTGTCAGTGTACCGCCGCCATGCCGGCATTTTCCGCAGGCAGCACCTTTGTGCTCCTGGAGAAGTACAGCGCCCGCGCCTTTTGGGATCAGGTACGTAAATATCAGGCGACGGTGACCGAGTGCATCCCGATGATGATCCGCACGCTGATGGTCCAGCCCGCGGCGCCAACGGACAGGCAGCATCACCTGCGCGAAGTGATGTTCTATCTCAATTTATCCGCGCAGGAAAAAGACGCCTTTATCGAACGCTTTGGCGTCAGGCTGCTGACCTCCTATGGTATGACTGAAACCATCGTCGGAATTATTGGCGATCGCCCAGGAGACAAACGGCGCTGGCCTTCCATTGGTCGCGTGGGTTTTACCTATGAAGCCGAAATCCGCGACGATCAAAATCGCCCCGTTCCCGCCGGAGAAATTGGCGAAATCTGTATTAAAGGCATCCCCGGGAAAACTATCTTCAAAGAGTATTATATGCAGCCGGAGGCAACCGCCAAATCGCTGGAAGCCGGGGGCTGGTTACATACCGGCGATTCGGGTTATCAGGATGAGGATGGCTATTTCTATTTCGTTGACAGACGCTGCAACATGATTAAACGCGGCGGGGAAAATGTCTCCTGCGTCGAGCTGGAAAATATTATTTCTGCACATCCGAAAATTCAGGACATTGTGGTTGTCGGTATTAAAGACGCGATCCGTGATGAAGCCATTAAAGCTTTTATTGTCCTTAATGAAGGTGAAACATTAAGCGAAGCCGAGTTCTTCAGCTTCTGCGAAAACAATATGGCGAAATTCAAGGTTCCCTCTTTTATGGAGATCAGAACCGACCTGCCGCGCAATTGTTCAGGAAAAATAATCAAAAAAAATCTGAAATAAACCTTTCGGCAGGAATATCTCCTGCCGGGAAACCTATTTATCATGGAGATGAACTATGAGTGAATCATTACATCTGACCCGTAATGGCCCGATCCTGGAAATTACCCTCGACCGACCTAAAGCCAATGCCATTGATGCCAAAACCAGTTTTGCGATGGGTGAAGCTTTTCTTAATTTTCGTGACGACCCGGAGTTGCGCGTCGCAATTATCACCGGCGGCGGTGAGAAATTCTTTTCCGCTGGCTGGGACTTAAAAGCGGCGGCGGAAGGTGAAGCGCCGGATGCTGATTTTGGCCCGGGCGGCTTTGCCGGTTTAACCGAAGTTTTCGACCTCAATAAGCCGGTCATCGCCGCGGTAAACGGCTACGCGTTTGGCGGCGGTTTTGAGCTGGCGCTGGCGGCGGACTTTATTGTCTGCACGGAAAACGCCAGCTTCGCGCTGCCGGAAGCCAAGCTCGGCATCGTGCCTGACAGCGGCGGCGTATTGCGTCTGCCTAAGCTGCTGCCGCCGGCTATCGTCAATGAAATGGTAATGACCGGCAGACGCATGAGCGCCGAAGAAGCGCTGCGTTGGGGTATCGTTAACCGCGTTGTCAGCCAGAGCGAACTGATGGATAGCGCGCGCGAACTGGCGCAACAGCTGGTGAATAGCGCCCCGCTGGCGATCGCGGCGCTGAAAGAGATTTATCGCGCGACCAGCGAAATGCCGGTGGAAGAAGGCTACCGTTACATCCGCAGCGGCGTACTGAAGCACTATCCGTCGGTACTGCACTCGGAAGATGCCCTCGAAGGCCCGCAGGCGTTTGCCGAAAAACGCGATCCGGTGTGGAAAGGCCGTTAATGTGACGATGCCGGATGGCGCTTCGCTTGTCCGGCCTACAACGCATGCACAACCGTAGGCCGGATAAGGTGTTTACGCCGCCATCCGGCAATAAAACCGAGATAAAACCATGAGCTACTACGCGTTTGAAGGCCTGATCCCCGTGGTGCACCCGGAGGCGTTTGTCCACCCGAGCGCCGTCCTGATTGGCGATGTTATTGTGGGCGCTGGCGTATATATCGGGCCGCACGCGTCACTGCGCGGTGACTATGGTCGCCTGATCCTGGAAACGGGGGCTAATCTGCAGGATGGCTGCATTATGCACGGCTACTGCGACACCGATACCATCGTGCATGAAAATGGGCACATCGGCCATGGCGCAATCCTGCACGGTTGCGTGGTGGGCAGAGATGCGCTGATCGGCATGAACAGCGTCATTATGGACGGCGCGGTGATTGGCGCACAGAGCATTGTCGCCGCCATGAGCTTTGTTAAAGCCGGATTTCAGGGGGAGGCAAGGCAGTTGCTGGTTGGCTCACCGGCTCGCGTACTGCGCGAAGTCACGGACCAGGAACTGCACTGGAAGCGGCTGAACACCAAAGAGTACCAGGATCTTGCAATCCGCTGCCAGACGGGTCTACATGAAACGCAGCCCTTAACGCAGGTCGAAGAAAACCGGCCGCGCCTGAAAGGCACGACGGACGTGAAGCCAAAATCAGCCCGGTAATTTATGCCGGATGCGCTGACGCTTATCCGGCCTACGAGTCAATCATCGTTAACGCTGCCAGCAGGCAAGCTAATCATTAGCGACGCATGCTTTTTGACAGCATCATCTGCCATTTCTGCTCACGGTTGAGCTCTGTTGGAGGAACGGCAGACAGGCGCGGCGTTTTCGCCAAACTCACCTTTTTCTCCTGCAAATTGTGATTCAAGCGTCTGTAGAGATGAGAATCAATGCTGATGACCTTCACCAGACGCTGGCACTGGCAGCCCCGCCCTGCTATTTGATTGGGGATCATCTTAACTTCACAAACAATTTCACTCACTTCTGACAAAATATAAGAGAGCGTATTAATCGCTTTGCAGTGTTCAATATCAAAATGGCGGGAAATCTCTTTGGCGGTGATCCAACGATCCTCGGCCATCATCCAGTCAGCAATTAACAAATAAAGCGGTCTTTCAACATATTTTTCACACATAAGCACACCATTTCACAAATTAAAAATCTGGCTACGGCCTGTCCAAATTAATAAAAACTAAGCCATATTAATATTGTGGATATAAGGGATAGTATGCGACTTGAATGTTGATTAGTGTGAGCAATATCGTGCTTATTACATTGAAAATGTGGTTACGGAAACGGACTTCTCCAGGAATGACCTGATAGGGTATAAAAAAACGGTTCCTTCGCAGGAACCGTTTCAAATTTATATTGCAGATCCAATTAACGCAAATATCACCGAATCTTCAGTTTATTACTTTTTGATCTGCGCATGCATTTCCTGCACCGAAGTGACTTTCTCGGTCGCGTCGGCATTCAACGCCATCGCGGTAGCGAAGCCGCCGTTCAGGGTGGTGTCGTAGTGCACCTTGTACTGCAGCGCGCTGCGGCGAATCAGCTTGGAGTCTTCAATCGCCTGGCGACCTTCGGTGGTATTGATGATGTAGGTGTACTCGCCATTCTTGATACGGTCCTGAATGTGCGGACGACCTTCATGCACCTTATTCACCAGGCGTGGATTGATACCCGCTTCGCCCAGCACAATCGCGGTACCGTGCGTCGCATCCAGCTCAAAGCCAAACTTCAGCAGCTTAGCCGCCAGGTCAACAACGCGCTCTTTATCACCTTCGCGAACGGAGAGCAGCGCACGGCCCTGTTTCTTCATGGTCGAGCTGCTGCCCAATTGCGCCTTGGCGAACGCTTCCGCGAAGGTACGACCCACGCCCATCACCTCGCCGGTAGAGCGCATTTCTGGCCCTAACAGCGGGTCAACGCCCGGGAATTTGTTGAACGGCAGCACCACTTCTTTTACCGAGTAGTACGGTGGGATAACTTCTTTGGTTACGCCCTGCTGCGCCAGGGTTTTCCCGGCCATCACGCGCGCCGCGACTTTCGCCAGCGGAACGCCCGTCGCTTTGGAGACGAACGGCACGGTACGCGCCGCGCGCGGGTTGACTTCAATCAGGTACACTTCGTTATTCTTCACCGCAAACTGGACGTTCATCAGACCGCGAACCTGCAGTTCGAAAGCCAGTTTCTGCACCTGCTGGCGCATCACGTCCTGAATTTCCTGGCTCAGGGTGTACGCAGGCAGAGAACACGCGGAGTCGCCGGAGTGCACGCCCGCCTGCTCGATGTGCTCCATGATGCCGCCAATCAGCACCATTTCGCCGTCGCAGATAGCATCCACGTCCACTTCAACCGCATCATCGAGGAAGCGATCCAGCAGCACTGGCGCATCGTTAGAAACGCTGACCGCGGTCTGGAAGTAACGACGCAGGTCGGCTTCGTCGTAGACGATTTCCATCGCGCGACCGCCGAGAACGTAGGACGGACGCACCACCAGCGGGTAACCAATCTCTTTCGCCTTCTCAACAGCTTGTTCGATAGCCGTGACGGTGGCGTTCGCCGGTTGCTTCAGCTTCAGACGGTCAACCGCCTGCTGGAAACGCTCACGGTCTTCAGCACGGTCAATCGCATCCGGGCTGGTGCCGATAACCGGTACGCCAGCCGCTTCCAGCGCGCGCGCCAGCTTCAGCGGGGTCTGGCCGCCGTACTGCACGATAACGCCTTTCGGCTTCTCGATGCGCACGATTTCCAGCACGTCTTCCAGCGTGACCGGCTCGAAGTACAGGCGGTCGGAGGTGTCGTAGTCGGTAGAAACGGTTTCCGGGTTACAGTTGACCATGATGGTCTCGTAACCGTCTTCGCGCAGCGCCAGCGAGGCGTGTACGCAGCAGTAGTCGAATTCGATGCCCTGGCCGATACGGTTTGGACCGCCGCCCAGTACCATAATTTTGTCGCGGTCGACGGACGGATTCGCTTCGCACTCGTCTTCATAAGTGGAGTACATGTAAGCGGTGTCGGTGGCAAATTCCGCCGCACAGGTATCCACACGCTTGTACACCGGGTGCAGATTATACTGTTCGCGCAGCTTGCGGATTTCCGCTTCGCGCACGCCCGCCAGCTTAGCCAGACGCGCATCGGCGAAGCCTTTACGCTTCAGCACGCGCAGGAAGTCAGCGTCCAGACCGTTAATGCCCACTTCAGTGACTTTTTCTTCCAGACGCACCAGCTCTTCAATCTGTACCAGGAACCAGCGGTCGATGTTGGTCAGGTTGAACACGCCGTCGACGGACAGACCGGCGCGGAACGCGTCGGCGATGTACCAGATACGCTCAGCGCCCGCATCTTTCAGCTCGCGGCGGATTTTGGTCAGCGCTTCCGGGTCGTCGAGGCTTACTTTCGGGTCGAAGCCGGTTGCGCCCACTTCCAGACCGCGCAGCGCTTTCTGCAGGGACTCCTGCTGGGTGCGGCCAATCGCCATCACTTCACCGACGGATTTCATCTGCGTGGTCAGACGGTCGTTAGCGCCAACAAACTTCTCGAAGTTGAAGCGTGGAATTTTCGTCACAACGTAGTCGATGGACGGCTCGAAGGACGCCGGAGTACGGCCGCCGGTGATGTCGTTCATCAGCTCGTCGAGGGTGTAACCTACGGCCAGCTTGGCGGCGACTTTCGCAATCGGGAAGCCGGTGGCTTTCGAGGCCAGCGCAGAAGAACGGGATACGCGCGGGTTCATCTCGATGACAATCAGACGGCCGTTTTTCGGATTTACCGCAAACTGGACGTTAGAACCGCCAGTTTCCACGCCGATTTCACGCAGTACCGCCATCGAGGCGTTACGCATGATTTGATACTCTTTGTCGGTCAGCGTCTGGGCTGGCGCAACGGTGATGGAGTCACCGGTATGGATGCCCATGGCGTCGAAGTTTTCGATGGAGCAGACGATGATGCAGTTGTCGTTTTTATCACGCACCACTTCCATCTCGTACTCTTTCCAGCCGATTAGCGATTCATCAATCAGCAGTTCGTTGGTTGGCGAGAGATCCAGCCCGCGCTCGCAGATTTCTTCAAACTCTTCGCGGTTGTAGGCGATACCGCCGCCGGTGCCGCCCATCGTAAAGGACGGACGGATAATGCACGGGAAGCCAACGTCAGCGGCAACCGCCAGCGCTTCTTCCATGGTGTGGGCGATGCCTGAACGCGCGGTATCGAGACCGATTTTCTTCATCGCGATGTCGAAGCGACGACGGTCTTCCGCTTTATCGATGGCATCCGCCGTCGCGCCAATCATGGTCACGCCGAACTCTTCAAGAACGCCCTGACGCTCCAGCTCCAGCGCGCAGTTCAGCGCCGTCTGACCGCCCATGGTCGGCAGCACCGCATCCGGGCGCTCTTTTTCAATGATTTTGCGTACCACTTCCCAATGAATCGGCTCGATGTAGGTGGCATCGGCCATTTCCGGGTCGGTCATGATGGTCGCCGGGTTGGAGTTCACCAGAATAACGCGGTAGCCCTCTTCGCGCAGGGCTTTACACGCCTGCGCGCCGGAGTAGTCAAACTCACACGCCTGACCGATAACGATCGGACCCGCGCCCAGAATCAGGATGCTTTTTATATCTGTACGTTTTGGCATGGCTCTTTTACTCCTGATTATTTCGCGGACTGACGGTATTGCTCAATTAACTCGATAAAGTGGTCGAACAGCGGCGCAGCGTCGTGCGGGCCCGGGCTCGCCTCCGGGTGTCCCTGGAAGCTGAACGCCGGTTTGTCGGTACGATGAATCCCCTGCAGCGTGCCGTCGAACAGCGACTTGTGGGTCACGCGCAGATTGGCAGGCATGGAAGCCTCATCGACCGCAAAACCGTGGTTCTGCGCGGTGATCATCACGGTGTTGTTATCAATATCTTTTACCGGATGGTTGCCGCCGTGATGGCCAAACTTCATCTTGATGGTCTTCGCACCGCTCGCCAGCGCCAACAGCTGATGGCCGAGGCAGATGCCAAATACCGGAATATCGGTTTCGAGGAATTTCTGAATCGCGGTAATCGCGTAGTCACACGGTGCCGGGTCGCCAGGGCCGTTGGACAAGAAGATGCCGTCCGGATTCATTTTCAGAACGTCTTCAGCGGAGGTTTTCGCTGGCACCACCGTCAGGCGGCAGCCGCGGTCCGCTAACATACGCAGAATGTTACGTTTGGCGCCGAAATCGTAAGCCACAACGTGGAACGGCAGTTCATCGGCAGATTTAGCTTCCGGCAGGTCACCGGCCAGCGTCCAGCTCCCCTGCGTCCAGCTATAAGGCTCCGCGGTGGTCACTTCTTTCGCCAGATCCATACCGTTCAGGCCCGGGAAGGCTTTCGCTTTTTCCAGCGCCAGCGCGGCATCCGGGTTATCACCCGCGATGATGCAGCCGTTCTGTGCGCCCTTTTCACGCAGCAGGCGCGTCAGCTTACGGGTATCGATATCGGCAATCGCCACAATGTTATGGCGCTTCAGGTAAGAAGAGAGGTCTTCGGTATCGCGGAAGTTGCTGGCAATCAGCGGCAGGTCACGGATGACCAGACCTTGCGCGTGTACCTGAGAAGATTCTGCATCGGCTTCATTGGTGCCGACATTACCGATATGAGGATAAGTAAGAGTGACGATTTGGCGGGAATAGGAAGGATCAGTGAGGATTTCTTGATAACCGGTCATTGAAGTATTGAAAACGACTTCCCCAACCGCCGAACCCGTTGCCCCTATGGCCCGACCGTGAAACTGGGTTCCGTCTTCCAGAACCAATAGCGCTGACTTAATCAAAACACCCTCCAGAGAATATTCACTCACTTTATTTGCATATTAATTCATTAACACGGCATGAATCAATGCAAATTTGCTTACCTGTGGATTTCTGGCAAACGGCGGCATTCTAGAGATAGCCCACGTAAAAGTCTACCCAAAAGGGCAATTTTTATTATTATTTTACGCCACTGGGATAAATCACTCTATTTAACAGGCAAAAAGATCAGCTAACTTGCGCTGGAAAACGCTTGCGGAAGGTAAAGAGTATGAAAACAGGAATTGCGGCAGAAAAAAGTGGACCATTTGGTCAAAATTTACATATAGATAACAAAACCATCGCACAAAACACTTAAAAATGTGGCAATAAACAAAAAATCACTTTCAAAAGCAAAAAATTAAAGGGCAATAAAATATTGCCCCATGTAATCAAATAATTATGATTACTATAACCACATCACGAAGGGTAATAAAAGCTATAAACTACGTAAATCAAGCACATCTTTCATATCAAAAAGACCATTTGACTTTGATTTTAGCCAAATAGCGGATCTCACCGCGCCATTGGCAAAAGTCATGCGGCTGGAGGCCTTATGGGTAATTTCAATACGTTCGCCAATGTCGGCAAACATCGCGGTATGCTCCCCGACGATATCCCCCGCTCGCACCGTGGCAAAGCCGATCGTACCGGGTACGCGTTCTCCGGTGTAACCTTCACGCGAGTAGACCGCACAGTCCTGCAGATCTTTATCCAGCGCCCCGGCAATCGCCTCGCCCATCGCCAGCGCCGTACCTGACGGCGCATCCACTTTATGGCGGTGGTGGGCTTCAATAATTTCGATATCGGTGTAGTCGCCCATCACCTTCGCGGCTTTCTCCAGCAGTTTCAGCATAACGTTAACGCCAACGCTAAAGTTCGCGGCAAAGACGATCGCAATCTCCTGCGCGGCATCACGAATAGCCTGTTTACCGGCATCGTCAAAACCGGTGGTGCCAATCACCATCCCTTTACCGTGCTGGCGGCAAAACGCCAGATGCGCCAGCGTGCCTTCCGGGCGGGTAAAATCGATGAACACGTCAAAATCATCTTTTACCGCCTCAAGGCTACTCTGGACAATGACGTTGGCTTTTCCCACGCCCGCCAACTCACCGGCATCGCCGCCCAGTAAAGAGGAGCCTTCGCGCTCCAGCGCGGCGCCCAACTGAACACCTTCCATCGCCATGGCGGCCTGGATTAACTGCCGCCCCATGCGGCCACCGGCGCCGGCAATGGCGACACGGATTTGTGCTTCATGCATAGCTATTCTCTTTTGTAAAAATTACGTAAACCGTTTTCAGAGTAACCAGCGCGCCCGGAGGCCGCTAGCTGAAAACACCCATAATTAGAATTTAATGATAAACAGAGGGGAATATCAGTAAAAGACATGATTCATCCCGCAGGATGAATCATTGCTGGAGCACTGGAAAGAAGTCAAACTTACTCAGTATGGCGCAGGATGATGAGAAAACGACGGAAAACCGAGCAGAAACCAGCCAATCTGCGTAGATATTTTCGCGAGTGCGGTTTTATGGCACGAGCGTGTAGTTGACGATCATTTGCCCTTTTTTCATCTTCACCTGAGTAATCGTCACCGGTCCAATCTCAGAGAGATGGGCAACATGCGTCCCTCCGCAGGGATAAGCAAGGAGATGACCAAATCCAACCTGCCGCAACCCGTCGGTGAATGTCACTTGTCTGGAGAGATTGTCTGCCTGCCAGGCGTTGATTTTCTCCTGCAGCGATAGCGTATCCGGTAACGTGCCGTTTTCACCGGCGGCGAAAGTAATGCGCCCCTCATTGGGCCAATGGTGTGCTTTCACCGGGCGCCAGCCGAACGCTGTACCCGCCAGGCCGATAAGATGTCCTGCCGAGTGCAGGCGGGCGTGCAGTTGACGCAGCGCGGCATCCACACGCAGGTTCACGATGCCGGGGAGGAGCGGTTTTGCCACGATGTGCAGCACATCGTCACCGCGCGCGAGGACTGTTTCAACTGGCTCATCATCAATCCAGCCCGCATCCGCAGGCTGCCCGCCGCCCTGCGGGTGAAAAAGGGTTCTATCCAGTACCACCGCGTACCGTCCATCCGGCTCAGCCAAACAACTCAGTAAGTTAGCCTGGCCTTCAGTGTTATCGCTGGTGTAATAAAGACGTTCGGTCATGATTGCTCTCCTCTTGATGGGAAGAGTATATTCACTTTACTGACGGCGATAATCCTGCGCTGATTCAATGCATCTTTGCCTGGTACGCACAAATGAACCCTAACCTTCTTCCCGACCTTGCCACCTTTGTGTTGATTATCGACCAGGGGAGCTTCTCCGCCGCCGCCAAAGCCTCGGGTGCTACGCCTTCCGCTATTAGCCGCAGCGCTTCACGCCTTGAGAAGGCGCTGGGCAGCAAACTGCTGCACCGTACGACGCGCAAGCTGGCGCTCAGCGAAACGGGCAAAATAGTGTATGCACACGCGCAGGAAATGCTGCATGCGGCACAAATGGCTGTCGACTCAGGCAGCAGTCGACAAACCATCGCGCAAGGGCAACTGACCCTCAGCGTGCCGAAAGCGGTGGGGCGATTTGTCATTCATCCACTGATGGCCGAATTCTTTACGCGCTACCCACAGGTGGACGTCCGCCTTCGGCTGGAAGACCGTTATATGGATTTAATCGACGACGGCGTCGACCTTGCACTGCGCATCAGTCAGTCGCCCTCCCCGGGCCTGTACGGGAAACCGCTGATGCCGGTCAGCCATGTGATATGCGCGACCCCCGAATATTTACGCAAGTACGGTACGCCCGAGCATCCGCAGGCACTGCGCGAGCATAGCTGTATCAGTCTTGGCGAGACACCTGCGGATTCACGTTGGAAGTTTCGACGCGGCGAGCGCATGGAGATCATTCAGACTCATGGCCGTTACGCCGCCAACCACACCGGCGTACGTCTGGATGCGGTAAAAAAGGATCTGGGAATCGGCAGTCTGCCACTATTCACCGCCAGCGAGGCGCTCGCCAATGGTGAGATTGTCCAGGTACTGCCAGAATGGGAATTTATCAGCGACTACAGCGGGGAACTGTGGCTGCTATGGACGCGCAATCAACATATGCCCGCCAGAATGCGGGCGATGATTGATTATCTCAGCGAGAAGGTGCCGCTGCACAGCACCTGATTACAGCGCGCGGGCAAATACCTCCGCCACCCACTGACGAAAACCTTCAACGTCCAGATCTAACGCCACCTGGGCATTCGCTGGCTGCCCCAGCCGCCCTTCGATATCCACCACCGTCGTGCCCGAGGTATATTCGCCCTGCGTCTCCACCGCGACAAAACAGGACTGTAGCGTAAACAGCGCCGGACGGACCAGCCAGGCAATCGCGCACAGGTCATGCATCCGCAGACCGCTCTGCATACTGCCGCTACGATAGTGGCTGAACAGCGCGTGAAGCATGCTGCCGGTCTTATTGAGCGCGGGCAGCGTAGACAGATACTCCGGCGTCAGCACGGCCTGATTAGTGACATCCAGCCCACACATCACGATCTCCAGCCCGCTCTGGAAGACTTTCGCGGCGGCTTCGGGATCGATGGCTATATTAAACTCGGCGTTTGGCGTGAAGTTCCCGCGCCCGGCAGAACCGCCCATAATCACCAAACGGTGAATATTGAATACGCATTCAGGGTAATGAGTCAGCAGCAGCGCGATGTTGGTCAAGGGGCCAATCGACACCAGCGTGACGGGCTGTGGAGCATGCATTAGCGCATCGCGAATCGCCTGGAAGGCAGGTTTTGCCATTACCTGACGGTCATGTTCGACAAATTCATACCCCTCCATACCGGACTCACCGTGGACGGAAGCGGCGTCACGCAGCGGTCGCACCAGCGGCATGGATGCCCCCTGCGCCAGCGGAATATCCGCGTTCCAGAAGTGCAGCAGTTGCAACGCATTGCGGGTGGTTTTTTCCACCGAAACATTGCCTGCTACCGTGGTCATCAGTTGCAGATCCAGCTCAGGGGCAAACAGCGCGGCGGCAATAGCGGCGGCATCATCAATGCCGGGATCGGTATCAAGAATGATCGGTAAGCGCATGGTTTCTCCATAAAAAATGCCAGACGTTAAGTCTGGCATCTTCGCATAATCGTAACCGGAAAGACTTACTCTACTTCACGAACATCCACACGCAGCTCTTTCGGCACTTCGAAAACGATATTTTCTTCACGGCCTTCCAGTGGGATAGCTTCCCCACCGCCAAGCTCCTGCAGGCGAGCAATCACGTTTTGCACCAGGATATCCGGCGCCGAGGCTCCGGCCGTCACGCCTACGCACTTAGCTTCTTTCACCCACGCTTCCTGGATGTCGGTCGCATCGTCAATCAAATACGCCGCTTTCCCCATTCGCTGGGCCAGTTCAGCCAGGCGGTTGGAGTTAGAGGAGTTTTTCGAGCCGACCACCAGCACCACATCAGCTTGTTCCGCCAGCGCGCGGACCGCTTCCTGACGGTTGGTGGTGGCGTAACAGATATCGTCTTTGCGCGGCCCGACGATTTTTGGGAAGCGTTGGCGCAGCGCATCAATGACGTCAGAAGTGTCGTCAACGGAGAGCGTGGTTTGCGTCATGAAGGACAATTTACCTTCATTTTTCACGGTCAGTTTCAGTACATCTTCCGGTGATTCAACCAGATACATTCCCCCTTGCGGGTTGCTGTACTGGCCCATCGTGCCTTCGACTTCCGGATGCCCGGCGTGACCAATCAGAATTGACTCTTCACCGCGACGGCTGGCGCGCGCCACTTCCATATGCACTTTCGTTACCAGCGGGCAGGTCGCATCAAACACCGTGAGGTCACGGCCTTTGGCTTCGTTACGTACCGCCTGCGACACGCCATGAGCGGAGAAAATCAGGATCGCGCCGTCCGGCACTTCACTGATTTGCTCAATAAAAATAGCGCCGCGCTCGCGCAGGCTATCCACCACGTAGCGGTTATGCACCACCTCATGACGGACATAAATCGGTGCGCCATAAATAGCCAGCGCGTTTTCTACAATGCTGATAGCGCGGTCTACGCCAGCGCAAAAACCGCGCGGGTTGGCCAACAGGATCTGCATTTTACGCCTCCAGTGCCGGTTCGACTTCCAGCACTTCAATATCAAAATGAACGGTATGCCCGGCCAGCGGGTGGTTGAAATCAACCGTGATCGAGTCACCGTTGATTTCGCGGATAACGCCTGGCATCTCACTGCCGTCCATTGCGGTAAAGAGCATGATAGCGCCAATTTCTGGCTCGCCCGCGTCCATAAATTCCCGACGCGAGAAATACTGAATTAAGTCCGGACTCGGCACGCCAAAGGCGGCATCCGGCTCCAGGGCAAACGCGGTTTTATCGCCCTCTTTTAACCCCAGCAGGTGTTGTTCCAGTCCTTCAGACAGAGAACCGTCGCCCAGGCGAAACAGCGCAGGCTTGCCGTTATTGCGGGTTGACTCTGCGGTGGAGCCATCGTCGAGCTTAAGGGTGAAGTGCACCAGCACTGCACTGTTACTCTGTACTGATTTAGACATGCAGGTTGCTCTTTAAAATTGCTGCCGCCTGT
This sequence comes from Citrobacter youngae ATCC 29220, assembly GCF_000155975.1. Classification (GTDB taxonomy): domain Bacteria; phylum Pseudomonadota; class Gammaproteobacteria; order Enterobacterales; family Enterobacteriaceae; genus Citrobacter; species Citrobacter portucalensis_A. The sequence continues at coordinate 613,530 of NZ_GG730300.1, read as the reverse complement.
TTGCCCGGTGGCGCTACGCTTACCGGGCCTACAAGGATCGCAGTATATTGTAGGCCGGATTAGCATAACGCCATCCGGCATTTTTTTATGCGGCTTTTTTCTCTTTCGACGGCAGGAAGCCTTCAAGAACAATCAGTGCCGCGCCGATACAGATCGCCGTATCGGCCAGGTTGAATGTCGCGAAATGCCAGTCACCGACGTAAAAGTCAATCATATCAACCACGAAGCCGTGCCACAGGCGGTCGAACAGATTGCCCAGCGCACCGCCAATGATTAACGCATAGGCGATGTTGTTCAGCTTCTGCGTCGCCTTCGAGCGATACATCATCACCATCAGGATGACGCAGATACCGATAGCGATACCGGCAAAGAACCAACGTTGCCAGCCGCCGCTGTCGGCTAAGAAGCTAAACGCCGCACCGTAGTTACGCGCGTAGTGCAGATTAAGCGACGGGAACAGCGATACCGTATCCCCCAGAGCAAAGTTCTGGAGGATCAGGTACTTGCTGCCCAAATCGATAATCAGCACGACTACCACCAGCCACAGCCAGCGTAGTCCTGTTGAACAAAGAGGCTTACTCATCAGGCAAACTTACGTTGTTCGCCATCACCGGCGATGTTGCTGACACAGCGTCCGCAGATATCTGCATGTTCCGCCACCTGGCCGACGTCGGTGGTGTAATGCCAGCAGCGCGGGCATTTCTCACCTTCGGCTTTGCTCAGTACGATTTTCAGACCTTTGAGCAGTTCGCTCTGCTGGGCATCAGCCGGAGCCGCGGCGTAATCCGCAACGCTCGCGCCAGAGGTCAACAGGACAAAGCGCAACTCTTCGCCGAGCGCGGTCAGTTTCGCCGCCAGTTCTGGTTCAGCGTACAGGGTGACTGCCGCTTCCAGAGAACCGCCGACTTTCTTATCCGCACGCGCCTGCTCAATAACCTTGTTCACTTCGCCGCGTACTTTCAGCAGCTCGTCCCAGAAGGCATCGTTCATCGCTTCAGTTTCGCCTAAGCCAAACAGGCCTTCGTACCACTCACCGGTAAAGACGTACTTCTCACGATCGCCCGGCAGGTAACCCCAGATTTCATCCGCGGTGAAGGACATGATCGGCGCCATCCAGCGAACCAGCGCTTCTGCAATATGGAACAGCGCGGTCTGGCAGCTACGACGCGCCACACTGTCCGCTTTCGCGGTGTACTGGCGGTCTTTGATGATGTCGAGGTAGAACGAACCCATTTCGACGGAGCAGAAGCGCATCAGGCGCTGTACCACTTCGTGGAAGTCATAGGCTTCGTAAGCTTTCAGGATCTCTTCCTGCGCAGCTTGCGCACAGCCAACAGCCCACCTGTCCAGCACCACCATCTCTTCCGGTTTCACCATGTCTTTTACCGGATCGAAACCATTCAGGTTCGCCAGCAGGAAGCGCGCGGTGTTACGGATACGACGATAGCTGTCGGCAGCACGTTTCAGGATTTCGTCAGAAACGGCCATTTCACCGGTATAGTCGGTAGAAGCGACCCACAGACGCAGAATATCCGCGCCCAGCTTATTCATCACGTCCTGCGGAGAAACGGTGTTACCGATAGACTTGGACATTTTGCGGCCCTGACCATCAACAGTGAAACCGTGGGTCAGTACCTGGCGATACGGCGCTTTGCCTTTCATGGCGGTGGAGATCATCAGGGAAGACATGAACCAGCCGCGGTGTTGGTCAGAGCCTTCCAGATACATATCTGCCGCATGGCCGGCAAACTCAGGACGCACGTCCACAACGGATGAGTGGGTGGAACCAGAGTCAAACCACACGTCCAGCGTATCCGGAACTTTGACGTACTGGTCAGCTTCGTCGCCGAGGATATCTTTCGGATCGAGATCCCACCACGCCTGGATGCCGTCAACTTCAACGCGTTTAGCCACTTCTTCCATCAGCTCGATAGCGCGCGGATGCAGCTCTTCGGTGTCTTTGTGAACGAACAGAGACATCGGCACGCCCCACGTGCGCTGACGGGAGATACACCAGTCTGGACGGTTGGCAACCATCGATTCGATACGCGCCTGGCCCCAGTCCGGGATCCACTGCACGCCTTTGATCTCTTTCAGGGACTGCGCGCGCAGGCCTTTCTGATCCATGCTCACGAACCACTGCGGGGTCGCGCGGAAGATGATCGGCGTTTTGTGACGCCAGCAGCATGGATAGCTGTGCTGCATTTTCTCAACGTGCAGTAGCGCGCCTTTTTCAGTCAGCAGAGCGACAACGATATCGTTGGCTTTAAAGACGTTTACGCCGTCCAGCGTCGGGTAGGTTCCCGGCAGATATGCGCCGTCCGGACCGACCGGGTTCGCCACTTCCAGACCGTATTTCTGGCCGATGACATAGTCGTCCGGGCCGTGGCCAGGCGCGGTATGTACCGCACCGGTACCCGCATCCAGCGTGACGTGATCGCCCAGAATCGCCGGTACGTCAAAGCCCATAAACGGATGGGTAAAGCGCAGCAGTTCCAGTTCAGCGCCTTTGACGGTGCCCAGAATGGTGTAGTCAGCCGCGCCAATGCGCTGCATAACGCTCTCAACCAGATCTTTCGCCACAATCACGGCCTGGCCGTCGATTTGCACCAGCGCATAGTCAAAATCAGGCGCCAGAGAGATGGCGCGGTTCGCCGGTAACGTCCACGGGGTGGTGGTCCAGATAACCAGAGAGATCGGGCCATTAACGTCAGAAACGCCAAATTTCGCCTTCACCGCGTCCCGATCGGCGGCGTGGAACGCAACGTCGATGGATGGTGAAGTTTTGTCATAATACTCAACTTCCGCTTCCGCCAGCGCGGAACGGCAGTCTACGCACCAGTGCACCGGCTTCGCGCCTTTATGCAGGTGACCGTTGCCGATGATTTTACCCAGCGCACGAATGATGTTGGCTTCAGTTTTGAAGTCCATGGTCAGGTACGGATGCGACCAGTCGCCCAGCACGCCAAGACGGATAAAGTCTTTACGCTGACCGTCAACCTGAGTGGCGGCGTATTCACGGCACTTGGCGCGGAACTCAGCGGCGGTGAACTTCTCGCCCGGCTTACCGTATTCCTGCTCTACTTTCAGCTCGATCGGCAGACCGTGGCAGTCCCAGCCCGGAACGTAAGGCGAGTCATAGCCCGTGAGCCCTTTGGACTTCACGATAATGTCTTTCAGAATCTTGTTAACCGAGTGACCAATATGAATGCTGCCATTCGCATAAGGAGGGCCATCATGCAGAATGAAGGTTTTTTTGCCTTTTTTGGCCGCACGAATGATGCCGTACAGGTCATCATCAGTCCAACGCGCCAGCATTCCCGGTTCGCGCTTGGCGAGATCGCCGCGCATCGGGAACCCTGTTTCCGGCAAATTCAGGGTTGATTTATAGTCACTCATCAGATTCTCGGTTCCGTATTTAAAACTCGTATAGGCATTAAGCCGGTTTTGTTAGCCCAAAAAATTCGCGGGCAGTCAACTCATCACGCGCAATCTGCGCTTTTAGTTCATCCAGCGAGGCAAATCGCTGTTCATTGCGTATTTTTTTACGCAGCACTACATCTATATGGCGACCATACAGGTCCATTACAACGTCCAGCAAATGTACTTCCAACTGTTGGCGTACGCCGGCTACCGTCGGACGGGTGCCGATGTTGGCGACGCCGGGGAAAGGTTTGTCGCCCAGCCCCATCACTTCAACCGCATAAACCCCTTTCACCGGAGAAACCTGGCGACGCAGCGGTAAGTTTGCCGTCGGAAAACCGATGGTACGTCCTAACTCGTCACCGTGGACTACTCGTCCTGAGATGGTAAAAGGGTGCCCAAGCAGGCTTTCGGCCAGCTGCAGGTTATCGTCTGCCAGCGCCTGACGTACCGCGGTGCTGCTAATGCGCACGCCGCCTTCACAGAAGGTTTGGGTGCTGGTGATATCAAAACCATACTCAGCGCCCGCTTCCTGTAATAACAAGAAATCGCCCGCACGGCTAGCGCCAAAACGGAAATCATCGCCAACGGCAAGAAATTGTACACCAAGGCGCTTAACCAACAGGTCACTGATAAAATTCTGCGCGGTTAATGAGGCAAAGCGTCTGTCAAAACGCACGCACAGCACGTAATCCACGCCGCACTCCGCCAGATAACGCAGTTTTTCGCGCAGGCGGGTGAGTCGCGCGGGTGACTTGTCGGTTGCAAACAGTTCCAGCGGCTGTGGCTCGAAAATCATCACCATTACCGGTAAATTGCGTTTGCGCCCTTCTTCCTGTAAGCCCTGCAACAACGCGCGGTGCCCACGGTGCACACCGTCGAAATTACCAATAGTCAGCACACACCCATGCGGGGCCTGACTGAGATTATGTATGCCTCGTATCAGCTTCATGTCTGGCTCAAAACAGTGAAAATCGTGAAAGTATACCCTGTACCGCGGTCAAGGTTAACCGGCGATTGTTTCTACGAAACAGAAAGAGGATGGTTTTCATTGTTATGAAACAAATTGCAGACCTTTACAGGCACGCCAATGCAATTTTTCTCGTGGAAAGGCTGTATTCACGCCACGCAAGCTGGTAGAATCCTGCGCCATCACTACGCAACGAGTGCTGCAATTTAAACGGCGCTTATTTGCACAAATCCATTGACAAAAGAAGGCTAAAAGGGCATATTCCTCGGCCTTTGAATTGTCCATATAGAACACATTTGGGAGTTGGACCTTGGCTAATATCAAATCAGCTAAGAAGCGCGCCGTTCAGTCTGAAAAGGCCCGCAAGCACAACGCTAGCCGTCGCTCTATGATGCGTACTTTCATCAAGAAAGTATACGCAGCTATCGAAGCTGGCGACAAAGCTACTGCACTGAAAGCATTTAACGAAATGCAACCAATCGTGGACCGTCAGGCTGCTAAAGGTCTGATCCACAAAAACAAAGCTGCACGTCATAAAGCAAACCTGACTGCACAGATCAACAAACTGGCTTAATCGCCTGCTTGTTATCGCTTTGTGAAAAAACCCGCGCAAGCGGGTTTTTTTATGCCTGTCGTTCAGGCCCTCACGTTCTCCACGGCGGTTAACTGTCGCGCCGTTCGTACGCCAGCCATGTTTCCCCCGCTATCCCCGACAACACCGCCGGGCACCTGAAAGTTATTTTCTTTCACTGTTTGCTTTTTTTTATTTCATTACTGTAGAAATTGTGACCACCATAGCAAATAGTATAATTGCTCAACAAAAAACGAATAAACGCAATCCCGATGTAAGATTTGATAATTGATCGACACGCTTGGGTTAACTACTTTCCATAAAATGTCTTTCTCACTATTTTCACCTAAAGGTTAACTTTCCCGGACAAGAAAAAATAACGACCACCCTACTGCTTAGAAAGTAAAAGCTGTTTTTCTGGGCGTATCGCACCAATATCGGAGTTATCATTATGAGTTCTGTTATTGAGGATACCCAGTCTTGCGGGTCAACATCATTATCTTTACTACAGCGAATTAGCTACGGCTCTTTAGATGTGGCGGGGAATCTGCTGTACTGTTTCGGTTCAACATACATTTTATATTTCTACACAGACGTTGCAGGCATCAGCCTCGCCGTCGCGGGTGTCATCCTGTTGCTGGCGCGTATCGTAGATGGTATAGATGCCCCCATCTGGGGGATCATCATCGATAAAACCCGCTCACGCTACGGTAAATGTCGTCCCTGGTTTTTATGGTTACCGCTGCCTTTTGCCGTATTCAGCGCACTATCATTTTGGTCTCCCGATATCAGTATGACGGGAAAAGCCATATATGCAGCAATATCCTACATGATAGCCAGTATTTTATTTACCGGGCTTAATACGCCGCTCAGCGCAATATTACCCTTAATGACCCTGTCTCCGAAGGAGCGGCTGGTCTTAAATTCCTGGAGAATGACCGGCGGGCAAATTGGGGTTTTATTAATGAATGCGACCGCCTTGCCGTTAGTGGCTTTTTTAGGTAACGGTGATGACCATGCTGGTTTTATTTATACGGCAATCACGTTTGCCGTTATATCCTGTGCGCTAACGCTTTTTGCGTTTAAAAACATACGTGAAATGGACGCGGATAAAATACAGCAAGAGCCAAGATTGCCGATGAAAAAAAGTTTCGCGGCAATGAAAGGCAACTGGCCGTGGATCCTGATGGTGCTGGCTAATCTGATCTTCTGGGTAGCGCTTCAGCAGCGCTCAACGACCATAGTCTACTATCTGACCTACAACCTTGATCGCAAAGATCTGGTGCCGCTGATCAACAGCCTGGCGACAATTCAGATCCTGTTTATCATCGCCATCCCTTTCTTTAGCAAATATCTCTCTAAGACCTGGATCTGGATCGGCGGTCTGCTGGTAGCCACGTTTGGCGGTGTAATGATGTGGCTGGCCGCGGACAACATTCCTTTCCTCATCGCCGCCTGGGTTCTGGGCAATATCGGTAGCGGTATCGCCTGCTCAATGCCCTTCGCCATGCTCGGATTCGCCGTCGACTTTGGCGCATGGAAGACGGGTATCAAAGCCACCGGCATACTTATCGCCTTTGGCAGCACCTTCTGCATCAAAATGGGCAGTGGTCTCGGTACCGCCTTTGCCGCCTGGATCATGAACAGTTTTGGCTACGTTCCTAATCATGCCCAGAGCGCTGCGGGCCTGGAAGGAATAACCTGGGCCTTTATCTGGGCGCCCGCCCTCCTCTTCACGCTCGCTGCAATCCCTCTGCTTTTTTTCCGGAAATATGAAGCGATGGAAGATGAGGTTCGCCGCGATCTGGAAACAATCAATCACTAACGTTCTGTATCTTTACCAGCCAAATATGGGAGAAACCACCATGCCATTTTTGCAACAGGACCCGCGTCGTCTGGTCTGGCAGCAAAACGATCGCTATTTATGGATTGAACCCTGGGGCGAGAACAGCCTGCGCGTGCGAAGCGGCCGTCATCTGCCGGTTATGAGAAATGAAGACTGGGCGCTAACGGAGCCGGTGGCGGAAAGCACCTGCCATATCGTCTATGACCAAAAGCAGGCCACGCTGACTAACGGAAAGATTATCGCTATCGTCAACCAAAAGGGGCAAATCACCTTTTACCGCCATCCGCATAAATGTTTACTGCAGGAGTTCTGGCGTCTGCGGGGGGAGATCGGCGAGGATGAATCTTCACACGGCCAGTACGTCAGCGCTCTTAACCTGGAGGGGCGTGAATTTCGCCCTATTCAGGGTGGAAAATATGCGATTAAAGCCCGTTTCGAAGCCGCCGAAGACGAAAAAATTTACGGTATGGGCCAGTATCAGCAGGCCAATCTGGACCTCAAAGGGTGCGTACTTGAGCTGGCACAGCGTAATTCCCAGGCTTCAGTACCGTTCATGCTCTCCAGCCTGGGCTACGGCTTTTTATGGAATAATCCGGCCGTAGGTCGTGTCACTTTCGCCCACAACGTCACCGAATGGGAAGCTCAGGTCAGCGAACAGCTGGACTACTGGATCACCGCGGGTGATACGCCAGCGGAAATCAGCCAGGCGTACGCGCTCGCCACCGGTACGCCGCCGATGATGCCGGATTACGCCATGGGCTTCTGGCAGTGCAAACTTCGCTATCGCACTCAGGAAGAGCTGCTGGCGGTCGCCCGCGAGTATAAGCAGCGCAATCTGCCCATTTCGGTGATCGTTATCGACTTCTTCCACTGGCCGAATCAGGGCGACTGGATGTTCGACCCGCGCGACTGGCCCGATCCCGACGCCATGATCGCCGAGCTGAAATCACTGGGCATTGAGCTGATGGTGTCCGTCTGGCCAACGGTAGATAACCGCACCGAAAGCTATCGGGAGATGCGTGAAAACGGCTGGCTGGTGCAAACGGAACGCGGCTTGCCGATCAATATGGATTTCCTCGGTAATACCACCTTCTTTGACGCCACTCATCCGGGCGCTCGCGACTACGTCTGGGGCAAAGCCAAACGTAATTATTACGATAAAGGCGTGAAGCTGTTCTGGTTAGATGAAGCCGAACCGGAATTCAGCGTTTACGACTACGACAACTATCGCTACCACGCCGGGCCGGTACTGGAAGTGGGCAATATCTACCCGCGAATGTATGCCAAAACTTTTTTTGATGGCATGAAAGCCGATGGCGAAGACAAGGTTATCAATCTGCTGCGCTGCGCCTGGGCGGGAAGTCAAAAATACGGCGCGCTGGTGTGGTCAGGTGATATTCACTCTTCGTTTCGGTCGCTGCGCAATCAGTTTGCCGCCGGACTCAATATGGGAATAGCGGGTATTCCGTGGTGGACAACGGATATTGGCGGTTTTCATGGCGGCAATATTCACGATCCACGCTTCCATGAACTGTTGATCCGCTGGTTCCAGTGGGGCGTCTTTAGCCCGGTGATGCGCCTGCACGGCAATCGCGATCCGCAAATTTTACCCGAACAACCGTATCGGGACGGTATTGCGCAATGCCCGACCGGAGCGCCGAATGAAGTCTGGAGCTATGGCGAAGACGTTTACGATATATTGACGGGTTGCCTGACCTTGCGTGAAAAGCTGAAGCCCTACATTAAGGCGCTGATGGCAGAAACGCATGAACGTAATGCGCCGGTGATGCGCACCCTGTTTTTTGAATTTCCTGAGCAGACAAAAAGCTGGGAGATCGCCGACCAGTACTGTTTTGGCCCCGATCTGCTGATTGCTCCGGTGATCCATGAAGGCATGCGCGAGCGCGACGTCTGGCTACCGGAAGGGGAAAAGTGGACAGACCTCGCAACCGGTGAGAGTTATTCGGGAGGGCAGACGCTGCGCTATGCCGCGCCACTGAACAGAATTCCGGCGTTTATCCGCGAAGGTGGACGATACCGTAGTCTACTGAGTTTGTAGAATAATCCCGGCTGCGGTAACAGCCCGCAGCCGGAAGTCTTACCGTGTTGATATCTACTGCAGCTTAAATAACGCCGAGTAGTCCGCATTACAAATACGCTGCACCGCCGGATGCTGGATCATCCTTTCCGCAAATATGGCGTGGTACTCCTCCATCACATTCTCCACGCGCCCAATCTCCACAATTGAATCATCGGCATAGAAGTTGTTTGAATAGAGCGTCGGGGCAACAAAAATGGCGTTATGCGTTGCGCCAAATGCTTTCATCAATGCGGCATCGTCAAACTCACCGAGGATCTCAACGTTCAATCCCTGGGAGTTGATCCAGTTCAACAGCTTACGACCGAGCATCGAACGACGTCCTGGGATCAGCAATCGACGTTCCTCCAGGCAGGCCGGAAAAGGCTTCTCTGGCAAAGGCTGAGTGCACCAGAAACTCACGCCGCATTCGCCTATGCGCACCGAGAACAGGCCTTCCTGCTGCGTCGAATCAATCGGACAGTCGGAAATAATCATATCCAGCTTATGCTGACTGAGTTGATCCAGCAGCATCTCGTGCGTTGACTCAAAACAACGCAGATGGATTTGTTCATCTTCAACCACCGCGGCATCCAGCACGCGGCTGACCAACTGTTTGGATAGCGCATCCGCCACGCCGACATCAAACAGCAAGTTAGACTCTTTGCGGTAGTTTACGATATCCAGCATTTCCTGGCTTAACGTGAACATCTTATCCGCATAACGAAAGACTAACTCGCCTAACTCGCTTGGCTCCAGCCCACGCCCCTTCCGCTTGAACAACTTTCCCTGTAAGCGTTCTTCAAGCGCTTTAATCTGCCCGGTAATGGTTTGCGGGGTCAGATAAAGCGCTTCTGCTGCACCAACCACCGAACCTTCTTTATAGACATGCCAAAAGTAATACAGGTGGTTGTAATTTATATGAGACATACTCTCTCCCTGAAAATTGTCACGAAAGGGTTATCCTGTCAGGCGGACGCGTTCAACCGGGTGCGTAACCAGCAGTAACCAATCACCGCCGACAGCAAGGAGCCAATCAGGATCCCCAGTTTCGCCCAGTTAATCAGCTCAGGATCGACATTACCAAACGCCAGGCTGGCGATGAAAATCGACATCGTAAAGCCAATGCCGCACAGAATCCCGACCGCCATGATCTGTTGGAAATTTGTGCCTTCCGGCAACTGTGCCAACCTGAAGCGTAACGCCAGCCAGCAAAACAGGCTGATACCCAGCGGTTTACCGATCAACAGACCAGCAATGATCCCCAGCGGTAATACCGAGGTCAGTCCATCAATGGTGACGCCCTGCAGTGAGACGCCCGCGTTAGCGAAGGCAAACAGCGGCAGGATCAGGTATGCCACCCACGGATGCAAAACATGCTCCAGGCGCTTTGCCGGTGAACGGCCATGTTTTTCCTTTAACGGAATAAAGAAACCGACGATCACGCCCGCCAGCGTCGCATGCACGCCGGACTTCAGAACTGCCGTCCACAGCACCGCACCCACCAGAATATAAATCCCGGTACGTCTTACACCACACAGATTCAAGGCCGCCAGAACGAGAATGGCGCACGCGGCAACGCCCAGCGACAGCAGCGAGAGATCGCTGGTGTAGAACAGCGCGATGATCACGATAGCGCCGAGGTCATCGATAATCGCCAGCGCCATCAGGAAAATTTTCAACGCCAGCGGAACACGACTGCCCAACAGCGCCAGCACACCAAGTGCAAAAGCGATATCGGTTGCAGCAGGGATCGCCCACCCTTCACGGGTGATAGGATCGGCATAGTTAAATGCCAGATAAAGCAGCGCCGGGACAATCATACCCCCGATAGCAGCGATGATCGGAAATGCCGCCTGACGCAGACTGGCAAGCGAACCCTGCATTAACTCGCGCTTTACTTCCAGACCAATCAACAGGAAGAACACCGCCATCAACGCGTCGTTGATCCACAGCAGCATATTTTTGTTGATCTCAAGCGCGCCAACCCGCAGTTGAACGGGCGTTTCCAGAAAGGCGTGGTACCATCCACTGGTGATCCCGATATTTGCCATCAACATAGCGATCACGGCTGCGATGATCAGGATGATGCCCCCCGAGGCGTCGCTACTAAAAAAACGATGCAGATGTTTCACTTTTATTCTCTCTTTTGGGTGAATACTTCGTAAATACTATCTTACACCCTCAAAAAGCTCGTTAAAATTAGATTATTCATGATGGATAGATCGGTTTTTACGAACAAACAGACTAAAATTAAAAAAGATTTTCCGAACGGAAAACAGAAATAAAAAAGCCTGAAACTTTTCAGTCCCAGGCTTTTTATCAAATATTGAGTCGAGAATTAGCGCGTCAGATCGTCAAAGAATTTCTTCACGCCGTCGAAGAAGCTTTTGGAACGCGGGCTGTTTTGCTCGCCGGTCGGACCGCCAAAGCTATCCTGCAGATCTTTCAGCAGCTGTTTCTGCTTGTCGTTCAGACCCACCGGGGTCTCAACCACCACGCGGCACAGCAGATCGCCCTGGGCACCGCCGCGTACGGACTTAACGCCCTTCCCGCGCATACGGAACAGCTTACCGGTTTGCGTTTCACCCGGAATCTTCAACTTCACGCGACCGTCCAGCGTCGGGACTTCAATCTCGCCGCCGAGCGCTGCCATCGCAAAGTTAATCGGCACTTCGCAGTACAGGTTATTGCCTTCACGCTCAAAAATTGGGTGCTGTTTTACCTGCACCTGAACGTATAAATCGCCCGCTGGCGCGCCATGCTCACCGGCTTCGCCTTCACCCGCTAAACGAATACGGTCGCCGGTATCAACCCCTGCCGGGATTTTAACGGACAGCGTTTTGCTTTTCTCAACGCGACCGTGGCCATGGCATTTGTTGCACGGATCTTTGATCAGCGTGCCGCGACCCTGACAGTGTGGACAGGTCTGCTGTACGGCAAAAAAGCCCTGACGCATCTGTACCTGGCCGGAGCCGTGACAGGTTGGACAGGTCTGCGGCTGAGTGCCTGACTTCGCGCCGCTGCCGTGGCAAACGTCACACTCTTCCAGCGTCGGAATACGGATCTCTTTGGTGACGCCACGCACGGCTTCTTCCAGAGTGAGATCCATGTTGTAACGTAAATCAGCACCACGTGAGGCGCGCTGACGACCACGACCGCCGCCAAAGATGTCGCCAAACACGTCACCAAAGATATCGCTGAAGTCAGCCCCGCCGCCAAAACCGCCGCCGCCGCCCATACCGCCTTGCTCAAACGCGGCATGACCGTACTGATCGTAAGCCGCGCGTTTTTGCGCATCGGTCAGGATCTCATAGGCTTCTTTGATCTCTTTAAACTTGGCTTCGGCCTCTTTATCACCCTGGTTACGGTCCGGGTGATACTTCATGGCCAGGCGCTTGTAGGCCTTTTTGATTTCACGCTCTTCCGCTGATTTGGAAACGCCTAAAATCTCGTAATAGTCTTGCTTTGCCATTGGTTTTTTTAAGCCCCTTAACATACAAGCACGGGCGAAGAGGAAACCTCTACGCCCGTGCCGATTAACTACCCTGCATCAGGGCGATTATTTTTTGTCTTTCACTTCTTCAAACTCGGCGTCGACAACGTCGTCATCTTTCGCGTTGTTTGCAGAAGCATCAGCGCCTGCCGCACCAGCCTGCTGCTGTGCGTGCTGCTGAGCGATTTCCATCAGTTTCTGAGAAACCTGAGCCAGCGCCTGCATTTTCGCTTCGATATCCGCTTTGTCTTCGCCTTTCAGAGAAGTTTCCAGCGCGGTCAGCGCAGACTCGATGGCAGTTTTGTCGTCAGCCGGCAGTTTGTCGCCTGCTTCTTCAACCTGCTTGCGAGTGCTGTGCAGCAGATGGTCACCCTGGTTACGGGTCTGAACCAGCTCTTCGAACTTACGGTCAGATTCTGCGTTCGCTTCTGCTTCGCGAACCATTTTCTGAATTTCTTCTTCGTTCAGACCAGAAGAAGCCTTGATGGTGATCTTCTGCTCTTTACCGCTGTTTTTGTCTTTCGCGGAAACGTGCAGGATACCGTCGGCATCGATGTCAAAAGTCACTTCGATCTGCGGCATACCGCGCGGAGCCGGGTTGATACCATCCAGGTTAAACTGACCCAGATCTTTGTTATCCGCGGCGCGTTTACGTTCACCCTGCAGCACGTGGATGGTTACCGCAGACTGGTTGTCTTCAGCGGTAGAGAACACCTGGCTGTGCTTGGTCGGGATGGTAGTGTTTTTCGCGATCAGTGGCGTCATCACGCCGCCCATGGTTTCGATACCCAGAGACAGCGGGGTAACGTCCAGCAGCAGCACGTCTTTCACATCACCGGTTAATACACCACCCTGAACGGCAGCACCGATTGCCACAGCTTCGTCCGGGTTAACGTCTTTACGCGGCTCTTTACCGAAGAATTCAGCGACTTTCTTCTGGACCATCGGCATACGCGTCTGACCACCAACGAGAATAACGTCGTTGATATCAGAAACAGACAGGCCGGCGTCCTGCAGAGCAACTTTCAGCGGCTCGATAGAACGGTTAACCAGGTCTTCAACCAGGCTTTCCAGTTTCGCACGGGTCACTTTGATGTTCATGTGTTTCGGACCGGTCGCGTCTGCAGTGATGTACGGCAGGTTCACGTCGGTCTGCTGAGCGGAAGACAGTTCAATCTTCGCTTTCTCAGCGGCTTCTTTCAGACGCTGCATCGCCAGCGGGTCATTACGCAGGTCGATACCCTGATCTTTCTTAAACTCATCAACCAGGTAGTTGATCATACGGCTGTCGAAGTCTTCACCACCCAGGTGGGTATCACCGTTGGTTGCCAGAACTTCGAAGGTTTTTTCGCCGTCAACTTCGTCAATTTCGATAATAGAGATATCGAAAGTACCACCACCGAGGTCATAAACCGCGATAGTACGGTTGCCGACTTCTTTATCCAGACCATAGGCCAGCGCCGCTGCGGTTGGTTCGTTGATGATACGTTTTACTTCCAGACCTGCGATACGGCCAGCATCTTTGGTTGCCTGACGCTGAGCATCGTTAAAGTATGCAGGAACTGTGATAACCGCTTCAGTTACCGGTTCACCCAGGTAATCTTCAGCCGTTTTCTTCATTTTTTTCAGCACTTCAGCAGAGATCTGCGGCGGTGCCATTTTCTGACCTTTTACGTCAATCCATGCGTCACCGTTGTCTGCACCGATGATTTTGTACGGCATGATGGCTTCATCACGCTGTACTTCTTCGTCCTGGAAGCGGCGGCCAATCAGGCGTTTAATCGCAAACAGAGTATTTTGCGGGTTTGTCACTGCCTGACGTTTAGCCGGCTGACCAACCAGAGTTTCACCATCCTGGGTATAAGCAATGATAGAAGGCGTGGTGCGATCGCCCTCGGCGTTCTCCAGCACACGTGCAGTAGTGCCATCCATAATCGCTACACAAGAGTTGGTAGTACCTAGGTCGATACCAATAATTTTACCCATCTAAACGTCTCCACTAAAAATTCGGTCATCATGTGGTTGTGAATCTGTAATAAGGGCGAAACGTGCGGTTTCAACTACCCTGAATCGTTTTTTTTCAGACTCACCACTGCGGTTGACTACTAAGTGGGGTCGTAACCCACTTCATCAAGGGGGGCATGAAAAATTTTTTTAGCGCAGATGCAATAAATTGGCGGAAGAAAGGCACAAAACTAAAAAAAATGAATAATCGTCACGCAAAATTAATTCACGAAGTCAATTAATTCGACGCAGTTATTCACGTAAAAATTGTAATAAAAAGAAAAGATTACGTGAATGAATCGTTTTTCTGCCAGCGGTAAAATGGTGCGAAGTCACACACTTTTGCAGCCGTCAAAGAGAAATTCCATGAAATCTGTTTTAACCCTTTCCGCCAGTCTGCTTATGGGCCTCCTGCTGAGCAACGCCGCTCACGCGAACGACCATAAAGTTCTGGGAATGATTGCTATGCCCAGGAATGAAACGAACGATCTCGCTTTAAAAATTCCCGTTTGCCGCGTCGTGAAGCGCATCCAGCTCACTGCGGATCATGGCGATATACAGCTGAGCGGTGCATCGGTGTATTTCAAAGCCGCCCGTAGCGCCAGCCAAAACCTGAGCGTCCCTTCAACAATCAAAGAGGGGCAAACGACCGATTGGATCAACATTAATAGCGATAATGATAACAAACGCTGCGTGTCGAAAATCACCTTCTCAGGCCATACGGTTAATTCCTCTGATATGGCGACATTAAAAATTATCGGCGATGACTAACCCTCTCTCATCTGTTTATTGAAACCATTGCAGAAGTTGAACTGAGTATGAATGTCACGTATTTGAATGACGACGACCTCGCCTTTCTCCAGCATTGTAGTGAAGAACAGCTCGCGGACATTACCCGCTTGCTTACCCATAATGAGAAAGGGAAAGCCCGTCTGTCGAGCGTTCTGAGTCATAACGAATTATTTAAGTCGATGGAAGGTCACCCCGAACAGCACCGCCGCAACTGGCAGCTGATCGCCGGGGAGCTGCAGCATTTTGGCGGCGACAGTATCGCCAACAAACTGCGCGGACATGGCAAATTGTATCGGGCTATTCTGCTGGATGTCGCTAAACGCCTGAAGCTCAAAGCGGATAAAGAGATGTCTACGTTCGAAATTGAACAGTGTCTGCTGGAACATTTCTTACGTAATGCCTGGCAAAAAATGGATGCGGAGCATAAGCAGGAATTTCTGCAGGCGGTCGATGCAAAAGTCTCTGAACTGGAAGAGTTGCTGCCGCTGTTAATGAAAGACCGCAATCTGGCGAAAGGCGTTTCTCATCTGCTCTCCGGCCAGTTAACCAAAATCCTGCGTACGCACGCCGCCGTGAGCGTGATCGGACACGGACTGTTACGCGGCGCAGGGCTTGGCGGCCCGGTAGGCGCAGCCTTAAACGGGGTGAAAGCGGTGAGCGGCAGCGCCTATCGCGTGACGATTCCGGCGGTGCTACAAATCGCCTGCCTGCGCAGAATGATCAACAGCGCATAAGCGTGACGTCCATCACAGGGAAAATAATTCATTTTCCCTTCGTTAGATCATAGACAGTCCGCTCTCCCCTGATTATCATGCCGCGCCCCGAAGACAGCGATCGTTATTCGGGGAAACTATTTCACCATTCAATCAATGATGATTTTGAGGAATTATGGGCAACACTAAGTTGGCTAATCCGGCACCGCTGGGCCTGATGGGCTTTGGCATGACCACCATTCTGCTTAACCTGCACAACGCGGGTTTCTTCGCCTTTGACGTTATTATTCTGGCGATGGGCATTTTCTACGGCGGTATCGCGCAAATTTTTGCCGGACTGCTGGAATATAAAAAAGGCAACACCTTCGGTTTAACCGCCTTTACCTCCTACGGCTCATTCTGGCTGACGCTGGTTGCGATCCTGATCATGCCGAAAATGGGTCTGGCGGATGCAACCAATGGCCAGTTCCTGGGCGTGTATCTGGGTCTGTGGGGCGTGTTCACACTGTTCATGTTCTTCGGTACTCTGAAAGCGGCTCGCGCGCTGCAGTTTGTCTTCCTGAGCCTGACGGTGCTGTTCGCACTGCTGGCCGTGGGCAACATTGCGGGTAACGAAGCGATTATCCACGTTGCTGGCTGGGTTGGCTTAGTGTGTGGCGCAAGCGCCATTTATCTGGCAATGGGTGAAGTGCTGAACGAACAGTTTGGCCGTACCATCCTGCCGATTGGTGAAGCGCACTAATCCGATCTGACGCTATCCCCCCTTGCGGGGGGATATACCCTACAAGCGCTGTAACTCTCCCTGTACGCTCGTATCGCGATGATAAATATCCTGTCGCAGCCAAATCCCCAGACCTAACCCCACCAGCGATAACGCCAGCACATACCAGGCTGGAGCCATTGGCGACACGCTCATTAGCATCGTCACGGCAATCGGCGTCAGGCCACCAAAAATGGCGTATGAAACATTGTAAGAAAACGAAATACCGGTAAAGCGAACCTCCGCTGGAAACGCCCGCACCATCACATAAGGCACCGCCCCGACCACGCCGACGCATAACCCCACCAGCCCATACAACAGGAATAAATATTGAGGATAGCTACCGGTCAGATGATAGAAAAACCAGCTCGAACAGGCCAGCAGCAGGCTGCCAGCAATAAAGGTTTTGCTGGCGCCCACGCGGTCGACAATAAAGCCGGCCAGCAGACACCCTACGCACAGCATAATAGTGGCGACGCTATTAGCTTGTAACGTCAGCGCTGGCGCAAAGCCATACTGCTTCTGCAACCAGACGGGCGACATCAGGATCACGACCACAATCCCGGCCGATAACAGCCAGGTCAGCAGCATCGAAACCACCACCGCTTTTTTATGTTTGCTCACCACCGACTTTACGGGTAGCTCTTGCGCCAACGCTTTACGCTGCTGCATCTCGAGGAAGATGGGCGTTTCCTGCAGCCAGCGGCGCAGATACATTGCCACCAGACCAAACACGCCGCCCAGCAGGAAGGGGATACGCCAGCCATAGTCATGCACCGCCTGCTGCGTGAGACCGGTATTCACCAGCGTCGCAACCACCGACCCCAGCAGAATCCCCACCGTCAGCCCGGCGGTCAGCGTTCCACAGGCGATACCGATACGACGCTCCGGCACGTGTTCCGCCACGAACACCCATGCGCCCGGCACTTCTCCCCCTATGGCGGCGCCCTGCAAAATGCGCATCAGCAATAACAGTAACGGCGCAAGGATCCCCATTGAGGCGTAGGTGGGCAACAAACCGATCGCCAGCGTCGGTATCGCCATCAGCAAAATGCTCAGGGTGAACATTTTTTTGCGCCCGACCAGGTCGCCAAAATGCGCCATGATGATGCCGCCCAGTGGACGCGCCAGATATCCGGCGGCAAAAATGCCGAAGGTTTGCACCTGACGTAGCCATTCAGGGATATCGGCAGGGAAGAAGAGTTCGCCGACAACTGCGGCAAAGAAGACAAAGATAATGAAATCATAAAACTCAAGCGCCCCGCCGAGGGCAGCAAGCGTAAGGGTTTTATAATCCTGGCGATTCAGCGGTCGAGTGTGTTGTGACATAGCAAACCATGAGTCAGTGGAGTGATTGAATAGGTCTGTCGATATATGTAAAGCAAAAATTACTATATCGTAAACAATTCAATACTCCACCATCATTGGCGCTTATGTCACAATCGGGCTACTTTCAGGCGTTTGTATCGCGTATTGCGCTTTTAGGGCGAAAAGATGCTACAACATCCGGTGCGGTTTCCACATAAGGCCCGTCCAACAGCTGTATACAATACGGTACACTTGCAAAAATACCTGGCACGATGACCTTACCGTCGGCATTTTTCACGCCTTCCAGCGTTTCTTTAATCGATTTTGGCTGCCCAGGCAGATTCAGGATCAGCGCCTGTTTGCGGATCACGCCAACCTGGCGAGAAAGGATGGCCGTTGGCACAAAGTGCAGGCTTATCTGGCGCATTTGCTCGCCAAAGCCCGGCATCTGGCGGTCAGCTACGGCCTGCGTAGCGTCAGGCGTCACGTCGCGACGCGCCGGGCCTGTTCCGCCGGTCGTCAACACCAGATGACAGCTCATTTCATCAACCAGCTCGCATAGCGTCTGTTCGATGATCGCCTGCTCATCGGGGATCAAGCGGGTTTGCAGCTCAAAGGGGGTCGTAAGGGCAGACGCCAGCCACTCTTCAAGAGCCGGGATACCTTTATCCTGGTAAACACCGCTGGAAGCACGGTCAGAAATGGAAACCAGGCCAATGCGTAAAGTATTCATGATTATTCCGTTTAAACAGTCTCGTTAAACAGAATGATACACTGCGAAAGGAAGGACAGACAGGTTTCAGAAGAGGTAGCGTGACCCATATCAGGGCCACGCTTAAATGATTACAGCAGATCGCCGATCATTTTTTCCAGTTTACCCTGGTCTACAGCAAACTTACGGATACCGTCCGCCAGTTTGTCTACAGCCATCGGATCCTGGTTGTGCTGCCACAGGAACTCAGCTTCAGTGATGCGTGCAGGACGCGCTTTCACTTCGCCGGAGAAGGACAGTTTACGCTCAATAGCGCCTTCGCTTTCCGCCAGCTCTTTCAGCAACGCCGGAGCAATCGTCAGACGATCGCAGCCTGCCAGCTCAATGATTTCGCCGATGTTACGGAAGCTTGCGCCCATAACCACGGTTTCATAACCGTGCTGTTTGTAGTACTCGTAGATCTCCGTTACGGAAACTACGCCCGGATCTTCTGCCGGTGCATACTCTTTTTTGTCGGTGTTGGCTTTGTACCAGTCAAGAATACGGCCAACGAACGGAGAAATCAGATATACGCCAGCTTCAGCACATGCACGCGCCTGCGCGAAGGAGAACAGCAGAGTCAGGTTACAGTTGATACCTTCTTTTTCCAGCTGCTCGGCGGCACGGATGCCCTGCCAGGTTGAAGCCAGTTTGATCAGGATGCGATCGTTGCTGATGCCAGCATCGTTGTACAGTTTGATCAGACGTTTTGCTTTCGCGATGGACGCGTCGGTGTCGTAGGACAGACGAGCGTCAACTTCCGTGGAGATACGACCCGGGACCAGTTTCAGGATCTCCAGACCGATGTTGACCGCCAGTTTGTCGGTCGCGTCGACGACCTGCTGCGCGCGGTCGTTGCTCTGCTGCTTAGCCCAGGCGACAGCGTCATCAATCAGCTTGCGGTATTCCGGGATCTGCGCTGCGTTAAGAATGAGAGAAGGGTTAGTTGTGGCATCCTGAGGCTGGTACAGCTTCATTGCCGCGATGTCTCCGGTGTCGGCCACTACAGTGGTGAACTGACGAAGGGAGGTCAATTTGTCCGTCATAATAGTGATTCTCTTTAAACAGCTTGTTAGGGGGATGTAACCGATCTTCCCTGATGATAGCACGACGCACTCTCAGCGCAACCGCCGGGAATGTCCGACCAGCCGCTCAGCCCTGATTACGCATCTCAAAGCCCGTGATGCGCAATTAAGGGATATACCTCTTGTTATGGTAAACTCCCGCAATCAATCTCCTTATAAGGTATATACTGGTCGATAATTGGTAGCGCTTACATGGGATTATTCGCGCTTACCGGCATCAACAAGAGGGATGTTAATGCCTGATTTTTTCGCATTTATTAATGAAATACTCTGGGGATCGGTGATGGTCTACCTCCTGCTTGCCGCAGGATGTTGGTTCACCTGGCGCACGGGGTTCGTTCAGTTTCGCTACATTCGCCAGTTCGGCAAAAGTCTTAAAAACAGCATCAGCCCGCAGCCGGGCGGTTTAACTTCATTTCAGGCTCTGTGCACCAGTCTTGCCGCGCGTATCGGCAGCGGAAATCTGGCGGGGGTGGCATTGGCGATCGCCGCAGGCGGCGCGGGAGCCGTTTTCTGGATGTGGGTCTCGGCGGTCATTGGTATGGCGACCTCATTTGCCGAGTGTTCACTTGCCCAACTGTATAAAGAACGCGATAGCAAGGGGCAGTTTCGCGGCGGTCCTGCGTGGTATATGGCGCGTGGGCTGGGTATGCGCTGGATGGGCGTGCTTTTTGCTATCTTTTTACTCATTGCATACGGTCTGATTTTTAACAGCGTTCAGGCAAACTCCGTCTCGCGCGCGCTGGCCTTTGCCTTTGATATCCCTCCCCTCTTCTCCGGTATCGCACTGGCGATCGTGTCATTAATGGCAATCGTCGGCGGTATTAAAGGCGTTGCCCGTCTGATGCAATGGTTTGTCCCGGTGATGGCTCTGCTGTGGGTCGGTTGTAGCATCGTCATCTGTCTTTGGCATTTCGGCCAGCTGCCCGGCATTATCACGACCATCGTAAAAAGCGCCTTTGGCTGGCAGGAAGCCGCGGCAGGCGCCGCCGGGTATACGCTAAGCCAGGCCATTGCCAGCGGCTTTCAACGCGGCATGTTCTCGAATGAGGCCGGAATGGGATCTACCCCGAACGCCGCCGCCTCGGCTGCATCGTGGCCTCCGCATCCTGCAGCACAAGGTATTGTGCAAATGATAGGGGTTTTAGGCGATACGCTAATTCTCTGTACGGCCAGTGCGATGATTGTTCTGCTGGCGGGTAATGGCACCAGCGCCATGCCCATTGAAGGCATTCAGTTGCTGCAGAAAGCTATGGTCTCGCTGACGGGCGAATGGGGAGCCGGATTCGTCGCGTTTATTGTGATCCTGTTTGCCTTTAGCTCTATCGTCGCCAACTACATCTATGCCGAAAACAACCTCATCTTTCTGAAGCTGGACAACATGCGGGTCATCTGGCTATTACGTGCCGCGACCATTAGCACCGTTGTCGGTGGAACATTAATCAGCTTCCCGCTACTCTGGCAGCTTGCCGACATCATCATGGCCTGTATGGCCATCACTAACCTGACGGCGATTTTACTGCTCTCGCCGGTGGTCCACACCATCGCCAGCGACTATCTGCGCCAGCGCAAGCTTGGAGTGCGCCCGGAATTTGATCCGCGCCGTTATCCTGATATCAGACAACAGCTTGCGCCCGAAAGCTGGGATGAAACGCCGCGCGGATAGCGCGGCAATCGCAACCATCGATCAATTCTGTCGTTTTTTTTGCTAAAGTCGCAGTAAATTTCCTGCAAGGACTGGATATGCTGATTCTGATTTCACCTGCAAAAACACTCGACTACCAAAGTCCGCTGGTAACCGCACGGCATACGCTGCCTGAATTACTGGACCACTCCCAGCAGCTTATTCACGTAGCGCGTCAGCTCTCTGCCCCGCAGATTGGCAAACTGATGGGAATTAGCGACAAGCTGGCGGATCTGAACGCCACCCGTTTCCATGACTGGCAGCCTGACTTCACGCCGGACAATGCGCGCCAGGCCATTCTGGCATTTAAAGGCGACGTGTATACCGGACTGCAGGCTGAAACCTTCAGCGAGGCGGATTTCGACTTCGCTCAACGGCATTTACGCATGTTGTCCGGGCTGTACGGCGTTTTGCGTCCGCTGGATTTAATGCAGCCCTACCGTCTGGAAATGGGTATTCGTCTGGCCAATGCGAAGGGGAAAGATCTCTACCAGTTCTGGGGAGATACCATCACCGATAAACTTAACGAGGCGCTGGAAGCGCAAGGCGACAACGTGGTGATTAACCTCGCCTCGGATGAATATTTTAAATCCGTGAAGCCGAAAAAGCTGAACGCAGAGCTTATCAAACCGGTCTTCCTTGATGAGAAGAACGGCAAATTTAAAGTCATCAGCTTCTATGCCAAAAAAGCGCGTGGCCTGATGAGCCGCTACATCATTGAAAACCGCTTAACACAGCCAGAACAGCTGACGGCATTTAACAGCGAAGGGTATTTCTTTGATGAGGAAGCGTCAGGAAACGGCGAACTGGTGTTTAAACGTCACGAACAGTAGCGTACATGCCGGATAGCGGCAGGTTTTGTTGGCCCGCTAAGCAAAACGCCAGCGGGCACAACCGTTAACCACGAGTCATCATCAGCTTACGCAGCGCAGAAAAATCCGCTGGCAGATGATGAGAAAGCAGCGGCAAGTCCGCGCGCTCCGCCAGCTCTTTTGGCAGAGCCAGCGTCAGATCAAGGATCTCTTCAACGCTTTCTTTAAACTTCGCCGGATGCGCGGTACCGAGGAACAGGCCATACTCGCCAGGCTTCAACTGGTCGCGCAGCGCACGGTAAGCCACCGCCGCATGCGGTTCAGAAGTGTACCCCATCTCATGCAGCTCGCGCATGGTGTCCTGAGTCGTGGCATCATCAACGGCGGCATAACCCAGCTCGTTCAGACGCCAGATTTTACGGCGGAACAGTTCTTCCACCCGCGGCCAGTTGTTTGGCTGGCTGACATCCATCGCATTGGATAACGTCGCCTGCGTCGCCTTCGGCGCCCACTCGCCTTCTGCAAGGAAGCGCGGAACCGTATCGTTGACGTTAGTCGCCGCGATAAAGCGCTTCACCGGCAGGCCCAGTGATTTCGCCAGCAGCCCGGCGGTCAGATCGCCAAAGTTGCCGCTGGGAACGGAAATAACCAGCTGATTGCGCGCTTCTTGCGGCAGTTGGGCCACCGCTTCGAAGTAGTAACAGATCTGCGCCAACAGACGGCTGATGTTGATCGAGTTAGCCGAGTTCAGCCCCAGCGCCACCTTCAGCTCTTCATCATCAAACGCCTGTTTCACCAACGCCTGGCAGGCGTCAAAATCACCATCAACAGCGACAGTTTCAATGTTGCCGCCCAGCGTACAGAACAGTTTTTCCTGTAAGGGGCTGATCTTGCCGTTCGGATAGAGGATCACTACGCGAACGTTCGGCAGACCATAAAACGCATGCGCCACGGCGGCGCCGGTATCGCCGGAGGTCGCCGTCAGAATCGTTACCGGTTTGTCGCCGCTGATGTGCGTCAGCATCTGCGCCATAAAGCGCCCGCCAAAGTCTTTAAATGCCAGCGTAGGGCCGTGGAACAGCTCCAGACAGCCGACATCACCGGCAATCTGCGCAACCGGCGCCGGGAAGGCAAACGCCGCGCGCACGCGCTCTTCCAGGATCTCCTGCGGGATCTCATCACCGATAAAGGCGGAAAGGATCTTCGCGCTGCGGCTAACGAAGTCCTGGCGCAGCATCTCATCCACTTCTGTCAGATTAAATTCCGGCAGATCGTGCGGAAAAAACAACCCCTGATTCTTGCCAAGCCCTTGCGTAACGGCCTGCGCAAAGCTGACCTGTTCGTTGTGATCTTTCAGATTATAGAGTTTCATTAATTATCCCAGTACCCGTGCGCCTGCCGTGTCCAGCCGGCAAATATGAACAAAGCCTTCCTGATTTTGCAGATAATTTTTACCCAGCCAGTCTGCGACACGCTGCGCCGTATCCGGCTTATCGCACAAAGCAAACAGCGTCGGCCCTGACCCGGAGATCCCGCTGGCCAGCGCGCCGATTTCCGCGACCGCCTGACGCGCCTGGCTGAAGCCGGGCAGCAAGCGGGTACGGTACGGCTCAGCGATGACGTCTTTCATCAGCTTCGCGGCCAGAAGTGGCTGGCGGGAGTAGCAGGCATGAATAAACCCAGCCAGATGCCGCCCGTGGGCGATACAGTCCTGGCGGCGATACTGCGCAGGTAAAATCGCCCGCGCTTCCGCCGTCGACACTTTAATCCCCGGATACGCCAGTACCCACAACCACTCATCAAAGCCTGGCACCTGCTGGCTGATAATGCCGTTTTCTTCGATCATTAACTGCATGCCGCCCAAAAAGCACGGGGCAACGTTATCGTAATGAATACTGCCGGAGATACGCCCTTCCAGCTCGCCCATGATCGCCAACAGACGCGTATCATTGAGCGGCTTACCACAATGTTCGTTCATGGCGACCAGAGCAGCCACAACGGAACAGGCGCTGGAGCCTAACCCGGAACCAATCGGCATGTTTTTTTCCAGCGTCATCGCCACCGGAACGGTTTTACCCAGCTCCTGACAGAATCGCTCCCAGCACTGATAGACGATATTTTCTCGCGGCTCAGACGGCAGTTTGTCAGCAAAGCGCCCAAGATTGCTCAAACTAAACTGGTCGGCTGGCTCAACAGAGACCACATCCCCCAATAACGAACCGTCCACCGGGGTGACCGCCGCCCCGAGCACATCAAACCCGACGCTCATATTGGCACTGGAAGCCGGGGCATAAACTCTTACCATGTCAGACTCCTAACTTCCATGAAAGGGTACGTAGCAGGTCGGCAAAGACACCCGCCGCCGTGACGTCATTACCCGCGCCGTATCCGCGCAGCACCAACGGTAACGGCTGATAGTAATGGCTATAGAACGCCAGCGCGTTTTCTCCGTTTTTCACTTTGAACAGCGGATCGTTACCATCCACCTCGGCGATTTTCACGCGGCAAACGCCGTCTTCTTCGATATTGCCAACATAGCGCAATACTTTCCCTTCATCACGGGCTTTCGCCACCCGCGCGGCAAAGGCGTCATCCAGCTGCGACAACTTCGCCATAAATGCGGCAACATCGCCGGAATCATCAAACGCTTTTGGCAGGACCGGTTCAATGACAATGTCAGACAGCTCCAGCTCACGACCGGTTTCACGGGCCAGGATCAGCAGCTTACGCGCCACATCCGTACCGGAAAGATCGTCACGCGGATCGGGCTCGGTATATCCCAGCTCACGCGCCATGATGGTGGCCTGGGAGAAGCTCATGCCTTCATCCAGTTTGCCAAAAATAAACGATAGCGAGCCGGAAAGAATACCGGAGAAACGCTGCAGCTCATCACCCGCGCTGAGCAGGTTTTGCAGGTTTTCAATAACCGGCAAGCCCGCGCCTACGTTAGTGTCGTACAGGAACTTACGACGTGACTTCGCCGCGGCAAAACGCAGTTGATGGTAGTAATCCATCGACGACGTGTTAGCCTTTTTGTTCGGCGTGACCACATGGAAACCTTCGCGCAGGAAATCGGCATACTGATCCGCCACCGCCTGGCTTGAGGTACAGTCGACGATCACCGGATTGAGCAGATGATATTCTTTCACCAGACGAATCAGACGCCCAAGGTTGAAAGGCTCTTTCGCACTCTCCAGCTCCGATTGCCAGTTTTCCAGATTCAGACCATGGACGTTGGTCAGCAGGGCCTTCGAGTTCGCCACGCCGCACACGCGCAGATCGATATGCTTATTTTTCAGCCAGGTTTGCTGACGTTTAAGCTGCTCCAGCAGCGCACCGCCCACGCCACCGACGCCAATCACAAACACTTCAATCACCTGGTCGGTGTTGAACAGCATCTGATGGGTCACGCGTACGCCAGTGGTCGCGTCGTCGTTGTTGACCACCACCGAAATAGAACGCTCAGAAGACCCCTGGGCGATCGCCACGATATTGATGTTCGCGCGAGCCAGCGCGGCAAAGAATTTCGCCGAGATGCCGCGCAGCGTGCGCATACCATCGCCAACAACCGAGATGATAGCCAGACGCTCAGTCACCGCCAGCGGCTCCAGCAAACCTTCTTTCAGTTCGAGGTAGAATTCATCCTGCATCGCGCGTTGCGCACGCACGCAGTCGCCCTGCGGAACGCAGAAGCTGATGCTGTATTCAGAAGAGGATTGGGTGATCAGCACCACCGAGATGCCCGCACGCGACATCGCCGCAAAAACGCGCGCAGCCATCCCCACCATGCCTTTCATTCCTGGGCCGGAGACGCTAAACATCGCCATGTTATTAAGGTTAGAAATGCCTTTTACCGGCAAATCGTCATCATCACTGCTGGCGCCGATCAGCGTGCCGGGGGCTTGCGGGTTGCCGGTATTTTTAATCAGGCACGGGATCTGGAACTGGGCAATAGGGGTAATGGTGCGCGGGTGCAGCACTTTAGCGCCGAAGTAAGAAAGCTCCATCGCTTCCTGATAAGACATCGACTTCAGCAGTCGGGCGTCGGGTACCTGACGCGGATCGCAGGTATATACGCCATCGACATCGGTCCAGATCTCGCAACAATCCGCACGCAAACAGGCGGCCAGTACGGCGGCAGAGTAGTCAGAACCATTACGCCCGAGCACCACTAACTCACCTTTTTCATTCCCGGCGGTAAATCCGGCCATCAGCACCATATGGTCTGCAGGAATACGGCTGGCGGCAATGCGGCGCGTAGATTCGGCGATATCAACGGTAGATTCGAGGTAATGGCCAACCGCCAGCAATTTCTCCACCGGGTCGATGACCGTCACGCGGTGCCCGCGTGCTTCCAGCAGGCCAGCCATGATGGCGATCGACATTTTTTCACCACGGCAAATAAGCGCGGCATTGATGCTGTCCGGGCACTGTCCCAGCAGGCTGATACCGTGCAGGACATGCTTAATTTGGGCAAATTCTTGCTCAACAAAGGCTTTGAGCGGAGCCAGCGGGAAACCCGGCTGCGCGGCGGCAAGACCCACCAGCAGCTCTGAGAAAATGCGTTCGGCGTCGCTGATATTAGCTAAAGCATCCTGACCACCGATGGTCTTCTCAATCATCGCCACCAGATGGTTGGTAATTTTTGCGGGGGCAGAGAGAACGGTCGCGACCTGCCCCTGTCTGGCATTGCTTTCCAGAATATCGGCAACCCGCAGAAAGCGCTCTGCATTTGCCACTGATGTACCGCCGAACTTCAACACTCGCATGGTTTACCTCATTGCCTTTGGTCGAAAAAAAAAGCCCGCACTGTTTAGGTGCGGGCTTTTTCTTGTGTTTCCTGTACGCGTCAGCCCGCACCGTTACCTGTGGTAATGGTGATGGTTGTGGTAATAGTGATGCTGATGCGTTTCATGATGTTGTGTGCTCTGTAATTATTATCTGTCTGTGCTGTATTCTTTTAGGGTTAAAGTATCTGCTGACCTAAGTCAATAAATTTTTAAATTGATCACATTCCGAAACTTGTTCACGAGCGACTGCTTGCCCTTTTACTTTCAACCAAAACAGCATGTCCCGCCCACTTGAAACCAGAGTAAAAAACCACACAATAAAAATTGGACAACACTTTATTTTGTGATGTTTTTTTCGATATCGTGTAAAAAACGGTGCAGCATTGCCGTGTCTCGCTGCCCTAACAGCCCCATTCGCTGTTGCAACCAGTCCGTCAGCTTGATGTCGTCGGAAACGTTCAGCGTGGCTAATAAACGTAAAACTCGCGCACGCAGTGCCTGTAACTGAAGCTCATCCGTCACGTCAATATTTTTGGCCGGTTGTTGTATTAAACCTGCTAATTGATAGCAATACACCATCACCGCCTGCCCCAAATTGAGCGAAGGATAGTCGGCCACCATCGTTACACCGGTGAGGACATCCGCCAGGGCCAATTCTTCGTTGGTCAGTCCTGAATCTTCACGACCAAAAACCAGCGCGGCGTGGTCCATCCACGTTGATTTTTCCTGCAACAGAGGAACGAGTTCGACCGGCGTGGCGTAATAATGGAACTTCGCCCGACTGCGCGCGGTGGTCGCAACGGTAAAATCCACGTCGTGAAGCGCTTCGGCTAATGTTGGAAAAACGTTAATATTATCAATAATATCGCCTGAACCATGCGCGACCCAACGCGTGGCGGGTTCGAGGTGGGCTTCGCTATCAACGATCCGTAATTGGGTGAACCCCATCGTTTTCATCGCGCGGGCAGCCGCACCAATATTTTCTGCTCTGGCAGGGGCAACCAGAATAATTGTTAAACGCATTTCGATACTCTTTTGGTCAGTCTGCAAGTAATAATGTGACATGCATCAACATATTACGCAGCGCGAATTTACATATTTTTAACAGAAATCACTGAAAAAGGATTTCGCATCTAATAAAAAATGCTAAACTATTTCCAGACTGTACTATTGCTTTTTATGTTAACAAAAGTTGCATATCCTTCTGTTTATCCATGATAATTTAATTTAAAATGGATAGCATTGGTTGGATTCATTACATTTATTAATTAGCTCGTGCAACTAGTTGTAATATTGCAATTTTGTGATGAAAGCAAACATTTGGATACGTTGATTTCATCAAACTGTTAACGTGCTACAATTGAACTTGATATATGTCAACGAAGCGTAGTTTTATTGGGTGTCCGGTACGTCTTAGCCTGTTATGTTGCTGTTAAAATGGTTAGGATGACAGCCGTTTTTGACACTGTCGGGTCCAGAGGGAAACTACCCACGACCAAGCTAATGATGTTGTTGACGTTGATGGAAAGTGCATCAAGAACGCAATTACGTACTTTAGTCATGTTACGCCGATCATGTTAATTTACGGCATGCATCAGGCAGGTCAGGGACTTTTGTACTTCCTGTTTCGATTTAGTTGGCAATTTAGGTAGCAAACATGCAGACCCCGCACATTCTTATCGTTGAAGACGAGTTAGTAACACGCAACACGTTGAAAAGCATTTTCGAAGCAGAAGGCTATGATGTATTCGAAGCGACAGATGGCGCGGAAATGCATCAGATTCTCTCTGAATATGACATCAACCTTGTGATTATGGATATCAATCTGCCTGGGAAAAATGGCCTCCTGTTAGCGCGCGAACTTCGCGAACAAGCTAACGTTGCGCTGATGTTCCTGACGGGCCGTGATAACGAAGTCGATAAAATTCTCGGCCTCGAAATCGGCGCTGACGATTACATCACCAAGCCGTTTAACCCGCGCGAACTGACTATCCGTGCTCGTAACCTGCTGTCGCGTACCATGAATCTGGGTACCGTCAGTGAAGAACGCCGTAGCGTCGAGAGCTACAAATTCAATGGCTGGGAGCTGGACATCAACAGCCGCTCTCTGATTGGTCCTGACGGCGAGCAGTATAAACTGCCACGCAGCGAATTCCGCGCCATGCTTCACTTCTGTGAGAATCCGGGAAAAATCCAGTCTCGCGCAGAACTGCTGAAAAAAATGACCGGTCGCGAACTGAAGCCGCATGACCGTACCGTTGACGTGACTATCCGCCGCATTCGTAAACATTTCGAATCAACGCCGGATACGCCAGAAATCATCGCCACCATTCACGGCGAAGGCTACCGTTTCTGCGGCGACCTGCAGGATTAATTCAATCCTTACAAGTATAAAAACGGCGCTTTATGCGCCGTTTTTCATTTTCCCTCTGCTTCCCTCTGCCCTATTTCCACAAACGAAATTCGTCGCTCTTCGCAGACGGAGGTTCTGGACGTTCTGTCGGCTTGGGCTTTGGTTTTGGCTGCGCCAGCGAGTGCCAGTCAAGATGACGCGTCAGGAACATCACTCCGCACAGCGCGAATAACAGCACGCTGGTGCCAAGCAGTAAAGAACTGTCCTGCGAACGGAGCAACACCCACATCACACCATCCAGCACCAGCAGCGCCACGGTGAACAAAATACTGTTGCGCCAACCTTGTAGTACCGCCTGCAGGTATACGCCGTTCATCAACGCGCCCACAAGGCTTGCCGTAATCCACGCGGCCGTAAAACCAATGTGTTCTGATAACGCCAGCAGCAACAGATAAAACATCACCAGCGATAGCCCCATCAGCAAATACTGCATCGGGTGCAGCCTAAGGCTGGTCATGCTTTCAAGCACAAAGAAAGACATAAAGGTCAGCACAATCAGCAGAATGGCATATTTTGTCGCCCTGTCAGTCAGTTGATACTGATCTGCAGGGGTGGCGACGGCGACGCTAAACGCAGGCATTCCCTCCCAGGCAATCTTTTCATCGTCAAACCGATCGCCGAGGTTATTCGCAAACCAACTGCTTTGCCATTGCGCAGTGAATCCCGACTTACTGATTTCGCGCTTAGCCGGGAGAAAATCCCCAAGAAAGTTGGGATGCGGCCAGTTGCTGGTTAAGGTCATTTCACTGTTACGGCCGACCGGAACAACGGAGAAGTCGCCGGTTCCGCTCAAATTAAGCGACAGCGCCAGGCTAAGGTTTTGCTTCGCCCAGCTCGCGTCGGGCAACGGAATGTGGATCCCCTGCGCACGACCATCCAGCCCCGTTCCTGGCTCAACGACCAGCGACGTGCCGTTGACCTGTGGGGCGTTCACCACGCCGATCCCACGCGCATCCCCCACGCCCACCACAATAAACGGTTTGCCGATGCTGATATTGGGATGGTTTAAATCACTCAAACGTTCGGCGTTAAACTCGACCTTCATCGCCAAATCGTTATGCCAGACCTGGCCTTCATAAATGCCGATTTTACGCGCTTCAACGTTCTGGTTTCCCTCAACGACCAACGACTCCGGCAGCCAGAAATGGATATAGCTGCGCTTATGCTGGACCTCTTTCCCCTCCTCCAGCTCGGTATAAAGTTCCGTCACCGGAATGGCAATCAGCGGGCCGACCATTTTTTGCGGCCCGCTGGTGCTCTGGCGGATAGCATCTTCGACGTCATTGCGATAATCCGATCGCTCAACAATTATCTGCCTGACCATTGTCAGGGGGATTAACAACAGCAGCATGGCGCCGCCCAAAGTGACGATTTTCCAGAACAGGGGTGATTTCAACATAGCGTTCTCCTTTGCAATACCAGCAAGGTAGAACAGCTATGTGCGGGGAATTTGAAGTTATGTGAAGTGACGGTGAAGCGTAAACAGAGCCTGTGCTCCGCCTTCCGGTCGATTGCGTAAGGTCACCGAACCTTCATGCAGTCGCGCAACCTCGCTGACAAACGCCAGTCCCAATCCGCTGCTCTTAAGCCCATTTTCACGGGGCAGTGAATAGAAGCGTTCAAAAATACGCGGCAACGCGAAGTCAGGGATCCCGCTGCCGCTGTCGACAACCTGTAACGTGACCCGATCCTCCTGCTGATGCGCGCTCAGCGCAATCGTCCCGCCCGGTGGCGTAAAGTCGATAGCGTTGTCGAGTAAATTCCCCATTGCCTGCTCCAGCAGCGCGGGATCGGCAGCAACGCTAAGTGACGAAGGCGTTATGGCGAGCGTGATGTTTTTTGCCGCCAGCTGCACGCTCCTGGCCTCTTTGAGCTGGGCAAACAGCGCATCTACCGCCACGGGCGCCAACGTAATGTCCTGCCGATTCTCCAGACGCGCCTGGCGTAACAACGTTTCAACCAGCGCCTGCATACGCGCATTTTGCGTCAGAATATTATCGGTAAAACGCGCAACCACGTTCGGCGGTGGACCTTCGCGCAAAATTTCCGCCGCGCCGCGAATGGCCGCCAACGGGCTTTTGAGTTCATGCGTTAACGCATAAACGTACTGCTCAATATAATTCTTGCCCTCCAGCTTCAGACGCATACTTTCCAGCGCCTGCGCCAGTTTACGCAGCTCGCTGCTGCCTAAATCAGGCAATGCGACGGGGCGGTTCTCAGTAACAGAGTCGGCATAGCGCGCCAGCCGGGCAATGGAACGGTTGATCCACCATACCATCCCCGCGCCGATGACTAAGGCGATACCCAGTAAGACAGCGCTGGCCCACAGCATCCGGCGTTCACTGCGTTTAATCACCGGCGCCATCGCCGCATTAGGTTTGCCGACGCTAAGCACCCCGATAATACGCCCACCGTCAACGATCGGCGCGGCAACGTACATTACCGAGCTTTCCGGATCGTTCGGATTTTGCAGCGTACTGCGGGCGCCATATTGCCCGCGCAACGTTAACCACACGTCATTCCAACGGGAGTAGTCCTGGCCGACCGCTTTGTTATCGGAATCAAACAGCACCTTACCCTGCGCGTCCGTCATATAGACATGGTATTCATTACGCACTTTGTTAATGCCGCTGATATTGGCGCGAAAAGGACGGTTATGCAGTTGGGCAAATGCCTGCGCCAGCTTGCCGTTGGCAGGAGCGTCAGAGAGCAAGTCATCACGCGCCAGCGCGGCCAGCAGCGTGGCGGTATCAATCAGCGTGCCTTCGGTCGCCCGGCGGACGCCAGGTTTGATCTCCTGCACAAAGATCGACAAAACGAACCAGGCGGCGACGGCGACAATCAGAAAATAGCCGAGCAGCAAACGCATCCCAATGCGCATCAGACGCTCCTCAGGCTGTATCCCATACCGCGATGCGTATTAATGGGCGAAATCTCCGGATTGATAGCACGCAGTTTGGCACGCAGCGTTTTGATATGGGTATCGACCGTTCTGTCAAAGGTATCCTGCGCATCGGCCCAGACTAAATCCATCAATTGCTGGCGAGAGTAAATGCGCCCCGGCGACATCAGCAATGTTTTCAGCAACAGAAACTCATAGCGCGTCAGAGTTAACGGGATACCGAACCAGGTAATCTGCGCGGCCAGCTCATTAAGCTCAAAATCCCCGCAGCGCGTCGTCGATGCAGGGGAAGCGAATTTTTGCACTCGCCGCAGCAGCGTCCGTACCCTGGCGCACACCTCGCGCGGCGAAAAGGGTTTGGCTACATAGTCATCCGCGCCGATTTCCAGCCCCAGCAGGCGGTCAACTTCATCGCTGCGCGCGGTCAGAAAGAGGATCGGTAAGGCCGGATGGCGTTCCAGCAGGCGTCGACACAGCTCAAAACCGCTGATATCCGGCAGACCGACATCCAGAATTATCGCATCGGGACATCTCTGGCGCGCTTTTTCCAGCACCGGAAGCCCGCGCTCAAACGCTTCTACGCTAAAACCTTCCTGCTGCAGCATGTAGACCAGCGTATCCGCGATGCCCTGCTCATCCTCAACCAACCAGATCAACGGCTGTTGCATTTTGCGTCCTTGTTATTGCCGCCACGGCATAATGGGCACCGCGCTGATGGCATTTTTCGGCGATCCATCAACCACTTTATCTGAATAGGCCAGATAGGCCAGCGCATTACGTTTTGCGTCATAAAACCGCACAACCTGCAAGGATTTAAACACCAGCGAGGTCCGTTTTTTAAACACCACTTCGCCTTGCGCTTTGCCGTTCTTGATTCTGTCGCTCAGTTCTACCGGCCCCACCTGCTGACAAGAGATGGCGGCGTCAGAAGTATCTTCCGCCAGCCCCAGCCCACCCTTGATCCCGCCGGTCTTCGCCCGGCTTACGTAGCAGGTCACATTAGTCACATCGGGATCGTCAAACGCTTCGACCACGATTTTATGATCTGGCCCAAACATTTTGAACACCGTATCGACAGATCCAATCTGCTCCGCATGGGCGACCTGCGCCAACATCAGCAGAATTGAGGAAATGACTAAGCTCTTATATTTCATATTGTTACCATTCTTAAAAGTTACTCTGGGTAATTATTCGACATTCTAAAATAAAATGTATACAGATCACAGGATTACAATAATCACGCTTTCGTATGTCCAAAAAAAGCACTTATGAGCAAAAAAAACACTGAATGCTAAAACAGCAAAAAATGCTATTATCCTCATACCTGACGTCAGGTACTCGTTGTTGAAAGGATGAGGATATTTTATGGATCAGGCTGGCATTATTCGCGACCTATTAATCTGGCTGGAAGGTCATCTGGATCAACCTTTGTCGCTTGACAATGTGGCGGCAAAAGCAGGCTATTCCAAGTGGCATCTGCAGAGAATGTTTAAGGACGTGACGGGCCATGCTATTGGCGCCTATATCCGCGCCCGTCGTTTATCGAAATCCGCAGTGGCGCTTCGCCTGACTGCGCGCCCAATTTTGGATATTGCCCTGCAATATCGCTTTGACTCTCAACAAACCTTTACCCGCGCGTTCAAGAAACAGTTTTCCCAAACGCCAGCGCTCTATCGTCGCTCGCCGGAATGGAGCGCTTATGGTATTCGCCCGCCGATGAGACTCGGTGAATTCGCCATGCCTGCGCACGAGTTCGTCACGCTGGAAGATACGCAACTGCTTGGCACCACGCAAAGCTATTCCTGCTCGCTGGAGCAGATTTCAGATTTCCGTCATGAAATGCGCATTCAGTTCTGGCACGACTTCCTTGGCCATGCGCCTTCAATCCCGCCGGTGCTGTACGGGCTGAACGAATCGCGTCCGAGCATTGAAAAAGATGACGAGCAGGAGGTGTTTTACACCACGGCGCTGACGCCGGAACAAGCCAATGGCTATGTACCGGCGGCGCAGCCTATCCTGCTGCAGGGTGGCGAGTACGTGATGTTTACCTATGAAGGGCTGGGGACCGGCGTGCAGGAGTTTATCCTGACGGTGTACGGCACCTGCATGCCGATGCTAAACCTGACCCGCCGTAAAGGACAGGATATCGAGCGATACTACCCGGCGGAAGATGCCAAAGCGGGAGATCGCCCGATCAACCTGCGCTGCGAATTCCTAATACCGATTCGCCGCTAACGCTGCAGCTCATCCAACGCAGGGGCGTCCAGATGCGAGATGTCCCCTGCCGTTTCAACCACCCATCCTGGCGCAAGCCATAAACTTTCCTGGTAATCAACGCGGGAAATTGAGCAATTACGCAAACGCAAGCGACGTTCTGCCCATGCCGGTAAGCCCAGAATCGTACTGACCAGGCAGCCCAGCGCGATACCGTGGCTCACCAACAGCGGGCGGCTGCCCTGCGGAAGATCCAGACAGGCTGCCAGGGCCGCATTCACGCGATCGCTCAGCTCCTGCATCGATTCCCCTTCCGGAATACGACCATCAACCGTACCGTTCACCAACTGGCGACGCCAGCCCTCTTCTTCTGGCGTTAACGTGTCGATATGACGTTTTTCCAGCACACCCATATTCAGTTCACGCAGCCGGGAGTCATAAGTAATATCACAGCCGCAAGCCTGGGCGATGATTTCTGCGGTGCGTCGCGTACGACCTAAATCACTGCTAATGACATGTGTAATACCCAGCGAGCGGGCGCGTTCTCCAACCTGCATGGCTTGCTGCTCGCCTTTAGCGGTCAGTGGGCTATCTGACTGGCCTTGAATACGTCGCTCGGCGTTCCACTGCGTTTCACCATGGCGAACAAGGTATACCTGTAACATGCTTTTTTCCGTTATACTGCGATGCGTTGAATTTTCAAACTGAGCTTTATTATGCACAAGGTTATCTCTGCTACCACCAATCCTGCCAAAATTCAGGCAATTCTCCAGGCATTTGAAGAGATTTTCGGGGAAGGATCCTGCCATATTGAACCCGTCGCCGTCGAGAGCGGCGTGCCGGAACAGCCTTTTGGAAGCCAGGAAACGCGCACTGGCGCACGAAATCGCGTGGACAACGCGCGCCGCCTGCATCCGCAGGCTGATTTCTGGGTCGCTATTGAAGCGGGAATTGATGACGATGCCACCTTCAGTTGGGTGGTGATTGATAACGGCGTTCAGCGCGGCGAAGCGCGATCGGCCACGCTGCCGCTGCCCGCCGTCATTCTCGACAGAGTCCGCCAGGGGGAAGCGCTTGGTCCGGTAATGTCGCAATACACAGGTATTGATGAGATTGGTCGTAAAGAGGGCGCGATTGGCGTGTTTACCGCGGGTAAGCTCACGCGCGCCAGCGTTTACCATCAGGCGGTGATTCTGGCGTTAAGCCCGTTTCATAACGCGGTGTATCGATAATTATTTGCGCTATGTTGTAGGCCTGATAAGCACAGCGCCATCAGGCATTTCGCGGCGATGTTGCCGGATGGCCGCTTCGCCTTATCCGGCCTACAAGCAAATCAGGCGCTTTTCAGCAGTACCTGCTCCAGCCAATGACGCAGATCCACCGGTGCGGATTTGAGGCTATTCGATCCGCGCGTGATGGTGGCGATCCCCGCCCCGAGCTCGTTTTTCAGCTCGCGCTGACTCATCTCGCCGCGCAACAGCTCTTCAATAATACGCACGCGCGTGCCCAACGCTTCGCGCTCATCCGGCGTAAGCATTAAATTGAGCAACGGCAGGTGTAAGTCTTGTTCATAGGCGTGTTTAAGCAAGTCGACAAAACGTAACCACTCCTGGTGACGCTGTTCTGCCATCTCTGCTGAATAGGGTGATTGCTGAGTCATAAGTTATCGCCATCGTTGCGGGGGAAGCGTGCTTGCTCCCCCCTTTGTACTCTTTAACGAGTACGATAGCATAACACACTCAATGCGATCAGTAACGACGTTGCCATTCTGCGTCGCTCATCAACTCCGGCTTATCGCCAAGGAAGTAGCGATAGTACGCATCGTAAGCCAGTACGTTCTTCACGTAACCGCGCGTCTCTGAGAACGGAATGCTTTCGACAAACGCCACGGCATCAATACGGCCCGCGCTATTGCCAAGCCAGGTGCGAACGCGCCCGGGTCCGGCGTTGTAGGCCGCCGACGCAAAGATGCGGTTATTGCCGAATTGCTGATAAACATACTGCAAATAGCTGGTACCAATGTTGATGTTAGTATCAGGATCCAACAGCTGGCTCGGGCTGCTGTAACCCGGAATCGAGAACATCTTCACCGTATGCGTCGCGGTGCCCGGCATAATCTGCATCAGCCCGCTGGCGCCAACCGGCGATTTCACTTTCGGATTCCAGGCGCTTTCCTGACGCGCAATCGCCATCGCATAACTTGGCGGAATATCTTTCCCGCTGGTGTAGCGGGTAAACAGATCTTTATAGGCCAGCGGGAAGCGCTCTTCCAGATGATCCCACAGCTTACCGGCGATCGTCGCCTGTACGCTCAGATCCCACCAGTGATTGTTAAACGCGTAACGCGCCAGCTGCGCCTGTTCGGACTTCGTGCGGCTGGTGACCAGATTTGCCCATTCGCTGCGCGCGGTGTTATCCAGATTCCAGTACATCAACTCGCGTACGCGCGCCATTTCCGGTCCCTGGGTCAGCGCAGAGTCAACGTTCGCCGGGGCTTTATCCACCTTCAGCTCGTACTCTTCACCGAGGCGTTGCGCTGCCACCATCGGGTAGAAACCGCGCTGCTGCATGAGTTGATGCAGGATCTCTTTCGCTTCAGCATCGCGTCCACGTTCCAGCAGCAGATCCGCTTGCCAGTAGCGCCACTCATCTTTCTCTTTTGCGTCCATCGGCAGACGCGCCAGCCAGGTATTAAGACCGCGACGATCGCCGGTTCCCAGCGCCATTCGCACGCGACGTTCCACAAGCGACGTGGAATTCGAACGCATGATGGCATCATCGCGCCATTTGGCCTGCTCGTCGGTGACGTCATTGCCCATCAGACGCCAGGCGACAATATCGCGCAGCTCCTGGGTTTGTTCGTCGTTCAGCTGCTGCGCCTGCACCAGCGAAGGGATCATCAGACGGGCGTTTTCCACATCCTGACGCGCCACGCTGGCAAAAGCCACGGCCGCCATCTGCCGGGTGAAATCCGTAGCACCGGTAGTGCGCGCAAAGGTCATTACGGTGTTTGGATCGTTAGCCAGCGCGATGATCGACGAAGCGATAGCCTGGTATTGCGCGGGCATCTGCCCGGCCAACGCCGTGACCAGTCCGGTATTCCCCGCTTTCATCGCCAGACGAATACGCTCCAGATAAGCCAGCGGATCCTGAGTGCCTGAAGCGCGCCACACGCCAAATAACTTGTCGCAGGCATTCGGCTGGCTCTTGCCGGTCAGCCACAGTTCTTTCGCGCCCTGCCAGGCCTCTTCGGTTTGTCCGGTGCTCCATTTCGCGAAGTAATAGTTACATTGCGCTTCCGTCGTCCCCGGTTTACCCGGGCTAAACGCCAACAGTCCACGCCAGTCTTCCCGCCGCGCCAGTTCATTCACGAAACGTGATTGCAGAGTTCGCGCTGGCGGCAGCGTCGGATTGGCGCGCACAAAATTGGTGACGGTAATGGTAGGCTGATTCATCAGATCGTCTGTAATCTGACGATATTCCAGATAGGGATACAACGGATAGTTCTTCAGGCCGGGCATCATCTGCTCCACGACATCCATCTGTCGGTTATCCCATGCCTGCTTAATTTGCGCATAGCGATTGCGCTGCTCATCCAGAGAATCGGCTCGCGCCACTTGACTGACCGTCAGCAGACATACGCTGGCCGCCAGCAGGCGCCAGGTAAATTGTTTGGCTTTGTCCACAAGCTCTTCCTCTTGTCATGTTACGTCTGTGCAGCATCATGCCGCTTAATTAATTCATGCTAACCAGACATTGCAGAATGCGCCACGTCACGAACACTTTTTTACTTTTGTTGCGAGTGAGATCTGCTGGCTGGGATTGGGCAATGAAAAAGGCTACACTTCGCCTTTGAAAACTCTATTCATCACTATAAAAGAGGCGAAGTCCACGTGGCTCAATTCGTTTATACCATGCATCGTGTCGGCAAAGTCGTTCCGCCGAAACGTCATATTCTTAAAAACATCTCACTGAGCTTCTTCCCTGGAGCCAAAATCGGTGTACTCGGCCTGAACGGCGCGGGTAAATCAACCCTGCTGCGCATCATGGCCGGCATTGATACCGAAATCGAAGGTGAAGCTCGCCCACAGCCTGGCATCAAAATTGGTTACCTGCCGCAGGAACCCAAATTAAACCCGGAACATACCGTCCGTGAATCGGTTGAAGAAGCGGTTGCCGAAGTCGTTAACGCCCTGAAAGGCCTGGATGAAGTGTATGCGAAGTACGCTGAACCGGACGCCGACTTCGATAAACTTGCCGCGCAACAGGGCAAGTTTGAAGAGATTATCCAGGCGCACGACGGCCATAACCTGAACGTGCAGCTCGAACGCGCCGCTGACGCCCTGCGTCTGCCGGACTGGGATGCCAAAATTGAAAACCTTTCCGGTGGTGAACGCCGCCGCGTCGCGCTGTGCCGTCTGCTGCTGGAAAAACCAGACATGCTGCTGCTCGACGAACCGACTAACCACCTGGACGCTGAATCCGTCGCCTGGCTGGAACGCTTCCTGCACGACTTCGAAGGCACCGTAGTGGCGATTACCCACGACCGTTACTTCCTCGACAACGTTGCCGGATGGATTCTGGAGCTTGACCGCGGTGAAGGTATTCCGTGGGAAGGCAACTACTCTTCCTGGCTGGAGCAGAAAGATCAGCGTCTGGCGCAGGAAGCTTCCCAGGAAGCCGCTCGTCGTAAGTCTATCGAGAAAGAGCTGGAGTGGGTGCGCCAGGGTGCCAAAGGCCGTCAGTCTAAGGGCAAAGCCCGTCTGGCGCGCTTCGAAGAGCTGAATAACACCGAATACCAGAAGCGTAACGAAACCAACGAACTGTTTATTCCACCTGGACCTCGTCTGAGCGATAAAGTCGTTGAGGTCAGCAATCTGCGTAAATCCTACGGCGATCGCGTGCTGATCGACGACCTGAGCTTCTCGGTACCGAAAGGCGCTATCGTCGGCATCATCGGTCCGAACGGCGCGGGTAAATCGACGCTGTTCCGTATGATGTCCGGCCAGGAACAGCCTGACAGCGGCACCATCACGCTGGGCGAAACCGTGAAGCTGGCCTCCGTTGACCAGTTCCGTGACGCAATGGATAACAGCAAAACCGTGTGGGAAGAAGTTTCCGGCGGGCTGGATATCATGAAGATCGGCAACACCGAAATGCCAAGCCGCGCCTACGTAGGCCGCTTTAACTTCAAGGGCGTGGATCAGGGTAAACGCGTTGGCGAGCTGTCCGGCGGTGAGCGCGGTCGTCTGCACCTGGCGAAGCTGCTGCAGGTTGGCGGCAACATGCTGCTGCTCGACGAACCGACCAACGACCTGGATATCGAAACCCTGCGCGCGCTGGAAAACGCCCTGCTGGAGTTCCCGGGCTGCGCGATGGTTATCTCGCACGACCGTTGGTTCCTCGACCGTATCGCCACCCACATTCTGGACTACCAGGATGAAGGTAAGGTTGAGTTCTTCGAAGGTAACTTTACCGAATACGAAGAGTACAAGAAACGCACGCTGGGCGCTGATGCGCTGGAGCCGAAGCGTATTAAGTACAAGCGTATTGCTAAGTAATTACCGTTAAGCGCCGGATGGCGGCGTTACGCCTTATCCGGCCTACGAGGTTAGTGCGACTTGTAGGCCGGATAAGCGCAGCGCCATCCGGCATTTAACCTATCTCTGCTCGCCCATCAACTCTTTCACCAGCTCCACGCAGCGCAGGAATCGGCCATCGTAGTCAGGCTCCTGAACGTGCACGAAATCGATATTGTTTTCCTGTAACATCTCAACCAGCAGCGACTGGAATGCCTTACGGTCAACCGAACTACCGAGGCTACGCAAACCATCCGCGACCCATGGGGTGTTGTTTTCCAGCAGGATCACCAGGTCAAAGCGATACTCATCAATCAGCGCCTGCACAAACGGGTGTTCACGCCCTTCATACTTTTTACAGAATGCCTGAGTGGTAACAAAGTCGGTGTCGATGAACGCCACCTTATTGGCATACTTAACCGCAAAATCAATGTATTGCGCTTGCCCGAGAGCGATCTTATCGTAGTCGGAATACTGCAACGCCATTTCGTCGCCGCCCAAATGGGAGAAGACGTAATCACGCCCGTATTCCCACGCGCTGGTGGTATTGAAGATATTGGCAAGCTTGTTCACCAGCGTGGATTTTCCGCTCGACTCCCCGCCGAGGATCGCCACGGTACGCACGAAAAACGGCTTCACTTCGGTGGGAATATACTCCCAATAGCGAAACGGGTTTTCACGGATTTGTCCGCCGCTGATGCTCATAAACGTCCGTTTCGGATCCACCAGCACCGTTTCGATCCCCAGATGTTCCAGGTACTGCGGGGCATCTGATTCTTCAGAAGTGTAAATCCAGTTTGGCTGGATCCCTTTCTCCTGCATAAAGGTTTTGATCCCGTTGCTCCACACGTCCCACCCGTGCGGATACGGCTCCATCCCCTCTTCATTGAAGGCATGAATACGGATATTTTTCTGATACTTAAAGGTTTGCAGCAGCCAACGCAGACGATCGGGCACCGTCGGCTGCTGCGACATGGCGCTGTCTTCAAACAGGCTGCGATCGCGCGTATCGTCATAGCCCATGATGATATGCAGTTCATCGACCTGACTACAGGCGCGCTGGATAAGATAGATATGACCAGTGTGCAGCGGATAAAACTTACCGAACACCACGCCGATATTCTTCTGCTGGCGCGGAAACTCCAGCCCAAGAAAACGGTGCAACGCCTCCAGCTTTTGCGCGCTGGGGCTTTTGATTTTGGCATTCAGCAGTTGGCTTAAATATCCCTTGGTCATGCCACTGGCATCCGCCACCTGTTGCAGGGTACAGCCCTTTTGCTTAATGGCGGTTTTGAGATAGTCGAACGATGACACAAGAGCCTCCTGCTGGAAAAAACGTGTAACACAGCCTGATGGCGCTTCGCTTATCAGGCCTACAACATCAATCCGTAGGCCGGATAAGACGCATTGCGTCGCCATCCGGCAAATTATACAACATCACTGCATACAGAGGGTTATAAGTCGTCAAACACGCTTAACGCATCTGCAAGCTTTTTAACGCCAAAAACCTGCATCCCTTCCGGCACTTTTTTAGGGACGTTGGCGGCAGGCACAATCGCCCGGCGGAAGCCGTGCTTCGCCGCTTCAGAAATACGCTCCTGGCCGCTCGGCACCGGACGAATTTCTCCCGCCAGCCCCACTTCGCCAAAGACGACTAAATCCTGCGGCAGCGGTCTGTCACGCAGGCTGGAAACCATTGCCAGCAGCAGCGCCAGGTCGGCGCTGGTTTCCGTGACTTTGACACCGCCGACCACGTTGACGAATACATCCTGGTCCGCCATCTGCAAACCGCCATGACGATGCAGCACCGCCAGCAGAATCGCCAGACGGTTCTGTTCCAGACCGACCGCCACGCGACGCGGGTTCGCCATCATTGAGTGATCGACCAGCGCCTGAATCTCTACCAGCAGCGGACGCGTACCTTCCCAGACCACCATCACCGAGCTGCCGGAGGTGACTTCGTCGCCACGGC
The DNA here is from genome assembly GCF_000155975.1 of Citrobacter youngae ATCC 29220. Taxonomy (GTDB): domain Bacteria; phylum Pseudomonadota; class Gammaproteobacteria; order Enterobacterales; family Enterobacteriaceae; genus Citrobacter; species Citrobacter portucalensis_A. Next base: position 571,368 of record NZ_GG730300.1, on the reverse strand, counting down.
TTAAGAAGATAGCGGAAGGGTTGCTGACTTCACGCAGCCCCTGCTCGGTCATGGCAAAGACGCCCAGCTCATTGACCGCGCCAAAGCGGTTTTTATGGCTACGCAGGGTACGGAAACGGGAGTCGGCATCGCCGTCGAGCAGCACCGAACAGTCAATACAGTGTTCCAGCACCTTCGGTCCGGCCAGCGATCCGTCTTTGGTGACGTGGCCGACCATCACAATCGCCACGCCGCGCGTTTTGGCAAAGCGCGTCAGGTAAGCGGCGGTTTCCCGCACCTGCGCCACGCTGCCCGGCGACGACTGGATATCCGCCATGTGCATGACCTGAATGGAGTCGATCACCATCAGCTTCGGCTGCTCTTCTTCGGCAATCAGGCAAATTTGTTCGATGCTGGTTTCCGACAGCATATTCAGATTCGCCGTCGGCAATCCCAGACGATGGGCGCGCATCGCCACCTGCTGTAGCGACTCTTCGCCGGTAACGTACAGCGTTTTCATCTGCTCGGCGAGCTTGCACAGCGTTTGCAGCAGCAACGTCGATTTGCCCGCTCCGGGGTTACCGCCAATCAGAATGGCGCTGCCGGGCACCACACCGCCGCCCAGCACGCGGTCAAACTCTTTAAAGCCGGTGGAAAAACGCGGCAATTCCTCAAGGCTGATGTCAGACAGCTTCTGCACTTTTGCGACGCCCGCATTCCCGGCATAGCCGCTGAGCCGCTCGTTACGCGCCACCGTCGGCGACGCGGCAAGGCGCACCTCGGTAATGGTGTTCCAGGCCTGGCAGGCGCTGCATTGCCCCTGCCAGCGCGGGTAATCGGCCCCGCATTCATTACAAACAAAGGCGCGTTTTGGAGCTTTTGCCACGTTTTACCTCTTTCGTTAGCGCTGTTGCCGGATGGCGCTGGCGCGTATTCGGCCTACGCTCGCCTTGCCATCGGGCAATTAAATCATTTCTGGTTCATGCTGCCGGAGAGAATGCAGAACACGCCCATCAGGTCAGCGTGACGGATGGTGATCTCCGTTTTTTCATTCACTTTCGGTTTCGCATGGTAGGCAATCCCCAATCCGGCCGTTTTGATCATCGGCAGATCGTTGGCACCGTCGCCGATCGCTACCGTCTGCGCCAGCGGAATTTCATACTCCTGCGCCAGGCGGGTCAGGGTATTGGCTTTGTACTGCGCATCAACGATGTCGCCAATCACGTTGCCGGTGAATTTCCCGTCCATGATCTCCAGCTCATTGGCCACCGCCGCCGTCAGACGCAGCTTGTTACGCAGATAATCGGCAAAGAAGGTAAAGCCACCGGAGGCGATAGCCACTTTCCAGCCGAGCGTTTCCAGCTTCAATACCAGTTGAGTCAGGCCAGGCATCAGCGGTAGCGTTTCGCGCACCTGGTGCAAAATATTGGCATCCGCGCCCTTTAGCGTCGCCACGCGGCTGCGCAGGCTGGCGGTAAAGTCCAGCTCACCGCGCATCGCGCGTTCGGTCACTTCTGCGACCATCTCGCCGGTTCCGGCCAGCTTCGCGATTTCATCAATACACTCGATCTGGATTGCCGTCGAGTCCATGTCCATCACCAGCAAACCTGGCGTACGCAGATGCGGAATTTTACCTAATGGCGCAACATCCAGCCTGGCGTCATGCGCCAGTTTTGTCGCCCGCGGCGTTAACGACCCTGCCAGGCGAATCACCTGATAATCCTCAACGCACCACGCCGCCACGATCACCATCGCCGCGCCCAGTTTGCTCTGGTATTGCGTGAGACGTTGTTTATCCAGCCCACGACCGTACAGCAGCCAACCACTGCGGCCCGCGTGGTAATCCAGCGGCATGACTTCGTCACCGCTTAAAGAGAGGGGCAGACCTGGCCACAGAGAGACATCTTCAGGTAGATCGCACCAGGTAATGTTAGGCATTAAAGCTCCTGTAAAATCGTTCGGGTCGGAATCATCCAGGGGAAAATAACGCATGAGGCTACCCTGTAACCAGCGCTTCTGGCAACATTAAGTCTCAAATTTTCAGCAGGTGGAATATGGCTCGCACAAAACTGAAATTCCGACTACATCGTGCAGTGATTGTATTGTCCTGCCTGGCGCTGCTCGTCGCCCTGATGCAGGGCGCATCCTGGTTTAGCCAAAGCCACCAGCAACAACGTAATCCGCAACTGGAAGAGCTGGCCCGTACGCTGGCCCGTCAGGTCGCCTTAAACGTCGCGCCGCTGATGCATACCGAAACGCCGGATGAAAAGCGCATTAAAGCGGTGCTCACGCAGCTGACTGAAAGTAGCCGTATTCTGGATGCAGGTGTGTACGATGAACAGGGTGACCTGATTACCCGTACCGGTGAGAGCGTAAACGTTCGTGACCGGCTGGCGCTGGACGGTAAAAAAGCCGGGGGCTATTTTAACCAGCAGATTGTCGAACCCATTCATGGCAAAAATGGTCCTCTGGGTTATCTGCGCCTGACGCTGGATACCCACACGCTCGCCACCGAGGCCAAACAGGTGGATAACACCACCAACATTCTACGCCTTATGCTGCTCCTGTCACTGGCGATTGGCGTGGTGCTGACCCGGACGTTACTGCAAGGTAAGCGCACCCGCTGGCAACAATCGCCGTTCCTGCTGACCGCCAACAAACCGGTGCAGGAAGAAGATAAAGATGATTAAGAAAAGGAAATCGCTATGACTACCCTGCGCCTGTTTATCTCTGACTCTTACGATCCGTGGTTTAACCTGGCGGTTGAAGAGTGTATTTTTCGCCAGATGCCAGCCACGCAGCGCGTTCTGTTCTTATGGCGTAACGCCGATACGGTGGTGATTGGCCGGGCGCAAAATCCGTGGAAAGAGTGTAATACCCGCCGCATGGAGGAAGACAACGTGCGGCTCGCCCGTCGCAGCAGCGGCGGCGGCGCGGTGTTCCATGATTTAGGCAATACCTGCTTTACCTTTATGGCCGGTAAACCGGAATACGACAAAACCATTTCTACCGCTATTGTACTCAACGCATTGAATTCATTGGGCGTTATAGCGGATGCCTCCGGACGCAACGATCTGGTGGTGAAAACGCCGGACGGCGATCGCAAAGTCTCCGGTTCAGCCTATCGCGAAACCAAAGATCGCGGCTTCCATCACGGTACGTTGCTACTCAATGCCGACCTCAGCCGTCTGGCGAACTACCTGAATCCGGATAAAAAGAAACTCGCGGCGAAAGGAATCACCTCTGTACGCTCACGCGTGGCGAACCTGACGGAGCTGTTACCGGGAATCACTCATGAACAGGTGTGTCAGGCGGTCACGGAAGCCTTTTTCGCCCATTATGGCGAACGCGTCGAAGCGGAAGCGATCTCGCCCGATAAAACGCCGAATCTGCCGAACTTTGCCGAAACGTTTGCCCGCCAAAGCAGCTGGGAGTGGAACTTTGGACAGGCGCCGGCTTTCTCGCACCTCCTGGACGAGCGTTTCACCTGGGGCGGCGTCGAACTGCATTTCGATGTCGAAAAAGGTCATATCACCCGTGCACAGGTCTTTACCGACAGCCTCAACCCCGCGCCGTTAGAAGCGCTGGCGGGACGACTACAAGGGTGCTTATATCGGGCGGATATGCTGCAACAGGAGTGCGAGGCGCTGCTGGTTGATTTCCCCGAGCAGGAAAAAGAGCTGCGGGAACTGTCGGCATGGATTTCCAAAGCGGTACGCTAACTGATTGCCGGATGGCGGCTACGCCTTATCCGGCCTACGATCGCGAGCCCCTTGTATGCCCGGTAAGCGCAGCGCCACCGGGCATAACACAGTCTTACTCTTTATCGCCCAGCAGAACGGATTCCAGTGCGATTTTGATCATGTCGTTGAAAGTTGTCTGACGTTCAGCGGCAGTAGTCTGCTCGTGAGTACGGATATGGTCGGACACGGTGCAGATGGTCAGCGCTTTGGCACCAAATTCAGCCGCAACGCCGTAGATACCCGCCGCTTCCATTTCCACGCCCAGCACGCCGTATTTTTCCATCACATCGAACATTTCACCGTCCGGAGAGTAGAACAGGTCAGCGGAGAACAGGTTGCCCACGCGCGCGTCCACGCCCAGCGCTTTTGCCGCGTCAACCGCGTTACGCACCATGTCAAAGTCAGCGATAGCCGCAAAGTCATGATCTTTAAAGCGGATACGGTTAACTTTGGAGTCGGTGCAGGCGCCCATACCGATAACCACGTCACGCAGTTTGACGTCCATACGCACAGCGCCGCAGGAGCCTACGCGAATAATTTTCTTCACGCCGAAATCGGTGATCAGCTCTTTGGTGTAGATAGAGCAGGAAGGGATACCCATACCGTGGCCCATTACGGAGATCTTACGGCCTTTGTACGTCCCGGTGAAACCTAACATGCCGCGAACGTTGTTCACTTCACGGATATCTTCGAGGAAAGTTTCAGCAATGTGCTTCGCACGCAGCGGGTCGCCCGGCATCAATACGACGTCAGCGAAATCACCCATTTCTGCATTAATATGTGGAGTTGCCATCTTCAGTTCCTTTTACATTGTTGTTTTTGCCGGATGGCGGCTGCGCCTTATCCGGCCTACAAAACGATTCCTGGTAGGCCGGATAAGCGTAGCGCCATCCGGCAACGGGCATTACAGCATGTTTTTACCGTAGTCCATCGGCGACGTACCAAAGTAGCTCGCCAGCGTCTGACCGATATCCGCGAAGGTTTCACGGTGACCTAAAGAACCGGGTTTCACTTTCGGGCCGTAGATCAGCACCGGAATGTGTTCACGGGTATGGTCGGTGCCGGTCCAGCTTGGATCACAGCCGTGGTCAGCGGTCAGGATCAGAATGTCATCTTCACCTACCAGCTCCATCAGCTCAGGCAGACGGCGGTCGAACAGCTCCAGACCGGCGGCATAACCAGCGATATCGCGACGATGTCCCCAGGAAGAGTCGAAGTCCACGAAGTTGGTGAAGACGATGGTCTTATCACCCGCTTCTTTCATCTCTTTGATGGTGGCGTCGAACAGCGCATCCAGGCCGGTCGCTTTCACTTTCTTAGTGATACCGCAGTTGGCGTAGATATCCGCGATTTTACCCACGGACACCACGTGACCATCTTTCTCATCCACCAGCTTCTGCAGCACGGTAGGAGCCGGTGGCTCAACGGCCAGGTCGTGACGGTTACCGGTACGCTGGAAGTTACCCGCTTTGTCACCGATAAACGGACGCGCGATAACACGACCGATGTTGTAACCACCTTCGGTCAACTCTTCACGCGCGATCTCGCACAGCTCGTAGAGTTTATCCAGGCCAAAAGTTTCTTCGTGACAGGCAATCTGGAACACGGAGTCAGCGGAGGTATAGAAAATCGGTTTGCCGGTTTTCATATGCTCTTCACCCAGCTGATCCAGGATCACGGTACCGGAAGAGTGGCAGTTGCCGAGGTAGCCCGGCAGGTTGGCACGTTTTACCAGCTTATCCAGCAGTTCCTGCGGGAAGCTGTTTTCATGATCGGAGAAATAACCCCAGTCAAACAGAACCGGAACACCCGCGATTTCCCAGTGGCCAGACGGCGTGTCTTTCCCGGAAGAGAGCTCATGCGCCCAGGCGTATGCGCCCACCACTTCCGCGTTGCCGTCCATACCTGCAGCAATTTTACCGGTTGAACCTTCATGAGCTTTCACCAGGCCCAGACGGGTCAGGTTTGGCAGATTAAGTGGGCCTTTGCGACCATTGTCAGCTTCGCCTTTCGCACAGGCTTCTGCAATGTGTCCCATAGTGTCTGAGCCTACGTCGCCAAAGCGATCCGCATCTTCAGTCGCACCAATACCAAAGGAGTCCAGCACCATAATAAATGCACGTTTCATCTTGTTCTCCATACATCTGCGCCGCAAAAAAGCGATCAGATCAGTATACAGTTATTCGGTTATACGACGATAGACTGTCGGTGTAATTTCTGGCGCTTTGTCGTCAAGGCTAATTGCCGCTTTGACCGCTTTCGCCGCTTCCTGCCAGCTGGCTTCATCTTTCGCGTGGATCACCGCCAGCGGACGCTGTCCGTCTACGCTGTCGCCCAAACGGGCCATGTCGCTAAAGCCGACGCTGTAATCAATGGTGTCCGATGCCTGACGGCGTCCGCCGCCCATAGAAACGACTGCCATACCGAGCGCACGGGTATCCATCGCGCTGACAAAACCTTCGGTATCAGCATAGACGGCTTTGCTGAGCATTGCCGTCGGCAGATACTTCGCATAGTTTTCGACGAAGTCGGTCGGGCCTTTCTGCGCCGCAACCATACGGCCAAAAATCTCCGCCGCTTTACCGTTGTCCAGCACCGCCTGCAGTTTCGCGCGGGCTTCGGCGTCATCTTTCGCCAGCTTGCCGGAGATCAGCATTTCCACGCACAGCGCCATGGTGACGTCTAACAGACGTGGATTACGGTATTCACCGGTCAGGAACTGGACTGCCTCGCGGACTTCTACCGCGTTACCTGCGCTGGAAGCCAGCACCTGATTCATATCGGTTAACAGCGCGGTGGTACGTACGCCAGCGCCGTTCGCCACGCCGACAATCGCCTCGGCCAGGGCTTCAGAAAGTTCATAGGTCGGCATAAACGCGCCGCTGCCTACTTTCACATCCATTACCAGCGCATCCAGCCCTTCCGCCAGCTTTTTAGCGAGGATAGAGCCGGTAATCAGCGGGATGGAATCCACCGTCGCAGTAATATCGCGGGTGGCATAAAAACGTTTATCCGCCGGTGCGAGCGAGCTGGTTTGCCCAATAATCGCCACACCCACGTCTTTAATAATTTCACGAAAACGCGCGTCGTCCGGGAAGATGTCGAACCCAGGAATCGCTTCCAGTTTATCGAGCGTACCGCCGGTATGACCCAGCCCGCGCCCGGAAATCATCGGAATATAGCCGCCGCAGGCTGCCACCATCGGACCCAGCATCAGTGACGTTACGTCACCCACGCCGCCGGTAGAGTGTTTATCCACAATCGGGCCGTTCAGTTGCAGGCTTTTCCAGTCCAGCACGGTTCCTGAATCACGCATCGCCATGGTCAGCGAAACTCGCTCAGGCATGCTCATATCATGAAAGAAAATGGTCATCGCCAGAGCAGCAATCTGCCCTTCTGAGATGGTGTTATCACGAATGCCATTGATAAAGAAGCGGATCTCTTCGTCGCTTAATGCGTGACCATCACGTTTTTTACGAATAATTTCTTGTGCGAGAAACACGGTAACCCCCCGATTATGGGCCGGGTAAGCATGAAGCCCCCAGCCAGCGGAACATCTCTGTTGTAGGCCTGATAAGCGAAGCGCCATCAGGCAAAACATGCCGGATGGCGGCTTACGCCTTATCCGGCCTACGCAGGACAATTCAGGCTTAGTAGCTGCTTGCGCTCTTACCGTCGCCATGACCCAGCGCTTTCAGCAGGCTCGCCAGCAGGCTGGATGCGCCAAAACGGTAATGGCGGGAATCTGCCCAGTCGGCGCCAAACAGTTCGTCAGCAATCGCGAGGAACTGCTGCGCATCTTCTGCGCTGCGCACGCCGCCCGCAGGTTTAAAACCAACGGTTTTAGAAACGCCCATGTCGCGGATCACTTCCATCATGATGCGCGCGCTTTCTGGGGTCGCATTGACCGGTACTTTACCGGTAGAGGTTTTGATGAAATCAGCACCGGCTTTGATGGAGATTTCAGACGCTTTACGAATCAGGGCTTCTTCTTTCAGCTCGCCGGTTTCGATAATCACTTTCAGCAGCACGTTAGCTGCCGCACAGGCGTCTTTACAGGCTTTAACCAGATCGAAACCAATCTGCTCATTACCGGCGATCAGCGCACGGTACGGGAATACCACGTCAACTTCATCAGCGCCGTAGGCAATCGCCGCGCGGGTTTCCGCCAGCGCAATCTCGATGTCGTCGTTGCCGTGCGGGAAGTTGGTGACGGTGGCGATACGGATGTCCGGCGTGCCCTGCTCTTTCAGAGTTTTACGCGCAATAGGGATGAAACGCGGATAGATGCAGACTGCTGCCGTGTTGCCAACCGGGGTCTTCGCCTGATGACACAGCGCGATCACTTTTTCATTGGTGTCGTCGTCATTCAGGGTGGTCAGATCCATCAGTTTCAGTGCACGCAGGCTGCTTGCTGTTAAATCGGTCATAACATTCTCCAACGGCATCGCCGTATAAAATTTCACCTTGCGAGTTTGTTAGTATTCTAACATCCGCTCGCGATTACACTTCGATATACATCACAGTTAATGAAAACCACATACAGATTTGCATTACTCTAATGAGATCTACTTCAAATAATTCAGCTTTCCACAGCGGGAGCGGTGGCATCAGACGCATCCGGATCAAAGGTTGTGGCGGCGTAGCTTTCTACAATGACGCTATACCTTCGGCACATAAAGGAACCAACGATGCCCACTTCAAGCGAATTCGCGCTGCACCAGCGTTGCCAACAAATCGTGACCAGCCCGACGCTCAGTCCAGAGCAGAAACGCCACTTTCTGGCGCTGGAGGCTGAAAACGCGCTGCCTTATCCGCAACTGCCTGCTGAAGCCCGCCAGGCGCTGGATGACGGGGTGATCTGCGATATGTACGAAGGTCATGCTCCGTTCAAACCGCGCTACGTACTACCCGATTACGCGCGTTTTCTGGCCAACGGTTCTTCATGGCTGGAGCTTGAAGGCGCCAGGGACCTTGATGATGCGCTGTCCTTACTCACCATCCTTTACCACCATGTTCCGTCAGTAACGTCGATGCCGGTCTACCTCGGTCAGCTCGACGCCCTGTTGCAACCATATGTTAGAATTCTAACACAAGAAGAGATCGATATTCGAATAAAACGTTTCTGGCGTTATCTCGACAGAACCCTGCCAGACGCCTTTATGCATGCCAATATCGGCCCTGCCGACACGCCTGTCACCCGCGCAATTTTACGCGCAGATGCAGAGTTAAAGCAGGTCTCGCCTAATCTGACATTCATTTATGATCCGCAAATCACACCTGACGATCTGCTGCTCAACGTGGCGCAAAATATCTGCGAGTGCAGTAAGCCGCATATTTCTAACGGTCCCGAAAATGATAAAATTTTCACAAAAGGCCATTACGGCGTCGTCAGCTGTTACAACTCGTTACCGCTCGCCGGAGGCGGAAGCACGCTGGTCAGGCTCAATCTGAAAGCCATCGCAGAGCGCAGCACCTCTGTCGATGACTTCTTTACGCGCACCCTACCGCACTACTGCCAGCAGCAAATCGCCATCATTGATTCACGATGTGAATTCCTCTATGAGAAATCACATTTCTTTGAGAATAGCTTCCTGGTGCAGGAGGGGTTGATTGATCCCGAACGTTTTGTGCCGATGTTCGGGATGTACGGTCTGGCGGAAGCGGTAAATCTGCTGTGTGAAAAGGCAGGACAAAACGCCCGCTACGGGAAAGATGCGTTCGCCAATCAGCTTGGATATCGCATTAGCGCCCAACTGGCGGAGTTTGTCGAGCGCACTCCGGTGAAGTATGGCTGGAAGCAGCGCGCGATGCTGCATGCGCAGTCGGGGATCAGTTCTGACATCGGCACCACGCCCGGCGCGCGTCTGCCTTATGGTGATGAACCTGACCCGATCACCCATCTGCAAACCGTCGCGCCGCATCATGCGTTTTATCACGCCGGGATCAGCGACATTCTCACGCTGGATGAAACCATCAAGCGTAACCCGCAGGCGCTGGTGCAGCTGTGCCTCGGCGCGTTTAAGGCCGGCATGCGCGAATTCACCGCCAACGTGAGCGGCAACGATCTGGTACGCGTCACCGGCTACATGGTGCGCCTGTCGGACCTGGAAAAATATCGCGCCGCAGGATCTCGTACCAACACCACCTGGCTGGGCGAAGAGGCCGCACGCAATACCCGCATTCTGGAACGACAACCTCGCGTGATTAGCCATGAACAGCAGATGCGCTTCAGTAAGTAAACTGATCCCTTTCTCCTGCGTCGACGGGCCGGGCAGTCGCCTGGCGCTGTTTCTGCAAGGATGCAACCTGCGCTGTAAAAACTGCCACAATCCGTGGACGATGGGACGCTGCAACGACTGCGGGGAGTGCGTCCTGCATTGCCCACATGAGGCGCTGAGCCTGAGTGCGGGGAAAGTGTGGTGGCAGTCCGACATATGTCAGCAGTGCGATACCTGCCTGCACATGTGCCCGCAGCAGGCCACGCCGATGGCGCAAACGCTGAGCGTTGAGGAGGTGCTGGAGCATATTCGCAATGCAGCGCCGTTTATTGAGGGAATTACGGTCAGCGGCGGCGAAGCGACGACCCAACTGCCGTTTATTGTGGCGCTGTTTACCGCGCTCAAAAGCGATCCTCTGCTGCAACATCTGACCTGCATGGTAGACAGTAACGGCATGCTGAGCGAAACCGGCTGGCAAAAACTACTGCCCGTTTGCGACGGCGTCATGCTTGATTTAAAAGCCTGGGACAGCGCGTGTCATCTGCAACTGACCGGGCGCGATAATACGCTGATTAAACGCAGCATTACCTTTCTGGCAGACCAGGGAAAGCTTGCGGAACTGCGCCTGCTGGTTATTCCTGGTCAGGTGGATTATCTACAGCATATTGATGCGCTGGCAGCGTTTATCAAACGTTCAGGTGACGTGCCGGTACGGCTGAATGCCTTTCATGCGCATGGGGTGTACGGCGAACCGAAGGACTGGCCAGGCGCCACGCCGGAGGATGTGGAGCAGCTGGCGCAAGGGTTGCGCGAGCGCGGGGTGGGTAATGTGATCTTCCCGGCGCTGTACCTGTGAAATGCCTGATGCGCTTCGCTTATCAGACCTACGGCGCGCGCACTTTTGTCGGCCGGATAAGGCACAGCCACCATCCGGCGAAGCCATGCCTGATGCGCTTCGCTTATCAGGCCTACGGCGCGCACACTTTTGTAGGCCGGATAAGGCGCAGCCGCCATCCGGCGAAGCCATGCCTGATGCGCTTCGCTTATCAGGCCTACGGCGCACACACTTTTGTAGGCCGGATCAGGCGCAGCCGCCATCCGGCGAAGCCATGCCTGATGCGCTTCGCTTATCAGGCCTCTGGCGCACACACTTTTGTAGGCCGGATAAGGCGCAGCCGCCATCCGGCGAAGCCATGCCTGATGCGCTTCGCTTATCAGGCCTACGGCGCACACACTTTTGTAGGCCGGATAAGGCGCAGCCGCCATCCGGCGAAGCCATGCCTGATGCGCTTCGCTTATCAGGCCTACGGCGCGCACACTTTTGTAGGCCGGAACAATCACACATTAAACAACGCGGTCGTATTGCGATACAGCGCATCCGCTATCACGTCCGCAGGCTCTTGACGCAGTTCGCATAATGTCTCAAAGACTCTGACCACCTGCTCGGGGCGATTAGGCTGGCCCTGAAAGCCGTTCAGCGGCATGTCCGGCGCGTCGGTTTCCAGCAGGAGCGATTCCAGCGACAGCTGCGCCATTACCTCACGGGTTTTGCTGGCGCGTGGGTAAGTAATGGTTCCACCGACGCCAATTTTGTACCCCAGTTGCACAAAGCGCTCCGCTTGCTGCAAACTCCCGGCAAAACCATGCACCACGCCGGTTCGCGGCAGAGCATGGCGTTTCAGGTGCATCGCCAGCTTGTCATGGGTGCGCCGCGAATGCAGGATCACCGGCAGATCGTAACGCTTTGCCAGCTTAAGCTGCGCGTCCAGCACTCGTTCTTGTTTGTCGAATTGCGGATCGTCCCGGTAAAGATCCAGCCCAATCTCGCCTACGGCCACCAGCTTGTGCGGGCGCTTCTCCAGCGCCTGCTGCAGTTGGTCCAGACAGTCCTCGCCGTGTTGTTCAATAACGATGGGATGCAGGCCCAGAGCAGCAAACAACGGCGGATAATTTTCCGCTAACGCCAGGACGCGGGAAAAGTTTGCCGCCTGCGTCGCCGGAACAATAATGCTATGCACACCGACCGCCGCTGCACGTTGAATGCTGGCAGGTTCATCGTCGGTAAACGGCGGGAAATCAAAGTGACAATGTGTATCGATAAAACGATAACTCACGCCAGATCCTCATTATCAAACGTTGTGTCGTTAGCCTGAAGCGCATTGGTCACCACGGGGGCGTGGGCCTCGTTGGCCACCGGCGCGGGAGGAACGACCACCGGTCCTGGCACGACAATCTTCGGCGTCTGACGAGGCAGCGGCGCGTTTTTCGCCAGCAGTTTGCCGACTGTCGCCAGGAAGTAACGACCGCACAGGCGCCCGGTCTTATAGTCTTCTCGCAGCGCCGGAATACGGCTGCCCAGCGCCATGCTGTGGAGCGGCTTGGGCGGATAGATCTCAAAGATGCGCAGTTTACCCGGCGGCTTTTCAATAAAGCTCTGGATCGCGCGATAGCTGGCTTCATGGTGCTGGACCAGATTCAGCAGTGGTTGCAGACTGCTTTCGCCCAGCCAGCGCTCCATACGTTTGAACCACTGCGGGGTGTAGTACATTTGCGAAGGCACGGTGCGGATCACCACCAGCGTTTTTGCTCCGTGCTTCGCCGCCTCCTGCACCGGTATGGCGTCGCTGACTCCCCCATCCAGATAGTTCACGCCATCCAGCGCAACGCCTGAGCGGTAGAACCCCGGAATAGCGCTGGAGGCGCGGATAAGATCGAGCCAGTTTTGCCGGTTCGGCGAGAAATAGCCCGGCGTGTAATCATCGCCCCGACAGGCGCACATATAAAACGCTTTCCCGGCGGCAAACAGGCGCTCGGCGTTATCCATCGCCAGCGGCATCTGGGATGCGGTCGACGCAACCAGCCAGTCGAGATCGATTAAGTTTCCCCCGCGCACAAAGCGTACCGGGTCAAAAAACTCACGGCGGGTGGTGTAACGCATAATGACTTTACGGCCATAACCGGGTTGGTTACAAAGATAGGCTGAAAGGTTTTGCGCGCCTGCGGACGTCCCGTAGTAAAGATCAAAGGGGTTGAACTGCGCACGCATAAACTCGTCCAGTACGCCTGCGGTAAAGATTCCTCTTTGTCCCCCGCCCTCACACACCAGCGCCACACTGCCTGGTTGAAACGGACGTAACGATAACGGCGCAATATTACCGAGCGTGACGGGTATTCTCTGCCCCACCTCTGCCTTCCTGTTGTTTTTGTAATAGAACAACAAAGTAACGCAAATTGCCTGACGCTAAAACCGTAAAAGCCAGTCCGATGGACTGGCTTGGTAGCAATTTTTCTTTACGGCGACACGCTAGGGTCGTTTACGACCGGTAAACAAGCTAACCAGAAACAGAATGATCCCCACCACAAAAACAATTTTCGCTGCGCCTGCAGCGGTACCTGCCAGTCCACCAAAACCCAGTGCGGCGGCAATTAACGCGATAACCAGAAATATGATGCCCCATCGAAACATATGCTTCTCCTTTACCATAGTTAATGTCACCGCTTGTTATGAGCGCTCAGGCTGCTCATCGGCGATATTTTTAGTGTGGTGCACAACACGCCTCCCGACAAACGTCAGGAGGACGAATTAAGTCGAATTACTGAGTTTTGAGATCGTTTTTGACGCTTTTCACGCCATCAACGGCTTTGGCGATGCTCTCTGCACGATCGCTTTGTGCTTTTGAGTCAACGGTGCCGGAAAGTTGGACCACACCATCAGTCGTCTCGACTTTCACTTTACGGGAAGGGACAATGTCATCAGCCAGCAGTTTTGCTTTAACTTCGCTGGTGGTTGCCGTGTCGCCCGCATAGCCTTTTACGGATGTGCTTTTGCTGTCGCGTACGTGCAGTTTGTCGCTCACTGAGGTCACACCCTCAACGCCTTTCGCCACTTTCACGGCCTCTTCGGCCTGAGCCTGGCTTTCAACAAACCCGCTTAGCGTCACCACCTTCTGATCGGTTTTGACGGAAATATCGGTGCTCTTAATGCTATCGTGGTCCACCAGCGCGGCTTTCACTTTCGCGGTGATGGTGCTGTCATCCATGAAATTACCGACTTTGTTCATAGAGCTATCGACTTTCTGCCCCGCACTTTCGACGCCGGATTGCGCTTTATCCGTCGTGGCGTTTTCTGCAAAAGCAGAACCCGTTGCAACAGCAGAAGTCAGCATCACGGCCAGCAGCGTTTTAGAAATCTTAAGTCCTGTCATTGTCATCGATGTATTCCTGTATGTTTTGCTAAAAGCGATGGTCTGCCGTAAAACGGCGTTAACCAGCAACTAATCTTGTAATTGGAATAAATATCAGCAATAGAAGCTGCAACAGGCAGCCTAAAAAGCATTTAACGCCGATATTTATGTCATCACATTGCTAAATATAGTTCAGGATTTCGTGATCGCAGTCCGGATTGACTAAAAAACAGGCAAACAACGAAAAAACGAGAGGTTTTAAGAACATTCCGCAAGGGATTTAAAAGACAGGAAAAGTTGCAGGGCACGGCGGCTACCGTGCCCTGAGAGGCGATTAGTGTTCGCGCGTTTTGCGGAACTGAACGTCAGGGTAACGTTCCTGGGTGAGATTCAGGTTAACCATGGTCGGTGCGATATAGGTGAGGTTATCGCCGCCATCCAGCGCCAGCTGAACTTCGTTTTTACGCTTAAATTCTTCGAATTTTTTCACGTCAGAGCATTCTACCCAGCGCGCGGTCGCCACGTTGACCGACTCATAAATCGCTTCAACGTTGTACTCGCTCTTCAGACGCGATACCACCACGTCGAACTGCAGCACACCGACGGCGCCCACGATCAGATCGTTATTGGCGATCGGACGGAAGACCTGTACTGCGCCCTCTTCCGACAACTGAACCAGCCCTTTCAGCAGCTGTTTCTGCTTCAACGGATCCTTCAGACGAATACGACGGAACAGTTCCGGCGCGAAGTTCGGAATGCCGGTGAACTTCATCATTTCGCCCTGGGTGAAGGTATCGCCGATCTGGATGGTGCCGTGGTTGTGCAACCCAAGAATATCGCCCGGATACGCTTCTTCTACATGCGAACGGTCGCCGGCCATAAAGGTCAGCGCATCGGAGATCACCACGTCTTTGCCGATACGCACCTGGCGCATCTTCATACCCTTCTCGTACTTACCGGAAACCACACGCATAAAAGCCACGCGGTCACGGTGTTTCGGGTCCATGTTGGCCTGAATTTTAAACACGAAGCCGGTGAACTTCTCTTCTGAAGCTTCCACGGTGCGGGTATCAGTTTTACGCGGCATCGGCGCAGGCGCCCACTCCACTAAGCCGTCCAGCATATGGTCAACGCCGAAGTTACCCAGCGCGGTACCGAAGAAGACCGGGGTGATTTCGCCCGCGAGGAACAGATCATGGTCGAACTCGTTAGACGCGCCCTGCACCAGCTCCAGCTCGTCGCGCAGCTGCTGCGCCAGGTCTTCGCCCACGGCGGCATCGAGTTCCGGGTTGTTCAAACCTTTAACAATGCGCACTTCCTGAATGGTGTGGCCTTTACCCGTCTGATACAGGTAAGTTTCGTCTTTATAAAGGTGATAAACGCCCTTGAACAGCTTCCCGCAGCCAATCGGCCAGGTGATCGGCGCACAGCCGATTTTCAGCTCGTTCTCGACTTCATCCAGCAGCTCCATCGGATCGCGGATATCACGGTCGAGTTTGTTCATAAAGGTCAGGATCGGCGTATCGCGCAGACGGGTAACTTCCATCAGCTTACGAGTCCTGTCCTCAACGCCTTTCGCGGCGTCGATAACCATCAGACAGCAGTCCACCGCCGTCAGGGTACGGTAGGTATCTTCGGAGAAGTCTTCGTGCCCCGGGGTGTCCAGCAGGTTCACCAGGCAGTCATGATACGGAAACTGCATCACGGAGGTGGTAATGGAGATACCACGTTGCTTTTCCATCTCCATCCAGTCAGATTTCGCATGCTGGCTGGAGCCACGG
Organism: Citrobacter youngae ATCC 29220; assembly: GCF_000155975.1. GTDB lineage: Bacteria > Pseudomonadota > Gammaproteobacteria > Enterobacterales > Enterobacteriaceae > Citrobacter > Citrobacter portucalensis_A. The sequence continues at coordinate 555,460 of NZ_GG730300.1, read as the reverse complement.
CCTTTTACCGTACCGGCGGTCTGGATCGCCTGTCCGAATAACAGGACCTTTTCAGTAATGGTCGTTTTACCGGCATCCGGGTGAGAAATAATGGCAAAAGTGCGGCGTTTGGCCACCTCTTGCAAATAAGGAGACAACGTCATAGTCAAATCTTCTTAGGTAAGCACGGCAGCGGACCGTGCAAGTTGAATACGAAAAATTGCGGCTATTTTACCCATCAACGGGGGGGAGGCAATCAGTGTTTACACAGGAGCTGCTCCAGTTCGCTTAATGACGCGACCGTCCAGGTCGGCTGGATGCCCGCTGGCTGCTCGCGGTGGTGCGTATTTAGCCAGCAGGTGGATAGTCCGGCGTTAATGCCGCCGAGGATATCGGACTCTGCGGTATCGCCCACCATCAGCACGCGGGAACGATCGGGATTGCCCGCCTGCGCCAGCGCATGGTCAAAAATTCGGGGATCGGGTTTTGCCACGCCAACCTGCTCAGAAATCACCAGCAGATCGAAATAGTCGCGCAGCCCGGTCCGCTCCAGGCGGATTTGCTGCAACGCCGTAAAGCCGTTGGTAATGATGCCAATTTTCGTTTTATTACGAATCGCATTGAGCAGAGAAACCGCCCCAGGCAACGGCGAGCAAATTTCCGCCATCGCATTGATAAATGCGTCATTAAGCTGGCCTGGCTCTACCTTCAGGCGTTCAGCCCAGCTCTGAAAACGGGCGTGCTGCAATTGTAATGAGGTAATCGCGCCGTTTTGATAATCCACCCACAGCGGCTTATTTACGGCCTGGTAGTCCTGAAAATCTTCAGCGGTAAAAGTAATGCTATAGTCGAGAAACATCCGCTGTAAGCCGGTAAACGAGTCAAACGTAAACAGCGTTTCGTCGGCATCAAAGAAAATCCAGTCCCACTTCTTCATCATTACACCTTGTCTTACATGCTGATTGGCAATGCCATGATAATGGCGTCTTCATGACCATCGGCCGTCGGATAATAATTGCGCCGAATCGTCGCTTCGTTAAAGCCCAGGCTTTCATACAGCGCGATAGCGGCAGCATTTGAGGCGCGCACCTCAAGCCACAGCGTCAGGATGCCGCGCTTTTCCAGCTCATCGATCAGATGCTCCAGCAGCTCTCGCCCCAGGCCCCGACGCTGAAAGTCAGGATCGACGGCGATATTGAACAGCGTAGCTTCATCCAGCACCACCTGCGTAATCGCAAAGGCGCCCATCACGTCATCAACCCTCAACTGAAAATTGAGGTAGCGATCGCCCTGGTTGCTGGCAAATGTTTTTTCACTCCACGGAAAAGCGTGGGCGCGTTTTTCAATCTGGAATGCTGCAGGTAAATCAGTCGGTTCGAGGGAAGAAATCGTGTTCATATGCGCAGATTTGTTGCCAAAACGCGGCGCGTGCCGCAGGGTTTGCCCGTAATTCATCAAATGCAGGACTGGCGACCTGAGCGCCCTCCAGCTGCAGCGGCTCTTCGGTTCCCAGCCGCCAGCTATTACAACGACTGCCCTGCGGCAGCATGGCGACGCGGTCGGGCGTCAGTTGTAAAACCTGATCCGGGCTGACGGTTAATGCGCGTAAAATATCGCTCATCAACGGTTCACTTAGCGCGGGTAACTGTGCAGCAACCATCACCAAACGGATATGCGCAGGAATTGAAATCGCGATCTCGCCCTGCAGCGCGCCGGGACGACGCAGCGACCACTGCGTAAAGCCCAGTTGCTGTAACTGCCAGTCTCGTCGGGATGTCATAGCGAAACGCTCCTGTCTATCAGGGGCGCAAATATAGCAAATTTGTCGAATCCGTGCCATCAAACAACTATAATCGCCCGCTGTACAATTTAAGGAGCACCCCATGTCTGCTTTTACCCCGGCAAGTGAAGTCTTGCTGCGCCACAGTGATGATTTCGAGCAAAGCCGTATTCTGTTTGCCGGTGATTTGCAGGATGACCTGCCAGCCCATTTCGACAGCGCCGCCAGCCGCGCGCACACTCAGCAGCTTCACCACTGGCAGGTGCTTAACCGCCAGATGGGTGACAACGTCCGCTTCAGCCTCGTCGCGCAGGCCGATGACGTTGCCGATAGCGATACGCTGATCTACTACTGGCCGAAGAATAAGCCGGAAGCTCAGTTCCAGCTGATGAACATTCTGTCACTGTTACCGGTGGGCACCGATGTGTTTGTTGTCGGCGAGAACCGCAGCGGCGTACGTAGCGCCGAGCAGATGCTGGCTGAATACGCACCGCTAAACAAAATCGACAGCGCGCGTCGTTGCGGCCTGTATCATGGTCGCCTGGAAAAACAGCCGGTCTTTGATGCAGAAAAATACTGGGATGAATACCAGACAGAAAATCTGACCATTAAAACGCTGCCAGGCGTCTTCAGCCGTGACGGTCTGGATGTCGGCAGCCAATTGCTGCTCTCCACGCTGTCTCCGCATACCAAAGGCAAAGTTCTGGATGTGGGGTGTGGCGCAGGCGTACTCTCCGTCGCCTTAGCCAGCCACTCGCCAAAAGTCCGTTTAACCCTGTGTGATGTAAGCGCAGCCGCCGTTGAAGCCAGCCGGGCAACGCTTGCTGCCAACGGTGTAGAAGGAAATGTGATCGCCAGTAACGTCTTTTCTGACGTGACGGGCCGCTTTGATATGATCATCTCCAACCCACCGTTCCACGATGGGTTGCAGACCAGCCTCGATGCCGCGCAAACGCTGATTCGCGGCGCTGTGCGTCATCTCAACAGCGGCGGCGAACTGCGTATCGTGGCTAACGCCTTCCTGCCTTATCCGAAGGTGCTGGATGAGGTGTTCGGTTTTCATGAAGTTATCGCGCAAACCGGTCGTTTCAAGGTCTATCGTACCGTCATGACTCGCCAGGCGAAAAAAGCCTGACTGATCCAGGTCGGATAAGGCGTTTACGCCGCCATCCGGCGTGACGCCGGGCAACGCCGGATGGCGCTATCGCTTATCCGGCCTGGATAAAACGCTTAAAACCGAAGAAACGCCTTTTTTTTCGGCAATCACATTAAGTTCGATAATTAACTGTTGACGCCCGGCATAAAATCTCTAGAATTCGCCTCCGTGGTAACGATACTTTTTGAGTATCGATGGTATGCGAAGGTGGCGGAATTGGTAGACGCGCTAGCTTCAGGTGTTAGTGTCCTTTCGGACGTGGGGGTTCAAGTCCCCCCCCTCGCACCATAATCCACGTTGATATTGCTCGCACTGGGCGAAGGTGGCGGAATTGGTAGACGCGCTAGCTTCAGGTGTTAGTGTCCTTAGGATGTGGGGGTTCGAGTCCCCCCCCTCGCACCAACGAGGCGATATCAAAAAGTAAGATGACTGTGCGAAGGTGGCGGAATTGGTAGACGCGCTAGCTTCAGGTGTTAGTGTCCTTAGGATGTGGGGGTTCGAGTCCCCCCCCTCGCACCAATAATCTTATTTTCCTCCTGATTTTCTTCCCTGCTTTGCTCATCCCTGATTCCAGTTCATCATTACCAGCATAATGCCGCCGATCAGCGCCGCGCATGAAGGTAACAGAATAAAGTGCCGTAAGCGTTTGTGGTAAAGCATGAGCGAAGTCAGTAGTAATCCTAACACAATCATCGCCTTCCACACGTAGACCGACAGGTCGGTAAATGCCATCCCGGCAATGAGTATCCCCGGCAGCAGAACACCCCATCCACTGCCCAGCGTACGTTGCAACATGGTTCCACCTATAGCACTGATAATGATAACCAATATCATATGATATATTTTCTCATTTGTCAGCCAGGGGATACTATCATTTATATGAGTTTTACTTAACGATTGATGACATGAATAACCTAAGGTGATAAATTGCTCGCCGGTTAATGCTTCAGCTAAAAACAATAAAGACCTCAGCGAATGATACCCCGTTCGTTATTTGTTTTATTTACCAACACATCTTCGTATATTACAGATAACTAACAATATTTACCTATGACAGTACAATCCTGGCGAGCGCTGCGCACTAAAAAATATCAACTCTCTTTACGTTTGTTTCTGCTTCTCAACGCAGTCTCCGCGCTGTTTACGCTTTTTTTCCCGCTTTTTGCCGTCAAAGCCTTATCTGTACCGGCTCTGCTGATACTGATCGCCAGTGCGCTGTTGCTAATATGGCATGGGAAATACGCGGATAAAAAAATTAATCTCCCTTTTATTTCAATCGTTTTTGGCGTGTTATGGGCATTCCATATTTTCCAGAAATATTCCACGCTGGGGCATAATGATTATTATTTTCTGTTAATCGCGCTTCTTAGCGTGCTGTTTATTGGATCTATCGCTTTTGCCAATAATATCATCGCATTTACGCTTCATTCATTGCCCTCCGTCGGCGTCTGTTTATGGCTGAACGGCAGTGAGCATAGTTTGCGAATTTTCTATTTTATGGCGTTACCGATGGCCGGGATCGCCATCCAGCATGTGATACAAAAGCGCTACGATGGCTTCGCCCAGCAGCTGATGTACAAACTGCTGGAGGAACGGGAAACGCTGAACGGGCTGAGTATGCTCGACCCGCTTACCGGTTTATATAATCGCCGGGGGCTGCAACACAGGCTTGATACGCTGTTGGCTCTGAGCAACTCGAAGCACTACGTCCTGTTACTGGATATCGACCACTTCAAAGCCTATAACGATCATTATGGGCATATGATGGGTGACCAGGCGCTGATCCGCGTCTCTGCCGCCATTCGTGATTCTGTCCGTTCCCGTGATGTGGTGGCGCGTTTTGGCGGCGAAGAATTCATGGTTTTGCTGACCGCGATCGACCCACAGCAGGCACAGGCTGCCGCCGAGCGTATTCGCCAGAAAGTGTACGATCTTAAAATTCCCCACATGTTTAACGAAAGCGTGGCAACCAACGTGACCGTCAGCATCGGCATTGCGCCTCTGGTAGAGCAGGATATTGAGGCAGCTATCGCCAGAGCGGATAAGGCCCTGTACGAGGCGAAAAATCTTGGGCGTAACAACACGCTGGTCAGCGAAGAGCTGTGGGTAAATCGCCCTTCACTCTGAGCTATCTGTGCGATGGCGCCCGACATCGCGACAAAGATCTTGCCATCGTTCATGGTCAACTATAGGATTAGCAATCATTATCATTTAGATTAACATCCTTATATTGCCATGGCTTATCGTTCCGCACCGCTCGTTGAAGATGTTATCTGGCGTAGCCATCTCCCTGCAAAGATGCCCTCGCTGGCTGCTGCTGTACGCGAAACGATAGCCAAAACCCGTGAGCACCTGCTGGACTTCATTCGTCTTGACGAAACGCCCGTGCCGGGTGCAATGACGCTGCACGAATGGACCCAACCAGCAACGCTCCGTTCGCTGTTGGCTGTCTATGCGGACCATATCTATCGCAACCAGCCCACGCTGCCGCGCGAACATAAGCCGCTGATTTCTCTCTGGGCGCAATGGTATATCGGTCTGATGATGCCCCCGCTTATGGTGGCCCTGCTAACGCAAAAAGAGGCCATTGACGTCTCGCCTGAACACATGCGCGTTGAGTTTCACGAAACGGGCCGTGCAGCCTGCTTCTGGATCGACGTACATCAGGATCACCAGACTACTGCCCTGTCTCCTCAACAACGCATGGAAACGCTGATTCTCTCGGCGCTCACACCGGTTGTGCAGGCGCTGGAAGCAACAGGCGAGATCAACGCCAAACTTATCTGGAGCAATACCGGATATTTAATTCACTGGTATTTAACGGAAATGAAGCCGTTGTTAGGTGAAGAATTGCTGAACACGCTGCGCCAGACCTGTTTTTTTGAGAAACAACTCTCCTGCGGCCAGGCTAATCCACTGTGGCGCACTGTTGTGCCACGCGAAGGGCTACTGGTCCGCAGAACCTGCTGCCAGCGTTACCGCCTGCCCGATGTTCAGCAATGCGGTGACTGCACGCTGAAATAGGCGAGAAGCCGTAGCCCCTCGCCTGTATTTCATGCAACTTGCTGATTTTCCTCTTCTATACGCTGTGCTTCTTCTTTTTCCTGCGCCAGTAGCTGCTTTTCATAGACCTTAAAGAACGGGAAGTAGATGATTGCCGACACCAGCGCTAACAGGACCACCAGGATGGCCGCACGATAATCCCAGCCTAATGCCCAGGCCGCGCCGACCGGTGCTGGCGCGGTCCAGGGAACGACGGAAATTACCCGTCCAATTAAATCCAGCTTCATCGCCGCCCAGGCCAGCACCGCATTCACCATCGGGGCCAGCAGAAACGGGATAAAGAACACGGGATTCATGACAATCGGCGTACCGAAAATCACCGGTTCGTTAATATTAAAAATGCTGGGGACCACGCTCAAACGCCCAATCGAACGTAAATGAGCCGAACGGCTGCGCAGATAGCAAATCACCAGCCCCATTGTCGCGCCGGATCCGCCAACCACGATGAAAAACGTCCAGAACGCCTCCATAAAGATGTGTGGCAAAGGCGCGCCCTGCGCCAGCGCCGACTGGTTCATCCCGAGATTGGTTAGCCAGAACATTTGCAGCATCCCCGACACAATCGCCGCGCCATGAATCCCAGCAAACCACAGCAGATGACCAATCAACACGGCCAGCAGTATCGCCGGGAGAGAATCTGCGGCGGACACCAGTGGTTTAAAGATGGCCATAATCGCCTGCGGGATCAGCATGTCAAACTGCGACTGAATCACCAGGCTCAGCGGGTATAGCGTCAGCACCACCACCAGCACCGGGATCAGCAGATCGAAAGAGTTTTTGATCATTGGCGGCACCTGATCGGGTAAACGGATGCCGATGTTATGCGCCTTCAGAAAACGCATCATTTCAACGCAGTAAATCGCCACCAGGATAGCGGTGAAAATCCCCGTCCCTCCCAGGCTATCAACGGGCATCGCGCCTTTGGTTTTCGGCGCGGCAATCAGCAAAAAAGCCATGATGGACAGCATTGCGCACATAAACGGATCTAACTGATGCGACTTCACATAGTGCTTACCCAGGTTATAAGCGATAGCCGCACATATGTAGACCGACATGATCCCCATCGTCATATCAAACGGTGTGAGGATCTGGCCTTCAAACTGTTTTGCCATATCCAGCCATGCGCGGGCAAATCCCCACGTGGTATCAGGAGAAAATGGCGGGTAGGCAAAAACCAACAAAAACGAGCCTACGATCATAAAGGGCATAGCCGAAATAAAACCATCACGGATTGCCATCACATGACGTTGTGAAGAGATACGCCCGGCAACAGGGCTGACGTAGTTTTCAACAAAGCGGAAAATCACATTAAACACAGCATGATTAGTAGACATAGCCGCTCTCCCGTTGCGCAAAATCCTGCAAGCATGCTGGCATCAACATCACCACGTAAAGCCCATTACACTTTTTCGCAACCGTGCCAGGAAGAACGCCAGCACTACTGCATTTTGAGTTAAGTTTCATAGATGGCTCTTATTATGTGATACAGAGGAAGTGACAACTTCAGTATTAATCGTCATTTCAACATTCTGCAACCGGTTACTGTAACCGGTTTCTTTGATTGTGAAGACGATCGAAAAACTGCCAATGTTGCCATGTTGTTACATTAAAATATTTACAGCGAGCTTGCCCCTATGACAAATTACGCCATGCGGTTTTCTGCTGTATGGAGCTGCCCGTAGGCGATTTGGAGAGAAGAATGAGTTTGCAATCAGTACGCCAATTTTTGGCACAACATGCACCCGATATTGAGATCATCGAATTAGATCAGAGTACGGCTACCGTCGATCTGGCAGCGAAAGCCCATAACGTCGAACCAGGCCAGATCGCGAAAACGCTCTCGCTGAAGGTAAAGAACGACATTATTCTGGTCGTCGCCAAAGGTGATGCCCGACTGGATAACAAAAAGCTGAAGAGTACGTTCGGCGCTAAAGCCCGTATGTTGAGCAGCGATGAAGTGGTGAACGCGACGGGTCATCCCGTTGGCGGCGTTTGCCCTTTCGGGCTGGAAACGCCGATTTCAGTGTACTGCGACGTCTCATTGAAGCATTACGCTGAAGTGCTGCCAGCCGCAGGCGCCATCCATAGTGCCGTTCGTATCACGCCGGAAAGGATGGCTGAACTGACTTCCGCCACCTGGGTGGATGTGTGTCAGTGATGCTTCACGCCCCGTGCCGGTAACTTAACCCGGCACGAATCGATCTGATATTGCCTGTTAAGAAGCTGCCTGCAGAAAAGGGGCTGGGTCTCCTGCGCGCAGGTACAGCAGGATATCGGCAGCATCCAGCAGTCCGGCATCTGAGCTCACGCCCAGTTTGGACATCACATTAAATTTATGTGCCCGAATAGTTTTAATGTTCCGCTCAAGCTGCACCGCAATCTGCGGCATTGAATAGCCATTCGACATAAAGCGCAGTATTTCGCGTTCTGTCGGGCTGAGCATCCGGCTTTGATTGATGTACCAATGGTTTTTCGAACCTTCGGTTCCCCGGCTGGAGCAATTCAGGGCCGTAAATAGTGCCTCCTGCAGCACCGTTAACGAAGACGATTTGCTCACCACGCCATCTAACGGCAATGGCGACAGAGAACCAATTAAACGCGCCTCGGCATCGTCGTCGGCAATAACCACACGCCTGATGCGAGGGAAATGAATCGCCAGCTCCGTCAGATGCGCTAATCCAGCTCTGCGATCGGTTCTGATAGCAGAGAGAGAAAAAATAACGGCCGAAAACGGCATTTTTAACATCGCCTGACTAAAGTCTGGCTGGTTAGAAAAGAGATGAAGTTTATATTGGTTATCCGGCATGGTATTAAATAAACTCTTAATACCCACGCTACTCATCGCACACTTTTCTACAAGTGCGACGTTTCTTTTAATGCTTCGGCTTTCCATTCCGTAGCCTCTCCATAAACTGAAGGTAAATTCAGCTCTCGCGATCCTTGAGAACTGTTTATCCATGCGTACATTTCTGCATTACTGTGTATTGATAAGCGACGCATAGCGCTGTTCTTTTGGGCACTGATTGTTTTATTGCTTTTCTTCAGCAATGTCGCAATCTGATTAATTCCCCAACCTTTTCCCAGGAGTCTCAGCACTTTCCTCTCCGAGAGAGTCAGTACAATTGAGCGGGCGCTATGGTCTGCCGGCTCCGGCATCACGGGCGGAGAGAGCAGCGACTTGCTAATTCTCTCCGCTCGGGTATTTCCCGCGAGAATAACATTCACCAAACTTTCAATCGGCTCGGCGTCAGACAGCAGCGAACTAACAGGGCACATCAGCAGCTCAATGGCCAGAGGGTAAAAAACACGAGAAACGAGAAACACCCAGTGAATATCACGGTATTGAGATAATAAAGAATAATATTGTTCGCAGACTGAACGAGGATGACTACAGTCTCCGGATAAATCAGCAATCACCAAATCAGCGCACCGCAGCTGCAACAGTGTCAGTTCTTCAACGGAACGACAGTAGGTAAGTCCGTAATCAGCGAACCGCCCCTGCATAACACCTTTAAGCCCGGTTTGTACTATCGGTAATTTACTAATAAGAATTGCGTTCTTGCAGCGTCCTGGCAACATATCCCCTCCACACTCACCAGTCCAGAATCGAACTTATTCAAAACGCCCGGATAAATTAACAAAGTTAATTAACAGGAAAGCGCCCTGAATAATAGACTGGGTGAATTGTTTATCCTTGGTTTTCATTTAACGAACGTATTAACGCTACAATCCAAATAGCGCTAAACTATTAAACCATTATTACACAATTACGCATAAATACATTACCTGTACAATTAAAAGAACTACAATTGATTATTAGCATGGCTAACGTATTTGCCATCAGGGTAAAAAAACAGGGCATTTCAATCAACGATGTCTTCTTTGATAAGGCGCAAAGGTGTTCAGCGCCGCCCCGGTACGGCTGGGTCTTTTTCGACGCAAAAATTGATCTTGCCAGAGCTAACCGGCGCGTGCTTCATGATAAAAAGAAGGCATTCATCATGCAAAGAGATCCTTTTCAGTCAGAGCGAGCTATGCAAACAGAGCAGTCGTCACAGCGAACGGTTACACGGTTATGTATACAGTGCGGGCTTTTTTTACTCCAGCATGGAGCAGAAAGCGCTCTGGTTGACGAACTATCCACTCGCCTCGGCCTGGCGCTTGGTATGGATAGCGTAGAAAGCGCCATATCCTCCAACGCTATTGTCCTTACCACCATTAAAGATGGGCAATGCCTGACGTCGACGCGAAAAAATCAGGATCGCGGCATTAACATGCACGTCGTGACGGAAGTGCAGCACATCGTTATTTTGGCGGAACACAAGCTGCTGGATATAAAAGGCGTTGAGAAGCGTTTTAGCCAGATTAAGCCGCTACGCTATCCACGATGGCTGGTCGCATTGATGGTCGGTTTGTCCTGCGCCTGCTTTTGTAAACTCAATAACGGCGGATGGGATGGCGCGACGATCACCTTTTTCGCCAGCATGGTCGCGATGTACATCCGCCAGATCCTGGCGTCCCGGCATTTGCACCCGCAAATCAACTTTTGTATCACCGCCTTTGTGGCGACCACGATATCTGGCCTGCTGCTTACGCTGCCAACCTTTCATCACACCCCAACCATCGCCATGGCGGCCAGCGTGCTGCTGCTGGTTCCGGGTTTTCCGTTGATCAACTCTGTCGCGGATATGTTTAAGGGACACATCAATACCGGGCTGGCTCGCTGGGCTATCGCCAGCCTGCTGACGTTGGCGACCTGCATTGGCGTGGTCGTATCGATGACCTTATGGGGGCTGCGCGGATGGGCGTGATCGATTTTATTCTGGCGTTAATGCAGGACATGATCCTGTCGGCGATTCCGGCTCTAGGCTTTGCCATGGTATTTAACGTCCCGCATCGCGCGCTTCCCTGGTGTGCGTTGCTCGGCGCGCTGGGCCACGGTTCACGAATGGTGATGATGAGCGCAGGGTTTAACATCGAATGGTCAACGTTTATGGCGTCGCTGCTGGTCGGCTGCATTGGGATCCAGTGGTCGCGCTGGTATCTGGCGCATCCGAAAGTTTTCACCGTTGCGGCGGTGATCCCTATGTTCCCAGGGATCTCCGCCTACACCGCCATGATTTCGGCGGTAAAAATCGGCCATTTTGGCTACAGCGAAGCGCTGATGATCACCCTGTTGACCAATTTCCTCAAGGCCTCATCGATTGTCGGCGCGCTCTCTATCGGGCTTTCCGTACCGGGATTATGGCTGTATCGCAAACGCCCGCGCGTTTAGCGACACGCTTTCTTAGCGCTGCGCAGAGGGGGAATCGCCCCCCTCATCTGCTGCTCTCCTTCTTCTCTGTGTTACTATAAAAGCAGTCCCCTTCTCGGTTGTTGTTCAGTATTGAGAAACATTATGCCCTGCAAAATTTTGACGCCGGACGTCATCAGCATTGACGCCTTACTACACGATCACCACGCGGTACTGGCAAAGTCCGCGGGTGGCGCCGTAGCGGTCTTCGCCAACAATGCGCCAGCGTTTTACGCGCTGACGCCTGCAAGACTGGCTCAGTTGTTGGCGCTTGAAGAGAAGCTGTCACGTCCGGGAAGCGATGTAACGTTGGATGCGCAATTTTATGAAGAGCCGCAAGCGGCCCCCGTCGCGGTGCCAATGGGAAAATTTGCCATGTACGCTGACTGGCAGCCCGATGCCGACTTTCAGCGCCAGGCCGCCCTGTGGGGCGTGGCGTTAAGAGAACCGGTCACCGCTGAAGAACTGGCCTCATTCGTCGCTTACTGGCAGGCCGAAGGCAAAGTCTTTCACCATATTCAGTGGCAGCAAAAACTGGCGCGCAGCATCCAGATTGGCCGGGCCAGCAATGGCGGAATGCCCAAGCGCGATGTGAACAGTGTCAGCGAACCTGACAGCCATATTCCACCAGGTTTTCGAGGATAACGATGAAAAACGTTGGCGATCTGATGAAACGTCTGCAAAAAATGATGCCGCCTCATGTCGAGCCAGCCTTTAAAACGGGCGAAGAGCTGCTGGCATGGCAAAAAGAGCAAGGTGAAATTCGCGCCGCAGCGCTGGCCCGTGAAAACCGGGCCATGAAAATGCAGCGCACCTTCAACCGCTCCGGCATCCGTCCGCTGCACCAAAACTGTTCTTTCGATAACTATCGGGTGGAGTGCGAAGGTCAGATGAACGCCCTGAGCAAAGCCCGCCAGTACGTTGATGAGTTTGACGGCAACATCGCCAGCTTTATTTTCTCGGGCAAGCCCGGCACCGGCAAAAACCATCTGGCCGCCGCCATCTGCAACGAACTGCTGCTGCGCGGCAAGTCGGTGCTGATCATTACCGTGGCTGATATTATGTCGGCGATGAAAGAAACCTTCAGTAACCGTGAAACCAGCGAAGAACAGCTGCTCAACGATCTGAGTAACGTGGATCTGCTGGTGATCGACGAGATCGGCATGCAGACCGAATCGCGTTATGAAAAAGTGATCATCAATCAGATCGTCGATCGCCGCTCGTCGTCAAAACGCCCGACCGGTATGTTAACCAACAGCAACATGGATGAAATGAACAAACTGCTGGGCGAACGGGTAATGGACCGTATGCGTCTTGGCAACAGCCTGTGGGTGATTTTTAACTGGGACAGCTACCGTAGTCGGGTAACAGGTAAAGAGTACTAAGCATTAGGAACACTCTTAAGACCGCCAGCGCTATACTGCGCTGAAAAGGCATAACACGAGTTACATATAATGATGAAAACAACCCAACGTCTGCTGTGCTGCGCGCTTGCCGCCAGCACGCTCATCTCTACCAGCGTTTTCGCCGCCTCCTGGCAGGATTCGCTCTCCAGCGCGGCCAGCGAACTGAGTAAACAAAGCTCCGGCTCGCAGGGTAGCTCGTCGCTCTCTTCCCTGACCAGCCTGCTGAATGGCAGCAATCAGTCGCTGACCTCCAGCAGCATGAATAACGCCGCCGGGATCCTGGAATATTGCGCGAAACAGAAACTGGCCTCGGTCACCGACGCGCAAAACGTCAAAAACCAGGTGCTGGATAAACTGGGCCTGAGCGCGCCGGAGCAGAAACAAGACACCAACTATATGGATGGTATTCAGGGGCTGCTCAACGCCAAAGATGGCAAACAGCTGGACCTGAACACGATTGGCAACAGCTCGCTGGCGAAGCAGGTAAAAACCAAGGCCTGCGATCTGGTGTTAAAACAGGGTATGAACTTCATTTCCTGACGCTCGATATGCCGCGCGGAACCTGCGCGGCATCAATGTGTTTACCCCATTACATTCACACATCAAATAACCAGTAAATCCCCTGCAAAAAACACGCATATCTAAACCAATTCTGAATAACAACGCAATTTAATGTCACTACAATTGCAGCAATATAACATCGCTATTACATTGTGCTTTCCCCAATAATTAACCCGCCTGGCGTTTGCCCGGTTTACTGAGGATCGACCGTTGTCAGAATTAATCTCCATCACTCTGTTTCTCGCTTCAGTGCTGATTTACGCCTGGAAGGCGGGCCGCAATACCTGGTGGTTTGCCGCCACGTTAACGGTGCTGGGGATTTTTATTGTCTTGAATATCACGCTGTATGCCAGTGACTATTTCACCGGCGACGGCATCAACGACGCGGTGCTTTACACTCTGACCAACAGCCTGACCGGCGCAGGTATCGGGAAATATATTCTGCCCGGCGTCGGTATTGCGCTGGCGCTGACGACCGTCTTCGTCGCCCTCGGCTGGATCCTTCGCCGCCGTCGCCATCATCCGCATCACGTGGGTTACAGCCTGTTGGCCCTGCTGCTGGCGCTGGCCTCCGTTGACGCCAGCCCGGCGTTTCACCAGATAACCGAACTGGTTAAGTCTCAGTCGCGCGATGGCGATCCGGATTTCTCGACCTATTATAAAGAGCCGTCGAAAACCATCCCTAACCCGAAGCTGAACCTGGTTTATATCTACGGCGAAAGCCTTGAGCGTACCTATTTTAACAACGACGCATTCCCGGATCTGACCCCGGAACTCGGCGCGTTGAAAAACGAAGGCATGGATTTCAGCAACACCATGCAGCTACCGGGGACGGATTACACCATCGCCGGCATGGTCGCTTCACAATGCGGCATTCCGCTGTTTGCGCCATTTGAGGGCAACGCCTCGGCATCGGTTTCCAGCTTCTTCCCCAATAATATCTGCCTGGGCGATATCCTGAAAAACTCCGGCTACCAAAACTACTTTGTGCAGGGAGCCAACCTGCGCTTTGCCGGCAAAGATGTGTTCCTGAAATCTCACGGGTTTGATCATCTGTACGGCGCGGAAGAGTTAAAAAGCGTGGTTGCAGACCCGGCTTACCGTAATGACTGGGGCTTCTACGACGATACCGTGCTGGATGAAGCGTGGAAAAAATTTGAAGCGCTTTCGCGCTCGGGCCAGCGTTTTTCGCTGTTTACCCTGACCGTGGATACCCATCATCCGGATGGCTTTATCTCACGTAGCTGTAACCGTAAACGTTATGATATCGACGGGAAGGCTAATCAGTCCTTTAGCGCCGTTAGCTGTAGTCAGGAAAACATCGCAGAATTTATCAATAAAATCAAAGCATCGCCGTGGTTTAAAGATACCGTGATCGTGGTTTCTTCCGATCATCTGGCGATGAATAACACCGCATGGAAGTATCTCAACAAGCAGGATCGCAACAACCTGTTCTTTGTGCTGCGCGGCGACCAGCCGCAGCAGGAAACGCTGGCGGTGAAACGTAACACCATGGATAACGGGGCAACGGTACTGGATATTCTGGGTGGCGATAACTTTATTGGTCTTGGCCGCAGCAGCCTGTCGAGCGAATCCGTGTCGGAAGTGTTTCTCAACATCAAAGAAAAAATGCTGGCGTGGAAGCCCGATATCATCCGCCTGTGGAATTTCCCGAAAGAGATGAAAGAGTTCACCATTGACCAGGACAAAAACATGATCGCGTTCTCCGGCAGCCATTTCCGTCTACCGCTGCTGCTGCGCGTATCGGACAAACGCGTCGAGCCGCTGCCGGAAAGCGAATACTCGGCCCCGCTGCGCTTCCAGCTGGCGGATTTCGCGCCGCGCGATAACTTTGTCTGGGTCGATCGCTGTTACAAAATGGCGCAGCTGTGGGCGCCAGCGTTAGCGCTTTCCACCGACTGGTGCGTCTCTCAGGGACAGCTGGGCGGGCAGCAAATCGTGCAGCACGTCGACAAAGCCAAATGGAAAAGCAAAACCGTATTTAAAGACACGGTGATCGACATGGAGCGCTACAAAGGTAACGTCGATACGCTGAAAATTGTCGATAACGACATTCGCTACAAGGCCGATAGCTTCGTCTTCAACGTGGCGGGCGCGCCGGAAGAGGTCAAACAGTTTAGCGGTATTTCACGCCCTGAATCCTGGGGGCGCTGGTCCAATGCGCAGCTCAGTGAAGAGGTAAAAATCGAATATAAAGCGCCATTGCCGAAAAAATTCGATCTGGTCATCACCGCCAAAGCCTATGGCGATAACGCCAATCGTCCGATACCCGTTCGCGTTGGCAATGAGGAACAGACGCTGGTGCTAAGCCATGATGTCAGCACCACTACCTTACATTTTGAAAATCCGGCTGATGCCAATACGCTGGTGATTGTCCCACCCGATCCGGTCGCCACCAACGAGGGCAATATTCTCGGCCACTCGCCGCGGAAGCTGGGGATCGGAATGGTGGAAATCAAAGTGGTGGATGCCCAGGGGTAAAAAAAGGGAGCATCGCTCCCTTTTCTGTTAGTACTCAAACTGGCGGTAATAACGGCGGATGTCCAGGCTATGGCCCGTATAGTGCTCAAAGTGCGCCGCAAGGCGATCCACCAGCAGCGTCGAGACCAGGCAAGGCGCCATTATCCAGCGGAAAGCGTCGTCTATGCCCGGCATCGGGTACTGTGCCGGATCGATCACCACCAGATTATCGGTGATCTGCGCGGCAAAACGCTCCACGCGTTCATCGAGCGCCCGACATTTGCCCTCCCCTTTCACCAGCAGCAGCGGTACCTCTTTCTCCAGCAGTTCCAGCGCGCCGTGAAAGAACTCCGCGGAGCTTACAGGCCGGGTACGTTTCCACTGCATCTCTTCCAGAATACACATCGAGAACAGATAGACCTCGCCCCACATCTCTGCTCCGCCGACCCACATCATATAGTCGCTGCAATGGAAACGACGGGCGATCTGGTCCGCCTGCGGATCAAAGATCTGCTTCGCCTGCAGCAGGTGCTCAGGCAATGTCTCCAGCTGGCTGGCAAACCGCGCGTAATCCGCAAAGTCGCCATGACGAGAGAGAACGCGGAAGAACAGCCAATACAGCAGCATATACTCATATTCCACGCCGTTTTTGTGGCGCATCGGAATATGCCAGGTTGCCGCCTGCGCCAGCGGCGAGTCGGCGTTTTTGGTAATGGCCACCACGCGCATGCCCTGCGCTTTACACCACTCGGCGATCGCGACCGACTCTTTGGTATCGCCTGATTTCGATAGCGTCACCACCACCGAATCTTTATTTAGCCGTTTATTACCTTTATGAATTAATTCTGCCGCCTGTTCGATATAAACCGGCAACCCGGTTAATTCTTTGGCGAATTCATTAATGGCCATCATGGGCGCTAATGAGCCCCCAACGGAGGCAAAAAATAAAGAACTGAAGCCCGACTGATGAATATCATCCGCCACCTGTTCCGCTTTTTGGCGCGCAGCGACTATCTCACGAGCACTCGTCAGGTACTCGTCCTGATTAAAACCCAACATATTTTCTCTCCTGATAAATTAGATTTTACTTTTTAATACGCGATCGAAATCGTCAAAAATACGCACAGAAAGGTCGATGCCTTTCAGCGATGCAATATGGAAAGCCAGCAGTTGTACCGGCACAATGAGTAACAGCGGCGATAAAAAATGATCCACATTCACGCCAAGAGCCAGTGTATTTTCATCCTGCGCCTGTGCCGCCAGCGTCACCCTAAAGGCACGCTCCACCGCCGATGACATATAGTCACGCAGAGCCCCGGAGCGCTCGTCGCCAGCGTCGTCAAAGAAGAACATCACGTGCTCCGCATTGGCCTCCAGATAAGGCCCATGCATGTACGCCTCAAGCTCAAATCCGGCAGACGGCACACGCACCGTCTCGGTGAACTTGGTTTCAAACTCTTTTGCCACCCCCACCAGCGCGCCATAGCCGATGGCGACAAACCGTTTTCCCTGCTGCAATACGGTTTGATGCGTATGGATAAATGTTTCAGTACGCGCGATCGCGTCAGGAATCCCCACCGCGAGGCGCTCAAGCTGCGCCAGATAATCCGCCATTTCGCGCTCATCCAGGCGCTGCTGCTGGCGGGCCAGCAGCAGCGCGATCAGCAGTAAATTGAGCACGGTGGCGCTGAATCCACGGGTCACAAATCCAACCTTCTCGATGCCGGTCAGAATATCCAGCGGATAGTCGCAGGCCAGCCCAACGGGGCTCTGCCGATCGGAAGTCAGTGCAAAAACCGGAATCCCCTGCGCCTGCACTTTGCGCATGGCATCCAGCGTGGAGGCGCTTTTACCGCTTTGTGAAATCGCGATCACCATGTCAACCTGCGGGTCGAGATATTCATAATGGGTAAAGGTGTACGGCTCTTTAATATCGATATTTATCGCGAACTTTTCGAAAAAATAACGGGCGCAATATGCCGCATTTAATGACGACCCGGTCGCCAGTATCGTGATCCGTTCTATTTTGCGGTGGTGTGCAAAGTCGGAAATATCGGCCAGCGTTTGACGGTATTCACGCAGGATGCGGGCCAGCGTTGCAGACTCTTCATTGATATACGTCAGCATGGTTGGTGACATCATTTTTTCCTCTTAAAAAAGACCAATCCAGGAGCCCAAAATACCGACCAGCGCGATACCGCCAATAATGGTTAATGGCTTAACCTTCTTGCCCAGCAGCCAGCAAACGATGGCAAAGCTCACCAGCGGTAACAGGCAGGGCATAATGTCGTTGATAATGTCCTGCACATGGGTTTTCGCCTCCCCCGTACCAAAGGTGGTAGGGATCGTGATATCAATCATCGACGCCGTCATAGCGCCCACTACCATCAGGCCAATGATCGAAGCACCGTAGGTCAGGCTCTCCATCATGCCGCTTTGCTGTATTCGCTGGAGCACGCCGGTGCCCAGCACATATCCCCAGCGGGTAAACAGCCAGCGCACCAGAATATGCGGCACATTGAAGACCAGCAGGAACAGAATAGGGCCGAGGATATTGCCCTTTAGCGCCAGGCTGGTGCCGATACCGGTGGCAATCAGGCGCAGCGTTCCCCAGAAAAAGGAGTCGCCGATTCCCGCCAACGGCCCCATCAGCGATGCCTTAACGTTATCAATGGATGTCGCATCCATGCCTTTCTGCTGGCTGTTTTTCTCCTCCATAGCCACGGTGATCCCAAGGATCAGGGTGACGATATGCGGCGTGGTATTAAAGAAAGCGAGGTGGCGTTTCAGCGCCTGCGCCAAATCTTCTTTGCGGGTATAGAGCTTTTTCAGTACCGGAATAAGCGTATATGCGAACGCCAGGTTCATCTGTCGCTCATAGTTCCAGGAAAACTCCATCATGAAGGAGCGCCAGAAGACACGGCGGAGATCGCGCGCGGTCACTTCTCCTGTGACTTCTCCTGTGGTTTCCGCCTGCTGGCGCTCGTCTTCAGAAATCATCTTCATCGTCATGAGGCGCTCCTTGTGCGGGTGCAGTCTGAGATTGATTTATTTTCGGCATATTCACCATCACCACGGCGACAATCGCGCCGAGAATCGCGATACCGGTGACCGGTATTTTCAGGTAGGCCATTAATACAAAACCGAGGAAAAAATAAGGGGCAACCTTTTTATTAATTAACAGACGCGCCAGCATGGCGAAACCAAGCGCCGGAATAATCCCGGTGGCAACGCTTAAACCATGTTTAATAAATTCCGGAATGGCATCGAGAAAACCTTTCACCACATTCACACCGGCGAGATAAGAGACGGTGACAATAATCCCCAAAGTCAGCGAAAGCCCAATGCCGGAAATTAAGTGCATTCGTTCAATACCGCGGGTATTTCCCACTTCAGCGTACGCGTCGGCTTTATGACAAAGCAGCGGGATAAACATCCCGTTATAGATATTTTTTACGATCAGCGCCAACGTGGCGATGGGCAGACCCAGCAACAGCGCGGTCTCAGCGCCCGCGCCGGAGTTAATTGCAAAAGCAACGCCCAAAATACCGCCGGTGACTACGTCCGGCGGTAGCGATGCTCCCACCGAGAACGAACCAATAAACGCCAGCTCAAGCGTCGCCCCCATCACAATACCGGTTTCCATATCCCCCAGTACCAGACCCGTCAGTAGTCCCGTCACGATAGGTCTGGATATCAACGAGGTTCCCAGCGCATATTCAGACTGGGCGATAAACGCCACCAGACCGAGTAAAAGTGCCTCTACCATAATGTATCCTCAGGAAGTTATCCGTTCAGGCAAAGCGTTGTTTGCGATCGTTGGGCACCAGGCGAATCTCAACCTCAACGCCGGCAGCCGCCAGCTCCTGAAGTTGGGCCACTTCTTCGGCTAACAAATTGATCGCTTTGGAAATATTCTGGCTTCCCTCACGGACTTTAGTGCCGCCGAGATTGATGCTTTTTATTTCTGGCAGCTCACGTGCCAAACGCCAGGCGTCGGTGACCGACTCTACGACAATAAACAGCTTATATTTATCGGTAACGCCGCTTTTAATCGCCTCAATAGCATCGTTAATATTTTTAATGACTAATTTAACCGCCGGTGGTTTAGCCATTTTTATCGTTGTTTTGCGTAATTCATCGTTGGGTACGCTGTCATTGGCAATAAGGATGCAGTCAGCGTCAACATATTGCGTCCATGAAAACGCTACCTGACCATGTAATAAGCGATGAT
The DNA here is from genome assembly GCF_000155975.1 of Citrobacter youngae ATCC 29220. Classification (GTDB taxonomy): domain Bacteria; phylum Pseudomonadota; class Gammaproteobacteria; order Enterobacterales; family Enterobacteriaceae; genus Citrobacter; species Citrobacter portucalensis_A. The sequence goes on along the minus strand of NZ_GG730300.1, from coordinate 535,507 downwards.
CAACGCGCAAAAATACAATCATGATTCTCCCTCCCCTTAAAAGTCTTTATCGCCATGCATGGCGCTGGTGATGGTCTGATTGCAATACTGAATATTTTCTTTGGAGTTCGTCAGCGCGGCGGAAATGATCTGCGCGGCATTGCCCTCCTCTTCCGACATAAACAGGTCAATCACCAACGGCAGATTTATTCCGGCCAGCAGGTGAAAATGATCGCGTGATAAATAGCGCACGAATTCATTGTTGACGCTTCCCGCGAAGATATCGGTCAGAGCGATAACTTCAGCGTCCTGCGGAATCTGCGCCATCAGCGCATCAACCTGTTGGCTTAAGTCCACACCTTCTTCAACATAGGCGCACAGCGTTAGCACGTTGTCGCGTTTGCCTAAAATCAGTTCAACGGAATTTAAAACGCCGCTGGCAAGCGTGCCGTGACTGGCAAAAATATACTGTCTCTTCATCCTTACCTCTGAAAACAGACTCCACTGCTGTAAACAGAGCAAGCGGCGTGCCAGAAAAAGTGGCCCGCCGCCGGGAAAAGAACAAGAGTGGGATAAAGAGATTAAAACTGTTGATCTTGCTCGATATATTCTGTGTCGAAGGTCAGAATATTATGGATATAGCAAAGCTCTGCGCCGGGGATTTTGACACTGTAGTTACTCTCAATGACACTAAACGCTTCGCGCAGCATATTCAGCTCGTGTTCCGGACACTGGTGCCCGCTGTGGGCGGTGATCCCCGCATGGCGGATCAAACGCTCAATCAAACAACTGATGTGCACGTACAGCGCAACCTTGCGCTCGTTAGAAACAATCTGCCCCGCCAGATGCTCATAGCGCAGCAAAAACTGTTCAACGTGATTAATCACTTTGCCGGTATCCAAAATGGTGACTGACTCGATCACCCTTCTGAGCGAGAAGTTTTTCAGGATCAGATTATTAATTTCCGTCACCTGTTCCGGCGTGGTTAACGCGCCAAACAGCGTCCTCAGTTGCTGATTCCCCTCCCCTGAAATCAGGGAATCCAGCGAGATCCAGGGAAGACTGCGGATTTGCGGATCTAACGTGCCGACTATCGCCAGCACGTCATAACGGCTAAACACTGGCTCCTGCTGTTTATTGTTCGCCAGCATGGCATAGTCGCAGGCCACCACTTCAATTCCCAGAGCCTCCGGGATACTGGCCTGCAGCAGTGAACAAAGATTGGTCGCCACGCCGATTCCGGTGGCGCAGGTGGTCAGAATGGCTTTGGGTTTGCTGTTTTTCGGCCAATAAAGCTGATGCTCCACCGGTAAATCCTGAGCAATATCGCGGGCAATATCCTCAATAAAATGTCCCTGCAAAATGCGCTCGCCCACATACAGCGCCATGCTGGTTGAGACGTTATTGACGATGGTCACCGGCGTTGAGATAGCTCTGTCGAAGTGTTGATGTATGGCCTTCAGCGAGCCCATATCCACGAGAATCATCAATCCTGATGCCAGCGGGTGGCTTTCCAGATAACGCATCACCTGCTGAGCGATCGCCTCTGGCGTGACATCCAGCGGCATATCGAACGATTCAAAAACATTATTTTTCAGCAACCGGTTCGCCACGTTGGCAATACTGCTGGCAGTGGCGTAACCATGCGCGAGGATCACCGCGTGAGTGACCTGTTTTTGGCTGGTTACCCCCTGCTTATGCAGCCAGAGCACCAGCAGCAAAACATCGATCCGCCGCGGCTCCAGATCCAGCTTCTGGGTGAGCGTGTCCAGAATTTGCTGGCAGAAGCTATACAGCAGCGGAAATTTCTGGGCGAGAAAGGTATCCAGCTGGCGGACCTGTTCGCTGTTCAGGCGCGAGGGAGCCAGCGTAGCGCGGTGGATCAAATAGTGGCTGAGCGCGTAAATGCAGTTGCCGTTGAGCTGCATATTGAAGCGTTTTTCCAGCCGCCAGAACTCCTCTCTTACCTGGCTGGTTATCAGCAACAACCGCTGGGAGTGGGAGCGATCGTCGCCGCTGAAGATCAGCCGATCAAACAGCGTTTCGATCTCATCCCCCATGCGCTTTTGTACCGTCTCCCAGCTCTCCTTTGCACAGCGAACGGACTCGTACAGCGCCAGCACCAGACACTGAGTGTCATGGATCATGCCCTGCGTTTCATCACGTGCGCGCAGCAGCCAGAGCAGGTTGCTCTGCGGCGTAACGATGACCGGTTCTTCCTCTGTAATCGGCTCATTCAGCGACGGCAGCGCAGTCAGCATGGCATCGGGCAGATCGTGCAACGACACGGTGACCGACTCCCGCCCCGGCTTTTTCGCCCATGCGGTCGCCACCGCATACTTCACCGCATTTTTCAGTTCGCCGACGTTACCGCGGTAGACATACTGATTGAGGATCTGCAGCAGGCGAGGCTTAAGCGTCAAGGTGGCTGATAACGTTTTCGCCTCTGACCAGAAGAACAGCAGGATCAACGCCTCTTTTTCCTGACGGCTGCGTTGCTGAAGATCCGGCAGGCTGACCTGGATCGGGATCCTGCGCAAGAAGGTGGTCAGAAACGTACTATGCAGCTCTTCGGTGGTGGCAAACACCAGCCGGACGGACACCGGATGCCCTTGCGCCGTCTCGCCCACCCGGTAGATCTCGCCGCGATCGAGCCAGGTGAACAGTTTTTCCTGACCGTCGGCGTTCAGCCGGTGTACCTCATCGAGAAACAGCATCCCCCCGTGCGCCGCTTCAAACGCGCCCGCTTTGTCGTTCAGCGCTCCGGTGAAGGCTCCCTTCACATAGCCGAACAGGTTCGCGGCGAGCAGCTCCGGATTACTGGCATATTGCGCACAGTTAAAGGTGATAAAGGGGGCATCCGGGGCGATCAGTTCCTGCGCGATGGCGTACTCATGCATCAACTGCGCAATATAGCTCTTCCCCGTGCCGCTCTCCCCGGTAATCAACAGCGGCAGCCCGCCGTCAGGGTAGAACAACGCGGTCTTCAGCTGCTCTATCGGTTTTTTCAGGCTTTCGTTGTGGCCAATCAGCAGAGAAAAGTGATCGCCCGGCTGGCGCTCCTCCTCCCCTTGCGCCAGCAGCTCTGCCACGCTGGCATATTCATTGCGCGGCAGGGCAAAGAATTGTTGAGCAAAGGCCTGTTTATGCAGGAAATAAACGGGACGGGTATTGATTTTAACCAGAATCCCCTGTGCAACCAGCTGGTTCAGATAATGGCTGGCGGTGTTGCGCTGCATGTTGAAACGCTGCGCCAGATAACGCGCGGTGAAAACCTCGCTGATATGCTCAGGATCGAAAAAATCGGTCTGATTGGTCAGAAAAGCCAGCAGGACATCTTTGCGCATCGTACTCTCTCATGATTGTTACCGTGGTAATAATGATGCCGCTAAACAATCCCTCATTGACGCGCCAGATGCCGCTTTATTCCTGTTTTGTGATCTTGCCTGATAAAAAAAACAGCGCCCAACACAACACCGGGCGCTGCATGGCAACCTTATCTCAGACCGTTCACCGCCTGACGCATTCCCTGCGCCAGAATCATTTCCAGGTTGGCCGTCACCTGCTCTGCAAGTCCTGGCAACATCGTCAGATCGTCCCCCCAGTGCGCGGCATCGCCGAGCACGGTATCGACCAGCTCGCGCAGCGTCAGGTCATGGCCGACTCGCGGCCACAGGCTGGCATACAGATTTATCCACTGCTCGTCATCCTGCAATGGATAGCCTTCCCCAGCCCGTTCGCCGCGATAAAACGCCAACAGCGCAGCAAGCGCAAAGGTTAAGCGCTCAGGCCAGCATCCATTTTGCTGGCCCGCCAGCAGCTGCGGCAAAATGCGGGTACGGAATTTGGTCATCCCGTTAAGCGCAATGGAAAGCAACTGGTGGCGAATGTAGGGGTTCTGAAAACGCCCGCTCACCGCGCCAGCAAATTCACGCAGTTCATCCGCAGGGAGATCCAACACCGGAATAATCTCCTCACCAATCGCCCGCTCGACAAAGCGGCGGACATCGGCATCCTGCATCGCTTCGCCGACGGTCTCCAGCCCGCACAGCCACGCCACCGGCACCAGCGCCGTATGCGCGCCGTTCAGAATGGCGACCTTACGCTCCTTGTACGGCCTGATATCGCTGACTACCCGGATATTCAGCGGGCATTGCGCCAGCTTTAACTCGTCAGCCAGCCATGTCGGTCCCTGGATCACGAACAGGTAAAAATGCTCCGCGGTATCGAGAAACGCATCGTGATAGCCCAGCGTAGCTTCAAGCGCGGCGGCTTCTTCACGCGGGTAGCCGGTAACAATGCGGTCAACCAGCGTGGAGCAAAAGGTATTCGCCGTTTCCACCCAGTCGGCAAACGCCGCAGGAAGCTGCCAGTCCTGCGCATACTGCAGCACCAGCGTTTTAAGCGCATCGCCGTTGTAGTCGATCAGTTCGCAGGGGATAATCACCCAGCCCTTATCCAGCGCCCCCGCAAAATGGTTAAAACGCTCCAGCAGCAGTCGCGTCAGTTTGGCCGGAAAACTCACCGGCGGGGCATCATCCACCCGGTCTGCGGCGTGATAGCTAATCCCGGCTTCGGTGGTATTCGAAAACACAAAGCGAATATCCGCATTGTGCGCCAGCGCCAGATACGCGGCGAAATCCTGATACGGGTTGATTTCGTTATTCACCGAGCGAATCAGCCGCGCCTCGCTTACCGCTTCGCCCTGCTCGTTCAACCCGCGGATAAGCGTGGTATATAGCCCGTCCTGGGTATTCAGCGACGGCGGAAAATCGGTATTGATTGGGCGCACAATGGTCACGCCAGCATTGAGATCCGTTTTCTCATTAAGGATATCCAGCTGCCAGTCGACAAACGCCCGCAGGAAGTTACCTTCACCAAACTGGATCACGCGCGTGGGGTAGCTGACACCCGGAAAATCACGTCGATTCAATGTTTTCATCACACTTATCCTCTCAGAACGTGATCACGCCTTTAATCAGCTCACGGTTGTTAATCACATCCCGCTCGTAAACTTCCGCCAGTTGGGCAAACGCGTAACGGTGCGTGAGCATCATGTCGGCGGTCAGTTTGCCTTCCGACATCAGGCGCCCCACTTTGGCGAAATCTTCCGGCGTGGCGTTGCGACTGCCCATCATGGTGGTCTCTTTTTTGTGGAACTCCGGATCGGAGAACTGCAAATCCCCTTTGAACAGCCCAACAAAAACGATGCTGCCGCCATGGCGAATCAAATTCACCGTGTTGTTCATTGCATGCTGGTTCCCGGTGGCGTCAATGACCTTTTGCGCCAGCGAACCGCCGAACCGGGCGCGCAGCTGCGCATCAAAATCCTCAGCGGACGGGTCGATAACCGGGAGTCCCAACCGGGAAACCACATGCTCCCGGCGCGCAGGGCTGGTATCCGCCACCACGACCTGTGCGCCATCGGCTTTGGCGATCGCCGCCGCGCCCAGACCAATCGGACCAGCCCCCACCACCAGCACCTGCTCACCCGGCGCCACCGCCGCCCGACGTACCGCATGCGCGCTAATGGCATAGGGTTCAATCAGCGCCGCCGCCTGTGGGTCAATGCCCTGCGCATCCAGCAGGTTGGTCACCGGAACGGCCAGATATTCACTGAAACCGCCATCCTGATGCACGCCAATCACCGAAATCTTCTCGCAGCAGTTGGTACGCCCGCTCAGGCATGCCGGACACTGCTGACAGGCCACGTAAGGAATAACCGCCACCTGCTGACCATTTTTCATATTTTGTATATTTTTGCCCAGCCCGACAATTTCCCCACATATTTCATGGCCTAATACACGTGGATAGCTGAAAAAAGGCTGATTGCCGCCCCAGGCATGAATATCGGTACCACAAATCCCCACCGATTTAATTTTTATTAATGCTTCATCCTCACCAGGAATAGGGATTTCACGCTCTTTCCAGACTAATTTTTTAGGTTCCTGGCAAATCAACGTATTCATCGTAGACATGATTGTGCTCTCCTGTTTTTTTGTTGTGTCAGATATCAACGAAAATAAAAAAACCGGAGAAAGCGGAAACGCATTCTGTGAATTTCAACGCATAAAAATGTTTTAAATCGGGTTTTAATAGCCAAAAAGGAGAAAACATGAGCCGTTCACAGAACTTACGCCACAATGTGATAAACCAGATAATCGATGATATGGCGCGTGGTCATATCCCTTCCCCCCTGCCGTCGCAAAGCGCGCTGGCGGAGATGTACAACATCAGCCGCACCACCGTGCGCCATATGCTGAGCCACTTAGGCGAATGCGGGGTACTGACCCAGGTCGGCAGCCACTACGTCATCGTACGTAAACCCGACCATGACGACGGTTTTGCCTGCACCACCGCCTCCATGACCGAGCAAAACCGGATTTTTGAGCAGGCTTTTTTCACCATGATCAACCAGCGCCAGCTGCGCGCAGGCGAGAGTTTCTCCGAACTGCAGCTTGCCAGAGCCGCGGGGGTCAGCCCGGTAGTCGTGCGGGAATATCTTTTAAAATTCGAACGTTACAACCTGATTAAAAACGAAAAACGCGGCCAGTGGAGCATGAAGCAGTTCGATCAGGCCTATGCGGAACAGCTGTTTGAACTCAGAGAGATGCTGGAAACCCATTCCCTGCAGCATTTCCTCAATCTGCCCGACGATGACCCGCGCTGGCTGCAGGCTAAAACGCTGCTGGAACGCCACCGGATCCTGCGCGACAGCATCGGCAGCAGCTTTCGTATGTTCTCGCAGTTAGACCGCGAGTTTCATGCTTTACTGCTCTCCGCAGCCGATAATATATTTTTTAATCAATCACTTGAAATCATCTCCGTGATTTTCCACTTCCACTATCAGTGGGATGAAAGCGACCTCAAGCAGCGCAACATCATTGCCATCGATGAGCATATGACCATCCTCAGCGCGCTGATCTGCCGCAGCGACCTGGATGCCACCCTGGCGCTCTGTAACCATTTGAATTCAGCCAAACAATCGATGATTCGCTCCATCAATCAAAGTAGCGCTGCCGCGCATTAAGTACCGATAAAAAACAGCAAACCACTACCGGGAGCACGATTTTATAAAAATAAAAACGCCTGAAAAATACCTCTTGCCTATGCTCACGCTAAGTCGGCTGCATTAAAAACTTTTGTGAGCGGTGATGAGAAAATTGATTCATCACTGGTATTTTTTCAATACTGCACAGCCCGGCTGTGTGAAAAATAAATTATTGAGGTTCAGGAGTCCGGCGTGGAAAAAAATAATATTACCCTCGACCCGAGTTCTTCGTTTGGCACGTCGTCATCTGCGGATACTAATGTTCCGCCCGAGGGCATGGTGCAACGCAGTAGCCGAATAAAGCGTATTCAAACCACAGCAATGATTTTATTATTCTTTGCTGCGGTGATTAATTATCTCGACCGTAGTTCATTATCTGTCGCCAACTTAACGATTCGTGAAGAACTGGGGCTGAACGCCACGCAAATCGGCGTCCTGCTGTCGGTCTTCTCTCTCGCTTACGGTATTGCGCAACTGCCCTGCGGCCCGCTGCTGGATCGCAAAGGTCCGCGCATTATGCTGGGACTCGGGATGTTCTTCTGGTCACTGTTTCAGGCGCTGTCCGGGATGGTGCACAGCTTCACTCAGTTTGTGCTGGTGCGTATCGGCATGGGGATCGGCGAAGCGCCCATGAACCCGTGCGGCGTAAAGGTCATCAACGACTGGTTTAACATCAAAGAGCGCGGTCGCCCAATGGGTTTATTCAATGCCGCCTCAACCATTGGCGTCGCCGTTAGCCCGCCGATTCTGGCTGCCATGATGCTGGTCATGGGCTGGCGCTGGATGTTTATCACCATCGGCGTGCTGGGCATTTTCCTCGCCATCGGCTGGTACATGCTGTACCGCAACCGCGAACAAATTGCGCTGAGCGCCACTGAACAGGCTTACCTGAACGCTGGCAGCGTCAATGCCCGCCGCGATCCGCTGAGCTTTGCCGAATGGCGCAGCCTGTTCCGCAACCGTACCATGTGGGGCATGATGCTGGGCTTTAGCGGCATTAACTATACCGCATGGTTATATCTGGCCTGGCTGCCGGGCTACCTGCAAACCTCCTACAACCTGGATTTAAAAAGCACCGGCTTAATGGCGGCTATTCCATTCCTGTTTGGCGCAGCGGGCATGCTGATCAACGGTTTTGTTACCGACTGGCTGGTGAAAGGGGGCATGGCGCCGATTAAGAGCCGTAAGATTTGTATTATCGCCGGGATGTTCTGCTCTGCGGCCTTTACCTTCATCGTGCCGCAGGCGACAACGTCGATGGCCGCCGTGTTACTGATCGGTATGGCGCTGTTCTGTATCCACTTCGCCGGCACCTCCTGCTGGGGCTTGATCCACGTGGCTGTTGCCTCACGTATGACCGCCTCCGTGGGCAGTATCCAAAACTTTGCCAGCTTTATCTGCGCGTCCTTCGCGCCGATCGTTACCGGCTTTATTGTGGATACCACCAACTCTTTCCGTCTGGCGCTGATCATCTGCGGCTGCGTCACCATGGTGGGCGCCCTCGCCTATATCTTCCTGGTGCGCCAACCCATCAGCGATCCGCGTAAAGATTAATCTTCCTGATGCCCGATAACCCCGCGCTTATCGGGCATGTTATGCTCTCCATATGAACATCACCTTGCGCTCCACCACGCTGGCGGATACCGCCAACCTCCCCGCCATCGAACGATCTGCGGGACAACGTTTTTTACTCATCCCCGACCAGGCGTGGATTGCCGACGACCAGATTATATCGGTTGCCCAGCATCGGGCATTTGCCGCCGCAGGCATGAGCTGGCTGGCGCAGGTCGATGAGCGTCCGGTCGGTTTTTTGGTAGCCGAAACGCTGGGGGCATCGCTGTTTATTGCTGAACTTTCACTGTATCTGGAGTGGCAGGGAAAAGGCATTGGCCGCAGGTTGATGGGCTATGTTGCCGGGCAGGCGCGCGAGAAAGGTTATACGTCGCTCACGCTGACCACCTTCCGCGATGTGCCGTGGAATGCGCCGCTATATGCGAGGCTGGGGTTTGAAATGCTGGCTGACGAGACGCTTCCCGCCATGTTGCGCCAGAAAAGAGAAGAGGAAGCGGCGCACGGCCTGGCGTTTGAATCACGCTGCGCCATGCGCCTGATGTTGCGCTGATTGCCCGATGGCGGCTACGCCTTATCGGGCCTACGTTTCTCCATAGGTCGTAACGCTCCCCGTAGGCCGGATAAGCGACAGCGCCGTAACACTCCTCGTAGGCCGGATAAGCGACAGCGCCATCCGGAAATACCGTAACACTCCCCGTAGGCCGGATAAGCGGCAGCGCCATCCGGCATCACAGGCTTAGAACGTTTCCCAATTATCCCCGGCATCCGTTACCGCCGCTTTGCGCGGCTGGACCGTTGAAACCGGTTTTGCGGCGGCAACGTCGCGCGCGCGCTGTTGGTCATGCTGAATACGGAACACGGCCACGGCCTGGGTCAGACGGCTGGCCTGCTCTTCCAGCGCCGCCGCGGCAGCAGCGGACTCTTCCACCAGCGAGGCGTTCTGCTGCGTCACGCGATCCATCTCTGCAACGGCCAGACCCACCTGGTCAATACCACGGCTCTGCTCATCAGAAGCGGAGGCGATTTCTCCCATGATATCGGTCACGCGGGTTACCGCATTAACGATCTCATCCATGGTTTCACCGGCGCTCTCCACCAGCGTTGAACCCACGTCCACACGGCTGACCGAGTCTTCAATCAGGCTCTTAATTTCGCGCGCGGCCTGCGCACTACGCTGGGCCAGGTTACGCACTTCACCCGCAACCACCGCAAAACCACGCCCCTGCTCGCCCGCACGCGCGGCTTCTACCGCGGCATTGAGCGCCAGAATGTTGGTCTGGAAGGCAATACCGTCGATAACGCTGATAATATCGGCGATTTTCTGCGAACTGGAAGCGATGTCGCGCATGGTTTGCACCACGTTATCCACCACTTTGCCGCCTTTCTGCGCGGTTTCAGAAGCACTCAGCGCCAGATGGCTGGCCTGACGCGCGTTTTCAGCGTTTTGCTTCACGGTCGCCGTCAGCTGTTCCATGCTGGCCGCCGTTTCTTCCAGAGAAGCGGCCTGCTGCTCGGTACGCGAGGAAAGATCGTTATTGCCCATCGCGATCTCGCTGGCCCCGCTGTAAATCGCGTTGGCGCCGTTACGCACGTCACCCACGGTGTTCATCAGCTCACCCTGCATGTGGCGCAGGCTTTCCGCCAGTTGGCCAATCTCGTTGGAACCTTCCACCTCAATACGCTTAACCAAATCACCGCTGGCGATGTGGCGAATGCTTTCAATCAGACGGTTCATCGGGGAGATCAGCGTCAGTTTAATGCCAAACCACACCGCAATAATTGCCGCCAGTACGGTAATCAGCACACAGACCAGCACCCACATCGCCTGGCTATAGGAAGCGTTATTGTCCTCAACCGCAATGTCATACAGGCGATCGTTCTGCTGCATGTAACTCATGTACTGCTTCTCAAAACCGTCCTGATAGCTTTGCGTCGGTTGGTCAAAGAAGGCGTTGATCTTGCCTTCACCCAGTAACTGGATCAGCTCCGCCAGCGCGCCGTGATAGATATCATAGGTACGGTTGATCTCCTGGAACGCGGCTTCGCTTTGACGCGGATCGCGCGGGAGCGACTCGTAAATCGCCCAATTTTTTTCCGTCAGTTTCAGCGCCGTACTCGCCACCTGCATCAGTTCGGCAACGGTGGCGCCGCTGCCAATATTGCTCTGATCCATCATGTAGCGAATGCCCGCCCGGTTCAGGGTATTACGCGTTTGCAGCAGCTCAACCCAGGTGGCGTTCAGCGCAGACTGCTGCTGGCGAATGGTTTGCAGAACGGTAAAGTTCTCTTTGTCATTCTTCAGTGAGTTAAAAAACAAGCCGCCCGAGGCGAGCTGTAAAAGGCCAAACAGCGCCAATACCAGCAGTAAGCTGGTAACAATCTTCATTCGTTTTAACATGTTTTCTCTTTCCGCTAGACAGATGTCAGAATTTTCGGCCTGGAAAGGGAAAACTTTATGGAATTCGTGCTAACTGAATCGATCTCAGCATCGACGATTCGTCGATCCCCACCGCCAGCCAAAGATCTAAACGGGTTTATTAGTGATCTCAATCACATAAATATCCCCACTCATTGGCACCGTGAACCGCTCGCTGACACGTGGAACCGCTTAAGCTGACATATAACCGCTCACTTATTTACCTTGCTTTACGCGCGTAATTCTCTGGCAAGATCCCCCCAACATAGCAGTCAATTTACCTCCTCAAACACAAGATCAAACCCACGCGGCTTCGGCCAATTATTAATTAGATACCAGGTTTTACTATGGATACGAAAAAGATATTCAAGCACATACCCTGGGTGATTCTCGGAATCATCGGTGCATTCTGCCTCTCGGTAGTGGCATTACGTCGGGGTGAGCACATTAGTGCCCTGTGGATCGTGGTCGCCTCAGTTTCAGTTTATCTGGTGGCCTATCGTTACTACAGCCTGTACATCGCCCAAAAGGTGATGAAACTTGACCCCACGCGCGCCACGCCGGCGGTCATCAACAATGATGGTCTGAACTACGTTCCTACTAACCGTAACGTCTTGTTTGGTCACCACTTTGCCGCTATCGCAGGTGCAGGTCCGCTGGTTGGACCGGTACTGGCCGCGCAGATGGGCTACCTGCCCGGTACGCTGTGGCTGCTGGCAGGCGTCGTGCTGGCCGGTGCGGTACAGGACTTTATGGTGCTGTTTATCTCTTCCCGCCGTAACGGCGCATCTCTGGGCGAGATGATCAAAGAAGAGATGGGCCCGATCCCGGGAACCATTGCCCTGTTCGGCTGCTTCTTAATCATGATCATCATCCTGGCGGTACTGGCGCTGATCGTGGTGAAAGCGCTGGCGGAAAGCCCGTGGGGTGTGTTCACCGTCTGCTCAACCGTACCGATTGCGCTGTTCATGGGGATCTACATGCGATTCCTGCGCCCAGGCCGTGTGGGCGAAGTGTCGGTAATTGGTATTGTGCTGCTGGTCGCCACCATCTACTTCGGCGGCGTGATTGCGCACGACCCGTTCTGGGGCCCGGCGCTGACCTTTAAAGACACCACCATTACCTTTACCCTGATCGGCTACGCGTTTATCTCTGCGCTGCTGCCGGTCTGGCTGATCCTCGCCCCGCGCGACTATCTGGCGACCTTCCTGAAAATCGGCGTTATCGTCGGTCTGGCGGTGGGGATTGTTATCCTCAACCCGGAACTGAAAATGCCGGCAATGACCCAGTACGTTGACGGTACCGGTCCGCTGTGGAAAGGCGCTCTGTTCCCGTTCCTGTTCATCACCATCGCCTGTGGTGCGGTATCTGGCTTCCACGCGCTGATTGCTTCCGGTACCACGCCGAAGCTGCTGGCCTGTGAAACCGACGCGCGCTTTATCGGTTACGGCGCGATGCTGATGGAATCCTTCGTGGCGATTATGGCGCTGGTTGCTGCCTCCATCATCGAACCAGGTCTGTACTTCGCGATGAACACCCCGCCTGCGGGCCTTGGCATCACCATGCCGAACCTGCATGAAATGGGTGGCGAAAACGCACCGCTGATTATGGCGCAGTTGAAAGACGTCACCGCGCACGCAGCGGCGACCGTCAGCTCCTGGGGCTTCGTGATTTCGCCTGAGCAGATCCTGCAGACCGCGAAAGACATCGGTGAACCATCCGTTCTGAACCGCGCAGGCGGCGCGCCGACGCTGGCCGTTGGTATCGCTCACGTGTTCCACAAAGTCCTGCCGATGGCTGATATGGGCTTCTGGTACCACTTCGGTATTCTGTTTGAAGCGCTGTTCATCCTGACCGCACTGGATGCCGGTACCCGTTCTGGCCGCTTTATGCTGCAGGATTTACTGGGTAACTTCGTCCCGTTCCTGAAGAAAACCGACTCCCTGGTTGCAGGCGTTGTAGGTACTGCGGGCTGCGTCGGCCTGTGGGGTTACCTGCTGTATCAGGGCGTGGTTGACCCGCTGGGCGGCGTGAAGAGCCTGTGGCCGCTGTTCGGTATCTCTAACCAGATGCTGGCCGCCGTGGCGCTGGTTCTGGGCACCGTGGTGCTGGTTAAAATGCAGCGCACCAAATACATCTGGGTGACCGTGGTTCCGGCAGTATGGCTGCTGATCTGCACCACCTGGGCGCTGGGTCTGAAACTGTTCAGCACCAACCCGCAGATGGAAGGATTCTTCTTTATGGCGAATCAGTACAAAGAGAAGATTGCTAACGGCGGCGAACTGACCGCGCAGCAGATTGCCAACATGAACCACATCGTCGTCAACAACTACACCAACGCAGGTCTGAGTATTCTGTTCCTGGTGGTGGTGTACAGCATCATTTTCTACGGGTTCCGTACCTGGCAGAAAGCCCGCGCCATCAACGGTCGCTCCGATAAAGAGACGCCGTATGTACCGGTGCCGGAAGGCGGCGTGAAGACCTCTTCACACCACTAACCTGAAGCCGGGTGGCGCACGCTTACCCGGCCTACAAAATGCACTTAACGTGGGCCGGATCAGGCGCAAGCCGCCATCCGGCTTTATTCATTAACAGGGCGTCTCATGTTTGATACTTTAGGTCAGGCAAAAAAATATCTCGGTCAGGCAGCGAAGATGCTGATTGGCATTCCGGACTACGACAACTACGTCGAGCACATGAAGACCAACCATCCCGATAAGCCGTACATGACCTACGAAGAATTCTTCCGCGAGCGCCAGGAAGCCCGCTACGGTAGCGGCGGAAGCAGTTGCTGTTAGAAGGAGAAGTGAATGACCCCGATTGCAGTTACCCTACTCACCGGTTTTCTTGGCGCGGGTAAAACCACCCTGCTGCGCCATATTCTCAACGAGCAGCACGGTTACAAGATTGCCGTTATCGAAAACGAATTCGGCGAAGTCTCGGTGGACGATCAGCTGATCGGCGATCGCGCTACGCAGATCAAAACCCTGACCAACGGCTGCATTTGCTGTACCCGCTCCAGTGAGCTGGAAGACGCACTATTAGATCTGCTCGACAACCTCGACAAAGGCACCATCCATTTCGACCGTCTGGTGATCGAGTGCACCGGCATGGCCGACCCCGGCCCGATTATCCAGACCTTTTTCTCCCATGACGTGATTTGCGAACGCTACCTGCTGGATGGCGTAATTGCGCTGGTTGACGCGGTACATGCCGACGAGCAGATGAACCAGTTCACCATCGCCCAGTCGCAGGTAGGCTACGCCGACCGTATCCTGCTGACCAAAACCGACGTCGCAGGCGAAAGCGAGAAACTGCGTGAGCGCCTGGCGCGCATCAACGCCCGTGCGCCGATTTACACCGTGACGCATGGCGATATCGATCTTTCCCTGCTGTTCGACACCAATGGTTTTATGCTGGAAGAGAACGTAGTCAACGCCAAACCGCGCTTCCACTTTATCGCCGACAAGCAAAACGATATCTCCTCGATCGTCGTCGAACTGGACTATCCGGTGAACATCAGCGACGTGTCGCGAGTGATGGAAAACCTGCTGCTGGAATCCGCCGAGAAACTGCTGCGCTACAAAGGCATGCTGTGGATTGACGGCGAGCCCAACCGCCTGCTGTTCCAGGGCGTCCAGCGCCTGTACAGCGCCGACTGGGACCGCCCGTGGGGCGACGAACAGCCGCACAGCCTGCTGGTGTTTATCGGCATTAACCTGCCGGAAGATGAGATCAGAGCCGCGTTTGCGGGGTTGAAGAAGTAATCCTCTGCTGAATTGCCCGGTGACGCGATGTGACCGGGCCTGGAAATCCCGCGCCTTGTAGGCCGGATAAGGCGTAGCCGCCATCCGGCACTCACAGCCCCGGTATAGGCTATTTCTTGTTTTGCTCTCTCAGCATAGCCTCGCGCAAAATAGCATTTAGCCGCGTCTGGTAACCCTTCCCGGGGCGCTTTAGCCACTCCATCACATCGGCATCAATGCGCACCGATGCCTGCGTTTTCAACGGACGGAAAAACTTACCGCGACTAGCCTCTGACCACTGCTCATCTTCGGTCACGGGAATGTCGCTATAATCAATATCATCATCCGGTTTATTCGCCAGCGCCTTCAGTTCAGCCTCATGCTGAGCACTCAGCGCGGATACGCTGCCGCGTTTATGTTTAACTATGCTCATAACGATTCCTCTCTTTACTGTCTGCCTTTCTGGCACTGATGATACGAATGACTTCAACGCCACTTTCAAATCTAACGCTATGGGCAACCAAAATAACCGCAATGCCATGAACAAGACCGATGGTCTGCCACCGATACTCACCGTTCTCATAACGATCCTGTCTGGACATATGCCGTGGGTCGTCGAAAACCAATACTGCATCCTCAAAGCGAACACCATGTTTACGGTGGTTACTTTGTGCCTTGTTTGCATCCCATTCAAACTCCATTGGCATGTATTTCATCCCTAATTGTATATACAAAAACGTATATACAATTATCTTACGATTATACCTGGATTGTTGGAAATAGCTTCACAATTTGACGATCAGGGATTGAATTTTGTAGGCCAGATAAGGCGTAGCCGCCATCCGGCATGGGCAGTTTTCATTCCGATAAATGATTCATCCCATGGAATTTTTCACCTGGTATGGCAAGCTATTGCCATTGCATTTGTTAAGGGATAAACGTGAAAAATTACAAAGTGATTACCCCGCTTTTTCCGACCTACGCCCAGGTTAAAGCGATGATGAAAGCCGTTTCAGGTTACTCCCTGAAATCGGTACGCAGTATGATTACCGCCATCTTTGAACAAACCGGTACCCCACAAAACCCGGTCGACTGGTCAGAACCTGATTTATGGATCAACGAGCGCTTAAGCGGTGAGGATGCCGAAATTGCACTACGTATCTGGCAAACCGACAATCATATTCTGAACCCACGCCACAGCTACGGCTGCTACCTGTTCCTCAACTACCCGCTGTTTGATCTGATGGCAAGCACCGCCGATGACATCTGGGCACCGACCGCTCGTGGCGAACGTTTTCTGCAAGACGACGACGAAACTCTGCGCTGGCTGGACGATCAGGAAGGGCTGATACAACTGCTGGAACTGCTTGCCGGTCGTGAAATGTCGCGCCGTGGGGATCTGCTACCAGAATGGCTGGCGTTTTTGCATCAGCATTCTAAATTTGCCTCCGACCGCTCGGCAAAAAGCACGCTCTACTCGCGTCTGTATAACCTGATTGACCGCCAACTGGCGGCCAGAGAAGGGATGAGCTACCGCATTACTGACGCAGGTCGCCAGTGGCTGACACAAGCGCTGCCAACGAAAAAGGCGGATCCGCGTAAGGCGCTGCTCGATGCGGTAAAACGCTACAACGAGCAGCAAAAAGGGGTGCTGCGCGAGCAGCTCTCCACCATGAATCCGTACAAGTTTGAGCATCTTGTAGCGCAGCTTCTTGAAGCGATGGGCTATGAAGAGGTCGAGGTCACCAAAGCCTCTGGTGATAAAGGCGTGGACGTGATTGGTAAGGTACAGGTGGGCATCACCACCATTACCGAAGTGGTGCAGGTAAAACGGATGCAGAACACCATTACCCGCCCGTATATCGATCAGCTGCGCGGCGCACTGCCCTACCATAAAGCCATTCGCGGCACGCTGATCACCACCGGCAAGTTTGCCGCCAAATGCGCGGAAGCAGCGCTGTTTCCGGGCGCAGCACCGATTACGTTAATTGATGGCGATCGCCTGCTGGAAATGTTGATTGAAAATAACGTTGGCATTCGACGCAGCAATGCGGTCGAGCTGCTGGATGTAGATTTGCAGCGGTTTGATGAGCTGGGGATTGAGTAACGGGCAAAACGCAGTAGCAAAGCCATTTCTGTTCATGGCTTGCATAACAATAATGTGTAAAATCAGAGCAATCCCATTATCGGTAGAGAACGGACATGGCTGACCTGAACCTGAGTACCCTGACGGAAGCAGACATCATCACCAAATGCGTTATCCCCGCCATCCTCGATGCTGGCTGGAACCACACAACGCAAATCAGACAAGAGGTCAAACTCCGGGACGGTAAGGTCATCGTACGCGGCAAAGTCGCGGCGCGGAGAACGGTGAAATCCGCCGATATCGTGCTGTATCACAAATTAAACATGCCGCTGGCGGTGATCGAAGCCAAAGCCAATAAACATGAAATCGGCAAAGGCATGCAGCAGGCACTGGATTATGCCCACCTGCTGGACGTTCCCTTTGCGTTTGCTTCTAACGGCGACGGTTTTATCTTCCACGATAAAACAGCAACTGCCGCGATTGAGCGAGAAATCACCCTCGACGAATTTCCAACACCTGACGAATTATGGCAAAAATACTGCGTCTGGAAGGGTTACACGCAAGCCCAGCTTCCGGTGATTACCCAGGACTACTACGACGATAACAGCGGCAAAGCGCCGCGTTATTACCAACTACAGGCCATCAATAAAACCATTGAAGCCGTTTCCGCCGGGCAGAGCCGCGTTCTGCTGGTGATGGCGACCGGAACGGGGAAAACCTACACCGCCTTCCAGATCATCTGGCGCTTATGGAAAGCGAAAAGTAAAAAGCGGATCCTGTTTCTCGCCGATCGCAACATTCTGGTCAATCAAACTAAAACTAACGACTTCCTGCCGTTTGGCACGGCAATGACCAAAGTCAGCGGACGCACCATCGATCCGGCATTTGAAATCCACCTCGCGCTGTATCAGGCCATCACCGGCCCGGAAGAAGATCAAAAGGCCTTTAAACAAGTAGCCCCGGATTTCTTTGACCTGATTGTGATCGACGAATGCCATCGCGGCAGCGCCTCCGAAGACAGCGCGTGGCGCGAAATCCTCGACTATTTCAGCTCCGCCACACAGATTGGCTTAACCGCCACGCCGAAAGAGACTCATGAAGTCTCCAGTACCGACTACTTCGGCGACCCGGTCTATATCTACTCGCTGAAAGAAGGCATCGAAGACGGCTTCCTTGCCCCTTATAAAGTGGTGCGCGTCGATATCGACGTTGATCTCCAGGGCTGGCGCCCGACCAAAGGCCAGACGGATAAAAACGGCGAACTGATCGACGACCGTATCTACAACCAGAAAGATTTTGATCGCACGATGGTGATTGATGAACGCACCGAACTGGTGGCGAAAACCATTACCGATTACCTCAAACGCACCAATCCGATGGATAAAACCATCATCTTCTGTAATGACATCGATCACGCGGAGCGGATGCGCCGCGCGCTGGTCAATCTCAACCCGGAACAGGTCAAGAAGAACGACAAGTACGTGATGAAAATCACCGGCGATGACGACATCGGCAAAGCCCAACTGGATAACTTTATTAACCCCAAAAAGGCCTATCCGGTTATCGCCACCACCTCCGAACTGATGACCACCGGCGTCGACGCCAAAACCTGCAAACTGGTGGTGCTGGACCAAAACATTCAGTCGATGACCAAATTCAAGCAGATCATCGGCCGCGGTACCCGCATTGATGAACGCTATGGCAAGCTATGGTTCACCATTCTCGACTTCAAAAAGGCCACCGAACTGTTCGCCGACGAACGCTTCGACGGCATCCCGGAAAAGGTGATGGACACCACGCCGGAGGATATCGCCGACCCGGAGTCTGATTTTGAAGAGCAGTTCGACGAGCACGAAGAAGAGACTGAAGATGACATCACCGGGGCCGATGAAGATCCCGCGCCGTATACCGTCACCGGTGCAGACGATGTCGGCCCGCTGCCGGAAGACGAAGAAAACAAAGTACGTAAGTTTCACGTTAACGGCGTCGCTGTCGGCGTGATTGCCCAGCGCGTGCAGTATTACGACGCCGATGGCAAGCTGGTCACCGAATCCTTCAAAGATTACACCCGCAAAACGCTGCTCAAAGAGTACGCCTCGCTGGATGATTTCACCCGCAAGTGGCAGGACGCCGAACGCAAAGAGGCCATCATCAAGGAGCTGGAGCAGCAGGGGATTATCTGGGAAGTGCTGGCGGAAGAGGTCGGTAAAGAGCTCGACCCGTTCGACATGCTGTGCCACGTGGTGTATGGTCAGCCGCCGTTAACCCGCAAAGAGCGGGCGGAGAACGTGCGTAAACGCAACTACTTCACCAAATACTCCGACGCCGCGCAGGCGGTGCTGAATACGCTGCTGGATAAATACGCCGACGCGGGCGTGCAGGAAATAGAGAGTATTCAGGTGCTGAAGCTCAAGCCGTTCGACAGCATGGGTACGCTGCCGGAGATCATTAAAAGCGGATTCGGCGACCGTAACGGGTATAATCAGGCCATCAGCGAGCTGGAGAGCGAAATCTACCACTTACCGCCCCGCTCCGCGTAACCACTCCCCTTTTGCGCCTTCTGCCGCCGCCGCGTAGCAGAAGGCCTTATTGTTAATGAAACATGGAATACATCATGTCAATCAGTTCAGTGATCAAATCCTTACAGGACATTATGCGCAAAGACGCCGGCGTGGACGGCGATGCGCAGCGCCTCGGCCAGCTCTCCTGGCTGCTGTTTCTGAAAATCTTTGACGCCCAGGAAGAGGCGCTGGAACTGGAGCAGGATAACTATCAGTCCCCTATCCCGCAGCGCTACCTGTGGCGCACCTGGGCGGCGAACGCTGAGGGCATTACCGGCGATTCCCTGCTGGAGTTCGTCAACGATGACCTGTTCCCGGCGCTGAAAAACCTCACCGCCCCCATCGATAAAAACCCGCGCGGCTTTGTGGTCAGACAGGCGTTCAGCGATGCCTATAACTACATGAAAAACGGCACCCTGCTGCGTCAGGTGATCAACAAGCTCAACGAAATTGACTTTACCAGCGCCAGCGAACGCCACCTGTTCGGCGACATTTACGAACAGATCCTCAAAGATCTGCAATCGGCGGGTAATGCCGGTGAGTTTTATACCCCGCGTGCCGTCACCCGCTTTATGGTCGATCGCGTCGATCCGAAGCTAGGCGAGTCGATTATGGACCCGGCCTGCGGCACCGGCGGCTTCCTCGCCTGCGCGTTCGATCACGTAAAAAACAACTACGTGAAGAGCGTGGCCGATCACCAGACACTGCAACAGCAGATCCACGGCGTAGAGAAAAAACAGCTCCCGCACCTGCTGGCGACCACCAATATGCTGCTGCACGGCATCGAAGTGCCGGTGCAAATTCGTCACGACAACACCCTCAATAAGCCGCTGTCGTCGTGGGATGAACAGCTGGATGTGATTGTCACCAACCCACCGTTCGGCGGCACCGAAGAAGACGGCATCGAGAAGAACTTCCCGGCAGAAATGCAGACCCGCGAAACGGCGGATCTGTTCCTGCAACTGATCGTTGAAGTGCTGGCGAAAAACGGCCGCGCGGCGGTGGTGCTGCCGGACGGCACGCTGTTTGGCGAAGGCGTGAAAACCAAGATCAAAAAGCTGCTCACCGAGGAGTGCAACCTGCACACCATCGTGCGTCTGCCGAACGGCGTGTTTAACCCGTACACCGGGATCAAAACTAACCTGCTGTTCTTTACCAAAGGTCAGCCGACCAAAGAGATCTGGTTCTACGAGCACCCGTACCCGGCGGGCGTGAAGAACTACAGCAAAACCAAACCAATGAAGTTTGAAGAATTCCAGGCCGAGATCGACTGGTGGGGCAACGAGGCCGACGGCTTCGCCAGCCGCGTCGAGAACGAACAGGCGTGGAAGGTCAGCATCGACGAGGTGATTGCCCGCAACTTCAATCTCGATATCAAAAACCCGCACCAGGCGGAAACCGTCAGCCACGATCCGGACGAACTGCTGGCGCAATATGCCAAACAGCAGGAAGAAATTCAGACCCTGCGCCACCAGCTGCGCGATATTCTCGGCGCGGCGCTCTCCGGTAAGGAGGCCAACTGATGGCGGTGGAAAAACTGATTGTCGACCATATCGACACCTGGACCACGGCGCTGCAAACCCGCTCCACGGCCGGGCGCGGCAGCTCGGGTAAGATCGACCTGTACGGCATTAAGAAGCTGCGCGAGCTGATTCTGGAGCTGGCAGTGCGCGGCAAGCTGGTGCCGCAGGATCCGAACGATGAACCGGCGTCGGTGCTGCTGGAGCGTATTGCGGCGGAAAAGGCCGAGCTGGTAAAGCAGGGGAAAATTAAAAAGACCAAGCCGCTGCCGGAGATTAGTGAGGAGGAGAAACCGTTTGAGCTGCCGGTGGGGTGGGAATGGGTTCGTCTAGGAGAAATAGTAGAAGTTTTAGACTATATGAGGAAACCCATTTCAAAAGATGAGCGAACACAGGGTATATATCCTTATTATGGCGCTTCAGGCATTGTTGATCATGTCAGCGATTATATATTTGATGATAAATTAGTGCTTGTTGGAGAGGATGGTGCTAAATGGAGGAAGGGTGATAAGACTGCGTTCTGTATTTCAGGAAAAAGTTGGGTAAATAATCATGCGCATGTACTAAAAGTATTTAAATCAATTATAACCAATGAGTTTTTAGTTAATTACTTAACTATTTCCGATCTAGCACATTTTATTACTGGAACAACTGTTCCAAAACTTAACCAAGCAAAATTAATATCTATCCCTGTTATTATTTCACCAATTAAGACACAAATTAATATTAACGCCAAGATCGAACAGTTAATGTCCCTCTGCGACCAGCTAGAACAGCACTCCCTGACCAGTCTGGACGCCCATCAACAGTTGGTTGAAACCCTGCTGACCACGCTAACCGGCAGCCAGAACGCCGATGAACTGGCCGAAAACTGGGCGCGTATCAGCGAACATTTCGACACGCTGTTTACCACCGAAGCCAGCATTGACGCCTTAAAACAGACCATTCTGCAACTGGCGGTAATGGGCAAACTGGTGCCGCAGGATCCGAATGACGAACCGGCCTCTGAACTCCTCAAACGTATTGCGCAGGAAAAAACGCAATTGGTAAAAGACGGGAAAATTAAAAAGCAAAAACCGTTGCCGCCGATTAGTGATGAGGAAAAACCGTTTGAACTGCCGAGTGGGTGGGAATGGTGTCGCCTGGGTTCTATTTTTAATTTTCTAAATGGATATGCCTTTAAAAGTGAGTGGTTTAGCCCTGCAGGATTACGTTTATTACGGAATGCAAACATTGCTCACGGAGTGACCAATTGGAAGGATGTAGTGTATATACCAAATGAAATGAGAGATGATTTCGAAAATTATGTTTTATCAGAGAACGATATTGTCATTTCATTAGACCGCCCAATTATTAATACTGGGTTAAAATATGCCACCATCAGAAAATCAGATTTGCCATGCTTGCTTCTCCAACGAGTAGCAAAATTTAAAAATTATGCCAACACGGTGTCTAACACCTTCTTAACAACATGGTTGAAATCTTACTTTTTCATAAATTCAATTGATCCTGGAAGAAGTAATGGTGTTCCACATATATCTACGAAGCAGTTAGAGATGACACTATTTCCTCTTCTATCTCAAAGTGAACAAGATCGTATTATTTCAAAAGCAAATGAATTAATAAGCATCTGTGAAAAACTAAAATATCATATTCAAACTACCCAACAAACCCAGCTCCACCTGGCCGACGCCCTCACCGACGCCGCCATAAATTAACCCGCCCCCAGAAACCAATAAAGCGGCTAAATAGCCGCTTTATTCCCATCACCATAAATAATCCATCCCCGCATCCACGCCGTTATTTTCATTCATTTTCAGCTGGACTTTCCTTCTATTCCCTGATGATATGTACAGGTATTTTTCGCAAGACGCCCGTGCTGCAACACGAGCGCCTCGCTAATCACAATCACTATTGGAATAGGAATAGAGACCATGACTACCCCGCATTCTATTGCAGAATTCACCGATCCAGAAGTCTCCCCGGCAAATAATCGTCTGGGTACCGTCACTTATGCGAGTCGTTATCCGGATTACACGCATGTTCCGGCAATTATTATGAAAGGCCAGTGGCTGGAAGCCGCCGGTTTTACCACTGGCTGCAAATTCGATGTCAGAGTGATGCCTGGCTGCATTGTGCTGACGACAAAGCTGCCGGAACCAGAAGAGCCGGCGTTATTGCAGTCGCTGCGTCGGGTATGCAAGCTGTCCGCGCGTAAGCAGCAGCAGGTGCAGGAGTTTATCGAGGTAATTTCGGCGAAGCCGCGCAGACAGAAATAACCGCCCTGATGCCCGGTGGCGCTGCGCTTACCGGGCCTACAGATGGCACTTTTCCGTAGGCCGGATAAGGCGTTTACGCCGCCATCCGGCACTTACCCCCCCCCACTCACTCGGTAATAACAAACCGCGTCGCGGCAAAGCAGTTCAACACCCGGTGTACCAAAAATACCATCGTCAGCGTTGCCACCAGCGCGACGGTGACGGAGGTGATGCGGTACAGATCGCTGAATACCAGGTCCCGATCCGGGTGCAGGTTCTGGCCAAACATAATGCCGATGGTGGTAATACTGGCAAACCCCACGCCCGCGCCGACTTTTTCCATTACGTGCAGGCGGGCGCTGAACGCCAGCCCGAGGCCAATCAGCGGCATCATCAGCACCATATGGTTGCTGAAATCATAGATAAGCAGCTGCACCAGCAGAATATACAGACAGGCCAGCACCACGCCGACCACGCGCCAGATCGAGCTGATCACCGCGCCGCGATAGTGCATCGGAAACAGGATCAAAATGCCCGCCATCAGCGCCGACAGCGAATCACTCAAGTCGCAGATCTGGAAGACAACAAAAATCATCGTCGCCACCGTACCGGAAAGCAGCGACTCGTGGCGCACCCGGGCGGCATCTTTTTCAATGCGCGGCGGCGGCAGGCGGGGAGCCACGTCCGGGATCAGATAATGCAGCAGCGCGCTCAGCGCCACCGCCATGACGCAGGCTTCCATATTGGAGAACATCAACGTATGCCAGTTGGTGGTGGGATAGCTCATAAAGTTGAGCATCGTGCTCTGGCACACCACGCCCATTGAGCCGAGCAGAAACAGCGGCCCTTTGCTCATAAAGCGAAAACGCATCACGTACAGGCCAAACACCACCAGCGTCATGATCGGCGGCCACTGTGAGAGATAACCAACGATTAGCACCATTTCAACGCAGTTTACCGCCGCGCTGAACACAAACTGTTTTGCCACATGGCGGTTGAACACCGGCACCAGCGACAGCAGCATCAGCGGATAAACCACAAAAAACACGCCGTACTGCACGTTGTAGAAGGTTGAGATGCTCAGCGCGATTGTCCCGGCAACGGAGATACGCAGGGTCTGGCGAAAATCATTGGCGGTATAGACAATATTCCCGTGCGGCGTAAAGACGTGGGCCAGCGTATTAATAGACATAATGCAGCCAGCTAACAAGGTGGATCTGCGCCCCGGCAAAGGTGCGGGCGAACATTCCTTCGCTGTTGTACAGCTGTACCGTGGCGCGCGCCCCGGTCGGTAACGGCGCATCGAGCGATTCGTTCAGCGCCACATGAATGCGCATACGCTGGGCATCGCGCACCCAGCGGGTGGACTGTTCCGGCTGCGACAGCTGGCCGTTAACCTGTTCCTGACCCGCCAGAATACCGGCATCACTACTGGTAACGCGGGCAGAGAAAACCTTGCCCGGCATGGCGTCGAACACCACGGCGGCATCGGTATCCACGCGAGTGTGGCGCAGGCTTTTCTCGCGAAAGTCGGCCACAATATCGGTCTGGTGGCTGACCAGCGCCAGCAGCGGGGTGGCGGCGGTTGCATACAGTCCGGGGCTAAGCTGGAGATTGCTCACCGTGCCGTCGGTCTCTGCATGTACCTTCGTCCAGCCGAGGTTCAACTGCGCTTCTTCCAGCGCGTTACGGTATTTTTGCAGCGTCACGTTGCGGCTGTCATCACGCTCACCGCGCTGGATCAGCAGGTTCTGAATACTGGCATTCAGCGCCGCCACCGACTGCTCGCTGGTCTGCCAGGCGGTGCGCACCTTGTCGAGATCGGATTGCGACACATTCTGCATGGCACTCAGGCGTTGATAGCGGTCAAAGGTGGTCTTATCGTTACGGGCGTTGAATTGCGCGGTGCGCAGGTTGGCACGCGCAGAGGCGATCTGCGCATCTAATTGCTGGTTGCTCAGCTTCGCCTGCTCAAGGGCGATTTGCGCGGCCTCAACCTTATTGATAAACGGGGTCGGATCCAGCTCGTACAGCAGATCGCCCTTCTTCACCTGGCTATTGTTGTGCACATACACCTGCGAGACGTAGCCGGATACGCGTGAGGAAACGGGTGTTACCACGCGCATCACCGTGGAGTCCGGCGTCAGCGGGATCCAGATATCAGCAACGATAAACCAGGCGAATATCACCAGGAAAGCGGCAATACTCACCCTTACCCAACGGGCAAATTTTTGTTCTGGGGTCATCATAGTTTTTTAATGTTGATTGTCTTCTTCGCGGATTGTCCGCAAATTGCAGGCGATTTGATTTAACGTCGCGCTGAAGGCGGCAAGCTCCGCTTCAGGAATGGTGCAGGTGACACGATGTTGATACATCTCAATCACCCGGTTAAGTTCTTCCAGTCTTGTACGGCCTTGCGCGGTCAGCGTCAGCAGTCGGATGCGTTTGTCATAAGGCGATATGGAACGCAGAAGATAGCCCTGCTTTTCCAGTAGCGTGAGGGTACGCATCAGCGGCGGCAGTTCGATGCCCTGCACCTGGGCCAGTTCACTGACCGAAACGTTGTCTCCCAGTTGATGCAGCTGCATCAGCACCGTCCAGCTTGACTGCGTCAGGCCGGTATCGGTGATGGCAGTATCAATAATGGCCCGCCACTGGCGCACCACCATCGCCATGCGCATCCCCATCGGGCGGCGGGCAAACCGTTCATCTTCCGTCATGTTTCTTTCCCCTCATCGCTGAGAAGAAAATAATACCTATCAGAGTAAGTATCAAGAAACAGACTATCAACAAGCATAAATTGATAAATACCGTGAATGTAAAAGAGGCCGGATGCGCTAACACCCGGCCTCTGTCGATAGAAAATAATTACTCCACCTGATCGCGTCGCAGCCCGACGTCACGCAGTCGTTCGTCGCTCATCTGTTGCAATACGCGCCGCGTTTGCCCCCGTAGCCGCCACGCTTTGTATGCCTGCCAGATCTGCACGAAACCAATAAACGGCTGTTTTGCTTTATTCTCATGAAATTCCATACCTTGCCTCCCCGCCTTGCCAGAGGCTTTATCTTCACGGATCTGGCCCGGGACAATACAGACTCACAAAGTACTTTTATTTAACATACAGATTGGTTAAAAAGGGTTCTGCATCGCTTTTTTCACGTCAATCTGTACTGGTTTTTTAATCTGTATGGCACCCATGAGGGATACAGCATGACGCGTTACCAACATCTGGCTAATTTGCTGGCCGAACGTATAGAACAAGGGCTGTATCGTCACGGGGAAAAACTGCCGTCGGTGCGCAGCCTGAGTCAGGAGCATGGGGTCAGCATCAGTACCGTCCAGCAGGCCTATCAGACGCTGGAACAACTACAGCTGATCACGCCGCAGCCGCGCTCCGGTTATTTCGTCGCGCCACAAAAAGCGCAGCCGCCGGTGCCGCCGATGTCACGCCCGGTGCAGCGTCCGGTCGAGATAACCCAGTGGGATCAGGTGCTGGATATGCTGAAGGGCAACGCGGATAGATCGATCACACCTTTCAGCAGCGGCGTTCCCGATATCAATCAACCCAGCCTGAAGCCGCTGTGGCGCGAACTCAGTCGCGTGGCGCAGCATAATCTGCGCGCAGTCCTGGGCTACGATGAAATCTACGGCTGCCGTGAATTACGCAATCAGATTGCACGCCTGATGCTGGACGGCGGTTCGGTGGTCGACGCAGATGATATTGTCATCACCAGCGGCAGTCAGAGCGGGATGTCGCTGGCGCTCCTAACGGTCTGTCAGCCTGGCGACATTGTCGCCGTTGAGTCTCCCGCCTATTACGGCACCATGCAGCTGCTGCGCGGCCTTGGGATCAAGGTTATTGAGATCCCAACCGATCCGGATACCGGGATCAGCATTGAAGCGCTGGAACTGGCGCTGGATCAGTGGCCGATCAAAGGGGTCCTGCTGGTTCCCAACTGCAATAATCCGCTCGGATTTATTATGCCGGATGCGCGCAAACGTGCGGTGCTCGCCCTCGCCCAACGCCACGACATCGTCATTTTTGAAGACGATGTGTATGGCGAACTGGCAACGGAGTACCCCCGCCCGCGCACCATCCACTCCTGGGACAGCGACGGTCGTGTAATACTTTGCAGTTCATTTACCAAATCCGTAGCCCCAGGACTGCGCGTGGGTTGGGTCATCCCAGGCCGCTATTATGACAAACTGCTGCATATGAAATACGCCGTTATCGGCACCAGCGTGCCTGCCACGCAGCTGGCGGCAGCCGCCTTCGTACGCGAGGGCCATTATCATCGGCATATCCGGCGTATGCGCCAGATCTACCAGCGAAATATGGAAATCTACACCTGCTGGGTACGAGAATATTTTCCCTGCGACATTTGCGTTACCCGGCCGAAAGGCGGCTTTATGCTATGGGTGGAATTACCGCAGCAGGTCGATATGGTCTGCGTTGCCAAACAGCTCTGTCGCCTGAAAATCCAGGTCGCGCCTGGCTCGCTGTTCTCCGCATCCGGTAAATATCGCAACTGCGTGCGCATTAACTGTGCGTTGCCGCCAGACGAGAAGCATCAGGAAGTGATGCAGAAGCTCGGCGAGGCGGTGAAAACGGCGATAGAATAAATCAGCAAATCCGCCACGACCAGGCTGACGTACACATGATTGCTGGTAGATCTAATGGCTTAAACTCTGAATATCTTCTGCGGAAAGCCGGGTAATTTTTTGTACCGTGCTGATATCGATGCCGTCTTTCAGCATGGTGCGGGCAATACGGAGCGCCTCATCTCGCCGCCCTTCAAGAAGCCCTTCTTGCCGACCTTCTTGTCGACCTTCTTGTCGACCTTCCAGCCTGCCTTTCTGTAGCCCTGCCTCATGCAATCTGTCCGCGATCGTCATCAAATGCTCCTTATGCTGCGGTGAACGTTCAGCGACTCCACGAATAAACTCACTGAATCGAGGTGCATCGCCAGTTTGCAAAATATAATTAAACAGCGTCTTTATCTGGCTGTCATTAGTCACTCCAGTAAGTAGCAGGGAAACAATTTGTTCGATAAGTCCCATAAGATCGCGCTGACGGATATGTTTTTGAATTAACTCCAGCAGCGCCATGCGTCGATGCTGCACAATTTCGTCATCTGGAATAACCGTAATGTCCACCAACGGAAACGCCGCAGCATACACCTGACGCGCCAGCTGCGGGCTGGCAAACTCGTCCAGCCAACATAGAGAATAGGGGTACGGACTTTTAGCGCCGTGATAAAACAGCATCGGCACCACCAGCGGTAATTGCGGGTGCCCGGCATCCAGATGTTTCTGCATAGCCGCGACGGCATAGCGCATCAACCGAAATGCCATATGCGCATCCGGTGTACTCTGGTGTTCAATCACCACATAAATATAGCCATCCCCTTCCGTCGTATTCACCGACCAAAGTACGTCTGAATAATACGCGCGTAAATCCTCTTCAATGAAACTATCTGACTCGAGTTTCAGCGTCTGAAGATCGCAAAGTTCGCGTAACGAGGCAGGAAGATGTATTTGCAAAAAATCCCGTGCGGTCTCTGGGTGACGTAAAAACGTTTTAAAGACCGCGTCATGCGGGGTAGAAGTCGTTACTTTACTCATGGCGATCCATCACCTGGGAATAAGATGCCGTGACAGTAGCGCTGCTATGCCACATCCTCACCTGCAACTTTCTCTCTTTGCGAGACGCTTTCAGAGATAAAAACGTCCCTTTGTAACGTCTGCATTTGTCTGGAACGCGTCACGCAGAATCGCGATGCCAGCGTACATTTCCACTTTTTCGTCACACTGCCTGTGCTATAACAAATCATCATTTTCAGCGAGGACTCGATGTGACGCATACCCGGGATATTCCGCAATCATTCTGGCGTGATGAACAGTTTCCCTGGCTGGAGCTGCGCAGCACCTGGCGTAGTCAGCTGGACTATAAACGTCATCACCATTCTCAGCTCTCGGTTGGGGCGATTCTTGAGGGGGAGACGTGCTGCCAGTGCGATGGCAAAGAATACCGCCTGAGCGCAGGCGATCTCATTGTGATCCCGCCACTGGCGCCTCACAGCTGTAACCCCGTTAATGGGCTGTTTCGCAGTTATCATATGCTCTACCTTGATACCCGGTGGTGCCTGGCCCATCTGCCAGCACTGAGCAGCAGCCAGCAGCTTTGCTCACGTCATCCCGTTATCCGCGATCCGCACTTATTCCAGCGCTATTTGCGCCTCGTGGCGCTCATGCAGCGAAACCAAACACCCCAGATACCCGATGCCGCACAGGCATTGATTCGCTCGCTGCCGTTGCAATCGGTAAAAGCGCAAAGCCTAAGCGCCACCAGCCAGTATCTGCGTGAACAGCTGCAGTCCAGTTTGATTGCGCCGCCTTCGCTGGACGCTCTGGCGTATGAGTGCCGCATGCGTAAAGAAACGCTGATTCGGACCTTTAAGCAGGAGACCGGCCTGACGCCAGGGAGTTACCTGAACATCCTGAGGGTTGACTATGCCCGCAGACGGCTGCGGGCCGGGGACGAAATTGCCGATGTCGGCTACCAGAGTGGGTTTGCCGACCAGAGTCATTTCCACCGCACCTTTGTTCGCTATACGGCGGCCACACCGCGCCAATACGCGTTGGGGCGATCAATATCAGACAATAATTAACGTTCTGCCAGGCGTAGGGTGATCGCTGATTCCTGTTCTGAGGTCACTATGTCACTGCTTTCTGTACTTTTTCCGTCTGCTTTTCCCGCGCTGGCGCTGGCGCATTTTGTCGCACTCCTCAGCCCCGGTCCGGACTTCTTTTTACTGGTCGGTTACGCCGTACGTTACCGGATGCGCGGCAGCGTTGGGCTATGTGTGGGGATTGCCATCGGAAATGGGCTATATATCCTGCTGGCGATTGTCGGTTGGGGGCTCCTGCGCCAGCTTCCTCTGCTGTTTACGGTGATTGAGCTGCTGGGCGCGCTCTATTTATTGTGGATTGGCAGCCTGCTGATACGCAGCCGCCCGCAAGCCCTGACCGGGGAAAATACCCAGGCCACCTGCCCAGGGTTTGGCAAACAGCTGTTACTGGGGCTCGCCTCGTCATTGCTCAACCCTAAAAATGCGCTGTTTTATCTGGCGCTGATGACCGCCCTGCTCGGCCCATCCGTAACGCTTTTACAACAAAGCATGAGCGGGATCTGGATGACCAGCGTGGTGCTGTTGTGGGATCTGCTGATCGTGATGTTCATCGGCCTGCCCCAGATCCAGCGGCGGCTAACGAAAGGGATCTTATGGATCGAGCGTATTGCTGGCGGTGTATTGATTGTTTTTGGAAGCCTGATTGCAGTACGCCTGGTGCAAAGCCTCACGCGCGGCACATTCTGTTAAGTACGTTTAATTTCTACGAATTAACCCGATAAACTCATTTAATAAACAGTAAAACCGCATTACACTGCAGATGGCTAATTTCCGTTCAACCCACTCTTCCTGAGGTGCGATGTGCTGATTGTTACCTGTAATCGTTACGTTTTCTGACCCTGCGTTAGTGAGCGTTTCTCCTGTTTGCGCTTCACGCAGGCAGCGTTTTTGATTACATGAAATTCAGTACATTTGCAGTCTGCTTTTATTCTGTCATCGGCCTGACGTCTCAAAGACGGTATTGAATTTCGCTATTCCCGTTGAGGGTGTTCTCCCGACAAGGAGCTGTTTTATGCAACGGATTATCGCGTTTTTCTCCCAACGCGCTACGACGCTATTTTTCCCTATTGCGTTGATTTTATATGATTTCGCTGCCTATCTGTCGACGGACCTGATCCAGCCCGGCATCATCAATGTTGTGCGTGATTTCAACGCCGACGTCAGCCTGGCGCCTGCGGCGGTCAGCCTCTATCTGGCGGGCGGCATGGCGCTGCAGTGGCTGTTAGGACCGCTTTCCGACCGGATTGGTCGTCGACCGGTACTGATTGCGGGGGCGCTAATTTTTACGCTCGCCTGCACAGCCACATTGTTCACCACCTCAATGACGCAATTTCTGGTTGCCCGTTTTATTCAGGGCACCAGCATCTGCTTTATTGCCACCGTCGGCTATGTCACGGTGCAGGAGGCATTCGGGCAAACAAAGGCCATTAAGCTGATGGCGATAATCACCTCCATTGTGCTGGTGGCGCCGGTTATCGGCCCGCTTTCCGGAGCCGCGCTGATGCACTTTGTACACTGGAAGTTCCTGTTTGCCATTATCGCCGTCATGGGGCTTATCGCACTGACTGGACTCGCGTTAGCGATGCCAGAAACCGTCCAGCGCGGGGCGGTGCCGTTCAGCGCGCTCGGCGTAGTGCGTGATTTCCGCGACGTTTTCCGCAACCGGGTGTTCCTGTTTGGCGCAGCCACGCTATCGTTGAGCTATATCCCGATGATGAGCTGGGTGGCGGTCTCTCCCGTGATCCTGATTGATGCAGGCGGCATGACCACATCCCAGTTTGCCTGGGCGCAGGCACCGGTATTTGGCGCGGTGATCGTCGCCAATATGGTGGTAGTCCGCTTCGTGAAGGATCCGACCCGGCCACGTTTTATCTGGAGAGCGGCTCCCATTCAATTGAGCGGGCTGGCGGTATTAATGGCGGGCAACATACTGTGGCCGCACGTCTGGTTGTGGTCAGTGCTGGGGACCAGTCTGTATGCGTTTGGCATTGGAATGATCTTCCCGACGTTATTCCGCTTTACGCTGTTTTCCAACAAGTTACCGAAAGGGACGGTTTCCGCGTCGTTGAATATGGTGATCCTGACGGTGATGGCGGTTTCTGTCGAAATAGGCCGTTGGTTGTGGTTTAACGGCGGCAGGATTTCGTTTCATCTGCTGGCGGTGGTGGCAGGTATTGCCGTGGTGTTCACGCTGGCAGGCTTACTGAAGCGTGTACGTCAGCATGAAGCAAACGCGTTAGCCGCTGAGAGCTAATCTTCAATAAACGGCCCCCGTTCGTGAACACCACTATTGGCGTTTCGCGGGCGGGGGCGCGCCATACGAGTGGATCTATTTTTAATTATCTGACGAGAGATAACGGAATTTCCGCATCGGGTTCATGCGTGATCCGATTACGCAGGTCGCGACGAATCATTTCAATGACCCAGAACCAGAAAATATGCCCGATAATTTCCGACGCATATTCATCAAAGGGTAGCTGAGACAAGGGCGGCGAAAGATGAAGCGCGGGAATGAAGATGCCATGAACCGCTACCGTCACGATTAAACCTGCCAGTACCCCCTGCCAAAGTTTAACTTTGGGAAAGATTTCAGCTGCAACACAATACCCCACTGCAAACACTAATGAAAATATGATGTGCGTGACCATAACTGGATTAATCACATGCTCCGAAAAGGTATAGACCGTTTGCGTAGGGTCAATCCCCAAATAGTCTCTGAGAAAAAGGTACGGGGGATTAAACTCATCTCTTCCCAGAGAAAATGTCCTGGGAGGAAGGGGAACTTCGGCCCCCCACTTAACAAATGCAGACAGTACGCCAGAAACGATGCCGACTAATACGGCGATGCCATAACGGCGGCGTTCAGTTGGTGTCCTCGTGAATAAATCTTTTAGCTTCATAACTCATCATCCCCTCTGTGCCAGTAACCCTAAAAAATCAGTGACTATGCTACCCAGGAGTGATGATAAAAATTGTGATTAAGATTACTTTTGATAAAATATGATCTTAAATGACTAGTTATGAGTTAATTTGATTGTGAATATAACGTCATAGCGAAGCCGGGCAGGCGCTTCATCCGACCTACGTAACCGGGTAGGCCGGATAAGCGTCAGCGCCATCCGGCGGCGAGCGCCTCACCTCACGCGATGCGCGCCAATCCCGCTGCCAGATCGGCAATCAGGTCGTCAACATCTTCCAGACCAATATGCACCCTGACCAGCGTGCCGCTGAAATCAACCTCTCCGGCCGGGCGAATGCTGTTCAGCTCTTCCGGTTGATTCGCCAGAATGAGCGACTCAAATCCCCCCCACGAATAAGCCATATGAAACAACGAAAAGTTATCAAGAAAATTCGCCATCTGCTCGTCGGTCAGCCTCTTTTTCAGCACAAATGAAAACAGGCCTGAGCTTCCGGTAAAGTCACGCTGAAAATACTCATGGCCTGGGCATTCCGCCAATGCCGGATGATTCACCCGCGCCACTTCCGGCCTTGCCGACAGCCAGCGGGCAATGTGAATGCTGCTCTCCTGATGCTGTTTCAGACGTACCGCCAGCGTACGTAATCCACGGCTACCGTTGTAGGCCGTGTCGGCATCCAGCGTTTGCCCCATCAGATAGGAGTTCTCACGTAAACGGTCCCAACAGCGAGCGTTGGACACCGCCGTTCCCAGCATGCCGTCCGAATGACCAATGGTGTACTTGGTGCCCGCCTGAATGGAAATATCCACCCCGAAATCCAGTGCTTTGAAGAGAACGCCAGCCGCCCATGTGTTGTCGATCATAATGACAATTTCCGGGTTTACCGCGCGAATAGCCTTCACCATTCCCGGTACATCCTGAACTTCCATCGTGATAGAGCTCGGCGATTCGAGGAACACCACCTTCGTTTCCGGCCGCAGGAGATCGACGATGCCAGCCCCAATCAGCGGATCGTAATACGTTGTTGCCACATTAAATTTACTCAGGATCTTATTGCAAAAATCCTGGGTTGGTTCGTAGGCCGCGCCCGTCATCAGAATGTGATCGCCGCTTTGCACAAACGCCAGAATCGCATTGGTCACCGCCGCAGCGCCGCACGGATACAGCGCGCAGCCAACGCCGCCTTCCAGCTCGCTCATGGCCTTCTGGAAAGCAAAGTGGGTGTAGGTTCCGCGACGACCATAAAACAGCTCGCCGTTCGCGCGGTTGGCGGTGGCAAATTTTTTGTCCTTCACGGTATCGAATACCAGCGAAGAGGCGCGTTGGATCACCGGATTCACCGCTCCCTGGGTGTAGCGTTTGTCGCGACCGGCAACGACCAGATGCGTTTCAAGCTTCATAGCGTCTTTCATAACTTCTCCTGTTCTTAATCCGTGTGAAAACCTATACCACCGCAGCAGTAGAGTTTATTTCAGCGTTAGTCTGCTTTTTTCCAGCAAACCGTTCGACAATCTGCGCCGCATTCAAATCATGAATTACGTTAATCAATGTGGCTGGCGCATCGGTAATCGTCCCCAGTACCACCAGCATCGGGATCGCTTCCATTGGCAGACCCAGCGTGGTGACAATAAAGATCTCACCGAGGAACGCCCCGCCCGGCACGCCGCCGACGATAATGGCGGAGAGCACCGCAATCAGCATCGTCAGGAAGAAGGTTTCGGTGGTGAACTCCATACCCAGCACGGAATAGATAAAGACAATTTTCAGCGCAGCTATCATCGCCACGCCGCCTTTGTTCAGGTTCACCAGCAGCGGAATGGAGACATCAACGATTTCCGGGTTGATCCCCATCGCTTTACCGGCGCGCAGCGTCACCGGCAGCGTCCCCAGGGAAGAGCAGGTTCCCAGCGCGGTCGCAGACGGCTCAATCGCGTTGCGCCAGAAGGCTTTCACCGCCGGAATACCGCCGCCAATATACGAATAGAGAATCGAGCCAAAAACAAAGTACACCAGCGTCGCGACCATAAACAGGCCAATGGCGCGGGCAAAGGTTAACAGCAGAGCAGAGTCCTGGCTGGCCATGGTGGCGGCGAAATAGCAGCCCAGGCCAATCGGCGCCACCTTCATGATGATCGAGACGATCTTCATGATCACCGTGTTGGCATCTTCCAGCAGCGACGCAATGCGTTTGCCGGCCTGATCCGACTGACCAATCGCCACGCCAGCAACGATCGCCATTACGATCAGCGCCAGGATATTGGACTTAGAAAACAGCCCGATAAAATCGCTGGTGGTAATCATGCTCACAAAATCCATCTTGCCGCTGCCCGCCTGGACGGACTGCGAGAGATCGATAGTGACGCCCTGTGCCGGGTTATACCAGAGCGCCAGCGCGACGATCCCGGCAGCCGGAATAAAGGCCATCGCGATCGATACAATAAAGATAATCGCCATAATACGGCCCAGCCTTTTCAGGTCGGTCATACTGGCAATAGAAGACATGACGCTGATCCCCACCAGCGGCACAATAATCATAAATAACAGGTTCAGGAATATCTGACCTATTGGCTGGAGTTTACCTGCCAACGCTGGGGCATAAATGCCTAATAAGCCGCCAATCACCAGAGCAACTAATAAAATAATCGACGATCTGTAGGGTTCGAGTCGTGACCACATAATCGGTACCTTTCAATTAAAAAATATAAAATGAGATTAAATTCACAATTTGATGCGTTGCTGATTCGCCTCCTTATATTTTGTGACGCAACTCACTTAAGTTGTTATTTTTTCATTTTGCCAGCAAGTTGTTTCCTGTGATTCAATAGTTGCATGTTTAAATCACGAATGTAACGGCTTATTCGTACCGTTTTTGCAAATCACTTATGAATTAAAGGAAAATATGAGTACGCCGATTTCACTCAAGCATCTGGAGTTTTTCACCAAAATCGTCGACTGCGGCGGATTGTCGGAAGCCGCGGCGCAGCTCAATGTATCTCCGTCTGCGGTCAGTAAAAGCCTGGCCGCCATGGAAGACACGCTGGGCACGACGTTAATTAAACGCACCACCCGCAGTATTACCCTGACCGATGCCGGGCAATATTTATTTAACCGTGCCAATAAGCTTTTGAAAGAATTCGATGAAACTCTGAATACTACTTCCGGTTATTACCACAGCCCCCAGGGTGAATTACGCATAACCTGCTCAATTGCATTTGGTTATTCCCGGCTGGTAAACCTGGTGGATAAATATCGCGCCCAGTTCCCGGATGTGAATCTGTATATCGATCTCAACGATAACTTCGTGAATCTGAACGAAACGGATTTCGACATCGCCCTGCGAATCTCTAGCGCCCCGCCGCAAAACTATGCGATGCGCAAGCTGGTGCCTGTCCGCTGGGCGTACTGCGCTTCGCCCGGCTACCTTGCCAAAAAAGGCATGCCCCAGCGTCGGAGCGATTTAGTCAACCATGATTGTCTGGTTTACCCGGGTCTCACGCCGGTGCTGAAAGTGGCGGATGAACAGGACCGTCTGCACCAGCTCAAACTGCATATGCCGATCCAGGCCAATAGCAGTCTGGTATTGCTGAAGTCGGTACTGGAAGATCAGGGCGTGGCGTATTTGCCCACCTACCTGATTGGCGACCATATTCAAAAAGAAGAGATAACGCCGCTGATGCTCGACGGCACCATCACCTGCGAAACTCACGCCCTGTACGCGCTGTATTTTCCCAGCAAGTACAGCAACCCGAAGGTGCGATCGTTTATCGATTTTCTGGTGGCGGAGCTCGGTCCCTTACCCGCCTGGGACAACTGGATCCCGGAGTAAGATCTGGCCACCCAAAATGGGTGGCGCACCACAATTTTTGCGCGATCCTGCCGTCTGGCTCTATTCTTAAGCCTATGAATAAAATTGCTGAACTCAAACGCGCCAAACGACTGGCGCTCTCATTGCTGCTGATCGCGGCCGCCGCTTTCGTCATTACGTTGTTCCTACCGCCTAACTTCTGGGTGCTAGGGATTAAGGCGATTGCGGAAGCGGCGATGGTCGGCGCGCTGGCGGACTGGTTTGCCGTGGTGGCGCTTTTTCGCCGGGTGCCGATCCCATTTATCTCGCAACACACGGCGATTATTCCGCGCAATAAAGATCGGATCGGGGAAAATCTCGGTCAGTTTGTGCAGGAAAAATTTCTCGATACCCAGTCTCTGGTCGCGCTGATCCGCCGCCATGAACCGGCGCTATTGATCGGGAACTGGTTCAGCCAGCCGGAAAACGCCCGGCGCATTGGTCAGCACCTGCTGCAAATAATGAGCGGTTTTCTCGAACTGACCGACGACGCCCGCATTCAGCGGCTGATCAAGCGGGCGGTGCACAAGGCCATTGATAAGGTCGATCTCTCTGAAACCAGCGCCCTGATGCTGGAAAGCATGACCAAAAACAATCGCCATCAGGTGCTCCTCGACACGCTGATCGCGCAACTCATTACCCTGCTACAACGCGACAGTTCACGGGCATTTATCGCCCGGCAGATCGTACACTGGCTGGAGACCGAACATCCGCTGAAAGCGAAGATCCTGCCGACCGAATGGCTGGGCGAGCACAGCGCCGAACTGGTTTCTGATGCCGTTAACTCCTTGCTGGATGACATCAGCCACGATCGCGCGCATCAGATTCGCCACGCCTTCGATCGCGCGACGTTTAAGCTTATCGACAAACTCAAACACGATCCGGAAATGGCCGTGCGAGCGGAAAGCCTCAAAAGTTATCTGAAGGAAGATGAAGCCTTCAACCGTTATCTTGGCGAGCTGTGGGCAGACCTGCGTCAGTGGCTGAAAACCGACATTAGCGCTGACGATTCCCGCGTGAAGCAGCGCATCGCCAATGCCGGGCAGTGGTTCGGCGAAACGCTGGTTGCCGACAGCGCCCTGCGCGCCTCACTGAATGGACATCTGGAGCAGGCCGCGCACAAGGTTGCGCCGGAGTTTGCCACCTTCCTGACGCGCCACATCAGCGACACGGTGAAAAGCTGGGACGCACGCGATATGTCGCAGCAAATTGAGCTGAACATCGGCAAAGATTTGCAGTTTATCCGCGTCAACGGCACGCTGGTCGGCGGTTCCATTGGGCTGGTGCTGTATCTGTTGTCGCAAATTCCTTCCCTGCTGACGCTGGCGAATTTTTAAGGAGAAAGTAAAATTCTCGTTTTTATTTTACTTTTCATTATCATTTGCGCATGTAATATAACAATCATACAGCTACCAGCGTGAAGTGAGAGTCCGTATGTCCCAGGGAAGCCCAGAGTCAAATCGTCATGCCATCAGCGTCGCGCTGTTTGGCATGCTGGTCCTAACGCTGGGGATGGGGATTGGGCGTTTTCTGTATACGCCGATGCTGCCGGTACTGCTGTCGGAAGGTCAATTTACGTTTGACCAGCTTTCATGGATTGCCAGCGCCAACTACGCCGGATACCTGGCGGGAAGCCTGCTCTTCTCCTTTGGGCTTTTCCATCTTCCCTCACGCTTACGCCCGATGTTGCTAATCTCCGCGCTCGCCACCGCCGGGCTGATTCTGGCGATGGCATGCTTAACACAGCCCGCACTGGTGATGCTGACTCGCTTTCTGGCGGGTGTTGCCAGCGCAGGGATGATGATCTTTGGTTCGACGATCGTCTTGCACCATACCCGGCATCCCTTCGTGATTGCGGCGTTATTCTCCGGCGTTGGCGCAGGCATTTTGCTGGGCAATGAATATGTCATCAGCGGTCTGTATTTTGCGCTGTCATCACACACGCTGTGGCTGGGGGCGGCGGCGGCCTCCGCTCTGTTCTTTGTGCTCCTGGTTTTGCTCCTGCCCTCTCGCGACCACGCGCTCCCCGCCGCCGCACAGGTAAAAACGGAGCATCAGCCTATGTCCTGGTGGCTATTGGCGCTGCTGTACGGGCTGGCCGGTTTCGGCTATATCATTGTCGCCACCTACCTGCCGCTGATGGCGAAAAGCGCCGGATCGCCGCTGCTGACGGCCCATCTCTGGTCGCTGGTCGGCATATCGATAATACCCGGCTGCTTCGCCTGGCTGTGGGCCGCTCGACGTTGGGGGATACTGCAATGCCTGACGGCGAATTTGCTGATTCAAAGCGCCTGCGTGGTGATGACGCTCGCCAGCGACTCCTTGCCGTTGCTGGTGATAAGCAGTGTGGGTTTTGGCGCAACGTTTATGGGAACCACTTCGCTGGTGATGCCGCTCGCCCGTCAACTTAGCGTGCCGCGCAATATTAATCTGCTGGGTCTGGTCACCCTGACTTACGGCATTGGGCAAATACTTGGTCCGCTATTAACCAGCCTGCTGGGAAGCGGCGCTCAGGCGATCGTTAACGCCACGCTGTGTGGCGCAGCCGCGTTGTTTATTGCGGCGCTCATCAGCCTCACGCAATTATATAAACAGCATTTCGCCAACCCTAAAAGAGTATAAATTCACCATGGGTCTCTTCAGATTAGTTCGTTATTTAATGTCAACATTGAACAAACCCTAAATAACGAACAAAATACCCGCCAGGAAATTTATCATTCACAACCGTTAATTTATAAACTCACTTTAGACGCAAAAAAGGCGTCTTACAAAAGACGCCTTTTACATATAATCACAACAAATCAGAACTGATAGGTCAGACCCGCAACAACCTGGTTGTCACCGTCGGCGCCATCAAGCAGGTTAATTTTGTAACCTACATCAGCCACCATATTTTTATTGAAGTAGTAGTCGGTACCCAGCGCCACATATTCGGTCAGGTCATTATTGTTATTGTCACGCGCATGGACGTAAGCCACGTTCGGACGCAGACCAAAATCAAACACATACGCAGCCATCGCTTCAAAGTGTTCAGCTTTGTCCGCATCCTGAATCAGGTTATGGGACTCGCCGTACATGGTTGCTACGTAGATAGCGTTAGCATCATATTTCAGACCCGCGCCCCAGAACTCTGCTTTTTCGCCATCCCAACCTTTTTGCTTCTGCTGAGCCGTCACAGAACTGTTGGTGTAGGCTGCAATCGCAGATACGCCGGAATCCGCGATATTGTCATAGCCCAGGGAGAAACCGTAGCCATTGCCATGTTGTTTTGCCGGGTTAGCGTCAGTGTCATCCTGGCCCTGGTATTGCGCGCCAACGTTCAGCCCATCAACGG
Source organism: Citrobacter youngae ATCC 29220 (assembly GCF_000155975.1). Classification (GTDB taxonomy): domain Bacteria; phylum Pseudomonadota; class Gammaproteobacteria; order Enterobacterales; family Enterobacteriaceae; genus Citrobacter; species Citrobacter portucalensis_A. The sequence goes on along the minus strand of NZ_GG730300.1, from coordinate 495,530 downwards.
CGCCAAACAGATTTTTGGTGCGGAGTGTTGCAACGCCAGAAGTGCGTGTAGTAAGGAAGCGGTCAGTATCTTCAAAGGAGTCACCGCCGAACTCTGAAAGAGTGTCAGTGTAAGCTCCCACGTCGTAAGCGATACCGTAGTTACGACCGTAGTCAAAGCTAACGTCATGGCCATAATCCAGGCCAGCAAACGCCAGACGTGTATTGACGCCATTCTGAGAACCTTCTGCTTTAGAGGCATCAAACTGACTTTCAAACTGGCCATAGCCAGTCAGTTGATCGTTGATTTGAGTCTCACCGCGAAAACCCAGACGCGCGTAGGTACCATCGGCGTCAGTGCCGTCAGTCCATGAGTGGACCGCTTTTACTTTGCCGTACAGATCCAGTTTGTTGCCATCTTTATTATAAATTTCCGCTGCATGAACGGAGGTAACCCCTAATGCCATTACAGCTAATGCCACTACTGACTTTTTCATGTTGTTACTCACTTTTAATTGTGAATTTTGCTATCAACTTTGTTATGAAGGCAGAACGCCCGCATAAAAAAGCCCCCTATGGAAAAGGGGAAAACCTCTAACACACCAATGAAGGTAATAATAAAGTGGCAAGACACATATCATTTTGGGTTTTAAATAAAACCCGAACAGAGAGTAATTACTGGGATTCTTCGTTCACGCTCTCATTAACAGAGCGATACAGCATTAATGCTTCGGCAATAATATCTTGTTTACTTTTACGGGTTTCAAATGCCAGCGTTCGAACATATTCCCACAGAGAGGTATCGACACGGGCACTTAAAAGAACCATATCTTTTGATCGGGTTCCCCTGGCTTTTCGAATATCAGGGTAATCTCGAGAGGGCATTGTCATCTCCTGAACGCAAACACACTTATGGCGATGAAATATGCAGTCAGTGTAAAAACAAGTCAACGGCAAAATACAGGCACAATAGTAATGAAACTGTTAATAAAGAATGGATAAATGGAACGTTATTTCAAATGAAAGATAACTTGTTTATAGAATAATGTGTAATCTTAGCTTTACATATATTAATTCTTATTCATTTGATTAAAAGCTTATGAATCATTGACAAAAACAGGACGACCAATCAAAACATCATTACAGCCAATAAGTTACGCAACGTTATTAATGTCAACTTTGGCGCAACCTGCTGGTTTTAATGGCCTGTTATGCAAAGCCCTCCCGGCCGAAACACGACGGGAATCACTTTGATTCTCACTTAATGCCGCCCCATTTTGTCTAAAAATACGCACGAAAAGGTAAAAATAAGGTAAATAGCCTATTTTTTCGCATGCAAAAATAAGTTGTTTTTAATTGATATAAATCAATTTATGCCACACGGAGACGGCGTAAAAATCATCACCTGCGGCGATGGAAACAATTTTTTACGTGGCGTTCAGGAGGTGAAAATAAGGGGTATCAGACAATAATTCGTGTGCTGAAAAGTACCCTGCGGGCCGCAACAGCCCGCGTGGCAGAGAAAGAAAAATCAGGCGTTAACTTTATCCAGCGGCCAGGACTCAAACAGATAGCCATCAAAGTCGATATCATCGACATTGGAAAATTCCAGCAGACGCTGTTTGACGTTTTCCAGGTGCTGCCACATCGCCAGTTTAGCCGCACGGGCGTCCTTCTTGATTAGCGCCGCCAGGATTTGTTTATGGTCGCCCATCCATTCTTTACGGTAATGGGTATCATCAAGATGGCTGTGCAGTTGGATCCACATCGGGTTGTTCTCACGCCACTGCCATGACTGGCGAAACAGCTCCACCAGCATGCTGTTATGCGTGGCTTCGGCAATCGCCAGATGAAACTGCATATCACCGCTTTCTGAACCGTTCGGCTCGCCGGAGGATAGCTCACGCTCTTCCAGTTGCAACGCCTGACGCATTTTAACGATGTCTTCGCGGGTGGCCTGCAGCGCGGCAAACTCGGCGATATTGCTTTCCAGCAGCTGGCGTGCCTGCAGCAGCTCAAACGGTCCGGCATCGTTGCAGTGATTGACATCATTCCCGTCGATGGTCTGCGCATCCGCATTGTCGAGCACGTAGATCCCGGCGCCGCGGCGGACTTCGACCAGGCCCTTAATTTCCAGCATGATTAACGCTTCGCGTACCACCGTACGAGTGACATTGAGCCTCTCGGCAATTTCACGCTCCGGCGGCAGACGCTCGCCGGGCAGGTATGGCGTCCGGACAATCAGATCGCGGATCATGGCGCCCACTTCCTGGTAGGGTCTTTGCTGAGAAGTGTTCGATTTCATAGTGTTATGTCCGTCAGAAGCGTTTAATCAGATACGGTGAATAGGTATCGAACTATAGCATTTGCAGTAAGCCAAAAACAGAAAACGGGTCAACCAAATACGTATTTTGATTGACCCGTCATAATGCGGAGATTATACGTCAGCGTTTAGCGCGGCCACACACTCGCGTGCGCCCAGCTCGCACAGTTGTTGATACATGGCGATAACCGCCTCAACAAAATCGGCGTTTTCCGCCAAATCATGACCAAAAATCCCGCTCAGCCCCAGCAGCGCCGTCACGCGTTCAGCCCCCTGGTACCGTTGGTTTATACGCTGGAATTCAGCCAGCATCGGGTCAACAACCTCAATCGCCTGTCCCTGCTCATCCACGCCGTGGGTGTAGCGCATCCAGCCCGCAACGCCCAGCGCCAGGTGACGCCAGCCGCTGCCGTTTTGCAGATGCAGACGCACCGGATCCAGCAGGCGCTGCGGCAGTTTCTGGCTGCCGTCCATCGCAATCTGCCAGGTGCGGTGGCGCAAAGATGGGTTGCTGAAACGTTCGATCAACAGCGTCGCATAGGCGTTGAGGTCGGTGCCTTCCGGCATCGACAGCGTCGGCGCTTGCTCCTGCATCATCAGCGCGAACGCCGCTTTGCGGTACGCCGGATTGGTCATGGTATCAGCGATAGTTTCATAGCCGCCGAGATAGCCCAGATACGCGAGGAAAGAGTGGCTGCCGTTAAGCATACGCAGTTTCATCATTTCAAACGGGACTACGTCGGCAACAAATTGCGCACCGACGTTGTCCCAGTCAGGGCGACCGTTGACAAAGTTATCTTCAATCACCCACTGGCGGAACGGCTCGCAGGCGATAGCGCACGGGTCGTAAACGCCCAGCTGGTCGGCAATTTCCTGCAACGTTTCCGGCGTCGCCGCCGGAACGATGCGGTCTACCATGGTGCACGGGAAAGTGGCGTTTGCTTCAATCCACTGCGCCAGCTGCGGGTCGCGCGCCTGCGCCAGACCCAACACCGCAACTTTCGCCACATGACCATTCTCACGCACGTTATCGCAGGACATCACGGTAAAGGCCGCCAGCCCCTGCTCACGACGCAGATGCAGCGCCTGTACAATGTAACCAATCGCCGATTTCGGCGCGGCTGGATTCGCCAGATCGTGTTTAATCAGCGGGTTATTGAGATCTAACTGACCGCTGGCAGCATCGGTGCAGTAGCCTTTTTCCGTGACCGTCAGCGAGACAATTGCCGTCTGCGGGCGCGCCATGGCCTGTAAAATACCGTCGCAACCGTCAAGATCCGGGTGCAGCGCTTCTTTCATCGAGCCAATCACTTTCAGCACGGTGTTGTCCGCGCCTTTTTCCGCCACGGTATACAGCAGTTGCTGCTTGCGCAGATTTTCAATCAGCACGCAGTCGTTACCCGGCATCAGGTTAACTTCACAGATCCCCCAGTCGCTGTCGGTGGTTTCCAGCAGATGATGGGTGTACAGCGCCTGATGCGCGCGGTGAAAAGCGCCGCATCCCAGGTGAACAATGCGGGATTGCAGGCGCGAGCTGTCCCATGCAGGGCGCGCAACCGGCAGGTCGCTATTGGCAATTGTCGTAGTCATCGTGAACTCCAGAACCCGTTGCAAGACCAACGGAAGAGAAAAGGAAAAAGCCGGCCAGGCAGGTGACCGGCAAGTCTGCTTTAGCGGCTGAAGAAAGCACGCTGGATAGCCATCTCAACGCCGCGCACTTCCGCCAGCCCTTTCAGGCGACCAATCGCGGAATAGCCTGGGTTGGTTTTCTTTTTCAGATCGTCAAGCATCTGGTGCCCGTGATCCGGACGCATCGGGATCAGATCCTCTTTGCCTTCGGCTTTACGGCGCTGCTCTTCTTCGACGATCGCTTTCACCACTTCGTACATGTCAACGTCACCATTGAGATGCGCCGCTTCATGGAAGGTTTTCGGGTTATCTTCACGCAGCGTGGAGCGCAGATGGGTGAAGTAAATGCGCGGGCCGAACTGTTTGATCATGTCGACCAGGTCGTTGTCCGCACGAACGCCGTAAGAGCCGGTGCACATGGTAAAACCGTTCGCCATGCTGCTGACCGTCTCGACCATCCACTGCATATCTTCCACGGTAGACACAATGCGCGGCAGGCCGAGGATCGGGCGCGGCGGATCGTCCGGGTGTACCGCCATACGTACCCCCACCTCTTCCGCCACCGGAATGATCGCTTTCAGGAAGACGGCGAAATTCTCGCGCAGTGCGGCTTTATCAATGTCTTTGTAACGTTCAAGGTGCTGACGGAACCGATCGAGGGTATAACCTTCTTCCGCGCCCGGCAGACCGGCGATGATATTGCGGGTCAGACGCGCTTTGTCTTCTTCGCTCATGGTGGCAAAGCGTTCATTCGCCTGGACGACCTCTTCAGCGGTGTAGTCCGCTTCCGCGCCCGGACGTTTGAGGATATGCAGCTCAAAAGCGGCAAATTCAATCTGATCAAAACGCAGCGCTTTGGAACCGTCCGGCAGGACGTATTCCAGATCGGTACGGGTCCAGTCGAGAACCGGCATGAAGTTGTAGCACACGGTACGAATGCCGCACTGCGCCAGGTTACGCAGGCTTTGCTGATAGTTGGCGATCCACTGCAGATAGTTACCGGAACGGGTTTTAATATCTTCGTGGATTGGCACGCTCTCGACGACCGACCAGACCAGGCCCGCCTGCTCAACAATCGCTTTGCGCTTTAGGATCTCATCAACCGTCCACACGTCCCCGTTCGGGATATGGTGCAAGGCGGTGACAACGCCCGTGGCACCCGCCTGACGCACATCCGCTAAGGTGACCGGGTCGTTAGGACCATACCAGCGCCATGTCTGTTCCATGTTTTATTCCTCATTGATGTTATGGACTCGACGATATGGCGCATAAATTCCTCCTTTTGGTATTACATGTCAACCTAAACCACAAAATTGGTTAACCAAATCACGATAACAACATTCTGAAGCGCCAGTTAACTAGCAACCTGTCCAGTTAACAGGCAAACATGTAACGTAATGTGACACTTATCGCATCAATGGTTAACCAATACATGTAACATCTCAACCAAAATCATAATAGTTCAACCAAATAAAGGGTGACGTTACATGCACGTTCTCAATATTCTGTGGGTCGTATTCGGCATCGGTCTGATGCTGGTACTGAATCTAAGATTCAAAATAAACTCGATGGTCGCCCTGCTGCTGGCGGCGCTCTCCGTCGGCATGCTGGCGGGAATGGATTTAATGGAGCTGCTGCACACCATGAAATCCGGCTTCGGCAGTACGCTGGGAGAGCTGGCGATTATCGTGGTATTCGGGGCGGTCATCGGTAAGCTGATGGTTGACTCCGGCGCGGCGCATCAGATTGCCCATACGCTGCTGGCGCGCCTCGGCCTGCGCTACGTGCAGCTGTCGGTGATCATTATCGGTTTGATCTTCGGCCTGGCGATGTTCTACGAAGTGGCATTTATTATGCTGGCGCCGCTGGTGATCGTGATTGCCGCAGAAGCGAAGATCCCGTTCCTCAAGCTGGCGATCCCCGCCGTTGCCGCCGCGACAACCGCCCACTCGCTGTTCCCGCCGCAGCCGGGTCCGGTCGCGCTGGTCAACGCCTACGGCGCTGACATGGGCATGGTCTACATCTACGGTATTCTGGTCACCATTCCGAGCGTGATCTGCGCCGGGCTTATCCTGCCGAAGTTCCTCGGCAACCTTGAGCGTCCGACGCCGTCATTCATGAAGGCCGACGTACCGGTTGACCAGAACAATCTGCCGTCTTTCGGCGTGTCTATTCTGGTACCGCTGATCCCGGCGATCATCATGATCTCCACCACCATCGCCAACATCTGGCTGGTGAAAGGGACGCAGGCGTGGGAAGTGGTCAACTTCTTAGGATCTTCGCCGATTGCGATGTTCATCGCCATGATTGTCGCCTTCGTGCTGTTTGGTACCGCCCGCGGTCACGACATGCAGTGGGTGATGAACGCCTTTGAAAATGCGGTGAAAAGTATCGCCATGGTGATCCTGATCATCGGCGCGGGCGGCGTACTGAAGCAGACCATTATCGATACCGGCATCGGCGATACCATCGGCATGCTGATGTCGCACGGCAATATCTCTCCGTACATCATGGCGTGGTTAATAACCGTGCTAATTCGTCTGGCAACCGGTCAGGGCGTGGTGTCGGCAATGACGGCCGCGGGGATTATCAGCGCAGCCATTCTCGACCCGGCAACCGGTCAACTGGTCGGCGTCGACCCGGCACTGCTGGTGCTGGCAACGGCGGCAGGCTCCAACACCCTGACCCACATCAACGATGCCTCGTTCTGGCTGTTCAAAGGCTACTTTGACCTGTCGGTGAAGGATACGCTGAAAACCTGGGGTCTGCTGGAGCTGGTGAACTCCGTGGTGGGTCTGATAATCGTGTTGATCATTAGCATGATTGCATAAAGTCTGTCCCGCTCTGGTCAGTCGCGCCAGAGCGGTTCTTAATTCCGCCTCAGCAATCCTCAATAATCAGATACACCGCCTTCACCGGGCCATGCACCCCAACCACCTTGATAAGCTCAATATCCGCGGTCGAACTGGGTCCGCTGATGATGTTAATGCACGAAGGCATCCGCTCACCGGCCTGCGCTTTCTGATGCAGTTTTTCCGCCAGCTGCGCCACGCGCGGCAGGATGGTGCTTTTACGCAGCACGAAAATCGACGACTCCGGCAACAGGCTCAGGGAACGCCCGCGCTCCGGCGCGGAAAACAGCACCACGCCGCCGGACTCGGTCAGGCCATACTCGGCATACACCACGCCGACTTTCGCCCGCTCGGCCTGGGTAATATTTTCGCTACCGCGCGCCGGATCCCAGACCGCCGCGTTGCATGCCTGCTGCAAACGTTCGGTGATGCCCAGTTCCACCAGCCGGCTGTCGCCGCTCAGTACCACCGGCTGCTGACCCAATTCTTCGCACAGGCGAAGCGCCGCGTCTGCGGCCTGGTCCTCGCTGGTGAGTTCGCAGCGAGCCAGCATCACTTCGCTGGCAAACTGGATAAACGCCTCGCAGCGCTGCTCGGGGCTCAGTTCGGTCAGGCGCTCGTTGGCATAGTTGTTAACCGGCGCGGCATCCGCCTGCGGTTCGTAGCGCAGCGGGCGGCCCAGCGCCTGGGCGACGGTGGTTAAAAACGCGGTACGGTTATCCATTTTTTTTCTCCTGCGCCTGATGTTTCTTAAACCAGCTGCGGAAGCTCTCGCCGTCTGCGTCAGGCAGATCGCGCGCCTCCATCCAGTCACCAATCGCGCCGACCCTGAACGGGGTTTTGCCGCCATTGATAAACCAGCTCGCCGCATGCGCGCCCGCCATCATCCCGACTTTCCACATCCCGGGATGGCTATTGGCATAAGCGAACATTTTGATCGCCCGCCGCTCGGCTTTCGGGGTAATGCCCTCCTCGGCCATCACCCGACGATGACGCAGGATCAGTTTTGACAGCGGAATCCGCACCGGGCAAACGCTGTCACAGGCCGTGCATAAAGAACAGGCGTAAGGCAGGTCTTTAAAATCTTTATAGCCGCCGAGCAGCGGAGAAATCACCGCGCCGATAGGGCCGGGATAGATAGAGCCATAGCCGTGCCCGCCGATGTGGCGGTACGCCGGGCAGGTGTTCATACAGGCCCCGCAGCGGATGCAGCGCAGCACATCGCGGAACTCAGAGCCCAGCACCTGCGAGCGACCGTTGTCGACAATCACCAGGTGGAACTCTTCCGGTCCGTCAACGTTATCCGCCTCACGCGGGCCGGTCAGCCAGGTGTTGTAGCCCGTCAGACGCGCGCCCACGGCGCTGCGCGCCAGCATGGTGATCAGCACATCCACCTCGGCAAAGGTCGGCGCAATACGCTCCATCCCCATCACCGCAATGTGCGTTTTCGGCAGCGTGGTGCACATGCGCGCGTTGCCTTCGTTGGTTACCAGACATACCGAGCCGGTTTCCGCCACGGCAAAGTTACAGCCGGTAATGCCGATTTCAGCGCTCAGGAAATCCTCGCGGATCTTCTGGCGAATGAACAGAGTCATGGCTTCCGGGGTTTCCGGACCGTCATAGCCCAGGCGCTCGTGCAGCACGCGGCGGATCTGGTAACGATCTTTATGAATAGCCGGGACCACGACGTGCGAGGGCGGATCCTGATCCAGTTGCAGAATATATTCGCCCAGATCGGTTTCGATCACCTGAATTCCGGCATCCTGCAAGACATGATTGACGCCGATCTCTTCGGTCACCATCGACTTGGACTTCACCACCTTCTGCGCATTTTTACTCTGCGCGACCTGCAGAATATAGCGGGTGGCCTCTTCTTTGGTTTTGGCGAAACAGACGTGGCCGCCGTTTTGCGTCACTTTTTCGGAGAGTTGATACAGGTAAGCGTCGAGATTGCTCAGCACGCGATCGCGGATCTGGCTGGCACGATCGCGCCACTCTTCCCAGTGGCCTAACTCATCGACCATTTTTTGCCGGTTCGCGCCGATACGCTCCTGCGCATTAGCCACGGCTTTGCGCATGATTGGGTCTTCAATCTGCTGACGAATGCGCAGTTTAAATTCTACATCGCTGGTTTTTATCGACATCTCTTTCCCCTCAGCGGCTCATCAGCACTTCAGCAATATGCATCACTTTGACCGGCTGGCCTTCCCGCTGCAGCCGACCACCAATATTCAGCAGGCAGCTGACGTCTGCGCCAATCAAATATTCCGGTTTCGCATCCATCAGGTGGAAAACTTTCTCTTTCACCATCTCGCCGGATATTTCGGCCATCTTGACCGAGAATGTGCCGCCAAAACCGCAGCAGGTGTCCCGATCGGCAAACTCCAGCAGCTCCAGCCCACGCACGTTTTTCAACAGCGTGAGCGGCTCTTCCTTCACCCCCAGCTTGCGGGTCAGGCTGCAGGAAGGGTGATACACGGCGCGCCCCTGCAGACTGGCGCCAACGTCCACCACGCCCAGTTTGTTGACGATAAGAGAGGTGAGATCCTGCATACGCGCGGCAACGTTTTCAGCCCGCAGCGCCCACTCCGGCTCATCGGCGAGGTACGTCGGGTAGCTTTTTATCGCATAGGTACAAGAGCCTGCCGGAGAGATAATCGGATCGTCATTGTCTTCCAGGGCGGCGATCAGGTTTTTCATCCCGGGGATCGCCTCGTTGATATAGCCGCTGTTGATGGCTGGCTGACCGCAACACCCTTGTTTCTCAGGGAAATTAACGCGACAGCCCAGTTTTTCCAGCAGCAATACGGAGTCTCGTGCCATCCGTGATTTCAGTGCGTCGCCAATACAGGTAACAAAGAAATTTACATTCACAATAACTACTCCATTGCTTCATTTCTGTTTATTCCACTTGATATCTTTTACCAAGCTAAGGATCAGCCCTATATCACGCCCAGCTTTCTGCTGTCTGGCATTACAAAATGTCAGAACTTTCATTTGTATGACAAAACAAAATAATCCCTCACAGACCTCTCACATGCAACATCCTGGTTTATTTCTTTCGGCCTTGCTCACATTTTCATATTGAAAAGCAGAACTATGCGGAATGCCTGAAAATCAGTTTCAGGTGATTAGCCCGCTCGCCGCCATCATGATAAAAAGATTTATAAAATAACCAGTTATGAGTATTTTACTGGCTTTTTAGTATATTAACCCAGTGATATTATTATTTCGCAATAAATATAAATCAGGTTTGATATGCCCATCAGGAATAGCAATAAACGAATGGCAGTCTCTCTTTTTACTGTGTAGGGTATTTTTAATAGTGAAATTGAAAATACCAATGCTGATGGCGTAACCCGTTGTCAACCCCATCACATTCGCGGCAATCGTATTTGACGACACGGTGACCATAAAGGTTTACACCGCCCAGGGATCGGAACGCGGCAACTGACTTTACGATTTGGCGGCGCTGACTAAAATAGCGCCGATGTTTTGAATCGAGGATTGTTGTTATGTTGTTCTGGAAAAAGATGGTGCAGAAGTTCGACGCCTTTTCCGCGTTGATCCCACCACGCTACTTCCGGGTGTAATGCCTGATGGCGCTTCGCTTATCAGGCCTACGTTTCACGCTCATTTGTAGGCCGGATAAGTCGCAAGCGCCGCATACGGAAGCAGAGGAAAACGTTCTCCCCTATCACTTACGCAGCCTGCACGCCCTTAACACCCTGACCCACAGACGAAGCCACGCAAAACGGTAGACCAGTGGATGCTGGATCCGCAGCAATGTCAGAAACATAACGCCCCCGCGTTAACGAAACGTTGGCAGCAAACCAAATACGTCCAGAACAACCGTCAGATAGACAATTGCCCCACAAACGATCACCAGGTTGAGCACGGCGTTATTACACGGTGCGGTATAGCTGGCGGTGGAAAAACGTTTCCGAGCGGCTTTCACCAGGAACGGCGGCAGGATCACGCTCCAGATGGTAAAGGCCAGACCGGCGTAACCAATTGCGTGTACAAAACCATTCGGGAAGAAGAAGCACACGGCGGCTGGCGGGAAATAGGTCACCAGCGCGGTTTTCAGGCGGCCCATGCCGTCATCCGGGAAGTGAAACAAATCGGCGATATAATCAAACAAGCCGAGAGTTGCCGCCAGCAGGGAGCTGGCTACCGCGAAGTTACCGAAGAAAGTCAGGATAAGATCCATATAGCGGCTGGTGAACAGTTCGCTAATGGCCTCGACAAACACGTCAATATTGCCGCCTTTGGCGATAATCGGTGGAAATTCAGCGCGGCTAATATTCCCCATCGTGACGCCGAGCCAGAAGATGTACAGCAGCAGGGCAAACAGCGTGCCGATGATGATCGAGCGCGTAATGTTTGAGATCCCGCTCGTGCCATACAGCTTGGCCAGACTCGGCACATTCCCGTGAAAACCAAACGAGATAATGCAGAACGGCAACGTCATCAGGATATACGGCAGGTACTGCGAATGGGGCAACGCCACCGCCACGCTGTCGACGAGTTTTGCCACTTCGATATGACCCACCAGCCCGGAGAAGGTGGCAAAGAACGCCACGAACTTACCGATTATCAACACGGTAGTGATGCGACCAACCAGTAAGGAGCTGTACCAGGCAATCGCCCCGACCAGCATACTGACGATCACCACCGAGATATTCGCCGGAAAACGTACGCCGCTATATTTGAACACGGTTTGCGCCATCACCGCCGACGAACCGGAGATATAGGCATAGGTCAGAATATACAGCACAAAGCCGAAAGCGATACCGACCACAATATTCCACTTTCGACCTAATAAATCCTGGGTAAAGGTATTAAAGCTGGCGCCCGCGCCATAATGCAGATTAACTTCAACCAGCATCAGACCGGTTAATAACATCATAATGGCGATAAACAGAAGAATAACAGAAGCGCCGGGAAACCATACGCCGGCCATCGCAATCGGCAGGGAAAACATTCCGCCACCCACCACGGTCGCGATAACCAACATGGTTCCGCTAATCAGTCCGGGAGTACTACTCTGTCGCTCAATGGCATTAATATCCATGATAAATGTTCCTGTAGACTATTCGTTATAATTACAGCTGTCATTTGTACATCATGCGGATAATAAAAATGTCGGAGTCAGGGTTTACTTTTTATCGTTATGTTACGGTAACGGGCACCGCAAAGGCTTCCTGTTGATGGAAATAGAATACAAAAAAGCCCCATCGTCAGATGGGGCCATAACTATTATTTAGATATAATCAAAACGCGCCGTAAAGAAACGCAACTGCTTCGGCTCGTAAATAAACTTCAGCCCGCGAATATCTTCTTTGTGCTGGTAAAGTTTAATAATGCCGTCAGCCACGATATCCATATGCGCGTAGGTATAAACGCGGCGCGGAATAGTCAGACGCACGGTTTCCAGTTTCGGTCTGTGATGTTCGCCGGTGACGTTATTACGTCCCGCGGAGATAATTCCACGCTCCATGCTACGCACGCCAGTTTCCACATAGATGCTGGCGGCGAGGCTCTGCGCCGGGAACTCGTCCTGCGTCAGATGCTCGCAGAAGCGACGCGCATCGAGGAATACCGCGTGACCGCCCACCGGTTCAACAATCGGTACACCGGCGGCTTTCAGCTTGTCGCCCAGATAGCGAACCTGCTTCACGCGGTGCTCAATGTACTCATACTGCATGGCTTCACGCAGGCCAATCGCCATGGCTTCCATATCGCGCCCGGCCAGGCCGCCGTAGGATGGCATCCCTTCGTAGACAACGACTAACTCTTTGGCAGCAGAGAACATTTCATCATCGTTCATGCACAGGAAGCCGCCGATATTCACCAGACAGTCTTTTTTACCACTCATGGTACAACCGTCGGCGTAACTGAACATCTCATGCACGATCTCTTTGATGCTCTTGTTCGCAAAGCCCTGTTCTTGCTCTTTGATAAAGTAGGCGTTTTCCACGCAGCGTGTAGCATCGTAGAACACCTTAATGCCGTGTGCTGCCGTCAGTTCACGCACCGCGCGCATGTTCGCCATCGAGACCGGCTGCCCGCCCGCGAGGTTAACCGTGACCGCCAGGCAGATATAGGCAATATTCTCTGCGCCTTTTTCATCAATCAGTTTTTGTAATTTTTTAAGATCGATATCACCTTTAAATGCAATATTCAGACCGGCATCGTGCGCTTCGTCACGAACGATATCAACAAACACCGCGCCATTTTTTTCCTGGTGATAACGCGTGGTGGTGAAATACATATTCCCGGCGACATATTGCCCCGGTTTAATTGCCAGTTGCGATAGCAGGTTTTCTGCGCCGCGTCCCTGGTGAGTCGGAACAATATGTTTAAAGCCAAACAGTTCCTGCACGGTTCTTTCCAGATGATAGAAGTTTTCACTGCCCGCGTACGCTTCATCACCCATCATCATTCCGGCCCATTGCTTGTCGCTCATTGCGTTGGTGCCACTGTCGGTCAGCAGGTCGATATATATATCTTTCGAATTTAACAGGAACGTATTGTAACCCGCTTCCTGCATTTTCTTAAGGCGCTCATCACGCGGGATCATAGATACAGTTTCAACGCTTTTAATACGGAAGGGTTCTGCCGGATAATTCATTTTGTTTCTCCAGTAACAGTGATCATGTACGTATTAATGTGAAGTAAAGCATACCTGGTTCATCAGTAGTTCCTGATGAAATATAACTATTCGCCTCCTGATCCAGGGGGAGAAATAATGTGCAGGCACTATGCAAGATTTAATTGATTATGGAAATAGCATGGTCAACATTAATCACTGGCAATAATTTTAAAATCTGTAAATATGAGTGATGCAAATCACACGTTGTTTTTTTACCCATTTATATTCAACAAGTTTTTTTTGCGTGTTGTTTTGTCATTCGCGGTTGAGCGTTACTTGCGACGGGAAATACTGAAAACTTAACTTTCCAGGCAGTGATCATAATGTATTGCTGAATAAGTACATCCCATTTTGTGAGAGTCGGATCACTCCGCGGACCTGTATTTGTGACCCACATCACCAAAAGTGTAAAGTAAAGTGTACAAAACGGTGTTGTTTCAGAGTTTGCTATTTGCTTCAGTGAGTTAGATCTCATTTTTGACCAGATAGTGACAGGCGTTGTTTTCTGGAGCATGGGGTGAGAATGTGATTGTCATTGAGGCGCCTGCGGGCGCCTTTTTGAGCATTTACAGGTAAGCAATAAAATGACGTCGATAGTGTATCGGCCTCACACCTGGTGATCAGGTGATATTTTGCGAGCATCATCGCAATTATTTACCTGGTAATGAAATCAATGAGTTCCAGTAAAAACCTGCAACAGGCAATTGCCGACATCACCATCTGGCGTAAAGGCGAGCAGCGCGCGCCGCACAAGCCTCTGCTGCTGCTTTATGTGCTGGCGGGTTATCAGCAGGGTCACGGTCGCCTGTTTGACTACGGTTCGGAAGTTCGCGACCCGTTGCATAGCCTGCTGGAGCGGTTTGGACCACTGCGCGCGCAGTACCGCCCGGATATGCCATTCTGGCGCTTACAGGGAGATGGGTTCTGGGAGCTACAAAACGCCGAGCATTGTTCAAGCAAACAGCCTCCTGCCGGAGAACTGGTGACGCATAACGTTGCCGGAGGCTTTGATGCACAACATTTAGTCCTGCTGAAAAAGAGCAACAACCTAATCAACGCCCTGGCCCAGCAAATCCTCGAAGCGCACTTCACCGAAAGCATTCAGGAAGAGATCGCCGATGAATTGGGATTTGATATCCTGCAAATCCGTAAACAGCGGGACCCGTTGTTCCGCCAGCAGGTTCTGCGTGCCTATAACTATGAATGCGCCACGACAGTGCTTCGGTTGCCCTGGAAGCCGCCCATATCGAATGGAAACAGCACGGCGGGCCCTGCGAGATTTCAAACGGCCTGGCGCCACCATAAAGCCTTTGATAAAGGTTCGATTGGGCTTGATGAGAGTATGCGAGTTCTGGTGTCACCCGCAGTAAATGGCAGCGGCATGGTGGGCATACTGTTCTGGGATTTCGACGGTAAATCGATAGCGCTGCCGATGATGCGCGGGAATTATCCAAAAGAAGGGTTTGTGGAGTGGCACAGGAAAGAGGTGTTTCGAGGGTGAGGATGAGTGCGAAGGCCGGACTCGCCTTTTCGTTTAATTCATTGAAAATTAATGGGTTGTTAGAATTTATTTTGGGGATTTGCCCCCAGAATGGGCACTTAATATCATTACTTGGAAGAAGATCACAGAATTAGGAATTAAACGTATCAGGTCCCATTATCTTTTCATAGCACAATTAAATTCATCCTGAACTTGTTGGAGACGTTCAATAATTTTATCAAAGCCGTCAGGCTCCTTAAAAAACATGCCACCCTCAATTGCAATACGATGATCTTCAGCGATAGCAGCAAGGCGCCCAGCATCTTCAGGGACCAGACGTAACTCACCTTTAGCAACCAACGTATAATCCACACCAGGAAAGGTCCAGCGCTGCTGCTTCATTTCAATCACGTTATGCATTGCTTCTTTTGTATCATAAAGATCGGCAAACTGATGCTGTAACAGGCAATCAACATCGTACCAGTGACGGGATAGACGTTCTGCATTTAGCTCTTTTTCCTGGGTACAAAACTGATGCAGTGCGGTAATTTTTTCCCAGAGAATATAACCAGGGTTATAAGCCTGGACTGTTGCAGATGGCAACTCCAGTTCACCCAGCTCTTTTATTCCGGATAAATAACTGCTTACCGTTATTGTATCCGTCGGTTTCCCTCGGTTACGACCACCGAACTCCAATAAGATATGATCTCGCTGGTAAGCCGCAGAATCAGCGTGAACACGAGGAAAGAATATATCGACCTTTTCTCCCCTACTTTCCGCCTCTAAACGAGCCTCCAGGCCGGAAATACCATAAGACTGGAAACGCTGATTAAGTTTTTCCACTAACTCTGCGGTCCATTCTTCGAGTCTTGTTTGCTGTTGTTCACGAAAGCGCTGATTCTGACTTCGACTACGGGTACTTGCTTTCCAGGCTTCTTGTTCCTGTTCTTCTGAATGACCAGCAAGTTCCGCCCAATGAATCGATAAATCGATATCTTCAGAAAAGCGCTCAATCACATTCCAGCACTTGCTTAATGAGGTTCCACCTTTAAAAGCGACTGTGTATGGATGAAGAAAACCTTCATCAAACAGAAGACGTAGGATCTCTGTAACCCAGAGATCCTTTTCCAGAAAGCTCGCCCCCAGACTCAATGGGTGCTTCTGTGCAGCATAACTGAATATTTCCTGAAGTTGGCCCCGCCCTTCTTCAGTTTTATAGAGTTCAAAGATGCTGCTCATCAGATAGCCTGCCGAAAGAGTTCAAGCTGAGTACGCCATCCCTGAAGAGCTGGTTCACTCACTAATTTCTTAGCAATGGCTGAGCGAGCTTCCCGGGAAGAGATATTAAGACGGTTAAAAGCATTTTTGATTGCTTCCAGACGGGCATACTTTCCACTCAGGCTCAGCAACCCACGTAACAACTCCCCTTCAGGCCGATTCAGCCACTTCAGTTTACTTTCTGACTTGTGCTGAACAATCACAGTCTCGTTGCCAACCTTAAACTCTCTGGTTGGACCATTCGACCAGTAAATACGCTTAACCGGAGCTTGCGTCTGCATACCCAGCCGATAAGCAGCCTCCAGCCCCTGGATGGTAATTTTATAACCACGCTCTTTAGCCCATGCAGCTACTACCTTTTCAGCACTGGTTACGATCTTGATGGAAGGAATATTCTTGAGTGGTTTCGGTCGCGCATAAAATCCTCGATCTACGCGAACAATCATGCCTTCTTTTGCCAGACGACTCATAGCCTGCTGTACAGATGCGCGACTTCCCAGCGGGTAGAACCCACTGATAGAAAACGGTATACCTCGTCTCATGCGGTTAATCCGCTGACGGACCAGTGCTATAACAGACATACGCACTCCTTAACCTTAAGTGACACATAACAGACCATGTGAAATCATTATAGCCCTTATGCCATGGTGATTTCAAGGGTGCTTACGTCAGCAAAATGTAGTCTATCAAGGCCATCATATTTCGTTAAAAAGTTTTTTCACAAAAACAGTATTGGTTCAGATAATTTTCAACTTAAATCAATGCTATATGAGGAATGCACAGGCAGGACATTATTTAGAGGGCGATATGAAAATATTTATGGATAAAGAAGCAAGAATTTATTAGGATATTATTACTAACACATTGACTTATTTGAAAAATCATGCTAAGCTCTGCCACGCATTGCGATATCGCGAGTGCAAAGCACCAAGACGCGTAAGCGTTCGCTAATCGCAATGCGTGGCAGAATAAAAGTTTTAAATTTAAATAAATTTTTAACTTGCAAAAATATATTTTTAATACTCATTCTATTTGCTCTCCATTATTTATTATCGGATGGTACAATTGTTGACTACCTGAAGCAACTAACAGGGTGGTTAATTATACCATTGATACAATCATTAATAAAACCCAAAAGATAAATCTTGTTAGTTATTTAAGGACGCCGTTCTGGCGTTCTTATTTCTGTATTCATCATCAGCATCAAGAGTTACCACCAAAGATATCCAATCATTAAACTTTCTTTCATTTTACCTAGTCATCTCAGGGGCTTATTTTATTAAACTGCGCATGATAGATTTAATAATTCAAGTAAAAAATCAAGTCTCAATTTTCTTACTTTTTTATTGTTAATAAGTTCCATTATAAGGGGAACATGCATATAAGCATAACCCTTAGCCAAGAAAATCGTGATTTGAACTCCAGCCATATCGTTTTCTGTGCCGGACTCGAACCGGCACGTATTTCTACGGTTGATTTTGAATCAAAGCGATCGGGTAACTTAACCTACTAACAAATCAGCGTTTTTACAGTGAAGTCCTTTTCAGACAACGAAAAAGGCACTGGTTATGAAAAACGCAGATGCACTTGATTTACCTACACTAATTGCCGCTATCCTCTCCACCAAAGGTGGCGTAGCGAAAACCACCGATACGGCGAACCTCGGCGGCTACCTGGCCGATCAAGGGCTGAAAGTCCTGATGATTGACGCCGATATCCGCCAGCCGACGCTCAGCAGCTATTACCCTCTTGATAACGAAGCCCCCGGCGGAGTTTACGAGCTTATCGCGCAAAACGAGCTGGATCCAGCAGTCATCATCTCACACACCACCATTCCCGGACTGGATATCATTATCTCCAACGATCCGCGCGGTGAACTGATGAGCCTGCTTCAGGCCGCGCCCGACGGTGTGATCCGCCTGCGCCATCTGGTACGCCAGATAACCGGTTATGACGTCATTCTGATCGACACCATTGGCGCACGCACCATCGCGCTGGAAATGGTGCTGTTAGCCAGCGACCTCATAATCTCCCCTGTTTTACCGGAAATGCTCTCCGCACGCGAGTTTCTACGCGGCACGCTGCAAATGTACCGTGACCTCCAGCCCTTCACCCGCTACGGCATCCCACTACCGCCACTGAAGGCGGTGATCAACAAGCTCGACCACACTAACGATGCTCGCGAAATTCACCATAATCTGCTTCAGGTTCTCCAGCATAAGCAGAAAGAACAGGAGCTGCTGGTGCCCACCGAGATCCTGATGACGCCGGTTTACGCCAGCGTGGCTTATCGTCGGGCGGCGTCTCTGGGAATACCGGTGCATCGTCTGGATACCTCTCGCGCCAGAGGCCGGGCAACGCCCTGCGCCGCTGAAACTATGCGGATGCTGGCCGAAGAACTGTTCCCACAGTTTCTCGCCCTGCCCCATCAGCAGATGGAGGGCATCGCATGAAACGGAAAATCTGGCGGGCATTTTGCTCTTATTACGCCCAACATCCCTTTGAGAAAGACGATGAAGTGATCGTATTCTTTGAAGCTGCCGATCGTGAAGAAGCGCGGGAAACGCTACCGGTATTAATGTCGCTGCTCTGGCATATCCCACCGGAAAAGGTGGACTGCTACAACCTAGAGGATGAGAACGAACTGCGGGATACTTCCGGTTCACTGACATCCCCCAGAGACTGGCCGCTGTTTGAAATCGGCTGGTCCAACAATAAGCCGCTCTACTCCAGTGATTTACCGCTTTTACTGCTACCGCCGCATCAACAGACCCGGCTGTGGGAAACCTTTCTGGCCTGTCAGGAGGGTAATCGGGATGAGTAAGCGCAAGCGGCCACAACCGCCCCACTCCGTCGAAGCGGAACAATCGGTGCTCGGCGGGCTGATGCTGGATAACGATCGCTGGGATGACGTTACCACGCAGATTTCCGCGCAGGACTTCTTCATCTCCGCGCACCGGACGATTTATTCCCATATGCAAACCCTGGTCGAACAGGGAAATCCCATCGACCTGATCACCCTGAGCGAATCGCTGGAACAGCAAGAGCAGCTCGAACAGGTGGGCGGCTTCGCGTATCTGGCGGAGTTGTCAAAAAACACGCCCAGCGCCGCCAATATCATTCCCTACGCACAATATATTGCCAGCTACGGCGAACTGCGCCAGCTGCTGTTATTAGGCAATGAACTGAGCGATATGGCAGGCCAGCCGCGCAGCAATGTGGCCGATGTACTGAACTTTGCCGAACAAAAGCTGTTTGCCATTGCGCGGTCGCATCAGGATGGCGGCCTGACCGACATCAACGCTTGCTTTGACAACGTGCTGGCAGGCATCGCTCAGCGCTATGAGGCCGAACGCGGTAGCCTCAGCGGTACGCCATCCGGGCTGGAACAGCTCGACGCCCTGACCTGCGGCTTCCAGCCTGCCGACCTGATTATCGCCGCCGCACGCCCTTCCGTAGGTAAAACCGCTTTCGCCCTGACGCTGTGCGTCAACGCGCTAATGCTCCTCCCCACCCAGCCAGTACAAATCTACAGCATGGAAATGTCAGCAGAGCAGCTACTGCTGCGGCTGGTTTCTCTGATTGGCCGTGTCTCGCAGACCCGGCTACGCAGCGGCGATCTGAGTGATGACGACTGGCAGCAGATTGGCCTCAGCGCCAGTATCCTGATGAACGAGTGGAAAGATCGTCTGCTGCTCGACGATTCCGGAATCCTCACCCCATCCCTGCTACGCAGTCGGGCCAGACGATCGCTGCGCCAGTACGGGCTTCCCTCGCTAATCGTGGTTGATTACCTGCAACTGATGCGCAGCGGCGGAGCGGAGAATCGCAATCAGGAGATCTCGACGATCTCCCGATCGCTGAAAGCGCTGGCGAAGGAACTCAACTGCCCGGTACTGGCGCTGTCGCAGCTTAACCGGGCGCTGGAATCGCGCCTTAATAAACGCCCCTGCAATGCCGATCTGCGCGATTCCGGCTCTATCGAGCAGGATGCCGACGTGATCTTATTCCTCTATCGCGACGAACTGTACGATCCAAACACGCTGGATCGAGGTATCGCTGAAGTCATTGTCAGCAAACAGCGCAACGGCCCGATAGGCACAGTGCGAACCCGATTTATCAGCGATCAAACCCGCTTCGAATCGCTCAGCCAGCAGGGAGTGGGGTCATGAACAACAAACTGACTTCGACGGAACTCCAGTCCCGCCTGCTACAGGGCAATTTTGATCGGGGAAGATCGCCCGATGAACGATTTGCCGATCCGCTGATGGAAACCTCGATGATAGTCACGCTGGAACAACTTCGCCCTTACGATCTCAATCCGCGACTGATACGTAACCCCAGCTATGACGACATCAAGGAATCGATCCGTCGTCGTGGACTGGACACGCCGCCGCCTATCACCCGTCGTCCCGATCAGGAGTGGTTCATCATCGCCAACGGCGGCAATACCCGCCTGTCGATCCTCAACGAACTGTGGCGCGAAACGCATGACGAACGATTCTGGCGCATTCAGTGTCTGTACAAGCCGTGGGCCGGTACATCCGATCAACCCATGTTGGGCGAACTGCGCTGCCTGATCGGCCATCTGGCGGAAAACGATATGCATGGCAAACTCAGCTTTATCGAGCGGGCGCTGGGGATCAACAAGGCGCGGGAACTGTACCAGCAGGTGGAAAAGTGCCAGCTTTCACAACGGGAGCTGGCGGAGCATCTGAAGAACGACGGCTACCCCATTAATCAGTCGCATATCAGCCGGATGGAACAGGCGCTGGAGTACCTACTGCCCAGCATCCCCGAGGTGCTGTACGCGGGGATGGGCCGCTCGCAGGTGGAAAAGCTGCTGTCACTGCGGGCGGCATCATTACATCTCTGGCAGCGCCATGAGGCTGAAGATATCGGTTCCTTTGATAATCTCTTTTCCTCCGCGCTGTCACTGTTCAACGACCAGCCTGAAGACTTCGCCATCGAACGGGTACAGGATGAGCTGCTGGGGCTGATGAGTCAGGAGCTGAACGTTGACTACAACCTGCTGTTGCTGGACGTCGATCCCTCCGAGCAAAAACGTCAGGCCGTGCTCGGCCCTACACCTGAACCACCGCCTTATGTTCCACCGGAAGAACCCGAGCCACGCCCGATAACGCGCAGGCGTAAACCTGAAACAGAGGAAGAAGAAGTTGGCGCGCCCGCTCCTCTGCCTGAACCAGAAGAAGCGCCATCGCTATTGTGTGAAGGGACCGAACCCGTTACGGATATCTGGCGCATCCCACAACTGTGGGATACCACGGAGTCATTACGCTCGGTCAGCGATCGCCTGGCGTGGGATCTGGCTGAACATTACGCCATCGACGACCGGATAATTTCAGATGCCGATGTAAATGGCATTGGCTTCCAGGTGATGCCATTCGCATCAGATCACCCCATGTTCACCCGGCCACAGTCCCGCGCCTGCTGGGCGCTGCTGGCGGCACTCAATGAGATCCCGCTGACGGAAGATCTGGCCGCCGCGCTGACGCCTACGCTCTTTTTTCAACACGATGCAGACGGCTTCTTCTTCAGCGATGAATTCCTTATTAAAGCATTCCGGCTGATCCGTATTGTCCGCCGGATCAAAGAGTTCCAGCAGGAGGCACAACATGCTGCCGACGATTAATCAGGCCGTTTTGTCACAGGTGATACAGGCCCTGAAGGACGGCAATGTGCGCTATTGCGAAGCGCTGGGCTTTGACCGCGAGGAGCTGAACGAACTGAACGCCCTGACCTTTGAAGAGCTAATGCACATGGGCAACACCTCGGCGCAGTTCCTGAAAATCACCATCAACCATGACGTGCTGCGCAAAATGCTGGTTCAGGTGCGTCAGGAGCAGAAATTCCAGCAACTGGTCGGCCAGGCGGTACAGCTTGGCGGTTCAATAGCGTTAATCAGCCACTACTTCGGGATATCGACTGCTGAAATCAGCGCCCGCCGTCGGCTGATGGGGATCCACGTTCGTCAGGGGCGCAACCAGGTTCCCGGCGAAGAAGAGGAAGCCGCGCTCTGGAACCGTTGGCAGGAGATCAAAGTCGATAACATCGACTCCATCCCAGCGCTGGAAGCCATGATGCTGCTGGCGCAGGAACGTTCGCTCTCGCTGACCGTGGTCTGGAATCTGATCCGGCAGTGGGAAAAAAGCTGAGTGACCGAGGGGAAGATCATGACACCGTATATCCAGGCGCTGATCGCTATGACCGGCGACAAACTCCAGCAACGGATGCAAAAGGATCCGACAACCGCTTCCGATAGCCTGCTGTTTATGGGCAATCAGCATGACACGGTTCCGCGTCGCCTGTTGCAGGATCCGTTGCTATCGCCCAGAGATAAATTTGCCTGGCAGGTGATCCGAATGCAGGCGCAGGACAACGGCGGTGCGGTGTTCCCCTCCTACAGCGAATTGCAGGTGCAGCTCTCTAACCGCCCGCAGGATGAAAAAGCCTCGCGCAGTACCGTCAGCCGGGCATTGCTGATGCTGCGCCTGACGCGCTGGCTCAGCCTGTGCCATAAAGCGCGGGATCGGGTATCCGGGCGCATCCTCGGGAATATCTACGCCCTGCACGATGAACCACTGAGCGTACTGGATGCCGTGCGTTTTGATGCCAGCTATCTTCATCTACTGGAGCAGTGCTCGCGACATGAAAACAAAGCAATTCGCGCTACTGCGCAAGGCATTTTGTACGACATTCGCCAGGACACCAGTCTGCGCTATCTATCCTCGCGTATAGAACTGCTGGAAGAACGTGCCCGCTGGCAACAGCGCCAGTCTCCTGAGAAGACTAAGCCAGAAACGTCCGGTCTCAATACGGTACCAGGTAAAATTTCACCTGGTACCGAATCAGGACTAAGCCGGAAACCGGGGCCTGGCGGCTTAGTCTCAAATCAGGACCGGGCTCCTGTACGTACTGTACCTACAGATCTTTGTAATAGTACTACCGCGCGCGCGAACAACTCGCCACCAAACTGGCCGCCGGAAATTCCGTTAACTCATCCTGAAAAACAGCTTGTCTTGCAGGCCATGCAGAACCTGCCGCCTCCGCTGCGCCAGGACGTGCTAGATGATGCAGCTCAACGTGTTGCCCGTGGCGGCATACAAAACCCGCTCGCCTATCTGCTGGCGACACTACGCAAAGCTCAGGAAGGTGAATTTAATCAGTATCGGCGCGGCAAAGCGGCGGTACCGGAGTTTGTGCCGCCTGTGGTTTCAGGGCCAGACATACCGGCAAGGCCGCGTCAAAAGCGGGATATCAGTAAGTTGGTTGCGGAGATTCGGGCGCAGTATTTGGGGAGAGGCTGATGCCGTGACGGCTTTATCGATTTCTGCTTATATGTTTATAAAAACCGTTTTATCGACATATGGTCGAAACGTGTCGATGCCATAAACATATTTCGGCTATATGTTTAAAAAATGCATTTTATCGACATATAGCTGGAACATGTCAGTACCGTGAATTACCCTCTTTCAGCCAAACGCCCACACTGCTGCCGCATGCCATCAAAAATACACTCAGCAAGCTCAGGTGGAAACGACTCTGGAAGCAACGCAGATACACGCTCAATGACTTCTGGCGTGCTGGATATAATGTCATCCATCATGGACTCAACTTGTCGTCTTCCCAATCCGTTTAATTCACCATGATTGATCCAATGCCGTCGTTGAATTCTATAAATGTGGTAATAATTACTGCTACCGCGAACAGCCATTGCCAGTTTGCATCTCTGCCAGTGAATCTGATTATTACCATGACCAATTACCGGCCATGCTGATAAAACATCGTAAAGAGGCGTAAGGTGGTAATGACTTTGTGGCTCAATAGCGATACTGAAATTTTTGGCATGGCCGTCAGTAGCAGCCAACAACCAGAAAATAATTTGCGCCCTGAAGAACTGCTCTTTGTCCTGCTCAGCCTGATCTGAATGACTCAAGATGTCCATAATATCGGAAATACCCGGCCCACCATCAGACTGGTATTTTCGTAATGGAGAAACACCTAAAGCCTGACACATATCCTCTTGTGGCAAACGAATGATCCATTGCCGATCGCCTGACCATCTTCTGTCGAAACGATCAACCACTAATGCCTTCTGATCTTCAAACTGCGCAATCTGTGTTTTTGCTACAGGGATCCCGTAGTGCTCAAGAAGCAAAGAACACAGCCATTCATTTTCAACCGATGTACTCATATCCGCTTGCATGTTCCCAACCAACCCAAGCGGTAGCTTGAAGATATGCGTGGTTGGGGTATTACCTTCTGGTAAACACCATTGTTCTTCATGCCACAATAAAGCCGTTTTTTCCTGCGCACCGGCAATTGATAAACGCAAATCGTCAGTTTCGTCCTGCCGACCAGGCAACGATGCCGCCGTAGTATTACGCAATGTAGTGGCGATATCAGCTTCAGAAAGTGGGCGATAATTTACGGAAAATAAATCAGTGGGCTCTTCATCAACATTCAGTAACTGTATTGCGCCAACGCAGTCTCTTCCCAGCTCAGCCAATAGATCAAAAGGCTCAAGGCTTTCAGCCTGGTAACGCATAGCTAAACGCCTGCGTATACTTTCGCTGTCAGGCAATAAATTATCAAAATAGTCACGAACAACATTACCGCGCCAAAGCTGATTACCAGGAGTAAAAGGCAAAGAAAGCGATAAAGGTCTTCCCTGTTCATCAACTATCCATTCTGGAAGGTATTGTAATGAATCCTCACCTCTGATCTTCTCCCAGAATCCGACCCGAATTCCATTCATCCATATCGCTAAACGCTGCTGTGTTCGACGCATATCGTCACCATTTTTCCCGTCTGGCAGGTGAATCTATTTGCTTATCTGCCCCTTCCATTGTTGAAGATGACATCGAAGAAAGTATCTGTGGTCCAGAAGAGAGTACCATTTCAACACCCAGCACAGTAAATACCCTGAATAATCGCTCCATACTGGCACTGGCTGGATTCGCTTCCAGTCGGGCATAGGTTTGCTGAGTTACTCCTAACCTTTCAGAAACTTCCTTTTGTGTCAGTCCATTAGCCTTGCGAAAGCCAATCAGCAATGGACGTATTTGATTCAAAGTTTTCAACGGATAAACAGTATTCATAAGGCATTTACCATTGTTAGAGGCGCTGATACAGTCTATAAGCTGTTTTTAAACAATACATCCTATAAGCTGTAAATGCAAAATACAGCCTATAAGCTGTTAAAATAATAAAACACCCTATAAGCTGTAAAAAGAGGGCTCCTTATCTGATGAGTTCTCATCAGCAGCATTCTGGAACGGGGAAATGATAAAGCCAGAATGGTAACCCAATCCTCAATTCAAGTTTTTCGCGCGAAAAACTTGAAGAAAAGATGTGAATTAATTCTAACGCCAGATGCTTATGCCAAGAGTGACAAAAATACGCTTTGATGTCAGTGGCATCACATAAACGCCTATCGATCCATCGCCAATCAATAGGTAAAAGGGTGATGCCACTGGCATCACATAAACACCTATCAATATCCTATAAACCAATTGGTAAAAGGATGATGTACCCACAACATTCCACTGACACTTCCCCGGCTCAAATCCAAAACGACTTGTTCGCCCCTCCGGGAATTCCCCAGGCTTCAGCACAATCGCTACAGGAAGCCCCTAATGAAACTCGGCCCTTACATGCTGCCGCTTATCACGTTATCTACAAGAGCGAATTACCATAACCGGATTAGCACCGGAAATACTGTTTCTGACAATGTTGTTGAAGGCTCAAAGGGTCACGGCGCACTTACTGACTCTACGCTCATCGGTTCATAATTCTATAGATACGGTGGCAGTGGCGGGCAAACTAGTCACATAACTGTTACCAATAACGGTGAGCTAATTCTGGAACCAGCGGCAACACTTATGACATGCAGAAAACCGCCGATAGCGATCTACAAGTGAACAGTTATGCTGAAAACACCTATGTGGATAGCGACAGACAAGTTTACATTAACCCAGGAGGAAATAGCGTCAACAGTACTAATTAACCTTTCAAAATATTTTATACTACTATTAATACTAACAATATCCCCGTCAACTTAATTAATTATAAAATAACCACAGGATCACAGAAAACAAAATAACTAGCTACTGCCTTAGTAACTATATGCAATACACAAAAAAAATGATATAATACAAATAAATAATTTTGAGTACGTTATTATGACAATACAAAAAATTAAAATAACAAACTTACTTTCTTTTGATGAAATTGAAATTGACGAACTAAATGATATTAATTGCATTGTTGGTAGAAATAACGTTGGTAAATCAAATTTACTAAAGACTCTTAAATTTTTCTACAATAAATTAGAAGGGAAAGAAGAATTACCCCCGAGACTGAATTCTAACTATTCATACAAAGGAACAATATCAATTACGTTTGATACCACCCGGATTTTTAGGATTGCAAGAAGACAACCATCGAATAAATATTTTTCATTCATTGTCAGAAAACTAATTCCTATACATAAAAGAAGTGTTTTTTCACTTACAAAGTATGATGATGATCATACCACTTTTACCCTTTCATTGAACATTTATAATGATGGCAAAGTTAAATGGTCTACGAACGATAAGCAAACATTAAATCTAATATTGTATCTATACCCCTTTTTCCATATTGAACCCAGGCACATGAATTTACATGAGTGGGATAGTTTATGGGATCTAATATCAAGAATTAAATCATTCAACTTATCAACTATTAGTGAAGATTCCATTATTACATTTTTTGATGAGTCTATTAATACCAATGGTGATAGCTCATACAAAAATTACATTAAAGAGCTCAATGATAATATATTTACAAAACCGAGTACTCAAAAAGAAAAAATCCTTAGTTATATTAAGGCTGGTCTGAAAGGATATAATTTTGAAATAGACGAAAGAGACTTAAAGCTTCATTCAGACGGAACAAACTCTTTTCATTTTATAAAAACATATCTTAATATATTAATTACAATTTCACGCAGAGAATATATTACTCCATTTATATTCATTGATGAGCCAGAGCTTGGATTACATCCAAAGATGAACGAAGTCCTGATTCACGATGTGTATAGTAAGTATAAATATAATTCAGGACGAAATAATAAAGTAACCAGACCTAAAGTATTTATAGCAACCCACTCTCCCAATATAATTAAAGAAGTAATCAAAAAATTTAGAGATAGACAAAGAGTCTATTGTTTTCGAAAAAATAAAGAATCATCTACATCAATAAGGACACTAAATTCAACCTATGATAATGAAAGTTTTATAAATATATTTAGTGATAACGAAGCCCGATTGTTTTTTAGCGATTACATCTTATTTGTTGAGGGAGAAACAGAGCTCGAAATATTCGGGAACATGAAGCTCGCTGAATATTTCCCTCATCTCAAAAATATTGATGTATATAAAAGTAGTAGCAATGTTATCGGGGAAAGGATAAATCCCTCTTATTCTAACTCGTCTATACCCTACATGTTTTTATTTGATGCTGACAAAGCCATTTCGATTAATGGTGGGGTTGGTTCATTTACCATTAATTATAAAAAGAATGGAGAGTATTTCAGTTTTGAAAAAACAATCCTTGAGGAGGAATTAAAGAAACATAAACTAGGATTCAGTAAAATACATAGAGAATTAATGAATAATACATCCTACCTTATAAGGTGTATAAATAAAAAACTAGATGTTAATTTAACCACACAGAATTTTTCATTTGATTCTGAATTTGAAGATATCTTTAACGCCATAAAGAAAAGACTACTTTTAAAAAATATTTACATAAACAGAACTACAATTGAAGGGTGCTTGATACAGAATGACAGTTTAATACTATTTTATAAATGGGCTGCAAAAAAATATGACTTTGATATCAGCATAATAGATAAACTCAAAATTAAAACACGCAAGTACTTAACTCCGGAATTATTAGCAGATTATTTCAGGGTCATTTTCAATGGAAAAACAAAAACTCTGATAGACTATAAGCATTTCAATTTCAATGCTTATAAACAAGCAATCCAGAAATGTCAGCCTCTTAATGATAGACTTAAAAAGACATCGACGAGAGCAAAAGTTTTAATGAATTTCATTGAAGAACATTCAATAGCTAACAAAGATCTGGACAAAACAGATGGTTGGACTACTAATTTTATAAACTACGCAGTTGAACACATAGCAAATCAATCTAAAGCTGAAAATAAATCTTTCGGAAGTGTTTTTAAGGTTTATTTCCCTGAGTTATATGATATCATCAGAAGGCTTCAACCCGATAGTAGAGGGGAGATATGAGTTTTTACGAGTATCTGAGGGCTTGCTCCTCCAGTTTGATGCCATTAAGTGAAAGTTGCTTTTTGGCTTTAAGCATAGTCCCAATAGTGACTAACCTAGTCACTCGTATTAGTGTAACCGATGAGTCACACCTACGGTGTAATGTTGTTCATTTGTATCGGGTTGAAGCAATATGAAAAATAAAATTCTCAGCGATGATTTTTTTAAGAATGCTATTCTTAAAGGGAATTCAGCTCTCTTCAATGAATTCACACCAAGCGTTACAGAACGAGAAGTTGGCCCTGATGTTTTTTTTGAAATTGAAAAGGACTCAGATCATCGGAAAATAAATGAAAGAATCACTAAATTTATTCTTTCACAAATACCAATTAACTCTTCAGCCTGCGGATTTGTACAAGGAAAATCATATTTTGATTTTCTAAACCCACATATCAAAGGTTATTTTTTTCTAAGGCTAGATATCAAAAAATTCTTTCACTCTATTCCTGCTTCAGAAGTTAAATCTCTTTTTAAAGTTTATTTTAGCAATACCAAGAAAGAAGAAAAATATTCAGCATTAGATATTGCTCTTATGGCTGTATTACATAAGACAAGCAAAAGCCTGTCTGATTCTGAGTTAAGAGATAAAGAAATCCTTCCAATTGGTTTTTCTTCATCCCCTGTTATATCAAATATAATCTTCCGAAAAGTAGATATTTTAATTCAAAAGTACTGTGAAGATAAGAATATTGAATATAGCAGATACGCCGATGATCTATTATTCTCTTCAGCCAAAAGCAATTTTATCCATGGAGAGCAATTTGAGAGAGAAATATCTATTTTTATTTCCACTCTATCTCTCAGATTGAAAAAAAGCAAGAGAACTGCTAGCGAAAACACGATATCTTTAAATGGATATGTAATTCAAAACACAAAGCAAAAAAAACTATTTAATATGTTTTTCTATAAAGATGCTCCTATTGGAACCATACGGGTATCGAATAAAAAAACAAAAATAATAAAAAAAATGACAGCATTACTCAGACAAGGAAAATCACCTATATATATTATGGAGAATGTTTTCAATTTAAATAGAAAAAGTTTTAAACCAAAGTACACCAATAACTATACTTTTTACAATAGATATGCAACAGATCAATTACAAAATAAAATAAAAGGTTACAGATCATATTTGGTTTCCATTATAAAATTCAATGAAAAATATAAATCCATTGATGAGAAATTCTTAAAATCCGCAAAAAAATTAGTAAAAGAACTGGAAGATAGCATTCCTTAATAATGTCAACACTTAACTTACAAATTATTAGCCCCACGCAGTTGAAATTTAAAATCACAAAAACGCCCTATAACAAGCTTATAAATGTAAGCTTGTTATACTTAACTACACCATAAAACAGTGAAAAAATGGTTTAGAATCTATATCAAAAAGACTGAATTAGTATCGATTACCCTAACTACATTCCGCAAAAACTTCCACGTCCCATATACAAAACAACCTGTTCGTCCCTTCGGGATTTCCCCAGACTCCAGCACAATCGCTGCCAGGAGATCCCAATGAAACTCGTTCTCTACCTGATAACACTGACGCTGCCGTTTCTCTCGTTATCTGCCGAAGCGGATTACCACACCCAAATTAACGCCGGAAATACTGTTTCTGGCGATGTTGTTGATGGCTCAAAAGGTAATCAGCATGTTTATGGCACACTAACTGACTCCACCATCACTGGCCCCTATGCCTATAGCTACGTTGGCGATGGCGGGCAAACCAATCACATCACTGTTACCGATCACGGTGAGCTATTTCTGGAACCGGGCGGCAGCGCTTATGACACACAGATAACCGCCAATGGAGATCTACAGGTGAACGGTTATGCTGAAAACACCTATGTGGATAGTGGCGGACAGGTTTACGTTAACGCTGGAAACAATGGCGTCAAAGACCCAGACCAAGGCGGCCAGATTGTTAATACCACCGTCGGTGCTGGCGGCCTGATCGTTAATCGCTACGGCATCGACACGAATACGGTTATTGAAGCAGGTGGCGAACTGGATACCGGCTGGAACTATCCTTACGAAACTCGTAACACTGCCTTTTCCCGTGATGCCGTTATACAAAGCGGTGGTATTCAGCAGGTCAGCAACGGCGGGACAAGCGAAGGTAGCAAGGTCAATGATGGCGGCACATTAATCGTCACCGGCACATGGCACTACAATGTCGTCACCGACAGCCAGCCTTCGGCCTGGTATCGCGGCACCGCAGATGACACTTTGGTTTACGGCGTGATGCAAAATCAGGGCGGACTCGATGAAAACACTACGGTGCAGTCCGGCGGGCAATACACGCTGAGCGGTTATGGCCTCTCCCACCAGCTCACCATTGCCCAAGGCGGCAGTGCCCAAATAAATGATGGTGCTCTGGATAGCTTCTGGCTTTATGGGCTGATGAACGTCAGCAGCCAGGCAACCCTGACAGGCACCGGTTCAGTGGGTAGCAGTGGCCAACTGATACTTCACGAGGGCGCAAAAACCTCCGGCCTGACCTTAGCGCTGGATGGAGTACTTTCCCTGCAAAACGGAAGTGATGCTGGCCCGCATAATTATCAGATTGCAGGTCTGGAGATGAATGGCGGTACGGTGCTGTTTGACTCAACCTCCTTCGCCACACTGAGTATGGAAACGCTCTCTGGCAACGGCAATTTCTGGATGAATACCAATATCGCCGCACAACAGGGCGATATGATTAACGTCTCCGGGGAAGCCAACGGTGATTTTGGGATCTGGATAAACGACACTGGCGAATCCCCCGCTGCTCCACAGTCACTACAGGTCGTACAAACCGGAGGTGGAGACGCGCAGTTTACGCTGTTGAACCCAAACCAGCAGGTAGATATCGGCACCTGGGAATATGGCCTCACTCCCGACGATCAGGGCAACTGGTCGCTGACGCCGCAGGCAACTCCCACGCCATCAACTAAAGCCGTTCTGGCGATGGCAAATGTCACTCCCACCATTTTTCAGGCCGAAGCCAGTGCGTTGCAAACCCGCCTGGACGTTACTCGTTCCCGTCCGCATCAGGGAGAGCTATGGGTGCAGGCGCTGAGTAATCGTTTTGACGTTAACCGCACAGGCAATGCAGCCTATCGCCAGCGGCTCGGTGGGCTGATGATGGGCTATGACAGAAGTCTTCCTCGCCAGACTGGCCTGCTTACACTCGGTATTGCAGGCGGCTACAGCCGTTCCGATCTTGATCTCGCCAACAACAGCGACGGTTCAGTAGACAGTTACAGCGCCGCGTTATACGCCAGCTATTATGATCAAAGTCGTTTCTGGCTGGACGGAATGCTGAAAGGCAATCTGTTTAACCAGCACCTTAATGCCCGCATGAGTTCCGGCGGCCATGCCGACGGCAGTTACACCATCCCCGGCTTGGGTGGCAGCCTGATTGCCGGGTATGACGCCAGATTTGCCAGGACCACCCTCTCCCCTTTTGTCGGTTTCACTGGCTTCATTTCGCAAAGCAATGATTACAGGCTGTCTAACGGTATGCAGGCACATCCCGGCACGGCTAAATCCGCGCTGGGACAAGTCGGGTTCCGGCTGCGCCAGAATATTACTACTCGCAGTGGTATGCAGTTCATTCCGTGGCTGAAAGTCTCGCTGGAGCAGGAGTTTGTGCATAACAACCCGGTCACAGTTAATGACGATAATTTCAATAACGATATTGCCGGAACAAGAGGAAGTTATCAGGCAGGCATCAGCACAGCTCTTACGCAGCAAATGCATATTTACGCCAGCATAAATTACGAGAAAGGTAATGGGATGGAATCGCCGTGGACTGGAACAATTGGTTTTAATTATAGTTTTTAATATGACATACCATATTTCATATCAATCCATATACATCCATTGATTTTACAATAAAATAAGAACACCATTTACCTTCTTAACATTAGAGATTATGTCAGGAGATAGCCATGTCATTTCTAGGATCATTCGGGAAAGCATTAATTATATTACTGGAGGCATTTTTAGGAAAACGAAAAGGTCAGGAGGAAGCTCATAATAATTTCTTAGATGAATACGCAAAAGAAAACTGTAACCATCGTTTGGTGGAATACTGGTTTTGTCAGTTTACCGGATGGCGTTACGCAAAGTACCGGGATATTTGTTTTATAATGGCCTCATCCGATCCATCAAAAATGTTGTATATGGCTAAAGGCATTAATTATATTGCCCGTACAGTAGAGTTTATTGATAACGGAGAATGTAAACTATCCGACAGATATAACGAAACGAAAAAGTACACATTCCTCTTTATGTTCATATCATTCCTGATCATTTTCTTCATATTAATTGCTTGTATGATATCCTCTGTAATGTCTCTGGTAACGCATCATCATGATGTCACATTAATGGCTATAAATATTTCATCGATAATAGCATGTGCGATTTTTATCACGTGCTTTGCATTCTTTATTCATGCAATAACAATGGAGTTTTTTGCCTTTGAAAAGGCGGAGCATTTTGTAAAATCTTACAATGCAGAAAGAACACCATCAGGTCATTAATGCTTGTCTCTATATTAATTCTATTGCCATCTCCACCTATCAATATCTACCAACCGATAGGCAAAAGGGTGATGCCAGTGGCATCAAAATTACCGACAAACAATCTTCTCGCCTGCGTTGCCGTTTTCCCATTGCTCACAATCCCTCACGCCATCACTTTTCGCTGACGCCCCAATAACGCCACCCGGCTGCGGACTGGGTGGCGAGTGTCCGAGAAAAGTCCTGCTCCAACAACCTAAATGCAGCTGTTGTCGAAAATATTACATAGGATACTACGTAGTTGAGTCAAAATATGGACGTTACGCATTATAATAATTCGTTCTCTATAAAGAATAAATTATATTAACCGATACAAACCCATTTCTAGTGTTTCAAAGCCTTAATCAACTCTGGCGATGCTTTAAGTAAAGCTGCAATATCCATTTTTTCGTACTTCAATGTTTCTAAATCAGAAGTTGTTTGACCTTTTTCTAGAATAAAGTTCCTTTCGGTCATAGAAATAGATTTTATTATTTTAAACTTCAAGTCAGTAGGCAAATCATGTGCCATTGTCAAAGATATTTTCTTTGCTTCAATGTTTGTTAATTCATTTTGTATATATTTGATTTCTTGAAGGTTCTTTCTATATAGATTCAAAAAGAAGAAAGACAGCAACTCGATCCCAAAACTCACACCAAGCTTTGACATCATTTCAATTAAGAGTACTGTTTTGTCAGTATTTACATAATCAGTATTAAATACAAAATATAATAATATAGATATCCCTATCGTAGCTATACTTATACCAATAAATAAGTTTATAAATGACACCGTATTTAATGAACTAGCTCTTTGATTGAGCCTAGCTTGCATATCAAGAAAATAATCCTTAACATCAATTAAAGTATTATTAGATTTTACTTTCTCCTCTAACTCACAAAGCAAACTTCCAGACGCCTCATTCTTCAATGAACTATATATAGTCTCATATAATTCATTTCTACTATCGCCATCAAGATAATTTGTCACATCTTCATGTAATCTGCCCTGTTGCTCCCTGCATGCATCGATTGCCTTTTGCAACGCGGAAATACGAATTTTTAATGAACTATAGCTATCAGGCTCATAGTCTATCGCCTTAATTTTTCTCGATGAAATGACACCAATCACTCCGGCAAAGAATACTAAAATTATCGGCAAAATAATAAATGGCGTTTTATTTTCGCTAAGAAACTCTGTCAGGACAATAGGTGTACCTATTTTCACTAATGATTGAGTTAAATATATCACCATAGCAAAAAATACAAATGATTTTAATAAAGCATGAAAAACCTTCACCCCTAATTTCCGGTTCTTTTCTTTCTTGTATTTCTGTGCTTCCAGATAACTTTCTCTGAAAGCATTAGTGGGATTTTTTCGCATTGTTAATGAAGTCCACTGAGTTAAAAACTAATATTCTACTACATATACATATTAGTGAATAGTCATAAAGCATCTAAATTAATAAGGAACGCTAGAAGGGCAAACGTAAAGCAGGATAAGCAATAGTATTTTTAAAATGATTATAATTCTTTAATGGCAGTATTAGAAGAGAATAAACAATCACCATGTCAATTAATATTGCCGATTTCATAATCCCTAAAAATTTTCCCGCCTGCGTTTTCGTTTTCCCATTGCTCACAACCCCTCACGCCATCACTCTGCGCTGACACCCATCCGCAACAGGAAACACATATGTCGGACCACACCTTCAACATGGGTCCCCTGCGTAGTGCGATCCATATTCAGCTTCACACTCATAACGCCACCCGGCTGTGGGCCGGACGGCGGGCGACCGAGAACGGCCCTGCGCCAATCATCGGAATGCCGCGCTTTATCGAAATCCTCAACCAGATGCGCATTGCCGCAGAACATAACGATCCTTACGCCGATCTGTGGATGCTGCGTATGGAAGAGAAACTGGTGCAGTCGCGTAAGTTGATGCAAGTGATGCTGGATCAGGCGAAAGCCATGTTCAGCGAATTGCCAGAAGGCATCGATATTGAAACCTGCTTCAATATTCAGCCTGCCCGCTTTCCGCTGTTTATCAACGCCCCGCTGGCCTATCAGGGTGTTTATCTGCTGACCGACTTCGACCAGCTCGCACGCCAACTTCTGCTGGCCTCGCATATCGCCGTCATCTCCCGCAGGGAAATGCACAACCGGTTAAATAATGGCGCAACGGTTATTCGCAGCGCCTTCGGTCTGGTGCAGAAATATCACGGCTCCGGGCTGACTCGTCAGGACTTTATCGATAATACACCGCAGGCTAGGGCCGCCATTGAACGTTTAGGCCCGCTACCGGAAGCGATACTGAGCGGCAAGCTGCGCTCATCGTTTTCATCACCATTGCCTGGCAAGGCCGAAAATCCCGGAGCTGCCGATGATGAATAACCCCATAACCGGCTATCAGTCGCTGGCTGATGAAGACTATAAAATGCTGGCTTACGTCTCCTCGCTAAAAGGCCTTTTAAAACCTTTTAAGAGTAAGGGGGAGCTGGAGCTGCTGGAGAGCAACGCCCGAAGCGTGCGCGAGATGATGGAGCCATTGATGCAACGCCTGATCCAAAGTGCCAGACGCTACCCCGTGCGCCAGCTTCCACTGATATTCACCATCGGACCGGCCCCGTCTGGCGCAAACTTCCTGCGCTGGCGGAACCAGCAAAACAATAAATCCGGCACCCCGGCATTTTGCAACCTGATTTGCGATCCCAAAATCCCGCAACGTGCGAGAGATGCCTTGCTGGAAATCGAGCGGGATCGCATCGTGTTCAATATGCAGATGTCGGTGCTGACCTTCATTATCCGCCAGGCGCGGGAGTGCCAGGAAAAGATGAACCAGGCAGAAATGCTGTATCAGGGGCGGCAAAATAGCTGACGCAGGACATGAATTGCAGCACGACACTAAGCAGCTGCGCGATTAATCTCGATGCACTCCCAACAGCGCGGCATGTTTTGCTGGTTCGCGCTCGTGACGCTCCCGTCGCGCAAAACACCCTTTACACTCCTGTTCAGCCTCATTCCGGGCGGATAGCCAGGCGACAACCGTCTCGCTATCCGCCCGGACCTCCTGCATTTTTCCGGCGCCCACCGGATAACAACGGGATCCGTTTGTGCGCAAGCGCCAGTTTTTGCGATTTACACTGCTGGCAGAAATCGCGCGTAACCCTACGCGGGCAGTGACCCCTTCAGCACGCTGCACCTTAACAGCCTCCGTGCGGAACACGATATTTAAGGTGCAGCAAACAGAATATCGCCTCGTAATTTCCCTTCCCCCTCGTTTAAATCCCCCTTGCTTATCTGGTAGCCGGAACCTGCACGCTACCCGCCGTAAGGCGCGGTTCCATCACCTTTTAATTGCGCAGCATCACACAGGCGCATCCCTTTCACCCGATGCACTCTGCATATCACCAAGCGCCGCGTTCAGCCACGCGGGAGGATCCTATGAGCGAGAAAACTTACTTCAATCTGTACACCAGCGGTCTGGGTTACGTTAACCGTGTCCGCACCGTCACCCCAAAACGCGGCGAACCCTTTTTATGCTGTGACATTGCCGCATTAAGCGGAGCCGCCGATGACGTGGACTATGTCCGCTTTGACTGCAAAGTCACCGGCAGCGAAGCGCGTAAGCTGATTGCCCGCTGTGAGCAGGCGGTCAATGAAAAGCGCAAGGTGCTAATCCACTTCCGGTTGGGCGACTTATACGTCG
The DNA here is from genome assembly GCF_000155975.1 of Citrobacter youngae ATCC 29220. Lineage (GTDB taxonomy): Bacteria > Pseudomonadota > Gammaproteobacteria > Enterobacterales > Enterobacteriaceae > Citrobacter > Citrobacter portucalensis_A. Next base: position 458,711 of record NZ_GG730300.1, on the reverse strand, counting down.
ATATGTTCACCTACAGCAAAGGCGAGCGTAAAGGCGAAACAGGCGTCAGCCTGAAAGCCCGGCTGCTCTATATTGGCCTTGTCAAAATTGACGGTGAAGTCGTCTGGCAGGCCGGAAATCAGGAAGCAGAGTCGGAAGCTGATGCAGCCTGAATCTTTATCATGACGCCCACTCCGGGCGTCTTTTTTTCATCACCGAAAAACAATTTCGCGTTGTCTGCCTTCTCACCATTGCGCACCCTCGGGCTATTCCTCACCAGATTCAGAGAGACGATGGCGCGAATAACAGGATGGATTATCACACTTCTGATGTTGGGCGGCTGCACCGCACCCCGCCAGCCCCCTGCGCCTGCGCCAAAACAACCAACACCGCCCGCACCTGAAGTAGTGCGCTATGACCGCTATCTGCTGATCAACACCCGACCCGACGAAGCCCAGCGCAACCCGCTGCACCAAATCGTCAACATAAACCTGCCGCTGAAACTGAAGCTCACCGTAGGCGACGCCTTCACCTGGCTGCTGAAACAGAGCGGCTACAGCCTGTGCGCCGATGACCATCCCACGCAGTTTCTGGCTGGCAAACCGCTGCCGCTTTCGCAATACCAGCTTGGCCCGATGCGACTGGAAGAGGCGCTTAAAACCCTAGCCGGACCGGGCTGGCTGATGCAGACCGACGTACTGAACCGCGAAGTCTGTTTTCACCTGAACACGCCGGGAACGGGGGACCATCATGCTTAAACGTCTGGCTTACCTGATTACCGGCAGCGCTCTCCTGCTGCTGGCAGCGGCGGTGTTCTGGTGCGTCAACCGCCTGAATGCCCTGACGCTGGCGCAGCAACAGACACAACGCCAGATAACACAGTGGCGCGAACCGCCGCAGCCAGACAGCGATTATCGCGAACTGGAGGTTGCCGTAAAAGACATTACCGGGCGCACGGAAGCCCTTGCTAAACAGCTTAACGATGCCGCCAGAGATCAGGCCGAACAACTTCACCCCATCAACGAACAGCTCAGAGCACTGGAGGGAAAAATCCAGACCCTGAACACCAGTTATCAACACCTGCAACAACAGACCGCCACGCGCAGCCGCGCAAAGGCAAAACGCCCCGTCCCATCTCCGCTTTGGGCCGCAAAGGCCCCTTTTTCTCTTATTGGCAGCGAGTTTCGTGCCGGGCGGCAGTTCGCCGTCATCGCTCCATCCGGCTATCGCTCGCTCTCACAGCTTCAGCTTGTGGCCCCCGGCGACAGCGTGCAGGGCTGGCAATTGCTGCAACTGGACGGCAGCCACGCCACTTTCCGTAAAGGCGGGCAGCGGCTGACGCTGAACGCCGGAGGATAAACCGCAATGCGCAGATATCTGTTGCTGTGCCTTTTGCTACTACCGCTGTTTGCCAGCCCACAGCAAACCCATATTGAAGAACAGGCCATCACTCACACGCAGGCACAGCAGTGGGGGCTGACCGACAGTGAATGGCAGCGCTACCAGCAACTGCATCAGGGCGAGCGCGGCATCTGGTCGCCGAGACTCGATCCCCTCACCACCCTTGGTGTTGAAGCCAACAACGACGCCGAACGCCAGCGCTTCGCCGAGCTGCTGGCTCGTAAAGAGCATCAGCGGGTGGAGAAAGAGCTGGCGTTCCAGCGTGCCTACGACCAGGCGTGGAAGCGGCTTTACCCGACGCTGACGCCCATCCGCAGCGTCGTCCAGCCACGTCTGGCGCTGTTCGTCAGCGAAAAATGTCCGGCCTGCGAGACGCTGGCGCAGAAGCTTATTAACGACGACCGCCCGCTGGATATCTGGCTGGTCAACAGCCGTAACGACGATGCCAGCCTGCAACTCTGGGCGCAGCGCCAGCATATTGATATGCGCAAGGTCGAACGCGGACAGATAACGCTTAATCACGATAAAGGGCGCTGGCAACGCCTCGGCGGCGGAAAGCTGCCGCTATTGCTGGAACAACAGGGGGAGCAATGGCGTCCCGTCTCTGCACCCTGACAGTCGGCCTGCTTATCAGCACTCACGCCTGTGCCGTGCCGCCGCTGTATGCGCAAATCGCCCGCCAGCAGCAGGTTCCGGCTGAACTGCTCTACGCGGTAGCCCGCGCTGAAAGCGGCACCCGACTGGCGCAGGGGCTGCATCCGTGGCCGTGGACGCTAAATATTGCCGGAATCGGCTACCGTTACCCCAACCGTTCTTCAGCCTGCCGGGCACTGCTCACCTTCGCCCGTACCCGCAGCCTGAAACGTATCGACGCCGGGCTGGGACAGATTAATCTCGGCTGGAACGGGCAATGGTTCCCCTCGCTGTGCGCCAGTTTTGATCCGGCGGACAATCTCACCATCACCGCCCTGCTGCTGCGTCAGCACTACAACGCATCTCCTGGAAGCTGGCTGGACGCCGCTGCCCGCTACCACCACCCAGCAGGAGGCAAACCCGCAGCCATTTATCGCCAGAAAATCAGCCAGCAAATCCGGCTGCTCTCCGCATCAAGGACGTCGCCATGAAACACCTGACTCCAGCCATGCTGCTGGTCACTGCTACCGCGATTGCCGGGCCTGCCGTTCCCATGCAGGCGCTGGATGAGGCCCGGTTGCTGCCGGTCATCACCCACAATCTGTATCCTGGTCAGCAACCTCGTCTGGCACTCAACCTGCCGGGGATGGCGCCGCTGTTTTTAATCGGCGACGATCCACTGTCTACAGAATGGCTGCGCCAGCACCAGGACGCATTAAAAACCCTGCACGCCACCGGGCTGGTCGTGAACGTCACCACGCTGGCGCGGCTGAATACCCTGCGGACCATCGCTCCAGCGTTAACGCTGCTGCCCGTCAGCGCCGACGATATGGCAAAACACCTGCCCATCAGCGCGTATCCGGTACTGCTCACCGACAAGGGGCTGGAACAGTGAGGCTCGATTTTATCCTGCGACCGGCGGTGGAGCTTTACAGCGCCAGTGCGGCCCTGCTGGCGGCATTATGGTGCGTGACGGCTCCGCAAACACTGCTGTTGACGCCCTATTCCGGCTGGCTTCTGGCGCTGCCATTACTTGCACTGTCTGTCCTGCGGCTAAAGCAGGGATTACGCATCCTGCGCTTTCGCCGCCGCGTGCGCCATCTGCCACTCTGGACGCTCTCTGCCAGCCGTATCCCATTGCTGCCCAGCGCGCTGTTTCTCGGGCGCGGCTTTCGCTGGCTACCCAGGCATACCCAGCGGCTGTATCTGTGCCGTCTGCCGCAGTGTGAGTACTGGCTAAGGACAGACCGTCCTTCCGCCAGCGGCGGCGATCCACTGCTGCACGGCGTGGAGCTGCACGAAGGCCACATCACGCTGCCGCTACGAGACCGACCGGGGCATACGCTGGTCCTCGGTACCACCCGCGTCGGCAAAACCCGGCTGGCGGAACTGCTGATTGCTCAGGATATTCGCCGTGGCGACACGGTGATTGTTTTTGATCCCAAGGGTGACGCCGACCTGCTGCGTCGCGTGTGGGCGGAGGCGCACCGTGCCGGACGGGAAAACGTCTTCTGGCTGTTTCATCTCGGCTGGCCGGAGATTTCCGCCCGCTACAACGCCGTCGGACGCTTTGGCCGCATCTCGGAAGTCGCCAGTCGCATCGCCGGTCAGCTCTCCACCGAAGGCAACTCCGCCGCCTTCCGCGAGTTCGCGTGGCGCTTCGTTAACATCATCACCCGCGCCCTGGTGGCGCTGGGCCAGCGCCCGGACTATGCCCGTATCGCCCGTCACGTTATCAACATCGACGAGCTGTTTATCGACTACGCCCGCGTCTTCCTGCCCGGTCACGACCGCCAGGCATGGGATAACGTGGTGCGGATTGCCGGTGGCATCACCGAGAAAAACACGCCGCGTAACCTTCAGGGACGGGACAGCTACGTCGTCGCGCTGGAGCAGTACCTTTCCACCACCCGGCTGCATGACCCAATCCTCGACGGCCTGCGCTCTGCCGTCCGCTACGACAAAACCTATTTCGATAAAATTGTCGCCTCGCTGCTACCACTGCTGGAAAAGCTGACTACCGGGAAAATCGCCCAACTGCTGGCCCCGGACTATGGCGACCTCAACGATCCGCGCCCGGTGTTCGACTGGCAGCAAGCCATTCGTCAGCGGGCGATTGTCTATGTCGGGCTGGATGCGCTGTCTGACGCCGAGATTGCCGCCGCTGTCGGCAATTCAATGTTCGCCGATCTGGTCAGCGTCGCCGGACATATCTACAAACACGGCGTGATGGACGGCCTGCCACAGGTGGAAGAAAAAGCGGTCATCAACCTGCACTGCGATGAGTTCAGCGAACTGATGGGTGATGAATTTATTCCGCTGATTAACAAAGGCGGCGGCGCGGGTGTACAGGTCACGGCTTACACTCAGACGCTCTCCGACATCGAAGCCCGCATCGGCGACCGCGCCAAAGCGGGCCAGGTAGTCGGCAACTTCAACAGCCTGATCATGATGAGAGTACGGGAGACAGCTACCGCCGAACTGCTGACCAGACAACTGCCACAGGTAGACGTGCTCAGCAACAGCATCAGTTCCGGCGTCACCGACAGCGCCGACGCTCAGGGCAATATCGGATTTTCCAGCAACACCCAGGATCGGGTGAGCAGCGTACAGGTGCCGCTACTGGAACCCGCCGCACTCGTCCAGCTCCCCAAAGGTCAGGCTTTCGCCCTGCAGGAAGGCGGCCAGCTCTGGAAATTACGTATCCCGTTACCGGACGCAGCGCACGATCCGCTGATGCCGGAGAATATCGCGCAAATCACCCATTATATGGAAAAACAATACGACAGCGCGCCCGTATGGTGGAACCGCCCGGAGGCAGTTGTAACGGCGAAAAACGACCCTATTTTATGGCTGAACGACAGCGAAACCACGGAGAAACTGACCGATGACACCCCGGACACATCGCCATCTCGTAAGCGTTGAAGTTATATGGCCCGCGCAAACCTTGCCACTTCCCCTGCAACAGGCGGTAGATGCGTTGACGCAGGGAGAAACGCCCGACCAGATTATCGCTCGCATGAATTTGCAGGGCTTTCAGGCATGGCGCGAAGCTACATCACCGCAGGATGAACACGATATTTTTCAGGTACGACTGGATGAGGCTCACGAGGCGCGATTCCTCTGCCGCTACGTCACGCTGCCGCTGCACTGATGCCCGACCATGCCCCACAACCTGTGCGCCGCTCCGGACTGCTCGGCTGGATCGCATTGCTGCCCGGCGTGCTGGTTGGCTTTTGCCTCGGCGCATGGATGCTGGCAATAGCGCTGGAGTGGCTGGGCGATGCATTTTTCTGGCGGAACACCTGCGCCAGCCATAGCGAACAGGTATTGCAGGCAACATGGCTGTGGTGGCGGGGTTCCGCTAGCGCACCAGTGTGGTTAGTAGAAGATCTGGCGCTTGTCAGCGGTACGTTGCAGCAAGGGATTGCGGCACTGGTTCATGCGCTCAACGGGCAAAGTGGGTTGTTCTGGACAGAGACGGCCACTACGGTGATCCGCTGCGCGTTACTGTCTGCGGGTAACGTCACCCTAACCTTTTTGCTGCGACTGGCGATTTTGTTGCAGGCTCTGCCGCTGTTTGCTCTGACTATCATCGTCGGGCTGATTGACGGGTTGGTAAGACGCGACTTACGACGATTCGGCGCAGGCCATGAGTCTGGATTTGTGTATCACCAGACTAGGCGTATGATCACTTCCAGCGTATTGGCTACGGGATTGATGTGGTTGACATTACCGTTATGTCTTGAGCCAAAGCAAATGTTTGTACCAGGGTCTATCGCAATTGGTTTTGTAATATCCTTGACAATCAGCTCTTTTAAGAAATATATATAAAGCCATGTATATAAATATGCATTATTTATATACCCATCAACATTAATCTTAAAAAACATGTCCCCCATGCTTGGAATCTCACCAAACCATGGGGAACATATCGTTTTATATTATTCAATCAGTTTTGTTCTATTTTCAAAAGCATCAAGAATAGGTTGCAACCCAGCGTAGTTTTTCTCTTTTATTAGAAACCTTAATAACTCCGGGAATCCAGCGTCTACTCTTGCCTTGATAAATTCCAGATTACTTAAATTATTAGGAATATTATTATCAACAAATGATTTTAATTCTTCCACAAAACCTTCAGGCATAGGGTACCCATTGGCCATCAACGTCAAACGTTCCATATAGTCTTTCGGCGTACTACATGGCAACACCAAAATATTCTTTGCAATAAAATCATCAATAATTGATTTAATTTCTTCAGACCCAATTCGCTTAAGGTCTAATAATAAATTATCTGTTATGAATTTTTTCCACTCATCACTGCGAGCTTCTATTTTCAGTAAAGCAGATCTTATTAACTTTGTGTTATTGTAAATATGATTGTGATTTTCTGATAATGCATAAATATTTCTTAAAGTATCTCCATACATAATTTGTTGATCAAAACCGTTTAACTGATTATTGGAAATCTTCTCCAAAACAACATCTAAAAGTTTTAAGATATCAGGGTGTGATTTTTGATACAACAACGCGTTTACAGTTAGAAAATATTGAGCATTATCATAAATAACCATGTTTTTTGTTCTATGTTCTAACAAAGAAATTATAGTGCTGATTATTTCCTTCATTTCATTGTCGTTCCATTTGGCAAAACCAAATAAAATTAACAAATTATTAAGCCATCTATCAATTGATGTCATATGCAAGAAACTTTCACTTTGCATATTGAATAGATTTATTATATTTTTCAATGCGAGTAGTAAATATTTTTTTATGCGTACAATTTCTTTAGCACTAAAGTGAGCCACTTGATTATTTTTTTGAATTTCAAGCAATCTACTGGCAAACTCTTTAACCTTCTTCATTTCACAATATTTAATCAATATGAATAAATCCATAATATTGACATGAAATTTACCCTCAATTAAATAATGTTCTAAACTTCCAAATATATTAGACTCAAAAAACTGTTTCACCTCAACAAACTCTTCAATAAAAATATCATTCCCTAATATAAAATATACATATGGATATAGTTTTGCCCTTATACTAAATTCATCACCTGAAAGCGCTATGCCACCATCTTTCCTGAGTTTTGCATACCCTAAATTTTTTTGTGTTTCCCTATGAAACTTATAATAGGCTTTGTATATTTCATTGAATTCAAGAATGTCTATAAGTTCACGAAGATCTTTTTGCATTTCCCTAGGGAAATCAAGCACTTTATTCTTATAATCGAATGGGGAAAATTTTTCTATTATCTTTACTGGTGGTTCTTTAAATTCATCACCCTTGCTTGAGATCGAGCGTTGAATAATGCCATAAATAATATCAAAATTTGCCATATAAATAGTCGCTCGAATATAATTTTTCTCTTTAAGAAAATATTTCACCTCTGATATAAGACACTCCAAAGCTCTGCTATAATCTTTATTTATAAAGAGAAAATCCACACTATCCTGAGTATACTCGAACATAAGCTTCTTATATAAGTCTCCCTCAAATAGATATGATGATTTTCTCAGGGAGTAACTATTCGAGTCCACATCGTAAATGACCTTTGTGATAAATGCCTTTTCCAACAGAGCTGAAAAAGCATTAGTATATTTATTATTCACACTAAGAACATTATCAAAAAACATATTGTTTATTTTTCTACTGCATTCATCGTAATCCGTAGTAAGGTATTTACCATGAGATATCAATATAATATCAGGCGAAGAACTATAATCAATAGTACAATTTGTCAATCGTTTGCTTACCTGCTCAGGGAGTAACATCTTATACTGAGATAGCACTCTAAATTTATTATCTAACGCTTTATTTATCCTACTATTAAGAAAATCATATACATAACGTTTTTCGTTATTTTTCTCCGCATCAGAAAAATTGACATCATTATCTATTTTCTCTAACTCCATCTCAGCGGAAATCAAGATTTCTTTTATAAGTTCATCTTGATCTTTTATAGTTTTAAGATCCTTAAAGAAACCTAAGTATAGTTCACGATAATCTATGTTAGAATTCATTGGTGTGAGCAACGATATACCATGGTTTCTTAAATAATAAGCTTGAGCATCATCAAATGTTTTTTGGAGTAAATATTTTTTTGGTGTTGCCTTAGATATATTTGAAATCCAAGATACTATTTGTTTTAAATCATAATCACTATAAGAATAACCCAAAAAAACTATTGTACACGTTGAAAAAATTCCTTTTATGTAATTCTCTACTAAAGGGAAGTTCTGACTATACTGCAAATAATCATCTTCTTTAAAAACAAAATTGTGCTGTCTAAAATCCCCATGCATTTTTATTATTTTTTTGTCCAGACGGCTCTGTGCCAAGTCTACGTCAGAGCTGATCACATCATAGGCAAGCCCCATATCCTGAGCAGTTTTCTCAATTAAATCATCCCAATTAGTAGTAATGATATAGTGAGGATTTAAATCGAACAAACTTTTATGAAACGAACTTGGCTCTAAGTCTTTAATGGAAGATTTTACTTTTTGAACATATGAATGCTGACCATATTTGAGAAAATATAGTTGTGCAATTTTTAAGAAATCGCTTTCATATGGAAGATTTAAGTCCTCTTTTAACTCATCGATCAACTCAGTCCAATCAGGAATTTTTATAAACTCAGTTTCACTGAATTTAGAAAACCCAGAACCTATAAAAAAAACTAATTTATTATCTTGTGCTGAGGTCAATATTTCCTTTAAATCATGCTCGGGAAATGAAAGGTAACTAAACTTAACCATGAGTTAACTCCACAATTTGATATTACAAAATTGTAATATTTTAGCCAAAGCATGCCTCATAAACCAGAGATATCTCAGAAAGATACATAAAAATGTTAAACGAAAGATCCAATAAAGGGTTTATTTGCTTACACCTGACATACTTTATGTCAAATAAACATCATTACGGATAATCCACTATCAAATAGCGCCGAAACTTAATGTGACCACAATCTCATTAATACTATAAACTATACTAATAAATAGATATTACGTCTAAATCTAGTAACCGTATATTCAATTTCGTACTGCCTTCTCTTCCGGTTCGTAGCATGGTATCCAATAAACAGGAAAGCGGAGGAAACCATACTATGCGTACGATCACTTCAATTCTAATCGCCTTATTCTTTTCGTCCCCAGCCTTCGCAGCCCCCCTCACCGAGCGCGAAGAGCTAACCCTATCCCTCAACCAGCTAACCCAAATCGAAGCCTCGCTCAACCGCGCCCAGCAAAGCGCCAGAACCGGCATCAACGAGCGCTACTACTTCGACTATCCGCGTATCCACGGTGATATCACCACCCTGCGTAGCGGGATTGAAAATTACCTCACCCCCGCCCGCGCCCAGCCGCGAGATACGGCGACGCTCGTCGGGCAATACGGTGAGGAAAAAACCACACCATGACCCCCGAACAAATCAGCGCCTTTCAGGCTGCCAGTCTGGTCAAGCCCGATGCTCTCAGCCTGGTGATGCTCGGCCTGTTCAGCGCCTTTCTGCTGCTGTGGGTGGTCTGGGTACTGAATGATGCCTACAGGGGCGTAGCAACCGCGCGGGTGAGTTGGCGGGCGCTGGGCAGCATCGGTGGGCGAACCATCTTACTGCTGCTGGTCAGCTTCTGGCTGGTACTGAGCTAGCGGATTTCAGGAGGCAAAATGAAAAAACGCATCTTCGGATGGCTGCTGTGGTTCCCGACCCTGCCTGCATATGCCGATCTGCCAGAGATGGAAGATCCTTCACGCGGTCAGGGCAACGGTATCATGGAGACATTGCAGAACTACGGCTATGACATCGTGATCCTGATGACGCTGGGCATCTGCGCCGTGGGTTTTCTGGTGGTCGCCAACAACTGCATCGCCACTTACTCCGAAATCCAGGGCGGGCGTAAGCAGTGGAAAGATTTGGGCGCCATGGCGGGCGTCGGGGCAGTTCTGCTGGTGATCACCATCTGGTTGCTCAATCAGGCTTCGGACATTCTGTAAGCCATGAGCACTATCTCCTTTCTCCCGGAACGGCTAAACCGCGAGCCTGCGGTGTTTCGCTGCCTGACGGTCAGCGAGCTGCTGATAGCGCTGCTGGTCGGACTGACTACTGGCGCAATCACTGGAACCATTCCGGCAATACTGTGGCGCAACTGGAGCCTTATCCCCGGCAGCGCCCTGCCCGGCGCTACGCTGGCGATCCTCTGCGGCGGACGCTGGCTGGCGCGGCTAAAACGCGGACGCCCAGAGAGCTGGCTGTACCGGGCGCTGGAGCTGAAACTGGCCCGTTTCGGTATCGGTACACAACGTTTTGTCCTGCACGATGGCGTCTGGGCCATTCGCCGGAGCCGACGATGAGCGCCTTTAAACACGCGCTGGCCGCGCGGGATGCACATATCCGCACCCTGCATATTGCGCTGGCCGCGTTATTCCTGCTGGCATCAGGCATGGGTTTTGGCTGGTACAGCGCCCCGCACCAGCTCACCGTTTATTTGCCGCCGGATCTCCGCGCCGCCAGCCAGCGTCCGTGGTGGGAAGTGCCGCCCTCCACGGTGTATGCCTTCGCGTTTTCGGTGTTTCAGCAGATTAACCGCTGGCCAACCAACGGCGAGGCCGATTATCCCCGCAACCTCAGTGCGCTACGGGCCTATCTTACCCCCGGCTGCTACAGCCAGATTGACCGCGAATTTCGCCAGCGCCTGCAAAACGGCGAGCTACGCGACCGGGTGCGCGGGGTGTATGAAATCCCCGGTCGGGGATTCAGCGATAAACGGGTGCAGATCCTCGACCGCGACAACTGGATTGTGACACTGGATCTCACCGTCGATGAGTATTTCCACTCCGAAACCGTCAAACGGGCGATGGTCCGTTACCCCATTAAAGTGCTGCGCTACAACATCGATCAGCAGAAAAATCCGTGGGGACTGGCGCTGGACTGCTTCTCATCGCCGCCGCAGAAGCTGGAGGCGGCTAAACCATGAATGCCCGCCCGCTGTTGATCCTGCTGGTTGCCCTGCCCCTGCACGCCGTTGAACTGGTGAAGTGGGAACGCATCCCACTACCAGTGGCGCTGAACATCGGGCAGGAGCGGATCGTGTTTGTCGATCGCAATGTCCGGGTGGGCTATCCCGCCGCACTGGAAGGCAAGCTGCGCATTCAGAGCGGCAACGGCACGCTGTACCTGCTTGCCAGCCAGCCGTTTGCCGCCACCCGGCTACAGATTCAGGACACAGAGAACGGCGAGCTGATTTTGCTGGACGTCTCCGCCAGCAAGGGCGGGCACATCCTGGAGCCGATGCGCATTGTCCGAGAAGAGAAAAAAGCGACAGACGCGAAGCCCGATACAATTCCTGACCCCTTACCCTCCACGCCGCTTCCGGTGGCGCTTACCCGCTATGCCGCGCAGATGTTATATGCCCCGCTACGCACCGTGGAGCCTTTGCCGGGCGTTCAGCCCGAAGGCGTGCGGCTGGCAAAAACCATCACCACCCTGCTGCCTGCATTACCCATCAACGCCATCCCGATCGGCGGCTGGCGGCTGGATCCTTACCACCTGGCGGCGATCCGGCTGCAGAATAAAAGCGCCACCCGACTGGAACTCGATCCGCGACAGCTTCAGGGGCGGTTTTACGCCGCGTCCTTTCAGCATCGCTGGCTGGGGCCTGCAGGGAGCGCCGAAGACACTACCGTGCTCTATCTCATCACCCGCAATCAGCGTCCTGAACAGGCAATCCTGCCTGAGCCTGCACCGGAGAAGAAAAAATGAAGCTCCAGGCGAATATCCTGCTGCGGGTTCTGACGCCGCTCATCCTGCTGGCGGGCTGCGTCCTGCTGTTTCATGCCTGTCAGGATCGCAAAGCTACCCCATCAAAATCCTCTGCGCCTGCAACGTCCCTCAGTCACGACGAGCTGAAAGCGCTGGGGATTGAGGGCGACACGCCCTCCGATACCGTCGCCACGCTGGTCGGCCAGATGAAGCTCTGGCGTAAGGAGCTGGAGACGGTGAAAGCCAGCAACGCCGCACTGGTGCAGGAAAATCAGCGCCTGCGTGAACGCGAGCAGAATACCGACAGCCGTATCAACGAAGCCATTAACCGCCAGCAAACCAGCGTTTCACAGCAGCAAAACGAATTACTCAGTTCGTTACAGACGAAGATCCAACAGCTTAAGGGCAACAGAACAACGGACGACTCGCTGGCCGGGCTGGGGATTGATGAACCGGAAACGACCTCCGGCGAACCACTGCGCTGGATAGCCCCCGCCGACGCCCTGCCAACCGATAAAAACGGTCGTCCACTGCAACCTGGGCTGGCCTTTCCCTCCACGATGCAGAACACCGCGCCACAACCTGAAACACCACCGCCAGCCGCCGTCAAACCGGTCTACACCCTGCCGCAGAACAGCACCTTAATCGGCTCGGTGGCGATGACCGCGTTGCTGGGCCGCATTCCGCTCAACGGCAGCGTCACCGACCCTTACCCGTTCAAAGTGCTGATTGGCCGCGATAACCTTACCGCCAACGGTATCGAGTTACCCGACATTGAAAGTGCAGTGATCTCCGGCAACGCCACCGGCGACTGGACGCTCTCCTGCGTGCGCGGCAGCTTAACCTCAATCACCTTTGTCTTTCGCGACGGCACAGTACGTACGCTACCTTCCGAAGGCGATAAAACAGGAAGCGGAACGGAAGGCAATATCGGCTGGCTGTCCGATCCTCACGGCCTGCCCTGCATTCCCGGTGAACGGAAATCCAACGCCACCGAATATATCGGCTCGCAGTTCCTGCTGGCCGGTTCGTCCGCTGCCGCGCAAACGTTGGCAAACAACCAGACCACCTCCACCGTGGAAGATGGTTCCGTCACCACCGCACTGACAGGCGACAGTGGGCAGTACGTACTCGGCCAGGCACTGGGCGGTGGCCTGAAAGAGAGCGCCGACTGGTTTAAGCAGCGCTACGGCCAGATGTTCGACGCCATCTACGTGCCGCCAGGCCAGGCCGTTGCCATCCATATCACTCGCCAGCTCGCCATCGACTACGAGCCTGACGGACGACGGGTTAACTACCGCACAGCAGGCGATCGAACTGGAGATCTGGACTGATGCGTATCCTGATTTTGCTGTTATCGCTGCTGCTGACCGCCTGTAGCACCGACCAGAAAACGCTGCTGCCGGTGGATGAAAACACCACCATGCTGAATATCTGGGGCAGACAGAATAACGATGCGCAGGCGCTGTACGACGCGAGATCGATCCTGCGTCGCCCACTGGATGATGCCACGCTGAACGCGCAACAGCAGCAGGCCACACGCAGCGATGGTAATTCGACGAAGGCGCTGTTCCAGCGACTGCCAAATCCGGATCTGGAGATGTATATCTTTCCCCATCTGGCAGGTAGTGAAGGCGTCCCGGTGCCGGGCTATACCACCGTCTTCCCCTTCTACAACCGGGTGCAGTACGCCCTGCCCGGCGAGCGGACCGATCCGCTGTGATGATGCGCAGCGGCACCCTGACCGAACAGACGGTGGACAGTCTGTACCAGAAAGGCACGTCGTTCGTCGATTTTCTGCCGTGGGTGGAGTACCAGCCGAAAAGCAAAACGCTGCTGCTGGATGACGGGCGCTCGGTTGGCGCGGTGTATGACATCACGCCGTTTGGCACCGAAGGCCGCTCTCCAGCACGGCTGGAAGAATTACGCGATATCCTGAAAGACGCGATCCAGGACAGCTTCACGGAATACGACCGCCAGCCGTGGGTGGTGCAGTTTTACTGCCAGGATGAGGACGACACCGCAAGCTGGCTGGCCGCACTGCATGACTACGCCGTACCGGAAGCGAAGAACTCTGATTTTACCCACGCATGGCTGAACGAGATGGAGCGCCACCTGCACGCGGTTTCCCGCCCGGAAGGCTACTTCCTGGACGATGCCGTCAGTCATACCCGCTGGCGTGCTCAGCAGCGCCACACCCGGATGGTGGTCTACCGCTGGCTACCCAATAAATCCCGCGATCCGCTGGAAGATTCCCCGGAGGAGGCGCTGAACACCGTTTGCGAGCGAATGGTTTCCGCGCTGGCAGGCGCGGGTATTCACGTCCACAGACTGGAATGTGAGGCCATTCGCCACTGGCTGCTGCGTTGGTTTAATCCCGCCCCGCAGATGGCCGATTCACCCCGGCAGTTCTGGCAACAGATGGCACAGCAGGATGACACACCAGAGCTGCACGACTTTGCCGAGAGCCTGCTGTGCAGCGAACCCCGCTCGCAGGCCGCGCAAGGGGCATGGCTGTTCGACCAGCGCCCGCATAAGGTCATCGTGCTGGACAGACTGCGCAAACCGCCCACAGTCGGCCATATGACCGGAGAATCCGCACGCGGCGACGGCATTAACGCGCTGTTCGACCTGCTGCCGGAAGGGGTGATTATGGCGCTGACCATCGTCGTCTGGCCGCAGGACCGGCTGGAAGAACATTTAAGTCGCCTCAGCGACCGCGCCATCGGCGAGAACGTCGAATCGGAGTACACCAAAAAAGACTGTCAGGAGGTGCGCCACTGGCTGAAGGACGGCCACAAGCTCTACCGCAGCGCACTGGCGTTTTATCTTTCTGCCCCGGATAACGGCGAACTGACCCGACGCGTGCGCAACCTGAACAGCCTGCTGCTGAATGCGGGTATGGTTCCAGTACAGGAGAATGACGAACTCGCCCCGCTCAGTTCGTGGCTGCGCTGGCTGCCGATGTGCTTCGACCCGGCGCGGGACAAGCGCCAGCTCTACACCCGCTTCAGCTTTGTACAGCATCTCGCCAACCTGCTGCCGCTGTTTGGCCGCGAAAGCGGCACCGGGCATCCGGGCGTCAGCTACTTCAACCGGGGCGGCGGAATGCTGTGCTGGGACCCGCTCAACCGCGAGGACCGCGCCCAGAACGGCCACCTGCTGCTGCTCGGCCCAACCGGCGCAGGTAAATCCGCCACCCTGAACGCCAAAATCGCGCAACTGATGGCGCTGCATCGCCCACGTCTGTTTATCGTCGAGGCGGGCAATTCCTTCGGGTTGATGGCCGATTACGCCCGCGAGCACGGCCTGACGGTGAATAAAATCAGCCTGAAACCCGGCTCCGGTATCACGCTGCCGCTGTTTGCTGATGCCTGGAAACTCGCAGAAAGCGACGTGATTTTGCCAGAACCAGACGACGACGACCCCGAAGAGACCGACAACGAACAGCGAGATCTGCTGGGTGAGATGGAGATCACGGCTCGACTAATGATCACTGGCGGCGAGCTAAAAGAGGACGCCCGCCTGACACGCTCCGATCGGGCATTAATTCGCGAAGCGATTCTGCTCGCAGCCCAGCTCACCGCCCGCGAACAACGCCAGACGCTGACGCAGGATATCCGCGATGCCCTGTTCACGCTGGCACAGGATGCTGCGCTACCAGAATCCCGCCGTAACCGACTGTGGGAGATGGGCGAAGCGATGAATATGTTCTGCTCCGGGTTTGAAGGGGAATTGTTCAATCGCGAGGGTGAGGCGTGGCCGGAGGCGGATATCACCCTGGTGGATCTGGCGATGTTTGCCCGCGAAGGGTACGAAGCCCAACTGGCGATCGCCTATATTTCGCTGATTAACCATATCAACAATCTTGGCGAACGCGATCAGCATCTGGCGCGGCCCATCGTTAATATCACCGACGAAGCGCATATCATCACCGTTAACCCGCTGCTGGCGCGGTTTCTGACCAAGGGTTCGAAGATGTGGCGCAAGCTGGGCATCTGGCTTTGGCTGGCAACGCAGAATCTGAGCGACTTCCCGGACGATGCGAAAAAACTGCTCAATATGATTGAATGGTGGGAGCTACTGGTGATGCCACCCGAGGAGGTGGAGCAGGTTAGCCGCTTTAAATCCCTGACGCCGGAACAGCGCCAGCTCCTGCTCAGCCCCACCAAAGCGCCGGGGAAATATACCGAAGGCGTGGTGCTTTCACCGCGCGTCGAAGCGCTGTTTCGCGTGGTCTCCCCTGCCCTGTGGCTGGCGTTGGGGATGACGGAGAAACATGAAAAGGCAGAGCGAATGCGGATTATGAGGAAATTTGGGTGTAGTGAGTTGGAGGCGGCGATGAGGATGGCACAAAATTTATAGGATGAATGTTATCGTAATTCTAATTTATAATAGTGATTGCTGATTTATGATTAGGACCATACGATGGATTTATTCATACCCCAAGTGGCTGACGAACGTTTACACCCACTTATCAAACAGATCATGGCTGAACCTGTATATCACCCGACAATAAAGACTATTAATAGTTGGGGAAAAGGAATTTTAGAGCGACGAGGAGAGGGAGATAAATTTATTAAAGAATTCCAGACCACATTTAACTCAAGCTTTTGGGAGTTATACCTTAACAAAGCGTTTATCGACATGGGTTTTAACATTGATTATAGTTACGAATCTCCAGACTTCCATCTTATTCACCCATCCGGTGAGCATGTGAATGTCGAAGCAGTAACATCAAATAATATAAACAATGAAAAAGAAAAATATTACTTACCCGATTCACTTCAAGAAGCCGCACAGACTGAAATTGATGAGTTCATGGACAACTCATCTATCAGGCTTATTGGAAAGATAAGGGATAAGAAGAGTCTATTTATCGATAACGGGAATAAAAAATATCCTTATTCAAAACTGCCACATGTTATGGGAAATCCGTTTATTCTTGCAATAGCACCTTTTGACAATCTACTATCATCGGGACAAAATAACAGAGCAATAAATAGGGTCTTATTCGGTATTGATACACTCCCTGATGGAACAGTAAAAAAAATACCATCAATAATTACAAAGGCAGGTAATATTATTGATCTTGGAATATTCACAAATGATAGTTATAAAGAAATTAGTGCTATAATTTTCTCAACTGTCGGTATGTTCAGCAAGGCTATAATAGAAGCCAAAATCCCCTGCAAGGTCAGAGCAACTAAGTACCGCCAATTCACCATGAAGGAGTTTAATAAACTTTCAGATATGGGCATTGAAAAAATCGGGAAAACTTTAAAAGAGTTCGATAATCAAGATATGCTCTTGACATTCAGACATCCATCAGGAAATCATATAGTTGGTTGTGATATGTATTTTTGTGATTCAACCCAACATAAAGAAAAACATATTGATGGATTACACATATACCATAACCCTTATGCTTCAATCCCATTAAATCGGAAAATATTTAACGCTAAAGAGTTAACATATAATGGCTATAACATTAGCAATGGGAATTTAATTGTAGAGCACAATGATGGCTCACTTGTTTCAAGAAACACGTATGTAACATTTTAAATGCATCCATGTCACAGTAGGTCAGTATTTCTTTACTGACCTAGTTTGCCCAACTTCATTTCAGTCTATCCTGCGGAGTTTTCCACTTCAATAACCGCTCAACCGCCGTGTCCTCCGACAAAAACTGTTGGGCCAGTTGTAGTCGTTCCATAACCCGTACCCTCTGTTGTTCATCAAGACCAGCTGCATCCAGCTCAGCTTCGCGGAAAAACTGTTCCGTACGTTTGTCTTCAGCCCACTGGGCCATAATCGCGTTCAGTTCGGTAATGCTGGCTTTGTGCGCTTCTTCTTCCCGACGTATCCGTTCTTTTTCCAGATAGATGGCTTGATCACGCTCCCACTGGATACGCCATTCTTCGGCTTTGATTCTGGCGTCTTCTAACTGCTTTGAAATAAGCGGAATAACTTCCTGTAATGCCGAAATCATCTTTGGGATCTGGCTTATCAAACCACACTGTTTTGTCTGTCGGAACTGCACTCGCCAGTCAGCTGACTCATAAGGCGAATAGAGTTGTAAAAGGAATCGTCCGGTAGGCAGGGTATGCTTAGAAACATGAAAAAATGGTCCTGTATTTTTGCCACGCATCCAGCGCCCCATCTGCTCATCTCTCACATAACGTCCCTTTACTTCCTTCGCTGGTACATATTCCGTCATTTCAGCAAGGTTGAACGCAAAATGCATATCGTCGACGCAGATGACACTTGGCGTGTAAGGTCGCCATAAACTGTCCCAGCGATACCCTTCTCCTTTTGGCTCTTCCTTGATATCAATTTCCGCACGAGAAAGCCTTTCTCCCGGAACATCCAGTGTGACCCGATAGCCCTGTTTCCCCAGCGCATCAAAGAACCGGCTAAGGAAATCTATTGCACTTTCGAACCCCGTGTCCGAAACATTGAGATCCAGGAGTTTCTTTTTCGTGGGCTTGTAGTAACCGTCTCTGGTGACGGTAGAACCAGGAAGATAGTTTTTGAGATCGTTAATCAGACCATAGCCATTTCCGGTAATTGAAGGCTGCTTGCGAAGTTTGGGTTTTATTGGCTGGAGTGAGGATGGTGCAGAAGATGGAACGGCAACGCGTGCTTTCTCCGGAATCTTCTTACCTTTACGTTTTTCCAACACGGACAGGGGTGGTATAGCTGGCGCGGCTCCTTTTGCCAGCGCTTTCCAGTAGCCAGCAAGTGGTCTGGGGATCCGTAACTCGCTGCACCGCTTGCCCAGATATTCTGTGTTTATACCGTAGAGGACAGCAATACGCTCCGCTGGCTCGCGCCAGACAAGATGATAAAGTTCTTCCCTGTCGTCAGGTAACGTTTGAGTTGCGTTAGATTGCAGGCTCTCTGACATGGCATTCTCCCTTTGCGGGAAACATTATCAAAGAATCTAACGGATAATAGATTGAACGAAATCACTTTTTGAGGGCTATATTGTGAACATCCTTCACTTAGTAACCTCATGTTCTCGAAGTGAATATTAGTACTATAGCTTATTAATGATGCTGACAGGATCAATACCAACTAATCGGCATAGATGAACAAACTCGACGATATCTAACCGCCGCTCTCCGTTTTCTACTTTTGCAATGAAAGATTGTGGCCTTCCCAGCGCCTTACCTAGCTCATCTTGGGTGATGTGGCCAGCAACCCGCGCTTCACGTAATGCCTTTATAACCATCTGGTATTCAATGGAGTAGACAGAAGTCATTTCGTCAGCCTCAACAATAAGTTAAGGCCCGACTATCATGTCACCATCTAAATATCCCAAAGTGGGATATTTACTATCAAATCCAACAACAATGATCTTAGAAAACGTCACTTCTGAGGCAAAACCGTTTTCAGCACGGCTGCAGGATCCAGAGATAGCAAATGAGCAATATGGGCAAATTCGATGATGTCCAGACGACGCTCACCATTTTCAACTTTGGCAACAAATGACTGCGGACGGCCTAATGCTTTTGCAAGTTGCGCTTGCGTCAGGCCTCTATCCTGTCTCGCCGAACGCAACAGTCTTATAACCTGCTGATACTGTTCAGAATAAATAGATGACATTTGTGATACTCGATTTTTATCCCAAAATCGAATATCAGTGATTTACAAAATAATCCCAAAACAGGATAATTTGTTAAACATGCAAGTTTGTGAGGTAACAGGAATGATTAAGCAAGACTGGCACCCAGCCGACATCATCGCCGCCCTGCACAAGCGCGGCACCAGTATGGCAGCGGTCTCGCGGGAAGCGGGGCTGGCCTCCTCCACCCTGGCGAATGCGCTTTCGCGTCCCTGGCCGAAAGGCGAGTGGCTGATTGCCCGCGCACTCAACCTTCACCCTGCGGAAATCTGGCCTGGCCGTTATGAGGAAGAAGGCGAGCTGCGGCAACCGAAAAATCCGCTCCCCGTCAGGTGTCGGTTATGATCATTTCAGACGTCAGCTTCCACACTATCTCTACGCCAGCCCAGATTCAGCAGGCCGCCATACCACCGCCAGCAGAAATGCCGTTTCTCACAGCCCCGGTTCGCAATCACGCCGCTTTCCACTATGCCCACTTCTCTCGCCACGCCCTGCTACGACCTATTACCCGTGAAACAGGCGGCAAAATATATCGACAAGAAGAACCCATCTGCGGTTTTTGGTATCTCAACCATGGCGTCGTCGGTTTACACCACACGCTGGAAAACGGCAAAGAGATGCTGGTCCGCGCCTGTCAACAGGGCGACTGGTTTGGCTATCTTGGGTTATTTGGTTCGGACTTCTACCACTGTCATGCTTGCGTTTTGCAGACAGCATCACTGTTCCACGTCATTCCTCACTCCAACAGCGATTTCCTGCGTCATCACCCGCAGTTCGCCCAATTTCTGTTAAATCAGGTGGTGGCAAGTCTGTCTGATTCGGAGCATCGCATGACCTGGATAGCCCGTTATCGCACCCGTCACCGGGTACTGAGTAGCCTCTGGTATCTGACGAGCTATTTTCCCGGCTATGACTGGACGTGGCGTGAAGTGGCGGAATTTGCCGGATGTGAGACAGAAACCGCATTGCGGTTCAGCAAGGAATTAAGACAGGCGGGTATCCTGGACGATTCGCAACGCCGCCTGCACATCCGAGATCTAGAGAGGCTAACTGCAATATTGAATAATAAAATAGCCAGAAATGATATCTAATCACTAAACTGGCTATTCTGCTGATGCATGCTTGTAGTTTGACAGTTAAAGAACCTTATTCATGTCAATATCATAACCTGCCGCTTTTATTTCTCTGGCCACTTCTAATTGCCAGTTTCTGTCATTGATGTATACGACGCCCTGAATATCACTTGGCAGTTCAAGCGTTCCCGATACAAGAGGAATGACTTTATGCCTCCCCAATCTCCCCATCAGCAGGCCATGTTCAAATACCACATTCTGCCTTGCTCGCGCATTCAGATTACCTATCCCAGCCTCTGCTTCCGTATTGCCAGCATCATCACCGGTATATAAAACTATTGCGAAGCCAACATCTGTATAATGCTCTAGCTTTTCAATAATTGTTTTACCCTGATTTGCTTGCTCGCTAAGAATAATTGCTTCAAGTCCTAATTTTTCTATAAATCGAGCAGTTTTCTCTTTTGCCTCTCCATCATGACCATGGATAATAAATACTTTGTTGTTCGCTAAAAGACTATTTCCCTTGTCCTGATTATCGCTGGTTTCATTAGGTAATGAGTATTCTCCGTTTTGAAGGTCGATCAGTAGCGAATCAATGTATGCTTCATATCGTCTTCCTTCATTCTTCCAGAAATACTGTGATTCAGATTCATCCCACCTCATAGCCCATGCACCGATAATCATAGCTTTTTCAAAGCGCTGAGCTTCACCAGGCAGGAGTTCATTAAGTATATTAATAGTCTTATTTTTCAGAGCACTAAAACGATTATGGCCAAACTCCCGGCCTTGCGAGTCATATGCAGGGGCAACTTCGCTACGTAATCTGCCTTTCAGTTTTTTTAACTCTTCAATTACTTGTAAATCGCTCATAATCATCGCACCATTCATCAACGGCTATTTAGGACAAAAATACGTTTGCATTGTACCTATCCTTACCCGAAAGATGTTAGACAGCAATAATTTTATTCATTGAATCAGATCATTACGACACAAATCGTCCGCCACCACCATCACCCCAGCCGGAGATTGCTGCAAACGAATCTGCTGTGCCATATAGGCCATATACGGATCCATATGGCTGAACATCATGCGATACCCGGCGCAGAGATGGTTCGACCTATCGTGTAGTCGATGCTTCGGACAACCGCCCTGGCAGGCAAAGCGCCACGGACAACGATGGCAATCATCTGGGAGCTGCGCTTTCTGCTGGCCGAACCGCCGTTGTGCTTTACCCACAACCAACTTTTCCAGCGGCTGCTGTAGCAGATTACCCAGCCGGTGTTCTGCATCCACATAGTGGTCGCAGCTGTAGATATCGCCATTCTGCTCAACTACCAGTCCGCGTCCACAGGTAGGCTGCATCACGCACAGCGCCGGACTTTCACCCAGCCACGCCGCCAGCGTGTTATCAAAAAGCTGAACGAATACCCGCCCGACATCATGACGCACCCACTCATCAAAGATGGCGATCATAAACCGCCCGTAATCCTCTCCCGTCACGGACCAGGGCAACAGCCCGCGTTGGGCGTCATACTTCACCACCGGAATAAACTGGAGAAATTCAGCCCCCACCTCACGCGTCAGAAAACGGTAAATTTTCAGCGGAGCTTGTGCCGTCACGTTGTTCACTACGGTCAGGATATTGACGTCCACACCGTGACGCTTCAGACAGTCCAGCGCCGCCGTCACCTGCTCAAACACGGGCTTACCGCTACCCGTTTTGCGGTAATGATTATGCAGATGCGCCGGACCATCCAGCGATATGCCGACCAGAAAACGATGCTGAGCCAGAAATGCCGCCCATTCGTCGTTAATCAGCACGCCGTTGGTCTGAAAGCTGTTGGTAATACGCTTATCCCCAGCGTAGCGCTGCTGGAGCGCCACGGCCCGGCGATAAAAATCCAGCCCGGCCAGCGTGGGCTCGCCGCCCTGCCAGGTAAAGTTCACCTCCGGGCCGGGCGAAGCCGTGATGTACTGGCGAATATACGTTTCCAGCACCTTATCGGACATATGCCGCTGTCCGCAGGCATCACGCAATACGCCCTGCCCTTTTGCCAGGTAAAAACAGTAATCACAAGCCAGATTGCAGCGCCAACCCGCAGGCTTCGCCATTAGATGAAAAGCGTGTTTCATAGCGTCACCAGGATCAACATGGCAATCATCAGCAATACGCCGGAGAAAACGCGCTGTAGCCAGCATTCAGGTAGCAGAGTGCGCAACCTCATGCTGATCGGCTGAAACGCCAGCGTGCAGAGAAAGATCACGGCCACAATAGCCATATTGACGTAACCAAACTGCATCGCCGGTGGCAATGCACCGGTATCCGGTGCCGTGCGATACAGATAGCTGACGACCGTTCCGGCGCTGCCGAACAGCATCATCCAGTTGCAGTACACCGCGATGTGCTGACGTGGGATGCCGGAGAGTTGAGACATCAGCGGCGCGAGCACGGAACCGCCGCCCAGCCCGGTTAACCCGGCCACTGCACCACCAGCGGTACACAGCAACATCCCGGCGCTGCGTGTCCGGTTATCCGGTTGTACGTTTTCGCTGGTTGTCTGGTGCGAAAATCCACAGCGCAATGCCAGCCCCACCAGGACCAGCGCAAACAGTATCAGCAGCATCTTATCCGACAGCAAAAAGCTGGCGTACACGCCCGCCTGCATTCCCGTCGCCATACCCAGCGACCAGAGCACCAGCAGCCGCGAATTTAACCGGATACCCTGACGCCAGAAGGCGCAGACGTTAATCAACGCACTCAGCATCACCACCGTCAGGGAGGTCGCGGCCAACACCTGCACAGCACATTGCGGAAACAGCAGATGCAGCACCGGCACGAGCAGGATACTGCCCCCGACGCCAAATAGCGCCGAGAGCAAACTGGTTGCCATACCACAGCCGCATAGCGCGACAATCATCCATGCAGTCATCACTTACTCCACCGGAACAATGACGGGCAGGTCTTCACCAATCGCCGTCATTTTGCGGCCAATATCCTGACGTAGTTTATCGCGGATCCGCACATGTTCCGGGCTGGCAATCAGGTTCTGGCGCTCCCACGGGTCGTTCAGCAGGTCATAAAGCTGGCTCTCCACATAAATCTTCGCAGCAGACTCATTCCACGGATCGCTGCCGGGCGCGACAATTTCATATTTCCAGCGTGTGGTGCGCAGCGCCCGTCCAACTTCCGACTCACTAATTTGGATCAGCACCTCCTCATCCCAGTGCTCAGCATTCAGCGCCGTTTGCAAATCACGGCCCACCATGGCATCCGGCACTGTAATGCCTGCGGCGCTTAGCATCGTGGTTGGGATATCCAGCAGCGTCACCAGATGCTCCACCGTTCTGCCACCGCTAAATGGCCCACCCCGAGCCACGCAGGGAATGCGAATACTGGACTCATGGCACGAGCGTTTGTATTCATCGTTGCGGGTGCGGAAATGACAGCCGTGATCGCTGAAGAACAGAATAATCGTGTTGTCGTATTCGCCGCTGGCCTTCAGGTAATCGACGATACGCCCAAGGTTTTCATCCAGGTTCTGGCACATGCCGTAATAATCAGGAAGGTTCTGCGGCCAGTCGCCGGGGCGGTTAATCAGATCCGGCGGCACCGCTGCGGTCTGGAAGCGTTCGGCGTAGCCATCCGGGGCGACAAAACGCGCCATATCGTTCTGGAAGTGCGGCTCCAGGTAAGAGAGAAACAGCAGGAATGGGTTATCCGGCTGGCGATTTTTCAGGTAATCGAGCGCGAACGTAGTCTGGTCATCCACCCGGTAGCCATCGAAATGCACAGGCTGGTTATCTTTATCAAAAAAGTGACCGCCGTAAGGGTGCGATGTATGTTCCAGCGCATCTGCCGCCAGCCAGTATTGCCAGCCGCCGCGCAGTTCTTCCGGCACCGGTTTTTCATCCAGATCCGCCAGGTGCCACTTTCCGATATAGGCAGTGTCATACCCCGCCTGATTGAACAGTTTCGCCAGCGTCACTTCATCCTGTCGCATGGCGATATTATTGCGGTAACAGCCGTTCTGCGTCGGGTAACGCCCGGTTTGCAGGCAGGAGCGCGCCGGGCCGCAGACAGGCTGAACGGTAAAGGCGTTTTCGAACTTCACGCCCTCGCGGGCAAGCTGGTCCAGCACCGGGGTGGTACTGACGGCAGGGTTGTAGCAGCCCACCGTGTCCCAGCGCTGTTGATCGGTGAAAAAGACCAGAATATTCGGTTGCATAATGTTCTCTCCATTAGAGTGTGGCGGGCGCGTAGGCGTCCGCCATTTTCTGGCGTGGGGTTGCCGTTAGCAGAAAAGCGGACAACAGAGTGAATACGGCAGTAATACTGCCGAGGATCAGATAGGTGCTATGGAAGCCGATGGTGTCGTACAGGCGGCCCGCGACGGTAGATAAAACAATGGCGGCAGACTGCTTGATAAACATCACGCCCACCAGATAGATGGTCCCGGACAGACGAGTATCAAAAACGTCAGCGATATATTTGAAAATACCAATCAACAGGAACGGTACTTCAAAATTATGCAGCATCCGTAAGAAGAGTACTTCAATCGGTCCAGTGGCAAAGGATGAACCAACGATCCGAATCGTCATAATGGTACCGGTAATTAATAATGCATTCTTGCTACCAAGATATTTATTAATCAGCAGGGGAATAAAAAACATTACGGCGGCATCGCCGAGATTTCCGGCGGTAGTGATATAACCGAATGCTCTCGCCGCCTGTTCCTGATGGTCAAAGAAACGAGTGAAGAAATTAATAAACTGCTGGTCGAAGACATCATATATACAGGCCACACCTAATACATATAATGTGAAATACCAGAACCGACGGAGTTTAAACAACTCCCACACGCTGACCTTCTGCTGGCGGACTTGTTCCGCTTCAATCCCCGGCAGCGGCTCAGAGCGGGCAACCAGTAGGATCACCACCAGCAGTAAAGCCAGCGCCGACCCGATCCAGTAAATCCATGTCGGATCGAAACCATACAGAATGCCGGAGATAGTGGCGCAGGCCGCCGATCCAAAGCAGCCAAACAGCCGGGGGCGACCATACTCAAAGCCCCGGTTACGACTGACTTTCTCGACAAAGGCTTCCACCGCGCCATAGCCCGCGTGGAAGATAAATCCCAGATACAGCCCGCCAACTACCAGCCCAATCGCAAAATGACTTTGCAACAGCGGGGTATACACGTAAATAAAGAACGGCGCGAAGAGCACCATCAGGATAACGATCAGCCACAGCAGGTGTTTTTTCGGCCCCAGCTTGTCCGTTACCCAGCCCAGCAGCGGTTGCAGGCAGATAGCAGCCACGGCGAAAGAAGAAAACACCATACCAATATGTGTTTTATCAAGTCCTACCATTCGGGTTAGCCACATGGGTAAAAACAAGAAGCAGGAAGACCAGTTGTAGTAATAGAACAGGAAAAAGAATCCCCAGAGGATCACATTCCATTTTGTATCGCGTTGAATAGCCATAATGCCCTCAGAGTCGGAATTTCATCAGATTCAGAATAAAGAGCACCTAAAAACCTGCTTATAACCGTTGTCATAACGCCACAGGAAATTAGCGTGAACGGATACACAGTTTATGGCTGATTTATTTATTCGCAGCGGCAAACTCTTTTTCCGCATGGAACAAATGAAGTGAAGCGGATCATAAATAACGGACTGTCGTATATGATAATGGTCATAAGCCTCCCGTTTGTTTCCTGTCATCGTTTTTTGAATTTCAACAAACAGGATGGCAAGTATGAAAAAAACAACCGGATGGCTCTCTTTACTGGCGCTGTCAATTTCTCTGGTCTGCCACCAGGCAGCGGCAAGCAGCCGTTTATCTGCGTCGGCAATTCGTGTGATGGATGCGCAAGGTAACAACGTCAGCCAGCCTCTGCTGGACAATAATCCGGCAACCCAATGGCAATCGAAGCTGGATTACAACCGCTGGCTGGAGATGGACTTAAAAGGCACGTACCAGCTTAGCGAGCTACAGCTCACTACCCCGCTCAACACGCTAACGCGCTTCGACGTCTACAGCAGCGATGATGGCGTGACTTACCGCAAAATAGCCTCCGCAAAGACTGGCAAACCGAACGACCGACTGCCACTCAACGTTCGCGCCAGCCGCCTGCGCATCAACATCACCGACTACTCGGCGGGTACAAAGGGCGTGGTCAACGATATCTCTCTGATGGGGGATAAGATCAGCAATACCGCGCCGACGCCGCCTGCGATTCAGGTCGCCGATTACGCAACCACCGAATGGGCAAAACGCCATCAGCGCCGCCAGAACACGGCGTATCGCCAGCAGGAAGTCATCAGCGAAGCACAGGTGCTGGTTGAGCGGGTGCTCGGTGCACAGTATCAGAACCGTTTTACTTTCGCGGTTACGCCCTCCACCACCGGCAAAGACAGCTTCACCGTGAAAGAAGCTGACGGCAAAATCAGCATCAGTGGACCAAACGGTATTTCGCTGGCCTCCGGGCTGAACTGGTATCTGAAAAATTATCTGCACGTCAATTACGACCCGCTGAATGCCTCCAATCTGGCGATACCGACAGACTGGCCGATGCCGCAGGGCGTGACGGAAAAAGCGACGCCGTATCAGTACAAATATGCCCTTAACTTCTGCACGCCGTCCTACACCATGGCGTTCTGGCGCTGGCACGATTACGAGCAATTCCTCGACTGGGCGGCGATGAACGGTGTCAACCTGATGCTGGATGTTGTCGGTCAGGAAGAGGTTCAGCGGCGGATGCTGCACCAGTTCGGCTACAGCGATAATGATGTGCGCCAGTATCTGCCCGGCCCGGCTTACTTTGGTTGGTTTTATATGGCGAATATGCAGAGCTTTGGCGGCCCGCTGCCGCAGAGCTGGTTTGCCCAGCGCACCGAGCTGGCGCGTAAAATCCACGACAGGATGGAAGTATACGGCATCACGCCGGTCTTCCCCGGCTTTGCTGGGCAGGTGCCGGATACTTTCGCCGCCAAAAACCCGCAGGCGCAGGTGATCGATCAGGGCGACTGGGTTGGCTTTGTCCGCCCGCCAATGCTGCGCACCTACGTTAAGCAGGGAGCGGACTATTTCAGCAAAGTCGCCGACGTTTATTACCAGACGCTGAAAACCACCTTCGGTGATATCAGCCACTACTACGCCGTCGATCCGTTCCATGAAGGCGGTAATCGCGCCGATCTGGACATGGTGAAAGTGGCGCAGACCGTGCAAAACAAGATGCTGGAGCACGATAAAGATGCCGTGTGGATTATCCAGAACTGGCAGGAAAACCCCACCGACGCCTTCCTTAACGGCCTGAAGAAAGATCACGCGCTGATCCTCGATCTCTACGCCGATAACAAGCCCAACCATGCTATTCGCCACGAGTTCAGCAACACGCCGTGGATCTGGAACATGCTGCACGCCTTTGGCGGTCGGATGGGCTTCTCCGGGATGCCGGAAGTGCTGGCGCAGGAGATCCCGCAATCGCTGGCGGAATCGAAATATATGAAGGGCGTGGGCGTCACCGCTGAATCGCTCGGCACCAACCCGATGCTGTACGAAATGCTCTATGACATGGCATGGGAAAAATCGCCCATATCCTCGACGGCGTATATCCACAGTTGGCTCACCAGCCGCTACGGTGCGCAGTCGCCAGAAATTGAGCAGGCATGGGATATTATGGTGAAAACCGCGTATCACCGCCGCAAAGACCGCCAGCGGGCGGAAGACTCTATCATCGACGCCAAGCCCGGCTTCGGTGTCACCCGCGCCTGCACCTACTACACCGCGCTTATCGACTACGACAAAGCCGAGTTTGAAAAAATCCTGCCGCTCTACCTGAGCGTTTACGACCGCTTTAAGGATAACCCGGCGTATCAGCACGATCTGGTGGATATCACCCGTCAGGTATTGGCTAACGCCTCGTATGAATATTACCGCGCCTTTGAAGATGCGTGGATGGCGAAGGATTACAGCGCCTTCAACCAGCTTTCCGGCAAGTTCCTGCGTCTTATCAAACTTCAGGATCAGGTGCTCGGCACCCGCCCGGAATTTATGCTCGGCACCTGGCTCAACAGCGCCCGCACGATGCTGGATGGTATGGACGACTGGACCCGCGACCAGTTCGAGTTTAACGCACGGGCAATGGTCACTACATGGGGAATCGAGCAAGCCGCCGACGCCGGGCTGCGCGATTACTCCAACCGCCAGTGGCAGGGACTCACCGGTGATTTCTACTACCAGCGCTGGGCGACCTGGATTCAGGCCCTGAAGAATGCGGCGGCGACCGGGCAGAAGCAGGACGCCATCAAGGTGAACTGGTTCCCGCTGGAATATCGCTGGGTCAATCAGACGGGTAACGGCTATCCGACGCAGCCTTCCGGGCGCAATATCCGACAACTGGCGCAGCAGGCGCTGACGGAGTTCTCAGTCACCAGCGAAGACTTACGCCCGTACCGGGAAAGTAAGGATAAGCGCAATCTGGCGCTGAACAAGCCGGTCTTTACCCATGGCGATATTATCAACGCCGAATTCTCGACCGAGCATGTGGTGGACGGACAGTCCTCAACGCTTTGGGGCAATAAAACCTGGCCCGCGGATCTGATTATCGATCTTCAGGGCGCACAGAAGGTAGACGGTATCGAGCTGGAGTTTGAGCAGACAGCGGAGGATATGCGCAACCCGGTGGTCTCTGGCTGGACGGTAGAGATTCAGGACGCACAGGGTAACTGGCACACCATTCAGGATAAATCGAAAGACTTCTCGCAAAAGCAGGTGGTCAATGCGGTGCCGTACAAGGGCGAAGCGCAGAAAGTCAGGGTCACGCTGACCGGTGCAGATTTCAAACTGCGCCCGGATCTGAAGCCACAACTGGCGGAAGTCCGCGTGCTGGCGGCAACCCAATAACCCCATCCTGATACGAAGGAGAATGCCCGTTTTTGCGGCATTCTCCCTTTCTGCGAGATATCTTATGAACAGAAATACCCTGCTCTGCGCCCTGCCGTTACTGGCATCCGGCATCGGCCTGCCCGTGATGGCGGCTGATATTGATACCGATGATATTCAGCAAAAAGTGGATACCGGCCTCGACCAAGCTCCGGCATCAAAGCCCTGGAAAGTCCGCGCGGGCCTGCTGATCGAAACCGAAAACAAAGAAGGACAGTCTTTCGATAAAGACGGCTTTTTTGAACCCACATTATGGATGGATTTTTCCCGCGATCGCTGGACGTTTTACGGTTCCTATTATCAGGAAACCCACGGCACCAATTACAGCGATGGATTCAGCCGCGACAACTGGTTTAACCAATACGAATTTGACGCCCGCTATCTGATGGTAGACCAAAAAGATCTGGCGCTGGGCATGACCTTCCACTTCAGAAATTACACCTTCATCTATCAGGATAACCCGGAAAAAACGCAGTCCGGCGGCTATAACTCCCAGCGCTGGTCGTTCCAGCCCGACTGGCGAATTAACTTCACCGATAAATTCAAATCCACTGGCTGGGTGACGGTCTACAACTGGTACAACAATCTGCATGAAAATGGTCTGGCGAACCGTGAATTAAAAGGCGAAGGCGGTTTTGAATATCGCTTTAATCCGACCATCGCGGTGCGGCTGAATTACTTTATCGATCGGGGCTGGAATACCAACAGCGACGACCAGACCGGCGAGTTCTGCCGCTCGCAGCTGCGCCCTTATATTCCAATCACCTTCTCACTGTTTGACGCAGGCCCCACCACCATCACGCCTTACGGGCGCTGGACGCTGGATGTCTGGTCACAAAATGCTTCACGCAATCAACGGATGCACACCACGGAAACCCGTACCGGCATCTTTATCGAGCAAAAGCTGTCGCCTCATCTCTCCATGACGCTGGATTACGCCTATGAAGTGCAGGCCCGGCATGATTTATCTCCCGGCGATAAGCCTGTTGTGAAGTTCCACAAAACCGGCCTCGGTTTTATCTATAGCTTCTGAAAGAGGATTACTATCATGAATACACCAATATTACCGTTCCTGCCCGATAACGCAGACTGGATCTATCAACCCGATCTCAGCGACGAATTTAACGGTCCGGACCTCGACCCGCGCTGGTGCCCATATTACCAGGCAAGCTGGGGCGATCTGGATGCTTCCCGCACCCGCTATCGCTTTATTACCGAATCCGACGGCACCGTCAGTCTGGAGCTGTACGTCGATAATGCCGGGCAGGGATACTGGCAACCATGGCGCGCCAGCAACAACACCTACAAGGTCGCAGGCATCACTGGCGGTACACGGGATTACATGAATATGTGGCCGAGCGGCGGTTTTCCTATCACTAACCATATGCCGTATTACGATGCCTTTGCCACCCGCTATGGCTATTTTGAAATCCGCACCCGCTTTCTGAACGGCAGCGGGCTGGCTCCAGCCTTCTGGTTCCTGGGAATGCAGGATGCGGTGTACACCGAAAATATGGAGGTTGATTCACCGGAAGTCTTCACTCTGGAGAACGTCGTTAAGTTTAATCTGCTGCCACGACAGGGAGAGGCGAGCCAGTCACTGGTGACGGCTTATGGTGAGGGCGCTACGCTACCGGATCTGGATGATGGCTACCATATTTACGGCCTGGAATGGGATCCTGAATATCTGAAGCTCTATATCGACGGGCAACTGGTTTCCACCATTGAATCAGCGATTGACTACCGCATGTTCCCGCTGATTTCCCTCAATCACCATGAAACAAATAACGCCGAAGTGGGCAATATCTACGATAACGATCCACCGCTGCCCAACGATGAGACGTTTACTATCGATTATTACCGGGTATTTAAAAAAGCGGATACGCCCGCCGATCCGTGGCCGAATTATCAGAATCCACTGCTGCCCGGATACAATATTGCCGAACGCGCCTTTATTAATATCTATGGCTATGACGGCGATAACTCCACCTCGCGGGAAGGCAAGCTGAACGACGGCGATCACTTCAGCATCGCGGACACCTATCCTAAGGGTAGCGGCACCGAAGAGGAGAATGAACGCTGGTACAATGACCAGTTCCGCTATATCTATATTGAATGGCATCAGCCAGTGGATTTCGACACGCTGGTCCTCTATGCCACACAGGCACAATCCACCGCCCCGCAGAATATCCGCATTGAGGTTTCTGCCGACGGCTACGGCGACTGGACGGTTGTGAAGCCTGATTTCGATCTGGACTGGCAGACAGATGAGCCGGGGGTTGCCGAAGGACTAAAAATCACGCTGGATACGCCATTGCAGCAGAATCAACATGCCCGCATCGTCATCAATACCGCACCGGAAAGCTACGCGTTGAGCGAAATTGAAATCGGCACACAAATTAACGCCACCACCCGCTTTAAATAATTATCCACGGCGGCATCTCCTGCCGCCGTTAATTTTCCCATCTGGATATTGAGTTTCGACGGGAAAACCTTCATAGAGTGCGATAAACCCACGGCATCCGTCTCATCCGGAGTGCCATATGCCTGTTCGCCACGTTGTCCTGTCTTCATTAATCTCACTGGCTGTGCCTGCCGCGCAGGCTATCACCACGCCTGAAATCGCCGCCTCTGCGCTGTCGCCGGAATGCGTGCAATACCAGATTGTGGGCGTCTGCTACTGGCTGTTCTGCTCACCGTTTGGTTGCTCGGTACGTACATCGGTGAAGATACGCCATTTCCGCCCGGACCTGGTGGTATCAGCCTACAGCGTAACCGGACAAAATCCGTGGACCGAGATGTCGCCACTCAGCTCGCCGCTGCCCGGTATCGCTGAAGCCGGGGGCGATACCAATCCCCGCACCGTCGGCCAGCACAGCAAAGTCCGCTTCAAGAACGCCGATGCGATAGGCTTCCCTGCCGGTGATGCGCTGGCAAAATTCTTCGCCCAGTTTGGCTACGTCTGCGCCCCATCGTCACAGCCTTTTCTCCCCTACTTTCTCAGCACGCTGGATGCGCTCGCCTGGCGCAGCGGCGTGCCGGAAATGTTCTACCCGGAGGCGTTAACGCCAGGACTGCGTGAGGTGAGTAAAGACGGCGATATGTGGGGCAATATCTACCCGCGAGCCGGGGCGCTCAGCCAGACGCATGACTACAAGGCCGGGGCAGTCATCGCCCAACGCGCTGCCGATCTGGTAACGCGCAGTGGTCAGCCGCATATTTATATTCCGCTGGCTACCAGTTCACATGACGGCTACTGGCCTCCAGCCCCTGTTACAGAAGGCGACAGCAATAACCACCAGTGGCAAATGCTGGTTCCCCAAAAATCTGCCTCCTGCGCCATCTTCCCAGATGGCTCCACCACTGACTCTTACGCCAATAAACTGGCGGAGGATGGCGCATATGTCTGGACGCTGTGGCGACCCTATAAATGCTGTCCGCGCCGTGGGCAGACCTTTCTTGGCAGCAGTGGAGGTTAACTATGCGCTCAGCCTGGTGTCTTCTGTTCGTCGCCTTTCTCGCCCCAGCGGCTGATAAATACCAGTATCAGCAACAGGGGGCGATCAGCGACTGGATGTATTACCGCATCGGCGGCGGTGCGGCCATTCCCCCTTCAGCAACCCGGCGTAACACCTTCCCACTGGCGGCAGGTGTAAGCTGGAACAGCGATATGATGTGCGGCAATTTCGATATCGATACCACAGTGCGCAACCAGCTCAACGGCGTGACGGACGGGTTCCAGCAACTAATGGGCGAGGTTATCGAAAGCGCAACCAGCGCGGTCGCTAGCCTGCCCGCTATGGTGATCCAGCGTGCCAATCCCCAGCTCTACGATCTGCTGACCAACGGCGTACTTCAGGGGCGACTCGACTTCGATAAATCACTGTTAAGCTGCCAGAAGATGGCTGGCAAGATGACCGATTATGCGCTCGGTCCGGCATGGACGCAGAGCGCCCAAGCGGAGAACTATCAGGGGATTGCCGCCAGTGAGAAAGATGCCGTTCGCGCCGACCAGCGAGCGGCAGAAGAAGCGGCAGAGAAAGGCAAACGCTGGGTTGGTGGGGAACATCGCGGCGGTAAAGGTCAATCACCCATCAAACTGGTTCGCGATACGACGGTTGCAGGCTACAACATCCTCAATAATCGCAGCGCGACCAGCACCAGTTCAGTATCCAGCAACGACTGTCAGGGTGAACTTTGCCAGGTATGGAGCAAACCCGACGACGCTGCGCAATGGCTGACTCGGGTGGTTGGCGAGCAGACCATTAACGTCGCCACGGATAACGATCAATCCGGCGATACTAGCCAACAAAGCGGCGCCCAATCCGGCGTCGGGCTGACACCACTGATTCAGGAAGAGCAGGATAAGATCCAGCCGCTGATTATCGATATGGTGAACCGCAGCCAGCCCGTTAACGATGACACACTGGCGCAAGCCAGCGGCGGCGAGCTGCATCTGACGCGCGGCGTGATTGAGGCGCTGCGCGACGATCCCGATGCAGCGGTGCTTATCCAGCGGCTCTCCGGCGAACTGGCTCTCTCCCGCGTGATGGAGCAGGCGCTGATGGCCCGGCGCACACTGCTGGCAGGAATGCGCGAACCCAATGTCTCCGGAGAAAAAGAGGCACAAACCGCGCTGACCCAGACCACCGCCCAGCTCGACCAGGAACTGTCTCAGCTCAAGCTGGAGCTGGATATGCGTCAGGCGCTGGCGGATAACGCGGCGCTCACCATCCTTGAACGCCAGACCATGCGGGCGAAGACCAAAGGCCAGGCGGTCGGCGTAGAGGACGACACCGATAAACGGGTGGACGATCTCAGCAAGCCCACTGGCGGGGATACGCAATGAAGCGGCTGATGCTCTCCAGCACCCTGCTGCTAACCTGCATGGCAATGATGTTTTATCTATCATCAGGTAACGCGCTGCAGATTAACCGCAGCGATCTGCTGCTCTGGCGTATAACGCTATACGCTGCAATGTCCGGTGTGGGCTGGCGTCTGTACGAGCGCTTCCCTCCGTATCGCCCGACCATCCTCTGCATCGCGCTGTGGTTTATCGTACTGATTGTGCTCAACGAAATCGTGCCGGAGGTGTTCCGGTGACGACCAACAGCTACCTGGAATACTTTCTGACGCTGCTCGGCTGGGTGGTCAATAACGGGCTGTGGAATACGATTAGCGCCACCGGGTTATTCGCCCTGCCGCTGCTGATTAAGTTGCTGGCGTTGTGGTTACAGGCCAGAAGTCAGGGGGCGGATGAAGGCAACAAAGCCGCGCTGTCTCTGATCTGGACCGAGCACCTGATGTACACCTCGCTGCTGGTGATTATGTTCACCTGCGTACCGATGTTGAACATCGACCTCGATACCATCAAATATGACACCACGCGCTCAAAGCAGTGCGGCATGTCGGTACCACAACCCTCCGATACCGGCTACCAGCCGATAATTAACTCACTGGGCGGCAAAACCGCCGCCGTCCCGGTCTGGTGGTACTTTATTCATGTGATCAGCAAAGGCATCACCAGCGCAACGGTTGCCACCCTGCCCTGCCAGCCGGATCTGCGTCAGATCCGCTTTGAGGTGCAGCACACCCGAATTAAGGATCCGGCGCTGGCTCAGGAACTGCGGGATTTCGTTGAAGAGTGTTATGCCCCTTCCCGAGCCCGCCTGAAATTCCGCGCCGGAGAGCTGGACGATGACACCAGTGACGATACGGCCTGGCTGGGATCATCTTATTTTCTCAACACGGCTGGTTACTACGATACCGACCATGCGCTTTCACCACATAGCGACTGGTCGTATAGCGCATCACGCGATGCCGGGCTGGCCGATACGGGCGCGGGCGGCTACCCCACCTGCAAACAGTGGTGGGCCGACGACACTGTTGGGCTGAAGGCCCGACTCCTGCAACTCCCGGCCCCGGATATCTGGACAGCGTTTAAAAAGATCGGCCAACCGCAAGCGGTGTATGAAGAGGCCGTACTGCGCTCACTGGTCAGCGAACGCAAAATGCAGGTATCGCAGGACGGACGCATTTACCCCGGCTACGGCGGCAATGTCGATGGTACGCTCACCAACGCCGCCACGAGGTTCGTCTCCACTGCTGGGAACATCATAGGTAGTGCAGTGGCCTTCCCGGCGTTTGACAGCGTGCGTCAGGCTCTGCCAATGGTACAGGCGTTGCTGCAAATGGCGCTGGTGATTTGTATTCCGCTGATAACGTTGTGTTCGGCGTGGGACGTGAAGGCGGTGATGACGCTGACGTTTGTGCAGTTCGCGATGTTTTTTCTAACATTCTGGTGGGAGCTGGCGCGGTGGCTAGATAGCTGGCTGCTGGGCGTGCTTTACAGCAGTGATACTCACAGTAGCTGGAATCTGGCCGGGATCCAGAACTCGCAGGATGATGTGATTATCAATCTGGTGATGGGGTCGATGTTTCTGGTGCTGCCAACGTTTTGGCTGGGGGCGATGACGTGGGCTGGAGTGAGAGTTGGCGTGGCGGTGAATGGGGCGCTGGCGGGCGGAGTTAAGGTGGCGCAGGATAGTGGTGGGAAGGCTGGGGGGATAATTGGGAGGTAATTTACCCGCTAAATAGAAAATTCAACATGTAAATATGAAATCAAAAATCATTCATAAAATGAATATTTACACGTATTGGTTCAATGCCAATTGAAAACTATTTATTTAACATTTCACGATCTATAATTCACGCAAATCTAACCTAAACATCGTGAAAATTGAGTTATTAAAATGCAACAATTAAATAATTACGCAGATAATAGGCTGGTGAGCGGTTGTGTATATTGTGGTGGCATTCCAGAAACAAGAGAGCATGTTCCATCTAAAGTATTCCTAGATGCACCGCTTCCTGAAAATCTACCGGTAGTAGGAGCTTGCAGGAAATGTAACAACGGTTTTTCTTCAGATGAGGAATATGTTGCATGCCTTCTTGAGGCCGCCATAGCAGGAAGTGCATCTCCCTCAGATATACGAAGAGAGAAAGTTTCTGGAGTTTTAGAACGAACACCAAAACTTCAAAAAAAGTTAGAATCGGCGAAATACATAAAAGATGGAGAAACATATTTCTCAGTTGAGGGTGAAAGGATAAAAAGAATCATAATAAAACTAGCACAAGGACATGCAGCTTACGAATTGAGTTTAATATGCAAAAATGAACCTAGCTCAGTTTGGTGGCATCCTATAGCCTTAATGGGTAAGGAATTACTAGATGATTTTGAATCAGACCGTTTTGCTTATGTTCTCAGTGAACTTGGCAGTAGAAATTCTCAAAGAATACTTGTTGTAGATACTAAAATGGTTTCTCAAGAAAATAAAGAGCTACATATTCCTATATTTATTAATCCTTGGATAGATGTACAAGAAGGACGATATCGGTACTTTGTAGATGACTCATCAGATGATATCGTAGTAAAATTTGTTATAGGTGAATATCTGGCGTGTGAGGTTATATGGTCAGACAACACAAACACATCAGAAATGTTAATATAATTTGCTTATAAAAAAGAGTGTGATGAATAACAAACCCATCACACTCTCTAGTAATCAAATCAAGGTAACGCTACACTAATGTAATCCACACCTATTCTTGCGCCATACTGAGATGCTATAGCCTGATACCGCTCTGCATATCCAGATCGAAGTTGAGATTTCATCTTAATATTAAGATTAACTTTCTCTATTTCACCATCGTTATTTCTCAATACTACAGCCGTAGCGTTCCTTTTATTCACCTCATTCCCTTCCTGACTGTGATTAAGTATTATCATATAGTCAATAACTGGCAAACCTTTATCTTCATTAAAGATTGAGAAATATTTTCTCTTATTATTGTCATAGGCATAAATATATTTTGAATGATGAGCGCATGGTAATGCTTTATCAGGTCTAACAGGAAAAAGCTGAAGTGCCTTTATCAATCGGTGAGGACGTAGACGTTCATGGTGAGGGTCATTACCTTGCGCTGGAACCATATCGCAGGCAGCTGAAACACATAAGTACCAATTATCATTATCAATATCCCAAAAAACAGTTCCAGTTGATATGTGTTTCTCCTCATAATTCCTAGAGGAAAGATTCATATTCAATGCATGATACATATCCTGAAAAGTGATATTTTGGTTTGTAGGAAGTTTCATTTCACGAGCACAATACTTCAATGAATCACGCTCTTCCCCTGCATTAAAGTCTTGTTTATATGTATCAAAAACAGAGTTAATAAACCCTCGCAACTTATCATTCTTTCTTAATTTTATATACAATTCTTCAGCAAGATTACCAAAAATAACATCAATATTGTCATCTTTCAGCACGCCATCTTCAGCTTTTATTATTTCATTAAGCCATGCAGCCTGCCCATATATATCATTTGCCAGATGTATATTAAATGATAAAGCTTCTGCCTCTATTTTATTTTGAATTTCTGATTTTAAAAGTTGATAATAAGATGGCCGCCACTCACACAACGACTCATTCAGTGTTGCCCATATGTTTTCCGCATCATTTTCATAAGAGTCCTGACCTTTATGATACAATGCAATAAAAATATTCCCTGCCTGTAACCATTTAACACCATTAACATCACCATTGACATGATGATATAGCTGTTCATTTGGTAATATATTAGCTGACTGAACATAATATTCACATATCAAACGGTACAGAAAATCTCTGTCATCCTTAACCGTTAGGGTATTATCTCTATTCAATAATTGTTTTAAGTTCCCTATTGTTTTATTGGAAGTAATATACTGTATGATTTCATCTTTCGATAAAGAATACCCGACATTTGCCTTTATATCTGGAAGGACGGTATTCTCCCAGTAATCTGTTACCTCATCATTATCATATTCAATTAAAAGAGAGTTGATATCATATGTCCCCCTTAACATAGATGCTATTTGCAACCAAACAATATCCATTTTCTCCCTGGTATACACGACTACCATATTTAAATGTTCAGAATCTTTTAATTCATTGAGAATTGAGAGAGTTTTATCTGGGGAGTCATGTTCCAAATGATAATCAATTATTATAAGATCTGATTTGCGAATCCGTTCAACATCGAAATTAACAACACAATTGTCGATGTCACAAATCATTTTTTTACTTTGAAAAAAACTTTCTAACAGAGCAGCCCTTTTTGAAGAATCAATATTTTTTTCGGTAAATGTTTTTTGACCACTTAGCGCCTTAACAGAATCCGAATATGTGATAAACTCATCATCGATCATCATAACAGAACGAATTGCATTATCACAGAATGTGCTACTTACAAGTTCATTGTATGTATTAGTAGTCATATCACATCTCCAACCCATTAAACTTTATAATAAAATTAGCGCCATCGCGAATCAAATAAACACCACCATCTCTTACATCCGAATACCATATTTGATGATGGGCAACTGCTAAATTTTCACGACATAAATATAAGCCAACCCCATGGCCATTTGTTCTCTTACTGTAAAAGAGTTCAAAAAGCTTTGGTATATCATCTTCATCCACAGCGGGCCCTGAATTAGCCAATATGACTAGGTCATCGACCAGATCAATGTGAATAACCCTTTTGTCTGCTAAATTGACCCAATACAATGCATTATTTATGAGATTTATAAAAACAGGGTAAATTCTCGATGGCAAATCGACGATTGTGATGTTTTTAAAAGCATCTCCAAATTTTAAATCGACACGTTGCCGTTCAAATCTATCACCAAAGAACTTAATAATATGATCATGTATATTTTTCCCCGAAATCCTCTGGCGGGACTGATAGCCAGATATTTTTAATGGAGAGAGAAATCTAATTTGCTGAGTCAATGACTTATGTGCATTATAAGCTAACTCATAACCAGGATGTTCCTTTGCAACATATGGAAGTGCATTTAATCCACGAGTAACTAAAGCATCCATCTCCTCTAACTCATGCGAGAGAATTTCGACACTAATCCCCAATTGAGCCAAAGCATTTAAGCTTTTTGTTTTTTCCTCAAAATAGAATTTTTCTTCTTCTGACATAGAAAATGCTGAGTCAAGATT
This sequence comes from Citrobacter youngae ATCC 29220, assembly GCF_000155975.1. Lineage (GTDB taxonomy): Bacteria > Pseudomonadota > Gammaproteobacteria > Enterobacterales > Enterobacteriaceae > Citrobacter > Citrobacter portucalensis_A. Next base: position 419,224 of record NZ_GG730300.1, on the reverse strand, counting down.
TATTCCATCATATAATCTATCCAATCCTTTTAAAATAGATTCATATTTAAAAGCCAAAGAATCCGTCAACTCTATATATACGCTATCAAGGTTATTCAGCACTTGTTCTATGTTCGAATTATCATCTATTTCATCAACCAAACTTATACACCTACTATAATAAACAGAGCGATCATCTTTTATTTCTGCACTCCACTTAGCTAATAGGTTGTTATTTTTCTCGTTGATACTGGTAACAAACTTAGTAAGTTTTGAATTAATCATCCCTTGATTTTTTTCAAGGTGACGTTTTGCAAGTTGTGATGGCTCAAGCTTATTCAACTCGGAGTCCAACTTATTAACAATCAGTTTCATTTGTAGTACATATGCAGAAAATTCGTTGTACTTATCTCTATAATCACGATACTTTTCTTCATATATACCGAGCTTTGGAGGTTTAACCGGAGTTTTTATTTCAGTTCGCACTAAATCTAAAATGCTCAGCTCTTCATCAAGCTTTCTTATTTTATTAAGATCAATGTTTTCGCTTTTTTCTAAAGAATTTTTTAAAGATATTATGCTATTCAGAGAATCATCTAAAATAGGTTTTTGTTTTTTTAATGCTTCCGAAAAACTCTTTTGCGTCGACTTTCTAGCCTGTTGCTGTGCAGCCTTTCTTAACTCCCGTTCTTTTTTCACTTGTGCGAGAAGTTCTTTTCTTTCTTCGGATCCGCGACCAAAAAATTTATCAGCTAAATCGGTAAGTAAATCAGCGACTATAGTTTTTAACTCTCTAGCCGCCTGATTCCTAATAAATCCCTCCCTACCAGACTTATCTTTTAGTTCTCTATTTTCATCCTGCGCAATTCCTATATAACCAAAGAGCCGTCTGTTAGACCAGAAATAGCGGCCAGCATTTAATGAGCGTCTCTCTTCAATCTGAAAGAAATCATTATCAACACGACCATATGGGAGAACACGAAGATTATCTCTAAAGACCATTAAGCCTGCATATTTTTTTGCCTTTGCTAAAAGATTTGCGTGCTCTCTTGCTGAGTGGGTTGTATTTTCAAAATTAAATTCAAATGTTCCAAAACAAAGTTCAAAAGGACCAACACCAGAGTATTCACTAACATTTATATTAGGTTGGATTATAACATCCCCCTTATCTTCACCAAAAGCTGTCACTCGCCCCCTGAACCATCCTTTAGAGTCAATACTGCCCACGACAGTATGCTCAAGAGCATTAAAGTCATGTCGACCAAAGACATCCGTTTGGCTTAGAATTTGATGATAGCTACCATTTTTCCTAATTGTAAAAATCCCGTAAGAAAAGGAATCATCTTTGCATAAATAGGGGTTAACAAATGCCCGGAGTGTATCAACTAAACTTTGCTCAATATCAGCCAATTCAATATTGTCCTTAGCCATATCTCCTGTATTAGTTAACAATGATAATTCTCTACCCAGCTCTAATAAAAATAGAGCTGTCCCATGTTTTTCTCCATCGAGTTCCTCTACTTTATTCAAGAAATCATTCCAGGGAGAATATATATCAGAAAAAACAACATCCTCTGAGCAAAAATTTAAAATCTTTTCCTGTGTTGTTGTAATATCCTTGTTATTGGATAACTCTATTTCATCTAATGAAAAACGCTCCCAGGCCCTACGTCTTAATTGTTCATTTTCACTAATATTACAAACACCTTCAAAATAAACATTTTTTTTCAACTGTTCTATTAGTTGAACCAATACTCCTGATGCTTCGTCAAGTGAAGTGAACTCAGCTGAAGGTACTGTTACATCTTCAAATGATAGATATGGATTTTCAAATAAACGCCAATCAATTAAAAGTGCAGTAAAACCAGTATCAATTTTTTTTGTAATCAAATAAGTTACAGGCGATAAAAATGCAGCAGACAAACGGCCTATTCCTTTCTCACCTTGCGTTTTTCTGAGTGCTAAACCAAATCGATCTTTTTCACTAAGAGCTTTCTTCTTTGCTTTTGATTCAGTTCCAACAATGAGCCAGTTGTCTACAAGTTGTTCCAAGGACATACCGCAACCATTGTCAATCAGCGCACCGCATGGGCGAACTCCATCGATTGTATATAGCGCAACATCCCGAGCATAAGCGTCATAAGAATTTTTCCATAACTCACTAACCGCTGTAGGGCAATCTGCAATCTGCCCTTTCCCCAAATGCTCGATAGTTCTCGCCCTAGCTTTAAACGTCAAAGTTCTTGTTTGCATGCAATATCATCCTCCTGACTCTGATGCCTTATAATATTGACGCATGAATTAAGTAATACCTTTCCCATTAATATAGGAACAGCATTCCCCACTTGCTTCCCCTGACTAATTATCCCACCAGAAAATATATAGTCATCGGGAAATGTTTGAAATCTAGCAGCATGTCTGATAGAAATCCCATGATTCTCCCAAGGATGAAGAAAACGTCCTTTGGATGGATTAAAGCAGCCTGTTGTTATTGTTGGGCCGGGCTGAGCCAGGCGTATTCTTCCATAAACATCTTTATGGCCACCATAGCCAGCAGCATGACAAGGAAGTCTAAAATCAATATCCTCACGACTACCATTAATAGGAGTCTGCGAAAACCTATCAATCATATATTCTGCATGGTTCATATGTATATTTGATGAGTCATCACTACAAGTATCACTTCTCTTCTTATAAAAGATTAGATTTGCCGTTGACTCTGCACCGATTTTATTTTCTATTTTTCTAATAATATCTGAGGATGGTCTTTCAAAAACTTCAGATGAATTTTTCCACTGTGGTTTTTTATCTTTAAAATGAGTGCTAACTGGCGGCCATGTAACTTCGCCTATATTAACATCACTGCGAAGCCCCAAAATGAAAACCCTATTCCTATTCTGAGGAACACCATAATCTTTAGCATTTAATTTGACAGGGCCAATTATTTTATAATTATTACATTCAGCCAATGATTTAAACTTATTTAAATACCCCTTGTGTTTTTCCCACAAAAGACCAGGAACATTTTCCACTAAAAATAATTTAGGTTTAAAAACCTTCACAAAATCAAAGTATCTAATCAATAAATTATTTCGGGGATCGTCAACCCCAGAATTTTTTATCCTATGTGAAGAAAAACCCTGGCAGGGCGGCCCCCCAATAATAATATCGAGTTCACCTTCAAGTAAAAATAGGTCTTCCATCATAGACATAGGTGATATAGACATAATATCCTGATTGAGGAGCTTTATATTATTTTCTCTCTTTCTTATTAAATTATCTCTATATGTATCACACGCATCTTTGTCCAATTCAATTGCTGATAAAACATCAATACCCAATTCCAAAGCAGCCAAAGAGAAGCCCCCGGCCCCTGAAAAAAGATCTATGGCTTTAATTTTACTCAATTTAGTGACCACTCTAATAATAATCAACAATTAATGACCGATTTTACAGGATACTTGTGCTTACCACAAACAAAAGAAGATTACTAGATATGGGTAAAATATCCGGCATTTCGCATTCAGAGTGAAGCGCTAGTCCATACGACAATTTGATACCAAAGCAATTTTACGTTTAGCCCCTCGATTGAGGATTCTCATATCTAACAATAAGAGCTACCATCACAGAAGTTCACTCGCAACCAGAGCCTTCAGGTTGCCACCCCACCCGGTGAGGCTCGCCTTTTCGTCCGCTCCGTATCATCCTCGCGGACAGCGCTTAGCGCCTGATACATCCTCTACCCCACCATGCAGGGAATCCCTCCCTGTCGGGCGGTATTTCTCTGCTTTCATCACTGGAGAAATACTATGCCAACTTCATCCATCACTGAAGCGACATCCTTATCATTGTCTATCTCATCTGAGGCCTGGGAAAAGGTAGTCAGTTTTCCACCCGATCCCTCTCAGGAAGACGACCGTCTCGAAAACCTGATTGTCGCCACCATACTGACATTCAAAAGCGCAGGCCCGGATCGTAAGAGTATTAATTTCGGTCTGTACTGTTTCCCCGCCGACGGCAGCAGCAATGTACCGCTGATGACGCCGCTGCGCTTAACCCTTGAAGATAACCACTTGTTGGTTACTGCCCTTCATACCAGCTGATTCCCTCAGCGTCCTTTACTCCCCGTGCCGGGCGACTCCCGACCGGGAGCACTGTACCCGGCTTCTTTATCATGAGGTTACGCTTATGAACAGAAGCAACGATCTTTACCAGAAAGTCACCGATGAAATTATCGCCGCGCTGGAGAAAGGCGTGATCCCCTGGGTTCGCCCATGGCGGGAAGGGGAACCGGTGGTGCCGATGAATGCCCTGTCCGGGCGGTTTTATCACGGCATCAATATTCCTCTGCTCTGGAACAGCGCAGAGCAGCAGGGATATGAAAGCGATCGCTGGCTGACCTTCACTCAAATTCGCAATGCGGGCGGTAACATCCGCAAAGGCGAAAAATCTACACTGGCCGTGTTCTATCTGCCCCAACAACGCGAGGTAGTAGACCGCAATGGGAACACGGTTCTTGATGCTGACGGCAACCCTAAATTGACGTCCTACGCCGTAGTACGCGAGTTCCGGCTGTTCAATATTCAGCAATGTGAAGGACTGTCGGAGGCGTTTTCACAGCCTGTCGTGATGGTCGATGATCCTATCGCCGCCGCTGAACAGGTTGCCCGGCAAAGTGCGGTGGTGATCTCTCACCGACGCCAGAACCGGGCGTATTACTCGCCGGGGCGCGACTGCATCATCATGCCGCATCCTGAGCAGTTCACTTCGCGTGAGGATTATTACGGCACGCTGCTGCATGAACTGACGCACGCTACCGGACACGCTTCACGGCTGAACCGGGACGGCATCACTGCCGGAAAGCATACCTTCGGCGATCCGACGTACAGTTTTGAAGAGCTGGTTGCCGAAATGGGAGCGGCTTTCCTGTGTGCTCATGTCGGCATCCAGTCGAAGCTACAGCATGACAGTTACATCGCATCGTGGCTGAAGGTGTTGCAGCAGGACAAAAAAGCGATTTTCCGCGCCAGTGGATTAGCGCGTAATGCCTGTGAATATCTGCTTGAACGGGCGCAGCAGCCGTTAGCGCTGAGCGCATGACCTTCATATCAACGGCGGAGTATCCTGCTCTGCCGTTTTTCTCCACTCCAATAAATTTGCGCAACCCAATAAACAGTTTCGCCCCAAATCTGACGGCACCAAAAGGTAAAATCCAAAAGGTTAAGGGGAAGAGAGTGAAGGGGTAACGGGCTTACCCGAAAAAGGGGAAAGGGCCATTATGCGGACATGGCTGACGCGCAAAAAACCAGAGACCATACCATCCGACGGCAAACCGAGCACCACGGAGGGATGGCTGCATCCTGAATCCGCGGAAATGCTACTGGCTGAAACTACCCGCCAACAGCTGATCCAGTTTATTCGCCAGAGCACCGCCCTTCCCGCCTCACTGTTTGAACGCTTCTGGCTGATACCAATCCACCGCTTCGCAGAACTGGCGCAGTTGTTCCCGGCCTCGGAAAACCACCACCATTCCCACACAGGTGGCCTGCTCGATCACAGTCTCGAAGTCGCCTGCTATGCCGCACGGCTGCGGCAGAGTTATCTTTTTCCACCTGATGCAGCACCGGAAGATCAGGCTGCCCAGTCCGAACGCTGGACGACGGTTATCATCTACGCCGCGCTGCTGCACGATCTGGGCAAACTCATCACCGATATTGAGGTGGAAGATGTCAGCGGGAAACGCTGGTTTCCGTGGCATGGCCCACTGACCCAGTCTTATCGGTTTCGCTATCTGCCGCAACGTGATTACTTGCACCATCCGGCTGCGGTAGCTCTTCTGCTCACCCAACTACTCCCACCGGAAAGCCTTGACTGGCTCGCCGCCGATGCCGCTGCATTATCCACTCTGCTGCACTGCCTGAACGGACAGTATCAGTATGCCGGGCTGGCGGGTGAACTGGTGCAGAAAGCCGACCGGGCGTCGGTGGCGTTTAATCTCGGCGGCGATCCGGTCAAGGCTATCCACCGCCCACAAACCTCGCTGCCGCAGCAAATTATCGCCGCCCTGCGCGACCTGCTGGCGCATGAGTTCCGGCTCAACAATCCGAACGGTGGCTCTGATGGCTGGCTAACGGAAAAAGCGCTGTGGCTGGTCAGCAAGAACGCTGCCGATGCTGTCCGTGGCTGGTTGCTGCGCCAGGGCATTGACGCCGTACCGCAGCATAACGTGCGGCTGTTCGATGAGATGCAGGCACACCAGTTGCTCATTCCCAGTGAGGATAAAGCCATCTGGCATTGCCGGATTGAGGCCAGCGGCGGCTGGAGCAGTGAACTCACGCTGTTACGCTTTTCCCCTTCGCTGATTTGGGAAGATCCACAACAGCGGCCTGCAACCTTCAGTGGAAGCGTCACACCGATAGCGGGAATCCGAAATGAGACAGAAGCGGTGATTGAAACAAACACCAAAGTAGAACAACCATCCACCCTACCCGAACAGGACGATACCCCACTTTCAGGCGAAGCCTTCTGGCAGTGGCTGGTTCGTAATGTTCAGGCTCAACATCTGGAAGTCAATGAACCTAACGCCCGAATCCATACCGTCGCCGGGTCGGTGTTTCTGGTGACGCCCGGTATTTTCAAACTCTGGCTTAGCACCTGCGGTCAGAATGTCCCTGAAGAATACTGGCGGGAGGTACAGAAGAAGTTCCAGAACCTGAATCTTCACCGAAAACAAAAAAACGGCCTCAACATCTGGCACTGCGCCGTTGTCGGCCCACGCCGTTGTTCACGTCTGAAGGGATATCTGCTTGACGATCCCACGCCGCTTTTTGGAGATGACGTTCCCTTTAATAACCCTCATCTCTTGCTCAATGAAGGAAGTCACTCAAATGACCTTTGAACAGATCCTGGAAGAGTATTTTTTTGCCCGCTTATTGCGACCTGACACCCAGAGCTGTTATCGCACGGCAGTAAATCAATTCACTCACTGGCGCAACGTGTTACCCGCCGAAGTGACGTCGCATATGGTGCTGGAGTGGCGTCACTACCTGCTAAATGTGCGCCGTATCAAGCCGGTGAGCTGGAACCACTATATGCGCCATATGCGAGCCTTGTATAACTTCGCCATTGAACAGGGGCTACTGGAGCAGTTCATCAATCCATTCCAGAAAACATCGCTGCGGGAATCTCGTAAGAAAAAGAAAACCCTGACCCGCGAGCAAATCGTCGCATCCCGCAAAGTACTGAACCAATTTATCGAACGGGAGAAAATGCAGTGCGGCTATCGTTCGCCTTTATATCCGGCATGGTTTTGGCTGACCGTGGTCGAAACCTTCAACTACACAGCTATCCGGCTGAATCAGCTTATTCACCTGCGCGTAAGGGATATCGATTTGGTCCATGACACGCTGTTTATTCAGATCGAAGGCAGTAAAAGCCATGATGAACATATTGTTCCCATCGCCTCCCGACTGCGGCCCTATCTGGAGCATCTGCTTGAAGAAGCGAAAACAAAGGGAATACGGGCTGACGATCAGTTGTTCAACATCAATCGTTTCAGTCGGCGGACGCTACGCCAGGGTAAACCGATGACAGAAAATCAGGTGAGCTATTTCTTTGCCAAACTCAGCGATGCCTGCCACAGCCGTTTCTCATCACATCGCTACCGTCATACTGTTGCCACAGAATTGATGCAGAAACCGGAGCAAAATTTGTATGTCACGCAGAAACTACTCGGACACCGCGATATTAAGGTGACGCTCAGCTATATTGAACACAATGTCGAGATGCTCAGAAGTTGCGTGGAGAGAGATTGACAAAACAGGGAGTGAGTGAAAAGATCCGGCCCGAGGCTTTATAAACAAAAAAAGCCGGAGATGCGGCCATTTTGTAGTTGCCGTCAACGTCCAGCTTCATTGTACAACGTATTGATTGTTGTAGGTTTTCCGATTATCACAATCGTTTTTGGTGCCGAAGGCCGGACTCGAACCGGCACGTATTTCTACGGTTGATTTTGAATCAACTGCGTCTACCGATTTCGCCACTCCGGCACGGAAGGGATGCGGAAAACGTTGTGGATTATACCTGTCACACGCCACCATGCAAGCGCCAGCACGCGATAGTCTCGCTAAGTGTTGAAAAAAACAGCGTCATTGCGCTTCGATTGCCCACGCTCCATTCTTGCTCCAGCTATTCTCATCTCTGACCTGAATTTTTCCGGAATTTGCCTCGCAAAAAAATGCAACGTGACCAGCTCGGTTTACATTTGCTGCTGTTTACTATGAGATGTCGTTACTGAATCCAGTAATAGCAGTAACTAACCGTTCTCAGGACACCGTTATGCGTTTCTATCAGGTTGAACCCACGCTGGAGAACTACTGGCGCGGGATTATCCTTTTCGGCAAAAATGTGGCTTCCTACAAGTTTGCCCTCGCCCACGCGTTGTACGATCTCAAACCTGACGGCAGCGATCTGATCGCGCTTGAAGATCTGGCCGTGCCGTTCAGCGGCCATTTGTGCCGCCACCTCAAACACGCACCAAAGCAGATCACCTCACGCAGCAGCCAATTTATTGCAGCCTGTACGCAATTTAATAACGGCGAGATAACGCGTGGTGAACTCACCGCCATCACCGTCCGCCAGGGCTTTAACAACGTGATCGATGCCTTTCACAATGTGAATCAGGGTGAGATTGAGAAACGCTTTTTTATCGATGAGCGCAAAACGCATAAAGGCATCCGGATGACGGATAACTTCTACAATCTGGGTGAACGCCTGCAATACCGAAACTTCAGCTTTGAAACAGATGCACGCTGGAACCTGGTCGAGCAGGGCTGGGCAATGAATATATCCAGCCACCTGATTAACATTGAATATGACGACGATGACCAAATGTTGTTTAGCAGGAACAGTGATCGACGGGTGGCAATCTCCAGCTGTCGGGACAGCCTGAATGGTTATCAGAAGGGGCGCTGCTTCTACTGTTTTGCCCCCATCAGCCTGCAAGCTGGCGACGACACTTTCGCTGATGTTGATCATTTTATTCCGTGGAAAGCGCGGGGACACGTGGCGAATATCGATGGCGTCTGGAATCTGGTACTCGCCTGCAAGGAGTGCAACCGTGGTGGGAAAGGTAAATTTGCCCAACTTCCTTCGACCAGGCTACTCCAGCGGCTACGGGACCGAAATGAATACTTCATTAACAGTCATCTTCCGCTGCGTGAAACGTTGATTCGCCAAACCGGTGCAACCCAGACGCAGAGAAACACATTTTTGAACGACAGGTGGAACGAGGCGATTAAAATACTCTTTCACCAGTGGGAACCCATTGCACAAGGAACGGATACATTTTGATGACCCTCGAATATTACCAGCGCCATGCACAAGATTTTTTCAGCTCGACGGTTAATGTCGATATGGAGTCGCTTTATAAACCTTTTCTACAACGCATCACAGAAGGCGGGCGTATTCTGGATGCGGGTTGCGGCTCGGGGCGCGACAGCAAAGCATTTTTTGAGAAGGGGTATAGGGTCGAGGCTTTCGATGCCTCATCGGAAATGGTTAACCTTGCCAGCCAGCATGCCGGGCTGCGCGTCAGACAGATGACATTTAACGATATCGCCAATATTGAACACTATGATGGTATCTGGTGCTGCGCGTCGTTGCTGCATGTAAGTGCCGAAGAGTTACCGAGCGTAATGAGCAAACTCGCCCATGCACTTAAAAAGGGCGGTACCTGGTATGTGTCGTTCAAATACGGTGAAGCTGAACGAGTAAAAGACGGTCGCCACTTTACCGATCTCACCGAGCAAGGGCTGGAAAAGCTGATCGCACCGCTAACGGATATTACGCTAATTAGTAGTTGGACGACGCGTGATAAGCGTCCCGACCGTGACGAACGGTGGCTCAACGCGCTGCTGCAGAAAAGGCCTTAATCCCCCCTTCTGCGAAGCGTCCGGTTTCCCCATGCTCTACACTTCCAGTTCAACACCACACTGAGGGAAACACGATGTCGATGATAAAAAGCTACGCCGCCAAAGAAGCAGGCAGCGAACTCGAACTCTATGAATATGATGCGGGCGATCTCAAACCGGAAGATGTCGAGGTGCAGGTCGATTACTGCGGTATCTGCCATTCCGATTTGTCGATGATCGACAACGAATGGGGGTTCTCTCAGTATCCGCTGGTTGCCGGACATGAGGTAATAGGTCGCGTGGCGGCGCTCGGCAGCGCGGCGCAGGACAAAGGTCTGAAGGTCGGTCAGCGCGTCGGCATTGGCTGGACGGCGCGCAGCTGCGGGCACTGCGATGCCTGTATCAGCGGTAATCAGATTAACTGCCTGCAAGGCGCGGTTCCCACTATTCTCAATCGCGGCGGCTTTGCCGAGAAGCTGCGGGCCGACTGGCAGTGGGTGATCCCGCTACCGGAAAGCATCGATCTGGCAGCGGCTGGCCCATTGCTGTGCGGCGGTATCACGGTGTTCAAACCGCTGCTGATGCACCATATCACCGCCACCAGCCGCGTTGGGGTGATCGGTATCGGCGGTCTGGGGCATATCGCCATTAAGCTGCTGCGCGCAATGGGCTGCGAGGTGACCGCGTTCAGCTCCAACCCGGCGAAAGAGCAAGAAGTGCTGGCGATGGGAGCGGATAAGGTGGTTAACAGCCGCGATCGGGATGCGCTAAAAGCGCTGGCGGGCCAGTTCGATCTCATTATTAACACGGTTAACGTCGATCTCGACTGGCAGCCCTATTTTGAAGCACTGGCCTACGGCGGTCATTTCCACACCGTCGGCGCGGTGATGAAACCGCTGCCGGTGCCGGCGTTTACCTTAATCGCCGGCGATCGCAGCATCTCCGGTTCAGCGACCGGCACACCGTTCGAGCTGCGCAAACTGATGAAGTTTGCCGGGCGCAGCAACGTGTCACCCACAACCGAACTGTATCCGATGTCGCAAATTAACGAAGCTATCCAGCACGTGCGCGACGGCAAAGCCCGCTACCGCGTGGTGCTGAAAGCCGACTTCTGATGCAGGGCTCAGTCCCGCAAGGGGCTGGGCCTATTGCCCGTTACGAAACGCGAGCACCGCCTGGCGGCACTGTTCCGTCACATGCTCGATGTCATGGTTCACATCAATGCGGGCAATATCACGTTCATCCTCCTGCGGAGGCTCCAGCGCGTCGAACTGGCTTTTGAGTAATCCTACCGGCATGAAATGCCCTGCCCGACGCTGCATACGCGCCAGAATGGTCTCGTAGTCGCCGTCCAGCCACAGAAAATGCACATTCGGACTGCCCTGGCGCAATATATCGCGATACTGTTTTTTTAATGACGAGCAGACAATAAATCCGGTCTCATTCTTTTTATACAAACTGTATGAGGCGTCATTTAATCGAGCTAACCATGGCAATCGGTCTTCATCGGTTAATGGAATACCTTCCGACATTTTATCAATATTTTTGGCCGGATGGAGATCGTCGCCATCAATGAATTTAGCCGATAATACCGCGGCAACTTTACTGCCAATTAAAGATTTACCGCTACCTGAAACGCCCATCAAAATATAACTTTCCCCGGCCATCGAAAAAACTCCAGATTCATATTCCATGACGCGATACTACGCTTTCCAGATCGGCGATATCACTCTTTTTTAGCGCCACAGATAAGAATTACAAGGCGCATCACGTTATGCGTAACATTGTAGTGTAACAATTTTCCAGCGTGACATTCATCACAAATTATACCAAATAAAACCGTTTAAATGCTGTCGAGGTTACTACCTGACCAGTGAGGCATTTATGCAAGTCAAAACCCAATCCTGCGTTGTCGCGGGTAAGAAAACTGTTGCCATTACCAACCAAAATATCGAATGGAATAATAAAGGAACGCTGGTACAAATTACCCGCGGCGGTATTTGTGGTTCCGATTTACATTATTATCAGGAAGGAAAAGTCGGTAATTTTACCGTCAAAGCACCGATGATTTTAGGCCATGAAGTTATTGGTAAAGTGGTGCATAGCGATTCAAAAGAATTACCTGCAGGTCAGTCGGTAGCGATTAATCCGTCGAAGCCTTGTGGTCACTGTAAATATTGTCTGCAGCACGAAGAAAACCAGTGCACGGAAATGCGCTTTTTTGGCAGCGCCATGTATTTTCCCCATGTCGACGGCGGCTTTACCCGGTTTAAAACCGTCGATACCGCGCAGTGCATCCCCTACCCCCAAGAGGCCGATGAAAAGGTTATGGCCTTTGCCGAACCGCTGGCAGTGGCGATCCACGCCGCGCATGAAGCGGGCGATCTGCAGGGCAAGCGCGTGTTCATCTCCGGCGTGGGACCTATTGGCTGCCTGATCGTCAGCGCGGTGAAAACGCTCGGCGCAGCAGAAATTGTCTGTGCAGACATCAGCTCGCGTTCGCTGTCACTGGCCCAGCAGATGGGCGCCGACATGCTGATTAACCCACAGCAGGACTCGCTCGACGCGTGGAAGAAAGAGAAAGGCTACTTCGACGTCAGCTTCGAAGTCTCCGGCCACCCCTCCTCAATCACCACCTGTCTGGAAGTGACACGCGCGAAAGGCGTGATGGTGCAGGTCGGTATGGGCGGCGCGGTGCCGGACTTCCCGATGATGATGCTGATCGGCAAAGAGATCGCGCTCAAAGGCTCATTCCGCTTTACCACCGAGTTCAACACTGCGGTGTCGTGGCTGGCGAATAACGTTATCGACCCGCTGCCGTTACTCAGCGCCGAATATCCGTTTACCGAGCTTGAACAAGCGCTGATCTTCGCCGGGGATAAAACCCAGGCGGCGAAAGTCCAGCTCGTTTTTGAAGACATAAAATAAGGAATAGCATGATGAACGATCTTTTTTCACTGGACGGCAAAAACATTCTGATCACCGGTTCGGCTCAGGGTATTGGTTATTTACTGGCGACCGGGCTGGGTAAATATGGCGCGCAGATTATCGTCAATGATATTACGCCAGAGCGTGCGGAGACCGCCGTCGCCAGACTACAGCAGGAAGGGATCCGCGCCGTCGCCGCGTCGTTCAATGTTACGCATAAACAGGACATTGATACCGCCATCGACCATATCGAAAAAGACGTTGGTCCGATTGATGTACTGGTGAATAACGCTGGTATCCAGCGCCGCCATCCGTTTACCGAGTTTCCGGAGCAGGACTGGAACGATGTCATTGCCGTTAACCAGACGGCGGTATTCCTGGTCTCGCAGGCGGTCACTCGCCGCATGGTGGAACGTCAGGCCGGGAAGGTGATCAACATCTGCTCGATGCAGAGCGAACTGGGCCGCGACACTATCACGCCGTACGCCGCCTCGAAAGGCGCGGTGAAAATGCTCACCCGCGGGATGTGCGTGGAGCTGGCGCGGCACAATATCCAGGTCAACGGTATCGCGCCAGGCTACTTCAAAACTGAAATGACCAAAGCGCTGGTCGAGGATGAAGCCTTCACCTCCTGGCTGTGCAAACGTACGCCCGCCGCGCGCTGGGGGGATCCGCAGGAGCTGATCGGCGCAGCGGTATTCCTCTCTTCCAAAGCATCCGATTTTGTTAACGGTCACTTGTTGTTTGTCGATGGCGGCATGCTGGTCGCCGTCTGATACCACACAACGCAACATCACGCAGCGCCCAGGCGCTGCATTTTTGGCTCCCTCCTAAATCATTCGAGCTGCAGCCAACACACCTGCAACTTGAAGTATGACGGGGATATAAGAGATACGATTATGCCATTAATAATAATTGCGGCAGGCGTCGCGCTGCTTCTGGTCCTGATGATTGGCTTTAAAGTTAACGGCTTTATTGCGCTGGTACTGGTTGCGGCGGTCGTCGGTTTTGCCGAAGGGATGGACGCCCAGGCCGTTCTGCACTCGATACAAAATGGGATCGGCGGGACGCTCGGCGGGCTGGCGATGATCCTCGGGTTCGGCGCGATGCTCGGCAAGCTGATTTCCGATACCGGCGCGGCTCAGCGCATCGCCACCACGCTGATTGGCACGTTCGGTAAAAAACGCGTGCAGTGGGCGCTGGTGATCACCGGTCTGGTTGTCGGTCTGGCGATGTTCTTCGAAGTCGGCTTTGTTCTGCTGCTGCCGCTGGTGTTTACGGTGGTGGCCTCTTCCGGCCTGCCGCTGCTGTACGTCGGTGTACCGATGGTGGCGGCGCTGTCCGTAACCCACTGTTTTTTGCCGCCGCATCCGGGGCCAACCGCGATTGCCACCATTTTCGAGGCCAATCTCGGCACCACCCTGCTGTACGGATTTATTATTACTATCCCGACGGTGATCGTCGCCGGGCCGCTGTTCTCTAAGCTGCTGACCCGCTTTGAAAAAGCGCCGCCGGAGGGGTTATTCAATCCACATCTGTTTACCGAAGAAGAGATGCCGTCGTTCTGGAACAGTATCTTTGCGGCGGTTATCCCGGTCATACTGATGGCGGTCGCCGCAGTGTGCGAAATTACGCTGCCGAAAACCAACAGCGTGCGGGTGTTCTTTGAGTTTATCGGTAACCCTGCGGTCGCGTTGTTTATCGCTATCGTGCTCGCCATTTTTACCCTTGGTCGACGCAACGGACGGACGATCGAGCAAATTATGGATATTATTGGCGACTCTATCGGCGCGATTGCGATGATTGTGTTTATCATCGCCGGAGGCGGCGCGTTTAAGCAGGTTCTGGTCGACAGCGGCGTGGGGCAATATATCTCGCACCTGATGACCGGCACGTCGCTTTCTCCGCTGCTGATGTGCTGGACGGTCGCCGCCTTGCTGCGCATCGCGCTCGGTTCAGCCACCGTGGCGGCGATCACCACCGCAGGCGTAGTGCTGCCGATTATTAACGTCACCCATGCCGACCCGGCGTTGATGGTGTTGGCCACCGGCGCGGGCAGCGTGATTGCCTCCCACGTTAACGATCCGGGGTTCTGGTTGTTTAAAGGCTATTTTAATCTCAGCGTTGGGGAAACGTTGCGTACCTGGACGGTCATGGAGACGCTGATTTCCATTATGGGGCTGCTGGGGGTTCTGGCGCTGAACGCCATCCTGCATTAAGACGGTAATCACCGGGGAGCGGCTGTCGGCGCTCCCCGGCACGGGAGAGAAAATGAGGAACCACAGAATCTCTTTGCAAGACATCGCCACGCTGGCGGGCGTGACCAAAATGACGGTGAGCCGCTACATTCGCTCGCCGAAAAAGGTCGCAAAGGAAACCGGCGAACGCATTGCGCAGATTATGGAGGAGATTAATTACATTCCCAACCGTGCGCCCGCGATGCTACTGAATGCGCAAAGCTACACGCTCGGCGTGCTGATCCCCTCTTTTCAGAACCAGCTGTTTGCCGACATCCTCGCGGGTATTGAGTCGGTGACCTCAGAGCATAACTATCAGACGCTGATCGCTAACTACAACTACGACCGGGAATCCGAGGAAGAGTCGGTGATCAATCTGCTGTCGTACAATATCGACGGCATGATCCTTTCCGAGAAGTATCACACCCTGCGCACCGTTAAATTTCTGCGTTCTGCCAACATTCCAGTGGTCGAGCTGATGGACATTAAGGGCGATCGCCTGGACATGGAAGTGGGCTTCGATAACCGTCAGGCGGCGTTTGATATGGTCAGCACCATGCTGGATAAACGCCAGCGGCGTAAAATTCTCTATCTGGGTTCGAAAGACGACGTCCGCGACGAGCAGCGCTATCGCGGCTATTGCGATGCCATGACGCGTCGGGGTCTGGCGCCGCTGCGCGTCAATCCGCGCTCTATTTCATCCATCCATCTCGGTACACAAATGATGCGTGACGCGCTCGCCGCGCATCCGGATTTAGACGGTGTCTTTTGCACCAACGACGATATTGCGATGGGCGCGCTGCTGCTTTGTCGCGAGCGCGAGCTGGCCGTCCCGGAGCAGATCTCCATTGCCGGTTTTCACGGGCTGGAAATGGGCAGGCAGATGATCCCCAGCCTCGCCAGCGTGATCACCCCCCGTTTTGACATTGGCCGCATGGCGGCGCAAATGTTATTGAGTAAAATCAAGAACAACGACCATAACCACAACACCGTGGATTTGGGGTATCAGATTTATCACGGTCATACGCTTTAAGATTTTTTATCTCCCTTGCTCATACTTTCTTTCATTCATATTGCCTATACTCCAGGCAGGATAAATGGAGGAAATCTCAATGAGCGCACCCCTGCTAATCGCCCGCACGCCGGACACCGAACTGTTTTTACTGCCAGGCATGGCCAACCGTCACGGACTCATTACCGGCGCGACCGGAACCGGTAAAACCGTTACGTTACAAAAGCTGGCCGAATCGCTGTCTGAGATTGGCGTGCCGGTATTTATGGCCGATGTAAAAGGTGACTTAACCGGCGTGGCGCAGGAGGGACAAGCCTCTGAAAAACTGCTCGCCCGTCTGAACAATATCGGTATTACCGACTGGCAACCGCATGCTAATCCGGTCACCGTATGGGATATCTTCGGCGAAAAAGGCCACCCCGTGCGGGCCACGGTCTCCGATCTCGGACCGCTGCTGCTGGCGCGTTTGCTGAATCTCAACGACGTACAGTCCGGCGTGCTGGATATTATCTTCCGCATTGCCGATGACCAGGGCCTGCTGCTGCTCGATTTTAAAGACCTACGGGCCATTACCCAGTACATCGGCGACAACGCTAAATCCTTCCAGAATCAGTACGGCAATATCAGCAGCGCCTCGGTGGGGGCTATCCAGCGCGGGCTGTTGTCGCTGGAGCAGCAAGGAGCGGCGCACTTCTTTGGCGAACCAATGCTCGACATCAAAGACTGGATGCGTACCGACGCCAGCGGTAAAGGGATGATCAACATCCTTAGCGCAGAGAAGCTCTACCAGATGCCAAAACTGTACGCCGCCAGCCTGCTGTGGATGCTCTCCGAACTGTACGAACAGCTACCGGAAGCGGGCGATCTGGAAAAACCGAAGCTGGTATTTTTCTTCGACGAAGCCCACCTGCTGTTCAACGACGCCCCGCAGGTATTGCTGGATAAAATCGAACAGGTGATCCGCCTGATCCGCTCGAAAGGGGTCGGCGTGTGGTTCGTTTCGCAAAACCCGTCCGATATTCCGGACAACGTGCTCGGGCAGTTGGGGAACCGCGTGCAGCACGCCCTGCGCGCCTTTACGCCGAAAGATCAGAAAGCGGTGAAAACAGCAGCGCAAACCATGCGCGCCAATCCGGCGTTTGATACCGAGAAAGCCATTCAGGAGCTGGGCACCGGCGAGGCGCTGATCTCGTTTCTGGATGCCAAAGGCAGCCCGTCAGTGGTTGAACGGGCAATGGTCATCGCCCCCTGCTCACGGATGGGACCGGTGACGGACGACGAGCGCAACGGGCTGATTAATCACTCTTCGCTGTACGGCAAATATGAAGAAGAGATCGACCGTGAATCGGCTTATGAGTTACTGCAAAAAGGCGTACAGGCAACCACCGAGCAGCAAAATACGCCAGCGACCAACGGCAAAACGGTTGCAGTGGATGACGGCATTCTCGGCGGGCTGAAAGAGATTTTATTCGGCAGTACCGGACCACGCGGCGGCAAGCGCGATGGAGTGGTGCAGAGCGTCGCGAAAAGCGCGGCGCGACAGGTCACCAATCAGATAATCCGCGGCATGCTGGGGAGTTTGATGGGCGGAAGAAAACGCTAGCGCCCGTGTTAGTTTGCCGGATGGCGGCGCTAACGCCTTATCCGGTCTACGGGGCGTTGCCGGGCGGCGGCATTAATGCCTTATCCGGTCTACGGGGTCTGGGTAGGCCTGATAAGCGCAGCGCCATCAGGCACTGCGTGGTACTTTGCCGGGTGGCGGCGTTAATGCCTTATCCGGCCTACGGGGCCTGGGTAGGCCTGATAAGCGCAGCGCCATCAGGCACTGCGTGTTACTTTGCCGGGTGGCGGCCTGTGATTACGACTTACGCAGCATCAGCCACAGGCTAATCAGGAAGAAGCTGGCGCTTGGCAGCAGCGCGCCGATAATCGGCGGAATGCCGTATACCAGCGTCAACGGGCCAAAGATTTGGTCCAGCACGTAGAACACAAAGCCAAAGCTAATCCCCGTCACCACGCGCACGCCCATCGGCACGCTTCGCAGCGGGCCGAAGATAAACGACAGCGCCATCAGCATCATTACCGCCACGGACAGCGGTTGGAAGACTTTGCTCCACATATTGAGCTGATAGCGACCGGCGTCCTGGCCGCTCGACTTCAGATACTTCACGTAGTTATGCAGACCGCTAATCGAGAGCGCATCGGGATCCAGCGCCACCACGCCAAGTTTGTCCGGCGTAAGGTTGGTTTTCCAGGTTCCGCTTACCGTCTGCGAGCCGGTAATTTGCTTCGGATCCTGCAGGTTGGATTCATCCACCTGCGACAGACGCCAAATCTTCTGCTCCGGGTCAAACGTCGCACTTGCGGCATAGCGAACGGACTGCAAACGGCGCTTGTCGTTAAAGGAGTAGATGCTAATTCCCCCTAACTCGGCGTCGCCTTTTACCCGTTCAATGTAGACGAAGCTGTCACCATCTTTCGCCCACAAACCCTGTTGGGTAGAGAGCAGCGAACCGCCATACATCTGTTGTGCGCGGTAGTTACGCGCCATCTGTTCGCCCTGCGGCGCCACCCACTCGCCGATGGCCATCGTCAGCAGCACCAGCGGAATCGCGGTTTTCATCACCGACAGCGCCACCTGCATACGGGTAAAGCCGGAAGCCTGCATCACTACCAGTTCACTGCGCTGGGCCAGCATGCCCAGACCCAGCAAAGCACCCAGCAGAGCCGCCATCGGGAAGAAGATCTGGATATCTTTCGGCGCGCTGAGCAGGGTATACAGCCCGGCGCCCATCGCATCGTAGCTCCCCTGCCCGGCTTTTTTCAGCTGATCGACGAACTTGATGATCCCGGAGAGCGACACCAGCATGAACAACGTCATCATGATGGTGGTGAAAATGGTTTTACCGATATAGCGGTCAAGTACACCAAAGGGCTGCATTATACCGCTCCTTTATGCAGAAAACGGGCACGCAAGCGGCGCATCGGCACCGTATCCCAAAGGTTCAACACAATTGCCAGCGCCAGATACAGCAGGTTTACCGCCCACATCCAGAACACCGGATCGAGCTTACCTTTGCCGCCGTTCGACTTCAGCGACGTCTGGACCAGGAAGAACAGCAAATAGAGCAGCATGGCCGGCAGCATCGACAGCACGCGTCCCTGACGTGGGTTCACCACGCTCAGCGGCACAACCATCAGCGCCATCATAAATACGGTGAATACTAACGTGATACGCCAGGTCAGTTCCGCGCGAGCGCGATCGTTGTCGGTCTTCCACAGCGTTCGCATATCCATCTGGTCGGTATCGTTTGGATCCAGCGCCACAGCCTGATGGCCAATAATCGCCTGATAATTCTGGAAGTCAGTGATGCGGAAATCGCGCAGCAGCGCAGTACCTTCAAAACGCGTGCCCTTATTCAAGGTGACCACCTGCGAGCCGTCACGCATCTGCGTTAAATGTCCGGAATCAGCCACCACGACCGAAGGACGAGCGTTGCCTTTCGGGCGAATTTGCGCAAGGAAGACATCGTTGAAGTTGCTGCCGTCAACGCTTTCGATGAACAGCACAGAACTGCCGTTAGTCGCCTGCTGGAATTGCCCCTGCGCCAGCGCCGCCATGCCGGGGTTCGCTTTCGCATCCGCCAGTACTTCGTCCTGATGCCTGGAGGACCACGGTCCGGCCCACATCACGTTAACCGCCGCAATAATACTGGTAAACAACGCCAGCACCATCGCCGCTTTCACCAGCACAGCCTTGCTCAGCCCGCAGGCGTGCATGACCGTAATTTCACTTTCGGTATACAGTTTGCCCAGCGTCATCAGCAGCCCAAGGAACAGGCTTAAGGGCAAGATGAGTTGCGCCATTTCTGGCACGCCCAGCCCCAGAAGCGAGAGCACCAGATTCGCCGGGATATCACCGTCAACAGCCGCACCAAGGATCCGAACTAACTTTTGACAAAAGAAGATCAAAAGCAGGATGAAGAGGATCGCAAGTTGGCTTTTGAGCGTTTCCCGAACCAGATATCTTATGATTATCACTTTAAATACGCCCGTAAAAACCCGTCTTTTTGCAGGAAAATAGCTTGTTTCATGGCTTAAACGTCATTTATTCTCTTGAGTCGTCGAAATCGTCGCTAAGATTATTATACTCAACGGATCCACCTCTCAGAAATTGTTCTGACGTGCCAATGCCGTAATAACGTTAAGATTAACACGAAGTCACCGCAACAGCGGGAATGAGTTACGAAAGCTTGCAATTCTATCCGTAGCCACCGCCGTTGTCTTTAAGATTCAGGAGCGTAGTGCATGGAGTTCAGTGTAAAAAGCGGTAGCCCGGAGAAACAGCGGAGTGCCTGCATCGTCGTGGGCGTCTTTGAACCACGCCGCCTCTCTCCGATTGCAGAGCAGCTCGACAAGATCAGCGACGGGTACATCAGCGCACTGCTGCGTCGTGGCGAACTGGAAGGCAAACCGGGTCAAACCCTGTTGCTGCACCATGTTCCTAACGTCCTGTCGGAGCGAATTCTCCTCATTGGTTGTGGTAAAGAGCGCGAGCTTGATGAACGTCAGTATAAGCAGGTCATTCAGAAAACGATAAATACACTGAATGATACCGGCTCTATGGAAGCCGTCTGCTTCCTGACCGAGCTGCACGTCAAAGGCCGCAATAACTACTGGAAAGTGCGTCAGGCCGTCGAGACAGCACAAGAAACGCTGTACAGTTTTGATCAGCTGAAGACGACCAAAAGCGAGCCGCGCCGTCCGCTGCGTAAAATGGTCTTTAACGTACCGACCCGCCGCGAACTGACCAGCGGTGAACGCGCGATTCAGCACGGCCTGGCGATTGCCGCCGGGATCAAAGCGGCGAAAGATCTCGGCAATATGCCGCCGAATATCTGTAACGCCGCCTACCTGGCGTCTCAGGCGCGTCAGTTGGCCGATAGCTACAGCAAGAACGTCATCACCCGCGTGATCGGCGAACAGCAGATGAAAGAGCTGGGCATGCACTCTTATCTGGCGGTCGGCAACGGCTCGCAAAACGAGTCGCTGATGTCGGTGATTGAATATAAAGGCGTCGAATCCGAAGACGCGCGGCCGATTGTGCTGGTCGGTAAAGGGCTGACCTTCGACTCCGGCGGTATCTCCATTAAGCCGTCCGAAGGCATGGACGAGATGAAGTACGACATGTGCGGCGCGGCGGCAGTATACGGCGTGATGCGCATGGTGGCGGAGCTACAGTTGCCAATCAACGTCGTCGGCGTACTGGCGGGCTGCGAAAACATGCCGGGGGGGCGCGCCTATCGTCCGGGCGATGTGCTGACCACCATGTCAGGCCAGACCGTTGAAGTGCTGAATACCGATGCAGAAGGCCGTCTGGTGCTGTGCGACGTGTTAACCTACGTTGAGCGTTTTGAGCCGGAAGCGGTAATTGATGTGGCAACGCTGACCGGCGCGTGCGTGATTGCATTGGGCCATCACATCACCGGCCTGATGTCGAACCACAACCCGCTGGCGCATGAGCTGATCGGTGCATCCGAGCAGGCGGGCGATCGCGCGTGGCGTCTGCCGCTGGGCGATGAATTCCAGGAGCAGCTGGAGTCCAACTTCGCGGATATGGCCAACATCGGCGGCCGTCCTGGCGGTGCTATCACCGCGGGCTGCTTCCTGTCGCGCTTTACCCGTAAATATAACTGGGCGCACCTGGACATCGCGGGTACCGCATGGCGTTCCGGGAAAGCCAAAGGCGCGACCGGTCGTCCGGTGGCGCTGCTGTCGCAGTTCCTGCTCAATCGCGCAGGTTTTAACGGCGAAGAGTAATGTGTCAATGCCGGATGGCGCTGCGCTTATCCGGCCTACAAAGCAGCACGCTGTAGGCCTGATAAGACGCGCCAGCGTCGCCATCAGGCAATAAGGCCGGGTCACCCGGCCTTGTATTTAAATCCACCACAAGAAGCCCCATATATGAAGAATGCGACGTTCTATCTTCTGGACAACGACACACAACAAGATGGCTTAAGCGCCGTCGAGCAACTGGTGTGTGAAATTGCCGCAGAACGTTGGCGTGCTGGCAAGCGCGTGCTGATCGCCTGTGAAAACGAAAAGCAGGCTCTTCGACTGGATGAAGCCCTGTGGGCAAGACCGGCAGAAAGCTTCGTGCCGCATAATCTGGCAGGTGAAGGCCCCAGAGGCGGCGCGCCGGTAGAGATTGCCTGGCCGGAAAAACGCAACAGCAGCCCGCGCGACCTGCTTATCAGTTTGCGCGTTGGCTTTGCAGATTTTGCCACCGCTTTCACAGAAGTGATAGACTTCGTCCCTTACGAAGATTCTTTGAAACAATCGGCACGCGATCGCTACAAAGCTTACCGCGTGGCTGGTTTTAACCTGAATACGGCAACCTGGAAATAATGGAAAAGACATATAACCCACAAGATATCGAACAGCCGCTTTACGAGCATTGGGAAAAGCAGGGCTATTTCAAACCTAACGGCGATGAAAGCAAAGAGTCCTTCTGCATCATGATCCCGCCGCCGAACGTCACCGGCAGTTTGCATATGGGTCATGCTTTCCAGCAAACCATCATGGACACCATGATTCGCTACCAGCGCATGCAGGGCAAAAACACCCTGTGGCAGGCCGGTACTGACCACGCGGGTATCGCTACCCAGATGGTGGTTGAGCGTAAGATTGCCGCGGAAGAAGGTAAAACCCGTCACGACTACGGTCGCGAAGCGTTTATCGACAAAATCTGGCAGTGGAAAGCGGAATCCGGCGGCACCATTACCCGCCAGATGCGCCGTCTCGGCAACTCCGTTGACTGGGAGCGCGAGCGCTTCACCATGGACGAAGGCCTTTCCAATGCCGTGAAAGAAGTCTTTGTTCGTCTGTACAAAGAAGACCTGATTTACCGCGGCAAACGCCTGGTAAACTGGGACCCGAAACTGCGCACAGCCATCTCTGACCTGGAAGTGGAAAACCGCGAGTCCAAAGGCTCGATGTGGCACATCCGCTATCCGCTGGCCGACGGCGCGAAAACCGCCGACGGTAAAGATTATCTGGTGGTCGCTACCACTCGTCCGGAAACCATTCTGGGCGATACCGGCGTGGCCGTTAACCCGGAAGATCCGCGTTATAAGGATTTGATCGGTAAATTCGTTATTCTGCCGCTGGTTAACCGCCGCATTCCAGTCGTCGGCGATGAACACGCCGACATGGAAAAAGGCACCGGCTGCGTGAAGATCACCCCGGCGCACGACTTTAACGACTATGAAGTCGGTCGTCGTCACGCCCTGCCGATGATCAACATTCTGACCTTTGACGGCGATATCCGCGAAACCGCGGAAGTGTACGACACCAAAGGCGAAGAGTCCGACGTTTACTCCAGTGAAATCCCGGCTGAATTCCAGAAGCTGGAGCGTTTTGCGGCGCGTAAAGCGATCGTCGCTGCCGTTGACGCTCTGGGTCTGCTGGAAGAAATTAAACCGCACGACCTGACCGTCCCTTACGGCGACCGCGGCGGCGTGGTTATCGAACCGATGCTGACCGACCAGTGGTACGTGCGTGCCGACGTGCTGGCGAAACCGGCGGTTGAAGCGGTTGAGAACGGCGACATCCAGTTCGTGCCGAAGCAGTACGAAAACATGTACTTCTCCTGGATGCGCGATATTCAGGACTGGTGTATCTCCCGTCAGCTGTGGTGGGGTCACCGTATCCCGGCATGGTACGACGAAGCGGGCAACGTCTACGTTGGCCGTACCGAAGACGAAGTGCGTCAGGAAAATAACCTCGGTGCCGACGTTCAGCTTCGTCAGGACGAAGACGTTCTGGATACCTGGTTCTCCTCCGCGCTGTGGACCTTCTCTACCCTGGGTTGGCCGGAAAACACCGACGCCCTGCGTCAGTTCCACCCGACCAGCGTGATGGTTTCCGGCTTCGACATCATCTTCTTCTGGATTGCCCGCATGATCATGATGACCATGCACTTCATCAAAGATGAAAACGGCAAGCCGCAGGTTCCGTTCCATACCGTCTACATGACCGGTCTGATTCGTGACGACGAAGGCCAGAAGATGTCCAAATCTAAGGGTAACGTTATTGACCCGCTGGATATGGTTGACGGTATTTCCCTGCCGGAGCTGCTGGAAAAACGCACCGGCAATATGATGCAGCCGCAGCTGGCTGAAAAGATTGCCAAGCGTACCGAAAAGCAGTTCCCGAACGGCATCGAGCCGCACGGCACCGACGCCCTGCGCTTCACCCTGGCGGCGCTGGCCTCTACCGGCCGCGACATCAACTGGGATATGAAGCGCCTGGAAGGTTACCGTAACTTCTGTAATAAGCTGTGGAACGCCAGCCGCTTCGTGCTGATGAACACTGAAGGAAATGATTGCGGTTTCAACGGCGGCGAAATGACCCTGTCGCTGGCGGATCGCTGGATCCTGGCTGAATTCAACCAGACCGTGAAAGCGTACCGTGAAGCGCTGGATAACTTCCGCTTCGACATCGCCGCGGGCATTCTGTACGAGTTCACCTGGAACCAGTTCTGCGACTGGTATCTGGAGCTGACCAAGCCGGTGATGAACGGTGGTTCCGAATCTGAACTGCGCGGCACCCGCAACACGCTGGTCACCGTACTGGAAGGTCTGCTGCGCCTGGCGCACCCGATCATTCCGTTTATCACCGAAACCATCTGGCAGCGCGTGAAAGTGATTTGCGGCATTAGCGCCGACACCATCATGCTGCAACCGTTCCCGGAATATAACGCTGCACAAGTTGATGAAGCCGCGGCTTCTGATACCGAATGGCTGAAGCAGGCGATCGTCGCCGTACGTAACATCCGTGCGGAAATGAACATCGCGCCGGGCAAACCGCTGGAGCTGCTGCTGCGCGGTTGCAGCGCTGACGCGATGCGTCGTGTGAACGACAACCGTAGCTTCCTGCTGAATCTGGCGCGTCTGGAAAGCATCACCGTGCTGCCTGCCGATGACAAAGGCCCGGTTTCCGTGACCAAGATTATCGACGGCGCCGAACTGCTGATCCCGATGGCTGGCCTCATCAACAAAGAAGATGAGTTGGCGCGTCTGGCAAAAGAAGTGACGAAAATCGACGGCGAGATTGCCCGTATCGAAGGCAAACTCTCCAACGAAGGCTTCGTCGCCCGCGCACCGGAAGCGGTGATTGCCAAAGAGCGTGAGAAGCTGGACGGCTACGCGGAAGCGAAAGCGAAGCTGATTGAGCAGCAGGCGGTTATCGCCGCGCTGTAAAGCTGATTGCCGGATGGCGCTACGCTTATCCGGCCTACAGGCACCGTCAACGTACGTAGGTCGGATAAGCGTAGCGCATCCGACGCCACAGACGATAAAGGCCGGAGCATGCTCCGGCCTTGTTGTATCAGATGAACGGGAAGTAGGGCATCACACCGCGTGAAAGCCACATTGCCGGGCCTGTTTCCAACGCGCTGTCGTCGTTGGTCAGCTCCAGCGAATCCAAATCACCCTGAACATGGGAGTTGTTGGCCAGCCACCTCACCAGCCACATTTTCATCCACGGATAAGCCAGCGCAAACGTGATGCCCGAAATAAACATCACCAGCACAAAGCGCCAGACCATATCATGCGCCTTCACCGTAGAACGAAAACGAATTTCCCCCTCAGCCAGCCGCAGATTATTGATAAACAGATTACGTAACGTGACATATAAGTAACTGACAACCACGATAATTCCGGCAAAATAGAGAAAATAGCAGGCTATGATTCGGCTCTGATTTTCCAGCAGAAAAGATTCGTTAGCCGTACCTAACACCGCCAACATCATCATTTGTAGAAAAACGGGGGCGATCAGCCAGGCAATGACGATAATAAAGGGTAGCAGTACCAGTACGGCCTTAATACAACCAATCACGCACGCTTTCATATTGACGTCGATAGCAAAGCGATGAATGCCAAAATTACCGCCATTACCGATTAACTGTATCCATTTGGCATAGGTAATACCGTAGGTGATCCCCATCCC
This sequence comes from Citrobacter youngae ATCC 29220, assembly GCF_000155975.1. Lineage (GTDB taxonomy): Bacteria > Pseudomonadota > Gammaproteobacteria > Enterobacterales > Enterobacteriaceae > Citrobacter > Citrobacter portucalensis_A. The sequence goes on along the minus strand of NZ_GG730300.1, from coordinate 393,146 downwards.
CACAATCCCCACCAGCGCAATAAACGCTATTCTGATGAGCATTCCCGTACTGCCATCCAGCCATTGTGTGGCAAGAGTCAGAAGATAAATCACGCCCCAGTTCACCAGAGACAGTACCACTGGCACGACCAGCATATAGAGCCAGGCTTGCAATTTTGAGCAGGAAAAACCAAAACGGACGCCGTTAAGCGATGTCATCGCTGCCTGATATTGCAGGCTTTTTATTGCCATTAACGGCAGAAGAGCGACCAGTAAGCCAATCAAAGTAAATCCGATGAGATGACTGCCGTGAGTGATGAAATTTATGCCGGCACCATAAATTACCATTATCAACAGGAAGCTAACAAAAATAGCGCCACCCGTTGCTTTATAAGCAAAAGGCTGTCCGTTGAGCGTCATATTCTCATAAATGTATCGGCGACATTTCACTATCGCCCACGGGGCATAAATTCCCAGCGTAATGCAGCTCAACAAAAAATTAACAAGACAAATAGTAAAGTACTGCCATCCTTTGCCGGTAAAAACAAATGTGTGGTTTCGATTCTCCTGACCACGAAGAAAATCATTCATGAATAATATTCCTAACAAGCATTCTATTAATATAAAAAATAAAAACCAGCCTTCAATTACTGGTACGCTTACAATACTATTTTTAATTAGCTAATGTTTTTTTATTTTTTTCCAATTAAGGAATATCTTGCACCCGACAGAAGAGAGTGGTATTAAATAATTATATAAATGTATTTTTAGAATTGAGCCATATTATGAATGTTGTGCTGTCCTCCGCGCTGAAGCTGCGTCGAATCACCGAAACAGACAATGCCGCCATTGCTGCGGTGATCCGCCGGGTTTCCGCAGAATACGGGCTTACTGCAGACAAAGGCTATACCGTTGCGGACCCTAATCTGGACGAATTATTCCAGGTTTACAGCCAGCCGGGCGCGGCCTACTGGGTGGTGGAACAAAACGGTGAAGTCGTGGGCGGCGGCGGTGTCGCGCCGTTAGGATGTAGCGAACCGGACATTTGCGAACTGCAAAAGATGTACTTCCTGCCGAGCGCTCGCGGTCAGGGGCTGGCGAAAAAGCTGGCGCTGATGGCGTTGGACCATGCCCGTGAACAGGGTTTTAAACAGTGCTATCTGGAGACCACGGCGTTTCTGACCGAAGCAATCCGCCTGTATGAACACTTAGGCTTTGAGCACATCAGCGAAGCGCTGGGCTGCACCGGGCATGTGGATTGTGAAGTGCGGATGTTAAAGCCCCTCTGACCTCACGCCGAGGGGCATATCGGCCTTACTGCATCTCAGCTGAAAGCATCAGACGAATCACGCCGGCCGAACGCGCGGTCGGCAGCTTCAACACCTGCGTCCAGAGATCCTGCACTATCTCGCAGGCAATCTTCTCTTTGCCGACAGCTTTCGTCGGGTCAGCCATGATTTGAATGTCCGCGCCATAGCGCTGTACCAGGCCAGGGCTGATGCCTTGCAGGTCCTGAAGCGCCAGCTGCTTTTCCTCTGCGGTAACCGTATGTTTGTTCGGGCCGTTAGAGGCGTACATCATGCTCATATCACTCGCCATACGACGATCCATGATCTCGCGCGGAACAAGACGTGCCGGATTAATCCCACCTTTCACCGCCGGGAACAGGAAACGAAAGCATTCGTCATCACCTATTTTGGCCACTGCTGCAATCTGCTCAAGGTTAATTTTCATATATTCAATGACATTGGCGTCTGGCGCCTGCTGTAATCTTGCCATCTGCAACTGAAGAATTTGCGGCTGTATCGCGTCGATAACCTGCTGTTCGCTACTCCCTGCTTTCTTCATCTGCGCTGCCTGGCTGATAATTTTTTGTGTCAGCGCTGGCTCCTGCTCCTTAATCACCTGAAACGCCGGATTGGAGAGCATCGCCTTTTCAAACTGCTGCTCTTCCGTCAGACCATAATCCGGGCTTTCGCGTGGGATCAGGTAGTGCACATCAAACAGATTCCAGGCAATAATCGCCACCACAAAGACCACCGCGCCGGAGATCTTGCCCAGCCAGCCTTTTTTGCGAAACATGCCAACGACGATAGCAATTACCGCCCCGATATAGCCCGCTAACAATACGTGTGTCCAGTTCATCAACCATCCTTATTCGAATCAATGCCTATGTCAGGGATATATTTCCCCGTTTTGTGTTTTTGATTATTACGGCAGGGGCGATTGTTTTCCAGCCACCAGATTTTGCTAACGGGAACCGGAAGGGTTTAACCGCACGGCGTTTAGCGCCGCGCGTCGGAGAAGGGAACTAAGCTGGCACGCCGCTGTGAAAGCGGAACTCATCGTCAGGAGAGGTAATCAGCGCGGCTTCTACTTCGCCAAAAAACCGCACCCGGCCGCTGATATCGTCAGCAGAAACCTGTTGCGCCAGCGCCAGATAATCCTGATAGTGCCGCGCCTCGGATCGCAGTAGCGAAAGGTAAAACGCCTGTAAATCCTCGTCCAGATACGGCGCCAGCGCGGCAAATCGTTCACAGGAACGGGCCTCGATATACGCGCCGCAGATCAGCTTGTCGATCAGCGTCAGCGGCTCGTGGGTACGCACCTCTTTGAGCATACCTTTGGCGTAACGGCTGGCGGTAATTTTGACGTAGGGAATATTACGGCTCATCATCGCCTCACGCACCTGCCAGAAGTGATGCAGCTCTTCTTTGATCAGCAAAATCATGCTATCGATAAGCTGTCGCCCCCACGGGTCGTCGGTCTGCGGCATGACGCTTTTGCCGATCTGTTTATTCAGCGCGACAAAATCAGGTTCTTCCCCTTCCCTGAAGGCAAAAGCCTCATAGGGTTTCAGCCAATCCAGCAGCGCCAGCGATCCCTGTTTATCCGCGACATACTTACGCACCAACAGCATTGCCGTTTGCGCAGCTTTCAGTTCGCAGACGAGGTGATCGGTCAATAACAGCGGCAGATTCGCCGGGTCTCGCGCTTTATCAAGCCAGGCCTGAGGCGTTTTACAGTGCAGGAAGTTGTGGATCGGGGAGAGTATTTGCGGGTAATCCATACGTTGTCCTTGGCCTGCGGCAGCCTGGGCTACCGCAGGTCAGCAGATGACTTAGTGACGCACGCCGTCATCATCTTCGTCGACGAAATCTTCATCGTCGCCGTCTTCACCTTCTTCGCCGTTCGGGTCTTCAAAATAGGTGCCCCAACCGTCGTATTCCACGTCAAATTTTTCAGCCAGGTTCATCAGCTGCTCAACCTGCGCGTCAATCAGCTCGGCATTCAGGGCGCATTCGCTGAGGATGTCACAGCAAATAACCGTGTCGCCTTCTTCCACCTCCAGCTCTTCCGGCTCGGTCACTTCATAACCCAGCTTGAAGGCTTCCACTGCCGCTTTTTCCAGGGTTTCAAAATCGTCCGCGGAAAGGTGATGCTCGATGGTGTACAGCGCGTCTGGATCGCTGCCATCTTCGAGTAACTCTTCAATAATCAGGCGCGTTTCTTCACGCTGCTCTTCCAGTAGTTCCGGGTTTGCCATGGCTCGTTCCTCATAATGTCCTGCCGATACTCTTATTGTCACATACCGCTGACATTGCCTCCACCTTTCCAGGAAAGATTTGTTAAACAAGGTTGCAAATGAATAAACATCCATATAAATTGAATTTTAATTCAATAAATAGCTTAAGCCCTGTGAGGGAACCATGTCTGCGTTTTATCAGAAGCACTTTTTGAAACTGCTTGATTTCACCTCTGCTGAACTCACGTCACTGCTCCAGCTCGCCGCGCAGCTCAAGGCAGATAAGAAAAACGGCACGGAGGTCGCCAGGCTCACTGGCAAAAACATCGCGCTCATCTTCGAAAAAGACTCGACCCGTACCCGTTGCTCTTTCGAAGTTGCCGCATACGATCAGGGCGCTCGGGTGACGTATCTCGGGCCAAACGGCAGTCAGATTGGTCATAAAGAGTCAATTAAGGACACCGCCCGCGTGCTTGGCCGTATGTACGACGGCATTCAGTATCGGGGCCACGGTCAGGAGGTGGTCGAGACACTGGCGGAATATGCCGGTGTACCGGTGTGGAACGGATTAACTAACGAGTTTCATCCTACCCAGCTACTGGCGGATCTGTTGACTATGCAGGAACACCTGCCGGGCAAAGCATTCAATGAGATGACGCTGGTCTACACCGGCGATGCCCGTAACAATATGGGTAATTCCATGCTGGAAGCCGCCGCGTTAACCGGGTTAGATCTGCGTCTGGTTGCCCCGCGGGCCTGCTGGCCGGAAGAGCATCTGGTGGCAGAATGCAAAGCGCTGGCACAGAAAAACGGTGGCAATATTACGCTGACTGAAGATATCGCCACGGGCGTAAAAGGCGCGGACTTCATCTATACCGACGTGTGGGTGTCAATGGGTGAAGCGAAAGAGAAGTGGGCGGAACGTATTGCGCTGCTGCGGAAATATCAGGTCAATAGCGCAATGATGGCGCTCACCGGCAATCCGCAGGTGAAATTTCTGCACTGCCTGCCCGCCTTCCATGACGATCAAACCACCCTTGGCAAACAAATGGCGCAACAGTACGGTTTGCACGGCGGTATGGAAGTGACCGACGACGTCTTTGAGTCACCCGCCAGCATCGTATTTGATCAGGCGGAAAACCGGATGCACACCATTAAAGCGGTGATGGTGGCGACATTAGCGAAGTGAGTGCATAGATGAAAAGCATGCCGGAGCACGATTGTAGGCCGGATAAGGCTATAAGCCGCCATCCGGCAATCTGCACCGTTGTGCCTGATGGCGCTACGCTTATCAGGCCTACGGTCCTACCGGAGCACGATTGTTGCTCCCGTAGGCCGGGCAAAGCGAAGCCGTCCCCGGCAAACATGCTTATTCCACCCGCATTTTCACCACCGCTTTGCGTACCCGCGCCGGGGCGCCGACCGCGCACAGCGGTTTATGCACTTCACCCGGATAGAACACCACAAAGTCTCCCTCGTTCAGTACCACCGTTTTTTCCTGACTCCCTTCCGGCAGGAAGGCAATATCTTTATCCGCCAGCCAGTCAGTTTCCGGCGCGCCCGCAGGCTGCGTGCTGAAGGTCATTCCTTCCTGGCCTTTAAGCAGGATCTGAATATCCAGATAGCGGGCATGATATTCAGCGCGGCGCTGCGCGCACGGCTCCGTCATATCTTCAGCAATCAGATAAAACAGGCGATCGCCGTCGATCTCGTGCTTACCCTTTTCCGTCGCATCCGTCACATGCGCCTTAATGTGCTCGATCGCCTGACGCAGCTCTTCCGGCAGCCAGGCGTCCAGGTTGTGAATATTGCCGACAATCATCTCAAACCCCTTAATTAAAACATCGTTTCATTTTGGTTGTTATACGAAAAAACGGCCTGCCATACCACTCCTAATTACCGATATTTTGCGGCAACGCATGTTTATCGCTGATGATGTTAGATAATTGTTAACCTATGGCATCAGGTTATGCATAAACACTGCATAACTCTCGCCCCTTCTTTTTCCGACAGGTTAGTAACCTACTGTTATTGCAAGAATTATGATAAAAACCAGCAGCCGATCACAGTTCGCGCCTCCCTGATTCTCTTTGTCCGCCGCCATATTTATTTGGTAATAAGGTTCACCAGACAAATAATAGCATCATAGAATCGCATAAACATTCACTTCACAACAAAAAGTACATATAAATCAATTGATTATTGAATCAACATATTTTGGGGTATGTACATAAAATTAACACAGATAAATAACAAGACATATTCATGCGTAGCAATTCAATTATCCATTTTTTTATTTTTTAAAATTCCAGAGCTATATCATATATTAAACAAGTAAAATCAAATATCGAACCGACTGTGAAACAAATCACGTTTACGCATCAAATAAGATCTAAATATAGATCCTGAAATCAGCTGAAACTCATGACTGCAATAAATTGTATTTGCAGCCATCTCCTCTTTATTTTTTAAAATCGTATTAAAGGAATAATGATGGAAAAGCATTATGTCGGTTCTGAAATCGGTCAATTACGTAGCGTGATGCTACATCGTCCTAACCTCAGCTTAAAAAGGCTGACGCCATCAAACTGTCAGGAGCTGCTTTTTGATGATGTGCTTTCGGTAGAACGTGCAGGTGAAGAGCACGACATTTTCGCCAACACGCTGCGCCAGGAGGGAATTGAGGTTCTGTTACTCACTGATTTATTGACACAAACCCTGGATATTCCCGACGCTAAACGCTGGCTGCTGGATACGCAAATTTCCGATTATCGCCTTGGACCCACTTTCGCCGCCGATGTCCGCGCCTGGCTTGCGGACATGCAGCACCGGGAACTGGCCCGGCATTTAAGCGGTGGGCTGACCTATGGCGAAATCCCGGCGTCAATCAAAAATATGGTGGTGGATACTCACGATATTAATGATTTTATTATGAAGCCATTGCCGAACCACTTATTTACGCGCGACACCTCATGCTGGATATATAACGGCGTGTCGATTAATCCGATGGCTAAAACCGCCCGGCAACGAGAAACTAATAATCTTCGGGCGATTTACCGTTGGCACCCGCAATTCGCCGATGGTGAATTTATTAAATACTTCGGTGATGAAAATATTAATTATGACCATGCCACATTAGAAGGTGGGGATGTGCTGGTTATTGGACGCGGCGCGGTGCTGATTGGTATGTCTGAGCGCACCACGCCACAGGGAATCGAATTCCTTGCCCAGTCGCTCTTCAACCATCGCCAGGCAGAGCGCGTCATCGCGGTCGAACTGCCTAAACATCGCTCCTGTATGCATCTTGACACCGTGATGACCCACATCGATATCGATACCTTCTCTGTTTACCCGGAAGTGGTGCGCCCGGACGTGCAGTGCTGGACTCTGACGCCAGACGGGCGCGGCGGTCTGAAACGAACTCAGGAAAGTACGCTGGTTCATGCCCTGGAAAAAGCGCTGGGGCTTGATCAGATTCGCCTGATTACCACCGGAGGCGACGCCTTCGAAGCCGAACGTGAACAGTGGAATGACGCCAACAACGTTCTCACCCTGCGTCCCGGCGTTGTCGTGGGTTACGAGCGCAATATCTGGACCAACGAGAAGTACGACAAAGCCGGCATCACCGTTTTACCCATTCCTGGCGACGAACTTGGCCGCGGACGCGGCGGTGCGCGCTGCATGAGCTGCCCACTGGAACGCGACGGTATTTAAGGAGACGTCATGGAAAATAAACCAACCCTGGTGGTGGCGCTGGGCGGCAACGCGCTGCTCAAACGCGGCGAGCCGCTGGAAGCTGACATCCAACGTAAGAATATTGAGCTGGCGGCAAAAACCATCGCCCGGCTTACGCAACAGTGGCGCGTGATCCTGGTCCACGGCAATGGCCCACAGGTTGGACTGCTGGCGCTACAAAACAGCGCTTACGCCAACGTCACCCCTTACCCGCTCGACATTCTCGGCGCGGAAAGTCAGGGAATGATTGGCTATATGCTGCAACAGGCGCTGAAAAACCAGCTTCCACAGCGAGAAATTAGCGTCCTGCTGACGCAGGTTGAAGTCGATGCCCACGATCCGGCCTTCAGCAATCCCACCAAATATATCGGGCCAATTTATGACGAAACCCAGGCCAGCGCATTACAGGCGGAAAAAGGCTGGATTTTCAAAGCCGATGGCCAGGCGTTCCGCCGCGTTGTGCCCTCTCCTCAGCCCAAACGCATCGTTGAAAGTGACGCGATCCAGGCGTTGATCGCCCGCGATCATCTGGTCATCTGCAACGGCGGCGGCGGTGTGCCGGTAGTAGAAAAAGCCGATGGCTACCACGGTATTGAAGCCGTCATCGACAAAGATCTCTCCGCCGCCCTGCTCGCCAGCCAGCTCCATGCTGATGCGTTGCTCATCCTGACCGACGCCGACGCGGTGTACCTCGACTGGGGCAAACCCACCCAGCGCCCTCTGTCTCAGGTCACCCCCGAACGACTCGGCGACATGCAGTTCGACGCCGGCTCCATGGGGCCGAAAGTCACCGCCTGCGCGAATTTTGTCTCTCAATGCCACGGGATAGCAGGCATCGGCTCGTTAGCCGACGGTCCGGCCATTCTCTCGGGAGAGAAAGGCACATTGATTCGGCCTGAAACCGCCGACGCTAACGCTTAGGGCTTTTTTGCCGGATAGCGGCTGCGCCTTATCCGGCCTACATAAGGACATTCTCATGACTGTTAATTTGAAAAATCGCAATTTTCTTAAACTGCTCGACTACACCCCGGCAGAGATCCAGTACCTGATCGATCTGGCTATTGAATTAAAAACGGCGAAAAAGGCCGGACGTGAAAGACAGACGCTGGTCGGTAAAAACATTGCGCTAATCTTTGAAAAAACCTCAACCCGCACCCGCTGCGCCTTTGAAGTCGGCGCTTTCGATCAGGGGGCGCAGGTGACCTACCTCGGCCCAAGCGGCTCACAGATTGGTCACAAAGAATCGATGAAAGATACCGCCCGCGTGTTAGGCCGCATGTACGACGGCATCGAATATCGCGGATACGGCCAGGAGATCGTGGAAGAACTGGGGCAGTTCGCCGGTGTTCCGGTATGGAACGGGCTGACCAACGAATTTCACCCTACGCAGATCCTTGCGGATCTGATGACCATGCTGGAACACGCGCCGGGCAAAACCTTACCTGAATTGAGCTTCGCTTATCTCGGCGACGCCCGCAATAACATGGGTAATTCGCTGATGGTTGGCGCGGCGAAAATGGGGATGGATATCCGCCTCGTCGCCCCTAAATCCTTCTGGCCGGATGAAACGCTGGTTGCCGAATGCCGTGAAATCGCCGGCGTGACAGGCGCGCGCATTACGCTCACAGAGGATGTTGAGGAAGGCGTTTACGACGTGGATTTCCTCTATACCGATGTCTGGGTCTCGATGGGCGAACCCAAAGAAGCTTGGGCAGAGCGCGTAAGCCTGATGACGCCTTATCAGATCAACCAGCGGGTCATCGACGCAACCGGCAACCCCAACGTGAAATTTATGCACTGTCTGCCCGCCTTCCATAACGAGCACACCAAAGTTGGGCGTGAAATCGAAGCGGCTTACGGCCTGAAAGGGCTTGAGGTCACGGAAGAGGTATTCGAGTCGGCACACTCCATCGTCTTCGACGAAGCAGAAAACCGGATGCATACCATTAAAGCGGTAATGGTAGCGACACTCGGCGACTAACCCTTGCGGGCATATGTCGCCTGACGGCATATGCCCGAGTTATCCGGAGAACATCATGGGCAAATTCAAATTTCCCAGTGCGTACACCATCTTGTTTATTCTCATTGCACTTGTCGCCGTCATGACCTGGATAGTCCCGGCAGGGAAATACCAGATGGCGATGAATGCCACCCTGGGTAAAGAAGTGCCGGTTGCTGGTACTTATGCGCCCACAGAGGCGCATCCACAAGGTATTACCGCTGTACTCCTCGCGCCGATTGACGGGCTATATAACCACGAAACCTACACCGCTGGCGCCATTGATGTCGCGCTGTTTGTCCTGATCATCGGCGGGTTTCTCGGCGTGGTAAACAAAACGGGCGCCATCGACGCCGGCATCGAGCGCGTGACGGTCAGGCTTAACGGCAAAGAAGAGTGGATGATCCCCATCCTGATGGGGCTTTTTGCAGCCGGAGGCACGATTTACGGGATGGCGGAAGAGTCGCTTCCTTTTTACACGCTGTTGGTGCCGGTCATGATGGCTGCCCGCTTCGATCCCCTGGTCGCCGCCGCGACCGTTCTGCTCGGCGCTGGGATTGGCACCCTCGGTTCGACAATAAACCCTTTCGCAACGGTTATCGCAGCCAACGCGGCCGGGATCCCCTTCACCCAGGGAATGCTGATGCGCATTCTGCTGTTGGTCGCAGGCTATATTATCTGCGTGGTGTGGGTCATGCGCTATGCCCGGAAAGTTCGCAGCCATCCGGAGCTATCCATCGTGGCGGATAAAATGGAGGAAAACCGCGCCCATTTTCTCGGTAATCGTGCCAATACTAATCTGGAATTCACGGCAACGCGGAAATGGATCCTGCTGATTTTCGCTGCCGCCTTTGCGGTCATGATCTATGGGGTCGCGGTTCTCGGGTGGTGGATGGCGGAAATATCCGGGGTCTTTCTGGCCGCTGCAATTATCGTCGGCGTCATCGCCCGCATGAGCGAAGAGGCATTTACCAGCACGTTCATCGACGGTGCGCGGGATCTGCTCGGCGTGGCGCTAATTATCGGTATTGCGCGCGGCATCGTGGTGGTGATGGATAACGGCATGATCACCCACACCATTCTGCACAGCGCCGAAAACTTAGTCTCCGGCCTTTCCACCACCATTTTCATCAATGTGACCTATTGGCTGGAAGTTTTGCTCTCCTTCCTGGTGCCTTCGTCTTCCGGGCTGGCGGTCCTGACTATGCCGATTATGGCTCCCCTGGCCGACTTCGCGCATGTACAGAGGGATCTGGTGGTCACCGCGTATCAATCCGCGTCCGGTATTGTGAATCTGATTACGCCCACCTCTGCGGTTGTGATGGGTGGGCTGGCCATCGCGCGCGTTCCCTATGTGCGTTATCTGAAATGGGTTGCTCCGTTACTGCTTATTTTAACGCTACTCAATATGGTCGTCCTGAGCATCGGCGCGATGCTGTAGCCCTTTTAGCCGTCGGATACCGACGGCTTTTTTGATCGTTCTCTCGTTTTTCTGCACAACCGCCCATTTGAGCCGTTATTGATCCAGCAAATGTGGTGAATTTCGCCATCGCATTGATAGAGATAATAAATATAAGGTGTATTTATGAAGGAATTCGATGACTACTCTGCCAAAGAGCAAAAACAGCTGGCGATGTGTCAGCGCCTGATTACTGAAAAAAGCTATCTGTCCCAGGAAGCACTGCGCCGCGACCTGCAAAGCCATGGCTTTACCAGTATTAGTCAGTCAACGGTGTCTCGTCTGCTGAAACTGCTCGGGGCCATAAAAATAAGAAATACAAAAGGGCAAAAAATTTATTCTGTAAATCCACAGTCACGACCCGCGCCTGATGCGGCGCGATCGATCGCTGAAATGGTGGTCAGCATCGAACACAATAGCGAGTTTATCCTCATTCACACCGCGGCAGGATATGGTCGCGCGGTTGCCAGAATCCTCGATTATCACGCCTTGCCGGAGGTTCTGGGCGTCATTGCCGGTAGCAGTATCGTCTGGGTCGCCCCCCGGGTTGTCCAGCGAACGGGCCTGGTGCACAAGCAAATTAATTATCTATTTAAAATGAATTAAAATTCAGAAGAACCGTTTGCGATGAATAAATTGTGCATTTTTCGCTTGATCCCATAACGTAGCTGAGTATAATCGCGGACAATTTGCCGGGAGGATGTATGGTTCAGTGTGTACGACATTTTGTCTTACCGCGTCTGAAAAAGGACGCTGGCCTGCCGTTTTTCTTTCCGTTGATCACCCATTCCGAGCCCCTCAATTGAGGGGCTTTTTTTTTGCCCAGGCGTCAGGAGATAAACATGGCTAACCCGCTCTATCAAAAACACATCATTTCCATAAACGACCTCAGCCGCGATGACCTCAATCTGGTCCTCGCGACGGCGGCGAAATTAAAAGCTAACCCACAGCCGGAGCTGTTAAAGCATAAGGTCATCGCCAGCTGCTTCTTTGAAGCGTCAACCCGCACCCGTTTATCCTTTGAAACCTCCATGCACCGTCTGGGCGCCAGCGTGGTGGGTTTCTCCGACAGCAGCAACACGTCGCTGGGCAAAAAAGGCGAAACGCTGGCCGACACCATTTCCGTGATCAGCACCTATGTCGACGCCATCGTCATGCGTCATCCGCAGGAAGGCGCCGCGCGCCTGGCAACAGAATTCTCTGGCAACGTTCCGGTACTGAACGCGGGCGACGGCTCTAACCAGCATCCAACCCAAACGCTGCTGGATCTGTTTACCATTCAGGAGACACAGGGCCGCCTGGACAATCTGCAAATCGCCATGGTGGGAGACCTGAAATATGGCCGCACCGTCCACTCGCTGACCCAGGCGCTGGCGAAGTTCGAAGGCAACCGCTTTTACTTCATCGCCCCGGACGCGCTGGCCATGCCGCAATACATTCTGGATATGCTGACTGAAAAGGGCATCGCCTGGAGCCTGCACGGCACTATCGAAGAGGTGATGGCGGAGGTCGATATCCTCTACATGACCCGCGTACAAAAAGAGCGTCTGGACCCGTCCGAATACGCCAACGTGAAAGCACAGTTTGTCCTGCGCGCCAGCGATCTGACCGGAGCCAGAGCCAATATGAAGGTGCTACATCCGCTGCCGCGTATTGATGAGATCACCACCGACGTCGATAAGACGCCGCACGCCTGGTATTTCCAGCAGGCTGGCAACGGCATCTTCGCCCGCCAGGCGTTACTGGCACTGGTACTGAATAGCGAACTGGCACTGTAAGGGAGAAAAAGAGATGACACACGATAACAAACTGCAGGTTGAAGCCATCAAACGTGGCACCGTGATTGACCATATCCCCGCACAGGTCGGTTTTAAATTGCTGACGCTGTTCAAGCTGACAGAAACCGACCAGCGAATCACCATCGGTCTGAACCTGCCGTCCGGTGAGATGGGCCGTAAGGATCTGATCAAAATTGAAAATACCTTCCTGACCAACGAGCAGGTTAACCAGCTCTCTCTGTATGCCCCGCAGGCCACGGTGAACCGCATTGACGATTATGACGTGGTGGGCAAATCACGTCCGAGCCTGCCAGAGCGTATCGACAACGTGCTGGTGTGCCCGAACAGCAACTGCATCAGTCATGCTGAGCCGGTTTCATCCAGTTTTGCAGTGAAAAAGCGTGCTGATGACATCGCACTCAAATGCAAATACTGTGAAAAAGAGTTTTCGCATTATGTGGTGCTGGCCAACTAATTGTGGTTGGTTATGAATTCCCGGCTCCCTATAATGCCTAAGGAATTTTACTTACCGCTGTAATTCAGGAGAAATCATGAGCAAGACTATCGCGACGGAAAATGCACCAGCAGCCATCGGCCCATACGTTCAGGGCGTTGACCTGGGTAGCATGGTAATTACTTCCGGTCAGATCCCGGTCGATCCGAAAACCGGCGCCGTATCGGAAGACGTGTCCGCTCAGGCGCGTCAGTCGCTGGAAAACGTAAAAGCTATCGTTGAAGCAGCAGGCCTGAAAGTGGGCGATATCGTAAAAACCACCGTCTTCGTGAAAGACCTGAACGATTTCGCAACCGTAAACGCCACCTACGAAGCGTTCTTCACCGAGCACAACGCCACTTTCCCGGCGCGTTCTTGCGTGGAAGTTGCCCGTCTGCCGAAAGATGTGAAAATTGAGATTGAAGCGATCGCCGTTCGTCGCTAAACCGCCTTGCGCCGGATGGCGGCTTCGCCTCATCCGGCCTACGCAGGCGTAGTTACAGGCCCGGTAAGCGCGAGCGCCACCGGGCATTTATTACATCACGCCAAACAGTTTCGGCAGGAACAGCGAAATCGCCGGAATGTACGTCACCAGCATCAGCACCAGGAACAGCACGGCATAGAACGGCAGCATCGCCTTCACCACCTGCTCGATTTTCTGCTTACTCACCGCACTGGCCACAAACAGCACCGATCCTACCGGCGGCGTAATCAGACCGATCCCTAAGTTCACCAGCATGATCATGCCGAAATGGACCGGATCAATGCCGAGCGCGTTAGTCACCGGTAGCAGCACCGGCGTCAAAATCAGGATCAGCGGCGCCATATCCATCAGCGTACCGATCAGCAGCAGCATGATGTTAATACACATCAGAATGACGTATTTGTTGTCCGAGATGCTGGTGAAGGCCTCGGTGATACGCATCGGCAACTGCATATAGGTCATGACGGCACCGAACGCGGCGGCAAAGCCTATCAGGATCATAACGATAGTGACCGTTTTCACCGTGCGGAACATCAGCTTCGGCAGCTCAGACCATTTATAGTCACGATAGATAAACATAGTGACAAAGAAGGCCCACAGACAGGCAATCGCCGCCGACTCCGTGGCGGTAAAGATGCCCGACAGGATCCCGCCCATGATGATCACCACCGTCATCAAGCCCCACAGCGTATCGACGAAAATCTTCAGCGCCTGGCGAAACGGTACGCGCTCCCCTTTTGGATAACCGCGTTTATGGGCAAACGCCACGCACATCACCATCAGGCTAAAGCTCAGCAACAGGCCCGGCAGGATCCCGGCGATGAACAGCGCGGCAATCGACACCGTACCGCCCGTTGCCAGTGAATAAATGACCGAGTTATGGCTGGGCGGCGTGAGGATCGCCTGCACCGAGCCGCTGGCGGTTACCGCCGCGGCAAAGTCGCGCGGGTAGCCTTTTTTATCCATCTCCGGGATCATCACTGAACCGATAGAGGCGGTGTCCGCCACCGACGATCCCGAAATCGCACCAAAAAAGGTCGATGCCACAATGTTAACCAGCGACAGGCCGCCGCGAATAAAGCCAACAAAAATATAGGCAAAGTTCACCAGTCGGCGCGCGATCCCCCCTTCAGCCATGATCGCCCCGGCCAGAATAAAGAACGGGATCGCCAACAGCGAAAACTTGTTCACCCCGCTGGTCAGTTGGATCATCACCGCTTCCAGCGGAATATCGATATACCAGGCCCCAATGATGGCGCTAATGCCAACCGCGTAGGCTACCGGTACCCCAATCGCCAGCATAATGCCAAGCGTAAAGACGAGAATAAATGCATCCATCTGCTTTCCTTTATGTAATGGGGGGCGGTAACTAGCTGGTTGAACCCAGCATGACAACGGGACGTTGGTACTGTGGACCACGGAAAATCTTTTCCGCGATAAACAGCAGCGTTATGGCAGAGCCAATCGGCAACGGAAGATAGTTTTGTCCGGCGCTTAAAAGCGGGAATTCCGCGACGGGCTGGTCCCACAGTTCAAGGCACAGATTGGTTCCGTACCAGAGGATAAACAGGCTTATCGCCACCAACATAATATCTGCGACAATCGAGCAGTAACGGCGGGCGCAATCCCCCAGGCGGTCAATCACCATGCTCACCGCGATATGGGAACCTGCGCGATAGCTCACCGCTGCGCCAATAAAGGTAAACGTCACCATACACAGAATGGCGACGGGTTCAGGCCATGACAGAGCATTATTCAGGACATAGCGTGCAAATATGCCAATGGGGATAATGGCGACCATAACCAATAATGCGATACCGGCAATCCACATAGAGACCCGATAAAGAAAATTCATTACCGATGAATAGCATTCACCCATAATTATCACCTCGAATTAATCAAAAGACTCAGGCAGAAGGTTGCGCCCCTCCGCCTGATGAATTACTTCACATCCTGAATGCGTTTGATCAAATCCTGGTGGTCTTTACCGTAATTATCCCGCACTGACTGCGTGGCTTTATAGAAATAGTCCGTATCAATATCGTGGAATTGAACGCCGTTGGCTTTCATGGTCTCCAGCGATTTCGCATTATATTCTTGCCAAAGTTTACGTTGTTCTACCTGCGCTTCTTTAGCGAGCTTAATAATGAGTTCCTGGTCTTCTTTTTTCAGTTTATCCCATTTGGCTTTTGAGAACAGGAAAAGCTCAGGAATAATAAAGTGTTTGCTCCAGGTATAGTTCTTCACGACCGGTAAATAGTTGTGCGCAACAAACGTTGGCGGGTTATTTTCCGTGCCATCAATAACGCCGGTCTGCATACCGCTAAACACTTCACTGACGCCCATGACAACGGAGTTAGCGCCCATCGCTTTCAGGGTATCCAGCGCTATCGGACTCCCTTGAACGCGGATTTTCATACCGTGTAAATCCTCCGGTTTCACTACCGGATTTTTGGTAATCAGGTTACGCGTCCCGGCATCCATCCAACCAAGAAATATCAACCGCGATTTGGGGTTGGCCGTCAGACGGTCGCCAATCTCCTGGCCGATCGTGCCGTCCAGCACCTTATGCAGATGGTCTTCATCACGGAAGATATACGGCAGGGTAAACACGTTAATTTCAGGAAGAATGGCGGCAACGGGCGTCATGGAAACGCGGATAATATCGATAGCGCCTAATTGCGCCTGCTCAATCATCTGTTTTTCATCGCCTAACACACCGCCTGGAAAGGTTTTGATCTCCAGACGGCCATCGGTCGCGGCGCTGAGTTTCTCCCCCATGTGTTTCACTGCGACCACGTTCGGGTAGTCAGCCGGATGCACATCTGCGGCGCGAAAAGTTTGTGCCAGCGTGATATGGCTCGCCAGTAATACAGACGCGCCAACGCACAGAGTTAACAGGTTTTTTGTCAGTTTCATTTGTCCTTCTCCAGAAGTTCATAATATCCATTAACAGGAATAGCTTGCAGAGCAAATGACTGCCGGAATTAAAAACGGGCAGCGAGAAACTTTCTTAACGACGTTACCTGCGCAGACTAACTGGTGTAACAATTTATTTCGATGATTGCCTTCACAAAAAGAAACGAATGGCATAATTTTTTAGCACGTTGTTTCATTTTTGCAATAGAGATCGTTTTCCTGATAAAAAGGCCACGCAAAGAGAGGCGTTTTATACTAATCACCCGCGTTGGTATTTCAAAAAAAATAAAACAACAATATTGCGAGGAAATATCTTCGAATGAAATAGAGAGATACCGGATGGCTGTCTTCGCACCATCCGGCAGAGAGGATAAGAGGTTATTGCCAACCGTAGCGGCGGCTATAAAAACCTTTCACTAATTGGGTCAATGTCATGTAGCCCGCCAGAATCGCAATCAGCCACGGGAAGTAGCTCAGCGGCAGCGCCTGCAATTGCAGGTAGCTGGCCAGCGGCGAGAACGGTAAGGCAATACCCACCACCATGACTATCAGCGTCATCAGCATCAGCGGCCATGAGCTTCGGCTTTGGATGAACGGCACGCGACGGGTACGGATCATATGCACAATCAGCGTTTGCGACAGCAGGCCTACCACGAACCAACCCGACTGGAACAACGTCTGATGCTCAGGCGTATTGGCATGGAAGACAAACCACATCAGGCAAAAGGTCAGAATGTCGAAGATCGAGCTGATCGGCCCAAAGAAGATCATAAAGCGACCCAGCTCGGCCGGATTCCAGCGCTGCGGCTTTTTGATCTGCTCTTCGTCAACGTTATCAAACGGGATCGCCACCTGGGATACATCATACAGCAGGTTCTGGATCAGTAAGTGCAGCGGCAACATCGGCAGGAACGGCAGAAAGGCGCTCGCCACCAGCACGCTAAACACGTTACCAAAGTTAGAACTGGCGGTCATTTTGATGTACTTCAACATGTTCGAGAAGGTACGGCGTCCTTCGATCACCCCTTCTTCCAGCACCATCAGGCTCTTTTCCAGCAGAATGATATCTGCCGCTTCACGCGCAATATCGACCGCGCCATCAACGGAAATACCAATGTCCGCCGCGCGCAGCGCCGGAGCGTCGTTGATGCCATCGCCCATAAAGCCCACCACGTGGCCTTCACGCTTGAGCAACGTGACAATGCGCTCTTTGTGCATCGGCGTCAGGCGGGCAAACAGCGTGGTGCGCTGGGCCAGTTTTGCCAGCTCATCGTCGCTTAGCCCTTCAATGCTGCTGCCAATAACCGCATCGCCCGCATCCAGCCCCACTTCGTGACACACTTTCGCCGCCACCAGCTCGCTATCACCGGTGAGAATTTTCACCGTGATACCGCTGGCTTTCAACGCCTTCAGCGCCGGGGCGGTCGTTTCTTTCGGCGGATCGAGGAAGGCAATGTACCCTTCGAGGATCAGATCCGACTCGTCAATACGCTGGTAATCGCCTTCACGCGCTGGCAGGTACTTGGTGGCCACCGCCACTACGCGCAGCCCCTGACGGTTCAGCGTATCGGTAACGCGTTTCACCCGACGCAGCATGCCCTCATCCAATGGGACAATCTCGCCGTTGTGCCGTACCTGGGTGCAGACGCTGAGGATCTCCTGTAGCGCCCCTTTACATACCAGCTGATGCACAGCGGTTTCTTCCGCCACCACTACCGACATCCGGCGGCGTTCGAAGTCAAACGGGATCTCGTCGATTTTTTGCCAGCGGGTAGAGAGCTGGCGGGCAGATTCCTCATCCACACCTTCCAGCACCGCCGTATCCAGCAGATTCTTCAGCCCGGTCTGGTAATGGCTGTTCAGCCATGCGGAATGCAGGACATGCTCGCTGGGTTTACCAGAGATATCGGTATGGTTCTCCAGCACAATTTTATCCTGGGTCAGGGTCCCGGTTTTATCGGTGCACAGAATATCCATCGCGCCAAAGTTCTGGATGGCATCAAGATGTTTGACGATGACTTTCTGTTTAGACAGCTTTACCGCCCCGCGCGCCAGCGTCGAGGTGACAATCATCGGCAGCATTTCCGGAGTCAGCCCCACCGCCACAGACAGAGCAAACAACGCCGCTTCCCACCAGTCGCCTTTGGTGTAGCCGTTAATGATCAGCACAATCGGCGCCATCACCAGCATAAAACGGATCAGCAACATGCTGACGCGGCCGATCCCTTTCTGGAAGGCATTCTGCTCGCTTTCCTGCTCGCTGACGCGCCCCGCCAGTTGTCCAAACCAGGTGTTAGCTCCGGTAGCAATGACGATCGCCTGCGCCGTGCCGCTCACCACGTTGGTGCCCATAAAGCACAGGGTATCGCACTCCAGCGGGTTGCTTTGCTGCGGGTCGCGGCTGGTCGCCACTTTCTCAACCGGCAAAGACTCACCGGTCAGCGAGGCCTGTGCCACAAACAGATCGCGCGCCTGGAGAATACGCAGATCAGCCGGGATCATATCCCCTGCCGCCAGCTTGATAACATCACCGGGAACCAGCTGGTCGATTGGTAATTCGACCCAACCGTTCTCCCCTTTTTCGTTGATGACGCGCAGGACTGTAGCGGTGTTGCTGACCATCGCTTTCAGCGCGTCTGCCGCTTTGGTGGAGCGCGCCTCCTGCACAAAATTCAGCAGCGTCGAGATGGCGACCATCAGCGCGATCACGCCAGCGGCAAACAGATCCTCGGTGGCATAAGAAATGGCGCCAAGAATGGTCAGCAGAATATTAAACGGATTGCGGTAGCAGACCCACAGATGCACCCACCACGGTGATGGCTTCTGCGCCGGTAGCTGGTTTTCGCCATGTATTTCACGGGCGTTCTCGACCTCGGCGGCGTTTAATCCTTCCGGGTGTGCGTCAAACGTTTTCCACAGCGCCCCTTCATCCATCTGCGCCATTTTCAGGCAATGTTCGCTCAGCGAGGGCGGGATTGGCGTGCTGGCAACGGTCTGCGCATTCGGCAACGGATCGCGATGCACCAAACGATGCGGTAAATGACGGTTAAGCCGGGCAAACAGCTGGCGAGTGATATTTTTGAACATAGGCAGTCCCTCTGCGCCAGTCTCAACAGGCGCAGTAAATCCTTCAGGCGTGGCAAAGCCTTGCCTGATGGCAATCTACAATCACAACAGGGACGTCAGAACGTCACTGTCTTACGCATCCGGTAAGACAGTGAAAGACAGGCTTACCGGAAAGGGTTGTTTCTCCATTTCGGGAGAGGGGTGGGATCGGGATCCATATAGCCTCCGGTAAGTGAATGATAAGCGCTGCGGATTATACGCAGAAAACCATAAGGTTTGTGGCAATTATGGCGGTATGATAAAGCATAGAAACTAAACCAAACGTATACCAGACTTTGCCCATTGCGCTGTGCTTGAGTAAAGTTATTCTCTTTTGGCATAACTTCACACGCGACACGGGAAAACAGGATGCAGAATCGGCTGACAATTAAAGACATCGCCCGCTTAAGCGGCGTGGGGAAATCCACGGTTTCCCGCGTTCTCAACAACGAAAGCGGCGTCAGCGAGCGTACCCGTGAACGTGTCGAAGCGGTGATGAATCAGCACGGTTTTTCCCCTTCCCGCTCCGCACGCGCCATGCGTGGACAAAGCGATAAGGTGGTGGCGATTATCGTCACGCGCCTGGATTCTCTTTCAGAAAATCTCGCCGTGCAGACCATGCTGCCCGCTTTCTATGAGCAGGGTTACGATCCGATCATGATGGAAAGCCAGTTCTCGCCCGAACTGGTCGAAGAACATCTGGGCATGCTCAGACGCCGCAATATTGACGGTGTGGTGCTGTTTGGTTTTACCGGCATCACCGAAACGATGCTCACCTCCTGGCAGGATTCTCTGGTACTGCTGGCCAGAGATGCCAAAGGCTTTGCCTCCGTCTGCTATGACGATGAGGGCGCTATTCATACCCTGATGCAGCGTTTATACGATCGCGAACACCGCCATATTAGCTTTCTTGGCGTCCCCCATAGCGACGTGACCACCGGCAAGCGCCGTCATGAAGCCTATCTGGCATTCTGTAAGAAACACAAACTGCATCCGGTTGCCGCGCTGCCGGGCCTGGCCATGAAGCAGGGCTATGAGCAGGCCGCCAATGTCATCACCCCGGAAACCACCGCCTTAGTCTGTGCGACGGATACCCTCGCCCTTGGGGTCAGCAAATATCTGCAGGAGCAGCGGATTGAAAATCTGCAGCTGGCGAGTGTGGGCAGCACGCCGCTGATGAAATTCCTGCATCCGGAGATCGTAACCGTCGATCCTGGTTACGCCGAAGCCGGACGACAAGCGGCCTCGCAGCTAATTGAACAGATCAACGGCCGTAGCGAACCACGACAAATCGTTATTCCAGCCACCCTCTCCTGATCGCTTTCTGAGCGTTAATTTGTGATCTTCGCTGCGTTTCGGGAACGTTCCCATTTTTAAATATTCACCGAAGATATACTCTTGCGCCAACAACGCGGGAGTTGCCGGATGGCGACCTAACGCGTCTTATCCGGCCTACGGGGAACACACGTCATCATGAGCAAAATAAAACAAGCAGACATCGACCGGCTGATTGAGCTGGTAGGCGGGCGCGACAATATCGCTACGGTGAGCCACTGCATCACTCGCCTGCGTTTTGTGCTGAATCAACCCGCGAACGCCAGACCAAAAGAGA
This sequence comes from Citrobacter youngae ATCC 29220, assembly GCF_000155975.1. Lineage (GTDB taxonomy): Bacteria > Pseudomonadota > Gammaproteobacteria > Enterobacterales > Enterobacteriaceae > Citrobacter > Citrobacter portucalensis_A. The sequence goes on along the minus strand of NZ_GG730300.1, from coordinate 372,057 downwards.
TCGAACAGCTCCCAATGGTCAAAGGCTGCTTCACCAACGCCGGGCAGTTTCAGGTAGTGATTGGCACCGAGGTGGGCGATTACTACCAAGCGCTGCTGGCGACGACCGGGCAGGCCAGCGCCGACAAAGAGCAGGCGAAAAAAGCGGCGCGGCAGAATATGAAGTGGCACGAGCAGCTGATTTCTCATTTTGCAGAGATCTTCTTCCCGCTGCTGCCAGCGCTGATTAGCGGCGGCCTGATCTTAGGTTTTCGCAATGTGATCGGCGATCTGCCAATGAGTAACGGGCAGACGCTGGCGCAGATGCATCCGTCGCTGAAAACCCTCTACGACTTCCTGTGGCTGATTGGCGAAGCGATCTTCTTCTATCTGCCTGTCGGGATCTGCTGGTCGGCGGTGAAGAAAATGGGCGGTACGCCGATCCTCGGTATTGTGCTGGGTGTGACTCTGGTTTCGCCGCAGCTGATGAACGCCTATCTGCTCGGTCAACAGGTGCCGGAAGTGTGGAACTTCGGCCTGTTCAGCATTGAGAAAGTGGGCTACCAGGCGCAGGTTATTCCGGCCCTGCTGGCCGGTCTGGCGCTCGGGTTTATTGAAACGCGCATGAAACGCATCGTCCCGGATTATCTGTATCTGGTGATCGTCCCGGTGTGCTCGCTGATCCTCGCCGTGTTCCTTGCACACGCCTTTATCGGCCCGTTTGGCCGCTGGATTGGCGACGGCGTGGCGTTCGCGGTGCGTCATCTGATGACCGGCAGCTTTGCGCCGATCGGCGCGGCGCTGTTTGGCTTCCTGTATGCGCCGCTGGTGATCACCGGCGTACACCAGACCACGCTGGCTATCGACATGCAGATGATCCAGAGCATGGGCGGTACGCCGGTATGGCCGCTGATTGCGCTGTCAAACATCGCTCAGGCCTCTGCGGTGGTCGGCATCATTATCTCCAGTCGCAAACACAATGAACGCGAAATCTCAGTACCTGCGGCAATCTCGGCTTATCTCGGGGTAACGGAACCGGCGATGTACGGGATCAACCTGAAATACCGCTTCCCGATGCTGTGCGCCATGATCGGCTCCGGGCTTGCCGGTCTGCTCTGCGGCCTGAACGGCGTGATGGCGAACGGCATTGGCGTCGGCGGCCTGCCGGGTATCCTCTCCATTCAGCCGACTTACTGGCAGGTGTTTGGCCTGGCGATGGTCATCGCGATTGTTATCCCAATGGTACTGACCTCATTCGTCTACCAGCGTAAATACCGTCAGGGCACATTACAGATTGTTTAACTTTTCTTCGGGGCGCAGTTGCGCCCCATCGTATCTCCAGGAAACAGCAATGAATATTCCCCACTGGTGGCAAAACGGCGTTATCTATCAGGTATACCCCAAGAGTTTTCAGGACACGACCGGCAGCGGCACGGGTGATTTGCGCGGCGTGACGCAGCGCCTCGGCTATCTGCAAAAGCTGGGGGTTGACGCTATCTGGCTGACGCCGTTCTACATTTCGCCGCAGGTTGATAACGGCTACGACGTCGCCGACTACATGTCAGTTGACCCGGCTTACGGCACGCTTGCAGACTTTGACGAGCTGGTAGCCGCGGCGAAAGCGCGCGGCATCCGCATTATTCTGGATATGGTGTTTAACCACACCTCAACCCAGCACGCCTGGTTTCGTGACGCGCTTGATAAAGACAGCCCGTATCGTCAGTTTTATCTCTGGCGCGACGGCGAACCGACCGCCCCGCCGAACAACTGGCAGTCAAAATTTGGTGGTAGCGCCTGGGGCTGGCACGCCGAAAGCGAGCAGTATTATCTGCACCTCTTTGCCCCGGAGCAGGCCGACCTGAACTGGGAAAACCCGGCGGTACGCGCCGAGCTGAAAAAAGTCTGCGAATTCTGGGCCGATCGCGGCGTGGATGGACTGCGCCTCGACGTGGTGAATCTTATCTCCAAAGATCGGGACTTCCCGAACGATCCCGACGGCGATGGCCGCCGTTTTTATACCGACGGTCCGCGCGCGCATGAATTTTTACGCGAGATGAACCGCGACGTCTTCACCCCGCGCAGCCTGATGACGGTCGGCGAAATGTCTTCCACCACGCTGGAAAACTGTCAGCAATACGCCGCGCTGGACGGCAGCGAACTGTCGATGACCTTTAACTTTCACCACCTGAAGGTGGATTATCCCAACGGTGAAAAATGGACGTTAGCCAAACCGGACTATGTGGCGCTAAAAACCCTGTTCCGCCACTGGCAACAGGGCATGCACAACGTCGCCTGGAATGCGCTGTTCTGGTGTAACCACGACCAGCCGCGCATCGTTTCACGCTTTGGCGATGAAGGTAAATACCGCGTTCAGGCCGCCAAAATGCTGGCGATGGTGCTGCACGGAATGCAGGGCACGCCCTATATCTACCAGGGGGAAGAGATCGGCATGACCAACCCGCACTTCCGCCAGATTACCGACTATCGCGACGTAGAAAGCCATAACATGTTCGCCACCCTGAACGGGCAGGGACGCGATGCCGAAGAGCTGCTGGCAATCCTCGCCAGTAAATCCCGCGATAACAGCCGCACGCCAATGCAATGGGATGCCAGCCAACACGCGGGCTTCACCGCGGGCGAACCGTGGATCAATCTGTGTGACAACGCGGCCGGGATCAACGTTGCAGCGGCGCTTGATGATGCTGATTCCGTGTTTTACACCTATCAGAAGCTGATCGCCCTGCGCAAAACGGAGCCGGTTATCACCTGGGGCGATTACCAGGATCTGTTCCCAGACAGCCCGCATCTGTGGTGTTACCAGCGCGAGTGGCAAGGGCAGCGGCTGCTGGTCATTGCCAACCTGAGCAACACTTTCCAGAGCTGGCAAGCGCCCCAGACAGCGGGAAACTGGCAGGTGCTGATGCACAATTATGCCGAGGTCGCCAGCCAACCCGGCGACATGACGCTGCGTCCTTTTGAAGCCGTCTGGTGGGTGCAAAAATAGCTTGCAATGATGTTCAAGCCCGGTACGCATAGCGCTACCGGGCCTTGTTGCACAGGCTCGGCTTACCTTCCTGTTTTTGCTGAATAATTAATCAGAATTTTCCAGGGGCAATTTACAATCGGCTGTAGCGCCCGTCATCTGTACGCTCCGATTTTTACTTTGCGCTACATCAAAAAAATCGTAAACATCCTTGATGCAAATCACTACATATAGAACTTAAAATGCACGCCGACCCAATATGTTGTATTAATCGACTACAATTGCTACAACTACAATGCACCGCTTCACGGTGAAATTGTGGATAACGTGGGTCAGGATTGCGGGAAGTCATTGGCAATAGAGATGAATAAAGCCATGACCGCTTCCCCAACCTCTGTGGATAACCTGTTCTTATAAATATGGAGTGATCATGACACCGCATGTGATGAAACGAGATGGCTGTAAAGTGCCGTTTAAATCAGAGCGCATCAAAGAAGCCATTCTGCGTGCAGCTAAAGCAGCGGGAGTCGATGACGCAGATTACTGTGCCACCGTCGCAGAAGTCGTTAGTAGCCTGATGAATGAGCGCAGCCAGGTCGATATCAACGAGATCCAGACAGCGGTAGAAAACCAGCTGATGTCTGGCCCGTACAAACAACTCGCCCGTGCGTACATCGAATATCGCCACGACCGTGATATCCAGCGTGAAAAACGTGGCCGTCTGAACCAGGAAATTCGTGGTCTGGTTGAGCAAACCAACTCTGCTCTGCTGAATGAAAACGCCAACAAAGACAGTAAAGTGATCCCGACCCAGCGCGACCTGCTGGCCGGTATCGTCGCCAAACACTATGCGCGCCAGCACCTGCTGCCGCGTGATGTCGTTCAGGCGCACGAGCGTGGTGATATTCACTATCACGATCTCGACTACTCTCCGTTCTTCCCGATGTTTAACTGCATGCTGATCGACCTGAAAGGCATGCTGACGCAGGGCTTTAAGATGGGTAACGCGGAGATTGAACCGCCAAAATCCATCTCTACCGCGACCGCCGTCACCGCGCAAATTATCGCGCAGGTTGCCAGCCATATTTATGGCGGCACCACCATTAACCGTATTGATGAAGTTCTCGCGCCGTTCGTGACCGAGAGCTTTAATAAGCATCGTAAAACCGCTGAAGAGTGGCAGATCCCGGACGCTGACGGCTATGCCCATTCCCGTACCGAGAAAGAGTGCTACGACGCATTCCAGTCCCTTGAGTATGAAGTGAACACCCTGCATACCGCCAACGGTCAGACGCCGTTTGTGACCTTTGGTTTTGGCCTGGGCACCAGTTGGGAATCGCGTTTGATCCAGCAGTCTATTCTGCGTAACCGCATTGCTGGCCTGGGTAAAAACCGTAAAACCGCCGTGTTCCCGAAACTGGTGTTCGCGATTCGCGACGGTCTGAACCACAAGTTTGGCGATCCGAACTACGACATCAAGCAGCTGGCGCTGGAATGCGCGAGCAAGCGTATGTACCCGGACATCCTGAACTACGATCAGGTGGTCAAAGTCACCGGTTCGTTCAAAACCCCAATGGGCTGCCGCAGCTTCCTCGGCGTCTGGGAAAACGAGAACGGCGAACAGGTTCACGATGGTCGCAACAACCTCGGCGTTATCAGCCTCAACCTGCCGCGTATCGCGCTGGAAGCCCATGGCGATGAAGCCACCTTCTGGAAACTGCTCGATGACCGTCTGGCGCTGGCGCGTAAAGCGCTGATGACACGTATCGCGCGTCTGGAAGGCGTAAAAGCCCGCGTTGCGCCCATTCTGTACATGGAAGGTGCCTGCGGCGTGCGTCTGAAAGCGGACGATGACGTGTCTGAAATCTTTAAAAATGGTCGCGCCTCTATCTCTCTGGGCTACATCGGCATTCACGAAACCATTAACGCGCTGTTTGGCGACAAGCATGTGTATGACAGCGAGCAGCTGCGCGCCAAAGGTATCGCGATTGTGGAACGTCTGCGTCAGGCGGTCGATCGGTGGAAAGATGAGACTGGCTACGGCTTTAGCCTGTACAGCACGCCGAGTGAAAACCTGTGCGACCGCTTCTGCCGTCTGGATACCGCCGAGTTTGGCGTAGTACCGGGCGTGACCGACAAGGGTTATTACACCAACAGCTTCCACCTCGACGTGGAGAAAAAGGTTAACCCGTACGACAAAATCGATTTTGAAGCGCCATACCCGCCGCTGGCGAACGGCGGCTTCATTTGCTACGGCGAGTACCCGAATATTCAGCACAACCTGAAAGCGCTGGAAGACGTGTGGGACTACAGCTATCAGCACGTGCCGTATTACGGCACCAACACGCCAATCGACGAGTGCTACGAGTGCGGCTTTACCGGTGAGTTCGAGTGCACCAGCAAAGGCTTCACCTGCCCGAAATGTGGTAACCACGACGCCGCGCGCGTGTCGGTCACCCGCCGCGTGTGCGGTTATTTAGGCAGCCCGGACGCACGTCCGTTTAACGCCGGTAAGCAGGAAGAAGTGAAGCGCCGCGTTAAGCATTTAGGCAATGGGCAGATAGGTTAATTTCCGTTTGCAAAGGCCGTAGGCCTGATAAGACGCAATAGCGTCGCCATCAGGCATCACAATGTTGCCGGATGCGGTGCAAGCACCTTATCCGGCCTACCTGCTTTCTGGACATCCTCTATGCGCTACCATCAATACTACCCTGTCGACATCGTCAACGGCCCAGGAACCCGCTGCACCCTGTTTGTCTCCGGGTGCGTGCACGAATGCCCCGGCTGCTATAACAAAAGCACCTGGCGGCTGAACTCCGGCGAGCCGTTTACCAAAGAGATGGAAGATAAGATCGTTGCCGATCTCAATGATACGCGCATTCACCGCCAGGGAATTTCGCTGTCGGGCGGCGATCCGCTGCATCCGCAAAACGTGCCGGATATTCTGCAACTAGTACAGCGTATTCGCGCTGAATGTCCGGGAAAAGATATCTGGGTGTGGACCGGCTACAAGCTCGATGAACTCAACGCCGCGCAGATGCAGGTGGTCGATCTCATCAACGTGCTGGTCGATGGCAAATTTATGCAGGACCTCAAAGACCCGGCGCTGATCTGGCGCGGCAGCAGCAACCAGGTTGTACATCATTTGCGTTGATCGCTAAAGCCGTTTGTTCGCATCGTGATAAACGGCTGAATGTTCTCGCTTGCCGACCGCAACAACAAACACGATCACAACCTCATCCCGCACCTGGTACACCAGACGATAGCCGGAAGATTTAAGCTTAATTTTATAGCAGTCAGGAAGACCGTTTAAACGAGCAGAGTCAATTCTGGGGTTCAATAGCACATCGGCCAACTTCTTCTTAAGCTGAGCCTTCACCGTCCCGCCCAGTTTATGCCACTCTTTTAAGGCTCTTGGGTCGAATTCCAGTTCATAAGTCATCCAGACTAACCTTGATTCCCTTTTGCGGACTAGCCAGTCTCTCCCGAACTGTCTGAATCAATTCATCTTCACTGTCGCTAAGGGTGACGGTTTTCACTGGCATGCGTCCCGTTTCCGCGACGTACTGAAACAGTAATCGCACGGCTTCCGTTGGAGTAATGTTCAGTTTTTCCAGCACGGCATAAGCCTCATTTTTAAGTTTGTCATCCAGACGGACGTTCAGCGTGGCCATTATGCCTCCAGTAGAATCGAATGTGTAATGCAGTTTAGCATTACATTCGCATTACATCGAATTCTGGATAGCACCTCTCAAAAACGACTCACGCACTCCATGGCGACCGTTTTGAACTCGGTGAAATTCCGGCATGCGCAGAGTCGCGTCATGGCCCGTTCACGCAGGAAGGTGACGAAAATATCATATATCGCCATCGCCTCTTCATACTCGCTTTTGCTGATGGCGAGCAGGAAGATCACGTGCGCCGTTTCATCCCCCCAGGCTATACCCTGCGGAGCGAGGATGGTGTAGACCACCGTTTTCTTAGCCAACAGACCGAGTGAGTGCGGCAGGGCAATACTGTCGCCCAGCATGGTGCTGACGATGGCCTCACGCTCAACCACCGAATCCAGAAACTCCGCATCGACAAAACCTTCATCCTGCAGCTGACGGCATAATGTATTGAACAACGTCTGTTGATCCATGGGGCCATCGATAACGCGGAAATGGTCGGCATCGAAGAATTTGTTCAACATCCACGGACGGGTTCTGTCGACCAGCACCAGTTTGCCAATCTGCTCCAGTTGATAATCGGTAGGGAACGGGGCAATCATCACCACCGGCTTATCTTTTTCCCCCACCCGCGCGGTAGAGATAACAAAGTCTTCGCTGATGCTTTCCCGCTGTTCGTAGTCGCGCAGCGTGACGGTATCGACGATGTCTATCTGCGGATACTTACGCGCCAGCACCGCCTCAATCATTCGCGCCATCGCATTTCCGGCGTCGCATACCAGCAGAACTTTCGGCTGCCTTTGGTAACCAATGTTGTAACTACGCTCCAGCCCAACGCCGATATGCAGCACGAGGAAGCCAATCTCATTTTCACTGATGGTGTACGGCGTATATTTTCCCCATCCCGAAACGGCGGCCAGCGTCATGTCCCACGCCATGGGGTAATGCTGTTTAATATTTTCCAGCAGCGGATTGGGGATCATTATCTGGTAACGCACCCGGGTAATCATCGTCTTAATATGCGTCAGCAGATCGGCATGCAACTGTTTGTCATTCAACAGGTTGTAGTTGTACTGGCTGTTGATAAACCGCAGGATGTAATTGACCAGCGCTTCGTCATCATCCGCATTGATGGCGCTGGGAGCGATCTCTTGTACCTGGCGGGCGGCGATATGCACCTGCAGCCAGTTCTCTTCGGCAACGGAAAGCGGTTTGTCCGCCAGGCGGTGCAATACCGCCGCGATTTCCCGCGTGGCCAGGCACACCGATGGCTCAGCTTCTTCTGCGGCAAACTCCGGAAGGGGATACCCTTCGCTAATCCGCCGTACCGCCACCGCGCAGTACAAGCGCAAAAACAGCTCGCCCTCATCGGTCAGGCGAATATGAAAACGGGCGAAAATGTCCTGCAAAACGGGCTGCAGCTGTTCAGGAAGCCCGGCATTCAGCGCCTCTTGCGTGACTAACGGGTGCTGCGGATCCTGCTGCGCCAGCGTCCATAGCAGGTCGGTCAAACAGGCACGGATTGCCATCTCGCTGCCGAACAGCTTCATACCGTGACGCGGGCGCGTTTCCAGCGTCAGATGATAACGTTGCAGATGCTCGCGCACCTCTGCCATATCGTTTTGCAGCGTCGCGCGGCTGATAAACCATTCATCAGCCAAATCTTCCAGCTTCAGCGAAAAGGCCGACGTAAGAAAACGAACCACCAGCCAGTGGATCCGTTCCTGGCTGGTTCGTGGGATACGCAGCAACGCGTCGGGCCGCTGCGTTTGCAGGGCGTGATAGCTTGCCGGGTCGTCAATTTTGAGCTGATAACCGTTACCCCGGCTGAGAATAAACTGCGCGCCGTACTGGGTGAGCAGCGCGTTTAGCGCGCTGATGTCCGCCCGTACGGTGCGTGTGGAAACCGACAACCGCTGCGCCAGCTCGTCCTGCGGAAGCGCTTCGTTTTGCAGCATGCCAAACAGCTGCGCTAAACGTTGGTTGGGGAATCGCACGTCAGTTTCCTCATCAGTCAGTTAGCCTACGCAGGCCCGGGTCATCGCCATCAGCTGGCGTACGTCGTCCGGGCGGGTGTTACCACTCACCTTATCAATAATCGAACTATAGATGTGAGGAATGATTTTGCTCACTCCGGCATCCAGGGCGATCTGCAGGATTTCCGTGAAATTATCCAGATCGATCCCGCCGGTTGGCTCCAGCCAGAAGTCATGACGCGCGCAGGCCTGTGCGACCGCGATGTACTCCTCACGGCATTGCAGACCGCCCATCGGGAAGTATTTAATCGAGCTACCGCCCATATCTTTGAGCAGCGCAATCGCGGTTTCTACCGGCACAATGCCGTCCGGCGCTTTGCTGCTTAGCGGACCGGTGGAAATCTTTACCAGGCCCGGCGTGCCGGTTGGTGAAACCAGACCGTTGACCACCGTCTCCTGCTGGCCCAGCAGCGCGCGGCTGGTCGCCACGCCGGTAAATACCTGATTAACATGCTGGGGCTGCACCTGACGGGAAATCTCACTAACCATTGCCGACTGGTTTGGATCGCCTGCGCCCAGGCCCACGGACAGCGCGTTGTCGATAAGCGCCGCGTATTCCTGCATATCCGCTACCGCACTTGCGACATCCGGATAATTTTTTGACAGTACGCCGACCAGCACGTGCCCTTCCGCCGCCGCGTAAATCTCCCGCGCATTCTCTTTGGAACCTGCCAGCACGTTCAGGCAGACGCGGTCACGATAAAAGTTAGGGGTCAGTTTCATGCGTTTTTCTCCTGCGAAATCACTTCGCCAATTCGACGAGCCACAATCTCCAGCTGCGCGCGATCGACGCTGCGCACATCGGCTTCGATAATGCCTTCATTGGCTTTGTAACCGCGGAAGTAAATCGCGTACTCCCCCTGTTTCAGCGCGTCGACCAGATCACCCGTGGCGATCCCGGTTACCACTTCGTCAAACTTAATTTCCGTGCGCGCGATGTCGCGCCCTGCGCTGTCCCACACCACGCGGGCGCTCACGCCGTGAAGCTGGTTCAACGTATTGATAAACGGCGTCATTTTCTCGACCATTTCCGCGCCGCTCTCTTTCTGCGCGTTGAGGTACAGTTCAATAGCGCAGGTCAGGCCAAGGATCCCCTCTTTGCCGACCTTCATTGCCCGGCCAATCCCTGCCGTCTGGCGCTTCACCCACTCTACGTACTGGGTTTTGCCGATCACCAGACCGCTGGTTGGCCCTTCAATTGCCTTCGCGCCGCTATAAATCACCAGATCTGCGCCAACCTGGTAGTAGCACTGCAAATCTTCTTCCGCCGCCGCGTCCACGATCAGCGGCAAATTATGCGTGCGCGCCACCACCGCGGCCTGCTCCACGCTGAGCATACTTTTCTGTACGCAGTGGTGAGATTTGATATACAGAATGGCCGCGGTGCGCGGTGTGATAGCCGCCGCCAGCTGCGCCGCGGAACATTCGTTGGCATAACCCGCTTCAACTAACTTGCCGCCGCCAAGCGCCACCATGGTGCCCACCGGAGCGCCAAAGTTGACGTTGTGGCCTCTGGGCAACACGATTTCGTTGTTCTCGATGGGCGTGACGTGCAGGTTCTCCAGCAGCCAGTCGCTGTCTTTAACCAGCACGCCTGCCACCGACAGAGCGATTCCCGCCGAGGCGCAGGAGACAACAGTAGCCCCTTCCACTTCCAGCAATTTCGCGATGTAGTCGCCGGTTTTATTCACCAGGTCTTTCATCTCGAAGTATTGGTTCATCCCCGCCATCGCGGCCTGAACCACTTCGGGTCGCGGCGTAGAGACACCCAGCGCCGTCATCCGGCCTGATGTGTTAATCACCTGTTTTAAAGCGTATTTCTCAAAAATCGAAGGCATGTTCCGCGCTCCCTTGTTCGGTCATATAGCCCTTGCCCGCACGTATTGCGGCAAGCGGCACCAGCAGTTGTTCAGCCTGCAGGCTGTCGTTTTCTGCATCCACCAGCACGGTTGGCTGGCGCTTAAGCGTAAAGAGGGTTAAATCGGCATCCAGACCGATCTGCAGTCGGCCCTTATTTTTCAGTCGCAGGCCGTCGGCGGCATGGGCGGTCACGCATTCAATGACCTGCGGAAGCGACATGCCAATAGCGAGAAATTTCGACATCACATTCGCCAGGGAATGCACCGGGCCGCTGATGCGGTTGCGGCAATAAATATCCGAGCTGATGGTGTGCGGCAAAATGCCCAGGCCGATAGCGCGTTTCGCCACCGCAAAGCTCAGACTGGCGGTGCCATGCCCAACGTCCAGACGCACCCCGCGCGAAATCGCCCGCGTCACTGACGCCCGCAGCTCGCCCTGCGGCGTCAGAATACGGTTCGGCTTACCGTTGTAGCAGTGGGTAATAATGTCGCCCGCGGTCAGACGCTCGGCGATCTCATCCAGGTCCGGCGGGTTGTTGCCGATGTGCACCATCAGCGGCAGGCCGCCGTTCTGCGCCTGCATCGCTTTGGCGCGCTCCAGCGGCGTGATGCCGTTTTCACCGACTACGCTACTGCTCATGCGCGCCTTCAGGCCGACGATAAAGTCCGGGTGACGTTTCACCGCCTGCCGCACCGCATCAGCGTCAACGTTGGCCATGTTAGCCAGCTCGTTTTGGGCGATAAGCCCAACGCGCGAAATGTTCAGCAGCGCATAAACCTCGGTAGCCGCGTCACGAGTCAGCGTGTAAAAATCGTCAATATCATCAGCGCCAGTGCTCCCGGCATCCACCACGGTGGTAACGCCAGTGGCAATACCCACGCTGTCCGGTTCGTCGTGGTAAATCGGCGATTTCGGGTAGCAGTGAACGTGGGAATCAATCCACCCCGCGCTGACGTAACATTCGCCGCGCAGGTCGATGGTTTTCAGCGCCGGGCCATCAACGTCACCCAACGCCGCGATTTTGCCATCCTGAAGGGCAATATTAGTCAGCGTGTCGTCGACCAGACGCGCACGGCGCAGGAGTAAATCAAACATGTCTCTCTCCTTTGCCGGATGGCGGCGTAACCGCCTTATCCGGCCTACAAATCTACAACGACACACCATCAACTAATGGCAATCGGGAAGATGGAGCCGAGGATCATCGCGCCGAGAATCGCCCCGCCGGTGATCGGTTTTTGCCAGATATAAAACAGCAGCGCGCCAAGCAGCGAACCCACGCCAATCGGAATGGAGGCCGTCATCGCGCTGAGGATGATCAAGGGACCAAGGAAGCGGCCTGAAGCGTTACCAGCCCCCATCATCACGTCCGCTCCGTAGGTTGAGTCACTCTGATTGATGGTGAACTTACGCGCCAGAATGATGATGTAACCAATCGCCAGACCAATCACCAGACCGGTAACCAGCGAGGCTGCGAAGTTGGCAACCGGGAAGATAATGCCCGCGCCCAGCAGCAGCGCCGGAACGCCTAACCCGACCCCGGTCTGAATCGCCCCGCCGATATCCAGAATCCCCACCAGCGAACCTTCAATGATGCGGGCAAACAGGAAGCTGGCGCCAAATGCCGCCACCGCGCCGTAGGAGCCGGTGTCCATTCCCGCTTTCAACATCGCCACGAACGCTACTTCGTTGAATGCGCCGATCCCGTACAGGTAGTACATATGCGTTCCGGCAAACACGCCGGATGAGAGCAGGCCAACGAAGATCGGGAACGACCAGTCGGCATACCAAAAACCTTTATTCTGTTCCATGATGGCCTCCGTTATTTGCCGCTGAGCGAGTTGTGGATAAGTTCGAGCCAGTCAGGCACGGTCAGATGGAAGGATTCGATCATCTTCATGTCGAAGCCGCGGAAGAAGCCGCTCAGGACGAACAGCGCGACGATGGCCACCATCATGACTTTAGTGACGTGGTTCCAGCCGCTCTCCTCAACGCCTTTGCCAATCAGAATCCCCAGTACCAGCCCAGGGACGGCGTTGCCCATAATCAGCTGCGCCGCGCCGCCGAAGACGGTGGCCCAGAAGCCGGATTTTTTACCGGCATCAATTGCCGCCAGCCAGAAAATCACCGGCATCACGGTGTTGACCAACAGGTTAGCCGCAGGCACCAGCACTTTAACGGCGGTGACCTGTAGCGCTTCCGGTACGGATGACGCGGTGAGGTTCAGGAAGGTCACGACAATCATGCCGATAACGCCGCAGGCAATCGCCATACGCTTAGGATCGTGCAGCGTTTCACCAACGTTGCGATTTTTGATCATCAGCGCCGCGGCGCCCCAGTTGGGGATGATGCGATGGTCAACGTCCTGCGTGAACGCCCCTGCCGCCACGGAAGAAGCCCAGGCGTTAAAGAAAAATCCCAGGCCGAACGAGAAGTGAGAAGCCGGATCCCCTTCGCAGGAATTCAGTTCTCCCAGTGTACGAAACGCGCCCATCCCTTGGGTGGTAGGCGCATGAAACATGCGTGCAGCCCCAGCGCCGACACCGACGCCAACCAGGCCGCCGATGATGAGCGATTTTATTAATATTATCAGGAACATAATTATGCCTTTTAATAGAGAATCAGCGTTGCGTAACGAAATCCACCTTATCGAGATTGATGGCAGTCACGTTGACGGTCACGTCCAGCTCCACGCTGAAGGTGCGTCTTTCCCGGCGCAGAAAGAGAAATAAAAATGCCTCTTTGCGCACCGTTTCACGCGCTTGAACAACCTGCACATCCTGTGGCTCAATACGCAGTAAGATGTGCGGCGATGCTTTCATCACCGCCGCCTGAACGTGGTTCAGGGCATCGGCAAAGGCGCGCGCTTTAGCGTCCCCCTTGCCTGTGACTCTCACCGTGGTGGTGAATTGCTCTTTCATGCTTAAGCGCCGTGTTTCTTTTGCCACGCCTGCACCAGGCGCTCACCGAGTTCTTCTTTGTCCATAAAACCGAACCCCAGCACGTTGCAGCCTTCGTTGATGGCGGTCACGCCCTCATCGACCGAGCGCATGCCGTATTTCGCCTTGTAGCCGTATTTGGTTTGCGCGGTAATTGCCCCCGCGCCGCCGCTGCCGCAAAACGAAATACCAAAGGTGGCGTTTTCCGCTTTCATCACGTCGCCTAGCTTCATATCCGCCGCCACGCCAGGCACCACCACCGCACGGCCACCCGCTTTCTCCACGCCTGCCGCCACTTTCTGGCCTTTACCCAGACGATCGCCAATCACTACGGTAATCTGTTCCATCTTTTGCTCCTTAAAGGTTGTCTTTCGCGACTTCGAAGTGCACCGACAGCAGCCAGGCCTCTTCCTCGGGAAGATTGCCAAACCCGGCGACCACATCGCGGGCAAGCGCCATTGATTCGGCAGATATTTCATCAAACAAGCTGGCATCAACTTCTGGTAAGGATTCCCCCGTTACCGAGCGGTGCGCCATGGCGCGAACATGCGACGTCAGCATCTGTTCCTGTACGGCGTTGGGAATAATGTGGCGTTCACGCAGCAAGGCATACACCTGCGCCAGCATGCGGTCGGCCAGTTCCACCGATTCCCCCATGTCATTCATTACAGCTCCGTTATTCACTCGTCTTACCCCACTCATGGCTCTGAGGGTAAATTAGCGGTGGGGGTTAAAAGTTTGTAGCGAGTTGTTTTCCACTTCGAAGTGGAAAGGCGCGCAGCGATAGTGATCTGTGCCGCAAAAAAGGCGAGGTTCACGATTTATTGCTGGAAAAGTGTGATTGCGGTCGCAAGGGGAACCAGGAAAACGGAGAAGGGAGCGAACAATGCGTTGGTGATAAAAATGAAAAATTGTGATGGGTATAGCGTTTACTTATGCTGCGTGTGGTGCCGGATGGCGACGCTGTCGCGTCTTATCCGGCCTACGGTTATGCAGGCCGGATCCAACAGATTAGCGGAACTTCTTGTGGTTTTCGTTGCGCGTGGCTTTCAGGTCTTCCGCAACGGCTTTCGCCTCTTTGACCTTACCTTCGTTCGCCAGCTTCAGCGCGCCGTCGATCTGACCGATCAGCGTGTCAAAGCCGTGGCGGAAATCCTTCATCTCCGGGCTGTCCGGGGATTTGTTTTCCAGCTTCGGCGGCGTGCCTTTTTGCGCGTCCAGCGCGGCGGCGCGCATTTTGGTTAACGCGTCTTTCAGTTCAGTCGCATTATCCGTTTTTTCGACGATTTTCAGGTTGTCGTTGAGGATCCCCATGTCATCTTCAAGATCGGCTGCAAACGCAGAAGAACCAAGAACCAGCGTTGAAGCTGCGACGATCGCTAACAGGTGTTTACGCATTGCTCACTTCCTTTTTTATTATTCAAAAATAAACAAACGCCAGATACCCTCAATAATTCACGCCACAGCTTGAAGTATGACGGGTATTATTGCCCGGCGATCTTCATCTCCGGCAACAGGACCGAACCACACTGAATATTACTGCGCGTTTCAATATCGTTGCCGACGGTGACGATATTACGCCACATCTCTTTTAAGTTACCGGCGATGGTAATTTCACTCACCGGGTACTGAATTTCGCCGTTTTCGACCCAGAAGCCCGCCGCGCCGCGCGAGTAATCGCCGGTAATGCCGCTTACGCCCTGCCCCATCAGCTCGGTCACCACCAGCCCTGTGCCCATCTCTTTGAGCAACTGCTCGAAGCTTAGACCCTGCCCCGGAATTCGCCAGTTGTGGATCCCGCCCGCATGACCGGTGCTCTTCAGCCCCAGCTTGCGGGCGGAATAGTTGGTCAGCAGCCACTGGGTCAGCACGCCGTCCTTAATGATGTCACGGCGTTCGGTGCGTACGCCTTCGCTGTCGAACGGCGACGATGCCAGCCCTTTTAGCAGGTGCGGATGTTCTTCAATGGTCAACCATTCCGGCAGAATTTGTTTGCCCAGCGAGTCGAGCAGGAAGGTGGATTTACGATACACCGAACCGCCGGCAATCGCGCCGACCAGGTGGCCAAACAGCCCGGTCGCCACTTCATTGGCGAAAATCACCGGCGCTTTCATGGTGGAAAGCTTACGCGGCGACAGACGGGATAAGGTACGGCGCGCGCAGTCTGCCCCTACCCACTCCGGCGTTTGCAGATCGCCCATCGCCCGGCCAATGGTGTAAGCGTAATCACGCTCCATATCGCCATTCTCTTCCGCGATCACGCAGCTGGAAAGGGAATGACGCGTGGAGCAGTAGCCCTGCAGCATGCCGTGGCTGTTACCAAACACTTTGATGCCGTAATGGCTGTTAAAGCTGCCGCCTTCGGTGTTGGTGATACGCTTATCGGCCTGCAGCGCCGCCTGTTCAGCGCGGGCAGCCAGTTCGATAGCTTCATCCGGCGAGACTTCCGCCGGGTGGAACAGGTCTAAATCGGGCGCATCAAAAGCCAGCAGCTCTTTATCCGCCACGCCCGCGCACGGGTCCGGCGAAGTGTAACGCGCGATGTCCAGCGCGGCCTGCACGGTACGCGCAATCGCCTGCGGACTTAAATCGGTGGACGAGGCGCTGCCCTTACGGTTCTGGTGATAAACCGTAATTCCCAGCGCGCCGTCGCTATTGAATTCTACGTTCTCCACTTCACCATAACGGGTGCTGACGCTAATGCCCGTGGTCTTGCTAACAGCGACTTCCGCGCCATCCGACTTACCTGACGCTAATTCCAGCGCCGTCGAGACCGCTTCTTGCAGAATCTTACGCTGCGCTTCAACTTGTGAGATTACTTTCATCATGAATGCCATAATGTAGAGAGAGTTTCTCTGAAGTCTAACAGAGAACCGTTTTTCAGTGCGCATCTTAACTGGTAACATTAGCCTCTTTTTTTAAGGAGCCTGACATGACTAAGCAGCCCGAAGACTGGCTCGACGACGTTCCCGGTGATGACATCGAAGACGAAGACGATGAAATTATCTGGGTCAGTAAAAGTGAAATAAAACGTGACGCCGAGGAGTTAAAACACCTGGGCGTGGAACTGGTAAAACTGGGGAAAAACGCGCTGGATAAAATCCCGCTCGACGCGGATTTACGTGCCGCGATTGAGCTGGCTCAGCGTATTAAGATGGAAGGTCGCCGCCGTCAGCTGCAGCTGATTGGCAAAATGTTGCGCCAGCGCGATGTTGATCCTATCCGTCAGGCGCTGGACAAGCTGAAAAACCGTCACAACCAACAGGTTGTACTGTTTCACAAACTTGAGCAATTGCGCGATCGTCTGATCGTCGAAGGTGATGATGCGGTAGCGGAGGTGCTGAACCTGTGGCCAAACGCCGATCGCCAGCAGCTTCGTTCTCTGATTCGCAATGCGAAGAAAGAGCAAGAAGGCAACAAGCCGCCGAAATCAGCGCGTCAGATCTTCCAGTATCTGCGTGAACTGGCGGAAAACGAAGCCTAACCTCTTCGTCTGCCGAAAGTGCCGGATGGCGGTGCAAATACCTTATCCGGCCTACAACGTAACGTAGGCCCGGTAAGCGTCACGCCACCGGGCATTTTTTTACTCTTCTTCTGCCTGGGCTTTCTTCGCCAGGCCGTCCAGCAGTTTTTGATGAATACCGCCAAACCCGCCGTTGCTCATCACCAGGATGTGATCGCCTGGCTGTGCGGTTTTCACCACCATATCCGCCAGCGCATCGACATCGCCACTCCAGTGCGCAGGCTGTACGCAGGCTTCCGCGACTTCGGCTACCTGCCACGGAATATGCGGCGGTTGCAGCAGGAACACTTCATCCGCGCGTCCTAACGATGGCGCCAGATCGTCTTTGCACAGACCCATTTTCATGGTGTTCGAGCGAGGCTCCAGTACCGCGATAATGCGCGCGGTGCCGCCCACTTTACCGCGCAGCGCGGCAAGCGTTGCCAGAATCGCCGTCGGGTGATGGGCAAAATCGTCATACACCGTCACGCCGTTGGCTTCGCCGCGCAGTTCAAGACGACGACGGGCGTTGATGAACGAACCCAGCGCATTCGCCGCGTCGGCAGGTACGACGCCAACATGACGGGCAGCGGCAATCGCCATCAGACCGTTGTGCATGTTGTGCTCGCCGACCAGGCCCCACTTCACCACGCCGACGTTTTCACCATCCAGCCACACTTCCCACTCGGAAGCATCGGTAGTCAGCTTTTTCGCCTGCCAGTGACCTTGTTCGCCCACCAGCTCTTGTTCGCTCCAGCAGCCCATCGCCATCGTCTGTTTCAGATTGATGTCGTTTTCCGGGTAGATGATGCGTCCCTGGCCCGGCACGATACGCACCAGGTGGTGGAACTGTTTCTGGATCGCCTTCAGGTCGTCAAAGATATCCGCGTGATCGAACTCAAGATTGTTGAGGATCAGCGTACGCGGGCAGTAATGCACGAATTTAGAACGTTTATCGAAGAAGGCGCAGTCGTATTCATCCGCTTCAATCACGAAGAAGTCGCTTTCGCCCAAGCGCGCGGAAACCTCAAAGTTACCCGGTACGCCGCCGATCACAAACCCTGGCTTATAGCCGCAGGCTTCGAGGATCCAGGTCGCCATTCCGGCGGTGGTGGTTTTGCCGTGCGTTCCCGCCACCGCCAGCACCCAGCGATCGCGCAGGACAAAGTCATGCAGCCACTGCGGGCCAGACATGAACGGAATGTTCTTTTCCAGCACCGCTTCCACGCACGGATTACCGCGGGTCATGGCGTTGCCGATGATCACCAGGTCCGGCTGCGGGTCGAGCTGGCTGGCATCATAACCCTGAATCAAATCAATCCCTTGCTTTTCAAGCAGGGTACTCATCGGCGGATACACATTGGCGTCCGAACCGGTTACTTCATGACCGAGCGAGCGCGCCAGCATCGCCAGACCACCCATGAAAGTGCCACAAATTCCCAAAATATGAATGCGCATACGTCACTATCCTTTTTTAATCTGGGGGCCATTTTACGCACATGTCCGGCAAGTGAGAAACGCATTTCGGGATATTCCGTTGTTTGCTGGCGCGATTCACCTAAGCGCAACAATGGAAATATTTGTTAATATTGTTGCGGTCGCTTTACTCCACATAAATTGCAGGGAAAGTGTTATGAAAACGTTAGGTGAATTTATTGTCGAAAAGCAGCACGAGTTTTCTCATGCTACCGGTGAACTCACTGCTTTGTTATCGGCAATAAAGCTGGGCGCCAAGATCATCCACCGCGATATCAATAAGGCCGGTCTGGTCGATATCCTGGGTGCCAGCGGTGCTGAGAACGTGCAGGGAGAGGTTCAGCAAAAACTCGATCTGTTCGCGAACGAAAAACTGAAAGCTGCACTGAAGGCGCGCGACATTGTGGCGGGCATTGCCTCGGAAGAAGAAGATGAAATCGTCGTCTTTGAAGGCTGTGAACACGCAAAATATGTTGTGCTGATGGATCCGCTGGATGGCTCATCCAACATCGATGTTAACGTCTCTGTCGGTACGATTTTCTCTATTTACCGCCGCGTAACCCCAGTCGGCACGCCGGTCACGGAAGAAGATTTCCTGCAGCCCGGCAACAAGCAGGTTGCTGCGGGCTACGTTGTTTATGGTTCTTCCACCATGCTGGTATATACCACCGGCTGTGGCGTACACGCCTTCACCTACGATCCTTCGCTGGGCGTATTCTGCCTCAGCCAGGAACGTATGCGCTTCCCGGTAAAAGGCAGTACGTACTCCATTAACGAAGGCAACTACATCAAATTCCCGAATGGCGTGAAGAAGTACATTAAATTCTGCCAGGAAGAAGATAAGTCAACCCAGCGCCCGTACACCTCGCGCTACATTGGCTCTCTGGTTGCGGACTTCCACCGTAACCTGCTGAAAGGCGGGATCTACCTGTACCCAAGCACCGCCAGCCACCCGCAAGGAAAACTGCGTCTGCTGTACGAATGCAACCCGATGGCCTTCCTGGCCGAGCAGGCGGGCGGCAAGGCCAGCGATGGTAAAGAGCGTATTCTGGATATCATTCCGGAAAGCCTGCACCAGCGCCGCTCCTTTTTCGTGGGCAACGACCATATGGTCGAAGATGTAGAACGCTTTATCCGCGAGTTCCCGGACGCGTAAACGCCCTATCCCGGCCTACTGCACGTTGTAGGCCGGATAAGCGAAGCGCCATCCGGCATGATGTAGTGACATTGCCTGATGGCGGCTTCGCCTTATCAGGCCTACGTTCGGTTACGCTGACTGTAGCTTAAACGCGGCCATCGCCTCCAGTAGCGCGTGCGACTGCGCTTCCAGCGAGCGGGTAGCCGCTGAAGACTGCTGTACCAGCGCCGCATTTTGCTGCGCCGTTTCATCCATCTGCATCACCGCAATATTCACCTGCTCAATCCCACGGCTCTGCTCCTGGGACGCGCTGGCGATTTCACGCATCAGTTTGGTCATGCGCATCACTTCTGTGGCAATCTCATCCATGGTTTCGCCCGCCTGCTGCGCCAGTTCGCTGCCTTCACCCACGTGGGTGTGTGAATCACTGATTAGCGCCCGGATCTCTTTTGCCGCTTCGGCGCTGCGGCTGGCCAGATTGCGTACTTCACCGGCCACCACCGCAAAGCCACGCCCTTGCTCACCGGCCCGCGCCGCCTCAACGGACGCATTGAGCGCCAGAATATTGGTCTGAAATGCAATGCCGTCAATCACGCCAAGAATGTCGGCAATTCGACTGGAACTGCCGGCAATATCGCGCATTTTCTCGATCACATAGCACACCATCTCGCTGCCGCGATCGGCGGTATCCGAGACCGATTTTGCCAGCTGATGCGCCTGCTCGGCGTTGTCCGCATTCTGTTTCACGGTCGCCGTTAACTCTTCCATGCTGGCAGCGGTCTGTTCCAGCGACGTGGCTGTCGATTCAGTACGCTGCGCCAGATGTTGGTTCCCGGCCGTCAGTTCACGGCTGCCGATATCAATTTGCGAACTGGCATCACGTACGCGCTGCACCGAGTCGCCCAGCGCATGGCGCATTTCATCCATTGCCGCGTTGAGGCGGTTAAATTCGGCGCTGGCCGACAGTGCAGTAACCGGCGACAAATCCCCCGTTGCCAGGCGTTCCAGCTGTTCAACCATATTATCCAGCGGTTTGAGAAACTTATTTCGCAGCATAAACCAAATAACCGCCAGCAAGGCGATGGCAGCCAGCATCGCTGCGCTCATAATACCGTGATAAATCAATGAAGTAATAATACGGGTAGAGGCGTAAAGTCCCATCCCGCCGGTCAGCAACAGCAGAAACGCCAGCAGAGACAATAACACCAACAAACTTGATCGAATTGAAAGGGATTTTGGCATCGTTATATTTCCGGTTGTAGGGTTAAAACAGACCTGTACAGAACCTATCGACTACAACCGGAAAAAGTTTAGGTATTTAAATGTTTTCTGAAAAATCATGATGTTACTTTGGTGTTGCAGCCGTGCTCACGCGGGTGACCGGCGAGCTTTGACGATTTTCCCAAAGCACCGTGAGACCGCGTTGTAAGGCAATAAAAATAAACAATAAAATGCCAATCGCGATCTTGGTCCACCAGGAACTTAATGTGCCGTCAAAATTAATGTAGGTCTGGATCAGCCCCTGAATGGCGACGCCAAACAGGGTACCTAAAACCGTCCCGACCCCACCGCTCAGCAGCGTTCCGCCAATCACCACCGAGGCTATCGCATCCAGCTCGACGCCAACGCCCGCCAGCGCATAACCGGCCTGGGTGTAAATGGAAAAAACAATCCCGGCCAACGTCGCCAGCCCGGTAGACAGCATATAAATGCGGATGGTGGTGCTGCGGGTGGAGATCCCCATCAGGTTGGCGGAGGTGGCGTTGCCGCCAATCGCGTACACCTGATTACCGAACCGCGTACGGTGCGCGAGGAATATGCCGATGACCACCACCGCCAGCATCAGCAGCCCCATCGCGCTCAGGCGGCCGCCGCCGGGGATTTTCCATGCCAGGCTTGAGAGCATGTCATAAACCGGATGGTTAATCGGGATCGACTCTTCAGAAACCAGATAGCTAACGCCGCGCAGGAAGAACATTCCCGCCAGGGTAATGATAAATGCCGGGATCTTCAGCGCATCAATCAGTAACCCCATAAACGCGCCGAACGCGCAGCCCATCAGCAGGATCAGCGGGAACGCCACCAGCGGAGAAATCCCCCAGTAGCCAATCGCCTTCGCCAGAAATACGCCGGTAAAGGCGATCACCGAGCCGACGGAAAGGTCGATCCCGCCAGAGAGAATCACGAAGGTCATACCGACGGCGATGATGCCTAAAAAAGCGTTATCGGTCAGGATATTGCAAATCACCCGGGTGGAAGCAAAAGCCGGAAACTGCGTCAGGCAGTAGAGATACCCCAGCATAAATACGCCGAGGGTGATCATCAGCGGTAAATTACGTTTTATCATGACCACGCACTCCTTTTATCAGGCTGATAAAGCGTTGTGACTGCACGACCAGCACGCACAACACCACCACGGCTTTGACCACCTGATTCAGTTCCGGCTGGAAGCCCGACAGCAAAATCCCGGTGTTCATCCCCTGAATAATTAACGCCCCTATCACCGACAGCAGCAGGTTAAAGCGCCCGCCCATCAGCGAGCCGCCGCCGATGACGACAGCCAGGATGGCATCCAGCTCCAGCCACAATCCGGCGTTATTGGCATCCGCCCCGCGGATATCCGCCGTGACGATAATGCCGGCAATAGCAGCGCACAGGCCGCTCAGCACATAGGTGAGCATCACGATAATGCGGGTATTCACCCCGGCATTTTTCGCCGCACGAATGTTGATGCCTACCGCTTCAATAAACATACCGAGCGCCGTTTTACGCGTCAGCAGCCAGAACACCACCAGCGTGAGCAGCGCAATGATTACCGGCGTGGGAAACAGTAATAGCGAGCCGCTGCCGAACCATGAAAGCTCAGGCGAGTTGAAGGTGACGATCTGCCCGGAAGTGATAAGCTGCGCCACTCCACGCCCGGCCACCATCAGGATCAGTGTGGCAACAAACGGTTGGATTTTGAGGATCGCCACCAGAATTCCGTTCCACAACCCCGCCAGAATGCCGGAACCTAAGGCGGCAAGCAGCACCACCGGCAGGCTGTGCCCGGCCACCGTCATCGCCGCGGTGGTGGCCCCGGCAATGGCCATGACGGCGCCCACGGAAAGATCAATGCCGCCAGTGGCAATCACCAGCGTCATACCAATCGCCAACAGCGCCACGGGCGCGGCACGGTTGAGAATATCGATTGGGCTGCCGAACAAACGGCCATCCTGCAAAATCACCTGATAGAAGTGCGGCGCAACCAGGCTGTCCACCAGCAACACCAGCAGTAGCGCCACCAGCTGTGGCATACCCTTTGGCCAACGGAATCGCCGTGTTGGCGGGTTGGATTGAGGGAGAGATTGAGGCATCACCATAGTCTCCTTAGGCCGCAATGGCGTTCATGATCGCCGGTACGGACAGTTCAGCCAGTGGGATCTCAGCCACCTGTTTGCGATCGCGCATAATGATGACCCGATCGGCATAGCCCACCAGTTCTTCCAGTTCCGATGAAATTACCAGCAGCGCCAAACCATCCGCGCACAGCGTTTCGATCAGGCGGATGATCTCGGCATGCGCGCCGACGTCAATTCCGCGCGTCGGCTCATCAAGGATCAGAAACTGCGGTTTGGTCAGTAACCAGCGCGACAGCAAGACTTTTTGCTGATTGCCGCCGGAGAGAAATTCGATCGGTTGCTCAGCGTTCGGGGTGCGAATACCAAGCTGGCGGATAAAACGCTCGGCAATCTCGTTTTGCTCTTTCCGCGGTACAGGCCGCAGCCAGCCGCGCTGCGCCTGCAACGCCAGAATGATGTTTTCCCGCACCGAAGCGGCGGCGATAATGCCATCCGTTTTGCGATCCTCCGGACAGAAGCCGATCCCCAGACACGAAGCCTGATGCGGCGATCGCAAGGTCTGCGGTTTGCCTTTGATCAGCGCGCTACCGCTGTCGGCGGGTTTGATACCGAAGATCACCTCCGCCGTTTCCGTTCGCCCGGATCCCAGCAGTCCAGCGAGACCGACGATCTCACCAGGGCGCACCTGCAAATCAAATGGCGCAATAGTGCCTTTCTTGCCAAAGCCGCTAAATGCCGCCACCGGTTTATCGCTCAGCAACGTGCGGCCCGCACGCTGTAGCGCGTGGGTATCCAGTTCGCGGCCGAGCATCATTTTGACCAGCTCGATCTGTGGCAGCTCATGGGTTTCACGACAGCCAACGAAGCTACCGTTACGCAGGACGGTGATGCGATCGCTGACCTGATAAACCTGATCGAGGAAGTGGGTGACGAAGATCAAACTGACGCCCCGATCGCGCAGATGCTGCATCAGTCCGAAGAGCATTTCAACTTCCTGGGTATCAAGGCTGGCGGTAGGTTCATCGAGGATCAACACTTTCGCGGAGAGATCGATCGCCCGGCAAATGGCGACGATCTGCTGCATCGCTACGGAAAAACGGTTCAACGGCTCGCGCACGTCGAGAGAAAAACCGTACGACGCCATCAGCTCCGTCGCGCGTTTTTCCATCTGCTTGCGCTGCAACAAGCCAAAGCGCCGCGGTTCACGGCCGATAAACAAATTATCCGCTACCGACATATTCGGCAGCAGGTTCACTTCCTGGTACACGGTGCCGATTCCCAGCTGTTGGGCATGGGCGGTATTTTTGGGGGAGACAGGCTGGCCTTCGAGCCAGATCGTGCCGCGATCGGCATGGTATACACCGGTCAGCGCTTTGATCAGCGTCGATTTTCCCGCACCGTTTTCGCCGAGCAATGCCATGATCTCGCCGCGTCGCAGGCTGAAATCCACGTTATCCAGCGCTTTGACGCCGGGAAAGAATTTGCTTAAGCCCTCTGTGCGAAGGATTTCCTGGTGTTGGTCGGTGGTCATGGCATTCCTCCGTTACGAAATCACGGCGTTTCGTAGGCCTGATAAGCGCAGCGCCATCAGGCAATAAATGCCGGATGGCGGCGTAACGCCTTATCCGGCCTACGCAAGACCGACAGCAAAACTAGTAGCCCATGTTTTTCTTCTTCTCTAACTCTTCTTTCGCGGTATCCGGCAGATAGAGGATCGATTTGGTGATGGTCAGCTTCTCAGGCATCGTGCCGTCTTTTTTGAATTTCTCCAGCGCGTCAAATGCCGGGCCCGCCATGTTTGGCGTCAGCTCAACGCTGGCGTTGGCTTCACCATCAATCATCGCTTTGTAGATATCCGGTACGCCGTCAATTGACCCCGTCAGAATGTCTTTGCCTGGTTTCAGACCCGCCTCTTTGATCGCCTGAATAGCGCCGATCGCCATGTCATCGTTATGCGCATAGACCATGCAGATGTTCTTGCCGTTGTTTTCGGCTTTGATAAAGCTCTCCATCACTTCTTTACCTTTACTGCGGGTAAAGTCGCCGGACTGAGAGCGGATAATTTTGATGTTTGGCGCGTTAGCGATGGCTTCAGCAAACCCTTTTTTACGATCGATCGCCACGCTGGCACCGACGGTCCCCTGTAGCTCCACGACGTTACACGGCTTGCCGTTCACTTCTTTTATCAGCCAGTCGCCGATCAACTTCCCTTCCAGCACGTTATCGGCGGTGACGGTAGTCATATAGAGAGATTTGTCTTTTACATCGATGGAACGATCGAGCAAAAAGACCGGAATGTCGGCATCTTTGGCCTCTTTTAACACCGGCTCCCAACCTGTTGCCACGACCGGCGCAATAAAGATGGCATCGACGCCCTGCGCAACAAATGAGCGTACCGCTTTAATCTGGTTTTCCTGCTTTTGCTGGCCGTCAGCGATTTTCAGCGTAATTCCACGCTTTTCGGCCTCGCTTTTCGCCACGTTGGTCTCTGCGGCGCGCCAGCCGGATTCAGAGCCAACCTGCGAAAATCCTACGGTTAAAGGGGCGGCCATTGCCATAGACGACATGGCTGCCGAAACTGCTGTGACTAAAAGTAAGCGCTTCCACATAAGTGCGTCCTCGTAGGGTGATTATTGTTGGTTAATAAACCGTCGCGAAAAAACTATAGACAATTGAGCATGTAACAGATTGCGTTACATCACACTTCAAAAAAGTAAATAAAACGTTAATCACAACTTTGTAATCGCTTTCATATCACTATGAAAAATGCGGCTGAAGATATGGATTTTTCTGTCACGAGAGCGAGGCAAAAAGAAGAAAATGAGTACAGAGAAAGCGAAAACAAGCGGAGACATTCCGCGCGAGTTGGCTATAATACCCGCCACTTGTTTGCCATAGCTTATTTAAAGGAAACAGACATGAGCTTACTCAACGTCCCTGCCGGTAAAGACCTGCCGGAAGATATCTACGTTGTTATCGAGATCCCTGCCAACGCAGATCCGATCAAATACGAAGTTGACAAAGAGAGCGGCGCCCTGTTCGTTGACCGCTTCATGTCCACCGCGATGTTCTATCCGTGCAACTACGGTTACATCAACCACACTCTGTCTCTGGACGGTGACCCGGTAGATGTGCTGGTCCCGACTCCGTACCCGCTGGAGCCAGGCTCAGTGATCCGCTGCCGTCCGGTTGGCGTACTGAAAATGACCGACGAATCCGGTGAAGATGCGAAACTGGTTGCGGTACCGCACACCAAGCTGAGCAAAGAATACGATCACATCAAAGATGTGACCGACCTGCCGGAACTGCTGAAAGCGCAGATCACCCACTTCTTCGAGCACTACAAAGATCTCGAAGCGGGCAAATGGGTGAAAGTTGACGGTTGGGACAACGCCGAAGCCGCTAAAGCGGAAATCGTTGCTTCCTTCGAGCGCGCGAAGAAGTAAGTTAGCTTTTGCCTGAAGGCAAAGATAACTGATTAAAGACCCCTCTTTTTATGGGGGTCTTTTTTTTGCCTCGCTAGCCTGCCCCGCCAGTGGTCAGTTGCTCCGGTAATAGAGCCAAAGATGCAATTGTCTTTCCTTCTTCATCACAAAACTCAATCTCATACGCTAGCGATGGTGAGTGGTACACATCAATAACGGCACCGATCTGACCCTTTGTTAAACCAAAGCCAGGTAAATCAACATTCAGGAACACTACGTCTAAAGGTGATAGTATCATTCTTTGACCTACTATTTTACATAGATGGTTGTCATACGAGGCACTAACGAATCGGTCTCATACATCCAACCTGTACGGACTATTGCGGTATCTCCGTTCACCCCGAGAATGGGTATATCGACGGACATTCTTTGACCGAAACTGTCATATAACCCTAACTCCGCAGGGTTAGTCATGATTCCCTGCTGAACTCTTGAAACTAAGACCCCGGCATTAGATGGGTTAAAACCTAAAGCTGATTCGAAAACTCTCGCTTTATTTCCCCCAACAGGATGCTCTGGATTTAGAGCATAAGAAACTATTTTTTTCGGATCGATAACCGCATGTTTGGCATTGAGTAAGGCCCCAGCTTCTGATGTAAACCCTTTTAAATAAGGGGATTCAAGTGAGGGAATCTTACTATATTTCGATATTTCACCCAGCTCACTTAAAGCGCTCAGTCTGCCAACCCCAACCCCGGCGGCTATTGAAGCCCCCGCAATCAGCAATCCCCTGGTCTGCTCATTCATTATCTGATCGTAGCCTTTGACGGCATCGCCGCCCAGTTTTTCTGCAGTGTCTCTGAATCCCTTGATGTTGCCGTTATAAATCCCTCCTGCCGCCAGCAGTCGACCTACACCAGCGCTGTTAAGGGTTTGCGTCTGGGGTTTCGGCGCAGGAACAAACAGCTTATTGTACTCCGCAGGCAGAGCAAGATAGCTAAACTCGGTATTACTTATCAGGTGTTTACTGAGAATATAATCATAATCAACAGATATTGTTTCTGTATCTATCTCATCTTTTATAACTCTCATCTGAATGCTTGATATTGAAGCACCTCTGAGCTGAATATAATAATACTTCTCCCATTGACCATATCTATTTATGCGATAAAACCAAAACTCCAAAAACAGGCGTTCATTGTTATTAATCGCATTCACTAATAGCGGTGAGCTTTTATCTATTTGCTTATTGAATGTTAAGTGCTGTAGATTCGCTCCTTTACCGGTACTTGTTACGCCTGCAAGCAGAGAAAAAACAAATATTTCATTCACATGGTTCTGTTGCCAACGATTACCGACTGAATCAGTTGTTCCGCACCCATCAGAAATATCGCCTTGTTGTTCACTTATGAGTTTAAGATAGACAATATTACTCATTCCATTACTATCCTTACCTGGATAATTATTTTGCAGAATGAGAATGCAACTTAAATAGAATAATTTCCGCTAGCGGGATCATATTACTCTATAATTATACAAAATGATGTTTTAAGAAAAATAATAACTTTTACTAATTAGTACTTCACTAAATAAACCTTATAGCACAATGAAGAAAAAGATGAATGCGTCCTGATAATCCAGGACAACATTTGGCATTGGATAAAACAACGCCACCCGAGGGTGGCGTGTTCATATCAGTACTGGTCTCTGTCTAACCAGTTACCGCTTTCAATCAGCGTTAAGCCATCAACCGGACGTTGGTACACGTACATCCATGCACTTCCGTACGGCGTTTGAATTAGCTGGCGTGCGTATTCACCGCCACGGGTACGCAGAGCGTCAAGCTCTGCCAGCGTGGCGTTATCAATACGATAAACTTCCCCGTGTACTGTTCCATTTCCCGGAACGGCGCCTGGATAGTGGCCCAGGCTGTACAACTGGTAGTTGTCGATACTGAAATTTCCCAGCAACAGGGCATTGGTCATCCAGTGGCTGTTGCCTTGTTTGGTTCGTAAACTGCCGTAGACAAATATTCGCATTGCTAAAACTCGAACTGATAGAGCAAATCAAGTGCCTGATCTACGCCAGACACTGCTTCCAGATATAGCTTAGGCATCAGACGATAACGTAGCGTGAGTGTCGCTAAGGAGTCAAATATACCCACACCATATTTCACCTGCAGACCTGGCAGTACGTATCCGCTGACAACCACCTGAGATGAGTCTCCCACCCCTTGCGTGTCCAGTGCCAGATTGCTTACGCCAAATGTCTCCCCGATTTTACCCACAACCTGACCACTTTGTGCAACCCCCAGTCCAATAAGCATCGAGGTCATCGCCGCGCTGTCGCTCTGTTCAC
The DNA here is from genome assembly GCF_000155975.1 of Citrobacter youngae ATCC 29220. GTDB lineage: Bacteria > Pseudomonadota > Gammaproteobacteria > Enterobacterales > Enterobacteriaceae > Citrobacter > Citrobacter portucalensis_A. Next base: position 343,356 of record NZ_GG730300.1, on the reverse strand, counting down.
TATCCAATCCTTGCCCACGCAGCAGGTAAGAAAGCGCCATTTGCTGCGACATCGCCGGGTCGGAGAAGATCTCCGCTTTCGGTTCGTCGGCAGAGCCGGTCACACGCACGCCAGCAATAACGTCATCTTCGGTGGCATCCGGGTTACGAATCGCTTCGATGTTGAGCAGCGGCTGATCCGGTGGGCCTGAGAATAACAGTTCCCCTTTACGCACAATCAGATCCTGCCCATAGGCATGGAAACGCCCATCCGGAATATTGATCTGTCCGTTCAGCCCCAGCCCCTGCTTATCCTGCGCCACCTTCAGGTCACCCGTCAGACGTGCTTTCAGGCCAAAAGCATCGATACGCACGTTGTTGCCCACGTGAATGTTCAGGTTGCTGTTGATCGGGATCCCGGCGGTCTGCGGCTTCTCGGGCTGCAGATCGTTATTAAGCATCACCATATCACTGGAAACCCCGACCGCGCTTTCCGGCAGGTCGTGTACCACGATACGCGCCCACGGCACATCGACATTGCCGTTCAGGGTAAACAGGTTCGGTGTCGCTTCAAATTCCACATCCGGCGAGACATCCAGACGCACCATCGGCGGCACGGTAATCCGCACCCGACTGCCTTTCGCCGCGATGCGCGCCCGCCAGTTCTCGATCTGACTCCAGTCGGCATCGCCGCTGAGGTTAATCTGCCCCTGCTGCGTCCGCACCACGCCCGCCAGCGTTGAGCGTGTGCCGGTGAAGTTTACCGCCAACTGGCTTGGCTGCATGTCAAACGGCATAAAGTTACCGTCAACGTCCAGGCCGCTCAGCTGTAGCTGACCAAGCAGCTGCGGGCTTTGCACATCGCCGCCCAGACGCAGGTTGGCGTTCAGCATCCCCGCTGCTTTTTCACCGCGCGAGAAGATGGGGTTCACCATCGCCAGATTGAAGTTGCGGATATTGACGTTGCCGCCGAGGTTACGGCGTCCTTGCGGATCGGTTATCTGCACCTTTCCGTCAAACTGTCCGTTATTGGTCAGGCGAATCAGCCAGCCCAGCTCGGCACGGTTGTTGTGCAGATCGGCGCTCAGATTCAGCGTTTCAAATGCCACTGGGAGCGGCGCATCGTTCACGCTTTGCGTGACCTTCACGTTACGTCCGGAAAGCGTGACCTGCCCCTGTGGCAGCCCCTCTTTGGTGGTGTCCCAACTGACGTCGGCTTTGCCGGTAAACACGCCGCTGGCCTGGGTTGTATCCGGCATAAACGGTTTCAGCATCGCCAGGTCGAAGCGGTTGAGATTCACCACCGCGCGCCCCTCGGCACCGGCATCAATGGTTTGTGGTACGCACAGCTCCGCATTCGGGTTGTTCCAGCAGTGCGGCCCGATGCTGATCTTCTGCTCCTGATTACGGTAATCCAGCGCAATCGCGCGGTTAAGCGACCACGGGCCGACCGGCGTCTGGAAACGGGTATTACTCAACGCCCCTTTCCAGCGCTGCTCTTTGCGATCAAAGCTCCCGGCCAGGTCAAGCTGTCCGGAGACCGGCTCGCCCTGGATACGCAGCTGTAGCTCATGCTGCTTTTCACTGCCTTTGGCGTTAAGCGTCACCAGCCCGATATTCACGTCCGGTTGTACAATCCGTTCTACGCGAACGTTGAGGTTACCGGCGATTTGCTCCGCCGATTTCACGTCGCCTTCGACGCGCACCTGAGCGATGGAAAGCTCCTGCCAGCGCAGACCCCGGGCGGTGATATCCGCCAGTAGCTGTGGCGCTTCCACCGTACCGCGAACCTTGACCAGCCCTTTCGCCGTACCGCCCAGTCCCGGCAGCGCGTTGTCCAGGCTCGGGGCATCAATCGTCGCGTCGAGATTGAGGTCTTTGACACCCAGCTCCCCTTTCACATCCGCGCTGTTGCGCCCCAGCTCCAGATGCAGGCCCGGGATCGTCCATTGCAGGTAGCTGTTCCCCTTCAGCGAACCGTTCACATTGACCTTGTTCTGCTTCACGTTGCCGGTCAGCTTCAGCTCCGGAACCTCCATCTGCCAACTTCCGCCGTACAGACTGCCGCGCGTTTTCACCAGGCCATTCAGTTTTGACGGCCAGTCGGGGATCGCTTTCGCGGTGTTGATACCGTCCAGCGTGAGCTCCCCGCGCCAGCTGATCGCCTGCTGCCAGTCCACCAGCGCTTTCAGCTCGGTTTTCCCCTCCAGCGCTGCGATGCTCAGTTTGTCGAGATTGATCTGCTGTTCGTTGCCTTTGGCGTCCAGCGTGATGGTGGCCGGAGGGATATCCTGCCCTTTCACCGCGGTACGCATCGACAGCGTATAATCGGTCATCTTGCCGGTCAGTTTGAGCTTGATGTCATCGGCCTGGAACTGCTTATCGCCGGTAAATGGCCAGTAAACCTGCTTACTCGCCACTTCCAGGTTAAGCGGTAAACCGGCTTCTGCCAGACGCGTTTGCGCGCGCAGATCCATATCGACCGGACCAGACAGATTGACGCCGACCTCCAGCTGTTCACGCAACGCGCCGCCGACCTTCAGCTTCACCTTTTCGCCTTTTAACGGGTCGATGTTGAGCGTGCTGTTTAACGTAATATCGACCGGCCATGCGTCGGTGAGCTGCGCCGTGCCGCTGGCGTTAACGGTGCCCTGATTCGAGTCGATATCCAGTGCATCGAGCTTCATGTTGCCGTCAATACTGCTCACTTTGAGCAGCATGTTATGTACCGTTAAATCCGTATCGCCGGTCACGCGCAGCTGCTCGCCGCGAAACTCTTCAATGTTGAGATTGAGCGGCAGATGGACATCGGTCATTTCCGGCAGCACCGGCTTTGAGAACAGATCTTTTAGCGTTTCGCCGAGCGGTTTTTCATCCGGCTGCGGATTTTGGATCTTCGGTTCGACAACCTCTTCCTGCGCCACGTCCGCCACTTTAGGCAAGGCAATCAGCAGCCCCTGTAATGACGTTGGCTTCAGGGTCAGCGTTTTTTCCTGCCAGTTCAGGCCGGAGGTAAAATCCAGCAATGAAACCGTGGTGTCGTCGATTTTGATATTGATGTTGTTGAGCGCCACGCGGGATAGCGTGATCGGATAAGGCGTGGAAAGGTTAAGCGGGCCGCTGTCCTCTTCCTCCACCGGCGCGGAAGGCGGCATCTTTTTGCTGTCGATCGCCACGTTGATATTTTTTAGCGACAGATCGTTGACGCACAGGCTGCTGTCCCACAGACAATCCAGCCCAACGGCCAGATGCACTTCCCCCGCGTTTACCGCCACACCGGGCTGGTCATAGCGGATATTCTTAAGCGACAGATCCCGCCAGCCGCCGGTAACCTGACCAATCTCCAGCCCCGGAACCCAGCGATTTGCCGCTTTGAAGATCAGGTGCAGACCGGAGGTTGTCCCCACCAGGAACGCGACGGTGCCTAACAACAGCAGGATAAAAACCAGCACGCCGAGGCTTATCTTCTTCCATAAACTCATAATTCAGGCCCCAGACCGATATAAAACTGTAAACCATGTTCATCTTTGTCGCCGACAGGGACGGCAAAGTCGAGCTTGATCGGTCCCACCGGCGACTGCCAGCGAACGCCAACCCCGGCCCCGGTTTTAAAATCACTTTTGCGAATATCGCTGACCGCTTCGCCGCTATCGACAAACATCGCGCCCCACCATTTTCCGGTCACGTTGTACTGATATTCCAGCGAGCCGGTCGCCAGCTTCGAGGCACCTGTCAGCTTGCCGTCGCTGCCTTCGGGCGAAATAGATTTGTATTTATAGCCGCGAATACTGCGATCGCCCCCGGCGAAGAAACGCAGATCCGGCGGCACTTTGTCGAAATCCCCGGTTTCAATCCAGCCGAGGTTGCCGCGCATTACAAAACGATGACGATCGTACAATGTGCGGATCCAGACGTTTTGCGCCTGGAAGACGGAGAAATCCACGTCTGAGCCCCAGGCCGTATTGGAATAGTCAATGGAGTAGCGCTGGGAATCACCCCACACAGGCATCAGACCGCCACGCGAACGCGTTCGGCTGATCATCACGCCCGGATAAAGCAACATGGTGGTGTTGGTGACGTTACCCTGGGTAAAGTGGTCGAGGCTCCAGCGCAGGTTAATCGCGCGCTGCCAGCCGCTGGAGAGATCCCAGTAACGGGAAACCGCAAGCGTCGTGGAGTCCTGTTCGGTGTCGTTTAAATCGGTACGCTTAAAGCCCCCCTGCACCAGGTAATACTGCTCCAGCGGGTTCTTTAACAGCGGCATTTTATAACTAAAATCAAGAACCTGCTCTGGCGCCGAGATACTGGCGCTGGTGGTCAGGCTGTGGCCGTAGGAGTTCATCCACGGCTTTTTCCACGAGGTTTTCAACCGCGGCCCAACGTCAGTTGAGTAGCCGACCCCGGTTTCGATGGTGTTTTCGGTTCGCGGCGAGACCACGCCTTTTAGCGGCAACACTTTGGTTTTACGGGCTTTATCAAACTCCGGCGCGACGACGACGGAATTAAACCATCCGGTCGCCGACAGGCGACGGTTCAGTTCGCCCAGATCTTTCGACTCGTACTCTTCACCTTCTTTAAAGGGCACCAGATTTTGCAGGTACTCATCGCGAATTTGCGAGCCTTCAAAGGTGACATGCCCAAAGCGGTAGCGTTCACCGCTGTTGTAATCGATATCCCAGAACGCCTGGCGGCGCTCAAGCGCTATTCCAAGCTGGCTTTTATTAAATTCACTGTCGAAGTAGCCTTTGCGCAGCGCCACGCTGGTGAGGGATTTTTTGAAGTTGTCATAGTCCCCCTGATTCAGCACGGTGCCGATTGCCGGTCGCGTTTTCAGCAGCTCAAGGTAGTCTTTATCCGTACGCGCGCCGCCGCGCAAAATCACGTCAGTGCCGCCAATCAGCACCGGCTCGCCGGGGGTCACTTTGGCAATCAGCACCTGGCGTCCTTTCGCCGGCGGCGGGCGCAGCTCAAAATCAATGGTCGGCTCAAAGTAGCCCAGCGCCTTTAGCCCTTCGCGGATGGCGTCATCAACGCGCGCACGAAAGCGTCGGTCTGGAGTGACTTCATCACTTTGAATCGTGGACAGCTGTGCGCGAACGTTTTTCTCCAGCGGTCCCGATAAACCTTCGACCTGTAAGCGAACATTCGCGGCGGCCGCGGAGCCACTTAAGCACAGTAATCCCACCCAACATAACTGACGGATATGTGGCACATTTTCTCCTGAATATCCTTTTTTCCCACCCCTGGAAAAAAATACTATGCCGTTCCTCGGCTTAACAAAAAATCAACAATAAGAGTTGAAAAACAGACGACAACCCAAATATTTCTTATGTTTAACTCTAGACGTATTCATGCCGTTTATTGTGGGCAAAGACGCGTCTCGTTACAACCTTAACCCAAATGACTGATTTCGGGAGAACGGCCATGAGTTTATTTGATAGAAAGCATCTCGTTACTCAAGCAGATGCGCTACCTGGACGCAATACCCCGATGCCAGTGGCAACGCTGCATGCGGTTAATCAACATTCGATGACCAACGTGCCCGACGGTATGGAGATAGCCCTTTTCGCCATGGGATGTTTCTGGGGCGTTGAGCGTTTATTCTGGTCATTACCCGGGGTATACAGCACGGCGGCTGGCTACACCGGCGGCTATACTCCTAACCCAACCTATCGGGAAGTCTGTTCTGGCGATACCGGGCATGCCGAAGCGGTACGCGTCGTCTATGACCCGCATGTTATCAGCTACGAGCAACTGCTGCAGGTGTTCTGGGAAAATCACGACCCAGCGCAAGGCATGCGTCAGGGGAACGACCAGGGTACGCAGTATCGTTCCGCCATTTACCCGTTAACGCCGGAGCAAACCGCCGCGGCACAGGCCAGCCTTGAGCGTTTTCAGGCAGCAATGACCGCCGCAGGCGACGAGCGCACCATTACAACGGAAATCAGTACGGCAACCCCGTTCTACTATGCCGAGGACGATCACCAACAATATCTGCACAAAAATCCTTACGGATACTGTGGAATTGGCGGGATTGGCGTGTGTTTGCCCCCGCAAGGATAAATTTCCCCCTCTGGCGACGTTACAGTACCTTACGCTATACTAGCTGCTGAATTTACCGGCTCAACTCCACGAGCCGGTTTTCAATGTGTATTTCACACGGATTTATCAACTTCTCCCTTCCGAGGATCTGGCCCTAACGGCCGGATAAGATATGTTAAACAGTATTTTAGTCATTCTCTGCCTGATCGCCGTGAGTGCGTTTTTCTCGATATCCGAGATCTCGCTTGCCGCATCACGCAAAATAAAACTTAAGCTGCTTGCCGATGAAGGCAACGTGAACGCACAACGTGTTTTGAAGATGCAGGAAAACCCCGGCATGTTTTTTACCGTGGTGCAGATTGGCCTTAACGCGGTCGCCATTCTCGGCGGTATCGTTGGTGATGCGGCTTTTTCCCCGGCGTTTTACAGCCTTTTCTCAAAGTACTTCGCTCCTGAGCTGTCCGAACAGTTAAGCTTTATTCTGTCGTTCTCGCTGGTGACTGGCCTGTTCATCCTGTTCGCGGATTTAACCCCGAAACGCATCGGTATGATTGCGCCAGAAGCTGTGGCTTTGCGTATCATCAACCCGATGCGCTTCTGCCTGCTGGTCTTCCGCCCGCTGGTGTGGTTCTTTAACGGTCTGGCAAACAACATTTTCCGTCTGTTTAAGATCCCAATGGTGCGTAAAGACGACATCACGTCAGATGACATTTACGCCGTGGTCGAAGCCGGTGCGCTGGCGGGTGTGCTGCGCAAGCAGGAACATGAGCTGATTGAAAATGTGTTCGAACTGGAATCCCGTACCGTACCGTCTTCGATGACCTCGCGCGAGAACATTATCTGGTTCGATCTGCACGAAGACGAGCAGAGTCTGAAGAACAAAGTGGCGGAACATCCGCACTCCAAGTTCCTGGTATGTAACGAAGATATCGACCACATTATCGGCTATGTCGATTCAAAGGATCTCCTCAACCGCGTGCTGGCCAACCAGAGCATGGCGTTGAACAGCGGCGTACAGATCCGCAATACGCTGATCGTCCCGGATACGCTGACGCTCTCTGAAGCGCTGGAAAGCTTCAAAACCGCAGGCGAAGATTTTGCCGTCATCATGAACGAGTACGCACTGGTGGTGGGGATTATTACCCTCAACGACGTGATGACGACGCTGATGGGCGATTTAGTCGGTCAGGGTCTGGAAGAGCAGATCGTGGCGCGTGATGAAAACTCATGGCTAGTCGACGGCGGTACGCCGATTGATGACGTCATGCGCGTGCTGGATATCGACGAGTTCCCGCAGTCCGGCAACTATGAAACCATCGGCGGCTTTATGATGTTCATGCTGCGTAAGATCCCGAAGCGTACCGACTCGGTGAAGTATTCAGGCTACAAATTTGAAGTGGTGGATATCGATAACTACAAGATCGATCAGCTGCTGGTCACGCGTCTGGACAGTAAACCTACCGTTCTGGTACCGAAACTGCCGGATGCGAAGGAAGAGGCGAAGGCGTCTTAGCACCTTGCAGAAACATCAACGGCTCCCATCCTGGAGCCGTTTTTTTTAACTACCGCATAGCACTTTGATCAAGCCATCTCAGTTTGCAGACGCAAGACCTGACGGTTAACTTCGGACATCACGGAAAAATGCAGCTTGTCCTTCACTTTTGGGATAAGAATCTTACCCTTATCAAATTCAAAAGCACCTACATCCTTGATATATAACCGTCCACGAAACAGGATCTTCACGTACTTCGCCACCTGCAGCGGGTTGTATCGTTGGAAAATTTTCATTGTTGTCTCCTGCTGAGCATTACGCCTTTGCGGTACCACAATCGGTCCGACAATCCTCAGGCGCAAATTTTAATGCCCTATGACTATAGACTATCTCGTTGATGTTTCCAGCGCGTATAAGTTTATTTACCTTCAAGTTACAATTATTCAGAATTATCTTTTCAACGCTTCGCTGTCTTCAGTATAAGCCTTCGATTTTCGCAGGATTTGTGCGCCCGTCCGCAAACTGGCATCGCGCTTGCGGGAAAAAGCATCAATCGCACATATGATTAAATTCCAGGCCCAAGTGGTCGGATCACCTGCAAAATAAAGAAAGAAGGAAAACCTATGACCTTACAAAAACTGCTGGCGCTGTCGTGCCTGCTGCTGCCGATGATTGCCTCCGCCCATAAGTTTGAAACTAACCAGCGCGTGCCGCCGGTGGGGATCGCCGATCGCGGCGAGCTGATTCTCGATAACGATAAGTTTAGCTACAAAAGCTGGAATAGCGCGCAACTGCCAGGCAAAGTCCGTATTGTGCAGCACATCGCCGGACGCACCTCCGCGAAAGAGAAAAATGCGAACCTGATTGAAGCCATCAAAGCGGCGAAACTGCCGCACGACAAATACCAGACCACCACTATCGTCAACACGGATGACGCCATTCCCGGCTCCGGTATGTTTGTGCGCAGCAGCCTGGAGAGCAATAAGAAGCTCTATCCGTGGTCACAATTTATCGTCGACAGCAACGGCATTGCGCGCAAAGCCTGGCAGTTGGATGAAGAGAGCTCCGCGATCGCCGTACTCGACAAGGACGGGCGCGTCCAGTGGGCAAAAGATGGGGCATTAACGCAGGAAGAGGTACAGCAGGTGATTGCCCTGCTGCACAAATTGCTCGCGCAATAAATACATTTCGTACCTATTGTCCTTTATTCCGCTTTCCCCTCCTGATACTGGTGGGGAAAGAAATCGCGTGATATAACCCTGTCCAGCAGAATTAAACTTATCAAAGGATTCATCACCATGGCATGGGGTCTGGTAGACAACCCAATTATTTCACTCAGCGGCGGTCACTTTTTACTTTTCTATTACACAATAATCATAACCTCGCGGTATTTACTTATTTTATATAAGAAAAAATTACATAAAAGACAATCCGAATCATTAAATGTCAATGAAGACCCTTTTTTTATCGCATGGCTAAAAGATCCCACAATGGGGATCACCAACATGGTGATGGGGCCTCTGCTTGATGAAGGCTACATCACCAATAAAAATAACCAGTATTATCAAATATCTAAAAAGAAAAAAGCGAATACCACACTCTATGAAAGGCTCATCCTTGACTATTTCAGGAAGCCAAATACCGTGTCTGGGATAAGCAAAATTTTTACGAACAAATATGAAGAGCATCAGAAAAAAGCAGAAAGGATGTATTTGATTTATAACGACGCTGACAAACGTAAAATTGTAAAGCAACACCGGCGATGTTTGTTATCAATAATGGCGCTTGGTTTATATAAACTCATAATTGCCATCAATACAGGACACACTAACATCGCTTATCTCACCTTAACCATATTTGTTGTTGTCCCTGTCGTATTTGCCAGCAGAATCAATATGAATGCAGTCACTCTCACCCCCTGCGGACAAAAGTACATTCGGCTTTATCATGACACGTTATTAAACGTCACAAACAAGAATCTGCAGCAGGCATGGTTGAGCAAAGTGCTTACCGGTGGTGCCGCTGTCGCGGGTCTTTATGCCACGCAGGCTGCGGCTTCAGATTATGGTAACAACAGCTTTCATGACAGCAGCGATAGCAGTGGAAGTAGCTGTGGCGGAAGTAGCTGTGGTGGCAGCAGTTGTAGTGGAAGTAGCTGCGGAGGAAGTGGATGTGGCGGATGCGGCGGTGATTAATCAAAAATGGTAGCGCATTTTCGTCCTCAACATTTAACAGTCCAGTGGCACATCACGGATAGCTGCAATTTACGCTGCCAGCATTGTTATCAACCCGGATATAAGGGGAAACGTAACTCGCTCGCAGAGCTCAAGGAGATAGCCGGGCAACTATTGCATTTCCACCAGCAGTTGGCGGGGTCTTCACCCTTGCCCTTTTTACTCACGCTAACCGGCGGTGAACCCTTCGCGCATCCAGAATTCATCAAATTACTTCATTTTCTGCATGAGCATCCGCAGCGCCCGAACATCGCCATCCTCACGAATGGGACGCTACTCACCGAGACGCGCTTAAAACTTATCGCCCCGATCCGTCTGGCGTTTATTCAGTTAAGCGTGGACGGAGATAGCATCATTCATGACGAAATCCGCGGTCCAGGTAATTTCTCCCGCGTACTTGAGGCAACAAAACGGTTAAAAGCGGAAGGTCGACGTGTGCTTTGGTCTTTTACGGCACACAAAAAAAACATCAACAGTTTTGCCACCGTTGCAAATCTGGCCAGGCGCTATGCGGTAGACCGTCTATGGTTCGATCGCCTGATCCCTTGCCGCGAAAATATTCCCGACATTCTGGATCAAGCGGAGACACAGGATTTCTTTCAATCCGCGGCACAGATTAAAAAGAAACTAGAACGTCCCAATTTTATACACCGTTTATTAAAACCCCAGGGCAAGACTGAAATCTCAATGCTGCGGGCGTTACAATTTCAGCATCATGGATCCGCGCCTTATCGCTGCCAGGCAGGAGCGGGGTTAATCACCATCATGCCCAATGCCGACGTGTATCCCTGCCGTCGCTTGCCCGTTGCGGTGGGAAATATGCTGCAGACACCGCTGACGGAAATATATCAAAACGCCCCGCTTTTTCGGCAATTGCGCGAATTCACCTGGCCCGCCGCATGCGGTAAATGTCTTTTTAAAACACAGTGTCGTGGCGGCCTTCGCTGTCTGGCATGGGCCGTGAATCATGACGCGTTCACCGCCGATCCTGGCTGCCAGTACGCCACCGGGCCAGACTGAAAGAATGGAAGCGGTGCAGCAGGTGATTGCCCTGCTGCACAAATTGCTTAGTAAATAGAGACGCGGAAGCCGGGATTGAGGAACGATTCACGGGGAGTGTAGTCCAGCGTTTTCCCCTGCCAGTCGTGAACGTGCGCTCCGGCTGCGGCGGCTACGGCGTGGCCGGCTGCGGTGTCCCAGACGTTAGTTGGCCCAAAACGTGGATACAGCTGCGCGTGGCCTTCCGCCACCAGACAGAACTTCAACGACGAGCCAATCGACGTCGTCTGATGCTCGCCCAGTTGTTGCAGATACTCTTTTAACTCATTGTCAGCATGCGAGCGGCTAATCACTACCAGCGGTGGACGCGCGTCACGTACCTGGATTTGTTTGCGCACGCCGCACTCTTCTTTCCACGCTTTACCTTCTGCCGCGCTGTACATCACCTTCATCACCGGCGCGTAAACCACGCCAAGTATCGGCTTTCCCTTCTCAATCAGCGCAATATTGACGGTAAATTCACCGTTACGTTTAATAAACTCTTTGGTACCGTCCAGCGGGTCGACCAGCCAGTAGCGCTGCCAGTGCTGGCGAACATCCCAGCCTGGAGGCGCTTCTTCAGAGAGAACCGGAATATCCGGCGTCAGCGCCTGTAACCCTTCGAGGATCACCGTGTGCGCGGCAATATCCGCCGCCGTGACCGGAGAATCGTCCTGCTTGCTGGCAATCTCCATCGGTTTGATTCCATCGTAGACCTGCATAATGGCATCGCCCGCGTTCCGTGCAAGCTGGCATACATGTTCTAGCATTCTCCACCTCGTTTCTGTCAGTGGTGTTAACTTGTTGTTTTACTTATACCCGATCGACAGGGGATCCGCCAACTGTGATAGCGCCTGCGGTTTTAAACGCTATATTCATGTCATGATTCACAGTTCTGTAAGCAAGAAGATTTATATACATTTTCTTTTGTGGCTTAGATCTTAAAAGGATGCCCCTGATGATTAAGTTTAGTGCAACGCTTCTGGCAACGCTGATTGCAGCCAGCGTGAATGCCGCGACCGTCGATCTGCGCATAATGGAAACCACTGATTTGCATAGCAATATGATGGATTTCGATTATTACAAAGATACGCCGACGGAAAAATTCGGCCTGGTGCGTACGGCAAGTCTGATCAACGCTGCGCGCGGCGAAGTCAAAAACAGCGTACTGGTGGATAACGGCGATCTGATTCAGGGCAGTCCGCTCGGGGATTATATGGCGGCCAAAGGACTGAAAGCGGGCGAAACTCATCCGGTATACAAGGCGCTGAATACGCTGGATTACGCGGTGGGCAACCTCGGCAACCATGAATTCAACTACGGTCTTGAGTATCTGCATAACGCGCTGGCCGGGGCGAAGTTCCCCTACGTTAACGCCAATATCATCGACGTTAAGACCCAAAAGCCGATGTTTACGCCTTATCTGATCAAAGACACTGAAGTAATTGACCATGAAGGGAACAAGCAGACGCTGAAGATTGGCTATATCGGCTTTGTGCCACCGCAGATCATGACCTGGGATAAAGCCAACCTCAGCGGCAAAGTAACGGTGAACGACATCACCGAGACCGCACGTAAGTATGTGCCGGAAATGCGCGCAAAAGGCGCCGATGTCGTGGTGGTGGTTGCCCACTCCGGGCTTTCTGCCGACCCGTATCAGAGCATGGCGGAAAACTCCGTTTATTATCTCAGTGAAGTACCGGGTGTGGATGCCATTATGTTTGGGCATGCTCACGCCGTCTTCCCGGGTAAAGATTTTGCCAATATTAAAGGCGCGGATATCGCGAAAGGCACGCTCAATGGCATTCCTGCGGTGATGCCGGGCATGTGGGGCGATCATCTGGGCGTGGTGGATTTGGTGCTGAATAACGACAGCGGTAAATGGCAGGTAACCCAGACGAAAGCCGAGGCGCGCCCAATCTATGACGCCGCGGCGAAGAAATCACTGGCTGGCGAAGATAAAAAAATCGTTGAGATCCTGAAAGCCGATCACGACGCCACGCGTGAGTTTGTCAGCAAGCCGATCGGCAAGTCCGCCGACAACATGTACAGCTATCTGGCGCTGGTTCAGGATGATCCAACCGTGCAGGTGGTAAATAACGCGCAAAAAGCCTATGTGGAACACTTTATCCAGGGCGATCCGGATCTGGCAAAACTGCCGGTACTTTCCGCTGCCGCGCCGTTTAAGGTCGGTGGACGCAAGAACGATCCGGCCAGTTTTGTCGAAGTCGAAAAAGGTCAGCTAACCTTCCGTAACGCCGCGGATTTGTATCTCTATCCCAATACCCTGGTGGTGGTGAAAGCCAGCGGCAAAGAGGTGAAGGAGTGGCTGGAATGTTCCGCCGGGCAGTTTAATCAGATTGATATCCACAGCAGCAAACCGCAGTCGTTAATTAACTGGGACGGCTTCCGTACCTATAACTTCGACGTGATTGACGGCGTGAATTATCAGATTGATGTGTCGCAGCCCGCCCGCTACGACGGCGAATGCAAGACCATTAATCCGCAAGCGGAGCGTATTAAAAATCTGACCTTTAACGGTAAGCCTGTCGATCCGAATGCCACCTTCCTCGTCGCGACCAACAACTACCGCGCCTACGGCGGTAAGTTTGCCGGAACCGGCGACAGCCACATCGCCTTTGCATCACCGGATGAAAACCGCTCGGTGCTGGCTTCATGGATAAGCGCCCAGACGAAGAGCACAGGTGAAATTCACCCGGCGGCAGATAACAACTGGCGACTGGCGCCGATTCATAGCGAGACGAAACAGGATATTCGCTTTGAAACATCACCGTCAGAAAAAGCCGCAGCGTTTATCAAAGAGAAAGGCCAGTATCCGCTGAAGAAAGTTGCTACCGACGATATCGGCTTTGCAATTTATCAGTTGGATTTGAGTAAGTAACTTTCGTGCCGGATGCGACGCCCGGCCTACCGAACTGTAGGCCGGATAAGCGCAGCGCCATCCGGCACATCGTTCATGCCGGGATCCGCTGCGCCAAAACCTGCGCTAAGTTCAGTTCAATCCAGTCCGCCAGCGCGGCGACTTTATCGCTCACCTGTTCGCCCAACGGCGTCAGGCTATATTCCACATGCGGCGGCACCACCGGATAAGACACCCGATTGATAAAGCCGTCTTGCTCCAGCGCCTGGAGAGATTGCGCCAACATCTTTTCACTGACACCGCCCATCTTACGGCGCAAATCGCTGAAGCGGTGCGTGCCGTCGCGTAGCGCCACCAGAATCAATACGCCCCAGCGGCTGGTGACGTGTTTTAACACCTCGCGGGAGGGACACTGTTCGGCAAACAAATTGCCGTCGCGTAACTGTTGGGAGAGGGTCGATGCTGTCATTTCTATACTAACCTTTTTGTACGTACTTACTAAAAGTAAGTTTAGGTGTTAGCTTGATTAAACACAAGACCAATACCGAGGAGTCACCCCATGATCGCAATTACCGGCGCTACCGGCCAACTGGGCCAACACGTTATTGAAACTCTGCTGAAAACCGTACCTGCCAGCCAGATTGTGGCGATTGTCCGCAACCCGGCGAAAGCGACGGCGCTCAGCCAGCAGGGTATTACCGTCCGTCAGGCGGATTACACCGACGAAGCCGCCTTTACCACCGCCTTACAGGGGATCGATAAGTTACTGCTGATCTCCTCCAGTGAAGTGGGGCAACGCGCCCCGCAGCATCGCAACGTGATTAACGCGGCGAAAGCTGCCCACGTAAAATTCATCGCTTATACCAGCCTGCTGCACGCCGACAGTTCACCGCTGGGCCTCGCCGATGAGCATGTGGCGACCGAGAAAATGCTGGCTGAATCCGGCATCGCTTACGCGCTGCTGCGCAACGGCTGGTACACCGAAAACTATCTCGCCAGCGCACCGGCGGCACTGGAGCACGGCGTGTTTATCGGTGCCGCAGGTGAAGGCAAAATCGCCTCAGCGACCCGTGCCGACTATGCCGCCGCCGCCGCGCGCGTCATCAGCGAGGAGGGCCATGCAGGTAAAATCTACGAGCTGGCGGGCGATGCGGGCTGGACCCTGAGCCAACTGGCCGCCGAGCTGGCAAAACAGAGCGGCAAAAAAGTGGTGTATCAGAACCTGAGCGAAGCTGACTTTGCCGCGGCGCTGAAAGGCTTTGGTCTGCCTGCCGGGCTGGCGGATATGTTGGCCGACTCTGACACCGGCGCCTCTAAAGGCGGTCTGTTCGACGACAGCCATACCTTGAGCAAACTGCTCGGACGCCCAACCACATCGCTGGCTGACAGCGTCAAAGGCCTCATCTGAGTGTTAAAAATTAGTTAATTGTGGTGGCATCCCCGCGCATCCTCTCTGATAATGACAGGATGATGCGTGGGGAGAGAAAACGTGCAAGGTGTACCTGAGCAGTTTATTGATGAGAAAGACAGCGCCCGTTTTCGCCATCTGGCGCAGGTGCCAGGCGTTGAGCTGTATCATGCGCACATCTCGCGTTACGCCTTTGAGCCGCACACCCATGAAGCGTTTGGCATCGGCGCGATAGAAGCCGGTGCGGAGCGTTTTCGCTATCGCGGCACGCAGTACGTCGCCCCCGCCCATTCCGTCGTCACCATGAATCCGGACGAGCTGCATACCGGCGAAGCCGAAACCGCCGACGGCTGGCGCTACCGGATGATCTACCTTGAACCCGACCTTCTGGAACAGGTCACCGGGATCCGCCACTGGTGGTTTCATGACGTAACGCGTCACGATCCGCTACGCTCGCGGCAGATCTGCTCGCTGATCCATGGCCTGTGGAACACAGAGGATCCGCTGGCACAAAAAGGGTTGTTGCTCGATCTGATCGATACGTTCCAGCCGCTGGCCCGTCATGCGCCGATATCTGCAGAGGGAACCCATCGCTTTGAGCGGGTACGCGAGTATCTGCATGACAATTACATGCACCCGGTGACGCTCGACGAACTGGCGCGAGTGGCATCGCTCAGTCCCTGGCATTTCCAGCGCCAGTTTAAATCGCATTTCCACGTCACGCCGCACCAGATGCTGATGGCGATCCGCCTGTGGCGAGCCAAAGGTTTTCTCACTCACGGTATGCCCGCGGCAGACGTTGCCGCCGCCACCGGCCTCACCGACCAGTCGCATCTCACCCGCGCGTTTACCCATCGCTATGGCATTACGCCAGTGCGCTACCAGAAACAGGTTTATTCGCGCTAATGCGCAATCTCATACAATACGGCTGCGTTTTCCCTGCCTACACTCAGCGCAATGTTTAATGATGTGGGTGTCAAAAATGATTAGCGGCGTGTTGTATGCCCTGCTGGCCGGGCTGATGTGGGGACTGATTTTTGTCGGGCCGTTGATCGTGCCGGAATATCCGGCGGTGTTGCAGTCGATGGGGCGCTATCTGGCGCTGGGGCTGATCGCCTTGCCGATCGCCTGGCTTGGACGAGCGCGCCTGCGCCAGTTGTCCCGTCAAGATTGGGTCACCGCGCTGGCGCTCACCATGATGGGCAACCTGATTTATTACGTGTGCCTGGCCAGCGCCATCCAGCGTACCGGCGCGCCGGTCTCAACGATGATCATCGGGACATTACCGGTGGTGATCCCGGTCTTCGCCAACCTGCTCTATAGCCAGCGTGACGGCAAATTATCGTGGTGGCGCCTTTCGCCTGCGCTGGTGCTGATTGGCATTGGCCTGCTGTGCGTAAATATCTCGGAGCTGAATCAGGGGTTACCCGATTTTAGCGGCTGGCGTTATGGCTCCGGTATTGCACTGGCGCTAATCTCGGTGGTGTGCTGGGCCTGGTATGCGCTACGCAATGCCCGCTGGCTGCGCGAGAATCCGGATAAGCATCCAATGATGTGGGCGACGGCTCAGGCGCTGGTAACCCTGCCCGTTTCGCTGCTGGGATATATTGCGGCATGTCTGTGGCTGAACGGGCAAACGCCGGACTTCGCGCTGCCTTTCGGCCCGCGTCCGGGCGTGTTTATCGGCCTGATGATCGCCATCGCGGTACTGTGTTCGTGGGTGGGCGCGCTGTGCTGGAACGTCGCCAGCCAGAAGTTGCCGACGGTGATCCTCGGCCCGCTGATTGTCTTCGAAACGCTGGCGGGCCTGTTGTACACCTTTATTCTGCGGCAGGGGGTTCCACCGCTATTGACGCTGAGCGGGATTACGCTGCTGGTAATAGGCGTAGTGATTGCGGTGCGGTCAAAACCGCAGAAACCGGCGGTAGTGCCGGTTTCGGGGGATGCCTGATGGCGCTGCGCTTATCAGGCCTACAAGGATAAGGCGTTTACGCCGCCATCCGGCGCGACACGTTAAACACCGCCACGGTCTGATTCAGTCGCGCAGCCTGCTCTTCAAGCGCGGCAGCGGCGGCGGCGGATTCCTCCACCAGCGAGGCGTTTTGCTGCGTCACACGATCCATTTCAGCAACCGCCAGGCCGACCTGATCGATACCCCGGCTCTGTTCATCAGAAGCCGAGGCAATTTCGCCCATAATGTCGGTCACGCGGGTTACGGCGCTGACAATTTCGGCCATCGTTTCGCCCGCTTCATGCACCAGCGCCGTACCGGCATTCACCCGATTACCCGAGTCATCAATCAGCGCCTTAATCTCTTTCGCCGCCTGTGCGCTACGTTGCGCCAGCGTACGGACCTCGCCAGCGACCACGGCAAACCCGCGCCCCTGCTCGCCCGCGCGCGCCGCTTCCACCGCCGCGTTCAGCGCCAGGATATTGGTCTGGAAGGCAATGCCGTCGATAACAGTGGTAATTTGCGCGATTTTGCTGGAACTGGCGGCGATTTCATCCATTGTTCGTACCACGCCATCAACGACCTTGCCGCCTTTTTGCGCCGTCTGCGAGGCGTTTTTTGCCAGACTGGTCGCCTGCCGCGCGTTATCCGCGTTCTGTTTCACGGTAGCAGTGAGCTGTTCCATGCTGGCCGCGGTCTCTTCCAGAGAGGCGGCCTGCTGCTCGGTGCGTGAAGAGAGATCGTTGCTGCCTGCGGCAATTTCACCTGCGCCGGTATAGATGGTGTCAGCCCCATCACGCACCACGCTAACCGTGTTGGCCAGCGCCTGCTGCATATCACGGACGTTACGCGCCAGCAGCGCCATTTCATTGCTGCCATCAGCATTGATGCTGTGCGTCAAATCACCGGCGGCAATATGGCGAATATGCCCCATCACGTCGTGAAGCGGTTTGAGCAACACGCGCTGCATCGCCAGCCAACTGGCGATGATAATGGCGACGACAATCGCCATCACGGCGGACAGCAGCCAGATTATCTTCTGGTAATCACTCTCATTGTCCTGCACGCCGGCAGTCGCCAGCGCCGTTTGCGCGCTACGCCATTGCCGATAAACGTCCTGCATGGCCGTTTGCTTTTGCTCGGCATTCTGCCTGAACATCTCTTCCAGCTTACCTTCAGCAAGCAATGCGTTCATTTTCGCCAGCGTCGCAGAATAGATGCCGTACTGCTCTTCCAGTCGGTCGGCCAGATGCTCATCCAGCCCCGGCGTTTCCGGCAGAGCGTAGTATTTATCGTAATGCTCTTTCGACTCGGCCAGCAGACGATTCGCCGTGTTCACCAGCTCTTTCAACTGACCGCCGTTGATCTCGCTGGCCATCGTTCCCTGTAAGCGCAGCATACCCCGGTTGAGCGTGACGCGAGCCTGATTCAGGCTAATCCACGCATCGGTAAATTCAGCCACGTTCTGGCTGGAAAGCTGAGAGACGTTAAAGTTCTGTTTATCGTTATTCAGTGCGCCAATAAAAACGCCTGCGGAGATGAGCTGCATCGCGCCCAGGGCGAGTAACACGGTGATAAGTAAGGTTATCACTTTGATTCGTTTGAACATCTGTTGCCTTTTATTATGCAGGTATTGTCTGAGGTCTAACTATCGGCAGCGGCGTTCGCTTATTTAATCCTGTAACGCGGCTTTTTTCGCCATTTCCCCCCTTTTCAATAAGATTCAGCAGCTTAACGAGATAATAAATTTTCGTGACCTCCATCACAAAAAACGCCACCCCGAAAGGGTTATATCCTTTCCATTAAGTTGCATTTAAAATACATCTTATATTATTGAGAATGAGGTAACGGCAATGTCTTATCGCGATCAACCTTTAGGTGAACTGGCGCTCTCTATTCCTCGCGCGTCGGCCCTGTTTCGTAAATACGATATGGATTACTGCTGCGGCGGTAAGCAAACGCTGGCACGCGCTGCCGCGCGTAAAGAGCTGGATTTAGACGCTATTGAGGCGCAGCTCGCGCAGTTGGCTGAACAGCCGCTGGAGAAAGACTGGCGCAGCGTGGCACTGGCTGAAATCATCGACCATATCATCGTGCGTTATCACGACAGGCACCGTGAACAGCTGCCGGAACTGATTCTGCAGGCCACGAAAGTTGAACGCGTTCACGCCGACAAACCGAACGTACCGCGCGGTCTGGCGAAAAACCTGACCATGCTGCATGAAGAGCTGTCCAGCCACATGATGAAAGAAGAGCAGATCCTGTTCCCGATGATCAAACAGGGCATGGGTCGCCAGGCGATGGGACCCATCAGCGTGATGGAAAGCGAGCATGACGATGCCGGGGAACTGGTCGAAGTGATCAAACACATTACCCACAACGTGACGCCGCCGCCGGAAGCGTGCACCACCTGGAAAGCCATGTATAACGGCATTAACGAGATGATCGACGACCTGATGGAACACATCAGTCTGGAAAATAATGTGTTGTTCCCGCGTGCATTAGCGGGTGAATAAAAAAGCCCGGTGGCGGCTTCGCCTTACCGGGCCTACAACATCCTCGAACGTAGGCCGGGTAAGCGTCAGCGCCACCCGGCAACATGATTAACGCATACCTGCCATACGTTTCTTACCGATAAACAACCAGCCCAGACCCAGCGCGATGAACCACAGCGGCGTCACGATCAGCGCCTGGCGGGTATCCTCTTCCAGCGTCAGCAGTACCAGTACGAAGACGAAGAACGCCATACATACCCAGCACATCAGCTTGCCTAATGGCATCTTGTAGATCGATTTTTCATGCAGGTGCGGACGCTGTTTGCGGTACACCAGGTACGAGCACAGGATAATCGTCCAGACAAACATGAACAGAATCGCCGACACGGTGGTGATCATGGTGAACGCGCCAATTACGCTCGGGTTCACGTACAGCATCACCACGCCGCCCAGCAGGCAGATACAGGAGAAGGTTAAGCCTTTCGCCGGAACCGCGCGTTTAGACAGCTTAGCAAACGCTTTAGGCGCCACGCCCTCCTGCGCCAGACCAAACAGCATACGGCTGGTAGAGAACACGCCGCTGTTCGCTGAAGAGGCCGCTGAAGTCAGCACCACAAAGTTGATCAGGCTTGCCGCTGCGGGCAGACCGACCAGGACAAACAGTTCAACGAATGGGCTCTTGGATGGTACTACCGAGCTCCACGGCGTGACGGACATGATCACGATCAGCGCAAAAACGTAGAACATGATGATACGGATCGGAATCGAGTTAATGGCGCGCGGCAGAGATTTCTCCGGGTCCTTGGTTTCCGCGGCGGTCGTCCCCACCAGCTCAATGCCCACAAACGCAAACACGGCGATCTGGAAGCCGGCAAAGAAGCCGCTCAGACCTTTCGGGAACCAGCCTCCGTCATTCCACAGATGCGTGAACGATGCCTGAACGCCGGTTGGCGACTGGAAGTGCGTCAGCACCATCACCAGACCGACGACAATCAGGCCGATGATGGCGACGATTTTGATCATCGCAAACCAGAACTCCATCTCACCAAACATTTTTACGGTGGCAAGGTTGAGGCTCAGCAGCAGCACGATCACCGCCAGCGAGGCGACCCAGTCAGAGAGTTCGGGGAACCAGAATTGCGCATACGCCGTAATGGCAACAACGTCTGCCATCCCGGTAACAACCCAGCAGAACCAGTAAGTCCAGCCGGTAAAATAGCCGGCCCATGGCCCGAGCAGGTCGGAGGCAAAATCACTAAAGGATTTGTATTCGAGATTCGAGAGCAGCAACTCTCCCATTGCACGCATCACGAAAAACAGCATAAAACCGATGATCATATACACAAAGATGATCGACGGTCCGGCAAGACTGATGGTTTTACCGGAGCCCATAAACAGGCCAGTACCAATAGCACCGCCAATGGCAATAAGTTGAATATGGCGGTTTGTGAGATTGCGCCGTAGCGACTGTTCAGACGAAGCCTCTTCAACGGCTTCGACTTTTACCTGATCTACCATGTTTTTTCTTCCTGTACCTGTCTGTGTTGTTCAGGCTCTACGGCCTTTAGTGTGTCTATGATACGACGATCCTGTTAGCAGGACTCATCGATATTAGGTAAGAATTGGCGGGATGAATACTAAGATTTAGATATAATGTTAATTTAATGTTTAAAGTGAGTGTCATATCACTCTGATAGCGCGAATCAGCTCACAAAAATACACGCTGACGAGGTATTTGCAAGATAAAATATCGACAAAGGCGTAACTATAGCTTTTCACGCTATTTTATTGTTCCCCCCAGCCGCGGAGGGAACAGAAGTCACTGCTTACACGATCTCAAGCAGCTCAACGTCGAACACCAGCGTGCTGAACGGAGGAATAGACGCGCCAGCGCCACGCTCGCCGTAAGCCAGTTCCTGAGGAATAGTCAGTTCCCATTTGGAACCTACCGGCATCAGAGTCAGCGCTTCAATCCAGCCCGGGATGACGCCGTTAACCGGGAATTCAGCCGGTTCGCCGCGTGCGACAGAGCTGTCAAACACGGTGCCGTCGATCAGTTTACCGGTGTAGTGCACGCGAACGCGGTCGGTACGCGCCGGAATAGCGCCTTCACCCTGGGTCAGAACACGGAACTGCAAACCGGATTCAGTGCTGTTCACACCCTCTTTCTCACGGTTTTCTTCCAGATATTTAACGCCATCAGCGGCCATAGCCTGGAAACGCTCGCGACGTACTGCATCAGCACGCTCGTGGATTTCACGCAGTGCGCGATGCACCACATCAACAGGCACTGCCGGGTGCTTGCCTTCCAGCGCGTCAGCGATACCCGCCACCAGCGCTTCAGGCAACAGCCCTTCCAGACCGGATTCGCTCAGCTGCTGTCCTACCTGCAAACCAATGCCGTAGCTTGCTTGCGCTTCGATAGTGTCAAAAGTCGGGGTAGCCATCATATTTCCTTTCATCGGATGTAAAGTAGCGGGCAGCATATCAGCCATGCCGCATCCGGTAAAACTTTGTCTCGGCAACTGATGACAAATCGCGAGGAAACATAAACAATAGGAATATCCCGCGTTGACGTCACGAAAGCGGGTAATATGACGAACATCATAGCGTTAGCCATCTATACTCTATGATCGAGGAACGAGACGCGGAGCAGGAGGAAAGCCATGCCCGGGCGCTTTGAATTAAAACCAACCCTGGCGAAAATCTGGCATGCACCGGACAATTTTCGCATTATGGATCCGCTACCGCCGATGCACCGCCGCGGCATTATTATTGCTGCTATCGTGCTGGTGATAGGTTTCCTGCTCCCTTCCAGTGACACCAGCGATGCCCCTGTGGTGACGCGTACTGCCCAGCTGGATTTACAGTCACAATCGCAGCCGCCGACAGAGGCTCAGTTGCAGGCACAGCTTGTCCCGCCGCAAAACGACCCAGGCCAGGTCGCTCCGGTTGCACCGGAACCGATCCAGGAAGGAGAACCAGACGCCCAGCCGCAGGCCCAGCAATCTCAGCCGCAGTCGCAGCCTTTCCAACAGGATAGCGGAATTGAGCAGCAATGGCGTTCCTACCGCGTAGACTCGGGCAAAACGCTGGCCCAGGTATTCCGTGACCACAATCTCCCGCCAACCGACGTATACGCGATGGCGCAGGTAGAAGGCGCCGGAAAACCGCTGAGCAACCTGAAAGACGGTCAGATGATACAGATTCGGCAAAATGCCAACGGCGTGGTAACGGGGTTAACTATCGATACCGGTAACGGCCAGCAGGTACTGTTTACCCGCCAGCCTAACGGCAGTTTTATTCGCGCCCGTTAACCGCGATTGTAGGCTGATAAGCGATAGCGCCATCAGGCATCAAGGTGAAGCGTCAACGCTTCACCTTGTTCACCCACCAGATCCCCGAACAGACCAGCACCAGCGCTACCGCATATTTCCATTCGAGAATATTTTCGCCGAGGAAAATCGCCGACAGCACCGCCCCCGACACAGGGATCAGGAAGTTAAACGGCGCAATCATCCCCACGCGGTTGTGCTTGAGTAAAATGCTCCACAAGGCGAAGGCCACTGAAGAGAGTAGCGTCAGGTAGCCCAGAATCGCCACCGAAGACGCGCCGTGTACGGTCAGCGTTCCACCAAAAGCATAACCGCCAATAACTAACACCAGACCTCCCATCCCCAGTTGGTAACCTGTCATGACCGTTGGATCTACCGTCTGAGAAATGCGTTTGCCGTATAACGTAGCGGCGGAGAGAATAAAGGCCGCCATCACTACCGAGCCGTCCCCTAACAGGCTGAAGCTAAAATCCAGTCCGCTATTAAAGTTCACCACCATCACGCCGAGAAAGCCCAGGATACAGCCCAGCGCCTTGTTGTAGCTGAGTTTATCGTTCTGATAGATAAAATGGGCCAGCAGCACACTGAAGAACGTGCCGGTCGCGTTCATGATGGACCCCTTCACCCCCGTCGTGAACGCCAGGCCAATATAAAAGAAGATGTATTGCAGCGACGTTTGCGTCAGCCCCAACAGCGTGAGTTGGCCAAACTGGCGCGGGCTTAGCCTGCCAATCGGTTTACGCTGCGCCACCGCCAGCAGTAGCAGCAATAATCCGGCAAACAGGAAACGATACCCGGCAAAGACAATTTTCGACGGAATGTCATCCGTGGCAATCTGGAAGATCTCATAGCCGCTTTTGATCGCCGGATAGGCGCTCCCCCACAGCAGGCAGCAGAACGCCGCGCTCAGATAGACTACATTTTTACGCGCAAACAGAGGTTGGTGCGTTGGTTCCATTCCATCACCACTTTGAAATAATGTTTTATTTTTGTGATTATCCCGAAAAGGACAAAGAATAGCCAGAGAGAAAAGCGGGGAACAGAAAAGCAAAACGCCGGCACAGGGCCGGCGCTTTTACGCGGTTATCAGAATAAAAACTTATTCTGCAACTACGTTTACAGTCAGCTTAGCAAACACTTCACTGTGAACCTGGAAGCTCACTTCGTGCTCACCAGTGGTACGCAGAACGCCGTTCGGCAGACGAACTTCGCTCTTAGCAACTTCAACGCCAGCTGCAGTTACAGCGTCAGCGATGTCGCGAGTACCGATGGAACCGAACAGTTTACCTTCGTCGCCAGCTTTAGACGCGATGGTTACGGTTTCCAGTGCGTTGATTTTCTCAGCACGAGCTTCAGCAGCGGACAGAACGTCAGCCAGTTTAGCTTCCAGCTCAGCGCGGCGCGCTTCGAAAAATTCAACGTTTTTCTTGGTAGCAGGAACAGCTTTACCCTGTGGTACCAGGAAGTTACGAGCATAGCCCGCTTTAACGTTAACCTGATCACCCAGGCTACCCAGGTTTGCTACTTTATCAAGCAGAATAACTTGCATTACCTTATCCTCTCAAAGTCGTATTAATGGACCGTGACCGATTACTGATGACGATCAGTGTACGGCAGCAGGGACAGGTAGCGAGCGCGTTTGATAGCGCGAGCCAGCTGACGCTGGTATTTTGCACGGGTACCGGTGATACGGCTTGGGACAATCTTACCGCTTTCGGTGATGTAGTTTTTCAGCGTAGCGATATCTTTATAGTCGATCTCTTGAACGCCTTCCGCGGTGAAACGGCAGAACTTACGACGACGGAAATAACGTGCCATATGGCTAGTCTCCAGAATCTATCAATTCAATCTGCTCGGCATGCAGAACCATTTTGCTCAGGCCGTTCTTTGCCTTATGGCAAGAGATGAACCCCTGAACGGTCACTGCGCTACCGACCGTTATACTGTGAGTAATGGCCTGGTTTTCGTGTCCGCTAACAATAACGGGCATTTGGCACCACGCCTGCCGGTGGAAACCGGCTTCCTCCTGCACAGAACGATGCTCAAGCACGAACTGGCAATGAGGAATTCCTGATGGACTGACCTTTCGAAGGGGAGCCCTGCACACGGTGCCGGACAACGCCAGACGGTTGGTCATCAGAAATTACTCTTCAGAATCCCCAGCATCTGCATCATCTGCGGTTTCGTTTGCGAAATCATCGCGACGTTCACGACGCTCGTCTTTCGCTTTAACCATCGGAGATGCTTCGGTAACAGCGTGCTTAGTACGCATTACCATGCTACGGATAACGGCATCGTTGAAGCGGAAGTTTGTTTCCAGCTCATCGATCACTTCCTGCGGCGCTTCAACGTTCAGCAGAACGTAGTGAGCTTTGTGCAGTTTGTTGATCGGGTAAGCCAGCTGACGGCGGCCCCAGTCTTCCAGACGGTGGATCGTGCCTTCTGCTGCAGTGATTGCACCAGTGTAGCGTTCGATCATACCCGGAACCTGTTCGCTCTGGTCAGGATGGACCATAAAAACGATTTCGTAATGACGCATCGAATTGCTCCTTACGGATTATTCAGCCTCCTGTCTGGGTCAGCCGAGGCCCGGGGAGGCAAGGAACGTGTTAAAGGTCGGCTGAAAAATTGACGCGTCATAATACTGGCGTCCGCCGCTAAACTCAAGGTGATTGTACGATTATTTATCATGTCGCCATTAATACATATCCAGCAACATTTTGACGCTGATGCAAATGGAGACAATGACAATCATGGGCCGGATAACTTTCTTGCCGCGCGTCAGCACCACCGTCGCGCCGAGACGCGCGCCGAGTGACTGCCCGGCAAACATCACCAGTCCCAGTGACCAAATCATCTTGCCGCCGAAAATAAAGAATAAAATCGACGCGATATTCGATGCCAGATTAATAAAGTTTGAATGAATTTGAGCCTTATCGATGCTGTATCCCCACAACAGGATGTAGCAGAGCGTATAAAAGGAGCCGGCGCCAGCGCCAAGAAACCCATCATAAAAGCCAATGCAGCCGCCGCAGATCAGTGAAAAGAGAAACAGCGAAATCTGCTGCTTTCTTTTCGGTTCGCTGAGATTGGGAGCAGAAATAAAGTAGATGGCGACGGCGATAATCAGTACCGGAAGCAGTTTTTTCAACACCTGCGGTTCAATGAACTGAATGAGCGTCGTGCCTAACGCTGAGCCGATAAAAGCAGACAGGAACACATACTTGTGTTCCTGTACGTTGATATGCCCCCGGCGTAGAAAGTAAATCCCGGAGGTCAGCGAACTGCCCAATGCCTGAATTTTATTGGTTGCCAGCGCATTAGCCGGGGGTAAACCAGAAATTAATAGTGCGCCAATAGAGAGAAAACCGCCGCCGCCCGACACCACGTTAATAAAGCCAGCCACCAGCGCGACCATAAACATAATCACGAAGTAGCTGAAATCCATGAATGAAGTATCCATAAGTTTTTGCCTTATTATCATAAAGTTATATTACTTATCCAGCCCACTATAGACGGCGTATTCATCCGATTAAATTGACGATTTGGTAAGAGCTTATGCGCGAGAAACAGGTATTTTTCACCGCAGCGGTATACACCAGAGGACTGTTAATAAAAGAAAAGATGGTCATGCGGTAATTTTTTGAACAACTGCATCAGAAATGGTCGCTATCGACAGTGTCGGGAACGGTTAAAATTACATCAGAAGCAAATGAATCACAGGAGAGAGATAACCAGAGACCGCAGTCGAGGAGGTACATATGCGAGCCCGTGTTTTGACCCTTCTGGCTGTGCTTTTGCTCAGCGCAAATGCAACGGCAGCCATCAAAATTGACGGTCATCAGGCCAGGAATATGGATGATGTGCAGAGCTTAGGCGTCATTTACATAAATCATAACTTCGCCACTGAAAGTGAAGCCATTCAGGCCCTGAATGAAGAGACCGATGCGCAAGGCGCGACCCGGTACCACGTAATCCTCACCAGGGAACCCGGTAGTAACGGGAATATGCACGCCAGTGCGGATATTTATCGCTAACTACCCGCAAATAACCAACGAGAACATTGCCACCGTTTTACTTGCCCCCATCACTGGGGGCTTTTTTTGCAAACAAAAGAGTGGTAGGCCGGATAAGCAAAGCGCCATCCGGCAGACTCCGCGCAGATTGCCGGATGGCGGCGTAAACGCCTTATCCAGCCTACCGTTCCTGGTTTTTTTTATGCAAACAAGTCCCGAAGCCAGATCGATAACATCCCCTGAATGATTTGGCTCCAGGACTTAGTCGTTACTTCTGTCCGTAATAGGCGTTTGGGCCGTGCTTACGCATGAAGTGTTTATTCATCAGATAACTGTCGATGTGACTGAGAGCCGGATTAATGCCACGCGCAATCCATGCCATCTTCGCGACTTCTTCCATCACCACGGCGTTGTGTACCGCATCATGAGCATCCTTACCCCAGGCAAACGGGCCATGCTGATACACCACCACGCCGGGCGTATGCAGCGGTTCCACGTTCCCCAGCGTTTCGATAATCACCTTGCCGGTATTCAGCTCATACTCGTCCTGAACCTCTGCTTCAGTTAATGCCCGGGTGCAGGGGATATCGCCAAAGAAGTAATCCGCATGAGTCGTGCCGAGCGCAGGAATTGCCAGCCCCGCCTGCGCCCATGCCGTCGCGTGGGTGGAGTGGGTATGTACCACGCCGCCAAGAGATAAGTAGCGACGATACAGCGCCAGATGGGTGGCCGTGTCGGAAGAAGGACGATAGCGACCTTCCACCACGTTGCCGTCCAGATCTACCACCACCATGTCGTCAACCTGCATGGTTTGATAGTCGACGCCGCTGGGCTTAATCACCACCAGACCACGTTCGCGGTCAATGGCGCTGACGTTACCCCAGGTAAACGTCACCAGCCCGTAACGCGGCAGATCCATGTTGGCTTCAAAAACCTGCTGTTTAAGTTTTTGCATTACACCGCCTCCACCAGACCCGCGCTGGCCATCCGCGCTTTCACCCAATCGCGCGCCTTCGCCACTTCACGCGCCGGATCGTCCGTTGTTTCACTCCACATCTCAATCAGGTATGGCCCGCAATACCCACTCTGTTTGAGCGTCGCAAAGCAGCGTTCGAAATCGACAACGCCTTCACCAAACGGCACATTTTTGAACACGCCGGGTTTGGTGTCCTTGACGTGAACGGCCACGATATGGCCTATTCCAGCCTGTAACTCCATTTGTACGTCGTTATCCCACGCTGACAAATTGCCAATATCGGGATACAGCTGGAACCACGGATTATTGAGATAGTGGGCATAACCCAGCGCCTTACTGATCGAATTCATCAGCGGATAATCCATGATTTCCATCGCCAGCGTCACCTGCGCGCGACTCGCCATCTCAACGCTCTCTTTTAGCCCATCGCGAAATCGACGACGCGTTTCGTTATTGGCCTGCTGGTAATAGACGTCGTAACCCGCCAGTTGAATCACACGAATACCGATATCCTGCGCAAACTGAATGGCTTTCCGCATGATTGCCAGCCCCCGATCGCGCACCGCATCATCTTCGCTACCCAGCGGGAAACGGCGGTGAGCGCTCAGGCACATAGAAGGTACGCGTACCCCCGTTTCGGCGATAGCGGCCACCAGCGCGAGGCGCTGCTCGCGGCTCCAGTCCAGCCGCGCCAGTCGGGCGTCGGTTTCATCAACCGACATTTCGACAAAATCAAAACCCAACTCTTTCGCCAGCCGCAAGCGCTCCAGCCAGCACTCCCCTCCGGGGAGCGCCTTTTCATAAATACCGAGCGGGACCTGTTTCGACAACATAGCCGCTCCTTAACCCCACAGCTGGGCGATGGAACGTTTGAACTGACGCGCCGCTTCAACCGGAGAAGCGGCATCACGAATACTGCGACCGGCGATAAAGACGTGAATCGGGATCCCCTGGAACAGCGGCAGATCCTCCAGCGCCAGACCGCCGGTGACGGTGACTTTAAAGCCCATATCGGACAGACGTTTGATGGCGCTGATATCCGCCTCTCCCCACGCCACACCGGCAGCCTGCGCATCACGACTGCGATGATATACAACCTGCCCGATTCCCGCGTCCCGCCACTCCTGTGCCTGTTCCCAGGTCCAGTAACCGGTCAGTTCAATCTGTACGTCGCCGTTAAATTCTTTCGCCACCTCGAGCGCACCTTTGGTGGTATTGATATCCGCACAGCAGATGACAGTGACCCAATCGGCGTTGGCTTCGAAACACATGCGGGAGAGGATTTTCCCCGCGTCGGCAATTTTCGCGTCCGCCAGCACAATTTTATGCGGGTAGAGCGCCTTCAGGTCACGTACGGCGCGCACACCCTCGGCAACGCAAAGAATGGTGCCCACCTCAATAATATCGACCTCTTCGGCGATTAGACGCGTCGTTTCATACGCAGAAGACATTGATTGGTTATCCAGCGCAACCTGCAACATAGGTAATGACATTTCGGTATCCTTTTAAACAGCCGCCGCAGTGGCGTTATCAATTAAATCCAGCACTTCCTGCGCGGTGCGGCAGGCACGTAAACGGTCGAAATTGGCTTCATCGTCAAACAGATTCACGATCTGCATGATGCCCACTTCCTGATGCGTGTTGGCGTCGACCGCCGCCATAGTGATCAGAATGTCCACCGGGTCGTTATCTTCGTGGTTAAACACCAGCGGCGTTTTCAGCGTCACCAGCGCAAAGCCGGTCTTCTTCACCCCTTCTTCCGGGCGACCGTGCGGCATCGCCAGCCCTGGCGCAATCACAAAGTACGGGCCAAACTGTTCGACCCCATCAAGAATGGCCTGGTAGTAGCGCGGTTCAACCACGTCGGCCTTAACCAGCAGATCCACGCCCAGCTTTACCGCTTCCTGCCAGGTGCTGGCCTCGGCCTGTAGCAGGATAGAGTTATTGTCTGCCAGCGAATCACGTAATTTCATATGCCGCCTCCTTACTTCACGTCCTGCGGGAAATGCGCTTTGATCACTTCCAGCAGTTTTGGACCAAAATCGGCGGGAGACAGCATGTTGCGTACGCCAACGACATATTTATTGCCGGATACGGTAATTTCGCCGGCGATATGGGTAGAAGCGATAATGATATCCGCGCCGTTCAGTTCACTTTTGTATTCACCCACTGCGCAGCTGTTCACCGTATGGTCAATATTGGACTGGGTTAAAAACTGATCCACCTTCATCTTCATGATCATGGAACTGCCCTGCCCATTGCCACACACAGCCAGAATACGTACGGTCATAATCGAAACTCCTTATTAAGCAGAGTGTTCTGCCAGTTGTTTTTCTGCGTCTTCCTCAGCGCGCAACGTGCGTCCTGCGAAAAACATATAAGCCAGTGCAATCAGAATAATGACGGCCATAAACGCGATGCCGATGGAGGCAAAGCCCTGCATCATCGGCGGCGCAAGAATTGACCAATCCGCCATCCCCATCCAGGCGCTCATACCGGTGAGTTTTACTGCCCAGACGCAGCCAAAGATTTCGACCATCCCCATCACCAGACAAATCTTCAGCGCCGCGCGCCATCCGCCAAAGTGATTAGCAAACACGCCGATAGTGGCGTTCGAGAAGAACATTGGGATAAAGCCTGGGATAATCAGGATGGAGGAGCCGCAGCCCACGAGGATGCCGACCGCAATCAGCTGGCCGATGGTGCCCCACATAAATCCCCACACCACCGCGTTGGGTGCAAAGCTGTATATCGCGGCGCAGTCAATCGCCAGTACCGCGCCAGGAATCAGGCGTTGGGAGATACCGTTGAAGGCTTCCGACAGTTCGGCAACGAACATACGTACGCCCTGAGTGATGATGAAGATCGCAACGGCGAACGAGAAGCCCGTTTGCAGGATGTATACCGTCCAGTGGGTTTTACCCGCCATCGCCTGAACCACATCAATACCGAAAGAGAGCAGGATCGCGCCGAAGAAAATAGTCATGACAATCGCAGTAGAAACGATGTTGTCATGGAAAATATTCAGCCAGCCCGGCAGCTTAAGGTCTTCCACGCTCTCCTCTTTTTTCCCCAGATAAGGCGCGACTTTGTAGGCGATCCATGAAGCGAACTGCTGCTGGTGACCGATGGAGAAACCGCAGCCGTCGGTCACTTCCTGCGTCGGCTTGTACATCATATTGGAGGTAATCCCCCAGTAGAGCGACACCAGTACCGCCGTACAGATGATGGTGGTCCACATCGGGTAACCAAAGATATACAGAGAAACGGCAATCAGCCCCGCCTGCTGGAACATGATGTGCCCGGTCAGCATGATGGTGCGAATGCCGGTAATGCGCCGCAGCAATACGTAACAAATGTTCAGCGCCAGCGCCAACAACACGGCATAACCGACCCAGCTATAGGCGTCTCCCATACGTTCGATGGTTGCCATCATGGAGGCATAGGTATCAGAAATCGCACCATTGATACCGTAAACCTCGGACATCTTCGCCACGACCGGTTTGAACGTGCTGGTCAGAATGCCCGATCCCGCCTGCAGCAACATAAAACCGATAATCGTTTTGATCGTGCCTTTGATAATTACGCTAACGCTTTTACGCAACAGGATGTAGCCGAGGCAGGTCACAATCCCCAACAGCAACGGCGCGTTGGTCATAACCTGATTAAAAAAGACGGTAAAGATGTTGTAGAGGATCTCCATAACGATCTCCAGTAGACAAAGTTGCTGAACATTCATTACAGATGTCCAGGATGTGTATGACCACTCTAATTTTCAAAAGTAATCACAACAAGATTGAATTTGATTAAATGTGATGCAGTACGCAAATAATTCTCTTACCAGAGATAAGGTTTTACCATTCGTTTACAGGATAAAAAACAAATACAATAAAAACAATGAACTACAAAATTACATTTTCTGCAAAGCTTCCCGTTATGCGGTGAGTTACAGACGCATTACCACGGAGACAGAAAAATCCACGCATTGCCTTCTTGATAAAATGATGTCAGTATCAATCAAAACAAATCACAATTTGATTCAACTTGAACCAACATGAAGGTAAATGCGATGAGTAAAGTAAAAAGCATCACGCGCGAATCATGGATTCTGAGCACATTCCCGGAGTGGGGAAGCTGGCTGAATGAAGAGATCGAACAGGAACAGGTCGCACCTGGCACCTTTGCTATGTGGTGGCTTGGCTGTACCGGAATTTGGCTAAAGTCGGAAGGCGGGACTAACGTCTGCGTCGATTTCTGGTGCGGAACAGGTAAGCAAAGTCACGGTAATCCGCTGATGAAAACCGGTCACCAGATGCAACGCATGGCGGGCGTGAAGAAACTGCAGCCAAACCTACGCACCACGCCGTTTGTGCTTGATCCGTTTGCAATTCGCCAGATCGATGCGGTGCTGGCTACGCACGATCATAACGATCACATCGACGTAAACGTCGCGGCCGCCGTCATGCAGAACTGCGCGGACGATGTGCCGTTTATTGGGCCGCAAACCTGTGTGGATTTGTGGGTCGGTTGGGGCGTGCCGAAAGAGCGCTGCATCGTGGTAAAACCCGGCGATGTCGTTAAGGTGAAAGATATTGAAATTCATGCGCTTGACGCTTTTGATCGAACCGCGTTGATCACTCTCCCCGCCGATCAGAAAGCAGCGGGCGTCCTGCCGGACGGTATGGATGCTCGCGCGGTTAACTATCTGTTCAAAACGCCGGGCGGTACGCTCTACCACAGCGGAGACTCGCATTACTCCAACTATTATGCAAAGCACGGCAACGAGCATCAGATCGACGTCGCGCTCGGATCCTATGGCGAGAACCCGCGCGGCATTACCGACAAGATGACCAGCTCCGACATGCTGCGTATGGCGGAAGCATTGAATACAAAAGTCGTCATTCCCTTCCACCATGACATCTGGTCAAACTTCCAGGCCGACCCTCAGGAAATTCGCGTACTGTGGGAGATGAAAAAAGATCGGCTGAAGTATGGCTTCAAGCCATTTATCTGGCAGGTGGGCGGCAAGTTTACCTGGCCGCTGGACAAAGATAACTTTGAATATCACTATCCGCGCGGATTTGATGACTGCTTCACGATTGAACCGGACCTTCCGTTTAAATCCTTCTTGTGAGCCACAATAAATGCCGGGCCATCCCGGCATTTTTTCCCATTTACTTTAGTATTTCCAGGCTATTTCAAATATCATCTTTTCAAATCAATTTGTATCGGAATAGCTCATGACTGAAGCACAAAGACACCAAATATTGCTGGATATGCTGGCGCAGTTGGGCTTTGTTACCGTTGAGAACGTGATTGAGCGTCTGGGGATTTCACCAGCCACAGCACGCCGGGACATCAACAAGCTCGACGAAAGCGGCAAACTCAAGAAAGTCCGCAACGGCGCAGAAGCCATTACTCAGCAGCGCCCACGCTGGACGCCAATGAACCTGCATCAGGCGCAGAACCACGATGAAAAAGTTCGCATTGCCAAAGCGGCATCCCAGCTGGTGAATGCCGGTGAAAGCGTGGTGATTAACTGCGGCTCGACCGCCTTCCTGCTCGGACGTGAAATGTGCGGCAAGCCGGTGCAGATCATCACCAATTATCTGCCGCTGGCGAACTATTTAATCGACCAGGAGCATGAGAGCGTGATCATCATGGGAGGGCAATACAACAAAAGCCAATCCATCACGCTTAGCCCGCAGGGGAGCGAAAATAGCCTGTATGCCGGGCACTGGATGTTTACCAGCGGCAAAGGGCTGACCGCAGATGGGCTGTATAAAACCGATATGCTGACCGCGATGGCAGAGCAAAAGATGCTTAACGTGGTGGGCAAACTGGTGGTGCTGGTCGATAGCAGTAAGGTTGGAGAACGCGCGGGGATGCTGTTCAGCCGCGCCGATCAAATCGATATGCTGATTACCGGCAAAAATGCGGACCCTGAGATCCTGCAACAGCTCGAAGCCCAGGGTGTAAGCATTATGCGCGTTTAAAGGTGCTGGCGGAAAAACGTCACCGTCGCCGCCAGCGCTTCTGGCGTAATGCGATGTCGTACCCCAGCTTCCCACAGGCAGGTCAGATTGTTGTCCAGACCTGCCTGGATCAGCACCTGCTGTAAACGGAAGGTTTCCACGGCTGGCACCACATCGTCATCCTGTCCATGCCATAGCAGCAACGGCCTGTCGGCCAGGCGTGGCAACTGGTGCGTAACATCCCATGCGGCCAGCGGCGCGATAATGGCATCGAATTGTGCCTGCTGCTCTGGCGTCTGGACCAATAAAGGCGGAAAAAGCGTATGTGCAAGCCGGGTAAAGTAGCCCGAACCCATCAGGCTGGCTACACATTTAACCTCGGGGTGACGAGCCATAATGCCCAGGGCCGTCATCCCCCCCATTGATGCCCCGCCGACGGCAAGCCGTTCATCTGATAGCCAATTTTCTGCCGCCAGCGCCGCACGTAACGTCGTAAATTCCTGCATATTTTGCTGCAATATAGGCCAGAAGCGGTACATTCTCCCCTGGGTATCCCCAGAGAAGCGGGCGCCATGGTCTGGCGCATCTGGCATCACGACCCGGAATCCGGCCTGGGCCAGCGCAACGGCAAAATAGCTGTAGACCAGGCTGGAAGAGGTAAATCCGTGATAAAAGATAATGCAAGGGAGTGGACATTCGCGTTTACCAACCGGAACGGCGTGCAGGACAGAGATACCCGCCAACTGTCGTGTTTCAATTTCGATCATTTGTCGCCTCTTTCTTTCTGGTATGCCATGCGGCAATACTTAACGCAAGCGAATGTGTTCGACAATGATTCATAATGTTGAGAACTGGGTTACGCTTTCGCAACATTTTCATTCGAAAATCGCGTGAGAGATAACAATTCGGGAACATTCCCCTAAAGGGAAATTGATAAGGCACTACACTATGGCTATCAGGAAACGAGATAGAGTTATGCGTCGGTTTGCCTCTTTGCTGCTGGTTTTATTTTTAAGCGCCTGTAGCGTGCTACAGGGAACGCCGCAACCCGCACCGCCCGTGGCCGACCACCCGCAGGAGATCCGCCGTGACCAGAGTAATGGGTTACAGCGAATAGGGACGGTCAGCGCGCTGGTAAGAGGCTCTCCGGACGATGCGCTGGCAGAGATCCGCGCCAAAGCCGTCGCGGCTAAAGCTGATTACTACGTGGTTTTATTAGTTGATGAAACCATCGTAACAGGCCAATGGTATTCACAGGCTATTTTGTATCGTAAATAACATTGGTTTGAAATTTAGTCAGCTTTACATTGCTTTGCGCCCCTATGCGTTTACCTGTGCACAATAAACCAACAGCAGGAAGCTTGAGGTTTATTATCGCGATGGAATGCCCTGCCGCGTGTAGGGGTACGAATAATGGAGCTGACGATGAAACAATCACTAGCCTTATCCTCACTGCTGCTTTCTACCGGACTGGTAGGTACTACGGCGCAGCCTGCCGAGTTCGCCAGCGCTGACTGTGTTACCGGCCTGAACGAAATAGGGCTGATATCCGTCAGTAACATTGCGGGAAATCCGCAGGATGTAGAACGTGTGGTCGCGTTAAAAGCGGATGAACAAGGCGCCTCATGGTATCGGATCATTCAAATGTACGAAGATCAGCAACCTGATAACTGGCGCGTCCAGGCCATACTCTATGCCTAACAGATTGCCGGATGGCGTGAACTTGTTCGGCCTGCATTAACGTAGGCAAGATAAGACGCGTCAGCGCCGCCATCAGGCAAAATATTACCGTAATCCCCCCGTTGCCCGCAGTAGCAGATCGTTCTGCACCTGTTCAGATATTCGTCGCCCGCCACGCGTATCCAACATCATCTGACACCAGGCCTGCGCCACTGGCGGAGAAGCATAGCGCAACATTTGCGCCCCGCAGCCGAGCAGGAAAAGCTGCTGCGTAATCTCCCGGCCCAATTCTTCACTGGGTTTACGCAGGTGCTGCTGCAACTGACGAACCAGCCGATCGTAATGACGATCCTGTCCTTTGACCTCGGCAAAGGCTTCGCTGAGCATATCGTAGATACCGGGTTGTTTTGTCAGAACCCGCAATACATCAAGGCACATAATATTGCCGGAACCTTCCCAGATGCTGTTTACCGGCATTTCACGATACAGACGCGGCAGCTCACTCTCCTCGCAGTAGCCAATCCCACCCAATACCTCCATCGCCTCAGCAACAAACGGCATCCCGCTTTTGCAGATAGAAAATTTCGCCGCCGGAGTGAACAATCGGGCCCACAGCGCTTCTTTGGCATTTTCGCGGCGATCCCAGGCCCGTGCCAGTCGAAACAGTAACGCGGTCTGCCCTTCCAGCTGGAGTGCCATGCGGCTTAAGACCTGGCGCATCATCGGCTGTTCAATCAATGGTTTGCCAAATACCTGTCGCTGATGCGCATGATAAATCGCCACGGAAAAGGCGCGCCGCATCATGCCATGGCTGCCGAGCGCACAGTCAAAACGCGTCATACCACCCATTTTCAGTATATGGCGTATACCTTCTCCTTCTTCGCCCAGCAGCCAGCCAATGGCATCCTGGAACTCAACCTCGCAGCTGGCATTGGAGCGGTTGCCTAACTTATCTTTCAGGCGTTCAAGACGGATGGCGTTACGTCCACCATCGGGTAAAAATCGCGGTACAAAAAAGCAGGATAATCCGCCCTTTGCCTGGGCCAGCACCAAATGGGCATCGCTTTGCGGCACGGAGAAAAACCATTTATGTCCCACCAGCCGGTACGAGCCATCTGCAAGACGCTCTGCCTGCGTGGTATTGCTCAGCACATCCGATCCCCCCTGCTTTTCGGTCATTCCCATGCCGATCAGCAGCCCACGCTTTTGCCCTCCGGGTAGTAAGTGCGAGTCATAACGGTCGCTTAGCAGCGGCGTAAGCCAATCGTGAAAGGGGGCGGGTAACATCTGAAATAACAGCGGCGTGGCGGCAAAGGTCATAGTCACCGGGCACAAGGTGCCTGCCTCCACCTGCGCATGCAGCATGAAACGCGCCGCGCGGGCAACAAACGTTCCCTGCCGCGCGTCGTCTTCCCAGGCAAGATTGTGTACCCGGTTGGCGCACAGTCCCTGCATCAGCAAATGCCAGGCAGGATGGAAACGCGCATCGTCCAGCCGCTGCCCCTGCGCGTCGTAACGTAAAAGTTCGGGTGGAAAAGCATTAGCCAGGCGACCCAGTTCGAGCGACTCCGCGGTCCCTAGCTGCTGGCCGATACTCGCCAGCAGATCGCTGTCCCAGCCCGCGCCTTCACGGATAACCGCTTCGCACAGCGCGCCATCGGACAGGTATAAGTTGCTGTTATTGAGCGGTACAGGTTGGTTAAAAACGGTATGCGTTTGCCAGTGCATTGTGTCTCCCTCCGTCAATGGCCGTCGCCTTAAGTATGGCCAGAACCCCATTATTCGCGACGGAGGGAGATCACAAAAGTGCGGTTAGCCCGCAATATAGTGAGGAATGAAACGAGAAGTATCTTTAGTGATCAAGGTATTATCCTCGCGGATCCCCATACCACAGGCTTCATCATCCACGATCCAACTGCCGATCAGCGTGTAGCTGTCGCCGAAGTGCGGTAACGGCTGAAATGCCTGATAGATCATCGGTTCTTCGGCGTAGTCCCCCTCCGCATGTTCAACGACCTGCTGCTGACCATTAAAGATAGTGACGTTTCCCCCCTCCCGAGAAAATATCGGTTTGCGTACATAGCTTTCACCAGCCGCAATTTGTGGCGTTTCACCGTCAAACCAGGCGGGAAGCAGATTAGGATGGTTGGGAAAAAATCGCCACAGTAAAGGCATCAGCCCTTTATTACTGAGCACACTCTTCCACAACGGCTCAACCCACTGTTCACGGCGATGGCGCAGTAAGGGACCATTTTCATCACGCATCATCCACTCCAGGGGATAGAGCTTAAAGGCGCGACGAATGACGTTATCGTCCAGATCCGTGAGCACGCCGCCGACGCCAAGCCCCAGTTCTTCGACATAAATAAACCGCGACTCTTGTCCAGCCTGCTGCGCGCAATCCTGTAAATACAGTACCGTGCTCCGATCTTCATCGGTATCTTCGCAACAGCAGAAATAGAAGGGCTCGGGACTATAAAGCTCGGCAAAACGGGAGATCAGCCGCTCCTGAATAGCGTTGTACTGGTCGGCATCGCGTGGGATCGCCCCGCTACGGCGCGCATCTTCCAGCCATAACCACTGGAAATACGCGGACTCGTAGAGCGACGTTGGCGTATCGGCGTTGTACTCCAGCAGCTTGACCGGGGCGTTATTCCCGCACCAGACAAAATCCATGCGGCCATACAGCGAAGGATCGCGATCGCGCCAGCTTTCGGCAATCACATCCCAGTACAGGGGCGGGATCGCCAGCTGCTGCATAATCTGTTCGTCTTTAACCGCCCGCTCGACGACATCCAGACACATCTGGTGCAGTTCTGCGGTAGGCTTTTCGATCTGCTCTTCCACTTGCCTGAGCGTAAAGCGGTATGCCCGACTCTCATCCCAATAGATTTCGTCATCGATAATATGAAAATCGAAACCATGATCGTAGGCGATCCTGTCCAGATCGGGGCGCACAGGGACATCATGTCGCAGCATCGTTAACCTCCCCAGTGCCCGCGTGCGCTGGACGAACGTCCGTAGCCGCCGCGTGAAACCGTCGAGACTTTCTTCGTCGTATAGCTATGGCTGGTTGCGGTATCGCTCTTGCCGCTACCGGAACGCCAACTGTAATCTCCGGAAGGCGTACGCCAGACCGGGCGTGAAGCATAAGAAGAACCGCCGCTGCTGTAGACATACTGCTCGTCGCGATCCTTACGAATAATGCGGCTGAGTAAAAAACCGGTGAATACCGGCACCCAGCTTTGATCGGTGCTGTCGAGATAGCAGTCGCCAAACTGCGTCTGGCAACTCTCCTGGCTCATTTGCTTTGGCAGATCAGCGTAAAACTCTGATTTCGCATTGTTCCAGCCATCGGCACAAACGGTGGCGCTATTGCCATCGTCTATGCATTCGTTCACCGTGGAGTAGAAGGTACCGTCACCGTCGTTATCGGTATTGCCGTCGTCTGCGCATCCTTTAATGATAAAAAATGCCGCTCCGCCCATAATAGCCAGCGTCAGATATTTTCCGCTGTAGCGGCTGCGTTTTTTTGCAAAAGGATCGACCGGGCGTCCGATTCGCGTGATGGCGGAATGCCCTGACGCCCTGTTTTTGTTTCCGGATTTACGTGTTCTTGCCATGATCGTCCATTACCATGTCATGCAGGCGGCGTTAAAAATGCCACCCGCCAGGGCAGCGGTCCCCATAAACATTCCCGCTGCGGTATTGTGATTAATAATTTTCTCACTCAGCGCCGGCATGTATAAACGCACGCCGCCGTAGATAATGAGTTGAATTACCAGCGCAATTGCTCCCCAACAAAAATAATCCGGGATGCTAACAGCATTTATTGCCGCGCTGGATAACGGAATAACGTAGCCCAGCAATGTACCGCTAAAGGCCAGCGATGCTGCCGTATTATTATTTTTAATCAGCTGCCATTCATTGTGCGGCGTAATCTTCGAATAGATGATCAGAAAAATTATCACCATGGCTGCGCCAATAAAAAAATAGGCGCAAAAAGCCAGTAATGAATCCAGTATATGCATTGTAACCTTCCCTAAAATTAACCAATAATATCAAGCGATGTTAATGGAATATCTACACCCAGCGCCCGCGAAAATACCCACTCAGGCTCTCCCTGCTCATTGAACGACTCTTCACCGTTTAACAACAGGTATTCCCAGGTATCATCTGTAACCTGCCGCTGGTAGCCCATCGTAAAATTATGTACATCCCATGTGGCATGCTGATGATTTTCCACTTTTTCCAGCATATAAACCGGCTCAATATTCCCCGGCTCTTCATCGTTAAAAAAGCGCTGCCAGCATACTTCCTGCCAGTTCAACGTCGGCGTACCTATTGCGGACGGGCTAATGGCAGACTGCCAGTGTTTTTTCTGTGAAATCCCGTAACTTTCTTCATAAACAAAAAATTTGATATCGTCGATATCATCAATATCTGAGCCGCCCGTAGTATTGATTTGCAGAAACTCATCTCCGGACGTGTAGTAGCGGAAGATCTGGCTTCCTCCCCCCAAATCAATATGGCTAATCGCGGCGACGGTGTACTCCTCACCGGGTAATTCGATCAGCAAAGACTCTTCCAGCAGGCGAAACGCCAGCGTATTGAGCGTAAACCCTGCATTCAGATGTAACCCCAACGGCCCGCGTACTGGCGCATCGGCAGCAGCTTTACCAAATAAACGCTGGAAAAAACTCGTCATCATTTTCCCTCTATCTCCAGCCATGCAATCTCTTTCGCCAGAATGCGGCTATTACCTATCAGATGCAGCCACATACCTCCTTTTACCTCTGTCGAAATGACCGGATTTAATTCCATCCCCCGACCATTTTTACAGCTGCTGATCCCCAAAACCGTGGCATCGTGACGAAGCTTCATATAGCACATGAGGTCGCCATAACGAATTGAAACCACCTCTTCAGGTATTGGCACGGCAAACCCCGTATCACCCAGCATGGGATTCATGATGGATGCGACCGACTGCGAAGACCCAGGGTCCTGAATGGAGCGAGAAAGCTGCTCAGCGGAGAGATTGCGCACAATTTCAATGCGCGGACAATGAACTTCCAGCAATTCTGCGTAACGCTCATCTTCCATATAAGCAACAACATGGCATTGTTCAGGAATCGAATCTACCAGTGAAAGCGCGATGGTAAACGTAAGTTCGTCTGTACGAGCAAATATGATCGCACTCTGGCAATTGCATAACCCCATGCGAGCATGCTCTTGCGGGTCATTAAAATTACGGATACGAATGAAATCAACCCAGTTATTTCCTGATAAAGGATGCTGAATATCATCAGATTCACACAGGAGCACCCGCTCAAAAACGCGCCGGGTGTCATACAGCAGCAGCGATATCATTTTTTCCGTCTGGTGGCCCCGCCAGCCGACCACCAGCATATGGTTACGCAAATGCCGATAATCTCCCATCCCCATCATTCCTTTCGCTAACATCCCTTGTACCAGGCCGATAACCTTTCCCATTAATGCGCCAAATAAACCAACGCTGACAGGAATTTGCCAGATCGCCGTAAAAATCCGGCCTGCCGCGGTTTGCGGACTCATGTCACCAAAACCCAACGTAGAGCCGACGACTGAGCAGTAATAAATAAAATCGCTCAGACGACCAACCAGCACCGCCTCACCAAGTAATCTCAGCACCAGGTAACAAAACAGATACTGCCCGGCGAACAACCCTAGTAATGCAGGCCAGGTCAGTCTTGAAAGGTGCCGTTGGCACGTTTTGATGACCCAGGTAAACAGCATTACTCGCCTTGCTGACGCTGCAGCCGTGCCAGGACATCCTGAGCCGAACTTTTATTGGTCGCCCCAATGCCAGCTTCGGCCAGCTTCTCGTCGAGGTCACGCCCATCGGCCACCTTTTCCAGCTGCGCAGCGGCATCCAGACGAGCCTGACGCTCTGCCTGCCGCGTTTGCAAACGCTTGAGCGACTCTGCGGCTGTAGACACGCTGGAAGACGCGCCCACTGTCGATGTCGTCACCGCCTGTTGGGCGCGCTGCATCGCTTCTGTTGCCTTTACCACCTCAAGCTGCTGTTCGAACTGCGCAATCCGTTGTGAGGTTGCGTTCACCGCTTTCTCAACGCCATCGCGCGACGCCTCAAGGTTAGTAAGCACTTGCTCTTCAGCTGCGATCATATTCTCAAGGCGGGCAATCTCTTCCGCAACTTCATTTATCAAAGATGGATCAACGTTTTTACTCAGCGCTTCCATCGCTCGCGTTTCCAGCGTGGATTTACGGTCGCGCAGATCTTTCAGTTTGTCGTTGCTGAGCTTCACGCGCGCCAACAGATCAACTCGCGATTTTCCCGCTTTATCCAGTTCACCTTTCGCGTCACGAATATGCTGCTCCAGCATCCGCACACCCTGTGCTTCTTCAATGGATTCTTCCGCTTGCGAAATCACTGACTTGCCGAGGGTGAACAAACTTTTTAAAATTCCCATTAATAGCGTTCCTTGTTATTCGTGCGTATATTCTTCAGTGATTTCAGCCAGATCCAGCGCATTGTCGGCTAACGTTTTCATTTCAAGGACAACATCATCCAGGGATGAATTAAGCGACAGCGCGCCAAACGCAACGTAATATTCCTCAAGCTGAACGCGAGAAATTCCCACAGAGGACAGCGGCAGCAGTTTTTGATGACGTAACAAAAAGAGATTGAATTCGTCCTGGTGCTGAATATCATTCACCGGACAAATAATAGTTTCAATTATCATCTGGCGGGAAGTAAATAAAACGTTAAGCTGCAGATCGCCATAATCATCCATTTTAACTATTAATGATTGCTCATCGTTATGAGTTTTAATATTTAAATCATGGATATTCTGCAGCGCAGCAGCGAGCATTTGTGGAGTCCACACCATATATCTTCCATATATTAGTTATTTAGGAATAAATAAAATGAATGTTATTTTTACTCGCTTATAATACCTGTTTTAGATAAAAAAAAACCATCCTAAATTGGATGGTTTGTCTGAAAATTAAATTTATCCGCGCTGACGAACAGCTTCGAACAGGCAGATGCCCGTCGCGACTGAAACGTTTAGCGATGAAACGCTCCCCGCCATCGGGATACCGATCAGTTCATCGCAATGCTCACGAGTCAGACGGCGCATACCTTCGCCTTCTGCCCCCATCACCAGCGCCAGACGCCCGGTCATTTTGCTCTGGTAGAGTGTATGGTCGGCTTCGCCAGCGGTTCCGACGATCCAGATGTTCTCTTCCTGCAGCATACGCATTGTACGCGCCAGGTTAGTCACGCGGATCAGCGGCACGCTTTCTGCCGCGCCACAGGCCACTTTTTTCGCCGTCGCATTCAGTTGCGCAGAGCGATCCTTCGGTACAATAACCGCATGTACACCGGCTGCATCCGCGCTGCGCAAGCATGCGCCCAGGTTATGCGGATCGGTGACGCCATCAAGGATCAAAAAGAACGGCTGATCGAGCGCGGCAATCAGATCCGGCAGGTCGTTCTCCTGATACTGACGACCCGGTTTCACGCGCGCAATAATCCCCTGATGTACCGCACCCTCACTTTTCTCATCCAGGAACTGGCGGTTAGCCAGTTGAATGACAACGCCCTGCGCTTCCAGTGCATGGATCAGCGGCAGCAGGCGTTTATCTTCACGACCTTTGAGAATAAAGACGTCCTGGAAGCGCTCAGGCGCACGTTCCAGCAGAGCCTGCACCGCGTGGATGCCGTAAATCATTTCACTCATGAATGTACTCGTTAATAGTTTATGCGTAACGCCGGGCAACACGATCGTTGCCCGACTTACAGTTTATGGCTGTTATGGCGCGACTTTCTTTTTCGCCGCGCGTTTGGCTTTGGTGGCGGCAGCGATTTTAAGCGTTTTTGCCGATGGCTTTTTCGCTTTTTTATCGCCTTTCTTCTCAACCGTTTTTTTATCCGCCTGAGGTTTGGCTCTGCCTTTCTTCTCGCCGCGGAAAGCGCTGTCCGGCTCGAAATTCACCTTTTTGCCCATTTGACGACGTTTACCGGTATTTTTACCTGCATCGCCTTTTTTAGCTTTTTCGCGCGCGGTTTTACCCTCATTGCGCGGCGCGCGTTCGCTGGAGATCAAACTGAAATCGATTTTACGCTCGTCCATGTTGACCGCTTCCACGCGAACTTCCACGCGATCGCCCAGGCGATACATCTGACCGCTTGATTCACCCGTCAGGCGCTGCCCAACCTGGTCAAAGCGATAGTAATCGTTATCCAGTGAGGAGACATGCACCAGACCGTCGATAAACAGTTCATCAAGACGAACAAAGAAGCCAAATCCGGTCACGCTGGCAATCACGCCTTTAAAGACGTTGCCCACCTGATCCAGCATGAAGTCACACTTCAGCCAGTCAGAAACGTCGCGCGTGGCTTCGTCAGCCCGGCGCTCGGCCATCGAACAGTGCTGGCCCAGTTGCAGCATCTCTTCCATTGAATAATGGTAGCCGCCCGTTTCTGTGGTGTTGCCTTTATGGCCCTGCTCCTGCGCCAGCAAATACTTAATTGCACGGTGCAAAGAGAGATCCGGGTAACGACGAATCGGCGAGGTAAAGTGCGCATAAGATTGCAGCGCCAGACCAAAGTGACCCCGGTTTTCCGGATCGTAAATCGCCTGCTTCATCGAGCGCAACAGCATAGTTTGCAGCATTTCCGCGTCAGGACGATCGGCAATCGACTCCAGCAGCTCCGCGTAATCGCGCGGCTCGGGTTTATTGCCGCCCGGCAACTCCAGACCCAGTTCCGCCAGTACGGAACGAAACGAGGTAATGGCTTCGGTCGTCGGCTTATCGTGAATACGGAACAGCGCTGGCTCTTTGGCTTTCTCAACGAATCGCGCCGCGGAGATGTTCGCCATGATCATGCACTCTTCGATCAGTTTGTGCGCGTCGTTACGCTGGGTCTGCTCAATACGTTCAATACGGCGTTCAGCATTGAAGATAAACTTCGCCTCTTCACTCTCAAACGAGATACCGCCGCGTTCTTCACGGGCTTTATCCAGCACTTTGTAGAGATTGTGCAGCTCTTCAATGTGTTTCACTAACGGCGCGTACTGCTCGCGCAGTTCCTGATCGCCCTGCAGCATATGC
The DNA here is from genome assembly GCF_000155975.1 of Citrobacter youngae ATCC 29220. Lineage (GTDB taxonomy): Bacteria > Pseudomonadota > Gammaproteobacteria > Enterobacterales > Enterobacteriaceae > Citrobacter > Citrobacter portucalensis_A. Next base: position 298,732 of record NZ_GG730300.1, on the reverse strand, counting down.
CAGACCTTGGTGTAGGTCAGACGCGCATGGGAGCTCATTACCGCTTCGTAGAATTTAAAGCCGGTTAACCGACCTTTCGACGAAATGGTCATTTCGCACACCATACACAGCCTGTCCACCTGCGGATTAAGCGAACATAAACCGTTAGACAGCACTTCCGGCAGCATCGGGACAACCTGCGATGGGAAGTAGACAGACGTACCACGACTGCGCGCTTCCTGATCCAGCGGAGTCGGCGGGCGAACGTAATAGCTTACGTCAGCAATCGCCACCCATAACCGCCAGCCGCCGCCGCGTTTCTTCTCACAGTAAACCGCATCGTCGAAGTCACGCGCATCTTCGCCATCAATAGTGACCAGCGGGAGATCGCGAAGATCGACACGCCCAACTTTCGCCTCTTCCGGCACTTCTTCTTTCAGTCCGGCAACCTGTTTTTCGACCGCCTGCGGCCAGATATACGGGATTTCATGGGTACGCAGGGCCATATCAACGGCCATGCTGGTCCCCATGTTGTCGCCCAGGACTTCAACAATTTTACCCACCGCCTTGGTGCGACGAGTCGGGCGCTGGGTCAGCTCAACCACGACCACAAAGCCCATACGAGCGCCCATCACCTCTTCCGGCGGGATAAGGATATCAAAGCTCAGGCGGCTATCGTCCGGGACCACAAACCCGACGCCAGCGTCGGTGAAGTAGCGCCCGACAATCTGGCTGGTTTTCGGCACCAGTACCCGCACAATACGCGCTTCGCGGCGGCCTTTGCGGTCCGCGCCCAGCGGCTGCGCCAGCACCTGATCGCCATGAATGCAGGTTTTCATCTGCTCGCTGGACAGGTACAGGTCATCTTTGCGGCCTTCAACGCGCAGAAAGCCGTAGCCATCACGGTGGCCAATAACGGTACCTTTCAGCAGGTCGAGACGTTCCGGCAGCGCGTAGCACTGGCGGCGAGTGAAGACCAGTTGCCCGTCACGCTCCATCGCGCGCAGGCGACGACGCAGCGCTTCTTGCTGCTCTTCACCTTCGATATTGAGTTCGGCGGCCAGCTCATCGCGGTTGGCCGGTTTTTCACGTTTAGTTAAGTGTTCGAGGATAAATTCCCGGCTCGGGATAGGATTCGCGTATTTTTCTGCTTCGCGTTCCTGGAAAGGATCTTGTGACATTGAGGTTCCTCCATTGTCAGCTCTGATGAAGATTTTCGTCACTCCACCAGCAATAATTTATAAAGCGGTTGATTCTCTTCAACCAAATCAGCAAGTGTGTAGTTGTCCAGTTCCGTGAGAAAACTTTGCACTGCTTTAGAAAGCGCCTGTTTGAGTCGACAGGCCGGGGTTATGTGGCAGAACTCGCTGCTACAGTTGACCAACGATAAGGGTTCCAGCTCGCGAACCACATCACCAATACCAATAGCCTTAGCGGGTTTACCCAGGCGGATACCGCCATTTTTTCCTCGAATAGCAGTAACGAAGCCCGCCCGGCTAAGTTGATTGATTATTTTGACCATATGATTACGGGACACGCCGTAGACTTCTGTCACCTCAGAAATGCTGGTCATACGTCCTTCGGGAAGTGACGCCATGTAGATTAGCGCACGTAATCCGTAATCGGTGAAACTTGTTAACTGCACATCAACCTCAGGAAAAGGGATAAAACGGATAAACCTGGTGGTATTAATTATATTGATGATAAACCAGCCACCAGCCAGGTCGCTAATTTATTTCAGTTCGGGAAGGAAAAAAGCGAGGAACTTACGTGATTTTAAGCCGGATGATGATGCAAAGCACCTCAGCCAGCTTAAGATAATGCAAGCGCAGCGCCATTCGACGCTACGCCATAACCAGAATTATGCGTCGAACGGGTCGCGCAGGATCATGGTTTCAGTACGGTCTGGGCCAGTTGAGATAATATCAATCGGCACGCCGGTCAGTTCTTCAATACGCTTGATGTAGTTCAGTGCAGCCTGCGGCAGACCACTACGTTCCTTCACGCCAAAGGTGGATTCAGACCAGCCTGGCATGGTTTCGTAAATCGGCTCGATACCTTTCCAGTCGTCAGCCGCCAGCGGGGTAGTCGTCACTTCACGGCCATCCGGCATACGGTAAGCGACACAGATTTTCACCTCTTTCAAACCGTCCAGTACGTCCAGTTTGGTCAGGCAGAAGCCAGACAGGGAGTTGATCTGTACAGCGCGACGAACGGCAACGGAGTCCAGCCAACCGGTACGACGACGACGGCCGGTGGTTGCGCCATACTCGTTACCTTGTTTGCACAGGAACTCGCCAACGTCATCAAACAGCTCTGTCGGGAACGGACCCGCGCCAACACGAGTAGAGTAAGCTTTGATGATACCCAGCACGTAATCCACATAACGTGGGCCCAGGCCTGAGCCGGTCGCCACGCCACCCGCGGTGGTGTTAGAGGACGTTACGTACGGATAAGTACCGTGGTCGATATCCAGCAGCGTACCCTGCGCGCCTTCGAACATGACGAAATCGCCACGCTTACGCGCCTGGTCCAGCAGATCGGAAACATCAACAACCATAGAGGTCAGGATGTCGGCAATCGCCATCACATCATCCAGCACTTTCTGGTAGTCAACGGCTTCGACTTTATAGAAATTCACCAGCTGGAAGTTGTGATATTCCATCACTTCTTTCAGTTTTTCAGCGAAGGTTGCTTTATCAAACAGATCGCCAACGCGCAGACCGCGACGAGCCACTTTGTCTTCATAAGCCGGACCGATACCACGACCGGTAGTACCGATCGCTTTCTCGCCACGCGCTTTCTCACGAGCGTTATCCAACGCAACGTGATAATCAAGGATCAGCGGACAAGCTTCAGACAACAGCAGGCGCTCGCGAACCGGGATACCACGATCTTCCAGTCCTTTCATTTCTTTCATCAGCGCGGACGGAGACAGCACAACACCGTTACCGATGATGCTGATGACATTCTCGCGAAGAATACCTGATGGAATAAGATGGAGGACGGTTTTTTCACCGTTGATTACGAGAGTATGGCCTGCGTTGTGTCCACCCTGGTAGCGCACAACATATTTAGCCCGTTCAGTCAGAAGATCGACGATCTTCCCTTTACCTTCGTCACCCCATTGGGTGCCCAGTACGACGACGTTGTTACCCATTTTTCAAAATCACCGTTTGCTTAAAAATGGATTCTACCACCGCTTTTTCAGATATACAGCACTTTTTGCATGCTAAAATCCGCAAATTAGGCTACTTATTGATCAGCCAATCGTTTTCCTCAACATGTAGTAGACCACAACGCCCGCAACCACAAGACCTCCACCAAAACGACGCAAAGTATTTTCGGGAAGTTGCGCCATCGCGGAGATCATTTTTTTCCACGCGCCGGGATAAAGCATCGGACCCAGGCCTTCCAGCACCAAAACCAGCGCGAGCGCCAGTAAGATTGTTGAATTCATTCATCGCCCTTATATAAAAAGAAAACCACCGCATCCCTGGGGACGCCGGTGGTTTTGCTGGTTTAAAACCGCTGAAACTATTTTAGCGTGTCGCGGTATTCGGTGTCTTCATGTAGCGGAAGAAATCGCTGTCCGGGCTCATGACCATCACGTCCTGGTTACCTTCGAAGCTCTTCTCGTAAGCGCGCAGGCTACGGATGAAGGCGTAGAAGTCAGGATCCTGGCTGAACGCGTCGGCAAACAGTTTTGCCGCTTCCGCATCGCCTTCACCGCGCATGATGCGGCCCTGACGTTCAGCTTCTGCCAGCGTTTTCGTCACTTCATAATCCGCCGTTGCACGCAGTTTTTCCGCTTCTTCCTGACCTTGTGAACGATGGCGACGCGCTACCGCTTCACGCTCTGCGCGCATACGGTTGTAGATAGCCTCGGACACTTCAGCAGGCAGGTTGATTTGCTTGATACGCACATCGACCACTTCGATGCCCAATGCCGCCATACTGTTCGGGTTGATAACCGGTACTTTACCGTTCGTTTCAGCCTGAACACGTTCAGCCGCTTCGGCAATCGCGCTATCCGCCGCTGGCGTCGCCACTTCATCTTCCGTGCCAGCAGAACCGGAGTTCAGCGCATCACGGACTTCCAGGGTCAGACGACCGCGGGAATCGGTAACGATGTCTTTCACGTCCAGACGACCAATTTCAGAACGCAGACGGTCAGAGAACTTACGTTTCAGCAGCACTTCCGCCTGAGAAACATCGCCACCGCCCGTTGCCAGGTAGTAACGGCTAAAGTCGCTGATGCGCCACTTAATATAGGAGTCAACGATCAGGTCTTTCTTCTCTTTGGTGACAAAGCGATCGGCCTGGTTGTCCATGGTTTGGATACGCGCATCCAGCATTTTCACGGATTCAATAAACGGAATCTTGAAGTGCAGGCCCGGCGCATAAACCAACGGCTTGTTGTCATCGTCACGCAGAACTTTACCAAAGCGCAGCGTAATACCGCGCTCGCCTTCTTTGACCACAAAGACAGACATGAACAGAACTACCAGAACGATGATGATAATCGCAATAACTGACTTACGCATCGTTATTCCCCCTGACGCTGGTAGTCGTTACGCTGCGCGTTGGCGCGGCGTTGGTCCATAATATCGCCCTGACTGGTGGACGAGGTGTTGCTTGCTCCAGTGCTGGACGTCGTCGCTGGCGGCAGACGCAGCAGGTTTGAACTGCTGTCGCTCTTGGCTGCTGGCGCACTACCGCCTTTCAGCATTTGATCCAGCGGCAGAACCATCAGATTTCCGCCCTTATCGTTAACCAGGACTTTGCGAGTATGACTCAGCACTTTTTCCATGGTTTCGATATACAGACGCTCGCGAGTAATTTGCGGGGCGGCTTTATATTCCGGCAGAATTTTCGCGAAGCGCGCCACCTCACCCTGAGCTTCCAGGATGGTCTGGGTCTTATACGCACGCGCCTCTTCCAGAATACGCTGTGCCTGACCGTTAGCACGCGGCTGCACTTCGTTGGTGTACGCTTCTGCTTCACGGATGTACTGCTGCTCGTTTTCACGCGCGGCAATCGCATCGTCAAACGCGGCTTTTACTTCTTCCGGCGGACGTGCTGCCTGGAAGTTGACGTCCAGCAGGGTGATACCCATGTTGTACGGACGGATCGTTTCTTCCAGTTCACGCTGGGTATCGCTACGAATAACGGTACGTCCTTCGGTCAGAATACGGTCCATCGTGTATTTCCCGATAACGCCACGCAGAGCGCTGTCGGTTGCCTGACGCAGGCTGTCATCCGCGCTGGTGACGCTAAACAGGTATTTTTCTGGATCGGTCACGCGGTACTGCACGTTCATTTCAACGCGCACGACGTTTTCGTCAGAGGTCAACATGACGCCAGAAGCCGCCAGTTCACGTACTGACTCAACGTTCACCGGAATCACTTCGTCAACAAAAGTCGGTTTCCAGTTCAGACCCGGCTCAACCAAGTGGCTGAATTTACCGAAGCGTGTCACCACGCCGCGTTCCGCTTCTTTAATGGTGTAGAAACCGCTGGCCGCCCAGATAATGACGATAGCGGCCGCTGCGATAGTAAAGACCCGACCGCCCAGTTGCGGACGCGGGCCCTGCGATGAACTACCGCCGCCAGAACCAGTACCTTTACCGCCGCCCAGACCACCGAGCTTTTTACTCAGTTTGCGGAAGATATCATCCAGATCGGGAGGCCCCTGATCGCGACCACCTTTGTTTCCATTTCCCTCAGGGTTGCCGCCAGGTTTGCTGCTTCCCCACGGGTCGCGGTCTTGTCCGTTATTACCGGGCTGATTCCACGCCATGTTTGTGCTCCATATTTGTTATGCGATGCTATTCCTGCGTCTTTTGCGCTGCCGATGCGTTGGCTACGCAAAATCCACAAGGTATAGAGGCGAAAAAATCCTCAGGCCATATCCGTCAGATCAGACAACATAGTCTTCCAGTGCCGGTTCTTGTTTACAGAGGCGACGCCAGTCTACGATCGGCATACGAACCTGCAGACCTACGCTGCCGTCATCCTCCATCCACTCTTTTTCTATTGCCTGAAGTTGATAAAAACGGCTTCTCAGACGTCCTTCCTGCGGCGGCAAACGCAACGTATGCTGCGCCACCTCACCGGAAAGCCGTTCAGTCAAAGCCTGAAAAAGCTGTGGTATACCTATTCCCGTTTGCGCTGAGACCCAAACGCGAATGGGCTTATTCTCTTCATCTCTGTCGATACGCGGTTCAAAATCATCCAGCATATCGATTTTATTCATCACCAGCAGGGTCGGGATCTCATGCGCATCGATCTCTTCAAGCACCGTATCGACGGCCTCGATGTTTTCTTGCACACGAAAATCTGCAGCATCAATAACGTGCAGCAGCAATGTCGCCTGACGTGTTTCCTGCAAAGTAGCTTTAAACGCCGCCACCAGGTCGTGCGGTAAGTGACGGATAAACCCTACGGTATCCGCCAGCACGGTTTCACCGACATCCGCTACGTCGATCCGGCGCAGCGTCGGGTCCAGGGTCGCAAACAGCTGATCCGCAGCGTAAACCCGGGCTTCGGTGATCTGGTTGAACAGGGTGGATTTTCCGGCGTTGGTATATCCCACCAGTGATACGGTCGGGACATCCGCTTTCTTACGCGACTGTCGCCCCTGCTCACGTTGCTTTTCAACTTTTTCCAGGCGCGACTGTATCTGCAAAATGCGATTACGCAGCAAACGACGGTCGGTTTCGAGCTGGGTTTCACCCGGACCGCGCAAACCAATCCCGCCCTTTTGCCTTTCAAGGTGGGTCCAGCCACGGACCAGACGCGTAGCCATATGGCGCAACTGCGCCAGCTCAACCTGCAACTTACCCTCATGGGTTCGCGCTCGCTGGGCAAAAATATCTAAAATAAGACCGGTCCTGTCGATTACAAGACACTGGCACAACTGTTCCAGGTTACGTTCCTGGGCGGGGCTTAGAGCATGATCAAAAATCACCACCGCAGCGCCAGTCGCTTTTACGGCTTCGGCAATTTCGATTGCCTTGCCTTCACCAACAAAATACTTCGGGTGCGGTGCTTTACGGCTCCCGGTAATCACCTGCATTGCTTCGACACCGGCGGAAGAAACCAGAGATTCAAACTCCTGGAGGTCTTCCATATCTTTGTCTTGCGAAAAATAGATGTGTACCAGTACCGCCTGCTCACCGGCATCATAACGGTCAAACAAGCGTCAACCCCTCAATATGTATCAACGGGGAACGCAGGTTCGCTGGCTCCCCGTATGTAAAACAGCTATCAACCTTATTCGGTTTCTTCGCTGTCCTGTTGCGCAGATGAACCTTGCGCGTTGCTACCGTGATGGTAGTTGCTGCCAGTGCCGCCGGTGGCATTATTGCTGTGATGAGAAACCGGGCGAGACGGGACAACAGTAGAAATCGCGTGCTTATAAACCATCTGGCTGACCGTGTTTTTCAACAGGATCACGAACTGATCAAAAGACTCGATTTGACCTTGCAGCTTAATACCATTCACCAAATAAATAGAAACTGGAACACGTTCCCGACGCAGTGCGTTCAGGAACGGATCTTGTAAAGATTGCCCCTTAGCCATTCTCTCTTTTCCTTATATGCTTATTTGTACTTTGAACCTTTCGATTCTGAAAAATTGCGCACGATACGTTTCAATTGTACACATTCAGTTCGCGATAGCACCAACAACCTGTAATACTTCGTTTCGCGCCTGGTCAGGCTTTTCACTGTCAAGCCAGTGCACCCCTTCCCAACCACGCAACCAGGTTACCTGCCGCTTCGCCAACTGCCTCGTGGCGCAAACACCTCTATAAACCATTTCATCGTATGAAATTTCGCCTTCAATGTATGACCACATCTGGCGGTATCCGACACAACGAATGGAAGGCAAATCCGTATGCAAATCTCCACGGGCAAAGAGCGCCCGGACTTCTGCTTCAAAACCTGAAGCTAACATCTGATGAAAACGCTGCTCAATTCGCTGATGGAGCAGTTCACGGCTCGCCGGGGCGATTGCAAACTGATGCACCTCATACGGCAAAGCATCTCCTGACGTTTGCGTCAGCTCCGTTAAAGTTTTACCCGAAATGAAAAAAACTTCCAGTGCCCGGGAAAGTCTTTGCGGATCATTTGGATGAATACGCGCGGCAGCCACGGGATCTATCTCCTGAAGCTGTCGGTGTAACGCGTCCCACCCGCGCTCTGCCGCCTGCTGCTCAATTCTGGCCCTGACGTCCGGATCCGCCGACGGTAACGGCGACAGACCTTCAAGCAAGGCTTTGAAATATAACATTGTACCGCCGACCAGCAGCGGGATACGCCCCGCGGCGGTGATATCGGCCATCTCGGCTAACGCATCGCGGCGAAAATCCGCAGCAGAGTAAGCCTGCGACGGATCGCGAATATCCAGCAATCGGTGCGGCGCGGCCTGTAACTCTTCAGCATCCGGCTTGGCTGTACCGATATCCATCCCCTTGTAAATAAGGGCGGAATCAACGCTTATCAACTCTACAGGCAAAACTTTACGCAACTCAATTGCTAATGCCGTTTTACCGGAGGCCGTTGGCCCCATTAAAAAAATCGCCTTTGGCAGGCTCGCCTTACGGGTATCACTCATGTTTCAGGGCATTCATTACCGAATGTAAATCAACAGGTTGTAACAGACCACCCGGCGGCGCCTTCACGAGTTGTGGGCAAAGCCGCTCAACATCCGCTAACAGCGTAATCGCCTGAGCCATGCTCCACTGGGAATGCTCGCTAATCAGGTTACGCGCAATCCACTGTGCAATATTGCCCGGTTCGAATACAGACTGCTGCGCCAGGTAGCCTATCAGTTCAGGAATCAAGATTTGTAAATTTTGTTGGCGTAAGGGTAAAGGCACCGCCCGAATGGTCACATGCTGCGCATCCAGTTGAAATTCAATGCCCAGTTCGGCCAGTTGGCTCTGCCCTTTTTGCAGCGCCGCCTTTTCATCGGCGGTTACTTTTAAACGTAAAGGGATCAGCAACGGCTGGGCGCAAACGGCTCCCTGCTCCGGCGTTAACTGCGCCTGACGTAACCAACGTTCCGCCACCGGTAATGCCAGCAACCGAATATGGCCCTCGCATTCGAGTAATGCGCAGTCCGCTCCGACAATGGTTAACACCCGACCAAAACCCTGACTGTTGCCGGTCAGAGGGGCCGATGGCGTTTCAGATACCGTTGCTTTAGGCGGCAGAACCGGCGTTTGCAGCAGTTGCTGATAAATTTCACCCTGCTGCTTTTGATACCCTGGCTGGGCATGAGGCCAGCTGGCCCCCGCCTGACGCCCAGTGCCGCCAGCAGGGGCTGAGTAGCGAGGAGCAGCAGCTTCACGCGCCGGAGCGGGCTCGGCAAAATGGTTACGCCCGGCTGCGATGCGGTTTTCCGGGATGTGCCTTGGGGCAGGCTCGTCGTCGTCAGACAACGGCAGCGGCGTTTCAAGCTGCTGTTGCAGAACGCTCAATACGCCCTGGTAGATAAAATCATGCACCAGGCGCGACTGATGGAAACGGACCTCATGTTTGGCCGGATGCACATTGACATCTACCTGATGCGGATCGATTTCCAGATACAAAACAAATGCGGGCTGCTGATCGGCGCCCAGCTTATCTTCACAGGCCTGGCGGATAGCATGGTTGATCAGACGGTCGCGCATCATCCGGCCATTCACATAGCAGTACTGAATTTCCGCCAGCGCCGCCGTCGTATGGTTAGGGTCGGCCACCCAGCCGCGCAGCGTCAAGTCGCCATGCTGCCATTCAATCGCCAGCGCGTGCTCCAGAAACGACGTGCCGCAAATCGCGCCCAGTCGGCGCTCTTTCTGCCCATCCGCGGCCACCGCGCGGTACTGGCGCACCACTTTACCGTTGTGCGACAAATTAATCGTCACATCAAAGCGCGCCAGCGCAATGCGCCGGATGATCTCGTCAATATGGTTAAATTCGGTTTTCTCGGTGCGCATAAACTTGCGCCGCGCCGGGGTGTTGTAGAACAGATCCAACACCTCCAGCGTGGTACCCACCGGATGCGCGGCGGGTTTAACCGTGACATCCATGTCGCGCCCTTCAGCATAAGCTTGCCAGGCTTCAGGCTGCTCTTGCGTGCGCGACGTCAGGGTTAAACGAGAAACGGAGCTGATACTGGCCAGCGCTTCGCCGCGAAACCCGAGGCTCACGATGGCCTCGAGATCGTCAAGCGAGGCAATTTTACTGGTGGCATGACGCGCCAGCGCCAGCGCCAGCTCGTCTTTTTTAATCCCGCAGCCGTTGTCACGAATACGGATAAGCTTCGCGCCGCCGCGTTCGATATCAATATCAATACGCGTCGCGCCGGCATCGATGCTGTTTTCCACCAGCTCTTTCACCACTGACGCAGGCCGTTCTACCACCTCGCCTGCGGCAATCTGGTTCGCCAACTGTGGCGGTAGAACCTGAATCGGCATGGCTAATCCTTAATTTGTTAGCGTGTTGCCAGGCGATACGGCGCTGGCGGTTTGCGCCGGTGCGCCCTGCGGCCCGGTTTGCATCGGGTGCGCCTGGAAATAGTTACGCAATCCTTTATAAATCGCCTCGGCCAGCTGCTGCTGGTAATCATCGCTCGCCAGCAAACGCTCTTCGCTGTTGTTACTGATAAAGCCGGTTTCAACCAGCACGGACGGGATATCAGGCGAGCGTAATACGCCCAGGCTGGCGTGCTCCGGACGACGTTTATGCATAGAGCCAATACGTTCTAACTGACCGATCATGCTGGTCGCCACATCATACCCGACGCGTTGCGAATGACCGAACTGCAGATCCAGCACGGCCTGGCTAAGGTAAGGGTCGGACTGGCTGTTTGCCAGCACATCGCCCGCGCCGCCTAACAGTTCAGATTGCTTCTCGTGTTGCTCCAGCCAGCCTGCCATCTCACTGTTCGCCCGACGGTTTGACAGCACCCAGACGGAAGCGCCAGTGGCATCCCGGTTTGGCGCGGCATCCGCATGAATAGAGACCAGGAAATTGGCGTTTTGTTTACGCGCGACGTCGGAACGACCCATCACCGAGATGAAGTAATCACCATCGCGGGTAAGCACGCCTTTAAACATCGGGTCATCATTCAACAAGCTGCGCAGCTTGCGCGCGATGGCAATTGTGACGTTTTTCTCACGCGTACCGCCGGGACCAATTGCGCCGGGATCTTGTCCGCCATGTCCGGCATCAATGGCGATAACCACTTTTTCACCGCTACTGGTGCTGGCGCGCGCCGCAGGTCGCGTGGACGTATTACTGCTGGTAACCGCCGTGGTGCGGTCGTTTTCCGCTTTAAACGGATTACGCGCTGGCTCGGCAGGGCGCGGGGCGACAACCGGCGCTTCAACACGCTTCGCGACCACTGGAGGTGGTGGTGGTGGCGGTGGCGCATCAGCGTTGATGGTAAATACGACGGTATAATTGCCGCCGTTTTGTCGCTTAACGGCTTCGGCTTTACCGTTCTCGGTGAGATCCACCAGCAGGCGCAGAGACTGTGCATCCTTTGGCGTACCGGAACGGATAGATTTGATCAGATTATTGCCGCTAAACAGCAGCGGTAATCCCTGAATCACACCGGTTTGTTTAATATCCAGCGCGACGGTTCGTTTCCCATCCTGCGAAACGGCATATTCAGGATCGCCAATAAAACTCAGCGTAATCCGCGCCTGTTGATCGCCATTGGAAACCTGAAGATCGGAGAGGCTGGCGGCCCCTGCCTGCGCGCACAGCAGGACCAGGGTTGCCATCAGCCAGTTTCTGATGCGATAAATCATCCCGCCACCCTTAAGGTTAATCGGCTAAACGCGCCAGCAATACTTCACCCGATGAGGAGACTGCGCTTACGCGCGCCTCTCGACCTTGCGCCTGGTATTCAATGTGTATTTCGACGTCCGGGTCTGGCAGTACACCTTTACCTTGTTGCGGCCATTCCACCAGGCAGATGGCATCATTGGCAAAATAATCGCGGATCCCCATAAATTCCAGCTCCTCCGGGTCCGCAAGTCGATACAAATCGAAGTGATAAACCATCAAGTTATCGAGCGAATAGGGTTCAACCAGCGTGTAAGTAGGGCTTTTTACATTCCCTTTGTGACCTAACGCCTGCAGGAATCCCCGGCTGAAAGTGGTTTTACCCGCTCCCAGGTCGCCGTACAAATAAATTACCGTCGCGCCGTCACAGGCTTTGGCTACCCGCTGTCCCAGGTCTAAAGTCGCCTGCTCATCAGGTAGTGGAATTACTCGATTCATCATGATAAACGTCAATCACATCAGGGTTAACAATACGCTGTAGCGTGGTAAAGAGATCTGTCGCCAGCATGCCGCGCGTACCAAAACGCGCCGCCAGCACATCCGCCGCCGCACCGTGCGCAACACATCCCGCACATGCTGCATCATACGGGGTAAGCTTCTGTCCGAGCAATCCGCCAATAATACCGGAAAGCACATCTCCCATCCCGCCGCTGGCCATTCCCGCATTGCCGGTATCAATAATACCCAACTCAGTCTGTTCAGCGGCAACAACCGTACCCGCGCCTTTCAGCACTACCACGCCTCCGTACCGTTTTACCAGACGTTGCGCGCAAAGTAAGCGATCGCTTTCAATTTCTGCAATGGAACAGCCCAGCAGTCGCGCGGCTTCACCCGGATGCGGCGTAATCACGCGATTGTGACGTTTATCGGGGTTGATTGCCAGCAGGTTCAGCGCATCGGCATCCCAGAGCATCGGTTTGCGAAAATTCTCAACCTTTTGCAGCGCTTTTTTGCCCCACTCCTGTTGACCCAGCCCTGGGCCAATGACGACAACATCCGCCCACGCCAGGCTTTCATCCAGAGTCTGCGGCGTTAGCGTATCAACCATCAGCTCCGGTCTGGCAGTCAAAATAGGCGCAATGTTTTCACTGCGCGTCAGGACTTTGACCAGCCCGGCCCCCGCGCGCAGCGCCGCTTCTCCGGCCATACGTATTGCGCCTGCCGTCCCGTGGTCCCCGCCAATAATCACCAGCCGACCGTGAGAACCTTTGTGCGAGGTAGGTCGGCGTGGCGTTAGCCAGTTCGCAAGCTGTTGAGCATCAAAACGTTGAATCGGCGCGTTCTGTCCGACCAGCCAGTCGTCCAGCCCAAGCGCGTTAACATGCAGGCGTCCGGTGATATCGCGCGCTTTACCGGTTAGCAGGCCGGGTTTGAGCGCAATAAAAGTGACGGTATGCGCCGCATTGATGACCGCACCCGGCGTCGCCCCTGTTTGCGCCAGCAGACCGGAAGGGATATCTATCGCCACGGTGGGAGCCGGATGGGTATTGGCACGTTCGATCAATACCGAGAGAGACTCACGCGGCGCGAACTTTAAGCCAGTACCAGCCAGCGCGTCGATGATAACGTCCGCGCTACCTGGCCAGGTGATATCCGCAGCATGAATGACGCCACCGGCATTAAGCCAGGCGTCGCGCGCCTGCTGCGCTTCCTCCGGGAGCGGTTTGTCACTCTCTTGCGCCAGCAGCGTGACGTCAAGCCCCTGCGCTTTGGCAAGCCTTGCCACCACGTAACCATCGCCGCCGTTGTTACCATGACCGCACAGCACCAGCCAGTGATGAGCATGCGGATAGGCTTCGCGGGCGACCTGAAACGCCGCCTCTCCTGCCCGCTGCATTAATTCGTACAACGTCAGCCCTAAGCTGTCTGCCGCCTCTCGCTCCATCCGCTTGATGTCATCGGCGTGCCAGATGGAATGTGGTATACTTGCGGGGTTTTTCTTCATTGTATGGTCCGTCATGTCAGAGCCCCTCGATCTCAATCAGTTAGCGCAAAATATTAAGCAGTGGGGGCTGGAACTTGGCTTTCAGCAGGTCGGTATTGCCGATACCGACCTCAGCGAAGCGGAGCCCAAACTGCAGGCCTGGCTGGATCAACACTATCACGGCGAAATGGACTGGATGGCCCGTCACGGCATGATGCGCGCCCGCCCACACGAATTATTGCCCGGCACATTACGCGTTATCAGCGTACGGATGAACTATCTCCCTGCCCACGCGGCCTTTGCCAGCACGCTGAAAAACGCCTCTCTGGGTTACGTCAGCCGTTACGCGCTTGGTCGCGACTATCACAAGCTGCTGCGTAACCGCTTAAAAAAGCTGGGCGAGATGATTCAACAACACTGCGTTTCGCTGAATTTTAGACCTTTTGTTGATTCCGCGCCCATTCTTGAGCGTCCACTGGCGGAAAAAGCCGGGCTTGGCTGGACAGGTAAGCACTCACTTATCCTCAATCGTGAAGCCGGTTCATTTTTCTTCCTCGGTGAATTACTGGTCGACCTGCCCCTGCCGGTCGATAAGCCCGTAGCAGAAGGATGCGGAAAATGCGTCGCCTGTATGACCATCTGTCCCACCGGGGCCATCGTTGAGCCCTACATCGTAGATGCGCGCCGCTGTATCTCTTATCTCACGATCGAACTGGAAGGCGCTATCCCTGAAGAGTTTCGCCCTCTGCTGGGAAATCGTATTTATGGCTGCGATGATTGTCAGCTCATTTGTCCATGGAACCGCTATTCCCAACTCACGGCAGAGGATGACTTTAGCCCACGTAAGCAGCTGCACGCTCCGGAGTTGATTGAGCTGTTTAGCTGGAGCGAAGGATGGTTTTTAAAAGTCACGGAGGGATCTGCCATTCGTCGTATTGGTCATCTGCGCTGGCTGCGAAATATCGCCGTTGCGTTGGGCAATGCGCCGTGGGATGAAGCCGTGATTACCGCGCTGGAAAGTCGCAGAGGTGAGCACCCACTTCTCGACGAACACATAGAGTGGGCGGTTGCGCAGCAAATTGAGAAACGAAAAGCTTGTGTGATTGAAGTGCAGCTACCGCAGAAACAACGTCTGGTCAGGGTTATTGAAAAGGGTCTGCCGCGCGACGCGTAAGTCATCCACAGCTTGTGAATAAAAATAAAAACACATTGATATTCAAGAGGGAAAAAATCGTCAAGTGATCGCATTAACAATTTGAAACGATAATTAATCCAATAATTTCAAATTGTTATACTGATATCATTCACCCGGCTAAGTTTTCTGCATTCCAGGAATAATACTCAGAGCTGTGGATAAGTCTGTTCACAGAAGTATGTCAATGACAAAAGAAAACGTCCCCAACGCGGTTATTCGTTGTGGATATGTTTATTGAGATAAGAATTTGGAGCGGGAAACGAGACTCGAACTCGCGACCCCGACCTTGGCAAGGTCGTGCTCTACCAACTGAGCTATTCCCGCATAATCTTCGTCTTTCGAACCGCTACTGCGTTGGCCGCCTTCACTCGCCTAAGTCACTTACTTCAGTAAGCTCCTGAGGACTCATTCAGTTGCCGCCTTGTCGCAATTCGAAATCCTGCGATTGGTGGTCTGTGCTTAACAAGCACTTTCAAATTTTGGAGCGGGAAACGAGACTCGAACTCGCGACCCCGACCTTGGCAAGGTCGTGCTCTACCAACTGAGCTATTCCCGCATAATCTTCGTCTTTCGAACCGCTACTGCGTTGGCCGCCTTCATTCGCCTAAGTCACTTACTTCAGTAAGCTCCTGAGGACTCATTCAGTTGCCGCCTTGTCGCAATTCGAAATCCTGCGATTGGTGGTCTGTGCTAAATAAGCACTTTCAAATTTTGGAGCGGGAAACGAGACTCGAACTCGCGACCCCGACCTTGGCAAGGTCGTGCTCTACCAACTGAGCTATTCCCGCAAATCTGTACTGCTTTTGTTGCTGCCGTAACGCGTAATTCTCTGTCGTTACGGGAGGCGCATTATACGAGAAATCCGTTTAGCTGCAACCCCCCTAAAAGCGATTTTCTTGTTTTTTCGTTTAAGTGCTGAATTTATCGGCAAGTCGTTTAATTTAGCGACAATCCTGACTTAGTGCAAGCTCGCAGGAACGATTTTAGTAGGCCGGGTAAGGCGCAGCCGCCACCCGGCAATCCACAAAATCAAAGCTTAATAAAATGTTCGCGGTAGTAAGCCAGCTCAGCAACCGACTCACGAATATCATCCATCGCCTGATGCGTTCCCTGCTTGGTGAAGCCAGCAAGGATCTCCGGCTTCCAACGACGCGCCAGTTCCTTCAGCGTGCTGACGTCGAGATAGCGATAATGGAAATACGCTTCCAGCTCCGGCATGTATTTAAACAGGAAACGACGATCCTGCCCGATGCTGTTGCCGCAGATAGGTGATTTTCCTGCCGGAACCCATTCTTGCAAAAATGCCAGCGTAGCCAGTTCTGCTTCGCGATCGCCCATGGTGCTTGCCTTCACGCGCTCCACCAGCCCGCTCCCGGTGTGCGTACGTACGTTCCAGTCATCCATTAATGCCAGTTGTTCGTCGGACTGGTGCACCGCAATCGTCGGTCCTTCAGCCAGAATATTCAGGTTGGCATCCGTCACCAGCGTGGCGATCTCAATAATGCGATCGCGCTCGGGATCCAGACCTGTCATCTCCAGATCGATCCAAATCAGGTTGTTTTCATTGGCACTCATGCTATTTTCCACCCTTCAGCGTCACATTCAGTGTGACTATATTCATCTAAAATTGCGTGTATCATAAATGTTTTGCCCATCATGGGCGACCAGGAGCCAGTCCGATTGAGTAAGAATAAACTCTCCAAAGGCCAACAGCGCCGTGTGAACGCCAATCACCAGCGTCGTCTGAAAACGTCCGCGGAGAAGCCAGACTACGACGACAACCTGTTTGGCGAAACCGCTGAAGGCATCGTTATCAGCCGTTTTGGCATGCATGCCGACGTGGAGTCTGCTGACGGTGACATTCACCGCTGCAACATCCGCCGCACAATTCGCTCGCTGGTTACCGGCGATCGCGTAGTCTGGCGTCCAGGTAAAGCGGCAGCAGAAGGCGTAAATGTCAAAGGCATCGTTGAGGCGGTTCACGAACGTACCTCGGTGCTCACACGTCCTGACTTTTACGATGGGGTAAAACCCATTGCCGCCAATATCGATCAGATCGTTATTGTCTCAGCCATCTTACCGGAGCTGTCACTTAATATTATCGACCGCTATCTGGTCGCCTGCGAAACGCTACACGTTGAACCGATTATCGTACTGAATAAGATCGATCTGCTGGATGACGAAGGCATGGCCTTCGTTAACGAACAGATGGATATCTATCGCAACATTGGCTATCGCGTATTGATGGTATCAAGCCGCACTAAAGACGGTCTGAAACCGCTTGAAGAAGCGTTAACCGGTCGTATCAGTATTTTTGCCGGGCAGTCGGGTGTAGGTAAATCCAGCCTGCTGAATAACCTTCTCGGCCTGCAGGAAGCGATCCTGACCAACGATGTCTCCGACAACTCCGGTCTTGGGCAGCACACCACCACCGCTTCTCGCCTGTATCACTTCCCGCACGGCGGCGACGTTATCGACTCCCCTGGCGTACGCGAGTTCGGACTGTGGCATCTGGAGCCGGAACAAATCACCCATGGCTTTGTCGAATTCCATGACTACCTGGGCCATTGCAAATATCGCGACTGCAAGCATGATGCCGATCCAGGCTGCGCTATCCGTGAGGCTGTAGAAAAAGGGGAAATAGCCGAAACTCGGTTTGAAAATTATCACCGCATCCTGGAAAGCATGGCGCAGGTAAAAACGCGTAAAAACTTTTCTGATACAGACAACTGACAACTAAGCTAAGCATCGCTAGAATCGTCCCCCTTTTTTCAGGATCCGGCTCGTATGCCGGATCGGGAACAAATTATGGCCTGGAGGCTACCTTGTTAAACTCATTTAAGCTTTCGCTACAATACATTCTGCCGAAACTATGGCTCACTCGCCTGGCGGGTTGGGGTGCGAGCAAACGAGCGGGATGGCTGACCAAACTGGTGATCGATCTGTTCGTGAAATATTACAAGGTCGATATGAAAGAGGCGCAAAAGCCGGATACCGCCAGCTATCGCACCTTTAACGACTTCTTTGTTCGCCCCCTGCGCGACGAAGCTCGTCCAATTAACACCGATCCGAATGTACTTGTCATGCCTGCTGACGGCGTGATTAACCAGTTAGGGAACATCGAAGAAGACAAACTGCTACAGGCCAAAGGGCATAGCTATACCCTTGAAGCGCTGCTGGCCGGCAATTACCAGATGGCGGACAAATTCCGCAATGGTACGTTTGTGACCACTTACTTATCACCACGCGATTATCACCGTGTACATATGCCATGTAACGGTATCCTGCGCGAAATGATGTACGTGCCAGGCGACCTCTTCTCTGTAAACATCCTGACCGCGCAAAACGTACCGAATCTGTTTGCCCGTAACGAACGCGTTATTTGCCTGTTCGATACCGAGTTTGGCCCGATGGTGCAAATTCTGGTCGGGGCGACTATCGTTGGCAGCATTGAAACCGTATGGGCTGGCACCATTACCCCGCCGCGTGAAGGCGTAATCAAGCGCTGGACCTGGCCGGAAGGCGAAAGCGAAGGTTCTGTGGCACTGCTGAAAGGCCAGGAAATGGGCCGCTTTAAGCTTGGTTCAACCGTCATCAACCTGTTCGCACCGGGCAAAGTTAACCTGGTGGAGCAGTTGCAGGACCTTTCAGTCACGAAAATCGGTCAGCCAATGGCCATCTCAACCGAGACTTTCGTGACGCCAGAGGCAGAACCGGCCCCGCTGGCGAAAGAAGAGATCGAAGCAGAACACGACGCCAGCCCGCTGGTTGACGACAAAAAAGACGAAACTTAAACATAGGAATCGCTGCTGTGCGCCTGATTATCACTTTTCTGATGGCCTGGTGCCTCAGCCTGGGGGCGTACGCTGCGACGGCCCCCGACGCCAAACAACTCACCCAGGAACTGGAGCAGGCCAAGGCGGCGAAACCCGCTCAGCCAGAAACCGTCGAGGCGCTCCAGTCCGCGCTGAACGCCCTTGAAGAGCGGAAAGGCTCTCTCGAGCGCGCCACACAATACCAGCAGGTTATTGATAACTTCCCTAAGCTGTCCGCAACGCTACGCGCACAGCTTAGCAATCTGCGTGACGAACCGCGCAACGTACCGACCGGGCTGACAACTGATGCGTTAAACCAGGAGATCCTCCAGGTCAGCAGTCAACTGCTGGAAAAAAGTCGTCAGGCCCAGCAGGAGCAGGATCGCGCCCGGGAAATCGCCGACTCGTTAAGCCAGCTTCCTCAACAGCAAACCGATGCCCGCCGCCAGCTAAATGAGCTTGAGCGGCGCATTGGCACCGCCAACGCCAACCCCGCACAGAATCAGGCGATGCAGGCTGAATCCGCCAAACTCAAAGCCCTGGTCGATGAACTGGAGCTGGCGCAGCTTTCCGCCAACAACCGCCAGGAGCTGGCGCGTATGCGCTCAGAGCTGGCGGAAAAACAGAGCCAGCAGCTCGACGCTTACCTACAAGCGCTACGCAATCAGTTGAATAGCCAGCGCCAGCGTGAAGCCGAACGCGCGCTGGAGAGTACCGAACTGCTGGCGGAAAACAGCGCGGGGCTGCCCGAAGGCATTGTCGACCAGTTTAAGGTTAACCGCGAACTGTCCCAGGCCTTAAACCAGCAGGCGCAGCGTATGGATCTGGTCGCGTCGCAACAGCGTCAGGCCACCAGCCAAACGCTGCAGGTACGTCAGGCATTGAATACGCTGCGCGAACAGTCCCAGTGGCTTGGGGTCTCGAATATGCTGGGGGAAGCGCTACGCGCACAGGTGTCCCGGTTGCCCGAAATGCCCAAACCTCAGCAGCTAGATACCGAAATGGCGCAGCTACGCGTGCACCGTATGCGCTATGAAGATCTCCTCAATAAGCAGCCGCAACTGCGTCAGATCCATCAGGCCGATGGACAACCGCTGACCGCGGAACAGAGCAGCATCCTCAACGCCCAGTTGCGCACTCAGCGTGAACTGCTGAACTCGCTGTTACAGGGCGGCGATACGCTGATCCTTGAACTGACCAAATTAAAAGTCTCCAACAGCCAACTGGAAGACGCGCTAAAAGAGGTCAACGAAGCGACGCACCGCTATCTGTTCTGGACGTCTGACGTCAGCCCTATCTCACTCTCCTGGCCCGTCGACATCGTTCAGGATCTGCGGCGTTTGATCTCATTAGATACCTTTAATCAGTTGGGCAAAGCCAGCATTATGATGCTGACCAGCAAGGAAACGCTGCTGCCGCTGTTCGGTGCGCTGGTGCTGGTTGGATTTAGCCTTTCTTCCCGCAAACACTTCACCCGCTTTCTTGAACGCTCGTCCGCACGGGTGGGTAAAGTGACCCAGGACCACTTCTGGCTGACGATACGCACGGTATTCTGGTCAATACTCGTCGCCTCGCCGCTACCGGTGCTGTGGGCAACGCTGGGTTACGGATTGCAGGAGGCCTGGCCTTATCCGTTGGCTGTCGCTATCGGCGACGGCGTAACCGCCACGGTCCCCATGCTGTGGGCGGTGATGATTTGCGCCACCTTTGCTCGCCCAAATGGTCTGTTCATTGCCCACTTTGGCTGGCCGCGCAATCGCGTCGCGAAGGCCATGCACTATTACCTGATGAGCATCGGGCTGATTGTCCCGCTGATCATGGCGGTGATTATGTTTGATAATCTCAATGACCGGGAATTCTCTGCCTCATTGGGACGTTTGTGCTTCATCCTGATTTGCGGCGCGCTGGCGGTCGTGACCCTGAGCCTGAAGCGCGCCGGAATACCGCTGTATCTCGATAAAGAGGGCAACAGCGATAACATGGTCAACAGCATGCTGTGGAATATGCTGATGGGCGCGCCGCTAATTGCTATTCTCGCCGCGGCAGTGGGCTATCTCGCCACGTCGCAAGCTTTACTGGCGCGTCTGGAAACGTCCGTGGCTATCTGGTTCTTGTTACTGGTGGTGTATCACGTCATCCGCCGCTGGATGCTGATCCAGCGCCGCCGTCTGGCATTTGACCGCGCCAAGCATCGACGCGCCGAAATGCTGGCGCAGCGCGCGCGGGGTGAAGAAGAACCGCCGCACTCCACCAGTCTTGAAGGTGCGATTGACGTTGATGAAAGCGAAGTGGATCTGGACGCGATCAGCGCGCAATCGCTGCGTCTGGTGCGCTCTATTCTGATGCTTATCGCCCTGCTTTCAGTCATTGTGCTGTGGTCGGAAATTCATTCCGCCTTTGGCTTTCTGGAAAATATCTCGTTGTGGGATGTCACCTCCACGGTGCAGGGCGTGGAAAGCTTAGAGCCGATAACGCTGGGCGCGGTACTGATCGCGATTCTGGTGTTTATCATCACCACCCAGCTAGTGCGCAACCTCCCCGCGTTGCTGGAGCTGGCGCTGCTGCAACATCTGGATTTAACCCCCGGTACCGGTTACGCCATCACCACCATCACCAAGTATTTGCTGATGCTGATTGGCGGTCTGGTTGGCTTCTCGATGATCGGCATTGAGTGGTCCAAACTGCAATGGCTGGTGGCTGCTCTCGGTGTTGGTCTGGGCTTTGGCTTGCAGGAGATCTTCGCCAACTTTATTTCCGGCCTGATTATCCTGTTTGAGAAACCGATTCGTATTGGCGACACGGTGACGATTCGCGATCTTACCGGCAGCGTGACGAAAATTAATACTCGCGCCACCACCATCAGCGACTGGGATCGCAAAGAGATCATCGTGCCCAATAAGGCCTTTATCACCGAGCAGTTTATCAACTGGTCACTGTCTGATTCGGTCACCCGTGTGGTGTTAACCATCCCGGCGCCGTCAGAGGCTAACAGCGAGGAGGTCACGCAGATTCTGCTTACCGCCGCACAGCGCTGTTCGCTGGTTATCGACAACCCAGCGCCAGAAGTCTTCCTGGTTGACCTGCAGCAAGGGATTCAAATCTTCGAACTGCGTATTTACGCCGCAGAGATGGGACACCGCATGCCGCTACGCCACGAGATCCACCAGCTGATTCTGGCGGGCTTCCGCGAGCACGGTATTGATATGCCATTCCCACCGTTCCAGATGCGTCTGGAGAGCCTCGGCGGTAAGCAAACGGGGAGAACGTTAAGTTCTGCGGGCAGAGGCAGCCGCCCGGCAGGGAGTTTGTAACGCACGACGTCGACAAGAAATGCCGGATGCGGCCCGTTGGGTCTTATCCGGCCTACGAAGATGTTTCTTTGTAGGCCGGGTACGCCAGGACGGTTACTCCACCGCCCACTCAGGTTCATTAGCCATACGGCGGCTGTAGTTCTGATAAATAGCCATCGCCAGCAGTGAGAAGAAGATCGGGCCGCCGATCATCCACAACGCGCTGTTCCAGTCCCCGGCTTCAATTACCGGCTGGATGATGGTGAATACGTTAGCAAATGTCACCACCAACACCACCACGCCTGTTGTCAGTAACGTCGCCGCTCGAGTTTTAAAAATCACAAACGGCCTTTCCAGACCCGCGCGAGCTTTAAAGAAGGGGAAAGCCAGTGCGAGGAACAGATACGGCAGCGTCATTGAGACGTTCGCCATCAGCGTCAGTTTGTTATAAAACGCGGAAGCCGTATCGCCGCCAAACGAAACCAGCAGGATAAACAGACTCACCAGCAGACACTGCAACCACATTGCCGTCGTCGGCATTCCCACCGCATTCAACCTGGTCATCGGCGCTGGCCACAATGCCTTCGGCGTTCCCTGGATAATGGCTTTCAGCGGCGAGTAGCTGAGCGTGAAAAAAGCGCCAGTGTAAGCGAGGAACATAGAAAGACCGGTGATACGCGCGAACCACACGCCCATCGCCACCGCGGCCTCAGGGGAAAGATGCAGCGCATTACCCAACGTCATCCCAAGGCTTTTCATCAGGATATAGGTAATATTGCCGAGGTTGACCGAGCTATTACTTAATACCTGCTGCCAGTTGGTGCTAACGCCCCATAAAAATATGGCCAGCGAATAACCGACAGAAATGACAATAGCGGCAAAAACAATACCTTTCGCAAAGTTCTTTTCTGGCTTTTCTGTTTTATCAACCAGTCCCCCCACGGCCTCAATTCCACCGTAAGCAAAAATAGCGAAGACAACAAATGACAACATAGCCAGACCGGACTGATATCCAGGGTTAGGCGAGGAAGTAAAATTAATATCCTGCGCAAAGTGTCCACCAGTTAATAACAAAATAGCGACACTCACTAACAACAGAACTAAATTAAGACACATTACGGCAATTCCACCTACAGCCGTAATGCGGGCAATCTTATTAATACCCCGGGATGCAACGCAGGTCACCAGGATCATCCAACCTACGGCGAGCAGCCCGACAACCTGCGTAGGCTCAAGCCCCGCGAAGTGCCAGTGCTGCGTCATATCTGCACCAAATAAGAAGGTCGAAAAAGGTACCCAGACTTTTGCCGCCGTGCTTACCATCCATATCACATAGGAAGAAAACCACATAAACGTACCGATAAACGCATAGCGTGGCCCAACGCTATTATTCATCCATGAATAGATTCCGCCCTCTTCTTTCCGATAGGCGGAACCCATTTCCGCCATCATTAAAGCAAATGGAATAAAAAATAATAATGCGGAAAATATATACCATGGAATCGCGCTATACCCCATTAAATAGAACGCGGAGGGGCTATTAGCAAAACCAAAAACGGACGTAAATATCATCAGGATGAGACCAATCAGGCTCATCTTTTTTATTGTTTGGGTCATTAAACCATCCCTTACTCTGGCAAGCGTTTAACAAACGCCGCTCACCGATTGGCACTGTTCTCATTGCAGAGTTCAGCGATAAAAAACACCACAGAATTGATACCTGAAAGATACCAAACATCCAGGCGTAAATTGTGGCTATTAGAGGGGAAATGAAAAAATATGCTACAAAGCGGCGAATTTACCGCCACTTTGTATTGAGGATGCGTAAATTACGCGCGATCGACAGTAAACGCGATAACCTCAGCCAAGCTTTCCGCGCCCAGCGCCAGCATCACCAGACGGTCAACGCCCAGCGCCACGCCAGAACAATCCGGCATACCCACTTTCAGCGCTTCAAGCAGGTTGTTATCGATAGGCTGCTGCGGCAGGCCGCGTGCGGCACGTTTACGGTTATCCTGCTCGAATCGTTGCTGTTGCTCACGCGCATCGGTCAACTCATGGAAACCATTCGCCAGCTCAATACCTTTGTAATACACCTCGAAACGTTCTGCCACGCGGTGATCTTCGGTACTGATTTGCGCCAGCGACGCCTGGCTGGCGGGGAAATGATACACAAACGTCGGTTTGTCTTTGCCGATATGCGGTTCAACGCCCATCGTAAACAGCAGTTGCAGCAACGTATCCCGGTCTTCTTCGGTATCGGCGATATTGCTGAGATCCAGCTTAGCCGCTACTTCCCGCAGTTGGGTTTTGTCCGCAGACAGCGGATCTATCTCCAGATGGCGCTGGAAGGCCTGCTGATAAGAAAGGCTTTCCGCCGGAGAGCAGTCCAGCACCTGCTGGAGCAAATCATCCACTTCATTCATCAGACGATACATATCGTAGTGGGGGCGATACCACTCGAGCATGGTGAATTCAGGGTTATGATGACGCCCCATCTCTTCATTACGGAAGCTGCGGCACAGTTGATACACCGGGCCACATCCTGCCACCAGCAGGCGCTTCATATGGTATTCCGGGCTGGTCATTAAATAGAGATTCATTCCCTGGGAATGACCAGGGCCGACGAAACGCGTTTCAAACGGGAACAGATGAATGTCCGTTACCGTTGCCTGACTCATACAAGGGGTCTCAACCTCAAGCACACCACGATCGGCAAAAAAACGGCGAATCTCCGCTATAATTGCTGCACGTTTTAACAGATTGGGGATGGACGCGCTCGGCTGCCAGGTTGCCGTTTCGCTCATGGTTGTTTCTCCGATTTAAGACAAGGGCACGAAGTCTACTCGTATCGCGTTAACGAAACAAATTTCACGCGGTAGTAATCAGCACTGGCAATCGGGTAAAAAAAGCGACATGGGGTGGTTTAGTAATTAAATTAATCAAATTCAATGATAATTACCCCCTGTGACACGCTAAAAAAATCGAACACGTCAAATTTCCCGCACATCCCTAAGACTATACTATTGTACCTATAAAGGAGCAGTGGAAACGCGTTCATAACCCGTTTGAAGCCGATAAAGCATCTGATTTCAGGCGGGGATGAAATAACAACAATCTGGAGGAATGTCGTGCAAACCTTTCAAGCCGATCTTGCCATTATAGGCGCCGGTGGCGCGGGATTACGTGCTGCAATTGCTGCCGCACAAGCAAATCCCAACGCTAAAATCGCACTGATCTCAAAAGTGTACCCAATGCGCAGCCATACCGTTGCTGCCGAAGGCGGCTCTGCTGCTGTCGCGCAGGATCATGACAGCTTTGACTACCATTTTCACGATACGGTAGCAGGCGGAGACTGGCTATGTGAGCAGGATGTCGTGGATTACTTTGTCCACCACTGCCCAACTGAAATGACGCAACTGGAACAATGGGGCTGCCCATGGAGCCGTCGTGAAGACGGTAGCGTCAACGTACGTCGCTTCGGCGGTATGAAAATCGAGCGTACCTGGTTTGCCGCGGATAAAACCGGCTTCCACATGTTGCATACGCTGTTCCAAACTTCTTTGCAGTTCCCGCAGATTCAGCGCTTTGACGAACACTTTGTTCTCGATACCCTGGTTGACGATGGTCATGCTCGCGGCGTAGTCGCGATGAACATGATGGAAGGCACGCTGGTGCAGATCCGCGCTAACGCAGTCGTAATGGCAACGGGCGGCGCAGGTCGCGTTTACCG
This sequence comes from Citrobacter youngae ATCC 29220, assembly GCF_000155975.1. Lineage (GTDB taxonomy): Bacteria > Pseudomonadota > Gammaproteobacteria > Enterobacterales > Enterobacteriaceae > Citrobacter > Citrobacter portucalensis_A. Next base: position 272,950 of record NZ_GG730300.1, on the reverse strand, counting down.
TTACAACACCAACGGCGGCATCGTAACCGGCGACGGTATGGGCATGGCGCTGAGCCACGGCGTTCCGCTGCGTGATATGGAATTCGTTCAATATCACCCGACCGGTCTGCCAGGCTCCGGTATCCTGATGACCGAAGGTTGCCGTGGTGAAGGCGGTATCCTGGTCAACAAAAACGGCTACCGTTATCTGCAAGACTACGGCATGGGTCCGGAAACCCCGCTGGGCGAGCCGAAAAACAAATATATGGAACTCGGTCCGCGCGACAAAGTTTCTCAGGCTTTCTGGCACGAATGGCGCAAAGGCAACACCATTTCCACTCCGCGTGGCGATGTGGTTTACCTCGACCTGCGTCACCTCGGCGAGAAAAAACTGCTCGAACGTTTACCGTTCATCTGCGAACTGGCGAAAGCCTACGTGGGTGTCGATCCGGTTAAAGAACCGATCCCGGTACGTCCGACCGCGCACTACACCATGGGCGGTATCGAAACCGATCAGCACTGCGAAACCCGCATTAAAGGTCTGTTCGCAGTGGGCGAATGTTCCTCTGTTGGTCTGCATGGCGCTAACCGTCTGGGCTCTAACTCTCTGGCGGAACTGGTGGTCTTCGGTCGTATGGCCGGTGAACAGGCTGCGGAACGTGCTGCTACGGCTGGCGCTGCAAACGGTGCCGCGCTCGATGCACAGGTTGCCGGTATTGAAAAACGTCTGAAAGATCTGGTTAACCAGGAAGGTAACGAAAACTGGTCTAAGATCCGTGACGAAATGGGGATCTCCATGGAAGAAGGTTGCGGTATCTACCGTACGCCGGAACTCATGCAGAAAACCGTTGATAAGCTGGCTGAGCTGCAGGAGCGCTTCAAGCGCGTGCGTATCACTGATACCTCCAGCGTCTTCAACACCGACCTGCTGTACACCATCGAACTGGGTCACGGTCTGAACGTTGCTGAATGTATGGCGCACTCCGCTCTGGCGCGTAAAGAATCCCGCGGCGCGCATCAGCGTCTGGATGAAGGCTGCACCGAGCGTGACGACGTGAACTTCCTCAAACACACCCTCGCCTTCCGCGATGCTGACGGCACGACTCGCCTGGAATACAGCGACGTGAAAATCACCACTCTGCCACCGGCTAAACGTGTTTACGGTGGCGAAGCGGAAGCAGCCGATAAGAAGGAGAAGGCGAATGGCTGAGATGAAAAACCTGAAAGTTGAGGTGGTGCGCTATAACCCGGAAACCGATACCGCGCCGCACAGTGCTTTCTACGAAGTTCCTTACGATGAAACCACGTCTCTGCTGGATGCGTTGGGCTACATCAAGGATAACCTGGCGCCAGACCTGAGCTATCGCTGGTCCTGCCGTATGGCAATCTGCGGCTCCTGCGGCATGATGGTCAACAACGTGCCGAAGCTGGCATGTAAAACCTTCCTGCGTGATTACACCAACGGTATGAAGGTTGAAGCGCTGGGCAACTTCCCGATTGAGCGCGACCTGGTCGTCGATATGACGCACTTTATCGAAAGCCTGGAAGCGATCAAACCGTACATCATCGGTAACCCGCGTACACCGGATCAGGGTCCAAACACCCAGACTCCGGCGCAGATGGCGAAGTATCATCAGTTCTCCGGTTGCATCAACTGTGGTCTGTGCTACGCCGCGTGCCCGCAGTTCGGCCTGAACCCTGAGTTCATTGGTCCGGCTGCAATTACGCTGGCGCATCGTTACAACGAAGATAGCCGCGACCACGGTAAGAAAGAGCGTATGGCGCAATTGAACAGCCCGAACGGCGTCTGGTCCTGTACTTTCGTGGGCTACTGCTCCGAAGTCTGCCCGAAACACGTCGATCCGGCTGCGGCCATTCAGCAGGGTAAAGTTGAAAGTTCAAAAGACTTTCTTATCGCAACCCTGAAACCACGCTAAGGAGTGCAACATGACGACTAAACGCAACGCCTATGTGCGGCCAATGACGTCCACCTGGTGGAAAAAACTGCCGTTTTATCGCTTTTACATGCTGCGTGAAGGCACAGCCGTTCCGGCTGTCTGGTTCAGTATTGAACTGATCTTCGGCCTGTTTGCGCTTAAGCACGGTGTAGAATCCTGGGCTGGTTTTGTCGGGTTCCTGCAAAACCCGGTGGTGGTGATCCTGAACATCATCGCCCTAGCAGCCGCGCTGCTGCATACCAAGACCTGGTTTGAGCTGGCGCCGAAAGCAGCCAACATCATCGTAAAAGACGAAAAAATGGGGCCAGAGCCAATCATCAAAGGGCTTTGGGCAGTTACTGTGGTTGCGACAGTAGTAATACTGTTTGTTGCCCTGTTCTGGTAAGGAGTCCGGAATGATTAATCCAAATCCAAAACGCTCTGACGAACCCGTATTCTGGGGCCTGTTTGGTGCAGGCGGTATGTGGAGCGCAATCATTGCGCCGGTGATGATCCTGCTGGTAGGTATTATGCTGCCGCTGGGCTTTGTTCCTGATGCCTTCAGCTATGAACGCGTCCTGGCATTCGCTCAGAGCTTTATCGGTCGCGCATTCCTGTTCCTGATGATCGTTCTGCCGCTGTGGTGCGGTTTACACCGTATGCACCACGCGATGCATGACCTGAAAATCCACGTGCCTGCTGGCAAATGGGTATTCTACGGACTGGCAGCTATCCTGACCGTTGTAACGGCCATTGGTATTCTGACCATCTAACTGCATGCGTTAACTTTCTGGCCCGCCGCTGGCGGGCCTTTTTATTTGTGCAGCGCCCCTGCCAGCCAACGGGAAAAATCTCGCATCGCAGATGTTTCCGGTCGGGATTGCAACCGCGTTATCCAGTAACTGCCCAGATCAATCTGCGTTAAAAACGGCTGAATGATACGCTTACTACCCAGTAAATGCGTGAACATTCTTACCGGAGCAATCGCCACCCCCATCCCCGTCTGTGCGGCTTCAAGCATTGTGACGGACGAATCAAACACCACCACGTTGTGCGTCGGCGACGGCGGCGCCTCTCCGGCGGCCTGCATCCAAAGCGTCCATTCATCTCGCCGATAAGATCGCAATAACGGAAATTTCAGGATGTCTGCAGGAGACTTGATCTGCGAGGCTAATTCTGGCGAGCAAAGCGGGGACATCAGCGCGCTACACAAATATTGTGCATCGGTATCGTGCCAGGCTCCTCCGCCGTAGCGAATGGTATAATCCAGCCCTTCGGCGGCGGGATCCACACGGTTATTGTGGGTGGAAATATGCAAATCAATATGCGGATGACTGCGTTTAAAATCGCTGAGCAGCGGAAAAAGACAACCGACCGCAAAGGTCCCCACCACCCCGATTTTAAGTTTTTCCTGGGTTTGCTTAGTGGCAAAACGATCCAGCATCGCCGCCATACGATCGAAAGAGTCATTAAGTACAGGTAACAGACTTTCCCCTTCTGTCGTCAGCATTAACCCACGGGAACCGCGTACAAAAAGCTGACAATTTAGCTGCTGCTCCAGCGCTTTGACATGCTGGCTGATGGCAGAATGCGTCACGTTGAGCTCAATCGCCGCGCGGGTAAAGCTAAGGTGTCTGGCCGCGGCTTCAAAAGCTCGCAGCGAGTTAAGGGGGATATAGCTGCGCGTCATCATCTGTCCTGTTAGAAAAACTTATATCTGCTGCTAAATTTAACCGTTTGTCAACACACTGCAAATCAAACAAACTGATTGCGTCTGACGGGCCCGGACACCCTTTCGCTTTTTATTACGGAACTGATTTCATGATGAAAAAATCGTTATGCTGCGCGTGGCTGCTGACAGCATCTTTCTCCACGTTTGCCGCCGCAAAAACAGAACAACAGATTGCCGATATCGTAAACCACACCATCACACCGCTGATGCAGGAACAGGCTATTCCGGGTATGGCCGTGGCAATTATCTACCAGGGAAAACCCTATTACTTTACCTGGGGAAAAGCCGATATCGCCAATGACCGTCCCGTCACCCGGCAAACGCTGTTTGAGCTTGGCTCAGTCAGTAAGACGTTCAACGGTGTGCTGGGCGGCGATGCTATCGCCCGCGGTGAAATTAAGCTCAGCGATCCGGTCACCCAATACTGGCCCGAATTAACTGGCAAACAATGGCAGGGGATCAGCCTGTTGCATCTGGCCACCTACACGGCGGGTGGTCTGCCGCTTCAGGTACCCGACGACGTTACAGATAAAGCGGCATTGCTGCGCTTTTATCAAAACTGGCAGCCGCAATGGGCTCTAGGCGCTAAACGCCTGTATGCTAACTCCAGTATTGGTCTGTTTGGCGCACTGGCGGTGAAACCCTCAGCAATGCGCTACGAAGAGGCAATGACCAGACGCGTCCTGCAGCCATTAAAACTGACGCATACCTGGATTACGGTTCCGCAGAGCGAACAAAAGGATTATGCCTGGGGCTATCGCGAAGGGAAGCCCGTGCACGTCTCTCCGGGCCAGCTTGATGCCGAAGCCTATGGTGTGAAATCCAGCCTTGTCGATATGACTCGTTGGGTTCAAACCAACATGGACGCCAGCCAGGTGCAAGAGAAAACACTCCGGCAGGGAATTGAAATTGCGCAGGCTCGTTACTGGCGTATTGGCGATATGTACCAGGGATTAGGCTGGGAAATGCTGAACTGGCCGGTAAACCCCAACTCGATAATCAATGGCAGCGACAGCAAAGTAGCGCTGGCGGCGCTTCCCGCCGTTGAGGTCAATCCTCCCGCCCCTGCCGTGAAAGCCTCATGGGTGCACAAAACCGGCTCCACTGGCGGGTTTGGCAGCTACGTTGCTTTCGTTCCGGAAAAAAATCTCGGCATCGTGATGCTGGCAAACAAAAGCTACCCAAACCCTGCTCGCGTCGAGGCCGCCTGGCGCATTCTTGAAAAATTGCAGTAACTGACGATGAGGCCCGGAATATCGGGCCTCGTTTCTTCCCCTTCTTTTCCTGCTGTCATCTACACTTAACATAAAAACAGCAAGGAAAATCTCATGCGCATTCTGCCCGTCGTTGCTGCAGTTACCGCTGCATTTCTGGTTGTCGCCTGCAGTTCCCCGACGCCGCCAAAAGGCGTTACCGTTGTGAATAACTTTGACGCCAAACGCTATCTTGGTACCTGGTATGAAATTGCACGTTTAGACCATCGTTTCGAACGTGGACTGGAAAAAGTGACCGCAACGTATAGCTTGCGCGACGACGGCGGTATCAACGTGATCAATAAGGGTTATAACCCGGACAGAGAGGTGTGGCAAAAAACGGAGGGTAAAGCCTATTTCACCGGCGACCCAAATCGGGCGGCGCTCAAGGTGTCATTCTTCGGCCCTTTCTATGGCGGGTATAACGTGATTGCGCTCGACCGGGAATATCGCCACGCGCTGGTGTGTGGCCCGGATCGCGATTACCTGTGGATCCTTTCACGGACCCCCACTATTTCAGATGAAATGAAACAGCAAATGCTGGCCATCGCGACCCGGGAAGGGTTTGACGTAAACAAATTGATTTGGGTAAAACAGCCAGGCGCTTAGTGAGTGCTCAGCTTCAGACCAACAATGCCAGCCACAATCAGCCCCAGGCTTAGCAAACGCGCCGGGCTGGCAGATTCACCCAACAGCAAAATCCCGGTAATGGCCGCCCCGACGGCGCCAATACCGGTCCAGATGGCATAGGCTGTCCCAACAGGCAAGGTACGCATCGCCCAGGAGAGCATAGCAATACTGACGATCATCGCCGCAATGGTGATAATGCTTGGCGTCAGGCGAGTGAAACCGTGGGTGTATTTCAGGCCAATCGCCCAGACAACTTCGAGCAAACCGGCAACTAATAAAACGATCCAGGACATATCAGGCTCCAGAACAATGGGGCCGTCCCCGGTGAAAGAAGCATTTGCAGGTCGTCCTGCAAAGCGGGTGTGTGAAATGGCATTTTTGCCCGGAAGAAAATGAATTTCAACCTTTTTATTCTTTGCCTGCTAAAAGCAAGAATTAAGCATAATTAGCGGCGTAGTTCCCGCATTTGGCTCTCATTGGAGTTCTCTATGATGAAGGGCTTTCTGAAATCAGGAAGTCGATTGCCCTTCTTCTGAATGCGAAAAGTTTATGCTTAAAATTTTAGTGATTGATCGGTGCCACTTTACCCGCACAGGGATAGAGGCCTTGCTTAATCATTCTGGCAGGTTCAGCTCCTCATTTCTGGTATCAGGAATTAATAATCTCCTGTTGGCAAAAGAGCATATTTTGCAGTGGAAACCGCATCTGGTGATCGCGGATTTATACAGTTTTATTAGCGAGGCACATTCCAGCCCGCCAGTTAAGCCCTTTTTCATGAGCTGTGGCGTCATTCCACTGATTTTACTGCAATCAGCGGACAGACAGCACGCCCCCATCGCGACGTCTCAATCCCTCGCCCATTCGGTATTAACCAAACACACGTCGTTGAACGCCCTCTCACACACGATCCAGGAAGCGCTGCAGGATCGCCCCACGTTAGAATTAGCCGAACACACAACCCCGCTGCTTACGCCGCAGGAGGAGAAAGTATTGTCAATGTGGATGGATGGCGTGAGTAACAATGCGATAGCCGCAGCGCTCAGTATTCATGGCAAAACGGTGTATACCTATAAGCGAAATATTCGCATGAAATTACATCTGGGGAACCGCTTCTCACCGTTTCTCTCACTCCCGATGAAGGAGAATTAACGGTACGACCCGGCGTCGTACCGTTGATCGTTATTGCTGAGCTTTTGTCGCTGCACCAGAGATAGCGTTACCGCCGTCAGAAATATCTTCCCCTACGCCACGCGTGGTATTACACGCGGTTAATACGGAAGAAAGAACCAACACAGAAAAGATCGCAGCAATTGTCTTCTTAATCATAGCATCTTCCTTTTCTAGCCAATATTGTTTGTGTATAGCCACTTAATAATAGACAAGATCCAGAAGTGTGATGGCTAAACACCTTTTTTTAAGACTATGAGAAAGGATTAGCTGGCGGCGTGAGAGATTGAATTGCCAAGATGTTTGATGTCTTCACCAAAGCCGCGCGCGGTGTTACAGCCCGCCAGGAGGGTGCTGGTGAAAAGGATTAGCATTACAAGACTGAGAAGACGTTTCATCATTCCTGCCCTGGAAAAGTATGGCGCAGCAACCTGCGCCATAAGATCAAATAGGTGTCTTATTTTACGCGGGAAACGTATTCGCCTGAGCGAGTATCCACTTTGATCACTTCGCCGATCTGAACGAACAGCGGAACTTTAACGACCGCGCCGGTAGACAGGGTAGCCGGTTTGCCGCCAGTACCAGCGGTATCGCCTTTCAGACCCGGGTCGGTTTCAATGACTTCCAGCTCAACGAAGTTCGGCGGAGTCACGGAGATTGGCTGACCGTTCCACAGGGTTACGATGCATTCAGCCTGATCCAGCAGCCATTTCGCGTTATCGCCTACCGCTTTCTCGTCTGCAGCCAGCTGTTCGAAAGTGGTGTTGTTCATGAAGTGCCAGAATTCACCGTCGCTATACAGGAAGGTCAGGTTCATGTCGGCTACGTCTGCGCCTTCGGCAGAGTCGGTGGACTTGAAGGTTTTCTCTACGCGAGTACCGGTCAGCAGACGACGCAGCTTAACGCGCGCAAACGCCTGGCCTTTACCTGGTTTAACGAATTCGCTGGCTTCAACCGCATAAGGTTCGCCGTCCAACATGATTTTAAGACCAGCACGAAAATCGTTGCTATAGTACGTTGCCATAAGGCCCTCTGAAAATTGTTAACTGGTAGCTAAGCCACAAAATGGCGCATATTGTAACCCTAAATACCCCATCCAGAGAAGATTGGTTATCGCAACTTGCCGATGTTGTGACCGATCCCGATGAACTTCTGCATCTTTTGAATCTAGACGCAGATGAAAAACTGTTGGCCGGACGCGATGCGAGACGACTTTTCGCCCTGCGTGTCCCACGCGCGTTTATTGCGCGCATGGAGAAAGGCAATCCGGACGATCCGCTTTTGCGTCAGGTACTTACCGCCCAGCAAGAGTTTGTTGCCGAGCCGGGCTACTCGACAGATCCGCTGGAGGAACAACATAGCGTGGTTCCCGGCCTGCTGCATAAATATCGTAACCGGGCGCTGTTGCTGGTTAAAGGCGGCTGCGCGGTAAATTGTCGTTATTGCTTCCGCCGACACTTCCCGTATGCCGAGAATCAGGGCAATAAGCGCAACTGGCAGGTCGCTCTGGACTACATTAACGCACATCCTGAGCTGGATGAAATCATCTTCTCCGGCGGCGATCCGTTAATGGCTAAGGACCACGAACTGGACTGGCTGCTCACGCAACTGGAAGCCATCCCTCACATTAAGCGTCTGCGCATTCACAGCCGTTTGCCAATTGTGATCCCTGCGCGCATAACTGAAGGACTAGCAGATCGTTTTGCTCATTCTTCACTACAGATTCTGCTGGTTAATCACATTAACCACGCCAATGAGGTCGATGAGACATTTCGCCAGGCCATGGTGAGACTGCGTACCGCAGGCGTTACGCTACTCAACCAAAGCGTTTTGCTGCGTGGCGTGAACGATAACGCGCAAACGCTGGCAAATCTTAGCAACGCGTTGTTTGATGCGGGTGTGATGCCCTATTACCTGCACGTACTGGATAAAGTGCAGGGAGCCGCCCACTTTATGGTCAGCGACGATGAAGCGCGTCAGATTATGCGTGAACTGCTGACGCTGGTTTCCGGTTATATGGTCCCTAAACTGGCGCGAGAAATTGGCGGAGAACCCAGTAAAACGCCGCTGGATTTACAGCTACGCCAGAGCTAATGCTCTGACAAGGATAGTTAACTATGCAGGATCATGACTCACCATTCGCCAGTACTGAAAATGCGGCTCGCTATCTTTCCCAGTTATCGATGCCGCTCACCGACGCCGATATCATGCAGTTAACGGCACTCCACAGGCTGGGCGAAGCCAACTGGTCAGCGGGCGTGATCGCCCGCCACCTCGGGAATACGGCGCTGCAACAGTGGCTCGGTGTCATGAATGCCCATTATTCCTCCGAACCATTCACACAAAGTGAGATAGCCCGTTTCCCGCAGCTAGGCCAGCAAGCCTGTTTTGCCCTGGCAGGCGCCCACGTGCACTTTTACCATCATCATACCGATCCCGCCGTCGTGTTGAGTGAAGACGACGCATACTGTCAATTTGCACAGGAAACACTGCTTGCGGCGAAAAATCATCTGATAGCGATACATAGCGCGCAAATTCCCTATGCAGCAGATAAAGCATTTACACCTGCAGAGGCGCAAGTTATTTCACGTTGTGCGCGTGTTGCGGCGCTGCGTTACAACGACGACACCGGCTTGTTGCTAAGCACGCTACTTCAGCTAACCAGTTTTGCGCCGGGTACTGCCAAAACCGTCCCCTCCCAGTCGCTTTCCATTGCGCTCGGTCATGCCATACAAGCGTATCCACTCCCGGAAACGCTACAGGCGCTGGCGGAGACTATCCTGACGATTCGACATGCGGGAGTAAAAAAGAAACTGGAACGCAATCTGAAGCCTGCACAGCGGGCACTGGCTGAACGTCCAGAGCTGGCATTAAAAATGAGTACCCAGCTCATGCCGGGAAAAAAATCCACAATGCTACTGGCAAACTGCCTGGAAGCTGGATATGTGCTGGGTAGTCGCTTTGCCTGGCCAGTCTGGTGCGAACAACTGTTAAACAGTAATGCAGGAAGCAAACTGGCACAAAATCTCATCTGGCAGGCGTTGCCCCCTGAAGGTCAGCCCTTCACCTTTATGGTAGATAAAAAAGGTTACCACGACGCTCAGGGGCAAAAACTGTCTGAACCTGCGGGCTGCGCAATTCGCCTATGGCATCCATTATATACTGCCGCAGAAGAACGCAAATGTTGGCAGCAGCGCATCCAGATGCAGAAGATCACCCAACCGCTGCGTCAGGCATTTCGTGAAATAGGCTATACGCTCAACTCCGCAGAATTTGCTGGCTACTGGCTTTCGCTTTCACCTTTTACGGCGCTTGCTCGTAAAGAGGGGTGGCACCTGGATTATGAGCGCATTGTACGTCGTTTTGGCCCCTGGCGAGTTCAATTTGCGGTCGCCACAAACCTTTACCCTGGCGCCATAGGTAGCGGACTGTCTGGTGAAATTACCGTTTATAGCGAGGCATCTTCGAGCGTAACGCTTGATTCGCTTCCGCCCGTGGTCTTTAGTGAGATTATGCGAGCCATCGATCTGCTTATCAGCATTACTGCGCTCTCAGCCCACACTACAAACGAAAATCTCTTTACTGACGTATCTGACGCAATCACCAGTCGAAAAAAATCGCTCTCACAGCACTTTGAGTCAGAGATAGCCAATGGAAAACTGGTTCTGGACACTCATCATGCCCGAGCCGGGGACCGTGCAGTTCATCTGGTCTCCATGCTGGAAACGCATAGTGGCCAGGTAATGCCGCTCCCCGCACCGCGGGTGCTAACGAAAGATGATGATTTTATCCTGTGTCATCTCATTGCCACCATTGAGGCATGGTTCAAAGAATAGTATCACGCCATCTATTTAATGAATGGGCTTTCAAAAATCGATAGATACAGGCAGAGAGAATAGTTCAAGGTTCTATAAATTATTATTTCGTACTTTGTTTATCTGGAGCGATGCTTTCCATTTATGTTATTTTAATCGAGACTAATCATTTTAATATTCACAATTAATATAATCGATTTTATTTTAATTATTCGATGAATAACTGGTGAGGGAGAGCCGTTCATGGCTATTAGTATTAAAGGCATTAATGCTGGTATTATTCGTCAGAAGAATGAATTTGTTGCTCTGGCACTAAAGATCAAAGAACCAAGAAACAAAGAGTCACTGTTTTTTCTCTCACCGTTGGGGCTGAGAGATCTGCTTATCGCCCTGGAGAGCAGGCTCCATGCGAAGCATCAGCTTAGCGAAGACGCTCGTTTGCAATATGAAAAAGAGCGCGACAAAGCCAGCAAAAAGATGCACGAGAATATCCCGTTAATTCAGGAAGATGAGTTAAAGAATGCGGATATTAACCGCCGCATAAATTCACTGATGCTGGTGGATGACAAAGGGGAAAACTTAGCATTTTCTCTGACGCTGCATGACGGACAAACCTACGAATTACTGATTAATGAACTACAGATCCAGGTGTTAGTCCATGTAATCATTCATGCGATAAATAATGCTGGCATGCAGGAATTAGCGCTAAGAATTACTTCACTGCTGGATTTCCTGCCGCTGTATGATGTTGATTGCCAGCAAAACGACAATCTTGAATACGATTCATATACACAACCAGAATGGAAACATAACCTTTTCAATCATTATCTGGCGATTATCTACAGCTATAAAGATGAAAAAGGTAAAGCTCAATTCTGTGGTTCAGTAGTGAAAACTCGTGCCCTTTCCGGCAGTAAAGAAGCGGAAGCCATTACCCGACGCCTTCTGGACTTTAGCCCACGACTGAAAAAACTTGTCGGCGTACCGTGCCAGGTGTTTGTCAGAACATTGACGGGTGATAAAACACAAAAACTCAATCAGGATCAGTGCCTGCGCGCGCTGCATCATTTACGCGTTCAGTCTGCGCAGAAAGCTCCGAATGCCTGATGGCGCGGCGTTTATCTGGCCTACGTTCGTTTGTACCGTAGGCCGGATAAGACGCTTAGCGTCGCCATCCGGCATCAACAGCTTTGATCAATTTGGGCACTTATAAACCTGCCCAGTCATTTCACTGGCAGTCGGCACAAAGCTGGACAGCATTCCCTGTGATGGGCTGCTGACGCCATAAAGCACGTTACCGCCCATTGCTGCGGCCTGGTTGCGCAGATCGTTCGCTGCGCCACGCATAGAACCGCCCTCTTCGCCATGTTGACCAGAAAGCCAGTTGCTCTGCGTACCCGTTGCGGTGCCAATCAGTTGGCACTCTGCGCCAGGCTTGTCTTCGACAAAGCGTACGCTTTGCCCGGCTGAACTCAGTTCGTTGCTGGAGCTACAACCCGCCATCAGTAGCGCGGCACCAACGATCCCTGCTAAATATTTTACGTGCATGTCATTCCCCATAATCAATTAGTTGGACGTTATGTCCGTAGCTGAATCATATACTAAAAAGATGACCAAAAGAAAAACCCCCAGACATTTCTGCCCGAGGGTTTCTCATTTTTCGCGAGATACGTATTTAATCAAATAATTCAAGTTGCAGGCAGGCGGCAAGTTCATGAATCCCCAGGAGCTTACATAAGTAAGTGACTGGGGTGAACGAACGCAGCCAACGAACCTGCGGCTTGAAGTATGAAGATTAAATGTCGGGTAGCAGCAGCGCATTACTGCGCCGCCGCCCCCTAAGAACCGTACATGCGAGTTTCCCCGCATACGGCTCAAGCCTTAATAAGTTCAACCGACGGGTTGAACCGGCTGCGCATCTTTTTCCTCGTTCACGTGCCATTGGATGTGGCAGCCCGGATGCAGCATGACCAGATTCTCAAGCTCGTCACCGCCGCCCAGATGTTTCTGGTACTTATGGTGAACGTGCCAGCCTGTTTCCAGAGTAATTAACTGGTTACAGAGCGGGCAGCGTTTCTCCTGCCTGAGCCAGAGCGCCAGCAACTTCTTCCTGCCCTGCATGGTTTCCTTCCAGCGACGCTCAAGGCGTTGCTCAAAGTACGGTTCCCATTCAGGCAGATAAGGGTTAGCCTCCGCCTTTATCTTGGTATGTCGTTTAATGACGGTGTCTTTCGCATATACTAAAGTCACCGGATTCTCCTTATCCTCCCGCCATTGAAACGTCCAGCGACGGTTATTTACCGTATGAAAGTATTTATCTTTCACCCAGCGTTTATTACGGTTTTTATGCCGCCTGCAACACCAGCGCCAGAGCAGCTTCCAGACACGGTAATCGACATAGCTGAACGTCTCCTTCGCCACCACATGCCGGTGATAGTTCGCCCAACCCCGTAATGCCGGATTGAGCTGGCGTATCAGCCAGTCCTGCGTTTGCGTCGGGTGACGCTTCACAATGTCCCTCACTTTCGCCAGAAATGTTCGCAGGTTCTTACGGGAAGGCTTTATCAGCATTTTCCCGCGATACTTGCGCACGTTCTGACCGAGGAAGTCAAAACCCTGCTCAATATGCGTTATCACCGTTTTCTCCGGCGACAATTGCAGCCCCCGTTCCGCCATAAAGGCCTCAACGAGAGGTTTAACTTCATTCTCCAGCAACTCTTGCGAGATACCGGTGATGATAAAGTCATCTGCATAACGCACATAGTTGACCTTGGTCTTGTAGCTGGCTTTGGTATTCTTCACCCCAAATCGGGATTCAAGTACCGCTTCCAGTCCATCAAGCGCCATATTGGCCAGTACCGGCGAGATGATACCGCCCTGAGGCGTTCCCGCACCGGTTGCATGGTAATGACCAGACTCCATGTAACCTGCCTTCAGCCATTTACCCAGCACCTGCTTATCCATCGGGATATGCGCCAGTAACCAGTCATGACTGATGTTATCGAAGCACCCTTTGATATCGCCCTCCAGCACCCACTGCGCCGAGTTGCCCCGGCTGAGCGCGACAAAGCATTGTTCAATAGCATCCGCCGTTGAACGCATCGGACGAAAACCATAACTGTTGCGGTCGGCTGTTGTTTCCGACACGGGTTCCAGCGCCAGCAGATATAACGCCTGCATGGCTCTGTCTCTCATGGTCGGAATCCCGAGCGGACGCAACTTGCCGTTCGACTTCTGGATATACACCCGCCGCAGTGGTTTAGGGTGATATCCGGTTCTCTTCATATCGAAGATAGCCTCCCATTTGGTTTTCGGGGTATTCCATAACTTTCCATCCACTCCGGGGGTATCCTTGCCCCGGTTTTCCGTGACTCGCCTGACCGCTAATGCCTTAGCCGCCAGCGAACGGGTCAGCATTCGTTGCAGCGCTTTTACCCGCCGCCACTCCTGCTGTTGCGCTGCCTTCGCAATGCGTACCTGTAGCTTTCTCACCGCTTCTGAGGTTTTGCGCCAGTTAATGGCGTGCCACCTTTCCGGGTGGGAAGATGCAGATACCGCCTGCGATTCAACTCGCGTTCCGGTATTCACCTTGCTATCCTCCTGAATGCTCGTGCAGAGCACCCTGAGGACGGACGTGGATTCCCCCGAAGGAGAAATCACGTTTCGCCCCTCGGGGTACATTCAATAAGCTTTACAAGCCTTACTGCGATTTAAGACCAGCCGGAAGTCTGCCCCGTTTCCGGTGAAGCCCTGTTTCATGCTTCTGTCCGCGCCATTACAGCGCGGCATTTGCTTTCTCCGGCCTCCTCTACCCGCATACCCAACAGTTTGCCTTACGGCTCCCCTGCCTCGATGAGGCGGATATACGGGCTTACCGAGTTCCATACAGATGACACGTATCGGTTAGGTTCTGCCTATCCACCGGTGAAACAACATCAGCGTATCCCCAGATGTAAAAGAGATAACCTGTTCACCCACCTTTTGGTCAAAGCGTATCAACGACTTACGCTCAATGCGGCTGACGGTGTTTAACAGCAGTTCACGTACGTTAACCTTACGATACAGCCTGGCCTCTCATGGTCATGTCGTTAGACCAATCCAGATGGCGTCCTCGCGGATACCAGCCGCCGCTTGCGCGGGAGTACGTTGTCAGGAAGCTTCGCACCTCACCGTTACCAGTGACGCACTATCCTTAGGCTACCGTTGGCTGAACAACGGGTTCTTCTTCACTGTTTCTGCTCAAGAAATAGCGACAGAACAATCACCCGTACAGCTTGCGCTGCATTCCTCTTGTGAAGATCGCGAGCAAAACGATCCCGCCCTGTTCATGAATCCATGAAAGGATGAAATGAAGATGTATGACACGAGGTGTCACAATCGTTGAGATGTAACGTCGATTTGGGATTCACCGACGTCTGCCCTGACAGGCACTCCGCGCAGAATTAACCGCTGCAGATAACTGAGTGAAAGTAATGGGCGCGTTACTGCTCATCACTGAAAGGTTACCCAAACTTCGGGGGCGTATTCCACCGTCGAAACGGCTCACCTTCTGCTACGCTAAACGGCTTTCGGGAGCGGGGACTGGCCCCGCTCGCCTGGGGCGCGTAAGCTAACTGTTAGAGAGAATTCTCTGTTTATTCAGTTAGTTACGCAGAGGAATGCGACTCTCGTCGCACTACATCATGCCGCCCATTCCACCCATGCCGCCCATACCACCAGCAGCACCTAAGTCAGGCGCATCGCCTTTCGGCAGATCGGTAACCATGCACTCGGTGGTGATCATCAGACCCGCAACAGAAGCTGCGTACTGCAGAGCAGAACGCGTTACTTTGGTTGGATCCAGGATACCCATGTCGATCATGTTGCCGTATTCTTCAGTTGCAGCGTTGTAACCGTAGTTACCGTCACCCGCTTTCACGGTGTTAGCCACTACAGACGGCTCTTCGCCGCAGTTCAGCACGATTTGACGCAGCGGAGCTTCCATTGCGCGCAGCGCAACTTTGATACCTACGTTCTGGTCTTCGTTCTGACCTTTCAGGCCGGCGATTTTGGACGCTACGCGAATCAGAGCAACGCCACCACCAGCAACCACGCCTTCTTCTACCGCAGCACGGGTCGCGTGCAGGGCATCTTCAACGCGGGCTTTCTTCTCTTTCATTTCAACTTCAGTCGCAGCACCCACTTTGATTACCGCAACGCCGCCTGCCAGTTTCGCTACGCGCTCCTGCAGTTTTTCACGGTCGTAGTCAGAAGTGGCTTCTTCGATCTGCTGACGAATCTGAGTCACACGACCCTGGATTGCCGCTTCATCGCCCACGCCATCAATGATGGTGGTGGTGTCTTTGTTGATAACAACGCGTTTTGCCTGACCCAGATCTTCCAGAGTGGCTTTTTCCAGCTCCATACCGATCTCTTCAGAGATAACGGTACCACCGGTCAGGGTAGCGATATCCTGCAGCATCGCTTTACGACGATCGCCGAAGCCAGGTGCTTTAACAGCAGCCACTTTCACGATACCGCGCATGGTGTTAACAACCAGAGTAGCCAGCGCTTCGCCTTCAACATCTTCAGCGATGATCA
The DNA here is from genome assembly GCF_000155975.1 of Citrobacter youngae ATCC 29220. Classification (GTDB taxonomy): domain Bacteria; phylum Pseudomonadota; class Gammaproteobacteria; order Enterobacterales; family Enterobacteriaceae; genus Citrobacter; species Citrobacter portucalensis_A. The sequence continues at coordinate 256,857 of NZ_GG730300.1, read as the reverse complement.
GCAGCGGTTTGCCTGCTTTCGCGACAGCTTCCAGAACCGGCAGCATTTCACGGATGTTGGAGATTTTCTTATCAGCCAGCAGGATGAATGGGCTTTCCAGTTCTACAGCGCCAGTTTCCGGCTTGTTGATGAAGTAAGGAGACAGGTAGCCACGGTCGAACTGCATACCTTCAACCACGTCCAGTTCGTCCTGCAGACCGGTACCGTCTTCAACGGTGATCACGCCTTCTTTACCGACTTTGTCCATCGCTTCTGCGATCAGTTTACCTACGGTTTCGTCGGAGTTAGCGGAGATGGTACCAACCTGAGCAATAGCTTTAGAGTCAGAGCACGGTACGGACAGTGCTTTCAGTTCTTCAACAGCAGCAGCGACAGCTTTGTCGATACCACGTTTCAGATCCATCGGGTTCATACCCGCAGCAACAGCTTTCAGACCTTCAGTGATGATGGACTGAGCCAGCACGGTTGCGGTGGTGGTACCGTCGCCTGCAGCGTCGTTCGCTTTGGAGGCAACTTCTTTCACCATCTGCGCGCCCATGTTTTCGAACTTGTCTTCCAGTTCGATTTCACGTGCTACGGAAACACCATCTTTAGTGATGGTCGGTGCACCGAAAGATTTATCCAGAACTACGTTACGGCCTTTCGGACCGAGGGTAACTTTCACTGCATCTGCCAGTACGTTTACGCCGCGCAGCATTTTCACACGAGCGTCGTTACCGAATTTTACGTCTTTAGCTGCCATTTTCTCTTTCCCTTAAATTCGTATGTTCAGTGTCGTTCGCGGATTAGGCTTCAACAATTGCCAGGATGTCACTTTCAGACATGATCAACACTTCTTCATTGTCGATCTTCTCAGATTTAACACCGTAGCCATCGTTGAAAATAACGATATCGCCGACTTTCACGTCCAGCGGCTGTACGGTACCGTTGTCCAGGATGCGACCCTTACCGACAGCGATGATTTCGCCACGAGTTGATTTACCTGCTGCAGAACCGGTCAGTACGATGCCGCCAGCAGATTTGGATTCAACTTCTTTACGTTTGACGATCACACGATCATGTAACGGACGAATACTCATTGATAGCTCTCCTTTGAGAAAGTCTTTATCAGTTATGGGTGACGCCGGCCCGTAAACGGTTTCCCGGCTAGTGACCAGAGAGATGGGGATGGGGTTTTGCGCCTTCAAGGGGGCAAGTGAAAAAAAATTTTTATCAGCAGAAAATCTCGTCAAAACACCGACACGCCTCACATTTCATAACGATTTCAGTCACGTCGTCATAAGCAAATCTGATTGTGATACCATCAAAAATCTGCGCTGTAGCCCGGTCAACGGGCATAACCGGATAACAACTTATGAGCGGACTGAAACAAGAGCTGGGACTGGCTCAGGGCGTTGGCCTGTTGTCGACATCATTATTAGGTACAGGCGTTTTTGCCGTCCCCGCGCTGGCTGCGCTGGTCGCTGGCAACAACAGTCTGTGGGCCTGGCCGATACTGATTGTTTTAGTCTTTCCCGTGGCGATTGTCTTTGCCGTACTGGGTCGCCATTTCCCCAGCGCGGGCGGCGTGGCGCATTTTGTCGGCATGGCCTTTGGCTCACGTCTGGAACGCGTCACTGGATGGCTGTTTTTGTCGGTAATTCCCGTCGGCTTGCCAGCGGCATTACATATTGCCGCGGGATTCGGCCAGGCGATGTTTGGCTGGCATGACGAGCAGCTTCTGCTGGCAGAACTCGGTACGCTGGCATTGGTTTGGTACATAGGCTCTCGGGGCGCCAGCTCCAGTGCTAACCTGCAAACGGTCATTGCCGGGCTAATTGTTGCCCTGATTGTCGCCATCTGGTGGACGGGCGATCTAAAACCCGGTGAAATCCCCTTCCCTGCGATTAGCGAAATTGAGCTTCCCGGACTGTTCGCCGCCCTGTCAGTGATGTTCTGGTGTTTTGTCGGCCTTGAAGCGTTTGCCCACCTGGCCTCTGAATTTAAAAATCCGGAGCGAGACTTTCCGCGCGCGCTGATGATCGGCCTGCTACTGGCTGGTTCTGTCTACTGGGCATGTACCGTCGTCGTACTCCATTTTGGCGCTTACGGCGAGAAAATGGCGGCAGCGGCATCACTGCCAGAAATTGTTGTACAGCTGTTTGGTGTGCAGGCGCTGTGGGTTGCCTGCATTATTGGTTATCTGGCCTGCTTTGCCAGTCTCAACATTTATATTCAAAGCTTCGCCAGGCTGGTCTGGTCGCAAGCACAGTATAAGCCGGAGAGTTATCTGGCGCGTCTGTCTCCTCGCCACCTCCCGCGCAATGCGCTGAACGCCGTGCTAGGTTGCTGCGTGGTCAGTACCTTGTGCATCTATATGCTGCAAATCAATCTCGATGCGTTAATCGTCTACGCTAACGGCATCTTTATTATGATTTATCTGCTGTGCATGCTGGCAGGTTGTCGATTACTGAAAGGACACTATCGCGCATTGGCGGTTGTTGGCGGTTTGCTATGTCTGCTGCTGCTGGCGATGGTCGGTTGGAAGAGTCTGTATGCGCTGATTATGCTGGCAGCGCTGTGGCTATTTTTACCCCGCAGACCGGATAAGTCGACGTTGACGCCATCATCCGGCATATAAAGACACTGGCCGGATGGCGCTAACGCTTATCCGCCCAACGTACTGATGCTTAATCCCGACGATCGTCTTTATGTTCGATACTGTCACGATGCTCGTCTTTGCGCTGAAACTCACCGTCAAAGGTCTCGCCCCCACCCGTTCCGGCGCTAAAACCGCCGCCAGGCATACGAGAAAAACGCAAATGAGGCAGCAGTTTCATCGTCAAATGCTTCTGCACCGGAGGTAATAAAAGAAGAAGACCCAGGAAATCGGTGAAAAAACCCGGCAGCACTAATAGCAGACCGGCAATAATCAGCGAAACGCTCTTGATCATTTCTGCAGCCGGACTTTCACCTGCCGCCATTTTTTGTTGCATCAGTAAAAAGTTCTTAAATCCCTGATTACGAACCAGAGACATCCCGATAACCGACGTAAAAATAACCAAAATCAGGGTCATCAGAACACCCAATACATGGGCGACCTGAATAAAAATAGATATCTCTATGTAAACATAGAGAAAAATGGCAAGTAATGGTATCCAGCGCAAGGGGATCTCCTGTCAATAACAGTCGTTTTTTTCAACGCCTGTTCAAAAATTATGTGACTCGCATCAATCAGATATTGAGGTGGTTAGCAAAATTTCAAGTCGCTTGTACACTAATATTTAGTGTTAATCCTAAAGGGGTGATCCATTTCACAGAATAATAAATAAGGGGTAAATTCCACGTTTTAAGTGATCCAGATTACGGTAGAAATCCTGAACCAGCATATGATCTCGGGTATCAGACCGATGCAGGGGATAATCGTCGGTCGAGAAACAAACGAAATCACATATATCCTGTGTGTTTAGTCAAATCATTGGCAGCTTGAAAAAGAAGGTTCACATGTTAAACAACATTCGTATCGAAGAAGACTTGTTGGGTACCAGGGAAGTTCCAGCGGACGCTTACTATGGTGTTCACACTCTGAGAGCGATTGAAAACTTCTACATTAGCAACAACAAAATCAGCGACATTCCTGAATTTGTTCGCGGCATGGTAATGGTGAAAAAGGCAGCGGCAATGGCCAACAAAGAGCTGCAAACCATTCCTAAGAGCGTGGCGAATGCCATCATCGCGGCGTGTGATGAAGTCCTGAATAACGGAAAATGCATGGATCAGTTCCCGGTAGACGTTTACCAGGGTGGTGCGGGTACCTCCGTCAACATGAACACCAACGAAGTGCTGGCCAATATCGGTCTGGAACTGATGGGTCACCAGAAAGGTGAATATCAGTACCTGAACCCGAACGACCACGTTAACAAATGTCAGTCTACCAACGACGCATACCCAACTGGCTTCCGTATCGCGGTATACGCATCCATCATCAAACTGATTGATGCACTGAACCAGCTGCGTGAAGGCTTCGAGAAAAAAGCCGATGAATTCCAGGACATCCTGAAAATGGGTCGCACCCAGCTGCAGGATGCTGTACCGATGACCCTCGGTCAGGAATTCCGTGCTTTCAGCATCCTGCTGAAAGAAGAAGTGAAAAACATTGGGCGTACTGCAGAGCTGCTGCTGGAAGTTAACCTCGGCGCAACGGCAATCGGTACGGGTCTGAACACACCGAAAGAATACTCTCCGCTGGCAGTGAAAAAACTGGCTGAAGTTACCGGTTTTGCCTGTGTTCCTGCAGAAGACCTGATTGAAGCAACTTCTGACTGCGGCGCATACGTTATGGTGCACGGCGCGCTGAAACGTCTGGCTGTGAAGATGTCCAAAATCTGTAACGACCTGCGTTTGCTCTCCTCTGGCCCACGTGCCGGCCTGAACGAGATCAACCTGCCGGAACTGCAGGCTGGTTCTTCCATCATGCCAGCAAAAGTGAACCCGGTTGTTCCGGAAGTCGTAAACCAGGTGTGCTTTAAAGTCATCGGTAACGACATCACTGTCACCATGGCGTCTGAAGCAGGTCAGCTGCAGCTGAACGTTATGGAGCCAGTAATCGGCCAGGCAATGTTCGAATCCATTCACATTTTGAGCAACGCTTGCTACAACCTGTTGGAAAAATGCGTTAGCGGCATCACTGCTAACAAAGAAGTGTGCGAAGCATTCGTTTACAACTCTATCGGTATCGTTACTTACCTCAACCCGTTCATCGGCCACCACAACGGCGACATCGTTGGTAAAATTTGTGCCGAAACCGGTAAGAGCGTACGTGAAGTTGTCCTGGAGCGCGGCCTGTTGACCGAAGCCGAGCTGGACGATATCTTCTCAGTACAGAACCTGATGCACCCGGCTTATAAAGCAAAACGTTATACTGATGAAAGCGAACAGTAATCGTGTAGGGTAGTACCAGAGAAGGCACGTCAGATGACGTGCCTTTTTTCTTGCACGAAGTTACTTAAAAACAACAATTTAATATCAACTTGTTAAACAACAAGGAAGGCTAATATGATAGTTTTAGAACTTATCATCGTTTTGCTGGCAATCTTTTTAGGTGCCAGACTTGGGGGTATCGGTATTGGATTTGCAGGTGGGCTGGGTGTCCTGGTTCTCGCCGCTATCGGCGTAAAACCCGGTAATATCCCGTTCGATGTCATTTCCATTATCATGGCGGTTATCGCTGCCATCTCGGCTATGCAGATTGCAGGTGGTCTGGACTATCTGGTTCATCAAACTGAAAAGCTGCTGCGTAAGAACCCGAAATACATCACGATCCTTGCACCAATCGTGACCTATTTCCTGACCATTTTTGCTGGTACCGGCAACATCTCTCTGGCAACGCTGCCGGTTATCGCTGAAGTTGCGAAGGAACAAGGGATCAAACCTTGCCGTCCGCTCTCTACAGCGGTGGTTTCTGCTCAGATTGCGATCACCGCATCGCCAATCTCCGCAGCCGTGGTTTACATGTCTTCCGTAATGGAAGGTCATGGCATCAGCTATATTCACCTGCTGTCCGTGGTAATTCCGTCCACCCTGCTGGCCGTTCTGGTAATGTCCTTCCTGGTGACGATGCTCTTCAACTCAAAACTGTCTGACGATCCGATCTATCGCAAACGTCTGGAAGAAGGTTTGGTTGAACTGCGCGGTGAAAGACAAGTTGAAATCAAAGCAGGCGCAAAAACCTCCGTTTGGCTGTTCCTGCTGGGCGTGGTTTGCGTTGTTGTTTACGCGATCGTCAACAGCCCAAGCCTGGGCCTGGTTGCAACGCCGCTGATGAACACCACCAACGCTATCCTGATCATCATGCTGAGCATCGCGACGCTGACTACCATCATTTGCCGCGTTGAAACTGATGCTATCCTGAACTCCAGCACCTTCAAAGCCGGTATGAGCGCCTGTATTTGTATCCTGGGTGTGGCATGGCTGGGTGATACCTTCGTATCTCACAACATTGACTGGATCAAAGATACTGCAGGTAGCGTCATTCAGGGTCATCCGTGGCTGCTGGCCGTCATCTTCTTCTTTGCTTCTGCGCTGCTGTACTCTCAGGCTGCAACCGCTAAAGCACTGATGCCGATGGCTCTGGCGCTGAACGTTTCTCCGCTGACCGCAGTTGCGTCTTTCGCCGCTGTTTCTGGTCTGTTCATTCTGCCAACCTACCCAACTCTGGTTGCGGCGGTTCAGATGGATGACACCGGTACAACTCGCATCGGTAAATTCGTCTTTAACCATCCGTTCTTCATCCCAGGTACTCTGGGCGTGGTTCTGGCTGTCTGCTTCGGCTTCTTGCTGGGCGGTTTCATGCTGTAAGTTTTACCTGCAGGGTGCCTATGCACCCTGCAGTTCCTCCCTCTCGCCTCGCTTTAGCTAACATCCTTCCTTCGTCCGTTGTATAGTGACCGTTCTCTTGCTGGTTACTCTGTTCTTTCGAGGTGTTTATGCTTGATGTAAAGAGTCAGGATATCTCCATCCCCGATACCGTTGTGGTGCTTTGTACCGCTCCGGATGAAGCAACCGCCCAGGATCTGGCTGCAAAAGCGCTGGCGGAAAAGCTGGCAGCCTGCGTGACGCTACTGCCCGGTGCAACCTCCCTCTATTATTGGGAAGGTAAACTGGAACAGGAATATGAAGTCCAGATGATTCTAAAAACCACCGTCCCGCACCAGCAAGCCCTTCTCGATTGTCTGAAGTCACATCACCCGTACCAAACACCTGAACTTCTGGTTTTACCCGTCACTCACGGAGACTTTGATTACCGCTCATGGCTCAACGCATCCTTACGCTGATCCTGCTGCTGTGCAGCACATCTACCTTTGCCGGATTATTTGACGCGCCGGGCCGCTCGCAGTTTGTTCCTGCCGATCGGGCGTTTGTTTTTGATTTTCAGCAAAACCAACACGATCTGAACCTCTCATGGCAGGTAAAAGAGGGCTACTATCTTTACCGCAAACAGATAAGCATTACGCCCTCCCAAGCCGATATTGCCGAGGTAAAACTACCGCCGGGCGTCTGGCATGAAGATGAGTTTTACGGCAAAAGCGAGATTTACCGTAAACAGTTGACTATCCCGGTCACGGTTAATCAGGCTAAGTCTGGCGCAACCTTAACGGTCACGTACCAGGGCTGTGCCGACGCTGGATTTTGCTATCCCCCAGAAACCAAAACGGTGCCATTAAGTGAAGTGTCAGCCGATGCCGGTACGACATCCGCGCCAGCTCCTGTCACCGTGGTTCCGCAAGAGAATCCCCAGCCCGCAGCCCAGCTTCCTTTTTCCGCGCTGTGGGCATTGCTAATCGGCATTGGCATCGCGTTTACGCCTTGCGTATTGCCGATGTATCCGCTGATTTCCGGCATCGTGCTGGGCGGCAGACAGCGCTTATCAACCGGGCGCGCGCTGCTGCTGACGTTTATCTACGTCCAGGGGATGGCGCTTACCTATACCGCGCTGGGACTGGTTGTTGCCGCCGCCGGATTGCAGTTTCAGGCTGCGCTACAGCATCCGTATGTCCTGATTGGCCTTGCCGTCATCTTTACGCTGCTGGCCCTGTCAATGTTTGGCTTGTTCACCCTGCAACTCCCTTCGTCACTGCAAACGCGCCTCACGTTGCTGAGTAACCGCCAGCAAGGCGGCTCTCCCGGCAGCGTCTTTGCAATGGGGGCGATTGCGGGTCTCATCTGTTCTCCTTGCACCACAGCCCCGCTTAGCGCGATTTTGCTGTATATCGCGCAGAGCGGGAACATGTGGCTGGGGGGTGGCACGCTGTATCTGTACGCGCTGGGGATGGGATTACCGCTGATGCTGATTACCGTATTCGGCAACCGTCTGCTGCCGAAAAGCGGCCCGTGGATGGAACATGTCAAAACCGCGTTTGGTTTTGTCATCCTGGCGCTCCCCGTCTTTTTACTCGAACGCATCATTGGCGACGAGTGGGGCGTGCGCCTGTGGTCACTGTTGGGCGTCGCGTTCTTTAGCTGGGCATTTATCACCAGCCTGCAGGCAAAGCATGCCTGGATGCGCATCGTGCAGATTATCCTGTTAGCAGCAGCGCTGGTAAGCGTACGGCCATTGCAGGACTGGGCGTTCGGCACGCCGTATGCTCAAACCCAGACACACCTTAACTTCACGCCGGTGGCTTCGGTGGATGCGCTAAATCAGGCGCTGGCGCAAGCTAAAGGCAAGCCCGTCATGTTGGATCTGTATGCCGACTGGTGCGTGGCCTGTAAGGAGTTTGAGAAATATACGTTCAGCAATCCACAGGTTCAGCAAGCGTTAGGCGACACGGTACTCTTGCAGGCAGATGTGACTGCAAATAATGCCCAGGATGTTGCTCTGCTGAAACATCTACAGGTTTTAGGTTTGCCGACTATTTTGTTCTTTGATGCCGAGGGTAAAGAGCATCCGGAGGCACGGGTAACGGGCTTTATGGATGCAGCAACCTTTAGCGCGCATTTGCGCGATCGCCAACCGTGAGCGACACTTGCAACAGGAAATACGGAGGAGAATACCGTGCAACGTGAAGATGTCCTGGGAGAAGCCCTGAAATTACTTGAGGTTCAAGGGATAGCCAATACCACGCTGGAAATGGTGGCCGAACGTATCGATTATCCTCTTGATGAACTGCAGCGCTTTTGGCCCGATAAAGAGGCCATTCTGTACGATGCGTTACGTTATCTTAGCCAGCGAGTGGATATCTGGCGGCGTCAGCTTTTGCTGGATGAGACCCTGAGCGCTGAACAGAAATTACTGGCGCGCTACAGCGCGCTGTCCGAATGCGTAAGCAATAATCGTTATCCCGGCTGCCTGTTCATCGCTGCCTGTACGTTTTACCCCGATCCGGGGCATCCAATCCATCAGTTAGCCGACCAACAAAAAAAAGCGGCGCATGACTTTACCCATGAGCTGCTGACAACGCTGGAAGTTGACGATCCGGCCATGGTCGCCAAACAGATGGAACTGGTGCTGGAGGGCTGTCTGAGCCGCATGCTGGTGAATCGCAGCCATGCTGATGTCGAAACGGCACACCGCCTGGCTGAAGATATCCTGCGCTTTGCCCAGTGCCGTATGGGTGGAGCGCTAACCTAATTAGGACTTCGTAATTGTTCTGAAACGCATATAATTTCGACAACACCGATATAGTAAAAGGAATTATATGCGTCTTGTGCACTGCATCCTTCTCGCAGGTTTTGTCTCCGCCCCCCTGTATGCCAGGCCATTAACCGGTTTTTCGTTTGCACATAAAGATTGGGAAGTCGCGTGTGATAATACGGGTACCTGCCGGGCGGCAGGTTATAGTGACCATGCGGTAAGCGCACTGCTCACTCGCCCGGCAGGTGCTGATACCAATGTTTATGTCGAGGTGGCTTTTGCGCAGCGTACGATGGATCAGCCGCCCCTGAAAGACGCCATGCTTTTTATCAACGGCAAAAAGCAAGGTACGTTAACAGTTAACGCAGAGGGATATTCCAGGCTTGACGACCAACTGCGCGAAGTATTTCTGGACGCCTTACGTCAGGACAATACTATTGAGTTTGCAGCAGATGGAGAGCGCATCCCGCTTTCGACCGCCGGTTCTAACGCTGTGCTACTGAAAATGGACGAATTCCAGAAACGTATCAGTACCCGCAGTGCGCTGCTGCATCCGGGAGATAAGGACAACGATGCAGTGTTGCAAGCTGAACCTACCCCACTCATCATTACCCACCCCACGATCGACGCACCAGATATTGCCCCCTTAACAACCGCGCAGCGACACAAAATAGAGCCCCAAATCAGGTTCACTCCTGAAATGAATTGCCGTGAACTGGCAGAGGGCCGGCAACGCATTTATTACCGCATTCCGGTGGATAAAAAACATGTACTCATTCAAACCGAATGCTTTGATACCTCCCGCTTTGCACTCTGGCTGACGAATTCTGAATTCACTGCACCTCCTGTGCTGATTACCAGCGATGCCAGCGAATATGAAAATGGCGAAATAGCCCGCTTCAGCGGCCCCATTCAGCACTGGGTCTGGAATGGTAACAACTTCACTTTACGCGACGAATACCGCAGCGGCGGACAAGGAGACCTTTCTGTCGGCGGTGTCTGGACGCTCCCTACGTTCGTCAGTAACATACGTTCTCAGTCAGATGTGGACATGGATAGCGCGGCCTTAAAAACGCTCCGTAGCGCCGTAGAGCGTATGCAAAAAACCACGCCGGGCTTCGACCTGAGCAAAATCACCAGTCAGTTTCCATTAACCGGCCAAATCACTGATTTCAGGATCTCTTACGCTGAAGATTCAGCACCACCAACCACAAAACCCTCCCCTGAGATTAGTGACGACGAGTGGCGGGCATTTTCACGTTCTTCCATCAGCGCTGATTCAGAGCTTGGGTATGTGAACTTTACGCTGGTTGATCTGGACGGCGATGGTAAACGCGATCTCATCATCAACAGCTACGTTGGTGGTACAGGGCTATTCAGCTACACCGGCGTGCTCAAGCGTGGTGGTGATAAGTTCTTCGCCGTCAATGAAGACCCCTATAGCGATGATTTTGGCGTATCCGGAGCGCTATATTCGGAAAACGGACGCGGCGCCAACCAGTGGGGACAATGGGTGCGCATCAACGGTCAGATTTACGCACTCTGGCTCAACGGGATATATGGCGAAGATAATCTTTATCTGCTGCGTCCATTTAGTGCAGACGATAAGATTCCCTTTGTGACTGTTCGCTATCGCTATGAATACAACACAGATTCAATCGAACCTCGGGAAGAAGGACAACCCCTAACCCCGAAATTAGATACCAAAGATAAAACAAAGCTCATTAACGCATTGAATAAAATGCAAAGCATGTATTCAAAAAACCAGCCGGCAAGTTACAGCGTTTCGCCAATCTGCCCGATCCCGGACGGGACGCCCCCAGAAAAGGCAGAAAATTACAGTACGGGGATTGCAGGGAATTATACGTCTGAACCTGTTGCTGTCATTCCTGTCTGGGTAAATGGTGAATGCCTTATCGGTTCTGTCGAGAGCTATTTTGGTAGAGAGGAATTTATTACGCTCTTGTCACCAAAAGATCAGGATATTGTCGGAGAGTTTTCGGTTGCAGGTAGACGCCATGTAGCATCTATAAAAAGCGGCAAGGCTCCCCGTGAAGGCGATAACGGAGTGCCGTTATTTTAGGCGAAAATCCAAGAAAACAGTGAAATCGACGCATACTTAAGCAACTGAACGGAAAAATGAGAAATTTGGTTGACGGGGTGTCCGGATTACGGTTTAATGCGCCCCGTTGCCCGGATAGCTCAGTCGGTAGAGCAGGGGATTGAAAATCCCCGTGTCCTTGGTTCGATTCCGAGTCCGGGCACCACTTTTCTGTTTTTATGCTTCTCAGGATGTCTCTATAAGTATTTAGATTCAGAGAGTTAGCGTAAAAAACTGTCTCAGTGCGTATCTGTTTATCTGTACGCATCCGACAAAATTTGGGGTCAGATTGCGGGTCATCCAGTTCGATAAACGGAGTGACCCATTATGTTAACTGATACCCGCATCCGCACTGCAAAATCCCTTGATAAATCTTACAAGCTGACTGATACACATGGTCTGTACCTGATGGTTTCCACCACTGGTTCACGCTTATGGTATTTCCGCTACCGCTTTGCCGGTAAAGAGTCCCGTCTGGCATTTGGCGCTTACCCTCAGGTGACTCTGGCTGAAGCTCGCGAAAAACGTGATGCAGCAAGAAAGCTACTGGCTTCTGATATCAGCCCCTCGCAGCTTCGCAAAACCGAAAAATCCCCCGTTGATGATTCCCGGACCTTCAAATTCATCGCCACCGAATGGCACACGAACAACCTTGTTCGCTGGTCAGAAGGTCATGCGGACAAAATCCTGATTTGTCTTAAGCGCTATGTCTTCCCTGATATTGGCGCAATGGATATCACCAGAATTGAAACCCGGCATCTGGCCCAGTTGGTTAAAGCCATTGATGATAAGGGCGTACATGACGTTGCCGGACGAGTACGTCAGCATCTGACCAAAATCATGCGTCATGCCGTACAGCGCGGTCTTATCCGCTATAATCCGGCCTTCGACCTGGACGACGTTGTGACCCCGGTTGTGACCCGCCACCACCCCGCCCTGCCCCTGAAACGCCTGCCGGAGTTGCTGGAGAAAATCGACGGCTACAAAGGCCGGGTACTGACCCGACTGGCGCTGGAATTAAACCTGCATGTATTCCTGCGCTCCAGCGAACTGCGTCTGGCCCGCTGGGATGAGTTCAACCTGAAAGCCCGCATCTGGACAGTGCCCGCACAACGCGAAGCGGTGAAAGGTGTGCGGTTCTCGGAGCGTGGTTCAAAGATGAAGGATGAGCATCTGGTGCCGTTGTCTTCTCAGGCCGTGACCCTGCTGGAGCAGATTAAGGAAATGTCGGGTGAAGCAGCCTTTGTTTTTCCGGGTGCCCATTCGCTGGATAAACCGATGAGTGAAAACACCATCAACAAGGCGTTGCGCGTCATTGGCTACGACACCAAAACCGAGATCTGCGGTCACGGTTTCCGCACAATGGCCTGTAGCGCCCTGAATGAATCCGCGCTGTGGTCAAAAGACGCTATTGAGCGCCAGATGAGCCACAAGGAGCGCAATGGTGTGCGGGCGGCTTATGTGCATAAGGCGGAGCATCTGGAAGCCCGCATGGAAATGATGCAGTGGTGGTCGGATTATCTGGATGTGAGCCGCGAGGGGTACGTTGCGCCCTATATCTATGCCCGGCAGCACAAGCTGGCATCATAATAACGGCGATTCTTCGCTCACAGAAAACAAAGCTACCCGGTGCTGACGTGGGTGGCTTTTTAAAGACAGTATTCAGTCGCCACCATTAACAGGCAAAACCTTAAATTATTACAGCGGTAATAATTTAAGGTTTTGCCGATGAATCGGTATCACTGAACTGCGCCGATTCAGGCCTTTTGGTTTTCGGCCTTTTCAGGGCAAGCCCTGTTACCCTTAGCCTCCCTTACCCCTTAAGCCTTTTCTCTTTTAGCCTTTTCCTGCCAGATAACAGAACAGTAAATGCGGCAACAACAATAGCTACCACCAATTATTCCTGCGCCAGTCAAAAGGTAAACACCTCAAATTATTCCGGTAGAATATTTTCAGGCAATTACCTATCAATATCACTCAATACGCATCATTTTTTTCATCAGCGATGGATGGTAAAAACTACATATAAAGATGAGGATCCGATGATGGATAGCTCATTTCCAGGAGTACAGATGCGATTGATTAAACCGATGAATAATCCTGAATCAAAAGGAAATGGAGCAAAAAATTTCTACGTAGAAATTTTCCTGGTACAAAACGATTGATTCCGCATTATTAATAGGGGAAATGCACCAGATAATGACAGATAGAGTCCTGCACCCAGTCATAGTGTAATGATTTGTACCATGCCCAAAAGCAATCCCTGAAAGCAGCGCTTTTATCCCTGCTATATCTCCTGGGCCAGGCTGGCAAGCGCACGTTCCCCGGCCTCATCTACCGGCAAATAAACCAGCAGTCGGGCCCCATTGCGTGGCGCAGAATACCAGTACATTTGTTGCAGACTAAATTGCCCCAGCCGTGGATGGACAAACGTTTTCCGCCGGTTCTCAATCGTGCCAACGTCGTGGAGCTGGTGCCATAGCATCTCAAACTCCGGCGAGGCGGCAAAAAAGCGGGCAAGCAGAGCCTCCCAGCGTGGCTCACCCCGATGCTCCACCATCCCGGCCCGGAAATACGCCACAAAATTCTGCAATACAATATCTTCTGTACATACGTGGCGACCACGCCATGTCGCATTGGTCAGCCAGAGATAAATACAGTTACGATCCTCCGGGGCAAGCAAATCCAGATCCACGCCCACTAAATGGCAAAAGCTGCGGTTATAACCAACCAGGTCAAAATTTGGCATCTGCAGGCAGGCTGGCTGCGGCATCAGAGCTTCCAGCAGACAACGGGCCTCAGGGCTGACCGATTCACAGGCCTTTGCCTCCGCTGTCTCTTCCGGCACCAGCCCGGATAATAAAAAAAGATGACGGGTTTCGGCGGGCGAACACTGCAACACTTCAGCAATAGCATTGATGGTTCTGGCTGATGGCCTGATATCTCTGCCCTGTTCCAGCCACGTATACCAGGTGACGCCAATGTCCGCCAGCATCGCCACTTCTTCTCGTCGCAACCCGGCCGTGCGTCGGCGTCCGGCCGGAGGCAGCCCCAGATGCTGCGGTTCAAGACTTTCACGGCGGTTACGCAGGAAAGCACCCAGCGCTTTGCGGTTCTCTTCCTGCGTCTGAAATTGCGGCTCACTGTTTATCATAATGGCTTCACCTGGTAGCGCTAGTACCAGTATAAGCAAAAACTGGTACCCGGTTATTATTGCTCCGATACTACGACGGTTTCTCTCACCATACAACGGAGCAGAATGATGAAATCACCCTCGTCACCCGGTCGGGCAGGACTCACGCTTTTACTTGCCGGTCAGTTGATGCCGTCCATCGATACCTCTATTACGAACGTCGCACTGGATTCGATAACCCGTTCACTGAACGCCAGCGTCACGCAACTTGAACTTATTGTGGCACTGTACAGTGTTGCGCTGGCCATCTTCCTGGCACCGGGCAGCCGGTTGGGCGACAACGCAGGCCGTCGTCGGTTGTTTCTTATCGGGGTGGCCATATTTGGCGGCGCATCACTGGCTTGCGGACTGGCACAAACCGTTAACCAGTTGCTGATTGCCCGGGTCGTACAGGGAGCAGGCGCGGCACTGATTATTCCGCAAATCCTTGCCACAGTGCACATCACTCTGGAAGGTGCGGCGCATGTGCGCGCCATCAGCCTGGTTGGCGGCATTGGTGGCATCGCTTTTATCATCGGGCAGATGGGTGGCGGCTGGCTGGTGTCAGCCGATATCGCAGGCCTTGGCTGGCGCAACGCGTTTTTTATCAACATCCCCGTGTGCCTGATTGTGCTGCTGTTCGGCCGCCGCTATATCCCGGAAACACGCAGTGATACACCCTCACGGATTGACTGGCAGGGCGCTGGATTACTGGCTCTGGCACTGGGTTGCCTGCTGTTTTCCGTATCACTGGGGCCAGAACTTCACTGGCCGTGGGCAATGCAACTGATGCTGCTGGCTGTCTTACCACTGCTGTATGGTATGCACCGCAATGCCCTGCACCAGCAGTTTCAGGAAAGGCAACCTCTGCTGCCACCAAGAGTTCTGAAACTTCCGGGGGTGGGTTTCAGTATTCTGACCGGACTGTTGTTTTTCAGCGGCTGGTCAGGATTCCTGTTTTGCATGGCGCTGATGATGCAAAGCGGCCTCGGTATGGCGCCGCAGCAGGCAGGCGACAGCTTTATTGCCGCAGGTGTGGCCTATTTTATCGCCGCGTTGTATGTCCCCAGGCTCACAACCCGTTATCAGCAACGGACAATCTTGCTGGCAGGGTTGAGTATTCAAATCACGGGTCTGCTCATACTTATCATTATGCTGCATATTCTGGGCAGTCATACGGGAATGCTGGCCCTGTCGATTGCCACATCGACTATCTGCACCGGCCAGGCGTTTATCGTAAACAGCTTTTATCGTATCGGTATACGCAACATTCCGGCAGGTGACGCAGGCGCAGGGAGCGCCATTCTCAGCACGATACTTCAGGCCAGTATGGGGATTGGGCCGGTATTGCCCGGCGGCGTATTCCTGTATTTTTTAGCAGGCAACCACGGTAACTATCCGCAGGCCATGGCAGGCTTTTTAACAGTGGAAATTATCATGATGCTGACACTTATGGTGGTAACACTATTTTCTCGCCGTACAGTCGTCGCGGTTCCTGGTTAAATACATCATTGGACTGACGGAATAAAACCATAGTAAGGGAAGTTAAAATCTGAGAACGGAGGTCTGGGCAGTAAGCCCAATACTGAACAGACCTCAATGTTAACCTGCAGGTTATTCTGCAATTATTTTATTATTCTCATGAAACTATCATGATGGTTTTCCGGGCTATTTCAGATTTTTTTATGAATAAACTTCCCGATTATCTTAATGTATTCGCCAGCATCACCCTGCAGGGTGATGCTGGCAGAAGGAAAATAATAGAAACTGGTTCCAGTATATCAAATACTCCACGACCCCGGCAGACACATAAAGGCCACCATCAGGAATACCACTCATGTGTGAAAACGGGATAAATGAATAATAGCTGGAACTAAAATGGACAATTTCGTATCGCCATCACCCGATAAACCCGGGAACATCCCGGAAAAATACACCGTGTCAGGACACCATTTACCGTGGTCTGGCCTGGTGGCACTGGCTATGGCCTGTTTTGTTACCATGCTGACAGAAGCCATGCCCGCCGGACTGTTACTCTGGATTAGCCCGGATCTGGGCGTTTCAGTGAGTTATTCGGGACAACTGGTCACGCTCTACGCTGTCGGGACATTGATAAGTGCAATTCCGTTAGTGTCTTTAACGCAAAGCATGCGGCGCAAACCGCTATTATTAGTGGCTATTGTCGGTCTGGTGATTATCAATATCATCACCGCATTTTCTCATAACTACGTACTGACGCTGATTGCGCGCTTTTTTGGCGGTATTTTTGCCGGGTTAGTGTGGTCTCTGGCAGCAGGATTTGCCATCCGTATGTCACCGCCACACCTTGCCGGGCGTGCCATTGCCATCGCGATGCTGGGAACACCGTTAGCCCTGACGATCGGGATCCCTGCTGGCGCATACCTTGCAGAATTTATTGGCTGGCGTTCAGATTTCATGATGATGAGCGCACTGACGGTGATCCTGGTTGCCTGGATTATGGTGTCGGTTCCCGACTCTCCCGGGGCAGAGAATGACAGTTCTCATCTTACTTTGTTGCAGGTGGCAAAAGTGAAAGGTCTGATTGCGGTGCTGTTTGTCACACTCACCTTCATTCTGGCGCATAATACCCTTTTCACCTATGTGGCCTCATTTTTCGCACACGCAGGGCTATCTGATAATATTGACCTGGTACTGTTAGTCTTTGGTGTGGCTGCGTTAGCAGGGGTATGGTGTGCGGGTATCACCGTTGATCGCTGGCCCCGGAAGTCGATGCTGGCAAGTATCGCAGTATTTTCAGTCTCAATCCTCTGCCTGGTTTTCGTCAGACAACATGGGGTTATTTATGTGTCTGTGGCGGCATGGGGTCTGGCCTTCGGCGGCGCGCCAACATTGCTTCAGGCTGCACTGGCTAAAACCGCGGGTAATGCTATCGATGTTGCCCAGTCAATGATGGTAACGGTCTGGAATGTTGCGATTAGCGGTGGTGGGTTACTTGGTGGGATACTCCTGGGCCGACTCGGAATACAGTCCCTCCCGTTTACCGTCGAGGGCCTTCTGATTCTGACATTTGTTGTCGCATTTAATGCCCGACAGTACGGTTTTACCGATGTAAGAAAGGATCCCGACAAATAGATTATTAAGGTGTGAAATATGGAAGGATATGACGTGTTTTTTTCTTCTGCGTTACAACCGCTCTATAAGGAGTCCAGCACCCGGAACTCAGTTCAGAGTGTGTTGAATAATATCAATGCCATGTTCGGCGTTTCATCCAGTTCTCTTTCTTTACATATAAACAGCCATCAAAACCCGGTAAATTTCACTTACCATACGGGGGTTGATGAAAATTTTGCGACTTATTACCATAATAAAAAAAACAACATTGATCCTATTGCAAATAGCTCAACGGAATATGCGATAGATAATGGCTTCACTATGGCTGAACTCTGCAATAAATACCCTAACTGGGGAGAGGCATACAAATCCTCGTTTTTATCTTTCGGGTATAAGGACGCATTACTGGTTAATTTTTACACTCAATGCGGTGGCCGGGGCGTTTTAGTCTTACGAAGCGATATTCATCGTGGAGAGTTTAAAGCAATTGAGGCTCATTCGATTTCTCAGCTATCTCCATACCTTCGGATGGCCCTGCAGTCACATCTGCAACTGTACAATCCTGTTTTCGACATCCCAGAAATATGCAGCCATTCGGCAACGGCCATTTTCCATATCACCCGTTCGGGCCGACTCCTTCAGGCTAATGCTGAAGGATATAAGATATTGAATAGTGCTGACGGGGTATCACTGAATAACGGTTATTTGAGATTGAACGACAGTATCAGCCAGTTTCATTTAAAAGAAGCATTATTTGATATTTATCATCAGCCGCGGTCAAAAACAAAAATAATAAAAATCCAGCGGACTCAAGAGACGTTTTTTGTTGTTCGTCTATTTCCGCTTAATCAAAAAGACTCTCGTGATAATGAGATCATGCTGATGTTAAGCGATCCCTTCAGGGCTATCCACAGCGAACCCGCGCTTCTGTGCGAGCTTTTCGATTTGACTCACCGTGAAGCTGATATTGCGATCCAGTTGGGAAATGGCGATAAACCTGCTGATATTGCTATCCAGGATGGGGTCTCTATTAATACCGTAAAAAGCCAGCGTAACAGTATCTACGAAAAAATGGGTATCAGGAGCCAGATGCAGCTTATCAGACTCATCCACTCCCTCGGGGTATTAACTGAAACAAACATTCAGACAGCAGATGAAGACACCGGGTTATTGCCTTCTGCGCTGCGCCTTTTTTCATCTCCGGTAAAAACTCGCCATTAACCGGGAGCGACAGACACGTACTGACGCTCCCAAATCAATCGATTTTCCACTGGTGTGGAGGGCAGCGCTCACATCTCTGCCCTGCTCAAAGTGGCAAGTGCTTCAGGCAGTAAACTCACATCAGCCACCACCAGATCTGGCTCCGGGGCCAGAGGATACAACTGCTGCCCTGGGCGAGCCACAAAAGCAGTTTTCAACCCTGCGAGCTTTGCTCCACCGACATCCCAGCCATGAGCAGCCACCATCATAGCCTGCTCCGCTTGCGCACCTTGTGTGCGCAGGGCCCACTGGTAAACCGTCAGATCGGGTTTGTAAGTTCTCAGATTCGCAACACTGAGGACGTCGTCAAAGAAGGGACGAATACCGGCATATGTCAGTTGTCGTTCAACGAGACTTTGTGACGAATTAGACAGCGCCACCAGTTTCAGTCCTGCATATTTCAGGGACTCCAGCCCCGCAGGAACATCAGCATGAGCGGGCAAAGTCGCCAGTGCTTCTGATATGGTTCCCGAAACATGACCGGGTTTGAGTCCATACTTTCCAGCAGTCATCGCCAGGACGGCCTCTGCAATATCACCAAATGGATGCCAGTTCCCGCTAATTGCATCTACCAGAGAAAAGTGCAGCAACGAGGTAAACCAGGCATCCGCCACTTCGGGTGTGGCTGACAGATTATCCACGAGGAACTGCTTCAGTGGTTGAATATCCAGTAGTGTTTCATTGACATCAAAAAACAATGTAGTAATGCTTTTGCGGGTCTGATCAGTCATAAAATTATCCCTGATAGTGGATGAGCCTGGTCGGCACATTATGATGGCACCAGACACACCATACTCGTGTAGCTAAGGTTTTTTGGGGGAAATGTGCGATACCTGAATACATCAGAGTCAGCCCCCTGACGCCGCGCCCGTTATAGCTCACTCTCCCGGCAATAAACCAGACGGATGTATTGTCCGCGTCCGTCACCATGCCCCAGATCCATTGCTGTCTGCGCCAACGCTTCTTTCTCACTGAATCCCTGTGCCAGATAATGGCGAATCGCATCCTGCGCCCAGGCATAGCGCAACGAATGCGGGGAGTAAGCGCCAGTTAACCCAATTCGCGACGCCTGACTGTGCCAGTATTTCATGGCAGTTTTCAGGTCGGGTTTATCTATCAGCCTGCCGTTTCGGCTTTCGGCCACCGCAATGGCGTTATCCAGCGCCTTTCTGACAGCGTCAGTATTGAGGATCCGCGTTTCGCGGGGTCGTCCGCCTTTGGTGCCAAAAACTACCGTAAGCCGTGGCTCTCCACGTTCAATGGCCTGCCGCCAGGTTTTCAGCGACTGTACACTTTGCACCGCTTCCTGTGAACGCAGCCCCATAAGTCGCGACAGTTCCAGCTCCGCCGCCAGACCGGCGTCTTTCGCACGCGCAGTCTCCAGCACCTGCCGGTAATACGCCACCGGAATAGCCCAGTGTGTTCCTGTACGGGGTGCACCAGCCAGCCCCTGCGCCCGGTTGCTTATCCGTTCACTGACCGCCAGCTTATCGCGCCCAGCCTGCACCAGCAGACTGCGTATCGCCGCCATCTCATTTTGCAGAGAGCGCCGGGCAATCCCCTGCGCCAGCCGTTCCCGGATATACTCCTCTATATGCCGGGCTTTAAGCTGCGCCACCTGGCGGATCTGGATATTCTGCACCACCACCAGACGTTCACAGAACCGCTGCGCCAGCGCCAGTCGGTCATGGACAGTTTTATTACTGCCGCCCGCCTGCCGTGCCAGTCGGCTCATCTCCTGCATCAGCATCCCCATAATCGCTCCTCTTTTCATGATTGCCGCAAAACCTACATCATTTACAACTTTCCCCGGCGCATAGGCCAATAGCCCTGATTGATTTGTCGGGCTGCGAACGATACCTGAGCGCCGGGGCGGTCGCTGTTGAGGTGTTGTGGGGTATCGGTTGTGCTCTCTGAGCAGCCGCCTGCTTTCGCAGGTCATCCCCTGGATCGTCCTGATCCCCCTCCGGCATCGGTTCATGGTCTCCTGTGAGTTAAAATGGCTAAAAAGGGTGTGTCAGAATCCTGTTATGCGCTGGCGCAGTGTAGTTGACTGGTGCAGTGACGTGGATTTCGTGCGTCACTTTCCCGCGACTTCGCGGTTAAAGTGACGCACCGGGCTGGCGCAGTGTTTAAAATTACGATTCTGGTGCAGGTTTACGGTCACGCGGCAGCAAAGCCTGACGGCAATGCAGGCCACTGCCCGTAGGGTAAAGAGCGCTGATTGTCAGCAGATGCAGACTGGTCGGAATACTTCGGCGCGGAAGAACGTTCACCAGCAGGCTGGTACAGTTAAAAGGATAAGTGTGGAATTTGACCTCTGTCGCAGTCACCTGCGAGCCGGCGTTTGCGGAGGTATTCACCGGTAGGGGCTGCCATCCTGAGTTCCTCAGGCGCTTCTTTCAGGCCATGAAGCATTTTGTGCAGGAGGAATGTTACTCCGCAGGCAACAACAAAGAAAAGGGAAACTCTTTTTTGCCGGAAAAAGTTGTTTGTTCATTTTTCCATCGGCATTGGCGACAGGTATGTCTGCCGGGTCCTCCGGCATTACCGGAGAACCGTTGTAAGGCGGGCGGATTATAACGGCAGTTTTTCATCCCTGATCCGCCGGACTTCAGCCTCTTCAAATACACCATGGAGCATCTGAATCTGGTCACGAAAGATCATCAGCATGACAAAATTGGGCCCCACTTCATCCGGGTTTTCCAGCATCACACTGACCAGGACCCGTGAGCGATCAACCAGTTCCCAGGCATCGGGCTGCCCATACGTGGTTTTCATTTCATCCTCCTTACGCCGACCAGTTGCCGCCACGGATCCGGGCAATATCCAGCAGCTGACAGGTAACTGCTAGTCCTATGAGATTTAACCCAAAAACAATACGGTGGAGCCAAATCTATTGGTAGTCCCCCGCAGCCGTGTTTTTCAGTTAACAATAGAAACATAGCGACTGACTTTCATCAGTCACCATTACGGCTAATGTCTTCTTAGCCATTCATTTGTATCGAGACCAACTCGTGAGATTTGCTCTGCTAACTTATTAGCTATAGCCTGTGCAACATTAGCTTTTAACTCACCGAACCAAATCAACGAATCCTCCTGCGCATCATTTATTTTATATATTATCTTATAATCATCACCGTCGTTTACTGCCTTCACAGTATTAGTCACAGTGTCAGGCTTAAGATTAAAAATATAAATATCCTTACTGCCAGGCTTTATATTAAACTTAATAAAATCACCTTGAGAATTTTTCAAAACATGAGTAAAATTCTTTCCATCCTCAACAACTGATATTCTTAAGAAAATAAAATTGGTACAATGTTCAATGCGAACACTATCGCATAATGGTTGCATACATATATAATATGTGTCGTCTTTTTTAACTATCGTTCCCTGTTTTACTGTTGGGAGTGGTGTTCCCGCCCTTAAAGACATAAGGTCTCTACGTTTACATTCGACTGCACTTAAAGCCTCATGAGACAAATAGCCATTTCCTTTTAGTTTTAAATGTATTTTTTGCTTACTAAAAGTCTCAAGTATTTTTGTTGAAGTACCGCCTCGAACAATTTGAGGCGAAGAACTCAACGTCGTAACCAATTGTGCTTCAGATACATAATTAAGCAGGTCTTTGATCCGTGCTGAACCTACACCCGTAGGTTGTGCATTACCAATTCCTATCTCATAATAATCTGCTTGCTGACCTGAATTGGTATATTCGACCCAATCATGCAATCTATCAAGGCAAAGATTTTCTTTTATATGGCCACTAATCTGCAAATTAGATTTTATTTCTTCAGATATAAGATCTGTTGCATAGTCAAATGCTATTTCATATGATTTCTCCCTCACTTGAGGAGAGGATAAAAGCCCTATAACATGGGCTAGATATGCAGGATCAAGCTGTTTGTTGAAGGTATGCAATATATGGTGTGTCTTATCTCTTAACTCACCAATAGCAGACAATGTTGCATTCGAAAGAAGACCTGCAGTAAGGTCAGTGAATAACGAAATGGCCTCATCCCTAAGCTCATCGGCATTATCTTTTTTATCTATCACAGTTATCCGACAAAACTCGAGATCTCTTTTCTGGAAGCATATGGTTCTATCTTGGATTAATGCTGCATTATCAATAGATACAATTGAATCATGAACCTCTTGTGCGATTTCCTGAAGAATAGGTTCTCCAGTATAAATAATGATAAGGCGCAATCTACCATTTAACTCCCTATCATCTTGCAGTATTCTTTCAATGCTATTTTTTGCTAAAGTCCCAGCAGGGAACCCATATTTATGATCCATGCTCCAGTCTAAAATTGTAATATCTGCCCGTTTAGCACTTTTCATTATTTGTTCTGCCGCGGCAGTTATTGAACCGAAACGTTCAATATCTGGCCTAAATGCACAACAATTGATTCCAAATTCTGAAAATGATAAAGAAAGCTCCTGATAATCAAGAGGATGATTTCCTGGTATACTCAGAGATTGCTCAGGAGAGTTTACTGAGTTAGCCATTTGGCCTAATCCACTGTCATCTTCTATAGCATCATCAAATCCGTCGTCTGAATTGTCCAGCGCATCAGCACTAGTTCTTTCAAAGAATAAATTATCATCAACAGCAACTACACTGTTTAAAAAATCCTGCGCAATACGCTTTGATGAATTTAAAAATGCTGTTGTAGGCACAATATTACTCCATATCTATTTCTTTATTTTGTTTTGGTTCAATCCTAAATACAGCCCCTGAGTCAGGGCTATAGGGCTCAAGAATGATTTCGAAATCATCTTGTTCCAGTGTTTGGCGCGCAATATAAAGCCCCATACCTTGCCCACCAATACGGCGACTGAAGCCAAATTCAAAAACATTCTGGTGATCAATTGCGGGAATACCAGGCCCGGAATCCTGAATAATAAACCCTTTATCGGTAGCATCTAGTGTAATTATTTTATCACCTGTACTTTTAATCAACCAGTGAATAGCATTATCAATAAGGTTAATAAAAACAGGGTAAAGTGTAGATGTAAATGTAGTCACACTTTGACTATAAAAGCGTGCTGTAAAATTCAACTCAATACTCTCTTTTTCTAGTCGTTCCTCAAATACAGATATGATAAATTCACTAAGTGCCTTACCTGTAATCTGGGTACGCCTTCTCCCCATACGCCGTGTAAGTGGCATAAGGGTTTTAAGATAGGCGTCAAGGTGCTCAAAACCAGTACGAACACGCTCATAAATGACCTTAAAACGTTCACTACGTGAAGCAAAAGGCTGCATTTCATTAAGACCACGGCGTATGGATAAGATATTATTATTGAATTCATGCCCCAGAACACCCAAAGCCATTCCTAACTGAGCCAGCTGAAGGTTTTTTTTCATGCTGATCTTTAAGGTGTTCATACTCCGTTTCAATGATGGAAACCAATTCAGTGGAGGATGTCACATTTTGTTCACTTCCTTCTTTTGCTGCCAGCAATCTGTCAATTATGATTCCAATACTTTCGAGAATAGATTTAGATGAATCGTCTATCCTCATTTCCAGATCCTTTTTAATTTTAAATAATTGATCTGTCGTTACCCCCTGAAAACTGGTAGAATTAAAATCCCTAATAACACTAGCTGTCTCTAATTTAGCTTGTTCCCTACTTTGATTGAGTAATTGACGCGTTTGCTGCTGCAATTCATCCAATACTTTGTTAGCTTTATTATATACATCGTTTAACTGTTTACGCTGATAATTTTCCAGCGAAGCTAGGGAATCATTAAAGCGACGCCTTAAACCTGTTCTATCACCGTAACGATCTTCATAATCAACCAATCGGCGACTAATTATATTTTTCTTTTCTTCTATTTTATCCAGAATTTTATTCTTGGTCATTTGATAAGTATCCCACTGCTCAGCCAGATCTTTGCTCAAGCCAATACCTGTGGGTTTATTTATGTTGATATTATTAATTAGTTTACCGAAAGAATCTATGCGAATATTTTCAACATTAAAAACCAGATCATCAATCGTACTATGCTCTGGAGAAAAATTATCCAGAACAATATTTGCTTTATCAGCTATATCCTCTATTTCTTGTTCCCATAAGCCTGCATCTGATTTTTTGAAGAACTTATCCAATGATTCAGAAAAAATTTTACGTTTGCTATTTTTATAGCCTTCACGCTTTTTAAGCAAATCATATTCACGCTGTTGACGGGCTCTGGTTTCAATAAAAGTGGCAGATTGTTCTCCTTTATCTCTAAAATAATCCGCTGCAACTTGGATAAAGAAATTTTCCAGAACAGATTTCAATTGCTTATATGCTTTATTTTCAATGAAACCTTCACGACCAGCTTTTTCTTTTAACTCTGAGTTGTTTTCTTTTGTTAACTCAACAGCTCCAAACATACGCCGATAGGAAAAGAAATACTCTTTTGCGCTCTTAGAGCGCCGTTGTTCAATACGAAGGAAGTCAACATCAGAATCCCCGTAAGGCAGGATTCGAATACCGTCACGATAAATATAGAGCCCTCCAATTCGATCTGTTTTATCTCGTAATTCCTGCCATATATCTGGAGAGACCCTAGAGTCTCTTTGTACGCCATGAATATATGCCAAGTTCAGTCGAAATGTCCCACAAAGGATCTCTTTATTATTACCTTCAGGCCACGGAACCACTACTTGCTTTTCTTCTCCATAAATTCTAACGGTTCCTGCAAACTGCCCGAATTCGTTGAATACACCCTGAAAATGATGATCGGCAATTGCAAATTCATCTGGAGTAAAAAAGACAGATTCACTGATGCGGTCTATACACTCACCATGCAACGTATGATCACGAAAACGAGCAATAATAGGTGGGTGAGAATTTTCATACATTGTATTGGTAAAACCTAACAATGATTTTTGCAAACGAGAGATCTGATCGGTTCGCCTAGCAGTAGCAAAACCTTCGATGTCATCATTCAGAACATCATCGACAGGAGCAATAATAAAGTGAGTACCACCATGTTCTCCATCTAGTGACAGATGCTCTCGTTTCAGACCAAGATTGTTGTCCTGATTATTTAGATTGTTGGTCCAATATTCTGGATCATAATCAAACATACTAACTTGCACGATAAGAGAATCGATTTTTTTTTGAGATATTTTCCCCTTTAAGGAATTAATATTAGCTAATGCTTCATTTAGTAAATTATCTATGTGTATTTTTTGTAGAATCTCCCCCGGGTTGAGTTCAATTATAGGAATATTAATATCTTCTAGATTTAGTTTGGGCAGAGAAAACAGAGACCAGTTAACAAAAGCAGCAACTATATTACCCAAAATATCGTTTTTACGAGAACGCGTAAGAACCAACACTTGAGGTCCAATAGACGCAATTGCCAGTCGTCCAATCCCTTTTTCCCCCATGATGGGACGAGCCGTCTTTGCCGTATCAACTTCTGGCAGACCGATACTATCTTCGTCAATGAATTTACTATCAGTACCAATGGTAAGCCAGCGTTCTTCGAACTCCTCTCTGGTCATACCCAACCCATCATCTCGTAAAATTAATAGATTTCTCTTCCTGATATAATCTACTTCAACATTATCTGCATAGGCATCATGGGCATTTTTAAACAACTCGCTAAGAGCTGTAGGTATACCAGCAATCTGCTGCCTGCCAAGCATATCCAAAGCCCTGGCTTTAGTTTTTATTTGAGCCATTAATCAAACCGGGTTAGCGTCGTTAGCTATCCCCCTCCATTTCATCATTGTGCTGTTTCCACATAGCCTCAGCGAAACATTTCGCTAACAGTACGGGGACGGCATTTCCAATTTGTTTTGATTTTGACACCCGATTTCCCTCAAACTGAAAATCGATTGGAAATGTTTGCAATAAAGCCGCTTCACGGAAAGTGATAGCTCGATGCTGTGTTGTATCTGGATGCCCGAATCGCCCATTAGATATACTGGTACATTTCGTAGTCAATGTTTTGCATGGTTCATCCCACTTCATTCGTCCATACACATCCGTATGTCCATCATAATCCTTATGGCATTTCAGCCACAGCCTCTTAGGCCAATCACGCCTGTCTCCTCCCTCAGGAGTACACTGCAATCGTTCAATATTAAGAGGTTCTATTATCGCAGCTGTATGCAATGGGTCCTCAGGATCAGCTTCCCCTGCCTGGAGTCGTGGCAGTTGGCCAATATAGTCCCTTACAGTTGCAAAGGGTTTGCCTTGTTCCCCATGTGTTGGTGTTGGGAAAGCTGGAGAACCATGTAGTTTTGCAAGTACAACCAACCGTTTCCGCTGTTGAGGAACACCATAAAACTCACTGGATATCACATGATATTCATACTGGTAGTCAAAACGAGTAAGAAAGCTCAAAAAATCAGCAAAAGGCCCATTTTCCGTCAACTTAACGCTCTGAATACCAGGGACATTTTCAATAAAGATGTATTTTGGGCGAAATGCCCGAATAAAGCGTTTCGTCTCACTTAACAGAGATCTACGGGTATCCGCACTATCTCGTTTTTTGTTTTGAGATGAAAACGGCTGGCAGGGGGCACAAGCACAAAAAATAAGATCGTTTTCCTTCCAGTCTGGAACAATTTCCGCAATATCTCTTACCCTGACGTTCCTGATATCACTGTTGATAAACGCAGTATTCGGAAAATTGGCCTTGTAACTATCAGCAGCACTTTTGTCAAAATCAATACCGAGAGCAATGTCAAAACCGGCCAGCTCAAACCCCTTACTGGCACCGCCGCAACCGCAAAAAAAATCTATCACCTTCATTGATAAGGTTATCCCTGTAACGTCATATAGTTGTACCAGAACTGTAATGCTGTCAGGCAACGATTACCTTATGATTCAACATGCCTACTGATAAAGGGCTAGCATACCTCATTGGGATGTGTTAAGTAATAAAAGTATGTCGTCAAAGCGACTATCTACCTAACTCATCCCCAGAAAACGCACATCTAAACACAGCTATTCCAATCTCCCAACGTCTACATCATCAAATCTATCGGCGAAAGTTCAAAATCCCCCGTAAAGCTAATGCGTAGTTTAGCACCCTATAAATCCGCGACCGGAACCTTATCTTAGCGGCGTAACCCCCTGGACATGGGGTAATTGTGCCACCACTGCATCGCCACACTACAACAAAGTTTGGAGATATTATGCCGAAACTGGCCGGAAGCGACACTTGCCATCGCCGCACTAGATATCGGCGAATAGTTCTCATGCGTATCTCTTGATATCAACCACACAACAGACGTAACACTTACGTCATTGCCAGGAAAGGAATCGTGCCGAAGGATCGAACTAACTTTTTTACATCTTTTACTCCACCATTCTGATTTAAAAAAAAAAGTGGGTCAACTGATGGGTCTTGACAGATACGCAAAAATAGATTTATGATAAATTTCAATTTAATAGAGTGCTGAATGTTCCCGAGTCCGGGCACCACTATTTAGAAGAACCTGCCTATGGCAGGTTTTTTGCTTTTGGGCTGCAGTCGATTTCTGATTGTTTTGATAACAGCTACCCCAGTCCTATCTCCGCCATCCAGCCTGAGCATTTTTTTAATCTGGTTTATCCAACAACGCCGGATTCCGCCTCACTCATGCTTTCTTTGCTTTGAATGAACCGGAGCGCCAAATAGAGATCTGGTACCAAAATGATGTCGTCATCTTTCATTGTTGGTCGACTCTCCTTAAACCAGCGTGTTAGCTCCGTTTTCCTGCCCGCAAGAATTAACTTAATTTGTCGACCTTTCAGCTCACGCTTTAACTCATTAATGGTTGCCAGGACGCTGATATCTGGATAGGTAAAACAAGAAACAGCGTCAATGACCACCCATCGCGGTTGGTGTACTGCACCATCAACTAAATTCAACACGCGGCGCTTAAAATAAGCCACATTGAAATAGGTCAGCGGTGAGTTAAACCGATACATCAGCACGCCGGGGATCATGTTTATATCCGTTGAATTACCTAATGAGTGAATCATTCCATTTTCGTCAGTTCCCAATAAATGTTCAGTGGGACGAAAGACTGTGCGCAGGAACTGCAGCAGGCCAAGCAACACGGCAAGCCCAATCCCCTGAAGAACACCAACGATCAGAACACAGCCAAAAGTAAAGAATGCAAGGCGAAATGCTGGTTTATTTCTTCTCCTCAGGTTCCAGAGTCCGCGTAAATCAATCAATGACCACGATGCATAGATGAGAACAATGCCTAATGCAGATACCGGAATAAATTGTAATGGCTGCGTGAAAAATACCACAACCATTCCAATGATTAAGGCGGCGACAACAGAAACCAGCTGGCTTTTCCCGCCAGTAGAATCATTAACCGCAGTCCGGGAATCGGCGCCGCTAATCGCAAACCCCTGGGATAAACCAGACATCAGATTCGCGACACCCAAAGCCCTGAACTCAGCATCAGCATTTATTTCATATCCATTTTTCGCGGCAAAACTACGAGCGGTCAGCATCAGGCTAACAAAACTGACTAACGCCAGGTTCAGCGCGGGGATCAATAAATCACGCGCCAGACCCGGTTGAAACGAACCCCAGTGAACGACCGGCAAACCGGACTGGAAGCCTGATCCGCCAATAGTGGCAATACCATACTGCTGCGCAGATGTGGCCCATACCAGCGCCGTTGTTATCACAATGGCAATCAACGGCGCTGGCCATTGACTACGAAACGTTTTGATAGCCATCAAAATCGCTAACGTTAAGATGGATATCCCTAAGGTTAATAAATGAACTTCTGAGAGTCGGCCTGGCAGGGCTATGATCTTCTCAATCACTTGCTCTTCATTAAGCGTAATTCCCAAAACCTTACCCAGTTGCCCGACAATAATCGTCACGGCAACACCGTTAAGCAGACCAGTTAGGATGGGATGAGAAAGCAGATCAGCAAGCGCACCCAGGCGAAATTTACTGGCAAGTAGGCACCATCCCCCCATCATCAAAGTCATGACGATCGTCAATTGCCAGTGAAGTTCTGGGTTTCCGGCAGAAAGCGGAACCACAACGGCCGCGATCACCGCGCAAGTTGTGGCATCAGGGCCAACAATCAATTGACGGGAAGAACCAAACAGCGCATACGCTAGCATTGGCAAAACGCAGGAATATAACCCGACGATAGCCCCAACTCCCGCCAGTTCAGCGTAAGCAATCGCAACTGGTAATGCGACGGCAGCAACGGATAGCCCAGCTTTAACATCATGTTTTAGCCAGCTTTTATCGTACGCCAATAAATTTTTTAGCCCCGGCATGTAGTTTAATACCATTTTTCCGAACACTTTATTCTCCGGATAGAGACTCTCACTAATAGATAAAGGTACACGTAACTGCCGCGGGAGATCCTGATATTTTGGGACAATACAGGAAATTAAGGCTGGTTTGCCTGATGCGCTGCGCTTATCAGGCCTACAAAACACATTCAGTCCCGCTGTTTTCAGTTCCGCACATACGCAAAAAAGCCCATCCGGCAGGATGGGCTTCTTCACTTTATTTGATGCCTGGCAGTTTATGGCGGGCGTCCTGCCCGCCACCCTCCGGGCCGTTGCTGCGCAACGTTCAAATCCGCTCCCGGCGGATTTGTCCTACTCAGGAGAGCCCTCACCGACAGACAACACATAAAACAAAAGGCCCGGTCTTTCGACCGGGCCTTTCGCTTTTATTTGATGCCTGGCAGTTCCCTACTCTCGCATGGGGAGACCCCACACTACCATCGGCGCTACGGCGTTTCACTTCTGAGTTCGGCATGGGGTCAGGTGGGACCACCGCGCTACAGCCGCCAGGCAAATTCTTTGTGCTCTGTACGCAATACTTTATCGCATCCGCTGCGTTGGCTGCTCTCGCGAACGTCAGTCACATACTTCCGTATGCTCCTTCCGTCGCTTCATTTGCCGCCTTGCCGCTGCGCAAACTATTGCGTACTGCAATCTGTAATCAGGCTGAAAATA
>NZ_GG730300.1:224613-225425 GCF_000155975.1 Citrobacter youngae ATCC 29220 | reverse complement strand
ATATCACCTTACCGGCGCTTATCGCAGATTAGCACGTCCTTCATCGCCTCTGACTGCCAGGGCATCCACCGTGTACGCTTAGTCGCTTAACCTCACAACCCGAAGATGTTTCTTTCGATTCATCATCGACTTGCGAAAATTTGAGAGACTCGAACACACTTTTTATCTGTTCTTATTACGGAGAACAGACACAGTGTGTCGTTTCAATTTTCAGCTTGATCCAGATTTTTAAAGAGCAAAACTTCGCAGTGAACCTTTTCAGGTACACTCTGAAGTTTTCTTGGGTTTTTGCAGTAATGATGGTGGAGCTATGCGGGATCGAACCGCAGACCTCCTGCGTGCAAAGCAGGCGCTCTCCCAGCTGAGCTATAGCCCCATCGTAGTTATCTCATTCACCTTAATTCTTGCTGAGACAAGGCGTGGAACGGCGAAGCATACTCCGGTATGCGAGTCGTTTCACAACGCGGTATCAGGAAGAATTTGGTAGGCCTGAGTGGACTTGAACCACCGACCTCACCCTTATCAGGGGTGCGCTCTAACCACCTGAGCTACAAGCCTGCAGAGATTTTCTTACTGCTAATTTTCATCAGACAATCTGTGTGAGCACTACAAAGGTCGGTTCTTTAAGGTAAGGAGGTGATCCAACCGCAGGTTCCCCTACGGTTACCTTGTTACGACTTCACCCCAGTCATGAATCACAAAGTGGTAAGCGCCCTCCCGAAGGTTAAGCTACCTACTTCTTTTGCAACCCACTCCCATGGTGTGACGGGCGGTGTGTACAAGGCCCGGGAACGTATTCACCGTGGCATTCT
>NZ_GG730300.1:87557-224513 GCF_000155975.1 Citrobacter youngae ATCC 29220 | reverse complement strand
CGCCACTCGTCACCCGAGAGCAAGCTCTCTGTGCTACCGTTCGACTTGCATGTGTTAGGCCTGCCGCCAGCGTTCAATCTGAGCCATGATCAAACTCTTCAATTTAAGTTTGATGCTCGTGAATTAAACTTCGTAATGAATTACGTGTTCACTCAGAGACTTGGTATTCATTTTTCGTCTTGCGACGTTAAGAATCCGTATCTTCGAGTGCCCACACAGATTGTCTGATAAATTGTTAAAGAGCAGTGCCGCTTCGTTTTTTCTCAGCGGCGCGGGGTGTGCATATTACGCTATCCCGCTTCAGAGTCAAGCGTTTATTTGCGCTTTTCTCCGCTGACCCGGCGGCGTGTAATCCGTTGTTCCGTGTCAGTGGAGGCGCATTATAGGGAGTTATTTCAGGCTGACAAGGGGAAATTTAAAATAATCTTCCGAGTGATTATTTTTCCACCAAAACCACCTAAACTGCCAGTTTTTCGAGCGTTTTAAAGCCATAACGCTGCAGCACAGGCAATAACTGTTCGGCTTCTGTCGTCATTGCCATACAGAATGCGACATTCTCATCGGTTGATGTTGCATCAGGCGCTTCATGTTCTAATAACCAGGCCGTGCGACGCGCAATCGCGGCCCCAGAATCCACCAGCCGCGTCCCTTCAGGCAGAACTTGTAAAAGCTCTTCCTGTAACAGAGGGAAATGAGTACAGCCAAGCACCACCGTGTCGGGTGGTTCCGACATCCGCAACCACGGACGTAGAATGCGGCGCAACTCCTCCAGAGAGACCGTTTCGCCGTGCAGCTTCGCTTCCGCCAGTTCTACCAGTTCGGCAGAACCCAACATCGCAATCTGACATTCGTTAGCAAACCGCGCAATCAACTCATGGGTATACGAGCGCTTCACCGTCGCACGTGTAGCCAGCAGCCCTACAACACCATTCGCCGTGAGGCGCGCCGCCGGTTTAATCGCAGGAACGACGCCCACAACCGGAAAAGCGAATTTTTCACGTAATGCGGGGAGTGACACGGTGCTTGCTGTATTACACGCGATAACCGCAAGTGCGAGGGGATAGCGCTGCTGGACCGCAGTCACAATCTCAACAACACGCTCGACGATAAACTCCTCGCTCTTCTCACCATAAGGAAAGGCGACGTTGTCGAAAGCGTAAATATAGTGGAGATCCGGCAGAAGACGCCGGATCTCGTCATAGACCGACAACCCACCAACGCCGGAATCAAACACCAGCACGGTAGGACGTGGATCAGAAGGTGTAGCTGCCAGACAAGGTGTATTCCCGTCCTGCAGTTGCGTAGCCATAAACTGTCTCGTAATCTTTATCGAACAGGTTGGCGATTTTACCACGAACTGTCAGCTGTGAGGTGATTGGATATGCCACGGTAAGATCCCACAGGCTAACCCCGCCCATTTTTACCGGCTGGTAGGTGACGTAGTCCGTGTCATAACGCGTTCCCAGGTAGTGATACGTCAGGCCCCAGTCAAAATCATAGACCTGCCAGTCAAGCTGGTATTTCACCTGCTGTTTAGAACGGCGTGCGAGCGGCTTGTCCGTAATCGCATTGCGCGAATCGACATAATCGTAGCTCAGCGTATGCGCCAACGGCCCGGTATCAAAGTTTGCGGTCGCTTCCACACCTTTAATACGTACTTTGCCTTGGTTAAAGTATTTCTCGGTATGCGGGTCGTAATCGATCATGTCATCGATATCATTACGATACCCTGATACTCGCCAGTTCACGCCCGCCGTTAAGCCTTCAAACGCCCCTTCCCATTGTTTGCTTTGCTCAGGATCCAGGTTCGAATTGCCGTAATAACCATGCAACTGTCCAAGATTAGGCGCTTTGTAAGATGTTCCGTAGGAGGCAATAAAGCGATAGCCTTCGATAAACTCCCATCCGGCGCTGGTTTGCCATGTGCCATGACGACCAAACTCAGAGTTGTCATCACTGCGCGCCGCACCTTCAAAGGTAAAGTCACCCAGTTGCTGCAACCCGGTGAGATAGAGGCCAGTGTTACGCTGGTCGTAGCCGTCCGTGACATACCCGGTGCCTGGCGTGGTGGTTTGCTTTTGCCAGTCAACACCAGCCCCCACGTTACCGTGACCAACCACCATACTGTTTGACCACTGAACATTATATTGCTTCATATCATCCAGCGTGGCCGAGGAGTCATAGCGGCCATAATTCGGATCATAGTTGTAGTCTTTACTGTGGCTATAGCTGGAAACCAGCTGTGACTGGATAATTTCACCATTGAAGCGCAGCCCGGCATCCCAGCTTTGACTATAGAGTTTTCGGGTATCGATTAGCGGTGAATTCGGAGAATAGTACGAGTCGTAATTTGTGCGGTTATCATAACCGTAGCCGCGAACAAACCCGCTCCAGGTGTCGGAGAAGTTGTGTTCCAGCGCGCCATATAACGTCTTACTTAAGAAACCATCTTTGTCGGGCTGGGCCTGCGAACCGGTACTACCGTAAGCCACAACATCAAAGCCTTTGGTATAGGCATAATCGCCCATCAGCGTGACAAGCGTATCCTCGCCTAACTGTTGTTGAGTTGAGACATTGTAATTCTGGTAGCCATTGCTTCCCATTCCGGCGGTCAGTTCCGTCCCCGGCTTTTCGCGCGTCGTAATGATATTCACCACGCCGCCAATCGCATCAGAACCATAAATAGCCGAACGCGGCCCGCGAATATATTCAATACGTTGTACCAGCGATACCGGGAACTGGCTTAGGTCGGCAGATCCGCTCACACCCGCCAGGTTCAGACGTACGCCGTCAATCAACACCAGTACATGGCTGGCGTTTGTTCCACGGATAAAAATAGACGAGTTTTGTCCCATGCCACCGCTTTGCGCAATATCCACGCCTGGCAGACGACGAAGCACATCATTCACGGAGGTGGATTGCCAGCGATCGATATCCTGACGCGTAACAACGGTGATAGGGGCAAGTACTGCGCTACGAGGCTGCTGAAAACGGTTGGCAGTGACGACGAGAGTATCTGGGCTAGTATCCTGTGCCCAACCAGAAAATGCCGTGACGGAAAGCGCCGTCCACAGCAACGATTTTTTAATCATTGTAAAGCATCCACAATATAAGAAGGATGCCGCAGGTTCCACCGATAGTACGCGATGATGAAAACCAGATGCGACGTTAGCCGGCAGGTCTTCGGGCTTGGAGGCGACTTAAAGAGACGATGACTTCCCACGGCAAGCCGCAGTGTCTGCACCTGGTGCGCTCATCTCTCACCTTCCTTACCGCTGCGCGTCAGCTCCAGATTCACACTGGATTCCCCTTTAACTCACAGGACCGGCTCACGGATGCTACAGTTTGTTACAACCGGCTGTCCATACCGTATCTCACAATATCGGAAATCATCAATAACTGGACATCTGATGAGCAATCCCTACAATCCCCGCGTACTTTTATTTTTCAGGACGCATCATGACCCCCGAACACCTTCCGACAGAACAGTACGACGCGCAGTTAGCTGAAAAAGTGGTGCGTCTACAGAGCTTAATGACGCCATTTTATGCACAGGCTCCGGAAGTGTTTCGCTCACCGGTCAGCCATTACCGTATGCGCGCCGAATTCCGTCTGTGGCATGACGGAGATGACCTGTACCACATCATGTTCGACAGCCAAACGAAAAGACGTATTCGCGTCGACAGCTTCCCGGCGGCCAGTGAGCTTATCAACACGCTGATGACGGCAATGATTGAAGGGGTGCGCAATAACCCTGTCCTGCGTCACAAGCTGTTCCAGATTGATTACCTGACCACCCTGAGCGATCGGGCGGTGGTCTCGATGCTGTACCATAAAAAGCTGGATGACGAATGGCGTCAGGAAGCTGAAGCACTACGGGACGCATTGCGGGCGCAAAACCTGAACGTGCATCTGATTGGCCGGGCAACCAAGACCAAAATCGAACTGGACCAGGACTATATTGACGAACGCTTACCGGTCGCAGGGAAAGAGATCATCTACCGCCAGGTTGAGAACAGCTTCACCCAGCCGAATGCCGCGATGAATATTCAGATGCTGGAATGGGCGATTGATGTCACCAGGGGGTCAAAAGGCGACCTGCTTGAGCTGTACTGCGGCAATGGCAACTTTTCCTTAGCCCTCGCACAAAACTTCAACCGCGTGCTGGCGACGGAAATCGCTAAGCCATCCGTGGCGGCTGCTCAGTACAATATTGCGGCTAACCAGATTGATAACGTACAAATTATCCGTATGGCGGCCGAAGAGTTTACCCAGGCGATGAACGGGGTTCGCGAGTTCAACCGTTTGCTGGGGATCGATCTGAAGAGTTACCAGTGTGAAACCATTTTCGTTGACCCGCCGCGCAGCGGGCTGGACAGCGAAACGGAGAAAATGGTGCAGGCGTATCCGCGTATTATGTACATCTCCTGCAACCCGGAGACGCTGTGTAAGAACCTGGAAACGTTAAGCCAGACGCACAAGGTTGAACGTCTGGCTCTGTTCGATCAGTTCCCGTATACGCACCATATGGAGTGCGGGGTGCTGTTAACGAAGAAGTAAGACTGAACGTAGTCCGGATAAGCACTACCGCTTCAGATTGCCGGATGGCGGCTTTGCCTTATCCGGCCTACAGTTACAACTATTACTCCGCAAGTTCCTGCTTACGGTTACGCACTTTGAAGCCGATCCAGAATACCAGAACCACCGACAGTACCGCCGGGAAGAAGTTTGAGCCAATATCCGGATATTCAGCGCGTACCACGGTGCTGTACAACAGAACGCCGAGGATAAAACAGGCGGCGGCCAGGCCCGGCAACCCCACAGGCATCGTGCGATTCTGATAGCGTTGATGCAGACAGTAGACCGTCAGCACCAGCGAAATAATCGGGAATACTGAGAATGGCACAATGGAGCTAAACAGCGCCGCAAATGTGCCATTGATCGATAAGCCAGCAACCAGCGCCAGCAGCAGCGTACCTTTATCTTGACCTGACTGTTTCATTGCTTGTCCTTCTCGTTACTCGGAGTGGTGCGTCATCTTCTCTTGCTCACGGCGGTACCAATAAAATGCGCCTTTCGCGATCATGCGTAGCTGCAATACCAGCCGCTCTTCCAGCTGTCGGCGCTGTTCGGCGCCAACGTCCAGCGCTTCTGCCCCGGCGCTGAACACAATCGTTACCATGGCTTCGGCCTGCGCTTCAGTAAACGCACGCGGCATATGGTTTTCGAGTTCCAGATAGTCCGCAAGTTCCGCAATGAAGTGCTGAATTTCACGTGCGACCGCTGCGCGAAACGCTGCGGAGGTTCCCGAACGCTCGCGCAATAATAAACGGAAGGCGTTGGGATTGTTGCCGATGAACTCCATAAATGTTGAGACCGAGGTGCGGATCACACTCCCGCCCTTCGCGATACGCTGACGCGCCTGGCGCATCAACTGACGCAGCATCAGACCGCTCTCGTCCACCATCGTCAGGCCAAGCTCATCCACATCGCGGAAATGGCGATAAAACGAGGTTGGGGCAATGCCCGCTTCACGAGCAACTTCGCGTAAACTGAGACTGGCAAAACTACGCTCAGCACTTAGTTGACTAAATGCAGCTTCGACCAGCGAACGCCGGGTTTTTTCTTTTTGTTGCGCTCTAACGCCCATCACGATGTCTGAATCCTTCCACATACCTTGCTGGCACTATACCAGAGATTAGGCGGTTGGCATGGCTTTGTGAATGATTGTTTACGCGCAGTTTGTGCTTCGACTTCGCAAAAAAGCACAACGATAATTGGGTTATCCCGACAACGATGTTACTATTCTGTTGCTTTTATGTATAAGAACAGGTAAGCCTGACCATGTCACATTCCTACGATTACGATGCAATAGTAATAGGTTCCGGTCCCGGCGGCGAAGGCGCTGCAATGGGTCTGGTTAAGCAGGGAGCGCGCGTCGCGGTGATTGAGCGCTATCATAACGTCGGCGGAGGCTGTACCCACTGGGGCACCATCCCGTCGAAAGCACTCCGCCACGCCGTCAGCCGCATTATTGAATTCAATCAGAACCCACTTTACAGCGACCATTCCCGACTTCTCCGTTCTTCCTTCGCCGATATTCTTAACCATGCTGATAACGTGATTAATCAGCAAACGCGTATGCGGCAGGGATTTTACGAGCGTAATCACTGCGAAATTTTGCAGGGAAATGCCCGTTTTGTAGATGAACACACTATCGCCCTGGAATGCCACGACGGCACGGTGGAAACGCTGACCGCGGATAAATTCGTCATCGCCTGCGGTTCACGCCCTTATCGCCCTGTTGACGTCGACTTTTCGCATCCCCGGATTTATGACAGCGACTCAATCCTGAGCCTGCATCACGAACCTCGCCATGTTCTGATTTATGGCGCTGGAGTGATTGGCTGTGAATATGCGTCGATCTTCCGCGGAATGGACGTCAAAGTTGATTTGATCAACACCCGCGATCGTCTGCTGGCATTCCTTGACCAGGAGATGTCCGACTCGCTCTCTTACCACTTCTGGAACAGCGGTGTGGTTATTCGCCACAACGAAGAGTACGAGAAGATTGAAGGCTGCGATGACGGCGTCATCATGCACCTTAAATCCGGTAAAAAACTGAAGGCCGACTGCCTGTTGTACGCCAATGGCCGCACCGGTAATACTGATTCGCTGGCGCTGGAAAATATTGGTCTGAAAACCGACAGCCGCGGACAGTTGAAGGTCAATAGCATGTACCAGACGGCGCTCCCGCATGTGTATGCCGTAGGCGATGTGATCGGCTACCCGAGCCTGGCATCGGCAGCCTACGATCAGGGTCGTATTGCCGCCCAGGCGCTGGTAAAAGGCGAAGCCACCGCGCATCTGATCGAAGATATCCCGACCGGGATTTATACCATTCCGGAAATTAGCTCCGTCGGTAAAACCGAACAGCAGCTCACGGCAATGAAAGTTCCATACGAAGTGGGACGTGCCCAGTTTAAACATCTGGCCCGCGCGCAAATCGTTGGCATGAGTGTCGGTACGCTGAAGATCCTGTTCCATCGCGAAACCAAAGAGATTCTGGGGATCCACTGCTTTGGGGAACGCGCAGCCGAGATTATTCATATCGGTCAGGCGATAATGGAGCAAAAAGGTGGTGGTAACACCATCGAGTACTTCGTTAACACCACCTTTAACTACCCAACCATGGCGGAAGCCTATCGGGTAGCGGCGCTAAATGGCTTAAACCGCCTGTTTTAACGCCCTGTCGAAATGGCCATCCATTGATCCACGGATGGCCTCTGCCAGCTGTTCATAACGGCTGCGCAGCGGCGAACCTGGACGATACACCAGCCCAATGGTACGGCGCGGCTCCGGCTTAATGCACGGCAGATAAACCACACCATCACGTTTACGCTCCGACGGAACGGCCAGCGCAGGCAGTAAGGTAATACCGCTCCCTGCCGCCACCATATTGCGCAGCGTTTCCAGACTGGTTGCCCGGAAATGGGTATCTTCATCAGCACCGGCTTCAAAGCAGAAGCCCATGGCCTGATCGCGCAGGCAGTGGCCGTCTTCCAGCATCAGCAGTTTTTCACCCGCCAGATCGGACATTGGCACACATTCGCGGTTTGCCCATGGATGATCTTCATAGATTGCCAGCATCATAGGCTCATCAAATAACGGTACTTCGATGAATGCCTCACTCTCTTTCACCAGCGCCAGAATCACGCAGTCGAGCTTACCGCTATCCAGTTGCGCCAACAGCTGATGCGTCTGCGCCTCATGCAGATACATTTCCAGTTTTGGGAAGGTCTGGTGCAACATAGGAATGATATGCGGCAGCAGATATGGTCCCACCGTTGGGATCAAACCAATATGCAGCGGGCCAGACATTGTCTCGCCTTGTTGGCTTGCCATCTCCTTGAGCACTTTGACCTCGCGCAGCACGGTGCGCGCCTGATCCACCAGCAGCAGACCTGCCTGAGTGAACAGCACCTTGCGGCTCGTACGCTCCAGCAGCATAACGCCCAGTTCATCTTCCAGCTTGCGGATCTGTCCGCTCAGCGTTGGTTGACTAACGTGACAGGAGTCAGCCGCACGTCGGAAGTGACGATGTTCGGCTAGCGCCACCAGGTATTCAAGATCACGAATATTCATTATTCATCCTCCATCGCTACGATAGTTCGTAGCGATAGGTAGCATAGCAACGAACGATTATCCCTATCAAGCTTTCTGTTTAATAATGCACCACAGAAACGGAACGGTACCCCTTTAACCCTTGAAGCTACTGTCCGTTCAGAGAGTCTCTCTCATACTCGAAATAACTAAAGCCAACGTGAACTTTTGCGGACCTTGAGTCCGCATTTTTTTTGCATAAAAAAACCCGGCGTCGCTGCGCTCGGCCGGGCTATATCACGCGTAGGCCGGATAAGGCGAAGCCGCCATCCGGCAATGTGCGCCGATCTGCCTGATGGCGCTACGCTTATCAGGCCTACAACGCGAGGCGCGCCTTCGCGTAGTCGATCGCCTGCGCCACCTGCTGCGGCGACACGCCGCCTTTCGCCGCACGTTTGTCCAGGCACGATTGTAGAGAAAGGATCGGATAAACGTCATCGCCAATCACCTGGCTAAACTTTTGTAAGTCAGCAAGCGACAGCGCTTCCAGCGGTTTGCCCTGGCGAATCGCCTCGACCACTGTTTCACCCACAATGTGGTGCGCTTCGCGGAACGGAACGCCTTTCGCCACCAGATAATCCGCCAGCTCGGTGGCGTTAGCATAGCCCTGCTGTGCCGCTTCCTGACAACGCGGACGTTTCACCTGAATGCCATCCAGCACCAGCGCGGCCATATGCAAACAATCCAGCCAGGTGTCGAGCGCATCGAACAGCCCTTCTTTGTCTTCCTGCATATCTTTGTTATATGCCAGCGGGAGACCTTTTAAGGTCATCATCATGCCGGTCAGCGCCCCCTGCACGCGACCGCATTTACCGCGAATCAGCTCCAGCGCATCCGGGTTTTTCTTCTGCGGCATCAGAGATGAACCAGAGGTCACACGATCGGACAGCTCAACAAAGCCCGCTTCGCCGGTGTTAAAGAAAATCAGGTCTTCAGCAAAACGCGACAGGTGCACCATGCCGATAGAGGCGTCGGAGAGTAGCTCCAGCACGTGGTCACGGTCAGATACGCTGTCCAGACTGTTGCGGGTTGCCGAGGCGAAGCCCAGCCAGCCAGCCAGTTGTTCGCGATCGATTTCATACGCCGTCCCCGCCAGCGCGCCGCAGCCCAGCGGGCTGACGTCCAGACGCTTAAGCGCATCCTGCAGACGGCTCTCATCACGCGCCAGCATTTCGACATAAGCCAGACACCAGTGGGCAAAGGTCACCGGCTGCGCGCGCTGCAAATGGGTGTAACCCGGCATCACGGCGTCCTGGTTATTCTCTGCCGTCACCACCAGCGCGCTCTGCAGCTGACGGTTCGCCGACAGTAATTCGAGAACCGTGTCCTTACACCACAGTTTAAGGTCGGTCGCGACCTGGTCATTACGGCTACGCCCGGTATGCAGCTTTTTACCAAGCTGGCCGACTTTATCAATCAGCTTGCCTTCCACCCAACTGTGAATATCTTCGGCATCACTTTGCAGGATCTGCTGGGGATTCTCGCGAACCTCTTCCAGCAGCGTGTTCAGCGCCTCTTCCAGTTGCAGCTGTTCATCGACAGTCAGTACGCCGACCGTTACCAACGCTTTGGACCAGGCCACAGAGCCGACAATATCCTGTTCTGCCAGGCGGTAGTCAAAACGCAACGAGTCGTTGAACTGTTTGAACCGCTGATCTGCTGCCTGTGTAAAACGCCCACCCCAAAGTGCCATAACGAATTTCCTTAATATCTTGAATTTCAATGCCGGATGGCGCTTCGCTTATCCGGCCTACAGGTTCGGTTCACGTAGGCCGGATAAGGCGAAGCCGCTATCCGGCACATTAACAGTTAAGCCAGAATACGGGTACCGATCGGCGTGCCGTTAAACAATGCCGGTAGCTGCTCGGCATGACGCCAGGAGGCGATATCCACCGGACGGCCCAACGTACGCGCGGCATCCAGCGCCGCGTTGACCTTCACGATCATGCCATCGGTAATAATGCCTTGATCGATCAGTTGTTCCGCTTTCGCGGCGGTCATTTCGGCAATACGCTGGCCTTTACCGTCCAGAATACCGCTCACGTCAGAGAGCAGGATCAGATCCGCACCCAACGTTGCCGCCAGCGCCGTTGCCGCCTGATCGGCGTTAACGTTCATCAGCAGTCCATCTTCAGTGACGCCGATAGAGCTGACTACCGGCAGAAAACCGTTTTCCAGCAGCGTGTTAATCAGCTTAGGCGAACCCGGCTGCGCCAGTCCAACATGACCCAGCTCTTTATCGAGCGGCGTCACCTTTACGCTGTCGCCATCACCCAGGTACAGGCCAACGGAGGCGATTTGATGTTTTTTCGCCCATGCCAGCAGCGTCTTATTCGCCGTTCCGGCCAGCGCGCCGGTAATGATGTCAATCTGATCGGCAGGCGTGACGCGCAGTCCATTTTTCTTTTTCACCGGCAGATTCAACTGCTTCATTAGCTCATCAACCACGCAGCCGCCGCCGTGCACAATGATCAGCGGACGCTGATGCGACTCACGATAATTCA
This sequence comes from Citrobacter youngae ATCC 29220, assembly GCF_000155975.1. GTDB lineage: Bacteria > Pseudomonadota > Gammaproteobacteria > Enterobacterales > Enterobacteriaceae > Citrobacter > Citrobacter portucalensis_A. Next base: position 213,846 of record NZ_GG730300.1, on the reverse strand, counting down.
CCAGTGCGGTAAACAGTCGCTCCAGCGCCTCTTCACTATCCAGTAAAACGCCGCCCAGCTTGATAATTAATGGATTCATTGTTGCATCCTTAAATAAGAGACTGCGTTTCAGCAAAGCCGAAACGGATATTTGCGCACTGCATCGCCTGTGCCGCCGCGCCTTTCAATAAGTTATCTTCGGTCGCCACCACGATCAGGTGCTCGCCCTGCACGGCAAACCCGATGTCGCAAAACGGTAAGCCCACCACGTTTTTCAGGGCCGGGACGCCTTTTTCATACAGACGCACCAACGGCTTATCGCCATACGCCTGCTGCAGCGCCTGCGCCACCTGTTCATGGGTTACGCCCGCTTTCAGACGGCAGGTGATGGTTTCCAGAATGCCACGCGGAAAGTTACCCAGATGCGGAGTGAAGATCACTTCCGCGCCGAGGTGAGTAGCGATTTCCGGCTGATGACGATGGGTAAACACGCCATACGGCTGCAGGCTCACTTCGCAAAAGCTGTTGGAGATGGCCGCTTTACGGCCTGCCCCGCTGACGCCGCTGGTGGCGTTAATCACCGGCCACTGGCCGAGATCCAGCAGCCCGGCGTCGATCAGTGGTTTCAGCGACAGCTGCGCCGCCGTCGGGTAACAACCGGGCACGGCAATCAGATTCGCTTCTTTCAGTTGATCTGCTTTCCACTCCGCCAGCCCATATACCGCCTGCGCCAGCAGGTCGGGGTGCTGATGGGTAAAACCATAATATTTTTCATAGAACGCGCCGTCGTTAACACGAAACGCGCCAGAGAGGTCTAACACCACACAACCGGCCTGCAAAAACTGCGGGGCCAGGTCATGACTCACCTCATGCGCTGTGGCGAGGAACACAACGTCCACCCCTGCGCTAAACTCGCTGATATCTGACATCGGCTGCAACGGTAAATCGACAATGCCTTTCAACTGCGGATGCAAATCGGAGATTAATTTTCCTGCATCATTGCTTTGCGCTGAGACGGTCAAAGCGGTTATGTTCATATCAGGATGGCGATTTACATAGGTCACAAGCTCTGCGCCGGCATAGCCGCTGGCGCCCACAATCAGCGTATTCAACATCGGGGCAGCTCACCTTCTTAGATTCTGTTGCCAGGTATAAGCCTTTATCACCTCACCTTACACTTGGTGGGTTTTATTACGCTCAACGTTAATGTATTTTTATTCATAAATACTGCATGAATATTGATACTATCATGACCCGAGGTGTGTCAACAATGAAAAACAATTTACCGCCATTTATCGAGATTTACCGCGCTCTGATTGCCACGCCATCGATTAGCGCCACCGAAGAAGCGCTGGATCAAAGCAATGCAGGTTTAATCACTCTGCTGGCGGGCTGGTTCAAAGATTTAGGCTTCAATGTAGAGGTTCAGCCGGTTCCCGACACGCGCAATAAATTCAATATGCTGGCGAGCATCGGGCAAGGCGCTGGCGGTCTGTTGTTGGCGGGGCATACCGATACCGTACCGTTTGACGACGGACGCTGGACGCGCGATCCGTTCACCCTGACCGAGCATGACAATAAGCTCTACGGTCTGGGTACGGCAGATATGAAAGGCTTCTTCGCGTTTATCCTCGACGCGCTGCGCGACGTGGACGTAACCAGGCTGAAAAAGCCCCTGTACATTTTGGCCACTGCCGACGAAGAGACCAGCATGGCGGGGGCGCGCTACTTTTCTGAAACCACCGCTCTGCGCCCGGACTGCGCGATCATTGGCGAACCCACCTCCCTACAGCCGGTTCGCGCGCACAAAGGCCATATCTCTAATGCCATTCGCATCCTGGGGCAATCAGGTCACTCAAGCGATCCGGCACGCGGCGTCAATGCGATTGAACTGATGCATGATGCCATCGGCCATATCATGGCTCTGCGCGATGATCTGAAAGAACGCTATCACCATGACGCTTTTACCGTCCCGTACCCAACGTTGAACCTGGGCCACATCCACGGGGGCGACGCCGCCAACCGAATCTGCGCCTGCTGCGAGCTGCATATGGATATTCGCCCGCTGCCCGGCATGACGCTCAACGATCTCAATGGCTTACTTAACGATGCGTTAGCTCCCGTCAGCGAGCGCTGGCCGGGTCGCCTGACGGTCTCGGAACTGCATCCGCCGATTCCTGGCTATGAGTGTCCCCCGGACCATCAGTTGGTCGAAGTGGTCGAGAAGCTGCTGGGAGCGCAAACGGAAGTGGTGAACTACTGCACTGAAGCGCCGTTTATCCAGACGCTTTGCCCGACGCTGGTGTTAGGCCCAGGCTCCATTAATCAGGCGCACCAGCCAGATGAATACCTGGAAACGCGTTTTATTAAGCCGACGCGGGAGTTAATTACCCAGGTTGTGCACCATTTCTGCTGGCATTAATGAATCTTGCCCGGTGACGCTTACCGGGCCTACCCCGTCCTGTAGGCCGGATAAGCGCAGCACCATCCGGCATCTCGATGCCACATGTTCATAAGCATTTCTTATTTGGCACGATGCGAATTAACTTTCATAAATTGCCGCGATTTATTGGTTTGCTGAAGCGATTTCGCAGCAATTGACGTTACGAGTTTTACGTGGCTTTATAAAAGACGGCGAAAAAATTAAGTCCGAAAAATTTCACGTTGCAGCAGTGTTGACGGCGGCGCGAAAGATACAGGACATTTACAAAAGAGATGGGGTGTCTGGGTTAATATGAACGAACAATATTCCGCGTTGCGTAGTAATGTCAGCATGCTCGGCAAAGTGCTGGGGGAGACCATTAAGGATGCGCTGGGAGAGCACATTCTTGATCGCGTAGAAACAATCCGTAAGCTGTCCAAATCATCCCGCGCTGGCAATGAAGTCAATCGCCAGGAGCTGCTCACTACGCTGCAAAACTTGTCTAACGACGAGCTGCTGCCGGTTGCCCGTGCGTTTAGCCAGTTCCTGAACCTGGCCAATACCGCCGAGCAATACCACAGCATTTCGCCAAAAGGCGAAGCAGCCAGCAACCCGGAAGTGATTGCTCGCACTCTGCGTAAACTGAAAGACCAGCCCAACCTCGATGAAGCTACCATCAAAAAAGCCGTGGAATCACTCTCTCTGGAACTGGTTCTGACCGCCCACCCGACTGAAATCACCCGTCGTACGCTGATCCATAAAATGGGTGAAGTAAACGCCTGTCTCAAACAGCTTGATAACAAAGATCTCGTCGATTATGAACGCCATCAACTGATGCGCCGTCTGCGCCAGTTGATTGCCCAATCCTGGCATACGGATGAGATCCGCAAGATACGCCCAAGCCCGGTTGATGAAGCCAAATGGGGCTTCGCCGTGGTCGAAAACAGCCTGTGGGAAGGCGTGCCGAACTATCTGCGCGAACTGAACGAACAGTTAGAAGAGAATCTGGGTTATAAGCTGCCCGTTGATTTTGTCCCGGTACGCTTTACCTCCTGGATGGGCGGCGACCGTGACGGCAACCCGAACGTAACGGCGGATATCACCCGTCACGTGCTGCTGCTCAGCCGCTGGAAAGCCACCGACCTGTTCCTGAAAGACATTCAGTTTCTGATTTCTGAGCTGTCGATGGTGGATGCCACGCCGGAACTGATGGCGATGGTGGGTGAAGAAGGCGCAGCAGAACCATATCGCTACCTGATGAAAACCCTGCGGTCACGCCTGATGGCAACTCAAGCCTGGCTCGAAGCCCGTCTGAAAGGCGAGAAATTGCCGAAACCTGCAGGCCTTCTTACCCAAAACGAACAGCTCTGGGAACCGCTCTATGCGTGTTACCAGTCTCTGCAGGCCTGTGGCATGGGTATCATCGCTAATGGCGAATTACTCGACACCCTACGCCGCGTAAAATGTTTCGGCGTACCGCTGGTACGTATTGATATTCGTCAGGAAAGCACTCGCCATACTGAAGCCCTTGGCGAATTGACCCGCTATCTGGGCATCGGCGACTATGAAAACTGGTCAGAAGCGGATAAACAGGCCTTCCTGATCCGCGAACTGAACTCCAAGCGTCCGCTTCTGCCACGTAACTGGGAACCAAGCAACGACACCCGCGAAGTGCTCGACACCTGCCGCGTCATTGCCGAAGCGCCGTATGGATCCATTGCCGCTTATGTTATCTCGATGGCGAAAACGCCGTCCGATGTATTGGCCGTGCATTTGCTGCTGAAAGAAGCCGGGATCGGTTTTGCTATGCCGGTTGCGCCGCTGTTTGAAACGCTGGATGACCTCAACAATGCTGATGACGTTATGAGCCAGCTGCTGAATATCGACTGGTACCGCGGCTTTATTCAGGGCAAACAGATGGTCATGATTGGCTACTCTGACTCCGCAAAAGACGCGGGCGTGATGGCGGCCTCCTGGGCGCAATATCAGGCCCAGGACGCATTGATCAAAACGTGTGAAAAAGCCGGCATCGAGCTGACGTTATTCCACGGCCGCGGTGGTTCAATTGGTCGCGGCGGCGCGCCTGCGCATGCGGCGCTGCTCTCTCAACCGCCCGGCAGTCTGAAAGGTGGTCTGCGCGTGACGGAACAAGGCGAGATGATCCGCTTTAAGTACGGCCTGCCGGAAGTGACCATCAGCAGCCTGTCGCTATATACCGCGGCAATCCTCGAGGCCAACCTGTTACCGCCGCCAGAGCCGAAGGATAACTGGCGTCATATCATGGATGAGCTTTCCGATATTTCGTGTGAGCTATACCGTGGGTATGTCCGTGAAAACAAAGACTTCGTCCCTTACTTCCGCTCCGCAACGCCGGAGCAGGAACTGGGTAAATTGCCGCTCGGCTCACGTCCGGCAAAACGCCGCCCGACCGGTGGGGTAGAGTCTCTGCGCGCCATTCCGTGGATCTTTGCCTGGACGCAAAACCGCCTGATGCTCCCGGCATGGCTGGGTGCTGGCACCGCGCTGCAAAAAGTGGTGGAAGACGGTAAGCAAAGCGAACTCGAGGCAATGTGCCGCGACTGGCCGTTCTTCTCCACACGCCTTGGCATGCTGGAAATGGTTTTCGCTAAAGCAGACCTGTGGCTGGCTGAATACTACGATCAACGCCTGGTCAAAAAAGAGCTGTGGCCGCTGGGCGAAGAGCTGCGTCAGCGCCAGGAAGCCGATATCAACGTCGTACTGGCGATTGCTAACGACTCACATTTGATGGCCGACCTGCCGTGGATTGCCGAGTCCATTCAGTTAAGGAATGTTTATACCGATCCACTGAACGTCTTACAGGCAGAGCTGTTACATCGCTCACGTCTGGCGGAAGAGCAAGGCAAGGCGCCGGATCCACGCGTTGAACAAGCGCTGATGGTAACTATTGCTGGTGTTGCCGCCGGTATGCGTAACACAGGCTAACCTCTCCTCCCGTCGCCTTCGTGCTATTGTGCGAAGGCGACAACAAAAACTTCTGTTACAACCACTTCATTTTCAATATATTTTCGCCTGAATATATTCACCAAGTGAATATCACAATAGCAAAACACGATCCGCAGATCGTGATGCTTCAGTTCCTCTTAATGTTTAGCCGCTACTCTTGGCGCTACGATTAAAGACAGGCTCACACTATGCAATCCTTACAACCCCAGTCTAAACCCGTGTTTAGCTGGAAAGCCCTGGGTTGGGCGCTCCTCTATTTTTGGTTTTTTTCCAGTTTACTCCAGGTCGTTATTTGTTTAACTGGTTATAGCGGAACTACCGGTTTACGCGACTCCTTGCTGTTCAGTTCGCTATGGCTGATCCCTGTATTCCTGTTTCCAAACCGTATCCGCGCGATCGCTGCCGTTATTGGCGTCATACTATGGGCGGCCTCGCTGGCGGCTCTGAGCTATTACGTCATTTACGGACAAGAGTTCTCGCAAAGCGTTCTGTACGTAATGTTTGAAACCAATGCGAACGAAGCCAGCGAATATCTGAGCCAATATTTCAGTCTGAAGATTGTTTTAATTGCGCTGGCGTATACGGTAATGGCGATTTTGCTATGGACGCGTCTGCGCCCTGTGCATATTCCATCGCCCTGGCGCTATCTGGTGTCGTTTGCGCTGTTATACGGCTTGATTCTGCACCCGATAGCGGTTAACACATTCATCAAACATAAACCGTTTGAAAAAACGTTGGATGGCCTCGCTTCGCGGATGGAGCCTGCCGCACCGTGGCAATTTATCTCCGGTTATTATCAGTATCGCCAGCAGTTGACCGCACTGAATAGCCTGCTCAATGAAAACAACGCGCTGCCGCCGCTGGCCAACTTTAAGGACCATTCCGGTGATGCCCCGCGCACGCTGGTACTGGTGATTGGCGAGTCAACGCAGCGTGGTCGTATGAGCCTGTATGGCTACCCGCGCGAAACCACACCGGAACTGGATGCACTGCATAAATCCGATCCTAACTTCACCGTTTTCAATAATGTCGTGACCTCGCGTCCGTATACCATTGAAATCCTGCAGCAGGCGCTGACCTTTGCTAACGAGAAGAACCCGGATCTGTATCTGACCCAGCCATCCCTGATGAACATGATGAAACAGGCGGGTTATAAAACCTTCTGGATCACCAATCAGCAGACAATGACTGCCCGCAACACTATGCTGACGGTATTCTCTAAGCAGACAGATAAACAGTTCTATATGAACCAGCAGCGTACGCAAAGCGCGCGCGAATATGACAGCAACGTGCTGGCGCCATTTAAAGAAGTCCTGGCCGACCCGGCGCCGAAAAAGTTCATCATTGTTCACCTGCTGGGCACCCATATTAAGTACAAGTTCCGTTATCCGGATGGTCAGGGCAAGTTCGACAACAATATCGACAATGTTCCCGCTGGCCTGGGTAATGATGAGCTGGAAGCCTACAACGATTACGACAGCGCGAATGTCTACAATGACCATATCATTGCCAGCCTGATCAAAGACTACAAAGCGACCGATCCGAACGGTTTCCTGCTGTACTTCTCCGATCACGGTGAAGAGGTGTACGACACACCGCCGCATAAAACGCAGGGTCGTAATGAAGACAACCCAACGCGCCATATGTATACGGTGCCGTTCCTGCTGTGGACTTCGGAAAAATGGCAGGCCGCGCATCCTCGGGACTTCTCACAGGATGTGAATCGTAAATACAGCAGCTCAGAGCTCATCCATACCTGGTCTGATTTAGCGGGCTTCACTTACGATGGTTTCGATCCGACGCGTTCCATTACCAGCCCGCAGTTCAAAGAGACGACCCGCTGGATTGGCAACCCGTACAAGAAGAATGCCCTGATTGATTACGATACCTTGCCTTACGGCGATCAAATCGGTAATCAATAACAGGCTGCCGGATGCGCGACGCTTATCCGGCCTACAGTGCGCAAAGACTTGTAGGCCGATAAGGCATTAGCCGCCATCCGGCAATAATCACTTGAGGGCGGTTGTTTTCAACGTTACTGTTCTCCCTGTCTGCTGCCAGCAAGGGATTAACATGTACCACGACGTCAGCCATCTTCTCGCCCGCCTGATTAACGGCCCCTCGCCGCTGCGCCAGGTTTATTTTGCCAGCACCGCTAACGCAACGCCGGAACTGGCGCATCAGGTTGATTTTCCCCGGCTGGAGATTGTGCTGGAAGGTGAGTTCACCGATCGCGGGGTCGCTGGCGCATCCGCGACGTTACAACCTTGCGATGTGCTGTTCGTTCCGGCCGGCGGCTGGAACTTTCCGCAGTGGCTTGCTCCCGTCACCATACTTAGTATCCTGTTCAGCAAGCAGCAGTTGGTTTTTAACGTCGTGCAGTGGGACGGCAAGCAATATCAAAACCTCGTCAAACAGCATGTTGCACGGCGCGGACCGCGTATTGGCTCTTTCCTGCTGCAAACGCTTAATGAAATACAGATGCAGCCGCAGGAGCAGCAAACGGCCAGGCTGATCGTCGCAAGCTTGCTGAGCCACTGTCGCGATCTGCTCGGCAGCCAAATCCAGACCGCATCACGCAGTCAGGCGCTTTTTGAAGCCATTCGCGACCATATTGACGAACATTACGCTTCACCGCTCACCCGGGAATCGGTCGCGCAGGCGTTCTACATATCACCGAACTACCTTTCCCATCTGTTTCAAAAAACAGGCGCTATCGGTTTTAATGAATACCTGAACCACACCCGGCTGGAACACGCGAAGACGCTGCTGAAGGGTTACGAGTTGAAGATCAAAGACGTGGCGCACGCCAGTGGGTTTGTTGACAGCAACTACTTCTGCCGCCTGTTTCGCAAGAATACCGAACGTTCGCCATCAGAATATCGTCGGCAATATCACAGCCAGCTGACGGAGAAAGCGATCCGCCAGCAATAAAGAAGATAAAAACAACATTAACTGGATTTTTGTAATATCAAAAGCTAACTCGCCATCCCCATTACCGGAATAAACCTTACCCGCAGCTGACATGTGAAGTAAGTCTCACTTTTATCGACACATTACATTTATCCAGCTTTTGACAGATTTGTCAGATAGCGCGCTGCGACGAAACGCTCTTATCCTGTGCACAACAAAGCATTCCGGCAACGGGCTGCTCACGCAAAATTAAGAGGGTGTTTTGTATGGAACTTTATCTTGATACCGCCAACGTCGCGGAAGTCGAACGTCTGGCCCGCATCTTCCCTATCGCTGGCGTAACCACGAATCCAAGTATTATCGCCGCCAGCAAAGAGTCTATCTGGGATGTTTTGCCCCGCTTACAAAAAGTCATTGGTGAAAACGGCGTTCTGTTTGCCCAGACCATGAGCCGCAGCGCGCAGGGAATGGTGGATGAAGCCAAACGTCTGAGCAACGCCTTACCGGGTATCGTGGTGAAAATTCCCGTTACCGCTGAAGGTCTGGCCGCCATCAGGTTACTGAAAAAAGAGGGGATCACCACCCTGGGAACCGCTGTTTACAGTGCTGCTCAGGGGCTGCTGGCCGCGCTGGCTGGCGCAAAATATATCGCGCCTTACGTTAACCGCATTGACGCTCAGGGCGGCGACGGGATCCGCACGGTACAGGAACTACAAACGTTACTGGAGCTACATGCGCCAAATAGCATGGTGCTGGCGGCCAGCTTTAAGACGCCGCGTCAGGCGCTGGATTGCTTGCTGGCAGGATGTGAAGCAATCACCCTGCCCTTAGACGTAGCGCAACAAATGCTCAATACCCCTGCGGTAGAGTCAGCAATTGAGAAGTTTGAGCAGGACTGGAACAACGCATTTGGTCACATCAACCTGTGAGGGAAATAAAGTATGGATCGCATTATTCAATCACCTGGTAAGTACATCCAGGGTGCCGATGTTATTACCCGTCTTGGCAGCTACCTCAAACCACTGGCAGAGCGCTGGCTGGTCGTTGGGGACAAGTTTGTCTTAGGCTTCGCACAATCCGCGCTGGAAAAAAGCTTCCAGGATGCCGGACTGGCGCTGGAGATCGCGCCTTTTGGCGGCGAATGTTCACAAAACGAAATCGACCGTTTGCGCGGCGTGGCGGAAAAAGCGCAGTGTGGCGCTGTACTCGGTATTGGCGGCGGGAAAACGCTGGATACAGCCAAAGCGCTGGCGCACTTTATGGGTGTGCCCGTCGCCATCGCGCCGACTATCGCCTCTACCGATGCACCGTGCAGCGCGCTGTCCGTCATTTACACCGATGCGGGTGAATTCGATCGCTATCTGCTTCTGCCGAACAACCCGGACAGGGTGATTGTTGATACTAAAATTGTCGCGGGCGCACCGGCACGTCTGCTAGCGGCGGGCATCGGCGACGCACTGGCGACCTGGTTCGAAGCACGGGCCTGTTCACGTAGCGGCGCAACCACCATGGCGGGCGGTCAGTGCACCCAGGCGGCGCTGGCGCTGGCTGAGCTGTGCTTTAATACGCTGATAGAAGAAGGTGAAAAAGCGATGCTGGCGGCCGAGCAGCACGTGGTTACGCCTGCGCTGGAGCGCGTTATTGAAGCCAATACCTATCTGAGCGGCGTCGGTTTTGAAAGCGGTGGTCTGGCAGCGGCTCACGCCATTCATAACGGTCTGACGGCAATCCCCGATGCGCATCACTACTACCACGGCGAGAAAGTGGCGTTTGGTACGCTGACGCAGCTGGTACTGGAAAACGCGCCGGTCGATGAAATCGAGACCGTAGCGGCGCTGTGCCATTCAGTTGGGCTGCCAATTACGCTGGCGCAGCTGGATATCAAACAGGATATCCCGGCGAAAATGCGCATTGTGGCAGAGGCGGCCTGTGCTGAAGGTGAAACCATTCACAACATGCCTGGCGGCGCAACGCCGGACCAGGTGTATGCCGCATTGCTGGTGGCTGACCAGTACGGGCAGCGTTATCTGCAAGAGTGGGAATAACGTTAGCATGCCGGATGGCGGCTTCGCCCGATCCGGCCTACAAACGGCAACATTGTACCAATACTGTAGGCCGGATGAGCGTCAGCGCCATCCGGCATTTTTATTACAGCAGATCGAAACGATCCAGGTTCATCACTTTCACCCATGCCGCGACGAAGTCCTTCACGAACTTCTCGTGCGCATCGCTGCAGGCATAAACTTCAGCCACTGCACGCAGTACAGAGTTAGAACCAAACACCAGATCGGCGCGGGTTGCGGTGTATTTTACTTCGCCGCTCAGACGGTCACGACCTTCAAACAGCTCTTGTGACTCATCAACCGCCTTCCATTCGTGGCGCATATCCAGCAGATTGACGAAGAAGTCAGTGCTGAGTACGCCAGGACGATCGGTAAAGACGCCGTGCTGGCTACCATCGAAGTTGGTGTCCAGAACACGCATCCCGCCCACCAGCACGGTCATTTCCGGTGCGGTTAGCGTCAGTTGCTGCGCTTTATCGATCAGCAGCGACTCGGTGGTCGATACGTCAGGGCGAGAACGATAGTTACGGAAACCATCGGCAATCGGCTTGAGCAGTTCGAACATCTCAATATCCGTTTGATCCTGACGTGCATCTACACGGCCCGGCACAAAAGGAACAGTGATGCTGACGCCCGCAGCGCTTGCTGCCTTCTCCACACCGACAACACCGGCCAGCACGATAATATCGGCCAACGACGCGGTATGAGCAGATTTATAAATACCTTCCAGCACTGGCAGTACGCGTGCCGCGGTCGCATTCACATCCCAGTCGCGCTGAGGCGCTAGCGCCAGACGAGCGCCATTCGCGCCGCCACGTTTATCCCCACCGCGGAAGGTCGATGCAGAGGCCCATGCCACCGAAACCAGCTCGCCCACGGACAGCCCGGAAGCCGCAATGGTCGCCTTCAGGTTAAGGATATCTTCTTCGCTTGGGTTGAAGAACGCATGTGGCAGCGGATCCTGCCAAATCAGATCTTCTTTTGGCACTTCCGGTCCGATGTAACGCGCTTTCGGCCCCATATCGCGGTGCGTCAGTTTAAACCACGCCCGAGCAAAGGCTTCGTTGAACGCCTGCGGATCGTTGAGGAAACGACGAGAGATCTTCTCGAACTCAGGATCAAAACGCAGCGTCAGGTCGGTGACCAGCATTGTCGGCTTACGTTTTTTCGACGGATCAAACGGATCGGGGATAATCTCCGGCGCATCCACCGCTTCGAACTGGATAGCGCCAGCCGGGCTGCGCGTCTGGACCCACTCATATTTGAACAGGTTCTCGAAGAAATAGTTGCTCCACTGGGTCGGCGTTTGCGTCCAGACCACTTCCAGACCGGAAGTAATCGTATCTGCGCCGGAGCCGGAACCGTAGCTGCTGGCCCAGCCTAAACCCTGCGCTTCAATCGGCGCGGATTCTGGATCGGCCCCAACGTGGGAGGCAGGTGCTGCACCATGAGTTTTACCCAACGTATGACCGCCGCCAATCAGCGCCACGGTTTCTTCGTCGTTCATCCCCATGTTACCGAAGGTCGCACGAATCGCCGCGGCCGCGGAAAGCGGTTCGCCGCTGTGGTCCGGCCCTTCCGGGTTAACATAGATAAGGCCCATCTCGGTCGCGCCCAACGGGGTCTTTGCCAGCGCTTCCGGGTGACGGTGAGTCAGCCAGGCTTTCTCATCACCCCAGTTTACGTCGAGATCCGGTTCCCAGACGTCTTCACGACCCGCGCCAAAACCGAAGGTACGGAAGCCGGAGTTTTCCAGCGCCACGTTACCCGCGAGAATAAACAGGTCGGCCCAGGAAATTTTCTGACCATATTTCTGCTTGATCGGCCACAGCAGACGACGCGCTTTATCAAGGCTGACGTTGTCCGGCCAGGAGTTCAGGGGGGCAAAACGCTGCTGTCCGCGACCCGCGCCACCGCGTCCATCGATAGAGCGATAGGTCCCTGCTCCGTGCCATGCCATACGAATAAACAAACCGGCATAGCTTCCCCAGTCAGCAGGCCACCACGGTTGAGATTCGGACAGAAGGGCTCTGAGATCCCCTTTCAGGGCAGAGTAGTCAAGTTTGCTAAATTCTTTGCGGTAGTCAAAGTCCTCACCCAATGGGTTCGAACGGTTGGAATGTTGATTCAAAAGGTCTACGCGGAGTTGATTTGGCCACCAGTCGCGGTTATGTCTTCCTGCTCCCGCGCTGTGATCTGATCCGCCCTGATGGAAAGGACACTTTCCGGCAGTTGATGCGTTTTGGCTATCGTCTGACATGCTCATCTATATGCTCCCTTTACAGTGTTATGACTACGATATACACCACCAGAGATAAGATATAGTCGAATTAACCCACAGATTCGATAGCTAATTCCTTTTATATTTAAAGTTACAGAGATGTAGATCAAAATGATCAATAAAAAGCCCTCCGCAGAGGGCTTGAACATCTGTTTAATTCGGTCTTACGCCCAGTGTGTGACAAATAGCGTAGCTCATCTCGGCTCGGTTAAGGGTGTAGAAATGAAAATCTTTCACCCCTTCACGGCTGAGGATCTTCACCATGTCCATGGCGATGTTCGCCCCCACCAGCTTACGGGTCTCCGCATCGTCATCCAGGCCCGCGAACATGGTCGACATCCACGCCGGAATACGTACGTTGGTCATGTCGGCAAATTTTTTCGCCTGCTTAAAGTTAGAAACCGGCAGGATGCCCGGAATAATTTCCACATCGATTCCCGCCGATACGCAGCGATCGCGAAAACGCAGATAACTTTCCACATCAAAGAAAAACTGTGTGATCGCGCGGTTTGCTCCGGCATCAACCTTGCGCTTCAGGTTCAGCAGATCGGCCTGGGCGCTCTTCGCTTCCGGGTGCACTTCCGGGTAAGCGGCAACGGAGATATCAAAGTCCGCCACGTCTTTTAGCAGAGTCACCAGGTCAGAGGCATACATATCCGGTTTCCCGCTTCCCGGCGGCAGATCGCCGCGCAGGGCAACAATATGACGAATACCGTTATTCCAGTAGTCCTGAGCAATGGTGCGCAATTCATCACGCGTAGCATCAATGCAGGTCAGATGCGGCGCAGCTTCAAGCCCGGTGCGATCCTTAATCCCTTTAATAATGCTATGCGTACGGTCGCGCTCACCAGAGTTCGCGCCGTAAGTGACGGAAACAAATTTCGGCTTCAGGCTGCTCAGGCGATCGATAGAGTTCCACAGGGTTTGCTCCATTTCACTGGTGCGCGGCGGGAAAAATTCGAAAGAAACGTTAATCTGCCCCTGCACTTCGGCCAGACTCTGATTCAGCGCTTCCCGCTGGTTGGCGTGAAAAAAGCTCATACCTTACCTCATCAATCTTTTGTCGTTATATGTTGTGTTGTGAACTGCTATACGTTTAGACGTCTAGATGTAAAAATGACGGAAAAGCACGCTGGCGTCAACACAAAAATCATCGGTAAAGGTGAGGAATACTCAGTGAAGATGAATTTTCTTCATCTGAAGCCGCGGTATTGAACATACCGCGGCGAGAGGACCTATTTTTTCACATCTTCCACACGCATGCCTTTGAGCTGCTCGTCCGTCAGCGTATGACCCGTTTTGAAATAATCCACTACAGCATTTGAAACATAGTAACCGCCGGATGTATTGCGCGCTTTCCCTTCGGTAAATGCGGCGAAACCATCACCGCCATCAGCCAGGAAGCTATTGGTGGCAATGTGATAGGTGGTCGCATCCTCAATCGGTTTACCGTTTAGCGTCAATAAGGTGACCCGCTGACCAACCGGTTTACTGCTGTCATACTTCATCTCCAGTCCTTTGGACACCTGCAATACCCCATTGCTTAAGCCCGCGCCGTGTTCCATCAAACTACGCAGTTGCTTACCGGTAAGATCCATCGTAGACAACTCGTTAGGGAACGGGAAGGTGCTAATAACCGCGCCCATCGTAATCGCACCTGACGGAATCTCATTGCGAATGCCACCGGAGTTGGTAAGCGCTAACTGGGTATCTTTACCCGCCGCAGCCAGTAACGCATCTGCCGCCAGATTCCCCAACGAGGAGGATTCCCCGTAAGCGCGCGTCAGCTCAACCGGCGAGTTGGCGACCGTTTGCTGTACAACCTCATCGAGCTTTTTATTCCAGCCATCAATAACCTGTTTCGTCTGCGGATCGGGTTTCCACTCATCGGCGTAGATAGTCTTCAGCTCAAAATTTTTCACGGTGAAGTGATGCGGCTTTTGCTGATAATCCAGCACCAGTTTGCCAACATCAATACCGCCACTGTCGGTAGAAAGAATTAGGGTATTACCCACTTTAATCGGCTCTGGCGTGCCGACGTGCGCATGCCCGGTAATCAGGATATCCAGCCCATGCACCTGACCCGCGGTCTGGATGTCTTTATCCAGCGCACGGCGCACGTCAGTGCTCCCCTGGCTGGACTGGCGCGCAGGCGTACCTTCATGGATCAGCGCTACGGTCAGATCCACTTTGCCTTTCAGTTCATCGATATAGCGTTGCAGCCACTTCACCTCATCCCGCGCTTCAATACCAACGCGCGTCGAAGCGGAAACCGTATCATTGAAGGCAAACACACCGTGCAGGCCAATTACGCCAATCTTCACGCCATCTTTCTCAATGATGGTCCAGGGCTTATCCCAGAACATTTTACTGCTGTTCTGATAAAAGATATTGCCCTGCACAATGGGGAATTTCGCCTGACTCAGCTGCAGCAGCGTGTTGTCCCAGCCGTGATCGAACTCATGATTGCCCATCGTGACGGCGTCGAAATGCATGGTATTCATGATATCGATAATCGCCTTGCCCTTGGTCAGGCTGCTGATGTACGGCCCGGTAAAGTAATCCCCTGCATCAAAGAACCAGGTAGCGCTGTTTTTCGCTTTTTCCTGTTTCACCATCGTCGTGATGTTGGCCCAACCGCCAATATCACGGGTGCCATTGGCAATCCACGGGACTTTATAAGGTTCGACATGGGCATGGAGATCGTTGGTATAGATAATCGTGACGTCTTTCGCTGACGCCCATAATGGCAGTGATACCAGCACGCCGACAGCAAGCATTTTTAACTTCATAATCAATCCCTTTCAGTCATATAAAGAATCGCTACGTTACGTTCTGAAAGGCTTTTTTATGTGAGAAAACTCACATCCCCCGGTAACTGTTGCAGGGCAAAATCAACAACCATTAAAAATCGTTGGTAATACGATGACTTCTCTGTTCACCATCAACTGCTGCAAGTCCTTTGGCTGCCAAAACCTGGGGCTGGCGAGCTCGCCGGATTACCGCTGGCCAGACTATCGACTGGGCTATGCCGCACTGCATTGCCGGGCATGCGGGAGCTATCCTCCGCTGTTTAATGATGAACAATTCAGTCGCTGGCTATCGGCCTGTTTAACGCAGTTCGCTACCGATAGCGGTCTTTTTTGCCCGGATTGTTACCAACGGGAAACGATCCGCTATGGCCGGAATCCTCAGGGCAGCCAGCGCGTTCAGTGTCGGGCGTGCAAAAAAGTCTGGACGCCCAAACGACGGCCGTTCACGCCCATTGAGTCGCCAGAGCAAATCGCAACGGTTCCCTTGATCGTGCCTTTTCAGGGAGCCAGCGCCGAGCAGAAACTTTATATATTGCTCAGCTTTGACGCTATTCGCGGCAATATTCTGCATGTTTCCAGCAATTTCACGCCCTATCCCATTGGAGATTCACTACGTTACCGCTGGCGTGGCATCGGTGAGGCAACTGCGGCGCATGACGATATTGTGCAGCGCGTGGCTCAGCGAGAAACGCAGTTTTTACGCCGCAGTCAGTTTGACGAAATTCAGTACGGGAGCGCCGAACTCAAGCGCAACGCCAGCGGCGCTATTTTGCGCCCGGTCATTGCTGCCCACGGCCATTTCCGGGTGCTGAGCCATCTCTGGCCGGAGGTGAAAACGCACATCATTGCGCATGAATGTTTTCTGCGTGGCGCGGCGGTTACCGCATGGGCTGAACAGTTTCGCGAGCACCGCGCCGCGCTGTGGTTTATTGATGAAGAAATCAATGACAATACGTGTCTGTTACCCTGGCGGCTGCGGGGAAAAACGTATCAGGGATGGTGGCGAAACCAGTGGCAGATTTGGGAACAAGGCAACAATCGAAAAATGGCGTGTCTGTTAACAGAAGGTCTGGTCGAAAAAGGGGCGTCAATCACTCTGGCGGCAAGCCATTATTTTATCGCCTGGCTACAGCAACAGCCGGAATTTCGGGATAGTAACCGTTGCGCTGCCCATTCGGTGTTTCAGGTGATGAGATTGCTGGCGGAGAAATACAACATCCTGATCGCCCAGCGCGATTTGCCCGGTGGCGCTGCCGCTTACCGGGCCTACGGTTAGTGTGATAGTCAGGCCGGATAAGCGTAAGCGCCACCCGGCAACAAAAACTACAGCAGTTGCGCCAGGCGGTTAATGTCTGACTGAATAGCTCCGGCGGTGACGTCGCGGCCCGCGCCAGGCCCGCGGATCACCAGCGGGTTATCGCGATACCAGCGGCTTTCAATGGCGAACACGTTATCGCACGGCAACAATGCCGCCAGCGGGTGTTCAGGACGAACCGCTTCAACGCCAACGCGTGCTTTACCGTTCGCATCAAAACGCGCCACATAGCGCAGTACCAGCCCCATTTCACGCGCCGCTTCCAGACGCTGCACCATCTGCTCGTTCAGTTCATCACCATTTTCAAAGAAATGGTCAATAGAGCCTTCTTCACAGTGCGCAGGCACCAGCGACTCCACGCGCACCTGATCCGGCTCGATGTCGTAACCCGCTTCACGCGCCAGAATCACCAGCTTACGCATCACATCCTTGCCGGAAAGATCCACGCGCGGGTCAGGTTCAGTCAGCCCCTGCTGCCACGCCTGATCCACCAGGTCGGTGAACGGGACCGTGCCGTCAAATTGCAGGAACAGCCACGACAGCGTGCCGGAGAAGATCCCGCTGATCGACAGAATTGTATCTCCGCTGTCAATCAGATCGCGCACGGTATGGTTGATCGGCAAGCCTGCGCCAACGGTGGCGTTATACAGCCAGTGGCGGCCGGTTTTTTCAAACGCATCATGAATTTGGCGATAATTATTACTGCTGCTCGCCCCCGCCAGTTTGTTGGCGCTGATAACGTGGAAGCCGTGGCTGGCGAAATCCAGATACTGATCCGCCAGTTGCTCGCTGGCGGTCACGTCCAGCACCACTAAATCATCATACGGGTGAGCGCGCATCCACAGGAATAGCGACTCTTCATCCTGCTCCACCGCCTCGTCATCAAAGAAGGCCAACGCACGGCTGGCATCCAGCCCCTCATAATTCAGCAGGCTACGGCGGCTATCAACCACGCCCGCCAGCACGAACTCTAATCCGGTACGCGCCGAGAGCGTGCTCTGCTCGCGGGCAAACAGCTCCAGCCAACGTGACCCAATGTTGCCTTTCCCGAACAGCACCAGACCAATGCGTTTTTCCGCGCGGAAAATTGACTGATGCAGACCCTGAATCAGGCTCTCCGTCGGTCCGGTACGCAGTACGGCAACCAGGCTGATGCCCTCCTCCGACTG
Organism: Citrobacter youngae ATCC 29220; assembly: GCF_000155975.1. Classification (GTDB taxonomy): domain Bacteria; phylum Pseudomonadota; class Gammaproteobacteria; order Enterobacterales; family Enterobacteriaceae; genus Citrobacter; species Citrobacter portucalensis_A. The sequence continues at coordinate 195,906 of NZ_GG730300.1, read as the reverse complement.
CCAGGTGAATTCGACCGGCTGACCTTTCAGCTGCTGCCAGAAACGGTGGCAGTGTAGCGGGTTACGGGTGACACCCGCCCCGACCATCGCCACCAGCGCCAGCCCCTGGCGCAGACGCAGCTCGCCCGGCAATCCGGCCTCATCAAGAATTCTCAACGCGCCGTCAGCGACTTCGGAGGTATAGCAAAATTGCAGCAACTGGCGATCGGGATGCACACCAACCGCCAGCGGACGCACCTGGGTACGTTTTAAAATCTGGTCGACCTCTTTGTAGGCCAGCTTAAAGTCCTGACCGGCGGGAACCTGAAACTCAATCAGGCAGACGTCATCATGGCTGGTCACGATACGCGCCCCGGTCCCGGAAGCCAGCACGCGTTCAATGCGCGTCGATCCCTGTTCCGGCGTATAGCTACAACGCAGCTGGAGATCGATATCGCTGCCGGAAACCGGCTGTAATGTGCGGGCGTGGAGCACCGGAGCCGCCAAACGCGCCAGCTCGCTGGCTTCATCAAGACGCAGCAGCGGCAGCAGGCAGGCATCTTTCACTTTACGCGGATCCGCACTGTAAACCCCGGCGACGTCGCTCCAGATGGTGACGCGGGAAACTCCGGCCAGCGCGCCAACCTGCGTCGCCGAGTAGTCCGATCCGTTACGCCCCAGCAGTACCGTTTCACCGGCGCTGCTGCGGCTAATGAAGCCGGTAACGACCAGACGTTTACCCGGATGCTGCGCCAACAGTTGCTGCAGCAATGGGTAAGAGAGCCCTTCATCCACCTGCGGCTGAGCGCTCCGCTCCGCACGTAAAAAATCGCGCGCGTCCAGCCAGGCCGATTCCAGGCCTTGTTGGTTAAGGACGGCAGACATCAGACGCGCCGACCACACTTCACCGTGTCCGACTACTTCGGCATAGACGGCGTCGTTCACGCCGCTGTCGAGTAACCCAGCCAGACGCTCCAGGTCGTGAATAAACGCGCCGATCAGCCCGTCGGCCACTTCTGGAGGTAACAAACCACCGATCAGATCGCTTTGATAGCGGCGTAACGCTTGTTGAACCTGATGCGCAGAAAGACGATCGGTCTGGCTTAGCTTCAGCCAGCTAATCAACTGGTTAGTGGTACTGCCTGCCGCTGAAACAACCATCATGTCATCAGGCTGCGAGTACTCCGCCATAATGCCTGCGACACGCAGATAACATTTCACATCAGCCAGACTACTACCACCAAATTTGTGCAGTTGACGACCCTTCGCCCCTGCCTGCGCAATCACACTCATGTTTACCCCTTGTTTGCAGCCCGGAAGCCATTTTCCAGGTCGGCAATTAAATCTTCGCCATCTTCAATACCGGTGGAGATGCGCAGCAGCGTTTCAGAAATTCCGGCAGCCGCGCGCGCTTCTGGCGCCATACCCGCATGCGTCATGGTTGCGGCATGGGAGATCAGGCTTTCAACGCCCCCTAACGATTCCGCCAGCGTAAACAATGACAACCCGCCGAGGAAACGGCGCAGCGTTTGCTCATCGCCATCCAGTTCAAAACTCAGCATCGCGCCAAAGCCTTTTTGCTGGCGCGCGGCAATCTCATGGCCCTGATTATCCGGCAATGACGGGTGATACAATTTTTTCACCAGCGGCTGCGTTTGCAGATAATCAACAATCGCCTGAGCATTACGTTGCGCCACCTCCATACGAGGTGACAGAGTACGCAGGCCGCGCAACAGCAGATAACTATCAAACGCGCCGCCGGTCACGCCAATATTATTCGCCCACCACGCCAGTTCAGTGACCATTTGCGGATCTTTTGCTATCACTACACCGGCTACTACGTCTGAGTGACCGTTTAAATATTTCGTGCATGAATGCAACACCAGATCGGCGCCCAATGCCAGCGGATTTTGCAGTGCCGGGCTTAAAAAAGTGTTATCCACCACGCTGACCGCGCCAGCCTCGCGCGCCAGCTGGCAGATTTTCGCAATATCCACCACGCGCAGCAGCGGGTTGCTGGGGCTTTCTACCAGCACCAGCTTCGGTTTTTCTGCCAACGCCGCCTGCAACGCCCGCTCATCGCCTTGATCGACAAACAGGACGCGATAACAGCCACGCTTTGCCAGACTGTCAAACAGACGGTAGCTGCCGCCGTAGCAGTCGTGCGGCGCGACCAGCAAATCGCCAGGCTTCAAAAAGACCGTCGTCACCAGATGAATCGCCGACATGCCGGTATTGGTCAGTACCGCACCCGCGCCGCCTTCCAGTTCCGCCAGCGCACGCTGTACGACATCGCGCGTCGGGTTACCGCGGCGCGAATAATCATGCGCGCGAGGCTCATTAAAACCGGTAAAGTTATAGGTGCTTGAGAGGTGAATCGGCGGGACAACGCAACCGTACTGTTCGTCGTCATTTAATCCGCTACGCACTGCGATGGTGGCCTGTTTACGCGTCATAGAGAGGAGATCCTGGCTGAGTCGGTGAAAAGTCAGACCCCAGAGTAATCATTGTCACAATAGACGTCAATACATCTGGACATCTAAACTTCTTTGCGTATAGATTGAGCAAACTGCAAATAGCCGTTAAAATTATATGCATTAGCGTACATCCGCGTCGGCTTACTTCGTGTCAGGGCCGCGCCACTACGATAAACTACGCGCAATTATGGTCCGGGCTCAGGTTCTGGCCTCAATATTAATGACGAAGAGGATTAGGTATCTCATGGCTGAATGGAGCGGCGAATATATCAGCCCATACGCTGAGCACGGTAAGAAGAGTGAGCAAGTCAAAAAAATTACGGTTTCCATTCCTCTGAAGGTGTTAAAAATCCTAACCGATGAACGCACGCGTCGTCAGGTTAACAACCTGCGCCACGCCACCAACAGCGAACTGCTGTGTGAAGCGTTTCTGCATGCTTTTACCGGGCAACCGTTACCCAACGATGACGACCTGCGTAAAGAGCGCAGTGATGAAATCCCGGAAGAAGCAAAGGTAATCATGCGTGAACTGGGTATCAACCCGGAAACGTGGGAATACTGATTGTTGAAGACAGATGAGAAAAGGCGGGATCACTCCCGCCGCTTCTCAATACGTTACTTACTGATACCATTGATCTTATTCAAAGTCTCTTCCATTTTGAGCGTTTCTTTACGGTTTAATGGATAGAAATAAATCAGAATGACCGCCGCCAAAAACAGGCATAAAGCCGGTAAGAGATTCGCCATCGTATAGATGTTTTCCTGCACGATGCTGGTTTGCACAGCGCCGCCCGTTGACGAAGATTGATAACCAATGATGGCCAGCATAAAGCCGCCAATCGCCCCTGCACACGCCTGACCAACTTTACGGGCAAAGAAGTTCACGCCATAAACGGTCCCATCCTCCCGATCGCCGGTAACGTACTGGTGATAGTCACAAACGTCGGTCATAAACGCCCAAATCATCAGATTGAATAACCCCGCACCCAGCGTCGCCAGGAACAGGAAAACCAAATAGACTTTCGCGTCGGTTATATGGATAAAGTACATCAGCAAATACATGGCTACCGCAAAGAGCAGCGCGCCTACGCTGGCTTCTTTTTTACCAAATCGATTCGTAAGCCAGGATGCCGATGGCGCCAGCAAAACCAGGGAGCCAAAGGTAAACAGCAACGCAACGGACATGGCCTCTTTGTTATGGAAATAGTCATTAAACAGGTAAGTCATGTTGGTACCAGACAATCCCTGATTAATCACAATCAGCAGATCCACCACAACCAGAACAATCAGTGCCTCATTGCGTAGCAATCCCTTCAGCAGTACCGACACGGGCATGCCCTCTTTTCTCTCCACCCGCACGCGTTCCGTCGTTAACTGACAGGTCAGCGTTAAAAAGATAAAGCCCAGCACTGCGCAACCAATGGCGATCCAGAAGAAATGCTGGCCGGAAATCACCTGGCTTCCGTCCACCAGGGTGGTGTACATCAGGATTGGAATAAAAAAGCCGGTTGCGCCGCCGCCGATGGCTGACCCAACGCTGCGCCAGGTTGAGAGCGAAACACGATCTTCCGGGTTCGAGCTAATCGCCGCAGACATGGCGCCATACGGGATACTGACCGTCGATAACAACGAACCGTAAATAAAATAGGAACAGCAGATGTAGATAATTTTCGCCGTATAAGAGAAATCATTCACAAATGGCAGGAACAGGACGACCGCAATAATGCAGAACGGATACTTCATGCGGCGTACCCAGGGGTTAAACCGCCCGTGTACCGTTAGTTTAGAGGTATCACATAAACGCCCTACGCCAACGTCGACAAACGCATCAAAGAGTTTGGTCACAAAATAGAGCGAACCAACAATAACGCCGGAAATACCGAGTACGTTAGTGTAATAGATCATTAAAAAGCTATTGACCAGTCCCAGAATAAAACAGGTTCCGAGGTCACCACATAAATAGCCAAATTTATCTCTTAATCCGAAAGGCCTGACTGCAATGCTTTGATTACTTCCGATCATAGTTCCATCATTAGACATGATGTTAACTCCTTAGACACATTATTCACGCAAACTATGCGTATATACCGATGCTCAGCGTAATAACTTGATACGAAGAGTATTAACGGTCAGAAGTTATAACCGAGACCCACGCGATAACGGGTCTGACGATCGTCTGTGGTTGTGGTGTTATAACCCGAGGAAACGTTACCCACCTCAACAAATGGAACCCAGGAACCTATTTTATAAGCCACGCGGAAGTTATATTCATAATCGTCTTTCCGGTTGTTATATAAATCTTCGCTATCGGCAATTTTATAGATACCGTTAAGCTCAAACATCCAGTCATTTATGTTGTAACCGAGCCATGCTTCCGGGCGATAGACCATGCGGTCATCCTTGCCGTCAGTGTTCCTACGCATATACTCCTGACGATAGCGAAACGCGGTCCACCAGCTATCGTTAATGTTATATTGCACGCGGATATAAGGCTTATAAATCGTGATGTTATCGCCCGTTTCGATCGCTATCCCCGGCTGCCAGATAAGATCCTGCCAGGTAAACTGGTAGCTTGCCGTATACTCGTTGCCATTACTTTCCATATTATTCCACGCGTCATTAGACTGCGTATCTTCGGAACGTGAAATGGCTTCTACCGCCACACCAAAACCCGTGGCAAAACGATGAGACATATAAACACGGTCGTAATTACGCCCATCGTCATAATATTCATGACGATAATCAACATAACCCGCTTGCGCGGCCACAGAGAATAATGGAATCAGTAATAACGCAGATTTAAATTTCATGACCATCCCTCTTCACACTACATCAAGGAAATTACCCATCTCGTTCCGTCCATAAATGGGAAACGATAAAGGATTAAGAATAATTTTATATTTCCATAAAAGTGTATTTTAGAAAGAGAGGTGAAACCTTTGGTATTTTGCCAAAAACTGGCATGAGTGGCAAAAATCAGAAGAAGAAATGAACACAGATCAACAATTGAAACAATTTATCGTAAAAATAAAAACACTGTTTTATTTATTAAACAAGAGACACTATTCAATACATCAATATGAATTTCAGTTTGCTGACGCAGAAACAAAAAAAGCGCCATAAGGCGCTTTTTTCTGACAGCTGAAACTTATTTGCTGCCTGGGATGTTGAAACGCTTGTTGAAGCGGTCAACACGGCCACCGGTAGCAACATCACGCTGCTTGCCAGTATAGAACGGGTGGCACTTGCTGCACACGTCGAGGTTCAGATCGTGACCGACGGTGGAGCGGATTTTCATGACGTTACCGCAAGAGCAGTTTGCAGTAATTTCTTCGTATTTCGGGTGAATATCTTTTTTCATGGGAAAACCTCGGTTTAAGGCCGCGTCGCTCTTCCAGCCCTAACGCCAGACACCACGCGATGTTAATTATTCCCCGTCACCTTTCACACTGCATCAACAGCTTGAAATTCTCGGGTAATGGTCATTATTTGACGCAATCAATTTGCATCAAAGGCGGCGAATCATACAGAAATTAACCTGCTCATGCAAACTGATCCGCATTCTACCCTTCACTAATGTGTATACTAACCCGCCAGATTTCAAGTCAGGATGATTCAATGCCCGTTGCGCACGTTGCCTTACCCGTTCCGCTACCTCGCACCTTTGACTACCTTCTGCCGCAAGGCATGAGCGCCAAAGCCGGGTGTCGTGTACGCGTACCCTTTGGCAAACAGCAGGAGCGTGTAGGTATCGTTCTTTCCGTCAGCGAACACAGCGAACTGCCGCTCAACGAATTAAAAGCGGTGCTCGAGGTGCTGGACAGCGAACCGGTCTATTCGACCTCCGTCTGGCGTTTACTGCTGTGGGCCGCTGATTACTACCATCATCCCATTGGCGACGTGCTGTTTCACGCCCTGCCGATCCTGCTACGCCAGGGACGCCCTGCCGCCAACGCGCCGATGTGGTACTGGTTTGCCACTGAAGAAGGTCAGGTCATCGATCTCAACAGCCTGAAGCGCTCTCCCAAGCAGCAGCAGGCACTGGCGGCGTTACGTCAGGGTAAAATCTGGCGCGATCGGGTCGCTGAACTTGAATTTAATGACGCCGCCTTACAGGCGCTGCGGAAAAAAGGTCTGTGCGACCTGGCAAGCGAAACGCCAGGCTTTAGCGACTGGCGTACGCACTACGCTGTTTCCGGTGAACGTCTTCGACTCAACACCGAGCAGGCCACCGCCGTGGGGGCGATTCATAGCGCCGCAGACAGTTTTAGCGCCTGGCTATTAGCGGGGGTGACGGGGTCCGGCAAAACAGAAGTCTATTTAAGCGTACTGGAAAATGTGCTCGCCCAAGGTAAGCAAGCGCTGGTAATGGTGCCGGAGATTGGCCTGACGCCGCAAACCATTGCCCGTTTTCGCGAACGCTTTAATGCGCCGATCGAAGTCCTGCACTCCGGTTTAAACGACAGCGAACGCCTTTCAGCATGGCTGAAGGCGAAAAATGGCGAAGCGGCGATTGTTATCGGTACGCGTTCATCGCTGTTTACGCCGTTTAAAAATCTGGGCGTCATCGTGATTGATGAGGAGCACGACAGCTCCTATAAACAACAGGAGGGTTGGCGCTACCATGCCCGCGATCTGGCGGTTTACCGCGCCCACAGCGAGCAGATCCCGATCATTCTCGGTTCCGCCACCCCAGCGCTGGAAACGCTGTGCAACGTACGGCAGAAAAAATACCGCATGCTGCGCCTGACGCGCCGCGCCGGAAACGCGCGCCCGGCCACGCAGCACGTACTGGATCTGAAAGGTCAACAAGTGCAGGCCGGTCTGGCTCCCGCGCTTATCACCCGCATGCGTCAGCACCTGCAAGCGGATAACCAGGTGATCCTGTTTTTAAATCGCCGGGGTTTTGCCCCTGCGCTGCTGTGCCACGATTGCGGCTGGATTGCCGAATGTCCGCGCTGCGATCACTACTACACGCTGCATCAGGCGCAGCATCATCTGCGCTGCCACCACTGCGACAGCCAGCGCCCGATACCGCGCCAATGTCCTTCCTGCGGCTCAACGCATATGGTTCCGGTTGGCCTCGGTACGGAGCAGCTTGAGCAGGCCCTGGCGCCTTTTTTCCCCGGCGTGCCGATTTCACGCATCGATCGCGACACCACCAGCCGGAAAGGGTCGCTGGAGCAACATCTGGCGGAAGTGCATCGCGGCGGCGCGCGCATTCTTATCGGCACGCAAATGCTGGCGAAAGGCCACCATTTCCCGGACGTCACCCTGGTGGCGCTGCTGGACGTTGACGGCGCGCTGTTCTCCGCAGATTTCCGTTCGGCAGAACGCTTCGCCCAGCTCTATACGCAGGTTTCCGGGCGTGCTGGTCGCGCCGGGAAACAGGGGGAAGTGGTGCTGCAAACGCACCACCCTGAACATCCGCTTCTGCAAACCTTACTGTATAAAGGCTATGACGCGTTTGCCGAGCAGGCGCTGGCCGAACGGCAAACGCTCCAGCTTCCACCGTGGACCAGCCATGTGATCGTGCGGGCAGAAGATCATAACAATCAGCATGCGCCGATGTTCTTGCAGCAGCTGCGAAATCTGATTCAGGCCAGTCCGCTGGCCGATGACAAACTCTGGGTGCTGGGCCCGGTTCCAGCGCTGGCGCCCAAGCGCGGCGGTCGCTATCGCTGGCAAATTTTGTTGCAACATCCGTCACGGATTCGCCTGCAGCATATCGTTAGCGGCACGCTGGCGCTGATTAATACGCTACCCGATGCACGCAAAGTTAAATGGGTGCTGGATGTCGATCCCATCGAGGGTTAATCCTTCACGATGCGAGGCGGATCGTAAAATTAAATATCCATCACACTTTTTATGAAAATTCTGTAACCGCTTCCATTCACTATCTGATAAAAATGTTTCAGATGAAGGTTATCCAGGGACGAGTCTGTGCCAGCAGCCCCTGGCGAGGAGAAAGAGTGAAACCGAATAAGCAGGTTGCCGCCGCTACGATGAAAGATGTTGCTCTGAAGGCGAAAGTCTCAACGGCAACCGTATCCCGCGCATTAATGAATCCAGACAAAGTCTCGCAGTCAACCCGTAACAAGGTTGAGCAGGCCGCTCTGGAAGTGGGATATTTACCTCAATCGATGGGACGCAACGTAAAGCGTAATGAGTCACGTACCATTCTGGTGATTGTGCCGGATATCTGCGATCCGTTTTTTAGCGAAGTGATTCGCGGCATAGAAGTCACTGCCGCAGAGCAGGGATATCTGGTGCTTATTGGCGACTGCGCGCACCAGAACCAGCAGGAAAAGACCTTTCTTAACCTCATTATCACCAAGCAGATCGATGGCATGGTGCTGCTCAGCTCGCGTCTGCCGTTTGATGCCAGCGTGGAAGAACAGCGCAACCTGCCGCCAATGGTCATGTCCAACGAGTTCGCGCCAGAGCTGGAACTTCCCACCGTTCACATTGATAACCTCACCGCCGCCTTCAACGCGATGAACTATCTGCTGGAGCTGGGACATAAACGCATTGGCTGTATCGCCGGACCAGAGGATATGCCGCTGTGTCATTACCGTCTGCAAGGTTACGTTCAGGCTTTACGCCGCAGCGGAATTACGGTCGATCCACATTTCATCGCCCGCGGTGACTTTACCTACGAAGCGGGAGCTAATGCGCTTAAACAGCTGCTGACGCTACCGCAGCCGCCTACCGCGGTCTTTTGTCACAGCGACGTCATGGCGCTGGGCGCGCTCTCTTACGCCAAACGTCAGGGTTTAAAAGTACCTGACGATCTGTCCATCATTGGCTTTGATAACATTTCGCTTACGGAATTTTGTGATCCACCCCTGACAACCGTCGCACAGCCGCGTTTCGATATCGGACGTGAAGCTATGCTGTTATTGCTCGATCAATTACAAGGGCAGAACGTCAGCAGCGGCTCACGTTTACTGGACTGTGAGCTAATTATTCGGGGCACAACCCGGGCATTGACATAAAGTAAAGTGCTTTCGGACTCCCCTGTCTGGTCAAAGGCCCGCCGCTTAAGTAACATGGCGGGCTGACGAACGAATAAATACAGCGAAACGATAGTGGCACAACGAGATTATGTACGTCGCGGCCAACCGGCACCTTCGCGGCGCAAAAAGAGCACATCACGGAAAAAACAACGCAATACGTCTGCGGTCTCCCCCGCTATGGTTGCTATTGCTGCAGCCGTACTCGTGACCTTTATCGGTGGTCTGTACTTCATTACGCATCACAAAAAAGAAGAGTCCGAAACGCTGCAAAACCAGAAAGTCACCGGTAATGGGATCCCACCGAAGCCGGAAGAGCGCTGGCGATACATCAAAGAGCTGGAAAGCCGTCAGCCAGGCGTACGCGCGCCTACTGAACCGTCCGCAGGCGGCGAAGTACTGAACGCCGACCAATTAACCAATGAGCAGCGCCAGCTGTTGGCGCAGATGCAGGCTGATATGCGTCAGCAGCCGACACAGCTCAACGAAGTACCGTGGAACGAACAAACGCCTGAGCAACGCCAGCAGACGCTGCAGCGTCAGCGTCAGGTGCAACAGCAGCAGTGGAACAACACCCAACAGCAGGCTCAGCAGCCACGTCCGCGGGCAACGGAACAGACATACCAGCAACAGCAAACGCGTACCGTACAAGCCGCGCCGGTTCAACAGCCGAAAGCGCAGCCCAAACCGGCGGCTCAGCAGCCGTACCAGGATCTGCTCCAGACACCAGCGCATACCACTGCCGCTCAGCCGAAAACGCAACCGGCCGCGCCAATAACGAATGAAACGCAGCCGCCAAAACAGACGGCGGAGAAAAAAGATGAACGTCGCTGGATGGTTCAGTGCGGATCATTTAAAGGCGCGGAGCAGGCTGAAACCGTACGGGCGCAGTTGGCCTTTGAAGGATTCAACTCCCATATCACCACCAACAACGGTTGGAATCGCGTGGTGATTGGTCCGGTCAAAGGCAAAGAGAATGCCGACAACACCATCAGCCGCCTGAAGGTTGCTGGTCACACAAACTGCATTCGACTCGCCACTGGGGGTTGAAACCCCCAAAATCCCCCCCATCTATACTTGCATTACGCCCCGCACCCTGTGCGGGGCCTGTATTCTGCATTTGTAACCAAGGGGTCTGCTCGTGACAACAATAGTAAGCGTACGCCGTAACGGCCATGTGGTAATCGCCGGTGATGGCCAGGCCACACTGGGTAACACCGTAATGAAAGGCAACGTGAAGAAAGTGCGCCGTCTGTACAACGACAAAGTCATTGCGGGCTTTGCGGGCGGTACTGCGGATGCATTCACGCTGTTTGAACTGTTTGAACGCAAGCTGGAAATGCACCAGGGGCACCTGGTGAAAGCCGCCGTCGAACTGGCAAAAGACTGGCGTACCGACCGCATGCTGCGCAAGCTCGAAGCGCTGCTGGCCGTGGCTGACGAAAACGCGTCGCTTATCATTACCGGTAACGGCGACGTAGTGCAGCCAGAAAACGATCTGATTGCCATCGGCTCCGGCGGTCCCTACGCCCAGGCAGCTGCACGCGCTCTGCTGGAAAACACCGAGCTTGGCGCACGCGAGATTGCTGAGAAAGCGTTGGATATTGCAGGGGATATCTGCATTTATACCAACCACTTCCATACCATCGAAGAATTGAACTCCAAAGCGTAAGGATCCCCCATGTCTGAAATGACCCCACGCGAAATTGTCAGCGAACTGAACAAACACATCATCGGCCAGGATAACGCTAAGCGTTCCGTGGCGATTGCCCTGCGTAACCGCTGGCGCCGTATGCAGCTTGACGAAGAGCTGCGCCATGAAGTTACACCGAAAAACATCCTGATGATTGGCCCGACCGGCGTCGGTAAAACCGAGATCGCCCGTCGTCTGGCAAAACTGGCTAACGCGCCGTTCATCAAAGTTGAAGCAACGAAATTCACCGAAGTCGGCTATGTTGGTAAAGAAGTTGACTCCATTATTCGCGATCTGACCGATGCAGCCATTAAGATGGTTCGCGTTCAGGCGATCGAGAAAAACCGCTTCCGCGCAGAAGAGATGGCGGAAGAGCGCATTCTCGACGTGCTGATTCCACCCGCTAAAAATAACTGGGGACAGTCAGAACAGCCGCAGGAACCTTCCGCTGCGCGTCAGGCATTCCGTAAAAAACTGCGTGAAGGCCAACTGGACGATAAAGAGATCGAAATCGATCTCGCCGCCGCGCCGATGGGCGTTGAAATCATGGCGCCTCCGGGCATGGAAGAGATGACCAGCCAGCTGCAGTCCATGTTCCAGAACCTGGGCGGTCAGAAGCAAAAGCCGCGTAAGCTGAAAATCAAAGACGCGATGAAGCTGCTGATTGAAGAAGAAGCGGCCAAACTGGTGAATCCGGAAGAGCTGAAACAGGAAGCTATCGATGCCGTTGAGCAGCACGGGATCGTGTTTATCGACGAAATCGACAAAATCTGTAAGCGTGGCGAATCCTCCGGTCCGGACGTGTCCCGTGAAGGCGTACAGCGCGACCTGCTGCCGCTGGTTGAAGGCTGCACGGTCTCCACCAAGCACGGTATGGTGAAAACCGATCACATTCTGTTTATCGCCTCTGGCGCATTCCAGGTCGCGAAACCGTCTGACCTGATCCCGGAACTGCAGGGTCGTCTGCCAATTCGCGTCGAGCTGCAGGCGCTGACCACCGGCGATTTTGAGCGTATCCTTACCGAACCGAATGCCTCCATCACCGTTCAGTACAAAGCGCTGATGGCGACCGAAGGCGTGAACATCGACTTCACTGAATCCGGTATTAAACGCATTGCCGAAGCGGCCTGGCAGGTTAACGAAACCACCGAAAACATCGGTGCGCGTCGTCTGCATACCGTTCTGGAGCGTCTGATGGAAGATATTTCCTATGATGCGAGCGATTTGAACGGCCAAAACATCACAATTGATGCCGAATATGTGAGCAAACATCTGGATGCGCTGGTCGCAGATGAAGATCTGAGCCGTTTTATCCTATAATCGCGTTCAATGCATTTTCATCACTGTTGATGGGGCTGATAAAGCCCCATTTTTATTGGCGCTAAATATGACTGAACAACAACAAATTAGCCGCTCACAAGCCTGGCTGGAAAGTTTACGACCTAAGACCTTACCGCTCGCCTTCGCGGCGATCATCGTCGGTACGGCATTAGCATGGTGGCAAGGACACTTCGATCCGCTGGTCGCTCTGCTGGCATTGATTACGGCAGGACTGCTACAAATTCTGTCCAATCTTGCTAACGACTATGGCGATGCCGTTAAAGGCAGCGACAAGCCCGACCGCATTGGGCCGCTGCGCGGCATGCAAAAAGGGGTTATCACCCAACAGCAGATGAAGCGAGCGCTGATTGTCACCGTGGTTTTAATCTGTCTGTCCGGTCTGGCCCTGGTTGCAGTCGCCTGCCATACGCTGGCAGATTTTGTCGGTTTCCTGGTGCTCGGCGGCCTGTCGATTATCGCCGCGATCACTTACACCGTGGGTAATCGCCCTTACGGGTACATCGGTCTGGGCGATATTTCCGTACTGGTATTTTTCGGTTGGCTTAGCGTGATGGGAAGCTGGTATTTGCAGGCGCATACGCTGATTCCGGCGCTGATTCTGCCCGCCACCGCCTGCGGCCTGCTGGCGACTGCCGTGCTCAACGTCAACAACCTGCGCGATATCAACAGCGACAGGGAGAACGGCAAGAACACGCTGGTCGTGCGTTTAGGGGCGGTCAATGCCCGCCGCTACCATGCCTGCCTGCTGATGGGGACGCTGGTCTGCCTGGCGCTGTTTAATCTGTTCTCGCTGCAAAGCCTGTGGGGATGGCTGTTTATCCTCGCCGCTCCGCTGCTTTTCAAACAGGCGCGTTACGTGATGCGCGAGATGAACCCTGAGGCAATGCGCCCGATGCTGGAACGCACCGTAAAAGCGGCGCTATTAACTAACCTGCTGTTTGTCGTTGGAATTTTCTTAAGCCAGTGGTCTCTTTAACTGACAAATATCAATTAACAATTGATGATTTTGCCAACAGTACACATAGCGCGATATACTAAAAATTCTCGCAGCAACTGAACGTTAAGCCTATGAAATACGATACATCCGAGCTTTGTGACATCTATCAGGAAGATGTCAACGTCGTGGAACCGCTGTTCTCTAACTTTGGGGGACGGTCGTCGTTTGGCGGACAAATCATCACGGTAAAATGTTTCGAGGACAACGGGTTGCTGTACGATCTGCTCGAACAAAACGGCCGTGGTCGCATTCTGCTGGTCGATGGCGGCGGTTCTGTCCGTCGTGCGCTGGTCGATGCCGAACTGGCACGGCTGGCCGTACAGAATGAATGGGAAGGTCTGGTCATCTACGGCTCTGTGCGTCAGGTAGACGATCTGGGAGAGCTGGACATCGGCATTCAGGCGATTGCCGCCATTCCGGTAGGTGCTTCAGGAGAAGGCATTGGGGAAAGCGATGTGCGCGTCAACTTTGGCGGCGTGACGTTCTTCTCCGGCGACCATCTGTACGCCGACAACACCGGGATAATCCTCTCCGAAGACCCGCTCGATATCGAGTGATCGAAAAAGGCACCGCAAGGTGCCTTTTTTATGCTTTGCTGCTGCTTGCCGGATGGCGGCTTGCGCCTTATCCGGCCTACAAACTACAAACGGGGCGATTACGCGAAAGATAAAGCGTAATTAGACTTCTTCCATACGACCCAACAGAGCATGCAGACGATCCTGCCATCCGCTCTGCTGTTCTTTCAGGTTGTTGTTCTCACGCTCCAGCTCTTCACGCTGCTGCTGTGCAGACTGAACTTCCTGCGACAGTGAGTTGTTCTTTTCTTTCAGCTCTTCGATTTCCATCTGCAACAGCGTGATGGTATCAATCGCCTGCTGTACTTTTGCTTCCAGTTTCTCAAACACTTCTAATGACATCGTCATACCTCTCCTGAATTGCAAGGCGTTGATGGATAAAAATCCTCGTCCCGATAACCGGCGACGCCTTAATAAAAACGAGCGCACTCTACTTATCACCGATTGTATGAAGCCGCGCCATCCCTGTCCAGCGGCATCCCGCGCAGATTGCGGTTTGCAACACTTTTAGTCTTTCTCCTGGTGACATGACTGTCATAACGCTTAAGTGTTAACAGATTGATCGGTGAAATGATTCAGCTCACACTATTTTTGTATAACAAATACCGCGAAATGGCGCGAAAACGCTCATTTTGTTGATGCAGTACACACATTTTAATTTCGATATTTCTCGTTTTTGAGCGTTAACGATAAATTAACAGTGTGCCTACCGGCTCCGGGGATGTCAGTGACCTTCTCGCAAACAATAAACATTAAACTCTCTTCAGGATCCGATTATGAGTCAAACATCAACCTTAAAAGGCCAGTGCATTGCTGAATTCCTCGGTACCGGGTTGTTGATTTTCTTCGGTGTGGGCTGTGTCGCTGCACTCAAAGTGGCTGGGGCTACTTTTGGTCAGTGGGAAATCAGTATCATCTGGGGTCTGGGGGTAGCGATGGCTATCTATCTGACCGCAGGCGTTTCTGGTGCACACCTGAATCCAGCAGTAACAATCGCACTCTGGTTGTTCGCCTGTTTTGATAAACGCAAGGTCGTCCCTTTTATTATTTCGCAAGTTGCCGGCGCCTTTTGCGCAGCGGCATTGGTTTACGGGCTTTATTACAATCTTTTCATCGATTTCGAACAAACGAATCATATCGTGCGCGGCAGTGCAGAAAGCCTTAATCTGGCTGGCATTTTCTCCACCTATCCGAACCCGCATATTAATTTTGTGCAGGCCTTCGCGGTTGAAATGGTCATTACCGCTATTCTAATGGGGCTGATTCTGGCCCTGACCGACGATGGTAACGGTGTACCTCGCGGTCCGCTGGCGCCACTGCTGATCGGCTTACTGATTGCCGTTATCGGTGCATCCATGGGACCACTGACCGGCTTTGCGATGAACCCGGCACGTGACTTCGGACCGAAACTCTTCGCCGGGATTGCAGGATGGGGTGAGATTGCCTTCACGGGTGGCCGTGATATCCCTTACTTCCTGGTACCGGTGTTTGGCCCGATTACCGGCGCGATTTTGGGCGCATGGGCATACCGCAAACTGATTGGCCGCCATTTACCGTGCGATGTCTGCGCGATTGAAGAGAAAGACGTTGCGGCCAGCACTCAACAAAAAGCTTCGCAGTAATGTGACTACGGGACAAAAATTATGACTGAAAAAAAATATATCGTTGCGCTCGACCAGGGCACCACCAGCTCCCGCGCGGTCGTCATGGACCACGATGCGAATATCGTTAGCGTTTCACAGCGCGAATTCGAGCAAATCTACCCGAAAGCAGGCTGGGTAGAACACGACCCAATGGAAATTTGGGCGACCCAAAGCTCCACGCTGGTAGAAGTGCTGGCGAAAGCCGATATCAGTTCCGATGAAATTGCCGCAATCGGTATTACCAACCAGCGTGAAACCACCATCGTCTGGGAGCGCGAGACCGGTAAACCTATCTATAACGCCATTGTGTGGCAGTGTCGTCGTACCGCGGATATCTGCGAGAAGCTCAAGCGCGACGGTATGGAAGAGTACATCCGTAGCAACACCGGCCTGGTGATTGACCCGTACTTCTCCGGGACCAAAGTGAAGTGGATCCTCGACCACGTAGAAGGCTCCCGTGAGCGCGCTCGTCGCGGCGAACTGCTGTTCGGTACCGTAGACACCTGGCTTATCTGGAAAATGACCCAGGGGCGCGTACACGTCACGGATTACACCAACGCCTCGCGTACCATGCTGTTCAACATCCACTCCCTGGACTGGGACGACAAGATGCTGGATGCGCTGGATATTCCGCGGGCGATGCTGCCGGAAGTTCGTCGCTCTTCTGAAGTGTACGGCCAGACCAACATCGGTGGTAAGGGCGGCATTCGTATTCCTATCTCCGGCATCGCCGGTGACCAGCAGGCGGCGCTGTTCGGCCAACTGTGCGTGAAGGAAGGGATGGCGAAAAACACCTATGGTACCGGCTGCTTCATGCTGATGAACACCGGCGAGAAAGCCGTTAAGTCCGAAAACGGGCTGCTGACCACTATCGCCTGCGGCCCGACCGGGGAAGTGAACTACGCCCTGGAAGGCGCGGTGTTTATGGCTGGCGCATCCATTCAGTGGCTGCGTGATGAAATGAAACTCATCAGCGATGCATTCGACTCTGAGTATTTCGCGACTAAAGTGAAAGACACCAACGGCGTGTACGTCGTTCCGGCATTCACCGGTCTGGGCGCGCCGTACTGGGATCCGTATGCGCGTGGCGCCATCTTTGGTCTGACCCGTGGCGTAAACTCCAACCACATCATCCGCGCCACGCTTGAGTCTATCGCTTACCAGACCCGTGACGTGCTGGAAGCGATGCAGGCTGACTCCGGTATTCGTCTGCACGCTCTGCGCGTCGATGGCGGCGCGGTCGCCAACAACTTCCTGATGCAGTTCCAGTCGGATATTCTCGGCACGCGCGTTGAGCGTCCGGAAGTCCGCGAAGTCACTGCGCTGGGTGCGGCATACCTGGCCGGTCTGGCGGTTGGCTTCTGGCAAAATCTGGATGAGCTGCAGGAAAAAGCGGTCATTGAGCGCGAATTCCGCCCAGGCATCGAAACCACCGAACGTAACTACCGTTACAGCGGCTGGAAAAAAGCGGTTAAACGCGCCATGGCGTGGGAAGATCACGACGAGTAATACGTGGCGTCTTATTCGGCCTACATCCTTGTGTAGGCCGGGTAAGGCAACGCCGCCATCCGGCAATATCTTCGTGCGGGGCAACCCGCACACACATCAATAATCTCGCCCCCTCCCCTGTGCTACACTTCGCGCCATCCCTTTCTGCTACGAGTTTGCAATGAGACGAGAACTTGCCATTGAATTTTCACGCGTGACCGAAGCGGCCGCGCTGGCTGGCTATAAATGGCTGGGCCGCGGCGATAAAAATACCGCTGACGGCGCGGCGGTGAACGCCATGCGTATTATGCTCAACCAGGTCAATATCGACGGCACCATCGTGATTGGCGAAGGTGAGATCGACGAAGCGCCGATGCTGTTTATCGGCGAAAAAGTCGGTACCGGTCGTGGCGATGCGGTCGACATCGCCGTCGATCCCATCGAAGGTACACGTATGACGGCAATGGGCCAGGCAAATGCGCTGGCAGTGCTGGCAGTCGGCGACAAAGGCTGTTTCCTGAACGCGCCGGACATGTATATGGAAAAGCTGATTGTCGGCCCGGGCGCCAAAGGGTCCATCGACCTCAACCTGTCGCTGGAAGCCAACTTGCGTAACATTGCCGCCGCGCTCAACAAGCCGCTTAGCGAACTGACCGTCACTATCCTGGCAAAACCTCGCCATGATGACGTTATTGCAGAGATGACGAAACTGGGCGTACGCGTCTTCGCGATTCCCGACGGCGACGTCGCGGCCTCCATTCTGACCTGCATGCCGGACAGCGAAGTTGACGTCCTGTACGGCATTGGCGGCGCACCGGAGGGGGTGGTCTCCGCCGCCGTGATCCGCGCGCTGGATGGCGATATGCAGGGCCGCCTGCTGGCGCGTCATGACGTCAAAGGCGACAGCGAAGAAAACCGCCGCATCGGCGAACAGGAGCTGGCGCGTTGTACCGCCATGGGTATTGAGGCGGGTAAAGCGCTGCGTCTGGATGAAATGGCGCGTAGCGACAACGTCATTTTCTCTGCCACCGGTATCACCAAAGGCGATCTGCTGGAAGGCATTAGCCGTAAAGGCAATATCGCGACCACCGAAACGCTGCTGATCCGCGGCAAATCGCGTACGATCCGCCGCATTCAGTCGATTCACTACCTCGATCGCAAAGATCCTGATGTGCAGGCGCACATCCTGTAATTGATTTGATCAATAGAGCCTTCCAGCCCATCCGGGCTGGAAATCTTTCGTCCAACGAACGAAGATAAGGCAATCAAAGCAGACAGGAGAAAACCATGGCAGATTGGGTAACAGGCAAAGTCACAAAGGTGCAGAACTGGACCGATGCCTTATTTAGTTTGACCGTGCGGGCTCCGGTTCTTCCTTTCACTGCTGGTCAGTTTACCAAGCTTGGCCTTGAGATCGACGGCGAGCGCGTCCAGCGGGCCTATTCCTATGTGAATGCTCCTGACAACCCCGATTTAGAGTTTTATCTGGTGACGGTTCCCGACGGCAAACTTAGCCCTCGTCTGGCCGCGCTAAAACCTGGCGATGACGTTCAGGTGGTCAGTGAAGCCGCAGGCTTCTTCGTGCTGGATGAAGTCCCCGATTGCGACACGCTGTGGATGCTGGCGACCGGCACGGCTATCGGCCCCTATTTGTCGATTCTGCAGTTAGGCAAAGATCTGGATCGCTTTAAAAATCTGGTGCTGGTTCACGCGGCACGCTATGCCGCCGATTTGAGCTACCTGCCGTTGATGCAGGCGCTGGAAAAGCGCTACGAGGGCAAATTACGTGTCCAGACCGTTGTTAGCCGTGAAACGGCGGAAAATTCGCTGACCGGGCGCGTACCGGCGCTGATTGAAAGCGGTGAGCTGGAAAAAGCGGTAGGTCTGCCAATGGATAAAGAAACCAGCCATGTGATGCTGTGCGGGAATCCACAAATGGTACGCGACACGCAGCAACTGTTGAAAGAGACCCGGCAGATGACCAAACACCTGCGCCGTCGACCGGGCCATATGACCGCTGAGCACTACTGGTAAGGGCTTACCGGATGGCGCTTACGCTTATCCGGCCTACGAGTCAGCTCTGTATTTTACGTCCTGCGTATCTTTACCATATTTATTTTCGTCCTGGGTGCCAACGAACGCGCCCAGATCGATAAGCATACCGACCAGAATCAGCGTCGGAACAAAGCGGCCTACGGCCCATTGCCAGACGCCAGGCAACATCGCCCAGTTTCCGGCCAGCAGCATCCACGCCAGAATCATCAACAGCGCCCACGCCCCAGAACGCCCCCGGTCGTGCAGACGCTTTACCGTCACCGCCGCCGTCGGCCACAGCAGACACACCAGACAAAATGCGGCGGTCTGAATCTCAAGTAATTGCTTACTCGCCAGCGAGAACAGTGCCAGCATACTGACGATCCACAGGCCTATCCAAATCCAGAAATCACGGCGCCCAATACGCCCTTTAAATGAGAATAACCACTGCTGTATGGTCATGTAAGTTCCTTTATTATTACCTTCCAGAACAGTTTACCCTTTTGACAAGCCGGACGGTTACCGTTTTAATCGTGAGCAGTGAGAATAAAAGGTACGATTGATGAAGCAAGGATATACACTGTTTTTATTATTGTTTTCAGCCTTAACCGCAAGTACCGCGGCGCTGGCGGAAGAACCCTCGACAACCATCACGGCCCCCTATTTGCTGGCGGGCGCGCCGACCTTTGACCTGTCGATCAGCCAGTTTCGCGAAAACTTTAATACGCAGAATCCAAAGCTTATCCTGAATGAATTCCGCGCCATCGACAGCAGCCGCGATCGGGCAAACCTCACCCGCGCCGCCAGTAAAATTAATGAAAACCTGTATGCGTCCTCCGCCCTTGAGCATGGCACCTTAAAAATCAAAAGTATGCAGATAACCTGGCTACCGATTCAGGGACCGGAACAAAAGGCGGCCAAAGCGAAAGCGCTGGAATACATGACCGCCGTCATTCGCACCGTCGCGCCGCTACTAACGAAAGAGCAGAGCCAGAAAAAGCTGCAAAAACTGCTCGCAGCCGGCAAAGGTAAGCATTATTACACCGAAACAGAAGGCGCAATTCGCTATGTCGTCGCAGATAACGGTGAAAAAGGGCTGACCTTCGCTGTTGAACCGATTAAGCTGGCTCTATCAGAAAGTCTTGAGAAGGCGAATTGATGACAAAAAGCAAAGCCTTTCCGCAGACGAATCTCTATACTGTTTCACAGACCATGCTGCCCTGACGGGCGGCCATATTCCTTAATTCGCTGACAAGCGTGGAGAAATGAAATGCGACATCCTTTAGTGATGGGTAACTGGAAACTGAACGGCAGCCGCCACATGGTAAACGAACTGGTTGCTAATCTGCGTAAAGAACTGGCTGGCGTTGCTGGCTGTGCAGTAGCGATTGCTCCGCCGGAAATGTATATCGACCTGGCGAAACACGCCGCTGCCGGTAGCCACATCATCCTGGGCGCGCAGAACGTTGACCTGAACCTGTCTGGCGCATTCACCGGTGAAACAAGCGCTGAAATGCTGAAAGATATCGGCGCGCAGTACATCATTATCGGTCACTCTGAGCGTCGTACTTACCACAAAGAGTCTGACGAGCTGATCGCGAAGAAATTCGCTGTGCTGAAAGAGCAGGGTCTGACTCCGGTTCTGTGCATCGGTGAAACCGAAGCAGAAAACGAAGCGGGCAAAACTGAAGAAGTTTGCGCACGTCAGATCGACGCCGTTCTGAAAACTCAGGGCGCGGCAGCATTCGAAGGCGTCGTTATCGCTTACGAACCAGTATGGGCTATCGGTACCGGTAAATCTGCAACTCCGGCACAGGCTCAGGCTGTTCACAAATTCATTCGTGACCACATTGCCAAAGCTGACGCGAAAATCGCTGAACAAGTTATCATCCAGTACGGCGGTTCCGTAAACGCAGCTAACGCGGCAGAACTGTTCGCTCAACCGGACATCGACGGCGCGCTGGTTGGCGGCGCTTCTCTGAAAGCAGACGCCTTCGCCGTGATCGTCAAAGCAGCTGAAGCCGCTAAACAGGCGTAAGTTGTTGCAAGGGGGGCATCGCCCCCCTTCTCATATCCGCTTCTTACCAGTACCCCAGCCAGTGCCACCAGAAAGCCCCCGTAGCACCCCAAATGGTCAGGTTGACCACACTCATCACCAGCCCTGTTTTCCACCATTCAGCCAGCGTGACATAGCCTGAACCAAAGATGATCGGCGCGGTCCCCGTGCCATAGTGCGTGAGCGACATCATCAGGGAAGAAGAGAACCCGAGCATCAACCCAAGTAGCGCCGGCGGCGCGCCGAGGCCTAACCCCGCGGCGAAGAACGCAGCGAACATCGCCGTAATATGCGCAGTCGTGCTGGCGAAAAAGTAGTGTGAGTAGACGTAAAGCAGAATCAGCAGCAGCGTCGCGACGCTCCAGTGCACGCCAAGATGGTTGATTGCGCTCCCGACGCTGGTCGCCAGCCAACCGACCAGCCCCTGCTTGCTCAGGAAGTCGGCCATCATCACCAGCGCGGCGAACCAGACTATCGTATCCCATGCGCCGCGGCATTTAAGAATATCGTCCCAGCTTAATACCCCAGCCATCAACAGAATCGACAAACCAATTAACGCGGCGCTGGTAGGGTTTACGCTCCAGGCGCTGCCCATCAACATCGCTGGCACACCCGCCCACAGACAGAGCAGCAAAGCGAAAACGGCGAGAGTGATTTTCTCTGCCAGCGACAACGGGCCGAGCGCATCCAGCTTTTGCCGGGCAAATTGCGGCGCATTCGGCGTGCGGGTAATGGCCGGCGGATAAAGCCACCAGATGACAATGGGCATCACGATCAGTGAGACAACGGCGGGAAGGAGCGCGGCGATGGCCCACATGCCCCAGCTCATATTCAGCACCCCATCCGTCCCTTTCGTCAAAAAGCTGACAATCAGCGGGTTAGGCGCGGTCGCGGTAATAAACATTGCCGAGCTGATGGGGTTAATATTGTAGTTAACCAGCGCAAGATAGCGGCCCGTTGAGCCATTCTCGTTATTACCTGGCTGCGAGCCGAGGCTTTCCGCAATCGCCCGCATGACCGGGTGAATAATGCCGCCGCCGCGCGCCGTGTTGCTTGGCGTTACCGGCGCAATCAGCGTTTCCGCAAGGGTTAATGCCCACGCAATACCCAGCGTTCTTTTACCAAACAGCGCAATAAACCCGTAGCCAATACGCGCGCCAAGCCCGGTCTTTAACAGGCTTTGCGACAGCATGATGGATAAACCAATCAGCCAAATCAGTTGATTAGAAAAGCCGCTCAACGCATCGTTCAGCGCCGCCGAGGGTTTACCCGGGTTAGTGACGCCGGTCATCGCCACCAGCATAATCGCCACAATCGCAATTGCGCCAATAGGCATGGCTTTACCGATTATCGCTACGATCGTACCAATGAACAGCGCCAGCAGATGCCACGCTTGCGGGGTTACGTCAGGCGGGCACGGGATAACAAACCAGATGGTCAGCGTAATCACGAGCGAGATGATAGCAGGCCAACAGCGGATGGGGGTCAAACTGTCCATGAATCAATCCTTGAGTTTCCAGCACGCAATATGCGCTCAGGTATTAACCGATATTGGCGCGCATAATACAATTCACCCTCTCACAAAACAAAAAATTAACATTTTGATACAACTATAATTTCCCCAGCACGCTGAACCACAGATAATCCAGCGGCAGCAGCACCAGGTACGTTGCCGCCGCCAGCGAGATGCACAGCAACATTCCCGCCCTTGCAGGTACTTTCCCAAGCGCCATCGCCACAACAATGGGTGAAGCCTGATACGGCAGTAGCGGTGTGGAATACCCCAGCACCTGAATCATAATTACCGACAGCAGCGGAAACCCCGTCGCATCGGCAAAGCTTTGCGCCAGCGTGGTATACAACGCCGGAACGCCGTTTGCCGTCATAATAAAATTGAGTGCGGTGGTAATGCCGGTCAGCGCGAGGAAGCTGGTAAACGGTTTTTCCGCATCCAGCGGCATCACCTGTAACAGCGCTTCGCCCACCGCGCTGCCAATACCGGTCTGCGTGACGGTGATCGCCAGCCCCAAAATACCCGCCACGTAAATACAGGTACGGATATTTACCCCACTGGAAAACTCCTCGCCATTTATAAAGCCAACCCGGGGTAGCAGCGTGATAACCGCCGCCGCCAGTCCGGTCCACGCCGGACCAATACCGTGCCAGCTTTCGCTTACCCATAAAAACAGCACCGCCGCTAACATCCAGGCCAGACGTTTTTCATCCCGGCTCATCGGTTCAGGCGGCGTCAGATCGCGCGGCGCATGGGGCTTGCCAGGAAACAGCCAGCAAACAAGTACGATAAGTATCGCGCCTTTAAGCCAGCCCAGAACCGGCGTATGCAACAGTAAATAGGGCACATAATTCAGATGGATACCGTAAGAACCTTCCGCTGCGCCGCTCATCACCAGATTCGGCACGTTAGCGGGTAAAATCGTGGCGGAAAGCTGGAACGTCCCAAAACCCACGGCTAACGCCAGGCCGTACCAGGCGCGCGTGCCGTCATGAATTCCGGCCCGCTTCGCCATCGCGGCAACAATCGGCATCAGCAGCGCAATACGCCCCATGTTGGACGGCATCACAAACGCCAGCGCATAACTCAGCAGCACCACGCTCGCCACCATTAACGGCCAGGAGTCGGTCAACTGCGATGACAGCGCCCGGGCGGCCCTGTCCGCCAGCCCCGTTTTGCGAATCGCAATACCCAGCACAAAACCACTAAAGACCAGCCAGAACGCCGACGACGCAAAGCCGCCAAAGATCACATCCGCTGGCGCGATTTTGGCCACCATCGCCACGGCAAAGAACAGCAGCGCCGTTATAAACTCAGGCAGCAGCGATGTCGCCCAGAGCAGGATGGTGATGCCAACCACCAGAGAGGGGATAAACAGAGGGTGTGTAAGCCAGAGCGACATGCCTGTCTCCTGTTGTTTTTTTCAACAAGAATACGGGGGCAGGCATGTGGAGTAAACGCCAGATTAAGGTGGGTTACCCATCATCTTTACTCAGAAAGGGGGTTGGCTCCATCGGACTTCCATTGCTTTCGCAGCTCTTCTATCGGCACCTCATTGCCCTGTTTATCATAATAATAATTCACACCTGCGCTACTTGGATCGGCCGTTACTATATCTTCATTGCCGTCATGGTAGGTCTTCGCAAGAATAATCGTGTTGCTATACAAGACTCCCTCAACATAGAAACGATCGCTAAACGTGCTATCTGAAGCCTTAACTAACTGGCGATCAATCACACCCTTATTATCCCATGACGTGCTTTCGATTTTCCGATTATTCTGCTGCAGTACTTTTGATGCCAAAAAACCGGTGTCATGCCACCAGTATTCCATTCCGCAAACCGCGCCAGCATTTGACGGAGTGGTACACCAATAATTTTGTCGTGACAGGTTATTTTCGCCGGATTGAAAGGTTGATTGTTCTTTAAGTCCATCCCTGAGAATATGCGTGTCTGCTAACAATCGCATGTGAACAGGTTTATGGGCGTAATCATCTGAAGATGAGTAATCGTAACGAGTATCTTCTACTGGATATGCCCCGCCTTCCCAACGCGCGTAAGAAAACAGCTTTCCAGAATAGTTAAACTTATACTCCGCACCAAATTTCTGACCATTTTTCCAGTGGGCTAATGATGCCAGAACACCACCTTCATGCCAGGAGCGCCATTCCCCCTCTTTGACCGAATCCGTCTGATTCGCTGCGCGCCGATCGCAAACCTCCTGAAGAATGAGATTTTTACATAAGCCGCTATCCGTGGGTGAAATGATCTTCCAGTGGTGAAGTTCAGACATCTGACCATTTTTATCATAATAAATTTCTTCACCCTGCAACTGGCCATTCAGATAGTTTGCATGCCTTTTTAATTTCCCGTTCGCAAACCATTCATTGACTTCACCATTTAATAAACCATGTTGGTAGTTTTTTATGGCAATATTTTGCCCCTCAGGGGTCGTCAGTCGCAGCTCGCCTTCCAGTAACCCACGATGGTATTTTGCATAACGGGGTTCGGTGGTCATCATCTCCTTCCACTCCCCCTCTTTATCACCGTTGAGGTACTGCCCTTCTTCTTCAACAACCCAAGAGGAGTCAGTGCCCTTTTGCTGCACTTTCCGCTGCCAGAGTCCGTTTAACGTTTTATTCTTCCAGGTCTCAACCGCAACAACCTCTCCAGAATCAGCAAAGGTCTGCCATACTCCATCCCTCTCATCATCACGATACTTTCCTTCCTGCCGCTGAAAGTCAACGGTATATTCCTGCCAAACCCCTTCACGTTTGCCGTCGCGGTAATTCCCTTTCTCCAGTAATCGTCCTTCATCTGCACTATAGTTCGTTATTTCTCCATCAAGTTCACTATTGTGGTATTGCCCAATGCTATTCTTAACTAACTGGCATCCTTGCTGGCTGAAATAAACAAACGGCCCTTCTTTACGATAGTCTTTTTCCGCCGTTATATTTTGGTAATAAAGCCCGGTAATGGCAAAACCGCTATCATCATTACCACAAGAACCCTGACGTAGCACGTCCATCGTCAACGTATAACGCGTCTTTTCATTTTTATTGTTTACTCGCTCGATGAATTTATCCGGGAAAATAATTGAATAACCATTAACATCATTCATATTCTTAACATCATCCCCCATTTCATCAAAATAGCGTAGAAATTCAGAATGATATTTATCCGGTGAGGCAAGAACCTCAGTAAATAGCGGGTCAGGTAAATCCTGTGGGAAGCTGGTCACTAAATACTGCTGCGGCAATAAACGACCGATAGCCTTGCGGGCGTTGGCTACAGTAAATTTATCCAACGATGCCGCCACTTTCTCCAGTTGCGGCGTGAAACGTGTTAGCGGTAGTGCGCTTTCAGAATCTGCGCCCCACGCCCTGAGATGAGGTTTTCCTGCATCATCGCGATACATAACGATAATTTCATCCTGCCCTCCCCGATCAAGATCCTGATAAAATACGGCGACAATCGAAACATTCCCCAGCGCGTATTGTTTATTTTGGAGCTGCTCACCATCCGATAGCGTATGATCTCCGGTATCTTCCGCAGAGGTAAAGTATGCGGTAACCATGTTATCTTTCTGATAAAACGCGAGGGTTTGACCATCATGAGTTGCCAATGGGCCGTGCACCAATTTCCCCAAATCTGCGGCCATCACGTTTCCGAAAACGACGAATGAGCCAAGCATTGTCGTTAACATCCAACCACGTATCTTATTCATTTTATTTGCTTCCCGGCTCTGATGGTTGAATTGTAAACACGCCGCCAATGGTTGAAAGCGCTATCTCCGACGTCCCGGTTTGTCCTTGAACTAATTCCAGTCTTTCATCAGAAAGTGGCGGTTTAACAGGTATTGGCTTCTGCTCAGAGAGCCTATTAACGATGTTATTACCGGTAACGCCATCGGCAACGATTTTTCCCTGCCAGCCAGCGGGTATGATTGTTGTTATCTCGCCGTCTGCCGAAAATATATGTCCTTTTACCAACGGCATTCCCAGGCGTACCGTCCCATTTCCCGTTTGCAGATCGTTACTGAAGGTCTCGCAGACAAGTGCATTAATAGTTTGTTTACCGGTAGTTTGTCTGATGTTAATCGATTTAGCCGACGAGTTGAGCGTTAAATCTCCATTCACCAGATCAACAACCATTGCGCCCGTAGAATCTTTATCGGTCAGAGAGCCACTGCGTAGTTTTAGCGACAAATCGCTTTTCATCGCTTCTGTAGAAATACTCCCTTTCATCACATCAATCGATATCGTGCCAGCCGCCGCGTTCTGCGCAATCACCTTTCCGTTCACCACATTAATACGGATATTATTTTTCGTACCCTTAAGATAAACATCGGACAAGGTGCCGTTAATCTCGTATTGACCAGTGGAAGGAAGGATAAGCGCAGCCGTAACACCTTTTACTTTCTGCAGATCGATATCAGATGGCGCGGGTAGAGTGAGGGTGGCGGCCTGCCCAGCAAGCGACCATTGCGGCTCTTCGGAAGGTATTTCGCCAATTATTTTTCGCGTGGTCAGCGTCGATTCGCGGGCAATATTGATCTTTTGCACATCCAGCGAAACCTGTGATTTACCATCATCGCGCGTCATGATGAGCAAGGCGCCCCTGGCAATATTTACCGTTAACGTGCCGTTTTCCGGTAACGACCAGTCATATCTTTTGGCCTCAGCGGGTGTCGTCAGCAGCCCCAATGAAAACGTAACAACTCCAAGCAATTGCGAAACATGCTTTCCTGATAACATAACATTTCCTTTCAGATTTAATGCCCTATTCTGCCAACAGAGTTCTCACATTAATGATGCTGGTGAAGCACATCCAGTTATTCTTTGGGCATAATAAGAGTCGTTTCTTTAAGGTTAATATCTAATAGCTTATTATCTCGGAAATCATTAAGTGACTGTTTTATCTATCTTCTGTCACCGTATGACACCATTTAAATATTCGCCACCAAAAGAGTAGACATCTACATTCATCACCGTATCACAAGCATAAGAGTTAATTATCTTTCTGGCAAATCTACGTTACGTTGATGCCAGGCATCATATTTATTACCGTAATATAATAGCTAAATAATAGCACCGTGAGTAAGGATACCTTGTACATGGAAATTTCCTTTTTTATTCACGCTGCTATCATATTCCCAACTACAAACAAATTCATTCAGCAGAATCAATTTTCAGAATAATTAAGTAAATTACAATCGTGATCCTGAATTTCCTCAGCAGAGGCGAGATTCAGCGACAGCAGATTGCGCTGGGTCGCCAGCAGGACAAAGGACTCATCGCTCTGGCGCACCATCGCCAGCGCATAGCTGCCCATATGTTCTCGCGCATCCGGTACTTCTTCCGCCAGCATCATAAACGGACTGCGTTGCGCCAGTTCATTTTCCGTGACGCGACGCGCCAGATATTCATGCCCGCGTAATCCACCCGGCAGAGGCAACCAGCGGGTGCTGATTTTCGCCAGGTTGTCATCCAACTGTTTTCTGACATCGGTCCGCAGGCAGGAGATATGAATGTGCAGGTGATTTTGCGTGCGCCCGCTGCGTGAGTTAATGGTCAGCGAGACTGCTTTATCAGGGATTTCCTGACCGTATTTTTGGCTCATAAAGCTACGCGCCTGCCAGGCCAGCCAGAAAAAGTTCGGCGTGCCTGATTTCAACAGCAACGGGCTTTCTATCCCGTTGATACGGTAGCCAGGCATCAACAGATATTGCAGCGGACCGTTACGATCTTTGAACACCACATATCCGGCATCCGGCTTCACTTCCGCGCACGGGGCAGGATCGTGTTGCTGCAACTGGTGAGGCAGGCATTGCTGAAGAACAATCTGGCGTAATGCGTCCGGGTTGCCGGTGAATTTCCAGTACCCGATGCCTGCGGCAGCGGCGATCGCCATCACCGCCAGTAAAAGATAGCCTGCTTTTTTCATTACGCGTTCCCTGTATCCTATTGAAGGGCAAGAGTAACGCAAAACCATGACAAATAAAAAACCCGGTCGCGTTATGCCACCGGGTCGGTCAATCACAGACTTATTTAGCGCTTGCTGATCTGGTCGAAGGTACCGCCGTTAGAGAAGTGCTCTTTCTGCGCTTTCGTCCAGCCGCCAAACTCTTCGTCGATGGTGAACAGCTTCAGCTTCGGAAATGCATTTTCGTATTTCTTCGCCACTTCAGCATCACGCGGACGATAGAAGTTTTTCGCGGCTATCTCCTGACCTTCCGGCGAGTAGAGATATTTCAGGTAAGCTTCCGCTACCGTCTTGGTGTCTTTCTTTTCCACCACTTTGTCGACCACGGAAACGGTCGGCTCCGCGAGAATAGATTCACTCGGCGTCACTATCTCGAATTTATCTTTACCCAGCTCGTTCGCCGCCAGCAGCGCCTCGTTTTCCCAGGCGATCAGCACATCACCGATACCGCGTTCAACGAAGGTATTGGTTGAGCCACGCGCGCCGGAGTCCAGCACTTCAACGTTTTTAAACAGGGCCTTCACGAAGTCTTGCGCTTTAGCCTGATCGTTATTGTTGTGATGCAGGGCGTAGCCCCATGCCGCCAGATAGTTCCAGCGTGCGCCGCCTGAGCTTTTCGGGTTTGGCGTAATGACCGACACGCCCGGTTTTATCAGATCGTTCCAGTCATGAATTTGTTTTGGGTTGCCTTTGCGCACCAGGAAAACGATGGTGGAGGTGTACGGCGCAGAGTTATCCGGCAGGCGCTTAAGCCAGTTTTTATCGATACGGCCACGTTCAGCAATGGCGTCCACGTCGTAAGCCAGCGCCAGCGTCACAACATCGGCCTCAATGCCGTTAATGACGGAAGTCGCCT
This sequence comes from Citrobacter youngae ATCC 29220, assembly GCF_000155975.1. Taxonomy (GTDB): domain Bacteria; phylum Pseudomonadota; class Gammaproteobacteria; order Enterobacterales; family Enterobacteriaceae; genus Citrobacter; species Citrobacter portucalensis_A. The sequence goes on along the minus strand of NZ_GG730300.1, from coordinate 166,254 downwards.
GTTTACCCGAACCGCCGTGCGATTGGCGGATCACGACGTTGTCGCCGGTTTCCTGCTTCCAGTGCGCGCTAAAAGCTTTGTTGTACCGCTCGTACAGCTCACGCGTTGGATCGTACGATACGTTAAGTAACTGAATATCCTTTGCCAGAACGCTGGTCGATGCCAGCAATAATGTTAACCCTACGCCCCATTTGTTCATCGCCCAGCTCTCTTATGTGGTGTTGTGATGAACAAAGCGTGCCAGAAAGACACCCGAACATTAAAGAATAAAAAAAGATTTGCTATAACTTGGGGGAATATATGGAGTCGAGTTTTTGCCTGATGGCGCTACGCTTATCAGGCCTACGATTTGCATCATGTAGGCCGGATAAGGCGCAAGCAGCCATCCGGCAATTGCAATTAGTACAGTTTTTTCGCGCAGTCCAGCCAGTCACCTTTGAACGGACGCTTCATGTTTTCGATAGCGTCGATGATGTCATGGTGAACCAGCTTCTCGTTCTGAATACCTACGCAACGACCGCCGTGGCCTTCCAGCAGCAGTTCGATGGCATACGCACCCATGCGGGACGCCAGAATGCGGTCATAAGGAACCGGAGAACCACCACGCTGGATGTGACCCAGTACGGTTGAACGCGTTTCACGGCCCGTTTCTTTCTCAATGTAATGCGCCAGTTCGTCAACGTCACACATGTGTTCAGTGATCGCCACAATCGCGTGTTTTTTACCTTTCGCGATACCGGCTTTGATTTCAGCAACCAGATCGTCACGGCTGAATTCGACTTCCGGAACCACCACGAACTCACAGCCGCCAGCAATCGCTGCTGCCAGGGTCAGGTCGCCACAGTAGCGGCCCATCACTTCAACGATGGAAATACGCTGGTGAGAAGAAGAGGTATCACGCAGACGGTCAATCGCTTCTACTACAGTACCCAGAGCGGTGAAGTAGCCGATGGTGTAGTCGGTGCCCTTGATATCGTTGTCGATAGTGCCCGGCAGACCAATGCACGGGAAGCCCATTTCAGTCAGGCGTTTCGCACCCATGTAAGAACCGTCGCCGCCGATAACAACCAGCGCGTCGATGCCACGCTTTTTCAGGTTTTCGATAGCCACCGCACGCACGTTTTCGTCGCGGAATTCCGGGAAGCGAGCTGAACCAAGGAAGGTACCGCCACGGTTGATCATGTCGGACACGCTATAGCGGTCGAGCTGAACCATACGGTCTTCATACAAACCCAGGTAGCCATCATGGATCCCCATGACTTCCAGCCCTTCCGTCAACGCTGCACGTACAACACCACGGATTGCTGCGTTCATGCCCGGCGCATCACCGCCGCTTGTCAACACACCGATTTTCTTAATCATGACTACCTCTGAACTTTGGAATGCAAAATGAAATCTGCTGCCGGAAGTCGATTCCGCATATCGAAACGATCCAACGAATATGCAGATAGTATAACAATCACTTCCTGCTGAATTGATTCAGGTCAGGCCAAATGGTGGTAATTTATACACAAAATGCTGGCCTGGTTCACTTTTTTTACAACGAATTATGAAAGCTCAAACATCTTGCCTTCCTTGGGTACGACAGAACAGGGATCCTGATGAATGATGACATCCGATCCCGGGAAACGTCGCAAAATCGCCTGCTCTACCTGCTCAGCCACGACATGCGCCTGAACGAGCGGCAGATTATCTTCCATTTCCAAATGAATCTGAATAAAGCGGGTCGGCCCTGACTGCCGCGTGCGAAGATCGTGAGCGCCGCTGACCCCCGGCCATGACGTCACTATATCAATAATTTCCTGACGTTCTTCATCAGGTAAAGCGCGATCCAGCAATGACTGTACCGCCTCATACCCCATGCGTAATGCGCTATATAAAATATAGATGCCAATTCCGAGCGCAAACAAGGCATCTGCGCGATGCCAGCCGTACCATGACAGGCCAAGCGCAATGAGAATCGCTCCGTTCATCATAACATCAGACTGATAATGAAGCATATCCGCCCGAACGGCCTGGCTTTGCGTACGCTTCACCACCCAGCGCTGAAACGAAACCAGTATGATTGTACAAACTAACGCAATGATGGTGACGCCCACCCCGACACCGGGATCTTTCATCGGCGTGGGTTGGATGAGATGCTGAATCCCGGTCAGGAATAAAAACAGCGCTGAGCCGGAAATAAACATGCTTTGCGCCAACGCCGCCAGCGATTCCGCTTTTCCGTGTCCGAACGTGTGTTCATCATCGGCGGGTTGCAATGAATAGCGCACCACCAACAGGTTGGTGAGCGACGCCGCAATGTCGACCAGAGAATCCACCAGCGCCGCCAGAATACTGACGGATCCGGTGTACCACCACGCAAAAATTTTGATCAAAAGTAACAGCGATGCCATCACGGTCGCCGCGATTGCCGCCCGGCTAACCAGCCGCCCATAGGTTTGATTCATAAACACTCCTGCCAGGATATGCCGCTAGTATAACGGATGAAGTAAAACAGTCAGGCAATTACCGAGTGACAAATTTTGGGCAAAAAAAACCCCCACATCATGTGGGGGAAGACAGGGATGGTGTCTATGGCAAGGAAAACAGGGGTACTACTGGGAACGTGAGTTGCTACTACTCAATAAATTCAACGATGAGCTTTTTTTCCATTGCGCTACGTCGCGCAGTTGCTCCATTCGTTGCTCATGTTTCTCGTTTAAAACCGCTTGCTGCTCGGGCGTTAACAGGCGATACATCTGATTGCGAATCCGGGCTATTTCAACCTGGCGGGCAACCTGTTCTTGCGCCATTCTTTCTGCCTGAGCGCGCACAGCGCTTTCATCAAATTTCTCTGCGGTGACAAGGCGATGCATTGTCTCCATTTCGCTAACATTAACAGGAGGCTGTTCGTGTCTTGCCTGCTGCATTAAATCTCGCATCTGTTGACGTTGATGTTCGGTTAAACTGATACCGTCAAACATGTGGCTCTGTACGCTGCGTTGCGAGGAGCCTTCACCCAGGTGCCAGTGATCGCCTGTGACGACTTCAGCTGCATGGCTTAAAGAACTAAATGCCAGCGTTGAGGCCATGACGGCAGCGGTAACTTTGCCCATCACTTGCTCCCAAAATCTTTTCTGTCGCGATTCAACGAGAGACAGTTTACGATTCGGGCTGCAAACATGCGTCAGGGGGTGTAAAACAACGTAAAGTCATAGATTAGCGACGCCTGATGACGTAATTTCTGCCTCGGAGGTACGTAAACAATGAATAAAATCCTGTTAGTTGATGATGACCGAGAGCTGACTTCCCTGTTGAAGGAATTGCTCGAAATGGAAGGTTTCGATGTGCTGGTTGCCTATGATGGGGAACAAGCGCTTGAGCTTCTGGATGACAGCATCGATTTACTTTTGCTCGACGTCATGATGCCGAAGAAAAACGGTATCGATACACTGAAAGCGCTTCGCCAGACACACCAGACACCCGTAATCATGCTGACCGCTCGCGGCAGCGAATTGGATCGCGTACTCGGCCTTGAGCTGGGCGCGGACGACTATTTACCTAAACCATTTAACGACCGTGAACTGGTCGCGCGCATCCGCGCTATTCTGCGTCGTTCGCACTGGAGCGAACAGCAGCAGAACAGCGACAACGGCTCGCCGACCCTGGAAGTGGACGCATTAAGCCTTAACCCGGGTCGCCAGGAAGCCAGCTTTGACGGGCAAACCCTGGAGTTAACCGGCACCGAATTCACCCTGCTCTATTTGCTGGCACAGCATCTCGGTCAGGTGGTGTCGCGTGAACATCTGAGCCAGGAAGTGCTGGGCAAGCGCCTGACGCCTTTCGATCGCGCGATCGACATGCATATCTCGAACCTGCGTCGTAAGCTGCCAGAGCGTAAAGACGGACACCCGTGGTTTAAAACCCTGCGTGGTCGCGGCTACCTGATGGTCTCCGCTTCATGATAGGGAGCTTAACCGCACGCATCTTTGCCATCTTCTGGTTGACGCTGGCACTGGTGTTGATGTTGGTACTGATGTTACCCAAGCTCGACTCACGCCAGATGACCGAGCTACTGGACAGCGAGCAGCGCCAGGGGTTGATGATTGAGCAGCACGTTGAAGCTGAACTGGCGAACGATCCACCCAACGATTTGATGTGGTGGCGTCGCTTGTTTCGGGCGATAGACAAGTGGGCGCCGCCAGGACAGCGGTTATTACTTGTTACGACGGAAGGACGCGTGATCGGCGCAGAACGCAACGAAATGCAGATCATTCGTAACTTTATTGGTCAGGCCGATAACGCCGACCATCCGCAAAAGAAAAAATACGGTCGCGTTGAGATGGTCGGGCCTTTCTCCGTCAGAGACGGTGAAGATAACTACCAGTTGTATCTCATTCGACCTGCCAGCAGCTCACAATCTGACTTTATCAACCTGCTGTTCGACCGACCGCTGTTGTTGCTGATCGTCACCATGTTGGTCAGTTCTCCGCTATTGCTCTGGCTTGCCTGGAGCCTGGCGAAACCGGCGCGTAAGCTGAAAAATGCAGCGGATGAAGTGGCCCAGGGCAACCTGCGTCAGCATCCGGAGCTGGAAGCCGGTCCGCAGGAGTTTCTGGCGGCTGGCGCCAGCTTTAACCAGATGGTAACGGCGCTGGAGCGGATGATGACCACGCAGCAGCGCCTGCTGTCGGACATCTCGCATGAGTTGAGAACGCCGCTGACGCGTCTGCAGCTGGGTACCGCCCTGCTGCGTCGGCGCAGCGGTGAGAGTAAAGAGCTGGAACGTATTGAAACAGAAGCGCATCGGCTGGACAGCATGATCAACGACCTGCTGGTGATGTCCCGTAATCAGCAGAAAAACGCGCTGGTCAGCGAAACGGTGAAAGCCAATCAGCTATGGGGCGAAGTACTGGATAACGCCGCCTTTGAAGCCGAGCAGATGGGTAAATCGCTCACGGTGAATTTCCCGCCGGGTCCGTGGCCGCTGTACGGCAACCCAAATGCGCTGGAAAGCGCGCTGGAAAACATTGTGCGCAACGCCCTGCGCTATTCACACACCCAGATTGAAGTGGGCTTCGCGGTGGATAAAGACGGGATCACCATCACCGTGGACGACGATGGTCCGGGCGTCAGCCCTGAGGATCGGGAACAGATTTTCCGTCCATTCTATCGTACCGATGAGGCGCGCGATCGCGAGTCAGGCGGAACGGGTCTGGGTCTGGCGATTGTTGAAACGGCTATTCAGCAACATCGTGGCTGGGTGAAGGCCGAAGACAGCCCGCTGGGTGGCTTGCGGCTGGTGCTTTGGCTCCCGTTGTACAAACGTACCTAATCAATGTCGGCCTACCTCACGTAGGCCGATAGCTGTTAAGGCTTTGATATTCCCTTCGCTAATGGAAATAGTGGCAATTTTTCATGTGCTCAATCTAAATTATTTCCGAATCTTCTCTCTGTTGCACTTATCTCACAATCCCCTCATCTGAAGCAGGCGTAATCTGCAAATCCTGATGTTTTACAAAAGGATTTGGCGATGAGCGGTGGAAAACCGGCTGCCCGCATGGGCGACATGACGAAATTCGGCGGCCCGATTGTGCAGGGTTCCATGGGCGTGATGATTGGCGCCCCCACCGGCGTCGCCTGCTCCGTCTGCCCCGGCGACGTCATCTACGGCCCTCCGGTCAACCCGCTCCTCGGCGCCAAAGTCCTGCCCGGTGAGACCGATTTTTCCCTGCCCGGCCCGCTGCCCTTTGTCCTCACCCGCGCCTACAGCAGTTACCGGACCCGCACCCCGGCTCCGGTCGGTATCTTCGGCCCCGGCTGGAAAGCGCCTTGCGATATTTATCTGCAGGTTCAGGATGAGGAACTTATCCTCAACGACAACGGCGGGCGCAGCATCCACTTTGAGCACCTGCTCCCCGGAGAAGTGGCCTTCAGCCGCAGCGAACGCTTCTGGCTCGCCCGTGGCGGCGTGGCGAAGCTGCACGAGAGCCATCCCCTGCACCGGCTCTGGCAGGCGCTGCCGGAAGACATCCGCCTGAGCCCGCATCAGTACCTGGCGGCAAACAGTCCGCAGGGGCCGTGGTGGTTACTGGGGTGGTCTGAACGGGTGCCGGACGTGGATGAGGCACTCCCCGCCCCGCTGCCGCCGTACCGGGTGCTGACCGGGCTGGTGGACAGTTTCGGGCGCAGGCTCTCATATCACCGCGAGGCCGCCGGGCCGTTCAGCGGCCATATCACCGGCGTGACGGACGGCGCTGGCCGCCGCTTCCGGCTGGTGCTGAAGCAGACGGATGTGCTGCCGGTCACCCGCTACGGCCGGGATGACGGGATCCGTCTCGGCGCCGTCTGGCTGGTGCACGACCCGCTGTACCCGGACAACCTGCCGGCGTCCCCGCTGGCGCGCTATGCCTATTCCCCGCGCGGCGAGCTGGCCGCGGTGTATGACCGGGGCGGGGTGCAGGTGCGCCGTTTTGACTATGACGCGGAGACCCCGGGCAGGATGGTGGCCCACCAGTACGCCGGACGCCCGCAGACCAGCTACCGCTATGATGCGGCCGGGCGCGTGGTGGAGCAGCTAAACCCGGCAGGACTGAGTTACCGCTATGAGTACCAGCGGGACCATGTTGCCATCACCGACAGCCTGCACCGCCGGGAAGTGCTGCACACGGCCGGTGAAGGCGGCCTGAAACGGGTGGTGAAAAAGGAATACGCCGACGGCAGCGTGACCTGCAGTGAATACAACCCCGCGGGCTGGCTCACCGCCCGGACCGATGCGGCGGGCCGGAAAACCGAATACCGGTACAGTATTGCGTCCGGTAACGTCACAGAAATTATCTCCCCCGACGGCAGGAAAACGGCGTTTTATTACAATGGCGGGCGCCAGCTGACCAGTGTCACCCACCCGGACGGTTTACGGGAGAAGCTGGCATACGATGAACAGGGCCGCCTGACGGCACAGACTTCCCGTCAGGGAAGCACCACCCGCTATGTGTATGCTGACCCGCACAGTGAATATCCCTGCGCCAGGGAGGATGCCACCGGCAGCAAAAAGCAGATGACATGGAGCCATTACGGTCAGCTGCTGAGCGTCTCCGACTGCTCCGGGTATGAAACCCGCTATGAGTATGACCGCTTCGGGCAGCTCACGGCCATGCATCAGGAGGAAGGTCTCAGCCGGTATCGCGCTTACGATACCCGGGGCCGGCCTGTCAGCCAGCACGACGCGGCAGGCCGCGAGACGTACTATGAATACAGTGAGGCCGGCGACCTGACGGCAGTGATTGCCCCGGACGGCAGCCGCACGGAAACGCAGCACGATGCGGGCGGCAGACCGGTCAGTATCACCGCAGGCGGCCTGACCCGGCAGATAACATACGATGCCGCCGGACGCGTAACACAGCTGACCAATGAGAACGGCAGCCATACTGAATTCACTTACGATGCACTGGACAGGCTGACGCAGCAGACCGGCTTTGACGGCCGCACGCAGCGCTATGGCTACAACACCGGTGGACAGCTTGTCCGCAGTGAGGACGAAGACCTCGTCACGCTGTGGCATTACGATGACGCTGACCGCCTGACACACCGCACGGTGAACGGCGAACCGGCGGAGCAGTGGCAGTACAACGACCACGGCTGGCTGACGGGCATCAGCCACCTCAGCGAAGGGCACCGGGTGGCGGTGCACTACGGCTATGATGAGAAAGGCCGGCTGCTCAGCGAGAAACAGACCGTCCATGCCCCGCAGACGCAAACCCTGCTGTGGGAGCACCTCACGCAGCACGATTATCAGAACGGACTGGCGAATAAAACCACGCACGACCACCTTCCCCCGGTGGCCTGGCTGACGTACGGCAGCGGCTGGCTGGCCGGGGTGAAGCTCGGTGACACCCCACTCATCGACTTCACCCGCGACCGCCTGCACCGGGAGACACAACGCTGTTTCGGCGAATATACGCTCGCCACCGGCTACAGCGCGGCCGGACAGCTGCTGAGCCGGCACCTGAACAGTCCGCTTCTGAACCGCGACTACGGGTATGACGGGGCCGGGCATCTGACCCGCATCAGCACCCCGCACCAGACCCGGGAATACGGCTACAGCCAGACCGGCAGGCTCACCGGCGTGCGCATGATTGCGGACGGTCTGGATATCCGCCTCCCTTACGCCACCGACCCGGCGGGCAACCGTCTGCCGGACCCGGAATTTTATCCGGACAGCAGCAGAAAGATATGGGCGGATAACCGCATCACGGAGGATGCACAGTACCTGTACCGCTATGACCGTTACGGCAGGCTGACGGAGAAGACGGACCGTATCCCCGACGGGGCCATCCGCATGTACGATGAACGCACGCACCGCTACAGCTACGATAACCAGCACCGGCTGGTGCACTGTGTACGCACGCAGCACGGTGAGACGCAGGCGGAGGGGCGGTATATTTACGACCCGCAGGGCCGCCGCGTCGGTAAGCGGGTATGGAAACGCGAACCCGTGCACTGGAGCGACACGCGGACGGCACTGTCGCACAGGCCGTACACCACCTGGTACGGCTGGGACGGCGACCGGCTGACCACCACGCAGACGGCGCAGACCCGCGTCCAGACAATTTATGAACCCGGCAGTTTCACGCCGCTCATCCGGGTGGAGACCGCCACAGAGGCGCTGGACGCCCTGCGCCGTCACCGGACGCTGGCGGAGAAACTCCGGCAGGAAGGCAGCGGGGATGGCGCTGGCGTGGTGTTCCCGCCGGCGCTGGTGAACATGCTTGACCGCCTGGAAGGTGAGCTGCGCGCCGGGGTTATCAGCGATGCAAACCGCCAGTGGCTGGCCGGGTGCGGCCTGACGCCGGAACAGATGGCGGCGCAGATGGAGCCGTTGCCGGTCCCGGAGAGGACGCTGCATCTGTACCACTGCGACCACCGGGGCCTGCCGCTGGCGCTGATAAGCCAGGACGGCGCCATCAGCTGGCGCGCGGAGTATGACGAATGGGGTAACGTACTGCGGGAAGATAATCCGCACAATCTGCAACAGCTGATACGCCTGCCGGGCCAACAGTATGACGACGAATCCGGACTGCACTACAACCGCCACCGGTACTACAATCCGGGACTGGGCCGGTATATCACCCAGGATCCGATAGGGCTGAAAGGGGGATGGAACCTTTATAAATATCCCCTAAACCCAGTTGAATATATTGATCCGTCAGGACTTGATGTAAGGTTGGTAAATACCGATGCTGTAGGTGGTTGGCATAGAAAAGTTGAAGTAGATGAGGGCACAGGAACTTATGGTATAAGCTTCGGGGTCTACACTGCTGATCCTGATATATGGGGAAATGTGTCTGGAACCCCTGATGTAGGAAAAGCTGGAGATGGGATGGTATATGTAGACAATGATAGTGCTATAAAAGTAGCTGAGTCATTTAAAACCACACCAGAAGAAGATGCTTTGATAAAAAAACATTTGGAACAGCAGGTAGGTAAGACAGGTTCATACAATGTTCTTTTTAATAGCTGTAGAACCTATTCTAATGGAGAATATAATGAAATGGTTCGCATGATTATGAAAAAGAGAGTGAAAGATAAAATAAATGACATAATAGACACAGTAAAAGGATTCTTTAAATGAATAAATTTGCATTCCTTATTTTAAGTTTCATACCTTGGTATAAAACTAGTGTGCCGATAGATTTCCTATCTAATTCATATCATTATTATTTATATGATTCTGGAAAAGAGATTAAACAAGGAAATATTTTAGGCAATAGGGTGAAGGAACTATTTTTGGAAAAAGAAAATTTATCTGGGTGGTCTTATGACATGAAAAGCTATGCCCCAAAACTAAAATTAACATCAATATCTGGATCTATTGTTTGTAATGATTCTGGCATTATAACAATTAATCAATTAAAAGAAAATACAAGCTCAGTACAATTATCGAAAAATGACCCTGCTTTATGTGAATTGATATATTTATTGGTGAAAAATGATGGTGACACTGAATGAAGTGAGAACAATGAAAAATAACAATAAATTATATACCGAAGAGGTATACATATTCTCAGTGCAACGCAAAGGAGTTCTTGGTGAGTAAATAAAATGGTCAGTGAAACAAACTTACACAACCTAGGTTAATCAGAGTGCCGGGACAGTAGTATGATGAAGAAACGGGGCTGTATTATAACCGGCACCGGTACTACAGCCCGGGGCAGGGTCGGTATCTCACCCAGGATCCGATAGGGTTGGAAGGTGGGTTGAACTCATACAGTTATGTTAAAAATAATCAGTTAATTGTCGAGGTTGTAAAGAAAATATTTCACCCACTACAGAATATAATTGGAAATAATTTATGAAATTAACTGTTGAGTTACATGGCATCGATCCTGTAAAGGGTGAATGGTTTCGCATATCAAGAGTTCGTAAAAGTAGGTGCTCAGCAGAACAGAAATCTTTTTGTAAGAAACTAACCGATGAAGCTAAAAAATATTATCTGAGAGACAAAAGCATATATTTAAATATGGTAAATTACTGGGAGTGCTTGGTGATTATATGTCGGTCCGAGACGTAGCAGGTGAAATGTGTCAACGTGGAGAATTAGTATCATGTCAAAATTATGAAGACATGGGGGGGAGATTTGACCCCGCCAGCTATATAAGGAGTAAGAAATGAATAAAGATGAGTTTCTAAAAAAAATGAATTTCCCAATTGAGTGGAAAATCTACAACATGTACCCTGATGAACTTTATTTCATCCAAGTAAAAAACTATCAAGATGGGGATGAACAAGGCTCAGAACACGATCGCAATGGCGCTTTTCATTGGTGGTTAAAACGCGTTCCAGATAGAAACGAGTTAGCACTATTGATTAAATTAACATATTTAGACCCAGACCAACTCATGGCGAATGATGTTCGAAATTACATACGGCAGGCAAAAAATTATGATTGTGGTCTGGAATCATCTTTCTAATAAAAACCGTGCATGGTGAACAGTGAAGCTGCTGAGTGCTGGCAGTACAATGAGCGCGGCAGGCTGACAGAAAAAGACGAACGGCGCATCCGTGACGGCGCCACCATTATGATAACCGGCACAGGCTGGCGCATTACGTCCGTGCGCAGCAGAGGTAGTCGCTGACGGAAAGCCGTTATTTGTATGACCCGCAGGACCGCCGCGTCGGTAAACGGATATGAAAAAGCAAGACTGAACGGGAAAGCCTCACTAGGATCTGGCTTAACCCCGTGCCGGAGGTGGTATGGGACGGCGACAAGCTGACGACCACGTAGACGATTTACACACCGGGCAGCTTCACGCCGTTTGTCAGAATCGAAACGGAGATGACGGAACTGGCAAAAGCCGAAAATGGTTAAATAAAACTTTTAGTAATAGTGAGGAAGATGAGTGTCCACCATATGCTCCTCCTGCAGGAGAAAAATATAATATAGAAATACATACTGAAAAACACGAAGGTAGAGGTTTAGCCGATGGAGCCCATGGTTGCATGGTTTTAACTAGCAGTCCTGTGCACTGGCATTATGATATTAATAATCAGAACCCCAAAACATATAAGTGCCACCCTCAGACACACGTTTTTGGTGGCTGTGGTTTACCTTAATAAAAATCACTGGGATACTTATGAAACATAATTTAAACGAAGATGATTTTCATGACAGCTTAATTCATGGCATTGTTTTTTATTCTGAACCTGGAGAGTTTTCTTCAGACATAGCATTGGATATTGACTATATATATGAATGAATCAAAACAGATAGCAATGAAATAAATTTTGTTATTTCCAGCGCGTTATTGAAATTCCATGAAGTAACCGACTTAAAGATATCTATTGATTGGGGGGAGACAAATAATAGTTTTTTCTCTGGACATGCTTCAGGACTTTATATTACCGATATAACGAAAACCAAAATACACTCCCCTATTGCAGATAATTATTTTTTGTGGGGTATTTATACAAATAGTCATGATAGTTGTATTAATTTTGGCGCATCATCCTTTTCTTTAGAAATTACAGGAAGTCAACGAACTGTCAATCGTCAGTTTTTACTACGGCATGAAAGATAACAATCGTCTTCACACAGCCGGTCAAAGTCGAAATGTGCCGAAGCTGATGGTATTGCTGTGTGGGCTGGAAAAGGAGCTACGGCACGCGGAGCATGATGAATGGGGCAACGTGCTGCGGGAAGATAATCCACATAATCTGCAGCAGCTGATACGCCTGCCTGGCCAGCAGTATGATGAGGAGTCGGGGCTGCACTACAACCGCCACCGGTACTACAATCCGGGGACGGGAAGGTATATCACCTAGGACCCGATTGGGCTGAAAGGCGGGTTGAACTCATACAGCTATGTTAAAAATAATCCAGTTAATTGGATTGATCCGCTAGGCTTAGCTCATATATCTGGAAAATGGAAAGACTGTGGCAAAGGTTGTCGCATTCGTATTGATGGAGATGCGGTTGGCGATGGGAGACATTTGCACTGGGAATGCAAAAATGGAAGCGGAGTAATGGGTGAATTTGGTGGTCAATCTCACGGAGATGATTACTCATCCGCACCAAATTCTATTAAAAAATGTGCAAGAAGGTATGGTTTCGAGCCAGAACAAAGTAAACTAGCATGTAAAGACTCAGAGACATCCACTGCACAGGTGGTTGTTGCAACTGGAGCTACTATTGGTATGGGGTATATTATATATCGAGTGATTCGAATGATACCTTCGCTTGCCCCGCCTCTTTGGCCAACAATTCCCGTTAATGCGGTAACTCCGTAATAAAAAGGTATTATGCAATGAATGAATATAATATTCTTAATGAGATTGAGTGGCATGATGGGGTGTTTTTAGACTCACGACTGAGTTGTAAAGATGGAAGCATCAATCTGATGATATCCGTCAGTGTTTACAATGATAATAAACGTAATGAATTAAATGTGGAGTTTATAAGTGTTGAAAATTTAACCATGACTATGGATGTAACAGAAATTAATGATAACCGTAACGCAGGAAATATTAGCAATGGTTATGTAAAAAAAGTCAGCAACAAATCAAAATATAAATTCTTTCTTTATTTTACCGATGGATATCTGAATCTAACATTTAAAAATATAAAGGTTGTGTATGAATGATGCTTACATAAGGTAAATATATTGATGTTTCCAATAAATAAAAGGTAAATTTTCGATGAAATCACCAAAGACCTTTTCATATAATTGTAAATATGCCCGGGTGAAGTGAAGAACTTTAGTGTGGCCTGATACAGGAATGAATGCTGAACCAGCTGGCACCGGTGTACACGCCGCGGCGTAAATTCCACCTGTACCACTGCGACCACCGGGGCCTGCCGCTGGCGCTGATAAACCAGGACGGCGCCATCAGCTGGCGCGCGGAATATGACGAATGGGGTAACGTGCTGCGGGAAGATAATCCGCACAATCTGCAACGGCTGATACGGCTGCCGGGACAGCAGTGTGATGAGGAGTCGGGGTTGTATTACAACCGCCACCGGTACGACAGCCCGGGGCAGGATCGGTATCTCACCCTGGATCCTATAGGGCTGGAAGGCGGTTTAAACCCGTATACATACCCACGAAATCCTATTAGGAAGATAGATCCCTTAGGATTACAACCATGGAATAGTATTAATATGGGGAGCGCAACTACCGAACGCGCATCTCTTGGTTTATGGATGGCTCAAAATGGAGCGTCTACAGATCAAATGGTTAAAGCTCTGGCACCATTACCACCACCATCATCTATATCGAGAGAGTGCCGAGTCTCAGGGATAGCCGCATTGGGTAGCGGTCTTTCTGGAAGTTACTCGTACAATGAAAAAAATGGTGGGAATGTATTAATTGGTGCCCCTTTAGCTGCAATTGGTTTACGAGGCTCCCTAACATGTGGGCTTAAATTTAGAAGTTCGGATGCTAAGGATTTAAAAACCAATGCAGGTTTTGCCATTGGGTTAGGTTTTGTATCCATTGAGGTTACACAAACCACAAAATGGCCAGAGGTTTATATTGGAAGTGGTACTGGCATAGGCCCTGAGTTAAAAGCCCCATATACATCAAGTGTATCTATCCCTGTTTACTAGTGAGTCTCTATGTGCGAAAAAATAACATATATAAGATTTATTTTATTTACCTTGATATTCATTATGCTCATAACATCAATAAGTTATGGTTTTATTTTTTGCAGGAGGAAAAAAATTGATATGAACACGTTTTCTGGTATTTTTGAAATGTATCGACATGTTTTTAGCTTTAAGGATAAGATTTTTTCCATTACTATATTGGTGTGTATTTATGGAGGGGCATTATTGTTTTTTTTTACTGCAGGAATTTCACTATGGGCTGAGGGGCACGGATGTATATTTCCGACCAAATATAGTTGAAAGAATGTATGCTTGATTGTTTTTGTCTTAATATAATAGATTTTTTGTTCCAAAGAGGATAAAAAAACGAATCCGCCTGCCGGGACAGCAGTATGACGACGAATCCGGACTGCACTACAACCGCCACCGGTACTACAGTCCGGGACTGGGCCGGTATATCACCCAGGACCCAATTGGGCTGGAGGGTGCAGCATCAAGTGAACCGGATCTTCATCAAAGCGTAAATGTCGGTGATCCTAATGGGGATTATTATTCATACAGTTATGGGTTGAGTGGCATCATTACAGGTGAAGTCTATAATGATGTAAATCACGGAGGCGTGATTGATGCCTATAAAACAACAACATCCGAACAAGATAAAGCCTTTAAAAATTTGATGGATGGAAAAATTGGTGATAGTAGTTACTATGGTTATGATGATATTTGTCGAAGCTGGAGCCAACGTCAATTTAAAGAAGCTCCCGGCCAGTCAACCACTGCCCCGAAAAGAGATGGTGCAGTTACTACAATGGGATTCGGTGCCTCATCGTCAAGGGGAAGCAGCACTACAACAAATAGTGGAACGTCCAAATGAAAAATTTAATTTTCATCGTTGGGCTTATCGCTTCAATCATTGCATTAACGGCAATTAGTGTGACAGCCATAAATGAGACTGAATATTACAAACTATTCATTGTCGCAATAGTATGTAGTATGATATCGATATCAACATGTTTATTTTTTTATTCTGGCGGAGGATGGTCACGTTATATTTCATTCTTATTTTTAGCTAATGGGATATACTCCATTTATAATGTAATTTGCCGTTATTTTGGATAAAATACTGGTCGCCCTGCTGGAGAGGGAGTTACAACAGAACGCAGTCAGTGACGCGAGTCATCAGTGGCTGAGGCAATGTGGCCTGACGCCGGAAAAACTCGACCCGCTTGTCGAGCCGAGTATGACGAATGGGGTATATTCGCTGGGCAAACCAGGGACGATCCCAACGAAGCTGAAGAAAATGCGGGAGAATGTGAGACAATTTATCCTGCCAGAAAAGAGAAAACGGCCCAAAAAGAGAAGTTTTCGAATCTCAAAAAACCATTATTCCGTTCACTCAAAGCATCTTAAGTGAACGGTGTTATCCTTACGGAAGCATTCTCAAAAGCCATCTTCTGAGCAGGCGATCTTTTACTATCTTACATAAGTGAACTGCTGGCCTTACGCCTGGCGGGAAATTTCCGGGGCGAGGAGCCATTCAGCGCTGTCGTTCCACACATCCATATGGGTAATTTTTCCGTCACGCACTTCAAAACGATCGATATAACGATTGCCCGCAAACGCGCGTCCGTCCGGCCACTCGCCATACAGCGTGCCGTTAGAATAAACGACCACACAGTCTGCGTGCGCTACCGCATCAAACTCGCCCAGCGACTTTTTTACCCACTTATAGCGTTCACCGTTAAAGCGAGCAATATCCGCAGCGCCCACCATCTCACGCCGCCCGGTAAAGGTAATCTTCACCTCCGGGTGCATAAACGTCGCAGCGCGTTCCGCGTCTGGGATCATAGAAGCAACCAGAAACGCTTTAACGATAGCCACTGCATTTTCAGATTCAGTCATTACACTTCCTTTCTTTCCTGAGGGGGATTGCCGCCCCATAGTCGTCTGGCATTATCTTCAATCCTGCCACTCAGGCGACGTTTCTGCATTGTTCTGGTCCAGCTTTTCGATAACCCGGCAGCCGACAGTAAACGGTGATACTGCGAGTCATCAAACGGCATATGCCAGGCAATGGCAATCGCCTCCCGCACGCTGACGTCGCTCACGCGTGACGCCAGGATCAACGGCGCATCCGCCGAGACCTGGCCTGCGGCGATGACGCTGTACAACCAGCCCGTCTTGCCCGCATTCTGCATCTGGCTTGCCATATCGCTAATACCAAAATGGAAATTCAGCTTAAAGCACGGCGAACGCGGCTGCGTGACCTGAATCAACGCCTCTCCCCATTGGAAAATATCACCAATATAAACATTCTCTTCCGTTAGCCCTTCAGTGGAGAGGTTCTCGCCAAAAGCGGGCGCGACAAATAACGCCGCTTGCTCCGGAAACGCTTGTCTCCAGTGCTGATAGTGTTCACGCGGATAGTGGCACAGCGCGCGATCCGGCCCGCCATGAATTTTCGTTTCCGCCTGTTCATCGCCCGTCAGGCCCAGCTCGGTCAGCATCAGCTCACCATCAACCTGAACTTTAGCAATCGCGCTGGGACGACTTCCCGTATAGTCCCGAACCTTGCCTGTAAAAACATCGACCGGATATCGCATCTGTTCCCTCTCCCGATAAATTTCCCCTATTACACCATATTTATTTTATCCCGGTCGCTCAAAATGAGAGCACGGTTCACACGAAGTTTAGGGACACATGCTATCAATGTAAGCTGGTTTTGAAACGTCATTTCAATTAAGGAGTCGACAACGTGACTGGTCAATCGCAATTTGCTGGCGTTTGGTGTCCTTCCATTACGCCAATGGATAATGACGGCAAGATCGATCTCAACGGTCTGAGCCAGCATCTCAAACGTTTAACCGCGGCCAAAATCGACGTGATTTTGCTGATGGGCAGCATCGGGGAATTTGCCTCCTTTACGCTTGACGAAAGGCTGTTGCTGATCCGCGAGGCCCGCGCTATGAGCTCGCTGAAGATGGTCGCCAACGTCTCATCCACCTGCCAGAATGATGTTCTGTTGATGGCGCAGGAAGCGTATCGCGCCGGTTATGATGCCGTCATGATCCTGCCGCCCTACTATTACGGGCAAACGGCGAAACAGCTGCTGAGCTACTTCCGTCAATTGGGACAAAAGCTTAGCGGTAAATGGTTTGCCTATAACTTCCCCGCACGTACCGGCTGTGATTTAACGCCGGAGCTGGTTGCCACCCTCGCCGCAGAGTTCCCAAATTTCGCAGGCATCAAAGATACCGTCGACTGTCAGTCACATACCCGCAGTATGATTCAGACAACCCGTGCCGTGCGGGAAGATTTTGCCGTACTGTCCGGTTATGACGAATACTACATTCCTAATCTGCTGGCAGGCGGCGCGGGGATTATTTCAGGGTTGAACAACGTGATGCCGGAACTGTTTGTCAGCGCGCGGGAAGCGTTTAAGCAGGGTGATCTGGCGGCGCTTCGCGATATTCAGGACCAGATTGGCACCTACATGTCCATCTACGCCATCGGCGAAGATTTCGTCACCACTATCAAAACGGTGGTATCGCGTAAGTTTGGCTATTGCACCGGCGTGTCACGCAATGCTGGCGGAGAGTTGAACGAGAGTGAGCGTCGGACTATCGATGAGGTGTTCGTCGTAGAAGGTTAACTTGCCAGGCCGGATGGCGCAGACCATCCGGCAAAAGAGGCTTATTTCACGGTACCACGAATATCAATTTCCGCCGCCCTGGCTTTGACCTTTTTCGACCAGATGGAGGTGATAATCGGCACCAGAATGGAGGTCACAATCACCGAAGTCGCCACCAGAGAAGTTGCCGCTGGCGCCATCGGTTTAAATGCCGGAACCATTTCAGCAATCAGTACCGGCGTGGCAACCGCCGCACCCGCTGAACTGGAGGCCGCAATCCCCGCCGTACCATCGCCGCCGCCAATCAGTTTATCGGCGATAATCAATGGAATACCGGTGATGATAATCACCGCCACGCCCAGCAGAATCCCCAGTACGCCGGTCTGCGCAATCACGCTCAAATCAATGGTGTTACCCAGCGCGAAGGCGAAGAACGGGATCAGCGTCTGTACCGCTTTGCTGAAGAACTCCCGCAGTTCAGGGTCAAGATTCCCCAGCGCAAAGCCAATCAGGAACGGTAATACGGCCCCCACAAACACGTGCGGCTCAAACGAAGCGATACCCGCGGTTCCCAGAATCACCATGGTCATCAGCGGGCCAGACTCCAGCGACATCAGCACAAACGCCCCTGCCTCTTCTTTGGTGCCGTACTGCTGCATAATCGAGGCGTACAACCCACCGTTGGTCATATCCATCGCGGCCACCAGCGCCAGCGTGGACAACCCAGCGAAGAACCCGACTTCCACGCCGTGTTCCGGCAGAATGCGTGAGGCAATCGCCGCGACCACCCAGGCCACCAGAATCTTGGTGATGACCAGCGTGCCGGATTTACGCAGCACGGTGCCGGTGGCGCTCAGCTTAATCGATGCCCCCATGCAAAAGAACCAGACCGCCAGAATAGGCACCGTACCGGTGATCATACCGTTGGTAAATGAGCCGAAGTATTTTCCGGCGCCGGGTGAAAAGGTATGGCATAGCGCGCCGAGGAAAAGCGGCACCAGCATCATCCCGCCAGGGATTCTCTCTATCGTTCGTTTGATCTGCATTTCCATCACCTGTAGACATAAAAATGGGGCAATTTTTATGGGCGAATGCATCTTGCTTTTGAGATGCGCCCGTCTTGATGAACAGAAGATAGACATTCAGAGGAATTATAAAAGTGATCGCGCCCGCATAATAAAACCTTGTTTCAATTTAAATGGATCGACGTTCCTATGTTGACTTTGATCACAAAAAAGCCCCCACAAGCAGCGCTCGCAGGGGCGTCATTTCAACGCAGGACTTATTTTTTAGCGGCGAAACGCGCTGCAGCTTCGTCCCAGTTCACCACGTTCCAGAACTCTTTGATGTAGTCCGGACGGCGGTTCTGGAATTTCAGGTAGTAAGCGTGTTCCCATACGTCCAGGCCGACGATCGGGAAGCCGGAAGCGCCAGAGATTGCTTCACCCATCAGCGGGGAATCCTGGTTAGCGGTGGAAACGACAGCCAGTTTGTCGCCTTGCAGAACCAGCCACGCCCAGCCGGAGCCGAAGCGGGTTGCCGCTGCTTTTTCAAATTCAGCTTTGAAGTTGTCCACGGAGCCGAAGTCACGTTCAATTGCCGCTTTCAGGTCGCCCTGCAGCGTAGTACCGGTTTTCAGGCCTTTCCAGAACAGGCTGTGGTTAGCGTGGCCGCCCGCGTTGTTGCGCAGTACGGTTTTCTTGTCCGCTGGCAGTTGATCCAGTTTAGCGATCAGCTCTTCAGCAGACAGGCTGGCGAATTCAGGCAGACTTTCCAGCGCAGCGTTTGCGTTGTTTACGTAAGTCTGGTGGTGTTTGGTATGGTGGATTTCCATCGTCTGCTTATCGAAGTGCGGTTCAAGGGCATCATAAGCGTACGGCAGGGATGGCAGTGTATAACTCATAATCATCTCCAGTATTGTCGGGCGGCCAGTGTTAACGCCGCGTAAGCAGTTGGGTCATTATAGTTAATTAAATGATATTGAAAATGATTATCAATGCCGTACTTTTTACAAGGTTTTAATGGCTCAGGTCCATTGCCAAAGATGTGAGCCGAATCACCCACTTAACGTGATGATTGCCAACATGCGCCAAATGGCGGCAATCGTTAAAAGGTTAACTGCCTGCGTAATTTTTAAACTCGTTTGGTCGGAGGGGTCATTACCGACGATAAAAAATAACGAGGATTAAGTCATGAGTAACGCGATTACGATGGGTATCTTTTGGCATTTGATAGGCGCAGCCAGTGCCGCCTGTTTCTATGCCCCGTTCAAGCAAGTCAAACATTGGTCATGGGAAACGATGTGGTCGGTGGGCGGGATCGTCTCCTGGCTTATCCTGCCGTGGACCATCAGCGCGATGTTACTTCCCAATTTCTGGGCCTACTTCAGCTCCTTTAGCTTCTCCACCCTGGCGCCGGTATTTTTGTTCGGCGCGATGTGGGGGATTGGCAACATTAACTATGGCCTGACCATGCGCTATCTCGGTATGTCGATGGGTATCGGCATTGCGATAGGCATTACGCTGATTGTCGGCACGCTGATGACCCCGATTATCAACGGCAACTTTGATGTGCTGATCAGCACCACCGGCGGACGCATGACGCTGCTTGGCGTGCTGGTCGCGCTGATTGGCGTGGGCATTGTTACCCGTGCGGGTCAGTTAAAAGAACGCAAAATGGGTATCAAAGCGGAAGAGTTTAATCTGAAAAAAGGGCTGGTTCTGGCGGTCATGTGCGGCATTTTCTCCGCCGGGATGTCATTTGCGATGAACGCCGCTAAACCGATGCACGATGCCGCCGCCGCGTTGGGCGTCGATCCGCTGTATGTCGCCCTGCCCAGCTATGTGGTTATCATGGGCGGCGGTGCGTTAGTCAACCTGGGTTTCTGCTTCATTCGTCTGGCAAAAGTGAAAGATTTGTCGCTAAAAGCCGACTTCTCATTAGCCAAACCGCTAATCGTCACCAACGTGCTGCTCTCCGCGCTTGGTGGCCTGATGTGGTATCTGCAATTCTTCTTCTACGCCTGGGGCCATGCGCGTATTCCGGCACAGTATGACTATGTAAGCTGGATGCTGCACATGAGCTTCTATGTCCTGTGCGGCGGAATTGTCGGACTGGTATTGAAAGAGTGGAAAAACGCGGGTCGCCGTCCGGTCAGCGTATTGAGCCTCGGCTGCGTGGTGATCATTGTCGCGGCAAACATTGTTGGCCTGGGAATGGCCAGCTAATCATGTTGGGTGCTGAGATGGCGCCACTGGCTTGGCGTCATCCCGGTTTCTCGCGTAAACACTACCGAAAAGTAGTTACTGTCCTCAAAACCGCAGCGCATGGAAATCTCGCTAATCATCAACCGACTATGCTTGAGCAGATACTGAGCATGACAGACCCGCACCTGGCGGAGATACTGGTTGATGGTCATTCCGGTCTGGCTGCGAAACTGCTGGCGCAAAACGCGTTCGCTGCACTGTTCGCGCTGGCAAAATTTATCCAGTTCAAACGCATGCTCGTGGCTACCGGCTAACGCGGTGATCAGTTTATCCAACAGCGTTTCACTTGAGGTCGCCGGGAGCGTGTCCGTGGCATAACGATGGCGTTTCAGGTGGGTTACCAGTTGCCCGAACAGCAGTTCAGCCATGGTACAGGCCTGCGCATCACGCTGATTACTCTCATGCTCAAGCTGGCTTATCAGCTGCCGGGCCTGGGTCATACCGAGGCTGCCGAGTCGCCAGTGCGGCTGCCTCGGCGTACCGTTAAATCCGGGGATCGCTCCTTCCCAGTCTACATTCAGCGTCAATCGCTCCGGACAATAGATGATATTTTGCAAAACGAGGTCGTTTACGGAAGTGTAGGAGTGTTTGTCTTCAGCGCGAATATAAAACAGATCGCCCCGGGTTATCCGGTACGGACGATCGTTAAGAACATGCAGACCATTGCCGCGCCAGACCAGTACCAGCTCGCAAAACTCATGGGTATGCTCCGCAAAGACATCCTGCGGATAACGATCGGCCACGGCGACGGCCTGCTGCTCATGCGCAAAAAAGTCTGATTTCAGAAGGACCAGATGGTTCGCCATCACATCACCTCAATCTGAACGCTTACCGGATGCGCTGCGCTTATCCGGCCTACAGGGCATCCGGCCTAAAAGGGTATGATTATCAGCAAACGAGCGGTAAAAAACGTTGATAGCTTTCGCGTTACTGCAGGCTGCTTCCCGCGATAAGATCGCGCCCCTGACGGATATCGCGTGGCGACCACTTAAACTCACGGCGAAAAAGCGTCGAAAAGTGGTTACTGTCGCCGAAACCGCAGAGATACGCGATGTCCGTCACGCTGTCATCACTGTGGCGCAGCAGATGCCGGGCTTTAATAAGCCGCAGACGGTTAAGGTAGCGCTGCGGCGTCAATCCGGTTTGCTGTTTAAGCTGGCGGTGCAGAGTGCGTAAAGAGAGCGAAAACTTCTCGGCCAGCGCCTCCCAACACACCTCGTCGGCAAAGTTATCTTCCAACCATGCCATCAGAAGGTTAAGCCGCGCATCGTTATCAGTGGCCGCTTCCATCAGGCTGCTTTTACGCAGCAATACCAGCAACTGCATAAACAGGATCTCGCGATTTGCCGCCGTCGGCGTATCCATCCCCTCCCCGAGCGCTTCCATCTGCCCCAGCAGATGACGAACCTGCTGCAGTACGCCCTGGTTGACCCGCCAGTGGGAGGGATACTGCCCATTTTGTTCCTGGGGCAAAAGCTGATTCAGCCCGGCCAGAAATTGAAACGCATCTGGAGAACGGTATAAGACATTGGTCAGACACAGATTGTCAGTATGTTCATATAAATGCCTGTCATGGTCGCGGACGAAACACACCGTACCGCCGCTGATGGTGTAAGGCTGTCCGTTGAACACATGGATCCCCGTGCCATGCTCGACCACCACAATTTCATGAAAATCATGATGATGCTCAGGAAACGCGGGCTGAGGAAGCCGCGGTTCAATAGCCACTGGCGCTTTACCTGTCGGAAAGAAATCCACGCAATGCAGTACGGTCATGACGGCTCCCCCTGATTAACGAATATGGCTGAATAGTAATTAAGGGTTACTACCCTCACCTTAAATTTTTGACGCCAAAGTGCGTAAACACGGTTAATTCTTCAAGAAATGGCGGGAAAGATCGGGAAATGCGGAAGGCGTCACATCCGCCCAAATTCGCGCTATTAGTGGAAACTGTGAACAACATCACGTTCACCTTTGCCATGTTGCCAGCCGCTAATTGGGGTTGTCACTGTCAAGAAGGTAGGCCTTATTCGGGATTCTTAGACTGAGTGCAATAAAACTCAGAAGGACCTCGCTATGACTTTTCGCCATTGTGTCGCTGTCGATCTCGGCGCATCCAGCGGGCGCGTAATGCTGGCGCGTTACGACAGTGAACACCGCACCCTGACGCTGCGTGAAATCCACCGCTTCGTGAACTGTTTGCAAAAAACGGACGGTTTTGACACCTGGGACATCGACAGCCTGGAAAACGACATTCGTCTGGGCCTGAAGAAAGTCTGCGATGAAGGCATTCGGATAGACAGCATCGGCATTGATACCTGGGGCGTGGATTACGTGCTGGTCGACAACGCCGGTCAGCGCGTTGGTCTGCCGGTCTCTTACCGCGACAGCCGTACGACAGGCATTATGTCGCAGGCGATGGCGCAGCCGGGTAAAAGTGAAATTTACCGCCGCAGCGGCATTCAGTTTCTCCCCTTTAACACGTTGTATCAGCTGCGCGCGCTGGTTGAACAGCAGCCGGAACTGCTCCCGCAGGTGGCGCATGCCCTGCTGATCCCCGACTATTTCAGCTTTCGCCTGACCGGTGAAATGAACTGGGAATACACCAACGCCACCACCACGCAGTTAGTCAATATCAATACCGACGACTGGGATGACACCCTGCTGGCCTGGACCGGGGCAAACAAATCCTGGTTTGGTCGCCCCACGCATCCGGGGAACGTCATTGGCCACTGGATCTGCCCGCAGAAAAATCACATTCCGGTCGTGGCCGTCGCCAGTCACGACACGGCCAGCGCGGTCATCGCTTCACCGCTCGCCGATAAAAACAGCGCGTATCTCTCTTCTGGTACCTGGTCGCTGATGGGGTTTGAGAGCAGAACGCCGTATACCAACGACGCGGCGCTGGCGGCGAATATCACCAACGAGGGCGGCGCAGAAGGGCGCTACCGCGTTCTGAAAAATATCATGGGGTTGTGGCTGCTCCAGCGCGTATTAAAAGAGCGCCAGATTACCGACCTGCCAACGCTTATCGCCCAAACGCAAGCGCAACCGGCCTGCCAGTTCCTGATAAACCCGAACGACGATCGCTTTATCAACCCCGACGATATGAGTGCGGAAATTCAGGCCGCCTGTCGTGAGTCAGGGCAGCCCGTTCCCCGGCAAAACGCCGAACTGGCGCGCTGTATCTTCGACAGCCTGGCACTGCTGTACGCCGACATTCTGCAGGAGCTGGCAGACCTGCGTGACGCCGCGTTTAGCCAGTTGCACATCGTTGGCGGCGGTTGCCAGAACGCGTTACTGAACCAGCTGTGCGCGGATGCCTGCGGTATTCGCGTTATGTCCGGGCCGATTGAGGCCTCCACGCTCGGCAACATTGGCGTCCAGTTGATGACGCTGGACGAGCTTAACAACGTCGATGATTTCCGTCAGGTGGTGCGCGCCAACTATGACCTGACCACCTTCATTCCCAATCCTGAAAGTGAAATTGCCCGCTACCAGGCGCAGTTTCAATCACTACGACAGACAAAGGAGCTTTGCGCATGACCACTCAACTTGAACAAGCCTGGGAACTGGCAAAACTGCGTTTCGCCGCGGTAGGTATTGATGTCGAAGCGGCCTTACGCCAGCTCGATCGTCTGCCGGTCTCCATGCACTGCTGGCAGGGCGATGATGTCGCCGGTTTCGAAAACCCGGAAGGCTCGCTTACCGGCGGTATTCAGGCTACCGGCAACTATCCCGGCAAAGCGCGCAACGCCAGCGAACTACGGGCCGATCTGGAGCAGGCGATGAGCCTGATCCCGGGTCCAAAACGCCTGAATCTACACGCCATCTATCTGGAATCCGATACGCCGGTTGCCCGTGACCAAATCAAACCGGAACACTTTAAAAACTGGGTTGAATGGGCGAAAGCGAACCAGTTGGGGCTGGATTTCAACCCGTCCTGCTTCTCTCACCCGCTGAGCGCCGACGGCTTCACGCTGGCCCACGCCGATGACACGATTCGCCAGTTCTGGATTGACCACTGCAAAGCCAGCCGTCGCGTTTCGGCGTATTTTGGCGAACAGTTGGGTACGCCATCGGTGATGAATATCTGGATCCCGGACGGTATGAAAGATATCACCGTTGACCGTTTAGCGCCGCGCCAGCGCCTGCTGGAAGCGCTGGACGAAGTTATCAGCGAGAAACTCGACCCTGCGCACCACATCGACGCCGTTGAGAGCAAACTGTTTGGCATCGGCGCAGAGAGCTACACCGTCGGCTCCAACGAGTTCTATATGGGCTACGCCACCAGCCGCCAGACCGCGCTATGCCTGGATGCGGGTCACTTCCATCCGACTGAAGTGATTTCCGACAAAATCTCCGCCGCCATGCTGTATGTACCGCGCCTGCTGCTGCACGTCAGCCGTCCGGTACGCTGGGACAGCGATCACGTGGTGCTGCTGGATGATGAAACGCAGGCGATCGCCAGCGAGATCGTCCGCCACAACCTGTTTGACCGCGTACACATCGGCCTCGACTTCTTCGACGCCTCTATCAACCGCATCGCGGCCTGGGTTATTGGCACCCGCAATATGAAAAAAGCCCTGCTGCGCGCGCTGCTGGAACCGACCGAGCAACTGCGTCAGCTCGAAGCCAGCGGCGACTACACCGCACGTCTGGCCCTGCTGGAAGAACAAAAATCGCTGCCGTGGCAGGCCGTCTGGGAAATGTATTGCCAGCGCCACGACACGCCTGTGGGCAGCCAGTGGCTGGACAGCGTGCGCGCCTATGAAAAAGAGATTCTGAGCCAACGCCGTTAACCACGACGCCAGGCCTGTAGGCCGGATAAGACGCCCTGCGTCGCCATCCGGCAATGAATGAACCACGATTGCCGGATGGCGCTGCGCTTATCCGGCCTACGTAAGACCCGATAACGTTCGGGCAATAAACAGGAACACCGAACATGCAAAACATTACAACTTCCTGGTTTATCCAGGGGATGATCAAAGCCACTTCCGATGCGTGGCTGAAAGGCTGGGACGAGCGTAACGGTGGTAACCTGACGCTGCGCCTGGATGAGGAAGACATTGCGCCATTTAGCGCCGATTTCCACGAAAAACCGCGTTATATCGCGCTAAGCCAACCGATGCCGCTGCTGGCGAACACGCCGTTTATCGTCACCGGCTCGGGTAAGTTTTTCCGTAACGTCCAGCTCGATCCGGCAGCCAATTTAGGCGTAGTGAAAGTGGACAGCGACGGCGCGGGCTACCACATCCTGTGGGGCCTGACCCACGAAGCGGTACCGACCTCCGAGTTGCCCGCGCACTTCCTCTCCCACTGCGAACGTATTAAAGCGACGAATGGCAAAGACCGCGTGATCATGCACTGCCACGCCACCAACCTGATCGCCCTGACCTATGTGCTGGAAAACAACACCGCGCTGATCACCCGCAAACTGTGGGAAGGCAGCACCGAGTGCCTGGTGGTATTCCCGGATGGCGTCGGCATTTTGCCGTGGATGGTGCCGGGTACGGATGAAATCGGCCAGGCGACCGCGCAGGAAATGCAGAAACATTCGCTGGTGCTGTGGCCGTTCCACGGCGTGTTCGGCAGCGGCCCCTCCCTCGATGAAGCATTCGGTTTGATCGACACCGCCGAAAAATCAGCGGAAGTATTAGTCAAAATCTATTCGATGGGCGGTATGAAGCAGACCATCACACGCGAAGAGCTGATCGCACTTGGCAAACGTTTTGGCGTGACGCCGCTGGCAAGCGCTGTAGAGCTGTACTGATACCGCCCAATTCAACGCCGGATGCGGCTTTGCCTTATCCGGTCTACATGACGGTACGCATTTTACCGTAGGCCCGATAAGCACAGCGCCATCGGGCAACAGGGAACAATTATTCAGGAGAATATTCATGAGCTTTATGTTGGCACTGCCAAAAATTAGCCTGCATGGCGCAGGGGCAATCCGCGATATGGTAAACCTCGTGGCGAATAAGCAATGGGGCAAAGCGTTGATCGTAACCGATGGTCAACTGGTGAAGCTGGGCCTGCTGGATAGCCTGTTTGCCGCGCTGGATGAACAGCAAATGTCTTACCACCTGTTTGATGAGGTTTTCCCGAATCCAACGGAAGAGCTGGTACAAAAAGGGTTTGCGGCCTATCAGGGTGCAGAATGTGACTACATTATCGCTTTCGGCGGCGGCAGCCCGATCGATACCGCTAAAGCAGTGAAAATCCTGACCGCCAACCCTGCGCCTTCTACCGCTTATTCCGGCGTGGGCAAGGTGAAAAATGCGGGTGTACCGCTGGTCGCTATCAATACCACCGCCGGTACCGCGGCGGAAATGACCAGCAATGCGGTAATTATCGACTCCGGGCGCAAGGTTAAAGAGGTGATTATCGACCCGAACATCATCCCGGATATCGCCGTAGATGATGCCAGCGTGATGCTGGAAATCCCGGCTTCCGTTACCGCTGCAACCGGCATGGATGCCCTGACCCACGCGGTGGAAGCCTATGTATCCGTCGGCGCACATCCGCTGACTGACGCCAACGCGCTGGAAGCCATTCGCCTGATCAACCTGTGGCTACCGAAAGCGGTCGATGATGGTCACAACCTCGAAGCCCGTGAGCAAATGGCGTTTGGTCAGTATCTGGCAGGTATGGCGTTTAACAGCGCCGGTCTTGGGCTGGTGCATGCGCTGGCGCACCAGCCGGGCGCAACCCACAACCTGCCGCACGGCGTTTGCAACGCTATCCTGCTGCCGATAATCGAAAACTTTAACCGCCCGAACGCCGTGGCGCGGTTTGCCCGCGTGGCGCAGGCAATGGGGGTCGATACCCGCGGCATGAGCGATGAAGCAGCAAGCATGGAGGCCATCAACGCCATTCGCGCCCTGAGCAAGCGGGTCGGTATTCCCGCCGGTTTCAGCCAGCTTGGCGTGACCAAAGAAGATATTGAAGGCTGGCTGGATAAAGCGTTGGCCGATCCATGCGCGCCGTGTAACCCGCGCACCGCCAGCCGCGACGAAGTCCGCGAGCTGTATCTGGAGGCGTTATGATCCGCAAAGCGTTTGTGATGCAGGTGAATGCCGACGCGCACGTTGAGTACCAGCGTCGGCACAATCCCATCTGGCCAGAACTGGAATCTGTGCTGAAAGAGCACGGCGCGCATCATTACGCAATTTATCTCGATGAGGTACGCAATTTGCTGTTTGCCACCGTCGAGATTGAGTCTGAAGCGCGCTGGAATGCCGTTGCCAGCACCGAGGTTTGCCAGCGTTGGTGGAAGCATATGCGTGACGTAATGCCAGCCAACCCGGACAACAGCCCGGTTAGCACAGAGCTAAAAGAAGTGTTTTATCTGCAATAGTCTTGTAGGCCGGATAAGGCGCTAACGCGCCGCATCCGGCACAACGCAACAGAACAGTTAGTTCTGCTCAGAAACCAGAATCGCCTGAGTATCCGGCTCCAGCGCTTTAAAGATATGCGCCCGATCGGCGGGGTAACAAATATAGTCGCCCTCGCCTAACTCCTCCGGCGCTTCCGTCAACCCCACCATCGCCTTTCCCTGCGTCACGATAATGTGTTCAACCGATCCCGGTGGATGCGGGTGCGAAATACGATCCGCGCCCGGCTGCGTCAGTAACAGATAGATATCTCGTCGCGCGCCCGGCGGGCAGGCGGCGAGTAAAATCGCCTGATAGTGGGCCTGTTCCGCCACCACTTTTGTCCCTTCACCGCGGCGAATCACCTGCGTTTTTTGCTCCTGCGGTTCCAGCAACCGGGCAAAGGGGATATCCAGCGCCACGCACAGCGACCAGAGCGTTTCCAGGCTAGGATTTCCATTACCCGCTTCCAGTTGCGAGAGTGTCGATTTTGCAATCCCCGCGCGACGCGCAATCTCAGCCAGCGACAAACCGGTGCGCTGACGTTCACGCACCAGGCTTTTCGCGATCATACTGATGGGCTGGGTCATTCATAACTCCATGTTTTTTATATCGAACGAATCGTTCGACTTGTAAAGCCAAATGGTTGCGTTCATTATAATGGAAATTCGTTCGATATGGCTAAAATGGTATGAAACATTATTTTTCCAGTCTCAAAGGCGACACGCTGAAAGCAATTTTTTTAGTCTGTCTGGCCGTCGGCGTAGTGGGCATGTCCTACGGCTCGCTGGCGATGGCGTATGGCTTCCCGCTGTGGGTACCGTTTGTGCTCTCTATAACGGTGCTGGCGGGCGCGTCCGAGTTTATGTTTATCGGCATCGTCGCCAGCGGTGGGAACCCACTGGCGGCTGCGGCTGCCGGTTTACTGGTCAACGCCCGGCACGTGCCGTTTGGCGTCACGGTGCGCGATCTCGTAGGCAGCCGGGCCGCCAGCTTCCTCGGCTGCCATATCATGAACGACGAAAGCGTGGTCTTTGGCCTGTCGCAAAAAACACCTGAACAGCGTAAAGCCGCCTACTGGCTGTGCGGCCTGGGGGTCGCCATTTTCTGGCCGATTGGCACGCTGATTGGCGCGGGCGTCGGCAAACTGCTCCCGGCCCCAGAAACCATCGGTCTGGATGCCGTTTTCCCGGCCATTTTGCTGGCCTTAGTGGTTCCGGCCTTTAAAAATCGGACCACGCTAATCCGCGCCTGTAGCGGCGCTGCGCTGTCGCTCGCTTCCATACCTTTTGCGCCGGTGGGCCTGCCGGTACTGCTCTCACTGTTTGGCTTACTGACGAGGAAAAAATAATGGGCAACATGACGCTGTTTATCGTCGGTATCGCCATGTTATCTCTGGGAACCTATTTAATGCGTTTAGGGGGAGCGAAGCTTGGGAGCCGTTTAGCGTTTTCAGAACGCTCGCAGGCGCTGCTTTCCGACGCCGCAACGGTATTACTGTTCTCCGTTGCGCTGGCGACCACCTTTTACGAAGGCGAGCATTTTGCCGGAATGGCACGCGTGCTCGGCGTAGCTTTCGCGGTATTCCTCGCCTGGCGCAAGATGCCGCTGATAGTGGTGATTATTGCTGCGGCCGTGGTGACGGCGCTGCTGAGGATGACGGGGATGTCGTAATAAAAATTAGCGTAGCACCATTTACGACAACACCGGCTGGCGGCGCTAACGCTTCTTACCGAAGCTACACTTTCCTAGATGTTGAACCATATACTCAACGCTGGAATATTAGTATATTATTGTTAACCTACTGTAAAATCCAGCACCAGCCATATGGGCTCTGCACGTACAGAAAGCTCTACCTATCCCGGAGGTTATTCTTAACCCAAATGCCCCAGTTTAAGTTACTACGCACTCAGGAGTAGCTTGATTCAACACTTCAAAAACGTTCTTTTACCTGCTTTCCGTAGCAAGTTTATGCCTCATGTCTCACAGTTGAAACTAAACAAGGTATCAATAAAAAACTCCTGCTTGAAAATCTACAACCAGCCGTATAAGTGAACTATGCGACCGAAAAAATGCTTTAAGGAACACCAGATATAGGCAAAATGCACCATGCATACATCGTTTATAACATCAATAGCCAAAAGTGGAAGTATAAAGGTTTTAATCACATTTCATGCAAAGCCAACAAGTTCTCACACAACGTAAAACATATAAAATATTAGTATTTCCCCATTATCTTTTGATGCAGAGGTTTGTGTAGTGAAGTCGAACACGTGATAAAATCAGATTGCAGGATAATTTTATGTACTTTAATGAGAAATATGATAATTTCTGGAAATTCCTTCCATTTTTTATAGGGACATTGTCGTGGATTTCATCTTTCAAGAGCTGTCAAAAGCTGGGATAAGTTTGGCCGTCAAAGAACTATTCTCAAGAGTTGTTGCCAAATGGGATAACAGTAATCTCAATGCCAGAAAATTGGTTAGAGAACTAACCAATACAGAAGCTTATATGAACTATCTCGACAAGCATGTATCGAGAGTAGTACGATTGAGAACCATCCACAGCGCTGATTATGATGTACTCCTTAATGATATTTACCATCCACTACGCATCACTTCATTAATACCTAATTCGATACCTAGATTAATTGAAGATGGTTTTGTTTTTGAAAATTCCAATATTACTAACATTATTGGAATAGCAGGGCAGGGAAAAAGCACCATTCTAAGAAAAGTATTCATTGAACAGGTTACTCATGGTGATAAAATTCCATTTTTTATAGAACTGAGGAAAATAGGAGTCAATGGAATTTATAAAACCTTAGAGTCAATTCTCTCAAATCTAGGATTAAAACCTGCAGCAATAGAAATTGAGGAATTATTATCATGTGGAAGAATTGTTCTGATGCTTGATGGCTACGATGAAATAAACTCAAATATAACAGAAGGACTACTGAATGAAATGCTTCAACTTAATATAAAACATAAAGTTCAAATAATAGTCACATCAAGACCAGGAACAACGATCTGTAATGAACCCACCATAGTAAATTACAAGGTGGAAAAACTAAAAGAAAATGATATTCTAGCTATCATTGAAAAACTAAACACACATAATAAAAACATCGAAAAAGAACAACTAAAGAAAATAAAAGAAACGATAAAAAATAATAGAAACCTTGTTTCAGTGATGACATCACCAATTTTAGTAACATTATTCCACGTATGCTATCCTTATATGGATATAATTCCAAACAACACAGTTGAATTTTATTCAAATCTATTTGTGACTCTTTATCTAAGACATGACAAAATTAAAAATTTCGACCGTGAAAAATCATCAGCACTAGGCCACAATGAAGCATACGAATGCTTTTGTGCTTTATGTTTTTACTCTATATATGCGAATAATCATGAGTTTACCGATTTATCCTTACATGAGTTTACTGAAAAATCAATGCGTATAAAAGGCAAAGAGAAAGAATGTAAACCAGAATCCTTAGCATTAGATTTTATGAATGTAACATGCTTGATTCAGAAGGAGGGATATAACAAATATATATTCATCCATAAATCCATTCAAGAATATCATGCAGCCGAGTTTATAAAACATGTTTCATCAGATAAGAAAAATCAGTTTTATAAATTAATCACAGAAGATATTAAAAACAATGATTTCCGTTTTTCCAACGTTATCTCGTTCTTAACTGAAATTGATGACATTGACTGTGCAAAACATTTTATTATCCCGCTATGCGAGCATTTTGAAATTTCAAAATGGGCATCATTAGATCAAATTGAATATAAGGAACTTTTGCGTAATTTTTTTGTCGATACCGATATTGTCATCGTATATAATAATAATGAAGTTACCAACATTGGATTTAATACCCATACCGAATTCAATAACTGGCTTTCCATATTTTGCAACACATCATACAATAATATTTATCACTCTATATTTAAATTTATTTTCACGCACCTTAAAAACAATAAAATACCAGAAGAACTAAATCCAAATCATAAAAATGAAGTAAAAACATCACTACTACGCCTTATTTTATCCATGGGGATTCTTGATGACGTCTTGAATAAATTCGTTGAAAACGTAATCCGACTTCATAACGAATTATACCTATGCGCCGTTATTAAAATAAAAAATGAAGCAGATAGCATGAAAGAACTATTTGATTTCACATAACTTCCACAACCTTTATTCTTATTAAAACATTATTCGGTTATATATTAATATAAGAGTTGAAATACATAGTCTAGTTCAATGAAATATCATATAGATATTAATCGCATAAACTAAAAAAGCGCCCTCGGGCGCTCTTTCTACGGTACTGCGATAACTTATTTCAGCAGTTCAGCAGTCATATGCACGCGGTTGCCGCTGTAAGCCTGAGTGATTTTATAATCGCTGGCGCCTGCGCGTTCTGCCTGCGCGGCAATTTTCGCTTCGGCGCTTTCCAGCGTAGAACCGGTTGCGGTAACTGTCTGGGCAGCGAAAGAACCGAAAGAAGTAGCCAGAGCGATAACTACGACAAAAATTTTGATGCTTTTCATGATATAAACCCTTTAAATTAGTTGTTTGAGTAAGGCACCGTGCCTTGATGTGATAAATAATAGCCATCTCAACTCACAACTAAAAGCGGAAGGATTTGCCAGTCTTATTCAAATTATTTGAGAAATAAAATGGCGCTAAATCAGGCACAACAATGGTTCGCAGGTAGCAGAAGAAAAGCGCAACCGGCTGGCAGTTGGTTGCTTCGTCAGGGCGAGGCACAAAGTAAAATTCATCTTTTACATCATGGCGTTGCACGTGCGGTGTACCACACAGACAACGGCGTTGAAAGGGTTAAAGAGTTTTACTTTGCCGGGGAGTACTGCTTTCTGTATCTGAACTGGCTGACCAAAACGCCTGCTGATTACAGTCTGCAAATGATTACCGCAGGAGAAACCAGTGAAATTTCTTTGGCTCTGCTGGATGCGCCGGAAAATCAGGAGATGAAGACCCAGTTGCTGGTCCAGCAATTGATCTACAAAGAGAAAAAAGAACAAATGCTGCTGCTCAATACCCCAGAGCAGCGCTATCGGTATGTACAAACGCACTTTCCGGACTGGGAGTCGCAGCTCACTCAGCGCGATCTCGCCAACTACATCGGCATTACCCCCGTTAGCCTGTCGCGTATTCGCCAGCGTCTGAACAAAGGTTAACGCCTTACGTGGATGCGTCGATTATTGTCCCGTCACTCTGCAACGGTTGGCGCACATTATGAACGCATTTCTTCTCTCTCAGATTCTGGCTGGTATCAGCTTCTTGCTGGATATTTCCGCTTTTCATTTTCAACGCCGGGCCATCACCTTATCTCTGCTCACCAGCTCCACTTCCCTGCTGGCTATCCATTTCTCTCTTTTGGATCAAGACGCAGCCGCAGGGCTAATGATCATCGCCGCGTGCCGCTACGCGATTGCCATCGTCACGTTTCACCGCTGGGCTATGTGGGGATTTATGCTGGGGTCGCTGATGTGTAGCGTTTATCTTTGGCAAAACCTGTTGAGTATTTTGCCGCTGATGGGCAGCCTGCTGATGACCTTTGCGTCGTTTCAAAAACGCAGCGAGAAATTACGCGGCTACACATTGTGCGGCAGCCTGTGTTGGCTACTGAACAATGTGATTGTCGGCTCGCCCGTTGCCGTAATAATGGAACTGGCATTTTCAGGCAGCATTCTGGCCGCCTGGTGGCGTCACCGCGCGATCAGACGTTGCGGATGCGTATAGATCGTCGCCCTGCCTGGTTTGCAAAAACCCACCAGCGTCAGGTTACAGCGTTCGGCAACTTCCACAGCCAGCGTTGTCGCCGCAGAAACGGCAAACAGGATCTCCACGCCGCACATTGCCGACTTCTGCACCATCTCATAGCTGGCGCGGCTGGAGACTAATACCGCGCCCTGTTGCCAGGCTTCCCCTTCGAGCGCCCGACGCCCCAGCAGTTTATCCAGCGCAACATGACGCCCAACATCTTCATGTCCACCCGCCAGATGACCTGCAGGCTGCACCCAGGCTGCCGCGTGCGTACAGCCGGTCAGTTGCCCCACGGGCTGGTAATCATGGAGATGCCTTAAGGCGTTATCGAGGTTCGCCAGATCAAATGTCTGGATAAATGCCAGAGGCTGGACCGGCTTGCCGATGTCATTGAGCTGCTCCACGCCACACACGCCGCAGCCGGTGCGACCGGCCAGCGCGCGACGACGTTCCTTCAGCCCCATAAAACGACGGCTGGACAGCTCAACCTGAACTTCTAACCCGTTGCAGGAAGGCACCACGTCCATCCCGTAGATATCCTGCGGGGACGCAATAATGCCTTCAGAAAGTGAAAAACCCATCGCGAAATGCTCAAGATCTTTCGGTGATGCCATCATCACCACGTGCGAAATCCCGTTATAGACCAGCGCAACAGGCACCTCTTCAGCGACTTCATCAGGTTGAGGATGTTGTAAATCCTCGCGCTTCCAGAGAGTCAATTGGCGCGATCCTGTCGGAGATGTCACATTCCTGATGTTTTCTCGAATAATCTTATTCACTTTCTTTTAACCATATTGGAACACGCATACCAACATTGTGGTATTCTTTACAAATCCCTCCTGGACGGAGGGAAATTCACCCAATTCTGGACCTTTGCGGTCCCGTCCGCAAAGAAAAATAACAACCACTTCCCACGCGTTGGCATAGCAGAAATGCGAAGGGAACGTGACAATGTCGAAACAAGGAGCAAACCATGCAGGTCAGCAGAAGGCAGTTCTTTAAGATCTGCGCTGGCGGTATGGCAGGCACCACGGCAGCGGCACTGGGCTTTGCACCCGGCGTAGCGCTCGCGGAAACACGGCAATATAAACTGCTGCGCACCCGCGAAACCCGTAATACCTGCACCTACTGTTCCGTTGGCTGTGGGCTGTTAATGTACAGCCTCGGTGACGGAGCAAAAAACGCCAAAGCATCCATCTTCCATATCGAAGGGGACCCGGATCACCCAGTGAACCGTGGCGCGCTATGCCCGAAAGGGGCTGGTCTTGTGGACTTCATCCACTCCGAAAGCCGTTTGAAATTCCCGGAATACCGCGCACCTGGCTCGGACAAGTGGCAACAAATTAGCTGGGATGAGGCATTTGACCGCATCGCTAAGCTGATGAAAGAAGACCGCGACGCTAACTACGTTGCGCAAAACGCCGAAGGCGTAACCGTTAACCGCTGGCTTTCCACCGGGATGCTGTGTGCTTCCGCTTCCAGTAACGAAACCGGCTATTTAACGCAAAAATTCTCCCGCGCGCTGGGTATGCTCGCGGTCGACAACCAGGCACGCGTCTGACACGGACCAACGGTAGCAAGTCTTGCTCCAACATTTGGTCGCGGTGCGATGACCAACCACTGGGTCGACATTAAAAACGCCAACCTCGTTGTGGTGATGGGTGGTAACGCCGCGGAAGCTCACCCGGTCGGGTTCCGCTGGGCGATGGAAGCGAAAATTCACAACGGCGCGAAGCTGATTGTCATCGATCCTCGCTTTACGCGAACCGCAGCGGTGGCTGATTTCTATGCCCCAATTCGTTCCGGTACTGACATTGCCTTCCTGTCAGGCGTCATGCTATACCTGCTGAATAACGAAAAATTTAACCGCGAATATACCGAGGCCTATACCAACGCCAGCCTGATCGTGCGTGAGGATTTTGGCTTCGAAGATGGCCTGTTTACCGGCTACGACGCGGACAAACGCAAGTATGACAAGACCAGCTGGAACTATGAGCTGGATGAAAACGGCTTCGCTAAACGCGATGTGACTCTGCAACATCCACGCTGCGTCTGGAACCTGCTGAAACAGCACGTCTCCCGCTACACGCCGGACGTCGTAGAGAATATCTGCGGTACGCCGAAGGCCGATTTCCTGAAGGTCTGTGAATACATCGCAGAAACCAGCGCCAAAGACAAAACCGCATCGTTCCTGTACGCGCTGGGCTGGACGCAGCACTCCGTGGGTGCGCAGAACATCCGCACCATGGCGATGATCCAGTTGCTGCTGGGCAATATGGGGATGGCTGGCGGCGGCGTTAACGCCCTGCGCGGTCACTCCAACATTCAGGGGCTGACCGACTTAGGGCTGCTGTCGCAAAGCCTGCCGGGCTATATGACGCTGCCCAGCGAGAAACAAACTGACCTGCAAACCTACCTTGCCGCCAACACACCAAAACCGCTGCTGGAAGGCCAGGTAAACTACTGGGGCAACTACCCGAAATTCTTCGTTTCGATGATGAAAGCCTTCTTTGGCGATAAAGCGACAGCGGAAAACAGCTGGGGCTTCGACTGGCTGCCGAAGTGGGATAAAGGGTACGACGTCCTGCAGTACTTCGAGATGATGAACCAGGGCAAAGTGAATGGCTATATCTGCCAGGGCTTTAACCCGGTCGCCTCATTCCCGAACAAAAACAAGGTCGTGGCTTCACTGTCCAAACTGAAGTATCTGATCACTATCGATCCGCTCAACACGGAGACCTCCACCTTCTGGCAGAACCACGGTGAGTCGAACGATGTTGATCCGTCGAAAATCCAGACCGAAGTCTTCCGTCTGCCGTCCACCTGCTTCGCCGAAGAGAACGGTTCGATCGTCAACTCTGGTCGCTGGCTGCAGTGGCACTGGAAAGGCGCGGACGCCCCGGGGATTGCCGTTACCGATGGCGAAATCCTCGCCGGTATCTTCCTGCGCCTGCGCAAGATGTATACCGAACAGGGTGGCGCGAATCCGGAACAGGTGCTGAACATGACCTGGAACTACTCCACGCCGCATGAACCGGCTTCGGAAGAAGTGGCGATGGAAAGCAACGGTAAGGCGCTGGCCGACATTACCGACCCGGCCACCGGCGCGGTTATCGTCAAGAAAGGCCAACAGCTCAGCTCGTTCGCCCAGCTGCGCGATGACGGCACCACCTCCAGCGGCTGCTGGATTTTCACCGGTAGCTGGACGCCGGAAGGCAACCAGATGGCGCGTCGCGATAACGCCGATCCGTCAGGCCTTGGCAATACGCTGGGCTGGGCATGGGCGTGGCCGCTCAACCGACGCATTCTGTATAACCGCGCCTCCGCTGACCCACAGGGGAATCCGTGGGATCCAAAACGTCAGATCATGAAATGGGACGGGGCGAAATGGAGCGGGATGGATATTCCGGACTACAGCGCCGCCGCACCGGGCAGTGACGTTGGGCCGTTCATCATGCAGCCGGAAGGGATGGGACGCCTGTTTGCTATTGATAAGATGGCGGAAGGTCCGTTCCCGGAACACTACGAGCCGTTTGAAACGCCGCTCGGCACTAACCCGCTGCACCCGAACGTTATCTCTAACCCTGCCGCGCGTATCTTTAAAGGTGACGCGGAAGCACTGGGTAAAGCAGATAAGTTCCCGTATGTCGGTACAACCTATCGTCTGACCGAGCACTTCCACTACTGGACCAAGCATGCGCTGCTTAACGCTATCGCACAGCCGGAGCAGTTTGTGGAAATTGGCGAGAAGCTGGCGAATAAACTCGGCATCTCCCATGGCGATACCGTTAAAGTCTCCTCTAACCGCGGCTACATCAAGGCCAAAGCGGTGGTGACCAAACGTATTCGTACGCTGCAGGCCAACGGTAAGGATATCGATACCATCGGTATTCCGATTCACTGGGGCTATGAAGGTGTAGCGAAAAAAGGCTTTATCGCTAACACGTTAACGCCATTCGTCGGTGATGCGAACACGCAGACGCCGGAATTTAAGTCCTTCCTCGTGAACGTGGAAAAGGTGTAACGGAGACGACCTATGGCTTATCAATCGCAAGACATCATTCGTCGATCCGCCACTAACGGTTTCACCCCCGCGCCTCAGGCGCGGGATCACCAGGAAGAGGTGGCGAAACTTATCGACGTCACGACCTGCATCGGCTGTAAAGCCTGTCAGGTAGCGTGTTCTGAATGGAACGACATCCGTGATGAAGTGGGCAACAACGTTGGGGTGTACGATAACCCGGCTGATTTGACCGCCAAATCCTGGACGGTGATGCGTTTCTCCGAAGTGGAACAGAACGACAAACTCGAGTGGCTCATCCGCAAGGATGGCTGTATGCACTGTGCCGATCCGGGCTGCCTGAAGGCGTGTCCGGCTGAAGGCGCTATCATCCAGTATGCCAACGGCATCGTCGATTTCCAGTCCGAGCAGTGCATCGGCTGCGGTTACTGCATCGCGGGCTGCCCGTTCGACGTGCCGCGCCTCAACCCGGAAGACAACCGCGTCTACAAATGTACGCTGTGCGTTGACCGTGTGGTGGTTGGACAAGAGCCGGCCTGCGTGAAAACCTGCCCAACCGGCGCGATTCATTTCGGCACCAAAGAGTCGATGAAAACGCTGGCCGGTGAGCGCGTGGCGGAACTGAAAACGCGTGGCTACGAAAACGCGGGCCTGTACGATCCAGCAGGCGTCGGCGGTACGCACGTGATGTACGTGCTGCACCACGCCGACAAGCCGAATTTGTACCACGGTCTGCCGGAGAACCCGGAAATCAGCGCCACCGTGAAGTTCTGGAAAGGCATCTGGAAACCGTTGGCAGCAGTCGGCTTCGCAGCGACGTTTGCGGCCAGTATCTTCCACTACGTCGGTGTGGGTCCAAACCGTGCGGAAGAGGAAGAGGACAATCTGCATGAAGAGAAAGACGAGGTGCGCAAATGAAACGACGTGACACCATCGTGCGCTACACGGCGCCAGAACGCATCAACCACTGGGTAACCGCCTTCTGCTTCATTCTGGCGGCGGTGAGCGGGATGGGCTTTCTCTTCCCGTCTTTTAACTGGCTGATGCACATCATGGGGACTCCGCAACTGGCGCGAATTGTGCACCCGTTTGTCGGCGTTGTCATGTTTGCCTCGTTTATCATTATGTTTTTCCGTTACTGGCACCATAATCTAATCAATCGGGATGATATCTTTTGGGCGAAGAATATTCGTAAGATTGTCGTCAACGAGGAAGTAGGTGACACGGGACGTTATAACTTCGGCCAGAAATGCGTATTCTGGGCGGCGATTATCTTCCTGGTGCTGTTGCTGGTGAGCGGAGTGATTATCTGGCGTCCATATTTTGCGCCTGCTTTCTCAATCCCGGTGATCCGATTCGCGTTAATGCTGCATTCATTTGCCGCAGTAGCGTTAATTGTGGTTATCATGGTGCACATTTACGCCGCCCTTTGGGTGAAAGGCACCATTACCGCGATGGTGGAAGGATGGGTTACCAGCTCATGGGCGAAGAAACATCACCCGCGCTGGTACCGTGAAGTCCGAAAGACAACGGAAAAGAAAACTGAATGAGTATTCGCATCATCCCACAAGATGAGCTGGGTTCGAGCGAGAAACGCACGGCGGATATGATTCCGCCGTTATTGTTCCCCAGACTCAAAAATTTGTATAACCGCCGTGCTGAACGTCTGCGCGAGCTGGCCGAGAACAACCCGCTGGGTGATTACCTGCGCTTTGCCGCGCTGATCGCCCACGCGCAGGAAGTGGTGCTGTATGACCATCCGCTGCAGATGGATCTGACCGCTCGCATCAAAGAAGCGAACGATCAGGGTAAGCCGCCGCTGGATATCCACGTCCTGCCACGCGACAAGCACTGGCAAAAGCTGCTGCAATCGCTGATTGCCGAGCTGAAGCCGGAGATGAGCGGCCCTGCGCTGGCCGTGATCGAGAATCTGGAAAAAGCCTCAGAGCAGGAGCTGGAGCTGATGGCGAGTGCGCTGTTTGCCTCTGACTTTGCCTCCGTCAGCAGCGACAAAGCGCCGTTTATTTGGGCTGCCCTGTCGCTCTATTGGGCGCAGATGGCGAGCCTGATCCCCGGCAAAGCCCGTGCGGAATACGGCGAACAGCGTCAGTTCTGTCCGGTATGCGGTTCGATGCCGGTCTCCAGCGTAGTGCAAATCGGCACGACGCAGGGGCTGCGTTATTTGCACTGCAACCTGTGCGAAACCGAGTGGCATGTGGTGCGCGTGAAGTGCAGCAACTGCGAGCAGAGCCGTGATTTGAACTACTGGTCGCTGGATAACGAACAGGCGGCAATCAAAGCGGAAAGCTGCGGCGACTGCGGAACCTACCTGAAGATTCTTTATCAGGAAAAAGACCCGAAAGTCGAAGCCGTGGCCGACGATCTCGCTTCACTGATGCTGGACGCCCATATGGAGCAAGAGGGCTTTGCCCGCAGCTCTATCAACCCGTTCTTATTCCCGGGTGAAGGGGAGTAAATCCCCAGCACTGCCGGGCGACGCTGGTCGCCCGGACTATAACGTATACGGCGTGACTACGCCGGATATGTCTGCAAAATCTTTGGTATTACGCGTAACCAGTGTAAGACGATGAATCTGCGCAGTAGCTAAAATAATGGCATCCGGCAATTTCATCCCATGCTCCTGCCTGATACTCACGCTTCGTTCAGCAATATCCTGTGAAACACCAATCACGTTAAAAGCGCTTAGTGCGACGCGCGTTCGGGCTTCCTGATTGTATTTTTTTGCGCCCACCATCACCTCCATCCATGTAATGAGACTGATTGCGTTCTGTGGTGGCCATGTTTCTATCGCTAGTTTTGCTTCACTTCGCCCGCTAAACAGGTCAATGAGGATATTGGTATCAAAAAGCGCAGACCCTTTGACCATTACCACTCCTCACGCAGCTTACGCTGATATTCAACACCATCTTCCTCACAGCCTTGCCACAGTCCAAGAGCACGAGAAATTGTTGTCTCAGCCCGATCCTGCCTTTCAAGATACTGCTCAACGGCCTCCCGCAAGAGTTCAGCTCGCGGCAGGTTGCGCTGCACCTTGAGATCATCAAGACGTTTAATTACGTCGTCTGATAAATCGAGTAAAATTCTGCCCATATCCATCCCAGCCATCATACTCATATATACCTCCAGTATATCATTGGCGATTAATTTCCACACAACATACACCTGAAAAAAGCAGGAAAACAGCGTTCACAAGAACGATTTTTGCTTTTGCGAGGCGCTTTCCAAAATCGTACACCCCCCCACTTTTCCCATTTTCATTCGTGGTAAATCAAGCTATAAGACTGTATATCCATACAGAAAAGGGGAGTAAACATGGCACTGGAAAGCGGGATAGCGCAGCTGGTTGAGGAGTTTATCGCGGCGGGGCGTCCTTCTTCGCGCGAGCAGAATATTGATGACCGGAGAGCAGGCTATATCGCCAGTACGGCACTGGCAGGGAAAATTGAAACCCGCGTCCAGGTTGAAGATATTGAACTCGATACCATGACGTTTCGCGTTGTTTCGCCGCGGGACGCCATGGGAAAGCTACCCTGTGTTATCTATTATCACGGCGGCTGCTTTGTCAGCGGTGGTTTTGCTACTCATGACAACCAGCTAAGGCAGTTAGCTTTTTACAGCGGCTGTCGCGTAATTGCGGTGCAGTACCGCCTTGCACCAGAGCATACTTTCCCGGCCGCGCATAAAGATGCTGAAACCGGAGCCAATATTATCTGGAAACATGCCCAGAAACTGGGGGTAGATCGCGAGAACATTACGCTTGCCGGCGACAGCGCGGGTGGGCATCTGGCGCTGGTCACCGCGCTACGCCTGAAAGCCGCCAGGCAATGGCAACCTGCGCAGCTGATGCTGATCTATCCGATGCTGGACGCCACCGCCAGGTTTAAGAGCTACGCCCGTAACGGGCAGGATTACATTATCACGCGTGACACGCTGCTGTCGGGTTACGAGATGTATTTACCGCAAACCGACCTGCTGCATCCCGAAGCCAGCCCGCTCTGGCGCAAAGACTTCAACGGTCTGCCACCCACGCACATCATTACAGCTGAATTCGACCCACTGCGCGATGAGGACGAGGCCCTGTATCAGCGGTTTCAGGAGCAAGGCGTGCAATGCACCTGCCAACGCTATCTCGGTGTCATTCATGGCTTTTTCCAGCTCGGAGGCGTGAGCCAGGCGGCACGAAGCGCCATGCGAGATGTGGCCTGGCGTGTTGGTCAGTAACGTTGTTCATATTTTAGTCCACGGGTGCTATCTTGTGTGAATAGATAACACAGAGGACAAACTTATGCCCAGAACAACCAGCATAACAATCGGCGACCATCTTGATCGTTTT
The DNA here is from genome assembly GCF_000155975.1 of Citrobacter youngae ATCC 29220. Classification (GTDB taxonomy): domain Bacteria; phylum Pseudomonadota; class Gammaproteobacteria; order Enterobacterales; family Enterobacteriaceae; genus Citrobacter; species Citrobacter portucalensis_A. The sequence goes on along the minus strand of NZ_GG730300.1, from coordinate 123,709 downwards.
ATTAATGAAATGATTGAAAGCGGACGCTATGGCTCCACCAGCGAAGTTGTTCGTTCAGCATTACGCTTGCTGGAAGAGCAGGAATTGCGAAATAACGCATTACGCGACGCGCTGGAGGATGGGATACACAGCGGGACAAGCGACCTGACTCTACAGGAGGTCGCACTCAGAAAAAAGCGCAGTCTGAATGTATAAACTCTCTAATCGGGCAGTCGAAGACTTTGAATCTATCTATGAATACACCTGGAGAAAATTCGGTTATCAACAGGCAGATAAATACACGGCTGAGATGGAGCAGCTTTTTTTACTGTTAGAGAAAAACCCATTGATGGGGCGCAACAACTCAGAGATTAAGGAATATACCCGCCAATACAACCATCGCCAGCATGCAATTTTTTATCAAAATGCGGATTATGGCATTTTCATAATCCGCATTTTACATCAGCAAATGAACTCAATGTTACATTTCAGCTAGAGAAATTACTCTTCCTCGTTTCCGCCTTCCTCATATGCGCCAAACGGTTTCGCGGGTAGCACAATATACGTGCCTTCAAACACGACGCCTGGTGAGTCATCGCCAAATACCTCGACCTGCATCTTCACGCGCGCCTTGCGGCCTCTCGCCAGACGGTCGAGGTCACCACTCAGCGAGCCCAGATCGGCGATGGCGGTTGGCTTCCCAGTGATAGGCCGGCTGTAGCGAATATGCGCATCGGCGAGGATAATGGTTCCCCCCAGATGACGTTCACGCAGCATTAGCCAGATAAGCCCCCAACCCGTTAACGTAGCCAGCGAGAACAGACTTCCGGCAAACAGGGTGTGGTGCGGATTCTGATTACCCGTTTCAGGCATGGTGGTAATAAATTTTTGCCCGGTATACTGTTGAATACGCACACCCATTTTCTCACTCAATGGAATATGTTCGTACCAGGCTTGCTGTAGCTGCCCGCACCAGTCGCCGCGATGAAGAATATCGTCCAATGTCGCGATGGGCTTAATCATCAAAAAGTGACGCACGGGCGTAGTTTGTGGAGTGGTAATCTCTCCCTGGCTCACAAACCCGAGTTTGGCGAAAAATTCAACCGCATCTTCACGGGCGCTACAGGTTACGCGCTTGACCCCTTCCTGACGCGCTACCGACTCCAGGGTCATCGCCATCAGCGTTCCCAGTCCTTTCTCCTGCACGGAGGGGTCAACGGCCATAAAGCGTATAGAGGCCTCGTTATCCGCATTGATATACAGACGCCCTACCGCGACCAGATTCCCCTCTTCGTCCACCACCATCTGGTGATGCGCCATTGCATCCCAGGCATCCCGTTCGGAGCCTTTTGGCTGGTGCAACGGTTTACGCAGCATCTCCCAGCGAAACTGGTAGTAACGCTCCAATTCTTCTTCTGTTTGCGGTACTCGAAGGTGATACATAGATGTACTCTCTCTTGTTGCCCGCGGCCACACCGGTAGCTGGTTCATACTTGTAACCAGAACGTCACGGGGCCATCATTAACCAGTGAAACCTGCATATCCGCAGCGAATCGACCGGTTTGCGTATTCATTTCCTGTTGGCGGCAACGCTCAACAAAGTACTCATACAGGGCTTCAGCCCGATCGGGCGCGGCGCCTTTTGAAAATCCCGGGCGCATACCGCGTTCGGTATCTGCCGCCAGCGTAAATTGTGAGACCACCAACACGCTGCCGCCTGACTGCTGTACATTCAGGTTCATTTTGCCTTCGGCATCGCTAAAGATTCGATAGCCGAGTACGCGTTCGCACAGGCGGTTCGCTTTTTGTTCGTCATCATCCCTTTCGACACCTAACAGGACCAAAAGTCCTGGGCCAATTTCACCCGTCACCTCTCCCTCCACGGTGACGCTGGCACGGGTTACGCGCTGAATTAATGCAATCATGGTTGCTCTGCTTCTTCTTGTTCTGCGGCTTGTTTAAGTTTGCGGTATTCCCCGAGAGTGACAGTTATTTCCGCACCTAGCAAGACGATACACCACGTCCAGTACACCCAGACAAATAAAATGGGGATCACCGCAAGGACGCCATAAATCAGCTGATACGACGGGAACATCGTGATGTAAAGTGCGAACCCTTTCTTTCCGGCTTCGAACAAAACGGCGGCCACAAAGGCGCCAATAACCGCATCACGGTTAGGTACGCGCGTGGTCGGCACGATGCTATAAAGCAGCCAGAACGAGAGCCAGGAAAGCACCAGCGGGAAAATACGCAGAATGTTATCAATCACCGTGTTGAGATCGCTGGCCCAGCGCAATGACAACAGATAAGAGCTGATCGCCAGGCTGGCGCCCGCCAGCAGTGGTCCGAGCGTTAAAATCATCCAGTAAACGGCAAAAGAGTAAACTTTGGGGCGCGTGCGCTTACTGCGCCAGATAGTATTCAAGGCATTATCAATGGCATACATCAGCAATAACGCCGTCACAATCAGGCCACATGCCCCGACGGCCGTCATTTTGTTCGAGTTTGCGACAAACTGTTCGATATAACGCTGAATGACGTCTCCCGTCGCCGGGATAAAGTTTGCGAATATAAAATGACGTAACTGAATACTGACGTCGGAAAACATCGGAAATGCGGCGAAAAGCGCAAAAACGACGGCAATAAGCGGCACTAATGAGAGCAATGAAACGTAGGCAAGATTCCCTGCCAACGTCGTCATGTTGTCCTCATCAATGCGCTGCCATAGCAGCTTCAGCCAGGCTCGTACGGGTCGCGTATGATGTCGGGCGTGTTGCTGAACATTTTTTAGCATAACAACTTCGCGAAATAGTCAGGAATGGTCGTTTTATCGATGACCTGGATACTGGTGATCCCTAACTGGTTAGCCCCTTCAATATTATCGGCGTTGTCGTCAAAAAAGACCGCATCGTGCGCGGAAAAACCTTCAGACTGCAGGACGTGCTGGTAAATCCGCGCTTCCGGTTTACGCATGCCCAGATCCTGTGAAAGATAAATATGGTCCGCGGCCTGACGTATCTCTGGGTATTCATCCGGCCAAAACGTGGTGTGCAGACGATTGGTATTCGACAAGACCACCACCCGATGTCCCTGCTCACGCAGCTTATGCATGATGTCGATAACTTCAGGGCGTAAGGCGACAAAAACGGCCTGCCAGCCGTGGGAGAACTGCTCGTAGCTTAGCGGCAGCGCCATCTCATGGCATAGCGCCTCAGCAAAGGCTTCATCGGTTATTTCACCGCGCTCGTGCTGGTGAAAAGCCTCCCCCATGCTGAAACTTTGCTTTAGCGAGGCCAGCGGTACACGGCTCAGATCGCTCCATGTGCCTAACACGCGATTGAAGTCGATATCGACAATCACATTACCCAAATCAAAGATATAGAGCATGCCCTTCTCCTTATTCGCCGTGGATGAATAACTGTAGCGGGAAAGGAGAAGTTTGACTACGCGCGAATGATGACTTCGAATTTATCGAGCCATCATTAGAAGGATTACACTGCCAAAGCATCATCCTGTGACGGACTCACCTGCACAATTTCAATCTGCTGTGACTGGAGAAGATTGTGCAATGCCGGTCCCGGATACTCATCGGTAAACAATGCGGTCACCTGAGATACATTGCCAATCTCTACCGCGGCAGAAGCCGTGTATTTAGTATGATCCGCTGCCAGCAGAATATGTCTTGAATGGGCCATCATCGTTTTCACTACGCTGGCCTCGTTGACATCAAACTCCAGCAGCGCGCCATCACTTTCGATCGCCCCCACGCTGGTTACCAGATAATCAGCCCGAAAATCAGCGACAAATGCCGTGGCGGAAGGGCCGATAATGCCACTGTTGTGCGGGCGTAACGTTCCCCCCGGCACCATCACCTCAAAGCGCGGGTTGTTATACAGAATATGCGCCACGCGCAGGCTGTTGGTGATAATGCGCAAATGGTTGTGGTTTAACAGCGCCCGCGCTACCTGCTCAACGGTAGTGCCAATGGTAATGAACACCGTGGATCCATCAGGAATGTAGTCAGCCACCGCTTCCGCGATGGCTTTTTTCTCTTCCGTCCAAGAGACTTCACGCTGCTCGAACGCCGTATTCACCACGCTGGAGGCTCTGCCCGCGCCACCATGATGACGCGTAATTAAACCCTGTTCGCTGAGTTTACGAATATCACGACGCACGGTCTGCGTGGAAACGTCCAGCAGACTGGCCAGCTCATCAATATTCATATAACCGCGCTCGCTAATCAGCATCAGGAGCTGATCGTGTCGCGGATTACCGGTCAGTTCGGTAAGACTCATGAAATTTCCTCGAAAAACCATTGCCCTGGCATTTTATACAAAAAGAGACAGAAAAGATCGGGTTTGATCACAGTCAGGGATTCCAGCCCGTCCCCCCGGGCGCGTGCATTTTAGCGCAGCAACGCCACTGGCAAACCTGACAGCGTCTTCCGGGGCATTACCGCCAGCCAGACTGAACGCGAGCGCGCCGTGAAAAACATCCCCGGCCCCGGTGGTGTCAACAACATCAACGGTAAAACCGGCTTGATGCTGCAACGTATTATTTTTTATCCAGTCGCAGCCTTCACTGCCCCGCGTCACATAAACATGTCCATTTGTGAGCGTTTTTGCTTGTTTTAGTCCTTCCTGCGGATCGTTTATCCCGGTCATACGCGCCAGGCCCGGTGCAGAGAACGCGGCATGATCGCTTAACGCCACCAGCTCGCTGATATCCTGCGGCGTTACATCACCGTCCAGTACCGTCATCACTCCAGCCTGACGCGCCAACGTGAACGCCTGTTTGGTCCCCTCGTGCCAGCGAACATCCGCCAGTACGACATCCCACTGGGAAAAATCGATCGCATTAAGCCAGTCTGCGTCAGGCAGTAAATCCGGGCTGGGATAGTTAACGATGATTCGTTCCCCTTGCGCATCAACCATAATTGCCGATTGCGAAGACTGCGCCCCCGCGTAGCGCCGGGTATAACGGGTATTCACCCCCAGGGACTCCAGCTCCGCCAGCAGGCTATTTCCGGTGTCATCGTCGCCCACACGGCCAATAAAATCCACCTGCGCGCCCAGCTTCGCCGCAGCCACAGCGGCCGTTGCCGCAGGCCCACCGCCCACTTCCGTATAACGCTTCGCCACATATTTACCTCCTTCAGTCGGTAACTCCTCTACGTAATAGATGCGATCCATCACGGCAATACCTACACAAGCAATACGAATCATGGTCATTCCTTAGGCGTTTCAAGATGGGATCATTTTAATTTCACAAAATGTTTAAAAAGTGACGGCTGTCAATTTTTTGACCATAAATTACAAATACGATCAAAAACAGACAGAAACAGACGGCATTAAATGACAAAAAATGACATCCACGTCTCAGGAGAACGTTATGGCAGTTATAGCATTTATCGGATTAGGTCAGATGGGTTCACCCATGGCGAGCAACTTGCTGAAGCAGGGTCATCAACTCAGCGTCTTTGACGTTAACCCGGATGCCGTTCAGCGCCTGGTGGAAAAAGGAGCACAACCTGCCATCAGCCCTGCTCAGGCAGCAACAGGGGCGGAATTTATCATCACTATGCTTCCCAACGGCTCCCTGGTGCGCAGCGTATTGTTTGGCGAGCAGGGAATCTGCGAAAGCCTCTCTCCGCAGGCGTTGGTGATTGATATGTCCACCATTCACCCGCTGGAAACCGACAAGCTGATTGCCGATATGCGTGCCAAGGGCTTCGACATGATGGATTGCCCGGTTGGACGCACCTCCGATCACGCCGTCGCGGGAACGCTGCTGCTGCTGGCGGGCGGAACGCCAGCGCAGGTGGAACGCGCCACACCGGTACTGATGGCGATGGGGAATGAACTGATCAATGCCGGGGGTCCCGGGATGGGGATCCGCGTGAAGCTCATCAACAATTACATGAGTATCGCGCTGAATGCGCTCTCAGCCGAAGCTGCCGTATTGTGCGAAGCGCTCGGTCTCTCCTTCGATGTGGCCCTGAAGGTAATGAGCGGCACCCCTGCCGGAAAAGGCCATTTCACTACCTCCTGGCCAAACAAAGTGCTGAAAGGCGATCTTTCTCCGGCCTTCATGATCGATTTAGCGCACAAAGATCTTGGCATCGCGCTGGATGTCGCAAACCTTCTGCACGTGCCAATGCCGCTCGGCGCCGCCTCCCGCGAAGTTTATAACCAGGCACGCGCCGCAGGCCGTGGCCGGGAAGACTGGACCGCCATTCTTGAGCAGGTTCGGGCGTCTGCCGGATTAAATCACCAATTTTAATAAGTAAAAGGACTGAACAATGACGAAGTACACCCTGAAAGATATCACCCGCGCTTCCGGCGGTTTTGCCATGCTGGCGGTCGACCAGCGCGAAGCCATGCGCTTAATGTTTGCCGCTGCGGGTGCGACATCCCCGGTAGCGGACAGCGTGTTGACCGATTTTAAAGTCAATGCGGCGAAGATCCTCTCCCCCTATGCCTCCGCCATTCTGGTCGATCAGCAGTTCTGCTACCGCCAGGTTGTAGAGCAAAACGCGGTCGCTAAAAGCTGCGCCATGATTGTTGCCGCTGATGAGTTCATTCCGGGTAACGGTATTCCGGTCGATAGCGTAGTGATTGATAAAAAAATCAATCCGCAGGCCGTGAAGCAAGACGGCGCCAAAGCCCTCAAGCTGCTGGTGCTGTGGCGCAGCGATGAAGATGCCCAGCAGCGTCTGGATATGGTTAAAGAATTCAATGCGCTATGCCACTCCAATGGCCTGCTGAGCATCATCGAGCCGGTTGTTCGTCCACCGCGTCGCGGCGATAAGTTCGATCGCGAGCAGGCCATTATCGATGCCGCAAAAGAGCTGGGCGATAGCGGCGCCGATCTCTACAAGGTCGAAATGCCGCTGTATGGCAAAGGGACCCAACAGGAATTGTTCTGCGCCTCCCAGCGTCTGAATGAAAACATCAACATGCCGTGGGTCATTCTCTCTTCCGGCGTGGACGAAAAACTGTTCCCGCGCGCGGTGCGCGTGGCAATGACCGCCGGCGCATCCGGCTTCCTGGCCGGGCGTGCGGTCTGGTCATCGGTTATTGGCCTGCCGGATACCGAACTAATGCTGCGCGACGTTTCCGCACCTAAGCTGCAGCGTCTGGGCGATATCGTCGACGAAATGATGGCCCGCCGCTAAGAGGATCAAACAATGAAATGGTTTAACACCTTAAGCCACAACCGCTGGCTGGAGCAGGAAACTGACCGCATTTTTAACTTTGGTAAGAACGCGGCGGTTCCCACCGGATTTGGCTGGCTGGGCAACAGCGGTCAGGTCAGAGCGGATATGGGAACACATCTGTGGATCACCGCCCGTATGCTGCACGTCTACTCCGTTGCCGCCTCCATGGGTCGCCCTGGCGCATATCAGTTAGTCGATCACGGAATTAAGGCACTGAACGGCGCGTTGCGCGACACACGCTACGGCGGCTGGTACGCCTGCGTAAATGACGAAGGCGTGATGGATGCGTCCAAGCAGGGTTATCAACATTTCTTTGTGCTGCTTGGCGCAGCCAGCGCCGTCACTACCGGCCATCCGCAGGCCAGAAAGCTGCTGGATGATGCTATCGAAGTGATTGAGAAGTACTTCTGGAGCGAAGACGAACAGATGTGCCTGGAGTCCTGGGACGAAGCCTTCAGCCAGACGGAAGATTATCGCGGCGGCAACGCCAACATGCACGCGGTTGAAGCCTTCCTGATCGTTTATGACGTCACCCAGGATCGTAAATGGCTCGATCGCGCGCTGCGTATCGCGTCGGTGATTATTCACGATGTCGCCCGCAGCGGAGCGTATCGCGTTAACGAGCACTTCGATTCACAGTGGAACCCCATCCGCGATTACAACAAAGATAACCCTGCTCACCGTTTCCGCGCCTACGGCGGTACGCCGGGCCACTGGATCGAATGGGGCCGCCTGATGCTGCATCTGCATGCCGCGCTCGAAGCCCGCGGCGAAACGCCTCCCGCCTGGCTGCTGGAAGATGCCAAAGGTTTGTTCCACGCCACTATCCGCGATGCCTGGGCGCCGGACGGCGCGGATGGTTTTGTCTACTCGGTGGACTGGGACGGTAAACCCATCGTGCGCGAAAGAGTGCGCTGGCCGATAGTCGAAGCCATGGGTACCGCCTACGCCTTGTATACCCTCACCGGCGACAGCCAGTACGAAGCCTGGTACCAGAAGTGGTGGGATTACTGCATCACGTATCTGATGGACTACGAGACCGGTTCATGGTGGCAGGAGCTGGACACCGATAACAAGGTGACCACCAAAGTCTGGGACGGTAAGCAGGACATTTACCACCTGCTGCACTGCCTCGTGATCCCGCGTTTGCCGCTGGCCCCGGGCCTTGCTCCGGCGGTGGCTGCCGGTCTGCTGGATATCAACGCCAAATAAGTCACGAGGTGAGCTGTCATGCATAGCGGTGGAAAAACCCTTCATCTTCAGGCCGGTCCCTACCAGGCGAAAGTCGTCACGGTTGGCGCTGGATTAGCAGAATTGACGCACCGTGGACGTCATGTCGTTATTCCACATAAGCCGGAAGAGATGCCGCTGGCGCATTTGGGAAAAGTGTTAATTCCCTGGCCAAACCGCGTTGCAGACGGCTGCTATCAGCATAACGGCAAGCGCTTGCAGCTTGCCGTTAACGACCCTGTTTCGCATACCGCCATTCATGGATTACTGGCCTGGCGAGACTGGCAGATTAACCAACTGTCGAACACGGAAGCGTCGCTGACGATTTTTCTGCCGCCCTCTTATGGTTATCCCTTTGCGCTGCTTTCAGAGGTGATTTACCGGCTGGAGGCCACCAGCGGACTGCACGTCTTTATCCGCACACGGAATGTGGGCGATGAAACCGCACCGTATGGCGCAGGAGCGCATCCCTACCTGACCTGCAATCTGCAACACATTGACGACTGTGAATTAACGCTCCCGGCGAGTGATGTCACCCACGGTGAATGGAATTTCACAACGCCGCGTTTTATCGCGCAAACCACTCTCGATCATACATTCAGGACCTTGCAGTCTGACGCTGAGTGGGAAGTCAGACTGACCTGCCCAACACAAAAGATGTCCACATACCTGCGCAGCCACCAGCCCTGGCTGCAGGTGTATACCGGCGAAAAATTAGCCCGGCGCGGCCTGGCGGTGGAACCGATGACCTGCCCGCCCGACGCCTTTAACTCCGGAGTTAGCCTGATTCATCTCGCGCCCGGAGAAGCACACCAGATGCACTTTCTCATCGGCAGTGAATAGCAGATTACCGAATTACCCTACATTTACGGAGACTATAATGAATTCGTTACAAAAACGGTCAACCGCCTTAGAACTCAACGCATTACAGGATGGTTTTACCCTAACGTACCACCAGCGCCCGATCTTACGTCACAGCGCAGAGGCCCCTTGCCTGTGGATCGGCGCTGGCGTTGCCGACATTGATATGTTCCGCGGCAACTTCAGTATTAAAGATAAGCTCAATGAGAAAATTGCGCTGACCGACGCCACGGTTAGCGAGTCGCCTGACGGCTGGCGGGTAGATTTCAGCCGTGGCAATACCATCAACGCCACGCTGCACATCTCCACCGACGAACAGGGGCGTTTGAAGCTCGACCTTCATAACGAGGAATGCAGCCACAACCGCATCTGGCTGCGTCTGGCCGCTAACCCAGACGATCATATCTACGGCTGCGGCGAACAGTTCTCTTACTTCGATTTGCGCGGTAAACCATTCCCACTGTGGACCAGCGAACAGGGCGTGGGCCGTAACAAAAACAGCTATGTCACCTGGCAGGCCGACTGCAAAGAAAATGCCGGCGGCGACTACTACTGGACCTTCTTCCCACAGCCGACTTTTGTCAGTACGCAGAAGTATTATTGCCACGTTGAAAATAGCTGCTATATGAATTTCGACTTTAGCGCGCCGGAGTACCACGAACTAGCGTTGTGGGAAGACAAAACCACGCTGCGCATTGAGTGCGCCGACACCTTTATCTCTCTTTTGGAAAAACTGACCGCGCTGTTAGGCCGTCAGCCGGAGCTGCCGGACTGGATTTATGATGGCGTCACGCTGGGCATTCAGGGCGGAACAGAGGTGTGCCAGAAAAAACTGGATACTATGCGTAACGCAGGCGTGAAGGTAAACGGCATCTGGGCGCAGGACTGGTCCGGGATCCGCATGACCTCCTTTGGCAAGCGCGTGATGTGGAACTGGAAATGGAACAGCGACAACTATCCGCAGTTGGATAGTCGTATTCAGCAGTGGAAAGAAGAAGGCGTGCAGTTCCTCTCCTATATCAACCCGTACGTCGCCAGCGATAAAGATCTTTGCGCCGAAGCGGCTGCGCACGGTTATCTGGCAAAAGACGCCTCTGGCGCTGACTATCTGGTTGAGTTCGGCGAGTTTTACGGCGGCGTGGTCGATCTGACCAACCCCAAAGCCTATGCCTGGTTCAAAGAGGTCATCAAAAAGAACATGATCGAGCTGGGCTGCGGCGGCTGGATGGCGGACTTCGGTGAATATCTGCCGACCGACACTTACCTGCACAACGGCGTCAGCGCCGAAATTATGCATAACGCGTGGCCCGCACTGTGGGCGAAATGTAACTACGAAGCGCTGCAGGAGACCGGCAAGCTCGGCGAGAGCCTGTTCTTTATGCGTGCGGGCTACACCGGTAGCCAGAAGTACTCCACCATGATGTGGGCGGGCGATCAGAACGTTGACTGGAGCCTCGACGACGGTCTGGCCTCCGTCGTTCCTGCCGCGCTGTCGCTGGCGATGACCGGCCACGGTCTGCACCACAGCGATATCGGCGGTTACACCACCCTGTTTGATATGAAGCGCAGCAAAGAGCTGCTGCTGCGCTGGTGTGACTTTAGCGCCTTCACCCCGATGATGCGTACCCACGAAGGTAACCGTCCTGGCGATAACTGGCAGTTTGATGGCGACGACGAAACCATCGCCCACTTTGCCCGTATGACCACCGTCTTCACCACCCTGAAACCGTACCTCAAGCAGGCGGTCGCGCAAAACAGCGCAACCGGTCTGCCGGTGATGCGCCCGCTGTTCCTGCATTACGAAGACGATGCGCGGACCTACACCCTGAAGTATCAGTACCTGCTGGGACAGGATCTGCTGGTGGCGCCGGTTCACGAGCAAGGCCAGCGCGACTGGACGCTGTATCTGCCGGAGGACAGCTGGGTAAGCGTCTGGACCGGGGAAACTTACCTGGGGGGTGAAATTACCGTGGATGCGCCTATTGGCAAACCTCCGGTGTTTTATCGCGCGAAGAGTGAGTGGGCACCACTGTTTGCCACTTTACGCAACATCTAATGCGGCTCGCCCGCGGGGAACCTCGCGGGCATATGGAGAATAATAATGAGTCAGACGTCCTCTAATCCGGCAACCCTACGCTTGCCGTTCAAAGAAAAACTCGCCTATGGGATGGGTGATTTAGGCTCCAATATCCTGCTGGACATTGGTACGCTCTATTTACTCAAGTTTTATACCGATGTCCTTGGTTTACCGGGAACTTACGGCGGTATCATTTTCCTGATCGCCAAGTTTTTTACCGCGTTTACCGATATGGGCACCGGAATTATGCTCGATTCGCGCCGCAAAATCGGCCCGAAAGGGAAATTCCGTCCGTTCGTTCTTTATGCCGCGTTTCCGGTTACCTTACTGGCGATTGCGAACTTTGTCGGTACGCCGTTTGAAGTAACCGGCAAAACGGTGATGGCAACGGTGCTGTTTATGCTGTACGGACTGTTCTTCAGCATGATGAACTGCTCTTACGGCGCGATGGTGCCCGCGATTACCAAAAACCCGGACGAGCGCGCGTCGCTGGCCGCCTGGCGACAAGGGGGCGCAACCCTTGGTCTGCTGCTGTGCACCGTCGGCTTTGTACCGGTAATGAACCTGATCGAAGGCAATTCGCAGCTGGCATATATTTTCGCCGCCACGCTGTTTTCGCTGTTTGGTCTGCTATTCATGTGGCTCTGCTATGCCGGTGTAAAAGAACGCTACGTGGAAGTGAAACCCGTAGATGCCGCGCAAAAGCCGGGATTACTGCAATCCTTCCGCGCCATCGCCGGTAACCGCCCGCTGTTTATTCTGTGCGTTGCCAACCTTTGCACGCTGGGCGCATTTAACGTCAAGCTGGCCATTCAGGTGTATTACACCCAGTACGTACTGAACGATCCAATTCTCCTCTCGTGGATGGGCTTTTTCAGCATGGGCTGTATCTTCATTGGTGTGTTCCTGATGCCAGGAATGGTCAGACGTTTTGGTAAGAAGAAGGTTTATATTGGCGGGCTGCTGATTTGGGTCGCGGGCGATCTGCTTAACTACTTCTTTGGCGGTGGCTCCGTCAGCTTTGTCGCTTTCTCTTGCCTGGCGTTCTTCGGTTCAGCCTTCGTCAACAGCCTGAACTGGGCGCTGGTCTCCGATACGGTGGAATATGGCGAATGGCGTACCGGCGTACGTTCTGAAGGTACGGTATACACTGGTTTCACCTTCTTCCGTAAAGTTTCACAAGCGCTGGCAGGCTTCTTCCCTGGCTGGATGCTGACGCAAATCGGCTACGTCCCCAACGTGGTGCAATCGGCAAGCACGGTCGAAGGTTTGCGGCAGCTGATCTTTATTTATCCGTGTGCCCTGGCAGTCATCACCATCGTGGCAATGGGCTGTTTCTACAATCTTAACGAAAAGATGTATGTCCGCATCGTTGAAGAGATAGAAGCACGTAAACAACCCGTTTGATAATAATAATGAATAGCGCTCTGCGGGGCGCTATTGAGGAGCGATTATGTCTTTTCATGATCCGCTAACGCTAAAACTGAGCCTGCGTGAAAAAGTCTCCTACGGAGTGGGTGACTTCGGCTCAAATTTGATGCTGTGTATCGGCACGCTGTATCTGCTTAAATTTTATACCGATGAACTAGGGATGCCAGCGTATTACGGTGGAATTATCTTTCTGGTGGCGAAGTTCTTCACCGCCTTTACCGATATGCTGACCGGCGTATTGCTGGACTCAAGGCGTAATATTGGCGCAAAAGGAAAATTCAGACCCTTTATTTTGTATGCGTCATTTCCTGTCGCGGTCGTTGCCAGCGCACAGTTTTTAGCGACAGATTTTACGCTGACGGTGAAAACTGGGCTGGCGACGGTGCTGTTTATGCTGTTCGGTCTGTTCTATAGCCTGATGAACTGCTCCTACGGCGCGATGGTGCCTGCGATCACTAAAAACCCGCATGAACGCGCGCAGCTCGCCGCCTGGCGTCAAGGCGGCGCCACCATTGGCCTGTTATTGTGCACCGTTGGCTTTATGCCGATTCAGGCGCTATTTGTCAGCTCACCCTCATTGGGTTACCTGATTGCCGCACTGATCTTTGCGGTCTGCGGGCTGTTCAGCATGTGGTGGTGCTTCAGCGGCGTGAAGGAACGCTATATCGAAATCGTGCCGGATCACCATAAGCCCAGCATTCTCAAATCGTTCTGCGCTATTTTCCGTAACCCTCCCCTGCTGGTGCTGTGTATCGCCAACTTATGTACGCTGGCCGCATTCAACATCAAGCTGGCAATCCAGGTGTATTACACCCAGTACGTGCTCAACGATATTCATCTGCTGTCGTGGATGGGTTTTTTCAGCATGGGATGCATTCTGGTCGGTGTGCTGCTGGTTCCCGCTGCCGTGAAACGCTTTGGTAAAAAGCAGGTTTACCTCGGCGGTCTGGCATTATGGGCTGTCGGTGATGTACTGAATTTTTTCTGGGGCAGTACGTCATTTTTGTTCGTGACCTTCTCCTGTATGGCCTTCTTCGGGACCGCTTTTGTTAACAGCCTGAACTGGGCGCTGGTGCCGGATACGGTGGATTATGGCGAATGGAAGACAGGGATCCGCGCGGAAGGTTCGGTGTATACCGGTTACACCTTTTCGCGCAAAATTTCCGCGGCGCTCGCAGGTTTCCTGCCCGGTATTATGCTGACGCAAATCGGTTATATCCCCAATATCGCCCAAAGCGATGCCACCCTGCTTGGCCTGCGTCAGCTTATTTTCCTCTGGCCGTGCGGACTTGCGATTATTGCGGCACTCACGATGGGCTTCTTTTATAAGCTCAATGAAGCTCGCTTTGCTTTTATTATTGAGGAAATCAGCCAACGCAAGAAAATTAACATTCAACCGGATCCTGTTACCAATAAAAAGAATACCTCTGCTGTAAAAGCATAAAAATAATTGCCGCCTATTCCATCTTAATGGATGGCGGCCTCCCTACGCTTAAAAAATGGATTTATTATGAAAAAATTAACGGCAATAATTGTCTTATCCTCTGTTGCTTCCACTTCTGTTTTTGCAGGAGCCTATGTCGAGAACCGCGAGGCATATAACCTGGCATCCGACCAGATAGAAGTTATGATGCGCGTTGGCTATAACTCCGATATGGGCGCGGGTATCATGCTCACCAACACCTACACCATGCAGCGCAAGGATGAGTTAAAACACGGCTATAACGAAATAGAGGGCTGGTATCCTTTATTTAAACCGACAGATAAATTAACTATCCAGCCAGGAGGGTTGATCAACGATAAGAGTACGGGTTCCGGTGGCGCTGCTTATCTGGATGTTAACTATAAATTTACTCCGTGGTTTAACCTTACGGTGCGTAACCGATATAACCATAATAACTACAGCTCAACCGATTTAAACGGTAACCTGGACAATAATGATACCTATGAAATCGGTAACTACTGGAACTTTACAATCACCGATAAATTTTCCTATACCTTCGAACCGCACTATTTTATACGAGTCAATGACTTCAATAGCAGTAACGGGAAAGATCATCACTGGGAAATTACGAATACCTTTAAGTATCGTATCAATGAACACTGGCTACCCTACCTGGAATTACGTTGGTTAGATCGCAATGTCGAACCCTATCATCGCGAACAAAATCAGATTCGTGTTGGGGCCAAGTATTTCTTCTAACCTTAAAAAAGCCGCTGATAATCAGCGGCTTTCTCCTACTTGCCTGACGCGCTACCGCATTACGCCTCTGCAGTTTCCAGCATTTTTTTACGCTGACTAATCCGTTTAACCAGCAGGACGGAAACTATCGCGCCGCAGAAGGCGAAACACGCCATAATGCCAAACACGATTTTATAGCCGAGAAGACCCGGATTTAAATCCAGAATATATCCGTACAGGCTGAAGCAGAACATGGCCGGGGCGTAACCGATAAAGCTCCCCAGCGCCATTGCCGCCCCCGTTTGATTCTCCGCGATTTTAGCTTCGCCAATCGGGGCAAAGAACACGGCGCGCTGCGTAAAGACGATGGCACCAAAGCCCAGCGTGCACGCCATGCCTAAATAGACCGGCATACTTTCATGAGGCAGCACCATCAGCAGCACCAGGGCCACCGTACTGACCATAAACGTATAGCATAAGTATTTACTTGGTGATTTCAGTATTTTATCCGAGATCATCCCACCAATCGGGCCACCGACCATTTTCAGACAGTACTGGTTAATAATCCCATAAGCGCCCACCAACGCGACCGGCAGCATATAGATATTTTTAAGGAACGGGATGAAGAACGTTAGCCCGCAGTAGACGGCATAAACAAAGAAGACGTTAAACGCAATTAACCAGATTGTCTTATCCTTCAACACCGACGTCATGCCGGGGTTTTTTGGCGTATCTTCTGCGTCCTGTATTTTAACAGCAGGCGCTTCTTCTTTATCGTTCAGCACAAAGAAGATGATTATCCCCACCAGAATCACGATGGCTGCGTAGAACCAGATACCGGCCTTGAAGCCCAACAGCCCACTCCCGAACCAGGTAAACACGGCCAGCGCGGAAAACGCGACAACCGTATCGACAATACCGCGACCCGTTTCGAAGAAGCCAAACAGCCGCCCCTGCTGTTCGCTATTCCCCAGTCGGCTAACCGATTTGAGCAGCACTGGCCAGTTCATCATGTCACAGGTGACGCCAAACAGCGCCCAGACGAAAAGTATTCCCCAATAGCCGGGCATCGTGGTCAGATAAATCCCCAGCAGCCCCGTGGCAATAAGGGAAAAAGACATGGTGTATTTACGTGGCAGTTTATCTGCAAAATAAATAGATAAGAAAAAACCCACGGTAGTCACAAATGAGTTCACCGACATCGCATTACCAATCTGACCATTTGTCAGATGGAAATATTCCTGCATCGGAATATAAAAGGCATCTTTCAGTGAAGGTAATTTGTAGATTGTACCGCCACACAGCGTTAACAGGCTAAATAGCGCCCATTTCTTTTTTGTGAGCATAGCATCCCCTAAATGATTATTTAAATCATTTGTCTTAAAGAATAAATTTTTGACCATTCACCTGGAATGGATTAAGAATCCTAAAAAAACTACGATTTATTAAGACGCCAGAATATCGTGTGCCTCATTTTTAATTTGTTGTAGCACGCTACGAACAAATTGTAATTGTTGAATGGCATCCTTTTTTTCTTTAATCAAACGGTCTTCAAGATATTCTGCTTCCGGCAGCGGTGTTTCACTCATCTGACGCCAGGGGATCCATGGATTATCACCTTCATTTTCAAAACGAAATGCCGGTGCATAGTAATCCACTTCTTCTTCCAGTCCGTAAGCGGTTACCTGCGGTTTATCATCACCTAAGCAGATCAGTTTGGTTAGCAGCGCTTTAAATGGCATATCTCCCTGGCCTGAAGTGCAGGCTTTATGGCCTAACCCCGCTTTTTCATTGACAATTAACGCGTCTTTGATGTGTACCTGAGTGATATGCGGCGACATTGTGTCTAATGCCGTCAGTGGATGCTCGTTGGCGTTGATCATGTTTGCAAAATCAAAGAGTAACGAAAGCGATGCCATGTCACTATTCCTGATTAACGACACCAGTTCATGACTCTTCAAATCTTCATGCTGCTCTAAGGTGAAGGTCAGCCCACTGTCCTGATAACGCTCACGTAAATATTTGATATCCTGCGTAATGATCGCCAGTACTTCCTGAAGATTTCCTTCGTAACGCGGGTAAAACCTTACGGAAGACGCGCCGGTTTTTAAGGCAATAGATACCGCCTGGTCGATGGCTTTATTATCAGACGAACTGGTCTCAATATGAATATCCAGCTGCAGCTTCCGCGCTTTATCACCAAACGCTGACAGTTCCTCGTCATTCATATTTTCAAGGGAATAACGTTCGCCATCAAGAACGTGAATTTTCACGCCGCGCAGATTGTTTTCATGCGCAATCTCTAATAGGTCATTCGGCAATATACGTTCAAGGCGCATATTCAAATGATAAGCATAAGCGTGCAGATAAAGAGGGAGATTATCTACACGTGCCAGAATTTTATGTACATTATCTTTAGTGACCATAAACATACCTACAAGTTAATGAAGAGATCAACTGCTTCAAATCGCCAATACTCAATATCTATTTGCACGATGTTGCCATCGTTATCAGCCCGGTGTTTTTCAATAAGAATGGCTGGCATGCCGCTAGAGCCGCCAATGAACTTGCTAATATCACCCGCCATTCTGACGGGGCGGAAAGCCAGTTTTTTGATGACCGTTTCTTTTTTATAAGCATTTTCCCACACTGAAGAAAATGACTGGCTTTCAAGCTGTTCAATAAACCCCGGGGCCACTTTTGGGTTGATATACGTTTCGTGATAGAAAACCTTGTGTCCCTCCAGTGCTCCCCAACCCGTTATCCGATATAGCTCATCAGACGGCGTGGCAGACACCAGCGGCGCAGCCACGTCAGGATAGTGCAATACCCGGCTTTTCTCGATGAACCCCCAGGAAGGCTCTCTGCCCTGCTCAATCGCCGCGCGCTGAAAGCTGGCAGACAATTCCGGGCTGTAGTTAAAACGGGCCTGTGTGACGAACCATCCCTTACGGTCTTTACGAAAAATTCTGGATTCAGATTCGAGATTCAACAACGCCTGGCGCAGCGTCATACGTTTGATCCCCAACAGCTCTCCCAGCTCTCTTTCTGAAGGCAGTTTACCGCCCGGCGTGGTGATCCCTTCTTTTAACCAACGGTCTAACTTCTCTTTCGCATTTTCAACGGTGGACTGATTGTTCGTCATTGTTTAATCCATTTGGTTTAAACCAGATTAATTATCATACGCTGACGTCGAAAATGAAAGCAAACACCCGTCGCGAGCTTTAGAAATAATTGTGACAAAGCTCTCTTAAAGCGGGCATCAGAAAGGAGGACCAGAGCGTTGGGATCCGGAAATGACGGGCAAAAAAAACCCCGCCTCGGAAGGCAGGGTCTTGTCACGAAAAGAGCGTCAATTACTCTTCTTTCGTGCCACGCATCGCACGGCGACGATCGTTTTCAGTCAGGTGACGCTTACGGATACGGATAGAGGTTGGGGTAACTTCTACCAGTTCGTCGTCATCGATGAATTCCAGAGCCTGCTCCAGAGTCATCTTAACCGGCGGAACCAGAACCGTTGCTTCGTCAGTACCGGACGCACGCATGTTGGTCAGTTTCTTACCGGTCAGGCAGTTTACGGTCAGGTCGTTGGAACGGCTGTGAATACCGATGATCTGGCCTTCGTAAACTTCAGCGCCGTGGCCCAGGAACAGCTTACCGCGATCCTGCAGGCTGAACAGTGCGAACGCAACCGCTTTACCCTGACCGTTGGAGATCAGTACGCCGTTCTGACGCTGGCCCACATCACCCGCACGAACGTCGTCGTAGTGGCTGAAGGTGGAGTACAGCAGACCGGTACCGGAGGTCATGGTCATGAATTCTGAACGGAAGCCGATCAGACCACGGCTTGGGATCACGTAGTCGAGACGTACGCGGCCTTTGCCATCTGGATTCATGTTTTTCAGGTCGCCTTTACGCTCACCCAGAGCCTGCATCACAGACCCCTGGTGCTGCTCTTCGACGTCCAGCGTGACGTTTTCGAACGGCTCTTGTTTACGGCCGTCGATTTCGCGGAAGATAACTTTCGGACGGGAAACCGCCATTTCGAAACCTTCACGACGCATGTTTTCGATCAGAACAGACAGGTGCAGCTCACCACGACCGGATACGCGGAACGCATCCGCATCTTCGGTTTCTTCAACGCGCAGCGCAACGTTGTGCACCAGCTCTTTGTTCAGGCGGTCAAGGATCTGACGAGAGGTAACATATTTACCTTCTTTACCACAGAACGGAGAGGTGTTTACGCAGAAGAACATGGTTACGGTCGGTTCATCAACGGACAGCGCCGGCAGCGCTTCAACATTCTGCGGGTCGCAGATGGTGTCAGAGATGTTCAGTTCGCCCAGACCGGTGATCGCAATGATATCGCCAGCTTCCGCCACGGTGCTTTCGATACGCTCCAGGCCCAGATGGGTCAGAACTTTACCGACTTTACCGTTACGGGTTTTGCCTTCGCTATCAATGATAGTGATCTGCTGGTTCGGTTTAACTTTACCGCGTTTGATGCGGCCAATGCCGATTACGCCAACGTAGTTGTTGTAGTCCAGCTGAGAGATTTGCATCTGCAGCGGGCCGTCAAGGTCTACGTTCGGAGCCGGTACGCGATCGACGATGGTTTGATACAGCGGAGTCATATCTTCAGCCATATCTTCGTGATCCAGACCTGCGATGCCGTTCAGCGCGGAAGCGTAAACGATCGGGAAGTCCAGTTGCTCGTCGGTAGCGTCGAGGTTAACGAACAGGTCGAATACCTGGTCAACAACCCAGTCAGGGCGCGCGCCAGGACGGTCAACCTTGTTGATAACAACAATTGGCTTCAGGCCATGGGCAAAGGCTTTTTTGGTCACGAAGCGCGTCTGCGGCATCGGACCATCCATTGCATCCACCACCAGCAGTACGGAGTCGACCATGGACATTACACGTTCAACTTCACCACCGAAGTCGGCGTGCCCCGGGGTATCAACGATGTTGATACGGTAGTCATTCCATTTGATAGCGGTGTTTTTAGCGAGGATGGTAATCCCACGCTCTTTCTCCAAATCGTTGGAGTCCATCACGCGCTCTTGGGTTTCAGCACGTGCATCGAACGTACCGGATTGTTGGAGCAGCTTGTCTACCAGGGTCGTTTTACCATGGTCTACGTGCGCGATGATGGCGATGTTACGCAAATTTTCGATCACAACTTTGCCTCAGGCATTTTAGAAATAGCGCGTTATTGTACACGGATTAATCGCAGTACAAAACAGGATCACAAACATCCTCCGCAAACAAGTATTGCAGAGTTTCTTTGTGATCACATTCACGGAGCGTTAAAAGGGGTAATCTGGGGTGCGTTGCACCAATATGGTGCTTAATGTTCACATTAAAGCACTATAATGGTGCAATACATCCTTCATGGTGCAGCCCCTTTGCACGATAGTGCGCATGATAACGCCTTTTAGGGGCAATTTAAAAGTTGGCACAGATTTCGCTTTATCTTTTTTACGGCGACACGGCCAATTTTTTGCAGAATTGAAGACTTCGTTACCACGACGACCATGACCAATCCGGGAGAGTAAGTATGTCCGCTGAACACGTTTTGACGATGCTGAACGAACACGAAGTGAAGTTTGTTGATTTGCGCTTCACTGATACCAAAGGTAAAGAACAGCACGTCACGATTCCTGCTCATCAGGTAAATGCCGAATTCTTTGAAGAAGGCAAAATGTTTGACGGCTCCTCAATCGGTGGCTGGAAAGGCATTAATGAATCAGACATGGTTCTGATGCCAGATGCGTCTACTGCGCTTATCGACCCGTTCTTTGAAGAATCTACCCTGATCATCCGTTGTGACATCCTGGAACCCGGTACGCTGCAGGGTTACGACCGCGATCCGCGCTCTATTGCTAAACGCGCTGAAGAGTACCTGCGTTCTACCGGCATCGCAGACACCGTTCTGTTCGGACCAGAGCCAGAGTTCTTCCTGTTTGACGACATCCGTTTCGGCGCATCCATTTCCGGTTCCCACGTGGCTATCGATGATATCGAAGGCGCCTGGAACTCCTCCACCAAATACGAAGGTGGTAACAAAGGTCACCGTCCTGGCGTGAAAGGCGGTTACTTCCCGGTTCCTCCGGTAGATTCCTCTCAGGACATCCGTTCTACCATGTGTCTGATCATGGAAGAAATGGGCCTGGTGGTTGAAGCGCATCACCACGAAGTGGCGACCGCTGGTCAGAACGAAATCGCGACCCGCTTTAACACCATGACTAAAAAAGCGGACGAAATTCAGATCTATAAATATGTCGTTCACAACGTCGCTCACCGTTTCGGTAAAACCGCGACCTTTATGCCAAAACCGATGTTTGGCGATAACGGCTCCGGCATGCACTGCCACATGTCCCTGTCCAAGAACGGCGTGAACCTGTTCTCCGGTGACAAATATGCGGGTCTGTCCGAGCAGGCGCTGTTCTACATCGGCGGCGTAATCAAACACGCTAAAGCGATCAACGCCCTGGCGAACCCGACCACCAACTCCTACAAGCGTCTGGTCCCGGGCTACGAAGCGCCGGTCATGCTGGCCTACTCTGCCCGTAACCGTTCTGCTTCTATCCGTATTCCGGTAGTTGCCTCCCCGAAAGCGCGTCGTATCGAAGTGCGCTTCCCGGACCCGGCTGCTAACCCGTACCTGTGCTTTGCCGCGCTGCTGATGGCGGGTCTTGACGGTATCAAGAACAAGATCCACCCGGGCGAAGCAATGGACAAAAACCTGTACGACCTGCCGCCGGAAGAAGCGAAAGAGATCCCACAGGTTGCTGGTTCTCTGGAAGAAGCGCTGAAAGAGCTGGATCTGGACCGTGAGTTCCTGACTGCAGGCGGCGTGTTCACCAATGAAGCGATCGATGCGTACATTGCGCTGCGTCGCGAAGAAGATGACCGCGTGCGCATGACGCCGCACCCGGTAGAGTTTGAGCTGTACTACAGCGTTTGATCGTATATTAAAAATCCGACGAATTTCGCGTTGCGGCAAGGCGGCAACTGAGCACATCCCCAGGAGCATAGATAGCTATGTGACTGGGGTAAGCGAAGGCAGCCAACGCAGCAGCAGCGTGAAAGGCGTCAGGAGTTTTTAGTTGCCGTGGAACTTTTAGCCCATCTCTGGATGGGCTTTTTTCTCCACTAACAACCTGCTTTCTCGCGCTTTTTTGATGTAAAAAGCTATAATGCACTAAAATGGTGCAACACTTTTCAGGAGACTGCTGAATGGCAACCGGCACGCTGCCCGATGCTGGGCAGATCCTCAATTCTTTAATCAACAGCATTTTACTCGTCGACGATGAGCTGGCGGTTCATTACGCCAACCCGGCGGCACAGCAGCTGCTCGCGCAAAGCTCCCGCAAACTGTTTGGTACGCCGCTGCCCGATCTGTTGAGTTATTTCTCGTTAAACATCGGACTGATGCGTGAGAGTCTGGAATCCGGTCAGGGCTTTACGGATAACGAAGTGACGCTGGTGATAGACAGCCACTCACATATCCTCTCTGTGACCGCACAGAGGCTGCCTGATGGCCTGATCCTACTGGAGATGGCGCCAATGGATAACCAACGCCGTCTGAGCCAGGAACAGCTTCAGCATGCCCAACAGATTGCCGCCCGCGATCTGGTCCGCGGCCTGGCGCATGAAATCAAAAACCCGCTGGGCGGGTTACGCGGCGCGGCGCAGCTTCTCAGTAAAGCGCTGCCGGACCCGGCGCTGACCGAATATACCAAAGTCATTATTGAGCAGGCCGACCGCCTGCGTAATCTGGTCGACCGTCTGCTGGGGCCACAACAACCGGGCATGCACGTCACGGAAAGCATTCACAAAGTGGCGGAACGTGTGGTAGCGCTGGTCTCGATGGAAGTGCCAGAAAACGTCACGCTGATTCGTGATTACGATCCGAGCCTGCCTGAGTTACTACACGATCCAGACCAGATTGAGCAGGTTCTGCTGAATATCGTGCGCAATGCCCTGCAAGCGTTAGGGCCGGAAGGCGGCGAGATTGTACTGCGTACCCGCACTGCGTTTCAGCTCACGCTGCACGGTGAGCGTTATCGTCTGGCGGCGCGGATCGATGTTGAGGATAACGGTCCGGGTATTCCCTCTCACTTGCAGGATACGCTGTTCTACCCAATGGTCAGCGGCCGCGAGGGAGGTACCGGTCTTGGATTATCCATCGCCCGTAACTTAATTGATCAGCATTCCGGCAAAATTGAATTTACCAGTTGGCCGGGTCATACCGAGTTTTCGGTTTACCTGCCTATCAGGAAATAAAGGTGACGTTTATGCAACGAGGAATAGTCTGGGTAGTTGATGACGATAGTTCCATCCGTTGGGTGCTTGAACGTGCGCTCGCAGGGGCTGGTCTAAGCTGTACCGCGTTTGAAAGTGGGAAAGAAGTGCTGGACGCGCTGGCCAGTAAAACGCCTGACGTACTGTTGTCCGATATTCGCATGCCGGGTATGGACGGTCTGACGCTGTTAAAACAGATCAAACAGCGTCACCCGATGCTTCCGGTCATCATAATGACGGCGCATTCCGATCTGGATGCCGCCGTCAGCGCCTACCAGCAGGGGGCGTTTGATTATCTGCCCAAACCTTTTGATATTGACGAAGCCGTGGCGCTGGTCGAACGCGCCATCAGTCATTATCAGGAACAACAGCAGCCGCGTAATGTACAAATCCACGGTCCAACGACCGACATCATTGGCGAAGCGCCGGCGATGCAGGATGTTTTTCGCATTATTGGACGGCTTTCCCGTTCTTCAATCAGCGTATTGATTAATGGCGAGTCCGGGACCGGTAAAGAGCTGGTCGCTCACGCCCTGCACCGTCATAGCCCACGCGTCAAAGCGCCATTTATCGCGCTCAACATGGCGGCTATTCCGAAGGATTTGATCGAGTCAGAGCTGTTCGGTCATGAGAAAGGGGCGTTTACCGGGGCGAACACGATTCGTCAGGGGCGCTTTGAGCAGGCTGACGGCGGTACGCTGTTCCTCGATGAAATTGGCGATATGCCGCTGGACGTGCAAACGCGTTTATTGCGCGTATTAGCGGATGGACAGTTTTACCGTGTGGGTGGCTATGCGCCTGTGAAAGTGGATGTGCGCATCATCGCCGCCACGCACCAGAATCTGGAACTGCGCGTGCAGGAAGGCAAGTTCCGTGAGGATTTATTCCATCGTCTGAACGTTATTCGCGTTCATTTGCCGCCGCTGCGCGAACGTCGGGAAGATATCCCACGCCTGGCACGTCATTTCCTGCAGGAAGCCGCGCGCGAACTGGGGGTGGAAGCCAAGCTATTACATCCCGAAACCGAGGCAGCGCTCACCCGTCTGGCCTGGCCGGGCAACGTGCGTCAGCTTGAGAACACCTGCCGCTGGTTAACCGTAATGGCCGCCGGACAGGAAGTGTTGATTCAGGACTTGCCGGCCGAGCTATTTGAAACCACCGTGCCGGACGCACCGTCCCCTATGCAGCCGGACAGCTGGGCAACGCTGTTAGCGCAGTGGGCGGACCGGGCATTGCGTTCCGGTCATCAAAATTTGCTTTCTGAAGCTCAACCGGAGATGGAGCGCACGCTGTTGACCACCGCGCTGCGTCATACCCAGGGGCATAAACAGGAAGCGGCGCGCTTGCTCGGTTGGGGCCGTAATACCTTGACGCGTAAGTTAAAAGAACTCGGAATGGAGTGACGTTCGGTCACAGTGTAAAGATTGATAATTAAGCGCAAATTGCTGTTATTTTGCGCTTTACTGTTCCGATGAGTTAAGTATGATCGTGCCCGGCTAACGGGGGGAAGTCATCATGCTGGAATCAATCATTAATCTTCTGTCGAGCGGCGCAGTCGAAAGCCATACACCACAAACTGCGGTTGCCGCAGTACTGTGTGCGGCGCTGGTTGGGCTGTTTAGCTGACAATGTGCCGGATGGCGCTAACGCTTATCTGGCCTACAGGTTATCGCAACGTGTAGGCCCGGTAAGCGCAGCGCCACCGGGCAACCCGGCTAAATGACGCGTGAGAACTGCTGCATCCGCGCTTTCTGCCGCAGATACGCATCGAAGCACATGCAGATATTACGGATCAGCAGGCGGCCCTTCGGCGTAACCTGAATTCCCTTCTCATCCACATCCACCAGCCCATCTTTCGCCAGCGGTGCCAGCAGTTTCAGGTCTTCGGCAAAATAGTCAGCGAAGTTCAGATCCCATTGCTGTTCCACCGCGGCATAGTCGAGGCGGAAGTTGCAGATCAGCAGTTTAATCACATCCCGACGAATGCAATCGTCACGGGTCAGCGCAATTCCGCGCCACAGCGCGTTCCCCTGCTCGTCTACCTGCTGATAATAGCGCTTCAGCTCTTTCTGGTTCTGCGCGTAGTTATCGCCAATCATACTGATGGCCGATACGCCCATCCCCAGCAGATCGGTATCACCCTGGGTGGTATAGCCCTGGAAATTACGATGCAGCACACCTTTGCGTTGGGCAATGGCTAATTCGTCATCCGGGCGGGCGAAGTGATCCATGCCAATAAACTGGTAGCCGGTTTCGGTCAGTGACGAGATGGTTTCCTGCAGGATATCCAGCTTCTGTTGGGCGCTGGGCAGGTCGGCATCTTTGATTTTGCGCTGGGCGGCAAACAGCGTTGGCAGGTGCGCATAGTTAAAGACGCTCAGTCGGTCTGGATTCAGCTCAGCCACACGTTTCAGGGTAAAGGCAAAGCTCTCCGGCGTCTGTTTTGGCAGACCATAAATCAGATCGATGTTCGTCGAGGTAAAACCAATCTCCCGCGCATGATTCAACAGCGCAAAGATAAATTCTTCGTCCTGCTCACGGTTCACCAGCCGCTGAACTTCTTTATTGAAGTCCTGTACGCCCATACTCAGGCGATTAAAACCCTCAGCGCGTAAATGATCGAGCACATCCAGCTCAATTTCACGCGGATCAACTTCGATCGAGATTTCCGCATCGGCGTTAAAGTTGAAGTTGCCACGCAGCAACGACATCAAACGGCTGATTTGCGCTTTATTCAGATACGTTGGCGTACCGCCGCCCCAGTGCAGTTGGCTGACATGGCGTCCGGCAAACAGCGGTGCGCGATGAATGATTTCTTGTTCTAAGACATCAAGGTATTGATCGGCTTTATGCTGCTGACGCGTCACTACCTTGTTGCAGCCGCAGAAGTAACACAGCTTGTGGCAGAACGGAATGTGAACGTACAACGAGAGCGGACGCTCAGGGTAACGCGCCACAGCGTTTAAAAACGCCTCGGCACCGTAGTCTTCAGAAAACTCCAGCGCGGTTGGGTACGAGGTATATCGTGGCCCGGAATAGTTATATTTCTGGATCAGGGCCAGGTCCCAGTCTATTAGCTGCTCTGACATGCTCACTCCTTCCGATGGCGTCTCTGGCGGATACGGCGTACCGGCTTAACCCCTGAACGGGTAAT
The DNA here is from genome assembly GCF_000155975.1 of Citrobacter youngae ATCC 29220. Lineage (GTDB taxonomy): Bacteria > Pseudomonadota > Gammaproteobacteria > Enterobacterales > Enterobacteriaceae > Citrobacter > Citrobacter portucalensis_A. The sequence goes on along the minus strand of NZ_GG730300.1, from coordinate 97,266 downwards.
AAGCCGGTTGCGCAGCCACTTCTGTCGCCGCGACAACCGCTGTAGTTTAACGAATAACCACACCAGATAACATATAACCGGAAGGGTTATAAGCAGGACGGGAAGACCCACGGTGTAAAACCGTTAGTTGCCGCCTTTCAGCAGGCGCATCATGTCTTCCTGCTTTTCTTCTTCTTCTTCTTCCTCTTCTTCTTCGTCATCGTAAGAGAGGCCCAGCTTTTGCATCAGCTCATCAATGCGATCCAGCTTGGCATCGACCCAGCTCTGATCTTCCGCACTCAGGGTTTCTCCTGCTTCAAGACGCTCCAGCAGCGCATCCAGGCGCTCATCCGTTTCCAGTAAATCCAACTCAGCCTGTGGTGAAAGCATAGGTTTCTCACTCTTCGGTTTGTGCTGTTTGGTGACTTTTTCGGTCACGCCCAATGGAATGGGGGTTTTGCTGCCAATACGAGGATCTTGTTGCTTATTTTGCTTTCCGCCACCAGATGCGCCTTCGCTACCGGACGCACGGCTACCCGCCGCATGACCACGGTGTTTTTTCTGGCGCTTACGGTCGCGAGCTTCCTGGTTAATTTCTTCACGTGTTTTACGACGCGCTTTTGCAGGACCTTTACCGCGTGGTGTAGAAGTTGGTTTCATCATGATTCGTCTTTGGCTGTTTTTATTCAGTATATATTTGCGCCGGAATCTAGCAGAAATAAAGAAAAAAGGCGACAGAGTAATCTGCCGCCTTTTTTCCTGACTCTCAACCCTTACGGGCTCTACAATCCCTGTTGGCTATCAACACACCCTGTTTTTCCCTTAGCCTGAAACATTCCGTGTTGTTTCCATTTCCTTTTACTAACGTCTCCGGACGTTTGTCTTCCTGACAATCCTGTGTCTTCGCCTCCTGGCGCTCCTGACCCTCATCCTGAGTCGTCTATCCTGTCAGCTTCCTCGCTATGGGCACTACTTTACCGTTTTGGTTTAAACGTACAAGTAACCAAGGTAACAATTTCGGATTTTAAGAATAGTGCCTTACCGTAACTATATGATTTGTTTTGCTGCGTCATTTTTTACTCTGATATCTCGCATAGATACTATCGGCAATGTCTCACAAAGAGCGTGGTTTTTACTTACACAGGCCACGCGTCGAAAAACCAGCCTTTTGCTGGTGTTCAGGTATAATCGCTGCAAAGCCTTGATTGATGGAGACGACCACGTTGACTAACTTGAATTATCAACAGACGCACTTTGTGATGAGTGCGCCTGATATTCGCCACTTACCTTCCGATTCCGGTATCGAAGTGGCTTTTGCTGGCCGTTCCAACGCAGGCAAATCCAGTGCGCTAAATACCCTGACTAACCAAAAGAGCCTGGCGCGTACATCGAAAACGCCGGGCCGTACTCAGCTCATCAACCTGTTTGAAGTCGTTGACGGTAAGCGCCTGGTTGACCTGCCGGGGTACGGTTACGCCGAAGTGCCGGAAGAGATGAAGCGCAAATGGCAGCGCGCGCTGGCTGAATATCTGGAAAAACGTCAGAGTCTGCAAGGCCTGGTGGTACTGATGGATATCCGTCATCCGCTTAAGGATCTGGATCAGCAGATGATCCTGTGGGCGGTAGAGAGCAACGTTCAGGTTCTGGTGCTACTGACGAAAGCAGATAAGCTGGCCAGCGGCGCGCGCAAAGCTCAACTGAATATGGTACGTGAAGCCGTGCTGGCATTTAATGGCGATGTGCAGGTAGAAGCCTTTTCATCACTGAAAAAGCTGGGTGTGGACAAACTGCGGCAGAAGCTGGATAGCTGGTTTAGTGAACTGGCGCCGGTTGAAGAGACGCAGGACGGAGAATAATCCCCCGCGACGCCGGATAGCGCCGCTGCGCGTCTTATCCGGCCTACAGCCGTGAGCGAAACTTTTCTTGCGCGCAATAAAAAACGCCCCAGTCATTACTGACTGGGGCGGCTAAAATATTCAGCCAAATCCGATTACGTGAAGTAAAAGGTCTGAAAGATAGAACATCTTACCTCTGTACCCTACGTGAATAACTTTACTCTTTTTTGAGCAGCTCAGAAAGCACTTTTTGTTAATTTTTTTTCATTCCTTACATAGGGAATTCTAATGGACATCACAAAAAGTTCTATCTTATGTTGCTTAGTTACGAAAAAAGGCCGTTATTCAGTAAACCCTTAGTGCGCTTGATCCCAGTTTTCACCACTACCAACTTCCACTAATAGCGGCACGTCAATATGGGTCTCATTTTCCATCAGTTGATGGATCTTTTTAGAGACGCTTTCCAGGTCATCTTTGTGCACTTCAAACACCAGTTCATCGTGTACCTGCATGATCATGCGCACGCGCGGTTGCTCGGTTTGCAGCCATCCGTCTACGGCGATCATGGCTCGCTTAATAATGTCTGCGGCAGTACCCTGCATCGGTGCGTTGATTGCGGCGCGTTCAGCACCAGCACGACGAGCGCCATTACTGGACTTAATATCCGGCAAATAGAGACGACGCCCTTCCAGCGTTTCAACATAACCCTGCTCTTTTGCCTGCGCACGCGTGCGCTCCATATATTCCAGCACGCCTGGGTAGCGTTCGAAGTAGAGGTCCATGTATTTCTGCGCTTCTTTACGCGGAATATTTAACTGGCGCGCCAGGCCAAAAGCGCTCATCCCGTAGATCAGACCGAAGTTAATGGCTTTCGCGCTACGGCGTTGTTCACCGGTCACGGAATCCAGCGGTAAGCCAAAGACTTCCGCCGCCGTCGCGCGGTGAATATCTTTCCCTTCGGCAAACGCGGTAAGCAGACCTTTATCGCGTGAGAGATGCGCCATGATGCGCAGTTCAATCTGCGAGTAGTCCGCAGAGACAATCACGTAGTCTTCTGGCGCAATAAACGCCTGACGAATACGGCGACCTTCGTCATTACGAACCGGGATGTTTTGCAGGTTAGGATCCGTTGAAGACAAGCGCCCGGTGGCGGTGACCGCCTGATGATAGGAGGTATGTACGCGCCCGGTTTTCTTGTTAATCATCAACGGAAGCTTATCCGTGTAGGTAGACTTCAGTTTTGCTAAGCCGCGATATTCCAGGATCACTTTCGGCAATGGATAATCCAACGCGAGCTCTTCCAGTACCTCTTCCGACGTTGATGGCGCGCCGCCAGGGGTTTTCTTCAGCGGCTTAATACCCTGCTTTTCAAACAGAATCGTTTGCAACTGCTTGGTGGAAGAGAGGTTAAACGCTTCTCCGGCAATCTCGTGCGCTTTTTGCTCCAGCTCATTCAAACGCAGGGTCAGCTCTTCTGAATGTTTGTGCAGAACAGCGGGAGCGATTTTCACACCATTACGTTCAACGCGAGACAGAACCGGAACCAGCGGCATATCGATATTTTCAAAGACGTTCAGCGGCCCTTTATGCTTCTGCAGTTCTGGCCACATTTTCAGGTGCAGTTGCAGCGTAACGTCGGCGTCTTCCGCGGCATAACGTCCGGCCTCTTCCAGCGCTATCTGATTAAAGGTCAGCTGGTTTTTGCCCTTTCCGGCGATCTCTTCAAAGGTAATAGTTTTATGTTTCAGCCAGCGATCGGACAGGCTGTCCATATCATGTCGCCCGGCAACGCTGTTAAGAATGTAGGATTCGAGCATGGTGTCAAAGACGATGCCGCGCAGTTCGATATCGTAGTTCGCCAGAATGCCGCGATCGTACTTCAGGTTTTGCCCGACTTTATGCGCGTTTTCATCTTCCAATAGCGGCTTCAGAAGCGCCAGCGCACGGTCACGAGAGATCTGATCGGGGGCATCCAAATAGTCATGGGCAACAGGAACATAGGCCGCCACGCCCGGTTCAATGGCAAAAGACAATCCAACCAGATTCGCGGAGATATTGTCCAGGCTGTCAGTTTCTGTATCAAAGGCGAAGACGGGCGCTTTTTTCAGCTTCGCGATCCACTCTTCCAGCGTCGCTTCATCGAGAATCGTCACATAGTTATCGTACGAGAGAGCGGTCGCAGGCTCTTCCGGCGTGGCCTCGACAACGATTGTTTCCTGCGGTTTTGCCGCCGGTTTCGCGCCTTTCGCCTGCAGCCATTTACCGGCTTCTACGTCTGCCACCCAGCGCTTGAACTCATACTGTTTAAACAGGCCAAGCAGTTCATCCGCGATGGGCTGCTTCACTTCCAACTGTTCGCAGGTAAGCTCCAGTTCCACATCCGTTTTAATGGTCGCTAATTGATAAGAGAGGTAGGCCACCTCTTTATTCTGCTCAAGTTTGCCCGCCATGTTTTTTGCGCCACGGAAAGTCAGCCCCGCGATCTTGTCTGATTCTGCATAGAGGGTATCCAGCCCACCCAGCCCCTGAAGCAGAGCCTGAGCCGTTTTCTCACCCACGCCAGGAACGCCTGGAATGTTATCGGAGGAGTCGCCCATCAGCGCCAGGAAATCAATGATCAGCTCTGGCGGCACACCATACTTATTCACTACTTCATCCGGCCCGAGGATCGTATTGGTCATGGTGTTGATCAGGGTGATATTTGGTGTCACCAGCTGGGCCATGTCTTTATCGCCGGTACTAATCAGCACCGGACGACCAACCTTTTCCGCTTCACGCGCCAGCGTACCGATAACATCATCCGCTTCCACGCCTGAAACAGCCAGTAATGGCAGCCCCATCGCTTTCACCATCGCATGTAGAGGTTCAATCTGCGCGCGCAGATCGTCTGGCATTGGCGGGCGGTGTGACTTGTAATGCTCGAATAGTTCATCACGGAAGGTTTTACCCTTAGCGTCGAATACCACAGCAGCATGGGTCGGCTGATACTGTAGAATCAAGCTACGCAGCATGTTGAGAACACCGTACATCGCACCAGTAGGTGCGCCTGCGCTGTTAGTCAGCGGCGGAAACGCGTGATATGCGCGATAAAGGTAGGATGAACCGTCTACAAGGATAAGTGGGTTTTCTGGGATCTGAACCATAATGTCCGTGCCTGTTTATCAGATTATGGGTAAAGGATGCCACAGACAGGACGAAAACATGAGTTTTTCGCCGCATTTGTCGAAAAAGTTTTGTAGATCTTCTGCTTTGCTCGCAAAGACAGCTGTGGATAACTTTGTGAATAAATAATTTTCAGCTCTTTAAATATAGTAAGGCAATTATTGCATTATTATATTTAAATATAAATTTCAACAAGTTAAATAAATACACAGCATTTTATTCCATTTTTACCGCTTATATCCTGATGTGGATAGATATTCCTTTTTTTTCTGTTCAGGGAAGATCAATCATTTGGTTCGTTTTCTGATAAAATCAGCCCCTTGCGCCTCTTTCGCGCACTGTCTATGGCTAACCTTTTGAATAATTTAATTATGACGAGAATACTCGCTGCGATAACGCTGTTGCTGAGTATCGTATTGACCATATTGGTCACGATTTTTTGTTCTGTACCGATCATCCTTGCCGGGATTATAAAACTCCTTTTGCCTGTTCCTGTCGTCTGGCGCAAGGTTTCCGTGTTCTGTAACGTCATGATGTACTGCTGGTGTGAAGGTCTGGCGCTTCTGCTGCACCTCAATCCGCGGCTGAAGTGGGACGTCGAAGGGCTGGAAGGTCTTAGCAAGAAAAACTGGTACCTGCTCATTTGTAATCATTACAGCTGGGCCGATATCGTTGTGCTTTGCGTTCTGTTCCGTAAGCACATCCCCATGAATAAATATTTTCTCAAGCAACAGCTGGCCTGGGTGCCGTTTATTGGCCTGGCCTGCTGGGCGTTGGATATGCCGTTTATGAAACGCTATTCACGCGGCTATCTGCTCCGTCACCCGGAACGGCGTGGTAAAGACGTTGAGACGACGCGTCGTTCCTGCGAAAAATTTCGTATACACCCGACAACCATTGTGAATTTTGTTGAAGGTTCACGCTTTACCCACGAGAAACGTGAGCAAACCCGCTCCCCTTATCAAAATCTGCTCCCTCCTAAGGCGGCCGGTATTGCCATGGCGTTGAATGTGCTGGGATCGCAGTTCGATAAGTTGCTGAACGTCACGCTGTGCTACCCGGAAAACAGCAGTCGACCATTCTACGATATGCTGAGCGGCAAATTAACGCGCATTGTCGTGCGGGTGAACCTGGAGCCAATTCATGAAGAGTTGCACGGTGATTACGTGAACGATAAGGGATTCAAGCGTCGATTTCAGCTATGGTTGAATACGCTCTGGAGCGAGAAAGACGCGCAACTAGATGCGATTAAAGCCACAAACAAAAAAGCCGGTCAATGACCGGCTCTCACTGTTACTTCTGACTAACCAGGAATTTCACGGTATCCGCATACTGTTGTACAAAGATATCCATGTTGCTGGTATCCATGCCCTGCGGATTTACCTGATATTTGCCATTCACGAACATTGCCGGAACGCCCTGCAACTGCAAATCAGCCGCCGCTTTTTCCTGCTGTGCGACGAGTGATTTAACCACGAAGCTGTTCCACGCCGCATCATAGTCTTCACCTTTAATACCCGCGTCGACAAACACTTTACGGATATCGGCAACAGACTGAACGGTCTGGGTTTTCTGTACGGCTTCGAATAAAGGTACAGTGACTTTGTCTTCAACACCCAGCGCCATGGCCACGGCCCAGGCCTGCGTCAGATCTTTACCCAAAGGCCCCAAAAACTCGACGTGGTATTTGGTCATCTTGGTACCTTCCGGCAGTTTTTTCTTCACGTTATCGGACACGTGAAGCACTTCTTCAAACTGGTAGCAATGCGGGCAATAGAAGGAGAAGAACTCCAACACCTGCGGTTCGCCTGCAACAGGCTTTTCCAGTGTGATGTACTGCTTGCCATCCTGGAACTGCGCTGCAGATGCGCTAAATGCTAAAACCATACCAGCCAGCGCCAGCCATATTTTTTTCATGCTCAAGTTTCTCCGATTAATACATTGGCGTTAATTGTAAAGGGGGGTCTTGCAGAATTTTTGCCTGCTCAATAAAGGTCGCGGTCTGACGATGCCAGTAATCTTCCCCGGTTAACCACGGAAAGTTTTTGGGGAAGGCTGGATCGGCCCAACGCCGAATCAACCAGGCAAGATAATAAACTAACCGCATAGCGCGTAAAGGTTCGATCAATCCGATTTCTGTCGTGTCGAACTCACTAAACTCTTCATAAGCCTCGATAATGGTTTCAAGCTGCATGCGTTGTTCAGCTTTATCGCCATTGAGGAGCATCCATAAATCCTGAATAGCCGGTCCATTGCGGGCGTCATCTAAATCGACAAACATCGGGCCGTCACGCCACAGAATATTGCCGGCATGACAATCACCGTGCAGACGTAACGTGGTAAAACGCGTATGCCAGCGTTCGGTAACAACCGCGATAAGCGCATCCGTCGCCTTCAGGAAGGCCGCTTTTTGCCCTGATGGGATCAGCTGCGCGTGCTCAAAAAGTTTACGCGGTTCGGTCAGATACTCTTCCAGGCCAATCGTCGGGCGAAAGGCGAATGTGCGCTTGCATCCGGTCTGATGCATACGCCCCAGATAGCGCCCCACCGCCTCCATCTGATCGATATTGTCAGCTTCAAACTGACGTCCACCGACGCTGGGGAAGATCGCATAATGGAAACCCTGATGGCTTAGCAACGTTTGGCCGTTCAGTACCAGCGGTGCAGCAACCGGCACTTCATCGCTGACCAGTTCCAGAGCAAACTGGTGCTCTTCCTGGATCTGATCGACAGACCAACGCTCGGGACGATAAAACTTAACGACAAAGCGTCGGCGGTCTTCGTCCTGGAATTGATAGACACGGTTCTCATAGCTGTTAAGCGGGGTAAGCCCGGAGTCCACCCGGATCCCCTGTTCAAACAGCGCATCCATGATGGTATCCGGGTGTAGCGTCTGGAAAGTAAAAGCGTTGTCGTTCATCCCATCATCCGGAAAATACTACGAATGATTCAGGATATCATTTCACAGCGCTTTCGGTGGTGGCGATTACAAGCTTTTACTCTTTAATTACACCACGAGCGCGGAGAAGTGCAGTTTTAAAATCTTCTTCGTAATCTTTCTGAATACCGGGGATGACGGCATCTTTCGCCGAGTCGCGCATTTTCAGGTGATAGATCAGAATGTCATCAGTTAAATCCGCCAGTTCACCGTCAAAACCTGACTCTTGCGCCAGTTTCTGTAAAAATTGCATCAGGTTAAGATCGGGTTCTTTCTGCCAGGCTGGCTGGAGGAGTTCAATAACTTCATTCAGGCGTTTACATTTCATGGTTGTGCTCCTTAGGCTCCATACAGATACGTTAGCAGGGTCAATCCCACATTAAAAGAGGCGATATCAGTGATTCTGGATAGTGCAATAACAGGGGTTGTGCTGGCTGGCGGTAAGGCCAGGCGTATGGGCGGCACAGATAAAGGTCTGCTTGAGTTAGACGGTAAACCTCTTTGGCGGCATGTGGCCGATGCCCTCGCTTTACAGGTCGAAACCGTCGTAGTGAATGCCAATCGCCACCGGGATATTTACCAACAAAGCGGCCTGCAGGTTATTCCCGACTCATTAGCCGATTTCCCCGGTCCGCTGGCCGGGATGCTTTCGGTGTTTCTGCAGCAAGCGGGAGACTGGTTCCTGTTCTGCCCGTGCGATATGCCCTATATTCCTCACGATCTGGTCGCACGTTTAAAAGAGCAGCGCAACGCGGCCCCCATCGTCTGGGTCCATGATGGGGAAAGAGATCACCCGACAATTGCACTGATGCACCGCTCTCTACAGCCCTTGCTTCAGGATTATCTTCAGTCAGGTGAGCGACGCGTCATGGTGTTTATGCGCCAGGCTGGCGGTCACGCCGTCGATTTCAGCGATCGTAAAGATGCTTTCGTGAACGTGAACACACCTGAAGAGCTCGCAAAATGGCAGAAAAAATCATGATCCCATTACTTGCCATTGCGGCATGGAGCGGTACGGGGAAAACTACGCTGCTCAAAAAATTGATCCCGGAGCTACGTGCCAGAGGTGTGCGCCCCGGATTGATTAAGCATACTCATCACAATATGGATGTCGACAAGCCCGGTAAAGATAGCTATGAGCTGCGCAAAGCGGGGGCGGCACAAACGTTAGTTGCCAGCCAGCAACGTTGGGCGTTAATGGTAGAAACCCCAGAAGAGCCCGAGCTGGATTTAACATATCTGGTGAGCCGGATGGATGCTTCAACGCTGGACATCGTGCTGATTGAGGGTTTTAAACATGAACCTGTGGCGAAGATCCTGCTTTTTCGCGAAGACTGCGGGCATCGAGTGGAAGAGTTGATAATAGACGAGCACGTTGTCGCAGTAGCCAGTGACGTACCGCTTGCAGTGAATGTTCCATCTTTAGATATCAACAACATACAACAACTTGCTGATTTTGTTATGCAATGGGCAAGAAGATAACCACGGTGCCGCAATGTGCCTGATGTGCTGCGCTTATCAGGCCTGCAAAACACATTCAGTCCCGCTGTTTTCAGTTCCGCACACACGCAAAAAAGCCCATCCGGCAGGATGGGCTTCTTCACTTTAATTTGATGCCTGGCAGTTCCCTACTCTCGCATGGGGAGACCCCACACTACCATCGGCGCTACGGCGTTTCACTTCTGAGTTCGGCATGGGGTCAGGTGGGACCACCGCGCTACAGCCGCCAGGCAAATTCTGTTTATCAACACGCTTTTTGCATGTCGATTTAATCTGTTATCAAGCTTACTTATTG
>NZ_GG730300.1:86401-87457 GCF_000155975.1 Citrobacter youngae ATCC 29220 | reverse complement strand
CGCTATCTCCCGGTTGATTGGCCTTTCACCCCCAGCCACAAGTCATCCGCTAATTTTTCAACATTAGTCGGTTCGGTCCTCCAGTTAGTGTTACCCAACCTTCAACCTGCCCATGGCTAGATCACCGGGTTTCGGGTCTATACCCTGCAACTTAACGCCCAGTTAAGACTCGGTTTCCCTTCGGCTCCCCTATACGGTTAACCTTGCTACAGAATATAAGTCGCTGACCCATTATACAAAAGGTACGCAGTCACACCCGAAGGTGCTCCCACTGCTTGTACGTACACGGTTTCAGGTTCTTTTTCACTCCCCTCGCCGGGGTTCTTTTCGCCTTTCCCTCACGGTACTGGTTCACTATCGGTCAGTCAGGAGTATTTAGCCTTGGAGGATGGTCCCCCCATATTCAGACAGGATACCACGTGTCCCGCCCTACTCTTCGAGCTCACAACCATGTGCATTTTTGTGTACGGGGCTATCACCCTGTACCGTCGGCCTTTCCAGACCGTTCCACTAACACACATGCTGATTCAGGCTCTGGGCTGCTCCCCGTTCGCTCGCCGCTACTGGGGGAATCTCGGTTGATTTCTTTTCCTCGGGGTACTTAGATGTTTCAGTTCCCCCGGTTCGCTTCGTTAACCTATGTATTCAGTTAACGATAGTGTGTCGAAACACACTGGGTTTCCCCATTCGGAAATCGCCGGTTATAACGGTTCATATCACCTTACCGGCGCTTATCGCAGATTAGCACGTCCTTCATCGCCTCTGACTGCCAGGGCATCCACCGTGTACGCTTAGTCGCTTAACCTCACAACCCGAAGATGTTTCTTTCGATTCATCATCGACTTGCGAAAATTTGAGAGACTCGAACACACTTTTTATCTGTTCTTATTACGGAGAACAGACACAGTGTGTCGTTTCAATTTTCAGCTTGATCCAGATTTTTAAAGAGCAAAACTTCTTAATGCACTCGGAAGTACATTCAGAAGTTCATCATTCATCAGACAATCTGTTCACTCACAACAAAGAACGAGTCTTTAAGGTAAGGGGATTCGAACC
>NZ_GG730300.1:742-86301 GCF_000155975.1 Citrobacter youngae ATCC 29220 | reverse complement strand
CGAGGTCGCTTCTCTTTGTATATGCCATTGTAGCACGTGTGTAGCCCTGGTCGTAAGGGCCATGATGACTTGACGTCATCCCCACCTTCCTCCAGTTTATCACTGGCAGTCTCCTTTGAGTTCCCGGCCTAACCGCTGGCAACAAAGGATAAGGGTTGCGCTCGTTGCGGGACTTAACCCAACATTTCACAACACGAGCTGACGACAGCCATGCAGCACCTGTCTCACAGTTCCCGAAGGCACGTTCTCATCTCTGAAAACTTCTGTGGATGTCAAGACCAGGTAAGGTTCTTCGCGTTGCATCGAATTAAACCACATGCTCCACCGCTTGTGCGGGCCCCCGTCAATTCATTTGAGTTTTAACCTTGCGGCCGTACTCCCCAGGCGGTCTATTTAACGCGTTAGCTCCGGAAGCCACGCCTCAAGGGCACAACCTCCAAATAGACATCGTTTACGGCGTGGACTACCAGGGTATCTAATCCTGTTTGCTCCCCACGCTTTCGCACCTGAGCGTCAGTCTTCGTCCAGGGGGCCGCCTTCGCCACCGGTATTCCTCCAGATCTCTACGCATTTCACCGCTACACCTGGAATTCTACCCCCCTCTACGAGACTCAAGCCTGCCAGTTTCAAATGCAGTTCCCAGGTTGAGCCCGGGGATTTCACATCTGACTTAACAGACCGCCTGCGTGCGCTTTACGCCCAGTAATTCCGATTAACGCTTGCACCCTCCGTATTACCGCGGCTGCTGGCACGGAGTTAGCCGGTGCTTCTTCTGCGAGTAACGTCAATCGCTGCGGTTATTAACCACAACGCCTTCCTCCTCGCTGAAAGTACTTTACAACCCGAAGGCCTTCTTCATACACGCGGCATGGCTGCATCAGGCTTGCGCCCATTGTGCAATATTCCCCACTGCTGCCTCCCGTAGGAGTCTGGACCGTGTCTCAGTTCCAGTGTGGCTGGTCATCCTCTCAGACCAGCTAGGGATCGTCGCCTTGGTGAGCCGTTACCCCACCAACAAGCTAATCCCATCTGGGCACATCCGATGGCAAGAGGCCCGAAGGTCCCCCTCTTTGGTCTTGCGACGTTATGCGGTATTAGCTACCGTTTCCAGTAGTTATCCCCCTCCATCGGGCAGTTTCCCAGACATTACTCACCCGTCCGCCACTCGTCACCCGAGAGCAAGCTCTCTGTGCTACCGTTCGACTTGCATGTGTTAGGCCTGCCGCCAGCGTTCAATCTGAGCCATGATCAAACTCTTCAATTTAAGTTTGATGCTCGTGAATTAAACTTCGTAATGAATTACGTGTTCACTCAGAGACTTGGTATTCATTTTTCGTCTTGCGACGTCAAGAATCCGTATCTTCGAGTGCCCACACAGATTGTCTGATAAATTGTTAAAGAGCAGTGCCGCTTCGCTTTTTCTCAGCGGCGCGGGGTGTGCATATTACGCTATCCCGCCTCAGAGTCAAGCGTTTATTTACGCTTTTCTCCGCTGACCCGGCGGCGTGTAATCCGTTGTTCCGTGTCAGTGGAGGCGCATTATAGGGAGTTATTTCAGGCTGACAAGGGGAAATTTAAAATAATTTTCCGAGTGATTATTTTTTATTCTTTACGCTTATTTTGGCAACGTTTTATGGGTTAATTGGGCAATTTCACGCGCAAAACCCGCGACCTGTTCCCAATCGGTATACACCACTTCTTTATTCGTATCCGTTTCACCACCTGACATCTTCATTATCAGTTGGATCATCACGCGGTCATACCAGCGATAACGAGGATACAGCAAAGCGCCAGCAATAACTGCGCTGCGGTCTGGCCGCCACGGCGAACTCATCAGGAACTTACGCGCATAGCTGTTGGTTTGCGGCGTACGCTTCTCCGGCTTACGGGCAACCAGGTTAACGGAATAAAACGCACTCGGCATTGCATTCAGCCGCGTGGCATACTTTTTCACAAACTCCTGAAATGCAGAGTGATAGTGACCGTAGCGAATCGAAGCGCCAATCACCACACTGTCATAATTTTTCCAGTCAGGCTCCGCGGTACGATGCAAATTAACGACATCCGTCCAAACACCCAGCTCTTTGAGTTCAGAAGCCAGATACTCAGCGATTTCACGCGTTTGCCCGTCCCGGGAAGAAAAAAGAATCAGTGTTTTCACGTGTTACTCCATTATTCACGCCAGAAGGTAGGGGTAAAGAGTACCAGCAGAGTAAAGACCTCCAGACGACCAAACAGCATATTGGCAATCAGGATCCACTTCGCCACGGGGTTCATACTGGCAAAGTTGTCAGCAACAACCCCCAGCCCTGGCCCCAGGTTATTCAGCGTCGCCACCACGGAAGCAAACGCGGAGAAGTCATCAACACCGGTCGCAATAATCGCCAGCATACTGATAATAAAGACCAGCGCATAGGCAGAGAAGAATCCCCACACGGCTTCAAGAATTCGCTCCGGCAGCGCACGGTTACCCAATTTGATACTGTAAACCGCATTCGGGTGAACCAGACGTTTCAGTTCACGGTTACCCTGCTTAAACAGCAGCAGGATACGAATCACCTTCAGGCCACCGCCCGTCGACCCGGCACAACCGCCGATAAAAGCAGAACACAGCAGCAGCACCGGCAGGAACAGCGGCCAGCGGGCAATGCTGTCGGTGGTAAATCCGGCGGTCGTCGCCATCGATACCACCTGGAAAAAGGCCTGGTTGATGGTCGTGAGCGCCGAACCGTAGGTATTGTGTATCCACAGCACCAACGTACAAACAGCCACCAGCGTCAGCTGCACGCCGATGAACATGCGAAATTCCGGATCGCGCCAGTAGACCTTCAGGCTACGCCCACTCAGTAAAGAGAAGTGCAGGCCATAGTTACAGCCGGAGATCAGTAAGAAGATAGCAATAATGGTGTTGATAGTGGGGCTGTCGAAATATCCTATGCTGGCATCGTGGGTGGAAAAACCACCGATGGCAATCGTGGCAAAGCTGTGCCCAATGGCGTCAAACGCGGGCATCCCGGCGAACCATAGCGCCAGCGCACACGCCACAGTCAGCAATACATAGATAAGCCACAGCGTTTTCGCCGTTTCGGCAATACGCGGGCGCATTTTGTTATCTTTTAGCGGTCCCGGCATTTCTGCCCGGTAGAGCTGCATCCCCCCGACGCCAAGAATCGGCAGAATGGCCACCGCCAGCACGATGATCCCCATCCCGCCAAACCATTGCAGCATTTGTCGATAAAAGAGGATAGCGTGTGGCAATGAATCCAGCCCCACCAGCGTGGTTGCCCCTGTGGTGGTTAATCCGGAGAAGGATTCAAAAAAGGCATCGGTAATCGTCAGGTTAGGGCTTTCCGCAAAGATAAACGGCAGTGCACCCACGCTACCCAGCACGGTCCAGAACAAGACGACAATCAGAAACCCTTCGCGAGATTTCAACTCGCCTTTTTCTTTACGGTTCGGCCACCACAGCATGGAACCGATCGCCAAAGCGACAAAGAAAGTTTGGGTAAATGCACGCCCTGCCCCATCGCGATAGATGAGCGCCACCAGTCCGGGGATAATCATTGTCCCCGAGAATAAGATGACCAGTAGTCCAACGATTCGGGTAATGGCGCGAAAATGCATCTCTACCGCTTCCTTAGTTCTTTAAAATGAGATGGGGATTATTCTTCAATCGCTAACAATTGCAATGAACCACGACTAAAATCCGCCAGCTTTGCCGAAAATTCATCCACCTTGGCATAAGGAAGCGCCACCCTGAGCCGAACAAAAGCCTGGTAATCACTGGCAATAACTTTACCGTCAAACTGCCCCAGCAGAGCCTCAATGCCTGCCAGTTGGCCGTATTCACACTGCAAAGTATATTCGGTTAATGGCGTCTTGCGCTGTGTCGTTAACTGACGCAACGCCTGATTCACACCGCCGCCGTAGGCTTTTACCAGGCCTCCTGTACCAAGAAGGATACCGCCGTAGTAGCGCACCACCACTGCGGTAATCTCACCGACGCCGCTCCCCATCAGCTGCGCAAGCATCGGTTTGCCTGCCGTACCCGCCGGTTCGCCATCGTCTGAAAAACCCAGTTGCTGCGAGTCATTCGGCGCACCCGCCACCCACGCCACGCAATGGTGCCGGGCGTCCGGATGCTCCGCTTTGACTGACTCAACAAATGCTTTCGCCGCTTCCACGCCGTCCGTATGGGCGAGCAGCGTAATAAAGCGGCTTTTTTTGATCTCTTCAACGACGCTAACCGGCGCCGCAGGAATTAACCAACTGTCCATTACGCCAGTTTTAAATCCCGCGTCATGTTTTCGATATTGTTCTCGTGGATCACCACGTTGTCTTCAATACGAATACCGCCAAACGGTTTCAGGGCTTCAATTTTCTGCCAGTTGAAGTGTTTGCTGAACTGCCCTTCGCGCCACGGCGCCAGCAGCGATTCAATAAAGTAGATACCCGGCTCGATAGTCAGAACCATGCCCGGTTGCAATACGCGGGTGCAGCGCAGGTAAGGATACTTCGACGGCGCGGCCAGATGGGTACCGCTGTCATCCTGCATAAAACCAGCGACATCGTGTACCTGCAGACCCAACGGGTGGCCAATGCCGTGCGGCATAAACGGTCCGGTAAGGTCATTTTCCACCATCGCCTCTTCACTCATATCGGTGATGATTTGATGCTTACGCAGCAGCTTCGCGATGCGCTGATGGAACTGAATATGGTAATCCACGTAGCTGGTGCCCGCTTTCATGGTGGCAATGAGCGCTAACTCTTCGTCGTTAACGTCTTTCACCAGATGCGCATAGTCGTTGTCGCTTTTCGCCGACCAGGTACGCGTCAGGTCGGCCGCATAGCCGTTGTATTCCGCACCGGCATCCAGCAGGAAGCTGCGGATTTCAGACGGCGCCTGATGATCCAGCTTGGTGTAATGAAGAACAGAAGCATGTTCATTAAGCGCCACAATGTTGCTGTACGGTACGTCAGTGTCGCGGTGACCGGTCGCGGTCAGATAAGCCAGGTTGATATCAAACTCGCTCATCCCGGAACGGAACGCTTCTTCCGCAGCACGGTGCCCATTCACCGCCATTTTCTGCGCTTCGCGCATACAGGCCAGTTCGTAATCCGTTTTATAGGCGCGGTAATAATGCAGGTAGTCGATCACCCCTTTCGGGTTGATGTTGCTGGCCACGATGTCCAGCTGCAGCGCGCGTTCCGGAACCGGGCCGATATAACCAATATTGCCGCGCGCAGCAGGCAGTTGGCTACCGATACCATCCGCTTTTGGCAGCGCAATAATCTCAATTTCTTCCGTCCAGAATGAGGTCGGCAGAGGCTCAACGTTGTGCCAGTAATCGACCGGCAGATAGAACCACAGTTTCGGCTTATTCACACCATCCACCAGCAACCAGCAGTTAGGAACCTGCGTTACAGGTACCCAGGCTTTGAATTGCGGATTGACCTTAAACGGGTATGGATGATCGTCGAGAAAGACGTTAACAAGTTCGCCAGAGTGAATAAGTAACGCATCCAGCTTGAACCGTTCCAGTGCGTCGCGCGTCCGCTCTTGTAAGGTAACGATATGATTTTTATAGAGTGCGGCCAGTGATTCCATTTTCTATCCTTCTGTTTTTGACCTCAAGTCTTCGCATCTTAGCACATCGCTTTGTGAGTGCGTGATTTCTGCCGAGCGTGATCGAATCGTCATTTCTTTAATCATTCATTTGCATTTTTTTAACATAAAACACACACTCCGATTCATCTGGTATGACCAGATCACCTTGCGGATTCAGGAGACTGACATGCTTTACAAAGGCGACACCCTGTACCTCGACTGGCTGGAAGATGGCATCGCCGAACTGGTGTTCGATGCCCCTGGTTCGGTCAATAAACTCGACACGGCCACCGTTGCCAGCCTGGGCCATGCGCTTGACGTGCTGGAAAAACAACCGAATTTAAAAGGGCTGCTGCTGCGTTCTAACAAAGCAGCCTTTATTGTCGGTGCCGACATCACCGAATTCCTTTCACTGTTCCTCGTGCCTGAAGAGCAATTGAGCCAGTGGCTGCATTTTGCCAATAGCGTCTTTAACCGCCTCGAAGATCTCCCTGTTCCGACCCTGTCTGCGGTAAATGGCTATGCGTTGGGCGGCGGCTGCGAGTGTGTGCTGGCGACCGATTACCGTCTGGCAACGCCGGACCTGCGCATCGGCCTGCCGGAAACCAAACTGGGCATTATGCCAGGCTTTGGCGGCTCCGTGCGTATGCCACGTATGCTGGGCGCGGACAGCGCGCTGGAAATTATTGCTGCAGGTAAAGATGTTGGCGCTGAGCAGGCGCTAAAAATCGGCCTGGTCGATGGCGTAGTGAAACACGAGAAACTGCTTGATGGTGCAATGGCGATTTTACGCCAGGCTATTGACGGTTCTCTTGACTGGAAAGCCAAGCGTCAGCCGAAGCTGGAACCACTGAAACTCAGCAAAATTGAAGCGGCGATGAGCTTTACTATTGCCAAAGGCATGGTGGCGCAGACCGCAGGTAAACATTATCCCGCGCCGATTACCGCGGTAAAAACCATTGAAGCAGCGGCTCGTTTTGGTCGTGAAGAAGCGCTGAACCTGGAAAACAAAAGCTTTGTACCACTGGCGCACACCAGTGAAGCCCGCGCGCTGGTTGGGATCTTCCTTAACGATCAGTTCGTGAAAGCCAAAGCCAAAAAGCTCACCAAAAATATTGAGGCGCCAAAGCAAGCGGCGGTGCTAGGCGCAGGCATTATGGGCGGCGGTATCGCGTATCAGTCAGCCTGGAAAGGCGTGCCGGTTGTCATGAAAGATATCAACGACAAATCATTAACGCTGGGCATGACCGAAGCGGCCAAACTGCTGAACAAACAGCTTGAGCGCGGCAAAATTGACGGCCTGAAAATGGCGGGCGTGATTTCCACTATTCATCCAACCCTCGACTATAGCGGTTTTGAGCGTGTGGACGTGGTGGTCGAAGCGGTCGTGGAAAACCCAAAAGTGAAAAAAGCAGTGCTGGCGGAAACCGAAGATAAGGTCCGCCCGGATACCGTGCTGGCTTCAAATACCTCAACCATTCCAATTAACGAACTGGCCAGCGTGCTCAAACGCCCGGAAAACTTCTGCGGGATGCACTTCTTTAACCCGGTGCACCGTATGCCGCTGGTTGAGATCATTCGCGGCGAGAAAAGCTCGGATGAAACCATCGCTAAGGTAGTCGCCTGGGCCAGCCAGATGGGTAAAACGCCGATTGTGGTTAATGACTGCCCCGGCTTCTTCGTTAACCGCGTACTGTTCCCCTATTTTGCCGGTTTCAGCCAGCTGCTGCGCGACGGAGCGGATTTCCGCAAGGTCGACAAAGTAATGGAAAAACAGTTTGGCTGGCCGATGGGCCCGGCTTATCTGCTGGACGTGGTGGGTATTGATACCGCGCATCACGCGCAGGCGGTGATGTCCGCAGGCTTCCCGCAGCGTATGCAGAAAGATTATCGCGATGCGATAGACGCCCTGTTTGATGCCAACCGTTTCGGGCAGAAAAACGGCCTCGGATTCTGGCGTTATAAAGAAGACAGCAAGGGCAAGCCGAAGAAAGAAGAAGATGCCGCCGTTGATGGTCTGCTGGCAGAGGTCAGCCAACCGAAACGCGACTTCAGCGATGAAGAGATTATCGCCCGCATGATGATCCCAATGGTCAACGAAGTGGTGCGTTGTCTGGAAGAAGGCATTATCGCCAGCCCGGCAGAAGCCGATATGGCGCTGGTATATGGCCTGGGCTTCCCTCCGTTCCACGGCGGCGCGTTCCGCTGGCTGGATACGCTCGGCAGCGCGAAGTATCTCGATATGGCCCAACAGTATCAGCACCTTGGCCCGCTGTATGAAGTTCCGGCCGGCCTGCGTGATAAAGCGCGCCATAACGAACCGTATTATCCCCAGGTTGAGCCTGCCCGCCCGGTTGGCAGCCTGAAAACGGCTTAAGGAGTCACAATGGAACAGGTTGTAATTGTTGATGCGATCCGTACCCCGATGGGCCGTTCAAAAGGGGGCGCGTTTCGTAACGTGCGGGCAGAAGATCTCTCTGCACATTTAATGCGTAGCCTGCTGGCGCGTAATCCGGCGCTTCCGCCAGCCGCGCTTGATGACATTTACTGGGGCTGCGTGCAGCAAACGCTGGAGCAGGGCTTCAATATCGCCCGTAACGCCGCGCTGCTGGCGGAAGTCCCGCACTCCGTTCCGGCCGTCACGGTCAACCGCTTGTGCGGTTCGTCCATGCAGGCGCTGCACGATGCAGCACGCATGATCATGACCGGTGATGCTCAGGCGTGCCTGGTGGGCGGCGTGGAACATATGGGCCATGTGCCGATGAGTCACGGCGTTGATTTCCACCCGGGGATGAGCCGCAACGTAGCGAAAGCCGCGGGAATGATGGGCCTGACGGCGGAAATGCTCTCCCGCATGCACGGCATCAGCCGTGAAATGCAGGACGCTTTCGCCGCACGTTCACACGCTCGCGCATGGGCTGCTACACAGTCTGGCGCATTTAAAAATGAAATCATCCCGACCGGCGGTCATGATGCCGACGGCGTGCTGAAGCAGTTTAACTACGATGAGGTTATCCGTCCGGAGACTACCGTTGAAGCGCTGTCGACCCTGCGCCCGGCGTTCGATCCGGTTAGCGGCACGGTCACTGCCGGTACTTCCTCCGCGCTTTCCGATGGCGCTGCCGCGATGCTGGTCATGAGCGAAAGCCGCGCCCGTGAGCTGGGTTTGACGCCGCGTGCCCGGATCCGTTCAATGGCCGTCGTCGGCTGCGACCCTTCCATCATGGGTTACGGTCCGGTTCCGGCCTCAAAGCTGGCGCTGAAAAAAGCGGGACTCTCCACCAGCGACATCGGCTTGTTTGAGATGAACGAAGCCTTTGCCGCCCAGATCCTGCCGTGCATTAAAGATCTGGGGCTGATGGAGCAGATCGATGAGAAGATCAACCTCAACGGCGGGGCGATCGCTTTGGGTCACCCGCTGGGCTGTTCCGGTGCGCGTATCAGCACCACCCTGCTCAACCTGATGGAGCGCAAAGACGTGCAGTTTGGTCTGGCAACGATGTGTATCGGGTTAGGCCAGGGCATCGCGACGGTATTTGAGCGAGTTTAATCAAGGCACGTGACTTATTGTAGGCCGGGCAAGCGAAGCGCCCCCGGCGACTATGCCGGATGGCGACGCTGATGCGTCTTATCCGGCCTACAATGCAAATGCCATTGTATAACCATTTAGTTGCCGTTCTTCCCGCCTGTCAGGGGCGGGTTTTTTATTTTCCCGAACTACCACGTACCACTAACTGCACCGGCAGCAGCAGATTCTCCTCCTGCTTTTCTTCCAGCAGTAAACGCAGCGCTTCCCGACCCAGCTGTTTTTTATCAACCGCAATGGTGGTGAGCGGCGGATGCGACCAGGCCGCGGCATCGATGTCATCGAACCCTACCAGTGCGAGATCTTCCGGGATTCGTATACCCTGCTGCGCACACACCCTTTGTACCACCATCGCTGCCGCATCGTTATAGGCAAAAATGGCATCGGGTGGCTTCGGTAGTCTAAGTAGCTCATTAACCGCGTCTACCAAAGATTGCTCGGTATCCAGCAGCGGCGGCGCAATAGCTTCGTACTCTGGCGGCATGAGCATATGGGCTTCATACAATGCCTGACGGTAACCCTTCTCGCGCTGACGGATACTGTAGTGCGCAAGCGTACTGGCAAGAAAAGCAATACGGCTACGCCCTTGCGCAATCAGATGCTGCGTGGCCAGATAGCCGCCCTGGGTATTGTCCGGATTGACGCAAGGCAGGCCTGGCACCCAGAGATCCACCAGCACCAGCGGCAACGTCATCTGTTGCAACAGTCCAAGCAACTCGGGCTCAAAAAATCCCGCGCAGATCAGCGCATCAGGCTGATGCAGCATCACCTGATCGTTCACCGCATCGCCTGGACCGATCGAGAGAAAACTCAGCGCAATGCCGTTTTCACGACAAAGATCTTCTATACCCAGCAGCAGTTGAGAGTAAAACGGTAAAGCCCGGCTGATATTGTGCTGGCGATGCAGCAAAAACAGAACGCGTTTGATTTTGTCAGCACGCAGGCGAGAAAAATCATAACCCTGCTGCTTCGCCACTGAAATAATGCGTAGCCGGGTGTCTTCCCGCAGCCCCGGTTGCCCTTTTAGCGCGCGGGAAACAGCGCCAACCGAGACGCCACACGCTTCGGCGATATCTCTGATTCGAACAGGTTTCGTCATTGCACTCTCATTGATTTACGCTGGCTTTGTTGCGCCCCCAGCCAGGCAGCGCCGCGTACGCCGCTGCTGTCACCGTGGCGAGCCTGCACGATCGGTGTGCGGCATTGCTTACCAAATACATACTGCGCGACTCGCGCCTGCAAGCCTGAATACAGCCTGGCGATATTAGATACCCCGCCTCCCAGCACGATAACATCGGGATCGAGCATATTGACCACGCTCGCCAACGCGCGAGCCAGTTGATCGCAATAGCGTTCCCATAACAAGCAGGCGTCCGCATCACCCGATTCTACCCGCTGCATAATTTGTGGGACACCCGCCTGTTGCGTGGTGTAACTCATATACTGACGTTCCAGGCCGCTACCGGAAATAAAGCTCTCAATGCAGTTCACCTGCCCGCAATAGCATTTCGCCTCCGCCCCGTCCCGGGATTCGTGGTAGCGCGGCAAAGCATTATGTCCCCACTCTCCTGCACAGGCGTTGGGCCCGGCGATCAAACGGTTATCGATGCATAGACCACCGCCGCAGCCGGTGCCGAGGATCACGCCAAATACCACGCTATGCCCCTGCCCACTGCCGTCCATCGCTTCTGACAGCGTAAAGCAGTTGGCATCATTGGTGACGGGCACAGGCATTCCTAACGCCCGCTCAAGGTCTTGCGCAAAGGCCTGCTGATTCAGCACCAGGATGTTCGAATTCTTAATCAAACCTTCGCTATCCACCGCACCGGGTACCCCGATACCGATCGACAAAGGTTGATTAACGGTCTGCATAGCTTGAGCAATCATCTCCGTTACGGCCTGGAAAAAATCACCGTAACTTTGCCTGGGCGTCGCGCATCGCTCGCGGTAAACAATCTCACCCGCGCTATCAATCACCACCGCTTCGATTTTAGTCCCGCCGATATCCAGTCCGAGCCTCATGGTTTCCCTCGTTTGCGTCTTGGAATGTGAGGCTAAATAGCTTGCCAAATTTGTTTACTAAACAAAAAGAAGCTCGTCACAAAAGCTCATTTTTGTGATTAATTGATAGATAAATGTGTTTACTAAAAAATGTAGTGGACAAAGAGAAACGACGAGACCGGGCTTGCACCCTGTCAGGAGAAGTTGGGGGAGTGATGGATGCGCCGGAAGGGCTCCGGCGCACAGCGCTTAAATGAAGGCGAAAGCGTCGCCAAACAGACGGTCTTCACGCGCGCTGCGTTCATTGCAGAACAGATCGCGCGCGATTTTAGCCATTTCAAAACGTCCGGCAATGTAGATATCATGCTCCGCCAGGGTGCCATAATCTTGTAATACCGCCGTTAACACGGTTCCCGTGCGGCCACGCCAGCCTTCTTCAGGCTGTTCTACCACAGGCTCAACGCGCAGGTTCGGGTGATTCACTGACAGCGCTTCCAGCTCAGAGAGATCGTAGAGATGCTTCTCTTCCCGTCCGCCCCAGTAAATAGCGATATCGCGATTTGGATTACGCGCCAGCGCGGTAAGAAGAATGGAACGCACGTAAGAGAATCCCGTACCGCCGGCAATCAGGATCAGCGGACGTTCGTCCTCATCGCGTAGCCAGGCTTCGCCATGCGGAATGTCGACCTTAATTTCCCGGTCTTTCAGAATGCGGTCCATCACGGCCATGGCATACAGATTTAGCTCAGAAGCGCCAACGTGCAGCTCAATGAACCCCTGCTCGTCCGGCGTAGATGCCATGGAGAACGGACGCTTATCTCGTTCGTCCATCACGACCATTAAATACTGGCCGGCACGAAAGGAAAACGCCGCGTCTGGCACTAAACGAACGCGATATACGGTGTCAGTGATAGCTTCTACCGAGGTCACTTTACAGCTTAAGGTTGTCATGCGCTCTCTCTGTCGGATCAATAGGCAAAACGATCGCGCCTCAGGCGCTTTTGCCGTCATTAAAGATGGCCAGTTCATCCCAAATTGCGTCAATGCGCGCGGTGACTTCGGGATCTTTTTTAATCGGGCGTCCCCATTCGCGTTGGGTTTCGCCCGGCCATTTATTTGTGGCATCCAGCCCCATTTTTGAACCAAGACCGGAAACCGGCGAGGCAAAGTCCAGGTAATCAATGGGCGTATTCCCTACCAGTACCGTATCCCGGGCCGGGTCCATACGAGTAGTAATGGCCCAAATCACATCATTCCAGTCGCGTGCGTTGACGTCATCATCGCAGACAATAACAAATTTGGTGTACATAAACTGACGCAAAAACGACCAAACGCCCATCATGACGCGTTTGGCATGGCCAGCGTACTGTTTTTTTATCGTCACAACGGCCAGGCGATATGAGCAGCCTTCCGGCGGCAGGTAAAAATCGACGATTTCCGGGAACTGCTTTTGCAAAATAGGCACGAAGACTTCATTCAGCGCCACGCCGAGTACCGCGGGTTCATCTGGCGGACGTCCGGTATAGGTAGAGTGATAAATCGCATCTTCGCGCTGGGTAATGTGCGTAACGGTGAAAACCGGGAAGCTATCCACTTCATTGTAGTAGCCGGTGTGATCGCCATACGGGCCTTCCGGCGCCATTTCACCCGGTTCGATATAACCTTCCAGCACGATTTCAGCGCTGGCGGGCACTTCCAGATCGTTGGAAATACATTTGACCACTTCGGTTTTGGTGCCGCGCAACAGCCCGGCAAATGCGTATTCAGATAACGTATCCGGGACAGGCGTAACCGCGCCCAAAATGGTTGCCGGATCTGCCCCCAAGGCCACAGAAACTGGGAACCGCTCACCAGGATGCGCCGCGCGCCACTCCTGATAATCAAGCGCGCCGCCGCGGTGGGAAAGCCAGCGCATAATGAGTTTGTTTTTGCCAATCAGCTGCTGACGATAGATGCCCAGATTCTGCCGCTCTTTATGCGGGCCGCGCGTTACGGTTAGCCCCCAGGTAATCAGCGGCGCAGCATCTTCCGGCCAGCAGGTCATAATCGGAATACGATTTAAGTC
Organism: Citrobacter youngae ATCC 29220; assembly: GCF_000155975.1. GTDB lineage: Bacteria > Pseudomonadota > Gammaproteobacteria > Enterobacterales > Enterobacteriaceae > Citrobacter > Citrobacter portucalensis_A. Next base: position 73,041 of record NZ_GG730300.1, on the reverse strand, counting down.
GACATCATCGCCAGAGTAGATTTTTTGCTGACAAGGCGCGCCGCGCAACCGCTTAGTCGGCATGTTCAGCACCTGCTTAAACTGCGGCAGCTTATCAAACAGATCGCGGAACCCTTTCGGTGGCTCCGGCTCTTTTAAAAACGCCAACAGCTTACCAACTTCCCGTAGCGCCGAGACATCTTCTTGTCCCATCCCCATCGCCACACGCTTCGGTGTGCCAAACAGGTTACACAGCACCGGCATGGAATAGCCTTTAGGATTCTCAAACAGTAACGCTGGCCCACCTGCACGCAGGGTGCGATCGGCAATCTCAGTGATTTCCAGGTGGGGATCCACCTCAAGCGTAATGCGTTTAAGCTCGCCCTGCTGTTCAAGCAGCGTCAGGAAGTCGCGTAAATCGTGATATTTCATGGCGTCCATTGTGGCCTCTTCGTTAGCTCTTCATTATACGGCGTTCATGATTGCGATGCTGTATTTTTGTTAAATTAGCGTGAAGTCTGGCAGCCTACACTGATGCGGCCTGGAGGATGCAGTCTATAATGGCTTTTGTTATGCTGGCGCTCAGAACAAGCGGATAAGAGTTATTATGCAATCCTGGTATTTACTGTACTGCAAACGCGGGCAACTTCAGCGAGCCCAGGAACACCTGGAAAGACAGGCGGTGAACTGCCTGATACCGATGATCACTCTGGAAAAAATGGTACGCGGTAAACGAACCACAGTCAGTGAACCACTGTTTCCAAATTACATGTTTGTCGAGTTCGACCCGGAAGTGATCCACACCACCACCATTAATGCCACGCGAGGTGTCAGCCATTTCGTACGTTTCGGTGCGGCGCCGGCGACCGTTCCTTCTCCCGTGATTCATCAACTTTCGATCTATAAGCCTGAAGGTATTGTTGACCCTGAAACTCCTCATCCGGGGGACAGCGTCATTATTACTGAAGGGGCGTTTGAGGGGCTGCAGGCGATCTTCACCGAACCCGATGGCGAAGCGCGCTCCATGCTGCTGCTTAACCTGTTGAATAAAGAGGTTAAGCAGAGCGTGAAAAATACCGGCTTTCGAAAAATTTAAGCGGTCTTAGAAGGTCACTTCAAACAGCGTTCTGACGTTAGCATCAATGGTTGCTGACAGCCATTGAGGATCCTCGCCGCGCCAGTGGGCAATACGCTCAAGGATGTGTGGCAGGTATGCTGGCTCATTGCGCCGTGACGCTGGTTTCGGCGTTAAATCGCGGGGGAGTAAGTAAGGCGCATCGGTTTCGATCAGCAGTCTTTCGACCGGGATAAAGGGCAGCAGTTCCCGCAGTTCCATCCCCCGGCGCTCATCGCAGACCCAGCCGGTGATACCAATATAAAGCCCGCGGTCTACACAATCCTGCATCTCCTGGCGCGTGCCGGTAAAGCAGTGCAGCACCGCACCGGGCAGGCTATCCAGCCACGGATCCAGCAACGTCAGAAAACGGTCATGCGCGTCCCGACAATGCATGAAAATCGGCATCTGCAGTTCAGCGGCAATACGCAGTTGCGCCTCAAAAGCGCGTTCCTGCTCCTGCGGCGTAGAGAAATTGCGATTGAAATCCAGACCACACTCACCAATGGCGACCACCTCAGACCGGTTGGCCAGCGCGATAATCTCTGCTTCTGTTGAGGATTGCCACTGGCTACTGTCATGCGGGTGTACACCCGCCGTGGACCAGCAATGCGGATAATGCTGCGCCAGCTTTAGCGCCTGCTGGCTCTCATGCAGGTTTGTGCCGGTCAGAAGCATACCGTTTACGCCCGCGGCAAAAGCGCGCGCCATGACCTCATCCCGGTCTTTTGCAAATTGTGAACTGGTTAAATTAACGCCAATATCAAACATGCATCCTCCCATATGACAACCGCCCTGACGGGCGGTTGAAATTACTCTTCGGTTTTCTCGGTGGCTTCGGCTTCTTTTGCTTCTTCAGCCTCGTTATCCTCATCTCGCGTACGTCGCTTACCGACATAGAAACGAGAGAAGAACACACCCACCTCAAACAGGCAGTACATCGGTATCGCCAACAGCGTCTGTGAGAAGACATCTGGTGGAGTCAGTAACATCCCGATGACAAATGCGCCCACGACAACGTAAGGGCGTTTCTTGCGTAAGTCTTCAGGCGTCGTAATGCCCATCCAGCATAGCAGCACGATGGCGACAGGAACTTCAAACGAAACGCCGAAAGCCATAAACAGCGCCATTACGAAGCTGAGATAGCTGGCAATGTCTGTCGATACCTGTACGCCTTGCGGAGCCGTATTGGCCAGAAAACCAAACGCCAGCGGGAAGACGACAAAATAGGCGAATGCCATGCCGATGTAGAACAGTAACGAACTGGAGACCAGCAGCGGCACCACCAGGCGACGTTCATGTTTGTACAAAGCTGGCGCAATGAATGCCCACACCTGGTAGAGAATCACTGGCGCTGACAGGATCAGCGACACCATGAAGGTCAACTTGATCGGAGTAAAGAACGGCGAAGCCACGTCGGTGGCGATCATCGTTGCGCCCTGCGGCATCTGTTTGATCAGCGGCGCTGCGACCATATGGTAAATATCGTTGGCAAAGTAAACCAACGCCAGAAAGATCACGAATACCGCAATGATGCAGTTCAGGAGTCGCTTACGCAGTTCAATAAGATGCGTGATGAGCGGTTGGGTATCTTCTACAGCCATGTTTACGGTTTATCACTCGACGAGGGGGAGGATTCGACAACAGGTGCGGCAGCTTTCTTTTCTGCATCCATCAACGTGGCGGAAGTGTTTTCCGTCGGCTCTGGCGTTTTAGCACCCGTGGATTCCGGTTTTTGCTCCGGCGAACTGGCCTGATTTTCAGCGGCGGCAGGGGTGACCCCTTCTCGCTGCGCTTCAGCTTCTTTCACCACCGGATTATGGATAGTGTGCGCTTCATCGCTCGCTTTCTCAGGATCGTGCACGCTGTAAGAACGCTTCATCGACTCCGCCGCTTCACGCAGCTCATCCATCGATGCTTTCAGCTCCGGGGTCAGATTTGTCAGGCTCGCTTTCTCTACTTTCTTCAGGCTGTCCTGAAACTCCTGAAGCTTAAGCTCCTGGGTCAGTTCGTTCTGAACAGTAGTTGCCAGGGAACGTAAAGCACGAACCCAGCCAGCAACCGTTTTTACCGCTACGGGTAATCGTTGCGGCCCCAGGACGATGAGGCCGATGACGAACACCAATAACAGTTCGCTAAAACCGATATCAAACACGGATTATACCTGCTCTTTATCTTGGCTTTTGGCGTCTTCCTTTTTCACTTCGCCCTGCTTATCGGTGATGGATTTAGCAGTAAAATCAGCGTCCTGGCTGGTTTTATCTTGCTTAGGCTCATCATCACCCATCGCTTTTTTGAAGCCTTTAATCGACGCGCCAAGATCGGAACCGATGGAGCCGAGTTTCTTGGTGCCAAATAGCAGTACAACGATGATGGCAATGATCAACAACTGCCAAATACTGATACCACCCATACATGTTCCTCTGTCATAGATGATGAATTAATAAGGCCGTAGTATACGTTACACAGCCTGCCTTGGGCGATGAAAAATTCAGCGCATTTTGCGCCAGCCGATCAACCAGGCTATGACGCCTCCCGCCATCAACCAGCCTGGCATAAGCCCCCACTCAGGGCGACTTACCAGCAGGAATGTTCCACTTAGCAATAATGTTGCGCCAATGCCCAATAAATAACGAGATTGTCCCTGACGCACATGATTAGCGTGAAGCTCGCGGGCAATCTTATCAACACTGTGCTGCAAATATTTGCCCTGGCGCAAACTGTCATACACCAGTTCAGGTATTTCTGGCATTTTTTCGACCCAGAACGGGGCTTTTTCTTTAAAAGCCCTGACGAGCGCCGGAATACCGACCTGATCTTTAATCCAGGATTCGAGAAATGGCTTGGCTGTTTTCCACAAATCCAACTGCGGATAGAGCTGTCGTCCGACACCTTCAACGTACAGTAGCGTCTTCTGTAGCAATACCAGCTGAGGCTGGACTTCCATATTAAATCGGCGCGCGGTGTTGAACAGATTCAACAGCACGTGACCAAAGGAAATCTCCGCCAGCGGTTTTTCAAATATCGGCTCGCACACGGTACGAATGGCGAACTCAAACTCTTCTACGTTGGTATCCGGCGGAACCCAACCAGAATCCACGTGCAGTTCAGCAACTTTGCGGTAGTCGCGGTTAAAGAACGCGATGAAGTTTTCAGCCAGATAACGCTTATCTTCTTTGTTTAAAGAGCCCACAATCCCGCAATCAATACCAATGTATTTCGGGTTTTCAGGGTGCTCATAACTCACGAAAATGTTCCCAGGGTGCATATCCGCATGGAAGAAACTGTCACGGAATACCTGAGTAAAGAAGACCTGCACGCCGCGTTCAGCCAACAGCTTCATATTGGTGCCGTTCTTCTCAAGCGTTGCGACATCCGATACAGGTATACCGTAAATGCGCTCCATCACCATCATGTTTTGACTGCAATAGTCGGAGTACACTTCCGGGATATACAGCATCGGGCTGTCTTCAAAATTACGGCGCAGCTGAATCGCGTTCGCCGATTCGCGCAGCAGATTCAGCTCATCAATCAACGTTTTTTCATACTCGCGGACCACTTCTGTTGGCCGCAGGCGACGCCCGTCCGGCAGCAGACGCGGAACCCAGCGCGCAAGGCGGTAAATCAATTTTAAATCCGCTTTAATGACCGGCAGTATGTCCGGGCGGATAACTTTGATCACCACCTCTTTACCATTGGACTTCAGTCGCGCGGTATGGACCTGAGCAATAGACGCGGATGCCAGCGGCGTGATCTCAAAATCATCAAACCACTCCTCGACGGGAAGCCCGCCCATGGCTTCTTCGATCTGTTCTTTCGCCCGTTGCCCATCAAATGGGGCAACGCGATCCTGCAATAGCGCAAGCTGATCGGCGATGTGCGGTGGGAAGAGGTCACGACGGGTAGAGAGCATTTGCCCAAATTTGATCCACACCGGGCCGAGCTCCTGTAAAGCCAGCCTTAGCCTTTCTCCCAGAGGTTTATCTTTATGTTGGTTGGGCATCCAGAACAGCGAGTAACGCCACAGCCGAAGCGGCAGCGTGATACGCATTTTGGGGATGAGTTCATCAAGACCGTAGCTTAAAAAAGTGCGAATGATGAAATAAAGGCGCCGTACTTCGCCTGGCGTCATTTGGCCTCCAGTTTTTCCAGCCGTTTGGCCAGAGATTCGACCGCACGTTCAACGGCTGCCGTTTCTTCGGCAAACCATGCAACCTCAAGCGGGCCGGGAGCCATACGCCACTCTTCGGTGATCGCTTCAGCTACATAGCGCTGTTGGCGCTGAATGTTGCAGCTCAGAAACTTCACGCCACCACGCAAGATTTTGCTGACGCCTTCCGCAACGATATCGCCGGTATAGGGCGCTAACAGTTCTGCGGGATCAAACTCTGCCAGGTCGGCCAGAGCGACAAAGTTCTGCACTACCTGGATATCGCCCTGAACCTCCAGCTCACCGCTGCGAATAAGCGTAGTAAGTTGCTGGCGGTCGCGTAATTTCGGTAACACGCTGGCATGTGTGATTACGGTGCAATCGGCTTCGCCTTCCCATGCCCCCAGCACATCGACCTGGCGCTCACTAAACACCAGCACTAACGGTGTTGAAAATCCTTTAAGTTCAACACGCAGCACTTTGCCCTGTAAACGCGTTCGGGCTGATTTCAGCGCAGGAGAACGGTACAGAAAGGTGTTGAGCAGATTTTCAACGCCGGCGGTCACTAAGGGTTTTAAAGGCATCCCCACTCTCCTGTCAGAACTTGTAACCGCGATGCAGCGCAACGACACCTGCCGTCAGGTTGTAGTAATCAACGCTTTCGAACCCGGCATCTTGCATCATCGCTTTTAGCGTGTCCTGATCGGGATGCATGCGGATAGACTCCGCCAAATAGCGATAACTGTCTGCGTCGCTTGCCACCATGGAGCCAATACGCGGCAGAACATGGAAAGAGTATGCGTCGTAAGCTTTGCTCAGCGGTTCGATAATCGGCTTGGAGAACTCCAGCACCAGCAGACGTCCGCCCGGCTTCAACACGCGATACATGGACCGTAATGCTTTCTCTTTATCCGTGACGTTGCGCAGACCGAAAGAGATGGTGATACAGTCAAACGTGTTGTCAGGGAAAGGTAGTGCTTCCGCATTCGCCTGAACGTACTCAACGTTACCCACTACGCCGATATTACGCAGCTTCTCGCGACCCATTTTGAGCATTGAGTCATTGATATCCGCCAATACAACTTTACCGGTTTCACCAACCATGCGAGAGAATTTCGCCGTCAGATCGCCCGTACCGCCCGCCAAATCCAGAACGGTTTGACCGCGGCGCACGCCACTACAGTCAATGGTGAAGCGCTTCCACAAACGATGAATGCCAAATGACATTAAGTCATTCATAACGTCATATTTGGACGCCACAGAATGAAAAACGTGGGCCACCATGTCAGCTTTCTGCTCTTTAGCGACGGTCTGAAAGCCAAAGTGCGTCGTTTCTTGTGAATCTTCCACCATCTCAGTGCCTGCTCATCAATAAAATGTTCGAGAAGTGTAACAGATTGGGCCAATTTGCCCTACCCTTCTACCGGGTTCAACTACCCCAAACGGACTAGTTTGATTGCTGATTTACCGCTTCATCATCAGGGTAAGACTCATCCTGTTGCGTCTCAGGGACCGAGCGCAAGCGGTACTCTTCATCTTGCGTAGTGGCTTGTTCAGCCAGCTCAGGATTAATCTCGCGCTTAATTTCCACGCCTAAACCGCGAAACGCTTCTGCCTGTGCCAGGACGTTTCCACGGCCTGAAGAGAGTTTTTTCATCGCCTGTCGGTAGTTGTCCTGGGCTTTATCCAGGCTTTGGCCAATCGCCGACATATCATCCACAAACAAGCGCATCTTGTCATAAAGTTTGCTGGCCCGATCGGCAATTTGTTGCGCATTACGACTCTGATGCTCGTAGCGCCACAGGTTGGCGATCGTGCGCAGGGCCACCAACAGCGTGGTCGGACTGACCAGCATAATATTATTTTTAAGCGCCTCGGTAATCAGTTCGGGCTGTCTGTCCAGCGCCAGCAAAAAAGCGGGCTCAACGGGAATAAACATCAGCACATAGTCCAGCGAACGCAGCCCTGGAAGCTGTTGGTAATCTTTACGCCCCAGCAGGCGAATATGGTTTCGCACCGAGGCGATGTGCTCCTGCAACGCACCCTCGCGGGTATATTCATCTTCCGCGTTAAAATAGCGCTCATAGGCAACCAGCGTCATTTTTGCGTCAATAACCACATCTTTTCCCTGCGGCAGTCGGACTATAACATCTGGCTGCATCCGCGAACGGGCGTCATTTTCGATGCTGACCTGGGTTTCGTATTCATAACCTTCACGCAGACCGGAGGCTTCAAGTACCCGCGTCAGTACCACCTCACCCCAGTTACCCTGCGTTTTATTATCGCCTTTTAACGCCCGCGTCAGGTTTACCGCTTCCTGTGCCATCTGCGCGTTCAGTTGCTGGAGATTACGAATTTCGTGCGCCAGAGTATGACGTTCCTGCGCCTCTTTGCCGAAGCTATCCTGAACCTGGCGACGAAAACCGTCCAGCTGTTCACGAAGCGGCGCCAGCAGGCTGTTCAGGCTTTGGCGGTTTTGCTCATCGACGCGGCGGTTGCTGTGCTCAAAAATGCGGTTCGCCAGGTTTTCAAACTGTTCACTCAGGCGCTGCTCGCTGTTGATCATCTGACGGATTTTATCTTCCGCATGCTGCTGCGTCGCTTCCAGTCGGGTCGTAACTTCTCGGAGATCGGCTTCCAGAGAGGTGTTAATGCTGTGCAGGCTGCGTAATTCATTATTGAGCAGCTCACATTCGTCGCGCCAGTGGGCCTCCTGTGAGAGTTGTTGGCGGGCGGCGCTTAATGCAATATCCAGTTCACGTCGCTCTTCGATGAGGTCGGCACGGATCTGATCGGCCCGCGCTTTTGTCGCCAGCCACCCCACCAATAGCCCAGCGGCTAACGCCAACACGGCACTCATCATAATTGAAATATCCACAACGCCCCCTTACAGCAACGACTTACCCGCACAAAATAGAATTGTGCTGTATAAACGTCCAGTTTAAAAGGAATTTCCTGCGAGGCACTACGCAAAATAAAAAGGCCGAACACGTCGGCCTTTTTGAACAGAAGGGAGAATTACAGTAAACGACGGGCAGCTTCCACCACGATTTTCACCGCGTGGCTTTCCGTTTGTTTCATCGTTTCCGCATTTGGGATCTCTTGCTGAGTACGGTTAACGATAACGCCAGCAACCATACCTGCACGCAGGCCCTGGCTTGCGCACATGGTCAGCAACGTTGCAGATTCCATTTCGTAGTTCATCACGCCCATAGACTGCCACTCTTCCATGGAGCCTTTGAAACGGCTCACTACACGGCCAGAGAAGGTGTCATAACGCTCCTGGCCCGGGTAGAAGGTGTCAGAAGATGCGGTAACGCCGACGTGGGTGGTGGCACCGATAGATTTCGCCGCTTCCACCAGCGCGGTGGTGCACTCGAAGTCCGCAACGGCCGGGAATTCCATTGGCGCGAAGTGCAGGCTTGCGCCATCCAGACGAACAGACGCGGTGGTGACCAGCACGTCGCCAACATTGATATGCGGCTGAATTGCGCCAGTCGTACCGATACGCAGGAAGGTACGAATGCCCAGTTGCGCCAGTTCTTCTACGGCAATAGAGGTGGACGGGCCGCCGATACCGGTAGAGCAAACGATCACTGCTTTACCATCCAGCTCAGCACGCCAGGTAGTGAACTCGCGATGGGATGCCAGCTTAACCGGCTTATCCATCAGCGCGGCGATCTTTTCCACACGCTCCGGGTCGCCAGGGACGATAGCGAGCTGAGCCCCTTGTAAATCGTTCTTAGTGAGGCCGAGATGAAAAACATCAGACTTAGACATAAAAACTCCTCTGTGAATCGGTTTTGTCAGAAGAAGCAAAAACACACTTTACCGAAGGCATGAACAAATTTTCGTGACAGCCATCACTATGATGTAAATCAATTGCATTCAATTACCATCAAATAGTGATATTCATCACATAAATGGCGTGATGTAAGGATGCCTTGCACAAAAGATAGACCGTTTAAGGCAATGTGGTTCGTTGCATATGTCTATAGTTAATAATGCGCTTTTTGGCTGAATATTTAAGGGTACGGAGAATACCATGACAACACGACAATCTGGCTTTGCACCTGCTGTATCTCCACCGACGTCTACCACGGTTCACACACCGGATAATGCAATCATCGCCGGTGTAACGTCCATACCTTCCCAAGGCGATGATATGCCAGCGTATCACGCACGACCAAAACAGACCGATGGCCCGCTGCCAGTGGTCATTGTCGTGCAGGAGATTTTTGGCATTCATGAACACATTCGTGACGTTTGTCGCCGCCTGGCCCTGGAAGGATATCTGGCTATCGCACCAGAGCTCTATTTCCGCGAAGGCGATCCCAATGACTTTGCCGATATCCCCACGCTGCTCAGCGGCCTTGTCGCCAAAGTGCCTGACTCTCAGGTACTGGCCGATCTGGACCACGTCGCCAGTTGGGCCTCCCGCAACGGCGGTGACGCGCATCGATTAGCGATCACCGGGTTTTGCTGGGGCGGCCGCATCACCTGGCTGTATGCGGCGCACAATCCGCAGTTAAAAGCAGCGGTAGCGTGGTATGGCAAACTGGTGGGCGATAAAACGCTTAACGCCCCGAAACACCCTGTTGATATTGCCACCGATCTGAATGCTCCCGTGTTGGGACTGTATGGCGGCCAGGACACCAGTATTCCGCAAGATACCGTTGAAACAATGCGTCAGGCGCTACGTGCCGCCAATGCCAAAGCGGAAATTGTGGTTTATCCCGATGCCGGACATGCGTTTAACGCCGATTATCGCCCGAGCTACCACGAAGAGTCCGCCAAAGATGGCTGGCAGAGAATGCTGGAGTGGTTCGCGCAATACGGCGGGAAGAAATAAACATTAATTGCCCGGTGGCGGCGATGCCTTACCGGGCCTACAACTGTTGCGACTTTCTGTAACCGCGATAAGCGCCAGCGCTTACCGGGTACAAAATTACGCCTGACGCAGATTTTGCGCGGCTTTGACCATGTTAGCCAGCGCGGCTCGGGTTTCCGGCCAGCCGCGCGTTTTCAGGCCGCAGTCCGGGTTCACCCACAGTCGCTCCGCCGGAATACGCTGCCCGGCCTTCTTCAGCAGGGCCTCAATCCACTCCACGCTCGGGACGTTCGGCGAGTGAATGTCGTACACGCCCGGCCCGATTTCGTTTGGATAGTCGAACTCTTCAAACGATTCCAGTAGCTCCATGTCGGAGCGTGAGGTCTCAATGGTGATCACGTCCGCATCCAGCGCCGCAATGGAATCCATGATGTCGTTGAACTCGCAGTAACACATGTGGGTGTGGATCTGGGTTTCATCCTTCGCCACTGCCGCGTTAATGCGGAAAGCTTCCACGCCCCACTCCAGATACGCGGCCCAGTCGCTGCGCCGCAGCGGCAGACCTTCGCGCAGCGCCGGTTCGTCGATCTGAATGATGCCGATGCCCGCCGCTTCCAGATCCGCCACCTCATCACGCAGCGCCAGCGCAATCTGCTTCGCGATGGTTTCACGCGTTACGTCTTCACGCGGGAACGACCAGCAAAGAATGGTCACCGGACCGGTCAACATGCCTTTTACCGGCTTGTCGGTCAGCGACTGCGCGTACTTCGCCCAGTCCACGGTGATCGCTTCCGGGCGGCTGACGTCGCCAATGACCACCGGCGGCTTCACGCAGCGAGAGCCGTAGCTCTGCACCCAACCGTTCTGGGTAAAGACGAAACCGTCCAGATGCTCGCCAAAATATTCCACCATGTCGTTACGTTCAGCCTCACCGTGCACCAGCACGTCGAGCCCCAGACGTTCCTGTTCAACGATCGCCTGTTTGATATGTTCCGCGATACCAGTGCGATAATTACCGGCATCCAGGTTGCCCTTTTTGAAGTCCAGGCGCAGGCCGCGAATCTCCGTAGTTTGCGGGAATGAGCCAATCGTGGTGGTCGGCCAGGCCGGGAGATTAAAGCGGGCACGCTGCGCTCTGGCGCGTTCCGGGTAAGCGTTAGCACGCTGGCTGTCCTGCGCGGTGATCGCCGCCAGACGTTTTTCCACCGCGGCGTTATGTACGCGGGTGGAGTGACGACGCGCCTGGATTGGGGCGCTCCACGCCACAATTGCCGCCGTATCACCGCTATTCAACGCATCGCGCAGCAGCGCCAGCTCACCGCATTTTTGTAGCGCAAAGGCGAACCAGCTTTTGACTTCCGCATCCAGGCGAGTTTCCACGCTCAAATCAATCGGGCTGTGTAACAGGGAACAGGAAGAGGCCACCCACAGCGCACGTTTCCCGACGATGTCCTTAATTTGTGCATACTTTCCGCTGAGATCGGCGCGCCAGACGTTGCGGCCATTCACCAGCCCGGCTGACAGCAGCCAGTCGGCAGGCAGGCGCTGGTGCAGCTCGGCAACGTCATCTTTGCCATGAACGAAATCAACGTGCAGCCCCTGCACCGGCAGCGCGGTAATGGTATCCAGGTTTGGCGTTACGCCCTCAAAATAGGTGGTCAGCAGCAACTTCACCTGACCCGTCAGCGCGTCGTATGCGGGTTTGAAGGCGTTGAGCCAAACCTGAGGCAGTTCCAGCACCAACGCGGGTTCATCGATCTGTACCCACTCAATACCACGTTTCGCCAGTTCAGCCAGCACCTGCTGGTAAACCGGCAGAATGTCGTTCAACAGGCTCAGGCGGTCAAACGGCTCGCCTTTCACTTTCCCCAGCCACAGGTAGGTAACCGGCCCCAACAGCACGGGCTTCACCTTATGGCCGAGCGCCAGCGCTTCGTCCACTTCATCCAGCAGTTGGGTCCAGGTCAGTTTGAACTGCTGGCCTTTGGTGAACTCCGGCACCATGTAGTGATAGTTGGTGTTAAACCATTTGGTCATTTCTGCCGCCGCCGCTGGCTCACCCGTCGGGGCGCGACCGCGGCCAATGCGGAATAAGGTATCAATGTCGACCGAGCCATCTTTATTCTGGTGGCGGGCCGGGACGTTGCCGAGCAGCAGGCTGGTGGTCAGCACGTGATCGTACCAGGCAAAATCGCCCACCGGCAGCAGGTCAACGCCCGCCTGTTTCTGCTGATCCCAGTGGCGGGCGCGCAGCTCACGACCAACGGTCAGCAAATCTTCACGGGAAGAATTTCCCGCCCAGTAGCTTTCTTGCGCTTTTTTCAGCTCGCGACGCAGGCCAACGCGAGGGAAACCGAGGGTGTGATTCAATATTGTCATTTTTCTTCCTCTAATTATATGTAAATCCTATGGATTTTGAATTTAGGGAAGGCGGCAAGTTTGCTCATCCCCAGGAGCTTACTGAAGTAAGTGACTGGGGTGGGGAAACGAAGCCAACGCACCATAAATTTAAAAGACGAAGGATTTTAGCCGTCCAGATGTTTACACATCCATAATTGGCGGTTACTGTATATTCCTCAAGCGCAATTTGTTCATGCCGAAGTGAAGGACTTTCATGATCGAGATTAAACACCTGAAAACGCTCCAGGCGTTGCGGAATAGTGGTTCGCTGGCAGCCGCAGCGGCAACGTTGCATCAGACCCAATCCGCCCTTTCTCACCAGTTCAGCGATCTGGAGCAGCGCCTTGGCTTTCGACTTTTTATCCGTAAAAGCCAACCTCTGCGCTTTACGCCGCAGGGCGAAATTTTGCTGCAGCTGGCAAATCAGGTGTTGCCGCAAATCGGTCGTGCGCTGCAGGCCTGCAACGAACCGCAGCAAACCCGGCTGCGCATCGCGATTGAATGCCACAGCTGTATTCAATGGCTGACGCCCGCGCTGGAGAATTTTCGTGCCAACTGGCCGCAGGTGGAGATGGACTTTAAGTCCGGCGTGACGTTCGATCCGCAACCGGCGCTACAGCAGGATGAGCTGGATCTGGTGCTGACCTCCGACATTCTGCCGCGCAGCGGATTGCACTACTCACCGATGTTTGATTTTGAGGTCCGCCTGGTCCTGGCGCCGGACCATCCGCTGGCCAGCAAAACGCAGATCACGCCGGAGGATTTAGCCAGCGAAACGCTGCTTATTTATCCGGTACAACGGAGTCGGCTGGATGTCTGGCGGCATTTCCTGCAGCCCGCAGGCGTTAGTCCGTCGTTGAAGAGCGTGGATAACACCCTACTGCTGATTCAGATGGTTGCAGCCAAAATGGGTATCGCCGCTTTACCACACTGGGTGGTGGAGAGTTTTGAACGCCAGGGTCTGGTGGTGACCAAAACCCTGGGAGATGGATTGTGGAGTCGACTGTACGCCGCCGTGCGAGATGGCGAACAGCGACAGCCGGTCACGGAAGCGTTTATTCGCTCAGCGCGGAATCACGCCTGCGATCACCTGCCGTTTGTACGGAATGCGGAACGACCCACTTTCGATGTACCCACAGTGAGGCCACTATCACAGCCGCACCAATGATGAAGCTCGGCCAGTGAGGCTGTTGATGCCAGATAGCCAGGTTAACCAGCAGCCCGGCCGGCACATGCATATTGTTCATGATGCCCAGCGTACCCGCATCCACCTGCGTCGCGCCGTAGTTCCACATAAAGTAACCAATGCCGGACGCCGCCACGCCAAGAAACACCAGGATGCCCCACTGTAGCGTAGTTGCAGGCATTTTCTGCGCGTTACCCAGCATGAACCAGGCCACTATCGCCACCATAAAGGCCCCCATGTAAAACCAGGCAAAGGCGTTGTGCTGCGGCATTGGCCGCGTTTCCATCAGACGCTTGTAGCCCACCATGCCAATGGCAAAGCTGATATTGGACAACTGCACCAGCAGCAGGCCGGTCCAGAAGTGGCTGGTCACCTGATCGTAACGAATGATCCCTGCGCCAATTACCGCCAGCAACGCACTGAAGGCATAGCTCCAGCGTAACCGGCGCCTGCTCATCAGGTCATAAATCAGCGTAATGTAGAGCGGCGTCAGCACGGTAAAAAGCAGCAGCTCTGAAACCGTCAGGTACAGATAGGCGTGGAAACTCAGCATATACATAATGCCAAGCTGCATAGCCCCCACCAGCATATACAGCGCGATCGTTTTTACGCTGTGCCCACGGGTACGTAAAAACGGCAGGAACACCAGCGCCGCCAGCCCAACGCGCACCAGCACCGCAAAATAGCTATCGACATGACCAGCAAGGTACTCGCCAAACAGACTAAAGGAAAAGGCCCACAGAATGGTGGTAATGATGAGTAACGCCACAATGGATGTCTCTTAACAAAAGGTACACCCATTGTAGCGAAGTTTTTAGTTGACAACTGGTCAACTAACGAACAGTGACATTACTGTAAAAATAGCTTACGCAGATAGTGCGGCACGGCATCGTCGGCGTTGAGTCCAATGACGTCCAGTTCTGGGTGCAGATCCTTCAGGCGCTGGTGCGCATTACCCATGATGCAGCCTTTGCCTGCCATAGAGAGCATTTCCGCGTCGTTCATGCCATCACCGAAAGCAATGCAGTCCTTCAGGCTGTAGCCCATCGCGTTCGCCACCGCCTCCAGCGCATGACCTTTCGACACGCCGCCAGCCATCACTTCCAGACACGTCAGCGTGGAGAAACTGACGTTGACGCGATCGCCCCAGCGGGCGTTAATCGCCTGCTCCAGCGGCAGCAGCCTTTCATGAGAATCGGTGGTGAAAAACACCTTGCTGACGCCTTCAGGCTCCAGTAGCGCAGGTTCAAACAGGGAATAGTTAAACACCGCTTCTTTAAAGAAACGCATTTCGTCCGGACGATGGCGATTCATAAACCATTCATCATCACGATAAACGTTGGTCACGATGTCCGGATTGGCATTGACCACGCCGAACAGGTCGCTGGCAATGTCGCGATCCAGGTTATGGGTAAACACCAGATTCCCGGTAGAATCGTGCACGCGCGCGCCGTTGGACGTGATCATGTAGGTTTTAATACCGAGGTTATCGCGAATTTGCCCCACATCAACATGATGACGGCCGGTCGCAAACACGAAGTTAACGCCACGTGCGGTCAATAATTTCAGTGTCTCTTTGGCATAAGGGGACAGCGTATGGTCGGGAGAAAGCAGCGTACCGTCTAAATCAGACGCAACAACCTGATACATAAGAAAATTAAACCTCTAGGCAAAGCGGGTTCCGCTGGATGAGTTATGCTTGTCGAAAAATTCGACAATAGCGTTAAGCGCGACTGAGCGCATTGCGTCCTTTTCAAAAAGGATCTCATGGTACGCGCCTTTGATAACCAGCGGCTGACCTCCCTCTACGGGATGGCCCGCTGCGGCGCGGAGTTCACAAAAGCGATCGTGCATGCGGTTATCCACCAAACGCTCTTCTTCGGCCTGAATCAGCAATGTTGGCGTTGCGTCATCGCCTGCCCCGGCCAGGACCTGCTCACCGGCCTGAATGCCTTCACGTACCCAGTGGTAGGTGGGACCGCCCACGCGCAGTTGGGGATCATCAGCATAGAAGCGCAAATTACGCCGATAGCGCTGTCGGCTATGGGTTACCGCATTCATGCCGAACGGCAGCGCCCGCCAGCGCCCGGTCCCCATTGCATAGCCTTCGCGAATACGCGGATGCCCTTCAGCCCAGTCCAGAATTTGACGCACCATCCAGTCGGGAAAGCGCATCACAATACCAAACATCGGCGCGCAAAGCGCAATGGCATCACACTGATTCGGGTGACGCTGCAGGAACAATGTGGCAATCGCCCCGCCCATAGAATGCGCCAGGATATAGCGTTTCCGCCACGGACCGGGTAATACTTCCTGCTGCCAGAAGGCAGTAAAATCATCAACATAGTCATTAAAATTATCGACATGACCACGATGCGGGTCCGAAAGCATACGCCCGGAACGCCCCTGGCCGCGGTGGTCGATAATGAGAACATCGAACCCCGAATAAAACAGGTCATACGCCAGTTCGGCGTATTTTACGTAGCTTTCAATGCGCCCAGGACATACGACGATGACGCGATCGTTTTTTTCCGCATGAAAGCGAACAAAGCGTACGGGAACATTATCTACGCCCGTAAATTCCGCCTCTTCCCGCTGACGCCAGAAATCTGTCAGTGGTCCCATGGAAAAAGCGGCAAACGCGTTTTCTCTTGTTTCCCAGTCTTTTTGCTGCTGAAACATCGGGTATCCAGCCTCGCTGACCAAGTAAAATCGTTTTTTTTGCCAGGTATGATACAACGCATCGGCAGTAGCGTATTGTGGCATAAAAATAGACAATCAGGGAGTTTCTCATGACCTTTGAATGGTGGTTCGCCTACCTGCTGACCTCGATTATTTTGAGCTTGTCCCCAGGCTCTGGCGCAATCAACACAATGACCACCGCCATCAGTCACGGTTATCGCGGTGCCAGCGCATCGATTGCAGGGTTACAAACCGGACTTGGTATCCATATCGTTTTGGTTGGTGTAGGGCTGGGAACGCTATTTTCACGTTCAGCTATCGCGTTTGAAGTGCTGAAGTGGGCGGGCGCGGCTTACCTGATTTGGCTAGGGATTCAGCAATGGCGAGCGGCGGGCGCTATCGATCTGAACACCATGGCGAACACACAATCGCGCAGCCGCCTGTTCAAACGCGCGGTCTTTGTGAATCTGACCAACCCCAAAAGCATTGTTTTTCTTGCCGCTCTGTTCCCACAGTTTATCCTGCCGCGGGAACCGCAGTTGATGCAGTACGTAGTGCTTGGCGTCACGACCATTGTGGTCGATATCATTGTGATGATCGGTTACGCGACGCTGGCCACGCGCATTGCTGGCTGGATTAAAGGACCAAAACAAATGAAAGCGCTGAACAAAGCATTTGGTTCACTGTTTATGCTAATTGGCGCCCTGCTGGCATCGGCAAGGCATGCCTGATAACGGTGCCGGATGGCGTTAGCGCTTATCCGGCATGAAGGGAGCTTAGCGCGAAATAATCAGGTGGATACCGAAGCCCGCGAACAGCGCACCGGCGAATCCATCGATCCACTTCGCCATACGCTGATAGCCGCGACGCATTTTCGGTAATGCAAACAGGCTGGCGACCACGGTAAACCACGCCAGCGTTTCCACGATGATCAGGGCAAAGATCCCCCAACGCGCGCCGGCACCGACGCTATCGCCGACAAACAGCGAGAACACGGAGCCAAAATAGATAATCGCTTTCGGGTTCGCCAGATTAGTCAGCAGACCTTTCAAAAAGCTGCGTCCGCTCTGCGCCAGCTCAACCTGAGGTGCAGGTGCCGAAGCCTCCTGTTTTTTAAACGCGCCGCGCAGCATCTGGTAGCCCATCCAGCACAGATACAGACCGCCGCCCACCATAATAATTGTGTGTAGCCAGGCCATTTTTTCGATAATCAGGTGCAGGCCGAGCAGCGCCACGCCTGCCCAAACCATGACGCCGCAGGTAATACCCAGCACGCCCATCATGGCTTCTTTGCGCGAACGGCTAACGGCGGTTTGAGAAACAAAGAAGAAATCGGGACCGGGGCTCATCAGCGCAACGATATGCACCAACGCAACGGTGAAAAATAGCGTTAACATAAAAATAACTCGCAGGGGAATAGTTCAGTGAGTCACCATCCTGGCACTTTTTCGCCTGGCTGACTACTCTTCGTCGTCACCATCGACGTGGGCGCGAATAAGCGCCATAAACTCTTTGCCGAAACGCTCAAGCTTACGCATCCCGACGCCGTTGACGCTCAGCATTTCACTTGGTGAAACCGGCATCTGTTCAGCCATTTCAATCAGCGTAGCGTCGTTGAAGACCACATACGGCGGGATATTTTCTTCATCGGCAATGGCTTTACGCAGCTTACGCAATTTGGCAAACAGTTTGCGATCGTAATTGCCGCCGAAGGATTTCTGCATCGCGCGCGGTTTCAGCGCCACGATTCGCGGTACAGCAAGCTGCAACGGGACTTCGCCGCGCAGTACCGGACGCGCGGCATCGGTCATCTGCAGTGCGGAATGCTGAGCGATATTTTGCGTCACCAGCCCAAGATGGATAAGCTGGCGAATGACGCTCACCCAGTGTTCATGGCTTTTATCGCGCCCCATGCCATAAACCTTGAGTTTATCGTGGCCCAACTCGCGGATACGCTGATTATTCGCCCCGCGCAGAACTTCCACCACATATCCCATACCAAAGCGCTGATTGACCCGGCCAATCGTGGAAAGCGCAATCTGCGCATCGTTTAAGCCGTCGTACTGTTTTGGCGGATCGAGGCAGATATCGCAGTTACCGCACGGCTCCTGACGCCCCTCGCCAAAATAATTCAGCAGTACCAGACGACGACAGGTTTGCGCCTCCGCAAACGCTCCCATCGCATTGAGCTTATGGCGTTCGATATCCAGCAGCTGTCCGGCTGGTTTTTCTTCAAGACAACGGCGTAGCCATGCCATATCAGCCGGATCGTAAAACAGCATCGCTTCCGCTGGCAGGCCATCACGCCCGGCACGACCGGTTTCCTGATAGTAAGATTCAATGTTGCGCGGAATATCAAAGTGCACCACGAAGCGCACGTTGGGTTTGTTGATCCCCATACCGAACGCCACGGTTGCCACCACGATTTGCAGGTCGTCGCGCTGGAATTTCTCCTGCACCTCCGCGCGGACGCTGTTTTCCAGCCCGGCATGATAGGCTCCCGCGCTGATGCCGCGGCTTTGCAGACGTGCCGCGGTGTCTTCGACTTTGGCGCGGCTGTTACAATAAATAATGCCGGATTTACCGCGCTGCTCCTGCACGTAGCGCATCAGCTGATCGAGCGGCTTAAACTTCTCCATCAGCATGTAGCGAATATTTGGGCGGTCAAAGCTGCTGATCTGAATTAACGGCTCGTTGAGGCCCAGCAGACGCACGATATCCAGCCGGGTAGTTTCATCCGCGGTCGCGGTCAGCGCCACAAACGGCAGCGTCGGGAAACGCTGGCGCAGCTGGCCCAGCGCGGCATACTCTGGGCGGAAGTCATGCCCCCACTGCGAAATACAGTGCGCTTCATCCACCGCCAGTAGCACCGGATTCCAGTGCCCAAGATGCTCAAGGAAGTTATCCAGCATCAGGCGTTCGGGGGCAATATACAGTAAGCGAACCTGCCCGCTGCGACAGCCGGCCATCACCTCAAGCTGCTGCTCACGACTTTGGGTCGAGTTCAGGCACGCCGCCGCCACACCGTTGGCCAGCAGTTGATCGACCTGGTCTTTCATCAGGGAAATCAGCGGTGAAACAACAACGGTGAGTCCGTTGAGTAATAATGCGGGAATTTGATAGCACAGGGATTTGCCGCCACCGGTGGGCATAACGACCAGGCAGTCGCGACCAGAGAGCACGGTGTCGATGATTTCTTCCTGGCCTGGGCGAAACTGTTGGTAGCCAAAGGTTTCCTGCAAAACCTGTTTAGCGCCCATTTCCAGATTCAACACTTCCGCCTGCGCCACATTAACCCCATTAGCCTTAAAGAAAAACAGGCGCTATTTTCAGCGCCTGCGAGAGAAACTGCAATGATTAAAATGCTATCAATGTCGATCAGAAGATATCGTTGAGCATTACGCCCACGCCTACGCGCGTCTGATTAAAATTGTAGTCAATCAGCGATTCGCCGTAGCCGCTATAAACCTGGGTGTATAGACGAACGTGCTTCGTGATGGGATAACTTGCACCGAGTTCAGCGCCGCCGTAGCCGGTATTCCAGTTGTACTGGCCCTTCACGCTGATGACGGCATCGCCCAGGTGATACCCCATTTTAAGCTGATAATAGCCCATGTATTTGGTGATGTCGGGGTTATCATCGGTACTGCCAATGACGTACCACGGCTTTACTTCCGCCAGCCAATTACCGTTTTCGGCCATCAGGCGGGTATACAGGCGGTTCCAGCTACGGGAGGTGGGATCGGAGCGCCCGTTGGAATCATGGTTATAGCCCATTTCCACATCCCGCAGCGTCCAGCCTGCAAAGCGATAGTCGGTGGCAAAGCCAAGGAACAATTGCGGTTCGTAGTTAGTTTCGCGAAACGGTGAAGATTCTTCGCTATTAGAAAGCTGCCACCAGGACTTCTGGGTATATGAACCGCCCAGCACCGAGTTCGGACCTAATATTCCGCGCCAGAGCGGAAACGCCAGGCTTAGCTGAAACTTAACCTCATCTTTGCGCGCATTATCCGACCAGCTATAGCTGCTGATCGCCTCTTTGTTCATGTCGCTGGTATTGGTGTAGATGAGATAGTTGGTGTCATAGGGGTAAAGCGTGAAAGGGTTATCATGCTCTTGCAGCATATTGGCGATAATACTGCCGCGAACCGCTGGTGCATCGTGAATTTCTTTAACTGTCGCTTCCTGCGCATACGCGGTCAACGGCAGCATGACTGCTGGTAGTAACCATCCCAGAATCGCCCGCATCGGTAATGTTCTCCTGAACCAAAATATTGATGAATTGTATAATTTTCTGGCAAGTATTCTACATACTTAGCTCGCTCCTCGTTAGTCATCCCGTCTTAAAGTAGAAAACAACAAATAATAAGCATAATATCAACATTTAGTTAACCAACCAGGTATTGAGATCGTATGTCTGCTGTACTGACCGCTGAAGAAGCCCTGAAGTTAGTGGGTGAAATGTTTGTTTATCATATGCCGTTTAACCGTGCGCTGGGGCTGGAACTGGAACGGTATGAAAAAGAATTTGCTCAATTAGCGTTTAATAATCAACCGATGATGGTCGGCAACTGGGCACAAAGCATTCTGCATGGCGGGGTGATCGCCTCAGCGCTGGATGTCGCCGCCGGGCTGGTGTGCGTAGGCAGTACGCTGACCCGCCACGAAACGATCAGCGAGGATGAACTGCGTCAGCGGATGTCGCGCATGGGTACGATCGATTTACGCGTTGATTACCTGCGCCCGGGCCGGGGTAATCGCTTTACCGCCACCAGCAGCCTGCTGCGGGCGGGCAATAAAGTTGCCGTTGCGCGCGTGGAACTGCATAACGAAGAACAGCTTTATATCGCCAGCGCAACCGCCACTTATATGGTGGGGTAAGCGCTCAAAAAAAGGTAAACTGCTGTTACATTTCTGCAATGAGTTTTCCCGATGGATGCTAAACAAACGCGGCAGGGCGTGTTACTCGCTCTTGCTGCCTATTTTATTTGGGGTATCGCTCCCGCCTACTTCAAACTGATTTACTATGTCCCGGCAGATGAGATCCTGACGCACCGCGTCATCTGGTCATTTTTCTTTATGGTGGTGCTGATGAGCATCAGCCGCCAGTGGTCAGGTGTTAAAACGCTGCTACAAACGCCAAAGAAGATCTTCCTGCTGGCGCTCTCTGCGGTGCTCATCGGCGGAAACTGGCTGCTGTTCATTTGGGCAGTCAATAACCACCACATGCTGGAAGCCAGCCTGGGGTATTTTATTAACCCGCTGGTGAATATCGTGCTCGGGATGCTTTTTCTCGGCGAGCGCTTTCGTCGCATGCAGTGGCTGGCGGTACTGTTAGCCGCCTGCGGCGTACTGGTGCAGCTGTGGACCTTCGGCTCGTTGCCGATAATCGCGCTGGGACTGGCGTTCAGCTTTGCTTTTTATGGTCTGGTGCGTAAGAAGATTGCCGTTGAAGCGCAAACCGGCATGCTGATTGAAACCCTGTGGCTCTTACCCGTTGCCGCTATCTACCTGTTTGGCATTGCGGATAGCCCAACCAGCCACATGGGGCAAAACCCGATGTCGCTCAATCTGCTACTGATTGCCGCCGGTATCGTGACCACCATTCCGCTGCTGTGCTTTACCGGCGCAGCGACCCGCCTGCGTCTGTCCACGCTGGGCTTTTTCCAGTATATCGGACCAACCCTGATGTTCCTGCTGGCGATCACTTTTTACGGCGAGGTTCCGGGAGCGGATAAAATGGTCACGTTTGCGTTCATCTGGGTAGCGCTGGCGATTTTCGTGATGGATGCGATTTATACGCAGAGACGGGTGCGTCGGAGCTGAAGAAGTGCCGGATGGCGGCTATGCCTTATCCGGCCTACGGAGATGTGCTTTTGTAGGCCGGATAAAGCGAAGCGCCATCCGGCATATCATTACAGCCAGTTCTTACGTTTGAAGTACAGATATGGCGCCAGACCCGCGAGCATCATGAAGACTATCGCGCCTGGGTAACCAAAGCTCCAGTGCAGTTCCGGCATGAATTCAAAGTTCATACCGTAGCTGGAAGCCACCAGCGTCGGCGGCAGAAACACCACCGAGACCACCGAGAAGATCTTGATGATGCGGTTCTGCTCGATATTGATAAAGCCCATCGCCGCCTGCATCAGGAAGTTAACTTTCTGGAACAGTGATTCGTTATGCGGCAGCAGAGATTCGATATCACGCAGGATCTCACGCGCCTGTTCCAGCTGACTACCCGGCAAACGCGCTTTACGCACCAGGAAGTTCAGTGCGCGCTGGGTATCCATCAGACACAGACGTACTTTCCAGCCGATGTCTTCCTGTTCCGCCAGCGTGGAAAGCGCTTCGTCATATTCATCACCCTGACGCCCTTCCATGATCACACGGCTAAGTTTTTCCAGGTCGCTGTAGATGTTTTCAATCTCATCCGCCAGCTGTTCGATTTTGGTTTCGAACAGGTCGAGTAGCAACTCGTAGGCGTTGCCATCCACCATCGCCTGATTACGCGCACGCATGCGGTACAGGCGAAACGCCGGCAGTTCGCGCTCACGCAGGGTAAACAGGCGACCTTCGCGAATGGTAAATGCGACGGTTGAGTTACCCGCATGATCGTCAGCGTCTTCATAGAAGAAGAAGGAGTGAATGTGCAGGCCATCTTCGTCTTCAAAAAAACGTGCGGATGCTTCGATGTCTTCCAGTTCAGGGCGCGTGGCCAGATTCTGGCCCAAGTCCTTTTGCACACGGTTTCGTTCTTCGTCATCCGGCTCGACTAAATCGACCCACACCGAACTGGCCAGGTGCTCGATCTCGTCTGCCTCAAGGCGAGTTAAACGATTGTTTTCCAGTTGAAATGCGCTCAGCATGACCGGGACTCCCAATGCAAAAAATTATCGGACAGTTCGGAGGGCACACAGAAACAAATTGGGTTTCAGACCATTAAACAGCCTGACTCAGCGCGACGGGAAAAAACAGAAGGTCGCTGACAACCGCGAAGGCTATCAGCAAAAAGGGATAGCCTTAGGAGTTGATCCTGGATGACAGGATAATGAGCCAGTATCTACTGGGTGTGTCCAAGGCGAATGTCCTCTTAGCGTAATCGTGCGCGCATGTTACGCCAGCAAAATTTTGACGTCAACACGCAACGGATGGCGAAAAAGTAATAATTTCCCCTCGCGCAACAAGGTTAGCAGAAAGAAGGGATTTATCTATGATTTCAGAACATTAAGCAACTGATTGCCGGATGGCGGCTTCGCGTTATCCGGCCTACAAATCAAAATATTACGTTCCTCGTAGGCCTGATAAGCGCAGCGACATCAGGCAATCACACGGTTTCCAGCCTCGCATAGGCGGCAACCAGCCATTTAATCCCCTGCCCCTGGAACGCGACCTGCAAACGACTGTGCTCGCCGCTTCCTTCGAGGTTGACGATGGTGCCCTCGCCAAACTTGGCGTGGCGCACGCGCTGGCCGAGCTTGTAGCCGGTATCATTTTCCGCCATTGGCGTGCCCATCCGCTGATGGCTCACCGGGCGGCTCACCGTGGCGCGCAGACGCACTTCTTCAACGCACGCTTCCGGCAGTTCACCAATAAAACGCGACGGGCGATGGTAAACCTCTTTGCCGTACAAACGGCGCGTTTCGGCGTAGGTCAGCGTCAGCTTCTGCATCGCACGGGTGACGCCCACGTAGGCCAGGCGACGTTCCTCTTCGAGACGACCGCCTTCATCCAGCGACATCTGGCTCGGGAACATGCCTTCTTCCATACCCACGATAAATACCTGCGGGAACTCCAGCCCTTTCGCCGAATGCAGGGTCATCAGCTGTACCGCGTCCTGCCAGGTATCCGCCTGCCCTTCCCCGGCTTCCAGCGCAGCGTGGGAGAGGAACGCCTGCAGCGGCATTAAGTCTTCGTCTTCTTCGTTGTAGCTGAACTGGCGCGTTGCCGTCACCAGTTCGTCTAAGTTTTCGATTCGCGTCTGACCTTTTTCGCCTTTTTCCTGCTCGTACATCATGCGCAGGCCGGAATCTTTAATCACCCGGTCAGTCTGCACGTGCAGCGGCATATCGGCGGTCTCCTGCGCCAGCGCGTCAACCAGTTCCATAAAGCGCTGTAGGGCGCTGGCGGCGCGCCCGGCGAGGGCTTTTTCCTGCAACAGCTCACGACAGGCCTGCCACAGCGTTAGCTGGCGATCACGCGAGGTCTGACGCACCACATCTAAAGTACGATCGCCAATCCCGCGGGTTGGCGTATTTACCACACGCTCGAAGGCGGCGTCATCATTGCGGTTGGCGATCAGGCGCAGGTACGAGAGCGCATCTTTGATTTCCTGGCGTTCGAAGAAGCGCATCCCGCCGTAGATCCGGTACGGCATGCTGGCCTGTAGTAAGGCTTCTTCCAGCACGCGCGACTGGGCGTTGCTGCGATACAGAATGGCGCATTGTTCCAGCGCGCCGCCGTTGTCCTGCCAGGTCTTGATGCGATTGACCACAAAGCGCGCTTCATCAAGTTCGTTGAACGCGCAATACAGCGAGATCGGCTCGCCGTCGACGCCGTCGGTCCACAGTTTTTTACCCAAGCGCCCGTTGTTATTCTCAATCAGGGCGTTAGCTGCGCTAAGAATATTGTTGGTCGAACGGTAGTTCTGCTCCAGACGAATGGTTTCTGCGCCCGGGAAGTCGTTGAGGAAGCGCTGAATGTTCTCCACCTGCGCCCCACGCCAGCCGTAGATCGACTGATCGTCATCGCCCACGATCATCACTTTGCCGGTGTCGCCCGCCAGCAGGCGAATCCACGCGTACTGAATGTTGTTGGTATCCTGGAATTCGTCCACCAGAATGTTGGTAAAGCGTTCGCGGTAGTGCTGCAGAATGTGCGGCTTGTTGAGCCACAGCTCGTGAGCGCGCAGCAGCAGCTCGGCGAAATCCACCAGCCCCGCGCGGTCGCACGCTTCCTGATAGGCCTGATAAACCTTCTGCCAGGTTTGCTCAACCGGGTTGCCGTAGCTCTGCAGATGGTGCGGGCGCAGCCCTTCGTCTTTCTGGCTGTTGATAAACCACATCGCCTGGCGCGGCGGCCACTGCTTCTCATCAAGGTTCATCGCCTTAATCAGACGCTTGAGCAGGCGAAGCTGGTCTTCACTGTCGAGGATCTGGAAATCCTGCGGCAGGTTCGCATCCATATGGTGCGCGCGCAGCAGACGGTGCGCCAGACCGTGGAACGTCCCCACCCACATACCGCCCTGGCTGGTTCCCATGATCTGACCAATACGGTGGCGCATTTCCGCCGCCGCTTTGTTGGTAAAGGTGACCGCCATAATGGAGTACGGCGAGTTGTTCTCAACCGTTAGTAACCAGGCGATACGGTGCACCAGCACGCGCGTTTTACCACTCCCCGCGCCTGCCAGAACCAGCATATTGCTGCGTGGCGCGGCCACCGCTTCACGCTGTTTATCATTAAGGCTGTCGAGCAGGTAAGAAACGTCCATTGGCACCGCCGCGTAAAAGTAGGTAAGGCGGATAAGCGTAGCGCCATCCGCCAAAAAGCTGGGTATATATACAGAGTTCTGCTGGTGATTATATCAGCGAGGTCAGAGATGCCAACTGTGAAATTTCGATATGCGGCAGCAAACGACTGTCTGCGGTTTGCATCAGGTCGGCATTTTCCGGTTTGATCCAGCAGGCCTGCATACCGCAACGAATGGCTCCTGCAACGTCTGTCGTCAGGTCATCGCCCACGTGCAGAATCTCACCCACCGGCATTTTCAGTTTTTCCGCCGCCAGCGCGTACATGTCGCTGAACGGTTTTGATCGCCCATCGGGACCGGCGCGCAGCACAAATTCAAAGTAATCGCCCAGACCAAACAGCTCCGGCTGCGCGTTACCGTTAGTGATCGCCACCAGCGGCCATTTGTGGGCCAGCGCCTTCAGCGTGTCATGCGTCGATTGCGGAACATCAATGCGGCTACGCCATTTGGCGAAATTCATCATCGCCGCATTCGCCCCCGCCAGCGCTTCTGCTGCGGACAGACCCGCTTCCAGCATAGCGCGCTCTACGGCGCGGTGACGCCATTGGGTAACGTCGTGGTAGATTTCCGGCTCGGCATCACGAACGGCCTGACGTAAGCGCTGCAGGTCGCTATTTTGCAGTGAATTCAATGCCGGATGATAATTCTGTACAAACGCGAGCGCTTCCTGCTCGGTGCGTGTGATAACGGGACGGTTATCGTAAAGGGTGTCATCAAGGTCAAAGGTGAGCGCAGAAATGCGCCCCAAAGGCCGGTAAAAACGCATTATTTCCCCCGTTTAGCGCGCGGATGCGCCGCATCGTACACTGAGGCCAGGTGTTGAAAATCAAGATGGGTATAGATTTGAGTGGTCGAAAGATTGGCATGACCCAATAACTCTTGCACCCCACGCAGATCGCCGCTCGACTCCAGCATATGCGTCGCAAAAGAGTGACGCAATTTGTGGGGATGGACGTGGCTGTTCAGCCCCTGTTTGATCCCCCACTCCGCAAAACGTTTCTGCACGTTACGCGCAGAGATACGCTTGCCCAGTTTTGACAGAAACAACGCATCGTCGTCCCCGCCAAATAAGCCGCGCAGATCCAGCCAGTGCTCTATCCACGCCACCGCATTGCGACCAATCGGCAGGCGACGTTCTTTACTACCCTTGCCCATTACCCACACTTCGCCGGTGTCGAGATCGAGATGTTTAATATCCAGCCCAACCAGTTCAGATAAACGCAATCCCGCGCCGTACATCACTTCTAACATCGCACGATCGCGCACGGCAAGGGGATCGTTGAGATCGATATCCAGCAGACGATTAACATCATCGACGTCGATATTTTTTGGTAAGTGGCGCGGTGCTTTCGGCGCGGAAACGCTTTTTGCCGGATTGGCTTTCAACTCGCCCTGATTGACCAGCCAGTCGAAGAAACTGCGTAGCGCGGAGAGACGCAGCGCCAGGCTCGCCGGTCCCAGCCCTTTACGACGGCTGCGCACGGCAAAACTGCGTACCATCGCAGCGTCACATTGTTGCCAGCTTTGCAGACCGGTTTCTCCGGCTAACGCGATGATGGCATCAAGCTGACGCTGATAATTGAGTAACGTGATTGGGCTTAGCTGGCGCTCAACGCCCAGATAGCGCAAAAAGCGCGCCACGTCCTGAGAAAGCGGTGAATCAGTCATACGCGTTCAATCCAGCGCTCCAGCAGCTCCGGCAACATTAGCGAGATTTCCTGCAATAACTGCGTCCCCTGACCCTGCTGGTAATGATTCACGTCGCGGCTGCTGAACAGCATCACGCCCAGGGATCCATCCTGGCCCAACATCGACATCGCCACCGAACCGATCGCTTTCGCCTCCGGCATCATGACCAGCAGCTCCGGGCCGTTAAGTGGGCCAAGGTAGTGCTGCGATTGCCCCAGACGCTGAATACGCAGCGGTTCAAAGGCCTGACGGCTTAATGCCAGATGCGTGAACTTTGACGGCGCGCCAAGTCGCCAGCGATCCGGGAACAGACGGACCGTCGCGCCGGCCAGCCCTAACTCACGCGCCCAGCGATGAAATCGCATCAGCATATCGTCAAGACTGCTGGCCGAGACCAGGCGGCTTTGCAGATTTAGCAGACGATAGAACAGGCTTTCATTGGCGTTGGCTTGTTCCATCAATAACGCCATGTTCTCTTCCAGCACGTTAATATGATTACGTGCCCGCGCCATATGCCATTCAACTAAAGAGACCGTACCCCGCACCGGGTGCGGGACGCGCATCGCTTCGACTGCCTGGGCATTACGGATAAAAAACTCAGGATTACGTTGCAGATAATCGACGACCGCCCGATCGTCGAGCTCCATGAGCGTTTCCTGTAGTTCTTCCCCTGGTTGCTTCATAAGTGAATAAATCCGTCGTAGACATGTGCCGCCGGGCCAGTCATATACAGCGGATGACCCGGACCTTTCCAGGCGATATCAAGTCGACCGCCAGGTAACTC
This sequence comes from Citrobacter youngae ATCC 29220, assembly GCF_000155975.1. GTDB lineage: Bacteria > Pseudomonadota > Gammaproteobacteria > Enterobacterales > Enterobacteriaceae > Citrobacter > Citrobacter portucalensis_A. The sequence continues at coordinate 44,700 of NZ_GG730300.1, read as the reverse complement.
CACCCTCACTTCTTCTGCCAGCAGGCCCTGCTGAATACCTACCGCAACAGCGGCGCACGCGCCGCTGCCGCAGGCCTGCGTTTCACCCGCGCCGCGTTCATAAACGCGCAGCCGGATATGCTCGCGCTTCACCACCTGCATAAACCCGATGTTAGCGCGTTCCGGGAAACGTTCATGGCTTTCCAGAACCGGGCCCAGCGTCTCTACCGTGGCGGTATCAACATCATCAACCTGAATCACGCAGTGCGGGTTTCCCATTGAAACCACGCCGCACAATACTGTCTGTTCGGCCGCGCGCATAATATAGGTCTTCTCTGCTTTGTTGGCGCGAAAAGGGACCTGCGAGGGTTCAAAGTTGGGTTCCCCCATGTTCACCCGCACCAACTCGTCGTCGGTTACGGTTAATACCATGCGGCCATTCGCCGTACTGACGCGAATATCACGCTTATTGGTCAGCCCTTTCAGGCGAACAAAGCGGGCAAAACAGCGGGCGCCGTTACCACACTGCGACACTTCACTGCCGTCAGCGTTAAAAATACGGTAGTGAAAATCCAGCTCCGGGTCATACGGAGGTTCAACGACCAGCAGCTGATCGAACCCAACGCCAAGATGCCTGTCGGACAGGCGACGGATCAGCTCCGGTGAGAAAAAGACATTCTGCGTTACCGCGTCGACGACCATAAAATCGTTGCCAAGGCCATGCATTTTAGAGAATTGCATTATTCACTCCGTTCACGCGGGTACAGAAACTTACCGTCAGTAATTCACCTGAGAAGGCCCGTCACTAATCCCACGATCGTTTTTCTCAGGCGTCGTGGATTGCGATTGCGGCTGAACGCTCTTGGTCGGAGGCGGCGCGGTTTTATCTGCTGGCGGGAAATAGAGCGGGCCTTTTAGCCCACAGCCCGTCAGGCTGAACAGAGTTAAAATGACAGCGAGTGGCTTTAACACGTTTTTCATTATTGATTGCCTGTAAAGTTCATGCTTTCTGTTTTCTATCATCGCAGGAGAAGGCGTAAAAGCAAGAGTTAGCCTGTAATCTGCAACGCGTTTTGTTTCAGGTTATACTGGCGTCATCACGAAAAACAGGATAAGAAAATGAACGACAGTGAATTTCATCGCCTTGCTGACACCCTGTGGATGGCCATTGAAGAGCGTCTGGATGACTGGGATGGCGACAGCGATATCGATTGTGAGATCAACGGCGGCGTGCTGACCATCAGCTTTGAAAACGGTAGCAAAATTATCATTAACCGTCAGGAGCCTCTGCATCAGGTGTGGCTGGCGACTAAACAGGGCGGCTACCACTTTGACCTGAAAGGCGACGAGTGGATCTGCGACCGTAGCGGCGAAACGTTCTGGGATCTGCTGGAACAGGCGGCAACGCAGCAGGCGGGTGAAGAGGTGAGCTTCCGTTGATTTATTTGCCGGATGCGCTTTGCTTATCCGGCCTACTGTAGGCCCGGTAAGGCGTAGCCGCCACCGGGCGAAAAGCCTCAGGAGAAATACTGCTGTAACATCGGCGTGTCGTTATCCTGATTGGCCGGAGGAACCGGGTTGATCGGCTGGGTGCGGAACGGAATCACCTGCGCACGTCCGTCGGTTTTCACAATCTGATAGAACTGCGGCAGGTTAAAGTTGATGAAGCTTGAGCCGTAGGTAAAACGATCGTGCGACGATGAGTAAAAACGGCTGACATCACGTACCAGCTCTTCTTTGCTCCCCTCACAGTGGTGATACACCTCCGCGCGGTTGCTCTCATCGAGTATATAAATATTAAAGCCCTGCTCATCACCCGTTTCTTCGAAAAAGAACTGAATGATCCCTTCGCTGGCAAAGCCGTCCACCACCGACGGGAGTTTCACATGGTTCGTCTCAACCTGGACGGAAAGGCCGTGCAGTTTGTTGTGTGAAATCGCCCCATAGAATTCAATGGCGTTTTCCAGTTTCTGTACCGATACGTTCAGACGCTCGAAGAACAGTCCCCACGTCTGGCCGGACACGCGCAGCGCTTTGAAGCGCCCGGTTTCCTGGCGGGTACTGGAAAGGCGCAGCTCAATACACTCAGAGACCAGTTGCTGCACACGGGTACGAATTAACCCGCGCAGATGCTGGCTGTAGCAGAAGACCTCGACGCTATCGGGCGGCGCGGCGTCCTGGTGCATTTTGCCCAGAATCGTTTTTAACGCTTCGATCATCGCCTGCTCGCCGTTGAAGTGCAGCGTACGCACCTCATTCCACGAGTTGCGATACAGCAGGTCTACGCTGCCCACCAGGCAATTTTGCTCTTCGCCAAAGCTGAACACGTCCAGCTTACGGAAATCAAAATGCACTACCTGATTACGGAACGCTGCCGTCGGGTCATATTCAAGGTTAACGATAATCGCCAGATGGCGAATTTCACACGGGCTGTAGAGCGCTTTCGGCGTTGGTGCCGGCAGGCGCAGCGGGAAGTGGTGCGATACATCGGCGACCATCTCCTGCAGCTTCGGCAAATCGACAATGCCGTTGCCCTTAATAAACAAATGCGTACGCGATGTCAGCAGACCGTTGAACCAGGCCCACGCCACCAGCTTGTTGAGGTAGCGGTTATATTCCAGCGGCTGATGGCTGATGATCGAATCCATATTCGGGGCGCGGTTGTAGAGATACCAACCCGAACGGTTGGCGCGGCCCGGCGGCACATGGATAAAGGTCAGATTCGGTTCCGAGAGATCGGGTGAAATCTGCGGGTTCACCAGCGTCACTTTGCCCGGCAATGCTTCAAACGCGGCATACAGCTTACGGGTCAGTACGCCGATATCCTGCGGGCTGGCGCTAACGCTGAGGTTGTTACGCCGCGCAAAACGGATCAGATTACGATAGCTCTGCATCATCGCGTCGAGCAGCTCGTTGTGCGCTTCGCGTACCTGGTCAATTTTCCAGTTAGCGCGATTATCCAGCATAGTCAGACGGGCGTCATCCCAGCCCCACTCTTGCACTAACTGACTTAATACTTCACGACGCCAGCCGACGCAGGCGCGCTCGCGGCTCAGTTTCTCACACACTTTTAAGTAGAAACATCGACGCACTAAATCCAGACGGGTCGGGTCTTCGATCGCCGTGAGGTACTCGGTAACGCGCTCCAGCATCATGCAGTACGGGTCGAGACCAAAAGAGACGATCTCGCCATCGTGCAGGCGCTGTTTAATGTCTTTCGCCAACAGGCGTGGATTGGGATATTCCCAGGAATAGGCTTCCAGCAGCAGCGTTTTCAGCACCGCTTTGTAAGGAGAGTCGATACTCTTGTACAGCTGCCAGAGGCTGGCGCCAAAGTACTCTTCGGCGGAGAGCGAACTGAGTCCGCCGAGATCCAGCCATTCGTTTGGCGTTAACACCCCCTGTGCGTAGAGCGTCATGACGTAATCGTCGTAATGCTCTTCTTCGTTGCCCGGCACCATATTCCACAGAATACGCTTGCCCGCGAGGCGCACGGCGGTGCGATAGAATTCATCAAGCAGCAGGATATGCTGCGTCGAGCCACAGTCTTCACCACCGAGACTGCCGCTTTCATTATGACGGAAACGGTTTTCATCAATCAGGAAGAAACTGACTTCCACGCCCAGCGAAGCGGCCCAGCTTTCCAGCAGGCTACATTTACGCTGCAACAGCTGGCGCTCTTCGCTATCCAGCCAGGATTGGTGGCAGACCCAGATATCAAGGTCTGAAGAACAGCTTTGCCCTACCGAAGAGGTGCTGCCCATTGAGTAAACGCCGGTGATCGGCAGTTCGCCCTTGGGTGGTTCTTGCGGTGACATACCGCGGTACAGTTCCAGCTCGTTGAGGTAGTGGCGTTGGGTTTCATCAGGCGTATAAAAGCATATGCCTTTGGGAACGTTACCATCGAGGTAACCCGGCATTAGCGGATGGTGGTAGTGCAGTAATGTCGGCAGCAGACTGTATACCTGCTGGAAGGCAGGTCCCATGGCAGCAAGCGCGCGATCCACACGCAGTTGATTTATGGCATCCAGTCTCTGTTTCAGAGTCTCAATATAGAGGTACAAGACGTATCGCCTGATGTTGCTATCCGTCATGTTGTCGATTGCTGCGGCGCAAGCGCTCACCATTATCGTCATCAATTCGGATAAACCGTATGTCAAAAATAACCGTTACCTGTTTTTCGCCCGTATTTTTTTACGCTGTACAGCCGAAAAAATGGTCTAAAACGTGATCAATTTAACACCTTGCTCATTGACCGTAAAGAAAGATGCGCTACATACAAGTGTAGCACCGTTCGTTACGTGTAAATTCCTTCATACGGTCGGAAGGTTTCTCGTCATTATTCACTGCCACTGATGATGCAGCACCTTTTCCTCTCACTTACGTTTGAGCGTAACGCTGACATCCCTTTGATAAGGATGTTAGGATGGTCAATGATTGATAATGACGGTAACAAGCATGTTAGACAATGTTTTGAGAATTGCCACACGCCAAAGCCCCCTTGCGCTCTGGCAGGCACATTATGTCAAAGACGCCTTAATGGCAAATCATCCCGGTCTGATCGTGGAACTGGTTCCTATGGTAACCCGTGGCGATGTGATCCTTGATACTCCGCTGGCGAAGGTCGGGGGGAAAGGGCTGTTTGTTAAAGAGCTGGAAGTCGCGCTGCTGGAAAAACGCGCCGATATCGCCGTGCATTCCATGAAGGATGTGCCGGTTGAGTTCCCTGACGGTCTTGGGCTGGTCACCATTTGCGAGCGTGAAGATCCGCGTGATGCTTTCGTCTCAAATAAGTACAACACGCTGGATGACCTCCCCGCAGGTAGTATTGTCGGGACATCCAGTTTGCGTCGTCAGTGCCAGTTAGCGAAGCGTCGCCCGGATCTCATCATCCGTTCGCTGCGCGGCAACGTTGGCACGCGCCTCGGCAAACTGGATAACGGCGATTATGACGCCATTATTCTGGCGGTCGCTGGATTAAAACGTTTGGGGCTTGAGTCGCGGGTCCGCACCGCACTGCCGCCAGAAGTCTCCCTGCCCGCTGTCGGGCAAGGCGCGGTTGGCATAGAGTGCCGACTGGATGATATGCGCACTCGGGCGCTGTTAGCGCCGCTCAACCATGAAGAGACCGCGCTACGCGTCAAAGCCGAACGCGCCATGAACACCCGCCTCGAAGGGGGATGTCAGGTCCCTATCGGCAGTTATGCTGAACTCATCAATGGTGAGATTTGGCTACGCGCGCTGGTCGGCGCGCCTGACGGTTCGCAGATGGTATGCGGAGAACGGCGCGGCGCCGTGCAGGATGCCGAACAAATGGGCATCTCTCTGGCAGAAGAGCTGCTGGAAAACGGTGCGCGCGCCATTCTGGCCGACGTTTACAATGGAGATGCCCCCGCATGAGTATTCTGGTCACCCGCCCGTCTCCCGCAGGGGAAGAGTTAGTGAGCCGTCTGCGCGCACTGGGGCAGGTGGCCTGGAGTTTTCCGCTCATCGAGTTTTCCCCGGGTCAGGAACTGGCAACGCTTCCCTCCCGACTGTCGGCGCTGACGGAGAACGATCTGCTCTTCGCCCTCTCGCAGCACGCGGTTACCTTTGCAGATGCTGAACTTCACCAGCAAGGGAAAAGCTGGCCCTCCCTCCCGCGTTATTTTGCCATTGGCCGCACAACGGCGCTGGCGCTGCATACTGTTAGCAGCTTCAATATTCACTATCCTCAGGATCGGGAAATCAGCGAAGTCTTGCTACAATTACCTGAATTACAAAATATTGCAGGAAAACGCGCGCTTATTTTACGCGGCAACGGTGGCCGTGAGCTGATAGGTGAAACCCTGACGGCACGCGGAGCCGATGTTGATTTTTGTGAATGTTATCAACGCAGTGCAAAAAATTACGCGGGTGCGGAAGAAGCAATGCGCTGGCAATCTCGCGGCGTGACCACGTTGGTGGTCACCAGCGGAGAGATGCTACAACAGCTCTGGTCGCTCATTCCGCAGTGGTATCGTGAGCACTGGTTACTACGCTGTCGGCTGCTGGTCGTCAGTGAGCGTCTGGCGCACCTCGCCCGGGAACTGGGCTGGCAAGATATTAAGGTCGCTGATAACGCCGACAACGATGCGCTATTACGCGCATTACAATAACTCTCATAATGGGATGCCATAATGACGGAACAAGAAAAATCCTCCGCCGTGGTTGAAGAGACCAGGGAGGCCGTGGAAACCACATCACAGCCAGTCAATACTGAAAAAAAGGGTCACAACAGCACGGCGCTGATCCTGAGCGCGGTGGCGATTGCTATCGCGCTGGCGGCAGGTGTGGGGCTATATGGCTGGGGGAAACAGCAGGCAACGACGCAGACGGCTACCAGCGATGCGCTGGCGAATCAGCTTACGGCGCTGCAAAAAGCGCAAGAAGCCCAAAAGGCTGAGCTGGAAGGCATTATTAAACAGCAGGCAACGCAGCTTGATGAAGCCACTCGCCAGCAGGCCGCGCTGGTCAAACAGCTTGATGAAGTACAGCAAAAAGTCGCCACGATCTCCGGCAGCGACGCAGGGACATGGCTGCTGGCGCAGGCTGATTTCCTGGTGAAACTGGCCGGTCGTAAATTATGGAGCGATCAGGACGTTACCACCGCCGCGGCGCTGCTGAAAAGCGCTGACGCCAGCCTGGCGGATATGAATGACCCAAGCCTGATTACCGCCCGTCGCGCGATTACCGACGATATCGCGAGCCTCTCGGCGGTGACTCAGGTCGATTATGACGGCATTATCCTGAAAGTGAATCAGCTCTCTAACCAGATCGATAACCTGCGTCTGGCCGACAACGACACCGACGATTCGCCGATGGATTCCGACAGCAGCGAGCTGTCCAGCTCAATTAGCGAATGGCGCGTCAATCTACAAAAAAGCTGGCAGAACTTTATGGACAGCTTTATCACTATTCGCCGTCGAGATGAAACCGCCGTTCCCCTGCTGGCGCCGAACCAGGACGTATACTTACGTGAAAACATCCGTTCTCGCCTGCTAGTGGCCGCCCAGGCCGTGCCGCGCCATCAGGAAGAGACATACCGCCAGGCGCTGGAAAATGTCTCCACCTGGGTGCGCGCCTACTACGACACCGACGATGCAACGACCAAAGCGTTCCTTGACGAGGTGGACCAGCTGAGTCAGCAAAGCATCAGCATGGACGTACCGGAAACGCTTCAGAGCCAGGCTATTCTCGACAAGTTAATGCAGACCCGCGTACGTAATTTACTGGCCCAGCCGACAACCTCTCCGGTTGCCGCAGCGCCCGCGCCTTCGGCAGACACTCCGGCAACCGCGCCGCAAGGAGAATAATGATGCTAAAAGTATTATTGCTCTTTGTACTGTTGATTGCCGGGATCGTTGTCGGTCCGATGATGGCCGGTCATCAGGGCTACGTGCTGATCCAGACGGATAATTACAACATTGAGACCAGCGTGACGGGCCTGGTAATCATCCTGATCGTCGCGATGGTCATCCTGTTTGCGATTGAATGGCTGTTGCGCCGAATTTTCCGCACTGGCGCACATACCCGCGGTTGGTTTGTAGGCCGTAAGCGTCGTCGCGCCCGTAAGCAGACCGAGCAGGCGCTGCTCAAGCTGGCAGAAGGCGATTATCAGCAGGTTGAAAAGCTGATGTCGAAAAATGCCGATCATGCAGAACAACCGGTAGTGAATTACCTGCTGGCGGCAGAAGCGGCTCAGCAACGTGGCGATGAAGCGCGCGCGAATCAACACCTTGAGCGTGCCGCTGAACTGGCCGGGAACGATACGATCCCGGTAGAAATCGCTCGCGTTCGTCTGCAGCTTGCTCGTAATGAAAATCACGCCGCGCGCCACAGCGTAGATAAACTGCTGGAAGTGACGCCGCGTCATCCGGAAGTGCTGCGTCTGGCTGAGCAGGCTTACATTCGCACCGGCGCATGGAGTTCGTTACTGGATATCATCCCTTCTATGGCTAAAGCGCATGTGGGTGATGAAGAGCACCGCGCTATGCTGGAACAGCAGGCATGGGTGGGTCTGATGGATCAGGTTCGCGCCGATCAGGGCAGCGAGGGGCTACGTGCCTGGTGGAAAAACCAGAACCGTAAAACCCGTCATCAGGTTGCCCTGCAGGTGGCGATGGCTGAACATCTGATTGAGTGCGACGATCACGATACGGCGCAGCAGGTCATCATTGACGGTCTGAAACGTCAGTACGATGACCGTCTGGTGCTGCCGATCCCGCGCCTGAAAACCAACAATCCGGAACAGATAGAAAAAGTGCTGCGCCAGCAGATTAAGGCCGTAGGCGATCGCCCGTTGCTGTGGAGCACGCTGGGGCAATCGTTAATGAAGCATGGCGAATGGCAGGAAGCTACGCTCGCCTTCCGCGCAGCGCTCAAACAGCGCCCGGACGCCTACGACTACGCCTGGCTTGCTGACGCGCTGGACCGACTGCATCAGCCGGAAGAAGCCGCCACCATGCGTCGTGATGGCCTGATGTTGACCCTGCAGAACAACAATCCCTCGCAGTAATTCCCTCTTGCCCGGTGGCGCTTCGCTTACCGGGCCTACTTATTTCAATCGTATAGACAAAACCAGTCGGGATGCTTCGAGGCAACTTGTAGGCATAAAAAAACGCCCGCTCGGTGAGGAGCAGGCGTCAAACAGGTCTGTATGACAACATAAATGGGTGCTTCACTCAACGTTATGTCCATGGTGTTTGATGAGGCAAGAGCGACATCTGTCAGTGGACGATAAGCACCGTAAACGGCTCTGCATCATTCCTGAGTTTATGAGGCCAGATGGCGAACATAAGAGATGGAATGAGCATCTACGCGTATATTATTGCACAACGCATGCCATGGTTGTACTGCAAAAGACATGAATTCGAACTTTTTAAGACATCAGGTAATTCGCAGGAATGAGGGCGGTGAAGGGAACATCAGAAAACAAAAAACCCCGCCGAAGCGGGGTTCAAAATTGGTCGGCGAGAGAGGATTCGAACCTCCGACCCACTGGTCCCAAACCAGTTGCGCTACCAAGCTGCGCTACTCGCCGTTTTACTGCTTTTTGAATTTTTAGTTCAATTCTTTAAGTCGTGGTGCGAGGGGGGGGACTTGAACCCCCACGTCCGTAAGGACACTAACACCTGAAGCTAGCGCGTCTACCAATTCCGCCACCTTCGCATTTCACAACTTTAAATTAATGGGGTGGCTAATGGGATTCGAACCCACGACAACTGGAATCACAATCCAGGGCTCTACCAACTGAGCTATAGCCACCACTGCAAATCTTTTACGCGGTATTAAAACCACCGCAGCTCGGCACCTGACTAAATGGTGCGCCCGACAGGATTCGAACCTGAGACCTCTGCCTCCGGAGGGCAGCGCTCTATCCAGCTGAGCTACGGGCGCTTAGCGCCGTTGCGGGGCTGGATATTACGGAGGTCTCGGTCTGCTGTCTAGTGCTTTTTTAAAATAAATTATCGTTTGGTCATGGTTTGTGCGTTTTGTCGCTTATTCCTGCAATTTTTGGGCTGTGCCGTGGCGATTCAGTCCAAAAACCTTATAAATGAGCGTCACGGCCAGTAAGAAGATAATGCCAACAAAGAGCGACATTCGGGTATCTTCATTAAAGTACATACCGATTAATACGCAAATCAGGAACGCCATCGTCAAATAATTCGCCCACGGGAACAGAATCGAGCGGAAAGGATGACTGGCAATCGCCGCTTTATGCGCCTGACGGAAACGCAGCTGGCTTATCAGGATCACAAACCATGGCACCATCCCCGGCAGCACGCTGGCGCTATAGACATAAACGAATACGCGCTGCGGATTGGGAATGATGTAGTTCAGGCACGAACCAATCAGCAGGATCGCGATAGAAATAGCCACACCGGCAACCGGCACGCCCTGGCGGGACACTTTTCCCACAGCCGCAGGTAGCTGGCGGTTCTTTGCCAGCGCGTAGAGCATACGCCCGCAGCTGTACATGCCGCTGTTGCAGCCTGACAGCGCCGCCGTCAGGACCACAAAGTTAATAATTCCAGCCGCGGCGGTAATACCAATCTTGGCAAAAGTGAGAACAAATGGGCTACCGTTGCTGCCAATCTCATTCCACGGGAAAATAGTGACGATAACAAAAATCGCGCCGACGTAGAAAATCAGGATACGCCACAGCACTTTGCCCACCGCGCTACGCAGCGTGACCTGCGGATTCTTCGCCTCACCCGCAGTAATACCGATCAGCTCCACGCCCTGGTAAGAGGCGACGACAATGCACAATGCCGTCAGGAAGCCCTTCCAGCCGCCAGCAAAGAAACCGCCATGCTCGGTCAGGTTGCCAAAGCCGATCGCCTGACCGCCATTGCCAAAGCCGAAGAAAATCACCCCTAACCCAATGACGATCATCACAATGATGGTGGTCACTTTGATCATGGCAAACCAGAACTCAATTTCACCATACAGACGAACCGCGGCGAGGTTTGCCAGCGCAACCAGTCCAACAGCAATCAGCGCGGGTATCCATTGCGCCATTTCCGGGAACCAGAACTGGACGTAGACCCCGATGGCGGTAATCTCTGATATCCCCACCGCCATCCACATAAACCAGTACGACCAGGCGGTGAGATAGCCAAAGAAGGGGCTCATATAACGGTGGGCGTAAACCGCGAATGAGCCAGCAACTGGCTCGAGGAATAACATCTCCCCCATAGAACGCATAATGAAAAAGACGAACAGCCCGGCGACGATATACGCCAGCAGGACCGAAGGCCCCGCCCATTTCAGGGTACTGGCGGCGCCCATAAACAGTCCGACGCCAATAGTGCCCCCAAGGGCAATTAATTCAATGTGACGAGCCTCCAGCCCACGCTGTAGCTCAGGTTTGTTCTCGGCCATAAATCCTCTTGATGTGTTTGCATGCAGTCCGGTATTACCGGTTCTCGTTATGGGTACATCTTGTTATTCCATAACAGGCCATACGGCACCGACCGCTTTACGGTTGGCGCCAAATACACCACGGCACTGTAATGATTGTTGCGAATGGTTTCCTAAAATCGCTTAAATGGCAATTAAAGCATTCAAAAAATGAATAGATTGTGCGAGAAAGCAGCGATTATGTTGTGAATAAGTAGCGTAATTAGCAGATTACGCTACTTATCAGAGGAGAGAGCATCAGAGGTTGCCGGTATAGTGCCAGCGGAGATAGCGTAACAAGCGAAGTTGGCGAGTAATACGGCTTGGCTGCGACAGTAAGCGATATAGCCACTCCAGTCCCAGGTTTTGCCAAATTTTAGGCGCACGCTTAACGTGACCGGTAAACACGTCGTAGGTCCCCCCCACGCCCATATATAGCGCTTCAGGATGAATCTTCCGGCAATCACGCATAAAGATCTCTTGTTTCGGTGACCCCATCGCCACCGTCACAATTTGCGCACCGCTGGCGTGGATACGTTCAAACAACGCCTGACGCTGCTCCGGCGTAAAATAACCGTCCTGGCTACCCACGATGTTTACACGCCACTGCGCACGCAGTTTTGCTTCGGTTTGCGCCAAAACCTCAGGCTTGCCGCCAATCAGGAAAACAGGTGTTCCCTCCTGCCCGGCTCGCGCCATAAGCGCCTCCCAAAGGTCAGCTCCGGCTACCCGTGAAACCTGCGCCTGCGGGAATTTCTTACGCACCGAACGCACCACGCTAATGCCATCCGCATATTTGAACTCAGCGGCGTTAATCAGATCCCGTACTTCAGGGTTATCTTCTGCCGTCAGCATTTTCTCGGCATTGATAGCCACCAGCGTCCCTGGCCTGAGCTGCCCTTCGGCAAACAGGTAATTTAACGCATGCTGCATATCGCGCCAGCCAATCAGTTGTAGCCCGCGCAACGCATACAGCGGCGCAGTTGTGTTATCCGTCATTACGATCCTTCAATCTGTGTCCGGGGCAGCGATTTAATTCGTTTATGGATAAGTCCCGCGCTATCGAATAGCCAGAACAGCAGTTTTGCCGCCAGCAGACAAACGCCAAAAATCACGAGGAAAAAGACCACTCGCGAGACAAACGAATCCAGTCCTTCACGTGCCAAAACGATCATATTGAAAATGGCGCCAAAACAGAAACTGTGCAAAATGGCCGCCTTGTAGCGATTGGTTTCGCGGTTACCTAATTCATATAGCCAGTCGAACCATTTAATGATTAACCCGACGACAATCGCGCCTAACGGTATAAATAGCGCCCCGCCCATCACCACCAGCGACCCAATTAACGTCGGTGAAATCGCCAGCCCTGAGTGGTTATTCAACACTTCCCAGGTAAAGTAGTTCGCGGAGTTGAGTACGATACTCGGTCGCCCTGGCCACAGCCAGGAGGGGATAAAGACGTAGAAATCACGGACGATCGGCGCCAGCCCCTGGAACTCAATATTGTGATAATTCTGCAGCAACAGCGCCAGATTTTCCCACGGTGAGAAGGTATCACGCGTGAGGTACAGGAAAGTATAGAACGCCTCGTCGCCGCTAACGTTCAACCCATAGCGTTTCAGCGCCAGCCAGAACATACCGACAATGCCCAACACGCCCGCAGCGGCCAGCATCCACAGCGAAATCCAACCGCGAATAATGCCGATAAACAGAAAAATGGCAAACGCGATAATAATATTGGCACGCGTTCCACCCACGATCATATAGGTCAACAAGCCAAACGCGACGGTGCTGACCAGGAAAAACAGCCACGCTTTGCTGTCCTGACGCAGGAAGTAAACCACCAACATTGCCGGAATAAAGAAGTAGAAGAAGCGCTTCAGCGCCACTCCAGATACTTCGCTGGAAAAAATCTGGCTGTAGGATTGCAGTCTGAACAGCAGGAAGCCGTTGTGCATAAAGAAGACGCCCACGCTCACCAACGCAATCGCCATCAGGATAATCCAGGTCAAATGGGCTTCCACGCGATTAATGGTGAATAGAGGTCTGCGCGGCTTATCCTCTGCGCGCTTGCGCAGGCGCGTTTTATACGTCACATAGTAAACGGCATAGAAACAGGCCGCTGACAGCAAGGCCTGCAGTAAAATCTCCGGTGGGGCTACCGCTACATCAAAACGAAACACCAGGATGCTGGTCAACGGGAACCCGAAGAAGAACGTCAGCAAAAACAGCAATGAGAAAAAGACATTGAAGTTAAAACGCACGCGGCGGAATTCAAACCAGGTCAGCGTGGCGATAAACAAAGTGGAGAGCAGCCAGACCACCAGCAGACCGCTGAATTGCATCAGGCTCATACCGTTTCTCCTGAAGCGATGCTCAGCGCGTGATGCCACGGCTGCAGATAATTCGGGCTAAAGAAGGTGATCGTATTTTTATCTACCAACGCCAGTTGACGCTGCGCTTCGCGTACCAGACCTTCATTGAGTTGGTCTGTTGTAAACAGGACCGGGATATTTTGCTCTGCCATATCCTGCCAGAAAGGATTTTCACGGTTGAGTACGCACGGGATACCGGCCTGGATCAACAAACACAGGGTGCCGATCCCTTGCTGTCGGGCAAAAATAAAGTAGCCAAGATCGCACTGGCGCAATAATGCCAGATAGGCATCAAATTCCAGCTTTTCATGCAATATTTGCAAATTATCCGCGCTAAATAATGCCAGACCCGCCTGACGAACTTCGTCAATATAGGCCGTATTATTCGCAGGATACCCCATCGGCACTATCACATTCACCGTGTCGCCAAACTGCTGGTGAACGGCACGTAACGCGGCAACATGCTCATTGCTGCGATCGCCGGAGTTGCCAACCAACACCGTCATCTTGCCGCTGCGCTGACGTTCACTGCTCATAGTATTAAGCGAAGGATCCATCCGCGTCGGGAAATAGAGCAGCTCGCCACGGACATGCGGATGTAGTCCAGAGAAATAGCGTAAATCACCTCGCGTAGCGAACACGCAGCCTACGCGATTCTGCGCCATGCGACGAATCGGGTAAAACAGTCGGAATTTCAGCCCACTGGAAACTTCATATAAATCAGCGCCCCAGATGTGCCAGTAAAACTGTTGCGGTTTAATTCCCCCGCTCAGTAGCGCCAGCCACAGGCTGGTGTTGAACTGACCGTGGAAGAAGAAACGCTGTTGGCGATCCGCTTTTGCCTTCGCAATAACGGCTTCGGCCAGCGCCTTTTTCCCGCCGTAGAAACTCAGCGATAACGCCGGGCAGCTCTCACTGAATCCAGCATCCTGGCCTGCAACCATAAACGTGCGCGCATGCTCGCTCGTCGCAGCCAGCGAATCGTTAAAAAACCGCAGCACGGTATGGTTATGGTGAGGGATATCCGATCCCAGAACGTGAATCAGTACAGTCATGCCCGCCTACGCCAGAGTAAAAACACGCCACAACAAAGAGAAAAATAGACGATGTACGTTGCCATATACGCTTGCGCTGCTCCCAGCGCACCGTGTGCCGGGATCAGCCAGTGGGCAAACGCCGTCAATAACATGAACTGGCTAATTTCCGCCAAAATATAAAACCGCAGCGACGCTTTGGCGATCACCAGATACCCAAAGACGTAAGCGCCAACTTTCAGTACATCGCCGACCAGCTGCCAGGCAAACAGGTCACGCATGGCGGTGAATTTTGCGGAGAAAAGCAGCCAAATCGCAAAATCACGCAATAACCAGACGGTAAAACTCGCCGCGGCAACCGCCGGCAGCACAAACTTCAACGACTTGATGACCTCGCGTGTAATGTCGCGCTTTTCGCTCAAACGCGACAACGTCGGCAGCAAGTAAACGCTAAATGATGCAGTGATAAATTGCAGGTAGGCATCAGAGATGCTGCTTACACCTTGCCAGATCCCCACGTCATCCCAGCTGTATTGCGCCGCCAGCAGGTTTCGCATCATCACGTATGCCACAGGCAGCGTCACAGAGGTAATCAACGCCATCAGCGTAAACTTGCTTAACTGCCCCGCCAGACCGTTATCCCATGAAGGTTTCAGGTAATGCAGGGGGATAGCCCCACGCTTAACCAGCATAATAGCGGCGGGAATGACGACCAGCGCAGGCACCAGCGCCAGGCCGAGCAAGGCACCTTCATATCCTCCCAGGCGATAGCAGCCATAGTAAGCCGCCACGCCCACGAGGCTCCCCACGATCAGCGACAGCGCGTTGCCTGCCGCATCGCGGAAGCCTTTCATCAGCGCCAGCAGCAGGTTCGCCCAGGCAATGCCCATCTGCACCAGCGCAACCAGTCTTACCAGACCCTGATAATGAGTATGACCAAATAACCCCTGACTGATGGGCGCGGCCGCCAGCAGGAAAATCGCCGCCATCAGCGTCGAGAATCCCAGCACCATCGCGGAAGATGTGCCAACCACCTTACGGAGCCGGGCCGGGTCGTCATGGTGCTGTGCAACGTATTTCGTGACGCCGTTGAAAATTCCAGCGCCCGCCAACACGCCAAGCACGGTGACCATCTGACGAAAGTTACCGGCCTGACCCACACCCGCCGGACCAAATGACACTGCCAGCAGTTTCACGACCAGCAAACCCGCACCAATTTTTACCAGCGTACTGGCCGCCGTCCATAAGGACGCTTTTGCAAGCGACATATCAGGCGAAATAGTTGAGTAAGGTCGTAATAACGGTACGCTGGTTTACCGGCGACAAGTTGTAGAACAGCGGTAAACGCAGCAGACGCTCGCTCTCTTTGGTGGTGTAACGATCAACACCGGCAAACACGCCAAACTTATCGCCAGCCGGACAATCATGCAGCGGAATATAGTGGAACACCGCCATAATTTCGGCTTCTTTGAGGAAGTTAATTAACGCGGTGCGATCGTCAATATCGCGCAGCTTGATGTAAAACATGTGGGCGTTCTGCACGCAACCCTCTGGTACAGAGGGCAGGTCAATACGTCCGGCACGCGCCAGCGGCTCGAGGGCATCGTAATAATTTTGCCACAGCGCCAGACGCTGCTGGTTAATACGGTCGGCCGCTTCCAGTTGCGCCCACAGATAGGCAGCCTGAAGATCGGACATCAGATAGCTGGAGCCGATATCGCGCCAGGTATACTTATCGACCTGACCACGGAAAAACTGACTGCGGTTCGTCCCTTTTTCACGGATGATTTCTGCTCGTTCGACTAATTTTTTATCATTAATCAGCGTCGCGCCGCCTTCGCCGCCTGCGGTATAGTTTTTGGTCTCATGGAAGCTAAAGCACCCAATGTGGCCAATCGTTCCCAGCGCCCGACCTTTGTAGGTCGACATGACTCCCTGAGCCGCATCTTCCACCACATACAGGTTATGTTTAGCGGCCAGCGCCATAATGGTATCCATTTCGCAGGCCACGCCCGCGTAGTGCACCGGTACGATAGCGCGAGTTTTGTCGGTGATCGCCGCTTCAATCAGCGTTTCGTCAATGTTCATCGTATCCGGACGGATATCAACAAAGACGATTTTCGCCCCACGCAAAACGAACGCATTGGCCGTGGAGACAAACGTGTAGCTCGGCATGATGACTTCATCGCCAGGCTGAATGTCCAGCAGCAATGCCGCCATCTCAAGCGAAGCTGTACAGGATGGCGTCAGCAGAACCTTCTCGCTGCCAAAATGTTGCTCCAGCCACTGCTGACAGCGACGGGTATAGCCGCCGTCACCACACAGCTTGCCGCTGTTCATCGCGGACTGCATGTAATCGAGTTCAGTTCCCACCACCGGCGGTGCATTAAATGGAATCATCAAGTCACCTGTATAACCAATACGCGGTGCTTTCCACATTCGCACCACTGTGTATGTAACGTTTAAGCGCAGCGGTGTTACCCATTTGGGTCGCCACGCGCAATGTTGTTTTACCGCGATCCTGCGCCCAGCAAAGCGCTGCCTGCATCAGTTCCGCGCCCGCACCACGCCCAGCCAGCAGGCCTATTCGCGCCTCGGTCGTATTCAATTCGCGCAGCGAGACATAACCACGAATTTCACCTATCGGCGTGCGTAAAACGAGGCACTGATGATCGAACGTCCCCAGCACCGCATTTTCAATCCACTGCGCGTAAAAACGCGAACTGGCATCGGCGGCATACCACGGGGCGCGAAAACGGCTTTGCGCGAACGCCTGTTCCGCCAGGCGGCGTAATGCCGGGATATCCGCAGTTTGAGCGATCTGCGCACCGGAGTTGCCGCTGGCACACGCCACTGGCAGTACAAAATCCACTTCGCCTTCGACCAGTGAAAAACCTAACTGCTGCAAGGCGTCTAATTCATGGGTATTTGCGGCAGGAATTTTTGCCTGTACCCGCGACCAGGGTCGTAACGCATCCACCGTCAGCACCGGCGCCTGTTGGTCAACACGTATAATGGCGCTATTCACGCCAAAAAACGTATTTTCCCAGCTAAGCGGCTCAATACTGGCGCGGAGGGTCACCGCCAGACTCCTTTGGTATCAACGATGTACTGCTGTTGAACCGCATCGCCTTTAATGGCTTTAAATTCATTATGGTCGACCAGCATGACCAGCACGTCGGCGCTAGCCAGCGCGTCGTTCAGTGTCGCCAGCTGGCAAATACCGTCCAGTTTTTTCGGCAATTGATGGATGTTTGGTTCCACCACCAGCATTTCACCTTTGTGCCAGTGCGCGATGCTTTGCGCAATTCCCATCGCCGGGCTTTCACGCAAATCATCAATATTCGGTTTAAATGCCAGACCAAAGCAGGCAATTTTCACTTCGCTGGCCCGTTTGTTAGTATCCGCCAGGCAGTCGGCCACGGCAGCCTTAACCCGATCGACCACCCAGTGAGGCTTACCGTCATTTACCTCACGCGCGGTGCGAATCAATTTCGCCTGCTGTGGGTTCTGCGCCACGATAAACCACGGATCGACGGCGATACAGTGCCCACCCACGCCCGGACCCGGTTGCAGAATATTTACGCGCGGATGACGATTTGCCAGACGAATCAGTTCCCAGACGTTAATCCCCTGATCGGCGCAAATTAACGATAGTTCATTGGCGAAGGCGATATTGACGTCGCGGAAGCTGTTCTCAGTCAGCTTGCACATCTCCGCAGTGCGGGCGTTGGTCACAACACATTCGCCTTCAAGGAAGATGTTATATAGCTCGCTGGCACGCGCGGAACAGACGGAGGTCATCCCCCCAATCACGCGGTCGTTTTTAATCAGTTCGACCATAACCTGGCCTGGCAGCACGCGTTCCGGGCAATAAGCAATGTTAACGTCGGCCTGTTCACCGACCTGCTGCGGGAAAGTCAGATCAGGCCGCATTTCTGCAAGCCATGCTGCCATTTGTTCAGTTGCCCCGACCGGTGACGTCGATTCAAGTATCACTAACGCGCCTTTTTTCAGCACTGGCGCAAGAGACTTCGCCGCGGCTTCAACATAGACCATATCGGGTTCATGTTCTCCCTTGAACGGGGTGGGCACAGCAATCAGATACGCATCAGCGTCTACAGGCGTTGTGGTTGCACGAAGAAATCCCTTTTCGACCGCCGTTTTCACCACGACGCCCAGATCGGGCTCAACGATGTGAATTTCACCACGATTAATGGTATCTACCGCATGTTGATTTACATCTACGCCTATTACATGTTTTTGACGGGAAGCAAAGGCAGCCGCCGTTGGCAGTCCGATATAACCCAGCCCAATGACAGAAATGGTCGTAAAACTCATAGCGATACCCGATTATTTTTTAACGCGTGTAAAATGCGGCCACACGCCTGCCCGTCACCATACGGATTATGGGCGCGGCTCATGGTCTGATATTCATTGTCGTCATGCAGCAAACGCGTGACTTCTTCTACAATACGCTGCGGGTCTGTCCCAACCAGACGTACGGTACCTGCGGTAATGGCTTCAGGGCGTTCTGTTGTTTCGCGCATCACCAGCACAGGTTTCCCCAGAGACGGAGCTTCCTCCTGAATTCCGCCGGAATCGGTCAGGATCAACCAGGCGTGATTCATCAGCCAGACGAATGGCATGTAGTCCTGCGGTTCAATCAGAATGACGTTTTCAACGTGACCCAGGATGCGATTGACCGGCTCGCTGACGTTAGGGTTCAGGTGTACCGGATAAACAATTTGAACATTCTGATTAGCCGCGGCAATTTCCGCCAACGCGTGGCAAATCTGCTCAAAGCCGCGGCCGAAGCTTTCCCGGCGATGACCGGTCACCAGTATCATCTTTTTATCAGCGGCCAGGAAAGGGTAATGCTCAGCCAGTTCAGCCCGCAGCGCATCGCTCGCCAGTACGCGATCGCGTACCCAGATCAACGCATCAATTACCGTATTACCCGTAACAAAAATGCGGCTATCAGGGATATTTTCCCGTAGCAGGTTTTGGCGGGAGTTTTCTGTTGGCGCAAAATGATACATTGCCAAATGACCGGTCAGCGTACGGTTCGCCTCTTCCGGCCAGGGAGAGTAGAGATCGCCGGTACGTAAACCAGCCTCAACATGCCCCACCGGTATGCGCTGATAAAACGCAGCCAAACTGGTGGCAATAGTGGTCGTGGTATCACCGTGGACTAACACCACATCAGGTTTGAAATCAGCCAGAATTGGCTTTAATCCTTCAAGGATTCGGCAGGTAATTTCTGTTAGCCCCTGACCTGGCTGCATAATATTGAGATCGTAGTCAGGTACAATGGAAAAAAGGCTCAATACCTGATCGAGCATCTCCCGATGCTGCGCCGTGACGCAAACTTTCGCCTCAAAATCAGGATCTTTTGCCAACGCATGAACCAGAGGTGCCATTTTTATAGCCTCCGGTCGCGTGCCAAATACAGTCAGTACTTTCACATCGATTCTCTTCGGATTAGCAGTGAGGGCCCAGCCCCTCACTGCAACGGTATTGCTAAATCGCGCGGCGACGGGTTAACGCGACACCAGCACCGATCAGAGCCCCCACGATGCCCCACATGATCATCAGGAAGGCACGGCGCGGACTGTCACGTTTTACCGGTTCCTCTGGCGTACGCAAATAACGATAGGTCTGAAAACGTGGATCCAGAGTTGGCCCAACGTTCAGTGTGTTAAGCATGGCTCGGTTTTGGAAGTAATCCAGATCAAAATCCGGACCAACGGATTGTAGGTTTTCGAGTCGCGCCTGCAGCATAGGACGACCCAGCAGAAATAGTTCAGAATCCGGCAACTCATCAGCAGGAACATCGGTGGAAGTTCGAGAAATATTATGCTGTTCAGCAATTTTGAGCGCTTGTTCAATACTATGGACACGGCGGGAGAATAGCGATTTCGCCACTTCTTCCTGGCGCTTCACCTGCGCTTTCATCTGCACGGTGCGTGCAGCCCAGGCGCCTTTTAATTCATCGTTCAGATGACGCGCCGCGCGCTCGCTGGCAAAAGCGACGTACTGACGCAGCAGATTGTTGGCGTCAGGAGCCGTCTCCGCGATGAGCTTCACGCTGTCGTTGGTATTACGCAGCGCATCGCCAGGCATAAACTGAATGTTCCCGATTAGCTCATCCAGCATCGCCGCATCGGCTTTACTGTTACCCACCATACGTTGCTTATAGTAATCAGTCTGCTGCCAGAATTCGCGGCGCGTATCCCAGGAGGCAAGCTGCATGATGAATTCTTTATAGGCTTCGTCCATCACCGACGGTTGGTCCGCAGATGCGAGGCTGGCCTTAATATCCAGGTTACGCAAAAACTGCTGTTGAGAGTAATAACCACCCAACATATTAACCGTTGGCTTGTCTGAAATCGCGGTAGCGCTCCACTCCTGACGTGCAAAAAATGTATAGGCGAGAGCGACTATCGCAAAGGCGAGCGCCATACCGACGATCCACACCTTCCCTTTCCACAAGGTACGAAACAACCCACGGATGTCCAGTTCATTTTCAGCGCTCACTGCGTGTTCCCCCGGTAATGGTTGTGCCATCGTACCCTCAATTTATTTGGTTAAGTTTGGTTTACTTTCACGGTTTCTACGCAGCTTGCGTTTCAAACGTTTGATAAATCTCGCTACCTTCCAGGCACGTTTAATACAATAGTCGTACAGAACAAATGCCAGTAAAAAGAGCACCAGCATCACCCATTCAGGGACAATATGAGTATATTCAGCCAGTACGCCGATAGAGGCCAGAATCGCTGCGGCCAGCGTGATCAGAACAAATGCCTGTCGGGAGGTAAATCCGGCGCGCATAATTAAATGGTGAATATGTTGGCGATCCGGGGAGAAAGGGCTCATGCCTTTACGTAAACGACGATACATAATCGCCACCATATCCATTAACGGAATGGCGATAATCCACAGAGCAGTGACCGGGCTAATAGGGTGTGTTGTGCCTTGTGTGGTCTCCAGCAGGATCCAGATCACCGTGAAGCCAATTAGCGTACTTCCCGCATCGCCCATAAAAACTTTATAGCGGCGTCCGAGAATGCCCAGGTTCAGCATGATGTAAGGCAGGATGGCGGCAATCATGGCAAAACACCAGATAGCCAGGCTTGTCTGACCATCGAACCACAGGATAAGCCCCATCGCGGCAAATGAAACGCTGGATAACCCGCCTAACAGACCATCAATGCCATCAACCATATTGAAGGCGTTAATCGCCGCCCAGACGGCAAAAAGAGTAAGGAAATAACCAAAGGGACCGAGCACCATCTCCCAGGGGCCAAAAATATACCCAAGACTCAGCAGATAGAGCTTACCCACCGCCATCATAATGATGCCGATTATGGCCTGGATGGTTGCGCGGATTTTTACACTGATATCATAACGGTCGTCCAGGGCACCGATAAATACCAGAACCCCGGCACAGGCCAGGTAGAGAGTAGCATGCGGGATGTAGTAATCGGCGATGAGGAACGTAAAGCAAATGCCTGCGTAAACCGAAATCCCCCCAACCAGTGGAATCAGTCCCTGATGACGTTTGCGGAAGTTGGGTTTATCCACCAATCCTATCTTTTTCGCGACCTTGCGGGCAAAGAAAAGAAACAGCGTTGTGAATAAAAAAATACTGATGAGATCAGTACCTGCTGTCAGTAAATTCACTATACATACTCTCGGAGAATATCAATATATGAAGTATAACCATCAAGGCGAATATTCAGAAGAGAAACCCGATTCCATATCAAGTGGTTCTGTATGATTATTAACCACAAAATACGAATTACAACCCTTCTTCGCCTGGCTGTATGTCATACCGTATTATTGTTGTTGTGTCGTTAAGATTACATCCACAAAAGCAAAACGCCACGTAAAAACGTGGCGTTTTCAGATAGAGCCAGGATCAGGAACGCTTCATCATATCGAAGAAGTCGTCGTTGGTCTTGGTCATCGCCAGCTTGTTAATGAGGAATTCCATCGCGTCGATTTCACCCATCGGATGGATGATTTTGCGCAGGATCCACATTTTCTGCAGCTCTTCCTGGGTGGTGAGCAGCTCTTCTTTACGGGTACCGGAACGGTTGTAGTCGATAGCCGGGAAGACGCGTTTTTCAGCAATCTTACGAGAGAGGTGCAGTTCCATGTTACCGGTGCCTTTAAACTCTTCGTAGATAACTTCATCCATTTTAGAGCCGGTATCGATCAGCGCAGTCGCGATGATGGTCAGGCTGCCGCCCTCTTCCACGTTACGCGCAGCACCGAAGAAACGCTTCGGACGATGCAGGGCGTTGGCATCCACACCACCGGTCAGTACTTTACCGGAAGCCGGAACTACGGTGTTATAGGCACGCGCCAGACGGGTGATGGAGTCGAGCAGGATGATCACGTCTTTCTTGTGTTCAACCAGACGTTTCGCCTTCTCAATAACCATTTCCGCAACCTGAACGTGACGGGATGCCGGTTCGTCAAAGGTCGAAGCAACCACTTCACCTTTCACCAGACGCTGCATCTCGGTAACTTCTTCCGGACGTTCGTCAATCAGCAGCACCATCAGCACGCAGTCTGGATGGTTGTAAGCAATGCTCTGCGCGATGTTCTGCAGCAGCATGGTTTTACCCGCTTTCGGCGGAGCAACAATCAGACCACGCTGGCCACGACCGATCGGCGATGCCAGGTCCAGTACACGCGCCGTTAAGTCTTCAGTAGAACCGTTACCACGTTCCATACGCAGACGAGAGTTTGCGTGCAGCGGCGTTAAGTTCTCAAAGAGGATTTTGTTACGGGCGTTTTCTGGTTTGTCGTAGTTAACTTCGTTAACTTTCAACAGCGCAAAGTAGCGTTCACCTTCTTTCGGCGGGCGAATCTTACCAGAAATGGTATCACCAGTGCGGAGGTTGAAACGGCGGATTTGGCTGGGAGAAACGTAGATGTCATCAGGACCGGCGAGGTAGGAGCTGTCTGCAGAGCGGAGGAAACCAAATCCGTCCTGCAATATCTCCAGCACACCGTCACCAAAGATATCCTCGCCACTCTTTGCGTGCTGCTTCAGGATGGCAAAAATAATGTCCTGCTTGCGCATACGAGCCAAGTTTTCAAGGCCCATATTTTCGCCGAGAGTGATCAGCTCAGAAACCGGCGTATTCTTTAATTCGGTAAGATTCATAATGGTGTGAGTTCTTAAACTTGGGGTAAATCTCGAACTTAATGTTGTGAATGGTATGGCAGGGTCATCCATGCCTGTTTACGGCCATCGACTCATGTCTGTTCGCTGTCTGGTCACAGGAAAGTACGCAGAACTGAAACGACAAGACGGATTGAGTGATAAGGCCCTGAATCTGTCCACTTCTCGCGCGAGAAACAACGGGAAGTATGGGATATAACCAGATTCAAACTTAATAAGGTATGTTTAATACGAAGTCAACACTAACTTAGCACGACTCAAGTCGGGCGTCCAGTCATCCGAATCATTTCGAAGTATGGTCGCCCGATCATGAGATGTCCTTACGCCAAATTCGCGTCGAGGAATTCTTTCAACTGACCTTTGGACAGTGCGCCGACCTTAGTCGCCGCTACTTCGCCGTTTTTAAACAGCAGCAGGGTCGGGATACCACGAATACCATACTTCGGCGCGGTGCCTGGGTTTTGGTCAATATTCAGTTTAGCAACCGTCAGTTTGCCCTGATATTCGTCAGCGATTTCATCCAGAATCGGAGCGATCATTTTGCACGGACCGCACCACTCTGCCCAGAAATCAACGAGGATCGCTCCGTCCGCTTTGAGTACATCCGTGTCAAAACTGTCGTCAGTCAGGTGAATAATTTTATCGCTCATATATAACTCCACAGGAATAAGCCTGGCGTGTTGGTGTAGGCTGTTGGTGTAGCATTAACCAACTAAAGGTTGACTTTATTTCACCGGATACGCTTTCGTAAAGCAATAGTAAGCTGATATTCTACCACACTATGAGCAAAACACATTTAACAGAACAGAAGTTTTCCGACTTCGCCCTGCACCCAAAGGTGATAGAAGCCCTTGAAAATAAAGGGTTTTATAACTGCACGCCCATTCAGGCTCTCGCGCTGCCGCTAACGCTGGCAGGTCGTGACGTTGCAGGGCAGGCGCAAACCGGTACCGGAAAAACGATGGCGTTCCTGACGTCAACGTTTCATTATCTTCTCTCTCATCCCGCGATTGCCGATAGCAAGGTGAACCAACCGCGTGCGTTAATCATGGCGCCGACGCGTGAGTTAGCCGTGCAGATCCACGCCGATGCCGAGCCGTTGGCACAGACCACCGGCCTGAAATTAGGCCTGGCTTATGGCGGCGACGGCTACGACAAACAGCTGAAAGTGCTGGAAAGCGGCGTCGATATTCTTATCGGCACGACCGGTCGTCTCATCGACTATGCAAAGCAGAATCACATTAACCTGGGCGCGATTCAGGTCGTGGTACTGGATGAAGCCGATCGTATGTACGATCTGGGCTTTATTAAAGATATCCGTTGGCTGTTCCGTCGTATGCCGCCAACCACTCAACGTCTGAACATGCTGTTTTCTGCAACGCTCTCTTACCGCGTTCGCGAACTGGCATTCGAACAGATGAATAACGCTGAGTACGTTGAAGTCGAACCGGAACAAAAGACGGGTCACCGTATTAAAGAAGAGCTCTTCTACCCTTCCAACGAAGAAAAAATGCGCTTGCTGCAAACGTTGATTGAAGAGGAGTGGCCAGATCGCGCCATCGTCTTTGCTAACACCAAGCACCGTTGTGAAGATATCTGGGGCAGCCTCGCTGCGGACGGTCATCGCGTCGGTCTGCTGACCGGTGACGTGGCGCAGAAAAAACGCCTGCGTATCCTGGATGAGTTCACCCGTGGCGATCTCGACATTCTCGTTGCGACTGACGTCGCCGCGCGTGGTCTGCATATCCCAGCCGTAACGCACGTGTTTAACTATGACCTGCCGGATGACTGCGAAGATTACGTTCACCGCATCGGTCGTACCGGTCGTGCCGGCGCAAGCGGTCACTCTATCAGCCTGGCCTGCGAAGAATACGCGCTGAATTTACCCGCCATCGAGACCTATATCGGCCACTCGATTCCGGTCAGCAAGTACAATCCGGATGCGCTGATGACCGATCTGCCGAAGCCGCTGCGCCTGACGCGCCCGCGCACAGGCAATGGTCCGCGTCGTGCCGGTGGCGCTCCGCGTAATCGTCGTCGTTCAGGTTAAGAAAAGTTATGCCATACACAAAATCATTCAGCCTGTATCAAGGCGGCAAGAAAACGAATCCCGATGAGCTTACAAAAGTAAGTGATTCGGGTGACAAATCTGTCAGGAACAGATTTGAACGTTGCTTGCAACAGCCCCGTAGGGGTTAGGCCCAGGAATGGGCCTAATCTAATAATGAAAGCAGCCAACACAGATACAGGTTGAAGGATGAAGTGTATGAATTCTACTTCGCTATACGCAGCAATCGATCTCGGCTCCAATAGCTTTCATATGCTGGTCGTACGCGAGGTGGCGGGAAGCATCCAGACGCTCACGCGTATTAAACGCAAAGTGCGTCTGGCCGCTGGACTCAATAGTGACTACGTTCTCTCCACAGAGGCGATGGAGCGTGGTTGGCAATGCCTGCGCCTGTTTGCTGAACGTCTGCAGGATATTCCTCACCCGCAAATCCGCGTGGTCGCCACGGCAACGTTACGCATCGCCGTCAATGCCGATGTATTTATCGCCAAAGCGCAAGAAATCCTCGGCTGTCCGGTGCAGGTTATTAGCGGCGAAGAAGAAGCCCGGCTGATTTATCAGGGTGTTGCCCACACTACCGGCGGTGCCGATCAGCGTCTGGTCGTTGATATTGGCGGCGCCAGCACGGAACTGGTTACCGGCTCCGGCGCGCAAACCACCTCCCTGTTTAGCCTGTCAATGGGCTGCGTCACCTGGCTGGAACGGTATTTCACCGATCGTAATCTGGCGCAGGAAAACTTCGACCAGGCCGAGAAGGCTGCGCGCGAAGTGCTGCGCCCGGTCGCGGACAAACTGCGTTTTCATGGCTGGAAAGTCTGCGTGGGTGCCTCTGGCACCGTCCAGGCGTTACAGGAAATCATGATGGCGCAAGGCATGGATGAGCGCATTACGCTGGCGAAACTCCAACAGCTAAAGCAGCGCGCCATTCATTGCGGACGTCTGGAAGAGCTGGAAATTGAAGGATTAACGCTGGAACGCGCGCTGGTTTTCCCCAGCGGGCTGGCGATCCTGATCGCCATTTTCACCGAATTGAATATTCAATGCATGACCCTCGCTGGCGGCGCATTACGCGAAGGGCTGGTTTACGGCATGCTACATCTGGCGGTGGATCAGGATATTCGCAGCCGCACGTTACGCAATATTCAGCGTCGATTTATGGTCGATACAGAGCAAGCGCATCGTGTTGCCAACTTAGCGGCTAAATTCTTCGATCAGGTAGCAAATAAGTGGCATCTGGAGACAATTAGCCGTGAACTGCTAATTAGTGCCTGTCAGCTGCATGAAATAGGGCTGAGCGTTGATTTTAAACAGGCGCCACAGCATGCCGCTTATCTGGTGCGCAATCTCGATCTTCCGGGTTTCACGCCAGCGCAGAAAAAACTGTTAGCCACGCTGTTGCTCAACCAGACTAACCCGGTCGATCTCTCCTCACTCCATCAACAAAACGCCGTGCCGCCGCGCATCGCGGAGCACCTTTGCCGTTTGCTACGTCTGGCGATCATTTTCGCCAGCCGCCGCCGCGATGATTTAGTGCCGGAAATTCAGCTGGATGCAAGCGATGAGCACCTGACGGTCACGCTGCCTGAAGGCTGGCTGGAACATCACCCGCTAGGTAAAGAACTTATCGATCAGGAAAGTGAGTGGCAAAGCTATGTTCACTGGCCGCTGGACGTTCATTAAGCGCTAATTTGCCGGATGGCGCTTACGCTTATCCGGCCTACCAAATATTACTTCTCTTTGGCCTTCGCCATCATTGCCCGAATATTAGCGATGCTGGCCTGCCCTTTTTGCATCCGCTCCTCGGCGCTGACCACTTTACGCTCCTGTTCCCAGATAACGTCATCCTGTGGCAGTTCTAACAGGAAACGGCTCGGTTCCGGACGTACCAGCTCGCCGTACTGGCGGCGTTCTTTACACAGCGTGAAGATGAGCTCTTTCTGCGCACGGGTAATCCCTACGTAAGCCAGACGACGCTCTTCATCGATATTGTCTTCATCGATGCTGCTCTGATGCGGCAAAAACCCTTCTTCCATTCCCACCATAAACACGTACGGAAACTCCAGTCCTTTTGAAGCATGCAGCGTCATCAACTGCACCTGATCCAGCTCTTCTTCGCTTTCGCCGCGTTCCATCATGTCACGCAGAGTAAAACGGGTAACCACCTGGGTCAGGGTCATTGGCTCTTCCAGCTCGCTGCCTTCCAGCATCTCCGTCATCCAGCCAAACAGCGTGTTGACGTTCTTCATGCGCATTTCTGCCGCTTTCGGGCTGGGCGAGGTTTCATACAGCCAGGACTCGTAATCAATGCCGTGGATCAGGTCGCGCACGGCGGCAACCGGCTCACGCTCCGCCAGGCGCTGAATTTCACCCAGCCAGTGCGTAAAGCGGGTCAGAGAATCATAACCCCGCCCGGTCAGCGTCTGGCTCAACCCCATATCAAAGCTGGCAGTGAACAGGCTTTTGTTGCGGGTCATCGCCCACTCGCCCAGCTTTTGCAGCGTTGCCGAACCAATCTCGCGCTTTGGCGTGTTAACGATACGCAGGAACGCGCTGTCGTCATCCGGGTTGCTTAGCACCCGTAAATAGGCCAGCAGGTCTTTAATCTCCGGGCGAGAGAAGAACGACGTGCCGCCGGAAATTTTGTACGGGATGCGGTTCTGCATCAGGAATTTTTCGAACACCCGCGACTGATGGTTGCCACGATACAGAATCGCGTAGTCTTTATATTGCGTCTTATTAACGAAGTGATGGGCAATCAGCTCGCCGGTGACGCGCTCCGCTTCGTGCTCTTCGTTATTGGCGCTCAATACTTTTAGCTCTGCGCCGTAACCCAGCTCGGAAAAGAGCCGCTTTTCAAACACGTGCGGGTTGTTAGCAATGAGAATATTCGCCGCCTTCAGGATGCGCCCTGAAGAGCGGTAGTTCTGCTCCAGTTTAACCACCTGCAGAGCCGGAAAATCTTTGCTCAGCAGCACCAGGTTCTGCGGACGCGCGCCACGCCAGGAGTAAATCGACTGATCGTCATCGCCCACCACGGTGAAGCGCGCGCGTTTCCCCACCAGCAGCTTCACCAGTTCGTACTGGCTGGTATTGGTATCCTGATACTCATCCACCAGCAGGTAACGAATTTTGTTCTGCCAGCGCTCGCGCACCTCTTCATTGCGCTGCAGCAGCAGCGTGGGGAGCAGGATCAGATCGTCAAAATCGAGAACATTACACGCCTTCATATGGGCGTCATACAGACCATAGCAGTGAGCAAAAATACGATCGCGTTCGCCCTTTGCGCTGGCTGCCGCCTGCGCCGGGGTCATCAGATCGTTTTTCCAGTTGGAGATCGTCGAGATCAGCTGTTGCAGGATAAGCTTATCGTCTTCAATTAGTCCTTCGGTCAGCTCCTTGAGCAGGGCCACCTGGTCGGTATCGTCAAACAGCGAGAAATTCGACTTCATCCCCAGCGCCGCATATTCACGCTTAATGACATCCAGCCCCAGGGTATGGAAGGTGGAGATCATCAACCCACGCGCCTCTTTGCGACCCAGCGTTTGCGCCACACGCTCTTTCATCTCGCGCGCGGCTTTATTGGTAAAGGTCACTGCCGCAATATGCCGGGCCTGGTAGCCACACTCGCGAATCAGATGCGCGATTTTGTTAGTGATAACACGCGTCTTACCGGAACCCGCACCCGCCAGCACCAGGCAGGGTCCGGTGACGAATTCGACGGCTTGTTGTTGTCCGGGGTTCAAACGCATAAAAGATCACTCAATGAAAATCGGGAGGGGAGAATAACAGCGTGGTAGTATAGCCAGCCTTAACTCCCCCACTCAAGGCACGATCATGGCAAAAACAGCAGCAGCAGTGCATATCCTTGTAAAAGAAGAGAAACTGGCACTGGATCTTCTGGAACAGATTAAAAATGGCGCCGACTTCGGTAAACTGGCGAAGAAGCACTCCATTTGTCCATCAGGTAAACGCGGTGGCGATCTGGGCGAATTCCGTCAGGGCCAGATGGTTCCGGCCTTTGATAAACTGGTCTTCTCCTGCCCGGTGCTGGAGCCTGTCGGCCCACTGCACACCCAGTTCGGCTACCATATCGTTAAGGTTCTGTACCGTAACTAATAAAAAGCCCGGAGTATAAACCTCCGGGCTTTTTTGCCTGATGGCGCTTCGCTTATCAGGCCTACGTTGCAACATTTGTAGGTCGGGTAAGCGCAGTGCCACCCGACAAAGTTTATCAACCCGCTACTGCGATACGCTTCATATCCGTCATGTAGCCACGCAGTTTCTGGCCGACTTTCTCGATAGCATGGCCGCGAATGGCGTCGTTCACATCACGCAGTTGCGCATTATCTACTGCGCCTTCAGCAATCGCTTTGCCCAGGTCGCCGGTCTGCAAGGTCGTCATGAACTCTTTCAGCAGCGGTACGCAAGCGTAAGAGAACAGATAGTTACCGTATTCTGCGGTATCGGAGATAACCACGTTCATTTCGTACAGACGCTTACGCGCAATGGTGTTGGCGATAAGCGGCAGCTCGTGCAGTGATTCGTAGTAAGCCGATTCTTCGATGATGCCGGAATCCACCATGGTTTCGAACGCCAGCTCAACGCCCGCTTTCACCATCGCGATCATCAGCACGCCTTTATCGAAGTACTCCTGCTCGCCGATTTTACCTTCAAACTGCGGTGCGGTTTCGAACGCGGTTTTACCGGTCTCTTCACGCCAGGTCAGCAGTTTCTTATCGTCGTTGGCCCAGTCAGCCATCATGCCGGAAGAGAATTCACCGGAGATGATGTCGTCCATGTGTTTCTGGAACAGCGGCGCCATGATCTCTTTTAACTGTTCTGACAGCGCATAAGCGCGCAGTTTCGCCGGGTTAGACAGACGGTCCATCATCAGGGTGATGCCGCCCTGCTTCAGCGCTTCGGTGATGGTTTCCCAGCCGAACTGAATCAGTTTTTCCGCGTATGCCGGGTCGGTGCCTTCTGCCACCAGCTTGTCGAAGCACAGCAGAGAACCCGCCTGCAGCATACCGCACAGGATAGTCTGCTCGCCCATCAGGTCAGATTTCACTTCCGCCACGAAGGACGACTCCAGCACGCCCGCGCGGTGACCGCCGGTTGCTGCGGCCCAGGCTTTGGCAATCGCCATGCCTTCGCCTTTTGGATCGTTTTCCGGGTGAACCGCGATCAAAGTCGGTACACCAAAACCACGTTTGTACTCTTCACGCACTTCGGTACCCGGACACTTCGGCGCCACCATCACCACGGTGATGTCTTTACGGATCTGCTCGCCCACTTCCACGATATTGAAGCCGTGGGAGTAACCCAGCGCCGCGCCGTCTTTCATTAGCGGCTGTACGGAACGCACAACGTCGGAGTGCTGTTTGTCCGGCGTCAGGTTAACCACCAGGTCAGCCTGCGGGATCAGCTCTTCGTAGGTACCCACTTTGAAGCCGTTTTCGGTCGCTTTACGCCAGGAGGCGCGCTTCTCAGCAATCGCTTCTTTACGCAGCGCGTAGGCGATATCCAGACCGGAGTCACGCATGTTCAGGCCCTGGTTCAGACCCTGTGCGCCACAGCCGACGATGACCACTTTTTTACCCTGCAGGTAGCTCGCGCCGTCAGCAAATTCGTCGCGGCCCATAAAGCGACATTTACCCAGCTGTGCCAGCTGCTGGCGCAGGTTCAGTGTATTAAAGTAGTTAGCCATGGTGGTGTACTCCGTGATGTTGTGTTGTGGTGCTTATTATTCGGTTCGCTGTTCAGCGAGAATAGACTCACATTACAACAGGAAATTTATTGCGGAAATTGATATATTCACAACGTCACATTGCAATTTCTGCAACGTAAAAATTAAGGGGTTAGCCGGTGGATTTACGCGATCTGAAAACCTTCCTGCATCTGGCGGAAAGCCGCCATTTTGGCCGCAGTGCGCGGGCGATGCACGTCAGTCCCTCCACGCTATCCCGACAGATTCAGCGCCTCGAAGAAGACCTCGGCCAGCCGCTGTTTGTACGCGATAACCGCACGGTCACACTCACCGAAGCGGGCGAAGAGCTGCGCGTATTTGCCCAGCAGACGCTGTTGCAGTATCAGCAACTACGCCATACGCTCGATCAGCAGGGACCGTCACTTTCCGGCGAACTGCATATTTTCTGTTCGGTAACCGCCGCGTACAGCCACCTGCCGCCGATCCTTGACCGCTTTCGCGCCGAGCACCCCTCGGTGGAAATTAAGCTCACCACCGGCGACGCCGCCGATGCGATGGAAAAAGTGGTGACCGGCGAAGCGGACCTGGCGATTGCCGGTAAGCCGGAAACGCTGCCGGGCGCGGTGGCGTTTTCGATGCTGGAAAATCTGGCGGTGGTGCTGATCGCTCCGGCGCTGCCCTGCCCGGTGCGCAACCAGGTTTCCACCGATAAGCCCGACTGGTCGACCGTGCCGTTTATCATGGCCGACCAAGGCCCTGTGCGCCGCCGCATTGAACTGTGGTTCCGTCGCCATAAAATCAGCAACCCGTCGATTTATGCGACCGTTGGCGGCCACGAGGCGATGGTGTCGATGGTGGCGCTGGGCTGCGGCGTAGCTCTGATTCCGGAAGTGGTGCTGGAGAATAGCCCGGAGCCGGTGCGTAATCGCGTGATGATTCTTGAGCGCAGCGATGAGAAAACGCCGTTTGAACTGGGCGTCTGCGTGCAGAAAAAACGGCTGCATGAGCCGTTGGTGGACGCGTTCTGGAAGATAGTTCTGGAGCGTAAAACGACCGAATAGCCCCCGCGCGGGGCCGAAAAAGAGTGGTAGATTCAGTATTCACGCTCCTTTTCTGTATAATGTCGCGTGCCATAATAGATGTGGGGGGCTTGTTAACCATCACGTTAAGCAGGCCAGAACAGACGGTGTCATTGCGCACTTGACAGCGAAAATACAACTTAATTAGCCATCATTATGATAATCAAACCAAAAATTCGTGGATTCATCTGTACAACGACTCATCCGACTGGCTGCAAAGTCAACGTGGAAAAACAGATCGAGTATGTTAAGCAGAACGGGAAAATAGAGAACGGCCCTTCCCGCGTGCTGGTGATCGGTGCTTCCACCGGTTATGGCCTTGCCTCCAGAATTTCCGCCGCATTTGGCAGCGGTGCCGCCACTATCGGCGTATTTTTCGAAAAGCCGGGCACGGAAACCAAACCAGGTTCCGCGGGCTGGTATAACTCTGCCGCCTTCGATGAAGCCGCAAAACGCGAAGGTTTGTACTCCAAAAGCATCAACGGCGACGCGTTCTCCGACGAGTGCCGCGATGAAGTGATCAAACTGATCAAAGAAGACTTGGGTCAGATTGATTTGGTGGTTTACTCACTGGCCTCTCCGGTGCGTAAAATGCCGAAAACCGGTGAAATCGTCCGTTCTGCGCTGAAGCCGATCGGTGAGGTTTACACCTCTAAAGCGATTGATACCAACAAAGATCAGATCATCACCGCCAGCATTGAGCCGGCAACGGATGAAGAAGTGCAGAATACCGTCACCGTCATGGGCGGCGAAGACTGGGAACTGTGGATGGGCGCGCTGAGCGAAGCGGGCGTGCTGGCTGACGGCGTGAAAACCGTGGCTTACTCCTACATCGGTACCGACCTGACCTGGCCAATCTACTGGCACGGCGCGCTGGGCAAAGCGAAAGAAGACCTCGACCGCGCGGCGGGCGCGCTGCGTAATCAGCTGGCGCCGCTGAACGGTTCTGCCAACGTAGCGGTACTGAAATCGGTTATCACGCAGGCCTCTTCTGCTATTCCGGTGATGCCGCTGTACATCTCCATGGTCTTCAAGCTGATGAAAGAACAGGGCATTCACGAAGGCTGCATCGAGCAGATCAACCGTCTGATGACCACCAGCCTGTACGGCGATAAAGTGGCGCTTGATGACAACCAGCGTATCCGTATGGATGACTGGGAACTGCGTGACGACATTCAGCAAGCCTGTCGCGATCTGTGGCCGCTGATCACCACCGAAAACCTGGCACAAGAAACTGACTATGCAGGTTACAAGCAGGAGTTCCTGAACCTGTTCGGTTTTGCCCTCGACGGTGTGGATTACGATGCTGACGTGAATACCGAAGTCGAATTCGACGTCATCACGCTGTAATTCTCTGATTCAGATGTAAAAAAGGGTTCATGTCTCCATGAACCCTTTTTTTATGGCCGCCGTTAACCCGCCAGGAAGAACCTGAACGCCGGGTTATGCGTTTCATCGTGACAGTCGTAGCCCAGTTCGTTCAACCGCGTTTCGAAATCAGGCTCGTGTTCGCCCAGCTCGAACGCCGCCAGTACGCGACCATAATCGGTGCCGTGACTGCGATAGTGGAACAGAGAGATATTCCAGTGCGTTCCCAGGGTATGCAGGAATTTGAGCAACGCCCCCGGCGATTCCGGGAATTCGAAGCTGTACAGCCGCTCCTGCAAGGGTTTTGACGGACGCCCGCCGACCATATAGCGTACGTGCAGCTTCGCCATTTCATCGTCGGACAGATCCACCACGCTGTAGCCACCCTCGTTGAGCAGTTGCAGAATTTCCTTACGCTCTTCCAGCCCACGACTCAGACGTACGCCGACAAAAATGCAGGCGTCTTTCGCATCAGCAAAACGGTAGTTGAACTCGGTAACCGAGCGCCCACCCAGCAGCTGGCAAAACTTCAGGAAGCTGCCTTTCTCTTCCGGAATAGTTACCGCCAACAATGCTTCGCGCTGCTCCCCCAGCTCGCAGCGCTCGGAAACGTAGCGCAGGCAGTGGAAGTTAACGTTAGCCCCGGAAAGGATATGCGCCAGACGTTCGCCGCGAATGTTGTGCTGGGCGATATATTTTTTCATCCCCGCCAGCGCCAGCGCTCCGGAAGGCTCCGCCACAGCGCGCACGTCTTCGAACAGGTCTTTCATCGCCGCACAGATCGCGTCGCTATCGACAGTGATGATGTCATCGAGATATTCCTGACACAGGCGGAAGGTTTCATCGCCAATGCGCTTTACCGCGACGCCTTCGGCGAAGAGACCCACGCGCGGCAGATCCACCGGATGGCCGGCATCCAGCGCCGCTTTCAGGCAGGCTGAATCTTCCGCTTCGACGGCGATCACCTTGATCTGCGGCATCAGCTGTTTGATCAGCACCGCCACGCCCGCCGCTAATCCACCGCCGCCCACCGGCACAAAAACGCGGTCGAGGTGGGCGTCCTGCTGCAGTAATTCCAGCGCCAGCGTGCCCTGCCCGGCAATGACCATTGGATGGTCAAACGGCGGAACCCAGGTGAAGCCCTGCTGTTGCGCCAGCTCAATCGCTTTGGCTTTGGCTTCATCAAAATTCGCGCCGTGCAGCAATACTTCGCCGCCAAAGCCGCGAACGGCGTCGACTTTGATGTCGGCGGTTGCCGTTGGCATGACAATCAGCGCCTTCACCCCTAATCGCGCAGAAGAGAAAGCCACGCCCTGGGCGTGATTACCTGCCGATGCGGTAATCACGCCGTGCGCTTTTTGCTCTTCGGTCAGGCCCGCCATCATGGCGTAGGCCCCGCGCAGCTTGAAGCTGTGAACGGGCTGTCTGTCTTCACGCTTCACCAGAATGACGTTGTCGAGGCGCGAAGAGAGTTTTTCCATTTTTTGTAGCGGCGTTACCTGCGCCGCTTCGTACACCGGCGCACGCAGCACTGCTCTCAAATATTCCGCCCCCTCGGGGGCGGCGGATAAGGGTTGTGAATCCGCCATGGTCATTACCCCCCCAGTTTCGATTTATCGCGCACCGCGCCTTTATCGGCGCTGGTTGCCAGGCTGGCGTAGGCGCGCAGCGCAAAAGAGACCTGACGCTGACGATCTTTTGGCGTCCAGGCTTTGTCGCCGCGAGCTTCCTGCGCTTCGCGTCGCGCCGCAATTTCCGCCTCGCTCAGTTGCAGCTGAATACCACGATTCGGAATATCGATAGCAATCATGTCGCCATCTTCGATGATCGCGATGTTACCGCCGCTGGCGGCTTCCGGCGAAACGTGACCGATGGAGAGTCCCGAAGTACCGCCGGAGAAACGGCCGTCGGTGATCAGCGCACAGGCTTTACCAAGGCCCATCGATTTCAGGAAGGTGGTTGGATAGAGCATTTCCTGCATGCCCGGCCCGCCTTTTGGCCCTTCGTAGCGAATCACCACCACGTCGCCTTCGACCACTTTCCCGCCGAGGATAGCCTCAACCGCTTCGTCCTGGCTTTCGTAGACCTTCGCCGGACCGGTGAATTTGAGGATGCTGTCGTCGACGCCTGCGGTTTTCACGATACAGCCGTTTTCCGCGAAGTTGCCGTACAGAACAGCCAGACCGCCGTCTTTGCTGTAGGCGTGCTCCAGCGAGCGGATACAGCCTGCGGCGCGATCGTCATCCAGCGAATCCCAACGGCAATCCTGCGAGAAGGCCTGGGTGGTGCGGATACCCGCCGGACCGGCACGGAACATTTTTTTGACCGCTTCGTCCTGGGTGACGGTGATGTCGTATTGCTCCAGCGTTTGTGGCAGCGTCAGGCCCAGCACGTTTTTCACATCGCGGTTCAGTAACCCGGCGCGATCCAGTTCGCCTAAAATACCCAGCACGCCGCCAGCGCGGTGCACGTCTTCCATGTGGTATTTCTGCGTACTCGGCGCCACTTTACACAGCTGAGGTACCTTGCGAGACAGCTTGTCGATATCGCTCATGGTGAAGTCGATTTCCGCTTCCTGCGCCGCCGCCAGCAGGTGCAGTACGGTGTTGGTAGAACCACCCATAGCGATATCCAGCGTCATGGCGTTCTCAAACGCCGCCTTGCTGGCAATATTGCGTGGCAGCGCAGAGTCATCATTCTGCTCGTAATAGCGTTTGGTCAGCTCAACGATGCGTTGACCTGCGGTGAGGAACAGCTCTTTACGGTCGGCGTGAGTCGCCAGCAGCGAACCGTTGCCCGGCTGCGACAGTCCCAGCGCTTCGGTCAGGCAGTTCATCGAGTTGGCGGTGAACATCCCGGAGCAGGAGCCGCAGGTTGGGCAGGCGGAACGTTCAACCTGCTCGCTTTGCGAGTCGGAGACTTTCGGGTCCGCGCCCTGAATCATCGCATCGACCAGGTCGAGCTTGATGATTTGGTCGGAGAGTTTGGTTTTCCCGGCCTCCATCGGGCCGCCGGAAACAAAGATCACCGGAATATTCAGGCGCAGAGAGGCCATTAACATCCCGGGGGTGATTTTGTCGCAGTTGGAGATACAGACCATCGCGTCGGCGCAGTGGGCGTTCACCATGTATTCCACTGAGTCGGCGATAAGCTCGCGCGATGGCAGTGAATACAGCATGCCGCCATGACCCATAGCGATACCATCATCCACAGCGATGGTGTTGAACTCTTTCGCCACGCCGCCTGAGGCTTCGATTTGTTCGGCAACCAGCTTACCGAGATCGCGCAGGTGTACGTGACCCGGCACAAACTGGGTAAAGGAGTTCACCACAGCGATAATCGGTTTACCGAAGTCATCATCGGTCATCCCGGTGGCGCGCCACAGTGCGCGGGCACCCGCCATATTACGTCCGTGGGTGGTGGTGGCAGAACGATACTTAGGCATGCTTGATTAACTCCCGTCTGTCTAATAATTGGGACGGTGCGTGCCGTCCCAAATTTATGTTTATTGATTAACCTGATCCAACCAGCCGTATTTATCTTCCGTTTCACCGGTAAAGAGGCCGAAGAAGGCCTGCTGGATGCGTTTGGTGACAGGGCCGCAGCGGCCTTCGCCTACCTGAATACCATCGACGCTGCGTACCGGAGTGATTTCCGCCGCAGTACCGGACATGAACACTTCGTCGGCCAGGTACAGAGATTCACGGGACAGCACCTGCTCACGCACTTCGATATCAAGATCTTTCGCCAGCTTGATGATCGCGTCACGGGTGATACCCGGCAGTGCAGAAGAGGTAAACGGTGGGGTAAACAGAATGCCGTCTTTAACTTCAAACAGGTTTTCACCCGCGCCTTCGGAGATATAGCCATTTACGTCCAGCGCGATACCTTCCTGATAACCATGACGACGCGCTTCGCTGCCCACCAGCAGCGAAGACAGATAGTTACCGCCCGCTTTAGCAGCGGTAGGGATAGTGTTTGGCGCAACGCGGTTCCAGGAGGAAACCATCGCATCGATCCCCTGCTCCAGCGCTTCTGCACCGAGGTAAGCTCCCCACGGGAACGCAGCGATGATCACATCAGTGGTGTATCCAGCAGGTGGGTTCACGCCCATCCCGACGTCGCCAACGAATACCAGCGGACGAATATAGGCGCTGGTCAGGTTGTTTTTGCGGATCACTTCGCGGCAGGCTTCCATCAGTTCATCAACGCTCTGAGAGACCGGAAAACGATAGATCTTGGCTGAATCACGCAGACGCTGCATATGTTCGCGATGACGGAACACCACCGGCCCTTTGTGAGAATCGTAGCAACGGATGCCTTCAAATACAGAAGTACCGTAGTGCAGCGCGTGGGACATCACGTGGACCTTCGCGTCTTCCCAACGAATCATCTCGCCATTAGACCAAATGTAATCAGCTTTTTTCGTCGTCATTTTTCTTCCTTTTGCGCTCAGGCGCGGATTTGTTGTGATGTGGTTGTGCTCTGGCAGATAGCAACATGTGCAACGTCTACCAGTTTACTTAACTGACTAAACAGTAAGTCGACCGACCGGGGGCTGGCAACGGTCAATTCGATATTTATATTCTGCGCATCGCTGGCGGCGGCCATATTCATGGAGCACACCTGAAAACCGCGATGACGTACCACGCGTAAAACACGTTCTAACGTTTCCGGATTGAAACGAGCCTCAACGGCGACCTGATGATGCATCATGATAATTTCTCCAGCATTTCTGAGTTGCTGGCGCCAGGCGGCACCAGAGGCCAGACATTCTCAAGTTCGTCGATTGAGACATGAAGCAGGTATGGCCCCTCGCTGTTCAGCATGGTGTCGAGTGCCGCTTCAACCTGGTCTTTACGGGTGATGTGTTGACCAGGTATGCCGAAGGCGCTGGCCAACATGAGGAAATCGGGGTTATCGGTAAGGGTGGTTTCGCTATAACGTTCCTGGAAAAACAGCTGTTGCCATTGTCGCACCATACCTAACCGCTGGTTGTCGAGTAAGACTATCTTCAGCGGCAACTGCCTGCGTTTTACGGTGCCCAGTTCCTGTACATTCACCATGAAGGAACCGTCACCGGAGATACAGATTACCGTATCGTTCGGGCGAGCTACCTGCGCGCCAACGGCGGCTGGCAGACCAAAACCCATCGTACCCAGACCGCTGGAGGTGATGAAATTTTCCGGACGGGTGTAGGTCATATGCTGCGCCGACCACATCTGATGCTGACCAACATCCGTCGTCACCACGCTATCCGCAGGTTTGCGTTCGGACAGCTGTTTTAACAACAGCGGCGCGTAGATAGCGTCACCCGGATGATCGTAGCGCCAGGCATATTCTGCGCGCAGTTCTGCACAGTACTGACGCCATGCGTCGATCTTCAGCGGTTGCTGTAACGCTGGCAACAGCGAGTTTAAATCGCCCTGCAACGCGACGTGTGCCTGACGCAGCTTGTTCATTTCCGCCGGGTCGATATCCATATGGATGACGCTGGCGTTAGGGGCGAAAGTATTCAGCTTGCCGGTTACCCGGTCATCAAAACGTGCGCCCACAGCGATCAGTAAATCACACTCTTGCACCGCGAAATTAGCCGCTTTAGTACCGTGCATTCCCAGCATGCCCAAATAGTACGGATAGTCCGCTTCTACTGCGCCCAGGCCTTTCAACGTGCAGGCAACTGGCATTTGGGTAAGCGCGATAAACTCACGCAGGGCCGGAACCGCCTGCGCCATGCCCACGCCGCCCCCCACGTACAGGATGGGTTTTTGCGCCTGAGCCAGCATGTTACGCGCCTGCTCAACGTCAGCATGGGGGAAAGTTTCTACGTTTCCGACGGTCGTGAAATACGGTTCCAGCGTACCGCTGGCTAACTGGATGTCTTTCGGGATATCGACCAGAACGGGACCCGGACGACCAGCGTTCGCCACGTCGAAAGCCTCTGCCATGATGCGCGGCAACTCTTCCAGGGACTGCACCAGGAAACTGTGTTTGGTGCAGGACAGGGACATGCCAAGAACGTCCACTTCCTGGAACGCATCCGTTCCGATGAAAGGTGATGCCACCTGACCGGTGATCGCCACAACGGGAACAGAATCTAACAGCGCATCGGCAAGACCGGTGATCAGGTTGGTAGCGCCTGGGCCTGAAGTCGCGATACACACACCGGTTTTACCGGTCGCACGGGCATAGCCAATCGCCGCCATCGCCGCGCCCTGCTCGTGTCGGCACAACAGGTGTTCTACGCCGCCGTCATACAACGCATCGTAAACCGGCATAATTGCGCCACCGGGATAACCAAAGACGGTTTGAACCCCTTGTGCACGCAACGCATGTACCACCCACTGTGCCCCATTCATAGTTACATCCCCGCCGTAAATCTAGAGAAACAGAATTTTATGCTACCGCTCACGTTCTGCTCCACATGTCTGTTTTTAAGGTCAAAAAAACCCCCGGACCTTTCGGTGCGGGGGTCTTAGTTCGTTAAGGCTTGTTTTCTAAGCCTTTCCTCGTCCAAGTGCAGCCCCGCACGGTGGGATAATAATCACCACCACGCTAATCACGACCAGGCTAATCACTCGTAGAAGGGCTGTCATTTTTGTATTTTCTTGCATCTTGTTCGAAGGAATGCCTAAAGAGTTACCATAGAATTTGCAAATTACACAAGATATTTTTTCATTTGTTTTTCTGACGCCGTTAACGATTTTGATAAATCGCTTTGTTTTTTATACAAAAAATCAAAAATGAAAATATTTCACGTTTCAGGTCATTCTTGAGCACACGCTCTCCACGACCACACCGCATAAATACGTTTGCGAGCGTTATTCCAGACTTCATGAAAAAGATTTAAATTGCACAAAAAAACGTGAATGAGTACCTAAAAGCCGCAATTAAGTTAAATCATGCCACGATACATTACCGCATAATGCCTTCATCAGGAGGGGTTATGTCGCTATCGATTGTTCACACACGCGCCGCGCTTGGCGTGAATGCGCCAGCCATTACCATCGAGGTACATATCAGCAATGGTCTGCCTGGATTAACCATGGTGGGGTTACCAGAAACAACAGTGAAAGAGGCCCGCGATCGGGTTCGCAGTGCGATTATTAATAGTGGTTATGAATTCCCGGCAAAGAAGATAACCATTAACCTCGCTCCGGCCGATCTCCCCAAAGAAGGAGGGCGATATGATTTACCTATCGCCATTGCGCTTCTGGCCGCTTCTGAGCAGCTTACAGCCCATAATCTCGATACCTATGAGCTGGTAGGCGAATTAGCGCTTACAGGCACGCTACGCGGCGTTCCCGGAGCGATTTCAAGCGCAACCGAAGCAATACGTGCAGGCAGAAGAATTATTGTCGCAAAAGAGAATGCCGCTGAGGTTGGATTGATACACGGTGAAGGGTGTCTGATTGCCGAGCACCTGCAGGCCGTTTGCGCATTTCTCGAAGGAAAGCACGATTTAGACAGACCATTATCGGCAGACTTTACGCCAGACGCATTAACCGATGACCTGAGCGATGTTATCGGTCAGGAACAGGGTAAACGAGGACTGGAGCTCACCGCGGCTGGCGGCCACAATCTCTTGCTCATCGGCCCTCCGGGTACGGGAAAGACTATGCTGGCCAGTCGCCTCAGAGGGCTGCTTCCGCCTCTTAGCAACGATGAGGCGCTGGAAAGCGCTGCGATACTCAGTCTGGTCAATTCCGCAACGATACATAAACAGTGGAAGCAGCGCCCTTTTCGCTCACCGCATCACAGTGCGTCACTCACCGCCATGG
This sequence comes from Citrobacter youngae ATCC 29220, assembly GCF_000155975.1. Lineage (GTDB taxonomy): Bacteria > Pseudomonadota > Gammaproteobacteria > Enterobacterales > Enterobacteriaceae > Citrobacter > Citrobacter portucalensis_A. Next base: position 3,184 of record NZ_GG730300.1, on the reverse strand, counting down.
TGGGTGGCGGGTCTATTCCTGCGCCAGGAGAGATCTCTCTGGCGCATAACGGCATACTATTTCTGGATGAATTACCTGAGTTTGAGCGGCGCACGCTGGATGCCCTGCGTGAACCAATAGAGTCCGGGCAGATCCATTTATCCCGCACCCGGGCAAAAATAACCTACCCAGCACGCTTTCAACTCATTGCGGCAATGAATCCAAGCCCAACAGGTCATTACCAGGGGAACCATAACCGCTGCACCCCAGAGCAGACGCTACGTTACCTCAATCGATTATCAGGACCGTTTCTTGACCGTTTCGATCTCTCCCTCGAAATCCCTTTACCGCCTCCCGGTATACTCAGCCAGAGTGCGATGAAAGGGGAAGATAGCGCAACGGTGAAGCAACGCGTTATTGCCGCACGAGAGCGTCAGTTTCGGCGGCAGAATAAGTTAAACGCGCATCTGGACAGTCAGGATATACATGAATATTGCCAACTTCGCAGTGACGATGCGCAGTGGCTTGAAGAGACATTGGCGCATCTTGGATTGTCTATCCGCGCCTGGCTGCGATTGATAAAGGTCGCCCGCACTATTGCGGATCTTGAACAATGTGACTACATCACCCGCCAGCACTTACAGGAGGCCGTTGGGTATCGGGCAATAGACAGGTTACTCATTCATTTGCAGAAACTACTGACATAAAAAAAGGGCTTTCGCCCTTTTTTTATTAATCATCAGATTCGGTGTAGTCTTCTGCACCTTCCACCTGAGGTTTCCCACCAGACAGCGTGTGGAAACGTTTTGGACGCTTAATGCGCGTCATATATTTAGACCACACGCGTTCAGCTTCAGTAACCGGTTCACGTTCACCACGGCATACCGCAACAAACAGTTTTTCTTCTTCAGTTACCGGCTCACGTTTGCCCAGATCCAGCTCGTTAAAAGCATAACCGTGACGCTCAAGCAGTTGTGCTTCTTTAATGGTGAAATCACCATGACGGGAGAATCCGCGGGGATAATATTTATTGTCGAAATATCGATTAGTCGTCGTAAAGCTTTCCGCCATCCTGCACGCTCCTAATTCTTTGGCCGAGCTATTTATGGCGCGGAGTATTAGTTACGCTTGACAGAGCGTCAAACAAAAGATTTAAATCATCACGACAAATAATTTTATGGAGCGAGTTGTGGATACGGAATTGTTAAAAACTTTCCTGGAAGTTAGCCGGACACGCCACTTTGGCAGGGCTGCTGAAGCGCTCTATCTGACCCAATCGGCGGTTAGTTTTCGGATCAGACAACTGGAAAATCAATTGGGTGTAAACCTGTTCACCCGACATAGAAACAATATCCGTTTAACCGCGGCGGGTGAGAAATTATTGCCTTACGCTGAAACGCTGATGAATACGTGGCAAGCTGCGCGCAAGGAGGTCGCGAATACCTCGCGACATAACGAGTTTTCAATCGGCGCCAGCGCATCCCTGTGGGAATGTATGCTTAATGACTGGTTGAGGCGTTTGTATCAATCTCAGGAGCCACAATCCAGCCTGCAGTTTGAAGCACGGATCGCTCAACGTCAGTCGTTAGTAAAACAGCTTCATGAACGACAGCTTGATCTGCTTATTACTACCGAAACACCCAAAATGGACGAATTTAGCAGCCAACTGCTGGGTTATTTCACGCTGGCGCTCTATTGCAGCACCCCTTCGCAAACCAAAGATGAACTGAATTATCTGCGTCTGGAATGGGGGCCTGATTTTCAACAACACGAAGCGGGATTAATTGCAGGAGATGAAGTGCCGGTGCTCACTACCAGCTCAGCAGAACTGGCCCGGCAGCAACTTTCTGTCCTTAAGGGCTTCAGTTGGTTGCCCGTTAACTGGGCTAAAGCCAAAAGCGATCTACACACGCTGACCGAAAGTACAACGCTGTCACGCCCTTTATATGCAGTCTGGCTGCAAAATAGCGACAAACATGCGCTTATTTGCGATCTGCTAAGAACAAAGATTCTGGAAGATTAAAGAAAATACGGGCAAGGATGCCGGGGACAAAACAGCCGAAAGGAACTGCTTAAATTGCAGATAAAAAAAATCCTTAGCAATAATGCTAAGGATTGTTTCTGGCAGGGGCGGAGAGACTCGAACTCGCGACACCCGGTTTTGGAGACCGGTGCTCTACCAACTGAGCTACGCCCCTAAATTTTCTTATCATTAAGCCTGCTTGGTAGCAGGCTTAATTTTCTAATAAGTGGCGGAACGGACGGGACTCGAACCCGCGACCCCCTGCGTGACAGGCAGGTATTCTAACCAACTGAACTACCGCTCCACCGAATTTCTTTGTCACTACCCGGATTATTCATCCCGGTTTACTGCAATTTGATGCCTGGCAGTTCCCTACTCTCGCATGGGGAGACCCCACACTACCATCGGCGCTACGGCGTTTCACTTCTGAGTTCGGCATG
>NZ_GG730300.1:0-642 GCF_000155975.1 Citrobacter youngae ATCC 29220 | reverse complement strand
TACGCTTAGTCGCTTAACCTCACAACCCGAAGATGTTTCTTTCGATTCATCACGACTTGCGAAAATTTGAGAGACTCGGACACACCATTCATCTGTTCTTATTACGGAGAACAGACACAGTGTGTCGTTTCAATTTTCAGCTTGATCCAGATTTTTAAAGAGCAAATATCTCAAACGTCACCCGAAGATGAGTTTTGAGATATTAAGGCCGGCGACTTTCACTCACACAGACCAGCAAGTGGCGTCCCCTAGGGGATTCGAACCCCTGTTACCGCCGTGAAAGGGCGGTGTCCTGGGCCTCTAGACGAAGGGGACACTGAAGTCTCAATCGCAAGACGCCTTGCTATTCACTTTTCATCAGACAATCTGTGTGAGCACTGCAAAGTACGCTTCTTTAAGGTAAGGAGGTGATCCAACCGCAGGTTCCCCTACGGTTACCTTGTTACGACTTCACCCCAGTCATGAATCACAAAGTGGTAAGCGCCCTCCCGAAGGTTAAGCTACCTACTTCTTTTGCAACCCACTCCCATGGTGTGACGGGCGGTGTGTACAAGGCCCGGGAACGTATTCACCGTGGCATTCTGATCCACGATTACTAGCGATTCCGACTTCATGGAGTCGAGTTGCAGACTCCAATCCGGA
>NZ_GG730301.1:2048-499154 GCF_000155975.1 Citrobacter youngae ATCC 29220 | reverse complement strand
GCGTTCAATCTGAGCCATGATCAAACTCTTCAATTTAAGTTTGATGCTCGTGAATTAAACTTCGTAATGAATTACGTGTTCACTCAGAGACTTGGTATTCATTTTTCGTCTTGCGACGTCAAGAATCCGTATCTTCGAGTGCCCACACAGATTGTCTGATAAATTGTTAAAGAGCAGTTGCGACGCGCTTTAGCGCTCTGTCGCGAGGTGGCGTATATTACGCTTTCCTCTTTCAGAGTCAAGCATTTAATTTCGCTTTTCTCTGCTGACCCGGCGGCGTGTAATCCGTTGTTCCGTGTCAGTGGAGGCGCATTATAGGGAGTTATTTCAGGCTGACAAGTTAAAAATACAAAAAACCTATCAAACGGTCACTTTTCAACCAATACAATCATTTTCGCCTGGTTTTTAAACAAAAACGAGCCCCGCAGGGCTCGTTTATTGTCGTTTTGTGACTTACTGCACTGCCACAATGCGATCGTCATTCACTTCCAGACGAATCGTTTTGCCTGGAACCAGCTCACCAGACAAGATTTGCTGCGCCAGCGGGTTTTCGATCTGTTGCTGGATAGCACGTTTCAATGGACGCGCCCCATATACCGGATCGTAACCATTCGCACTCAGCAGTTTGAGCGCCTCGTCAGAAATGTGGATTTCATAGCCACGTTCTTCCAGACGTTTGTACAGACGCTGCAGTTGGATCTGAGCAATAGAAGCAATATGTTTCTCACCCAACGGATGGAATACCACAACCTCATCTATACGGTTGATGAATTCCGGGCGGAAGTTATGGCTCACAACGCCCAGCACCATGTCCTTCATATGGCTGTAATCCAGCTCACCGAAGCGTTCCTGAATCAGATCTGACCCCAGGTTTGAGGTCATGATGACCACCGTATTACGGAAGTCGACCGTTCTCCCCTGCCCGTCGGTCAGGCGACCATCGTCAAGCACCTGCAGCAGAATGTTGAACACATCCGGGTGCGCTTTCTCCACTTCATCCAGCAGGATGACGGAGTAAGGGCGACGACGTACCGCTTCCGTCAGATACCCACCTTCCTCATAACCGACATATCCCGGAGGCGCCCCGACCAAACGAGACACCGAGTGTTTCTCCATAAACTCGGACATGTCGATACGCACCATTGCATCATCGCTGTCGAACATAAAGTTTGCCAGCGCTTTGCACAGCTCAGTTTTACCGACGCCGGTTGGGCCAAGGAACAGGAATGAACCAATCGGACGATTCGGATCGGACAAGCCCGCACGGCTACGACGAATGGCGTTTGAAACAGCTTCCACCGCTTCGTTCTGGCCAATCACGCGGCTATGCAGTTCCTGCTCCATACGCAGCAGTTTTTCCCGTTCACCTTCCAGCATGCGGGCAACCGGGATCCCGGTCCAGCGCGCCAGCACTTCCGCAATTTCTGCGTCGGTGACTTTATTGCGCAGCAGACGCATGGTTTTGCCTTCAGACTGGGTTGCCGCTTCCAGTTGTTTTTCCAGCTCCGGAATTTTACCGTACTGTAGCTCGGACATCCGCGCCAGGTCGCCCACACGACGCGCCTGCTCGATGGCGATTTTCGCCTGCTCCAGTTCAGCCTTGATAGTTTGCGTTCCCGAGAGGGATGCTTTTTCAGCTTTCCACTCTTCTTCTAACTCAGAATACTGGCGCTCTTTGTCGTCCAGTTCTTCGTTGAGCATATCGAGGCGTTTCTTACTCGCCTCATCAGACTCTTTCATCAACGCCTGCTGCTCCAGTTTGAGCTGGATAATACGGCGGTCGAGTCTGTCGAGTTCTTCCGGCTTGGAGTCAATCTGCATACGAATGCTGGATGCCGCTTCATCGATAAGGTCGATGGCTTTATCCGGCAGCTGACGGTCGGCAATATAGCGGTGAGACAGCGTCGCTGCCGCAACAATCGCCGGGTCAGTAATCTGCACATGGTGGTGCAGCTCATAACGTTCTTTCAGGCCACGCAAAATGGCGATGGTGTCTTCTACTGAAGGTTCAGCCACAAACACTTTCTGGAAACGACGTTCCAGCGCCGCATCTTTTTCGATGTACTGGCGATATTCATCAAGCGTTGTCGCGCCTACGCAGTGCAGCTCGCCACGCGCCAGCGCCGGTTTCAGCATGTTCCCGGCGTCCATTGCGCCATCGGCTTTCCCCGCGCCAACCATGGTGTGCAGCTCATCAATAAACAGGATGACGTTACCTTCCTGTTTGGCGAGATCGTTCAGCACGCCTTTCAGACGCTCTTCAAACTCACCCCGGTATTTCGCCCCGGCCACCAGCGCCCCCATATCCAGCGCCAGCACGCGACGGCCCTTTAAGCCTTCAGGAACTTCACCATTAATAATGCGCTGCGCCAGCCCCTCAACGATGGCCGTTTTACCCACGCCCGGCTCACCAATTAACACCGGGTTGTTTTTAGTACGGCGTTGCAACACCTGAATCGTACGGCGAATTTCTTCATCACGGCCGATAACCGGATCGAGTTTGCCCTGTTCGGCACGTTCGGTCAGGTCGACGGTATATTTTTTCAAGGCCTGACGTTGGTCTTCAGCCCCCTGATCGTTCACGCTTTCACCTCCACGCATTTGTTCAATTGCCTGAGTGATATTGGCGGTTGTCGCTCCTGCTGATTTTAATAAATCGGTCAGCGTACCGCGCGACTCAAGCGCAGCCAGAACGAACAGTTCTGACGAAATAAAGTTGTCCCCACGTTTTTGCGCCAACTTGTCGCAAAGATTCAGCACACGCACCAGATCCTGAGAAGGCTGCACATCGCCACCGGTACCTTCTACCTGCGGCAGACGGCTCAACGCCTGGTCAATAGCTGTACGTAACTGACCAGCATTAATGCCAGCAGACGTTAATAAAGGACGTACCGATCCCCCTTCCTGATTCAGCAAGGCGCTCATTAGATGAAGTGGTTCGATGAATTGATTGTCGTGCCCCAATGCGAGTGACTGGGCATCGGCAAGAGCAAGCTGGAATTTATTAGTAAGACGATCCAGACGCATAACTCCTCCCATAACAGGTCAAAATTGCTACTGGAGATTAAATGAGGTCATCCCTCAATTATTCAAGGTGAATGACCTGAATTATGTGAAAAGAAAATTACACGTACCGGATCGTCTTGATTCTTTAGGTTATATCAGCCAAATAAAACTTGCCATACGACCCGTGGTATTGTCGCGACGATAAGAGAAGAAAGTCTCACTTTCGCTGAAGGTACAACGCTCGCCGCCGTAGAGGTTCGTCACGCCAACATTTGCCAGACGCTGACGTGCAAGCTGGTAGATATTCGCCAGATATTTGTCTGCGCGCGGTACAAATGCGAGGTCCGCTTGCGGATCGTGCGCCATGAACGCTGCGCGGACTTCAGCCCCAACCTCGAACGCATTCGGGCCAATCGCCGGGCCTAGCCAGGCAAGAATATTTTCTGGTTTGTCGGCAAAACACGCTACCGTTTCTTCCAGCACGCCTGCGCATAATCCGCGCCAGCCAGCATGAGCCGCCGCCACTTCCGTTCCTGCACGATTGCAAAACAGCACCGGCAGACAGTCAGCCGTCATCACCGCACATACGGTGCCAGGCGTATTGCTGTAAGAAGCATCCGCACGTTTGGATGAATAAGGCTCGCCGGTCAGTTTCAGGACATCCTTACCGTGGACCTGCTCCAGCCAGACGGGTTTTGCCGGCAGATTGCCCGCAGCAAACAGTCGTTTGCGGTTCTCTTCGACATGCTCCGGGTTATCGCCGCAATGGGCGCCCAGATTCAGCGAATCATAAGGCGGCATACTAATACCGCCAATACGGGTAGAACTACATGCCGCAACACCTTGCGGTATCGGCCACTGCGGGACAATTAGCTTACTCATAGCCAGGCAATATCATCCTTATGTTCTTCGAAATCAGCGCGCATCACTTCAATCAGTTCCACCATATCTTGCGGAATTGGCGCATGCCATTCCATTTCGATACCGGAAATCGGGTGATACAAACGCAGCATGGTCGCGTGCAGCGCCTGACGATCGAACTTACGCAATACGGAAATAAATTCGTCAGAAGCGCCTTTCGGTGGACGCGGGCGTCCGCCGTAGACCTGATCGCCCACCAGCGGATGAGTGATATGCGCCATGTGCACGCGGATCTGGTGCGTACGTCCGGTTTCCAGACGCAAGCGCAGACGCGTGTGCACACGGAAGTGTTCCATAATGCGATAGTGCGTCACCGCCGGTTTACCCATCGGGTGTACCGCCATGTGCGTACGCTTGGTCGGGTGACGGCTAATCGGCTCCTCAACGGTTCCGCCCGCCGTCATATGACCAATCGCCACGGCTTCGTACTCACGGGTAATTTCGCGCAGCTGCAACGACTCCACCAGACGCGTTTGCGCCGGAACGGTTTTTGCCACCACCATTAATCCGGTCGTGTCTTTATCCAGACGGTGCACGATACCCGCGCGAGGAACATCCGCAATCGGCGGGTAGTAATGCAGTAACGCATTCAAAACCGTGCCATCAGGATTGCCTGCGCCCGGATGCACCACGAGATCGCGCGGTTTGTTGATAACAAGAATGTCATCATCTTCATAAACGATATCCAACGGGATATCCTGAGGCTCAAAACGAACCTCTTCATCAATTTCTGCATTGATGGAGACCTGCTCTCCACCCAACACTTTTTCTTTCGGTTTATCGCAAAGATGGCCATTTACCAGCACGCGCTGGTCGAGGATCCATTCTTTTATGCGCGATCGCGAATAATCAGGGAACAATTCGGCCAAAGCCTGATCTAAGCGTTGACCGAGCTGATTTTCGGAGACTGTTGCGGTGAGTTCTACTCGTTGTGCCATAAACTGCTTCTTCGTTTAACGTTGGGTTTTACGGCTTTGCCGTTTAATATAGTGTGCTATTGTAGCTGGTCTTAACCGGGAGCAGGAACAGAGAATCTCCCGTAAAACATTTTGAGGAAAGTCAAAACGTCATGACGCGCATGAAATATCTGGTGGCAGCAGCCACGTTGAGCCTGTTTTTGGCGGGTTGCTCTGGTTCAAAGGAAGAGGTGCCCGATAATCCGCCAAATGAAATCTACGCGACTGCTCAGCAAAAGCTGCAGGACGGTAACTGGAAACAGGCAATAACGCAATTGGAAGCGTTAGATAACCGTTATCCATTTGGACCGTATTCTCAGCAGGTGCAATTAGATCTCATCTACGCCTACTACAAAAACGCCGATCTGCCGTTGGCCCAGGCTGCCATCGATCGTTTTATCCGTCTAAACCCGACACACCCTAACATTGATTATGTCATGTATATGCGTGGCCTGACCAATATGGCGTTGGATGATAGCGCCCTGCAAGGATTCTTTGGTGTTGATCGCAGCGATCGCGATCCGCAACATGCCCGAGCTGCGTTTAATGACTTTTCCAAACTGGTACGGGGCTATCCAAACAGCCAGTACACCACTGACGCCACCAAACGTCTGGTGTTCCTGAAAGATCGCCTGGCGAAGTATGAATACTCCGTTGCGGAATACTACACTGCCCGTGGCGCATGGGTAGCGGTGGTAAACCGTGTCGAAGGCATGCTGCGCGACTACCCGGATACCCAGGCAACGCGTGATGCTCTGCCGCTGATGGAAAACGCTTATCGCCAGATGCAGATGAATGCGCAGGCGGAAAAAGTAGCGAAAATTATTGCCGCCAACAGCAGCAATACCTGATTTACCTCAGAATGCAAAACGGCAGCCCAAGGGCTGCCGTTTTTTTATCCGTTAACGCCACAACTGAAGCGGTTTAGCTATAACGCATCCCATCAAATATGGCCTGCTTTCAGGTATTCCTCAAGTAAAAAATCGCTTGTTCCTGCGGTGCCTCACAAAAAGGTTTTCTTGACAAAAAGCGACAAAACAATGTGATTTAGATCACACATTTTGACATTAGGAACGGTATGCTGGAATCACCAAGACGGGAAAGACAAGAGGTAAAATTTATGACAATGAACATTACCAGTAAACAAATGGAAATTACTCCGGCAATTCGCCAGCATGTCGCAGACCGTCTCGCCAAACTTGAAAAATGGCAAACTCATCTGATTAATCCGCATATCATTCTGTCTAAGGAGCCACAGGGTTTCATTGCTGACGCGACCATCAACACACCGAACGGACATCTGGTCGCCAGCGCAAAACACGAGGATATGTACACCGCTATTAACGATTTGATCAACAAGCTGGAACGGCAGCTCAATAAAGTGCAGCACAAAGGCGAAGCCCGTCGTGCAACAACTTCAGTCAAAGACGCCAACTTCGTCGAAGCAGAAGAAGAGTAGTCCCTTACATTGAGTGTATCGCCAACGCGCCTTCGGGCGCGTTTTTTGTTGACAGGGTGAAAACAGTACGGGTACTTTAGCTGTCGTAGCCAAAGGAAATCACATGAAACTTGTCCCGTTCTTCTTCGCATTCTTTTTTACCTTCCCCTGAATGGGAGGCGTTTCGTCGTGTGATAAAGAATGCGAAGACGAACAATAAGGCCTCCCACACCGGGGGGCCTTTTTTATTGATAACAAGAAAGGCAACACTATGACATCGGAAAACCCATTGCTGGCGCTGCGCGATAAAATCAGCACGCTGGATGAAAAATTACTGGCCCTGCTGGCTGAACGGCGTGGGCTGGCCGTAGAAGTCGGTAAAGCCAAGCTGCTTTCACATCGTCCGGTACGTGATATCGACCGCGAACGCGATCTGTTAGACCGGCTGATTCAGCTTGGCAAAGCGCATCATCTCGATGCGCACTACATTACTCGTCTGTTCCAGCTGATTATCGAAGACTCCGTCCTGACCCAGCAGGCGCTGCTCCAGCAGCATCTGAACAAAATTAACCCGCATTCCGCGCGCGTGGCCTTTCTTGGGCCAAAAGGATCATATTCTCACCTCGCCGCACGTCAGTATGCCGCACGCCATTTTGAACAATTTATTGAAAGCGGCTGCGCGAAATTTGCCGATATCTTTAATCAGGTCGAAACCGGGCAAGCAGACTACGCGGTCGTTCCGATTGAAAACACCAGCTCCGGCGGAATTAACGACGTTTACGATCTGCTGCAGCACACCAGCCTGTCAATTGTTGGCGAGATGACCATAACCATTGACCACTGCGTACTGGTGTCCGGCACAACCGATCTCGAAACTATTGATACGGTATACAGCCATCCGCAACCGTTCCAGCAGTGCAGCAAATTTCTGAGCCGTTATCCGCACTGGAAGATTGAGTACACCGAAAGCACCTCTGCGGCGATGGAAAAAGTTGCACAGGCTAACTCTCCGCGCGTAGCGGCGCTGGGCAGCGAGGCCGGAGGCGTACTGTATGGTCTGCAAGTTCTTGAGCACATTGAGGCCAATCAGTCGCAAAACATCACCCGCTTCGTGGTGCTGGCGCGCAAGGCAATCAACGTTTCCGACCAGGTTCCGGCGAAAACCACGCTGCTGATGGCGACAGGCCAGCAGGCAGGCGCCCTGGTTGAGGCGTTGCTGGTACTGCGAAACCATAATCTGATTATGACCAAGCTGGAATCACGTCCGATTCACGGCAATCCGTGGGAGGAGATGTTTTATCTCGATATCCAGGCCAATCTGGAATCCCCCCAAATGCAAAAGGCATTAAAGGAATTGGGTGAGATTACACGTTCGATGAAGGTGCTGGGATGTTATCCGAGCGAAAACGTGGTGCCGGTCGACCCGAGCTAACGTGACAATGCCGGATGGCGGCTTCGCCTATCCGGACTACAAAAATTGCATGAACTGTTGGCCGGATAAGCGTAGCGCCATCCGGCATCTTACTTAAGGACGGCTGTCATTCGCCTGTCGCAGCAAAGTACGGCTTTCACTCTGGAAACGTTTCGCATAATCGCCAAACCAGTGCTCCACCTTACGGAAGCTGTCGATAAATGCTTGCTTATCGCCCTGCTCCAGTAAACCGATCGCTTCGCCAAAGCGTTGATAGTAGCGTTTGATCAGCGCAAGGTTGCTCTCAGACGACATAATGATATCAGCATACAGCTGCGGATCCTGGGCAAACAGACGTCCAACCATCGCCAGTTCAAGACGGTAAATCGGTGAAGAGAGGGCCAGCAGTTGCTCCAGTTGGACATTCTCTTCCGCCAAATGCAGGCCATATGCAAAAGTCGCAAAGTGACGCAACGCCTGAATGAATGCCATATTCTGGTCGTGTTCAACCGCACTGATCCGATGCAGCCGCGCTCCCCAGACCTGAATTTGCTCCAGAAACCACTGATAGGCTTCCGGCTGACGTCCATCACACCACACAACCACCTGTTTTGCCAGACTGCCGCTGTCCGGACCAAACATGGGGTGTAATCCCACCACCGGGCCATCGTGCGCTGCCAGCATCGCCTGTAAAGGGCCATTTTTCACCGACGCCAGATCGACCAGAATGCAGTCGGACGGCAGACGCGGTAATTTGGCGATCACCTGCTCGGTGACATGGATCGGCACGCTGACGATCACCATTCCGGCGTCAGAGACGATCTCCTGCGCGCGATCCCAGTCCTGCTGTTCCAGGATCCGCACCTGATAACCTGACAGGGTGAGCATTTTTTCGAACAGGCGTCCCATCTGACCGCCGCCGCCGACGATCACCACCGGACGCAGAGACGGACAAAGGGTTTTAAATCCTTTATCATTTTCACTGGAGTAGGACTCGCGCATAACCCGACGCAGCACATCTTCAATCAGGTCCGGCGGTACGCCAAGAGCCTCCGCTTCCGCGCGGCGAGAAGCCAGCATAGAGGCCTCCCGTTCCGGCACGTAGATCGGCAATCCAAATCGGCTTTTGACTTCCCCGACTTCGGCAACCAACTCCAGGCGCTTAGCCAATAAATCCAGCAGCGCCTTGTCGACTTCATCAATTTGATCGCGTAATGCGGTCAATTCAGCAACCATACCCAACCTCTTATGCTACACGCGCCGACAGTTGGCCGTTTAAATCCTGGCTAATTTCACGCAGTAGCGCATCCGTCATTTCCCAGCTAATGCATGCATCGGTTACGGACACGCCGTATTTCATTGTGCTGCGCGGCTGCTCGGAAGACTGGTTGCCTTCGTGAATATTACTTTCAATCATCAAACCAATGATCGAGCGATTGCCATCTTTAATTTGTGCAATCACGGATTCAGCCACGGCAGGCTGACGGCGGTAATCTTTATTGGAATTACCATGACTGCAATCTACCATCAGGGAAGGTCTTAGTCCCGCCTGCTCCATCTCTTTTTCACACTGGGCAACATCTGCCGGGCTGTAGTTCGGCGCTTTACCACCGCGCAGGATCACATGACCGTCCGGATTCCCCTGAGTTTGCAGCAGCGCTACCTGCCCTGCCTGGTTAATACCGACAAAACGGTGTGACTGTGCCGCCGCGCGCATAGCGTTAATAGCGGTTGCAAGACTGCCGTCAGTACCGTTCTTAAAGCCGACCGGCATCGAAAGACCGGAAGCCATCTCACGGTGAGTCTGTGATTCCGTGGTACGGGCTCCGATAGCGGACCAGCTAAACAGATCGCCCAGGTACTGCGGGCTATTGGGATCCAGAGCTTCAGTAGCCAGCGGTAGCCCCATATTCACCAGTTCAAGCAGCAGCTGACGCGCAATTTTCAGGCCTGCTTCAACATCAAAAGAGCCATCCATGTGAGGATCGTTAATTAACCCTTTCCAACCAACGGTGGTACGGGGTTTTTCAAAATAGACGCGCATCACCAGGTAGAGGTTATCGCTGACCTCTGCGGCAAGGGCTTTAAATCGACGCGCGTACTCAATAGCCGTTTCAGGATCGTGAATGGAGCACGGGCCACATACCACCAGCAGGCGCGGATCGCGACCGGCGATAATATCTGAAATGGTTTTACGCGACCGGGAGATTTGCGCTTCTTGCGCCTGGCTCAGCGGAAATTCAGCTTTCAGCTGCTCCGGAGTCATCAGAACCTGTTCGTCGGTAATATGTACGTTGTTCAGCGCGTCTTTTTGCATGATGGCGATCCTGTTTAGCTCGTTTGCGATAGTTGATCCTCAGCGAGGAGGAGATAACGATAACACAACAGGTAAAGAATTCAATCCACAATCCGTAAATTATAATTTACACCATGCAAATAAATGGGAGATACAGCCCCTAAAACTGTATATTTAAATTTACACCATCAAATATTCATATCCGCTATGCTTAAAAAAACGAGGGAGTACAGGCAATGAAGCAACTCATCAGCACCTTATTAATACTACTTCTTAGCGGATGTCAGATAGACCCCTATACTCATGCCCCTACCTGGACAGGAACCGACTGGTACGATGCCGGGATACAAGATGCCATTTCAGGATATACGGTTAAAGATAATGAAACTCTTGCCGACAACTACAATGACCCCGAAGTCGATCGTGCGAAATATCTTAAGGGTTATGCCGAGGGACAGCGTAAAATCTGCCAGCCGGATTTTGTTTACGCCAGAGGATTGACCGGAAAAACCTTTCCTGCAAGTTGTGATACGGTCGAAAATGTTGACCAGTTACACAGCGCCTGGCAAAAAGGGGAAACCGAAGGCCTTACCTCAATTAGATTAAATTAAACAACAGCTTATATTTTATAGATGACTAAGATTTAACTTAAATCTTCCGTGGCTTTATCCCTGGAATAATGACGTCTTAGGAAAATAATGTTATTTTGTCCTAAACAATCTTGAATGTATGTCGACGCTTTACAGCAAACGCTGGTAGGTAACTATTCATGAGCTATTCTTACCGACTCATACTTCTACTGGCGCTGCTCCTGACCGGATTACCGCTGTACGCCCAAAGCGTTACAGAAGAAGCAAAATCTGTACGCGCGATGGTTTCCGGCATCGTCAGTTATACACGCTGGCCTGCACTTTCCGGGCTACCTAAACTGTGTATTTTCTCTTCATCGCGTTTTTCCAGTGTTCTCGAAGATACCAGTGCTGGTGCATTACCCTATCTTCCCGTCATCATTCGTCCGGAACAAGAAATATTAGTTTCGCAGTGTGATGGTTTTTATTTTGGAAAAGAATCCCCTACTTATCAGGTGGAATTAAAGAATAAATATCCGACTAAAGCGCTGTTATTAATCGCCGAGCAGAATCCCGAATGCGTTATTGGCAGCGCCTTTTGCCTCATAATTAAAGATGAAGATGTGAGATTTTCCGTAAATATGGATTCCCTTTCACGCAGTGGCGTAAGGGTCAGTCCAGACGTATTGATGCTTGCACGGAATAAAAAGCATGGATAAGGGCCATTCTCCCATAACACGCCCGACGTTTAAGCGAACATTACGGCGTATCAGCATAATTAGCGTCCTGCTCACCATGACGCTAATCTGGCTGCTGCTTAGCATTTCTTCTGTGCTGGCATTAAGACAGTATGCGCAAAAGAACCTGGATCTGACCGCAGCCACTATGACTCGTACACTCGAAGCTGCATTAGTCTTTTCTGACGGCGTTGCGGCAACAGAAACGCTGGCGGCGCTAGGACAACAAGGGCAGTTTTCCGTTGCGGAAGTTCGTAATAAAAATCAGAACGTAATCGCCACCTGGCGCTATGACGCGCAGGACACCACTGAAAAGATCAGCGGTCTGATCAGCCACTGGCTGTTCCCGCAACCGGTCACACAGCCCATTTTGCATAATGGTAACGTTATCGGCGAAGTGCGCCTGACTGCCCGCGATAGCGTGATTAGCCATTTCATTTATCTGTCGCTGGCCGTTCTGACCGGATGCATTCTGCTGGCATCAGGCATTGCATTAATGCTCACTCGCTATTTACACAATGGCGTCGTGGAAGCCCTGCAAAATATCACCGAGGTGGTACATGATGTACGTACCAACCGTAACTTTTCACGACGCGTTTCAGAGGAACGCATCGAAGAGTTTCATCTTTTTGCCCAGGATTTCAATAGCCTGCTGGACGAGATGGAGGAATGGCAACTTCGGTTGCAGGCAAAGAACGCTCAGCTTTTGCGTACCGCGTTACACGATCCGCTGACAGGACTGGCAAATCGCGCCGCATTTCGCAGCAGCATCAATGCCCTGATGAACGACGATGCGGCCCGCAGCAGCTCTGCATTGTTATTCCTTGATGGTGATAATTTTAAATTTATTAACGATACCTGGGGCCACGCAGCGGGCGACCGTGTCCTGATTGAACTCGCAAAAAGACTGTCCGAGTTCGGAGGTGATCGACATCACCCCTACCGACTTGGCGGCGATGAATTCGCTATGGTGCTGTATAGCGTTCACTCTGAATACGAAGTTCAGCGCGTCTGCGCGGCATTGTCGCAAGAGTTTAACCGCCCTTTTGACCTGCATAATGGTCATCTGGCATGCATGACGCTCAGCATAGGCTTTGCGCTGACGTGGGAACATGCCTCTGCCGAAAAATTACAAGAACTTGCCGATCAAAATATGTATCAGGCCAAACATTTGCGTTCTGAACGCATTATTAAATAAGGAATTACACACATGTTAAAACGTCTATTATCCCCGTTTTTTCTGCTTTTGCTGATTGTGGCAGGCTGTCAGGCACCTCAGGGAAAATTTACCCCAGAGCAAATTGCAGCCATGAAATCGTACGGATTTACCGAAGTTTCAGGAGACTGGTCCCTGGGCCTGTCTGACAATATTCTGTTTGATAAAAACGACTATAAGCTCCGTCCGGAGAGTGAAAAGCAGATCCAGGAAATGGCATCCAAACTCGCCGCTACCGGGCTAAACCATGCTCGTCTGGATGGTCATACGGATAACTATGGCGAAGACAGCTACAACGAAGCGCTGTCGCTCAAACGCGCGAATGTCGTGGCCGATGCCTGGGCGCAAGGCGCTAATATTCCCCGTACCAATCTGACCACCCAGGGACTCGGGAAGAAATACCCGATCGCCAGTAACCAGACGTCAAAAGGTCGTGCTGAAAACCGCCGTGTAGCGGTGGTGATCGCTACACCGTAATCAGCACCAGGCTGACTGCACTCAGAGAGCATGTAAAATCCCCCGGCAGTCGGTCTCTTCCCCTGAATAGATATTGCGATAAAAAAAGGGCCAGCCTTTCGGCCAGCCCTTTTCTAACAGGATGTCGCTTGCGCGAATCTTAGTTAAGACGCTCTTTGATACGAGCAGACTTACCAGTACGCTCACGCAGGTAGTACAGTTTAGCTTTACGAACAGCACCACGACGTTTAACAGCAATGCTGTCAACTACCGGAGAGTGAGTCTGGAAGACACGCTCAACGCCTTCGCCGTTGGAAATTTTACGAACAGTGAATGCAGAGTGCAGACCGCGGCTACGAATAGCGATAACCACGCCCTCAAATGCCTGCAGACGTTTTTTGGAACCTTCAACAACCCATACTTTCACTTCCACGGTATCACCCGGACGGAAGGAAGGTACGTCCTGCTTCATCTGTTCTTGTTCAAGTTGCTTAATAATGTTGCTCATAATTTAATCTCTTATCCTGGGTAAACTGATATTGGGGGCTTACGCCATCCCATCATGTTTATGTTGCTGTTGTGCGTGTTCCGTTTTGAACTCCGCCAGCAACCTTGCTTGCTCTTCAGTCAGAGCCAGGTTTTCCAGAAGTTCAGGTCTTCTAAGCCAGGTCCGGCCCAGCGACTGTTTCAAACGCCAGCGACGTATCTCAGCGTGGTTCCCCGACAGTAACACTGCCGGTACTTCCATCTGCTCTAACACTTCAGGTCGGGTATAGTGTGGACAGTCCAGCAACCCGTCAGCAAACGAATCTTCGATTGCTGATGCTTCATGACCCAGAACTCCCGGAATAAACCGGGAAACGGAGTCGATCAGCGTCATTGCCGGTAACTCACCACCGCTGAGAACGTAATCGCCGATTGACCATTCTTCGTCAATTTCGGTTTGAATCACGCGCTCATCTATTCCTTCATAGCGACCACACACCAGAATCAGCTTTTGATTCGTGGCCAGTTCGCTCACGCCCGCTTGATCAAGCTTGCGTCCCTGAGGTGACAGATAAATCACCTTTGCGCCTTCACCAGCCGCAGCTTTTGCTGCATGAATGGCGTCCCGTAAAGGTTGCACCATCATTAACATCCCCGGTCCGCCGCCGTAAGGACGATCGTCCACGGTACGGTGCCGGTCATGAGTAAAGTCACGAGGACTCCAGCTCTGGATGTTCAGCAGGCCATTTTTTACTGCCCGGCCAGTTACCCCGTAATCGGTAATTGCGCGGAACATTTCTGGAAACAGGCTAACGATACCTATAAACACAAGCCAATCCCCATAACGCCGACTTTTACCGTTTATCCGGTGGTTTAAAAACCAGGATCCCAATCTACTTCGATAGTACGAGTAGCGAGATCGACTTTCTTGATAACCTGCCCATCGAGGAACGGTACAAGACGTTCCTTGATACCAAACGCATCTTTCAGGTTTGCCTTGATGACGATGACGTCATTCGAACCGGTTTCCATCATATCGACGACTTTACCGAGATCGTAGCCTTCAGTCGTTACTACCTGGCAGCCCATAAGGTCTTTCCAGTAGTAGGAACCCTCTTCCAGCGCTGGCAACTGCGAGGAATCCACGACAATTTCGCAATTGGTCAGTAGATTCGCCGAATCACGATCGTCAACGCCTTTCAGCTTGATGATCAGATCCTGATTGTGGTGCTTCCAGCTTTCCAGCTGTACTTGCTGCCACTGACCCGCCTTCTGGATAAACCAGGGCTGATAGTCAAAAATGCTTTCGGCGTCTTCAGTGGAAGAAAACACTCTGAGCCAACCACGGATACCGTAAGAAGACCCCATTTTCCCCAACACGATGGGGTCCACGGGAGCCTGTGCGGCGAGTTGCTTGCTCATCATGACCACCGTGACAGATTAAGCTGCTTTGTTTGCTGCTTTGATCAGCGTAGCTACGCGATCGGAAATAGTCGCGCCCTGGCCAACCCAGTGAGCGATGCGATCCAGATCCAGGCGAGTGCCTTCTTCTTTTTCGCTAGCGATTGGGTTAAAGAAGCCAACGCGCTCGATGAAGCGACCGTTGCGTGCATTACGGCTGTCGGTGACAACAACCTGGTAGAACGGACGCTTTTTAGCGCCGTGACGAGCTAAACGAATAGTAACCATAACATCCTCTTGTGTGAATAAAACACCGGGCCCCATCGAGGGAAGGGACCCGGTGTCATATTAAAAGCCCGAAAATTTTACTGATTTCTGGGAAAAAAGCAATCAACAGTTAATAACTCTGCTGTAGAAGGCCGTCGGCGGCGCAGCGAGTTCGGTGCCGGCGTGCGCGCAGCCACCGCAGCGTACACACAGTACGTGAGGATGGCGAGCACACCCCGGTGCCGAAATAGCAAGTGAGCCAGGCCGGGAAATTAGCGGCCCGGGAAGCCTGGCGGCATCATCCCCTTCATACTCCGCATCATCTTCGCCATTCCGCCCTTCTTCATTTTCTTCATCATGCGCTGCATGTCGTCGAACTGTTTCAGAAGGCGGTTAACGTCCTGCACCTGCATACCGCAACCGGTAGCGATACGGCGTTTACGGGAACCTTTGATGATCTCCGGCTTAGCGCGCTCTTTCATCGTCATTGAGTTGATGATGGCTTCCATACGCACCAGCACTTTATCGTCCATCTGCGATTTCACGTTGTCAGGGATCTGACCCATGCCCGGCAGTTTACCCATCAGACTTGCCATACCGCCCATGTTTTTCATCTGCTTGAGCTGCTCAAGGAAATCATTGAGATCGAAGCCGTCGCCTTTTTTCAGCTTGCTGGCTAATTTCTCTGCCTGCGCGCGGTCAACTTTGCTTTCGATATCTTCGATCAGCGACAGCACGTCGCCCATGCCGAGAATACGTGAGGCAATACGATCCGGGTGGAACGGCTCCAGCGCTTCGGTTTTCTCGCCGACACCGAGGAACTTGATCGGTTTACCGGTGATATGGCGAATCGAGAGCGCAGCACCGCCGCGGGCGTCACCATCGACTTTGGTCAGCACCACGCCGGTTAACGGCAGCGCTTCGTTAAAGGCTTTTGCGGTATTGGCGGCATCCTGACCGGTCATGGCGTCGACCACAAACAGCGTTTCTACCGGCTTGATAGAAGCGTGGACCTGTTTGATTTCGTCCATCATCGCTTCGTCAACGTGCAGACGACCGGCGGTATCCACCAGCAGCACGTCGTAGAATTTGAGTTTGGCTTCTTTCAGCGCGGCGTTAACGATATCGACCGGCTTCTGACCGACATCCGACGGGAAGAAATCCACACCGACCTGCTCGGCCAGCGTTTCCAGCTGTTTAATCGCCGCCGGGCGATAAACGTCCGCGGAGACCACCAGCACTTTCTTCTTGTGCTTTTCACGCAGGAATTTCCCCAGCTTACCGACGCTGGTCGTTTTACCCGCACCCTGCAGACCCGCCATCAGCACGACGGCAGGCGGCTGCGCAGCCAGATTCAGGGTCTGGTTTTCTTCGCCCATTGCCGCAACCAGTTCGTTACGGACAATCTTGACGAACTCCTGACCCGGCGTCAGGCTTTTGTTAACTTCATGACCAACCGCTTTCTCTTTTACGCGATTGATAAACTCACGCACTACCGGCAGCGCTACGTCAGCCTCCAGCAGCGCCATGCGCACTTCGCGCAGCGTTTCTTTAACGTTGTCTTCAGTAAGGCGTCCACGGCCACTGATATTGCGCAGCGTGCGCGACAAACGATCGGTTAAATTATCAAACATTGTCTCTCGCCTGGGGTGGAAACGGTCGGTCGCGACAGCGACACATCAACAGAAATTTGTCGCAGTATAACATGAAGCCGCCTTTGTTGTTATGCAACGGTTGGAGCAGCGGTCACGTAACGCTATACTGCTTTTCTTTATCACTGGCCAACTGTCGACACCTATATGCCCGTTTTTGCTCTGCTCGCCCTTGTCGCCTACTCCGTCAGCCTTGCGCTGATTATTCCCGCTCTGCTGCAAAAAAACAGCGGCTGGCGGCGTATGGCTATTCTTTCTGCGGTCGTCGCGCTGGTTAGCCATGCTTTCGCCCTGGAAGCGCGTATCCTGCCCGGCGGTGAAAGCGGACAAAACCTGAGCCTGTTGAACGTCGGCTCGCTGGTTAGCCTGATGATCTGTACGGTAATGACCATCGTCGCTTCCCGCAATCGTGGCTGGCTATTGCTACCCATTGTCTACGCCTTTGCGCTGATAAACCTCGCCTTCGCCACGTTTATGCCTAATGAGTTCATCACTCACCTCGAAGCGACACCGGGCATGATGATTCACATCGGGCTGTCGCTGTTCGCTTACGCCACGCTGATTATCGCCGCGCTCTATGCTCTGCAACTGGCATGGATCGACTACCAGTTGAAAAACAAAAAACTGGCCTTCAGCAATGAGATGCCGCCGCTAATGAGTATTGAGCGGAAAATGTTTCATATCACCCAAATTGGCGTGGTTCTGCTGACGCTCACCCTGTGCACCGGCCTGTTTTACATGCATAACCTGTTCAGTACCGAGAACATTGATAAAGCCGTTCTCTCTATCGTCGCATGGTTTGTCTATATCGTTCTGTTGTGGGGGCATTACCATGAAGGCTGGCGCGGACGTCGCGTCGTATGGTTTAACGTCGCAGGCGCAGTCATCCTGACGCTGGCCTATTTCGGCAGCCGTATACTGCAGCAGTTTGTGAGTTAAATCTTTAAGGAACCTTCCGTGGAACACATCTCCACCACCACGCTCATTGTCACGCTTCTCATCATGGTGGTCATTTCCGCCTATTTTTCCGGTTCTGAAACCGGAATGATGACCCTGAATCGCTATCGTCTGCGTCATCGGGCCAAGCAGGGAAATCGTCAGGCAAAACGCGTTGAAAAGTTGCTTCGCAAGCCGGATCGTCTGATAAGCCTGGTGCTCATCGGTAATAACCTGGTGAATATTCTGGCCTCCGCGCTCGGCACCATTGTCGGTATGCGCCTGTATGGCGATGCCGGTGTCGCCATTGCCACCGGGGTACTGACGTTTGTGGTGCTGGTTTTTGCCGAAGTACTGCCAAAAACCATTGCCGCGCTGTATCCGGAAAAAGTCGCCTACCCAAGCAGCGTTCTGCTGGCCCCACTGCAAATTCTGATGATGCCGCTGGTATGGCTGCTCAACACCATCACGCGACTGCTGATGCGCATGATGGGCATCAAAACGGATATCGTCGTAAGCGGTTCGCTAAGTAAAGATGAACTGCGAACGCTGGTGAATGAATCGCGATCGCAAATCTCACGCCGTAACCAGGATATGCTGCTGTCCGTGCTGGATCTGGAAAAAGTCAGCGTCGACGACATCATGGTGCCACGCAGTGAAATCATCGGCATTGATATTAACGACGACTGGAAATCAATTGTGCGCCAGCTTTCGCACTCCCCTCACGGCCGCATTGTGCTGTACCGCGACTCGCTGGACGACACCATCAGTATGCTACGCGTCCGCGAAGCCTGGCGATTGATGGCAGAGAAAAAAGAGTTCACCAAAGAAACAATGCTGCGCGCCGCCGACGAAATCTATTACGTCCCGGAGGGCACGCCTCTCAGCACCCAGCTCATTAAATTTCAGCGCAATAAAAAGAAAGTGGGTCTGGTGGTCAATGAATATGGCGATATTCAGGGGCTGGTCACGGTCGAGGATATTCTGGAAGAGATTGTCGGTGATTTCACGACGTCAATGTCACCGACGCTTGCCGAAGAGGTGACGCCGCAGAATGATGGCTCGGTGATCATTGACGGCAGCGCCAACGTTCGTGAAATTAATAAGGCGTTTAACTGGCACCTGCCGGAAGATGACGCACGTACCGTAAACGGTATTATTCTTGAAGCGCTGGAAGAGATCCCGGTTGCCGGCACGCGTGTGCGTATTGGGCAGTACGACATCGATATTCTCGACGTGCAGGACAATATGATTAAACAGGTGCAGGTGTTGCCGGTCAAACCGCTACGAGAAAGCGTGGCGGACCAGTAAGCGTAATTCAGGCCGGGTAGTGCATGAGCATTACCCGGCCTGAAGACGGATTAGCCTTTGGCTTTCGCCACGGAAACCATCGCCGCGCGGATAGTACGGCCGTTCAGGGTATAACCTTTCTGCATTACCATCAGCACATTACCGGCAGCAACGTCGTCAGACTCTACCATTGCAATGGCCTGGTGCACGTTCGGGTCCATCGGCACATCGATATCCGCAACCACCTGAACGCCAAACTTCGCCACAACATCCAGCATTGACTTACGGGTCAGCTCAATACCTTCAATCATCGCCGCCATTGCTTCATTGTCTTTGTCCGCCACTTCCAGCGCGCGATCCAGGCTATCCAGCACCGGCAGCAGCTCGTTGACGAATTTTTCCAGCGCAAATTTATGCGCTTTTTCTACGTCCAGTTCGGTACGACGACGCAGGTTTTCCATTTCCGCTTTGATACGCAACACGCTGTCGCGCTCGCGAGTTTCGGCCTCAGCAAGCTGGGCTTCCAGATTCGCAATTTTTTCATCGCGCGGATCCACCTGCTCAGCAGAAGCGTCTGGTTCAACCGCCTCAACTTCTTCGTGCTGATCCATGATAATTTCTTCCGGGGCTTGCCCCTCAGGCGTTTTCTGTTCTTTACTACTCATGAATTTCTCCGCGTTTTTTCGCATTCATCTCGCTAACCTGGATTATTATGGGGATAAGATTCAGGGTTTCAAGGGAAGTACTCACATTGTCACTAATCTTCGTTACAAGGACCTCGAGAAAATGAACAAACATTTCAAGTGTATTGGCATTGTGGGGCATCCACGTCACCCCACTGCACTGACAACACATGAAATGCTCTACCGTTGGCTGTGCACCAAAGGTTATGAGGTTATCGTGGAGCAGCAAATCGCCCACGAGCTGCAGCTGAAAAACGTGAAAACCGGTACGCTCGCGGAGATTGGCCAGCAGGCAGATCTCGCCGTGGTCGTCGGCGGCGACGGCAATATGCTGGGCGCCGCGCGCACCCTGGCACGTTATGACATTAAGGTTATCGGGATTAACCGCGGTAACCTTGGTTTCCTGACCGACCTTGATCCCGACAATGCCCATCAACAGTTAGCCGACGTGCTGGAAGGCCACTACATCAGCGAAAAGCGCTTTTTGCTCGAAGCCCAGGTATGCCAACAGGATTGCCAGAAGCGCATCAGCACCGCAATCAACGAAGTTGTGCTGCATCCCGGGAAAGTGGCGCACATGATTGAGTTCGAAGTGTATATCGATGAAATCTTTGCCTTCTCTCAGCGTTCGGACGGGCTAATTATCTCCACGCCTACCGGCTCTACCGCCTACTCGCTCTCTGCCGGAGGCCCAATCCTGACGCCTTCTCTGGATGCCATTACGCTGGTGCCGATGTTCCCGCATACGCTTTCCGCGCGTCCGTTGGTAATCAATAGCAGCAGCACCATTCGTCTGCGTTTCTCGCATCGCCGTAACGATCTGGAGATCAGCTGCGACAGCCAAATCGCCCTGCCGATACAGGAAGGTGAAGACGTATTGATTCGCCGCTGTGATTATCATCTGAATCTGATACATCCGAAAGATTACAGCTATTTCAACACATTAAGCACCAAACTAGGCTGGTCAAAAAAATTATTCTAATTTAACGCCAACCCCTTTACTGTATAAAAAACCAGTTTATACTGTATGTAATTACAGTTATGGTTTTTCATACAGGAAAACAGCTATGTTGGCACAACTGACCATCAGCAATTTTGCTATCGTTCGTGAACTTGAGATCGATTTCCAGAACGGAATGACCGTCATTACCGGTGAGACCGGTGCGGGTAAGTCCATTGCCATTGATGCTCTCGGTTTGTGTCTGGGCGGGCGCGCAGAGGCTGACATGGTGCGCGCAGGCGCTACGCGAGCCGACCTCTGCGCCCGTTTCGCCTTAAAAGACACGCCTGCGGCCCTGCGCTGGCTGGAAGAAAATCAGCTTGAGGAAGGCCGTGAGTGCTTGCTGCGTCGCGTTATCAGCAGCGACGGCCGCTCCCGTGGCTTTATTAACGGTACCGCCGTTCCGCTGTCACAGCTGCGCGAGCTGGGCCAGCTGCTGATTCAAATCCACGGCCAGCATGCGCATCAGCTTCTGACTAAATCCGAACACCAAAAGTCCCTGCTTGATGGTTACGCCAATGAAGCCTCCTTGACCCAGGAAATGGCCGCGCGCTACCAGCGGTGGCATCAGAGCTGCCGCGATCTGGCCCATCATCAGCAACAGAGCCAGGAGCGCGCCGCCCGGGCGGAACTGTTGCAATACCAGTTAAAAGAACTGAACGAATTCAACCCACAGCCGGGCGAATTTGAGCAAATCGACGAAGAGTACAAGCGTCTGGCTAACAGCGGACAATTGCTCACCACCAGCCAACAGGCGCTGGCTATCCTGGCGGATGGCGAAGACGTCAATCTCCAAAGCCAACTGTACACCGCGAAGCACCTGGTCACTGAACTGGCAGGCATGGACGGCAAACTTTCCGGTATCCTGGATATGCTGGAAGAGGCAACCATTCAGCTCAGCGAAGCCAGCGATGAACTACGTCACTATTGCGAGCGTCTGGACTTAGACCCTAACCGTTTGTTCGAACTTGAGCAGCGTATTTCGAAGCAAATCTCGTTGGCACGTAAGCATCATGTCTCCCCGGAAGCGCTGCCGCAGTTCTATCAGTCTCTGCTGGATGAACAACAGCAGCTGGACGATCAGGCCGACTCGCTCGAAACCTTAACGCTGGCGGTGAACAATCACCACCAGCAGGCGCTGGAAACAGCCAAAAAGCTGCACCTACAGCGCCAGCATTACGCCCAGGAACTGGGACAACTCATTACCGAGAGTATGCATACTCTTTCGATGCCGCATGGCCTCTTTTGCATTGATGTGAAATTTGAAGAACACCATCTGAACGCAGACGGCGCCGATCGCGTAGAGTTTAAAGTTACCACTAACCCGGGTCAGCCATTACAGCCGATTGCGAAAGTCGCTTCCGGCGGCGAGCTGTCGCGCATCGCGCTGGCTATTCAGGTCATTACCGCACGTAAAATGGAAACCCCGGCGCTGATTTTCGATGAGGTTGATGTCGGCATCAGCGGCCCTACTGCGGCCGTGGTCGGTAAAATGCTGCGTCAGCTAGGGGAGTCAACCCAGGTGATGTGCGTCACTCACCTGCCGCAGGTTGCTGGCTGTGGTCATCAACATTTCTACGTCAGCAAAGAAACTGACGGTTCAATGACGGAAACACGCATGCAGCCGCTTGATAAACGCTCGCGTCTGCAGGAACTCGCCCGCTTACTTGGCGGGAGCGAAGTCACGCGCAATACTCTCGCAAACGCAAAAGAACTGCTGGCAGCATAAACTTTTTTCCCTTGTTAAGGTCTGAGTTCAACATAAAATCGCCGACTGACCCAACAGCAAAAGGTTTTAAAGTGGTGAAAGGTCTATTATCATCGGCATATTACATATGAGCCGCGTACTGCTCGGGCCCGAAAAGGAATCAAATCACTATGCGCTGTAAAACGCTGACTGCTGCTGCAGCAGTACTACTGATGTTGACTGCAGGCTGTTCCACTCTGGAGCGAGTGGTTTACCGCCCTGACATCAACCAGGGAAACTATCTGACACCGACCGATGTCGCCAAAGTGCGTACAGGTATGACGCAACAGCAGGTTGCTTATGCTCTGGGTACACCGTTGATGTCCGATCCTTTTGGCACTAACACCTGGTTCTATGTGTTCCGTCAGCAACCCGGGCATGAAGGCGTAACCCAGCAAACGCTGACGCTGACCTTTAACAGCAGCGGTGTGTTGACCAATATTGACAACAAACCGGCCCTGACTGACAACAAGTAGGTTTGGGGGATCAAAAAAGGTGCTCAATGAGCACCTTTTTTATTGTCTGTTATTTTTTAGCGGATTTCTCTGCTCGCTGCCTGCGTAACTCTTTCGGATCGGCAATCAGCGGCCGGTAGATCTCCACCCGATCGCCGTCATGCAGAACATCCGCAAGCTTTACCGGACGGCTATAGATACCCACTTTATTTTTGCTGAGATCGATATCATTGCGTAACTCCAGCAGCCCGGAAGCGCGAATCGCCTCTTCCACCGTTGCGCCCTGCTGCAGCGTTACGCGCTGTAAATACTGTTTTTCGGGCTGTGCGTATGCCACTTCAACGACAATTTTAGCCGACGCTGACACTGTAAACCTCTTTCGCGCGAACCGTGAAGGCCTGCACCATATTGGAAGCCAGCTCTTTAAAGATGCGGCCAAACGCCAGCTCGATTAACTTATTGGTGAACTCAAAATCGAGGTGAAATTCAATGCGGCACGCTTCCTGGCTCAACGGCGTAAACTTCCAGCCGCCTATAAGTTTTTTGAACGGTCCGTCGACCAGATGCATCAGGATGCTCTGGTTACTGGTCAGTTGATTACGCGTGGTGAACGTTTTGCTAATCCCTGCTTTCGAGACATCCACAGCGGCCGTCATTTGTCCCGGCGTCGACTCCAGTATGCGGCTACCGGTGCAGCCCGGCAAAAACTGGGGATAGGATTTAACATCATTCACTAACTGATACATCTGTTCCGCACTGTAAGGTACTAAAGCGGTCCGGCTAATCTGAGGCATAACAATTTCCATCAATATCAATCACACAAATAATACCATTTATCACTCGCTAAAAAAAACGCTATAGCCCAACTCGTGCTAAGATAGCGCCTTGCGCCCCGCTGGATGAAATGGGGTGTTTTTCGATTCCAGATTACCTATACTGAGCGGCATTATGACGAAGAAAAAAGCACACAAACCTGGCTCAGCCACAATCGCGCTGAACAAGCGCGCACGACACGAATACTTTATTGAAGAAGAGTTCGAAGCAGGACTCGCTCTGCAGGGCTGGGAAGTAAAATCTCTGCGCGCAGGTAAAGCCAACATCGGCGATAGCTACGTCATACTCAAAGACGGCGAAGCGTTCCTGTTTGGCGCCAATTTCACGCCAATGGCGGTTGCCTCAACGCACGTGGTGTGCGATCCCACCCGTACCCGTAAGCTACTGTTAAACCAGCGCGAGCTCGACTCTCTGTATGGTCGTATGAATCGTGATGGTTATACCGTAGTCGCGCTTTCGCTGTACTGGAAGAATGCCTGGTGTAAAGTAAAAATCGGCGTTGCAAAAGGTAAGAAACAGCACGACAAACGCTCCGATGTGAAAGAACGCGAATGGCAGTTGGATAAAGCACGTATTATGAAAAATGCCGGGCGATAACCTTATTTTCTCTGTGGCCAGTTTCTCTCTGTGAAACTGGTCCTTATTTTTTAGTTATTGAAAGTAGAACAATACATTCACCATAATTATAGTTTCTTCTGCTGAATCGTTCAGCCCGAAATCCCCCGCTAAACTGCCGGCAAGCTTAGCCTAACAGAATAAAACTTCAAGCACTCCCGCGTTATATTTAACACCACCCTAATAACATTATTATCACTGTTGTTTATTATATTTAAATAAATAAAAACACCAACAATTACATAAAGTTAAAAATAAGCTCGCTCATCGAAACGTTTAACTCATTCCGATTTAAAATGCCCTCATCTATTTTTAATATACGGAAGTTGCAGAAAGGTTTCTTTCTGACTATATCATCTAATACGAAAGAACTATTTTGGTGCACAGACTACGACTTAATTATTTAAGAAGCTGATACCTGTAATCCTCATCAATGAAATTATATGTGTAAGTTTATCATTATGATGAACGAGGCACCTGTCTGCTCATTTTGCCCGGCACGCCGTTGCGGATTAATACTCCCGACCTGCCACCTGGAGTGAACATATGCGTCTACTCGCCGTTGTATCAAAGTTGACTGGTGTGTCTACCAATGTTGAAGCCTCTGAAATTACGCTCAGTTCACCTTCTATCGTGAAACTATCCGTTTCCCGTGAGGAGGTCAGCCAGCTGACTCGCGTGAATCAGGATCTGGTTATCACACTCCGTTCAGGTGAAACCATCACCATTAAAAATTTCTACGTCGGAAAAGGTGATGATCAGAACCAGCTCGTTCTCGAAGACAGCAACGGCGCACTGTGGTGGGTTCAGGATACTGATGGCGCTTTCCACTTTCAGCACCTGGACGATCTCACTCCGCTGATGACGGCCGAAGGCAGTCATCAGGGCGGCGCAGTCTGGCCGTGGGTGCTCGGCGGGATCGCGGCCGCTGGCGGAATTGCAGCTATCGCCTCTTCTTCTGGCGGCGGCGACGGACATAACAATAGCAACAATGGATTAGGCAGCGGCAATCCCGGTGGGGGAACAAACCCAGGTGGAGACACCGCCCCTGGCGGTAATAATAGCGGAGATACGACGCCGCCAACGCCGCCTGAAACATTGGTTGTCTCCCCCGATGGCACGATGCTGACAGGGCTTGCAGAACCAGACAGTACCGTCGTCATCAAAGATGCACAGGGCAACATTGTTGGTCAGGGCAAAGCAGACAGTGACGGCAAATTCACGATCGATCTTAATCCCCCGAAACTCAGCGGGGAGCACCTGACCGTTACCGCAACCGATGCGGCAGGCAATACCAGCGCCAGCGCAGGCGTGGACGCACCTGACGTTCCTCTGCCCATGACACCGGTTTTTTCTGAAGCTATAGACGATCTTGCGCCAGTAACTGGAAGCATCGCCAGCAATCAATTCACCAATGATAATACCCCAACGCTACAGGGAACCGGCACGCCTGGCTCGACTATCCATATCTACGTGGATGGTAAAGAGACGGGTACCACCATGGTGGATTCAAATGGGAAATGGAGTTTTGCTGTCGCCACGCCTCTGGCTGACGGCGAGCACAGCTTTACGGCCATTGCCACGAATCTGAAAGGCAGCAGCGGGGAATCAACCCACTTCACGCTCAACATTGATACCCAAACTCCGGATACGCCTGTACTTGATGCGCTCATGGATAAAACAGGATCCATCACTGGCTTGCTTATCCATAACAAACCCACTGATGAAGCAAGACCGACCCTTTCCGGTAGCGGCGAAGCTGGAAACACCATCACCATCCGCGAAGGGGACAGCATTCTGGGTAGCATTGTCGTTGACTCCAACGGCCGCTGGAGCTTTATCCCTACCACAACGTTAAGCGAAGGCTCACATACGTTCACGATCCAACAGACGGATCGGGCAGGAAACATCAGCGAGTTAGCCATAACCCCAACGATTATCGTTGATACCAGCCCGCCCCCCGCTGCGGTGGTGGACTCGGTCTCCGTAGATGGCACCACCGTAACCGGCCATGCGGAAATCGGCAGTACCGTCTCCATCTATGATACCGATAACAATCTCCTCGGTTTGGCTGTCACAGGCGAGGATGGCGTATTCAGTATTCTGCTGAACCCGGCGAAAACACACGGTGAAATGCTGGAAACACGCATCCAGGACGAGGCGGGTAACAACGGACCTGCTGGTCAATTTACCGCGTCAAACTCTCGATTTCCGTCTCAGCCGATCATCATTACCGTCTCAGATGACATCGGGAGCGTGACCGGTACGCTGAAAAACGGCGATGCTACAGATGATAACCGCCCGACCATCAGCGGCACAGCTGAACCAGGAAGTCTTATCACCATCAATGACAACGGCGTCCCGATGCCGACAATCCCGCCGGTGATTGCTGACGGGGATGGCAAGTGGAGTTTTACCCCTTCGCAGCCGCTTCCTGATGGCGATCATCTCTTTACGGCAACGGCGACAAATAACTTCGGCACCAGCGGACAGTCCATCAGCTTTGCGGTTGACATCGACACCCAACCTCCGGTGCTGGAAGACCTGGAAGTTATTAATCGGGGAACCACGCTGACAGGCTCCACCGAAGCCGGCAGCACGGTCGTAATTAAAGACGGCCAGGGCAATGTGTTAGGAAGCGGTAAGGCAGCCAGCGATGGCTCATTCGCAATAGCGATCTCTCCCGCCAAAACCAATGGCGAAACGCTGACGATCTCGGTCACTGATAAAGCCTCCAATACTGGCCCTGTAGAAACCCTGAAAGTACCGGACATTTCTCCGCCAGCCCCCCCTTCAGGACTGATCGTCGCGGCTGACGGCGAGTCCGTGAGCGGTCAGGCGGAGCCGGGGTCGACGGTCATCATCAAAGACGTCACAGGTAACGTACTGGGTACCGGGATCGCCAACGGCAGCGGGCAATTTATCGCCTTGCTGAATTCACCACAAACCAATGGCGAAGCGCTAACAGCCACCGCAAAAGACGTAGCTCAAAATGAAAGTCTGCCGTCAACCGTGCTCGCGGCGGATACAACCGCACCGCTCGCCCCGAAAGACGTAACGGTTAGCCTGGATGGTACCAGCGTAACGGGTACTGCCGAACCCGGTAGTTCAATAACGATTACCGCACCAAACGGCAGCACAATCGGTACAGGTAAAACTGGAAGCGATGGCCATTTTACCGTACCGCTTTCGCCAGCGCAGACGAATGGCGAAACCGTCAGCGTCACCGCGACAGACAGCGCGAAAAATGAAAGTCCAGCGCAAACCGCAGTCGCGCCGGATATCACCGCCCCAGATAAGCCCATCATTTTGCAGGTATGGGATGATGTCGAAGGTGATACCGGGCCGCTCACCAGTGGACAAACCACTAACGACAACCGTCCGACATTAAGCGGTACAGCCGAAGCCGGCTCAACCGTAGAAATATTTGATAACGGCGTATCCATAGGTTTGGCCGTCATGCAGCCCAACGGTAGCTGGAGCTTCACCCCTCAGTCCGATCTCGGTGAAGGGAAACACCAGCTTACCGTGGTCGCTACGGATGCCAAAAACAACGCCAGCCCGGCGACCTTATTTGAACTGATTGTTGATACGCAGTCGCCGCAAATGCCGGTCATTACCCATGTAACGGATGACAAACCCGGCATTGTCGGTTCCGTCGCCAATAACGGTCTGACCAACGATAACACGCCAACCATCAACGGGACGGGCGAACCCGGTTCACTGGTTCATCTGATGCGTGACGGGCAATTGATTGCAGATATTACTGTCGATAATAGCGGGGCCTGGAGTTACACCCTCCCGCAAGCGTTGTCCGATAACACATATGAGTTTACGGTGACAGCCAGCGACAGCCATGGGAACACGACAAATCCTTCCGCCGGATTCACCATTACCATTGACGGTACGCCGCCTGTCGCCCCAGATTTTTCTGCGATCCTTGACGCCGATGATAATCCTATCGATATAAGTAAACCGACAAACTCTTCTCAGCCACAGTTAACCGGTAGTGGCACGGCTGGCGACACCATCACCCTCTATGACAATGGCAAGCCAATTGGCGAAACAACGGTTGGCGAAGATGGAAGCTGGCAATTTACGCCGCCAGCCGTACTGGGCGACGGCACACATGAATTGACGGCAACCGCCAGCGATCCGGCGGGTAATGAAGGCCCGAAATCGACCAGTCTCACGCTACAGGTTGATACGAATGCGCCAAACGCACCGCAAATTCTGTCAGCAACCATTGTTGTGGGTACCGAGAATGTCGTGCTGGCCAATGGCAGCATAACGAACCAGGAAACCCCGCTTCTGAGCGGGACCGGGGAGCCAGGCGCCACGATCACGCTCTACAATAATGGCATTGAGGTGGACACGGTACCGGTCAATCCACAAGGGAAATGGACCTATCAGCCAACCGCCAACTTATCTGAAGGCTTAAACGTCATCACCGCCACGGCAACCGATGCGGCGGGCAACGTCAGCCCGCTATCCGGCGTTTACTCCATCACAATAGATACCGTTCCCCCCGCTAAACCTGACGCACCGCTGGTCACTGATAACGTTGCCCCTGTTATCGGCAACGTTTCCGACAATGGCGCAACCAACGACACCACGCCAACCTTCAGCGGTAAAGGAGAACCGGGTAGTACTATCACTCTCTACAATAACGGCAGTGAAATTGGTCAAACAACGGTTGGCGATAACGGCAACTGGTCCTTTACCCCCGGCGCGTTGGCCCCAAACACGACCTACGTCATCACGACGACGGAAACCGATATTGCAGGTAACATCAGCGATCCGTCAGATCCTGTCACCCTGACCATTGACATAACGGCTCCAACCACTCCCACTATTGAATTTGCGACGGATGATGACGGCGTTCCTGAATCAAACTTTATCAACAACGCCACTACCGATGACAATACGCCGGTTATTCATGGTACGGGTGAAGCTGGCAGCATAATTACGCTTTTCAATGGCGCGGCCATTCTGGGCGTGGCCACCGTCGACAGTTTTGGTAACTGGGAATTCCCCATCGCCAGCGCCCTGCTCGATGGTACCTATACCCTGACCGCTGTCGCGAAAGATGCTGCGGGAAACCCCAGCGATACCTCGAACAGCTTTACGTTTACCGTGGATACCGTCCCTCTTCAGGCTCCTGTGGTCACGGAAATCCTTGATGACGTCGCGCCGGTCATCGGCTCATTGAGTGATGGTTCATTCACTAACGACCAGACATTAACCATCAACGGCACCGCTGAGCCTGGCAGCACAGTAACGATTTACGACAATAACGCGATCATAGGCACCGCAAACGTCATTGATGGGAAATGGACCTTCACCACGCCTGCACTTTCAGAAGCGACTCACGCGCTGACCTTCAGCGCACAGGACGGCGGCGGAAATACGACGGCCCAAACGCCGGCCATCACTATCACGGTAGACATTACACCGCCGCCAGACCCGACGATTCAGACGGTCTCGCCGGATGGCACCCGGGTTTCTGGACTGGCAGATCCTTTCGCCACGGTTGAGATCCGCGATGCTTCCGGTACGTTAATCGGTACCGCGACCGCGAATAATAGCGGCGAATTCACCGTCACCTTAAGCCCGGCCCAGACCAACGGCAGTGAGCTTACCGCGAAAGCTACCGATCGTGCAGGTAACGCCAGCGGTGAAGTCACATTTGATGCCTCCGACAGTGGTCTGCCTGGCGTACCGGTCATCACCGCGATTGACGATAACATCGGTAGCGTGCAGGGGAATATTCTCACTGCTGGCGGTAGAACAGACGACACGACCCCAACGCTGCGTGGCACAACGGAAACAGGCTCGACGG
The DNA here is from genome assembly GCF_000155975.1 of Citrobacter youngae ATCC 29220. Classification (GTDB taxonomy): domain Bacteria; phylum Pseudomonadota; class Gammaproteobacteria; order Enterobacterales; family Enterobacteriaceae; genus Citrobacter; species Citrobacter portucalensis_A. The sequence goes on along the minus strand of NZ_GG730301.1, from coordinate 468,940 downwards.
TCGAAGTCTTTATTAACGACATCAGCGCAGGCCTGGCCACCGTTGATGCCAGCGGCAACTGGACATTTGCGGTTCCCACCCTGCCGGGCGAAGGAAGCTACAGTTTTACCGTTCAGGCCACCAACGGCAACGGCACGGGCGGTCTGTCAACGCCGATCGCCATTACCGTCGATCTGACCGCTTCACAACAGCCCACGATAGTTAACGCCGTTGATGATGTGCCCGGCTATACCGGCTCCCTGGCTAACAACGCGCTCACCAACGATCCGCGCCCAACGCTCAACGGGACCGGCGAAGCGGGCGCGACCATCACCGTCTTTGATAACAACAATCCGATCGGAACCACCACGGTAGATCAAAACGGTAGCTGGAGCTTTACGCCGGGAAATCCTCTCAGTAACGACCAGCATGTGTTCACCGCCAGCGCAACAGATAGCGCAGGCAATACCGGGGCGGTTTCGGGCAGCTTCACCCTGACCATTGACGCCCAGGCGCCCAACGTCCCGGCAATGACATCGGTGATTGACGATAACAATCAGCCGAACGTGTCCGTTTTGCCAGGCCAGGTAACCGACGATCGCCGACCGGTGCTCAACGGGACGGGCGAAGCGGATGCAACCATTAATATCTTTGATAACGGCGTACTTCTCGGCACTACCGTGGTAGCCCCCGGAGGAACCTGGTCCTGGACGGTTAACAGCGATCTTACGGAAGGTAGCCACAATCTGACCGTCAGCGCCACCGACCCGGCAGGTAACACCAGCGCGGCCTCCTCTGCGTGGAATATCGTTGTGGATGTGACGCCCCCCGCCGTACCGACGCTCACTTCCGTGGTAGACGATCAGCCCGGTTTAACTGGCAATCTGGTGAGCGGTCAGCTCACCAACGACGCGACTCCGACGCTCAACGGTCGCGGAGAAGTCGGGGCGACGATTAACATCTGGCTGGACGGTGGCACAACCCCGATAGGCACAGCCATTGTGGATGGAACCGGGGCATGGAGCTTCACGCCGGGTACGCCGCTCACTAACGGTAACCATACCTTTACCCTCAGCGCCACCGACCCTGCGGGCAACACCAGCGCCTTATCCGGTGGATTTACGCTGAATGTTGACGCCACACCACCTGTTGCGCCCGTCATTACCAGCGTCGCAGATAACACGGCGCCCGTCATTGGCGTCGTGCCAAATGGTGGCAGCACCAACGAGACCAGGCCAACAATTACCGGGACCGGTGAAGCAGGCTCGACGATCGCTATCTATAACGGCGCTTCGCTCGTGGGTACCGCACTCGTTCAGGCCAGCGGCAACTGGAGTTTTACACCAACCAATGCGCTTGCTGCGGGCACATGGAATCTTACCGCGAAGGCAACAGATACCGCGGGTAATACCGGGCCAGCGTCGGATGTTCGCTCATTCATTATTGATACCACCGCCCCTGCCGCGCCTGTAATCACCACCGTCTTTGACGATCAGGGGCCGCTCACCGGCAACCTCAGCAATGGACAAATTACTGATGATGCCCGTCCGACTTTCAGCGGAACCAGCGAACCCTACGCCACTATCCGCATTTTTGACAACGGCTCTTTGTTAACGGAGATAACCGCTAACAGCAGCGGTAACTGGAGCTATACGCCTGCGCCAGCAATGGCCACGGGCAACCATGTCATCACCGTAACGGCCATCGATGCGGCGGGTAATGCGAGCCCTGCATCGGACAGCTTCACCTTCGTGGTGGATACCACTGCGCCATTGCTACCGGTTATTACCCTGGTGACCGATGATATGGCTCCAGGCATCGGCGCGATAACTAACGGGCAAAGCACCAACGATCCAACGCCGACGTTTAGCGGCACCGCGGAGGCCGGAGCCACAATCACCCTGTATGAGAATAATACGGTACTGGGAACCACCACCGTGTTAGCCAACGGTACCTGGAGCGTCACCACCTCCACGCTGGGAAGCGGTACACATACCATTACCGCTGTCGCTACGGATGCCGCAGGCAACGCCAGCCCGCCAACCGGCGGCTTTACGCTGACTGTCGACACATCGGCCCCTGCCACCCCAACCCTGGCTACCGTCGTGGATGACGTCGCTGGCGGCGCATTCGGCAACCTGAATAACGGTCAGACCAGTAATGATAGCCGACCGACGCTGAACGGAACCGCGGAGGTGGGAAGTACGGTTAGTGTTTATGACGGAAACACCTTGTTGGGAACAACCACGGCTGGCGCTGGCGGCGCCTGGACCTTCACGCCGGGAACCCCGCTCAGCGATGGCTCACATACGCTAACCGTCACCGCCACCGATGCGGCGGGAAATAACAGCCCGGCGACCGACAGCTTTGTGATAATCGTTGATACCACCGCGCCAGGCGTGCCGGTCATCGTCAGCATTATTGACGATGTCCCGAACATCACTGGCGCAGTGGGTAATGGTCAGTCCACCAATGATACCCTCCCTACGCTCAACGGCACGGCAGAAGCCAACAGCACGGTCAATATCTTTGACAACAACACGCTGGTGGCCTCCGTGACGGCGAACGCCAGTGGCAACTGGACATGGACGCCCACCGCGGCGTTGGGCCAGGGCACGCATGCTTACACGGTTAATGCCACTGATGCGGCGGGGAACGTGAGCATCACCTCCCCCATCTCATCAATTGTGGTGGATACCCTCGCGCCAGGCGCGCCGACAGGCCTGACGATCAATGCCACCGGAAACCGTGTCACCGGTACGGCTGAAGCAGGTAGCACCGTGACCATAACGTCCGGCAACGGGACCGTACTGGGAACCGCCACCGCGGACGGCGCTGGCAGCTTTGTGGTGACGCTTTCCCCGGCGCAAACCAGTGGGCAAGCACTGCTGGCGTTTGCCCAGGATAAAGCGGGTAATACCGGTGTTTCTACAGGCTTTACCGCTCCGGATACCCGAGTACCCGATGCCCCGACCATCGTCAGCGTCGTGGATGATTTCGGGATTTATACCGGGATTATCGCCAATGGCCAGGTCACCAATGACGCCTTACCTACGCTTAACGGAACGGCACAGGCAAATGCCATCATCAGCATCTACAACAACGGCGCGCTGCTTGGCACCACCCAGGCGGACCCCAGCGGCGTCTGGTCCTTCACGCCTGGCAGCAATTTGACTGAAGGCTTGCACGCCTTTACCGCAACGGCAACCAACGCAAATGGCACAGGCGCCGCATCAGGCGCCGCAACGGTGGTGGTCGACACGCTGGCTCCCAATACGCCAACCGGCATACTGAGCGCGGATGGCGGTTCGCTGACAGGTCAGGCTGAAGCAAACAGCACGGTGACGGTGACAATTCCTGGCGCAGGTACCTATACCACCACCGCCGGAAGCAACGGCGTCTGGTCGTTAACCTTGCCGACCAAACAAATTGAAGGGCAGACGCTGGGCATAACCGCAACCGATGCGGCGGGCAATACGTCGGGGCCGCTCTCCATTACCGCCCCGATCCTCCCGCTCTCGGCTAACGATAACGTCACCAGCCTCGCGCTGACAACCACCGCAACCACCAGCTCACAGAGCTACTCTGACTACGGCCTGCTGCTGGTTGGCGCATTAGGCAACGTCGCGTCCGTTCTCGGCAACGACACGGCGCAGGTACAGTTCGCCATTGCCGACGGCGGTTTTGGCAATGTCACGATCGATGCGGCGGCAACAGGCATTGTTCTGTCATTGCTTAGCACCCAGGAGATTGTGGTACAGCGCTTTGACGCCACTCTCGGCGCCTGGAACACCATTATTAACACCGCGGTTGGCGACTTCGCTAACCTGCTGACGTTAACCGGTAGCGGCGTTACCCTGAATCTGACCGGCCTGACCGGCGGGCAGTATCGCGTGCTGACCTATAACACCAGCCTGCTGGCGACAGGTTCATATACCAGCCTGGACGTAGACGTACATCAGACCAGCGCAGGCGTTGTCAGCGGGCCGACCGTCAATACTGGCAACGTGATGGCCGACGACGTTACGCCAACCGGGACAACACTAACATCAGTCACTGATGCCAGCGGGAAAACCACCGTCGTTGGCGCGAGCGGGGCGGATATCAAAGGTCAGTACGGCACCCTGCACATCAACCAGGACGGCAGCTACCGTTACACATTAACTGACACCCGCACTGCGGTATACGGTCAAAAAGAGAGCTTCACCTACACCATTACGCAGGGCAACAACAGCAGCTCGGCACATCTGGTGATCAACCTGGGGCCAGCCCCGGCGGCCACTACCGTTATTGCGACCGACAACAATGCTGCCCTGGTCTTTGATACCAGCGTCAGCTATGTCAACAATGGGCCATCAGCACAAAGCGGTCTGACGGTATTAAGCGTCGGAGTTGGCACCGTGCTTAACGCCAATCTGCTTGATGACATGACCAATCCGATTATCTTTAATGTAGAGGAAGGGTCAACCCGGACGATGACCATTCAAGGGACCGTTGGCGGCGTAACGCTGGCCTCAACGTTCGATCTTTATATCTACCGCTTCAATGATGCGATTCAACAGTTTGAACAATACCGGGTGCAAAAAGGCTGGATCAACACCCTGCTGCTGAACGGCAATTCGCAACCGTTGACGGTAACGCTGCCTGGCGGTGAATACCTGTTTGTACTGAATACCGCCAGCGGGATCAGCGCTCTCACCGGCTACACGCTCAATATCTCGCAGGATCATACCTATGTCGTAGACAGCACGACGGCGAATACCGCCGGCAATGTGCTGACTAACGATATTGCACCGCCAGATGCGGTGATTACTGAAGTCAACGGCGTGGCGGTGTCGGCAAGCGGGAATACCACCATAAACGGCCTCTATGGCACGTTGCTCATTGACGCAAAAGGAAATTACACCTACACGCTGAAAAACGGTATTGGTGCGGACAGCATTAAGTCCCCGGACAGTTTCGTCTATACCTTACGCGCGCAGAACGGCGATACGGACACCGCCTCACTGAACATCACGCCAACCCCGCAGGTGCTGAATGCCGTCGATGACGTCAGCGGCGTCATGGCGGTAAGTACCGTTCAGGACTCGGCTGCATATGGAAGCGGCGCGCTGGGAACAGCGACAATTCCGACGCTGGGGAGCAAGGCCACCGCGACAGGTTCGTTTGACATCGCGACGAATGACGTCCTGAAAAACGCCACGCTTAACTTCGATATCAACACGCTTATCACCGTCGGTACGCTGGGTGTGACCTGGACGATAACCGGTCCTGGCGGATACACACTTTCCGGTTCGGTACCCGCCAGCTCCATCAGCCTGTTAGGCAGTTCAATCGCGGTCTCGCTAGGGAATGCCGAACTGACCGCAGGTCATTACACCGTCAGCTTCACAGGAACGATGGGCGGGCTGGCCGTGGGTAACGTCAGCATTACGCCGAACGTCACCGGCACCACCTGGCACCTTAATACCTATGACGTCAACACCACCACGGTGAATGGCAATATTTTTGATGGTAGTGATGCGGCAGGCGCCCACGATCAGCTGTCAACCGTCCATACCCTGCTTACCGTCAATGGCTATAACGGCAGTACCGCCACGCTCAATCCGACCGGCAGTACCAGTAGCGCCACCATTCAGGGCCATTATGGCTCACTGACCATGAATCTGGATGGCTCATACACCTACACGCTGAAGCCGGGTACGACCGTGGCATCAATGACCACCAAAGAGACCTTCACCTATACGCTGAATGACCAAAACGGGCATACGGACACCGCCACGCTGACCATCAATATGAATCCGCAGCTGGCAAGCTCCTCACAGCATGATGTGATCATCGGATCGGCCTACGGCGATACGCTTATCTATCACCTGCTTAATGCCAACAACGCCACCGGAGGGAACAACAGCGACAACTGGACCAATTTCTCGCTGGCCCAGGGCGACAAGATCGATATCCACGAACTGCTGAGCGGATGGAACCATCAGGCCTCAACGCTTGGAAACTATGTGCAGGTCACCACTATCGGATCCAACACCGTGATCGCCATCGACCGCGATGGCACGGGTGGAACTTATCAATCCACCAACCTTATCACCCTGGAGAATGTCAACACCACGCTGAATGAACTGCTACAGAACAATCACCTCATCACGGGTGGTTAATACATAAAGCTCCGGGCGCCACGACGCCCGGAGCAACTGCCGTAACGGTTGTATTTTGAAAGGGATGAGATATGGGAAAAGTCATGCCCGTTGCATTACTGCTGGCATTAACGCTCTGTTCCATGCGGGGGAATGCCGAGGATGAACCTCAGGTTATTACGTCGGAAGGACTGGCCTCCAGCCAGATGCTTCCGAACCTGGATGGATCCGTTGCCGATCTGCCGCTAAGCCCCGCCGCCCCCGGTACTCTGACGCTGACCGATGCCGTGAGTCGCGCCGTGAGCTGGCATCCTTCTATTCGCGAATCTATCGGCAAACTGCTCTCACAAAATGAGCAGATCGACGTGGCGAAATCGAAATATTATCCGCAGGTTTCGGCCGGAATGAACAACGGCTACAGCAATACTTACACCGACCACGGCTTTAGCCCGGCGCTGGTAATTTCGGTATCACAAATGCTGTATGACTTCGGCAAAGTGGCAAGCCAGGTCCGCGCTGAAACCGCAGGGTCCGCGCAACAGCAGGCTAATGTGTTACTCAGTATTGATACCATCGCCCACGCGACCGCCAACGCGATTGTTCAGGTGCAGACGTGGCAGCAAATGGTGGACGCCGCCGAGGAGCAGCTCGCCGCCCTGAACGGCATTGGTCGACTGACCCGACAGCGCAATGATGAAGGCGCAACCTCGCTATCAGACGTGGTGCAAACCGACGCGCGTATTGAGTCCGCACGCTCGCAGCTGGCGCAGTATCAGTCCAATCTCGACAGCAGCAAAGCAACCTTGATGAGCTATCTTGGCTGGAGCTCGCTCAACGGCATCAGCAATGAATTTCCCGGCAAACTGGACAGCAGCTGTGATGTCGTTAAACCAGACGATAAGCTAGTTCCCGCCGTGCTGGCGGCATGGGCGCAGGCAAACGTGGCGCAGGCCAACCTCGACTACGCCAACGCGCAAATGACGCCCACCATCTCCCTGGAGCCATCGGTTCAGCACTATCTCAACGACAAATATCCCAGCCATGAAGTGCTCGACAAAACCCAGTACTCCGCATGGGTAAAAGTTGAAATGCCGCTGTATCAGGGAGGCGGCCTCACTGCCAGACGCAACGCCGCCAGCCACGCGGTGGAGTCGGCCCAGTACTCCATCCAGCGCACCCGACTCGAAGTACGGCAGAAATTACTGGAGTCCCGCAGCCAGGCAATGAGCCTCGCCACCGCCCTGCAGATTCTGCGGCGCCAGCAGCGACTGAGTGAACAAACGCGCGAGCTGTATCAACAGCAGTATCTGGATCTTGGCTCACGTCCGCTGCTCGATGTGCTTAACGCCGAGCAGGAGGTGTACCAGGCGCGTTTTGCTGAGCTCCAGACCCAGAACCAGCTGCGTCAGCTACAGCTGAACTGTCTGTACAACACCGGATCGCTTCGTCAGGCGTTTGCCTTAAATAACCGCAGCATACAATCGGTGGAGATACAGCTATGAGCGACGTCGATTCGCATGCTGAAGAGGCGATTGGCGAACATGCCCTGAGCCAGTGGGCGCAGGCGATCGCTCATATTGCCAGCCACTATCGCGTAACCTGTTCACCTGGCGCAATCCAGGCCAACGCCCCGTGGTTTGCGGGAAAAAGCAGAACGCTCGCCCTGACGCAGCTGGCGCGCCAGGCGGGACTGTCATGGCATGCGCTGGATACCGCAAAGCAGGAGCTCAACCAATGGCAACTGCCGGTAGTAGCAGAACTTCGCGGCGGCCAACTGATGGTGATAGAACATTTCAACGGTGAAGATGCGTTGGATGTTTTTATCATCGGCAAAGAGGGACAGCGTAACCGACTGACGGTTGCAGAACTTCTCCCGGAGATCGTGAGCATTACCGCGCTGCGCCCGCTGTCGGCGCTGAAGGACAGTCGGGTAGACCGCTATGTTTCTCGCTTTAAACCCGACTGGATGCGCGAACTGGTGTTGCAGGACATCCGCCCTTACCTGCCAGTCATGATTGCCGCTTTTCTGATTAACGTCCTGTCGCTTGCCGGGATTATTTTTTCGATGCAGGTCTACGATCGGGTGATCCCCGCCCAGTCTTATCCAACGCTATATGTGCTCTCCACCGGCATTCTGGTAGCGGTGCTGTTTAGCTTTTTGCTGCGCGAAGCGCGTACCCACATTATGGACCTGCTCGGCAAACGCGCCGATATGCGCATTTCCGATCGTGTGTTCAGCCACGCATTGCGGCTGCGCAACAGCGCCGTACCCCGCTCAACGGGGAGCTTTATTTCTCAACTCCGCGAGCTGGAACAGATTCGCGAGATGATCACCTCCTCAACCCTGTCGACGATTGTCGATTTGCCCTTTTTCTTTCTGTTTATTGTTGTTCTGGCGTGCATTGCGCCGCCGCTGGCATGGATAGCGCCCGTCGCCGCCCTGCTGATGATCCTGCCGGGTTTGCTGTTACAGAAGAAACTGGCGGTGCTCGCCAATCAGGCAGCACATGAATCCACCCTGCGCAACGCTGTGCTGGTTGAAAGCGTTCAGGGGCTGGAGGACATCAAGCTGATGCAGGCGGAAAACCGTTTTTTACAGCAATGGAACAGCTACATCCGCATTACCGGAGAGTCCGGACTACGCACGCACAAGCTGACCCAGGGGCTGATTGGCTGGGGCATGTCGGTGCAAAGCCTGGTCTACGCCGCCATTATTATGTTCGGCGCGCCGATGGTTATTGAAGGCACAATGACCACCGGGGCCGTGGTGGCCGCCTCGATGCTCGGCTCCAGAATGATTGCCCCAATGGCTAACCTGTGCGGCGTACTGGCCCGCTGGCAGCAGGTTAAGGCGGCGAAGATGGGGTTAGACAGCATCATGCAGCTCCCCACCGAAACGCAGTACGATGAAGACCGGGTACATCAGGAGATCCTTCACGGTCATTATCTCTTTGAAAACGCACATTTTCGCTACCACAACGACGATCAGCGCGTTCCGCTGCGCATCTCACGCCTGGAGATCATGCCCGGGGAACGAATAGCAATTCTCGGGCGTAACGGCGCGGGAAAATCAACGCTGCTCCAGGCCATGGCGGGCGGCGTGGAGATTATTCAGGGCGATGTCCGGCTCGATAACCTGAGCCTGGCGCATATTGATATGGCCGATTTACGCCGCAACATCGGCTTTCTCAGCCAGAATGCGCGGCTGTTTTTCGGCACCCTGCGCGAGAACCTGACCCTCGGCGCACCGCATGCCAGCGACGCGCAGCTCTTCGACGCGCTGGAGGTCAGCGGCGCGGCGGCTTTCGTTAAACAGCTCGCCAAAGGGCTGGCGCATCCGATTATGGAGGGCGGCAACGGTCTGTCCGGCGGACAACGGCAGTCAATTCTGCTGGCGAGAATGCTGTTGCGCTCGCCTAACATTGTGCTACTCGACGAACCCAGCGCTTCACTGGATGAACATACCGAGCGGGAGTTTATTCAGCGGCTGGACCAGTGGCTGGGCAACCGGACACTGATTGTCGCCACCCATCGCGTGCCGGTTCTGGAGCTGGTCGAGCGCGTTGTGGTGTTGAAAGAAGGCCAACTGGTGATGGATGCCCCGAAAGCACAGGCGCTAAATACGAGCCGGGCTCCTGTCCCTTCTCACGGTCGGGAGTGGAAAAATGAAAACCAATCCGCATGACGCCGCTATGGACGATCTTGATATCCACCGCGAGCACCGTTTTTCCGGGGCCAGCCGCATTATCCTGCTCAGCTCTCTGTTGTTTGCCGTCCTGGGCGTCTGGGCGTATTTCGGTAAACTGGATGAAGTCTCGACCGGCAGCGGGAAAGTGATCCCCAGCTCGCGAGAACAGGTCTTGCAGTCGCTGGATGGCGGCATTCTCGCGGAGTTAACGGTACGCGAGGGCGATAAAGTACAGGCTAATCAAATTGTGGCCCGCCTCGATCCGACCCGTTCCGAGTCTAACGTTGGGGAGAGCGCCGCCCGCTATCGCGCCTCACTGGCTTCCAGCGCGCGGCTTAATGCCGAAGTTAACGATCTGCCGCTGGTCTTTCCCGATTCGCTGCGCGCCTGGCCGGATCTCATCGCCTCTGAAACCCGTCTGTATAAAAGCCGCCGCGCGCAGCTTGCTGATTCTATGACGGAACTGCAGGACGCGCTGGTCTCGGTAAATAAAGAGCTGGCCATCACCCAACGGCTGGAGAAAAGCGGCGCCGCCAGCCACGTAGAAGTGCTGCGCCTGCAACGACAAAAAAGCGATTTGGGATTAAAAATCACCGACCTGCGCTCGCAATACTTCGTGCAGGCGCGGGAAGCGCTGTCAAAAGCCAACGCCGAAGTGGATATGCTGGCGGCCATTTTGAAAGGACGTGAGGATTCCGTCACCCGGCTGACCGTGCGCGCGCCAATGCGCGGCATCGTGAAAAATATTCAGGTCACCACCATTGGCGGCGTGATCCCACCCAATGGCGAGATGATGGAGATTGTGCCAATAGACGACCATCTGCTGATTGAAACCCGGCTGTCGCCGCGTGATATTGCATTTATTCACCCCGGCCAGCGGGCGCTGGTCAAGATAACCGCTTATGACTACGCCATTTATGGCGGTCTGGAAGGCGTGGTCGAAACCATCTCCCCGGACACCATTCAGGACAAAGTGAAACCGGAAATCTTCTACTACCGCGTGTTTATCCGTACCCACCAGGACTACCTGGAGAACAAACTGGGGCGCCATTTTTCCATTGTGCCGGGCATGATTGCCACAGTGGATATAAAAACAGGTGAAAAAACTATCGTCGACTATTTAATCAAACCGTTTAATCGCGCAAAAGAAGCGCTGCGCGAGCGGTAAATCCTTGAGGATTAGGGGTTGCGGGGGCTGGTCACGCGTGTCACAAGTCTGTTATACTGGCTCTAACACATTGGGGCTGATTCTGGATTCGACGGGATTCGCGAAACCCAAGGTGCATGCCGAGGGGCGGTTGGCCTCGTAAAAAGCCGCAAAAAAATAGTCGCAAACGACGAAAACTACGCTTTAGCAGCTTAATAACCTGCTCTGAGCCCTCTCTCCCTAGCTTCCGCTCTTAAGACGGGGATCAAAGAGAGGTCAAACCCAAAAGAGATCGCGTGGATGCCCTGCCTGGGGTTGAAGCGTTAAAACTAATCAGGCTAGTCTGGTAGTGGCGTGTCTGTCCGCAGGTGCCAGGCGAATGTAAAGACTGACTAAGCATGTAGTGCCGAGGATGTAGGAATTTCGGACGCGGGTTCAACTCCCGCCAGCTCCACCAAACATTCATTCATGATGCATCATGAACCTTAAAAAAGCCTGTAACTTCAACGAGTTGCAGGCTTTTTTGTTGCATGTGTGGTCATGATCTCTGTATGAATCTTGACCTTTTGGCACCATGTTTAGCACCACGGTATCGTGGGGCTAAAAAAGCGTGGTGCTAAAACATGCCTAAGCAACTGAAACCCTTAACAAATGTGGAGATCGCTGGCGCGAAGCCCCGTAGCACGGATTATGAGCTACGGGACGGTGAAGGCCTGTACTTGCTGGTTAAGACTTCAGGGAGGAAGGCCTGGCATTTCGAGTATTATCATCCCGTCACCAAAAAGCGCACCAAAACCAGCCTTGGCCCTTACCCGGTCGTTACACTGGCCATGGCTCGCGAAACTCGCACGAAATACAGACGACTGCTCTGGCAGGGCATCGATCCCCGTCAACACTTAGCAGGAATAGCCGAAGAAAAACGCATCCAGAATGAATGCACGCTGGAAAAAGTTGCGGAACAGTGGCTCAAAGAGAAGAAACGGACCAGCGACCTTAGCGAAGATCACGCCAAAGATGTCTGGCGTTCGCTGGAGATGCACGTCTTCCCTTCTCTGGGCAGTACGCCCGTCACTGAGATCCGCCCGAAGATGCTCAAGGAGCACCTCACACCACTGGAAGAACAAGGCATCCTCGAAACGCTGCGGCGGGTCATCTCACGGCTCAATGAAATCTTCCGCTTTGCCATCTCCGAAGAGCTCATCGAGTTCAATCCGGCTGACAACCTGGTCGCCCGCTTTAAGAAACCGAAAAAGCAGAACATGCCAGCCCTCCCCCCCAGCGAGCTGGGCAGGTTAATGCTGGCGCTACAGAACGCCTCTATCCGCAAGGAAACCCGCTGCCTTATCGAATGGGAGCTACTGACCTGGGTTCGTCCCGGCGAAGCCGTCAGCGCCCGCTGGTGCGATATTGATATGAAAAAAGCGGAATGGCGCATCCCTGACACCTTTATGAAGATGAACCGTTCGCACACGGTGCCGCTTAGCAAACAGGCGCTGCGCGTTCTTCAGATAATGGAGCCCGTCAGCCGCCATCGTCCGTGGGTCTTCCCCAGCATCCGTAAACCACTGGAGCATATGCACCAGCAGACCGCTAACGCCGCGCTTATCCGTATGGGTTTCGGCGGTGAGCTGGTCGCCCACGGCATGCGCAGTATCGCCCGAACGGCGGGCGCAGGTCATTTTCCCCGTGAAGTCCTGGAATCTGCGCTGGCGCACCAGAAAGAAGACGAGATCGAAGCGGCCTACAACCGTAGCGACTATCTGGAACAAAGGCGACCGCTCATGCAATGGTGGGGAAACTACGTTGATGCCGCCAGACGGCAGGCATTGCTCGGTGAAGAAGAACCGCTGCGGATCGTGGAAGGAGAATAATGTGACCAGTCCCATTCGTCAGAATCTGTTTGAACGGGAATGTGATATGCCGCTGCTGGAAGCGCGGCATCTCGCCCTTCTGCTTCTAGGCCTTGATGCAGCCCAACCGGCAAACGCCCTGCCGGAAGAACATCAGGAAAATTACCGTATCCTGCACGACGCCATCAGCCGTACCATCAAAGCAACGGGCATGGTCAGCGCCCCGGCGAACAAACGCATGTTCTATGCCGATGAGATGTTCGCGCTGGCCTGGCGGCTAATTGATGACGAACTCACGCCGCCAGAAATTAAGGCCCGCAGCCTGAAGGCGGTGATGAAATTGTCGCGTAACAGTCGTGGTCGCAAGTGGCTGAAGACGCTCGGCGACGATGCGCTGCCTGATCTCACTCCTTCTGCACAACCTTCCCAGCGTGGGATGCATAAACGCGACAAGGCACGGGAGAATACTGCCCGACTCTGCTGGCTACTGGTTCAGCTAGTGGTTGAGGAGACTGGCGGGCGTTATGGGACGTCAGATAAACCAGCTTCTGACCTAATACTTCAAAAGCTGAAAGCGCTGGCGCAGGAGCTGGAATTGTCGTCTGATGGGCTTGGGCGTGGGACGTTTTATGAGGTGTTGAAGATGGGCCGGGATAAAGAGTAGCTCCCAGAAGAGTACAAAATCAAATCACCTTATAAAAATAAACGAAGCATTGAACAAATCACACACGTCGTAATATGTTATAGTAAATTGCCTAGGCAAACTGATTAAAATATTATGGATGAGGGTAATCCCATGCATTTAGAATTTTTAACCATCAAGAATTATAGAAAGTTTCGCTCTACGGATAATAAAGTATGCTTCGTTAAACCAGAAGTTATAGATATGACAACAGAAGGTGAGCAATCAAAATCAGTGATTGCGCCATCGACAACCTTAATAATTGGTAAGAATAACGCAGGTAAAACAACTGTCATCAATGCACTTAAAATGCTATGCGGAAACGAACAACCCTTAGCATCTGACTTTAACTTATCATACTTAAATGAGTTATTTAGTCTTTACAAACGATCTTATAACATTGATCAAGATACAAAGTTCGAACAATTAGAAACACCGACATTAGAGTTTACTTTAGCAATTAAAGTAGATTTCAACGATAATGATTTAATGACGAACCTATCACCTTTTATATCAATTAGTGAGGGTGAGAGTGGAACTTCCGTGAGTATACGCATTGTAGTCAAAATTGTTTATTCTGAAGAAACTGCTTTTAAAGAAGAAGTTAAGAGGATCTTTAATTTAAAAAATTCAGAAGGGAATACACTAGATCATAAACAGCAGTTTGAAATGTTTTACTTAATGCTTTCAAAAGACACTAACTGTTTTAAAAATGAGGGGAATCTTTATCAAACTAATTTTATCGATATATTAGGTGAACCCGCAGAAAAATTCTCACTTAAAAAATTAATTAACATCAAAGAAATAAAAGCCAATCGTCATCTTAAAGAAGGAGTTCTTAGCGATGTTTTCAATAAGATAGTTTCATTTCAATTCACTAATGACACTAAATCTCGCACAGGTTTGGAATCCAGCATTCATCTGATTAACCAGCAAATATCTTTAAGTGTGGGTGCAAAAAGTACTGATATATCACAGGTTCTTTGTGAGATAGAGCACTCAAATAAAGTAGATTTAAATCTATCGGGAAATGTTAGTTATGATGCGATAATGAAAGGACTGATAAAATATAATTTTATAGATGGCGAAGATTATATCCCAGAAGATCAGTTTGGCTTAGGATATATAAATCTATTAAATATAATCGGTGAAATAATTCATTTTGTAGATAGCTATGAAAACAAAAGCCATTTTAGTAAAGTTAATCTACTATTTATTGAAGAGCCTGAAGCATTCATGCACCCTCACATGCAAGAGTTCTTTATTAAACGTATTGATAATGCAGTAAAAAAAGCATTGGAGATAGCAAACAACTCTTCGGTTATAAAAAAAACTCTTCAATGCCAGATAGCTATTACAACCCACTCTTCTCACATCGTTAATAGCAAAATCCATAGTAGCAATACATTCAACAATCTAAATTACTTAACTTCAATAAAAAAATGCACAAAAGCCATTAACCTGACTGATGAATGCGTAGTCTCTAGTGAAGATAATGATGCTAATGAAAAGCTCAAATTTATAAAAAAACATATAAAATACAAAGTTTCAGAGTTGTTTTTTTCAGACGCAATTATCTTTGTTGAAGGTATTACTGAGGAGACTTTGTTACATTATTATTTGGAAAAACATCCAATTCTTAGTAACTACTATATATCAGTATTCAATATCAATGGCGCTCACGGCAAATTATACTTTCCATTAGCCAAACAACTTTGTGTCCCTAGTCTAATTGTGACCGACATAGATATCAAGCGAGAAAAATGTGAAAAATGCAAATCACATAAAGAAAATGAAACTTGTCTAAGATGTGGTCAACAGGCAAAAAATGGGGATATTCCTTTCCGTCCGGGTACTGCACCAACTTTTTATCAAATCACCAGTCTCAGTGGTCGAACTACGACTAATGCGACACTTAAAGAATTGAACATAAAACTCAAAGATAAATCTGAAGAAGAAGCAGGCCAATTAGATAATATAGAATTCTTTAGTGACGAAAACCTTTACGTTGTATTTCAAAAAGATCCAATCGAAGGCCAATACGCAACTAGTTTCGAAGAGGCTTTAATTTTGACAAATTATAACAACGATGCACTTAATGAAGCACTAAATGAATGTAAACCTGGTATTTATCAAGAAATATTGAATAGTAGTGGTACAAAACCTAATAAAAATTTAATCTCTCACTCTTATAAATTACAGAAAAAACTTTCTGATAGTAAAAGTGATTTTTCTAACAAATTGTTATTTAATTTTCTCTCAGCAGAAGATATTGAAGACTTACCAAAACTACCAAATTATCTTGAGGATGGATTAAAATGGCTTGCATTTAAAATACAAAGAGATAGTGCACCTCCGACAAATGAATACGGTATGGTCGTTAACCAAGATGTTGTAATCCCGAAAATTGAAATTACGGCGGAGATAGCTGATGTTAACAAATGAAATTAAAGAACTGGAGGTGCAAAAAAGCGTCATCAATCATGTTGATAATTTCAACAGTTTTCGTTTCAATGCTGGTGCTGGAGCTGGTAAAACCTATGCGCTGATAGAAACTCTTAAATATGTCACTATAAATAAAATCATAGCTACTAGGAGTTCCCAAAAAATAGCCTGCATTACCTATACCAATGTTGCGGTAAATGAAATAAAAAAACGGTTAGGAAATTCAGAAGTAGTTCACGTTTCAACTATTCACGAAATGTTGTGGGATATAATCAAAAGAGCCCAACCACAGCTTTTGATATGTCATAAGGAGAAGATAATCAATGTGATAGATGACAATAAAAAAGAACTTAATCATTCTGAAAAAGCGAAATTTTTTATCAATCTTGATGAACCCAAAAAGCAAGAATTCATTCAATATATTTTTCAGACTAAAGATATTTTTTATCATTATAAAGATCATAGCGCTGCATCTTTTAGAAAAGCTTATGGGGATTCAACAATTGAGAAACCTTCTCATCTAGATAGTTTTTTAAAAAATGTTTCTAACTTTAAATTCGTTGTCAGTATTTTTTATAAAATACAAAGACTTGAAGAGTGTCTTGCCCGGATTGAATCTAATAAAGAAAATCGTGTTTATTATGACAGTAAGGTCAATATCGATAGACTTCATTATATGAAGTTCAGTCATGATACTCTACTTGAGTATGGGTTAAAACTAGTCAAAACTTATCCAATGCTATGTCGTATTATTATTGACAGTTACCCTTATTTTTTCATTGATGAATATCAAGATACTAATAGTCATGTTGTTGGTTTTTTTAAAACTCTTTATGATTTTTCAAATCAAAATAACAAGAAATGGATGGTAGGTTACTTTGGCGACACGGCCCAGTGTATTTATGATGATGGAGTAGGAGAAAATATCACAAAACTTCATAGCGGACTTTATGAAATAGATAAAATATTCAACCGCCGCTCACATCAACAAATAATTGATGTTGCAAACAAAATTCGCGCAGATAAAATAGTTCAAATACCCATTTCATCAGAGAGTAATAAAGGTTCCGTTATTTTTTCTCATCATCAATCCAAGGAGAAACTGGAAATAGCAAAAGA
This sequence comes from Citrobacter youngae ATCC 29220, assembly GCF_000155975.1. Taxonomy (GTDB): domain Bacteria; phylum Pseudomonadota; class Gammaproteobacteria; order Enterobacterales; family Enterobacteriaceae; genus Citrobacter; species Citrobacter portucalensis_A. The sequence continues at coordinate 451,884 of NZ_GG730301.1, read as the reverse complement.
GTTTCTCTCACATTATAAATCTTATTTAGCTCAAACCAGTAAAGGTAGGGATAATGACGATTGCAAGATCCACTGCCTAGTTTTAACTAATAGGCTCATGGCACAGTTCAATGATTTCGAAAATGTTTACCAAGCATATCAAAACTCAATGATCTATCATGAAAACCTAAATACTCAAGTGTTATCCAAGCAATTAGAAAAACTCCACCCAACCATATTGATTATCTATAACCTAACAAAATTATATCAAGACATTCTTCAAAATAATGTTTCTTATCACTGTATTTTTGGAACTTATGGTGAGGGACTAAGTTTTTCTTCTGCAAATTCAATTTTACGTGAACTGCAAAATAAAGAAATTGTATCACTTAATGACTGGATTGAACTAATAACAGACCGTCTTGAATATAGTGAAGCAAAAAGTTCTCTAGAAAAAATACTAATAAACCGCATTAACTCTGACAAAGAAAAAACCGTGTCCCCCCATTTATTTAAGTCTGCAATTATAAACAGCATAAATGTACTCATGAATAGTATGTCTGAAGATGAAACTGTAGCTGAAGGTAAAATACAGAGTATTTTATCCTTACCAATAAAATCGCTAATGAATTGGATTAATTTTATAGATGGCACAGAGATTGGTGATATTATCTACCACACCTACCATGGTACCAAAGGTGAAGAATACAATAATGTTGCTATTATTTTAGAACATAGCTTTGGAAATAAAGACAAGCTTAAATTTAAAAACTATTTCAAATTTCTTCAAGAAAATAAAGAATCTCGCGCTCATTTGCTAACTGATGATATTTTCAAAGAAAAACATAATAATACTAAAAATTTGCTCTACGTGGCTTGTTCACGAGCAATAAAAAATTTAAGAATATTATATTTAGATGATATCTCAGAAATAAAAGAAGGCATAGAATCAATCTTTGGTCAGAGCAATCTCTGGTTATCAGATTCGGATAACATAACTGTGTAACCTCTTATCTATCAACAATAGATATAGGCATGGTTGTGTAATAGTTATAACTTATGTTTTCTGCAAGTTAAATTCTATACATAACACTGCCTATTTTTCTTATTAAACTATAGACAAAATTAAGTTGTAAAACAATTTATACACGTCGGAGTATTATGCAGGAACACAACCTACAACTGTAGGTTAATGAGAATTCTACATCAGTTAAGCGCAGTGAATGAATTATCGCTAACGGTATTATCTTAAACGCTTATAAAGAACTGTAGACTAGGGCCCGTTGATATGAAACGTTCGTAGTAGTGCATTACGACCCGCTTACCTGCGCAGATTTCATTCAAACATAGGCGATATTAAATAACCCATTAATTTTCAATTAGTTAATTTATTGTCATTATTACTGGCAATAAACAATCATTTTTCGGACTCATTACTTTCTATCCGGACTTATCTTTTTCACCCGGACCTATACCTCCCCTCCCCGTTCCGCGCTATAACCGCCTCGACACTCTGTTCCCGTGAGGTGCAATCATGAAAACCCGTGCTGACAGCAACGATGCTTTTCCCGAAAGCGGCAACGTGCGTATGCGGCAGGTGGTCCAGTTTCTGGCGATGAGTGAATCGTCGGTTTACCGCCTGATTAAAAACACCGACTTTCCCCGTCCCGTCCACCTCTCTTCCCGACTGGTGGTCTTCGATGCCGCTGAAATTCGTCAGTGGCAACAGCGCCGCACCGCCATCCGCTAATCCACGCTCAGGGATGAGCCGACTGATACCCCATCATGAAACGCGCTCCTTTTCTCTGTAAGCAGTCTCCGGACCGCACGCTCGAAGTGGTGATCCTTGCCGGAAGCCTGGCATGGGAGACCTCACGCGCCTGGCGAAAAGATCCCGACCGGGAAGATGATATTCCTCCGGTGGTGCTCGGCCCGGATGAACTGGCCGATCTGGACAACCTGACCATTATCAGGCCCGACACGCTCTACGTCCGGGTACTTCGCACCGGCGATATCCGCGAAGAAGACCTGATGAAAATCGCCGTAAAACTAGCGCACGCGGGTGTACAGATGGCACGACTGATGAGCCCTGACGGTGAGTTACTGGAGAACTGGACCGGGCAGCTTGCACGCCTGCGGCAGGAAAGGCCTTCCGACATCCTGCCGGATCACTTCCGCCTCGATGAAGAAGCGCTATGGTTTGACAAGCTCACCGAACGCCGGGACGGTGAAAGCGACGTCCAGCCCCAGCGCATCTGTTCCCCTCTGCGCGTCACCGCCATCACCTGCGACAGCCATGACGGCAGCTATGGCCGCCTGCTGGAATGGCATACCACCACCGGGCAGTTGCGGCGCTGGGCCATGCCGATGGCAATGCTCAGCGGCAACGGCGAGGAGCTGCGGCGCATCCTGCTGGAGAACGGCCTGACCTACATCTCCACCCGCCCCGCCCTGCGCAGCCTGTTATGTGAATATATCTCACGGTCACTCCCCGGACGCCGGGTCACCTGCGTGGAGAAAACCGGCTGGCACAACGGCGTGTACGTGCTGCCGGATGAGGTTATTGGCCCCAGTGGCGACAGCGTCATTCTCCAGGGCAGCCACTATCTGACCGGCGGCTTTGCGCAGGCGGGTACGCTGGCGGAATGGCAGGAGCAGGTCGCCGCACTCTGTGCAGGCAACTCACGGCTGGTCTTTGCCGTCTGCTGTGCGCTGGCCGCCCCGTTGCTGCGCCTGACCGGAACGGGCGGTGGAGGCTTTCACCTGCGCGGCGAGTCCACCGACGGCAAAACCACAGTAATGAAGGTGGCCGCTTCCGTCTGTGGCGGTACCGATTACTGGCACTCCTGGCGGGCCACCGGGAATGCGCTGGAGGGAATTGCCAGTCGCCACAACGATGCCCTGCTGCCGCTCGATGAACTGCGCGAAGTGGACCCGCGGGAAGCCGGAATGATTGCCTATATGCTGGCGAACGGCCAGGGCAAGGGGCGCGCCCGCACTGACGGCGAAGTGCGCAACCGCAGGCACTGGACGCTGCTGCTGTTCTCCACCGGAGAGCTGTCGCTGGCGGAACACACCGAACGCGCCGGGGAGCGCCTCTACGCCGGGATGGACGTGCGCATGGTACAAATCCCCAGCGATACAGGGAATCATGGCGCGTTTGAACAGCTACACGGCTTTGCCAGCGGCCAGCAGTTCGCCGATACCCTCTGCGACCGGGTCGCCCGCTTCCACGGCACCGCCTTTCGTGCCTGGCTGGCCTTCCTCACCCACGACCAGGACGCCAGCACCACGCTGGCAAGAGAGTTACTTCGCCGCTACCAGACTGCCCTGATGCCGGAGAACGCCGGAAACCAGGTGCAGCGCATCGTGGCCCGTTTTGCGCTGCTGGCGGTGGCCGGAGAGATGGCGACGCTGCAGGGTATCACGGGCTGGCAGGAAGGCACGGCATATGGGGCGGTCCAGATCTGCCTGCACGCCTGGCTGAACGAGCGCGGCCATATTGCTAACCAGGAGGATGAAGGCGTGCTGGCGCAGATCAAGCGGTTCATTACCGCGCACCAGTACAGCCGTTTTGCCTCGTGGGACGGCCCGGACCGCCCGCTGAATATGGTGGGCTTTCGCCGGGTGGAAAAAGATCCGCTGACGGGTGAAGAGCACACACTGTTTCACATCCTGCCGGAGGGCTGGCGGGAAATGTGCCGGGGATTCAGTCCCGCCAAAGCGGCCAGATTATGTCTGGAAGCGGAATGCCTGCTGCCCGGCAGCGACGGGAAATACCAGTCGCAGGTTCGCCTGCCGGAGATCGGCAAAGCCAGGGTCTACCGGCTCACCTCCCGCATCCTCAGTATCTGAATGCAGTCTCGCGTGTCTTAAAAAAGGTGGTACAGGGTGGGACAAGTGGTACACGCAGAGCTGGAGCGGGTTACAGCGTCCCACTTTAGATAATCTAGTTTAAAAAAAGTGGTACAGGGTGGGACAGCCGTTGCTGATTCTGTCCCACTTTTCAGACTGGCATTTTTCAGGTGGTACAGCGCCAAGCCAGGGCTGGCGCGGTTGTACCACTTGTCCCACCTGTACCACCTCAAAAACAGAAGGAATGAAAATGGCGAAAAGGGGCTGAAACGGCAAAGGCTGAAAGGAAGGGAGAATAAGGGGAACGGGCCTGCCCTCAAAGGGAAAAACCAGTGCATCTGCCATGAGATAGTCGCTGGACATACCAAGAGGGGTAGCAACATATCAATTCTATATAACTTACTGTTTTGCAGATGAAGTACACCATAAAGGCAGTCATAAAAATTCTTCGTCGGTTAACGTACGGGCCCTTCTCCTATATTAATGATAAGTAAATCGTTATTTAGCTAATGCACATTGTTAAAACATCACTTAAAATGTGAAGGATATCTTGTTTTTGCTTATTAAAATTCTTCCGACACATCGTTAATGCTGAACAATAGACGCAGAAAGAGCAGTAAAAATCGAATTAATTAAGAGCACTAATTCATTGCGTTGTTTTGTTACAGTATCTCAAAAAATGTCATTTGATGTATTAATCATCCATAGAGTAACAATGTCCTTCAGGGCAAAAATCAACTAATTGAAATTCAATAAATATTTATATGAATTGAAAAATTATACTTATAATAAATACGCATAAAAAAACGTGATTTTTCCACACCAAGAATATACCCAATTCAAATTACTTCAATATTGACATATAGTTTCCATGGGTTATTAATTAACATGTCGGCAACATTTTCATTCCGACAAAAATGATTATTTAATTGCCAATAAGGAGATGACTATGAGTACAACACCAGTGAAGCATATTGATTTGAAAAAAGTATTTAGCCTCAATGGTCAGAAAGGAAAAGTAGTCCTTGCTGTTCAAAATTAATACCAGCACATGGCTCTCATTTTAGTAATGAGAGCCATCTTTGGGAGAGAACACAATGGAACTCTTTAGCTTTAGCGACACAGGTAAATCTGTTGTTATTCTTGATATTGGAGCGAGAATTATACATGACGATCCCCCTATTTATGATTACCTCATTCAGAATACTCATTGTGAGGTCATTGCTGTAGACGCAGATCCTGATGCCTGTAAGCAACAAATAAAATCTATGCAAGACAATGTATTTTTAATAAAGAATGTTGTTCTGGGAGATGGTAAGCCTCACTCTTTTAACAAATGTTCACTGCCCCCTTGTTCATCCATATTGGAACCAAACAGGCATGTTCTTACCCAGTATTCAGGAATGATGCCCTTTTATGAAGTTGAGTCTATTGAACAGGTTAATACATTAACTCTGGATTCAGAGTTTAGGGATATCTTTCCCGATCTGCTTAAAATTGATGTCCAAGGGTATGAGCTTAATATATTGCAGAATGGTAAAAATGTGTTGGAATCTACAAGTGCTATCCATATTGAAGTAGGTTTTATTGAGAAATATAAAGGTCAGCCTTTATTCAGAGACATTGATCACTTTTTAAGTGAACAGGGATTTCAATTCCATTGTTTTACCGGATATGGAACAAGAACACCTGCTGGCATTTATGCAAACAACGATCCTATATCAGGTGTGAATCAGTGGCTATGGTCTGATGCAGTCTATTATCATCGTCTGGATGACATTGAGTGGTGGCTCAGGGAGGACAGGTTATTACGTATGGCATTAGTATTCCATTATGTATGGCAATCTTATGATTACGCAGCTCACTGCTTGAAAACATATGATAAAGCAAATAAAACTGAATATCTCTCACGCTACATATTATCATTAAATGAAAACACAACCATAGATCTACATATCAGCACAGGAATTGATGAGAACAAAATTCTGTCAGATTTTATAGCACGACAGAACTGAAATATAAATTCATACCAGAGAATTCAAAATGGCAAGGAAAATTGAAATCCCCTGTTTCTTCTCTCATTTCCAGAAAGAACAATCTTTCGCTATAGACATTGACGAACAAGAGGACATTTCATTTAGAACACTGGATAATCTTGGATATAATGATGAGCTTGACAAGGAGTTCGAGGAACTAAACCCTTTATCAGGCCCATTCCTTTTAAAAAATGCCATTAGAGGTGATTTAATCGAGATTACGATAAAAAATATCCATATCACGCGAGATATAGGCTTGTCATCCTGTGGGATACTTCCAAAGTATTTAAAGAAAAATAATGCTTTACCTATTTTAGGTGAAGAGGTCGTTTTTTGGAAAGTAGAAGATAAAGTATGCACTCCTTTTATATGCGAAAAAATAACAAATCAATCAATTAAGTTAACCCCATCAATCGGATGCATCCGTTGTTCCGGAGATGAAAATGATAAAATAATTAGCTCGCTTGAATGCGATGAATATGGAGGAAATCTGGATTTCATAAAACTAAATGAGAATGCAAAAATTTATCTACCTGTACTGACAAATAATGCCTGGTTTTATATTGGTGATGTTCATGCAGCTCAAAGTGAAGCAGAGATTGGTGGTAGTGGCATAGAAGTCTCAGCAGAAGTGACTCTTAGCGTGTCAGTAGTCAAAAATGGTTTATCTAAAAAGATGCACTTATTAGAAAATAATAACATCCATTTTTTTGGTTTCGGAAATAACTTATCTCATTCATTAAAATCTGCTTTTGATGAAGCATTGTCTTGTCTTCGGAAAAAAAATGGTAATGACGCTTTATCCAGATTATTGATAAGCCAGTCAGCTAAAATTAATGTAATAAAACTGGAGTCTCCTGTTATCGTCAGTATCTCACTTGAACAATCACTCTATTTTAAATAAGGAAAACATTATGATAAAAAACCCTTCAATGCCTGATAAAGCGGTTTCCTTTCTGCTTTTTAGAAATATAGCCAGCCGCTTGTGGAGTAGTTACCAACATATCCTTGATGTTACAGGAAATAATAACTCAAAACTGGCTTCTCTTGTAAATAAACACGCTAAAGATAAGAAGCCTTCTCCGTTCTTTGTTGCTGCCCATCATTTATTGGTGCAATATTATGTCAACAAAACCCCATTGATTAATCCATCACTTATTGAAGAACTACTGGAAATAGAGGATTATACCCACCATAATGAAATGGATATCCTTCCTTTTTACGAAGAGAGTTCATCTACTCAAGACAGAGTTTGTCGATGGGCACTCATCTCTGACCAGTCAGATACCTACCCAAGTTATATTCACAACCATGATTACTTATTAACCCCCTGCTCAAATAAACGCTCTTACTGTGTTTCAAAAAATTTACTCCAATATGCCATACAGATTATCGAGCTTGCAGATAAGAAACTCTACGAAGAAACCAGATTTATTGTGGATGAAATCAGGCTATTTGATGCGGTCAATGTTCGTGCTGGAACAGGCTTTAACACCCTGGGTCTGGTATACATTGGCGAGATAAAAGATGGTGATAATGTATCCCGGTACATTGAACATGTTGTCCATGAAGCAGCACATAATCTTTTATATGCACATTGGGCCAACACCCCTCTCCTTATCAACGAAACAGATGACCTTTATTTCACACCTTTTCGAAAAGATCATCGACCTATGAGTGCTATTTATCACGCGATGTTTGTTCTATGCCGAACCATATATGCATTTGACAAAATTTATAAAACAGATAAAGCTCTTATTGATTTCAGTGCGATCAGAAGCAACTATAATGAACAAGGGAATGATACGCCTTTCAAGATTAAATTCTTTCAAACGGTTGATGTAATAAAAAAACATGCCAAATTATCAAAAGCAGGGAAAAACATACTGGAAGGATGCATTGATATGGTAAGTAAAACCACACTGGAGATATGATGACCAACAGTATAAAAATAATTATCAATACATTTCTTTTCGCTTTATTCTTAATGGGCGATGCTGCAAGAGCAATTTATTCCACTTATGCTCTGTATGAGGAAGTAAGTCCTGCCTTAACTATTTTCGCAGCATCGCTCCTCTCGTTTCTGGTTACGATCACAGTAAATTTGATTAGCAGAAAAAAAACTGATAAAAATCCATTTACAAACAATGTACTACGACTTTATTTCTGGCTGAATGTTTTCACCTGTATCAGTTGGGTTTCTGGTTATCTGGCTATTTATTATATCGTTCCGGCGGTCATGTCCAGTTTTGCCGTTTCAATTGGACCAATACTGTACCTTGTGTTTTTCAAGAAAAATGCATCCATGCTGGAGTGGTGTATAGCGATAGCTATTCTGGCGATATCCGCTACCTTTTCAGGAATGAATTCTGTCGTAATCACACTTCACAGCAATAATAAGTATGCTCTGCTATTTGGCGTATTCCTTTCTCTGTTATGTGGTATTTCTATTTTTATCAATACGTCGCTATCAAGGAAACTAAGCAAGGCGAAAGAAAGTCCTGTTAACATTAACACCTTTCGCTCATTACTGGTTCTTACAGGCGCACTCATTGTATGTGTCTGGCAACACGAATTTGATATTTCCTTCACCCTGGGATATCACCTGCTGATCTTCAGCTTCTGGTTTGTCCTGATCCCACAACTGGCTCTTCAGGGTTGCATTAAAAATCTGGGAACCAGCATAACAACTATCGGTATTGCACTGTCGCCACTGTGCTCTATCTTCGTACAGATAGTGGTGTTCAATATACCAATAAGCCCACCAGCGATCGTCTTACTGACGTTAAATGTCTTACTGCTTATTATGTTAATGGTCAGACAAAAGAAATCTGCATAATAAAGTTATTTCAAAGGGAAAGGGCCATGTGCTGCGCACAGACTTAGCCGAAAATAAATATTCACCTGTTGCAGTCGTAACTCCATCATTTACTCATCAGCATTTCTGCGGCTTCCACTGGTTCAGCGGACAAAAGCCGCCTGATTTCCCGGTTAGAAACAGGTCACCGTACCCAGTGGCTGCCCGGATGCTCCATAGTCGGGCAGAAGAGAGGCTATTTAGCTGATACTCCAGTCTTCCAGGCGTAAGCCATTAATACGTTCGAACTCACGGGTGTTGTTTGTCACCAGAATTAAACCCAGTGCGCGGGCGTGGGCAGCAATCATGCTGTCATACGGGCCAACGGGCGTACCTGCTCTTGCCAGTTCAGCTCGGATTTGCCCCGTCTGTACCGCCGCGTCGATACCATAATTCAGCACCTCCAGCCGGGCGATAAATCCTTCGACCACGCGCAGGTTTTTCTCCGGGCTGGCGGACTTTTCCGCGCCGTAAATCAGTTCCATCAGCGTGACTGAACTGATACACATCCGCCCGTAATGCTGGTTAAACGCCTCCCGGACGGCCTGAGGTTTATTTTTGATCGTATAAATACAGATATTGGTATCCAGCATATATTTGAGCATCAGAACCCTTCCCTGTCCTGGTCACCGGGCTGCTCACGAGCAGCCATAAAGTCAGACGTCACGCTCTCACCATCAAACCAGCTGTCCCAGCTTTCGCCTGCGGGAGTAATAATGCGCGTTCGCCCTACCGCAACGATATCCACATGTTTGACATCCTCCGGTAAAGCCACCGCTTTTGGCAGACGCACCGCCTGGCTACGGTTACTTCTGAATACGGTTGTCTTTTCCATTCTCGCCTCCAGTGGTGAAGTTTTGTACATATTGTCAGCATAAGGCAATTATGGGATATGTCAATGGGATATACACAAGAAGGAAATGCCGTGGCAGTACTTCCACAGGCAGCGCTCTACCGACGCAGGATGAACTGGCGCTTACAAATATTTTCAGCCCCCAGAATAAACAACATTGCGCCCGCAAAGGCTCGCTAAAAGCCCTTTAGCGAGCCTTTGCGGATCTTCCTGTATTTCAGTGCATTAACGCTTAAGACGCTGACAACCCCCTCGTGACCACTATCAGGCCCGGAATCACAAATTGTGTCGCCTCACATAAAAAATAATTCCCTTACCCGCAAGTCATCATAAAACAACACTCTACTACATGATGGTTAAATCCTTTATTATCATTCAATTACGAATGAAACATAGCTTGACCATCGTATCCACGGTGCTATTTTTACGGTAACTGCCGCAGTCCTGGGACTGCACCCGAGACAGCCATGACCTTAGAGGACTGTGCCTGGCTGCTATGTCAGGTTGGTCAAGCCCTTAACCCCGCAAGCCGGACAATACGGCGGGGGCGTCTCTGACGCAGTCCGGTCGTTGTTGCTGCTATAGCCTGTGCCAGCAAGAGGCAGGTTGGTACCGCGTCTTTAGACGGAGCGTATCTCTGCGCCAGTCAACAGGTTGCCTGAAACGGCGGCGCGTCACTTTGGAGGCGAAGCAAAACAAAGTGACGCCGACGCACACCGCTGTGCCAGCCGCCGTCTTATCAGGCTTATCGTTGTATTTACCCTCTGACGCCATCATTTCTGCGTCAAAAAGATAACAAGGAGGAATGAACAGTACCGGAGGCGGATCACGACGATCCGGGGGCATCCCTGCTGAGGCAGGCGGCCTGCACACTGTGCAGTACCGTACCCCACCATACCTCAACTCTCGCCTTCCGGCGCACCGGTATTGTTCAGCATGGCGCAGTTTTTACTGCGACAGCATCCACCACGCGCCGGAAAATATTGCTACTGCATCAGGCGGAGGAGTCAGTATGTCGCGACTGGCACAGGATATGAAAAAACTGGCGCACCGCGCAGGTGGCAGCCACAAAACCGTCCACGACCGCGAACAGATAGCGCAGCGTTTTGCCCGTCATTTGCTGGCGCAGAATATTCAGGTAACCAGCACCAGCCAGCTCAAAGCCAGTCACATCGCGGGATATATCCATGAACGGCTGGAACAGGGTATTTCGCTGCGAACGCTACAGAATGAGATGGCGATGGTGCGCTCTATTCTGGCTGAAGCCGGACGCACACACCTCAGCCAGTCAGAATTAATCAGCAACCAGTCGCTCGGTATCAGTGGTGCCAGCCGTGACGGGACGCACCGGGCCATTCCGGATGCACTTTACCACCAGGTGCTGGACCGGGTTCATCATATCGACGCAGGCCTCGCAGCCAGCCTGCAACTGGCGCGGGTGATGGGGCTGCGTGGTCAGGAGGCGGTACAGTGCTGCCAGTCGCTGAAAACCTGGGATAAACAGCTGGAAAAAGGCGCTGAACGTCTGTCGGTGATCTTCGGCACCAAAGGCGGACGACCGCGCATGACGCAGGTGACTGACCGGGAAGCGGTACGCCAGGCGGTGAAAGAGGCGCTGAATATTGCCGGGGAGCGTGACGGGCATCTGATTGACAAACCGGATCTGAAATCCGCAATGGATTACTGGCACAACCATCTTCGCGATGCCGGGCTGACGGGCGAATACTCTCCCCACTCTCTGCGCTATGCCTGGGCGCAGGACGCGATCCGGTATTACGAAGAGCAAGGTCTGAGCCGTAAAGAGGCGTTGGCGGTGACTTCAACGGATCTGGGTCATGGAGATGGACGGGGAAGATATATAGAGAGGGTTTATATTAAATAGCCCTTAACGCTTGCAAAACTAACCTATGTTAACAAATAATTATAATTTCCTAATTATTTCCACATCTACGATTCGTAAATACATCCTCTATAAGGTACTATTAAAATTTAGCACCACAATATTTTTGTGAATCTCATCACATAAAGAAATGAAATAATCTCTTATTTTTCATTCATTAACAAAGCACATTTTACTTAAGTACAAGTTGACGCTTTGAAAGCCAGAGATAAAATAATTCCTTAAACCTAGTTATCAAGGCTAGCTATGAGCAGAGAAAAAGCATTCGAAAAATTTAAGACACTTCAGGAAAACTACATCACTCACAAGGAAACTCTTTTTGAAGCTAATGAAGCTGAGATCAGACTCCTAATGATCGATGAAATTTTACAGATTCTTGGCTGGAAAAAAGAAGAATTTACACCAGAAGCCTTTTGTGGAACCTCAGGATATGCCGACTATATACTGAGTATAGAGAGGAATCCACGACTTGTCGTCGAAGCAAAAAAGATAGGTGTTACCTTTGGTTTACCGACGAGTTCATTAACTTCTAATGAATATACAGTCTCATATTTTAAAAAAGCATTCAAGAAAAAGCTTACTGATGTTATAGATCAAGCACAAAGATATTGCGTCGAAAAAGCAGTGCAATATGCAGTTATAACAAATGGCGCTGAATGGTTAGTTTGCCCTATGTTACCAAAACCTGGTAAAACTATTGATTCAATGAAAGGGATTTATTTTGGTAATTTATTTAACGGGGAGTTTTCTTTTGATCTTATGTATGACCTAATGTCGAAGGATAGCATACATAATAACAATCTTGACAATTATCTTTCAGAACTCAATTATTCACCATCAGAAGTATGTTATATCTTAAAAGATCATTTTAATAATTTTACGTGGGACAGCAACAAAGATAATGAATGGATTGACGATTTTTATCAAAATTTCTTCTCTCAAATAACTGAAAAAAATCAGCGTAAGATGCTTGAGCATTGCTTTGTAAGCGACTCAAAACTTGACCAATTTAAAGGTGAGATTAAAAGAGCATTAAAGGATTCCAAACCTAGTTTTCTACCAAATGATGCGCTAGATTTGTCTCCATCTGAAGGGAAAGATTTTATTCTTGAGCACAATACTGGAAAAGTTATCATCATAACTGGCGCTGTTGGTTGTGGAAAAACAACATTGGTCACAAAATGTCTAGTAGAAGCCAGACAGTCAAAAAATATTTATGCCACGCCAATTATAATTGATTTGATAAATGATGTGTCTAAACACAGTATTGATGTGAAAAATATAGTTTTTGATTACCTATATGAAAAAATAAAGAATGACTACGAAACAGAGTTTACTTTAGATGAACTAAGAGTAACATTTGCACATGAATTAAAAGTATTAAAAAATGGTGCTTATAAAGAAATTTTCAATAAAAACCCTGAGTCTTTTATACTTAAAGAAGCTGAACTTCTAGAAAAAGAAAGCTCTAACAAGAAAAATATGGTATTACGCATATTTAAAAAAAGAGCTAGAGAAAACAAATCTGTAATTATTATTATTGATAATGTAGATCGAGCAGCAGAAAGTTTCCAGGAAGAAATTTATGCGTTATCACATTTAATCACGCAGGAATCAGGTGCCACTGTAATTATCACTCTTAGGGAGTTTACTTTTTTCAAAAACAAAGATAAAGGTTTCCTTGATGTTCGTCCTGAGGATAAGATAATACACCTTAAATCTCCAGATTTTAATAAACTAATATCAACCCGTATAAAATACATTAAAGAACATTTGGGTGAGGATTACAGGATTAAAGATTGGAGGAAAAAATATCAATTAGATAAATTCCTCGAAAGGATGAACTTTTACGCAGATGTTCTACGCAAAAATCTTCAGCTATCAAATGAATCCATACCTATCCTTGAGATATTATCATCTGTAGCATGGCATAATATTAGAACTTTCTATCAGTTGATAAAGCATGTACATTATCAACTAGGGAATAAAATAACGTGGCGCAAGCAAGATATTATATCTACTTTGACCTATCATCCAGACCATACTGAAAAAGCTTACATTCCAAATGTATATTTGCCATATCAAAACATTAACCAATGCTATTATCTAAAATTACGGATATTATCTTTTCTAAATGATGCAGTTTCACCTGGAGAAACCTCAAGAGGAATATCTTTAGATAGAGTAATGAAGTTTGCATCTTTATATGGTTATAAAAAACAATGGATTGTTAAAGCAATTGAAGGTTCTGTTAAAGAAAGAATTATAGAATGTATTGAGTTACCTTCAGATAGTGATCTCAATATAGAATATAATGTTCAACCATCACATACGTTTCGGATATCTCCTCTTGGAACCTGTCTGATACTTGATATATGCCACACTCCTATATATCTTTCTTTGTCCTCAATCCATCTGCCTTTTCATGAGAAAAAACCATATAATGAAGCGAAAGATGAACTTAATAAGTTAGTTAACTCTATATATAATGATAGAACAATAAATAACAACCATGAAATTATAGATCTGGTTGAACATAGCAAAATGCCAAGTTTAATATCCAGTTATTTATCTTCTGAATATGAGAAGGAGAAATTATCATTATCAATATTAAAAACACAGACTGATGTATTTTTAACTGAAAAGAGAATAAGCAAACTAATAGCTTCCTTTAATTATACAAACGAAATAAATGAAGACAATAGCTGTAATAAAGAAAAAACAAACCAGATTAATTTATCTTTTAACTTTGATGATATAAATGAACCAATAAACACAGATATTACATATGGAGATAAGGAGGTCCCTTCTACGATAAAACCATTAAGCTTAAATGAAGCTATGTCTCGTGGCAGTGAATATATTCCACTTATTTTCGTGGCATTGGTAATTAGAGCTTACTTGGGCCATGAGGCAAGTATTGGAACTGAAATTACTGAGGCAATAAATGATCACCTTGTAAGTGAAGATAACAAAAAATTTACAAATAATGTTTCTCGAGCATTACGCTCTAGTGCATTAACTAAACAGAAGTGGTTATTAATAAGGACAGATTTACACCATAAGTTCAGAAAGTTTTCCTTAAGCAATGACTGGCAATCTCAGTGGGAGGAGATTTTTAATGAATCACCACCTGAGATCCAACTATAATATTCACTTTTTCTTTTGGATATTTTGAAGTCACGGCCCATACGTAGGTAGCTATGGGCTAAAAATATTTCAGAACAAACACTCTCTCAATCTGACAGTTCTAAGTTAGAGAGCTTAACTCAGCCTTTCTCAAGCATGACAGCCACTTTTTCATGTTTTTTCCAATTTCAATAGCCGTTGAGTTAACAACAGATCCTATCAATTCTGAATGAGAAGGGATGTGACAGATTTTCTTTTCGGGGAATTTGTTCACAGTATCCGACAATGCACATCGCGATTATTCATTTTGCTCCGTTGAAAACAGAACTCAAAACGTCATATTTCTTTTTCCATTAATCATTATAAAAATCATGAAGTTACAAAAACCCCTTCCATATCAACATCATCGCCACTCTTTTTGCGCCTTCCCTTCCCCGCAAAAAATCAAAATCCCCAACAAACTCAACCACCTTCCCCACCAATTACAGGGACGCCAGCAATCATGATCCGGATACATCCGATGAAGTACTGAAAGCCCGCACGGCGCAAGCCCTGCGGGCTTTTTTGTGTCTGTCATTGTCCGAGAGCATCCGGCTAAATCCGATGATTATTGGTACACGCTATACTGTGGTCCATTAAACGTGTACCAACTATGGAAGGAATCCAGACATGGCGCGTATCACACGCCCCTCACTAACAACGAGCTCCTTAAAGCTAAGCCCCGAGAAAAAACCATGGTCAGTTTTGAACTGATATACTGACCTTTACTTGCGAAAAACGTCATAGATTACAAACTCAAGGCACTAATACAGGGCAGAAATTTTCCGACTGCATTGCTGGCGGCATCCCGGATGTTGGCGATAAGAAGGGACTTGGTCAGAATACGCTTTCAGCATGGCAAGAACCGCCCGTCGCGCCGCATCGTCTGCGATATTTTCGGGCAGAGCATCAGCCCGCAGATTGATATAAGCATCCACAGCCATTCTGATAGCAACGCTGACGGAGTCGCGATCGTGCGTTGCCAGCGTGGAAGCCAGCAAACCATCAGGATCAATGCCGTGGAATTCAATACGGCGAACCCCACGCTGCGGTAGATTTACCCGACGGGACAGCATAGGTCCCAGCACTTGCTCACGGAAGAATGCCAGCATACCTATCGCTTCGAAGAGCTCTCCCCTTCCCAGTTTAACCACTGCGTAATGAAGCCAGATCCAGGCTCGGGACTCAAACCACTCCGGCGTCATGTTGGGCCAGTGAGCGCTAAATTTTGCCAGTTGTCGCTCCAGAGCAGTGCTATCACGGGTAAATAACACCGCTGGCTCCTCAACGCGTTGAATGAGCATTTCCAGTGTGACGAATTTCAGATCGACATGAAGGAGTTCGGGGCCATACAGGCATATAAGCAGGCGAGGCTCTCCCACATGTTCTCCGGTGAAAGCATGCAGCAGATGGCCTAATGTTCCGGCAAGTTCCCTACGCTGCGCCATGATTTCGTCATAGTAGAGAGGGTCTACGACAACGACAAAATCGAGGTCGGAGTATTGATCAAATCCGCCATGAACAAGCGAACCGCCAGCGAGAAGGGAGTGAATCCGCGAATCAGACTGAAATTTAAGCTTAAGTTGCTCTGCAAAACTTCTGTGTAAATCGGGTAACGTACTCAGCATACTTTTTCCTGTTCACAAAAAATACAAAGCATTTCAGAATATCGGGTTGTTTATATTCAGACCAGATATTTTTTGCAGGGAGAGTTATGCCCCCGGAAGGTTCCCTCGAAGCGATAGATTGTGCTGCCCCGGCGCTAGCGGGCTTGCCATGTGAGCAACCTCTGATTGAGTGTTGCCTCACTTAGCCACATGCACACTAGTGGTGGCTGAGAACAGAGTTAAATTCTATTTTAGAGGGAATAATTACCCACACTACTTCGTCAAATCCAGAGGAATGGATGCACATTTAGTTTCAGCGTAAAGCGTGTTTAAAATGTGACTTCATTTCGGATAAGCACATTACAGTCCCAAATAAATATCAGGCAGCATTATGATGTAACTCGCTATGCTAAATAATGATTACCACTCGTGATTTAACCCAACATTAAATAGAGATTTGACCTAACGCAATATAACCGTGTTGAGTTCTCAAAACTGTAAAAAGAGATATATAGAGTTATCAGCACTTACAGTTTTTTCCTAAAGCCAGCGCTTCGTTTGTGTGCCATGATCAATCACGCTAATAACTTATAATGCTAAGCGAGGATATTATGAAAAAGACAATTATCGCATTATCTGCAATTTTGCTGGCTTCTCCCGTTATTGCCGCCACGACACACGCAACCGATAATGATGTAGCTGCCGCGCACGAAAATGCCAATACCGCAAAAGAAAAACTGCATCAGGCGCAGAATCAGGGCGAAGAGCAAAAATTAAAAGCAAAACACGCTGCCGAAGGTAAACAAGATGATCTGAGCAGCAAGGTGAGTGAAGACTCACAAAAAGCCTGGAATACAACCAAAGAAGGTACAGAAAAAGGTTGGAATGCCACAAAAGAAGGTACCGAGAAAGTCTGGAATAAGACCAAAGAAGGTGCTGCCTCCGTAGAGAAAAAAATCAGCGAATAACCCTTCAGTCATTCAATAATAAAAAGCCGCATTCGCGGTTTTTTATTATTGGCAATCCTTATAATAAACGCATTACCCTGGTTCTTTATGTGGCGACAGTCCCCCCTACTGTCGCCAAACGTTTTAGTCCTTATTTATCAGACTGATAATCGCGGTTAATCCACGCATGGTCCTCTTCCCAGGTGAACATCCATCGGCGTACCGGGCCAGCCATCACGTTGAGATAATAGCTGTCATACCCGGCCATCGTCGCCACCGGATGGTAGCCCTTCGGCACCATGACCACATCGCGGTTGTAGACCGCCATACACTCATCCAGCGTTCTGTCGTCGGTGTAAACGCGCTGCATGCAGAATCCCTGCTCCGGGTTGAGTCGATGGTAGTAGGTCTCCTCCAGATAGGTCTCCTGCGGCGGATTATCGGTGTCGTGCTTATGGCTTGGGTACGAGCTGGTGCAGCCTTCGTTGGTCCAGACTTCCACCACCAGCAGGCTGTCGGCGGGTTTGTCTTCCGGCAGAATGTTGTGCACGTAGCGCTGGTTATGGCCTTTGCCGCGCGCTTCACCGTCGATATCCTGTGGGGCAATCAGCCGCGTCGGATACGTGCCTTTGCCGGGAGCGGCGCAGACCGCCAGCTCCAGCTTCGTCAGCGCCTGAACCTGTATTGCCTCGCCAGAGGTGACATACACCGCCCACGGCTTAATACGCTCGAACGGGCTCATCCGCTCGCCGATATCGGTAAAAGTTGCACCCGGTGTGGTGACGGTCGCGCGTCCGGCCACCAGTACCAGACAGCGCTCTTCGCTGACGGCGGGCAGGGTCAGCTGCTGGCCCTCCTGCAGCTCATACGCCTCAAAGCCGACGTAGCCCCAGCCCGCACTTTCCGGCGTGACGGACTGGGTGCGCCCCTCACCGTTCGGCTGTTGCCAGCGTGATAACAGACGTGACATATCACCTCCTCAGATAAGCCCGGCATCGCGCGCCAGGCGGCTCAGGTTGTTATATCCCAGACGGGCGTAGGTCAGCGGATGGGCAATCGCCGGATCCTGCTCGGCTTCCACCACCAGCCAGCCCTGATACTGGTTCGCCTTCAGCAGGGCCATGATCGGCGGGTAATCCACGCAGCCGTCGCCCGGCACGGTAAACACGCCGCTCAGCACCGCGTCGAGGAAGCTGGTTTTACGGTTTTTCACGTCCGCCAGCACGTCGGCACGCACGTCTTTGCAGTGGACGTGGTTGATGCGCGACGCCCAGCGCTGCGCGACAGCCAGCGGATCGGCCCCGGCAAAGGTCAGATGACCAGTGTCGAGCAGCAAGCCAACCTCTTCACCGGTGTGCGTCATCAGGTTATCCACGTCCTCAGCGGACTCAATCACCGTGCCCATATGGTGGTGATAGGCAATCTGTACCCCCTGCTGTTGGGTGTAGCGGGCAAACTCGGTGAGCTTCTCGCCGTACTCTTGCCAGCGCGCCTGCGGGAAGCGCGGACGGAGATGCACCGGCGTCTGCTGCTCGCCGTGGATGCAGCCGCTCACCTCGGCAAACACCATCACCTTCGCGCCCAGCTCGCGCAGCAGCGTCAGATGGGGCTGCACGGCGGCGATCTCCTCCTCCACGCTGCGCTCCAGCAGGCGGCCGGAGTACCAGCCGGAGACCAGCTGCAGGTCGTGGCGCTGCAAAATCGGGCCGAGCAGCCGCGCTTCGCGCGGGAACTTATTGCCCAGCTCGAAACCAACGAAACCGGCCTCTTTGCCTTCGCTCAGACAGGTCTCCAGCGAGGTCTCCGCGCCCAGCGAAGGAAGATCGTCATTCGTCCATGTCAGTGGGTTAATACCTAATTGTACCGTCATCATCTTCTCCTGAATTATGCGTGTCCGCGCTCGCGCCACCAGGCGATAAGCTGCAGGTAGTTATCTTTAATGCGCGCCACCAGCTGCGCATCGTCAATATCGTGTTTCAGCCACGCGCGGGAGGCGTCGCCGAACAGCGTGCGTCCCACGGCAAACCCTTTTACTACCGCCTGCCCCGCTGCGGCTTTAAAGTCGGCGCGCAGCTGTTCTGCCGGGGCGTCCAGACCGAGGATCACCACCCCGCGGCAGTGCGGATCGCGACGCGCGATAATCTCGCTCAGCGCCGTCCAGCCGTCGGCGGAGAGCGGCGGCAGCTTCCACCAGTCCGGGTAAATCCCTAAGTTGTAGAAACGGGAGATGGCGCGCAGGTAAAGCTCATCGCTGCGCGGCATGCTGGCGGGCAATATCACCTCCAGCAGCAGCTCATGCCCGGACTGGCAGCAGGCGCGGTACACCTCGGCAATTTTTTGCTCCTGCTCCAGGCGCAGCGCGTGGGCATCTTCCGGGTGGAAAAAGACCAGGCACTTCACCACGTGCTCCTGCGGCCAGCTGATAAGCTGCGAGCCTATATTGCCGTGCTCCATCTCCAGCGGTCGCGACCCCGGCAGTTCGATAGGACGGCCAATCCACCATCCCTCTCCGGTGATCGCATTCAGCGCATCCTGACCAAAGGTGCCATCGCACAGCAGCCCAGCTTTGCCCTCCAGCCCGGCGCTGTTGGCCGCTTCACGGCTGGCCTGCAAAATAAGCTGTTTCAATGCCGGAATACGCTTCAAAGACGCGCCGCACTGCAACGCCATCTCTTCCAGCTGGCTACGGTGATCGAAGGCCATCACGCACAGCTCCGGCCATGTGCGGCGGCGGGTGGTAACGCGGTGGAGATGGTTAAGACGCGGGTCGAGATCCGGGCGCGGCACCATTGCTGCGCGCGCGAGATAATCATCCAGCTCAATTTTGCTCGGCATCGCCGGGGCGCAGCCGTGGCGCGAGACCACCAGCGCGCCGCAGGCGTTGGCATAGCGGCACGCCTGCTCCCAGCCCTCGTCGTTGAGGTAGCCGCGCAGCAGACCGGACATAAAGGCATCTCCCGCTCCCAGCACGTTCAGCACCTCCACGCGCACGCCGGTCACCGTCAGGCCGTCGTCCAGCCGTGGCGGAATGGCGTCGGTATACACCGAACAGCCGAGTGCGCCGCGCTTGCAGACCAGCGTGGCCTGACTCACGGCGCGCACCTGCCCCAGCGCCTGCAGGGTATCGGTGCTACCGCCCGCAATGTGGAACTCCTCTTCGGTGCCGACAATCACATCGAAAAGATGCAGCACGTCCTGCAACTGACGAGTGACCTGATCGGCGGCGATAAAGCGCGTTTCACCGTCGCCTAAGGAGGTGAGCCCCCACAGCACCGGACGATAGTCGATGTCCAGCGCCGTACGCACGCCGTGACGCCGGGCGTATTTGAGCGCCGTCAGCACCGCCTCGCGGGTCTGCGGATGAGAAAGGTGGGTCCCGGTGATGGCAAGACACCGTGCGGAGGCGATATAGCTTTCGTCCACATCGCTGGCGGTAATCGCCATATCCGCGCAGTTATCGCGATAAAAAATCAGAGGAAAGGTGTCCCGGTCTTTAATGCCGAGTAGCACCAGCGCCGTCAGGCGGTCTTTATCGGTAATCAGATGGCTGGTATCGCAGCCTACCTGGTTTAATTCTTCCCGCAGGAAACGGCCCATATGTTCATCGCCAACCCGCGCCAGCATTGACGAGCGCAGGCCCTGACGTGCGGTGCCGTACGCCACGTTACCGGACGAGCCGCCAAGATATTTGGCAAAGCTCGACACATCTTCCAGGCGCGCGCCAATCTGCTGACTGTAGAGGTCAACCGCCACGCGGCCCATGCATATCACATCAAACTGCTTTTCCACGTTGATACCTCATCAGACAATGTCGTTCACGTTCAGCCAGCGGCCTTCCCGGTGCGAGAGTGCAATCGCGTCCAGCACGCGCGACACCTTCCAGCCCTCTTCGAAGTCCGGCCACATCGGCGCGTCGGCGGCAATGCCGTCCACCAGGTCGCGCACTTCCACGGTTTTCTGATCGTTAAAGCCGATGCCATGCCCGGCCCCCATACAAAACGCGGCGTAGTCCAGGTGCGCCGGGCCAACCAACAGCGTGCGGAACCCCTGGCGGTTGACCGGATCGTCATGCAGATAGAGCTTCAGCTCCGCCATGCGCTCCTGGGTGAAACTGATGGTTCCTTTGGTTCCGGTGATGACGTACGACAGCCCCATCTTGCGGCCGCAGGCAACGCGGGAGGTTTCAATCACGCCCTGCGCCCCGCCCGCGAAACGCACCATCGCGTGGGCCTGATCCTCGTTTTCGACGGCAATCATCTCCGTCGATCCAGCCTTCACCGGACGTTCCGGGACCACAATCTTCAGGTCGCCGCAGACCTGCTCAATCTCCCCCACCAGGTACTGGGCCATATTGACGATGTGCGCCGCAAGGTCGCCCAGCGCCCCCAGCCCGGCGGTCTCTTTAAAGCAGTGCCAGTGAATGGGCGACAGCGGGTCGGCCATATAGTCTTCGTTGTGGGTGCCGTAGAAGTGGATCACCTCGCCAATCTCGCCGCGGGCGATAATCTCTTTCGCCAGCTGCGCGGTCGGGTTTTTCATGTAGTTGAACCCCACCAGCGTTTTCACCCCGGCCCGCTGCGCGGCGTCGACCATCTCACGCGCGTCGTGGGCATTCAGCGCCAGCGGCTTCTCCGAGTAGACGTGCTTGCCGTGACGAATGGCTTCCAGCGCCATCTCTTTATGCAGGTGGTTAGGCGAACAAATATCCACCACGTCAATGGCCGGGTCGGCCACCAGCGCCCGCCAGTCTCCGGTGGAGCGGTTGAAGCCAAACGCCTGCGCGCGTTCTGCCGCCAGCTGCGGCGTGACTTCCGCCACCATTTCGCGCACCAGTTTGCCGCGCAGGTTAAACACCGTCGGGGCTTGGGCATAGGCGATAGCGTGCGCCTTGCCGATATACCCGGTGCCAATCAATCCAATACGAACCTGTTTCATCATGATCCTCACAATGCGCCGCGACGGTTCTTGGCGTAGGTATCGAACGCCACCGCCAGAACGATAATTAAGCCGGTAATAATTTGCTGGTAGTAGGCCGAGACATTCATTAGCACCAGACCGTTAATCAGGATGCCCATGATGATCGAGCCGATAATGGTGCCGCCGATACGCCCGTAGCCGCCCATCAGCGAGGTGCCGCCAATCACCACCGAGGCGATGACGCGCAGCTCAAACGAGATCCCGGCGACCGCTTCCGCGCTCCCCAGACGCGCGCTCAGGATGAAGCCCGCCAGCCCCGCCAGACAGCCAATCAGCACATAAACGCTGACCAGCACGCGCCTTACGTTGACCCCGGCCAGACGCGCCGCCTCCGGGTTGCCGCCGATGGCGTAGACGAAGCGCCCCCAGCGCGTTTTGTGCAGCGCCAGATAACCGCCCACGGCCACCAGCGCGAAGATCCAGATCGGAATGGAGATGCCGAGCAGTTCTCCGCGTCCCCACCAGCGGTAGCCCGCGTCGAAACCGGCAATCGGCGCGCCGTCGTTAATCACCAGCGTCAGGCCACGCCAGATGGTCATCCCGCCGAGGGTGACGATAAACGGCGGCAGGCGCAGGCGGGTCACACCCAGGCCATGCAGAAAGCCAATTACCGTGCCCATGGCCAGACAAATCCCCAGCCCAATCAGCCAGCTCATGCCGTTCCAGGCGTTCGGATCGACGGTGGTGAAGTTGTCCCCTTTAATCACATACGCCGCGGTCATGGCGCACACTGCCAGAATAGAACCTACGGAGAGGTCGATCCCGGCGGTCAGAATGACAAACGTCATACCGACGGCCATGATCCCGTAGATGGAAACTTCGGTCAGAATGTTGAAAATATTGCGTTCAGAGAGAAAATTGCTGTTCTGCGACTGAAAGAAAATCAGCAGCAGGATCATGAAAATCAGTACCCCAAAGCGCTCAAAGAAGGCAATGGGATCAAGACGTCCGCCGCGTTTGGCGGGGACCTGCGTTTTAGAAATAATCTGCGTCATGAATCACTCCGTTATGCCGCATTCAGGGCGTTGTGGTTGATAGCCATCATCGTCATTAGCCGCTCTTCGTTGGCGTCGTCGCCGTGGATCTCGCCAGTCACCCGGCCTTCACTTAGCGTGATGATCCGATCGGAAACCGCCATCACTTCCGGCAGATCGGAGGAGATCACGATCACCGCCACGCCCTTTTTCGCCATATCAAACAGCACCTGATGCACTTCTGATTTGGTGCCCACGTCGATGCCGCGCGTAGGTTCATCCACAATCAACACGCGAGGATTAAGCGCCATACAGCGCGCGAGGATCACTTTTTGCTGGTTGCCGCCGGAGAGCTTGCGCACCTCCTGCTCGCTGTTGACCATTTTGATCTGCAGCGCCTGGCGATAAGACTCGATCAGGGCATCCTCTTTGCGGGTATTCACAAACCAACGCCAGTGCAGCAGTGACGAGAGGCTGGAGAGCGACAGGTTGTCGCGGATCGACAGCCCCAGCACCGCGCCCTCTTTTTTGCGATCTTCCGGCACCAGCGCCAGCCCCTGATCCAGCGCATAGAGCGGATCGCGCGGCTGGTACGGCACGCCGTCCAGCTCAAAGCTGCCGGAGGTAAAGCCGTCAGCGCCAAACAGGCAGCGCGCCACTTCGGTGCGTCCGGCCCCCACCAGCCCGGCGATGCCTAACACTTCCCCGGCGTGAACGTGGAAGCTGATGTCATGCAGGGCGATACCGTGCGGATCCAGCGGCGGCTTTTCGCGGCTCAGTCCCTTCACCGCCAGGCGCACAGGTTTGTCCTCATGATGGGTTTCGCTGGCAGGACGGCGATTAAAGGCTACGTCGCGCCCGACCATCAGGCGAATCAGTTGCTCTACGTTGGTTTCCGCCACCGCGCCTGTGCCGGTGAAACGGCCGTCCTGGAACACGGTGAAGCGATCGCAGAGCTGGAAAACTTCGTGCAGACGATGGGTGACATAGATAATGCTCACGCCGCGGCCTTTAAGTTCCCGCACGACCCGGTGCAAACTTTCCACTTCGCTGTCGCTCAACGCGGCGGAAGGTTCATCCATAACGATCAGCTTCGCGTTGAGGGTCAGCGCCCGCGCAATTTCCACCATTTGCTGCTGCGCCACGCTCAAACGGGCAACCGGCGTGGTCGGGGCGACGTTCAGCTGCAGGTAATCGAGGATCACCTGCGCCTCCTGGTTGACCGCCTTTTCGTCGACGATCAGGTTACGTTTGCGCGGCTCGCGCCCGAGGAACATGTTTTCCGCGACGGTCATGTTGGGCAGCAGGTTGAATTCCTGATAGATGGTGATAATTCCCTTGTTCTGCCGTTCCACCGGAGAGTCGTCCACCGGCAGCGTTTCGCCGTTAAACCAGATATCCCCGCGCGTTTGTGGCTGCGCGCCCGCAAGTGCTTTCAACAGCGTGGATTTTCCCGCGCCGTTTTCACCTAACAGCGCGTGAATTTCACCTGCCCCAACGGTCAGCTGCGCGCTGCTCAGCGCCCAGACGCCGGAAAAGCTTTTTGCCAGGTCGGTCACTTTCAGTAAGGGTTGCGACATCGGTCTGCTCCTCCTTTTGAGTGAGCCGCCGCTTTACGCGGCGGCTGCGCACATATCAATTACCGGCCTCACCGATACGCTCAGCCTGCTGCAGGTTCTCTTTGGTGATAAGCGTTGGCGGGTAGTCAGCGCCAGTAATCGCCGTCTTCTCACGCACGTTACTCACCAGTTGGCTCATGGCCGTTTTCACCGCAAAACCAGGACGCTGATCCGCCGTCACCGCCATCCAGCCGTCGCGTACGCGCGCCAGCGCTTCCGGCACGGCATCAAAGCCCGTGACGAGGACTTCACCCGGCTTCAGCCCTTGCCCCTGTAAGGCTTCAATCGCCCCCAGCGCCATATCGTCATTGGCGGAAAGGATCACCTGCGGGCGTTTCGGCAGCGAAGGCAGAACGCTTTCCACAATGCGCATCCCTTCAGAACGCATCCAGTTCCCGGTCTGATCGGCGACAATTTTGTACTTTTCACCGCCCGCCTTCAGGCTGTCGCGAATACCTTTGGTACGTTCGATATTGGAGGAGGAGCCTGGCTGGCCGGTCAGCAGAATAATGTCCGCGCCGTTGGGGAATTTGGCTTTGACAAAATCGCCAATCGCCTGGCCGCCTTTGTAGTTGTTGGCGCCGAAGTGCGGCACTTTCTTCTGGCTGTCGACCGAGCGGTCGAGGGTGACAACGGGCAGTTTCGCATCCTGAATTTCGTCTACCGCGCTGGACACCGCGTTGACATCATTCGGAGAAACGATAAAACCCTGTGCGCCGCGGGTGATGGCGTTTTCCAGATCAGCGACCTGTTTTGGCGAGCTACCCTGCCCGTCCAGAACCTGTAAATTCACGCCCAACTCTTTGGCGGCTTTCACCGCCGTGCGCTGCATGTGCACTTCAAATGGCATCGCCAGGTTTGGCGTACTAAAAACAATTTGTTCGTTTTCAGCGATGGCTGCCCCGGATGTCATGGCGATGAGGACAGCTAAGATCAGTTTTTTCATTATTATGTCTCTCTGTGTAGGGTGGGTTGTGATGACAATCAGAGGAGAACTTCACGCTGGCTGTGCAGAGACTCCAGCGCTTTATCCGCCAGATACAACGCGCGCTCGCCATCGTCTCCGCTGCAATCAGGAACCGCTTCGCCGCGCAGGACCGCAACAAAGTGTTCCCATTCCGCGGCATAGGCCGATTTATAACGCTGCAGGAAAAAGTGTTCAGGTAAGGCGCTGGTGCAGCCGGTCTTTGCGTAGTGCTGGACCTGATTTTCAAGAATATTGCCGGCACACAGCAGGCCTTCAGAGCCGTGCAGCTCAAGGCGCTGGTCGTAACCGTAGGACGAGCGGCGGCTGTTGACGATGGTCGCCATCGCGCCGGAGGCGTATTTCAGCACGATAAACGCGGTGTCGATATCGCCCGCCGCGCCGATTGCCGGATCCACCAGGTTGCTGCCCTGGGCATATACCGACACCGGCTCTTCGCCCATGATAAAGCGCGCCATGTCAAAGTCGTGGATGGTCATATCACGGAACATACCGCCAGAAACGCGCACATATTCCGCAGGTGGCGGCGACGGGTCGCGGGAGACGATCAGCAGCGATTCCGGCTTGCCGATACGCCCGGCCAGCGCGTCAGTTTTCACGCGGCGAAACTGCGGATCGAAACGGCGGTTGAACCCAATAAATAACGGTACGTCATACTCTTTGACCACCTTCAGGCAGTCGCGCACGCGAGCTAAATCAAGGTGGACCGGCTTTTCACAGAAGATGGCTTTGCCGTGACGGGCGGCCAGCTCAATCAGATCCGCGTGGGTATCGGTGGCAGAGGCGATCAGCACGGCATGAACGTTCGGATCCGTCATCGCCTCATCCAGACTTTGCAGACGGGCCTGGTACTGTGTGGCGAGACGGGTGGCAAATTCCTGATTCGGGTCGACAACGGACCAAAGCGTGGTGGCACTGTGACTGGCTATGTTAGCTGCATGTACCTGACCAATTCGGCCAGCGCCCAGTAAAGCAATGTTAAACATAACGGCTCCCGGTGTTGGTGAATGCGATGAACTAACGACCCCTTAAATAAAACATTTATTTCATTTTTATAAATAGTGAAAATTATGTTTTTGAGTGCAGGTTAACACTTTTGAGATAAGCAAGATAAAATTTGTTATCAATATCACAACATTATTGAGGGAGAGACGCAGAAGCTGGCCCTCTTCTCATCAGAAAGAGGGCGATGGGTAAAAAAACAGGAAAAATGAAATGAAAATTTCATTATGCTGGGTTGCCGGATGGCGGCGCCTGCGCCTTATCCGGCCTACAGGTTAGAATTAGTTGTAGGCCGGATAAGCGCAGCGACATCCGGCATTAACTGGCGTCAGTACTGACGCGCCTTTTTTACCTGCTCAAACGTCTGCTCAGCGGCTTTTCGCACCGCAGGTGAATCGGCCACCTGCGCATCGCCGGTGCGCCACCAGGAGGCATAATCATGGGTCATGGTTTTCGGCAAGACTTTGATATCCAGCAGCGCAGGACCAGGATGCGCCCGGGAAGCCTCCAGCGCCGCCAGCAGGCTTTGCTCGTCATTTACCCGCCAGGCCCGGCAGCCATAGCTCTGCGCGTTTTGCGCAAAATCAACTTTCACCAGCGGCCCATCCAACCGCCCGGATTGCGGATTACGGTGACGGTTTTCCGTGCCAAAGCTCCCCATGCCGTGCCCCATCTGCAGGTTGTTAATGCAGCCGAAGCTGGCGTTATCAAACAGCAGGATAGTGACCTTAATCCCCTCCTGGACGGCGGTTTGTAGCTCAGAGTGCAGCATCATGTACGAGCCATCCCCCACCATGGCATACACCGGCTGCTGCGGTTGCGCCAATCTGGCCCCAATGGCAGCCGCAATCTCGTAGCCCATGCAGGAATAGCCGTATTCCAGGTGATAGCTGTCCGGGGTTTTGACCTGCCAGATGCGCTGTAAATCGCCGGGTAGCGATCCGGCTGCGCCGACAACGATGGCGTTATCTTCGATGTGCTGATTGATAAGCCCCAGCACCCGCGTCTGGGTCAGCCGGGTGTTAAGCGTGTCGCCATATTCCGCCAGTTGGGCATCCAGATGCCCCGCCACTTCAGGCGCCTCGTCAGGATGCCAGTCGCGAGTCCATAGCCGCTGGCACTCATCACGCCAGGCCGATTGCGCCTGCGCGATCTCCTCTCCCCATCCGCTGCGGTAGTCTTGCAACGCTTCGGTTAATGCCGTGAGTCCGGTCTGCGCATCGGCAATCAGCGCGGTGGCATCCAGCTTCAGCGCGTCAAACTCCGCCACGTTCAGCAGCAGAAACTCAACGTCAGGATGCGAGAACAGCGCTTTCGAACCGGTGGTAAAGTCGGTGAGGCGCGTCCCGATGCCGATCACCAGATCGGCCTGGGCCGCGAGCTGATTGGCAGCCATTCCGCCAGTTACCCCAACGCCTCCGAGGTTAAGTGGGTGGTCACTTACCAGCGCGCCTTTTCCGGCCTGGGTTTCGGCAAACGGCAGTTGCAGCGTTTCGACAAACGAACGAAATGCCTCATGCGCACCGGAATAACGCACGCCGCCGCCGCATACCACCAGCGGACGACGTTTACGGGCGATCAGCACCCGTGCCTGTGCCAGACGCAGTGGGTCGGGTGGACGACGCTCAATGTGATGCACACGGCGCGCAAAGAAGCTCAACGGATAATCCCAGGCTTCTCCCTGCACATCCTGCGGCAGGCAAATAGTCACTGCGCCAGTGTCTGCGGGGTCAGTAAGCGTTCGCATCGCATTCAGCATCGCGCTCATTAACTGCTCCGGGCGGTTAATCCGATCCCAGTAACGCGAGACCGGCCGGAAGCAGTCGTTGGTGCTGATGCCAAGGTCATGGAATTGCTCAATTTGCTGCAATACCGGATCCGGCTGACGGCTGGCGTAAACATCGCCGGGCAACAGCAATAGCGGAATACGGTTCGCCGTCGCGGTCGCCGCGGCGGTCACCATATTCGCCGCTCCCGGTCCAACCGACGACGTCACGGCAAAAATACGCTGACGCCGATGCTGTTTGGCGAACCCGGTCGCCATGTGCGCAATCCCTTGCTCATTACACCCCTGCATCACCTGCAGATGACCGGGATCCTGCTCCAGCGCCTGGCCAATGCCGAGCACGTTACCGTGTCCAAAGATGGTGGCGACGCCCTCCACAAAGGGCGTTTCCTGTCCATCGACACCGATATATTGTTGATTAAGGAATTTGACCAGCGCCTGCGCCATGGTCATACGTTCGGTTTGCATAACCCCTCCTGTCAGCCCAGCGTCGGCATGGAGAACGCAGCGCCTGTCTCCTGCAGCATTTCCGGCCAGCGTGCGGTGACGGTTTTCATCCGGGTGTAGAAACGCACACCATCGTTGCCGTGAACGTTGAGCGCACCAAAGATGGAACGCTTCCAGCCGCCGAAGCTGTGGAACGCCATCGGCACCGGGATAGGCACGTTCACGCCCACCATCCCCGCCTGCACCTCTTCGCAGAAGCGACGCGCGCAGCCGCCGTCACGGGTGAAAATCGCCGTGCCATTACCATATTCATGGCGGTTAATCAGATCCACCGCGCTGGCGTAATCTGCCACGCGCACCACAGAAAGCACCGGCCCAAAAATCTCTTCTTTATAGATAGTCATTTCCGGCGTGACGTTATCAAACAGGGTCGGCCCGACAAAATAGCCCTGTTCATGGCCTTTGACGCTAAAACGCCGACCGTCCACGCGAAGTTTTGCGCCCTGCGCTTCTCCACTGTCGATATACCCGAGCACTTTATTACGGTGCGTGGAGGAGATAAGCGGCCCCATTTCGTTTTCCGGCGTCTGGTCCAGACCCGGCCCAACGCGCAGCGCGGCAATCTGTTTTTCCAGTCGCGAGCACAGCGCATCCGCCGTTTTATCGCCGACCGCCAGGACGACCGAAAGCGCCATACAGCGCTCCCCCGCCGCGCCGTAAGCGGCCCCCATAATGGCGTTGGTCGCCATATCCATGTCGGCATCCGGCATTAAAATGCAGTGATTTTTCGCGCCGCCCAGCGCCTGACAGCGCTTACCGTGGGCCGAGGCGGTCTGATAAATATATTCCGCAATCGGCGTGGAGCCGACAAAACTCACCGCCTGGACGCGCGGGTCGGTAAGCAGCACGTCAACGGACTCTTTATCCCCCTGCACCACGTTAAATACGCCGTCGGGCAATCCCGCTTGTTGCAACAGTTTCGCCAGCGCCAGCGCGAGAGAAGGGTCTTTCTCCGACGGTTTCAGTACGAAGGTATTCCCGGTCGCCAGCGCGATGGGGAACATCCACATCGGCACCATCGCCGGAAAGTTAAACGGCGTGATCCCAACGCAAACCCCGAGCGGCTGCATCAGCGAGTGGCTGTCGACGCCGGTTCCGACATTGGCGGAGTGTTCGCCCTTTTGCAGATGCGGGATGCCGCAGGCAAATTCCACCACTTCCAGGCCGCGCGTCAGTTCCCCGACCGCGTCAGAGAACACCTTGCCATGCTCTTCGCTAATGATGCGAGCCAGCCTCTCCATGTTCTCTTCCAGCAGCGCTTTAAAGCGGAACATCACGCGCGCACGTTTGAGCGGGGAATGTCGCGCCCAGCCGGGGAAGGCGTCATGCGCTGCCGCGATGGCCTGTTCGGTTTCCTGTGTCGTACTCATCACCACCTGACGGATCTGCTCGCCGGTAGCCGGGTTGAAGATCGCCTGCACGCGCTGGCCTGAACCGGTGACACATTCGCCGTGAATAAAATTCGCTACTGTCTCCATCCTTAACCTCTCGCTGTTGATACGTGACTGTTACCTGAACGCTGTTATCTGTGTACTATATATGAAACAAACATTCCATTTTAAGTTGAAATAAAATAAATAATGATTAATGTGATCAGGAATGGATTTTTATGTTAACAGGAGGCATCACCTGATTAGCCTGCACTGGCAGAACGTTTCAGCGTGCGCTGAGTCTGAAGCTTTTGTTTCGTTTTTACGACCAGGTGAATCAGTAACATTTCAAAGATGCGGTTTTGCGTTTAGAATCATAAAACTATGCAACAGGAGGTAAAATGACGACAGCAACCAGCCTGAACGAGCTGCAGCAGCAAATCCGCGATCGCTACGATAGCCTGAGCAAGAGGCTGCAGCAGGTATCCCGCTATGTGCTGGATAATACAAATAGCGTGGCCTTTGATACGGTTGCCGTCATTGCCGAGCGCGCGGGCGTACCGCCATCGACGCTGATCCGCTTTGCCAATGCCTTTGACTTCACCGGCTTCAACGAAATGAAACAATTGTTTCGTATGAACCTGGTAGAAGAAACCGCCAGCTACAGCGACCGCGCACGCCTGTTCCGCGAGATGGAAAGCGAAGCCGTGCCGGAAACCCCGCTTGATATCCTGCAGGAGTTTGCCCGTTCAAATACCCAGGCCTTACAGCAACTGGCTGCCCGCGCCGAACCAGAGATGCTGGAACGCGCCGTCCAATTGCTGGCAGATGCTGACACCATCTACATCGCCGGTTTACGCCGTTCGTTTAGCGTTGCCGCTTATCTGACCTACGCCCTGAGCCATCTTGAATGTCGTCCTATTCTGCTCGACGGCATGGGCGGGATGCTGCGTGAGCAGATTAACCGCATCAAAGCGCGCGATATCGTGGTGTCGATCAGCTTCTCGCCTTATGCGGAAGAAACGGTGATGGTCAGCGAAACCGCGGCAAGCGCGGGAGCACGGCAGATTGTGATCACCGACAGTCAGATAAGCCCGCTGGCAACGTTCAGCGATCTCTGCTTTGTGGTGAAAGAGGCGCAGGTGGACGCGTTTCGCTCCCAGTCAGCTACGCTGTGTCTGGTGCAGTCGTTAGTGGTGGCGCTGGCTTATCGGCTGGGCGACGGAAGCCAGGAAAACGGCCATTCAGTCGCGTAACAGAGCGATATGGCACCAAGATGAGCCTGATTACATCCCTGCCAACGTGATGCGCAGGAGCAGCAGCACGAGTTACGGCTATGGTCGTTGAAATATTGTCCTCATCCAGCGACCAGCTAAAATAGTGTCTGTTATTACCATAAGCTACAATTATATTAATTTTAGATAATCAGCCACGCGCCTGCTGACAATAATGAGCAAAGGTTTACTATAGGCCTGTCTTTTTTTAGCAGGAAAGTAAAATGAAAAAAACAAAAGGGTTGCTGGTTATTGCCCTTGCTTTCACCCTGGCAGCATGTGCTTCAATTCCTGAAAATATCAAAGGTAATAATCAACCAGATATACAAAAAAACTTTATCGCCGTGCATAACCAACCGGGGTTATATACCGGTCAGCAGGCGCGATTTGGTGGTAAAGTCATCAACGTTATTAATACGAAAACGGATACATTACTCGAAATCGCCGTTTTGCCACTGAATAACTACGCTAAGCCGCAAATAGATGCGAGCTATCAGGGACGTATTATTGCCCAGCAGAAAGGTTTTCTCGACCCGGTAAATTACAGAAACCACTTCGTGACTATTTTAGGGACAATTCAAGGGGATGAACAAGGCTTCATCAACAAAGTCCCGTACAACTTTGTTAAAGTTGATTTGCAAGGCATTCAGGTTTGGCATTTAACTGAGTCCGTCAACACGACCTATAATATGTGGGATTACGGTTATGGCCCGTTCTGGCCCGGACCAATGTGGGGAGCGCCTTACTACGCTAACACAGTAACCGAGGTGACTCCGGAGCTTGTGAAATAATCCCTGTAGTAAGATGGCGCTAATTTATTCCGGAGTCGAGTACTTTGCCTCATCACTTCGTGTGTAGCTTATTGCGTCATCCTGCTCCATGAGATCCTCCGCTTAACCTGCATTCTTCCTGTTACATATAATTTTAGCCGCTAGCTTATTAGCGAAGAAATGGGCGTTACCCTTCTTATGCCTGACCATCTTTTGTTATTTACCGATAACTCCCCCACCCTGCATGCAATAAAACAACATTTGTGCTTACGAATTCCTCAGGGATTACTATGAACAGAAAATGCTTACTGTTGATACCATTATTTTTTAGTAGCGTAATCATCACCGCCTGCGATAATAAACCGGCAATAAACCTCACATCCAGAGAGCCTGAGGTCGGCGTTATTACCTTAGCGCCTTCCTCAGTAAATATTAAAAGCGAACTTCCGGGTCGCGCGGTTTCATTCGAGATTGCTGAAATCCGTCCGCAGGTTGGAGGGATCATCATCAAACGTAATTTTATTGAAGGTGATAAAGTCAACCAGGGAGAATCGCTGTATCAAATTGATCCCGCCCCGTTGCAGGCGCGACTGGATGCGGCCAAAGGCGCGCTCGCAAAAGCGCAGGCGACGGCCAACAATATACGTCTGACGTTAAACCGACAATCAGCGTTACTAAAATCCAATTACGTCAGCCGCCAGGATTACGACACGACGCGTTCACAGCTTAATGAAGCGCAAGCCAATGTCGCCGTCGCCAAAGCGGATCTCGAGCAGGCTGCCATCAACCTGCGTTATGCCAATGTCACCTCACCGATTGACGGCATTAGCGGTAAATCCTCTGTGACCGTGGGCGCGCTGGTTACGGCGAATCAAGGGAACGCGCTGGTTACCGTGCAGAGGCTGGATCCGATTTACGTTGATTTAACGCAGTCGGTACAAGACTTCCTGCGCCTGAAAGAAGAGAAGGCCAACGGCAAGATAGCCCAGCAAAAAGGCCGCATTCCGGTTGAGCTGATGCTGGAAAACGGCAAACCCTATCGCCATACCGGCACGCTTGAGTTTTCCGATCCCGCCGTCGATGAGACCACCGGCTCGGTCACCCTGCGCGCCGTGTTTCCCAATCCTGATGGCGAAATTTTACCCGGCATGTACGTCACGGCATTGCTGGACGAAGGCAGCCAGCAGAACGTTTTGATGGTCCCCCAGCAAGGGGTTACGCATAACGAGCAAGGGAAAGCCACTGCGTTAATCCTCGATCAAGAAAACGTGGTGCAACTGCGCGAAATAAACGCCGTGAAGGCCGTTGGCAATCAATGGCTGGTGACCGCGGGATTACGTCCCGGCGAACGGGTCATTGTGTCCGGATTACAAAGAATTCGTCCGGGAATGAAAGCCCGGGTCCTCCCTTCAAAACTGAACACCCCTGACGCGGTAACTGAACAGTAATATTTCAGGCATTAAGGACTCTTTCTTCATGGCCAATTTTTTTATTGAGCGCCCGGTTTTCGCCTGGGTGCTCGCTATTATCATGATGTTTACCGGCGGTATCGCGATACTGAATCTGCCTGTCGCCCAGTATCCACAAATTGCTCCCCCGACCATTACCATCAGCGCCGCCTACCCAGGGGCAGACGCAAAAACCGTTGAAGACTCCGTCACTCAGGTGATTGAACAGAATATGAATGGTCTCGATGGCCTGATGTATATGTCATCCACCAGCGATGCGGCAGGTAATGCGTCGATTATCCTGACCTTTAAGACGGGAACGTCACCCGATATTGCGCAGGTTCAGGTACAGAATAAGCTGCAGCTGGCAATGCCTTCCTTGCCACAGGAAGTCCAGCAGCAAGGGATCAGCGTTGATAAATCCAGCAGCAATATCTTAATGGTCGCCGGCTTTATCTCTGATAATAACAGCCTGAGCCAATATGATATTGCTGACTATGTGGCGTCAAATATTAAGGACCCACTAAGCCGCACGCCCGGAGTCGGGAGCGTACAGTTATTCGGTTCGCAGTACGCCATGCGCATCTGGCTGGATCCGCAAAAGCTCGACAAATATAACCTTACGCCACAGGACGTTATTGCCCAGCTCAAGGTACAGAATAATCAGATATCGGGCGGACAGCTGGGAGGAATGCCTCAGTCAGCCGATCAGCAGTTAAATGCGTCGATTATTGTTCAGACACGTCTGCAAACTACCGATGAATTTGGCAAGATCTTCCTTAAAGTTCAGCAGGACGGCTCCCAGGTTCTGCTGCGCGATGTCGCTCGTATTGAGCTGGGCGCGGAAAATTATGCCACGGTGGCACGTTATAACGGCAAACCCGCCGCCGGGATTGCGATTAAACTTGCCGCGGGCGCCAATGCCCTGCAAACATCCCAGGCCGTCAAACAGGAGCTGAACAGATTATCGGCCTGGTTTCCGGCCAGCATGAAAACCGTTTATCCCTATGACACCACGCCGTTTATCGAGATCTCAATTCAGGGGGTTTTTCATACATTGATCGAGGCCATCATCCTCGTATTCCTCGTCATGTACCTGTTTTTGCAAAGCTTCCGCGCGACGCTCATCCCCACTATCGCGGTTCCGGTGGTTATCCTCGGAACCTTTGCGATACTCGACGTCGCCGGTTTTTCGATTAATACGCTCACGATGTTTGGCATGGTGCTGGCGATAGGGTTGTTAGTCGATGATGCCATCGTGGTGGTTGAGAACGTAGAACGTATTATTGCCGAAGAGCGCTTGTCGCCAAAAGCGGCCACCCACAAAGCGATGGGCCAGCTCCAGAGAGCGCTGGTCGGGATTGCCGTGGTGTTATCCGCCGTATTTATGCCGATGGCGTTTATGAGCGGGGCAACGGGTGAGATTTTCCGTCAGTTTTCCATCACCTTAATCTCCTCCATGCTGCTGTCGGTGTTTGTGGCGATGAGCCTGACGCCCGCGCTCTGCGCGATGCTGTTAAAACCCCATGAGGGAGAGAAGGCAAACGCGCATTTTCTGTTTACCCGTTTCAACCACTTCATGGAGAAATGCACCCATCACTACACGAACAGTACCCGTAGGCTGTTACATTGCACGGGCCGTTACATGGTCGTCTATTTAGTGATTGGCGCAGGCATGATGGTGCTGTTTCTGCGTACTCCCACCTCTTTTTTACCTGAAGAAGATCAGGGGGTATTTATGACCACCGCACAATTACCTTCCGGTTCAACGATGGTGAATACCAGTAAAGTCCTTGGGGAAATAACGGATTACTACCTGACAAAAGAGCAGAAAAACGTCGCGTCTGTTTTTACCGTGGGCGGATTTGGCTTCAGCGGACAGGGGCAAAACAACGGTCTGGCATTTATCAGCCTGAAACCGTGGTCAGAACGCGTTGGCGAAGAAAACTCGGTTACCGCCATTATTCGACGGGCGATGATGGCCTTAAGCACCATCAATAATGCCGTCGTTTATCCGTTCAATTTACCCGCAGTCGCGGAATTGGGTACCGCTTCAGGTTTTGATATGGAGCTGCTGGATAACGGTAACCTTGGGCATGAAAAAATGATGCAGGCCCGTAACCAGCTTCTGGCTCTGGCCAGCCAGTCATCCGGTGAGGTTGACGGCGTGCGTCCGAACGGGCTGGAAGATACGCCGATGTTCCGTGTTCACGTCAACGCCGCAAAGGCAGAGGCCATGGGCGTTGCATTATCGGATATCAATCAGACCATCTCGACGGCGTTTGGTAGCCGCTACGTCAATGATTTCCTGAACCAGGGGCGCGTAAAAAAAGTGTATGTTCAGGCCGATACGCCGTTTCGTATGTTACCGGACAATATCAATCACTGGTACGTGCGTAACGCCTCCGGCGCGATGACCCCGCTTTCCGCCTACTCATCAACCGAATGGACCTACGGCTCTCCCCGACTTGAGCGCTACAACGGCCAGCCTGCGATGGAAATTCTGGGGCAGCCGGTCGCCGGAAAAAGCAGCGGTGATGCGATGAAATTTATGGCCTCGCTGATTAATAAACTGCCCGCGGGCGTCGGTTATGCCTGGACAGGACTGTCTTATCAGGAGGCGCAGTCCACCAACCAGGCGCCCATGCTGTATGGCATTTCGCTGATCGTCGTATTTCTGGCGCTGGCCGCGCTGTATGAAAGCTGGTCGATACCGTTTTCCGTGATGCTCGTGGTGCCAATCGGGGTCGTCGGCGCTTTGCTGGCGACCGATCTGCGCGGTTTGAGCAATGACGTTTATTTCCAGGTCGGTCTGCTTACCACCATGGGGCTGTCGGCTAAAAACGCCATTCTGATCGTCGAGTTTGCCGTCGAGATTATGCAAAAGGAAGGCAAAAAGCCGCTTGAAGCTGCAGTGGAAGCCGCGCAAATGCGCTTACGCCCTATTTTAATGACGTCACTCGCCTTCATCCTCGGGGTTATTCCACTGGCAATCAGTCACGGCGCAGGCTCCGGCGCGCAAAACGCCGTCGGTACAGGCGTTATCGGTGGGATGCTGGCCGCGACGGTGCTGGCGATCTATTTTGTACCGCTATTCTTTGTTCTTGTTGAAAACATGCTGGCGCGATTTAAAACCCGACGCTGATTCCCCGCTCTCGCACATGATTATCCCTGGGATAAGGCAATAAGCTCCCAGGGATGGCGCTGCGCTTATCAGATCTACGGTGTTAGCGAACCCTGCTATCCAGCGAGGTGTTCGTGGATAGCAGGGTAAACATTAAGCGGGTTATTTTATTGTGCGGGGAAATGCGGGTGTAGGGACAGAGATTATCAATTCTAACTAAAGCCAGGCTATCAAAACGGTTAATCAGTCGTGCAGACCGGCCCCCTGCAGATTTACGGCCAGTTCGCCTAATTTCGTATCCGGGCGTTGATGACACAGGTTAATCATTTTTGGTACCGCGACAGTTTCCACCTCCTGCAGTGGAACATAATCATCGCCTTTAAAGTCCGAATTTTTATTAACAATCACAAAGGCAATTGCTGTCTTATATTGATGGCTCATATCAACGAATTCTTTACAGGTCATATCCTGTGGCGCGGCTTCGGTTGCCTGTGTCGCAAAAGCGCGGCTCATCGGTGCCATAACGAAGGTCATAAGCATGACCGCAGAGACAATCATTTTAATATTCACAACGTACTCCAGAAATAATTTAATTGTTATTGGCAAGTTTGTCGGTTGCGATCAACTTCGCATTTCGGCGCAGGCTGATAAAAGCCAAAGAACTGAAGATCATCTCGACCCCAATAAAAATGGAGGTAAACACATATGATCTGTCGGGATCCATATTCAGCCATACGCCAGCAATAAGCAGATCTAAAATGCCGATGAAAATGTTCCAGATATAGCCCGGAGCGCGGAACATTTTGACGCCGGACGCAACACGAAAAATACCGCCAAGAATAAACAAGCAGCAAAAAACCATTGCCAACGAATTCATGCCGATCACCGGATTCACGAGGAAACAGTACCCCAGCAGTAACCATGAGATAGCAAAAAATGCATAGGTAAATTTGGCTTTCAACTGTTTTTTCCCGGCGCTGAACAGGCTATAAATAGAATAAAATCCACACACCAGGAACATAAAGCCTGTCGCATAACTTAAATAAACGCCAGCCGCGATAGGATAGATTAAGCAGCAAATACCACAAATCAACAACAGCACCGCCATAATTGTCGCATGTCTTTTATAATGCGAAAGTGTTTTTTCATTAAACGCTCTCATGGCGCGCTGATTAAAAATGAACATACATCCTCCGTTACATAGAAACGCAATGTAACTTGCTGATAAAAGAGTTAATACTCACACAATACATATCACTTACAATGAAATGATAAGACTTCAACTAAGGATGCGTATATAAGAAAAAAGGAATGTCATTATCCGCCGAATCCTACAAATGTCAGACGTCCTACACCTGTAAGATAAAGCGCTCATTATTCTATCCTGGCTCTGATTCCTCTCCTTAAACTTATTTAATATGATTATTGCGTTTGGTGAACAATACCAAATTCATTCAGGAGAAAGTAATGAAAAAGATTATTCTTGCAGGTCTACTTGCAGCCATTATGGGCTCAGCTCCGGTAATGGCATCTGCCACTACCACCACTCCGGCACAAACAGCCACCGCTAATGTACAAAAAGAAGCTGCCGATATTATGCAGGTCGCGGTCCAGGGCGCAAATGCAATGCGTGATATTCAACTTGCCCGTCTGGCTCTGTTTCATGGCCAGCCTGACAGCGCTAAAAAATTAACCGATGACGCCGCTTCCCTGCTGGCTGGCGACAGCAGCGATTGGGCGAAATTTGTAAAAGCCGCGCCTAAGGCGAAGATGATTGACGATCGGTACGTGATTATTAACGCCACGGTCGCATTGTCAGAAGACTATATTGCGACTCCGGAAAAAGAATCCGCCATCAAAACCGCGAATGGCAAAATGGCCAAAGGCGACTGGAAAGGCGCAGTGGATACCTTGCAACTGGCCGGTATTAGCGTGCTTCAGACCCAATACCTGATGCCTCTGAACCAGACCCGTAAAGCCGTTGCCAGCGCCCAAAAACTGCTGTCCTCTGGTAAATATTATGAGGCTAACCTTGTGCTGAAAGGCGCAGAGGAAGGCATCGTAATTGACAGCGAGATGCTGGGCGCAGGCCAGTAATACTCTGCGCGACTGAGTGATGAATGAAGACTTTCTCTTCCGATCGGGTAGCCACGGCCACCCGATCGGGAGGGTTAATGGCTAATCAGACTGTCAATCTCCATTTCAATTTCCCGCATAACAGCAACAATCTTCTGTAATGCCTGCTGTCGTACAGCCAGCGGAAGATCGTCATGCCGCATTGACTCAAAAGGTTCGCACAGCGTCTGAAGCGCGGTGATACCCAGAATTTGCGCCGAACCATGCAGTCGGTGCAGCGCCCGTAAAAACAGCTGCGGTTCATCTTGCTCAACGGCTTTTTCAGCCGCTTGCAAATCACTACACGTTGCTTCGCGGAAGGTTTCGAGGATCTCGTTCATTAATGCGCGATCGCCGCCGGTATTTTCCGTCAGCACATTGAATTTTAAATGCCGGATGGCACAAGGGGACGCATAACCCGTGTCGATCTTACTCAATTCATGCGTCAGCGTCTGAATTGACACCGGCTTAAACAGACATAAATTCATACCGTTTTGCAAACACCGATCGCGTGACTGCGGGAGCGCACTGGCCGTCAATCCCCATATTTGTAAGTGAGGCTGTTGACGACGTAGTGACGCGGCGAGATCGAACCCGTCTTTCTTTGGCATATTCACATCGGTTATCAGCAGATCGTATGACTTTTTGGCCAGTTTGGCTTCAGCTTCTTCACCATCACAGGCCTCATCCACGCTGTAGCCAATGGTATTCAACTGGCGTTTCAGCAGCAGGCGATTAGTGGGGTTGTCATCTGCGATCAAAATGGACAGGCACGGTAACGGCAATAAAGCGCCAGCGGTATCCCCGTCCGGTACAATCGACTGTCGGGCCGTTTCAACCGGTAGCGTAATCGTGAACGTGGTTCCCTTTGACAGGACACTCTTCAGTTCCAGCGTACCGCCCATCAGCGTGACCAATTCTTTGCAAATAAATAACCCCAGGCCCGACCCCGTTTGTTGACGCCCGCAGCGCCCCTGAGCATAGCGATGAAACAGCCCCGCCTGCTCTTCTTCGCTAATGCCACAACCGGTGTCGCTGATGGTGATTGTCAAGGTACCGTGATTATCTGTTTCCGGAGTCAGACGGGCCGTAACATGAATACTGCCCTGCGTCGTAAACTTCAGCGCATTGCCCACCAGATTGGTGAGAATTTGCCGTAAAGCCTGCTGATCGACAAATACCCGCTCGTTGATTGGCAACTGGCTGATGCAGGCAAGCGTAATACCTTTTTGCCTGGCTAAGGCATCGAAAGAGTGGCACTGCAATTCGATAAGCTGCGCGAGATCGGTCCACTGGGGAACAACCTGATATTTACCGGACTCAATCTTATCAACGTCCAGAATCTTGCCAATCAGTCCCAGCAATGATTGGGCCGTCGCCCCGGTTAAGGCAATGGCCTCTTTTCGCTGTGCCGGGCTGAGTTCTGAGCTGGAGAGTAATTCCAGAAAACCAACAATCGAGCTTACCGGGGTGCGTAATTCATGGCTCATACTGGCAAGAAAACGGCTTTTGGCTTTTGTGGCCTCAATCGCTTTATTCTTTTCGGTCTCCAGCTCTTGAGATAATACCTCTTTGAGATGCAGCTGCTCTTCCAGTAGCCGCTGCGATTGCTTTCTCTTGCGGACTTCACGGGAGAGCGATATTCCCCAGATCAGGCTAATTGCAATAAGCACCAGCGCAAATACCACCAGCTGATAGAACTGTTTACTGTATCGGCTCCAGATATCGACCTGGGTATTGGAAATTTTCGACCACTTCTCCGTCATCTGTAAAATTTCACGCGGAGGGATAGCTTGCAGAGCCTTATCAATGACAGACTTCAGCATTGGCTCATGGGAAGAAATAGCAAAACTCACCGATGCGCCTGGCATATCAGGAAGCCGGAAGAAGTGCATATTATTCTGGTAGTAATGATCGGTAATGAACCTTGCCGACAATTCGGTCGCGATCGCCGCATCAACGCTGCCCTCCTTGACCATCGCCATTGCCGTGCTGCCAGTATCTGCATTAACCCAGGTCGCCTGTGGATAACGTTGTTTGAGGTCCTTTTCCAGAACATGCCCGGCTGGCAGCGCAATGCGTATCGGTTTTTCCAGCAGCGAGTCGGCCGTTTCCTGGCGCGATGTGATAATGACGAACGCTACATTCATCAGCGGATCGCTAAATGTCGCCTCTCCCGGGTCCTGGTGAGTCGGGGTGATCGTAGGATACATATCCCACTGTTCACTGTTGATGAGCGTGGTCTGTTCACTTTTGGACGTTGCTAAAACAGGTTCAAAATCAAGGCCCGTCTGCAGATGAATAATATTAAGCAAATCACCAAGAATACCGCGCAACTCGCCGCTGCTATCAACCAGCGTATAAGGCGGATAATCTGGGTTGATCAAAATGCGGATGGTGTGCTTGTTCTTCAGCCATTCTTTTTCCTGATGGCTAAAAGGAATCGGCGCATTCAGATAAGCAAGATTGCCGCGATTTAGCCAGTTCTGCATCACCTGCATATGGATTTCATTACTTATTGATGTAATAAAGCCATCAAGAATATTTCTTAATAGCGGGCGGTCCTCATTAACCACAAAATAATTATATTGCTCTTGCTTATCAAAATAGTGCGTAATAACCAGGGACTGCGAAAAATACCGTGAGATACAATGACTACTGGTAATATTGTTACCGATATAGTATTGGTTATCCTCATTTACTACCGACGCCATTGCCTGATACTCATCGTCGTAAAATGAGACTTTAGCGTCAGGAAAAGCGTCCTGAATAACGTTAAGAAAAGGGCAATCCCGCACACAGGCGACGCTGACTTTATGGTTCGTCATCAGCGGTAGCATCGTATTTTTTAATGACGTTACAAGCGTCGGCCACGTTGTGAGTAACGCCGAGGTACGCAATAAATGCCCGCCGACATCCTGTCGCCTGGATAGCTGGGTTATCAACGTATCAACATCATTACTGGCGAGTGCAGCAAACACCTGTTGCTCATTATCATATTGTTTAATAACTATTTTTATATTAAGACTCTTTTGCATTAGCGCAAGATAGTCCGCGTTGACGCCCCGATAATATTCCCCGCTGTTTTGATAGACAATCGGGGATACTTCCGGTAACCAGGTGCCAACCACTAATGTTTTTTTATGCGCTAACCAGTTTGTTTCTTCCCTGTTGAAGCTGATACTTTGTACAGTGGTATTATAGTTACTTTTTAGCTCAACTTGTCGGGCTGAACTTACACCCGTAGAGACTCCGATGGTAAATATGACCATCAAAAAAATAAATAAGCGTTCCAGCATTACTCTATCCTATTTTATTCCTTTGCGCGTAATCATAGATTTCCATTAATGATGAACAATCTAATTT
Source organism: Citrobacter youngae ATCC 29220 (assembly GCF_000155975.1). Classification (GTDB taxonomy): domain Bacteria; phylum Pseudomonadota; class Gammaproteobacteria; order Enterobacterales; family Enterobacteriaceae; genus Citrobacter; species Citrobacter portucalensis_A. Next base: position 409,365 of record NZ_GG730301.1, on the reverse strand, counting down.
TTCCATCAACCGACTTTTATAGGTGCTTACCGTTTTATTACTGATATTCATTTTACTGGCAATAGTGCTGTAATCCATACCGTTAAGGATATAACGCAATACGCGCATTTCCTGTGTCGATAACGTATCAAGCTTATCCTGTTCGCTGACGGATGAGCCAGTAAAATGCTCAAGGGAGAAGGGAAAGTAGCTATAACCGTTTTTTGCAGCTTCGATGGCGGCAAGAATATTATTCATGCCCTCTTTCTTACTCACAAATCCGTTGGCCCCGTATTCAGCGCTGCGTTTACCATAAAAATATTCATTTTTGGCTGAAATGATAATGATTATTCCCGCATAGTGCCGCTTGCGTAATTGCTCCAGCACCTCGATACCACTGATACCGGGAATATCCACATCAATAATGAGCAGTTCGGGTTTGTTTTTTTCAACGGCCTGTACTACTTGTTCCCCACTGTCGAGCTCGGTGGTCACGCTGATACCATTAGTATCGAGTAAGTTGCGGATGGCAATGCGGGCCAGGGGGTGATCATCAACGATTATCGCGTTCATTGCGTATAAGAATCCCGATAAATAAAGAGAGGCGATGGCTATAGTGCAGGTGCGTCTTCAATATAATTGATTTATAAACGTCAGACTTAAGGCGCAAATTCTAACATAGTAACGTGTATATTTTATGGTTTTTTCATAATCAAGATGAATAAATCATAAAAATAACATTTAGATTTACAATATCTAAACCTTGAACCTTTCTGCAGATCAAATCATTAACACATTTTTGGGAGAATATGCCTACGCATGTAGGACGGGTCTTTCATTTATTGTGGTTCATTCTTAATAAAGTGGTTAATACAATTTGCGTGGCAGGCGTACATTGGCGGGTAATTAAACGCGAATGTTCGGCTGAAAATTGCCGGGGTATTTCCGTCAGGCCGGGAGAGCCAGCATGAATGCTGGCTCTGGCCCCGAAGAGGTAAGCTCCAGGGATGGGGCGAATAATCTCGTAGCCGCTTAATCAAACACACCATTAATAACAGCTGTGACAATCGCCGTGCTCAGCGCAATCAGCACCAGATTGTCGCCAACAACCTGCCATTCATAGCCAGGGTAATACGGCAGTTGATTCAGCATGGATGCAGGAACGCTCTTTTTGGCGATCCCTGGAGGAAGCGGTTTTCCTCGCGCCAGGTTTTTGGCAATGCCTGGCGGCAGTGATTTATACCCCGTCAAACCGTATCTGACAGCGTACTGTCTGGCCACGTTATAGCTTATGTCGCTATCCACATGATCCGGCTTACCATAATTTTTACGCTGTTCTGTAGGTGAATTATTTTTTTGGCCGGAGTTTCCTTTCTGGCTATTACCACTATTCCCCTTATTCCCGTTATTACCATGGTTACCGCTGTTACCATTCCCGTTACCGTTGCCGTTACCGGGGTTAGCTAATACAGGGGTGGCACACATCGTCATCGCGGCAACGGCGACTAAAGCCGTTGCTAAAGTACGGAGTCTGGACATGATGATTCCTTAAGATGTGGATACATGTCAAAATGTAAGGTATTCCATGATGACTGGCTATCGCTATAACTCCGATTTTTTGACAAAAAAAGCGGCGTCATTCTGCCAAGCGTAAGCCTGTAAATGCGCGTATTTGAAGTTTTCCCCCGCCATCTGTTAACTCAGAACGGCAGAACGCGTATCACATTCCCCCCTCACTACGGTGGAGAAAAATTAGCCAAAAATGTTGCAGAACTGCTATAAATTCTTTCCCTTCTGTCGGCTGGTGTTAAACTGGAAAGTGTGATCTTCATCATAACCTGTTCAAACAGAAAAAAGAGACACTGCTATGCAACATATCATTGAGGGCTTCCTCAACTTCCAGAAAGAGATATTCCCTCAACGTAAGGAACTCTTCCGCAGCCTGGCATCCAGCCAGAATCCAAAAGCGCTATTCATCTCCTGTTCCGATAGCCGTCTGGTGCCAGAACTGGTTACTCAGCAAGAACCGGGGCAGCTTTTCGTTATCCGTAACGCGGGTAATATCGTACCGTCTTTCGGTCCTGAACCCGGTGGTGTGTCCGCCACCATCGAATACGCGGTTGTCGCGCTTGGCGTGACGGATATCGTCATCTGTGGTCATTCCAACTGTGGCGCGATGAAAGCCATTGCAGACAGCCAGCCCCTGGATCCGATGCCCGCAGTAGCTCACTGGCTGCATTATGCCGATGCCGCTAAGGCCGTGGTCGAGAAAAAAACCTGGGATAACCCAATCGATAAAGTTAACGCCATGGTGGAAGAGAACGTTATCGCTCAGTTGAACAACATTAAAACGCATCCTTCAGTCGCCGTTGGGCTGCGTAATAACGCGCTGCGCCTGCACGGCTGGGTGTATGACATCGAAAGCGGTGAAATCCGTACCCTGGATAAAAACAGCAAAACCTATGTTTCCCTTGCTGACAATCCGCACGTGCATTTCGAGTAAATCCTCTACTGGAGCAAGGATGCTCTGGGCCATTTTTCCTACTTTTGTGCTATAGACAAAAAACGCATCTACCCTTAGTTTTAACAATAGCCGTTGATATTTCTGCATCGGTCTTCGCGCATTTATTCAACATTGCGGCAGATACCATGTTCAGCAGCAAACCAGCTGTTAGATGAGCATGTTGTTAAGATGCAGGTGATATAAAGGAGCAGGCGCGAATGCAAACGAAAATAAAAAGAATAATAAAAATGTTATTCTATCATGAATCGTGGGATATCATGATTATTAAGGATCATGGCTCACACTTATTTCCCGACAATACTCTGGAAATTCTGAGTACATCAGATGCCCAGCAGTTAAAAAAGAAATATACGTTTCAGGCCGACCCTTTTATTATTGAAAAGGACGATAAACTGTATGTTTTTTATGAAGCTTTTAGCTTTCTGAACTCAAAAGGCACGCTAAGATGCCGCATCCTGGATCGTGAACTGGCTGAAATTGATGACGTTAAACTTGAGGGCTTTGACGACTTAAAATGTCATTTGTCATTTCCTTTTCTGATTGATATCAACGATCAGCTTTTTATGATCCCTGAGTCATCAGAAAGGAAAGAAGTGATACTGTTTCAGTCAGTAGAATTCCCGACACGCTGGCAGCAAATAAAAGTATTACTATCAGATACCGAAGTCACCGATAATATCTTCCTCTCAATAAATAATGTCTGCTATCTTTTATCCACCACCATGGATAATGAAATAGTCATTCACGCTGCTGACCATATTTATGGGCAGTGGCAACGGATTACCCCCGCACTGAACGTGAGCAACCATCACCATCGTGGAGCGGGCGCGCCTTATCTTGTCGATGACAAAATGTACTTTCTTACCCAGGAATGCACGCCTGAAACCTACGGGAAATCCATCTACATCAAGAAATTAGTCACATTAAACGATACCGTTTTTGATGAAAGTTTGATCGAAAAAATCACCTCATCGATCAACCACAGTGACGGTGTCCATACCCTGAACTTCTCAAATAACTATATTGTTTATGACACCAAAATAAATAAGTTTAGTTTGTTGGCGATATTAAAAAAAATATCATATAAATGTATGATAAAATACAGAAATGTATATCTTTCCCGGCGATATAACTGATTCACTGGATTTTCGGTTGACGTTGGTAGAAAATCGTTCGGGTTTCTAGCATTTATCTGGAGTCTGTATGGCAATTCTTGTCACTGGTGGCGCAGGTTATATTGGTTCACATACTGTTCTAACACTACTCGAAAGAGGCGATGATGTCGTTGTCATTGATAATCTGTCGAACTCTTGTCGGGTCTCGCTGGACAGAGTCGCGGAACTCGCCGGAAGGGAACCGATTGTCTATATCGCCGATATTCTGGATCGGCAGACCTTAAAAAACATTTTCACCCGCCATAACATCACCGATGTCATTCATTTTGCGGGACTCAAATCGGTTTCTGAGTCGATAAAAGAACCCCTCGCCTACTATGAAAACAACGTCACCGGAACGCTGGTGTTACTGGATGAGATGCTGGCCGCAGGCGTTAATCGTTTCATTTTTAGCTCATCGGCCACGGTATACGGTAATCCGGAAAGCGTGCCGCTAAGCGAACAATCGCGCACCGGCGGTACCACCAATCCGTACGGCACGTCTAAATTAATGGTCGAACAGATTCTGGCCGATTTTTCACGCGCGCAGCCCGATTTTCGCATCACCTGCCTACGCTATTTTAATCCGGCCGGCGCCCATCCATCAGGACGTATTGGCGAAGATCCTAACGGTATTCCTAATAATCTGGTCCCGTATATCTCCCAGGTCGCGATTGGTAAACTTGAAACCGTGTCGGTTTACGGTAATGACTACCCCACCACCGACGGGACCGGCGTTCGTGATTACATACACGTCATGGATCTGGCGACCGGCCACTTAGCCGCGTTGGATTGCCAGAACAAAGGCGCGGCTTACAAGGTGATTAATCTCGGTACCGGAGTCGGTTATTCCGTGCTTGACCTGATTGAAGCGTTTGAAAAAGCGGCGCAGACAAAAATTAACTATCGGTTTGTCGCCAGACGACCCGGAGACATTGCCGAGTGTTGGTCAGACCCTTCTCTGGCACGAAAAGAGCTGGGCTGGCAGGCAAGCTTCAATCTTGATGACATGATGCGCGACACGTGGAACTGGCAAAAAAATAACCCGAACGGTTATAACCTGTGATGTTCTCAGCAACGCGCCCAGGCGTCAGGCGCGTTGCTGTATCAGGCTAGTCTGCCGTTATCGTTGATATCCGATACCAACCGCTGCTCTGTTTTCCTTCGTTGGCGAAGTTAATTCCTGGCGTGCCGGATTTATCCAGCATCGCGACTTCTATCGCGTATTGCCCTTTCGCCAGCTTGTCCGGCATGGGTAACGCATAGCTGACCTGATAAATTCCGGGAAGCCAGCGTCGAATATCATCCGCTGCATTACCCTGCGCCACCACCTTATTGGCGCTGTCTACCACGCGAAATGCCAGCGTATAGGGCAGGTAAATCGGCGCCACGCCATCGTTATACCAGGTACTGTTCAACGTCAGCGTTTGTCCACCGCGCCACACGGCCTCATGGCTCAGGGATGCCAGGCGGAACCGATATCCCAGTTTGGTCAGCGCATCGTCGACAATCGGTCGATAATCGCTGGGGATCGCTCGCGATTTAAGGTTGATGGTACTGGCATGCTGCTTGATAGCCCAGTCAAAAATCCCCTGCACTTCGGCGCGCGTATAATGAAAGGAATTCTGCCAGTCCTGCATATACGAACAGATTTCCAGACTCACTGGCGCACGCTTCCAGGCGTCGTTAAACCCTGAATAACTCTGCTGCGCTGCCAGCAATCGCTGCGGGTAATCATCCTGCATATGATTCCAGGCGTTTGAAAATACGCGCAGGTCTCCCCAGCAATCGGCACGCCATCCCGCGCCTCGCGCCACCGCATTGGCCAGGCTTTGCCCACCGCTTATCAGCATAATTTTTGGGGTTATGGGGAAGGCAGAAAAGTGCATCGCCACGTAGCGGTCCAACTGCACCGTGGTGTAGCGCTCCAGCAATGGCTGCAGATTAGGAAAATTGCTGTTATGCCACTCGCCCCAGGAGCCCACCATGCCGATATCCACAAACGCGAGATTCTCATTACCGTCGTAGCGTTTTCCGAATGCGGTGAGCAGCCGCTGGCTGTATTCGATGAACAGAGGGTCACCTAAATCCGGTACAAACGTCTTATTATCTGGCGTCCAGGTTCCTTTCACGCCTTTTTTAATCAGCCAATCGGGAATTTTAGTGCCATCCGCCGGGTCGGCAAGCGCCATAAATCGTAGCCCGACGTTCATCGCGGGACGATGCGCCGCCGCGTATTTAAAAGCATCATCCACCAGCGCAAAATTGTACTGACCTTCAACAGGTTCCAGATCCCGCCAGTAAAATCGCTCGTATTCAAACCCGGTATTGGGATAATCCGCCAGCCCCAGCGTTTCACCGTATCCCTGATGAAAGCTGGCAACGCCAATCCCTGGATTGGTCAACGGCCCCGTCAAGGCTTTAGGGGTTACGGTGGTTAATGCGGCCATGACCGTCAGCGGGAAGAACATACACAACAGCGCAGAAACCCATTTACACCTCATCGCAGTGACGCCCTCCACAGGTTTAATAACGCTAGCGGTTTTTCAGGCTTAACCACCAGTCCCAAATACCAACGTGAAAATTCTGGAACACATCAATACCTAACGCTGATTTGATCATATACAGCGTCAGCAATACGCAGCAGGTGACGAACAGCACGGCGATCAGCAGCAAAAAAGTGAGCAAGATCCGCGACAAGGTCGATTCCTGGCGATGCTGTCGGCGCAAATCTCTGCCAAATAAAAAAACCAGATAAAAACGCTTACTGAAAAAAGGAAAACTCCGGCGGATATCAATCTGATGCCGTGAAGCCAATGTCGAGGCCAGGATCGCGTTTTCTACCCCTTCTTTTTGTTCCGGGGTCAACCCCTTCGCTATCTGCTCATCAAGATGCGCATAGAACCGTTCAATGACGGGGGGACGATTTTGAGGACTGGTCAAAATTAACCTATATCTTTATCAATTGAGTGATAGACGTTGACTGTCTTTTTGGCGATTTCATGCCAATTATAGTTTTGCAAATATACACGATAGTCCACGCGATTGGCGGCCACCGACTGGGTTAATTTCTCTGCCAGACTGGCCACATCCCCAACCTTAAAATAGGCTGCGGCAGGTAGCTGAACTTCAAGGTTAGCCGGAATATCACTGACCACGGCCGGAAGAGAGAATGACATTGCTTCCAGCAGCGCAATGGGCAGTCCTTCGTGATATGAAGGCATCACAAACAGTTTCGCCTGCGAAAACACCGCCTGCAGTTCATCGCCGCGTAAAAAACCGGTCATCACGACGCCCGACGTGTCGGCGGCCTGCTTTTTGAGGCGAATGCTGTATTCGGTCGGATGATCCGCATCGCCAATTAACACCAGCGGCATAGTCAAACCGCTTTGTTGATAAGCGGCGATGGCGTCATGCATCCCTTTTTCTTCTACAAATCGGCCAACCACCACAAGATAATTTTTCGGCTGTAACCTAAAGCGGGAGAGCGTATTTTCGATAGTCAGTTCTGATAACAACCGCGGCTCATTTACGCCGTTGTGAATTAAATGCGCATCATAGCGACCGTGTTTTTTCTGGATCAGCTGATTAATCACCTCAGAAATCACAATCACCTCGTTGGCGTATCTCACTGCCCAGCGTTCACCCAGCAGCAATATTTTTTTGGCAACGAATCCCCATTTCTGGCGATCGTAGTCAGGCCCATGGTGGGTAAAAACGACCTTCTTACCCAAGACGCGTAATAATGGGATCACGAGGCCTGGTCCGATAGCATGCACATGCACAATATCCGAATGATCGATACCTGTCCTCAACGCAGCTAAAACGGAATGAACAATCGCCTCCAGCGAGCGTTTTTTCGGTGCCCACAGCGCATAGGTTTCGACTTTTTTATACGATGACCGTTTGTAATTCACATACGGTGAACGGGCGATAACACAAATATCAACATCAATCTGCTGCCTGATTGCGGGATACAGATTCTGGCAGTGAGTCTCCACGCCGCCCAACACATCCGGAATACCGCGCGTCCCAAAAACCGTTATTTTTTTACTCATACTATGGCCTGCTCAGCAGTTCTTTATATAGCGCCAGTAAGGTGTCCATATGTTTGCTTAGCGCATATTTTTCACTTAACCGCGCCCGACCATGTAACCCCATAACCCGCGCTTTCTCCGCGGAGCCTGCCAGCGTATCCATCGCATTCGCTAACGCTTGCACGTTGCCCGGCTCGAATAAAATCCCTTCGATACCGTCACGAATTTGTTCCGGGATCCCGCCAATGCGCGATCCAATCACCGGCTTGCCTAAAGACATCGCCTCTAATATCGCCATGGAACAGTTTTCATAACATTCAGAAGGAAGGATCACCGCCCGCGCATGCTTAATAAGCTTATCGAGAGCCTCCCCTTGCTGCACATAACCTAAAAACTCGACATCCGGGTATTGGGCGACTAACTCGTCATGTAGCGGGCCGTGGCCCACAATTTTCAACGGCGCTTTGTTCTGCATTTTCTTATGTGCCGCCAGCAGCGTTGCCACACCTTTTTCACGGCTCAGGCGACCAAAGAACAGCATATAGCCTTCATCGTCTGCATCATCCAGAGGACGGCTGTCATCGACCCCATTAACGATCACATCAATGCGCGATTTCGGCAGCGTACGCAGCAGCACCCCGCGTAAAAAAACGCTCGGCGAAACGATCGCATCCAGCGCCTGGTAATTTTGCGCAATGTATTGCCAGGTTGCCTCCAGAGAGAGCAGCAGGCTTTTGGAGGCGGAACCTTCCTGGCAACGATACCTGAAGGCATTGAAAACCGTGCCGGTGATACAGGAATCACACACTTTGCCGTCGCGCAGCATGGAATACGTAGGGCAGACAATCTTATAGTCATGCGCAGTCAGTACCGTTTTGCAGCCAAAATTGCGCGCAACTTTTATCAGCGCCGGCGTTAACTGATGGTAGATGTTATGAAAATGGACAATATCCGGGCGCTCTTTTTGTAATAACGCCAGCATCTTTTTACAGGCCTGCGAATTATGAATAAAGCTCACCGCCGTTTTGAGCCCGCCCAACAAATTGCTTTCTTTGTGGTAATCAACGTTACTGACGAAATAGTCCGCATAGTCCGAAGGGAAGTTTTTCTCATGCTGCATCGAGAAATCAATAACCTGTACTCCGGCCAGTTTAAGCATATCGCGCTCTTGAAAATAAACCGTTTCCGCGCCGCCTTTGATGAAAAAAAACTTATTTACTAATAAAACTTTCATGGCGTCTGCCTTAGTTATTCATGAATGATCTTACTGTCAGGCGGAGTCAACGGATCGCGTTGTGGATGAGTGAGCCCTTTAACCAGTCCCGCAGAAAGCACGGCTAAGTTCATTACGCTTTGCAGGCCGTTCAATAACGACCGATTCTGCACAGTTTTCAGCACCACAAAGATAAGCAATGGCAGAAATGCGATATCGAAAAGCTCAAGATTAAAGGTCACTGCTGCAACGAACAGAGCGATCAGGTAAAGCGCAAAAATCGCCTCATTCTTAACCATTTTTAACGCTTTGATGAAATAAGGTTTTCCCCATGCACAGCGTAAAAACTCTCCCGGCGCCTGATAGTATCCGCTTTTCCAGCGATGCTTCAGCATCTGAAAGGTCGGCATGGTATGCGAAGTATGAATAAAATACGGAATATTCAGACGACGTAATTTATACCCCGCGTCAAGTAAGCGCAGGCCCAGTTCGGCTTCTTCATAGGCGTGCAGATTACGGTTGGTGAGATACCCAATTTTCTCAATGGCGGAGCGGCGATAAAGTCCTCCGCCACCTAAGTGGTCGCTATCCCCTACGGGATAGATTTTATTAATACGCTGCTTACGCGATTTAAATTCATAGTTGACGGCATCGTCCATTTCGACGGTTCCCGCCACGCCCGCATATTCCGGTTGCGCCTGCAAAAATGCGACAGCCTGATCCACAAATCCTTCTTCCAGCTCCATGTCGCCGTCCATCAGCAACAGATATTCCCCTTCACTATAAAGGTAACCCAGCTGATGCCCGACGCCGCAGCAGCGATCGCCTGGATCGGTTAAAGACACGACGGTCGCCCCTTTATCGATCGCCAGCTGTTGGGTGTTATCCGTTGACAGGCTGTCTGCCACAATAATTTTATGCGGATAATCAACAAGCTGCTTACGGATACTGTCAATTGTTTTCTCAATACACTCAGATTCATTGAGCGTTTTAATACTCACTGAAATAAACGGTTTATTATCCATACAATTACCCTACGCAGCGAAGGACGGTTCGACGAATCACTAAACTTGATCCCAGTGATAAATAGAACAGAAATTGTAACATCGGCGTAATCATCAGTATCTGGCTGTACGGTAAGCTTATTAAGCAACCGATCGCAAAAGCGTTAAACGCTGGCGCAAAGCTCAGCAACTGAAGATCCTGCGGGTCCAGTTGCTCAAGCGTCAATAATGGCCTGGGCTGACACACTTTCAGGATATAAATAAATAAGCTAATGAAGAGTAACGTGCCGATCACGCCCACTTCCCACAGCAGCACACTCAGGGAAGTTGAGTCGAGAATTAAGTTATAAATAATATTCAGAAAGCCCGGCGACACCGTACTTCCGCTGTTAGTGGCGTTAAGCCCATAGCCAAACAACGTTCCTGAAAGTCCCCACAGATCGTTATTTTTCAGCCAGAACAGGAAAGTCGTAAAGCGCCCTAGCTCGCCGTTAGACATGATGTAGTTCGGATCAAAGATATAGCTTAAAGAGTCGATGAAAATACTCAACGAACTTTTCGACGGATCGCCGCCAAACGCGGAAGAGTAATAATACGCGAGGATCACTATCGACAGGCTAATCAGCAGCAGCATCCCCGCCACGATAAGCAACAACGTCTTCAGATTGATCTTACTGACGTCTTTGACATAGCTCGGCGAGATCCACACCCACGCCAGGAACAGAGGCGATAGCAGGATAACGAACTTCACTTCACCAATAATACACAAGCCGATCCCAAGGATAATATGCAACGCCATGGATTTAAATGTGGTTAGCCCATGCTTATATTCCGAGACTTTTAACAACATAATCAGCAGACAAAACAGGCCCATCGCGGCAGTGTTGCCGCCCCCCATCGGGTCGCCGCCAAACGTGCCAACCACGGAGTCCCATTTCTCATCTTCGCCACGCACCGCGACACGCTGGGGGACGACCAGTAAAACCTGATAAATCATTACCGGGATCTGCGCATAAAACACCCAGTATAAATAGCGAGTCACGCGATAAATCTGCGACTCCCGGCAAAACCCCAGCAGTAGGCAGATCATCACCAGCGACAGCGCGATTTCATTTTTAAAGGCCACAATCGCGACGGTGATGCCGCCCTGAATCAGAGTTGAGGTTCCGGCCAGTATCAGGAACGAAAAGTACAACGCCAGCACAATCGTCTCCTGCGCATCCAGTTGCAGCGAGCCGTCGCGCGTCTGCATCACCAGTAATCCCACCATTAGCAGGGTCAGGAAAAAAGGGAGCCACAGTACAGACTGCATGCCGGTAAAGTATTGCACCAGGCCACAGAGGATCAGCGTAACGAAGGTATAACCCTGTAAATAGTATCCGGTATTCAGCGTCATAGTATCACCGGCCTGTCTTTCAGCAGATTAGCCCGCTTGTTCATTTTTAAATAAATAAAGGCGTAGCGAATAAATGTCAGTGAAGAAAACACAATCACCGACGTTGCATAATCTTTATAAAAATAGGGAATGACGACAAAAGCAAATAGCACAATCGCCAGCTGTTCCAACTGGATGCGCAGAAAATAGCGGTGGGAGCCAAAAATAAGCTCGATGACCGTCAGGGGGCTTATCGCCAGCGCCGGAAACAGGTAGGGCAGCATATAGCGTGACGTTTCAATGGAGTTAATCCAGTCTTCGCTAAAACCGAGGCGCATCACGATCGGGTAGAAAATAAATACCCCAAGAGTACAGATAACCCCCAGAACCAGCAGCAGCATCCGCACCCTGGTGTACTCCTGATAATTAAAGGTGTTATTTCTGAAATCGATAGACCACTTGGAAAAAATAGTATTACGCACCGCGTTCCCGATGATCACCACCGGCGCCAGGCAGAAGCGGCTGACCACGGAAAAATAACCGGCCGTCAGCGCCGAAAACCAGAAGTTAATCAGCATAATCGGCAGATTGCTGCTGGCCATCGCCAACACCTCAGCGCTGCCGACTTTAGTAATGTGATGAATATTCTGTTTAAAAAAATGCCAATTACTGGCGGGTCGTAAATGTCGGGCCGTCACGGCACGAATATCAAACGAATGCAGAATACAGCTGATGGTCAGCACCATCGTCGCGCAGGCCCATGACCAGTAGAACAGTTGCACATGGTGCGTAACCAGTATCGAAAGCAATACCACCACAGAGACAGAAATGCGTTGGAAGATCAGGAAACGAAAGTTAGCTGTGCGCAACGACAGATTTTCCGAGATCAGAACCCACGCCGTAGCCAGCGTCAGCAAATAGAGGAACAGGATGTTCTGGTGAAACAACCATGCGGTCAGTACGGCGTAGGGTAAGGCAATAAGCGTGCTTTGTATCAGACAGAACACAACGTTCTGTACCAGTTCGTCGTCCTGCTGTTTCGGAATCAGAAGCTGCGATGCGAAGGTACATACCTGAGCGCCCACCACGGCAATACTGTAGTTGAGCGCATAAAGCCCCACTTCAGCCATATTGTACTTATGTGAAATCAACCAGATAGACAGCGCACCAATCAACTGCGAGATGACTGATGAACCGGCTATCGTGGAGGCGCTCTTCAGTAAACTCATACGCGGCCTGGCGTCGTCATCAGTTGATCGGTACTGAAGTTCAGTGAACGCAGACCCTCTTGCGTTTCAAGATCCTTTTCTTCAACCGCATTCAGCACGGCGCCAATCACAACGCCATTATTTTCCTCAAGCTTATCCAGCGCATTAGCGATGTGCCCTGCCGAACCCGCTCCGGCTTTCACAATGAAAATAACCCCATCCACGGCGCGTTTGATCAGTTGCACATCCTGACTCTGATTCACGGCCGCAACATCGATAATGATGCGCTGGTAGTGCGATTTCAGCTCGCGCATTAAGGGCTCGAGGTGCCCGGACGACAACATCAGCAGAGAAGAGAGGGTGGTCTTTCCATGCGGGATAAAATCAAGCTTATCACTGAGCGTAATCCGTACCTGTTCAAGCTCTGCCTCCCCACGCAGTAGTTCCGCTACGCCTGCGGACGTTGCCGATGCCAGCTCCGATGAGAGCCCGCCAGTATTAAAGAAATCGGCATCGATAAGCAGCGTTTTCTGGTCGAAACTAAAGGAGTTTGCTAACAGACTCGCCAGCAAAGAGCGCCCTTCGCCGTGCTCCGCCGACGCCACGGCAAGCGTCTGTAAGGGGCGATTATCCAGCATAATCCGGGTTCGAATACCGTGCACAATATCGGCGTTCAATGGATTCTTCAGGATCATGTCCCGCACCTGCGCGCGTCCTGATGTTCCGCTAAACCGACGGATCTCGCCAAGCGGGACGACGTTCAGGCGTTTTTTCATGCGGCTCAGCGTACCGATTGAGCTATCCATTGCCGCTTTGACGATGAAATACATGATGCTGAACACCACCACCAGCAGAACCACCATCACCAACAGCAGGGATTTATTCGGCTTCGCCGGTTTTAATGGCGGAACGGCAGGATCATATAACACCGCGTCGGCATTCACGCCGGACAGCGACAGTTCCTGAGTCCGCTGATATAGCGACTTATACAGGTCTTCCATTTTATCTAACGACAGCTTTTGGCTGTTCCAGGCATCCCGTTTTGAGGCCATTTTCTGGAAGATCTCTTTCTGCTGCGCCACCTGCTGCTGATAGTTCTTTTCATCCGCCAGCGCCGCCAGATATTGCTGACGTAACCCCACTTTCAGCTCACCCAGTACCCGTCCGGTTTGGCTTTGGATCGACTGGACATCAGCTTCTGCTTTTAAAATAGCGGGATTTTTCGGCCCGTATACTTTGCGCAATTCAGACAACGTACGCTGCGCCTGAATTAACGCGATACGTAAATCCTGGATCTGGGCGTGGTTAGAGACCGAAGGCAGAGAGATAACGCTCTCTACGGATTTCCCTCCCCCATTCACCTCGTTATAGACGGATTCAGCGGCAACGCGACGCTGGGTCGCATCAGCCAGGCGATTGGTCACAATACTTAACTGCTCGGTTTCAAAACCATCGATACCGCGAAAGGTCAGCAACCCGGCATTTTTCAGATAGCTGTCCATCTCCTCTTTTTGCTTCGCTATCGACTTCTGAATCTCTTCCATTTTTTCAAAATTCAGTTCGCGGGCTTTCTCTACCTTCAGGCGCTTTTGCTCAACCGTATAGTTGATGAAGGCCTGCGCGACGCCGTTCGCCACGTCTGCAGCCAGCAGGGGCGAGGGGGATTCATAGGTGATAGACGCCAGGTTCGTCGTACGAATACCGATGACATTCAGGTTTTTCGACAACGTTTTCAGCGCTTGCTCCATCCTCAGCTGTCGGCTTTCATTGCTATCCGCCCCCCTGGCATCGGCTTTTTCACCGGTAAACTCCGGGTTTTCATCCAGCTTCATATCGCGCACGGCTTGTTCAAGCACAATACGAGAATGCATCAACGCATATTGCGTTTCGTAGTAACCACTGCGCGTTGAATCGAAACCATCAACCTGCGGAAACGGAGAAACGTTATCGGCCTGGGCTTTAATCAGCACCGTCGCCGTTGAGACATACTTTGAGGACATCATGCTGATTAATGGATATGCCACGACTCCGGCAACGATACCGGCCAGCGCGATTTTCCAGGCGTTCTTTTTCAGCTCTTTGGCAAAGCGGGAGAATTCGACGGTGCTTTCTCGTTTTTTGCCGTTTTCCACTATAGATAGTTTCATCTTCAGAAGAACCCCATGCCAATAATCACGACATCGCCAGGATGAACAGAGTGCGTTAAATCGACATTCTCAAGCAGTTGATTGCTACCAGACAGGCGAATGTTGATATCTTTTCGGTCAGCACGGTCTGTAAATCCCCCCGCCTGCGCAATAGATTTCTCCACGGTAAGGCCTGGCTCCCAGGCGAATCCGTTCGGACTTTTCACTTCACCGGAAACATAGTATTTCCTGAATTCGGCAATACTTACCGTCACCATCGGCGTGGTAAAATAATCTCCCGTCAGCCGTTGAGTTAATTCGTTAGTCACCTGTTCGACAGTTTTATCTTTTAATTTAAGAGCGCCCACATACGGGAAATTAATCTCCCCACTCTTATCTAAAATAAACCGCATTGTCATATCGGGTTGACCATGAACAGCGATATTGACAGTATCCCCCGCCCCAAGTCGGTAATCCTGCTGAACTGTAGCAGGATCGTCCATTAATCTCGGGCTGGACGTTGTGCATCCGACCACCAGGATACTGAATAGCAAAAACGCGCACAGTTCTATTATTTTCATTTTAGATCTGAACCTTAGCTTTAAGCATAATCATAGAATTATCATAACCCAACGTTCTAATAACTTCCTGGTTGTCGTTGGGACCGATATAAAACGAGTCAGTATCCTTATTAGAATTCAATGTATCTAATTGATATTTAATCTCAAAGTTAACCGATGGCGTATAGTCGTAGCTCATCGTTACGCTAAATACTCCATCTTTATCATGCCGATCCTTGTTCTGTTTTTTATAGTCTTCCGCAGTGTATGAGTAATCCAGCACCGTAGAAAAACGATCGCCCAGCCAGAAATGCTGATAAGAAATGCCATACTGGGTGACTAAAATATATCCCCCAACTTCCGACGGGTCTTTGATGCTTTGCGCCGAGTGGGCCGTGAAAACCGACTGTTGTAGCGGCTTCCACTCTGCTTTTATGTCCCAGTTCAGGCCATTAAAATCATGTGAATTTGCGTTGTTTTCAAATGTTTTGTACAACCATGAAATATTCATGTCGACATTGGTTTTACCCGTCAACTGCGATTTCAGGCCGTACAGCAAATAGTACTCATTAGTATCTTTTTCTGAGTTGTTATCATAGCGACGCTGGTTAGTAATAAAGCTATAGCGAAAGCGTGTTCTGGACGTATATTGGTCAAAAATTTCCGCTATCAGGCTATTTTCATGCCATTCCTGTTCCTGAATGTAATTGTAAAAATCCTCACTGACATCCTGTACATCAGAAGTATTACCGAAAGTCAGTTTTTTGTATAACAACGCCAGTTCCGCTTTGCCACGCCCTTCAGGCGCGCCATAGCTGTAGCGCAATTCGCTGTTGATGAAATTCGTCGTCAGCGGAGATGTAATCCCATATTGCTTAAACTGGTCCGGTAAAAAACCCTCGGTAATGCCGCGACCGCGAGATTCATGCCCAAGCGAATCCTCCAGATTGAGGGTTAACCCATGCTTTAGCCCATAACGCCAGGCGCCGTTAAAACGGAAAAAATGGTCGGTGTAGTTATCAGCAGAATCGCTTGAGTAGTTACGGTAATCTCCAGAGTACATCAGTAAGTACTTATCCTGACCGCGCTCACCGATCATACTCAACACAGGCGCTGCGCTCTGAAACGAGGAACCGACAGCATCGCTGTTATGTGGCTGATACGTCACGTTATCATTATAACCATAATCCACAGCAACCTTGCCCTGGAAGTCGATCCCCGCAAAGCCTATGTGTGATTTCGGTGTTAAATCAGCCCATGCGGGCTGCGATATCACGATTCCGGTAATAACTATTAATTTAGTATGCATTCTTACCGACAAATCCTTTGAAAATGGTTTTAATGATAATTTTTATATCCAGCCATAATGACCAGTTTTGAATGTACTCAATATCGTACTGAACCCGTTTTTCCATCTTATAAAGCGCATCGATTTCCCCACGAAAACCGTTAATCTGCGCAAGTCCGGTGATGCCAGGCTTTACCTTATGGCGGATCATGTAATTTTCGACCTGTTTGCGGTACTGTTCATTATGCGTAACCGCATGGGGTCTGGGGCCGACAATCGACATACTTCCCTGCAATACGTTAATAAATTGCGGAAGTTCATCCAGCGATGTACGGCGTAAAAAACTGCCGAATTTCGTCACCCGTGGATCGTTTTTTGTGGCCTGAATAACCGTATCGGCATTCTCCATTACGCGCATAGAGCGAAATTTCCAAACCTTAATTTTTTGTCCACTCAGGCCATACCTGTCCTGTTTGAAAAAAACCGGCCCGCGAGACGTGAGTTTGATACCAATAGCAATAGCCAACATCAGCGACGAAATCATCAGCATAATGATACTACCAAGCACCAAATCTTCCGCCCGCTTAATAAACGAACCCGCCCCTTCAAACGGCGAGCTAAAAATACCGATAGTTTGCAGGTTGTGGATAGAACGCAGCTTGGACATATTGTTGCTGTAGGTATAAAAGTCAGGAACAATATAGGTATCTACGGTGGTGTCTGACATCATGGTCAAAAAATGGCGGATGCGGTGCAGCGCTACCATCGGTAAAGCGATATAGATCTCGTCTATATTTCCCAGCCGGGCTTCCTCAACCAGATTAATCACCGGACCGCGAAAGGGGCTTTTGACCTTATCAACGATGTCGCCACAGCGCGATAACGCCCGCTCATCATAAAAGGCCAGATCCAATTTGATATTGGCGTACTCATACAGTAACGCGCTTTCCGCGGCCAGGCCATTGTCGGTCATACCAATAATCGCCACGCGCATACTCTTTTTCGTTGAATATTTAAAAATGAAAAAGCGAATGTAATAAAGAAAAGGTAATGGAATGAAGTACCAGTAAATAATGGCAGAATAAAAAGGCGACGGCAGCCTGTCTAGGTAACCGAGGGACTCCGGCTCTGCCACCGTCATACTCACCAGCTCGTTAAAAAAAATAGCCAGCAGCGTACAAAAAAGTAACCGTTTTTGATTACGTAAACCAATCGTTTTAATCTTTTGCTGATAAATTTTGATATATTCAGCGAATAACAAAAAAAAGACGGAGAACAGAATACTCAGAATAGCAATGGTGTTAAATGGCAGCAACCCCAGCAGATGGGCACTAAAAATTAACGTCACATTAATAACGATAAAATCAACCAGTTTTAAAAAGACTGGATATCCTTGACTGCTAATCTTTAGCGATTTTTTAAGCATATCTCAGCCCATTATCTATTGATATTTAATTATTTTTTTCTCATTTCATGTTGCTAATTATATCACAAGACTAAAAAACGCAATGACCTATTGTCAGTAAATGTAAAAAATAATGTTTATTAATGTGATTAAAATCCATAACACAAACGTAACTCAATGATTTTAAAATGAATAAATACAATAAAAACTTTTGGCGTGCAACCAAAAAAGATGTCTTTTCACAACAAAATCATCATTGACAGTTAACAACTCATGGTCTATGCAAACACATTTTATGTATGATAAATACCCCATTAGTTTTGTTTGCGCGGCGCCGAATCCCCCATTCGTTGCGGCTAAATACGGCAATTCAAATAAAACCAAGTAATAGCGATATTGCACACCACAATAATCCCGCAATTAATTACTTTAAATTATATTTAATAATTAAACATCACCATAAAAAATACATCAGACTGCAACGCTTAAAAAACGCACCCGCACGCTTAGCCCACCTAATGTTTCACTGCGTGCGAGCTGTGGATGTGTACGGTGTAAACGAGCAATGTCGTTAACCAGCGCCAGACCGATCCCGGCGCCGGGGACATTACCAACGTTATCGAGTCGATGAAACGGTAGCATCGCCTGATGAACCATCTGGTCATCTATACCTGGCCCACTATCCTCAATCAGCAGCACTACGGCCTCTCCTTCGCGCAGCAGCCGGGCAGTCACCACCCCGTGAGGCGGCGTATATTTCAGGGCGTTATCCAGTAGATTCCCGCACAGTTCGCCGAGCAGGACTTCATCGCCCTCAATCCACACCGCGTCCTGTTCCCCTTCATAGCCGAGATCGATGGCTTTACTGCGCGCCTGCGCCAGCCGGGTAAAACAGCTGCTTTGCACCACCTCATACAAATTAACCGGCGTGAAGTGCTTCTCTTCCTGCTCTTTGCGTTTCACAGCCGATAGCTGAAGCAGCCTTTCCGTCAGTTGAATCGTGTTATCCAACGTCACGCTCATGGCCTGTAGACTCTCATACCACTGCCGAGGCTGCGGGCTGGCGAGGGCTACCGCCGCCTGGGTTTTCAGGACCGCCAATGGCGTTTTGAGCTGGTGGGAAGCGTCGGCGCTGAAGCGCTCCTGACGAGAGATAAGGCCGCGCAGTCGGTCCAGGTAGCGGTTGAATGCCACAATCAGCAGACGGGTTTCCGACCACGGCAACAGCTCCGGCAACGGCGTCAGCAGCCCAGGCTCACGACGCACCATCAGCGATGACAACTGGCGCATCGGACGTAACACCCGACGCAGCAGCCAGCCAACCAGCACCAGCGTCAGCATCACCAGCAACCCTTGCGAAACCCACGAGGAAAATAGCAGCTGTCGTGCCAGATAGCGCCGCGATTGCAGCGTTTCGGCGACATAAATCTCCGCCATGCCGACAATTCCCCCCTCATTAACAGGCTGGAGAAGACGCGCCACGCGGATTGCCTCACCGCGATATTCGGTGTGATAGAACCACGCCAGCGCCGGATACAGCCGCGTGCGCGAGGTTGAAGGCGGCATCGCAGGAAGATCGTCATAACCTGAGATCACCTTCCCCGCCGGATCGACCACCTTGTAATACAGCCTGTCATTCATATTCAGTTCAAAACTGTCCAGCACCACCCACGGCACATTCACTTCCAGCCTTTTATCACGGACCACTAACCGCTCGGAGACGGTTCTGGCGGAGGAGAGTAGCGTCCGGTCATACGCCTGCGTCGCCGCCTGTAATGCGCTGACATAGCTGTTAAACGCCGACAGCCCCCACAGCAGCAGCAGCGGCAGGCCCAGAAACATCAGCAACTGCGAATACAACGACTGTGGCTTAACCCACCTCATCGCTACGCTCCAGCACATAGCCCAGCCCACGCAGCGTGGCGATGCGCACATCGCTTCCCTGAAGTTTTTTACGCAGACGATGGATGTACAGCTCGATACTTTCAGGGCTGACCTCATCGCTTAGACTGAAAACCTGTTCAAACAACTGCTGGCGCGAAACCGGACGCAGGCGACGGTACATCAGCACCGTCAGCAGGGCCTGTTCACGCGGCGTAAGCGCCAACGGCTGTCCTTGTAACAGAAAATAGCCTTCATCGTGAAACGCCAGCTCCCCCAGCTGCTGTATGCCTTGCACCTGCCCCGCGCTGCGACGTAGCAACGCCCGCAGCCGGGCATCCAGCTCCTCGATTTCAAACGGTTTTGCCAGATAATCATCGGCCCCGACGTTTAACCCTTTCACCCTGTCGGCCACCGCGCTGCGCGCCGTCAACAGCAGAACAGGCAGCGTCTGCCCACGCTTGCGCAGTCGCTGAACGACTTCAAGACCGTCCAGCCCCGGCATGTTGATATCCAGCACCGCCAGCGCGTACGTTTCGCTATGTAAAAGATGGTCGGCCGCCAGACCATCAAAAACGCAGTCGACGGCAAAACCGTTTTGCACCAGCGCTTTCTCCAGCCAGTGAGCTAACTCACGGTTATCTTCCGCTAATAAGAGACGCATATCACATCCTGTAAAGTTTCTGCCGCATTGAAAGGGAATTGAAAGGTTAATGTTTTAACAATCACGCAACCGAACTGCTACACATCGGCTCACATAATCACAAAAATCTTCTTCCGTACCCGAAAATCCGGTTTTCCGGCGTGAGGATAAACAATGAAAAAACAGTTACTTCGTACCCTTACTGCAAGCATTTTATTGATGAGTACCTCTGTTCTGGCCCAAGAAGCGCCATCGCGCACCGAATGTATCGCCCCGGCGAAACCCGGCGGTGGTTTCGATCTCACCTGTAAGCTGATTCAGGTGAGCATGATGGAAACCGGCGCTATCGAAAAACCGATGCGCGTAACCTACATGCCCGGCGGCGTTGGCGCCGTGGCCTATAACGCGATCGTCGCTCAACGCCCGGCTGAAGCGGGAACCGTAGTGGCCTTCTCCGGCGGCTCCCTGCTGAATCTGTCGCAGGGCAAATTTGGTCGCTATGGCGTGGATGATGTGCGCTGGCTGGCAAGCGTAGGCACCGACTACGGCATGATCGCCGTACGCCAGGACTCACCGTGGAAAACGCTGAAAGATCTGCTGACGGCGATGGAGAAAGATCCTAACAGCGTGGTCATTGGCGCAGGCGCGTCTATCGGTAGCCAGGACTGGATGAAGTCGGCGCTGCTGGCGCAAAAAGCCAACGTCGATCCGCACAAGATGCGCTATGTGGCCTTTGAGGGCGGCGGCGAACCGGTTACCGCGCTGATGGGCAATCACGTGCAGGTGGTTTCCGGCGATCTCAGTGAGATGGTGCCGTATCTCAGCGGCGACAAAATCCGCGTGCTCGCGGTGTTCTCTGAAGAGCGTCTGCCGGGCCAGTTAGCCAATGTGCCAACCGCCAAAGAGCAGGGTTATGACCTGGTGTGGCCGATCATTCGCGGCTTCTACGTTGGACCCAAAGTCAGCGATGCCGAATATCAGTGGTGGGTTGATACCTTTAACAAACTCCAGCAGACCGATGAATTTAAAAAGCAGCGCGATCTCCGCGGCCTGTTCGAATTCAACATGAGCGGTAAGCAGCTCGACGAGTACGTGAAAAAACAGGTTACCGATTATCGTGAGCAGGCGAAAGCCTTCGGTCTGGCGAAATAAGCGCAGAGGCAAAGATGATGAGCGATCGTATTTTTGCAGGTATCTGGCTGTTGCTCTGTATAGCCGGGCTGTTCGTGGCCTGGCAAATCACCAGCGAATACAGCTATGAGCCGGTTGGGCCGCGTCCCTTTCCGCTTGGCATTATCAGCCTGATGCTGGTATGCGCCGTGGCGCTGCTGTTGCGCCATCCGGACACCATCAGTTGGCCACGCCGCCACGTGCTGCAAAAGCTGCTCGCGATGGTGATTGTTCTGTTGATGTACGCCTGGGGTTTCGAATGGCTCGGTTTTCCCATCGCCACCGCCATTCTCACCGTGGTGATTGGCATGCTGTTCGGCGCAACCATTCCGGCTGCGGGTATTTCCGGCGCGGTGCTCGGCATTCTGTTGTGGTATGCCTTCGACCGGCTGCTTGACGTCACCTTACCACTCGGCGCCTGGCTGGGTTAACGGAGAAACGATGGATACCTGGATTTATCTTTCTCAGGGTTTCGCGGTGGCGATGACGCCGGAAAACCTGGTCATCGCCTTGATTGGCTGTTTTGTCGGCACCATCGTCGGGCTGCTGCCCGGCCTTGGGCCGATTAACGGCGTGGCGATCCTGCTGCCGCTGGCTTTCGCTTTGCACCTGCCGGCTGAATCTGCGCTGATCCTGCTGGCGACGGTCTACATTGGTTGTGAATACGGCGGGCGTATCTCCTCGATCCTGCTGAACGTGCCCGGCGATGCGGCGGCGATTATGACCGCGCTGGATGGCTACCCGATGGCGCAGCAAGGGCGCGGCGGCGTCGCGCTCTCAATCTCCGCGGTCAGTTCATTCTTTGGTTCGCTTATCGCTATCGGCGGCATCATTCTGTTTGCCCCGGCGTTAGCCCAATGGTCGCTGGCCTTCGGTCCGGCTGAATACTTTGCCTTGATGGTTTTTGCCATTGCCTGCCTCGGCAGCATGATGGCGCAAAATCCGCTGAAATCATTTCTGGCAGCGCTCATCGGTCTCGGCCTTGCGACCGTCGGCGTAGATGCCAACACCGGGGTTTATCGCTTTACCTTTGACAGCGTCCATCTCTCCGACGGCGTGCAGTTTATCGTGGTGGTGATTGGGCTGTTCTCTGTCTCAGAAATACTGTTAATGCTGGAACATACCAGCAGCGGCCAGACGCTGGTGCGTAAAACAGGCCGCATGTTGTTCAACGCCAAAGAAGGCGCGCAGTGCGTAGGCGCAACCCTGCGTTCATCGGTGATTGGCTTTTTCGTCGGCGTCCTGCCTGGCGCCGGGGCCACCATTGCCAGCGCTATCACCTACATGACCGAGAAAAAGCTCAGCGGCAACAGCGACAGCTTCGGCAAGGGTGATATTCGCGGCGTGGCGGCGCCTGAAGCGGCTAATAATGCCTCTGCCTGCGGCTCGTTTATCCCAATGCTGACGCTCGGCGTTCCGGGTTCCGGCACCACGGCGGTGATGATGGGCGCGCTGACGCTGTACAACATCACGCCTGGCCCGGCGATGTTTACCGAGCAGCCGGATATCGTCTGGGGGCTGATCGCGGCGCTGCTGATCGCCAACGTGATGCTGCTGGTGATGAACATCCCGCTGATCGGCCTGTTCACTCGTATGCTGACCATCCCGCTGTGGTTTTTAGTACCGGCTATCGCGGCAGTTTCGGCGGTTGGCGTGTACGCCGTTCACAGCACCACTTTCGATCTGGTGCTGATGGTCGCCCTCGGCGTACTGGGCTACATATTGCGTAAGATGCATTTCCCGATGTCGCCATTGATTTTAGGCTTCGTACTGGGAGAAATGCTGGAGCAGAATCTGCGCCGCGCGCTGTCTATCAGTAACGGCAGCATGGATATTCTGTGGGCCAGCGGCGTAGCGAAAGTGCTACTGGTGATGGCGGTACTGGTTATCGTGATCCCGCCGGTGCTGCGCATGATCCGTAAACGTAATAACAAACCGCAGGTGGATATCGGCTAGTAAAATGCCGGATGGGCATCGCCATCCGGCATTTTCATCTTAATTCCTGAACCGCACTAAGAACGTGCCCGACAAACCGCGTCAGTTTCGGCAACGCGCGCAAATCTTGCCGCCACAGCAGATGAATGGGTCGCGGCTGCGGCGTAAACGCCTCCAGCACCCGCACCAGCCTGCCGGTCGCCAACTCTTCCGCCAGCAGCACCTCCGGTTGTAACAGCAGCCCCGCCCCCGCCACTGCCGCCATACGCAGGCCATGACCATCGTTACAGCGCAGGATCGCATCGCGCTTCCACCTGACTTCGCCCGCCGCACCCGGTAGCATCCATTCGTTGCGGGCCGTCCACACCGTGTGGGACAGGCACAAATGATCCACCAGATCCGCGGGCGTTCGTGGTGTGCCGTGCCGGGCAAGATAATCCGGTGACGCGCAAATCGCCATACGGTACGGACACAGATATTTCGCCACCACATCAGTCTGATGGATATCGCCAATGCGGATCGCCAGATCGACGCCTTCATTCACCAGATCGACCATCCGGTTGGTCAGATCCAGCTCAATGCGGACCTCCGGCCAGGCCTGTAAAAACGTAGCGGCCAGCGGCGAGATCACGCAGGCGCCAAAGGAGGTAGGCGCGCTAATGCGCAGCGTCCCCGCAGGAGCCAGCCGCAGGCGCTCAACCGAACGTTCGGCTATCGACACCTGTTCCAGCACGCGACGGGCTTCCTCAAAATAGACCCGACCGGCATCGGTCAGACTCTGGCGGCGCGTGTTGCGCTCCAGCAGGCGCGTGCCGAGTTGCGCTTCAAGCTGGGTGATATATTTCCCCACCATCACCGCAGACATCTCCAGTCGCGTTGCCGCGCTGGTAAAGCTCCCGCTCTCTACCACCGCGATAAACGTTTCCATGCCGCGCAGCTTATCCATATTGCAAACTCCTGGTTAGTAATCATCTAACTTTTAGCCAGTTTATCCGATTTCATTTTCATTAAAGAATAGCGGCTCACACTATTGCGGAGGTGGTTATGAAAATCGTTATTGTTGGTGCCAGCGGTACGGTGGGTCGCGCAGTCACAGAAACATTAAGCCGTAAACATGAAACGATCCGGGTGGGTCGCACCCAGGGGGATTACCAGGTCGATATCACCTCGCAGGAGAGTGTCGAGGCATTGTTTGAAAAAGTCGGTCGGGTAGATGCTGTCGTTTCCGCCACCGGCAATCTGTTCTTTGGCCCGTTATCCACCATGACCGATCGGGACTTTAATCAGGGTTTGCAGGATAAGCTGTTAGGTCAGGTCCGGCTGGCCCTAACCGGGCAGCATTACCTGAATGATGGCGGCTCGATCACGCTAATCAGCGGCATTATCGCTCACGAACCTATCGCCCAGGGGGCAAATGCGGCAACGATCAATGCCGGTCTGGAAGGGTTCGTTCGCGCAGCGGCCTGTGAACTGGGCCGTGGGCTGCGCATCAATCTGATTAGCCCAACCGTGCTCAGTGAATCCGCCGAAGCCTATGACGGTTTCTTCCCGGGTTTTGCAAGCGTCCCGGCCGCCACCGTTGCCAACGCCTATCGCCGCAGCGTGGAAGGCATTCAAACGGGTCGTATTTATAAAGTCGGTTACTGACTTGTCGCCGTCGCTGGTTCACCGCCAGCGACAAAATAACTAACGCTTTGTTTTAAAAAATATTATTCCCCCTCTCTGTACCTCTCGCAGATATCCTCACCCTTTATAATGTTAAATAATTGTTGTTTTTGATCACAAATAAAAAACAAACAAGCTCATTCTGTGCGCGTTTTTCAAAAATGTAGATATTTTTAATTTATGGCTACGAAACGAGCTGCGCCATATCTCCCTGACAATCTACTGAGAGGAACGATTTGATGAACGCACTGACTGCCGTACAACCGAACGCTGAAGATCCGGCCCAGCACTACAGCGGTTTCACGCTGAAACCGTCAGTCCAGTCTCCACGTCTGCTGGAGCTGACTTTTTCCGCCGAAACCACGGAACAATTTCTGCAGGCCGTTGCACAGTGGCCGGTGCAGGCTCTGGAATACAAATCCTTTCTGCGTTTCAAAGTCGGCAAGATCCTCGACGATTTGTGCGGCAATCAGTTGCAGCCTCTGCTGCTGAAAACGCTGCTCGATCGTGCCGAAGGCGCGCTGTTGATCAATGCCGTTGGCGTGGATGACGTGGCGCAGGCAGAAGAGATGGTCAAGCTGGCGACGGCGGTCGCACATCTGATCGGACGCTCCAATTTTGACGCCATGAGCGGTCAATACTACGCACGTTTTGTGGTTAAAAACGTGGATAACTCAGACAGCTATCTGCGCCAGCCGCACCGTGTTATGGAGCTGCATAACGACGGAACCTACCTCGAAGAAATCACCGATTACGTGCTGATGATGAAGATCGACGAGCAGAACATGACCGGCGGTAACTCGCTGCTGCTGCACCTCGACGACTGGGAACATCTGGATCGCTACTTTACCCATCCGCTGGCGCGTCGCGCGATGCGCTTTGCCGCCCCGCCAAGCAAAAACGTCAGCAAGGACGTGTTCCACCCGGTGTTTGACGTTGACCAGCAGGGTCGTCCGGTAATGCGCTACATCGACCAGTTCGTCCAGCCGAAAGACTATGAAGAAGGCGTCTGGCTGAGCGACCTGTCCGATGCGCTGGAAACCAGCAAGAGCATTATTTCCGTTCCGGTTCCCGTGGGTAAATTCCTGCTGATCAACAACCTGTTCTGGCTGCACGGTCGCGATCGCTTCACCTCGCATCCTGACCTGCGCCGCGAACTGATGCGCCAGCGTGGTTATTTCGCTTACGCGACCCACCACTACCAGACCCATCAGTAAGGGCGAAGGAAAAAAGCGGATGTATGATTTTGTGATTATTGGCGGCGGCATTATCGGCATGTCGACCGCCATGCAGCTGATTGATGTCTATCCGGACGCCAGGATCGCGCTGCTGGAAAAAGAGTCCGGCCCGGCCTGTCACCAGACGGGCCACAACAGCGGCGTGATTCATGCCGGGGTTTACTACACGCCCGGCAGCCTGAAGGCGCAGTTTTGCCTGGCCGGAAATCGCGCCACCAAAGCCTTTTGCGACCAAAACGGCATCCGCTACGACGTCTGCGGAAAAATGCTGGTTGCCACCTCCTCTCTGGAAATGGAGCGTATGCGCGCGCTATGGGATCGCACCGCCGCTAACGGCCTGGAGCGCGAGTGGCTGAATGCGCAAGAGCTTCGCGAGCGCGAACCCAACATCACCGGACTGGGCGGCATTTTTGTTCCGTCGAGCGGGATCGTCAGCTACCGCGAAGTCACCGCCGCGATGGCGAAGATTTTCCAGGCCAAAGGCGGTGAGATTGTTTATAACGCCGAGGTCAGCGCGCTGAAAGAGCATGCTGCGGGCGTGATCGTCCATACCCGTCAGGGCCAGGAATATGAGGGTGCGACGCTGATAAGCTGTTCCGGGCTGATGGCCGATCGGCTGGTGAAAATGCTCGGCGTCGAACCCGGTTTTATCATCTGTCCGTTCCGTGGCGAATATTTCCGCCTGGCGCCAGAACATAATCAGATAGTCAATCATCTGATCTACCCGATCCCCGATCCGGCGATGCCATTTCTCGGCGTGCATCTGACCCGCATGATTGACGGCAGCGTCACGGTCGGCCCCAACGCGGTGCTGGCGTTTAAACGCGAAGGCTACCGCAAACGCGATTTCTCACTCAGCGATATGCTGGAGATCTTCGGCTCTTCCGGCATCCGCCGCGTGCTGCAAAACAACCTGCGCTCCGGGCTTGGCGAAATGAAAAATTCGCTGTGCAAAAGCGGCTATTTGCGGCTGGTGCAAAAGTACTGCCCAAGCCTGACGCTCAAGGATCTGCAACCGTGGCCCGCGGGCGTGCGGGCGCAGGCGGTGTCGCCAGACGGCAAGCTGATTGACGATTTCTTGTTTGTCACCACGCCACGCTCAATTCATACCTGTAACGCCCCTTCTCCGGCGGCGACGTCGGCGCTCCCAATCGGCGCGCATATTGTCGGCAAAGTTCATGCGCTGCTGGAAAACCAGAGTAATCCCGGACGCACGCTGCGTGCGGCACGTAGCGTGGAGACATTACACGCCGCATTCACCCGTTAAAACGATGAAGACAGGAAGCAATTATGCAACTTAACGATCCAACCTTATTTCGCCAGCAGGCACTGATCGACGGCAACTGGCGTGACGCCAACAGCGGCGAGACCATCGCGGTGACCAACCCCGCCAACGGTCAGCAATTGGGTAGCGTACCGAAAATGGGTGCGGATGAAACCCGAGAGGCCATTAACGCCGCGAACCGCGCGCTGCCCGCCTGGCGCGCGCTGACCGCCAAAGAGCGGGCCAATATTCTGCGCCGCTGGTTCAACCTGATGATTGAGCATCAGGACGATCTCGCCCGCCTGATGACTCTGGAACAAGGGAAACCGCTGGCGGAAGCCAAAGGCGAAATCAGCTATGCCGCCTCATTCATTGAGTGGTTTGCCGAAGAGGGTAAACGCATTTATGGCGACACGATCCCCGGCCATCAGGCCGATAAACGCCTGATCGTCATCAAGCAGCCGATCGGCGTTACCGCCGCGATTACGCCGTGGAACTTCCCGGCGGCGATGATCACCCGCAAAGCCGGTCCGGCGCTGGCGGCAGGTTGCACCATGGTGCTTAAACCGGCCAGCCAGACCCCCTACTCCGCGCTGGCGCTGGCAGAACTGGCTAATCGCGCCGGGATCCCGGCAGGCGTATTCAGCGTGGTGACCGGTTCAGCAAGCGAGGTCGGCAACGAACTGACCGGCAACCCGCTGGTGCGCAAGCTCTCCTTTACCGGCTCCACCGAAATTGGCCGTCAGCTGATGCAGCAGTGCGCCAAAGACATCAAAAAGGTATCGCTGGAGCTGGGCGGCAATGCGCCGTTTATCGTCTTTGACGATGCCGATCTCGACAAAGCCGTGGAAGGCGCGCTGGCGTCGAAGTTCCGTAACGCTGGGCAAACCTGCGTCTGCGCCAACCGTCTGTACGTGCAGGACGGCGTATATGACCAGTTTGCCGAAAAACTCGAGCAGGCGGTGAGCAAGCTGCGCCTCGGCGATGGTCTGCAGCCTGACGTCACCACCGGACCGCTGATCGACGAAAAAGCGGTCGCCAAAGTGCAGGAACACATCGCCGATGCCCTGGATAAAGGCGCGCGCATTATCGCCGGCGGTAAGCCTCATGCGCTGGGCGGTAACTTCTTCCAGCCCACTATTCTGGTCGATGTGCCGGACAACGCGAAGGTCGCCAAAGAAGAGACGTTCGGCCCGCTGGCGCCGCTGTTTCGCTTTAAAGACGAAGCCGACGTCATCACGCAGGCCAATGACACCGAGTTTGGCCTGGCAGCCTATTTCTACGCCCGTGATTTGAGCCGCGTCTTCCGCGTTGGCGAAGCGCTGGAGTACGGCATCGTCGGGATTAACACTGGCATTATCTCCAACGAAGTCGCCCCATTTGGTGGGATCAAAGCCTCCGGTCTTGGCCGTGAAGGATCGAAATACGGCATCGAAGACTACTTAGAAATCAAATATATGTGCATCGGCCTTTAATAAAATAAATACTGGAGAACACCTGATGAGCACCAACCAAGAACTAATGCAACGTCGCAGCAACGCCGTTCCCCGTGGCGTAGGGCAGATCCATCCTATTTTTGCCGAGCGTGCGGAAAACTGTC
Source organism: Citrobacter youngae ATCC 29220 (assembly GCF_000155975.1). GTDB lineage: Bacteria > Pseudomonadota > Gammaproteobacteria > Enterobacterales > Enterobacteriaceae > Citrobacter > Citrobacter portucalensis_A. Next base: position 380,096 of record NZ_GG730301.1, on the reverse strand, counting down.
GCGTCTGGGACGTTGAAGGCCGTGAATTCCTCGATTTTGCTGGCGGTATCGCGGTGCTGAACACCGGTCACCTGCACCCGCAGGTTGTCTCTGCGGTAGAAGCGCAGCTGAAAAAACTGTCGCATACCTGCTTCCAGGTGCTGGCCTATGAGCCATACCTGGAGCTGTGCGAAATCATGAACAAGAAGGTGCCAGGCGATTTCGCCAAGAAAACGCTGCTGGTGACCACCGGTTCTGAAGCGGTGGAAAATGCGGTAAAAATTGCCCGCGCCGCCACCAAACGAACCGGCACGATCGCCTTCAGCGGCGCTTATCATGGCCGCACCCACTACACCCTGTCGCTGACCGGAAAAGTAAACCCGTACTCTGCCGGAATGGGGCTGATGCCGGGTCACGTCTATCGCGCGCTGTATCCTTGCCCGCTGCATGGCATCAGCGAAGACGATGCTATCGCCAGCATTCACCGCATCTTCAAAAATGATGCCGCGCCGGAAGACGTTGCCGCCATAGTGATTGAGCCGGTTCAGGGCGAAGGCGGTTTTTACGCGGCCTCCCCTGCTTTTATGCAGCGTCTGCGCGCCATTTGCGACGAGCACGGGATCATGCTGATTGCCGATGAAGTACAGAGCGGCGCGGGCCGTACCGGTACGCTGTTCGCCATGGAGCAGATGGGCGTGGCGCCTGACCTCACCACCTTCGCCAAATCCATCGCTGGCGGCTTCCCGCTGGCGGGAGTGACCGGTCGCGCCGACGTCATGGACGCTATACCGCCGGGCGGTCTGGGCGGCACCTATGCCGGAAACCCGATTGCCTGCGCCGCCGCGCTGGCGGTGCTGAACATTTTCGAACAGGAAAATCTGCTGCAAAAAGCTAACGACCTGGGGCAAACCCTGCGCGAAGGCCTGCTGGCTATCGCCGAAACGCATCGCGAAATTGGCGACGTGCGTGGGCTGGGGGCGATGGTCGCCATCGAGCTGTTCGAAGACGGCGACCATACGAAGCCAGACGCCAAACTGACTGCGGAAGTGGTGGCGCGTGCGCGTGATAAAGGTCTGATCCTGCTCTCCTGCGGACCTTACTACAACGTGCTGCGCATCCTTGTCCCGCTGACCATTGAAGACGCGCAAATCCGCCAGGGGCTGGACATCATCGCCCAGTGTTTTGCCGAAGCGAAGCGGGGCTAACCCTACAAAAAAGCAATCCGTAGGCCGGATAAGGCGGAGCCGCCATCCGGCAAACAGGGTCAATAACAATAATACGCGTGCCCCGGCGCGGGAATGCCGGGGTGCTCTCCCAAGTGAAATACTTTCGAGAGGTTTAAAAGATGGGGCAAGTGTCACAATCACATGATTTAGGGGGCGGGCTGAAATCACGCCATGTCACCATGCTGTCTATTGCCGGGGTTATCGGCGCGAGTTTATTCGTAGGTTCAAGCGTGGCGATTGCAGAAGCCGGTCCCGCGGTATTATTAGCTTATCTGTTTGCCGGACTGTTGGTGGTGATGATTATGCGTATGCTGGCCGAAATGGCCGTCGCCACTCCGGATACCGGCTCCTTCTCCACCTACGCCGATAAGGCCATCGGCCCGTGGGCAGGTTATACCATCGGCTGGCTGTACTGGTGGTTCTGGGTGCTGGTGATCCCACTGGAGGCCAACATTGCCGCCATCATTCTGCATTCCTGGGTCCCTGGCATTCCCATCTGGTTATTTTCTCTGGTTATCACGCTGGCATTAACCGGCAGTAATCTGCTGAGCGTCAAAAATTACGGTGAATTCGAATTCTGGCTGGCGCTGTGCAAAGTGATTGCCATTCTGGCGTTTATTACCCTCGGCGCGGTGGCGATTAGCGGTTTCTATCCTTATGCTGAGGTCAGCGGGGTTTCGCGCCTGTGGGATCAGGGCGGCTTTATGCCCAACGGTTTTGGCGCCGTACTTAGCGCAATGCTGATCACCATGTTTTCCTTTATGGGGGCGGAGATTGTCACTATTGCCGCCGCCGAGTCCGACACCCCGGATAAACACATCGTTCGCGCCACCAACTCGGTTATCTGGCGTATCTCCATCTTCTATCTGTGCTCTATTTTCGTGGTCGTCGCGCTAATCCCGTGGAACATGCCGGGACTGAAAGAGGCGGGCTCTTACCGTTCGGTGCTGGAGTTACTGCATATTCCGCACGCGAAACTGATCATGGACTGCGTCATTTTGCTGTCGGTGACCAGCTGTCTGAACTCCGCGCTGTATACTTCATCCCGTATGCTCTACTCCCTGAGCCGTCGTGGCGATGCCCCTGCCTTTATGGGGAAAACAAACCGCAGCAAAACGCCTTACGTGGCGGTGTTGCTGTCTACGGGAGCGGCGTTCCTCACCGTCGTGGTTAACTATTACGCCCCGGCTAAGGTCTTTAAATTTCTGATCGACAGCTCCGGCGCCATCGCCCTGCTGGTTTATCTGGTGATTGCGATTTCCCAACTGCGGATGCGCAAAATCCTGCTGGCGCGAGGCGGTGAAATCAAACTAAAAATGTGGCTTTACCCGTGGCTGACCTGGCTGGTTATTGCCTTTATTATCTTTGTGCTGGTGGTCATGCTCTTTCGCCCGGCGCAACAGCTGGAGGTGATCTCTACCGGCTTGTTAGCGATAGGAATTATTTGCACGGTGCCGATTATGTCACGCTGGAAAAAACTGCTATCGTGGCAAAAAGCGCCATTGCACAATACGCATTAAACCTGTTCCCGGCGCAGGCCGGGAAATTCATTCAGGAGTAAGACCATGACCGCCATTCCCCAACCGACGGCCATTGATGGATACCGCTGGCTAAAGAACGACATCATCCGCGGAATTTATCAGCCTGATGAGAAACTGCGTATGAGCCTGCTGACCTCGCGCTATGAGCTTGGCGTGGGACCGCTGCGCGAAGCGCTTTCACAGCTGGTAGCGGAGCGGCTGGTGACGGTGGTCAATCAGAAAGGGTATCGCGTCGCGCCGATGTCCGAGCAGGAATTGCTCGATATTTTCGATGCCCGCGCCAATATGGAAGCCATGCTGGTCGCGCTGGCTATCGAACGCGGCGACGACGCCTGGGAAGCTGAAATTCTGGCTCGGGCGCATATGCTCGGTAAGCTTGAAGCCGTGGACGCCAGCGAACAGATGCTTGATGAATGGGATCAGCGCCATCAGGCGTTTCATACGGCGATTGTCGCCGGCTGCGGTTCACAATATCTGCTGCAAATGCGCGAGCGATTGTTTGATTTAGCGGCCCGTTACCGGTTTATCTGGCTGCGTAAAACGGTGCTGTCGGTTGAGATGCTGGAGGATAAACACGATCAGCATCAGACGCTGACCGAAGCAATTATGGCGCGCGATGCCGCACGCGCCAGCGAATTAATGCGCCAGCACCTGCTGACGCCGATTCCAATTATTCAACAGGCGATGTCCGGCAAATTGCTGATGGCAAAAAGTTAATCTCTGGTCTGCACCCAGAACGCGTGGATCAGACCAGGGATATAGCCCAGCAGCGTCAGAACGATATTAAGGATAAACGCCCAGCCGAATCCTTTTCCCAGCAGTACGCCAAGCGGGGGCAGAATAATAGTAAAAACGATTCTCCAGAAACCCATACACACTCCCTACAAGCAAAAAGTTAATCATTGTTTAAAAAGAGATTTTGTCTCTAAGAGTAGCCATTCTACTCAAATCTGCCAGCCTTCCCCGGCTGTTTTACCCTCCTTTACGCTCTTTACGCTGGCGTACGTTGGCTTTTTATTTTAGAATTTACTTAATTTAGATTATGCTTAAATACATATGACGGAACTTGAACAACTCCAGGCCAGCGCAGAACAGGCGGCCGCCCTGCTTAAAGCGATGAGTAACCCGAAGCGGTTGCTGATTTTGTGCATGCTCTGCGGTTCACCCGGCACCAGCGCGGGCGAGCTGGCGCGGGCGACCGGGCTTAGCCCTTCCGCCACGTCCCAGCATCTGGCGCGTATGCGTGAAGAAGGTCTGATAGACAGCCAGCGCGATGCCCAGCGCATCCTTTATTCCATTAAAAATGCGGCGGTGAATTCGCTGATCGCCACATTAAAAACGCTGTATTGCCCATAAGGAGCCATCATGAGCATTGGGACGATTTCCCCGCGCGAGGCGCAAACGCTGCTCGCGCAAGGCGCGAAACTGATTGATATCCGCGATGCCGACGAGTATCTGCACGAGCATATTCCGGAGGCGCATCTGGCGCCGTTACCCGCCCTTGAGCAAGGGCCGTTGCCTGCAAATTTACGCGCCGAACGGGTGATTTTTCACTGCCAGTCAGGCAAACGGACACAAAACGCGGCGACAAAGCTTAGCGCCATTGCCGCACCTGCGCAGGTTTGGCTGCTGGAGGGAGGCATTGACGGCTGGAAAGCCGCTGGTTTACCGGTAGCAAAAGACAGTTCACAACCGTTGCCGCTGATGCGACAGGTGCAGATTGCCGCAGGCAGCCTTGCCTTAATCGGCGTCATTCTCGGATACGCCGTCAACGGCGCCTTCTTCCTGCTGAGCGGTTTTGTCGGCGCCGGGCTGATACTTGCTGGCGTAACCGGCTTTTGCGGCATGGCGCGATTGCTGGACAAAATGCCCTGGAATCGCCGTACTCATTAAGCGGTAATAGCTAAAACAGCGCTGTACCCGTCGGTTGACGTGATTTATGGTGAGTTGTGCGATAAATAAAGGAGCGCAATATGTTTAAACCTGGCGATCTGGTTCAGCCGCGTATGGGCGGGCCTAAACTGAAAGTTGTCGAAGTCAATGACGATCAAATTGTGGCGGTACAGGCCAGCAATGAAAGCGGTGAAAAATTCACACTGAAAGCCGCTGACGTGACGCGATATTCTGAAGATGGCGATTTCGGCGTTTGCTGAAACCAGGCGGTGAGGACATCCTCACCGCATTAATATCAGATCAAAAAGTCATCAAGTGATTTACCGGCAGCCAGCGCCTGGACAATTGGCTTCGGTGTACGGCCTTGTCCGGTCCATGTTTTCGTTTCACCATTGAAATCGGTAAAACGATATTTCGCCGGACGCGGTTGACGTTTTTTAACTACCCGCGACGATGCTGGCGTCATGCTCAGCAGCTCTTCCGGATCGATCCCATCAGCCTGCATCAGCGCCAGCAAATTATTAATTTTTTCCTGCTGTTCTGCACGTTGGCGCTGTAGCTGTTCTTCTTCATCGCGGCGTTCTTTGGTCACTACCCTGAATTTTTCAAGCATATCTTCCAGCACATCAACGGAAAATTCACGCGCCATTGCACGCAGCGAGCGGATATTATTTAAGTTTTTTAACATTGAACTCATATTAACAAAACCTCTTTAACGTAAAACATAAAATGGTATTACGCCAAACATTGTATGCAAGTGGTTATTATTTTTCCAGTTTAATTTTCCCGTAAATTATTAAACAAATAGCCAATTCCGTTATTTAAATAGCTATCCTGAAACCTTGCATCCAATATTTTATATTCCTGAACCCGCTACTGTAAATATAGTCGTATAACGTTCCGGCGCATCGTCGGATAAACAAGTCACTTTACCGCACGGAGCCGACGGGAACACATACTGAACATCAGTCAACTTTCAGAAAAGGAGCGTAAAGAATTCAGAAAAACAAGTTTTCATAACCCATTGATATAAAATAATTTTAATTTAAAAAACAACGAAAACACCAAAACGAGTAAAAAACAAACCAATACAGAGCATTTTATCGACAAAAAGGCAATAAATAAAAATTTTAAGCTAGTTGCTAGTTATTATCCAGCCAGATATCCTATTGAAACGCAAAACAAGCAAGACAAAACACTAGCAGGAAAGGTATTGAAAACCTTTTTTCCCCTTTTTACAAGGAGCATTAACATGTTCTCTCCGCAGTCACGCTTGCGTCATGCTGTAGCAGACACGTTCGCGATGGTTGTTTATTGTTCTGTCGTGAACATGTTGATCGAAATATTCCTTTCTGGAATGAGCTTCGAACAGTCGCTGTACTCCAGGCTGGTAGCTATCCCTGTCAACATACTGATCGCGTGGCCATACGGCATGTACCGCGATTTGTTTATGCGCGCGGCGCGTAAAGCCACGCAGGCAGGATGGGCAAAAAACCTGGCCGACGTGCTGTCGTATGTCACCTTCCAGTCGCCGGTATATGTGATTATTCTGTTGACGGTTGGCGCCGACTGGCACCAGATTACGGCTGCGGTAAGTTCGAACATCGTGGTATCAATGCTGATGGGCGCAGTATACGGCTACTTCCTTGATTATTGCCGCCGCCTGTTTAAAGTCAGCAGCTATCACCAGGCCAAAGCCTGACACGCCTCTTTGCGACTGGCCCTGCCAGTCGCGTCTTTAGTTTGAATTCACGTCGCCAAATAACCCGCTCAGATAACGCTCAAGCGCAATACGCGAGCTAAAGCCGTGCGGAATACCATAATGCTCATGGGTATCCCCGGCTAAATACAGAGGGAATTGCTGGTAGTGATCGCAGGTTTTAATATCCGTCGCAGGTTCCGCCAGCGACGAGCTGCGCTCTTTGAGCGTGGGATGGATAACTAATGCGGTGCGTCCCATACGCGCTTCACGGTTAACGTACACATAATTATCACCACGTCGATAGCCGTACGTTTTCTGCGTCACTACGTCAACGGTAAAGCCCACTTTTTCAAGTACGCGCGCCACCTCATCAGGTCGTAAATACATATTATTTTCCTCATTATCTTTTACTGCGGGCTTACCTTACCTGATTCAGCATTAGCAACGCTTTCAGAAAAGTCCATAAACGAGTGAATACGGTGGGATGAATATCTTAAGAATCGCGCAGATTTATGTCAGCGCCAGCCGCAATCGATATGCCGCCTGCTGCGCCATTTCCGCCGAGCTAATATTGGTAAATGACAATAATATTCCCCCTTCTCCGGTCGACGTTATACGCCACTGGCTCAAGGCCTGAACGGCCAGGCCAGCCCGATTCGCTTCGCGTACTAACGCCACATCGTCTCCGTCTACGGTCATCACCAGTTGGATCCCGCCCTCCTGGGGTACCACGCTAAAACCGTGTTCAGTCAGGGCGTTTTCCATCCACTGGCGTCGCTGGGCATAATGCTGACGCATACGTTTTAGATGCCGCCAGAAGTGGCCATCACGCATAAAATCCGCCAGCGTTTGCTGCCATAAAACCGGAACGCTACACGCCGTTAGCGCCGCCTGCTGACGAAAACGTTCGACCTGGGTCATGGGCACCACCAGCCATGCCGTGCGCAAAGCCGGAAACATCGATTTGCTGAACGTTCCGGCATAAATCACCCGCTGCGGCGCATCCAGACTTTTTAGCGGCGGCAGCGGTTTACCGTGGTAGCGAAATTCGCTGTCGTAATCATCTTCAATAATCCATGCCTGTGCGCGGGCGGCCCACTCCAGCAACTGATGACGACGCTTCAATGAAAGGGCTACGCCCAGCGGGCTTTGATGCGCGGGCGTGAGCAAAACAAAGCGCGCCTGCGGGTAATCACGGATCCCGGCGCAGACATCCAGGCCATTCACATCAACCGGAACCGGCATCAGCGCGATCCGTTCCTGGGCCACCACCGGTCGGATCAACGGAAAGCCGGGATCTTCAACCCACATGCCTTCACCGGGTTGAGACAACGCGCGCAGGATTAGCGTCATTGATGCCGCATAGCCGGAGGTGATAAAAACCTGCTCCGGTCGGCACTCGATGCTGCGCGAAACGCGCAGGTAATCAACAATCGCCTGACGCAGTACCCTTTCACCGCAAACATCCCCCACCGCCAGATCAAAACGCGTTTGAGTGCGTAGACGCCGCCCCATCACCCGTGCCCAGACGTCGCGCGGGAAGAGATCCAGTGCGGGTAACCCCATCTGGAAAGGTTGTGGTTTGGGGTTTTCTCCTGCGAAGATGGCGGGCGTCGCGGGTGAGGTTTCTGGTCGCAACTGCTCGCTGACAAAAGTTCCCGCCTGCCCGCGTCGAGCCAGCCAGCCCTGCGCCACCAGCTCGGCATAGGCATTTTCCACCGTCGAACGCGAAACCCCCAGCTCCTGGGACCACGTCCGGCTGGAGGGTAATCTTGCGCCAGGCTTCAGTTCGCCTGTCTCAATGGCATTTTTTAACTGACGGGCGATTTGCTGATAGCGCGGCATTTATGGTCTGCTTTTTTGGCGACAATATGGCTCTCTGTAGCAGTCCATTATAGTGCTACATTGCGGGTTATCCAAACGAGGAGAAATACCATGACAATGTTACGCCAGCCCTATTATGAACTCAGCCCTGAAATCTATAACGCCCTGGTTCAGGCAAGCAAAGCGCTGGAAAACTGCGCGCTGGAACCTGTGCTGACGGAACTGGTTTACCTGCGGGTCTCGCAAATCAACGGTTGCGCATTTTGCCTGGAAATGCACAGTAAGGCGCTGCGCAAAGCAGGCGTGGCGCAGCCCAAACTGGACGCGCTGGCAGGCTGGCGAGTGAGCCACCACTTCAGCGAGCAGGAACGTGCGGCGCTGGCGTGGGCCGAATCCGTCACTGATATCGCCAGCACCCACGCTGAAGATGATGTTTATCTGCCGCTGCTCGACCATTTTAGCGCCAAAGAAATCAGCGATCTGACGTTTGCCATCAGCCTGATGAACTGCTTTAACCGTCTGGCTGTGGGAATGCGCATGTAATTTCGTACTGCCTGATGGCGGCATAAATGCCTTATCCGACCTACGATGTGTTCTCCTGTTGTCCGTAGGCCCGATAAGCTTAGCGCCATCGGGCAATTTATAACCACCAGTTAGCCTTTCTCCGCCCCGCTCATCACCCATGCCTTTATCTATCTAAAATTCCCATATCTTGTATGGTTGAATCTTTTTAAAACTACATCTAGTATCATTTCTATCAAAACACCAACAATCCGACGCCATCAATCGCGTCGTTCCTTTACTCATAAATGGAAATACGAATCATGCGTATTGTTATTTACACTCGTAATGACTGTGTTCAGTGCCACGCCACTAAGCGGGCGATGGAAAGCCGCGGGTTTGACTTTGAGATGGTGAATATCGATTTGCAGCCCGATATGGCAGACAGCCTGCGCGATCAAGGCTTTCGTCAGTTACCGGTTGTGGTCGCGGGAGAGACCAGTTGGTCTGGGTTTCGCCCGGACATGATCAACCGTCTGCGCCCACAACCCCACATGGCCAGCGTATGAGTCAGCTCGTCTACTTCTCCAGCAGCTCCGAAAATACGCACCGCTTTATCCAGCGTCTGGGGCTGCCAGCCATCCGCATTCCGCTTAACGAACGCGAGCGGATCCGGGTAAACGAACCTTACATCTTAATCGTGCCGTCCTACGGCGGCGGCGGAACGGCAGGCGCGGTTCCGGGACAGGTGATCCGCTTTTTAAACGATCCGCACAACCGGGCGCTAATTCGTGGGGTGATCGCCTCCGGCAATCGCAATTTCGGTGACGCCTATGGTCGCGCGGGTGAGGTCATCTCACAAAAATGCGGCGTGCCGTGGCTCTGGCGCTTTGAGCTGATGGGCACCCAACGCGATATCGACAACGTTCGACAAGGAGTGAGTGAATTTTGGCAACGACAACCGCAGAACGTGTAATGCAGCAAAGCCTGGATTATCACGCCCTGAACGCCATGCTGAATCTGTACGATCAAGCCGGGCGCATTCAGTTCGACAAAGACCATCAGGCGGTGGACGCTTTCTTTGCCGCCCACGTACGCCCCAACTCGGTGACGTTTGCCAGCCAGCAGGAGCGGCTGGAAGTGCTGGTGAGTGAAGGCTATTACGACGAAAGCGTGCTAAGCCGCTACGATCGCACGTTTGTAATAACGCTCTTTGCCCGCGCCCACGCCAGCGGATTCCGTTTCCAGACCTTCCTCGGCGCATGGAAGTTCTACACCAGCTATACGCTGAAAACGTTCGACGGTAAGCGCTATCTGGAGGATTTTGAAGATCGGGTAACGATGGTGGCGCTGACGCTGGCGCAAGGCGATGAAACGCTTGCCATGCAGCTTACTGATGAAATGCTCTCCGGGCGCTTTCAGCCCGCCACGCCAACCTTCTTAAACTGCGGCAAACGGCAGCGCGGCGAGCTGGTCTCCTGCTTCCTGTTACGCATTGAAGATAACATGGAGTCCATTGGTCGGGCGGTCAACTCGGCGCTGCAGCTCTCCAAACGCGGCGGCGGCGTGGCGTTTTTGCTCTCAAACCTGCGCGAGGCTGGCGCGCCGATCAAGCGCATTGAAAATCAGTCATCCGGGGTGATACCGGTCATGAAAATGCTCGAAGATGCGTTTTCTTATGCCAATCAGCTCGGGGCGCGCCAGGGCGCTGGGGCGGTCTACCTGCACGCGCACCATCCGGATATTTTGCGTTTTCTCGATACCAAACGCGAAAACGCCGACGAGAAAATCCGCATCAAAACGCTCTCGCTTGGCGTGGTGATCCCGGATGTCGCCTTCCGCCTGGCTAAAGAAAATGCCCAAATGGCGCTGTTTTCACCGTATGACGTGGAACGACTTTACGGCAAACCGTTCGGTGATATCGCCGTGAGTGAACGTTATGACGAACTGCTTGCCGACGAACGCGTGCGCAAAAAATACATTAACGCCCGCGATTTCTTCCAGCGGCTGGCCGAGATCCAGTTTGAGTCCGGCTACCCTTACATCATGTTTGAAGATACGGTGAATCGCGCTAATCCGATTGCCGGTCGTATCAATATGAGCAACCTGTGCTCGGAAATTCTGCAGGTTAACAGCGCGTCAACCTATGATGACGCGCTGGGTTATACGCAGATTGGGCACGATATCTCGTGCAACCTCGGCTCGCTGAACATCGCCCATACCATGGATTCACCGGATTTTGGTCGCACCGTGGAAACCGCGGTTCGCGGCTTAACCGCCGTTTCGGACATGAGCCATATTCACAGCGTGCCATCAATTGAAGCTGGCAACAGCGCATCACACGCGATTGGTCTTGGGCAGATGAACCTGCACGGCTATCTGGCGCGGGAAGGGATAGCTTACGGCTCACCGGAAGGGCTGGATTTCACCAATCTCTATTTTTACACCATCACCTGGCATGCGCTGAATACGTCGATGAAACTCGCCCGCGAGCGCGGCAAAACCTTTGCCGGATTCAGTCAGTCCCGCTACGCCAGCGGCGAGTATTTTAGCCAGTATCTGCAGGGCGACTGGCAGCCAAAAACCGCCAAAGTTCGCGCGCTGTTTGCCGCCAGCGGCATTACGCTACCGACGCGCGAGATGTGGGCGCAGCTGCGTGAAGACGTCATGCGCTACGGTATTTATAACCAGAATTTACAGGCGGTCCCGCCAACCGGCTCTATCTCCTACATCAACCATGCGACGTCAAGTATTCACCCGATCGTGTCCAAAGTGGAGATTCGCAAAGAAGGCAAAATCGGGCGCGTTTACTACCCTGCCCCGTTTATGACCAATGAGAATCTGGCCCTGTATCAGGATGCCTACGAGATTGGCCCACAAAAAATTATCGATACCTACGCCGAAGCGACGCGCCATGTCGATCAGGGGCTTTCACTGACGCTCTTTTTCCCCGATACCGCCACTACCCGTGATATCAACAAAGCGCAGATCTACGCCTGGCGTAAGGGCATCAAATCGCTGTACTACATCCGACTGCGCCAGCTGGCGCTGGAAGGCACCGAAATCGAAGGTTGCGTGTCATGCGCGCTGTAAGGAGGACATCATGACATTATCCCGCGTGAGCGCCATCAACTGGAACAGGATTGAGGATGATAAAGATCTTGAAGTGTGGAATCGCCTGACCAGCAACTTCTGGCTACCGGAAAAAGTCCCGCTTTCCAACGACATTCCGGCATGGCAAACGCTGAGCGCTGCCGAGCAGCAGTTAACTATCCGCGTTTTTACCGGCCTGACGTTGCTGGATACTATTCAGAACATCGTCGGTGCGCCAGCGCTGATGGCAGATTCCATCACGCCACATGAAGAAGCGGTGCTGTCGAATATCAGCTTTATGGAAGCCGTTCACGCCCGCTCATACAGCTCTATTTTCTCTACCCTGTGTCAGACCACAGATGTCGATGCCGCCTACGCCTGGAGTGAGGAAAATAACCCGCTCCAACGTAAGGCGCAGATTATTCTGGCCCATTACGCCAGCGATAATCCGTTGCAGAAGAAGATTGCCAGCGTATTTCTGGAGTCTTTCCTGTTCTATTCCGGTTTCTGGCTGCCGATGTATTTCTCCAGCCGCGGTAAACTGACCAATACCGCCGATCTCATTCGGCTGATCATTCGTGATGAAGCGGTTCACGGTTATTACATTGGTTATAAATATCAAAAAGGGCTGGCGCACATTTCAGAATCAGCGCGCGAGGAGCTAAAGAATTTTGCCCTCGATCTGCTGATGGAATTGTATGACAACGAGGCGCAATATACGGATGAATTGTATGCCGAAACCGGCTGGGCGGATGACGTCAAAGCCTTCCTTTGCTACAACGCCAATAAGGCGTTAATGAATTTGGGTTATGAGGCTTTATTCCCGCCAGAAATGGCAGAGGTTAATCCGGCAATCCTTGCCGCGCTGTCGCCCAATGCAGAAGAAAACCACGATTTCTTCTCTGGTTCTGGCTCATCGTATGTGATGGGCAAAGCGGTCGAAACCGAAGACGACGACTGGAATTTTTAACTCTCATTTTTGCGGGAAATACCGTACATTTTTCGCGGTAATATTTTAACAGGATCACACTTTTATCGTGCAATTATAATTGTGTGATCTACACTCAATATCAGCCGCATTATTCGCCTGCATTTCACCAATTCAGGCGCTTTTTCATTGGCGTTTACAAAAAATATCAGTTAACGCACATTCACGCTCAGCCCTTATATCACGGGAAATCCCGCCGACTGACCTTCGGCAATATTCATGCCACAACTAAATTCAGGGTTGTCTCAGATTCTCAGTATGTTAGGGTAGAAAAAGGTCACTATTTCCATCAGGTAACATATCGATATAAACAAATAACAGGAATCATTCTATTGCATGGCAATTAAATTAGAAGTGAAGAACCTCTATAAGATATTTGGCGAGCATCCTCAGAGAGCGTTCAAATATATTGAAAAAGGACTTACAAAAGAGCAAATTCTGGAGAAAACAGGGCTATCGCTTGGCGTTAAAGACGCCAGTCTGGCCATTGAAGAAGGCGAGATATTTGTCATCATGGGATTATCCGGCTCGGGTAAATCCACAATGGTACGCCTTCTCAATCGCCTGATTGAACCCACCCGCGGACAGGTATTGATTGACGGCGTAGACATCGCCCGGATATCCGATGCCGAGCTTCGCGAGGTGCGCAGAAAAAAGATTGCGATGGTATTTCAGTCCTTTGCCCTGATGCCGCACATGACAGTGCTCGACAATACGGCATTCGGCATGGAATTAGCGGGTGTTGACGCGGATGAACGTCGTGAAAAAGCGTTAGATGCGCTACGTCAGGTCGGTCTGGAGAATTATGCTCACAGTTACCCGGATGAACTTTCCGGGGGGATGCGCCAGCGTGTGGGCCTTGCCCGCGCATTAGCCATTAATCCTGACATTTTATTAATGGATGAAGCCTTCTCAGCCCTCGATCCATTAATTCGTACCGAGATGCAGGATGAGCTGGTAAAACTCCAGGCGAAGCATCAACGTACCGTGGTCTTTATTTCGCACGATCTCGACGAAGCCATGCGTATTGGCGACAGAATTGCCATTATGCAAAACGGCGAAGTGGTGCAGGTCGGCACGCCGGATGAAATCCTGAATAATCCGGCCAATGATTACGTACGCACCTTCTTCCGCGGCGTGGATATTAGCCAGGTGTTCAGCGCGAAAGATATATCTCGTCGCAGCCCTGAAGGCTTAATCCGCAAAACGCCCGGCGTAGGCCCTCGTTCGGCACTGCAATTATTGCAGGACAAAGACCGCGAATATGGTTACGTGATCGAGCGTGGCAATAAATTCGTTGGCGTCGTCTCTATCGACTCATTAAAAACAGCATTAAGCCAGGCGCAAGGTATTGAAGCGGCATTAATCAACGAACCGCTAGCCGTGGATGCACAAACTCCTCTCAGCGAGTTGCTTTCTCATGTCGGCCAGGCACCGTGCGCGGTACCGGTTGTTGATGAGGAACAGCAGTATGTGGGCGTCATTTCAAAACGCATGCTGTTACAGGCTTTAGATCGCGAGGGGGCAAACAATGGCTGATCAAACTAATCCGTGGGATACCACACCAGCGGCCGACAGCGCCGCACAAACCACCGATGCCTGGAGTACGCCATCCGCCACGCCGACTGACGGCGGCAGCGCAGACTGGCTGAACAGCGCCCCTGCGCCGGCGCCAGAGCATTTTAATATTATGGATCCATTCCATAAAACGCTGATCCCGCTGGACAGTTGGGTTACAGAAGGGATCGACTGGGTGGTTACCCATTTCCGTCCTGTCTTCCAGGGCATTCGTGTGCCGGTGGATTACATTCTCAACGGCTTCCAGCAGCTGCTGTTGGGTATGCCCGCGCCGGTGGCGATTATCCTGTTCGCCCTGATCGCCTGGCAGATATCCGGCGTCGGAATGGGCGTTGCGACGCTGATTTCATTGATTGCCATCGGCGCCATCGGCGCGTGGTCGCAGGCAATGATCACCCTGGCGCTGGTGTTGACCGCGCTGCTGTTCTGCGTGGTGATCGGTCTGCCGATGGGCATCTGGCTGGCGCGCAGCCCACGAGCGGCAAAGATTGTTCGCCCACTGCTGGATGCCATGCAGACCACGCCCGCGTTCGTCTATCTGGTGCCGATTGTCATGCTGTTCGGTATCGGTAACGTTCCGGGCGTGGTGGTGACGATTATCTTCGCCCTGCCGCCCATCGTGCGTCTGACCATCCTGGGGATTAACCAGGTGCCAGCCGACCTGATTGAAGCCTCGCGCTCGTTTGGCGCCAGTCCGCGTCAGATGTTGTTTAAAGTGCAGCTTCCGCTGGCGATGCCCACCATTATGGCCGGGGTTAACCAGACGCTGATGCTGGCGCTCTCTATGGTGGTCATCGCCTCGATGATTGCCGTCGGCGGGCTGGGTCAGATGGTTCTGCGCGGAATTGGCCGTCTGGATATGGGGCTTGCCACCGTCGGCGGGGTTGGGATTGTGATCCTCGCCATCATTCTGGACCGCCTGACGCAGGCCGTCGGTCGCGATTCGCGTAGCCGGGGTAACCGTCGCTGGTACACCACCGGTCCCGTTGGGCTTATCACTCGCCCTTTCACCAAGTAATACAGCCGTTGCCCGGTGGCGCTGCGCTTACCGGGCCTACACGTCCCTCCAATAATTAAGGAACAACGATGCGACATACCCTACTTTTTGCCACAGCGTTTGCCACCCTTGTCTCCACCAGCGCTTTCGCTGCCGACCTGCCGGGCAAGGGCATTACCGTCCAGCCAATCCAGAGCACTATCTCTGAAGAATCCTTCCAGACGCAGTTAGTCGCCCGTGCGCTGGAGAAACTGGGGTACACCGTTAACAAAACCAGCGAAGTTGACTACAACGTCGGCTATACCTCCATTGCCTCTGGCGATGCAACTTTTACCGCCGTGAACTGGCAGCCGCTGCATGATGATATGTATGCCGCAGCGGGCGGAGACAAAAAGTTTTATCGCGAGGGGGTATTCGTTACGGGGGCCGCGCAGGGGTATCTGATCGATAAAAAAACCGCCGAGCAGTACAAAATCACCAATATCGCCCAGCTAAAAGATCCCAAGATCGCCAAAATCTTTGACACCAACGGTGACGGAAAAGCCGACATGATGGGCTGTTCGCCGGGCTGGGGTTGTGAAGCGGTAATCAACCATCAGAACAAAGCCTTCGATCTGGAAAAAACCGTCGAGGTCAGCCACGGTAACTATGCGGCGATGATGGCTGACACCATCACCCGTTTTAAAGAAGGCAAACCGATCCTCTACTACACCTGGACGCCGTACTGGGTAAGCGACGTGATGAAGCCGGGCAAAGATGTGGTCTGGCTGCAGGTTCCGTTCTCTTCCCTGCCGGGCGAGCAAAAAGATATCGATACCAAACTGCCAAACGGCGCCAACTACGGCTTCCCGGTGAACACTATGCATATCGTCGCGAATAAAGCCTGGGCGGAGAAAAACCCGGCGGCGGCAAAACTGTTCGCCATCATGAAATTACCGCTGGCGGATATCAACGCGCAGAACGCGATGATGCATGACGGCAAAGCGTCTGAAGCCGACGTCCAGGGTCACGTAGACGGCTGGATCAAAGCCCACCAGCAGCAGTTTGACGGCTGGGTGAACGAAGCGCTGGCCGCGCAGAAATAACCCATTTGTAGGCCTGATAAGCGTAGCGCCATCAGGCCAGTAACCACATAAATGCCGGATGGCGGCGCGATGCGCCTAATCCGGCCTGTCCTCTCCTCTCTCCCCCAACCGCACAATCCATCACCCAACAAATCAGCAACATTTAATCACTTACGTTATGATTGTTTTCTGCAACCCATTATTCAGTTGAAAACAATGACGAAAACTACTCAGGGACTTAGCCCTTCGCTGATCCTGTTAATGTCTATCGCCACCGGTCTTGCGGTCGCCAGTAACTATTATGCGCAGCCGCTGCTCGACACCATCGCCCGCAATTTCTCACTGTCTGCCAGCACGGCGGGATTTATCGTCACGGCGGCCCAGCTCGGCTATGCCGCTGGTCTGCTGTTTCTGGTACCGCTCGGCGATATGTTTGAGCGTCGGAGGCTGATCGTCTCCATGACGCTGCTGGCGGCAGGCGGCATGCTGATTACCGCCAGCAGCCAGTCGTTGGGCATGCTGATCCTCGGCACCGCCCTGACCGGGCTGTTCTCGGTAGTCGCACAGATCCTGGTTCCGCTGGCGGCAACGCTTGCCACACCGGACAAGCGCGGGAAGGTCGTCGGAACGATTATGAGCGGCCTGCTGCTGGGTATTCTGCTGGCGCGTACCGTGGCGGGATTACTGGCGAATCTTGGCGGCTGGCGCACCGTGTTTTGGGTGGCATCGATATTGATGTCGTTGATGGCGATTGCGCTGTGGCGCGGCCTGCCGAAGATGAAATCAGATACCCATCTTAACTATCCGCAGCTGTTAGGCTCCGTATTCAGCCTGTTTATCCACGATAAATTGTTGCGTACCCGCGCGCTGCTGGGCTGCCTGACCTTCGCCAACTTCAGTATTCTTTGGACCTCAATGGCATTTTTGCTCGCCGCGCCGCCGTTTAACTATTCCGAAGGAACGATCGGCCTGTTTGGCCTGGCGGGGGCCGCGGGCGCATTGGGGGCACGTCCGGCGGGCGGTTTTGCCGATAAGGGCAAATCGCATCTCACCACCACCACCGGTCTGTTGTTACTGTTGCTCTCCTGGTGGGCTATCTGGTCAGGTCATAGTTCGGTGCCAATGCTGATTATCGGTATTCTGGTGCTGGATCTCACCGTTCAGGGTGTTCATATCACCAACCAGACGGTTATCTATCGCATTCATCCCGACGCGCGTAATCGCCTGACCGCCGGATACATGACCAGCTATTTTATTGGCGGCGCGGCAGGTTCGCTGATTTCAGCCTCCGCCTGGCAGCATGCCGGTTGGGCTGGCGTTTGTCTGGCGGGTACGACCGTTGCCATACTCAACCTACTGGTCTGGTGGCGAGGTTTTCACCGTCAGGAAGCCGTAAATTAAGCGTATAGCGCATGTTTACCGCTGATTGGGCTCCACAGGGTGTTAAGGAGCCCATCAGTCTGCTAAGGTTATAACTCATTGAACCAAGTTATATTAATTTCGGTAATGAAACCTATAACCCTATGGATAGCCCTATACCCCAGTCAGGATCCCGTTCGGCGACGTTAACGGAAGGATTCAAAGACAGTCTGCCGATAGTTATCAGCTATATTCCGGTCGCATTCGCATTTGGTCTCAATGCCACTCGCCTTGGCTTTACGCCGGTTGAAAGCGTCTTTCTCTCCTGCATTATCTATGCGGGAGCCAGCCAGTTTGTCATTACCACCATGCTTGCCGCAGGCAGTTCGCTGTGGGTCGCCGCACTGACCGTTATGGCCATGGATGTCCGCCATGTGTTGTACGGCCCTTCCCTGCGCAGCCGCATCGCACAGCGCCTGAGCAAACCCAAAAGCGCGCTGTGGGCCTTTGGACTCACCGATGAGGTCTTTGCCGCCGCAACGGCTAAACTGGTACGGGATAATCGGCGCTGGAGTGAAAACTGGATGATCGGTATTGCGCTATGCTCCTGGGCTTCCTGGGTATTCGGCACGGCGATCGGCGCGTTTTCCGGCAGTGGTTTACTCAAAGATTACCCCGCGGTTGAAGCGGCGCTGGGCTTCATGCTTCCGGCGTTATTTATGAGTTTCCTGCTCGCCTCTTTCCAGCGTAAACAAGCGCTCTGCGTGACGGTCGCACTGACCGGCGCGCTGGCCGGGGTCATACTGTTTTCCATCCCTGCTGCCATCCTTTTGGGGATCGTCTGCGGATGCCTGACGGCGCTTCTCCAGTCATTTTGGCAGGGAGGACCTGATGAGCTATGAGGTTTTGCTGCTTGGCCTGCTGGTCGGCTGCGTGAATTACTGCTTTCGCTATTTACCGCTCCGTCTTGGGGCAGGAAATGTTCGCCCGGCAAGACGCGGCGCGACGGGCATATTACTCGACACCATTGGCATTGCATCAATTTGCGCCCTGTTGGTGGTGTCTACCGCGCCAGAAGTGATGCACGACGCTCGTCGGTTCGTGCCTACGCTGGTGGGGTTTGTCATACTGGGCGCAAGCTTCTATAAGACCCGCAGCATCATCATTCCGACCCTGCTGAGTGCTCTGGGCTACGGATTAGCCTGGAAAATGCTGGTTGGCTTATAGACAAAAACAATCATTTTAAATAAATAATACATTTACTTTATTTGTCACTGTCGTTACTATATCGGCTGAAATTAATGAGGTTATACCCAAATGGATAGTTCGTTTACGCCCATTGAACAAATGCTAAAATTTCGCGCCAGCCGCTACGAAGAGTTCCCTTATCAGGAAGTGCTTCTGACTCGTCTTTGCATGCACATGCAGGGCAAGCTGCTGGAAAATCGCAATAAGATGCTGAAAGCTCAAGGGATTAACGAGACATTGTTTATGGCGTTGATTACGCTGGAGTCTCAGGAAAACCACAGTATTCAGCCTTCTGAACTGAGTTGCGCGCTTGGCTCGTCACGGACTAACGCTACCCGCATTGCGGATGAGTTAGAAAAACGTGGCTGGATTGAACGTCGCGAAAGCGATAACGATCGCCGCTGCCTGCATCTGCAATTGACCGAAAAAGGCCATGCTTTTTTGCAAGAGGTGCTTCCGCCTCAGCATAACTGCCTGCATCAACTCTGGTCATCTCTCAGCACCACCGAAAAAGATCAGCTTGAGCAAATCACCCGTAAACTTCTGACTCGTCTTGACCAGATGGAGCAGGATGGCGCGGTATTAGAAGCGCTGCGCTAACGCGCCGACTCGCTCAGAAATCCAGATTTATAAATGAAAACCGACAGGCCAGCACGCATACTGCTGGCCTTTCTGATGAACAGGTCGGCTCAGCCGATGTGAAAAAAATAAGATCGTGGAGAACAACATGAGCGCAAATGCGGAGACTCAAACCCCGCAGCAACCGGTTAAGAAGAATGGCAAACGTAAAAGTATGCTGCTCCTTCTGACCTTGCTCTTTATTATCATTGCCGTGGCATATGGGATTTATTGGTTTTTAGTACTGCGTCATGTCGAAGAGACAGACGATGCGTACGTGGCAGGGAACCAGGTTCAAATCATGGCGCAGGTATCAGGCAGCGTGACGAAAGTCTGGGCCGATAACACTGACTTTGTGAAACAAGGCGACGTGCTGGTCACCCTCGACCAGACGGATGCTAAGCAGGCATTTGAAAAAGCCAAAACGGCATTGGCTTCCAGCGTGCGTCAGACGCATCAGCTGATGATCAACAGCAAGCAGTTACAGGCAAGCATTGAAGTGCAGAGAACCGCTCTGGCGCAGGCGCAAAGCGACTTTAATCGCCGCGTTCCGCTGGGCAACGCCAACCTGATTGGCCGCGAAGAACTGCAGCATGCGCGTGATGCCGTCGCCAGCGCGCAGGCGCAGCTTGATGTCGCGATTCAACAATATAATGCCAACCAGGCGATGATCCTCGGTAGTAAACTGGAAGATCAGCCAGCCGTACAACAGGCCGCCACCGAAGTGCGTAATGCCTGGCTGGCGCTGGAACGTACTAAAATCGTCAGCCCGATGACCGGCTACGTTTCCCGTCGCTCCGTGCAGCCTGGCGCGCAGATAAGCCCCACTACGCCGCTGATGGCGGTCGTACCGGCCACCAACCTGTGGGTGGATGCCAACTTCAAAGAAACGCAGTTGGCGCATATGCGCATTGGCCAACCCGCGACGGTTATCAGTGATATTTACGGCGACGACGTGAAATACACCGGTAAAGTTGTCGGCCTCGATATGGGGACCGGCAGCGCCTTCTCTCTGCTGCCTGCGCAAAACGCGACCGGTAACTGGATCAAAGTCGTCCAGCGTTTGCCGGTACGTATCGAACTGGATGCGCAGCAGCTGGCGCAGCATCCGCTGCGTATCGGTTTATCTACGCTGGTTACCGTAGATACCGCTAATCGCGACGGGCAGATTCTGGCAAGCCAGGTCCGTACCACGCCGGTATCAGAAAGTAATGCACGTGAAATCAACCTTGATCCGGTCAATAAGATGATCGAAGAGATCGTGCGGGCCAACGCGGGCTAATTCAAAGGTGCGTGTGATGCAACAGCAAAAACCGCTGGAAGGCGCGCAGCTCGTCATTATGACGATCGCGCTGTCGATGGCGACATTCATGCAGGTGCTGGACTCCACCATTGCTAACGTGGCGATCCCCACTATCGCCGGGAACCTAGGCTCTTCGCTGAGCCAGGGAACCTGGGTGATCACCTCTTTTGGGGTGGCGAACGCTATCTCTATTCCTATTACCGGCTGGCTGGCAAAGCGCGTTGGCGAAGTGAAGCTATTCATGTGGTCGACCATCGCTTTCGCCATTGCGTCGTGGGCGTGCGGTATGTCCAACAGCCTGAACATGCTGATTTTCTTTCGCGTGATACAAGGGATTGTCGCCGGTCCATTAATTCCGCTATCGCAAAGCCTGTTGCTGAATAATTATCCTCCCGCCAGGCGTTCCATAGCCCTCGCGCTATGGTCGATGACGGTGATTGTTGCCCCGATATGCGGCCCTATTCTTGGGGGCTATATCAGCGACAACTATCACTGGGGTTGGATATTCTTCATCAACGTGCCAATCGGCGCCGCGGTGGTGTTGATGACCCTGCAAACCCTGCGCGGGCGGGAAACCAAAACCGAGCAGCGGCGTATTGACGCCATTGGTCTGGCGTTGCTGGTCATTGGTATCGGTAGCTTGCAGATTATGCTCGACCGCGGCAAAGAGCTGGACTGGTTTGCCTCACAGGAGATTATCATCCTGACGGTGGTCGCCGTGGTGGCTATCAGCTTCCTGATCGTCTGGGAGCTTACCGACGAGCACCCGATTGTCGATCTCTCGCTGTTTAAGTCGCGGAACTTTACCATCGGCTGCCTGTGTATCAGTCTGGCCTATATGCTCTACTTCGGCGCAATTGTCCTGCTGCCGCAGCTATTGCAGGAGGTTTACGGATATACGGCAACCTGGGCCGGTCTGGCCTCCGCGCCGGTTGGGGTGATACCGGTGATCCTGTCGCCGATTATCGGTCGCTTCGCGCATAAGCTGGATATGCGTCGGCTGGTCACGTTCAGTTTTATTATGTACGCCGTCTGTTTCTACTGGCGTGCGTGGACGTTCGAACCGGGTATGGATTTTGGCGCATCGGCCTGGCCGCAGTTTATTCAGGGTTTCGCGGTGGCCTGCTTCTTTATGCCGTTAACAACCATAACGCTGTCCGGTTTACCCCCTGAGCGTCTGGCGGCGGCGTCCAGCTTGTCTAACTTTACGCGAACGCTGGCGGGCTCCATCGGAACCTCCATTACAACGACAATGTGGACTAACCGTGAGTCGCTGCACCATGCGCAGTTAACGGAGTCCGTTAACCCTTACAACCCAAATGCACAGGCTATGTATAACCAACTGCAGGGATTAGGGATGAGCAAGGAGCAAGCTTCTGGCTGGCTGGCCCAACAGATTACCAACCAGGGGCTGATCATCTCCGCCAACGAAATCTTCTGGATGTCGGCAGGGATCTTCCTGGTGCTGCTGGGCCTGGTCTGGTTCGCCAACGCGGGCGGCGGCGGGGGCGGCGCGCATTGATTAAAAAAGCCAGTTCATCTGAACTGGCTTTTTTTATACCGGCTGACGCCAGTTATTTGTCGACCAGATGAGAAGCGTGGGCTTCACCATCCAGCATAACGACTAAATATGCAGTTCCTGCAGCTTCTCTTTAGGCAGCGCCAGCTCTTCATTGCTGTTCACGCGCACGTCGTGCTCAAGGATATGACGGGCAATGTCCTGCGCTTCACTGAGAGAGTGCATCTGATACGTGCCGCACTGGTAAATGTTCAGCTCAGGGATCTGGTTTTGATCCTGCACTTTCAGTACGTCAGCCATCGCCGCTTTCCACGCGTCGGCAACACGCTGCTCGTCCGGCGTGCCAATCAGGCTCATGTAGAAGCCGGTGCGGCATCCCATCGGAGAGATATCGATAATCTCAACGCCGTTACCGTTGAGATGGTTACGCATAAAACCTGCAAACAGGTGTTCCAGCGTATGGATACCTTTTTCAGGCATCACTTCTTTGTTCGGAATGCAGAAACGCAGATCGAACACGGTGATAGCGTCGCCATGCGGGGTGTTCATCGTTTTTGCAACCCGGACCGCGGGAGCTTCCATCCGGGTGTGATCGACAGTAAAACTATCTAACAACGGCATTTAGCCACCTCCGATAAATTTTTTTAAAATAATCTGAACTCTTTGTTCCGGGGCGAGTCTGAGTATATGAAAGACGCGCATTTGTTATCATCATCCCTGTTTTCAGAGATGAAATTTTGGCCACTCCCGAGTGGCCTTTTTCTTTTGTATCAAGCGTGCTTTTCCAGCCACACGCTAAACGGCTCGGTGTCGGCCGCTTCGATCTCCTGCTGACGACGCTTCGAAGCCTCGGTTTCAGCAATAAACTCTTCTTCCTGCAGCATTTCCAACGGCTCTTCGCGCAGCAGATTGCGGTAAGCTTCACCCAACGCTTTGCCCGTGCCGCCAATGCCTTGATCAATCATAGACCGTAGGATCCGCGCGGAGAACGTCAGTTCCGGATTATCAAAACAGGCGACCAGCTCGTCACACACCTTTTGATACTCCTCTCCCCCGTGGATGCTGTCCAGCGTTTGTGCCACACGTTTCAGATCGCGGAACAGATCTTTACCCACTTTAGGCAGTGGGAACTGCGCGGTTTCACAGCCAATGCCTAACGTCAGGCCCGGCTTACGCCCTTCCAGAATAACGCGATTCCAGTTAGTACGCGTACACAACAGTTCATCGCTACTCATTTCCGGCGCATCGGCCAACGCGCACCAGACCATAAACAGATCGAGGAAGCGCACCTGTTGCTCGTCTACGCCGATCGGTGAGAACGGGTTAATATCCAGCGAACGTACTTCGATGTACTCAATACCGCCACGCAGAAGCGCGTCAGAAGGCGTTTCACCACGACGAGTGACGCGTTTCGGACGAATAGGCGCATACAGCTCGTTTTCAATCTGCAAAACGTTGCTGTTAATTTGCAGACGCTTACCGTCCTTCTCCAGACCGATCGCCGCGTACTCCGCGGAAGGCGTTTTAATCGCGCGCTTTAATCCTGCCACATACTCATGCAAATCGTTAAACGTAATTCCAAGATTGCTTTGCGATTTATTGGTATAGCCCAGGTCACTCAAACGCAGCGATGTCGCATACGGCAGGTAATACATCCCACAATCGGTTTTTTCAAACGGCAGGGTGGTCGGTTTTCCTTGCAGGAAGGAGGAACAAATGGCCGGAGAAGCGCCAAACAGATACGGGATGACCCAACCAAAACGGTAATAGTTGCGGATCAGACGGAAGTACCCCGCGGAGATCTTCTCTTTAGCATCTTCACCTTCCGTTACGCCGCATTTCGCCTGCCAGAAAGCCATCGGCAGCGAGAAATTGTAGTGCACGCCGGAGATGGTCTGCATCAACGCGCCGTAACGGTTTTTGAGGCCTTCGCGGTAAAGCGTTTTCAAGCGACCGGTATTCGACGTACCGTACTGCGCCAGCTCAATATCCTGGCCTTCGGCAATATAGCAGGGCATGCTCAACGGCCACATACGCTCGTCGCCCAGGTTTCTGGCGGTATAACGATGCAGGTCGCGCATGAACGTCAGCATTTTATGAATATCGTCGCCAGGTGGAGTAATAAACTCCAGTAACGCTTCGGCAAAGTCCGTGGTTATCCACTTATGCGTTAGCGCTGAGCCTAACACCTCAGGATGACCTGTCGTTGCCAATGATCCATCAGCATTAACGCGCAGCGTTTCGCGCTCCAGCCCACGTTGAATCCCCTTTAACGCCTGAGGATGGTTTTCCAGCCAGGCCAGCGCCTGTGATACGTCCGGGATCAAATTGACCTCCCGCCTGTCAAAATCGTTTTAATTAGCATAATGGTATTGGTTACCCTGAAGGCTATCTCACAACACAATTAGTGCCACCACATAATGCCTTGCGTCGTAACCGCTGCGACAACAACATAGCGCAGCGCCTTGCCAAGGCATAAGAAAAAGAGAACTGGCCCCCACGAGATGCGCATCCATCCAGCTAACAGGCACAGTAAATCACCCACAACCGGCATCCAGCTTAATAATAGTGTGACAGCGCCATAGCGCCTCAGCCAGCCAGTGGCTTTCTCTTGCCAGCGCGATGTTTTACGCAATGGAAAGAAACGCCCAAGGATAACGTTAGTTAACCCTCCAAGGCTATTACCCATTGTTGCTGTTAAGACTAAGACCCAGGGATGACTTACCCCAGAAACCAGCAAGGCAACTAAAACAACTTCAGAATTGCCGGGTAATAGCGTGGCGCTGAGAAAACTGCTGGCAAACAGTGATAGGAGTGATAGTCCATCACTCACAATAACCGAACATCCACGGCATCCATTCCCGCTGCGCGCGCCGCCTGTAGTCCAAAATCGGCATCTTCAAACACGACGCAGCGCGCTGGAACAACGCCCATACGTTCAGCGCAGAGCAAGAACGTATCAGGAGCAGGTTTATGGCGTTGTACGTGATCGGCGGCCACCACCGCATCAAAATAGCGACGCAGACCAAGGTGAGCGAGCAAAGCCTCTGCAATTGCGCTTTCACTCCCCGTTCCTACCGACATAGGGCGGCGGCCATGCCAGGCTTTCACCACCTCAACCAACGGTAAAGGCTGGACGCTATCCAGCAGCATGCTTCTCACCTTGTCGGTTTTTTCTCTTGCCAAAGCATGGGGGTCAAGATCGGCATGATTCAATTCAATCACCGCCTGGGCGATACGCCACGTTGGGGAACCGTTGAGGGCGACCATGGCTTGTTCATCAAACCGTAGCCCATAATGGCCCAATACCTCATGCCACGCCTTACGGTGCGTAGGCTCGGTATCCAGGATGGTGCCATCCATATCAAAAATCAAACCCGCATAACGTTCGTACATCGTCTTCTCACAAGCCGAATGACCAGACGTTATTTTATCGTAATTGATTGATTTTGTCGCTGACAGCGAATTGAGGGATGTTCAGAGAGTATGTAGAAATAATTCAGAGGGGAAAAGTGCTGGCGATTATCTCGCAGACCATGAAACAACAGTTACGCTGTTATCTCGGAGAAGATGGTGCATCCGGGAGGATTCGAACCTCCGACCGCTCGGTTCGTAGCCGAGTACTCTATCCAGCTGAGCTACGGATGCATCGGGAAACTAGATTGAAGAAAACAAGAGATGGTGCATCCTGGAGGATTACTCGGCTGCGCCTCGCCCTGCGGGCCGTTGCTGAAACAACGTTATCCTCCCTGGTGCTGGCGATTATCTCGCAGACCATGAAATAACAGTTACGCTGTCATCTCGGAGAAGATGGTGCATCCGGGAGGATTCGAACCTCCGACCGCTCGGTTCGTAGCCGAGTACTCTATCCAGCTGAGCTACGGATGCATCGGTGAAACTAGATTGGAGAAAACAAGAGATGGTGCATCCGGGAGGATTCGAACCTCCGACCGCTCGGTTCGTAGCCGAGTACTCTATCCAGCTGAGCTACGGATGCATCGGTGAAACTTGCTTTACTGCCGACATTGATACCGCTACTAAAGCGCTATCAAGTAATATGGTGCATCCGGGAGGATTCGAACCTCCGACCGCTCGGTTCGTAGCCGAGTACTCTATCCAGCTGAGCTACGGATGCAAATGGCGGTGAGGCGGGGATTCGAACCCCGGATGCAGCTTTTGACCGCATACTCCCTTAGCAGGGGAGCGCCTTCAGCCTCTCGGCCACCTCACCAACACGCCTCTTACGAGTGCTTCGAAGAACTTGTTTCTGCTCATCGTCGCTGCGTGGCGCACATATTACTTTCTGGGACTTATAAGTCAAACAATTTTTCCAGAGCTTTTATCGTTTGCACATTTCACGCGCAATTAGTCTGCAAAAACGACAAAAAGAGTGTTTTATCAACAGATAAATTGGCAATTCCCGTAGGCATTGGACAAACGGAAAATTCGCTGGGAACGACAATATGCGTATGGGAAACGAGAAAATGGGAAACGGAGAAGAAAAGCGAGCGAAGAGAAAGAACGACTCAATCAGGTTGCGCCTCACCAGAAAGGTGAGACGCGAAAACCTTAGTAACTGGACTGCTGGGATTTTTCAGCCTGGATACGCTGGTAGATCTCTTCACGATGGACAGAAACTTCTTTCGGGGCGTTTACGCCAATGCGTACCTGGTTGCCCTTCACCCCTAAAACTGTCACGGTGACCTCATCGCCTATCATGAGGGTCTCACCAACTCGACGAGTCAGAATCAGCATTCTTTGCTCCTTGAAAGATTAAAAGAGTCGGGTCTCTCTGTATCCCGGCATTATCCATCATATAACGCCAAAAAGTAAGCGATGACAAACACCTAAGTGTAAGCAGTCACGGCATCACATTCTGTTAAACCTAAGTTTAGCCGATATACACAACTTCAACCTGACTTTATCGTTGTCGATAGCGTTGATGCAAACGCTGCGGATTGAAGTCCGCAGCGCCGACTTACGCTTATAATTATTACAGTTTTGCGCTGACCCAGCCTTTCACACTGGCTAACGCTGCAGGCAGAGCTGCTGCGTCCGTACCACCGGCTTGCGCCATGTCCGGACGACCGCCACCCTTACCGCCTACCTGCTGAGCGACCATACCAACCAATTCCCCTGCTTTCACACGGTCTGTCACATCCTTAGACACACCAGCAATCAGAGAAACCTTACCTTCAACCACCGTTGCCAGAACGATAACGGTAGACCCCAGCTGATTTTTCAGATCATCAACCATGGTACGCAACATTTTCGGCTCAACGTCCGCGAGTTCGCTGACCAGCAGCTTCACGCCGTTGATATCAACCGCTTTGCTGGAGAGATTTGCACTCTCCTGCGCCGCAGCCTGTTCCTTCAATTGCTGCAATTCTTTTTCGAGTTGACGCGTACGCTCCAGCACAGAACGCACTTTATCACCGATATTCTGGCTATCGCCTTTCAGCAACTGCGCGATATCGTTTAAGCGATCGCTCTGCGCATGCACGGTATGGATAGCGCCTTCACCGGTTACGGCTTCGATACGACGAACGCCCGCCGCCGTGCCGGACTCGGACACGATACGGAACAGGCCGATATCACCCGTACGGCTGGCGTGAGTACCGCCACACAGTTCGGTAGAGAAATCGCCCATGCTCAGAACGCGCACATGGTCATCATACTTCTCGCCAAACAGCGCCATTGCGCCTTTGGCTTTCGCCGCCTCGAGATCCATGATGTTCGTTTCAATCGGCAGGTTGCGACGAATTTGCGCATTCACCAGATCTTCAACGGCACGGATTTCAGCAGGCTTCATGGCTTCGGTATGAGAGAAGTCGAAGCGCAGCACTTTATCGTTAACCAGCGAGCCTTTCTGGGCCACATGCGTGCCCAGTACCTGGCGCAGCGCCGCGTGCATCAGGTGCGTTGCGGAGTGGTTCAAACGAATACGCGCACGACGAGCTTCATCCACATCGGCCTGTACCGCGTCGCCAATTTTCAGAGAACCCGCAGACAGTTTGCCAATATGACCAATAGCCTGACCATATTTTTGCGTGTCGCTCACGGCAAACGCGAAGCCCGCGCCTTTCAGTTCGCCCTTATCGCCAACCTGACCACCAGATTCCGCATAGAACGGCGTCTGATCCAGAACGACAACAGCGTCCTGACCGGCGTTAATGGCGTCGACTGCTTTACCATCGACAAACAGCGCGGTCACTTTGCCGTTCAGTTCCAGGTGTTCATAGCCTTTAAATTCAGAAGCGCCATCAACACGAATCATCGCATTGTAGTCTGCGCCAAAGCCGCTGGCCTCACGCGCACGGCGGCGCTGTTCTTCCATTGCCGCTTCAAAGCCCTCTTCGTCAACCTTGATGTTGCGCTCGCGGCAAACGTCTGCCGTCAGATCAACCGGGAAGCCGTAGGTGTCATACAGACGGAAGGCGGTTTCGCCATCCAGCGTATCGCCGGACAGTTTCGCCAGCTCTTCGTCCAACAGGGCCAGGCCACGCTCCAGAGTACGCGCAAACTGTTCTTCTTCGGTTTTCAGAACCTGTTCAACCATAGCCTGTTGACGCTTCAGTTCATCACCCGCAGACCCCATCACTTCCACCAGCGGGCCAACCAGCTTGTAGAAGAAGGTATCCTTCGCGCCCAGCATGTTGCCATGACGTACCGCGCGGCGAATGATACGGCGCAGCACATAGCCACGGTTTTCATTCGACGGGACAACGCCATCGGCAATCAGGAATGCGCAGGAACGGATATGGTCGGCGATTACGCGCAGAGATTTGTTGCTCAGATCGGTCGCGCCGGTGACTTTCGCCACGGACTCAATCAGTGAGCGGAACAGATCGATTTCATAGTTGGAGTTCACGTGCTGCAGCACGGCCGCAATACGCTCCAGACCCATACCGGTATCCACGGACGGTTTCGGCAGCGGTTCCATGGTACCGTCAGCCTGACGATTGAACTGCATGAAGACGATGTTCCAGATCTCAATATAACGATCGCCATCTTCTTCTGCGCTTCCCGGAGGGCCGCCCCAAATGTGGTCGCCGTGGTCGTAGAAAATTTCGGTGCACGGACCGCAAGGACCGGTATCACCCATCTGCCAGAAGTTGTCGGATGCATAGGCCGCGCCTTTGTTATCACCGATGCGGATGATACGCTCGCGCGGAATACCGACTTCTTTTTCCCAGATTTCATAGGCTTCATCGTCAGTTTCATAAACGGTGACCCACAGACGTTCTTTTGGCAGAGCAAACCAGTTTTCACCGGTCAGCAGTTCCCATGCGAATTGAATAGCGTCGTGTTTGAAATAGTCGCCGAAGCTGAAGTTGCCCAGCATTTCAAAGAAGGTGTGGTGGCGTGCAGTGTAACCGACGTTTTCCAGGTCGTTGTGCTTACCGCCCGCACGTACGCAGCGCTGCGAGGTGGTTGCGCGGGAATAATTACGCTTGTCGAGGCCAAGGAAAACATCCTTGAACTGGTTCATCCCGGCGTTGGTAAACAACAAAGTAGGGTCATTGTTTGGTACCAGGGAGCTGCTGGCAACTACCTGATGTCCTTTACTATGGAAAAAATCGAGAAACGCCTGACGGATCTCAGCGGTGCTCTTGCTCATAATTATCCTGAAGAAATCAAGCTAACGAAATGTCATTACCAGCATCGGCAGTAAACTGCGCCTCTGGCAATCGAAAAGTGGGAATAAGATAAGTTTTCTTTACTGGGAAGTAAAATCCCGTATGCGCTCAATCGTCAAAATTTCGCCATATTGCCTGAATATCTTCCATCAGATAGCCACGATAGAGCAAAAAACGCTGGACCTTTACCTTATCTGAAAAATCGACTGGTAAAGGCTCACCGTATTTCCTGATTGCCTGCTCACGCGCAAGTACCGCCCAGTCAATTTCACACTCGCGCATAGCGCGCTCGATAGCCTCACGTGAGATCCCTTTCTGGCTGAGTTCCTGACGCACTCGCGCAGGCCCATAACCTTTGCGGCTACGGCTGGCAATAAACTGCTGTACGAAGCGGTCATCATCCAGATAGCGGCTTTCAATACACCAGGCAATGACCTTATCGTAATCCTCCGCAGAGGCATCAATGTCTTCCGGTCCATTTTTGCCCATCACCGGAGCGGCCAGCTTACGCCGCAGTTCCTGCTCGCTGTGATCGCGCATTGCCAGAATACGCACGGCACGGTCAAGGAGTCGGGAATAAGCGGAACGGCGAGGAGTTGCATCAGTCATAGTGAACCTTCAGAAATAAAAAAGGGCTGCATGGTATGCAGCCCTTTACTGTATGCGATTCACAACAGATTATCAGAAATCTTCGTTCGTTTCTGCTACGTCTTCGCCGCTGTCATCGACGGAGAAATCAGGCGTTGAATCCTGGTTATTGAGCAGTAACTCGCGTAATTTTTTCTCAATCTCTTTCGCCGTTGCCGGGTTTTCTTTCAGCCAGTTGGTCGCATTCGCTTTACCCTGACCGATTTTCTCACCGTTGTAGCTGTACCATGCGCCGGCTTTTTCAATCAGCTTCTCTTTCACGCCCAGGTCAACCAGCTCGCCGTAGAAGTTGATACCTTCACCGTACAGAATCTGGAATTCAGCCTGTTTAAACGGCGCGGCGATTTTGTTTTTCACGACCTTAACGCGGGTTTCGCTACCGACCACGTTGTCGCCCTCTTTCACTGCGCCAATACGGCGAATGTCCAGACGCACGGAGGCGTAGAATTTCAGCGCATTACCACCGGTAGTGGTTTCCGGGTTACCAAACATAACGCCAATTTTCATACGGATCTGGTTGATGAAAATCAGCAACGTGTTGGACTGCTTCAGGTTACCGGCCAGCTTACGCATCGCCTGGCTCATCATACGCGCCGCAAGGCCCATGTGAGAGTCGCCAATCTCGCCTTCGATTTCCGCTTTCGGCGTCAGCGCCGCTACGGAGTCGACAACGATAACGTCAACCGCGCCGGAACGCGCCAGCGCATCACAGATTTCCAGGGCTTGTTCGCCGGTATCCGGCTGGGAACACAGCAGGTTGTCGATATCAACGCCAAGCTTACGGGCATAGACCGGATCCAGCGCGTGTTCCGCATCGATGAACGCACAGGTTTTACCTTCGCGCTGAGCGGCGGCAATAACCTGCAGCGTCAGCGTCGTTTTACCGGAGGATTCAGGCCCGTAGATTTCGACGATACGGCCCATTGGCAACCCGCCCGCGCCCAGTGCGATATCCAGAGAAAGCGAACCGGTGGAGATGGTTTCTACATCCATTGAACGGTCTTCACCGAGGCGCATGATGGAGCCTTTACCGAATTGCTTTTCGATCTGACCCAGCGCTGCCGCCAACGCTTTCTGTTTGTTTTCGTCGATAGCCATTAATTACTCCTGTCATGCCGCTTTCGGTTTAAACCGCAAAACGTGAAAGATGATGTTCTGTTGACGCAATTATACTGTATGCTCATACAGTATCAAGTATTTTGTAGAAAATGTTGCCACAGGGTCTGTAACGCATAAGCTGTCGCCTGACGACGCACCGCGTCGCGGTCACCGCTGAAGCATTCCCGGCGGGTAATCCCCTCGCCGCTTGCGCTGGCGAAGGCAAACCACACCGTACCCACGGGCTTGCCTTCACTGCCGCCATCCGGCCCCGCAATACCGCTGATCGATACAGCAAAATCCGCGCGCGCCGCCTTTAGCGCGCCAATCGCCATTTCCACGACCACCGGCTCACTCACCGCGCCATGCTGGGCCAGCGTCTCTTCGCGCACGCCAATCATCTGCACTTTGGCCTCGTTGCTGTAGGTCACGAACCCACGTTCAAACCAGGCGGAGCTTCCGGCAATATCCGTAATGGCTTTGGCCACCCAGCCGCCGGTGCAGGATTCCGCCGTCGTAACGGTCGCCCCGCGCGCCTTCAGC
This sequence comes from Citrobacter youngae ATCC 29220, assembly GCF_000155975.1. Taxonomy (GTDB): domain Bacteria; phylum Pseudomonadota; class Gammaproteobacteria; order Enterobacterales; family Enterobacteriaceae; genus Citrobacter; species Citrobacter portucalensis_A. Next base: position 347,734 of record NZ_GG730301.1, on the reverse strand, counting down.
GCCAGGCCAACCTGTTCACTTAACTGCATCAGTTCACTGTCGGTCATTTCAGCCTCTGTCAGTTAAAAAAATATGCCGGACAAGATAGCACTTTCACAACCAATGTGGGGATGGGGAGAACGTTTTACGAGGGGGATTCCAAAAAATGATCCATTGCATAAATAAGACCTGCCGGATGGCGATGCCCGGGCATTTTATCCGGCCTACAAGAGATATCCTCCGGTAGGCCGGTAATGAGCGATTACTGTACGCGCGCCAGCGCTACCGCCTGACCAAGCTGCCACACCGCCATCGCATAGTGTGTACTGTGGTTGTAGCGGGTGATGGCGTAGAAGTTCGGCAGTCCGTACCAGTACTGGTAGCCGGTGCCGACGTCCAGACGCAGCAGGCTGGCCTGCTGATGATTCCCCAACGACTGCTGCGGCGTCAGGCCCGCGGCGGCAAGTTGAGAAATGCTGTACTGGGTTTTAAAACCGTTCGCCAGCCCTGGCGCCTGACCATTCGCCGGCACCGCGACCGTATCGCCTTTCACCCAGCCGTGGCCTTTGAAATAGTTCGCCACGCTACCGATGGCGTCAACCGGATCCCAAAGGTTAATGTGTCCATCGCCATTGAAATCGACCGCATACTCTTTATAGGAAGACGGCATAAACTGGCCATAGCCCATCGCACCGGCGAAGGAACCTTTCAAATCGAGCGGATCGTCGCTTTCATCCCGCGCCATCAACAGGAAAGTTTCCAGTTCGCCAGAGAAGTACTCCGCACGACGAGGATAGTTAAAGGACAGCGTCGCCAGCGCATCGAGAATGCGCGTTTTGCCCATCACGCGGCCCCAGCGCGTCTCTACGCCAATAATACCGACGATAATTTCCGGCGGAACGCCGTAAACCTGCCACGCGCGGTTCAGAGCATCTTCATATTGATTCCAGAAGGCTACGCCGTTTTGTACGTTGTCCGGGGTGATGAATTGTTTGCGATAACGCAGCCATGCGCCGTTAGGTCCGGCTGGCGGCTGCGTCGTCGGCGCCTGACGGTCCATCAGACGCAATACCGAATCCAGGCGCTTGGCCTGCGACAGGATCTCCTGCAACTGCTGACGGTCAAAGCCGTGCTTGTTCACCATCTTCTCGATGAACTGTTGCGCGTTCGGGTTATTGGCAAAATCGCCACCCGTTAGCATCACGTTGTGCTGTGGCTCAAGCAGGAAGCCGCCGGATGGCGTGCCTGTAGTCGTTTGAGTCTCTGGAGGTTTAGGTTTGCTGCTACAGGCAGCAAGCAATACGAAAAGGGGGAGTAACGCTACATAACGACGCTTGAACATGAGACATCCATTAAACAAATTCAGCCTGGGGGAAGTATGGTAAAGCATCCTCCGCCATACAAGGAAGCGGTAGTCGCTCTCCTTCACAGAATTTACATCCCCTTGCATCCTTGCCCCGTACTTTTGCGAGCATCTGCGCAATAACTTTCAAATTAAAATATTTATCTTTCAATTTGAGATCAAAATAACACTTTTAAATCTTTCGATCTGATTAAAATTAGTTACCGTTTGGCAAGATAACTAAAAACCCCTACAGGAGAGAATAATGATCGACACCATCACACTCGGTGCTGAGTGGTTTATCGGGCTATTCCAGAAAGGCGGAGAAGTGTTTACCGGCATGGTGACCGGTATTCTGCCGCTGCTGATTAGCCTGCTGGTCATCATGAATGCGCTGATTAACTTTATCGGCCAGCAGCGTATTGAACGTTTTGCCCAGCGCTGCGCCGGAAACCCACTGTCCCGCTACCTGCTGCTGCCGTGCATCGGCACATTTGTGTTTTGTAACCCTATGACGCTGAGCCTGGGCCGCTTTATGCCTGAAAAGTACAAGCCCAGCTACTACGCTGCGGCCTCTTATAGCTGCCATTCCATGAACGGCTTGTTCCCACACATCAACCCCGGCGAGCTGTTTGTCTATCTGGGGATCGCCAGCGGATTGACCACGCTGGGTCTTCCGCTCGGCCCGCTGGCGGTGAGCTATTTGCTGGTCGGTCTGGTGACCAACTTCTTCCGCGGCTGGGTGACCGATTTCACCACCGCCATCTTCGAGAAAAAAATGGGCATTCAACTTGAGCAGAAAGTACATCTGGCGGGAGCAACATCATGACGCGTATTCGTATTGAAAAAGGCACCGGAGGCTGGGGCGGCCCGCTCGAACTGGATGCAGTTTCTGGCAAGAAAATTGTCTATATCACCGCCGGGACTCGCCCCGCGATTGTCGACAAGCTGGCGAATCTGACCGGTTGGCAGGCGGTTGATGGCTTTAAAGAGGGCGAGCCGCCGGAGAATGAAATCGGCGTGGCGATCATTGACTGCGGCGGTACGCTGCGCTGTGGGATCTATCCCAAACGTCGTATACCGACGGTGAACATTCATGCCACGGGGAAATCCGGCCCGCTGGCGCAGTACATTGTCGAAGATATCTATGTCTCTGGCGTGAAAGAAGAAAATATCACCGTGGTCGGTGAAGCATCCGTTTCGCCGCAGCCTGCTGGCAGTACGATTGGTCGCGATTACGACGCCAGCAAGAAAATTACCGAACAAAGCGATGGCCTGCTGGCGAAAGTCGGCATGGGCATGGGGTCAGCCGTTGCGGTCCTGTTCCAGGCCGGGCGCGACACTATCGATACCGTCCTGAAAACCATTCTGCCGTTTATGGCGTTCGTCTCGGCGTTGATCGGCATCATCATGGCTTCTGGTCTGGGGGACTGGATTGCCCATGGGCTCGCGCCGCTGGCCAGCCATCCGCTGGGACTGGTGACGCTGGCGCTGATTTGCTCTTTCCCGTTGCTGTCGCCTTTCCTCGGCCCCGGCGCAGTTATCGCCCAGGTTATCGGGGTGCTGATCGGCGTACAGATTGGCCTGGGGAACATTCCTCCCCATCTGGCGCTACCGGCCCTGTTCGCTATTAACGCCCAGGCGGCATGCGACTTTATTCCTGTGGGGTTATCACTGGCCGAAGCGCGTCAGGACACGGTCCGCGTCGGCGTGCCATCCGTCCTGGTAAGCCGCTTCCTGACCGGCGCGCCTACCGTTCTCATCGCCTGGTTTGTTTCCGGCTTTATTTACCAATGAGGGGCACTCAACAATGACCGTGATTTATCAGACCACCATCACCCGTATCGGCCAGAGCGCCCCGGACGCGCTCTGCGACCAGATGCTGATTACCTTTCGTGAAGGCGCGCCAGCGGATATCGAAGAGTTTTGTTTCATCCACTGCCACGGCGATCTGAACGGTTCTTTGCACGCCGGGATCCAGTTTGAACTGGGCCAGCATCGCTACCCTGTCACCGCCGTTGGCAGCGTGGCGGAACAAAACTTACGTGAACTGGGGCATATCACCCTGCGTTTTGACGGGCTCAGTGAAGCGGAATTTCCTGGCACTGTACACGTGGCGGGCCCCGTACCGGACAGTATCGCGCCGGGCTGTATTTTGAAGTTTGTTGCTTAAGATTGAAGGAGATAAAAATGAATCAGGTTGCCGTTGTCATTGGTGGAGGCCAGACCCTGGGGGCGTTCCTTTGCCGTGGGCTTGCAACAGAAGGATACCGCGTTGCGGTAGTTGATATTCAAAGTGATAAAGCCGCCAACGTAGCGCAGGAGATTAACGCCGAGTTTGGCGCAGGCACCGCCTACGGTTTTGGCGCTGATGCCACCAGCGAACAGAGCGTGCTGGCGCTATCGCGCGGAGTGGATGAAATTTTCGGTCGCGTCGATCTGCTGGTTTATAGCGCGGGAATCGCTAAGGCCGCGTTTATCAGTGATTTTCAGCTCGGGGATTTCGACCGCTCGCTGCAGGTGAATCTGGTTGGCTACTTCCTCTGCGCCCGTGAATTTTCTCGCCTGATGATCCGCGATGGCGTTCAGGGGCGCATTATCCAGATCAACTCCAAGTCAGGGAAAGTGGGCAGTAAACACAATTCGGGCTACAGCGCGGCAAAATTCGGCGGCGTGGGTTTGACCCAATCGCTGGCGCTGGATCTGGCGGAATACGGGATTACCGTCCATTCGCTGATGCTCGGCAACTTGCTGAAATCACCGATGTTCCAGTCATTGTTACCGCAGTATGCCACCAAACTCGGCCTCAAACCGGACGAAGTGGAGCAGTACTACATTGATAAAGTCCCGCTCAAGCGCGGCTGCGATTATCAGGACGTACTCAACATGCTGCTGTTTTATGCCAGTTCAAAAGCCTCTTACTGTACCGGTCAGTCCATCAACGTCACCGGCGGTCAGGTGATGTTCTAAGAGGTATGATTGCCCGGTGGCGCTGTGCTTACCGGGCCTACGAATATTATGTAGGCCGGATTAGGCGCAGCCGCCATCCGGCAAAACCAAAGGAGCGCATTATGGTTTCCGCACTGATTACCGTCGCCGCTATCGCCTGGTGCCTGCAACTGGCGCTCGGCGGCTGGCAAATATCCCGCTTTAACCGCGCGTTCGATAAACTTTGTCAGCGGGGTCGGGTTGGCGTCGGTCGCTCTGGCGGACGCTTTAAACCGCGTGTGGTGGTCGCTATTGCGCTGGATGAGCAGCAGCGGGTTAGCGATACGTTATTTATGAAAGGTCTGACGGTATTCGCCAGACCCGGCAAAATTGCCACGATAATGGGCAAACATCTTGATGATTTACAGCCTGATGTGATCTTTCCCCATGATCCGTTAGCGCAGAATGCACTATCATTGGCGCTTAAACTGAAACATGGGTAATTTCGTTGTGAATGCTAATAGCTTGCGAAATTATCATTTTGCAACTTATTAAGTCAGGGTAATCACGCCTATGAAACCTCGTCAGCGTCAGGCTGCCATACTGGAGCACCTGCAAAAGCAGGGAAAATGCTCGGTTGAAGAACTGGCCCACTACTTTGACACGACCGGCACAACCATTCGCAAAGACCTGGTCATTCTGGAAAATGCCGGAACCGTCATTCGTACCTATGGCGGCGTGGTGTTAAATAAAGACGAATCCGATCCGCCTATCGATCACAAAACGCTAATCAACACGCATAAAAAAGAGCAGATTGCCGAAGCCGCCGTCCGTTATATCCATGATGGCGATTCCATCATTCTGGATGCGGGCAGCACCGTATTGCAGATGGTGCCGATGCTTACCCGCTTTAGCAACATCACCGTCATGACCAACAGTCTGCACATTGTTAATGCCCTTTCGGAGCTGGACAACGAGCAAACCATCCTGATGCCTGGCGGGACCTTTCGCAAAAAATCTGCGTCATTTCACGGTCAGCTGGCAGAAAACGCCTTTGAGCAGTTCAGCTTTGATAAACTCTTCATGGGTACCGACGGCATTGACCTCAATGCCGGCGTGACCACCTTTAATGAAGTGTTTAGCGTCAGTAAAGCGATGTGCAATGCCGCTCGCGAAGTGATTCTGATGGCTGACTCCTCAAAATTTGGGCGTAAAAGCCCTAACGTTGTGTGCAGTCTGGAAAGCGTCGACAAGCTGATTACCGATGCGGGCATCGACCCTGCATTTCGCCAGGCGCTGGAAGCAAAAGGGATTGAAGTGATCATAACCGGAGAAACCAATGAGTGATGCACTACTGAACGCGGGCCGTCAGACGTTAATGCTGGAACTGCAGGAAGCCAGTCGACTGCCGGAGCGACTGGGCGATGATTTTGTCCGCGCCGCCAATACTATCATCCACTGTGAAGGCAAAGTCATTGTCTCCGGTATTGGCAAATCAGGCCATATTGGCAAAAAAATTGCTGCGACCCTCGCCAGTACCGGCACCCCAGCCTTTTTTGTGCATCCGGCGGAAGCGCCGCACGGCGACTTAGGCATGATTGAAAGCCGCGACGTGATGCTGTTTATCTCTTACTCCGGCGGCGCGAAAGAGCTGGATCTCATCATTCCGCGCCTGGAAGACAAATCCGTCGCCCTGCTGGCAATGACCGGAAAACCGACCTCACCGCTGGGCCTGGCGGCCAAAGCCGTGCTGGATATTTCCGTTGAGCGCGAAGCCTGCCCAATGCGTCTGGCCCCCACCTCCAGTACCGTCAACACCCTGATGATGGGCGACGCGCTGGCGATAGCGGTGATGCAGGCGCGCGGCTTTAACGAAGAAGATTTTGCCCGCTCGCATCCGGCAGGTGCGTTGGGCGCGCGTCTGTTAAATAAAGTGCATCACCTGATGCGCCGTGACGACGCCATTCCGCAGGTGACGCTCACCACCAGCGTCATGGACGCGATGCTGGAACTCAGCCGTACGGGTCTTGGCCTAGTGGCTGTTTGTGACGAGCAGTCTCTGGTGAAAGGCGTCTTTACCGACGGCGACCTGCGCCGCTGGCTGGTCGGCGGCGGTGCGCTCACCACTCAGGTAAGCGAAGCGATGACCCATAATGGCATTACGCTGCAGGCCCAGAGCCGGGCAATTGACGCCAAAGAGATCCTGATGAAGCGCAAAATCACCGCCGCGCCGGTGGTGGATGAAAACGGTAAACTCACCGGTGCTATCAACCTGCAGGATTTCTACCAGGCCGGAATTATCTAATCCTTCAGCCCAAGACGCTTCGCCAGCCGATGCAGGTTGGCGACGTCCGTTTCCAGCGCCCGCGCGCTTGCCGCCCAGCTGTGATTATTTTGCGCCAGCGCCCGGCGGATCATCTCGCGCTGAAATGACTCTGTTGCCTCACGCAAATTACGATGCTGCGGGCTCCCGGCAACGAGGTCCGGCTGCGGTACAGGGCTTTCATCCAGCAAAGCAAAATGCTGCGCCTCCAGAATCACCTCATCCCCTGCCCTGGTAGCCCTTGCCAGAACCACCGCCCGGTGTATGGCGTGTTCCAGCTCGCGCACGTTTCCGGGCCAGCCGTAACTCAACAGATGATTACGCGCGCCGGGGCTTAACACTACGCGGGCAAGCCCCAACCGCAGCCGACATTGCTCGCAAAAATAGCCCGCCAGCAGCACCACGTCTTCGCCGCGCTCACGCAACGGCGGCACGGAAAGGGGAAAGACGCTCAGACGGTGGAACAAATCCGCGCGGAAATTCCCGGCCAGTACCTCTTCGCGTAAATCACGGTTGGTTGCCGCCAGCACGCGCACATCAACACGCAGACTGCGATCGTCACCCACCCGCTGAATATCACCGTACTGCAACACGCGCAGCAGCTTAGCCTGCAGCGCCAGCGAAAGCTCGCCAATCTCGTCGAGAAACAGCGTGCCGTTATCCGCCATTTCAAACTTACCGCTACGATTACTGATAGCCCCGGTAAAAGCCCCTTTAACATGACCAAAAAGTTCGCTTTCCGCCACGCTTTCAGGCAACGCCGCGCAGTTCAGATACACCAGCGGATTCACCGCGCGCGGCGACCCTTCATGAATTGCTTTGGCTACCAGCTCTTTTCCGGTCCCGGTTTCGCCGCCGATCAATACGTTGAGATCGGACCCTGCCACAATCTCGATCTCTTTTTTCAGCTGCATCATATTGGGCGACAGGCCAATCATCTCGGTTTCCGTCACCTGCCCGAAGGCAGCCGACGACCCCGGCAGCATATTCTGGCTTTCCAGTTGCTCAATCAGCAACGCATTGCTCAGCGCCCCCGCCGCCAGGGCAGAGATCAGCCGAAGTTCTTCATCGCTGAACACATCGAACTGGTCAGGCTCCATGCCATCCAGCGTTAACGCGCCAATCAAATTTTGTCCGGCAAACAGCGGCAGCCCGATACAGGCATGTACCTTCAGGCTCTCCTGACCAGGGATCAATCCGTCATAGGGATCGGGCAAATCGCTGTCGGCGGGGAAACGCACCACGTCCCCGGCGCGGGCAATCGCCTCCAGACGCGGATGTCCCTCCAGCGTGAAGCGGCGGCCGAGGACATCCTGCGCCAGGCCATCGATCGCCAGCGGAATGAATTGTCGCGACTCGTAGCGCAGCAGTGCCGACGCGTCGCACTCCAGCACCTGGCGCAAGGTGGCGATCAGGCGCTGAAAGCGATCCTGATGTCCGATACCGCTTTGTAATTCAATGGCGATGCCCGCCAGCACGTCTACGGAAAAGCTCATGGTAACCTCATTGTCATTTTGACAATTCATATTGTCATATTGACAATAAATATCATAGTCATTTTGACTACCCACTTAGAAGCAGAAAACATTAAATCCTTAAAAATCAGACAAATAAAAAACTGGCACGCAACCTGCAATTAGCAAAACATCTTTTTTAGAAAAACGCTGAATTAACAGAGGTTGCTATGTCTATTCTGGTTAAAAATAACATTCATTGGGTTGGCCAACGTGACTGGGAAGTGCGTGATTTCCACGGTACTGAATACAAAACGCTGCGCGGCAGCAGCTACAACAGCTATCTCATCCGTGAAGAAAAAAATGTCCTGATCGATACCGTAGATCACAAGTTTAGCCGTGAATTCGTGCAGAACCTGCGCAGTGAAATTGACCTCGCCGACATCGACTACATCATCATTAACCACGCGGAAGAAGACCACGCCGGTGCGCTGACCGAACTGATGTCCTGTATCCCGGACACCCCGATTTACTGCACAGCCAACGCCATTGACTCTATCAACGGGCATCACCACCACCCGGAATGGAACTTCAACGTGGTAAAAACCGGTGACTCACTGGACATTGGCAGCGGCAAACAGCTGATCTTCGTTGAAACGCCGATGCTGCACTGGCCGGACAGCATGATGACCTACATGACCGGCGACGCGGTGCTGTTCAGTAACGACGCCTTCGGCCAGCATTACTGCGACGAACGCCTGTTCAACGATGAAGTGGATCAGACGGAGCTGTTCGAGCAGTGCCAGCGCTACTACGCCAACATCCTGACCCCGTTCAGCCGTCTGGTGACGCCGAAAATCACTGAAATCCTCGGCTTCAACCTGCCGGTCGATATGATTGCGACCTCCCACGGCGTGGTATGGCGCGACAACCCAACGCAGATCGTTGAGCTGTACCTGAAATGGGCGGCGGATTACCAGGAAGACCGCATCACCATCTTCTACGACACGATGTCCAACAACACCCGCATGATGGCCGACGCCATTGCCCAGGGCATCAACGAAGTTGACCCGAACGTGGCGGTGAAAATCTTTAACGTCGCCCGCAGCGACAAAAATGAAGTCCTGACCAACGTCTTCCGTTCTAAAGGCGCGCTGGTCGGTACCTCCACCATGAACAACGTGATGATGCCAAAGATCGCTGGTCTGGTGGAAGAGATGACCGGGCTGCGTTTTCGTAATAAACGCGCCAGCGCCTTTGGCTCACACGGCTGGAGCGGCGGCGCGGTTGACCGCCTGTCCACCCGTTTACAAGATGCAGGTTTTGAGATGTCGCTGAGCCTGAAGGCGAAATGGCGTCCGGATCTGGATGCGCTGGAACTGTGTCGCCAGCACGGTCGTGAAATTGCACGTCAGTGGGCGCTTGCTCCGCTGCCGGAAACGACCGTCAAAGCAGCCACCAAAGAAGACGAGTGCGCCTGTGCCGCTGCGGCTGCCGCCGACCTCGGCCCAAGCATGCAGTGCAGCGTGTGTCAGTGGATTTACGACCCGGCAAAAGGTGAGCCACTGCAGGATGTCGCGCCAGGAACCCCATGGAGCGACGTGCCCGATAACTTCCTGTGCCCGGAATGTTCATTAGGTAAAGACGTCTTCGACGTACTGGCAACGGAGGCAAAATGAGCCGCGGAATTGTCATTATTGGATCGGGCTTCGCCGCCCGCCAGTTGGTCAAAAATATCCGTAAACAGGATGCAACGGTTCCGCTGATCCTGATTGCCGCGGACAGCATGGATGAGTACAACAAGCCCGATCTCAGCCACGTTATCAGCCAGGCACAGCGCGCAGACGATCTCACCCGCCAGTCGGCGGGGGAGTTTGCCGAACAGTTTAGCTTGCGCCTGTTCCCACACACCTGGGTAACTGACATCGACGCCGATGCCCACATCGTGAAAAGTCAGGACCAACAGTGGCAGTACGACAAGCTGGTGCTGGCGACGGGGGCTTCCGCCTTTGTGCCTCCCGTTGCCGGACGTGAGTTAATGCTCACACTAAACAGTCAACAAGAGTACCGCGCCTGTGAAACGCAGCTGCGTGATGCCCGGCGCGTGCTGATTGTCGGCGGCGGTCTGATTGGCAGCGAACTGGCAATGGATTTCTGTCGTGCCGGTAAAGCGGTGACGCTTATCGACAACGCCGCCAGCATTCTGGCCTCGCTGATGCCGCCGGAAGTCAGCAGTCGCTTACAGCATCGTCTGACTGATATGGGCGTGCATCTGCTGCTGAAATCACAGCTTCAGGGTCTGGAAAAAACAGAATCGGGGATTCGCGCCACGCTCGATCGTAGCCGCAGCGTAGAAGTCGATGCGGTTATCGCCGCCACCGGTCTGCGCCCGGAAACCGCGCTGGCGCGTCGCGCGGGATTGAACATTAATCGTGGCGTGTGCGTCGACAGCTATCTGCAAACCAGCCACCCGGACATTTATGCGCTCGGCGACTGTGCGGAAATTAACGGTCAGGTGCTGCCGTTCCTGCAGCCGATTCAGCTGAGCGCCATGTACCTGGCGAAAAATCTGCTCGGCGGCAATGCCCCACTGAAGCTGCCTGCCATGCTGGTCAAAGTCAAAACGCCGGAGCTGCCATTGCATCTGGCCGGGGAAACCCAGCGTCGCGATCTGAACTGGCATATTGCCGCCGAAGCGCAGGGAATGGTCGCCAGAGGGATGAACGACGAAGGCCAGCTGCGTGCGTTTGTCGTCAGTGAAGACCGGATGAAAGAGGCCTTTGGGTTGCTGAAAACGTTACCCGTGTAAGTCTGTGATGCCGGATGGCGGCCCACGAATAAGCATCTATTTGTAGGCCGGATAAGGCGCAGCCGCCATCCGGCACCTTACCCTTCAGCTAGCGCCCGCGCCGCGGCAATCACGCCCTGCCCCAGCGATAATCCGCCGTCGCCCGCCGGTAAACGCTGCGGGAACAGTAAGGTAAAATCAGCCAGATAAAACGCCAGTCGCGATGACAACAACCGGTTATGCATCACGCCACCGCTGAATACCAGCGTCTGGATCCCGCGCGCTTCGGCCTGCTCTCGCATCAGCGTCGCAAAGGCTCGCGCCAGCGCGTCATGAAATGCCCACGCTCTTTCTGCAGGCGAAGCTTGCCAGTTCAGCCATTGCTGCCAAAAAACAGCCAGGTCCAGTTCGTTATCTTGCAACGGGATGGCGACCGGATGCTCAACGCCTGCACATTGCGATGCCAGCGCCTCCAGCGCACAGGCCGCCTCGCCTTCATAGCTCAGCGATTCCGGCGCACATTGCAGCGCGGCGGCAACGGCATCAAACAGTCGCCCGCACGATGAGGCCTGCGGAGCGTTGATACCGCGTTCGATGGCGCGCGCCAGCACGTTCCAGTTTTGCTGTTGCAGCGCCGACGTTTCCGGGAAGCGCTGCCAGTCAGGAACAAAACGCAGGCACTGCGCGAGCAGGTTACGCCACGGCTGTTTTGCCGCCAGATCGCCGCCCGCCAGCGCGACCGCCGGTAAGCCGCCAAGATGCTCGCACTCACAATAATTGACCCGCAGGCACTCCCCGCCCCACAGCGCGCCGTTTTCCCCCATGCCGATGCCGTCCAGCGTCAGAGCTATCACGTCGCCACCGTCCAGCGGCCAGCCGTGCTCGGCAAGGCTCGCCGCGGCATGCGCATGGTGATGCAGCACCGTTTCGGTTGGCAGCGCCATCTCGCTGGCCCACTGGCTGGAAACATAGCCGGGGTGCGCGTCATGCACGATACGCTGTGGCGTAAAGTCATAAATGTTCTGGATCAGGTGCAGCGCATCGCGCCACTGGCGCTGAATGCCATCATCGCTGAGATCGCCCAAATGCTGGCTGATAACCGCCTGTTCGCCGCGCACCAGGCAGAAGGTATTTTTCAGATCCGCGCCTAAGCACAGCATCGGCGGCACGTCACGGAAACCCGGCGGTAGCGCCACCGCATCCGGCACATATCCCCGCGAACGACGCAGCATTTCCCCGCTTTCACGCACCACGGAGTCATCCATTCGCTGCACAATTTCGCGGTTATGCAGCAGGAAACCATCGGCAATCTCGCGTAAATCTTCCAGCGCCTGCGCATTAGTAATGGCTGGCGGCCTGCCGCTAAGGTTGCCGGAGGTCATCACCAGCGGGCAGTTCATCTCTTGTAACAGTAAATGCTGCAACGGATTTGCTGGCAGCATAACGCCAACTTCCGTTAACCCTGGCGCAATTCCCTCGCTTAACGCAGCGACATCGCGTTTCTGCACCAGCACGATCGGCGCGGCAGGCGTGTTCAACAAACGACATGCGGCTTCAGACAGTCCGTCGTCAGCAGGCAACATCACCGCTAACGGTTTAGCCGGGCGATGTTTACGCAACCGGAGCAGCGCCACAGCGCTATCATTTCGCGCATCGCACACCAGATGAAACCCGCCGATACCTTTCACGGCGACAATACCGCCCGCTTTTAGCAAAGCCACCGCCGCCTGCAGCGCCTCTTCTTTTTCTGCTCGCTCACCCGCGCTTAGCCACTCAAGATGTGGACCACATTCCGGGCAGGCAACGGGTTGGGCATGGAAGCGACGATCATAGGGATCGCGATACTCTTTATCGCATTGCGCACAGAGTGGGAAGGACGCCATCACGGTAAACGGACGGTCGTACGGCATGGCGCGGATAATCGTAAAACGTGGACCACAGTGGGTACAGTTGATAAAGGGGTAGCGATAGCGACGTTCGCCGGGAGTGTTCATTTCAGTCAGGCATTCGGGACAGGTCGCGGCATCCGGGACGATTTGCGTATTCATCGTGCCGCCTGCGCTTTGACGAATCGAGAAATCGGCAGGCCGCTGCGTCCAGGAAAACGGTTCGCTCTCGACGCTATCAATGCGCGCCAGCGGCGGGCAATGTTGATGCAGCTGCGCAATAAACACTGCGGGTTCTTCCAGCAATCGCACCACCACGCCGTCACCGTCGTTACACACGTCGCCGTGTAACTGTAGGCGCTGCGCCAGTTGCCAGACGAAGGGGCGGAATCCGACGCCCTGAACCTTGCCGCGAATACGCAGCTGTACGCCGGAGTGGTTGTTGATTGTCATTAAGTCGTTCCCGCTGTCATCTATCCCGATTTGCCTGATGGCGCTACGCTTATCAGGCCTACGTGGATGCGAACAGTAGGCCGGATAAGGCGAAGCCGCCATCCGGCATAAGTACTACCGTATTTTACGCGGATTTTCAGATATCAGAACAGCAAAGATGCGGTGGAGTCCAGCGCCGCGCGACGGCGTTTTTCTGCGCTCAGTTGCTCAAGCTTATTGCGATCCACATAAATCAGCGCATGAGTCGGACAAACTTCCATACAGGCTGGACCGGCTTCGCGATTGTGGCAAAGGTCGCACTTGTTGGCTTCCGCTTTTTCTGCACGAACATTGAGACCCGCGCCGCTGTTACGCACAACCGGGCGCACAACCACCTCCATGGCACCGTAAGGGCACGCCACCACGCAGGTTTTACAGCCGATGCAGCGTTCCTGCATCACGTGAACAAAGCCTTTATCACGGCTGATCGCACCGTTTGGACAGACGTTAGCGCACGGCGCGTCTTCGCACTGGCGGCACAGCGTCGCCGTAGAGACGTTAACGCCTTTGATGACGTGAATACGGGGTAAGAAGGTTTCAGGGGTCAGCGATGCGCAGTCCTGGTTATCCTGGTGGGATACCACGCAGGCCACTTCACAGGTACGGCAACCAATGCATTTATTGGCGTCTGCAATGATGAAACGGTTCATCAATTTCTCCAGCAATGACAGATTATCTGCCGAAGCATTCACGAATCGTGCCAGATTTTAAGGTACTGTTATTAAAAGATTTTAATTTTCATGAGTGCGAAAACGGTGTGTCATCGTCACTAGTGACGATGACAAATGACAACCGTCAGCGCGAAACGGGCGGCGCAACAGAGCCGCGTTGAATGAGTTCTCCGGTGAAGGTTTTTGGCGGCGTAAATGCCCCGTCACCCAGCATAAAGATCAGGCGGCCAATCGTTTCCTGGATCATTTCCGTCACCGGAATTTTGACGCTGGAAAGCGCCGGAATAGTGTATGGCGCGAGGGCATCGATAATATCGTCTATTTCCTCCACGCTGAGAAAACGCGGATAGATCATAATCGCATCACAGCGCAGGTCGAGTAAGTACTGGATCGCCTGACGCTCTTCCTCAGCGCTGTGCTTACCGTCAGCCAGTAGCAGCTGGCGTCCCTTATCTTCCGCCATCCGCGCGGTATGAAACAGCAGTTCGCTGAAATAGACGCCGTGATAAAGGGTGTTAGTGACCACCAGACCCAGCGTCTGCGTGGTTTTCGCCGCCAGACTGCGCGCCAGCAAGTAACGGGGCCGATCTGGCGTAGCGCCTCTACCGGAGGGATTATGCTCCTCCGGCAAAAACGTATTTTCATTTCATGTATTGCATTCTAAATATGGAATCTTCCTTCCAGTTTCCGGTTTGCCCTCGCACATTTTTACTGGCATTTTATTCAGTAGTTTTTACTCTTATCCGTTCATCACAAGGAAGCGTTCATGTCTGATGACAATGGCAAAACAGCAGTGGTTATTACCAAACCCGTACGTCGTTTGAAGGTGGGATATGTCAGAAAACGCCATGAAGATCGTAACACGGGTTTCACGCTCCGCATCAGTCGGCATGCCTCGCTAACGCTGAACGGCGACTGGCTGGAGCAAGCGGGATTCCCTACCGGGACGGCAGTGAATGTTTCGGTGATGCAGGGGAAATTAATTATCGAGCAGGCAACTGAAGAACAGAGGGTGTGAGGCTCAAAACAGGCCGGATGCAGCAGGCATCCGGCGCTGATGCGGTTACTCTTCCGGCGCTTCTAACTCGGAAAACCCACCGTGCCCTTCCCACCCGGCTAATCGCTGATAAACGGTCTCTACCGCATCTTTGATCGGCTGCGTCATCGGGTAATAAAAACCAACGATATCCGGCTGAATGCCGAGGAAGATCACCTCGCCAACATCCTCTTTCAGCTGATCGACCAGGTAGTTCAGCGGCATGTTATGGGTGGTCATCATGAACATCTCGGCAATATCATCCGGGTCGATAATGCGGATCTCGCCAGGGTTTAACCCCATATCGGTGGCATCCACAATCAACAGACGCTGCGGGCGCAGTTCACGGATAGCGACGATATCGTTTTCCGGCGCGCTGCCGCCGTCGATGACAATCCACTCACCCTGAGGATTAGCCACGCACATTTCCGCCAGCAGCGGACCGGCGCCGTCATCGCCCATCATGCTATTGCCGACACAGAGTAAAACGTCAGTCACGGTGTCTCCTCACCATCAGATAGATGGCGCTTTCCTGGTGAATATCATGCAGCATGCTGAGCATCAGCTTACTCCACTCCTGCTGCTGCGGAGTCTGCACGGCGCGCGCATCATCAAACGCGCGCGCCAGCATTTGCACATGATTGAAATCGATAACGATCTCGCCATACTTCGGTACGCCTTCCATTTTCCGGCGGGCTTCGCTTCCCTCGGCAAGCGTGGCAATCCATGCCAGATATTCATCCCACGGACAGGTTAACGCCGCTTCCAGGCAATCGATGATCCCAAGGTGGTGACCAATCGCCAGGCTGTAATAGACAACCTGCTGCGCCTCTGCGGGCGTCGCATCGTTCTCATCAATAAACTTACGGCTCAGTTGACTGAACACCACCGTTTCACTCATCGGATACGCGCCTCTTCGACAACATGGTTAAGATGCGTGACGATCTCGGTCAGACGCGGATCGTTTTCCGCTTCCAGCCAGCGCGCCACCTGATGTTCACCCTGCCCTAACTGCGTCATATAGTCATCCGCAATCTGACGACCGTAGCGGTATCCCGCCAGACGGCGCGCCTCGCGATCCACCTTGACGCGCAGCGGTTGAACCATATCCGGATGCAGAATTTCCGCTGGCTGTTCGTCCAGTTCACCCGGCGCACGCGCATGAATTTTCTGTTCCAGCAGACCCAGCGCCATCGCAAAACCGTACAGCGTTGCCGCAGGCGTCGGAGGACAGCCTGGAATATACACGTCCACCGGAACGATTTTGTCGGTGCCGCCCCATACGCAGTATAGGTCGTGGAAGATCCCGCCGCTGTTGCCGCAGGCGCCGTAAGAGATACAAATCTTCGGATCTGGCGCAGACTGCCAGGCGCGCAGCGCCGGGGAACGCATCGCACGGGTTACCGCGCCGGTAAACAGCAGGATATCCGCATGGCGCGGCGACGGCACCACTTTGATACCAAAACGTTCGGCATCAAACAGCGGAGAGAGCGTGGCGAAGATTTCGATTTCGCAGCCGTTGCAGCCGCCGCAGTCCACACGATAAACATACGCTGAACGCTTAATGTTTTTCAGCAGCGACGCTTTCATGCTGGCAATGGATTCATCCACCGTCATCGGTACCGGAATACCGTTGGCGTCACGTGGGCCTAATAAATTGCTCATCAGCTGGCCTCTTTCATATGGCGAGTCAGTTCAATACGGTCAGACGGCACCAGGCATTTCTGGCGCTTACAATCCGGGCAGGTCTCAAAGCTTTCGCGGTGGTTTTCCGCGCGGCTATCACCGTTGTGCTTCAGCAGCGCAATGGCGTAATCAATCTCTTTTTGTACCGCAAACGGGCGGTTACAGACGCGGCAGTTACACAGCGAAAAGCGAGACTGCTGCAGGAAGTCTTCTTTCTTCCACACGGCCAGCTCATACTCCTGCGACAGCTTGATCGCCGCCGTCGGGCAAACTTCTTCGCAGCGGGCGCAGAAGATGCAGCGACCAAGGTTGAACTGCCACGCCAGCTCATTGGTAACCAGATCGGTTTCTACCGTCAGCGCGTTGGACGGACACGCATTGACACAGGCCGCGCAGCCAATGCACTGCTGCGGATTGTGCTCTGGCTTGCCGCGGAAGTTTTTATCGACCGCAATCGGCTCCAGCGGATACGACGACGTCTGCGCCCCGGTTTTGATGACTTTTTTGATAAAGGTAAACATGGCGATTCCTTATTTCAGCGGCGAGTTTTTACGCTCGATGCTGTAGCGCTCAAGTTCTTTGTACGGCACGACTTTGCTCTTCTTCTTACGCACATCGACCACGGTCATACGGTCAGTACAGGAGTAGCAAGGATCGAGGCTACCGATAATCAGCGGAGCATCGGAAACGGTGTTGCCACGCAGCATGTAGCGCAGCGTCGGCCAGTTGGCGTAGGTCGCCGCACGGCAGCGCCAGCGATACAGTTTCTGGTTGTCGCCGGTCATGCTCCAGTGGATGTCATCGCCGCGCGGCGCTTCGGCAAAGCCCAGCGCGAAGCGATGTGGAATATAGGTAAAGCCTTCCACCGCCAGCGGGCCGCCCGGCAGGTTGTCCAGACCAAAGTCGATCATGTTCAGTGCGGTATAGACTTCATTGATACGGACTTTAAGACGAGAAATCACGTCGCAACCCTGCTCGCTGTGCACTTCCATCGGCAGCAGGCCATAGCCGACAAACGGGTGATCGGCGCGGGTGTCGCGCGCGTGACCGCTGGCGCGCACCATCGGACCGACGTTACTAAAGTCGCGGGCTATCTCCGGATCCAGACGACCGATACCCACGGTACGCTGTTCCATATTCGGCGTGCTGAGCAGCATATCGACCAGTTCCTGCACCTCACGACGCATCTGCTGCGCCAGTTGACGGGTCTGGATCATATCGTCTTTCAGCAGGTCACGACGAATACCGCCAATCAGGTTCATACCGTACGTTTTACGCGCCCCGGTGAGGATCTCCGCCATCTTCATCGACGTTTCACGCACGCGGAAGAACTGCATAAAGCCGGAGTCAAAACCGGTAAAGTGACAGGCCAGGCCGAGGTTCAGCAGGTGGGAGTGCAGACGCTCCACTTCCAGCAGAATAGCGCGGATCATCTGCGCGCGTTCTGGCACCACGATACCCATCGCATTCTCAACGGAGGTGGTATACGCGGTGCTGTGGGCAAAACCGCAGATGCCGCACACGCGGTCCGACAGGAACGTGACTTCGTTGTAACCCATGCGGGTTTCCGCCAGTTTCTCCATGCCGCGATGGACATAGAACAGACGGTAGTCGGCGTCGATGATGTTCTCGCCGTCAACGAACAGGCGGAAGTGGCCGGGCTCATCGGAGGTGACGTGCAGCGGGCCAATCGGCACTACGTTGTTTTTCTTGTCGCCCAGTTCGTTGATGAACTCATAGGTTTCGGCATCGGTCGTCGGCGCCGGGCGCTGACGATAATCCATGCTGTCTTTACGCAGCGGATAGAGTTCGTCCGGCCAGTCATCCGGCAGAACCAGACGACGTTCATCCGGCAAACCAACCGGGATCAAACCGTACATATCGCGCACTTCGCGCTCGCCCCAGACCGCAGCCGGAACGCGTGGCGTCACGGACGGGAACTCCAGCTTATTAGCATCGACTTCAACGCGGACGGTGATCCAGCACTTGGTGCCCTGCTCCATCGACATCACGTAGTAAACGGCGTAATGGCCGCACAGCTGGCGTTCGTCGTTACCAAACAGCACGGATAACCAGCCGCCCTGTTTGTAGTACAGGAACTCAACCACTTCCGGCAGGTAGTTCACCTTGACGGTGATCGTCAGCTGATCTTTAGTCTGCCAGGCTTCATCCAGCACCACGCCCGGAAAGGCCTGGTGCAGAGCGGCGAGATAGTGTTGACCTAATTTTTCTTCAGACATGCTCAAACTCTCTTAAATCACGCCACCAGCAAGGAGACGAACGCTAAAAACGCAAACCCAAAACCGGCCCAGGTCACGCGTGAAGTGGCGCAAAAACGCAGACGCGCCATGCTGTTTTCGAACAGGGCGATGACCAGCACACCGAGGACCAGCTTGACGACGGCAATCACCAGCGCCAGCAGCAGTCCACCCGCGGTGAAGGCTTCCATCTGTCCCCACGGCAGGAATACGCCGACGAACATTTGCAGAACGACCAGCTGTTTGAGGCTAATGCCCCACTTCAGCACCGCAAAACCGCTGCCGCTGTATTCGGTCAATGGACCTTCCTGCAGCTCCTGCTCCGCTTCCGCCAGATCGAACGGCAGTTTGCCCATTTCGATAAAGGTGGCGAAAGCACAGGCGCACAGCGCCAGAATCAGCGGGATGCTGCGCGCGGCAGGCCAGTGATAAACGGTATCGGCGATGTTGCTGATATGGGTTGAGCCCGCAACCTGCGCCGCCACCCACAGGCCGAGCAGCAGGATTGGCTCTACCAGTACGCCAAGCATCGCTTCGCGGCTGGCGCCAATGGCGGTAAACGGGCTACCGGTATCCAGACCCGCAATAGAGAAGAAGAAGCGGGCGATGGCGAACAGATAAATTAAGGTGATCAGATCGCCCAACTGCGGCAGCGGTGAACCAACGGTCACTACCGGCAGCGCGGTAGCGATAGTCAGCATCACGCCCACCATCACAAACGGCGTCAGGCGGAAGACCCAGCTGGAATCCGCAGGCGCAATGCTCTGACGGCCCAGCAGTTTGATAATGTCGCGGTATTCCTGCAAAACGCCCGGACCGCGGCGATTGTGCAAACGCGCACGCGCCACGCGGGTAATGCCGGACAGCAGCGGCGCAACGGCAAACAGCACCAGCGCCTGAATCAACGGATATAAAACACTCATTCTCAGGCTCCTCGTGAAACCACAATCACCACCAGTACCGCCAGTTCAATCAGCGCCAGGCGACGGAACAGCACCGGGGCAGCCGCATTCTGCCAGCCCGGAACCAGTGATACCGGGTTCAGCCATTTACGCAGTTTGAGTACCGGCGCAAAGGCTTCTTTCACCGGCATGGCAAAACCGTGCGCAGTGATCACCATTGACTGCTCGTGATCGTAACCACACACCCACGCCGCACCGCGTGAACGCGACGGCAGACGGTTGCCCTTGAAAATCGCCATGATGATGAACGGCAGCAGCGGACACGCGATCAGCAGCAGCGTAATCAGCGGCTGAGAAACGGTGGTGTTCGCGGTTTCCAGCGGCAGCGGAACCGCAGAGGCGATCATCGGCAGCAGCCACGGCGCAGCAACGCCGCCAATCACGCAGCAAATCGCCAGCGCAACCACGCTCACGCCCATCAGGATTGGCGCGCAGCAGGCATTTTCAGCTTCCTTCGTGCGCGGTGCGCCAAGGAACGTAACGCCATACACTTTCGCCATACACATCACCGCCAGCGCGCCGGTAATCGCCAGCCCAACGGCCAGCAACGGCCCTAAGAAACGACCGACAAACGCGCCGCTGTTGCCGAGCTTAAAGAAGGACTGATAGATAACCCACTCACCGGCAAACCCGTTCAGCGGCGGCAGTGCGGCCATCGCCATCAGACCGACCAGCATCGCCAGAGAGATAACCGGCATACGTTTACCAATACCGCCCAGCTTCTCGATATCGCGATGACCGGTACGGAACCAGATGCTGCCTGCGCCGAGGAACAGCACGCTTTTGAACAGGCTATGGTTGACCAGATGATACAGACCACCGGTCAAACCCAGCGCAATCAGCGCCGGTTGATTCAGAGCAATACCGGTAACGCCTGCGCCCAGACCCAGCAGGATAATGCCGATGTTTTCCAGCGTGTGGTACGCCAGCAGACGCTGGATGTTATGTTCCATCAGCGCATACAGACCGCCGACGAACGCGGTGATCATACCCAGCACCAACAGCGTGATGCCCCACCACAGCGGCGCATTGCCGCCCAGCAGCGACAGGGAAAGAATGCCTAGCAGACCGACCTTCATCACCACGGTAGAAAACAGCGCCGCAGCCGGCGCGCTGGCGTTAGCGTGCGCCTGCGGCACCCAACCGTGCAGTGGGATAATCCCGGCCAGCAAACCAAAACCCACCACGCCCAGCAGCCAGATGTCAGACCCAAGCGGCAGCTCCTGAGTGCGCAGGTCAAGCAGGCGCAGCTCCAGCGTGCCGTAACGTTGCCACACCAGGTAGCAGGCAATCGCCAGCAGCAGCGTGCCGATACGGCCCAGCGCAAACCACAGCTTGCCCTCTTTACTGCAGCCGGTCAGGAACACCGCGCACAGCGCCATGATTTCCGCCATCACCACCAGCGTACCGAGGTTGCTGGCAACCACCGCACATACTGCTGCGGCCATCAGCAGATTGATCAGCAGGCCGTTGGCTTTCACCTGCGGATGGCGATGCCAGTCAATGTTGTACAGGCTGACAAACAGGCCGCACAGGCCCAAGGTAATCAGCCAGATAGCGTTCAACGGGGTAATTTGCAGGCTGTGACCAATAAACGGCATCACACCGCTTACCGCCAGCGCGTTGGTCAGCACCATAAAACCCGCGCCAGCCGTACACAAACTGCCGACCGCACCGCCAACTCCGGCAATCCAGCCGCTCAGCGGTTTATGAAACGAAAACAGAAATGCCAGAACCGCCGCAGCCGTAAACCAGGCCACGCCGCTGTTAATCAGTGAAATTGCGCTCATTTTGCATCTCCACTTTGAGCCTGCTGAAACAAGGTGAGATCGCCGAAGTCGGTATTGAAAGTCAGCTCACGCTTGCGTTTGCTGGCGCGGGCGATATCCATGTTGCTCACCAGGTGCAGGGCTTTAGTCGGACACATGCGTACGCAGGCCGGACCTTGCTCGTCAAAACTACACAGATCGCATTTCACCGCGATGGCACGAACGCCCGGAACCCAGTCCAGCAGCGTACTTACGCGGGCAGGCGCGGGTGGAGCCGGAGGCGCTTTTGATGTATTGGCGTTTGCCGGGATGTGCAGCGGACGGCTACCGGAAAACTCGATAGCGCCAAACGGACAGGCAATCCCGCACAGTTTGCAGCTTACGCACAGGCTTTCATTCAGCTGTACGGCGCCGTCAACGCGGTTAATCGCATTAACCGGACAAACGGTGGCGCAAGGCGCATCTTCACACTGATGGCAAAGCTGCGGCGCGGATTCTTTTTCATTTAACATCACTTTCAGGCGCGGCATTGACTGCAGGCCATGCTGGCGATGTGTCTCTGAACAGGCGGCTTCACAGGTGTGGCAGCCGATACAAAGAGTGGAGTCAGCAATTACAAAACGATTCACCAGGCATTCCTCAGGTGATAGTCATTTTTGACGAAAACATGTCAGGCAAATGTCATTTCGACATTTTTCGACATGCCCATTCCCTAAACTGTCGTGACGCAGTACCAAAGACGCATCATGACAAACGTGGGCAGCACCCGAGGCTTAAGCCGGGTTATGTCCCTCAACCAGCTGGCTTAAATTCACCGGCATATTGTTCTCAACCGCGGTGTACAGGCTGTCGTAGACGCTGGCGATTTTTTCGAGATAGTGCTCCAGCACCTGCTCGCGATCGCGGTTGCTGATACGCTCATCAACTTTACCGTCAATGGTCAACTCTGCCTGTGCAATCAGTTGCTTATCATCACCCTCTTTCGTTTCCACGTAATACTCGATGGTGTGACTGTTAAAGCCATTCGCCAGCGTGACGTAGATAACGAAGTGTTCAAAAAGGACAAAGCACAGATCCTTGTCCGGCGCGCAGCTCATCGCATGATGCAAACGCGCTTTCGACAGGGTGATCCCCTGAACCAGCGAGTTGCAGTAAATACGCCACTGGTCCTGTAGGCGACGATGCCGTTCAGCGATGTAATCGGCTTTTTCGCTTATTTCCCAAATAGTCATTTCAGGTTACCCGTTTAGCAGAGATGAACAGCCTTAAGCACATTTCATGCCAAAATTAATTACCTTTATTTTCATGGAGATAAAAAATCAAAGGCGGGTGACGACGTGTCATTTCGTCATCGTCGTCATTGTCACGAACGAAAAAATTCAACCTGGCATGTTTATTGCTTTTAATACGGCAACTTCACAGGAGGCGGTATGCACGAAATAACCCTCTGCCAACGGGCACTGGAATTGATTGAACAACAGGCCACGCAACACGGTGCCAAGCGAGTAACTGGGGTCTGGCTCAAAATTGGCGCATTTTCTTGCGTAGAAACCAGCGCTCTCGCCTTTTATTTTGATCTGGTATGCCGTGGCACCCTTGCAGAAGGTTGTAAACTCCACCTCGAAGAACAAGAAGCGGAATGTTGGTGCGAATCTTGTCAGCAATACGTCACGTTACTGACGCAACGCGTGCGTCGGTGTCCGCAGTGCAACAGCGACATGCTGAGAATTGTGGCTGATGACGGTCTACAGATTCGACGAATTGAAATAGACAGTAATTCTGCGCCGGATGGCGACGCTTAAGCGTCTTATCCGGCCTGCAGGAATAGCCTGAGTTGTCGGCCGGATAAGGCGAAGCCGCCATCCGGCAACAGATTTACCGCAAGATAGAGATCAGGAGTGAGCGATGTGTACGACATGTGGTTGCGCTGAAGGCAACCTTTATATAGAGGGTGATGAGCATAACCCCCACTCGGCGTTTCGCAGCGCGCCATTTGCCCCGGCGGCTCGCCCGGCGCTGAATATTACCGGTGTGAAAACCTCTAATTTCGCACCGAGCCAGACCGCAGAAGGCGACCTGCACTACGGTCATGGCGAGGCGGGTACCCATGCGCCAGGCATGAGCCAGCGCCGGATGCTGGAAGTCGAAATTGACGTGCTGGACAAAAATAACCGTCTGGCCGAGCGTAACCGCGCCCGCTTTGCTGCTCGTCAGCATCTGGTATTAAACCTTGTATCAAGCCCAGGCTCCGGTAAAACCACGCTGCTGACCGAAACGCTAATGAAGCTTAAAGACAGCGTACCGTGCGCCGTGATTGAAGGTGACCAGCAGACGGTCAACGATGCCGCCCGTATTCGCGCCACCGGTACTCCCGCCATCCAGGTCAACACCGGTAAAGGCTGTCACCTTGACGCGCAAATGATTGCAGACGCCGCGCCGCGTCTGCCGCTTGATGACAACGGCATTCTGTTCATTGAAAACGTCGGCAACCTGGTCTGCCCGGCCAGCTTCGACCTCGGCGAACGTCATAAAGTGGCGGTGCTGTCCGTTACCGAAGGCGAAGATAAGCCGCTGAAATATCCGCATATGTTTGCCGCCGCATCGCTGATGCTGCTCAACAAAGTGGATCTGCTGCCGTACCTCAATTTTGATGTTGAAAAGTGCATCGCCAGCGCCCGGGAAGTGAACCCGGATATTGAGATCATCCTGATTTCCGCCACCAGCGGCGAAGGGATGGATCAATGGCTCTCCTGGCTGGAGACGCAGCGATGTGCATAGGTGTTCCGGGTCAAATCCGCACCATTGACGGCAACCAGGCCAAAGTCGACGTTTGCGGCATTCAGCGCGACGTCGACCTGACGCTGGTCGGTAGCTGCGATGAAAACGGTGAGCCGCGCCTGGGCCAGTGGGTACTGGTTCACGTCGGCTTTGCCATGAGCATCATTAATGAAGCAGAAGCGCGCGACACGCTCGACGCGCTGCAAAACATGTTTGACGTTGAGCCGGATGTCGGCGCGTTGCTGTACGGCGAGGAAAAATAAATGCGTTTTGTTGACGAATACCGCGCACCAGAACAGGTGATGCAGTTGATAGAGCACCTGTGCGAACGTGCCGCTCTCCTCCCCTATACCGCTGAACGACCGCTGCGCATCATGGAAGTTTGTGGTGGCCATACCCACGCTATTTTCAAATTCGGACTTGACCAGCTGCTTCCCGAAAACGTGGAGTTTATTCACGGTCCGGGCTGCCCGGTTTGCGTTCTGCCGATGGGCAGAATCGACAGCTGCGTTGAAATCGCCAGCCATCCGGAAGTGATTTTCTGTACCTTTGGCGACGCCATGCGCGTGCCGGGGAAACAGGGTTCCCTGCTGCAGGCCAAAGCGCGCGGCGCGGATATCCGCATCGTTTATTCGCCGATGGATGCGCTGAAGCTGGCGCAGGAAAATCCAACGCGCAAAGTGGTGTTCTTTGGCCTGGGTTTTGAAACCACGATGCCGACGACCGCCATCACCCTGCAACAGGCAAAACAGCGTGACGTGCAGAACTTTTACTTTTTCTGCCAGCACATCACGCTTATCCCGACCCTGCGTAGCCTGCTGGAACAGCCGGATAACGGCATCGACGCCTTTTTAGCGCCGGGGCACGTCAGCATGGTAATTGGCACCGACGCCTATAATTTCATTGCATCCGATTTCCATCGTCCGTTAGTGGTCGCGGGTTTCGAACCGCTCGATCTGCTGCAGGGCGTGGTGATGCTGATTGAGCAGAAAATTGCCGAGCATAGCGTGGTAGAAAACCAGTACCGCCGCGTGGTGCCGGACGCCGGTAACGCCTTAGCGCAACAGGCTATCGCTGAGGTATTTTGCGTCAACGGCGACAGCGAATGGCGCGGTCTGGGCGTGATTGAATCCTCTGGCGTTCACCTGACGCCCGACTATCAGCGCTTTGATGCCGAAGCGCATTTCCAGCCAGCGCCACAGCAGGTATATGACGATCCGCGCGCGCGTTGCGGAGAGGTGCTGACCGGCAGATGTAAACCGCATCAGTGCCCGTTATTTGGTAAAACCTGTAATCCGGAGACCGCGTTTGGCGCCCTGATGGTCTCCTCAGAAGGCGCATGTGCCGCCTGGTATCAGTATCGTCAGCAGGAGTGTGAAGCATGAACAGCGTACAACTCGCCCACGGTAGCGGCGGTCAGGCTATGCAGCAGTTGATTAACAGTCTGTTTATGGAGGCTTTTGCTAATCCGTGGCTGGCGGAACAGGAAGATCAGGCGCGTCTGGAGCTGGCGCAACTGGTCGCAGAGGGCGATCGTCTGGCGTTTTCAACCGACAGCTACGTTATCGACCCGTTGTTCTTCCCTGGCGGCAATATTGGCAAGCTGGCTATCTGCGGTACGGCTAACGATGTCGCCGTCAGCGGCGCGATCCCGCGCTACCTCTCCTGTGGTTTTATCCTTGAAGAGGGCCTGCCGATGGAGACGCTGAAAAGCGTCGTCACCAGCATGGCGGCAACCGCACGCGAAGCGGGTATCGCCATCGTGACCGGCGATACCAAAGTCGTGCAGCGTGGCGCAGCGGATAAGCTGTTCATCAACACCGCCGGTATGGGCGCGATCCCCGCCAACATTCACTGGGGCGCGCAAACCCTGAGCGTCGGTGATGTTCTGCTGGTCAGCGGTACGCTCGGCGACCACGGCGCAACCATTCTTAATCTGCGCGAGCAATTGGGTCTTGATGGCGAACTGGTCAGCGACTGTGCGGTGCTGACGCCGCTTATCCAGACGATACGTGATATACCCGGCGTGAAGGCGCTGCGTGACGCCACCCGTGGCGGCGTGAATGCGGTGACGCACGAGTTTGCCGCAGCCTGCGGATTGGGTATTGAGCTGTCTGAAGCGGCTCTGCCCGTGAAGCCCGCGGTGCGTGGCGTTTGCGAGCTGCTGGGCCTGGATGCGCTCAACTTTGCCAACGAAGGCAAACTGGTGATTGCCGTTGAGCGCCAGGCGGCGGAAAGCGTGCTTGCCGCGCTGCGCGCGCATCCGTTAGGACGCGATGCGGCAATGATTGGCGAAGTGGTCGAACGTAAAGGGGTACGCCTTGCCGGACTGTACGGCGTGAAACGAACCCTCGATTTACCACACGCCGAACCATTACCTCGTATATGCTAGCAGCAAGCTGTAGGCCGGATAAGACACATTTGCGTCGACATCCGGCATTAACGCTGCATTAACGCCTGATGGCGCTTTGCTTATCAGGCCTACGGATTGCTGACCTACGAGCTTGCGGTCAGCCATCCGGCAATAATTTACGACTTATACCTATAATTCATTTACCGTTTTCGCACCGTTCTGCGGTGCTTTTCCTGGAAAAGCAATATGTCGTATACACCGATGAGTGACCTCGGACAGCAAGGCCTGTTCGATATTACTCGTACATTATTACAGCAGCCCGATCTTCAGTCTCTCAGCGAGTCGCTTTCACAGCTGGCCAAGCGTTCCGGACTGGCCGACTGCGCGGCTATTGTCTTATGGCAGGCACAAACGCAGCGTGCGCGTTATTTTGCGACGCGCGAAAATAGTAAACCTATCGATTACGAAGATGAAACGGTGCTGGCGCATGGGCCGGTACGCCGTATTCTGTCGCGCCCTGACGCGCTGCACTGCAACTATCATGAGTTTACGGAGACCTGGCCGCAGCTGGCATCCGGCGGGTTGTATCCTGAATTTGGTCACTACTGCCTGCTCCCGCTGGCGGCGGATGGACGCATCTTTGGCGGTTGCGAATTCATCCGCAACGAAGACCGCCCGTGGAGTGAAAAAGAGTACAATCGGCTCCAGACCTTCACCCAGATTGTCGGTGTCGTGGCTGAACAAATTCAAAGCAGAGTCAGCAACAACGTCGATTACGATCTGCTGTGCCGCGAGCGTGACAACTTTCGCATCCTGGTCGCCATCACCAATGCGGTGCTCTCCCGACTGGACATCGATGAGCTGGTCAGCGAAGTCGCCAAAGAGATCCACCACTACTTCGATATCGATGCCATCAGCATCGTGTTACGCAGCGATCGCAAAAATAAGCTGAGCATCTACTCTACCCACTATCTGGATGAGCATCATCCGGCGCACGAACAGAGCGAAGTGGACGAAGCAGGCACGCTCTCTGAGCGGGTCTTCAAAAGCAAAGAGATGCTGCTGATTAATCTGAGCGAGCGCGACGCCCTTGCGCCTTATGAACGCATGCTGTTCGAAACCTGGGGCAACCAGCTACAGACTCTGTGCCTGCTGCCGCTGATGTCCGGCAATAACATGCTTGGCGTACTTAAGCTGGCGCAGTGTGAAGAGAAAGTCTTCACTACCGCCAATCTCAAACTGTTACGCCAGATTGCCGAGCGCGTGGCGATTGCGGTGGATAACGCCCTCGCCTACCAGGAAATTCACCGCCTGAAAGAACGCCTGGTCGATGAAAACCTGGCGCTGACCGAGCAGCTCAACAACGTTGACAGCGAGTTCGGCGAAATTATTGGCCGTAGCGAAGCGATGTACAGCGTGCTCAAACAGGTCGAAATGGTGGCGCAAAGCGACAGCACCGTATTGATCCTCGGCGAGACCGGAACAGGCAAGGAGCTGATCGCCAGAGCAATTCACAACCTGAGCGGCCGTAACGCCCGCCGGATGGTGAAGATGAACTGCGCGGCAATGCCTGCCGGATTGCTGGAGAGCGACCTGTTTGGTCATGAGCGCGGCGCGTTTACCGGCGCCAGCACGCAGCGTATTGGGCGTTTCGAACTGGCGGACAAAAGCTCACTGTTCCTTGACGAAGTGGGCGATATGCCGCTTGAACTTCAACCTAAGCTGCTGCGCGTTTTGCAAGAGCAGGAATTTGAACGTCTGGGCAGCAATAAGCTGATCCAGACCGATGTCCGTTTGATCGCCGCCACCAACCGCGATCTGAAAAAAATGGTGGCCGATCGCGAGTTTCGCAACGATCTGTACTATCGGCTGAACGTCTTCCCCATCCATCTGCCGCCGCTGCGCGAACGCCCGGAAGATATTCCGCTGCTGGTAAAAGCCTTCACCTTTAAAATTGCCCGCCGGATGGGGCGTAATATCGACAGCATCCCCGCCGAGGCTTTGCGTACGCTGAGCAGTATGGAATGGCCGGGTAACGTGCGTGAACTGGAAAACGTGGTTGAACGCGCGGTTCTGCTCACAAGGGGTAACGTACTGCAACTGTCCCTGCCTGATGTTGTCGCTTTGTCGCCGTCCGAGCCGCCGGTAGCCACCGAAGTCGCACAGGACGGCGAAGATGAATACCAGCTGATTATGCGCGTGCTGAAAGAGACTAACGGCGTGGTTGCCGGTCCCAAAGGCGCAGCGCAGCGACTGGGGCTGAAACGTACGACGCTACTGTCACGCATGAAGCGGTTGGGTATTGATAAGGATGCGCTGGTTTAACGGATTGCCCGATGGCGCGACGCCTATCGGGCCTACGCCGCTGGTGCGTTTGTCTTTGTCGGCCGGATAAGGCGCAGTCGCCATCCGGCATAGAATTACTTCTTCCGCTGGTACTTCTCTGGCAATTCAGGCACCGGACGTTTGTCATCAATCAGATGACGCACGGTCAGGATCGGATGACGCCAGAGCATCCTTGGCCCAGCCCAGCGCATAATTTGCTTCATCTCTTCACGTTTAGCGGGTTGATAGCAGTGTACCGGACACTGTTTGCAGGCCGGTTTTTCCTCGCCAAATACGCACTTATCCAGACGCTTTTGCGCATAGGCGAACAACGCCTCGTAATGCCCCGGCTCGTCTGAGGCCTGCGGGCACCGGCTCTCATACAGCGAGATCATTCTCTGGATCGTCATTTTTTCACGTGCAATACGTTTGCCGGACATGGTGCCTCCACAATTAAGTTGCATAAATAATACACCTTAAAAGTAAAGGCAACCATCATATGAGTTCGCTTCCCCGGAAGAATAGCTAAATTG
Source organism: Citrobacter youngae ATCC 29220 (assembly GCF_000155975.1). GTDB lineage: Bacteria > Pseudomonadota > Gammaproteobacteria > Enterobacterales > Enterobacteriaceae > Citrobacter > Citrobacter portucalensis_A. The sequence continues at coordinate 318,171 of NZ_GG730301.1, read as the reverse complement.
CCCGGCGTTTATAAGGGCGGTAGTGCGGTAGCCAAAAATTGTCTTTAATGCTGCGCAAGAGCGCATCGTCGGTCATCTTTTCTGCCACGCCTGACTGCGCCGCCGCCTTGCCGACCTCAAACGCAATGTTGCGAGTCACCTCGCAGATTGTGCCAATCTCTGGTAACAGCGCGCCTTCACCGTCACGCACCAGCGGAGAAGCTTCCGCCAGCGCACGGCTTGCCGCCATCAACATAGCCTCTGTTATCCGCGTCGCGCCGCTGGCGATAGCCCCCAGACCGATCGCCGGGAAAACATACACGTTATTACACTGTGAAACAGGAATGACACGTCCATAAATCTCTACCGGCTCGCATGGGCTACCGGTTGCGATAATGGCCTGTCCCTCGGTCCAGTGAAGAATATCCTCTGGCCGTGCTTCCATTTTTGAGGTGGGGTTCGACAACGGCATCACAACCGGGCGATCGCAGTACTGGTACATCGTGCTAATCACTTCCTGCGAGAACAATCCGGCCTGACCCGAAACGCCCAGCATTACCGCAGGTTTGGCATTGCGGATCACCTCCAGTAACGACGGCGTCTGCATCTCGTACTGCCAGCCAAATAACGCCTCGGGCGACTGCGCCAGCGGTTGCTGGAAATCCGCTAATGCCTGATTGGTGGTCATCACCAGACCGTCGCGATCCACCATATAAATGGTCCGCCGGGCTTCGGCCTGGCTCATCCCCTCAGACATGCGACAAGCAACAATATGCCGGGCGATCCCACATCCCGCGGCCCCTGCCCCCACAATCACGATCGGTTGCTGACGGAAGTCCCGGCCGCTGCCACGGCAGGCCGCGAGTATGGTTGCCAGAGCCACCGACGCCGTACCCTGGATATCATCATTAAAACAGCACAGTTCATCGCGATAACGTTCCAGCAAAGGCACGGCCGTATGCTGGGCGAAATCTTCAAACTGCAGCAGAACGTTGGGCCAGCGCCGTTTTACGGCAGCGATAAACATGCCAATAAACGCGAAGTAATCTTCACCGGTTACGCGCGGATGACGCCAGCCGATATAGCGCGGATCGTCCAGCAGTCGCGTATTGTTCGTGCCGACATCCAGTAATATCGGCAGCGTATTCGCCGGATTCACGCCGCCGCAGACGGTATAGAGAGACAGCTTCCCGATCGGAATGCCCATACCGCCAACCCCCTGGTCGCCCAATCCCAGAATACGCTCGCCATCGGTGACGACAATCACCTTGATATCGTGCCGTGGAATATCATGCAATATATCGTCTATGCGTTCGCGATCGGGCCAGGAAATAAAGACGCCGCGCGCGCGTCGGTATATCCAGGAAAATTTTTCGCAGGCAGCCCCCACCACCGGGGTATAAACGATTGGCAGCATCTCAGGCAGATATTTTTTCAGCAGGTAATAAAATAACGTTTCGTTGGTATCCTGAATATTTCGCAGATAAATATGTCGGGCATTATGAGATTCTGCTTCGAGGTACTGTTGATAAGCTCGCTCGGCTTGTTCATCAATATTCTCAATGGCGCATGGCAGGAGACCGCCAAGATTAAAGTCATGCCTTTCTTGCTGAGTGAAACTGCTTCCTTTGTTTAATAACGGGGACTCAAGCAGTAACTTTCCCGTAAACGGGACGTATAAAACATCGTTTGTCACGTTGTCATCCATAAATTACAACCAGATAAAAAATAAGAGCCTGTATTAACAGGCTCCCGGGATTCAAATCAGGACATAGTTGGCAACCAGCATCGCCGCGATACCGGCCAGCGCGGGAAGCAGCGTTCTTCTGACGATCATAAACGGTGAACATTCCCCCGCTTTACTCACCGCAATAATGATGCCCGCCACTGGCGACATCGAGCGCCCCATCCCCGCCATCAGCTGCATAGGGAGGATCATATTGACGGCGCTTTCACCAAATTTTGCCGCGATGGAGGGCGCCAGGCCGGAGAAGGAGAAAAAGGCCGCAACGCCAGAGCCTGTCAGCACAGCGGTTACCCCCACCAGCGCAGTCATCACCAGCGTCATGCTGGTAAAGCCCAGACCGGCGTTTTGTACGGACTGCAGTAAGTAATCCACCGCGCCAATTTTCTGCAGCCCCTGAGCATAGATGTCCGCACATACCAGTAAAGAAACGATGCTGGTAAACATGCTGCCCATCCCTTTGAAAAAGACCTGTATTCCTTTGCAGCAGCTTTTAAAATCCCGCGTAGTCGCCAGTTCGAAGAAAAAGGCGACCACTGCGCCAAGAATCATCGCCGTGACCACGTCAATTTTGATGGATTTGATCACCAAAGGGCTAAAGACCAGCACCAGCACCACGGGTATGACCGGCAACAACGCGTAGACAGCTGGGACTTTACGCCCCTCTTCTTCGGCCTCGACCACGCTTTGCGCGCCAGGTACGAAGCCATCTTTCTTGTCGAAATATTTCGCGGTGAAGTAAATCACCACCGCCACGGCCAGCATGACCACCACCGCCACCGGCATCTGGTAATGGGCAAAGTAGATAGCGCTTTCCATGCCGGCATGCTTCGCCGCCAGATTCGCCGTCCCAACCGCGGGCCCTAAATCCATAAACGCGCACAGGCCAATCATCGCGGCCGCAGAAGCTTTACTGACCCCCAAACGAACCAGAACCGGGAAGAATGTCACCAGTAGCAACATCGCCAGGCCCGCCGCACTTGAAATCGCCACATGCAGAAGCTGCGCACAGATATACCCCAGCGCGAGGATCAGGTAAGGCGCTTTAATCACCTGTAGCGGTCGAATGCACATATTAACCATCGCATTCGACGCTTTAATGTGATCCATATAGCTGGCGAATCCCCCCGCCGCCATGATGATAAGACCAATACCCGCAATTTGTGTGGTAAGCGATTCTTTTGCAAAGCTAAAGATATCCAGCCAGGTTGACCCCGTGGATTTTGCTTTATCATAGAGAATGCTGTGTTCTGGATAAAACAGTACGGTAATGGTCAATAATGCCAGTCCAGCGAGTAATAAAACAGTTTGCGGCTGATAATTTTTCACAATTAACCATGCAGCAATAACTGTTATCACTATTGCTATAATAAACGCCGTCATAATAACAATTCCTATGCCATACAAATCGGGTAGGGTTACCTGTCATATCATCATAGCTTATGTAGGATAGTAAAAAATCACACCTATATATAAGCAGCTATAATATGTACGTAAATTTATCGTATTACATACTCAAATATTGAGCCTTAATTGTAATGGTTTGTGTGAGCGTAAAATACGGGAAAGGTGTTTTCCCACCCCTTTTTGTGAGTAAGATCGCAACTCATCTGAATGTGTCCGCGCTCTGCAGAAATAGATGGATACGGGTTTCCAACATATTCACTCTATGATTGACGTCGAAAGCGTATTACCCTATAACAACGTTGATATACAACAGCCATCGGGTGTTATCCATGTACAAAAAAAACACATTAAGTCTGGATGAGTATAACTCTCTTACTCTTAATATGGGTGATTTAACTGAATCTGAGTGCCGACTTAATGAGTACATTAATAAACATTTCAATGAACTCCCCTATCATGGCATTGTCGACCTCTCGCAAAATGCGATGGTAAGCAAAGCGACCATTGGCCGATTTTTAAATAAAATTGGGTTTACGGGCTATGCTGCTTTCCGCAAAGCATTAGACATTACGCTGTCAAAAAATAAAATCTCTGCACCCTTTGAGAAAAACACCACCCAGCGCAACAATCCCGACATTACCACCGAAAGTATCGTTACCGATTTCACCCACAAAGTAGCTGAATTATTTAATCAATTTAAAAATAATATTGATATTACCAGCCTGAATGCTTTTATCGATCTGGTACTGAACAATCAACGTCATATTTATGTTGTCGGCCCTTCATCTTCTCATGCCATGGCGACACATTTCTGCACCTTGTTAAAGTACTTTCGCAGCGACATCACGCTGTTACCGACGGATATCAGCGAACTTCCTAAATGCCTCATCAATATTAAGGAGGAAGACGTCCTGATTGTGTTCTCCTACTATCGATTTAATCGGGTAGCCCTCAATATTGCAAAGTGGTTCAGAAAAAAGAACGCTGCCGTGGTGCTGGTGACCAACTCCGAGGCGAACCCTTACGGTAAATTCTGCGATCTGCAGTTTGTTCTCCCCAGCGACGTACAGTCCATTTTTCAAAGCCGTATTCTCGGCTTCTTCTTTATCGAGCTGATTTTGCATCTGGCTTATGAGAAAGGAGATAACGAGGGGAATTTTGCCCAGCTGGAAGAGTTGTTCGTCTTCTTCGAAACATTTTCGGCCTCAGCACACAACACCTAACGCCGCCAGGAGAGTGCTCTCTCCCGGCAGCATAACGATTCAGGCCATCTCTGTCGTTTTCACACGATCGAATTCAGCAATCGTTTCTGCAATTAGCGCATCGTTAGCCCCAATATATGACAGCGGCTCGCAGGCGGCGGCGATTTCCGCCACTGACAATGACGCGCGGATTGCCGAACTGGCCTGCACGATCTCCATGAAGCTTTGCTCGCCGGCTGCATGCTTCAGCAGGTTTTTCACTAAGTTATAGGCAGATTCCCTGCCAATTTTAGCGGCAAGCTTCATCGTCAGCGATTCCGACATAATAAAGTGCTTCGAGCAGTCAAAATTAGCGCGCATCTTCTCTTCATTAATAATGAGATGAGAAAGCAAATTCTTTGCGCGTGTCAGGCTGGTCGATAAGGCATTAGAGGCCTCCGGAAGGATCGTCCAGTTCAGAACCCGCATAGAGGCGGCTCGCACATCCTGTTGATCCAGCATTGCCGGCGCGCCGGAAGCATACATCCAGCCCATTCTGGCCAGCGTTTGCATCATGTTACTGGCGCGCGGGTTGACTTTGTGCGGCATCGTACTGGATCCGCCGCCGCCTTCGCCCTCAAACAGTTCAGCAATCGGCGTGCGCCCCATGGTTTCGACATCGTTAGCCAGCCGACACAGCGTGCCGTGAACCAGCGCAAAAAACTGCACAACTTCCACGACCGCATCCTGACTGGCGTTATTAATACCGCAGGGCACATTCAGACCCAACGCCTGCATCAGTCGTTCACGAGTTTCCATTCCCTTCTCGCCCACGGAAGCCAGATTCCCCACCGCGCCGCCGAAGAGTCCGGTCACCGCACGCGGATACAGCTGCTGGAGTCTTGCCAGATGGCGGTTAACCTCCGCCAGATAACTGCAAACATGAAGCCCCCATGTTGTGGCGGAGGCATCCACCGAATTGGTGCGCGCAACCATAACCGTACGGGTGTGACGTATCGCCATCGCTTTCATCGCTTCACCCACATCGCGCAATTGCTCGCGCAGCAGCATCAGCGTTTGCTGCAATCTCATCGCCATGCCTGAATCCAGCAGGTCCTGAGTGGTGCATCCCCAGTGCAAAAACTGGCTTACCAACGGTGTACCAGAAGCAGAGATCTGATCGATTAGCGGTTTTATCGCCATCCCCACCGTTTGTGTTTCCTGGGCCAGCGCAGGCCAGTCTATCTCTATTTCCTGGCAGGCTTGCGCAATTTCAGCTGCCGCCTGCTCAGGGATAATGCCTAACTCACTTTGAACGCGTGCGACAGTGACCTCAAAACGCAACCAGCAACGCAGCAGATTGTCGTCAGACCATATTTCCCGCATCCGACCGTGGGTGAACAATGAAGAATAAAGATCAGAATCAAATACCGTTGTTTGCTTACCGAACATACAGCGCCTCTCCGGCCAATGAATGCGTCATAATCGAAATGTGATTAATCAATTTTGCGGGATCTGTCCTGCAAATTACAGGGGAAAATAGTATTCCCACCCCAAAACCGGCTATGAGAATGCACTATTCCCATTTTCAGTTTTTGCTCCCGTTAGAAATGGGATGTACTTCACAGTAATTCCCGTATTACAGTTTAAACAGTCGCAATATTTCAATAAAAACGTTCATTAAATATAAGAACCATTAATACAATAGCGCAATCAGAGATATTTATGCGTGAATAATCACATTTCATTACGAGAAAAAATGTTTCCCATACCGCTGCCATTCCTTTTCCACAAACAATTATCCCGCTGTGAACTTTCTTTTTATGGTCAGGAAATTAATGCTGTTTTGAGGGATGACATGAAGCTAAAAAATTATTCACTAATATTACTAATGGGTATGAGTTCCTCGGCGTTCGCCTTAAACGTCTATAATAAGGATGGAAATACTCTGGATATCTATGGTCGCGTTGAGGGCAAAATTGCCAGTGGCCAGAATTCATTTGCCGGAAGTGAAAGCCGAAGCGATCTGGGTGGCCGTGTGGGTATTTATCTCACCCGAGATCTGGATCTTCTGCCAGAGACTAAAATCGTGGGTCGCCTGGAATGGCAGGTGCGTACCGAAAAAAATGATAACAATACCGGTGAAAGCGATATGGAGGCCCGCTATTCCTATGTCGGCCTGTCGAATAAAACGTGGGGTGAACTGATCACCGGGAGAACCAAAAACCCGCTGTATCAGGTAATGAAAATGACCGATAAGTACAAAAACTTTACCCCCAATATCTACAGCTATGGCATTACAACCATTGATGATTCGTACCAGTTCAACCGCCAGGACGGCACCGTACAGTGGAACGCCAAATTTGCCGGCAATGAGATTCAGCTGGCATGGGTCTCCGGTAATGGCAACAGCGATAACGAAGCCCTCGACTACGGCGCGATGGCCAGCTATCGCAAGTCTTTCAAATTTGGCGATTTTAGAATTACACCGGCGATTGCGGCAAGTCGTTATAAGCGACAGGATGGGGTGGAGACTACCGATGGACGTAATCAAAACGATCAAATTATGGGAGGGTTACAACTCAACTATAAAGCCTATGAAGTCGCGGTAACCGCGTTACGGACTTCTATTTCCCGCGATAACAAAAGTGATAATAATTATAAAGGAATGGATTCACTTATTTCCTACAACTTTGGCACCGTCAAGGTTCTCACTGGATATAGTTTTTTAAATGAAGATGGTAAAGATATCGCTGAAAAAGAAGACTGGCGTGCTGAAGCGCAATTAACATTGGCTGAAGATACGTGGTTATCATTTACTTACGATAAAGAATTCGCCAGTAAGAACAAAAAAACCAATGATGATGCGCTCATCGTTGGACTCCGTTATGATTTCTAAGAGATAACCGATGAAAAAAATAACCTTGTTTGCCGCAGCAATGACCCTTGCACTGAGCAGTATTTGTGCTCACGCGGATACATTATTAGCGCCTTCCGCCCATGCCAAAATGGATGGCGAGAATAAAATTGTCGCGCTTTATGGTAACTCGTTCACGTTCTATAACAATAATATCAATACCCGATTACGGGATTTAACGCAGTCTTTACTGCCGAACCATGCCAAAGGCTATAAGTATCGGGGGATCACGATTTCCAGCGGTCATTTAGGCTGGCAAATTGAGAATATGCGCTACCAGAACACGCTACAGAAATGGGATGTGGTGGTATTGCAGGGGAACTCCACAGAAACGATCTCAAAGAAAGAAAGTACCCGACAAAACTTCGTTGACTCCGCAACCCAAATGGCCGAAATGGCGCATAAAGCAGGTGCAAAAGTCGTCTATTTCATGACCTGGGCGAAGAAAGCTAAACCCGAAGATAGCCAAAAACTGGCGGATGCTTATATCTCCATTGCGCAAAAAACGGGGGGATATGTCGCTCCGGTAGGCCTGGCTTTCGAGAAAGCGCGCAAAACCCATCCGGAAATAAACCTGTATTATCATGATGGCGTACACCCTTCGATTTCTGGTACGTATCTCGCCGCCTGCGTATTTTTCGCTACCCTGTATAACCAGTCTCCGGTCGGCGGCGCGCTTCCTGTTGATACGGATATGACTCCAGCCACCGCCAAAGCGTTACAGCAGGTAGCATGGGAAACCGTCACTGAATTCCAGAAGTCATAATCATCGGGTTATTCATCCCCTGCGCGCCGACAATCGTGTCGGCGCGTAACGCGTTATCCCCCGCCAATTCCTTAGCACCCTACGCAAATAAGAATTATTTTCATTTGTTTATACCTTGTGCTATATAACATAGCAAAGGCTATATTCGTTGATAAATTAACCACTTTGTTGTGAGGGATACTATGCCGCAGCTGCCCCATCTGAAGTCATTTCTCCTTGCTGGCGCGTTAACGGCGCTGACGTTGTCGCCTGCCTGGGCGCAAGAAAAGTTCAAAGTGATAACCACCTTTACGGTGATTGCGGATATGGCAAGTAACGTCGCAGGTGACGCCGCGGACGTCAGCTCCATCACCAAACCCGGGGCAGAAATTCATGAATATCAACCCACGCCGGGCGATATCAAGCGGGCGCAAGGCGCGCAGCTTATTCTCTCCAACGGTCTTAACCTTGAGCTGTGGTTTTCCCGTTTCTACCAGCATTTATCCGGCGTGCCGGAGGTGATGGTCTCGAACGGCGTGCAGCCAATGGGTATCAGCGAAGGGCCGTACAACGGCAAACCGAATCCGCACGCCTGGATGTCGGCAGAGAACGCGCTTATCTACGTGAATAACATTCGCGATGCGCTGATGAAATACGACCCAGACAATGCCGCAACCTACCAAAAAAATGCGGAGAATTATAAAGCGAAAATCCAGCAGACTCTGGCGCCGCTGCATGCAGAACTGGCGAAGCTCCCTGCGGATAAACGCTGGCTGGTCACCAGTGAAGGCGCATTCTCTTACCTCGCGCGTGATAACAACCTCAAAGAGCTGTATCTGTGGCCGATCAATGCCGATCAGCAGGGTACCCCCAAACAGGTACGTAAAGTGATCGATGCGATCCGAGCGCATCATATCCCAACGGTGTTTAGCGAAAGCACCGTGTCCGACAAGCCTGCGCGTCAGGTAGCCCGTGAGTCTGGCGCGCATTACGGCGGCGTGCTGTATGTCGATTCGCTCAGCGCGGCCGATGGCCCGGTTCCGACTTATCTGGATTTACTGCGCGTTACCACGCAAACCATTGTTAACGGCATCAATAGCGGTCTGGAGAGCCAACCATGAGTCACTCTGCGATTACCGTAAATCAGGTTACGGTGACGTATCGCAACGGTCACACCGCATTGCGGGACGCCACGTTTCAGGTTCCGGGCGGTTCGATTGCCGCCCTGGTCGGCGTAAACGGTTCAGGAAAATCAACGCTGTTTAAAGCGCTGATGGGGTTTGTTCGCCTGGCGCAGGGGGAAATAGCGATTCTGCAGCAGCCGGTTAATCAGGCGCTGAAACAGAATCTGATTGCCTATGTCCCTCAGTCCGAAGAGGTGGACTGGTCGTTTCCTGTACTGGTGGAAGATGTCGTGATGATGGGACGCTTTGGCCATATGGGCTGGCTGCGTCGGCCAAAACAGATCGACCACGCCAGTGTTGATGCGGCGCTGGCACGGGTCGATATGCTGGACTATCGCCATCGTCAGATAGGCGAACTGTCCGGCGGGCAGAAAAAACGCGTTTTTCTGGCAAGAGCCATCGCCCAGGATGGACAGGTGATTTTACTGGATGAACCCTTCACCGGCGTGGATGTGAAAACCGAGGCGCGCATCATTGATCTGCTACGCGAACTGCGCGCGGAGGGGCGGACCATGCTGGTCTCTACGCATAATCTGGGGTCCGTCGCCGAGTTTTGTGATTACACGGTAATGATTAAAGGTACGGTGCTGGCGAGTGGCCCGACCGAAACCACGTTTACCACCGAGAATCTCGAGCAGGCATTCAGCGGCGTTCTGCGCCATGTGGCGCTGAACGGCGGTGAGCAGCATGTGATTACCGATGACGAACGTCCGTTTATTTCGCGACGCGCGACAAACGAAGGGGAATCAGCATGAACTGGCTGACAGAACCGTTTGGCTACCAGTACATGCTCAACGCCATGTGGGTCTCAGCGATGGTCGGCGGCCTGTGCGCGTTTCTCTCCTGCTATCTGATGCTCAAAGGCTGGTCGCTGATTGGCGATGCGCTGTCGCACTCTATCGTTCCGGGCGTTGCTGGCGCTTATATGCTAGGGCTTCCCTTCGCGCTTGGCGCATTTCTTTCCGGTGGGCTGGCGGCGGGCAGCATGCTGTTTCTCAATCAGCGTTCGCGCCTGAAGGAAGATGCGATTATCGGACTGATTTTTTCCTCTTTTTTCGGTATCGGGCTGTTTATGGTGTCGCTCAATCCGATGTCGGTCAACATCCAGACCATTATTCTGGGAAACGTGCTGGCGATTGCGCCAGAAGATATTGTGCAACTGGCGATTATTGGCGTTATCTCGCTGACTATCCTGTTGTTGAAGTGGAAAGATCTGATGGTGGTTTTTTTTGATGAAAACCATGCGCGTTCTATCGCTCTGAATCCAGGCCGGTTAAAACTGTTATTTTTCACGCTGCTCTCCGTTTCCACGGTGGCCGCCCTGCAAACCGTCGGCGCATTTCTGGTGATTTGTCTGGTGGTTACCCCCGGCGCCACAGCCTGGCTGCTGACCGATCGTTTTCCTCGCCTGCTCACTATCGCCGTGGCGATCGGCAGCCTGACCAGCTTTTTTGGCGCCTGGCTGAGCTACTGGCTGGACGGCGCAACCGGCGGCATTATTGTCGTTCTGCAAACGTTGCTGTTTCTGCTGGCATTTGTCTTTGCGCCAAAACACGGTCTGCTGGCAAATCGCCGTCGTGCCCGCCTAGTAAACAAGGAGTCCGTATGAGCTTAACGACGCTGCTGGAACCCTTTCAGTTTAGCTTCATGGTCAATGCGCTGGTCATCTCCACCATTGTCGCCATCCCCTGCGCGCTGCTGTCGGTATTTTTGGTGCTTAAAGGCTGGGCGCTGATGGGCGACGCCATGAGTCACGCGGTTTTCCCCGGCATTGTTCTGGCATGGATTGCAGGCATCCCATTGGCAATTGGCGCGTTTATCGCCGGGTTGTTCTGCGCGGTGGCGACCGGATATCTCGACGACAATAGCCGGATTAAGCGCGATACCCTGATGGGGATCGTCTTTTCCGGTATGTTTGGCGCGGGCCTGGTGCTGTACGTTTCGATCCAGTCGGAGGTCCATCTCGATCATATTCTGTTCGGCGATATGCTGGGCGTATCGTTTAGCGATATCGTGCAAACCTCAACGATCGCGCTGGGGATCGCGCTTATCATCGGACTAAAGTGGAAAGATCTGCTGCTGCACGCGTTCGACCCGCATCAGGCCAAGGCCAGCGGCCTTAACACCACGCTGCTGCATTACGGCCTGCTGTGTATGATTGCTCTGACGATTGTCGCCACGCTTAAATCGGTAGGCATTATTTTGTCGATTTCCCTGCTGATTGCGCCGGGCGCCATTGCGATATTGATGACGCGGAAATTTTCCCACGCCCTGTGGCTGGCGGTGGTTATATCGGTCATTACCTCGTTTATGGGCGTATACCTGTCATTTTTCATCGACAGCGCACCGGCCCCCACCATCGTCGTATTATTTTCTCTGCTGTTTGTCATGACTTTTATTTATTCAACCCTGCGCGATCGTCGTTTAGAGCGGCGACGCCAGCATGGTGTGTCAGCGTGCTAACACCATTTTTCAGCGCCAGCTTAACAACGGGCTGAAGGCTTCGCTGCCCACCAGCGCACGTAGCGCAGGCAGATGACAGTTGCGCACCAGAAGCGGCGGTACGGCAAAAATAGTATCGCCAGGCAAGATGACATTCTCCAGCTGCCCCCATAGGTACCAGCCGGTCTCAACCCCGCTCTGCGGGACAAACAAGTGCAAATGCCTGCCCTGCTGCGGCTCATCGGCAATGCCCAGCCACTGGCTAAAACGCGGGATTTCAGGCGCAACCTGTGTCACCAGCGAGCAGCGCCCGACCTGGTTTGCCGGAATATAAAAATTGAGCGTCCCGAGGGTAATACGCACCACAGCCAGATTAGTGAGAGTCGGCATAACCGCTGGTCTCCTGATAACGTGCAAAAACCAGATTCAGATCGAGCAGCGTGAACCAGGTTTCCGCCACGTTAACCACACCCACTGCGATAGTCTGCAGCGCCGGAGGCAGCGAGTCTCCCGGCAAGTGGATCTGGCTTTCGGTGACTTCCAGCACATCAATCAGCTTATCTATCAGGATCCCGCTTTGCATTTTTTCGGCGCAACCAATCAGGATGGTGCGTTTACCTGCCGGGTTAACGTCAGGTTTGTCGATCAGGCCGTCCAGCCTCATCACCGACTCCACGCGTCCACGGTAGTTGATGACGCCTTCCAGCATTGGCGCACAGCAGGGAACCCAGGAAATAGGACGCTCCGCGAGGATCTCTTTTATCTGCGCCCCATAAAATGCAAAATTCTTACCCGCCAGCTGAAACAGCACCAGCGTTCGCTGCGGTTCATCAACGTTTTCACACTCCGGCTTTTCACCGTGATTCAGGGCGAGAATGTGCTCCAGCTGTTGGCTCATGTTTTCTCCTTTCACTCAGCAATGCAGAAGGTGTTACGACCATTTTGCTTCGCGGCATACAGCGCCTGGTCGGCGCGTTCGCGCAGCGTTTCAACACGATCGCCAAACTGCCACTGCGCGATACCCGCGCTGAAGGTACTGTGAAAGCTGGCGTCATTCACGGAGAAGGTGACCTGCTCGTAGTCCCTGCGCAATCGCTCGACCACCCGCGCCGCCTTGTCGCTGCTGGTGCCAGGCATAATGATGACAAACTCTTCACCCCCGTAACGACCAACGATATCCGTGCTACGCAGGCGATGGGAAAACAGCTGCGAAATCCCAACAATCACCTGGTCGCCGACCGCATGGCCATAGGTATCATTAATGCTTTTGAAGCGATCCAGATCCACCATCACCATACAGAACGGGTTGCCGCTGTAGTTCGACTCGGCAATCGCGCTTTTGAGATAATGAGTGGTCGTGGAGTGGTTATATAATCCGCTCAGGCTGTCCTGCGACATGCGGGCACGCAGGACGCGCATTCTTTCCGCGCGGATCGTTACGGCACGGATGAGTTCCTCAGGATCGGCCTGTTTGAGAATAAAATCCTCCGCGCCGATGCTCATCGCGCCCAACTGCGCATGCTTGTTAGTCTCGCTGGAGAGATAGGCGATAGGCAGGCCGATGTGCTGCGGTATTTGGCGAATCAGTTTCGTCAGCTCCTCGCCGCTGAACTCCGGCATGTGGTAATCCATCAACACCAGATCGATCGGTTGCGCGTTCAGCACGTGCAGTAAATAGTGCGGTTTTTCCAGGACATGTACTTCCATGCCCGCCATGCGCAGCCTTTCCGCGTTGTATTCCGCCACCGCCGGTTCATCATCGATCAACAGCACCTGATAAGGCTTTTTCAGCGACGGTTGGGTCAGGCGGTGAAGCTCCTGTACTAAATCGGTAATCGAAGCCGGCTTTACATAATAACCATCACAGCCGGACTTAATGGCGTTGATGCGGGCGTTAAAATCGCTGTGGCACGAGAGAAACAGCACCGGAAAAGGCTTGCCCACTTTCTGTTTCAGATCCGACATCGCCAGCGGCCCGCCGTAGGCGTTGTCCGGAAAGCTGACATCCATAATCACCACGGCTGGCGGTTGCGACAACACGGCCTGGGTAAAATCCTGCGTGTTCGCAAACACATGACAGGTAAAACCGAAACAGCGCAGTTGGGTAGCGAGCAACTCAACCTGGTCAACGTCATCATCACACAGGTAGATAGGCTTGCTGGCCCGTCGCACGTATCCCCCTTCCGGGCGCTGCGCGGCGATTGGTAAAGTGAAATCCGTATCGCTGATACGGTGCTCAAGGTTGAGCTGTTCCTGAGTCAAGGTATACAACCAACGAAGGATGCGCCGAAGCTCATCGTAATGCAGCGTACCGGGGCCAGTTTCCGGCTCTGTCAGTAAACGCTCACCTTCCGCTGAGGCATTCGCCAGCGGGCTAAAACCAAAGGACCCTGCCGAACCATGAATACTGTGCAGCAGAATATGCAGCTGTTTACGACAGGCTTCGCTGGGTTCAGCGACTAATTGAACGAGCAGCCTTTCCGCCTGCGCCAGCATGTCGGGGATGCGACGTAAAAAGCCCTGGCGCAGACGCGCTATTTTTTCCTGCGCAGCCGCCATCGCTATGTGCTTATTTTCTTGTTTCATCAAACGCCCAGGCTTATTCAGTAACCACGGACGGTTGCAGGAGCGCATTTACTGCCGCCCCCAGATTTTCCGCCAGGTTTTCATCTTTTTTTACCCAACGGTCGTACAGGAGATCGCTGGCCGTCACCTCATTCGCGCTGAGTAAAATAAAGGGCTTAGACCAATTCTGAGCGCGTAACAGCGCCAGCAAATCCAGCCCCCCGATCTCCGGCATATGCAGGTCGCTAATCACCAGGTCGATACTGTTATCCGAATCCAGGCACGCTAAGGCGGAAATCGCGCTTTCCACAATCACCACGTCGTAGCCGTCCATTTGCAAAAAAATGGAGGCCAGCTCTGCCGCAAAAAGATCATCATCAACTAATAAAATTCGCATCTTCTCTCTCGATTTTGCGCCATCAGCACAAAAGCATTTTTAATGTTTTGATTAAACTGTCCTGCTCGAAATCGCCTTTGGCGATGTAGGCGTCCGCCCCGACCTGAATCCCCCTTCGCCGGTCTTCTTCCTTCGCGCGGGACGTCACGATGATGATGGGAGTGTGCTGGTAATTTTTCTCTGCGCGCAACGCTTTGGTGAAGGTAAAACCATCCATAAGCGGCATTTCGACATCCGTCAGTACGGCATCAAACTGGGTCAGTTTCGCTTTTTGCAGCCCTGACAGCCCGTCTTCTGCCAACGTGACCTGATAGCCATGCGCTTCCAGCACATTTTTTTCTATCTCGCGGGTATTGAGAGAATCATCGACCACCAGCACGTGCCAGGCATCTTGCGCCACGCTCGCCGCTGGCGCCGGGGCGCTGGTTTGCCGCGACTGCTGCGCCATCGCCATCAGCGCAGGCACTTGCAGGATACTGACCAGTTGGTTATCCGGCGTCTGTACCATGCCGGAGACCAGCGACTGCTGCTGCATATGCTTCGGTAACGGTTTGATCATCATCTTGCGTTCATCGAGCAGCTTATCCACCCGCAGCGCCATTTTGCTGTACTGGTTCTGCACGATGATTAAACGCTGTCCCGCCGATGAGTGGTTCCCCTGACGATCGTGAATGCCCAGCAGAGCGCCTGCGCAAACCACCGGAATAAACTCGTTATGCAGAATAATGGCCGGTCGCCCGGCGATGTCGCTAATCCCCTCCGGGGTACATTCCACCACCTCGACCACATACTGTGCCGCCAGTCCGAACAGGTGTCCCTGCTCTTCAAATTGCATAATTCGCATCATCGTGAGCGAGACCGGCAGGCGCAGGCTAAAGCTGGTTCCGACGCCCGGGTGACTGTATACCTGCAAATCACCTTGCAGGTCGGTCACCACCGTTTTACGCACCACATCAAGGCCAACGCCGCGCCCGGAAAGCTCGGAGACAATCTTGCTGGTGGAAAAACCGGGATGAAAAATCAGCTCATTACACTCCTGCTCGGAGAGTTGTCCGGCCATTGATGCGGGAACCAGGCCTTTACTGACCGCCTTCGCGCTGATGGCCTCATAATTCAGACCGCGACCGTCATCTTCGATGCGCAGTAATATTCCGCTGCCGTCCTGCTGAGTGGTGATGGTAATGGTGCCGCGCGTTGATTTCCCCAGCGCCAGGCGTTCGTCAATTTCGCCAATGCCGTGATCGACCGCGTTACGCAGCAAATGCGTCAGCGACTCCGATAGCCGGTCAATAAGCTGCCGGTCGATTTCCACTTCGCCGCCGACGAAGCGGCACACCACCTGTTTGTTCAGCGTGGCAGCCAGCTCGCTGACCTGCAGGGAGATCGGCTCAAATAACGTTGAAAGCGGAAGCATGCGGATCCGCGCCGCCACGTCGTACAGTTCAAACATCTGCAAATGCTGGAGCTGAACGCTCTCTTTCAACTGCGCGCTAAAATCGTGGATCTGCTGGCGAAGCTGTTCGGCGCTCAGGCCCGGCAATCGGGGAACCAACTGACTCAGGTTTTGGATCTGCTGTTCAAGGCGATCGTGCCCGGCCAGCACCTCGCCAAGGATGTCGATCAGGCCATCCAGCTTGTTCAGTTTTACCCGGACAAAATCGGCCTGCTTGATACCTGAGTCCACGGAGAGGGCCGCCGCAGGCTTGTCCGTAGCCGCTGGCGACTCCAGCGCCGCAGTGACGGTTTCCCCCCGGCTGGCGCGGGCCAGACGTTCGCACAGTCCGGCATCCGCCGGTGGCAACTGATTATCGCCCTCGCTGACAAAAAGCTGGGTCAACTGGCCCGAAAGATACTCCACGGACTCATGAATCAAATTGCCCAGCACCCTGTCCGGCGTCAGTTTGTTATCGCGCAGCTCACTTAATACATCCTCAAGATAATGAGTGACATCAGCGATACTTTGCAGTTTCAGCATCCGCGCGCCCCCTTTCAGCGTGTGCGCGGCGCGAAACATCTCACCTATCCAGGCTTCAGTGTGTTCATCAGCGGAGAGGAGAAACGCCCCTTCGCTGATCGTCTGCAAATGACCTCTCCCTTCATCAATAAAGCGCAGAACGAATTTTTTCAGATCGATAGCCATAATCGCTCTTATTAGCCACTTTGGTGGGCAAATTGCGCCAGTTGATGTTCACAGAGAAAACGAAACGTATTGCCGGGAAACACCATCGGCAAACGCAGACGACAAACCGTAGAAGGGTTGTTCATTTCGTCGTTCAGTAACTGCATCACCACGCGATACGTACGCTGCGCAGGCTGGCGTAACTCGCTTTGACGGTACATTTCGGCCAGATAATAGTGCGCTGGCCAGTAGCCTGGCTCCTGATAAACCACCTGTTTAAACCAGGCGATAGCCTGTTGCGTCTGACGCTGCCACATCATCGCCATGCCAAGCAGCATTTTAGCTTCTGCCGACCACTCATCCTGGGCGAGGATTTTCTGCGCGTTTCCGGCGGTCTGAGAAAACTGACGCTGTTCGAGGGCAATGACGCCCTGAATCAGCAGCGCATCCGGATTACGGGGATCGTCGCGTAATACGCAGGCAATACACTTTTCAGCTTCAGAAAAACATTTTTCATCGAGACAGGCGCGCGCTTTCTTCAGCCAGTCATTATTCTGCTGCACCGTTGGCGCGGGAGCGTCCAGTTCAACCACCGTTCTCGGCGGCGCAACGCGCGCTGCAGCTCGGGGCACGGGCGCTACCTTCGCCGCTTCACGATGGTGGCAAAAATAAAAAATGCCCTCTTCCTGCTCCAGCTTCAGGATGTCGAAATTGTTGGCCAGCGTTTCCGCGTTGCCAAAAAATAAAGCCCCCTGAGGCTGGAGCATTTTCGACAAATTACCGTGCAGTTCACGACGCGTTGGCGTGTCGAAATAGATGGACACGTTGCGCAGCAAAATGATGTCCACTTCCGGCAACAGCTGTTCTTTTATAATGTTGGTGCGGTGAAACGAGACTTTCTCACGGATCGCATCATGCAGCCGGTAGAGGTTTCCTGAGCGGGTAAAATAGCGCTGCTGAATGCCCGGGTCGACGCCGCGAAACGAGTAGCTTGAATAGCTGGCGTTTCTGGCTTTTGCCAGGATTACCGGGTCAATATCACAACCGTAAATTTCAATCTGCTGGGCCATTTCGCCCTGGTATTTCTCATGCAGTTTAATCGCCAGCGAATAGGCCTCTTCTCCGGAAGAGCATCCGGCGCTGAGAATACGCAGCGGGCCGCTGCGCTGTTGCAGCAGACGCGGGACCCACTTATCGCAGATCAGATCCAGCGTATCGCTTTCGCGGAAAAAATAGGTTTCGTTAATGGTAATCAGCGTAATGAAGTTATCGAACTCATCCTGCGACATACGCAGTTGTTCATAATATTCATAGTAATTACTGATATTTCGTTCGCTCATACGCCGTTTCAGCGCCGATTTCAGCAACGCTTCCATTGCGTTATCAAAGTGCAAACCCACCCGTTCTTTTATCAAACGGGCGTAATCGGGAAGATTGGGGATCATGGCAATTTACTCTCAAAATGCCCGTGCAACGCCATCGAAAGCAAGACGCTGGCGAGGCCGTTCAGCGGGATCGTGCGGTGGATGAGCTGCTTGTCGATCGCGTTCTTATTCATACCGAATACCACCGAGCTTTCTTCGTCCTGCGCCAGCGTTCTCCCTCCCCGGCGGAAAATAAGCTCAATGCCACGACAGCCATCGCTGCCCATGCCCGTCATAATCAGCCCGACGGCCTTTTCGCGAAACACCTCAGCCACCGACTCCAGCAATAGATTGCAACTGGGATGATAGACATCGCTTTCCTGTCTGGGGATTGCCGCCAGTCGTTGATTGCTTTTGACGATCAGATGCTGCTCCGGCGGTAAAATATAGACATATCCCGCTTCGACCCGGTCGTCTTCCTGCGCCAGGCGCACCTTCAGTTCGGTCACGCTGTCCAGCCAGTGCACCATATTTTTTGCGAAGCCATCGGCAATGTGTTGGGCGATGAGCACCGGGCACGGAAACGTACCGGGGAGATCCTGTAATAGCTTGCTCAGTGCCTGCGGCCCCCCCGTCGAACAGGCAATCGCCAGCACAAACGGCCAGTCCTGCGTCGTCTTTACGGCGTTCATCGTCGGACGCGCGGCGGGCATTACCGGTTCGGTTGGGTGACGTAATCCCTTGATATGACGAATCACTTTTACACCGACCAGCAATTCCACTTTGCGATGCAGCGCATCGGTGGAGAGCGGGAAATCGCTGCTATGGTGCAGCACCGCCAGCGCGCCGCGGGAAATATAATCCTCATCCCATTGTTTTTCTGGACAAAATCTCATCACAAGGATGGGTATAGCGCTGGTCGCCATGATCGTTTCCACAACCTCGACGTTTTCGGCGCCTGACGTGTCCAGCGTCAGAATCAGCAGGTCGGGCATCAGCTGCTGCAACAAGCGGATCGCCTGTCGGCGGTGTGCTGCTTGCCCCACCACCTTAATATCCGGGTGCTCTTCCAGTTGCCTGACCAGCTCGTTGCGTGATGCGCTGTCCAGGTCGAGGATCAGCACCCGTATGTTGCCGCTGTTCATGCATCCGTTTCCGTCAAAGTGAATGACGTCGACGCCTCTTTCAGCGCTTTCGACAGTTGCGTCATATCCTGGCTGACAACCAAAATGTCTTTGATCGATTGCGAGGTATAGTTACTGGCAACGACAATCTCACGCAGCGCCATAACCACCTGATTACTCGCCGTTTTCTGCTGTTGAGTTGATAGTGAAATTTGTAGCGCCGCCGTAGAGGTTTGCTCTGCGGTAACGACGATGTCGTTCAGATGTTCAGCGCTGACTTTACAGGCTCTGGCTCCCGCTTTAATGCTCTCGCCGCCTTTTTCCGCGTTCAGCACCAGGCGATTGATCGCGTTTTGGATCTCGCTAATTTTATTCTCGATCTCAACCGTCGATTCCGTCACGGAGTCGGCCAGACGGCGAATTTCAGCCGCCACCACCGAGAAACGCTTACCGGCTTCTCCGGCGCTGGCCGCTTCCAGCGCGGCGTTAAAGGCGATAAGTTTCGTTTGATCGGCAACGCTGTTGATGATCACCATCACGCGGCTGATTTCCGTCGACTTGTTGCCGAGCATCATGATTTCACGCATATTTTGCTGATTATCGGTATCAATATCCGTCATCCGCATCAGCAATTGCGACATCGATTCTGAACCTTTATTGCAATCCTCAAGCGTCTGGTTGGCAATATCCACCACCGCGCGTGAGTGCTCAGCGATCTGTGTCGATGAAGCCGATAGCTCTTCCATCGTGGAGGTAATTTCGGCCACCGAAGATGACGTTTCCACGCTGGTTGACGCCTGACCATCTACCGCTTCGGTAATATGCAGTGACGCCTGGTGTACCGAATCCGCATGAGAAACCATATCGCCGACCAGCGAGTGCAGGCGCTGACGCATCATCTCTACCGCGCTCAGCAGTTCGCCGATTTCATCGTGGTGATCGATCTCAACGTCAACCGTTAAATCTCCTTTTGCGATGGTCTGTGCAATGCCCAGTACGCGGTTTAAACGGCGTGAAATCAGATAACGACTGGCAACGGCAATCAGCACTAAAATGACGGGTAACAAGAAAGCCGTGAACAACAACAGGCCATTGCGTACCAGGTTGCTGCTTCTGGAGACATCATCAACGTAGCTGGTGGTGGCAATGATCCAGTCGATCCCATCGATATATTCATAGACGGCAACCTTGGTCCTCGGCGGCGTACCGTATCGACTCACCCAGTTGTAGTAAGTGATGCCATTTTTATGTTCGAGGATATCGGCAAACAGCTTATAGCCATTGGCATCGGTGATATTAATCGCCTGCTGATTGCTCAGCGATGGATGGACCAACATACGACCCGGTTCAAATCCGGCATCCAGCACGTAGGCGTAACCCTCTTTACCCACATGCACATTCAACAAACGCTGAATGATCGGTTGCAGACTTTGCTTAACATCGAATCCCACCGCAACCGCGCCAACGACCTGACCATATTTATCGGCTATCGGCTCATAGTGGCTAATAAACTGCTTTCCGAACAGCGTGACCACACCCGAAAAGGGTTTGTTTTTCAGAAGTAGCGGCAATGCCGGGTTATCATGCCCCAGCACCGTTGCGGTGGCCGTATTGCCCGAACTCGCCAGTAACGTGCTGCTAACGCGCGTAAACTGCTCGCCTTGCAGAATAAATGTGCTGGCGAATACGCTGGTTAATTCGGTGAAATGCGCGTTAGTGTTAGGATTGCTCAGTACCGCTTTTAATTCAGTTGCGTCCATATAACGCAGCGGCTTATCGGCAACGTTTTGGTAATTATTAATATAAACGTTGCTGTAATGCTCCGCGTCGCGGGTGACGCGCTGGAATTCATTAGAAATGCTATTGTGGAAAATACGCGTGTTGGTTTTTATCATCTCCAGAGCATTAGCCTGCAATTCCTCGGAAAGATAAGACGATAGTATAAAAGAGGCACCAATCAGCAGCGTTGCGATACAAAAAACCAGAATCATACCGAGCTTCATCGCCACACCGGGATGGATATTGTGCAGCCATGAGAGCAGCCGAGCGCGCGGTCCCACACCGGTAGCGCCCGCCGTTCGATTTTTCACTTTAATAATGTCACTCATGATTTTTATTCTCTACCTGAGAAGAAATTACTTTTTTTGGCCATAAGGCGTTAGCGCCATGCTATTCCAGCGTAAGCAGCGGTGTAGGCTTGCCAATGTGGTATCCCTGCAACCACCCAACATTCATTTTTTCCAGGCATGCCTGAATATTGGCGTTTTCGACAAATTCAGCGACGACCTGCATATTTTTCATTTCGGCGACACGGCAGAATGACTCGACGATGTAATAGCTGATCTCGCTTTCGGTGATCCGTCGAATAAAAGAGCCGTCTATTTTCAGGATATCTGCTTCGATGTTCATCAAACGCGCATGACTGGCAAACCCGGTGCCAAAATCATCAATCGCCACGCGGCATCCCAGCTGGCGTATTAACGCCAGGGTTTCCACGGTTTGTTCTTTATCTGATAATGTATCGGCTTCCGTTATCTCAAAAATAATCCGCTGCGGCTCCACCGCGTAATCGTGCAGGAGCTGAGTGATCCTGGTGACAATATTTGAACGACACACCGTCACCGGCGCCAGGTTAATGGCAAAACAGCGCTGCGGATGGGTACGCATGAATTTCAGGGTGCTTTCGATGACCCACAGATCGATATCCGGCGCCAGCCCCGCATCATGTGCAACCGGCAGAAAGCTGTTCGGTGGAATAAATTCCCCCCGTTCGTTGAGCATACGGATCAATATTTCATGATATGGCGCTTCGCCATGGGTACTGACTATCGGCTGGGCCATCAGAACGAAGCCATTATTGTCCAGCGCATTTTGCAACGCGGTGCGGATTTCAGTTTTATCAACGATGTGGTTGCCAAGAACCCGACTGTGCTGCGCTTCGAGGTTTTCCGGTCTGCCGTTGGTCAGCGATAAGCCAGCCACCATGCCGAGCTTACCCACCAGTTGGTAGATATCATCGCTATGATCGTTAATCAGGCAGTAGCCCAAACCGCTGCGAAAACCCAGCCGGTGATTGTTGTAGAAGAGGCGGAAGCTGTTGGCAGCCTGATACAGGTCGCATAACCGCTCCCAGGTCCCATTTTCCAGGCGGAGAAGCAGATCATAGCCCGCGTGATAATAGACCTTCTCGCTTTTGATCAGATGACGTCTGAGATGTTCAGCAAGGATCTTCTGGTAGCGGGCGCGGAAATGAAAACCATAGCGGCGCGAAAAGAGCTCCAGCTCGGGGATCTGTATCAGACATACCGTCGCCCCCTCGGTAGTAAACAGCTCCGTCTTCAAAGCGCGCAGGTTCGCCATGCCCGTCATCGGGTCAGTCAGACCCAGACGCAGGACCTGGTTAAACCGCTGGCGGGTAAATTTTGCCAACGCACCCATGATCACAATGGTGAGTGAAAAGACAAAAATAAGGGTGGAAACCAGCGCCTGATGCAGCATGAAATTGATGTCGCTGGCGATATAGCTGTCGTTATGTTTGCCTAAAATAATCAGTACGACTGTCCACACCAGCATGGTGAACGAGTGACCAATCTTAATCGCCCCCCACAGCATCAATGGAAATAACAGGATCAGGCTATAAAAAGAGAAAAAGATGTTCGGACTGTGCGGTGACGTCAAACAGAACATCAGTGAAATCAGCAAAATACACCAGACGCTGACGCCAAAGGCGGTGATATTCCCTTTACACTGAAGGACAATCGCTCTGATAAAGGTCAACAGGTAAGACGGTCGACGAATGATGCGATAAATTTTATAGAAAAAGGGGATGCCCGTCAGGCAACCGTTGATGATCCCCTGAATACGCACCAGCATCTCCAGGCTCAAAACCGGAATATTGTCCACATCCGGGCGATGCCCATGGGTGACGAACACGGCAAATATCCTGCTGAACAACAGATAGAGCAGGATGTTGAAGCCGCATAGCCAGATCAGGCGATTCAGGCTGATTTTTATACGGCCAAAACTGGCGCAGCTGCGTCTGCCCGTCACTTTACGATAAGCGGCATAGCTAAAGGTTGAGGCCATAACCAGGCACAGCGCATCCACCCGCTCGCTTTGCGGCCCCACCACGAACATCAACGCGAGAAACAGAATAAATCCCGGTAATACCCGAAAACCAAACAGAACTAATGCGGCGGAAAATACGGCGAGTTTGAGATCGTAAACTGTTAAAATATTATTATTGAGAAGACAATAACCGTTAAGATATTGTGCCAGTGGATATAACAGGCCAGGCAAAGCAAGCGGCAGGCACCATTTTTGAATGCTTTTTGCTGTGTTAGTATTTATTATCGCGTCCAAATCAATTTATCCGCTATGCACTATACCAATAGGACTTTAATCCAGACTCGAATGTCACAAACAAATCCTTTTGGATCAGGAGCTGAACAATAGCAAAATTGTCAACATTGACCGCGCACTGAGAAAATAAAGTAAGGTTCTATATTGAGACGAGCATCTTATTCATATCAAATCAATAAATAAATACCCATTAATAGACAAAAATGGACATCCTGGCGGAGGGGAATCACGTTAACACCACATGAAACAGTCGCTAATCCATTGATACCAGGCAAAAAAAGACGCATCCACGACCATTTTTCAGCCCCACCATTCAGCGCGAACAAAAAATATTCCATGAGGTTTTAATGTCAACATTAATATGAACAACAGCGCCTGGCAATAAATGTATTTTTATAAGCATTTTTTCCTGTTGACGAAAAGCACCGCGTTATCTATATTCGCATACCGTTATTGTTGTCATTACGTTCGCCGGTTCAATGTTAGCTATTTGTTACGTCATGGCGTTTCACATCTTTCATCTACTTTCTTGCAACAATAATATTCATTAAGTCATCACAGAAAATTAAATTCAGCACCGCATACTCATTTCAGGAATTAACATAATCCGTGGCACAGTCTCTGTTTTCCCTTAAAGCAATAAAAGGGTGGCAACATTCCATCACTGGCAAAATAACGCAATTCTTGCTGGTGGGTATCGTTATTGCTTTTAGTGCTGGCGCCTTTACCAACTGGAGCCTGATAAACAGCTTTTCTTATCAGCAGTGGGTACAGCGAGCTGAGGCGAATGCACAGATTATGACCTACATCATCCGCAGCGTGTATACCACCGTTTCGGTTGAAACCAGCGATGCGGGGCAGATCTCGCGCATCGTCTCCGACAGGCAGATTGGCGACACCGATTCGATTCTGCAAACCGGATATAACCCGGTAGACGTCCTGGCGCTGGCGTCAGTGCAGACGCACAGCCCCACCTGGCTGTTTCTTTATACACCGGAGAAAGGGTTTATCGGCATTAATAACAAGTCCGAAGACGGCGAAGGGATTATCTCCTTCTCCGGTCGTCTACCGCGAGATGTGCTGGTCAAATACTATGTTGGTTTCGCCCAGATTAATGGCGAAGAGTGCTTTATCAGCGCGGTCCCTATTTTGACGCCTTCCGGCGAGATCCTCGGGAGCCTGATCAGCAGCATCGGTAAAAAAAGTGAGTTGTACGCCACCTACGATGCGATGCTGAAAAAGAGCAGTATCATTTTCGTCCTGATTTTACTGGTGACGCTGGCGCTGGTAACGCTGTTTATGCGCCGCTTATTCCGACCGGTACCGTTGCTGATCGCCTCTCTCACCCGCATCGCCCATGAAGAGACGGACTGCATCACCCCCTATCTTGATCAGGACGACGAGATTGGGCATCTGGCTGGGGCCATTGAAAAATTACGCGTCGCCATGAAAGAGCGCGGCTACCTGCAGCGCATGCATGAGATGTCGCAAAAGATGGAGCATATGGCCCACCATGATTCACTGACCGGACTACCCAACCGCGTTTCGTTTGGCCAGGCGTTAGATAAACGCGTCAGTGAAATTCATCTGGATGAAAAACCGTTCAACCTGCTGCTGATTGACCTCGATAACTTCAAACCGGTTAACGATACCTTCGGCCATAAAGCCGGGGATGAACTGTTAATCAGCGTGGCCCAGCGCCTGCAACTGCTGCTGGGCCCCAACGATATCGCGGCGCGTCTGGGGGGAGATGAATTCGCCATCCTGCAGCATGTCAGCGACAACGCCATCAGAGAAGCGAATCGTCTGGCGAAGCGCATCATTCGCGCACTGAGTACCCCGTTTACCTGGAGCACTCATACTTTTTCCATCAGCTGTAGCATCGGCATCACCACTGCGCCTTATCAGGGCAACAATACCTCGACGTTGATGATCAATGCCGACCTTGCTATGTATGCCTCTAAGCATCACGGCCGCGGTTGTTTCCATTTCTTTGAAGACGGCATGGTTATGAAGCAGACCCACAGCCTGTTTATTAATCAGGAAATCATCGATGGTATTGATAACAAGGAGTTCGAACTTCACTACCAGCCAATCATCAACCTGGCAGATGAAAGCGTGTATGGCTATGAATCGCTGATCCGCTGGAATCATCCCACCAAGGGCATGATTTACCCTGATTATTTTATCAATATTGCCGAAAGCTCCGGTCTGATTGTGCGTTTAGGCGAATGGATTATTCGTCAGTCCTGTGAAGCCGCGGCGAAATGGCCGGAGCACACCAGGATCGCCGTCAACATATCAGCCTACCAGCTGCATAGTCCGGGGCTGGTTGATGTGATCAAAGACGCCTTACGCATCAGCCAGCTCGCGGCGGAACGCCTTGAAATAGAAATTACCGAATCCGAAAAACTGGATAAATCAATCGCCTTACCCGTACTGCAAGAGATCCGCGCTCTGGGCATTGAAATCGCCATGGACGATTTAGGTACCGGGTACGCGGCTCTGGATTACCTGCTGATCTATCCTTTTACCCGCATCAAGATTGCCCGCACGTTGGTCGATAAACTGCAACAGGATAACGCCAGCCAGTATTTAATTGTGATGCTGATTCAGTTTGCCCATAAGTATGACATGTCGGTCACCGCTGAAGGCGTAGAGACCGCGCAGCAGCGCGATATTCTCCGCGACATAGAGTGCCAGAATGTTCAGGGCTATTTCTTTAGCTATCCGCTTCGCGAACATGAGGTACTTTCCGCGTTCGCCGGAGAGACGACTGAAGGAGGTCTGAGCAATGTCTGACATCCTTCGCCTGGCAAAACGTATCCTGCTATGTGCCAGCGTGCTGATGGCATGGGCTACGCCATGCCTGGCGGGAACGCCCCTGCAGCTGCATACGCTGGAGCAGATCGCCAGTAAGCAAACCATCACCCTTGGCTATCAGGATGATGCGTTCCCCTTCTCGTGGCAAAATGGCAACGCCCCTGCGGGCTACTCCATTGACATCTGCAACAGTATCGTCCGTGCGCTTAAAACAAAACTCCAGCTTAAGAACCTGAAAGTAAAGTGGGTGCTGGCCAATTCGGCATCGCAGTTTGTGCTGATTAAAAATCACATGGCAGACATCATGTGCATACCCGCCTTTTATTCGCAAAGCCGTCACAGCATCAGCGAGTTCTCCCTGCCTTTTTACTTTTCAAGCACCCGCTTTGTGATGCGTAAAAATGAAAGTAACGACAATCTGGCAGAACTTTCGGGGCATAGCGTACTGGTAAAAAGCGGCACAATTTACGTTGAGCAGTTACAAAAAGTGAATGCCGCGAATGATTTGAATATCAACATTCATCTCAATACCAATAATATTACTGCCTTCAATGAACTCAAGAACGGTGAGTATTCTGCGCTGATCTCCAGCACGGTATTACTCAAAGGGATGATTGCGCAAACGCCAACCCCTGAGGATTATGCGCTGTCGGATATTGCGCTCAGCGCCCCGCTACCAGCGGGCCTGTTGCTCCCGTTGCATGATAAAGAATTTAAAGAGTTTGTTGATAGCACGCTGTCCTCTCTGATGACCAGCAACGACTTTACTGCGCTGTACAATAAATGGTTTCAGTCACCGATTCCGCCGAAAGCCATTAATTTAAATATTCCCATGTCAGATAACCTGAAAGCATTAATGTCTGCTAAAAAGAAGATCAGTTTTGATTATGAAAAATATAATTAATCGTGAGGTGGCAAGGGTGAAGCGTGCGGTGCAATGGCTGACCTTACTGGCAGGCATCGTGGTCTCCCCCACGCTGATGGCGCAGCAAAACGCCGCGACGCTCGACCATATTCAAAACAGCAGCGTGCTCAACGTGGGCTATCGCCAACTGCCGCCGTTTTCATTGACCGATAACAACGGCAAGGTCACGGGTTATACCATTGCGGTATGTAACATGATTGCCGATAAGTTACGCCAGTATCTGAAGCTCAGCAGCCTAACCATTCATTATATTCCCGTGAACTTTGGGGAACGCTTCTCCGCGTTAAACACGCGTAAAATTGATATGGACTGTAGCGTAAATACCAATGCGCCGGAGCGGATGTCCAGCGTTTCATTTTCTATCGACTATTACACCGCGAAAATGCGCATCATTGCGTTGCGTAAAAATAATATCCATTCGATTGTCGATCTAAAAGGCCGCACGGTGAGCCTGCCTGGAAGCTCAAAAGATTTGCTGGAGTTTAATAAAGCCAACAGGGAGCAGCATCTTAATATTTCGACAATTACCACCACCACGATAAACGGCGCGTTTGACAAGATGGCGCATAATGAAGCCGCCGCTTTATTTCTTGATGATGTTCTGGCCTGGCCGTTGATTAAGGATAGCGAGCAACCGGAACTGTTCAGCATGTCTGCGCAGAGCATCGGCAATGATATGCACTACGCCATTATGATGAGGAAAAACGATCCGCAGTTCGTGACGTTTGTTAACAGCACGTTGAAAGATTTTTTTGCATCTCCCATCAACACGCAGTTACGCAAAAAGTGGCTGTCTCCCTGGTCCTGCGAAAAGATGAAAGTCCCGTCGCCAGACAGCTGTCAGCATAGTAATTGAACACTATCAGCCGCTCTTTACACCACAGCCTGCTTCGCCTGTGGAAAATCCCCGGGATGCTGCTACTGCTGTTGGCGGTCCATTCGCTGCGCGCCGCCTGGGATTTTGCCAGTATCCAGCAAAAATCCGATGCGCTTTACGGCCCCGCAAGCCCAGAGGCGCAGCGGCGGATCAACGCCTGGCAGCAGCTTTTGCTCCAGTTGCGTCATGCAGACGAGCAAACACAATTACACGCCGTAAACCAATTTTTGAACGATAAGCTCCGCTATACCGAAGATATCGACGCCTGGCATAGCGTCGATTACTGGGCCACCCCCATCGAGTCACTGCGTAAAGGCGAGGCGGATTGCGAAGACTACGCGATCGCTAAATATTTCACGCTCCGCCAGCTGGGCGTCTCCGAAGACAAACTGCGTATTACCTATGTTAAGGCCCTGCGTTTAAACCGCGCGCATATGGTGCTGACCTGGTACGCGACCCCAGAGGCGATTCCTCTGATACTCGACAGCCTGACGAACACCATTTCACCGGCCACGCAGCGTATGGATTTATTACCCGTCTACTCCTTTAACAACACTGGCCTTTGGCTTCCGGGCAATCAGAACAATAAGCGCGTTGGGGACAGCAAGAGACTTTCTCGCTGGCAGCAAGTTTTCATCAAAATGCGGGAAGAGGGCTTCCCGATGGATAAATAGGAATCACCTGTGTCTCTTTTTAAACAGTTACTCCTGGCAATCTCTCTCTTTATGATGGTTGTGTTTAGCGGCAATTTTATTGTGACGTTAGAAAGCTCTCGCGATCAGTCCAATAACCAACTCCTTTCACATGCTCAGGATGCCGCGACGGCGCTGGGCGTTTCGCTGACGCCCAACGTTAACGATCCGGCGATGATCGAGCTAATGGTAAGCTCGATTTTCGACAGTGGTTACTACAAAAAAATCCGCATTATCAATCTGCAAAACGGCAAAACGATGCTTGAGCGCAGCGCGGCGGCGTCAATTCCCGATGTCCCCGGCTGGTTTGTTGATCTGGTGGATGTCACGCCGCAAACCGGTGAGGCGACGATTATGCGCGGCTGGCAGCAGGCCGCCCGCGTGGAAGTCACCAGCGATCCGATCTTTGCCGTGCAGCGTCTGTGGGACAATACCTTAGGCAATCTGTTGTGGATGCTGTCCTGTAGTCTCGCCTGTTTAATCGCCGGTATTCTGCTGCTGCGCAAACTGCTACGTCCGCTCAATTATCTGGCAAAACAGTCGGAAGCGATTGCCCGCCGCGAATTTCTGACGCTACAGGAACTGCCAAAAACGCCGGAATTACGCCGCGTCGTTAGCGCCATGAATTTGATGGCGGCGAAGCTCAAGTCGTTATTTGAAGAGCAAGCCGTCTACAGCGAACGTCTGCACAATGAAGCTTACCTCGACAGTCAGACCGGAATTGCCAACCGCCGCGCGTTCGATATGCAGTTTCAGGCGCGGCTAAGCGATGCCGACACGGCGCCAGGGTATCTGATGCTGGTTCGCGTGCAGGATTTAGGCGGCCTGAATCAGCGTTTTGGCGGACCGCATACCGACAAGCTGTTGCTCAACATCGCTAACCTGCTGAACGCGCATAAAGAAAAATATGCCCCTCTCGACAGCACCCTCGCCCGTATTCGCGGCGGCGAGTTCGCCCTGCTCTGTCCGGGGGTTACGCACGGTGAAATGCTGAATATGGGCAATTCGCTGTGTCAGAAGCTGACGGCTTTTTATGCCACCGGCATGTCAGACCAACAGCCGGTCGCCTATACCAGCATGGTGCCATTCAGCGCCGGAGATAACGC
Organism: Citrobacter youngae ATCC 29220; assembly: GCF_000155975.1. Taxonomy (GTDB): domain Bacteria; phylum Pseudomonadota; class Gammaproteobacteria; order Enterobacterales; family Enterobacteriaceae; genus Citrobacter; species Citrobacter portucalensis_A. The sequence continues at coordinate 288,218 of NZ_GG730301.1, read as the reverse complement.
GCAGTCATTGCTGTTCCAGGCCGATCGCCTGCTGGTGGAAGCAGAAACACACACCGACCATCAGGTGGTGCCTACTACCGAAGTGCCTGCGGCTACCGAAGATCAGCATTTGTGGTTTGTCCGTCTGGAGCACGCGCTGGAAAATCAGCAGTTCCAGTTGGCTTTTCAACCCGTGATGGACTGTCGCCAGCCAGATAAAATTCTGCATTACAAAGTGCTGTCGCGCATTATTGATGAGCAGGGCAACACCATTACCGCCGGTCGTTTCCTGCCGTGGATCCACCGCTTTGGCTGGAGTCATCGTCTCGATAAAGTGATGCTGAAACTGACGCTGAACCAACTGAAAACCGCGCCGGGGAAATTAGCGCTGAGTATTTCAGGCAGCTCGGTCTCCAGCGCCAGCGCCATTGCCGACCTGTTAAATCCGCTGCGATATGCACCGCGCTTAGCCAGCCAGCTGATTCTGGAGCTGGATGAAAATCAGCTCCCTGGGCCACATCAGATGGCGGCGTTTGTCAAAGCCGCAAATCAGCATCGCTGCGCGCTGGGTCTGCAACACTTTGGCAGTCGTTTCGATATGATCGGTCATCTGTCGCAGTGGGGGCTTGCCTATCTGAAAATCGACAGCAGCTATATTCGTAATATTGATGAAGAAAACGATAAGCGTTTGTTTATTGAAGTGTTGTGCAGCGCCACGCGCAGTATTGATTTGCCGCTCATTGCCGAACGTGTTGAAACGCAAGGCGAGCTTAAGGTATTGCAGGAGTTAGGGATTGATGGCGCAATGGGCCAATTATTAGGTGAGCCCGCGCCGCTGTGATAATCACACTATCGCTGTATTTGCTGTGACTTGCTTATTGGGCCTGATGCGATAAATATCATCTGGCCCAATAATGGTCATACTATTACATATACTTTGCGGAGAATGAGTTATACATCAAATCTGGATGTGCAATTGATGGTAAAATAGTTCTCCAATTGCACGGTGATTAAGACCTCTTCAGCAACGGTATTCGTAATAGTAAAATAGTAATCATAAGAGGGTGCCGGTAAATTCAATGCCAGACTTTGGGAATTAGTTCCTGCAAATACGGCACTTCCACTGAGAGTTGCTGTGGCTGATGAGTACTGCAGGTTTGATGTATTATAATAAACGTTGTTATAGCATATGCCATCTGCCTTGGCACCATTTGTGGCCGCTAAAGACTGGCCATCGACGGTTGGGAAATGACCAAAGGTGAGTGTCCCAGGCTGCTGCGGCTCGCCGTTGATGGTTGTTGAAACTGTGACCACTTCCTGATGGTCAGTCACCGAAGCTATTTCCGGTACCGAAGCCACCACTATCGTTATATTATTCAAATTATTATCAACAAATACCGGATTGTCTAGCTCAGAACCGGTAAGCGTTAATTCTACGACATCACCAATTTTCCCATAAATAGCCACTGCGTTTTCCGTTGTATAGGTACTATCGTCATCAAGATAGTCCAAAGCTGGAGCATCAGTAATGAAATATAGCTGGCGAAATTCAGTAATCGAAATATTGAGCGTTTTATGACTGCCATTATCGAGTTGGGCAATAATGCTGGCCGTGCCGGTATCCCCCGTATCCGTCAACTTCGCGTGTGACTCACCGACTGTATCTGAGTCCTGCTCCACATGATTCAGCGTGCCCAGCGTGGTGCTCCAGTACACCGGTACGCCGCTGATAAGATTGCCGTTGCCGTCTTTCACCGTGGCCGTCAGCTTCACCAGATCCGTACCGTCGTTAAGCAGGGTGTTCTTGTCCGCAGCCAGCGATGCCAGTACGTACCCGGCCTTACTGTCCGTGACCGTCATCTGGGTGCTTTTGCTGCTGCCGCTGATGGCGGCCGTCACCGTCACCAGACCGGCTGTGCCACTGTCCGTCAGCGAGGTGGTGGCCTTGCCGTTTGCTGACGTGACCGAACTCGCCACGCTCAGGCTGCCCGCCGTGGTGCTCCAGTTCACCGTGACGCCGGAGACGGGCAGACCGTTGGCGTTCACCACGCTGGCGGTAATGACCGACGCGCTGCTGCCGTCGTTGACGATACTGGCCGGGCTGGCGCTGATAGCGGCAATCTCGTTACCTGCTGGCACGCCGCCGTTCAGCGCCACCGTCCACGAACCGTCCGCTTGTTGCTCCGGCGCGCCAAAATCCCAGCCGTCCGGGAATCCGCTGGTACTGACCACCACAATGCGGCCACCGGTATATTCCAGCACCACGGAGCCCATTTTGCCGCTCCAGTCGATGGTACCGTCTGCGCTGTTATATGTTCCGTACGGGCAGGCAGCCACCACAGAACTGCCTTCCGTCAGGCTAACGAAACCGAGGGCCCCCGGGCGGCCCGGCAGGCTCAGGGTGGTGATGTTGGTGGCGCTGCCGCCGACCAGCGCGGTCGATGCCACCGCATCGGGAGCGGCCTGTTCCGGGTCAATCACCAGCCGGACCAGCGTGGCGATGGCAGGGTTAAGGCCGAGGAAGTTGAGCGGAAACTGAGTGGCAGAAGGATACAGGGCGGTGAGGTCAGATACGCTGGTGCTGAGAAGGTCCTCCGCATGGCCGAGATAGCTGGCGGAAGCATCCGCGGTGCTGACATCGCTGAAGATGAAGGCCTGCATGGAGGACATGGCCGCAGAGGCGTAGTCCCAGGAGGCCGAACTGATGGCAAGCTCACCGAAGTCCCCGTGAGCGACCAATTGCTGGGTGCCGGCATAATTTTTACCGGTGTAGAGAATGAGGCTGACGCCTGCAAGAACGGAATCGGACATAAATGCTCCCTGAGAGAATATAAGAGTGATATCCCTGCCGGATATTTACGAGGAACAAAGGCAGGGGACAGGGAAAGCCTAAATGGAATAACCGCGGTAGTGTGTGCTGAAAGCAATGTTGTAATTAGCCATTTTAGGGGATTAACGCCCGTTGCCTGCATGTGTGCGACATGCCCAAAAAGGCCCTCGCAGCTTAGCGTGAATCAATAGAAAACAGTGGTCAGAAGGTTTAGGCTTGTATTCGCCCCCTCCCCTGAACCTTCAAAACCACCATCACGATGAATGCTAACCTGCGATGAACCTAAAAAATACGGTCATCACTCCCAAGCAGTTGCTCTAACCCGCCAAGCTCCTGACGCGCGTTCGCGCGATTCATTAATTTAACCTGCGCCATCGGTGGAAGATCGGTAATGGCAATCACGCCTTTACGGATCAGCAGGTAAATCAGATCGTCGAGCACGCGGACCATCTCCAGGTCGCTTTTTTGCAGCATCTCTAAAGGTTGCGGAGTGTCGTTTTTCGCGCTTTTACCAGCGCCTTCCGTCTGTGCGTGTGCTTCAGAGGGTGCAGAATTTATATCCGTGTTTTTCATTTTAAATACCCTGATGCCACTGCCCTGTTCGCACAGGGCAGGAAGCAACGGTTAGTGAGTCGGGTTGTGATCGGGTTTGGCAATCAGATGATCCAACGAGTAGGTCGCAGAATGCAGAGCGTCGCTCGTTGGGGTGGAGAGCGCGGTATCAATGCCATGCGCGACCTTCGCCGGACTGGCAATGTGCTGATGATCGCCGCCGCTTTGGATGTACTTCGCAATATCCACGCCTTCATGCAGCTCACGCGCCAGATCGCTAAGATCGACTTTATCGAGCACGGCCTTCGCCTTATCGTCAGCGCTCAACACGGCAGTTGCCTGCCCGCGTCCGGTCGCTGCTGGCGCATAAGACAGAGACAATGCGTTGTCGTCGAACAGGTTGTGCAGCGCATGCTGCATCGCGGCATGATTCCCTTTATCCGCCGTATGCCCTTTCAGCGGCGCGGGATCGTCCATCGTCACGTTCAGCGCTTGCGTATACGGCGTAATATTGCCGTGGTTATCATGCGCCTCAACCAATACGCTCACGCGGTTATGCCCTGCCCGAAACGCTGAGGTCTCGGCCTCAATGTCATAGGTCAGCCCATTATTGCCCTGATGCAGAATCGCATCGTACTGATGACCATTTACCAGCGCTTTAATATGCTCCCCATCATGCACATCCCCGCTCACGCTGCCGGTGATATGGGTGATAGCCCCCTGTGCTTCCGCACGCGAGATGTGATTATCCCCGGTGAGTTTATCCATGATAAGCGTGGCGTCGGCCTGTTGATCCACTGCATAGGTGTGGGACGTTGTCTTTGAATACGGGTTGCCCGGCGCATCATGACCGTTGACCTCAACCGAGAACGTGGTGTTCGCTTTCATGACATCGCTGCCTACGTCGACGTGCCAGACCCGCTCGCCATGACTTAATGTCTCTACCGAACCGGTATATTCATGACCGTCAATCTTTAATTTGATCGAATCCCATACATCCACATCGCCGCCAAGATGCCCGGTTAACCTCACCGTCGTTCCCTGGAGTTCCTGATGATTCAGGACGTTATCCGAGGTGACGCTATCAATATCCATCGTTCCCGCAGCCGTCCTGTCGATAGTGATAGTCTTATCGGTATGGATCTCATCACGGTTACCAGCATCATCATGGGCGGTGACGTGAGCGGTTATCTTTTGATCGTGAATCAGGTCAACCGTACTGGCATCTACGCTAAATACCTTCTGCCCGCCGCTGTTTTTCACATCTGCCACCAGATCTTTACCGTTAACCGTGATGGTCACCCGATCGCCAACATCCACGTCCCCGGTCACATAACCGCTGATGGTGGTCTTCGCATGCTGAGTTTCCTCATTGTTCAGCACATCATCGACTGACACCTTATCCAGCACGATGCTGGCATCAACCTGCGTATCGATAGTGACCGTTTTGTCGTTCCCGGCATGCATTGGGTTCAACGCCGAATCCTGCCCCTGCACGCTGACGTGAATATTCGGGTCATGTTGCAGCCCGGCCGTACTCACCAGCGCTTTGTAGCCCAGTTGCCCGTTCATATGCGGTAGCTCAATGACACGCGTATGTACGGTGACGCCATCGACGAGAATGGCGACTTTATCACCGAGATGCACGTCGCCATCCACCGTACCACTCACCTCAACGCTACCCGCTTTCACTTCATCAGCATTGATAATATCGTCGCCGCCGACGGTGTTGATGGTCACGCTGCCGCTTGCCGATTTATCAATCGAATAGCCCTGCGTGAAGCTGGCGGGCTGCACGTTACCGCGATCGTCATATCCAGAGACTGTGGCGACAATAGCGCGATCGGCCAGCAGGTCTTTGGTGGAGATATCCACGCTGTAGTGATGGTTATTATCGACAATCGCCGCATAAGGGTTGCCGTTCACCGTCAGCGTCACCTTATCACCTGGGTGCACGTCTCCGGATACCGAGCCCGTTACGGTCATCTTAGGCTGTTGCGATTCCCGCGCGTTCAGCACATTGTCACCGGCAATGTTATCTATCGTCACGCCTGCATCAGCGCTCAGATCGACCACGACATGGCCGCTGGCAGAGGCGCTCCCCAGGTTGCCGTTATCATCCGTCGCCATTACCGTCGCGATAATATCCGGGTTATTGTGCAGATCGTTGATACCGACCTTCGTCGACCAGCTCAGGTGACCATGCTTATCATCATGCACGACCGCGGTTAGCGTATTGCCATTGATCTGCAGGCTCACCACGCTGCCATCGTGGATGCCTTCGCCGCTGACCGTGCCGCTGACGGTCGTTTTCCCACTTTGCGCCTCAGCAGCATTGATAACATCATCACCGGCTACCTTATCCATCGTTATCTGCAGCGGGTTATCCGTATCGACGGTGATGGTTTTCTGCACCGTATCTGTCGCTGTCCCGGCCGTGATGGAGACATCAAACGTCGGATGCGCCTGCAGTTCATTCGTTGGCACATCCACTTCGTATGCCAACTGTCCCGGCATCGTCGGGATAGTCATGACGTGTCCGGTATGCTGCACATTATTGATGGTGACAATAACTTTGTCCCCGGCCTGAACGTCGCCGCTGACCAGGCCACGGATTGCCGTCGTTGCTTTCTGCGCTTCATCGTGGTTGAGAACATCATCACCCGTCACTTTATCAACGGTGAGATGCACGGTCGGTTGGTGAGGTTGCGTGGTTCCTGCTCCCGTTGTGGTCGGGGTGTGCATACTAAAAGGCGTATTGGCAGGCGTATAAGTCTGGGTTACCCACGGGAGATCGATAAATTTATGCTCTACCGCTGTCGCCGTGTTGCCGTGATCGTCATGGGTGGTGATGGAGACGGTGATATTGCCGTTGTTGTTCCAGTCCTGAGAAAGAATATCCAGCGTGTAACCCAGTTGCCCATCAGGGAGGGTAATAACATGCGTTTCCAGATGCGTGTTGTTGCCCACATCAACGGTAACCAAATCATTAAGCTTCGCGTCCGGGGTAACATGCCCGGTTACCGTCACAAATTCCGGGCGGTTTCCAGCGGGTAGCGCCCAGCCTCGCCAGCTCAACGCGGAGTCAATCGTAATACCCGCATCGGCAACGGTATCAACCACCACAGGCATGTCATCGTGCCCGTGCGCAATATTGCCGGCGTCATCTTTCGCCGTTACCTCAGCATGAATATGCGGATCCATCAGCAGATCCAGAGTCGACACCTTAGCGCTGAAAGCCCGCTGGCCGTTTTGATCTTCCACCTGCGCATAGTAGATCTGATGATTGATGGTGAGTTCAACCGTATCACCGATTTTGACATCGCCTCCCACCGTACCCGTAACCGTCGTTTGCGGCTTAAGGGCTTCGTCGTGGTTAATCACCGCATCACCGCTATCCGTGACGATCGGATCGATATGCACAATCGCGTCAATCTGGTCGTCGATAATCACGGTACTGTGCGCATCTGCCGTGGCGTTATTTCCTGCCGCGTCAGCGGTGGTGATGGTTGCGGTGATATGCGGATCGTTTTGCAGCCATTGCGTATCCACATCAGTGGAATACCCCAGGGTTCCTGGATTTGGCAGGTTGGTTACCGTCACATCAACCATATGACCGCCGATATTCAGGTGCACCACATCATTAATTTTCGCGTCACCGCCCACCGTACCGCTGACGATCGTGGTCGTTTGCCCCAGTTCAATCTTATTCAATACATCGTCGCCCGTTACCGGATCGAGGGTGATTGAGGCCAGCGCTTGCGCGTCCAGATTGACGTCATGATGCGCCACAATATGGGCATGGTTCTGCGCCGCGTCGGTGACATCCATTGAGACTTCAATGTGCGGGCTGGCGACCAGATCGGCCGTGGCAACGGGAACGTGGAATCCCATTTGTTGATTACCGCGATCCTCCACCACCCCGGAATAGGTATGGCCGTTGATGGTCATAGTGAACGGATCGCCGGGGCGAACTTCCCCGCTCACCGTCCCGCTTACCATCGTATAGCCATGCATTTGCTCGGCAAGATTCAGCGTATTATCCGGCGTCACGGCATCAATGGTTATCTGCGCATCAATGCGGGTATCGATAATCACCGTGGTTTCTGCATTGGCGGTCGCCGGGTTGCCCGCGCCATCGGTGGTGCTGACCGTCGCGGTTAAATGCGGATCGGAGATCAGATCGGCGGTGCTGACTTTAATGCTATAGCCGAGAACCCCGCCTCCGGTATCGCTCACCTTCCCCGTCAGGACGTGGCCATTCACGGTGAGATAAACGACATCATTAACGTGAACATCCCCAGCCACTTTCCCGGTTACATAGGTGAATGGCTGTTTTGACTCATCGCCATTTATCATGTTGTCACCGGTGACGGGATCAATCGTCAGCATGGCTTTGGCATGTAAATCAACCTCCAGGTCGTGCATTATCCCCGCTTGCTGGAAGTTATGCACAGTATCTTCGCCGACTACGCGGGCCACGATATGCGGATCTTTGACCAGATCGCGGCTCAGAACGTCCAGCTTATATCCCAGCGCATTGTTATGTTCCGGGAGTGCCTGCGCGGTTGTTTCGTAGGTATGACCGTTGACGATGACCTGAACTTTAGCGCCCGCGTGTACATCGCCGGACACCGTGCCCATCACCTCGGTGAGATGTTTTGCTGCTTCTGCGCCGTTGAGCTTGTCATCGCCCGCTACCGTATCAACGGTGATTCCAGCCCCGGCATGGTTATCAATATGCACCACATGGGTTGCGGTGGTTATAACCTCATTTTCCACCGCATCATGAGAGATAACCGTGACGCTCACGGCCACATCTTTATCCAGAAGCCCCTTATTATCGCTGAATGCCGACGAGTTAACCGGGACCTGATAGCCTAAGACGCCGCCTCCAAGGTCGATAACCTTGCCATGAAACGTCTGGTTGTTGATTTCAACGCGTACCGCATCGCCAGGCTGCGCGTCACCGCCCACCTTACCGGTGATGAGCTGCATCGGCGTATCCAGCTCCTGATGGTTAAGGTTGTTATCGACGGTCACGTCATCAATACCCACGGTGCTGTGCGCCTGGGTATCCAGCGTGATGGTACGGTGCTCCACCGCAACCGCCCGATTGCCCGCAGCATCGTGGCTTACCAGCGTGACCATCACGTCGTTGCCGCCTTCCTGCAACACGCCCGTTGGAACAAATACTTCGTAGCGCAGAACGCCGCGATCGTTAACCACCGTGCCGCTAAAGTCCTGATTTTGCCCCTGCACGTGAACGGTCACCACGTCACCCGCTTTGGCATCCAGACCTTTCGCGATACCGCTAATCAGCGTCGGCATGCGGTTTTCAATGGCGTTTACCACATCATCGGACGCCACCACTGCGGTCGTCACCACGTTTTTAGCAAAGTTATCGATATGGACTTTATGGCTGTCAGTCGCGATGGCAAGATTACCTGCCGCATCATGCGAGGTGACCGTGACGTGCACGTCGACATCCGTCAGCACGTGAACGCGGTTGTTGGCAAACGCCGATGAGTCCACATCAATGCGGTAACCCAGCGTCCCCTGACCAAGGTCAATGACCTGGCTGGCGTACTGATGACCATTAACCACCAGTTGGATCGGGTCGCCGACCTTCGCATCTTCACCTCCGACGATCCCCGTAATACGCTGTGTCGCCGCGGACAGCTCCTGGTAATTGATGACATTGTCCGTGGCGACCGTATCGATATGCACGCTGTTTTCCGCGACGTTATCAATGTGCACGCTGTGGGTGTCGGTGGCGATCGCCAGGTTGCCCGCCGCATCGTGAGAGGTAACCGTGACCTTCACCTCCACGTTACCGTCAATCGGTACACTGTTGTTGGCAAAGTCTGAAGTGTCTACCGTGATACTGTAGCCCAGCACATTGTGGCCTAAATCGATAACCTCCCCGCGGTACTGGTGACCGTTGATCTCCAGTTGTACCGGATCGCCAGGCTTAGCATCTTCATTGCTGCCAATGGTGCCGGAGATGACCTGGTTACGTGTGTACAGCTCACTACGATTCAGGGTGTTATCACTGTCCACATCATTGATTGTCAGCGAGTTGTGCGCCTGAGTGTCGAGCGTGACGGTACGGTGCGCGAGCGCGGTGGCTTCGTTACCCGCCGCATCGTGGCTGACCAGCGTCACCAGCACATCATTTTTACCTTCCAGCAGCGTTCCTTTCGGTAATGCCACCTCATAGCGCAACTGACCGTTATCATTGACCACCGTTCCGGCATAGTTTTGCCCCTGTACGCTGACGGTGACCGCATCGCCCGCTTTGGCATCACCGCCCGCCACGCCGCTAATCAGCGTGGTCATACGGTTTTCACTGGCGTTGACCACATCATCCGTCGCTACCGCGTCAATGTTGACCTGATTGGTCGCAAGATTATCAATGTGCACGCTGTGGGTGTCGGTGGCGATCGCCAGGTTGCCCGCCGCGTCGTGAGAGGTAACCGTGACCTTCACTTCCACGTTACCATCAACCGGAATGCTGTTATTTGCAAAGTCGGAAGAGTTCACCGCAATGCGGTAACCCAGCGAGTGGTTACCGAGATCGATCACCTGACCATTGTACTGGTGGCCGTTAATCTCCAGCTGTACCGGGTCACCCGCCTTCGCGTCTTCACCGCTGACGGTTCCGGAAATCACCTGGTTGCGCGCATACAGTTCAGCGCGGTTCAGGGTGTTGTCGTCGGTGACATCATTAATCGTCAGGGCGTTGTGCGCCTGGGTGTCCAGCACCACCGTGCGATGCGTCACGGCGGTGGCTTCATTGCCTGGCGCGTCGTGGCTGACCAGCGTCACCTGCACATCGTTCGCCCCTTCTTTCAGGGTGGCTGAAGGCACCACGATCTCATAGCGTAGCTGACCATAGTCGTCGAAAACCGTGCCGTGAAACGCTTTGCCCTGAATGGTCAGCGTGACCGGATCGCCCGCTTGCGCATCGCCGCTGGCGACGCCAGAAATGAGGGTCGGCATGCGAAACTCATTGGCATTGACGACATCATCAGTCGCCACCGCGTCAATAGTCACGGCGTTTTGCGCGGATAAGTCCTGATCGACGTGGCGATCGGTGGAAACCGTTGTGCTATTTCCGGCATCGTCGAAAGAGGTAAGCGTGGCGTGAACGTTCGGGTCGTTTAGCAATCCGTCAGTCAGTACCGGAATGGTATAGACCAGTGACCCACTACCCGGGTCGGTAACAACGCCGGTATATTCTTTGCCGTCAACCAGTAAGGTAACGACATCGCCGGGCCTGGCATCGCCACCGACAGAGCCGTGAATCAGGGTTTGCGGCTGGCGCGACTCTTCGTAGTTAATGAGATTATCCGGCGTTACGCTTTCGATGCGAATGTCGATGCGGGGACCGGTAATATCAATCAGCGCATTGTCGACACTTTCTGCCGTTCGCCCCGTGACGTCGGTTGCTATTGCCGCTACGGTTACATTTCCCGGCGCCAACCCGCCCAGATCGGTATCAATAGTCCAGTGGCCGTTATTCACCGGAACCTCAACGGTGAATGTGTTTTTTTGGCTATCGGTGAAGGTAAGCGTGACGTGATTTTGATTGCTGGTGCCGCTTAAACGGGTCTGGTGGAATTCACTTTTGTTAATAAAACCGTCATTACCGGCAAACTCCGTAATTTGCACTTCTGGCGGGAAAACGCTCGCCTTGCTCGCGGTTGTTCCCCCTACCGGCAAGTTGATATCCCAGCTCGGGCTACCCAAACCGTTGGTATTAAAACCCGCCGTTGGATCAACCACCTGCCCGGTCAGTTCAAGCTGAACCAGGGTGTGACCACCGCCACCGCCTTCAAGCTGTACCGGCGCGTCATTACCCGCAGCGGTGGCTTCCAGCACCTGCGTCGGGTCAGCGCCGTCGGCAATCGCTTTTTGTACGGCGGCAATATCCTGGGCATTATTATCCGGATTATGGCTGGCCTGTAGCCCGTGCTCCCCCCAGTGGCTGTTACGGCCAATATCCAGCGTCTTCCCGTCTGGTAAAGAGAGACTCACCGCGCCGCTGGCTCCGGTTACAATTTCCTCACCGCTATATACCCTGTCGCCTTCATGAACAAGTCGTTGCGTGCCATTAGCATCGACAACGTATACCTGCCCAATGATTGCTTTGATCACACCGAGTAATTTGCTCACCGTAACCTCACTTAATTACCATCATTATTTTTATAAAATCGTTAATATATTAACGAACAAATATCACATTCATTTAATGTAAACATTAATATCTCAATGTAGAAAAAAACACATTTAATAGAATGCAATTACATGAGACTTGACTGGCAAATGAATATAATAAAAAATAACCAAAAATAAAACACGATGTGACAAAACATGTCTGGGAATAGCGGCTCATAAGCTTCAATTAAGACAATTCACCTTTGTTAATTAATATAACGTGTTTGTAAAAATGGATGATAGCGACGACAGCAGGATGTCATAACCGTGTGATATAGGGCATTCATGTCATGAAGAAGCTTTTAGTTTTTCTGCTTTCCTGTTTTTCAATAAATTTAGTCAACGCAGAAGACTTACAAAATACCGTTAAAAATGCATTGGCTAATCATCCTGAAGTTAATGCCGCAATAAATAGCCGCTATTCTTCAGAGCAAGAACTGCGGGCCGCACAAGGTGGCTATTTACCCTCACTCAATTTAAACGCAGAGGCCGGACGCAAAAATGTTGACGATGCAACGACTCGCGCGGCAGGATGCAATAACGGTCTGACCCAGTCACCTAACGAAGCGACGCTGAGCCTTGAGCAAAATGTGTTTAACGGTTTTGCCACCGCCAGTGAAGTTGCGCGGCAAAAAGCGACCGTTGACTCGCGCGCCTGGAGCGTGATGAACACCAGCGAAAGTACCGCTTATGCGGTCATTCAGGCCTATTTCGACGTGCTGCAACGCGAAGAGTTTGTTCGCCTTGCCGAGGACGATCTGGCGAACCACGAGCGCATTTACGACCAGATAAAACTGCGTACCGATCAGGGGGTTGGCCGCTCCGGGGACTTTATGCAGGCCGAAGCGCGTCTGGCGCAGGCGCGTAACAACCTGCTGACCGAGCAGACGAATCTTGAAGATGCGAAAACCACCTTTGCCAGCGTGACGGGCATGGATCCGCAAGGTTTAAGCCTGCCCGAAAGCATTGACTCCCAGCTGCCCACCTCGCTGGAAGACGCCAAAAATCGGATGGAAAAAAACAGCCCATTACTGAAATCCGCCACTGCGGATATCGAAGCCGCACACCAGCAGTATGAAGCCTCGAAGTCAACGTTCTACCCGCGCGTGGACGTGGAACTCTCCCGCGGAATAAGTAACAACACCGACACCACCCGCGCCCATACCGAAGAGTGGGAAGCGATGGTAAAACTGCATTACAACCTGTACCAGGGCGGCAGCGACAAGGCCAACATGAACTCGCGCGCGTATCTGCATAAACAGGCGCAGGACGTACGCAATAACACGCTTCGCCAGCTGAATCAGGAGCTGCGTCTGGCCTGGACGGCGCTACAAAACGCGCGCGCTCAACTTCCTTCCGCCGAAGAATATGCCGACCGCAGCGTCAAAGTGCGCACCGCCTATCAGGATCAGTTCAGTCTTGGCGAACGCACGCTGCTGGATTTGCTCGACAGTGAAAATGAAGTTTTCTCCTCCAAACGTCGTCTTGTTGAATTACGTTATCTGGCTATAACCAGCGGCTACCGTATTAGCGAACGCACCGGTGAACTAATGAATATTCTGAAGATTACACCGCCGCCGTCAGGCCAACCGGTGGATTCTGTTGCCGCAGATAACCTGCCAGAACTGCATTAATAATTATTAATCCAAATAACGCTCTGCCACTGCACACTGATTATTAGCTTGCTATTGTTTTAGGTGTGCAGTCAGAAATGGTTGCTGAAATGAGTGCTCAAGCCGAATTATTAAATGATGTACCAGAGAATACCGATAACCATTACTCTCAACATCACGATCCCCGTAGCCATAATGACGACCCGCTATTAGATAGTTTACTTATTCTGTGTTCTTTACATGGTAAACCGGCCAGCCGTTCAACATTAAGCAGCGGACTGCCATTAGAAAACGATCGGCTCACGCTGAATATATTTCCACGCGCGGCGACAAGGGCCGGTTTAAAGGCGCGAGTCGTCACGCGCGCGCTCGATAAAATCCCGGCCATGTCCCTGCCCGCGATCCTGTTACTGCGCTCCGGAGGCACCGGCGTACTGCTGGCGTGGAACGACGACGGTAGCGCCCGCTTTATGCCCAGTGAAAGCGAAGGCGGGGAAATTCGGATCGACAGCGCCACGCTTGAGCAGAATTATGCCGGGAAGGTCATTTTCGCCCACCCTCGTCACGAATTCGATTTGCAGGCGGAAGCCTTCCTGCCACGCACCAAATCCTGGTTTAAAGACACGCTGAAGCTGTCACGTTTTCTGTATATGGATGCGGTACTGGCTAGCCTGCTGATCAACCTGATCGCCCTCGGCACGCCGCTCTTCACCATGAACGTCTATGACCGCGTGGTGCCTAACCAGGCAACGGTCACGCTATGGGTGCTGGCGGTCGGTATCTGTCTGGCTTTTGTTTTTGATCTGATCCTGAAAATGCTGCGCGGTATCTGCCTTGATATTGCGGGCAAAAAAAGCGATCTCATCATCTCCTCAACGCTGTTTGAGCGCATTATCGGCATGGAGATGAAAGAACGTCCGGCGCGGGTGGGCAGCTTTGCGCAAAACATCCACGAGTTTCAGTCGCTACGCGATTTCCTTTCATCGCTTACGCTGACGACGATTATCGATCTGCCGTTTACCCTGCTACTGCTGATCGTTATTGGGATTATCGGCGGCGCGCTGGCGTGGATCCCGCTCCTGACGTTGCCGATTGCTTTGCTGTGCAGTTGGGCGTTACAAAAACCGGTCAACGCGGCGGTAACGAAAACCATGAGCCTCGCCAGCGAACGCCAGGCATTGCTGATTGAGACCCTGAGCAGCCTGGATGCCATCAAGGTGAACAATGCCCAGAGCGAGCGCCAGTTCCAGTGGGAACAAACGCTGGGCAGCCTGAGCCGCCTGGAGCTGCGGGTAAAAACGTTGTCCAGCCTGGCGAGCAACCTGACCGGCTGGTTCCAGCAAATCTCCGGGGTGGTGATGATTATCGTCGGGGTGTACATGATTATCGACGGCAAACTGAGTATGGGGGGACTTATCGCCTGCTACATGCTCAACGGCCGGGCATTAATACCGCTGGGTCAGTTAACCGGCCTTATCGCCCGCTATCAGCAGGCGAAGCTCACCATCAAAAATACCGAGAAAATGATGTCGCTGGCGCAGGAGCGTCGCGCGGATGAAAATCCGCTCAAACGTGAGCAGCTACAGGGCAGCATTGAATTTCGCGATGTCGATTTCAGCTACCCGGAACAACAAAACCTGTCGCTGCAAAAAATCAATCTGACTATTCAACCCGGCGAACGAATCGGCATTATCGGACGCAGTGGTTCCGGTAAAAGCTCGCTTAGCAAACTGCTGGTCAATCTGTATCACCCCAGCGCCGGTAATATTCTGATCGACGGTATCGATTCTCGTCAGTTGGATGTGAACGATCTGCGCCACAGCATCGGCTACGTGCCGCAGGATATCCAGTTGTTCACCGGCACGCTACGCGACAATTTGCTGTGCGGGGCGCGTTATGTCGATGACGAAACCATGCTGCGTGCGGCGGAACTGGCCGGCGTTAACGATTTTGCCCGCCTGCATCCTGACGGTTACAACCTGCAGGTTGGCGAGCGCGGCTCCCGGCTTTCCGGCGGACAGCGGCAGGCGGTAGCGCTCGCACGCGCGCTATTGCTGGATCCGCCGCTTCTGTTACTGGATGAACCCACCAGTTCGATGGACAACACCAGTGAAGAGAAAATCAAACACGCGCTGGTCCCCCGCATCGCGGGTAAAACGTTATTACTGGTTACGCACCGCGCGTCAATGCTGTCGCTGGTGGAGCGTCTGATTATTGTTGATAAAGGACGCATCATCGCGGATGGCCCGAAAGCTGTGGTGATGGATGCGTTGAAAAAGGGGCAGATTAATGCATCTCGCTGATTTCCTGGCTCGTGCCCACCGCGCTATGCAGCACTATTTTCATGGTCGTGATGAAAATCAAACTGACAGTATCAATGAAGTCAGCCAGGCCATTATTGATGACTCCCCGAGGGTGATTCGACTGACGCTGTGGACGATCCTTGCGCTGGTGGTGTTGTCTTTCGTGTGGGCTGGCTTTGCGAAAATTGATGAAGTCACGCGCGGCGAAGGTAAGGCGATCCCTTCATCCAAACTGCAAAAAATCCAGAACCTGGAAGGGGGGATCGTCACCGAGCTGTATGTGCATGAAGGACAAATCGTTAACGCCGGAACACCGTTACTGCATCTGGATGACACGCGCTTTGCCTCTAACGTCGGCGAAACAGAAGCGGATAAACTCGGCCTGCGTGCAAAGGTTGAACGCCTGACGGCGGAGGTTGAAAACCAGGACTTTGTTATTTCGCCAGAGATTGCCAGCAAAGCGCCGGATGTCGCCAGGGGAGAAACCGAACTGTACAACAGCCGACGGGAGCAGTTTCACAACGAAATATCCGGGCTCGAAGAACAGCTGGTGCAGAAAAAGCAGGAGCTGCGCGATTTTGAATCTAAGCAAGATCAGTTCAAGCACAGCCTTGGGCTAATACGCCAGGAAATCAAAATGTCCGAGCCGCTGCTCGCCTCGGGCGCCATTTCAAAAGTTGAACTACTGCGTCTGCGTCGTACCGAAGTGGAAACCGCCGGGCAGCTCAATTCTATTAGCCTGTCGCTGCCTAAGGCCGCATCAGAAATTAACGAAATTGAGAATAAAATCGGTGAAAGCCGTGGCCGTTTCCAGAGCGATGCGCTGGCGCAGCTCAACGAGGCGCGCACGAACCTGAGCAAGACGCAGGCCAGCGTTAAAGCGCTGGAAGACCGGGTGAACCGGACGATGGTCACCTCACCGGTGCGGGGTATCGTCCAGCAGGTGATGGTGAACACTATCGGCGGCGTCATACAGCCAGGCAGCGATCTGGTAGAAATCGTTCCGCTGGATGACAAGCTGTTAATCGAAGCCAAAATACAGCCCCGCGATATTGCCTTTCTTCATCCGGGCCAGCACGCGATGGTGAAATTTACGGCCTACGATTACACCATCTATGGCGGTCTGGAAGGCGAGGTGGTGCAGATAAGTCCGGACACCGTCACCGATAAACAGGGCCGAAGCTTTTATATTGTTCGCCTGCAAACGGACAAAAACTACCTGGGAACAAAAGAGCATCCGATGCTGGTAATTCCCGGCATGGTGGCAAGCGTCGATATTCTCACTGGCAAGAAAACGATTCTCAGCTATCTGTTAAAACCGATTATTCGTGCTCGCGCGGAGGCGCTCAGAGAACGTTAATCGCCTGCGCTCCCTTTCATTGTGTCAGGGAGCGCATAAATTTATAACGGAGTACAGAAAGAAAGTTTTCCCCGGTTTAAGGTGATTTTCCCGTCATTAACCAGTTCCTGTAAAACCTTGTGGATGGCGCTGCGGGAGATATGGTTACGGGTCAAAATAAAGGTATATACGGACGTTTTCTCACGCACCTCAGGTTCCATCGACCAAATATATTTTACATGTTCGATAATCTGCTCACGAATGGTGCGATGCGACTGCAACGCTTCACGCTGGAAATAGCGTTGCAGGTGATGCGTTAAGATATCAAACGCCTGCTTCCATAAGTTTTTAGCGGTAAACAAATGATCGGCGTTCTGCACGCTCATCGCCCACATTTCGCAATCGGTATCACAGCGTAAATAGTGCCCGGCGACTTCAGTACGCATTTGCGGCAGACCGAGTATAGCCGGAGCAGAAATACTCACGGTGACTAAGTCATTTTCCACACGATAAACAGAGATAGTCCCTTTCTCCAGAAACAAGATATTTCCATCGACCTTCAGATCAATACGCTGGCGTTTTTTGCGTAACGACAGCCAGGCATTATCTGACTTCTTCATTTCATCACCCACAAGTACTACAGCATTTTCAATTTCTTTCTGGAACATGGGACTCTCTACCGCAAATTATGGTTTTATCAAAATTTACTGAACACCAAAAATAAATGTCAGCCTGCAAACAAACTGACATTTATCCTTTCTCTACATCTACCACCGGCATTCCCTGGTGCCGTGGACGCGTTCAGACACATGTTGTTTTCGCGTGGTGGCGTCAGGCAGTATATTGCGCTGTCCATAAAGAATTAATGGCAATCATCTTTGCGGTCATTCTTTCATCTTTCTCTTCTTTGCAGAGTAGCCAAAAAGACACAATCAATTGATTTATATGGTTTTTATTTTCATTAAAAAGTTACCATTCTTGTTATATTATGATACTAAATTGAAACACTTCGCGATTCTCATTGTCGGATCGGGTCCATGCTGGTAGCTATTATGGGCTAAGTGATATCATGGTTTACCCATCGCCTGGCGCACCATTAAGAGTAGAGACACTATGTCTGAGACTGGCAATGTCAGTTATCTGATTGAAAATAGAATAATATTTACGCCAGACGCACAATCTCTGGCGCGAGTGGATCAACCCAATCAGCGGATAAAACTCAAACACTCAGCGTCATTATGTCTTTTATTACTTATTCAACATCGCGGGCAAGTGGTTTCACAAAATGAACTACTGGCGTTCGGCTGGGGTAAAAATCATCGTCAGGTTAGCTTCAATGCCTTTTATCAAAGCATTCTCTCCCTGCGTAAAAGTTTGCTGCAGCTGGAACTGGAGCAACCGCTGATCACCACCATCCCGCGCAAAGGGCTGATCATTCAGGAATCGTTTGATATTCAGGCGATTGAGACGCCAGAAGATATCTCTTCTTCAGGTGAAGCGTCCGTAGCACCCGATACCGTTATAGCGGATCTGTTGCCGGGTACATCGCGTCAATCTTTGTTCACCACCGTAGAAATAATCATGGTGACGCTGACTCTTATAATTTGCGCGCTTATATTATACCCATGGCAAGCCAGCGATGATTATTTCTCAGGTTATATCACCGCCGCTAAAACACCCTCTGACTGTCAGTATTACTTTAACAACGATGCCAGTAATTTCTCCCGGCATACGGCGTTTATCGACAAAAATCCGGGACTGTGTCAGGGCAATAAATTCATCTATATTACGACCTACCCTGAATCGAAGAAATTGTCCGTACTTGTATGTCGCTCACCGATGAAAGCCAGGCAAGAAAACGCCTGTCAGTCGGTTTATTACCCCCGGTATGATAGCTAATGAATTTTTATCCGCGAACGTCCCGCCTCCAGACAGGTATTATCCTGCTGCTGTGTTTTGCTGCGCTAATGGTTACTGCCGTCTATCGGTTCACTAAAAACAATGGTGAATTACATAATCTGACCTGTCGTTCGACTATCGAAATCGTGCGTAATACAAGCTCGTTTCGTGGGATCATTGATATCAAGACCGGGGGAAGTAAAGGTATAGTGAATGTTGATGGTATTATCAAAGATGCCGGAAATAACGAGCAAACCGTGCAACGCATGGTTCTGTTTACACAATCCAGCTACGGCTCAAGCCCGGTCTGGATTTCACAGAAAATCCAAATTTCCAATCGCGAAACGGCTCCCGCCAGCCTCATTCAGGAGCTGCTCCCCGACTTTTTCCTGACCAATACCAGCGTATCCAACGTCGATTATTTTGCGCTAAATAGCGAGACATACCTGATAACCAAAGAGGGGATCCCTTACCTGTACTGCCAGAATTACGCGCTGCCGGAAAATGAATAATCCGTACGCGTTCTGGCGGCCAAACCTGGGGGGAATGTCAGTGGCTGGATTTATCGTTGCCCCTCTCCAGAATACATTGTCATCGTCTGAGTCGCTACGGAGCGGGATGCTTTGGTCTGTTAATGTTGATTATTAACGATAATTTCCCATCAGATTATAAAAACTATAGCCATGTACCAACATGAGCGAAGAACAGCTCATAGAGGCTATTGCTGTAACCCATGTAGAGCTGATACTCATCCTTCCGTTCCGGGAAGGCAATGGGCGTTTATCACGACTTTTAGCTGAATGTGATGGCGGTTCAGGGAGGATACAGGCCGCTGGATTATCAAAGCTGGGAGCAAAACAAAGCCGAATATATTTCGGCTATCCACGCAGGCATGTCAATGGACTACGGCCCGATGTGTTATTGGGTTAGCGCGGCGTTGAGACGAAATTAAACAGCAAGACGAAGATGGGCGAACTTTTTGCGCGTCGCTTCAAGCGAAGCTTCGATCTTCTCAGAGGACTGCCCCGTCTCAACGGCGGTTGACGTTGCTACCGAGCGAACGATGTCGGCGCGAGACGGTTTAACGTAATACACCTGCGTTTTCTTGTCATTGCTCATCACAATTCCTCAGTTATCGAATATGTAACCCTTACACATTATATCAAGGTTTCGACACGACTTAACATCATCTGTAGGCCGACGTCATCAAGAAGTCATTGCTTTCTCACCGGGACGTTCTCCGCCAGGGCCATAGCGTGAAGGTTGTTTCGTCTAAGGTTTTGACTATATACCAACCAAAAGCTTTTTAGAAAAGTGTAAACGCCTCATGGCCTATTTGGTTAACTCATATCACAGTATCGTATATAGCCTCAGATCTTGTCCGGGCGTTTCCCCTGCACTCACCACCATGGTTCTTTACCACAGCAGCAGTGGTTGTTTGATACCGGCCTCCGACGGCAGATCCCGGCGGGCTCGCCACCATCTCTTCGCAATCTTATGCTTACTCCGTACAAC
Organism: Citrobacter youngae ATCC 29220; assembly: GCF_000155975.1. Lineage (GTDB taxonomy): Bacteria > Pseudomonadota > Gammaproteobacteria > Enterobacterales > Enterobacteriaceae > Citrobacter > Citrobacter portucalensis_A. Next base: position 267,965 of record NZ_GG730301.1, on the reverse strand, counting down.
GAATCCTTCGCTATACATTTCCGCCTACGGCATACCATAATTTCACCCAAGATCATGATCACCTTGAGTTAGTACGACCCTGCTCCCTAATCGTTCTTGTAATAGATTTATTGTGGGTAACTAAATTGTGTCGTAGATTATAGATCTAACATGTTTTATAACATACAGAGACATTTGTTATTCTGATTATGATATATGCTACGTGAGCAATTACATGCCTCCATTTCAGGTTCTCAGATGAATAAATTAAGGTATCTAAAATTAACACCGAAAGACTGGGTGATATCTTTATGCAATCCTATAACAAGAATAATAATAGGTGAGAAAATATTTTACTTTAGTTCAAAGACTATTGACAATACAGATAACATCCACAACTTAAAAAAATTAGAATTTATCTATATTGTCGCCAGCGAATTCAGTGAAGACGAATATTGGATCCACTGGGCCGGTGATGGTGTCAATAATATATTATTACCAACATATACAAGAAAAGATGAAAACATCAATAAAAAAATAAACAAATGCAATCTGGTCTTTAAATTAACCCCCCTTGTTATAAGCATGCTTTTTCTGTATTATTTTTTCCCATTTGAGACTTTATTGTTATGCGGCGTTTCTCTTTTCAGTCTGTTATTAATGTACTTTACAGTACGCCCATTATACGTGGAAAATGACAATTCCAATTTTAGAATATTAGAAAAATGGGTTAATTCAGAAAATAAATCCTTCGAGAACTTTGAGTTAATTAATGAATTAAATAAAAAAGCTGATAATTCTTGTGAGTTATTCAGCAATATACATAATTATGATATGGTCAGTGGCACTATTCATTCTTTACAACAAGCAAAATTAACTAATTCGATGGGTGGAATAAATGACGACCATATAAATCATATTTTTTATTGTAATGACGAGCTTTGTACTTTCAGCTGGTGGGGTACTAAAGCCCAGAGAATGACTTGCCCTACCGAATGGGATATGCTGCCTCCTTTCTTATTTGACGGAGATGAAGTCACTCTATTTCACAGTGCTACATTTGATCAATTGATGAGAGAGAATGCAAAAATTTTCAAACGGGAAGATAACAGTATATATCCATTATTCATTTATAACAAAACAACAAAAAAATTATTAGGCAGCGAAAACAGAGTTGTGCGTAAAGAGGATATAAACTCATGCCAATACAAATATCCAAATGATTATGTATCATTCATTCCATAAACCACTTAAAAATATCTTATACGATCGATACTCTCATATCGGAAATGTAGTGGCACACTAAATTTGGCCACCAGAACAGAGTTGATACTTATCCCTTCAGGGAAGGCAATGAGCGTTTATCACGACTTTTAGCTGGCGTGATGGCGGTTCATGAGGGATGCAAACCGCTGGATTATCAAAGACTGACGGCCAAGAAAATAATGGTTGATGAAGCCAAAACAACTTTACCTCCACTACTTAGAAGATTTCAATATGCCAATCAAAGATCACTCTTATTTAGAGGATTTCTTTCACATTGGGATAGCATGACACATATGACTCCTTTAAATCACTTTTATCACAGATTCTTTTTACTCTGCCAAAAAATTCGCCAGTAGATTTATTAAAAATATACAAAGGATATGTTTTTTCGTCATTTATTCCAAAAGCTTTGTTATTTGCTCTCATCTGAGAGTTAAAGTCGTCACTATAGCATAAAACAACATCATCGCCTTCAAATATAAATGGAGGCAGTGAAACCCAGGCAGTTGGTAAATCAATATACACAGAGCAGTCCATCCAGCAATGGAATGAACATGGAGTATCGTCACAGACAAAATCAAAAACCATATATCTGACATGACTTAAGCCACTAGACTCATGCACCCATATTGGCTGTAAAGACTGAACCACGCCATCAATGAGATGACTTTCTTTGCTTTCACTTACTAACCAAGAGGTGTTTATATTATTACTCTCCTTTGATTCAAGTAATGAAAAAATTGAAAAGTCAGGCGATGCCCTCAACATCCATTGCTGCAGTATATTAAAATCAGAATTGCTATCAAAAATTCGCACTGACGAATTTTCACCAATGAAAATAAGAAATGACCCCCCCCCCCAAAAAAGCATTGCAACAAGTGCAATAACATATGAATACATAAAAATAGAAGAAAAAAAGCAAAGTACATCAAACGCTTTAACCATACAGTAGTTTTTTTAGTTTTCTTTTTCTCTTTTCTTTTTTCATAGATAACAGGTTCATATCGTATCCATGCATTACTATCCTTTTTCTCCTTGTCACAAGAGATGTAATTGGGTTCAAGTATGATATTATTGCCATCACTAAGCCAGTGAATCCAGTTCACTCCTTTATCAAAACACTTGGCAATAACATAAACCAAAGGCACGTTATTTAATTTATAAAAATCATCACTATTGTTAAATGTTTTTTTGCTCAAATAGAACACACTACTGTTAATGATTATCCTGATAATATTTTCCTGCGTATCTACCTTCCAATTTTTCGGTTCTAATATTAAATATTTCAACTCACCCATTCTTTCACCATAACAAGTAAATAACTATCGCTAAAATAATAAAGAATGATATAAATATTCAGAATAAAAACATGAGTTAAATCTTTCATTTCTCTCTTCTGAAATCAATCATCGGTACAAATGGCTGCTCAGGCAAAGACATGCTAACGCCAACATCTGTTACAGACGCACCGCATCCCAGGTCATGTGTACCCAACCTCGACGACATTTCAATTTTTTTACCACGAGGCGTCAATCCCAATCCCAGAGACATGACTACCTGGCTGGTGCAATTCGTTGATACATAAAGGTCAGTCCAAAAGTCCAAAATAGGCAATCTCACGGCCATTCACCAACCCATCATGTTCAATCGATCCGCAAACAACAGGATTTTGCAGGATTGTTTCATCGTCAGCCTTGCTTTCAATCCCCTGAATCATATGAGGCAAGACCCGTCTCCTGACAGCATGACGAATGCTCAGCCCTCGCCCCAGGCACTTCACGCCCTCAGCGGTCCTGATGCTTGCGAAACTCCCCGAATGAATAGATCAGTGAGTTAGCCGTATCCTCATCACTACATAATTCCATGAGCTTGAGGCGCGCAGCAGCAAGACTGACTTCATCGTTTCTATCACTTTAAACAAAAGTGGTCTTCCCTGTTGTTTTCCTGCCATAAAGACTCCGTTATCATGCTCCCTACGTAGTCATGGAATGAAATGTAGGTTGTGCAATGTGTAGCCGTAGCATACCTGCCTGCATTTATAAATCAGCACGTTAACCCACAGTAAAATGTAGGATTCCATGAGATGGAATGGATCAATGTGATACTTAATGAGAACGAAAAAAATCACTAACTCATTAAAATTTAAGAACATGGACACAAAAACTCTATGAGTACAATCGATAATCTCGACGCCCACACCCCCATGATGCAGCAGTATCTCAAGCTGAAGGCTCAGCACCCGGAGATCCTGCTGTTTTATCGCATGGGCGACTTTTATGAACTGTTTTATGACGACGCGAAGCGCGCGTCGCAGTTGCTTGACATCTCCCTGACCAAACGCGGCGCATCCGCAGGGGAGCCCATCCCGATGGCGGGCATTCCCCACCATGCGGTAGAAAACTACCTCGCCAAGCTGGTCAATCAAGGGGAATCCGTCGCTATTTGCGAACAGATTGGCGACCCGACCACCAGCAAAGGACCGGTGGAGCGTAAAGTTGTACGCATCGTTACGCCCGGCACCATCAGTGATGAAGCGCTGTTGCAGGAGCGTCAGGACAACCTGCTGGCCGCCGTCTGGCAGGACAGCAAAGGGTACGGCTATGCCACGCTGGACATCAGCTCCGGGCGTTTTCGCGTTAGCGAACCTGCCGATCGCGAGACCATGGCCGCCGAGCTGCAGCGCACCAACCCGGCAGAACTGCTGTATGCCGAAGATTTTGCTGAAACCTCGCTGATCGAGGGCCGTCGCGGCCTACGCCGTCGCCCGCTGTGGGAATTTGAAATTGATACCGCCCGTCAGCAGTTAAATCTGCAGTTTGGCACGCGAGACCTGATTGGCTTTGGCGTTGAGAACGCGCCACGCGGGTTATGCGCTGCCGGATGTCTGCTGCAATATGTGAAAGATACCCAGCGCACCTCGCTGCCGCATATTCGCTCCATCACCATGGAACGTCAGCAGGACAGCATCATTATGGATGCCGCCACGCGCCGCAACCTGGAGATCACCCAGAACCTGGCGGGCGGCGTTGAAAACACATTGGCTTCGGTACTCGACTGCACCGTGACGCCGATGGGCAGCCGTATGCTCAAGCGCTGGCTGCATATGCCGGTCCGCGACACCAAAATCCTCACCGAGCGCCAACAGACCATCGGCGCACTACAGGATTCCACCAGTGAATTACAACCGGCACTGCGTCAGGTGGGCGATCTGGAACGTATTCTTGCGCGCCTGGCCCTGCGTACCGCGCGCCCGCGCGATCTGGCCCGCATGCGTCACGCGTTCCAGCAGCTCCCTGAACTACGTGCACAGCTGGAACGCGTAGATAGCGCCCCCGTGCAGGCGCTGCGTGAGAAAATGGGTGAGTTTGCCGAGCTGCGTGAACTGCTGGAACGCGCCGTCGTGGAAGCGCCGCCGGTGCTGGTACGCGACGGCGGCGTGATTGCCACAGGATACAACGAAGAGCTGGACGAGTGGCGAGCGCTGGCCGATGGCGCAACCGACTATCTGGACAGGCTGGAAATCCGCGAGCGCGAACGCACAGGTCTTGATACGCTAAAAGTTGGGTTTAACGCCGTTCACGGCTATTACATCCAGATCAGCCGCGGGCAGAGCCATCTGGCGCCGATTAACTACGTGCGTCGCCAGACGCTGAAAAACGCTGAACGCTACATTATTCCTGAACTAAAAGAGTACGAAGACAAAGTCCTGACCTCCAAAGGTAAGGCGCTGGCCCTGGAAAAACAGCTGTACGACGAACTGTTCGATATGCTGCTACCGCATCTGGCGGATTTACAACAGAGCGCCAGCACGCTGGCGGAGCTGGACGTGCTGGTCAACCTCGCGGAACGTGCTTACACGTTGAATTACACCTGCCCGACCTTCACCGATAAACCCGGCATCCGTATTACCGAGGGGCGTCATCCGGTGGTGGAACAGGTGCTGACTGAGCCGTTTATCGCCAACCCGCTCAACCTCTCACCCCAGCGGCGGATGCTGATCATCACCGGGCCGAACATGGGGGGTAAAAGTACCTATATGCGCCAGACGGCGTTGATTGCGCTGCTGGCGTATATCGGCAGCTATGTTCCGGCACAAAAAGTCGAGATAGGGCCTATCGATCGTATCTTTACCCGTGTTGGCGCGGCGGACGATCTGGCATCCGGTCGTTCCACTTTCATGGTTGAAATGACCGAAACCGCCAACATTCTGCATAACGCTACCGAGAACAGCCTGGTGCTGATGGATGAGATTGGGCGCGGCACCTCTACCTACGACGGCCTGTCGCTGGCATGGGCGTGCGCAGAAAATCTGGCTAATAAAATCAAAGCATTGACGCTTTTCGCAACCCACTATTTCGAGTTGACTCAGCTCCCGGAGAAGATGGAAGGCGTTGCTAATGTGCATCTGGATGCGTTAGAGCACGGCGATACTATCGCCTTTATGCACAGCGTACAGGATGGCGCGGCGAGCAAGAGCTATGGTCTGGCCGTAGCGGCGCTGGCAGGCGTGCCGAAAGAGGTTATCAAGCGCGCGCGGCAAAAACTGCGCGAACTGGAAAGCATCGCGCCGAATGTTGCCGCAACCCAGGTCGATGGTACACAGATGTCGCTGCTGTCAGTTCCGGAAGAGACCTCCCCCGCCGTGGAGGCGCTGGAAAACCTTGACCCGGATTCGCTCACGCCGCGTCAGGCGCTGGAGTGGATCTACCGGTTGAAGAGTCTGGTGTAACATCAATGTGCCGGATGGCGGCTTCGCCTTATCCGGCCTACAAAAACCCGTAGGCCCGGTAAGCGTAGCGCCACCGGGCTTTTTTTACAGCAGCGGCGGGATACTCGGCACCATCGGCGCGTCATCAATATCTTTCTGCGTCATACGAAACGCTTGTGGGTAATGCTCACGGCTGGTACGGCGTAGCGGCTCGGTATTACGCCAGGTGTACAGACAGTGCTGACACTGATATACCGTCCAGACACCTTCTACCGGCGAGTTCGCCATTACTTCAATATGTTCATCGGCACAACGTGGACAAATCATCTGCTACTCCTTATTTACGGTTGGCCAGCATAGCGGTCAGCTTTTCAGCCCAGGCTTTCGTTTCCGGTAAATCACATACCGGCTGGCTGTAATGACCACGGTTATCCGGCGCAACCGGCGTGGTGGCATCAATGATAAGCTTGTCGGTGATCCCTGCCGGGCTGGAACCCGGATCAAGCTCAAGCACCGACATATTCGGCAGCTGCACCAGATCGCCCGCCGGATTGACCTTCGACGACAGCGCCCACATCACCTGCGGCAGGTTGAACGGGTCAACGTCCTCATCGACCATAATCACCATCTTCACGTAACCCAGACCGTGCGGCGTGGTCATCGCCCGCAGGCCCACCGCGCGGGCAAAGCCGCCGTAGCGTTTTTTGGTGGAGATAATCGCCAGCAGCCCGTGGGTGTACATGGCGTTCACCGCCTGCACTTCCGGGAATTCGGCTTTCAGCTGTTGGTACAACGGTACGCAGGTCGCCGGCCCCATCAGGTAGTCGATTTCGGTCCACGGCATACCGAGGTACAAAGATTCAAAAATCGGTTTGGTGCGATAAGAGACTTTATCGATACGCACCACGGTCATGTTGCGACCGCCGGAATAGTGGCCGGTAAACTCGCCAAACGGTCCTTCGATTTCGCGCTTGCGGCTTTCAATGACCCCTTCGAGAATCACTTCTGAACCCCACGGCACGTCGAAGCCGGTCAGCGGCGCGGTGGCGATCGGGTACGGGCTTTCACGCAGCGCTCCCGCCATCTCGTATTCCGACTGATCGTACTTCAGCGGCGTGGCGCCCATCAAAGTGATAATCGGATCGTTACCCAACGTGATGGCAATCGGCAGATCTTCACCGCGCTCTTCCGCTTTATGCAGGTGCAACGCGATATCGTGCATCGGCACCGGTTGCAGGCCGAGCTTACGTTTACCCTTCACTTCCATGCGGTAAATGCCGACGTTCTGTTTGCCGAAGTTGTCCCGATCCAGCGGATCGCGCGACACCACGCAGGCTTTATCCAGGTAGAAACCGCCGTCGCCATCATTCAGGCGAAACAGCGGCAGAATGTCGAAAAGATTAATGTCTTCGCCGTCGACGGTATTTTCAGCCCATGCCGGGTTAGCACGACGTTCCGGGGCTACCGGAAATTTATCCCAGCGGCGAATAAACTCGTCGATCTGTTTTCTGACCGGCGTATTGATCGGCAACCCCATCGAAATGGCGTGGTTTTGCCATGAGCCGATGGTGTTCATCGCCACGCGGGCATCGGTAAAACCGCGAATGTTGTCAAACCACAGCGCAGGCGCGCCGTCGCCTATACGCCCGGTCGCGTTGGCCGCCGCGGCCAGATCCGGCTCGGCATCAACTTCTTCACTGATTTTCAGCAATTGTCCCTGGTCGTCCAGCGCCTGCAAAAAGCTGCGCAAATCATCAAATGCCATTATTCGTTCTCCTGTGCAAAATTCTGCGCCTGTCGTAATCCCTGCCAGCGACGGGCGTTAGGGTGTTCAAGCCCAAACTGGTCGAGCACACGAGCCACAATGTGCTGCGTGATGTCATCAACCGTTTGCGGATGGTTGTAAAACGCGGGCATCGGCGGGACCATCGCCACGCCCATGCGGGAAAGCGCGAGCATGTTTTCCAGATGGATGGTGCTCAGCGGCATTTCACGCGGCACCAGCACCAGTTTGCGCCCTTCTTTCAGCACCACGTCTGCGGCGCGCCCCACCAGCCCTTCCGCGTAACCCGCACGAATACCGGCCAGCGTTTTCATGCTGCAGGGGATAATGATCATGCCGTCAGTACGAAACGATCCGGAGGAGATGGTCGCGGCCTGGTCCGCGGGGTTGTGGCAATAGTCTGCCAGTGCGGATACATCGTGGACGCTGTACGGCGTTTCCAGCGCAATGGTCGTTTTGGCCCATTTCGACAACACCAAATGGGTTTCCACTTCCGGCATTTCCCGCAGCGCCTGCAGCAGCGACACCCCGAGCGGCGCGCCGGTGGCCCCCGTCATTCCTACAATCAGTCTCATTCAATCTCTCAATTTGTTCGTGTACGAACGTTTTGGTTAAAATACTCTCACAACGCATTCCGGGCAAGGCCACCGCGCACGGATCGCTAAAACAGCAATGATTAAAAAAGGAGGCGTAACCCGCTATGATAGAGACTGACCGCAATCCCGGAGTTCTCATGCCGTTACGCAATAAAGCATTTCACCTGCTACGCCAGCTTTTTCAGCAGCATACCGCTCGCTGGCAGTTCGAGTTACCGGAGCTCACCAAGCCGCAGTACGCGGTGATGCGCGCCATTGCCGAACAGCCCGGCATTGAACAGGTCGCCCTGATGGAGGCCGCGGTCTGCACCAAAGCAACGCTTGCGGAAATGCTGAGCCGGATGGAAAAACGCGATCTGGTCAGGCGTGAACACGACCCGGCGGATAAGCGCCGGCGGTTTGTCTATTTGACCATGCAAGGAGAGGCCTTACTGGCCAGCGCAACCCCATTGGGAGATAGCGTGGATGATGAGTTTCTGGGCAGACTTAGCGAGGAAGAACGCGAACAGTTCACTCATCTGGTGCGTAAGATGATGGGGTAATGGCGGCTACGAGTGATGTCTTGTAGGCCCGATAAGCAAAGCGCCATCGGGCAATACGTACCGACCAATAAGCAGTAGCACCAAAGAAAAAGGCCAGTCTCAATGAGACCGGCCTTTCTTGATAGAACTTGTGCTTACTCGCGGAACAGCGCTTCGATATTCAGCCCCTGAGTCTGCAGAATTTCACGCAGACGACGCAGGCCTTCAACCTGAATCTGACGAACACGTTCACGCGTGAGGCCAATTTCGCGGCCCACATCTTCCAGTGTTGCAGCTTCGTACCCCAGCAGACCGAAACGACGTGCCAGCACTTCACGCTGTTTGGCGTTCAGTTCGAACAGCCATTTGACGATGCTCTGTTTCATATCATCGTCTTGCGTGGTGTCTTCCGGACCGTTTTCTTTTTCATCGGCCAGAATATCCAGCAACGCTTTTTCGGAATCGCCACCCAGCGGGGTGTCTACCGAGGTAATGCGCTCGTTGAGTCGGAGCATACGGCTGACGTCATCAACCGGTTTATCCAGTTGTTCAGCAATCTCTTCTGCGCTCGGTTCGTGGTCCAGTTTATGCGACAACTCACGCGCGGTACGCAGATAGACGTTCAGCTCTTTTACAATGTGAATCGGCAGTCGGATCGTACGGGTTTGGTTCATAATCGCCCGTTCGATCGTTTGACGGATCCACCACGTTGCGTATGTTGAGAAGCGGAACCCGCGTTCCGGGTCAAACTTCTCGACGGCACGGATAAGCCCCAGATTGCCCTCTTCAATCAGGTCCAGCAATGCCAGACCACGATTGCCATAACGACGAGCAATTTTCACCACCAGACGCAGGTTACTTTCAATCATGCGGCGGCGAGAGGCGACATCTCCACGCAGTGCGCGACGCGCAAAATAAACTTCTTCTTCGGCTGTTAACAGTGGCGAATAACCAATCTCACCAAGGTAAAGCTGAGTCGCGTCCAACACACGCTGTGTGGCCCCCTGCGATAACAGCTCTTCTTCAGCCAGGTCGTTATCACTGGGTTCCTCTTCACTCAAGGCTTTCTCATCAAAAGCCTCTACTCCGTTCTCATCAAATTCCGCATCTTCATTTAAATCATGAACTTTCAGCGTATTCTGACTCATAAAGGTGGCTCCTACCCGTGATCCCTAACGGAACTAGCAAGTGAAAGCCTGGTTCCGCCGAATTATCGCTGCGGCAAGTAACGCAGCGGGTTTACGGATTTCCCCTTGTAACGAATTTCAAAATGCAAGCGTGTTGAACTGGTTCCGGTACTACCCATGGTAGCTATTTTCTGCCCCGCCTTGATTTCTTGTTGTTCCCGGACCAGCATTGTATCGTTATGGGCGTAGGCGCTCAGGTAATCATCGTTATGTTTGATGATAATAAGATTACCGTAACCACGCAGCGCGTTACCGGCATAGACGACGCGTCCATCTGCGGTCGCGACAATCGCCTGTCCTTTGCTGCCTGCAATGTCGATCCCTTTATTGCCACCTTCGGTAGCCGCAAAGTTTTCGATCACTTTGCCGTCAGTTGGCCAGAGCCAGGTAGAGATTGGCGCGCTGGTCGACGTCGAGCTTGCAGTTGATTCGGTTGTGCTAGCTGCTGGAGCCGTTACTGGCGCTGTGACAACTGTCCCAGCAGGCTTGTTGTTCGGCAACATTTTGTTAGCACTTTGTTCACCTGAATCCTCAGAATACGTAATTGTTGGTTTCGAAGCAACAGCAACGGTGGAATTTTGTGCAGGGTTGGTCACAACTCCTTGCTGTGCTGCATCCGCCTGGGTGATGGCATTCCCACCGGTAATCGGTGTACCCGACGCGTTGCCCACTTGCAGAGTTTGGCCGACATTCAGGCCATACGGGGCCGGAATGTTATTGCGCTGTGCGAGGTCACGGAAATCGTTCCCGGTAATCCAGGCGATATAGAAAAGCGTGTCGCCTTTCTTAACAGTATAGGTACTGCCGCCGGTGTAGCTACCTTTCGGAATATTCCCATACTTACGGTTGTACACAATGCGACCGTTTTCCATCTGTACAGGCTGTTCCGTAACGGGCTGAATTTGCGTTGGTTGCGTAGTTGGACGCTGCACCGGTTGGATCTGTGGCGTCTGTTGAACCGTCGACGTCGAGCCCATTTTTGGCGGAGGCGTAATCAGCATACCGGAGCTGGTGTTCGCGGATGCTCCGCCGTCAACCGAACTGACCGGCGCTGGCGGATTCGAGGTGTTTGAACAACCTGCCAGCCATAATGAAACCAGTGACAATGCCGCTATGCGGCGAACGGTAAATTTGTGGCTTCCCGCGCTCATTTATCCCCCAGGAAAATTTGGTTAAAACCCGTGACGTCATCGCCGTGCAAGGCACCGACACAATACGCTTACTCGTTCGAGAATATCCAGGAAAACTCCAGGTATTCAGCGGCGCTATCTACGCAAGCTCCCCTTTTACTAAGGGAACGAAACGTACGGCCTCCACGGTATCGATAATAAATTCGCCTCCCCGACGACGCACCCGCTTCAGGAACTGGTGCTCATCGCCCACGGGTAAGACGAGAATGCCGCCTTCATCCAGCTGCATCATCAGCGCAGTTGGGATCTCAGGCGGCGCAGCCGTTACAATGATAGCGTCAAACGGGGCTCGCGCTTGCCAGCCCTGCCATCCATCACCGTGACGGGTAGAAACATTATGTAAATCAAGCTGTTTCAGGCGACGACGCGCCTGCCACTGTAAGCTTTTAATGCGCTCAACGGAGCATACGTGATGCACCAGATGCGCCAGAATCGCCGTCTGGTAGCCAGAGCCGGTGCCAATTTCCAGCACCCGCGATTGCGGCGTTAGCTCAAGCAATTCGGTCATACGCGCAACCATATAAGGTTGCGAAATCGTCTGCCCCTGGCCAATCGGCAGGGCAATGTTGTCCCAGGCCTTATGTTCAAACGCCTCATCAATGAATTTTTCACGCGGCACGGCGGCGAGCGCGTCCAGGACCTGCTCATCTCTGATGCCCTGCGCGCGTAATTGTTCAAGAAGAGTGTGGACGCGTCTGCTTACCATTGCGTGTCGACTCCCACGCTGTCTAACCAGTTCGCAACCACCTCATGCGCGCCGTAGGCGGTTAAGTCGACATGCAGCGGCGTGATGGAAACATAGCCTTCATCGACGGCGGCAAAATCCGTATCCGGCCCGGCGTCGCACTTCTCGCCCGGCGGCCCAATCCAGTACAGCGTATTCCCGCGTGGGTCCTGCTGTGGGATCACCTGATCCGCCGGATGACGACTGCCGCAGCGGGTAACGCGAATACCTTTAATCTGATCCAGCGGTATATCCGGGACGTTGATATTCAAAATACGCCCGGTGCGCAGCGGCTCACGGCTTAGCGCCCGTAAAATACGACAGGTTACTGCCGCAGCAGTATCGTAGTGTTTATGGCCATCCAGCGAGACAGCCAGCGCAGGAAACCCAAGGTGACGACCTTCCATTGCCGCCGCAACGGTACCGGAATAGATGACATCATCACCCAGATTAGGACCTGCGTTAATGCCCGAAACGACAATGTCCGGACGCGGACGCATGAGTGCGTTCACGCCCAGATAGACGCAGTCGGTAGGTGTACCCATTTGTACGGCGATATCGCCATTATCATAGGTAAACGTGCGAAGTGAAGATTCCAGCGTCAGCGAGTTAGACGCGCCACTGCGGTTACGATCCGGGGCAACCACCTGTACGTCAGCAAACTCACGCAGCGCTTTCGCCAACGTTTGTATACCGGGTGCGTGGACCCCATCATCGTTACTCAGCAATATACGCATAATCACCCATTGTGTTAATAAGTTCCCTTACTACACTGGTGGCGAAGCTACCTGCCGGTAGCCAGAAGCGTAACTCAACGGTTACGTCATCCCACCAGTTCCAGCTTAATTGTTGTGGATACAGCAACATAGCACGTCGCGATGCCTCAACCTTCTCGCGCAGTAACAGAGACTGCAGCGCGGTTTCATCAGCGACGGCGCCTTTTTCAAACGCCAGCGCGTCGCGCTGAGTTCCCCACTCACCGCTGCCCGGTAATGCCGCTGTGATCATCAATTCTTTATCATCGACGCGACGCTGTAATTCAGTCTGTTCTTCCCGTGTGGCGACAAACCAGCTTCCGCGTCCCGACAATTGTAGCGCATCGCCGTCAACAACCTGATTAAAGTCTGTTTTTTTCAAGCGTTCACTGACTATCTGATTAAACAACGCGCTACGGGCCGCCGACAACCAAAAACTGCGTTTATTGCGATCGCGCACCGGCGCATCGCTTTGCGCCCAGCGCAGCGCGCCTTGCAGGTTGCTGCCGCCGATACCAAAACGTTGAGCGCCAAAATAGTTCGGTACGCCACGTTCGCTCATCGCCTGTAAACGCGCTTCCACGTCAGCGCGATCGCTAACTTCACGCAGCACCAGCGTAAAATCGTTGCCTTTCAGCGCGCCTAAACGCAGCTTACGCTTGTGGCGCGCGTACTCCAGCACTTTACAGCCTTCGAGCTCAAATTTGCTTAAATCAGGCATCGCGTTGCCCGGCACGCGCGCGCACAGCCACTGTTCCGTGACCGCATGCTTATCTTTTTGCCCGGCAAAGCTCACTTCTCGGGCGTGAATTTTCAGGAACTTCGCCAGCGCGTCAGCCACAAAACGGGTATTACAGCCATTTTTCAGGATCCGCACCAAAATGTGCTCGCCTTCGCCATCCGGTTCGAAGCCTAAATCTTCAACGACGACAAAATCTTCCGGATTCGCTTTCAGGACGCCATGGCCCAGTGGTTTGCCATGGAGATATGTCAGATTCTCAAACGCAGTCATTTCGTTGCCTTAATGAGTAACGCCACCGCTTCACAGGCAATCCCTTCCCCACGCCCGGTGAAACCGAGTTTTTCCGTGGTGGTCGCTTTCACGTTAACGTCATCCATATGGCAGCCGAGGTCTTCGGCAATAAACACGCGCATTTGCGGAATGTGCGGCAGCATCTTTGGCGCCTGGGCGATAATCGTCACATCCACATTACCAAGCGTATAACCTTTCGCCTGAATACGCCGCCAGGCTTCACGCAATAATTCGCGGCTATCTGCCCCTTTAAAAGCCGGGTCGGTGTCCGGGAAGAGTTTACCAATATCCCCCAACGCCGCAGCGCCAAGCAGGGCGTCAGTGAGCGCATGTAACGCTACGTCGCCATCAGAATGCGCCAGTAATCCTTTTTCATACGGGATGCGTACGCCGCCAATGATAATTGGGCCAACGCCGCCAAAAGCGTGTACGTCAAAACCGTGTCCAATTCGCATTATGCTTTCTCCAAATGGATTGTTCGGGACAGATAAAACTCCGCCAGCGCCAGATCTTCCGGGCGGGTAACTTTGATGTTGTCAGCGCGTCCTTCGACAAGCTGCGGATGAAAGCCGCAATATTCCAGCGCCGAGGCTTCGTCCGTAATGGTTGCGCCTTCATTGAGCGCACGGGTCAGGCAGTCGTGCAACAGCTCGCGAGGAAAAAACTGCGGCGTCAACGCATGCCATAAATCGGTGCGTTCGACCGTATGAGCAATGTCTGTCCGGCCCGGTTCAGCGCGTTTCATCGTATCGCGTACGGGTGCTGCCAGGATCCCGCCGGTGCGGCTGGTCTCACTGATTGCCAGCAAACGCGCTAAATCATCTTGGTGCAGACACGGACGCGCGGCGTCATGCACCAGCACCCAGTGCGCCTCTCCTGCCGCTTGCAAACCGGCAAGGACGGAGTCAGCACGTTCGTTGCCGCCATCCACTACGGTAATTTGCGGATGCGCGGCGAGCGGAAGTTGAGCAAAGCGGCTGTCGCCTGGGCTGATAGCGATGACGACTCGCGTCACCCGGGGATGGGCCAGCAGCGCATCAACCGAGTGTTCAAGAATGGTTTTATTGCCAATAGAGAGGTACTGCTTAGGACACTCTGTTTGCATTCGGCGGCCAAACCCGGCAGCCGGCACCACGGCGCAAACGTCCAATAAAGTGGCTGCCATGTTAAATCCCTGGACGGTTTATCGATTGTTTTGCCCTGCAGTCTGGGCGCGTTTAGACGCGTCAGGCACCAGACGATAAAAGGTTTCGCCCGGCTTAGTCATGCTGAGTTCGTTGCGCGCACGCTCCTCGATAGCCTCTTGTCCGCCATTGAGATCGTCAATTTCGGCAAAGAGCTGATCGTTTCGCGCTTTAAGTTTCGCGTTTGTAGCCTGCTGCGCAACAACGTCATCGTTGACGCGACTATAGTCATGTATGCCGTTCTTACCGAACCACAGCGAATACTGTAGCCAGACCAATAAAGCCAGCAACAGCAGCGTAAGTTTACCCATCCTGCCCCCTGAAAAACGGCATTAACATCCCATAACTTCCGAAGACGACTTTACATCAACGGGCGGGAATGCCGCGACAACGCGGGCAAATGTACCACATTTGCCCGTTGTTACGTATACCCCGTGTAAGGAGAACATAATCTCATTGTTGGTTACGGTTTGAATTATGGCCAGAGAGTGGACAACAACGGCGATCATGTGAAAAGACGTGAGCCTACCCCAATAACCACATAAACAGTGCGCCAAACATCGCCCCAACCACCAGCAGGGTACAGGTAATACTCAGCAGCAGCCGCCCCTTCAACAGCGAGTTCAGGGCAATACCCGCGACAATCGCCACGGGCAACAAGGCGAGGAAAAAGGGCCAGGTATAAAGGAAGAAAAACAGCGTGTTAGGGCCATACATCAGACACGGGAATCCCAGCGCCAGCAGCCACGCCACAAAGCCGACCACGGCCCCCGGGAGTGACCAGGTGGTTTCGTCGTCGGCGGCGAAGGTATCTGACTCTGTGATAGTAATGTTATGGCTGTTACGCATATCTAATCCTGTGACCGTGACTGACCGGGCATGCAAGCCCGGGTGTCTCAGGATCTGATAATATCTTCCTGTCTCAGCAGGTCTAATAATTGGGGAACCAAATTTGTTACCAATTGTTCACCATCAAGATGAATTTCTGGCGATTCAGGCGCTTCGTATACCGAGTCAATTCCGGTGAAATTGCGCAACTCTCCCGCCCGCGCTTTTTTATACAATCCTTTAGGGTCGCGCGCTTCACAGGTTGCTAATGGCGTATCGACAAAAACCTCAATAAAACGCCCTGCGCCAACGCGCTCGCGGACCATTTTTCGCTCGGCGCGATGCGGAGAGATAAAGGCGGTCAGGACCACCAGACCGGCATCCACCATCAGGTTAGCCACCTCGCCAACCCGACGAATATTCTCTTTGCGATCGGCATCGCTAAACCCCAGATCGCTGCACAGGCCGTGACGCACGTTATCGCCATCCAGCAAATATGTGCTCACCCCCAGCTTGTGCAGCGCCTCTTCCAGCGCCCCCGCTACCGTAGATTTACCGGAGCCAGACAGCCCGGTAAACCACAGCACAACACCACGATGGCCGTGGCGTTGCTCCCGCTGTTGCGGTGTAACAGGATGGGCATGCCAGACGACGTTTTCGTCATGCAGCGCCATTATTTTCCTCCCAGCAGATCGCGCGCACCCCAGTGTGGGAAGTGGCGACGCACCAGCGCATTCAGCTCCAGTTCAAACGCGCTGAACTGAAAAGCGGCGGCCTGCTCCTGCACGATCGGCTCGCGCACCAGCCCCGCGCCGACGGTGACGTTAGTCAGGCGGTCAATGATAATTAACCCACCCGTAACCGGGTTCTGCTGATAGGTATCCAGCACCAGCGGCTCATCAAAGGTCAGATTCACCAGACCAATACCGTTCAGCGGTAGCGCGTCGACCTCACGCTGGGTCAGATTATTAATATCAACCTGATACTGGACGCTATCCACGCGTGCGCGGGTCTTCTTACCAGCGACTTTGATGTCATAAGTCTGCCCCGGCGACAGCGGTTGTTCCGCCATCCACACCACGTCAACGGCAGCGCTTTGTACCGCCGGCAATGCTTCAGCGGCATCCAGCAGCAGGTCGCCCCGGCTGATATCAATCTCATCTTTCAGCACCAGAGTGATCGCTTCACCGGCATGCGCTTGCTGTAAATCACCATCAAAGGTAACGATCCGCGCCACGCTCGACTCAACGCCGGACGGCAGCACCTTGACGCGCTGCCCGACCTGCACGCTACCGGAGGCCAGCGTTCCGGCATAACCGCGAAAATCCAGATTCGGTCGGTTCACATACTGCACCGGGAAACGCATCGGCTGGGTATCAACAATGCGCTGGATCTCAACGGTTTCCAGCACTTCCAGCAGCGTCGGACCGCTGTACCACGGCATGCTGACGCTTTGCGAAGCCACGTTATCGCCTTCCAGCGCGGAGAGCGGCACAAAGCGGATATCCAGATTGCCCGGCAGCTGTTCAGCAAACGTGAGATAGTCTTCACGGATGCGGTTAAATGTCTCTTCGCTAAAGTCCACCAGATCCATTTTGTTGATCGCCACCACGAGATGTTTGATCCCGAGCAGCGTGGAGATAAAGCTGTGACGACGGGTCTGATCCAGCACGCCTTTACGCGCATCGATCAGCAGGATCGCCAGGTCGCAGGTCGACGCGCCGGTCGCCATGTTGCGGGTGTACTGTTCGTGACCGGGAGTATCCGCAATAATAAATTTGCGCTTCTCGGTGGAGAAATAACGATAAGCCACGTCGATGGTAATGCCCTGCTCGCGCTCGGCCTGCAAGCCGTCAACCAATAGCGCCAGATCGAGCTTTTCACCCTGCGTGCCGTGGCGTTTGCTGTCATTGTGCAGCGATGATAGCTGATCTTCATAGATCTGTCGGGTATCGTGCAGCAGACGACCAATCAGGGTGCTTTTGCCGTCATCCACGCTACCGCAGGTTAAAAAACGCAGCAGACTTTTGTGTTGCTGGGCAACCATCCAGGCTTCAACGCCGCCTTCATTAGCAATTTGTTGTGCAAGTGTCGTGTTCATGGCGGCTCCTTAGAAATACCCCTGACGTTTCTTCAGCTCCATGGAGCCCGCCTGGTCGCGGTCAATCACGCGGCCCTGACGTTCACTGGTGGTGGAGACCAGCATCTCTTCAATAATTTCCGGCAGCGTCTGCGCATTCGACTCTACCGCGCCTGTCAGCGGCCAGCAGCCGAGCGTGCGGAAGCGCACCATGCGTTTTTTAATCACTTCGCCAGGCTGCAGATCGATTCTGTCGTCATCGATCATCATCAGCATACCGTCGCGCTCCAGCACCGGACGCTCCGCCGCCAGGTACAGCGGTACGATGTCGATATTTTCCAGCCAGATGTACTGCCAGATATCCTGTTCAGTCCAGTTAGAGAGCGGGAAGACGCGAATGCTTTCGCCTTTGTTAATTTGCCCGTTGTAGTTGTGCCACAGTTCCGGGCGCTGGTTTTTAGGATCCCAGCGATGAAAGCGATCGCGGAAGGAGTAAATGCGCTCTTTGGCACGCGATTTCTCCTCATCACGGCGCGCACCGCCAAACGCAGCGTCAAAACCGTATTTGTTCAGCGCCTGCTTCAGCCCTTCGGTTTTCATAATATCGGTATGCTTGGCGCTGCCGTGGACAAACGGGTTGATGCCCATCGCCACCCCTTCCGGGTTTTTATGCACCAGCAGCTCGCAGCCGTAGGCTTTCGCCGTGCGGTCACGAAATTCATACATCTCGCTAAATTTCCAACCGGTATCAACGTGCAGCAAGGGGAACGGCAGCGTGCCAGGATAAAACGCTTTGCGCGCCAGATGCAGCATTACGCTGGAATCTTTGCCGATGGAATACATCATCACCGGATTAGAAAACTCGGCGGCCACCTCACGAATGATATGGATGCTTTCCGCTTCCAGTTGCCGCAGGTGGGTAAGTCGTTTTTGATCCATAACCGTTCCTATGTAATGCCGTTATTTTGCTAACGCTGCTCAGATAACCCGACTATAGGGAGCGCAAGAGAGTGAATGAAATTACGAATTGGAATGAGTAGTTCCTCAAAGGAATAACGATTTGGAAAAGCAAAGATCAAAAAGTGCTTAAGCCAGCGGATTTCGGGCATTTAAGAGCAAATGAAATTGTTTTACCGCGATCGCGGTTTCATACTAGCGGCTGAAAATTTCTGCTTGGTATTTAAGGATTCATTATGTTTTTCGCATTGCGCCACCTGACTACTGCCCTGGCGCTCGGCGCGTGCTTTATCCTTCCCGCACAGGCAACATCTTCGAAGCCCGGAGATATCGCAAATACCCAGGCGCGATACATCGCCACATTTTTCCCAGGCCGCGTGACGGGCTCTCCGGCAGAAATGTTATCGGCTGATTATATACGTCAGCAATTTCAGCAGATGGGCTATAGCAGTGATATTCGGGCGTTTAACAGCCGTTATATTTATACCGCCAAAGATAACCGTAAAAACTGGCATAACGTAACGGGAAGCACCGTCATTGCAGCCCATGAAGGCAAAGCGCCGCAGCAGATTATTATCATGGCGCACCTCGACACCTACGCTGCGCAAAGCGACGCCGATTCCGATGCTAATCTGGGTGGGTTGACCCTGCAAGGTATCGACGACAACGCCGCAGGGGTGGGCGTGATGCTGGAGCTGGCAGAACGGCTCAAAAATGTGTCGACGCAGTACGGCATTCGCTTTATCGCCACCAGCGGCGAAGAAGAAGGCAAACTGGGCGCGGAGAACATCCTTAAGCGGATGAGCGCCGCCGAGAAGAAAAATACGCTGCTGGTTATCAACCTCGATAACCTGATCGTCGGCGATAAGCTCTATTTCAACAGCGGGAAGAGAACCCCGGAAGCCGTACGAAAACTGACGCGCGACCGGGCGCTGGCCATCGCGCGCAGCCGCGGTATTATCGCCAGCACCAACCCCGGACTGAACAAAGATTATCCGAAAGGTACCGGCTGCTGTAACGACGCAGAGGTCTTTGATAACGCGGGAATTGCCGTCCTCTCCGTTGAAGCGACCAACTGGAGCCTGGGCAAAAAAGATGGCTATCAACAACGGGCCAAAAGCCCTTCATTCCCGGATGGCAACAGCTGGCACGATGTGCGTCTGGATAACCAACAGCATATCGATAAAGCGTTACCTGGGCGGATCGAACACCGTAGCCGCGATGTGGTTCGCATCATGCTGCCGTTAGTGAAAGAGTTGGCGAAGGCGCAACCCTGATTTCATTTCGCCGACATCGCGGTCCCATTACGCAATACCCTGTGTATTCATCCCCGGGAAATGGGACCAGTTGTACTTACGAATGATCGAGAGTAGCGCTTCCACCCCGACTCCCTGTCGCTTATTCCGCGAACACACCAGGGCATAGCGAGCTTGCGGTAACATTTCGCGGACCGGTAACTCTGCAAACTGTCCCCCATCAAACGGAGACGACATTGCGCGCGCAAGCACCGTAATGAAGCCGGCATGTGCAACCAGGTTAAAGATGGTAATAACAGAATCGGTTCTGACTACGCGATCCGTATTAACCACATTATGCTCCAGCAGCTCAGATAGAGCCTGGTAGTATCCCATATCCGTTTGCGGCAGCACCCATCTGGCGTGCTGTAAGGCATTGAGCGTTTCACACGCAGCAAGGGGATGTCCCTGCGCGGCAATAAAGGAAAACTCTGCATTAAACAATGGATAGACCGCCAAATTCTGCACCGGCATATCAGGCGTTACCGTCCCGATGGCAAAATCAAGACGCCCTTCACGCAACGCTGGCAATAAAGATGATAACTGAGCTTCCTGCATAGTTATACGCGCGGTTGGGTATAACTTATTGAATTGTTTAACGATATCAGGAATTACCGTAAAACCAATCAATGAAGAGAAGCCAAAGGAAACCTCTGTAATAGGATCGCTTAGCAACCTGCGCATATCATTTACTGCCAGGGTTAAATCCTTGAGAATAGTTCTTGAATGAGTAAGTAATGTTTTCCCTGCGTCAGTAAGATCAATCCCGGTATTATTTCTGGCAATCAATTCGACACCAAAATAATTCTCAATATCATGAATGGTTTTCGTCACAGAAGGCTGCGTCAGTCCTAACGATCTTGCCGCGGCTCGCAAACTTCCACAGCGAACAACTTCCTGAAACACAATAAAATGTTGTGTTTTTGGTAAGGCGTGCATAACTCATCTCATATAATTTCAATATATTAATACTCCCACAACATATTGATTAAAGCTAAACAAAAATGGCTCTTTATATTTTGTGATAGAGATAACAAATACCATCATCCACTTGATTAATAACGGTTTTCTATAAACACTCAAACTGCATTTATTGATAAAAATCAAAACACACGGGCTGATGATAACTTTTTTCTATCACTATAGTATTTTACAGTCTTCCTCGTTTCTCATTTCCATTCCATCATGTTCCCGCCTCTAGAATATCCATTTAAGGAACGTCTTTATGTGTACAAATGGAAATATTAAAAATGATTACCCTTTACTTAAAGTAATAATTACAGCATTGATCATTGTAATAATATCCGAATACATCGGTGTAACATCAGTGCACTTCGGAAAAACATCAATTAGTTTTTTGCCGATGCTATACGCCGTTATTCTGGGTGTAGTTATTACACCAGACCTTTTAGGTAAATATATAAAACCACTTGGAAAGTTCGTTTCCCGAAAAGAGATCAGCATCACCGGAAACGTCGTTATGCTGGCACTGCTACCTCTGGGCGTAAAATATGGCACATTAGTCGGGCCGAATATCAAAGAAGTCATCCATGCAGGCCCGGCATTAATCCTTCAGGAGATCGGCAACCTTGGCTCGGTTCTTATTGCCATGCCAGTCGCTTTGCTGCTTGGGATGCGCCGTGAAGCCATTGGGGCATGCTCCAGCATTTCCAGAGAACCGTCACTCGGCGTTATTGGTGAAAAATACGGCATCGAAAGCCCTGAAGGTACAGGGGTTCTGGGGACTTATCTGGTCGGGTCCGTCATCGGGACAGTCTATTTCGGCGTGATCAGCCCCCTGGGATTGCAGGTTGGTCTGAACCCATTATCCCTGGCGGTTGCCTGCGGTCTTGGCTCCGGAAGTATGATGGCCGCCGCTTCAGCCTCACTCGCCGCAGCCGTACCTACGATGTCCACGCAAATATTGGCATTTGCCGCAACCAGCAACATGTTGGCCGCATTTACGGGCATGTATGCCCTGATCTTTCTTGCTCTTCCGCTGAGTAACCTGATGTATCGGGTACTCCCTCACAAAGCTCATTAAATTAACTGCGAGATACCATCATGACGCTGAAAGAACATCTCTCCAGTACCCGAATTATTATTCCCTGCATCATTCTTGTGCTCGTTGCTCAGTGGGTCGGAAAAGGCATGTCTCCGATTGCAGCAATTCCGGGAGCGGTAATGATGTTGGCTATTATTCTGCTCTCATTACAAATCAAGGCATGGCTTCCTCGCCTGCCGCTGCCCGCTTTCGCGTGGGCAACGCTTATCGCATTGCTGCTCAGCATCCCGTATTCACCGGTCAGCGACATCTTTATGCGTTACACCAACCGCATCGATTTTCTGGCCACAACGACGCCATTGCTTGCCTTCGCTGGACTCTCCGTTGGGAACAGCCTGGACAAGTTGAAATCACTTAGCTGGCGCATCGTCATTATTTCGTTGTTGGTATTTACCACCGCCTTCTTTGGTGCGGCCTTTGTTGCGCAGTTCATTTTGAAAGCCCAGGGCATCATCTGATTAACAAGTGAGTGTATTTATGAACGTTCAAGATTATCAGGATTACGGCATCCGCATGCGCCGCCATTTTCATCAGCACCCAGAGCTGGGTCGCAAAGAATGTGAAACTCGCGCCTACAGTATCCACCAGTTTGAACAGATGGGATTCAGCATCACGGATTGTTTCTATACTGGATTTTATGCGGATTTACACATTGATGATAAGTTCCCCACCATCGCGTTTCGTGCAGATATGGATGCCCTGCCCGCCACCGAAAAACCGGGGGAAGTCGTAACCTCGCAAAATCCTGGCGCAGCACATCTCTGCGGTCACGACTTACACATGGCCGTCGCGTTAACTGCCGCCAAAATCATGAGTGAACATCGTTCTGCGCTGAAGGCCAACATCCGCTTTCTGTTTCAACCCTCAGAAGAAATGTTCCGGGGCGGCGCAAAAGGCATGATCGCGGAAGGCTGTATGGAAGGTGTCGACAGGGTTTATGGATTGCATAATGACCCGCAAATTGATTGCGGGCAGATTGCCCTGCGCCCGGGGATTATGTCCTCCAATGGCGATCAATTTAAATTAAGTATTGAAGGCAAAAGCGCTCATGCCTCTGCGCCGCATTTAGGGCTTGATGCACTCTCTGAAGCCGTCCGTTTGTTGAATGAATTTCGCTCCATCATTACCGACCACGTCGATCCCAATAAAGCGGCGCTTATTTCTACCTGTATGCTTAAGGCTGGCGAAGCGCCGAATATTTTAGCCCGCAATGCTGAACTCCAGGGTTCAATACGTTCATTCGACAAATCGGTGCATCAGACGTTAACCCGTCACTTTATGGAGGAGATCCAGGAGTCACGGCGGAGAGGGTATAACGTTGATTTAGACATAATGGGTTATCCGGCTATCAATAATCACCCGGCAGAAACGCAACATTTGATAGAAACCGCCCAGGAGTACCTGGGGACTGAAAATGTCCTTACCGACCGCCCTCCAATGGTAGGTTCAGAAGATTTCTCGTTTTTCCTGGAAGAAAAACCGGGCGCTTTTTTCTTCCTCGGCAGCGGCGATCACAGTAAAGGGATAAATAACCCTCTGCATTCAAATCCATTTATTGCCAACGAAAACTGCATTCTTATTGGCGCAACGTTATTTGCCCGGTTGGCCGGGTTATAAAACGCCCGTGTAGCTCACCCCGTCATAATGGCGGGGTTTATCCCCGCGGGTGCGGGGAACACTCCTCGTCCGGTTCAGCGTCAATCTGTTCCAGCGGTTTATCCCCGCTGGCGCGGGGAACACGAAGAAAATCGCACTCGCATTCACTTGCGCGGCGGTTTATCCCCGCTAGCGCGGGGAACACTGGCTGACACTGATACCAACATTTACCCTAAACGGTTTATCCCCGCTGGCGCGGGGAACACTTTGGTGACACTTTCTGTCCCTGTTTTGGTGACGGTTTATCCCCGCTGGCGCGGGGAACACGAATTAAAGTGGCGGTACGCCTGATGCCAGCGCGGTTTATCCCCGCTGACGCGGGGAACACATTTCAAAAAATCTCAAAAAGGCGGGTAAGGGCGGTTTATCCCCGCTGGCGCGGGGAACACTGGTCAGGATTAAATTTCCTGGCTGATTTTTGCGGTTTATCCCCGCTGGCGCGGGGAACACAACGTGGCTACGGGTAATTTGAGTGCCGTCCGCGGTTTATCCCCGCTGGCGCGGGGAACACATTTTCCGCAATGCCAGAAATATCAGCGCCCGCGGTTTATCCCCGCTGGCGCGGGGAACACTTACCCTCCTTTTTTGTCTTCGGTTGTTCGGCCGGTTTATCCCCGCTGGCGCGGGGAACACATGGCGTAGCTAATCCGTGATAAGAAATGTTCCGGTTTATCCCCGCTGGCGCGGGGAACACCTATTGAAGCGATCGCGCCGTTATTGGCAAACCGGTTTATCCCCGCTGGCGCGGGGAACACGGACGTTTTGTGGACATTCCACACTCATTTTGCGGTTTATCCCCGCTGGCGCGGGGAACACTTTCCACCCCCAGCCACAACCGTTCCTAACGGCGGTTTATCCCCGCTGGCGCGGGGAACACGCGGCGCGCGCGTTAATAAGTGCGGCATCTTCCGGTTTATCCCCGCTGGCGCGGGGAACACTCCAGTTCGCGAAGCTGTGGTTCGAAACTAACCGGTTTATCCCCGCTGGCGCGGGGAACACCAATCAGCAGCGCCTTTGCCAGCGAATAAACGGCGGTTTATCCCCGCTGGCGCGGGGAACACGTATCCGTATTTCTGACTGAGGTCGACAGTGACGGTTTATCCCCGCTGGCGCGGGGAACACGGTCTTTTTCGGCATTCACACAAACGCCACCCCGGTTTATCCCCGCTGGCGCGGGGAACACCTGAGACAGGAACGTCACCATCCCCTGGGCAACGGTTTATCCCCGCTGGCGCGGGGAACACATGGTTAGTAGGTGTAGTGCTCATAATTTTCCCGGTTTATCCCCGCTGGCGCGGGGAACACTCCTGCCCGTCCACATCATCAAACGCATACGGCGGTTTATCCCCGCTGGCGCGGGGAACACTAATCATGAATCCACCTCCACAAACTCGCCGTCGGTTTATCCCCGCTGGCGCGGGGAACACAGCTATTCAGTATCTGCCCGCTGATAATTAAACGGTTTATCCCCGCTGGCGCGGGGAACACTGGGGCGCTCCGTTAATTAGATTCAATGCGCACGGTTTATCCCCGCTGGCGCGGGGAACACTTATATCTGATATCTTTAATTTATCGCGCGCCCGGTTTATCCCCGCTGGCGCGGGGAACACAGCCCCCAGTTCCGATGGTATCGTCTGGATATCGGTTTATCCCCGCTGGCGCGGGGAACACGTATCCATGTTTTGGGAATATGCCGCCGCCCCCGGTTTATCCCCGCTGGCGCGGGGAACACCGCTAATCCGCTTACCCAAAAAGCCATTTCTGAGGTTTATCCCCGCTGGCGCGGGGAACACGTTTGCGGGATTTTCCGGGCTTCCAGGATCCCCGGTTTATCCCCGCTGGCGCGGGGAACACTCACCCTGCCCGCGGCGAATAAACTTATCGAACGGTTTATCCCCGCTGGCGCGGGGAACACGTTGGCGGGAACCTCAACATATAGCGCCCACCCGGTTTATCCCCGCTGGCGCGGGGAACACAATGAAGAGATTAACGAGGACGTACAGGCAACCGGTTTATCCCCGCTGGCGCGGGGAACACTCCGTTTGCGGACAATGTAGCAACACAGCACCCGGTTTATCCCCGCTGGCGCGGGGAACACTTGCGGATCGTCAGAATTTAGCGCCTTCATAGCGGTTTATCCCCGCTGGCGCGGGGAACACCACCAATCCAGGAATCGTCACCTGACGCCGTACGGTTTATCCCCGCTGGCGCGGGGAACACGAACCTGTTCAAATGAGTAAATTATCTGATGCCGGTTTATCCCCGCTGGCGCGGGGAACACATCCGGTGCGGCAGAAAGCGCCGGAGAGCGCGCGGTTTATCCCCGCTGGCGCGGGGAACACCGTGTGCGCATTTTCGAAAACGAAAAGGGCGTCGGTTTATCCCCGCTGGCGCGGGGAACACTTGTGTAAAACCGTCAAGGTCTCCGGGGGTAACGGTTTATCCCCGCTGGCGCGGGGAACACCATATCAAGCACGCGCTCGCGTGCGGCTTTTTCGGTTTATCCCCGCTGGCGCGGGGAACACCAGGCAAACATAAACAGGCCCACGCCCGCCGACGGTTTATCCCCGCTGGCGCGGGGAACACAATCAACCTTGATACAGGCGTAATACCTGCCGCGGTTTATCCCCGCTGGCGCGGGGAACACGGGACCGAAAGGAAAGAAAAACGTAAGCCAGCCGGTTTATCCCCGCTGGCGCGGGGAACACTTTTAAACCGGGTAACCGAGTTGGTCTGGAGGCGGTTTATCCCCGCTGGCGCGGGGAACACTTAATCTCAACTTCATTCTTGAATGGATGTTCCGGTTTATCCCCGCTGGCGCGGGGAACACTCTAAAAAAATATACTTACACATCAATGAATTATCACACAAAAACAATCTACCAACTTATAAGCAACAAATTTATCTTTTTAAAGAACGCTCAACCTATTGATTTTCAACAGGAAGAAAAGAAACCAATCGGAGCCCATCTAAATCTACCGGAATACGACGATTTTCGCCCCAGGTCTGAAACTCAAAGCCTGACTCCGTATTTGTCGCCCAGGCCATCACTACATTTCCAACGCCACCCAATTGCGTGACCTGTTGCCAAATCATTTCTCGTATACGCTTGGACGTATCGCCAACGTAAACCCCAGCGCGAATCTCCAGTAGCCAGATCGCTAGCCTTCCCCGCAAACGGGGAGGAACATTTTCTGTCACGACCACAACCATGCTCATCAGCCATGACCCCGATGACCGCCATCCCCTAACGGTTTAGGTTCAGGTATTGCCGGGGGCAACATATCTGGAGCGGGTTGCGGAGGATCAATCTCTCCAGCGGCAAGCACTTCTTCAATCAGTGGAATGAGTTTTCCCGTCAGCTTCGTACTGCGGAATATATCGCGGCATGCCAACCGAACCTCTTTATCTGGCTCTGCGGGATGATGAGCAGCAATTTCAAATGCTTTCGGCACAACCGATTCAAATTTAATGATATCGGCAATGTCATACACAAATGAAAGCGGTTTACCACTGTGGATAAAACCGATGGCAGGCGCATATCCAGCCGCTAATATCGCCGCTTCTGAAATACCGTAAAGGCACGATGTTGCAGCGCTAATGCACTGATTGACCACATCGCCTTTTTCCCAGTCTTTAGGATCGTAATTGCGGCCATTCCATTTCACACCATACTGTTTCGCCAGCAGGGCATAGGTCTGACGCACTCGAGAGCCTTCAATGCCACGTAGTTGCTCAACAGAGCGGCGGGCTGGCGGCGGCTCACGAAAACGTAGCTCATACATTTTTCGTACCACCTTCAGGCGCAAATCGTCATCCAACGCTAATTTGGCCTGGTAGAGTAATTTGTCTGCACGCGCCCCACCGGGCTGCCCGGAGGAATAAACCCGGACACCCGCCTCACCTACCCATACCAGCAGCGTCCCAACCGTTGATGCCAGACGCACCGCGGCGTGGGAGACCCGTGTCCCCGGCTCTAACATAATGCAGGCAACCGAGCCCACAGGAATATGCGTACGGATCCCCGTCTTGTCGATCAGCACAAACGCGCCATCCAGTACGTCAACCTGACCGTACTGAAGAAAAATCATCGACGTGCGATCTTTTAACGGGATCGGGCTTAGCGGAACAAACGTCACTCGCTATCTCCGGGTTTGATCATCATCATCCCACAGCCAAACGCCCGGCTTTTACCGTACCCCAATGCCATACGTTGCAGGAAGGTCGTGGGATCGCTAACGACCAACAAACCGGAATAGTCCACGCTGCTAAATTGGATCATTTGCCGGGACTTTTCGCGGCGAATCTGCTGCTGCCGATAAGCATCCACATTCACTTCCCGCAGAGAAAACCCATGCTGTTCCCCCTGATGAGATAGCCACTCGATCGCTGCTTGCTGCTGATAAGACCAGACATCCCGGCTACCTTGCTGAGCGTTTAGCTGTCGCTTCGCCTCCATCAGCAAATCGTGGCGTTTACCCGCTTTGCACACCGTTGGGTTCGCGCGCAGGGTAAAGCGCAGAGTTTGGCCTGCGACAAGCGCCGGAGAGAAAGGCCGACACAGCACGTCAAAAATAACGCTATCCGCAGGCCGCTCTTGCGACAAAACAAAAAAGCGAAAAGCCCCCTGTAGCTCTTCACGACGATAAAGGAACTGCCGCTCCTTTCCGCCAGGAAAGAGTTCCCATAACCACTGGTGCATCACGTACTCACCACGTTCCACCAGATGAAGCAGCTGCGAAGGCGAAAGCTGGCCGGTATGCAATGTTATTCTTGAGAGGTACACACTTCCTCCTTGGTGAGCCATGGTCCCTGATTCACGGTACGTTCGCCAAACAGCCACCGCTGGCGGTTCAATGGATTGTCGCGGCGACGCAGGATTTTATTCGCCGTTAAGCCATCGTGTTCACCTTCCCACCAGCACTCATTCTGTAACCTCGCTAAAGACAGTTTCATGTCGGTGAAGTTACGCTGATATTGGCGGTAGGCCTCACGTAAGGCATCCGCCGCTCGCCCTTCCAGCAGCAGTGGTGCTAATGGCAGCCCCAGCGGGTGGCTTTTTCGCCCCAGATACAGTGGGAACACCGGATGTTGTAACGCATCCCGCAATTGCTCCAGCGAGTAAGGCGCATCCGGCGTGGCAGAGACCCCCATCATCCACCAGGCATCCGTGTAATAATCGCGGCGAGAAATCAGAGCGCTAAGCAATTCAGGATCCTGCAACTCTTCCCGACGGCTGAAATAGCGCGCTTTACGCACTTCTTTTGGCATCTGAACCGTATGGTAATCCCTCGCCCAGCGCGGTTCCTTACTGGCGCACAGCAAAAAAGCGTAATGCTGATTGAAATCGTTTAAGCGTGCGTCTTCATCGCGACGAATGCCGAGCGCTGCCGCCAGCAACCCCAGCAGCGCCGAACGCGAAGGCAGCTCGTGGCTATGACGAACCTCGCCGGGCGCATCCACGCCCCAGGAGGCCATCGGCCCGTGAAGCTGAAAAATCAGATATTGGCTCATAGCCGCCCCTTACGCGCAGATAAAATCAAGCACGTCTTTGATGCTTCCCTTCTTATTCATCACGTCAAAACCGGTAGATTCCGTTTGCTGCTCATAGACCTTATTCATATTTTCACGCAGTTCGGTGATCCGATTTACCGCGACATCCAGCTGATTGGTGCCGTTGATCGGATTGTAAAAAGCCGCCGCCAGCGATCGCGGTTGATCGGTGCCTTTTTCCGCCAGCGTCCAGGAAGCATAAGCCCGGCTGGCAAAGCTGTTTTGCTTGCCGGTTGGCGAGACTTTCAGCGCCGCTTCGGTAAAGGCTCGCAGCGTTTTGTTCGCCAGCTCTTCGTTACCGTTAAGATTTTTCACCAGCAGATCTTTGTCGATGCAGATATAGGTATAAAACAGCGCCGAGCCGAACCCAGTTTCCCCCAAATGCCCTGCACCGGCGTCATCAGAAGCGGCACGCAAATCATCCACCGCGGTAAAGAAATCGTCTTCGACGATCGTTTCACTCACGCCAAAAGCGTGCGCGACCTGGCAGGCAGCTTCCACGTTGAATTCGGGTTTATTCGCCAGCATACGGCCAAACATCGCAATATCGACAGCCATACGATCGCGACGTAATAGCGCGAGTTCGTCTTCTTTCGGTGCGCGTTTTTCTTCCGCCAGACGATGCGCCAGGGCTTTTACCGCATCAAATTCCGCCGGGCTGATATGTACCAGCTGTTCGGTTTCGGCGTTAGTCAGAATATCTTTTGCTTTCTTGTCGGCTTTCACTTTCCCGAAGCAGCTGGCAATACTTTCTACCCACTCGACCGCTTTTTTCGGTTCAATCCCTTTTTCAATCAGGATATTCGCCGCTTCGCGCGCAATACGCCCGGTACGGATGCCGATATTACCGGCAAGCGCCTGCTCAAAAAGCTCAGAAGTACGCCATGCGCGCTTCAAACTTTGCGAAGAAATACGCAGACGCGTTGCGCCACCAAGCACCACCGTTTTCGGTGAGCCGGTGTCGTCGCGGTTCAGGTTGGCAGCCGGGTAAGCGGTCAGTAAATGCAGCTGAATAAATGTGGTCATCTGATAGTCCTTATTGATCTTTGTTATTGTCAGTATCAACTTCACCGGCCTGGTAATATTCCAGCGCCCAGCGGATACGAATAAATTCAGTCGGCCGCTGCTGGCGGCGAAGATGGTTAAGCTGCTCGTCGTTTTCCCGGCACCAGTGGAAAACATCCTCCGCCAGTGAAGGCAGGTTTACGGCACCATTAAGCAGCCGAACAGCACGCAGTAGCTGGCGCAGTAGTTCATCAGGCGTTTTCACCGCCGACAGCCGGGAAAATCGCAGTTCGGACATGACCGGGTTGCTGCCCGTCATCTGGCCTAACTGGGCGGCAAACTTCTGCCGTTCATCAATCGATTTAACGTGTGCGGCCAGCGCCGCCGCGATCGCGAGGGCGGTAAAACGCCACTCCTCGTTCTCACGTTTCCATAAGGTGTGAGTCTGCATCAGCAGGGAGCGAAATCCCTCCGACAGGCAGGCTTCATTTACCGTTTTACTACGCCGCAGGCTGGCACGCAGGCCGCGTGTTTCCTGCAATTCTTCATGCCATCGGCGTAACGTAACCTTATGGTCGTCCTTCACAATACTCATTCAGCGGCCTCCTGCTTTTTTGCCCTGGCGGCTTTAGCGCTCTGCTTCTCCGCCGATTTCGTGAAATACTTTTTACGCGCCAGCATGATGCGTTTGAGATCGCTCCCTTCATAAGGGTTGGTAAAAACATGGTCGTCAAAGTAGCGGCGGGTAAATAGCCAGATATTCGTTTGCCACTGACTCAGTCTTTCTTTCGCGCTATCGCCACTTTCAAGATCATGCACCAGTGCAAGAAAGCGCCCCTGCGTGAGATGCCAGAAATCGATATCAATAAAACTGAAGTCGCCGCGCGCGCCTTTGGCATCCGCAAACCAGGCCTCTTTTAACGCGCTGCGCAGCAGGCCGAGATTGCGCGAGGCCGTTTGCGCCGCCTGCCGGAGATCGGGAACAATACTGTCGGTTAATAGCAGCGGGAAATGATGTTCGTACCAGCAGCGGGCTTTCATATTGTCGAAATCATAACCAAAGCCCCACAGCCCCACTTTGGTGTCCTTGAGGCTACGCGCAGCGGTTGTTTTGACGACCAGCGCCGGATATTCGGTGTTATTTTCTGACGTACCTTCCTGATTTAAACCTAACCAGTCTCGCCAGATTAGCCCGCCGGGCTGCGGCTTAACGGAGTAGCGCTCGCTGTCCCCTTTCAACGCCAGACGGTAAGGCGTTAACGGATGCGTCCAGCCCGCATAGTTAACGCCGTAGTTCTTCACTGTCATCCCGCTAAGCAATTCATCACTTTGGGCTTCACAGAGATCGCAACGCCCCGAATGGGTGGTATTAAAATCAAGGCGGATGCGGCGCGGCATCCCCCAGTAGGCCTGAAGCCGATTCACCTGTTCCGGCGTAGTGACGGCATTTGCCTGCTCGCTGGTACGCGTGGGAGCCAGCCAGGGAAAAACAGATTCATCACACTGGTTTGGCACAGGCATCCCTGCGCTGTCCTGCGGCATCACATTGAGCCACAGCTTACGCCAGAGCGGCGTTTGCCGGTTGCCCTGATACTCCTGCAATTCGATGAGCGTGGTCATCGGCCCGCCGCCGCGCAGCCCGGTGCGATAACCTTTACCGCCCGATGGCGCATTAAGCTGTAATGAAAAGAGCGCCAGCGCCGCACAGTGCGGGCAAAGGCGCTCGGTGACGCCGCGCTTAACAAAATGGTCTTTATTAAATTTAGTGGTTTGCGCGCCGGGGATTTCTGGCAGCAAAGAGGCGATAGAAACGGTCTCTCCACTTAACGGCTCGAAGTCCTGCATAAAAGCAGGCGTTTGGTCACCGAACTGGAAAGCAGGCTCCAGCGGTGCCAGCGCCTTTTGTAATGCCTCTGCGCTCAGCCCATCGAGCCAGATATCCTCCCAGCGGGCGCTATTTTTCGGCGCAATACTGCACTGCAATAACCCCAGCAAAAACTGCCAGGCCGCACCCTGTAAATCTGCCCGCACAGCAGCGATATCTACCACGTTTTCATCGGCCAGATTGACCGGTGCCAGCTTGCCCACAGAACCGTCGTTAAAACGTACGGGAAGCCAGGGGGTTGTTAAAAGTGAGAAATTATTCATATGGTTAGCAGCTAAACCTCCATCATTCCGATTAATCCTTCACAGGCTGAATAACCGCTGTTTTCAACCTCCGACACCACAATCACCACGGCAAACTCCTGATTCTGATGTTGCTCCACGCACCACTGCTGAAGCGGCTTGCCGTCAAGCAATGTGAAATCTGCACGATGTTTATTCCACCAGCCCTGGCGTACCCGCATCGCGCTCATTTCCCAGGCGTGCTCTCCCGGCGCATACGGCATTACGACCCCATCAATAATCCGGGCCAGCCACAGCGTGATGGACTCCTCCGCCAGTCGTGTCGATAGTTTATCGGGCAGAAAGTCGCTGCTTTCCGGGCTGTATCCTGCCGCGAAGTTGAGGATATTTTGCGCAGCGAAGGCCCGGTCACAATAATATTTCCCTTCCTGCAGTTGCTCCGTCTTCACGAACCCCTCCGGCATCGCAACGTCGTCACCATAGACGGATTCAATCAGCAGCCGGGCTGACTGCGGCATTCGGATCTCACCTTGTTGTCGTAATACGCGCTGAGTCAGCCACAGACGACCATGATCGGGATAAACGTAGGCGCTGTTGCGCATCGCGCTGGATAGCCAGTCTTCTCGTGGCGCGTCATCCCATTCGGGGGCAAGGATTAACAGTTCTGGCGCATCGCGCTCATCCTTCCCTGCCGTTTTCACCAGGCCATGACGATCGCGGATATGTCGCTGTAAACGTCCTGCCCGTTGGATCAGTAAATCCACCGGCGCTAAATCAGAAATCATTTCATCAACGTCGATATCCAGGCTCTGCTCAATAACCTGCGTAGCGATAATGACTTTACCCGCACGCTGACCCGCGCTTTTTTTACCAAACACATTCAACGTTTGAGTTTCGATTCTCTGGCGATCGTGAAAAGCAAAACGGCTGTGAAAGAGGGTCAGATTTTCGGGTGAAACAATGCCTCTGGAGAAAAGCTGGCGATAAATGCGGATAGCGTCATCCACGGAATTTCGGATCCAGGCAATGCACTTACCATTCCGCACCGATTGCTCAATGCGTTCGATACACGCCTGCTCACTGTC
Organism: Citrobacter youngae ATCC 29220; assembly: GCF_000155975.1. Taxonomy (GTDB): domain Bacteria; phylum Pseudomonadota; class Gammaproteobacteria; order Enterobacterales; family Enterobacteriaceae; genus Citrobacter; species Citrobacter portucalensis_A. Next base: position 234,388 of record NZ_GG730301.1, on the reverse strand, counting down.
TAACCAACCGACGTTGACGCTGCGTTCAACCTCTTGGCGGGTCTCCACATGACGGGAAACCACCTGCGAAGCCGTCACCTGCGTCAGCCAAGGGTAATCGTCATAGCCGAGTAACGGCGCTTCTACCCGGCTCTTTGCCCCCTTCGCAAAAGCGGCAACCAGCCTGTCTCGCTGCTGCTGCGACAGCGTGGCGGAAAGTAAAATCGTGATATTGCCATCGCTGGCCTGCTTTTCGATCAGGCTTTCGAGGATCCGCGACATGTAATGGTCGTAAGCATGGATCTCATCCGCTAACAGGATCTTATTGCTCAACCCCAGCATTCGCAGGTTATTATGCTTAAACGGCATCACCGCCATCATCGCCTGATCGAGTGTCCCGACGCCCACGTCAGCCAGTAACGCTTTCTTATTGCTGTCGGCGAACCAGGCGGCGCATCCCTGGCTGGCGGGTTGCTTATCATCAGGCTCTTCGGAACCGACCAAATCGCCCGACCAGACTGACTGATTAAACTTGTCCATTAATCCGCGCGCGCTGTGCGCCAGCACCAAGCTTGGCCGGGAATCCGGTTGATACAGCGCCAGCCAACTCTCGGACATACGATCGAACATGGCATTCGCGGTCGCCATCGTTGGCAGGCCAAAATAAAGCCCTCGCGCCTTTCCCGCCGCCATTAAGCGGTGAGCGAGAATAAGCGCCGCTTCCGTTTTTCCGGCTCCCGTCACATCTTCAAGAATGAATAACTGCGCGCCGTCAGCGCTAATATCCAGCTCCAGCGATTTCTGTTGTAAAGGGGTGGGATGCTGAATAAATGGGAACAGCGTAGAGATTCCCGTAAAGCTGGCGATATCCGCTGAAGGGGGAAAAACAGAAATGGCAGCTTGCGCCTGTTGGCACGCCAGCGCCCAGTAACGTTCCACTGGCATTTTTTCTGCCACGCGTGGGAAAAAGCGGGTTGCAGAGCCCGTCCAGTCAGCCAGCACCACCGCAGCTGAAATGAACCAGGAAAGATGATTGATCAGCTCAATACCGTCATCCTCATCCCAATATTCAGGGATTTCAGCCAACGGAAATAGCGGTTTTATTGCCTGAAGAAAATCGCGAGCCGCTTCCTTATCCTGCTGGCGGAAATTATTTATATCCCGGATAACATCTGGAGGACGGCCGTGGTGTCCTGTCGTCAGCGGCATCCAGAGTGCGATAGCACGCTTAAGCTTGCGGGCGGATAATGCGGATGAGGGAAATAATTCTGGGCATTCACTTAAATAATTATTCCACAGCCAATAGCCCAGCGTCGGATGGGATATTTTTTCATAGTGGCGCTGCGCATCATTACCGCAGGGGAGGTCCGGGTGACAATATAATTGCTGAAAGGAGTGGGAAAACTTACCGATATCGTGCCAACACAAAAGCCAGGCAAAAAATTGTGCGGCTCGTTTAATATTATTTAAGCCTAATACGCTGAGATAATTGTCGATACAATAAATATTGTCTTTTACCATCCGATATCCAATGGCGGCGACATCTAACGCGTGCCAGCACAGCAGATGGTAATCGTCACCGCCATTCTCATCCCCTTGGCGGCTTTTACCCCAGTAATTAAAAAATTCCACGGATTCCCCATTCACTCAGAAGAATCCGCAATTATGACCTGTAGAAAAAACAACACCATGCAAATAAATATTTGCACACAAAATAGCTCATCGTTATTACATTATTATTAACCCGTCAATGTAAATAGAAAAACTATTCGCATAACGGATTAATAACGATGAACATTGTCGGTAATCTATTTACCCTTCGTGCAATCCGCACTCGCGCTTCAATCCGAAGAACCGCGTCTCTTCCTCTGCCATCCCCGGCTCCCATTTGCGGGTGGTGTGGGTATCACCGACCGAGAGATAGCCCTGATCCCACAGCGGATGATATTTCAGACCGTGTTTTTGCAGATACTGATAAACGGTGCGGTTATCCCAGTCGATGATCGGCAGCACTTTAAACACGCCGCGCTGGATCGCCAGCACCGGTAAATGCGCACGACTGCCGGACTGCTCGCGACGCAGGCCCGCAAACCAGGTTTGCGCGTTCAGTTCTTTAAGCGCCCGGTTCATCGGCTCAACTTTGTTGATGTCATTGTATTTCTCAATGCCCTCAACACCCTGCTCCCACAGCTTGCCGTAGCGCGCTTCCTGCCAGGCCGCGCTCTCTTTCGCGCGATAGACCTGCAGATTGAGTTTGAGTTTGTCCGTTAACTCGTCGATAAACTGGTAGGTTTCCGGGAACAGATAGCCGGTATCGGTCAAAATGACCGGGATATCCGGGCGAATCTGATTCACCAGATGCAGGCTCACCGCCGCCTGGATACCAAAGCTTGAGGAGAGCACGTATTCACCGGGCAGGTTTTCCAGCGCCCACGCCACGCGCGCCTCGGCGCTCAGCGTTTCCAGTTGGCTGTTGGTTTCCGCCAACGCCAGTACGCGCTCCACTTTTGGCAGTGCGTTCAGAGCGTTTAGATCGAGTTGGGACATAAGTTCCTCACTGTGTGCCTTGCCTGATGGCGCTGCGCTTATCCGACCTACGGTTTGCGTAGGCCGGATAAGGCTATTTCACATTATTCCCAGAAATCCCTGGCGGGATCGAGCACCGGGCGAATAATGCCCGCACGCACCGTAAAGTCGCCGAAGCCTTCACCCGCTTCGCGCTCTTTCGCCCAGCGCCCAATCAGTTCATCCAGCGAGGCCAGAATTTCCGGTTCGGTGATGTTCTCTTTAAACATCCGTGGAATACGTGTGCCGATACGGTTACCGCCCAGATGCAGGTTATAGCGACCCGGCGCTTTCCCCACCAGACCGACTTCCGCCAGCATGGCGCGACCGCAGCCGTTCGGACAGCCGGTCACACGCATGACAATGTTTTCATCGCTCAGGTTGTGCTTCGCCATCAGCGTATCGATGCTGTCGATAAACGTTGGCAGGAAGCGTTCAGCCTCGGCCATCGCCAGCGGGCAGGTCGGGAACGACACGCAGGCCATCGAATTTTCGCGCTGCGGCGTGACCGCGTTCATTAAGCCGCTTTTCTGCGCAATCTCCTCGATCTTCGCTTTATCACTCTCCGGCACACCGGCAATAATCAGGTTCTGGTTGGCGGTAATGCGGAACTCGCCTTTGTGGATCTTTGAGATCTCCAACAGGCCGGTTTTCAGCGGGCGGTCCGGATAATCCAGAATACGACCATTCTCAATAAACAGCGTCAGGTGCCATTTATTGTCGATTCCTTTCACCCAGCCGATACGATCGCCGCGCCCGGTAAACTCGTACGGGCGGATCGGCTCAAACGTGATCCCCGCCCGGCGTTCAACTTCCGCTTTAAAAGTCTCTACGCCAACGCGTTCCAGGGTGTATTTGGTTTTGGCGTTTTTACGGTCGGTACGGTTACCCCAATCGCGCTGGGTCGTGACCACCGCTTCCGCCACCGCCAGGGTGTGCTCCAGCGGCAGGAAGCCAAACTCGCTCGCGGTGCGGGCGTAGGTTTTCTTGTTACCGTGCTCGATGGATAAGCCACCGCCCACCAGCAGGTTAAAGCCCACCAGCTTGCCGTTTTCGGCAATCGCCACGAAGTTCATGTCGTTAGCGTGCAGATCGATATCGTTCTGCGGCGGGATCACCACCGTGGTTTTGAACTTACGCGGCAGATAAGTCTGGCCGAGGATCGGTTCTTCATCGGTCGTCGCCACCTTTTCCTGATCGAGCCAGATCTCAGCGTACGCACGGGTGCGCGGCAGCAGATGTTCGGAGATCTTTTTCGCCCACTCGTACGCTTCGGCATGCAGTTGCGACTCATACGGGTTGGAGGTGCACAGCACGTTACGGTTCATGTCGTTGGCGGTCGCCAGCGCGTCCAGGCCAACGGAGTGCAGCATCTGGTGCACCGGTTTGACATTCTTCTTCAGAATACCGTGGAACTGGAAGGTCTGACGGTTGGTCAGACGAATGCTGCCGTAGATGGTGTTATCAGCGGCAAACTTGTCGATCGCCTGCCACTGTTTGGTGGTGATCACCCCACCCGGCAGACGGCAGCGCAGCAGCATTGCATGACGCGGCTCCAGCTTTTGCTCGGCACGTTCGGCGCGAATATCGCGATCGTCCTGCTGGTACATACCGTGGAAACGGATCAGCAGAAAGTTATCGCCTTTAAACCCGCCGGTAAGGCCGTCATTTAAATCTTCGGCAATCGTACCGCGCAGATAGTTGCTTTCCAGCTTCATACGTTCAGCGTCGGACAGCTTACCTTCGACCACCAATGGTCCTGGATGTTTTTCGCTCATTAGTAGACATCTCGCTGATAACGGCGCTCAATGCGCAGCTCACTTAAAAATTCATCCGCCGCTTCGATATCCATACCACCGAATTCGGCAATCACTTCCAGCAGTGCCTGCTCAACGTCTTTCGCCATGCGATTGGCGTCGCCGCAGACATAAATGTGGGCGCCATCGTTAATCCAGCACCACAGCTCTGCGCCCTGTTGGCGCAGTTTGTCTTGTACGTAAACTTTTTCTTTTTGATCGCGGGACCAGGCGAGATCGATCCGGCTCAGTACGCCCTCTTTGACGTAACGCTGCCATTCCACCTGATACAAGAAATCTTCGGTAAAGTGCGGATTGCCAAAGAACAGCCAGTTCTTGCCTTCGGCGCCTTCCGCCGCGCGCTGCTGCATAAAGGCGCGGAACGGCGCGATGCCGGTGCCCGGACCAATCATGATGACCGGCGTCTGCGGGTTAGCCGGCAGGCGGAAGTTGTCGTTATGCTCAATGAACACGCGCACTTCGCCCTCTTCTTCCACGCGGTCGGCGAGGAAGCTGGACGCGCCGCCTGCGCGGGCACGACCTTCGATGTCGTAACGCACCACGCCCACGGTGACGTGGACTTCGCTTTCCACTTCCGCCTGTGAAGAGGCGATAGAGTAGAGGCGCGGCGTCAGCGGACGCAGCAGATCCACCAGAGCCTGAGCGTCCAGCTGCGCCGGGGAGAAACGCACCATATCGACGATTGGCGTGGTTGCGGCGTAATGCTGTAATTGTGCTTTGTCGCCCACTAATGGCAGCAAAGAACTGCTGCGGGTTAAGGTGGCGTAGTTCTCAACGATGTTGGCAGTGTTAACCGTCAGCTCAAAATGCCACTCCAACGCTTCGGCGAGCGGCAAGGTTTTGCCTTCTACCGTGACCGGCTCATCGCCTTTCAGCCACAGCAGTTCAACCAGCTCTTTGACCAGAGCCGGGTCGTTCTGATACCAGACGCCCAGCGCGTCGCCCGGCTGATAACGCAAACCGGAATCACCCAGATCGATTTCGATGTGGCGCACATCTTTTTGTGAGTCACGGCCGGTAATTTTCTGGTTTACCGCAAGCGTTGCGGTCAGCGGCGCTTCTTTGGTATACGGGCTGGTATGCACTTCATTTACCGCGCCGCTCGCAGCGACTTGCACAGACGGCGCAGCAGGCGCGCGTGCTTTCAGTACATCAACCAGGCGGGCGCGCCACTGCGCGGCGGCGGCCTGATATTCAACATCGGCATCTACGCGGTCGAGCAGACGTTCACCGCCCAGCTCTGCCAGCTTCGCATCGAAGTCTTTCCCAGCCTGGCAGAAAAATTCGTAAGAGGTATCGCCGAGAGCAAACACGGCGAAAGCGGTGTTATCAAGTTTCGGCGCTTTTTTCGAGAACAGGAATTTATGCAATGCCACGGCCTCTTCCGCCGGTTCACCTTCCCCTTGCGTCGACGCTACCACGATCAGCAATTTTTCATTGGCGATTTGTTTGAATTTATAGTCGCCAGCGTTGATCAGAGTGACATTGAGCTGCGCGGCAATCAGATCATCGCGCAGGGCTTCCGCCACACGACGCGCATTGCCGGTTTGCGAGGCGGAGATAAGCGTAATCCCCGGCATTTCGGCAACGGGCGCAGGAGCCGCTGCAGTCGCCCCCGGCTGCTGATTCAGCACGCCCCAAAAATAGCCAGAAACCCACGCAAGCTGCGCGGGAGTGAAATCGGTCGTGGCCGCCTGAAGGCGTGCCAGTTGCTCCGGGTTTAGCGGTAGCAGAGCAGAAGGTGGGGCCTGTGTCGTCATGCGTTGTTATGTTCCAGTAAGCAAAGCGGATTTTCAGCCATAAAACCCAAACTGAAGATAAGGTTAACGGTGGGAATAGTAACAACTAAAGAAGGGATGGAAATAACAAATAACCAAATGGACTAACCTGTTTTAGCTATAGTTATTAACAACAAAAGCGATTAAATAACTGCATGATATATAATAAGTTAATTACAATAGGCCAAGTGAATATATCCATTTGCTGGTCAGGGCCGTTTTAGTTAATGCGAAAAAATGTGCTTTCCGGTACCCTACGGCGGTTTTTTGTATTCTTGAGAGTCAATAATGTCCACCACCTTGTTTAAAGATTTCACCTTCGAAGCCGCTCACCGCCTGCCGCACGTACCGGAAGGGCATAAGTGTGGCCGCCTGCATGGTCACTCATTTATGGTGCGTCTTGAAATTACCGGTGAAGTCGATCCGCATACCGGTTGGATCATGGATTTCGCAGAGTTAAAAGCGGCGTTTAAGCCGACTTACGACAGACTTGATCACTACTATCTGAACGATATTCCGGGGCTAGAAAACCCAACCAGCGAAGTGCTGGCAAAATGGATTTGGGATCAGGTTAAACCGGTTGTCCCTCTGCTGAGCGCGGTGATGGTGAAAGAGACCTGCACGGCGGGCTGCGTCTATCGCGGCGAGTGATTAAGGCGTTTGTGTCGGCGGTCAATATTCCTTAAATAACGCCATGTTAGCTTATGCGCTCTGGATATCTGGGGCGCAATATGACTGACGATTTTGATATTATTATCATCGGCGCAGGGATAGCTGGCACCGCCTGTGCTTTACGCTGCGCGCGGGCGGGACTTTCGGTTCTGCTGCTTGAACGCGGCGAATTTCCCGGCAGTAAAAATCTTTCCGGCGGGCGTCTGTATTGCCACCCGCTTGCCGAACTGCTCCCCCATTTTCAGCAATCCGCGCCGCTTGAACGGCGTATCACCCAGGAAAGCCTGACTTTACTGACCGCCGACGGCGCAACCACCTATTCCAGCCTCCAGCCCGGCGGCGACTCATGGAGCGTGCTGCGCGCCCGCTTCGATCCGTGGTTTGTCAGCCAGGCCGAGTCCGCAGGCGTCCAGTGTATTACCGGCATCACGGTTGAGGCGCTGTATCGCGAAAATGGCCGGGTCTGCGGCGTTATTTGCGCTAACGAAACCCTGCGCGCGCGCTACGTGGTGCTGGCGGAAGGGGCCAATAGCGAACTGGCGGAGCGGCATGGTTTACTCGCTCGTCCCTCTCCTTCATCGATGGCGCTGGGCATCAAAGCCGTGCTGGCGCTGGAGCAAAACACGCTGGAGGATCGCTTCCGCCTGGAAGGCAACGAAGGCGCCGCGCTGCTCTTCACCGGCGGCGTCTGCGGGGATTTACCCGGCGGCGCGTTCCTCTATACCAATCAGGATACGCTCTCATTCGGCATTGTATGCCCGCTCTCCTCGTTGGGGAAAAGCCCCGTACCCGCCGCCGAACTGCTGGAGCATCTTCAGTCGCACCCGGCCCTGCGTCCTCTTCTGCGCGGAGGCGAGTTGCTGGAGTATGGCGCGCATCTGGTGCCGGAAGGCGGGTTGCATAGCATGCCCGTCCAGTATGCCGGGGAAGGCTGGCTGCTGGTGGGCGACGCGCTGCGTACCTGTATTAATACCGGTTTTACCGTGCGCGGTATGGACATGGCTTTAATTGGCGCGCAGGCGGCGGCGCAAACCCTGATTCGCGCCTGTCAGCAAAGCGCGCCGCAGAACCTGTTTCCGCAGTATCATCGGGATATTGAACGCAGCGTGCTGTGGGAGAGTCTTCAGCGTTACCAGCACGTCCCCGCCCTGTTGCAACGCGCCGGCTGGTATCACCGATGGCCTGCGCTGATGGACGATATCTCCCGCGAACTCTGGCAGCAGGGTGAGCGCCCGGTTCCGCCTCTGCGCCAGATAGTCTGGCGTCATCTTCGTCGTCACGGCCTGCGCCATCTGGCAGGCGATCTGCTCAGGAGTTTACGATGTCTGTAGCCCACAACGTCTGGCGCCCCGCCGACAGCTCGCATATTGTTCCGTCTGCGTCACCGACTCCGGAAATCGCCGAGTTACTGATTCAATCCTGCCCAGCCGGGCTTTTCTCACGCACGGCAGAGGGCGAACTGCGCGTTGATTACCGGGGCTGTCTGGAGTGCGGCACCTGCCGATTGTTATGCGATGAGGCAACGCTGAAAGAATGGCGCTATCCTGACTCAGGTTTTGGAATTACACTGCGTTTTGGGTAATAAATCTACAAGGGAAACACCATGCCCCTGCTACACCTGCTCCGACAAAATCCGGTCATTGCCGCCGTTAAAGACAACGCCAGCCTGCAACTGGCCATTGATTCCGAGTGCCAGTTTATCTCCGTGCTGTACGGCAATATTTGCACCATCAGCAACATCGTCAAGAAAATCAAAAACGCCGGTAAATATGCGTTTATTCACGTCGACCTGCTGGAAGGCGCTTCCAATAAAGAGGTGGTGATTCAGTTTTTAAAGCTGGTTACCGAGGCGGACGGGATCATCAGCACCAAAGCGCCGATGCTAAAAGCGGCCAGAGCGGAAGGATTTTTCTGCATTCATCGCCTGTTTATCGTCGACTCTATCTCCTTTCACAACATTGATAAGCAGGTGGCGCAGTCTAATCCTGATTGCATTGAAATTCTGCCGGGCTGTATGCCGAAAGTTCTGGGATGGGTCACGGAGAAAATTCGCCAGCCGCTGATAGCCGGGGGGTTAGTTTGCGATGAGGAAGATGCGCGTAATGCGATGAAGGCTGGCGTTGCGGCCCTGTCTACCACCAATACCACGGTCTGGAAATTAGCGAAGCAGCTTAATTAATCTTCTGCCCGGTGGCGGCTAACGCCCTACCGGGCCAAGCTCGTAGGCCGGATAAGGCGTCAGCCGCCATCCGGCATTATGCATCCGCGCAGGCAGCCAGCGCTTCAAGCACCGCAGGCCAGTCATCCACAATGCCGACATCCGCCTGGGTAAAGACCGGCGCGCTGGCGTCACGATTGACAGCCACGATAAACCGGCTATCTCTGACTCCTGCCATCAGCGCCGCCGCCCCCGACGCGCCCGCGACAATGCAAACATCCGGCGCCAACAGATGACCAGAGATCCCTATCAGGCGTTCGGCATCGTAGCCGCCGTTCATCACCCGCGCGCGGCTGTAGCCCGCTTCCGCCCCCAGACCGTGCGCCAGCGCCGCAATGTGGTCGGCATCAACGCCCTCGCCGCCCTGCCCGACCACCAGCACGTGCTTCGCCTCCAGCAAGGGATGAGCGCCCGAAGTCTCGACGCTTTCAACGCTGATTAACCAGTCAGGTAAAGCCGCTGGCGCAATATGGCGAGTCGTCATCTCGACAGGAAGATCGATAGACGTATGAACGCCGGGCTGGCGCGCCAGCGACAGGCAAAGCGGCCGGGCCGCCACCTCCAGGGTCGCAATCAGCGCATTGCCCCAGTGAGACTTCGTCACTCGCCCCTCTGGCGTATTCACTGCCAGCACCTGGCACACGCTGCAGCCCTGTAAACGCCAGGCCAGCCTGGTCGCCAGCTCATCGCCCAAGATACCCGCCGGGAATATCAGCATATCGACCGGCGTCTGCCGCCACTGGGCAACCAGCGCCTCAAGAAGCTGCTGCGCAACCTCGGCTTCACCGTCGATAATCCAGCGCTCCAGCTCTGCATCTGCGAGGCTGGCGGTCGCCAGCCAGTGACTCATCGCGGCGCTCTCACCGGCAGCCATCACCATCGCTATCTTCATGGCTGCATCCTCTGGCGTAGATGGTTCTCCCATAGTGTCCTGGCTTTCTCCTGCGCCGTTGCCCCCTCGATTATCACCGCCCTGCGCCGCTGCTCCGGGCGAGTCAGGCGTAAACACTGAACCGCAGGCGTCGCCTCGGCGGTCACCGCCCGGCGCACAACCTCCGCCTTTGCCGCCGCCAGTCGCTGGCGCATACCGGGAACCGGCTGCGCCACTTCGCCACACTGCCTGACCGCAATCACCGCGGGCAGACGTACCCGGCAGCGGCGGATACCGGATGTCGTTCGCTGTTCGACGACCACGAAAGGCGGCTCAAGGGTGAAGCGTTCGACCTGGGTGAAACAGGGCCAGTTCAGCATCTCCGCCAGCAAAAACGGCGTCTGCCCATTCTGCCCCTCGCTGCTCTGACAGCCGGTCACTATCAGTTCCGCAGCGTGGCTGCGCTGCCAGTCGGCAAGCTGCCCGGCAATAAAGGATGGCGCAAAGCGCAGGTCTCCAGCAGCCTCCAGCAGCACCTGCCGCTCAAAGCCTAACGCGGCAAAGTAGCGTAGCCAGTGCAGCGCGCGCTCATCGCCAATGCTTAATGCGGTCAGGGTCATCTCACAGCCCGCACCGCGCTGGGCCAGCAGCAGCGCGGCGGCGGCCTGTTCATCAGCGCCAATGGCGCAGCGCAATAGCGAAACATCCGGCCCGCAGGTGTCCCGGGCGGCCGTCTGCCAGTCTTTTTCCGCCAGCATGCTGGCATCAGGTTCGGGCTTAAACGCCAACAGAATGTTCATTTGTACCTCCTTGTCTGTGGTCGCCGCTGCCGGCTGCCACCAGCGGCAGCGCTTTGGTCTCCGGCGCCCATAGCCAGGTCACCACAAAGCCGATCAGCAATACGCCAGCTAATAGCAGCAGCGTGACCGTCATCCCCCATTGCGCCAGAGCCCAGGGCAGCAAACCGGTGCTGATAGCCGCACCAAGTCGGCTCATGGCGGTGGCAAATCCTACCCCCAGCGAGCGAATGTCGGTGGGAAAGCTTTCCGCCGGTAAAATCCCCACCAGATTGCTGACCGCTGAAATCGTGGTGCTGAAAAAGACAAACAGCAGCAGCGTCCAGTGGCTACCGGGCGGCAAGCAGGCCATCACAATTAATGTCGCCGCGAGCAGCAGAAAGCTGCCCAGCAGGAAGTGGCGATGCGCCAGCAGATGGGTTAATACCAGCCCCAGCAGCGCGCCCACGATCAGCAGCGCATTCAGCAACAGGCTGGCGGTTAGCGCATCTTCAAGGCCAATGGTTTCGGCAATCGTCGGCAGCCAGGTGTAAATAACGAACCAGGGGATCACCAGGCAGACAAAGAAGATGCTATTAAAGGCCGTGCGCCGCCAGTAGCGCGATGAGAACAGGGTTCTGATGTGTTTATTCGTCTCTTTTATAACCTCATCGCCCAGTTGCACATGCATGCCAAAACAGCGCTGTACTACCGCATGCGCTTCGGCGAATCGTCCCTGACGCATCAGCCAGCGCGGCGATTCCGGCGTACCCCAGCGCAGCAGCGTAATCAATAGCGCCGGGAGAGCGGACGATGCCAGCAGCCAGCGCCAGGCGTCGGGATTTTCCGTAATAAAGTGGTGCCCCGCCAGGCTTGCCAGCACATAGCCGACGGTCCATACCACGCTGAATGCGCCGAGCAAAATCCCCCGGTGTCGACGCGGCGAAAACTCGGCCAGCAGCGTGTGGCCCACGGAGTAATCCCCCCCGAGGCCGATTCCAATCAGGATCCGCAAACCAATCAGTTGCTCCGGCGTGGTGGCGAAAAACTGCAGAAACGAAGCAACGGTAATCAGCACAAAGCTGAAGTTGAAAATTTTCTGGCGGCCAATGTGATCCGAAACCCATCCCAGAATCAGGCTGCCGATAAAAAGCCCCAGTAGCGCCGCGCCGCCGATCATACCCGCCATAAACGGCGTCAGATGCATAGCGGGAGTAAGCTGAATAATGGCGTAACCGATGACGCCGAGGACATAGCCATCAACGAGATGTGCGCCAAAAGTCAGCGCGGCAATACGACAGTGAAAGCCGTTTAGCGGTAAATCATCCATTCGCACCGGTGAAGTGTTCATTTCTACCCCTTCATGGTCCGGTAATGAAGCGACTTCCCGACCGGGAAGCCGCCTGCATCTTTATTTTTCAATCGGGTAGATTGTCCCCGCATTCATAATACCGTTGGGATCGAACTGCTTCTTCAATCCTTCCAGCAACGGCCATGCGCTGCCGTGTTCCAGCTTGCTCCAGTGAACGCGATGTTTACCAATCCCGTGGTGATGCACCATCGAACCGCCAAGGCGAATCGTCTCTTCGCAGATAATTTTGTTGAGTGGGTTGTGGTACTTATCAATCTCCTCTTCCGGTTTGCAGCCCACAACGTTGTAGTCATACACAAAGTACATGTTGGTACCGTTGATATAACTATGAGAGGAGTGACCGCCCAGCATGGTGATATCATCGGCGTGCGGGAATTCGGTACGAATACGCTGGATCACGCTTTCATAGATCTGGTGGATGCAGCTCCAGCAGCCTGAAACCTCGGTGGTGAAGCCCATATTACCGGTTTTCAGGATCTGTACGCGTTCGGCGGCCACTTTTTCCGGGCCCCAGTTCAGATGGTTAAACCAGTTTTCGATAAGCTTACTGTCCACGCGCTGACATTGCGGATAGCGCGCCACAACTTCCGCAATGCCTTCCCCGGTCGCTTTCGCCAGCCGCGGGTTGCCCTCAGCCATAAAGATCAGCACGCATTTGCCATCGGCAAAATGGGTGAAGTGCTGGGTGCCATCTTCCGCATCGTACAGGCGAGCGATCGACGGACGATATCCTTCCACCATCACTTCACGCAGGATCTCAAATCCCACCTTCATATCGTCCAGAACGTAGCCGTAATAGAGGTTGTTTTCCGGGGTAAACTTGAATATTTTCACTGTCACTTCAGTGATATAGCACAGTGCGCCTTCGTTACCGATAATGATGTGGCGAATGTCCGGGCCGGCGGCGCGGCGCGGGACGTTTTTGATGCGGGTGACGGTGCCGTCCGCCAGCACGGCCTCAAGGCCGACCACCATATCTTCAATTGCGCCGTACAGCGTGGAAAATTGACCAATGCTGCGGGTTGCCACCAGGCCGCCCATCTGCGCCAGCGGTTTAGACTGCGGCGAGTGTCCGGTGGTGTAGCCCTTAGCCCGCAGCGCGTTTTCCAGCACTTCCAGCGGCACGCCGCACTGCGCGGTCGCCTGCATATTCTCGATATCAATATTCAGGATTTGGTTCATCCCGGCGCCGTCCAGCACCACGGAATTCTCAACCACGGTTTCCAGACCGCCTTCCGTCGCAGAGGCACCGGTACGCGGAACGCCGTTGATCTTATTCTGGTTCATAAAGGCCAGCACGTTAGAAACCTGGTCGGTCGAGCCTAACTTAACCACTGCGGCAGGCAGCGGTAGCGTAAAGACGCCATGGATATCAGCATATTTACGAAAGCGGTCAATGCTGTTTCGTTTTAAAACGGTTTCATCAGTAATCACGCGATCGCAACCAACAATCTCTTTGAGCTGATCAACAATCGCTTCACGGGATAAAGACATAGTAATTCCTTCCTGATAATAAATTCGGAATATACACGCCACCCTTCAAGCTGCATCTTGAATGATATTGTGTAATATAATTAATGAAAACAAAAATCAGCAATTAAGAGTTAGCGTACCAGATAGCCGCCATCGACAACTAATAGATGTCCATTCACATAATTGGATGCCTGACTCGCTAAAAATACGGCTGCGCCCATTAAATCCTGCGTATCCCCCCAGCGATTAGCTGGAATATGATCCAATACCCGCTGATTAGTTTCCGGATTACTACGAGTGGCCAACGTAATATCTGTCGCATAATATCCTGGGGCAATACCATTAACCTGAATATTATATTGTCCTAATTCATCGCAATACGCCTTAGTGAAACCGGCAAGCGCATGTTTAGTGGCTGAATAAGCTGGTGACCACTGCCCGCCAAGGTAGGAGAATAAGGAGCAAATGTTAATAATTTTCCCGCTATTTTGCGGGATCATAATTTTTGCCGCTTCATAGCTCAGTTCAAACGCTGCCGTCAGGTTAACGTCAATCATCGGATCCCAGTCCGCACGCCCAAAATCCAGCACCTTATTCAGCTTACAAATCCCGGCGTTGTTGACCAGAATATCGACCGTGCCGAAGCGTTTGCAGCAGGCGGCGATGATCTTCTCCGGTGCGCCTTTCTCAGTGATATCCACCTGCATGAACTCGACTTCAACACCCTGTTTTTCAATAATTTCTTTGGTTTCTCCGTTATCTTTCACAAAGCTTGGGATAAACAGGTTCGCCCCCGCCTTCGCCAGCGCCATGGCAAAAGCCTGACCCAGCCCGCTGTTGCCGCCGGTGACAATCGCCGTTTTACCTTTCAGCGAAAAGAAATCCATTGAGAATGCATTAAGAGATTCGATCGACATAGTTTGGCTCCAAATTCTTTTAGGCAAAAAAAAAGAAAAGGCAACTTCCCCTGCGAGAGGGAAGTCACCTTTCTCATTATCTCTGGTAACTGGCGTAAATTTTTAGCACAACACCCGCACTTCTAATGTGATCGTAATCACAGATGACTATTTCACATCATAATTAAATGTAAAGCTACGAAGCGTGATTATTCTCACACTAAAACCCACGCTGACATGCTATTCCTAATTGCAATTACTAGAGACCAGAGAAAAGTAATCCACCTGAAAAGGCGGTTTACTTTTCTCTTTTTTTCGTCTATACCCAAAATAATTCGAGTTGCAGGAAGGCGGCAAGTTAACGAATCCCGATGAGCTTACTGTAGTAAGTGATTCGGGTGAGTGAACGCAGCCAACGCATCAGCAACTTGAAGTATGAAGGGTATATTTAAAATGAGATCACGATATGCAACAAACCTCATATCGCCGTTGGATAACCCTCGCCATTATTAGTTTTAGCGGCGGCGTCAGCTTTGACCTTGCCTATTTAAGATATATCTACCAGATCCCCATGGCAAAATTTATGGGATTCAGCAATACCGAAATTGGACTAATTATGAGTACATTTGGTATCGCTGCGATTATTCTTTATGCTCCCAGCGGGGTTATTGCTGATAAATTCTCCCATCGCAAAATGATTACTTCGGCCATGATTATTACCGGGTTGCTCGGTTTATTAATGGCGACTTATCCTCCGCTGTGGGTCATGCTATGTATCCAGGTTGCCTTTGCCATCACCACAATTCTGATGCTGTGGTCGGTATCGATTAAAGCCGCCTCTCTGCTTGGCGACCATAGCGAGCAGGGAAAAATCATGGGCTGGATGGAGGGGCTGCGCGGCGTGGGCGTGATGTCGCTGGCGGTATTTACCATGTGGGCATTTTCCCGCTTCGCACCCGATGACAGCAACAGCCTGAAGACGGTAATCATTATCTACAGCGTGGTGTACATCCTGCTGGGCATACTGTGCTGGTTCTTTGTCAGCGATGCCCCTGCGCACAGCAACGCCGCGAAAGAAGAGAAAAAATCGTTCCAGCTACGCGATATTCTCGCCGTGCTGCGCATCAGCACCACCTGGTACTGCAGCATGGTGATTTTTGGCGTCTTTACTATCTACGCCATCCTCAGCTATTCCACCAACTACCTGACCGAAATGTACGGCATGTCGCTGGTCGCCGCGAGCTATATGGGGATCGTGATCAACAAAATCTTCCGCGCCGTCTGCGGCCCGCTGGGCGGCATTATTACCACGTATAGCAAGGTGAAATCGCCGACCCGCGTCATTCAGCTACTGTCGATCGTTGGGGTGCTGGCGCTTATCGCGCTGCTGGCCACCAACTCAAATCCGCAGTCCGTCGCCATGGGTATCGGCCTGATTCTGCTGCTGGGCTTTACCTGCTACGCCTCGCGTGGGCTTTACTGGGCCTGTCCCGGCGAAGCCAGAACGCCTAACTACATCATGGGAACCACCGTTGGGATCTGCTCGGTAATCGGCTTCCTGCCCGACGTTTTTGTCTATCCGATTGTCGGCCACTGGCAGGACACCCTTCCTGCGGCACAAGCCTACCGCAATATGTGGCTGATGGGCTTAGTCGCGCTGTGCATGGTGATCCTCTTTACCTTCCTGCTGTTCAGGAAAATACGCAGCGCCGATACAACACCAGAAAACAAGACAGCGCTGGCCGCTGAAACAGCCGGCGAGTGATGGTGAAAATTTAAAGGAGAATAATAATGTCAAAGAAATACATCATTGGAATCGATGGCGGGAGCCAGAGCACCAAAGTCGTGATGTACGACCTGCAGGGCAATGTGGTTTGTGAGGGAAAAGGCCTGTTACAGCCGATGCACACCCCGGATGCGGATACCGCAGAGCATCCCGACGATGATCTATGGACCTCTTTATGCTTCGCCGGAAAAGATCTGATGAATCAATTTGCGGGCCATAAAGAAGATATTGTCGGTATCGGGCTGGGTTCCATCCGCTGCTGTCGCGCGTTGCTTAAAGCCGACGGCACACCCGCAGAACCGCTAATCAGCTGGCAGGACGCCCGCGTTACCCGGCCTTATGAACATACCAATCCTGATGTGGCCTGGGTCACCTCATTTTCGGGTTATCTGTCGCACCGCTTAACCGGCGAGTTCAAAGACAACATCGCCAACTACTTTGGTCAATGGCCGGTGGATTATAAAACCTGGGCGTGGAGCGACGATGACGAGGTGATGAAGAAGTTTAACATCCCGCGCCACATGCTCTTTGACGTGCAGATGCCGGGGACAATCTTAGGCCATCTTACCGAACAGGCGGCTCTCGCCACCGGCTTCCCGGCGGGTTTGCCCGTTGTTTGCACCACCAGCGACAAACCGGTCGAAGCCCTCGGCGCAGGGCTGCTGGATGATGAAACGGCGGTTATCTCGTTAGGCACCTATATCGCCCTGATGATGAACGGTAAGCAGTTGCCGAAGGATCCCGTGGCGTATTGGCCGATTATGTCTTCCATTCCTGAAACGCTGCTGTATGAAGGGTACGGCATTCGTAAGGGGATGTGGACGGTCAGTTGGCTGCGGGACATGCTGGGCGAATCCTTGATTCAGGATGCCAAAGCGCAGGGGCTCTCACCGGAGGATCTGCTCAATAAGAAAGCCTCGGTCGTCCCTCCGGGCTGTAACGGCCTGATGACCGTGCTGGACTGGCTGACCAATCCATGGGAGCCGTACAAACGCGGCATCATGATAGGCTTTGACTCCAGCATGGACTATGCGTGGATTTACCGCTCGATTCTGGAGAGCGTGGCGCTGACGTTGAAGAATAACTACGACAATATGTGCAATGAAATGAACCATTTCGCTAAACACATCATCATTACCGGCGGGGGTTCAAACAGCGACCTGTTTATGCAAATCTTCGCCGATGTGTTCAACCTCCCGGCCAGGCGTAACGCCATTAACGGCTGCGCGAGCCTCGGCGCCGCCATCAATACGGCAGTCGGGCTGGGCCTGTATCCTTCTTATGAAACGGCCATCGACAATATGGTCCGGGTAAAAGATGTGTTTATGCCGGTTGAACAAAACGCCAGTCGTTATGAGGCGCTTAATAAAGGCATTTTCAGAGAGTTAACGCAGCACACCGACGTTATTTTGAAAAAATCGTATCAGGTGACTCACGGGAACCTGGATAACGTTGACGCCATTCAAAGCTGGTCAAACGCTTAGCGGGTACGCCGGGTGGCGACATCCACCCGGCAAAATATCAGGCAATATTCAGATACTTGTGCGTTTGCATCGACAGACGCCAGTTGCACGCGATGCAGGTATCAATGCACAGACGCGTCGCATCTTCTTTCTGGCTGATGGGCTGTAAGGCAATGATTCTCGGCTTGTCGTCACTCAACGTTGCCAACAGTTCATCCAGCGCTTCTATATCGCGCACGCGCCCCACCGGATGCTTGATTTCATTGGCGCGCTCCAGCGCCTGCGACAGCACGTCATAGCCGCCACGCATATTCACCTTCGGCGATACGGTCACCCAGGTATTCGGCGTACAGCGTACTTCGTGGGTACCGCTGGTTTCGATCTGGCAGCTAAAGCCGTTCTTTTCCAGTAAGTCCGTGAGCGGCATCAGGTCATGAATGCAGGGTTCGCCGCCGGTGATCACCACGTGACGGGCGGTGTAGCCCTGACGCTGAATAACAGCCAGCAGATCTTCACTGCTCGCCGCGCCCCACTTATCGCTCTCTTTCGTTTTCGCCAGGATGCTGTACAGGGAGACTTCCCGATCCTCAAGCTTATCCCAGGTGTGTTTGGTATCGCACCAGGCACAGCCAACCGGGCATCCCTGTAAACGAATAAAAATGGCGGGGACGCCGGTAAAGTAACCCTCACCTTGCAGGGTCTGGAACATCTCGTTAATCGGGTACTGCATAGCGTTCTCAATATGGGGATAAACGATAATTATCGCAGATCCCCACCAAAGTATCATGCCCCATCGATGCTTTACGAGGCGATTGCCGCGACAAAGCGCGCCGTTATCTGCTGCGGACGGGTGATAGCGCCCCCAACCACCACGGTGTGAGCGCCTAATGCCAGGCAACGGGCGGCGCGTTGCGGAGTATCGACATTCCCTTCCGCCACGACCGGTATGCTGACCGCAGCCAACACCTCATGTAAAAAACCACAGTCGTTTTCCGCCAGCACATGACCGGCAGTGTCAGCGGTATAGCCGTAGAGCGTGGTGCCCACGCAGTCAAAACCCAGTCGCTCGGCGGTCACCGCTTCATCGACGGTAGCAATATCCGCCATCAGCAGTACGGACGGGTAGCGAGCGCGGATCTGCGTGACCAGTTCTTCCAGCGTTTGCCCACCGGGGCGCGGGCGCGCTGTCGCATCCAGAGCAATAATTTCCGGCTCAACGGTCATCAGCTCGTCCACTTCCTGCAGGGTTGCCGTAATAAATACATCACTGCCCGGATAATCACGCTTGATAATCCCAATTACCGGCAGAGAGACGCTCTCTTTGATCGCGCGGATATCCACCACGCTGTTCGCACGGATACCTACCGCACCGCCCTGCGCTGCCGCCAGCGCCATACGCGACATAATAAACGAACTGTGCAGAGGCTCATTTTCCAGCGCCTGACAGGAGACGATTAATTTACCTTTCAGGGAATCCAGTACAGTTTTCATCACGATAAGATCTCTTCGACTTCATTTTTAATGATGGTGACATGCGGGCCATAAATCACCTGAACACCGTTTCCACGAATAATTACGCCACGCGCTCCGGTCGCTTTCAGCGCCGCTTCATCTACCTTGCTGCTCTCTTTCACCGTCACGCGTAAACGTGTGGCGCAACAATCCACCTCTTCCAGATTCTCTTTGCCTCCCAGACCGGCGATCGCTGCCGCTGCACGCTCACTTTGTGGCAGGCTGGATTCAGTCATAGTTACATTTTCACGACCAGGCGTTAGCCAGCCAAAGCGATTAATCAAATAGCGGAAGGTGAAGTAGTAAAGGAAGAACCACGGAACCCCAACCATAGGCACGTACATCCAGTTGGTTTTAGCTTCCCCCTGCAGCACGCCAAAGAGGAGGAAATCGATCAGCCCACCCGAAAAGGTTTGCCCGATGGTGATATGCAAAATATGCGCGATCATGAACGCCAGACCATCAAAGAAGGCGTGAATGACATATAGCACCGGAGCCACAAAGAGGAAGGAGAACTCAATAGGCTCAGTGATGCCGGTCAGGAAAGAGGTCAGGGCCGCCGACAACAGCAGTCCGGCGACAAGCTTTTTGTTCTCTGGCTTTGCCGTGTGGTACATCGCCAGGCATGCGCCAAGCAGACCAAACATCATGGTGATAAAGCGCCCGGACATAAAGCGCGAGGTACCCTCATAAAACTGCTGCGTATTCGGATCGGCAAGCTGGGCAAAGAAAATCCGCTGAGTGCCTTCCACCAGTTGGCCGTTGACGATTTCGCTCCCGCCCAGCGCCGTTGTCCAGAACGGCAAATAAAAGATATGGTGTAACCCCAGTGGGCCAAGCATTCGCAGGATGAAACCGTACAGCAGCGTCCCCAGATAGCCCGTCGCATCCACCAGACCACCCAGCCCAAAAATGAGCTTCTGGAAATGCGGCCAAACCACCGTCATGATCGCCCCCACTGCAATCGCGGCAAGGGAGCTAATAATCGGAACAAAGCGCGAACCGCTGAAAAAACCAAGGAACTGGGGGAGTGAGACTTTATTGAAACGGTTATGCAGCGCGCAGGTGACCAGACCAATTACCACGCCACCGAACACGCCTGTTTCCAGCGTCTGAATACCCAGCGTCATCCCTTGGCCTACGGCACCTGGATTCTCATGCGCCAGCGTTCCGTTGAGCGTTAACAAGGCGTTGATGGTGGCATTCATCACCAGAAAGGCCAGCAATGCGGCAAGCCCGGCGGTGCCTTTATCCGTTTTCGCCAGTCCCACGGCGACCCCCACCGCAAAGAGCACCGCCAGGTTGGCAAATACAATAGAGCCTGCGCTGGTCATGATCGTGAAGATTGCCTGCAGCCAGTCGACATCCAAAAACGGGTAAGCCGTTAATGTGTTTGGATTCGACAGCGCGCCGCCAATGCCTAACAACAATCCTGCGGCGGGCAATACCGCAATCGGCAGCATGAACGATTTGCCGAACCGCTGCGCCTTTTCGAACCATGCGCCCGATGAGGCGCCGCTAAACATTTGCATCATTTTTTCATCTCCCCGATTAGTGATGAAAATTTTTACCATATTTATTTTTATAAATGAAAATTATCATCAAAATCCAGGAAGCCGATCATACTTTTTTAAAATGACTGGCATCTCTCCCCTCCTTTCCGCCACACTAATAGCAGAGAAACGCATTAAGGATTTTGCATGTCAGAAAATGAAAACCTGCTGCTGAGGTTGCGCCAGGGCATTGACGGATATAGCCGGACACAACAGAAGCTGGGAGAGTTCGTGCTCAGCGATCCGGCAAAAGTTGTTTACCTGACGATTACCGAACTGGCGCGTGAAAGCGGCACCAGCGAGGCGAGCGTTACACGTCTGTGCCGCACGTTGGGGTGTAAGGGCTATAACGAATTCAAAATGGCGCTGGCACTCGATCTCCAGCAAGGACAGCCGATAGAGCACAGCGGTGATGAGATTGACAATGTGGTCAGTGAATCCGTGCAAGCGCTGCAGGACACAGCAAAATTGCTCGACAGGACATTACTGGAAGCCGCAGCGCTTGCGTTACATCAGGCTCAGTCGGTACAGATTTATGGCGTAGCGGCCAGCGCCATTCTGGGGGAATATTTACATTACAAACTCCTGCGTCTGGGTAAACCCGCGCAATTATTCAGCGACATGCACCGTGCGGCCATGAACGCCACAACGCTTAGCAAAGACACGTTGGTGGTGGCGATATCCAGTTCAGGCTCCACGCGCGATCTGCTGCATGTCGTAAAGCTGGCGCGTAAGCAAGGCGTGCGCGTACTGGCGCTGAGTAATACGCCGCGCAGCCCGCTGGCTTCGCTGAGTGATATTCAACTGGTCGCAGCCAAACCGGAAGGGCCATTGAGTGCTGGCGCGCTAAACGCCAAGGTGGGAGTAATGCTGCTGGTAGAACTGCTCACCACGTCGCTAATCGGGCTGGATGAAAAGTACAGTGATGTGAGCCAGAAAACCGCCAGCGCAACCCTACCGCTACTGCTTTAAAGGCATAAAAAAACCCGCCGCAGCGGGTTTTTACGTTAAGAGTTAAAGAACAGGATTACGCCTGACCTTTGATCTCTTTACGACCGTTGTACGGCGCTTGTTCACCCAGAGCTTCTTCGATACGAATCAGCTGGTTGTACTTAGCAACGCGGTCAGAACGGCTCATAGAACCGGTTTTGATCTGGCCTGCAGCGGTACCAACAGCCAGGTCAGCGATGGTAGCGTCTTCAGTTTCGCCAGAACGGTGAGAGATAACAGCGGTGTAGCCAGCGTCTTTCGCCATTTTGATCGCAGCCAGAGTTTCGGTCAGAGAACCGATCTGGTTGAATTTGATCAGGATGGAGTTAACGATGCCTTTTTCGATGCCTTCTTTCAGGATCTTGGTGTTGGTTACGAACAGATCGTCACCAACCAGCTGGATTTTGTCGCCCAGTACTTTAGTCTGGTATGCGAAACCGTCCCAGTCAGACTCGTCCAGACCATCTTCGATGGAGACGATCGGGTACTGTTTGGTCAGTTCTTCCAGGAAGTGGGTGAATTCTTCAGAGGTGAACGCTTTGTTGCCTTCGCCAGCCAGAACGTATTTACCGTCTTTGTAGAATTCAGAAGCTGCGCAGTCCATCGCCAGAGTGATGTCTTTGCCCAGCTCGTAGCCTGCTGCTTTAACCGCTTCAGCGATTACAGCCAGCGCTTCAGCGTTGGAACCCAGGTTCGGCGCGTAGCCGCCTTCGTCACCAACCGCAGTGTTCATACCTTTAGCTTTCAGAACTTTAGCCAGGTTGTGGAACACTTCAGAACCCATACGTACGGCTTCTTTCAGAGTCTTAGCGCCAACCGGCTGAATCATGAACTCCTGGATGTCGACGTTGTTGTCAGCGTGCTCACCGCCGTTGATGATGTTCATCATCGGAACCGGCATGGAGTATTTGCCCGGAGTACCGTTCAGTTCAGCGATGTGCGCATACAGCGGCAGGCCTTTAGCAGCCGCTGCTGCTTTGGCGTTCGCCAGGGACACAGCCAGGATGGCGTTTGCACCGAAGTTGGATTTGTTTTCAGTACCGTCCAGATCGATCATGATCTTGTCGATGCCAGCCTGATCTTTAGCATCTTTACCCAGTAGAGCCTGAGCAATTGGGCCGTTAACAGCTGCAACAGCTTTCAGTACGCCTTTACCCATGAAACGGGATTTGTCGCCATCGCGCAGTTCCAGTGCTTCGCGGGAACCAGTAGAAGCACCTGACGGAGCTGCTGCCATACCAACGAAACCACCTTCCAGGTGTACTTCGGCTTCAACAGTCGGGTTACCACGGGAGTCGATGATTTCACGACCGATGATTTTAACGATTTTGGACATTAGGTTTTCCTCAGTACAAGTTAAACTAAAACTCCAGACAAACAATGCACCCGGATGGGTGCATTGCCGTTCTAACTTTTTACTTCTTACTTCGCCTGACGCTTTTGATGTTCACTGGCGGCTTTCACAAAGCCGGCAAACAGCGGGTGCCCATCACGTGGCGTGGAAGTAAATTCCGGGTGGAACTGACAGGCCACGAACCACGGATGATTCGGTACCTCGATGATCTCGACCAACTGATCATCACCGGAACGGCCTGCAACACGCAGGCCCGCAGCTTCAATCTGTTTCAGCAGCATATTGTTGACTTCGTAGCGGTGGCGATGGCGTTCAACAATTGTCGGCGTACCGTACAGTTGACGAACCAGGCTTTCATCGCTCAGTTGACACTGCTGCGCGCCAAGACGCATGGTGCCACCCAGATCGCTCTTCTCGGTACGGACTTCGACGTTGCCGTCTTCATCACGCCATTCGGTAATCAGGGCCACCACTGGGTACTTACAGTCTGGCACAAATTCCGTGGAGTTGGCGTTGTCCATTCCCACTACGTTACGCGCAAACTCAATCAACGCTACCTGCATACCCAAGCAAATGCCCAGATAAGGAATATTGTTCTCACGCGCAAAGCGCGCCGTCGCGATTTTTCCTTCAACACCACGGTAGCCGAAGCCGCCAGGGATCAGGATAGCATCAAGACCTTTCAGGATCTCAACGCCGCGCGTTTCGACATCCTGCGAATCGATCAGCTTGATGTTGACGGTGACACGATTCTTCAGACCGCCGTGCTTCAGCGCTTCAATCACTGACTTATAGGCATCCGGCAGTTCAATGTACTTGCCGACCATACCGATAGTC
Source organism: Citrobacter youngae ATCC 29220 (assembly GCF_000155975.1). Lineage (GTDB taxonomy): Bacteria > Pseudomonadota > Gammaproteobacteria > Enterobacterales > Enterobacteriaceae > Citrobacter > Citrobacter portucalensis_A. Next base: position 210,476 of record NZ_GG730301.1, on the reverse strand, counting down.
ACTTCGCCTGCCGGATTGGCTTCTTCGTAGATAACCTGTTCCCATTCTGACAGATTAGCTTCCGGACAGTTCAAGCTGAATCGTTTACAAATATAATCGTCAAGGCCCTGGGATTTCAACAGGCCTGGAATTTTATAAATGGAATCGACATCTTTCATCGAAATAACCGCTTTTTCTGGCACATTGCAGAACAATGCAATTTTGGCACGTTCGTTCGCCGGAATAGCGCGATCGGAGCGGCAGACCAGAATGTCAGGCTGAATACCGATGGAGAGCAGCTCTTTAACGGAGTGCTGGGTGGGTTTCGTTTTGACTTCACCTGCCGCCGCCAGGTACGGCACCAGCGTCAGATGCATAAACAGCGTGTGCTCACGGCCGATATCCACCGCCAGCTGGCGAATCGCTTCAAGGAACGGCAGAGATTCGATATCCCCAACGGTTCCGCCAATTTCGACCAGAACAACATCGTGACCTTCACCGCCTTCCAGAACGCGTTCTTTAATCGCGTTGGTGATGTGCGGGATAACCTGAACGGTAGCGCCCAGGTAGTCGCCACGGCGCTCTTTACGCAGAACGTCAGAGTAGATACGACCCGTGGTGAAGTTGTTGCGGCGACTCATTTTCGTGCGGATGAAGCGCTCATAGTGACCCAGGTCCAGGTCGGTTTCAGCGCCGTCTTCGGTAACGAACACTTCCCCGTGTTGGATTGGGCTCATAGTACCCGGATCGACGTTGATGTACGGATCCAGTTTCATCATGGTCACGTTGAGGCCACGGGCTTCAAGAATGGCTGCGAGGGAGGCTGCGGCAATGCCTTTTCCCAGAGAGGATACGACCCCGCCGGTCACAAAAATATAGTTCGTTGTCATGCTGGACCTGAGAAGTTAGGGTGAAACGATGGAATTACCAAGACGGGAAAGTAGTATACCCGAACATGACGAGCGCCACAAACTTTCATTATCCCTCCTCTTCACCAGGCTCACATTAACATCGGGAGTGAGAAAATAGCCCGTTTGGGGTAAATGTTTTTGACGTAAATCAAGCGCTTGTCATTTAAGAAATCACACAAAAAGCGCTTGACCAACGAAATCCCTTAGAGATCAATTTCCTGCCGTTTTACCTGTTGCCAGACTTCTTCCATCGTTTCCAGATCAACACCTGTCATTTCCAGACCACGAGCAGCGACAATTCGCTCAACTTCACGAAAACGTCGTTCAAATTTCTCGTTCGCTTTTTGCAATGCGGTCTCCGCTTTGGTGCCTAAATGGCGCGCCATGTTGACCGTAGCAAACAGCAGATCGCCCATTTCCTCCTCCAGTTTAGCCTGGTCCACGACAGCCTGCTTCGCCTCAAACATGACTTCGTCGATCTCTTCATAAACCTTGTCGACAACCGGTCCTAATGTTTTCCAGTCGAAACCCACATTAGAGCAGCGTTTCTGAATTTTCTGGGCGCGCATTAGCGCCGGTAAACTGCGGGGAATATCATCGAGCGCGGAATGCTGTGCTTTCTCGGCGCGTTCTTCACTTTTGATTTGCTCCCAGCGGGTCAGTACCTCAGCGCTGTTACTGGCGGAAACATCAGCAAAAACGTGTGGGTGGCGGCGCTCAAGCTTATCGCTTATTGCCGCACAGATATCCTCAAAGTTGAAGCGCCCTTCTTCCTGCGCCATCTGGGCGTAAAACACCACCTGGAACAGCAGGTCACCGAGCTCTCCGCGCAGATCGTCGAAGTCTTCACGCGCAATCGCATCCAGCACTTCATAGGTTTCTTCGAGGGTGTAAGGGGCGATAGTGGCGAATGTCTGCTCTTTATCCCACGGACAGCCGTTTTCCGGGTCGCGCAAGCGCTGCATAATACCGAGCAGTCGATCGATTTGGTTCATTGGAAAATCCTGGAAATTTGAATAACTGTAGGCCGGATAAGGCATTTATGCCGCCATCCGGCCTACGTTCGTATTAATTACCGTGCAGACGACGCGCGTCGATCACATCCGGCACCTGGTTCAGCTTGCCGAGCACGCGCCCGAGCACCTGCAGGTTATAGATTTCGATGGTCATATCGATGGTGGCCAGCTGCTGTTTGGTGTCGCTCCGGCTGGCAACCCCCAGCACGTTCACTTTCTCGTTGGCGAGGATCGTGGTGATATCGCGCAATAAACCGCTGCGATCGTTAGCCTGAACGCGAACCACCAGCGAATATCCCGCCGAGTAGCTTTCGCCCCAAACCGCATCAACAATACGCTCCGGCGCGTGTGAACGCAGCTCTGCCAGCTGTTCGCAGTCGGCCCGGTGCACGGAAATACCGCGTCCCTGGGTGATAAACCCGACAATCTCATCGCCAGGAATCGGCTGGCAGCAGCGCGCGATGTGGTGCATCAGGTTACCAACCCCTTCCACCACCACGCGACCATCGTCCTTACGGCGACTCTGCGGCGCCTGCGTTTTCTGCTGAAGCTGTTTCAGCGCGGCAGCATCCTGTTCGGCAGCGCTGGGCTTATTAAACTGCGCCTGCAGGAAGTTCACCATCTGGTTGAGGCGGATATCGCCGCCGCCAATTGCCGCCAGCAGTTCTTCCAGCTCGTTGAAGCTGTAGCGCGGCAGCAGATATTTTTCCGCCTCTTTCAGGCTAATGCCCAGGTGCGCAAGCTCATCGTCGAGGATCTGACGGCCCGCCAGGATGTTTTTGTCACGATCCTGTTTACGGAACCAGGCGTGGATCTTCGAACGGCCACGGCTGGTGGTCACGTAGCCAAGATTAGGGTTCAACCAGTCACGGCTTGGGTTAGGCTGTTTCTGGGTGATAATTTCAATTTGATCGCCCATCTGCAGCTGGTAGGTAAACGGTACGATGCGCCCGCCAATTTTCGCGCCAATGCAACGATGCCCGACATCGCTGTGGATGTGGTAAGCAAAATCGAGCGGCGTGGAGCCTGCTGGCAGGTCAACAACGTCGCCTTTTGGCGTAAAGACGTAAACTCTGTCATCAAAGACCTGGCTACGAACTTCATCCAGCATTTCACCTGAATCCGCCATCTCTTCCTGCCAGGCGATCAGCTTACGCAGCCACGCAATGCGGTCTTCATGCCCAGAACGCGCCGCGCCTGAAGCTGTCCCTTCTTTGTACTTCCAGTGTGCCGCCACGCCCAGTTCGGCATCTTCGTGCATCTGTTTGGTGCGGATCTGGATTTCAATGGTTTTTCCACCCGGCCCAAGCACAACCGTATGGATTGACTGATAGCCGTTGGGTTTTGGGTTGGCGACGTAATCATCGAACTCATCCGGCAGATGGCGATAGTGAGTATGTACTATCCCAAGCGCGGCATAGCAGTCCTGTAAACGCTCCGCCACGATGCGCACCGCGCGCACGTCGAACAGCTCATCGAAGGCTAACTGCTTTTTCTGCATTTTACGCCAGATGCTGTAGATGTGCTTCGGACGCCCGTACACTTCGGCTTTAACGCCTTCGGTTTTCATCTCTGAACGCAGATGCCCAACAAACTCTTCAATGTAGTGTTCGCGATCGATACGACGTTCATGCAGCAGTTTGGCAATACGTTTGTATTCGGCCGGGTGCAAATAGCGGAAGCAGTAATCTTCCAGCTCCCATTTTAATTGCCCAATGCCCAAGCGGTTGGCCAGCGGCGCATAAATATTGGTGCACTCTTTTGCCGCCAGCACGCGTTCATCTTCCGGTGCGTCCTTCACTTCACGCAGATGCGCGATCCGCTCCGCCAGCTTGATGACCACGCAGCGAAAATCGTCCACCATTGCCAGCAGCATACGGCGGACGTTATCGACCTGCTCGGAAGAGACAGAGTCGGTATGCGTGGCTTTCAGCTGGCGTATCGCCGCCATATCGCGCACACCATGGATAAGATGCACAATGGATTTACCCACGCTTTCGCGCAGGACGTCCTCGCTGACCACGTTGGCATCCGCCAGAGGGAACAGCATTGCCGCACGCAGCGTGTCGATATCCATGCTCAACATGGAGAGTATCTCTACCATCTCCACGCCACGCCACAGCAGCAGATCCGCATCCGGATGCCCCTGTGTTTGCTGCTGGCAGTACGCCCAGGTTTCGGCTAAGCGTTCACACGACTGCTGGCTGGAGATCCCCAGACTCGCGATCCATTTCTTGGGATCAAACTCACCAGCTTTATTTATATGTGCACTTCTTACCGCAACCATTGTCCTCTCCTTATGGGGCCAGGCCTGTCGAAGTCGACAAGCCTTACCCATTGTCTTTCACGCTGCATTACAACCCGAAATCCAATGGGTACAAATTTCATTACACACGCTCAAACAGGACCATTGATTCCAGGTGTCCAGTGTGCGGGAACATATCGAGCATCGCCAGTTGCCGTATGGCATATCCCGCGTTGAGCAAAGCGTCGCTGTCACGAGCCAGCGTTGCAGGGTTACAGGATACATAAACAACGCGTATAGGTTCTAATTTTATAATATGTTGCATCACACCGGCAGCCCCCGCGCGCGCAGGATCGAGTAATACTTTGTCGAAGCCATTTTTCGCCCACGGCTGCCGGGTGACATCTTCCTCAAGGTTTTCATGAAAGAATGTCACATTGTGTAATCCGTTATTCAGCGCGTTTTCCCGGGCTTTTTCCACCAGCGCAGGCACCCCTTCCACACCCACCACGCTTGCAGCCCGGCGTGCCAGCGGCAGGGTAAAATTACCCATACCGCAGAACAGATCGAGTACGCGATCTCCAGGCTGCACATCAAGCCATTCCAGCGCGCGGGCGACCATTTGCTGGTTTACCCCTTCGTTGACCTGGATAAAATCACGCGGGCTGAAGCTTAACCGTAGCCCATTTGAGTCATACCAGGGCGATTCTTCTGATATTGATTCCAGTATCTCGCTTTGCGGGGCCAGAAACAAAGACAGCCCCTGAGAATGCGAAAAGCATTCCAGTTTTTCTTTATCCTGAACACTTAAGGGCGCGGTGTGGCGCAAAATCATCAGGGTTCCGCTCCCCGCCTGTACCAGCTCGACATGGCCAAGATGGCGCAACCCTTGCAAACTCTCCAGACACGCCCTGATATGGGGCAATAGCGCTTCAAGCCGGGGCACCAAAACAGGGCATTGTTTGACATCAATAATGTCGCTTGAGCCAGATTTGCGAAACCCCATCTGCAATTTTTGTTCTTTTGGCCGATAGTTCAGGCTCAACCGGGCGCGACGACGATAGCCCCACGGGGTATCCGCGATAACATCCGACACTTCATATTTCATTAAACGTGACAACGCCGCGCTTTTGCTACGCTGCTGCAACGAGATGCTGGCATGCTGCTGCTGGCAGCCGCCGCACACGCCAAAATGCGGGCAACGTGGCACTTCACGCTGCGGACTGTCGTTTAAACGTCGTTTTACTTGCGCGCGGGCGAACTGTTTTTTATCTTCGGTAATCACCACCTCTGCGCTTTCCTGGGGTAGCAATTCCGGTATAAACAACGCCTTTCCGTTATGGCGAGCGACGCCCTGACCGAAAGGATCGAGGTCATTGACGGTAACGGTTATGATCTGACGCGTCGTCACGCGTCGTTTTGCAGAGTAGAATTGCGCCATCGACGAGATATTTCTCTATTTAACAGTGTGACCCTAATTGTCCCATAACGGAACTCCATGACCAACTACAGCCTGCGCGCACGCATGATGATTCTGATCCTGGCCCCGACCGTCCTGATTGGTTTGTTGCTCAGTATCTTTTTTGTTGTGCATCGCTACAACGACTTGCAGCGTCAACTGGAAGATGCCGGCGCCAGCATCATAGAGCCGCTGGCGGTCTCCAGCGAATATGGCATGAACCTGCAAAACAGGGAATCCATCGGCCAGCTCATCAGCGTGCTGCATCGCCGCCATTCCGATATCGTGCGGGCAATTTCTGTCTATGACGAAAATAACCGGCTGTTCGTCACCTCCAATTTTCATCTCGATCCGTCTGAAATGCAGCTGGCGACCGGTTCACCGTTTCCCCGTAAGCTGAGCGTCACCCGGCTCGGGGATATCATGATCCTGCGAACGCCCATTATATCGGAGAGCTATTCACCGGATGAATCTGCCGTCAGCGATGCCAAAAATACGCAAAATATGCTGGGATATGTGGCGCTTGAGCTGGACCTCAAGTCAGTACGCTTGCAGCAGTATAAAGAGATCTTTATCTCCAGCGTAATGATGCTGTTTTGTATCGGGATTGCGTTAATTTTCGGCTGGCGTCTGATGCGCGACGTGACCGGTCCGATTCGCAATATGGTGAATACCGTTGACCGAATACGTAGAGGGCAGCTCGACAGCCGCGTGGAAGGTTTCATGCTGGGCGAGCTGGATATGCTCAAGAACGGCATCAACTCGATGGCGATGTCTCTTGCGGCCTACCATGAAGAGATGCAGCACAACATCGATCAGGCCACCTCCGACCTGCGCGAAACCCTGGAGCAGATGGAAATCCAGAACGTCGAGCTGGATCTGGCGAAGAAACGCGCCCAGGAAGCGGCGCGTATTAAGTCGGAGTTTCTGGCTAACATGTCGCACGAGCTACGCACGCCGCTGAATGGCGTGATTGGCTTTACGCGCCTGACGCTGAAGACCGAGCTCAACACCACGCAGCGCGATCACCTGAATACCATTGAGCGCTCGGCCAACAATCTGCTGGCCATCATCAATGATGTGCTGGACTTCTCCAAACTGGAAGCGGGCAAGCTGATCCTCGAAAGCATCCCGTTCCCGCTACGCAGCACGCTGGATGACGTCGTCACGCTGTTGGCCCATTCATCCCATGATAAAGGGCTTGAGCTGACGCTGAACATTAAGAATGATGTGCCAGACAACGTTATCGGCGACCCGCTGCGCTTACAGCAGGTAATCACCAATCTGGTGGGCAATGCCATCAAATTTACCGAGGGCGGTAATATCGACATTCTGGTCGAGAAACGCGCCCTCAGTAACACGAAAGTGCAAATTGAAGTGCAAATCCGCGATACCGGCATCGGTATCCCAGAGCGCGATCAGTCACGCCTGTTCCAGGCCTTCCGCCAGGCGGACGCCAGTATTTCCCGGCGCCACGGCGGTACCGGCCTTGGGCTGGTCATTACGCAAAAACTGGTCAACGAAATGGGCGGGGATATCTCCTTCCACAGCCAGCCGAACCGGGGATCCACGTTCTGGTTCCATATCAGCCTCGATCTCAATCCTAACGTTCTTGTTGATCGTTCAACTTCGCGCTGTCTGGCCGGGAAACGTCTGGCCTACGTCGAACCTAACGCCACCGCCGCGCAATGCACATTGGATATATTAAGTGAAACGCCGCTGGAGGTGATTTATAGCCCTTCATTCTCCGGGCTGCCGAAGGATCACTACGATATTCTGCTGCTGGGCATACCGGTCACTTTCCGCGAACCGCTCACCATGCAGCATGAGCGGCTGGCAAGCGCAGCGGCGATGACCGACTTCCTGCTATTAGCCCTGCCTTGCCACGCGCAGATTAACGCCGAGAAATTGAAACAGGGCGGCGCGGCGGCGTGCCTGTTGAAGCCTCTCACCTCAACCCGCTTGCTACCTGCGCTGACAGAGTATTGCCAGTTGAACCACAGCGCGGATCAGCCGTTGCCGGACGAGAGCAAAATCGCCATGACCGTGATGGCGGTGGACGACAACCCGGCGAATCTCAAGCTGATTGGCGCGCTGCTGGAGGATAAGGTACAGCACGTCGTGCTCTGCGACAGCGGACATCAGGCGGTGGATCGCGCCAGGCAGATGCAGTTTGATCTGATCCTGATGGATATTCAGATGCCAGATATGGACGGCATTCGCGCCTGCGAGCTTATCCACCAGCTTCCTCATCAGCAACAGACGCCGGTTATTGCGGTTACTGCGCATGCCATGGCCGGGCAAAAAGAGAAGCTGCTCAGCGCCGGGATGAACGATTACCTGGCGAAGCCTATCGAAGAAGATAAGCTGCATAATCTCCTGTTACGCTACAAGCCCGGCGCAAGCACATCGCTGCGGGCGCTCGCGGTGGAACCTGTTGAGCCGGTCGTCAACCCGAATACCACGCTCGACTGGCAGTTGGCATTAAGACAAGCCGCAGGTAAAAACGATCTGGCGCGAGATATGCTGCAAATGCTGCTCGATTTTCTGCCCGAGGTGCGTAACAAAATTGAGGAACAGCTGGTAGGCGAAAACCCTGAAGGGTTGGTGGATATGATTCATAAGCTGCACGGCAGCTGCGGCTATAGCGGCGTTCCCCGCATGAAAAACCTGTGCCAGCTCATTGAGCAGCAGTTACGTAGCGGGACCAAAGAAGAAGAGCTGGAGCCTGAATTTCTGGAACTTCTGGATGAAATGGATAACGTCGCGCGCGAAGCGAAACGCATGCTGGGGTAATCTTCGCCGGATGGCGGCGTAAACGCCTTATCCGGCCTACAGGTTTCGCTGTTTACCGTAGGCCCGATAAGCATCGCGCATCGGGCACATCGCCGGATGCGGCGTAAACGCCTTATCCGGCCTACAGGTTTCTCTGTTTACCGTAGGCCCGATAAGCGTCGCGCATCGGGCGCATCGCCGAATGCGGCGTAAACGCCTTATCCGGCCTACAGGTTTCGCTGTTTACCGTAGGCCCGATAAGCGTCGCGCATCGGGCACATCGCCGAATGCGGCGTGTCCGCCTTATCCGGCCTACAGGTTTCTCTGTTTACCGTAGGCCCGATAAGCGTCGCGCATCGGGCACATCGCCGAATGCGGCGTGTCCGCCTTATCCGGCCTACAGGCTTCGCTGTTTACCGTAGGCCCGATAAGCGTCGCGCATCGGGCACATCGCCGAATGCGGCGTAAACGCCTTATCCGGCCTACAGGTTTCTCTGTTTACCGTAGGCCCGATAAGCATCGCGCATCGGGCACATCGCCGGATGCGGCGTAAACGCCTTATCCGGCCTACAGGTTTCGCTGTTTACCGTAGGCCCGATAAGCGTCGCGCATCGGGCGCATCGCCGAATGCGGCGTGTCCGCCTTATCCGGCCTACAGGTTTCGCTGTTTACCGTAGGCCCGATAAGCGTCGCGCATCGGGCACATCGCCGAATGCGGCGTAAACGCCTTATCCGGCCTACAACTCAGCGTAACTGTTGCCCTGCTTTCAGCGTCGCGGCCACGTTTCGCGCCGTCATTCGCACGTTCTCACTCGCATTCTTCAGCGCCTCATCCAACGTGCAAATGGTATAGATGACGCTAAAAACCGCATCCAGCCCATGATCGTGTACCACACCGACATCGGCCGTCAGGCTCCCGGCGATACCGATTACCGGTTTGTTATAACGCTTTGCGACCTTCGCCACCCCCACCGGAACCTTACCGTGAATAGTCTGGCTGTCGATGCGCCCTTCCCCCGTCACCACCAGGTCCGCATCTGCAACACAGTCGTCCAGGCGTAACGCATCCGTCACTGTCTCAATACCGCGGCGTAGCTGTGCGCCGCAAAACGCATACAGCGCCGCCCCCATACCGCCTGCTGCGCCACCGCCGGCCAGCTCCAGCACGTTGACGTCCAGATCGCGGGCGATCAGTTGCGCATAGTGCGTGAGCGCCCGATCAAGACGAGGAATCATCTCCGCCGTTGCCCCTTTTTGTGGACCAAAGACCGCAGAGGCCCCCTCTTTACCGGTCAATGGGTTAGTGACGTCGCAGGCCACTTCGATACGGCAGGTGGCAAGACGCTTGTCTAACTGTGAGATATCTATCCGGGTGAGAGCTTCGAGGCCCATCGCGCCATATGAAATTTCGTGATTATGCGCATCCAGCAATTTTGCCCCCAGCGCCTGCACCATCCCGGCACCGCCATCATTGGTGGCGCTACCGCCAATCCCGATGATGATATGCTCAACGCCCGCATCCAGCGCATGACGGATTAGCTCTCCGGTTCCCCAGGAGGTGGTTTTCAGCGGATCGCGTAGCCTCGCAGGAACCTGCTCCAGCCCGCTGGCGGCCGCCATTTCAATAAACGCCGAACGCTCATCACCGGACAAACCATAAAATGCCCGAATAGTACTCCCCAACGGGCCGGTAACATCAACATGCACAAGGTGGCCTTGCGTCGCGGCAACCATCGCTTCGACCGTTCCCTCACCGCCGTCCGCGACCGGGATCTTCACGTAATCCGCGTCAGGCCAGATCTCACGAAATCCCAGCTCAATAGCCGTTGCGACTTCAAGCGCACTCAAACTTTCCTTATAGGAATCCGGTGCGATTACTATTTTCATAAAGCATCCTTACGCATGTTGACTGTGTTAAGCATACATCAGGAAAAAAAACCGCCCCTTTTATGGGAGCGGTCCCAGTTCGCTTAGCGTACCATGCACGGACGCTTATTATCAAACGTCCAGTTCGGGATCAGATACTGCATTCCCATCGCATCATCACGCGCCCCCAGCCCATGCTGCTGATACAGCTCATGCGCTTTCATCACCTGCTCCATATCCAGTTCCACGCCAAGGCCCGGTTTCGCCGGAACTTGCACCATGCCGCCTTTAATTTCAAACGGCTCTTTGGTCAGACGCTGGTTGCCTTCCTGCCAGATCCAGTGGGTATCGATGGCGGTGATCTTGCCCGGTGCCGCAGCCGCGACGTGAGTGAACATCGCCAGCGAAATATCAAAATGGTTGTTAGAGTGCGAGCCCCAGGTCAGGCCGAACTCATGGCACATCTGCGCCACGCGTACCGAGCCCTGCATGGTCCAGAAATGCGGATCCGCCAGCGGGATATCCACGGACTGCAGCGACAGGGTATGCCCCATCTGACGCCAATCGGTCGCAATCATGTTGGTGGCGGTCGGCAGACCGGTGGCACGGCGGAACTCCGCCATCACTTCACGACCGGAGAAGCCCTGCTCGGCCCCACACGGATCTTCCGCATAGGCCAGCGAACCCTTCAGATATTTGCCGATCTTAATCGCTTCATTGAGCGACCACGCGCCGTTCGGATCCAGCGTCACGCGCGCCTGCGGGAAACGTTTTGCCAGCGCCACAATAGATTCCGCTTCTTCTTCCCCGGCCAGCACGCCGCCTTTCAGTTTGAAGTCGTTGAAACCATATTTCTCATACGCGGCCTCCGCCAGGCGCACCACCGCATCCGGGGTCATCGCCTCTTCATGACGCAGGCGATACCAGTCGCATTTTTCATCCGGCTGGCTTTGATACGGCAACGGCGTTGCTTTACGGTTACCAACGAAGAACAGATACCCCAGCATTTCTACTTCACTACGCTGCTGACCATCGCCCAGCAGGGAAGCCACGTTTACGCCCAGATGCTGACCTAACAGATCCAACATCGCCGCTTCGATCCCGGTAACCACATGAATAGTGGTACGCAGATCGAAGGTCTGCAAACCGCGGCCACCGGCGTCACGATCGGCAAAGCGATTACGCACCGCATTCAGTACGTTTTTGTATTCGCCCAACGTTTTCCCCACCACCAGCGGAATCGCATCTTCCAGGGTCTGACGAATTTTTTCGCCGCCGGGAATTTCACCCACGCCGGTATGACCGGAGTTATCTTTAATAATCACAATATTACGCGTGAAGAACGGAGCGTGCGCGCCGCTCAGGTTCATCAGCATGCTGTCGTGACCCGCCACCGGAATGACCTGCATGGAAGTCACAACGGGAGTAGTAAATTGTGCGCTCATAATTTAGTCCTTATTCAAAAATTAGTGGCGGCCGAAAACGGGACGTTTACGGTCAAAAGTCCATCCGGGAATCAGGTACTGCATTGGGCCTGCGTCATTACGCGCGCCGCCGGGCAGCGCCTTATAGGCTTCATGCGCTTTCTGTATCTGCTCCCAGTCCAGCTCCACGCCCAGGCCGGGCGCGTCGGGTACCGCAATCTTTCCGTTTTTAATCTCCAGCGGATTTTTGGTCAGGCGGCAATCGCCCTCCTGCCAGATCCAGTGGGTGTCGATAGCCGTCGGTTTACCCGGCGCTGCCGCACCGACGTGGGTAAACATCGCCAGCGAAATATCAAAATGATTGTTGGAATGGCAGCCCCAGGTCAGTCCCCAGTCATCGCATAACTGTGCCACGCGCACCGCGCCGGAAAGGGTCCAGAAGTGCGGATCGGCCAGCGGAATATCCACAGCGTTCAGCATTACCGCATGGCCCATCTCACGCCAGTTGGTGGCGATCATGTTCGTTGCGACCGGCAGACCGGTTGCACGGCGGAACTCCGCCATCACTTCGCGGCCAGAAAAACCCTGCTCAGCGCCGCACGGATCTTCGGCGTAAGTCAGAACATCGTTCAGCCCTTTACACAGCGCGATGGCTTCATCCAGCAGCCAGGCACCATTCGGATCAACCGTAATGCGCGCATCCGGGAAGCGTTTTTTCAGCGCGCGTACGGTGTCGATTTCCTGCTCGCCGGGCAGCACGCCGCCCTTGAGTTTGAAATCTTTAAAGCCGTAGCGATCCTGCGAGGCTTCCGCCAGACGCACCACCGCGTCGCTGTTCAGCGCTTGCTGGTGACGCAGGCGATACCACTCATGGTTGCCCGGCGTGCTTTCCAGATACGGCAGATCGGTCTTCGTGCGGTCGCCCACGTAGAACAGATAGCCCAGCACGGTGACCGCATCGCGCTGTTTGCCGGGTCCTAACAGTTCACAGACCGGCACGTTGAGCGCCTTGCCGAGTAGATCGAGCAGCGCGGCTTCCAGCGCCGCTACCGCATTGACCCGCAGCTCAAAGGTCCAGGCGCCTTTGCCAAAAGTATCAAAGTCTGCGGCCTGGTTGCCTTTATGCACCTGCTGCACAACTTTGTTCAGGCGGGCGACTTCCTGACCTAAGACCATCGGGATAGCATCGACCAGCGTCTGATAAATCACTTCACCGCCCGGCGCTTCGCCGACGCCGGTATTCCCGGCGTTGTCGGTAAGCACGACGATATTGCGGGTAAAATATGCGTTATGCGCACCGCCAATATTGAGCAGCATGCTGTCATGACCGGCCACCGGGATGACCTTCATGTCGGTAATAACGGGACTCGATTGTGTGGTCATGATGGTTGTCCTGCGACGGTTTTCAGTTCGATACGTTTAATATCGCCCACCAGCACCAGATAACTCACTACCGCCACCAGCGCATGTACGCCCACGTAAATCAGCGCGCCGTTGAACGAGCCGGTGGTACCGACGATGTAGCCGATAGCAATCGGCGTCACGATGCCGGAGATATTGCCAAACATATTGAACAGGCCGCCGCTCAGACCGCTGATCTCTTTCGGCGCGGTATCCGCCATTACCGCCCAGCCCAGCGCACCGATACCTTTGCCGAAGAAGGCCAGCGCCATAAAGCCGATGATCATCCACTCCACGTTGACGTAGTTACAGAACACCATCACCATCGACAACAGCATGCCCAGTACGATTGGCGTTTTACGGGCGATATTCAGCGAACCGGTACGGCGCATCAGCCAGTCGGAAATAATACCGCCGAGCACGCCGCCTGCGAATCCGCAAATGGCCGGAACCGAGGCGACAAAACCGGCTTTCAGAATCGACATACCGCGCGCCTGCACCAGATAAACTGGGAACCAGGTGATAAAGAAGTAGGTCAGCGCGTTGATGCAGTATTGGCCGATATAAATACCGATCATCATCCGTGAACCCAGCAGCTGTTTGATTTGCCCCCACTTCACGCTAAACGGCACTTTCGCTTTGGCTGCCGCCTGATCCATATTGATCAACGCCCCGCCTTCGGCAATGTACTCCAGCTCTTTTTGGTTGACGCCCGGATGTTGATTCGGTTCATGAATCACCTTCAGCCAGATCAAGCTGATAACAATCCCGAGGCCGCCCATAAAGAAGAACACGTGTGACCAGCCCACTTCGTGAGTCAGCCAACCCATAATTGGCGCGAAGATTACGGTGGCAAAGTACTGCGCCGAGTTAAAGATAGCCACCGCCGTGCCCCTTTCCTGCGCCGGGAACCACGCCGCGACGATGCGACTGTTGCCAGGGAAGGAAGGCGCTTCAGCCAGGCCAACAAGGAAGCGCAAGGTAAACAGCGCAACGATAATGCCGAAGCCGCTGAAGATATCAACGAAGCCCTGCAGTAGGGTAAACATGGACCAGATAAAGATGGACCAGAAATAAACGCGTTTTGAACCGAAGCGGTCGAGCAACCAGCCGCCGGGGATCTGGCCGATAACATAGGCCCATGAGAAAGCGGAGAAGACATACCCCATCCCTACCGCATCCAGACCAATGTCTTTGGCCATCTCCGAGCCGGCAATGGATAAAGTGGCGCGATCGCCGTAGTTGAAGGATGTGACGATAAACAGCATCACCACTATCCAGTAGCGAGCGTTAGTGCGTTTTTCCGCGCTGCTCGCCGCCTGACTTAATGAACTCATTGTTGCACTCCTGAATCTTGGCTTTCACCAGTTCATTCTGTACAGCACCTGTAGGGTGATCAGAATGAGAGGTTAGTGTGTGGCAGTTTTGGTACAGCTCAGGGCCGTTTTATTCTGACTCGCTGCCTTTGCGGTAACTGACGGGAAAAGTATATGAAGGAGTGCCTCTTACCCTCACCGTGCAAAAACACAACATTGCGGGAGGTGAATGAGGTTGTTTATGGCATAAGCCTAAAGCAGTGGAAGTTAGTTCACGGAATTGGGGTTTTATTGCCGGGCGGCGGCTTCGCCTGGCCCGGCCTACGGTTCAAATGAGGGGTTAAATGCCCGTGCGGGCGAGGGATTATTTAAGCAAGGTTCCCCAGTTTTCTACCCAGGGATTAGATTCGCTTTCCGGCTCTGGATGCTCGCTGGCGTCAATCAGCAGCATTTCCCCTACGCGGTGGGCGCTTTGCTCCTGCAACAGCGCATCGAACTGCTTGCCGCCATTGCAGAAATTAACGTAGCTACTGTCGCCCAGCGCAATAACCCCATAATGCAGATTTGGCTGGTAGCCGAGGTTATCTTTGATCCCCTGAAACAGCGGCACGATGCTATCCGGCAGATCGCCCTGCCCGGTCGTTGAGGTTACCACCAGCACATATTTTTCCTGATATGCCTGCCAGTCGCTAAGCTCCGGGTCTTCAAATACCGTGGCTTTATGACCCTGTGCCGTCAAAATAGCTTCGGCCTCTTCGGCAACCAGCAGCGCGTTTCCGTACATCGTGCCGACAAAAATTCCAATTTCCGCCATAACCTTTATCTCCTGGGACTTAAGAATCTATCAGCTCATCCTGACCTGACAGCCCGCTGAACTCAACCCTTTCATTCTCGGGGAGAAGTCCGCGCCAGCCAAACTGTGATAGCGCCTGCATCCAGACGTCATCCAGCCCGGCGCGAATCACCAGCGGTTCACCGGTGAAAGGATGAATCAGCTCAAGCTGGCTGGCATGCAGCATCAATCGCTGACAGCCAAAGTGCTCTGCGGCGCTACGGTTTTGCCGCAAATCGCCATGCTTGCTGTCGCCAATTATCGGATGACGTAAGTGCGCCAGATGGCGTCTGAGCTGGTGTTTGCGACCGGTTTTAGGATCCAGTTCCACCAGTCCGTAACGGGTGGTCGGATAACGTCCGGTCGCTACCGGCATCTCTACCGTCGCCAGACCACGATAATGGGTGACCGCAGGCTGCGGACCTTTATCTTCACGGGCAAACTTATCGGCAATCTTATCCAGCTCTTCGACCAGCGGGTAATCCAGCACGGCATCATCCATCAGCCAGCCACGCACAATCGCATGATAGCGTTTCTGAATCTGATGATGTTCAAACTGCTGCGCCAGCAAACGCCCGGCTTCGCTGGACAACCCCATCAGCAGCACGCCGGAGGTCGGCCGGTCGAGTCGGTGTGCGGTAAACACGTGCTGACCAATCTGGTCGCGCACCGTTTGCATCACGACCACTTTCTCATCGCGGTCGAGCCAACTGCGGTGAACCAACCAGCCCGAAGGTTTATTGACGGCGACCAGCCATTCGTCCTGATAGAGGATCTCCAGCATCAGGCGTTATCACTTATAAACAGCGCATCCAACTCTTGCAATGTCGTCAGGAGAATATCGCGTTGCGGGTGATCGGCGGCCAACGCCATTTCGTAATACGGTGCGACGGCAAAAGCCTGCGGAAGCGGCTGCGCGTTATCAAGCAGCGTATGCATGCGGGGAATCAACACCCATTGCAGCCACTCAACCGGCTCCATGGTATCCATACAAAAAGGCTGCGTGCTGGTAAACAGATGCTCTGCTGGCTCGTCCATCCGCCAGTGATGATGTTCCCGCAGTAGCGCTTCAAGCGCATGTAACTGCTGGCGCACACGGTCATGAGTCGTCATGAAATTAACCTCAATGATGAAAAATCTGGCGCGAAGAATAGCATTAGTGAAGGGGAAATAAAAAAAGGGAGCACTGTAAAAACAGTGCTCCCGGTTCGTTTCGCAGCATTCCAGCTACTTTTAGTGCTCCCTGCTCATCCGTGACAACTTTTCCTGTGGTCTTGCGACCTTGTTCATCCTGAACGTTTGCATCCTGCTCACATCACCCCGATGTGAAAACTTCATCCTGAAGTGTCCTAGCCATCCTGACCCGCCGAACATCCTGACCGGCTCTCATTCTCCATCCTGGAGGTGTCCTTTAACGCATCCCGCGCTTTCCACTTTGCTTCATCCTGAAGCCTGTCCTTGTAACACCGTCCTGGTGTGTCCTGGCGAAGAGCCATCATCCTGATGTTCTCTTCGTTGTGCGACTCCTTGTCGACAGATATAGAATCGCCTGTTTCGCTTTGTCTTACAAGACGCTTACAGACAAACCCTTAAGAATATTTTCGTATGAAAGTTGACAATAAAACATTAACAGTATGAATAATAAGTAATTATTATTTTTCCCGTTCGTTAGGTCTTCACTTACTACCTGGCAATGTCCTACAGGGTTTGTAAGAGATCTCTCACAAGGTTCAGGGCAAACTGGATTACAGAGCTGGCTTAAGTTGAGTAAGGAATTCCGCAAGTGAGGGCGCCAGCACCGTTCGTTGACGGGTTCCCAGCGTTTCTTTGCACACTTCACCGGACAGATTGCACACCGAAATGACGTCAAGCTCATTGTCCTGGGTGGCAATAAAAAGCGTAGGCGATAGCTTGAGGCGCTTTTGCGTAACCAGATGTCCAATCAGGTTTTCCTGAACGCGCCTGAAGTCGTCTTCACTCCAGGTTTGCAGCAGCGTTAGCTTTTCATCCGCAAACTGCGCGTGCATGTCCCCGGCAAACTGGGTGGTGTAAAAAGCGTGAACGGCAGGTTGTATCACGATATCAAAGGCGCGTTCAACCGCATTGACGTTTTTTTCGCCGACAAAAGGCTGAGGTTGCCAGTACACCGCATCGTTAGTGGAAGAAATGATGCACGGTGAAGGTACGCCATACAGCTCTTCGCTGAGCGGCCAGCTGTTGTTTTTGTCGTGCCACGCGTCGCAATAACGCGTCGTAAAGGCTGTCAACGCCTGCGCTGTCAATTCGTCCACTGATTTCTCTCTTCACAAAAGCCAGGATACACTTGTCGCATAGTGTATCTGGTTTATGACGGTGAAACATGTCTTCTTATGAAAATCATCGGGCGCTTGACGGCCTGACCCTCGGTAAATCAACGGATTATCGGGATAATTACGATGCAGGTCTGTTGCAGGGCGTGCCGCGCAGCCTGAACCGCGACCCGCTGGATTTAAAGGCCGATAATCTGCCTTTTCACGGTGCCGATATCTGGACCCTGTATGAACTGTCCTGGCTGAATGCCAACGGTTTACCGCAGGTCGCGGTCGGTCATGTGGAACTGGATTACACCAGCGTAAATCTGATTGAATCGAAAAGCTTTAAGCTTTACCTGAACAGTTTTAACCAGACGCGTTTTGATTCCTGGGATGCCGTACGCCAGACGCTGGAAAACGATTTGCGCGCCTGCGCGCAAGGTGATGTCAGCGTGGCGCTGTACCGTCTTGACGAACTGGAAGGCCAGCCGATAGCCCACTTTAACGGCACCTGTATCGACAATCAGGATATCGTCATTGATAACTACCAGTTCAGCACTGAGTATCTGGAAAACGCCGTGAGCGGTGAAAAAGCGGTGGAAGAGACGCTGGTCAGCCATCTGCTGAAGTCTAACTGCTTGATCACCCACCAGCCAGACTGGGGCTCCATACAAATTCAGTATCGTGGACGCAAAATCGACAGGGAGAAGCTGCTGCGTTATCTGGTCTCCTTCCGCCACCATAATGAATTTCACGAGCAGTGTGTGGAGCGTATCTTCAATGACATTCTGCGCTTCTGCCAGCCGGAGAAACTGAGCGTTTACGCACGCTACACGCGTCGCGGCGGCCTGGACATTAACCCCTGGCGCACCAACACCGATTTCACCCCGGCAACGGGTCGTTTAGTGCGTCAGTAATCTTTTTTCTCAATTTTGCGTGTCGGATTCCGCGCGCAAGGTTGTGAAAGGTCATAAGCCAGGGCTATTGTAATCAGTAGAGGATGATGTCTCTCGTCCCGTAAGGAGTTTACTTGATTACACATATTAGCCCGCTTGGCTCAATGGACATGTTGTCGCAGCTGGAAGTCGATATGCTTAAACGCACCGCCAGCAGCGACCTGTATCAACTGTTTCGTAACTGTTCGCTTGCCGTTCTGAACTCCGGCAGTCTGACCGACAACAGCAAAGAACTGCTGTCCCGCTTTGAAAATTTCGACATTAACGTGCTGCGCCGCGAACGGGGCGTGAAGCTGGAACTGATCAACCCACCTGAAGATGCGTTTGTTGATGGCCGCATTATTCGTGCGCTGCAAGCCAACCTGTTCGCCGTGCTGCGCGACATTCTGTTCGTCAATGGCCAGATCCATAACGCCGGGCGTTTTCAGCATCTGGATCTCGAAAGTTCAGTACATATTACCAACCTGGTGTTCTCGATCCTGCGAAACGCCCGGGCGCTACACGTCGGTGAAGCGCCGAACATGGTCGTCTGCTGGGGCGGTCACTCCATCAACGAAAATGAATACCTGTATGCCCGTCGCGTCGGCACCCAGTTGGGCCTGCGCGAGCTGAACATCTGTACCGGCTGCGGTCCGGGAGCGATGGAAGCGCCAATGAAAGGCGCAGCGGTCGGTCACGCCCAGCAGCGTTACAAAGACAGCCGCTTTATTGGTATGACCGAACCGTCAATCATCGCCGCTGAGCCGCCTAACCCGCTGGTTAACGAACTGATCATCATGCCGGACATTGAAAAACGTCTGGAAGCGTTCGTGCGCATCGCCCACGGTATTATCATCTTCCCGGGCGGCGTGGGGACTGCGGAAGAGCTGCTGTATCTGCTGGGGATCCTGATGAATCCGGCAAACAAAGATCAGGTGCTACCGCTGATTTTGACCGGACCAAAAGAGAGCGCCGATTACTTCCGCGTGCTGGACGAATTTATCGTGCACACGCTGGGGGAAAATGCGCGCAGGCACTATCGCATTATCATTGACGATGCGGCGGAAGTTGCGCGCCTGATGAAAAAAGCGATGCCGCTGGTAAAAGAGAACCGTCGCGACACCGGAGATGCCTACAGCTTTAACTGGTCGATTCGTATCGCACCGGATTTGCAGATGCCGTTCGAGCCGTCCCATGAAAACATGGCTAATCTGAAACTGTATCCGGATCAACCCGTTGAAGTACTGGCGGCCGATCTGCGTCGGGCGTTCTCCGGTATTGTGGCCGGTAACGTGAAGGAGGTTGGTATTCGCGCCATCGAACAGTTTGGCCCGTACAAAATCCACGGCGACCGCGAAATGATGCGCCGCATGGACGATCTCCTGCAAGGCTTTGTTGCGCAACATCGTATGAAGTTACCAGGCTCCGCGTACATCCCTTGCTACGAGATCTGCGCCTGACCTTCAACCCTCGTTAGCAGACGCTAGCGCGGTGACAGTTTTGTCCATATCAAAGTCGGGGTTGACACATTGGCCTCCCGGCTTTTTTTAGTGATACCAGTCACATAGCTCCGACGATCATATAAATACCAGTGATATTTCATTAAAAATGATGCGCCACGCAAACGATTACCTTGTAATATCAACCGTGATTTATCTTAGGAAATTATTGTTAGTCGCCAAAATCATCTAAAAATAACACTGTTTACAGCGCAACGCTCGAATCTTCGCGCCTTCGCTTTCATGATATATGTCGTTAATGTTAGCCTTCGCGCCCGTAAATTCGCTTTGACTATTTTTTAACAGATTAATGGTCCAAATTTATCCACATAAAAGGTGGATTATTGCATTTGGGATCGCGATCACTGATACATTCATTACTAAAATGTATCTTTCCGCCCGCAAATTATTACGGCGAAAAATTATATAAAAAATCGCTCAACGAATTTCGATTTACAGTCGGGTTCTTTCTCATTGGATTGACCCCAAACCCGACTTTTTAAGCTTCCTCCAGGAGAAATAGATGGAAAACACTCAAACCAGCACTATCGTTACGGGCCAGACCCGCAGCGCATGGCGCAAGACAGATACCATGTGGATGCTGGGCCTTTACGGCACGGCGATTGGCGCGGGTGTATTGTTCCTGCCGATTAACGCAGGCGTAGGCGGCATGATCCCACTGATCATCATGGCAATCCTTGCCTTCCCAATGACGTTCTTTGCACACCGTGGTCTGACCCGCTTCGTGCTGTCCGGTAAAAATCCGGGTGAAGACATTACCGAAGTGGTGGAAGAACACTTTGGCGTCGGCGCGGGTAAACTGATTACCCTGCTCTACTTCTTCGCAATCTACCCCATTCTGCTGGTTTACAGCGTGGCAATCACCAATACCGTTGAAAGCTTCCTGACCCACCAGCTGGCGATTACTCCGCCGCCGCGCGCCATCCTGTCTCTGATCCTGATTGTCGGTATGATGACCATCGTGCGCTTCGGTGAGCAGATGATCGTGAAGGCGATGAGCATCCTGGTATTCCCGTTTGTTGCTGCCCTGATGCTGCTGGCTCTGTACCTGATCCCTCAGTGGAGCGGCGCGGCGCTGGAAACGCTCTCTTTTGACTCTGCGGCTTCTACCGGCAACGGTCTGTGGATGACTCTGTGGCTGGCGATTCCGGTAATGGTGTTCTCCTTCAACCACTCTCCGATCATCTCCTCCTTCGCCGTGGCGAAGCGTGAAGAGTACGGTGATGACGCTGAGAAGAAATGCTCCAAAATCCTGGCATTCGCTCACATCATGATGGTACTGACCGTTATGTTCTTCGTTTTCAGCTGTGTACTGAGCCTGACCCCGGCGGATCTGGCGGCAGCGAAAGAGCAGAACATCTCTATCCTGTCTTACCTGGCAAACCACTTCAACGCGCCGATTATCGCCTGGATGGCGCCAATCATCGCGATGATCGCTATCACCAAATCCTTCCTCGGCCACTACCTGGGCGCACGTGAAGGTTTCAACGGTATGGTGATTAAGTCTCTGCGCGGCAAAGGCAAAACCATCGAAATCAACAAACTGAACAAAATCACTGCGCTGTTCATGCTGGTAACCACCTGGATTGTGGCGACGCTGAACCCAAGCATTCTCGGTATGATTGAGACCCTGGGCGGCCCGATCATCGCGATGATTCTGTTCCTGATGCCGATGTATGCCATTCAGAAAGTACCGGCAATGCGTAAATACAGCGGCCATATCAGCAACGTCTTCGTTGTGATTATGGGTCTGATCGCTATCTCCGCAATTTCCTACTCTCTGTTCAGTTAATTCCCCTGCGCCGCTCCCCGGGGCGGCGCACCTCGATACACAATGGACGCCTCATGATTAGCGTATTCGATATTTTCAAAATCGGCATTGGCCCTTCCAGTTCCCATACTGTTGGCCCGATGAAAGCAGGCAAACAATTCACGGATGACCTGATTGCACGCGGAATTCTCACTGACGTAACCCGCGTAGTGGTTGATGTTTATGGTTCTTTGTCCCTGACCGGGAAAGGTCACCATACCGACATCGCGATTATTATGGGCCTGGCGGGTAATCTGCCGGATACCGTAGACATTGATGCCATTCCGGCCTTTATCCAGGATGTGAACACTCACGGACGTTTGCTGCTGGCGAACGGCCAACATGAGGTCGAATTCCCGGTCGACAAGTGCATGAATTTCCATACGGACAATCTGTCCCTGCACGAAAACGGGATGCGCATTACCGCACTGGCGGGCGAAAAAGCCATTTACAGCCAGACGTATTATTCCATTGGCGGTGGATTCATCGTTGATGAAGAACATTTTGGTTTACCGAACAGCGCTCCGGTAAACGTGCCGTATCCGTATAAATCTGCGGCCGATCTGCAACGACATTGCCAGGAAACCGGCCTGTCGCTCTCCGGCCTGATGATGCAAAACGAACTGGCGCTGCACAGCAAAGAAGAGCTGGAACAGCACTTTGCCAACGTCTGGGAAGTGATGCGTAGCGGGATTGAGCGCGGCATCACCACCGAAGGCGTACTGCCGGGAAAACTGCGCGTTCCGCGTCGTGCGGCGGCGCTACGTCGTATGCTGGTCAGCAGTGACAAAACCACAACCGACCCGATGGCGGTCGTTGACTGGATCAACATGTTCGCGCTGGCCGTGAACGAAGAAAACGCTGCCGGTGGACGCGTGGTTACCGCACCAACCAACGGCGCGTGCGGCATTGTTCCTGCGGTGCTGGCGTACTACGACAAGTTTATCCGCGAAGTGAACGCTAACTCACTGGCACGCTACATGCTGGTCGCGA
Organism: Citrobacter youngae ATCC 29220; assembly: GCF_000155975.1. Taxonomy (GTDB): domain Bacteria; phylum Pseudomonadota; class Gammaproteobacteria; order Enterobacterales; family Enterobacteriaceae; genus Citrobacter; species Citrobacter portucalensis_A. The sequence continues at coordinate 187,703 of NZ_GG730301.1, read as the reverse complement.
GCGCCATTGGTTCACTGTACAAGATGAATGCCTCTATCTCTGGCGCCGAAGTCGGCTGTCAGGGCGAAGTCGGCGTGGCCTGCTCGATGGCAGCGGCCGGTCTGGCTGAACTGCTGGGCGGTAGCCCAACGCAGGTGTGCATCGCGGCGGAAATCGGTATGGAACACAATCTGGGTCTGACCTGCGATCCGGTTGCCGGTCAGGTTCAGGTACCGTGCATTGAGCGTAACGCCATTGCCTCGGTTAAAGCGGTAAACGCCGCGCGTATGGCGCTGCGCCGTACCAGCGAACCGCGCGTGTGCCTCGATAAAGTCATCGAGACCATGTACGAAACGGGCAAAGACATGAACGCCAAATACCGCGAAACGTCTCGCGGCGGTCTGGCGATGAAGATTGTTACCTGCGATTAAGTCCCATCGCGTTTCAGAATCCGTAGGCCGGATAAGGCGTTCGCCGCCATCCGGCATTTATTGCCTGATGGCGCTTCGCTTATCAGGCCTACGGATAGCGTTTCACCAAACTCGCCTCCACTCGCCCTGAATGTTACCCTACAGGCTGATTTGTTAGGGAGAACACCGTGGCCGTCCACCTGCTTATTGTCGATGCACTGAATCTTATCCGCCGAATTCATGCCGTTCAGGGCTCTCCCTGCGTGGAAACATGCCAGCACGCGCTCGATCAGTTAATTGTACACAGTCAGCCTACGCACGCCGTGGCGGTATTTGATGATGAAGCGCGCAACAGCGGCTGGCGTCACCAGCGATTGCCCGATTACAAAGCCGGTCGCCCACCGATGCCCGACGAACTGCATCAGGAAATGCCCGCCCTGCGCGCCGCTTTTGAACAGCGAGGCGTCTGCTGTTGGGTTTCCAGCGGGAATGAAGCCGACGATTTAGCCGCTACGCTGGCGGTTAAAGTTTGCCAGGCAGGGCACCAGGCCACCATCGTCTCCACCGATAAAGGCTACTGTCAGTTGCTTTCCCCTACGCTGCGTATTCGCGATTATTTTCAGAAACGCTGGCTGGATGCGCCGTTCATTGAAAAAGAATTTGGCGTACAGCCCCAACAACTGCCTGATTACTGGGGGCTGGCCGGGATCGGCAGTTCAAAGGTCCCGGGCGTGGCAGGTATTGGCCCGAAAAGCGCCACGCAATTGCTGACGCAGTTCCCCACGCTGGAAGCGCTGTATGAACATTTGGATAAGGTCCCGGAGAAGTGGCGCAAGAAACTCGAAGAACATCGGGAGATGGCGTTCCTGTGCCGCGATATCGCGCGGCTGCAAACGGACTTACATATCGACGGGAATTTACAGCAGCTACGGCTGGCGCGGTAGTTCTTTGGCGATAGCTCTGTTGCCGGATGGCGCTGCGCTTATCCGGCCTACATTTAGTGCAACCCTGTAGACCGGATAAAGCAATTACCAGGCGGTATGGTACAGCTCGACGATATCCCCAAGGCTCGCTTCACGCGGATTTCCACCGGTACAGACATCATCAAATGCCGCCTGCGCCAGCGCAGGAATATCCTCTTTGCGTACGCCAACATCACGCAGGTGCAGCGGGATCCCAACATCGCGGTTAAGGGCAAACACCGCGTCCACCGCCGCTTTCCGCGCTTCTGCCAGCGTCAGGCCTTCCACCTTAACGCCCATCGCCCGGGCGATATCGCGGAATTTCTCCCCGGTGAATTCGGCGTTATAGTGCATCACGTGCGGCAGCAAAATGGCATTCGCGACGCCGTGCGGCGTGTTATAAAACGCGCCCAGCGGGTGCGCCATGCCATGCACTAATCCCAGGCCTACGTTGGAAAAACCCATCCCGGCCACGTACTGGCCCAGCGCCATCGCCTCGCCCGCCTCGCTGTCGCCCGCGACCGACCCGCGTAATGCTCCGGCAATAATTTCAATCGCTTTAATGTGCAGCGCATCGGTAAGCGCCCATGCCGCACGGGTGATATAGCCTTCAATAGCATGGGTCAGCGCATCCACGCCGGTCGCCGCTTTTAACGCCGCAGGCATGCCGTCCATCATATCGGCATCAATAAACGCCACCTGCGGAATATCATGTGGATCGACACAAACAAACTTACGCCGGTTTTCTTCATCCGTGATCACGTAGTTAATGGTCACTTCCGCTGCCGTACCTGCCGTGGTCGGGATCGCCATCACCGGTACGCTCGCTACACGCGTCGGGGATAACCCTTCGAGGCTGCGCACATCCGCAAATTCAGGGTTGTTGTGAATAATACCAATTGCTTTACAGGTATCCTGCGGGGAGCCGCCGCCAATGGCTATCAGATAATCTGCGCCACTTTGCTGGAAAACGCCCAACCCTTCCTGCACCACCGCAATGGTTGGGTTAGGAATAACGCCGGAGTAGATCTCCCACGCCAGACCTGCGGCATCCATGTGGGATGTCACTTTCCCGACAACGCCGCACTGGACCAGGTTTTCGTCGGTCACTATCAGCGCCTTGCGGTAACCACGACGGATGACTTCATCGGTTAATGCCCCAACCGCTCCCCGGCCAAACCATGCCGTTTCGTTCAGAATCATTCTGTTCGCCATCGTTTTATCTCCTATTCTTCAATACGCAATCCATATGTTTTGAATTTTTCCAGCACTATGGCGATAGCCTCATCGTCCAGCACCGGAACCGGATCGATAATAGCCAGCGTGCTGAGATAAAGCTGTGCCAGCACTTCCACTTCATGCGCTAACCACAGGGCTTTTTCCAGATTTTCTTCACAGGCGATCAGGCCATGATGTTGCAGCAGCGTCGCTTTACGGTTTTTCAGCGCGACCGCAACGTGTTCTGACAACTCGCGCGTGCCGAACGTCGCATAGGGCGCACAGGGAATTGAGTTACCGCCCGCCGCCGCAATCATGTAATGGATTGCCGGGATTGGACGGTTGAGAATAGAAACGGCGGTACAGTGTACGGCATGGTTATGCACCACCGCCTGAGCATCGGGGCGCGTTTGATAAGCGGCCATATGGAATCGCCATTCGCTGGAAGGCAGCTTCCCTTCTTCGTGCTGCCCCTGTGCATTGATGTACACAATGTGGGCTTCGGTGAGTTTGTCATAGGGAATCCCCGTCGGGGTAATTAACATCCCGTCCTGGTAACGCACGCTTACATTGCCCGCAGTCCCCTGATTCAACCCCAGACGGGTCATTTCCAGGCAGGTATTGATAATCTGCCGTGCCAGCGTATTTCGTTCCATTACTTACCTCTCTCAGTGAGTCAAAATGCGACAACAGAACATTGCTGATACCTCGATGCTCTGTTGAATTAAGCGGGTATTTGCTAACTATCATCATGCCGAATAAAGAGAAGGGAATTTTTAGCGCCGGATTTTGTGACCGTCATCAACTAATAATACAGAATAAAAACACGCAGGCTTAATATCACATTTTAAAAATGTCCGTTCTTAATGGAAGCATTGTAAAACGGTCATTTGCGAATAAGTTGTTACAGTTGCCCGTTTTCTTCTTAACGAATTAATTCGGGCATTCTCTTTGTGGTTTTTAAATTTATTTTACTCAAACGGTCATTGGTTTACAGAAATTAAAGTGATGATAATCACATAAACCTATCCCCCAGAGTATAAGTGTGACCAACGTCATATTAATGGCCGTCGTTTATTTGAAAATGAATTCATGAGTTCATTCATGTAGGCCAAATTTTTCTGGCAGATTACCGGAACTCACCGGATTAGCGGGCTGGAAAAAAACACCAGTCGTACTCTTAAGCTGTTGAACACGCTTCTGAACTGATGAGGATGCTATGGGAAACACATCAATACAAACGCAGAGTTTTCATGCCGTAGACAAGGGGCAGACAAAAAATTATGTCATTCCCTTCGCATTACTCTGTTCGCTTTTTTTTCTTTGGGCTGTTGCTAATAATCTCAATGACATTTTATTACCCCAATTTCAGCAAGCTTTTACACTAACTAACTTTCAGGCTGGTTTGATTCAGTCAGCGTTTTATTTCGGTTATTTTGTCATCCCGATTCCGGCCGGGATCTTGATGAAAAAGCTGAGTTATAAAGCAGGGATTATTACCGGTTTATTTTTATACGCTGTCGGCGCTGCATTATTTTGGCCTGCCGCCGAGATAATGAACTACACCTTATTTTTAATTGGTCTGTTTATTATTGCTGCTGGCTTAGGTTGTCTGGAAACTGCCGCCAACCCGTTTGTGACCGTATTAGGTCCAGAAAGCGGTGGTCATTTCAGACTTAACCTGGCGCAAACTTTTAACTCTTTTGGCGCCATTATTGCGGTTGTGTTTGGGCAAAGTCTTATTTTGTCTAATGTGCCACATCAATCTCAAGACGTACTCGATAAAATGGCTCCGGAACAGTTGAGCGCCTACAAGCACAGCCTGGTGCTCTCGGTACAAACCCCTTATATGATCATCGTCGCGATCGTTTTGCTGGTCGCCCTGCTGATTATGTTTACAAAGTTTCCGGCCCTGCAAAGTGACGATCACAGTGACAGTACCCAGAGTTCATTCTCCGCGTCCCTTTCCCGCCTGGTGCGCATTCGCCACTGGCGTTGGGCGGTACTGGCGCAGTTCTGCTACGTCGGCGCGCAAACTGCCTGCTGGAGCTACCTGATTCGTTACGCTATCGAAGAGATCCCGGGTATGACCCCTGGTTTCGCCGCCAACTACCTGACCGGCACGATGGTGTGCTTCTTCATCGGTCGTTTCTCCGGCACCTGGCTCATCAGCCGTTTCGCACCGCATAAAGTGCTGGCCGCCTACGCCCTGCTCGCCATGGTCCTGTGCCTGATTTCCGCTTTCACCGGTGGTCACATCGGTCTGCTGGCCCTGACGTTGTGCAGCGCGTTTATGTCGATTCAGTATCCAACCATTTTCTCTCTGGGGATCAAAAACCTGGGACAAGACACCAAATATGGCTCGTCTTTTATCGTCATGACCATTATTGGCGGCGGCATTGTGACCCCGGTGATGGGCTTTGTCAGCGACGCCGCAGGTAATATCCCAACGGCTGAACTGGTCCCGGCAGTTTGCTTCGCCATCATCTTTATTTTTGCCCGCTTCCGTTCGCAAACGGCAGCCAACTGAATAGTTATCCGAATAACGTGAGGAATCTGTGATGAAAAAAATCAGCTTACCAAAAATTGGTATTCGCCCGGTTATTGACGGACGTCGTATGGGTGTACGTGAGTCGCTCGAAGAGCAGACCATGAATATGGCGAAAGCCACCGCCGCGCTTATCACGGAAAAACTCCGTCATGCCTGCGGCGCGCAAATTGAATGTGTGATTGCCGATACCTGTATCGCCGGTATGGCGGAATCCGCCGCCTGTGAAGAAAAGTTCAGCAGCCAGAACGTAGGCGTGACAATTACCGTTACCCCATGCTGGTGCTACGGCAGCGAAACCATCGACATGGATCCGATGCGCCCGAAAGCTATCTGGGGCTTCAACGGTACAGAACGTCCGGGCGCAGTTTATCTGGCCGCCGCGCTGGCCGCTCACAGCCAAAAAGGGCTTCCTGCTTTCTCTATTTATGGTCATGACGTCCAGGATGCCGACGACACATCGATTCCTGCCGATGTTGAAGAAAAACTGCTGCGCTTTGCCCGCGCAGGCCTGGCGGTTGCCAGTATGAAAGGTAAAAGCTATCTGTCCGTCGGTGGCGTATCGATGGGTATCGCCGGTTCTATCGTCGACCATAACTTCTTTGAATCCTGGCTGGGCATGAAGGTCCAGGCGGTGGATATGACCGAGCTGCGTCGTCGCATTGACCAGAAGATCTATGACGAAACCGAACTGGAAATGGCGCTGGCGTGGGCAGACAAAAACTTCCGCTACGGCGAAGATCAGAACGCGCAGCAATATAAGCGCAACGCAGAGCAGAGCCGCGCCGTGCTGAAGGAAAGCCTGCTGATGGCTATGTGCATTCGCGACATGATGCAGGGTAACAAAAAGCTGGCAGACAAAGGTCTGGTCGAAGAATCCCTGGGCTACAACGCGATCGCCGCAGGCTTCCAGGGCCAGCGTCACTGGACCGATCAATACCCGAATGGCGATACCGCCGAAGCGTTACTGAACAGCTCTTTTGACTGGAATGGCGTGCGTGAACCGTTCGTTGTCGCGACCGAAAACGACAGTCTGAACGGCGTGGCAATGCTGTTTGGTCACCAGCTCACCGGCACAGCGCAGGTCTTTGCCGATGTGCGCACCTACTGGTCACCGGAGGCGGTGGAGCGCGTCACGGGTAAGCCGCTGACCGGCCTTGCTGAGCACGGCATTATTCACCTGATTAACTCCGGCTCGGCAGCGCTGGATGGATCCTGCAAACAGCGCGACGGCGCAGGTAAACCGACCATGAAGCCGCACTGGGAAATCTCGCAGAAAGAGGCGGATGATTGCCTGGCGGCAACCGAATGGTGTCCGGCGATTCACGAATATTTCCGCGGGGGCGGTTACTCCTCTCGTTTCCTGACCGAGGGCGGCGTACCGTTCACCATGTCCCGTATCAATATCATCAAAGGGCTGGGACCGGTGCTGCAAATCGCGGAAGGCTGGAGCGTGGAATTACCGAAAGATATGCATGACCAGCTTGATGCGCGCACCAATTCCACCTGGCCGACCACCTGGTTTGCCCCACGCTTAACCGGCAAAGGGCCGTTCAGCGATGTCTATTCCGTGATGGCTAACTGGGGCGCTAACCACGGCGTGCTGACGATTGGTCACGTGGGCGCGGACTTCATTACGCTCGCCGCCATGCTGCGTATTCCGGTTTGTATGCACAACGTGGAAGACGAGAAAATCTATCGTCCTTCAGCCTGGGCAGCCCACGGTATGGATAGCGAAGGTCAGGATTATCGCGCCTGCCAGAACTACGGCCCGCTGTATAAGCGTTAAGCATCTGTGATTGCCTGATGGCGACGCTGACGCGTCTTATCAGGCCTACGGGTGAGCAGCCTGTAGGCCGGATAAGGCGAAGCCGCCATCCGGCAATAGGTAATATCCCAGGAGCAATTATGAAACAAGACGTTATCCTGGTACTCGACTGTGGCGCGACCAATGTGCGGGCCATTGCCGTTGACCGTCAGGGAAAAATTATCGCCCGCGCCTCAACGCCCAACGCCAGTGATATTGCCGCGGAGAACAGTGCCTGGCATCAGTGGTCGCTGGAGGCCATTTTGCAACGCTTTGCCGACTGCTGTCAGCGGCTCTCCCCACAACTGGCCAACTGCCATGTCCGCGGGATCGCCGTCACCACCTTCGGCGTGGACGGCGCGCTGGTTGATAAAAACGGCAAACAACTGTATCCGGTAATCAGCTGGAAATGCCCACGCACCGCAGCGGTAATGGAAAATATCCACCGCTACATGACGCCGCAGCAGCTGCAGGAAATTTCCGGCGTCGGCGCGTTTAGCTTCAACACGCTGTACAAACTGGTATGGCTGAAAGAAAACCACCCGCAGCTACTCGAACAGGCGCACGCCTGGCTGTTTATCTCGTCGCTTATCAACCACCGTTTAACCGGCGAGTTCACAACCGACATCACCATGGCGGGCACCAGTCAGATGCTGGATATCCAGCAGCGCGATTTTAGTCATGACATTTTGCAGGCAACCGGCATACCGCGCCGCCTGTTTCCGCGCCTGGTTGAAGCGGGCGAACAGATTGGCACACTCCAGCCAGAGGCCGCCAGCCAGCTTGGGCTTACAGCGGGTATTCCGGTTATCTCTGCCGGACACGACACGCAGTTTGCGCTGTTTGGCGCGGGCGCCCAGCAGGACGAACCGGTGCTCTCCTCCGGCACTTGGGAAATTCTGATGGTACGCAGCGCGCAGGTGAACACCTCTCTGCTCAGCCATTATGCGGGTTCCACTTGTGAACTGGACAGCCAGGCCGGACTGTATAATCCCGGCATGCAGTGGCTGGCTTCCGGCGTACTCGAATGGGTGCGCAAGCTGCTTTGGACAGCCGAAACGCCCTGGCAGACGCTGATTGATGAAGCCCAGGCCATCCCGGCTGGCGCAGAAGGCGTCAAGATGCAATGCGACCTGTTGGCCTGTCAGAATGCGGGCTGGCAAGGCGTTACGCTTAATACCACCCGCGGACATTTTTATCGCGCCGCGCTGGAAGGCCTGACAGAGCAGTTGCAGCGGAATTTGCAGACGCTGGAAAAAATCGGTCATTTCCAGGCCAGCGAACTGCTCCTGGTTGGCGGAGGAAGCCGCAACGCGCTATGGAATCAGATCAAAGCCAACGTTCTTGGGATCCCGGTCAAAGTGCTGGATGATGCCGAAACCACCGTGGCGGGCGCCGCGATGTTTGCCTGGTCAGGCATTGGGGAATTTACCAGTGCGGAACAGGCTCGTGTCCAGGTGCGCTATCAGTACCGTTACTTCTATCCGCAAACCGAACCCGAACTCACAGGAGTCGAGTAACATGCTCAAAACGATATCTCCCTTAATTTCCCCTGACCTGCTGAAGGTACTGGCCGAAATGGGGCACGGCGATGAGATTATCTTTTCCGATGCCCACTTCCCGGCCCACAGCATGGGTCCGCAGGTCATCCGCGCCGACGGTCTGCTGGTCAGCGACCTGCTGCAGGCAATTATTCCGCTGTTCGAACTGGACAGCTACGCCCCACCGCTGGTGATGATGGCCGCAGTGGAAGGCGACGCTCTCGATCCTGACGTCGAGGCTCGCTACCGTCAGGCGCTTTCATTACAAACGCCCTGCCCGGACATCACGCGCATTGACCGCTATGCCTTCTACGAACGCGCGCAAAAGGCGTTTGCGATCGTTATCACAGGAGAGCGGGCAAAGTACGGGAATATTCTTTTAAAAAAAGGGGTAACGCCGTAATCTCTGGTCAGAATGCCCGTCTGGTACGGGCATTCATCATAATATGAGGATCAGAACATGAAAGCGGCGCGCCAGCAGGCAATCGTAGATCTGCTTACCCACCACCAAAGCCTGACAACAGAAGCCCTGTCTTTGCAGCTTAACGTCAGCAAAGAGACCATCCGCCGCGATCTCGGTGAATTACAAACCCAGGGAAAAGTGCTACGCAATCACGGGCGGGCTAAGGCTATTCACCGGGAAAATCAGGACAGCGGCGACCCGTTTCATATTCGACTCAAAAGCCACTACGCGCACAAAGCGGATATTGCCCGGGAAGCGCTGACATGGATTGAAGAAGGTATGGTGATCGCCTTAGACGCCAGCTCAACCTGCTGGTACCTGGCGCGTCAGCTACCGGACATCGACATTCACGTTTTTACCAACAGCCAGCCTATTTGCCAGGAATTGGCTAAACGCGAACAGATCCAGCTTATCAGCTCTGGCGGCCGCCTTGAGCGTAAATACGGCTGCTATGTTAATCCGTCGCTCATCTCGCAGCTAAAATCTCTCGATATCGACCTGTTTATTTTTTCCTGCGAAGGGATCGACAGCGACGGCGCACTCTGGGACTCCAATGCCACCAACGCAGACTTCAAATCCATTCTGCTTAAGCGCGCGTCGCAATCTTTATTGCTGATCGATAAGAGTAAATTTAATCGCTCCGGGGAGGCGCGAATTGGGCATCTGGATGATGTGACGCATATCGTTTCAGATAAACAGTAGGCCGAATAAGACGTCTACGCCGTCATCCGGCCTACAATTTAGCGCTATCGCTCGTCCCGACGACCGCCGACGGCAGCCCACAGACGACGCACGTGTACGGTCACTTCTTCCCGATCGTGATAAAGCTGACGCGCCTGAATCTGCGCATTGACGCCATGCTCGTCAAGCTGTGCCTGAATGTAGGCCAGATTCTGCGATACCTCTTCGTAACGTTTTTTCATCGGCAATTTGAGGTTGAAGATGGTCTCGCGACACCAGCCGTTAACCAGCCACTGGGCCATCAGCGCGGCAACCTTCGCCGGCTTCTCCACCATGTCGCAGACCATCCACGAGATATTGTTACGATTCGGGCGATACTTAAATCCGTCTTCCCGCAGCCAGGTGACCTGTCCGGTATCCATCAGGCTTTGCGCCATCGGACCATTATCAACCGAGTAAACCCACATGTTGCGTTTCACCAGTTGATAAGTCCAACCGCCCGGGCATGCGCCTAAATCCACCGCATACATCCCGTTGGCCAGACGCTCGTCCCACTCATCTTCCGGAATGAACACATGCAGCGCTTCTTCCAGCTTCAGCGTTGAACGGCTCGGCGCTTCGGCCGGGAATTTCAGTCGCGGAATGCCCATGTAAAACGGGGAGTTATTATCAGGCCAGGAATAACCCGTATAACAACAGCCTGGGGCGATAAAGAAAACGTGAACCACCGGACGTTTCGGGGTTTCATATTTTGCCAGTACGCCCGCTTCACGCAGCGCCGCGCGCAGCGGTACGGTAAATTTACGGCAAAATTTAACCAGCTCTTTGCTTTCGTTGGTATCAGCCACTTCAACGCGCAGATCGCCGCCTTTTTCCACCACGCCCTGCAACATGCCGACAATCGGCGTAATGCGGTCTTCCGGCGGTAAATATTGCAGCAGTTCGCCCACCACAAACATTTGGCGGGCAAAAATCAGCGAGCTAAACGGCAGCTCTTTCACTAACTTTTCGGCATCGTCCTGCTGATAACATTCGAAGATGACGTAGCCCGCATTGTCTTTCACGCGGGCGAAACCGAAAATTTCCCGACGCCCTGCTTTATCCGTAATTTCTGCGGCGCACTCTTTTTCAAAACCCGGGCGACACAACAGTACAACCTTATTCATGGCTAACGCCCTTACGTTTCAATCGAATAGCGCCCACTAACATCAGCGCCCAGCCCGCAAGGAAGCTGAAACCGCCGACGGGGGTAACAAACGCCCACAGGCGTAAATGAGAGAGCGCGAGGCAATACAGGCTGCCGCTAAACAGCACCGTCCCTAAGGCCAAAAACACGCTACTCCAGTAAAACCAAATGCTAATGCGTCGCTGCATGGCGACCGCCAGGCCAAAGATAGCCAGCGTATGAAACGCCTGATACTCGAGGCCAGTCTGGATCCATCCCATTTCAACAACACCGAGTGTCTTACTCAGAACATGAGCCCCAAAGGCACCCAACGCCACAAAGATAAAGCCACTTACGGCGGCAAAAATCAGCATAAAACGGCTGGTCATGTGAATACCCTACGTAAATTATTGTTCATAGCGGAAGCGGAATTTTTCTTGTTCCGTGGCCGCTTTCGCCAGAATCCACTGACGGAAGGCGGCTATTTTACCCAGTTCTGCCTGACTGTCATGACAAACCAGATAAAATGCGTTTTTGCTGACCAGAACATCGTTAAACGGACAGACCAGACGCCCGGCTTCAATTTCGGACTGCGCCATGACGTTATTAGCCAGCGCAATCCCCTGTCCATGGATAGCAGCCTGAAGCACCATGGCGCTATGGCTGAAGATAGGTCCCTGCTGTACGTTGATATGATTCAGGCCAAGCTGGCGCGTATAAGCTTGCCAGTCACGCCGCGACGCATCGTGCAACAACGTGTGTTTTGCCAGATCGTCTGGCGTCTTTAGTGGTTTATCACCGGTAAGCAACAGCGGCGAGCAGACAGGCAACAAATATTCTGCGTACAATTTTTCAACGCGCAGACCCGGCCAGTTGCCGCGCCCGTAGAAAATCGCCACATCAACATCGTCCGCCAGTTTGTCTTCCTGACGGTCCACCGCCTGGATCCTGACATCGATTCCCGGATAAGCTGAGTTAAAGCTAGAGAGTCTGGGCACCAGCCAGTGGATCGCGAAACTGGGCAATAAACTAACGGTTAGCGCACCTTTTGCACTGCGTGCCTGAAGTTTACGCGTCGCGTCGGTTAATTGCGAAAAAATCTCTTTAATGTCGAGGAAATAGCTTTGACCTTCTTCCGTTAACAGCAGAGATCGATTGCGTCGACGAAACAGCTTCAGCCCCAGGAAATCCTCAAGTGACTTGATTTGGTGACTTACTGCGGCCTGCGTCACAAAAAGCTCTTCCGCTGCGCGAGTAAAGCTCAAATGGCGCGCTGCGGCATCAAAAACACGCAATGCATTCAGAGGTGGTAATCGTTTTGACATGACTTTTAGGCTTTGATGTTAAATGAATTTAACAATTATCTAACAGGCTGTAACCTATTAGTTTTTTTTATCTGAGCCATTATAAATTGTCCGTTGAGGTTCTACCAGCAAATACCTATAGTGGCGGCACTTCCTGAGGCCGGAACGAAAAGTTTTATCGGAATGCGTGTTCTGGTGGGCTTTTGGCTTACGGTTGTGATGTTGTGTTGTTGTGTTTGCAATTGGTCTGCGATTCAGACCATGGTAGCAAAGCTACCCTTTTTCACTTCCTGTACATTTACCCTGTCTGTCCATAGTGATTAATGTAGCACCGCCAAATTGCGGTGCTTTTTTTTGTCCGACTTTCTGTCGATGGTCGGCCGATTAGTTATCCAGCTCTACCATCTCTTTCACATCGGTACGGTTAATCTGCTGTTTGTTGCCGTTAGCGTCTTTATACGAAATCATTCCCGTTTCATTATCGGTCTGTGGCTTACCATCAGATACGATTGATCGACCGTCGTTGGTGTGCATTACGTAATTCGATCCAGAACAGGCGCTCAGGGCAAAAGTCAGCATACAGGCAGAGATAATTGCGGCAGTCTTTTTCATCTTCTTCTCCTTAAAGCGATTTATGCTATTAAAAACACTCTCCGTAACAGGCAAAATTGCTCGCCCAACGCTATTTAGCATAAGACACTGTGCGGACTTTGCCAGGATATCCAGAGTATTCCGATGGTTAGCACGCCCCTTGTGTCAGCGCCCGTTTTGCGCCACGATCGGTTTATTGAACTGAGGATGACCATGAACGCATTTAACCCCGCGCAGTTTCGCGCGCAATTCCCCGCTCTCAACGATGCCGGCGTCTATCTCGACAGCGCTGCTACGGCGCTGAAGCCGCAAGCCGTGATTGAGGCGACCCGGCAATTTTATAGCCTGAGCGCCGGGAATGTGCATCGCAGCCAGTTTGCCGAAGCTCAGCGCCTGACCGAGCGCTATGAGGCCGCGCGGGAAAAAGCCGCGCGCCTGATCAACGCTCCGGATGACAAAGCGATAGTCTGGACCCGTGGCACGACGGAAGCTATCAACATGGTTGCCCAAAGCTATGCGCGTCCGCGCTTACAGCCGGGCGATGAGATTATCGTTAGCGTGGCGGAACATCACGCCAATCTCGTTCCCTGGCTGATGGTGGCGGAGCAAACGGGCGCCAAGGTAGTCAAACTCCCGCTCAACGCCCATTTGCTACCGGACGTCGAGCGTCTGGTCGAACTCATCACTCCGCGCAGCCGCATTCTGGCGCTGGGGCAGATGTCGAACGTCACCGGCGGCTGTCCGGATCTCGTCCGCGCCATTACGCTCGCCCATGCGGCTGGCATGGTGGTGATGGTTGATGGCGCCCAGGGGATTGTGCATTTCCCCGCCGACGTACAGCAGTTAGATATTGATTTCTATGCGTTCTCGGGTCACAAGCTGTATGGTCCCACCGGCATTGGCGTGCTGTACGGTAAACCGGAGTTACTGGAGGCCATGTCCCCCTGGCTCGGCGGCGGTAAAATGATTAGCGAAGTCAGCTTTGACGGGTTCACCACCCAGGCAGCCCCATGGAAACTGGAGGCAGGTACGCCTAACGTCGCGGGGGTTATCGGGCTAAGCGCCGCGCTTGAATGGCTGGCGGACATTGACGTTGCGCAGGCCGAAAACTGGAGCCGGGGTCTGGCGACGCTGGCAGAAGATGCCCTGGCGAAACGCCCCGGTTTTCGTTCGTTTCGTTGTCAGGACTCCAGTCTGCTGGCCTTTGATTTCGCTGGCGTTCATCACAGCGATATGGTCACACTGCTGGCCGAATATGGCATTGCGCTGCGCGCTGGGCAGCACTGCGCGCAACCGTTACTGGCGGAGCTGGGCGTATCCGGAACGCTACGCGCCTCTTTTGCGCCTTATAATACGCAAAGCGATGTGGATGCGTTGGTCGCAGCCGTTGACCGCGCGCTGGAAATATTGGTGGATTAATGACAGGTCCTTTATTCGCCGGACACCCGTTTGGCACAACCGTAACTGAAGAGACGTTGCGTAATACGTTTGTCCCGCTCACCCAGTGGGAAGATAAATATCGGCAGTTGATTCTGCTGGGTAAACAGCTTCCAGCGCTGCCGGATGCGCTAAAGGCGCAGGCAAAAGAGATTGCGGGATGTGAAAACCGCGTCTGGCTGGGATATACCCAGCACGAGAACGGTACCCTGCATTTCTTCGGCGACAGCGAAGGTCGCATTGTGCGCGGGCTGTTGGCGGTATTGCTCACCGCCGTTGAAGGTAAAACCGCAGCGGAGCTACTAGCGCATTCGCCAATGGCGTTATTTGACGAGTTAGGGTTAAGAGCGCAGCTCAGCGTCTCGCGTAGCCAGGGTCTGCATGCGCTGAACGAGGCGATCCTTGCGGCTGCCCGGCAAGCCGGATGACGACGGCTGATGCGTCTTATCCGGCCTACCACAACGCACGAACCGTAGGTCGGATAAGCATAGCGCCATCCGACACAATCAGGGCTGGCGCGCCGCTTTCGCCATCATCTTCTTCAGCGCATGGGAAACGGCTACAAAGCCAAAGGTGGCGGTGACCATCGTGGCCGCGCCAAATCCGGACGCGCAATCCATCCGCTTCGGCCCTTCCGCCGTTGCCTTCATTGCGCACACCGAGCCATCGGCCTGCGGGTAAACCAGCGCCTCGGTCGAGAACACACAGTCCACGCCCAGTTTGCCTTTACTGTTTTTCACCACGCCAAAATCGCTTTTCAGCCGCTCGCGCAGCTTCGCCGCCAGCGGATCCTGAATGGTTTTTGCCAGATCAACCACCTGAATCTGCGTAGGATCGATCTGCCCGCCCGCTCCGCCGGTGGTTACCAGCGGAATTTTATTGCGTCGACAGTAAGCGATCAGCGCCGCTTTTGGGCGCACGCTGTCAATTGCGTCAATGACATACGAAAATCCCGCATTCATATACTCCGCAACGTTATCCGGCGTAACAAAATCATCGACCACGTTAACCCGGCACTCCGGGTTAATCTGGCGGATACGTTCCGCCATCACGTCCGCTTTTGCCAGGCCGACGTTATCGCGCAGAGCATGGATCTGGCGGTTAGTATTGGTGACGCACACATCATCCATATCGATGAGCGTAATCGCGCCAATCCCCGTGCGCGCCAGCGCTTCCGCCGCCCACGACCCCACGCCGCCAATCCCGACCACGCAAACGTGCGATCCGGCAAACAACTGCAGGGCGTTTTCGCCATACAGACGCGCCGTACCGCCAAAACGCTGGCGCCAGGCGTCACTGATAACCACAGACATAGAACCTCAAATTCATTAATACCGAGCAGTGTGACTGCCTGATGGCGGCTACGCCTTATCAGGCCTACTCAATAATGTAGGCCGGATAAGCGAAGCGCCATCCGGCAATTAACCGCTAAATACGTTACCCGCGTTGGCCGCGGTTTTCAGCACCCACACGCGGCCGTAGTGATTATACCATCCTGCGCGGTGTCCGGCGTCTGCGCCAATGCCCTGATAGATATCAAAGTGCTGGCCTTTAATCGCACCGCCCACGTCCAACGCCACCATCAGACGCAGCTCGTACTGACCGGTGAACTTACCGTTGTTATCCAGTAACGGGACTTCCGCCAGCAACGTTGTGCCCGCAGGAATGATACTGCGGTCAGAAGCCACGGATGCGCGACCAATCAACGGTACCGCGCTGGCGCCTTTGACCGGCGCAAAAGATTGCGGTTTAAAGAAGACAAACGATGGGTTCTGCTCCAGCAGTTCACGCACTTCGGCCTCGCTGTGCGTTTCACCCCAATGGCGAATGGCCTGCATCGACATATCTTCTTTTTTCACTTCGCCACGGTCGATAAGCACTTTACCGATGCTGCGATAGGCGTGGCCGTTTTTCCCGGAATAGCTAAAGAAGTTGAGCGGGCTGCCATCGCCAAAATCAATGTAACCACTGCCCTGAACATCCATAATGAAGTTATCCATCAGGGAGTTGCTGTACGCCAGAATATAGTTGTCGCTCAGCGCGCCCGCGTAAATCTCGGCACGCGTTGGTAAACGTCCACGTTTTGGCGGCATGCGGTAGATGGGATACTGGAACTCGCCCTGACGCGTGTGCCGCGCCTGAATAACCGGCGTGTAGTAACCGGTAAACTGGACGTTACCGTAGTTGTCCGCCCCTTCCATTTGCCATGCGTCAATACCAAACTGGCGCATGCTGCGCGTATCACCGCCCGCGCGCAACCATTGCTGGATAGCATTGTAGACGTTGCTCTGATTGCCATATAAACGTGGCGATGCGCTGCGGATCTGATTAACCTGCTCGGCGAAATCACCGGCATTAATTGGCGCGCCAACCGCATCAGGTTGGTTCACCAGTGAGAAAGGCTGGGTAAATTTCCCGTCTTTATACTGCTGCCCACGATCGGTGGGTTTTGAGGAACACGCGGCGAGCATCGCGACAACTGCTCCCGCCAGAAGATATTTTGCCCAACGTCCTTTCATTGTTCTCGTCTTATGTTGCCTGAATGCGAGACGAAGATAACAAACCCCCGAACCTAATGAAATGCGTATGCATACCCCAACGCAAATTTTGCGCAAAAAATAATCCAGAGTGCGTTGTTTTTGTTCATTTTCACCCTAAAAACGTGATCAAGGTGAAAAAAGGGTTGCATGAAAACATTAGCAGAGTATAGTGCGCATCCACGGACGCGGGGTGGAGCAGCCTGGTAGCTCGTCGGGCTCATAACCCGAAGGTCGTCAGTTCAAATCTGGCCCCCGCAACCAATTAAAATTTGATGAAGTACAAGCAGTACGGTGACGCGGGGTGGAGCAGCCTGGTAGCTCGTCGGGCTCATAACCCGAAGGTCGTCGGTTCAAATCCGGCCCCCGCAACCAATTAAAATTTGATGCAAGATTTTTGCAAAGTAGTTCGAATCACAGCAAGGCGGCGACGCAGTGAATCCTTAGGAGCTTACTCCAGTAAGTGACTGAGGTGAACGAGGAAAGCCAACGCTGATGTGGTTTGAAATACGAAGCAAAAAGACGGACGCGGGGTGGAGCAGCCTGGTAGCTCGTCGGGCTCATAACCCGAAGGTCGTCGGTTCAAATCCGGCCCCCGCAACCAACACATTATGAACACCCTGACGGGTGTTTTTTTGTATCTGCGGTCCGTAAAAAAAGCGCTTTTCAGCGCTTTTTTGTTATCCCCTTCTCGCCAGCGTCGCCCCATCGGCAAAGTAGGCTTTAATCCCTGCCAGAATCGACTCTGCAACTTCCTGCTGGAAGGTCGCCGTTTTCAGCTTACGCTCTTCTTCGACATTACTGATAAATGCCGTTTCCACGAGGATGGAGGGAATATCCGGCGCTTTCAGCACCGCAAATCCGGCTTGCTCAACCTGGTTTTTATGCAGGTTGTTAATCTTGCCAAGCTTATTCAACACCGCTTTGCCAAACTTCAGGCTGTCGGCAATGGTCAATGATTGCACCATATCGAACATCGTATGGTCGACATAGCGGTCGCCGCTCTTGCTAACGCCGCCAATTAAATCCGAGGCGTTCTGGGTTTGCGCCAGGTATTTTGCCGCGGTACTGGTCGCCCCTTTCGTGGAGAGCGCAAACACCGACGATCCGCTGGGCTGTCGGCTGGTAAAGGCATCGGCGTGAATAGAGACAAACAGGTCTGCGCGCTGTTTCTGCGCTTTCGCCACACGCACTTTTAGCGGAATGAATATATCTTCATTACGCGTCATAAAGACCTTCATGTTGCCCTCATTCTCAATAAGGGCTCGCAGGCGACGGGCAATTTGCAGCACCACATCTTTTTCACGCGTCTTGTATTTTCCCACCGCACCGGAGTCTTCTCCACCGTGCCCGGGATCCAGCATAATGACAATCGGACGATCGCGACCCGCTTTCCCCGGCTGTGGACCACTTTGCGCAGGCGGCACCTGCTTATCCAAATCGCCTTTGTTGTAATCTTCAAGCAACGCCAGCAGCGGATCCTGAACATCCTGGGCGTTAGCAGGATAAAGATCCATGACCAGACGCTCTTTAAAGCCCGCGACGGGAGCCAGGGCAAAGAGTTGCGGCTTCACATTCTGCTTCAGCTCGAACACCATACGCACGGTCTGCGGGTCGAATTGGCCAACTCTCGCCGACTTAATATAGGGATCGTCAGGACGAATCTGCGCGCCGATGCCCTTAAGCACCGAGTTCAAATTAACGCCTTCAATATCGACAACCACACGCTCAGGGTTACTCAGGGCAAACTGTTTGTATTTCAGCAGGCGGTTGGATTCTACCGTGACGCGGGTGTAGCTGGAGGCAGGCCAGATACGTACGGCAACGACCTGACTGACGGCAGCCAGACCGACCTGACTGACGCTCAAAAGCCACATAGCACCCGCACCTTGCAGTAAACGACGGCGACTGATTGCTGAATTGGATCCCGACATGCTTCTCCCGAGCAAAAGAAATCTTTGAAGTAATACGTAAAACGTCCGAATTGACCGGAAACTTTAGCGAATGACGCATAATCTGTCATCTATAAAAGGGTAAACATTCTTTTTATATTCACGACATTACTAAGAAATATCTTCGGCATGGGTAAAAATTACGCTTGCGCACAGGGCAAAAACAGAATAAAAATACACTAATTACGAATAATAATGCAGTGAGGGTGTGCCGTGGTGAAGGAGCGTAAAACCGAACTGGTACAGGGATTCCGCCATTCTGTTCCCTATATCAATACCCATCGGGGAAAAACGTTTGTCATTATGCTGGGCGGCGAAGCCATCGAGCATGAAAACTTTTCCAGTATCGTCAATGACATTGGGCTTCTTCATAGCCTCGGTATCCGCCTTGTCGTGGTCTATGGCGCACGACCGCAGATTGATGCCAATCTGGCGGCGCATCACCATGAGCCGGTGTACCACAAAAATACGCGCGTAACCGACGCTAAAACCCTGGAGCTGGTCAAGCAGGCTGCGGGGTTGCTCCAGCTTGATATTACCGCCCGCCTGTCGATGAGCCTGAATAATACGCCATTACAGGGCGCGCATATCAACGTGGTCAGCGGTAATTTTATTATCTCCCAGCCGCTGGGCGTTGATGACGGCGTGGACTACTGCCATAGCGGACGTATTCGTCGTATTGATGAAGAGGCCATTCACCGTCAACTGGACAGTGGCGCGATAGTCCTGATGGGACCAGTCGCCGTTTCCGTTACCGGAGAGAGCTTTAATCTGACGTCGGAAGAGGTCGCCACGCAGTTGGCCATCAAACTGAAGGCGGAGAAAATGATCGGCTTTTGCTCCTCCCAAGGGGTCACCAACGATGAAGGGGATATTATCTCCGAACTGTTCCCGAACGAAGCCCAGGCGCGCGTTGAGTCACAGGAAGAGAAAGGGGACTACAGCTCAGGCACGGTACGCTTCCTGCGCGGTGCGGTGAAAGCCTGTCGCAGCGGCGTACGCCGCTGCCACCTGATCAGCTATCAGGAAGATGGCGCGTTGCTGCAGGAACTGTTCTCACGCGATGGCATCGGTACGCAAATCGTGATGGAAAGCGCGGAGCAAATTCGTCGCGCCACCATTAACGATATCGGCGGCATTCTGGAGCTAATCCGCCCGCTGGAACAGCAAGGCATTTTGGTCCGCCGCTCTCGCGAACAACTGGAAATGGAGATCGACAAATTCACCATTATTCAGCGCGATAACCTGACTATCGCCTGCGCCGCTCTGTATCCTTTCCCGGAAGAGCGAATTGGCGAAATGGCCTGCGTGGCGGTACATCCGGACTACCGTAGTTCATCACGCGGGGAAGTCTTGCTGGAGCGGATCGCCGCGCAGGCCCGGCAAATGGGGCTAAGCAAGCTGTTCGTGCTGACCACGCGCAGCATCCACTGGTTTCAGGAGCGCGGCTTTACGCCGGTGGATATCGACCTGCTGCCGGAAAGCAAGAAAGAGATGTACAACTATCAGCGGCGCTCAAAGGTGCTGATGGCGGATTTGGGGTAGGAGTGGTTGCCGGATGCGGCATAAATGCCTTATCCGGCCTACATCGCTACATCGCTGGCACATCTTTCACAGGCACACCGCAGCCGGATGGCGCTGACGCTTATCCGGCCTACATCATACCGTCATTAAATAACGCCGACAGTCCGCTGCGGCGTTCGGTACGCATGACGATTGCCCCACTCAATATTCGTTCATCGGCATACAGCGACAGACGGCGGCGCGCGCGGGTTACTGCGGTATAGACCAGCTCGCGGGTAACCACAGGGGAATGCTGGCTGGGTAAAATCAACGCCGCATGGTCAAACTCAGATCCCTGCGATTTGTGTACCGTCATCGCCCAGGTGGTTTCATGCTCAGGCAAGCGGCTGGGTTGCACCGACTTAATCGAACCGTCCGGCAGCGCAAACCACACCCTCAGCCCCTGCCCACGATCGAGGGCAATACCGATATCACCGTTAAATAATCCCAGCGAGCTGTCATTGCGCGCGATCATCACCGGCCTTCCCTCATACCAACGGCTATGCATCGAACGGTGAATTTTACGTTTTTGCGCCATCACCTGTTCAATGCGTTCATTCAAACCACCCACGCCGAACGGGCCTTCCCGCAGGGCGCATAGCAGCTGATACTCATTGAAGGCCTGAATGATGACATCCGGCGCGGCGCCCTCGCGCAGTAAATCCAGGTAGTGCCCATAGCCTGCCAGCGCCTCATCCAGCATCGCGGCGTAATCTTCACCGCTGTGTAACGTGCGTTTTTCGATATCGCCGAACCCCTGCTGGAAGACCGTTTTTACCGCAGTTTTGTCGCCACGATTAATCGCCGCAGCTAACTGGCCGATTCCGGAATCACTGCCGAAACGGTAGCTCTTTTGCAGCAGGCACAGGCTGTCACGCAACGCCGCCGCCTGGGTGCCCGTTCCCGCCGGAATAACGCTACCGGTCAGACGACTGAGCTGACGGGCGCGTTCCGGGGTAAAGCCGTCGTTGACGAAAGCACAAATATCCCCCAGCACCGCCCCCGCCTCGACGGAAGCGAGCTGGTCGCGATCGCCAAGAAAAATCACCCGCCCGTGCGGCGGCAGAGCATCGATAAGGCGCGACATCATCGGCAAATCAATCATCGAGGCTTCATCTACCACCAGCACATCCACATGCAGCGGATTCCCCGCATGATGACGCAGGCGCTGGCTGCCAGGCTGAGCGCCTAATAGCCGATGCAGCGTACTGGCGTCATCGGGAATGCGTTTCTTTTGCTCATCGGTAAGCGGCAGTTCTCGCAGCGCCGCCCCCAGCGAAGCGGTCAGACGCGCAGCCGCTTTTCCCGTTGGCGCAGCCAGACGAATACGACAGCGTTCACCGTCCGCCATCTGGATCAACGCCGCCAGAAGTTTCGCGACCGTGGTCGTTTTTCCGGTCCCCGGCCCGCCGGAGATCACTGATATGCGGCGGGTCAGCGCCACAGCAGCGGCCACCTTTTGCCAGTTAACGCCTTCAGATGAGGGAAACAGCGCTTCCAGCGTGTCGGTCAGCCGTTGTTCATCCACCTCAATGGCGTGGTTAACTTCACTGAAAAAACGCGCCACTGCGCGTTCGTTATGCCACATGCGGTTCAGATACAGGCGATCGCCGTACAGCACCAGCGGGGTCGGTTGCTCGCCACGGCTTACCGCCCCGGAGGCCAGTAAACATTCCGCCCAGTCTTCAGGCTCGCCTATATCAGCGAGCCAGGCGCTTAACAGAGGGGGCGCATCTTCGCGTAAGGATAATCGCGAAAGCGGTAAGCAGACGTGCCCTTCTCCCGCTTCGCGGCTGAGCAACGCCGCAGCCAGCGCGACGGCAGGGTTGTCATTTCCGGCAACTGCCAGCGCAAACTGGGCATCCAGAGGCCGGAGCTGTTTTTGCTCAACGGCTTCCAGTAATCGTTTCTGGATTGTCATGACATCTCCTCCAGCGCCGCTCCGGCAAACATCTCATCCATCAACGCGATCAGTTCCCGCTCAGGTCGGGTGGCGTAAATTCCCTGCTGCGGATCGTCGCCATCAACGCCACGCAGGAAGAGATAGATAACGCCGCCAAAATGGCGGTCATAGTCATAATCAGCAATGCGATGGCGTAAGTAGCGATGCAGCGCCAGGGTATAAAGTTGATATTGCAGGTCGTAGCGATGCGCCTGCATGGCTGAGGCCATCGCCTGCTGCGTATAGGCGGCGCTGTCTTCACCCAGCCAGTTGGATTTGTAGTCCAGCAGGTAATAACGCCCCTGATGACGAAACACCAGGTCAATAAACCCTTTTAGCATGCCGCGTACCTGCATAAAGTCCAATGCAGGGCAGCCCGCCGAGAGCGGATCGTATTGGCGGATCAATGCATCCAGTCGGCTGGCCATCAGCGGCTGCGAAATCGGCAGATAAAACTCCATCTCCACCTGTTTTTCACGCGCGGAAAGCTGGCTCAAACTGACGCCCGTCTCGTTGAGAGGAGCCTGCAAAACGGTATTCAGCCACTGGGTCAGAACCGGCTCCCAATGCGCCTCATAACCGCCAAGCGCCAGTTTTTCCTCGACCCAATGCGGATCCACCGGTTGGGTAAAATCAAGGTCTTCAAACAGGCTATGCAAAAATGTACCCGGCGAGGCGCCGCGCGGAAACTGATGCGACGTCAGGCCTGACTCGGCGATGACCTCGCCAACGCCTGCGGCATCGATATCCAGCCGCGGGATCAGATCCTGCGCGATTCCATGTCCGCGCTGTTGCAGACCGGAATAACTGGTCACGCGCCAGCTGTCGCCGGGGGTACGTTGCAGCATTCTAGCACTCAGTTCGCCGCTGGCAGCCTGTGCAACCTGCCAGCGCTCACCGTCCGGTTGATTCGGCGTCAGGCAGGCAATATCGTCGCAACACAGCGCTTCAATCGCGCCACGCAAACCTGCGGCATCCATCGGCTCACCTTTTTGCACCAGACGCCCAAGGGCGCTCTGATGCACATCGGTATCCCCTTTTTTATCGCCCCGACGCCGCACCAACGGCGCAACGCCAAGGCTGCAGTGCCATACCGAGCGGGTTAGCGCAACATAGAGCAAGCGCAGATCTTCCGCCAGACGTTCAGCCTCTGCCAGCTCAACGCTCTCCCTGGCGTCACTGAGATCCAGCACGGCTTCAAAGGAGCTGCGATCGTGGTAGAAAGCCCGATCCTGGACGCGGAAATTCGTGATAAACGGCAGCCAGACCAGCGGATATTCCAGCCCTTTTGATTTATGAATAGTCACGATTTTTACCAGATGCTTATCGCTTTCCAGCCTGAGCTGCTGGCTGGACGCATTGCTGTCCGGTTCAAGAATATGCTGGGACAGCCAGCGCACCAGCGCATGCTCGCTTTCCAGTTGCGATCCCGCTTCCTGGAGCAGTTCGCTGATATGTAAAATGTCGGTCAGGCGGCGTTCGCCCCCCGCCGTCGCCAGCAGATTTTCCGCAATCTGGCGGGTCGTCATCAGCGCGCGCAGCATCGGCATGACGCCGCGTTTATGCCAGATTTGACGATAGCCGTCGAATTCTTCAACCACCGCATCCCAGGCATTCTCGTCGTTATTTAACGCTTCGATATCCTGCGCATTCAGCCCCATCATTGACGTTGCCAGCACGCTACGTAGCGTATTTTCACGCTCCGGCGTCATCACCGCCTGCAGCACCCACAGCAGCTCCTGCGCTTCCAGCGTTTCAAATACGCTGTCACGGTTGGAAAGGTAGACGGAGGGAATGGCCAGCTGCGTCAGGGCATCGCGGACCAGGGCCGCTTCCTGGCGGCTACGTACCAGTACGCTGATGTCTGACGCGCGCACCGGCCTGGATGTTTTACCACTGACCAGTTGCGCATCTCCAGAGTGTCCGGCCTTAAGCCAGTCGCGAATTTGCGTCGCGCACACCTGCGCCATGTAGTTCTGGTAGTCGCCTACGCCACAGCTTTCCCCTTCCATCAGCCACATAGTCATGGCGGGCTGCGTTTCACCGTGTAAAACAAACCGTAGCGACTGGTTTTTATCTGCGGATTTCACCGGGCTAAAGGGAATTTCGCGGAACATAAAGGCGTCGTCCATCTGGCTGAAAAGCGTATTCACGCTATTGACCATGCCGGGGGCCGAACGCCAGTTAGTATCGAGCGTATAGTGTGCGCTAACTTCGCCGCGCGCCTTCATGTAAGTGAAGATATCCGCACCGCGAAAGGCATAAATCGCCTGTTTGGGATCGCCAATCAGCAGTAGCGCGGTCTCCGCCTGATGCTGCCAGATACGGCGGAATATGCGGTACTGCTGGGGGTCGGTATCCTGGAATTCATCGATCATCGCGACCGGAAAACGGGTACGAATAGCCGTCGCCAGCGCATCGCCGCTTTCACTGCGCAGCGCCGCATCCAGACGGCTGAGCATATCGTCAAAGCCAAGCTCGCCGCGTCGGCGCTTCTCCTCGGCAACGGCGGTACGGATCTCTGCCAGCGCCCGGGTGATCACCAGATCGCGGAGGGTTAACGGTTGGTCAAGCAGTTCATCAATGGCGACGAAAAGCGGGTGCTGAGGCGTTACGCCGCCCGCTTTGGTGCGCTCTTGTAAAAAGCGCTGCGAGAATTTCTCCAGCGCGTCAGGAAGCTGATAACTCTGGGTTTCTTCCTGCGCCCATGCGCTGATCTTTTCGATCCACTTCCCCTGATTACCGCGATTAAATTTACGCCGGTCGATCCCGGAGGTTTCCAGCAGACCGTCCAGCCCATCAACGGCGTTACGCCATTGCTGCTTAATCTGGTTAATGCGGGCAAGAATTTGTTCGTGCCGGGAGGCCAGCGTTTCGTCATCTGGCGGTGGAGCCTTGATCACCGGCGCTTCACCTTGCAGATAGCGATCGATATCCCTTAGCAGCGCCTGAGGGCCTTTCCACGTTTCAAAAATCACCTGCGCAATGTCGCGGGACAGCGGATAGCAATGCCGACGCCAGAAGTCCGCACAGGCCTGATAACGCAGTAGCGATTCATCCTCGATCAGTTGCTGTTCAAACAGCATGCCTGACTCAAAGGCGTTGAGGCTGAGCATGCGCTGACAAAAACCGTGAATGGTAAACACCGCCGCTTCATCCATCTGTCTTTCAGCCAATAGCAGCCACTTTGCAGCCTGCTCTTTATCGGCTATTTCGTCTAACAAACGGGCGTACAGCGGGTTGTCGGTGGTTTCACGCAGACAGGCAATGCGCAGTTCATGAATGTTGCTACGGATTCGACCACGCAGCTCTTCGGTGGCCGCCTCGGTAAAGGTGACCACGAGCAGTTCTTCGACGGTCAAAGGACGAGGAAAGGCGGCAGAGCCGCCCAGTCCAAGCAGTAAACGTAAATACAGGGCGGCGATGGTAAACGTTTTACCGGTGCCCGCAGAGGCTTCAATCAGGCGCTCGCCCGTCAGGGGCAAGCGCAGTGGATCAAGGGACTCAGCGGCATCATTCATTCTTATCACTCATCAGGGGTAAGGTTTGCTGCAACGCGCTGACGGTCTGCCACACTTTCCAGCCTTCCGGGCGCACGTATTCTGCTTTCCCGTTCTGACTGCCGGAAACCTGTGACAGTATCGCCATGCCTTGCGGCTCAACCACCGCCTGATGGAAGAAGTCGGCAAGTTTTTGCGGCGTCAGCAGTTTAATCTGAGCCACTATTTTATCACGTGAATCGAAGCGCATATTGCCGCGATCGAAATCTTTGCTTAACTGTGAGGCTTCCTCACCCAGCGTTTGCGGCGCCTGCAGCATTTGCGCAATGATCGCCTGCTGAATTTGCGTAAATTCTTCCGGCTTCATTGCCCGCAGCTTCGCTTCCGCCGTTGGGAAAAACGCTTTATAACGCTCCCAAAGGTAAGACGGCTGCTTATCACTGCTCTGCAGCAGGAACCCCATTCCCCACTGACGGCCAACGCTCATCGGGAAAGCGAATACGGCGTAGCCTAACTGCTCTTCGGTACGCAGTTGATTGTAGAACCACGGCTGAACAATTTGCCCTAACATGGCGCTGTAGGCTGAACTGGTGTATTCGTCGTAGCCGGTTGGCACAAATACCGCCGCCAGCGCAGAATCCGTGCTGCTGCCTGCTTTCTCAAAGATGACGGACTGCTTCTTGTCCACGACCACTTCTTTGTTCCGACACCACTGCGAGCCATTCGCGCCAAGCTGTTTCTGGATATCCTGCGCCATAGCTGTGGCCTGAGCTTTGCTCATATTACCAACGACCAGGAA
The DNA here is from genome assembly GCF_000155975.1 of Citrobacter youngae ATCC 29220. GTDB lineage: Bacteria > Pseudomonadota > Gammaproteobacteria > Enterobacterales > Enterobacteriaceae > Citrobacter > Citrobacter portucalensis_A. The sequence continues at coordinate 161,304 of NZ_GG730301.1, read as the reverse complement.
TTCAGGCCGCGCTCCCGCTTTTAAGGCGTCACGGTAAGACATCACCTCTTGCAACGTAATGGAAGGCAGCAGCTTACGGCGTTCATCGCGTGAGAAATACGGTACCTGAGACAGCATTTGCACCGGCATAATCGCCTGATCGTAGGCTTTGCCTTTTTCCGCCGAGTCCATCATTTGGGCGTACCAGGATTTTGCCTGTTCCAGCTGTTCGTCCGTTGAGGTGTAGCTGAAATAACCGCTCAGCAGCGCCTGAAAAAGCTGCGGCAAACGTTGAGTGTAGCCGTTGGCGTTAAGCATCAAACCGTTATTAGCGTTGGTAGAAAAACCGATTCCACCCACCGATGCCTGGTTGCTTAACTGATCGAGCGCGATTCCCGCCAGGTAATCGTTCAGAGCGAATAATACCTGATTGCGGGCGCTGTCCATGGCCTTCGGGTTACGCAGGATCACGCTGACGTCAGCCTTCGGTTCACTGGCAAAATATTGGCTCGGCGCGTACACCACGCGCAAATGCGGCTCATCGACGATCAGTTCCGGGTGAGCGTATTTTTTATCCGCCTTGATCAGCGTGAAATCATCCGGAATGTAAGGGTTCAATTCCGGTAGCGACAGCGCAATACCCTGCGCTTTTTGCTGCCAGTCGGCAAAGGTTTTGTCGCTGATTTTGTCCACCTGGTATGGCGCATCGACAAAATAAGCAATCTTATTGTGCGGTTCTTTCGCGCTGATATACCAGATACGCGCATTCTGCGGCGTCATCATTGCCAGACGTTGCGCAATGGCTTGCGCATCATATTGGTCGGCAATATTGACTGCATCCAGCGTATGGGCCACAGGCACGCGGATCATGGTATCAGCCAGCCATTCCACGTAGTCCATATCACGAGTGATAGAAGGATAACGGAAGTCGAGATCCAGCACGTGCGCCAGTTCGTTAAAGTAGCGTTTGTCGACGCCTTTCTCACGTAACAGATTGAGATAGCTAAAGATGGCCGCGACAACTTCATCGCGGTTCGCCAACCCTTTGTCGGTTAACGTCGCGGAAATGGCTAACACGCCGCTGTTACCATTAACCACCGGATCGGAATCGGCGCGAATTCCCTCGACCAGCCCCTGTTTTTGCAGCCAGTCGGACAGCGTACCAGGACTACGATTGCCAATCAGGTAGGTTATCAGTTCATCCGTTTTACTGCGGAACTTTGCGCTGTTGTTATCGATACGAAACTCGACGCGCAGGACTTTACGCGGCATGGCTGGCACATAGTGGATGATGATGCCTTTCTGCGCGTCGGTGACGACCGGTACGGTAATTTCCGGTTTTTCGATATTTCTGTTCGGTACGCGGCCGAAAGTATCAGCGGCTATCCGCGCCAGCTCAGGCAATGGCTTATTGCTATAAATCACCGCCTTCATCAGGTTCGCGGAGTAGTACTTTTCATGAAACTTCTGCAAGGCTTGCACCACCGGGTTACCCGGTTTGTCGCTTAATGTCTCCAGATTTCCGCCGGAGAAACGCGAGCCAGGGTGCGCCGGGTTGATCGTCTCAGCGCTGACCTGCGCCATACGCATTCCATCCCGGGTACGCGCGAGCGTCAGCTCGGAGTTAACCGCGTTACGTTCGCGATCGGCATATTTTTTATCCAGCAACGGATCGGCAATCGCGTCCGCCAGGCGATCCACCGCCCCCACCAGCGCGTCGTTTTCGACTTCAAGATAGAAAGCGGTACGGTAAGGCGCTGTGCTGGCGTTGTGGCTGCCGCCATGCATTTTCAGGAACTCCGCCAGGCTGTCAGGCTGCGGGTATTTTTTCGACCCCATCAGGCACATATGTTCGAGATAGTGCGCCAGCCCTTGATGATCGTCCGGATCCTCCAGCGAGCCAACGGGCACCACCAGTGCAGAAAGGGACTTCACGGCCTGCGGATCGGATACCAGCAGCACGACCATGCCGTTATCAAGGCGCACAGCCTGATACTGGCGGGTATCTTTATCGCTTTTACGGATGGTTTCAGCTAAAGGCTGCCAACCGGTATCTGCCTGACTTACGGGAACCCAAAGGGCGACGAACAACAGTAATGCGCTGAACCAGGTGCTGCGGGGCATTCACAAACCTCATCATTAACGAATTCACCTGTTCACGACAAACCACGCATAAGTACCGGGTCTGAACAGGGCAAGACTTTGTGCTGAACGGGTCAGCATCTTCTCTTTGTAAGAATCAGTCCGTGACAGAATGCGCATCATAGAGGAAGCATTCGGATTGCGCAATTTTTATACAATCATCAAGACTGATTAAAGCGAAAAATCGGTAACAGATAGCGCTGTGACTGTGAAACAATGCGCTCCAGCGTCTCAGCATCCAGTTGACGCCACAGGCGTTGATACCAGATATCATCGCCTTCGCCACGAACCATCATGTTGCCTTCATAAGCCTGCAAAAACTTACTGCGCGCTTTTTGCAGCGTATCGTCGTCATCTAACATGGCATCATTTGCAGCGTCATAACAGGTTTTTATCCATGCGCCGCCGCTTTCGGGTAATACCAGCAACGGCGACGACATGCCTTCGCGATATCCCTCAATGAGTTGCGACAAATACAGCAACGCCTGTTCTGCCTCCAGTGGCGGAAAACGCCATTCCCCGTCTTTGCGCAGGAATAAGCGACTCTCTCCCGTACCGCCACTGGCACAATAGACAAGATGTTCCAGCCAAAGTTGCACCCCCTGGGCAATGCTTATCAAAGATGGGCGCCAGCGCAACAAACCGTCCTCCTGCACCTGCGGCAACCAGCCGGTGATTTGCACGCCGTTACAGGTGAGATCAATCTCCATGCTCTGGCAAGGCTGGCGGCAGGCGATGATGCGTTCAGCCAGCAATTGCATCTCCTGACGCTGCGTATCCCACAGAATTTCACCAAATGACCCATAGGGAAGCGCCCCTGCCGCGCGAAAACGGCGAAACAGTCGTTCAGCATCGTTCTCTTCAACCAGCGTATTAAGCAGTTGCTGATTAAGCTGATAACGAGTTAATCCTTCCAGAACAAAAGGTTCCGTTTCCGGGATCTCACTTTCTTCAGAACGAAAGTTTACCTGTAAACGCATCTGGAAAAAGGCCCGTACCGGATGGGCCCAAAATCGCTGCAGCGTTTCCAGCGTCAGTGTTTCGGGCATCTCAAAGGGCAGAGGCTGCACAAAATCCGTGTGCGCTTTTCCTGACAGGCTCGCCGCAGGCAGCCATTCCCGGGCGTAGCTTTGCTGTTCGCCGGGCTGATAGTTTTGCGCATCAAAAGGCATGCGGGTATGCAGACGGGTAATGTGCGCTTTTACCCGGGCCTCGCTTTGATCGCAGGTCAACGATTCATCGCCCGGCAGATAATGGCTTTGCCCGATGTAGTCCATTAGTTCTTGTACCAGAACAGACGGGAAGCGTTCGCTGTTGTCCTGAATGGAGCGGCCAATGTAGCTGATGTAGAGCGTTTGCTGCGCTGAAATCAATGCTTCGAGGAACAGATAGCGGTCATCGTCACGACGGCTGCGGTCGCCGCGCATCGGTTTTTGGCTCATCAGGTCAAAGCCCAACGGCGCAAGCTGACGGGGATAAACGCCATCGTTCATCCCCAGCAGGCACACCACCTTGAAAGGAATAGAGCGCATCGGCATCAGCGTACAGATATTGACTGGCCCCGCCAGGAAGCGCTGGCTAATGCGCTCCTGGTCAAGACGCTGCGCCAGCTCATCACGCAGCAAAGAAAGCGGTACGGCGTCGCCATACTCAGCGCCCAGACCTTCAGTAATAATGGCCTGCCACTGCTGTTCAATCAGCGTCATCGCCGCTTCGGTATCCGCATCCGGCAGGAAGAAATCATTAAGCATATCCCGGCAAACAGGCAGCCACTCTTCCAGCGGGCGCTCCTGCGCCAGCCCGCGACGCCAGAGATTAAGCTGCATCAGCAACGAGGCCAGATGCCCTACCAGCTCGGCAATCAAACCGCTCGACTCATCGTAGGGTAATACCGACTGCCACTCGCCCTGGGCGCTTTCCATCGCGTAGCCGAGCAGCATGCGCGTTAAACCAAATTGCCAGGTATGCTGACCCGTTGGCGGAAGTTCCAGCTCACGCACGTTATCGTCGTCAATTCCCCAGCGAATACCGGATTCATTGACCCACAAACGAAGATAGCGCAGCCCTTCTTCATCAATGTTGAAACGTGCCGCCAGCACCGGGACATCCAGCAATGCCAGCACATCCTCAGAGACAAAGCGGCTATCCGGCAGCGACAGCAGGCTGATAAAGGCCTGCAAGACGGGATGAGACTGACGCGCCCGACGGTCGGAAATCGCATAGGGTAAGTAACGCTCGGCTGGCGCGCTGCCAAAAACCGCCTGAATGAATGGGCTATAGCTGTCGATATCCGCCACCATCACGATAATATCGCGCGGCGTCAGCATGGGATCCGCTTCCAGCATGGCCAGCAGCCGGTCATGAAGAATTTCCACTTCACGCTGCGGGCTATGGCAGACATGGAAAGTCACGCTGGTGTCGTTCGCATCCAGCAGTCGTTTGTTGTCGCTACGCGAATACTCTTCCAGCGTAACGCCCGCCACGGCCCGGCTTTCTAACTCCAGGATATCCAACTGAATATTATGCAAAAGATTGTCAGGGGTAATATCGACAAACGCATCCAGCTCCTGGCTGTTTTCCAGTTCTGAAAGCAGATAAATATAATCACGTCCTAACTTGCCCCACGAGGCCAGCATCGGGTTGCCTACATCCTGCTCGCCATCGCTGTTAAACAATCCTTCGGCCTTCTGGCTATCACGAAACAGCGGCATGTGGCGCTCTTCGAAACTGTGCCGACGCTGACGCGCCAGCAGCTTCGCCAGCCAGGCGGGATCTTTAATGTCGCCCCAGTAGTAACGACAAGGGTTAGTAAACAGCAAATGAATATCAATGTGCTTGCCCAGCGCCTGCAGAGCCTGCAGATAGACCGGCGGTAACGCCGAGATCCCGCAAATAAAGACGCGAGAAGGCAGCCCCGGCGGGCATTCAGACGCGCTTTCCAGAGTCTGAATAAATCGCTGATACAAATTGGCGCGATGCCAGCGCGGTTGGCCCAGTTCAGCGGTGTATTCCACCAGCGCTTTCCACAACGGCGCCTGCCAGACCTGAGACTCGCCGAGTCCGTCAATCAGTCGCCCCGCTTCCCACTGGGTCAACCAGTCAGGACGATAAACTAAATACTGATCGAAAAGGTCAGCCGCGCGTGAGGAGAGCTGAAACAGCTTACGTTTATCGGTGTCATCGGTCAGATAGTGCCGCAGCAGTGCGAAGTCATCGTTATCCAGCAATTGCGGCAGCAGCGTCATTAACTTCCAGCTCATGCTCTGTTTGCTGAACGCGCTCTCTTTCGGGATATCCGGCAGTACGCGCACAAACATATCCCAGATAAAACTCGCGGGCAGCGGGAAATCGATGTTGGCGGCAATACCAAATTTTTGGGCAAGGGTCATCTGTAGCCACTGCGCCATACCGGTACTTTGCACCAGGATCATTTCCGGTTCAAAGGGGTCGTCCAGCCGCTCGCGCTCAACGATAAACTCCATTAACGCTTCCAGCACATCCAGACGATTGGAGTGGTAGACCCTTAACATAGCGACTCCTGACTACTGACGATTCGGGCAGTGCAGACGCGTCATTTGACCCTGCCTGCCCAGGGGTGAAGATATTTTAACGCTGATGCTGACACATCCCGCTCCCGTTGTCTGCATTCGGTTAACCTGCCAGTTCACAGGCGATGAAAACGGATACAGCTGGGTTTGTTGCCAGGCGTGACGCCAGAGCTGCTGATACTGGCTTCTGATGATAAAGCTGTTCATCAGTGCCCGCTGGTGTCCCGACAACGCGGTCACAATCCCGATCATCAGCACCATTGCCAGCATCACTTCCGGCAGGCTAAAGCCGCGCTGTCCGTTCAGGGAGTCTGACATAACGTCAGCGCCTTTAACGGGCAAAAGTCGCTCCAGCCATGCGCCGAAAATTCGATATTGCCATCGATAACCGTCCCCTGGCGCCATAGCGTAACCCCTTCATAATGAGCAATAAGCAGCACGGAAGTATCGGTAAGACGTCGCAGGCAAACCGCGGCATCCTGCAGGGTATAACGCCGACACTGTACAATTGATTGCGAGTCCCAGGCCTGCATGCGGCCCCATTCGGTGGCGGATTGCACCACTGCCTGACGTTGTAGAGACCGGCTTTCCGTTGCCACCCGCGAAGCAAAACTCGCCTCCTGTCGGCTAACGCCCTGCAGTAACAGGCTGCCAAGCACCAGGAGTAAAAGCACCATTGCAAGCGACGAAACGCCTCGCTCACGATTCACAGGTTGAATCCTGTCACGCTGTAGACTGCTTCAATCACCTTTTGTGGTTCGACGTTGTTCACTCCGCGCAAACGCAGCGTCAGGAGTGGGGAAAAACCGCGAATATCCCGGCGTTCAACCTGAAATACCTCAATTTGTATTGAGGCGGGGTCGGTCATTTTCTCCCACCCTTTTCCACTGCAATCGGTGGCTCCCCGCAGGGTCTCCAGCACCTTGTCCTGTAAACGAAATCCGATGACATCGGCCTCTTTCGCGGGACTCATCTCCCAAACACCGTTGCTGTTTGCGTCCCAGCGCGCAATGACGCAATCCCCCTTCGCCGATATCTCCAGCCCCTCTCCGACACAGGTTCCCCGGCAATACCCTGCCCGCTGAAAATGTTTTGCCACGGTATAGACCCGCTGCCATATTTCATCTTCCAGCGCTAGCTGGCGCGTATTACGCAGGATCTCTCGCTGCAACGCGGGTAAAAATCGCGCTGCGCTAAGCAGTAGAATGCTGCTAATCGCCATAGCAATGAGCACCTCCAGCAGTGAAAAACCCCGTTCGTTTACTGACATAGCCTGGCCTCATCGCGCTCGCAAAGCCTGATTCGCCCCCAGCCTGACACCACCACGCGCCATTCCCCTGCCGCATTTTTCAGGCGAATATGTCCGGCCCATGCCGTATTGCGCAGCCCAAAAAAGGCCAGTGAAGGCGTTATCTCTGCCATTTCGACATCGTCCCAAAGTGGTGTAAACACCAACGGAGAGGCCGGTTTGCACACATCCTGCGAAGCCGCAGAGCTGACAAAACACCACGATGCGCCATCACGAATCACGCTGATAGTGTGGTCTCGGTTGCGCCAGTTAGCATCTTCTCGCAGTTGCAAAAGGTAATCCCGTACCTGACACGCGGTATGCCACAGGCGCTGTTGTTGCTGCCAGCGCTGCCAGCCATACAACCCGGATGCGCCAAGCGCCGCGATAATCAGCATCGCAATCAGGGTTTCGAGAAGCGTGTAGCCTTGTTGTTTGTTCATGTCGCCAGTATGGCGTGAGGAAAATGAATAACGAGCGGGAAATTCGGTTTCTACGACGAGCTATGGGGAATATTTGTCACGTTGCAGAGCGTTGCAATATTTCAGGAATCAGCGCCGAAAAACGCAATTTGCGACAAAAAAAACCGACGCACCTGGGCGTCGGTTGTGACAGCATCAAGCCGGTTAGATAGCCACCGGCGCTTTAATACCGGGATGCGGATCGTAGCCTTCAATTTCGAAATCTTCGAAACGATAGTCAAAGATAGACTCCGGCTTGCGTTTGATGACCAGCTTCGGCAGCGCGCGCGGTTCGCGGCTAAGCTGCAAATGCGTTTGATCCATATGATTGCTGTACAGGTGCGTGTCGCCGCCGGTCCAGACAAAATCGCCCACGTCCAGATCGCACTGCTGCGCCATCATGTGTACCAGCAAGGCGTAGCTGGCAATGTTAAACGGCAGACCGAGGAACACATCGCACGAACGCTGATACAGCTGGCAGGAGAGCTTGCCATCCGCCACATAGAACTGGAAGAAAGCATGGCACGGCGCCAGCGCCATTTTATCCAGCTCACCGACGTTCCATGCGGAAACGATGATGCGACGAGAATCCGGATCATTTTTCAGCTGGTTTAACACCGTGGTGATCTGGTCAATATGGCGACCATCCGGCGTTGGCCACGCGCGCCATTGTTTGCCATAAACCGGGCCTAAATTACCGTTTTCATCAGCCCATTCATCCCAGATTGAGACGTTGTTTTCATGCAGGTAGGCAACGTTAGTATCGCCCTGCAAAAACCACAGCAGCTCATGAATGATCGAGCGTAAATGGCAGCGTTTGGTCGTAACCAGCGGGAACCCTTCCTGCAGATTAAAACGCATCTGATGGCCAAAAATGGAAAGCGTTCCGGTTCCGGTACGGTCGTTTTTCTGCGTGCCTTCATCCAGCACTTTTTGCATCAGTTCTAAATACTGTTTCATGGTTCCTCAGGAAACGTGTTGCTGTGGGCTACGGCGGTACGCCCAAACCATCATAATAATGCCTGCGACAATCATCGGGATAGAGAGGATCTGTCCCATGCTGATGTACTGTACCCAGGTGCCGGTAAACTGTGCATCCGGCTGGCGGAAGAATTCAACGATAATACGAAACGCGCCATAACCAATCAGGAACAGACCGGATACCGCACCCATCGGACGCGGCTTGCGAATGTACAGGTTCAGAATGATAAACAGCACAACCCCTTCCAGCGCCATCTCATAAAGCTGCGAGGCGTGACGTGGCAGCGAGCCGTAGGTATCAAAAATGGACTGCCATTGCGGGTTGGTTTGCAGCAGTAAAATATCTTCGGTACGGGAGCCAGGGAACAGCATGGCATACTTGAAGTTCGGGTCGACGCGTCCCCACAGTTCACCGTTGATAAAGTTGCCCAGGCGTCCTGCACCCAGACCAAACGGGATCAGCGGGGCAATGAAATCAGAAACCTGGAAGAACGAACGTTTGGTGCGTCTGGCGAAGATAACCATCACCAGAATCACACCGATAAGCCCGCCGTGGAAGGACATGCCGCCATCCCAGACGCGGAACAGATACAGCGGGTTATCGAGGAACAATGGGAAGTTGTAGAACAGTACGTAACCAATACGCCCACCGAGGAAAACCCCGAGGAAGCCTGCATACAGTAAGTTTTCTACTTCATTTTTAGTCCAGCCACTGCCTGGACGATTAGCACGGCGCGTCGCCAGCCACATCGCGAAAATAAACCCCACCAAATACATCAAGCCGTACCAGTGAAGCGCGACGGGTCCAATTGAGAAAATGACCGGATCGAAATCCGGAAAATGCAGATAGCTACTGGTCATCTGTCACCACAAGTTCTTGTTATTTCGCTGAAGTCAGACAGCAATTGATAAGCGCGCCTGCATAATACAGGCGCTCCAAAGGTGCGAATGATAGCACAAGGGGATCGCCGCGGATGCCGTGAAGATGTAAAAGATCTGTATAGGTAATCTTTATCTCCCGTAATGCCTGATGGCGCTACGCTTATCAGGCCTACAGCCCCCCGCGAATCAATCCTCCCATACCACGGCGCTCCATAAAGGCCGCCACCTGATGGCGTACTTCTGTCGCCATCTGCGCTTCCAGGCTGCGCTGCGCCAGCGTTTGCGCCTCGCCAAAATCAATATGGCGCAGCAGGTATTTAACGCGGGCCACGGATCGACCGTTCATCGACAAATGGCGGAAACCCAGACCAATCAGAATCGCCACGCACATCGGATCGCCCGCCATTTCACCGCACAAACGCAAATCGATACCGCTTTTTTCCGCTTCCTGCGCAATCATCGCCAGCGCACGTAGCATCCCCGGATGGAGGCTGTCATAAATGCTGGCCACGCGCGTGTTGTTACGATCGACGGCCAGAATGTACTGAGTGAGATCGTTGGTCCCGACCGAGATAAAGTCTATCCGGTTAGCCAGATGCGGTAGCATAAACACCATCGACGGGACTTCCAGCATGATGCCGATGCGCGGTTTCGGGATCGCGTAACCGATCATCTCTTCCACTTCGCGTCCGGCGCGTTCAATCAGGCGTCGCGCTTCGTCCACTTCATCAATACTGGTCACCATCGGCAGCAAAATGCTCAGGTTGCCGGTTGCCGCATTCGCACGCAGCATGGCCCGGACCTGGATCAAAAAGATCTCCGGCTGATCGAGCGTAATGCGGATCCCACGCCAGCCAAGACACGGATTCTCTTCACTGATCGGCATGTAGGGCAGCTGTTTATCGGCGCCGACATCCAGCGTACGCAAGGTCACCGGCTTGTCGTTGAACATTTGCAGCATGCCCTGATACTGCGCAACCTGTTCTTCTTCCGAAGGAAAACCGCTTTGCAACATGAACGGGATTTCGGTGCGATACAGGCCAATGCCGTCGATCCGACTCCCCAGCTTCTCTTCATGCTCCGGGCTGAGACCCGCATTGAGCATCACCTTCACGCGCTCGCCGCTTTTTAACTGCGCGGGCTGATTGACGTCATCTTCCGCCAGGCGGCTCAGCTCAATCTCTTCGCTGATAAGGCGCTGGTATTCCTGGACCAATACCGGTTCCGGATCGACCAGCACTTCGCCACGATAACCATCCACCACCAGCGTGCGGCGATGCAGCACCGACGGCTGGATATCAGCCCCCATGACCGTAGGGATACCCAGCGCACGCACCATAATCGCCGCGTGAGAGTTGGCGGCGCCATCTCTGACAACGACCCCGACCAACCGATCCTGCGGGAGCTCCGCCAGCGTGGTAGCGGAAAGTTCATCCGCCACCAGCACAAAACGTTCCGGCCAGGCATTCGGCCCCTGGATTGAGTCGTCAAGATGGAACAGCAAACGCTGGCCCAGCGCGCGTAAATCTCCGGCCCGCTCTTTGAGATAGTTATCGCTCAGCGCGGCAAACTGTTCGGCAAACTTTTCGATGATCGTTTTAACGGCCCACTCCGCCACCGAACCGTTATCCACTTCCGCAAACAGTTCGCGGCGCAGACGGGTGTCGGAAAGCAGGTGCGAGTAGAGATCAAAGATCGCCGCCGTTTCTTTCTGCGCCCCGGCGGTAAAACGCTTGCTGTAGCGGCGGAATTCGTTCGCCGCCTCTTCCAGCGCGCCGGTCAGTCGCTCGCGCTCAAGCACCGGATCCAGCGTTGAAGCCTGATAGACCTGCTCCATCAGCGGCAGCGTCGCATCCTGCCAGCCTTCAGCTATTGCCACGCCGGGAGCGGCAGGCAACGCACGGATACGCGTTTGCCGATATTGGCCGAACAGCGCATTCAGTTGCGACTGGGAAAGTATGGCCGCCATCTGCGTGGCGAGCGTCACCAGGAAAGACTCTTCGCTTTCGTCGTACTGGCGTAACTCACGCTGCTGCACCACCAGCACGCCTAACAGCTGGCGGCGCTGAATAATCGGTACGCCCAGGAACGCACGAAAGCGCTCTTCTTTTACCGAAGGGATGTATTTGAAGCTGGGATGTTTTTGCGCATCGGCGAGGTTGATAGGTTCCGCCAGCCTGCCAACCAGGCCAACGATACCTTCATCAAACGCGAGCGCGACTGTGCGACCACGTGGTTTTTTTAGACCCCGTGTCGCCATGAGGTAATAACAACGTCGGTCGTGATCGGCCAGATAGACCGAGCAGACCTCTGTATCCATCGCAAGACAAATGTCGGTAACCAGTATATTGAGCGCCTCATTAAGACGCGGAGCACTGGCCACCTTTTCGACTATTTCGCGCAGGCGGGTGAGCATAATTTGCGTAGCTTAACCTCTTTTACGTCTGTACGCAGGTGCGCTTTGCGGCTTAGGAGTGGTCTCCTGAAGCGCCATGACAACACTTGCGAATTCTTTCATCACCCTGCGATAGACATCGCGTTTAAATGACACCACCTGTCGAACCGGATACCAGTAACTCACCCAGCGCCAGCCGTCGAACTCAGGTGTACTGCTGGTTTGCATATTGATTTCAGCATCGCTGCTGACCAATTGCAGAAGAAACCATTTTTGTTTCTGGCCGATACAAACCGGCTTCGTGTCCCAACGCACCAAACGTTTCGGTAACTTGTAACGCAACCAGTTACGAGTAGAAGCAAGGATCCGTACATCTTTACGATTGAGACCCACTTCTTCAAAGAGTTCCCGGTACATCGCCTGCTCTGCTGTCTCTCCTGCATTTATCCCACCTTGCGGGAATTGCCAGGAGTGCTGACCAAATCGCCGGGCCCACATGACCTGCCCCTGGCGGTTACAAATTACTATCCCTACATTCGGGCGGTAGCCATCGTCATCAATCACCGGACTACCTCAACATAAACCTTATATACAAACGATTGTTTCACACTCCTGAGAGGCGGTAAACCACTCTGTTAAGGGTGCGATATTCTAATAACAATTGAATAACTCACAGCGAAGGGCCGAGTTATAAACAGAAGAAGGACATCCCAGGCGATTTTATTCACCTTTTCTGTGGATATAGTTGTGAAGAAGTACGGAATTACTATGGGAAAACCCAGAACAGTCCGAATAAGACATTCCTCACATATAAAAAATAGTCTTCTTTATTCATTAAGTTAAAAACGATCGCCGCCAATCAACAGACAGAAATGTGATGTGCATCACGCACACGATCTTCAGGCTGATGAAAGATCGACCAGCGTTGGTTTTATCCACAGATTATGCCAATAAGTTAGGCACAATTTGTGTAAAAATTCGATTTTCGTCGCACGTCAAGGCTGTAAATTGAAACAGTAGTGAGGGTTTTTCACAGTTATCCCATCTTTCTGTGGATAACATGGTGTAAGATCCTGTTCATTGTCAGTGACCAGAATTGGAAAACCCGCGTTACTGTTGCGCAACTCTACGCTGGCGAATCTAAAAACCAATATAAATCATATAATTGAATAAAGCATGTGGAAAAAGATAAACTCTGTCCACACGGTATAAAATCATTGCTCATTTTTTCACCTAAAGGTTAACCCGATGCCAGAACTCCATCCGTTGCTTTCTCCCCCTGACTCTGAAGCCCAATTGCTGACCCAGGCGCGGCAGCTTGCAGGCTACTCGCTGGGAGAATTGGCGGCGATGGCAGGGCTCGTCACGCCTAAGGATCTCAAGCGCGATAAAGGTTGGATTGGCGTCCTGCTGGAGATCTGGCTCGGCGCCAGCGCAGGCAGCAAGCCGGAGCAGGATTTTGCCGCGCTGGGCGTGGAGTTGAAAACGATCCCGGTGGACAGCCTTGGCAGACCGCTGGAAACCACCTTTGTTTGCGTGGCGCCGTTAACCGGCAATACCGGCGTCACCTGGGAAACCAGCCATGTGCGGCACAAACTTAAGCGCGTACTGTGGATCCCGGTAGAGGGTGAACGTAGCATCCCGCTGGCTGAACGCCGCGTTGGCTCGCCGTTGCTCTGGAGCCCGAACGAAGAAGAAGACCAGCAATTGCGGCTAGACTGGGAAGAACTAATGGACATGATTGTGTTAGGCCACGTCGAACGTATCACCGCTCGTCATGGGGAAGTGTTACAGCTGCGTCCTAAAGCCGCCAATGCCCGGGCGCTGACCGAAGCGATTGGCGCCAATGGCGAACCGATCCTGACCCTGCCACGCGGGTTTTACCTGAAAAAGAACTTCACGCGCGCGCTGCTGGAGCGACATTTCCTGTTCCAGCCGTAATAGGCACTGCCCGGTCTTTCACCCGCCGCGTTACGAGCCTATAATTACCGCTTCTTTTTTTTGGCAGGACTTTGCTCGATGTTATTTGCATGGATAACCGATCCTAACGCCTGGCTTGCGCTCGGTACGCTGACGCTGCTGGAGATCGTTCTTGGGATCGACAATATTATTTTCCTCTCTCTGGTAGTCGCCAAACTTCCAACCGCACAACGCAATCATGCCCGGCGCCTTGGACTGGCGGCAGCAATGATCATGCGTCTGGCGTTGCTGGCCTCTATTGCCTGGGTAACGCGTCTGACAAACCCGTTATTTGAACTATTTGGCGAGGCGATTTCGGCGCGCGATCTCATCCTTCTGCTCGGCGGGCTGTTCCTCATCTGGAAAGCCAGCAAAGAGATCCACGAATCCATTGAAGGTGAGGAAGAGGGCCTGAAAACCCGCGTATCTTCATTCCTGGGCGCGATTGTGCAGATCATGTTGTTAGACATTATCTTCAGCCTGGATTCCGTGATTACGGCGGTAGGTTTGTCCGACCATCTGTTTATCATGATGGCGGCGGTGGTGATTGCCGTAGGCGTTATGATGTTTGCCGCACGCCCGATTGGCGAGTTTGTCGATCGTCACCCTTCGGTGAAAATGCTGGCGCTTTCATTCCTGATTCTGGTTGGTTTTACGCTGATTCTGGAAAGTTTCGACGTCCACGTTCCGAAAGGGTACATCTATTTCGCCATGTTCTTCTCTATTGCGGTAGAGGCCCTGAACCTGTTGCGTAATAAAAAGAATCCGCTCTGATGAAATCCATCGCTCCCCGCAAGGGGAGCGAATGCCCGCGGCACCCACCCCTTCTCACAGTTTAAGATTTTACTGCTTTCGCCATGCACAACTTCGCGTTATTACTAAACTATTGTCAGACGCAGGCCATGTGAGGATAAGAAGATGAAAAAATGGGCAGTTTTGATTTCCGCCGTAGGACTGGCTTTTGCCGTTTCCGGATGCAGCAGCGATTATGTTATGGCGACAAAAGATGGTCGAATGATCCTGACCGATGGAAAACCAGAAATTGACGATGATACCGGTCTGGTGAGCTATCACGACCAGCAGGGCAATGCGATGCAGATCAACCGCGACGATGTGTCACAAATCATTGAACGCTGATGGTTGAGGTCAGCAGCGCGCTGGCCTTAACAATTTTACTTCCCTTTTTCTCTTCCCTCAGCCATTTTTATAATCCTTATGTCGTGATTATAAAAAGGAAACGGCTATGCAATATCACCGTATACCCCACAGCTCGCTGGAAGTCAGTACACTGGGGCTGGGCACAATGACGTTTGGTGAACAAAACAGCGAAGCCGACGCCCATGCACAGCTCGATTATGCCGTGTCGCAAGGCATAAATTTGATCGACGTTGCCGAGATGTATCCGGTACCGCCGCGTCCTGAAACCCAGGGTCTCACCGAAACCTACGTGGGCAACTGGCTCGCCAAACATGGCAGCCGTGAAAAGCTAATCGTTGCTTCTAAGGTCAGCGGACCAGCACGTAACAACGACAGCGGCATTCGGCCTAATCAAGCCCTGGACCGTAAAAATATCCGCGAAGCGCTGCACGACAGCCTGAAAAGACTGCAAACCGATTACCTGGATCTGTATCAGGTCCACTGGCCGCAACGCCCAACCAACTGCTTTGGTAAGTTAGGCTACAGCTGGACGGACTCCGCGCCGGTCGTATCTCTGCTGGATACGCTGGACGCGCTGGCGGAGTTTCAGCGCGCCGGGAAAATTCGCTACATCGGCGTTTCCAATGAAACCGCGTTTGGCGTGATGCGCTATCTTCACCTGGCGGACAAACACGATCTGCCGCGCATCGCCACTATCCAGAACCCTTACAGCCTGCTGAACCGTAGCTATGAGGTGGGTCTGGCGGAAGTCAGCCAGTACGAAGGGGTTGAACTGCTGGCCTATTCTTGCCTGGGCTTCGGTACGTTAACCGGTAAGTATCTGAATGGCGCGAAACCTGCTGGCGCGCGCAATACGCTGTTTAGTCGTTTCACGCGTTACAGCGGCGAGCAAACGCAAAAGGCCGTCGCGGCCTATGTGGATATCGCGAAACGCCATAATCTGGATCCTGCGCAAATGGCGCTGGCATTCGTGCGTCGTCAGCCGTTTGTCGCCAGCACCCTGCTGGGAGCGACAACGATGGAGCAGTTAAAAACCAACGTTGCAAGCCTGCATCTGGAGCTGAACGAAGAAGTACTGGCAGAGATTGAAGCGGTGCACCAGGTGTATACCTATCCGGCACCATAACGATTAGTGCCTGATGGCGCTACGCTTATCAGGCCTACAGACAGCGTTCCCTGTAGGCCGGATAAGGCGTTTACGCTGCCATCCGGCAACAGCGCACCACAGACTAATGTCGGCGCTGCCAAATCCACAGCGCCGCAATCGCCAGCGCAAACAGCGCGCCGAATCCAAGACCAATCGCTACCGCCGGGATCCCCACCAGCACCGCCAGCGAGTAAATACCCAGCATCAGCAGCATGGCGCTGTTTTCACCCAGGTTTTGCACCGCAATTGCATTGCCCGCGCCAACGCTTTGTTTACCCCGCTCCTGCAACAACGCATTCAGCGGCACAACAAAAAAGCCACCCAGCATGCCGATCAGCATCAGCAGCGCATAGGACGGGAGCAGCGCGTGCTGCAAAGACAAGAACAGCACGCCAACGCCAATCAGGATCCCTGCGGGCATACAGCGGGACACGGTTTCCAGCGTCACCAGCTTCGCCGCCGCGCCGGCACCAACGACAATCCCGATCGCCACCATGGCATTCAGGTAAGTAGGCGTGGCGTTATCGGTGATGCCCAGCGCCACCGGGACCCACAGCACCAGCAGAAAACGTAGCGTGACGCCTGCGCCCCAAAAGAGGCTGGTTCCCACCAATGAGAAACGCGTTTCACCGTTGCGCCACAGCGAAGAGGCGGCACAGAAAAAACTGCGGGTCATTTTGCCCAAATGCCAGGACTGACCGGGGCGCGCCGCGGCCAGTTTGGGAATGAACAGGTTAGCCGCCACCGCGCCCGCATAGGCCAGCGCACAGGCAGAAAGCGCGGCAATCACGTGCCAGTCGGCCAGCACGCCGCCCGCGACAGAACCGAGCAAAATGGCGGCAATAGTGGAAGCTTCCATCAGGCCGTTGGCTTTCACCAGTTTGTCGCCGGTGGTCAGTTCACCGAGAATGCCATACTTAGCCGGTGAATACGCCGCCGCGCCGATCCCCACCAGCGTATAGCCGAGAAACGGGTTAATGCCGAAGCAAATACTCGCCGCGCCCAGCAGTTTCAGGACGTTCGCGAACATCATCACTCTGCCTTTGGCAAAGCTGTCCGCCACCTGTCCGACAAACGGCGCAAACAGGATGTAAGCGCCCACAAACACCATTTGCAGGATTGGCTGGCTCCAGTCCGGATAAAATTGTTCCTTCAGCAGCGCCAGCGTGGCGAACAGCAGCGCGTTATCACCGAACGCCGACAGGAACTGCGCGGCGATAACGGACATCATCCCTTTGGACCAGATTGAAGTGTTAGTGTGCACTGACTCACTCATGTTGTTTTTCCGGCTCATCGACCCAGCTTTTCAGCGTAACAAAATCCGGCTTACCGCTGCCGAGCAATGGGAGTTGCTTCAGGTGGCGAATATCACGCGGTACGGCAAGCTCAGGCACGCCGTGCGCTCGCGCATACTGCTGTAGTTTCTCACGCGTCAGTTCGCTGTCGGTGGTGAACAGCACCAGCGCCTCGCCTTTGCTGGCATCGCTCTTGATCGCCGTGGCGTGCATTTTGTCAGCAGATACCGCCAGCGCCAGTTGTTCAACCATTTCCAGCGAGACCATCTCTCCGGCAATTTTAGCGAAACGTTTGGCGCGCCCCTGGATCTGCACAAAGCCGTTTTCATCAAAACGCACGATGTCTCCGGTGTCATACCAGCCGCGCTCAATCTCACCCTGCGCATTTTCTGCCGTCGGCACTTCCAGCACGCCGGGGTTTTCGACGCGCAGATAGCCGCTCATAATATTAGGGCCTTTCAGCTGTAAACGCCCACCGCCCTCAATGCCGGGCACAGCTAACAGTCGGGCATCCATACCGGGCAAGATGCGCCCTACCGTTCCTGATTTCGCCGCCATCGGTACGTTGATCGACACCACTGGCGCGCATTCCGTCACGCCATAGCCCTCAAGGACGCGCAGACCAAATTTCTCCTGCCACAGCTGCTTTGTGCTGTCCTGCAGTTTTTCCGCTCCCGCCACCACGTAGCGCAGACGGTGGAAATCATACGGATGGGCAAAGCGCGCATAGTTGCCAAGAAACGTTGAGGTGCCAAACAGCACGGTGCAGTTCCGGTCGTATACCAGCTCTGGCACAATGCGGTAGTGCAGCGGGCTGGGATAAAGGAACACTTCTGCGCCGGTCAGCAGCGGCGTGAATAATCCCACCGTCAGACCAAAAGAGTGGAACAGCGGCAGCGCAGACATAAAGCGGTCGTCGGCGGTGAAATCGGCGATGGTTTTAATCTGCTCGACGTTCGCCAGAATGCTCTTGTGACTGTGTACCACGCCTTTCGGATGGCCTTCCGAACCAGAGGTAAAGAGGATCACCGCGGCCTCTTCCGGCTGCTGTTTTACCTGCGCCAGATGCGGCGCCAGCAGATGTGAGAAAATCCACAGCTTATCGCTAAAGGTCACATCGGCTTTTAAGTCCTCCAGGTAAACCCAGCGCACCTGGGTGAGCTGTTCCGGTAAATGCCAAAGTTTGCCCTTATCGAGAAACTGTCGGGAAGTGAAGATAGTTTTGACTTCTGAAGCGGTAATGGCGCTGGTTAGCCCTTTTACACCTGCCGTGTAGTTCATCATGGCCGGAATGCGTCGACGCGCAATCGCGCCAAAAATGACCGCCGCGCTGATCCCCGCGTTGGGCAACATCAGGCCTATTTTTTCACCCTCGGCGGTATATTTTTCCAGGATACGCGCCACAAACAGCGTTTTGGTCAGCAGTTTGCGATAGCTGTCCGGCGTAAAGTTAACATCTTCAATGCAGTTTTTGCCTGCGCCAAAACGGTATTTTGCCGCCAGCAAAGATTCGAATAGCGTTTCGCGCGGACGTACCGCCATGCGCGCTTCCATCATAATCTGATGCAGCATTTCACCGGCGATTTTGCGACGATCGCGAGCTCGCGGCGCTTCCGGCATCGGGAGGTGCGTCGGCGGCAGGATGTGCAGTTGGATACGCGGGAACAATCGCTGTTTCACCAGGCCTTTCAGGCGACTAAAGCGGGACAGCTCCGCGCCTTCAATGCGCACAGGAACCACCGTGGCCCCCGACTTTGCCGCGACAAACCCGGCGCCGTCATAGATTTTCATCAATGAACCGGTGGTCGAAATACGCCCTTCCGGGAAGATAACCACCGGGCGGCCCTGCTCGACCAGACGAACCAGATGTTT
This sequence comes from Citrobacter youngae ATCC 29220, assembly GCF_000155975.1. Lineage (GTDB taxonomy): Bacteria > Pseudomonadota > Gammaproteobacteria > Enterobacterales > Enterobacteriaceae > Citrobacter > Citrobacter portucalensis_A. Next base: position 142,197 of record NZ_GG730301.1, on the reverse strand, counting down.
GATCGACATCGGTTTGGTTGGGTCTAACGGCACGAAATCAATCAGCGGGGTCAGCCAACGCATGTACCACTGCTGACTAATAGAGGTGTAAACAGCGAAGACGGGACGGATCGGTAAAAAAAGCGCCAGCAGGATGCCGTCGATAAATGAGACATGGTTGGGAGTAATTAGAACGCGTTCTCCCTGTAGCGCGCTGACATCACCCGTGACGCGAACGCGAAAAAGCACGCGAAACAGATTACGAAAAAAGCCAAATAGCATCTCAACTCCCTGTGCCATCTATTATGCAAATATTGATGGTGGGAGAGTATACGAGTTGGGGAGTGGGCGCGACAGGTAACTGTTAAATACAATCCGAAAAAAAACCTGCGCATCCGCGCAGGTCGGTGCAAGAGACAGGTACGAAGTGCGTACCGAATAATCTCACCAATCAATACCTCTGGGATCTTGATTGTGGTCGTCGGCAGGCAGATACGCCAGTGCGAAAACGCAAAGGAATGAACCCAAATGCAACGAGTTGTGTAAATTATCGGTTACTGTTACAGATAGGCTGAAAGCAAAAAAAACCTGCGCATCTGCGCAGGCTGGTGTAAATCTAGTGATCAACCCGAAAGTTGATTTCACCTATCAATACCTCTGGGATCACAACTCTAACAATCCGCTCAGCCGCCCCACCAGCGAACAATCGCAACAGCGCATCGCAAAGTGTAAGTAAAGATTAGCATTTCCTGTTTTCTGTCTTACTTCGCTCGTGCGCGCTCACATTTGCGACGTTCTGCCGGGCAATCTGCTTGAACAGCCAGCCGTTTTCCGTAACACTGACGCAATGTAAGCGTTTACCCACAACAGGTACTATCATGGCGACCATAAAGGATGTAGCCCGACTAGCTGGTGTATCAGTCGCCACCGTTTCTCGAGTGATTAATGATTCCCCTAAAGCCAGCGAAGCATCGCGTCTGGCCGTAACGAGCGCAATGGAATCACTCAGCTACCACCCCAACGCCAACGCGCGCGCGCTGGCCCAGCAATCAACCGAAACCGTCGGACTGGTGGTGGGTGATGTATCCGATCCATTCTTTGGGGCAATGGTTAAAGCTGTCGAGCAGGTGGCCTATAACACCGGTAATTTTTTACTGATCGGCAACGGCTACCATAATGAACAAAAGGAACGTCAGGCGATTGAACAGCTTATTCGCCACCGCTGCGCAGCCCTTGTTGTCCACGTCAAAATCATTCCGGACGCAGAGCTGGCTTCATTAATGAAGCAAATCCCCGGCATGGTATTGATCAACCGAATTCTGCCGGGATTCGAACAGCGCTGCGTCGCCCTCGATGACCGTTTCGGCGCCTGGCTGGCCACCCGACACCTTATCCAGCAGGGCCATACGCGTATCGGTTATCTGTGCTCCAATCACACCATTTCCGATGCGGAGGATCGTCTGCAAGGCTATTACGACGCGCTGACGGAGAGCAATATACCGATTAACGATCGGCTGGTGACCTTTGGCGAACCGGATGAGAGCGGCGGTGAGCAGGCCATGACCGAATTACTTGGTCGTGGCAAAAACTTCACGGCAGTAGCCTGCTATAACGACTCCATGGCGGCAGGCGCAATGGGCGTGTTAAACGATAACGGCATAGATGTACCTGGCGAAATCTCCCTGATCGGCTTTGACGATGTACTGGTTTCCCGCTATGTGCGTCCACGTCTGACCACGGTTCGCTATCCCATCGTGACGATGGCAACCCAGGCCGCTGAGCTGGCGCTTGCCCTGGCGGAGAAGCGCCCTGCGCCTGAAATTACCCATATATTTAACCCAACTCTGGTGCGCCGCCATTCCGTTTCGACGCTGACAGAGCCGGGAAATTCTTCGTCAAACGATTAACCAGGATAGCGTCATGACCACGATGTTAGACGTTTCACGACACGCTGGCGTCTCAAAAGCGACCGTTTCGCGCGTGCTGAATGGTACGGGTCAGGTAAAAGAGAGCACGCGCCAGAAAGTGTTTAAGGCCATGCAGGCACTTGATTATCGACCCAATTTTTTGGCGCGCTCTCTGGCAAATCGCACCAGCAACAGCATTGGGCTGGTCGTTTCCACCTTTGATGGCTTCTACTTTGGTCGCCTGCTGCAACAGGCTTCGCGCCAGACCGAATCACACGGCAAGCAGCTCATTGTGACCGATGGTCACGACACGCCGGAGCGCGAGCAGGAAGCCGTGCAAATGCTGGCTGACAGGCAGTGCGACGCCATTATTCTCTACACCCGCTATATGAGCGAGCAGGCGATTATGTCGCTGATGGACAGCATTGCGATGCCCTTGCTGGTCATCAACCGTGATATCAGTCAGGCCCGCGATCGGGCGATTTTCTTTGAACAGGAAGAAGCCGCGTATCAGGCGGTCAGTTATCTGATTTCGCAAGGGCATCGCGACATTGCCTGCATCACCGTGCCAGGCCATACCCCTACCGGTAAATCACGTTTGATGGGGTATCGTAAGGCGCTGGAAAAAAACGGTATTCCCTGGGATCCCGGCAAGGTCAAATATGGCGATTCAACGATGACGCGAGGCTACGAAGCCTGCCGTGAGCTGCTGGAGGAAGGGGTGACATTCAGCGCCCTGTTCGCCTGTAACGATGACATGGCATTAGGCGCATCAAAAGCGCTGTATCAGGCCGGTCTGAAGATCCCGATGGACGTCTCGCTGTTTGGTTTTGATGATGCACCCAGCGCCAAATGGCTGGAGCCGGGCCTGTCTACCGTCTATCTGCCGATTGATACCATGATAACCACGGCAATCGACCAGGCCATCCGCCTGGCGAATGGCGAGAGCGTGGAGCCGATCCCACCGTTTACCGGCAAACTGGTGTTACGCGAATCAGTGACAACGGGGCCGTACTTTACGTAATCCGATGCCGGATGGCGGCTTCGCCTTATCCGGCCTACAGACCTCACCGTTAATTTCGTAGGCCCGATAAGCGCAGCGCCATCGGGCATTCCCTCAGATAAGCTCCAGCGCCAGCAGCTCATCAATCGTCTGGCGGCGACGAATCAAACGCGCCGCGCCGTTATCAAACAGCACTTCCGGCAGCAGCGGGCGGCTATTGTAGTTCGATGACATCGACGCGCCGTATGCGCCAGTGTCATGCAGCACCAGATAATCTCCCGGCGCCACCGCTGGCAGCAGGCGGGTTTCCACTTTACCGCCCTCCTGCTGGGTAAAGACGTCGCCCGACTCACACAGCGGCCCGGCCACCACGGTTTCAATCTGCGGCGCGTTTTCCAGCGAACGGCCATCGCCCGCCAGCGCGGAAATATGGTGATAGCTACCGTACATCGCCGGACGCATCAGATCGTTAAAACCGGCGTCAATCAGCACAAAGTGACGGCTGCCCATCGCTTTCACGCTGCGCACCTGCGCCACCAGCACGCCCGCTTCCGCCACCAGGAAACGACCGGGTTCGATCTCCAACTTAACCGGATGCCCCAGATGCTGCGCGATCTGCTCACGCGCGGCGTTCCACAGGCCAAAGTAGTGATCGGTGTCGATCGCTTCTTCGCCTTCACGATACGGGATCGATAGCCCGCCGCCCGCGGAGATCGCCTCCAGATCCTGACCAAACTCTATAACCTGGCGCACCATCGCGCCGCATACCTGTTCCAGATGACCATAGTCCACGCCGGATCCGATATGCATATGAATCCCCACCAGCTTCAGTTGATAGCGCTGGATCACCGCCAGCGCCGCCGGAAGATCGCTGTACCAGATACCATGTTTGCTGTTCTCGCCGCCGGTATTGGTTTTCTGGCTGTGTCCATGACCAAACCCAGGGTTCACGCGCAGCCACACGCGATGACCCGGCGAAAGCTGACCCAGTTGTTCCAGCATATCCACCGAACCGGCGTTGACCGGGATCTGCAATTCACTCACGCGAGCCAGCGTCGCGTTATCAATCATATCGGCAGTAAAGACAATCTCATCATTCCCCGGCACGTAACCTGCCGCCAGCGCGCGTTCAATCTCGCCTAACGAGACCGAATCCACCTTCACGCCCTGCTCGCGCATCAGGCGCAGAATATGAATATTCGAGCACGCCTTCTGGGCAAAACGCACCACGTCAAACTGGCTCAGTTTGGCAATCTGCGCACGAATGATTTGCGCATCATAAACCCATACCGGGCAGCCGAATTCGGCGGGCAGGCGCAGCAGGTTGTCGGCGGTCAGGTCGGTATCAGTGTTGTTGAGCGAGCGTGGCATAGCGGACTCCGGTATTCATTTTTTATGATTACGCCACAGCCCAAAGAGAATAAAAAATATCGTTTTATCGCGAGTCTATGCAAAAATGATATGGACTGTTTATGAGAGGATCGCCAATGCCCGCCGTTAACCTGCGTCACATTGAGATATTTCACGCCGTTATGACGGCAGGGAATCTGACGGAAGCCGCGCGGATGCTGCATACCTCGCAGCCCACCGTCAGCCGCGAGCTGGCGCGCTTCGAGCAGGTGCTGGGGCTAAAATTATTTGAACGCAGCCGCGGTCGCCTGCACCCCACCGTGCAGGGATTACGCTTATTCGAAGAGGTGCAGCGCTCGTGGTACGGGCTGGACAGGATCGTCAGCGCCGCCGAAAGCCTGCGCGAGTTTCGCCAGGGCGAGCTATCTATCGTCTGCCTGCCGGTATTCTCGCAATCCTTTTTACCGCCGCTATTACAGCCTTTTTTAGCCCGCTATCCGCAGGTGAATATTCAGATAGTGCCGCAGGAGTCGCCACTGCTGGAGGAGTGGCTGTCGGCGCAGCGCCATGATTTAGGCCTGACGGAAACGCTGCATACCCCCGCCGGAACAAAGCGTACCGAACTGCTTTCTCTGGACGAAGTGTGCGTCCTGCCGCCGGGCCATCCGCTGACCAGGAAATCGGTATTAACCCCGCAGGATTTTCAGGGAGAGAATTACATCAGCCTGTCACGCACCGATAGCTACCGTCAGTTACTGGATACCTTATTTAATGAGCATCAGGTGAAGCGCCGGATGGTGATTGAAACCCACAGCGCGGCGTCTATTTGTGCAATGGTGCGGGCTGGCGTGGGCATTTCCGTGGTTAACCCGCTGACCGCGCTGGATTATGCCGATAGCGGAATCGCCATCCGCCGCTTCAGCATTCCAGTACCGTTCACGGTCAGCCTGATTCACCCTCTGCACCGCCCCACCTCGGCGCTGGTCGACGCCTTTAGCGCGCACCTGCTGGCGGAAATGCCCGGCATTGTCGCATTGTGTAAAAGTTCACTGACGCGCTGAAAGCAGACATTATTGTGTCGCGCGGTTATTTATTCACGTGAGATATAATATAGAGCGCAAGCCAGGTAAATAACCAATTAATTTATATTTAAAATATTCAGCCATCGGATTAAGAAATATTAAATATTACTTTCAATATTTCTTTATTCTTCCACTCTATACATCTATGTATAATATTTAGTCAGACATAGTTATATATTAACAAGACGTCTATAAAATATTTTTATATGTTAAGGATTAACACATGAAAAAGACAATACTTTCCCTGGCACTGGCGCTGTGTGCTGGCTCAGTCTACGCAGACCCAACTGCCGTGCTGCAAGTCGACGGAAAACTGACCAACTCATCCTGTACCCCAGAATTCACCAATGGCGGTATTATTGATTACGGTTACGTTCGCCTGGGCGAGCTTTCAGCCACTGAAACAAACCAGCTCGGCCAGAAGAAAATCGATCTCAACATCCACTGTATTTCTCCGACAAAGATAGCATGGACGATTGTGGATGATAAAGCAGATACCATGGCGACGGGTATCACCATCAAGAACGCGTTTTATGACGGTTCCTCCACCAATGCGACCAAAGGCGGCAACTGGACCTTTGGCGTCGGCAAAACGGCAGGTGGTGTCGCCATTGGCGCCTATTCCGCGTTTATTGATGCTGGCAATGTGCTTGCGGATACAAATAAGGTCCGCGTCATTTATCAGCAGGGGAGTGGAATGAGCTGGGGCGCTGGAGCCGCCTACTACCTGCAGGGCGATAACTACAAATCCTGGAGCGTTGCCACTACCACGGGTGCCATTGAGCCTCTTGCGGTCAGCTCCGTCACCTTCCCGATTGTCACGTCTCTGGCAATACAAGATACAACCACGCTTGCCATTAGCGATGACACAAATCTGGATGGTCAATTAACGGTTAATTTACGCTATTTATAATAGCCTGTTAAAAAAGTCATTTTATGAATTTTTGTGGTCAGCAAGATTAAGCCGCAATGAATTAATTCATTAAATGCATTTAATGTTACCCAAACCCACTATCCATTATCTGCCCATAAAAGATTTTGCGAATAGTTATACATTCAAATTAATGAGCACATTATTCACATTGATAATATGAATAATATTATTGTTAAGGATTAACAACATGAAAAAAACACTCCTCGCGATTATTCTGGCCGCGTGCACAACCTCTGCATTTGCCGCCGAAACCGCCGTATTAAAAGTAAAAGGCGTTTTAACCAACGCCGCCTGCTCTCCTACACTGAGCAACAGCGGCGTTGTTGATTACGGTACCATTCACCTGAGCGAATTGTCTGATTCAGCAGTCAATCAGTTAGGGCAAAAAACGATTGATCTGACCATTACCTGCGATGCGGCCACTAAAGTCTCCTGGCATCTGGAAGACAACCGTGTCGATAGCCGCGCTGGGATTACGGTAGACAACGGTGATGCCGCTGGCGGCGCTGTTTCTGATACCGACAAAACCTACGGCGTTGGTCTGACCGCTGACGGCGTTGCCATCGGCAACTACTCGCTCTTTGTGAAAACCGCAAACGTATTAGCTGACGGCGAGAGCGTGGATACCATCGTAATGGACGGGAATAACAACGTCTGGTCTAAAAGCGCCAATGGCCTAACTGCCGGGCAGAACAACCGTGATATCACCGTAGCCACCGCTGGCACCATGGAGCCGCTGCCGTTTACTTCCGCCACCTTCCCGCTGGCCACTTCCCTGGCTATTCAGGATACCAAAACCCTGGCGATTACCGATGATACCGATCTGGATGGTCAGGTGACCATCAGCCTGCGCTATCTGTAATTAGTGGGCGTTATTCAACCAAAGATTAAGGAATAACCAATGAAAAAAACACTGATTACCGTAGCATTGCTGATATGTGCGGGTTCCACATTTGCCGATACATCGACATTATTAAAAGTCAACGGCAAACTGACCAATGCAGCCTGCGCACCAGAACTGGAAGGGGGTGGGATAGTTGATTACGGTTATGTTCATCTTTCTGGGCTATCTGCCAGCGAAGATAATATTCTGACGCAGAAAAAAGTCAAATTGACAATTAACTGTACGGCGCCGACCAAAGTATCATTCAGCGCCACAGACGATCGCGCCGATAGTCGACCTGCGAAAGTGCTCAAAACGTTAGGCTGGAACGATACCGGAACGATGACCCCGGCTCCCGCTTATGTCTTTGGGGTTGGCACAACAACTGAAGGTGTGAAAATAGGTAACTATGCTCTTGTCGCGGTCAAGGGCACTGTGGATGGAAAATCAACGTATATACTCCGTCGTACCAATAACAGCGCATGGGGCTCAGCTAACGATATGCTCGTGGCTAACACACAAGATAGCGAGATAACCGTGGCTGAGGCGGGGGGCAGCGCTCCGGCTTCTTTCAATACGGCAACATTTACTCTGAAAGTCAATCTGACCGTGGAAGATACTGATACGTTAAACATCACCGATGATACGCCAATTGACGGTCAGACCACCTTCACATTGAATTATCTTTGATAACTAACCTCATCTTTTTTTAGCAAATCATGAGGGAGATTATTATTTCCCTCATTCTTTAAACTACAGACACGGAGTGTCGTGTTATTTTTTCAGGAAGAATGCTTATGACTTATTCAAAATATACTTTACTGAAAACAGCGTTGGCTTTTTCATTACTATTTAGTCAAATCTCCGCCTATGCTGCCGGAATGGTACCAGAAACCAGTTTACTGGTGATTGATGAAGCCACCCACAGCGGCACCATGAACGTTAAAAATACCGACACCACGCCCGCGCTGCTTTATACCACCATTATCGACCTGCCCGATGACACCAATAATGGCATTAAGCTAATTGCCACGCAGCCCGTTGTTCGCCTGGAGCCGGGTCAAACACAGCAATTACGCTTTATTCTGCAAAATAACGCGCCGCTGGACGTTGAACATTACAAGCGCGTCACCTTCGAAGGTATTCCGCCTAAAAATGACGATAAGAAAATTAAAATCGGCATTAATATTCGCCAGGACTTACCGGTACTGATCCGTCCGGCAAAACTGGCGGTCGTCACCGATGCCTGGAAAACCCTGCAATGGTCGGGTTCGGGCACGGCAGCAAAAGTCACCAACCCCAGCAAATACGTGGTGCGTCTGTCGCAAAACGTTATCTTCCAGCCGTCCGGCGCGGCTGGCAGCCTCAAGAAAACCTATATCCTGCCCGGCGAAACGCTGGACATTGCTGTGGGCAAAAGCGTCGGCGGCAACAATAAAGTGAAATTTTTCCCCGCCAGCCGCTATGGCGTAGAGGTGCCGAGTTTTATCGCCGATTTCAGCGCAAAATAAGGGGGCTCATTCGATGCATAAACAACGCCCGCTGGCCTCCTGTATCCGCAGCGCGCTGTACTGCGCGTTGCCGCTGTTCTTCGCCCCTCACCTTCAGGCGCGCGAAGTCACTTTCGACACCGGGATTTTACAATCTCGCGGACTCAGCAGCGACCTGAACCGCTATTTCGCCGAAACACCCCGCTTTTTACCCGGCGTGCATTCCGTTCGCGTGGTCGTGAACGGCAAGGAACGCGGGACGGCGGCAGCACGTTTTGGCGAGGATGGAACGCTGTGCATCGACAGCGATTTCCTTGATTTTGCCGGGCTGATGCCGGTACCGCTAAAAGCCAACGAAACCTGCCACAATATTGCCGATGACTATGCTCAGGCGGTCGTCAATGCCCTGCCCAACCAGGACGCCGTTGAGCTGTATCTTCCCCCGCAGGCGCTCAACGGTCTGAATGGCGAGATCAAAAATTTCCAGCACGGCGGCACGGCCGGCATGCTCAACTACTCCTTGTTCAGTACCAACAGCGAGTACGACGGCGGCGACAGCAACCGCTATTCACAGGCCAGCCTTGAGGGCGGTTTTAACACCGCTGACTGGGCGCTGCGCAGCCGCTATATCCTGACCGATGACGACGGCGATAAAAACGCCGAAAGCATCTACACCTACGCCGAGCACGTTTTCATGGCGCAGAAAATGACGATGCAGGTTGGCGAGATCAACGCCAACTCCGACGTTCTCAGCGGTGTGCCCATTACCGGCGTTCAGCTGACCCCCACCAGCGGTCTGCAAAACGGCGGCACTGGCGTCAGCGTCTCCGGTATCGCTCGCACCTCGCAGGCGCGCGTGGAAGTGCGCCAGAACGGGCGATTGATCTTTAACACCCTGGTGCCTGCCGGGCCATTTACCCTCGATGATGTCCCCATGGTGCGCAGCAACGTCGACCTGGAAGTCACGGTGATTGAGTCCGATGGGGCCTCCAGCCGCTTTATCGTTCCGGCATCGGCGGTAAAAGCACAGCAGCTGGCTCGCCCACAGGGCTTATCCGCCGCGATCGGTCGGGTACGCAATATTGATGGCGATTATGACGACCCGTGGGTGTTTAACATCTCCAACGGCTGGCGGGTGATGCCGAATCTAAATTTGCTGGCATCCGGGCTGCTGGCAGAAGATTATCAGGCCAGCGGCGCGCGAGCCGAGGTACTGCTGACCGATAGCTGGGACATTTCCGCCAGCGTGGCAGGCAGCCGGGAGCAGTTTGGCGACGAAGACAGCGGGTTAAAAACCGAGCTGCAAACGTCGGTGGCCCTCAACGAGCAGTTGAGTTTCAGCAATAGCGTGTCTCACTATAGCGGCGGCTACCGCGAACTGTCCGATGCCCTCGACGATGATTTCCAGCCATATGACAATACCTGGTCGACCAATCTCAGCTGGGCCTCCGGCATAGCGGGAACGTTTAACCTCGGCTTTAACTACAACCAGGCCAGCGGCGACGGTGAAGACTCTCGCTATATCCTGGCCTCGTGGGGCAAAACCTTTAAATACGCGTCGATCTCTGTGAACTGGCAAAGCGCGGTCGGCAATGTAGATGACGATCAGGATGACGACATGCTCTACGTCAACCTCAGCATTCCGCTGGGCGGCTCGCAGAGTATCAGTTCCTATATGCGTAACCAGGGCAATCGCACCAGCTATGGCGTGCAAAATTCCGGGGCGTTGTCAGACCATACCAACTATTCCCTCTCCGCCGATCGCGACAACGAAAGTAACGACAACAGTTTTAACGCCAACGTGAGCAGCAACCTGCACTATACGCAGTTGAGCATCGGGGGCGGCAGCAATGGCAGCCATCAGCGTAACTACAACGCCACGCTCTCCGGCGGTATTGCGATGCACAAAAGCGGCGTCACCTTCACCCCTTATTCCATCCGCGATACTTTCGCCATTGCGAAGCTGAACGAGTCCAAATCGGGAGTGGAAATCAACACGCCTCAGGGGACGGTGTGGACCGATTATTGGGGCCAGGCGGTAATCCCCGGCCTGAACGAATGGCGCAACTCACGTATTGAGATCGATGCCAACAAACTGCCGCAAAGTATGACCCTGGCGAACGGAACCAAGTACATTGCCGCAGCACATGCTTCCGTCAGCGAAGTGAGCTTCAAGGTGCTGAACAGCCGCCGGGTGATGCTACGCGTAAAACGCCCGGACGGCAGTGCATTAACCAAAGGTTTATCCATCGTCGATGGCAAAGGTAATTACATCGTCACCAGCGTCGATGACGGTCATGTATTCCTCAGCGATGCGGAGCAGATTGATGCCCTTTATGCCATGGACGACAACAACAACCGAATCTGTAAAATCGCTTACACCCTTAGCGAGAAAAGGGATGAAGAGGCGTTTTACGAAGAAGTGAACGGAGAATGCCGATGAAAAACAGCATGAAAACTCTCCTCATCGGCAGCGGACTGCTCTTGTCCGCCGTGGCTCATGCGGATGAAACTAACTGCCAGCTAACCGTCTCGCAAGCGGAGGTCAATTACTCGCAAATGCGTCGGGACGATATTGTGACTACCCAGCAAAACTGGCACAAAATGGCGGAACGCGAGGTCACTCTCAGCGCCTCCTGCCCGGAAAAAATGCAAATGGCGGTGTTGGCGCAGGGCGCGGCCGGCGAAAAGGGGCGCTTTCAGTTTGGCCAGAAAGGCGGGGTCGCCTTTAAAGTCAGTAACGTGTTCATTGACGGCAAAGAGTATCGCGTAGGTAAAACGACTGACCAGATTAACCTGACCCCAGAGAGCGGTTCCGCCGCCAGCCTGTATATTCACAATAATGATGCGATTGTCGCTGTAGATAACAATACCGTACCGGAAGGCAAACAGATGTCCTTTACCGTCACGCTGTTCCCGGTACTCAACGACGCGGCCTTCAGCGGCAACAATGATGAAACGCAGTTAGAAACGGACATCACCTGGCAGCTATTGACCCGGGTAAAATAACGCTGTGGCTAGTGAGGAATACTCGTTAGGGATCTATCAGGCTGGTATAACAGCCTGATGTTCTGTCGTTTACAGAGAACATACCTTTTTCCATTACGGCGTCCTTCAATATTCCTGTTAACGCAGCTTTTTATTTAATTATTTAAATGTCGAATGTTTTTGACATTAATAAGAGAGCAACTAAAAAATAAACATCCACCACAGAATTTGTAGCACAAATAGCTAACGGCATGTTTTTATTATTTTATATTATACACACCGTATTACGGCAACTTATAACTTAAATTACAATATGCCACGTAATCATTTGCGCGGCGTATCAATTCATTTTGTCTTAACCCACCTTTTAGCAAATATAATTTTCTTTTATATGCTCCCCGTGTATAAAATCGTTTCTGAACAGAATCATCAATCAGTCAATATCAATCAGATCAAATGTATTCACTATTCTATGGGAACCTGAATAGTATCGTCATCAACAGGGAATGAGTAAATGAACATCAAACGTAGTCTGTGCGTTATTTCCTTCGCATGCGCAGCTCCGCTGTGTTTTGCCAATATGTCCGTTTACCCTATGGCCGTTGATATAAATGACCAGGGCGAGGGTAATGTTAGCGTCATCTCCAGAACAAATGAAGTGCAATATATTAAAACGACTATTCTGTCTATTTCCGGAAGAAATACTCCGCAGGAAAAAGAGACGGAAATAAAAGCGGGCGATCCCAACTCGCTGGTCGTCATGCCGCCTAAATTCGCCCTGCCGGCTGGCGCAACAAAAACCGTGCGCCTGGTCGCCATGGAACCCGTGCAGGAAGAGACAACATACCGGGTGAAGTTTGAAGCCGCCCCCCAACTGGACGATCCGCTCGGCGAGTCAAAAACCGTTAAACCGCAGGTCACGATTAACCGCATCTGGGGCGTACTGGTCAGCATACCGCCAGAACATCCCCAGTTGAAAATGGGACTGTTGCCCAACGGCGCTATTGTGAATAACGGCAATCAGCGCTTCAAAATTTTAAAAGTGGGTTTGTGTAAGAAATCACAGGCTGAAAAGGATTGCGCCTGGCAGGGCGTTGATAAAAATATTTATCCGCGCTCCAGCTTCACGCCAAAAAACATATTGAGCTACGACCGCGTAGTTATTCAATATTGGAACTGGATTGATAAGTCTAAATATTCTAAAGACTTCCCAATTCATTAATTTTTACTCTTTACACGGAATATAAGTAAATGAAATCAATAATCTCAAAATCCTTACTCGCTTTAGCAATGGTGTCCGTAATGGGCTCCGCGATGGCAGTACAGAAAGATATTACCGTTACCGCAAACGTCGACGCCGCGCTGGATATGACTCAGGTTGATAACTCCGCGCTGCCGAAAAGCGTCGAGATGCAGTACATCCCAGGTAATGGCCTGGCACCGTACCAGCTGCAAACCAAAATCTGGGCTAACGACATCACTAAAGACGTCAACATGCAGCTGGTCAGCGATGCCGAACTGGTTAACAGCCTGGGCGGCGCAACCGTTCCGCTGACCGTATCCTGGGGCGGTGAAGCGCTCTCGACGACCGCTATCCCGCTGGACGCTGCTAAACTGTTCCCGAACAAAGACACCGCACTGCAGACCGGTTCTGTTGCCAAGACGCTGAAAATTGCTCAGACAACTCAGGGCACGCTCGCCACCGGTACTTACCAGGGCGTAGTCAGCATCTATCTGTACCAGTAATTCTTAATTGCAATGGCAATGAACCGGAGAACGCTCTTCGGTTCATTTTTGTCACATCAAGGACGATGGTTGAGTAATGAAAAAATCAATTCTTGGGCTATTAATCTTTTCCATACTCAATGTAGCCAATGCGCGCGAGGAAAAAATTCCTCCGGGTTTTGAAGCCATTGTGCTCGGTCAGCAGGAATACGTTGATGTTTATCTCGCCGGACGTCCGCTGGGTAAATTCTTTGCGACCGTCAATCTCGATACCGTTAAATTCGATCAGCCGCAAAAAATTATTGCCGCCATGGAATTAGGCGATGATAAGAGCCGTATTAATGCTATTGCCGCAAAGCTTAACCAACCCCTGGAACGTCACGGCGAACTGGCCTGTACGGCCATTAATAGCGGAGCCGGGTGCGGCTATCTGACCACCCAGGACGTGGCGCTGATTTACAACGATGAACAAAACTCGGTTAATCTGTTCCTGAATAAAGCGTGGTATCCAGATGCAGGTAAACATACCCTGTATATGGTGCCCAACAAGGGCGACGATATCGTTAATGCCCTTATTCACCAACAGGACATTAACGTTGCCATCCAGGACGAATTCAAATCGGCCTACCTGCAAGGCACCGGGGCGCTGGGCGTCACGGAAAACAGCTATATCGGCGCTTACTGGAGCCTGAACGGCTACGAAAGCGATGGCGAAACCGACACCGAGACCGACGTCAGCGAACTGTTCTATCGCTACGATTTATTGAGCCGCTTCTATGTGCAGGGCGGCCGCATGGATAGCCGTAGCCTGTTTAGCCTCGACGGCGGTAACTTTAACTTCTCTTTTCTGCCGCTCGACACCTTTGATGGCGTTCGTGCGGGTTCTACCCTCAGCTACCTCAACCGCGAACAGGCGGGTCAGGGCACGCCGGTAAACGTGCTGCTATCGCGTAATTCACGCGTCGATGTCTATCGGGATAACCAGTTGCTCGGTTCCTTCTACCTGGCAGGCGGCAACCAGACGCTGGACACCTCTTCGTTCCCATCGGGGAGCTACACCCTGCAACTGAAAATTTACGAGAGCAACCAGCTGGCGCGCACGGAAGTCGTGCCGTTTACCAAAACGGGCAGTATGAACGACGGCCATATTCAGTGGTTTGTGCAGGCGGGCCGGCTGGCGGATAGCGACAGCAGCACCCTCAATAATGATAGCGACGATAACGCCACCTCCGCACAGGCGGGTCTGCGACTGCCGGTTACCGCACAAAGCGAACTCATGCTCGGCGTCGCCTCGGTAGACAATAATTTCTCCGCCGAAATCAACGGCCATATCACCCCGGCGCTGGGCGCTTTTGGCAATGTGGATCTGCAAAACGGCTTTTTCTATAACGACCAGGGCGGTCGCGGCAATATGCAGCAGCTAAACTGGCGCGCGGAAAACTGGCCTGCGCTGAATTTTTATCGTAAAGACACCAGCGGCGGTCAGTGCTCCGGCGATAACGATGCGGATGATTACGATCTCAACTGCTTTGAAAGCATTAGCGCCGGTCTGACGCAAAACATTTTTAGCTGGAACCTGTCGCTAAACTGGAACCGAACCCGCAACCACGCGGACTACCATACCCGCTGGGATAACCGTGAAGATTTTACCAGTAACTATTTCAGCCAGACCGATGCCAACTCGACCTCAGATAGCGTGCAGCTTAGCGCCTCACGCAGCTTCAACCTGAGCAACTGGATCCTCAACGCCAATCTAGGGGTCTTTACTCGCGACGATTCCGGCAGCAACGGTAACGATCACGGCGCTTACCTGACGTTCAGCTTCAGCGAAGCGCCGCGTCAGGACAACAACGCGCGCAGCCGCTCCACTACCCTCGGCGTGGACTACCGCACCAGTAAAAACAGCAGCGATCAAACCTCGTGGAACCTTGCCCGCACCTGGTATAGCGACAATGTGAACCACAAAGAGTTCGGCGTCAGCCTGAACGGTATCAATACCGACACGCTGGATAGCGGCGTGAACGGACGCATTGACGGGCTGTACGGCAACATGAGCGGCTACCTGACCGACAGCTACGATCGTCAGGATCGTGAGCACACCACCGCCTTTACCGGCAGCTACAGCTCGACGCTGGCCATCAGCCGCCACGGCGTGCAGCTTGGCCGCGCAGGCAATGGCGATCCGTCCGCCGCAGTCCTGGTCGCGGTGAAAAAAATGGATGACGACTCCGCAGATGAACTGGCTATTGATGCATCGGCCAACGGCAGCAAAGCCAGCCTGACGGGCGATGAGTCGGTGCTGTTCCCCTACACCGGGTATGAACTGGGCTACGTCGAAGTGAACGACAGTTCGCGTAAGCATCAGCGCGGCACCACCAACCTGATTGCCGGGTCGGGGAAACAAAACCTGATGCTGCTGCCGGGCAAGCTGCGGTATCGCGAAGTCTCCGCCACCTTTAACTATAACTATATCGGTCGTTTGCTGTTGCCAGCCTCGCTCCAGACGCTGCCGGTGATCGGGCTGAATAGCGCCATGCTGCTACTGTCGGAAGACGGCGGTTTTACCCTCGAAATGGCCAGCTCGGCAAAAGATCTCTACCTTCTGACCGGCCAGACGTTCCTCAAGTGTCCGCTGAAAGTGGTGAAGAAACGCGCCAGCATTCGCTATGCCGGAGACATCACCTGTTCGCCGCTGACTTACGATCGGCTGCCGCCGCAGATTCAGGTGCAGGCGCAGTTGAAACAGGCGCAGCGCAAGCAGGCGCTGGAAACCGCACAAAGGGAGAGCGTGCAATGAAATGGATGAAGCTGTTACTGATAAGTGGATTGCTGGCAAGTGATATGGTATTGGCTGATGCTATTCCAGCTGGCCCAACGCCTAATGTAACGTCAACACAGGAATACATACTCCCGTCAGGTGCACCCTCTGATACCTATTTATGGACGGAAGATTATTTAGGTTTTTATGGCTATGCAGCAAGAACAACGACCTATAACTGCAATTTCACGGAATTAAATCAAACTTGTACCCATCAAAGCAATGCTTCCACTATTACGGTGACGCTGACTGAACAACGCAGCCAAATGCAGCATCAAATTAAACTTCAGGGTTACTTCCAGGCCTATTTTGTCGCACAAGCAACAGATATTGAGCCATCTCAGATTTGTGGATATCATCGCTCACTGAACACTGGTGTCTATACAAACTGTAGCCTTTCAGATGGTAATAAAATCGCAACTAACTCTCGCCTGCTTACTGTATTTATTCCACAGAGTGAGATGAATAATCTCCCTGTTGGAGGTGTATGGAAAGGTTCATTAAAATTACGGGCACAGCCAAATGGTTCTGGCGCATTTGACTACAACGCCGATATCACCCTCAAAGGCAAAGCCACCGGCAAGCAGGATATCTACTTCCCGGAATTTAACGGCGCGAATCCGCTGGTGCAGCTCGACCTGCACCCTACCGGTTCCGTCACCGGCAACAGCTTTGCGGAAGATGTCACTACGCTGGATATGTGCCTGTACGACGGCTACAACTCCAACAGCGACAGCATGACGCTCTCGTTTAGCGACGAAGGCCGCGCGGGAGCCGGGCGTAATGAAGGCGATTTCTCTATCTACAATACCGGCACCGGCGGAACGGCTGCCGCCGAGCGCATCGACTACCATCTGGAGATGTTCGACCCGCACAGCAAAAGCTGGATGGCGGTGAAAAACAACAACAGTTTTGTGCTCTCCGCCGGGGTTAACGGTCAGGATCAGATTCGCCCGGTCAGGCTGCCGTCAATCAGCTACCCGGTGCTGTGCGCCCCCACCCCGCTGCGGCTGATTGTCGACAAATTCAGGGTGACGGAAAAAGCGGCGGGATATTACAAAGGGACGCTGCACGTCGAGTTCAGCCCCAGCCTGAACAGCATTTAGCCTAATCGAAATGCCGGATGGCGACGCCACAGGCGTCTTCTCCGGCCTACCGGCGTGTGTCTGGTAGGCCGGATAAGCGTCAGCGCCATCCGGCAAGCCGCATCACGACAGCATAAACGCCACCGCATCCTCGGCATGAATCGCCGCCGTATCAAAAACCGGCAGCGGGCTAAGCTCGGCCGGAACCAGCAGGCCGATTTCGGTACAGCCAAAAATGACGCCTTGCGCGCCCTGCTTCGCCAATTCACCAATCACGCGCAGATAATACTCGCGGGAAGCATCGCTAAACTCGCCCAGGCACAGCTCGTCGAAGATAATCTGGTTAATTTTTTGCCTCTCGTCCGCATCAGGGATTACGGTGTTAATGCCAAATTCAGCCTGCAAACGCCCCCGATAGAAATCCTGCTCCATGGTGTAACGCGTACCCAACAACGCCACGTTGTTCATCTGCCGTTTTTGGATAGCCCGGCCTGTGGCGTCGGCAATATGCAGAAACGGCACATCACAGGCGGCTTCAATCGCTTCAGCCACCTTGTGCATCGTATTAGTACACAGCACAATGCCTTGTGCGCCCGCCTGCTGCAGGCCAACCGCCGCCTGCGCCAGAAGACTTCCGGCTTTGTCCCAGTCGCTGCTCGACTGGCAGGCTTCAATCTCGTGAAAATCGACGCTGTGTAGCAGAATCTGCGCCGAGTGCAGGCCACCCAGCTGCTGCTTCACCCCTTCGTTAATTAAACGATAATAAGGAATGGTGGACTCCCAGCTCATCCCGCCTAACAGACCGATCGTTTTCATCATTGACCCTTATTCGTTGTTGTTCTTCCAGTGAACCAAAGATGCGATCAACTTTCCACATCTGTCGGACTGCATTTCCTTTTTTTATTTTCTGATATAAATTTAATGAAACATTGTTTCATTAACTCACAGGAATATCGGATGTTCATTTTTCATAAAGACACAACCCTTGACGATCTGGGCAATGGCGTGACTCGCCGGATCCTGGCTCACGATGGCAAAATGATGGCCGTTGAAGTGAATTTCGAAGCAGGCGCCGTAGGCCCGATGCACAGCCATCCGCATGAACAGCTGACGTACGTGTTATCCGGTGAGTTTGAATTTACCATCGGCGAAGAAAAGCATGTCGTTCGCGCAGGAGACACGCTTTATAAGCAACCGAATATCATGCACGGCTGCGTCTGCCTGCAGCCTGGAACATTGCTGGATACCTTCACGCCCGTGCGCGAAGATTTTCTGCAAAGGTAATGTGCTCAATAAAAAATGCCGGGTAACGCTTGTGCTTACCCGGCCAGGACGAGACTCAATATGTAGGCCGGATAAGGCGAAGCCGCCATCCGGCACATATGTCTGGCTTACACCCCAATATTTCTTAGCTTCTCACCCGACATCAGCTTGCGCTCGATGTGTTCCAGCGTGACGTTTTTGGTTTCTGGGATGAGCCAGAATGTAATACCGATAAAGGCGACGTTCAACGCGGTATACAGCCAGAACGTACCCGCCGCGCCGATGCTGTCGAGCAGCGTCAGGAACGTGGCGCCGATGATCATGTTCGACACCCAGTTGGTGGTGGTCGAGCAGGTAATACCAAAATCGCGGCATTTCAGCGGCTGGATTTCCGAGCACAGGATCCACACCACCGGCGCGGCGCTCATCGCATAGCCTGCAATGCACATCATGGTCATACCGACAGACAGCCAGGAAAGCCCGTTTGATGCGGTACCGTTATCGAACTGCATCAGGCAATAACCGAGCACCAGCGTCCCAATGGCCATCACGCTGAAACCAATTTTCAGCGCCGGTTTGCGTCCGGCTTTATCTACCGTAAAGACGGCAATAAACGTCGCGAACATGAACGTTAAGCCGACCACCAGCGTGGCAATCATCTGCTGTTCGGTGGTGGTAAAGCCCGCCATTTTAAAAATGCGCGGCGCGTAGTACATGATGATATTCATCCCAGTGAACTGCTGCATCGCCTGCAACAACATTCCGAGGAAAACCGCGCGACGCACGTTACGGTTAATTTTAAACAGCGCCCAGCCGCCCTGCTTCAGCTTCAGGCTTTCACGGATCTCGTTCAGCTCATCACGGGCTTTTTCTGACGTATCGCGCAGCATACGCAATACTTCTTCAGCTTCGATATGGCGACCTTTTTCCGCCAGCCAGCGCGGGCTGTTCGGCAGGAAAACCACCAGGATAATCAGTAACACCGCCGGGAGCGCCAGCACCCCCAGCATCGCGCGCCAGTTACCGCTGTAGCTGAACGCCGTATCGGATAAGAAGGCCAGCACAATGCCCAGCGTCACCATCAACTGATACATACTGATCATCTTACCGCGCACGTTCTCACTGGCCATTTCTGAGAGATACAGCGGCGCGGTGTAAGACGCGATACCCACGGCAACGCCCAGCACCACGCGGGCAAAAATGAGCATTTCGACGCTGGAAGCCAACGCCGATCCCAGTGAGCCGACGACAAACAGAATGGCGCCCGCCATCAGGCTGTATTTACGCCCCAAACGGAATGACAGCCAGCCGTTAAACAGCGCGCCAATTGCCGCGCCCAGCATCATGCTGCTCACCACCCACTCCTGCAGGCGGCTGGTCAGGACAAAGTGATCGGTGATGAAAGGCAACGCGCCCGCTATCACGCCAATATCCAGGCCGAATAACAATCCTGCGACAGCCGCAGAGATAGAGACAAACATATTCATACGTCGCGTATCGCGCACTGGGCGCGGCGCTAAAGCAGCATCATTATTTATTGAGACCATTTTTTCCTGCCAGATACAGAGTAAAACCATGTCCTTGAAAGTAAGGCATCCCTTACGTGAAGCGTCAGGCGGGAAACGGCAAAAACATGGATGAAATAGCTGCACCACATCGTTATGTGATGGATATTCCAATTTTAAAATTTATCAGCAACCACTCAATTAAATTTAATTTATTGATATTAAAGACGATTAAATATTACCAATTCATACATATATAATTATGTATGGATTAATTTATAAGCAGAATATGGATTAAAATAACTTAAAACTAAAAAAAACCCTGCCGATGGCAGGGTTGGTTGATTCAGCAAGACGACTTAGCGAGCCAGCCAGCCGCCATCTACCGCAACGGTATAGCCGTTGATGTAGTCAGATGCGCTGGACGCCAGGAAGACGATCGGCCCCATCAGGTCGCTCGGCAAGCCCCAACGCCCCGCCGGGATACGATCCAGAATTTCTGCGCTACGCTGCTCATCAGCACGCAGCTGCTGCGTGTTGTTGGTTGCCATATAACCCGGCGCAATCGCGTTGACGTTGATGTTATGTTTCGCCCACTCGTTCGCCATCAGACGGGTAACGCCCATCACGCCGCTTTTAGACGCGGTGTAAGACGGCACGCGGATACCGCCCTGGAAGGAAAGCATTGAGGCGATGTTGATAATCTTGCCGCCGTTCCCCTGGGCGATGAAATGCTTCGCCGCCGCCTGAGACATAAAGAATACGCTCTTGATGTTCAGGTTCATCACGTCGTCCCAGTCTTTTTCGCTGAAGTTGATCGCATCGTCACGGCGGATCAGACCCGCATTGTTGACCAGAATATCGATATGACCGAACTCTGCCACCGCGCGCTCCAGCAGCGCCGGAATACCATCAATTTGACGCAGGTCGGCGGTCAGGCTTAAAAAACGGCGGCCAAGCGCGGTAACGCGTTCGATGGTTTCAGTCGGCTCAACAATATTGATACCGACAATATCGCAACCCGCTTCCGCCAGACCCAGCGCCATCCCCTGACCCAGGCCTGTATCACAACCGGTCACAACGGCGACTTTACCTTCAAGAGAGAATGCATTCAAAATCATTGTAAATCCTTAATTTTTTATACTGCCCACCGCAGGCAGGCACGGCTGTCGCCCGCAATTAGCGCAGATCTTTGACTGCAACATGGTCCATATCATCAAAGACCTGGTTTTCACCCACCATGCCCCAAATGAACGTGTAAGCTTTTGTGCCAACGCCTGAGTGGATAGACCAGCTCGGAGAAATCACCGCCTGCTCGTTGTGCATCACGATATGACGCGTTTCCTGGGGCTGCCCCATCATATGGAATACGCAGGCGTCTTCTTCCATATTGAAATAGAAATAGACTTCCATACGACGCTCATGGGTATGGCACGGCATGGTGTTCCACAGGTTGCCCGGCGCCAGTTCGGTCAGGCCCATGCTCAACTGGCAGGTTTCCAGCACGTCCGGCACAAAATACTTGTTGATGGTACGACGGTTACTGGTGAGGTTGTCGCCCAGCGTCACTGGCGCAACGTCAGCTGGCGTGACTTTTTTGGTTGGATAAGTCGTGTGGGCCGGCGCGCAGTTGTAGTAAAACTTCGCCGGTTTCGCCGCATCAACGCTGGCAAACACTACTTCTTTGGCCCCTTTGCCGACGTACAGCGCATCACGATGGCCAATTTCGTAGCACTGACCGTCAACGGTAATCGTGCCCGGACCGCCGATGTTAATCACACCCAGCTCGCGACGCTCAAGAAAATAGGTTACGCCCAGCTGTTTGCCGACTTCGCCACCCACAGCGACGGTTTTGGCCACAGGCATAATGCCGCCAACGATAATACGGTCGATGTGGCTGTAAACCATGGTGTACTCATCTGCGACAAATACTTCTTCGACCAAAAACTCATTACGCAGCTCCTGGGTGTCCAGGGTTTTCGCATGCGCACTATGGATGCTTTGTCTTACGTCCACATTTACCTCCAGTGATAAATTGACCGTGAATGCTTTAACAGATAGCAAAACGCTGTTCCGTTTTATCTAATGCGCTCATGATATCCCTCCCGGAAAGGGTTTTCAATTATAACTAAAACGTTGTTTCACTTTTTTCGCATCTTCTTATCAAAAGTGTAGTGGCGATCACGCTAGTGCATATAAATTGCAGAGCATATCTAAATAAGTTCTATTAAAACAATTAGATAAGTGAATATAAAAAAGAGTGATTCAGTTGTGACAGGCGTAACACATAGAAATACAGTCCCGCTCATGCATCTTTTCTGACAAAGTGCGCAGTTAATCACATGAAATGAAAAGGTGTTTTGATATTTTGACGGGGTTTAGAGTGTATGTTTCTGTAACTGGCCTTGCCCTCCTGTTGGAGGGCTTTTTTATAAGGGAGAGATATACCCTAAAAATTCGAGTGCAGGAAAGCCAACGCACATGCAGCTTGAAGTATGCCGGGTATAGAGGTCACTAATCTCGTTCGATAGCGAGCGCAACGCCCTGACCGCCGCCGATACACAGCGTGGCCAGTCCCTTGTGCGCCCGACGTTTCACCATTTCATGCACCAGTGAAACCAGAATACGGCAGCCCGAGGCGCCAATCGGATGACCAAGCGCAATGGCTCCACCGTTCACATTCACCCGACGCTCGTCCCATTCCAGCATTTTCCCAACGGATAAAGCCTGCGCGGCGAAGGCTTCGTTGGCTTCGATAAGATCAACATCCGCTAATTGCCAGCCGACGCGCTCAAGGCAGCGGCGCGTGGCGTACACCGGCGCGATTCCCATTAACGCGGGATCGACCCCGACGCTGGCAAAAGCGCGTATACGGGCCAGCACCGGCAAATTCAGCTCCTGCGCCTTGGCCTCGCTCATCATCATTACCGCGGCGGCGCCATCGTTGATGGATGACGCGTTGCCCGCCGTGACCGAACCGAGCCTGTCAAAAGTAGGATCCAGACGCGCCAGCCCTTCGGCGCTGGCATCGGTGCGCGGCTGCTCGTCGGTATCCACCACGAACGATTGCCCATTACGCTGCGTCACCACCGGCACGATTTCATCTTTAAAGCGTCCGGCGTCGATGGCCATCCGCGCTTTGTGCTGCGAGTGCAGCGCGTAGGCATCCTGTAATTCACGGCTGATGCCATATTCCCGCGCCAGGTTTTCCGCGGTGACGCCCATATGGTAATCGTTGAAAGCATCCCACAGGCCGTCATGCACCAGGCTGTCGACCAGTTGACTGTTACCGAGCTGTGCGCCGGTGCGGCTATCGGTAAGGACATGCGGCGCACGGCTCATATTCTCTTGCCCGCCCGCAATCACAATGTCGGCTTCGCCGCACTGGATTGCCTGCGTCGCCAGATGCAGCGCTTTCAGACCCGAGCCGCAGACATCGTTAATCGTAATGGCGGAAACGGTATTGGGTAGTCCACCATTGATAGCGGACTGACGCGCCGGATTCTGCCCGGCGCCTGCGGTAAGCACCTGGCCGAGGATCACTTCATCCACAGCATGAACGTCCACGCCCGTGCGTTCCAGCAGCGCCCTGACGACCATGCTGCCTAATTCAACGGCAGAGTGGCGCGCCAGCGTCCCCTGGAAGCAGCCAATCGGTGTCCGTAACGCCCCGACTATCACAACCTCTTTCATCACCACCTCAGCGCAAAATGACACCGCAATAGTAGATGATTGTTAAAAACAGTTATCAAAGTTGTTTAAAAATGGTGATTTTTATCACAAAGGAATTTCGTATCATTTATTAGTCATTTGAACGCCACTCTGCTGTAAATGGTCGCGCAGCCAGCTTCCCGCCACGCCAGGCGGTGACTTCTTATTCCACAATAGATCGATAGAGATCGCCTTTGGCCAGCCCGGCATCTGCAATTGAACCAGCGGTTTTTCTGCCGCAAACTCCTCCACCAGCGCACAAGGGAGCGCGCACCAGCCAAACCCTTGCACCGCCATACTCAACAATAACAGGTAGTTAGGCGCCGACCAAACGGGGCCGCGCGCCACGTTGGTGCCGCTTTCCAGATAAGTATTCAGACGCAGCTCGCGCCAGGTGTGCAGCTGTTCCCACTGTAGTTTTTTCTGACTCGCCAGCGGATGCGACGCCGCAACGTATACTCCCATCCAGGTTTGCATCGGCAAACGGGTAACGCCCATGTCGGTCGGGTAATCCTCTCTTGCCTCAATCAACCCGACCTGAGCGCGCCCTTTTTGCAGCAGGTCGATCACGTCCTCATCTTCGCCAATCAGACATTCGAACTCGGTATGGGGAAACTTACGGTCAAACTGCACCATCAATTCTTCCAGCACATCCGGGTGCAGCGTGTCAGAGAGCACGAAGGTCAGACGCGCTTCCGTTTCACCCGACAGCGAAATCGCCGCCTCATCCAGCCGTTCGCTGGCCGTCAAAATCGCCTGCACATAGCCCAGCACCCGCTTACCTTCTTCGGTCAACGTTGGCTGGCGGGACGATCGGTCAAACAGCGCAAAACCAAGATCGGCTTCCAGATGCGCAATGGCCGTACTGATGGTGGACTGGCTTTTACGCAGTCGCCGGGCCGCGGCAGAAAATGAGCCACAGGCAACGGTCTCCACAAATGCCGTTAATGCTTCAGGAGAGTAACGCATGAACTATCTACTTTATCGATGGATACTATCTTTTAGATATCACATAAAGCGATAAAATTGCCACCATTCCGTTATCCGGGCATTAAAGAAGGTTTTAGGTTATGCAACACGATACAGTCCAACGCCGCTCGTTAGTGGAGCGTATTTTTCATGCCGTCTGCTTTGAAGGCATTGCCACCGCGATCCTCGCGCCAACCACCGCATGGTTGATGCAGCGCTCGGTGCTGGAAATGGGCGGACTGACCATTATTCTGGCGACCACGGCGATGATCTGGAACATCATTTATAACGCCCTGTTTGATCGCCTATGGCCGTCGCATCGGGTAAAGCGTACGGCGAAAGTGCGGGCATTTCACGCCTTAGGCTTCGAGAGCGGTTTTATTGTGATTGGGGTGAGCATCGTGGCGTACGTGCTGAACGTCAGCCTGCTTCAGGCATTCACGCTGGAAATAGGTTTCTTCCTGTTCTTCCTGCCGTATACCATGTTCTATAACTGGGCGTATGACACGTTACGCGAGCGCGTGATGAAGCGTCGCCAGCAGCGCGTTACTGCCTGATAATTCAATAAATAGTCGGAATTATCTTGATTCCGGCTATTCATCCATTCACCAGCCCACTTGTTCACACTTCCCCCAGCCCCTCTCATTTGTGGTAAATTGCGCTTCTTTTTGTTTATTTTATAGTTGATACGTTCAAATAATGTCGAAAATTTGGTCAAAAGAAGAGACTCTCTGGAGCTTCGCACTATATGGGACTGCCGTCGGCGCAGGAACCCTCTTCCTCCCCATACAGCTGGGTTCTGCAGGCGCGGTGGTGCTGTTTATCACCGCACTCGTCGCCTGGCCATTAACCTACTGGCCGCACAAGGCGCTGTGCCAGTTTATCCTGTCGTCAAAAACCTCGGCAGGCGAAGGCATCACCGGCGCGGTCACGCACTACTACGGCAAGAAGATCGGTAACCTTATTACCACCCTTTACTTTATTGCTTTCTTTGTGGTGGTGCTGATCTACGCCGTGGCCATTACCAACTCACTCACTGAACAGCTGGCAAAACACATCGCCATCGATCTGCGTGTCCGCATGCTGGTGAGTCTCGGCGTGGTGCTGGTGCTGAACCTGATTTTTCTGATGGGCCGACAAGCCACCATTCGGGTAATGGGCTTTCTGGTGTTCCCGCTCATCGCGTACTTTTTGTTCCTTTCGCTCTACCTGACCGGAAGCTGGCAACCAACGCTACTCACCGGCCAGATGTCTTTCGATCAGCACACGCTGCATCAGGTTTGGATCTCTATTCCCGTGATGGTTTTCGCTTTTAGCCATACGCCGATTATCTCTACGTTTGCCATTGACCGACGTGAGAAATACGGCGAGCAGGCCATGGGTAAATGCAAAAAAATCATGAAGGTCGCCTACGTCATCATCTGCCTGAGCGTACTGTTTTTCGTCTTCAGCTGTTTGCTTTCGATTCCAACAAACTATATCGAAGACGCGAAAAATGAAGGCGTGACCATTCTGTCCGCGCTATCGATGATGCCAAACGCACCGGCATGGCTGTCGATTTCCGGGATCATCGTTGCCGTTGTGGCGATGTCAAAATCGTTCCTCGGCACCTACTTTGGCGTGATTGAAGGGGCAACGGAAGTGGTAAAAACGTCGTTGCATCAGGTGGGAGTGAAGAAAAGCCGCGCCTTTAACCGCGCCCTGTCCATTATGCTGGTTTCGGCCATTACGTTTATCATCTGCTGCATTAATCCTAATGCGATTTCAATGATTTACGCCATTAGCGGGCCACTGATTGCCATGATTTTGTTTATCATGCCGACGCTTTCCACTTATCTGATACCGGCGCTGAAGCCGTACCGTTCAGTGGGGAATCTAATCACCCTGATTGTCGGTCTGCTGTGCGTGTCCGTGATGTTTTTTGGCTAAAACGTGTATTTAACGGCTCATTCTCCTGAAAGTAGGTGCGATGTCGTTCAGTTAACAACCCAGTTTCAGAAAGTATCAACCTGTGTTGGCGGAAGTAATGAACATGCTATCTCAGAGAAAAGGTTCCGTTCACTCATGTTCATCGTTTCTCTGAAGCACCGATTCCTGTGAACGTGCAAGGGAGGCCGCCGCCTCCCTTGCATCCCAGGCTCCCGGCGGGAAAATCGTCGCTTCGCGAGCTATTCGTCTTATGCCGTCTGCCTGTCGGGTCGGGGCCGAGCCTGCATCCATGCAGGCCGTCCCCTCTGCCCGCATCCCTGCGGGCAGACCCGGTCAGCCGTCAACGCCTCATCGATTTTCAGCCGGACCAGGGTGTCGCTTCAACTCTCTGACTTTCAGTTAAATCTGTTTTGCTGTTCAAACATGTTCAAATAAAAACACAGGTGGTCAGGCGTGGCTGGTCCGGCTGAAAATTGCCGACGTGTTTCCGTAAGGCCGGGAGAACCCGCAGGGATGCTGGCTCAGGGCGCGCTTTGCAAGGACGCTGCCTCGCGCCCGGCCCGGTAGCCTGGAGGAATAAGCGGAGGGTATTGCGCAGCAACAATTTTCCCGCCGGGAGCCGGGATTGTAAAGGGCGTGGCGAAGAACGCCCTTTACACGTTCACGGGTATCAGTGCTTTAGAGAAGTGATACGGCTAAGGTGAACGGAACCCTGATCAAGAATCACATGTTCAACCTACATGCTTAGCTGGACGGTATTGAACGTGGATGAGCCGTTCAACTGACTTACTTGATGTACGAATCCAGCACCTTCAGCACCACATCCAGATCCTCTTCGCGCTTTATTTCATCGCCCTGATGCACAATGTGCTCGGTCAGATGACCTTTAATCACCTCACGCATTAATCCGTTTACCGCCCCACGGATCGCCGCGATTTGCTGCAATACCGCCGCGCATTCATGCGGCTCATCCAGCATGGTTTTCAACGCCGCTACCTGCCCCTGAATCTTGCTGGTTCGGGCTTTCAGCTTTTGTTTGTCGCGGATGGTATGTGACATAGCTTTACCTTTTTAACGTCTGGCTAGGGTGACAATACCATCGACATTCTACTGGGGGGTAGTATTTGATACTGGGGGGGAGTAGAATCAGGCAAAATTAAACAACTAAGAATCATTCTCATGGGTGAGTTTTCTACGCTTCTTCAGCAAGGCAACGCCTGGTTTTTCATTCCCAGCGCGATTCTGTTAGGTGTGTTACACGGTCTGGAACCGGGGCATTCCAAAACGATGATGGCGGCCTTTATTATTGCCATTAAGGGGACCATCAAACAGGCGGTGATGCTGGGGCTGGCGGCTACGCTCTCGCATACCGCCGTGGTATGGCTGATTGCGCTCGGCGGCATGTATATCAGCAAAGCGTTTACCGCCCAGGCCGTTGAGCCGTGGCTGCAGTTTGTCTCGGCGATTATTATTCTCGGCACCGCATTCTGGATGTTCTGGCGAACCTGGCAAGGAGAGCAGAACTGGCTGGCCCGGACGCATCACGAGCATCACCATGATCATGACGATCATCACCACCACCATCATCATCATGACCACGATGACGATCATCACCATCATCACCACGAACACGATCATGACCATGCCGCGCTGGCGGGGCTGAGCGAGGGTTCAAAAGAGTATCAGGATGCCCACGAACGGGCGCATGCCAACGATATTCAGCGCCGTTTTGCCGGCAAAGAGGTCACCAACGGCCAGATATTATTGTTTGGCCTGACCGGCGGGCTGATCCCTTGCCCTGCCGCCATTACGGTGCTGCTGATTTGCATCCAGCTCAAAGCTTTTACGCTGGGCGCGACCATGGTGCTGTGCTTTAGCCTCGGGCTGGCGCTGACGCTGGTAACGGTGGGTGTGGGAGCGGCAATCAGCGTGCAGCAGGCGGCCAAACGCTGGAGCGGATTTAACACGCTGGCACGCAAAGCGCCTTATTTTTCCAGCGTGCTCATTGCAATGGTCGGCTTATATATGGGGATTCACGGCTACATGGGGATCGTCGGTTAACGAGCAGAGCGCGCAGCGGCGATTGCTGCTGCGCGTAAAACCAGGCTAGCTTGCGACATGCCCCCACACCAGTTGCCCTTTATGGAAGGTCGCGGTGCGGGGGGAGATTCGCGCGACGGCCTCTGCCGAGCAGGACGCCTCCACCAGCACAAAGCTCGCTTCATCCTGCGCTTTCGGCCACACGCGCTCCCCTTTATCGTTCAGCGGCAGCACATCGCCGGTGGCGAGGAACAGCGCACGAGACAGGTTGAGTTCGTTGGGGCGAATATAGAGCTGTGCGTACAGATTCGCCTTCTCCAGCATGTCTCCCAGCCCGTACGGCGACCAGTGATCGATCACGCTATCGGTTCCGGTAATCACCTCCACGCCTTTGTCCCGCAGCTGTTTAAGCGGCATATGCAGTGTGCCAATCGGCACCGTCGAGGCAATGGTAATTTGCTGTGCCGCCATGCGGGTCGCCAGCGCGTCGACCTGCTGCTCGTTCAATGTTGCCAGCGCAAACGCATGGCTGATGGTCAGTTTGCCCTTCAGCTGCGGCGTTTTCTCCACCGTTTCCACCATATAATTCACCGCCGCTACGCCCGCCGGGCTGGTTTCGTGCAGATGAATATCCACGCCTTTATCGTAATCCAGCGCAATCTGGAACATGGTGTCGAGGGATTTTTCCATCGCTCCGTCCACGCTGGTGGGATCCAGACCGCCGACGTAATGCGCTCCCGCCTGCATCGCTTCACGCATCAATGGTTCAGATTTTGATAACAGCAGACCATGCTGCGGAAACGCCACGATCTCACAGGCAAAACCCGGCTGGCGACGCGCCAGCACCGCCTGCAGGTTTTCCAGGTTTTTCAGCCCGGAAACCGGTTCGATATTGCAGTGGCTACGGGCGATCGAGGTACCTTTGGATTGCAGCAGATCGATCAGCTTTTCCGCGCGCTCCTGGGTGTAAGGCTGGAGTTCAGGCAGCAGCTTTTGCTCCAGGCGGATCATATCCTGAATGGTGGTGCCCGCCGGGCGGTTCAGTGAGCGCCACGGGCCGCCGTAAAAGGTTTTATCCAGATGAATGTGCATGTCGCGCATGGCGGGCAGCATCAGCTTGCCGCCCGCATCGTAGTGCGGCAACGTCGCATCCGGATGCTGCTTATTCTCGCGCAGCGCGACAATTTTTCCGTCCTGGATTTCGACGGTTTGCAGCGCGGTGCGGGTATGGACTACCACCGCGTTTTCGTACTCGAACCCGGCTTCCAGCAGGACGTTATCCAGGTAATAGTGCTTATCGTTAATCGTCATTGTGCTCTTAGACCCGCAGGTGTTCCCGACAGGATCGGCAGCATACGCGACCGGAGCCACCGCGCCAAACAGCGCGGCAGCGGTCACCATTTTTCCGCTCTGGCTTAAAAATTCGCGGCGGCTGTTACTTTCTTTCATTCGCATCTCCTCTCAGGAATGGACAATGTGGGTGCCCGTTTCGCCACGCAGTGCGGCAGGCAGGACTTCCGGCGTGGTGATGATTACCCGCTTACCGCCGCGCGCCAGGAATGTCAGGCTGGCAACGATTTTGGGCAGCATGCTGCCGGGTGGGAAATGCCCTTCCTGCATGTAACGGGTCATCGTCGCAACATCCACCGTATCCAGCGCCTGCTGGTGAGGTTTGCCAAAGTGAATACACACTTTCTCAACGCCGGTAGTGATCACCAGAATGTCGGCGTGAATCTCCTGGGCCAGCAGCGCCGTGGAAAGATCTTTATCAATCACCGCGTCCACGCTCTGGTAATCCCCTTGTTCACCACGCACCACCGGGATCCCGCCGCCGCCCGCGCCAATCACCACAAAGCCTTGCTGGGTTAGCGCCTTAATCGCCTCCGCTTCGACAATACGCTTCGGTTCCGGAGACGCGACAACCCGCCGGTAACCGCGCCCGGAATCCTCCACAAAGCGCCAGCCCGGATTGACCCGCTGTAGCTCATCGCGCTGGGCTGCGCTGAAGAACGCCCCGATAGGCTTGGTCGGGTTAGCGAAGCCCGGATCGTTTTTATCGACCTCCACCTGGGTGACCACGGTGACCGCTTTCTGCTCCCCACGCCGCGCCAGACGGTTGTTCAGCGCTTGTTGGATCAGATAACCGATGCCGCCCTGGGTATCGGCGACGCAGTTCGCCAGCGGGGTAAGCGGCAACCCTTCACGCTCGTGGGCGATTTCCGCCCGCCGCAGATCCAGCCCAACCTGCGGCCCGTTACCGTGCGTCAGCACAATGTTGTAGTCCGACGCCAGCATCTCCAGCACCGTATCCGCCACCGCTTTCACCGCTTCAGCCTGGTGCTCAATCGACTGGCTGGCGTTATCTTTGATAATGCTGTTGCCGCCAATGGCAACGACCACAAGTTCTTTCATAGTGTCATCTTCCGCTTGCAGACGATTCAGGTGGATTTTGTCGGTTGCTGCTCAGGCGCAGTCACCGCTTCACGGCTATCAAGAATATGCTTGAGGACAAACATGCCGCCCATCATCAGGTAGGCCAGCACAAACATCATCGAACTGCCCTCTGCAAAGCCGACCGCCGGAGAGTGGATTACGCCAAACAGCGACAGCAGTGCGCCAAAGGCGGCGGCAATCGCCCCACGCAGCGGCTTATTCATAATGGCGAAGATGGCGACACAGCCCCACAGCATACTGGCCAGCGGCGCGCCGCTTCCCAGATGCACCAGCCCGTCGTAATAGACGCCTTTGCTATGCAACAGATCGCTGCCCAGTTTTCCGGCTGACGTACCGGCCGCCCCCATCACGCTGTTGACGATGGTCAACGCCCAGTTGGCGATCCACGGGAACAGGCAGATGAAGATAACGGGAACCTCAACTTTGGGCGTTTCTCGCACCACCTGATTGGCGGTCACCACGCCGATAAACACCAGAATCGGCACTATCGCGGTCATAGGAATAATGGCGAGCATAAACGCCCCCAGACCAAACAGCGGCACCAGGAACATAGTGATCCCTGAAGCGAGGGTATAGCCGATGCTGGCGCCCATCGCTTTCCAGCCCGCATGGCCGACATACACGGTCACCGGGAACGGGTTGCCCAGCATGCAGCCGAGCATGGAGGCAAAGCCGTTCGCCATCATGACCTTACGGGTGTTGTACTCATCGCCCGCGGCGTGCGCGCTTTCAATGTTCTCGAGGTCAAAAATGTAGTTCGCCAGACCCAGAGGTACCGCAGAAGCCAGATACGGCAGCGCGTGCGGCAAACCTTGCAGGAAGCTGTCGACATGAATTTCCGGCGGGTTGAAGCCAAAGGAAGCCATGGAAGATTTAATCGCCTCCGGACTTTGCAAACCGGAGATCCACGCCAGCGCCGTCCCGGCAATCAGCAGCAGCAAACCGGTAGGAATGCGGGCAAAAATCGGCTTCTTACCGAACCAGTTAATAAAGATCAGCAACAGGACGATAAAAGAGACGGTCGGCGCTTCAAATGCCTGCAGCATCGGGTTCATCGCCAGCAGCAGCAGACCCAGGCCGGAGAGACAAGAAAGCAGCACCGTACGCGGGATCATCTTGCGGATGGTCTCGCCCAGGAAGGAGCCGCCCACCAGAATCAACGCTTCCACAAAACACCATACCAGCGCTATCTGGATAGCAAAGTTGGCATCTTTGGTTTGCTGATATACCGGCATCAGTACCAGGAAGGTCACGGTAAAGATTGATGGCGCGCTCGGTCCGGACGGCAGCGCCGTCACGTCGTTACGCCCGGTGTGTTTTGCCATCTGCAGGCCAAACCAGGCGTAGCAGACGCTGGCCACCAGCACCGCCAGACCAAAGGCAGGCGCAATGCGGCCATAGACAATTTCGGTTGGGATCCCGACGACAAAAATGAGCAGCCCCATCATTGTCAGCAGGTTAGTCAGGTTGTTGGTCATCAGCCCGAAGTAAGCCGCCCAGTCACCACGTTTCCATTCTAGTTTTATGCTGTTCATGGAATATCCTTCACAGGTTAAGCATCGTTTGCGATCGCCGGGATCGCCCAGCCCTGCAGGTAAGCAACGTTTTGCGCTTTGCTACTGTGGGGCTAACGCCGTTAGCCCCGGTTGTTGTTATTAGCAGTAGCGGTCGCGCCAGTTGAGGATCGCCTTTTCAAAACAGGCGAACGGCGGGTGGACTATTCCGGCGCCGATCATGCCGATCCCCGCATCTTTATGCGCAATCGCAGTGTTGATCACCGGTAAAATGCCGGTGCCGCCCACGCGCGTAATATCGATAGCGGTCGGTACGCCCATAAAACCGAGCAACGGAATGGTGACGTTAGGGTTCTCACCCAGCGTGATTTCACGCATCTGACGAGAGAAATCGATGGCTTCTTCAACCGTACCGCCCACCAGCGCCACGATGGCCGGCGCCGTCGCCATAGCGAAACCGCCAATGCCGTAGGTTTCGGTAATCGCGCTATCGCCGATATCGCGCCCGGAATCTTCCGGCTTATAGCCCGCGAACATTGGGCCAATCACCTGCTGTGCCGGGCCGGTAAACCATTGTCCCGGCAGGCCGCTGACGCGCAGACCAAACTCTACGCCGTTACGCGCCATCGTGGTCACCACGGTGCTGTATTCAATCCCGTGCGCGGCGTCCATCGCGGCTTTACACATCGCCATCCAGGTCGGACCGGAGAAGTAATCGCTGCTGAGGACGAATTCGAATACTTCACGCTGCTGCTCAACCGGATAACCGGTCTGAATAATCCACGGCGTCAGCGCCTGAATCAGCAGTGCCGTCCCCGCATTGTTGCGGTTGTGGCACTCATCGCCCATGTGCAGCGCCTGCGCCAGCATCAGACGCAGATCGATTTCGCCCGCCAGCTTCATGGCGTCGCGCAGCATCGGTCCCATCACATCGCGCATCCAGTTCAGGCGATCGATAACGCTCTGATCGTTCGCCCCCATGCGCAGGATCTTCGCCATCTGCTCGCTCATATTGGTATATGCGCGGTTGCCGTAGGTTTTGTTCTCCACGATGTGCATAAACATCGACGCCGACGTCACGCCCGCCATCGAGCCAACGCAGTCATGCTCGTGGCACGGCGAGAAGATGATTTCACCCGAGGCGGCCAGCTCGGCGGCTTCGTCCAGATCCTTCGCCAGCCCTTCAAACACCAGCGCCCCGGTTACCGCGCCCTTCATTGCGCCGCACATTTTTTCCCAGCGGATTGGCGGCCCGGCGTGCAGGATGGTGTTGCGGGTCATGCCCGGCACCACGTTGATCGCCTGGTCATAGCCAATCAATACCGGATGCGACTGGATAATGCGTTCCAGCGCCTGCTGGTTGGCGGCCGCGATTTTGTCTGCCAGCGGTGAATCAGCAATGTCGTCCAGCGCCGCGACCACCTGCATGTTGCCCTGGCCCGGCGGCGTCCAGTCAAGCTGGGTTACCGCTACGTTCTGCTTTTTCAGGTCATCGCTGAACATCGCGATGCCGACGTTAATCACGTTCAGCGGCTGGTTAAACAGCGTCTGGCTCATCAGGCTTCCTCCCCTTTACAGATAAATTCACGCGCCAGCAATCCGGTATTGGTGCTACTGCTCGCCCAGATAACCCCGGCGTCGGTCAGCATCTGGCACTGTTTTTCCAGCGACGGCGTATCGAGGTCGGTTCCCAGCACGTAGCCGAGGATCTCCAGCGGACGACCGTCTGCGGCGGCGATCGCTTTGGCTTCAACGATCGCATCACGCATTACGCCAACCGGATCTTCATGCGATCCAAATCCGAGCACGAAGTCCATCACGATCACGCCCACTTCAGGATCGCGCGCTTCCTGCAGCAGACGACTGATGCGGTTGGTGGGATCGATCATCGGGTGCGGTTTACCGTTGGTAAAATCGTCATCACCGAAATCAAGGAAGGTGTGCGCCACGCTGCGGTTGAGATCTTTCAGGCGGAACGCCGGATCGGGGTGAATATTGCTGTACACCTCGGCGTGTTTTTCCATGGCGGCAAACATCGCTTCATCGCACAGCGTGCCGCCGCAGAACAAGCCGCGAATATACTTTTGCTGTGGCGTCAGGCGGGCGCGGACCTCTTCAATCAGCGGCCAGTTGAGCGGGTGCAGATCCAGGCTCTCTTTTTTCACGCCGGTCAGCAGCACCGCTTTCAGCGCCGCTTCTTTAGTGCCGCGTGCAAACTGCAGACCTTTTTCATCCGCAGGCGCGGCTTCACGTCCGAGGAAACACACCACGACTGGCTTATGGCAGGCGCGCGCGCGTTCCAGCACCTTGCGGGCCACCGCTGGGGCAGGCGGTTTGGAGATAAGCGCGATGATCTCGGTTTGCGGATCGGCCTCCAGCATGCCAATCGCGTCAAGCATCATCAGACCGCCAATCTTTTCGCTCAGATCGCGACCGCCGGTGCCAATCAACTGGGAAATCCCACCGCCAAACTCGTGAATGCGTACGCTCAGTTCCTGGCTACCGGTACCGGACGCGCCGACAATGCCAATATTGCCGCGACGCACCGCGTTACCAAAACACAGCGCCGCGCCGTTAATAATGGCGGTTCCGCAGTCCGGCCCCATCATCAACAGCCCTTTTTCATGCGCCAGCTGTTTTAGCGCCAGTTCGTCCTCAAGAGAGACGTTGTCAGAGAACAGCATCACGTTGAGATTATTTTGCAGCGCCTGGCGCGCTTCGCGTGCG
The DNA here is from genome assembly GCF_000155975.1 of Citrobacter youngae ATCC 29220. Taxonomy (GTDB): domain Bacteria; phylum Pseudomonadota; class Gammaproteobacteria; order Enterobacterales; family Enterobacteriaceae; genus Citrobacter; species Citrobacter portucalensis_A. The sequence goes on along the minus strand of NZ_GG730301.1, from coordinate 106,841 downwards.
GCAAACAGGCCATTAACCGAGATCACCGCCAGATTGCTGTCAGGCACATGCTTTTTCGCGCTGGCGAGCGTGGCATAGCGCGCCTCATGCTGGCCGCCCTGCTCTTTATGCGTGAACAGATCTTCAATCGCCACCAGCGTCTGGTCGTTCGCCGCCTCGCTGGCGCCTTTAATGACAATCATCAGGTCGCCACTTTTCGCCTCTTCCAGTTCAGGCGTCAGCAGGCCGAGATTCTTCAGTACGCCTTTATTCATTTCTGTCGCCATGGCCACAAACGCCTGCTCAACGCCATCGAGCTTATTGGCGCGCGTGGAGATAGACATCAGTGAGACAGAATCAAAATACGTGTTCTTTTTAACAACTATCCTGATCGACATAATTCCCTCCGGACCTGCGGCTCAGGGCGCAGGCATCCGCCATGCCGTACAGCATGTCGCAGCCAGAACTTGAGCCGATGTTTTTAATGTCAGTTATATATTGCGTAGCAACGGGTTGTTGCTCAGTAATAATATGGTTCAGCAGCCGCCCAACGCTTTCCCGATAACGCTGATGAAACGCCTCCTCCAGCGTTATTTTGCTCAGAAGCGTTGTATTATTTCCGGCGCGTTGTAAGGCAGCGAAAAACTCCTCACGATATTTCCCCAGCGGATGACCGGGAATAAATAAAATAGTGCTTAAGCCCACTAAATAATCATCAGATGAGGGCGTCAGACCAATCCCTAAGCCAATTAAATGGCTGACCGCAGTAGAGATATTTTCTCCTGTATGCAGCGCCGCCAGTAACGTTTGTCGGCGATTGAGTAATTGACGGGTGATTTCCTGATAAAACGGGTTATCGCCCTGGTACAGAAATAATGTGTCGTCGCTGCTTAGCTGTTGGCGGATAGCCTCTTCCCAGCGCTGCCAGCGGATTGCGGCGAGGCTGGCTGCATCTGGCGCCCATGGCGGCATTTGCCACGGCAGGCAACCGGCGGTCTCTATCCATTTATCATTGCCAACGGCTATCCCCGACTCGGTAAATCTGACCTGCTCACCGGGGAGAAACAGATCTTCACAATGCGTCAGCGCCAGCCGACAGCTATTTGGCGCGTTATCACAACCTTCGCTCAGTAACGTCAACAGTCGCTGCTGTTCGGGGATCAACAGATTCACCGCGCGGGAAAAAACCTGTTCTACCCGGCCGGTTCCCCGGAAAGCGAGAAACGCGCCGTCTGCGGTTAGCGCCCGTACGCATCGCCATGTTGGCGTAGCGATAGCGGCGCTCCTCTGTCAGGCTCCGGCGGCAATCAGCAGCTCGGCAATCTCGTGGTAGCCTTTCTCCCGCGCCAGTTCCAGCGGGGTTTTACCGTATTTATCCGTCATATGCGGGTTAGCGCCATGGTCGAGCAGCAGCTTGACGATCTCCTGCTGCTTCGCGCCGCCGTCATTAAGCACGATGGCTTCCAGCAGCGGCGTCCAGCCGACAAAGTTGGTATGGTTAACATTGATATCGGTACGCAGAAGCAGCTCGCGCACGATCTCGACATGGCCTTTTTCGCTGGCGGGCGTAATGCCAACGCCGCCAAAACGACTCAGGCAATTGAGATCGGGGTTAGCCGGTAATACGATACGCAACAGCGTTAAGTCGTTAGTCAAACAGCTAATCAGGAATGGATTAAAACAGGTTTGGTCCTGTTTATTAATATCGGCACCGGCGGCAATCAATAAAGAAACACAGTCGTAATGTTTACTCAGGCTGGCAATAATAATGGCGGTACGTCCCTGGCGGTTAGTGGCATTTATATCCACATTTTTTGCCAGACAGGATTTTAATCCTTCGGCGTTCCCCTGCTCTGCCGCCAGCAAAAATTCAGTAATGAGTTCTTTCTCTGACATAATCGCTCTCCTGCAGTTTTTTAGACTTTTTAAATATCCGATACGCTGAGAATAGCAACAGAGTGCAGAGAATAATATCCGCTTAAATTTCATTCATCGTAAGCGTATTCATTATTGAATAACATTTAACAATGAGAGCAAAACGTGCTGTAGTGCAATCTTTCCCTTATGGTTGGCGCGCTTTTTACCACTCATTAATCGTCAGGCAAACCAGGCGGTATGCTGCGCGGATAGCGGCCTGCAATTAATATGCAGAAGTGTGATTGCCTTCAAATCAAATGTAAAACTAGTGTTAAATTCTGTTCAAAACTGATTGCTCTGTATAAGGATTACAAATACATTCAACAATCGTCATGTCGCGGGGGGTTGTGTGCAGCCTGAGAGGAGAAAAGATGAATTCCATTTTTACCGAGGAAAACCTGCTGGCATTTACCATGGCCGCGCGTTACAGCAGCTTCAGCAAGGCTGCGGAGGAGCTGGGGTTAACCACATCGGCAATTAGTTACACCATTAAGCGCATGGAGATGGGGCTGGACGTGGTGCTGTTTACGCGGAGCACCCGTAGCATTGAGCTGACCGAATCCGGGCGCTACCTGTTTCGCAAGGCCACCGACCTGCTCAACGATTTCCACGCCATCAAACGCAGTATTGATACCATCGCCCAGGGCATTGAAGCCCGGGTGCGCATCTGTATTAACCAGTTGTTATACACCCCACAGCATACGGCGCGACTGTTGCAGGTGCTCAAGAAACAGTTTCCAACCTGCCAGATAACCGTCACCACCGAGGTATATAACGGCGTCTGGGACTCGATCATCAATAACCTCGCCAACATCGCCATTGGCGCGCCGGATACGTTACTGGACGGCGGCGGGATTGATTACACCGAGATTGGCGCTATTCGCTGGTCGTTTGCCATTGCCCCGGATCATCCGCTGGCCTTTATGCCGGAGCCGATTTCGGAGAGCCAGCTGCGCTTGTACCCGAACATCATGGTGGAAGACACCGCCCACACCATCAACAAGAAGGTTGGCTGGCTGCTACACGGCCAGGAGTCGATTCTGGTACCCGATTTTAATACCAAGTGCCAGTGCCAGATTTTGGGTGAGGGCATCGGTTTTCTGCCGGACTATATGGTGCGCGAAGCGATGGAAAAGTCGCTGCTGGTCACGCGGCAGATTCACAACCCGCGTCAGGATTCACGCATGCTGCTGGCGACCCAGCATTCGGCGACCGGTCGCGTAACGCAGTGGATTAAAAAAGAGTTTGGCCCGCAGGGCGTGCTGACGGGAATTTATCAGGATCTGCTGCATCGGGAGTGATGCACCGGACGGTGGTTATGCCTTCCGGCGCACATAAGAATATCAGGCGCGGATATCGTCGTACTCGCGGGTTTTATCAAACTCATGTTTGGCAAACGGGCACAGCGGAATAACTTTGCGGTTTTCAGCGCGCATTTTCTCCACCACCTTCGCCACCAGCTGTTTGCCGACGCCCTGACCTTTCAGGCTGGGGTCGACATCGGTATGTTCAATGATGCTCAGATGCTCGCCCGTCGGCACGAAGACAATCTCGGCAACCTGATTACCTTCGGCATCGTTAACATAAAATTTGTTGTGGCCTGCAAGAATTTCCATGATTCCCTCACTTATTTCTGGCGATATTTCAGCGCGCCGCTTGGACAGGTATCGATGACCTTAATAACCGTCGCGACATCCACTTCGTCCGGGATTATCCACGGTTTGCGTTTCAGATTGAAAAGCTTAGCGCTTCCCCGCACGCAGTTTCCCGAATGCTGGCATATCGCCGTATTGAAATAGACGTCAATCTTCTCGCCGGTATAGGCCCGGTAACCTGCATCCAGTAGTTCCTTTTCCACGACATTGCCTCGCATTTTTATTGTCTGAGTCTAATCATAGACCGATGCGAGGCTGAAGGAAGTGGCGACGGGCAGAAATATCATTCAGGCCTTTTCTGTAACGATGGCTCACGCTCCGGCGGCAAGTATTCCAGCATCGCTGGCGTCGGCGGCGGCAGGCGGTTATCGGCAATGTGCTTGTCCACATCGATATGACTGATTTCGCCATTCTCATGATGATGGACCGTCAGCACCCTCGCCTTGTTCAGCTCTGTAACCAGTTCACGGGTAATGCGTAAACTTTCTGCCAGCTCATGATGTTCCAGTCCCGGTCTGCGGCTGCGACGCTCCACCCGAAAGCGAAACTGGTTGTATTTCGCCCAGCCGATAAGCACCAGTCCGTTGACCAGCGCAACAAGGATGTAAAACGTGACCGTATCCAGCGTGGTGAAAAAGGGACGCACGCCCATATACGGTGAATGCGCCAGGGCCGCGATCAATCCTTTATAGATCAGGTATAAAAAACCAACCCAGGCGATGACCGTCAACAGCACGTCGATAATGCGCGGCAGTAGACGCCGTTCCGTAAAGATCAGCGGCTGGCTCATGATTCGATCCTCCCAATTCCCCGGTCAGGACTCACCCAACGCGCCCTGCCGCGTTTGCGTTTAAGCATCACTTTCGGGAAAGCCACCAGCGTAGTGAACAGGCTTAGCATCCAGTACACCACCGGGAACCAGATAATCCAGAACAACGAGGCGCCAATGCCTTTTTCATAACGTCGCTCAATCATCAGGCTCACCGCAAATTGCAATAAGCAAACCACACCGAGAATAAGTCCGGTAAAGGCTGGCGAGAACAGATGTTGTACGTACAGCGAGTCCGGCATCGGGATCATCAGTCCCAGCAGGAACAGCACGATACTGATCGCATAGGCAAACGACCAGGCGGTAGAAAAACAGAATTCGAGAAACAGCGGCCACATGCGGCGGAACTCCCACGACCACAGACGACGCATGTTAACGATAAACACCTCCGCCCCACCTTGCGCCCAGCGCAGGCGCTGCTTCCACAGCCCTTTTAACGTTTCAGGCATCAGGATCCAGCACAGCGCGCGCGGCTCAAAGAATACCGACCAGTGGCGCAACTGCAGCTTCCAACTGATATCGATGTCTTCGGTGATCATGTCCGGGCTCCAGTACCCCACCTCGGCCAGCGCGCGACGACGAAACGCCGCAACCACGCCGGAGACGGTAAAGATCTGGCCGTAGACTCGTTGAGTACGCTTAATCAAGCCGATAATGGAAGAGAACTCCCCGACCTGCACACGACCAATTAGCGTGGAACGGGTACGAATGCGCGGGTTGCCGGTTACCGCCCCAACGCGCGGGAACTGTATCAGCGGCGCCACCAGATACGCCACGGCATCGCGATCCAGTAACGCATCGCCATCAATACACACCAGGTAATCGCTGCGCGCCGCGGCCGCGCCGGTCTTGAGCGCCAGCGCTTTGCCCTGGTTTTCAGCCAGATGAATCACCCGCAGGCAGGGGTACTCAACTGCCAGCTGTTCCAGCACGTCGTGGGTGTCGTCCGTTGAACCGTCGTTAATGGCAATAACTTCAATGTTCTTATAGCGCTGCGCCAGCGCGGCGCCGATGGTTTCACGCGCGTTGATTCCTTCGTTAAAGCAGGGGATCAAAATGGAAACCAGCGGATTTCCCTCCAGGGTCGGTGGCGGCGTGTCATCCCCCCATTTCCAGTGACGCTCACGATAAAACCAGAAATAGACCCCGCCGCTTATCCATAAGGCAGACATGAACAAGGGCCAGAAGAAGACGAAGTTCAACATCACTTCACCGGTAAAGATGATAGCCACGCCAAACGGCAGGCTGAACATCAGGCAAAGTATCAGAAAAGCAATAATGCGATCGGTCATTTTTGCGGGTACCAGTATGAGGAGAACGTCGAGCGAATCTCTGACATCTCAGGTTTGTCGCTGATGAAATCATCCGGATAATAGCCATAGTTACCTGCGCCACTTAGTTTCAGCTGGCGCATCCAGTCGGCTATTTGTTTTCCGCTGATTTCTGCCTCGTCCCCGGATTTACGCCAGTCGCGTGCCTGCAGTTCAAACACGGTTTTGTCCAGCGCGCCGGGCGTTTGTGCAACGGCATTCACTAATCTGTCCAGCCAGGCGTTGGCCTCTTTAGCCGGGACCTGCTCCATGAATGGCATCGCCATCGGCGCCGTCCAGTCATAGGTATTGAGGAAATCAGTCAGGTTTTGCGCAAACCAGGCTTCACTTTCAGGTTCCAGCACCGGTAAAGCGTAAATATTACGCGCGGTTTTTACCTGCGGGCCGCGAATATTGCGTACCGACTGCGTCAGTTGCTTAGTAAAGTCGATCAGCACTTTACTTTTCAGGCGCGTCCAGCGCTCGAACGCCTGGGGGTTGCTACGGATTTGCTCAATACTTCCCGGAAGCCCTGCGGCGCGGTAGGCGGCTAACGCCTCCGGTGACGCATCTTCAAAATCCGTCAGGAAAGCATCGTCGTGGAACAAAATCCCTTTAAAGCTGGCGTGCTTTGCCAGGTCTTCATAGATTTCAGTGATGCGTTTACGCGCTTCGCTGTCCCAGGGAGACAGACGCACATAGTTCTCGTGATTGATGGCGGTACGCCCGGTTTTCGGATCCCAGGCCGTCACGCGTGGAATAGAGGCGTCGAGGTCGAAAGCCAGTACCGGCATCCAGGCATACACCGTCACCCCGGCCCGCGTTTGTAACTGCCAGGAGATATAGTTAAAGAGATCGGCACGCATCGGCAGCCAGCGGTTAGGGAAATAGAGTTCGCGAATATTCCCGTCGCCTTTAGGATCGGCGTACGCCTGCAGGAAGACATGAGAGATGCGCATGTCATAAACACGCTGGATCAGCTTGTCGATGTTTCGCTTCTGCTGGGCAGGATCTTTGTCATACACGTAATCCAGATCGACGTGCATCACGCGCATCGTTTGCGGTTCACGTACCTGAGCGACCTGGCTGGCAAAGCGCTTGAGGGACGGGTTATCAGAGATCAGTACGCGCGGGATATCATCAAGAAACGCGGCGTTCGCCAGCCCTTCGTTGAGCGTAAAGGCCATCTTATAGCCATGCTCTTTGGCCAGGTTTAAGGTGGTGCCGTTAGCCGCACCGTAAGGCCACACCCACGCGCGCGGTGATTTGCCGGTTACTGATTTAATCTTGTTAGTAATCAATGCGATATCGGCATTAATACGGCGATAGTATTGCTCATCCGTTTCGTAAGTGCCGGTTTTCTTATCATACAAACGGTTCGCCACCGCGGGCTCTTTACTTCCTTGCGGGTTGGCCTGAGCGCCGAAATGCGAGTTCCAGGTATGCGCGCCCACTTCCACCAGCGGCGATTTGCCCATTTCCTCGACCATTTTCCAGGTGGCAAATTTGTCTCGCGCCGTCATTAAGCCGCCGAAATCGACCTTTTTGTTAGCGGGGGAATCAACCCAACTGCCCACCGGCGCCCAGAGCGCAGGCCAGTTGTAAGCTTTCAGCAGCGGCCAGACGCGGGTATAAAAACTGCTATATCCATCGTCAAAGGTGAGTAATACCGCTTTTTCCGGCAACACAATTTTACCGTCATGGGCGTCCAGAATTTGCTGAACGCTGATCGGGTTATAGCCATTATCACGCAGCCAGGCCATCTGGTCGCTCAACGCGCTGGTGCGCACGGAGAGGTAGCGCTGGTCGGCGGCGCCATCCTCAACATCATGGTAGCCGAGCACCAGGAAGCTATTCTTCGGCCACGGATGATCCGCCGTCAGCGGCGTTCTCTCTGCGGGAGGAACATAGCGAGGCGTTGTATTGTGCGCGCTGCTGCACGCGGTAATCATCAACCAGCCAGCGATTAATGCGCTAAGCCACAGGCATCTTTTCAGCATGAACAATCCTTAAAACCTGACATTTAAATCGAAAGCGAGGGAGATATTCCGCTCACGTTTACCGTCGTAGGGGCGTTTATCCCAAACCAGCATCACCCCGCCATCTACGACGTTGTTCCATTTCAGCCGTTGTCCGTATCCCACCTGGACGATAGCGCCTGCGTCTTCACCTTGCTGCCAGTAACCGCCGACTCCGGCTATGCCTTGCTGGGTCCACACGGTGTCATAGTGGCGGTAAAGAACCTGCTCCGCGCTCAGGCCTGGTACAACGGAAAAATCACTTTTAGGGTTGTAATACGGCACATTCTCTTTGGTGTTGGTGCTCCCGCCGATACCCGGCGTAAAGTCCAGCGTAAAGCGCGGCGTGGTCCACATGCGCTCTTTACCGCTCAGCCCGTACTCAATGCGGTCGTTACCATCAGAGAAATGTGATGCGGCAAACGACAATTGGTATTCACGTCGTTCGTTTTGATACCAGCGAACATACATATCGCCGCCGTTGGCGTACACGCCGCTTCGCAGCGCGCGCAGCGGCGTATTGCGCGAAAGGCGTTCTGCCGAACCGCCTACGCGCCAGTTATCGTTGAAATCATGCCAGGCGGAAAGACGTCCGCCTATTTTCTGCCCATCGCCATAATTTCGACCGGACACCTCCATTTCGGCCCAGTAATCACGGGAAGTCCACTCGGCACCCGCCGCCAGATCGCGGCTAATCCCCTTGCCTTCCTCAAACTCGCCGGTAGCAAAATTAAACCCGGTAAACAGTCGCCAGTTATCATCAATTGGCGGGCTGTAGATGGCCGTATTGATGTTGAAGTCATGCTTACCGCTGACCGGGCTATCGGACGAGATCCCCTGCGTGCCGCTAATGCGTACTTCCGACATTTTATGCACATCACGAATGCGGGCGAGGCGCAGCGTCGCTTCATCATCCGGACTACGGGCAATAACGTCGTCCGTCAGTTCATCGGCCTGCTTCCACTCCTGAAGATCCAGTGCGACATAGGCCTGCTGGCGCTCCAGTTCCAGGTTACTGGGTTCAATGACTTCCGCCAGCTTAAGCTCTCTCTCCGCCGCATGCGGCAATCCACGGGCTTCAAGAACAGAAGCATAGGATATGCGCAGCCCTTGGTTACCCGAGCCTGTTCGCGCCAGATGCTCTGCGAGTTTTTCTGCCTCCGGCAGTTCATTGGCAGCAATATGATATTGCGTCAGCAGCGACTGTCCGAGCAGCCAGTTATCGTTTGGCTGCGGCGTTGGCGAACCATAGATGCGTCGCAGATATGGGCTGTCTTTAATTAACGCATCGACCTGTTTTTTAGCCGCATCAAAGTTTTCATTATCAATATGCGCGTAGAACAGATCCTGTTGATCCTCAGGACCGAGCGGCGTAACGGGAATCGGTCCGTTCGGATAGTAGATGCTCGTCAGCATCGCTTCCGTTTTTTCCGGCTGCCGTTCGCTTAACCAGGCCGATGCTACCCAGCGTTTTGCATAGTTTGGCACTTCGCCACTTGCGGACAACGCTTCGTATTCCTTAATCACTTCAGAAGTACGCTTACGCACCAGCAAAGCGCCCATGCGGTCAATTCTGGCCCGGCGGACATCATTCTGCGCAGAAGGCTCATCTTTCCAGGCGGCCAGCAACTGGTCATAACGGGCCAGCGCTTTATCCGCCACGATAAACCGTTCTTCTTCATTGCGCGCAGAGGTATAAGAGGAGCGTACCATTTCGGCCGCCGCATCAAGCTCCAGGCGACGCTTCACCGGATCCGCCGTTGGCACCACCTCCGTCATATTTAAGGCGGGCCCGGAAACGCGGTTTGCTGACAGGGCAGACAGCAGCGTGGATTGCGCATTTTTGTTGCCCGGATCGACATCATCCGCCTGGCTGGCGGCTAACAAGGCATCCCAGTTTTTCCCCTGTGAATGATAGACATAGGCAAGCAGCGCATCGGAATCGGCCCCCGGATGCGCCTGCGCCCATTTATTCGCTTCGCTAAGGGCTTGCTGATTGCGGCGCGCATCCGCCAGCGTCATTATCCAACCGGTGCGTACATCAACGTTATCTGGCTCTTCCTGTACAACGCTTTCCCAGACCGCTAAAGAGTCATTCCAGTTCTTCTGGTTACGATACGCTCGTGCGGCAGCGACTTTGCCCCGGGCAGGTACATTCATCTGCCCACGATACTGCTGCCAGATTTCAATTGTAGTTTTATCGTTGTTATCGACCCAACTGGAAACCTGCAGCCAGTCGGCAACCTGATTTGGCGTTAGTGCGCTTTTCTTTCCCTGATCTTCAAGATAGCGTAATAGCGGTGCACTATTACCTCCCCGCGCTTCAATAACCAAAGCGTCATAATCTGATACCGCCGCAGAGATTGGCATAGGGAAAAGAACGCTTGCCGTAAATAAACAGCTTACAGACTTAAAACGTTTAATGAAGTTGGCATGTCGACGCATACTGAACATATCTGCCCTTATATCTTACATTAGAGTAAAAATAAGCGTTTTCAATAAGTTATAGTCAATCCCTGAAGGTTGCCGACCATGTAAGATGCACTGCCGCTTATTTCGTAATAGGGTTATGAAGCAATTAATTCTTTCGTCTTATTGACTACCCGAGCCTCGCCCTCTAATCGCTGGAAAGGAGGTATAAACTCGAGAATTTTATCACTCAGCGTAGTTCGTGGCTATGTAATAAGATAATGCTTAGGCAAAAAAAGGATTTTAACCTAAATTATTCTAATACTCTTGGGATTGAATTCTGGATTTAGATTAATTTCCCGCGAAGTAGCCATGTAACGATGCGAACTATTGCCGGGTAACATAGCTACCCTCCGTAACTGTTTGCATGGTAACTATTTGAGGTGAATAGAGAATATTCTGATAACAGCCACTCTGATAGCAATAAAGATAACGAGATGAACACTATAACTTAATTTAAGATTACAGACAGCGTTGATGAAATGAAATTAAAGGTACAGCCACAATAAGAATTAGGTACAGCGATAATCCCATGATAGTAAAGTAGTTTATTAATTCATAATTGCACGATAGTATTTTTTCATCCGGCAATATTGGTGTAAAAAATTATCCGTTTCTCTATTTATCATCGTATTTATCAGCCTGACTCATTATTGCAAGCATCAACCACAACCAATTCTTTACCCTTATAATTAGCAAGCCTAATTTCATTACGAAGTGTCGTCAGACAACATAACTTTTTGCGCTTACCTTCCCACCAGACTTTCAGGTAATCTGAAAAAAGACGCCAATTGGAGCTGGTCTAATGAAAATCGTTAATGCAGAAGTAAAGCACATCCCCGCCATACGCGACATCTATGCACACCACGTGATTCACGGTACCGGCAGCTTTGAAACAGCCCCACCGGATAACAACGAAATGCTGGCTCGTCTGGAAAAAATTCACCGTCTGGGGCTGCCATGGGTTGTCGCCCTGCAAGAAGGCAAGGTCATAGGTTATTGCTATCTCACTCGCTACCGCGAACGTTATGCCTACCGCTACACCCTCGAAGATTCGATTTACATTGACCCGGCGGCACAGCGTCAGGGGGTGGGAAAAGCGTTACTGCGCCATGTTATTGACTGGGCCGAAACGCATGGCTATCGACAGTTAATTGCCATGGTTGGCGACAGTAATAATCAGGGATCGCTGAAAGTCCATCAGCAGGTCGGATACAGGGAAATAGGCACTCTGAAAGACGTTGGCTTTAAACATGGCCGCTGGCTTGATACTGTAGTGCTGCAACGCAATCTGGGGGAAAGTAACAGTACGCTGCCACCTGATTGTTAAGGATAATCAAGAGTAAGGAATACGGAATGTTAAATGCCATTCTTGAAGGAAAAGCGGGCAGGATAACGCTCAATGAAGAAATGCAACAAAGCTGGCGCGCTGTTTTTCAATCTTATGAAGATTTGCTCACAGCAGCAATCTGGAGCCGCATTAACTACTTATCACCAGCCGCAATGGATAACCTATTTTCTAAATTGTTAGGAAAAACCGAGGAAAGTTGGGGGGCATTTGAATCCATCTCCTTCTGGCCCAAATTTGCTTTTCCTGATTCTATTGATGAAAAAATGAAGCCTTATCTTTCTGGGAAGGAACGATTTGCTGAACCCGATGTAGTAATCACTTTCGAGCATGCGGCGCTAATTATCGAGGCCAAGCCACCTGCTGGCGGTATGCAATACCAGCAGCAATGGCGAAAAGAGCTCTATACCTATTCACAAGATCGCGATGCCAAATCTATTGTTCATTTCTTGGCACTGGGCAATTTACCCTCTGCGGCATACAGCTGGTTTGATGAATTAACCGCAGAGTTTCCTCACGTCAAGTTTCATGGCATGGAATGGCGTAAGCTCAGAGAGATTTTCCAATATTCAGAATGGGAAGCTTCGCAGGATAAACGCATTGTTGCTGATTGCCTGAAAGCCCTTGCGCTGTACGGCATCCGGGCGCCCCTGCTTCCCTGGCAGGGATTTAATCAATTTCTGGCAGACAATCCCCTATCCCATGATTTCTCATTTATTAAGGAATAATAATGACACACGATCCCTTTGCCCAGGTCCGTCAGGCTCACCGCATCTGCGGGGCGTATTACCAACAAATTTTACCAATGATTAATGAAGTTGCGCAGAAAATGGGAACCTCCTTTCTGCTATGGGATACATGGAGTTTCAACTTACCTCCCCGTCGCAGAGTTAATCCGCTGGAATATTGGAAATGGAACTACCTACCGATGATAGATGTGTCATTCGTTTTCAGTAAACAAGAGCAGCCTTCTGCACCGATGGCGACGACGGATTATGTTCTCGACTTCAAACTGGTTACAGACAGTGAACTGGAGTATCACCAACGCGTGTTGTTGCAGTACCCGGAAGATGAAGAGCCACTGGCAACCAAGCTGAAAACTCCGGTTGAAAAAGCCAAAAGTTATCTGAATATTTATCTTTTTTCTGTGATGAATGATGACGCAGCGTACTCATCACCAGAAGAAATGTGGGACAGTTACGATGGCTATCCTGATACCAATTCACAAGTACACCTTTCTGACAATAATCAAATCCGCGGGATTGGTTTTTCAGTACCACTGATGGATATCGCTAATGACAATAGCGTGGATATGCTGGCGGAAAAAATTGCAGAACACAGAGAGTATCTTCTAAGGAAATAACTATAAAAAGAGAAGGATTAACTGCAGGAGATTTGAAATTGGAGCGGGCGAAGGGAATCGAACCCTCGTATAGAGCTTGGGAAGCTCTCGTTCTACCATTGAACTACGCCCGCATTGAAGTGCGTAAGGGATTATAAACCTTACGCTCTTCTTGGCAAGGGACTAACTGACTGACTGGCGATTAATTCACCGTCAGCACTTTGGCTTACTGCCCTGCGGCGGTAAATAACGCAGCGGATCGATAGCCGTCGCACGATAACGGATCTGGAAATGCAGACGCACCGTCGTCGCATCCGTACTGCCCATCGTGGCGATCTTCTGCCCGGCCTTCACGTTTTGCCCGTTGTTCACCAGCATGGTGTCATTATGCGCATAGGCAGTGATGTAGTCCTCACTGTGCTTAATCATGATGAGGTTACCATAGCCCCGCAGCTGATTGCCGACATAGACCACCTTCCCGGCTCCGGCCGCATAAATCGGCGTACCGCGCGCAGCGGAGATATCAATACCCTTGTTACCGCCGTCCGCCGTTGAATAAGGCAGGATCACCTTACCGCTGGCAGGCCACTGCCAGCAACGCTGTCCCACTGGCGGCCAGGATGACTGCGGCACTGAAGAAGACGGTCTGACGGCAGCCGTTTTGGTAGAGGATTTCGAGCTTGTTTTACCAGAGGAAGAAGATTTCGCGCCGCCGCTGACCTTCAGCTTTTGCCCCACTTCAATGGTATAGGGTGGGGAAATGTTGTTCAGACGAGCGATCTCTTTCACGCTGGTTCCGGTGGCGCGCGAAATACGGTATAGCGTATCCCCCCGCTTCACGGTATACACGGAGCCGGAATAACTTCCTGCGTCAGACGATTTGCTCCCGGAACACCCTGCTAACAGCAGGCCAGCACCCAGCAGCATCGTGATAATCAGGCCATTTTTCTTCAGGCGTCCTGCACTCAAAACAATTCCTCGCAACATTTTCAGACGCTTTATCATAGCAGCCAGAAACCGGATGCCAAATCATATCGCACAACGAAGCGTCCACTGTTGTATGTCACACCCTCGGTTAATTAATCTGACTTAATTAAGCATATAATATGAGTGCTTAAGTTTGATGGTGGACGCTATGCGACAGGAACATGTCATTTTGTTGAATGAGCAGGGCCAGCCCTGCGGAATACTGGAAAAGTATGCGGCGCATACTGCCGCAACCCCCTTGCACTCCGCTTTCTCGTGCTGGATATTTAACGACCAGGGGCAACTGCTGGTGACGCGCCGTTCGCTGCACAAAAAAGCCTGGCCTGGCGTCTGGACAAACTCTGTCTGCGGCCATCCGCAGTCGGGGGAGACAGCCGAAGACGCCGTTATCCGCCGCGCCCGTTTTGAACTGGGTGCCGACATTACCGCGCCCGCCTCTGTATATGCGGATTTCCGTTATTGCGCTACGGATCCCAATGGAATTGTGGAGAACGAAGTTTGTCCGGTCTATGCCGCGCAGCTTGTCAGCCAACTACAGCCAAATGCGGATGAAGTGATGGATTACCAGTGGAGCAATCTTGAGGGTGTTTTATGCGGGATTGATGCAACGCCGTGGGCGTTTAGCCCGTGGATGGTAATGCAGGCTTCACACGAGGAAGCGCGTGCAACGTTGCGAAATTATTGCCAACAAATTATTGCCTGATGGCGCTACGCTCATCAGGCCTACATAACGTACCGTAGGCCGGATAAGGCGAAGCCGCCATCCGGCATTTCACATCTTACTTAACCGGGCGCATCGCCGGGAACAGGATCACGTCGCGGATGGTGTGGCTGTTAGTGAACAGCATAACCATACGGTCGATACCAATACCCAGACCCGCAGTCGGCGGCAGACCGTGTTCCAGAGCGGTAACGTAGTCTTCGTCATAGAACATCGCTTCGTCATCGCCCGCATCTTTGGCGTTAACCTGATCCTGGAAACGCTGCGCCTGATCTTCTGCATCGTTCAGCTCGCTGAAACCGTTACCGATTTCACGCCCGCCGATGAAGAATTCGAAGCGATCGGTGATTTCCGGGTTAACGTCATTACGGCGCGCCAGCGGAGAAACCTCTGCCGGGTACTCGGTAATGAAGGTCGGCTGAATCAGGTGCGCTTCCGCGACTTCTTCGAAGATCTCGGTCACGATACGGCCCAGACCCCAGCTCTTCTCAACCTTGATGCCGATAGATTCAGCGATCGCTTTTGCAGAGTCGAAGTTATCCAGATCCGCCATATTGGTTTCCGGGCGATATTTCTGAATCGCTTCGCGCATGGTCAGTTTTTCGAACGGCTTACCAAAGTCGAAAACTTCTTCGCCGTAAGGCACTTCAGTGGTGCCCAGAACGTTCTGCGCCAGCGTACGGAACAGTGATTCGGTCAGTTCGATCAGATCTTTGTAGTCCGCATACGCCATGTAGAGTTCCATCATGGTGAACTCTGGGTTATGACGCACGGAGATGCCTTCGTTACGGAAGTTACGGTTAATTTCGAACACGCGTTCAAAGCCGCCAACCACCAGACGCTTGAGGTACAGTTCCGGCGCGATACGCAGGTACATGTCCAGATCCAGCGCGTTATGATGGGTGATGAACGGACGCGCCGCCGCGCCGCCAGGGATCACCTGCATCATCGGGGTTTCGACTTCCATAAAGCCGCGACCCACCATGAACTGACGGATGCCAGCCATAATCTGTGAGCGCACTTTAAAGGTATTGCGGGATTCATCGTTAGAGATGAGATCCAGATAGCGCTGACGGTAGCGAGCTTCCTGATCCTGCAGACCGTGGAATTTATCCGGTAGCGGGCGCAGCGCTTTCGTCAGCAGACGCAGCTCGGTGCAATGGATGGACAGCTCACCGGTCTTGGTCTTGAACAACTTACCTTTCGCGCCGAGAATATCGCCCAGATCCCATTTTTTGAACTGCTCGTTGTAAACGCCTTCCGGCAGATCGTCACGCGCAACGTACAGCTGAATACGGCCGCCCACATCCTGCAGCGTAACGAATGAGGCTTTACCCATAATACGGCGGGTCATCATGCGGCCAGCAACGGACACCTCGATGTTCAGCGCTTCCAGCTCTTCGTTTTCTTTCGCGTCGAAGTCAGCATGCAGTTGGTCTGAGGTATGATCGCGACGGAAATCGTTCGGGAACGGGATCCCCTGCTCACGCAGGCTCGCCAGCTTCTCACGGCGCGTTTTCAGTTCATTGTTAAGGTCGGCTACCGCGTCAGCGCCCTGTACGTGTTGTTCAGACATGTTGGTTCCTCATAACCCTGCTTTCAAACTTGCTTCGATAAATTGGTCCAGGCTGCCATCCAGCACCGCCTGCGTGTTGCGGGTTTCAACCCCGGTACGCAGATCTTTGATGCGGGAGTCATCAAGGACATAAGAACGAATCTGGCTACCCCAGCCGATATCGGACTTGTTGTCTTCCATCGCCTGTTTCTCGGCATTCTTCTTCTGCATTTCCAGTTCATAAAGCTTCGCTTTCATCTGCTTCATGGCCTGGTCTTTGTTCTTGTGCTGGGAACGGTCGTTCTGACACTGCGTCACAATCCCGGTCGGGATGTGGGTGATACGCACCGCAGACTCCGTACGGTTAACGTGCTGACCGCCCGCACCAGAGGCGCGGTAAACGTCAATGCGCAGATCCGCCGGGTTGATGTCGATATCGATATCATCGTCAACTTCCGGGTAGACAAACGCGGAGCTGAATGACGTATGGCGGCGACCGCCGGAGTCGAACGGACTCTTACGAACCAGGCGGTGTACGCCGGTTTCGGTACGCAGCCAGCCGTAAGCGTATTCGCCAGCGATTCTGATGGTCACGGATTTAATACCCGCCACTTCACCTTCAGACTCTTCAATAATTTCGGTCTTAAAGCCGCGCGCTTCAGCCCAACGCAGATACATACGCATCAGCATGCTTGCCCAGTCCTGCGCTTCGGTACCGCCGGAGCCAGCCTGGATATCGAGATAGCAATCTGCGCTGTCATATTCACCGGAGAACATACGACGGAATTCCAGCTGCGCCAGTTTATCTTCCAGGGTGTCGAGTTCTGCTACGGCTTCGTTAAAGGTTTCTTCGTCGTCGGCTTCTACAGCCAGCTCCAGCAGGCCGGAGACATCTTCCAGGCCCTGGCTCATTTGGTCGAGGGTATCTACGATGGCCTCAAGGGAGGAACGCTCTTTCCCCAGCGCCTGCGCGCGTTCGGGTTCGTTCCAGACGTCCGGCTGTTCCAGCTCGGCGTTTACTTCTTCCAGACGCTCTTTCTTGGCATCATAGTCAAAGATACCCCCTAAGAACGTCAGAGCGTTCCGTGAGGTCCTGAATGCGGTTATTTACCGGATTAATTTCAAACATTGTCTGATTTCTTTTATTGGACTAGTCAAAATGCGGTTATAAGAGCGGGATTGTACCGGATCCCGGCTCAATTTTATACACACTAAATTCGTCAGACTGGCCAGATATTATCGATAATAATTTGCAGCGAGCGGTTGCCGCGAAATTCGTTAATATCCAGCTTATAGGCAAGCTGAACTTCGCGTACGCCGTTGTCCGGCCAGCAGCTGGTATCAACATTGAACGCAATACCGTCCAGCAGCGGTCCACCGCCGACGGGCTCCACCATGACTTTCAGATGACGTTCACCCACCAGCCGCTGCTGGAGCAGACGGAAGTGCCCGTCAAACAGCGGTTCCGGGAACATTTGTCCCCACGGCCCGGCATCACGCAGCATTTGCGCGACCTCCATGGTCATCTCCGCCGCGCTTAGCGGCCCGTCTGACACCACTTCGCCCTGCAGCAACGCGGGATCCAGCCACTCGGTTACCAGTTCGCCGAAACGCTGCTGGAAACGCTCAAACTGCGCCTCTTCCAGCGACAACCCCGCCGCCATGGCGTGACCGCCAAACTTGAGGATCATGCCGGGATGAAGAGTGTCCAGACGCTCCAGCGCATCGCGCATGTGCAGCCCCTGAATTGAACGCCCGGAACCTTTGAGCGTACCGTCGCCGGCAGGAGCAAACGCAATCACCGGACGATGAAAACGCTCTTTAATTCGCGATGCCAGAATGCCGACCACCCCCTGATGCCACTCGGGGTGGTACATCGCCAGACCGCCCGGCAGCGTATCGCTGCTGCGCTCCAGCTTTTCGCAGAGGGTCAGCGCCTCGGCCTGCATCCCCTGCTCAATCTCTTTACGGGTCTGGTTGAGCGCGTCCAGCTCATTGGCCAACACGCGCGCTTCACCGATGTTGTCGCACAGCAACAGCGCCACGCCGACGGACATATCATCCAGACGACCGGCGGCATTCAGCCGTGGGCCCAGCGCAAAACCTAAATCGCTTGCCACCAGCTTAGCCGGTTCGCGGTTGGCGATTTCCAGAAGCGCCTTGATACCCGGACGGCAGACGCCCGCACGAATACGGGACAAGCCCTGCCAGGTCAGGATGCGGTTGTTAGCATCCAGCGGAACAACGTCTGCCACGGTCCCCAGCGCGACCAGATCGAGATATTCCACAATCTTCGGTACCGCGATACCACGCGCGTCAAACCAGCCCTTACTCTTCAGGTGATTACACAGCACCAGCATCAGGTAGAATGCCACGCCCACTCCCGCCAGCGATTTCGACGGGAAAGGACAGTCCGCAAGGTTTGGGTTCACAATGGCGTCGGCATTGGGCAGTATTTCCCCCGGCAGATGGTGATCGGTAACCAGAACGCAGATACCCAGCGCATGCGCATGATCAACCCCGGCGTGGGAGGAGATCCCATTATCCACCGTCATGATCATTTGTGCGCCGCGTGCATGGACCTGATCGACCACTTCAGGACTTAAGCCGTAGCCGTCCTCAAAACGATTGGGAACCAGATATTCCACGGTATTACAGCCCATCGCCCGCAGCGAAAGGACGCTTAATGCGGTGCTGGTCGCGCCATCCGCATCAAAATCGCCGACCACCATGATGCGCAGGTTTTTCTCAAACGCGTCATGCAGCATCTCAACCGCTTTTTCCACACCCGTCAGCGTCTGCCAGTGCAGCATCCCTTTCAGGCCTCGCTCCAGATCGTTAGCCGTTCTCACGCCGCGGCTGGCGTATAAACGACGCAGCAATGGCGGCAGGTCGCCAGGCAGCTCTGTTGTCTCGTCGGCTTCACGCCGACGAAGTTGTATCTTTTGTTTCACGCGAATTATTTACCGCTGGTTTGTTTTGCATGTGCGTCGAGGAACTCTTTCATCTCTTTCGGGCCCTGATAGCCAGGCACGACATAGCCGTTGCTCAGCACAATCGCTGGCGTACCGCTAACGCCAAACTGCACGCCCAGCGCGTAGTGGTTAGCGATGTCCACATCACAGGTCGCCGCTTTCACGCCCTTACCCGCCATCGCGTCGTCAAAGGCTTTGTTTTTATCCTTCGCGCACCAGATTGACTTCATGTCCTGCTCGGCCTGGCTTTCCAGACCCTGACGTGGGAAGGCCAGATAACGAACGGTGATCCCCAACGCATTATAGTCTTTCATCTCTTCATGCAGCTTGTGGCAGTAGCCACAGGTGATGTCGGTGAAAACGGTAATGACGTGTTTTTCCTGCGGCGCTTTGTAGACAATCATCTCGTTTTCCAGCGCGTTCAAATGCTTCATCAGCAGCTGGTTGGTGACGTTCACCGGGCTTGCGCCGCTCACGTCGTACATCGGTCCCTGAATAATATGTTTACCGTCTTCGGTAACGTACAGCACGCCGCTATTGGTCAGTACGGTTTTCATGCCCGTCACCGGAGCGGGCTGAATCTCGGTACTCTGCACGCCCAGCTTCGCTAATGACTGGCGAATCGCCGCATCGTCTGCATGTACCATGCCGGAAAACGCCGTCGCCAGCAGGGTGAACATCATAAAACGTTTTTTCATAACCTATCCTATCCTGTCAGCACTCACGCTCGCGGGTGATGCTGTTGATGTAGTTGACGCAAGCGCTCCGTTGCGACATGAGTATAAATCTGTGTTGTCGAGAGGTCGCTATGCCCCAGAAGCATCTGCACCACGCGCAGGTCAGCGCCATGATTGAGCAAATGCGTGGCAAACGCATGCCGCAGCACGTGCGGTGACAGCTTTTCGCTGTCGATTCCCGCCAACACAGCATAGTGTTTAATACGGTGCCAGAAGGTCTGCCGGGTCATCTGTTGTGCCCGCTGGCTGGGAAACAGCACATCAATCGATACACCGTTGAGCAACCACGGACGCCCATGTTCCAGATACGTTTCCAGCCAGTACACCGCCTCTTCACCCAACGGCACCAGCCGCTCTTTGTTACCTTTACCGATCACTCGTACCACGCCCTGGCGCAGGCTGACGTCACTCATCGTCAGTCCCACCAGTTCAGACACGCGCAAACCCGTTGCATACAATACTTCCAGCATGGCTTTATCGCGTAGCTCCAGCGGTTGCTCAATCAGCGGCGCCTGCAACAGTCGTTCTACCTGCGCTTCGCTAAGATCTTTGGGCAGACGCTGCGGAAGCTTAGGCGATGCAAGCGAAGCGCTGGGGTCATCTTCGCGATATTTTTCGCGGTAAAGATGCTGAAAAAAGCGCCGCGTGGCGCTGAGCAAGCGTGCGGAACTGGTGGCTTTATATCCCCCATCCATCCGTTCGGCCAGCAATGCCTGCAGGTCATCGCTCTGCGCCGTCGCCAGCGAAACGCCGCGATGATGCAGCCATTCGACCAGCATGCTCAGATCGCGACGATACGCACTTAATGTGTTTTCCGCCAGATTTCGTTCCAGCCACAGGGCATCAAGAAACTGCTCGATGCGCGCCAGATCCTGTTCCACTCGCGCCCCTTATTCCACTCTCATTTTTGATGCATTATGCCTCATTGTGCCGGGATTGCGGCGATTCTGTTACACTACCCGCAACGCTACAGCAGAATTGAGATGTTTACGTCATGAACATGGGTCTTTTTTACGGTTCCAGTACCTGTTACACCGAAATGGCAGCAGAAAAAATCCGCGATATCCTGGGTCCCGAACTGGTGACACTGCACAACCTCAAGGATGATTCCCCGACCTTAATGGAGCAGTATGACGTGCTCATTTTAGGCATCCCAACCTGGGATTTCGGTGAAATTCAGGAAGATTGGGAAGCGGTCTGGGAGCAACTGGACGACCTCGACCTGGAAGGCAAAATTGTCGCGCTTTACGGTATGGGCGATCAGTTAGGATATGGCGAATGGTTCCTGGATGCGCTGGGTATGCTGCACGATAAACTGCTCACCAAAGGCGTAAAATTTGTCGGTTACTGGCCAACCGAAGGCTATGAATTTACCAGCGATAAACCCGTCATTGCCGATGGACAGCTGTTTGTTGGTCTGGCGCTGGATGAAACGAACCAGTACGATCTCAGCGATGAACGCATCCAAAACTGGTGCGAGCAAATTCTTGGGGAAATGGCCGAACACTGGTCCTGATAACCGAGTTGCCGGATGGCGACGTGTACGTCTTATCCGGCCTGCCTGGCGCATCAAACCGAAGGACTTAAAGCTGCACGCTTTTAGCCATTTGTCGGCATTATCTCTGCTGCAGCATTAACCGCCGCAAATCCCGCCATTCAGCTTCATCCATACTGTCTGCTGCCAGCCACAAATGCTGGCGTTTACCGCTATCTGAACGCAAACGCAGCATCATGCCCGTTTTAACCATCCAGGGCGCGCTAACGATAGACCATTCTTGCCCTTGCCAGCGCAAACGACCGTCCATCAACAGCCTGATCTCACCCTGACAGGCATTAATTCTACGTTGGCTCCGTACGCTATCGAACACCACCAGAGAGAGCAGCACCATCCATAATGGGGTGTAGCTCAAAGGCCAGGGCATCAATAAAATCAATACCGCGACCAGCCCATGAATGAGCAACGAAAGCCACTGCGCGCGCCATGAAACGCGTAAATCAGATTGCCACTGGACCACGTTCCCGATTCCGTGTCTGGATAAGTCGCACCATCTGCTCCAACTGAGCATCAGCTGGTTTCCCATGATTCATCAACCAGTTAAATAAATCTGGATCGTCACATTCTAGCAGACGGATAAAGATACGTTTTTCTTCGTCACTTAAGCTGTCATATTCATGTTCGAAAAACGGCATGATAGAGATGTCCAGCTCGCGCATACCGCGGCGGCATGCCCAATGAATACGTGCTTTGTTATTAATATCCATGTTCTTCTCCCTGTCTCGCGAAAACGAAATATCCGGCTATTGTAACGTGTTTTTCACGCTCTTTTGCGGGAATATCAGTTAACGGAAGCACGCTCACTAAATAAAACCGCATAAAGTCAACGGATTCACCATTTTTGGATGCCTCCTCGCAAAGCTTACTATATGGCACAAATAGCCTGTTTAAACCGCTTGCAATGGGCCATAGCTCTTTTACCATTAGTCATTATCACTGCGTTAAGCAAATCAGGACATTATTATGGCTTTTACATCTTTTCCTCCTCGCCAGCCTTTTGCGTCAACGCGTTTACCTCTGACGCTAATGACGCTCGATGACTGGGCGCTCGCCACCATTACCGGTGCCGACAGTGAGAAGTATATTCAGGGTCAGGTCACGGCTGACGTCAGCCAGATGACCGAGCATCAGCACGTGCTGGCAGCCCATTGTGATGCCAAAGGTAAAATGTGGAGCAATCTGCGCCTGTTCCGCAACAGTGACGGTTTTGCATGGCTTGAGCGCCGTAACTTGCGCGATGCGCAGCTTACCGAACTGAAGAAATATGCGGTCTTCTCGAAGGTGGTGATTGCGCCGGACGACGAGCGCGTTCTGTTGGGCGTAGCGGGATTCCAGGCACGAGCGGCGCTGGCCAATCTCTTCAGCGAATTGCCGAACAGCGATAAACAGGTTATTAGCGAAGGTGCTTGCACAATACTGTGGTTCGAACACCCGGCCGAGCGTTTCCTGCTGATCGTTGATGTTGCAACGGCGGAAAGCCTGGTTGAGAAACTGCGCGGCGAAGCGGAGTTAAATAACAGCCAACAGTGGCTGGCACTGGATATCGAAGCGGGTATTCCGGTCATTGATACAGCCAACAGCGGACAATTTATTCCCCAGGCGACCAATTTGCAGGCTCTGGGCGGGATCAGCTTCAAAAAAGGCTGCTATACCGGTCAGGAAATGGTGGCGCGCGCCAAATTCCGCGGCGCCAACAAACGCGCCATGTGGACGCTGGCAGGTACGGCCAGTCGGGTGCCGGAAGCAGGCGAAGACCTGGAACTGAAAATGGGTGAGAACTGGCGTCGTACCGGTACCGTACTCGCCGCAGTACAGCTCGCTGATGGCCAGGTACTGGTGCAGGTGGTGATGAATAACGACATGGAAGCCGACAGCGTGTTCCGCGTTCGCGATGACGCAAAAACGCTGCATATTGTGCCGCTGCCGTATTCGTTAGACGAAGAGTAATGAGTAGGCCTGATGAGCGTAGCGCCATCAGGCAATTTGGCGCCAGCCGCCGGATGGCGGCGTTGCCTTATCCGGCCTACAAAACGTAGCCCGGGCCAGGAGTTTACGCCGTTCCCGGGGTTGCACTGACTCTATGCATGTTGCCCCACGTACAGGTAGATCGCCAGGAAGTGGCAAACGCTGCCGCCCAGAACAAAGCCGTGCCAGATAGCGTGGTTATATGGAATGCGCTTACAGACATAGAAAATAACGCCCAGCGAATAGACCACACCGCCAACCGCCAGCAACGTCACGCCTCCCGCCGCCAGCTTAACCGCCAATTGATACACCACAATCAGCGATAGCCATCCCATTGTCAGGTAGGTCACTAACGACAGAATCTTAAAACGGTGCGCAATGGTCAGTTTGAATAAAATGCCGAGCAGCGCCAGACTCCAGATAACAATCATCAGCCCACGAGCCAGCGGCGAATCAAGCCCGACCAGCAAAAATGGCGTATAGGTCCCGGCAATCAGCAGATAAATCGCGCAGTGGTCGAACTTTTTCAGCCAGACTTTCGCTCTCTGATGGGGGATCGCGTGATACAAGGTTGAGGCGAGGAACAGCAGGATCATGCTGCCGCCGTACAGGCTATAGCTGGTAATAGCCATGGCGCTGGCATTGGTATCGACTGCCTGCACCAGCAAAAGCACCAGTCCGACAATCCCAAACACCAGACCGATACCGTGACTGATGCTGTTGGCTATTTCCTCTGCCAGCGAATATCCCTGCGCGATTAATGGTTTCTGAACCATAGCTTACTCCCGAGAAACGAACACTTTCGTGATTGCTCCTCTAGCGTAACTGAGAATGGTTCCAGTGAACACCTGTTAGCTATAATATTTATCTGATAATAAATAATTCATAAAAATCATATGATTAATTTCAATTTTTCAGCTAACAAGCGTACACGTTAAATCAAAGGCATTTAAAATCAATCACATAAAACTGCGTCTGATTCGGATAAATCTCGGCAATCACGTTTTTCAGTTGTTCCAGCGTCATGTTTTCCTGCCGCGCATGTTGTTCAGTCAACGTATCCAGCGTAACGGTTGAGGTGCCAACAACTTCAATCGTGCAAAAGTACCCCTCATCTTCGAATCGCCCCACCCGTAGAACGTCACCGGCTTTGAAGTGTGATTCGGACTCATCACGAATCGTAATGGTCTTGCGTCCGGCCAGAATGTCATCCTGGAAACGCTGAAAAAAAGTGATGTCATTTGGCTGCATGTTATTATTCCCTGTAGATGAAGTCTGATGAGTGAGTTTTGCTATTGTGAGTATGTTCTCCCACGCCGCCATCGCCAGTCTCAACAATCTTGAGATGCTGGTCTACAACTATGTCATTAAAAATCGTGACAAAGTGATGTACATGACCATTCGCGAACTGGCCGAAGCCGTGGGGGTTTCCACTACTACCGTACTGCATTTTTGCCGCAAGCTTAAGTGTGAGGGGTACTCAGAGTTCCGCCTGCGTTTTAAATTATATTTAGAGCAGAATGAACCGCAACAGGCTAATTTCGGCGCCAGCGAAATTATCAGCTTTTTTAAAGGCGTCAATAACGATGAGTTCGACAAGTTACTCGATCGGGCTGTTGATATTATATTATCTTCCGAGCGAATTATATTCGTCGGCGCGGGAACGTCAGGAGCGTTAGCAAAATATGGGGCGCGTTTTTTCTCCAACGTTGGAAAATTCAGTAATCATATTGATGACCCTTATTTTCCGGTAACCAACGATATGGCCAGAAACGCGCTGGCAATCGTGCTTTCCGTTTCTGGTGAAACAGAAGAGATCCTGCGTTTTGCCAGCCAGTTCAGCCTGCATCACTGCAAAGTCTTGTCAATCACCAGCCATGAACACTCGCGCCTGGCGAAAATGGCCGACTTTAATCTCTCCTGGCACGTCCCACAAACCCGCATTGCCGGGGTATACGATATTACCACGCAGATCCCCGTCATTTATATTCTTGAATCTCTTGGTCGCAAGCTGGCGAAAAGAATAGCGTAAAAAAACACTCTGTTTTTTTGATGTAACAAATCACATTAGCGCTATTTTGTTATATCGTGACATTTACCTTGCCTTTGTTAGACTCAAAATCAAAGTGTATTAATTTGAGACTGAGCGCAAATGAAGAAACTTACCTTACCAAAAGATTTTTTATGGGGCGGCGCGGTTGCGGCGCACCAGGTTGAAGGCGGCTGGAATAAAGGTGGCAAAGGTCCCAGCATTTGCGACGTACTGACCGGCGGCGCGCACGGCGTACCGCGAGAGATCACCCAGCACGTCGTGCCCGGTAAATACTACCCCAACCATGACGCCGTCAATTTTTACGGCCATTACAAAGAAGACATTAAGCTGTTTGCCGAAATGGGCTTCAAATGCTTCCGTACCTCTATCGCATGGACCCGTATCTTCCCGAAAGGTGACGAAACCCAACCAAACGAAGAAGGCCTGAAGTTCTACGACGACATGTTTGATGAACTTCTGAAGCACAACATCGAACCGGTCATCACTCTTTCCCACTTCGAAATGCCGCTGCATCTGGTCCAGCAGTACGGTAGCTGGACCAATCGCAAAGTTGTTGATTTCTTTGTCCGTTTTGCCGAAGTCGTCTTTGAGCGTTACAAACACAAAGTCAAATACTGGATGACCTTCAACGAGATCAATAACCAACGTAACTGGCGCGCACCGCTGTTTGGCTATTGTTGCTCCGGCGTGGTGTACACCGAGCATGAAAACCCAGAACAGACCATGTACCAGGTACTGCACCACCAGTTTGTCGCCAGCGCGCTGGCGGTGAAAGCCGCCCGCCACATAAATCCGGCAATGAAAGTAGGCTGCATGCTGGCGATGGTACCGCTCTATCCGTTCTCCTGTAAGCCTGAAGATGTGATGTTTGCGCAGGAGTCGATGCGTGAACGCTATGTTTTCACCGACGTTCAACTGCGCGGCTACTACCCAAGCTATGTGCTGAACGAGTGGGAACGTCGCGAATTTAACATCAGGATGGAAGACGGCGACGAGCAAATCCTGCGAGAAGGAACCTGCGACTATCTCGGATTCAGCTACTACATGACCAACGCGGTGAAAGCCGAAGGCGGCAGCGGTGATGCTATTTCCGGTTTTGAGGACAGCGTGCCGAACCCACACGTCAAAGCGTCCGACTGGGGCTGGCAGATTGACCCGGTTGGCCTGCGCTATGCTTTATGTGAGTTGTACGAGCGCTATCAGAAGCCGCTGTTTATCGTTGAAAACGGGTTTGGCGCCTACGATAAAGTGGAAGAAGATGGCAGCATCAACGATGACTACCGCATCGACTATCTGCGCGCCCACATTGAAGAAATGATGAAGGCGGTAACCTATGATGGCGTAGATCTGATGGGCTACACGCCGTGGGGCTGCATCGACTGCGTCTCGTTCACCACCGGCCAGTACAGCAAACGCTATGGCTTCATCTACGTGAACAAGCACGATGACGGAACCGGCGATATGTCGCGTTCACGCAAGAAAAGCTTTAACTGGTACAAAGCGGTGATCGCCAGCAACGGCGAGAAGCTGTAACGCTTCCCGTATACCTTTACGGCTCAGCCCCATGGCTAAATTGTCAGGGGCTGAAAAGCCAGCTCTCACATCATTTTTGCAGACAGATCGCGGCAGGCATTCATAATCAATACCGAGGTTTCCGCTATCTTATCTTCCGGAAGCTGGAGCTGAACACCACTCACGCTGATCGCAGCTATCACATTCTTTTTATGATCGAATACCGGCGCCGCAATACAGAAAACCCCAGGACAGTCTTCTTCGTTATCGTAAGCCCAACCTTTGCTTCTGATTTTGGCAAACTCGGCCATCAGGTCATTTTTTTTCGTTATCGTACTGTCGGTATAGCGGGGAAGGTTCTCATCCGGCAGCAGCGCGTCAATTGTCTCTTGCGGCAGCCAGGCACACAGCGCTTTCCCAATCCCAGAGCTGTGTAGAGGAAGCTTCTTCCCTTCCCATGTCCGAATACTAATAGGATGATGGCTTTCCAGTTTCAGGATATAGATTGGCGATAACTCTTCGAGCACGCCCAAATGGCAGGTTAACCCGGTCTGATCGCGCACGCGTTCCAGTATGGGGAGAGCAATATTTCGAATATCGAATTGCTCCAGAGATTTATTTCCCCATTCATATAATTTAAGTCCGAGGTAAAAACGGCCTTTTTCCTGACGAAGAATACGGTGAACGGTGAGCGCGTTGAGAAGCGAAGATGTACTGCTTTTCGGCAGTGCGAGATCTTGTTGGATCTGGCTGAATGTTGCGCCTGGAGATGTAAACAGGTAGTTGCAGATCTTAATCGTCTTATCAAGCGCAGGCACTGAAGTTGTTGAATTTGTTAACATAGTTAAGTTCAATGGCTGGCCAAAAGAATGACAGTGATTATACCTCAATTGGCAAACATAGTAATACATGCCTGGGGTCGACATACAGAATCAGCCACAGATGTGATCTGTGGCTGATTTAAAAGATTACATCCACAATTCAATGTGTTGGAATCGTCGTTTATGCGCCTATAAACGCCCCCAAAATAAGCACGCACGCTAAACCAACAATAGACTGTACTGTCACTAATAAACTCCACGTGCGCAGTGTCTGCGGAACCGTCAGTCCAAAGTACTCTTTAAACAACCAGAACGCGCCATCACTAACATGTGAGAAGAACATTGCGCCAGTGGTAGTGGAAAGGACTAACAACGCGACGTTCGTATGCGGATTCGCCGCCAGTAACGCCGCCACAATGCCCCCGGAAGCAGAAACCGCGACCGTACCAGAGCCTAAGGCGATACGGAACACCACTGCGATAAGCCAGGCAAAAAGCAGCGGTGGAATAGACCATTCAGTTGCCAGGTGGCTGACAATGTCGCTCAGGCCAATAGCGGTAAGCATATCCTTCAGTCCACCGCCGCCACCAATAATAAGCAGCAGACCCACTATCGGAACAATGCTCTTCTTACAGATAGCAAGGATGTCTTCGGTCTGGAATCCACAACCGCGTCCCAGGAAAATCATCGCGTAGATCAGCGCCAGGCTGAGTGTGATGATTGGATTACTGATTGCCTGCAACCCGTCTTGTAACAGGCCTGGCTGTGATACAAAGTTAAGCCCAATGGTTCCAACGATCATCAATGCCGGGGCAATTAACACCGTGGCCAATGCAGAGCCTAATGAAGGTTGCGTTTTTTCTCCGTTCGATTCATCAGAAGAATGAACTGGCCCCGTCAAATCAAGCGGTGTTCCTACCGCGAGATGGCGATGCATCAGACGTGGGAACAGGTAGGCGCCAACAAGAAGCACAGGAATGCTGATAATCACCCCGTACAGCGTAGTTTCACCAATATTCGCATTGTAGGCCGTTGCCGCAATGATCGTTGCCGGTCCAGGTGGAAGCAGTGCGTGAGCCGTCATCAGACCGGCAGACATCGGAATAGCAACGGCAAGGACGGGTAACTTCAAACGTTTAGTTATGGAAAAAACCAGCGGAACCATCAGCACAAATGTCACCTCAAAGAGGTTCGGTAAACCGATGATCAGGGAGACCAGTCCCACACTCAGCGGCATCCACACCATTTTCCGGTTCCCGATGATGATATCGGCAATTTTGTCGCCGCCGCCTGACTGAACCAGCAAACCGCCAAGCATTGCGCCAAGCCCAATGACCACGCCAGTCACACCCAACTGCCCGCCAAAGCCATGGGTAAACGTTTTGACCGTTTTAGCGACACCAATACCGTTAACCACCCCAAGAAAGATTGACGAGATCAACAAGGCAAAAAAGGGGTGTAATTTTAGTTTAGTGATCAGGATAATCAGCAACCCAATCGCGACAACCCCACTGGTAACGACATACGAGGTTGAGTGGATAGGAATGCTAAATACACTGGCGATAATCGGCATACCAACAAACAAAATTAATATAAACAAGGAAATATAAGTCGTTATAACATTTCCTTTCTCTTTTGGGGGGAGAGATAATTGCGCCATTTCTCGATTATTCATGATAGCGTTCCAATAATGATATAAGGTATTATTTATGTTCTTTCATTCAATACTTATACTTTCTCGTTCTCGACGATAACAACGTTGATAACAAATAAAGCGAATAGCACAGCAATCATTTATAGCTTACGTCAGGAAGTATTTTCAGAGCAGCCAGTAGAGTGTGGAACCTTAAATACTTTCCTGAACGTTAATTAATACCAACAATTGCTATTTGGTTTTATTTGTTAAGGCCATATTGGCCGCTACGGATATAGCCCTTTCCGTAGCCAGTGTTTTGGCTATCCCTTTCCCGGCAATATCAAAGGCAGTGCCATGCTCAGGTGTCGTAATGGCATACGGCAAACCACCGGCCACGGTAACACCAACATCAAATGAGTGAAGCTTAGTGGCTATCTGGCCCTGATCGTGAAACAGGGTAACCACCGCATCGTATTCATGATTAAAGGCATGAATAAACAACGTATCTCCAGGAACAGGACCATAGATATCCATTCCTTTGGCTCGATATTCCTCAATCACGGGAATCAGAACATCGATTTCTTCCGTTCCGCACGTACCACCATCACCGGCATGTGGATTCAGTGCTGCTACGGCAATGCGTGGATTGTCATAGCCAGCCATACGCAGGGTGTCATAGCACAACTGAACTGAACGGCCGACATTTTCAGGGGTGATATATTTCACAATATCACGGAATGGAACATGTCCCGTTACGCGGAATACCCAGAGATCGTCCAGCACATTTAGCAAGCCGCGCGGTCTGTCCAGGCATCCTAATTGTTCTGCGAATAAATAGTGCTCATCCTCAATATGCCATCCGCCTTTCTTGAAGGCTTCTTTGTTCAGCGGAGCAAAGACGAAACCATCAATTTTTCCGGACTTAAGCAATTCCATGCAGGTAATCAGAGACTCCCCGGTCGCATGCCCTGATACCGTATCAATTGTCCCCATAACGAGGTCAGCAGGATCATAGTTTTTAAGATCGATGAGCTGGACTGTGCCGTTGTCCCATTTCGCCTGGGATGGATCTGTAATGGTCTCCCATGGGAAACTTACGCCAGCGATTTTTTGCCCAAGCGCCAATACTCTGGCATCGCCAATAATAATCGGTTTGCAATATTGATACGCCGTACCATCAGCAATCACTTTTGCAACTAATTCAGGGCCAATACCGGCGGCCTCACCTAAAAAAATACCCAGCACAGGTTTATTTTTCATTATTCACCTCGGAATAAAGCTCAATCATTAAGAATGTAATTTCATATATATGCCGCCAACATCGATAAAGATGAATAATTATTTCCTTGCTCGATGCCACATATAAAAACGAATACTTACGCCAACTACATAATGGCATTCATGGTCCACGGCACGAATTCAAGGCTGCCATAGCCAAATTTCTCACTTTTTGTTTTTTGCCCGGATGCCATTGCCAATACCTGGGCATAAAGTCGCTCACCCGCTTGAGCGATAGTTTCAATACCTTCCGCTACATCGCCGCAGTTAAGATCCATATCTTCCTGCTGGCGTTGCCATAACGCATTGTTGGTCGCTATTTTCAGCGAGGGTGTCGGTTTACTGCCAAACGCCGAGCCGCGGCCGGTAGTGAAGCAGAGCAAATTAGCTCCTCCGGCAATTTGACCAGTCACCGCCATAGGGTCATACCCAGGGGTATCCATAAACACCAATCCTTTCGCCGTAACAGGTTCCGCGTATTCGTACACTTCCACGAGGTTTGACGTGCCGCCTTTAGCAATGCCGCCCAGTGATTTTTCCAGAACGGTGGTTAATCCTCCCGCTTTGTTACCTGCTGAAGGATTGTTATTCATTTCGCTTTTCGTTCTGGCGCAATAGTCTTCCCACCATTTAATGCGCGCAATGAGCTTCTTCCCCACTTCAGGGGTGATCGCTCTGCGCGTCAATAAATGCTCCGCGCCAAAAATCTCTGAAGTTTCGGACAAAATGGCCGTGCCGCCCTGCTGAACAATTTTATCAGCCACATATCCAAGCACAGGGTTGGCGGAAATACCGGAGTAGCTATCAGACCCCCCGCATTCTAATGCCAGGATTACCTCACTCACCGGCACAGGTTCGCGGGTAATGTTGTTGGCTTCGGGCAACATGGCATCGATGATCGCGATCCCTTTATCGATCGTTTTTTGCGTGCCCCCGGTTTCCTGAATCGTCAGGCTATGCAGGAACTTGCCCTCTTCAAGCCCTTCCGTCTGGATGAGATCTTTAATCTGGTTTGACTCACAGCCAAGACCAATAATCACGACGCCGGCGAAATTCACATGCCGCGCATAGCCGCTCAGTGTCCGGCGCATAACCGCCATGGTTTCACTGTTAAACCCAAACGCGCAGCCAAAGCTTTGCGGTAAGGCAACAACGCCATCGACCTGGGGATACTGCTCCAGTCCGACCTTCTTATAGTGATCTTCAATCGCTCTGGCGACGGTGGCGCTACAGTTAACGGACGTCAAAATGCCAATAAAATTACGAGTTGCAACACGGCCATCGCGACGACGAATTCCCATGAAAGTGTCAATTTTTTCAGCGGGCGGCAGCACAACGGTGTCTTCGCCAAAGGCGTAATCACGGGTAAAATCCCCCATACTTAAGTTATGCGTATGGACATGATCGCCTTGTTTAATGTCGTGCGATGCAAAACCAATAACCTGGCCATAACGTTTTACCGCCTCACCAACGGCGATATCACGTAGCGCAATTTTATGCCCCGCAGGAATATCTACATTCACCGTAGTCTCCTCGTGCGCCAGCCAGGTGCCTTCCTTCACAGGAAAGCGGGCAACGACAACATCATCATTGCTATTTATTTTAATCACTGGATAAGCCGTATTCATCTTAATAAAGCCTCAAGAATCCTGTAATGATTGTGCTTCAGACTCGCGAGAAACCGTAGCCTGAAATCCTCCGGAGCAACGACCGGTTAGTTCGCAATAACATCCGCAGCCCGAAGAATACTTCTGGCTTGTTCGATTTTTTCTGCAGATAATTTCAACGTTGGCGCAATGACCTCAGTCGATATATTCATACCGGTTGCTTTAATACATTCCTTAATAACGCCAAAGAAAGGAGACTCAATAGCATAAAGCGAGGAGAGTTTCGCCAGCACGCGCTGTTTCTTAAACGCCTCTTCATAATCCTTTTCCATGAAGGCCTTATATATCCCCCCGGTAATCTCTGGCGCAATATTAAACGTTGCCGGGATACCCCCATTACCCCCGAGGATCAGCGTATCAAGCATATATTCGTCATATCCTGAAAACACAATAAAATCGCAGCGAAATGCATGTACGCGGTTAATCACTTCTCGCGTATGACTGATGTTATCAATCGTATCTTTAATACCGACAATATTAGGGACATCGCGAGCAAGGCGCTCAATCACGTCCAGCCCAATATCCTGGCCCGTTAACGCCGGGAAGTTATACAACATGACCGGTGTATTCAGGCTTTCGGCAACGGTACGATAGTGCTGGTAGATATAATCAGCGTTTAACAGGGCATAATAAGGATTAACAACCAGTACCGCATCTGCGCCATGTTGTTGAGCATGTAATCCATATTCAATGGTTTCACGGGTGCCTGGCGCTGCAATACCTATCATGACCGGTACGCGCCCGTTCACATAATTCAGCGCAAATTCAGTGACATCCAATCGCATCTGATGCGTCATGTGGCAAAACTCGCCGCCGCTCCCAAGTACGAGTATCCCGTGAGCGCCATCATTGATGACTTTATCCAGCATGGCTCCCATTCCAGCGCGATCCAACTGGCCTTCATGGGTCACGATCGTCGGGACGGGAGGGAAAACCCCTTTAAATTTATCAAGATTCATTTTATCACGCCTTGTTCCATATACAGAACCAATGTTCTACCCAGAGAATTATTCTCCCATTCAGATACAGAATCAACCGCTATTTTCGATTGCCAGAAAACAGTGCGTGTTTATGTGATCTTCCACACCTTATTTATAAAATGTTAATACTTACATCTTCATAACAATTGTTGTGGAAATAAGTTCACGCTGCGACTCGCTAAATAAATATTACATTCTGATTAATTCAACGGTTGACGGCATCACGATATAAGATAAATATAGATACAAACCTGAACTAAAGTTCCATATACGGAACAAACGTTTAATAAGGAAAGTTTATGATTACAACCGCTATTTTCCCCGCACGCTATGTACAAGGCGCAGGTGCGATAGAACACTCTTTGGCAGACGAAATTCTCAGATTAGGTAGTAACGCATTGATACTGCAGGATCCTATCGTTAACCAGAAAATGGGAGACCAAATTAATAATGCGCTGGCGGGAAAACTTCATTACCACGTTGAGATTTTTAATAGTGAATGTTCAGACGAAGAAATAAGTCGAGTCTCTCAGCTTGCAGAAAATTGTGAGGCCGAAATTATTGTCGGGATTGGCGGAGGAAAAACGCTGGATACCGCGAAGGCGACTGGCGCTGCATTAAAACGACCTATTGTTATTGTTCCCACCCTGGCCTCTACCGATGCTCCGTGCAGTTCATTAGTGGTTATTTACACACCAGAAGGGCAATTTAAGCGTTATCTGATGATCCCGCGTAATCCAGATGTGGTGTTGGTCGATACGGCTGTTATTGCACAGGCTCCGGTACGTTTTCTGTTATCCGGGATTGGTGATGCGCTGGCAACCTGGTTTGAAGCGGAAGATTGCCGGATTAAACTTGCGGGGAATATGACCGGACGTCAGGGCCCCATGACCGCATTCAGCCTGGCCCGCCTGTGTTTTGATACGCTACTGAAGTATGGCATACAGGCCAAAAATGCCTGTGAGCAGCAAAAAGTCACCCCCGCACTGGAGCATGTTATCGAGGCCAATACGTTACTTTCCGGCCTTGGTTTCGAAAGCGGAGGCCTGGCGGCTGCGCATGCTATTCACAACGGGCTGACCGTATTACCGCAGACGCATCGCTACTGGCATGGCGAAAAAGTCGCATTTGGTACGCTTGCCATGTTGATGCTGACGGATCGCGATCCAGAGCTTATAACCACGGTATACCATTTCTGTCTCGATCTGGGGCTTCCGACCACGCTCGAAGATATTGGTTTACCGGATGTCAGCGACGAAATGCTATTCAAAGCGGCGGAAGCGGCCTGTTTGCCTGGAGAGACAATGCATAACGAGCCCTACGAGGTGACGCCGACCAACGTCCTGGCGGCAATGCGTGCGGCCGATGCGCAAGGACGCCATCTGAAAGCGCTACGCCAGTCGTGACCGGTGATTATCCTTTTTCACGATAGCGATCGAAACAAACAGCCGGAAACAGCGTGTTCCGGCTGTGCTATTCCCATGGATATCTCCAGATATGAAAAAGCCGGGAGGCGGCTTCGCCTGACCCGGCCTGGAAACGGCTTAACTACGCGGAAAAGTTACTGATATTCGCTCATCGGCACGCAGGAGCAGAACAGGTTACGGTCACCGTAAACGTCATCAAGGCGTTTCACGGTCGGCCAGTATTTATTCGCCACGCCCGCCGGGAAGACGGCGACTTCGCGGCTATAACCGTGATTCCACTCGCTCACCAGCTCATTCTGGGTGTGCGGAGAGTTTACCAGCGGGTTATCTTCCAGCGACCACTCACCGGCTTTCACGCGATCGATCTCGGCGCGAATGGCCAGCATCGCGTTGATAAAGCGATCCAGCTCCACTTTGCTTTCAGATTCGGTCGGTTCGACCATCAGCGTACCCGCTACCGGGAACGACATGGTCGGCGCATGGAATCCGTAGTCGATCAGACGCTTGGCGATATCCAGTTCGCTGATGCCGGTCTCTTCTTTTAGCGGGCGAATGTCGAGAATACACTCGTGCGCCACGCGACCATCGCGACCGGTATACAGCACCGGATAGACATCTTTCAGACGGCTGGCAATGTAGTTAGCGTTAAGGATAGCGACCTGGCTGGCCTGCTTCAGACCTTCCGCGCCCATCATACGGATGTACATCCAGCTGATTGGCAAAATGGATGCGCTACCAAACGGTGCGGCAGACACCGCGCCCTGGCGGGTCAACATCCCTTCAATCTGTACCACGCTGTGGCCCGGCACAAACGGCGCCAGGTGTGATTTCACGCCGATCGGTCCCATACCGGGGCCGCCTCCGCCGTGCGGAATGCAGAAGGTTTTATGCAGGTTAAGGTGCGAGACGTCCGCGCCGATAAAGCCCGGCGAGGTGATACCGACCTGGGCGTTCATGTTCGCGCCGTCAAGGTAAACCTGACCACCAAACTGGTGGACGATTTCGCACACTTCACGGATCGTTTCTTCGTACACGCCATGGGTGGACGGATAAGTCACCATGATGCAGGAGAGATTTTCACCCGCCTGTGCCGCTTTTTCACGCAGATCGCCAAGGTCGATGTTGCCGTTTTTATCACAGGCGACAACCACCACCTGCATCCCCGCCATTTGCGCGGAGGCCGGGTTGGTGCCGTGGGCGGAAGCCGGGATCAGACAGATGTCGCGATGACCGTCATTACGGCTTTCGTGATAGTGACGAATCGCCAGCAGGCCAGCATATTCGCCCTGTGCGCCGGAGTTCGGCTGCATACAGACGGCGTCATAACCGGTCAGCTTGACCAGCCACTCGGAAAGCTGGCCGATCATCTGCTGATAACCTTCAGCCTGCTCTGGCGGGCAGAACGGGTGCAGTTCAGCGAATTCAGGCCAGGTGATAGGGATCATCTCGGCGGCGGCGTTCAGCTTCATGGTGCAGGAACCCAGCGGGATCATCGCCTGGTTCAGCGCCAGATCTTTACGCTCCAGCGAGTGCATATAGCGCATCATCTCGGTTTCGCTGTGATAGCGATTAAACACCGGATGGCTGAGAATCGCGTCGTCACGCAGCATGCTTTCCTGAATAGAACGGCTGTCGAGCGCCACGTCTTTATCCAGCGTGTCGATGCTCAGGCCATGGCTGTCGCCCAGCAGAACATTGAACAGCTGCACCACGTTTTCACGGGTGGTGGTTTCATCGAGCGTAATCCCTACCGCGTTATGAATGTCGCTACGCAGGTTGATCTCTGCCGCTTCAGCACGCGCCAGTACCGCCGCTTTATCGGCCACTTCAACACACAGCGTGTCGAAGTAGTGCGCATGACGCAGCTTTAAGCCTTTCTGTTGCAGACCTGCCGCCAGAATATCGGTCAGGCGGTGGATACGATTAGCGATGCGCTTCAGGCCTACCGGACCATGATAAACGGCATACAGGCTGGCGATGTTGGCCAGCAGCACCTGCGAGGTACAAATGTTGGAGTTTGCTTTCTCACGACGGATATGCTGCTCGCGAGTCTGCATCGCCATGCGCAGTGCGGTATTGCCCGCGGCATCTTTTGATACGCCGATAATACGGCCTGGCATGGAGCGTTTGAATTCGTCTTTGGCGGCAAAGAATGCCGCGTGCGGGCCGCCATAGCCCATCGGTACGCCGAAGCGTTGCGCCGAGCCGAACACGATATCCGCGCCCTGTTTGCCCGGTGCGGTCAGCAGTACCAGCGCCATAAAGTCGGCAGCGACGCTGACCACAACTTTACGGGATTTCAGCTCAGCAATCAGTGCGCTGTAGTCGTGCACTTCGCCGGTGGTGCCAACCTGCTGCAACAGCACGCCGAACACATCCTGGTGATCCAGCGCTTTCGCCGCGTCATCTACAATGACGTCAAAACCAAAGGTTTCGGCGCGAGTACGCACGACGTCCAGCGTCTGCGGATGAACATCAGCCGCCACAAAGAAACGGTTGGCGTTTTTCAGTTTGCTGACGCGTTTGGCCATCGCCATCGCTTCAGCCGCCGCGGTGGCTTCATCCAGCAGAGAGGCGGAGGCCATGTCCAGACCGGTCAGATCCAGTGTAACCTGTTGGAAGTTGAGCAGCGCTTCCAGACGCCCCTGGGAAACTTCAGGTTGATAAGGGGTATACGCGGTGTACCAGCCCGGATTTTCCAGCATGTTACGCAGAATAACCGGCGGCAACTGCACGGCGGTGTAGCCCATGCCAATGTAGGACGTGAAGCGCTTGTTACGCCCGGCGATGGCTTTTAATTCAGCCAGCGCAGCGTATTCGGTCGCTGCCTCGCCAACCTGCGGCGGGGTTGCGAGCTGAATGTCTTTCGGCACAATCTGGCCGATCAGCGCGTTTAACGACTCGGCGCCAACCGCATTCAGCATCTCTTGCTGCTGCGCGGCGTCCGGTCCGATGTGGCGTTCAATGAAAGCGCCGCTGTTTTCAAGCTGGCTTAACGTCTGTGTCATGGGCGATGGTTCCTGAAACGTGCAGTGAATCGTAGGTGTCTCTACTTACCTGAATACGCAAAATAATTCGCGTTGCAGTGAGTAGGCCGGATAAGCATTAGCGCCATCCGGCACAACATTATTCGTCTTCTAACAATGCCTCATACGCAGTGGCATCCAGCAGCGATTCGATTTCGCTTTCATCGCTGGCTTTGATTTTGAAGATCCAGCCACCCGCATACGGCTCGCTGTTGACCAGTTCCGGGGAGTCGCTGAGCGCGTCGTTAACCGCAACAATCTCACCGCTTACCGGCGCATAAATATCAGAAGCCGCTTTTACGGATTCCGCAACGGCGCAGTCATCGCCCGCGCTGACGGTCGCGCCGACTTCTGGCAGGTCTACGAAAACCATGTCACCTAACAGCTCCTGAGCGTGTTCGGTGATACCAACGGTGTAAGAGCCGTCAGCTTCTTTGCGCAGCCATTCGTGTTCTTTGCTGTATTTCAGTTCTGCAGGTACGTTGCTCATCAATCAATCTCCAAAAAGGATAAATCACGCGACGGCTTTGCCGTTACGCACAAAAACAGGTTTAGTGACTTTTACCGGCATTTCGCGGTTACGGATCTGCACGATCGCAGTCTCACCGATACCCGCAGGGACACGCGCCAGCGCGATGCTGTAGCCCAGGGTTGGGGAGAATGTTCCGCTGGTGATAATGCCTTCATGTTGGTTACCGGAAGTGTCAGTGAAACGGACTGGCAGTTCATTACGCAGCACGCCCTTCTCGGTCATCACCAGTCCGACCAGCTGTTCGTGGCCTTTTTCACGCTGCATTTCCAGCGCTTCACGACCAATAAAGTCGCGGTCGGCAGGTTCCCACGCGATGGTCCAACCCATGTTGGCCTCCAGCGGAGAAATGCCTTCGTCCATCTCCTGACCGTACAGGTTCATACCGGCTTCCAGACGCAGCGTGTCGCGTGCGCCCAGGCCGCAAGGTTTAACACCGGCTTGTACCAGCGCACGCCAGAAAGCTGCCGCCTTTTCATTCGGCATAGCAATTTCATAACCCGCTTCACCTGTATAACCGGTAGTCGCGATAAACAGATCGCCTGCCTGCACGCCGAAGAACGGCTTCATGCCTTCCGTCGCGTGGCGCTGCTCGTCAGTAAACAGCGTGGCGGCTTTTGCCTGGGCGTTTGGCCCCTGCACCGCAATCAGCGACAGATCGTCACGAACGGTGATGTCGATGGCGTAAGGTTCAGCGTGTTGGGTAATCCAGGAGAGGTCTTTTTCGCGGGTGGCGGAGTTTACAACGAGGCGGAAGAAATCTTCAGTGAAGTAATAGACAATCAGGTCATCTATCACGCCGCCCGATGCGTTAAGCATCCCGGAGTAGAGGGCTTTACCCGTCTTCGTTAGCTTCGCGACGTCGTTTGCCAGCAGATAACGCAAGAACTCCCGGGTGCGGCTGCCGCGCAGGTCGACGATGGTCATATGCGACACATCAAACATACCGGCATCGGTGCGAACAGCATGGTGTTCATCGAGCTGAGAACCGTAATGCAGTGGCATCATCCAGCCATGGAAATCTACCATGCGCGCGCCACAAAGCGTGTGTTGTTCGTACAAAGGAGTCTGTTGAGCCATCTTTTCCTCGTTGAATAAGCGGGGCTACCAACGCTTTCGCGGTGAAATTTTCGCCACGAAACCCAGCACCGCAGCCGCTCCACGGGCTACGACGCAAACGTTCTCTTTGACCTGAACTTACCACCGAAACAGACGCTAAACCATAAGGCAGAATTAACCATCACATTAGCTTATGACCAAAAATGGCCAGATCGCCGACAGAATAAAAATCCAGACATACGGCAATTAATCAGAACAACAAACAAAGATACGCCGAAATTATCCGTATCAATCAATATTAAATGTGGAAAAAATGTCAAAAATGGCGTTATGAAAAAAACGTGATATTAAAAAAACTAATGCGAAAAAAGGCGTGGAATTAGATTATTTCAAATGAGAGAAGCATCCCGGCGCGCAGGCCGGGAGAGGAAAGTGTGACGGGTCTCAAACTCTTAAGATTGCCCTGGCGGGCGCTAGCGTAACCACTCGGGAAGATCGTTCAGTCCCATCGCCTGACGGATGAGCTGTGGTTTAACGCCAGGAAGGGTATCGGCCAGTTTCAGACCAATATCACGCAGCAGTTTCTTCGCCGGATTCTCACCGGCAAACAGTTCACGAAAGCCCTGCATACCCGCCAGCATCATTGCAGCACTGTGCTTACGGCTACGCTCATAGCGACGCAAATAGAGATACTGACCAATGTCTTTGCCCTGACGTTGCAGGCGCTTAAGCTCATCAATTAGCTCCGCCGCATCCATAAAACCAAGGTTAACCCCCTGACCCGCCAGCGGATGGATGGTATGCGCCGCATCCCCCACCAGCGCCAGACGATGGGCGGCGAACTGGCGGGCATAACGTCCCGTCAGCGGGAACGTCTGACGTTCGCTTTCAACGCTGCACAGCCCCAGACGATTATCAAAAGCGATATTCAGCGCCTGATTAAACTCGTCAACGCTTGCCTGCTGCATGCGTTCAGCTTCCTGCGGTGAGAGCGACCAGACGATAGAGCACAGGTGCGGATCGCTAAGCGGCAGAAACGCCAGGATACCCTCGCCGTGAAACGCCTGGCGCGCAACCGCGCCGTGCGCTTCCTGCGTGCGAATCGTCGCCACCAGCGCATGATGGCGATAATCCCAGAAGGTGAGCGGAATGTCCGCTTTGTTACGCAGCCAGGAGTTAGCGCCATCGGCGCCGATGACCAGACGCGCGGTCAGCATGGAGCCATCTTTGAGGGTCAGAAATGCCTCGTTCTCCCCCCAGGCCACCTGCTGTAATTCAGCGGGCGCCATCAGCGTAATATCCGCGGAACGCTGCGCTTTTTGCCACAGCGCGTAATGGATCTCTGCGTTCTCGACGATGTGGCCCAAATGGCTGTAGCCCATACTCTGGTCATCAAATTCAATGCGCCCAAAGCTGTCTTTGTCCCAGACTTCCATACCGTGGTAGCAGCACGCGCGACGCGCAACGATATCTGACCAGACGCCCAGACGAGTGAGCAGTTTTTCACTGGCGGCATTGATGGCCGACACGCGAAGCTGCGGCGGTGCATCCGCTGCCAGCGGCTGCGGAGCATGTTGTTCTAACACCGCAACGCGTAACCCGCTGCCCTGCAAACCGCAGGCAACCGCCAGTCCCACCATGCCGCCACCGACAATTGCTACATCAACACTTTGCACTGTTTATACCTCGAAACCTGTAATCCGTAGGCCTGATAAGCGCAGCGCCATCAGCCATGTTTGCGGAGCCCCTTGCCGGATGGCGGCTTTGCCTTATCCGGCCTACAGGCCATATTTATCGCGCAACCCAACCCAGGGTCCGCTCCGCCAGCGCATCGCGCGCAGGGGGGAATAATTCCATCGCCATCAGCCCGACATTTCGTCCAACAACCAGCGGGGCCCAGCGATTGGCAAACAGATACA
Source organism: Citrobacter youngae ATCC 29220 (assembly GCF_000155975.1). GTDB lineage: Bacteria > Pseudomonadota > Gammaproteobacteria > Enterobacterales > Enterobacteriaceae > Citrobacter > Citrobacter portucalensis_A. The sequence goes on along the minus strand of NZ_GG730301.1, from coordinate 65,572 downwards.
CCAGATTATTGGTTACACCAATCGTCGTTTCGCGATCGCGCTCGCGACGCTGCTGATAGCGTGCCAGCACCACGTAATCACCAATATCTTCCGCGCGGTTTTGCGCTTGCGTCAACGTCTCAGCAAGGCTCATTACGTCGCGCAGGCCAAGGTTGAAACCTTGTCCGGCAATGGGATGCAGCGTCTGGGCTGCGTTCCCCACCAGCACGGTACGGTGGGTAATCGCTTTTTGCGCCGAGGTTAACGAAAGCGGATAAGCGTTACGTTTACCGGCATGGGTAATACGCCCCAGCCGCCAGCCAAACGCGGTTTGCAGTTCACGGCAAAACCGTTCGTCGGACCAGGCCATGATCTCATCACGCCGCTCCAGCTGATGACACCACACCAGCGAGCAGCGACCATCAGACATCGGCAGCATTGCCAACGGCCCATGTTGCGTGAAACGCTCAAATGCCCGACCGGCGTGCGTCACGGAGGTTGTGACGTTGGCAATTACCGCCAGTTGTTCATAGGGCTGCTGCTGCCAGTCAACGCCGCAGGCGGTAGCCAGCGCGGAACGCGTACCATCAGCAGCGACCAGCACGCGACCGGTAATAACTTCGCCATTTTCCAGCGTAACCTCGACACGCTCCTGCGTGCGCGACACGCTGGCTACGCGTTCGGGACAGTGCAGCGTGACGCCCGGCGCTTTACGCAGCAGCGCAAACAGACGCAGCCCAACATCATGCAGTTCCACCACCTGACCCAGCGCCGGAAGGCGATATTCCTGCGCATCCAGCGTTACAAATCCGGCATGACCGCGATCGCTGACGTGGACCGTTTTTATTGCCGTGGCGCAATCGGCAATCGCCTGCCATACGCCAATTCGCGCCAGCTGTTGACAGGTTCCTGCCGCCAGCGCGATCGCCCGGGCATCAAACCCTGGATGACGATCAGTTTCTGGTGCGCTCGCTTCTATCAGATGAACCGGCAGCGTCCCATGGCTGAGCTGAGAAATGGCCAGCGCCAGCGTCGCGCCAACCATACCACCGCCAACGATAATCACGCTCATTGCTGTCGCGCCGCGGCCATTAAGGCTTCAATATCATCGGCTTTCTTCACCACGCTGGCGGTCAGGTTTTCATTGCCGTCTTCGGTGATGAGGATGTCATCTTCAATACGAATGCCAATACCGCGATAAGCAGGCGGTACATCGGCATCCGGCGCGATGTACAGCCCCGGCTCTACGGTAAGCACCATTCCCGGCTCAAGGACACGCGAACGATCCTGACCGTAAACGCCGACGTCGTGCACATCCAGCCCCAGCCAGTGGCTAAGGCCATGCATAAAGAATGGGCGGTGCGCATTTTCGGTAATTAATTGGTCAACGTCGCCGTGCAAAATGCCCAGCTTCACCAGCCCGGTAATCATGATGCGTACCACTTCGCCGGTGACTTCCTGGATGGAGGTGCCAGGGCGATACAGACGCAGGCTGGTCTCTAACGACTCCAGTACAATGTCGTAGATCTCACGCTGCGCGGGGGTAAATCGACCGTTAACCGGGAACGTGCGCGTAATATCGCCCGCATAGCCTTTGTATTCACAGCCAGCGTCAATCAGCACCAGGTCGCCATCGCGCATTTCACTTTCATTTTCGGTGTAATGCAGGATACAGCCGTTTTCACCGCTGCCGACAATAGTGTTATAGGACGGGTAGCGCGCGCCATGGCGGGTAAATTCGTGGTGAATCTCCCCTTCCAGCTGGTATTCAAACATTCCCGGACGGCATTTTTCCATCGCGCGGGTATGCGCCAGGGCGGTGATCTCTCCGGCACGGCGCATGAGCGCAATTTCTTCCGGCGATTTGAACAGACGCATTTCATGCACCATCGGACGCCAGTCGATGATCGCAGCGGGCGCGCGCAGATTTTGTCTGGAGCCTTTGCGCAGTTTATCCAGCGCCGCGCAAACAATCTCGTCGGCCCAGGCGTACTCGCCCTGTGCGTGGTACACCGCGTCCAGGCCATTGAGCAACAGATGCAGCTGTTGGTTGATTTCACTGAAGGCCAGCGCCCGGTCAACGCCGAGTTTTGCCGGCGCGGCATCCTGGCCCAGACGGCGGCCAAACCAGATCTCCGCCGTCAGATCGCGAACCCGGTTAAACAAAACGCTGTGGTTATGAGTGTCATCACTTTTAATCAGCACCAGCACGGCTTCAGGCTCATTAAAGCCGGTGAAATACCAGAAATCACTGTTTTGGCGGTACGGGTATTCACTGTCCGCGCTGCGCGTCGCTTCCGGCGCGGCAAAAATCAGCGCGGCGCTGCCAGACTGCATTTGCGCCAGTAAAGCCTGGCGACGACGCTGGAATTCTTGCTGAGATATCTCAGTCATCACACTCTCCTTTGCGTTTCGTTCTTAGTGCAGAGTCGGTTTACGGACTTCCGGCGCGGTCGGCTGCTGACGCGTAAACGTGTCATGGCACAGCAAGGCGGCTACGCGCACGTATTCGATGATCTCTTCGAGCGACATTTCCAGCTCTTCCTGATCTTCGTCTTCGTCATAGCCCAACTGGGCGATATTACGCAGGTCGTCAATCGCTTCCCCGGTTTCGCCGGTTACTTTATCGAGCTTAGGCTGCGTAACGCCGAGACCCAGCAGGAAGTGGTTTACCCAGCCGGCCAGCGCATCGGCGCGATCGAACACGCTGACGTCATCACCTTCAGGCAGAAAAAGCTGAAAAAGAAAGCCGTCGTCCTCAAGGGCATCGCTGGTGGCAGAATGCATTTTCAGCAAAGCCTGAGCCAGCTCGTGACCAAAGGCCAGCCCTTCGTTCGTCAGGTCGTGCAACAGCGGCTGCCATGAGCTGTCGTTGTTACCGCCACAAATCATCCCGCTGATTAAGCCGTGCATTTCGGCCGGGGTTAATCCAGCCCCTTGTTGGTTCAAAAACTGGCTAACATCGTTGTAGCCAGGCATTTCGTTCTGTATAGACATAAGCATTCGTCATCAAAGGGAGGAATATTCATGATATGCTACCACTTTGGACCCTGGTGGACCAGAAAAGGGCTTGTATCTTGATACCAGGGTAGCTATAGTGTCGCCCCTTCGCGGACCCAAGGTCTGGAGACGAAGGCAGCGCAGTCAATCAGCAGGAAGGTGGCATGTCTGCACAACCCGTCGATATCCAAATATTTGGCCGTTCACTGCGAGTGAATTGCCCGCCTGAACAAAGGGATGCGTTGAATCAGGCTGCGGACGATCTCAATCAGCGATTGCAAGATCTGAAAGTTCGCACTAGAGTCACAAATACTGAGCAGTTGGTTTTCATCGCCGCGTTGAACATCAGCTATGAATTAACTCAGGAAAAAGCGAAGACGCGTGACTACGCGGCGAGCATGGAACAACGTATTCGGATGCTGCAACAGACCATCGAACAAGCGTTGCTTGATCAGGGTCGCATAACCGAAAAAACGGGCCAAAACTTTGAATAACACTTTTCGGTTTACTGTGGTAGAGTGACCGTGAAGACAAAATTTCTCTGAGATGTTTGCAAGCGGGCCAGTCCCCTGAGCCGATATTTCATACCACAAGAATGTGGCGCTCCACGGTTGGTGAGCATGCTCGGCTTGTCCGAGAAGCCTTAAAACTGTGACGACGCATTCACCTTGAACCAAGGGTTCAAGGGTTACAGCCTGCGGCGGCATCTCGGAGATTCCCTTCTACCTGGCAACAGCCATGACGCTACTTTCTGAACTCCCTTTATCCCGGCAAGAAATACGTAAACTGATTCGTCAGCGTCGCCGTGCGCTTACCAGCGCCCAGCAACAACACTATGGTCAGCAAGCCGCGACCAGAATGCTCAGTTTTCCCCCTGTTGTTCTTGCCCATACCGTGGCGGTGTTTCTCTCCTTTGATGGCGAACTCGATACCCAACCGCTGATCGAACAGCTATGGCGAGCAGGCAAACGCGTCCACCTTCCGGTGCTTCATCCGTTCAGTCCCGGTAATTTACTGTTCCTGCACTATCATCCGCAGAGTGCGCTGGTGACCAACCGCTTAAAGATCCAGGAGCCACGGCTGGATGTACGTGACGTATTGCCGCTGTCGCAGCTGGATGTGCTGGTTACGCCATTAGTGGCGTTTGATGAAGACGGGCAGCGCCTGGGGATGGGCGGCGGATTTTATGACCGTACGTTGCAAAACTGGCAGCAGCATAAGATCCAGCCCGTGGGTTACGCGCACGACTGCCAGCTAGTGGAAAAGCTGCCTGTCGAAGAGTGGGATATCCCGCTGCCTGCGGTGGTGACGCCATCCAGAATTTGGGAGTGGTAGTCATTTTTTGCCGATTGACAGAGCCGTTTTTTTGACCTAAATTCCTCGGTGAAGGGTGAGGGAGGCGAACCTCCCTCCTGCGTACTCTCTGTTAATATGCTGGCCAAGCGATGATTAACAGGATCAGCAGCATGATGACGTATCTCATCATCGTCCCTTTCCTTTTTAGAGCCCCTGCTTCGCCAGGGGCTTTCCCGTTTCAGCGCTATGCTGCGCCTCTATCGTAAATTCCTTTTATTGCTGTACAACACGCAGCACAGCCTTTAGTTACCAATTGCGGCAAGGCTCGAAAACAGAATGTATGCGTTACACGAAGAGATGTTGAGGCAGGGAAATCAGTGAAAGGATGGGCAGGTCATCGCCTGCCCATTTAGAGGAAATTAGTACAGCAGACGGGCGCGAATGGTTCCCGGAAGGGCTTTCATCGCCAGCAGCGCTTTTTCCGCCACATCCTCATCCGCTTCAATATCGATAACCACATAACCTACCTGTGCGGAAGTCTGCAGATACTGCGCGGCAATGTTGACGCCCTGCTCGGCAAAAATCTGGTTCAGCGCGGTCAGAACGCCAGGACGGTTTTCGTGAATATGCATCAGACGACGCCCCCCGTGCAGCGGCAGCGAAACTTCCGGGAAGTTAACCGCAGACAGCGTGGAGCCGTTGTCGGAATACTTGATCAGTTTCCCCGCCACTTCCAGGCCGATGTTTTCCTGCGCTTCCAGTGTGGAACCACCAATATGCGGCGTCAGGATCACGTTATCGAAATCACACAGCGGCGAAGTGAACGGATCGCTGTTGGTTGCCGGTTCGGTTGGGAAGACGTCAATTGCCGCCCCCGCCAGATGTTTGGTCGCTAACGCGTCGCACAGTGCCGGAATATCGACCACCGTACCGCGTGCGGCGTTAATCAGCAGCGCGCCCGGTTTCATCAGCGAAATCTCGCGCGCGCCCATCAGGTTTTTGGTGGAGGCATTTTCCGGCACGTGCAGACTCACCACGTCGCTCATATTGAGCAGGTCGGAAAGATGCTGCACCTGCGTGGCGTTACCCAGCGGAAGTTTATTTTCAATATCATAGAAATAGACATGCATCCCCAGCGATTCCGCCAGAATGCCTAACTGAGTACCAATGTGGCCATAGCCGATGATCCCCAGTTTTTTGCCACGCGCTTCAAAAGAGCCGGTAGCCAGTTTATTCCACACGCCGCGGTGCGCTTTGGCGTTCGCTTCTGGTACGCCGCGTAGCAGTAGCAGCAGTTCGCCAATCACCAGTTCAGCAACGGAACGGGTGTTAGAGAATGGCGCGTTAAACACCGGGATCCCGCGCTTTGCCGCCGCGCTCAGATCAACCTGGTTGGTGCCGATGCAGAAGCAGCCAATCGCGACCAGTTTTTCTGCGGCGGCAATCACATCTTCAGTCAGATGGGTACGGGATCGCAGGCCAATGAAGTGGGCATCACGGATGGACTCTTTCAGTTGTTCGGTGTCCAGAGCACCTTTGTGAAACTCGATATTGGTATAACCTGCCGCACGAAGGCTTTCGAGTGCTTTTTGGTGCACGCCTTCAACCAGCAGAAATTTAATCTTATCTTTCTCCAGTGATACCTTTGCCATTTCCCCGACCCTGTCTTTTTTGTTCAAACTGATGTGTTGTGTGTGGGATTTTCATCCGCCTCTTCAACATATCAAAAAATAATATTGCGGCAATATGAACGTTTGCGTCGCCATGCTGAGGAAATGTCATTCAGCGGGAAATGTCAGAGGAAAATACTGGCGATAACTTTTTCTTTGGAGGGATCGGCAGGGCAATATTGTAAACGTGACACAAGTCACCAAATTTGCCCTGCCAAATTTTTTTTAACGGCAGAAGACTCTCCCGTTAGATCATTTTACGATAGTTTTCACGCCGTCAGGCGTACCGATCAGCGCGACGTCAGCGCCACGGTTAGCGAACAAACCTACGGTTACCACGCCCGGAATTGCATTGATGGCGTTTTCCATCGCGATGGCGTCAAGGATTTCCAGACCGTGCACATCAAGGATCACGTTGCCATTGTCAGTCACCACGCCCTGACGATATTCAGGGCGACCGCCCAGCTTCACCAGCTGGCGAGCCACAGCGCTACGCGCCATTGGGATCACTTCTACCGGCAGCGGGAAGTTGCCGAGAATATCAACTTCTTTGGACGCGTCCGCGATGCAGATAAATTTCTTCGCCACGGAAGCAATGATTTTTTCACGGGTCAACGCCGCGCCGCCGCCTTTGATCATCTGCATATGGCCGTTGATTTCATCCGCGCCGTCAACGTAGACGCCAAGGCTGTCCACTTCGTTAAGATCGAACACGTGGATGCCAAGGCTTTTGAGTTTTTCGGTCGAGGCGTCAGAACTGGACACCGCGCCTTCAATCTGACCTTTCATTGTGCCCAGCGCATCAATAAAGTGTGCGGCTGTTGAACCTGTACCTACGCCCACAATGGTACCGGGCTGTACATACTGAAGTGCCGCCCATCCTACTGCTTTTTTCAGTTCATCCTGCGTCATGATCGTTTCGCCTGTGGTGTGAATATGGTGGGAAAATTCACGCGCATTATAGAACATTGTGCAGAAAAATGTCCCCGCTCCCGCTCCCGGGCGGCTGATTTCGTCTTTACCCAACCAAAATTTGTGTCATAGTGCAGAACAAGCAAAAATTTCAGGAGTGCGTCAAAGCAATGAAACGTCCGGACTACAGAACACTACAAGCACTGGATGCGGTTATTCGTGAACGGGGATTTGAGCGCGCGGCGCAGAAGCTGTGCATCACGCAATCCGCGGTTTCACAGCGCATAAAACAGCTTGAGAATATGTTCGGACAACCGCTGCTGGTGCGTACCGTACCGCCTCGTCCAACGGAACAGGGGCAAAAGCTGCTGGCGCTGTTACGCCAGGTTGAACTTCTGGAAGACGAGTGGCTGGGTGATGAACAAACCGGCTCCACGCCGCTGCTGCTTTCGCTGGCGGTCAACGCCGACAGTCTGGCAACCTGGTTACTTCCGGCGCTGGCCCCGGTACTGGCTAACTCGCCGATTCGCCTGAACCTGCAGGTTGAAGATGAAACCCGCACCCAGGAACGCCTGCGCCGCGGCGAGGTAGTGGGTGCGGTGAGTATTCAACATCAGGCGCTGCCAAGCTGCCTGGTGGATAAACTCGGCGCGCTGGACTACCTGTTTGTTGGCTCAAAAGCCTTTGCCGAGCGCTATTTCCCGAACGGCGTCACCCGCTCTGCCCTGCTGAAAGCCCCGGCGGTAGCGTTCGATCATCTCGACGATATGCATCAGGCCTTCCTGCAACAAAACTTCGACCTGCCGCCGGGCAGCGTACCGTGCCATATCGTTAACTCGTCTGAAGCCTTCGTCCAGCTGGCGCGCCAGGGGACGACCTGCTGTATGATCCCGCACTTGCAGATTGAGAAAGAACTGGAAAGCGGTGAGCTTATCGACTTGACGCCAGGCCTGTTCCAGCGCCGGATGCTGTACTGGCACCGCTTTGCGCCGGAAAGCCGCATGATGCGCAACGTTACCGACGCACTGCTGGCGTATGGTCACAACGTGCTGCGTCAGGATTAAACGTACTGCAGCTGAGTGCCGGAGGGCGGCGTAACGCCGTATCCGGCCAACATGCGCTTGGCGCAGTTCATGCTATTCCCACCACGTCTTTGAAATCCATCACAAAATAAAACACGCCACGCGGCAAAAAACGACGCCCTGTTGGCTATTTTTTGCTGGCGACAAGCCAAATGAAAAAGCTCACCGTATTCGCAAAGATTCAACTTATTGCGTAATACGGAGCAAAAAAATGGCAAACGTGCAGGAGTGGCAAACACTCGCCAACAAAGAACTGAGTCGACGGGAAAAAACCGTCGAGTCGCTGGAAAGACAGACGGCGGAAGGGATTGCCATCAAGCCGCTGTACACCGAGGCCGACCTCGATAATCTGGAAGTCACGGGTACCCTTCCCGGCCTGCCGCCGTATGTGCGCGGCCCGCGCGCCACCATGTATACCGCGCAGCCGTGGACTATCCGCCAGTATGCCGGTTTCTCTACCGCTAAAGAATCCAACGCCTTTTACCGCCGCAACCTCGCCGCCGGGCAAAAAGGGCTTTCCGTTGCCTTTGACCTTGCCACCCACCGCGGCTATGACTCTGACAACCCGCGCGTGGCGGGCGATGTCGGCAAAGCGGGCGTGGCGATCGATACCGTCGAAGATATGAAGATCCTGTTTGATCAGATCCCGCTGGATAAGATGTCGGTATCGATGACTATGAACGGCGCGGTGCTGCCGGTACTGGCGTTTTATATCGTCGCAGCAGAGGAACAAGGCGTAACGCCGGAACAGCTCACCGGGACCATTCAGAACGATATTCTGAAAGAGTACCTGTGCCGTAACACCTACATTTACCCACCGAAACCTTCGATGCGCATCATCGCCGACATCATCGCCTGGTGCTCCGCCAATATGCCGCGCTATAACACCATCAGCATCAGCGGTTATCACATGGGGGAAGCCGGAGCGAACTGCGTCCAGCAGGTGGCGTTTACGCTGGCAGACGGCATTGAGTACATCAAAGCCGCGCTGTCTGCCGGACTGAAAATTGATGACTTCGCCCCGCGCCTGTCATTCTTCTTCGGTATCGGCATGGATCTGTTTATGAACGTCGCCATGCTGCGCGCGGCTCGCTATTTATGGAGTGAAGCAGTCAGCGGTTTTGGCGCAACCAACCCGAAATCTCTCGCTCTGCGTACCCACTGCCAGACCTCCGGCTGGAGTCTGACCGAGCAGGATCCCTACAACAACGTGATCCGCACAACCATTGAAGCGCTCGGCGCCACGCTTGGCGGCACCCAGTCGCTGCACACCAATGCCTTCGATGAAGCGCTCGGTCTGCCCACCGATTTCTCCGCACGCATCGCGCGTAATACGCAGATCATCATCCAGGAAGAGTCAGAGATCTGCCGCACCGTCGATCCGCTGGCCGGATCGTACTACGTCGAATCATTGACCGATCAAATCGTGAAGCAGGCGCGCACAATCATTAAACAGATTGATGAAGCGGGCGGCATGGCGAAGGCAATTGAAGCTGGGCTCCCCAAACGGATGATCGAAGAAGCTTCGGCGCGCGAGCAGTCGCTAATCGACCAGGGCAAACGCGTCATCGTTGGCGTGAACAAGTACAAGCTGGATAAAGAAGACGAAACGTCGGTACTGGAAATCGACAACGTGAAGGTGCGCAACGAGCAGATTGCTTCGCTACGGCATATCCGCGCCACTCGCGACAATGATGCCGTCAAAGCCGCGCTATCCGCGCTAACCCACGCGGCGCAGCATAGTGAAAACCTGCTGGCCGCCGCCGTTAACGCCGCCCGCGTTCGCGCCACGCTCGGTGAAATCTCCGACGCGCTGGAAGTTGCGTTTGACCGCTATCTGGTTCCCAGCCAGTGCGTCACCGGGGTGATTGCGCAAAGCTATCACCAGTCCGACAAATCCGCCGATGAGTTCGACGCCATCGTTGCGCAAACAGAACAGTTCCTCGCGGAAAATGGTCGCCGCCCGCGCATTCTGATCGCCAAGATGGGTCAGGATGGCCACGATCGCGGCGCGAAAGTGATCGCCAGCGCCTACTCCGATCTCGGCTTCGATGTTGATCTTAGCCCGATGTTCTCCACGCCGGAAGAGATCGCCCGTCTGGCGGTAGAAAACGATGTGCATGTAATAGGCGCATCGTCACTGGCGGCAGGTCATAAGACATTGATCCCTGAACTGGTCACGGCGCTCAAAGGCTGGGGACGCGAAGATATCTGCGTGGTGGCAGGCGGTGTGATTCCACCGCAGGACTACGCCTTCCTGTACGAGCATGGCGTGGCAGCCATTTATGGCCCTGGTACGCCGATGCTCGACAGCGTCCGCGATGTATTAACCCGCATCAGTCAGCATCATGATTAACGCCGCCACGCTTGACGATACCGTCCGACGCTTGCGGCGCGGTGAACGGGCCACGCTTGCCCAGGCGATGACGCTGGTTGAAAGCAGCCACCCGCGCCACCAGCCCTTGAGTACGCAATTGCTGGACGCGATTATGCCGTTCACCGGTAACGCACTGCGTCTGGGCATCACCGGCACGCCGGGCGCGGGTAAAAGCACCTTTCTGGAAGCGTTCGGAATGCTATTGATCCGCCGGGGATTACGGGTGGCAGCGATCGTGGTCGATCCCAGTAGTCCCGTTAGCGGCGGCAGCATTCTTGGCGATAAAACCCGAATGACGGAACTGGCCCGCGCAGAATCGGCATTTATCCGCCCGGTTCCTTCCAGCGGTCATTTAGGCGGCGCCAGCCAGCGCGCCCGTGAATTAATGCTGCTGTGCGAGGCCGCGGGCTTTGACGTGGTGATTGTGGAAACCGTCGGCGTCGGGCAGTCAGAAACCGAAGTCGCCGGCATGGTGGATTGCTTTATCTCACTGCAAATTGCCGGCGGTGGCGATGATTTGCAGGGCATCAAAAAGGGCCTGATGGAGATGGCGGATCTGGTCGTCATCAACAAGGACGACGGTGATAACCGTAACCAGGTGGCCATCGCCCGCCATATGTACGAATCCGCCCTGCATATTCTGCGCCGCAAGTATGACGAGTGGCAGCCGCAGGTTCTGGCCTGTAGCGCCCTGGAAAAACGTGGCATTGAGGAGATTTGGCAGGCGATAACCGACTTTAAAACGTGCCTTACCGCCAGCGGTCGACTGGAAAAAGTCCGCCAACAGCAGGCCGTGGACTGGTTGCACAAGCAGGCTGAAGAAGAGGCTTTGCATCTGCTGTTTACCCGGACTGATTTCGACCGTTATTTCCAGCAGACGCTGCAGGCCGTCAAAAATAACGACCTTTCGCCGCGTACCGGTCTGCGTCACATCAGTGAATTTATCCAGCATCATTACTTTGAATAAAGAGAACATTATGTCTTATCAATATGTCAACGTAGTCATCATCCAGAAAGTCGCGGTCATTGAGTTCAATTACGCCCGCAAACTCAATGCGCTGAGCAAAGTGTTTATCGACGATCTGATGCAGGCGCTGAGCGACCTTAATCGTCCGGAAATTCGCTGCATCATTCTGCGCGCCCCGAGCGGGGCAAAAGTGTTCTCTGCCGGACATGATATTCATGAACTCCCCTCCGGACGTCGCGATCCGCTCTCCTATGACGATCCGCTGCGCCAGATCACCCGCATGATCCAAAAATACCCGAAACCGGTGATCTCCATGGTCGAAGGCAGCGTCTGGGGCGGCGCGTTTGAGATGATCATGAGTTCCGATCTGATCATCGCCGCTGAGACCTCTACCTTCTCGATGACACCCGTCAACCTCGGCGTGCCGTATAACCTGGTCGGCATCCATAACCTGACCCGCGACGCGGGTTTCCACATCGTGAAAGAGCTGATTTTCACCGCCTCGCCTATTACCGCCCAGCGTGCGATGGCTGTCGGGATCCTCAACCATGTGGTTCCCGTCGATGAACTGGAAGATTTTACCCTGCAAATGGCGCATCACATCTCGGAAAAAGCGCCGCTGGCCATCGCCGTCATCAAAGAAGAGCTGCGCGTGCTGGGCGAAGCGCACACCATGAACTCTGACGAGTTTGAGCGCATTCAGGGCATGCGTCGCGCGGTGTACGACAGCGAGGATTATCAGGAAGGAATGAACGCGTTTATGGAAAAACGTAAACCCAATTTTGTCGGCCATTAATCACGCTCGAGGAAGGAGACGGCCATGAAACGGATGAGTGCCGAAGAAGCGGCAGAAATTATCCAGCACGACGATATGGTGGCGTTCAGCGGCTTTACGCCAGCGGGTTCGCCAAAAGCGTTACCCATCGCTCTTGCCCAGCGCGCCTGCGAACAGCATCAGGCCGGGCAACCCTTTCAGATCCGCCTGCTGACCGGGGCATCAATTGGCGCTGCCGCTGATGATGCGCTTTCAGCGGCGGATGCTGTTTCCTGGCGTGCGCCTTATCAAACGTCATCCGGCCTGCGCGAGAAAATTAACCAGGGCCAGGTCAGGTTTGTCGATCTCCATTTGAGCGAAGTGGCGCAAATGGTCAATTACGGCTTTTTTGGCGATATCGATGTCGCCGTCATTGAAGCCTCCGCCATTGCGCCAGATGGCCGGATTTGGCTTTCCAGCGGCATCGGCAACGCGCCGACCTGGCTGCTGCGGGCAAAAAAGGTGATTATCGAACTGAATCATTACCATAACCCGCGCGTGGCGGAGTTTGCCGACATCGTGATACCTGGCGCGCCGCCGCGGCGAAACAGCGTGCCTATTTTTCACACTATGGATCGCGTCGGTAGCCGGTGCGTGCAGATAGACCCGAAAAAAATTATCGCGGTCGTGGATACCGAACAGCCCGATGCCGGAAACGCCTCGGATAAGAGCAATCCGGTCAGCCAGCAAATTGCCGATAACGTGGTCGCTTTTCTGCTGGCTGAAATGGCGCACAAACGCATTCCAGCGGAATTTCTGCCCTTACAAAGCGGCGTGGGCAATATCAACAACGCGGTAATGGCGCGACTGGGGGAGAATCCGGATATCCCGCCCTTTATGATGTATTCGGAGGTGTTGCAGGAGTCGGTGGTGCATCTGCTGGAAACGGGCAAAATAACGGGCGCCAGCGCCTCCAGCCTGACCATTTCAGCCCCATCGCTACAGAAGATTTACGACAACATGGACTTCTTTACCAGCCGGATTGTGCTGCGCCCGCAGGAGATCTCCAATAACCCGGAGATCATTCGTCGTCTGGGCGTCATTGCGCTCAACGTGGGTCTGGAGTTTGACATCTACGGTCATGCCAATTCGACTCACGTTGCAGGTGTGAACCTGATGAACGGCATTGGCGGCAGCGGAGATTTCGAGCGCAACGCCTACCTGTCTATCTTTATGGCGCCGTCAATTGCCAAAGGTGGGAAAATCTCAACCATCGTGCCGATGTGCAGCCATGTCGATCACAGCGAGCATAGCGTCAAGGTGATCGTCACCGAACAAGGGATTGCCGATCTACGTGGTTTGTCTCCGATGCAACGGGCGCACACGATTATCGATAACTGTGCGCATCCTCTTTATCGGGACTACCTGCACCGCTATCTGGAGAAAGCGCCCGGCGGGCATATCCATCACGATCTCAGCCATGCGTTCGATCTGCATCGTAACCTGATCGAGACCGGATCAATGCTGGGCTAGTCTGCCGTACCCTCACGATCTTCAGCGATATGCTGAAGCATCGTGGCGGTATAGCGATGGTTTTTCAGCGAATAGAGAAACTCCTGCATATACATGGGGCTGCCGGGCGCATCGAAATATTTCAGCGTCGAGGGATTCACCAGCCGCCAGGCGAAATGAGGGATCACCGTCAAAAACTGCCCGCGCTCCACCGCGCTTATCTTGGCCATAAAGCTGTAAGGTCGGTAGATAATCGTCGGGTTGATTCCACAAGGCCGCATGTAAGCATCCAGCATCGCCTCAAAATTAGCGCGATTCTGGAAGCGCATTTGTAGCCAGGGCAGTTCGCGCAGCAGCTCCTGCGGCTGTTTCTCTTCATAGCGCCGGGAAACGAGAAACCCCAGACGCAGCGGAGACAGCTCGCTGATCGCCAGATTTTCCAGCTCCTGCACGCGGGGAGAAACGTGCTGCGGCGAGATAATGAAATCCAGTTTACGGTCGAACAGGTTATCAATCACCCCATTCTCGCTGAATTCCACGGCCTGGGCCGTCACGCCGTGGTACTTATCGCCCAGGCTAATCAACTGGTCGAAAATAATTGTTGGGTAGGTATTGTCGATACCAATGACGATTTCCCGCGAGCGGCGAGAGGCGTTATGGATTTCGTTATCAATGGCAGAGAGACGCTGATAAACGGGAAACAGCTTCTGATACAGCTCCTGCCCGGCTTTATTCAGGCTGATGTTGTTATCTTTGCGGGTAAACAACGTATAGCCGATTTGATCTTCCAGTGCGGCAATGCTTTTACCGAAAGGCGATGCGGTCATATGAATTTTTTCTGCCGCTCTGGCGATGTTATTGGTTTGCGCCAGCAGAATGAAATTACGCATCTTTTTCGAGATAAAAATATCCATAGCGTCCCCTTAAAAATCGCTATGGCCTATCCTCATGACGGCGAAAAAAAAGACTGGATGTGAAGTCTCATTTTTACAGTTGCTCACAGAAAAAACCCGGCTGGACAGCCGGGTCTTGAACGATTACTGGGTTTTGGCTGGCGTTGCTGCCGGCTGCCCTGCCGTAGGTTCAATCTGGAAGACCACGTCAACCTGATCGTCAAACTGAATAACCGGCTGTTCGTAGGTTTCCTGAGCGGATGTCGCAGGCGCTGCATCCGCTTTCATCATCCGTACCATCGGGCTGGGCTGATAGTTGGAAACGTGGTAGCGCACGCTGTAAACAGGTCCCAGTTTGCTGTTAAAGCCCGCCGCCAACTGCTCGGCCTGATGAATGGCATCATCAATTGCCGCTTTACGCGCCTTATCTTTGTAAGCGTCCGGCTGGGCAACGCCAAGCGATACCGAACGGATCTCATTCAAACCGGCCTTCAGCGCGCCATCGAGCAGGGCATTGAGTTTGTCCAACTGACGCAACGTGACTTCAACGGTACGTACCGCACGATAGCCTTTGAGGATGCTTTTACCATTCTGGTAATCGTAGTCCGGCTGCGTGCGCAGGTTTGCAGCGCTAATGTCTTTCTTCGCTATCTGATTCTGTTCAAGGAAAGACAGATATTGCGCCACTCGCTCATCGGCCTGCTTCTTCGCTGAAGCCGCATCCTTCGCCGCGACGTTGACTTCAATCGCCAGAGTGGCGATATCAGGCGTCGCATCCACGCTTGCCGTTCCGGAAGTCACGATGTGCGGTCCATTTGGCAATTCATTTGCCTGTACCGATAGTGCGCTGAATCCGACTAATGCCGCCAGGGCCATTATTTTGAACTTCACGGTCGTTCCTCCATGTATCATCAATTACCCCGAAACTCAGGGCACATGCAGGCAAGCTTAGCCGATCTCGCTACGTTGTCCATCAGACAACACTTAGTTGAACAGCGCATGAACGTGCGCAACACCTTCTTTTGCCAACTGAAAAGCGATAAACCACATCACTAAGCCTACCAACGTATTGATGATGCGCTGCGCTTTGGCAGTACGCAGACGCGGAGCCAGCCAGGCCGCCAGCAGCGCCAGACCAAAGAACCAGAGGAACGAAGCGCTGACGGTTCCCAGCGCAAACCAGCGCTTAGGCTCAACGTCCAGTTGTCCGCCCAGACTTCCCAGAACCACAAAGGTATCCAGATAAACGTGTGGGTTGAGCCAGGTCACCGCCAGCATCGTGGCGATGATTTTCCAGCGCCCTTGCTTCATCACCTCTGCGCTGGCCAGTTCCAGATTACTGCTCATCGCCGTTTTTAACGCGCCGAAGCCATACCAGAGTAAAAATGCGACCCCGCCCCAGGTGACCAGCGCCATCAGCCACGGCGACTGCATCAGCAAGGCGCTACCGCCGAAGATCCCCGCGCAAATCAGCACCAGATCGCTGATGGCGCAGAGTAATGCAATCATGATGTGATACTGACGACGAATACCCTGATTCATCACGAAGGCGTTTTGTGGACCAAGCGGAAGTATCATGGCCGCACCAAGTGCAAGCCCTTGAAAATAATACGATATCACGTTAATTATCCCGAACTATTTCTCTTAAGCGCAGACTATAGCGCGGGAAAATCATTAGCGGAAATTGATAATTTTAATCGCAGATTAGAGGAATTAATGAGAGGATGTTTTGCCGGGTGGTAGCTAACGCCTTATCCGGCCCACAGTATAGAAATCTGGGTGGGCCGGATAAGCGAAGCGTGGTGCAGAAAAAGATTACTCTGTCGCGCCCTCTTTCACGCGTTTGAAATTCACATCCATCTGCGGGTACGGGAAGCTGATACCATTGGCATCAAACTCACGCTTAATGCGCTCCAGCACATCCCAGTAGACGCTTTGCAGATCGCTGCTGTTACTCCAGACGCGCACCACAAAATTAATCGAGGAAGCGCCCAGTTCGTTCAGGCGCACCGTCATTTCACGATCTTTAAGAATGCGCTCGTCGGACTGGATGATATCGGTGAGGATTTTCTTCACCTGATCGATATCGGAATCGTAGGCCACGCCGATGATGAATTCGTTACGGCGAACCGGTTCGCGAGAGAAGTTAATGATGTTTCCGGCAATGATTTTACCGTTTGGGATCACCACAATCTTACCGTCAACGGTACGCATGGTAGTGGAGAAAATCTGCACGTTGAGCACGGTTCCCGCAACACCGCCGAGGTCAACATACTCACCTGCGCGGAACGGACGGAACATCACCAGCAGCACGCCTGCGGCGAGGTTGGACAGTGAACCTTGCAATGCCAGACCAACGGCTAAACCCGCGGCACCGAGTACGGCGATCACGGAGGCAGTCTGCACGCCAACACGTCCCAGAGCGGCAATCAGCGTGAAAGCGATAATACCGTAGCGCACCAGTGCGGAAAGAAAATCGGCAACGGTTGCATCAATTTTCCGCGATACCATCAGACGGTTAACGGTGTTTGATACGATACGCGCCACAATCATACCGATAATAACAATGGCGATGGCCGCAACGATGTTAACGGCATAGCTCAACAGCAGCTCCTGATTGCGGACCAGCCAGGTGCCCGCCCCGTTTATGCTGTCGACAACATTCAAATCTTCCATTCAATATTCCTTTTTTGCTTACCCAAATGGGAAAAAATAAAGCCGCCCCACCGGGACTGGCAATCTGACAAGAGTAAACAATAAACCCTGATTTTGCCAAGTAGATCACAGAACTCTCTGCCAGCAGCACGTTGAAATGGCAATAAAAAAGGCCCGCATTTGCGGGCCTCATGTCACGTAGAACGGCGTAAATTACAGAACGTCAACCGCGTTCAGTTCTTTGAAAGCCTGTTCCAGACGGGTGATCATGCTTGCCTGACCAGCACGCAGCCAAACGCGCGGATCGTAGTATTTCTTGTTCGGCTGATCTTCGCCTTTCGGGTTGCCCAGCTGGCCCTGCAGGTAAGCTTCGTTTGCTTTGTAGTAGTTCAGAACGCCTTCCCAGGTAGCCCATTGGGTATCGGTGTCGATGTTCATTTTTACTACGCCGTAGCTTACGGAGTCTTTGATTTCCTGAGCAGAAGAACCGGAACCGCCGTGGAAGACGAAGTTCAGGCTGTTGTGCGGCAGGTTATGTTTCTTAGAAACATAGTCCTGAGAGTCGCGCAGGATGGTCGGGGTCAGAACCACGTTACCCGGCTTGTACACGCCGTGTACGTTACCGAAGGAAGCGGCGATGGTGAAACGCGGGCTGATTTTGCTCAGCTCGGTGTACGCGTAATCAACGTCTTCCGGCTGGGTGTACAGTGCAGAAGCGTCCATGTGGCTGTTGTCTACGCCGTCTTCTTCGCCACCGGTGCAACCCAGTTCGATTTCCAGGGTCATGCCCATTTTGGACATGCGCGCCAGGTATTTGGAGCAGATTTCGATGTTTTCGTGCAGAGACTCTTCAGACAGGTCGATCATGTGAGAAGAGAACAGCGGCTTACCGGTTGCTGCGAAGTGTTTTTCACCCGCGTCCAGCAGACCGTCGATCCACGGCAGCAGTTTCTTCGCGCAGTGGTCAGTGTGCAGGATAACCGGAACACCGTAGTGTTCAGCCATCTGGTGAACGTGATGCGCGCCAGAGATAGCACCCAGGATTGCAGCGCCCTGAGGCACGTCGGACTTCACGCCTTTACCCGCGATGAAAGAAGCACCACCGTTGGAGAACTGTACGATTACCGGCGCTTTAACTTTTGCAGCAGTTTCCAGAACGGCGTTGATGGAGTCGGTACCCACGCAGTTAACAGCTGGCAGAGCAAAGTTGTTTTCTTTAGCTACCTGGAAAACTTTCTGTACGTCATCACCAGTGATTACGCCTGGTTTTACGAAATCAAAAATTTTAGACATTTTACGAGTCCTGTATCTTCGGCCTTGGAAAGGGCGCGCGCCCTAAAGCGCGCTAAAATAAGGGCAGGTTTCCCTGCCCATCAATGTCTTACTTCTTAGCACGCTCTTCGAGCATAGCTACTGCTGGCAGGACTTTACCTTCCACGAATTCAAGGAATGCGCCGCCGCCAGTGGAGATGTAGGAGATTTTGTCAGCAATGCCGAACAGGTCGATTGCTGCCAGGGTGTCGCCGCCGCCCGCGATGGAGAACGCTTCGCTGTCTGCGATAGCGTTAGCAACGATTTCAGTACCCTTACGGAAGTTCGGGAATTCGAACACGCCAACCGGGCCGTTCCACAGAATGGTTTTCGCATTCTTCAGGATTTCAGCCAGCTGCTGTGCGGAAGCGTCGCCGATATCCAGGATCTGCTCGTCTTCTTTCACGTCGCTAACAGATTTCAGCGTCGCAGGCGCAGTTTCGGAGAACTCGGTCGCTACGCGAACGTCGGTCGGAACCGGGATATCGCAAGTAGTCAGCAGACGCTTAGCTTCGTCAACCAGGTCAGCTTCGTACAGGGATTTACCCACGTTGTGGCCTTGAGCGGCAACGAAGGTGTTCGCGATGCCGCCGCCAACGATCAGCTGGTCAGCGATTTTAGACAGGGAATCCAGAACGGTCAGTTTGGTAGAAACTTTAGAACCGCCAACGATAGCAACCATCGGACGAGCCGGTTCTTTCAGTGCTTTACCCAGCGCGTCCAGCTCAGCAGCCAGCAGCGGGCCTGCGCAAGCTACATCAGCGAATTTACCGATACCGTGGGTAGAAGCCTGCGCGCGGTGAGCCGTACCGAACGCGTCCATGACGAATACGTCGCACAGCGCCGCATATTTTTTGGACAGCGCTTCGTCGTCTTTCTTCTCGCCTTTGTTGAAGCGAACGTTTTCCAGAACCACCAGCTCACCGGCAGCGACTTCAACGCCGTCGAGGTAATCTTTTACCAGGCGAACCGGAGCAGACAGTTTGTCTTTCAGATAGTTAACAACCGGCAGCAGAGAGAATTCTTCGTTGTACTCGCCTTCGGTAGGACGACCCAGGTGGGAAGTTACCATCACTTTAGCACCCTGCTTCAGGGCCAGTTCGATGGTCGGCAGGGAAGCACGGATACGCGCATCGCTGGTTACTTTCCCTTCTTTAACTGGTACGTTCAGGTCCGCACGGATAAAAACGCGTTTACCAGCCAGATCCAGATCGGTCATCTTAATTACAGACATGGTGAATCCTCTCGTTGATTCATAAAGTTTTGTCGACGCTCAAGCGTCGAGCCTGAAACCAATAGCAGCCATCGCTAACGTAGTGTCGAGCATACGGTTAGCAAAGCCCCATTCATTATCACACCAGACCAGAGTCTTGATCAGGTGAGCGCCACTCACGCGCGTTTGCGTACCATCAACGATGGCGCTGTGCGGGTCGTGGTTAAAATCTACAGAGACCAACGGTAATTCCGTATAGTCAACTATACCATGAAATGCACCTTGTGCTGCTTTTTGCAGCAACTGGTTGACTTCACTGGCTTTTACTGGTTTTTTCACCGTCACGCTTAAGTCGATCGCCGTCACATTTATGGTCGGTACACGCACCGCAATGGCTTCAAAACGATCGTTAAATTGCGGAAAAATTCGCGTGATGCCCGCCGCCAGTTTGGTATCAACCGGAATAATTGACTGGCTGGCCGCTCGCGTGCGACGCAGATCGGGATGATAAGCATCAATAACCTGCTGATCGTGCATTGCAGAGTGGATCGTCGTGACGGTACCAGACTCAATGCCGTAAGCATCATCCAGCAATTTAATGACGGGAATTATACAATTCGTGGTGCAGGAGGCGTTGGAAACGATACGGTGCTCAGCGCGCAGCTGATCCTGATTAACGCCATACACAACGGTTGCGTCGATGTCGTGACTGCCAGGATGTGAAAAGAGCACTTTTTTTGCACCGGCGGCAATATGCGCCTCGCCGTGTTCGCGGTTGCCGAAGACGCCGGTGCAATCCAGCACCACGTCAACGCCCAACTCACGCCACGGAAGCGCGTCGAGCGTTCGCTCATGCAGAATGCGAATGGCGTCGTCGCCAACGATAAGCTGGTCACGTTCCTGACGAACATCCCAGGCAAAACGTCCATGGCTGGTGTCATATTTCAACAAATGCGCCATGCCTGCGGCATCCGCCAGTTCGTTGATTGCCACCACGGTGATTTCCGCCCGACGCCCGGATTCATACAAAGCACGAACCACGTTGCGTCCGATGCGACCGAAACCATTAATCGCTACGCGTACGGTCATAGGTCTCCTGCAAGGATTTCTCAGAAACGATGTGGCAGACAGAGTAATGCAGCAAATCGCTCAGGGAAACCTTACCTGTCGCAAACTGCGACTAATTGGTTAATTGTCGAACATTTAATCGACTGAAACGCTTCAGCTAGAATAAGCGAAACGCGGAATAAAAGGAATGATTGTCCAGCAACAGAACGCAGTTATCTGACTTACGTCACATTTTAACGCCCTTCACCGCGAAATTTATTCCATATTCCAGAATTACGAATAACCGTAGCAAGAATATTTCGTTGCCGCGTCACAAATCCTGATTTATATCAGAAAGCACCCTAACCGGCGTCTATATTATCAGCGCTACGTCCGAGTCTCGGAGTCCCTCAACTTATGGCTACATTCGATCCCCAATCAACTGACGCGCGCTTTTATGCGCTGCGATTATTACCCGGTCAGGAAGTCTTTTCAGCGCTACGCGATTTTGTCCAGCAGCATCAGCTACAGGCGGCCTGGATAGCGGGCTGCACTGGAAGTTTGACTAACGTTGCTCTGCGCTACGCTGGTCGTGACGAAACAACATTACTCACCGGTACGTGGGAGATTATCTCTCTGAACGGCACGCTGGAGCTCACTGGCGAGCATCTCCATCTGGCGGTTGCCGACCCGCATGGCGCGATGCTGGGTGGTCACATGATGCCGGGCTGTACCGTACGAACCACGCTGGAGCTGGTGATTGGCGAGCTGGCGTCGCTGGCATTCAGCCGCCAACCGTGCGCCATCTCCGGTTACGACGAACTGGTTATTTCATCCCGCTAACGCTTCACTAAAAGAGGTCTTCTATGGCGCGTCGCCAATTTTCCAGTCAGTCTCTGGTGCTGATTGTCATTGCTATTGCCATCAACATGGTCGGTGGGCAACTTATCAGCATGCTGAAATTGCCCATTTTTCTCGACTCCATTGGCACCTTAATCAGCGCGGTGCTGTTGGGCCCGGTGGTGGGAATGTTGACCGGATTGCTCACAAACCTGTTGTGGGGGTTACTGACCGATCCCATCGCCGCCGCCTTCGCGCCTGTGGCGATGGTGATCGGCCTGGTCGCCGGTTGGTTGGCGCGAGCGGGATGGTTTCGTACCTTACCGAAGGTAGTGGTCAGCGGCGTGATTATTACGCTGGCCGTCACCCTCGTGGCCGTGCCGATTCGCACCACCCTGTTTGGCGGTGTGACCGGCAGCGGTGCGGATCTTTTCGTCGCCTGGATGCATTCGGCCGGTCAGAATCTGGTGGAGTCCGTGGCTGTCACCGTTATTGGCGCGAACCTGGTCGACAAAATCCTGACTGCGATAATCGTCTGGGTACTGTTGCGCCAGCTTCCGTTGCGCACCACGCGCCATTTCCCAACGATGTCAGCCGTACGCTAAATGCATCCGTTTACCTCGTTAACCTTGTGGGCACTCGCCGCTTGCTCCACGCTCCTGCTGCCAGCCGGAGCGCCGCTCAGCCTTTACAGCGCAGCAACGTTCGTGAGTTTACTGTGTATGAAGGCCACGCGCCCGCGAGCGAGATATGTGCTCTGGCTGATGATCCCCTTAGGGCTGGGTCTGTGGCTGGTGCACGGCGGTTGGCTTACCGAATGGATCAGCGGACAACCCCGCGCGCCGGAACGTTGGGCCGCAGCCGTCACGCTCTGGCTACGGATCCTGGCCATTGTGTCGACATCACAGATGTGGATGCAGTACGTACCGGTTTCGCGCTTTATGCGCGCATTGTTTGCCTCACGCCTGCCGCCCGGCGTTGCCTATCTATTTGCAGGCCCGCTGCTGGTTGTCGAACAACTCAAGCGCCAGCTGGCGATTATTCATGAGGCCCAGCGCGCACGCGGGGTTCCGCTGGATGAGGGCTGGTGGCAACGTTTACGCGCCATGCCTGCATTGATTGTGCCGCTCACCCATAATGCGCTCAACGATTTGGCCGTACGCGGCGCGGCGCTGGATATGCGCGGATTTCGCCTGCATCGCACTCGTACCACGCTGTGGGCGCCGCCGGACAGCACCTTACAGCGTCTGGCGCGCTACGGCATGGTGGTTCTGATGGTGATTGAGACTGGAGTCTGGATATGGTTACGTTAGAGCAGTTTCGTTATCACCCAACGCATGCCATGCGACCATCAGCCTGTTTCAATTTCCACTACGCGAAGCCAGGCATGGTGGCCATTTTTGGCGATAACGGTAGCGGGAAAAGTACGCTGGCGCAGTTGATGGCGGGCTGGTACCCCGATTTCCTCCCCGGAGACATTGAAGGCACAGGAACGTTATTGGGTAATCCCATCGGGCAACTGTCGCTCGTTGAGCAATCAAGCACCATTCAACTGGTGCAGCAATCACCTTACCTGCAGCTATCCGGCTGTACGTTCAGCGTTGAGGAGGAAGTGGCGTTTGGCCCGGAAAATCTCTGCCTTACCGGGGAAGAAATTATACGCCGTATTGATGCGGCGCTCACGCTGACAGAATGCCAGCCATTGCGTTATCGTCATCCCGGCGCGCTTTCCGGTGGCGAAACCCAGCGGGTGGTGATTGCCAGCGCGCTCGCGATGCAGCCGAAAATATTGATTCTGGATGAAGCGTTCAGCCGCCTCACCGCGCAGGCCACGACAATGCTGCTGGAGCGACTGCAACAATGGGCGCAGGAACAGCATGCTTTGGTGGTGCTTTTCGAACGCAATCATTCTCCTTTTCTCAGCCACTGCCAGCAGGCCTGGCAACTGCGCGACGGAGCGCTGTCACCACTATGTTAACGCTCAACCAGGTTACGTATCGCTGGCCGAATGCGGCCGATGACTGTCTACGCAACATCACACTTGAACTGCGTGACGGTGAATGGCTGGCATTGACGGGCGATAATGGCGCCGGAAAATCAACATTGTTGCGCATTATGGCCGGACTGCTCTCTCCTTCATCCGGCACAATAACCGTGCAAAACCGAGGAATTGCGCAACTGAAAAACCGGGAACGCGCGGGGATGATCGGCGTACTGTTTCAGGAAGCTGAAAATCAGATCTTTCACAGTAAGGTACGAGAGGAAGTGGCCTTTGGATTACGGCTACAGAGGCTTCCCGCCGTCGAAGTTGCGCATCGCACTGCGGCGGCACTGCAATTATGCCAGCTTGAGGACGTTGCCGACGCGCACCCACTGGACCTGCATACCGCGCAACGTCGAATGGTTGCCGTCGCCAGTCTCGAAGCCCTCACGCCCGCGATTCTGCTGCTCGATGAACCCAGCCGGGATTTTGATGCGCACTGGCTGGGCATTTTCGAAAACTGGCTGGCGGTTTGCCGTGCGCGCGGCACAAGCGTTGTGGCAATCAGTCATGACGCGGCGTTTACGCAGCGCCATTTCTCTCGTGTGGTACGTCTTGAAGAAGGTCGTCTACGCACATAGCAGCCCCAAAAAGCTAAAAAAACGGGCCGCCTGAGCGACCCGTTTTCACCTGCAATCGAAATTACAGCAGTTCTTTCGCTTTCGCGACTACGTTCTCTACGGTGAAGCCGAACTCTTCAAACAGCAGCTCTGCCGGAGCAGATTCACCAAAGGTGGTCATACCGACGATTGCGCCGTTCAGGCCCACGTATTTGAACCAGTAGTCTGCGATACCCGCTTCCACTGCAACGCGCGCGGAAACCGCTTTTGGCAGTACGGATTCACGGTAAGCGGCATCCTGTTTGTCGAACGCGTCGGTAGACGGCATGGAAACCACGCGCGCTTTAACGCCTTCAGCAGTCAGTTTGTCCCATGCAGCCACAGCCAGCTCAACTTCAGAACCGGTAGCGATGAAGATCAATTCCGGCTGACCGGCGCAATCTTTCAGCACATAGCCGCCGCGAGCGATGTTCGCCAGCTGCTCTGGAGTACGCTCCTGCTGCGCCAGGTTCTGACGGGAGAGAATCAGCGCGGTCGGGCCGTCCTGACGCTCTACGCCGTATTTCCACGCCACCGCGGATTCAACCTGGTCGCACGGACGCCATGTGCTCATGTTCGGCGTCACGCGCAGAGAAGCAACCTGCTCTACCGGCTGGTGAGTCGGGCCATCTTCGCCCAGACCGATAGAATCATGGGTGTAGACCATTACCTGACGCTGTTTCATCAGCGCAGCCATACGCACCGCGTTACGGGCATATTCGACGAACATCAGGAAGGTAGAGGTGTACGGCAGGAAGCCGCCGTGCAGGGAGATACCGTTAGCGATAGCGGTCATACCGAATTCACGCACGCCGTAATGGATGTAGTTACCGGCGGTATCTTCGTTGATAGCTTTAGAACCCGACCACAGAGTCAGGTTAGAAGGCGCGAGATCTGCAGAGCCGCCGAGGAATTCAGGCAGCAGAGGACCGAACGCTTCAATCGCGTTCTGAGACGCTTTACGGCTGGCGATTTTGGATGGGTTAGCCTGCAGCTTAGCAATGAACTCGTTCGCTTTCGCGTCGAAATCAGCCGGCATGTCACCTTTCATACGACGGGTGAATTCAGCCGCTTCCTGCGGGAAGGCTTTCGCATACGCAGCGAACTTCTCGTTCCATGCCGCTTCTTTTGCCTGGCCTGCTTCTTTCGCATCCCACTGAGCATAGATTTCAGATGGGATTTCGAACGGCGCGTATTTCCAGCCCAGCTGTTCGCGGGTCAGCGCGATTTCAGCATCGCCCAGCGGCGCGCCGTGAGAGTCGTGGGTACCCGCTTTGTTCGGGGAGCCGAAACCGATGATGGTTTTGCACATCAGCAGAGACGGTTTGTCGGTGACTGCGCGAGCTTCTTCCACTGCGCGTTTAATCGCGTCAGCATCGTGACCATCAACGCCACGAACCACGTGCCAGCCGTAAGCTTCAAAACGCTTAGCGGTGTCATCGGTGAACCAGCCTTCAACGTGACCATCGATAGAGATGCCGTTGTCATCGTAGAACGCAACCAGTTTGCCCAGCTTCAGCGTACCGGCCAGAGAACATACCTCGTGAGAGATACCTTCCATCATGCAGCCGTCGCCCATGAAAGCGTAGGTGAAGTGGTCAACGATGTCGTGGCCTGGACGGTTGAACTGCGCCGCCAGCGTTTTTTCAGCGATAGCCATACCCACCGCATTCGCAATGCCCTGGCCCAGAGGACCGGTAGTGGTTTCAACACCCGCGGTGTAACCCACTTCCGGGTGACCCGGCGTTTTAGAATGCAGCTGACGGAAGTTCTGCAGCTCGGACATCGGCAGATCGTAGCCGGTGAGGTGCAGCAGGCTGTAAATCAGCATGGAGCCGTGGCCGTTGGACAGCACGAAGCGGTCACGGTCAGCCCAAGACGGATTCTGCGGGTTGTGGTTCAGGAAATCACGCCACAGGACTTCGGCAATGTCAGCCATACCCATCGGGGCACCCGGGTGACCGGATTTGGCTTTCTGTACTGCGTCCATGCTCAGCGCACGAATAGCATTGGCAAGCTCTTTACGTGAGGACATTTTGACTCCAGATCGGATAATGAAGGCCACGCCCTAAACGACTTGACGACAGCGCGTTTTGGGCTACGCCGGAAAAAAGTGCCAACAATGTAACCCAAGCCGCGTGTCATGTACATGGAGCATCCTTTTACCGCTTCAGAAATCTCTGGATCATGCGCGCAAGTTGCGCAATCTTCTCGCCCGCTTATTGTTCTTTTCTTTATACTTATGCCGAGCGTCGGTTCACCTGCAAACGGCGCATTTTTTAGAATAATCCTGACTTTGTGCGGAAGAGAAAAAATGAAAATTCGCGCTTTACTGCTTGCTACGAGCATGGCGGCGGCATTGACCGGCTGCCAGAACATGGACTCAAACGGACTGCTTTCCTCAGGCGCAGAGGCTTTTCAGGCCTACAGTCTGAGCGATGCGCAGGTAAAAGCGCTGAGCGATCAGGCCTGTAAGGATATGGACAGCAAAGCTACCATCGCCCCGGCTGGCAGCGAGTATGCAGCGCGCCTTGGCAAAATCGCCTCCGCGCTTGGCGATAACATTAACGGACAGCCGGTGAACTACAAAGTCTATATGGCGAAAGATGTAAATGCTTTTGCCATGGCGAACGGCTGTATCCGCGTGTACAGCGGACTGATGGATATGATGACCGACAACGAAGTCGAAGCGGTAATTGGCCACGAAATGGGCCACGTCGCGTTGGGTCACGTGAAAAAAGGCATGCAGGTTGCGCTGGGCACTAACGCCGTGCGCGCAGCGGCGGCCTCCGCTGGCGGGATTGTCGGCAGCCTGTCGCAGTCGCAATTGGGCGATCTTGGCGAGAAACTGGTGAACTCGCAGTTCTCCCAGCGTCAGGAATCCGAAGCGGATGATTACTCGTATGATTTGTTGCGCAAACGCGGGATCAATCCTTCGGGTCTGGCAACCAGCTTTGAGAAACTGGCGAAACTGGAAGCCGGACGTCAAAGCTCAATGTTTGACGATCACCCGGCATCCGCCGAACGTGCGCAGCATATTCGCGATCGCATGAGCGCGGACGGGATCAAATAACCATTTATCGTGCCGGATGCGGCGTTGCCTTATCCGGCCTACAAATTCAGCACAATGTAGGCCGGATTAGCGTTAGCGACATCCGGCAAAAACAACTTATTCGCCTTTTTTCGCCGCCTGGATATACAGCATTTCCAGCGCTAAAGTTGCCGCCGCCAGCGCGGTGATCTCCGACTGATCGTAGGCAGGCGCCACTTCAACGACGTCCATGCCGACGATGTTTAGATCTTTCAGACCCCGTACCAGCTTGATCGCACGATCGGACGTCAAACCGCCAATCACCGGCGTACCGGTACCCGGCGCAAACGCGGGATCCAGGCAGTCGATATCAAAGGTCAGGTACACCGGCATATCGCCAACGATCTGTTTAACCTGGGCGATAATGTCATCCACACCGCGATCGTTCACCTGGCACGCATCCAGCACGGTAAAGCCGTTATCTTTGTCGAACTCAGTGCGAATACCGATCTGTACAGAGTGATTCGGATCGATCAGCCCTTCGTTCGGGGCAGTGTAGAACATGGTGCCGTGGTCGAATTCACAGCCGTTAGCGTAGGTGTCGGTGTGGGCATCAAAATGCACCAGCGCCATCTTGCCAAAGTGTTTGGCGTGCGCGCGCAGCAGCGGCAGCGTGACGAAGTGGTCGCCGCCGAAGGAGAGCATGCGCTTACCGGCGGAAAGCAGCTTTTCAGCATGCGCCTGCAGTTTTTCACTCATTTCACGCGCGTCACCGAACGCATAAACCAGATCGCCGCAGTCCACCACGTTCAGGCGCTCGCGCATATCGAA
This sequence comes from Citrobacter youngae ATCC 29220, assembly GCF_000155975.1. Classification (GTDB taxonomy): domain Bacteria; phylum Pseudomonadota; class Gammaproteobacteria; order Enterobacterales; family Enterobacteriaceae; genus Citrobacter; species Citrobacter portucalensis_A. Next base: position 37,562 of record NZ_GG730301.1, on the reverse strand, counting down.
GTTCCACGGGAAGCGGTTGTGCTCCCACGCCAGATTAGTGGAAACCTGACGGATCGCAGCCGGTCCGTGACGACCGCCCGCGCGGCCAGACGTTGCCATATCAAACGGTACGCCGGTGATCACCCAGTCGGCGTCGCTGTCGTACGGCATGAAGTTCATCGGCAGACGCAAAAAACCAAAGGCGTTAGAAACCAGGGAGTTGTCGTATTGATGACCTAAGGTGCTCATGTACTGACCTCTTTTAAAATCGTGAAAAAAAATCCCCTCCGCGTCGTTAAGCCCGACGAGGAAGGGATTGATTTACGTGACTACTTGTTTAGGCGAATTATCGCCGTTAATTTGTACGGATTCAAGTGAGCGCCGTAAATGGGGCCTTCGCCTTATCCGCCTACTTTCGTAGGCCCGGTAAGCGCAGCGCCACCGGGCATTCACCGTTACTCGTCTTCGAGATAGGTATACCCGTACAGTCCCGCCTCAAACTCTTCGAGGAACTGTTGTTGCAGCTCAGTATCCAAATCGGTGTTTTTCACCTGGTCGCGGAACTGGGTCAACAGCGTATTTGGGTCCAACTGCACATACTGCAGCATATCCGCCACGGTATCGCCTTCATCAGACAGCTCAACCTCCACGCTGCCGTCAGGGAAGACGAACACGTCAACCGCTTCGGTATCACCGAACAGGTTGTGCATGTTGCCGAGGATCTCCTGGTACGCCCCCACCATAAAGAAGCCCAGCATCGGCGGGTTCTCCGGGTCGTACTCCGGCATCGGCATGGTGGTCGCAATACCATCGCCGTCGACGTAGTGGTCGATAGCGCCGTCGGAATCACAGGTGATATCCAGCAGCACCGCGCGGCGCTCTGGCACCTGGTTCAGCCCTTCCAGCGGCAGAACCGGGAACAGCTGGTCGATCCCCCACGCATCCGGCATCGACTGGAACAGCGAGAAGTTAACGTAAATCTTATCCGCCATCCGCTCCTGCAGCTCGTCGATAATCGGACGGTGCGCGCGGTTGCTTGGGTCGAGCTGTTTTTGTACCTCATGGCACATGTTCAGATAGAGCTGCTCAGCCCACGCGCGCTCCTGCAGGCTAAAGGTGCCAGAGGAATAGCCCACGTGAATGTCGTGCAGGTCCATCTGGCTGTCGTGCAGCCATTCGCGCAGGGAACGGCGCGTGCCCGGTTCGTGCATCTCCTGCCAGGTTTCCCACATGCTCTGCAGAGCGCGCGGGGCATCGTCTGCCGGAGGCGTCGCTTCGGTGTTTTCGCTACGCTCAACGCCGATAATGTTGGAGACCAGCACGGTATGGTGCGCGGTAACGGCGCGACCGGATTCGGTGATTACCGTCGGATGCGGCAGGCCGTGTTCTTCACAGGCATCGCCAATAGCCCAAATGATATTATTCGCGTATTCATTCAGGCCGTAGTTTACGGAACAATCAGACTGCGAACGGGTACCTTCGTAGTCCACGCCCAGACCACCACCCACGTCGAAGCACTGGATGTTCACGCCCAGTTTATGCAGTTCAACGTAGAAACGGGCGGACTCGCGTACGCCGGTGGCGATATCACGAATGTTCGCCATCTGTGAACCAAGGTGGAAGTGCAGCAGTTGAATGCTGTCCAGTCGCCCACGCTCGCGCAGAATTTCCACCAGCTGCAGTACCTGGTTTGCCGCCAGACCGAATTTAGATTTTTCACCGCCGGAGGACTGCCACTTACCGGAGCCTTGCGAGGCCAGACGCGCACGCACGCCCAGACGCGGAACGACGTTCAGACGTTCAGCTTCATCCAGCACGATAGCGATTTCAGACATCTTCTCGATGACCAGATAAACCTTATGGCCCATCTTCTCGCCAATCAGCGCCAGGCGGATGTATTCACGGTCTTTATAGCCATTACAGACGATCACGCTACGGGTCATTCCGGCATGGGCCAGAACGGCCATCAGTTCGGCCTTGGAACCCGCCTCCAGCCCCAGCGGTTCGCCGGAGTGGATCAGCGATTCAATCACCCGACGGTGTTGGTTAACCTTGATCGGGTAAACGAGGAAATAGTCACCGTTGTAGCCGTAGGATTCACGGGCGCGTTTAAACGCGGCGTTAATCGAACGCAGGCGATGTTGCAGGATCTGCGGGAAGCAGAACAATGCCGGCAGACGCTGGCCCTGGGCTTCACGGGCTTTCACCAGTTCGGCAAGGTCAACGCGCGCTTCAGGGACGTCCGGGTCCGGGCACACGCTAATGTGGCCCAGTTCATTGACGTCATAGTAGTTATTACCCCACCAGGCAATATTGTAAGTACGCAGCATCTTGCTGGCTTCCTCGGAACTCATTGCAACCTCCTGCATGGAGCGTAGTACACCGTGTTCGCCTGCTGACGAAGGCGAACCCAAAGAAATGTCGTCAGACATAGCGAACCTCAAATTTTATTAACAAGTGTAAAACAGTTGACTACTATCGCAATCCGAAGACGCGATAACAACCCAAATACAGGCGGAATTTGCAGCAGATAGTGCTGACGCTCCGACTGTGCGACCGGTTTCTTTTTCATATCAATGTAAACACGTAACCGAACTTAATACTGACGGTTCGGCGAAACCACGAGAAAACTCTTGTTTACCAAGAGCGCCCTTGTTCAGTTCTTAGTGACCGTTACCGGCTCTTGAGTCCTGAGAAGCGCCGAGATGGGTATAACATCGGCAGGTATGCAAGATGCAGATTGCGGGGGACATATGTACACCAGAACGGTGCGACAGATTCAGCAGAATACAACGGTTCATTATCTCGTATCACCTCCACGGTTGCTCCTTACGGAACGAACCCACAAGCCAAAGCTAAAGTTTTAACCCGGCTGGAAGTGGCAACACGATGAAAATGTCGTGTGCTTTTTGTATGAGCCGCGCGCCGCGTTTTATACCGACAACAGTACGAAAAAGCAAAAGATAAATGCGCGCATTGCCAGCACCGTCAGGAAAAATTTCCAGTTACATTTGCAGAACAATGCGACCCCAATCAAAAAAAGCTGGAAATCAGGCGAAGAATTGTCCTAAAATAGCCGTCCAGATGTTAATCCATCTATACCGATTAACACTCAGACTGCCAGTGTCCGTCATCTGCAGACTCATGGTAGAATCTTCTACACATGGCTATCCCATTCGACAGTTTGAGCTAACCAAATTCTCCTTAGGTGAAATTAAATATGGCAAAACACCTTTTTACGTCCGAGTCCGTATCAGAAGGGCATCCTGACAAAATCGCTGACCAAATCTCTGATGCCGTGCTGGATGCAATCCTGGAGCAGGATCCGAAAGCCCGCGTTGCCTGCGAAACCTACGTCAAAACCGGTATGGTTTTAGTTGGCGGTGAGATCACCACCAGCGCATGGGTCGATATCGAAGAGATCACCCGTAACACGGTGCGCGAAATTGGCTATGTGCATTCCGACATGGGCTTTGACGCCAACTCCTGTGCGGTACTGAGCGCAATTGGTAAACAGTCTCCGGACATCAACCAGGGCGTTGACCGTGCCGATCCGCTGGAACAGGGCGCTGGCGACCAGGGCCTGATGTTTGGCTACGCCACCAACGAAACCGACGTGCTGATGCCAGCGCCAATCACCTATGCTCACCGTCTGGTGCAGCGTCAGGCTGAAGTGCGTAAAAACGGCACCTTATCCTGGCTGCGCCCGGATGCAAAAAGCCAGGTCACCTTCCAGTATGACGACGGCAAAATCGTCGGTATTGATGCGGTGGTTCTGTCGACTCAGCACTCTGAAGATATCGATCAGAAATCGCTGCAAGAAGCGGTAATGGAAGAGATCATCAAGCCGGTGCTGCCGACTGAATGGCTGAATGCTTCTACCAAATTCTTTATCAACCCAACCGGTCGTTTCGTTATCGGCGGCCCTATGGGCGACTGCGGCCTGACCGGTCGTAAGATCATCGTTGATACCTACGGCGGCATGGCACGTCACGGCGGCGGCGCATTCTCTGGTAAGGATCCGTCTAAAGTTGACCGTTCCGCGGCTTATGCAGCCCGCTACGTAGCGAAAAACATCGTTGCCGCTGGCCTGGCCGATCGTTGTGAGATTCAGGTTTCCTACGCAATCGGCGTGGCAGAACCGACCTCTATCATGGTAGAAACGTTTGGTACCGAAAAAGTGCCTTCAGAACAGCTGACCCTGCTGGTGCGTGAGTTCTTCGACCTGCGCCCGTATGGCCTGATTCAGATGCTGGATCTGCTGCACCCGATCTACAAAGAAACCGCAGCCTATGGTCACTTTGGTCGCGAGCATTTCCCATGGGAAAAAACCGACAAAGCGCAGCTGCTGCGTGACGCTGCCGGTCTGAAGTAATTTCTCTACGGCTCAACGCTTATGAAGACCAGCCTCGTGCTGGTCTTTTTTTATGTCTTTTTCTCCCATCGCTCATCAGTAAAACCACGTCAGCAATAACAAATGAAAGCGATTACATAGCGCTGTATTTCTATGCAGCTTGACCTACCATGCCTTCGCGACTACGAGTGCTTCACTGTTACATTTTATGTCAGCATTGTCTTAAATTCAGGCAAGCGGCCATATTCGCTTCAATAAAATAATGTTAACTTTCAATTAATTAACCAATAAGCCACATGAATATCAGTGTAAGCGATTACACTAATGTGATGTGATTCGCATTTTTTTACCCCGTACTCACCTACCCTTAACATCAACAAAACTAGCTACCCAAACGGAGGGCATCATGCCTGACAATAAAAAAACGGGGCGTTCCAACAAAGCCATGACATTTTTTGTCTGCTTTCTGGCAGCCCTGGCTGGATTACTTTTTGGCCTGGATATCGGTGTTATCGCCGGCGCTTTACCTTTTATCACCGACGAGTTTCAAATTACCGCCCACACTCAGGAATGGGTGGTCAGCTCCATGATGTTTGGCGCCGCGGTAGGCGCTGTCGGCAGCGGCTGGCTCTCCTTCAAGCTGGGGCGTAAAAAAAGCCTGATGATTGGCGCAATCCTGTTTGTCGCGGGCTCACTGTTCTCCGCCGCTGCGCCAAACGTTGAGGTGCTGCTGGTCTCTCGTGTACTGCTGGGCCTGGCCGTTGGCGTTGCGTCGTATACCGCGCCGCTGTACCTGTCTGAAATCGCCCCGGAAAAAATCCGTGGCAGCATGATCTCTATGTATCAGCTGATGATCACCATCGGGATCCTCGGCGCCTACCTGTCCGATACCGCATTCAGCTATAGCGGCGCATGGCGCTGGATGCTGGGCGTGATCATCATCCCTGCCCTGCTGCTGCTGGTTGGCGTTATCTTCCTGCCAGACAGTCCGCGTTGGTTTGCTGCTAAACGTCGTTTCGTCGATGCCGAACGCGTGCTGTTACGCCTGCGTGATACCAGCGCAGAAGCCAAACGTGAGCTGGATGAAATTCGCGAAAGCCTGCAGGTTAAACAAAGCGGTTGGGCGCTGTTTAAAGAGAACAGCAACTTCCGTCGCGCAGTGTTCCTTGGCGTGCTGTTACAGGTGATGCAGCAGTTCACCGGGATGAACGTCATCATGTATTACGCGCCAAAAATCTTTGAACTGGCGGGTTATGCCAACACCACCGAGCAGATGTGGGGAACGGTTATCGTTGGCCTGACCAACGTGCTGGCGACCTTTATCGCAATTGGCCTGGTTGACCGTTGGGGCCGTAAACCTACGCTGATCCTTGGCTTTATCGTCATGGCCGTTGGTATGGGCGTGCTGGGCACCATGATGCACGTGGGTATCCACTCCGCTGCCGCCCAGTACTTTGCCGTGCTGATGCTGCTGATGTTTATCGTTGGCTTCGCGATGAGCGCCGGCCCGCTGATTTGGGTACTGTGTTCTGAAATCCAGCCGCTGAAAGGCCGCGATTTCGGTATCACCTGCTCAACCGCCACCAACTGGATTGCGAACATGATCGTCGGCGCAACCTTCCTGACGATGCTAAACTCGCTGGGCAGCGCCAACACCTTCTGGGTCTACGGCGGCCTGAACGTTCTGTTCATCTTCGTGACTCTGTGGCTGATCCCAGAAACCAAAAACGTCTCTCTGGAACACATTGAACGTAACCTGATGAAAGGTCGTAAACTGCGCGAAATTGGCGCACACGACTAACCGCTCAAGGCTTCCTCCCCCGGCGGGAGGGAGCCTGCCTCTTGCAGTCCCTTCCCTGTCGCACTATCCTCTGGCGTTATGAAAACCTCCCGACTTCCCATCGCCATCCAGCAAGCCGTTATGCGCAGCCTGCGGGAAAAACTCGCCCAGGCCAATCTCAAGCTGGAACGTGCTTACCCGGAGCCAAAGCTGGTTTACCAACAGCGCGGAACCGCCGCGGGCACGGCGTGGCTACAAACTTATGAAATCCGCCTCAACCCGGTGCTGCTGATGGAGAACGTCGAGGCATTCGTTAACGAAGTGGTCCCCCACGAACTCGCGCATTTGCTGGTGTGGAAGCACTTTGGCCGCGTACCGCCGCACGGGAAAGAGTGGAAATGGATGATGGAGAGCGTGCTGGGCGTCCCGGCCCGACGTACGCATCAGTTTGAACTGCAATCCGTGCAGCGCAAGACTTTTACTTACCGCTGTAAGTGCCTGGAACATCAGTTGACCGTTCGTCGGCACAACCGCGTTGTGCGCGGTGAGGCCACCTACCGCTGCGTCCACTGCGGCGAACCGCTGGTTGCCGCGTAATCTTCAGAATTATCAGGAACTTTCTGATCCAGCTGATTGCATACATGAACAACTTTCGCTACGTTGCGGGCTCGTTTTGACACGGAGTCTGTGATGTACCGTAATCTTTCTTTTGCAGCGGCCCTGTTAGCCACTGCGTTTTCTGGCCCGGTTTTAGCCGCAGGCATCAACAGTTTTTCTCAGGCAAAAGCAGCAGGCGTCAAAGTTAACGCCGATGCGCCGGGTGATTTCTACTGCGGTTGTAAAATTAACTGGCAAGGTAAAAAAGGGGTCGTTGACCTCGAATCCTGCGGCTATAAAGTGCGAAAAAACGAAAACCGCGCCAGTCGTATCGAATGGGAACACGTTGTCCCTGCCTGGCAGTTTGGCCATCAGCGCCAGTGCTGGCAGGACGGAGGACGTAAAAACTGCGCCAAAGATCCGGTCTATCGCCAGATGGAAAGCGACATGCATAACCTGCAGCCTGCGGTGGGTGAAGTGAATGGCGATCGCGCAAACTTTATGTACAGCCAGTGGAACGGTGGCGAAGGTCAGTATGGGCAGTGCGCCATGAAGGTTGATTTCAAAGAAAAAGTGGCCGAGCCGCCAGCCCGCGCCCGCGGCGCCATTGCGCGGACCTATTTTTACATGCGCGACCGGTACGACCTGACCCTCTCCCGCCAACAAACCCAGCTTTTTAATGCCTGGAACAAGCAATATCCGGTCACCGACTGGGAGTGCGAGCGCGACGAACGCATCGCGCAGGTACAGGGGAACCATAACCCTTATGTGCAACGCGCTTGCCAGGCGCAAAAGAGCTAACCTACACTAGCGTCAATATTTTTTAACCATGCCCTGGCCTTTCGCGGCCCAGGGCCATGACGCGGATGTTTAACTATGCGCATTCCTCGCATTTATCACCCTGAGCCACTCACTTCCGGCAGCCAAATTTCACTGTGTGAAGATGCCGCCAACCATATCGGCCGCGTGCTGCGTATGGGACCAGGCCAGGCGCTACAGCTGTTTGACGGCAGCAATCAGGTATTTGACGCCGAAATCACCCACGCCAGTAAAAAGAGCGTGGACGTGAAAGTGCTTAACGTTGAACTCGACGATCGTGAGTCGCCGCTGCATATCCACCTGGGCCAGGTGATGTCGCGCGGCGAAAAAATGGAATTCACTATCCAGAAATCGATCGAACTGGGAGTAAGCCTCATTACGCCACTTTTTTCTGAGCGCTGCGGCGTTAAACTGGACAGTGAACGCCTGAACAAGAAGCTCCAGCAGTGGCAGAAAATCGCCATTGCCGCCTGCGAACAGTGCGGTCGTAACCGGGTGCCTGAAATTCGCCCGGCAATGGATCTGGAAGCGTGGTGCGCCGAGCAGGACGAAGGGCTGAAGCTGAACCTGCATCCTCGCGCCAGCGCCAGCATCAATACGCTGCCGCTGCCGGTAGAGCGCATCCGCTTGCTGATTGGCCCGGAGGGTGGGCTGTCGGCAGATGAAATTGCCATGACCGCACGTTATCAGTTTACTGATATTCTGTTAGGACCTCGCGTTCTGCGTACTGAGACAACTGCGCTCACCGCCATCACCGCGCTACAGGTGCGTTTTGGCGATCTGGGCTAACGGAGAAGAACAATGATCAAGCTCGGCATCGTGATGGATCCCATCGCAAGCATCAACATCAAGAAGGATTCCAGCTTCGCTATGCTGCTGGAAGCACAACGTCGTGGTTACGAAATTCATTATATGGAGATGGCCGATCTTTATCTGATCAACGGTGAAGCCCGCGCCCGTACGCGTACCCTGAGCGTAGAGCAGAACTACGACAAATGGTATGAGTTCAAGAGCGGGCAGGATCTCCCGCTGGCAGACCTGGACGTCATACTGATGCGTAAGGATCCGCCGTTTGATACTGAGTTCATTTACGCGACCTATATTCTGGAACGTGCCGAAGAAAAAGGGACGTTAATCGTCAACAAACCGCAGAGCCTGCGCGATTGCAATGAAAAGCTGTTCACCGCATGGTTTGCCGACCTGACGCCGGAAACGCTGGTCACGCGTAACAAAGCGCAGCTGAAAGCCTTCTGGCAAAAACACAGCGACATCATTCTCAAGCCGCTGGACGGCATGGGCGGCGCATCTATTTTCCGCGTGAAGGAAGGCGATCCGAACCTCGGCGTCATTGCCGAAACGCTGACCGAACACGGTACCCGCTACTGCATGGCGCAGAATTATTTGCCGGCGATTAAAGACGGCGACAAACGCGTACTGGTCGTGGATGGCGAACCCGTTCCGTACTGCCTGGCGCGTATTCCGCAGGGTGGAGAAACCCGTGGTAACCTGGCCGCCGGTGGCCGTGGCGAACCGCGTCCATTAACCGATAGCGACTGGGAAATTGCCCGTCGCATTGGACCAACGCTGAAAGCGAAGGGGTTGATTTTTGTCGGTCTGGATATCATTGGCGATCGGCTGACGGAAATTAACGTCACCAGCCCAACCTGTATTCGTGAGATTGAAGCAGAATTCCCGGTTTCGATTACCGGTATGCTGATGGATGCCATTGAAGCACGCCTACAGAAGTAAACACGTTGCCGAATGGTGACGCCTTTGCGTTCTCTCCGGCCTGGAATTGCACCCCACAGGCCGGATCTGGCGCAGCCGCCATCCGGCAAAGCTATTTTCAGAGGGTGACATCTTCGCGCTTTGCCCACATACTGGGCGCTGTAGCTTTTTTGAACCAGGAAACAGAACCTCTGACAATGAATTTACAGCATCACTTTCTGATTGCCATGCCTGCTCTCCAGGATCCGATTTTCCGCCGTTCCGTGGTGTATATCTGTGAACACAATGAGAACGGAGCGATGGGGATTATCATCAATAAACCTCTGGAAAACTTACAAATTGAAGGAATTCTGGAAAAGCTGAAAATTACCCCTGAAGCACGCGATCCGGCCATTCGCCTGGATAAACCGGTGATGCTCGGCGGACCGCTGGCGGAAGACCGTGGGTTTATTCTGCATACCCCGCCGTCGCGCTTTGCGTCCAGTATCCGCATTTCAGATAACACCATCATCACCACCTCTCGCGATGTATTAGAAACCCTGGGCACGCAGGAGCAACCCTCTGAAGTCCTGGTCGCATTGGGTTATTCGTCATGGGAAAAAGGCCAGCTAGAACAAGAGCTGCTGGATAACGCCTGGCTTACGGCCCCCGCCGATCTCAACATCTTGTTTAAAACGCCGATTGCCGACCGCTGGCGCGATGCGGCGAAACTTATCGGGATAGATATTCTGACCATGCCTGGCGTGGCGGGACATGCCTGATGAGCGGAACATTACTCTCTTTTGATTTTGGTACGAAAAGTATCGGCGTCGCGGTTGGTCAACGCATCACCGGTACAGCCAGACCATTGCCTGCGATCAAAGCGCAGGACGGTACGCCGGACTGGAATTTGATTGAGCGCCTGCTGAAAGAGTGGCAGCCGGATGAGATAATTGTCGGCTTACCGCTCAATATGGATGGCACCGAACAACCCCTTACCGCGCGCGCGCGCAAGTTCGCTAACCGCATTCACGGTCGCTTTGGCGTTACCGTGACGCTGCACGATGAACGTTTGAGCACCGTCGAAGCCCGCTCCGGCCTGTTTGAGCAAGGCGGGTACCGGGCACTGAATAAAGGTAAAGTGGACTCCGCTTCTGCCGTTATTATCCTTGAAAGCTATTTTGAGCAGGGCTACTAAAGTCTGCCCTGCGCCTGGCGCTGCTGCTGGCTTTGCATAAACGTCTGCATGCCTGTCTGTTGCCCGGTTTGCATTACGCCGGGTAGCTGATGGGTTTTCCCTTCACGGATCAGGTTACCGACGGCTGGCGTGTTGACGAGCAGTTCGAATAGCGCCACGCGTCCTCCCTGCTTATCTTGTTCCAGCTTTTGCGCAAGCACTGCCCGCAGGCTGTCTGCCAGCTGATTACGCACCGGATCTTTCTCCTGTGCGGGAAACGTGTCCACCAGCCGCACGATGGCCTGCGCCGCTCCCCGCGTGTGTAACGTTGCCAGCACCAGGTGTCCGGTTTCCGCAGCCGTTAACGCCAGACGAATGGTTTCCACGTCGCGCAGCTCCCCCAGCAGAATGACGTCAGGATCTTCGCGCAGCGCGCCGCGCAGACCAGCGGCAAAAGAGCTACAGTGTATGCCTACCTCCCGTTGTTGAATGAGACAACGCTGGCTGGCGTAGCGGTATTCAATGGGATCTTCCAGCGTCAGAATATGTCCCGCAACGTGCTGGTTAAGATATGCCACCATCGCCGCCAGGGTCGTTGATTTACCGCTACCTGTGGCGCCGGTCACCAAAATTAATCCATTTTCACTGTGCAGCAGCTCCGGTAAGACGGCGGGGGTCTGGAGATCATCTAAACATGGGCAATTAAACGGCAATAGCCTCAACGCCAGAGAGGTTCCCTGCTGATGAACAAACGCGCTCGCACGCAGACGCCATGAGTTCGCCAGCGTAACGGCAAAATCTATCTGCCCCTGTTCCCGCCACTGTACCTGTTGTTGCTCGCTGAGCCAGCACATCAGCAACGTCTCTACGTCTGGCGTGGTAAACGGCGCGATTTCGACATTTCCGCGTATGCGCCAGCGCGCAGGCCATGCATTGCACAGGTGCAGATCCGATACGTTATGCTTTACACTAAGGGCCACTATTTCTTCCATATTCATATGAACATCCTCGGAAAATGAACGATATCGCGCATAACCTGGCACATGTCCGGGACAAAATCTCAGCCGCCGCGACGCGTTGCGGGCGGTCTTCAGAAGAAGTTACGTTGCTTGCAGTCAGCAAAACCAAACCTGCGAGCGCCATCGAAGAAGCCATTGCCGCAGGTCAGCGCGCCTTCGGTGAAAATTATGTTCAGGAAGGGGTGGATAAAATTCGCTACTTCCGGGAACAGGGCGTCAACGATCTGCAGTGGCACTTTATTGGCCCGCTGCAGTCCAACAAAAGCCGTCTGGTCGCTGAGCATTTTGACTGGTGCCATACGATCGACCGTCTGCGCATCGCAGCCCGTCTGAGCGAACAGCGCCCGGCGGAACTGCCGCCGCTGAATGTGCTGATCCAAATTAATATCAGCGATGAGAACAGTAAGTCAGGAATTCCGCTTACAGAGCTTGATGCACTGGCCGCTGAAGTCGCCGCATTGCCGCGTATTACCCTGCGTGGTCTGATGGCAATTCCGGCGCCAGAGTCAGATTATGTAAGGCAGTTTGAAGTTGCACAGCAAATGGCTGTAGCATTTACCGGGTTGAAAACACGCTACCCCGGCATCGATACGCTCTCACTGGGGATGTCCGATGATATGGATGCCGCAATTGCGGCGGGTAGCACGATGGTGCGCATTGGCACCGCCATTTTTGGTGCTCGTGATTACACTAAAAAATAAGGAAAACTAAGGAACACCATGAATACGTTGACCTTCCTGCTCTCAACGGTAATTGAGCTGTATACCATGGCGCTGCTGCTACGCGTTTGGATGCAATGGTCTCGCTGCGATTTTTACAACCCGTTCTCGCAGTTTATAGTGAAAATCACTCAACCTGTCATTGGGCCGTTACGCCGCGTTATTCCCCCGATGGGGCCGATTGACAGCGCATCGGCATTAGTTGCGCTGGTGCTCAGCTTTATCAAAGCCATCGTGCTGTTTAAGGTGGTCACGTTCCAGCCGATCATCTGGATCGCCGCCGTACTGATTGTCCTGAAGACCATCGGACTGCTGATTTTCTGGGTACTGCTGGTGATGGCGATTATGAGCTGGGTCAGCCAGGGCCGCAGCCCCGTGGAGTACGTGCTGATTCAACTGGCGGATCCGCTGCTGCGCCCTATTCGTCGCATACTTCCAGGCATGGGCGGGATCGATTTCTCCCCGATGGTTCTGGTTCTGCTGCTCTATGTGATTAACATGGGTATCGCGGAAGTGTTACAGGCGACAGGCAATATGCTGCTTCCGGGGCTGTGGATGGCGCTATGAGTGCCGTTACACCCTGCGATGACGGTCTGGTTTTACGGCTCTACATTCAGCCTAAAGCCAGCCGTGACAGTATTGTGGGTTTGCATGGCGACGAAGTAAAAGTCGCCATTACCGCCCCGCCGGTCGATGGGCAAGCCAATAGCCATCTGGTGAAGTTTCTCGGCAAACAGTTCCGCGTGGCAAAAAGCCAGGTCGTCATTGAGAAGGGCGAGCTTGGTCGTCACAAACAGGTTAAAATCATTCATCCGCAACAGATCCCGCCCGAAATTGCGGCGCTAACTGATTAGGTATCCCATGCAAAAAGTTGTCCTCGCGACCGGCAATGCCGGTAAAGTGCGTGAACTCGCCTCTCTTCTGAGTGATTTCGGTCTTGATGTTGTTGCCCAAACGGATCTGGGTGTTGATTCTGCAGAAGAGACCGGGCTGACGTTTATTGAGAACGCCATTCTGAAGGCGCGTCATGCCGCGCAAATTACCGGCTTGCCGGCTATTGCTGATGACTCCGGTCTGGCGGTAAATGCCCTTGGCGGCGCGCCAGGCATCTATTCAGCCCGCTATTCCGGCGAAGACGCGACCGATCGGCAGAACCTGGAAAAACTGCTGCATACCCTGCAGGATGTTCCTGATGACAAGCGCCAGGCGCAATTCCACTGCGTGCTGGTGTATATGCGCCATGCAGATGATCCTACGCCGGTAGTTTGCCACGGAAGCTGGCCGGGCGTTATTGCCCACGAACCTGCCGGAAACGGTGGCTTTGGCTACGATCCGATCTTCTTTGTGCCGTCTGAAGGGAAAACCGCTGCCGAACTGACCCGCGAAGAAAAGAGTGCGATTTCTCACCGTGGTCAGGCGCTGAAGCTGCTGCTGGATGCTCTGCGTAATGGTTAAGCTTCCGCCGCTAAGTCTTTATATTCACATCCCATGGTGCGTGCAGAAATGCCCGTACTGCGACTTCAACTCGCATGCGCTAAAGGGCGAAGTCCCTCATGACGACTATGTTCAGCATCTGCTGAGCGATCTGGATTCTGAAGTAGCCCATGCCCAGGGACGTGAAGTAAAGACGATTTTTATCGGTGGCGGTACGCCGAGCCTGCTTTCCGGCCCGGCGATGCAAACGCTGCTCGACGGCGTGCGCGCACGCCTGAAGCTGGCCGCGGATGCGGAAATCACGATGGAGGCAAATCCCGGCACGGTTGAAGCCAATCGGTTTGTTGACTATCAACGCGCTGGCGTAAACCGTATCTCGATAGGCGTACAGAGCTTTAGCTCCGCCAAACTTGAGCGTCTGGGGCGTATTCACGGGCCGGAAGAAGCCAAACGTGCAGCACACCTGGCGAGCGGCCTGGGGCTACGCAGCTTTAATCTCGACCTGATGCATGGCCTGCCGGATCAGACGCTGGACGAGGCGTTGGGCGATTTGCAACAGGCCATTGCGCTCAACCCACCGCATCTTTCCTGGTATCAGCTGACTATCGAACCCAACACGCTATTTGGTTCACGCCCGCCGGTACTCCCGGACGATGACGCGCTGTGGGATATTTTTGAGCAAGGCCACCAGCTACTGACTGCCGCGGGGTATCAGCAGTACGAAACCTCAGCCTACGCGAAGCCGGGCTATCAGTGCCAGCACAACCTTAATTACTGGCGTTTTGGCGACTATCTTGGCATTGGCTGCGGCGCGCACGGCAAGGTGACGTTCCCGGACGGACGCATCCTGCGCACCACCAAAACGCGGCATCCACGCGGATATATGCAGGGGCGTTATCTGGAAAGCCAGCGTGATGTCGCCGAGGCCGATAAACCGTTCGAGTTCTTTATGAACCGTTTCCGGTTACTGGAGGCCGCGCCACGCGCTGAATTCACGCAGTACACCGGGCTTGCCGAAGACGTTATCCGTCAACAGATTGACGAGGCTATCGCACAGGGTTACCTGAGTGAATGTGATGAATACTGGCAGATTACCCAACACGGTAAGCTGTTTTTGAATTCGCTGCTGGAGCTGTTTCTGGCGGAGTAGTACGTGTCGAACGTAGGCCTGATAAGCGTAGCGCCATCAGGCAATTTGCCGGATGGCGGCTGCGCCTTATCCGGCCTACGACAGGCCAGGACGCAGCCACCCTCATCGATTAATACTGATTAAACATTTCCTGGATCTGCTTCGGATCCTTGGTTTGCGTCAGCGCAAGCTGCAGCAGAACACGCGCTTTTTGCGGGTTCAGAGAGCCTGAAGCCACAAAGCCGTATTTCGCATCATCAACTTCAGCATCCTGCGTGGTGGAGCCCGTTGGTACACGAGATGAACGCACCACAACGGTACCTTTATGCGCGGCAGTGGCCAGCGTATCGAATACCGTTTTATACAGGTTGCCGTTACCTACACCCGCACTGACGATACCCGCATAGCCTGCATCCACCAGCGCTTTGGCCGGCAGATCGGATGCATTCGCGTAGTTGTACACAATCCCCACTTTCGGCAGCTCGGTCAGCTTAGAAACATCGAACGGCGTGGACGTAGTGTGCTTACGCGCAGGCGTACGCTGATAGTCGATCTTACCGTTATGAATATAGCCCAGCGGGCCATAGTTTACGGATTTGAAGGTAGCGACATCTGTAGTGTTGGTTTTAGTCACGTCGCGACCATCCATCACGGTGTCGTTCATCACCACCAGCACGCCGCGGTTGGCAGAAGTTTTGTCTGCAGCCGTAACCACTGCGTTATACAGGTTGAACGGGCCATCGGCGCTCATACCTGTAGACGGACGCATTGCGCCAACCAGCACTACCGGCTTGTTGCACTTGACGGTCAGGTCGAGGAAATACGCGGTCTCTTCCATGGTATCCGTACCATGCGTTACCACGAAGCCATCCGTTTTATCACACTCGGTGTTAATCTTTTTCGCCAGCGTTAACCAGACGTCGTCATTCATATCCTGGGAGCCGATGTTCACCACCTGCTCACCTTTCACAACCGCGATGTCTTTCAACTGAGGTACGGCTTCAACCAGATTCTCTACGCCTACTTTCCCTGCCGTGTAGTTAGATTTTGTCGCGGAGTCACCACCGCCGGCTATTGTCCCGCCGGTTGCTAAAATAGTGATGTTTGGCAGTGCAAGCGCCGCGCCGCTGAAACCCATAACCAGTGCGGCAAGTGCCGTTTTCTTGAAAAACTCCATGTTATTTCTCCAGTTACTTGAATTTGCAGCATTATGTCTATCTTACAGATGAATAATGTGACGGCATCCAATTAACCAGATTTATATCTACATGAAATTGCTATTCTTAGAGATGGATATCAAAAAAACAGAAAGATACAAAATAAAACGGCGCAGAATGTTTCTGCGCCGTTAAAAAGAAGTGAAAATTATTTCAGCGTGCTAACCAGCGTTTTACGATCGTTTTCCAGCGTCACCACGCGGGCGCACACATCTTTGCCAAACTGCTGGAAGTCTTGTTCCTGATTCTTCCATTCGTTCTGAATTGAGGTTTGCAAGCCACCGAGGCTGCCGAGCACGCCCTGCAGCGGATTACCGCCGCCTTTGAGTACGGCTTTGGCGCCCATCTCATTGATGCTGTCCTGCAAAATACCGCCCATCGCCTGATTCACTAACTGCTGCCCGTCGGCGCGGACCTGGTCAATCGCCTTGTAGTGGAAGGTCAGGCCATCAGTACGATGCTCAATGATGCGGTTCATCTGCTCTTTCAATTGCGCATCCAGCTTGGTTAAGCGGCCACGCATGTTGCTGCTTTCACCAACCTCTTTGGCGATGATTTTGTCCAGCGCCACGCGGCCTTTCTCCACGCGCGCTCTGGCGCCTTCGTCAATCCACGGCAGGCTGCTACGCAACGCCGCCTGATAATCTTTAGCCTGCTCACGCTGCGCGGCGTTAAGGTTGTATTGCTTACCGTTAAAGGTGACATCACCGGCCTGCGTAATAACCAGATCGCCGTTTTCGCCTTTTACCTGCACCGTTTGCGGGTTCAAAATAACATCGTCACGCGGGGTGACGCTGCACTGGTAATCTGCATGTGCGGCCATCGCCGTGAACGTTAGGACTGCCGCCAGCAGCGTTTTGCGCATCATATCTTTCCCTCAATACAAATCGGGCCGGCATTTGCCGACCCTTTGCTACTTAGTCCCACCAAATATCGAAAAGTTCGCTGGTACGCACTTCTTCGAGCTTGTGCTCTTCCAGCCACTTGCGGACGATGGCCTGATGTTCTTCGGTGCATTTGCCGATTTCCTGCAGACAGATCAGACCTTCCCAGGCCAGATAGCCGCTGCCGTCAAAGGCCAGTTTGTTAGGTTCGATCACTTCATTGATAAAGTCATCAACGATTTTATCGACCTGCTCTCCAGATGTACCCTCCGGGAAACGCCATGCAACCGAAAACCCTATTTCCTGGAATTCGTCGATGTGCATCTTTTTACGCAGACGACGGCTACGGTTCTTTGCCATTATTTCACCCTCTCGAACATTAAGTCCCATACGCCGTGGCCAAGACGATGACCACGTTGTTCAAATTTGGTTACCGGGCGCGATTGTGGGCGCGGTACATAATCGTTACTCTCTGACTGGTTTTTATACCCGTCAATGGAGGACATCACTTCAAGCATATGTTCCGCATAAGCTTCCCAGTCGGTGGCCATATGGAACACGCCGCCCAGCTTCAGCTTGCTTAAGATATGTTCAGCAAACGGTACCTGAACGATACGGCGTTTATTATGACGTGCTTTATGCCACGGGTCAGGGAAAAACAGCTGAACCATCGATAAAGAATTGTCAGGAATCATTTTATGCAGGACTTCAACAGCATCATGGCACATGACGCGCAGATTCTCGACGCCCTCTTCATGTGCGGAAGCCAGACACGCGCCAACGCCCGGTGAGTGAACCTCAATGCCGAGGAAATTTTGCTCCGGACACGCTTTCGCCATCGCCACCAGCGAAGCCCCCATGCCAAAACCGATTTCAAGTGTGACTGGCGCATCGCGACCAAACAGCGCAGCGAAATCCACAGGCTCTTCGCTGAACTCAACGCCCATCACCGGCCAGTAGTTTTCCAGCGCGTGTTCCTGCCCTTTCGTCAGTCGCCCCTGGCGACGAACAAAACTACGAATCCGGCGCAGAGGGCGGCCGTTTTCATCAAATTCCGGTGAAATGACGTCGTTCTTCATAAAAGTTTAGTCTGCTGTGTTTGAGTTCTGAAAACGGGCATTATCCAAAGTTAGTTGCCGGATGCAAGTAAAGGAAGAAAGTGAGCAGCGGAAAGTTCCGGTTTACACCCCGTTGCCGCTGTGCTGCAATCTTGCCCCCGGCAATAATGAAACGGTAATCATGCAAGCGTCCCAATTTTCAGCTCAGGTTTTGAGCTGGTACGACAAATACGGGCGGAAAACGCTCCCCTGGCAAATTGACAAGACGCCTTACAAAGTATGGCTCTCTGAGGTGATGCTGCAACAAACCCAGGTTGCCACCGTGATCCCCTATTTTGAGCGCTTTATGGCGCGCTTCCCGACGGTAACGGATTTAGCCCACGCGCCGCTGGATGAAGTCCTGCATTTATGGACCGGGCTGGGCTATTACGCCCGTGCGCGTAATCTGCATAAAGCCGCGCAGCAGGTTGTGGCGCTGCATGGCGGTACTTTTCCGCAAACCTTTGATGAGGTGGCCGCGCTGCCAGGCGTTGGGCGTTCAACCGCAGGCGCGATCCTTTCACTCTCTTTGGGTCAGCATTTTCCGATTCTCGATGGTAACGTCAAACGCGTGCTGGCTCGCTGTTATGCTGTAAGCGGCTGGCCGGGTAAAAAAGAGGTCGAGAAGAAACTATGGGAACTGAGCGAGCAGGTTACGCCCGCCCACGGAGTTGAGCGGTTTAACCAGGCGATGATGGATTTAGGCGCGATGGTCTGCACGCGCTCAAAACCTAAATGTTCCCTGTGTCCGCTAGAAAATGGCTGTGTGGCGAGCGCCAATGCAAGCTGGGCGTTGTATCCTGGTAAAAAACCCAAACAGACGTTACCGGAACGGACGGGCTATTTTTTACTGCTACAGCATGATGACGAGGTGCTGCTATCGCAGCGCCCACCCAGCGGCTTATGGGGTGGTTTATACTGTTTTCCGCAGTTTGACGATGAAGATGGGCTACGCAACTGGCTGGCGCAACGGCAAATTAACGCAGATAATCTGACCCAGCTTAATGCGTTTCGCCATACCTTTAGCCATTTCCACTTAGATATTGTGCCTATGTGGCTTCCCGTGTCTTCATTCACCTCATGCATGGATGAAGGTAACGCGCTCTGGTATAACTTAGCGCAACCGCCGTCTGTTGGGCTGGCGGCTCCCGTGGAGCGTTTGTTACAGCAATTACGAGCCGGTACACAGGTTTAACGTAACGGTCGATAGAGAGGATTTTTTATGAGCAGAACGATTTTTTGCACTTTCCTGCAACGCGAAGCAGAAGGTCAGGATTTTCAGCTGTACCCAGGCGATCTGGGAAAACGCATCTATAACGAGATTTCGAAAGAAGCATGGGCGCAATGGCAGCATAAGCAAACCATGCTGATTAACGAGAAAAAACTCAATATGATGAACGTTGAGCATCGTAAACTGCTTGAGCAGGAGATGATCAACTTCCTGTTTGAAGGCAAAGATGTGCATATTGAAGGATATACACCAGAGTCATAAGAACCGTTGCCGGATGGCGCTGCGCTTATCCGGCCTACGATTAAATCTGGTCCTTGCAAATAACAAACACAACACGCACTCCCGGAATGATGAAAAAATTTCTCGCGCTTGCCGTTATTGCGCCGTTGCTCATCTCCTGTTCCAGTTCGACCAAAAAAGGCGATTCCTATAACGAAGCCTGGGTCAAGGATACCAACGGTTTTGATATTCTGATGGGGCAATTTGCCCATAACATTGAGAATCTGTGGGGATTTAAGGAAGTGCTGATTGCGGGTCCGAAGGACTACGTAAAGTATACCGATCAGTATCAAACCCGCAGCCATATCAACTTTGACGACGGTACGATAACCGTCGAGACCATTGCCGGGACAGATCCCGCCGGACACCTGCGTCAGGCGATTATCAAGACGTTGCTGATGGGCGACGATCCGGGTTCTATCGACCTCTATTCCGATGTCGACGACATTAAGATTTCCAAAGAGCCGTTCCTGTACGGACAGGTGGTCGATAATACCGGCCAGCCAATTCGTTGGGAGGGACGTGCAACCAACTTTGCCAACTACCTGCTGCAAACCCGCCTTAAAAGCCGCAGCAATGGCCTGCGCATCATCTATAGCGTGACGATCAACCTGGTGCCGAACCACCTTGATAAACGTGCGCATAAATACATCGGCATGGTGCGTCAGGCATCGCGCAAGTATGGCGTTGACGAGTCGCTGATTCTGGCCATCATGCAAACCGAATCCTCGTTTAACCCTTATGCGGTCAGCCATGCCGATGCGCTGGGACTGATGCAGGTGGTGCAACACAGCGCCGGAAAAGATGTTTTCCGCTCGCAGGGGCGCTCAGGTACGCCAAGCCGTAGCTTCCTTTTTGATCCGGCCAGCAACATTGATACCGGCACGGCCTACCTGGCCATGCTCAACAATGTCTATTTGGGCGGCATTGATAATCCGACCTCGCGTCGCTATGCGGTGATCACCGCGTATAACGGCGGTGCGGGCAGCGTACTGCGCGTATTCTCGAACGATAAAATTCAGGCCGCGAATATTATTAACAGCATGTCTCCAGGGGACGTTTATCAAACGTTGACCACCCGACATCCCTCTGCCGAATCACGCCGATACCTTTACAAGGTCAATTCAGCACAGAAATCATATCGACGCCGCTAATATATCTCTCTTCTGGCCCCTTAAACGGGGTTCAGAAGAGAGAAAAGTGTTAACTCCATCACTCTTTTGCTTTGCAATTAGAAATTGTTTGCAAATATTTGTCACAGGTAACAAAAAAAGAGTGCCTCCCGTTGATAGAATCACATCATATAGCCACGGCAAATGTGCCTTTTAAAACATTCATCCGCATTACGGTGTGAGGAAATTAACATGAATCTTAAGCTGCAGCTGAAAGTTCTCTCGTTTCTGCAGTTCTGCTTATGGGGTAGTTGGCTCACTACTCTCGGCTCCTATATGTTTGTCACCCTTAAATTCGATGGTGCATCCATTGGCGCAGTGTATAGCTCGCTGGGGATCGCCGCCGTGTTTATGCCTACGCTGTTAGGGATCGTGGCCGACAAATGGATCAGTGCGAAGTGGGTATACACCATTTGTCACCTGGTTGGCGCAGCGACGCTGTTCGCCGCAGCCGAGGTCACCACGCCTGGCGCCATGTTCTTTGTGATCTTGCTTAACTCTTTGGCCTATATGCCAACGCTGGGGTTAATCAACACCATCTCTTACTATCGCCTGCAATCCGCCGGAATGGATATCGTTACTGACTTCCCGCCAATCCGTATCTGGGGCACTATCGGCTTTATTCTGGCGATGTGGGGCGTAAGCTTCTCCGGCTTTGAACTGAGCCATATGCAGCTGTATATCGGGGCGACGCTGTCCGTGCTTCTGGCACTGTTCACCCTGACGCTGCCGCATATTCCGGTCGCCAACCAGCAGAAAAACCAGAGCTGGTCATCAATGCTGGGTCTGGATGCCTTCGCGCTGTTTAAAAATAAGCGTATGGCGATTTTCTTCATCTTCTCTATGATGCTGGGTGCGGAGCTGCAAATTACCAATATGTTCGGTAATACCTTCCTGCACAGCTTCGATAACAACCCGCTGTTCTCTGGTAGCTTTATCGTAGAACACGCGTCGGTAATGATGTCGATTTCGCAGATTTCCGAGACGCTGTTTATCCTGACCATCCCGTTCTTCTTAAGCCGTTACGGTATTAAGAACGTGATGCTGATCAGTATCGTGGCGTGGATGCTGCGCTTCGGTCTGTTTGCCTACGGCGATCCAACGCCGTTCGGTACCGTGCTGCTGGTTCTGTCGATGATTGTTTACGGCTGCGCCTTCGACTTCTTCAACATCTCTGGCTCCGTATTCGTGGAGAAAGAGGTTCGCCCTGAAATTCGCGCCAGCGCCCAGGGTATGTTCCTGATGATGACCAACGGCTTTGGCTGTATTCTGGGCGGTCTGGTGAGCGGTAAAGTGGTTGAACACTACACGCTGAACGGGATTACCGACTGGCAGACCGTGTGGCTGATCTTTGCAGGTTACTCGCTGGTTCTGGCATTTGCCTTCGTTGCGCTGTTTAAATACAAACACGTTCGCACTCCGGCAGGCGCCCAGACTATCGCGCACTAATCTTTATTGATTACAGAAGGTCACCTAAGGGTGACCTTCTTTTTGGCCAGTTGGTAGGCCGGATGAGC
Source organism: Citrobacter youngae ATCC 29220 (assembly GCF_000155975.1). Lineage (GTDB taxonomy): Bacteria > Pseudomonadota > Gammaproteobacteria > Enterobacterales > Enterobacteriaceae > Citrobacter > Citrobacter portucalensis_A. Next base: position 15,451 of record NZ_GG730301.1, on the reverse strand, counting down.
GTTCAGCGCCATCCGGCTTTTACTTCAGAACGTAGCCATACAGACGCTTAATACCGTCTGCATCCGTTGCACTATAAACCCCTTGCAGTTCCGGCGAAAAACCTGGCAGCAGGTTTACGCCCTCTTCCAGCGCCAGGAAGTATTGTTGCACCGCTCCGCCCCATATCTCTCCCGGTACCACGCACAGCACGCCCGGAGGATAAGGCAGCGCGCCTTCCGCCGCGATGCGACCAGCAGCATCACAAATACGCACCAGCTCAACGTCACCACGGATAAAGGCGCTGTTCGCATCCTGCGGATTGATCGCCACGGCGGGCAAACTCTCCTGACGGAACATCGCTTTTTGCAGATCTTTCACATCAAAATTGACGTACAGTGAGTGCATCTCCTGACACAATTCGCGCAGCGTGTAATCCCGATAGCGTACCGGATACTTGTTGACGATAGTTGGCAGTACCTCAGACAGCGGCGTGTCGTTCTCAATGTGCTGTTCAAATTGCGCCAGCATCGCCACCAGCTGCGCCATTTTCTCTGCGCTTTCTGCCGGGGTCAGCAGGAACAGAATCGAGTTGAGGTCGCATTTCTCCGGCACGATGCCGTTTTCACGCAGGTAATGCGCCAGAATCGTCGCCGGAATACCAAAATCAGTATATTGCCCGGTTTGCGCATCAATGCCTGGGGTGGTTAACAGCAGCTTGCAGGGGTCGACAAAATACTGGTCGCGCGCGTAACCGGAAAAACCATGCCATTTCGCGCCGGGTTCAAAGCTAAAGAAACAACGCTCGCTGGCAATCACCGCCGTCGGATAGGTTTCCCACGGTTTGCCATCAACCATCGGAGGAATAAACGGCTGAATCATCTTACAGCGGGTAATAATCGCTTTACGCGCCTCGACGCCCAGCGCCACGCACTCCGCCCATAGCCGACGACCGCTCTCGCCTTCATGGATTTTGGCGTTAACATCCAGCGCCGCAAACAGCGGGTAAAACGGACTGGTGGAAGCATGCAGCATAAACGCGTTGTTCAGCCGCTTATGCGGGCAGAACCGCGCCTGACCGCGAATATGGTTATCCTTTTTGTGGATCTGCGAGGTTTGCGAGAACCCGGCCTGCTGTTTGTGTACTGACTGAGTCACAAAGATCCCCGGATCGTTGGCATTAAGATCCAACAGCAGCGGTGAGCTATCGGCCATCATCGGGATAAATTGCTCGTAGCCTACCCATGCGGAATCAAACAGGATGTAATCGCACAGGCTACCAATCTTGTCGATCACCTGGCGGGCGTTGTAGATCGTCCCGTCATAAGTACCGAGCTGAATAATCGCCAGACGGAACGGACGCGGCTGGTCAGCCTTTTGCGGCGCAACTGCACGGATCTGCTGGCGCAGGTACTCCTCATCAAAGCAATGCTCATCAATCCCACCGATAAAGCCAAACGGATTACGCGCCGCTTCCAGATAGACCGGCGTAGCGCCCGCCTGGATTAGCGCGCCGTGGTGGTTCGACTTATGGTTGTTACGGTCAAACAGCACCAGATCGCCACGCGTCAGCAGCGCATTGGTCACCACTTTATTTGCAGCAGAGGTCCCATTCAATACAAAGTAGGTCTTATCAGCATGGAAAACTTTCGCAGCAAATTTCTGCGCATGTTTCGCCGATCCTTCATGAATGAGCAGATCGCCAAGCTTAACGTCGGCGTTGCACATATCCGCACGAAACAGATTTTCGCCAAAAAATTCGTAGAAGTGCCGCCCCGCAGGATGCTTCTTAAAAAACTCGCCGTGCTGGTGCCCCGGGCAGGCAAACGTGCTGTTCCCCATTTCGACATACTGGGTCAGCGTGTCGTAGAACGGCGGCAGCAGATCGTCCTCATACTGACAGGCAGCAGACTCCAGCTCCAGCCATTCCTGCGCCTGCCCGCTGATGACCGCATTAACACCCGCAGGCATCTCTACATCGGACTCTGCGAACAGAAACACGGGTAAATGAAAACCTGTGCGTTTAAGCAAAGCAAGGATCCCGCTGCGGCTGTCCGCAACGGTAATGACGACTGCCGCCACGTCAGTAAAATCGGTACTGTCCAGCGAGACCACCTGACGATGGCTGGACAGACGAGAGACCAGTTCACCACTGGCGGCAATTTTCATTGATTTCATAAGCGCAATAACCCGTTTCGGGAAAATCAAAAGTCCCGGACAAAGCCGCATTGCTTTGCCCACGAAATGACAGGTCAAACTGGTTACCAGCCCCGACCGCCAGACATCAGTAAAAGCAGATAGCCTCTGATTTTACTGTTATCCTGCAGTGAGCGTGCGCTGCCCTCACCGCATGGTGGGAGCGTGAAGAGATGTTGCAGGAAGGGGCAAACATCGCGCAAAAAGGCGATGTTGAAGGCGATGTAGGGGGAGTAATATCATCCCAAGCAGCCCCATTCAGACAGGAGAAAATTCGCGCAATCATGGCACCTTTCACTGACAGGCGCAAGATAAAATCCGGAGCCTGAACCTCACAGATAAACAAGCATTTCGCGTGCTAATCGCGGCATAATAACGCCATCTAAAAACATAATTTTACCCAGCTAATTGGCTTTAGCATCAAGACGATAATGGGTATGCAGGAGCAAATGTGGTAATCGGACCGTTTATTAATGGCAGCGCCATTTTATTTGGTGGCGTTCTCGGCGCGCTACTTAGCCAGCATTTACCGGAACGCATTCGGGTCTCCATGACCTCCATATTCGGGCTGTGCTCTTTAGGGATTGGTATTTTACTGGTTATCAAATGCGCCAATCTGCCGGTAATGGTGCTGGCAACGCTGGTCGGCGCGTTAATCGGCGAATTCTGTCATCTGGAGAAAGGGATCAATACCGCCATTGCCAAAGTACAGCGGCTTTTCAGCCGGTCGGATGCCAACGCAACGCATGAATCTTTTATCCAAAGCTACGTGGCCATTATCGTGCTGTTTTGCGCCAGCGGTACCGGGATCTTCGGCGCAATACATGAAGGGATGACCGGCGATCCTAATATTTTAATCGCGAAGTCGTTTCTTGATTTCTTCACGGCCATCATTTTTGCCTGTTCGCTGGGGATCGCGGTCTCCGCCATCTGCGTGCCGATGCTGGCAATCCAGTTAACGCTTGCCACCTGCGCCGCGCTGATTTTGCCCCTGACGACACCAGCCATGATGGCTGATTTCAGCGCCGTCGGCGGGCTATTGCTGCTGGCAACCGGCTTACGTATTTGCGGCATAAAAATGTTTGCAGTTGTGAATATGCTTCCCGCCCTGCTACTGGCAATGCCGCTTTCCGCCGCGTGGACGGCATTTTTTGCCTGAGAATGCGTGCAATAACAGCAATGTGGTGATAGATTGTTCAGTCTGCATTGATTTGAAGAAATTTCGTTGACGAAACGAAGTGGATCGGGTTTAATGCGCCTCGTTGCCCGGATAGCTCAGTCGGTAGAGCAGGGGATTGAAAATCCCCGTGTCCTTGGTTCGATTCCGAGTCCGGGCACCATATTTTTGTCCTGGGATGTCTCAGTAAGTCCGAGGACATATAAAAATCAGTAAGTTAAAGAGACCCGCTGGTATCATTGAATACCAACGGGTCTTTTGACATCCATAGTTTTTGGGGGCTTAATTGGGGGCCTGTCGGTTCGATAAACTATGGAGCCCCACCATGCCACTCTCCGATACCGCTATCCGCAACGCAAAACCTCTCGATAAACCTTACAAGCTTACCGATGCTCAAGGCCTGTACCTGCTGATTAAACCCAATGGCTCTAAACTCTGGCAACTCAAGTACCGTTTTGGCGGTAAAGAGAAAAAGCTGGCGTTTGGCGCTTACCCTGTTGTCTCACTGGCAAATGCCCGTAAGCTACGTGAAGAAGCCAAAGCTACCCTCAGCGCTGGGGACGATCCGGGTGAGAAAAAGCGACAGGAAAAACAGACGAAAAAAAGCGGCAATACTTTTGAAGAGGTTGCCCGAAAGTGGCTGGCAAAAAATATCCGCTGGTCAGAAAACCACGCCGCAAAAATCCAGCGCTCGCTGGAGCTGCATGTTTTCCCGCTCATAGGCAAATTTCCTGTCGCCGATTTGAAAACCGCAGATCTGCTAATCCCGCTGCGGGTGGCTGAGAAAAAGGGGAATCTGGAAACCGCCGCGCGGATACAGCAACGCACTACGGCCATTATGCGCTATGCGGTGCAGGAAAGCCTGATTGCCAGCAACCCGGCGAATGATCTTACCGGAGCCATAGAGCCACCGCAGAAAAACCACTACCCCGCCCTGCCACTGGAAAGATTACAGGAACTGCTGGAGCATATTGAAAGCTATCCCGGCAGGCTACTGACACGACTGGCAGTACTGCTGAATCTGCTGATCTTCATTCGCTCCAGCGAACTGCGTTTTGCCCGCTGGACAGAGATCGATCTGGATGGTGCTATGTGGACTATTCCCGCCCAGCGTGAGTCCATTCCGGACGTGCGCTATTCAGAACGTGGCGCAAAGATGAAAACGCCGCATCTGGTGCCGCTGTCAAAACAGGCGGTTACGGTACTGAAACAGCTAAAATTACTGTCCGGCAACGGTGTATTGCTGTTTCCCGGCGACCACGATCCGCGTAAGCCAATGAGTGAAAACACCATCAACAAAGCACTGCGTACAATGGGTTATGACACGAAAGTGGATGTTTGCGGCCACGGCTTTCGCACAATGGCCTGTAGTGCGCTGATCGAGTCCGGACGCTGGTCGAAAGATGCCGTGGAACGGCAGATGAGCCATCAGGAGCGTAACAGCGTGAGAGCTGCCTATATCCACAAGGCAGAGCATCTCGACGAGCGTACGCAAATGATGCAGTGGTGGTCGGACTATCTTGACGCCTGTCGGCAGAAATTTATCCCGCCGTATCGCTATGAACAGCGAAGCGAAGTGAAGCGAAGTGAAGTGAAGCGAAGTGAAGTGAAGTGAAGTGAAGTGAAGTGAAGTGAAGTGAAGTGAAGTGAAGTGAAGTGAAGTGAAGTGAAGTGAAGTGAAGTGAAGTGAAGTGAAGTGAAGTGAAGTGAAGTGAAGTGAAGTGAAGTGAAGTGAAGTGAAGTGAAGTGAAGTGAAGTGAAGTGAAGCGAAGCGAAGTGAAGCGAAGTGGCATGCGCCGGATAACGCAGGAAAGCAGATCCCTGATGCAGCGGATCTGCTTTTTAATTTGTACCAGCACTGAAATCCACTTGCCTACGCCAGCTTCCTGCCACCGTAACATCACAGAGCTGCACCAGATAAAGCCCTTTAAGCCTTTTGCCCTTTAGGGTAGGACTTTTACCTTTATCCCTTAGCTTTTTGGCCTTTTGGCCTTTTGGCCTTTTGGCCTTTTGGCCTTTTCAAGGCAGCAATCACTCCCTTGTATCATATAGCGACTCAATCTCTGTCAGCCACAACTTTTATACCGAATAAGCTGGCTAAAAATCGCCACTTCATATTTTAAACATGTGCCATCTTTATTCTGAGTGCCATCTGTCGCGCGATATTAAATTCCCTGGCAATCGCGCTCACGCGCAACTGGTGCTCAACCGTTTAAGGCCCGCTGCGTCCATGGTCAGGAGACTGATAGTATTTCCCGGTTTTCAGGTAAGGTTTGATTGAGCATAAACCAGAAGCTCCCTGATATGGTCCTACCTATTATAGAGAAAGCATTATCAGTGATATTTTGAGGACATGTGATCGAGCCCCCCTATTTGAAAAGAAAATAATATCGTTCGAGCACTGAATACCGACTTAACTAACTACGCGGTGCCTCACATAATCCATAAGCTCATCCCGCTGTTTATTTGATAATGACCAAAATATCAGCATCAACTCAGCTAAATCATCATCTTCAGCGTAAAAGTAAGCCACCGGAACACGTAAAACCGCCGATAATTTCAGCACAATCTCAGTATTAGGTTCATGTACGCCCTTTTCATACCGATTGATGCGTGTACTGGCTACAAATTCATCAATTCCTGCTGCGATCCCCAGACGTTTTTGTGAAAGCCCACTGGCTAGCCGAGCCTGCTTTAACCGCCGGCAAAAAATATCGTTGTAATGATTAATCGTTTTCATAACTACGAGAATCGTAGTTTTCGCTTGCCGCAGATACTACGATTAACGTAGTATCGCAGTAACAGGATAAAAGAGGCCGCATCTTAAGCATCATCTTCAGAGGAAATGCTAATCATCTGGCGAGATGCTTCCAAGAGATGGAGTTGCAAATCAGGGGAGAGGCTGGCGAAGTTGAGAATCAATTCAGCAAGATTCTCATCCGAAGTGAACAGCCATGGTAGGGGGACACTCAGCACATCAGCTATACGTGCAGCGGTTTCCATATCAGGCTCATGAATACCTTTCTCGTAGCGATTGAACCGGGTACTTGCAACAGAAGGATCAACAGCCGCAGCAATCCCCACAGCAGCCTGAGAAATATCTAAGCGCTGTCGGGCTTCTTTTAATCGGCGGATGAAAACATCCCTTTGTCTTAGTCGTTTTTCCATAACTACGAGATTCGTAGTTTTTTAACGACTTAGATACTACGAAAAACGTAGCACCAGGATTAGAGAGGTAACAGGAATGACTAAACAAGACTGGCACCCAGCCTACATCATCGCCGCCCTCCACAAGCGCGGCACCAGCCTGGCGGCGCTTTCGCGACAAGCTGGGCTGGCGTCCTCCACGCTGGCTAACGCGCTCACCCGCCCGTGCCCGAAAGGCGAATGGCTGATAGCTTCCGCATTAAAAGTCCATCCGGCCACCATCTGGCCCACTCGCTACGACGGTCAGGAAGCGTACCGCCTGCCAAAACATCCACAGCCAGGCATGAAACCGGCCCTGACAGTGCACAATTTTCCGGTTCCGGAGAAACATTAACGCCTTGCCCCCGGAACCATTTTTCCCATCGTCAGGCAGGGCATTCACTTTGTGCCGATAAGGAGAGTTGTTTATGCAAACCACCATCCTGTCTGTACTGCATCCGCAGGTTGTTACAGCCACCGCTCACGGCGACAGCGCCGTTATCCCGCTGCCATCCTCACTGTTCCGGACGTTACGCCCGGCAGGAGGCTTACATGGACATTCATGAACCCGCCACACGTATCCAGGCTGCGCCGCCCTTTGCCGCCAGCGGCACCGTCAGCCACGCCTCCCTTGCCAGCTATGTGCTGGGCGGTATCGGCGACAATGTGATCTGCACCATGATAGTCACCTTCCTGATGCTCTACTACACCGATTATGTCGGCATTCCCGCCGCCACCGTCGGGACGATATTCCTCCTCACCCGTATCTGGGACACGCTGTCCGACCTCGTCTGGGGCTGGATATTCGATAACACCCACACCCGGCTCGGGCGCTTTCGCCCGTGGCTGCTGTACAGCGGTATTGTCTGCGCCCTGGCGATGGTCGCCACCTTTTCCATCCCGCAGATGAGCATGGGGGCCACCATCGCCTGGGCAGGCATCACTTACTTCCTGCTCAGCACCTCGTATACCGCCTTTGATGTGCCCTACTGGTCGCTCGCCACCGTCATCACCCGCAATCCGGAAAGCCGCAACCGGGTGGTGGTCGCAACCCGCATCGGCGGCACCTGCGGTTCATGGCTGGCAAGCGTGGTGACGCTGCCGCTGCTGGCACTGCTCGCGAACAACTGGAGCCAGCTGGCGGTTATTTACGCCGTATTTTTCCTGGTCTGTGCGCTGGTGAACTTTAGCGGCGTGCGCGAACTGCCGACGCCGCCATCTGAAGGAAGTGCCATTCATTCATGGCGGGTGTACCCGGAGCTGCTGCGCCACAACCGTCCTCTGGTACTGCTGATGGGCTTCTGGTTTCTGCTGAACTTTGTTCTGGCCTCGCGTTCCGGCTTCTGTCTCTACTACTTTAAATACCTCGTGAAAAGCGATGCTGCCATGACGTCGTATCTCGGCGTTTCCACGCTGGCAGCCATGGCGGGGGCGGCGCTGACACCGTTGCTGGTCAACCGTGTCGAACGCCGGGTCACCGGCAGCCTCGCCTGTGCCCTGGCCGGGTTGCTGTGTGTGCTGACCTTTTTTATCACCAGTGTGCCGGTGTGGTTTGCCGTGGCGCTCAGCAGCCTGCCGCACCTGTTGTTCGGGATGCTCGGGGTCCTGCTCGGCACCCTGCTGCCGGACGTGGCGGCCTGGCACGAATACCATCATCACCGTCAGGCCGGCGGTATGATTTTCTCCCTCAACCTGTTTCAGCTTAAGTTTTCCGGGGCCATCGGCGGCGCGGCGGCGGGGTTCGTGCTGGGCTTCATCGGCTACGTGCCCAACGAGGCGCAGAGCGGGTTCACGCTGTCGGGTATCAGTGCCGCATTCACGCTCATTCCCGGTCTGATACTGCTCGTCTGCCCGTTGATTCTGTGGCGCTATCCGCTGACGTTTGCCGGCAACCGCCGAATTGCAGACGCCCTGCGCCTGCGCGATAACCAGGAGGTGTCATCATGACAACCCACTCAGGCAGCACCGCCCGCGAGGTGCGCTTTCCGCTGGGCGGCATCGGCACCGGCTGTATCAGCCTTGCGGGCAACGGTCACCTCACCGACGTGGAAATCTTTAACCATCCCGACAAGGGTTATCACCACGGCTACACCCATTTTGCGGTGAAGGCAGAGCGCAATGGCGCGCTGGTCGATGCCCGCATTCTTCAGGGGGACTGGCAGGGCAACGCCTGCGGACAGTGGCAGATACACGACCGTCTGCGCAAGCGTCATACCGGCTATGGCGTCGGGCCGGACGCAGAAACGCTCGCCGGAATGCCACATTTTGCGCACAGCGAATTTGACGGCGAGTTCCCGATGGCGCAGATGTCGTTCAGTGACCCGGAGTTTCCGGGTAACATCAGGATGCTGGCGTTTAACCCGTTTATTCCCTGCGATGAGGATAACTCCTCCCTGCCGCTGGCGTGGTTTGAGCTGGAGGTGGAGAACACCACGGACGCCGCGCTGGATTACACCCTGTGTCTGAGCCTGTGTAACGGGCTGGCCCCGGACAGTACGCACAACCGCCATGAGATACGCGAAGACCGTCATATGATGACGCTGACGCAGCGCCATTATCCGGCTGACGACCCGCGTTATGCAGAGCTGGCAACGACCACCGACGCACAGGACGTGAGCTGGCAGACGTACTGGTATCGCGGCGACTGGTTCGACAGCCTGACAATGTTCTGGCGCGATTTCTGTGGACAACCGCGTCTGCCGGAGCGGGAATATACACAGAGCCAGCCCGGCTTTGCCGACCACGCCTCACTGGCAGCCCACCTGCACCTGGCCGCCGGGGAGCGGGGCCGGGTACGCTTCTGGACGGGCTGGTACTGCCCGGTAACGTATAACTACTGGACAGACTGGCGGGACCGGGCCACACAGGAACTGGTGCATTATGACGATTACCGGGGCCAGAAAACCTGGAAAAACCATTACGCCACCCGCTTCACGGACGTGAACGCCGTGCTGGACTATGCCGTCAGCAATGCTGAATTCCTGTTCAGCCGGACCCAGGCGTTTCACGACGCGCTGCACGACAGTAGCCTGCCGGACAGTGTACGCGATGCCGTCTCTGCAAATCTGGCGGTGCTGAAATCCCCCACCTGCCTGCGGCTGGAGGACGGCAGCCTGTGGGGCTGGGAAGGCGTGCTGGAAGATATCGGCTGCTGCGAAGGCTCCTGTACTCACGTCTGGCACTACGCGCTGGCCCTGCCCTGGCTGTTCCCGCGCCTGTCCCGTTCGATGCGCGACCTGAACCAGCGCCATAACCTGCGCCCCTCCGGCAGCCTGCGCTTCCGGCTGCGCCTGCCACCGGGCGATGACCCCTTTGAGTTTCGTGCCTGTGCCGACGGACAGTTTGGCGAAGTGCTGGCAATTTACCGCGACTGGCTGCTGTGCGGCGACAGGGCCTGGCTGGAAGAGAAGTGGTCTGCGGTGCGCGACATGCTGCGCTTTGCCTGGAACCCGGATAACCCGGACCAGTGGGACCCGGAACAGCGTGGCGTGCTGACCGGACGCCAGCACCACACGCTGGATATGGAGCTGTTCGGCCCGAATCCGTGGCTTACCGGGCTGTATATCGCCGCGCTGGAAGCGGGCTGCGCGATAGCAAATCACCTCGGACACAATGATGACGCCATGTTATGGCAAGACATTGCCCGCCGGGGACGGGTCACCCTGCGCGAGAGACTGTTTAACGGCGAATATTTCCAGCAGGTCATCGACCTTGCCAACCGGGACACGCTGGCCCCCTGGCGGACATCAGCGGAATCAGCAGATTACGGCCTGTCCGGCGACGTGTGGCAGCAGTACTGGTGTGAAGAAAACCATGAAGTGAAATACCAGTTCGGCAGCGGCTGCCATATCGACCAGTTAATGGGCCAGTGGTTCGCCGGGCTGTGCGGTTTACCGCCAGTGTTTGACCCCGGCCAGACACAACGGGCGCTGCGGGCGCTCTGGCAGTACAATTTTGTCAGCGCCCGCCACCATACCAATCCCTGTCGTCTGTACGGCCTCAATGACGAACAGGGTGTCAGCATCTGTAGCTGGCCCACAGGCGACATGCCTGCGATTCCGGTGCCCTACGCCCAGGAGATGATGACCGGATTTGAGTACCAGCTTGCTGCCCTGATGGTCGCCAGCGGCATGGCTACCGAAGGAGAAACCCTTACCCGCGCCATCCGCGACCGTTACCGGGGGGATAACCGCAACCCGTGGAATGAGATGGAGTGCGGCAGCCATTATGCCCGCTCCATGGCGAGCTACGGCCTGTTGCTGGCATACAGCGGCGTCCGGTACTGCGCAGATACCGGCCATCTCGCTTTTCACCCGGCGCTCACGCCGGGGCACCATTACTATTTCTGGTCGGCAGGGGATGCCTGGGGCACCGTCAGCGCCACCACCCACACCTGCACGCTGACGGTCATCCACGGCACGCTCACGCTGAATGAGTTTGGCTGGCCGTTCGACCTCCCGCTGTGGCGCATCACGCTCAACAACGCGCCGCTGGAGGCCGGAGAAGACCGCCGCCACACGCTCCGTTTTCCAGAGGGTATCACCCTGAATGACGGCGACCGCCTGCGCATTCTTCTGCGGGATACCCGGCTGACGCACACTGAGGAGGAAACAGCATGTCTGACTCACCCGTAACGGTTCTGATTGTCGGGGCAGGCGCACGCGGGGAGATTTACGCCCGCTACGCGCTGGAGCACCCGGAGCGCATGCAGGTTGTCGCGGTGGCGGAACCCCGCCGGGCGTACCGTCGCCTGCTGGCAGAACGCCACGCCATCCCGCCGGAGCGGGTCTGGCGCGACTGGCGCGATGCACTGGCCCTCGGACGCGTGGCCGACGCGGTATTTATCTGCACGCCGGATAATGAACACACCGCCCCGGCGCTGGAATTTACCCGTCAGGGTTACGACATGCTGCTGCAAAAACCGCTGTCGCCACAGGAGGACGAATGCCGTGAGATTGTCCGGGTGGCACAGGCGAACGGCATTCTGTTCGCCGTCGCTCATGTGCTGCGTTACACCCGTTACACGCAGGCGCTGAAAGCATTGCTGGCAGACAGAGCCATCGGCGAGCTCATCAGCCTCCAGCATCTGGAGCCAGTGGGATGGTGGCACCAGGCCCACTCTTTTGTACGCGGCAACTGGCGCAATACCCATGAGGCGGCCTTTATGCTGCTGGCAAAATCCTGCCACGATATCGACTGGATACAGTATGTGATGGATGCGCCCTGCGAGGCCGTCTCCTCCTTTGGCAACCTCAGCCACTTCACCCCGGAAAATCAGCCTGCAGGTGCGGCGGCACGCTGCACGGAATGCAGGCCAGAGACAGAATCCACCTGCCCGTATTCGGCGCTGAAAATCTATACCGGAGAGCATCCCTTCTGTACGCCAGGTTTTCTGTCGGTACTGACGCCTGACCCGACGGCAGAAAATATCCTCAACGCGCTGAATACCGGCCCTTACGGTCGCTGCGTGTACCGCTGCGACAACAACGTGGCGGACCATCAGGTGGTGAATATGCGGTTCGCGGGTGGCAAAACCGCCAGCTTCACCATGACCGCCTTTATCCCGATGGCAAAGCGTCAGACCCGGTTATTCGGCAGTCACGGGTGTATCGAGGGCGACGGGCGCATTCTGAAAGTACGCCATTTCAGTACCAATCAGGAAACGGTCTACGACACCCGGGCCGGCGCACCCGAAACACAACACGCCGGGCACAGCGGCGGCGACCTGGCACTCGTCGCCCGGTTTATCGATGCCGTCAGCCAGCGTTCACCCGGTTATATCCTCTCCGGTCCGCAGGCCACGCTGGAAAGCCACCGGGTGGTGTTTGCGGCAGAGCGGTCGCGTCGGCAGGGTCAGACTATCCATCTCTCACAGGAGTGATTATGAACATGATGAAACGACTGGAACAGTAGCCTGATTATTTTCGCATCGGGCAATCAGTTTTATGAAGGCATCACTGCCTGAAGGTGTTACACCTGCGGCGTGGCTTAACGTCGCAGGTGATTAAGCGTTCATTTTTTGCCATATACCTGCGCCACATAACGCCCGCGCCCGTCACCATGGCCTAAATCCATCGCCGTCTGCGCCAGCGCTTCTTTCTCGCTAAAGCCCTGCGCCAGATAATGGTGTATTGCATCCTGCGCCCAGGCATAGCGCAGGGAATGCGGGGAGTATGCACCAGTTAACCCAATTCGCGATGCCTGGCTGTGCCAGTATTTCATGGCCGTTTTCAGGTCGGGTTTATCAATCAGCCTGCTGTTACGGCTTTCCACCACCGCAATGGCATTATCCAGTGCCTTTCTGACAGCTATAGTATCGAGGATTCGGGTTTCCCGGGATCGTCCACCTTTGGTGCCAAATACCACCGTAAGCCGGGGTTCTCCACCTTCAATGGCCTGTCGCCAGGTTCTCAGCGACTGCGCGCTCTGTACTGCCTCCTGGGAACGCAGCCCCATCAGTCGGGACAGTTCCAGCGCCGCCGCCAGTCCGGCATCTTTCGCGCGGGCAGCGTCCAGTACCTCCCGGTAGTACGCCGCCGGAATAGCCTGATGTGTTCCTGTACGCGGTGCGCCAGCCAGCCCCAGCGCCCGGTTGCTTATCCGTTCACTGACCGCCAGCTTATCGCGCCCGGCCTGCACCAGCAGACTGCGTATCGCCGCCATCTCATTTTGCAGGGACCGCCGGGCAATCCCCTGCGCCAGTCTTTCCCGGATATAGTCTTCTATATGCCGGGCTTTAAGCTGCGCCACCTGGCGGATCTGGATATTCTGCACCACCACCAGACGTTCACAGAACCGCTGCGCCAGCGCCATGCGGTCATGGACCGTTTTATTGCTGCCGCCCGCCTGCCGCGCCAGTCGGCTCAT
>NZ_GG730301.1:1467-1948 GCF_000155975.1 Citrobacter youngae ATCC 29220 | reverse complement strand
CCATCTCATTTTGCAGGGACCGCCGGGCAATCCCCTGCGCCAGTCTTTCCCGGATATAGTCTTCTATATGCCGGGCTTTAAGCTGCGCCACCTGGCGGATCTGGATATTCTGCACCACCACCAGACGTTCACAGAACCGCTGCGCCAGCGCCATGCGGTCATGGACCGTTTTATTGCTGCCGCCCGCCTGCCGCGCCAGTCGGCTCATCTCCTGCATCAGCCTTCCCATAATCGCTCCGCTTTTCATGATTGCCGCAAAATCCACATCCTTTACAACTTTCCCCGGCGCATAGGCCGATAGCCCTGATGGATTTGTCGGGCTGCGAACGATACCTGAGCGCCGGGGCGGTCGCTGTTGAGGTGTTGTGGGGTATCGGTTGTGCTCTCTGAGCAGCCGCCCGCTTTCGCAGGTCATCCCCCGGATCGTCCTGATCCCCCTCCGGTATCGGTTCATGGTCTCCTGTGGGTTAAAATGGCTGAA
>NZ_GG730301.1:0-1367 GCF_000155975.1 Citrobacter youngae ATCC 29220 | reverse complement strand
ATGATTGCCGCAAAATCCACATCCTTTACAACTTTCCCCGGCGCATAGGCCGATAGCCCTGATGGATTTGTCGGGCTGCGAACGATACCTGAGCGCCGGGGCGGTCGCTGTTGAGGTGTTGTGGGGTATCGGTTGTGCTCTCTGAGCAGCCGCCCGCTTTCGCAGGTCATCCCCCGGATCGTCCTGATCCCCCTCCGGTATCGGTTCATGGTCTCCTGTGGGTTAAAATGGCTGAAAAGTGAGTGTCAGAATCCTGTCATGCGCTGGCGCAGTTGGGTTGACTGGTGCAGTGGCGTGGATTTCGTGCGTCACTTTGTCGCTGTGCGCGATGCAAAGTGACGCACCGGTTGAGTGTCGTGCGCGAAAGATCGCGGATTGTGGCGCAGTTTTACGGTCACGCGGCAGCAAAGCCTGGCGGCAATGCAGGCCGCAGCCCGTAAGGTAAAGGGTGCCGGGAGCCAGCAGGTGAGTCCGCCGGGAGAATTCCGGCAAAGGTAAACTATTCAGCCAGTGAAGGCCGTTGCCGTTAAGCGATGACGATGAAGCTGTCCGGTGTGTATGTACTTCAGCCTCAGACTTGCGTCCCGGTATTGCAGAGGTTGTACCGGTAAAGGGCTGGTCATCCTGTAAACAGGGGCTTCTTTCAGACCATGAAGCAAGGGCGTTGTCCACGACAACATTTTGCAGAAGGGAGATTACACCGTTATTTCTGGCGCAGAAAGGGGAAACTCATTTTTCTGGAAATTGAGTTTCCCCTTGAAATTATAGAAAATTTGTGAATGGCACATTGCCGCGCTTCGCCTGCTTTCTCACAACCTTCCGCCAGCAAGCGCTGGCAGAAGATTGGGAGAGTCTATTTTAGCAAGGTTTCGACTTGCGGTAGCGGGAAAGTCAGGTTTGCTCTGGTGCAACGCCAAGCGCGTCGGTGATCAGCCTCTCACCTTTGGGCCAGTGTCTTATCAGCGCATTTGCCAGTGTGGAGATGGCGGGTCAAGAACAGCTAAATAGCTGCGCGGAATAGTAGATCACTTAAAGGGAACTCAGCCCGGATTGTGCGATCTGATCAATCGCCAAATCAAAACAAATCACCAACCGGACTGAGCGATGCCGATCATAGCACCAATACCCCGTGACGAACGACGCCTGATGCAGAAAGCTATCCATAAAACTCGCGATAAAAATTATGCCCGCAGACTCACGGCTATGCTGATGTTGCACCGGGGTGAGCGGGTCAGCGATGTTGCCAGAACACTCTGTTGTGCTCGCTCATCTGTTGGACGCTGGGTTCACTGGTTTACGCTGTCAGGTGCTGAAGGCCTGAAATCTTTACCCGCAGGACGTTCCCGACGCTGGCCTTTTGAGCATAT
>NZ_GG730302.1:490376-490809 GCF_000155975.1 Citrobacter youngae ATCC 29220 | reverse complement strand
ATTAGCACGTCCTTCATCGCCTCTGACTGCCAGGGCATCCACCGTGTACGCTTAGTCGCTTAACCTCACAACCCGAAGATGTTTCTTTCGATTCATCACCGACTTGCGAAAATTTGAGAGACTCGGACACACCATTCATCTGTTCTTATTACGGAGAACAGACACAGTGTGTCGTTTCAATTTTCAGCTTGATCCAGATTTTTAAAGAGCAAATATCTCAAACGTCACCCGAAGATGAGTTTTGAGATATTAAGGCCGGCGACTTTCACTCACACAGACCAGCAAGTGGCGTCCCCTAGGGGATTCGAACCCCTGTTACCGCCGTGAAAGGGCGGTGTCCTGGGCCTCTAGACGAAGGGGACACTGAAGTCTCAATCGCAAGACGCCTTGCTATTCACTTTTCATCAGACAATCTGTGTGAGCACTACAAAGG
>NZ_GG730302.1:26598-490276 GCF_000155975.1 Citrobacter youngae ATCC 29220 | reverse complement strand
ACAGATTGTCTGATAAATTGTTAAAGAGCAGTGCCGCTTCGCTTTTTCTTCAGCGGCGCGGGGTGTGCATATTACGCTATCCCGCCTCAGAGTCAAGCGTTTATTTACGCTTTTCTCCGCTGACCCGGCGGCGTGTAATCCGTTGTTCCGTGTCAGTGGAGGCGCATTATAGGGAGTTATTTCAGGCTGACAAGGGGAAATTTAAAATAATTTTCCGAGTGCGTATTTTTTCATCAAAACCACTATTAACATGCCATAAAATAAGCGATTTGCCGTTTTTGCAGCAGCAATCACACTTCCTGGTGGCATACTAATGAATAAGAAAAAGAGTAAGGAAGAACATCATGCCTTTAAATGCCCAACAGCTAGCCGCGCAGAAGAACCTGTCCTATGTTCTGGCCGAAAAGTTGGCTCAGCGAATCTTAAAAGGTGAATACGCACCGGGAGCTATCCTGCCTGGTGAAATAGAGCTGGGCGATCAGTTTGGCGTGAGTCGTACCGCAGTAAGGGAAGCGGTAAAGACGTTAACGGCAAAAGGTATGGTGTTACCGCGCCCGCGTATAGGTACTCGCGTCATGCCTCAGGCAAACTGGAATTTCCTTGACCAGGAGCTGCTTACCTGGTGGATGACGGAAGATAATTTTCCGCAGGTCATAAAACATTTTCTGGTGATGCGTATCAGTCTGGAGCCTCAGGCCTGTTTGCTGGCGGCGACTATCGGTACGGCAGAGCAAAAAGCGCATCTCAATACACTGATGGAAGAGATGGTCGAGCTGAAAAGAAACTTCAGGCGCGAGCGTTGGATAGAAGTTGATATCGCCTGGCATGAACACATCTATGAAATGAGCGCAAATCCGTTCCTTATCTCCTTTGCATCACTGTTCCATTCCGTCTACCAAACCTACTTTACCTCTATTACCTATAACGATGTCGTTAAGCTGGATTTACACCAGGCCATTGTCGATGCAATAGACGCTAGCGATGGCGATCGCGCCTTCACCGCCTGTCAGGCATTGCTGATAGCACCGAACGTGCTACCGGATGAATAATATGTCAGAAAAGAAATCTCGCAGTATGGCCGGACTGCCGTGGATAGCAGCCATGGCCTTTTTTATGCAGGCCTTAGACGCCACTATCCTCAATACCGCCTTACCCGCAATAGCGCATAGTCTTAACCGCTCTCCGCTCGCCATGCAGTCGGCCATAATCAGCTATACCCTGACGGTCGCTATGCTGATTCCGGTAAGTGGATGGCTGGCAGACAGGTTCGGTACCCGACGCGTCTTTATGATTGCCGTTAGCCTTTTTACGTTGGGATCGCTGGCCTGCGCGCTATCCAGTTCCTTAAGCGAACTGGTGGTCTTTCGCGTCATTCAGGGTATCGGCGGCGCGATGATGATGCCCGTTGCCCGCCTGGCTTTATTGCGGGCTTATCCGCGCAGTGAGTTACTCCCCGTACTTAACTTCGTGACCATGCCGGGGCTTGTCGGGCCGATTCTGGGTCCGGTATTGGGCGGAGTACTCGTGACCTGGGCCAGTTGGCACTGGATCTTCCTGATTAATATCCCAATAGGCATTGCCGGTATTTTTTATGCCCGCAAATATATGCCGAACTTCACCACGCCGCGCCGCGGCTTTGATATGACCGGTTTCTTCCTCTTTGGCCTGAGTCTGGTGTTGTTTTCCAGCGGCGTTGAATTGTTTGGTGAGAAGCTTGTCGCTACCTGGGTTGCTCTCAGCATTATTCTTATCAGCATTGTGATGCTGCTTGCCTATATTCGACACGCTCGTCGTCACCCAACGCCGCTGATATCGCTTCCTATATTTAAGACTCGAACCTTTTCCGTCGGGATCGCCGGAAACCTTGCCACGCGTTTGGGTACAGGGTGCGTGCCGTTCTTAATGCCGCTGATGCTGCAGGTAGGCTTTGGATATCCGGCGCTGATTGCCGGTTGTATGATGGCGCCAACGGCACTGGGATCAATACTGGCAAAATCAATGGTGACGCAGGTGCTGCGCCGACTCGGCTACAGAACGACACTGGTGGGCGTTACGGTGTTTATCGGCCTGATGATTGCGCAATTCGCTTTGCAATCTCCCGCCATGCCGGTCTGGATGCTGATCCTGCCGCTGTTTATTTTAGGCATGGCGATGTCCACCCAGTTTACCTCTATGAATACCATCACTCTGGCAGACCTGACCGATGAGAACGCCAGCAGCGGTAACAGCGTGCTGGCCGTTACGCAGCAACTGTCGATCAGTTTAGGGGTCGCTATCAGCGCCGCCGTTCTGCGTATCTATGAAGGCATGGAAGGTACCAATACGGTTGAACAGTTCCATTACACCTTCATAACCATGGGCGCGATCACTATTATCTCCGCAGTGATGTTTATGCTGCTAAAAGCCAAAGATGGACGTAACCTGATCAAGGATCGGCACAAGTCTAAACCGACCCCCGCGCCATCAGAACAGGAGTAAGCTGCAAGCGCTGCTGCTGCAATGCGGGCTGCGCCATCCGATGAATTAACACATCGATGGCCAGTTCGCCCAATTCATCTTTGGGTTGATGGATGGTCGTCAGCGGCGGCGTCATATAGCGCGCCAGCTCGATATCATCATAACCCACCACCGCCATATCCTGCGGAATGCGTAATCCCGCCTGGTACAAAGCCTGATACGCGCCGACCGCCATTGCATCGTTGCCGGTAAAAACGGCCTGCGGTCGCTGTTTATGCGACAGCAACGTCTGCATGGCTTCAAACCCACCGCCGAACTCAAAGTCGCCGGTAATCTCGTAACCTTCCGGGACAGGCAACCCCGCCCGCTTCATCGCCGCCCGATACCCTTCCAGACGTAAACGCGCCGGTGTTTTATCCAGCGGCCCGGTAATACAGGCAATACGCGTAAAACCTTTTTCGATAAGATGTTGAGTGGCTAAATCCCCGCCCAACAGGGAGTTATCCTGAATCAGATCGCTTTCGCCATCAAAGGGCGACCAGTCCATCATCACGGTAGGAATAGAAGGATAACGTTGCATGATCTCTCTGGAAGGTTGATGTGTTTCCGTGCAGAGTAGCAGCAAGCCATCCACTCGTTTTTGCATCAGCGTTTCCAGATTACGGTTCATACGCTGTTCATCGCCTTCGGTATTACATAACACCAGGCTGTAGCCGCGTTCAAAACAGCTACGTTCAACGCCGCGAACCAGCTCGGAATAGAAGGGATTGGTACTGGCAGTGATTAACATGCCAATGGTACGGGTCTGATTTAACTTGAGACTACGCGCCAGCGCGGAGGGCGCGTAGTTAAGCTCTTTAATCGCCGCTTCAACTTTGTCAGTGACAAACTCACTGACAAAGCGATCTTTATTAATGACGTGAGAAACCGTCGACGTAGAAACACCCGCCAAGCGGGCAACGTCCTTCATTGTAGCCAAGCGTTACCTCTGTTGACTTAAAAACGCTTCTATTTCTTCGCGCCATGGAACGGAAGGTTGCGCACCTTTACGTGTAACCGCAATCGCCGCTGCCGCGTGTGCAAAACGGATCGCTTCAGGCAGCGGAATCTCCTCCAGTAACGCTGTAATTAACGCGCCGTTAAAGGTATCCCCGGCGGCGATGGTATCAACAGCGTCTACTTTAAAACCAGGCACTCGGTGACCTTCGCCATTCACGCTGGCCCACACGCCGCGACTACCTAAAGTAATCAGTACAGTATGGATCCCTTTCGCGTGCAATGCCTGCGCCGCTTTGGCCGCATCTTCATCGTTTTCTACCCGGATCCCCGTCAGCTTCTCAGCCTCGGTTTCATTCGGGGTAATAATATCCACCAGCGCCAACAGTTCGTCAGAAAGCTCACGCGCCGGAGCTGGGTTAAGGGCAACCGTGGTCTTATTTTGCTGTGCAATTTTTGCCGCAGCCAGCACGCTTTCGATTGGCGACTCTAACTGCATCAGTAAGGCAGACGCCTGCGCAATGCGGTCGCGCTGTGCTTCCACCAGCGCAGGAGAAAGCGCAGCGTTCGCTCCGGCATGAATGCCAATAACGTTCTCACCTTCACCATTCACAAAAATCAACGCCACGCCGGTCGACTCCCCCGAAATGACGCTAATCGGCGCAATATCGATGTTATCTTTGGCCAACTGTTTACGCACACTTTCGCCAATATCGTCATCTCCCGTACAGGCAATAAACGCAATCTTCGCGCCACTACGACCCGCAGCAACCGCCTGATTAGCGCCTTTTCCGCCAAAGGCGACTTGATAATGGCTACCCGTTACGGTTTCACCAGGCGTTGGGAAAGATTTAAGGTTAAGGATGTGATCGGCATTGATACTGCCAAGAACAACGAGGTTGCCTGCGGTTTTCATGTTTGGTGTTTCCAAGTCAAAGTGCGCCACCGGGTTAGGGTGGCGCGTGCCCTGCTTTTCTTTTTACGCTTTCACCCCAAAACCGGGTCCGGGGATGGCGTATTTATGTCTCCATCAGGCCGCGAGCGACCTGAATCGGTGTTACTGCTTGATGACCAGCTTCAGATCAACCGGATATTTAGCCTGAACCTTCTCGCCTTTCAGGACCTTATCCGCAGTCTCAACGCCTTTCGCGCCGATCTGATCCGGTAACTGAGCAATAGTCGCAGCCAGTTTGCCATCATTTACTGCTTTTTCGCCATCTGGAGTACCGTCAAATCCAACAACCATCACATCAGATTTACCCGCAGTTTGCAGCGCGCGCAGCGCACCCAGCGCCATTTCATCGTTCTGGGCGAATACGGCCTGCACGTCAGGATGCGCGGTCAGCAGGTTCTGCATAACGTTCAGACCTTTAGTGCGGTCGAAATCTGCCGGCTGGCTGGCCAGTACGTTAAATTTGTGTGCCGCAACCGCCTGCTGGAAACCTTCGCCACGCTCACGCGCCGCGGAAGTACCGGCAATACCCTGCAGTTCGATAACTTTCGCGCCTTCACCGGCTTTCTTCGCGATGTAATCGCCCGCAATTTTGCCGCCCAGCACGTTATCAGATGCAATGTGGCTGACCACATCACCTTTCGTTGCCTGGCGATCGAGGGTAATAACCGGGATCTTCGCCTGGTTAGCCATCTTCACGGCGTTACCAACGGCATCGGAATCCGTCGGGTTGATCAGCAGAATTTTGGTGCCACGAACCGTTAAATCCTGAACGTTGGCCAGCTCTTTCGCCGGGTTGTTCTGCGAATCCAGAATCACCAGGTTATAGCCCAGCTTATCCGCCTCTTTTTGCGCCCCATCCTTCAGAGAAACAAAGAACGGGTTATTGAGAGTGGAGACCACCAGCGCAATGGTATCTTTCGCCATCGCATTCGCGCTCACGGTGGCGCTCAGCGCAACAGCAGAAACCAGGGTAGCCAGTTTTTTCATGTTCATATTTAAGATGTCCTGTAATCGTTGTTACTGCTTTTTGTTGTCTACCAGTACCGCCAGCAAAATCACCACCGCTTTAACGATCATCTGGTAATAGGAGGATACACCTAACAAATTCAAACCATTATTGAGGAAACCAAGAATCAATGCGCCGATCAGCGTCCCAACAATACGTCCTTTACCGCCCGCCAGGCTGGTACCGCCTAACACAACCGCGGCGATAGCATCCAGCTCATAGCCAGTACCTGCCGTCGGTTGCGCAGAGGAGAGGCGCGCCACTTCAATGATGCCCGCCAGCGATGCCAGCAGTCCGCACAGGGAGTAAACGATAATTTTGATTTTACTGACGCTAATACCGGACAGACGCGTTGCCGCTTCGTTACCGCCCAGCGCATAAATATAACGACCCAGACGCGTGTGGTGCAGCATGTACCACGCCGCCAGGAAGACAATCCCCATGATCCATACCGGTGTTGGCACACCTAACGGACGACCAATACCAAACCAGCCAAACAGATCGGCATTATCAGTAAATCCGGTATTAACCGGACTGCCGTTGGTATACACCATGGTCACACCGCGCAGCAGCAGCATCATCACCAGCGTGGCGATAAACGCCTGTACACGGCCTTTCGCGACAATCACCCCGGTCACCGCGCCAATCGCAGCACCTAACGCCAGAGCAGCGGCAACGGCCACCAGAGCATTGACCTCAATCCCGACAATGGAAGCCGCAACCGCGCCGGTAAGCGCCAGCAAGGAACCGACGGACAGATCGATACCCGACGTCAGGATGACCAGCGTCATACCAACGGCCATGATGGCGTTCACCGACGTTTGCTGGAGAATGTTGAACAGGTTATTAACGGTAAAAAAGTTGGGGCTCATGGTGGAAACAATCGCGATCAGCACTAACAGAGCGATGAGCGACTTTTGCTCCAGAAGCCATGCTTTAGTGAAATAACGGCGACCAGAAACAGCCTGGGTAGTCATCTTTTTTACTCCTGATTCACGCGATTAAGCTTGCCCACAGCGGCAGCCATTAATACTTCCTGGGTGGCCTGCTCGCGAGTGAACTCACCGCCGAGATGCCCTTCATGCATAACGATAATGCGATCGCTCATGCCCAATACTTCTGGCATCTCAGAGGAGACCAGAATGATGCTCAGCCCATCGGCCTTAAACTGGTTGATAAGCTGATAGATTTCTTTCTTGGCCCCAACGTCGACGCCGCGCGTTGGTTCATCAAGGATCAGGACTTTGGGCCGGGTCATCAGACCGCGCGCAATCGCCACTTTCTGCTGGTTACCACCGGAAAGCAGGCCGATAGCCTGTTCCATCGACGGCGTTTTAACATTGAACAGACGAATAAAATCGCCTACCGCCTGCTGCTCATCTTTATGTTTCAGGCTTCCGCCTGCGCGGCTGAAATAGCGCAGCGCGGTCAGTGACATATTCTCTTTCACCGACATGCCCAGCACTAAGCCATCACGCTTACGGTCTTCAGAAATATAGACGATGCCGTTAGCGAGGCCATCCTGCGGCGAACGGGTAACAACTTCATGACCATCAAGCGTGACGTAGCCGCTGGTGCGCGGCAGTGCGCCATACAACACTTTCATCAGCTCGGTACGACCGGCGCCCATCAGCCCCGATACGCCAAGGATTTCGCCTTTGCGCAGCGTGAAAGAAACGTCGTTCACCCCCGGGCCGCACAGATTATCGACTTTCAGGCGGATATCACCCGGCGCTTTATCCAGACGCGGGTACTGATCTTCCAGCTTACGTCCCACCATCATTTCGATCAGCGAATCTTCCGTTAGCGAGGCAACTTCACGCTCGGCAATAAACTGCCCGTCGCGAAAAACGGTTACGTCATCGCAAATCTCGAAGATCTCTTTCATACGGTGAGAAATATAGACAATCCCGCGCCCCTGCGATTTCAGCTCGCGGATAACGCGGAACAGGGATTCGGTTTCGGTATCGGTCAGGGCGTCCGTCGGTTCATCCATAATGATGACCTTCGACTCAAAGCTCAGCACTTTGGCAATTTCAACCATCTGCTGATCGCCAATCGACAGCTCACCGACCAGCCTGTCGCTTTTAAAGCGCAGATTGAGTTTGGCGAGCAGCAGATCGGCTTCGGCGTACATCTTTTTCCAGTCAATTTTGCCAAAGCGATTAACAAACTCACGGCCAAGAAAAATGTTCTCGGCGATAGTGAGTTGCGGGATCAGGTTCAGCTCCTGGTGAATGATGCCGATGCCGGCTTCCTGGGAGGATTTTGGGCCGTTAAAGGTAGTCTCTTTCCCCAGCCACAATAAAGAGCCGGCATCACGGGTATAGATCCCGGTCAGCACTTTCATCATGGTGGATTTGCCCGCGCCGTTTTCGCCCACCAGCGCCATTACGCGGCCTGGATAGACATTCAGCGCAGCGCCGGATAGCGCTTTTACGCCCGGGAACGCTTTATCGATCCCTTTGAGTTGCAGTAATGCGTTCATGATGGCCTCAGAACGTGACGCCAGCACAGAGAATGATATTCGCATACGGAGAACATTCTCCGCTGCGAATTACCGCCTGACTGTCTGCGGTTTGTTTTTTGAATTGTTCATGCGTGGTGTAACGAATTTCTATGGTGTTTCCCTGGTGTTGTTGCAGTTGCTCAATGTGGCCGAGCAACGTTTCGTGGAGTTGCGGATTATGTTGTTTAATTTCCGTCGCGAGAATGGCCGCCTCGACCTGCATTTCACGTGTGACCACATCCAGTACCTGCATAAAAGAAGGTACGCCCTGGGTTAAAGCCATATCGATACGCGTTGTGCTGTTCGGGATGGGTAAACCTGCATCACACACCACCAGCGTATCGGTATGCCCCAGACGGGAGATCACCGATGAAATTTCAGAGTTGAGTACCGTGCCTTTCTTCATTTTCTTTCCCCACTAGCGAAACGTTTCGCTGACGATAAGTGTAGTGCGAAGAGTGGACAGAAAACCACCGCGACGTTA
Source organism: Citrobacter youngae ATCC 29220 (assembly GCF_000155975.1). GTDB lineage: Bacteria > Pseudomonadota > Gammaproteobacteria > Enterobacterales > Enterobacteriaceae > Citrobacter > Citrobacter portucalensis_A. The sequence goes on along the minus strand of NZ_GG730302.1, from coordinate 481,869 downwards.
CGAAAATGTGATCGTCATCGAAACGTTTCGCAAGGATTATCATTAGATGAAATGAAAACTGGGAGGGACAAAACAAAACGCCCCCTTTCGCGATGAAAGAGGGCGTCGATAAGATTAAATCTCGACCTGGGTGCCGAGCTCAATGACCCGGTTCGGTGGGATTTCAAACTGATCCGGCGCGCGCAGCGCATTGCGCTGTAGCAGCAGGTACAGTTTACCGCGCAGACGCAGATACCATGGTCGTTTACCGACAATCAGCGACTCATGCGACATGAAGAAGGAGGTTTCCATCATCCGACAGCTCAGCCCTTCCAGACCGCAGCGATGGAACACTTCTTCAACGTTCGGCGTTTCGCGCCAACCGTAGCTGGCCACTACGCGCCAGAAGGTGGGCGATAACTGCTCAATCTGCACCCTACGCACGTTGTGCACATATGGCGCATCTTCCGTGCGCAGCGTTAGCAGAATCACGCGTTCATGCAGCACCTTGTTATGCTTGAGGTTATGCAGCAGCGCAAATGGGATGACGTTCAAAGCACGGGACATATACACCGCCGTTCCCGGCACGCGTACCGGCGGGGATTTCTCCAGAGAGGCAATCATCGCCTCCAGAGAGTTACCGTGCTCATGCATGCGACGCAACAGACGGAAGCGTTCGCTTTTCCAGGTGGTCATGATGGTGAACATTACCAGACCCAGCGTCAGCGGCAGCCAACCGCCGGAAATCAGTTTATCGAGATTCGCGGAGAACAGCGGAACATCGACGCACAAGAACGCCACCAGGATCAGGAAGACAAAGTATTTATTCCAGTGCCAGTTTTTGCGCGCCACGGTGGTCGACAGAATGGAAGTCAGCACCATCGTCCCCGTTACTGCAATCCCGTACGCCGCGGCCAGATTGCTGGAGTGTTCAAAGCTCACAATCACGATAACCACCGCAAAATAGAGCATCCAGTTAACGAAAGGAATGTAGATCTGACCCGATTCCATTTCCGAGGTATGGATGATACGCATCGGCGACAAATAGCCCAGACGCACAGCCTGACGCGTCAGCGAGAAGACGCCGGAGATAACCGCCTGTGAAGCGATGACCGTTGCCAGCGCGGCGAGGATCAGAAGCGGTATCAACGCCCAGTCCGGCGCCAGCAGGAAGAACGGGTTTTTGATCGCTTCAGGATGCTTTAACAGCAACGCCCCCTGACCAAAATAGTTCAGCACCAGAGAAGGTAATACCACCGAGAACCATGCCAGTCTAATCGGCAACTTACCGAAGTGACCCATATCGGCATACAGCGCTTCAACGCCGGTGATCGACAGCACCACCGCACCCAGCGCGATAAATGATAACGTTTTGAATTCAAGGAAGAAATGCACCGCCCAGTACGGGTTTAGCGCATGCAACACTTCCGGGTTGCCAATAATGCTGCGCACGCCCAATACCGCAAGCGTCAGGAACCATAGCAGCATAATTGGCGCAAACAGCTTACCGACCATGCCGGTACCGTGTTTTTGAATCAAAAACAGCAGGGTCAGCACGATAATCGAGAGCGGCACAATCCAGGTATCCAACTGCGGTGCAACGATCTCCAGACCTTCTATCGCCGACATCACTGAAATGGCGGGCGTTATCACGACTTCACCATAGAAGAAGCTGCCGCCAATCAAGCCCATGATGACCAGCATCGAGGTTGTTCGCGCCGAGGTATTGCGCCCCGCCAATGACATCAACGTCAGGATCCCACCTTCACCGGCGTTATCCGCACGCATGACAAACGTCAGATACTTAATGGAGACAACAAAGATCAGCAGCCAGAAAATCAGCGAGAGAAAACCAAACACGGCATCGCGTTCAACGCCAAAACCAAACTGGCCAGACAAACATTCACGAAGCGTATAAAGTGGGCTGGTACCAATATCACCGTAGACAACCCCAATGGCCGCAAGGGTGATCGCAGACAATGATTGTTTATTATCAGTGCTCATAGACTCGTCTTTCGTTTATACACATCATCTTTCAAGCCGCTTCCGCGTGGGCTGCATTCGTTATTCCCCCCATCCCAGGAGAAAACTCCATTGCCGCCTTGGTGCAGCTTCATTGATTTGGTGTATATATAAGAAATGTGTGCGTCGTCCCTTGGCCCACAAAAAGGCGCACAGTATGCACGATTAATCATAAAATCGTACCCCTAAATGTGACCAGATTAATCTGGCTCAAAGAAAAATAAGCGCACCTTCAGTCTATTACTGCACTGGTGTGAAGCATCTATACTCGCAGTTTATGCAGCACATTTGGCGAAAGGACGCCACTTCATTATGGCTCACCCACATTTATTAGCGGAAAGAATTTCCCGTCTGAGCAATGCGCTGGAAAAGGGACTTTATGAACGTAGCCACGCCATTCGTCTGTGTCTGCTGGCTGCGCTCAGCGGCGAGAGCGTATTCTTATTAGGTCCTCCCGGGATCGCCAAAAGCTTAATTGCCCGTCGACTGAAGTTCGCCTTTCAAAATGCTCGCGCCTTCGAATACCTGATGACGCGCTTTTCTACGCCGGAAGAGGTGTTTGGCCCGCTGTCTATCCAGGCGCTGAAAGATGAAGGCCGCTATGAACGCTTAACGGCAGGCTATCTTCCTGAAGCGGAAATCGTCTTTCTCGATGAAATCTGGAAAGCAGGCCCGGCCATTCTCAACACCCTGCTGACCGCCATCAACGAACGCCACTTCCGCAACGGCGCGCATGAAGAGAAAATCCCGATGCGTCTGCTGGTGGCCGCTTCCAACGAACTGCCTGAAGCAGACAGCAGTCTGGAAGCACTGTATGACCGTATGCTGATCCGCCTGTGGCTGGATAAAGTTCAGGACAAGGCCAACTTCCGCTCCATGCTGTTAAGCCAGCAGGATGAAAGCGACAATCCGGTCCCGGCATCGCTACAAGTGACGGATGAAGAGTATTACCAGTGGCAAAAGGAGATTGGCGCCATCAAGCTTCCCGATCGCGTCTTTGAGCTTATTTTCACGCTACGCCAGCAGTTAGACACGTTACCGAACGCCCCCTACGTGTCCGATCGTCGCTGGAAAAAAGCCATCCGCTTACTTCAGGCCAGCGCTTTCTTTAGCGGACGTGATGCGGTGGTGCCTATCGACCTGATCCTGCTGAAAGATTGCCTGTGGTACGACGCGCAAAGCCTGAATCTGATGCAGCAGCAGCTTGAAATTTTGATGACCGGACACGCCTGGCAGCAGCAAGCCATGCTGACGCGTCTGGGCAGCATTGTGCAGCGCCGCATTCAGCTCCAGCAGCAGCAAAGCGACAAAACGGCGTTCACGGTGGTCCGCCAGGGCGGCATGTTCAGCCGTCGTCCTCATTATGATTTACCGCCGGAGGCCACGGCTTCAGTCGTGACATTACTGCTGCAAAAACCCTTAAAACTGCATGATATGGAAGTTATCCATATTGCTTTCGAACGGGGCGCGCTGGAACAGTGGCTAACCAAAGGCGGTGAGATCCGCGGAAAATTAAACGGGATCGGTTTTGCCCAGACGCTGAATATGGAAGTTGATAGCGCACAGCACCTGGTCGTGCGCGACGTCAGTTTGCAAGGCTCTCGCCTGGCACTGCCCGGTTCCTCCCAGGAGAGTATGCCCGCAGAGATAAAACTGGAGCTTGAAGCGCTTGATAACGAGTGGCACCAGCAGCACAGCGCATTTAGCGAACAGCAAAAATGCCTGTTTATTCATAGCGACTGGTTAGGCCGCATTGAGGCCAGCCTGCAGGATGTCGGGTCACAAATCCGCCAGGCGCAACAATGCTAACCCTTGATACGCTCAATATCATGCTGGCGGTCAGCGAAGAGGCAATGATCGAAGAGATGATCGTCGCCCTGCTGGCTTCGCCAAAGATGGTGGTATTTTTTAAAAAGTTTCCTCGCCTTAAAAAAGCGATTACTGACGACATCCCTCGCTGGCGTGAATCATTGCGCAGCCGTCTCAAAGATACCCATGTACCGCCGGAGTTGATGGAAGAGGTCATGTGCTATCAACAAAGCCAGCTCCTCTCACATGCGCAGTTTATCGTCCAGCTCCCGCAAATATTGGCGCTATTACACCGCCTGCATTCGCCGTGGGCCGGGCAAGCGCAGCAGTTGGTTGATGACAACAGCGCGTTTACGCCAGCCCTGCATACGCTTTTTCTCCAGCGCTGGCGCCTGAGTCTGGTGGTGCAAACCACAACGCTGAATCAGCAACTGCTGGAAGATGAGCGAGAACATTTACTCAGTGAAGTCCAGGAGCGGATGACCCTCAGCGGACAGCTGGAACCCGTGCTGGCAGAAAACGATAACGCCGCAGGTCGGTTATGGGATATGAGTGCGGGCCAAATCAAGCGCGGCGATTATCAGTTGCTGGTTAAATATGGCGAATTCCTGACGCAACAGCCCGAACTTCAGCGTCTGGCTGAACAGTTAGGCCGTTCCAGAGAGGCGAAATCCGTACCGCGTAAAGATGCGCCAATGGAAACCTTCCGTACCCTGGTGCGCGAACCGGCAACCGTCCCGGAGCAGGTGGATGGTATCCAGCAAAGCGACGACATTCTGCGCCTGTTGCCGCCGGAACTGGCCACGCTGGGCATTACCGAACTGGAATACGAGTTCTATCGTCGGCTGGTGGAAAAGCAGCTATTGACCTACCGTCTGCACGGCGAGGCGTGGCGCGAGAAAGTCACGGAACGTCCGGTGGTGCATCAGGATTTTGACGAGCAGCCGCGCGGGCCGTTTATTGTTTGCGTCGATACGTCGGGATCGATGGGCGGGTTTAATGAGCAGTGTGCGAAAGCCTTTTGCCTGGCGCTAATGCGCGTCGCCCTGGCCGATAACCGGCGCTGTTTCATTATGCTGTTTTCAACAGAAGTGGTGCGCTATGAGCTGTCCGGCCCGGAAGGCATTGAACAAGCGATCCGTTTTTTAAGCCAGCGTTTTCGCGGCGGCACCGATATTGCCAGCTGTTTTCGCGCCATTATTGAGCGCATGCAGGGTCGGGAATGGTTTGATGCCGATGCGGTGGTGATCTCTGATTTTATCGCCCAGCGCTTGCCCGATGAGGTCGTCAATAAAGTGGGTGAACTGCAGCGGGTACACCAGCACCGTTTTCATGCGGTGGCGATGTCAGCGCACGGCAAACCCGGCATCATGCGCATTTTCGATCATATCTGGCGCTTTGATACCGGGATGCGAAGCCGCCTGCTCAGACGCTGGCGGCGTTAATTGTTACAGCAGAGAAGAAACGCTTTCACGTACCTGCGCCGGCCACACGCCACACTGCACCTGACCAATGTGCGGTAATTGCAACAACAGCATGGTCAGACGCGACTGTCCAATTCCCCCACCGATTGTCTGCGGCATTTCACCGCGCAGCAGCGCCTGATGCCATTCCAGACTCAGGCGATCTTCATCACCGGTCAAAGAAAGCTGGTGTTTCAGGGTGTCGGCATCCACACGGATCCCCATCGAAGACAGCTCAAACGCATCTTCCAGCACCGGGTTCCACACCAGAATATCACCGTTCAGACCGGCGTGACCCAGCTCAGACGCGGAACTCCAGTCATCATAATCCGGCGCACGTACATCGTGACGGTGACCGTCACTGAGCTTGCCGCCGATCCCCACCAGGAATACCGCGCCCAGCTCTTTCGCGATCGCTCGTTCACGACCTTTTGCGTCAAGATCCGGATAACGAGATAACAGCGCCTGGCTATGTACAAAATGGATCTGCTCTGGCAGGAACGGCGCCAGACCAAACTCTTTGCTAACCGCAGCTTCGGTGGCCTTAATTCCCGCCCAGATCGCCTCTACCGTGCTTTTCAGAGTGGAGAATTGACGCTCGCCGTCGCCCATCACGCGCTCCCAGTCCCACTGGTCAACATACACTGAGTGCAGCGGGGAGAGGCGATCTTCATCGGGACGCAGGGCCTTCATGTGCGTGTACAGCCCTTCGCCTGCGCTAAAGTCGTGTTGTCCTAACGTTTGACGCTTCCACTTAGCCAGTGAATGAACCACTTCGAATTGGGCGTCTGGCAATGCTTTAACCTTCACCTGCACCGCTTTTTCACAGCCCGACAAGTTATCCTGCGTACCATCCCCTACGCGGCTGAGGATCGGAGCCTGAACTTCGATCAGACCTAAACGCTCTTCCAGCTGGCGAGAAAAATGAGATTTTACGAAGCTAATTTGACGTTGTTTGGCAATGTAAGCGGTTTTCATTATGTGTACTCCTGTGTCCTGTTGCCTATGATTAAGCAACAGAAAGGAGGTAATATTCAATAATCAACAAACAAAAAGCCGACTTCGATTTTAATTCGTTAAAATTAACGTCTAAAATAGAAAGAATCATTAATCTACATAAGAAAAACCTATGGAAAATTATCAGATCGACAATCTGGACCGCGGCATTCTTGACGCCCTGATGGAAAATGCTCGCACCGCCTACGCTGAATTGGCCAAACAGTTCGGCGTCAGCCCCGGGACAATCCACGTTCGCGTAGAAAAGATGAAGCAGGCCGGAATTATCACCGGCGCGCGGATTGATGTTAGCCCCAAACAGTTGGGCTATGACGTCGGCTGCTTTATCGGCATTATTCTGAAGAGTGCGAAAGACTACCCTTCTGCGCTGGCGCGACTGGAAAGCCTTGATGAGGTAACTGAAGCGTATTACACCACCGGGCACTACAGCATCTTTATTAAGGTGATGTGCAAATCGATCGACGCGTTGCAGCAGGTACTTATCAACAAGATCCAAACAATTGATGAAATTCAGTCCACGGAAACCCTGATCGTTCTGCAAAACCCGATCATGCGTACCATCAAGCCATGATCGCTTTTTTTAATCCCCTGCTTTTCCACAGGTAGATCCCAGCCCGCTCACAGCGTACAATACGCCCTCTTTATAAAGGTGGGCGATCATGGCAGAAATCACTCTTATCAGCGGCAGCACGCTTGGCAGTGCGGAATATGTAGCAGAGCATCTGGCTGAAAAGCTGGAGGACGCTGGTTTTTCCAGCGAAATACTGCATGGACCCATGCTTGATGAGGTTCCGGCTGAAGGGATCTGGCTCATTATTAGCTCTACGCACGGTGCAGGAGACATTCCTGACAACCTGCAGCCTTTATATGACGCGTTACGCGAGCAAAAGCCGGACCTGTCGCAAGTACGCTTTGGCGCGATCGGCATCGGCAGCCGTGAATATGACACCTTTTGCGGCGCAATCGACAAGCTGGAAGCCGAACTGAAGGCCTGTGGGGCAAAACAGATCGGCGAAACGCTCAGGATCAACGTGCTGGAACATGAGATTCCGGAAGATCCGGCTGAAATTTGGCTGGGATCATGGCATCCATTGCTCAGAGATTTGTAAAGATCGTACTTTTTTATGTGGATAACTCTGGTTAAAAGCTTGGATCAACCGGTAGTTATCCCAAGAACAACGGCTGTTCAGTTTTTGAGTTGTGCATAACCCTTCATTCTGATCCCAGCTTATACGGACCAGGATCACCGATCATTCACAGCTAATGATCCTCAGCAACCTGTTGATCTTACTAAAAGGATCGTCTTTATCCACAGAGAGTGTCGATCCTAATAAGAGATCACAATAAAACAGATCTCTAAATAAAAAGATCTTCTTTTTAATACCCAGGATCCCAAGTCTTTCTCCATCGACTAAAGTTGAGTAGAATCCACGGCCCGGGCTTCAATCCATTTTCACACCGCGTTATGCGAGGCAATTACCATGTTTTATCAGGATCCTTTTGACGTCATCATCATTGGCGGGGGTCATGCAGGCACCGAGGCCGCAATGGCCGCGGCGCGAATGGGTCAACAGACTCTACTTTTGACACACAATATCGACACTCTGGGGCAGATGAGCTGCAACCCGGCGATTGGCGGTATTGGGAAGGGACACCTGGTAAAAGAAGTGGATGCGCTCGGTGGGTTGATGGCAAAAGCGATCGACCACGCGGGTATCCAGTTTAGGATACTAAACGCAAGCAAAGGGCCGGCCGTTCGCGCTACCCGTGCACAGGCCGATCGTGTGCTCTATCGCCAGGCGGTACGCACCGCACTCGAGAATCAACCCAATCTGATGATCTTCCAGCAGGCGGTTGAAGATCTGATTGTGGAAAACGATCGTGTTGTGGGTGCGGTAACTCAAATGGGACTGAAGTTCCGTGCCAAAGCGGTCGTATTAACCGTGGGGACTTTCCTCGACGGCAAAATTCATATTGGTTTAGACAATTACAGCGGTGGCCGTGCTGGCGATCCGCCGTCAATCCCATTGTCACGCCGTCTGCGTGAACTGCCGCTGCGCGTCAGCCGCCTGAAAACCGGTACGCCGCCGCGTATTGACGCGCGCACGATTGATTTCAGCGTACTGAGTCAGCAAAACAGCGACAACCCAATGCCGGTCTTCTCGTTCCTGGGCGATGTTGCTCAACACCCGCGCCAGATGCCGTGTTACATCACGCATACCAATGAGAAAACCCATGACGTTATCCGCAATAACCTCGACCGTAGCCCGATGTACGCTGGCGTGATCGAAGGTATCGGCCCGCGCTACTGCCCGTCGATCGAAGACAAAGTGATGCGCTTTGCCGATCGTAACCAGCATCAGATCTTCCTTGAACCGGAAGGCCTAACCTCCAACGAAATCTACCCGAATGGCATCTCCACCAGCCTGCCGTTTGATGTGCAGATGCAAATTGTCCGCTCCATGCAGGGGATGGAAAATGCCAGAATCGTCCGTCCTGGCTATGCGATTGAGTATGATTTCTTCGATCCGCGCGACCTGAAGCCTACTCTGGAAAGCAAATTCATCCAGGGTCTGTTCTTTGCGGGCCAGATTAACGGTACGACCGGTTACGAAGAAGCCGCTGCGCAAGGGATGCTGGCTGGTCTGAACGCCGCGCGTTTGTCTGCGGAGAAAGACGGCTGGGCGCCGCGTCGCGATCAGGCTTACCTTGGCGTGCTGGTCGACGATCTGTGCACGCTGGGAACCAAAGAACCGTACCGTATGTTTACCTCACGTGCAGAATACCGTTTGATGCTGCGCGAAGATAACGCCGACCTGCGTCTGACCGAAATTGGCCGTGAACTGGGTCTGGTGGACGATGAGCGCTGGGCTCGCTTCAACGAGAAGCTGGAACGCATCGAACAAGAGCGCCAGCGTCTTAAATCAACGTGGGTAAACCCGTTAGCGGAATCTGCAGCGGAAGTAAACGCTCACCTGGCTACGCCTTTATCTCGTGAGGCCAGCGGTGAAGATCTCCTGCGTCGTCCGGATATGACCTATGCGCAGTTAACCTCTCTGTCCGCGTTCGCCCCTGCGCTTGACGATGCTCAGGCCGCGGAACAGGTTGAGATTCAGGTCAAATACGAAGGGTATATCGCCCGTCAGCAGGAAGAAATCGAAAGACAACAGCGTAATGAGAACACCCTGTTACCTGCAACGCTGGATTATCGTCAGGTCTCCGGCCTGTCGAATGAAGTTATTGCCAAACTGAACGATCACAAACCGGTATCGATCGGCCAGGCATCGCGTATTTCCGGCGTTACGCCTGCGGCCATCTCCATTCTGCTGGTATGGCTGAAAAAACAAGGTATGCTGCGCCGCAGCGCTTAACGTTTGAACATCGCCCGGTGGCGCTGCGCTTACCGGGCCTACAGTACCCCGTAGGGCGGGTAAGCGAAGCGCCACCCGCCAGTAAGCATCTCAACAGGTATTTACCGTGCTCAATAAACTCTCTCGTCTGCTGGCTGATGCCGGTATTTCTCTTACCGATCACCAGAAAACTCAGCTGATTGCGTATGTCGATATGCTGCACAAATGGAATAAAGCATACAACCTGACGTCGGTGCGGGATCCCAACGAAATGCTGGTGCGCCATATTCTGGACAGCATTGTCGTTGCGCCGTATCTGAAGGGCGAGCGCTTTATCGATGTGGGCACCGGACCTGGTCTGCCTGGCATTCCTCTCTCTATCGTGCGTCCTGAAGCGCATTTCACGCTGTTGGATAGCCTGGGAAAACGCGTCCGTTTCTTGCGCCAGGTGCAGCACGAGCTTGGTCTTACTAACATCACGCCGGTACAAAGCCGGGTGGAAGAATTTCCTTCAGAGCCGCCATTTGATGGGGTGATTAGCCGTGCTTTCGCGTCACTCAATGATATGGTGAGCTGGTGCCATCACCTGCCGGGCCAGAACGGACGCTTTTATGCGCTAAAAGGGCAGTTGCCTGCGGATGAAATTGCCTCGTTGCCTGCAGAATTCAGCGTCGAGTCAGTCGAAAAATTACGCGTTCCGCAACTGGATGGCGAACGTCATTTGGTGGTTATTAAGCCAAACAAAATTTAATTTTTATCAAAAAAAATAGAGAAAAAACGGCTGTCCCGGTGTTAAAAGTTATAGGGAGTCGTGAGGTGAAATGCTCTTGCATTTCACCTCTACCTTACGGTTTTGCATCATAACTATAACGTACCGTTTTTTGTTAAAAGCGAAACAAGTCAACTGTGAAAATATCAGTCTGCTAAAAATAGAACCTGAGAACCACCGCTTGTGTTAATTTTTTATTATAAATGTCAATCAGTGGTTCTTTTGTTGTTAGGCGTTGTTTTTGAAATAGTGGCGCTTTTTACGCTTAAATATCAAAAAGATGAAATGGCACCATTTGCCACGTAAATAAATTATGCGAAGGGGAATATGTTCAATATGTGATCTGGTGCACGCTTTAACGCCAGTGTTTTCGCGGCATTTGCAGTTTTGCATGATCGTTCACTGTTTGCCAAAAAGTAATAAATGTGGGACAACGAAAAATATTTAAACATTTATTCACTTTTTAGCTACTTATTGTTTGAAATCACGAAGGCGCACCGTATAATTTGTCCGCTTTTTGATGCTTGACTCTAAGCCATAAAGAACGTTTTATACGACACGCGGCATACCTCGAAGGGAGCAGGAGTAAAAACGTGATGTCTATGTCGCTCTTGAGTCGAAACGTTGCTCGTAAGCTTTTGCTCACACAGCTTCTGGCGGTAATAGCAAGTGGATTGCTGTTTAGCCTCAAAGACCCTTTCTGGGGCATCTCCGCCGTGTGCGGTGGATTGGCAGTGTTACTGCCTAACGTGTTGTTTATGATATTTGCCTGGCGTCACCAGGCGCATACACCAGCGAAAGGTCGGGTAGCCTGGACGTTCGCTTTCGGCGAAGCCTTCAAGGTGTTAGCGATGTTGGTGTTGCTGGTGGTGGCGTTGGCTGTTTTGAAAGCGGTTTTCATGCCGCTGATCGTTACGTGGGTTTTGGTGCTGGTGGTTCAGATACTGGCGCCGGCTGTAATTAACAACAAAGGGTAAAGGCATCATGGCTTCAGAAAATATGACGCCGCAGGATTACATAGGACACCATCTGAATAACCTTCAGTTGGACCTACGTACATTCTCGCTGGTGGATCCGCACAACCCCCCAGCCACCTTCTGGACGCTCAATATTGACTCCATTTTCTTCTCGGTGGTTCTGGGTCTGTTGTTCCTGTTAATGTTCCGTAGCGTTGCCAAAAAGGCGACCAGCGGCGTACCAGGCAAATTTCAGACCGCGATTGAGCTGGTAATCGGCTTTGTGCATGGTAGCGTGAAAGACATGTACCATGGCAAAAGCAAGCTGATTGCACCGCTGGCCTTGACGATTTTCGTCTGGGTATTCCTGATGAACTTTATGGATTTACTGCCTATCGACCTGCTGCCGTACATCGGTGAGCATATCTTTGGCCTGCCGGCTCTGCGTGTGGTTCCGTCCGCTGACGTGAACATCACCCTGTCGATGGCGCTGGGCGTATTTATCCTCATTCTGTTCTACAGCATCAAAATGAAAGGCATCGGTGGCTTCGCGAAAGAGTTGACGCTGCAGCCGTTCAATCACTGGGCGTTCATCCCTATCAACTTAATCCTTGAAGGGGTAAGCCTGCTGTCCAAACCAATCTCTCTTGGTCTGCGACTGTTCGGTAACATGTACGCTGGTGAGCTGATTTTCATTCTGATTGCTGGTCTGTTGCCGTGGTGGTCACAGTGGATTCTGAATGTGCCGTGGGCCATTTTCCACATACTGATTATCACGCTGCAAGCCTTCATATTTATGGTTCTGACGATTGTCTATCTGTCGATGGCATCTGAAGAGCATTAATTTACCAACACTACTACGTTTTAACTGAAACAAACTGGAGACTGTCATGGAAAACCTGAATATGGATCTGCTGTACATTGCTGCCGCTGTGATGATGGGTCTGGCGGCAATCGGTGCTGCGATCGGTATCGGCATCCTCGGGGGTAAATTCCTGGAAGGCGCAGCGCGTCAACCGGATCTGATTCCTCTGCTGCGTACTCAGTTCTTTATCGTTATGGGTCTGGTGGATGCAATCCCAATGATCGCTGTAGGTCTGGGTCTGTACGTGATGTTTGCTGTCGCGTAGTAAGCGTTGCTTGAATTAAGAGCAATATCAGAACGTTAACTAGATAGAGGCATTGTGCTGTGAATCTTAACGCAACAATCCTCGGCCAGGCCATCGCGTTTGTCCTGTTCGTTCTGTTCTGCATGAAGTACGTATGGCCGCCGTTAATGGCTGCCATCGAAAAACGTCAAAAAGAAATTGCTGACGGCCTTGCTTCTGCAGAACGAGCACATAAGGATCTTGACCTTGCAAAGGCCAGCGCGACCGACCAGCTGAAAAAAGCGAAGGCGGAAGCTCAGGTAATCATCGAGCAGGCGAACAAACGCCGTGCTCAGATCCTGGACGAAGCTAAAACTGAAGCAGAGCAGGAACGTACTAAAATCGTGGCACAGGCGCAGGCGGAAATTGAAGCCGAGCGTAAACGTGCTCGCGAGGAGCTGCGTAAGCAAGTTGCTATCCTGGCTGTTGCTGGCGCCGAGAAGATCATCGAACGTTCCGTGGATGAAGCTGCTAATAGCGACATCGTGGACAAACTTGTCGCTGAACTGTAAGGAGGGAGGGGCTGATGTCTGAATTTATTACGGTAGCTCGCCCCTACGCCAAAGCAGCTTTTGACTTTGCCGTTGAGCACCAAAGCGTTGACCGTTGGCAGGATATGCTGACTTTCGCCGCTGAGGTGACGAAAAACGAACAAATGGCAGAGCTTCTCTCTGGCGCGTTGGCGCCAGAAACGCTCGCTGAGTCGTTTATCGCCGTGTGCGGTGAGCAGCTGGACGAAAGCGGCCAAAACCTGATTAGGGTAATGGCTGAAAATAACCGTCTGAATGCGCTCCCGGATGTTCTTGAGCAGTTTATTCATCTGCGTGCAGCCAGTGAGGCTATCTCTGAGGTAGAAGTCACTTCTGCCAATGCACTGAGTGATGAACAGCTTACGAAGATTAGTGCAGCGATGGAAAAACGTCTGTCACGCAAAGTTAAGCTGAATTGCAAAATCGATAAGTCTGTAATGGCAGGCGTAATCATCCGAGCGGGTGATATGGTCATTGATGGCAGCGTACGCGGCCGTCTTGAGCGCCTTGCAGACGTCTTGCAGTCTTAAGGGGACTGGAGCATGCAACTGAATTCCACCGAAATCAGCGAACTGATCAAGCAGCGCATTGCTCAGTTCAATGTTGTGAGCGAAGCTCACAACGAAGGTACTATTGTTTCTGTAAGTGACGGTGTTATCCGCATTCACGGCCTGGCCGATTGTATGCAGGGTGAGATGATTTCCCTGCCGGGTAACCGTTACGCTATCGCACTGAACCTGGAGCGCGACTCCGTAGGTGCTGTTGTGATGGGTCCATACGCTGACCTCGCCGAAGGCATGAAGGTTAAGTGTACGGGTCGTATTCTGGAAGTTCCGGTTGGCCGTGGCCTGCTGGGTCGTGTGGTGAACACTCTGGGTTCCCCGATTGACGGTAAAGGTCCGGTTGATAACGATGGTTTCTCGCCAATCGAAGTTATCGCACCAGGCGTAATCGAACGTCAGTCCGTCGACCAGCCAGTGCAGATCGGTTATAAATCTGTTGATGCCATGATCCCAATCGGACGTGGCCAGCGTGAGCTGATCATCGGTGACCGTCAGACAGGTAAAACCGCGATGGCAATTGACGCCATCATCAACCAGCGCGACTCCGGCATCAAATGTGTGTACGTGGCTATCGGCCAGAAAGCGTCCACCATTTCTAACGTTGTTCGCAAACTGGAAGAGCACGGTGCGCTGTCTAACACCATCGTTGTGGTTGCAACAGCTTCTGAATCTGCTGCACTGCAATACCTGGCGCCATATGCCGGTTGTGCAATGGGCGAATACTTCCGTGACCGCGGTGAAGATGCACTGATCGTATACGATGACCTGTCTAAACAGGCTGTTGCTTACCGTCAGGTTTCCCTGCTGCTCCGTCGTCCGCCAGGACGTGAAGCATTCCCGGGCGACGTATTCTACCTCCACTCTCGTCTTCTGGAACGCGCATCCCGCGTTAACGCGGAATACGTCGAGAACTTCACCAAAGGTGAAGTGAAGGGTAAAACTGGTTCACTGACCGCTCTGCCGATTATCGAAACCCAGGCGGGTGACGTTTCTGCGTTCGTTCCGACCAACGTAATTTCTATTACCGATGGTCAGATCTTCCTGGAAACCAACCTGTTCAACTCCGGTATTCGTCCGGCAGTTAACCCGGGTATCTCCGTATCTCGTGTAGGTGGCGCAGCGCAGACCAAGATCATCAAGAAACTGTCCGGTGGTATTCGTACCGCGCTGGCGCAGTATCGTGAACTGGCAGCGTTTTCTCAGTTCGCTTCCGACCTGGATGAAGCTACGCGTAAGCAGCTGAGCCACGGTCAGAAAGTAACTGAACTGCTGAAGCAGAAACAGTATGCGCCAATGTCTGTTGCACAGCAGGGTGTGGTGCTGTTTGCGGCTGAACGCGGTTACCTCGAAGATGTGGAACTGGCGAAAATCGGTAGCTTCGAAGCCGCTCTGCTGGCTTACGTCGACCGTGACCACGCTCCGCTGATGCAAGAGATCAACCAGTCCGGTGGCTATAACGATGAAATCGAAGGCAAGCTGAAAGCTATCCTCGATTCCTTCAAGGCAACCCAGTCCTGGTAACGTCTGGCGGTCTGTCCTAGGGCGGACCGCAAGGCATTGAGGAGAAGCTCATGGCCGGCGCAAAAGAGATACGTAGTAAGATCGCAAGCGTCCAGAACACGCAGAAGATCACTAAAGCGATGGAGATGGTCGCCGCTTCCAAAATGCGTAAATCGCAGGATCGCATGGCGGCCAGCCGTCCTTATGCAGAGACCATGCGCAAAGTGATTGGTCACCTTGCGAACGGTAATCTGGAATATAAGCACCCTTACCTGGAAGAACGCGACGTTAAGCGCGTGGGCTACCTGGTGGTGTCGACCGACCGTGGTCTGTGCGGCGGCTTGAACATTAACCTGTTCAAAAAGCTGCTGGCGGATATGAAAACATGGTCCGATAAAGGCGTTCAGTGCGATATCGCAATGATCGGCTCTAAGGGCGTGTCTTTCTTTAATTCCGTTGGTGGTAACGTGATTGCTCAGGTAACCGGTATGGGGGATAACCCTTCCCTGTCCGAACTGATCGGTCCGGTTAAAGTGATGCTGCAGGCCTACGACGAAGGTCGTCTGGACAAACTGTACGTTGTCAGCAACAAATTTATTAACACCATGTCTCAGACGCCAACCATCACCCAGCTGCTGCCTTTGCCGGCATCAGATGATGATGAATTGAAGCGTAAATCCTGGGATTACCTGTATGAGCCAGACCCGAAAGCGCTGCTGGATACCCTGCTGCGTCGCTATGTCGAGTCTCAGGTTTATCAGGGCGTGGTAGAAAACCTGGCCAGCGAGCAGGCCGCACGTATGGTGGCGATGAAAGCCGCGACCGACAATGGCGGCAGCCTGATTAAAGAGCTGCAGTTGGTATACAACAAAGCTCGTCAGGCCAGCATTACTCAGGAACTCACCGAGATTGTCGGTGGTGCATCCGCGGTATAACCAGGTTAATTCGTAGAGGATTCAAGATGGCTACTGGAAAAATTGTCCAGGTAATCGGCGCCGTGGTTGACGTCGAATTCCCTCAGGATGCCGTACCGCGCGTGTACGATGCTCTTGAGGTTATGAATGGTAAAGAGAGCCTGGTGCTGGAAGTTCAGCAGCAGCTCGGCGGCGGTATCGTACGTACCATCGCCATGGGTTCTTCCGACGGTCTGCGTCGTGGTCTGGAAGTTAAAGACCTTGAGCACCCGATCGAAGTCCCGGTAGGTAAAGCAACTCTGGGTCGTATCATGAACGTCCTGGGTCATCCGATCGACATGAAAGGCGATATCGGTGAAGAAGAGCGTTGGGCTATCCACCGCGCAGCACCTACCTATGAAGAGCTGTCCAGCTCTCAGGAACTGCTGGAAACCGGTATCAAAGTTATCGACCTGATGTGTCCGTTTGCGAAGGGCGGTAAAGTTGGTCTGTTCGGTGGTGCGGGTGTAGGTAAGACCGTAAACATGATGGAGCTGATCCGTAACATCGCGATCGAGCACTCCGGTTACTCCGTGTTTGCGGGCGTTGGTGAACGTACTCGTGAGGGTAACGACTTCTACCACGAAATGACCGACTCCAACGTTCTGGACAAAGTATCCCTGGTATATGGCCAGATGAACGAGCCGCCGGGAAACCGTCTGCGCGTTGCTCTGACCGGTCTGACCATGGCTGAGAAGTTCCGTGACGAAGGTCGTGACGTTCTGCTGTTCGTTGATAACATCTACCGTTACACCCTGGCCGGTACAGAAGTATCCGCGCTGCTGGGGCGTATGCCATCAGCGGTAGGCTACCAGCCGACCCTGGCGGAAGAGATGGGTGTTCTGCAGGAACGTATCACCTCTACCAAAACCGGTTCTATCACCTCCGTTCAGGCGGTATACGTACCTGCGGATGACTTGACTGACCCATCTCCAGCAACCACCTTTGCGCACTTAGATGCAACCGTGGTACTGAGCCGTCAGATCGCATCCCTGGGTATCTACCCGGCCGTTGACCCGCTGGATTCCACCAGCCGTCAGCTGGATCCGCTGGTTGTTGGTCAGGAACACTACGACACCGCGCGTGGCGTACAGTCCCTGCTGCAGCGTTATCAGGAACTGAAAGACATCATCGCCATCCTGGGTATGGATGAACTGTCTGAAGAAGATAAACTGGTGGTAGCACGTGCGCGTAAGATCCAGCGTTTCCTGTCCCAGCCGTTCTTCGTGGCGGAAGTATTCACCGGTTCTCCGGGTAAATACGTTTCCCTGAAAGACACCATCCGTGGCTTTAAAGGCATCATGGAAGGCGAATATGACCACCTGCCAGAGCAGGCGTTCTACATGGTTGGTTCCATCGAAGAAGCTGTGGAAAAAGCCAAAAAACTTTAACGCCTTAATCGGAGGGTGATATGGCAATGACTTACCACCTGGACGTCGTCAGCGCAGAGCAACAAATGTTCTCTGGTCTGGTCGAAAAAATCCAGGTAACGGGTAGTGAAGGTGAACTGGGTATTTTCCCGGGTCACGCCCCGCTGCTCACCGCCATTAAGCCTGGTATGATCCGCATCGTTAAACAGTTCGGTCATGAAGAGTTTATCTATCTGTCCGGCGGCATTCTCGAAGTGCAGCCTGGCAGCGTGACCGTCCTGGCTGATACCGCGATTCGCGGACAGGATCTCGATGAAGCGAGAGCCCTGGAAGCGAAGCGTAAGGCTGAAGAGCATATCAAGAGCTCTCATGGTGACGTGGATTACGCTCAGGCATCTGCGGAACTGGCCAAAGCGATCGCGAAACTGCGCGTTATCGAGTTGACCAAAAAAGCGATGTAACACCGGCTTGAAAAACACAAGGCCAGTCTGGTTTCCAGGCTGGCTTTTTTTATGATGTTGTTTCAGGGAGAATGAAAATAAAAAGCAGTTTTATTTTTTTGTGATTTAGAACATAAAAATATTGATTGGTTAAAAAATGAGGCGTAGACTCTTTTTTGTGATGAATATCACATAATGAATTCAGATAAAAAAGAGATACCAATATGAAATTGATCAACAAAATCATCGCCCTGTTCAGCAATATGAGCTTTTAATCTTTCCCTGCCTGCTCTGTGGCGCGATGCGTAATGCGGTTTATCAGCTAGCGCCATTTGTTAAATTCCCCCCTGCTCTTTTTTCTCACACCGTTATTGCCGTGTTTGCCTTTTCTGCTTCTCACTCTCACTGAATCACATATATAAAATCCTACATTCGCTGATCTAACTCTTTATTCATGCGGCAAAAAAATAGCAAAAACATCCACCTAAGGCTTTAATAAGAGCAGACTGCTGGTTTTGGGGAGACAAAATACGTAGATATAGACGAAAATAGACAGTTATCAGATGGGGGATTACCCTTATTGAACGTTTTATCTTCGCTCCATTTTACGCTGAAAAAAATGTAGTATTTTCAATGTGAAACGGTATAAATTCGTTCTCAAATTACAGTCAGGACGTGTATGTTGAATAATGCTATGAGCGTCGTGATCCTTGCCGCAGGCAAAGGCACGCGTATGTATTCCGATCTCCCTAAAGTGCTGCATACCCTCGCAGGAAAACCGATGGTGCAGCATGTCATTGATGCTGCTAATGAATTAGGCGCCACTCACGTACATCTGGTCTACGGACACGGTGGTGATTTGCTCAAGCAGACGTTGAAAGATGGCAACCTGAACTGGGTTTTGCAGGCCGAGCAGTTAGGTACCGGTCATGCAATGCAGCAGGCTGCGCCATTCTTTAGTGATGATGAAGACATTTTAATGCTCTATGGCGATGTGCCGCTGATCTCTACCGATACCTTACGCCGTCTGCGTGAAGCCAAACCGCAGGGCGGCATCGGCCTGTTAACGGTCAAACTGGACGACCCATCCGGCTATGGGCGCATTACGCGTGAGAACGGTAACGTCACAGGTATTGTTGAACATAAAGATGCCACCGATGAGCAGCGCCAGATCCAGGAAATCAACACCGGTATTCTGATTGCCAACGGCGCAGACCTGAAGCGTTGGCTGTCCAAACTGACCAATAACAATGTGCAGGGTGAATACTACATCACCGATATCATTGCGATGGCATATCAGGAAGGGCGCGAAATTGCTGCGGTACATCCGGCACGAATTAGTGAAACGGAAGGGGTGAACAACCGTCTTCAACTCTCTCGTCTGGAGCGTGTTTATCAGTCCGAGCAGGCAGAAAAACTGCTGCTGGCGGGCGTGATGCTGCGCGATCCTGCACGTTTTGATCTTCGCGGTACGCTTATTCACGGGCGCGATGTTGAAATTGATACTAACGTTATCATTGAAGGTAACGTCACCGTTGGGGATCGCGTCAAGATTGGCGCTGGCTGCATCATCAAAAACAGCGTGATTGGTGATGGTTGTGAGCTAAGCCCGTACAGCGTGGTGGAAGATGCCCATCTGGAAGCGGCCTGTACTATCGGGCCTTTCGCGCGTCTGCGGCCGGGGGCTGAGCTGCAGGAAGGCGCACATGTGGGCAACTTCGTCGAAATGAAAAAAGCGCGTCTGGGGAAAGGCTCCAAAGCCGGTCATTTGACTTACCTGGGCGATGCGGAAATTGGCGATAACGTAAACATTGGCGCGGGGACCATTACCTGCAACTACGACGGTGCGAATAAATTTAAAACCATTATTGGCGATGATGTGTTTGTCGGTTCCGATACTCAGCTGGTGGCGCCTGTCACCGTGGGTAACGGTGCCACTATCGCGGCGGGGACGACCGTAACGCGCGATGTTGCTGATAACGAACTGGTATTAAGCCGTGTGCCTCAGGTCCATAAACAGGGCTGGCAGCGCCCGGTGAAGAAGAAGTAATTTTATTTTTGCCGGATGGCGGCCTACGTGCGGTGACGTTCTGTAGGCCTGATAAGCGTGAGCGCCATCAGGCAGACAAGAGATGAGGGGATAACATAATCCTCCGCTCAACAAGCAGTACCATAAAAATAACCCCACTCTCTACAAGGCTCGGGGCGCCCGGAAAGGGCAAATACAGGTCAGCGACAACGACAGGCAAATGCCTAAATTCGGAATCAAAAAATATGTGTGGAATTGTTGGCGCTATCGCGCAGCGTGATGTAGCTGAAATCCTTCTCGAAGGTTTACGTCGTCTGGAATATCGTGGTTATGACTCTGCTGGTCTGGCCGTTGTCGATGCTGAAGGCAACATGACCCGTCTGCGTCGTCTGGGTAAAGTGCAGATGCTGACTGCCGCTGCGGAAGAACATCCGCTGCATGGTGGTACCGGTATCGCTCATACCCGTTGGGCGACACACGGCGAACCTTCAGAAGCGAACGCGCATCCCCATGTTTCTGAACACATTGTCGTGGTGCATAACGGCATCATTGAAAACCATGAACCGCTGCGTGAACTGCTGAAAACGCGTGGTTACACCTTTGTTTCTGAAACCGACACCGAAGTGATTGCTCACCTGGTGCACTGGGAGCTGGAGCAGGGTGGTACGCTGCGTGAAGCCGTACTGCGTGCTATTCCGCAACTGCGCGGCGCCTACGGTACGGTGATCATGGATACCCGTAGCCCGGAAACGCTGCTGGCGGCCCGTTCAGGTAGCCCGCTGGTGATTGGTCTGGGTATGGGGGAAAACTTTATCGCTTCCGATCAGCTGGCGCTGCTGCCGGTAACCCGTCGCTTTATCTTCCTGGAAGAGGGTGACATCGCGGAAGTGACCCGTCGTTCGGTCTCTATCTTCGACAAATCTGGCGCGGAAGTGAAACGTCAGGATATCGAATCTAACCTGCAATATGACGCCGGCGAAAAAGGTATTTATCGCCACTACATGCAGAAAGAGATCTACGAGCAGCCGAACGCGATTAAAAATACGCTGACCGGGCGCATTAGCCACGGTGAAGTGGATTTAAGCGAGCTGGGGTCGCGCGCTAACGAGCTGCTGTCTCAGGTTGAGCATATCCAGATTATCGCCTGTGGTACGTCGTACAACTCCGGTATGGTATCCCGCTACTGGTTCGAGTCGCTGGCCGGTATTCCTTGTGATGTCGAAATCGCCTCTGAATTCCGCTATCGCAAATCTGCCGTGCGTCGTAACAGCCTGATGATCACCCTTTCCCAGTCCGGTGAAACGGCGGATACCCTGGCGGGTCTGCGTTTATCTAAAGAGCTGGGTTATCTTGGCTCGCTGGCCATCTGTAACGTACCAGGGTCCTCTCTGGTGCGTGAATCCGATCTGGCTATGATGACCAATGCCGGAACCGAAATCGGCGTGGCCTCCACGAAAGCATTTACCACCCAGCTGACCGTTCTGCTGATGCTGGTGGCTAAGCTGTCTCGTCTGAAAGGTCTGGATGCGTCTATTGAGCAAGAGATTGTTCACGGTCTGCAGGCGTTGCCGAGCCGTATTGAGCAGATGCTGTCCCAGGACAAACGCATTGCTGCGCTGGCGGAAGGTTTCTCTGACAAACACCATGCGCTGTTCCTTGGTCGTGGCGATCAGTACCCGATTGCGCTGGAAGGCGCGCTGAAGCTGAAAGAGATCTCGTATATTCACGCAGAAGCTTATGCGGCAGGTGAACTGAAGCACGGCCCGCTGGCGCTGATCGATGCCGATATGCCGGTTATCGTGGTCGCACCGAACAACGAACTGTTGGAAAAACTGAAATCTAACATTGAAGAAGTTCGTGCCCGCGGCGGTCAGCTGTACGTCTTTGCCGATCAGGATGCTGGCTTTACCAGCAGTGAAAACATGCACATCATCGAGATGCCGCATGTAGAAGAGGTGATTGCACCGATCTTCTACACCGTTCCGCTGCAACTGCTGGCGTATCACGTGGCGCTGATTAAAGGCACCGACGTGGACCAGCCGCGTAACCTCGCGAAGTCGGTTACCGTGGAATAAGCCGTACCCTACTGAACTGAAAATGCCCTGCTCAAAGCGGGGCATTTTTTTAGACTTGTTCTGTTTTTAATCAATTATCCCGCCTGTTTTATGTGACAAACCGTCATCTTCAGCTACTGTTTTCAGTGTCATAAAAAGAAAATTTTGCCGAAATATGATTGTCACATTATTTCCTAACTTTATGTTTTTATACAATTTTTAATTGTTCCTGATGCGTTATTTCTTATTGTCATAAAACTGTCATATTTCGTACATTTAACTGTCACCTGTTTGTCCTATTTTGCTCACAGTAGCAACTCAAACAACGATTTACGAAAACCGTGCAGGAGACATTATGAAAGTTATGCGTACCACTGTCGCAACTGTTGTCGCCGCGACCTTATCCATGAGCGCGTTCTCTGCCTTTGCCGCAGCGAGCCTGACAGGTGCAGGTGCAACTTTTCCTGCGCCAGTGTATGCCAAATGGGCAGATACCTATCAGAAAGAGACCGGTAGCAAAGTAAACTACCAGGGTATCGGCTCCTCCGGTGGTGTAAAACAAATCACTGCGAATACCGTTGATTTCGGTGCCTCAGATGCGCCGCTGTCTGACGAAAAACTCAATCAAGAAGGCCTGTTCCAGTTCCCGACCGTGATCGGCGGTGTGGTGCTGGCGGTGAATATCCCTGGCCTGAAATCCGGCGAGCTGGTGCTTGACGGTAAAACGCTGGGCGACATCTATCTCGGCAAAATTAAGAAGTGGGATGATGAAGCCATCACTAAACTGAACCCGGGTCTGAAGCTGCCTTCGCAGAATATCGCCGTTGTGCGTCGCGCTGACGGTTCCGGTACATCCTTCGTCTTCACCAGCTACCTGGCAAAAGTGAACGAAGAGTGGAAATCTAAAATTGGTTCCGGTTCTACCGTTAACTGGCCGACCGGCCTGGGCGGTAAAGGTAACGACGGTATCGCCGCATTCGTACAGCGTCTGCCGGGCTCTATCGGCTACGTTGAGTACGCTTACGCTAAGCAGAACAATCTGGCGTATACCAGGCTGATCTCGGCTGATGGCAAACCGGTCAGCCCGACCGAAGATAACTTTGCCAACGCCGCGAAAGGCGCGGACTGGAGCAAAACCTTCGCGCAGGATTTGACCAACCAGAAAGGTGACGATGCGTGGCCAATCACCTCCACAACCTTTATCCTGGTACATAAAGAGCAGAAGAAACCGGAGCAGGGCGCTGAAGTCCTGAAGTTCTTCGACTGGGCGTACAAAAATGGCGGCAAACAGGCTAATGACCTGGATTATGCCAGCCTGCCGGACAGCGTGGTTGAGCAGATTCGTGCTGCATGGAAAACCAACGTGAAAGATAGCAGCGGTAAAGCGCTGTACTAACAGGATATTTTTGACGAAGATGGCGGGTGGCGCTACGCTTACCCGCCCTACGGTTCATCCTGTAGGCCTGATTCGTAGGCCGGATAAGCGTAGCGCCATCTGGCAGGGCAACTTCGTAAACGCGTTTAACTTAAAGAGTGATTTATGGCTGCAACCAAGCCTGCTTTTAACCCACCGGGTAAAAAGGGTGACATGATATTCAGCGCGCTGGTAAAACTGGCTGCGCTGATTGTGCTATTGATGTTGGGTGGCATTATTGTCTCTCTGGTTATCTCCTCCTGGCCAAGCATTCAGAAATTTGGTTTCTCCTTTCTGTGGACTAAAGAATGGGATGCGCCAAACGATATCTACGGTGCGTTAGTACCGATTTACGGTACGCTGGTCACCTCGCTTATCGCACTGCTGATTGCCGTTCCGGTGAGTTTCGGCATTGCCTTGTTCCTGACTGAACTTGCACCCGGCTGGCTGCGTCGCCCGCTGGGTATCGCTATTGAGCTGCTGGCGGCAATTCCGAGTATCGTATATGGCATGTGGGGCCTGTTTATCTTTGCCCCGCTGTTTGCGACCTGGTTCCAGGAGCCGGTCGGTAACATCCTTTCCAACATTCCGTTTGTTGGCGCGCTGTTTGCCGGTCCGGCGTTTGGTATCGGTATTCTGGCGGCTGGCGTGATCCTCGCCATCATGATCATCCCGTACATTGCGGCGGTTATGCGCGATGTGTTTGAGCAAACGCCAGTGCTGATGAAAGAGTCAGCCTACGGCATCGGTTGTACCACCTGGGAAGTTATCTGGCGCATCGTCCTGCCGTTCACCAAAAACGGCGTGATCGGCGGCGTGATGTTGGGGCTGGGCCGCGCGCTGGGTGAAACTATGGCGGTGACCTTTATCATCGGTAACACCTACCAACTCGACAGCGCCTCGCTGTACATGCCGGGCAACAGTATTACCTCTGCGCTGGCGAATGAATTTGCCGAAGCGGAATCGGGGCTGCACGTTGCCGCCTTGATGGAACTGGGTCTGATTCTGTTTGTGATCACCTTCATCGTACTGGCAGCGTCTAAGTTCATGATCATGCGCCTTGCGAAGAACGAGGGGGCACGCTAATGGCTACGCTTGAAATGCAAAACACCGCTGCGCTTGCACAATCCCGCCGTAAAATGCAGGCGCGTCGCCGCCTGAAGAACCGCATCGCCCTGACGCTCTCCATGGCGACGATGGCGTTCGGTCTGTTCTGGCTTATCTGGATCCTGATGTCCACGATTACCCGTGGTATTGACGGTATGTCTCTGGCGCTGTTCACCGAAATGACGCCGCCGCCGAATACGGCTGGTGGGGGCCTGGCGAACGCCCTGGCCGGTAGCGGACTGTTGATCCTGTGGGCGACCGTGTTTGGTACCCCGCTGGGTATTATGGCGGGCATCTACCTGGCGGAGTACGGACGGAAGTCCTGGCTGGCTGAGGTCATCCGCTTTATCAACGACATTCTGTTGTCTGCGCCATCAATCGTAGTTGGCCTGTTCGTTTACACCATCGTGGTAGCAAAAATGGAGCACTTCTCCGGCTGGGCGGGCGTTATCGCGCTGGCGCTGCTGCAGGTGCCCATTGTTATTCGTACCACGGAGAACATGCTCAAGCTGGTGCCGGATAGCCTGCGTGAAGCCGCCTATGCGCTGGGTACGCCGAAGTGGAAGATGATTTCTGCGATCACCCTGAAGGCGTCTGTCTCGGGCATCATTACAGGCGTTCTGCTGGCTATTGCGCGTATCGCAGGTGAAACGGCTCCACTGCTGTTTACGTCGCTCTCCAACCAGTTCTGGAGCACCGACATGATGCAGCCTATCGCCAACCTGCCGGTCACTATCTTTAAGTTTGCGATGAGTCCGTTTGCTGAGTGGCAGCAACTGGCCTGGGCCGGGGTGCTGATTATTACTCTGTGCGTATTGCTGCTGAACATTCTGGCGCGCGTTATTTTCGCGAAGAAGAAACACGGTTAAGACGAGTTGCCGGATGGCGGCGTAAACGCCTTATCCGGCCTACGGTCGAACATATTTGTAGGCCTGATAAGCTGCGCGCCATCAGGCATGATAAGGAATAGATTGAGATGAGTATGGTTGATACTGCTCCGGGTAAGATTCAGGTTCGTGATTTGAACTTCTACTATGGCAAATTCCATGCCCTGAAGAACATCAACCTGGATATTGCTAAAAATCAGGTAACGGCGTTTATTGGACCGTCAGGCTGTGGTAAATCGACGCTGCTGCGTACCTTCAACAAAATGTTTGAACTGTACCCGGAGCAGCGTGCGGAAGGTGAAATTCTGCTGGATGGCGACAATATTCTCACCAACACGCAGGATATCGCCCTGCTGCGTGCCAAAGTAGGCATGGTGTTCCAGAAGCCAACGCCGTTCCCGATGTCCATCTACGACAATATCGCGTTTGGCGTGCGTCTGTTTGAGAAACTCTCTCGTGCGGATATGGACGAGCGCGTGCAGTGGGCATTGACCAAAGCCGCATTATGGAACGAAACCAAAGATAAATTACACCAGAGTGGGTACTCTCTCTCCGGTGGTCAGCAGCAGCGTCTGTGCATTGCGCGCGGTATCGCCATTCGTCCGGAAGTGCTTCTGCTGGATGAGCCATGTTCAGCGCTCGACCCTATTTCTACCGGGCGTATCGAAGAGCTGATCACGGAACTGAAAGAAGACTACACCGTCGTTATCGTGACACACAACATGCAGCAGGCTGCGCGTTGTTCCGATCACACGGCATTCATGTACCTGGGCGAGTTGATTGAGTTCAGCAACACGGACGATCTGTTCACCAAGCCCGCGAAGAAACAAACTGAAGATTACATCACCGGTCGTTACGGCTGATTCAGGAGCTTGTTGTGGATAACCTTAACCTAAATAAACATATTTCCGGCCAGTTCAATGCAGAGCTGGAAAGCATCCGTACCCAGGTGATGACCATGGGCGGTATGGTCGAACAGCAGCTTTCTGATGCGATTACCGCCATGCATAACCAGGACAGCGATCTGGCGAAGCGCGTCATTGAAGGCGATAAGAACGTCAATATGATGGAAGTGGCGATCGACGAAGCCTGCGTGCGTATCATCGCCAAGCGTCAGCCTACCGCCAGCGACCTGCGCCTGGTGATGGCGATTATTAAAACCATCGCCGAGCTGGAGCGTATTGGCGACGTGGCGGACAAAATTTGTCGTACCGCGCTGGAGAAATTCTCCCAGCAGCACCAGCCTTTGCTGGTGAGCCTGGAATCACTGGGTCGCCACACCGTGCAGATGCTGCATGACGTGCTGGATGCGTTTGCGCGCATGGATCTGGATGAAGCGGTACGTATTTATCGTGAAGATAAGAAAGTTGACCAGGAATATGAAGGCATCGTGCGCCAGCTGATGACCTATATGATGGAAGACCCGCGTACTATCCCAAGCGTGCTGACCGCGCTGTTTTGCGCCCGTTCTATCGAGCGTATCGGCGATCGTTGCCAGAATATCTGCGAATACATCTTCTACTTCGTGAAGGGACAAGATTTCCGTCACGTAGGTGGTGATGAACTGGATAAGCTGCTGGCGGGTAAAGACCCGAAAGAGTGATGTTTGTGGCGGGTGGCGCTATCGCTTACCCGCCCTACGAGCCTTGTAGGCCGGATAAGCGTCGGCGCCATCCGGCATTTCAGTTAACGCGTAATATCCCATCCGCGCGCCTTCCACAATTCCGGCAACTGTGTCAGATCGGTAAACGTCGTCACTTTTGGATGATCGATCGGTTTGTTATGTGGATCGGCGCAGAAGTAGAATACGTCCATCCCGGCAGCAATCCCCGCCTGCGCGCCTGCGCTGGAATCATCAACCAGAATGCAGTTCTCAACGTTGACGTTCATCGCTTTCGCCGCGTGGAACATCAGATCCGGATCGGGTTTCCAGCGCTGAATGTCGTATCCGCTGAACAGCAAATCAGGGAAATGATGCAGCATGCCCAGCTTACCCAGCGAATGCTGCATTTTGCTGACCGGGCCGTTAGATACCACGCACATGGGCACAGCCATGCTGTCCAGCAGCGCATTGGCACCGGCAATCACCTCCAGTTCCGTATCGAACAGACGTGCGACCTCAGCGCGGTAAACCGGTTCTAAATCGGCTTTTGCCAGTTCGACACCGTGCTCTTCGTTGATAATGTCGATGATTTCGTACAGCTTTACTCCCTTGAAGCGCTTAAAAATCTCTTCAAGATCGAGCGTAATGCCGAACGCCTGGAACATGCTGACATACGCGCGAGAACAAATCACTTCACTGTCGACAAGGGTACCGTCACAGTCAAAAAATACGGCTTCTATCTGGGACATGTCATTTCCGTTTTAACAAGTTTAACGTTTTCGTAATGCATTATTGCGGTACGCAATCGTTGCCGTATAAGCAAATTCAATGAAAAAAGTTGCTCATAACCCAACCCTATTGTCGCATTTTGGTATAGGATAGCGACGAATTTTCCCTCCTTGTTCGGAAATTGATAATGAGTCAACAACACACAACCCAGGCTTCTGGCCAGGGGATGCTGGAACGCGTGTTTAAACTGCGCGAGCATGGCACAACGGCACGGACCGAAGTGATCGCCGGTTTAACGACCTTCCTGACGATGGTGTATATCGTTTTTGTTAACCCGCAAATTCTTGGCGTGGCTGGAATGGATACCAGCGCCGTCTTTGTGACCACCTGTCTTATTGCGGCATTTGGTAGCATCCTGATGGGCCTGTTTGCCAACCTGCCGGTCGCACTTGCGCCTGCGATGGGCCTGAACGCATTCTTTGCCTTCGTGGTCGTCGGCGCGATGGGCCTCTCCTGGCAGATTGGTATGGGCGCAATCTTCTGGGGCGCGGTAGGTCTGCTGCTGCTGACGATTTTCCGCGTGCGTTACTGGATGATTGCCAATATCCCGGTGAGCCTGCGCGTGGGCATCACCAGCGGTATTGGCCTGTTCATCGGTATGATGGGGCTGAAAAACGCCGGTGTTATCGTGGCGAACAAAGACACGCTGGTATCTATTGGCAACCTGACGTCTCACAGCGTGCTGCTCGGTATTCTGGGCTTCTTTATCATCGCGATTCTGGCGTCACGCAACATTCATGCGGCGGTGCTGATCTCCATCATTGTGACCACGCTGCTGGGCTGGATGCTGGGCGATGTGCATTACAACGGTATCGTCTCCGCGCCGCCGAGCGTCATGTCCGTTATTGGGCATGTCGATCTGGCCGGTTCGTTTAACATTGGCCTGGCGGGCGTGATTTTCTCGTTCATGCTGGTCAACCTGTTCGACTCCTCCGGTACGCTGATTGGCGTTACGGATAAAGCCGGTCTGGCGGATGCGAAGGGCAAGTTCCCGCGTATGAAGCAGGCGTTGTATGTGGATAGCGTGTCGTCCGTGACCGGGGCGTTCATCGGGACGTCTTCCGTTACCGCCTATATTGAATCTTCTTCCGGGGTTTCGGTCGGCGGACGTACCGGCCTGACCGCGGTGGTGGTTGGCCTGCTGTTCCTGCTGGTTATCTTCCTGTCGCCGCTGGCGGGAATGGTGCCGGGCTATGCCGCAGCCGGTGCGCTGATTTACGTCGGTGTGCTGATGACGTCAAGCCTGTCGCGCGTGAAGTGGGATGACCTGACAGAAGCGGTTCCGGCGTTTATTACCGCCGTGATGATGCCGTTTAGCTTCTCAATTACCGAAGGTATCGCGCTGGGCTTTATTTCCTACTGCGTGATGAAAATCGGTACCGGACGTTTGCGCGATCTCAGCCCGTGCGTCATCGTTGTCGCGCTGCTGTTTGTGCTGAAGATTGTGTTTATCGACGCGCACTGATCGCTGTTTATTTGGTTTTAGAAAAACAAGCCCGGCAAATTGCCGGGCTTTTTCTTTTATGCTTTCACGCGCTGGATGTAGTCGCCAAATGCGGTCAGTTGACCGGTCAGATGGTCCAGCGTGCTTTGGTCGATTACTTCACCCGTCTGCGGGTCCACCTTGTTCTGAATGACGCCGCCCATAAATTCCGGCTTGTTCATCACCATGGCGTCGAGGAACACCAGGATCTGACGCAGATGGTACTGGCAGCGCGCGCCGCCAATAGCGCCCATCGAACTGGTCTGGATCAGCACCGGCTTGCCAGATAATGGCTGATCGGGCAGGCGGGACAGCCAGTCGATAGCATTCTTCAGTCCGCCAGGAACAGAATAATTATATTCTGGCGTCACGATGACGACACCGTCAGCCTTCCTGATTTGCTCGGCCAGCGCTTCTACGCTGGCCGGGAAACCTTCTTCCTGCTGGAGGTCGGCATCGTACAGCGGGATATCACCAATCGACGGTAACGCGTTCACTTCCATGCCCGCTGGAGCAATCTTGGGCAGCGTACGGGCAACCATTCCATTAAACGAACCTTTGCGCAGACTTCCCAGTAACGTAACAACATTCAATGTTTCAGACATGGTGACTCCTGTTTCATCATAAAGGTTAAATCAAAGCGTATGGCTCTTCGCTGCGCATAATTGAGAGAATCGGATCAGACGACCCGTAGGCTCATTGGCGCGCGTCTGGATATCAGGCAAACTTTTCCAGTCCTGTTTACCATCAAACTCCCAAACCTTGAGTTTTTCAATGGTTGGCGTAACCGCAACCGACCACACCAGCACGTCTTCTGCATCGCAAATGGCTTCAACCTGCGCAACATGGGCACATTTCAGACGTCCTGCGCCGGGTAAAAGCTGGAGTTCGCGCGGATCGTCATTGCACACATCGCCGGTGAGTTTGAGTACGCTCTGACGCAGCGTAATGAGCTGCGCACGTGCTTCGTTGGGGTCGTTTTGATTATTGATCCACAGGTTTTCGTTACTGGAGAAGCGCCAGGTTTCTGCTGAATTTGGATTGTGGAAACCGCGTGTAGCCCGCTGAAGCTCCATATCCAGGCCGCAAACCCCTTCCGTTGTCAGCGCAACACCAACGATATTTCCGGCATAAGAAACCGAAAACCCTGGCAGGTTCTTATCGCGAAAAGCGGGTTTACCTTTGGCCTGAGTCACTATTTCGGGCAGCATACTGGTGCCATAAAGCATAAACATCAGTTCGGCGAGAAGACTGCGGGAGGCCAGGAAACGAGTCCGGCGATGAGCGGGTAGATTTCTTGCTTCAATGTGACAGGGGGAAGGGAGGCGAGCTGAAACCAGGTGTCCCTCCGTAAGAATCCCTCTGGCAAAATGTGTCGCCATTTTTCGCTCCGTGATTAATGGTCCGTGATTATTACCAGAGTAACATTTACACGGCTTTCAGGCAGGTTTTACGGGCTAAAAAATAAACGGAAACGGGATACATTACGCGATATTTACATTTCTGTTGCCAGAATGGTCGTTTTAGCAACAGCGAAGCGGCGGATCGTCAGGATATATCGCGATATAGCGACTTGATCGTTTCTTTCAGCCAGACGATCTTCGGATTGTGGCTGTTACGTTTATGCCAAAGGAGGGTGAACGGTACGCGCATTTTCTCCAGTTGCGCGGCATCAAATGGCATAGGACGCGCCACGAGCGGAAGCTGGTGGAGTTGGTTATAACGCTGACAATAGACCGGCGCTGTGGCTATCAGCGCGTGATCCGGCTGGGCGGCCATAAACAGCGACTGCTCAAATCCCGGCAGGCATAACGCGATATTGCGCGCGCGCCCCATCTCCTGAAGCACATCGTCCAGCGCCCAGGTATCGCTTTGCTCCCAGCTAATGCTGATGTGGGGATAGCGCAGAAATGTGTCCAGATTCCACTCTTCCTGCAATGCCGGATGATCTTCACGTAGCCAGACGCAGGGGAGATCGGAAAACAGCACTTCATGGTCGATCGACAACGGCAGCAAACTTAACAATTCACGCGAACGCGGATGGCTTTCACGACCGGTAAAGCCGATATCCACCTCCCCGCGAATAATCGCATCCAGCGAATCATAGTCCCAGTTGCGTATTTTGATCGTCGCCTGGGGATAACGCTGATAGATCTGCCGGGAAAGCGCGTTGAACATGATCATCACCAGCGGCGTTTCGGCTACCAGATCAAACTTTAGCCCGCGCGGCGCTTCATGGTGTGGCTTATCCAGCAGTTGATTGCCCATCTGCATCCACTCTGCCAGGTTCTGTTCCATGCTGACCATTAACGGCGTCGGCGTGAGTCCTAGCGGGGTGTTAACAAACAGCGGGTCGTCAAACCAGGTCCGCAGTTTCGACAGTGACTTACTGACCGCCGACGGCGTGACGTTCATCCGTTTGGCGGTTTTGGTAACGCTGCGTTCCTGCATTAACAGTTGCAGGCAGAGCAGTAAATTAAGATCGAGACTGCTGAGGGATTTCTTCATGAGTTGGCGCGGACCGGTTGGGGGCAACAGTGATAATCAGCATGATACTCACTATGCTACAGCCAATCAGAATCCCGATCAGCATATTCAGCGCATCAAGGCCGAGGACCGCTGCCAGCCAAATCCATAGCGATGAACCGCAAACCTGCGCAATACCTAACGCCGAGCTGGCAACCCCTGCCCGCAGCGAGAACGGTCCCAGCGCCTGGCTCATCGCGACACCAAAACCAACCGAGAACCCGGCGCAGATTAAGGTCAGCCCAAACAGCGTCACCATGTGCGAGCTGGCGAGAGTTAACACAACGCCCGCAGCCAGAAACAACGTCTGTGAGGTCAGCATCAGTACGCGAGGCTTAAACACGCTCAGGGCGAACGGCGTAGAGAAAGAGACCGCCATACTGATACCTGCGGTCATGGCCATCGTCGTGGCGTACTCACCGCGGTCAAAGCCCATGACTTCCATTAACAGCACCGGGGAGGTATTCACGAAGGTCAGGATCACCGACACGCTGAGGGTGGTAATGGCCAGGCGGCTTAAGAAAAAACGGTTCACCAGCGATTCGCTGCTTGGGTGCCTTTGTTCAGACGCCGGGAGCGTCGCTGGGCGCGATTCTCGCAGGATAAACACCGACAGCAGGCACACGACCACGCCCATGCCGATCATCGTGTAGAACAGGCTCTGCCACGGATATTTAAGCATAATCAGATGCCCCATCACCGGAGCCAGCACCGGCACGATACAGGTAATACCGTTCAACAGCGACAACACTTTCGCCCGGCGGCGGTCGTCGAGCGTATCGCGCAGGATGGCGAAGGCCACCACATAGCAGCAGCCTGCGCCCACGCCCTGAATAAAGCGGCCTACCAGAAACGGCGTACCGCTCTCGGCGAATGAACACAGCGCGGAGGCGAAAATAAAGATGAGGGCGCCGACAATGGCGACAGGTTTACGTCCTGACTGGTCGGCGACTTTTCCGGCGAAAAGCATCGCCGTCGCCATACCCGCCAGATAAACCGAAAACGCGATATGCAGTTGCGCCTCGCTGGCCTGTAGATCGGCCGCAATGCGGGGCAGCCCCACCAGATACATATCAATACCGGCGGGATAAAGTAGAACCAGGGCAAAACTGCAGATTAGAAAGCGTGTCATAGCGACCTCGTGAGGAATGTGGCGCTAAGAATACGGGCAGAGAGCCAGCAGCACGAGTTGCCATTTGGACAACAGTGATTTCCACATGGGAAATTACTGTTGCCGGATGGCGGCGTAAAGGCCTTATTCGGCCTACGGGTCCTGTAGGCCCGGTAAGCATCGCGCCACCGGGCAATACAACGTTATTTACCAATACAGAAACTGGAGAAAATTCGGCCCAGCAGATCGTCGGAGGTGAATTCGCCGGTGATTTCGCTCAGGTTCTGCTGCGCCAGCCTCAACTCCTCCGCCAGCAGTTCTCCGGCCCATGCGCCCAATAGCTGAGCTTTGCCCTGCTCGAGATGCTCCGCCGCTTCAGCCAGCGCCTGCAGATGGCGACGACGCGCCAGGAAGCCGCCTTCCATATTGGTTTCAAAGCCCATGCTCTGTTTGAGGTGGTTGCGCAGCACGTCGACACCTTCACCTGTACGCGCGGAGAGGCGCACAAGTGAGTGGCCATTCACTTCGCTAAGGCCCAGCGTTTCACCAGTGATATCCGCTTTGTTACGCACCACGGTGATCGGCAGTTTAGCGGGCAGACGCGCAATAAAGTCCGGCCAGATGTTCGCCGGGTCTACGGCGTCGGTGGTGGTGCCATCAACCATAAACAGTACGCGGTCAGCCTGCTCGATCTCCTGCCAGGCACGCTCGATACCGATGCGCTCAACTTCGTCGCTGGCATCGCGCAGACCGGCGGTATCAATGATGTGCAGCGGCATACCATCGATATGGATATGCTCGCGCAGGACGTCGCGGGTGGTGCCTGCTATGTCGGTGACGATCGCCGCTTCACGGCCCGCCAGCGCGTTTAGCAGGCTCGATTTCCCGGCGTTGGGACGCCCGGCAATCACCACTTTCATCCCTTCGCGTAGCAGGCTGCCCTGACGCGCTTCGGCGCGTACGGCATCAAGGTCGCCGATCACGCTGTTGAGCTGCGCTTCAATCTTGCCGTCCGACAGGAAGTCGATTTCTTCATCCGGGAAATCAATCGCTGCTTCCACGTAGATGCGCAGGTGAGTGAGTGCTTCCACAAGATGATTGACCCGTGCGGAAAAGGCGCCCTGCAACGAATTCAGCGCGGAGCGTGCGGCTTGTTCAGAGCTGGCATCGATCAGGTCGGCAATCGCTTCTGCCTGGGCTAAATCGAGCTTATCGTTAAGAAACGCGCGCTCAGAGAATTCACCGGGTCTGGCGATGCGCAGGCCGGGAATGGTCAGAATACGTTTTAACAGCAGATCGAGAATTACCGGACCGCCGTGACCTTGCAGCTCTAAAACGTCTTCACCGGTAAAGGAGTTTGGGCCGGGGAACCACAGGGCAATGCCTTGATCCAGCGAGCTGCCATCCGCGTCTTTAAACGGCAGATAATCGGCATAACGCGGTTTTGGCAGTTTCCCCAGTACGGTTTCTGCGACCTCGCGCGCTTTCAGGCCGGAGATACGCAGGATACCCACGCCACCACGTCCCGGTGGGGTGGCCTGAGCGACGATGGTGTCGTTATGGCTCATGGTTTGTCTCTTCTTAATACAATAAAAAAGGCGGTCTAATGACCGCCCTTTACTTTATGTTCCGTTTGCCGGATGGCGGCTTCGCCTAATCCGGCCTACACCGAATCAGGAGTTTTTCTTCTCGCGGCTATGCAGACCACGTTTCTCCAGACCACGGTAAATCAGCTGCTGCTGAATAATGGTTACCAGGTTGCTGACGATATAGTACAGCACCAGACCTGACGGGAACCACAGGAAGAACACGGTGAAGATGACCGGCATAAAGGTCATGATCTTCTGCTGCATCGGGTCGGTCACGGTGGTCGGAGACATCTTCTGAATGAAGAACATCGTCACGCCCATCAGGATCGGCAGGATGTAGTACGGGTCCTGTGCAGACAGGTCATGGATCCACAGCGCGAACGGCGCATGACGCAGTTCAATGGAGCCCATCAGCATGTAGTACAACGCCAGGAAGATTGGCATCTGGATGATCAGCGGGAAGCAGCCGCCCAGCGGGTTAACCTTCTCAGCTTTGTACAGAGCCATCATTTCCTGGCTTTGACGCTGTTTGTCATCGCCCAGACGCTCACGCATCGCCTGAATCTTCGGCTGCAGCATACGCATCTTCGCCATGGAGGTGTACTGCGCTTTGGTCAGCGGGTACATGATGCCACGAACGATAAAGGTGATAACGATGATGGAGAAGCCCCAGTTACCCAGGAAGCTATGGATCCACTTCAGCAGTTTAAACAGCGGCTGAGAGATGAACCACAACCAGCCGTAGTCCACGGTCAGATCCAGGTGCGGTGCAACGGCCGCCATTTTGTCCTGAATTTCCGGGCCGACCCACAGGGTGCTGGTCATCGCGCCAGTCTGGCCTGGCTGTACCAGTACCGGCTGAGATTTATAGCCGATAGCGGCAATGCCGTTACCCAGGTTAGCGGTGTAGAAGTTATTGGTGCCGTCGTTACGCGGAACCCACGCCGTTGCGAAATACTGTTGCAGCATTGCGACCCAACCGTCTTTTGCGTTGACGTTCAGGTTTTCGTTTTCAGCAATGGTGTCGAATTTGTATTTCTCATACTTCTCATCAGGCGTGGAGTACGCCGCGCCACGGAAGGTGTGCAGCGCAAAGTTGCTGCTACCGGTGTCGCGATGAGAGGGCAGATTGATGGATTGCTTCAGCTGACCAAAGGTGGAGATTTCCAGCGGTTTTTCGCCGGCGTTCTGCACGCTGTAGTTAACGTTGACAGCATATTCACCACGCTTGAGGACAAACGTTTTAGTGAACGTGTTACCCGCTGCGTCAGTATAGGTCATCGGGATCTGCAGTTCGTTCTGACCGTCTGCCAGTACAAATGCGTCTTTTTCGACGTTGTACAGCGGACGCGGGCCGTTAGCCGGGTTATCCGGGCCGTCACGACCGGTCAGGCCACTCTGTGCCTGGTAGATGAACTGTGGCGTAGTTTCCAGTAACTGGAACGGTTCGGTAGAACCAAGTTCTTTCGGGTAAGCTGGCAGCGAAGCCTGTTCCACATCACCACCACGGGTGTTGATGGTCAGATCAAGCACGTCAGTCTTAACCGTAATCAGTTTCCCCTGGCCACTGGCCGGTACGCCCTGGTCTGCGGCGCTACCCGCTGCGGTGGTCGTTGTCTGCGTGGTCTGTTGGGCCTGTGGTTGCGGGTTTTTATCCTGCTCCCAGGCTTGCCAGATCATGAAAGACACGAACAGCAAAGCGATGACTAAAAGATTGCGTTGCGAATCCATCGTTAGTGTTCTCTGGTATCAAATGGTCCGGGCGGGACGGGATCGTCACCACCAGGGTGTAAAGGGTGGCATTTTAATACGCGTTTCACCGTCAACCAACTGCCTTTTATCACTCCAAACCTGCGCAATGCCTCAATTCCGTAGCTCGAACAGGTTGGAGTGAAACGGCAATGCGGCCCAAGCAGCGGACTGATCAGGCGTTGATAGACCCGAATGAGGGCTATCAGGACCCGCGAGCCAGGCGACAATGGCGACGCCATAATTTTTCCAACGCTTCCGAGAGAGCACGGTTATCGAGGTCAGCAACCCCTTTTTTCGCCACCACCACGAAATCCATTGCGGGAAGTTCGTGCTGACGTAAACGGAAGCTTTCACGCGTCAGACGTTTAATCCGATTGCGTTCATGCGCACGTTTAACATTTTTCTTGGCGACGGTAAGACCGATACGGGGATGCCCCAGCGAATTCAGGCGGCCGAGGATGGTGATTTGCGGCGTGCCAGCCCGTTGTGGCTGCTGGAAGACGAATGTGAAATGAGTGGGAGTTAACAAACGTAACTCCCTGGGAAATGCGAGCTTAACCACTCAGGGGCTAGCTTTTATTACTTAGAAACGGTCAGACGAGAACGGCCTTTAGCACGACGACGTGCCAGAACCTGACGACCATTTTTATTAGCCATACGAGCACGGAAGCCGTGAGAACGGTTGCGCTTCAGTACAGACGGTTGAAAAGTGCGTTTCATGGCGATTTCTACCTAAACTTGAATAAATTCACTGACTTTTGCGTAGACCCGAACGAATTCCGAACGACTTACGCCACAGTGTGGGTGATTAAAGAGGCCGGATTGTAATAATTGTACACTCCGGAGTCAATTCTCTTTCCTTATTTCCCGCTTTTTTCCGCATGATTTCGCGTAAAAAACAGGCAGCGTTGACGCCGGAAGGCGACCGTTATTCGCTGGGGGTAAGAATTATACGGGCTGGCAGATAAAGCGCAAGGATCGCTCGGGATCTTTATTAGATCGTTTAAGCAGTAAAGCATCTTTACTCATTAATTTTTTCAATATGCGCGCTAAAACCTGCAGCACTTCTCCAGGATCGTTTACACTTAGCCGATTCTGGATCATCCTGTGGATAAATCGGGAAGAATCTGTGAGAAACAGAAGATCTCTTTCTCAGTTTACGCTATGATCCGCGGTCCCGATCGTTTCAATGGATCCTGATCGGGTGAAATTGCAGATAGCAATTCGCACGTCACCCTTTGCATAGGGTCTTGTCGATGTGCGTCAACAATCATGAATGTTTCAGCCTTTGTCATTTATCGACTTTTGTTCGAGTGGAGTCCGCCGTGTCACTTTCGCTTTGGCAGCAGTGTCTTGCCCGATTGCAGGATGAGTTACCAGCCACAGAGTTCAGTATGTGGATACGCCCGTTGCAGGCGGAACTGAGCGATAACACGCTGGCTTTGTATGCGCCAAACCGTTTTGTGCTCGATTGGGTAAGGGACAAATACCTTAATAATATTAATGGATTACTCAATAACTTCTGTGGAGCGGATGCCCCACAGCTGCGCTTTGAAGTCGGTACTAAGCCCGTCACGCAAACGCTGAAGACACCGGTGAACAACGTTGTTGCGCCCGCCCATGTGGCTCAGCAAGTACAACCACAACGCACCGCTCCGGCGGCGCGTCCTGGCTGGGATAACGTCCCGGCTCCGGCAGAACCTACCTATCGCTCTAACGTCAACGTCAAACATACATTTGATAACTTCGTTGAAGGTAAATCTAACCAACTGGCGCGCGCGGCGGCACGTCAGGTGGCGGACAACCCTGGCGGCGCCTACAATCCGTTATTCCTTTATGGCGGCACGGGTCTGGGTAAAACTCACCTGCTGCATGCTGTCGGAAACGGCATTATGGCGCGTAAACCCAACGCGAAAGTGGTGTATATGCACTCCGAACGTTTTGTGCAGGACATGGTTAAAGCCCTGCAAAACAATGCGATCGAAGAGTTTAAACGCTACTACCGTTCCGTTGATGCGCTGCTGATTGACGATATTCAGTTTTTCGCCAATAAAGAACGATCGCAGGAAGAGTTTTTCCACACCTTTAACGCCCTGCTGGAAGGTAATCAGCAGATCATCCTGACATCGGATCGTTATCCGAAGGAGATCAACGGCGTTGAAGATCGACTGAAGTCCCGCTTCGGTTGGGGGCTGACTGTCGCGATCGAACCGCCAGAGCTGGAAACTCGCGTGGCGATCCTGATGAAAAAAGCCGACGAAAACGATATTCGTCTGCCGGGAGAAGTGGCGTTCTTTATTGCCAAGCGTCTACGCTCTAACGTGCGTGAACTGGAAGGCGCACTGAACCGCGTGATCGCCAACGCCAATTTTACCGGCCGGGCGATTACTATCGATTTCGTGCGTGAAGCGCTGCGCGATCTGCTGGCTTTGCAGGAAAAGCTGGTCACCATCGACAATATTCAGAAGACGGTGGCGGAGTATTACAAAATCAAAATTGCGGATCTGCTGTCTAAGCGTCGATCTCGCTCGGTAGCTCGTCCGCGCCAGATGGCAATGGCGCTGGCAAAAGAGCTCACCAACCACAGTCTGCCGGAAATTGGCGACGCGTTTGGTGGGCGTGACCATACTACCGTGCTTCATGCCTGTCGCAAGATTGAGCAGCTGCGTGAAGAAAGCCATGATATTAAAGAAGATTTCTCCAATTTAATCAGAACATTATCTTCGTGACGCTATGAAATTTACCGTTGAACGTGAACATTTATTAAAACCGCTTCAGCAGGTCAGCGGCCCGCTGGGTGGACGTCCTACGCTGCCGATCCTCGGAAACCTGCTGCTGCAGGTTGCTGACGGCGCGCTTTCTCTGACCGGTACCGATCTCGAAATGGAGATGGTGGCGCGCGTGGCGCTGATCCAGCCTCATGAACCCGGTGCTACCACCGTTCCGGCGCGTAAATTCTTCGACATTTGTCGCGGGTTGCCGGAAGGCGCGGAAATTGCCGTTCAACTGGAAGGCGACCGCATGCTGGTGCGTTCTGGCCGCAGCCGTTTCTCGCTGTCTACGCTACCTGCCGCCGACTTCCCGAATCTGGATGACTGGCAGAGCGAAGTCGAATTTACCCTGCCGCAGGCCACGATGAAGCGCCTGATTGAAGCCACGCAGTTTTCGATGGCGCATCAGGACGTGCGTTACTACTTAAACGGCATGTTATTTGAGACCGAAGGGGAAGAGCTGCGTACCGTGGCGACCGACGGTCACCGCCTGGCGGTCTGTTCAATGCCTGTCGGTCAGCCGTTGCCCAGCCATTCGGTGATCGTCCCGCGTAAAGGCGTGATTGAACTGATGCGTATGCTCGACGGCGGCGATAACCCGCTGCGCGTGCAGATTGGCAGCAACAACATTCGTGCGCACGTGGGTGATTTCATCTTTACTTCCAAGCTGGTTGATGGCCGTTTCCCGGATTATCGCCGCGTATTGCCGAAGAATCCGGACAAACATCTGGAAGCCGGTTGCGATATCCTCAAACAGGCGTTTGCCCGCGCGGCGATCCTCTCTAACGAGAAATTCCGCGGCGTGCGTCTGTATGTCAGCGAAAACCAGCTCAAAATCACCGCCAACAACCCGGAGCAGGAAGAAGCGGAAGAAATTCTGGATGTCTCCTACCCGGGTACAGAACTGGAAATCGGTTTTAACGTCAGCTACGTGCTGGATGTACTCAATGCGCTGAAGTGCGAGAATGTGCGCATTATGCTGACTGA
This sequence comes from Citrobacter youngae ATCC 29220, assembly GCF_000155975.1. Lineage (GTDB taxonomy): Bacteria > Pseudomonadota > Gammaproteobacteria > Enterobacterales > Enterobacteriaceae > Citrobacter > Citrobacter portucalensis_A. The sequence goes on along the minus strand of NZ_GG730302.1, from coordinate 441,898 downwards.
TTCCGTATCGAGCGTACAGATTGAAGATGCAGCGTCACAATCCGCAGCCTATGTCGTCATGCCTATGCGCTTGTAAAGAATATCGGGCTATCTTACTTGTTATTCTGGCTCTGGGCAGTGCTCGCAATCCTCACGTACTTCAGTACGCTCCGGTTGCTGTGCGCTGGCCGTAACCAGACTAACTGCGACGATAACGCCCTGGTTATGAGTTGATATGTCGCTATCCCGACTGCTAATCAAAGATTTCCGCAATATTGAAAATGCGGATCTCGCTTTATCCCCCGGCTTTAACTTCCTGGTTGGCGCGAACGGTAGCGGCAAAACCAGCGTGCTGGAAGCCATCTATACGCTCGGCCACGGTCGGGCGTTTCGCAGTTTGCAGATTGGCCGCGTGATTCGCCACGAGCAGGAGTCGTTTGTTTTACACGGACGATTGCAGGGAGAAGAGCGCGAGACGTCGATTGGCCTGACAAAAGACAAGCTGGGCGACAGCAAAGTGCGCATTGACGGCACCGATGGGCACAAGGTCGCTGAACTGGCGCACCTGATGCCGATGCAGCTGATCACGCCAGAGGGGTTTACTTTACTCAACGGCGGCCCCAAATACAGAAGGGCGTTCCTTGACTGGGGATGCTTTCACAATGAAGCCGGATTTTTCACCGCCTGGAGCAACCTGAAGCGACTGCTCAAGCAGCGCAATGCGGCGCTGCGCCAGGTGAGTCGTTATGAGCAATTGCGCCCGTGGGATAAAGAACTGATCCCGCTGGCGGAACAAATCAGCACCTGGCGCGCGGAGTACAGCGCCGGTATCGCGCAGGATATGGCGGATACCTGCCAGCAGTTTCTTCCCGAGTTTTCTCTCTCCTTCTCTTTCCAGCGCGGCTGGGAGAAAGAGACGGATTATGCCGAGGTGCTGGAACGCAGTTTTGAACGCGATCGCATGTTGACCTACACCGCACACGGCCCGCATAAGGCGGATTTCCGCATTCGTGCCGACGGTGCGCCGGTGGAAGATACGTTGTCGCGTGGGCAGCTAAAACTGCTAATGTGCGCCTTACGTCTGGCGCAAGGGGAGTTCCTGACCCGTGAAAGCGGGCGGCGCTGCCTGTACCTGATAGATGATTTTGCCTCTGAACTGGATGATGCGCGTCGCGGGCTGCTGGCCAGCCGCTTAAAAGCCACGCAATCTCAGGTCTTTGTCAGCGCAATCAGCGCTGAACACGTTATAGACATGTCCGATGAAAATTCGAAGATGTTTACCGTGGAAAAGGGTAAAATAACGGATTAACCCAAGATAAAATGAGCGAGAAACGTTGATGTCGAATTCTTATGACTCCTCCAGTATCAAAGTCCTGAAAGGGCTGGATGCGGTGCGTAAGCGCCCGGGTATGTATATCGGCGACACGGATGACGGCACCGGTCTGCACCACATGGTATTCGAGGTGGTAGATAACGCTATCGACGAAGCGCTCGCGGGTCACTGTAAAGATATCGTGGTAACGATTCACGCTGACAACTCCGTGTCCGTTACCGATGATGGCCGCGGTATCCCAACCGGTATTCACCCGGAAGAGGGCGTTTCGGCGGCGGAAGTTATCATGACCGTTCTGCACGCAGGCGGTAAATTCGATGATAACTCCTATAAAGTTTCCGGCGGTCTGCACGGCGTGGGTGTCTCCGTGGTTAACGCCCTGTCGCAGAAACTGGAGCTGGTGATTCGTCGTGAAGGCAAAGTGCATCAGCAAACGTACGTGCACGGTGTGCCGCAGGCGCCGCTGGCGGTAACGGGCGAAACGGAAGTAACGGGTACTCAGGTCCGTTTCTGGCCAAGCCACGAAACCTTCACTAACGTGACCGAGTTCGAATACGACATTCTGGCGAAGCGTCTGCGCGAACTGTCGTTCCTGAACTCCGGCGTCTCTATTCGTCTGCGCGACAAGCGCGACGGCAAAGAAGATCATTTCCACTACGAAGGCGGCATTAAGGCGTTTGTTGAATATCTCAACAAAAACAAAACGCCGATCCACCCGAATATCTTCTACTTCTCCACCGAAAAAGACGGTATCGGCGTTGAAGTGGCGCTGCAGTGGAACGACGGCTTCCAGGAAAACATCTACTGCTTCACCAACAACATTCCGCAGCGTGACGGCGGTACTCACCTTGCAGGCTTCCGTGCGGCGATGACCCGTACCCTGAACGCCTACATGGACAAAGAAGGCTACAGCAAAAAAGCGAAAGTCAGCGCCACCGGAGACGATGCCCGTGAAGGCCTGATTGCCGTGGTTTCCGTGAAAGTGCCGGACCCGAAATTCTCCTCGCAGACCAAAGACAAGCTGGTCTCCTCTGAGGTGAAATCGGCGGTAGAACAGCAGATGAACGAGCTGCTGAGCGAATACCTGCTGGAAAACCCGTCTGACGCGAAAATCGTCGTCGGTAAAATTATCGATGCGGCCCGTGCTCGTGAAGCAGCACGTCGCGCGCGTGAAATGACCCGTCGTAAAGGCGCGCTGGACTTAGCGGGTCTGCCGGGCAAGCTGGCGGACTGTCAGGAACGTGACCCGGCGCTGTCCGAACTGTACCTCGTGGAAGGGGACTCCGCGGGCGGCTCTGCGAAGCAGGGGCGTAACCGTAAGAACCAGGCGATTCTGCCGCTGAAGGGTAAAATCCTCAACGTCGAGAAAGCGCGTTTCGACAAGATGCTCTCCTCACAGGAAGTGGCGACGCTGATCACTGCGCTCGGCTGCGGCATTGGTCGCGACGAGTACAACCCGGACAAACTGCGCTATCACAGCATCATCATCATGACCGATGCGGACGTCGACGGCTCGCACATCCGTACGCTGCTGTTGACCTTCTTCTATCGTCAGATGCCGGAAATCGTTGAACGCGGCCACGTTTACATTGCGCAGCCACCGCTGTACAAAGTGAAAAAAGGCAAGCAGGAACAGTACATTAAAGATGACGAAGCGATGGATCAGTACCAAATTTCTATCGCTCTGGATGGCGCAACGCTGCATACCAATGCCAGCGCGCCTGCTCTTTCTGGTGAGTCGTTAGAGAAACTGGTTTCTGAATACAACGCGACGCAGAAAATGATTGGCCGTATGGAACGTCGTTTCCCGAAAGCGCTGCTGAAAGAGCTGGTTTACCAGCCGACGCTGCCGGAAGCTGATTTGGCGAACGAACAGAACGTTACCCGTTGGGTTAACGCGCTGATTACCGAGCTGAACGAAAAAGAACAGCACGGTAGCCTGTGGAAGTTTGATGTCCACCACAACGCAGAACAGAACCTGTTTGAACCGATTGTGCGCGTACGTACTCACGGTGTGGATACCGACTATGTGCTGGACCACGAGTTTGTGACCGGTGGCGAGTACCATCGTATTTGCACGCTCGGTGAGAAGCTGCGCGGGCTGATCGAAGACGATGCGTTTATCGAACGTGGCGAGCGCCGCCAGCCGGTGGCCAGCTTTGAGCAGGCGCTGGAATGGCTGCAGAAAGAGTCACGTCGCGGCCTCGCTATCCAGCGTTATAAAGGTCTGGGCGAGATGAACCCGGAACAGCTGTGGGAAACCACCATGGATCCGGAAAGCCGTCGCATGCTGCGCGTTACCGTGAAGGATGCGATTGCCGCCGACCAGCTGTTCACCACCCTGATGGGCGATGCCGTTGAACCGCGTCGCGCGTTTATCGAAGAGAATGCCCTGAAAGCGGCGAACATCGATATCTAACGTGTATTGAGTATTGTGATCCAAACGAAAACGCCTGAATTTTTCAGGCGTTTTTTTATTGTCCGTCAGAAGGCGATTAGCTCATTTCCTGGCCTAAAGGAATACAATGGGCGGCAACACCATTCACTGTAACAATAAGACAGTCATTTTCAATTTTCATTAAAATATCATCGTCCCCGGAAAGATCGGTGACGGTGATATGAATGACCCTTTTTTCTTTTGAACGCATCGTGAGATACGTCAGCTCTGACGTTGAGGGATTGTTCGGTCCTTTGCCCTGGAAAAGAACGCTATTACCTGCTGATAAACAATAAAGCGTAAATTTATCCGGTGACTGCCAGCGCAATTTTACGGGTGTATGCAAATTAACGGCGTCAACAGCCATAATATGTGGAAAGAGTGAGTTGCAATACTCAGCATCTCGCGGTTCAGCATTAATCAGATAACTGGTATTAATCTCCTGCTCGTGTGGGTTATCAATGGTACAAATATCGATGAGTAAGTCGTCCTTAGCTGTGATGCTTCGACGGAAAACAACATCTTTGTAGGCATCTTCATCCCATTCGACGCGGGTTTTGCTGTCCGGGAATATCTGCTCACTTTTCCACTCAACTTCAGTGATTAACCGTACCGTATCGTGCTCTTTATTGTATGACACCACATAAGGATTGGCCGGTGCCTGGTTTTTCCCGTTAATGCAGAGCGTGTTGTGTGAAAAGGAATTTTTATAGTAACCGTAATGCAGCGGTGCACCGTATCCTGTCGTTCCAAGGTCCGGGAAAATTGCCCGGCCATTGTTAAATACGGTTAACCCCAGGCGATCGTAGTGATCGTGTTCACCACCATAAGGCGTATGTTTGATACAAATCGCACGTCCTGGTTTATTCCTTATAATCGTTAAACCACTCTCTGGCGTGTGCAGAGTCTCTGGTGGCGGCAAAAGAGACAGAGAAGGGAGGGGTTTTCCGTAGAATAAGGCATCAATGCTGTTTCGCGGGTGCTGGCTATAAATCTGTTTTAACAATTGCCCATATTCAGGCGTGCCGTAATACCACCAGGCAAACTCATAAATGTCTGTATGCGTTAGTTTTTCCTGACCATTCACACAATCGTTAATTTTGGCAAGCGTCATATCCGGCATGAGCTGCGTTAGCGGTACGCTCAACATTTTGGGATACCACGTAGATTCCAGCAAACTGTAACCTGAACCGCTGGCGACTTTCTCATAGGAGAAAAATCCCTGTAACGCGTAAAAATGGTAATGCAGGGAACCTTCAAACCACAGGCCATCTGGCATTAAAGCGTGTTCCAATTGATATTGGAGCCCATACTGACTATTAACGGCAAATTCGAGATACGTTTTATCGTCCAGAACGGCGCCAATGATGCCGATTGCAGAATTTATTTTAACTTCATGGTTGTGGATCTGAGCACAACGATGTTGCATCAGAAAATCGGCGCCAACTCGCAAAAGGCGTTCAGCGATATACCGATCTTCCTCCAATGTCAGCTGCGCCCGAATAATATCAAACCCTCTGGCGAAATCTGTATGGCAGTTGGCCTCACAGAGTGTCTGTGCATTTGCTTTACCTGGACCGTTGTATGGAATGCCGCCGTGTTCCTGGTAATCCGGGTAATATTTGGCGTACAGCATCAAAATATCCCGGACCTTGCTGAGATATTGCACTTCATCAGTGAGTAACCACAGTATTGCCAGTTCATAACATGCTTTTGCATTTAACCCATTAAGCCAGCGCCACCATGCGCCATCATAGGGTTCTCCCGAAAAATGCGCGTTATCGATCGGGCAGCGATGTACTTCCGGGGAGTGGCGATCCCAAATTAAACGCACGCTATGTTCTGGGCAAAAAAAGTAGTGATTCCAGGTTGCGCACCCCGTTTCAGGTACCAGTATCGGATTACTAATAACATCCCGGTTGTTCGCGATCAGTACCTCTATCATCTCTGGCGTGACGCGTTCACGAGCCTGCAATATTTGCGATTGTGTAAACTGCTTCATGTTGTCCTCGTTATTTCACCAGCACTGAGCCAGGAGTCAGGATATTGATATCTTTGCTGTTTTCTTTTTTCAGGATAGCGGCATTGTTGACGAATTCTGTATCCTGATACGCTCTTGCTGCAGCTAATAACGGACCAGTCGCTTCAGAAGGTGTGTAATGGATATCTTCATGCGGCCAGGCGGTCTGCGGATTTCCAGTTTGTTTGCTGACCAGAGCAAAAGCTTTTTTCATCGTGCGGTTATCCAGTTCGAAGCCCCAGACATCATTGTGCAGTTTTTCACCATAGCGCCCCATGTGTGCGTACGCAGACAAAGCAAAATTAGTGTAATGGAAGGAACGAGTGCGCTCTATTTCAGAGGCGATCTCACCTGCTGCGTTTACCTGAGAGATCAGGTGACGCAATTTGAAAATCTCCACCTGTTTTGATGCCTGATCGTGTTGACCAGTAAATAGCGAGAATGCCGTGACCTGTGCGTCGTACCACGCGCCATGATTGTTATACCAATTTGCTTCTTCAAAACCATTGCGGCTCGTTAAAAGCCATTGCGTATAGTCGGCGTACCATTTTTTATACCCCGCAAGCGAGTTTGGCGGGATATGTCCGGAACTTTCCAGCAACACAATACTATCTGCCACATCGATCAATACACGGGTATCGATAATACCGATCCCTCGTCCGTCGACTTTTCCAGGGATCGCCTGCGCATAGTTCAGATTAGGGTTCATCCTGGTTTTACTATCAAGAAACCAGGCCTGAAGTAGTTGTTGCGCTTTTTTCGCATACTTATCTTCACCGCTATAGAACCATGCCAGCGCGAGCGTACGCACATCATCAGAGAATTGCACCATGCGCTTACTGTCCGTGCCGTTCGTTTTGGCCTCCGGGTTTATTTGCCCGTCTTTACGGATATAAGGCATACCATCTTTACCGTCAGGATTAGGCCACCAGTAAGGACCAAAACTGTAGTAGTCATGTTTGTTTCCAGAGGCAGGTGTCAGGGTTTTGTCTGTCACTGAATAAACGGGATGGCTGAGCGCAGCATCGGCCTGTTGCAACAACGCTTGCCAGGCAGGGATATATTGTGCGTCATGACGACTAATACTTTGCTTGATACTCAACATTTGTCCACAATCGTAGGTCAGGCAAGGGTCCTGTTGGGCGGCAACAGAGTAATCTTGCATGAATAAAATGCCACTGGCTATTAATGCCAGAAAATGTAATTTACATTTCATCTTTTTTAACCTGCTTACTCGAAATTAATAGTTAACCCAACACGAAAGCGGTTTTCAGTTAATCCAGACTCACCATCATATTTACCTTGCTGTTCCATATAGTCCCATTCAACATAAGGTTGCCAGGTTTTGTTGAGTTTATATTTAATGACCAGATCGTTTTCATAAGAACTTTTCTTTCCATTGTTATAATGGAAATCATTCACATAGCGGTAGAAAACAGGGTTGTCCTGAATATTCCATTTTTCGTTTTGCCAGCCAAAATAAAGGTCCACACGTTCAACGCTACCTTTATCCATGTTGCCGGACAGATCGACTGAATCATACTGATTCCAGTCATAACGGAAGCGGATCCCTGAATAAACAGAGTCAGTCATGTTCCAGATAAATTTAACATACGGGCGAATCTGTGTACCTGCGCTACTCCAGTGGTAAACCATACCCGGCTGTATAGCCAGTGCTGGGTTTAGCTTATATTTATAATTCCCTTCTATTTCATTGTAATCCGTTGTGGATTGGTCGTAATTATCATTACCTTGTTTATTATCAGTTTCCATACTCAGCCAGTATCCGGATTGAAAGCTCTGGCTCATTTTAAATCTCGATTCATAAGTATGGCTGGCTTCTTTATAGCCGCCACGCATATCAAATGTCATGGCGTGACTTGCTAATGGCGTGCAACAAACAGCCAGCACCAGTGCCGTTCTTTTCATTATTTTTTTCCTTGCCAAGAAGTTTATATTTTTATGCAGTTATCGGTTGCATGTTTTTTTTAGGATTTTTAATCATGAACCACAGGAATAGCGCACCAACTAAATCAAAGATGCCTAACCCAACAAAAAAGGCGTTATAGCCAATTACAGCAACCATGGCGCCAAGGAATAAACCGAACAGGAAATTACCCATGCTACCAATAAATGCGGCAAATCCTGTTGCTGTTCCTACTTCCTCTTTGGGAAACAGGTCGGAAGACATGCTGATGACCGTGATGGACAGGCACTGATGGGCGAAACCAGCAACACAGAATAGCGCGATCGCAACATACACATCGGTGACAAAGCCAACGCCCGCCATGGATAACATCAAAATAGCGGCGAACGTGAAGGTGATCCGTTTGGCATTCAGTACACAGAAGCCTCGGTTAACCAGTATGCGAGACAGGTAACCCGCAAAGATACAGCCGAAGTCTGCTGTCAAAAAGGGGAGCCAGGCGAACATTGCGATATGCGCCATATCCATATGGCGAACGGTGACAAGATACAGTGGCATCCAGTAGTGCAACGTTCCCCAGGCGGGATCAGCCATAAATCGGGGGAATGAAATAGCCCATAAATTACGGTTAGTTATAATTGAACGCAGTGTCGCTTTTTCTTTTACGACTTCAATTTGGTCAGCCAGGACCGCTTCATGCTCTGATTTTATCAGCGCTGGATGCTGTTCTGGTGAACGGTAGAAAATGTACCAAATTCCCGCCCATACAATGCCAATAGCGCCGGTTACGACAAACGACATTTCCCAGTTGTAATTGACGATAGCCCATACAACTAACGGCGGAGCCAGCATTGCGCCGACAGAGGTTCCCAGGCTATAAACACCGCAGGCTAACCCTCTTTCCTTAGCCGGAAACCATTCCGCAGTCACTTTCATGCCTGCAGGGTTAAAGGCGGCTTCTGTTAAACCTAAACCGCCGCGCAACCATGCCATTGGTAACCAGGTGCTACATAATCCGGTGAGCATATTGAAGATTGACCAAAGTGCGGCAAGAAGGGCGAAACTGAGTCGTAAACCAAATTTATCGATAATGAAGCCGCATGCGATTCCGCCTATGGCATAGGTAAATGGGAAGACTGAGACAATCCAGGAATACTGCTCACTCGATAGCCCTAACGTTTTCATCATTTCTGGTGCAGCAACGCCGAGGGTGCTTCTCGCCAGGTAGTTGGTCATGGTGCCCAACATCACAAGGACGATGATATACCATCGTAGATTCTTAATTTTCATTGTGGGTCTCATGTATAAAGTTGATGACTTTAAGAAACAGTGGACCTTTAAAAATGAAACACTGTTTTGTATATATGAGACTCAAAATAAAAATTAATTTCCGTGAGTAATTTCACACTTACATGAAGCAGTAAAAAGCACCAAATATTTTATGTGTGAAAATATGAATAAATTTCGTTAATTTTATTATATTTTTCATATAGTTAAGTGTTTTTCTTGAGAGGTATAATAATTGTTTTTTTGAAAATAGTGAAATATACATAATCATCATGGATGTAATTGCTTTATTAATTTGTGAATGGTATTTGTTTTTTATTTTCTTGTGCTTATTCGGTATTAATTTTGTCGTTAACAGAAAAGTTAAATTAAGCACGTAATTTTGTTATCGATGTTATTTTCATTAATGCTTATATCACCAGTAGCTAAAGCCGGGTACGTCAGCGGTAATGAGGAATGTTTTGCCGCTACTCATCCTCCTTTTCGTAGCTGTTTTTTGAGCGGAATCGCGTTAGCATGAGGGCGGACTCATTTAATCCGGGGAACTCATGGCTATTAAACTTATTGCTATCGACATGGATGGCACACTTCTGCTGCCCGATCACACCATTTCACCTGCGGTCAAAACGGCGATTGCCGCGGCGCGCGCGCGTGGCGTGAACGTCGTGCTGACCACGGGACGCCCGTATGCCGGCGTTCACAGCTATCTGAAAGAACTGCATATGGAACAACCCGGTGACTACTGCATTACCTACAACGGTGCGCTGGTGCAGAAAGCAGGCGATGGCAGTACTGTTGCGCAAACCGCGCTGAGCTATGATGATTATCGCTATCTGGAGAAGCTCTCCCGGGAAGTTGGCTCGCATTTCCACGCGCTCGATCGCAACACGCTGTATACCGCTAACCGGGATATCAGTTATTACACGGTGCATGAATCGTTTGTCGCGACGATTCCGCTGGTGTTCTGTGAAGCCGAAAAAATGGATCCGGCGACCCAGTTCCTGAAAGTGATGATGATCGATGAGCCGGAGATCCTCGACAAGGCCATTTCGCGTATTCCGGCAGACGTCAAAGAGAAGTACACCGTGCTGAAAAGTGCGCCGTACTTCCTCGAAATCCTCGATAAACGCGTCAACAAAGGGACTGGCGTAAAATCGCTGGCCGATGCGTTGGGGATTAAAGCTGAAGAGGTCATGGCGATTGGCGATCAGGAAAACGACATTGCGATGATTGAATACGCTGGCGTGGGCGTTGCGATGGACAACGCCATCCCAACGGTGAAGGAGATCGCCAACTTCGTGACGAAATCTAATCTTGAAGACGGTGTTGCCTGGGCCATTGAGAAGTACGTCCTTTCCTGATGCGCGTTATGCCTGGCTTCGGCCAGGTATAAAACATTAAGAATGTTATAAAAATCACGTTTGTATTATCAGATGTGAAACCGCACATTAATCCCTCCATTTAGCACGCAACTTCTATACTCTTCCACCTTCTTTTATATTCAGGCGGTTCCTGCCTGTAACTATGTTTTCTTATGACTAACACAAGCATTCGCCTGGTGTTGATGACGTCTTCCTGTTTGGTTTTTCAAGCCTGTGCTGCGACGGATTCTGGCTCAACGTTAACACCTTTGTATGATTATCAGGATGATGGTCAGGCCGCTTCTATGCCGGTAAAAGCGACGACTAAACCTGCCGCAAGCCACTCCGTTTTGCCCTTTTTAGGTGACGAGGCGCGTAAACGCGGCTACGACCTGCCTGAGCCGTTTGGTGTGAATATTAACTACATGAATATCAGGCAGAATATTAATGTAGACAGTATTAACTTTAATGGCCTTTCTCTGGGCGGCCATTCGCTGGATAACGCGTTCAAAATCAAGGTCGGCAACACGCGCGAGAGCAGTAAAACCGAAACCCTGAAGCTGGATGCCTGGCTGCTGCCCTTTATGAATATCTACGGGCTGGTGGGCTACACCGACGGTCATTCGATTTCGCAGATTGGCGTCGGGGTTAAGGGCGCGCGTAAATATCATTATCCGGCGAATCTGCAAAACCTGGATTTTAAACTCGATTTCAAAGGCACCACCTACGGTATCGGGACAACGCTGGTTGGCGGTGTCGGGAACTGGTTTACCGCCGTTGATGCCAACTATACCCAGACGCAGTTTGACATTCTTGACGGCAGTATCGATGCCTTCACGGTTTCTCCGCGAGTCGGCTACCGCTTTGCGACGCCGGGCGTGGATACGCTGCATCTGCCCTCCGGGAAACTCAACGTTTGGGTGGGGTCTATGTATCAGGATGTGCAGCAAGAGTTTAAGGGAAGCCTGAACGATCTCTCCATGCCCTCCGCTACGCTGCAGAGAATGGTTGATTTGGCGAATAAGGACGGAAATGGCCGTTTTGACGTCAAACAGCATCTGCAATCCCCGTGGAACGTCCTGGTTGGCGCGCAGTATGAGCTGACACGCAACTTTAATATCACCTCTGAAATTGGCTTTGCTGAACGTAATAGCTTCTTTGTCGCCGGTGAGTATCGCTTTTGAATAGTTTGACTCGTCTGTTTTTGCTCTGTGCATTCAGCCTGTTGGGAACGGCGGCGCAGGCCGCGCTCCCCAGCCGTGAAGAGGTTGATGGCTGGCTGCAAAAACTGGGGGCCAGCGATAACTTTAACGCCAGCAAAGGTATCGATTGGGGCGTGATGCCGGGACCTTTCTACACCCCCGAGCTGGGGCTTGGGATTGGTACCGCGGTGGTGGGAATGTATCGGCCAGACCCAAACGACACGGTGAGTCAGAACTCGACGCTGACGCTCAGCGGTTACTTTAGCTCAACGGGCGCTTTCGGCGTCACAATGCAAAACTACGCCTTTTTTGCCGACGATCGCTGGCGTTTTTTTATCAATGGCGCATTAACCGATACCCCAACCTATTACTGGGGACAGGGGTTTAGCGCGGGAGATAAAGACAGCCAGAAGCAGCAATATACGGCTCAGGTGCTGGATCTGCGCCCAACGCTGTATCGCCGGGTCGCGCCTAATGTCTATCTGGGACTCGGCTGGTCGTTGAATGCGCAGCACGCTGCGCAAATGGAGGGTAATGATCCACCCAAAATTGAGAATACCGGGCAGGGCGCGTCGGTGTTGAGTTCTGGCAGCAGTGTAGAACTTAGCTGGGATGACCGTGACTTTGTTCCTAACCCGCGCCAGGGACAGTATGCCGATGTACGCTATACCCGCTATACGCCCGATGTGGGGAGCGATACCCGATTTGATGAATATCAGTTGCACTACAGCCGCTACCACTCGCTGGACGAGAAGAATGTGCTTGCCTGGGAGATGGACGGTGCGTTTACTCAGGGTGATGTACCGTGGAGCATGATGCCGCTGCTCGGTAGCAATCAGCGGATGCGTGGCTATTACGAAGGACGCTATCGCGATAAAAACGTCGTCAGCGGGCAGTTAGAGTATCGGCGCAAACTTGACTGGCGGCATGGCGTGGTCGGCTGGCTGGGCGCAGGGACGATGGGGCCATCATTTAGCGCGCTGGATGACGGGCGCTGGCTACCCTCGGCGGGTGTGGGGTATCGCTTTGAATTTAAGCCGCGGGTGAATGTGCGTCTGGATTATGGCATTGGCAAAGGGAGCAGCGGGTTTTATTTTCAGGTAGGAGAAGCGTTTTGATCAATAAAGTGCTGCTGATGACGACCTTGTTATTGGCAACGATCGGAGTCCATGCTGCGATACCTGTACCTTTGCAGCTGGTAAATGAAGATGACAAGACCGAAAGCACCGCCTGGCCGGTTGTTTCGCCGCTCCCTGCGCCTCAAGGGTTACGTCCGTGCTGCGCTTTTGGTTACGACCTGCACGCGCAGGTACTGGATATGCCGGTGCCGTTTTATGAACTTGATAACGTCGTTGCGGCCGACGGTATTGGCGAGCACCGCTATAACGATAGCCTGCTGTTAGGGTTAGTGAATCTGGCCGGTATTGGGCATGAACACAACGGTATTGTGTACACCTCACACGGCGGTTTTATTGATATCGCGCATGTACGAGATACCGCAGATATGACGGTCTGGCTTTTTAGCCATCTACTTCCACAGTTAGGTCAGCCTTTTACGCTGCGTCTTGACGATGAACTGGCGGAGCGGCATATCGTTTTCAATGCCTTCACGCCACCTGCGACGGCGGGCGATCGTTACGCATTAGCTGCCTGGCTGGCAGCGCATCTGGCCTTTCAGCTCGCCGCCTGGCATGAAATTGCACAATGGTACGGTTTTGAGTCAGTTCCTGGATTTTCTGAGGAAGTTTCCGCATTTTCTCCGGAAGATCTCTATTCAAACCTGTTGGGCGCAAGAATCGCGGTGTCGCTGATCCTTGATGGGCAACTGGCAACGTCAGGGATGTACGATGCGGCGATGAATAATGCACTGCGTCAGGCGTTGACACAGTTGGGAGCCAGGCCAGAACCCCTAACCCGTTTTCAGTTTGATATGCTGGATGGCAAGTGGTGGAACAGTCAGCGTCGGGTGCCGGAGAAATATCTGGTGCTGCACAGAAACTACGACGTGAGTGACTCGCGTTTGCCAACGCCAGTGCCGGGCGAAAAAGCCGAGCCGTTACGCCTGTCGTTACCGCATCACTGGCGAAATTATTCTCTTGATACGCTGGCGCAACTTCAACTCCGCCCCGGAAGCAACATGGCACGGCTACCTTTACCACAATCCTGGTATACCGGGGCTAATTTCCCCACGCTGGCTACGATTGCAAGTGATAGCGATAATCACGACCATGAAGATAATTCTTTGAAAAATAAGTAACTATCAAAAATAATTACGATTTCACAACCCGCGCTAATCGCGGGTTTTTTTATATCTGGAATGCCACCCGCACATAACATCTTTTTATTGGTTGTCGTTTTTGTGATCTAAATTGTAGTACAACTATATTTTATTGTACTACATTATGGGCATGGAAATGAGGAATAACCTCTCGCTGGTAGTACAAAGTTGAGGTGAATTTCAGCGATAACGGTAAAGTAGAGCGGTACATTCAGAGCACAAGGACTCTCCATGACTCTCAACAAAACCGACCGCATTGTTATCACGCTGGGCAAGCAGATTGTCAGCGGTAAATACGTTCCGGGTTCGGCACTGCCGGCGGAAGCGGATTTATGCGAGGAATTTGAAACCTCGCGCAACATCATTCGCGAAGTGTTTCGTTCGCTTATGGCGAAGCGGCTCATTGAAATGAAACGTTATCGAGGGGCGTTTGTCGCACCGCGCAACCAGTGGAATTACCTCGATACCGATGTACTGCAATGGGTGCTGGAAAACGACTACGACCCGCGCCTGATTAGCGCGATGAGCGAGGTGCGTAACCTGGTGGAGCCGGCTATTGCGCGCTGGGCGGCGGAGCGGGCGAACTCGAGCGATCTGGCTGAAATCGAGTCGGCGCTTAATGACATGATCGCCAACAACCAGGACAGGGATGCTTTTAATGAAGCAGACATCCGCTATCACGAGGCGGTTTTACAGTCGGTACATAACCCTGTTTTACAACAACTTAGCATAGCGATTAGTTCGCTGCAGCGCGCGGTTTTTGAACGAACCTGGATGGGGGATGAGACCAACATGCCAAAGACGCTCCAGGAACATAAGGCGCTATTCGATGCGATACGGCACCAGGATAGCAATGCGGCAGAGCAGGCGGCCTTAACGATGATCGCCAGTTCGACAAGAAGGCTTAAGGAAATCACATGACAGCTCGCTACATCGCAATTGACTGGGGATCGACCAATTTGCGCGCCTGGCTTTATCTGGGCGACAAATGCCTGGAGAGCAGGCAATCAGAAGCAGGCGTTACGCGCCTGAACGGTAAATCTCCAGCAGCGGTGTTAGCTGAAGTCACACAAAACTGGCGCGCCAGCGCCACCCCGGTGGTGATGGCGGGAATGGTCGGCAGTAACGTGGGCTGGAAAGTGGCTCCTTATCTGCCCGTTCCTGCCAGGTTCTCCGCGATTGGCGAGCAGTTAACGTCCGTTGGCGACAATATATGGATTATTCCCGGACTTTGCGTCTCGCGTGAGGAAAACCACAATGTGATGCGCGGCGAAGAGACCCAGCTGCTGGGCGCCCGCGCACTTTCGCCTTCTCCTGTCTATGTTATGCCGGGTACGCACTGCAAATGGGTGCTGGCGGATGCGCTGCAAGTCCATGATTTCCGTACCGTAATGACCGGTGAATTACATCACTTACTGCTGCGCCATTCGCTGGTGGGAGCGGGCTTGCCGGAGCAGGAAACATCTGCCGGGGCGTTCTCCGCTGGACTCACGCGCGGTCTCGCCAACCCTGCCGTTCTGCCGCAACTCTTTGAAGTTCGTGCCTCGCATGTTCTGGGGACTCTCCCGCGCGAGCAGGTTAGCGAATTTCTCTCTGGCCTGCTGATTGGCGCTGAAGTCGCCAGTATGAGCGAACAATTCGCTGCCGGGCAGGCCATTACTCTCGTCGCCGGTTCAGCGCTGACCTCACGCTATCAGCAGGCTTTTCACGCCATTGGCCGTGAGGTTTCCGTGGTGGATGGCGATACGGCATTTCAGGCAGGTATAAGGAGCATCGCTCATGCAGTGGCAAACTAATCTCCCGCTTATTGCGATATTACGTGGCGTGACGCCCGATGAGGCATTGGCGCACGTTGGCGCAGTTATTGACGCCGGTTTCGACGCGGTTGAGATCCCGCTTAATTCTCCCCAGTGGGAAAAAAGCATTCCGGCAATTGTCGACGCCTATGGCGACAAGGCGTTGATCGGCGCGGGAACCGTACTCAAACCAGAGCAGGTAGATAAGCTTGCGCAGATGGGCTGCAGACTTATCGTTACGCCAAATATCCAACCAGAGGTGATACGTCGTGCGGTGAGCTACGGCATGACCGTCTGTCCTGGCTGCGCAACGGCCAGTGAAGCCTTTACGGCATTGGATGCTGGCGCACAGGCGCTGAAAATTTTCCCTTCATCGGCATTTGGCCCGGACTACATCAAAGCGCTGAAAGCGGTCTTACCCCCCAGCGTACCGGTCTTTGCCGTTGGCGGCGTAACGCCGGAAAATCTGGCGCAATGGATTGATGCCGGTTGTGCAGGCGCGGGACTGGGCAGCGATCTCTATCGCGCGGGCCAGTCTGTGGAACGTACAACTGCGCAGGCTGCGGCATTTGTGAAAGCGTATCGAGAGGCAGTGAAATGAAAATTACTAAAATCACCACGTACCGTTTACCCCCGCGCTGGATGTTTCTAAAAATCGAAACGGATGAAGGCGTTGTTGGTTGGGGCGAACCTGTTATTGAAGGGCGAGCGCGCACCGTAGAAGCAGCCGTCCATGAATTTGGCGATTACCTGATTGGTCAGGATCCCGCGCGTATTAATGACCTGTGGCAGGTGATGTACCGTGCCGGTTTTTATCGCGGGGGGCCGATCATGATGAGCGCTATTGCCGGTATTGACCAGGCATTGTGGGATATCAAAGGCAAAGTGTTGAATGCGCCGGTATGGCAGCTGATGGGCGGTCTGGTGCGCGATAAAATCAAGGCCTACAGCTGGGTGGGGGGCGATCGTCCGGCAGAAGTGATTGACGGTATTAAGAAGCTGCGCGGCATTGGTTTTGATACCTTCAAACTGAATGGCTGTGAAGAGATGGGGGTCATTGATAATTCACGAGCCGTGGACGCCGCCGTAAATACCGTGGCGCAAATTCGCGAAGCCTTCGGCAATGAAATTGAATTTGGCCTTGATTTCCATGGCCGTGTTAGCGCCCCGATGGCGAAAGTATTAATTAAAGAGCTGGAACAATACCGCCCGCTGTTTATTGAAGAGCCGGTCCTGGCGGAGCAGGCGGAATATTATCCGACGCTGGCGGCACAAACGCATATTCCTATTGCGGCCGGTGAACGTATGTTCTCGCGTTTTGAATTTAAACGCGTGCTGGAAGCCGGTGGTCTGGCTATTCTGCAGCCCGACCTGTCGCATGCCGGTGGTATTACGGAGTGCTATAAAATTGCCGGAATGGCGGAAGCCTACGATGTGGCGCTGGCGCCGCACTGTCCACTGGGGCCAATAGCGTTAGCTGCCTGCCTGCACATCGATTTTGTCTCGCGCAATGCGGTATTCCAGGAACAGAGTATGGGAATTCACTATAACAAGGGCGCTGAGCTGCTTGATTTTGTGAAGAATAAGGAAGACTTCAACATGGAAGGCGGGTTCTTTAAACCGCTAATGAAACCGGGTCTGGGCGTAGAAATTGATGAAGCTCGGGTGATCGAACTTAGCAAAAATGCGCCGGACTGGCGCAATCCGCTGTGGCGGCATGAGGACGGTTCCGTCGCCGAGTGGTAAATGCGCGTCATACTTCGCGCTGGTGATGCGTTGGCTGCGTTTTCTTACCCCGGTCACATACTTTTGTATGCTCCCGGCGATGCGAAAACTTGTCGCCTTCCCCCAGCACGAATTATTTAGCGCATTCCGTTTACGTTTTTAATTAAAAAAACAAATACACCCTCTGTAAATTACCGGGCATGGTGATGGCCTCGCTATGCCCAAAATCTGGAGACAGATTGCGATGGATATTTCAGTTACAGCTGCAAAACCCGGGCGTCGTCGGTATCTGACGCTGATTATGATCTTTATTACCGTAGTCATTTGTTATGTTGACCGTGCAAATCTTGCGGTGGCATCGGCGCATATTCAGGCGGAGTTTGGTATTACTAAATCGGAAATGGGATATGTTTTTTCCGCTTTTGCGTGGCTCTACACATTATGTCAGATCCCGGGCGGTTGGTTTCTCGACCGTGTGGGTTCTCGGCTGACCTATTTTATCGCTATTTTTGGCTGGTCGGTGGCGACGATGTTTCAGGGATTTGCGACGGGGCTGATGTCGTTGGTTGGTTTGCGCGCCATTACAGGGATATTTGAAGCCCCGGCGTTTCCTACCAATAACCGCATGGTGACCAGTTGGTTCCCGGAGCATGAACGTGCATCTGCTGTAGGTTTTTACACATCAGGGCAGTTTGTTGGCCTGGCATTCCTTACGCCATTATTAATCTGGATTCAGGAAATGTTGAGCTGGCATTGGGTCTTTATTCTCACCGGCGCTATCGGCATCGTCTGGTCATTCATTTGGATTAAGGTTTATCAGCCGCCGCGTTTGACGAAAAGCATGACTGAAGCCGAACTGGACTATATTCGTGATGGCGGCGGACTGGTGGATGGCGATGCTTCTGTTAAGAAAGACGCGCGTCAGCCGTTGACCAAAGCCGACTGGAAGCTGGTATTCCATCGCAAACTGATTGGTGTTTACCTTGGGCAATTTGCTGTGAACTCCACGCTGTGGTTTTTCCTGACCTGGTTCCCGAATTATTTAACCCAGGAGAAAGGTATTACCGCGCTGAAAGCGGGCTTTATGACAACGGTTCCGTTCCTTGCCGCTTTTGTTGGCGTGCTGCTCTCCGGCTGGCTGGCAGATCGTCTGGTAAAAAAAGGGTTTTCATTAGGTACTGCGCGCAAAACGCCTATTATCTGCGGTTTGCTGATTTCTACCTGCATCATGGGGGCGAACTACACCAACGATCCGGTGTGGATTATGGTGCTGATGGCGATGGCGTTCTTTGGTAATGGCTTCGCGTCGATCACCTGGTCGCTGATATCGTCGCTAGCACCGATGCGGCTTATTGGGCTGACAGGCGGTATGTTTAACTTTATTGGCGGATTGGGTGGCATTTCTGTTCCTCTGGTGGTTGGATATCTGGCTCAGTACCATGGTTTTGCACCTGCGCTGGTCTATATCTCCGTTGTTGCCTTGATCGGCGCGATGTCATACATACTGCTGGTTGGTGATGTGAAGCGCGTGGGTTAAAGCTCTTTAATCAGCCCGCCAGACTTTACGACGGGCTGCTCTTCCTGATTCAGGGGAATATGTGCTACGCCACTTTGCATTATCCATTTTCGGATGCACGCCGCTGTTAATATGCGGCTTTTGAGGATTTTGCCATACAGTTTAAGACGTAGCTTGCGGGTGGCGTTTCGGTAAGCGAGATTCGTATCCCTGGTATCCCGTATTAATACTGATTTGAGGATTTCCGCACTATCAAGCGCGTAACTAATCCCTTCCAGCGAGCTAGCGCTGATAAAACCGGCCGCTTCACCAATCAAAAACGCATTGTCCTTACCGCAGACGAAGTCTTTCCAGCGTGATGGGAACAGCACCGTACATTTTTCGCTTTTCACGGGGTTGCCGAACTGGAATTGGAACGTTTCCATCTTCGCTTTCAGCGCATCAAAGCGTGCCTGGCCGTCCTTCATGGGGTATGCGCCGCCAAAGATAAAATAACCATCCTTGCTGATACTCCATGAATAACAGTCGGTTACGTCGTTATCAAAAATGCATGAGTAGAAGGGGACGGGGTGCTTTTCTGCGAACCACTGTTGAATAGCGACGTACTTACGGATTTGGTGCTGGGGGTAGAGATGACGGCGTACCAGCGAGTTCGCGCCATCGGCTCCGACCAGATAACGCGCGGTGATCTGCTGCTCCCAACCGTCTGCGCGAAAGATAACATGCCATTTATCGCCTTCGCGCCAGATCTTGCGGCACAGGCTGTCGTGATACACCTGTACATCTTCAGGAATAAGAGATTTCATCCATAAATCAAAAGCATGACGGTTGATATTAATGTAGCTGCGCTGGTAGTTACGGGTCAGAGAGGCTGCAACATCCACCGTTTTAACGCTAAATATCTGTGGATTGGCGATGATATCAACGGGCAACGTTATCCCGTCGCGGATAAACGAACGCTGGGCATCCGGGGCCAGCAACCCGCCGCAGGGTTTCGTGAAGCCTTCGTTGCCGCACTGGCGCTTTTTATCCAATGCGATCACGCGCATTTTCCCGCTCAACTGTCGCGCCAGCGCTGCGCCTGCCGGGCCTAATCCGATAATCGCCACATCAAAATGTTCCATCTTTCTGTCCGCAAATAATGAAGAAGGGCATACGCTAAAGCCTGAAAGTGAAGTGCTTGTGAAGTATGATTGTTAAAATCGTCTTGTATCAGGGCATCCCATGAAGCAAATCACCTTTACGCCGCGTAATCATCAGCTTACTAATATCAACACCTGGACCCCGGACAGTCAGTGGCTGGTCTTTGACGTGCGCCCTTCCGGCGCATCATTCACCGGTGAAACCATCGAGCGCGTGAATGTACAGAGCGGCGAGGTTGAGGTCATCTATCGTGCCATCCAGGGGGCACATGTTGGCGTGGTGACCGTTCATCCAAAGTCGGAACAATATGTTTTTATTCACGGTCCAGAAAATCCTGACAAAACATGGAATTATGATTTTCACCATCGCCGTGGTGTGATTGTCTCACAGGCTAAGGCGACGAATCTGGATGCGATGGATATCACCGCGCCGTACACGCCTGGCGCGCTGCGCGGCGGCAGTCATGTGCATGTCTTTAGCCCGAACGGCGAGTTTGTCAGTTTCACTTATAACGATCATGTGCTGCATGAACGCTCTCCGGCGCTGGATTTGCGCAACGTCGGCGTGGCTGCGCCGTATGGTCCGGTGAAAGTATCCGGGCATCATCCACGTGAATATAGCGGTAGCCGCTGGTGCGTGCTGGTGAGCCAAACGACGCCCACGCCAAAACCGGGGAGCGATGAGATTAACCGCGCCTATGAAGAAGGCTGGGTAGGCGAAAGCACGCTGGCGTTTATCGGCGATACGCTGTCGGTGACCGGGGAGAAAGTGCCGGAGCTGTTTATCGTTGATTTGCCACAGAATGAAAGCGACTGGAAACGGCCGGGTGACGCGCCGCTGGAGGGTACGGAGACGACAATGCCTGCGCCGCCATGCGGTATTCACCAACGCCGCCTGACGTTTACTCACGATCGCGCCTTTCCGGGTCTGCTGAATCAGCCGCGCCATTGGGTGCGCAGTAATCCGCAGGCGTCTGATATTGCGTTTTTAATGCGCGATGACCAGGGCGTGGCGCAGCTGTGGCTGATTTCCCCACGTGGGGGCGAGCCGCGTCAGCTTACCCGCTGCGCGACGGGTATTCAGTCGGCATTCAACTGGCATCCCTCGGGGAAATGGCTGGGGTTTGTGCTGGAAAACAGAATTGCCTGTTGTGATGCTCAGACGGGAGAGATTGATTTTCTAACGGAACGTCACGGCAACCCACCGTCGGCCGATGCGGTCGTCTTCTCTCCTGATGGGCGACAGGTTGCGTGGATGGAAGAGGTTGAAGGCTTCCGTCAGCTGTGGGTGACTGATACAGGGCGATAGCTTAAGGCGCAGGAACTTTCGCCGGGGGGATGACGGCGTTCGTGGCCTGCGTTCTCTCCTCGCTCTTTTCTACGCGGGATCTCACCGAATTATCTTTGCGAAAGAGATCCCACGGAAGCAATACGGTATCCAGCACCGCAGTAAAAGGCATATCCAGAATCGCCAGCGACTTCGTTCCCCAATTCGTATCACTTTCGCTTATCATGGTGGCGCTGGCGCGTGTGCCAGGATACGTCCCTTCTTTGCCTCCGGTATGCGACATTATGCTGGAACAGCCGTTCAAAAAAGCCATCCCGCTGCACATTGTCAGTGTTACCAACATTTTTTTTATCATCGTTTATTCATCTGTTTTCATCGTGTTTGCATGGTGAGTTAACGCGATCCGTTGCGAAAATAACATCACCATTTCGTCGCACTGTGGCGGCTATCGCGATTTATCAATAACAACTGCTCTCCCCAGTGTATGCAATAGACAACAAACTGCAAAAAAAGTCAGATGAATACGCTTGAAAAGTTTGTTTTAAGACCCATTTTTAGGATGTAGACAACAGAAGGGCATGCCTGATGGGTGTCCTGGCTACCTGACCTGTCCATGATGGAAGGTCTCACATTCTCGCTGATTTCAGGAGCTATTGATTATGCGTAACTTTGATTTATCCCCACTGTACCGTTCTGCTATTGGTTTTGACCGTCTGTTTAACCTGCTGGAAAACAACCAGAGCCAGAGTAATGGCGGCTACCCTCCGTACAACGTTGAGCTGGTAGACGAAAACCATTACCGCATTGCGATTGCCGTTGCCGGTTTTGCTGAAAGCGAGCTGGAGATTACCGCTCAGGACAATCTGCTGGTGGTAAAAGGCGCTCATGCGGATGAGCAAAAAGAACGTACTTACCTGTATCAGGGCATAGCCGAGCGCAACTTCGAACGTAAGTTCCAGTTAGCGGAGAACATTCATGTTCGCGGCGCAAACCTGGTGAATGGTCTGCTGTATATCGATCTTGAGCGCGTTATTCCCGAAGCGAACAAACCGCGCCGCATCGAAATCAACTAATTCTGTGGGCCGCTTCAGGCGGCCCTGTTAAGCAATCGGCTTGCCGTCAGGGAGCCGAAAGGTACCTACTCGCTTCTTAGAAGGAGATTATTATGCGTAACTACGATTTATCCCCACTGCTGCGTCAATGGATCGGTTTTGACAAACTGGCCAATGCGTTACAAAACGCCGGCGAAAGCCAGAGCTTCCCGCCATATAACATCGAAAAGAGCGATGATAACCACTACCGCATTACCCTTGCGTTAGCCGGTTTCCGCCAGGAAGATCTGGATATTCAACTGGAAGGCACTCGCCTGACCGTGAAAGGTACGCCGCAGCAGCCGGAAAAAGAGACAAAATGGTTGCACCAGGGTCTGGTGACTCAGCCGTTCAGCCTAAGCTTTACGCTGGCTGAAAATATGGAGGTCTCCGGCGCAAGCTTCACCAATGGCTTGCTGCATATCGATTTGACCCGCAATGAACCTGAAACCATTGCTCCACAACGTATCGCCATCAGCGAACGTCCCGCATTAAATAGCTAAATAGCTCCATGCCTTTGCCCCGCCAGAAATGACGGGGCTTTTTTGTGCTTTACCACCCATACATTGCGACTGTACTCTGCGAGAATCCATTTACTTAATGATGTTATTCACAGGGAAAAGGATAATGAGTGATATAGCATTGACGGTCAGCGTTCTGGCATTAGTGGCGGTTGTCGGATTATGGATCGGCAACATAAAAATACGTGGCGTCGGTTTTGGCATCGGAGGAGTGCTGTTCGGCGGGATTATCGTCGGACATTTTGTCGATCAGGCAGGGATGACCCTGAGCGGCGACATGCTGCATTTCATTCAGGAATTTGGCCTGATTCTTTTCGTCTACACCATCGGTATTCAGGTAGGGCCGGGCTTTTTCGCGTCACTGCGCGTTTCCGGGCTGCGGCTGAATCTGTTTGCCGTACTGATTGTCATCATGGGGGGGCTGGTCACCGCGATCCTGCATAAGATTTTTGCCATTCCCCTTCCGGTGGTGCTGGGGATATTTTCCGGCGCGGTCACCAATACTCCGGCGTTGGGGGCGGGGCAGCAAATTCTGCGCGATCTGGGGACGCCAGCAGGTATTGTAGACCAGATGGGGATGAGCTATGCCATGGCTTATCCTTTTGGTATCTGCGGTATTTTGCTCACGATGTGGCTGATGCGCCTCATTTTCCGCGTGAACGTCGATGCCGAAGCGCAGCAGCATGAATCTACGCTGACCAACGGACACGCGCTGATTCAGACCATGAACATCCGGGTGGAAAACCCGAACCTCAACAATATGGCGATTCAGGATGTCCCGCTTCTGAACAGCGATAAAATCATCTGCTCGCGTCTGAAACGTGAAGAGACATTGATGGTGCCCTCGCCAGGAACAATTATCCAGATGGGCGACCTGCTACACCTGGTTGGCCAGCCTGCCGATCTGCACAATGCACAGGTGGTGATTGGGCAGGAGGTGGACACATCGCTGTCGACGCGAGGCACCGATTTACGCGTTGAGCGCGTGGTGGTGACCAACGAAAAGGTGCTGGGTAAACGTATCCGCGACCTGCATTTTAAAGAACGTTACGACGTGGTTATCTCCCGTCTGAACCGTGCGGGGGTTGAGCTGGTCGCCAGCAGCGACGCCAGCCTGCAATTTGGGGATATCCTTAATCTGGTGGGGCGTCCTTCATCCATTGATGCTGTTGCCAATGTTGTCGGCAACGCGCAGCAAAAACTGCAGCAGGTGCAGATGCTGCCGGTATTTATCGGTATCGGGTTGGGGGTTCTGCTGGGGTCAATCCCTCTGTTTATCCCGGGTTTTCCGGTGGCGTTAAAACTGGGGCTGGCCGGTGGGCCGCTGATTATGGCCCTGATTCTGGGGCGTATTGGCAGCATCGGGAAGCTGTACTGGTTTATGCCTCCCAGCGCTAACCTGGCGCTGCGCGAGCTGGGTATTGTGCTGTTTCTCGCGGTAGTTGGCCTAAAGTCCGGCGGTGATTTTGTTAATACGCTGACCCAGGGCGATGGGCTGAGCTGGGTAGGATACGGTATTTTTATTACCGCCATTCCGCTGATTACCGTGGGCCTGCTGGCGCGTATCTTCGCGAAAATGAACTATCTGACGCTGTGCGGCATGCTGGCCGGCTCAATGACCGATCCTCCCGCGCTGGCGTTTGCTAACAACCTGCATGCCACCAGCGGGGCGGCTGCACTCTCCTACGCCACCGTTTACCCGCTGGTGATGTTCCTGAGGATTATCACCCCACAGCTGCTGGCGGTGATTTTCTGGGGGCTGGGTTAAAAAAGCGATTGTCCGGCCTGCATCTCCTGTAGGCCGGATGAGACGCCATCTCACTTCGCATGTTTCAGCACTGCCGAGGGGGCATAGCCAAACTTGTGTTTAAAGGCTTTGCTGAAATGAAACGAGTCAAAAAAGTTAAGCATATCCGCCACCTGTCCGACCGTATTTCCTTCCTGCTTTAACAGTGACAGCGCCAGTTCCAGCCGGGCATCGAGATAGTATTCCTTCGGCGTTTTTCCGGTGTAACGTAAAAACAGGCGGCGTAGCCAGGCTTCGCTACAGGGAATGGTGGCTGCCATATCCGCTACGCTCCACCGTTTTTGCAGGCTGGCGTGTAGCGTGGCAATCAGTTTTTCAATCTGTATTCTCTGCGGGTCTTTTTTACCTTCGGCGTAAATAAGACAAATCCATTGATAAATTATTTTTGTGAGAAAGGCGACGGCCAGATTATTTTTCATTGGGTCCGCGGATGTAATTAGCTGTGAAACTTCGGTCAGCTCCTGGTTATAAATATCACCATTATAAATAATACTCTGTTGCCGTAGAGGAATATCCATCACGCTGGTTGGCGTGAATTCCATCCAGTATTGTTCCCACACTAATCCTTCGCAATGATATGACTGTATCTCTGTGGGTTTTAAAAAAATTATACAGTTTCCGGTGAGAGTAATATGTTCGCCACCTTTGAGCAGAATTTTCCCACAGCCCTGAACGGTATAGACAGCAACCCATGAATTGGCTATCAGTGGCTTTTTCTTATCACGCGGCCAAATAACCCGATAATGTTCGTCGGCATAGGTGTGCCACAGCGAGATCAATGAAATTCCGCTTGAGATCACATTTTCGTTAATCAACAGGGGAATATTGTACGTAGTTTCGTTTTTTACATGCGAACTTTGCATCTTTCCATTCATTTTAATTTCCCGCCGGAGAATTATGCCCACAACCTGAACTTAACAGAAAAAATCCGTTCAGGGATATGACGTTTTTATTTTAAGAAATCTGACTGCCTGACCCGGCGCGCAATACCTCACATTCTTCCTACAGCTGCCGGGACATAATGATAAAAAGGGCTATGAGATGAATACGCTACAAATTCTAAGCTTTGTGGGTTTTACGCTGCTGGTGGCGGTAATCACCTGGTGGAAGGTACGGAAGACGGATACCGGATCGCAACAGGGATATTTTCTCGCCGGGCGTTCGTTGAAAGCGCCGGTGATTGCGGCGTCACTGATGTTAACCAACCTTTCAACCGAACAGTTGGTTGGCCTGTCTGGTCAGGCTTATAAAAGCGGAATGTCGGTCATGGGCTGGGAAGTCACCTCTGCGGTGACGCTTATCTTTCTGGCGCTGATCTTTCTGCCTCGCTATCTACAACGCGGCATTGCGACGATCCCTGATTTTCTGGAAGAACGTTACGATAAAACCACGCGGATCATTATCGATTTTTGCTTTCTTATTGCCACTGGCGTCTGCTTCCTGCCGATTGTGCTTTATTCCGGGGCGCTGGCGCTGAACAGCCTTTTTCATATCGGTGAATCGCTGAACATATCTCAGGGCGCCGCAATCTGGCTACTGGTTATTTTGCTGGGCCTTGCCGGGATTATTTATGCGGTTATCGGCGGCTTGCGCGCGATGGCGGTTGCTGACTCCATCAATGGCATTGGGCTGGTTATTGGGGGATTGATGGTCCCGGTGTTTGGCCTGATTGCGATGGGCAAAGGCAGCTTTTTGCAAGGCATTGAGCAACTGACCACCGTGCATGCGGAGAAATTAAACTCAATTGGCGGGGCGAACGATCCGTTGCCAATCGGCGCCGCTTTTACCGGCTTGATTCTGGTGAATACCTTCTACTGGTGTACTAATCAGGGCATCGTGCAACGTACGCTGGCTTCCAAAAGCCTGTCAGAAGGGCAGAAAGGGGCATTGCTCACAGCGGTATTAAAAATGCTCGACCCGCTGGTATTGGTATTACCGGGGTTAATTGCTTTTCATCTCTACCAGGACCTTCCAAAGGCGGATATGGCGTATCCGACGCTGGTAAATAACGTACTGCCTGTTCCTTTGGTTGGTTTTTTCGGCGCTGTTTTATTCGGCGCGGTAATCAGTACGTTCAATGGATTTTTAAACAGCGCCAGCACCTTATTTAGCATGGGCATCTACCGGCGGATTATTAATCAACATGCGCAACCGGAACAGCTGGTTCGGGTTGGGCGTAAGTTCGGCTTCTTTATCGCGGTGATTTCTGTGCTGGTCGCGCCATGGATCGCTAATGCGCCGGAGGGACTCTACAGCTGGATGAAACAGCTCAACGGTATTTATAACGTGCCGTTGGTGACCATCATCATTATGGGATTCTTTTTCCCGCGCATTCCCGCGCTGGCGGCGAAAGTCGCCATGGGGCTCGGTATTGTCAGCTACATCACCATTAATTATCTGGTGAAGTTCGACTTTCACTTCCTTTACGTTCTGGCCTGCACGTTCTGCATCAACGTGGTGGTCATGCTGGTTATCGGTGCAATCAAGCCGCGCGCCACGCCGTTTAAATTCCATGATGCTTTCGCGGTAGACATGAAGCCGTGGAAAAACGCCAAACTTGCCTCCGTCGGGATCCTGACCGCGATGCTTGGCGTCTATTCCGGGCTGGCACAGTTCGGCGGATACCACACGCAATGGCTGACGATTCTCTGCTACTCAATTACGGCGGCAGTGATGATGTATTTGATTTACAGCAGTTGGCAGACGCGTCGTCTGACCGCTGCGCTTTGTGTCTCTGACGCTAAGGATAAAGCATGACCCGCCCTAATTTTCTGTTCATCATGACCGATACCCAGGCGACCAATATGGTCGGCAGCTATAGCGGTAATCCGCTGAATACCAACCATATTGATAGCCTGGCGGCGGAAGGTATTCGCTTTAATTCCGCTTATACCTGCTCACCGGTATGCACCCCGGCCCGCGCGGGGCTGTTTACCGGAATTTATGCCAACCAGTCCGGTCCGTGGACCAATAACGTCGCGCCGGGGAAGAACATCTCCACCATGGGGCGCTACTTTAAGGATGCGGGCTATCACACCTGCTACATCGGCAAGTGGCATCTCGACGGGCATGATTACTTTGGTACCGGCGAATGCCCACCCGAGTGGGATGCCGACTACTGGTATGACGGGGCTAATTACCTCGCGGAACTCACGGACCAGGAGATCGGTTTATGGCGTAACGGCCTGAACAGCGTGGAAGATTTGCTGGCAAACAATATCGACGAAACCTTCACCTGGGCGCATCGTATCAGCAACCGGGCGGTCGATTTTCTCCACCAGCCAGCGCGTGATGACGAACCTTTTCTGATGGTCGTGTCCTACGACGAGCCGCATCACCCGTTTACCTGCCCTGTTGAATATCTGCAGAAATATCAGGATTTTTACTACGATCTGGGCGCGAAAGCGCAGGATACCTTGTGCGATAAGCCTGAGCATCATCGACTGTGGGCGCAAGCGATGCCCTCTCCGGTTGGTGACGACGGACGTTATCATCATCCGCTCTATTTTGCCTGCAACGACTTTGTGGACGATCAGATTGGCCGGGTGATCCACGCTTTAACGCCAGAACAGCGAGAGAATACCTGGGTCATTTATACCTCCGATCATGGCGAGATGATGGGGGCGCATAGGCTCATCAGTAAGGGGGCGGCAATGTATGACGACATTACGCGAATTCCGCTGATTATGCGCCCGCCGCAGGGGGAACCTATGCAGGTAGACACGCCGGTCAGTCATATCGATCTGCTGCCGACGATGATGGCGCTGGCGGGCATTGAGAAACCCCAAATCCTGCCGGGTGAAAACATCCTTACCGTTGAAAAGCCGCGCGGCGTGATGGTGGAGTTCAACCGTTATGAGATTGAACATGACAGTTTTGGCGGATTTATTCCGGTACGCTGCTGGGTGACGGACGACTGGAAGCTGGTGCTGAATCTGTTTACCAGCGATGAGCTTTACGACCGACGAAACGATCCCGATGAGCTACATAACCTGATAGATTCGCCACAATTGGCCGACGTTCGCCGCCAGATGCACGACGCGCTGCTGGACTATATGGATAAAATCCGTGACCCATTCCGCACCTATCAGTGGAGTTTGCGTCCGTGGCGTCCAGACGCCGTACCGCGCTGGATGGGCGCTTTTCGTCCGCGTCCTGCAGACGGTTATTCTCCGGTGGTTCGCGATTACGACACCGGTTTACCAACCCAGGGCGTAAAAGTGGAAGAGAAAAAGCAGAAGTTTTGAGCAAAGGGCTTGATGGCGAAGATATCCCTGTTTGCCGGGGGCGCTTCGCTTACCCGGCCTACGTTTGCCTACCCGCGTAGGCCGGATAAGGCGTTCACGCCGCCATCCGGAAACGACTAAATGGGGGAGCCGCCGTTGAGGAAGGAAAATATCAGGATCAGCAGAATAATGCCGCATATCAGCCCAATGCCAAAGAGCAGGGCGTGAAAGGCGAGCGTACCGCCGCCGAAGATTAATGCGCCACGGATGCCCCAGCGGTTCTCTTTGCGCATGCCGCCGATAAACGCACAAGCCAAAGCAATGATGGCCAGCGCGATACCGCTGTTATCCAGTATCTTATCGATATCGGCTGCAGGTTTTTTCGCCGCGACGGGCGGTTGCTCACCTTTCAGCCCGGCAATAATGCCTTTTTTGACGGCGGAAACCTGCTCTGCCACCACGCTTTCGAGCGCAGGCGGCGGGGCGGAAAAGGGGCCAAAAGAGAAATGGAAAATGCCAAGAATCAACGCAATCGCGCCGAAAAGCATTCCCAGTGAGCTACATTTGTTTTGCGCTATGATGTCCATCCGAACTCCCTGTGCTGGATAGCGCAAAGCATATCAGCAATACGCTGTATGAAATTCTGAAAATGAGCAGGACACGCGGACGATCGCGAAAAAGAAAAGGAGTTGTCATGAAGATTTCCCGCCTTGGAGAAGCGCCGGATTACCGCTTCTCGCTGGCAAATGAGCGTACGTTTCTGGCATGGATCCGTACCGCGCTGGGGTTTCTGGCGGCGGGCGTAGGTCTCGACCAACTGGCTCCGGATTTTGCCACACCGGTTATTCGTGAGCTTTTGGCGCTGTTGCTGTGCCTGTTTGCCGGGGGGCTGGCGATTTATGGGTACCTGCGCTGGCTGCGTAATGAGAGAGCGATGCGTCTGAAAGAGGATTTACCCTATACCCATAGCCTGTTAATCATCAGCCTGATTTTGATGAGCGTCGCGGTGATTGTCATGGGACTGGTACTGTATGCCGGATAGCCGTAAGTCGCGGCGTATTGCCGACCCGGGG
Organism: Citrobacter youngae ATCC 29220; assembly: GCF_000155975.1. Taxonomy (GTDB): domain Bacteria; phylum Pseudomonadota; class Gammaproteobacteria; order Enterobacterales; family Enterobacteriaceae; genus Citrobacter; species Citrobacter portucalensis_A. Next base: position 411,889 of record NZ_GG730302.1, on the reverse strand, counting down.
CTACAACCGGAGCGAACCTCACTGGCCTGGTTTCGTACGCTGCTGGGCTATGGCGCGCTAATGGCGCTGGCGCTGAAGCACAACTGGCATCAGGCAGGTTTCCTGTTTTGGGTTTCCATCGTGGTGCTGGCGATGGTGGCGATCGTCCTTTGGCGCTATACCCGCAGCCGTAATCTGATGGATGTGGCGCATAGTGATTTTTCTGAATCTCGCGCGGTGCGTGACAAATTTATGATCTCCCTCGCGGTGTTATCCCTCGCAATACTGTTTGCTGTTACGCATGTTCGCCAACTTATCGCATTTATCGGGAATTTAGCATGACAGGATGTCAGGTCATGGCCAAGCCGGCCAGCTCTCGCTGTAACCTTGATTGTCGCTACTGTTTTTACATTGATAAACCCACTCAACCCGAAATGGATGACGCCACCTTAGCGGCGTTTATTCGCCAGCATATTGCCGCGCAGCCGGGGCCTGAAGTGATGTTCGCCTGGCAGGGCGGAGAGCCAACCCTCTGCGGCATCGACTTTTTTCGCCGCGTCGTGACGTTGCAAAAACGGTACGGGGAAGGCAAGCAAATCCATAACGCTTTCCAGACCAACGGGATTTTGCTCAACGACGAATGGTGCCAGTTTTTACACGCTAACGGCTGGCTGGTGGGGATTTCCCTGGATGGCCCCGCCGAGTTGCACGATGCTTATCGCGTTAACCGCAGCGGAAAACCAACTCACCATAAGGTGGTGGACGCCATCGCCAGGCTTCGCGAGCATCAGGTGGAGTTCAATCTGCTGGTGGTGGTTAATTCCCTGAACAGCCAGCGACCCGGACAGATGTATCGCTACCTTCGCCAGCTTGGGACGCCCTTTTTACAGTTCATTCCGTTGGTGGAATACGATGAAAAAGGCGCGCTTACCGCCGAATCCGTCCCGCCGCAGACGTGGGGAACCTTCCTGAATTCCGTTTTTGACATCTGGGTCCGAGAAGATATTGGCCGCGTATTCGTCCAGTTATTTGATTCAACCCTGGGCGTATGGTGTGGGCATCCGTCGCAGATGTGTTCGCTTAGCTCAACCTGCGGACATGCTTTTGCCCTGGAAGCGAATGGCGATTTGTATCAGTGCGATCACTATGTCTACCCTGATTTCCGTCTGGGAAATATTCATCACACGTCGCTGAGTGAGCTTAATGCCAGCCCGCGGGCAGTGGAGTTTGGTCAGTCCAAGCGAACGTCGCTGAACGCGGAATGCCAGGCGTGTTCGCTGTTACGCTTTTGCCATGGCGATTGTCCAAAGCATCGCGACAGCCGAGGAAAGAGTGCGATTTGCGGCGGATACAGGGCTTTCTTCAACCATACCGCGCCGCATATGCGGGTAATGCGTGACCTGCTTAAGCAGCATCGCTCACCGATGGAGCTGATGGCGATGCTGCGTTAAGGTCAGCGGCGTTTAACGTCCTTTGGCCAGGTACTGCGCCATTTCGGCTTCCGGCACCATGCCGCCGCCGGTCGCCCACACCAGGTGGGTGGCGTTATTGAGCTGGCCCGCGCTGAAGCCGTGCATCTGTTGATAGTCAACAGAGGCGCAAACGTGCTGCGGACCGGCCATTCCTGCCAGCGCCGACGGCTCAAGGCGAATGCCTTCTTCCTGCGCCAGCCAGCCCAGCATGTCATACATGGTCTGGTCATCCAGGGTGTACAGGCCGTCGAGCAGACGTTCCATCGCCCGGCCAACAAAGCCGGACGCGCGCCCCACCGCCAGCCCATCCGCCGCCGTCAGGTTATCGATGCCGATGTCCTGCACGGAAATGGTATCGTGCAGCCCGGTATAAATCCCCAGCAGCATGCAGGGTGAATGGGTCGGCTCGGCGAAGAAGCAGTGTACGTTATCGCCAAACGCCAGCTTCAGGCCAAACGCCACGCCGCCAGGGCCGCCGCCGACGCCGCAGGGCAGGTATACAAACAGCGGATGATCGGCATCCACCACCCGCCCCTGCTGGGCGAACTGCGCCTTCAGGCGCTGACCGGCCACCGCATAGCCTAAGAACAGCGTGCGGGAATTTTCATCATCGATAAAGAAACAGTTCGGGTCGGACTCCGCCGCTTTACGGCCCTGCTCAACCGCCACGCCGTAATCTTCTTCATACTCCACGACCGTCACGCCGTGGCTGCGCAGTTTGGCCTTTTTCCATGCGCGCGCGTCGGCAGACATATGTACCGTCACCTTAAAGCCGATGCGGGCGCTCATAATGCCAATCGACATCCCGAGGTTGCCGGTGGAGCCTACGGCGATGCTGTACTGGCTGAAGAACTGTTTGAATTCAGGTGCAAGCAGAACGCTGTAATCGTCTTGCGTGGTGAGCAAACCGGCTTCCAGCGCCAGTTTTTCCGCGTGGGTCAGCACTTCATAAATGCCGCCACGCGCTTTAATTGAGCCGGAAATCGGCAGATGGCTGTCTTTCTTCAGCAGCAGTTCGCCGTAGATGTGCCGCCCGTACGCTTTTTCCAGTCGCTTCTGCATGGCCGGGATCGCAGCCAGCTCCGATTCAATAATGCCGCCGGTGGCTGCGGTTTCCGGGAATGCCTGCGCCAGATACGGCGCGAAGCGCGTCAGCCGGGCGTGGGCGTCCTGGACATCGTGCTCGGTCAGGCCAACGTACGGTAAACCTTCCGCAAGAGAGGTGGTGCCAGGGTTAAACCAGGTCGTCTCCTTGAGAGCGACCAGGTCTGCCACTAAAGGATGCTGGGCGATAAGTGTTTGAATGTTTTCCATAGTCAGTCTCTTTGCGCTTAAATAATAAAGGAAAGCAGGAATGTGCACGCCAGTGCAATAACCGAGGCGATAAATGTCGCGGTTGTATAGTATTTGAACGTCTCATTCAGGGTGGCGCCGCAGTATTGCTTCACCAGCCAGAAGAGGGAATCGGTCACGATCGTGCAACCAATAGCGCCGGAACCGATGGCAATGGCAATGATCTCCGGGCTAACGTTAGGGTAGAGCGGCAGCATCGGTGCCACGATTGCCGTTGCGCCCATCATCGCCACCGTGGCGGAACCCACTGCGGCATGCAGGATCAACGCCACCAGCCAGGCCAGCAGAATCGGGTGCATATGCATGTTCGAGAGGATAAGCGCGAGCGTATCTGCCAGCCCACTGCTCTTGAGGATAGCGTTGAATGCGCCGCCTGCGCCGATAATCAGCAGAATGTTGGCAATCGAACCAAAACCGTTTTCAGTGTGGGTCAGCAGCGCCCCCATGCCGATGTGCTGACGCAGGCCGAGAATGTAATAGGCTACGAAAACGGCAATAAACATCGCGGTGATCGGGTTACCAATAAACTCCAGCAGCGTATACACCGTGCCGCCTTTCGTCATGTTCAGTTCAGCGACGGTTTTTACCAGCATCAGGCCAATCGGCAGCAGAACGGTGAACAGCGTCGCGCCCAGCGACGGCAGCGTACTTTCGTCACGCACTTTAAGATCGGAAAACTCAGCGGGCACCGGTTTAAACGGCAGACGGTTACCGAGGAGTTTCAGGTACAGCGGCCCGCCGATAAGCGAAGCCATTAAGCCCACCAGTAAACCGTAGACAATCACGCTGCCAATGTCCGCGCCCAGCTTATTCGCGACGAACAGGGCTGCCGGATGCGGAGGCACTACGCAGTGCACCGCCATCAGCGCCGTACACAGTGGGATTGCCAGCTTCAGCAGTGAAGTATTGGTCTTTTTGGCAATTGAAAAAGCCAGCGGAATCAACAGTACCACGCCGACTTCAACAAACAGCGTGATCCCGCAAATCAGCCCGACCAGCACCATAATGACATCAGCGGAAAGCCAGCGGCAGCGCTGCAGCGTCAGGCCAATGCGTTCTGCCGCGCCGGACACTTCCATCATTTTGCCCAGAATTGTCCCGAGGCCGATAACCGCGGCGAGGAAGCCCAGCGTACCGCCGATGCCGCTCTCAATGGCATTGACCATATCCAGCGGCCCCATACCCATCATAGTACCCACGAAGAAGCTGGCTAACAGCAGTGCCAGAAACGGGTGGAATTTGAACTTCACGATGGTCAAAACGATTAACACGATGCTTATCAGCAGCGTGCTCACAACCCAGATTTGAGAGTGCATAACTCACCTTGCCCTGTGATTAACCTGGGGTTATTGGACAAAAACAGGGCAGGGTCTGACAAACGATATAAATCCTCTTTCACATGAACTAAATTGCATCAAGTAAGTGATTTACGTCTAATAACGCTGCATTAATGCGATATGGTTCACTCTGATTCACCTTTGTGCTGATTTTTGCAGCGAACTTTTTTACACTCCGGCGAGTGAATCAGGAGGAGAGGAGGTGAGAATGGATCCCCTACGTGAAGTCAGAAACCGACTGCTCAACGGTTGGCAGCTGTCAAAGCTGTATACCTTTGAAGTGGCGGCCCGCCATCAGTCGTTTGCGCTGGCGGCAGACGAGCTGTCATTAAGCCCCAGCGCCGTCAGCCATCGCATTAATCAGCTGGAGGATGAGCTGGGTATTCAGCTGTTTGTTCGTTCTCATCGCAAAGTGGAACTCACCCACGAGGGTAAACGGGTGTTCTGGGCGCTAAAATCTTCGCTGGATACGCTCAACCAGGAAATTCTTGATATAAAAAATCAGGAGTTGTCCGGCACGCTCACCGTATACTCACGGCCCTCTATCGCCCAGTGTTGGCTGGTTCCGGCGCTCGGCGACTTCACCCGCCGCTATCCGTCGATTTCGCTGACCATGTTGACCGGGAACGACAACGTCAACCTGCAACGTGCCGGAATCGATTTGGCGATCTATTTTGACGACGCGCCATCTGCCCAGCTCACGCACCATTTTCTGATGGATGAAGAGATTTTGCCGGTATGCAGCCCGGACTATGCCTCTCGTTATGACCTTGCTGGCTCGCTGGTGAATTTGCCGCACTGTACGTTGCTGCACGACAGACAGGCGTGGAGCAACGACTCCGGGACCGATGAATGGCACAGTTGGGCGCAGCATTTTGCGGTGAATTTGCCGACATCATCAGGCATTGGTTTCGATCGTTCTGATTTAGCGGTGATTGCGGCGATGAACCACATCGGCGTGGCGATGGGCCGCAAAAGGCTGGTGCAAAAACGCCTCGACAGCGGGGAGCTGGTCGCGCCGTTTGGCGATATGGCGCTGAAATGTCATCAGCATTACTACATTACCACGCTGCCCGGCAGGCAATGGCCGAAAATCGAGGCGTTTATTGGCTGGCTACAGGAGCAGGTAAAATAAGCGGGGCACGCATATTTTTTACGCTTTCACTCTACACGGAACGTGAAAAAGCATGCTAAATACGTGATATCACTCCTGATGATTTGCGTAAGGACGACCGTGTTAAAGTCGATTGTTTCCCTGTTACTCTTCGCCAGCGCTACCGTGTGCGCCGCGCAACCTGCTCTGACGGCGGCGTTGTATGCGCAGCAGCTTGGGGTCGGGATGGATGTAGATTGGGCGCGAACCGAGCGCGGCATCCGCGAGTTCGATCCGCTGGTAGTGCGGGATTTCAGGGCGAAAGGCATTTCCCATGTGCGTATTCGCGTGGCGGGAGAACCGACGGAGGCCAGACTTATTCATCTGCGCAAGCTGGTCGAAGCCTGCGAGCAGTATGGCGTAATCCCGATTATTGCTTACCAGGCGGATGAATATAAACAAGATCCCAGCGCCGGTAACGAAAAAGAGGTGGTTAACTGGTGGGTGGCGGTGGCCCATTACTTTGGTCAACGTTCGCCGCTACTGGGTTTTGACCTGATTTATGAACCTGCGGATAAGCTCAACCATAATCAGGCATCCCTCAACCGGGTGTATGACAAAGCGATTCGCACCATCCATGCCATTGACCCGCAACGCATGATTTTCATCGCGCCGCGACTGCGTGCCGCGCCGGAAGAGTTGCCGAACCTGAAGTTGCCGCCGCAAAGCCAGAATACCGTGCTGGCCGAATGGCATATCTTCCCGTGGGGGCCGCTGAAAAATAACGGCAAATATCCATGGACGTCCGGGACTGCGGCTGAAAAGGCGGCTATTCGCGCCCGTATCAATACCGCCATTCGCTGGCAGCAGAAAACCGGTCACGTGAGTTGGGTGGGGGGCTGGTCGCCGGGAGAAACCATCAAAAATGCGCCTTCCGCAGCGCAAACGGCATTTGCCCGCTTTATGGCGTGCGAGCTGAAGAAGGCGAAGATTCCCTACGCAATCAATGCGGATACGCAGTTCTATGATGGCGAGGAGGGAGCCTGGCGTCCGGCGCTGGAGCCGTTGCTGACGACGATGATTGCGCCTGAATGTGACAAGCCCGGCGATAAGCCGGGCCATCATGCGCTTAAACCGCCTGCCCCTGATGCGACACGCGTGACGCCAGCGGAAGCCAGCACACAAAAATCAGCAGCCCCATAAGGGTCATCAGCAGGCCCAGACTGGCTTGTCCGGTCTGCGGCAGCATAGCGGAGAACCATGCCAGCACGCCGGAACCAATGTTTTGTAATCCCCCAACCAGCGCGCCGGCAGTGCCTGCCAGGAACGGGAAAGGCTCCATTGCGCCGCTGGTTGCCAGCGGAAACAGCATCCCGGCGCCGAAGAAAAACAGCGCGGCGGGAACCAGCAGCGTCCAGACGTTCATCACGTCGAACAGGCCTGGGATCCACATCATTAAACCGGCGACCAGACAGCAGATAACCGACTGCCACATCAGCGTGGAGAAACGCTTATTCGGGCGACCGGCGAACCAGGCGCCGAAAAACGCCGCCGGGATAGGCAGAATAAACAGAATACTGACCACCATGCTGCTTAAACCCAGCCCTGCGCCCAACAACACCCCAGAGCAGACTTCGAAGACCGCAACGCCCGCCAGACCGCCAATCAGCATCAGCACGTAACAGGTGAAAGAGCTATTGCCAAACAATGTTTTGTAGCTGGCGATAAGCCGTGGGCGCGGCGCGCCTGCCGGGCGCGTTTCCGGCATCCAGCGCGCCATGCTAAACGTGACGCCCGCGCACAGAATCAGCAGGAAAATATAACAGGCGCGCCAGTTCCACAGGGTATCCAGCATGCCGCCAATCAGCGGCGCCAGCAGCGGGCTGACCAGGATCCCCATATTCAGCAAACTGTTGGCATGACGAAGCTGCGTACCTTCATACAGATCGCGCGGCAAGGTTCGCGCCATCACACCGCCGACGCCCGTCCCCATCCCCTGGATCGCGCTGGCGATAATCAGTACCGTCAGGCTATGGGTGGTAATGGCGACCAGCGTGGCCAGCATAAAAATAGACATCCCGGCGAGGATCACCGGACGGCGGCCAACGCGATCGGAAAGGGGGCCGTAAAACAGTTGTGACAGGCCGTAGGTCAACAGGTAGGCGGCCATCACGCTCTGCACCGCCCCTTCACGAACGTTCAGTTCACGCGCCATATCAGCTATCGCGGGGATATAAATGGTTTGCGCCATCTGTCCAACCGCCACCAGTAATACCAACATCAACAACAAATTGACGCTTCTGTGCCTTTTCATTTCGCTGATTACTTTTAAAAAAGAGAAAAAAGAAGAATAAGGTGCTGCACTTTCCCGTAAATGCGCGTGGAATCTACCACAATAGAAAAAGAAGGCCAGATAGTGGGCTGGAATGTTTGAACGATGAACGGCAGGAAATGTAAACAAAAAACGGCAACAAATGTTGCCGGATTGCATCAGGTTTACAAAGGGATCATGACAAGCGGAGCAAAACCGCGCCTACGGCAATGCCTGCCGCCGCGACAAGACGCATTCCGGCAACCTTTTCTTTCAGCAGCAGCCACGCGAGCAGGGCGCCAAACAGGATGGACGTTTCCCGCAGCGCAGCGACCACCGCCAACGGCGCCTGGGTCATGGCCCACAGCGCCAGTCCGTACGAACCCATCGTACCAATTCCGCCAAGAATTCCTTTCTTCCACTGCTGTGCCAGATAGCGTGACGCTTCCCGGCGTCTGGCGATCATCGCCCAGCCCAGTAAGCAGGAGCCGTTCAGAAAGAAGGTCCATAGCGTATAGCCCAGCGCGGTTTCGGATAAACGTACCCCGGTGCCATCAACCAGCGTGTAACCGGCAATAAAACAGGCGTTAATGAGCGCCAGAACGATCCCCCGCTGCGAGCTGCTGCGTCCGTTAAATGCCATGCAGAGAATTGCCAGACAGATGGTGGCAATCCCCACCCAGGCAAGCAGAGAGAGGCTATCGCCAAGGAACAGAACGCTGATAATGGCAACCAGCAGCGGCGCTGTGCCGCGCATCAGGGGATAGGTCTGGCTCATATCCGAAACCTGATAGGTTTTGGCGACCAGCACCGTGTATACCACTTGTAGCGCGGTTGAGACGGCCAAAAACGGCAGACTGGCGGCGGAAGGCTGAGGTGCGAAGGGTAAGAAGATCAACGCCATAATCGCCGCTGAGCCGCTGACCCCGATCGCTGAGTACAGCTTATCGTTTCCAGCCTTAACAATGGCATTCCAGCTGGCGTGCAGCAGCGCGGCGAACAGCAAAATGCAGAAAACAGAAAGCGTCATGGCGGCATTCTTCCCTGAGGATGTCATAAAAACGTAACATATTGACGCGTGACAAGCACCTGGGAAAAGGTGAAAGGGGAGCGGAGTGTTACCCGCTCCCCTTAGGTGCGACTTGAATCTGAATTACTTAACGTATTTCAGAACGGCATCAAGTAGTTGCAGTGCTGCAACAATGAGTTTGAGGATAAGAATAGCGATATCCACGAGGCTCATACGCTCTCCTTTTGGTACAAGGAGCACGGTGCTGGCGTACCTCGCCGCTGCCTGTTGCCAGCACCTTTGTTGACATAACACAGTGTGCTCACACGGGGGTTAAGGCGCTGACGGCACCACCCGTTTCAGCCAGGACTTTGATGCGCCGGTTTACGATGCGGCCCCCGCATAACACATTGCGTACCGAAATATTATAGATAAATACTGTATAAATTAACAGTATTTTATGGACGAGACGTCAACATTAGGCCATACTCAACATCATCAAAATTCGTGCCGAAATTGCGTGTTCTTCGCAGAACGCGTATACTTTTCTCGTTGACATAACACAGTGTGCTCGGCGGCTACCAACCGCACAACGCTGAAAAGAACCTCGCTCCGGCGGGGTTTTTTGTTTTTCATCATCACATAGCGAAATGTGATCTTTGACGCATTTTTGTGCAGATGAAAATTTTTCCATTGTCACGCTGAAAAACCTGTGTTTGTATAAATCCAGTTAATCAACAAACAGACAGGTCCCTAATGAACCCTTCCATGCTGACTGCGACCCTACTAAAAACTGCGCCATCTCGCGCAGCGGTCGTCGTGCGTGTGGTGGTGGTCGTCGGCAATGCGCCGTAGGGTCCGGATCAACACACGATTCCAAAACCCCGCCGGCGCAAACCGGGCGGGGTTTTTCGTTTAAGAGACCTGCCCGGAGCAACGGCCCAGAATAAAAGGACTGGAGCATGGCAAGTTCGGGCATAACATCCAAGCGTACGCGTTTTACGGGCGCAGAATTCATCGTTCATTTCCTGGAACGTCAGGGAATTCAGGTCGTCACCGGTATTCCTGGCGGATCGATTCTTCCCGTCTATGACGCCTTAAGCCAAAGCACGCAAATCCGGCATATCCTGGCGCGCCACGAGCAGGGGGCGGGGTTTATCGCGCAAGGCATGGCGCGAACCGATGGCAAACCTGCCGTGTGTATGGCCTGTAGCGGGCCGGGTGCCACCAACCTGGTGACCGCGATTGCCGATGCGCGTCTGGATTCCATCCCGCTGGTGTGCATCACCGGGCAGGTTCCGGCCTCAATGATCGGCACCGACGCCTTCCAGGAAGTCGATACCTACGGTATTTCTATCCCCATCACTAAGCACAACTATCTGGTCCGCCATATCAATGAATTACCGCAGGTCATGAGCGATGCCTTCCGCATTGCGCAGTCCGGACGTCCAGGCCCGGTGTGGATAGACATTCCTAAGGATATTCAAACCGCCGTATTTGAAATTGAAGAGATGCCCGCACCGGCTGAAAAAGCGCCCGCGCCGACCTTTAGCGCAGACAGCATTCGCGATGCCGCGGCCATGATTAACGCCGCACAGCGTCCGGTGCTGTACCTCGGCGGCGGCGTAATTAACGCGCCGGAACGTGTGCGTGAACTGGCAGAAAAAGCGACGCTGCCCACCACCATGACCTTGATGGCGCTCGGCATGCTGCCAAAAGCGCATCCGCTGTCGTTAGGTATGCTGGGCATGCACGGCGCGCGCAGCACCAACTTTATCCTGCAAGAAGCGGATTTGTTGATTGTTCTTGGCGCACGTTTTGATGACCGGGCGATTGGTAAAACCGAACAGTTCTGCCCGAACGCCAAAATCATCCATGTGGATATCGACCGCGCGGAGCTGGGTAAAATCAAACAGCCGCACGTGGCGATTCAGGCGGATGTCGATGAAGTTCTGGCGCAATTAATCCCATTGATTGAAGCGCAGCCGCGAGAGTCGTGGCATCAAATGGTGGCTGATTTACAACGTGAATTCCCTTGTACTATTCCGCAGGAAAGCGACCCGCTCAGCCACTATGGGCTGATCAACGCCGTGGCTGCCTGCGTGGACGACAGCGCCATTATCACCACCGACGTCGGCCAGCATCAGATGTGGGCGGCCCAGGCTTATCCGCTGAACCGTCCGCGCCAGTGGCTGACCTCCGGCGGTCTCGGCACCATGGGCTTCGGTCTGCCGGCGGCGATAGGCGCTGCGTTGGCGAACCCGGACAAGAAAGTGTTGTGCTTCTCTGGCGACGGCAGTCTGATGATGAATATCCAGGAAATGGCGACCGCCAGCGAAAACCAGCTGGATATTAAGATTATCCTGATGAATAACGAAGCGCTGGGGCTGGTCTATCAACAGCAGAGCCTGTTCTATAAGCAGGGCGTGTTTGCCGCGACCTATCCGGGGATGATTAACTTTATGCAGATCGCCGCCGGTTTTGGTCTCGAAACCTGCGATTTGAATAACGAAGCAGACCCGCAGGCAGCGTTGCAGGAGATGATTAATCGTCCTGGACCTGCGCTGATTCACGTGCGTATCGACGCCGAAGAAAAAGTGTACCCGATGGTGCCGCCGGGTGCGGCAAACACAGAAATGGTGGGGGAATAAGCCATGCAACAGCAGACTCATGACAACGTAATCCTGGAACTCACCGTACGCAACCATCCGGGCGTAATGACCCACGTCTGCGGGCTGTTTGCCCGTCGCGCATTTAACGTGGAAGGTATTCTCTGTCTACCGATTCAGGACAGCGATAAGAGTCGTATCTGGCTACTGGTCAACGACGATCAGCGTCTGGAGCAGATGATAAGCCAGATCGACAAACTGGAAGATGTGGTGAAAGTGGCCCGTAACCAGTCAGATCCGTCGATGTTTAACAAAATCACCGTGTTCTTTGAGTGATCCGCTCAAGGCTTGAACACCAGGGCGCTTATCGTTAAGGTAAGCGCTTTTGCCGGTTGGCGCTGCGCTTATCCGGCCTACAAGGACTGTACCCGTAGGCCGGATAAGGCGTTTACGCCGCCATCCGGCGCTTTCTGGCACCAGGAATCGCTATGACCACTATCGCCCTCATTGACGACCACCTTATCGTCCGCTCCGGCTTTGCCCAACTGCTGGGGCTGGAACCTGATTTGCAGGTTGTGGCTGAGTTTGGCTCTGGCAGCGAGGCGCTGGCGGGATTACCGGGACGCGGCGTGCAGGTCTGTATTTGCGACATTTCGATGCCTGATATTTCCGGTCTTGAACTGTTAAGCCAGTTGCCTAAAGGGATGGCGATTATCATGCTCTCCGTCCATGACAGCCCGGCGCTGGTGGAGCAGGCGCTCAACGCGGGCGCGCGTGGTTTCCTTTCCAAACGCTGTAGCCCGGATGAGCTGATCGCGGCGGTGCATACCGTGGCGACCGGCGGCTGCTATCTGACGCCGGATATCGCCGTCAAGCTGGCGGCCGGGCGTCAGGATCCGCTGACTAAACGCGAACGTCAGGTAGCGGAAAAACTGGCGCAAGGTATGGCGGTCAAAGAGATTGCCGCCGAACTGGGCCTGTCGCCGAAAACGGTGCACGTCCATCGCGCCAACCTGATGGAAAAGCTGGGCGTCAGCAACGACGTCGAACTGGCCCGCCGGATGTTTGACGGCTGGCAATGAACACGCTCTGTTCGCGGTTAATCACCGTTGTCGCCTGCTTCTTTATCTTCTCCGCCGCGTGGTTCTGTCTGTGGAGCATCAGCCTGCATCTGGTTGAGCGCCCGGAGCTGGCGGTACTGCTGTTTCCGTTTGGCCTGCGTCTGGGGCTGATGCTGCAATGTCCGCGCGGCTACTGGCTGGTGCTGCTGGGGGCGGAATGGCTAATGCTGTTCTGGTTGGCGCAGGAGGTGGCGCTGGCTCATTTGCCACTTTTGACGATCGGCAGCGTCCTCACGCTACTTCCGGTGATGCTGATTTCGCGATACCGCCAGCAGCGCGACTGGCGCACGCTGCTGTTGCAGGGCGCGGCGTTGACGGCGGCGGCATTGCTGCAATCTCTACCGTGGCTCGGGCAAGGCGAAGAGGCGTGGAATGCCCTGCTGCTGACGCTCACCGGAGGATTAACCCTGGCGCCGATTTGCCTGGTGTTCTGGCACTATCTGACCAGCACCACCTGGCTGCCGCTCGGCCCGGCGGTGGTATCACAGCCGGTGAACTGGCGCGGACGGCACTTAGTCTGGTATCTGCTGCTGTTCAGCGTCAGCCTGTGGTTGCAGCTGGGCTTACCGAATGAGCTGTCTCGCTTCACGCCGTTCTGTCTCGCGTTACCGATTATTGCGCTTGCCTGGCACTACGGCTGGCAGGGCGCGCTGATTGCGACGTTAATGAACGCCATCGCGCTGATTGCCAGCCAGACCTGGCACGATCATCCCGTCGACCTGTTGCTCTCCCTGTTAGTGCAAAGCCTGACCGGGCTACTGCTCGGCGCGGGTATTCAGCGCCTGCGCGAGCTTAACCAGTCGCTGCAAAACGAATTAGCGCGCAACCACCGTCTGGCAGAGCGGCTGCTGGAGACCGAAGAGAGCGTACGCCGCGACGTGGCGCGCGAACTGCATGATGACATCGGCCAGACTATCACCGCCATTCGCACCCAGGCGGGCATCGTTCAGCGTCTGGCCCCGGAAAACGCGGGCGTTAAGCAGAGCGGGGCGCATATCGAGCAGTTGTCTCTGGGCGTGTACGATTCGGTGCGTCGCTTGTTAGGCCGCCTGCGACCGCGCCAGCTGGACGATCTCACGCTGGAGCAGGCTATTCGCTCGCTGATGCGTGAAATGGAGCTGGAAAGTCGCGGTATCGTCAGCCATCTCGACTGGCGGATAGATGAATCTGCGCTCAGTGAAAGCCAGCGGGTGACGCTGTTTCGCGTCTGTCAGGAAGGGCTGAACAACATCGTTAAGCACGCCAACGCCAGCGCGGTTACGCTCCAGGGCTGGCTGCAGGAAGAGCGGCTGATGCTGGTGATTGAGGATGACGGTAGCGGTCTGCCGCCGGGATCGAATCAGCAGGGATTTGGCCTCACCGGGATGCGAGAACGTATTACCGCCCTGGGTGGATCGCTGTCGATTTCTTGTACACACGGCACGCGGGTCAGCGTGGCGTTGCCCCAGCGTTATGTGTAAGGTGCGGCCATGTTTTCGTTTTTAAAAGCCCCGGCTAACGCGCCGCTCATTACCGACACACACGAGGTGGATGCCCGCTATCGCTACTGGCGGCGGCATATTCTGACCACCATCTGGCTCGGCTACGCGCTGTTCTATTTCACGCGTAAAAGTTTCAACGCCGCCGTACCGGACATTCTGACCAGCGGTGTGTTGACCCGTAGCGACATTGGTCTGCTGGCGACGCTGTTTTACATCACCTACGGGCTGTCGAAGTTTGTCTCCGGCATTGTCAGCGACCGTTCCAACGCCCGCTATTTTATGGGCATCGGGCTGATTGCCACCGGGGTGGTGAACATTTTGTTCGGTTTCTCGACTTCGCTATGGGCGTTTGCTGTGCTGTGGGCGCTAAATGCTTTCTTCCAGGGCTGGGGATCGCCGGTCTGCGCCCGTTTGTTAACCGCGTGGTATTCGCGTACTGAACGCGGCGGCTGGTGGGCACTGTGGAATACGGCGCACAACGTCGGTGGGGCGCTGATCCCGATGGTGATGGCGGCGACCGCGCTGCACTATGGCTGGCGTGCGGGGATGATGATCGCCGGGCTGCTGGCGATTGCGGTGGGTATGTTTCTTTGCTGGCGGCTGCGCGACAGGCCGCAGGCAATTGGCCTGCCGCCGATTGGCGACTGGCGGCACGATGAGCTGGAAATAGCCCAGCAGCAGGAAGGCGCCGGGCTGAGCCGCAAAGAGATCCTCACCCGTTACGTGCTGCTGAATCCCTATATCTGGCTGCTGTCGTTGTGCTACGTGCTGGTGTACGTGGTGCGCGCGGCGATCAACGACTGGGGCAATCTGTATATGTCGGAGACGCTTGGCGTGGACCTGGTGACCGCCAATACCGCCGTGACCATGTTTGAGCTGGGCGGGTTTATCGGCGCGCTGGTGGCGGGCTGGGGGTCGGACAAGCTGTTTAACGGCAACCGTGGTCCAATGAACCTGATTTTCGCCGCCGGAATTTTGCTCTCCGTTGGCTCGCTGTGGCTGATGCCGTTCGCCAGCTACGTGATGCAGGCGGCGTGCTTCTTCACCACCGGATTCTTCGTCTTTGGCCCGCAGATGCTGATTGGCATGGCGGCGGCGGAGTGCTCGCACAAAGAGGCGGCGGGCGCGGCAACCGGCTTTGTCGGGCTGTTCGCTTATCTCGGGGCCTCGCTCTCCGGCTGGCCGCTGGCGAAGGTGATGGAGGTCTGGCACTGGACCGGCTTTTTTGTGGTGATCGCCATTGCGGCGGGGATTTCCGCGCTGCTGCTGTTGCCGTTTTTAAACGCCCAGGCGCCGCGCGATTTCAACGAAGCGTGACGCACCTCACCTTTTTGCCCCGAGTGGGGCAAAACTAAGAAATTTTCCCGGTTTCACCTGGACGCTGTCTCAGGCGTGTCTCCCGGCTGATTTTTACAATGCCTGCCATTCGCAGGTATAAAAATTAGCCCGGAGAGTCCTATGCTGGCCTTCTTAAACCAGGTGCGCAAGCCAACCCTGGATCTGCCGCTCGATGTGCGGCGCAAAATGTGGTTCAAGCCGTTCATGCAGTCTTATCTGGTGGTCTTTATCGGCTACCTGACCATGTACCTGATCCGCAAAAACTTCAACATCGCGCAGAACGACATGATCTCGACCTACGGGCTGAGCATGACGCAGCTTGGGATGATTGGCCTGGGCTTCTCCATCACCTACGGCGTAGGTAAAACGGTTGTTTCGTACTACGCGGACGGTAAAAACACCAAGCAGTTCCTGCCGTTTATGCTGATCCTCTCCGCCATCTGTATGCTCGGCTTCAGCGCCAGCATGGGCGCGGGTTCAACCAGCCTGTTTTTGATGATCGCCTTCTACGCGCTGAGCGGTTTCTTCCAGAGTACCGGCGGCTCGTGTAGCTATTCCACCATCACCAAATGGACGCCGCGCCGTAAGCGTGGTTCCTACCTCGGCATGTGGAACATCTCCCACAACCTCGGCGGGGCGGGTGCGGCGGGCGTGGCGCTGTTCGGCGCGAACTACCTGTTCGACGGCCACGTGATCGGCATGTTTATCTTCCCGTCGATTATTGCCCTGATAGTCGGCTTTATCGGCCTGCGCTTTGGTAGCGACTCCCCGGAATCTTATGGCCTCGGTAAAGCCGAAGAGCTGTTTGGAGAAGAGATCAGCGAAGAGGATAAAGAGACCGAAGAAAACGAGATGACCAAATGGCAGATCTTTGTTGAGTACGTGCTGAAAAACAAAGTGATCTGGCTGCTATGTTTCTCGAACATCTTCCTGTACGTGGTGCGTATCGGTATCGACCAGTGGTCGACCGTCTACGCTTTCCAGGAGCTGAAGCTCTCCAAAGAAGTGGCGATTCAAGGCTTTACCCTGTTCGAAGTGGGCGCGCTGGTCGGTACGCTGCTGTGGGGCTGGCTCTCTGATCTCGCGAACGGTCGCCGCGCGCTGGTGGCCTGCGTGGCGCTGGCATTAATTATCGCCACGCTCGGCGTATACCAGCACGCCAGCAACCAGTATGTGTATCTGGCTTCGCTGTTTGCCCTCGGCTTCCTGGTGTTTGGCCCGCAGCTGTTGATTGGGGTCGCAGCCGTTGGATTTGTGCCGAAAAAAGCGATCGGCGCGGCCGATGGGATTAAAGGCACCTTCGCCTACCTGATTGGTGATAGCTTCGCCAAGCTGGGTCTGGGGATGATTGCCGACGGTACGCCGATTTTCGGCCTGACCGGCTGGGCGGGTACCTTCGCCGCGCTGGATACCGCTGCCATCGGCTGTATCTGCCTGATGGCCATCGTGGCCGTGTTTGAAGAACGTAAAATTCGCCGCGAGAAAAAGATTCAACAATTGAAAATTGCTTGAGTTAAGTGTGCATTGGTAACGTTTGCCCGCCTTAATGGCGGGCTTTTTTATGTCGCCGATCTGTCCTGAACGGCGTTGGCACGTTCAGCCGTCGACAGGGATGAATTTGTCGCTATGATGGACATCCTGTCTGGTAATGGATGTGCGCATGATTTGGATAATGCTGGCCACGTTGGTGGTTGTGTTTGTGGTGGGTTTTCGGGTGCTGACGTCCGGATCACGACGCGCGATACGTCGTCTGAGCGAACGACTGGGTATTGATGTGGTGCCGGTGGAATCGATGATCGATCAGATGGGAAAGGTACAGGGTGAGGCGTTTTTACAGTATCTCCACCGACCTGACGAATCGCATCTGCAAAATGCCGCTCAGGTGCTGTTGATCTGGCAAATCGTCATTGTCGATGGCAGCGAGCAGAACCTGCTGCAGTGGCACCGCCTGCTGCAAAAAGCCAGGCTGGCCGCCCCGATTACCGACGCCCAGGTGCGTCTGGCGCTGGGGTTTCTGCGTGAAATGGAGCCGGATATGCAGGAGCTTAATGGGTTCCAGATGCGCTATAACGCCTTTTTTCAGCCCGAAGATGGCGTGCACTGGCTGCACTGATATCAGTAATTATGATGACGACTATTTTGAATCGTCATTATCTTTATATCTTACGCGAAAGCATGATGTACCTCATAACTTACACAACGAGGTACATCATGAATCAAGCGACTCAACAAAGTGCAATTATCTGGCCCGAAGCGTATCTGCCAGGGACAACAGATAACTTTGCCTCAAATGAAATTATCGTTGCCGGACTGAGCACCCGCGCAGTCTGGGCACAGCTTAATGACACAACGCGCTGGCCGACCTATTACAGCAACGTGGCGGATATCCGTTTTCACGACGACTCTGGTCCAGAATTAAGCATGGATGCCCGTTTTCGTTTTACGACTTTTGGTTTTCCCATCGAAGCGCAAATTACCGAGTATGTGCCGCCGAGTGACGGCCAGGCCGCACGTATTGCTTGGCATGGCTGGGCGGAAGGTGATGCCACCACACGTTTGGATGTGATCCACGCCTGGCTGTTTGAGGATTTACCCGGCGGACGCGTACGTATGCTGACCCAGGAATCGCAGATTGGCGTTCCGGCACAAGAATTGGCGCGTACGCTACCCAATCCGATGATCAACGGTCACCAGGAGTGGATTACCGGGCTGGCAAGGGCTGCGTCGACTGGCGATTAATTAGTGCGTGATAAGAATTGATTTAATAGCTAATAAGCTATAATTTACCTATAGCTTATTAGCTATGAGGGATCGCTGATGTGGGATGTAGAAACAACGGATGCTTTCGACAAGTGGTTTGATGTACAAACCGAAGCACTCAAGGAGGATATGCTCGCAGCGATGATGATTTTGTCCGAGTATGGGCCCCAGTTAGGCAGGCCGTTTGCAGATACGGTGAATGATTCTGTTTTTTCAAATATGAAAGAGTTACGGGTACAACATCAGGGCAATCCCATTCGGGCATTCTTTGCGTTTGATCCTTCTCGTCATGGCATCGTGTTATGCGCTGGGGATAAGACAGGGATAAACGAGAAGAAATTCTATAAAGATATGATCAAGTTTGCAGATGTTGAGTACCGAAAGCACCTTAATAAGTAAGGAAAATTATGGCTACCCTTAAAGAATTGATGGCTAAACAAAGCCCAGAAAGCCAGGAGCGCATTGCTGAAAAAGTAGAAGTACTACGTCAGGCGGTTGCGTTAAATATGTTAAGGGAAGAACTGAATCTTTCTCAGGCTGAACTTGCCTCGGCAATGGGCGTCAAGCAGCCAACAATTGCAAAAATGGAGCAGGCTGATAACGATCCTCGCCTGTCGACTCTAAAGCGTTATGTCGCTGCGCTGGGTGGTGAGTTGAGTATTGATGTTAAGCTCCCCACAGGTAAAAGAGTCGCGTTCCACCTGTAATAATCCGGGCAATCTGTCTTTTCCTGCAAATGAAAAACAGTTGTTAAAACGTTAAATGCGTCACAAATTTAATGTTACACTGCGTAACTTTTCTACAATAACTCCCACGCAGGTAACAAAATGAGTGATGCTGTTGAACAAAAATCCCGCGCTGAGGCAAATGTCCGCCCGAACTGGTCGGCGGTGTTTGCCGTGGCGTTCTGTGTTGCCTGCCTGATAACCGTTGAGTTTCTGCCCGTTAGCCTGCTTACGCCAATGGCGCAGGATCTGGGTATTTCCGAGGGCGTTGCTGGACAATCGGTAACCGTGACGGCGTTTGTCGCCATGTTCGCCAGCCTGTTTGTCACGCAGATTATTCAGGCGACCGATCGCCGCTATGTGGTGATCCTGTTCTCGGTACTGCTAACGCTCTCCTGCCTGCTGGTTTCTTTTGCCAACTCTTTTACGCTGCTGCTGATCGGTCGTGCCTGTCTGGGGCTGGCGCTCGGCGGATTCTGGGCGATGTCGGCGTCGCTGACCATGCGTCTGGTTCCCGCGCGTACGGTACCGAAAGCGCTGTCGGTGATATTTGGCGCGGTCTCTATCGCACTGGTGATTGCCGCGCCGTTGGGGAGCTTTTTGGGCGGCATTATCGGCTGGCGCAACGTGTTTAACGCGGCGGCGGTGATGGGCGTGCTGTGCACCATCTGGGTGGTGAGAGCGCTACCTTCGTTGCCTGGCGAACCTTCGCATCACAAGCAAAACATGTTCAGCCTGCTGCAACGCCCCGGAGTAATGGCCGGAATGATTGCCATCTTCATGTCCTTCGCCGGGCAGTTCGCCTTCTTTACCTATATTCGCCCTGTCTATATGAATCTGGCGGGCTTTGATGTTGATGGCCTGACGCTGGTGCTGTTGAGTTTTGGTATTGCCAGCTTTGTCGGGACGTCGTTCTCTTCGGTGATTCTGAAACGCTCGGTCAAACTGGCTCTGGCCGGCGCGCCGCTGGTGCTGGCGCTCAGCGCGCTGGTCCTGATTCTGTGGGGGAGCGATAAAGTGGTGGCCGCGGGCATTGCGATTATCTGGGGGCTGGCGTTTGCGCTGGTACCGGTTGGCTGGTCGACGTGGATCACTCGCTCGCTTGCCGATCAGGCAGAAAAAGCCGGATCCGTCCAGGTCGCCGTGATCCAGCTTGCCAATACCTGCGGGGCCGCGGTGGGAGGATATGCGCTCGATAACCTCGGACTGCTGTCGCCCCTGATGCTCTCCGGCAGCCTGATGCTGCTGACGGCGCTTCTGGTGACGATGAAGGTCAGGATTCAGTGAAAATTGTTGCCGGATGGCGCGGCCTTTTCAGTCAGCACAGTCATCCGGCAGCTTAATCAATCAAAACCATTATTTTCGGCGGTATGGGCAAACCATTCGCCGCTCTTTTTCACCGTGCGCTTTTGCGTGTCCAAATCTAGCTGGACAAAACCGTAGCGGTTTTTATAGCCGTTGAGCCATGACCAGTTATCAATAAAGGTCCACATATGATAGCCGAGACAATTACAGCCTTCGCTAATGCCTTTATGTAGCCACTTAAGATGCCCAGAAACAAATTCGATACGGTAGCTGTCGTTAACTTGTCCTTCCTGAATAAAGCGCTGTTCGTTTTCTACGCCCATACCGTTTTCTGAAATAAAGCAGCGTGGGTTGCCGTAATTATCGCGAAGATTGGTAATAATATCGTAAATACCCGGCTCATAAATTTCCCAGCCGCGGTAAGGGTTCATTTTACGTCCCGGCATTTCATAGTAATCAAACAGCCACTCCGGCATAAACGGCGCATTCGGATTGACTGCCGTATCGCGACATTTCACACGACGCGGCTGGTAATAGTTAATCCCCAGCAGGTCGATTTTGCCGTCGGCGATCAGCTGCGCATCGCCAGGCTGGCAGGCCGGAAGCTGATCGTACTCTTTCAGTAATGCCACCAGATCCGCCGGATATTCCCCTTTCAGGACCGGGTCGAGGAAGCTGCGGTTAAACAGTAGATCCGCATGGTGCGCGGCTTTGACATCTGCCAGATGCTGCGAGCGCGGATACGAAGGCGTCAGGTTTAATACCACGCCAATTTCACCGTCATGGTTTGCATCACGATACGCCCGCACCGCCGTCGCATGCGCCAGCACGGTGTGGTACGCGACGGTAGCTGCACGTTTGAAATCCACCACGTTTGGGTAGTGGAAGTCATACAAATAGCCGCCTTCTACCGGAACAATCGGCTCGTTGAAGGTGAACCAGTGCTTAACGCGGTTGCCGAACAATTTGAAACACGTCTGCGCGTAGCGGCCAAATGCCTCGACCACTTCACGGCTTTCCCAGCCGCCTTTCTCCTGCATCACCATCGGCATGTCGAAGTGGAACAGGGTGATAAATGGCGTGATGCCTTGCGCCAGAAGCTCGTCGAGGACGTTATTATAGAAATCGACGGCCTCAGGGTTAACTTCACCGGTGCCGTCCGGGATCAGGCGTGACCAGCTCAGAGATGTACGGAAGCTGTTGTGCTTCAGCTGTTTGAGCAGTGCGATGTCCTGTTTCCAGTGCTGATAAAAGCCTGAAGTGTTCGCCGGGCCAACCCCCTGATGGAAACGACCTGGCTGGCGGTCGAACCACACATCTCACGTGGTCTGGCTTTTACCGCCGTTCAGGCTATCACCTTCGGTTTGCAGCGCCGAGCAGGCACTGCCCCACCAGAAGTTTTCAGGAAAACGGTATCGCATATTGTTGCTCCATTGCTATTTATTCATTCAGGCAACAATACGTGTTTTTACGATACAGAAACCGGTTACAGTGCTCATTTTACAACATAATGCCTATAAATCCGGGCATTCCACTTTGCCAAGCGCTTCCCAGTAGTTGTTCTGGTTGTTTCTTTGAATTGCCAGAATGGCTTCGCGGATGTGCTGCTGATTACGCGTATCTGCCATAATCGTTTTTTCCCACACCTCATCAGATGGCGACCCTTGCGGGGTGCAAATCTTACGTAAGTCCTTCATAACAGTATTCTTTTCGTGTACGGCCTGCAGCCCGCCATAAGCCGAGTCGGCTTGCGCCAGACCGGGTAGCGTGAAAAGAACGGCAATAAGCGGAAAAATGGCTTGTTTCATGATAATAATCCTTATTGTTGGTGCGCATCATCTCAAGAGTAAGTGTAGACGGCATACGCCTCACTTTCTTGCGCAGCAGAATAGTGTATGTTCTGAACAATCATTTATTTCTTAAGCGGTAAAGAGATGAGACGGATTGAGATAATACTGGGAGAGCTGGAAAGACTGACGCGGGGGTTGAACCTTGCTCATCTGGCGCAGGAAACGGCGTTCACAGCGGAGGCCATCGGCTTTAACCTTGGGCTGGCGCGCAACTCGGTCAGTAAAGATCTCAATCAGCTCTGGAATGACGGCCTGGCGATTAAAAGTCGCGGACGCCCGGTCTTTTTCCTGCATCGTCAGGCTATTGAAACGCTGCTGGGACGCAAACTGGATGAGTCCGAGCGCGAAGTGCAAACCGTTGCCGATCTGTTGCCTGTTCAGGAAGACCAGGCGGCAGACGATCCTTTTTTCGGCCTGATTGGTTACGATCGTAGCCTGCGTGATGCGGTGGAAAAAGGCCGCGCGGCGGTGCTTTATCCTCACGGGCTGCACGTTCTGCTGACCGGTCCTTCCGGCGTGGGCAAAACCTTTTTTGCCGAACTGATGCACCGTTTCGCCTGCGATCGCGCAACCGGAACGCCGCCGCCGCTGGTCTATTTTAACTGCGCGGAATACGCCCATAACCCGGAGCTGCTCTCTTCACATTTGTTTGGCCATCGACAGGGGGCGTTTACCGGCGCAAACGAGAATAAACCGGGGCTGGTCGAGCAGGCCGATGGCGGCTATCTGCTGCTCGATGAAGTGCATCGTCTGCCGTATGAAGGTCAGGAAAAACTGTTCTCGATTCTCGACAAAGGCGAATACCGACCGCTGGGTTCCAGCGCCGTGGCGCGCTCAATTTCGGTCCGTCTGATTTGTGCGACCACCGAACCGGTCAGCTCGGCGCTGCTGCGTACTTTCCAGCGACGTATTCAGGTGTGTATTGATTTACCCGGCATTCGCCAGCGCTCGGTGGAAGAGCAGGTTGAATTGATTGTTGGGTTCTTACAGCGTGAAAGCCGTAAAATCGAACGCACGATAAGTATCGACCGTACCCTGCTGCTCTGGCTGCTGAACAAGCCTTTGGAAGGCAACATCGGTCAGCTCAAGAGCGACATTCAGTTTCTCTGCGCCCAGGCCTGGGCTTCGGGGATGACGGAGCACAGCGACACGCTACAGCTGGATAAACGTCTGGCAGAAATGCCGTTTAACGCCACGCCGGAACAACGTTTGCTGGTTGGAACGCTGTTCGAAGGTAAAGAGCACCTGAGCATCGACGCCCGTACATTGCCCGCACTGAAAAACTCGTTGGCGACCGGAGCCGAAATTGAAGAGAGCGATCTCTTTTACAGCTTCCTGACCCGGGAATATATCAATCTGCGTAACAGCAACGTCCCGCCAGCTGAAACCCTGGCAATCCTCAAAAATAAACTTAGCTCGATTTTTGAATATGGTCTCTACAGCCGCGACAGCGTGGCGCATCCCCCGCGCTATGGCGATCAGATAGAAGAACGCGTAACGCTGCTGATCGGCTGCGTTGAGCAGGTGCTCGGTTTTACGCTGCCGGAGAATCTGGTTAACCCGCTGCGCAAACACTTTCTGGCGCTGATTGGCTACGTGCAGCGCGGGCTTATTCCCCAGCTTTATTCTTCCAGCCTGATCCTCGATCGCTGTAAAGATGAATATGAAAACGCCTCGCTGTTATGCCGAAAAATCAATGAGCTGCTGCATATTCAGTGTCCGGCGACGGAAGTGGTCTGGCTGTGTCTGTTCCTCAAAGAGTGCCGCCATTACCGCCAACGGATTGACGCCAGCCCGGACTGCGGGGTGATTTTGATTGCTCACGGCGCGACGACCGCCACCAGCCAGGCGCAGTACGTTAACCGTGTGCTGGAGCGTGAGCTGTTCAGCGCTATCGATATGCCTTTTGAGCAGTCGGTACATGACACGCTGGAAGCCCTGACGCAGGTGATCCAGGCCCGGCAATACCGGCGACTGATCCTGATGGTGGATATTGGCTCATTGGTCCATTTTGGCAGCACGATCAGCAAATTATTCCAGATAGACGTTTTGTTGATGCCAAACATCACCCTCACCAGCCTGCTGGAGATAGGGCTTGATTTAAGCTATGAAACCAGTGACTTACCGCAGCTGGCGGCATTAATGCAGAGCAAGAATATTCCCTGTCAGCTCTGTACGCCGCAGCAGGAAAACAGCGGGAAAGTACTGGTCATCTCCTGTATTACCGGCATGGGAACCGCGGAAAAAATCAAAAAGGTGCTGGAGGAGAGCTTCGGCGAACTGATGTCGCAGGATACGCGGATGGTGATCCTCGACTACAACGAAGTCCGCAGCCTGGAGCGCGTTCAGCAGGCGATTAACGCCAGCGAGCGTCTGGCGGGGATCGTCGGCACTTTCCAGCCGGGGCTGCCGGATATACCGTTTATTTCGCTGGAGGAGCTGTTCTCCGAACAGGGCCCAGAGCTGGTACTCAGCCTGCTGACGCCGGATCTCTCCAGCAGTGAGCGTCGTCTGGAGATGGAGCGCAGCGCGATGCGTTTCATCAGCGCGTTGACCATGGAGAGCATCATTAACCATATTTCGGTGCTCAATCCGCAGCGGATTCTGAAGGAGATGGAAGGTGTGCTTAACCATCTGACCACCGCGCTTTCGCTCAAACCGAGTCGCCAGGTGACACTGCGCTTCTTGATCCACTGCTGCTGTATGGTCGAGCGTATCGTGATTAACCGCAAACCGTTACAGATGGCCTTAGAGAACAGGCCGGATCTGGATGTTCGTGCGTTTAGTGTCATTAAATCCGCTTTTCTGCCGATTGAAGAGGCCTATGCCATTCGGTTATCGGACGCGGAATATATTTATATCTACGAACTGTTGTATAGCTAACCCCTTGTCTGGCGGGGCGTTACGTCCCGTCAGCCTCCACCACTCCCCCGCGTGACACAAATTCTGGCACAGCCTTTGCTCTTACTTTGATGAGTTTGCCGGATGGCGGCATAAAACGCCTTATCCAGCCTACAAAAGCACTTCCCGTAGGCCTGATAAGCGAAAGCGCCATCAGGCATTGCAAGTCTCATGTAATCGAGCCAGGAGGCCATTTTGACTACCACTGAATCCTTGCCCCAGATCCTGCTGCTGACCCATGGCGGCTGGGGGCAACAGCTTTGCAACAGCCTGCGCATGGTGATGGGCGAAATCAAAGGCGTAACGGAAATCGCGTTGATGCCTGTTGATACGCTCGGCGAGTTTTATCAACGCGTCGAAGCCGTGGTGAAAACCATGCCGGAAGGCTCACTGATTCTGACCGATTTTATTGGCGGCACTACCTCTAACGTGGCCGCGCGGCTGAGCGCCGATTACCCGGTGGCAGTGATTTCCGGGCTGAACGCCTCTTTGTTACTGGAGGCGCTGGACAAACGCGAGCATGGCCAATTGACCACCTGCGTGGCCGATCTGGTTGATGCCGGGCGCAGCAGTTGCCTGGACGTCGTTGCCCACGTTCGCCAACTACAACAATCACAATAAGGAATAAATATCATGGCAAACATCGTCTTATGTCGTATCGATAGCCGTCTGATCCATGGACAGGTCGTGACCAAGTGGGTTGGACAATCTCAGGCCAACCGGATTGCGGTTGTGAGTGATGAACTGGACGCCGATCCGTTCATGAAAAATATTTACCTGATGGCCGCGCCGCCAAACATCAAAGTGGATTGCTTCGGTAACCAAAGTTTTGCTGCCGCCTGGAAAGAAAATCAGCTTGGGGACGGCAAGGTTCTGGTGCTGTTCCCCTCTCTGGCGGCGGTTCAGGAAGCGGTCCAGTTGGGCTTTGATGTCACCGCCATTCAGGTCGGTGGGCTGGGCGGCGGGCCAAACCGCAAAGCGGTATTCCAGAACATCACGCTGGATGAAAAAGACGTCGGCATTCTGAGCGACCTGAAAAATCGTGGGATTCAGGTGTTCTTCCAGACTATCCCGGAAGATAAGCCGCAGTCGCTGGACGATATCCTGAAAAAATTCTAATCCTTTGATAACAGGGTACAAAACTATGGATACTTTAGTCTTCGCAAGCCTGATGGGGTTGTATTACTGGTTTGCCCGATTACGCCTTGGCTACACCTTCTCCGCCATGCTGCTGCAGCCGGTCGTGATTGCCGTATTCGTTGGCCTGCTGTTGGGCAACATGCAAACGGCGATGATCATTGGCGCAGGTATGCAGTTGGTTTACCTCGGCGTGACCTCCACACCGGGCGGCAACGTCCCGTCGGATCCGGCGCTGGCTGCCTGCATCTCCATTCCTATCGCCGTGAAGGCCGGAATGGACCCGAACCTGGCTATCGCGCTGGCGATCCCGTTTGGCGTTATCGGCGTGTTCCTCGACCAGTTGCGCCGCACGTTAAACGCCGCATGGGTGCATATGGCCGACAAGCACGCGGAAACGGCCAACATGGCGGGCATTATGCGCTGTGCGTTCCTCTACCCGGCGTTACTCGGGCTGGTGCTGCGTTTCCCGGTGGTCTTTGCCGCTAACTATTTTGGTCAGGACGTGGTGGAAAGCTTCCTGAAGCTGATGCCGCACTGGCTCACACACTCCTTTGAAATTATGGGCGGCATTCTTCCGGCGCTGGGCTTCGCCATCACCATTATGGTGATCGGTAAAAAGAGCCTGCTGCCGTGGTTTATCGGCGGATTCTTTGCGGTGCTGTACCTGAAGGTGGACATCATGGCGATGGCGATCTTTGGTACCTGCGTGGCCTTCCTGATTAAAGGTCTGGCGAAAAATGAAGGAGCAGCATGATGAGCAGCGACGTAATGCAGCATGAACTGGTCGAACGCGCACGGGAAAGCGGCGCGCTGACCAAAGCAGACATCACTAAGGCCTGGTTTATCTACTGGCTGGGCGCGGAAGTTTCCAGCTCCTATGAGCGATTACAAAGCCTGATTTTCTGCGCCTCGATGACGCCGATCATCAAAAAGCTTTACCCACAAAAAGAGGAGCAGGTGGAAGCGCTAAAACGCCATCTGAACTTCTTCAACTCTGAACAGACGTTCGGGGCGGTGATTCAGGGGATCTCCATTGCGATGGAGGAACAGAAAACGCGCGGCGAGCCCATTAGCGATGCTTCCATCACCGGGATTAAAACCGGGTTGATGGGACCGCTGGCCGGAATGGGGGACTCCATCATCTGGGCCGCCGTTATGCCGCTGTTAATTGCTATTTTCATCCCGTTCGCCGCCAATGGCAGCGCGATGGGCGGAATTGTACCGTTAATTCTCTATCCGGCCATTACGCTGGCAATCAGCTACGGCATGGTTCACAAAGGTTATTCGCTGGGACGTGACTCGATTATCGGTCTACTGCAGGGAGGGAGAATTAAGGAGCTTATCTACGGCGCGAACGTGCTGGGCCTGATCATGATGGGCGCGCTTTCTGCAAGCTACGTCAAGATCACCACGCCGTTAAAACTTAGCGCCCTGAAAGGTTCTGAAGTGGTGGTCCAGCAAATCCTTGACTCTATTGCCCCCGGCCTGTTGCCGCTGGCGGCAGTGTTCGCCATCTACTTTTATCTGGTGAAGAAAGGGCCGCGTTACACCACGATTTTGCTGTCGATTGTGGCGCTCAGCGTGGTTTGTTCGCTGTTGGGAGTACTGTAAGCCATGACACAGAATATTTATCAACAACTGGGGCTAAAACAGGTCATCAACGCCTGCGGCAAGATGACGATTCTGGGAGTCTCCAGCGTAGCGCCGGAGGTGATGCAGGCCACCGCGCGGGCAGCCTCGGCCTTTGTTGAAATCGATCGGCTGGTGGACCGCACCGGCGAGCTGGTTTCCCGCTATACCGGCGCTGAGGACAGCTATGTCACCTCCTGTGCGTCGGCGGGCATTGCTATCTCCGTCGCCGCTGCCATTACCCGCGGCGACCAGGCGCGAGTCACGCTTATGCCGGACAGTTCCGGTATGGCTAACGAAGTGGTCATGCTGCGCGGGCATAACGTCGATTACGGTGCGCCCATTACTAGCGCTATTCGCCTCGGCGGCGGGCGCGTGGTGGAGGTCGGCTCCAGTAATCTGGCGGCCCGCTGGCAACTGGAGAGCGCGATTACCGATAACACCGCCGCGCTGCTGTACGTGAAATCACACCACTGCGTGCAAAAGGGCATGTTGAGCATTGCGGATTTTGTGCAGGTCGCGCAGGTTCACAACCTGCCGTTGATTGTCGATGCCGCCGCCGAGGAGGATTTACACGCCTGGGTGGCGAGCGGTGCGGATATGGTGGTTTATAGCGGGGCAAAAGCCTTTAACGCGCCGACCTCCGGGTTTATCACCGGTAAGAAACAGTGGATTGCGGCCTGTAAAGCGCAGCACCACGGGATTGCCAGGGCGATGAAAATCGGCAAAGAGAATATGGTCGGGCTGGTGTATGCCCTGGAAAACTACCATCAGGGGCAGAGCGTGGTGACTGCCGAACAGCTTCAGCCTGTCGCCGAGGCCATCTCCGCTATCCACGGACTGGACGCCGATATTGAGCAGGACGAAGCCGGACGCGCCATCTGGCGGATTCGGATTCGGGTGAACGCGCAGGCGCTGGGGCTGGATGCTTATGCTGTCGAAGCGCAACTGCGCGGTGGCGATATCGCGATTTACGCTCGCCGTTACAACCTGCATCAGGGCGTGTTCAGTCTTGATCCGCGCACGGTCGCAGAAGGGGAAATGGCGTTGATCGTAGCGCGGTTAAAGGAGATTGCAGACCATGCAGCAGATTAATTTTTATCGTAATAAAGTGGCCATTAACGTGCTGGCGAAGGATATCGCCAACGCCCGGGAAATCTATGATGCCGCCGAAGGCCATGCGGTGATCGGCGTGCTTTCCGCGCAGTTTGCTTCGGTTGAGGAGGGCGTTCGGGAAGTTAAACGCTGGATGACGGACGTACCGTCGATCTCCGTCGGGCTGGGGGCTGGCGACCCGGCGCAGTATTACAAAGCGGCGATGATCGCCTCAGCGGTTCATCCGGCGCACGTCAACCAAACCTTTACCGGCTGCGGCTTTGCGGCCGGGGCGCTGGCGGCAACGGGAGGTGAACAAACCCATATCAATGCGCTGGTCAGCCCGACTGGCACACCCGGGGAGGTGCTGATCTCGACCAGCGTCAGCAGCAGCCAGGGCACGCCAGCCCGCGTTTCCTGCGATGCAGCGGTACGGATGATGCTGGATTCAGGGGCCCATGCGGCGAAGTTCTTCCCGATGGGCGGCGAGAAGTCGTTACCTGAACTGTATGCGCTGGCGACGACTGCGGCGCGAAACGGCATGACGCTGATTGAACCGACGGGCGGTATCGATCTCGATAACTTCGGCATTATCCTGAAAACCTGTCTGGAGGCGGGAGTGCCTCGCGTGATGCCGCATGTTTACAGCTCGATTATCGATCCACAAACCGGCAATACCCGGCCTGAAGATGTCGCCAGGTTAATGGAGATAGTGAAAGATATGGTGTGACGTTGCGATCGCCGGATGGCGCTTGTGCTTATCCGGCCCACAGATAATGTCATGTCACCAGCCCGGCCAGCGTAAGCGCTTCCGGGCATTTTTGCGTATGTCCTTCCCAAAAAATGCATGCCTTGCAGTCGCGTGTATTTATCCGCCAAAGCGCCTCGCAGATAAAAAAGTTTCCTGATGTTGTGTGCGCTACTGGCGAGTATGGTCTCGTCATCTTGTTCTTCTGGTGATGGACCGCCATGAAAAAAAACACAACGTCTACGCCGCATGATGCGGTATTTAAAAAGTTCTTAAGCCATCCAGAAACGGCGCGGGATTTTCTTGATACCTATCTTCCCGCGCCATTACGTGAACTTTGCGATCTGAACACACTGAAGTTGGAATCCGGGAGCTTTATTGAGGAAGACCTTCGCGCCAGTTATTCCGATGTTCTGTGGTCGCTGAAAACAAGGACCGGAAAGGGCTATATCTACGCGTTGATTGAACACCAGAGTTCACCGGATGCTCATATGGCATTCCGGATGATGCGTTACGCCATTGCAGCGATGCAGAATCACCTTGATGCTGGACACAAAAAGCTACCGCTGGTGGTTCCGATACTTTTTTACCATGGTGTTGCTAGCCCCTACCCTTTTTCACTATGTTGGCTGGATGAGTTTGACGATCCAGAAACTGCGCGGCAACTTTATGGGGCGGCCTTCCCGCTGGTAGACATCACGGTGGTATCTGATGATGAGATTATGCAGCATCGGCGGATGGCGCTACTGGAACTTGTCCAGAAGCATATACGCGAGCGCGATTTGATGGTGCTGGTCGATAAACTGGTTGCTCTGCTGATTAAGGGACACGCTAATGACAGTCAGGTAGAAACGCTATTTAATTACCTGGTTCAGTCTGGCAGCGCACCGCGCTTTGAGGCGTTTATTCGCAAGGTTGCCCTGCGCGTTCCCCAACATAAGGAGAGATTAATGACGATTGCAGAATGCTTACGTGAGTCGGGGCGAAGAACGGGTCATCGCAGTGGCCTGCAGGAGGGACTGCAAAAGGGATTGCTGGAAGGTAAACTCGAAGGCAAAAAGGACGAGGCATTGCGGATAGCCCATGCCATGCTTGAGAAGGGGCTCGATCGTGAGCTGGTGCTAATTGTTACCGGCCTTTCCCTTGATGAGCTAACGGCGCATTCCGACTAATTTTTCTTTTTTCCCATTATGCTTTTTTCTTCTTGCTGATGCTTTTTCGTTTTTTAAACCGCAGCGGCCTTCCCGCTATAGTCATTTCATTACTCATCAGGCGGTTATTACAAAAGGATAAAACGTGAAACTGAAGATACCTTATTTCGGGGCCGGGGCGGCGGTATTACTGGCAGGATTATTGCTGGCAGGGTGCGATCGGCAGAGCAATGATGCAAAGCATATCAAAGTCGGCGTCATTAACGGCGCAGAGCAGGACGTGGCGGAGGTCGCGAAGAAAGTAGCCAAAGAGAAATACGGCCTGGACGTTGAGCTGGTGGGGTTTAGCGGCTCTCTGCTGCCCAACGATGCCACCAATCATGGCGAACTGGATGCCAACGTCTTCCAGCACCGTCCGTTCCTTGAGCAAGATAATAAAGCGCATAACTATAAGCTGGTGGCGGTGGGCAATACCTTTGTTTTCCCGATGGCCGGTTATTCGAAGAAAATCAAAACCGTGGCGGAACTGAAAGATGGTGCGACGATTGCAATACCTAACGATCCAACCAACCTCGGGCGGGCGCTGTTGCTGCTGCAAAAAGAAAAGTTAATCACGCTAAAAGAGGGGACCGGTCTGCTGCCGACGGCGCTGGATATCACTGATAATCCACGCCATCTGAATATTATGGAGCTGGAAGGCGCGCAGCTACCGCGCGTGCTGGACGACCCAAAAGTGGATGCGGCGATTATCAGCACCACCTACATCCAGCAAACCGGCCTCTCTCCGGTACATGACAGCGTGTTTATTGAAGACAAAAACTCGCCGTATGTGAATATTCTGGTGACGCGAGAAGACAACAAAGATGCCGGGAACGTAAAAGAATTCCTGCAATCCTATCAGTCGCCGGAAGTGGCCAAAGCGGCGGAAACTATCTTTAACGGCGGCGCGGTTCCGGGCTGGTAACTAGCCCATTGCCGCGCCGGTTGAGGTTAAACCGCTCTGGCGCGGCGACGTGAGTCCATTGAGATCAGAACCACGGAAGAGAGGATCAGCATTGTGCCCAGCCAGTCTGGCAGGGTAAACGTAATGCCTAACAGCAGCAGAGACAGCAGCGCGCTGCTCAGCGGTTCCGCGCAGCTCAAAATGCTCGCCTTCGGTCCGCCAATCATCTGCGCGCCTTTCAGGTACAGGCTAAACGTGAGTGACGTACCGATCACCACCAGATAGAAAAACGCCAGAATCAAACTGCCATTCACGACGAAGTGTGTTCCCTGTCCGGCATAAAACGGCAGCAGGATCATCCCGCCAATTAGCATACTCCAGCCAACAACCGGCAGCGTACCGTAGCGCGCGATAAGCGTTGACGGGAAGGTGGTATAGAACGCGGCGGCAAACGCGGAGGCAATTCCCCAGAACAGCGCGGCGGGGGAAATCGACAGCGACGTCGGGTTACCGTGGGTGACCAACAGGAATGTGCCAATGAGCGAGGTGAGGATCGCGGTTAGCACCAAAATACCCGGTCGCGATTTACGGACCACGGAAAACCACGCCACGATAATGGTTGGTGACAAAAATTGCAGCACCGTCGCGGTGGCGGCGTTGGATTTTTCGATGGTCAGCAGAAAGGTCAACTGTACGGTAAGCGCACCTACCACGGAAAAAATCAGCAGGCTAATCGCGTCTTTGCGGTTTTTGAGAATTGAGAACACTTTGTCGCCGTGAACGAAAGAGAGCATCAGCAGAATGAGTCCGGCGAAAATCAGACGCGTCATAGTCAAAAACTGGGATGACATCTGACTTTGCTCCATGATGTACTGTGCACAAACGCCCGAACTTCCCCACAATACGGCGGCAATCAGGACGTTCATCATCCCTCTTCTGGTGGAACCCATCTTTCCCTCGACATGTTGTTTTATTTTATCTGTGTGCAGGCATCATAGCAGAGGCCGCCGCGATTTCTGCCAGCACATCCGCAATCAGCCAGTCATTAAAGACTTTCACCTCCGGACGCATTACCGCATGCTGCGGCGTGACGATATAGTATGACCACGTCAGAGGCCAACGGGTGTCGGGGTGAAGCCGCACCAGTTGGCCGTCGGTAAGCAACTGCTGGACCAGCGCCCGGCGAACGATGGCCACCCCCTGACCGCTGAGGGCCGCCAGGATCACCGCAGAGGTGGAATTGATGTGCAGCCCGCTGTCGCGGACGGTTGGGGCATGGGTCGTACTTAACACATCATCCCAGGCAGGAAAATGAGCGCCGGGGTGGGGCGTATCGTCGTGGATCAGCTTTTGTGCGGCCAGCCATTCGCCGCAGGCGATTTTATCTACGGGTACAATGCGCGGGCTGCATACCAGCACGGCTTCTTCATCCATCAACCAGGTTTTGTTGACGCCTGGCCAGTCGCCTTTGCCGCAACGAACGCCCAAATCGGCTTCGCCATGGGCGACATCCATCAGCTTTTCCGTCACATTCAAACGTAATTCGATGTTTTCATGGGTTTGTGAGAAACGATTGAGACGACTCATTAACCAGTTCATTACCAGTACCTGAGACGCGGTGATGATCACCACCGAGCGCGCCCGACGACCGCGCAGCTTATTGAGTCCGGATTCCAGATTATCCAGCCCCTGAGTGATTTCGCGTAACGCCTCCTGTGCTTCGCTGACCAGCGTCAGGCGTTCTTTTCCCGAACGGGTGCGATGCAACAGCGGGTGTCCTACCCAATCTTCCAGCGCACGCACCAGTTGACCAACGGCCGCGGGCGTCACGCCCAGTTCTTGCGCCGCGCCGGTAAAGCTGCCGTGACGGGCTGTAGCTTCAAAAGCGTGTAACCATTTTAGCCGATTGAGTGAGCGCATCTGCTTTTCCATTTTAGTTAACTGTTTTCAGTATACGTCAGCGAGATAGATTTTCTTTCTCGATGCGCTATTTCTTCTCAGTCGTCAGTCGCAGTAATGCGTGGCATTTTTAGCGCGTCAACGGATGCTTTAAACGAGGTTAACGATGAGCGCATTATTTGCCGGAAAGAAATTGTTAGTAGTGGGTGGGACCAGCGGGATGGGGTTTGAAACGGCGAAGCTGATCCTCCAGGGCGGCGGCCGCGTGGTGCTGGTAGGCAACCGCGCCGATAAAGCAGAACAAGCGCGTCAGGCGCTGGCAACATTAGGTGATGTGACGATCGTTGTGGCGGACCTGATGTCGGAAGCGGGAATGAAGCAGGTGATGGCGACGGTCAATGCCGGGCACAAAGACATCAGCCTGCTGGTAAATGCGGCGGGCGTATTTTTCCCGAAACCGTTTATTGAACACGAGGTTGAGGACTATGAGCTGTACATGAGCCTCAATCGGGCAACGTTCTTCATCACTCGCGACGTGGTGCGCAATATGGCGGCAGCTCACATCAAAGGCGCGATTGTGAATATTGGCTCTATGTGGGCGCAGCAGGCAATCGGCGCGACGCCTTCATCGGCCTACTCCATGGCTAAAGCGGGTCTGCATGCCTTAACCAAAAATCTGGCTATTGAGCTGGGCGCGAATGGAATTCGGGTTAATGCCGTGTCACCGGCAGTGGTGAATACGCCGATCTACGAAGGGTTTATCCCGAAAGAAGATGTACAGGGCGTGATGAGCAGTTTTGACAGTTTCCACCCGATTGGGCGGGTCGGTACGCCGCCTGACGTTGCCGAAACCGTCGCGTTCCTACTGTCAGACAAGGCGGGGTGGGTGACCGGCGCTGTCTGGGATGTAGATGGTGGTGTGATGGCGGGACGTAATGCCTGACAGCTCTCCCCCCGCCCAGCGGGGGGAGAGTGTAGATAACATCAAGGTTCAATGGGCGTCAGATAATCCAGTCGCAGCGGCTCGGCCAGCAGATCGTTCATTTGCAGAATAAAGCCCTGGAAATGCGGCAGGGCGATATGTTCATCCAAACCGGCCTGACCGCGCCAGGATTCGCGCACGTAGAATACATCCGGCGTGTTGCGTAACTGGAACAGCGCATACTCAATATTGCCCGGCTCCCGGCGCGTGGGCAGCAGCAGGGCCTGTAGCGCCCGTTTCAGTGCGTCAATTTTCCCCGGTCTGGCTTTCAGTACCGCAATAATTGAAATCACTTCTGCATCAGGCATATTAAAACCCCTCCAGCACAATCTTGCCGACCGAACGACCGGTTTCAATTTGCGCGTGAGCTTTCTGCAGATTTGCCGCGGCGATCGCGCCAAAATGTTCGCCCAGCGTGGTACGGATGGTGTTGTTGTCGATAAGCTGCGCTACACGGGTCAGTAACTGATGTTGTGCAGTGATGTCGTGTGTAGTAAACATCGAGCGGGTGAACATAAATTCCCAGTGCAGAGAAATACTTTTGGCCTTCAGCGGTCGGGCATCAAGGGTTTGCGGATCGTCAATCAGCGCCAGTTTCCCCTGCGGTGCCAGTGCGGCAATAATTTGTGGGTAGTGCTGCTCGGTATTGTTCAGGCTGGCAACGTGCGTCACCTCTTTAATCCCTATCCGCGTCAGCTCTTCCGTCAGCGGTTTACCGTGATCAATCACATGATGCGCGCCCACCTCCCGAACCCATTTTTGGCTTTCCGGACGCGATGCGGTACCGATGACGGTCATGTTGGTCAGCTTACTGGCCAGTTGCGTCAGAATCGAACCCACGCCGCCAGCTGCGCCGACAATCAGTAACACATCGTCTTCATTGCCGTTTTCCTCAATGCCCAGGCGGTCGAACAGCAATTCCCAGGCGGTGATGGCGGTCAGCGGCAGCGCTGCCGCAGAGGCGTTATCCAGCGATCGCGGCTTCAGCGCGGTGATGCGCTCATCAACCAACTGAAATTCGCTGTTACTGCCTGCACGTCCCAGCGCCCCGGCGTACCAGACTTCATCGCCAGGCGAGAACAGGGTGACGGCTTCACCCACGGACTTCACCACGCCAACGGCGTCCCAACCCAGCACGCGCGGCACATCAGCGTTAAAACCTTCGCGGACTTTGGTATCGACGGGGTTAACGGAAATGGCCTTCACTTCAACCAGCAGGTCATGTCCTGTGGCGACTGGCACGGGCAGGTCAATCTCTTGTAAAAATTCAATATTATTGCCGTGGGTTGCGGCGCGGGTAATGGCGATGGCTTTCATGTTCTCTCCGGTCACAGGGATCTGTTGAATAATTCGATGGTAAACCGGCAGCAGAACGGGAAAAATAGCCCAACGGCGACAGGACTTATACTCGGGGAGTGAAAATGTTCCGGCTTGAAGATCTCACGTTGTTTGTCCGCGCTGCGGCGCTGAATAGTTTTAGCGACGCGGCACGCGAAGTCGGCGTCCAGCCTGCTCAGGTCAGTTCTGCTATCAAACGCCTGGAGTCTACGTTGTCGATCCGTCTGTTCGCTCGTTCCACGCGTAGCCTGCGCCTGACGCCGGAAGGTGAGGTCTGGCTACCCTATGCTCGCCAGATGCTGGACGTGATGCATGCCGGACTGCAAAAAATTCAGACCCCGGAAGACGAAGTTTCTGGCACGCTACAAATCGCCGTTCCGTCCGATCTTGGGCGGAATCTGCTGTTGCCGGTCTTTCAGTCGTTTCGACGCCGCTATCCTGCGCTGCGTCTGCGGATCTTTTTCTCCGATCAGGTGACGGATGTTTTTAAAGATCCTGTCGACGTCGCATTTCGTTATGGCAATACCGAAGATGCGTCATACATTGCGCTGCCTGTAGCGCCGGGTAACCGACGCGTGCTGGTGGCGTCACCGGATTGGGTGTTACAAAACGGTGCGCCGCAAACCCCGGATGACTTAGCGCAACTGAACGCCATGACCTTTGTTTTACGCGGACGCCTGCATGACCGCTGGGCTTTTACACGCGGTGGCGAGGTCAGCAGCGTGCAGGTCAACGGCACGATAATGAGCGACGATGCGGAAGTGATCCGCCGACTGGCGATTGCCGGTGAGGGGATTGCCTACAAGTCGTGGCTGGACGTGAGCGAAGATGTGCGTGAAGGGCGATTACAGCTGCTGATGACGGATTATCAGGGAGAAAAAGTCCCCCTGAATATGATTTGTCCGCATCGTAAGCAGCTTTCGACGGCGGTACGCTTGCTGCATGACGCCGTGAAGGCGCGATGTGAGATGCTGGCGCAGAGCTAATATACGCTGTGCGCCAGCACGCTACGGTGGTGTGACTTAGTCTTTTTTCGCTGCGTTAGCAAAGAAAATATCAGACTGAATATCTTTGGTGCGGATGGTAAACAGCTGATTAGTGAGGTCTTCCGTCAGCTTCTCGGCGTCGGCCATGATGCGCAGGTTGAAGTCATTCAGCATTTTATCTGCGGCAGGTTTATTGGTTTTCGCCATCTTCAGATATTCTGCTTCGACCTCTTTTTGCTCCTTCGCCACTTTATCTTCCCACGCTTTGTAGGCTTTTTTGACGATTGGCGCGAGCTTCGGATAATCGGTCATCGTCAGCGTCTGCAATTTACGATACTTCCAGTAGATGGATTGATCGTCAGCCTTATCTGTACCCATTGTATAGTTGGCCGGATATGCTTTCAGGCCGCTGTAGTACGGAACAAAGGCGGTGAGATCGGCCATACCCAGACCAATGTAGGTTGTTTCACCGATCTCTTTTGGCAGCCACGGACGCACCTGCATAACGTGCGCCTCATAGGTACGGAAGACGCTGACCGGACGCCACGGCTCTTTACCGTTCAGGCCGTTGGTGTACGGGTCATGGCTGGTGCCTTCATAGTGGCTACGCAGCACGGCTTTCACATCGTCCAGCGTCATTTTCTTCTCTGGCTTCATGAAGACCGGGAATTCACGTCCTTTGGCCATATCCTGATTTACGGAAGGATTGAACTCTTTCTGGATGGTCCAGACGCGAGGATCGTTATAGGTACGGTCACGCTCGTCATCACGGGTATAAGCTTTAGAGAAGTTGAATTTGCCGTCTTTCGCCGGGTTGTACAGACCTTTTTCCGTTGCGA
Source organism: Citrobacter youngae ATCC 29220 (assembly GCF_000155975.1). Taxonomy (GTDB): domain Bacteria; phylum Pseudomonadota; class Gammaproteobacteria; order Enterobacterales; family Enterobacteriaceae; genus Citrobacter; species Citrobacter portucalensis_A. The sequence continues at coordinate 374,495 of NZ_GG730302.1, read as the reverse complement.
ACTGAATCAGATTTTTTGACGCCATCATATCCGGATTTTTAGGATCGTAATCCTGTAAGCGTCCCTGGTTACCGGTGGCGAAATACTGATTATTAGGCAGGCGCTGCGCCATCCACTGGTGGCCGCTGCCGGTTTCCAGGTACCAGATCTCGTTATCGTCGACGACGGCAACGCCAAAGCCTTCGCCTGCGCCGACGGTTTCAACAATGTGTCCCAGCAGCGCCACGGCTTCACGTGCGGTTTTGCTCTGCGACAGCAGAATATCCGGGATATCGTCTTCGGTGATCCCTTTATCTTCAACGTACGGGTCGGCGGCCAGCGCTTTCGGCGAGGCAAAAATAGATTCTGTGCCACTCACGCCGACGCCCAGTTCGTTAAATCCGGTCGCGCCGTGCACCTGCGTTTTCCAGTTTGGCACGGTGGTATAACGCAGAGAATTTTTCGGCAGCGGCCAGGTAAAATCATTCGCGCCATTGTGTGCCCTGGTGCTGTAAACCCCGGTCTGATTCTGTTTTGCCGGATGAATGACAAAATGCTGTGCTTTCAGGGCATCGCTGTCTGCGCTACGGGCAACAAACATGGACCCGTCCGCGGATGCTTCATTGCCGACCAGCAGGGTCGTACAAGCAAAACCTGATGAAACAACCGCCAAATTTATTGAAAGTGCAATCAGGCACTTTTTAAAAGTAAACATTACCTATCCCTCATATGTACGCCAAAAATACACCGGAAACACACCGTTTCCTGAAATGCGATAACGCCTGAACGCTCAGACATTTCTCGCGAGAGAGATAAACGCCCCTGCCCACGTCTTCTCCAAATATTCATCCGTAGGTTGAAGTCTTCTGGACAAAATAAAATGCCCATTTCGCTTAATTATTACGCAACGAATATCCTGATATTCAGGATGTTTCCTGATTCGCGGTGAAGAATAGAATGGCTTATTAGTGGATTCAGTGACCTGTGTCGCGTAAGTCAATGATGACAAATGTGAATCCCGTGGGAGCATGGCGCTTTTTGTTTCCGGATATGACGTTACCTTTTGCGGCAATACAGCGAGGGAACATTGGAGCTGGCAAAAATCCATGCGCCCTTATACTCCTCCATGACCAGGCTCAGGCTGCGTCCGGTCTGCCGATAAAACCCGGGCAACGTATTGTTGATATCCGCTTCATCGGCCGTGTCGGCGAAGGTTTTGACGACTTGCATGGCCTGTAACACCCGCGCATCACGCTGTTGGGTGTAGCTGAAATAGATGTTCCTGCTGATGTCTGAAGTATTACGCCCATACAGTTTACCGGTAATAGTCGATAGTCCTTCCTGGTTGTACATCCGAAACGAAACCGTACCGGCAAACCGGTTGCTGCCAATATTCCATTCAACATTTCCAACGCAATTCAGGGGGCTTTCGGCATAGCGCGAGTACCATAGCCAACCGCCGGAGCCGAGCAGGGTAACCAGGCCAATCGTGAGCAAAATAAGGTGGCGTGTTTTTTTCATTGCCCGCGCATCCAGTAATAATGAGTAGTACAAAATGCGTGGGCATCTGTCCGCGCATCTTTATCGCATACAAATGCCACCATCCTTTCTGCTTTGAGGTAGCCGGTAAGAAACACATGCTTGTTGTTTTCACAGAGAAAAGGATGTAGCTGCATCAGATTGAAATAGCCTTGCTGATCGTACTCATTCGGAGAGTAATAAATTTTGCAGTTTTGTCGGGAGGGGATCTGCATGGAAACTGAGACAAATTTACTAAACGGCATAACAGGACGGGTCTGATACCAAACCAGCCAGATTACCAGGGTGGCAATAACAATGCCGACGCTAAATAAAATGTTCCACCAGGCGATCTGCGTTGGTTGTTGTGGCGCGGTAGGTATTATCTTTGCAGGCGCGCGCTCCTCAATAACCGACAATGGAGAAACGTCACTTTGCAGATCCGTTATCGCTTCTACCTGAGTATTTTCATTCAATCTTAGTCCGCGCCGGGAAATAGTTTTCACCGTATCACGCGGCAGACCCACGTCTGCCAGTGCATTACGTAACGTCAGAATTGCCTGATAGAACGTGTTGGCGGTGGTCACATTATTTCGTTCTCCCCAACCCACGGTCATCAACGTGTTCTGGGAAACAATGTCACTTGCGTGAGTAATTAAATAGAGAAAACAGAGCGAAGCAGGGAGCTGGAGTTGTATTGTGCGTCCGGTCTGACGATTGACCAGACTTTTGTTATCAGGATTAAATTCGACCAACTGATTGATAAGATACAATTGCCCAGCCCTCAGTAACCAAAACGTATCACCGCGTGTGTTAGCATACCTGTTAAATTTTACATCCAAATCGATAATGCGCCTCTATCTTTGTACATCATTGAAGATAAGAATTTCACTTAGGGAGCAAAAGATCTTAAAATACAATGGGTTATCTATCTTATTTCTTAGGTGAGAATTAACTAATGTTAAATAATGAGAATTCATTACAGGTTTATCTGAATTATCATTATATTTATCCACATCACTACAAGGGGGATTGAGTTATCAAGGTAGTGTATTAGTAAGTAACCTTTATACAGGTTATGTTTTAGCAAATAGTGCTATTTTTATATTTATCCATGGACCTGGAATTATGCATAAAATTCCTAATGTACAGGCTGTTATTCTGAGATAAGGCGTAAATAAACTCAGCGATATCGCGTTATTTAAAGCCTGTGCGCATTGGCACATCAGGAGTTTATAACATTTATTGCAAGCAACTGTTATTAACTGACAAGGAACGTACTATGTGTCGGATTGACACATTTATTTACCGATGAAATATTTATGGAAAAATAACAGGAGTCATTTTTGATGAAGAGTACACCGGCACGGACTGTTCGTTGCATAAGTTGTGAATTATCCTGTCAATTATTTCCGGATACTGCGATTCGCGCACGCTACTGTCATCGTGCCGCCTTTGCCATCTGGCCGGAGGGAAATGGTTTTCTACAAAGAGGCGTTATTGAAAAACTTCTTCTTAATAATCAAAACCATCTATCCCGCGGGTTTATTTTTATGGATTTCTCCTTCCCCAACCTGCGCCTGTTTGCTGACCCGCAATGGGTTGACCGTCTGGCGTATAGCGGTATGCATATTGTTTTGATTGCGGACAGGAATCTGGCGCCGTTGGCCAACTACTGGCTGTCGAAAAGCAATAAAATACAAGGGATTATATATTCTGATGATGATGACGAGGTACAGAATCAGAAAATCAGGCGATTATTTACCGGTCACCTCGCTAACAGTAAACGCGGACGTTCACTCAACTATACAGAAATGATATTACTGAAGCGATTTGTGTCAGGGAAAAGTATTCAGCAAATTACCAAAATAGATAATATCGATATTAAGAAAATATATGTCTATAAGCTCCGACTTGAAGATAAGTTGGGCCATAGTATTCATCAAATACTGTCGAATATTTTATAACGCATTTCTGATTTTAATTATTTCACATCCTTGTGATGTGGTGGACGCTCTACGTTAATAGCAGGAGGCTACTATGCCAAATCCCAAATCTTACTCTCGTATTGCCATTGCGGTTTCAGCCGCATTAACTTCTATGGTATTTTCGGCCCATGCAGCCTGGGTTGATGTTGATAGTCTTCCTTCCAGCGGTCTGGTTAGCAGTCTGCCCCCGGAATTGCAGGCAATAATCCCTGCGCAGGCCAATGCCAATTTTGCTAAAACCAGCGCCATGCCTAATTATGTTTATCAGTGGAGTGCGGGCACTATTCCCGTTTATGGTAATGGAATAACATTGAATGGACCTGGTGCAGAAGCCTTTGAACATTCCCTTACCGTTATTCAAAATAATAAGACAGGAAGCCCGGGTGTTATTTTTGGTGACGACCTGACGATCCGCACGCAGTCGAAGAATGCCGCCAATAATGGTAAAGATGTTGACGGTATCCGTACGCATGGGGCCAATACGCCGGATAACCCGGTCTTTATCATCACCGGGGATCGCACCAGTATTTATGTGGACGGTCAGGATGGTGATGGGATTAACGCCGGTTATAACGCGATAGGCCAGGGCTGGATAGGTTCGGCTAATATCTACGTCGGTGATGATCTGTACATCAAAACGACGGGTAACCAGGGGCGTGGTATCACCGCCAATGCCATGCGAGATGCGACGCTTGCCAAAAATACGATTGTCGTTGGCGATCGTGCGCATATTGTGACGACCGGCGACGGCTCTGAAGGTCTTCGCTCCGGGCAGAGCGGTTCCTCAATCCTGCTTGGCAATGACGCTACCATCGAGACGTCTGGCGCCTCCTCAACGGGCATTTATGCCGCCACATCTTCTAAAACGGAACTGGGTAATAACGCCACTATTACGGTTAACGGCGCGAGCGCGCATGCGGTTTATTCCACCAACGCGACCGTGAACCTGGGCGATAACGCGACCATTAGCGTGAACAGTTCTGGAAAAGCGGCTTCATACAGCAAAGCGCCACGCGGCCTGTTTGCGATTTCACGCGGGGCGATAAATCTGGCCGGCGGCGCCGCGATTACTATGGTGGGCGACCACAGTACTGAAAGCTATGCCATCAGCACCGAAACGGGCGGCACCGTAGACGGATCCGCCGGTGGACGCTTTCTTATCGACGGCGATCTTCATGCGGCCGGAGGGACAAACGCGACCAGCAGCCTGCCCCAGCAAAACAGTACGATTAAGCTCAACATGACCGACAACTCGTTATGGAGCGGGGCGTCTTACATCACCAGCGCGACTGCCGGGACGGGCGTTATCTCGTTGCAAATGAGCGATGCGACCTGGAATATGACCAACAGCTCAACGCTGACCGACCTGACGCTGAACAGCGGGGCAGTGGTTAACTTTGGGCATGCGGATGGGGAACCGTGGCAGACGCTGACGATTAATGAAGATTTTACCGGGAATGGCGGCAAGCTGGTTTTCAATACCGTCCTGAATGACGATGCCTCTGAAACCAATAAGTTGACAGTGCTCGGCAACACGACGGGTAATGCCTTTGTGGCGGTGAACAACATTGGCGGTACCGGGGCGCAGACCGTTGAAGGCATTGAGATTATCGAAGTTGCTGGCAACTCTGACGGCACATTTGAGAAAGCGAGCCGTATTGTCGCCGGGGCGTACGACTATAACGTTGTGCAGAAGGGCAGCAACTGGTATCTGACCAGCTTTATTCCTGCTCCGCCCGATCCGGTGGACCCTGTTGATCCTGATCCCGTAGACCCGGACCCGGTTGATCCGATTATCCCTGATCCGGTCGACCCGGACCCGATCGATCCTGTGGACCCGGTTATTCCTGAACCGGAAGAGCCTCATGTTCCGCCGGTCACGGAGCAGCAGTATCGCCCGGAAGCCGGTAGTTATCTGGCTAACAACTATGCGGCCAACACACTGTTCATGACCCGACTGCACGATCGTCTGGGTGAAACGCAGTACGTCGACATGCTGACGGGCGAGAAAAAAGTGACCAGCCTGTGGATGCGTAACGTTGGCGCGCATACCCGCTTCAAAGACGGTAGCGGGCAGTTGAAAACCCAAAGCAACAGCTACGTCTTACAGTTAGGCGGCGATCTGGCGCAGTGGAGTAGCGATGGCCTCGACCGCTGGCATATTGGCGCGATGGCAGGTTATGCCAACAGCCAGAACCGCACGCAGTCCAGCCTGACCGGCTACCACTCTCGTGGTCAGGTCACCGGTTACAGCGTGGGGCTGTATGGCACCTGGTATGCCAATGACGCAGACAAGACCGGCACCTATGTAGATACCTGGGCGCTGTACAACTGGTTTGATAACAAAGTGATGGGCCAGGAGCAGGCGGCGGAGAAATATAAATCCAGCGGTATCACCGCCTCGGTTGAAGCCGGTTACAGCTTCAAACTGGGTGAAAGCGAGCGCAGCAGCTACTGGCTGCAACCGAAAGCGCAGGTGGTGTGGATGGACGTACAGGCCGACAGCCACCGCGAAGCGAACGGGACCCGTGTGAAAGATAACACCGATGGCAACCTGATGACCCGTCTGGGCGTGAAAGCCTTTATCAACGGCCATAACGCCATCGACGATGGTAAATCACGCGAGTTCCAGCCGTTTGTCGAAGCTAACTGGATCCACAACACGCAGACAACCAGCGTGAAGATGGACGATGTGAGCAACGATATGCGCGGCACCAAAAACATCGGCGAGCTGAAGGTGGGGGTTGAAGGTCAAATCACTCCGCGCCTCAACGTGTGGAGCAACGTGGCCCAACAGGTCGGCGACAAAGGCTACAGCGATACCCGCGGTATGCTCGGCGTGAAATATAACTTCTGATGTAAGTGAGTAATGGAAAAGCCGCTGATTCACCGATCGGCGGCTTTATTACGTATGAAATATGATGGTTATTGCAGTTGTTCGGTAAAACCGAACAACTGCAATAAAAAGCCGCAATGTTGTCACTTGTTGCATGCAGCCCGTAGGCCGGATAAGCGCAAGCGCCATCCGGCAAATAAGGTGGCGCGCTACAAACGTTGTCCGAGATGTTTTGTTGGTACTCGGCTTTGGTGTAAGACTGCCAGTACAACAATATTTGTGTCTTGTGCACTGTAGTAAATCATATGGCTAACATAAGGAAAGCTGTAAATATCTGCACCAAAATCATCAATTCGATGCTGCCCCATGCCTGGCATTTCAGCTAACTGAGAGAGAACGACCTGTAATTTTCTAAGATAATCCCTGGACTGTTTAGCGCCCCAATTTCTTGATGTGTAATCACGGATTTCAATAATATCGCGCTGTGCTTCTCCAGTAAGTTTGTAACTCACTTTTTATCCTTTGTGTTGATCCATCAACTCATCAAAAAAAGCATCACCATCAACAGTATTGCCCAAATGAATATCGTTTTGAGCACGCTGAATTTTGGCTTTCAGTAACTGGAGCTTCATGGCTTCCATTTGTTCATAGTCTTCAATGGAAACGACGACTGCAACAGGCTTACCGTTACGATTAATTTGCACAGGTTCTCGCTGCGCTTTAAGTAGCATATCGCCAAACTGGGTTTTGGCTTCATTTGCTGTAAGAGTATGCATGTTGTCACCATTTCGCATGAATCGTTCGATTCGTTCATTATAGTCGATATCTTTCTGGGGGTCACTATGAGGAGGGTGGTCAGACAGAGGGTATTGTGAAAGTAGGCCGGATAAGCGTAAGTGCCATCCGGCACCAGGTGAGCATGTAAGTGTCACTTACGTGATTCTAGAGAGCTATTGATCCGGAAATCTAATCTTTCCCTTCCCAATGAACTATCCGGAATTTCCGGATAGTTCATTTTCTATCAAATCCAGTTCAGTTGGGTAGGCCGGATAAGCGCAAGCGCCATCCGGCACCAAGTAAACCTGTAAGTACCGCTTGCAGGTTCAGCCGTGCTTCACTGGAGAGTCGCCAATGTGCTCTCGATTCTGTTCAGCTTCTGACTGGCCTCTTTCAGCTCATTCTGCAACCGTTGCTCCTGTTCGCCATAGACCATCAGGACGATACAACCGTTCATCACTTTTACGGTAATCTGTTGCCCCGTATCAAACCCCGCCGCGCGTAGCCACTTGCCGGAGAGAATGTTTTTGGGCGTGGATTTGTCGAAAACATTCGGGCGATATCCCACAATTAGCGAACGCTCGGTTCCGGATTGGGCGGTGTCTGGGGTAGAATGCGTATCAGCCATAATCAACTCCTTGATAGTTGGTGAGGTTAGCTCTCGTCGGGTAAGGTCTAATACAGACTGGCTTCTTAGGTATATTCTGCTTCTGGTATAAATGAAGGCATAGCACCTTTTCTTCTGATAGCTGTTTTCGCTGACGCTCCCCTAATGCATCTTCAAAACAATTTGATGTAGGTTGAAGCCAGTTGACCTCAGGATACAAGTAACGCCTGATATATAAGGGATTAAACGGAGATTTGTTGACGTCGGGAGAGTTTAGTAGAGGCTAATTGGCGGAGATCACAGGAGTACCGTTAATGATCTAATTTTATGATAATAAATAATTTTATTTTAATTGTTCTTGGTTTATATACACATTCTTATACATGCTACCTTTAGCCGCAATATCAGCAGCATCCTTGAATGTCAGGCTATGCCAGCAGGGGGCAGGGTGTTCATTGAGCTTACTTTCCACTGGCTGTCCTCAAAATCAGGCGATGTGATGTGGGACATTGCCATGGGCAGTCTAAAGCCATATCCTTGTAACCTGGTATAGCTATTATTCGGTGCTTAAATGTCTGTTTCTAAAGAGGAAGTCGGTTTGCGTTCTTTGCTGAAAGAGCTGGTTTCATTGCCGAAAGAAACTGAGTGGGCAGAATTTAAGCATAATGCAATAAAACCAGAAGAACTCGGAGAGTATATCTCGGCACTGGCAAATTCGGCTGCTTTGCTTGGAAAACCAACAGCCTATATGGTGTGGGGTGTTGATGATGAGACTCATTCTATAATCGGTACGGATTTCAACCCCTCTCTCGCTAAGCACAAACAGCAGGAGCTGGAAAGCTGGCTGTTGCAGGGCCTGGAACCAAAGATTGATTTTACATTTCATGAATTCTTGTCACCTGAGAACGATGCTGTTGTCATTCTGGAGATAAATGCAAATTGCCATACTCCTGTGCGTTTTTCGGGAACAGAATTTATTCGTATTGGCTCTTATAAAAAACCGCTGGGTAAACATCCAGAAAAAGAGCGTGCCCTCTGGCGTGTCTTTGATCGGAAACCCTGGGAATACCGCGTAGCACGGGACAAGTGCTCTATTGATGAGGTGTTGCAGTTAATCGACTACCCATCGTTCTTCTCGCTCTTATCTCAACCGTTACCAGAAAACAAAGATTCGATAATGGATTACCTTGCAAAGGATTTTGTTGTTGAGAGAAATGATGCGGGGTCCTGGAATATTACCAATCTTGGTGCAATACTTTTTGCACGAGAATTAGATGCCTTTAAAAATTTGTCCCGTAAAGCCATTCGTTTAATCCAGTACGATGCAAATAATCGTTTTAAAACGGTAAAGGAATTACAAGGCCATAAAGGTTATGCCGTCGGTTTTGAAGGCTTGATTGATTATATTAATAACCTTTTGCCATCAAATGAGGTGATTGGGAAGGCTTTTCGCAGCGAAGTAAGAATGTATCCGGAGCTGTCTATACGAGAAGTGGTTGCCAACTCGCTGATTCACCAGGATTTCAACATTGGCGGGACGGGGCCAATGCTTGAGTTGTTCGCCGATCGCATGGAAATTTCGAATCCTGGCATACCCTTAGTGGCGATTGATCGCCTTCTTGATTCTCCCCCGCGTAGCCGTAATGAAAGAATAGCCTCTCTCATGCGCAGGATGGGGATCTGTGAAGAACGAGGAAGCGGTATCGATAAAGTTGTTATTGAAACTGAGATTTATCAGCTTCCAGCCCCTCAGTTTGAAGTTTATCAGGAGCATACGAAAGTCACTTTGTTTGCTCATCGCGATTTTAAGGATATGGATAATGAGGAAAAAGTCAGAGCGACTTACCTTCATTGTGTATTGAAGTACCTTGAAAAGGTTCCGATGAACAACACCACGCTGCGGGAAAGATTTGGTGTTGATGAAAAAAACAGCGCAATGATTAGCCGTATCATCAAGGAAGCAATGAAAGAAGGTCGTATCAAACAATACGATTCATCAGTAGGAACCAAGGCAATGCGCTACATCCCATTCTGGGCGTAGTTGGGGATTTGCTTGATGGTTGCTTGATTTTGGTCCTTGGTTGTAAGCATGATTTATATTTTCATTATTTAAAACAAAAAGATAGAATCTTTTCCGTTCTGCAATTTGCTTGATGGTTGCTTGATCCGAAGGTTTTTTCATCCTTCTCCAGCCGTCGATTTCTTATTTTGGTGATATCCAGGCATCAACAAACATTTCTGCCGATTATGGAAATGGTGTCATAATCACACCTCTGTTATTCACTGATTTTATTAATAAATAAATTCTTCAAATCCCAAATACAGTTTCCTGCATCTTTTTCTTTTCTCCTGATCTAGCCTGTTCGCAACACATGGCAGCGATGCTGCGCCCGAAAGCTTCCCGTTCCAGGATGAGCGGTGATCTGAAAGAAGCGCTGATGGCGATCAATCCCGCAGGTCAATACGGAAGTAGCGTGGTCTGAAACTGACTGTCTGTCTTTGATACAGGCGACCACATCCTTTTATCGTTGAGCTGTTGCAGGCACAACGACCAGACAGAGGGCAGGCAGGAAATCAGGACGGCATTGCCGAAGGCTTTGCGTCCGGATTCCTGCCGGAGAGGTAAAACGCGGCGTCACTTTAATACGCGTAAGCGGGTGAAAGTGACGCCAGTGCGCAATACCGCTTCAGCCCAATACCTGTCTGCAAAATCACTGCAACAATCCTACTGACACCTAAAACTGCTGTCAGAATTTCAACCCAAAAACAGAGGAGAAAACCGCCTTACCGAACCGATACCGGAGGACAGGCAATCGTGCCTGTGGGGATTTACCTGCTCTGGCAGGCGGCTGCATTCGTGCATCACCGTACCCCGTCAAACCTCATCTGCGCATCTTCCGGCGCACCGGTATCTTTCGACACAGCACGCTGTGACCAGACCGCGCGCCGGAGGACTGAGTGGAGAAATGCTATGCCGAGACTTACGCAACGCATGGAAAAACTCGCCCTGCTGGCTGGCGGCAGTTTTAAAACCATCCATGACCGCATCCGCATTGCCGGACGTTTAAGCCAGCATCTGCACAGGCTGAATATCCAGATTAAGGATCTCCAGCATCTTAAATCATCGCATATCGAGAGTTATATCCAGGCGCGGCTGGATTCAGGTATTACGCCGCGCACGCTTCAGAACGAAATGGCGGCGCTGCGCACAATCCTTGCGCAGGCCGGGCGTGAAAAATTCGCGCATTCAGAACGTATTAGCAACAAAGCGCTTGGCCTGGGTAACGCCAGCCGGGCCGGAACTCACCGGGCGCTGACGCCGGATCGCTGGCAGGCTGCACTGGCTGATTTTCGCGACAGGGATGAAGGTTTGGCGGTCACTCTGGAGCTGGCCCGCGCGATGGGGCTGCGCTCACAGGAAGCGGTACAGTGCTGTCAGTCACTGAAAAGTTGGGCTGCTGCGCTTGATCGTGGTGACGAACGGCTACAGGTGGTGTTTGGCACCAAAGGCTCACGCCCCCGGAAGACACTGGCGCTGGAGCCAGAACACTTACGGGAGATCCTGAGCCGGGCCATACCGCTGGCAGAGCAGCGCCACGGACGTCTTATAGATAAACCAGACCTGCGCAGCGCCATGAATTACTGGCGCTCAAGCGCCTCCCGTGCCGGGTTAACCGGGCCATATGCCCCTCACAGCCTACGCTATGCCTGGGCGCAGGAGGCGATGACAGCCTACCGGAAGCAGGGACTCAGCATGAAAGAAGCCAGGGCGATGGTCGCCATGGATCTCGGCCATGGTGATGGCCGTGGCCGCTATATCCAGCGGGTATATGGAGAACAGACAGAATGAAGCGTTAAGACAAAATCGTGTCATCAGCCTTATCCGGAGAAACATGATGAATAACAGCCAACGGTTTTTACGTTTACACCAGGTGAAAGAAAAAACTGGCTTTAAAAAATCCTGGATTTATCAGCAGATGCGCCTGAAGAAATTTCCGGCTGCCATTCGTATCGGCTCAACCCATGTCGCCTGGCTGGAAAGCGACATTGAAGAATGGATCAAACAGCAGGTCAGTAATAGCAGCCTGCCTGAAAAGAGTCGTGCGGCTGTCCATGACAGGAAAAAATACAGGAGGGCAAAATGAGCCGTTACGTTTCGGATATTACCGCCAGTGCCCGCCATCAGTGGCCGATGATATATGAGCAACTGGGTATCGTTGTGCCGCCTGCCCATCGTCACGGCCCCTGTCCCTGTTGCGGGGGAAAGGATCGCTTCAGGATGGATGACCTGGACGGGCGCGGGACATGGTTCTGTAACCAGTGTGGCGCTGGTGACGGACTTGATCTGGTAGCCCGGGTCTTCGGTTGTAACCTGGTCCGGGCGGCACGCAAAATATGGGAGCTGAGTCCGGAACCTCTGGTTCCGCCAGCCAGGGAAAAATGGCAGGCCGGAAACATGGATGCCCGGGTAAAAGCCCTGCTGCGTCACTGCCAGCCAGGCGAAGCGCCATACCTGGCAAAACGTGGCTGGCAGCGCCGCCAGTGGCTTCTGACAGAACACAGCAGCCGGACTATCGGCGGGTTTCACTTTGGTGCCGGAACGCTGGTACTGCCGCTCAGGGATACTGGCATGCGGCTAACGGGGGCCCAGTTCATTCATCCGGGAGGGAAAAAATACCTGCTGCCCGGTAGCCTGCTGAAAGCATGTTTTTGCCCGGTTCACCAGGCGACCGATAACGGTTTTCCCGAGCCCTGGAAGCCGGACGTCACACCGCCGGAAGGTCTCATCATTACGGAAGGGTATGCCACGGCACTGGCTGTCTCCTGCCTTCACCCTTTCCCTGTCGTCGCGGCAATGTCAGCAAATAACCTGAAAAATGTTGCGGTGGCCTGCCGGGCGCAGTGGCCGGGTTGTTGCTTTATCCTGGCTGGCGATAATGATTTCCGTAGCCAAAATAATACCGGGCTATTGAATGCGCAGGCTGCGGCCATTGCCGTAAATGGCAGGCTGGTGATGCCTCCCGGTAATGAAATGAGCGACTGGGATGAATTTTACCGACACCACGGTAAAGCTGCCTCTCGTAATGCTTTTGCCCGGGAACTCTTCAATAATTAAAGGCTATAGTGATGTCCGAACTCACCCACGCACTAACCACCTCCCTTCCGCTGCGCAGAGGCTCGGAAGGGTTTAATATCAGTCAGGACTATCTGGTGAAAGGACTGATCCCCGCCGGGGCGCTGTGCAGCATTTATGGCCCAGGTGGCTCGTTTAAGTCCTTTCTGGCTGTTTCACTGGCATGTCATGTTGCCAGCGGAAAACCATGGAGTGGCAGACGTGTCAGTCAGGGCGCAGTGCTGTTTATTGCCGGAGAAGGAGGAACCGGCGTGTCACGTCGTATCCGCGCCTGGGAACTTTGCGTAAATGATGAAATGGTGCTCGATAATATGTTTCGTGTTGACTGCCCGGTATTTCCGGCCACCCCCGGGAGCGTTCAGCAAGTCATCCTCGCGGCGCAGGATATTTTGCAACTGACAGGGATGCCGGTCAGGCTGATTATCCTGGATACACTGGCCCGTTGTTTTGGCAGTTCAGACGAGAATACCGCGCGGGATATGGGGGCGTTTATTCAGGGCTGCGATGCCATTCGTTACCATACGCATTCCACCATGCTGATTGTTCATCATTCCGGTAAGGATCAGGACCGTGGTGCTCGTGGCTCCAGTGCCTTTCAGGCGGCACTGGACGCGGAGTTCAATGTTCGTCGTGAAGGTCGCCGCAACGCTATCACCCTGAGCTGTACTAAAATGAAAGACGCAGAAATGCCGGAAGTTACCGCCTACGACCTTAGTGAAGCGGAAATCTGTATTGATGATGATGGTGAGCCAGTGACATCTCTGGTGCTGAATGATGTGCCCCGGCGACCGGACGACGATGACAGTCCCGCCACATCCGGTGTGCCCTATATGACGCATAACCATGCCGCTCTCTGGAAATGTATAAATCAGCGTATCAGTCAGAACCAGTCCTGTACGCGGGCACTGCTGCGCGACGACCTGCGTGCCAGAGGTATGAACGTGGATAAGAAATTTTCCCGCTGGCTTGAAAAGCTGCTGCGCGAGCAATTGATTGTTCTCGATGGTGAAGAGATCCGACTGGCTGATGTGGGGGAATAATGGGGGGATACCTGAACAGTGGGGGAAATATGCCGGAAAGTCACGTTGTCCCCCACTATTTTCGTATTTAGCCGGGAAAGGTGGGGGATTTCACCCAATGCCGCGCCAGTGCTGGTTTTTCTGTTTTTTGTCCCAGAAAATGGGGGAGCCTGCCAGGGAAAAGAAAGTGGGGGATAATTTGGGGGCTCGAGGCAAGGACAGCATCTTCCCTGATGCTGTAAGAGGTAGGTAATTACCGAGGTAATTTTTCGTCCCTCAGCCTTCGGACTTCATCCTCTTCAAAGATATCGCGTAGTTGCTGCAACTGTTCAGCCAGAACGAGCAAAAGCACATAGTTCGGGCCGATTTCATCAGGATTATCAACCATCACATGCACAAGAACCCGGGAGCGATCAACCAATTCTCTGGCTGAGGGTTGTTCTATCGTAATTTTCATAGATACCTCCGGCGGAGGCAAATGCGACGGGGACAGCAGGACAGGGCACATACGCAACGCTCCGCTTCGTGATAAGCAGGTTAACGCCACCACCGGAGACGCCAGGCTCACTGGTGGTGACCCAGACAGGGTTGGCGTACCGGTTATCACGACCCGGCGCTTCTTTCGAAGCCCCTGCCTGAGCCACCATTGAAAGGGCGAGCGCAGGCCGCGCCAGTAGCACTGCAAACATCGCTACCGACACTCGTGATAATTCGGAACGCCAATTCCGGTTGCAGTTTTGCCGCAACGTGACCAATATAACGCAAAATTATGGAGAAAAGCCACGCACAATTGAGAACATCCGAATTACGTATAAATTATTTTGTGTGAGTTTGATCTTACGCAACTATTTGAAAATAGGACATTTAACAAATTCCATTAATTGCTATTGTTGTGTTTTTACTGACACAAGGCATTAAGATGAAAATAACTTTCTTTGCAGTTAATAATTTTCGTGGGATATCTGGAGGTCTTGATATAAACAAAATAATATTCAAGGACACAAATACGCTATTTATATATGGGCAGAATAATGCAGGGAAATCAAGTTTTCTCAAAGCATACGAGTTTTTTTATAATGATGAGGAACCTTCTAATGATGATTTTTACAGGAAAAATTTACAAAATAGCATAGAGTTTGAGTTAGAGGTTGAGCTCGATACACTAGATCGAGATAGAATTGAAACGAATGCACCTAAACAAAAGGAAAGTTATAAAAAATACGCAGTTAATAATAATATAAGAATAAAGAAAATATGGTTCCTTGAAAAGGGAAAAGTAAAAGTCAAAAATTACACGTTCGATTATGAAAAAAATTCTTATGAAGAAATTGGGTATGCCTCTATAGGGTTGCATAGGGTCTTTCAGTCATGTATGCCAAAACCCATATTTATTAAAGCAATGCCTACTGAAGAGGAAGCTAAGAAGACATTAAATGAAATATTAAAAACCATGGCCGAAAGTACTTTGAAAGTTGCTGAACTTCAGGAATTAGAAGATGCCAGGGCTAAAATAAAAGAGCTTCAAGATAAAATGTATAACACAGAAACAATTGCATCTTATCAAGATTCCGTAAATGACTATTTTAAGAAAATATTTGATGATACTCGTATAGCATTTAAAGATATAAAAGAACGATTAGCGTGGACAGAAAACAAACTTGGGAAAGAATTTGATATAGAGTTTGTCAAGACTACAATTGATGGAGAAAGAGATGATGAAATTCCTTGTTCACACAATAGTGTAGGGCATGGAACAATTCGCACGGCTATTTTCACATTATTGTTAATGAAAGATGTAGCTGAAAAATTCGAAAGGAGAGCTGGTAGGAAAGATTATATGGTTCTTTTTGAGGAACCAGAGCTTTTCCTTTATCCAAAAATGGTTAAGGAGTTAAGGGAGCTAATTTATCAAGTAAGTACTGAAGATTTACCTTATCAAGTGCTATGTGCTTCCCATTCACCAACAATGATCGACATATCTAAACCAAAATCTTCAATAATTAGACTTGTTAAAACCAGTAATGGGACTAAAATATTCCAAATAAACGACTCTTTTTTAAAAGAAGCAAAAGATATAAAAACAGATGAAGAGCTCAAACAAGAAATGTATGAGGTTCTTAGGTTCAATCCATTTATGTGCGAATCATTTTATGCTGATGAGGTAGTACTTATCGAAGGGCCTACAGAGGAAATTATCTCAAGAGCCTATTTACAGGAGCAACAAACTAACAAAAATATATTTATATTAAACTGTGGCACAGTAAATAATATTCCTTTTTATCAGAAAATATTTTCTAAATTTAATATTAAATACCATGCCATATTTGATACTGATCAAGCTACTATTGTTAGTCATGATGTTAATGGATGTCCTTTTTTTGATAAAGGGATTCAAAAAACAATTTCTGAACAATATCAACTTGATAAGTCTAAAAATCAAAATCTTGTTGGTATATTAAGGGTTCATTCGACAACATTCGAGCCTGCACATCAAAATGATAGTGTCCCTGAAGACTTGCGTTTTGTTCAAACAAGTGACAAGAGTAAACCTTATAACGCAAATCTATACTGGAAGAAAATTTTAAAGCCAAATTTAGGGCATGTCGATATTCATAAAGTACCGATCATTAAGTATCTAAAAGAAATTTGCGATCATTAAATTATCAGTTATCACCTTTCTTGTTGAAATATAGCCTGTAAATTTTTACTTTTCAGGCTATAGTATAACTATTCAACTTAGATATGATAAATATCACTCACTATTAACTCATTCATTCTATTTCTGTGATGATTTTTCCATTTTGAGTGCGCATAACATGCATAGATGATGGATAATTTTTACCCACACATCTAAAAATGTCTACAATATCAAACAAAGTTATAAAATATAGACCTGTTGCCCGTTTATAGTCAGAGCAGAAGAATACACCAATAAAATTTTTCCGTTAGGAATAAATGGAACGAAGTGATAACTGTGGATAAATTGATTGCATAATGATGCTATGCTGATTTTTGATGTTTTTGCTTTATTGAAAGAATAATCTGTTAACTTATAAGGATCTATAATAGATGCGTGATTTCCATTATATGGAAATTCTTTAAGTTCATATGCCTTTGATTTTATGGAGTCAGATACTTTTTGGGATTCTATTAATTTGCGGATGGAATAAAAACCAATAAATATTTCTTTTTCTATTGTATAAAAATTCTTTTCTCCCCATCTGGTTTGAATCAATCTTAGCTCTAATCGGTTAGCCAGTTTTAAAAGATCATTCTTCCAATAACTTGACTCGTGGATCATAAACTCTCCTTATCATTCAGTTCGGAATAGATCTATCAATATAAATTTAATTCTATCATCTTACAGTTATCATGTAAGCATCCCGGCAAAACGGCCCATTCACTTTTAGAGATCTTCCGACATACTGATTATGTCCCCTGAGGAGATCGCTATGCGTAAGATCCGATTCACTGAACACCAGATCATCGCCGTATTGAAGTCCGTCGAAGCCGGACGTACCGTCAAGGATGTGTGCCGTGAGGCCGCTATTTCGGAAGCCAGTTATTACAACTGGAAGGCAAAATATGGCGGGATGGAAGCGGCCGATATTAAAAAAATCAAAGACCTTGAGGATGAGAATCGACGTCTGAAACAGATGTTTGCTGATCTCAGCCTTGAGTGCCGGGCACTGAAAGACGTCATCGAAAAAAAGCTTTAAAACCAGCGATAAAGCGTGAACTCGTCAGCTATCTGACGGCACAATTTGCCATGAGTTTACGCCAGGCCTGCAGGACGTTATCGCTGAGCAGGACGGTCTATTTTTACCAGCCCGATACCCGACGTGATGAACCGGTGATCTGTGCACTGACTGAACTGGCAGAACGCTATCCGCGCTACGGTTTTAAGAAGTTGTTCCAGCTGCTGCGCAGGCAGGGCAATACCTGGAACCATAAACGTGTTCACCGGATTTACTGCCTGCTGAAACTGAATTTTCGTCGCAAGGGAAAACAGCGGCTGCCAGTGCGTAATCCAGCACCACTGGCGACACCGCAAGCGTTAAACCAGAGCTGGTCCATCGATTTTATGCACGACGCGCTGGTCTGCGGCAGACGCTTCCGGACCTTCAATGTGGTGGATGATTTTAACCGCGAAGCACTGGCGATAGAAATCGACCTGAATATCCCGGCTCAGCGAGTCATCCGGGTACTGGACAGGATCGTGGCAAACCGCGGCTACCCGCTGAAGATGCGGATGGACAACGGGCCAGAACTGGTCTCACTGGCGCTGGCACAATGGGCCGAAGAACATGGCGTGCAGCTCGAATTTATCAAGCCGGGTAAGCCGACGCAAAATGCGTTTATCGAACGGTTCAACCGGACATACCGGACAGAAATCCTGGATTTTTACCTGTTCAGAACACTGAATGAAGCACGAGAAATCACCGGACGCTGGCTGATGGAATATAACAACGAGCGACCTCATGAATCCCTGAACAACCTGACGCCGGAAGAGTACCGGCTGATGGCTGAAAACCCGGAACTCTCAAAAAGTGTGTGGAACTAAAGCTGGGATACTTACACCCATTTGAGTGTTAAAAGCCGCCAACTTATGACAATTGTGCGGCTTACTAAAATGAAGATGAGGATATTACAATTTATTGGTATCCAGAGAATCTTCAATAATAGCGGTAAAAAAATGAAGGGGAACAGGGTATCTATAATGTCTGGAGGCGACGAGTAATAGTGGGGCATACCCATACTTTATTGCAGATAAGTTATCAATTGAACTGCTTTTACACTCCAATAGGATGTCTGGGATGGAAAAATACTGTGTTTCCGTAATCTCTGAAAAGGCAGAGCCATGTATTTCTTTATTATTATAATAATAGCTTTCTGAGGTGTGATTTGGAAACCAATATTGTAACGTGCAATGTTTAAGGTTTTCAGTACAAAACTCAACTAAGTCTGCTTTGAGTTCTGAATTTTTTAATGTTTCGGCAAGAATCATCAATGCGGGATATAGGATACTTCCCTGCGTATATTTCTCACGTAGTAACTCATGGTTATCATCATTTTTATATTCTAAAATTTCTTCATAATTTCTAAGTGTAGTTGTATGCATATAAATTGATGGTATATGGGCTTTGTATGCAAACATTATTCTGTCAGCCAGGTTTTTTATCCAATCTTGCAGGAACACATCATTATTTGAATTCTGTAATAAAATGTGCGCTGCCAGACTTATATCTATAGCTTGATCATCTTTGTAGGGTGATAACAACAAAGGATTTTTAGAAACAAGTTCTTGAATTGTTTTTGAAATCCTTTCAATTTGATTTCTAATCTCAAGTTGCTCTTGATTTTCACCTTCAGAAGGAGGAAATTCAATATGAGATTTCTGTAATCTATAGAGTAACCATTCAGCATGTATAGCAACTCTACCAAGAATGTCGAATAGTTTTATGTTTAGATCGATAGAACATCGGGTATTAATGGCTCTGGATATGGCATGCAGATTTTTGCAAAATGGTAGTATGCATTTTTGTACATACTCTTCTGATATTTTTTGATATGTTGAGATTAATTCATCGAAAGAATTTTTTTGCTTTAAAGTGAAATTTTTATTGATCGCATCCCAAACATAAAGTATTGCAGATTCGGCAGATATATATGCGGACTCAATATTATTTTCATCCCTGCACCATGAATATAAAATCCATAAACAAATATTGATCGTATTAATAAACCTTACTTGTGATTTATCATCTTCTCCGATAGTTTTAGATATTTCTAAAACTAACTTCCTAAAATTCTGATGAGATGAAGTAGGTTCATCAAGCAATGCTATTGATTTTCTAAGTAACGATTGCCAATTTTTGGGTAATAAATCCTCATTCAAGAGATATTCTGTAATCAGGTCTGATAATTTGTCGCCATTCCATTCTTCAAAAGAAATATTATCGGTAGTATATTTATTGGTAAATCCAGTTACTTCTTGTCTAACATTTGTTTGGATATCACCACCAAAGCACAAACAGATTACGACAGGTTTGTTTTTATGTTCAGGGGGGAGACGGTGTGGAATGTACGAATCTAAAATACTTTCTAATGAGGGGCGCAAGGTTTGATCAGTTGCACCACTATGCCAAGTAGATCGTGTTAAATTCCCTGATTTCACAGAGAATAAATAAACGCATTCTTTATCCTGATTAATTTTACCGACGGCGGCAATATCAACTCCATATTCATTAGTGCCGCGTATTGGCCTTGCAAAGACATTAAGCCCCATTTGGCTCAATAAACTTGGTAGTATAACATCAAGTTCACTGCGTTCTTTGAGTGAAGAAAGATATTGTTTAATTATTAATTTCATCTTCGATCCTTTCAATCCTGAATCTAAGCAAACGATAATTAAAGTTAAATGGATCGATTATATCCATATTTGGCATTTCAGATGAATAAGAGAACGTGTGCATAGGGGCTTCTGCCCTATGCGGTTTTTCATCTGGTGAGCTATACATATAGTAAATTGAACTATTTCCATAAAGAAGGTGTATGGTATTAAACATATCTTCAAATATTGATTTAGGACCATTTTCTTTTGCCTTCTGCATTACTCTATCTGACATTTTCCAGTATAGATGTCTATTAGTATCCGGGGTTTTTAATTCTTTTATAGAGTAAGCTTGATCAAAGCCACTGACATAGTTTTTCATTCTAATTTCTAAATTGTGGATCAAGGAAATTAAAGAATTATCACCCTCTTTTTCTTTCCTGATTTCTAAATACTCCCCTAAATCACTTGGGTAATTAATAAGTAATGGGTCGAATAATAGATCCTCAAGTTTATTTTTTAGTTGATTTGATGAGGTTAAGTAAATAGATGATATAAGTGTAAACACATCAATTGGTCTGGTAATTAACCAGCCAATAATTTTTCTTGCAAGGTAAAGTTTGATATTTTCAGATAGGCCAGCACATGACTCTTTATCTACATGTGATTCCAGTATTTCATCATGAATATTATTAAATAAATCTAATACGCTTCGACATAAACGATTGTTTCCTGATAACAGCCATTTAGTTATTAACCTACAAAAAATGTTATTGTTTTCTTTGATAAGATAATGTACAAAGGAGTCAAATTTTGTAATTTTGATATTGTCATTTTTCTCTAAAATACCTTCCAATAAGGTTATTGCAAAATCGTGCTCATTATTTTTAATTAAATCGATGAATACCAAGTCGATACTATCTAATGCTCCAGATTTTAGTGATGAATTTTTGACAGCATCAAGAAATAAGTGAAAGATATCTTTAGGAATTTTTTGAAATTCCCAATGACATTGTTGTGCTGCAATAGTTATGATGTCATCATCATTTTTATCTAAAATATGTGAAATGCTATTCTTTATATCAGGCCAAGATTGGCTATGGTTTTTCCCAAAATTAATCAATGCTCTGAATAAGTTTATATTGGCAATATTGTTACCTTCGTTCTCACTTGAGGAGTTAAGTAACGATTTGGCCAAAATAATATCACATTCATTTGTTAACTGTAGTCTGCCTATTGTCCAATACGCTTGTGATCTAATAGAGTGGTCACTACTGCTTATCAATTGTTTTGTCTGAGAAAGACACCATGTTGGATCATGGCTATTTGCTGAGGAGATGACCGATGAGATGTACGATATTAAATTCTCAGGGTTTTCCTTAATATAATAGAGCCCCTGTTGAGCATGGAGAAAATCATGTCTACAAAAGTTGTAAATGCCATCGTGAATATCAATGGGAGATTTCTTTTCCTTACTTAGTTTTTCTGTTGTTATTAATATATCTTCAATTGAGCATGACATCATTGGTAATGCTAATGAATAAACATTGAATAAAATAAAAAGATCCCGTTCATTGTTTTCAATATCTAGATGTTTATACAATTCATTTAAATCGAATAATTTTTCATTATGTATCTCAGCTAGTATAGTTGGTAGATTTTTAGGGTCTGATCTAATTTCATCTAAATATATCTGGGTGATTTTATTCCAGAGTGATTTAGACTTATATGCTTGGATTAGTTCTTCTCTATAGTTATCTTTCTCCATATAGTCATCCTATTTATTAATTATTTTAAATAATGGAATGTACATATTTTTCATGGCCTGTTGATTTTATAAGAAATGCTGTTTTTGAATACAAAGCATTAGTTAAATTTATCTTTTTGACTGCCTAGGAAATCCGCATACCATTGCATCATCTCCCGGCGTTTCTCCAGATACTGCGCATGATTATACGTTCCGCGAATTGAATTCTTATCAATATGTGCGAGCTGTGTTTCGATCCATGCGCTATCAAAACCATGTTCATGCAAGATTGTGGACATAGTATGCCTGAAACCATGCCCGGTTGCGCGTCCCTTATAACCCAATAGCTCGATAACCTGATTTACGCTTTCCTTGCTGATTGGCTTCTTACGGCTATTGCGGCCAATAAAGATGTACGGGAAATTTTTGGTGATCGGTTCCAGTTGTTTGAGGAGTTCAATCACCTGACGTGAGAGAGGTACAAGGTGAGGACGACGCATTTTCATTCGCTCTGGCGGGATCTCCCAGAGGGCATTCTCAAAATCAATTTCATCCCATGTTGCGAAACGCATCTCTTGGGTTCTGACACCTGTAAGCATCACAAGTTTTGCTGCGTTTCTGGTAATAAGGCTCCCGGTGTACCCTTCCAAATCACGGATAAAATAAGGCATCTCGTTCGCGGGCAGCCAGGCATAGTTTTGTTTTTTCGGTGTAGCCAGTGCCATCGCAAGATCCGGGGCTGGATTGTATTTGGCACGACCCGTGATAATGGCATAACGAAAAACTTCACCACAGCGCTGGCGTACTTTTCGTGTTTTCTCCAGTGCGCCACGTTGCTCGATGCGTTTGAGAACCTGTAGCAATTCTTGCGGCGTAATGTCTCCCATAGGGCGCTGGCCGATAAAAGGAAACACATCTTGTTCGAAGGTTTTGATGATTTCATCACGGTAGCCCAGCGTCCAGCGATCGGCTTTACTACGATGCCACTCCCTACTGACTACCTCAAAAGTCATGGCTTTAGCCTGCTCTCGCAGCGCTTTTTGTGTACGACGTTCGGCCATTGGATCTACACCAGATATGACAAGTTTGCGCGATTTGTCGCGCATTTCTCTGGCTTCGGAGAGGGAGACTAGTGGATAAGAGCCGAAGGACATCAAGCGGGCTTTGTTATCAAAACGATAGCGAAAGCGCCAACCCTTGCTCCCGTTGGGTTCAATCAGCAGCGCCAGACCCAAACCATCGCTTAGCGAATATGCTTTTTCTTTTGGCTGAGCCCGCTTTATCTCAAGATTTGTGAGTGCCATATGTATAGCCCTGTGTTAGCCACGAAATCCTATACAGATTACTATACATTTTTTGAGCGGATTTCAGAAACCGACTATGGTCACATATGGACGATAATTATTTTAACTTGTTGTTTTTGTAATTATAAATGGACGGATATGGACTGCTATGGAAGGATTTTGGCGGAAGATCACAGGAGTCGAACCTGCCCGGGAACGCTGGCGTCCCCAACTGGATTTGAAGTCCAGCCACCTCACCGGAGATGACGATCTTCCGCGCCTCGATTGCTACATGGAGGCGGGGCGCATTATAGCTACTTCCTCGGGTTTCCACACCCCCTCACTCACTTTTTTAACTTCCGTTTCCCCTTACCATGACCCGTTTCAAATAAATCTCTACAAAATCCATCACTTACACTTAGACATATTTTTAGACGCTACCCCGATCACAGAAAACAAGAATCGTAATTTGATAACGAGATATCGGAATACCCGCGATCGCAGGGATGGTTTACAAGAACTGTAACCGGTACCAGTGCGTGTGAAAGTGCAAACAAGGATGCGTCATGAAAAGTGAGATTCTGTCTGTTAAGGAGAAGATTGGCTACGGTATGGGCGATGCTGCCAGCCACATTATCTTCGATAACGTCATGTTATATATGATGTTCTTCTATACCGATATTTTTGGTATTCCAGCTGGTTTTGTTGGCACTATGTTTTTACTGGCGCGCGCGCTGGATGCCATCTCAGACCCCTGCATGGGGCTGCTTGCTGACCGTACGCGGTCGCGCTGGGGGAAATTTCGTCCTTGGGTGCTGTTTGGCGCGCTGCCGTTTGGTCTGGTTTGTGTGCTTGCCTACAGCACGCCCGACTTCAGCCTGCACGGCAAAATGATTTATGCCGTCATCACCTACACGCTGCTAACCCTGCTTTATACCGTGGTGAATATCCCTTACTGCGCGTTGGGCGGCGTGATCACCAATGACCCTACGCAGCGAATCTCCCTGCAATCGTGGCGCTTTGTGCTGGCGACGGCGGGCGGCATGCTCTCCACCGTCCTGATGATGCCGCTGGTAAAGCTGATTGGCGGCGAAAATAAAGCGTTGGGTTTCCAGGGCGGCATCGCAGTGCTCTCGGTTGTGGCGTTCCTGATGCTCGCATTCTGCTTTTTCACCACCAAAGAACGCGTGGAAGCGCCGCCGAGCAGCACCTCGATGCGTGAAGACCTGCGTGATATTTGGCAGAACGATCAATGGCGTATTGTCGGCTTGCTCACCATCCTCAACATTATGGCGGTCTGCATTCGCGGCGGCGCGATGATGTATTACGTCACCTGGATTTTGGGCTCACCGGAGGTGTTTGTCGCCTTCCTTACCACCTATTGCGTCGGCAACCTGATTGGCTCTGCGCTGGCAAAACCGCTGACCGACTGGAAATGCAAAGTCAGCGTCTTCTGGTGGACGAACGCTCTGCTGGCCGTCATCAGCGTGGCGATGTTCTTCGTCCCGATGCACGCCAACATCACCATGTTCGTCTTTATCTTCGTCATTGGCGTTCTGCATCAGCTCGTAACGCCAATCCAGTGGGTGATGATGTCCGACACCGTTGATTACGGCGAGTGGTGTAACGGCAAACGCCTGACGGGCATTAGCTTTGCGGGAACGTTGTTCGTGCTCAAGCTGGGTCTGGCGCTTGGCGGGGCGCTGATCGGCTGGATGCTGGCAGGCGGTGGCTACGACGCCGCGGCGAAAACGCAAAACAGCGCCACCATCAGCATCATCATTGCATTGTTCACTCTTGTCCCGGCTATTTGCTACCTGCTGAGCGCCGTGATTGCCAAACGCTTCTACACCCTGAAAACCCCGTATCTGACTGAAATTATGCGTCAGCTGGCGCAGGGTGCGCGCCGTAATCAGCAGGATTTTACGACGAAAGAATTACAGAACTAAGGAACCGATTATGAAAATTAGCGACGGAAACTGGCTGATTCAGCCCGGTCTGAATGTGATTAACCCTGTCCAGGTGTTCGAGGTTGAACAGCAAGGTAATGAGATGCTGGTCTACGTTGCGCCGCGCGACGTGCGTGAACGGACCTGGCAACTCGATACCCCGTTGTTCACGCTGCGCCTTTTTTCGCCGCAGGAAGGCGTGGTGGGTGTACGGATGGAACACTTCCAGGGCGCGCTGGATAACGGTCCGCATTACCCGCTGAACGTGCAGCGGGACGTAAACGTTGAGATGCGGAACACCGCTGAGTTCGCTGAGCTGAAGAGCGGTAATTTGAGCGTTCGCGTCACCAAAGGCGAGTTCTGGTCGCTGGATTTCCTGCGTAACGGTGAACGTATTACCGGCAGTCAGTTGAAAAACAACGGCTACGTCCAGGACACCAACAGCGGACGCAATTATATGTTTGAGCGCCTGGATCTGGGCGTCGGCGAAACGGTGTACGGGCTGGGCGAGCGTTTTACCGCACTGGCGCGTAATGGGCAGACGGTAGAGACCTGGAACCGCGATGGCGGCACCAGTACCGAGCAGTCTTACAAGAATATCCCGTTCTATATCACCAACCGTGGCTATGGCGTGCTGGTAAATCATCCGCAGTGCGTGTCGTTTGAAATCGGTTCTGAGAAAGTGTCGAAAGTGCAGTTCAGCGTTGAAAGCGAGTATCTGGAATATTTCGTCATCGACGGCCCGACGCCGAAAGCGGTGCTGGATCGCTATACCCGCTTTACCGGTCGCCCGGCGCTGCCGCCAGCCTGGTCGTTTGGCCTGTGGCTCACCACCTCGTTTACCACCAACTATGATGAAGCGACGGTGAACAGCTTTATTGACGGCATGGCCGAGCGCAATCTGCCGCTGCATGTTTTCCATTTCGACTGCTTCTGGATGAAGGCTTTCCAGTGGTGTGACTTCGAGTGGGACCCGGTGACCTTCCCGGACCCGAAAGGCATGATCCGCCGCCTGAAAGAGAAAGGGTTGAAGGTCTGCGTGTGGATCAACCCGTACATCGGTCAGAAATCACCGATTTTCAAGGAGCTGAAAGATAAAGGTTATCTGCTCAAGCGCCCGGACGGTTCCCTGTGGCAATGGGATAAATGGCAGCCGGGGCTGGCGATTTACGACTTCACCAACCCGCAGGCCTGCGAATGGTATGCCAACAAGCTGAAAGGCCTGGTGGAGATCGGCGTTGACTGCTTCAAGACCGACTTTGGCGAACGCATTCCAACGGATGTGCAGTGGTGCGACGGTTCCGATCCGCAGAAGATGCACAACCACTACGCCTACATCTATAACGAGCTGGTGTGGAACGTGCTGAAAGAGACCGTCGGCGAAGAAGAAGCGGTGCTATTCGCCCGTTCTGCCTCCGTGGGCGCGCAGCAGTTTCCGGTGCACTGGGGCGGGGACTGCTACGCCAACTATGAATCTATGGCCGAAAGCCTGCGCGGCGGCTTATCCATTGGTCTCTCCGGCTTTGGCTTCTGGAGCCACGATATTGGCGGCTTCGAGAACACCGCCCCGGCGCACGTCTACAAACGCTGGTGTGCGTTTGGGCTGCTCTCCAGCCACAGCCGCCTGCACGGCAGCAAATCCTACCGTGTGCCGTGGGCGTACGATGACAAGTCCTGCGACGTGGTGCGCTACTTTACGCAGCTGAAATGTCAGCTGATGCCGTATCTGTATCGTCAGGCCGCGCTGGCGAACGAACACGGCACGCCGATGATGCGCGCGATGGTGCTGGAGTTCCCGGACGATCCGGCATGCGATTATCTCGACCGCCAGTATATGTTGGGTGATTCGGTAATGGTGGCGCCAGTGTTCTCCGAAGCGGGTGACGTGCAGTTTTACCTGCCGGAAGGGCGCTGGACGCATCTGTGGCACAACGATGAAATTCAGGGCAGCCGCTGGCATAAACAGCAGCATGACTTCCTGAGCCTGCCGGTTTACGTGCGCGACAACACCCTGCTGGCGCTGGGCAGTAATAACCAGAAGCCAGACTACGCGTGGCATGAAGGGACGGCATTCCAGCTGTTCCATTTGCAAGAAGGTAGGGAAGCGGTCTGTGACGTTCCGGCGGCTGACGGGTCGGTTATCTTCACGCTGAAGGCGACGCGCGTGGGTAAAACCATCACCGTACAAGGCAGCGGTGACGCGCGTAACTGGACGTTGTGCCTGCGTAATCTCCCGCAGGTCAGCGGCGTGCAGGGCGGCTCCTGTGCAAGCAGTGAGCTGGGCGTCGTGGTGACTCCTGAAGATGAAAGGCTGACGATTACACTGTAAGTGCGGTCGACGCGGGCCGGATGCGTTTTATCCGGCCCACGATGCGAGCAGCGTTCCAGATCTGAAAAGCAAAAATATTCTGACTTAAAATTTTACCGCCCCATATTTGCGAGCGTTATCACTCTAATTTCCGCGAAAAATGTGATCTGCGCCGTAAATATCTCACTATTTCCCCGTTTTGTCTTATTTGTGTCCGGAATACAGGACACGATTTAGTATTGTTGGCGCATCGTAGTCCTCTTATATTTACCCTCACGGATGACACGTGGAGCATAAATGCTTCTTTATACCCTAAATAATTCGAGTTGCAGGAAGGTGGCGACGCAGCGAATCCCCTGGAGCGTACATAAGTACGTGACAGGGGTGAGCGAGGAAAGCCAACGCATATGCAGCTTGAAGTATAACGGGTATAGATATTTTAATCTGGTGTGTAATAAGGGTAAATAATGCAAATGATTACCTCGCGACAAAACAGATTATTAAAATTCCTTCTGTCCAGGAAGGAATATGTCACGCTGCTGAAAATAGCTGAATATTTATCTGTTTCAGAGAAAACCGTGCAGCGCGATCTGCGGTTACTGGAACCATGGTTAGCTGAATGGAAAATAGCCATCGATAAACGTGCTGGCGCGGGCGTGATATTAAATGCCGATAATATTACAGACCTTTTGTATCTGGACCAGCTGTTAGGAACCGAGGGGGATGATACTGACGGCATGATGAATAATTCACGGCGCGTTAAGATTGCATCGCAATTATTAAGCGAAACGCCGCATGAAACGTCGATCAGTAAATTGTCTGAACGTTATTTCATCAGTAGCGCATCGATTGTTAACGATCTGAAAGTGATTGAATCCTGGATAACGCCATTGGGTTTATCGCTGATCCGCAGCCAAAGCGGCACGCACATTGAAGGCAGCGAGAGCGGCGTGCGCCAGGCGATGGCATCGCTGATTAACGGTGTGATTAACCATAATGAACCCGGCAGCGTGGTGTATTCGCGCCTTGACCCCGGCAGCTATAACGCATTAGTGCATTACTTCGGCGAAGAAGATGTTTTATTTGTCCAGACGCTGCTGCAGGAAATGGAGAACGACCTGTGTTGGTCGCTGGGTGAACCTTATTACGTCAATATCTTTACCCACATTTTGATCATGATGTACCGCATCACGCGGGGAAATGCGCTGCCGAGAAAAGATGAAAACATCACCTCATGCGACGAGAATATTTTTTCCATTGCCAGTCGTATGATTCAGCATATCGAAAAACGCATTGCCCATCCGCTGCCGGAAGACGAAGTCTGGTTTATCTATCAATACATTATCTCGTCCGGCGTGGTGATTGAAGAGCATAACGACGTGAGCGTAATTGGTCATATGCACTCCAGCGATGAAGCGCGCTTGATTACCCATCGACTGATTGCCACCTTCGCCGAGATGGTCGACAGCGACCTCAGTCAGGATACTGCACTGTATGACGGATTGCTGATCCATATTAAGCCGCTGATTAACCGCCTGAACTACCAGATCCGCATTCGTAATCCGCTGCTGGAGGATATCAAAGGCGAGTTGCAGGACGTCTGGCGTTTGACCCAGTGCGCGGTGAATCGGGTATTTTGCGGTTGGGGCGAGCGGGCCGTTTCGGAAGATGAGGTGGGATACCTGACCGTCCATTTTCAGGCCGCAATGGAGCGCCAGATAGCGCGTAAGCGGGTGTTGATAGTCTGCTCAACCGGGATTGGCACTTCGCATTTACTCAAGAGCCGCATTCTGCGCGCCTTTCCGGACTGGACTATCGTCGGCGTGGTGTCAGCCGGCAGTTTGCCCTCCGTACTGACGGACGATATTGAGCTGGTGGTATCAACCATTAATTTACCCGCCATTGCCATGCCGGTCGTCTATGTCACCGCCTTCTTCAATGATGCGGATATTAAACGGGTAACGGAAACGGTTATTACGGAAAAATTACATCGGGCGACGTCGCTGGTCGTTGAAAATTAATGTCTGAACTCCATGAGGTATGATTGATGGACATCACGAAAATTCTCAATACAAATCGCGTTATTTTGGATATGAAGGCTACGAACAAAACGGAGGCTATTGAGGAACTTACTGATATTCTGCAAAAGGATGGAGCAATTAGCTGTCGGGAAACGTTTATTCAGGATGTCTGGCAGCGCGAATCCGAAGGCTCAACCGGATTCGAAAATCATATTGCGATCCCGCACGGGAAATCTTCGGCGGTGGTCAATACCACTCTGGCGATTGGGCGCACCCGTCAGGACATTCCCTGGGAGACCCTGGACGGCAGCAATGTGCGCTGCATTATTCTGTTTGCCGTGCGTCTTGAAGATCAAAACACCACCCATATTCGTCTGCTCTCGCAGGTTGCCGGTGCGTTAGCGGATGACGACATTATTGAACAACTCTTAGTTGAAAGTAGCCCACAAAAAATTATTGAGCTGTTTAGTCAATATGCTGAATCCAATGTCTGCTAAATAAAATGTGGAGCATGTTATGAATATTGTTTGTGTTGCCGCCTGTACGGCGGGTATTGCTCACACCTATATTGCCCGTGAGAAATTAATTAAAGGCGCTAAAGCGCTTGGGCATAATATAAAAGTTGAAACCCAGGGCACCATCGGAACGGAAAATGAACTGCTGGCGGATGATATTTCTGCTGCGGATGTCGTGATTCTTGCCGTCGATGTCAAAATAAAAGGGGAGGAACGCTTCTCAAATAAACGTATTGTGCGAGTAAAAACCGAAATCGTCATAAAGTCGCCCATTCAGTTTCTTGAAAAGGTCGAAAAATCATTAGTTAATAATAACCAGTAGCGATCCTCATTCTGGAGGGATTTCACATGAGTGAAAATAAAATTCCGCTATCTCAGGAAATAAAAAAACATTTATTAACGGGGATCTCGTGGATGATCCCGTTAATTGTAGCCGCCGGGATCTGTATTGCCCTCGGGCAAATACTTGGCGGTACTAACGTGGGTGAAAAAACAGGAACGATACCCTGGATGCTCAACCAGATTGGCGGTTGGGGGATGGGGTTAATCGTGCCGCTGATTAGCGCGGCGATAGCCTATTCCATTGCCGATCGCCCCGGATTTGCGCCGGGTCTGATTGTCGGCTTTGTCTGCGGCGAAATTCATACCGGTTTTATTGGCGGGATGCTGGGCGGGTTTCTGGTTGGCTATACCGTTCTGCTGCTCAAGCGCTATATCCGTTTACCGCAGTCGATGCAGGGTCTGATGCCCATCATGGTGCTGCCCGTATTGAGCACCATCATCGGCGGACTGCTGATGATGACGCTGATCGGCAAGCCGATAGCCTGGCTGCAGGACGCGCTAATTCATCTGCTGGAGTCCATGCAGGGCGGGTCACGCTTCCTGATGGGCGCCATTCTCGGCGCAATGGCGACATTCGATTTCGGCGGGCCGGTGAATAAAACCATGTCGCTGTTCGCTGACGGCATGCTGGTCAGCGGCGTGTACGGTCCGGAAGCGGTGAAGTTTGTCGGTTCGATAATCCCCCCGTTCGGCATTACGCTCTCCTTCCTGCTGACGCGCCACAAGTACACCCGTGCGGAGCGCGAGGCGCTGAAAGCGGCCTTCCCGATGGGGATCTGCATGATAACCGAAGGGGTTATTCCGATTGCGGCGCGTGACCTGCTGCGCGTGGTGGGCTCCTGCGTGGTGGCCTCGGCGATTGCAGGCGGCCTGATTATGGTATGGGGCGTTGAAAGCCCGGTACCGCATGGCGGCATGTTCGTGGTGCCACTCTTTACGCATCCTCTGCTGTTTTGCCTGGCGTTGGGGATCGGGACGGTGATTTGCGGCGTGATGCTGTCGCTGTGGAAGAAACCGGTGACCGAACGTGACGAAGAGTTTGATGAACTCAGCGACCAAAAGCTGAAAGACGAAGAGATCACCTTTACCCTGGAATAACCGGAGGCCGTATGTTTGCCGATATGAAAAGCATGGTGACGAAAGCCTGGCGCGAGCAGTACGCGCTGCTGGCCATCAACTGTATGAACCTGGAAAGCGCCCGCGCGGCGGTACGGGTAGCAGAGAAACACCGTGCGCCCATCATCCTGAATCTTTATCAGGGGCACCTGGACCATTTTCCGGCCCCGATAGCCGCGGCGGTGGTCAAAACGCTGGCGGAAGAGGCTGCGGTGCCGGTGGCGCTGGCGTTGGATCACGGAAAGGATCCGGTACGCATCCGCCAGGCTTTTCGCGCCGGATTCAGCGGGCTAATGATCGACGCCTCCGCCTTTGCCCTGGAGGAGAACATTCGCCAGACCCGGGCGGTGGTGGAACTCGCGGCCAGCGTTTCTCTGTGCGTGGAAGGCGAGCTGGGCCATCTGGCCGACGCTCCGCGCTATGACCACGCTGCTAATGCTGATTTGATGACCCAGGCCGCCGATGTGGAGCCATTTATCCAACAGACCGGGATTGATTTGCTGGCGGTATCGGTCGGCACGGCGCACGGCATGTACGCGCCGGGCGTCACGCCAGCCATTGATTTCCAGCGGCTGGAAGATATTGCCCGTTTATCAACGGTCCCGCTGGCGCTGCATGGCGGAAGCGGGACGCCGTTTGACCAGCTACAGCGCTGCCCGGCATTTGGCGTCGCCAAAATAAACGTTGGCGCGGCGGTTTTCGAAGCAGGAAAGGCTGCGCTACTGCATACCCTGTGTCGCGATACATCCGGTGAACTCGTTGATGCTCTGGCGCTGATGGAGCAAGCCTGCGAGGAAGCCATTATTCCGTACCTGCAGGCCAGCGGCGCTATCAACAAAGCCTGATTTATTTTCTGTAACGCCTTCTATGCCTCTGCGATGACGCACTGGCAGGGCTTTCTACACCCTGAAACTGGAGAATTAACATGTTAGTTTCGATGAAAGAATTACTGCAACCGACCCGTCAGCACGGCTTTGCCATCGGCGCATTCAACGTAGCGGATAGCTGCTTTGTGCGCGCGGTGGTGGAAGAAGCGGAAGCGACCAACACCCCGGCGATTATCTCCATTCACCCCAGCGAACATGATTTCCTCGGCGATGCGTTTTTTAGCTATGTGCGAGATATCACCCTGCGTAGCCCGGTCCCCTTTACTCTGCATCTGGACCACGGTGCTTCGGTAGAGCATGTCCTGCGGGCGATTCAATGTGGGTTTACCTCGGTGATGATTGATGGCTCGCTGCTGCCGTATGAAGAGAACGTGGCGCTGACCCGCGAAGTGGTCAAGCTGGCGCATGCGGTAGGCGTTTCGGTTGAAGGTGAGCTGGGGACGATTGGTCAGACCGGGACGTCAGTGGAAGGCGGTGTGTCGAAGGTCACCTATACCGATCCCGCCCAGGCGCAGGATTTTATCGCCCGCACCGGGGCCGACACGCTGGCGGTGGCGATTGGCACCGCGCACGGGATCTACCCGAAAGGGATGCAGCCAGAGCTGCAAATGAACATCCTGCGCGATATCGCCGGGCGGGTGG
This sequence comes from Citrobacter youngae ATCC 29220, assembly GCF_000155975.1. Classification (GTDB taxonomy): domain Bacteria; phylum Pseudomonadota; class Gammaproteobacteria; order Enterobacterales; family Enterobacteriaceae; genus Citrobacter; species Citrobacter portucalensis_A. The sequence goes on along the minus strand of NZ_GG730302.1, from coordinate 341,493 downwards.
ACATTCCGCTGGTGCTGCACGGCGGTTCCGCGAATCCGGATGCGGAAATCGCTGAATCCGTCACGCTCGGCGTTGGCAAAATCAACATTTCCAGCGATATGAAATACGCCTACTTCCAGAAAGTCCGCGAAATCCTGGCAAAAGAGACCTGGTGGGACCCGAACGTCATCTACCCGGAAGCCATCAGCGCCGCGCGGGACGTGATCCGCCACAAAATGAAACTGTTTGGCTCGACCGGAAAAGCATCACTTTACTAACGGCATGCAGGCGGGGTGACCCGCCTCTTTCGCAACAAGGAAAAGTGCAATGAAGCGTTCACATATTAATTATGTTATCGATAAAGCGCATGCCATCGCCGAGACCTTTCGGGTCTGTCTGCCTGATTTTGCGTATTTTACGGCCGACGCCTGGCGACAACAGGACCCTGTTTTGTGGCGTGAAGTGCGCGATCTCCAGCTGGGCTGGGACATTACCGACTTTGGGCGCGGAGATTTTGCGCAAACGGGACTGACGCTACTGACGTTGCGCAATGGTCTGATGGGTTCAGCCGATTATCCCAAGCCGTATGCCGAAAAGATGCTGCAAATTCAGCAGGAGCAGCAAACACCGTGGCATTTTCATCGCCATAAGATGGAAGATATCGTTAACCGCGGCGGCGGTGATTTGTGTATGCAGCTGGCATGGTCCACGCCCGATGACGAGTATGACACCCGGCGCATTATTGAGGTTAGCGTGGATGGTCAGCGGCGTACGGTTAAATCCGGTGATACGTTGGTGCTAAAACCAGGGCAGGGCGTGTGTCTGCCGCCGCGGTTGTATCATCGTTTCTGGGCGGAGAAAGCGTTTGTGCTGGGCTGGGAAATCTCGATGGTCAATGATGACCTGCACGACAACCATTTCCTTGAGCCGGGCGGTCGCTTCCCGACGATAGAAGAAGACGAGCCGGTGAAATGGCTGTTGTGCAGTGAATATAGTCGTTTATGAGCAGAGGTTGGCCCGGTAAGCGAAGCGCCACCGGGCAATAATCACTGCGCAACAGGCGGAGCGGTGACTTCACCTCCCGACACAACGCCTGCCTGCATGGTCTGCGTCACTTGCTGTTTCTCTGCATTCACCGCATGTAACTGGCCGTTGACCGTGGGTTTGAGCGGCGCATTGGCCTGGATGTTGCCACTGGCGGTAAGCTGAATGTTACCGTCGCCGGAAATGGGCAATGCCGGCCAGCCCCACTGTTGCAGGATGGTCATGGGCACGCCGCGTCCGTTCAGGCTCACCTGCGCCTGGCGTTGCGGTAACTGTGAAATACTGGCGGTGGCCTCCAGCAGCCCTTTTTCTGTATAGGCGCTTAGCTCACTGATATTGATGGTACTGCCGTTCGCCGTTAGCGCCAGCGAAGGGCGACGTACGTCGGTGCGGTTAAACGTCGCGGCAGCAGCGTTGAGGGTGGCGCTCCCGCTCCAGATCCCCCACTGATTATCCTGTACCAGTCCGAGGTTGGCGCCGTAGCCGTCCAGCGCGGTAAGTTGCCACGGGAAGGCTGGGTCGATATCGATCACCAGATTACGGCTGGCGCTGAATTTCTTCAGCGTCAGGCTGTTCAGCCAGGTCGGCAGTGGCTCCATCCATAGCTGTTTCCAGTTTTCCGGCAGCGTGTATTCCAGACCGGCAATCGCGGCATCATCGAGGACCAGCGCTTTATTGCTACGGCTCCAGTTACCGGACGTTCTGAGCATTCCCCCTTCCCAGCGGGTAGTGAACTGGCGCAGCGCAATGCCCTGCGGCGCGAACTCCGCGTTCAGAATCGGATCGAAGAAATGCAGTGAACCGTAGATAAACTCGCTGGCGTTCATCGACAGTTTCCCTTCCTGGGTTTGCCAGTCATCTTTGCTGAAGGTCATGTTGCGCAAGCTTAGATCGAGATCGGTGACCGCCCAGTCAGGGCCTTGCAGACGGGCATCCGTCACTTCCAGTCGGCCAATCTGCAGGGAGGGAATGGTGGTCAGCGGCGCAAAAAAGTCGACCAGCGATTTGTCACTTTGCAGACGGATATCGTTCAGGCGCAGATTCTCTACCATCCAGCTACCGTCGGAATTACGTTGCGCCACGCCGGTTAATGCGCCACGCGCTACGTCGGCGCCAATATTGCTTAGCGTCACCTGGCCATGGTCAATGCTGCCTTCAATCAACACGTTGGTGGTCGGGACATCGTTCAGCGTCAATGAGCTGGCGCTGAGCTGAATTTGCGCTTTGTTGCCCAGAATTTTGCCCGCTTCCGGCTCCCAGGGAATCACGCCGCCGTTAACGCGCTGGGCGCTCAGGTTCCAGTCGCTGCCGGGGCTGTTGAGCGCCATATCCTGTAACTGCAGGCGATCGGCCTGGAACGGCAGCGGGGCGGTTTTCCGGGAAAGATTCAGCGTGCCGTTTTGCAACAGAATAGTGTCCACGTGCAGCGGGTCGGTGAGTTGACGACTGCTTAATCCAATATCGACCGTTTTAGCGACCAACGTTGCGGGCTGGCCATCCCGACCAAAGGTGACGTTTTCCAGCAGAATATGGGATGGGGAGGAAAAGCGGTGATCGATAGCATCAAATGCCAGATGATAGCTGCTGTTCTCTGAGATCCAGGCGCTGACATGCTCTGCGCCCCAACGGGTTTGCAGTAGAAAATAAAGGCCGAGGATCGCCACTGCACAGGCGATCAGCACGTAAAGAAGAAGCTTTCCAATAAATTTCATGGTCTTCCATCCCGCGAAGTGCACATAGTCAAGTTATGCACGATTTAGAGGCAATGCTCAAGGCGGGAATGGTGAAAGAGCGTTACAGCGGCGTTGATTCAGAATCAACGCCGCATTTCGCTTATTGCTTCTCTGGCGGGAAAACCAGATTCAGAACGATCGCGGTGATACCGCCTGCGGCAATGCCGGAAGAGAGCAGGTTTTTCACCCAGTCCGGGGCAAATTGCAGGATTAGCGGCTGCTGGGAGACACCCAGGCCCACGGCCAGAGACAGCGCGATAATCAGAATAGCGCGGCGGTTCAGCGGCTCGCGCGACACAATACGCACGCCGGATGCGGCGATAGTACCGAACATGACCAGCGTTGCGCCGCCCAGGACCGGTTCAGGAATATGTTGTACAAAACCGCTCACCGCCGGGAACAGGCCCAGCGCGATCAGCATCAGCGCCACCACAAAACCGACGTAGCGGCTGGCAACGCCCGTTAACTGAATGACCCCGTTGTTCTGTCCAAAACAAGAGTTCGGGAAGGTGTTGAACACGGCGGAAACAAATGAGTTCAGACCGTTCGCCAGCACGCCGCCTTTCAGGCGCTTCATATATAGCGGGCCAGAAACCGGCTGTTCGGAAACATCGGAGGTCGCCGTAATATCACCAATGGTTTCCAGCGACGTGATCATAAAGACCAGCATCAGCGGCAGCAGTAAGCTCCAGTCGATACCGAGGCCATAGTACAGCGGCGTAGGCACCATGATCAGGTCCTGGCTTACCGGTGCGGTATTTTGTGGCAGCATACCCATAAACCAGGCCAGCAGGTAGCCTGCCGCCATCGCAATCACCAGTGACGCAACGCGCAGGTACGGGTTGCGTTGGCGGTTAAGCACGATGATCAGCGCCAGCACGACACCTGCCAGCAGTAAATTCTTCGGGGCGCCAAACGTGTTATCGCTCATTGCGGCATAGCCGCCGCCAATTGACGTCAGACCCACCTGAATCAGCGACAGGCCGATAATCATCACCACCACGCCTGAGACCAGTGGGGTAATAATACGTCGCGCCAGATGCAGTACACGCGAGATTACCATTTCGGTGCAGCTTGCCAACATCAGCGTACCGAACAGTGCCGCCATCATGGTTGGGACATCCGCGCCGCCGGTTTTCAGCGCCGTGCCGCCCATAATCAGCGGGGCAACAAAGTTAAAGCTGGTGCCCTGAATTGATAACAGCCCTGAACCGACCGGCCCCCAAGCTTTGATCTGAATAATAGAAGCTACGCCGGAGGCAAACAGCGACATACTGATAATGTGTTGAGTATCCTGAGCCGGTAAACCGAGCGCCTGGCAAATTAACAGTGCAGGAGTGATTACCGCAACAAACATGGCCAGCAGGTGCTGACAGGCGGCAAACAGGGTCTGGGCTAACGGGGGGCGATCTTCAAGACGGTAAATCAGTTCACTGTTGTGAGTCTGCGCAACCGGTTGCGCATTTGTTGACTCTACGGCGTTAACGGACATCAGAGGCAATCCCATGGTGGAAAAGCGGTGATTTTATCTGACCAGGGCGGAAAAGCAAACGTTTGCCAGCAGTTATTCTTAATATTTAAAACGGATAAACAAACTTTTTTATATAACTTTTCATCATTTTCTGCTTAAAATCCACCCCGAAAACTCAATAAGAGCTAAAAATCGGTCTGGAATGCATCGTGCGTGATTGTGCTAAACGCACTAATGGAGCTGTAAATGTTTTATCTCGATACGTTATCTACTCTGGTTGCGGCAACCCTTGTGTTGCTGCTGGGACGTAAGCTCGTCCAGTCTGTTTCCTTCCTGAAAAAATACACTATTCCCGAACCTGTAGCCGGTGGATTGCTGGTGGCGATTGCGCTGCTGGTGCTGAAAAAAAGTATGGGCTGGGAAGTGAACTTCGATATGACCCTGCGCGACCCTCTGATGCTGGCGTTTTTCGCGACTATCGGCCTGAACGCGAATATCGCCAGTCTGCGGGCCGGTGGCCGCGTGGTGGGTATTTTTCTGATTGTGGTTGTCGGCCTGCTGCTGATGCAGAACGCCATCGGTATCGGTATGGCGAGCCTGCTGGGCCTGGACCCGCTGATGGGCCTGATTGCCGGCTCGATAACGCTCTCTGGCGGACACGGAACCGGGGCTGCGTGGAGCAAGTTGTTTATTGAACGCTACGGTTTCACCAATGCGACTGAAGTCGCGATGGCTTGCGCAACGTTTGGCCTGGTGTTGGGGGGATTGATCGGCGGCCCGGTGGCGCGTTATCTGGTCAAACACTCGACCACCCCGGACGGAATGCCGGACGATCAGGCCGTGCCTACCGCGTTTGAAAAGCCGGATGTTGGACGCATAATCACCTCGCTGGTGCTGATTGAAACCATCGCGCTGATCGCTATTTGTCTGACGGTGGGGAAAATCGTTGCGCAAATGCTGGTCGGAACGGTACTCGAACTGCCGACCTTCGTCTGCGTGCTGTTTGTTGGCGTGATCCTCAGTAATGGCCTGGCACTCATGGGCTTTTATCGGGTGTTCGAGCGGGCGGTTTCAGTGTTGGGCAACGTTAGCCTGTCGCTGTTCCTGGCAATGGCGCTGATGAGCCTGAAACTGTGGGAACTGGCATCGCTGGCCCTGCCAATGCTGGCAATTCTGGTCGTGCAGACCATTTTCATGGCGCTGTACGCGGTATTTGTGACCTGGCGCATGATGGGCAAGAACTACGATGCCGCCGTGCTGGCAGCCGGACACTGTGGTTTCGGCCTTGGCGCGACGCCAACGGCGATTGCCAACATGCAGGCGATTACCGAACGCTTTGGGCCATCGCATATGGCATTCCTGGTCGTGCCGATGGTGGGGGCGTTCTTTATCGATATCGTCAACGCGCTGGTGATTAAGCTGTATCTGCTGTTGCCGATTTTTGCGCAATAACGGCTGTGCGGCGGGGTAACATCCGCCGCGATAAGGCGATTATGCGTTGGAGTAACGTTCGGTTTCCGGCATCCAGCGCTCAATCAACGCTTCGGCCTGTTGCGGGTAACGTTCGTGAATATGACGTGCTATGCGTTGAACTTCCGGAATAATAGCCTGATCGCGTAATAAATCCGCTACTTTGAATTCTGCCGTTCCGGTCTGGCGCGTACCCAACAGCTCGCCCGGTCCGCGGATCTCTAAATCTTTTTGTGCAATCACGAACCCGTCGTTGCTGTCCCGCAGAACCTGCAGGCGTTTCTGCGCCGTTTTTGACAGCGGCGATTTGTAGAGCAGGACGCAGTGGGAAGCCACCGCGCCGCGGCCTACGCGACCGCGCAACTGGTGCAACTGGGCGAGCCCTAATCGCTCCGGGTTCTCAATGATCATCAGGCTGGCGTTTGGCACGTCCACACCCACTTCAATTACCGTGGTGGCGACCAGCAGATGTAATTCACCCTGCTTAAAGGCGGCCATCACCGACTGCTTCTCGGCTGGCTTCATACGCCCGTGCACCAGGCCAATATTCAGCTCTGGTAAGGCAAGCTTCAGCTCTTCCCACGTGGCTTCTGCCGCCTGAGCTTCCAGTAAATCAGACTCCTCGATTAGCGTACAAACCCAGTACGCCTGACGCCCTTCGTGGGTACAGGCGTTGCGCACGCGATCAATGATATCGCTACGACGGGTGTCGGGAATCGCCACCGTGGTGACCGGCGTGCGCCCCGGCGGGAGTTCGTCAATCACCGAGGTGTCGAGATCGGCATAGGCGGTCATCGCCAGCGTACGCGGGATCGGGGTGGCGGTCATAATGAGCTGGTGGGGATGGAAACCCTGCTGCTGGCCCTTCTCCCACAGCGCCAGACGCTGATGCACGCCGAAACGGTGCTGTTCGTCGATAATCACCAGCGCCAGCCCGTTGAACTGAACTTGTTCCTGGAAAATTGCGTGGGTGCCGACAATCATCTGCACCTGACCGCTGGCTATGGCTTCCTGCTGTGCCAGGCGCGCTTTACCTTTTTGCTTACCCGCCAGCCAACCCACTTCAACGCCCAGTGGTTCGAACCAGCTACGGAAATTATTTGCGTGCTGTTCAGCCAGGAGTTCAGTGGGGGCCATCAGCGCCACCTGTTTACCATGCGCAATCGCGCGCAGGGCGGCCAGTGCGGCAACCAGCGTTTTACCGGAACCAACATCTCCCTGTACCAGGCGCATCATTGGGACATCCAGCGCCATATCGCGTTCAATTTCGGCTGTGACGCGGGCCTGGGCGCCGGTGGGTTTAAAGGGGAGCGCCGCCAGCAATTGATTTTTCAGCCGATCGTCAGGATTCAGCGGCTGGGCGTGAAAACGCTGTGCCCCGGCGCGAAGCGCCAGCATGCTGAGGTTATGCGCCAGGAGTTCTTCCAGGATCAGACGTCGCTGAGCCGGGTGTTGTCCGGTTTCCAGATCGCTTAATTGCAGCGTCGGCGGCGGACGGTGCAATGTGCGCAACGCTTCCGGCAGACTCATCATGCCTTGCAATAATTCAGGCGGTAGCAGCTCGGCAATGGCGCAGGTATCGAGGAGATCCAGCGCCTGATCCGTCAGTTTGCGCAGCGTGGCCTGCTTCACGCCTTCCGTGGTCGGATACACTGGCGTGAGCGTTTCCTGCAGTTCCGGCGTGCTGAGATCGCCCTGCACGCGGTATTCCGGGTGGATCATTTCTGCGCCGTATTTCCCGCGTTTGGCTTCGCCGTAAGCCAGCACCCGCCGTCCGGTGGCGAGACTATTTTTCATCGCTGCGCTGAAGTTGAAGAAACGCATAGTGAGAATGCCAGAGCCATCGCTGATCTGGCAGGTCATCATCCTGCGACCGCCGAAAGTGATATTGCAGTTCAGCACTTCGCCTTCAACGGTGGCATAGACGCCCGGCAGCAGTTCGCCAATGGGGTACAGATGAGTACGGTCTTCGTAACGCAGGGGGAGGTGGAGCAGGAGGTCCTGCACGGTGTGCAGGCCAATTTTCGCCAGTTTACTGCTTTGCGCTGCGCCAACGCCCGTCAACGTATTGAGCGGGATGGCATCCAGTAAACGGCCTTTCATCGCGTTTATTTCGCAGACTGCATAGTTGCCCACCACGTTGCATCGGCTTCAATTTCGCCCTGCGTGTTTACGTGAGGGTAGGGAAGGCCTTTGCGCTTAGCGACATTCGCCAGCACGGGGTAACCGCCTTCAAACAGCAAGCGCTGCTGTTCATCTTCCGGCAACATACTGTTTTCTCTCTGGTACATCCCGGCATTTTGTCGCTGGCGCTGCGCTTCGTACAGAATCAGCGCGGAGGCCACCGAAACGTTCAGCGACTGCACCATGCCAATCATCGGGATGATGATGTCCTGGTCTGCCAGATCGAGTGCTTCCTGAGTAATGCCGGTTTTTTCCTGGCCCATCAGGATGCAGGTCGGTCGCGTGTAATCGATCTCGCGAAAATCGACGGCTTTATCAGAGAGGTGGGTCGCCAGGATCTGCATACCCTGGCTTTTTAACTGCGTGACCGCATCGCTAATGGTGGGGTGGGTTTTAACCTGTACCCAGCTGTTACTGCCCGCGGCAGAAGAGGCCATGGTACGCATACGGCTACCCGGCCAGACGGCGTGGACTTCGTGTACGCCGACGGCGTCTGCGGTACGAATGATCGCAGAAACGTTATGAGGTTTATGGACCTGCTCCATGCAGACGGTCAGATCGGGCTGACGCCTGGCAAGCATTTCGCAAATGCGCTCATAGCGTTTTGAGTTCATATCTCTAGTTTCGGTTGCGAGTGACTTTAATCACGTCCGGCATGACGCGGATTTTGCGCATGATATTCGCCAGATGCACGCGATCGCGAGCGGTCAGGCGAATAAAGGCGCTATACACGCGACCGTCTTTTTCTTCAGTATTCAGACTTTGAATATTGGAGGTCGTCGTGTTGATTGCCGCCGTCAGGTTCGCCAGAGCACCCTGGTGGTTAAACATGTCCACCTTAATTTCGGTGATGAACTCTTGCTCTGTCTCTTTATCCCATTCCACCGCCATAAACTTCTCTGGCTCTTTCTGGTAGCCACGAATATTACGGCAGGACTCATGGTGAATTACCAGACCTTTACCCGGACTGACGTGGGCAATGATCGGATCGCCAGGGATTGGACGACAGCATTTTGCAAAGGTGATCAGTACGCCGTCTGCGCCTTTGATCGGCAGATGACCATGACCAGATTGCGCAGGAACGTTTGCCGATGCTTCGCCCTGCTGGAGGTTTTTCGCTACCACCACGCTCATGGCGTTACCCAGGCCGATTTCTGCAAGCAGATCGTCAAGCGTGGCGAGCTTCATGCGCTCAAGCTCACGCTGGATGCTTTCCTGCGGGATCTCAGCCAGTTTACGGCTGCCGCCTAAGGCATGGTTGAGCAGTCGACGGCCCAGACTGACGGAATCATCGCGCTTGAGGTTTTTCAACAGTTGGCGAATTTTGGCGCGTGCTTTCGAACTGACGACGAAGTTGAGCCATGCCGCATTCGGGCGGGCGCCCGGCGCTGTGATGATCTCAACGGTCTGGCCGCTAAACAGCGGCTGCGAAAGCGGGTAAGGCTGTCTGTCGACACGTGCGCCAACGCAGGCATGGCCGATATCGGTATGTACGGCGTAGGCGAAGTCGACAGGCGTCGCACCGGCAGGCAGTTCGACAATGCGCCCTTCCGGTGTGAAAACATAAATCTCATCCGGGAAGAGATCGGATTTAACGCTTTCAATAAATTCAAACGAGCTACCGGCGCTTTGCTGCAGTTCCAGCAGGCTTTGCATCCAGCGTTGAGCGCGGATTTGTGCCGTGGTGCTGGTTTCGCCATGCTCTTTGTACGCCCAGTGGGCCGCGACCCCCATCTCCGCCATCTGGTCCATGTCTTCGGTACGAATTTGTACTTCAACAGGAACGCCGTGCGGGCCGATCATTGAGGTGTGCAAAGACTGATATCCGTTCGCTTTCGGAATGGCTATATAGTCTTTCACGCGACCAGGGCGCGGTTTGTACAGGCTGTGCATCTGGCCAAGTACGCGATAGCAGGTATCAGAGTCATGAACGATGACGCGGAAAGCGTAGATGTCCATGATCGAGTGAAAACGCTGCTCTTTGAGTACCATTTTGCAGTAGATAGAGTACAGATGTTTCTCGCGACCGCTTACGCGACACGGAATGCCTGCCTCCTGCAAACGCCCTTCGATTTCCGAGAGGATTTTTTGGATCATCTCTTTGCGGTTGCCGCGGGCGGCTTTAACCACTTCTTTAATCACGCGGTAGCGGTTCGGGTACAGCGCTTCAAAACCCAGCTCTTCCAGCTCGGTTTTTATGTGATGAATACCTAAACGGTGCGCCAACGGACTGTAGATTTCGAGGGTTTCACGGGCGATGCGACGACGCTTATCGGGGCGTAATGAGCCCAGCGTACGCATATTGTGGGTACGGTCGGCAAGTTTGATGAGAATGACGCGGATATCCTGCACCATCGCCATAATCATCTTGCGAAAGTTTTCAGCTTGCGCCTCTTTCTTATCGCGAAACTTAAGCTTATCGAGCTTCGATACCCCTTCTACCAGCTCTGCAACGCTTTTACCAAAAAGCTGTTCCATGTCCTGGTAAGTAGCCGGGGTATCTTCAATCACGTCATGCAGTAGCGCAGCCATCAGCGTTTCATAGTCGAGTTTCATCTCGGCCAGAATGCAGGCTACCGCTACCGGGTGCGTGATATAGGGTTCACCGCTTGAACGTGCCTGGCCCTCGTGAGCGTCACGTGCAACGAGATACGCCTGCCGAAGACGTTTAATCTGATCTTCCGGCAGGTAGTTTTGAATCAGTTGATTCAGGCTTTCAAACAGATACAAGGGCGACCCGCTTTGTGATTAACGACGACCTTCAGCAATAGCGGTAACAGCTTGTAATTCAGCGGCTTCCTGCTCTTGCTGTTCCTGGCGCTCACGCACGTCGAGGATCTGGTTGTTGATCAGACCTTCTTCGATTTCGCGCAGCGCGATTACGGTAGTTTTATCGTTTTCTTCCGGTACGAGCGGATCCTTTCCGCCTACCTGCATCTGACGAGCGCGACGCGCGGCGACCAGTACCAGGTCAAAACGGTTACCAATTTTCTCTACAGCGTCCTGAACAGTTACGCGTGCCATACTTAAAATGCTCCACAGGTGAAGAAATGACTGGGCATGATACTGAATGTGGGTTCAGTCTGCCAACAGTTTGCTGATTAAAGCGTCATGACGCTGCTTTTGGCGGCTCATGCGCAGACGTTCGGCGCGAATGATAGTTTTCAAATCGCCGAGGGCGGTATCGAAATCATCATTCACAATAAGATAATCATATTCGGCGTAATGGCTCATTTCTGCAACAGCTTGCGCCATACGTTTTGCGATCACCTCTTCGCTATCCTGACCTCGACCACGAAGACGGCGGTCCAGCTCTATCTTAGATGGCGGCAAAATAAAAATACTGCGCGCATGCGGCATTTTTTCACGAATTTGCTGCGCACCTTGCCAGTCGATATCTAAAAAGACGTCTACGCCGGATGCTAATACTTGCTCAATGGTCTCTCGCGAGGTGCCGTAGTAATTACCGAAAACCTCCGCGTGTTCCAGGAACGCGTCTCTGCCAATCATGCTTCTGAATTCGTCATGGTTCACAAAGAAATAGTGTTCACCGTGCACTTCCCCCGGGCGCGGTGCGCGCGTGGTGTGTGAAACAGAAACCTGGGTGTCATACAACGGTTGGGTCTTTAATAAAGCCTGAATCAGGCTGGATTTACCCGCGCCACTGGGGGCAGAAACAATATAAAGCGTGCCTTGAGCCATGAGTATCTTAATGTATGTGATTGTCGAAAGAGAGCCTACATACGGGCTTATTATACACGTAGCCGCTTTGCGACGTAGCCTTTGTCACACTTTTTGCGCATGTTTATTGCGTTTTGCGTACCCGTTTCCTGTTTTATCGGTGATTTGCAGCAATATGTGAAAAGGTCAGGAATGCTGTTCGCACAATCAATTTTTGTCGCTCTGTTTCCATTGCGCTTCGCGCTATATCTGAGCCGGGAAGCACATTGCTCAGCGGAGGCAGCATGAGGCTATGGAAATGCCTTGGAATGGTTTTACTGGTCTGGAATTTGCCGGTCTGGGCGGTATGCCCAGCCTGGTCTTCTGCCCGGGCAAACGAGGAAATTTCACGGTTACGGCAGCAGATGACGCGGTGGAATGACAGTTACTGGAAACAGGGTGTCAGCGCCGTTGATGACGGGGTTTATGATCAGCTCAATGCACAATTAACGCAATGGCAGCGCTGTTTTGGCGATGATTCCTCGTCAGACCTGTCCACCCCGCCGATCAACGGGACGATAGCGCATCCTGTCCCTCACACGGGTGTCCGTAAGCTGGCAGACAAGCAGGCGTTACAGCAATGGATGCGCGTTCGCAGCGATCTCTGGGTACAACCAAAGGTCGACGGCGTGGCGGTGACGCTGGTCTATCGCCATGGCAACCTGGTAAGAGCGATTAGCCGTGGTAATGGCCTGAAAGGTGAAGACTGGACGCAAAAGGTGCTTTTGATACCTTCCGTACCACACACTACCAAAGGTCTGCTGGCAAACAGTACGTTGCAGGGCGAGATATTTTTACAGCAGGAAGGGCATGTCCAGCAACAGAGAGGGGGAATGAACGCCCGCTCAAAGGTTGCTGGAATGATGATGCGCCAGAGCAACCCGGAATTATTACGCTCGTTGGCTATTTTCATCTGGGCCTGGCCTGATGGTCCGGCGGTCATGTCGGAAAGGCTGGCGCAACTCACCGCTGCCGGGTTCAGCTTTGCGCAGCGCTATACTCAGGCTGTGAAGAATGCGGACGACGTAGAGCATGCCCGCGCCAGGTGGTGGACTTCGGCGCTCCCCTTTGTGACGGATGGTGTCGTGGTGCGATCGGGGAAAGAACCGCAGGCGCGATACTGGGTACCCGGGCAGGGTGACTGGCTGGCGGCGTGGAAATATCCTCCGGTGGCTCAGGTATCAGAGGTTACAGATATTCAGTTTTCAGTTGGTAAAAGCGGGAAAATTGCCGTAGTCGCGCTGTTGGCGCCCGTCATGCTGGATGATAAACGAGTGCAACGCGTCAATATTGGCTCTGTACGTCGCTGGAATGAATGGGATATCGCGCCTGGCGATCGCATTCTGATAAGCCTGGCGGGTCAGGGGATCCCCCGTATCGACGAAGTAGTCTGGCGCAGTACTCAACGCACTAAGCCAAAGCCGCCAGAGGGTCGCTTCAATTCAATGACCTGTTTTTATGCCACGCCGGAGTGTTACGAGCAGTTTATTGCCAGACTGGTTTGGCTGGGCGCAAAAGAGGTACTGGAATTAGAAGGTATTGGCGAAGCGGGATGGCGTGAGCTGCATCAGGCGTATCGTTTTGAACATATCTTTTCCTGGCTCGGATTAACTCAGGAGCAGCTCCAGTCCACATTAGGCGTGAGCAAAGGAGAGAAGATATGGCATCAGTTTAACCTGTCGCGCCATCTCCCGTTCACGCGCTGGGTTATCGCCATGGGAATACCGTTAACACAGGCAACGCTGAACGCCAGTCGGGATGATTCGTGGCAACAATTGCAGGACCGCGATGAACAAAGCTGGCGGCAGCTTCCCTCCATGGGGGAGCGGCGGACACGACGGGTTATTCAGTGGCTGGAGGATCGAGAAATCACTGCGCTGAGCAACTGGTTAGCTGCTCAGCGGATCGTGGGCTTTATGCGTTAATGGCCTTCATGGCGATAATAAAATACCGGCAGTCCTAACTTCAGGCGCAGTGCCAGTAATCGGGCGGTAAAGCCGAAGAGCAGGGTAGAGATAACCACCACATCGTGGCTGGAGACATAATGTTGCAGCACGATGTACAGCACAGCAGCGGCAAATGAAACGCCGGCATACAGCTCTTTCTGGAACACTAGCGGGATGCGTTTGCAGAACATGTCGCGTAATACGCCGCCGAAGACACCGGTAGTGACCGCAGCGACCACGGCGATAATAGGCCCATGGCCCATATCCAGCGCCACCTGAGCGCCAATAATGGAAAAGACCACCAGGCCCAGCGCATCCAGTACGAGGAATATTTTACGCAGGTAGGGCATGACGGGGGCAATAATTGTTGTCAGCACGGCGGCTGCGGCCACGATAATGACATACTCAGGGTTTTTTACCCAACCGAGCGGATAGTGGCCAAGAAGAATGTCACGAACCGACCCACCGCCAATGGCCGTCGCGGTGGCAATAATAATGACGCCAAATGTATCCATACGGCGACGCCCAGCCGCAAGCGCACCGGTCATGGCTTCGGCAGTAATACCAATTAGATATAAAACGTGTAACAGCATGTATTCCCCCTGATTTGCTGGGGGCTAAGGTTAACGATTTGTGCGCATTGTCACGATTGAGATTTTCTAAGGTGAAGCGATTTTAATAACTACAGCTAATGAAGTTTTGATGAGAATGCCAGAAGATATGCGCTTTACATTATGATTTATGGTGATAATCGATGAGAAAATATAATGCGAAGACGACGAGAGGGAATAGATACGTGGAGAAAAACACGTAGCGCCACCATCAGACGACGGCGCTACGTAGAACAGTGGCTTACTCGATGTTCTGGATCTGCTCGCGCATTTGCTCGATCAATACCTTCAGTTCAATCGCGGAATTCGTCACCTCGGCATTGATAGACTTGGATGCCAGAGTGTTCGACTCACGGTTGAATTCCTGCATCATGAAGTCCAGACGGCGGCCAACGGCCTCTTTTTTCTTCAGGATGTTGTAGGTTTCTTTGACGTGGGCTTCCAGGCGATCTAATTCTTCTGCTACATCGATGCGTTGCGCCATCAGCACCAGTTCTTGCTCAAGGCGGTTATTTTCCAGTTGCACCTGAGCGTCTTCCAGTTTGGCTACCAGACGCTCACGTTGCCATTGCAGAATTTCCGGCATATGTGCGCGCACTTTGGTGACTTCAGCGCTGACGCCTTCCAGACGCTGTTCGATCAGCGCCTTCAGCGCCTGACCTTCGGTTTCACGCGCGACTATGAAGTCATCCAGCGTGCCATCAAGCGCGGCGAGGATTTCGGCGGCAATGGCGTCCAGATCTTGCTCCTGGGCTGCCATTACGCCTGGCCAACGCAGGATATCAACCGGGTTAATTTCACCTTCATCACTCTGCATTTTGACCCAGTTAGCCGCACTTACGAGCTGTTTAGCGAGTTTTTCATTCAGAATCAGCTCACCCTGAGCGCTGGCATCAGGCTCAAAACGCAGCGTACATTCGATTTTACCGCGCGTCAGACGCGTACGGATGCGTTCGCGAACCACGGGTTCGAGACTACGGAACTGTTCCGGCAGGCGAAAATAAGTTTCCAGATAACGCTGGTTTACCGAGCGCATTTCCCAGGTTGCGCTACCCCATTCACCCTTGATTTCACGCCGGGCGTAGGCGGTCATGCTGCGGATCATAGACGTTCCTGTTTTTAAAGATGAGATGGGAGGATTATAGCCATCCACGTCTTGTCAGGATAGGAATAACCGTCGGAAGTCCGTATAATGCGCAGCCACATTCGTTTCAAGCCGGAGATTTTATCATGCGTCCAGCAGGTCGTAGTGCCAATCAGGTGCGTCCCGTCACCCTGACCCGTAATTATACAAAACACGCTGAAGGCTCCGTGCTGGTCGAATTTGGTGATACCAAAGTGCTGTGTACCGCCTCGATTGATGAAGGCGTACCGCGTTTTCTGAAAGGTCAGGGCCAGGGCTGGATCACTGCAGAGTATGGCATGCTGCCACGCGCCACGCACACCCGTAATGCGCGTGAGGCGGCGAAAGGTAAGCAGGGTGGTCGTACCATGGAAATCCAGCGTCTGATCGCCCGCGCACTGCGCGCTGCCGTTGACCTGAAGACGCTCGGCGAATTCACTATTACGCTGGACTGCGATGTTATTCAGGCAGACGGCGGTACGCGTACCGCATCAATCACTGGCGCATGCGTTGCGTTGGCGGATGCGCTGAACAAGCTGGTCGCGAGCGGCAAACTGAAAACCAACCCGATGAAAGGAATGGTCGCCGCGGTTTCCGTGGGGATTGTCAATGGTGAAGCGCTCTGTGACCTCGAGTACGTTGAGGACTCTGCCGCAGAAACGGACATGAACGTGGTGATGACCGAAGACGGCCGCATTATTGAAGTGCAGGGCACGGCGGAAGGCGAGCCGTTCAGCCATGAAGAACTTCTCACCCTACTGGCGTTGGCCCGAGGGGGAATCGAATCCATTGTAGCGACGCAGAAGGCGGCGTTAGAAAATTGATTTTAAAGGCGACTGATGAGTCGCCTTTTTTTTGTCTGTAATAAAGTGAGATGAGGAGCGAATCCATGAAACCGTATCAGCGCCAGTTTATTGAGTTTGCGCTTAGCAAGCAGGTACTTAAGTTTGGCGAGTTTACGTTGAAATCCGGGCGCAAAAGCCCCTATTTCTTCAACGCCGGCCTGTTTAATACCGGGCGCGACCTGGCTCTGTTAGGCCGTTTTTATGCTGAAGCGTTGGTGGATTCTGGTATTGATTTCGATTTGCTGTTTGGCCCGGCCTACAAAGGTATTCCGATCGCGACCACCACGGCCGTTGCGCTGGCGGAACACCACGATAAAGATTTACCGTACTGCTTTAACCGCAAAGAGGCGAAGACCCATGGTGAAGGCGGTAATCTGGTGGGGAGTGCGCTACAGGGCCGCGTCATGCTGGTGGATGATGTTATCACCGCGGGAACAGCAATTCGTGAGTCGATGGAGATTATTCAGGCTAATGGCGCTACGCTTGCTGGGGTACTGATTTCTCTTGATCGTCAGGAACGTGGTCGTGGCGAGATTTCAGCGATTCAGGAAGTGGAACGTGATTATGGTTGCAAGGTGATTTCGATCATTACCCTGAAAGACCTGATTGCGTATCTGGAAGAGAAGCCCGAGATGGCAGAACATTTAGCAGCAGTGCGGGCGTATCGCGAAGCGTACGGCGTATAAGAATTGCCGGATAGCGCTGCGCTTGTCCGGCCTACGCACTGTCTGTAGGCCTGGTAAGCGAAGCGCTACCGGGCGTGATTACTGCAACTGTGCGACTATCAGCGGCCAGCGGGTGTCAAAATCATCCGTTGGCCGATATTTAAATTCGCTACGTACAAACCGAGACAACATCCCTTCGCAGAAAGCCAGTAACTGGCTGGCCAGCAGCGTTTCATCCACCGTGTAACCTTCGCCTTCACGCATTCTTTTTTCGCGCAGAACCTGGCGCAGCTGTGCCTCAATACGTTCGAAAAGCTGGTTAATGCGGCCTTGCAGACGATCCTGTTCAAACATGAGCGCATGCCCGGTCAGAATGCGCGTCAGACCGGGGTTACGTTCACCGAAGCCCAAAATCAGCAGTACGATCAGACGCAGGCGCGCGCTGGTGTCCTTTTCGTCTTTTAAGATCAGATTGATACGGGTAATCAGACTATCTTCGATAAACTCAATCAGGCTATCGAACATGCGGGTCTTGCTGGGAAAATGGCGATATAAGGCCGCTTCGGAAACGCCTACAGAGGCTGCCAGTTTGGCTGTCGTGATGCGTTGGCTACCATCGCTGGACTCAAGCATCAGCGCCAGAGACTGAAGTATTTCTTCGCGACGATTCCTTTTCGCAGTTTGCTTTTCTACCATGTTACAAAATACCCCTGAAAATAAGCTCTTGCCAGGCAGGCATCCACACAGCGACCGCAAACGACCGTTTGCGGTATGTTATTGCGTTATTACGCTGTGGGATACTTTTCTGTGGGTTACTTGCGCCCGGAATGGCCGAAGCCACCTTCGCCACGATCGGTGGCTTCAAACTCTTCCACCAGATTAAATTCAGCCTGCACGACCGGTACAAATACCATCTGCGCGATACGTTCGCCCGGTTCAATCGTGAAGCTGTCCTGACCACGGTTCCAGATAGACACCATCAATTGCCCCTGGTAGTCGGAATCAATCAGACCGACGAGGTTGCCCAGTACGATACCGTGCTTATGGCCAAGTCCGGAACGTGGCAACATCACCGCCGCCAGAGAGGGATCGGCAATATGGATGGCTAACCCGGTTGGCACCAGCGTAGTTGCGCCCGGCGCCAGTTCTACGGCGTCATCGAGACAGGCACGCAGATCAAGTCCGGCAGAACCAGAAGTGGCGTACGTCGGGAGCGGAAATTGTTGCCCTACGCGCGGGTCCAGAATCTTAACGTCGATTTTTTTCATCATAACGGGTCACGATCTCGTCGAGTAATAATTGGCCCAGGAGTTCTTTACGCTCAAGCGGTAAGACTTTATCTCCATCCTGCCAAAAAAGGTGTAATGCGTTGCTGTCGCTGTTAAATCCTTGAGTTGACAGCGAAACGTCGTTCGCACAGATCACATCAAGGTTTTTGCGGATACGTTTTTGCCGGGCATATTCTTCCACATTATTTGTTTCGGCGGCAAACCCAACGACAAAAGGACGATTAACATCCAGTGCGGCAACACCGGCGATAATATCCGGGTTTTTGACCATTTTTACTGTTAATTCATCACCCTGCGTCGCCTGTTTTTTGATTTTTTCGTGGGCGACAGTTTCAGCGCGATAGTCAGCGACTGCGGCGCAGCCGATAAAAATATGCTGTTGTTGCACCGCAGATTGCACGGCGGCTTCCATTTCCAGCGCGGTCATCACATCAATGCGCTGAACAAATGGCGGCGTGGGTAACGAAACAGGACCCGACACCAGCGTGACGCTTGCCCCGCGCTTTGCGGCAGCGGCTGCGATAGCAAATCCCATTTTCCCGGAGCTGTGATTGGAAATGTAACGCACGGGATCCAACGGTTCACGCGTCGGGCCCGCCGTAATCATGATGTTGAGATGTTGCAGGGAGTTGACAGGTGAAAAATGTTCTACCGCCATATCCACAATCGTCAACGGATCCAGCATGCGGCCAGGACCGATATCGCCACATGCCTGGCTACCGCTGTCAGGACCCCAAATGAGCAAACCTCGCGAGGCGAGAATGCCCAGGTTGTGCTGGGTCGCGGCAGCGCGGTACATCTGCTGGTTCATCGCTGGCAGTACAGCAACAGGGGCAGGCGTTGCCAGACAGATCGTTGAAACCAGATCGTTAGCCATACCCGCGGCGACGCGGGCAATCAGATCCGCCGTAGCAGGCGCCAGAATAACCAAATCGGCCCATTTCCCCAGCTCAATGTGGCCCATCGCGGCTTCGGCAGCAGGGTCCAGCAGGCTGTCGGAAACGGGATAACCCGATACCGCCTGTAAGCTCAGGGGAGTAATAAACGCTTTTGCCGCTTCGGTCATTGCCACGCGAACGTCAGCGCCGCGCTCCCGTAAACGACGCACCAGCTCAGGGGTTTTGTACGCAGCAATACCGCCACTGACGCCAAGTACGATTTTTTTACCGGCCAGGCTCATCATGATCTTTCCTGTTGGGTTTCACCAGAAGGCGGATATTTTATCACAATCCGCAATGAGTCGTGCTTTTGCCCGCGCTCCAGTTTGCGAGGCGCTACGAAGAAGTGATAACAGAGCGTCGATTCGCGACCGGCGTTATGCCACTATGCGAACGCGAAAGGAGGGGGAAGCATGGAAAATACAGGACGTATGATGCCCCGGGAAAAGCTGTTGGCGCAGGGGGCCGGTTCGCTTAGCGATGTGGAGCTATTGGCGCTTTTTTTACGCACCGGGATCCTGGGTAAAGATGTGCTGACGCTGGCAAAAGAGTTGATCCAGCATTTTGGTTCGCTGTATGGCCTGTTATCTGCAGACTACATGGCGTTTAGCCACGTTCAGGGAATCGGCCTTGCGAAGTATGCGCAGCTTAAGGGGATTGCCGAACTGGCAAGGCGCTACCACAACGTGCGAGTGATAGAGGAGCGGGCGTTACTTAGCCCGGAAATGGCGCGTGACTTTCTGCAAAGCCAGCTTGCGCAAGAGGAGCGCGAGATCTTTCTGGTGATCTTTATGGATTCTCAACATCATGTGATTAAACACAGCAAGCTTTTTTCCGGCACGCTTAGCCATGTTGAGGTACATCCGCGAGAAATTGTTCGTGAAGCGATAAAAATGAATGCGTCAGCGGTGATCCTTGCCCATAATCACCCTTCAGGGTGTGCAGAGCCGAGTAAAGCAGATAAACTCATCACCGAGCGTGTTGTGAAATGCTGTCAGTTCATGGATATCCGGGTGCTTGATCATCTGATCATTGGGCGCGGAGAGTACGTTTCTTTTGCGGAACGCGGTTGGATTTAACGCACTTTACGCGATCCATCGGGATCTTTGTCTGTTCGGGACTTGAGCATAACGCCGGGTCAGCGTATACTACGCCACCTTTGAGAATCTCGGGTTTGGCATTTGGGCCTGGCAATCGAGAGTTCACTTAGAACTACGCGATGACCGGGCTGTAAAGCCTGACGAGGCGCCGATACCCCATACGAAGCTCGAGCTAATTTGATTTTTGGAGAATAGACATGTCCCGAGTCTGCCAAGTTACTGGCAAGCGTCCGGTGACCGGTAACAACCGTTCCCACGCACTGAACGCGACTAAACGCCGTTTCCTGCCTAACCTGCACTCTCACCGTTTTTGGGTTGAGAGCGAGAAGCGTTTTGTCACCCTGCGTGTATCTGCTAAAGGTATGCGTGTTATTGATAAGAAAGGCATCGAAACAGTTCTGTCTGAACTGCGTGCCCGTGGCGAAAAGTACTAAGTACTAAGAGGAAATAAATCATGGCTAAAGGTATTCGTGAGAAAATCAAGCTGGTTTCTTCTGCTGGTACTGGTCACTTCTATACCACTACGAAGAACAAACGTACTAAGCCGGAAAAACTGGAACTGAAAAAATTCGATCCAGTTGTCCGTCAGCACGTTCTCTATAAAGAAGCGAAAATCAAATAATTCTCGCTTTGATGTAATAAAAAACCTCGCTTCGGCGGGGTTTTTTGTTTTCTGGCCATCCCCATATTAATAAGAACTGATACACGCCGGAGATACTATGCCTGAATTACCTGAAGTCGAAACCAGCCGCCGTGGTATTGAGCCGCATCTGGTTGGGGCAACGATTATGCACGCGACCGTGCGTAACGGTCGTTTGCGCTGGCCGGTATCAGAAGAAATCTATCGTTTGAGTGATAAACCCGTTCTCAGCGTACAGCGGCGCGCGAAATACCTGCTGCTGGAGCTGCCGGATGGCTGGATAATCATTCATCTGGGGATGTCCGGGAGTTTGCGCATCCTTCCTGAAGAGCTTCCGGCAGACAAGCACGATCATGTCGATTTGGTCATGAGCAATGGTAAAGTCCTGCGCTATACCGACCCTCGCCGTTTTGGCGCCTGGTTGTGGACGACAGAACTGGATGGACACAATGTGCTTGCTCATCTTGGTCCTGAGCCGCTGAGCGACGATTTCAACGCCGGCTATCTGCAGCAGAAATGCGCGAAGAAGAAAACGGCGATTAAACCCTGGCTGATGGATAACAAGCTGGTGGTGGGGGTGGGGAACATCTACGCCAGCGAGTCGCTGTTTGCAGCTGGCATCCATCCTGACCGTCTGGCGTCATCGCTGTCGAAAGACGAATGTGGGCTGCTGGTGCGCGTCATCAAGGCGGTTTTGCTGCGCTCTATCGAGCAGGGGGGAACGACGCTGAAGGATTTCCTGCAAAGTGACGGTAAGCCAGGCTATTTTGCCCAGGAGTTGCAGGTCTACGGGAGAGAAGGTGAGCCTTGCCGCATATGCGGTACACCCATCGTCGCCGCAAAACACGCTCAACGCACGACGTTCTATTGTCGTCGCTGTCAGAAATAACATTCATTGCTGGCCGGATGCTGCATCCGGCCAGGCGCATTACTTCAGTTTGCTCATTAACGCCTGATGGACGTTTTCCGGCAAAAAGTGCGTCACATCCCCCTGGTGGCGGGCGACTTCTTTTACCAGTGACGATGAGATAAATGACCACTCTTTAGACGGCATCAGAAAGACGCTTTCCAGCTGCGGCATGAGGTGACGGTTCATGTGGGCCAGCTGCATTTCATACTCAAAATCTGCTACCGCGCGCAGGCCACGGATCAGAATGTTCGCCTGATTATCGCGGGCAAAGTTTGCCATTAAGTCGCTGAATCCCAGAACTTCCACATTCCCGAGATGCGCCGTGGCCTGTTGCGCCAGCTCAACGCGCTCTTCAAGAGTAAACATCGGTTTTTTACTGGGGCTAGCGGCAATCGCCAGGATCACGTGATCAAACATGCTGGTTGCACGCGTCACGATATCAAGATGGCCGTTAGTTATGGGATCAAAGGTTCCTGGATAAATCGCCCGTTTTTGCATGATTTGCCTCAATGCGTTTTGGGTGGCAGATAAGGTTCCAGCAGCTGCAGCAAGCGCTGTAGCGCGCCCTGATTTTGGTACAGGACTTCAACTGCATGACGGCCATAAAAATTACGATAATCGGCATCGGTTAGTAAAGAAGAGACCTCTTTCACCAGCGTGGTAGCATCGGTGACGGTGATCAATCCGCTTGCCTGCTCCAGTCGGGCGCAAATATCTTTAAAATTAAAGGTATGTGGCCCCATCAGTACCGGAATGGCGTGAGCTGCCGCTTCCAGTGGGTTGTGTCCCCCGCGTTCAACCAGCGAACCACCGACAAAAGCAAGGTCGGCAATGCCGTACAGCAACATCAGCTCGCCCATAGTGTCGCCGATAACGACCTGAGTATCTGAGGATGGAACTTCGCCAGAAGAACGTGTGGTATAGCTTAGTCCAGCCTGACGTACGAGGTTAATGGCATCCGGGAACCGTTCTGGATGTCTGGGAACGAGGATCAGTAAAAGATTTGGAAACTGATTTAATAACGCTTGATGGGCAGCAATGATAATGCTTTCTTCACCATCATGCGTGCTGGTTGCAATCCACACCGGGCGATGAGGCGCCCACTGGCGACGTAGCGTAATCGCTTTTGCGGCCAGCTGTGGTGTCACGGAAATATCGAACTTCAGGCTGCCGGTAACGGTGACCTGATTGCTTCTGGCGCCAAGCGTAATAAAACGCGCGGCATCTTCATCGTTCTGAGCCGCAATCAACGTAATTCGACGCAGTAGCTTGCCAACAAATTTACCTAATTTCGCATAGCCAGCCGCGGAACGAGCAGAAAGACGGGCGTTGGCGATGACCAGAGGAATACCGCGCTTATGGAGTGCCGCAATCAGATTTGGCCACAGCTCGGTTTCCATAATTAACACCAGCTTGGGGTCAACTTTATTCAGGAAACGGTTCAGTGCATCCGGTAGATCGTATGGCAGATAAATGTGCTGAACGTCAGTGCCAAAGGCGGATTGTACGCGCTCAGAGCCGGTTGGCGTCATGGTGGTTACCGTGATCGGCAAGTCGGGATAACGGTGCCGCAGAGCGCGGACTAAAGGAATCGCTGCCAGCGTTTCGCCCACAGAAACGGAGTGAAGCATGATGCCGCCTGGTTTCAGCGGACGGCGGTAAAAACCGTAGCGTTCACCCCAGCGTTTACGGTAGGCCGGAGCCTTACGTCCGCGCACCCAAAGCCGTATCCAGATCAAAGGCTGAATAAGGTAAAAAAGGGCGGTGTAAAGCAATTCGAGCATAATGGTAGCTGACTTATGAATGTGCTGGGGATTCTATGTATTTAACTATGGCTTTACCATCATTTTTATCCAGGTTGTATCAAAACGATGGAATTGTCGCGACGCTGTTTTAACCGGCGGCTATTTTAAAAAGGGCTTACGTGGCTTAACGTCTTGTGCGGCGTGAGTTTTTTGATGAACCGATGTCGGTTCTATAACTATGTTTTTAATGGATTATTTTGTTTTTTGTTCAAAAAATATTCATTTCGGAATGCGTGATAATAAATGATATACTACTGCGCAATTTCAGGTAGCTAGCAGAAACGTTTTGAAAATCCGGGCGGTTATCTTTGGATGGCTCATGCACGGATTACACGACTCTGATGTTTCAGAGCTGCTATGCCTTGCGACGCGATGCGGATATTAATGCATGAATATTGCTTTTTGTTTGTACAAGTATTTCCCCTATGGTGGGTTACAGCGTGATTTCCTGCGGGTAGCGCTTACGGTTGCTGCACGAGGTCATCATGTCCAGGTGTTTACCCAGTCATGGCAGGGCGAACGTCCGGCAGGGCTGGAAATTATACTCGTACCCGTCACAGCCAGAACTAATCATGGTAAAAACGAGCAATATTGTCAGTGGGTTCAGCATTATTTAAGCCAGCATCCGGTCGAGCGTATCGTCGGGTTTAATAAAATGCCTGGGTTGGATGTGTATTACGCAGCTGACGTTTGTTATGCAGAAAAGGTCGCCCGCGAGAAGGGTTTTTTCTATAAGTTGACGCGTCGGTATCGTCACTACTCCGCATTTGAAAAAGCGACTTTTCAACAAGGTTCCGGTACTACGCTTTTGATGTTAACCGATAAGCAAATTGGTGATTTTAAACATCATTACCAAACCGAGAGCTCGCGTTTTCGTATTCTGCCGCCAGGTATCTACCCGGACAGAAAATACAGCCAGCAGCCTGAAAACAGCAGGCAGATTGTCAGGGAAAAGAACGGTATTGGTCTCGATCAGTTCCTGCTTCTGCAGGTCGGCTCAGATTTCAAACGCAAAGGTGTACCAAGAAGCTTACAGGCGTTGGCTTCTTTACCTGAGACTATACGTCACCGTACGCGATTGATGGTTGTTGGCCAGGATAAGGCCGATCGCTACCGTGCTCAGGCCCGCCACTTGGGTATTGAAGAGCAAGTGCAATTTTTCTCGGGGCGAGATGATATCGCAGAATTGATGTCCGCTGCTGATTTATTGCTTCATCCCGCTGTTCAGGAAGCCGCCGGTATTGTCTTATTAGAAGCCGTAGTTGCCGGGCTGCCGGTATTAACGACAGAGGTATGCGGCTATGCAGGTTATATCAACGCCGCCCAATGTGGGGTGGTGATTCCTGAACCTTTTGAGCAGCAAAATCTGAATATAGCGCTTTTGGAGGCCCTTCAAAATAATGAACTGAGAAGTCGATGGGCCGGAAATGCGAGACATTTTGCTGATACAGAAGATCTCTATAGCCTGGCAGATAAAGCTGCAGATATCATTTTAGGTTTTGAGAATGATTGAATTAAAAGAACCGTTTGCCACGCAATGGCAAGGAAAAGACCCGTTCACAGAAGTCACTAAGCTGGATGGTGAGGTTTTTCGCGCTCTGGAAACACGGCGTACCTTGCGTTTTGAGATGTTGGGAAAAGGTTATTTTCTTAAATATCATCATGGAACCACGCTTAAAGAAGTGGTGAAGAACCTTATTTCTTTACGTATGCCTGTACTTGGCGCGGACAGGGAGTGGCTGGCGATTCACCGTCTACAAGCGCTGAATGTGGATACGATGACGGGGGTTGCATTTGGGCAGAAAGGGCTGAATCCGTTAGAGCGGACCTCATTTATTATCACTGAAGATCTTTCCCCTGCCGTCAGCCTTGAAGATTTTTGCGCCAACTGGGGAGTTGAGCGGCCCGACTTTGTATTAAAACGGACCATCATTACCCGCGTGGCAGAAATGGTGGGTAAAATGCACCGGGGTGGGGTAAATCATCGGGATTGCTATATTTGCCATTTTTTACTCCAACAGCCGATGCCGACAGATATTGCGGATATTAAACTCTCCGTGATTGATTTGCATCGTGCACAAATACGGCAGCATGTCCCACGTCGCTGGCGGGATAAGGATTTGATCGGGCTCTATTTCTCTTCGCTTGAGATTGGGCTAACGTCCAGAGATATCTACCGTTTTCTACGTGTCTATTTCTCGATGCCATTACGTGAAATCTTTCGTCAGGAAGTCAGGTTGTTTGAACAGGCTGTCACAAAAGCGCAAAAAATCAGACAAAGAACAATAAGAAAAGCGCTATAAATTACACATGAAGTTCGAGGCTATTTTATTATGAACATTGATTTCCAGAAGCTAATCATCCAAAAACACGTTATCGATAGCTCCACGCATGAGAAGAGTAAAAAACTAAGCGTTGCGTATGGTGTCGATCGTAATTTTTTGTTTGGATCTGGCATTTCTATGACCTCAGTATTAGTGAATAACCCTGATATTGATGTCCATTTTTATATAGCCACTGACTATATCGATGACGACTATCTGGAAAGCGTACAACGACTGACGCAAATGTACAGCACGACCGTGACTGTCCTTGTTTTCGATAACGCGGCCTTTCGTGAACTGCCGAGTACGAAGGCATGGACTTATGCAATGTACTATCGTTATTTTGCATTTGAATATTTAAGCACCGAATTAAGCTCGGTACTGTATCTGGATGCCGATGTCATCTGTAAAGGTTCTCTACGAGAGTTTACCGAGGTGAATTTTTGTGGGGAATATGCTGCTGTCATCAATGATATTGATGAAGTGCGGATTAAATCTGGTACCAGACTCGGTATCCCTGAACTGAGTAATGGATATTTTAATTCAGGTGTTGTATTTGCGAATCTCGAAGTATGGCGTGAGCAGCAGTTGTTAACCAAAGCATTCTCTATATTGGAAAAACGTCAAAAAGAATTACTTTATTTCGACCAGGACGTGCTTAATATTTTGTTTGTCGGCAATGTTATTTTTCTGAGAAGAGACTTTAACTGTATTTA
Source organism: Citrobacter youngae ATCC 29220 (assembly GCF_000155975.1). Lineage (GTDB taxonomy): Bacteria > Pseudomonadota > Gammaproteobacteria > Enterobacterales > Enterobacteriaceae > Citrobacter > Citrobacter portucalensis_A. The sequence continues at coordinate 314,980 of NZ_GG730302.1, read as the reverse complement.
CGGGGTCGATCAGGAACTCAAAAATAAAAATGATAAGATTTATCAGGACTTTATTACCGACGATACGGTATTAATTCATTATGTCGGTGTCACCAAACCATGGCATTCATGGGCCAAATATCCAGTGGCTAAATTTTTTATTGAAGCATATAAAAAATCTGCATGGGCAGAAAAATCTCTGTTAAATGCAAATACAGCCAAGTTGTATAAACGTAAGTCACGACATGAAAGAGTGCAGCGGAAATATATCCGTTCTGTGCTGAGCCATGTTATGTATATAAAAAATAAGTTACATAGCTCTAAGGCATACTGAAATTAAAAATAGTAACTTATTGATAATAAATGGAATAGGTGTATCGAATGAACTTTGATTGTCATCAGTCTATAAAAAAGATACTTGAGTTTAATCAGGCGCCATCGGAACATAAGACACAGCTTAACATCGCCTGGGGTGTGGACAAAAATTTTATGTTTGGTGCTGCGATCTCGATGACATCGGTGCTATTGCATAATAAAGATCTGAATATTCACTTTCACCTTTTTACTGATTATATCGATGCTGATTATCAGCAACGCGTTGCAAAATTAGCAGAACAATTTGCAACTAACATCTCAATTTACATTATGGATGCCAATGGGTTAAAAGTATTACCAAGTGGCAATGCCTGGTCGCATGCAATGTACTTTAGATTCATTGCCTTTGAATATCTTGGCGAGAAAGTTGATTCGCTACTGTACATTGATGCAGATGTAATGTGTAAAGGTTCACTTTATGAGCTTACGCAAATTGATCTTGGAGAGCATGTTGCAGCTGTAATTACTGATGTTGATGACAGCCCTGCCAGAGATATTGAGAAGAATAAAGATTATTTTAATTCTGGTGTCATTTTTGCAAATCTTAAAAAGTGGAAAGAACAGAATTTTATCAACTCAGCCTTTGATATCTTATTAGATAAAAATAACAAACTTTCCTTCCCTGATCAGGATGTTTTAAATATTCTTTTCTTAAAAAAAGTGATTTTTTTAGAAAGAAGATTTAATGCTATTTACGGTATAAAACAAGAACTAAAAAGTAAAGATACTTCAAAATATAAAGAGTATATAACGCCTGAAACTATTCTTATCCATTATATTGGCGTGACCAAACCATGGAATTCATGGGCCAACTATCCTTCAGCACAGTACTTTGTTGAAGCATGGAAATCTTCCCCGTGGGCCGATGTTCCTTTGTTGCCAGCCAGAACACCAAAACAATATAAAAAGAAATCACGGCATGAAAGGCTGCAAGGAAAATATTTTGCTTCAGCCATTAGCTATATCGGCTATTTATGGGCGAAGTTAAAAAGTAAGTAAAAAACTCCCGAAAGGGAGTTTTTTCTTTTAGCGCAGTTTCGTCTTGAGATATTTCGCATACCATTTGATAGAAGCGCAGAAATTTCCTCTCCTGGCTTCCTGACGCGAGTAAACCCGATAATCAGTAGGTCTCATGCGCGGAGCATAAGAGCGCATTTCTGTGTTCCGCCATGGTGTGAAATGATGATAGAAAAGATAAAGTTGTTGTGAAAGACCGGTATGTTCTTTATACCATGGTTTTCTGCCACCGGTGAAATGGATAATGCGTGGCAGGGTATTTTTCTGATAGAAGAAACACTCTTTTTGTTGGTCGTTAAACCAGTTAAATAGAAAATTCCATCGATTATCAATAAATTTGACGTTACCGTCCATTGCGATATTCAGGGCATCTTGATCAAAGTAGGGTAAGGTTTTACCCTGTTCAAACAAGACAGTATTTGCTTTATTTTCAATGTCGAATTTGATCCAATTAGCGACATTAATATATAAAAAACCGGCATTGAAATAATGATCTGTACTGAGACCCAGACGTTTGGCGTGTTTTGTATCATGAATATCAGGTGAGTCGTGGCTGACTGCACAAATGACGTTGCTGATATCAATGCTATTAATATCATTGAGTTTATCAAAACACAGCGTGTCAGCATCCAAATAGATAAAATGTTCAACTTTGTCTTTCAATAAGCGCGGCACGGCCAGGCGCATATAGGTTGAACGGTTCAGGTGTTTGATTGCAAAATCATTGTTGTATTTTTCAATCTCTTCTTTATCAATATTAATAACCTGAATTTTATCGCTGGTTGAGCGCAGTTTATTGATATCATCGTCTGACACGTCATAGACAAAGACGAAAAATGACAGGTCTTGTTCTGGATTGTTCATTATGACGGACATAATGGACACTGCTACATATTCCAGATAATTGGCATCCGTACAGTAAGCAATGTTAATAACGTTATTCTGGTTGTCCATTTATGCCTTCTCATTACCGTTATTGAGGTCACTATCATGAAGTACCGTATCGATAGCGTCAATCACGGCCTGTTCCGGTATCCATGTTAAATATTTTTTCGACCTGTCGAGGTTATCCCTGGAAGGCATCGGATGGTAATCGCCAGCCCAAATCAACACGGCTTTATCAGACCATGGTTTCCATTGCTGATAATTGGTGGCGCCAAACAGGCAGACCTGCGGTGTCCCCAGTGCAGCCGCCATATGCATAGGCGCAGAATCGACCCCGATGTAAAGAACAGCATGGTCGATCAACGCAGCTAACTGCAGGAAGGTTGTTTTGCCTGCCAGAGTCAGGTCAGGCGACGATTGACACAGTTCAGCAATGCGTTGGACTTGCTGTTGTTCACTTAACGCTGGCCCACAGGTAAGATAAACATGCAGGCCACGCTGATGCAGATGATCAATTACATGAGCAAATTTATCATCATCCCAGCATTTAAATTTTTGCCTGGCAGTGGGTTGAATAACGACATATTTTTGTGAGGCTAATGCCGGGAGTTGGGAAGTCAGGTATTGGTAATCATCCTGCCGATAGTGCAGCAACATCTCTTTCTTCAGGTCGGCGTCGCTAAATCCGATGCCTTTTAGAATGGACAGATTTTGTTCAACAATATGCGTGCCGGTCAACGGTGTAACCCGTGAAAAAAGGTTATTCCATTGTTTCTTATCACGCTCAAATGCAATTGAGGGACGACGTAAGGAAGCAATAAGAGCGCCAATCGGCCATTGTTCGGTTAGGTTAACGATAAGGTCGTAATGATTTTTTTTCAATTGTTGACGCACTGAAAGGTAATTTTTTACTGTTTCTAAAACACCTTTCTTTTTCTCAATAAGATAAAAATCATTGATACCTTCATTTGCTGCTAAAATTGATTTTGTATCTTTATAAAGAAGCAGATCGATTTTAGCATGAGGATAACGTGCCTGAATGCTGGCAATAACAGGTGTTGTCAACAGAACATCACCATAAAATTTGAGCTTGCAAATAAGAACACGGTCGACTTTATCAAACATGTTAAAATCCCTTTCGAAAAAATAAATTTTTGCAAGCAGATAGTAACTTATATCTCATTTCTGAAATTGAACGGTCAATATGAGGATATTTCATTTTAAGAATTATTTTATTGTTAACGACTTTTGTATCACAGCATGCAAGCGCATTCTGAATGTCATTCAACATACTTTCATTATAACGATAGTAGCCTTTCTTTTTACGTAAAAGTTTGCGACCTTCCAGAAAGCAGTTGATAATCATTAATGTGGCAACGGTACGTTTCGAATTATTTTCATTCACATAGTTATACATTTTACGCATAGCAAAGAAGATATTGTCCGCATCGCTATCAATAATATTCTCGGTAATGCTTTTGTCATTTAACCGATAGTAATAAAGCTTGTTCTCTATTTTTAAAATAGAACGACATTTGAAATACTGGAACGGACAAAAAATGACATCTTCATAGCGCCGATGTTCTTCAAATCGGTCCATACCGATCACGTCGCGATGGAAAATTTTTGTCATGAGATGCCATTGCCCTGCACGAAATGTTGGCAACAGAGGGGCATAGTTATCATCAGTCAAAATAATTTCTTGTTGGATCAAAGCATTCTTTGTACCTGGTTTATTCTGATGCAGGTTATTGATATCTCTGGTTAAGTTGAATTCCACGATATCGTATTTTTCCTCCCTCAATTTAGGCAGGAGGATAGTGAAATAATCTGCACAGACAATGTCATCGCTGTCGATAAAACCAATATACTTTCCCGTCGCCTGGCTAAGTCCGACGTTACGGGTGATTGCAACACCTTGATTTTTATGACTTATATACTTTACGTTATTGCAACTCTGCTCACGATAAAATGCCTTGATGCGCTCTTCAGTTAAATCTGTTGAGCCATCATTAACAATGATTATCTCCACCTCGTCAGTGATGCTCTGGTGGATAGACGCCAACGTCGCCGTGATAAATTCGGCATTGTTGTATGCAGGTATAATAATGCTCAATAAATAACCTGAAGCATTAATCATGGCATTGTTCTCTCGTTGGATTTCGAGCTCAGAATTGCTGCTACGCATAACGCCAGCACACTGCTCAAGGCTTCACCTTTGGCATATAGTAATAAATCACTCAAGCCATAGATAGCGATAGCGGCTGAAATCATGAACAACAATGGGCTACGCTGCGTGTAAGCTCTTAAAAACATAGCGCTATACAGCAAGAGTAGCACAACAACTCCGGGGATACCCTTCAGCGAATAGGTATCGATAATTTCGTTATGCAGATGGACGTCAATGAACTCAAGCGCCCCTTGCAGCGAGTTATCTTGTATAGCAAGCCGCTGAATTTCTGCACCACGTTGCTCAAGTGACTGCCCCCAGAGATGTACTTTTCCTGCTTCAATACCAGCCCGCTGCATCGCAAGCCTTGCGCCGATGGAAGTATTACTATTGTTTTGGCTATAGGAATGCAAATCGACCATCATATTCTGATAGCGATTTTCAATAATCGATTTAAGGGGAATTGACGCCAACCCCACCAGCAACACGAACGCCAGTAATGCCTTTAATAACATGGCACGGTTGTGACGATAGTGTATGAGAAACAAGCCTATGCTCAGGACAGGGTATACCAAAATGGCTGCCCGGGTTTGCGTGGTGATGATGACCGCCAACGATAGCAAAAAATGTAACAGATACAGTGAAACCGTGTGCCTCAGGCGCAGATTAATGATCGCTTGCGAGGCCAGCAATGCAATTAGTGTCAGAGCGTAAGCTGTACCGGTTTGACGCTCAAAACCAAGTGCAACGCGGTAGCTTAAAGGGTCAGGCGCTCCGGCAAGTTGGTAGCCTGCGAAAAGATACAAACCGATTGCCGTAAGAATCACCCAGATACTGGTGATGCGGGTTTTATTGGCACATGGCGCCCGCGATGTTAGCGCGATCATCACTAGCGCAGCAAAAATCATCACTTTGCCACCGTTCTGGTATGAGCGGTAGGCCCCGGTAAAAGCCGAACCAGGCTGCTTGAATATTTCTACCCATATAATCTGGAGCAAACCGAAGAACAGCAACATAAAAGGCAAAACCAGATTTTTTTTGTTACTGCACACATGCTTTAAGTTTTTACCTATAAGAGGTAAAGACAGAGCCGCGGAGAAAATAAATATTTTCAGCGCTTCATCTGGATTGACCAGCACCATCCCGAGAGTAGCAAGGATCCCGACATAAAATAAGAAGTATATAAAATCGAATGGATTATTTTTTATACTATATATAAAGCGAGAAAACATGTGTTGGCGAAGCATGGTTCATCTCTTAAAGTTAAAGCAAATTATTATCAACCAGCGATGCGTTGATTAAGCTTGCATCCAAATCCTGCAATTGTCCGGAATGGCTCTGTTGCGTGTATTGATTCTTCCCATATCCCCCAATCAGTCCAGGATCCGTTGGACCATACAATGTGATATTGGGGCGATCTAAGGCAGCGGTTAAATGGCTGAGTCCCGTATCGACAGAGACGACAAACTTTGCTCCCGCCAGAATTCGAGCGACCTCTTCCAGACTCATCCGTGGCAGGACTTCAACATAAGAAAAGCCTTCCGCCAGCCTTTTGGCGCGCGCTTCTTCATGAGTGGCTCCCCAAGGCAGTTTAATGCTTATGCCAGCATTCTTTAACAGGCCAATCAGCTCCCGCCAGTTGGCTTCCGGCCAGTGTTTATCATCACGCGTCGTGGCATGCAGAAACACCGCATATTGTCCGGCATCAGTATTTAATTCTTTCAAAAAATGCTGAGCGATAGCGTAATCACCCTGAGACGTTGGTTTGGCGTATCCCAGGCTTTTGGCGAACAATTCACGCGTACGCTCTACGGCGTGCTGTTGTTTGGCAATATGATGCTTGCGAGTATAAAACAGGCTCGCCAGCGGTTCACGAGCGGTGCTCCAGTCCATACCATGCTTGATGCCACGTGCCAGACGCGTAACCAGTGCGGCGCTTTTTACCAGCCCCTGCGCATCAATTATCGCGTCATACTGCTGTAAACGGACTGCATCGCGGAAGGCCTTGCGCTCTGCTTTAATGGGTGTGGAAAACCATGCTTTACGCCAGCGGCGGATCGCCACCGGTATCACCTTGTTAACAGCCGAATGCCAGGATGGGATCTGAGCGAACCCTTCTTCCACCACCCAGTCAAATTGAATATCCGGTATGGCCTTCTGCGCATCGGTTAATGCGGGCAACGTATGCAGTACATCGCCCATAGACGATGTTTTAACGATCAGAACCCGCATCCGTCAGGCTTCCTCTTGTAATAGCAGGTCATTGAGTTCTTCCAGTACGCGCTTGGGTGTGATGTCAATCAGGCTCTGGTGATAACCTTCTGCTGCATCGCCCTTACGCACTTTGTGATAACCCGTAATCAGACGAATAACCCGCGCTTTGTGCGACAACGGCGGGGTAAAGTCCGGACTACTTGGGCCATACAATGCTACCAGAGGTCGATTCAACGCGGCGGCAACGTGCATTAATCCAGAATCATTGGTGACAACCGCTTTGCAGGCGGCGAGCAGAATGACCGCCTGCTCCAGCTGCGTTTCGCCCGCCAGATTACGGCACCAGGCCTGCTGTTCAACGTTTAGCGCGGCCAGGATCTCATTTCCGGCTTCGTGGTCTTTTGCCGAGCCAAACAGCACAATCTGATGACCTTCATCGATCAATTGTTTCGCCAGTTCCGCATAGTGATAATGTGGCCAGCGTTTTGCTGGACCAAATTCCGCACCAGGGCAAAAACCGATAATTGGGCGTTCGGCTGAGAGAGAGAACTGGTTGCAGGTCAGAGACTTTTCACCTTCGCTGACCTGCAACTGCGGCCATAGCAGAGGCTGCGGCAAATCTTTGGCTGTCAGCATCACGCCTTTATCGTAGGCCAGCGCCACATAGCGTTCGACCATCAACGGCCATGCTTCTTTATCCAGCACGCGCGCATCGTTTAACAGGCCGTAGCGCATCTCGCCACGCCAGCCGGTACGATGCGGGATGCCTGCAAAAAATGGCACCAGCGCGGATTTAAATGAGTTAGGCAGCACCCAGGCGCGGTCATAGCGCTTCTCACGCAGGCTGTGACCGAGTTTACGGCGCTCGCCGATCTCCAGCGCGCCGTGTCCCAGCGGCATGGCGATGGCTTCGTTGACTTCAGGCATACGCGACAGCAACGGACGGCACCACGCAGGTGCCATCACGTCGATTATCGCCTGGGGATAACGCGCCTTGAGCGTGCGATAGAGACTTTGCGACATCATCATGTCACCCACCCAGGACGGGCCGATCACCAGAATCCTCATTGATTGCCTGCCTTACGCGTCGCGGTTCAGCCAGGCCATATATTCCGTTACGCCTTCGGCAACGGTCTTAAACGGCTTGTCATAGCCCGCTGCGCGCAGGTTAGTCAGATCTGCCTGAGTAAATGCCTGGTAGCGGCCTTTCAGTTTTTCCGGGAATGGAATGTACTCAATGCTGCCTTTTTTATGGTACGCCAGCGTTGCATCGGCAACGGCCTGGAAAGATTCCGCGCGACCGGTGCCGAGGTTAAAGATGCCGGAAACCCCGTTTTCGAGGAACCACAGGTTTACCGCCGCCACATCGCCAACATAGACGAAATCACGTTTGAAGTTTTCACTGCCTTCAAACAGTTTTGGCGTTTCGCCGTTGTTGAGCTGGGTATTGAGGTGGAAAGCGACGCTTGCCATGCTGCCTTTGTGGCCTTCACGCGGCCCGTAGACGTTGAAATAGCGGAAGCCCACAATCTGCGAATTGGCTTCTGGCAGGATCTGGCGCACGTACTCGTCGAACAGGAATTTTGAGTAGCCATAGACGTTCAGCGGTTTCTCATATTCACGGGATTCGATGAAATCGGAAGTGCGGCCGCCGTAAGTCGCAGCGGAAGAGGCGTACAGGAACGGAATTTCGCGCTCCAGGCAGTAGTGCAGCAGCTCTTTGGAGTATTGATAATTGTTATCCATCATATACTTGCCATCCCACTCGGTGGTGGAGGAGCATGCGCCTTCGTGGAAAATCGCTTCGATATCGCCGAAATCTTCTCCGGCCATAATCTGGATCAGGAAGTCTTCCTTGTCCATGTAGTCAGCAATATTCAGATCCACCAGGTTAACAAACTTGGTGCCGTCTTTCAGGTTGTCCACCACCAGAATATCGGTGATGCCTTTGTCATTCAGGGACTTAACGATGTTGCTGCCGATAAAGCCCGCGCCGCCGGTAACGATGATCATAAATGTAACCTTCGAATTATGGAGTCAGAGACAATCTCAGACACGAATACTTCTATCATATCACTACATGGTCCAGGCTTCAGCCATTCACCGATCGGCAGTACGGGGACACGTGATTTATGCTTAATTTTGAAGAAGTGATGATGCGTCATCTCGTATCAATGTATAGCTTTGGGTAATATGTGCTGAAATTTGCCCAGTCTGGAGAATTGAAATGCGTGGGGATTTTTACAAACAGTTAACGAACGATCTCGAAACCGCACGTGCGGAAGGATTGTTTAAAGAAGAGCGCATTATTACGTCTGCCCAGCAGGCGGATATCACCGTGGCAGACGGAAGCCACGTTATTAACTTTTGTGCGAACAACTATCTGGGGCTGGCTAACCACCCGGAACTGATTGCGGCGGCAAAAGCGGGTATGGATTCTCACGGGTTTGGCATGGCTTCGGTACGCTTTATTTGCGGTACCCAGGACAGCCATAAGCAACTGGAGCAAAAACTGGCGACCTTCCTCGGTATGGAAGACGCCATCCTTTACTCTTCCTGCTTTGACGCCAACGGCGGTCTGTTTGAGACGCTGCTGGGCGCAGAAGATGCGATCATCTCCGACGCTCTGAACCACGCATCTATCATTGACGGCGTTCGTTTGTGTAAAGCAAAGCGTTTCCGTTACGCCAACAACGACATGGTTGAGCTGGAAGCGCGCCTGAAAGAGGCGCGTGAAGCGGGGGCTCGTCATATCCTGATCGCCACCGATGGCGTGTTCTCTATGGATGGAGTGATTGCTAACCTGAAAGGCGTTTGCGATCTGGCGGACAAGTACGACGCGTTGGTCATGGTTGATGATTCCCATGCGGTCGGCTTTGTCGGCGAAAATGGTCGTGGCTCCCATGAATACTGTGACGTGATGGGCCGTGTGGACATCATTACCGGTACATTGGGTAAAGCGCTCGGCGGCGCGTCCGGCGGTTACACCGCAGCGCGTAAAGAGGTCGTAGAGTGGCTGCGTCAGCGTTCCCGCCCTTATCTGTTCTCCAACTCACTGGCTCCGGCGATTGTGGCTGCGTCCATTAAAGTGCTGGAGATGGTTGAGCAAGGTAGCGAACTGCGCGATCGCCTGTGGGCTAACGCCCGCCAGTTCCGTGAACAAATGTCTGCTGCAGGCTTTACGTTAGCCGGTGCGGACCACGCGATAATCCCGGTTATGCTGGGTGATGCGGTGGTGGCGCAGGAATTTGCCCGTGAACTGCAAAAAGAGGGGATTTACGTTACTGGGTTCTTCTATCCGGTGGTTCCAAAAGGCCAGGCGCGTATCCGTACTCAGATGTCTGCAGCGCATACCCCTGAGCAGATTACGCGTGCTGTTGAGGCGTTCACACGCATTGGTAAACAACTGGGCGTTATTGCCTGAGGATGTGAAATGAAAGCGTTATCCAAACTGAAAGCGGAAGAGGGCATTTGGATGACCGACGTTCCTGAACCGGAAGTCGGCCATAACGATTTGCTGATTAAAATCCGTAAAACAGCCATCTGCGGGACTGACGTTCACATTTATAACTGGGATGACTGGTCGCAAAAAACCATCCCGGTTCCGATGGTCGTTGGCCATGAATATGTCGGCGAAGTTGTTGGCATCGGCCAGGAAGTTAAAGGCTTTAAAATCGGCGATCGCGTTTCTGGCGAAGGCCATATCACCTGCGGGCATTGCCGTAACTGCCGCGGTGGGCGCACTCACCTGTGCCGCAATACCACCGGTGTTGGCGTAAACCGTCCGGGCTGCTTCGCGGAGTACCTGGTGATCCCGGCATTTAACGCATTTAAAATCCCGGACAATATCTCCGACGACCTGGCGTCTATCTTCGATCCGTTCGGTAATGCGGTGCACACGGCGCTGTCATTCGATCTGGTCGGCGAAGATGTGCTGGTTTCCGGTGCGGGCCCAATTGGTATTATGGCGGCGGCGGTCGCGAAGCACGTTGGCGCGCGCCACGTGGTGATCACCGACGTGAATGAGTATCGCCTTGAGCTGGCACGCAAAATGGGGATCACCCGTGCGGTCAACGTATCGAAAGAGAGCCTGACCGACGTGATGGCTGAACTGGGCATGACCGAAGGGTTCGATGTGGGCCTGGAGATGTCCGGCGCGCCGCCAGCGTTTCGCACCATGCTGGACACCATGAACCACGGTGGCCGTATTGCCATGCTGGGTATTCCTCCGTCAGACATGTCCATCGACTGGACGAAAGTTATCTTTAAAGGCCTGTTCATTAAAGGCATCTACGGTCGTGAGATGTTTGAAACCTGGTACAAAATGGCCGCGCTGATCCAGTCTGGTCTGGATTTGTCGCCGATCATCACCCATCGCTTCTCCATCGATGAGTTCCAGCAAGGCTTTGACGCGATGCGTTCAGGCCAGTCAGGGAAAGTGATCCTGAGCTGGGATTAACCGTATCCACAGAGTGGATCCTGCATGTTATCCCCGGATGTTTGCTATCGTTAAATATCCGGGGATTTTTTTCCTGCCCGCCCCGATATGTCCGACGCATTTTCCGCTAAAGAATTAATATATTTTTCTGAAAATCTACCGCTTAATATGCTAAAAAGTGCCGATAACTATACTGTCTGGCAGGATTTGATATGACCTATACCCCTGGCCTCCTGAGCGTCATTATGCCGCTTTACAACACGGGTGAGCCGTTCATTGCGTGTATGGATTCGCTGATTGCGCAAACCTGGAAGAATCTGGAGATCATCATTGTGAATGATGGTTCTACGGATAATTCGGCGGAGCTTGCTCAGGCCTATGCGGATCGCTATCCACATGTTCATTTGCTACATCAGCGTAATGGCGGGGTTTCAGCGGCGCGTAATACCGGCATGGAAATCGCCAGAGGCGAGTACATCGCGTACGTGGATGGCGATGATATTGCCTATCCGGAAATGTATGAAACGTTGATGAATATGGCGCTGAAGGACAATCTGGATGTGGCGCAGTGCAATGCCGACTGGTGTATTGCCGAAACGGGCCATACGTGGGCATCCATTCCTACCGATCGCATTCGTTCTACCGGCGTGATGACCGGACCGGACTGGTTAAGAAAAGCGTTAGCCAGTCGCCGTTGGCGACACGTTGTCTGGATGGGCGTATACCGTCATCAGACTATCCGTGACGCGGGATTGACCTTCCTGTCCGGCCTGCACCACCAGGATATCATCTGGACGACGGAATTTATGTTTAACGCCAAACGCGCGCGCTATACGGAAGTTCCATTGTACAAATACTTCCTGCACGGCGCGTCCGTCAGTCGTCTACCGCGCACCGGGCTGAAAAATCTCGTCTATCAGCGTCATTACATCAAAATTACCCGCCTGCTCGACAAAATGAACCATGATTACGCCGGGCGCATTCCCATTTATCCGGAGTTCAAACAGCAGGTGATTTACGAAGCGCTACGCGTTTGTCATTGCATACGTAAAGAGCCGGACGAAAAAATCCGCCAGCGCATGATTGCTGAAGTATTCGTGTCGGGTATGTTTAAGCGCATGGTGAGCAATATCTGCAGCGTTAAGCTGGGTTATCAGGTGCTGTTGTGGGCCATCCGCTTTAGCCAGTGGCGCGATAAATCACTGACGCCGCGCCGCCTGGCCCATTTAACGCTGGATAGTAAAGACTAATTACTGCCAGCCCTGCCACTGCAGCTTCATATACTGCACCAGCGTGCTTTGGGTAATGCTTTCACCGAGCACGCTAAAGAAGCGACTGGCGTAAACCGGCTCTAATGGCTGCTTCGGTTTGCATAATTTTACTCCGCGGAAAGGATTACGCGGCGTATCAGGCATACCGTTCTTCGGCGGCGTGAGGTTCGGTCTGGAAGTATCTACCTGCGGTTCATTGAGCAGACTGCTTGGGCGAACCAGGGTAATGTCTGCGGGCAGGCTATACAGCATCTGCTGCAATACTCGCACCGTGGAAGGGTGAGGGTGACCAATGGCGATTGCTGAGCCATTGCGACGCGCAAGTTCGACGGCTCGATTAAACTGGCGGCGAATATCCGCTTCGTTTTGCGTGTCATCCAGGAAGACTTTACGCTTGATAACCTTCACACCGGTTCCTGACGCTGCGCGCATGGCCTGACTGTTGCCGATGGTCATACTGTCCAGGAAGTAGAGATCGTAACGTTCCAGCGCCTGCATGACCTTCTGCATACCGAAAAGGCTGGACGTCATTGCGCTGCCCATATGGTTGTTCAGCCCCACGGCATTCGGCACTTTGCTTACCGCGTCGCGAATAATGCGCTCAATCTCTTCGCTGCTCATTTCCGGGCGCAAAGTATCTTTCTCTAACGGCTGTTTGCTCAGCGGCGCCATCGGCAGATGGATTAAGACCTCATGCCCGCTGTTATGCGCTTTCATCGCCATTTCACGCGCATGCGGGGCATTAGGCAGAACGGCAACGGAGATGGTGGAAGGCATCGCCAGTACCTGATTTTCAGTTTGTGGGCGATAACCGAAATCATCAATAACGATGGCGAGTTTGCCAGCAAAAACGGGTGTTGCGAAGGCCAGTACGCTGGCAAGAGAGAGTAATAGACGACGAAATTGAGGCAAAACTTATCTTCCCAACCACGGCTGTGGATTGACCGCCTGACCCTGGCGACGAATTTCGAAATAGAGTGCCGGCCTGCCCTGACCGCCGCTGCTACCCACAAGTGCGATAGGCTGCCCGGCGCGAACCTGCGTACCGACGCTGACCAACGCGCTCTGGTTGTAACCGTACAGGCTCATATCGCCTTTACCGTGCTCAACCACCACCACCAGGCCATAGCCCTGCAACCAATCCGCCAGAATGACGCGACCATCTGCAATGGCTTTGACTTCGGTGCCTTCGGATGCGCCAATAACCATCCCCTTCCAACGTAGCTCACCTTGCAGTTGTTCGCCATAACGATGTAGCGTTGGGCCGCGAACGGGCCAGAATGCCTGGCCGCGCGGCGAGCCCAAACCGCCGGTACGCGACATCAGTGATTTTTCGCTTTCGGTGGGCTTATAGGTTGAGCCTTTCCGTGACGCATCCTGCTGCTTATCGCGTACGGCCTGCGCCTCGCGTGCTTCACGTTCAGCGCGTGCTTTGGCGGCGGCTTCGGCGCGAGCAATGCTGTTGCGCAGGCGCGATTCGTTGGCGCGCATTTCGCCCAGTTGCTGCTGGCCTTGCTGAATGGATGACTCCAGGCCCGAGAGCGTCTTCTGGCGTTCATTACGCGCCTGCTCCAGCTTGGCCTGTTGGGCGCGCTGTTCGTACAGCAGCGTCTGCTGTTCACTCTGCTTATCTTCCAGCTCGGCTTTTTGCGCGTCGACCTCTTCACGGGTTTGTTTCAGCTGCGCGATAGTTTCCTGCCGCGCCTGGTTCAGATAGCCAAAATAGGCCTGCAGACGTTGCCCGCGCTGGCTCTCTTCACCGCTAAGGATAAGCTGAATACCGGTGTGTTCGCCCTGGCGAAACGCGGCGTCGAGTTGGGCGGCCAGGCTGCGTTCTTGCGCGGCCCGCTGTTTTTCCAGCTTCGCGAGGGCGGCATTCATCTCTGCGATTTGCGCATTCAGCTGCGCCAGAGAGTTTTGCGTTTCGCGCAGTTGCCTGGCGGCAACGGCAATGGCCTGTTCCTGAGCTTTAAGTTGAGCGAGCAGGGTGGAACGTTGTTGTTGCTGTTGGCGTACCGCGCGTTCTTTTGCCGCGATATCGGCCTGAATAGATTTGAGCTGATCGCGCTCGTCCGCGTGGGCGGAAAAGGCGCACAGCAATACGCCAGCGCTAAGCGCGCTGGCGTAGAACAGGGGCCTGACTGAAAGCTTGCGCAGTTTCACGGCCCGAGTGATGGTATTAATCGCCTTTCCCCTCATGGGGAGGGATTATTCCACGATGAACAGCGGCTTACCAGTCATCTCTTGCGGGATTTCCATACCCATCAGCGTCAGCATCGTTGGGGCGATATCAGAAAGTTTGCCGCCTTCGACCGCTTTGACGTTTTTGCCACCGACATAAATCAGCGGAACCGGCAGGTTGGTGTGCGCTGTGTGCGCCTGACCGGTGGACGGATCGCGCATTTGCTCAGCGTTACCGTGGTCTGCGGTGATCAGCAACTGGCCGCCAACGGATTCAACCGCTTTAGCCACCAGCTCAACGCAGTGATCCAGCGCTTCAACCGCTTTAACCGCCGCTTCCATCACCCCGGTGTGGCCAACCATGTCGCCGTTCGGGTAGTTACAGATGATGGTATCGTATTTACCGCTCTCAATCGCGGCAACCAGCTTCTCGGTCAGTTCAGCAGAACTCATTTCCGGCTGCAGATCGTAGGTCGCGACTTTCGGCGAGTTGATAAGGATACGGTCTTCGCCGGTGAACGGCTCTTCTACGCCGCCGTTGAAGAAGAAGGTTACGTGCGCGTATTTTTCGGTTTCGGAAATACGCAGCTGCGTTTTTTCGTTCTTCGCCATCCACTCGCCAAAGGTGTTGGCCAGAGATGCTGGTGGGTAAGCCACCGCAGTTTTGATGTCGGCCGCGTATTCGGTCAGCATCACAAAGTTGAGGTTAACGACTTTCTTACGGGCGAAGCCGTCGAAATCCGCGTTAACAAACGCACGGGTGATTTCACGCGCACGGTCAGCACGGAAGTTCATGAAAATCAGCGTATCGCCGTCTTCCATAGCGGCTTCTGCCTGGCCTTCGGCACGGATAACGGTCGCTTTAACGAATTCGTCGTTTTCGTCGCGGGCATAAGCAGCCTGCAGCCCTTCAACCGCCGTAGCGAACTGAAACTCGCCTTTTGCCAGCGTCATCAGGTCATACGCCTGTTCAACGCGGTCCCAGCGGTTGTCGCGGTCCATTGCGTAGTAACGACCAACGATCGACGCTACGCGGCCTTTGCCCAGCGCGGCAAATTTCTCTTCGAATTTCTGCAGTGAATGTTCAGCGCTGCGCGGCGGTGTATCACGGCCATCAAGGAAAGCGTGCAGATAGATTTTTTCCGCACCGCGCTCAGCGGCCAGTTCGACCATTGCCATGATGTGGTCTTCGTGGCTGTGAACGCCGCCAGCAGAGAGCAGGCCCATGATGTGTACCGCTTTTCCGGCATTTTTCGCCTGATCGACCGCGTGGGTCAGCACTGGGTTCGCGAAGAAAGTCCGTTCTTTAATTTCAACATCCAGACGGGTCAGATCCTGATAGACGATGCGGCCCGCGCCCAGGTTGACGTGACCCACTTCGGAGTTACCCATCTGGCGATCGGGCAGGCCGACTTCCAGACCAGACGCATCGATTAGGGTATGCGGACGTTTTGCCCACAGCGCATCCATTACCGGGGTTTTAGCAGTAAAAATGGCGTTATCCTGGCTGTCTTCGCGATAGCCGTAGCCATCCAGAATCACCAGTACCATAGGTTTTTTAGAAACCGACATTGCGACAACCTCACACTCAATAGATAAAAAATAATTGCGTAATTTTACTACAGCTGAATCGATAAAGTAGCCCCCGAAGATCAAATAATGGGGGATCGCGTGCCAGGGGGAACACTGATTTACATTTTTTTTCCCGTAGCGCCCCGCAAAAATGCAATCCAATGCACGCTCTGGCTGTATTTGCGCCAACGCGCAGGTATACTCCTTTCCTGGTTTTTTAATCACTGAGTCGGGAGTTGTTACCCCCCATGCAAGAAATTATGCAATTTGTTAGTCGCCACCCTGTCTTGAGTATCGCCTGGATTGCGTTACTGGCGGCTGTATTATTTACCACGTTTAAGAGCCTGACCTCAAAAGTGAAGGTGATTACTCGCGGCGAAGCTACACGTCTCATCAATAAAGAAGACGCCGTTGTCGTGGATTTACGTCAGCGCGACGACTTCCGCAAAGGCCATATCGCAGGCTCCACTAACCTGCTGCCGAGCGAAATCAAAGCCAACAATTTTGGCGAGCTTGAAAAACACAAAAACAAACCTGTTATTGTGGTTGATGGTTCAGGCATGCAGTGCCAGGATTCAGCAACTGCGCTGATTAAAGCCGGTTTTGAGCAGGTATCTGTACTGAAAGACGGCGTAGCGGGCTGGAGTGGTGAGAATCTGCCCCTGGTTCGCGGTAAATAATTTACCCGTTTTCTTTTATGCCGCAGGGTAAAAGACCACTGGAGATAAGTCATGGCCAATATTGAGATCTATACCAAAGCAACCTGCCCGTTTTGCCATCGTGCAAAAGCGCTGTTGAACAGCAAGGGTGTGAGTTTCCAGGAACTTCCGATTGACGGCGATGCCGTGAAGCGTGAAGAGATGATCAAGCGCAGTGGCCGTACGACGGTTCCGCAGATTTTTATTGATGCACAGCACATTGGCGGTTGTGACGACTTGTATGCGTTGGATGCGCGTGGTGGACTGGATCCCCTGCTGCGATAAGGCGTACTGAAAGTATTTAAAGGACAACACTAAAGGGTTTTCTAAACATGTCAGAACAAAATAACACTGAAATGGCTTTCCAGATCCAACGTATCTATACCAAGGATGTATCTTTCGAAGCGCCAAATGCACCGCATGTTTTCCAGAAAGATTGGCAGCCAGAGGTTAAACTGGATCTTGATACCGCATCTACCCAACTGGCGGATGATGTGTATGAAGTAGTGCTGCGTGTTACCGTAACGGCTTCTCTCGGTGAAGAAACGGCGTTCCTGTGCGAAGTTCAGCAGGGCGGTATTTTCTCCATCAGTGGTATCGAAGGGACTCAGATGGCGCATTGCCTCGGCGCGTACTGCCCGAACATTCTGTTCCCGTATGCCCGCGAATGCATCACCAGCCTGGTTTCACGCGGTACGTTCCCGCAACTGAACCTTGCGCCGGTCAACTTTGATGCGCTGTTCATGAACTATTTACAGCAGCAGGCTGGCGAAGGTACTGAAGAACATCAGGATGCCTGATGAACCAAAGTAATGCTTCAATGACTGTGATTGGTGCCGGCTCGTACGGCACCGCTCTTGCCATCACTCTGGCAAGAAATGGCCATCAGGTTGTCCTGTGGGGCCATGACCCGAAACATATCGCGACGCTTGAGCACGATCGCTGCAACGTTGCGTTCCTCCCTGATGTGCCTTTTCCCGACACGTTGCGCCTGGAAAGTGACTTAGCCGCTGCGCTGGCCGCCAGCCGTAATATTCTGGTGGTGGTGCCGAGCCATGTCTTTGGCGAAGTGCTGCGTAACATCAAACCGCTGATGCGTCCTGACGCGCGGCTGGTTTGGGCGACAAAAGGTCTGGAAGCGGAAACGGGACGCCTGCTGCAGGATGTGGCGCGTGAAGCGCTGGGGGATTCTATTCCGCTGGCGGTCATCTCTGGTCCAACGTTCGCCAAAGAGCTGGCGGCAGGCATGCCGACGGCGATTTCTCTGGCCTCTACGGACGACGCCTTTGCTGACGATCTCCAGCAGTTGCTGCACTGCGGTAAAAGCTTCCGCGTTTACAGCAACCCGGATTTCATTGGCGTGCAGCTTGGCGGCGCGGTGAAAAACGTGATTGCGATTGGCGCGGGAATGTCTGACGGCATCGGTTTCGGCGCGAACGCGCGCACCGCATTGATCACCCGTGGACTTACCGAAATGTCACGTCTTGGCGCGGCGCTGGGCGCCGATCCTGCCACCTTTATGGGAATGGCGGGTTTAGGCGATTTGGTGCTGACCTGTACCGACAACCAGTCGCGCAACCGTCGATTTGGCATGATGCTCGGCCAGGGGATGGACGTGCAGGGAGCGCAGGACAAGATTGGTCAGGTGGTGGAAGGCTACCGCAATACGAAAGAAGTTCGTGAATTGGCGCACCGTTTTGGTGTTGAGATGCCAATAACCGAGGAAATTTATCAAGTATTGTATTGCGGAAAAAACGCGCGCGAGGCAGCATTAACGTTATTAGGCCGTGCGCGCAAGGACGAGCTGAGTCGCCACTAGCTGTAAGGAACTGTTGAATAATAACGACCCGACCCGCGAAGAACGGGTCGGTCGTTTTGCTACCTTCTGGAGTATGCAATGCCGTGTGAAGAACTGGATATCGTCTGGAAAAACATTAAAGCGGAAGCCCGGGCGCTGGCGGAATGTGAGCCCATGCTGGCCAGTTTTTACCACGCAACGCTGCTCAAGCATGAAAATCTCGGTAGCGCGCTGAGCTATATGCTGGCGAACAAGCTTGCTTCCCCGATCATGCCTGCCATTGCGATTCGCGAAGTTGTGGAAGAGGCCTACGCGGCCGATCCTGAAATGATTGCTTCAGCGGCCTGTGATATCCAGGCGGTACGCACACGTGACCCGGCTGTCGATAAATATTCCACCCCACTTCTGTATCTGAAGGGCTTTCATGCGCTTCAGGCATACCGTATCGGCCACTGGCTGTGGCATCAGGGGCGTCAGGCGCTGGCGATTTTCCTGCAAAATCAGGTCTCTGTTACCTTCCAGGTTGATATTCACCCGGCGGCAAAAATTGGTCGTGGGATCATGCTCGATCACGCCACCGGTATTGTGGTCGGTGAAACCGCTGTGATTGAAAACGATGTCTCTATTTTGCAATCCGTCACGCTGGGCGGGACCGGTAAAGCGGGCGGCGATCGTCATCCAAAAATTCGTGAAGGGGTGATGATTGGCGCGGGGGCGAAAATTCTCGGCAACATTGAAGTCGGACGCGGCGCGAAGATTGGCGCGGGTTCCGTCGTTTTACAGCCCGTCCCGCCACACACCACCGCCGCAGGCGTTCCGGCGCGCATCGTCGGCAAACCTGACAGCGATAAGCCGTCCATGGATATGGATCAGCATTTCAATGGGATACATCATACGTTCGAGTACGGCGACGGTATTTGATTTCGAGCTATCTTACGTCCGTGTCCAACCTGACTGCGCCGATAACGCTCGAAAAATAACGGTAAATTCTTTCGTAGGTCGGATAAGGCGTCAGCCGCCATCCGGCACAAATCAACTACGCAATACCGCGCCAGGATATCCCAGCTGGCGCCAGGCCTCATACACCACCACCGACACCGCATTCGACAGGTTCATGCTGCGACTGTCCGGCATCATCGGAATACGAATTTTTTGTTCGGCTGGCAAAACGTCGAGGATACTGGCTGGCAGACCGCGCGTTTCTGGGCCAAACATCAGATAATCCCCATCCTGATAGCTTACCGCGCTGTGCGCTGGCGTCCCTTTGGTGGTCAGGGCGAACAGACGCTGCGGATGTTCTGCGGCGACGAAGGCGGCGTAATCAGGGTGGCGCAGCACGGCGGTAAATTCATGGTAATCCAGCCCTGCACGACGCAGGCGCTTGTCGTCCCAGGTAAAGCCCATTGGCTCAATAATATGCAGACGAAAGCCGGTATTGGCGCAAAGACGGATAATATTGCCGGTATTTGGCGGGATTTCTGGTTCGAATAAAACGATGTTAAGCATACTGCCCCCTTAATAACGGGGGCAGAATAGCAGAAAGAGCGGGTACTATGCGACGGTCAACGCTTGCGGTTTATAGCGTTGCAGCTTGTAAATCGTCGCGGCAGCGGCCACCTGCGCTGCCCTGAGCCAGAGGAGCCAATGCAGCAGGCAGGCTTTTACCCAGCTCTTGTACCAGCGAATCACGGCTGATTTCGCTAATCGATTTTGCGCCGGTCAGGGTCATTGCCACCTTCATCTCTTTCTCGATCAGGTTCAGCAGATTCGCCACGCCAGCCTGGCCGTGTGTTGCCAGCGCGTACAGGTAGGCGCGGCCCAGCAGGACGCTATCCGCACCTAACGCAATCATACGCACCACGTCCAGACCGTTACGGATCCCGCTGTCTGCCAGAATGGTGATATCGCCTTTCACCGCATCGGCAATGGCGGGCAGCGCGCGAGCAGAAGACAGCACGCCATCTAACTGGCGGCCGCCGTGGTTAGAAACGACAATGCCATCTGCGCCAAATCGGACGGCATCACGGGCATCTTCCGGATCGAGGATCCCTTTGATCACCATCGGACCATCCCAGAATTCGCGGATCCACTCGAGGTCTTTCCAGGAGATGGACGGATCGAAGTTATTCGCCAGCCAGCCAATGTAATCCTCAAGGCCGGTGGGTTTGCCAAGATAGGTCGAAATATTGCCTAAATCATGTGGGCGACCATGCAGGCCTACATCCCATGCCCACTGCGGATGGGTGACCGCTTGCCAGTAGCGACGCAGCGCGGCGTTAGGACCGCTCATGCCGGAATGCGCGTCACGGTAGCGTGCGCCAGGCGTAGGCATATCGACGGTAAAGACCAGCGTGGAGCAGCCCGCGACTTTGGCGCGTTCCAGCGCGTTGCGCATAAAGCCACGATCGCGCAGAACATATAACTGGAACCACATCGGACGCTTGATGGTCGGCGCGACTTCTTCAATTGGACATACGGAAACCGTGGAAAGCGTAAACGGAATGCCTTTGGCGTCAGCGGCGGCGGCGGCCTGCACTTCTCCCCGGCGCGCATACATACCGCACAGGCCGACAGGCGCGAGGGCCACCGGCATGGAGAGCGTTTCGTTGAACAGCTTTGTCTCGAGGCTCAGATCGGACATATTCTTCAGCACACGCTGGCGGAGCGCCACTTCCGACAGGTCTTCCACGTTGCGGCGCAGGGTGCGCTCAGCATATGCGCCGCCGTCAATGTAGTGGAACAAGAAAGGGGGCAGAATGCGTTGGGCTGCGGCGCGATAGTCGCTGGCTGCTGAAATAATCATGTGTTGTTCTCTCTGCTATTCTCACCAGGGTCACCGGGCAGGCGGGTGATACGCGCCTGGCGGGCCTGATCTTCATCAAATTGTTTAATCGTGGTGTGGACAAAGCTGAGGTGCGCCATCATGGCCTTACGCGCCCCATCGGCATCTCCGGCGACAATGGCGTCCAGCACGGCCTGATGTTGTTCCGTCAGCTGTGAAAATACGGGCGGCACAAGGTACATGCGTTGACGGCTCTGTTTCACCGAAGACTGCAATACGTCGAAGAAGCCGCGCATGGTCTGTAACAGCACCACGTTGTGTGAGGCCTCGGCGATCGCGAGATGAAAGCGCACGTCAGCCTGCGAGGCGAGATCCGGATCTTCGCTTTGCGTGGCCTCGAAACAGAGCCTGATTTTCTCTTTGTCGGCGCTGGTGGCCCGCATGGCTGCGTGCCAGGCGGTACTGGCTTCAATGGCGTGGCGGGCTTCCAGAATATCGAAGCTGTAATCAGGATCGTCCGCCATCAAGGATTTCAGCGGCTGAACGATGTTTTGCTCGGACCAGGCCTCATGCTGCCAGCGAACAAACGTCCCGCCGCCGCGACGGCTGATCAACACCCCTTCGCTGACCAGTTTTGCCAGCGCCTCGCGCAAGGAGTTACGCGAGACGCCGAGCTGTACGGCCAGTTGGCGCTCAGCGGGCAACTTCATGCCCGCCTCCAGCTGTTGCTCTTCAATCAGCGCCCGCACACGAGATGCGACTTCGTCTGACAGGCGTCTGGGCATCACAATCATGGAATCATCCAGGTTAAGACATAGGCCTGCAGGGTGGTAATCACTCCCACCATGCAGGTGAAAATCAGGCTATGTTTCACGGTAAAGCGGAACAGATCGGACTCTTTCCCCACTAATCCCACTGCCGCACAGGCGATGGCGATAGACTGCGGAGAGATCATCTTGCCGGTCACGCCGCCGGTGGTGTTTGCCGCCACCATTAACACATCCGAAACGCCGATTTGCTGAGCGGCCGTGGCCTGCAGCGCCGCGAACAGGGCGTTTGATGAGGTGTCGGAACCTGTCAGGAATACCCCCAGCCAGCCAAGGAACGGCGAGAAGAAAGTAAACGCGCTGCCGGTGTGGGCCAGGGCTAACGCCAGCGTTGAAGACAGCCCGGAGTAGTTAGAGATAAATGCGAATGCCAGTACCATCCCGATGGAGTAGATCGGCAGCGCCAGATCTTTCAGCGTGTTGCCAAAGGTCTGCAGCGCAGCGGACGGCTTCATCTTCAGCCAGACGATAGACAGCAGGGCGGCAAACAGAATGGCGGTGCCGGTCGCGGAGAACCAGTCAAATTTATACACCGCCGCATAGGCTGTGGCCTCATGCACCACCGGCGGCATACGGGCAACCAGCTTGTCGAGGAACGGAACCGGAATATTCACTACCCAGTGATACATTGCCCCGCCCGGCGCAAACAGCGCTTTAAACGGCGGTACGCTCCACAGCGTGACGGTGGCGGTCAGGAACAGGAACGGGGACCAGGCGCGAACCACCTGTCCAGGCGTATAGTGGGTACGAGCCAGCGTCTGATCGACCTGTGAAGCGCCCATGTCGCCAAAGCGGAAGATACGCACCGGCTGCCAGCGTTTCAGGAACAGCGTCAGACACACAAGGGAAACCAGCGAAGAGATGATGTCCGGCAGTTCCGGCCCGATAAAGTTCGAGCTGAGGTACTGGGCGATAGCAAACGAGCCGCCAGCAACCATCACCGCAGGCCAGGTTTCCTTCACGCCGCGCCAGCCGTCCATAATCGCCATGATCCAGAACAGCACGATAATGGTCAGGAACGGCAGCTGACGGCCAACCATCTGACCAATCTCAAAGCTGTCCAGCCCGGTAACCTGACCGGCAACCAGAATCGGAATGCCCATTGCGCCAAAGGCTACCGGCGCGGTGTTCACAATCAGGCACAACCCCGCCGCATACAGCGGGTTAAAGCCAAGACCAACCAGCAGCGCGGCGGTAATCGCCACCGGAGCGCCAAAGCCCGCCGCCCCTTCGAGGAATGCCCCAAAGGAGAAACCGACAATCAGCATTTGCAGACGCTGGTCTGGGGTAATGGAGAGTATTGATGAACGGATAATGTCGAACTGCCCGGTTTTCACCGAGATTTTATAGACGAACACCGCGGCGATGATTATCCAGGCAATCGGCCACAGACCATAGAAGAAGCCGTACACCACGGAGGCCAGGGCATGATCGACCGGCATTTTGTAGAACAGCAGGGCGACTGCCAGAGCAATCACCACGGTCCATGACGCCGCAACATAGCCTTTCAGCTTGAGCTTAATCAGGGCAAAGAAGAAGAAAAGAATAGGGAGCGATGCTATCAGGCTGGAAAGCCAGATGTTACCAGCCGGGTCATAGTTCTGTTGCCAGAGGTTCATTGCAGGTCTCCTCGGGGCCGCCAACATAATGGAATGAGTCTTTGCTCATCTCTTCGTCACATTATGTGTAAAAGTGGCCCTGCCAATATTGTGGTGTAGGGGTAATGACAATGAATGGTTAATCAAATGTTATTTATTGGCAACGGTATTGTAGGCTAATTTTAACGAAATGTGAGAGGGTATTCGGATCTTGCTGGAATTGGTAGGGCCAATTACAAGGACAGGACAACAACAGAAAGTAAAAGGGCAACAGTACAATACCATTGCCCTGGACGAAGAGAATCGTTGCTAATTCACTACCACTGGAAGCCCGCGCCAATAGCCGCAGAGTAATCACCTTGGCTATTGCTGGTTCCTTGTAATTTATACACCCAGCCTCCGCTTTCACTCACCATGGAGACACCAATTGCGACGGCACTTTCACCATTAAATGTACCGCCAGCAATCGAGGTCATGTTGGCGCCCGGAGCGTAGGCTTGCGGCAGACCGGCCATGGCCATTGCAGAGGCGATACCGCCGCTCATTTTATCCTCTACTCCCTTGATTTTACTGTTCATTTCACCCATCTTCTGGTCGGTGTAGGTGTTGGCTTCTTCTACGCTGCGTTTCAATTGCGCATAGTTAACCGCATCCGTATCATTCACCGCCGCAGAAACATTGCTGATCCGTGTGGTGCCGCCGCTACTGTCTCCCAGGTTGAGCACGCTATAGTTAACCGAGCCATCCGCATTGGTTTCATAGCGAACGGAGCCCGCTTCTGAGGCTTTCAACTGCGCCACGTTAACCGCGTCAGTATTGTTTACCCCTGCGGCAACGTTGGTAATACGGCGTTGTTGGGTGGAGGAACCGACAGAGACGGTATCCGCTTCATCTGCGACTGAATTCGTGCCTAATGCCACGCTGTTTTCAGCCGAAGAGATAGAGCCAGAACCAATCGCGACGCTGTCTGTGCCCTGAGCGTTCGCATCTGCACCTGTTGAACTGGTCTTGAAGTATTTGGTGTTCCCCGTGGTCACAATATCACCAACCGAACTTTCAATGTTTGTTACCCGGGTATCAAGGTTGCTCACCTGAGTATTCAGGTTAGTGATACTTTCGGTATTGGCGGCTACGCGGCTGTCGGTGACTTTCAATTGAGCAACGTTAACGGCATCCGTATCCTGCGTACCCGCAGCCACGTTGGTGATCTGCCGCTGACCGGAGGCGCTTCCTACAGAAACCTCGCCAATTGAGCTTTGCTGAGTGTCCATATTATAAGCGGTATAGCTACTTTGAGCGCCAACAGTGGTTTGCGAATCACTACCGAGCGCGACGCTATCAGCATGGTTTGCCTGAGCATTTGTTCCTACGGCAATGCCGTTGCTGGCCGTTTGTGAAACGCTAGCGCCATAACCGATGCCCACTCCTCTGTCGCCATTAACGACCGTTGTCGCGCCGACTGCAATTGAGTTCAGGCCAACCGCCAGCGCGTCTTCTTCATCAGAATTGACGTGGAAGTATTTCGTTGGCGTAGTCGATACGGCAGAAATCGCGTTTTGAAGCTGTCGCACGGTGACGGCATCCTGGGCTTCAGAACCATCCGCAACGTTGGTGATTTGACGATAACTTTCGCCATCGGTACCGAGTGACAATGCTCCCAGTAGCGTTCTGTCTGTGGTGTCGTAACCGATGACAACACCTTCGCTGGTCACGCTCGTCGTCTGTGTACCCGCGGAGATTGCGCGGTTTGAGGTGGAACCGCTACCCAGAGCAATGGCGGTATCCACGCTGCTGCTGCTGTTTTGTCCCAAAGCCAGGCTGCCAGCGCCTGATGCCGCAGCGTTGTAGCCGATCGCGGTGGCGCCCACGCCTGAAGCATGCGCGTCATCTTCGGTCAGTCCGGTATCATTAGTACGGACATACCTCACCCCCGCTCCGTTTTCAGTAATATACGTCTCGCTGGTATCGCCGGCCAGGTTGCTAATGATGTCGCTGTTTTGGGCAATTAACGTATTCGTTTCATATAGCTGAGCGCCATTCACCGCATCTGTGCTGTCGGCAGACAACGCCCCGGCGGCGACATTGGTGATTTTATTCGTGGCGCTACTTCCGTGGCTGGCGCTGAACGTTCCTGTCGTTTCATCCCATTTCAACGCGTCGCTGCCAAGATTGGTGATTGAGGCGTTGATTTCCGCAATATCCGTCGTGTTCTGCGCCACATTCTGATTGGTTTCGTACAGCTGAGAACCGTTAACGGCATCGGTACTGTCGGCAGACAGCGCGCCAGCCGCCACGTTGGTGATCTTGCTGGTCGCGTTGGTACCGTGGCTGGCGCTATACGCATCAGCGCTGGTGTCCCACAGCAGGGCATCGTCGCTCAGACCGGTAATGGTGGTGCTGATGTCGGAAATCGAGGTGCTCAGATCGGCAATATTGGTGGTGTTGGTCGCAATATTGACGGTATTTTGCTCCACGTTTTGGTTAGTTTCATACAGCTGTGAGCCGTTAACGGCATCGGTGCTGTCAGCAGACAGTGTTCCGGCCGCCACGTTGGCGATCTTGCTGGTGGCGTTGGTACCGTGGCTGGCGCTATACGCATCAGCGCTGGTGTCCCACATCAGAGCATCATCGGTCAGACCGGTAATGGTAGTGCTGATGTCGGAAATCGAGGTGCTCAGATCGGCAATATTGGTGGTGTTGGTCGCGATATTGGTCGTGTTAGTCGCAATATCGGTGGTGTTCTGCGTCACGTTCTGATTGGTTTCATACAGCTGCGAACCGTTCACGGCATCGGAGCTGTCAGCAGACAGCGTTCCGGCTGCTACGTTAGTGATCTTACTGGCGGTGTTGGCCCCATGAACGGCGCTAAACGCACCTGCGGCGGAATCCCATAGCAGGGCATCATCGGTAAGACCGGTAACGGTGGTGCTGATGTTGGAAACCGAGGAACTTAGATCGGCAATATCCGTTGTGTTAGTCGCGATATTGGTGGTATTGGTCGCGATGTCGGTGGTGTTAGCTGCGATATTAGTGGTATTGGTCGCGATGTCAGTCGTGTTAGTTGCGATATTAGTGGTATTGGTCGCGATATTGGTCGTGTTAGTCGCAATATCGGTGGTGTTCTGCGTCACGTTCTGATTGGTTTCATACAGCTGTGAGCCATTAACGGCATCAGTACTGTCTGCGGTCAGCGTGCCTTCTGCGAGATGGGTAATTTTATTGGTGTCATCAAGGCCATGGCCAGCGCTGAAAGCACCGTCGGCGTCGCTCCACTGCAGCGCATCCCCGGTTAATTCTGTCACGGACGAGCTAATATCTGTGATGGAAGAATCTATCGCGCTTAACGCACTGCCCACGTTGTTGTAGGTGCCTGTCCCAACGGTGTAAGTCGGCGCATTAATGGTCCCATCGGCCGAATTTACCGTTGATCCCCCACCCAGTCGATTGGCAATAGAGGCGCTTACGGCATAAATCTGCGCGCCGGTTACGGCATCGGAGCTGCTGGCATTAATCGCGCCATTGGCAACATAGGTAATTTTACGTTGTGTGGTGCTGTTACCGACAGAGACCGAATTATCTTCTTGCGCGGTTGATCCTGCGCCAATGGCGACAGAATTGGTGCCTGTTGCTTTTGCGCCGTTACCGAGCGCAGCGCTGTCGTCCCCGCTTGCGGCCGCATTGTTACCCAGCGCTACAGAGGTCTTCCCGCTGGCATTGGCGCGTACCCCCATTGCCATAGAATAATACCCACTCGCGGAAGACGAAGCGCCCATGGCAATGGCGCGGTCTCCGGCGGAGGCTGCTTTTACGCCCAGGGCCAGGGAGGAATCACCTGACGAATCACTGTATGAGCCGATCGCGGTACTCCACCTCCCCATGGCCGAAGCCCCATAACCCATGGCGGAACTGGCCCCGGATGCGTCGGTAAAGGTATTCGCGACGGCGCCTGTGCCAATGGCAATCCATCCTGTCCCAGCTTTGGTGCCGTCAGGCGTCACGCCCGTGCCGGTATCATTTCCGGCATTGGCTAACGCCCCGGTAGACGCCAGCAGACCGCTGACCCCAATCAGCGCCGAAGCAATCAGCTTTTTGCGACCGCTTTTTTTGGCACGGCTTTTCGCGGTTTCGCTGGTGACGGTACAGGTTCCCGTGGCGGCGTTCCAGATGACTTTAAATATCCTATTCATAAATAAATACTTTCCTTATTCAAAAATATTTGTATTAACGATGTCTGTTATTTTTTCGTTTCTTTTTTCTTTTCTTTTGTCGGGCGCGGATCCTCAAAGAGGATATCTTTCATATTCATGCCCACCCTGAGGTATTTGAGGTTATTGGGCGATACCCCT
The DNA here is from genome assembly GCF_000155975.1 of Citrobacter youngae ATCC 29220. Classification (GTDB taxonomy): domain Bacteria; phylum Pseudomonadota; class Gammaproteobacteria; order Enterobacterales; family Enterobacteriaceae; genus Citrobacter; species Citrobacter portucalensis_A. The sequence goes on along the minus strand of NZ_GG730302.1, from coordinate 286,829 downwards.
TTCAACGTCAAATCAACATTTGTCCATTTCCCGGGTAATAGCTGCAGAGTAGAGTCCATCTGTGTACTGAACAGAAGCTGCTGCCATCGGGGAAGATCTTTGGCATCTGCTGGCTTTTTTCCTCCCCATGTCATATGGAAGCCGATATTTGATACCGGAACGCTAACCAGATTAACCAAATCAAGATGAATAACACTTCCATCAGCTATTGGTTCAATGGATAGAATGCGTCCGGCTAATCCGATATTGCCATTGTTAATAATAAAATAGCGGGTCTGTGACGGGTCTAATTCGGTATATTCGAATAACCGTTGTTTACGTTCGATGCGGGCAATGACATTGGCGACCTTCTGGGTGGCGCCTACAATGGCAACTTGTTGTTTTTCTAATGCGTTTATTTTTTCTTGTTGTTCTTTTTGTTGTTTCTTCAGTTCTTCGATAAGGTGTTTATCTGCAAGGTAATCACAACCTGACAGCAAGAATGTAAATCCCAGAATGAGTGGTGGGATACATTTTCCATTTGTATACATATAAAATATCCTTATTTATATGATGTAAGCCGTTAAGTAATTAACTAATAAATCAGCCATCTTTGCTAACAGGTCGATGAGCTATGAGAATAATAAACATATTCACCGTCTTTATAGAGAGGGAGAATGCCTGAGTTCATTAGTAATTGTGCATAACAATGCCTGATAAAAATATAATCATAATATTTATATATGGAGGCATTATTGGGTGAATGATAAAATTATTTAATTTTGCTGGTCAATTATATTCTGCCGGGCATCAAAAAAGGATGCCGAGAAAATTCATTGTATGAATGAAAATAGAGGGGCGCTGAATTTACTTCCCTGAAAAAAGGATAAAATTGAAATTGTATATAAATTATGTGAATGTTTTTGCCAAAAAATTCGGATTATAGCCCGACGCTAAAATGCACCCGCCTTACGGCGGATGCATGGATGAGCCATCAGAACTCGCTCTTTGCGAAGCCCGTCATCTCTTTCAGGCCCATTTCACGACCCAGCTCGGTCATCGGGTGAACGACGATCAGGCCCCGCACGCTTTTCTTCAGCTTGCCCATATCAGCCTGTTCTTTTTTGGTAATGGCGCGGTGAAAGGGGAGTTTCGCCAGCTTTTGCGCTTCTTTGCTTAGCTTTTGACCGTGAACTGCACGCAGGCGCGCGATCTCGGCTTCGAGGGTTTCTTTCTCTTTTTCCAGCTCGGCATATTTGTCGGCGGCTTCAACCAGCGACAGGTCAGCCTGCTGGTGTCGGATAGCGTCCAGACGATCGCTCAGGCGTTTAATTTCGTTTTTTTCGACTTCTTTCATAGGAGAGCTTCTGATAAAAATAGGATGAATATCTTATAGTATGCGCGCAGAGCGGGATTGTTCACAACAAATCGAAGATAAATAATCAAATGTCGCAAGTATTATTCAGCTAATGATAATACTAGTGCTTTGATTCATAGGGAATTTTAAGTAATAAGATCGGCCATGGCGGTTTTTATCGGAAGGGGCACTGCGAAGCACGTTTTCCTCAATATAATCGCCCAACCGATCCTAAACTTAAACGATCAACCGCGCAGGCTGAGCGCGGTGAATGCATGGAGGAGGGAAGATTATGGCGAAAATAGGTGATAACGTTTCGGTCCTTATTGATAAGACGGTCGATTTTATGGCTTCAAGCCAGGCCTTTCGCGAATATCTGAATAAAACACCGCCGCGCAACGTTGTCCCTTCTGAAATACCACAGGAGAATGCGCAGCTGTATCTGCAACGTCTGGCGTACTATCGGCAGCTTTATCGACCGCGGCAGGAAGAGAAGTAAGCCTGCAGGGCCTTATTTTTGAAAGGCTTTTTTTAAGCTGATTTTAGAAATCAGCTCGGTCAGGGAAAGTACCATCGTGGAGCGTACCATCTGCTGGTAGCGCTGGATCTGCATCGCGTGCAAACCTGAGTCTGAGGTATCAAACTGTGGCGGCGGCGGGAGTGCCGTCACGCAGTGAAGTTCGCCAAACGGACCCAGAATTTCGTCGTCGGTGAACGCGTATTCATTGCCGTCGTGATTCAACTCTTCCCGCAGCGCCATCAGAAGCTCCGCATCTTCATACTCCGGGCGACTGAGTACGCCCAGACCATAGATTAGCTTCAAACGAACCGAAAGATCGCCCAATGGACCGTCGCCGTCGAGCAACGGTTCTACGGCATATTTCACCGCATAGTCATCTTTGCGAAATACCTGAAGCACAAGGATATTCACCGCCTCGGTGAGCAGTTCTACGGCGGTGATGAGGAAGCTGCGTACGGTTTTGCCAGCATTCAGACGCTCAAGCACACGATTTTCAAAGGCCTGCGTTTGTTCCATTATTGCCTGCATATCTGACAATCTGTCATTGGGGCGCAGGCTGACCTGCGCCACATTCTCTATCATTTGGTTGCGTTATATGCGTTAACCGCCTCCGCCACCACATCACTGTTGGCATCCAGACCGGATACCTGCGCCAGCGCGGCCTGTGGACCTTTTTCGTCAATCAGCGCGGCCAGTTCCTGCGCCTGCGGATCTTCTTCACTGCGATAGTGCATCGCTGCCGCAATACCGGTGACCAGATTCGCATGCGGCAAGCCATATTCCAGCGTGCCCAGCAGCGGTTTAATCAGACGGTCGCCCGCGCTCAGTTTACGCAGCGGCTGACGTCCCACGCGCTCAACATCATCTTTCAGATACGGGTTTTCAAAGCGACCGAGGATTTTCTGAATGTATGCCGCATGTTTTGCTGCATCAAAGCCATAGCGTTTGATCAGTACCGCACCGCTCTCTTCCATCGCACCTTTGACCACTGCGCGGATTTTCTCGTCGAGAATCGCATCGCGGATGGTCTGATGACCGGTCAATTTTCCGAGGTACGCGGTTATAGCATGCCCGGTGTTCAGCGTGAAGAGTTTACGTTCGACAAATGCCATCAGGTTATCAGTTAATTCCATTCCCGGGATGTTTGGCAGCTCGCCTTTGAACTGCGTTTTGTCGACAATCCACTCACTGAAGGTTTCTACGGTAACTTCCAGCGGATCGTTGGTCGCAGAAGCGGATGGTGGCACGATGCGATCCACGGCGGAATCGACAAAGCCAACATGTTCTTCAACCCAGGCTTTGTCTTCATCTGCCAGCGCGTTCATGACGTGGCCTTTCAGCTGCGTGGTTCCGCGCACCATGTTTTCACAGGCGATGATATTCAGCGGGGTAGAGATGCCCTGCGCTTTGCGTTTAACCAGTCCTTTGGCGATGGCCGGAGCGATACGCTCAAGCACGACCGGGCCGACGGCGGTAGTGACTAAATCTACATGGGCAATCAGATCAACGACATCATCACCGATGCTGCTTACGGCGTTGACGCCGGAAACCGTATCAACCTGCTCATTTTCACCCACCACATGAACCTGATAGCTATGACGGGCATTCAGGGCATCGAGTACGACCTGGTTTACATCCGCGAACGTCAGCTGTATCCCCGCGTCTGCCAGCAGTTTGCCGATAAAGCCACGACCGATATTACCTGCGCCAAAATGTAATGCTTTCATAGTATTAACCTTCATTAATGATTTTACCCAAGAGGGCTGGGGTGAGGGGCTGCATAGATTTCCCCTCAACCTAACCCTCTCCACAAGGGAGAGGATTTTGTAGGCCCGGTAAGCGTGAGCGCCACCGGGCAATAACGCTTACTTACGACCCGCCAGCAGCTCCAGAACTTCATCCACGCTGGTGGTATGCGCCAGACGTTCGATCACGGATTCATCATCCAGCGCGTTGGTCAGGCTGGTGATGACCTGGATGTGCTCATTGTTACGTGCGGCGATACCAATCACCAGACGGGCAATATCGTCTTCTTCCTCGCCGAAGCGTACGCCTTCCGGGTACTGGCAGAACACCACGCCGGTCTTCAGCACGCGGTCTTTGGCTTCTACCGTACCGTGCGGTACTGCGATAGACTCACCGAGGTAAGTCGGAGTCAGTTTTTCGCGGTCCAGCATCGCTTCAACGTATTCCGGTTCAACGTAACCGCCTTTCACCAGTTGCTCACCGGCAAAGCGAATCGCTTCTTCTTTGTTAGTGGCTTTCCGGCCAAGGAAGATATTTTCCGCACCCAGTTTGAACAGGTTGTTATCACCCTCATCAAAGCTGTCTTTCAGGCGATCGCGGACTTTTTCTTCGTTCACGTTGTGACGCTGTGCAGCAACCAGACGTTCGGTCAGGCTGGTATACAGACCGCTGTCGAGGAAGTTGGTCAACGAAATGTGCTGTGCCTGCGGCACCTGGCGCATCGCGCGTTCGGTCAGGTCACGGTGGGTGATGACCAGATCCACATCCGGCGGCAGATTGTTAATCGCGCTGTTGGTGACGGAAATCTGCGACAGACCGGCATCCTGTACTTTCTTACGCAGCACGCCTGCGCCCATGGCGCTGGAGCCCATACCGGCATCGCAAGCTACGATGATTTTGCGAACATGGCTCAGGTCGTTGGTCACGTCGCCAGCCGCCAGCGGAGATGCGCCTTTGGATTCCGCTTTCATGTCCTGCATACGACGGGTCGCTGCATCAATGTCGTCTTCTTCTTTCACTTTGCTGGTTTTCAGCAGAATGGCTGAGACCACAAAGGAGACCGCCATTGCGGCACAGATAGCTGCGATGTTCGCGAAGTAAGCGCCTTTTGGCGTCATCGCCAGTACGGCCAGGATCGAGCCAGGAGAAGCCGGAGAAACCAGACCGCCGTTCAGGATAGTCAGGGTGAATACGCCGGTCATACCGCCGAGGATAACGGCCAGGATCAGACGTGGGTTCATCAGCACGTACGGGAAGTAAATTTCGTGGATACCGCCCAGGAAGTGGATGATAGCCGCGCCGCCCGCAGACTGCTTAGCGCTGCCGCGTCCAAAGAACATGTACGCCAGCAGGACGCCCATACCCGGACCCGGGTTTGCTTCAATCAGGAAGAAGATGGATTTGCCCATCTCATGGGACTGCTGAATACCCAGCGGTGAGAAAATACCGTGGTTGATGGCGTTGTTGAGGAACAGGATTTTCGCTGGTTCAACGAAGATAGACGCCAGCGGCAGCATGTCATGGACAACCATGAAGTTAACGCCAGCCGCCAGAATTTTGGACAGACCTTCAACCAATGGACCGATGCCGAGGAAAGCCAGAATGGCGAGGATCATACCGATGATGCCAGCGGAGAAGTTATTCACCAGCATCTCAAAACCGGATTTGATCTTACCGTCTACCCAGTTATCGAATTTTTTGATGCAGTAGCCGCCCAGCGGGCCTGCGATCATGGAGCCAAGGAACATCGGCATATCTGCACCGACGATAACGCCCATGGTGGTGATAGCACCAACCACGCCGCCACGCTCGCCGCCTACCAGCTTACCGCCGGTATAGCCGATCAGCAGCGGCAGCAGATAGGTGATCATCGGGCCGACCAGCTTCGCCAGCGTTTCGTTCGGCAACCACCCTGTCGGAATGAATAATGCGGTGATAATACCCCACGCGATAAACGCGCCGATATTTGGCATCACCATGTTGCTGAGGAATCGACCAAAGCTTTGCACCTTGATCTTAATATCGGATGACATAAAAACACCCCTTCTTATGTTTGCTATCGCGCAGGCTGAAAGCCCGAGGTTTGTTAATGTAGCGGCAGGAGGTAGCCGGACCCTGTAGATACTGCGAAATCTGGCACTGAATCGTTCAACTGTCCAGTCGACGGGTCTTTATGTGACGTTTGTCACGTAAATATAGGGTGTATGGCGCTAGTTGATGTGATTTTCATCACAAAATAGCGGTACAAAAAAACATCACAGCGTATGGGGACGCTAAAAATGGTGGATTAACGTGATATTGGTCACGTTTTTGTATCCGCTGTTTGTTGGATTTTTGTGATGTGATTCACAAAGTATTTTCATCCGGATTTGATCGAATGTGATCTGTGGCAGGTTCTGTGCCTGGCATTTTTTTCGCCAAATAAAGCAATTTAACACCAGAAAAAATATTTTTTTTGTGGTATGGCGAAAACCCCAAACTGCAGTTATGTTCAAAGCATCAGCCAGGATGCCTACGGCTGCCGGCATAAAAAAACTCTAATTAGCGTGAATTCGAGGCAGGTATGTTTCTAAATTATTTCGCGTTGGGCGTGCTGATCTTTGTTTTTCTGGTGCTGTTTTACGGCATCATCGCCATTCATGACATTCCCTATAACATCGCTAAAAAGCGCAACCATCCTCACGCCGACGCCATCCATACGGCAGGGTGGGTGAGTCTTTTTACGCTGCATGTTATTTGGCCGTTCCTGTGGATTTGGGCCACGCTCTACCAGCCCGAAAAGGGGTGGGGAATGCAGTCGCACATCACGCCGACCGGAAAGGAACCTGACCCTGAGATTGCCGTGCTGGCAGCGCGTATCGCCCAGTTGGAAAAAAAGCTGGATGGGGAAAAAAAGATCGATAACTCCACCTTTCCGGAGATTTAATTATGGATTTGTTAATTGTCCTGACTTATGTGGCATTCGCCTGGGCCATCTTTAAAATATTTCGTATTCCGGTCAACCAGTGGACGCTTGCTACCGCAGCATTAGGCGGGGTGTTTATTGTTGCGGGACTCATCTTATTAATGAACTATAACCACCCGTATACCTTTACGGCGCAAAAAGCGGTTATTTCAATTCCCGTTACCCCGCAGGTCACGGGAATTGTTAGTGAGGTGACAGATAAAAATAATCAGCTGATTAAAAAAGGCGAAGTGTTATTTAAACTCGATCCTGTGCGCTATCAGGCGCGAGTTGATCGGCTACAGGCCGACCTGGTCACCGCGACCCACAACATCGACAATTTGAAAGCGCAGCTGTCGGAAGCGGTCGCTAATACCACCCGCGTGTCTGCTGAGCGTGACCGCCTGTATAAGGATTATCAGCGCTATTTGAAGGGTAGCCAGGCGAAGGTTAACCCGTTCTCCGAAAGTGATATCGATAACGCCCGCCAGAACTACCTGGCTCAGGACGCGCTGGTAAAAGGCTCAGTTGCGGAACAGACGCAGATTCAGAGCCAGTTAGACAGTATGGTCAACGGTGAGCAATCCCAGGTCGCCTCCCTGCGCGCCCAGCTTGCCGAAGCCAAATACAATCTTGAGCAGACTATCGTACGGGCGCCCAGTAATGGTTATGCCACACAGATTTTAATACGCCCAGGGACCTATGCGGCGGCATTGCCTTTGCGTCCGGTGATGGTGTTTATTCCTGAACAAAAACGGCAGATTGTGGCGCAATTCCGCCAGAACTCATTGCTGCGCCTTGAACCGGGCGATGAAGCTGAAGTGGTATTCAATGCGCTGCCAGGCCAGGTGTTTAGCGGCAAGCTGACCAGCATACTTCCCGTTGTGCCGGGAGGTTCTTATCAGGCGCAGGGGGCATTACAGTCCCTAACGGTGGTGCCGGGTACCGATGGCGTAATGGCTACCATTGAACTGGATCCGAATGCCGATGTAGATGCGCTGCCGGACGGTATCTACGCTCAGGTGGCGGTCTATTCCGACCATTTCGCCCACGTGTCGGTGATGCGTAAGGTCCTGCTGCGGATGACCAGTTGGATGCATTACCTTTATTTGGATCATTAGTGGGTTAACCTAATTTTCCTGCATTCATAACTGCGGCAGGTAGCTGCTATTTTTAAACTTATTCTTTGATACACCTACATTGACAGTGTCTGCATAGATTCCAAAAAATGCGGATTGTTTAGCATCAACACAAGCATCACTTTCCGAAGAGCCTGCCGTTGCAGCCCTCCGGGCTGAATGCTGTGAAAAATGTTTTGAAAATATTGGGCTCACTGCTGGCCTGGTCAATAGGATAATTCGGCGTTAATTGTTTCGCTATGTCAGGTAGCTGGCTCGGGTCAGGCTTAGGTGGTTTGGGAGGTCTCGTGCTATACCACACTGTTATCGGCGTCAATCAGTGCCAGCGGCAGCCCGAAATGACGCAGACCCTTCGCTCTGGCTCCTGCGCCTCTTTCAATCGCACCGCTATGATGCATTTCCTCAGTCAGGATTTACTTTTTTTCACTACGAAGTACTCCATATTGAATCTCGGTGATACATTCGTAAGATTCATTTTTTTCAGGAAGATGCGCGGTCATACGAGCATACGTCGAATTCTTAGTTTTGAAGTATTTTACCATGGATGGATTATCAAAAATTGCCAGCAACTGCGCCGGGTCGCTGCTCCTTTTTTGAACGAAGGCTCCTCTGATAGGACTTCTCACATGGATATTGGCGATCTCATCATCGAAAAATGCCTTTTTTTCAGCTGTATCTAGTAAATCCTGCAAGGAGCCTTCAGCTGGAGGATTTTCATTAAGGCGCAGTGATCCAAGGACAATTAAGAGTCTTGCCCCATTAGGAATAAATTTATCGTTTTTACATGTCCCCAGTTCTGTTTGCCAGTAGTATTCACCGATATCTTCAGTCCGGTACCATTTCCATACAGGTTTAACATTTAAAACCGGAAATGAGGAAGCAATGCTGTTTTTGGTAAATATGGTAAAGCAAACTTGATTTTCAGGCTGTGTTTCACAAGATGCTAAAGCATCAAAATTAATTAGCGCTGTCAGTAAACATAATATAACGCGTTTCATTTTCTCACTCCTTTTGCGGTTCTCTGCATTCCTTTAATAACTAATTCAGCAAGATCGTCTATCCCCGCTGTTGCTGGCCCTCCGGGTTGATTAAAGTCCGGAAACAGATAGGGCTCTGCGCAAGTGTATCCTGCAGGCAATTTATCTATTGGCCAATCCAGTTGTGCTGCCATCTGCTTCACTGTCATACCACAGCCTGCCAGTCATGCCCTGGCCATCTTCGCCAATTAAATGATGCCAAATTTTCTATAAAATAAATATTGTTGCTTGTATACCATTAAGATGGTGTTATTTTACTGATGATTTTATCTATCAAAAAGAACCATTGGATATAACCACCAAATAAGAACCATCCCCATATTATGAATGCCAAAAAATACTTATTTTCGATGCTCGGAAAAATAATGTTAAAAATCAATAGAATGAAAGCCAATATGATGGCAAAGGCCACCCCTATTGGAAGTGATATCAATATCATTCCATACATCATTATACTGATTAGTTCGCTTGTATCATAACTTGAGTCCAATTGATAGAGGCGAAAAAAAGATGCGTATAATATGAAAATGGATAAAATAAACCAAATCCATCTTATAGATAAAATAAAGCTCTTCACTAAGCTACTCCCGTGAAAATAAAATCAATAATCCGCTCTAAATTATTTCCAGAACACTTTATTTGGCATGTTTTTAACGTGTCATTAGACCAATCTTGACAATTTTTAACTAATCCAAATTTTATTGGGAACATCCAGTCAGGTAATACAGAGTAAAAAGGTCTTTCTCCTTTAAATTTATCTTTTAAACAATTTTCAATACAATCGTTATTTGATTCTACGGAATCACATCGACCGGCACCTTCTCTTGTATCCTGACTCGCCTTTCCCGGTCCTAAAATTCCATCATTTGACAATTCACCTCTTTGATCCTGTCCACCACAAATATATCCGTTCTTTCCATTTGAGACACAAAGATATTGGTGATACAGGGGATTTCCCCATATATCAGGGCCACTCTTTTCGCCTATACCGCCTATTGAATGCAGTGGTTTGATGCACTTAAGTGTTTCTGATCCTAGAGGATCCACGCTTTCTACAGGATTTAATGGGTAAGCATAGGAGTTTAATCCACCTTTCATCCCAATCGGATCCTGCGTGATATACCGTCCCTGTTCCGGGTTATAGTAACGATGCCGGTTGTAATACAACTCTGATTCATCATCATACTGCTGTCCCGGCAGCCGGATAAGCTGCTGCAAATTCTGCGGGTTATCCTCGTTCAGCAGATTCCCCCATTCGTCATATTCCGCGCGCCATCCGGTTCGGCCGTCGGTGCGTATCAGCGTCAGCCCTAGCCGATAGCAGCGGTACAGATGCAGTTTCCTATATTTACAATACATTTAACCCACTAATTCTTTATCTTTATTCTCTAACCAAGAGTCATGAAAACAAATCATCAATAAACTTTCTTTGTCTCCTTTGTACATTTCATTAGGCTGACCTATAGTTCTTATTATAAACTGACCGGAGTCTTTATTTTGAGTTAAATTATAATCAATTATATAATCACCAGGAATTATACCAGAGGGTGAAATTTCTAAATAGGATATGCCAGAAAAAACCAGAAAACCATTTTCAATATCCTCGTTATTATAAAACCCCCACTCTGAATTATTTTTTGGTAATCTAGATGTTAAATTTATCTTTATTCTTATCAATGAGCTTCTACTGTCAATTTCTAATCCCGTAACAGCTCTATCACCTAAATAAATTCTATCAATCATAGCCGTCACCTTTTAATTAATATATTTTACCATAACATATATCATCTGCTAAGTCCGTATCCACCTCTCCTTCAATCGATAATGCACAGTAACATTGTGAAAATGAACCATTTCTACATGAGCGCATTGTGAACATATGAAAAATCGGCTGAAAAATACTAAGCCCAATAAAACTTTTAATGCTTAAATGCGCCTCCTTACTATTCCAACTTACAACGACTCCTTAAGCACTTAAAGAAGGTCCCTACCCGTATCATGCTGTCCAACCCCCGGTAAGTATGCATGGGCATGTGGGGTTGGAGAATTTTTATGACCTATAGGATTCAGTCTATACGCATTTGAACCATTTGTATAAAAAGTATGCGTATCTGGGCTATTAGGCCTTGATGGCGGATATGGGCCTGTCGAGCCACCGATAGGTTCCATCATGGTGTTACCTTTTGAGTCTGAAATAAATCGTCCTACTGACTGCCCTGTAACGGGTTCTGCTGTACATTGCTGATTAGCCGCAAGGCCTTGTGGATCAGTCCAACTTACTGGATCATGGTTAACATAAGAGTAACTATTCCATCCCAATCGGGTCTTAGGTTGTATACTTTCCTTGCAACAAATCATAGTGTTGGTGATATATATCCGGTTGGTTTCTGCATCGTACTATCCTTTTATTTTTAATATGTTTTTTTCTGGTCCACTACAGGAATTATGCGATTCCTCTCATTATTATTTATCTTTCTCCCATGTATCTACATTTCCATCGTTCAATAACATAACGATTTCATTCTCATTGATTTTATTTTTTGAGCATTTATAGGTTTTTTTATTCTTGAATAACACCATGCCTTTGTTATCTATGAAATATTCGTGATTATCTTCATGTATATATATTCTAATATTTTCATTATCGAATAGATAACATTTATTCCTATGCGGACTTAGTAATGCTAATACTTTCCCATGATTTCGTTGCAGCAATTCTTGCATCCCTCCTTTTACTGCAAGCCTTTTAATTTCATTCCTTGTTATTGGTATATAGGTTTGAATACGAAAAGGAATGCGGTAAAATAACATTTTTGCATCACAAAAAAACGGTGAAATACAGACAAGCAAAAACAATGTATTTTTAATGATTTTTTGAATGTGCAAAAAAAACACATAAAATCTCATTAGGCAGGGGGGACTTATCTTTATCATCAGTATTTCATCCTTGGTGGGATTCCCATTTCTTTGCGGACAGGGTTCTCATGTTTTTTGACATTATTCATGTGTCCTGGTCCGTCGTCATTTTCACCCATTGCATGCCCCATTTCATGGGCTATAACTACACTTAATGGCGTAGATGTCAGTTTGCATGCTTTATCTTTTCCTTGATATTGGCATGCGGCATGGTCAGAATCTTTTTCAATATAGAAAGTATATTCGGAGGGATCGTAGCATGTATGCTCCATACCTTTCCTCGGCCCTCTAAATATATAATCATGATCAGATAATTCCATTTTTTCTATCATTTCCTGACCATGTTTTGTCTTTCTTACAGATTCGTATGCCTCTTTCATAGCTTTTTGCTGTTCTTCGTTACCCTTAAAAGTAACTTTTAATCCTAGCGGATCCATACCTGTGACTGGATTTAGCGGATACGTATAAGGATTCCACCCGCCCCGCAACCCAATCGGATCCTGCGTGATATACCGTCCCTGTTCCGGGTTATAGTAACGATGCCGGTTGTAATATAACTCTGATTCATCATCATACTGCTGTCCCGGCAGCCGGATAAGCTGCTGCAAATTCCGCGGGTTATCCTCGTTCAGCAGATTCCCCCATTCGTCGTATTCCGCGCGCCATACCACACTGTTATCGGCATCAATCAGTGCCAGCGGCAGCCCCCGGTGATCGCAGTGATACAAATGCAGTTTTCTTTCTGGGACGTATTCCTCTTCCAGTTGCGCTGCCATCTGCTCCACCGTCAGACCACCGCCTGCCAGCCACTCCCGGTTGTTGTCACTCACCTGGTTACGCCGTATTTCTGTCTCCAGCACATTAAGTTTCTGTACCAGTTCCGGCGGGAACGCCACGCTATGGCCGTCCTCACCGCCGTCTTGCTGTAAAATCTCTGCTAGCGAGCGGTGGCGTGTTTTCTCCAGCTCTGCCACGTCTGTTTCGATACGCAATAATGGCGTATAACTTCCCGGCTGGTACACCGTCTGCACCCGGGTTTTCGCAGTCTGAATCGTCGTTAACCGGTCTCCTTCCCAGCCGTACCACGTCACATGCGGCCTGCGCGACAGGGCCATCTGGTCGTGGTCCGGATGTTCGCGCTCACGCTTCCATACCTGTTTGCAGATGCGCCTGCCCAGCGGATCGTAGATATACCGTCCTTCTGCCTGCGTTTTGTCGTACTGCGTGCGGATGTAGTGCACTAGCCGATGCTGGTTATCGTATGCGTAACGGTGCGTCCGCTCGTCGTACATCCGGTTCACCTCTTTCGGGATGCGGTCTGTTTTCTCTATCAGCCTGCCGAAAGCATCATAGCGGTATACATAATAGGCATCTTCCGTAATACGGTTTTCTGGCCACGCTTTAAGGGGGCTGTCCGGGTACAGTTCCGGATCGGGTAGGCGGTTCGACGCCGGGTCGGTGGCATAAGGGATAGTTATGTCAAGATTTGTGGATGTGGTATGAACGCCTGTCAGTCGCCCGGCCCGGCTGTAACTGTACTCCCGCGTCTGCCGTGGCCCGCTGATGCGGACCAGATGCCCGGTCTCATCATAACTGTAGTCTCGGTCAAACATCAGGCTGTTCAGGTGATGGCTCTGTAACTGCCCAACCGATGTCCAGGTGCTGGCAAGCTCATACGCGCCGAAGCGGCGCTGCGTCTCGCGGTGTAGCCTGTCCCGAGTGTACTCCACCAGCGGTGTGTCTCCCAGCTTCATGCCTGCCAGATAACCGCTGCCATACGTCAGCCACTCCACCGGGGGAAGATTATCCAGCGTAAACCTATTCGCCAGCCCCTGAGCGCTGTAAGTCTGTTTCGTCTCATGTGCCCACAGCAGTTCCCCCGTCTCCGGGTTATACACCATCTGCTGCTCGCGGATAGTCCTGCCTTTGCTGTCGTGCCGGTAAATCACGGTCACCCGATGGCCTTCGCTCAGGTGGCTGATACTCGTCAGCCAGCCGTGTTTATCATACTGTAACTGTTCCGCCGGTTCGCCGCCCACGATGCGCTGTGTCAGGCGGTCGGCTTCATCATACTGCCACTGCGTGACAAGACCGGCGTCCTCACTGCGTGCCAGCAGGCCGGTAAGGGCATACTGATAACGCGTCGTCCTGCCGTCAAAACCGGTTTCTTGCACCAGTCTGTCCAGCGGATCGTATTCCCGCGTGGTAGTTGCGCCGTTTTCGTTGACCAGGGCAATGATGCGTCCGGCTGCGTCATATTCAGCCCGTCGCGTCAGCCCTCCCTCCGTCATGCTCACCACCCGACCCCGCGCATCATATCCCGTCACGCTGCGGCAGCCGTCAGGATGAATGACGGCTGTCAGATCGCCTGCGTCGTTATATTCAAATTCTGTTGCATGCCCCTGCACATCCCGGCGACCGACCAGCCTGCCGCGGCTGTCGTAACGCTGATAAATGCTCAACCCTTCCTCGTAGTGAACGGCAGTTGTTTGCCCGAAGCGGTTGTATTCGTAGCGGGTTTCATAACCGGAACAGTCCGCAAATGTCAGTAACTGGTCGTAGCGGCTCCAGGTTATCTGTTTTCTACTGCCAGTCGCATCCAGCAACGCGGTCGGCAGTTCACTATGCGGATCGTCATAAAAATACTGCGTGACTTCGCCACTGCGCGACGTTTCCTGCGTCAAACATCCCTTGTCGTCATATTTCCGGCTGCTGCGCAGCCCATCCGGGAAGATAACGGTGGAAAGTTGCTGATCAACATAACCAAAACGGGTTTCCTTGCCATCCGGAGTGAGGCTCGCCGTGACCAGGCCGTCCACCACGCCGCGGCGGTACTCTGTTACCCGGCCCGCCGCATCCGTGTGCGCTGCCAGCCTGCCCTGGTAATCATATTTATTGAAGGTAACCGTGCCGTCCTTCCGCTCGTGTTTTACCACCCGTTTCAGGCTGCCTTCGCCCTTCAGGTGCAGCACCTCGCGGCGGCCCAGGCTGTCGGTGATGATGACCTGCGCCTTTTCGTAAGCAAAGCGGTAACTTAAACCTTGCGAGTTAACCTGCTCCGTCACATATCCCTGTTCGTTATAACGATAATGACTCTCCGGCCTTCCTGCGTAACAGTGGGCCACTATCCGGCCCGGATGCTGCAGGGCGTAAGCGAAGCTGCGTACCCGTGTGCCGCTGCGGTCGAATACGGCAGCCAGTTCGCCGCGCGGTGTATACGCATAGCGCACCAGCGGTAGTGCGGGCAAATCTTCCGGGTATTCGGGATCGTGTACCAGCCACACCTCAGCCAGCCGGATACCGTTATCCGCGCCATAACCGGTGCGGGGGAGTGTGGTCGGAAACTCGGAAGATGAAACGTTTCCTGCGTTTTCCGCCCGTTGTGCTTGCGTGGACAGTACCAGCCGGAAACGTCTGCCTGCGCCGTCGGTTACGGCGGTGATTTCGCCGGTAAGTTCGCCAGCCGCTTCGCGGTGAAACGCCAGCACACGCCCGAACCGGTCCACCAACCCGGTAAGCACCCGATATGGCGGCGGAGGCGGTGGTAATGTTTCATCCACATCAGGCACCCGGTCCGGCCAGCCCAGAAACCACCATGGCCCCTGTGGGCTGTTCGCGACCATGTAAATGTGCGGATTGCAGCGGATATCTTCCGGCAGGATGGCCCAAAGTTTATCCAGTCGGTGAAAGTTCAGTTTCGGCGCGCCACCGCGTACCAGGAAGAGCCCTTCCGTTCTGCTATGTCCCACCTCACCAGGAAGCAACCGTTCAAAATAAATGCTGCGCCCGCCGTTGTCGTTGAGGATTAGTCCATTGTCGCGTATCTGTAAGCGGATATCGGCAGGTGCTTTCCAGCCGGGGCCGAACACACCCACTGGGGAGGGTGTTTTTGTACAGTAACTGCTGTAAGAACGGCTGACCACATAGGCCAGCGGTCCTGGCAATGACATGTCCACTTCGCCGGGCAACACCTTTGCCCCCAGCAGGGGATTAACCGGCTCGCCGATGGTCATGCCGCCCGGACACACTGAACATGCCACGCCGGTTGGCGCACCGATCATAACGCCTGCCGATCCCTGGACAATAGGACCACCAACCTTTGTCATGTCGCCCTGGCGCGAGGCGGGTTTTCCGCTCATGTCCTACTCCTTAACATCCTTGTGTTATTTTTATCCTGCCTCTGGCACTGTAACAACCGAAACAATAAGAATCGTTACTGTATAAAAATGAATACTCCCCTCTGGTGACGGATTGTTTGATGAATATCAATAAAAATGATTAGAAAAGTAGATATTTACTTAAGTGAATCTTGTGTTTTACATAAATATTTATGGTGAAAATTGGTTGGTGTTTTTATATTTTTTAGATGATTAACTTAAGGATGTTTATCCTGTTAATCTCCTCCTGGATACCGAGGGGAGGTTCAGAAAATGTTTTAATCCCAGTTAAACGTAAGGTTCCTGCCTATTTTTCGCATTCTGGGCCATACTGATATTTTTGTTGGCAAAAAGGACCCGGCATGAAACTCATTGGCAGCTATACCAGCCCTTTTGTGCGTAAAATTTCTATTCTGTTACTGGAAAAGGGCATCACCTTCGAATTTGTAAATGAACTCCCCTACAACGCGGATAGCGGCGTGGCGCGCTATAACCCGCTAGGAAAAGTGCCCGCGTTGGTTACTGATGAGGGCGAGTACTGGTTTGACTCTCCGATCATCGCGGAATACATCGAGCTGCTGGATATTGCGCCAGCGATGTTGCCGCGTGAACCGCTGGCGGCGCTGAAGGTACGCCAGCTGGAAGCGCTGGCTGACGGCATTATGGATGCCGGTTTAGTCTCGGTGCGCGAACAGGCTCGCCCCGCCGCACAGCAATCAGAAACTGAATTGTTACGCCAGCGGGAGAAGATCACCCGCAGTCTGGACGTGCTGGAAGGCTATCTGGCGGACGGCACGCTGAAAACGGATACGGTTAACCTGGCCACTATTGCGATTGCCTGCGCTGTCGGCTATCTCAATTTCCGTCGGGTCGCGCCCGGCTGGTGTGTGGACCGCCCGCGTCTGGTCAAACTGGTGGAAACGCTCTTTCAACGCGAAAGTTTTGCCCGTACGGAACCGCCAAAGGCTTAAGGCTTGATGCGCATTATGTCCGCCTGAGCAAAGTCACGGTACAATCCTTCCTATATTGATATCCCTCTCCGCGGTGGGGAGGGCCACCAACAGCCAGGCCCTTTCATGACAACCGACATGCGTTCACTCTACAGCCAGCTTCCTGCCATCGATCGCTTATTGCGCGATAGCGCTTTCTCCGCCTTACGTGAATCTCACGGTCATACCCGGGTAGTTGACCTGCTGCGTCACATGCTCGACGAGACCAGAGAAGCCATTCGCGACACCCACGCGCTCCCGGCATGGTGTGAGGACTGGGCGCAAGAAGCCAGAGTCCGGCTGGAACGTGAATCGCAAAGCGCCCTGCGACCGGTGATTAATCTGACCGGCACGGTGCTGCATACCAACCTGGGCCGAGCGTTGCAGGCCGAAGAGGCAATTGATGCAGTTGTGCAGGCGATGCGCACGCCGGTGACGCTGGAATACAGCCTGGATGATGCCGGGCGCGGACATCGGGATCGGGCCCTGGCGGATTTACTCTGCCGCCTGACGGGGGCCGAAGACGCCTGTATCGTCAATAACAATGCGGCAGCGGTTCTGCTGATGCTGGCCGCCACGGCTAACGGTAAAGAGGTGGTCGTTTCGCGCGGTGAGCTGGTGGAGATTGGCGGCGCGTTTCGTATTCCGGATGTGATGTGCCAGGCCGGATGTACTTTGCGCGAAGTGGGTACCACCAACCGGACCCACGCGAAAGATTACCGTCAGGCGGTGAATGAAAATACCGGGCTGCTGATGAAAGTGCATACCAGTAATTACAGCATCGAAGGCTTTACGAAGTCGGTGGATGAGGCAGAGCTTGCCGCTATTGGCCAAGAGCTGGATGTACCGGTGGTGGCGGATCTTGGCAGCGGTTCGCTGGTCGATCTTAGCCTCTATGGTTTGCCGCAGGAGCCGATGCCGCAGCAGCTGATCGCCGCAGGCGTCAGTCTGGTGAGCTTTTCTGGCGATAAGCTGCTGGGCGGGCCGCAGGCCGGAATTATCGTCGGTAAAAAAGAGATGATCGCCCGCTTGCAGAGCCATCCGCTGAAACGTGCGTTACGGGCAGACAAAATGACGCTGGCAGCGCTGGAAGCGACGCTGCGACTGTATTTGCACCCGGAAGCGCTGGCGGCGAAGCTGCCGACGTTACGCCTGCTCACCCGCTCGCAAGAAGCGATCCACGCGCAGGCACAACAATTACAGGCACGGCTCGCTGCGCATTACGGCGACGAATTTGCTCTGAATGTGATGCCTTGCCTGTCGCAAATTGGTAGCGGCTCGTTACCCGTTGACAGGTTACCCAGCGCGGCATTGACCTTTACCCCGCACGACGGGCGCGGTAGCCGCCTTGACGCACTGGCCGCCCGCTGGCGTGCGCTGCCCGTGCCGATCATTGGGCGAATTTATGATGGCCGCATGTGGCTGGATCTGCGCTGCCTTGAAGACGAGACCCGGTTTATGGAGATGATGCTGAAATGATTATTGCAACCGCCGGACACGTTGACCACGGAAAAACAACGTTATTACAGGCAATTACGGGCGTGAATGCCGATCGTCTGCCGGAGGAAAAAAAGCGCGGCATGACCATCGATCTCGGCTATGCCTACTGGCCGCAGCCGGATGGGCGGGTGCTGGGCTTTATCGATGTTCCCGGACACGAAAAGTTTTTGTCCAACATGTTGGCGGGTGTAGGCGGTATCGACCACGCCCTGCTGGTTGTCGCCTGTGATGACGGCGTGATGGCGCAAACGCGTGAGCATTTGCAAATTCTGCAACTGACGGGCAATCCGCAGATTACCGTCGCGCTCACGAAGGCCGATCGCGTGGATGAGGAACGCATCAATACGGTGCGTGAAGAGGTACACACCGCGCTGGAAAACTATGGTTTTGCCGATGCGGCTCTGTTTGTGACTGCCGCCAGTGAAGGCCGTGGCATTGAAGAACTGCGTGACCATTTGCTGCAACTGACTTCGCGCGAACACGCCCGCGATCACAGCTTCCGCCTGGCGATTGACCGTGCCTTTACGGTCAAAGGCGCAGGGCTGGTGGTGACAGGTACGGCGCTCAGCGGTGAAGTGAAGGTCGGGGACTCGCTGTGGCTGACCGGGGTTAACAAACCGATGCGCGTACGTAGCCTGCATGCGCAAAATCAGCCAACCGAACACGCCCACGCCGGGCAGCGTATTGCGCTGAATATTGCCGGTGATGCACAAAAAGAAGAGCTGACCCGCGGCGACTGGCTGCTTTCCGATGCGCCGCCAGAGGCGTTTACCCGCGTAATTGTCTCTTTAGAACATGCCGCGCCGCTGATGCAGTGGCAACCGCTGCATATTCACCACGCGGCCAGCCATGTCACCGGGCGCATCTCTCTGCTTGAAGGGACGCTGGCGGAACTGGTGTTTGATACACCGCTGTGGCTCGCCGATAACGACCGCCTGGTGCTGCGCGATATTTCTGCCCGCACGACGCTGGCTGGCGCACGCATCGTCACGCTCAACCCGCCGCGCCGCGGGAAGCGTAAACCGGAATATCTGCAGTGGTTGTCGGCGCTCGAAAATGCGCAGAGCGACGGCGACGCCCTGGCGCTGCATCTGTCGCGTGGGGCGGTGAATATTCCTGACTTCGCCTGGGCGCGTCAGCTCAACGGCAACGGGATGCGTCCGTTGATTGAGCAACATGGTTTTATTCAGGCGGGCTACAGCCTGTTGAATGCGCCCGTTGCCGCGCGCTGGCAGCGGAAAGTCCTCGATACGCTGGCGACCTACCACGAACAGCACCGCGATGAGCCAGGACCTGGGCGCGAACGCCTGCGTCGTATGGCGTTGCCGACGGAAGATGAAGCGCTGGTCTTGCTGCTGATTGAAAAGATGCGCGAGAGCGGCGCTATCCATAGCCATCACGGTTGGCTACATTTGCCGGATCATAAGGCGGGTTTCAGCGATGAACAGCAGGCTATCTGGCAACAAGCAGAACCGCTTTTTGGCGATGAGCCGTGGTGGGTACGCGACCTGGCAAAACAGACGGGAACGGATGAGCAGATGATGCGTGTGGCGTTAAGACAGGCGGCGCAGCAAGGTATCATTACCGCGATCGTGAAAGATCGCTATTACCGTAACGATCGGATTGTGGCCTTCGCCAATATGATCCGCGAGCTGGATCAGGAGAAAGGATCGACCTGCGCCGCCGATTTTCGCGACAGGCTTAACGTGGGGCGTAAATTGGCTATCCAGATTCTGGAATATTTTGACCGCATTGGCTTTACGCGTCGTCGCGGGAATGATCATTTATTACGCGATGCATTACTGTTTCCTGAAAAACAATGAAACAATTAATTCAGAGATTAAATGAATTAATACAAAATATATATTGATTGAAATCAGCACATTAGATTATGAACCTAATGTGCTTTTTTATTTTGAATGTTATTAAAATAACAATCACGATCATATTTTGTTGGGATTTTCACTCGTATGCTGCCTGTCTCTTTTGAGTAATTAAGGATCGTACAATGGCTTCTTCAACATTTTTTATTCCTTCTGTGAATGTGATTGGCGCTGATTCATTAAAAGATGCAATGAATACCATGGCGGAATATGGTTTTCGCCGCACGCTGATTGTCACGGATGCCATGCTGACCAAATTAGGTATGGCTGGTGAGATTCAAAAGGCGTTACAGGAGCGTGATATTTTCAGCGTAATTTACGATGGTACGCATCCTAACCCCACAACCAGTAACGTTGCGGCTGGCCTGCAAATGCTGAAAGAAAACCAATGCGATAGCGTTATTTCTCTCGGCGGCGGTTCTCCGCACGATTGTGCCAAAGGCATCGCGCTGGTGGCCGCTAACGGTGGTGATATCGCCGATTACGAAGGCGTTGACCGCTCTGCAAAACCGCAGTTGCCGATGATCGCCATCAACACCACCGCGGGCACGGCATCTGAAATGACCCGTTTCTGCATCATTACCGATGAAGTACGCCACATTAAAATGGCGATTGTCGATAAGCACGTTACGCCGCTGCTGTCGGTCAATGACTCCTCGCTGATGGTCGGCATGCCGAAGTCCCTGACGGCAGCCACCGGTATGGATGCGTTGACCCACGCCATCGAAGCCTATGTTTCTATTGCTGCAACCCCGATTACCGATGCGTGCGCGCTGAAAGCGGTCACCATGATTGCAGAGAATCTACCGGTCGCCGTTGAAGATGGCAGCAACGCTCAGGCGCGTGAAGCCATGGCTTATGCCCAGTTCCTCGCCGGTATGGCATTTAACAACGCCTCTCTGGGCTATGTGCACGCCATGGCGCACCAGTTGGGCGGCTTCTACGATCTGCCACACGGTGTATGTAACGCAGTGCTGCTGCCGCATGTACAGGTTTTCAACAGCAAGGTTGCTGCCGCGCGCCTGCGTGATTGCGCTGCGGCAATGGGCGTGGACGTGGCTGGCTTGAGCGCAGAGCAAGGGGCGGAAGCCTGCATCGCGGCGATCCGCGAACTGGCGCAGAAAGTGAATATCCCGGCTGGTCTGCGTGAGCTGAACGTGAAGGAAGAAGATTTTGCCGTTCTGGCGACCAATGCCCTGAAAGACGCCTGTGGTTTCACTAACCCGATTCAGGCGACTCATGACGAGATCATGGCGATTTATCGCGCCGCGATGTAATTCGTGATACCTGTCGTAAAGCAGTAAAAGGCTGGCGAATAATTCGCCAGCCCCGTCTACCCTTGTAGTACCCCTACAGCAAGGAGACGGTCATGACCAATAACCCCCCTTCAACGCGAATCTATCCCGGCGAGTATGGTTACCCTCTGAAGTTAAAAGCCCGATACGATAACTTTATCGGTGGTGACTGGGTCGCCCCGGCGGACGGCGAGTATTACCAAAACCTGACGCCGGTCACCGGACAATTACTGTGCGAAGTGGCCTCTTCCGGCAAGAAGGATATCGATCTGGCACTGGATGCCGCGCACAAGGTAAAAGATAAATGGGCGCAGACGTCCGTGCAGGACAGGGCGGCGATCCTGTTCAAAATTGCCGATCGTATGGAGCAAAACCTCGAGCTGTTGGCGACGGCAGAAACCTGGGATAACGGGAAACCCATCCGTGAAACCAGCGCGGCAGACGTGCCGCTGGCGATTGACCATTTCCGCTATTTCGCCTCCTGTATTCGTGCGCAGGAAGGGGGAATCAGCGAGGTTGATAGCGAGACCGTGGCGTATCATTTCCATGAGCCTCTTGGCGTGGTAGGGCAAATTATCCCGTGGAACTTCCCGCTGCTGATGGCCAGCTGGAAGATGGCGCCCGCGCTGGCGGCGGGTAACTGCGTGGTGCTTAAACCCGCGCGCCTCACGCCGCTGTCCGTGCTGCTGCTGATGGAAGTCATCGGCGATCTGCTCCCGCCAGGTGTCGTAAACGTGGTAAACGGCGCGGGTGGGGAAATCGGCGAGTACCTGGCGACGTCTAAACGTATTGCGAAAGTGGCGTTTACCGGCTCAACGGAAGTTGGCCAGCAGATCATGCAGTACGCCACGCAGAACATTATCCCCGTCACGCTGGAGCTGGGCGGGAAATCACCCAACATCTTCTTCGCGGACGTGATGGATGAAGAAGATGCGTTCTTTGACAAAGCGCTGGAAGGCTTTGCGCTGTTTGCCTTTAACCAGGGCGAGGTGTGTACCTGCCCGAGCCGTGCGCTGGTGCAGGAATCCATTTACGAACGCTTTATGGAAAGAGCCATTCGCCGGGTGGAGAGTATCCGCAGCGGCAACCCGTTAGACAGCGTCACGCAAATGGGCGCGCAGGTGTCGCATGGTCAACTGGAAACCATTCTGAATTACATTGATATTGGTAAGAAAGAAGGTGCGGATGTCCTGACCGGCGGACGGCGCAAGCAGCTGGATGGCGAGTTAAAAGAGGGTTATTACCTCGAACCGACCATTCTGTTTGGTAAGAACAACATGCGGGTTTTCCAGGAGGAGATCTTCGGCCCGGTGCTGGCTGTTACGACCTTTAAAACCATGGAGGAGGCGCTGGAAATCGCCAATGACACCCAATACGGGCTTGGCGCTGGCGTCTGGAGCCGTAACGGAAATCTGGCGTACAAGATGGGGCGCGGGATTCAGGCGGGGCGTGTCTGGACCAACTGTTACCATGCTTACCCGGCGCATGCGGCGTTCGGCGGCTATAAGCAGTCGGGCATTGGGCGCGAAACGCACAAAATGATGCTTGAGCATTATCAGCAAACCAAATGCCTGCTGGTGAGCTACTCGGATAAACCGCTGGGGCTGTTCTAATATCCCGTCACTTACTGCCCGGTAGCCTGTAGCGTACCGGGTATATATAAACCCATATATCGTTATATAAATAAGACCATTGCATGTAATCTGGTCATGCCTTTATTATTAAATCTATTGTTCATAATTAGTAGTATTTATATTTTTATATTCAATCCCTGAGGCAAATATGTTCCTTGATTATTTTGCATTAGGAGTGCTTATTTTTGTATTCCTGATTATTTTTTACGGGATTATTATTCTGCATGATATCCCCTATCTCATTGCCAAGAAACGTAACCATCCTCATGCTGACGCAATACATGTTGCGGGCTGGGTTAGCTTGTTTACTTTACATGTTATTTGGCCCTTTTTATGGATCTGGGCAACGCTTTATCGCCCGGAGCGCGGATGGGGCATGCAGAGCGCGGATCCTTCCCTGAGCCAGCTTCAGGCGCGGGTGGCTGACCTGGAAAAGCAACTGGCTGAGGTTAAGACCTCTCCGGCGGAGTAATATCGATGGATTTACTGATTGTTCTGACCTATGTGGCATGCGCATGGTCAATATTTAAAATATTTAAAATTCCTGTAAATAAATGGACGGTACCCACTGCGGCATTGGGCGGTATATTCATTGTGTGCGGGCTGATATTACTGATGAATTATAACCATCCGTATACCTTTAAAGCGCAAAAAGCGGTGATTTCTATTCCCGTGGTGCCGCAGGTCACGGGTGTCGTGACGGAAGTAACGGATAAGAAGAATACGCTGATCAAAAAAGGCGAAGTTCTGTTTAAGCTTAATCCGGGGCGTTATCAGGCTCGGGTTGATCGCCTGAAAGCCGATATTGTTACCGCACAGCATAAAGAGCAGGCGCTGATTGCGCAGTTAGACGAAATGAAAGCCAACACGCAGCGGGCAAAGGCCACGCGTGACAAACTGGCTAAAGACTACCAGCGCTATGCGCAGGGGAGCCAGGCGAAGGTCAATCCTTTTTCTGAACGCGACATCGATGCGGCGCGCCAGAACTATCTGGCGCAGGAAGCCTCGGTAAAATCGTCTATTGCGGAGCAACAGCAAATCCAGAGCCAGTTAGACAGCCTGGTACTGGGTGAAAATTCGCAAATTGCCAGCCTGAAGGCACAGTTAGCGGAAGCGGAGTTCAATCTGGACCAGACCGTGGTTCGTGCGCCCAGCGATGGTTACGTTACGCAGGTGCTGATGCGCCCCGGAACCTATGCCGCCGCGCTGCCAATGCGTCCGGTGATGGTGTTTATCCCGGATCAAAAACGGCAAATTATCGCCCAGTTCCGTCAAAACTCGCTGTTGCGACTGGAGCCAGGTGATGAAGCGGAAGTGGTGTTTAACGCCCTGCCGGGCAAGGTATTTAGCGGCAAACTGGCGGCTATCAGTCCGGCTGTACCGGGCGGCACATACCAGTCCAACGGGGCGTTGCAATCCTTAAACTCTACGCCAGGATCTGAAGGGGTGATCGCCACGATTGAGCTGAACGACAATGCGGATGTGAGCGCGTTACCTGATGGGATTTACGCCCAGGTGGCCGTTTACTCTGACCACTTCGAACATGTCTCAATCATGCGCAAAGTTTTGTTGCGGATGACCAGTTGGGTGCATTACCTGTATCTCGATCACTAAGAGCCACTCCCTGGCTTTCAATCCATGCTTACTCAGGCGGCTGTAGCCTCTGAGTAAGCTGCTGACGTATCTCGGTTAACATTGCATCGAGAATATACTGCACCCGCCAGGGCTGGTATTCGCGCTTACGGAAAATCGCTACCAAATCCAGCCACCATTCATGTTTTTCAGCGAAACACGGAACCAGCATCTCGGAGCGGCAATCCCTTTGCACACTCTCATTTGGCGCAAAAACAATCCCCAGATGGTTACGCGCCAGCGCCAGCGCGGATTGCGTATTGTCACAGATGTAGTTCCCAGTCACCCGATAATCATGAATGTCCTTGCCATCAGCGGAGCTGAAGCGCCAGATATTGGCATCATCAATCATCATGGAATCAATCAAAATACAGGAGTGATGTTCTAATTCTCCAGGACTGCTAATAGGATGCTTATTGAGATATTCCTTGCTGGCAAAAGCAATCACTGCATATTTAGTAATAAAGCTGGCTACCAGCGATTCATCTTTCGGATGAGCATAAGACAGTAAAATATCGCAATCGTCAGGAAATTCGACGCCTTCATAAAAAGCCTTGCGATCCAGATTATAGGTTTTCAGCACCAGACTGATATCGCCGATATCCATAATTTTTGCAATAACATGTTGCGACAGGTAAGCAATAATTCCGGTCGGAGCATATACCGTTACTTTGCCGCGTTTTTCGTGCTTATAGTCAGCAATGAAACTATTTAGCTGCTCGTTTCTGTCCAGCATGTCATTGATGTAGGGGAGCAGCGCCCTGCCAAAAGGCGTGAGGGTCAGCTGGCGGGTGGTGCGATCAAACACCTTAAGCCCTACTTTTGATTCAAAATCAGCAAGATACTTACTGACGTTAGCCTGTGCGATGCCGAGAAACGTAGCGGCATGACTGATGTTTTCACTGGCAGCAATGACCGAAATAATCTTCAGTTCCCGGTGTTTGAGTTGTAGTTTGTTCATCGCCAAACCCCATATATATATTTTTTTATATATTACTATATAAATATGGAGGTTGCACCGATGAAATTGTAAGCATTATTATGCACCTGCTTTGTAGCTTATTTTAAAATGGAATATTGGCATGTTAATAAAACGCAATATTGTGGCGCTGTTCGCCTTTTCTTTTATGGCGAGTGCAACTGCCGCAGAATTTTCTATTGGCGGTGGCGCTGTATATAATGAATCGCCTTATCGTGGATATAATGATAATATTCATGCAGTACCGCTTATCAGTTATGAAAGTGAATCATTTTATTTTAGGCAAACAACGTTAGGTTATATTATTTCAAAAAGTGAGAGTAATGAATTTAGCATTACTGCCTCTTATATGCCGCTTGAGTTTGATCCGGGTGATAATGACGATCGTGCGATGAAGCAACTGGACAAACGCGACGCAACCGCGATGGCCGGTGCTGCATGGTATCACCATGAACGATGGGGTAGCGTGAAGGTCTCCGCCGCTGCGGATGTACTGGATAACAGTAATGGCTGGGTAGGGGAAGTTTCCCTGTTCCGTCAGATGCCGATGGGCAAGCTGACGCTGACGCCGTCTGTTGGCGTGCTCTACTATGACGAAAACTTTAATGAATATTACTACGGCATTTCGGGTAATGAATCCCGTCGTAGTGGGTTATCAAGCTATTCCCCTGGCGACAGCTGGACACCGTATGTTGGCCTGTCCGCTAAATATGCGTTGACCACGAACCTGACGCTGCTGGCCAGCGCCAACTATAGCGCGCTGCCGGATGACATTAAAAATAGCCCGATGGTCGATCGCGATGACAGCTTCACGTTTATATCAGGGGTGAGCTGGCGTTTCTGATTTAAATACGTGCCTGATGGCGCTTCGCTTATCAGGCCTACGTGGATGGGTGTTGTAGGCCAGATAAGCCGTGAAGCGTCGTCATCCGGCAGGTTTTCAATTACTGCTCATTTACCCAGATACGCATTTCGCCTTCACCACGGTTCGCCCAGCTAAACCACGGTATAAAGGTTAGCGTATGCGTCTGACGAGAAGAGGGGGAAACATCGTAGTGCCACAACGCGTGTTGTGTTGCATTGTGGGTACTTTGCTTCACGCCTTCCGCCTGAATTAACATCTTGTGGCTGAACAGGCCTTTACCTTCGAAAACGCTGAACTCACTCTCTTTCGGCAGCCACAGGTTATGCAATTCCTCACCGTTGTCGGCTTGCTCCAGGCAATACACCAGTGGTCCACGTTGGATAGCGACCTTACCGGCAACATGGCGTACCAGTGGGTTGCCGTACACCCGACGCACCGGCATCGGCAGGGTCAGACTGAGCGTGTCCCCTTCCTGCCAGGTTCGGCTGATGTGCAAATAGCCTTTGCGAATATCTTGCGCAACCGGCTGGCCGTTCAGCAAAACCTGCGGCGCGGAGCACCAGTCCGGCAGGCGTAACGCCAGGGTGTGCTTAACCGGCTGCGGTGATTCAATGGCGATTGTTACCTGCTCGTGCCACGGATAATTTCCGCTAATCCGCAGTTTGAGCACTCCGTCTGCCACAGGAACTTCCATGCTATTGCCCACATACAGGTTGATATATAGAGCGTCCTGACGTGGCGTATAGATGTAATGGCCAATTGACGTGAGTATGCGAGCGATATTCGGCGGGCAGCAGGCGCAGCCAAACCAGCGCTGGCGAACGGGCTTCACATGGTCATAAATATGGTTAAACTTTAACGATTTAGGATGGACTTCCAGCGGGTTAACGTAGAAAAAGTGTTTGCCGTCCAGCGCCATGCCGCCGAGCACGGTGTTATACAACGCGCGTTCCATCACGTCGGCATATTGGCTGTCGGCTTCCATTTCCAGCATCCGGCGGGCGAACATCATTAGCCCGATTGAGGCGCAGCTTTCTGCGTAGACGGAATCGTTGGGCAGATCGTAATCGCTGCTAAACGCCTCGCCGCTGCTTTGCGAGCCGATCCCGCCGGTAATATACAACTGACGCTGGACCATATTGTTCCACAGACGCAAACAATCCTGACGCTTGCCTTCGTCCTGACTCAAGCGAGCCAGATGCGCCACGCCGGTCATCAGATAAACAAAGCGTACGGCGTGGCCGATAGCCGTTTGCTGCTCTGAAATAGGCTGGTGTGCCTGGCTATAGGGTTTATCCTTCACCATCCACGCCGGACCGTAGGTGTGCCAGTAAGACGTTTGCCCGCGTTTTTCGTACTCTTCGTCGTAGAAATGAGGCTGTACGCCACGTTGTTCAACAAAGTAATTAACCAGTGCCATATAGCGTGGCTGCTGGGTGACTTCATATAAGCGCATTAATGCCAGTTCGATTTCCGGGTGTCCGGGGTAGCCGCGCAGTTGATTCTCTCCCAGCCCAAAAACGCTGTCGATATGGTCTGCCAGGCGGCACACCACCTCTAACAGACGACGTTTGCCCGTAGCCTGGTAGAAAGCGACGCCCGCTTCAATCAAATGACCCGCACAGTACAGCTCATGACACTCGGCGAGGTTGGTCCAGCGTTCATTCGGCGCTTTGACCGTAAAATAAGTATTGAGGTAGCCGTCCTCACACTGGGCGGCGGCCACCAGTTCAATCACCTCATCGGCGGTTTTCTCAAGCTCTGGATCCGGCTTCTGACACAGCGACCAGGCGACAGCCTCCAGCCATTTGGCGACATCGCTGTCCTGGAAAACCATTCCATAGAACTCCCCTGACTGCTGGCCTGCCGCAATACGGAAGTTTTCAATCGCGTGGCTGGGATCGGCTTCCGGGATACGGTCATTTAACGCGTCCCATTGGTAAGGGATCACCACGTCACGCACCAGTTGCTGATATTGTCCGAGGAACGGATCGCTGACCGTGAGCTTATGCAGATCGACTTCCAATATATTCATTTCAGGCTCCTTAAGGCTGTACATGACGCTGACGCAGATCGGTAGCAATGCGCGACATCATCGGGTTATTGAGTTTGCAGATGCGGA
This sequence comes from Citrobacter youngae ATCC 29220, assembly GCF_000155975.1. Taxonomy (GTDB): domain Bacteria; phylum Pseudomonadota; class Gammaproteobacteria; order Enterobacterales; family Enterobacteriaceae; genus Citrobacter; species Citrobacter portucalensis_A. The sequence continues at coordinate 258,135 of NZ_GG730302.1, read as the reverse complement.
CAGACAGCGCCAGCAGCAGGTGGAACAATGCGGGCAGCAGCGTCTCCATGGCGGTAATCCCGTGCAGCGAGCTGGCGGTTTGGTTACCGGCGCCTGGCTGATAGGCGACAAAAATAAACAACAGGCTGATGATCCCCGCGCTGGAGGCCCAGGCCAGTTTGATGAAGAACAGGTTGAAGGCGAAATTCATGCCGGAGGAACGCACGCCGGTTTTCCATTCGCCATAATCATCGGCGAAGGCCATCAGCGAGAAGTGCAGCGGCAGCGTGAAGCCCAGGATAATGCCATTACCGAGGATAACCGCCAGCCATAATGTCTGGTAAGCCGGACCGGTTGGCAGGAACCACATCATCACCGCCAGTGCCGCCAGCACCAGGTTGGTGTAGTAATAGAGTTTGACGGTATCTACACGCCGCGTCAGCGGGCTGACGAGCACTGAACCGATGATAGAGGCGAAGGTGACCATGGTGAAAAACAGCGACGTGTAAGCGGTGCTGCCTTCCAGTACATAGGTAATGAAATACATATATCCACCGCCGCGAATATTGAAGACGTTGATCAGCAGGAACGACATCACCAACATCAGCAGCAGCTGGTCATTTTTGCGCAAACCGCCAATATGCTCACGCAGGGTAAATTTTCCCATCATCGCCAGCGGTACACGTTCGCGCACCCAGAAGAAACAGCACAGGAACATGACCACCGCGATGGCGCACAGGACGCCCACACCGAGCTGATAACCCTGTGCGGCATTGCCTTGACCCAGGACATCCACCATCCACGGCAGACCGACGGAAACAAGAAATCCCGCCATGCCGCACAATACAAAGCGCCAGGACTGGCAGGCGATCACCTCATTGTGGCGGGTCGTCATAGTGTTAATCAGCGCACAGTACGGTACGTTGATGGCGGTATAGCCAACGGAGAGCAACAGATAGGTGCCGAATGCCCAGGCGATTTTTACCCCCATGCTGGCGTCAGGAACGGTAAACGTGAGCACGCCAATAATGCCAATGGGAATCGCGACCCACAGCTGCCAGGGACGAAAGCGTCCCCAGCGGCTTTGCGTCCGGTCGGCGAGAACGCCCATGATGGGGTCGGAAATCGCATCAAACACGCGCAGGGCAATAAACAATGTGCCGACCAGCGCGGGCGTTAACCCGAAGACATCCGTGTAGAAGAACGTCAGGAAGTTCATGATCAGGCAGGTAATGACCGTCCCACCCGCATCGCCTAACCCATAACCTATTTTTTCACGCAGGGATAATTTTTCGTCTTGTGCACGCTGTGCCAATTCAGATGTCGTAATCGGAGCCGAAGTCATAAATAACTCCCGGAAGTGATGTTCGGAAAGTGTCCCGCTACGCTGCGGGTTATTTGGATGTAATTTGCAAAATACCTGATTAATTTTGCACGATATGTTTGGGTCAACAAGGGAAGAGAAAAGTATAAAAAGATGACAATTCCGACTTCATTGGAAAAATGTGATTTCGATCCGACGAAAAACCATTTTATCGTGAATAATCAAAGGTAAATGCTGATTTATTAATACGAAAAAAGCGGGAATTTGAATATATATGCTTGAATTGTCCATGTCTCTGCCGATTAAAGTGCAAAACGGCGGATTATTTATTTCTCGTGGCGTCGGCAGTCATCCCGCACGGCAATTGCAATCGTGGGAAATAATCTTTGTCGAAAAAGGGACATTAACGATTCGCGAAGGCCATTCTGTTTTTTGCGTGAATGCCGGAGAAAGTTTGCTGCTGTGGCCGCATCGCTTACATATTGGCGTCGGGCAATTCCCGCCCGATTTAAAATTTTACTGGCTGCACTTTGAGTTAACGACGGGGAACAATGTTTCATCAACAGAACCATTACTTGCTATTCCTCAGCATACCCGGGTGAGCGAGCCGCAATATATTATTTCGCTGTTTCGCCAGTTCTTACGCGAGCAGGAAAATATTCATCGCAGCATGGCGCTGGAACTGATCCTACTGTTGATTTTGCAACAAATATCCGCCGCGGCCAGCGCGCAACCTGTTGATAGCCCTGGGAATGCGCTGGCATGGAAAGCGCAGCAAATCATCCACACTCAGTTCCACCTGCCGATTGGCGCGTCAACGCTGGCGAAAGAGCTGCATTGTAATGCGGACTACCTGGGACGCGTTTTCCGCGGCGCGTTTCGGCTGACCCTCACCGAAGCGTTGCACCGTCAGCGGGTGAGGGCGGCAGAAAAACTGTTAATCAGCGATTCGCTGTCGCTCACCGAAGTGGCGATGAGATGTGGGTTTAACGATGTGGGTTATTTTCGCAAAATCTTCCGCAAGCATACCAGCCTGACGCCCGCGGCGTGGAAACGGCGCTATTGCAAAGAACATATCAATAGCGCCTGACCCGTTACTGTCCGTAATAGGCATTCGCGCCGTGTTTACGCAGATAGTGTTTATCGAGCAGTTCAGGCTGCATATCCGGTAACTGCGGGGCCAACTGGCGCGAGAACAGCCCCATATAGGCGCACTCTTCGAGCACGACGGCGTTATGTACGGCGTCCGCGGCGTCTTTGCCCCAGGCGAACGGACCGTGTGAATGCACCAGTACCGCCGGAACCTGCATCGGGTTCAGGTCACGCTCTTCAAAGGTTTTAACGATCACCTCACCGGTTTGATATTCGTATTCGCCGTTGATCTCTTCAGTTGTCATCAGACGGGTACACGGAATGGAACCATAGAAATAATCGGCATGCGTGGTACCCCATGCCGGGAGATCAAGACCCGCCTGCGACCAGATTGTCGCGTGGCGTGAGTGTGTATGCACAATGCCGCCTATCTCTGGGTAACGGCGATACAGCGCCAGATGGGTTGGCGTGTCAGACGAGGGTTTTTTACTGCCTTCAACCACCTTGCCGCTGGCGATATCCACCACCACCATATCGTCGGCGGTCATCACGTCATATTCCACGCCGGAAGGTTTGATCACCATCAGTTTGCGCGTTTCATCCACGGCGCTGACGTTACCCCAGGTAAAGGTGACTAAACCATGGGCCGGAAGCGCCAGATTCGCCGCCAGCACGTCGGCTTTCAGTTGTTCTAACATGGGAAACCTCCTTCCTGCATACGGGCTTCAATCCAGCGTCGGGCCTGGATAATTTCCAGCACCGGTTCTTTTGCTTTTTCAGTCCACATTTCAATCAGAAACGATCCGCGATAGTTCAGCTTATGCAGCGTTTTGAAGATGCCCACAAAGTCCACGCACCCTTCGCCAAAGGGGACATCGCGAAACTGACCCGGATGGGTTTCGGTTACCGGCAGCGTGTCTTTCAGGTGGATAGCGGCGATACGGTCGATACCGAGCGTCAATTCAGCCGTAACGTCATTACCCCAGGCGCTGAGGTTGCCCACGTCCGGATAGACGGTGAACCACGGCGATGACAGCATTTCATCCCACTTTTTCCACTTGCTGATCGAGTTCATAAACGCGGTATCCATGATTTCCACCGCCAGCATGACCTGCGCGGCGGCGGCTTGCTCGACCGCCCATGCCAGTCCCTCGGCAAAGCGCTGCTGCGTGCCTTCGTCATGTTCTTCGTAATAGACGTCGTAACCGGCCAGTTGAATGGTGCGAATCCCCAGATCGCGCGCCAGGCGAATGGCTTTGGTCATGATATCGCGCGCCCGAGCGCGGACGGATTCATCGCGGCTGCCAAAGGGAAAACGGCGGTGGGCGGACAGGCACATTGAGGGGATTGCCACACCGGTTTCCAGCATCGCGCTCACCAGCGATGCGCGCTGAGCAGGACTCCAGTCGAGACGCGACAGACGTTCATCGGTTTCATCCACTGACATCTCGACGAAATCAAAACCGCAGCTTTTCGCCAGCACCAGACGTTCCGGCCAGGACAGGTCTTTCGCCAGCGCTTTTTCATAGATCCCTAACGGATGATTACGCATATTCTGCTCCCCAGATGGCGTCGATTTGCGCATGGAATTCGGCGGCCACCTGCGTCGGATGCTGTGCGCCCGCCAGCGCGCGCCCGGCGATAAAGGCTTTGACGTTAATGTCGCGAAACAGCGGCAGATCGGCGGGCGTAATTCCACCGGTAATCGACAGCTCCAGGCCGATATCGGAAAGCGCCTTCATGCGCGTCAGGTCCGCTTCTCCCCACTGTTGACCGCTGGCCTGTGCATCGCGTCCACGATGGTAAATCGCCTGCCGAACCCCGACGCGATACCAGTCGCGGGCATCATCCAGCGTCCAGTTGCCGAACAGTTCCATCTGAATTTCGCCGCCGCAGGACTGCGCGACGCCATGGCCTTTTTCCACCGTAGCGAGCGGCGCGGCGCAGATGATGGTCATCCAGTTGGCGCCTGCGTCAAACGCCTGCTGTGCGAGGGTTTCGCCCGCATCGGCCACCTTCCAGTCGGCGACGATGATTTTATTCGGGCACTGGGCGCGCAGCGCTTTCACAGCGGAGAGGCCTTCGGTTAAGCAGAGAATAGTGCCCGCTTCAACGATATCGACACTTTCCTGTAGCAGCGCGACATCGCGTTGGGCCGCTTGCAGATTCGTGTGGTCGAGCGCCAGTTGCAGTAATGGTCGACTCATTATTTGTGCTCCTTAATACGGGCGTGATAACCCTGTAGTGCGGTAATTAAATTCTGGTATTGGCGGTATTTGCGCTGATAGTTCGTATGCGCCGCGGCGTCCGGCAGCAGCGTACGCACCGGGTGCTGTAGGCTGCGCTGGGCGTCGCTGAAATTGTGATAAACCCCGGTGCCTACGCGCGCGGCGAGCGCCGCGCCAAAGCAGCCGGTCTCTTCAACCTGCGGCAGCTCGATGCGTAACCCGCTGACGTCCGCCAGCATTTGCATCCAGACGTCGGAGTGCGCCGGACCTCCGGTAACGCGCAGGGTATGCGCCTTCGTAAAACGTTCGCGCATGCGGTTGAGATGGGTCATGTGACTGAAAACCACGCCTTCGTAGATGGCCTGCAATAGGTAGGCGCGGGTGTGTATAGCCTGCATGCCGTAAAAGCCGCTGGTCATCTCCAGCCCGGCGTTGCTGCCGTACAAAAAGGGCAGGAAGAAAAGTTCGCTACCGGCTTTCGGTAAACTGGCGACGGCCTGGTTGATCTCCGCAAACGAGAGTTCGCCCCACTGGGCGGTAAACCATTCCAGATTACCGGAGGAGGTTGGGCTGGCTTCGTGCACGATGTACTGCCCGTCATTTACATAGCGGCCATAGACATAGGGATGCGCTTCGTGGTCGCGCAGGCCGTGAGCGATCCCGCTGGTGACAGCCCAGGTCCCCATCACGGCGTTGAGCGTATGTTCATCTTCGAGCCCGGCGCAGAGTGCGGTGGAAACCACATCAAACAGACCGCCGACGACGGGGGTACCCGCCGCCAGACCGGTTATGGCAGCCGTTTGAGCGGTGATTTCCCCGCATATTTCTGCTGAGCCGACAATGGGCGGCAACGCATTGTCGACTTCACTGATGCCCAGCCACTGGGTCAGACGCGGGTCGTACTGGCCTGTCGTCATGTTGTAGAGATTGGACTCGGAGATGTTGCTCTCTTCGCAGCCTTTCACGCCGGTTAAGCACCAGCGCAGATAGTCATGCCCCATCATGACGCAGCCAATTTGCGCATAGCGTTGGGGCTCATTCTCTTTCACCCAGCGCAGGAGAGAGGCGGGATGTCCGGTCCACAATGTCTGGCGGGTGATCGGGTAGAGCTGTTCGGGGATCCCATCCTGCTGCCAGCGCTGAACGATTTCCATCGCGCGTCGGTCGGAAGAGAGAATGGCATTGCCCAGCGGCTTATCTTGTTTATCGAGAAGGAACAGTCCTTTGCCCTGAGCGGAAATACCAACGCCTTTGATTTGCTCGCCGGGTACGCCGGTGCGCTTCAACAGCCCGGTAATGGTGGCGATACACTGTTGCCACAGCTGGCGCATATCGCGTTCGGCGTAGCCCGGCAATGAAGATACTGTCTGCAACGATTGCCGGTTAATTCCATGCTCATGACCTTTGGCGTCATACAAACCGACTTTCAGATACGTACCGCCACAATCAATACCCAGCCAGAAGGTCTCTTTCTCACTCATCTTGTTATCTCATTTTTGCCGGATGGCGCTGCGCTTATCCGGCCTACGACGGTTGCCAGCTGTAGGCCCGGTAAGCGAAGCGCCACCGGGCATTGTTTCAGGCTGTGCGTTTATGTGGATTCAGTGTCTTTAGCGGAGTTGCGCCCGCATCGCATTTCGCCGGCAGCAGCAGCGCCATCAGCGCGGCCAGAGCCAGGGAGACGGCCAGGCAGTAAACGCCCGCATCTTTGCTGTACAGGGTGATAAGTACGCCGACCGCGTAAGGACCGCAGAAGCCGCCGAGGTTACCCAACGCATTGATAACCCCACGTGCGCCACCGGCCATTTCGGCGCTGAACAAACGCGCCGGAATAGTCCAGAACACGCCCGCCGCGGATTGCAGGAAGAATCCGCAGCCGACCAGCGCGGCATAAGCCAGCCAGATGTTATTTTTCAGCGCCACGGAGAGGAACATGCACAGGGCAAAGCCAATCAGCGGCAGGCAAACGAACAGTTTGCGTTTACCGGTGCGGTCAGAAAGGGAAGAGAACAGGAACATCCCGGCAATGGCGCCGACGTACGGCAAAATGGCGAGCATGCCAACTTGCCCCATGCTGCTATGAGTTAGCTCTTTGAGGATGGTCGGCAGCCACAGGGTGTAACCGTAAATCCCGGTCTGGTAGAAGAAGTTCAGCGCGATTAGCTGCCACATGGTTTTATCGGAAAGCACCGCGCCCAGAGAGGCATTTTTGACCTCGGTTCCGGCAATGGCTTTTTGCTCGGCGGCCAGCGTTTCGACCAGGTAATTTTTCTCGGCTTCAGAAATCCAGCGCGCTTCCTGCGGACGGTCGTAAACGGTATAGGCCCACAGCACCAGTACGACGACGGAGAGTAAACCTTCAATGATGAACAGCCAGCGCCAGTCGAGCACGGTGATTATCCAGCCTGAGAGCGGGGCGGTAATGATCCCGGCAATGGGCACAAACATAATCACAATCGCGTTCGCACGACCGCGTTCGGCGTCGGGGAACCAGTTACTGATCATCGTCAACACCACCGGCAGCATGCCGCCTTCGGCCACGCCGAGTAAGAAGCGCAAAATCAGAAGCTGATACTGATTAGTGATTAAACCCGTCAGAACGGAAATGACCGCCCAGGCAACCAGCGACCAGCCGATAAATTTCTTGCCGCTGCCGTGAACGGCAATTTTTCCGCCGGGAACCTGTAAAAACAGATAACCGATGAAGAAAATACCACCGGCCAGGCCGGCCATGGTGGCGGAAATACCTAATTCCTCGTCCATGCCGCCGGGCATCGCAAATGCGATATTGACGCGGTCCATATAAGAGATAATGCAGGCGATAAGAATCGGTGGAATAATCCGCAGCCAGCGCTGACGGGGTATATCTTTGAGCGTAGGGCGAGAGGTCATGTTCATATTGATATTCTCGTAGAGTAGTATGTTATTTTTATAGTTTTGCTTTATTTAATGCAGCGATGCCGTCGCGTAATATTGCTACGCGGTGGTTCACATCCGCATTGGCGTTTATTTCCAGCAATTTAATACCGGCAAATTGCAATGGATCGCTTCCTGCGCAGGCGAATAATTCGCGGGCATGGTCCGTGGTCATCAGGCTCTGCGGACAGAAAGGGGCAAACGGTGCGTGCAGGTCCTGCCACTCGCCGTATTCTCCTGTCAGCGTCGTGCCGGAGAACATTAGCGCGCCCAGTTTTCCGGCCTGTTTAGCCTGCTGCGCGTGTGCTACCGGCAGGGCGATATCCTGCCCTTCAATTGCCGAGCGCGCCCAGTTAATGCACACGCTGATGTCGTAACCGGCGATCGCGTCCAGTACGTTTTCTAATGGCAGAAATCCTTTACGCGGTGCGAGTCCCGTCATGGCATCGCAATGTTCCAGCACCAGATCGCAGGACCACTCCCAACGGGTAATTTCTTTGAGTGAACGGGCAAACGCGTCGGTGGCCTGAGCGACGTTCGGGTTGCTTGCCAACGGAGCGGCATGCAGCTCAAGGGCGATTACTTTCCCGGCGCTGGCCGCATTAATATGGGTGATTTTCTGATGCAGATGGCGGTAATACGCCACGCAGGCCTGACGCTGCTCTTCGTCGCTGGAGGCCAGCCCAAAACCGCTATTGATGCCGCGGCGGCGCATGGTCTCCATAATCGCTGTGACCACGATTTGCCACTCGCCTGGCGTATGGCGCAATAACCACTCGTCACCTAACGGATGCAGATGCTCAAGGCAGGGCTGCTCCAGTCCGCGAATATCCGGAGTATCGGAGAGTTGTCGCCAGAATTCCTTCTCTTCCTCTTCACTCTTTTGGTGAAATGAGGGTGCACAGGGGTAAGCACCGATAATATAACCGGTATTGTCCAAATTCATTTTGTGCTCCTTTTATAAAACTGAAATAGCAACCTTCACGACTATTTTGCGGATCGGCGTGGCGACAGTTTTATGACAGCCCGGGCGGTGTACATCCTGCGGAAAAAATATGGCGTAGCTTCCCGGAATCATTTCAACGAAAGATTCATGTTCGCTGTTGCGATAAAAAATAATATCGCGCTGTGCTAATAATGATTCGCTGATTTCGTTATTACCGGTATCAATGGCGATACCGATTTTCTCTTCACCCCAGGCTAAAAACTGAATATCCAGATAGCGGCGATGTACTTCAGGGCGATTTTCGGCAACGTCACGCGTGGTTAAATCAATAATCTGCGCGAAGATGTTTTTACCGTCGATCTCCACCACTCCCGGCTCCAGCGTCTGGAAGTCCGTGGTGCGCAGGAAGTCGAGCGCCTTTTCAATCGCCGCGGGCAAACGACACGGGTTAGGTTGAGAGATATGTCCAAAGATCATGGTGTTGCTCCTTACAGCGCCTGAATTTTGGCCCAGACGCTGTCATCAACGGTGATACCGTTTCGGCGATTTTCTTCCAGTAGCTTTGTAAACTCATGGCCCGGCAGGCGGACAGGCGTGTTTTCATCAGCGCGTTCGGCGGTGGTGATGAAATCCATAATCCGCTGCAGTTTGGCATCGCGGGTGGCGCCGTCGATCAGCTTATCCACTTCAATGGCGATGAAAATCTGCGAAACGCCATATTCGTCGCTGTTATCCTGAGTGACCTCCGCAACGGAGGAACCATCTGAAAGCAGGGTGGCAATCATATCCAGCACAATCGACAGGCCTGAACCTTTCCAGTAACCCATTGGCAGAATACGGCGATTTTTTTCGATAACGCCAGGCTCTTTGGTGAGATTGCCTTCATCGTCAAAACCACCGTCCACCGGCAGTTCGCGACCGGCCAGGCGATTCACTTCCAGCATGCCGTAGGAGAACATCGACATCGACATATCAACCATGGTGATCGGCGTGGAGGGGATCGCGACAATCAGCGGGTTAGTACCAATGCGGCACTCCTTCGAACCCCACGGTGGCATTACGGCAATCGAGTTGGTCCAGCAGATACCGATGTAACCTTTCTCCGCTGCCTGCCAGCCATAGCTGCCGCCGCGCATCCAGTGGTTGGCGTTACGCAGCGCGACCAGACCAATACCGTGATCGGAAGCCAGCTCAATGGCTCTGTCCATCATCTTTTTCGCCGTCAGATTGCCGATCGAACGTTGGGCATCCCATTGCTCAATCGCCCCCAGGCTGGTGATGCGCTGTGGTTTGGCTTCAGGAATGATGTCGCCGTTATCCAGTTGCTGAATGAAACGGGGAAAACGGTTGACGCCGTGCGAATAGACGCCGGACTCGGTGGTACGTGCAAACATTTCGGCACAGGCATCGGCGGTTTCAACGGCGATACCGCGTGCCAGCAGTACCCGATTGAACGCATCTTTCAACTGCTCAAAAGTGACTTTCATTCCTGTTTCCTTGTTTAAATTTGATCGCTTTTTTATCTCTAAATTTCACTATGCGAAATCTGATTTCAAATATAGCGATCAAATTTTGTCAGATCAACGGGGGGGCCAGTTTTTTAAAATCTGTAAAATCAATTGGTTGTGTTTTTTCGGTTCAGATCGTGAACTGAAACACACTTTGCGCTACCATCAGAGCGCGACGAAAAGGGGAACGGAAAAATGGGCACAAAAGAGAGTGAAATGACGCAAGACAAAGAGAGGCCAGCCGGAAGTCAGAGCCTGTTCCGTGGTTTGATGTTGATTGAGATCCTGAGTAACTATCCGAATGGGTGCCCGCTGGCCCATCTGTCTGAACTGGCGGGGCTGAACAAAAGTACCGTGCATCGGCTGCTGCAAGGCTTGCAATCCTGCGGCTATGTCACACCCGCCCCCGCTGCGGGTAGCTATCGGCTGACCACTAAATTTATCGCCGTTGGGCAGAAGGCGCTGTCGTCACTGAATATCATCCATGTTGCCGCCCCACACCTTGAAGCGCTGAATATCGCGACCGGCGAAACCATCAACTTTTCCAGTCGTGAAGATGACCACGCTATTTTGATATACAAGCTGGAGCCGACGACGGGCATGCTGCGTACCCGCGCCTATATCGGCCAGCATATGCCGCTGTACTGCTCCGCGATGGGCAAAATTTACATGGCGTTTGGGCATGCGGATTACGTGGCATCCTACTGGGAGAGCCATCAGGATCTTATTCAGCCGCTGACCCGCAATACCATTACCGGTTTACCGGCGATGTACGATGAACTGGCGCAGATCCGCGAAAGCAGTATGGCGATGGATCGGGAAGAGAACGAGCTGGGGGTGTCCTGTATTGCCGTGCCGGTGTTTGATATTCACGGCCGGGTGCCCTACGCGGTATCAATTTCACTCTCGACCTCGCGGCTTAAGCAGGTAGGGGAAAAGAATTTACTCAAGCCGCTGCGGGAGACCGCTCAGGCAATTTCCAATGAGCTGGGCTTTACCGTTCGCGATTAGGCGTATGCAGGGCGTCGTTCAGACATCTGACAAAATTTAACCGATTCCCCTGTTCGATCAAGGCGGCAGGAACGGTCTCTCTGGCACTCTGTGGTTTTAACCCAGACGGAGGGGGCAATGAACCTGTTTATTATGGCGGATGCGGCAAAATGTATTGGATGCCGTACCTGCGAAGTTGCCTGCGTGGTCGCACATCAGGAAAATCAGGATTGCGCGTCGGTCTCCTCCGGGGCGTTTATCCCACGGATTCGGGTGATGAAAGACTACGCCTTTACGACGGCAGTTGCCTGTCATCAGTGCGAAGATGCTCCCTGCGCTAACGTGTGCCCAACCCACGCTATTCGTCGTGAACGTGGGCATATTTTCGTTGAACAGGCGCAGTGTATCGGCTGTAAAAGCTGCATGGTCGCGTGCCCGTTTGGGGCGATGAACGTTGTTGCACGAACGTCACGGGCGCAGGCGATAAAATGTGATTTGTGCTGGCATTGCGAGACGGGGCCTGCGTGTGTAGAAGCCTGCCCGACCAGTGCGTTGCAGTGTATTGATGCCGTCAGTATTCAGCGGCAGCGTCTGCGTTCACAGCCGCTGTGAAGTGAGCCCGACCCAAGAGCGGGTCGGGATTTGCCTTAGCCTTCCAGCCAGGCGCGTTCGATCTCTTCCGCCAGAATCTTCACGCCAGCTTCGATTTTCTCGGGTTCCGGAACGTAATTCATGCGCATGCACTGATGAGTATGCGGCCAGGGTTTATCCAGCCCCGGGAAGAAGTAGTCACCGGGAACCATCAGCACGCCGCGCGCTTTCAGGCGCTGATACAGAAGTTCGGTGGTGATCGGCAAATCTTTGAACCATAACCACAGGAAAATCGCCCCCTCGGGCTTGTGAATCAAGCAGCGATCTTCGGATAAATAGCGGCGAATGATTGCGATTGTCTCCTGAACGCGCTGAAAGTAAAACGGTTTGATAACCGTTTCTGAAAGGCGCAGAAGATCGTTACGTTTAATCATCTCGCACATCATCGCCGGACCCATTCCCCCCGGCGCAAGGCTGATAATGCCGTTCATATTGGTGATGGCGGTGATGATTTTTTCATTGGCGATAATGATGCCGCAGCGGGAACCGGGCAGACCCAGCTTCGAAAGGCTCATACACAGCACAATGTTCGGGTTCCACAGCGGACGCGCTTCGCTAAAAATGATGCCAGGGAACGGTACGCCATAGGCGTTATCGATCACCAGCGGGATGCCGTGCTGGTTGGCCAGCCGATCCAGCTTCATCAATTCTTCATCGGTGATCACGTTGCCTGTCGGGTTAGTCGGGCGCGACACGCAGATCATGCCCGTCTCTTCACCGATGTGCAGGTGTTCAAAATCAACGTGATACTTAAACTGGCCTTCCGGTAACAGTTCGATGTTTGGACGAGCGGAGATAAAGAGTTCTTCTTCCAGCCCGGAATCGGCATAGCCAATGTATTCCGGGGCTAATGGAAATAACACTTTTCGCGTTGTCCCGTCGGCGCTGCGTCCGGCGAACAGATTGAATAAGTAGAAAAATGCGCTCTGACTGCCATTTGTCAGTGCAATATTTTGTGGCTCGATATCCCAACCCAGCTTCTCGCGCAGCAGCGTGGCCAGCTCGGCCAGTAGCTCGGTTTTACCTTGTGGACCGTCATAATTGCAAAGCGCATCAGTAACTTTGCCGTTTTCCAGCATATCTGCCAGCAGAGACTGAAAGTAATCTTGCATCTCTGGAATTTGCGCCGGATTACCGCCGCCAAGCATGATGGCGCCAGGAGTGCGTAAGCCGTCGTTGAGGTCCTCCATCAGGCGTGTGATGCCTGAATGGCGGGTAAATTTGTCGCCAAAAAGTGAGAATGTCATAGCAGGTGGTCTGTCGAACTGAGTAGTAAAGTGGCTAACCATAACGCTACCTATGGCGGGGTGCAAATCAGGTCATTAATGCTGAATTGATGTTTTGTGCTACAGATTTTTGTCTGGCTAGTTTTTTATAGTAAATCAGGCTTCTCGCGCCTGCTGGTACGAGAAGCCCGTTGGGATCAGGGTTGGCCTGCCCACACAACCATGACCTTATCGTCGCCATGTTCACGGATAAGTCCGTACCCCTGCTTCAATGTCAGCGTGGTTTGTTTACCGGCGCCGATGGCAGGATGTCTGGCCCTGAACTGGCTGATGCGCTGCCAGTGCGCGACGCTGGCGGCAGAGTTCCCGGTCACGTCCTGCCAGTTCATCTGTGAACGCGTTCCCTGTAAGGGATCTGAACCCGTGGGGCCGAAAGGTCGGGCCGACTCGTCACCGTAAAAGAGTTGTACTGCGCCAGGGGCCAGCAGCAGTAGCTCGGCGGCGTTGCCTCCACCCTCGCGGAACAGCCGTGTATCATGGGAAGAGAGGTAGCTCAGCACGTTGAAATTCTGCAATTTTTCCGCCATCTGTTGCCAGGTGGGAGCCATATTTGCCAGACAATCGACGGCTTTCGCCGCCTGCTCCTGATAGTCGAAATTGATCATCGCGTCGAAGCCGTGACGATAATAGTCGCTTTGCATGACGCCGTGGCCCCAGGCCTCGCCGGTCATCCAGAAGGGTTTATCATCCAGCGCTTTGTCCGGGTTGGCTTTCTTCCATTCGGCCAGCGCCGCGCTGGCCTGCGTTTTTAGCTGCTGCCAGGCGGGAAGCTCAACGTGTTTGGCGGTATCGACCCGAAAGCCGTCAATCCCATAGTCTCGCACCCATTGACTGAGCCAGTGGGTCAGATAATCTCGCGGCGTGTAGCCAGCGATGGCTTTGGCGTGCGTATCCGGCTTGTGCTGATAAAAATTAGGCAGCCCGGAAGGCGTGATAGATTCGGTTTTCAGGTCGGGCAGGAAGGCCAGCGACATGGTCAGGTCGTCAAAGCCTGGATTGTCGTAATCGCCAATATCGGTGCGGATCCAGTTTTTTCCCCACCATTTTTCCCAGCCGGCTTTATCGCTGAAGTTGATGTAATCATTAAAGCTGTGCCAGCTCTGCCCGGCGGCTGGCTTCCAGTCCGTCCAGCGTTCGCCGAGCGTGTTTTTCAGCTCATCGCCCGATAAGTACAGCGCCCCAAACTGATACTCCTGCATATCCGCCAGCGTGGCGTAGCCGGTATGGTTCATCACCACATCGAACAGGACACGGATGCCGCGCTGGTGGGCGCCGTCAACCAGCGCACGCAGATCCGCTTCATTACCCATGTTGGCGTCGAGGGTGGTCCAGTCCTGGGTGTAGTAGCCATGGTAAGCGTAGTGGGGGAAATCGCCTTTCGTGCCGCCGCCGACCCAGCCGTGGATTTGCTCAAACGGCGCGCTGATCCACAGGGCGTTAACGCCCAGCTGTTGCAGGTAGTCGAGTTTGCTGGCGAGGCCGCGCAGGTCGCCGCCGTGGAAGGTGCCAATTTCCTGCATCCCGTCGTTGCGACGACCATAGCTGTGGTCGTTGCCTGGATCGCCATTCACAAAGCGGTCCGTCAGGACGAAATACACCGTCGCGTTATGCCAGTCGAAAGCGGCGGGAGCGTCGGTTTCTGCCCGCTCCAGCAGCAACAAGCCGTTACTGGTTGCTGCGGGTTGCAGGGTAATCGACCCGTTTTTCACCGTCGCCGTTTGGTTGCTGTAATAATCGCGCACCACGGCGCCTTCCGGGAAGGTCTGGCTTACGTCCAGCGTTAATGGTGAACCATCCCATTTGGGACACTGGCGAATCTGGGGGCTGACGGGGTCTGCGGCGCTTTTTACCGAGAGCATCAGCGTCGGCGTTCCGGAACGGGTATCGACTTCCAGCGTATAGTCGCCGTCTTTGAATAAACGCCACTGCGGCGGCGCGCCTTCACACGGTTTGAGCGACAGCATCTGATTGAGTTTTATCGCGTCAGCGGGCTGCCAGCACTGTTGGTCAAAATTCAGAATTAAAGGGCGAGTACCCTTCGTCAACGCTGCATGGCTGACGAATTTACCCGTACCTTCCGCTTCGAAGGCGGGAAGTCCTTGAGAAGTCCATGATGCGGCGATGGCAATGCCAGGCATTAGCGCCAGCGCAACGGCGGCAAGTTTCATAACGCTGTCCTTGATGCTGCGATTTTCGCCAGTTTGCCAGTGAAATCAGGCCGGAAACTCCTCCTTTGAGCTGATTCCGCCAGGAGGAGAAGTGAGGGTGAGCGACCGCGCGCAAAAAATGAACTCATTTTGCGATAACCCCCACATTTTCTTCAAATTATTGGCGCCCCGAATCGTTAACGCGTGACATAGTTTCAGAATTGGACTATTCCTTTGGGTGCTCTTGACCGTTATTTTTGATATGATTTGAGATTAATCTCTCATTTTTGTGAAAAATATAAGGGGTTGGAATGTATCAATCCGACCAGGAGACCTAATGATATTGACTCCCATTCGACGATATGGGGCAATGATTCTTATGTTACTCACCGTTGCATTTTCGGGTGAGGCGCTGGCAAAGACACACACGGCGACAACGAGTCATAAGCCCCAGATAATTAAGGCAAGTAATAAACAGGTAAGCAGTAAACAAGAGTATTCTCGCAATAGTGCAAAGAGTAGTTCACTTCCTGATTTGCGAAAATACCCTTCCGGAACACCAAGGAAAAAAGCGTTTCTCCGGACGGTTATGCCTTATATTACCAGTCAAAATGCTGCCATTACGGCGGACCGTAACTGGTTGATTTCAAAACAGTACCAGAACCGTTGGTCGCCGACGGAGCGTACGCGTATGAAAGATATCGCCAAGCGCTACAAGGTGAGCTGGTCTGGTAACACGCGTAAAATTCCATGGAATACGCTGCTTGAGCGTGTGGACATCATCCCAACCAGTATGGTGGCAACCATGGCTGCGGCTGAAAGCGGCTGGGGTACGTCGAAGCTGGCGCGAAGCAATAACAATCTGTTTGGCATGAAATGCGCCAAAGGACGTTGCAACAATGCGCCTGGTAAAGTGAAGGGCTACTCACAGTTTGAATCTGTGAAAGAGTCAGTCAATGCCTATGTTATTAACCTGAATACGCACCCGGCTTACTCTTCCTTCCGTAAGTCTCGTGCGCAGCTGCGTAAAGCCGATCAGGAAGTAACCGCTACCGCGATGATCCATAAGCTGAAGGGTTATTCTACGAAAGGACAGAGCTACAACAATTATCTGTTCGCAATGTATCAGGATAACCAGCGTTTAATCGCCGCGCATATGTAATCCCGTCTACGCGTCTCCGGCCTGTGAGTCCCTCACCTGGCCGGAGACGGCGAAGCCGCCATCCGGCAACTCCCCTTACAGCAGCACTTCACTATTCACATCGCGATACTCTTTTGGCGTCGTGTCGTACTCTTTCTTGAAGACGGAATAGAAGTACTGCAGAGACGGGTAGCCGCACATTTGTGATATTTCGGTGATTGAAAGCGTGGTGGAAATCAACAGGCTGCGCGCTTTTTCCAGCTTTTCGGCATGAATCACGGCGTGGATAGTTTCTCCGACCTCTTCTTTGAAACGCTTCTCCAGATTCGATCGTGATATCCCAACTGAATCCAGCACTTGTTCGACTTTAATGCCTTTGCAGGCATGGTTGCGGATAAAGTGCATTGCCTGAATCACCGCCGGGTCGGTCAATGAACGGTAGTCGGTCGATCGACGTTCAATGACGCGCACCGGGGGGACCAGAATGCGCTGCAGCGGTAGTTCTTCATTCGCCAGTAAACGGTGCAGAAGCTTAGCGGCCTGATACCCCATCTGCCTGGCCCCCTGAGCAACAGATGACAGCGCCACCCGCGACAGGTAACGGGTCAGTTCTTCGTTGTCGATCCCAATTACGCACAGTTTTTCCGGGACCGGGATATGCAGGTGTTCGCAAACTTGCAGGAGGTGCCGCGCTCGCGCGTCGGTGACGGCGATAATGCCGGTTTGCGGCGGCAGAGTTTGCAGCCAGTCAGCCAGACGATTTTGCGCGTGCTGCCAGTTTTCCGGCGCGGTTTCCAGCCCCTGATAGACGACGCCGCGGTACTTCTCTTTAGCAACCAGCTGGCAAAACGCATATTCACGTTCAGCGGCCCAGCGTTTGCCGCTTGAAGAGGGTAGCCCGTAGAACGCGAACCGGTTGATCCCTTTTTCTTTCAGATGCAGGAAAGCGCTTTCTACCAGCGCGTGGTTATCGGTAGCAATGTAATGTACCGGAGGATAATCCTGTTCCAGATGGTAGGAACCCCCGACGCCGATGATAGGAACGTCTACATCGGCAAGTAATTGTGCAATGTCATCATCGTCGTAGTCAGCAATAACGCCATCGCCTAACCAGTCTTTGATATTATCAATGCGAGCGCGGAAATCTTCCTCAATGAATATATCCCATTCTGATTGCGATGCCTGTAAATATTCACCCACCCCTTCTACCACCTGGCGGTCGTAGGCTTTATTGGCATTAAATAATAGAGTGATGCGGTGACGTTTATCAAACATAAGAACCTATCCTGGAAGGTTAACGTGGCCTGTCGATACTAGCAAAACCGCAGGTACGAGTGCTTGATGAAGCGTGACAAATTTCTTATTTGCCTGATGCTACGCAAAATTCACATACTGAACGCGGGATGACAATTGTCATTTTTTATCTGCGCATTACGGTTTTTTGTTTAATGGCTAACCTTCGATCGCGATCGCTTTTTTAATTCTTTTTGCAGCGCGTTTTTTTGGGAGCCAGCGCACGTTTGGGTATTCTCTTAATGGCGGTGTGAAATAACGTAATTGAGCAATAAATCAGGAAATTCCAGTATAGCTATATCGCAGTTTACTTGCCGTATTACCTGATTATGGAGCTTATTATGCAGGCTTATTTCGACCAACTCGATCGTGTTCGTTTTGAAGGGACTAAATCTACTAACCCGCTCGCATTTCGCCATTACAACCCTGACGAAATCGTGTTGGGCAAACGCATGGAAGATCATCTGCGTTTTGCCGCCTGCTATTGGCATACCTTCTGCTGGAATGGTGCGGATATGTTCGGCATGGGCGCTTTCGATCGTCCATGGCAGCAGCCCGGCGAAGCACTGGCGTTGGCGAAACGCAAAGCGGATGTCGCATTCGAGTTCTTCCACAAGCTGAACGTGCCTTACTACTGCTTCCATGACGTGGATGTCTCCCCGGAAGGCGCGTCGCTGAAAGAGTACAAAAACAACTTTGCGCAGATGGTTGATGTGCTGGCGGCAAAACAGGAACAGAGCGGCGTGAAGCTGCTGTGGGGAACGGCAAACTGTTTCACCAATCCACGCTACGGCGCGGGCGCGGCCACGAACCCGGATCCGGAAGTGTTCAGCTGGGCGGCCACACAGGTGGTCACCGCGATGGATGCCACGCATAAATTGGGCGGTGAAAACTACGTTCTGTGGGGCGGTCGTGAAGGCTATGAAACGCTGCTGAATACCGATTTGCGTCAGGAGCGTGAGCAGATTGGCCGCTTCATGCAGTTGGTGGTCGAGCACAAACACAAAATCGGTTTCCAGGGCACCCTGCTTATCGAACCGAAGCCGCAGGAACCGACCAAACACCAGTACGATTACGATGCGGCGACCGTTTATGGATTCCTCAAGCAGTTCGGCCTGGAAAAAGAGATCAAACTGAATATTGAAGCTAACCACGCCACGCTGGCGGGTCACTCCTTCCATCATGAAATCGCCACTGCAATCGCGCTGGGTCTGTTTGGCTCCGTCGATGCAAACCGCGGTGATGCACAGCTGGGTTGGGACACTGACCAGTTCCCGAACAGCGTAGAAGAGAATGCGTTGGTAATGTACGAAATCCTCAAAGCGGGTGGCTTCACCACCGGCGGTCTGAACTTCGATGCCAAAGTACGTCGTCAGAGCACCGATAAATACGATCTGTTCTATGGTCATATTGGCGCGATGGATACTATGGCGCTGTCGCTGAAAATTGCGGCTCGTATGATTGAAGACGGTGGTCTGGATCAGCGCGTGGCCAAACGTTATGCCGGTTGGAATGGTGAGCTGGGCCAGCAAATTCTGAAAGGGCAGATGACGCTGACGGAAATTGCGCAGTACGCTGAACAACATAACCTGGCGCCAGTGCACCAGAGCGGCCATCAGGAACAGCTGGAAAATCTGGTAAACCATTATTTGTTCGACAAATAACAGGTTTCTGAACGCCCGTTAGCCCGGATAGCTGTGCGCTGCCGGGCCTTTCTTTAAGGAACGATACGCTATGTATATCGGGATTGATCTTGGCACCTCAGGCGTAAAGGCCATTCTGCTGAATGAGCAGGGCGATGTCATCGCTTCGCAAACGGAGAAGCTTACGGTCTCGCGTCCGCATCCGTTATGGTCAGAGCAGGACCCTGAACAATGGTGGCTGGCAACGGATCGCGCCGTAAAAGCGCTGGCTCAGCAGCATTCGCTCAGTGAGGTGCAAGCGTTAGGGATTGCCGGACAGATGCACGGCGCGACGTTACTGGATAAACAACAGAAAGTATTACGTCCCGCTATCCTGTGGAACGATGGCCGCTGCGCTGAAGAGTGCGTAATGCTGGAGAATCAGGTTCCGCAGTCTCGTGCTATCACCGG
This sequence comes from Citrobacter youngae ATCC 29220, assembly GCF_000155975.1. Taxonomy (GTDB): domain Bacteria; phylum Pseudomonadota; class Gammaproteobacteria; order Enterobacterales; family Enterobacteriaceae; genus Citrobacter; species Citrobacter portucalensis_A. Next base: position 238,541 of record NZ_GG730302.1, on the reverse strand, counting down.
CAACCTGATGATGCCTGGCTTTACCGCGCCAAAGCTGCTGTGGGTGCAGCGCCACGAGCCGGAGGTTTTCAGCCAGATTGATAAAGTTCTGCTGCCGAAAGATTACCTGCGCCTGCGTATGACCGGCAATTTTGCCAGCGATATGTCTGATGCGGCAGGCACGATGTGGCTGGATGTCGCCAAACGTGACTGGAGTGATGTCATGCTGGCGGCCTGTAAGCTGTCTCGTGCGCATATGCCTGCGTTATACGAAGGCTGTGAGATTACCGGAACCGTGCTGCCAGACGTTGCCCGGTCCTGGGGAATGCGTGAGGTAGCGGTCGTTGCCGGGGGCGGCGATAACGCGGCGGGGGCGGTTGGCGTTGGCATGATGAATGCCGGTCAGGCGATGCTTTCGCTGGGCACATCCGGCGTCTATTTTGCGGTTAGCGATGGCTTCCTCAGCAAACCGGAAAGCGCGGTCCACAGTTTTTGTCATGCCTTGCCGGAACGATGGCACCTGATGTCCGTGATGTTAAGTGCGGCATCTTGCCTGGACTGGGCGGCGAAATTAACCGGGCTGGCGAGCGTACCTGCGCTGATCGCCGCAGCGCAGGAGGCGAATGAAGAGGCCGAACCTGTCTGGTTTTTACCTTATCTGTCCGGTGAACGTACGCCGCATAATAACCCGCAGGCGAAAGGCGTCTTTTTTGGTCTGACGCATCAGCATGGTCCGGCAGAGCTGGCGCGAGCGGTGCTGGAAGGTGTGGGTTTTGCGCTGGCCGACGGTATGGATGTGGTGCATGCGTGCGGCGTGCAGCCTGCCAGCATTACCTTGATTGGCGGCGGAGCACGCAGTGAATACTGGCGTCAGATGCTGTCTGACATCAGCGGGTTGCAGCTGGATTACCGTACGGGAGGCGATGTTGGTCCTGCGCTCGGTGCGGCGCGTCTGGCGCAAATCGCTATGAATCCGCAGAAGCCGTTATCAGACATACTGCCTCAGCTTACGCTGGAGCAGGCGCATTATCCTGACGCTGCGCGCCACGCGCGTTACCAACAGCGTCGGCAAACCTTCCGTCGAATCTATCAGCAATTACAGCCGCTGATGTCCTGACGACTTCCCCTCTGTATAGCAGAGGGGATTTATCAAATATATATTTCAGTATGCTAAATAATTGACATGTATTGATTTATTCTGAAAATTCAGCGTAGTGGCATTTTTCTGTGTTGTCTTTAACGGGTTATTCATATTGTATCCATGATGGATAAGGAGAGCCCAATGAAGACGACCAGGCTGTTGCCATGGATATTATTCTTCTCTGGCATGCTGATTTACGTTACCGGCTTATGGTGGGCGTGTCCGTTATTAAGCGGCAAAGGCTATTTTTTGGGTGTGCTGATGACGGGAATGTTTGTGACGTACGCTTATCAGCGTGCTGAAAACCTCGATCAAAACGACGAACGTTTCGCTTCCGTCTGCCAAATGGTAGCGCTAATCACGGTGGGGTTACTGCTGGTAGGGGTGTGGAATGCCCCGTTGGCGCCCATCGAAATAGGGCTATACCCGGCGGCATTCTTCGTGTGTTTGATCGGGCAAGTTTTACTGCTGCGCCCACGGCAGAATGAACAAAACGGCGAGCTTTAACTCACCAGCCTGCGTGTATCGATGCGCTGCAACAGCATGGACAGCAGCAGGCTACCCGCCAGCGTGGCGCTAAAAATCCACAGCATATCCAGCGGCGGCCAGGCCTTGAGCTCAATACCGTTGGTGCGGAGCGCATGAATGATCGGCGCATGAAAGCCATAAATGCCCAGTGAGTGGCGGGAAATAAAGCCCAGCACGGGCAGGGTACGTGTGCTGAGCGTGTTTTTGACCAGCGTCAGGAGTGAAGCGGCGCAAATAAACACCGCCGGGCCGCAATACAGGTACCAGGTGTCGGCAAAATTGCCTCGCCAGCGCAGTTCATGCAGCGTGCCACGAGAGATAACAAACACGGCGGCGATGTATAACGCCGCGCAGAGCCAGGTGAGCGAGCGTTTTTGTGTATCCATCATGCCAATCGCCCGTCCCAGCATGCCGTACAGAATGTAGTAGAAGGTATCGCCGCTGATGTACAGGTTCACAGGGAGCCACTCAAAACCGCCGATTTTTTGCGAGACGGTGTTGGGATTGGCAATCACCCCAATCACGACCATTAGCGCCAGCAGCATCTTGCCGCTGATTTTTTTCACCTGAATCAGTGGGGAAACCAGGTAGATGACGGCGATAGCGAAGAAAAACCACAGGTGATAGAACACCGGTTTTTGCAGCAGGTTTTTCAGCGATAGCTCCGCGTTGATCGAGGTAAACAGCAGGATATAGGCCAGCGACACGCTGCTGTAAAACACAATGCAGAGCGCAATACGCAGGAAATGGCGAGGACTGGCGCTGCGCTCGCCAAAAAACAGATAACCCGAAATCATAAAAAACAGCGGTACGCTGACGCGAGAGAGGGAATTGAGCACATTGGCCAGATCCCAATTCAACGGGCTGACGCTTTGCGCGTTGGTGATGTACCAGGTTGTGGTGTGGATCATCACGACCATTAAACAGGCTATTCCGCGCAGGTTATCAATCCACAAAATTTTGGGCTGCATCAGTTCCTCTGTCTCCATTAAAAAAGTCTGACCGATATTTTGCGAGCGTAGCTCACTGGAATAATCTGAGTTCTTACGCTAAAGCTTGAGATGGTCTGATGAGATTCTCAAAATAGGCTCTGTTTCCAGACAGTAATAATAAGACTGACCAGCAAACCAGGCGGTAATAAAATGATGATGAAGTATTTCTTTCCCGCGCTCGCTACCCTTTTACTGGTCGCGTGTGCCGATACTCAGCCGCCAGCCCCTGCGCAGAAGGCGCAAAAGGTTAAGGTCAGCGCCGCGCGCTCGCTCGACATGGAGTCATTGTGCAAAAATGAGGCGGCAGAGCTTTATAATACCGGCGCGCAAAAAATTGATATCTCCGGTCTGGAACAATTCCAGGGCAGCTATGAGATGCGGGGTTCTACCTTCCGTAAAGAGAGTTTTGTCTGCTCTTTTGATGCAGACGGGCAGTTTTTGCACCTTTCCATGCGCTAAGTTCCCCCTTTTTCCCGTTTCATACTGTATATCTTGCAGCCAGCGGGTATACTGACCGCTTCCTTTAAATCCACACGTATCCAGCACGAAATAATATGCAAAAGTTTGATACCAGGACCTTCCAGGGCTTGATCCTGACCTTACAGGATTACTGGGCTCGCCAGGGCTGCACCATTGTTCAACCATTGGACATGGAAGTCGGCGCGGGGACATCTCACCCAATGACCTGCCTGCGTGCGCTGGGGCCGGAACCGATGGCGACTGCTTATGTGCAGCCTTCTCGTCGTCCGACCGACGGCCGCTATGGCGAAAACCCGAACCGCTTACAGCACTACTATCAGTTTCAGGTAGTGATTAAGCCGTCTCCGGACAACATTCAGGAGCTGTACCTGGGTTCTCTGAAAGAGCTGGGTATGGACCCGACCATTCACGACATCCGTTTCGTGGAAGATAACTGGGAGAACCCGACGCTGGGCGCCTGGGGTCTGGGTTGGGAAGTGTGGCTGAACGGCATGGAAGTGACGCAGTTCACCTACTTCCAGCAGGTTGGCGGTCTGGAATGTAAACCCGTGACCGGGGAAATTACCTACGGTCTGGAACGTCTGGCCATGTACATTCAGGGCGTCGACAGCGTTTACGACCTGGTCTGGAGCGACGGCCCGCTGGGTAAAACCACTTACGGCGACGTGTTCCATCAGAACGAAGTGGAGCAATCCACCTACAACTTCGAATATGCCGACGTGGACTTCCTGTTCACCTGCTTCGAGCAGTACGAGAAAGAAGCGCAGCAGCTGCTGGCGTTGGAAAACCCGCTGCCGCTGCCTGCGTATGAACGTATCCTGAAAGCCGCCCATAGCTTCAACCTGCTGGATGCGCGTAAAGCCATCTCCGTCACCGAGCGTCAGCGCTATATCCTGCGCATTCGCACCCTGACTAAAGCAGTGGCAGAAGCTTACTACGCTTCCCGTGAAGCCCTTGGCTTCCCGATGTGCAACAAAGACAAATAAGAGGCGGCCATGTCTGAGAAAACTTTTCTGGTGGAAATCGGCACTGAAGAGCTGCCACCAAAAGCACTGCGCAGCCTGGCTGAGTCCTTTGCTGCGAACTTTACCGCGGAGCTGGATAACGCCGGTATCGCGCACGGCAACGTTGAGTGGTTCGCCACGCCGCGTCGTCTGGCGCTGAAAGTGGCGAATTTGGCGCAAGCACAACCTGATCGTGAAGTTGAAAAACGCGGCCCGGCAATTGCACAGGCGTTCGACGCCGAAGGCAAACCGAGCAAAGCGGCAGAAGGTTGGGCGCGCGGCTGCGGCATCACGGTTGACCAGGCCGAGCGTCTGACCACCGATAAAGGCGAGTGGCTGCTGTATCGCGCGCATGTGAAAGGCGAAAGCGCTGAAACGCTGCTGCCAAACATGATCGCCACCTCACTGGCGAAGCTGCCGATCCCGAAACTGATGCGCTGGGGCGCGTCTGACGTTCACTTCGTGCGTCCGGTTCACACCGTGACTCTGCTGCTGGGCGACAAAGTGATTCCGGCAACGATTCTGGGCATTCAGTCCGATCGCGTGATCCGCGGGCATCGCTTTATGGGCGAGCCGGAGTTCACCATCGATTCTGCCGATCAATACCCAGAAATTCTGCGTGAGCGCGGCAAAGTGATTGCGGATTACGCTGAGCGTAAAGCCAAAATCAAAGCCGATGCTGAAGAAGCGGCGCGTAAAATTGGCGGCAACGCCGATCTGAGCGAAAGCCTGCTGGAAGAAGTCACCTCGCTGGTGGAATGGCCGGTCGTCCTGACCGCGAAGTTCGAAGATAAATTCCTCGCGGTTCCGTCCGAAGCGCTGGTACACACCATGAAAGGTGACCAGAAGTACTTCCCGGTGTATGCGAACGACGGCAAACTGCTGCCAAACTTTATCTTCGTTGCCAACATCGAATCGAAAGATCCGCAGCAGATTATTTCCGGTAACGAGAAAGTTGTTCGCCCGCGTCTGGCGGATGCCGAGTTCTTCTTCTATACCGACCGTAAAAAACGTCTGGAAGATCATCTGCCGCGTCTGCAAACCGTGCTGTTCCAACAGCAGCTGGGGACGCTGCGCGACAAGACTGACCGTATTCAGGCGCTGGCGGGCTGGATTGCCGAACAGATCGGCGCTGACGTGAACCATGCTACGCGTGCTGGCCTGTTGTCCAAGTGCGACCTGATGACCAACATGGTCTTCGAGTTCACCGACACCCAGGGCGTGATGGGCATGCACTACGCGCGTCACGATGGCGAAGCGGAAGATGTGGCCGTGGCGCTGAACGAGCAGTATCAGCCGCGCTTTGCTGGTGATGACCTGCCGTCTAACCCGGTCGCCTGCGCCGTGGCGATTGCCGACAAGATGGACACCCTGGCGGGTATCTTCGGCATCGGTCAGCACCCGAAAGGCGACAAAGACCCGTTTGCGCTGCGTCGTGCCGCGCTGGGCGTGCTGCGTATCATCGTTGAGAAGAACCTGCCATTAAATTTGACCACATTAATTTTGAAAGCGAGTCGTTTATATGGTGACAAACTGACGAATGACAATGTGCTGGATGATGTTGAAACCTTTATGTTGAACCGTTTCCGCGCTTGGTATCAAGACATGGGGTATAGTATTGATGTAATACTTTCCGTTTTGGAACTGCGTCCGACGGAGCCGGTGGACTTTGATGCGCGTGTGAAGGCTGTAACACATTTCCGTTCCTTGCCTGATGCAGCAAGCTTGGCGGCAGCTAATAAGCGTGTTTCTAATATACTGTCTAAACGAGTTGATGTATTAAATGATGAGGTACACCCAGCGTTACTTACTGAGCCAACGGAGCAGGTATTAGCGTTCAAAATGGCGGTAGTACGTGATCGTATCAAACCATTGTGCCAGCATTTTCTCTACCAGGAAGCGTTAACTGAATTGGCATCCCTACGCCAGCCAGTAGATGATTTCTTTGAAAACGTAATGGTGAATGCGGAAAACCAAGATGTACGCATCAACCGTTTGACGCTGCTGTCTAAACTTCGTGCACTGTTCTTGGAGGTGGCGGATATTTCGCTGCTGCAGTAACGGTCCTGCGCTGACTTAGAAAATGCCGGATGGCGCAATGCTTATCCGACCTACGGGTATTTCTCTCGTAGGCCGGATAAGGCGAAGCTGCCATCCGGCATTTTTTTATGTTATTAGCGCAGCTGCAACTTAGTCAGGCAGGTCTGGCTGTCTTCCATGGTCTTAATGGGATACTCGGCTGATTTACCGTTGTAGCTTACTGCGATGGTGCCTTCCATATTGCGCGGTAGCCATACCCCGACGAAGCCGTTTCGGCCGCTCTTCATCGCTTTTTGTACCACCACATCTCCCTTGCTGTCCGTCACTTTGACATTGAATGTCTTCTCCGGCATTTCGCCCTGACAGCCAGACAGGCTGTGGTTGAAGCACGGATGCGTTTGCCATTCATAGGGGGCAAATGACAGATAGAATTTGTCACCGAGCGGCAGGGTATAAACCCGATCGCCGGAAGAGAGTTTCAGCGCGGTGCTGGTGACAGACGCTGAGTAAGGCAACGGGCGGCTTTGCGGCGACTGGTCAATGGTCTCGACGATTTGCTCAACGGATTTACCGCTGAGCCCGTGCTCCGCCAGAAACGTGGCCTCCGGGGTTGCCGCGAACGCGCTACCTGTGGTGAGCAAACCTAAAAACAGCAGCAGTGAGGATTTCGACATTGCTTCAATTCCTTGTGAATACTGTGGAATACAGACTGGCTCACTATAAAGCTTGCCCTTAGGGAAAGGTCAAAGGTACGGTGGGTAAAGTAATGCAAAGACGCGTTTCGGTGGGGGAATTGCGAACTACAGATAAAAAAAATCCCCGCCGTTTGGCAGGGATTCAGAATTTTGAGCTTGTTAAGCTTACAGGCTGGTTACGTTGCCAGCTGCCGGGCCTTTAGCGCCGCTTTCGATGGTGAAGGAAACTTTCTGACCTTCGTCCAGAGATTTGTAACCATCGTTCTGGATAGCAGAGAAGTGTACGAACACGTCTTTAGAGCCATCGTCAGGAGTGATGAAGCCGAAACCTTTGTCAGCGTTGAACCATTTTACGATACCAGTCATTTTACCGGACATAGTGTATTACCTTTTAAAAAATAAGTGTGCCTTTCGGCGATATGGCGTGCTCTACAGATTTTTTAACAGTAAAGGAAATGCTCACTACGAGGGGTATCAACGATAACTCTTGAAGGGACTTGCCTTACTAAACTGCTGTAATGGTCTGTACGTCAAACCGTTGAGGGCATTAACTCATTTTACGCATGTGGATGCAACTACTATTTTCTTTTTTGTGGATAACCCTCATTAGAGAACGGCCCTTTTACAGGACCGTTTTTAAGCAAAATTTAAAAATAGTTCAATCCATCAATTGCTTACTTAATCTTGGATCTGCCTGGATCAGGCGCATCAATTTCAATTCGGTACTGGAAGGCTTTACGCGTTTAGACTCCCATTCATGAACCATCGCGACCGTCACGCCCATCACCCGGGCAAAATCATCTGTTTTTAAACCAGTCCCTCGTCGTAGCTGTTCAAATTCGGTGAAAGGGTTGGTTTTTTGCGTCAGGGTAACCGTCTGCGATACATCTTTAAAAACAATCTGCTCCAGACTGCTTAGCAGTTCAAACATAGGATCTTTGTATTCCATTGAGAACTCCTATAAATCACACAGCGGGATCGTGAATTTCATCGAAGCTCATTAAGAGTAGTCGGAAAAAATGAAGTCGGATGTAAGGTTTGCGTGATGGATTCGTTTCAGCGGAGCGCGAGCGCCAGGCGTTTACAGGCTAACAAACTGATTAAGGTCGCGATCTCCGATCGATCGTTCCCGATTGTAAAGATAACGAAAATATGACGCCGGGCGGTGAGTGGCGCATTGTTTAGCAAAACAAAGGGTGGCGGGAGCGGTTATTTTCCCTCACAAGATTACGCGGAAAGGGTATCTTGCGAGGCTGACCTGGACTATCCTTGTCAACGTCTGGCACGCGGGTGTCGTTGTGCGCATTTTTGGGTGAAAGGAGTATTAAAATGGCGACAGGTAAGTCCTGCTCTCGCTGGTTTGCGCCTGTTTTGGCGCTCTTAATGGTAGTTGGCCTGAGTGGGTGTTTTGATAAAGAAGGCGATCAGCGCAAAGCGTTTATCGATTTTCTGCAGAATACTGCAATGCGTAGCGGGGAGCGTTTACCAACGCTGACCGCCGATCAGAAAAAACAGTTTGGCCCGTTTGTGTCCGATTACGCGATTCTGTATGGCTATTCGCAGCAGGTTAATCAGGCGATGGACTCCGGTCTGCGCCCGGTGGTCGATAGCGTAAATGCCATTCGTGTTCCTCAGGATTATGTGACTCAGCGTGAACCGCTGCGTCAGGCAAATGGCGCTCTGGGTGTGTTGGGGCAACAGTTGCAGAATGCGAAACTGCAGGCAGATGCTGCGCATGGCGCGCTGAAGCAAGGCGACGATCTGAAGCCGGTTTTCGATCAGGTTTACAATAAAGTCGTCACTGTCCCCGCAGAGGCGTTGCAGCCGCTGATCCCTGCCGCGCAAATCTTCACGCAGCAGTTGGTGCAGGTCGGTGATTTTGTGGCGCAGCAGGATACGCAGGTGAGCTTTGTCGCCAATGGTATCCAGTTCCCAACTTCACAGCAGGCAAGTCAGTACAATACGCTGATTGGCCCATTGGCTGCTCAGCATCAGGCGTTTACTCAAGCCTGGACTGCTGCGGTGAATGCCGCTCAGTAAAGAGAGTGCTGTAATCGATGGAAGGCCGGGTAAGCGTGAGCGCTGCCCGGCCTTTTGTTTATCGCGCGACTTGTGGGTTGACGCAGTTCTTCTCCACTCTTCCTTGCAGCGCATCGATTAAGTTATCCACCGCACAGGCTGCCATGTTATAGCGCGTTTCGTGCGTGGCTGAACCAATGTGCGGCACGGCCACCACGTTTGGCAGCGACAGCAGCGGCGAGTCCGCCGCTAATGGTTCCTGTTCAAACACATCCAGACCCGCGGCATGGATTTCGCCGTTTTGCAGCGCGGCAATCAGCGCTTTTTCATCAACCACCGGACCACGTCCAGCGTTAATGAAAATGGCGGAAGACTTCATTTTGGCAAACTGCGCGGTACTGAACAGATGGTGCGTTTCGTCGGTCAGCGGCAGGATCAGGCAGACAAAATCAGACTCCTGCAACAGCATGTCGAGATCGCAGTAACGCGCGTTAAAGCGTTCTTCCGCTTCCTGATGATGACGGCGCGCGTTATAGAGGATCGGCATGCTAAAGCCGAAGTGCGCACGTTGCGCCAGCGCCAGGCCAATACGGCCCATGCCGACAATCCCCAGCGTTTTGTGGTGCACATCGGTACCAAACCAGTCCGGCCCGATACTTTTGGTCCATTCGCCAGACTTAACCCGTTCAGCGACTTCCACCACGCGGCGGGCGGTGCTTAACACCAATGCCATCACCGTATCAGCGACGGTTTCCGTTAGCACGGTTGGCGTGTGCATCAGCAGGACCTTACGTGCATTGAGGGCATCGACGTCGAAGTTGTCATAACCTACGGAAATCGTGGATGTCGCACACAGCCTGGGCATTTTCTCCAGCAGGGCGGTATTGACGGCTTCACTGGAGCCCAGCAGACCTTCTGCGCTGGCAAAGGCCTCGGCGTGCTGGGCGACCGTTTCCGGGCGCAGGTTAGGCACCTGAGTCACGGTAAAATGCTCTTCCAGGCGATGCAGTAAATCGTCAGGTAACGCTTTATAGAGAATAATGGACGGCTTCATGCGGATCTCCGTAAGTTAAAATTTAAGCGTGGCGTGCGCCAACCGGAATTTGGGAATTATTAGCAGGCTTAACAATTAAAGTTAGCCATACTGAGGCAAAAAGCGCTACCCCCATAAAAATGTACGAGGCGGACGGACTGCCGGTTGCGCCATTGAGGTAGCCGACAAACCAGGAGCCAAAGAATGATCCTAACGCCCCCATGCTGTTAATCAGCGCCATTGCGCCCCCGGCGACGTTGCGCGGCAGCATTTCCGGGATGATGGCGAAGAAGGGGCCATAGGGGGCGTACATTGCCGCGCCCGCAATAACCAACAGCGTGTAAGAAATCCAGAAGTGGTCTGCGCCCACCGCCCAGGAGCCGATAAAGGCGAAAGCGGCAATCAGCAGCAGCGGCCAGACAAACAGCTTACGGTTTTGCAGTTTATCGGAAGCCCATGAGACGAGGATCATCGCCGCCGTCGCCGCCAGATACGGTACGGATGACAGCCAGCCAACTTCCACCATCCCCAGATTTGCGCCGCCGTTGCGGATAATGGACGGTAGCCACAGCACAAAACCGTAGACGCCAATGCTCCAGGCAAAGTACTGCATACACAGCAGGATAACGTTACGTGAGCGGAAGGCTTCGCTGTAGTTACGCACGGCTTTGATGCCCTGCTGCTCTTGTTCCAGTTGGGCCTGCAGGGCGGCTTTTTCGGATTCTGACAGCCAGCCAACCTGCGACGGTTTGTCTTTTACCAGTACCCACCAGCAGAACGCCCAGATGATGGCCGGGAATCCCTCGATGATAAACATTTCCCGCCAGCCCAGCGCCTGAATCAGATAACCGGAAACCACGGACATCCACAGAACGGTAACCGGATTACCGAGGATCAGGAAGGTGTTGGCGCGTGAACGCTCGGATTTCGTAAACCAGTTGCTGATGTAAATCAGCATTGCGGGCATGACCGCGGCTTCTACGACGCCAAGAATAAAGCGGATAGCGGCCAGCATCGGAATATTACTGACTATACCGGTCAGCGACGCGCAAGCACCCCACAGGATCAGGCAGACAAAAATCAGTTTTCGTACGCTGCGGCGCTCGGCATAAATCGCGCCCGGGATCTGGAAGAAGAAGTAGCCAAGGAAAAACAGCGCGCCCAGCAGGGAAGAGATCCCTTTGGTAATGCCGAGATCCTCGTTTATTCCGGCTGCGGAGGCGAAGCTGAAGTTCGCGCGGTCAAGGTACGCCAGGCTATACGTGATAAACACGATTGGCATGATGTACCACCAGCGTTTTGCTGCATTGGTTGAGCTATTCATAGACTGCCCTCTGGTTATGCTGATACGCCGCCTCTGTATGTAGGGTACAGAGTTGGTCGGGGGTTTATTCCCCTAATTGTTCACGTGTGGGTAATCCTTCGCTGTCGCCCTGAACCTGAATGGCCAGGGCGCCAATTTTATTGCCGCGGGTCACCGCCTGCTGCATCGTGCGGCCTTCCAGCAGGGCGCTGATAACGCCCACGGCAAAGCCATCGCCTGCGCCGACCGTATCGACCACGTTGTCGACTTTTACCGGTGCGACGCAGCCTTGCTCGCCGCTGGCGGTTTTGTACCAGGCGCCATCGGCCCCGGTTTTGACGATCACGGCCTTCACCCCATGGCGCAGATAAAAGTCGGCGATGGCTTCAGGCGTCTGCTGCCCGGTTAAAATCATGCCCTCTTTTAATCCGGGCAAAACCCAGTCAGCCTGGAATGCCAGCCGGTTCAGTTTTTCCACCATCTCGGCCTCGCTTTTCCACAGCACCGGACGCAAATTCGGGTCAAATGAGAGGGTTTTACCCTGAGCTTTCATGGCGCGGGCGGTATGCGCCAGTAGCTCATAGGAGCTGGCGGAAAGCGCGGCCGCCACGCCGCTCAGGTGCAGGTGCCGCGCGCTGGCAAAATAGTCCTCGTGGTAATCCTCCGCGCTGAGGTGGCTGGCAGCGGAACCTTTGCGGAAGTATTCCACAATGGGATCGGTTCCATTTTCGACCTTAGATTTAAGCTGAAAGCCGGTTGCGTAACGCGCGTCCTGGGTGACTCCCTGCGCATCAATCCCTTCTTTTTCCAGCGACTTAATAATAAAACGGCCAAAACTGTCGTTGCCTACGCGGCTCACCCAGCCGACCTTCAGGCCCAGACGAGCAAGACCGGTCGCCACGTTGAGTTCAGCGCCTGCAACGCGCTTGATAAACTGCTCTACATTCGCCAGGTCGCCGGTTTGCGTGGCGACAAACATCGCCATCGCTTCACCAATGGTGACCACATCCAGTGAATTTTTCATGCGTTACTCCTCGCGTAACAGCTCGACGTAGTGGCGGGTTACCGCCGTCAAATCGTCCCCTTCCAGGGGGAATTCAATACCGCGCGGTACATCCGCAGGCAGCGTTTTTAGCAGCGCCAGCCAGCGTGAGTCTGCCGCATCGGGCGGTACGGCGCGGTAGCCGTCGCGATGCGTAACCGCGGCTTTGACATGGATATACCCAACGGTTGACGCCAGGTTCTGCGCCGCCTGTTCCGGAGAGTCGCCAACCCACAGCCAGTTGCCCATATCAAAGGTCAGCGATATCGGCAGGTTCTGCGTCTGGCAGGCTTCGTTAAAGCGCCGCATCGGCTGCAGACGCCCGCAGGCGGTTTGATCGTTTTCGACAACCAGCTCCATTCCGCTGGTGTCCAGCCATGTACGTAAAACGTCGAACTGTTCGGTATGGGAAAAATGGCCGAGGGAGACTTTTAACCATAGCGCCTGCAGAGCCTGCGCTTCCGCAAGTAGCGCCGGAAGGCGTGGATTGAGGCGACCATCCTCAAGGAACAGCGGCTCCGGCGCTGAGTAACAGGCCAGCAGACCGAAGATTTCAATCGCGGAGGCCATTGTTGGCAGCGTGTTGAGTTCGGCGTCGGTCAGCATCTCGCGGCGAATTTCGACGCCATCGGCACCGGCTTCGGCAATAATGGGCAGCATGGCGGTTTGTCCCCCCACTGCGCGGACCTGCTCGTAGCCGTAGGCGGCGGTGACCACCATAATTTTTCTTTTCATGGAAACTCCAAAACCAGCGTTCTTGCTATAACGCTAGATGGAACCGGTTCCAAAGAAAAGCCAATGATGTCGAATTTATGATCACCATCACGAAGGAAATTTAGCGGGCGGTAGAGCCGCGCACGATCAGTTCACCAGAGAAAACCTGTTCCTGAATGGCAGCGGAGCCGCCGTCGATCCGGCGTACGACCTGCTCCACGGCGGTGTAGCCAATCTGCCATGTGGGTTGTTTCAGCGTGGTAATACCGACACCCGCCAGTTCAGCCCATTCCAGTTCGTCAAACCCGAGCAGGCCGATGTCGCTGCCCCAGTTGAGGCCAATGCGCTTCAGGGCGCGGGCAACCTGTAGCGTGAGGGCGCCGTTGGCGGAGATAACGGCTTTACGCATGCCGCGATGCTGCTGGTGGAACTGGCGCAGCGTGTCATCCAACTGGGCGTTATCCGCCAGCGGGACTTCTGCGTTCTGCGCGATAACGCCGGGGTAACGTGCGAGCGTGGCGCGAAAGGCGCTCAGGCGCTCGCGGCGGGTATTCACCATGCCCAGCGGTTCGCTGAGGAACAGGATGGCTTCAAAACCTTGCTCGACCAGATGTTCCGTGGCAACCGTTGCCGCCTGGGTGTTATCCAGCCCGACCATATCGCAGGCGAAATCCGGAATTTTACGGTCAATCAGCACCATCGGCAGCGCAGACTGTTGCAGGCGGTTCAGCCCCTCTTCGCGCATCCCAACGGCGTTGACCACAATCCCCTCAACCTGGTAGCTGCGCAGCAGGTCGAGATAATGCAGCTCCTGATCCACTTCGTTGTTGGTGTTACACACCAGCGGGGTAAAACCTTTGTCACGGCAGGCGGCTTCAATACCGCTCAATACGTTGACGGAGTAGGGATTGGTTATATCGGCGATGATCAGGCCAATCAGGCGGGTTCGACCGTGTTTCAGGCCGCGCGCCATCAGGCTGGGGCGATAGTCGAGATCGGCAATGGCTTGTTCAATGCGGGCCAGCAGCGCGTCGGAAAGCAGGTGCTTTTCACCATTGAGATAACGTGAAATGCTGGTCTTGCCGGTTTTTGCGGCTTTCGCCACATCGCTGATGGTTGCCCGTGTTGATTTGCTCATCGCTGATTTCCCTGAATTTAGTGAGAATACCTTAGCGGGAAAATCTGATGAAGCAAGTAATTTGCCCGGTGGCGCTGCGCTTACCGGGCCTGCATGTCGAACGTAGGCCAGGTGAGGCGAAGCCGCCACCCGGCTCAACGATTACTGCACAGGACTCAACGTGATCTCTACGCGACGGTTCTGCGCTTTCCCTTCGGCGGTGCTGTTGCTGGCGATCGGATTCGCCGGGCCCATACCCTGAGTGCGGATACGGTTAGCCGCGACCCCTTGAGTGATCAGGGCGCTGGCAACGGAGTCCGCGCGCTGCTGCGACAGACGCATATTCAGATCCTGGCTGCCGGTGCTGTCGGTAAAGCCCAGCACGTTGACGGCGGTTTTATCGTACTCTTTCAGTACCATTGCCACGCCGGTCAGGGTGTTTGCCCCGGCAGGCTTCAGATTGCTGCTGTTGCTGTCGAAGGTGACGTTATTTGGCATATTCAGGATGATGTTATCGCCACTACGCGTCACGCTGACGCCCGTTCCCTGCATTTTTTCGCGCAGTTTTGCTTCCTGCACGTCCATGTAATAGCCGATGCCGCCGCCAACGGCTGCGCCAGCCGCCGCGCCAATCAGAGCTCCTTTGCCGCGATCTTTCTTCGAAGAAGAGAGTGCGCCAATGCCCGCGCCGACCAGAGAGCCAATGCCCGCGCCAATACCGGATTTACCCGCTTCGCGTTCGCCGGTGTAAGGGTTTGTTGTGCAGCCAGAAACTGCCAGGGCGCCGCTCACGATGGCAGCAATAACAAATACACGTTTCTTCATCTTAATTCCTTAATGACTTTTTTCTTTACCACAGCGACCGTGGCGGCTGATTATGACGTGTGAACATGAAGAAAATTCCAGGGAAGACTCTGAAATTTGTAAGTAACATTGAACGGCATAATAAATAAGCCGTCACATCGTATTCAGGAGCGCCATCTTGGCTAATTCACCCGCACGTTATTCGGTGTTAACCGCCGCCCACTGGGGGCCCATCCTCGTCGAAACCGATGGCGAAACGGTTTTCTCCTCTCGCGGCGCGCTGCCCGCCGCTCATCCCAACTCTTTGCAAACCGTGGTGCGCGACCAGGTACACGGTAAGACGCGGGTGCGTTTTCCCATGGTGCGTAAAGGTTTTCTCGCCTCGCCGGAGGATCCGCAGGGTGTGCGCGGGCAGGATGAATTTGTTCGCGTCAGTTGGGACGAGGCGCTGAATCTTATCCACACGCAGCATAAACGCATCCGAGAGAGCTACGGCCCGGCCTCTATTTTTGCCGGTTCCTACGGCTGGCGCTCCAATGGCGTGTTACACAAAGCCGCGACCCTGCTACAGCGTTATATGGCGCTGGCGGGCGGTTATACCGGGCATCTGGGAGATTACTCGACAGGGGCTGCGCAGGCCATTATGCCGTACGTGGTGGGGAGCAACGAAGTTTACCAGCAGCAGACCAGCTGGCCGGTGGTGCTGGAGTATAGCGAAGTGGTGGTGTTATGGAGCGCGAATCCGCTGAATACCCTGAAGATTGCCTGGAACGCCTCCGACGAACAGGGTCTTGCTTACTTTGAGGCATTGCGCAACAGCGGGAAACGGTTGATCTGCATCGATCCGATGCGATCGGAAAGCGTCGATTTCTTTGGCGATAAGATGGAATGGATCGCCCCGCATATGGGGACCGACGTGGCGCTGATGCTGGGGATCGCGCATACGCTGGTGGAAAACGGCTGGCATGACGCGGACTTTCTCGCCCGCTGTACGACCGGCTATGACCGTTTTGCTGACTATCTGCTGGGTAAATCTGACGATATTGCAAAAACGGCGGAATGGGCGGCTGATATTTGTGGTATTTCAGCGGCGAAAATACGCGAACTGGCGGCGATATTTCACCAAAATACCACCATGCTGATGGCCGGATGGGGCATGCAGCGCCAGCAGTATGGCGAACAGAAGCACTGGATGATCGTCACCCTGGCCGCCATGCTCGGGCAAATCGGCACGCCAGGCGGTGGCTTTGGGCTGTCGTACCATTTTGCCAACGGCGGTAATCCAACGCGCCGGGCTGCGGTGCTGGCTTCAATGCAGGGCAGCGTTAAAGGCGGCACCGATGCGGTGGATAAAATCCCGGTGGCGCGAATTGTCGAAGCGCTGGAGAACCCTGGTGGTTTTTACCAGCACAACGGAATGGACCGCCATTTCCCGGACATCCGGATGCTGTGGTGGGCTGGCGGGGCTAACTTTACTCATCACCAGGACACCAACCGTCTGATTCGCGCCTGGCAAAAACCGGAGCTGGTGGTTATCTCGGAATGTTTCTGGACCGCCGCAGCGAAGCATGCCGATATCGTACTGCCGGCGACCACGTCTTTTGAGCGTAATGATTTGACCATGACCGGCGATTACAGCAACCAGCATCTGGTGCCGATGCAGCAGGTTGTACCGCCGCAAGGGGAGGCGCGTAATGACTTTGATGTCTTTGCCGAACTGAGCGAGCGCTGGGAAGAGGGCGGGTATGAACGCTTCACCGAAGGGAAAAGCGAGCTGGCGTGGCTGGAGACCTTTTACAACATGGCCGGGCAACGCGGGGCCAGTCAGCAGGTCACGCTGCCGCCTTTCACCGAGTTTTGGCAGCAGAACGCGCTGATCGAAATGCCGGAAAACGCCGCCAGCGCGCGGTTTATCCGTTTTGCGGATTTTCGCCGCGACCCGCAGGCGCATCCGCTGAAAACGGACAGCGGCAAAATTGAAATCTACTGTGCGAGGATTGCCGGTTACGGCTATGCGGATTGTGGTGGGCACCCGATGTGGCTGGAGCCGGATGAGTGGTTCGGTAACGCCGGGCCGGAGCAGCTACAGTTGCTTTCCGCCCATCCGGCGCACCGTTTGCACAGTCAGCTTAACTACAGCGCATTGCGCGAGCAGTATGCGGTAGCGGATCGTGAGCCGGTAACGATTCATCCGCAGGACGCCAACGCGCGCGGCATTGTGGATGGCGACACGGTCAGGGTGTGGAACTCGCGTGGGCAAATTCTGGCGGGAGCGGTCGTAACGACGGGAATCAAACCCGGCGTCATCTGTATTCATGAAGGCGCCTGGCCTGATTTAGACCTTGCTGCCAACGGGATTTGTAAAAATGGCGCCGTCAACGTGCTGACCAAAGATCTCCCCAGCTCGAAGCTGGGGAACGGCTGCGCGGGCAACACGGCGCTGGTCTGGCTCGAAAAATACAGCGGACCAAACCTGGCGCTTACGGCGTTTGATCCGCCTGCCAGCCCATAATCCACGTGGGATGGTGAGTCTCTTCCTGCCATGCGCCGTCTTCAATGCGAAAACCCAGCGCATGGTAGAAGTTCACCGCCGACTGATTCTTCTGGTAAACCTCAAGGCTGAGTAACGAAAAGCGCTGCTGCACATGCTGCACCAGCGCTGTGCCGATCCCTCTTCTGATGGCGGCAGGCGCGACAAACAACGCGCCGAGAAAGCGGTCGTCAATGACGCTGGCAAAACCTTTGAGCTCACCTTCTTCTTCCCACACCCAGGTTTGTGCGGCTGGCAGGTAAACATCCCGCACGATGGATTCGCTTTCGCGCCAGTAGCGTTCTTCGATAAACGGATGGGCATGTATTGTGCTTTCCATCCACAGCGTCAGAATCGCCGGTAGATCGTCAGCCTTTGATTCACGAATCATGTTGTGCTCCGGGGTAACAGATGCAGCTGATGACATGGTCGTTGACCAGACCGCACGCCTGCATAAAGGAGTAACAGATGGTGGTGCCGACAAACTTAAACCCGCGTTTTTTTAACGCCTTAGACAGCGCATCAGAGGCTGGCGTTGAGGTGGGGATATCGCTCAGGTTGGCGGCGCGGGTTACTTGCGGTTGGTTATCAACAAATGACCAGACGAACTCGCTAAACGACTCTCCATTTTGCGCCATGGTCAGAAAAGCGCGAGCGTTGCCGATGATGGCCTGAATTTTTCCGCGATGGCGAATAATGCCGGCATCCAGTACCAGTCGCTCCACATCCTCTTCGGTCATGGCCGCCACTTTTTCCGGGTCAAAATGGTGGAAGGCGCGGCGATAATTTTCCCGTTTCTTTAGTACGGTAATCCACGACAGGCCGGCCTGCTGGCCTTCCAGGCAGATCATTTCGAACAGCTTTTGGCCATCGGTTTCGGGGACGCCCCATTCCTTGTCGTGGTAGGCAATGTAAAGTGGGTCCTGGCTGACCCATCCGCAACGCTGCATATTCTTCCTCGCTGTTTTTACTGGCGTAAAAATTTCATTCGGCCCGCCTTGACGCGCCAGCTAAAAAGACAATATTTAATACAAGGCCTGATGGGCCCGATATCCTTCACACAATGACAATAATATCGCCGAATTCGGCTCTTTTCTGGAGTCGCGTTGATGATTATAAGAAACAGTAGTGGTCGCCAAAGGTTAACTCTGGCGAGCGTCGTAGTTTGTGCGCTGTCCATCAATACAGCATATGGCTGGCAACAAGAATATATCGTTGATGCGATGTCAGGGCATACGGCTGAACGTTATACATGGGACAGCGATCACCAACCACGTTATAACGACATTCTGGAAGAACGTATTCGCTCCACTCAAAACGTGGCGGGTCCCGTGGTGAATCTGGCAGATCGGTCACCTATGGATACGACCAGCGGCATGAGTATGGGCTGGAACTTCCCTCTTTCCAGGCAGGTAACTACCGGACCTGTCGCCGCCTTGCATTATGACGGATCGACCACGTCTACCTACAACGAATTTGGTGATAGCGCGACCTCAATAACGCCGACCGATCCGTTGTGGCATGCCAGCGTCAGTACGCTAGGCTGGCGAGTCAACTCGCAGTTCGGTGATGTGCGGCCGTGGGCGCAAATCAGCTATAACCAACAGTTTGGCGAGAATATCTGGAAGGCGCAATCGGGTCTCAGCCGCATGACGACAGCAGGTCAGGACGGTAACTGGCTGGATGTCACCGTAGGCGCAGATATGCTGTTGAACTCGCACATGGCGGCTTATGCGGCGCTCTCGCAGGCGGAAAATAGCGCTAACAGCAGCGACTATATGTACACCATGGGAGTCAGCGCCAAATTTTAACGCAAAAAATCATCAAATAAACATCTTGATTACATGTTGAGATCGGCAATCACACGCATCTCAGTGATAGCGTGTGCTCACTCAGACGATCAAATTCAGTAACCCGGCTTTTTGTCTCGTCATTCATTCCGCATTCCAGGCATTTCATTCCGTCCTGATGGCATTTCATGCCGTTTTCTCCAGGTATAAAAAGCGCTTCGGTATGGTAGTTGGCAGAGAATTTCCCATTTTATTTATGCAGGAAGACTGCCATGAAAACTTCTGATTATCAGCGTACCCGCTGGCTGACCCTGATCGGCACCATTATTACCCAATTTGCCTTAGGTTCTGTTTATACCTGGAGCCTGTTTAATGGCGCGCTCTCCTCTAAACTTGATGCGCCAGTGAGTCAGGTTGCATTTTCTTTTGGCTTGTTGAGCCTTGGGCTGGCGATTTCCTCCTCCGTTGCCGGGAAACTGCAGGAACGTTTTGGCGTGAAACGCGTCACCATGGCCTCCGGTATTTTACTCGGCGTTGGCTTCTTCTTAACCGCCCACTCCGACAGCCTGATTATGCTGTGGTTGAGCGCCGGTGTGCTGGTCGGTCTGGCGGATGGCGCCGGATACCTGTTAACCCTTTCCAACTGCGTAAAATGGTTCCCAGAACGTAAAGGGCTGATCTCCGCCTTTGCCATCGGTTCTTATGGTCTTGGCAGCCTCGGCTTTAAATTTATCGATAGCCAACTGCTTAGCACCGTGGGTCTGGAAAAAACCTTTATGATCTGGGGCGCAATTGTGCTGGTGATGATCGTCTTTGGCGCCATGCTGATGAAAGATGCGCCTAATCAGGAAGTGAAGGCGAAAAATGGCATAGTCGAGAACGACTACAGCCTGGCGCAGTCCATGCGTAAACCACAGTACTGGATGCTGGCGGTGATGTTCCTTACCGCGTGCATGAGCGGCCTGTATGTGATTGGCGTGGCGAAAGATATTGCGCAAAGCCTGGCGCATATGGATGTTGCAACGGCGGCGAATGCGGTGACCGTCATTTCTATCGCTAACCTGTCAGGCCGTCTGGTACTTGGTATTCTGTCCGATAAAATCTCTCGTATTCGTGTTATCACCATTGGTCAGGTGGTTTCGCTGGTGGGGATGGCGGGGCTGCTGTTTGCTCCTCTGAATGACGTCACTTTCTTTGCGGCGATTGCCTGTGTGGCCTTTAACTTTGGCGGCACCATCACCGTGTTCCCGTCACTGGTCAGCGAATTCTTCGGTCTGAATAACCTGGCTAAAAACTACGGTGTTATTTATCTGGGATTCGGTATCGGCAGCATTTGCGGTTCCATTATCGCCTCGCTGTTTGGCGGGTTCTATGTGACCTTCTGCGTGATCTTTGCGCTGTTAATCATCTCGCTGGCGCTGTCTACCACCATTCGTCAGCCGCAGCGTAGCGTCTATACCGAAGCGCATGCCTGATTAGTCAGATTTTAAACCAACATATAAGGCCAGGCGGATTTATACGCTTGGCTTTTTTATGGTGCATAGATAAAAGCCAATCAGGACCAGCACTTATGCTGGTCTTCTTCTCTCTGACGTATTACTCCATCCTTTAATTAGTACACTAATGGACTTGTTTTTTTGTAAAGTTCTGATTTTGTCACACTTCCGAATGCCACTTTTTCCTCGGCCTGTGGTCTACTTAGCCATGCTTGCACATGGCGCCTGATGGCTCATGGTGGATATTGACGGGTTTACCACTCGCTATTGGTAGCACGTTTTTTTATTTTTCCCCTCTCTCCAGGTTTTTTGAATGCGATATATCAAAGCGATGCCCCAGCAGACGTTAAGTTTTTTGCTGGCAATCTATATCGGTCTGTTTTTGAACTGTGCTGTATTTTATCGTCGCTTCAGCGGGTATGCGCACGAGTTCACCGTCTGGAAAGGACTCTCCGCGGTTGTTGAATTAGCCGGCACGGTGCTGGTGACCTTCTTTTTACTTCGTCTACTCTCTTTATTTGGCCGACGCATTTGGCGTGTACTGGCCACCTTTGTGGTGCTGTGTTCTGCCGGCGCCAGCTATTATATGACCTTCCTGAACGTGGTAATTGGTTACGGTATTATTGCTTCCGTAATGACCACGGATATTGATTTATCAAAAGAAGTGGTTGGTTGGCATTTTATCGCGTGGCTGGTTTCGGTCAGTATTGTGCCGTTGGTTCTGATCTGGAGTAACCGCTGCCGCTATACCCTGATAAAACAGATTCGTACGCCTGGATTGAGATGGCGTAGCGTAGCGGTAGTGGTGCTGGCAGGCCTGATGGTGTGGGTGCCGATTCGCCTGTTGAGTATGCAGCAGAGAAGCGTTGAACGGGAAACCGGAATCGATTTACCCAGCTATGGTGGGGTTGTGGCAAACTCATATTTGCCGTCAAACTGGCTCTCAGCACTGGGGCTGTACGCATGGGCGCAGGTGGATGAATCTTCAGATAACAAATCGCTGATGAACCCTGCAAAGAAGTTTACCTATGTTGCGCCCAAGAACCTCGACGACACCTGGGTGGTCTTTATTATCGGAGAAACGACCCGCTGGGATCATATGGGCATTTTTGGCTATGAGCGAAATACGACGCCAAGGCTCGCCAGAGAGAAAAACCTGGCCGCATTCCGTGGATATTCCTGTGATACGGCAACCAAACTTTCGCTGCGCTGTATGTTTGTGCGTGAAGGCGGTGCGGCAGATAACCCGCAGCGTACTCTGAAAGAACAAAACGTTTTTTCCGTGCTCAGCCAGTTAGGGTTTAAGACCGACCTCTACGCGATGCAAAGCGAGATGTGGTTCTACAGCAACACCATGGCGGAGAATATCTCCTACCGTGAGCAGATCGGCGCTGAGCCGCGTAACCGTGGCAAAAACGTTGATGACATGCTGTTGATTCCCGAGATGCAGCAGTCCCTGCAGCAGAACGATGACGGTAGTAAGCACCTGATTATTCTGCATACCAAAGGCTCGCATTTTAACTACACGCAGCGCTACACGCGTGAATATGCGCAGTGGAAACCGGAATGCGTCAATGTTGATAGCGGCTGCTCAAAAGCGGAGATGATCAACTCATTTGATAACTCGGTAACCTATGTTGATCACTTTATTACCCAAGTGTTTGATCAACTGCGTGATAAGAAAGCGATAGTGTTCTACGCCGCCGATCACGGTGAGTCGATTAACGAGCGCGAGCACCTGCACGGGACGCCGCGTAAAATGGCGCCGCCAGAGCAGTTCCGCGTTCCTATGTTGGTGTGGATGTCTGACAAGTATCTGGAAGACCCGGACCATGCGAAGGCGTTTGCACATCTGAAGCAAGAAGCCGATATGAAGGTGCCACGTCGTCACGTGGAGCTGTACGACACCATTTTAGGTTGCCTCGGTTATACCTCGCCAAATGGCGGGATTAACGAGAATAACAACTGGTGCCGTATCCCGGACGCGAAGAAGGTTGCAGCCCAGTAACGGGGCTGCTGACTTTCTCGCCGATCAAATGGCATTTTGATGCTAAGGGATTGACGGGCGCGCTGCTGAGCAGTAAGATGCGCCCCGCATTCGGTGATTGGCGCAGCCTGGTAGCGCACTTCGTTCGGGACGAAGGGGTCGGAGGTTCGAATCCTCTATCACCGACCAAATTTAAAACCCTGCTCAACGAGCAGGGTTTTTTGCATTATGGCCCGTGAGGATGAGAACCTCCGGGGGCAAGAGGTTCGACTCGAGCGTAGCGAGAGAACGTTGCGCCAGCAACGGCCCGCAGGGCGAGCCACGTAGTGGCGAGTAATCCTCTATCACCGACCAAATTTAAAACCCTGCTCAACGAGCAGGGTTTTTTGCATTTGTAGCATTTGTAGGCCTGATAAGCGTAGCGCCATCAGGCAATTCGCGGACATCGCCGGATGGCGGCGCAGGCGCCTTATCCGGCCTATAACACAGTTTCATCAGGGCGTGGTTGGCGTTATTCCAGCCCTACCCTTGACCTTCATTTTATCTACAAAAATTGTGCACCACTTCCCACTGATTGTTAACGATTCTGTGACATATTCCATTGCCTTTTTTTATATTTGCTTGAATCTTTTTTTGCGTTACTTATGGCTGAACCCAGCATTTTCCGCTGTGCGTTTTAACGTTCATGGTATTAATCGCTCAGATATGCAGCATAAATTAAGAAAATTTTCATAATTTGCATAAATGTTAATCACCAAATGTTGCTAAATATTAAGATATTTATTCTGGAATAGTGCGCGTAGCACAAATTTCCCTGCTGAAAATAGCCGTCTGCACTTTTTTTAATCTTTGTTTGTCAATTCTCACCGTTGGTGGAAATCACGGTTACCTGTATTGACGTTTTCACATTCTGTTGACAGATTGTAGGGCATGAGGGGCATTTCATGGAGAATCCGCACTGCAACTCAGTCGCTTATGTGAACGGAATCCCCATCCTCTTAACGCCGACCCGGCCGGGTAAAAAACAAAAAAGGCCAGGCGGTGCAAACCCACTGCAAAGGGTAAAACAACAAACATCACATTTGGAGCAGAAGAATGAGTATTTCCTTGAAGAAGTCAGGGATGCTGAAGCTTGGTTTGAGCCTGGTGGCCATGACCGTCGCAGCAAGCGTACAGGCTAAAACTCTGGTTTATTGTTCAGAAGGATCTCCTGAAGGCTTTAACCCGCAGCTTTTCACCTCTGGCACGACCTATGATGCCAGCTCCGTGCCGATCTATAACCGCCTGGTCGAGTTCAAAACCGGTACGACTGAAGTGATTCCCGGCCTTGCTGAGAAGTGGGAAATCAGCGAAGACGGTAAAACCTATACCTTCCACCTGCGTCAGGGCGTGAAGTGGCAGGACAACAAAGATTTCAAACCGACGCGCGATTTAAACGCTGATGACGTGGTGTTCTCATTCGATCGTCAGAAAAATGCCCAGAACCCGTACCATAAAGTTTCTGGCGGTAGCTATGAATACTTCGAAGGGATGGGCCTGCCGGATCTGATCTCCGAAGTGAAAAAAGTGGACGATAAAACCGTTCAGTTCGTGCTGACGCGTCCGGAAGCACCGTTCCTCGCTGACCTGGCGATGGACTTTGCTTCTATTCTTTCTAAAGAATATGCAGACAATATGCTGAAAGCCGGTTCCCCGGAGAAAGTGGATCTGAACCCGATCGGCACCGGTCCGTTCCAGCTGCAGCAGTACCAGAAAGACTCGCGCATTCTCTACAAAGCCTTCCCGGGCTACTGGGGCACCAAGCCGCAGATCGACCGTCTGGTCTTCTCTATTACGCCTGACGCTTCCGTGCGTTACGCCAAACTGCAGAAAAATGAATGCCAGGTGATGCCGTACCCGAACCCGGCAGACATCGCTCGCATGAAGCAGGATAAAAACATCAATCTGATGGAGCAGGCCGGTCTGAACGTTGGCTACCTCTCTTTCAACACCGAGAAGAAACCGTTTGATGACGTGAAAGTCCGTCAGGCATTGACCTACGCGGTGAACAAAGAAGCGATCATTAAAGCGGTTTATCAGGGAGCAGGCGTTGCCGCGAAGAACCTGATCCCGCCAACTATGTGGGGCTATAACGACGACGTTAAAGACTACACCTACGATCCTGAGAAAGCGAAAGCGCTGCTGAAAGAAGCAGGCCAGGATAAAGGCTTTACCGTTGAGCTGTGGGCGATGCCGGTACAGCGTCCGTACAACCCGAACGCACGCCGTATGGCTGAAATGGTTCAGGCTGACTGGGCGAAAATCGGCGTTCAGGCCAAGATTGTGACCTACGAGTGGGGCGAATATCTGAAACGCGCCAAAGCGGGTGAGCATCAGGCCGTAATGATGGGCTGGACCGGTGATAACGGGGACCCGGATAACTTCTTCGCCACCCTGTTCAGCTGTGCGGCAGCGAAAGACGGTTCCAACTACTCTCGCTGGTGCTACAAGCCGTTTGAAGACCTGATCCAACCGGCGCGCGCTACCGACGATCACAACAAACGTATCGAACTGTACAAACAAGCGCAGGTTGTTATGCACGATCAGGCTCCGGCGCTGATTGTTGCTCACTCCACCGTGTATGAGCCAGTGCGTAAAGAAGTTAAAGGCTATGTGGTTGATCCATTAGGCAAACACCACTTCGAAAACGTCTCTGTCGAATAATTAAAAGCAATCAAGGAAGCGCTGCGCCCCGGTATTGTGTAGGCCGGATAAGCGCAGCGCCATCCGGCGTAATGCTTTACCCGCGATGCAGTTTGCGTGGGATAAGATTTGTGAGCAATACAGACTCACGGTTCCAGGCCGTGCGTCATTAGAGAGAATCCGGGTTATGTTGCAGTTCATTCTCCGACGTTTGGGACTCGTCATCCCCACGTTTATCGGTATCACTCTTCTCACTTTTGCCTTCGTCCATATGATCCCCGGCGATCCGGTAATGATCATGGCGGGTGAACGTGGGATCTCCCCTGAGCGTCATGCCCAACTTCTGGCCGAACTCGGTTTGGATAAACCGATGTGGCAGCAGTACCTCCACTATATCTGGGGGGTTATGCATGGGGACTTAGGTATCTCGCTGAAAAGCCGTTTACCTGTGTGGGATGAGTTCGTACCTCGTTTTAAAGCCACGCTGGAGCTCGGCGTCTGCGCGATGATTTTTGCCGTCGCAGTGGGTATTCCGGTCGGCGTACTTGCCGCCGTTAAGCGCGGCTCCATTTTCGATCACACCGCCGTTGGCCTGGCGCTGACCGGTTACTCCATGCCGATTTTCTGGTGGGGCATGATGCTGATCATGCTGGTTTCCGTGCAGCTGAACCTGACGCCGGTTTCCGGCCGGGTGAGCGACATGGTATTTCTTGATGATTCCAATCCCCTGACCGGTTTTATGCTGATAGATACCGCCATCTGGGGTGAAGAGGGCAACTTTATCGATGCGCTGGCGCATATGATCCTGCCGGCAATGGTGCTGGGTACCATTCCATTGGCGGTAATCGTGCGTATGACCCGTTCATCGATGCTGGAAGTGCTGGGCGAGGATTACATTCGTACCGCGCGCGCCAAAGGCCTGACCCGGATGCGCGTCATCATCATTCACGCGCTGCGTAACGCCATGCTGCCCGTTGTGACCGTTATCGGTCTGCAGGTCGGTACATTGCTGGCCGGGGCGATCCTGACCGAGACGATCTTCTCCTGGCCGGGGCTGGGACGCTGGCTGATCGATGCGTTACAGCGCCGCGATTATCCGGTGGTGCAGGGCGGGGTGCTGCTGGTCGCGACGATGATTATCCTCGTCAACCTGCTGGTAGACCTGCTGTACGGCGTGGTGAACCCGCGTATTCGTCATAAGAAGTAAGGGGCCATCATGTCACAGGTTACTGAAAATAAAGTTATTGCTGCGCCGGTGCCGATGACCCCGATGCAGGAGTTCTGGCACTATTTTAAGCGTAATAAAGGCGCGGTTGTCGGGCTGGTTTATGTTGTCATCATGATTCTGATTGCGGTCTTTGCGAATTTTCTCGCTCCGTATAATCCGGCTGAGCAGTTCCGTGATGCGCTGCTGGCGCCGCCTGCGTGGCAGGAAGGCGGCACGATGGCGCACCTGTTTGGGACTGACGATGTGGGCCGTGATGTGCTCTCGCGTCTGATGTACGGTGCGCGTCTGTCGCTGTTGGTCGGCTGTCTGGTCGTGGTGCTCTCCCTGCTGATGGGCGTAATTCTTGGGCTGATCGCCGGTTATTTTGGCGGGATTATCGATAACGTTATCATGCGCGTGGTCGATATCATGCTGGCGCTGCCGAGCCTGTTACTGGCGCTGGTGCTGGTGGCGGTATTTGGTCCTTCGATTGGCAACGCCGCGCTGGCGCTGACGTTCGTGGCGTTACCGCACTATGTGCGTCTGACGCGCGCTGCCGTGCTGGTGGAAGTCAACCGCGACTACGTTACCGCCTCGCGCGTGGCGGGAGCCGGTGCGATGCGCCAGATGTTTGTAAACATTTTGCCTAACTGTCTGGCGCCGCTGATTGTTCAGGCGTCGCTCGGCTTCTCTAACGCCATTCTCGATATGGCTGCCCTCGGCTTTCTGGGGATGGGCGCACAGCCGCCTACGCCGGAATGGGGCACCATGCTCTCTGACGTTCTGCAGTTTGCCCAAAGCGCCTGGTGGGTCGTGACCTTCCCGGGGCTGGCGATCCTGCTGACGGTGCTGGCATTTAACCTGATGGGTGACGGTCTGCGTGACGCGCTCGATCCCAAACTGAAGCAGTAAGAGGTTCGAGATGGCGTTATTAAATGTAGATAAATTATCGGTGCACTTTGGCGACGTAGGCTCCGAATTCCGCGCCGTGGATCGCATTAGCTACAGTGTGAATCAGGGTGAAGTGGTTGGCATTGTGGGGGAATCCGGCTCTGGTAAATCCGTCAGCTCGCTGGCGATTATGGGGTTGATTGACTTTCCTGGCCGCGTTATGGCCGAAAACCTGGAGTTTAATGGTCGCGATCTGAAGCGTATTTCAGAGAAAGAGCGTCGCCAGCTTGTGGGCGCGGAAGTCGCGATGATTTTCCAGGATCCGATGACCAGCCTTAACCCGTGCTACACCGTCGGCTATCAGATTATGGAAGCCATCAAGGTGCATCAGGGCGGCAATAAAAAAACGCGCGTTCAGCGGGCGATTGACCTGCTGACGCTGGTGGGGATCCCCGATCCGGCCTCGCGTCTGGACGTGTATCCGCACCAGTTGTCCGGTGGGATGAGCCAGCGCGTGATGATCGCGATGGCGATTGCCTGTCGTCCGAAGCTGCTGATTGCCGACGAACCGACGACGGCGCTGGATGTGACTATTCAGGCGCAGATTATCGAGCTGCTGCTGGAGTTGCAGCAAAAAGAGAACATGGCGCTGGTGCTGATTACGCACGATCTGGCGTTGGTGGCGGAAGCGGCGCACAAAATCATCGTGATGTACGCCGGGCAGGTCGTGGAAACCGGGGCCGCGCAGGATATTTTCCGCGCGCCGCGCCATCCGTATACCCAGGCGCTGCTGCGGGCGTTACCGGAGTTTGCGCAGGATAAAGCGCGTCTGGCCTCGCTGCCGGGTGTGGTGCCAGGTAAATATGACCGCCCGAACGGTTGTTTACTGAACCCGCGCTGCCCCTATGCCACCGACAAATGCCGCGCTGAAGAACCTGAACTGAACCTGCTGGAAGGCGGTCGTCAGTCGAAATGCCACTACCCACTTGATGATGCCGGGAGGCCTGGACTATGAGTACGCAAAAGGCCACCTTGCAACAGCCGTTGTTGCAGGCAATTGACCTGAAAAAACACTACCCGGTGAAAAAGGGCCTGTTCGCCCCGGAACGCCTGGTAAAAGCGCTGGATGGCGTCTCCTTTACCTTAGAACGCGGTAAAACGCTGGCGGTGGTCGGTGAGTCGGGCTGTGGGAAATCTACCCTTGGCCGCCTGCTGACGATGATTGAAGTCCCGACTGGCGGTGAGCTGTATTATCAGGGGCAGGATCTGCTCAAGCACGACCCGCAGGCGCAGAAGCTGCGTCGGCAGAAAATCCAGATTGTGTTCCAGAACCCGTATGGTTCGCTGAATCCGCGTAAGAAAGTGGGGCAGATTCTGGAAGAGCCGCTGCTGATCAACTCCACGCTCAGCAAAGAGCAGCGTCGTGAAAAAGCGCTGGCGATGATGGCGAAAGTGGGGCTGAAAACGGAGCACTACGATCGCTATCCGCATATGTTCTCCGGCGGCCAGCGCCAGCGTATTGCCATCGCCCGTGGGCTGATGCTTGACCCGGACGTGGTGATAGCCGACGAACCGGTGTCGGCGCTGGACGTTTCCGTTCGTGCGCAGGTACTGAACCTGATGATGGACTTGCAGCAGGATCTGGGGCTGTCTTACGTCTTTATCTCGCACGACCTGTCGGTGGTAGAGCACATTGCCGATGAAGTGATGGTGATGTATTTAGGCCGCTGTGTGGAAAAGGGAACCAAGGATCAGATCTTCAATAATCCGCGTCATCCGTACACGCAGGCGCTGCTCTCCGCCACGCCGCGTCTGAATCCGGACGATCGCCGCGAGCGCATCAAGCTGACCGGCGAGCTGCCCAGCCCGCTGAATCCGCCGCCGGGCTGCGCGTTCAACGCCCGCTGCCGCCGCCGCTTTGGTCCATGTACCCAGCTTCAGCCGCAGTTGAAAGACTATGGCGGTCAACTGGTGGCCTGTTTCGCCGTTGACCAGGATGAAAACCCACAGCGATAAACGTGGGTTATGACCTAATAACCGGAGCCTTGTGCTCCGGTTTTTTTATATTTTGTTTTTACGTCCACAATGTGAGTCCTCTGGCAGAACATTATTCCACAGCGTCTAAAATGTAGTCAGATTCCCTTTTGTCACAGAAATAGCGATTTCGCAGTTGCTAACGATCAGGAGCAAATGTGGTCACGATACGCTGGGATATTAAAACAATTGATCGTCTGTCGATGGTTGAGGATGTCCTGAAGGAATTTTCCTGCTGTGATATCAATATCATCTCTATGAAAGTCACGCCGGGACGGATCCTGATTAAATCCTGGTGTCGCCAGTTACAGGATATTTCCTGCGTGCAATCCTGTTTAAGCCAGCGCGCCGATATTATTAACGTTGCTTACCTGTGTGAAGAGATAAGCGAACTGTCAACGTCCGAGCCGGAACGCCCGCGCTATTTCTCTGACATTATTTGCAGCAGCCAGAGCATGCGCTTGCTTATCGAAAAGGCGATAAAAATTGCCGACAGTAAATATACCGTTCTGATCCGCGGCGATACGGGGACGGGTAAAGAGTTGCTGGCCCGGGCTATTCATAACTCCGGGCCGCGGCGGTTTTATCCGTTTATTCCGGTCAACTGCTCTGCATTGCCTGAGTTGCTAATGGAGAGTGAATTCTTCGGCTATGAGAAAGGCGCTTTTAGCGGCGCAGATTGTAAAGGCAAAAAGGGGTTGTTTGAAATGGCCGATAAAGGCACCCTTTTTCTCGATGAATTTGGTGAAATGTCGCTGGGCTTACAGGCTAAATTACTGCGCGTGCTTCAGGATGGCGGGATTCGCCGCGTTGGCGGGGCGCAAATTATTCCGGTCAATGTGCGCATTATTGTGGCAACCAACGCCAACCTGGAAGAGAGGGTGGAGCAACGTCTGCTGCGCGCCGATCTCTATTATCGCATCAACGTGCTTTCACTGACCATTCCTCCCTTGCGGGAGCGTCCGCAGGATATCAGCGTGCTGATTCGCCACTTTGTGCAGAAATACGCGAAGGAATTTCAGCGCCGGATAATTCTGGATAAAGCCTGCTTTGATGCTTTGCATCATCACGCCTGGCCGGGAAACGTTCGCGAACTGGAAAATACCATTATTCGCCTGATGCTGATGGCGGAATCGGATGTCATTACCCTGGAAGAATTAGGTATGGTGAATTTGCCGGCGCTTGAGCAGGTCCCAACGGAACGCCCTTTTAAAGAACAGGTTCTTAACGCTGAGCGTCAGCTCATTGAACAGATGATGGAAGAGAATGTGTCGTCGCGGCATATCGCCAAAGCGTTGGGGGTGTCACATACCACGGTGTTAAATAAAATTCGCAGCTATCAGCTGGAGAGTGTGAGTTAAGCGCCGCCAGTGGCTGACGGCGCTGAAAGCGGATTATTCAATCAGCTTCAATAATGGCGACAGGCATAGCAGAATCCCGTACAGCAGGATCAGCCAGGTTTTAAGTCCGCGCAATTTCTCCAGTTGCGTTGCTTTATAGATCAGGAAAAAAGGAATAATACACGACACAATCCCGTAAAGTGGGCTACCCAACTGGAAGAAAACCAGTACCGAAACGCGGAACGACACCCAAATCACCAGGGTGATAACAATAAATGTGCAAATACCCAGCGTAAGTACTAACGGATTAATTTTCTCTACGTCAATGACGCGACTCAGGACGTTAAGAATAATACCCTTTATCGCCTCGTGGAATCCCAGGTAAATACCAAAAAACGCAGTTAATACGGCAAAGATATTTAGCACCGTTGAGGTGATATGAATAATTTGCCCAGGAATGACCTGAGCCGCCAGCGCCAGGGCGGAAATATTTTGTTCGAAGGCCGAAACAGCCTCTTCATGGCTAATGGAAAAAGTAAAAGAGAATGAGAAAAAGAGTATGACCGCAATCAGCGTAATGTAACTGATGCGATGCGTGCGTATCGCCATGCGCGTCGCCAGTACCCGGTCAGCCACCCGTTTGCGATACGCGATGTTCATTGGGTTCAATACCTGAATAAACACCGCGGAGAAGAAGCAGAACGGGATGGTCAACAGTACGTCGCGAAAGAAGACCGATGCTTCAGGAAACGCGCTGATATTGGCGAAGTTCCAGTGTGGGACCATCGCAAAGCCAAAGATGACAATGATACCCACCTTGACCACCACCATCGGGCCGGAGATTTTGAACAGCAGCTTTTCTCCCCCGGAAGCAATGGCGACCAGTACGGCAAAAATGGCCACTTTATAGATTATTGACTGCGAAAGATCGGCATCGGTCAGGCCGAAGGTTTTGATATATGAGGCGCTGTCAAACACCACGGATAAAGAATAAATAAAGATACCGTGAATAATCATCAGAAAATAGATGACGCCAAGAAATACGCCCCAGTTTTTCCCCAGATAATGACTTATAATATCGGTATAGTCATTGCAGGTTTCACTTTCTGATAATGTTTTTAAATAAATATCCTGCACAATATAGGTCGCCGGATAGGCAATAATAAAGGCGACAATAAATACCCAAATGCCTTTTAAGCCAATTTGTACCGGCATCAGTACCGTTCCCGCACCAATAGCCATGCCGATGCACAGTAATACCCAGCCAAAGTCGTATTTCGTAAACGGTATTTTTTTTGAGAATGGTACGGCGGTTGCTGTATTGTTGCTTAATTGTAATGTGTTGTCCTGCATAGAACCCCCTGCCCAAAATACGCGCTCTCCCAAAATAAGGCGCGCGCGTATTGCCAGACTGTTGTGCCTTGATTCTCAACAACCTGAACCGATCGGCGTCGGCTCAGGTCGTAATGGTCAGAATGTTGCCTTTCTGATGGCGTGTTCAAGGTCGTTAATAATATCTTCTGGATCTTCAAGACCCACAGAAAGACGGATAAGCCCGTCGGTAATACCTGCTTTAAGCCGTTCCTCTGGCGCAACGGGCGAATGTGTCATAGACGCTGGGTGCTGAATGAGGGTTTCGGTATCACCGAGACTGACCGCGAGGAGGCACAATTCTACAGAATTGATCATCCGTCTGCCAGCCTCGAGGCCGCCGGCGATTTCAAAGCTGATAATGCCACCGGGCAGACTCATCTGCCGTTGACCCAGCTCATACTGCGGGTGTGACGCGAGGCCGGGATAGTAAACGTGGGTGATGGACGGATGTCCTTCCAGGAAACGGGCGATTTTCAATGCGTTTTCGCAATGACGCTCTATTCGAATCCCCAGTGTTTTAACGCCGCGCAGCGTCAGCCAGGCGTTGAACGGACTCATACAACCGCCGGTGATATCTTTCAGCCCAACAAACCGTGCCTGGTCGATAAACTCCTGTTTGCCGACAATAATGCCGCCAATCACATCCCCATGACCGTTGATGTATTTAGTGACGCTGTGCACCACGATGTCCGCGCCCAGTTGCAAAGGCTGCTGACAGTACGGCGACATAAAGGTGTTATCCACGACCAGCAATGCGCCTTGCTGATGGGCGATGCCGGCCACCGTTTCGATATCAACCAATGAGAGCGTCGGGTTAGCGGGCGTTTCGATATACACCACTTTGGTTTCCGGGCGCATGGCGGCGCGGATTTCTTCAGGATTTGCCGCGTCGACGAAGCTGACGTTAATCCCGAACTTCGGCATGCTGTGCGACAAAAACGCGTGGGTGCAGCCGTAAATTGCGCTGGCGGAAACGATATGGTCACCCTGCTGGCATAGCGTCAGCAGCGTTGTGGTGATGGCAGAAATACCGGACGCGGTTGCCAGCCCGGCTTCACCTTTTTCCAGCACCGCCAGCTTTTTCTCCAGCGCATCGGTGGTGGGGTTACCCAAACGAGTATAAATGTACCCGGACTCCTCAAGCGCAAAGCGGGCGGCACCTTGTTCAGCGCTGTCAAAAACAAACGTTGAAGTCTGGAAAATAGGCGTACTGAGCGCGCCAGTTGAAGGGTCGGGTTGTTGCCCCGCGTGAACGATCTGGGTGTTGAATCCGTAAGTACGACAGTCAGACATGATATCTCCTTTAATTCGGAACAGAACAGCTCACACTCAAATAGCAATCGCTGTGCCAGAAGTTGAATTTATAGATATCAATGACTTATGTGTTTTACTGAATTGATGCTCGGCAGGAATGTTGCCAGCTGGCAAGAATCTTTCCAGCGTGCAGACGAGAAAACGGGTGAAATGCGAGGCGCTACGCAGAGCGGAATATTGCGCAGTGATATGGCAAATGGGCTACCGTAGAATCAGCGGCAAGCCGGGCATTCCCGGTGAGGCGCAATGTTGCGGGGGCTTGATCCCCGGCGGCATCGGTTGCTGGAAAGAGAAAACCCCCGCACGTTGTTCGGTATAAACCTGGCAACAAAACGGGGGCTAACTTGAACCTGAACAACTCAAGGATAGCCGTGAACAGTTGCCATTGCAACACAGGCGGCTATATGACGCTCGCACAGTTAGGCGTGGCCTTCTGGCACGATTTAGCGGCTCCGATTATCGCTGGCATTATTGCCAGCCTGATTGTGAGCTGGCTGCGTAACAGGAAGTAATGCGCCTTGTGGGCGTCTGCCTGCCGTGATGGCAACATGCGCCCGAACCAGGCCGCAGGGGTTAACCTTGCGGCCTTTTTCGGCTTAAATGCAGATAAATCTCGTCGCCAGGTGCCTATCCTGTCGCGATAATGCATGCTGGGAAGTTTTCAGATACCGCCTCTCTTAATACCGCTACGATCGGGTATACTCTGACGGCAGTTTCGTCTATCCGTGGAGAGTCAGTTTGCGTGTCAGTCGCTCGTTAACAATTAAGCAGATGGCAATGGTTGCGGCCGTTGTCATGGTGTTTGTGTTTGTTTTTTGCACCGTTTTGTTGTTCCATCTGGTCCAGCAGAACCGCTATAACACGGCTACGCAACTGGAAAGTATCGCTCGCTCCGTCCGTGAGCCTCTGTCGGGCACTATCCTGAAAGGGGATATTCCCGAAGCGGAAGCCATTTTACGAAGTATTCGTCCCGCAGGCGTGGTCAGCCGCGCCGATGTGGTGCTGCCTAATCAGTTTCAGGCGCTGCGGATGAGCTTTATTCCCGAGCGTCCCGTTCCCGTTACGGTGACCCGTCTGTTTGAGCTTCCGGTGCAAATTTCTCTGCCGATCTATTCCCTTGAGCGCCCAGCGAACCCGCAACCGCTGGCGTATCTGGTGCTGCAGGCAGATTCGTACCGCATGTACAAGTTTGTGATGAGTACGCTCTCAACGTTAGTGACCATTTACTTACTTTTATCGTTGATACTCACGGTAGCCATCTCCTGGTGCATTAACCGATTGATTGTGCATCCATTACGCAAAATAGCTCGCGAGATAAACGATATTCAACAGCAGGACCTGATTGGCTATCAGCTGGCTTTACCACGTCTGCATCAGGATGATGAGATTGGTATGCTGGTGCGTAGCTACAACCTCAACCAGCAGCTCATCAAACGCCATAGCGAAGAGCAAAGCGACCATTCGATGCGTTTCCCGGTTTCGGAATTGCCCAACAAATCGTTTTTAATGGGATTGCTGGAGCAGGTGGTGACTCGTCAGCAAACGACGGCGCTGATGATTGTCACCTGTGAAACCCTGCGTGACACCGCGGGTGTGCTAACCGAAACTCAGCGAGAAATCCTGCTGCTGACGTTGGTCGAAAAACTGAAATCTGTTTTGGCCCCCAGAATGGTGCTTACCCAGGTGAGCGGCTATGACTTTGCTATCATCGCGCATGGGGTAAAAGAGCCCTGGCATGCTATTACCCTAGGTCAGCAAGTACTCACTATCGTTAATGAACGGTTGCCGATTCAGGGCATTCAACTACGTCCGAACTGCAACATTGGGGTGGCGATGTTTTATGGTGATTTAACCGCAGAGCAGCTCTACCGCCGCGCCCTTTCCGCCGTGTTAACGTCGCGTCATAAGGGTAAAAACCAAATTCAGTTCTTTGATCCGCAGCAGATGGAAGAGGCGCAGCAGCGTTTAACCCAAGAGAACGATATTCTAACCGCAATGGATAATCAGCAGTTCGCGCTCTGGATGCAGCCCCAGGTGGAAATGTCCAGCGGTAAGGTATTGAGCGCAGAAGCATTATTGCGGATGCAGCAGCCGGACGGAAGCTGGGAGCTGCCGGAAGGGTTAATCGACAGAATTGAGTCCTGCGGTCTGATGGTGACGGTCGGTTACTGGGTGCTGGAAGAGACGTGCCGCCAGCTGTCAGCCTGGCAGGAACGCGGTCTGATGCTGCCGCTCTCGGTGAATTTATCCGCTCTCCAGCTGATGCATCCCAATATGGTGTCGGATCTGCTGGAGTTGTTGACGCGCTATCGTATTAAGCCCGGCACATTGATCCTCGAAGTGACCGAAAGCAGGCATATTGACGATCCCAATGCCGCGGTGGCTATTTTACGTCCGCTGCGCAATGCGGGCGTGCGCATCGCGTTGGATGACTTTGGCATGGGGTATGCGGGTCTGCGACAGCTGCAGCACATGAAGTCGCTACCGGTAGATGTGCTCAAAATCGACAAGATGTTTGTCGATGGCGTTCCAGAAGATTGCAGCATGATCTCCGCCATCATTCAGCTGGCGCACAGCCTCAATTTGCAGATGATCGCTGAAGGTGTTGAAACGCAAGCGCAACGCGAATGGCTATCACAAGCCGGGGTGGAAGTGGCGCAAGGCTTCCTGTTTGCCCGACCGGTTCCGGCAAAAATCTTCGAAGAACGTTATTTAAGTCAGGAAGGCGCTGATTACAAAAGTTAAAAAAGGTCTCGCTTGTGCGAGCCAGCTCAAAATTTTTAACATTTTTGTATCAATTATGATCCAGGTGCATTTCTGTCATGTTGAGTGGGTGTTACTTTAAGGCCGCAGGTTAAACAAAACCTTACAAGGCCTGTGGTTTTTACTTTAAGGACACCCTATGAAGACCTCTATATTCAAAAGCCTCTACTTTCAGGTCCTGACAGCAATCGCCATAGGTATTCTCCTTGGCCATTACTACCCTGAATTAGGCGCACAAATGAAGCCGCTTGGTGATGCTTTCGTTAAGCTCATCAAGATGGTCATCGCACCTGTCATCTTCTGTACTGTCGTTACCGGCATTGCAGGCATGGAAAGTATGAAAGCCGTGGGCCGCACCGGTGCGGTTGCGCTGCTTTATTTTGAAATTGTCAGTACGATTGCGCTGATCATCGGCCTTATCATTGTCAACGTGGTGCAACCTGGTGCCGGGATGAACGTCGATCCCGCAACGCTGGATGCCAAAGCGGTTGCGATTTACGCCGAACAGGCAAAAGACCAGGGGATCGTAGGTTTCCTGATGGACATTATCCCGGCGAGCGTCATTGGCGCGTTTGCCAGCGGTAACATCCTGCAGGTATTGCTGTTTGCGGTAATGTTTGGTTTTGCGCTGCATCGTCTGGGCAGCAAAGGCCAGATGATTTTCAACGTAATTGAAAGCTTCTCGCAGGTTATTTTCGGCATCATCAATATGATCATGCGCCTGGCGCCGATCGGGGCTTTCGGTGCTATGGCCTTTACCATCGGTAAATATGGCGTCGGAACGCTGGTGCAGTTGGGTCAGCTGATTATCTGCTTCTACATCACCTGTATTCTGTTTGTGGTGCTGGTACTGGGCTCTATCGCGCGCGCAACCGGCTTCAGCATCTTCAAGTTCATCCGTTATATCCGTGAAGAACTGCTGATCGTACTGGGTACGTCTTCTTCTGAGTCCGCGCTGCCGCGTATGCTCGATAAGATGGAAAAACTGGGCTGTCGGAAGTCGGTTGTCGGCTTGGTTATACCCACGGGCTACTCGTTTAACCTTGATGGGACATCAATCTATCTGACGATGGCGGCGGTGTTTATCGCCCAGGCCACCAACAGCCATATGGATATCTTCCATCAGATAACCCTGTTGGTGGTGCTCCTGCTCTCCTCAAAAGGCGCAGCGGGTGTGACCGGGAGCGGCTTCATTGTTCTGGCCGCGACTATCTCTGCGGTGGGGCATTTACCGGTCGCTGGTCTGGCGTTGATTCTTGGTATTGACCGCTTTATGTCAGAAGCCCGTGCGCTGACCAACCTGATTG
Organism: Citrobacter youngae ATCC 29220; assembly: GCF_000155975.1. Taxonomy (GTDB): domain Bacteria; phylum Pseudomonadota; class Gammaproteobacteria; order Enterobacterales; family Enterobacteriaceae; genus Citrobacter; species Citrobacter portucalensis_A. The sequence goes on along the minus strand of NZ_GG730302.1, from coordinate 200,935 downwards.
GTAACGGTGTTGCAACCGTCGTTGTGGCTAAATGGGTGAAAGAATTGGATACCAAAAAGCTGGATGACACGTTGAATAATCGTGCGCCGGATGGCAAAACGCACGATTTATCCTCTTAATCTCGTCACTTATGCCCGTAGTCCCTTCCAGGACTGCGGGTGTTTGCGCATAATTACCCCCTGTGCCTGAAACCGCCGATTCGGCGGCGTCGGGATTTTTTCACTTCCTCCGTGACATTTTCATGTTCTTGCGGTCTAACACGAAGTGTTTTTAACGTCATATTCAGAGAGCCCTTTCGCGGGCTGTCTTTTTATTACCAGGATAGTTGATCAGGGGTTCACATGCAGGGCACAAAAATTCGACTTTTAGCGGGCGGCTTGCTGATGATGGCCACTGCCGGCTATGTGCAGGCAGATGCGCTCCAGCCTGATCCAGCGTGGCAACAGGGTACGCTGGCAAATGGTTTACAGTGGCAAGTGTTAGCCACTCCCCAGCGCCCCAGCGACCGTATCGAGGTTCGCCTGCTGGTCAATACCGGTTCACTCACCGAAAGTACGCAACAGAGTGGTTTCAGCCACGCGATTCCGCGTATCGCGCTGACGCAAAGCGGTGGCCTCGATGCCACGCAAGCCCGTTCACTGTGGCAGCAGGGGTTCGATCCCAAGCGTCCCATGCCGCCCGTTATCGTTTCCTATGATTCCACGCTATATAACCTCAGTCTGCCTAACAGCCGTAACGATTTGCTGAAAGAGTCACTTTCTTATCTGGCGAATATCTCCGGCAATCTGAGCATCACCCCTGAAACGGTCAATCATGCGCTGGGTAGCGAAGATATGGTCGCAACCTGGCCGTCCGATACCAAAGAGGGATGGTGGCGCTACCGTCTGAAGGGCTCAACCCTGCTGGGGCACGATCCAGCCGATCCGCTGAAAACGCCTGTCGACGCGTTGAAAATCCGCTCCTTCTACCAGAAATGGTATACCCCGGATGCGATGACGCTGATTATCGTCGGTAACGTAGATGCGCGCAGCGTCGCTGAGCAAATCAACAAAACCTTTGGCGAGTTAAAAGGAAAACGCGAAACTCCTGCGCCGGTGCCTACGCTTTCGCCGCTGCGTGCTGAAGCCGTGAGCATTATGACCGATGCGGTACGCCAGGATCGCCTTTCCATCATGTGGGACACGCCGTGGCAGCCGATCCGTGAATCCGCCGCGCTGTTACGCTACTGGCGCGCAGATTTAGCCCGTGAAGCGCTGTTCTGGCATATTCAGCAGGAACTGACCAAAAACAATGCCAAAGACATCGGCCTTGGATTTGATTGTCGGGTCCTGTTCCTGCGTGCGCAGTGCGCCATCAACATTGAATCGCCAAACGGTAAGCTGAATGCAAACCTGGGCACGGTTGCGCGTGAGCTGGCTAAAGTGCGTGACAAGGGCCTGCCGGAAGACGAGTTCGATGCGCTGGTGGCGCAAAAGAACCTGGAACTGCAGAAACTGTTTGCCACCTACGGCCGTACCGATACCGACATTTTGATCAGCCAGCGTTTGCGCTCGCTGCAAAATCAGGTGGTGGATATCGCGCCTGAACAGTATCAGCGTTTACGTCAGAGTTTCCTTAACAGTCTGAACGTGGAGATGCTGAATCAGGATCTGCGCCAGCAGCTGTCGCAAGAGATGGCGTTAATTCTGCTGCAGCCGAAGGGGGAGCCTGAATTCAATATGAAGGAACTGCAGGCGACGTGGGATAGCATTATGGCGCCCGTTACCGCGGCGGCAACGCCGGTAGAAACGGATGAATCACATTCTGAAGTGACGGATATCCCGCCGGTACAGTAAACCTCCAGGCCGGATAAGGCGGTTACGCCGCCATCCGGCATTGGGTGGGTATGCCGGGGGCGCTTCGCTTGCCCGGCCTACAAGAACAACGCGTTATTGCGGCATGGCGTCGCGTGGGATAATCGCCCCGCGATGCTGAATCACCGTGCTTGCCGTCAGGTGACCGCGTTTTGCAGCATCGGCGGCATCGCCCCCGGTCAGACGTACCGCCAGATACCCGGCGCTGAAGGAGTCTCCCGCAGCGGTGGTATCAATCACCTTCTCTTTCGGTAATTTAACCGCTGGAACGTCGATCGGCGCTTCGCCCTCGATAGAAACCAGGCAAGAGTCTGCGCCGCGCTTCACCACGACTTCCTGGACGCCAGCCGCGTGAGTACGGGCAATCACCTCGGCTACGGGTTTTTCACCCCACAGCGCGTCTTCATCATCCAGCGTCAGGAACGCGATATTGGTGCATTCCAGCATCTGCTGATAAACCTGCTGTGTTTCTTCTTTGCTGCTCCACAGGCGTGGGCGGTAGTTATTGTCAAAAATAACTTTTCCACCGTTAGCGCGGCATTCACGCAGCAACGACAGCAGCTTGTCACGGCTGGCCGGGCTTAAAATCGCCAGGCTGATTCCGCTCAGATACAGATAATCAAATGTCGCCAGCTCTTCGCAAATCGCGGCGGACTGCTCGCTCTCCAGCCAGAATTTTGCTGCGGCTTCATTACGCCAGTAATAGAAGGTGCGCTCGCCGGTGCTATCGGTCTCAATGTAGTAGAGTCCCGGCAGGCGGTTTTCCATACGCTGGGTTAATGCGGTATCAACATTTTCACTCTGCCAGGCGTCGAGCATCTGTTGGCTGAAACTGTCGGTACCCAGCGCCGTCACATAGTGTACGGAAAGCGCCGCCGCATCGACCTGGCGGGCGATATAAACGGATGTATTCAACGTGTCGCCACCGAATCCGCGCTGAACGTCAGCGCCTTTCTGTGACAGCTCAATCATGCATTCGCCAATCACGGCAATCTTCCTGGACATAGTCGTAACCTGCTCTGAAAAAAATTAGCGTTAGTGTGCGCTGTGGGTGTTAAGTGGTCAACTATATTAAAACAACGTTCCATTATTTTTTTGAGCCAGCACGTGTTCTGCGCTGTTTTTGCCGTTCAGTTTTTATTTTGCTTGGTGCTGAACGTAAAGTTCTTCGCCTGAGCGCCGATAACCTTTGACGAGTCCGGTCAGTCACACTCCTATTTACAGGACATCTCAGATGATAAAGCAGGTTACCCAGCAGCTCATTACGCCCGATGCGAGTATCGAAAGCTTGCAGGAGAGACGCTATTGGCTGCAGTGCGAGCGTGCTTACACCTATCAACCGATTTACCAGACCAACGGACGGCTGATGGCCGTTGAGCTGCTGACCGTCGTGAGCCATCCTGATAACCGCGCCCAACGCATCGCGCCAGACCGCTATTTTGCCGAAGTCGCCGTCCGACATCGTGTCGATGTGGTAAAAGAGCAGCTTTTACAGCTTCAGCAAAAAGGGGCATTTTTCCGGGCCAACGACCTGCTGGCTTCCGTAAATGTCGATGGCCCAACGCTGATTGCGATGCGCCAGGATCCTGAAATCCTGAAAATCATCGAATGCCTGCCCTGGCTGCGTTTTGAGCTGGTGGAGCATATCCGCTTGCCGAAGGGGTCGTCGTTCGCCTCAATGTGCGAGTTTGGTCCCCTCTGGCTGGATGATTTTGGTACCGGAATGGCGAACTTCTCGGCCCTGAGCGAAGTGAGTTACGACTATATTAAAGTGGCGCGGGATCTGTTTGTCATGTTGCGCCAGACGCCGGAAGGCCGCAATCTCTTCACGCTGCTGTTACAGCTGATGAACCGCTATTGCCGCGGCGTCATTGTTGAAGGTGTTGAAACGCTGGAAGAGTGGCGCGATGTGCAAAACTCACCGGCTTTCGCGGCCCAAGGCTACTTTCTTTCTCGTCCAGTGCCTCTGGATACCCTCGAAGAGGTGATCCTCTCGCTTTGATTCGGCCGTAACGTCCCTCATTTTGCCCTGCTGGACTATCTTTAGGACAGGCAAGGAAGGAAGTGAGGACGCTAACTATGACAAAAGCAGGCAAAATAACCGCATCGGTAACAGGGATTTTCTTGTTGTTGATCGTCGTATTCATCATTGTGATTGCGACATTTGACTGGAACCGGCTCAAACCGACCATCAACCAGAAAGTCTCTACGGAACTCAACCGGCCTTTCGCTATACGGGGTGACCTGGGCGTGGTTTGGGAACGCCAGAAGCAGGAAACCGGCTGGCGTAGCTGGGTTCCGTGGCCGCACGTTCATGCCGAAGATATTATTCTTGGCAACCCGCCGGACATTCCCGACGTCACCATGGTGCATCTTCCCCGCGTGGAAGCCACGCTCGCGCCACTGGCATTACTGACAAAAACCGTCTGGCTACCGTGGATCAAGCTGGTAAAACCGGATGCACGGCTTATTCGCCTGTCGGAGAAAAATAATAACTGGACCTTTACCCTCGCTGGAGATGAAAACCGGGATCCCAATGCGCCGCCATCCGCGTGGTCTTTCCGGCTGGATAATATTCTGTTCGATCAGGGACGCATCGCCATTAACGATAAGGCGACCCGCTCGGAGCTTGAGATCCTGGTCGATCCGCTGGGTAAGCCGCTGCCTTTTAGCGAAGTGACGGGCGCAAAAAATAAGGCGAGTAACGCCCGCGTTGAGGACTACGTATTTGGTTTGCAGGCAAAGGGGCGTTATAACGGCGAACCGCTAAGCGGTAGCGGAAAAATAGGCGGGATGCTGGCGCTACGCGGCGAAGGGACCCCTTTCCCGGTGCAGGCTGATTTCCGTTCGGGCAATACGCGTGTGGCATTTACCGGCACGGTAAACGATCCGATGAATATGGGCGGCGTGGATCTGCGGCTTAAATTCTCGGGGGATTCGCTAGGGGATTTGTACGATTTGACGGGGGTGCTGCTCCCGGATACGCCGCCGTTTGAAACCGACGGGCGTCTGGTAGCGAAAATCGACCCGGAAAAATCCTCCGTTTTTGATTACCGCGATTTTAATGGCCGCATTGGCGACAGCGATATTCATGGGACGCTAACTTATACGACCGGTAAGCCGCGCCCGAAGCTGGAAGGGGACGTCGAATCACGCCAGCTGAGACTGGCAGATTTGGGGCCGCTGATTGGCGTGGATTCGGGTAAAGGTGCGGAAAAGGCCAAACAATCTGAACAGCGCAAAGGTGAGAAGAGCGTCCAGCCTGCCGATAAAGTTTTGCCGTACGACCGTTTCGAAACTGACAAATGGAATGTGATGGATGCTGACGTACGTTTCAAAGGTCGGCGCATTGAGCACGGCAGCAGTCTGCCTATCAGCGATCTCTCCACCCATATCATCCTGAAAAATGCCGACCTGCGCCTGCAGCCGCTGAAATTTGGCCTGGCGGGAGGCAGCATTGTTTCCAGAATTCATCTGGAAGGAGATAAAAAGCCGATGCGCGGGCAGGCGGACATTCAGGCACGCCGCCTGAAGCTAAAAGAGCTCATGCCGGATGTGGAGCTGATGCAGAAAACGCTCGGTGAAATGAACGGTGACGCTAAATTTAGCGGCAGCGGAAACTCGGTGGCCGCGCTATTGGGTAACAGCAATGGCAACCTGAAGCTGTTGATAAACGACGGCTTGATCAGCCGGAACCTGATGGAAATTGTGGGCTTGAATCTGGGTAACTATCTCGTTGGTCAGATATTTGGCGATGACGAGGTCCGGGTGAACTGCGCGGCGGCGAATCTGGATATTGTTAACGGCGTGGCGCGTCCACAGATCTTTGCGTTTGATACGGAAAACGCGGTGATTAATGTGACGGGGACCGCGAGCTTTGCCTCTGAGCAACTGGATTTAACCATCGATCCGGAAAGTAAAGGTATTCGTATTATTACGTTGCGTTCGCCGCTGTATGTCCGTGGGACCTTCAAGAACCCGCAGGCTGGCGTGAAAGCCGGGCCTTTGATTGCGCGTGGCGCGGTGGCTGCCGCATTAGCTACGTTAGTGACTCCGGCCGCGGCATTGCTGGCGCTGATCTCGCCTTCAGAAGGCGAAGCCAATCAGTGTCGAACTATTTTGTCGCAAATGAAGAAGTGATGTCTGGCCGGATGCGATAGTTACATCGCATCCGGCAAAAGAATCACAACGACTGATGACGGGTCTCATGGGTTAACAGCAACGCGATCAGCGTTAACGCCGCCATTGATGCCAGATACGTTCCGACCGCAGCCAGACCGTAATTCCCCTGCAGCCATGCGGCAATGTACGGGGCAACGGAAGCGCCAAGAATCGACGAAACGTTATACGAGAACGATGCGCCCGTGTAGCGAACCTCGGTCGGGAACAGCTCCGGCAGCAGTGCGCCCATCGGACCAAACGTCAGCCCCATCAGGCTTAAACCCAGCAGCAGGAAAGCGAACACCAGCGCCGGATTGCCGGAGCCGAGCAGCGGTTTAAAGGCAAACAGCGCAAACAGAATGATAAGCGTGGTGATGATGAGCATGCTCTTGCGCCGACCAAACGCGTCGGCCAGCAGGCCTGCCACCGGCACCATAACGCCAAAGCCAATGACCGCCATCATCAGCATCCACAACACTTCGTTACGCGGCAGACCAAGTCCCACAGGCGCTGCGGCTGTACTGAATGTCATCGAATAGACGGTCATGATATAGAACAGCGTATAGGTCGCCAGCATGATGAACGTGCCGAGGATCGTTACGCGAACATGTTTTGTCAGTAAGGTACCCAGCGGGATTTTCACCTGTTTTTTCGCCGCCGCGACTTTGGCGAAGACCGGCGACTCATGCAGTGAAACGCGAACGTACAGACCGATAATCACCAGTACCGCAGAGAAGATGAACGGTACGCGCCAGCCCCAGCTCATAAACTGTTCATCGGTCAGCAGCCAGGAGAGCAGCAGGAAGGTGCCGTTGGCGAAGAAAAAGCCGATAGGCGCGCCCAGTTGTGGGAATGATCCGTACAGCGCGCGTTTGCGCGGCGGCGCGTTTTCCGTCGCCAGCAATGCCGCGCCGCCCCATTCACCGCCGAGACCTAAACCCTGGCCAAAACGCGCCAGCGCCAGCAGCAACGGAGCGAAAATGCCGATAGTTTCATAGCCCGGCAGCAGGCCAATGACAACCGTTGAGATCCCCATGGTAAGCAGCGAAGCAACCAGCGTGGCTTTACGACCTACGCGATCGCCGAAATGGCCGAACACTGCGGAGCCGATCGGTCGGGCCACAAAGGCGATAGCGAAGGTGGCAAGGGACTGCAGCGTAGCCGCGGTCGGATCTCCCTGCGGGAAAAAAATATGGGGAAACACGATCACCGCGGCGGTCGCGTAGATATAGAAGTCGAAGAACTCAATGGCGGTGCCAATGAGCGAGGCGACGACGACTTTATTGCGCGAGTTGACCGGGATGTGTTCCTGTTCGTTGTCGAGTGTTGTGGCTGTTGCTTGCATAATATTTTCTTATTTTTGGCCGAACGAAAGGCCATATTACGCACAGCAAAAGAGACATTTCAATCTGTAACAAGCCTTGAAATAGGTCAAAAACAGAGCAAATAGGGGATAATTTTTAGGCTAAAGATTTCTCTTCCATGAAATGCTTCACATATTTTAAAAGTTGGATGATAAAACTGGTTTTTGGTTAAATAAAAGTTACGGGTTGGATTTATTCACTAAATCAGCAGGAGCAGGCGGCATTATAATTGCCGGATGGCGCTGCGCTTATCCGGCCTACAAACTCACCCGTAGGCCGGATAAGACGCGTACGTCGCCATCCGGCAATTCACAACTAATCCGGCGGTGGCTATTGCGTTTTCCCCGGCATTCGCGGGTCATCTTTGTATTCCGCTGTCGCAATCCAGGCGGCGCAAAACAGAGTTAAACGGGCGAAGAAGTAGAAGAACGCCATCAGCCCCAGCACGGAACCGAACGCCGCGCCTGAAGGCGATTGCATCAATGACGGCAGCGTGTACGTCATGATCATTTTGATGACTTCAAACCCCAGCGCCGCAATAAACGTGCCGCGAATAAGCGCTTTCTTACGCGGTCGGTGACGCGGTAGCCGCCAGAAAATCCAGAAGAAAAGTAAATAGTTGGCGAAAATAGAGATGGTCAGGCCGATCAAGCGCCAGGCGGGCTTCAGCCATTCGATGCCGTCGAGATACAGCGCAGAGATAATCATCTGCTGGGCGGAACCGGCGATAGAGGTAATGGACAGCGTGACAATCAACGCAACCAGCAAACCAATTAATGAAACAAAATCGCGCAGATATTTAACCCAAATTTTCTCCTGATCCTGTGGGGTACGTTCCCACACATCGCGCGACTGGGCGCGAATCGCTTCGCGCAGGTTTCCCATCCAGTTGATCCCGGAATAGAGCGCGATCCCAAGCCCTACCAGACCCACGGTGGTTCGTTGCTGAACGGCAGTATTGATGGTGTTTTTCAGCGTGGAGGCGAGCGTCGGATCGCTGACGTTAAGCAGAATTTTGCTGAAGATATCCTGCAACAGCGTAGGGTGCGAGGCGAGAATAAAACCGGCGGCGGCAAACGACACCATCAGGATAGGGATCATCGACAGGAACGAGAAGTAGGTGATAGCGGCGCCAAACTGGTTTCCCATGCGGTCATTAAAACGCTCTGCGGCACGAATCAAATGGGCGATGATGGGCTGGCGTTGAATGTTATCGGCGAAGGTCAGGGCGGTTTGCAATGCCTGATTGGTCTTACCGTGGGTTTCTGTTTTTTCACGCTCCTGGGTCTCAATTTTGGGGATCGGCGCGTGCTCAAGTTCCTGAATGGGGCGTTTTATCTCTTTTTCCTGCGTCATCAGGGCGGTAATCCTTGTTTTGTTCACTCTCAGGACAGTATAGCTTGTCAGTCCACATAGTCTTTCATTACGCCGGTCAGCCATTCCATAAACAGATGAACCCGGCGGGAGAGGTTGCGGCGATGCGGATACAACAGAGAAACCGGCATCGGCTCGGCACGATACTGCGGTAACACCTCGACCAGCGTGCCCGCGCGCAGGGCTTCGCGAACGCCGACGCGTGGTACCTGAATAATGCCGAGACCGGCAAGACATGCCGCATGATACGTTTCGGTGCTGTTCACCGTCAGCATGCCACCGGTTTTAACCCACTGAATACCGCTGCCTGTCGCCACTTCGAAGCCTTGGGCGCGTGTTCCCAAATTGACCGAGTAATGCACCACCGCATGCGAGGCCAAATCCTCCAGACTTTCCGGATAGCCAAAGCGGGCCAGATATTTTGGGCTGGCGCAGTTAACCTGCGTGAGTTTCCCCAGCGGGCGGGCAATCAGTCCTGAATCTTTCAGCGTACCTACGCGCACCACGCAGTCGAAACCTTCGCGGATCAGGTCCACCAGACGGTCGCTGCTGCTGAGTTCGAGTTCAAGTCCTGGATATTGATGCAGAAAGCCAGGTAAGCGGGGCATCACCAGATTTCTTGCCACGCCCACGGGCATATCCACGCGCAGCTTACCGCTGATACTGGCCGGGTCGTGATGGAATAGTCCGTCCAGTTCATCCAGATTACTTAACAGGTCTTTTGCACGCTCATAATAGATCATGCCGTCCTGTGTGAGCTGGACGCGACGGGTGGTGCGGTGTAACAGCTGCGTGCCCAGATGATTTTCCAGGGCCTGGATTTGGCGCGATACGCTACCTTTAGGAAGTCCAAGGGTATCTGCCGCACGCGAAAAACTCTCCAGTTCTGCGACGCGGGTGAACAACTGCATTGCGTGAATTTTATCCATTCTTATGCCCTATTGTTGTTCTGTATGAAACAGTAATGCGCAGTTAGCGATATTTATTGTTTTTCTATCACCTAATAAGCTTTGTCTCAATCTTCACAACGCTGAAATGAGGTTTCTTATGACACAACGTATCGCATTGGTGACCGGTGGCGGTCGTGGACTCGGTAAAAACGCGGCGCTTAAGCTGGCGGGCAAAGGAATCGGTATCATCCTGACGTGGAACAGTAATGAAAAAGAAGCGCTGCAGGTTGTGGATGAAATTCGGCAATTGGGTGGTCAAGCGGCGGCATTACCGTTGAATGTCGGGGATATTTCAACCTTCCCTCAGTTTGTTACACAGGTGCGGGAAACCTTGCAGGCACAGTGGCAAAGCGACACCTTTGATTATTTATTGAACAATGCCGGGATTGGTATTAATGCGCCGTATCCGGCGTTCACTGAAGCGCAGTTTGACCAACTGTTGAACATCCATTTTAAAGGACCTTTTTTCCTGACGCAGAGTCTGTTGCCGTTGATCAACAACGGCGGACGCATTCTTAATGTTTCGACCGGGCTGGCGCGCTTTGCTCTGCCGGGGTACAGCGCTTACGCCGCCATGAAGGGGGCGATGGAGGTCTTAACCCGTTATCAGGCCAGGGAACTGGGGGAGCGGGGAATTACGGCTAACATTATTGCCCCCGGCGCGATAGAAACGGATTTTAGCGGCGGAAATGTGCGGGATAATGCGCAACTGAATGCGTACATTGCCTCGCAGACAGCGCTGGGACGCGTTGGTTTGCCGGACGATATCGGTGACGCGATTGCCGCATTGCTCAGCGATGAGTTGGCCTGGATGACGGCGCAGCGTATCGAGGTTTCCGGGGGCATGTTCCTGTAATCCGTCGTGTCTTATTCAGCCAGTTACGGGTTTAGTATTGGCTGAATAAGCATTTAATGCGATGTTTCGTTTTGTAACATATTTATCAAATACTGCGGGTTCCTTATTTTTTGTCAAAAATATAGACTTCGAGAAATTAATATTAATTAATGGATTCGAGCGCCAGAAAATAAGATTTTCCTTAATATCTGGCATGGTTTTTGTTCCTTTGTGTGATTCTGCTGGCTGAGCTGTAACTATTCTTAATTTCTGCTTTTTTCTTCTGCGACTATCGGTAGAATGGCCCCCGCCAAATGGTGACTTCTTATTTTGCCCTATGGGTAATACCCTTCCGCGTGTTAAGGCTAATATCTTATTCAGACGGAGATAAATAATGCAGTTAATAATGTTTGACAGGCAGTCAATATTTATTCATGGAATGAATGTAAGTTTGCAACAACATATTCCAGGAGTGAATGTTCAGGGTGTCAGTCAGGCAGATGATCTATGGCAGAAGCTGGAAGATAACCCTGATGCACTGGTGATGCTGGATGGCGATCTTAATGCTGACTTCTGCCGTAGCTTGCTACAACAGATAGCGCAGCGCTATTCGGCGGTAAAAGTGCTGGTAACAGCAACGAATTGTCGTAAAAGATGGCTGCAGGAGGTCACGCAATTAAATGTGCTGGCTATTGTCCCGCGTGACGCGAATGCGGAAACCTTCACGCTGGCCCTTAATACCGTCGCGATGGGCATGATGTTTATCCCCAGAGACTGCATTACAGCGACTGAGAGTAGCGGCCAGAATATAAAATCGCTCAGTGCGCGCCAGCGAGAGATTCTGACCATGCTGGCCGCTGGCGAATCGAATAAACAAATTGGTCGACTGTTGAATATCAGTACCGGAACGGTAAAAGCCCATCTTGAGTCGCTTTACCAGCGTCTGGAGGTAAAAAACCGTACGCAGGCGGCCATGATGTTCAACGACGCCATTTAAGCGACGCATATTTCGCAGTCAGAACATTTCTGGCTGTGAAATAGCGCCAGGCCAAATTTCTGTCGTGCTAAATCGGGTTATCCCCACGCTGAATATCCACGCAATTAATGCTTCCTGCTGAAACCGATCTTTTAATTGCGGTCTTTTCTCATGGATGAGCGCCTCACAGCGTTTCAAATCTGCGAGCAGCAGTGATTCTGCCTGCATTGCCGTAATTGGGGTATCAAAGGTTTCGTCGGCGGTAATTTCATGCCCGTAACCTATCACCCAGACCCCATTTTTATCCTGATACTTTTCCAGCGACAGGCCTTGCCATTGCTGAATAAATGCGACACAGGCGGGCGTGAAATGCGTCGAACGGAGCGGCATAATAATCTCTGAGCAAAGAGAGACATTTTAAGATATCCACGCCGTTACGCTAGTTGCCATGTAGCCGATTTTTACCGCAAAACGTCTTATGGCCTGGGCGGCTGATATTCATGTTTTAACAGGCCGAAAATCCAGCCATCGCGCCAGGTCAGGCGTGATGTTTTCAATACAGGCACAGGCATATCTCCTGAATAATTTTCAACGATTGTGCGGAAGTCACTGTAAAACAGATTCATTTGCTATATGAATGTGTTTTAGTCTACGTCGATACACATCTGCTTTTATAGAAAATAACGACATACCATTGTGAGGCCGCACGTTTTGGGTCCTGTTAGGGAAGATGATGACCAATAGCGCGTTACAGGCGACATGTACACCCTTTGAACGTTGTTTAACGATCATTCGTCAGGCATCGGTTGAAATATTGCTGCTGTTAGGCGTGCATGTCGCAGAGGGCAAAGAGCCGCGATGGTTCCTCGAACAGCTTGACCAGGCCAGACTGAATCTGGGCGGCTGGGGAGCTGTCGCCAGACGTTTGCAGATGAATGATGCGCAATTGAGCCAGTTCACGCTGCGGCTGCGTCATCTTCAGCAGAGCGTGCCGCAGTATGAAAATGGCCAGGACGTCAGTGAAAACCAGCTAATTTCTGCGCTGCGCTTCGTGGCGTCTCTGGAACAGTTGCGCCAGCAACAGCCCATCCTGAAGTATCAAACCGAGCTTGAACGTGTGGAGCCGGATGCGCAGATACGCGCGCAGCGTCAGCTTCGCGCACTAGAACTAACCCTCAAATCGCTTATCGCACGGGTATGGCCGGATCAACATCCACTCAACAGCTTTCTGAAACAGCACTTTGGCGGTGAGCGCCTGCGCCGCTGGTTAAAGCTGGGAGAAAGTCGGGATGCGCTCGACGGCATGATGTTTAGCGAACTGGCGCTGATGGTTGTGGATAAGAAGCTATTTGTTCGCCACTTCACCCAGATATTTAACGATACCTCGGTGCTGATGCTGTTTGTCGAGCCACGGATCACGTTGCGTATGTTTTTGGATGATTGTCGGCTGGCCCGGAACGGCGTCATCGCGCAGCAGCCGCTGACCTCAGTACAACTGATGCTGCTGGATTGCCAGTACCGACAGATTACCCACCCGGTACAGCGGGCATTTGAAGAACGGCGTACGCGTGTGAATCCCGCGTCGTACCTGGCGTCTGATGAGGCGACGGTCCGCCAGTTCTGGGAAACGGCAAGGCAAAAGGATGAGCAGGCGGGGGGCGATAAGCAGGAAATCGCAGACAGTATTGATCCGCCGGAGAAGCGGGCGAAGCGCAGCGCGGAGGAACGTGAACAGCTGATTTCCGGCATGTTGTGGGGAGCGGTCGGCGTGATGGTGCTGGTAATTTCGCTGGGCGCTTTTTGGTTATTCACTTCGCCAGCGCCACAGGCATCATCCGGACAATCCGTTGCAATCGTGCAGGAGGAACCGCGCCGTGATGCACCTTCCGCACGGGAATCGGTGACCCGCATGGGCATTACCTGGGATGCTTTTAACATGCGCGCGGCTATCGATCGCAACGACACCCGCGTGACGTCACTGTTCCTGCAGGGCGGGATGGACTGGAAGCTGGCGTGGACGGAGCAAGCATTCTCTGCGGGCAATGCCGAGGTGTTGAGACTGCTGCTGCGCTATCCTTCGCAGATGAACGAAACCAAACCTTGCAGACAGTTTATGAGTACGCTCAGCCATGCGATGGCGAACGGGGCGTCGCTCACTTCTCTGCATAAAAGCTACCTGCAAAGTTTTTGCTCGGTTCCGGCCGTTGTCGCGCGTCAGCAGCACGATCTGGAACAGGCCCAGCTGCGCGCTCGTGCAGAACCCAGCCCGGAGAACAGGAAGTGGCAGAAAATTCATGCTGAACTCTACGATGCGATTAACTAACGGCCTGACGATTCAGGCCGCCAGCGGCTAAGGTTCGCCATACAGACCGATGAGTCGGCGTACCACGCCGTTTGTCCAGCCAAAGCCATCCTGTAGCGGGTATTCCCCACCGCCGCCTTCGCGCGGCATGCCGTCGGCAATGTGGTATTTTTCGATAAGCTTGTGGTGTTCCTGGTAAAAGAGATTTACCGTTTTCAACCAGTTACGGGCAATTTCATCGCCGAGATGGTCGTCGCCATACAGTTTGAAACCCTGGATGGCCATCCATTGCAGCGGCGCCCAGCCGTTGGGTTTATCCCACTGCTCGCCGGTTTCATGTTCTGTGGCTAAAATGCCTCCTGGCGTTAACAGGCGACTGCGTACCGCATTGGCAAGCCGGTCGGCTTGTTCATGCGTTGCCATGCCGACATACAGCGGCACAATACTGGCGGCAGAGAAGAGCGCCATTTGTTCACGTCGCCAGTCATAATCGCGATAGCAGCCGTTTTCATCGTCCCATAAGTAGCGATTCACCGCATCGCGTCGGTCATTGGCTTTCTGGCGAAACAGGGCTTCAGCTTCTTTGTCGCCTTTCAGCGCCGAAATATTGGCGATAGCGCTCTCCAGCTTGTAGAGGAACGCGTTCAGGTCAATCGGGATGAACTGCGTGGTGCGTATGCTGGCGAGGCGGCCCGCGTCGCGCAGCCAGCGCGAGGAGTAATCCCAGCCGGAGGCCGCGCCTGCGCGCAAGTCGCGATATACCTCATTGGGCGGTCGCCCCGAATGCTTGGCGGTCTCTACGTCTTCAAGCCACGATTCATCGCGCGGCGTATCACGATCGTCCCAATAGCGGTTGAGCAAGGATCCGTCCGACATTCTGATCACGTGGCGGTAGGCCTGGTTGAGCACCAGTGAATCGGCGCCATCCATCCAGAACGCGTACTCCATTTTTAGATGATCAAGGTAACGACGCGCGCCCCGCACGCCATCTTCTTCAAACAGTTCCACCATCAGCGCAAAGACCGGCGGCTGCGAACGGCTCAGGTAGTAAGTTCGATTACCGTTTGGGATGTGGCCATAGTTTTCAATCATCCAGGCAAAGTTATCCGCCATACACTTCAGCAGGTCTTCCCGACCGCTCTCCGCCAGACCCAACATGGTGAAATAGGAATCCCAGTAGTAGGTTTCGCTAAAACGTCCGCCGGGCACAATATATGACTGCGGTAACGGCAGCAGCGAGGACCAGGGAATGTGGTCCTGCGGTTCGCGCGTCAGCACTGGCCACAGTTGGTCGATATGCTCTTTCAGCGAATTCGCGGGGTCAGAAACGTATTCACTGGAGGGCGTTTCCGGGAGCCAGAAATGATTCTCCACAAAGCGCTTCAGATCAAAGTCCCGGTGTCGTTTCACCTTCCGGTAGCGGATCAAAATGTCCAGCGGGTCCATTTTGGGCGCGCAGTCGGGGAAGGTCTTGCTATCGGCGAACAGTTTCGACGACTGGACGTGTTCGAACAGCTCAAGATAACGATCGGCCGGGGTTAACGCATCTGAGGCGGGTAGCCCTTCAATCATCTCCGGCTCAGGCTCCGCCTCAATCATTTCATCCAGCTTTAACTCGCACGGATCCATTTCATAAAGCAGATCGATATCGATCGTCAGTTCTTCAGAAGGGGCGTGGGGTAGTTTCTGGTTGAGCATAATGAGAAAGACCTCCGATGGACGTTGAAATATTAAGGCTATTGCCCGGTCGTCAGTTAAGCGTAGACATTCGCTTCGGTGTGTGGTGAGTAAAGCGTGCGGTTGATCACGTTTTAGCGCTGCGCAATATTTAAAAAATAAGACTATCCCAATGAAAATAATGAATAATTCACTATTCAGGACGACCTGAAGATATTTCATTTTCAGAACATTCGATTGCAACGAGGTGTGAACAAAAACAGATAACGTCTCATCTCTGTAATAGGCACAGGCTATTCTATCGATAGTTCTCCTCCATGTAATTGCTTGATACTTATCAAAATAGCAATCCCCTCATTTCCTATGATGGTCAGGTCTGACAAAGACTGTGCATTAATTATTCTAATTTTCTGGGTCACAATAACTCACAACGGTGAGGGTAAAATAATGAAAATCATTACCCGTCTTACCGCGATTGCCATAGCTGGCATCGTGATTTGTTATTTTGGATTATCCGGTTATGTGTGGTATCACGATAATCAACGGAGCAAACGGGCTGATGTTCAGGCCTCTTCGCTGGAAGCAAATAATAAAGTTTTAGGATTCTTACGCGAAAAGGGATGCGATTATTGTCACACCCCTTCGGCAGAATTACCTTTCTATTCTTCTTTCCCTGTCGCGAAGCAGTTGATGAATTACGACATTCAACTGGGATACAAATCCTTCAATCTTGAGGCCGTTCGCGCGGCGCTGGTCGCGGATAAACCGGTTTCGCAAAGCGACCTGAATAAAATTGAATGGGTGATGCAGTACGACACCATGCCGCCGACGCGTTATACCGCGCTGCACTGGGCGGGTAAGGTGAGCGATGCGGAGCGCGAAGAAATTTTGGGCTGGATAGCCAAACAGCGTGAGCAGTATTACGCCAGTAACGATACCGCCGCGCAGCATCGTAATGAGCCCGTGCAGCCGATACCTGAAAGCATCCCGACCGATGCCCGGAAGGTGGCGCTTGGCTTTACGCTTTATCACGATCCGCGTATTTCCGGCGATAGCACGATCTCTTGCGCGCACTGCCACGCCCTGAATGCGGGCGGCGTAGATGGCCGGAAAACGTCAATTGGCGTAGGCGGCGCGGTTGGGCCGATCAACGCGCCAACGGTGTTTAACTCCGTGTTTAACGTGGAACAGTTCTGGGATGGCCGCGCGCCAACATTGCAGGCGCAGGCGGGTGGTCCACCGTTGAACCCGATTGAAATGGCGTCTAAATCCTGGGATGAAATTATCCAGAAGCTGGATAAGGATCCGCTCTTGAAGCAAGAATTTATCGCGGTTTATCCGCAGGGATTTAGCGGAGATAATATTACCGATGCGATTGCTGAATTTGAGAAAACGCTGATTACGCCAAATTCGCCGTTTGATAAATGGCTGCGCGGTGATGAAGGCGCGTTAACGGCCCAGCAAAAACATGGCTATCAGCTGTTTAAAGATAATAAGTGCGCGACCTGTCATGGCGGTATTATTTTAGGCGGACGCTCATTTGAACCATTAGGTTTGAAAAAGGATTTTAATTTCGGCGAAGTCACTGCCGCAGATATTGGCCGGATGAACGTGACGAATGAATTACGTGACAAGCTGCGTCAGAAAGTCCCAGGGTTACGTAACGTTGCGCTGACAGCGCCTTATTTCCATCGCGGTGATGTGCCAACGCTTGATGGCGCGGTCAAACTGATGCTGCGTTATCAGGTGGGTAAAGAACTGCCGCAGGAAGATATCGACGATATCGTGGCGTTCCTTGAGAGTCTGAATGGGGTGTATACGCCGTATATGCAGGGTAAATAATTATTGCCTCTATCCAGCCTGGCGCGTTTTGCAGGCTGGATAATTCTCCTTTACCTGGCGGGTAGTTACCTCTGCTCGCCCACGAATATTTCCCACAATTCTTCCACCGCTCTGGACATTCTGCCCGCAGGCCGAAACAGTCGGATATCAATGGGTATCCATAACCCGCTCTTCTGTGGGGCCGCCGCGGCGATCGTCCCGGCCTGAACGTCCGGAGCCGCCAGACTTTCCGGCAGCCAGGCAATGCCGTCCCCGGCTTTGACCATCGCCAGCAGCGTGGCGGCCAGATCGGCGGTGAAGGCGATGTCCATACCGCGTCGGGCATGATTCACCGGTGACGTGTTCGAGAGGATCCTCCCCAGACCGGATTCTGCAGAGAAGGAGAGAAACGGAAACTTTTTGCCCCCCGTAGCCTGCCAGAGCGGCTGATGAGAGCGGGGATCGCATTTGGCGTAAGGTATTAACGTTTCTCGTCCAAGGCGGACGCTGAGATATTTCGTCTGATCAAGGTTGATGTGCATGTGAGGGTGGTAATAACACAGCAGGAACTGCGCATCCCCTTTTTCAATCATCCGTTCACAGGCGCTGAGCGTGTCTGACAGCAGGCGAAATGAGCCGAAACGGGCGATTTTTTCGTTATTGCGCATCAGCGCCGGAAAAAATGAGAACGACAGGGAGTGCGTTGCGGAGAAAATAACATCCGGTCGGGTATTTCCCGCCGCTTCGATGGTTTCATTCCGCAGGGCGTACAGCGCCCGGATCAGCTCCGGCACCTGAGCGACAAACACTTCCCCCGCGCGGGTCAGGCTGACGCCACGGCGGTTACGCTCAAAAATCGGCGTTCCAAGCCACTCTTCCAGCGAGACAATGCGCCGGCTGAATGCGGGCTGCGTCACATATCGGGAAGCGGCTGCCCGGGAGAAATTGAGCGACTGCGCCAGCGCAATGCAGTCTTCAAGCCAGGTGAGTTCCAGGTGATGCCGATTTTGCATTACAGTCAGCCTCTTTGGCATTAGATCAGCAGATGAGCACTGCTTAAGATGAAAGAAGACAGGACGAACGCGTCCTTAAATACTGCCTGCGTGCATTATGCCAATAATAAACCGGCATGAGTTATTACTTTTTACAGGCGCGTAAGTGCGAGCACAGCTGACTGAGAACCCGCCGGAGAAAACATGCGTATACTCGACGTTGTAGAAATAACCAAACCCATCGCTTCCCCTATTCGTAACGCCTATATCGATTTCAGCAAGATGACGACCAGCCTGGTGGCCGTTGTGACCGACGTTGAGGTAGACGGGCGCCGCGTTGTGGGATACGGATTTAACTCTAATGGTCGTTACGGCCAGGGGGGATTGATCCGCGAGCGCTTCCGTAACCGCATTCTGGAGGCAAACCCGGAAAGCCTGCTCAATGCCGAAGGCGATAACCTGGATCCGCATAAAATCTGGGACGTCATGATGAGTAATGAAAAGCCGGGGGGCCATGGTGAGCGTTCGGTGGCTGTCGGTACGCTGGATATGGCTATCTGGGATGCCGTTGCCAAAATAGCCAACAAGCCGTTGTTCCGTCTGCTGGCTGAGATGAAGGGCGTTGAGGCGAATCCACGCGTCTTTGTCTACGCGGCGGGGGGATACTATTATCCGGGTAAAGACCTGAGCGCGCTGCGTCAGGAAATGCGAGGCTACCTGAACCGCGGCTACAACGTGGTTAAAATGAAAATCGGCGGTGCCTCGTTGGAAGAAGACCGTCGCCGTATTGAAGCGGTATTGACTGAAATTGGCGACGAAGCGCGCCTGGCCGTCGATGCCAATGGCCGCTTTGATCTGGAAACCGGTATTGCCTACGCCAAAATGCTGCGGGATTATCCATTGTTCTGGTACGAAGAAGCTGGCGACCCGCTGGATTATTCTCTCCAGGCCGCGCTGTCAGAATTTTACCCAGGCGCGATGGCGACCGGTGAAAACCTCTTTTCTCATCAGGATGCGCGCAACCTGCTGCGCTATGGCGGCATGCGCCCGGATCGCGACTACCTGCAATTTGACTGTGCGCTTTCCTACGGTCTGGTCGAATATCTGCGTACCCTGGACGTGCTGGCGCAGTTTGGCTGGTCCCCATCACGCTGCATACCGCATGGCGGTCACCAGATGTCGCTGAACATTGCGGCGGGTCTTGGCCTGGGGGGGAATGAAAGTTATCCGGATCTGTTCCAGCCGTACGGCGGTTTCCCGGATTCAGTGAAGGTGGAAGAGGGTCATATCGTCATGCCAGAACTGCCGGGCATCGGTTTTGAAGGTAAATCTGACCTGATTAAAGAGATGCGTGCGTTGGCTCAATAGCGCTGGCGGAGATGATGTAACGCCCCTCTGGTTGTCGGAGGGGCGTTGTTTGAGCATGTAGTGAATATTTTTCTACACGTGTGCGGTTAGCGCATGGTAACGAACTCTTCTGCCGCCGTCGGGTGAATCGCGACGGTGTTATCGAAGTCTTTCTTGGTGGCGCCCATTTTCAGCGCCACCGCGAAGCCCTGCAGCATTTCGTCCATACCAAAACCGATACCGTGAATACCGACAATCTTCTCTTCCGGACCGACGCAAACCAGCTTCATGCGGCACGGCTGACGGTGCGAAGTCACGGCGGTATACATCGCGGTAAACGATGATTTATACACTTTCACCTGATCATCGCCGTGCTGTTCGCGCGCCTGCTGCTCGGTCAGGCCGACGGTGCCAATCGGCGGGTGGCTGAAGACCACGGTCGGGATGTTGCTGTAGTCCAGATGCTCATCAGGCTTGTTGTTAAACAGGCGCTCGGACAGGCGACGACCCGCGGCAACGGCAACCGGCGTCAGCTCAACGGCGCCGGTGTTGTCGCCGACGGCATAAATCCCCGGCACGCTGGTGTTCTGGTATTTATCAACGACGATGTAGCCTTTTTCGTTGGTTTTCACGCCAGTTGCTGTCAGGTTGAAGTTGTCGGTGGCCGGTTCACGACCAATTGCCCAAATCAGGCAATCTACCGTTTCGCTACGACCATCTTCCAGTTGCAGGGTCAGGCTGCCGTCCGCGTTTTTCACCACCGCTTTCGGAATCGCGTGCGTATGCAGGGTTGGACCTTCGGCGTTCATCACCTCGACCAGCGTCTCGACGATCATCGGATCAAAGCTGCGCAGCGGCGCGTGTTTACGCACGAACAGATGCGTTTGGACTCCCAGACCGTTAATCACGCCAGCCAGCTCAACGGCGATGTAGCCTGCGCCGACGACCGCAACGCGCTTCGGCAGCGCGGGCAGCTCAAAGAAACCGTCGGAGTCGATCCCGTATTCCACACCCGGAATGTTCGGATGGCTCGGGCGACCGCCGGTGGCGATCAAAATATGATCGGCAGTAATGGTTTCACCGTTCACTTCAATGGTTTTAGCGTCCACGAAGCGGGCAAAACCTTTAATGACATCGACGTTATTTTTACCCAGCACGTTGTCGTACGAGGTATGAATGCGATCGATATAGGCGGTACGGCTGGCGATCAGTTTATCCCAGTCGAACTTATTGATGGTGGTGTCGAAACCGTAATCCGGGCCGTACATATGGATCGCTTCACGGATTTGTGCGGCATGCCACATCACTTTCTTCGGTACGCAGCCAACGTTAACGCAGGTGCCGCCTAGCTCTTTGGCTTCAATCAGCGCGCATTTCTGGCCGTACATTGCCGCACGGTTAATGGAGGCAATACCACCGCTGCCGCCGCCAATAGCGATGTAATCATAGTGCTTGGTCATGACCGCTCCTTCATGTTCATGGTAGGGCGGAGAGGCGTTACGCCATCCGCCAAAATATTCGCGATTGTATACCTGATATTAAAAGGTTCCACCGATGGCTGCGATTACTCCGGCACGATCCAGCTTACGGAAGTGTGCCCGGTTCCTGCCGGAACCAGCTTGCTATGCAGCCACGGCAGGACGCTGTTCATCTGCTGTTCCAGCTTCCACGGCGGGTTAATCACAATCATGCCGGACGCCGTCATGCCGCGCTGATCGCTGTCCGGGCGCACCGCCAGCTCAATTTGCAGAATTTTGCGGATGCCGGTGTCTTCCAGATCGTGGATCATGCGCTTGATTTGCTGGCGCAGGACCACCGGATACCACAGCGCATAGGTGCCGGTTGCAAAACGCTTGTAGCCTTCGTTAATGCCGGTTACCACCGCCTGATAGTCGGTTTTAATTTCGTATGGTGGATCGATAAGGATCAGCCCACGACGGGAAGCCGGCGGTAATTTTGCTTTTAGCTGCTGATAACCGTCAGCTTTGGCTACGCGTGCGCGCTCATCTTTCTGGAATTCGCCGCGTAACAGAGGAAAATCGCTTGGGTGCAGTTCGGTTAATTGCAGGCTGTCCTGTTCGCGCAGCAGCTGGCGCGCAATTAGCGGAGAGCCCGGGTAGTAACGCAGTTGGCCGCTACGGTTGAAGTGCTGCACCACGCCAATGTAGGGTTCCAGTTCGGCGGGCAAATCGTCCTGCTGCCAGATACGGGCGATCCCTTCCAGATATTCACCGGTACGTTCGGCATGCTCACTGCTCAGCTGATAACGGCCAGCGCCAGCATGGGTGTCCAGATAGAGAAACGGTTTTTCTTTCTCTTTGAGCGATTCAATGATCAGGCTCTGAACGGTGTGTTTGAGGACGTCGGCGTGGTTGCCTGCGTGATAACTGTGGCGATAGCTGAGCATGGGTAATGAAATTCCGCTGAAATGACGATTTGCCACAGTTTACAGCAGATCGGCACAGATTACCCGTAGGCCCGGTAAGCGCAGCGCCACCTGGCGCCTTTCCGTCACGGTTAGCATTGAAATCCTCTACACTTAACCCCATTGTACAAATTAATATGCACAGCGCCGGATACGCGCTTCATTCACTCTTTTCAACAGGACCGCGCTAATGACCAATCCATTGCTGACTCCCTTCGAACTGCCGCCGTTTTCTAAAATTCAGCCCGAGCACGTTGTGCCTGCCGTTACTAAGGCGCTGAACGATTGCCGCGAAAACGTTGAGCGCGTAGTTGCGCAGGGCGCGCCGTACACCTGGGAAAATCTCTGCCAGCCGTTGGCGGAAGTTGACGATGTGCTGGGGCGTATTTTCTCTCCGGTTAGCCACCTGAACTCGGTGAAAAACAACCCGGAGCTGCGCGAAGCCTACGAACAAACGCTGCCGTTGCTGTCTGAATACAGCACCTGGGTTGGGCAACATGAAGGTCTGTACAACGCGTACCGCGACCTGCGCGATGGCGATCATTACGCCACCCTGAACACCGCCCAGAAAAAAGCGGTTGATAACGCGCTGCGTGATTTTGAGCTTTCTGGTATTGGTCTGCCGAAGGAAAAACAGCAGCGCTATGGTGAAATCGCTACCCGCCTGTCTGAGCTGGGCAACCTGTACAGCAACAACGTGCTGGATGCCACTATGGGCTGGAGCAAGCTGGTGACCGACGAAGCTGAACTCTCCGGCATGCCGGAAAGCGCGCTGGCGGCGGCGAAAGCGCAGGCCGAAGCCAAAGAGCAGGAAGGGTATCTGTTAACCCTGGATATCCCAAGCTACCTGCCGGTGATGACCTACTGTGATAACCAGGGGCTGCGTGAAGAGATGTATCGCGCTTACTCCACTCGCGCATCTGACCAGGGGCCAAACGCGGGCAAATGGGACAACAGCCCGATAATGGCGGAGATCCTCGCGCTGCGTCACGAGCTGGCGCAGCTGCTGGGCTTTGAAAGCTACGCTTTTAAATCTCTGGCCACCAAAATGGCGGAGAACCCGCAGCAGGTGCTCGACTTCCTGACCGATCTGGCGAAACGCGCCCGTCCGCAGGGGGAGAAAGAGCTGGCCCAACTGCGCGCCTTCGCGAAAGCGGAATTTGGCGTCGACGAGTTACAGCCGTGGGATATCGCTTACTACAGCGAGAAACAAAAGCAGCACCTCTATAGCATCAGCGACGAGCAGCTGCGCCCATACTTCCCGGAAAACAAAGCCGTGAACGGCCTGTTTGAAGTGGTTAAACGTATTTATGGCATCACCGCCAAAGAGCGCGCCGATGTTGACGTCTGGCACCCGGAAGTCCGTTTCTTCGAACTGTATGACGAAAACAACGAGCTGCGCGGCAGCTTCTACCTCGACCTGTATGCCCGCGAGCATAAACGCGGCGGGGCGTGGATGGATGACTGCGTCGGCCAGATGCGTAAAACCGATGGCACATTGCAAAAGCCGGTTGCCTACCTGACCTGTAACTTCAACCGCCCGGTGAACGGCAAGCCTGCGCTGTTTACTCACGACGAAGTGATTACCCTGTTCCACGAGTTCGGCCATGGTTTGCACCATATGCTGACCCGTATCGAAACCGCGGGGGTGTCTGGTATCAACGGTGTGCCATGGGATGCGGTCGAGCTGCCGAGCCAGTTTATGGAAAACTGGTGCTGGGAGCCACAAGCGCTGGCGTTTATCTCCGGTCACTATGAAACCGGCGAACCGCTGCCGAAGGAACTGCTGGATAAAATGCTGGCGGCGAAAAACTACCAGGCGGCGCTGTTTATTCTGCGTCAGCTGGAGTTCGGCCTGTTTGATTTCCGTCTGCACGCGGAGTTTAGCCCACAGCAAGGGGCGAAAATTCTCGAAACTCTGGCAGAGATTAAAAAGCAGGTCGCTGTGGTGCCAGGCCCAAGCTGGGGCCGCTTCCCGCACGCCTTCAGCCACATTTTCGCCGGTGGTTATGCGGCGGGCTACTACAGCTACCTGTGGGCCGACGTGCTGGCGGCGGATGCGTTCTCCCGCTTTGAAGAAGAGGGGATTTTCAACCGTGAAACCGGACAGTCGTTCCTCGATAACATCTTAACGCGCGGTGGTTCTGAAGAGCCGATGGAACTGTTCAAACGCTTCCGCGGTCGTGAACCGCAGCTGGATGCCATGCTGGAGCATTACGGTATTAAGAGTTAATCCTGTTGTGAAAATCTGTTTAATTGATGAAACGGGCGCCGGAGACGGCGCCTTATCTGTTCTGGCTACCCGCTGGGGGCTGGAGCATGATGAAGGCAACCTGATGGCGCTGGTGATGACGCCGGAACATCTGGAACTGCGCAAGCGTGACGAACCCAAACTCGGCGGTATCTTCGTTGATTTTGTTGGCGGCGCGATGGCTCATCGCCGTAAATTTGGCGGCGGTCGTGGTGAAGCCGTGGCGAAGGCGGTCGGCATTAAAGGCGATTACCTGCCGGATGTGGTCGATGCGACCGCCGGGCTGGGACGCGATGCGTTTGTGCTGGCCTCCGTTGGCTGCCGTGTGCGCATGCTGGAGCGCAACCCGGTGGTGGCGGCGCTGCTCGATGATGGTTTGGCGCGTGGCTATGCCGATGCGGAAATTGGCGGTTGGCTGCAGGATCGTTTGCAGCTGATTCACGCTTCAAGCCTGACGGCGTTAACCGATATTACCCCACGCCCGCAGGTGGTCTATCTTGATCCCATGTTTCCGCATAAACAAAAAAGCGCGTTGGTGAAGAAAGAAATGCGCGTGTTTCAGTCGCTGGTGGGGCCGGATCTGGATGCGGATGGGTTGCTGGAACCTGCGCGTCAGTTAGCGACCAAACGTGTGGTGGTGAAGCGCCCGGACTACGCGCCGCCGCTGGCGGATGTCGCCACGCCGAACGCGGTGGTCACCAAAGGGCATCGGTTTGATATCTACGCGGGGACAGCATAGTTTGTAGGTCTGTGCGCTGAATCGCCTGATGCGCTGCGCTTATCAGACCTACGGTTGCATATGATTTGTAGGCCGGATAAGGAGGTAGCCGCATCCGGCGTGGTGCGCTGAACAGCCTGATGGCGCTGTGCTTATCAGGCCTACGGGTGCGTATGACCTGTAGGCCGGATAAGGCGTTAGCCGCATCCGGCATGGTGCGCTGAATCGCCTGATGCGCTGCGCTTATCAGGCCTACGGTTGCATATGATATGTAGGCCGGATAAGGCGTTAGCCGCATCCGGCATGGTGCGCTGAACGGCCTGATGGCGCTACGCTTATCAGGCCTGCGGTTGCGTATGATTTGTAGGCCGGATAAGGCGTTAGCCGCATCCGGCAATACAGACTACACAAACGGTGCCAGCGGATCGGCAATCTCAAACGCTATTGCACGCTCTGCTTTCGGTGGATATATCAGCTCGCTAACAATCGATACCTTCAGCTTTTTCGCTTCTGCACGCGTCAGTTTCACCTGCTGATCCCATCCTTCGGTATACACAGCCCCCCATGCGCCAAGATCCAAACAGGTGACGTAGTTTTCCTGACGATATGGCAGTGGCGGTACGTCCAGAAGGTCTGCCGCAGCGTTATTACCGGCAAATTTACCCAACAAAATAGCATGTTGGCAGGTCATCAACGCATGGTTGCCCTTATCATCGGTGGCGGCGTAGGCCACATCACCGGTGGCATAGATATCATCGTGACCCACAACCTGCAGATTGGCATTCACATGCAGACGACCCTGGCGATCGCGCGGGGCGTTAATCTGTGCCGTCAGGCTATTAGCCTGTACGCCGACCGTCCAGATAACGGTCTGAGCAGCAATAACCTTCCCATCTTTCAATGTTACGCCGGAGGTATTCACGCACTCTACTTCGGCATTCACCAGCCACTCCACGCCCAGTTCCGCAGAGGCTTCGATAATCACGTCGCGTAATTCCTGGCTCCAGCGTCCGCCAGGCTGAGCACCGCGTTCAACTACGACAACTCTGGTCTTAGCATCAGCCCCTAAAATTTCGCGCAGACGACCGGGTAATTCCAGCGCCATCTCAATTCCAGTAAAGCCGCCGCCGCAAACCACGACAGTATTGCGAGCCTCGCTTTGCGGCTGCAATGCCAGGTCTTTAAGGTGTTGCTCAAGTTTGGCGGCGCTCTCAAGTTGGTCGAGGTCAAACGCATGCTCGGCGGCCCCTGCGACGGCATCGCGGTTTACGTGGCTGCCGCTGGCGAGCACCAGGCGGTCGTAGCGGCGCAGATGAATTTCACCGCTGGCATCTTTCCAGCTCACCTCTTTGGAAGCCGGAAGGATCTGTTCGACGTGGCCTTGCAGGAAGTTGACGCCGGTAACGTCAAACAACGGTTGCAGTGGGGCTACTAGGGTTTGCACGGCGCTTTCATAAAAGCGTGGGCGGACACGCAGCTCTGGCTGTGGGGCAATTACTGTAATATCAATGGTCTGCTGATGTTTGTCCGCCAGTCGTGCGGCGCTTAATGCTGCCCACATACCGGCAAAGCCAGCGCCCACGATCAAAATTTGTTTACGCATTGGAGTTTTCTCACTGATGACTACGAATTATTTACTCGGATTTTATTAGTCGTAGATAAGGATTGCAATGCGATCCAGATCCTTTTTCCCGCAAAGTAGAGTGATTTTTGATTATCCATTTGATAAATATGATTTTAAAATTTTATTATGAAGGAGGGTTACTCTGCTGTCTGGAATGAGTGAGACGAAAAAGTTACAATAAACTAAGATTCATTTTGGCTGAGATAAGATAATGGCATTCTACAGTTCCGGGGTTGAGTACGGCATTCATAGCCTGATGTGCATGGTCGACAGTAAAGGCGACGCGCGGGATATGAGCGTGCGCGAAATCGCCGAACTGCAAAGCGTACCGTATGACTATCTGGCGAAAATTTTCACCCGTCTGTCAAAAGCGGGTCTGGTGCGTAGTATCGAAGGTAAGGGCGGCGGCTTCCAGTTGGTCAAACCCGCGGAACACATCACGGTGCTGGATGTGGTGAATGCCATTGACGGCGACAAACGTATTTTTGAGTGCCGCGAGATCCGTCAGCGGCTGGCGGTGTTTGATGAGCAGCCGCCAGAGTGGGCCTGCGAAGGTATTTGTGGTGTGCGTTCGGTGATGGATATGGCGCAGCAGCGGATGGAAGAAGCGCTTGGCCAGCATACGATCCTCGATTTGGCGCGCAAAATGTACCGCAAAGCGCCGGACACCTTTGTGGTCGAAGTTCAGGAGTGGATAGACGCACGCAAAGGATAACTGTTGGCCTGCCCAAAAGAGCAAGACTTTCGGGCAGGTTGAACGTAGGCCGGATAAGGCGTTAGCCGCATCCGGCACTGAGTATTACTGTTCGGTATTCGGCGTATTAATCATCCGGTTCAGCCATGGCACCATAATCGCCATCACGACCGTTACCGCCAGCGTCACCAGACCTATTTTACTGAAGACGTTGGTGTAGATAGGCAGCGTTTGCAGCGGGTCGGTGATGTTTTCTGGTACTGCGGTGAACGTCGCGACATAACCCCCCATCAGGAAAGCGGCTGCCTGCGTCAGGAACCACATCCCGAGAATAAAGCCCATCAGATGCTGCGGCACCAGCGCGGCGACCATCGCCAGTCCCAGGGCGCTAATCAGCAGTTCGCCCAGGCTCTGGAACAGATATACCAGCACGATAAACCACGGCGACGTCAGCCCCTGCGCATCGGCAAACCACATCCCGGCAGCGGCGGCGGTCAGGAAGCCCAGCGAGCACAGGAACATACCGAGCGTAAATTTCATCGGCATGGTCAGGTCTTTGCCTTTGTTTCCCAGACGGGTATAGATCGCGGCCAGTACCGGGCTTGCCACTACCACCCAGAACGGGTTCAGCGCCTGGAAGCTTACCGGGTTGATGGCAAAACCCAGAATTTCATGGTGCACGTTATTGATAGCAAAGAAGTTAAGCGATGTTGGCATCTGCGCGTACAGCACATAGAACACCACCGCCTCCAGCATCAGGATAAAGGCCACGAACATTTTATTGCGCCCGGTTTTATCCAGTTTGAAGGCCTGACGGAAGAAGATAATCGTCACGGCAATCGACAGGACGATCAGCACCAGGTTGGCAATCTTCACGTTGTGCATCAGCCAGGCGCAGATAAATACCGTCACTACCGTACCGGCCAGCACGCAGAACAGGTTACGGAAATTCAGCGGCTTATGATCTGGCTCAGAGCCGATGTTTTTCACCATCCCACGGCAGGCAAAGTAGACCAGCAGCGCGACGATAAGCCCGGCTCCGCACAGGTTGTAGGTCACGGCATAGCCAAACTTATCGGCGATCACTGGCGCCAGCGACAGCGACAGCAGCGAACCGATGTTAATCGACATATAAAACAGGGTGAAAGCGCCGTCCAGCCGGGCGTCTTTCGGCGGATAGCATTTTGACAGCAGGCTTGCCGGGTTGGCTTTAAACAGCCCGTTACCCACGGCAATGGTACCCAAAGCAATAAAGATCAGATCGGGCTTGAGCAGCGACATCCCGGTCATGAAATAGCCGATCGCCAGCACAATCGCACCGAGTACCAGCGTGCGCTTGGTACCTAACAGGTGGTCGCCGACGTAGCCGCCGATCGAGATCAGACCGTAGACCAGTGCGGCAAAAGCACCAAAGGTGACGAACGCCTGTTCCTGAGAAAAGCCGAGTTGTTTAACAAAAAATACCGCCAGGATGCCCTGAACGCCGTAATAGCCAAATCGTTCCCATAATTCTACAAAGAAGATCATGAAGAACGGACGAGGTTGCTGCAGCAAGCCCGTAGGTGCAGTTTTATTCATATTCCATCGCCTTTCAAAGCCATCCCGAAAAGTATGAACGCGTATGCTTAAACGCGCCGAAAAAGTCTTATTTTGTTATAGACTGCGGCGTTTAGCCGTGCGGGTAGAGTATTATAGAGATTGTTTTCGATCCAATTAGTTGATCACACTAATTATGATTTATTTGTTGGGTTGATGTACTAATTGTGTCCGAATGATAAAAACAAAAACGCCCGCGCAGGCGGGCGTTTACAGGCTTTGCTGTTTGCAGCGGGCCGGGTTATCTCCCGGCGGCAAGCATTTTATGCTTCTTCGTCGTCACGCAGCGGAACAATCAACATGTCGACGTGGACGGTGTTGATCAGCTGGCGCGCAGAGGACATCAGTTTGCTCCAGAAGTCCTGGTGATGACCACAAACGACCAGATCCATGTCGTATTTTTTGATGGCATCAACCAGAACCTGACCCAGGTCGCCGCTACCGCTAAGGGTTTCGGTGATAGGGTAGCCTGCGTTGGTGGACAGCTCGGTTAACGCATGGTGGGTTTCTTCAGAAATACGTTTCTGCATGTCGCCCAGATTCACGTCGATTAGCCCGGTGTACAGGTCGGAATAGTTTACGTCAACGTGGATAAGGGAGACTTTAGCATTGTAAGGCCGCGCCATAGAGACCGCTTTTTCAACCAGAACTTTGCTTTCCGGAGAAAGATCAACCGCGATAAGAATGTGTTTATAAGCCATAGTGTTACTCCTTCCATAAGTTGTCGATGACTAGCCTGCTGGCGTTTATCTGCCGCCGCGTCATCCGCGTCCTGCGAACCTTATGCGCGGGGCTAGCCCAGTCGTAAAAACGTACCATATAAGGACTATCCTTACATTATAGCGACCAGGATAATCCGTCAATCCGCCTTGCTTGCCAAGCAGTTAAACAAATTTTTTAGTTAATTGCATTGATAGCGATTAACCTTCTGGCAAAAAAATTAACTAATCTCCTACACTATTTAGAGAGGCGCTCGGATGCGTGATACTAACACGAGCGGTTTCGGTAGCACTCTTCACTGAATGATTGGTAGGGTATCGGGGAGCGGTAGTCCCGGAAAGGAGTTCCGTGGGCGGGTCGCCGGGGAGGAGGTATGATAAGCACCATTGCGTTGTTCTGGGCTTTATGTGTCGTTTGCATTGTTAATATGGCGCGCTATTTTTCTTCGTTGCGCGCACTGTTAGTGGTACTTCGTGGTTGCGATCCATTACTTTACCAGTATGTCGATGGTGGGGGATTTTTTACCTCGCATGGGCAACCCAACAAGCAGATGCGTCTGGTGTGGTATATCTACGCTCAGCGTTACCGCGATCATCATGATGATGAATTTATTCGCCGCTGTGAGCGGGTTCGCGGTCAGTTTATTCTCACCAGCGCGTTATGTGGTCTGGTGTTAATCAGCATGGTTGCGCTGATTATTTGGCACTGATTCCAACGACAGATACAAAAAAAGCGGGCCAGCTTCCTGACCCGCTTTTTTACCGTGCATTCGCTTAGATAAGCTTCAGGGAGAGCCAGTACAGCACCCCGGAAAGGATAATTGCCGCCGGCAGGGTGAAGACCCAGGCCATCAGAATGCTGGTCACCGTTTTACGCTGCAAACCGCCGCCATCAACAACCATCGTTCCCGCCACGGAAGAGGAGAGAACGTGAGTGGTGGAAACGGGCATACCGGTGTAGCTGGCAAGACCGATAGAGACTGCGGCGGTCATCTGCGCCGACATCCCCTGGGCATAGGTCATGCCTTTCTTACCGATTTTCTCACCGATAGTGGTGGCTACGCGACGCCAGCCAATCATCGTACCAATACCCAGCGCCAGTGCGACGGCCATAATGATCCAGATAGGCGCGTACTCAATGGTGCTCAACATATCCGCTTTCAGTTTCTTCAGCAGACGCTGATCGTCACCGTTTACGCCGGGCAATTTCACCACTTTATCCGTGGTATCAGAGATACACAGCATAATACGACGCAGCTGACCACGCTGTTCAACGCTTAACTTATCGAAACTTTCCAGATTCGCCAGCATACCTTTCGCGCGTTCAAGCGCGTTGATGGTATTCGCCGGGTGGCAATGGAACTCTGTCGATGCCGTTGTGACCGTTTCCGTCGGGGACGGAATCAGTTGGTCAACGCCAGTCGCCTGTTTGAGCAGGTCAGGGCGCTGCTGGAAGAAGACTTCGACGTTATTGATAGCATCGCGGGTACGGGTAATTTCGTAACCGGAAGCATTCATATTCACCACGAAACCTGCAGGCGCTACGCCAATCAGCACCAGCATCACCAGACCAATGCCTTTCTGGCCATCGTTCGCGCCGTGAGAAAACGCCACGCCGATAGCGGAGAGGATCAGTGCGATACGCGTCCAGAACGGCGGCTTTTTCTTGCCATCTTTCTTTTCACGTTCTGCCGGTGTCAGGTGGATACGGGCACGTTTTTTCGTACCGCTCCAGTAGCGACGCAGAAGGAAAATAAGACCGCCAGCAACCACCAGACCCACAATCGGCGAGATGATTAGCGAGGCAAAAATACCCATCACTTTCGGGATGTTAAGTGCGTCCACCACCGAGGTGCCGTTCATCAACGCATTGGTTAAACCAATACCGATAATCGCGCCAATCAGCGTGTGGGAGCTGGATGCAGGCAAACCAAAGTACCAGGTACCCAGGTTCCAGATAATTGCCGCCAGCAGCATGGAGAACACCATGGCGAGGCCATGTGATGATCCCATATTCAGCAGCAGATCCGTTGGCAGCATATGCACGATGGCATACGCCACGCTGAGACCACCCAGCAAAACACCAAAGAAGTTGAACAACGCAGCCATGACCACCGCCAATTGCGAACGCATTGCACGGGTATAGATCACGGTTGCGACAGCATTGGCTGTGTCGTGGAAGCCGTTAATTGCTTCGTAGAACAGCACAAAAGCCAGAGCAAGCAATAGTAAAAGCCCGGTATGTAAATCCAGGCCAGCAAACAAATGTAGCATAGGACGTTACGCCATTTTGAGGACATGAACGCGGCGCATTATCAGTGACTTTGGCGGCGCGGGCAAAGTGAAATATAGAGTTTTTTTGATTTGTCTCCTGCTTTGTTTTACACCACTAAAGAATTATCCTATATATTTCAGATAAATACCCTTTATCGGTAGTTTGGCGCTGGTGCGACCACTGAGGAATCTTTACAATTCACCTCCGCTTTTTAGAGAGGATCGCAACGTGGAAAGGTTTGATACCGTTATTATAGGCGCTGGCGCAGCGGGTATGTTTTGTGCCGCGCAGGCAGGACAAGCAGGTAGTCGTGTGCTGCTGATTGATAATGGTAAAAAGCCGGGACGCAAGATCCTCATGTCTGGCGGGGGCCGCTGTAACTTTACCAATCTTTATGTCGAACCTGCCGCATATTTGAGTCAAAACCCCCATTTTTGCAAATCGGCGCTGGCGCGTTACACGCAGTGGGATTTTATCGATCTGGTGGGCAAGCACGGCATCGCCTGGCACGAAAAAACGTTGGGTCAGCTGTTCTGCGACGATTCCGCCCAGCAAATTGTCGATATGCTGGTGGACGAGTGTGAAAAAGGTAACGTAACTATGCGGTTACGTAGCGAAGTCCTGAGCGTTGAGCGGGAGGGTGACGATTTCATCCTGGCGCTGAACGGGATGACTGTCGGCACGAAAAAGCTGGTTATCGCCTCCGGTGGTCTTTCCATGCCGGGTCTGGGCGCAACGCCGTTTGGTTATAAAATTGCCGAACAATTCGGTCTGAACGTGTTGCCGACGCGCGCAGGTCTGGTGCCTTTCACCTTACACAAGCCTCTGCTGGAGCAGCTTCAGGTGCTCTCCGGCGTGTCCGTTTCCTCCGTGATCACCGCCGAGGACGGTACGGTCTTTCGTGAAAGCCTGCTCTTTACGCACCGCGGGCTTTCTGGTCCGGCCGTGCTGCAGATTTCCAGTTTTTGGCAGCCAGGGGAATTTGTCAGCATTAATTTGTTGCCGGATGTTGACCTTGCGAGCTTCCTTGATGAACAACGCAGCGCCCACCCGAATCAGAGCTTAAAGAATACGCTTGCTATGCAGTTGCCAAAACGGCTGGTGGAATGTTTACAGCAGTTAGGGCAAATCCCGGATGTGTCGCTGAAACAACTGAACGTGCGCGATCGGCAAACCCTGGTTGAGACGCTGACCGAGTGGCGCGTACAGCCGAACGGTACGGAAGGGTATCGTACCGCTGAAGTCACGCTGGGCGGCGTGGATACCAACGAGCTGTCATCGCGCACGATGGAAGCGCGCAAAGTGCCGGGACTCTATTTTATTGGTGAAGTGATGGACGTCACCGGCTGGCTGGGTGGATACAACTTCCAGTGGGCGTGGTCGAGCGCCTGGGCGTGCGCGCAGGATTTGGTTGTTCAGTAATTGTACTAATTATAGTAGGTTTGAATCACGGCTTATTTACACTGTTTATGCCTTATCTTAAAAATAGGGCATGGCATTTTTTTAGGGGGACCCAGTGGACAATTTTATAAAGATTCTGGCTATTGTCGCCTGGCCTACAACAGTTATCTTTTTTGTTCTTCTTTTTAGGCATGAGCTGAAGAAACTTTTATCTCGGCTAAGTAAAGTAAAATACGGGGACGCGGAGGCCTTTTTTGAAGAACAGCTCACAAAGGTTGAGACAAATACATCGATTGCAAAATCGATGTTAGTTGATAACGCCTCTGATTTGCGTAAAAAATCTAATAGAAAACTGGAGAGAATTCTTCAATTCGCTCAGACGGCTCCACTGTGCTGTGTTATTGAGGCATGGAAAGAGGTTGAGACAAGTACTGCTGATTTGATCCGGGCATACGGTTATGATCCTGACAATGTACAACTGTCTAAAATGTTTCGCGGGATAATTTATGAGAATGATTATCCATGGTCGCTATATGAAGATTACCGGCGGCTGATGATGCTAAAGAATAAGATTACTCATACTGGCGACTTTGAGTTAAATGAAGTAGATGTGGAAAGGTATGCAAGGACCGCTCTTGATTTGGCTTTGTTTATCAAAAAGCTTGCGGGCGAAGCCGCAAATAAAAAACATGATGATATATAAAATCTAATGAAAATATATTAACAATATTAAATGCCTACATTTGTGCCTAAAAAATAGGAAATGATATTAGCTTCTTCGTTTTCAGGATGATGCGTCTGTTATACAAACCTTTGCTAAACAACATTTCGAATAGACATATCGAATCCAGGTGTTAGTATTCAATAGATAGCAGTTATGAGTATGCGTGTTTCATTTCCGGCCAGGAACGCTGATGATGACAACATTACTACCCGATTTCACAGCATTTTTGTCATTCACCTCCTTCGCGGCGCGCGTTGCCTTAACGCCTGTCCGCTTTCTGGTCATTGTTTCTCATTCCTTCTCATCCCGGATGGAATCTCCCGCTGAATAGCCGTTCAGCGGGCTTTGTGACACGCATCGTTTGATAACAGGGATTACGGCGGGTCGAATATGGATAAGTTTAAGCGTCATCTGATGTGGTGGGGGATGGGCATCCTGGTTATGGTGGCCGCGATAGCCTGGTGGATGCTACGCCCAGCGGGAATACCGGAGGGGTTCGCAGCCAGCAACGGCAGAATTGAAGCCACCGAAGTGGATATTGCCACCAAAATAGCCGGACGTATTGATACGATCCTCGTGTCGGAGGGGCAGTTTGTCCGCCAGGGCGAGGTGTTGGCAAAAATGGATACCCGCGTGCTGCAGGAGCAGCGGCTGGAGGCGATCGCGCAAATCAAAGAAGCTGAAAGCGCGGTGGCGGCGGCGCGAGCGCTGTTGGAACAGCGGCAAAGTGAAACGCGCGCCGCGCAGTCGGTGGTAAAGCAGCGCGAAGCGGAACTGCAGTCGGTCTCTAAACGTCACGTTCGCTCCCGTTCGCTATCCCAGCGTGGGGCCGTGTCCGAGCAACAGCTGGATGACGATCGGGCCGCCGCAGAAAGCGCACGCGCCGCGCTGGAATCGGCAAAGGCGCAGGTCTCTGCGGCAAAAGCGGCGATTGAAGCCGCCCGCACCAGCATTATTCAGGCGCAAACCCGCGTCGAGGCCGCGCAGGCCACCGAACGGCGCATTGCGGCCGATATTGATGACAGCGAACTGAAAGCCCCGCGTGATGGTCGCGTACAGTACCGCGTAGCCGAACCGGGCGAAGTGCTTTCCGCGGGTGGGCGCGTGCTGAATATGGTCGATCTCAGCGACGTCTACATGACGTTCTTCTTACCTACCGAACAGGCTGGCTTACTGAAGATTGGCGGCGAAGCGCGTCTGGTGCTGGATGCCGCGCCGGATCTGCGTATTCCGGCGACCATCAGCTTTGTGGCCAGCGTCGCGCAGTTCACGCCGAAAACGGTGGAAACCAGCGATGAACGGCTGAAGCTGATGTTCCGCGTCAAAGCGCGTATCCCGCCGGAGCTGTTGCAGCAGCATCTCGAATACGTGAAAACCGGTCTGCCGGGTATGGCGTGGGTGCGTGTCGATGAAAACCGCGCCTGGCCTGCCGACCTGACGGTGAGGTTGCCGCAATGACGCATCTGGCGCTGGTTCCCGTTCCTCCCGTGGCGCACCTTGACGGCGTGAGTCAGCATTACGGGAAAACGGTCGCGCTGAACAATATCACGCTGGATATCCCCGCCCGCTGTATGGTGGGGCTGATTGGCCCGGACGGCGTCGGGAAATCGAGCCTGCTGTCGCTCATCTCCGGCGCACGGGTTATTGAACACGGCAACGTGATGGTGCTGGGCGGCGATATGCGCGACCCGCAGCACCGCCGGGATGTCTGCCCGCGCATTGCCTGGATGCCGCAGGGGCTGGGGAAAAACCTGTATCACACGCTGTCGGTGTATGAGAACGTCGATTTCTTTGCCCGGCTGTTTGGTCATGATAAAGCAGAACGCGAAGCGCGGATTACCGAGCTGCTGAACAGCACCGGGCTGGCGCCGTTTCGCGATCGTCCCGCCGGGAAACTCTCGGGTGGGATGAAGCAAAAGCTGGGGCTGTGCTGCGCGCTAATTCACGACCCGGAACTGTTAATTCTCGACGAACCCACCACCGGGGTTGACCCCCTGTCCCGCGCTCAGTTCTGGGATCTGATCGACAGCATTCGCCAGCGGCAAACCAACATGAGCGTGCTGGTTGCGACCGCCTATATGGAAGAAGCCGAGCGCTTCGACTGGCTGGTGGCGATGAACGCCGGGGAGGTGTTAGCCACCGGGAGCGCCCAGCAGCTACGCGAAAAAACCGCCAGCGACACGCTGGAGCAGGCGTTTATCGCGCTGTTACCCGAGGCCCAGCGTCAGGCGCACAAACCGGTGGTGATCCCGCCGTATCACGCTGAACAGGAAGAGATTGCCATTGAGGCGAAAGACTTGACCATGCGCTTTGGCAAATTCGTCGCCGTTGATCACGTTAACTTCCGCATACCGCGTGGGGAAATCTTCGGTTTTCTCGGCTCCAACGGCTGCGGTAAATCCACCACCATGAAAATGCTCACCGGACTGCTGCCCGCAAGCGAGGGCGAGGCGTGGTTGTTTGGGCAAGCGGTTGACCCGAAGAATATCGATACCCGCCGTCGGGTAGGCTACATGTCGCAGGCGTTTTCACTCTACAGCGAGCTGACCGTCCGGCAAAACCTCGAATTACACGCGCGGCTGTTCCATATCCCCGAGGCTGAAATCCCTGGGCGCGTACAAGAGATGAGCGAGCGCTTTTCACTGACCGATGTTGAAGACGCATTGCCTGGCGCATTGCCGTTGGGGATCCGGCAGCGGCTGTCGCTGGCGGTGGCGGTGATCCACCGCCCGGAAATGCTCATTCTTGATGAGCCGACCTCCGGGGTCGACCCGGTGGCGAGGGACATGTTCTGGCAACTGATGGTCGATCTGTCGCGTAAGGATAAAGTGACCATTTTTATCTCCACCCACTTTATGAACGAAGCGGAACGCTGCGACCGGATGTCGCTGATGCACGCCGGAAAAGTACTCGCCAGCGGTACGCCGCAGGAGCTGGTGAAACGGCGCGGCGCCGCCAGTCTGGAAGAGGCGTTTATCTCCTGGCTACAGGAGGCCGCTGGCCCGGCGCCGGAAGCGCAGTTACCTCCAGCCAATGCCCCGGCGGGGCATGAAAACCATCAGCCGCCGCGGCAGGGCTTTAGCCTGCGGCGTTTGTTCAGCTACAGCCGTCGTGAAGCGCTGGAACTGCGACGCGACCCGGTACGCTCCACGCTGGCGCTGATGGGCACGGTGATCCTGATGCTGATCATGGGCTATGGCATCAGCATGGATGTGGAAAACCTGCGTTTTTCGGTGCTCGATCGTGACCAGACCGTCAGCAGCCAGGCGTGGACGCTGAATTTGGCTGGTTCGCGCTATTTTATCGAGCAGCCGCCGCTCACCAGCTATGACGAGTTGGACAGACGGATGCGCTCGGGTGAAGTTGCGGTGGCGATAGAAATTCCACCTAATTTTGGCCGCGATATTGCGCGCGGCACGCCGGTGAAGATTGGCGTCTGGGTTGATGGCGCCATGCCGAGCCGCGCTGAAACGGTCAGGGGCTATGTGCAGGCGATGCACCAGACCTGGCTGCAGGATGTGATGGCGCGTCAGCCAAATACCAACGGGCAAAACGGGCTGATGACCATTGAAACTCGCTATCGCTATAACCCGGATGTTAAGAGCCTGCCGGCGATAGTTCCGGCGGTGATCCCGCTGCTGTTGATGATGATCCCCTCCATGCTCAGCGCCCTCAGCGTGGTGCGTGAGAAAGAGCTGGGGTCGATTATCAACCTGTACGTTACGCCCACCACCCGCAGCGAATTTTTACTCGGCAAACAGTTGCCGTACATCGTGCTGGGCATGCTGAACTTCCTGCTGCTGTGCGCGCTGTCGGTGTTTGTGTTCGGCGTCCCGCATAAGGGCAGCTTTTTAACGCTGACGCTGGCCGCGCTGCTGTACGTCACCATTGCCACCGGGCTGGGCTTGCTCATCTCCACCTTTATGAAAAGCCAGATCGCCGCCATTTTCGGCACGGCGATTATTACGCTGATCCCGGCCACGCAGTTTTCCGGGATGATCGATCCGGTGGCTTCGCTGGAAGGGCCGGGGCGCTGGATTGGTGAAATTTACCCGACCAGCCATTTTCTGACCATTGCGCGCGGGACGTTCTCTAAAGCGCTGGATCTGACGGATCTCTGGCAGCTGTTTATCCCGCTGGCAATCGCTATTCCGGTGGTGATTGGTTTGAGCGTATTACTGCTGAAAAAACAGGAGGGGTGATGCGCCGATTACGCAATATTTATAACCTTGGCATCAAAGAGTTGCGCAGTCTGCTGGGCGACAAAGCAATGCTGACGCTGATCGTCTTTGCCTTCACCGTTTCGGTTTACTCTTCCGCGACCGTGCTGCCAGGGTCGCTGCATCTGGCGCCAATTGCCATTGCCGACATGGACCAGTCGCAGTTGTCGAACCGGATCGTGAACAGCTTTTATCGCCCGTGGTTTTTACCGCCGGAGATGATTACTGCTGATGAGATGGATGCCGGGCTGGATGCCGGTCGCTATACCTTCGCCGTGAATATCCCGCCTGATTTTCAGCGTGATGTGCTGGCTGGAAGGCAGCCGGATATTCAGGTTAACGTCGACGCCACGCGGATGAGCCAGGCGTTTACCGGCAACAGCTATATCCAGAATATCATCAGCGGCGAGGTGAACAGCTTTGTGGCGCGATACCGCGATAATAACGAGCCGCCGGTGGCGCTGGAAATGCGCATGCGCTTCAACCCCAACCTGGAACCCGCCCGCTTTGGCGCGGTAATGGCGATCATCAACAACATCACCATGCTGGCGATTGTGCTTACCGGGTCGGCGCTGATTCGCGAACGCGAGCACGGGACCATTGAGCACCTGCTGGTGATGCCGGTGACGCCGTTTGAGATAATGATGGCCAAAATCTGGTCGATGGGGCTGGTGGTGCTGGTGGTTTCCGGTCTGTCGCTGATGCTGATGGTAAAAGGGGTACTCGGCGTGCCGATTGAAGGCTCGATACTGCTGTTTATGCTGGGCGTGGCGCTGAGCCTGTTTGCCACTACCTCGATCGGGATTTTTATGGGCACGCTGGCGCGCTCCATGCCGCAGCTGGGGCTACTGATGATTCTGGTACTGCTGCCGTTACAGATGCTCTCCGGCGGTTCCACGCCGCGTGAAAGCATGCCGCAGGCGGTGCAGGATATCATGCTGACCATGCCGACCACCCACTTTGTCAGCCTCGCGCAGGCGATACTTTATCGCGGGGCTGGGTTTAGCATCGTCTGGCCGCAGTTTCTGACGCTGCTGGCGATCGGCAGCGCGTTTTTCCTGATAGCGCTAATGCGTTTTCGCAAGACGATTGGCACGATGGCGTAATCATCATTGCCGGGGGCGCTTCGCTTGCCCGGCCTACAGACGGTAACGGACGTAGGCCGGATAAGGCGCAGCCGCCATCCGGCAACGAAACAGGCAATCACTCTTCCTTAGGCAGGCACTGCAAGTGACCGTGGCGCACGCCGCGCTGGGAAATCACGTCATCGGCAAAATGCTGGACATCGCCCATGTCGCCTTTCAGCACCGCGATTTCCAGGCAGTCGTCATGGTTGATGTGCACATGTAATGTGGCGACCGATAAATCGTGGTGGTGGTGCTGGGTGGAAACAATACGGCTGGCCAGGTCGCGCTTCTCATGCTCGTAAACATACGAGAGCACCGCGAAGCCCTGGGTGCCGTGCTCCTGGGTGGTTTCTTGCGCCAGCGCGCCGCGCAGAATATCGCGAATCGCTTCTGAGCGGTTGTTGTAGCCACGGCGCTGGCTCAGGCCGTCGAGCGTTTCCAGTAAATCGTCATCGAGGGTAATGGTGACTCGTTGCATCTGCAGTTAACCTTTCATGTGGCGCGTTGACGCACAGAGAATGCGGAAATTAGCGTATTTTGTAACACACGTTCGGCATCCGGGGAAAAGGTTAATGCTCTCGCAATAAACGCAGCAGCGTGCTCACCTGCTCATCCAGCGGCGCGAGAGTATCTTTGACGATCAAATGCAGCGGCGTGGCGCGGCGAGCGCCATGGCTTAATGGCAGAGGACGTAAAAGCCCCTGGGCCAGCTGTGTCTGAATTCGTTCTTCAGGCAACCAGCCGTAACCGACCTGATACATCACCGCA
Organism: Citrobacter youngae ATCC 29220; assembly: GCF_000155975.1. Classification (GTDB taxonomy): domain Bacteria; phylum Pseudomonadota; class Gammaproteobacteria; order Enterobacterales; family Enterobacteriaceae; genus Citrobacter; species Citrobacter portucalensis_A. The sequence goes on along the minus strand of NZ_GG730302.1, from coordinate 160,741 downwards.
TCAATCGCGGCATCAACGGTAGAGAAGGTCCAGGCATCGCGAACCGGTTGCTGCGAGTTGTCCCGATCGGCAATGCGAATCAGCGGCCACGCGCGTAACGCCTCTTCATCCAGCGGCGCGTCCAGCATGCAGAGCGGGTGATCGCGATGGGCAACGGCGACAAAGTCAATGTTCATCAACCATTCGCCGCGTCCGGTGACATCCTGGCGTCGGGTCAGGACCATCACGTCCGCATCGGCATGCGCCGCCAGTCTGTCGTCTGCATTCTCCAGTACCTCGGTCAGGCGCACCTGCGTTTGCGGCCACGCCAGTTGAAACTGCTTGAGGATCGCGAACAGGCGTTTGCGGGGGAAGATGCTATCTACCAGCAAATCCAGCCGTGTTCGCGCGCCGTTTTGCAACGTAGCAGCCCGGGTTTCCACCCATAAAAAGGCCTTCAGTAACGGTTTGACCTGGGCCAGCAACAGCTCGCCCGCTGGGGTTAATACCGCCCTGCGACCTTCCGGCGTCAGCAGCGTCACGCCGAGCCGCTCCTGCAACAGCGCGAGATTGTAGCTCACCGATGACTGGCTACGGTTGGTCTCTTCCGCGGCTTTCGCAAAGCTGCCCAGTTCCACCACTTTCTCCAGCAGCGCCCATTGCTCCAGGGTTGTCTTGTGCATAACTTATCTAAAAATTGAATGAATTTGATGTAAAAATAGCGTTATTCATCCAATTTTTGAAGCGTTAAGATCCTCGCATCAAGTTAAGAGGAGAAAGAATATGAGCGCTTTTGATAAACATGATTTGAGCGGATTTGTCGGCAAACATCTGGTCTATACCTACGATAATGGCTGGAATTACGAGATCTACGTGAAAAATGACACCACGCTGGATTACCGCATTCACAGCGGTATTGTGGGTAATCGTTGGGTGAAAGATCAGCGGGCGTACATTGTGCGGGTAGGGGCGAGCGTATATAAAATTTCCTGGACCGAGCCGACCGGAACCGACGTCAGCCTGATCGTCAATCTGGGCGACAAACTCTTTCACGGCACCATCTTTTTCCCACGCTGGGTGATCAACAATCCGGAGAAAACGATCTGCTTCCAGAATGACCATATTCCGCTGATGATGTCATATCGCGATGCGGGTCCGGCATATCCAACCGAGGTGATTGACGAGTTCGCGACCATCACCTTCGTGCGTGACTGTGGGGCGAACAATGACGACGTGATTGCCTGTGCGGCGAGCGAATTGCCGGAAAACTTCCCGGAAAATTTACGCTAAAGCTTCCAGACGCTGCACGGCGTCGGCGGTCAGGGTAAATGGCGTGGGGGTGCACACCGCCAGGCTCAGGGTATCGATCTGGCACTGGCTGACGGAGAGCGAGGAGGTTAGCGCGGTGCTGTCGACGCTGACGATTTGCCAGGCGCTGCCGCCACGCTGTTTCACGATAGCTTCTTTACGCGTCCAGATGCGCCAGAACGCCGCCAGCTGTTGCTCCGGGCGTTCGGCCTCGAGTTCGGCATGTTCCCCAAGACTGAACACCGTGTTTGCCAGCGTCTGCCAGTTATCGCGCGGGCGCACGACTTCAATATCGCAGCCCACTTCCCCTTCGTCGCTAAGCAGCAACGCAATGTCATCACCGCTGTGGCTGAGATTGAACCACAGCGGCGTATCGGCGGAAAAGGCCGGTTTTCCCTGCTCGCCGTAGATGATGTCCGGCAATGGCAAAAGAGCATGGGAAAGCAGCACACGGCCAGCCAGCCAGCGCGCCCGGCGAGCACCCTGCGGCGCTTGCTCTCTCAGCGCGGCAGGGAGCTCGCCTGCGCTTAAAACAGAAACTTTCCCAAGAACGATCTGATACATATCAGGGCTAACCTTTAGTCATAATGGCGTTGTGTATCATTCTTCACGCGTCATTTGCAAGTTTATCCAGGTAATCGGCTTTTAGGCCTGCCTGGTCCCAGCAAAATTGCCAGTTTACTGCCGCCTTTGGTGGTTTCCATCCAGATTTTACACACGCTGGTTAACGGCACGGAAAGTAACATGCCGACCGGACCGAGCAGCCATCCCCAGACTAACAGAGAGAGAAAGACGATCAGCGTCGATAATCCCAGCCGGTGCCCCATCATACGGGGTTCGAGAATGTTGCCAATCACCATATGCACAACCAGAAACAGCGCGCCAACCAGCACGCACTCGTAAATGCCGTTGAACAGCAGCGCCTGAATCATGGGCGGGACGGCGGAAATGACCGAGCCAATGTTGGGCACGTAGTTTAGCAGGAATGCCAGCACGCCCCACATCAGAGCAAACTGAATCCCCATCAGCGCCAGCCCGAGCCAGACAATGGCGCCGGTCCATAAGCTGAGCAGCGTTTTCAGCGCCAGATAGTGTGAAACGCCCTTCAGCGCCCGATGCAGCCCCGCAATATGAATCTGCGGGTTGTTCAGCGCAAAGCGCAGCTTATAGGGGACATGGCGCACTTCAAACAGCATAAAGACAACCGTCATTACCAGCAGGACGACGCTGGCCATGGCGCCGGAAAGACTCGTCATTAGCGTGGTCGTGAAGGTCATCAGCTTGTCTGAGTCCATCCGCTGCAGCATGCGCTCCGGGGACATATGCAGGTTCAGAAAGGGGACCATTTCTTGCAAATACAGAACCTTGCGCGTCAGCTCCTTATTATATTTTGGCAGCATGGCCATAAATTCAGTGATCGACGATGCAAGAACGCCAACCAGCGCCGTAAGAACAATCAGCATTACCACGACCACTAACGTAATCGCCACCGGGCGACGCACTCCCCGACGAATAAACCAGGTGACCAGCGGGTTCAATACGATGGCAAAAAAGAGCGCCAGCAGCAGTTGTACAATGATATCCGCCGCGGCGTGGATACCCGCGAGGATCACCACCAAAGCGGCCAGTTTGAGCAGAATATGCATACCCGTTTTATCGGGCTGAGCGGTTGTCATGTTTTCTTCCTGTTTGTATTTTTGCCTTAAGTGTAGCGGTTGGCTTGTTGCTGAGATTCCTAATCTGACTGCTGATTTCTGACCAGCAACATGGTAGAACTGAAACACTGTTGTGAAATGTGGTGACCTTCCATGCCCGAACCCGTCGCTGAACCGACGCTTAGCGGTTTACGCCTGAATCTGCGCATTGTTTCTGTGGTGATGTTTAACTTCGCCAGCTATCTGACCATCGGCCTGCCGCTCGCGGTGTTGCCCGGCTACGTCCATGATGTGATGGGATTTAGCGCCTTCTGGGCGGGGCTGGTTATTAGTCTGCAATATTTCGCCACGCTGCTGAGCCGCCCTCATGCCGGTCGCTATGCCGATCTGCTGGGGCCGAAAAAAATCGTGGTATTCGGACTGTGCGGCTGCTTTTTAAGTGGTTTGGGCTATCTGCTGGCGGGATCAACGAATGGTTGGCCGCTGGCCAGCCTGTTGCTGCTATGCCTGGGGCGCGTGATTCTTGGCATCGGGCAAAGCTTTGCCGGGACCGGCTCTACGCTGTGGGGCGTCGGGGTGGTGGGTTCAATGCACATCGGGCGGGTGATTTCGTGGAACGGCATCGTGACCTATGGCGCGATGGCGATAGGCGCTCCGCTGGGCGTTCTGTGTTATGCCTGGGGTGGCTTACGGGGGCTGGCGCTGACCGTGATGGGCGTGGCGCTGTTGGCGATACTGCTGGCGCTCCCTCGTGCGGCGGTGAAGGCCAGCAAAGGCAAACCGCTGCCGTTTCGCGCGGTACTTGGACGCGTCTGGCTGTACGGCATGGCGCTGGCGCTGGCCTCCGCCGGATTCGGCACGATCGCCACCTTTATCACGCTGTTTTATGATGCTAAGGGCTGGGACGGCGCAGCATTCGCGCTGACGCTTTTTAGCGGTACGTTTGTAGGGACCCGCTTGCTCTTCCCTAACAGCATCAACCGCTTAGGCGGGCTGAATGTGGCGATGATCTGCTTTAGCGTTGAGATGGTTGGGCTGATGCTGGTCGGAATGGCTTCCGTGCCGTGGATGGCAAAAATCGGCGTTCTGCTGGCCGGGGCCGGGTTCTCGCTGGTCTTCCCGGCGCTGGGCGTGGTGGCGGTAAAAGCCGTTCCGCAGCAAAATCAGGGCGCGGCGCTGGCGACCTATACGGTGTTTATGGATTTATCGCTGGGCGTTACCGGGCCGCTGGCCGGGCTGGTCATGACGTGGGCGGGCGTGCCGGTTATCTATCTGGCGGCGGCCGGGCTGGTGGCAGTGGCGTTATTGCTGACCTGGCGGCTAAAAAAACGGCCTCTGGTGGAGCCACCGGAGGCCGCGTCATCGTCTTAACCGTTACTGGATAACCAGCGTGTTAATGATGTTTTCTGCGGTTGTTTGCGCTTTTTGCTGATCGTCAGCAGGCAGCGTGATTTGCAGCGTCAGCAGTTGGTTGTCGACTTTACCCAACACGACGGAAGAGTAAGCGGTCTGGCCTTTGGCCGAGATGATGCTGTCTAACTGCTGCAGCGTGTGGCCTTTCAGCTCAATAGATTTATTGGTGACGACCTGCAGCTGCGGGTCGCGGCTACGCTGCTGATCTTCCAGGCGTTTTGCCAGCACGGCCAGATCTTCGTTGGTATTGTCGCCGACAATCACAATCACCGCTTTTTGGCCGGTTGCGTCAGAATACACGTGCATGTTGTTCGCCTGCGTGCCCAGCTTGCCGCTCTGATCGGTCATATCCGCTGGCAGGGAAAAACTGAGTTTGCCGTCCAGCAGGCTGACCGGTTGTCCGGTGGCGCTACTCTCTGCGGCAGCACCTTCTGCTGGCGCTTTTGTATCGCTATTATCACAGGCCGCAAGCCCCATAACCAGCAGGCCAATACCGACATATTTAACCAGATTGCGCATTGACTTCTTCCTTTCGATAAACGGCCATAACGGCTCATTCGCCCATCTTATCACAACTCGGAAAATGAACCTTTAACTCGTCTGCAATGCAGATATTTCAGATTTATCTGCCAGCCTTTTCAGTAACATATTCAGCAGTACGCCGTACATCGGCAGGAAGAAGATAATGCTGATCAGCACTTTGAAGCAGTAATCGACCAGCGCGATTTCCATCCAGTGCTCGGCCATAAAGGCATCCGGGCTGCGCCAGAAAGCGATAAAGAAGAAGGCCAACGTATCGCTGATGTTGCCAAACAGCGTGGAAGCCGTCGGCGCCAGCCACCAGCGACGGTTCTGACGCAGGCGGTTAAAGACATGCACATCCAGAATTTGTCCCAGCGCGTAAGCCATAAAGCTGGCGGCGGCGATACGGGCGACAAACAGATTAAAGTGCAGCAGCGCGCCGAATCCCTGCCACGATCCCATATAGAACAGTGATGAGATCACATAGGAGACCAGCAGGGCGGGGACCATCACCGCAAAGATGATACGGCGTGCCAACGGTGCGCCAAAAATACGCACGGTCAGGTCGGTCGCGAGGAAAATAAACGGAAAGCTAAACGCGCCCCACGTGGTATGGAAACCAAAAATGGAGATCGGAAGCTGCACCAGGTAGTTGCTGGAGGTGATCACCAGCAGATGAAATAGCGATAGCCAGAACAACGCCTTTAGGCGCTGATTTTGTGTAAACGGAGTCATATTGTGACCTTTTTGTTGGATGGGGTGAGGGAACCCAATAAAAAACCGTCGCATGATACTGCTTTAAGAACACATTGCAATGGTTGTTTTTCACGCAATCGTTAACCTGATTGGCTAATGCGATAACAGAGCGTAAAATAACGCCGTTTTTGAATGAACGAGACTACGATGAGCGATCTGTTTACCTCTCCCGACCATACGCTTGATGCCCAGGGACTCCGCTGCCCGGAACCCGTAATGATGGTACGTAAAACCGTGCGCGGTATGCAGGCGGGTGAAACGCTGCTGATTGTCGCCGACGATCCGGCGACAACCCGCGATATTCCCGGCTTCTGTACCTTTATGGAGCATGAGCTGGTGGCCAAAGAGACCGACTCGCTGCCGTACCGCTATTTAGTGCGCAAAGGCCAGTAATCTTGTCATGCCGGATGGCGCTTCGCTGATCCGGCCTACAAAGACGGTGTAACCTGTAGGCCGCATCCGGCACACACATTACCCTTTACGCAATAACCGCAGCGCGTTGGCGGTCACCAGTACCGTCGCCCCCGTATCGGCCAGCACCGCCAGCCACAGTCCGGTTATCCCCAGCAGCGTGGTGACGAGGAAAATCCCCTTCAGGCCCAGCGCAATCGCAATGTTCTGGCGAATATTGGCATGGGTGGCGCGCGCCAGCTGAATCATTTGCACCAGGCCACGCAGACGGTTGTGGGTCAGGGCGGCATCGGCGGTTTCCAGCGCGACGTCGGTCCCGCTACCCATGGCAATGCCGATGGTCGCCGCTTTCATTGCCGGGGCGTCGTTGATGCCGTCGCCGACCATCGCCAGCGGCGACTGTTGGTTGAGCGAGGTAACGGCCCGCACCTTATCCTCCGGCAATAACCCCGCTTTGAATTCCAGACCCAGCTCAGCGGCAATGGCTGCTGCCGCGCGTGGGTTATCACCGGTCAGGATCACGCCTTTCACGCCAATCTGATTCAGCTCGCTGATGGCGCTGCGGGCGTCGTCGCGCAGGGTGTCCTGTAGGGCCAGCACGCCGAGAACGACATCGTTACGCAGCACCAGCACCACCGTCTGGCCGGCGCTTTCCAGTTCGCTTATCTGTCCGGCAAAGGCGTCGGCAGGCTGCTTGCCCGCAGCGCAAATCAGCACGTGTTCGCCGTTGACCTGCGCTTCAATTCCAGAGCCAACCAGCGCGCGTTGCTCGGTTGCTACCGGGATAGCCAGCTCGCGAGTCTGCGCTTCCCGGACAATCGCCTGTGCCAGCGGGTGCGTCGCGCCTTGCTCTACCGCCGCCGCCAGCGCCAGCAGTTCAGCCTCATTTATACCGCTTGCCGGATGAATCGCCGTCACGCGTGGTTTACCGATGGTCAGAGTGCCGGTTTTATCAAACGCCACCTGCGTGACTCTGCCCAGTTGTTCCAGCGCGGCCCCGCCTTTGATTAACGCGCCACGACGCGCCGCGGCGGCGAGACCAGAGGTAATCGCTGCGGGGGTTGAGATAACCAGCGCGCAAGGGCAGCCAATCAGCAACAGCGTCAGTCCTTTATAAATCCACTCCTGCCAGGAGGCGGCAAACAGCAGCGGCGGTACGAGGGTGACCAGCAGCGCAACCGCCATAATGGCTGGGGTATAAATCCGGCTGAAACGATCAATAAAACGCTCAATGGGGGCGCGGCGTTCTTCCGCTTCTTCTATCAGTTGCAGAATACGGTCAATGGCGCTGGCGCCCGGCTCGGAGAGGACTTCCAGCGTAACCAGACGATCCACACTGGTGGCGCCCGCCGGGACTTTTTCGCCGGTAGCGCGTTCAACCGGGATCGATTCGCCGGTCAGGGCGCTTTCATCAAAGCTGGCAAAACCGGAGACCAGCTTACCGTCGGCGGGTAAACGCCCACCGGCGGCAACTTCGATAATATCGCCAGGCCGGAGGGTATTGATTGCGACCTCTTCGCGCTCGCCGTTACGCAGACGCGTGGCGGTTTCCGGCTTGAGCGCCATCAGCGCGCTGACCCCTTTGCGGGCGCGGCTGGCGGCCCATCCTTCCAGGCGCTCGCCAATTAAAAACAGCAGCAGCACCATAGCGGCTTCCGCCGTCGCGCCGATAAACAGCGCGCCAATCGCGGCCACGCTCATCAGTGTTTCAATGGCAAAATAGCTGCCGGTTTTCATCAGGCGTAGCGCCTGGCGGGCAATGGGATACAGACCCACCAGCGTGGTGGCGATAAACGCTATCTGACCGAAAGGATGATTGAACTGCTCCAGCCCCCAGCTAATCGCCATCATGATAATCAGCGAAATCAGCGGCAGGTTCTCTTTAAAACGTGACTCGGGAGCGGCTTCTGGCGCTTGTTCATCGCGCAGGGTATAGCCTGCCTTTTGCACCGCGCTTTCAACTTGCTGGCGGATATCAGAACCGGCATCGACCACCAGTTTTTCGGTGGCGAACAGCACCTGGACCTGGTTGACGCCGCTGACCTGACGGACCGCATTTTCCACTTTTCGGGCGCAGGCGGCACAGTCCATGCCTGCCACTTTCCAGGAATAGCGGGTGCCCATTACGCTTTCGGATACGGGTGGTGGGGTGGAGCAACTTCCTTCGCAGCAGCAGTCATCGGCCTTTTGTGGGGCAGGCGCGGGCTTGAAAGAAGAGAATTGTGGGGCTTTTTTGCCACGGGTATCGGGTGTCGACATGGCATCCTCCGGTTAATAATCATTTCGTCTTAACCGGAGGATACACTCTGGAGTCGACTCCAGAGTCAAGCGATATTAGAGATACAGCGAACGAACAATCAGGAAATGTCCGGCGAAGTAGCAGGCTGCGGCAATAGCGTTGTCGGCGCGGAAGCGGTGGCGATAATGGCTACCCAGCCAGACAAAATTGCCGATGAACAGCAATGAGGCGCCCAGGAATGCCGACAGCGCCGGACCGGTGGGACGGAAGAACCACAGCTCGCCCGCCATCCAGACCATCATCAGAGTGATGCCGATAAAAGTACAGATAGCTAAACGCAGCTCTTCCAGTCGCGTCCAGATGATGGCGATCAGCAATGCCCCCAGCACTATCAATACCAATGGCAAAGGCCAGAAAAACGACAGCGTCATTTGGCTGGCGAAGTAGATGGTATACAGCAGGTGTGAGAGGAAAAATGCTCCCACGGCATAGAGCAGACGCTGGCGCGGCAACAGCGTCAGCGCATCGCCCAGCAGCGAGGCAAGAAGGCCAGCCAGCACCAGATAGCTGATGGCGTTAAACATTGGTGCCTGCCAGGCCAGCAGCGCCAGCAGGAGTAGCGTTAGGGGTTTAAAGACCCAGCGTTGCCAGGCGGGCCCACGATAGGAAGCATCCACGAACAACCATGCGGAAAGGCAGACAGCGATAAACGACCAAAGCATCTTAGTTCCTTGAATTCGTTATTTTTTCGTAAGCGGGGTGCCTACGGCTCTACTGTTCAGTGTAGAGGTCGACACCGCCTGATGACAACACCATAACAGGCAGGGTATGCTTATTTCCGCATTTTCTGATGGGTTAATAATATGAGCAAGCCGCCACTTTTTTTCATTATTATCATTGTGTTAATCGTTGTTGTCGCGTCGTTTCGCTTTGTCCAGCAGCGGCGTGAAAAAGCGGATAATGATGCAGCCCCCCTGATGCAAAAGCTGGTGGTGGTGAGTAATAAGCGGGAAAAGCCGCTTAACGATCGGCGTTCGCGCCAGCAGGAAGTGAGCCCGGCAGGAACCAGCATGCGTTATGAAGCCAGCTTTAAGCCGCAAAGCGGCGGCCTGGAGCAGACGTTTCGTCTGGATGCCCAGCAGTATCACGCGTTGACGGTCGGAGACAAAGGCACGCTGAGTTACAAAGGTTCGCGTTTTGAGGAGTTTAAGCCAGGGCAATAACGCCGATCGGCACTGTGTTTATCTCGCCAGTGCCGACAATAAATTCAACTGAAATATATAATACTATTCAAGTATAGCTGTTATTTGTTTTTTCTGAACTAATGCCATTTTTATTATATTTTTTTGTGTGGCTAAAATATCGAACGTATCACTATTCTACTATGAATTTTTCACTATCCTATTATTTAAATGTTATTACAGGCATATAAACATGTAATCTTAAATGGCTAAGGGATTTATATGGCGAATACAATATGGTTGACCCTGAATGGGCTGGCGCAGGGATTGATTTCTGCTGGATGCGCATCGGTAAATTCGATAGGAAATAAATCACAACCCGCCCATCGCGATCAGATAATGGTAATGACAGTTAATCATGGCATGAGCCGGATACAAAATGTGAACCATCAATGTTTGACGTTTATAAAGCCGGTAGATAAATCCTCGCCGTTATTAGGGAAAGCCATAACAGACAATGAAATATTGAACGGTGAATTTAGCTTCTATCGCACGAATCCGGCAGGTTTAAACGAGCGTTATTACACAATAAAACTTATCAATGCCAGAATATCCAGCATTCATTTACAGGTACCTCATATTATTGATGACAGTGCGGGTCAGCCAGAAGAAATCATTGAGCTTTCGTATGAGTCAATTACCTGGGAGCACATCATGGCGGGAACCAGCGCATACAGCCTTTGGGATGAGCGGATTTATTAAGGAGTAATGATGGAAAGGTATTATGACTGGATAAAAAATCACCGTGAAGATATTCTTAGAGGAAATAACTGGCAACGTAATCAGCGTATTGAGAACGAAATCAGAGCGCTGAAAAATAATCTGCATAGCAATACACAACACATTATGTTGCTAACGCTTGAAGAGGCGCAGGGCGTGATTGATGATTTTCTGGGCAGCAAACCCGTCAGTTTTTCGACGAATTATGCCGGTAATTTCAAAGATGCGGCTGATGCGACTAAAAAGCTGTCGAAGCTTTTTTCTTATCAGCAGGCTGGAAAAATTGTCTTCACCTTAAAAGGCCTTGGGATAAAAGCAACGCAGTATGCTTATCAGGGAAAGGTGTATGTGAAGATTACTGGCTATCCTTCTTTACGGCGCACTCTTAACGGAACCCGTTACCGGATTAATCATCCAAAGGTACTTGAGGTGGGTATAGGCAGCGCCGGGTTTCGAAATGGCATAATGTCAGGGGCCAGATTCTGCATCTGGTTTTCCGCATGCTGGCGGTTGATCGAGCTGGCCTTTAAATCAGAACATGACGTCGCCGCATTGCTGGGCAATGTGACGATGGATGTGGCGAAGGTGATTGTAAGTATTTTTGTCTCGCAATCAGTGGGTAGTGCTCTTGGGTTAGCTGTACCTCTATTGTTCTCTAGCGCCGCCGTTCCGGTTTGGGGAGAAATTGTCGGTGTCGTTGTATTAGGTTTTATTATTGCTAAGACACTGAATGAAGTGGACGAAAAATATGAGCTATCAGATAAAGTTATAGCGTGTATTCGTGAGGGACTTAAAGAACGGCAAAGAATCGAAGAGTGGAACATCCAACGACTGGGGTACAGAAGCTCCCTTTACGGCGGAAATTATTGACATGAAACATAATATTAATCTGGTGAATATTAAGAAGAGATGCAACTTATTTCTCTGTATATTCATTTTGGGGGGGGGGGACTTGGGTGGAGTATATTGCCAGCGTACCGGATCTCACCGATCTCATTGAATCCAGAAGCATCGTCTATTTTTTCTGGGGTTCATTTTGCATGTTTTTCATGATTCCGGTGACGGGTTGCTTTACTTTGGGCATTGCCTACCTGGCTTTTGCGAAAAGCATGCAGCCGCCAAAATTCTTCGACAGGACATTTACCATTGTTTTCCACGTCGCGGGGGTAGGATTTGTTATTGGTAATATCCTCTCTTTTATTGTCATTTTTTATCCTCTTGGCACCAACTATGTCTTATGTGTGCGTCCAGGCCCGACGTCTGGCACCTATTACACCCGGACCGAAGAGATTTGTGAGCAGGTGAAACACCTGCGGAAAACAAGAGCCAGTAAAGATATACCAAAACTGAAAGATCAACTGGACGGTATATTACCACCGTGATGACGTTTTACAGGCCCGGCCCGCAACGCGCCGCCGGGCGAACAGATCGCAGTTACTTCTTCAACTGATCTTTAATCTTCTTCTGCCAGACCAGCAGCTCAAAGACGCCGAACAGGAAAATGCGGATTTTCTCCCCGCTGGTCATCTGCGGGCCGTCTTTAGGCATGGTGCTTTTTAACAGCGCCAGCTGCATGCCATGCATCAGCACCATAAATATCAGTGCGACGTTAACGAAGATGTTAAGCGGGCGTGGAAAGGGGTGGAAAATATTCAGTAGTAAAAAGGCCCAGACGCACAGCATCAGCAGGCGTCCCAGGTTAATCAGCATCATGCTCTCCTTGTGCTTCACGTTGATACAGGCGATAGGCGACCTGTCCGGCGACTTTCTCACGGTATAGCGTCCAGTTTACCGGAACCGGCGGCAGGCCATTTTCGACTTCGCTTTCAACGTAGATATACGCTTCATCTGCCAGCCAGCCATGGGTTTCCAGAAGGGTTAATGTTTCTTCCAGTAATCCTTTGCGAAACGGCGGATCAACAAACACCACGTTATGCGGCGTACCCGTCTGGGCCAGAAACGCCAGCGTATTGGTATTGACGACGCGGGCATGATTTGCCTTCAGCGTGGCGAGATTCTTTTGTAGCTGCTGCGATACCGCGCGATCCATCTCCAGAAGCGTGGCGTCTGCCGCATAGCGGGAGAGCGCTTCCAGCCCTAGCGCACCGCTACCGGCGAAACAGTCCAGGCAACGGGCATCGACCATTACCGGGGCCAGCCAGTTAAACAACGTTTCGCGCACGCGGTCGGTGGTCGGGCGCAGGCCGGGGCTGTCCGGAACCGGGAGTTTACGGCCACGCCATTGCCCGCCAATAATGCGGATCTGGCCGCTACCTGAGTGATTCGTTTTTTTCATTTCAATTATTGCTCAATCCGCTGCTGACGTGTCATTCCAGGCGGTGATGTGAGTTAAGTTAACCCGTCGCCTTTCAAGTTACCTCTTCGTTGGCTGCACTTACTCACCCGAATCACTTACTAAAAGTAAGCTCATCGGGATTCGTGCGCTTGCCGCCTTGACGTAACTCGAAATTCATTGGGTATAAGTGATAGACTATTTCATCATTTTTTTAGCTGCTATGTACATAGCGTTGACGCTGTGCCATGAAGCAACAGCGGGGGAGTGTAGTCGCAAATGGCGAAAGAGAAAAAACGTGGCTTTTTTTCCTGGCTGGGCTTTGGTCAAAAAGAGCAGGCGCCGGAAAACGAGACAGAACTAAAAAACGAAGAACAACAACCGGTTGCTGAAGAAAATACCGTCGTTGACGAACAGCCGCGCGCCGAGGAAACCCGTAGCGAGGCACAAACGGAAGCCTTTGCTGCTGAAGTTGTTGAAGTCACTGAACAGGTTGCGGAAATTGAAAAACTGCAGCCGGAAGAAGAACCCGTTGCTGAACAACAGCAACCGGACGATGAACCCGTGGTGGAAACGCCAGCGGCGGCGATCGAACACGAAGAATTGCCGCTGCCGGAAGAGGTGAAAACCGAAGCGGTTTCTGCCGAAGAGTGGCAGGCCGAAGCGGAAACCGTGGAAATCGTCGAGGCGGTCGAAGAAGAAGCCGAAAACGAACCGCAGCTGACCGATGAAGAGCTGGAAGCGCAGGCTCTGGCCGCCGAGGCTGCAGAAGAAGCCGTCATGGTGGTGCCGGTAGAAGAGCCAGCAGCAGAAGAGGTTGTCCAGGAGCAGGAAAAACCAACCAAAGAAGGTTTCTTTGCGCGTCTGAAACGCAGCCTGCTGAAAACAAAAGAAAACCTCGGTTCCGGATTTATCAGTCTGTTCCGTGGTAAAAAGATCGACGATGATCTGTTTGAAGAGCTTGAAGAACAGTTGCTGATCGCCGACGTAGGCGTAGAAACGACCCGCAAGATTATTGCGAATCTGACGGAAGGCGCCAGCCGTAAGCAGCTCAAAGACGCGGAAGCGCTGTATGGCCTGCTGAAAGATGAGATGGGCGAGATTCTGGCGAAGGTCGATGAGCCGCTGAACGTCGAGGGTAAAACGCCATTTGTTATCTTAATGGTGGGCGTCAACGGCGTGGGTAAAACCACCACCATTGGTAAGCTGGCGCGTCAGTTTGAACAGCAGGGTAAATCGGTGATGCTGGCGGCGGGCGATACCTTCCGTGCGGCGGCGGTAGAGCAGCTGCAGGTCTGGGGCCAGCGTAACAGTATCCCGGTGATTGCTCAGCATACCGGCGCGGATTCCGCGTCCGTTATCTTTGATGCTATCCAGGCGGCGAAAGCGCGTAACGTAGACGTGCTGATCGCTGATACCGCAGGGCGCTTGCAGAATAAATCGCACCTGATGGAAGAATTGAAAAAAATCGTTCGCGTTATGAAGAAGCTGGACGAAGATGCGCCGCATGAAGTTATGCTGACTATCGACGCCAGCACCGGGCAGAATGCGATAAGCCAGGCCAAACTGTTCCATGAAGCGGTGGGCTTAACCGGTATCACCCTGACCAAGCTGGACGGTACGGCGAAGGGCGGGGTCATCTTCTCGGTTGCCGATCAGTTTGGCATCCCTATCCGCTATATTGGTGTGGGCGAACGTATCGAGGATTTGCGTCCGTTTAAAGCGGACGATTTTATTGAGGCACTTTTTGCCCGAGAGGATTAACAATGATTCGCTTTGAACATGTCAGCAAGGCCTATCTCGGTGGGAGACAAGCGCTGCAGGGAGTGACCTTCCATATGCAGCCTGGCGAGATGGCGTTTCTGACCGGCCACTCTGGCGCGGGGAAAAGTACCCTGCTGAAGCTGATCTGTGGAATTGAGCGGCCCAGCGCCGGGAAAATCTACTTCAGCGGCCATGACATCAGCCGTTTGAAAAACCGTGAAGTGCCGTTTCTGCGTCGTCAGATTGGCATGATTTTTCAGGATCACCACCTGTTGATGGACAGAACCGTTTTTGACAACGTGGCAATTCCGCTGATCATCGCGGGCGCCAGCGGGGACGATATTCGTCGTCGCGTGTCAGCGGCGCTGGATAAGGTCGGGCTGTTGGACAAAGCGAAAAACTTCCCGATTCAACTCTCAGGCGGTGAACAGCAGCGCGTGGGCATCGCCCGTGCGGTGGTGAATAAGCCTGCGGTACTGCTGGCGGATGAACCCACGGGGAACCTGGATGATGCGCTGTCGGAAGGGATCCTTCGTCTGTTCGAAGAGTTTAACCGCGTCGGGGTCACGGTATTAATGGCCACGCACGACATTGGGCTGATCTCCCGTCGCTCCTATCGCCAGCTGGTCCTGAGTGATGGACACCTGCATGGAGGCCTGGCGCATGAATAGACGTGACGCTATCAATCAAATCAAACAGTTCGGTGGTCGACTGGATCGTTTTCGTAAATCAGGCGGTGCGCCGGGCGACGGCGGCCGTAATGCGCCAAAGCGGGCGAAATCTGCGCCAAAACCGAACTCGCGTAAAACCAACGTTTTTAACGAGCAGGTGCGTTACGCGTTCCAGGGCGCGTTACAGGACCTCAAGAGCAAACCGCTGGCGACCTTCCTGACGGTGATGGTGATCGCCATCTCCCTGACGCTGCCAAGCGTGTGCTACATGGTCTATAAGAACGTAAACCAGGCGGCCAGCCAGTATTATCCGTCTCCGCAGATCACCGTTTACCTGCAAAAAACGCTGGATGACGATGCCGCCGCGCGGGTGGTGGGTCAGTTGCAGGCCGAGCAGGGTGTGGAGAAGGTGAATTATCTTTCCCGCGAAGATGCGCTGGGCGAATTCCGTAACTGGTCCGGCTTTGGCGGCGCGCTGGATATGCTGGAAGAGAATCCGCTTCCAGCCGTAGCGGTGGTGATCCCGAAACTGGACTTCCAGGGGACGGAGTCGCTGAACACCCTGCGCGACCGTATTGCACAAATCAACGGTATTGATGAAGTACGCATGGATGACAGCTGGTTCGCGCGACTGGCGGCGCTGACGGGCCTCGTGGGGCGCGTTTCCGCAATGATTGGCGTGCTGATGGTGGCGGCGGTCTTCCTTGTCATCGGTAACAGCGTGCGCCTGAGTATTTTTGCGCGTCGCGATACCATTAACGTGCAGAAACTGATTGGCGCGACGGACGGGTTTATCCTGCGTCCGTTCCTGTACGGCGGCGCATTGCTCGGTTTTTCCGGCGCATTTCTTTCACTGATTTTGTCAGAAATTTTGGTGATGCGGCTGTCGTCGGCGGTAACAGAAGTGGCGCAGGTTTTTGGAACTAAGTTTGATATCAACGGCTTATCATTCGACGAATGCCTGTTGTTACTGCTGGTGTGCTCAATGATCGGCTGGGTGGCAGCCTGGCTTGCCACGGTTCAACATTTACGCCACTTTACCCCCGATTAAAAAATCTCTGGTATAATCTTTCCCTGCACTGAGTAGTTCGCTCTGCAGGGAAAGAGTCCCTGTTATCTCTTCCCGGCGTATTCATCGTGATGTCACATTTTGTGCGTAATCTATACACATTACGACATGGAACTTGTGGATAAAATCACTGTCTGATAAAAGATTGAATGATATTCTCGTTGCTCATAAGCTCTGGCATGGTTGTTGCTACTGGTTTTTGTTAATTAGTTTTTAGCCAATGCGCCAGATGAAAAGATTGAGAGGATTTGAATGACCAAAGAAATGCAAAATTTAGCTTTAGCCCCTGTTGGTAACCTGGAATCTTACATCCGGGCTGCGAACGCGTGGCCGATGTTGTCGGCTGACGAGGAGCGGGCACTGGCTGAAAAGCTGCATTACCAGGGCGATCTGGAAGCAGCTAAAACGCTGATCCTGTCTCACCTGCGCTTTGTTGTTCATGTTGCTCGTAACTACGCGGGCTATGGCCTGCCGCAGGCGGATCTGATTCAGGAAGGTAATATCGGCCTGATGAAAGCCGTGCGCCGTTTCAACCCGGAAGTGGGTGTGCGCCTGGTGTCTTTCGCCGTGCACTGGATCAAAGCTGAGATCCACGAATACGTTCTGCGTAACTGGCGTATCGTGAAAGTCGCAACCACCAAAGCACAGCGTAAGCTGTTCTTTAACCTGCGTAAAACCAAGCAGCGTCTGGGCTGGTTCAACCAGGACGAAGTCGAAATGGTGGCTCGCGAGCTGGGTGTTTCCAGCAAAGACGTGCGCGAAATGGAATCGCGTATGGCGGCGCAGGACATGACGTTTGACATGTCTTCAGACGACGAGTCTGACAGCCAGCCGATGGCGCCGGTTCTGTATCTGCAGGATAAATCCTCCAACTTTGCCGACGGCATTGAAGAGGATAACTGGGAAGATCAGGCCGCGAACAAACTGACTCACGCGATGGAAGGTCTGGACGAGCGTAGCCAGGACATCATCCGCGCCCGTTGGCTGGATGAAGACAACAAGTCAACGCTGCAGGAGCTGGCCGACCGCTACGGCGTCTCCGCTGAACGTGTTCGTCAGCTTGAAAAGAACGCCATGAAAAAACTGCGCGCGGCGATCGAAGCGTAATCTTCGCGCATTGCCAATGAACCCTCGAATGTGAATTCGGGGGTTTTGTTTTTTGTAGGCCGGATAAGGCGTTTACGCTGCCATCCGGCAACACCTTTGCCCGATGGCGCTTTGCTTATCGGCCCTACGACCTTTCCTTTCCTCCCCTCCACCGACACGAATTTGTTATCTGGATGTAAATTTAGCTATTCCAAAATAATAAAAATCGGGTATGTTTTAGCAGAGTATGCTGCTAAAGCACGGCCAGCTATCCAATAATCGAAATAAAGTGCTGAACAACAACATCACAACACACGTAATAACCACAATAATGGGGATTGTCAGGATGAAAATGAAGGGTAAAGCGTTATTGGCAGGATGTATCGCCCTGTCTTTGAGCAATATGGCATTTGCTAAGGATATCAAAGTGGCTGTCGTCGGCGCGATGTCCGGCCCAGTGGCGCAATATGGCGATCAGGAGTTTACTGGCGCAGAGCAGGCGATTGCGGATATCAACGCCAAGGGCGGCGTGAAGGGCGACAAACTGGTCGTGGTGAAATACGACGACGCCTGCGACCCAAAACAAGCGGTAGCGGTCGCTAACAAAGTGGTTAACGACGGGATTAAATACGTTATCGGCCATCTGTGCTCATCTTCCACTCAGCCCGCGTCAGATATCTATGAAGATGAAGGCATTCTGATGATCACCCCGGCAGCAACGGCGCCGGAGCTGACCGCGCGTGGTTATAAGCTGGTGATGCGTACCACCGGCCTGGATTCCGATCAGGGACCCACTGCCGCCAAATACATTCTGGAAAAAGTGAAGCCGCAGCGTATCGCTATCATCCACGACAAACAGCAGTACGGTGAAGGTCTGGCGCGCGCGGTGCAGGACGGCCTGAAGAAAGGCAACGCCAACGTGGTGTTCTTTGACGGGATCACCGCCGGTGAGAAAGACTTCTCTACGCTGGTGGCGCGCCTGAAGAAAGAGAATATCGATTTCGTTTACTACGGTGGCTATCACCCGGAAATGGGCCAGATCCTGCGTCAGTCCCGTGCCGCAGGCCTGAAAACCCAGTTTATGGGACCAGAAGGGGTAGCGAACGTGTCGCTGTCTAACATTGCCGGCGAGTCTGCGGAAGGCTTACTGGTAACCAAGCCGAAGAACTACGACCAGGTCCCGGCGAACAAACCGATTGTGGATGCGATCAAAGCCAAGAAACAGGATCCAAGCGGCGCATTCGTGTGGACGACCTACGCCGCGTTGCAGTCTCTGCAAGCTGGCCTGAACCAGTCTGACGATCCGGCTGAAATTGCTAAATACCTGAAAGCAAACTCAGTAGAAACCGTAATGGGGCCGCTGTCCTGGGACGAGAAGGGCGATCTGAAAGGCTTCGAATTCGGCGTATTTGACTGGCATGCTAATGGGACGGCGACCGACGCCAAGTAATTGAGTGCCGGGTGGCGGCTTCGCCTTACCCGGCCTACAACGAGCACTTCGTAGGCCGGATAAGCGTCAGCGCCATCCGGCTTTCTTTTAGCGTTTTTCCCAGCCATCCGCCTGGGCCGTAAAACCTAACGCCTGCATGAATGCCGCCATCACGTCTCGGTCTTCCACGCCGACATCTGCCATCCACCATGAACTCACGGATGGGTTTTCGCGGATCACCTCTTCAATCAAATACTGCCCGACGCCGCGACGACGGGTGATTTCACGTACGCGCAATGAATCCAAAGCGCCTTGGGTACCGCTCAGGGTGACGCGTACTGCGCCTAACAGACGCTCGTTAAAACGCGCGGCGTAGATCCGGTGCGTTTCATCTACGCTTAACGATGAGGCGGAATATTCCGGCCAGATTTTGCCCAGATCAATCTGGTCCTGGGCGCTAAAGTTATCTAAACGAACGATGGTCAGCTTCATTAACAGCGTGTCCAAATCACAAAAGATGGAATCAGTGTACCGAAATAATTCGCCCGGATGCTTTCTCTTTTTTATGCGATTAACCAGGTTAATAGTTTTGCGACAACGGTAATGACAGTTTGAAACAGTAGAGATTGAAAAACAGGCAGGATAATACCCTGGAATGCAGCATTTTATTCCGCTCTTTGTACCGTTATTTTATGCTGACAAATGCGCTTTTTTTTGTTTATCTATAGTCAAAAGCAGAATATTATCTTTTCTTAATCGACTGAAAAATAGAGCTTTTAGCCGTAACAGGCTTAAAAAACTGTGCTAACCCATTAATGAGACTGGTAAAAATAGTACAGTTCAAAAAAAGCACAGTCTGCTTTTTAACCACATAAATACAAAATATTAATTACGTCACGAATGGGGATTCAGAACATGAAACGGAATGCGAAAACAATCATCGCAGGGGTGATAGCACTGGCAATGTCGCATGCTGTTATGGCAGAAGATATCAAGGTCGCTGTTGTCGGGGCGATGTCGGGCCCGGTCGCGCAGTGGGGCGATATGGAATTTAATGGCGCACGTCAGGCCATTAAAGATATCAATGCCAAAGGCGGGATCAAAGGCGACAAACTGGTCGCCGTGGAATATGACGATGCCTGCGATCCAAAACAGGCCGTTGCCGTAGCAAACAAAATCGTCAACGACGGCATTCAGTATGTTATTGGCCACCTGTGCTCATCTTCCACTCAGCCCGCATCAGATATCTATGAAGACGAAGGCATTCTGATGATTTCTCCGGGCGCGACTAACCCGGAACTGACCCAGCGCGGTTACGCGCACATCATGCGTACCGCAGGTCTGGACTCCTCTCAGGGGCCAACCGCCGCGAAATACATTCTGGAGAAGGTGAAGCCGCAGCGCATCGCCATCATCCACGACAAACAGCAGTACGGCGAAGGCCTGGCGCGTTCGGTGCAGGACAGCCTGAAAGCGGGCAAAGCCAACATCGTCTTCTTTGATGGCATCACCGCCGGGGAAAAAGATTTCTCTGCGCTGATCGCCCGTCTGAAGAAAGAAAATATCGACTTCGTTTATTACGGCGGCTACTACCCGGAAATGGGGCAAATGCTGCGCCAGGCGCGCTCCGTTGGGCTGAAAACCCAGTTTATGGGTCCGGAGGGCGTGGGCAACGCGTCGCTGTCTAATATTGCCGGTGATGCTGCAGAAGGCATGCTGGTGACCATGCCAAAACGCTATGACCAGGATCCGGCGAATAAAGCGATTGTCGATGCGCTCAAAGCTGACAAGAAAGATCCAAGTGGACCGTACGTGTGGATCACTTATGCAGCCGTCCAGTCACTGGCGACAGCTATGGATCGCAGCGGCAGCAAAGAGCCGCTGGATCTGGTGAAAGATCTGAAAGCACACGGGGCTGATACCGTGATTGGACCGCTGAAATGGGACGAAAAAGGCGATTTGAAGGGATTTGAGTTTGGTGTCTTCCAGTGGCACGCGGATGGTTCATCGACCGTCGCGAAGTAACACCTGAAGACGCGTTATCCCACCGCCCGTGCAAAACGGGCGGGTTTAAAAAGGTTACCTTATGTCCGAGCAGTTCCTCTATTTCTTGCAGCAGATGTTTAACGGCGTCACGCTGGGAAGCACCTACGCGCTGATCGCCATCGGCTACACGATGGTGTACGGCATTATTGGCATGATCAACTTCGCCCATGGCGAGGTGTATATGATCGGCAGCTATGTCTCCTTTATGATCATCGCTGCGCTAATGATGATGGGCATTGATTCAAGCTGGCTGCTGGTTGCGGCGGGCTTCGTCGGCGCGATTGTGATTGCCAGCGCCTACGGCTGGAGCATTGAACGGGTGGCGTATCGACCCGTGCGCAGCTCCAAACGTCTGATCGCGCTGATTTCCGCTATCGGGATGTCCATCTTCCTGCAAAACTACGTCAGCCTGACGGAAGGTTCGCGCGACGTGGCGCTGCCCAGCCTGTTTAACGGCCAGTGGACCGTCGGCAGCAGTGAAAACTTCTCTGCATCTATCACCACCATGCAGTTGGTTATCTGGATTGTGACCTTCCTGGCGATGCTGGCGCTGACGCTGTTCATCCGCTACTCCCGTATGGGACGCGCCTGCCGCGCCTGCGCGGAAGATCTGAAAATGGCCAGCCTGCTCGGCATTAATACCGATCGCGTGATTGCGCTGACCTTTGTGATTGGCGCAGCAATGGCGGCGGTGGCAGGCGTGCTGCTCGGTCAGTTCTATGGCGTAATTAACCCTTACATCGGCTTTATGGCCGGGATGAAGGCCTTTACCGCGGCGGTACTGGGCGGCATTGGCAGCATTCCAGGCGCGATGATCGGCGGCCTGATTCTGGGCGTCGCGGAAGCGCTCTCCTCTGCTTATCTGAGCACCGAATACAAAGACGTGGTGTCGTTCGCGCTGCTGATTCTGGTGCTGCTGGTGATGCCGACCGGTATTCTGGGTCGTCCGGAGGTAGAGAAAGTATGAAACCGATGCATTTTGCAATGGCGCTGCTCTCTGCCGCCATGTTCTTCATCCTGGCGGGCGTCTTCATGGGCGTCCAGTTAGAGCTGGACGGCACCAAGCTGGTGGTGGACACCGCCGCGGATATCCGCTGGCAGTGGGTGTTTATCGGCACCGGTGTGGTGTTTCTCTTCCAACTGCTGCGTCCGGCGTTCCAGAAGAGCCTGAAGAGCGTCTCCGGGCCGAAGTTTATTCTGCCAGCGATTGACGGCTCCACGGTTAAACAGAAGCTGTTCCTGGTGGCGCTGCTGGTGATTGCCGTGGCATGGCCGTTTATGGTCTCGCGCGGTACGGTGGATATCGCCACGCTGACGATGATTTATATCATCCTCGGCCTTGGCTTAAACGTGGTGGTGGGGCTTTCCGGACTGCTGGTGCTGGGCTACGGCGGCTTCTACGCCATCGGCGCGTATACCTTTGCGCTGCTGAACCACTATTACGGCCTCGGCTTCTGGACGTGTCTGCCGCTGGCCGGGCTGGTTTCCGCCGCTGCAGGCTTCCTGCTCGGCTTCCCGGTGCTGCGCCTGCGCGGTGACTATCTGGCGATTGTCACCTTAGGCTTCGGCGAAATCGTGCGTATCCTGCTGCTCAACAACACCGAAATCACCGGTGGTCCGAACGGTATCAGCCAGATCCCAAAACCCACCTTTTTCGGGCTGGAATTTAGCCGCAGCGCCCGTGAAGGCGGCTGGGATACCTTCAGCAACTTCTTTAACGTCAAG
The DNA here is from genome assembly GCF_000155975.1 of Citrobacter youngae ATCC 29220. GTDB lineage: Bacteria > Pseudomonadota > Gammaproteobacteria > Enterobacterales > Enterobacteriaceae > Citrobacter > Citrobacter portucalensis_A. The sequence continues at coordinate 138,414 of NZ_GG730302.1, read as the reverse complement.
TACGATCCGTCTGACCGCGTCATTTTCCTCTATCTGGTGGCGCTGCTGCTGGTGGTGTTCTCGCTGTTTGTCATTAACCGTCTGCTGCGTATGCCGTTGGGCCGGGCGTGGGAAGCGCTGCGTGAAGATGAAATCGCCTGCCGTTCGCTGGGCTTAAACCCTACGCGCATCAAGCTGACCGCCTTTACCATCAGCGCCGCGTTCGCCGGTTTTGCCGGCACGCTATTTGCCGCGCGCCAGGGCTTTGTCAGCCCGGAATCGTTCACCTTTGCCGAGTCGGCCTTTGTGCTGGCGATTGTGGTGCTGGGCGGTATGGGGTCACAGTTTGCGGTGATCCTGGCGGCCATCCTGCTGGTGGTATCACGCGAGCTGATGCGTGATTTCAATGAATACAGCATGCTAATGCTGGGTGGTTTAATGGTACTGATGATGATCTGGCGTCCGCAGGGCTTGCTGCCGATGACCCGTCCGCAGTTGAAGCTGAAAAACGGGGAAGCGAAAGGAGAGCAGGCATGAGTCAGCCATTATTATCGGTTAACGGCCTGATGATGCGCTTCGGCGGTCTGCTGGCGGTCAACAACGTTGAGCTGGAGCTGAGACCACAGGAGATCGTCTCGTTAATCGGGCCAAACGGCGCGGGTAAAACCACGGTCTTTAACTGTCTGACCGGTTTTTATAAACCGACGGGTGGGACGATTAAGCTGCGCGACCAGCATCTGGAAGGGCTGCCGGGCCAGCAAATCGCGCGTATGGGCGTGGTGCGTACTTTTCAGCACGTACGCCTGTTTCGCGAAATGACGGTGATTGAAAACCTGCTGGTGGCGCAACATCAGCAGCTAAAGACCGGCGTCTTTTCCGGCCTGTTGAAAACCCCGTCGTTCCGTCGCGCGCAGAGTGAAGCGCTGGATCGCGCCGCCACCTGGCTTGCGCGTATTGGTTTGCTGGAGCATGCCAACCGTCAGGCCAGCAACCTGGCCTACGGCGATCAGCGTCGTCTGGAGATTGCCCGCTGCATGGTGACCCAGCCGGAGATCCTGATGCTCGACGAGCCTGCCGCTGGCCTCAACCCGAAAGAGACCAAAGAGCTGGACGAACTGATTGCCGAACTGCGTAATCATCACAACACCACCATTCTGTTGATTGAGCATGATATGAAACTGGTGATGGGCATTTCCGACCGTATTTACGTGGTAAACCAGGGCACGCCGCTGGCGAACGGGACGCCGGAACAGATTCGTAATAACCCGGACGTGATCCGCGCCTATTTAGGTGAAGCATAATGGTGGTGGAGCCTAAGATGGAAAAAGTGATGTTGTCCTTTGATAAAGTCAGTGCCCACTACGGCAAGATTCAGGCGCTGCACGAGGTTAGCCTGTATATCAACCAGGGTGAAATCGTGACGCTTATCGGCGCCAACGGCGCGGGGAAAACCACCCTGCTCGGTACGTTATGCGGCGACCCGCGCGCGACCAGCGGGCGTATTGTCTTTGATGGTAAAGACATTACCGACTGGCAAACGGCGAAAATCATGCGCGAAGCGGTAGCGATTGTTCCGGAAGGGCGTCGCGTGTTTTCCCGCATGACGGTGGAAGAGAACCTGGCGATGGGCGGCTTCTTTGCCGAGAAGGACCAGTTTCAGGAACGCATCAAGTGGGTGTATGACCTGTTTCCCCGTCTGCATGAGCGTCGCATTCAGCGTGCGGGGACGATGTCCGGTGGGGAACAGCAGATGCTGGCGATAGGCCGCGCGCTGATGAGCCAGCCCAGGCTGCTGCTGCTTGATGAGCCGTCGCTGGGTCTGGCGCCGATTATCATCCAGCAGATCTTTAATACCATCGAGCAACTGCGCGAGCAGGGGATGACCATTTTCCTCGTCGAGCAAAACGCTAACCAGGCGCTGAAGCTCGCCGACCGCGGCTACGTGCTGGAAAACGGTCATGTGGTGCTGGAGGATACCGGCGATGCGCTGCTGGCTAACGAAGCGGTGCGCAGCGCTTATCTGGGCGGTTAACATTTCTCTTAAGAGTTAAGGGGCCTGATGGCCCCTTTTTTATCGCGCCATGTTATTATTGAGAATGGTTATCAATAATAATATGAACATGGAGAAAGGATGATACGTTCAGGAACCTGCATGATGATTGGAAGTCTGCTATTGGCGCTCGCCCCCGGCGCTCAGGCGCTGGAACCGCAAACATTCGACCCGCGCGATCCGTCTATCTGGGAAGAGAAACCCGCCAACCCGTTGGCACAATCCAGCTCGCCCTGTGAAGTGTTCACCAGCTCGGTGTGTCCTGGCTGGGAAGATGAGAAATCCGATCTCCAGCGTGAACGAGAGCGGCGGGAACGAGAGCGTCTACAAAATGAATATGAACGACGCTGGCGTCGGGATTAACGTTACCGGAGTTGATGGGCAGCGTGTCGGGCTACGTCGCTATCTAAATCTGCAGGTATTGCGAGCCTTGTCCCAGCAAGCATAGGCTATTTACTGCATAATCAACGGCTTGATATATATCTTGTGCCAATGGTAACTGAATGAATGATTTACCGCGTCAAACTGACGTGCTGCCCATGCCCGCGATTGATGGTGTCACTGTCTCTTTTAATGGGCTGAACTATCTTCGCCCGGAACTGCTGCTGGACTTCGTCAGCATCAGCAGCGCGCCGTTGCTTGCCGTTACGCCAGTTGCCCTGCTGTACTCCTGTGTGGGGGTGCTCCAGCAGGTCGACTTACGCAAGCTGCCGGTCGAAGTCGTTGGGCGTGTGGTTTATCCCATCACTTCGCTGAAGCTTCCGGCGTTACGGGGGAAGCTCATCATTAACGCCCAGTCGCGACGACTCAAATTTCTGGAAAGTCTGGTGGCAATATCGCCGGAAGATAATATCCACGGTATGCAGGTCCTGGGCCTGGCGCTGGAATTTACGTTCGCACAGCCTGAGTAATCTCATCTGTAAGGTAAATCTTTTTATGAGCCGGGTAGGCACCTCCCGGCTTTGTTGTGCTCCACCCCGCATTTTCCTGTCACTACGCTTTCACCGCCTTGCCATCTGTTTGTCGCCTTACTATCTTTTTTTTGTAATAAAAAAGTTATTTTTCTGTCATTCGAGCATGTCATGTTACCCCCGCGAGCATAAAACGCGTGATATCGCGCATCCGGCACAACAAGAGAGATAACCGATGATATCGTTACGACATACAGCTTTAGGTCTGGCGCTTAGCCTGGCATTTGCAGGTCAGGCGCTGGCCGTCACCACTATCCCATTCTGGCACTCAATGGAAGGCGAACTGGGCAAAGAAGTTGATTCTCTGGCGCAACGTTTTAATGCCGCCAATCCCGACTACAAAATTGTTCCACAGTACAAAGGCAACTACGAGCAAAGCCTGAGCGCAGGGATTGCCGCCTTCCGTACCGGAAACGCCCCTGCGCTGCTGCAGGTTTATGAAGTGGGGACGGCAACGATGATGGCCTCGAAAGCCATTAAACCGGTCTATGAAGTATTCAAAGAGGCTGGCATCAACTTCGATGAATCTCAGTTCGTGCCGACGGTTTCCGGTTATTACACCGACTCGAAAAGCGGACATTTGCTCTCCCAGCCGTTTAACAGCTCCACGCCGGTGCTGTATTACAACAAAGACGCCTTCAAAAAAGCCGGTTTAGACCCGGAGCAGCCGCCAAAAACCTGGCAGGATCTGGCGGAATATACCGCGAAGCTGAAAGCCGCAGGAATGAAGTGTGGCTATGCCAGCGGTTGGCAGGGCTGGATCCAGATTGAAAACTTCAGCGCCTGGAACGGGCTGCCGGTCGCCACCAAAAACAACGGTTTTGACGGTACTGACGCGGTGCTGGAATTTAATAAACCGGAGCAGGTGAAACACATTGCACTATTGGAAGAGCTGAATAAAAAAGGGGACTTCAGCTACTTCGGACGTAAAGATGAATCCACCGAGAAGTTCTACAACGGGGATTGCGCCATTACTACCGCCTCTTCTGGTTCTCTGGCCGACATCCGCCATTACGCCAAATTCAACTATGGCGTCGGGATGATGCCGTACGATGCCGATGTGAAGGGCGCGCCGCAAAACGCGATTATCGGTGGAGCCAGTCTGTGGGTGATGCAGGGCAAAGACAAAGCCACCTACGAAGGCGTGGCGCAGTTCCTCAACTTCCTCGCGAAACCAGAGATTGCTGCCGAATGGCATCAGAAGACCGGTTATCTGCCGATCACCACCGCCGCGTACGATCTGACCCGCGAGCAGGGTTTTTATGAGAAAAACCCGGGGGCAGATATCGCCACCCGCCAGATGCTGAACAAGCCGCCGTTGCCGTTCACCAAAGGACTGCGTCTGGGCAACATGCCGCAGATCCGTACCATCGTGGATGAGGAGCTGGAAAGCGTCTGGACCGGGAAGAAAACCCCGCAGCAGGCGCTGGATGCCGCCGTTGAGCGTGGTAATCAACTGCTGCGCCGCTTTGAGCAATCGACCAAGTCTTAAGTGTATAAGTGCCTGATGGCGCTGCGCTTACCAGGCCTACAAGATCGTGGTTTGTAGGCCGGATAAGGTGCTTGCACCGCCATCCGGCACCTTCCAGGAAAAGAACCTACATGTCCTCATCCCGTCCGGTGTTCCGCTCGCGCTGGCTGCCCTATCTGCTGGTGGCTCCGCAGTTGGTTATCACCGTTATTTTCTTTATCTGGCCCGCCGGTGAAGCGCTGTGGTACTCGTTACAAAGCGTTGATCCATTTGGCCTTTCCAGCCAGTTTGTCGGACTGGAAAACTTTGTCGCGCTGTTCCATGACCCGTACTACCTTGATTCGTTCTGGACCACCATTAAGTTCAGCACGCTGGTTACGGTAAGCGGTCTGCTGGTGTCATTATTTTTTGCGGCGCTGGTGAATTACGTGGTGCGCGGTAGCCGTTTTTACCAGACGCTGATGCTGCTGCCTTATGCCGTTGCCCCCGCCGTTGCCGCCGTACTGTGGATCTTCCTGTTTAACCCCGGACGCGGGCTGATCACCCATTTGCTCGGTGAGTTTGGCTATGACTGGAACCACGCGCAAAACAGCGGTCAGGCCATGTTTCTGGTGGTGTTCGCGTCGGTCTGGAAGCAGATTAGTTACAACTTCCTGTTCTTCTTTGCCGCACTGCAATCTATTCCCCGGTCGTTGATCGAAGCCGCCGCGATTGATGGCGCAGGACCGGTTCGCCGCTTCTTTAAATTAGCGCTGCCGCTGATTGCGCCGGTCAGTTTCTTTTTGCTGGTGGTGAATCTGGTGTATGCCTTCTTTGACACCTTCCCGGTGAGCGACGCCGCCACGGCAGGTGGGCCGGTACAGGCGACCACGACGTTGATTTATAAGATCTATCGTGAAGGCTTTGTCGGCCTGGATCTCTCTGCGTCAGCCGCGCAGTCGGTGGTGCTGATGTTCCTGGTCATTATTTTGACGGTGGTGCAGTTCCGCTATGTGGAAAGTAAGGTGCGTTACCAATGATTGAGAACCGTCGTGGGCTGACAATATTCAGCCATACCATGCTGATGCTGGGAATCATGGTGATCCTGTTCCCGTTGTACGTCGCGTTTGTCGCGGCGACGCTGGACAACAAAGCGGTATTTGAAACGCCGATGACGCTGATTCCCGGCACGCAGTTGCTGGAAAACATGAAATACATCTGGGTCAACGGCGTGGGCGTCAATAGCGCGCCGTTCTGGCTGATGATGCTCAACAGTTTCATCATGGCGTTCAGTATTACGGTGGGGAAAATTACTGTTTCTATGCTCTCCGCATTCGCCATCGTCTGGTTTCGCTTTCCGCTGCGCAACCTGTTCTTCTGGATGATTTTTATCACCCTGATGCTGCCGGTTGAGGTGCGTATTTTCCCGACGGTGGAAGTGATCGCCAACCTGAAAATGCTCGACAGCTACGCGGGTCTGACGTTGCCGCTGATGGCATCGGCTACTGCGACCTTCCTGTTCCGTCAGTTTTTTATGACGCTACCGGATGAGCTGGTTGAAGCGGCGCGTATTGACGGCGCGTCACCGATGCGTTTTTTCCGCGATATCGTACTACCGCTGTCAAAAACCAATCTGGCGGCGCTGTTCGTGATCACCTTTATTTACGGCTGGAACCAGTATTTGTGGCCGTTGTTAATTATTACCGATGTCAACCTGGGCACTGCGGTAGCGGGCATCAAAGGCATGATCGCCACCGGTGAAGGCACCACCCAATGGAATCAGGTGATGGCAGCCATGCTGCTGACGCTCATCCCTCCGGTAATCATCGTGTTAGCCATGCAGCGCGCGTTTGTGCGTGGTTTAGTGGACAGTGAGAAATAAAATGGCAGGACTCAAACTACAGGCAGTAACCAAAAGCTGGGACGGCAAAACCCAGGTGATTAAACCGCTGACGCTGGACGTCGCGGACGGGGAGTTTATCGTGATGGTTGGGCCATCCGGCTGCGGCAAGTCTACGCTGCTGCGGATGGTGGCCGGGCTGGAGCGGGTGAGCGGCGGCGATATCTGGATCGATAATAAGCGCGTCACCGAGATGGAGCCGAAGGATCGCGGCATTGCGATGGTGTTCCAGAACTATGCCCTCTACCCGCATATGAGCGTGGAAGAAAACATGGCCTGGGGGCTGAAGATCCGCGGAATGGGTAAGGAGCATATTGCCGAGCGGGTGAAAGAGGCGGCGCGTATTCTCGAACTGGGGGAACTGCTTAAACGTCGGCCACGCGAACTTTCAGGCGGTCAGCGCCAGCGCGTGGCAATGGGGCGGGCGATTGTCCGCGACCCGGCGGTATTCCTGTTCGATGAGCCACTTTCTAACCTCGATGCCAAGCTGCGCGTCCAGATGCGTCTGGAGTTACAACATCTTCATCGGCGACTGAAAACCACCTCGCTGTACGTGACGCACGATCAGGTTGAAGCCATGACCCTCGCCCAGCGTGTGATGGTGATGAACAAAGGTATTGCAGAACAAATCGGTACGCCGGTAGAAGTATACGAGAAACCTGCCAGCCGCTTTGTGGCGAGCTTTATCGGCAGCCCGGCAATGAACCTGCTGGACGGGCACATTAGCGCTTCTGGCTGCCATTTCGAACTGGATGGCGGCATGACCTTGCCCATCGCCAAAAGCGTCCGGGAGTGTATTGGGCGTAACATGACGCTGGGTATCCGCCCGGAGCATATTGCGCTAAGCTCGCAGGCCGATGGCGGTGTGCCGTTGGTTGTCGACACGCTGGAAATGCTGGGCGCGGATAACCTGGCGCACGGACGCTGGGGTGAGCAAAAGCTGGTGGTGCGACTGGCGCATCAGCATCGCCCGACGGCAGGCAGCACGCTGTGGCTGCATCTGCCAGAAAATCATCTGCATCTTTTTGATGGCGAAACAGGACAACGCGTATGAGTAACTGGCCTTATCCCCACATTGTCGCCCATCGCGGCGGCGGTAAGCTGGCTCCGGAAAACACCCTGGCGGCGATCGACGTGGGGGCGCGATATGGGCATACCATGATTGAGTTTGACGCGAAGTTGTCAAAAGACGGCGAGATCTTTTTGCTACACGATGACAACCTCGAACGGACCAGCAACGGCTGGGGCGTGGCGGGCGAGCTGAACTGGCAGGATCTATTGCGCGTGGACGCCGGCGGCTGGTTTAGCGGCGAGTTTAAAGGTGAACCGCTGCCGCTGCTCTCGCAAGTGGCCGCGCGCTGCCGTCAGCACGGTATGATGGCGAATATTGAAATTAAACCCACGACCGGCACCGGAACGCTAACCGGCAAAGCCGTAGCGCTGGCCGCGCGTGAACTGTGGGCGGGAATGACGCCGCCGCTGTTGTCGTCTTTTGAAATTGACGCGCTTGAAGCGGCGCAGCAGGCGGCTCCGGAACTGCCGCGCGGTTTACTGCTGGATGAATGGCGTGACGACTGGCGCGAACTCACTACCCGGCTCGGCTGCGTTTCGATTCATCTTAATCATAAGCTGCTGGATGAAGTGCGCGTGGATGCGCTGCGCGACGCGGGGCTACGTATTCTGGTTTATACCGTCAACCGACCCCAGCGCGCGGCAGAGCTGCTGCGCTGGGGAGTGGACTGCATCTGTACCGATGCTATTGATACGATAGGACCGGATTTTCAGCCCTATTAAGGCCCAATCGTTTTTAACGGAACGTTAGGCTGCGGCGTGCTGGAGGGCTTCAGCATGTCGCCGTTCTTTTTCTCCGACAGCATATGTTGCTGTTTATTCAACGAGCTGTCCGGGTTACGGGTTCCGTTCAACATACCCCCGTTGCTGTTGGGCAGCATTTGCTGTTGACCCGTATTCAACTCTCCCGGCTGAGACTGAAGGACTCGCTGGGAATTCGTGTTGATTTGGTTTTCCATATGCTGTTGCTGCATGCGGGTTTGCGTTTGCAACTGCTGGTTGAGCATCCCTTTTTGCTGAATTTGCTGCGTTTGCATTTGGGTTTGCATACGCTGCTGACTCGGGATCTGATAACCCGGTTGATTCGGGTTATTCATGGTGTTGATGGGCTGTGCAAAGCCTGCAAACGGCAATAGCATGACTAAAAGTAAGAGTCGTTTCATCGCTTTTCTCCTCTCGGGGATCGTTTAAGTTTACTCCTTTCTCGCCGTTACGATGATTATTTCAGAGTTATGCACCAGGCTTAGTGGGGGGCTGACCCCATACATCTGGAGAATAACGATGATAAAACCGACGTTTTTACGCCGGGTAGCCATTGCTGCTCTGCTCTCAGGAAGTTGTTTTAGCGTTGCTGCCGCACCGGCAGCGCCGCCACCGGTATCCTACGGCGTTGAGGAAGATGTGTTCCATCCCGTGCGTGCGCAGCAGGGGATGGTGGCCTCCGTGGATGCATTAGCCACCCGGGTCGGGGTGGATATTCTTAAACAGGGCGGCAATGCCGTCGATGCCGCCGTGGCCGTTGGCTACGCGCTGGCGGTAACGCATCCGCAGGCGGGTAATCTGGGCGGTGGTGGTTTTATGCTGCTGCGTACCAAAGACGGTAACACCACGGCGATCGATTTTCGTGAAATGGCCCCTGCTGGCGCGACCCGCGACATGTTCCTTGATGACCAGGGCAACGCCGATGCGAAAAAATCGCTGACGTCGCATCTGGCATCCGGCACGCCGGGTACCGTGGCGGGTTTCTCGCTGGCGCTGGAGAAATACGGCACGATGCCGCTGAATAAAGTGGTGCGTCCGGCGATGAAGCTGGCGGAAGAGGGGTTTGTGGTTAATGACGCGCTGGCCGACGATCTGAAAACTTACGGCAGCGAAGTGATCCCCAACCATGAGAACAGCAAAGCCATTTTCTGGAAAGACGGCGAGCCGCTGAAAAAAGGCGATAAGCTGGTGCAAAAGAGCCTGGCGAAAAGCCTCGAGATGATTGCCGAGAACGGCCCGGATGCGTTTTATAAAGGGGCGATTGCCGACCAGATTGCCGGGGAAATGCAGAAGAACGGCGGGCTGATGACCAAAGAGGACTTAGCCAGCTATAAAGCCGTTGAGCGTACGCCAATCAGCGGCGACTATCGCGGGTATCAGGTCTTCTCCATGCCGCCGCCATCCTCGGGCGGTATTCATATCGTGCAGATCCTTAATATCCTTGAAAACTTCGACATGAAGAAGTACGGCTTTGGCAGCGCCGATGCCATGCAAATCATGGCGGAAGCGGAAAAATACGCCTATGCCGACCGTTCAGAGTATCTGGGGGACCCGGACTTTGTGAAAGTGCCGTGGCAGGCGCTGACCAACAAAGCCTATGCGAAAACCCTTGCCGATCAAATTGATATCAACAAGGCAAAACCTTCCAGCCAGATAAAACCGGGCAAGCTCGCCCCGTATGAAAGCAATCAAACCACCCATTTCTCGGTGGTGGATAAAGACGGCAATGCCGTGGCGGTGACCTATACCCTGAATACCACCTTCGGTACCGGAATTGTGGCGGGTAATACCGGTATTCTGCTCAATAACGAAATGGACGATTTCTCTGCCAAGCCGGGCGTGCCGAACGTATACGGGCTGGTGGGCGGCGATGCCAACGCGGTCGGGCCGAAGAAGCGTCCGCTGTCGTCAATGTCGCCGACTATTGTGGTTAAAGACGGGAAAACCTGGCTGGTAACCGGCAGCCCTGGCGGCAGCCGAATTATCACCACCGTGCTGCAAATGGTGGTGAACAGCATTGATTTCGGGATGAATGTCGCCGAAGCCACCAACGCGCCGCGCTTCCATCATCAGTGGTTGCCGGATGAGCTTCGCGTCGAGAAGGGCTTCAGCCCGGATACCCTCAAGCTGCTGGAGCAGAAAGGACAGAAAGTCGCGCTGAAAGAGGCGATGGGCAGCACGCAGAGCATAATGGTAGGGCCGGATGGCGCACTATATGGCGCGTCCGACCCACGTTCCGTCGATGATTTAACGGCAGGATACTAAGAATAACGGCCCTCTTCGATGGGAGAGGGCTTATTTTGGACGGTTCAATTTTTAGTAAACATTATATCCTAAACTAAAAAAGATGCTGTTGCTCTTTGATAAAGTTAAAACCATTTTGGGCTACTTTGTAGCGTGGCCTTGATTTATCTTCACCATATACAACCTCAACCAATCCGTTATTGACAAGGTTCGTTACGATATTCGCAACATTACCAAATCCAGGGACGTTTCTCGTATAAAGAGCTCTATCCAAAGCTATCCAGTTCCAATCAATATCTTTTTCAGCCATAACTTTCAGTACGTTAAGCTCTGTTTCAGTTATCATAGTTAAGTGCATCCGAGTAAGCTTAGCTTCGTGTTTTTTTGCTCTCTACTTTTTTCGCTCAAGCCCAACATACTCAACAAAACCATCCCCAGTATAAATATTCATTCTTATTCTGAGGATGTCTACTGTATCTTTTGCAAGTTCTTTAGGTATGAACAACACAAAAACTCTGTCGTCACCATCAATAATTACTCCTGAGGCCAATTGTGATAATATTTCGTCTGTTAATATATAATCACCTAATGTTTTCTTGCTTATTTCTTTTGCTTTTTGTTCTAAAATGTCTAAAGGTATTTTTTTCATTGTGTTCTCTTGGTGTGTTTTTAACGTGCAGTGTCTAAGATTTCATTTAAAAAATCAGTAAAAGACTTAAATGTTCCAAATACATTGTCAGTACCTATATTATCTCTAATTTCAAAAAGATCGGTTTTAGTGTCATAGGTGAATAGTGAAATACTATCATCACCAATTACTAGTCGTTCTGCAAGATCTGGGTTTATATAGTCATCATTATTTCTATAAAATTCGTTCATGATGAATAAGTTCTTAACTAAAGGTTCCGGTATTGAAAGGCTGAAAATTCTTAATCCATTATACTCAAACCCATCCATTGCTTCTAAGAATGTTAAATAATCAGGTTGATTGGAGAATAATATGCATAATTCATCGCATAATTGTTCGAGTATCGATGATGTTTCATTTTTAGAGTTTCTTTCCGTAATGCTTGTAATAAATGAACTCTTTATGGCATTTTCTATAGGATAAGCAAATTTATTCATCATAATTTTTAATTCAATAAGGAGGTCATCAATTTTCATTTTTTATTTAATCCTAATGTATTCTTAAGTGGGTAAATTGAACCTGAAGGGATAGCCCACTATATCGTTTTGCTTTCGCCGGGTAACATTTTTCTTGTTACATTGGATTGCATATTGGTAAATATTTTGTGATAGGGTTCATTCTCTGTTAGTACTAAATTATCAAAATTATTTGTTCCTCCGTCATCTAATGGTAATTTATGGTGAACACTATAGTTATGAGGAACATTCCCGTTATTCATTCTTAAAATATCTTCTGAGTTAAATCTATTTGCGTAAATAGGATTTTTTGCGAGGTCAATGATGAATCTTTTCCTTATAGTACTATCGAATTCCTTTCGTAATGCTGCTGCTTCAGTTGGATTTCTTCGGGTGTAATTTATTTCTTTTACGATTACGCCAGAAAGTAACTTGGGCTCGCCTCTTAGTTTTCCAAGATAGATAGTAATCTCATGATAATAATCAGAGTTAGAACGTCTGGCTAATAAAATTGAACCTGCTGCAAGTAAAGCACCTGTAGTTTTTTCATTGAGGACTTGATAATATCCTTTAATCGCATCGCCCCCCAACTTTTCCGCCGTTTCCCTGAAGCCGTCGATATTGCCGTTGTAGATACCTCCGGCGGCAAGCAGTCTGCCAATCCCTTTGCTGTTTAACGTTTTGAGGCCGTTGTCTGCGGGGGTTTTTGGACGGGGGATAAACAGGCGGTTGTAGTTCGCGGGCAACGCCAGGTAGCTGAACTCAGTGTTGGCAATAAGATGTTTGCAGAAGATATATTCATAGCTGATGGTTATTGTTTCTGTATCTAAATTATTTTCACTGAATTGGTGTTGAATGGCTGACAGGAATGCTCCCCGCAGTTGAATATAATAATATTTCTCCCATCTACCGAATCTATTGATGCGGTAGAAATAAAACTCCATATACAACTGCTCGTTGTTGTTAATAGCGTTTACAAACAATGGGGTGCTTTTATCTATCAGTTTACAAAATCGCAGTCCGTGCAAATGTGAACCACTGCCAGTACTGGTTATACTATTAGAGAGCGAAAAGGAAAAAATTTCGTTTTCGTGTCCGACTTGCCAACGGTTACCCACAGATGCAACGGTTCCACATCCGTCAGAAATAGCGCCCTGCTGTTGCCCTGAAACCATCAGATAGACGATATCACTCATGATATCCTTGTCCTTTTATTACGCGTTGCCGTAAAAATGGTAATTTTGCTGTTTGTTTTTATTACGCTTTCTAATGTCGTTCGTATATAGCAGAAATAAAACGTTTCACTTTAAGTGAATTTTCTTGAGGGAAATCTGAATATAAACAATGTATGAGATAAGAATTTATACATTCAATAAGTTGGAGTTATTGATGGAGGGTTTGCTGATGTTAATTAGCCCATATCAATGGCCTACAGCGTTCTGAACGGTGTAGGCCTGATGGGGTGATTATGGCGCATATCGCTGCAGTGATTCAGACCAGCGGAATATTTGGCTGCTTTTATCCTGCAGGTCAACGCGCTCTAAATCATAAAAACCGTTTGTCTTTGTTGAGCGTATTTTGAGGATGCCTTTACTTTCGCTGATGTCGTGCTGCCTGGTGCCATCTTTATTCCAGTCTCCGGCGATGTCCGTATATTGATAAACAAGGTCGGAATACACGTTGATTATCTTGCTGTCTTTGATCGCATAAAGCTCCAGCACTTCATAAAATGCCCCGCCGCCGGAATATGCGTCAGAGTATCCACCGCGAACCCCGAACGCCAGAGTCTCGGGTGCGATCCGGTATGGCGCAAGATCCAGTTTTGTATAATAAGCCAGCGGTCTGACGGATTCATCATCGCTCTCTTTTTCGGCGGCTTTATTCCACTCTGAGAGTTGGTTTAACGTTTTTTCCGAGCGTGCAATCGGCGTTAGCCGTTGGTTCTGCCAGGAAAATATGCCGAGATATAATTTATTGGCGCGCCCGTTGCTGTAGTTTTCTGGACAGCTGTTATCCGCGTATTTTTTTGCCTGCGCGGCATCGGCTTGATTATCAGCGAAACAGGCGACGCCAATATATTTACCGTCTTTACCCCAGGCTTTGGCGCCCGTCAGGATCAGGTTGTCAGGATCTTCATTCGGCGCAACCCAGGCAATCCATTGGCTTACAGATAATCCCTGTGGAAGCTCGCCAAACCCCTTAGCAGGTGTTGCTCCTGCCATTTGCTCGGCAAAAATCTGCTTACCTTCCGGATATTGAATGGCGCTGGGTATGGAATCGAGATTTTGTACGGTAGTGGCGAAAGCGGGGGAAAGTGCTGTCAGCAACACCAGAGGAAGGTATTTTTTCACTATTGCGTCCTTTCAATAAGAAGGGCGAAAAATTCGCCCTGAAATTTATTTCACACGCGCCATAAAGTACGCATCAACATATTCACCGTTGCGCAGGCCGTATTTCTTACCGGTGCCTTCGATTTCAAAGCCGTACTTCTTATACACCGCCACGGCGGGCTCATTATCAACAAATACCGTCAGCTCAATACGGTCAACGCGCAGCCAGTTGTCGCACATGTCGATCATGGTGCGGATCAGCGCGCTGGCGACGCCGCGGTTTTGCCAACGAGCGTCAACGCAAATACCGAAATCAGCGACGTGGCTGCGGCGCGGGCGCTGGGCAACTGCAATGGAAAGATGTCCCACGACGATATCATCGATGCAGGCCACCAGCTGTTTGATCCCCGGCTGATCGGCGAGTCGCGTTTGCCACATCTCCATGGAGGGATGAGGAACCTGTAGCGTGTTGTGGTACACCTCCGGCTGGGCGTGGATCTGACGAATGGCGTCGTAATCTTTTGGTTCAGCGTGGCGTATCACTATCTCACTCATTCCTTATCTCCTGCAGGGGTAATTGAGCATTTACACTCGCCGAGAAAGAAAAATCCGTCAACTGCATTTTTTTGCAAAAAGAAGTAGACAAGTGCGAATGAGAATGATTATTATTGCTTTGCGTTCAGGGGAATCCCTACGGAGAACCTGAAAGCACGACATTGCTCACATTGCTTCCAGTATTACTTTAGCCAGCTTTTGCTGGCTTTTTTTTGGGGCTGGGTTTCGGGCTAGTTTGCTTGTCAGCTTAATCCCGGGCTGTGCTCGCAATCCTCACGTACTCTGTGTACGCTCCGGTTGCTGCGCGCAGGCCGTGAATAATCTGCCTACGCCACTTACGCCCGATCTTGAGGCTACTGCTTTTGTAGGCCGGATAAGGCAACGCCGCATCCGGCAAAGAATCCAGCATTCAGTCTCCCGCCGCTTTGCGCTATGGTGTAGACAATCACCTTCAAAAGGATCGTCTCATGACCTTACACTGCGCATTTATTGGATTCGGCAAAAGCACCACCCGTTACCATCTCCCTTACGTTCTGAACCGTAAAGATACCTGGCATGTCGCGCATATTTTCCGTCGTCACGCTAAACCGGAAGAGCAGGCGCCAATCTATTCCCACATTCATTTCACCAGCGATCTGGATGAGGTATTGGGCGATCCGCAGGTGAAGCTGGTGATCGTCTGTACCCACGCTGACAGCCATTTTGAATACGCCAGGCGCGCGCTGGAAGCGGGTAAAAATGTGCTGGTGGAGAAACCGTTCACCCCGACGCTGGCACAAGCAAAAGAGTTGTTTGAGCTAGCGCAAAGCAAAGGACTGACCGTCACGCCGTATCAGAATCGTCGTTTTGACTCCTGTTTTCTCACTGCTAAAAAAGCAATTGAGAGCGGCAAACTGGGTGAAATAGTGGAAGTTGAAAGCCATTTTGACTACTACCGTCCCGTGGCGGAAACCAAACCGGGCTTGCCGCAGGACGGCGCATTCTATGGCCTGGGCGTACACACTATGGATCAGATTATCTCCCTTTTCGGACGCCCCGATCGTGTGGCCTATGACATCCGCAGCCTGCGCAACAAAGCGAATCCGGATGATACCTTTGAAGCGCAATTGTTCTACGGTGACCTGAAAGCCATTGTGAAAACCAGCCATCTGGTGAAAATCGACTATCCGAAGTTTATCGTTCACGGCACCAAAGGCTCGTTTGTGAAGTACGGTATCGACCAGCAGGAAACCAGCCTGAAGGCCAATATTATGCCCGGTGAACCCGGTTTCGCCGCTGACGATTCTGTTGGCGTGCTGGAGTATGTCAACGATGGCGGTATTACGGTAAAAGAAGAGGTGAAACCGGAACTAGGGGACTACGGTCGCGTCTATGATGCGCTGTACCAGACGCTGACCGTGGGTACGCCGAATTACGTCAAGGAATCTGACGTTCTTACCAACCTGGAAATCCTCGAACGCGCCTTCGAACAGGCCCCACCCGCGACGATAACCCTCGCCAAATAGTCTTTACCGACTCCTCTGCGCTTGTTCATATTTTTTGAACAGAGGAGTCAATTTTCACCCTCTATGATCCCGGGCTGATTGAGTCCACACTTACTCCATCGAAAACATCTGGGGGTGAACATAATGATCTATTTACGCAAAGCGAACGACCGCGGTCATGCGAATCATGGCTGGCTCGATTCCTGGCATACTTTCTCTTTTGCCAACTACTATGATCCGAACTTTATGGGGTTCTCGGCACTGCGCGTGATTAACGATGACGTGATCGACGCAGGTCAGGGCTTTGGCACTCACCCCCATAAAGACATGGAAATCCTGACCTACGTGCTGGAAGGCGCGGTGGAGCATCAGGACAGCATGGGCAATAAAGAGCAGGTGCCGGCCGGTGAGTTTCAGATTATGAGCGCCGGGACGGGGATCCGTCACTCGGAGTACAACCCGAGCAATACCGAGAAGCTGCACCTGTATCAGATCTGGATCATGCCGCAGGAAAACGGCATTACGCCACGCTATGAACAGCGCCGTTTCGATGCGGTTCAGGGCAAACAGCTGGTGCTGTCGCCGGACGCCCGTGATGGTTCGCTGAAAGTGTACCAGGATATGGAGCTGTACCGCTGGGCGCTGATCAAAGATGAGCAGTCGGTGCATCAGATAGCCGCCGAGCGTCGCGTCTGGATCCAGGTGGTAAAAGGTAACGTGACGATTAACGGAACTAAAGCCACTACCAGCGATGGCCTGGCCATCTGGGATGAACAGGCAATTTCGATTCATGCCGACAGCGACAGCGAAGTGTTATTGTTTGACCTGCCGCCAGTCTAAAAATACACGTCATCCTTCAAGCCGCATCTGTGTTGGCTTTCCTCGCTCACCCCGGTCGCGTACTTAATGTACGCTCCCGGGGATTCACTGCGTCGCCGCCTTGATGCAACTCGAATGATTTTGTGTATTTCTCACAATCAAAAACTCCTTTTTTCTCTGCAAAGGTTCACGCACGTCCGTGGTAAACTGGGCAAATCTATCCCTTTTTAACGCTTCAGGACGATGAAAAAGAAAAGACCCGTACTTCAGGATGTAGCCGACCGCGTGGGCGTGACCAAAATGACGGTCAGCCGCTTTTTGCGTAACCCGGAGCAGGTCTCCGTGGCGCTGCGGGGCAAAATTGCCGCTGCACTTGATGAGCTGGGTTATATTCCCAATCGCGCTCCTGATATCCTTTCTAACGCCACCAGCCGGGCAATCGGCGTGCTGTTACCGTCTCTCACCAACCAGGTTTTCGCTGAAGTGTTACGCGGCATTGAGGCCGTCACCGACGCCCATGGTTACCAGACCATGCTGGCGCACTACGGCTATAAGCCTGAAATGGAGCAAGAGCGTCTGGAATCAATGCTGTCGTGGAATATTGACGGTCTGATTCTCACCGAACGTAGCCATACGCCGCGCACGTTAAAAATGATTGAAGTGGCCGGTATCCCGGTCGTTGAGCTGATGGACAGCCAGACTCCGTGTCTTGATATCGCCGTAGGCTTCGACAACTTCGAGGCCGCGCGCCAGATGACCGCAGCTATCATTGCTCGCGGGCACCGTCATGTCGCCTATCTTGGCGCGCGTCTTGATGAACGTACTATCATCAAACAGCGGGGCTACGAACAGGCTATGCGCGATGCCAATCTGGTGCCGTATAGCGTGATGGTGGAGCAGTCTTCATCTTACTCATCCGGTATTGAACTTATCCGCCAGGCGCGGCGTGAATATCCGCAGCTGGACGGTGTGTTCTGTACCAACGATGACCTGGCGGTAGGGGCGGCATTCGAATGTCAGCGTTTAGGGCTGAAAATCCCTGACGATATGGCGATTGCCGGTTTCCATGGTCATGACATCGGCCAGGTGATGGAGCCGCGTCTGGCGAGCGTGCTCACGCCGCGTGAACGGATGGGCAGCATTGGCGCAGAACGCCTGCTGGCGCGCATCCGTGGTGAAGCCGTTACGCCTAAAATGTTAGATTTAGGTTTCACCTTGTCACCGGGCGGATCTATTTAAGCCAACAACTTTGACGTAGCTCACACTTATACACTTCGGGCACGAATGGATATTGCTTCTCCATTTATCCGGCTGGACAATGTTACCGATAACAGTTACCCGTAACAATTTCCTGATTCTTGTACCAGTGGGGGCAACGCTTTGAGCACGACTAATCATGATCACCACGTTTACGTTCTGATGGGCGTATCGGGCAGCGGTAAATCTGCTGTCGCCAGCGAAGTGGCGCATCAACTGCAGGCCGCGTTTCTTGATGGCGATTTTCTCCATCCGCGCAGCAACATCATGAAAATGGCCTCCGGTGAGCCACTCAACGATGACGACCGTAAACCGTGGTTACAGGCGCTGAATGACGCCGCCTTCGCGATGCAGCGCACCAATAAGGTTTCGCTGATTGTCTGTTCCGCCCTGAAAAAAGACTATCGCGACCAGCTGCGCGACGGTAATCCGAACCTCTCATTCATCTACCTGAAAGGTGATTTCGACGTTATCGAAAGCCGCCTGAAGGCGCGGAAAGGCCATTTCTTCAAAACGCAAATGCTGGTGACCCAGTTTGAAGCGCTGGAAGAACCGGGCGCGAATGAAAACGATGTTCTGGTGGTTGATATCGATCAGCCGCTGGACGGTGTCGTCGCCAGCACTATTGAAGTGATTAACCAGGGCAGTAAGTAGTGACTACATTAACGCTTGTTTTAACAGCAGTAGGGTCGGTGTTATTACTGCTGTTTTTGGTGATGAAGGCGCGTATGCATGCCTTCGTTGCTTTGATGGTGGTGTCCATTGGCGCAGGTCTCTTTTCCGGTATGCCGCTCGATAAAATCGCCGCGACCATGGAAAAAGGGATGGGAGGCACGCTCGGCTTCCTGGCGATTGTGGTGGCGCTGGGGGCGATGTTTGGCAAGATTCTGCATGAGACCGGCGCGGTCGATCAGATTGCCGTCAAAATGCTGAAATCCTTCGGTCACAGCCGCGCGCATTATGCGATTGGCCTCGCCGGTCTGATTTGCGCGCTGCCGCTGTTCTTTGAGGTGGCGATTGTGCTGCTGATTAGCGTGGCGTTCTCAATGGCGCGCCACACCGGAACGAACCTGGTGAAGCTGGTTATTCCGCTGTTTGCCGGTGTGGCGGCGGCTGCGGCGTTCCTGCTGCCGGGGCCCGCGCCGATGCTGCTGGCATCCCAAATGCACGCCGACTTTGGCTGGATGATCCTGATTGGCCTGTGCGCCGCGATTCCGGGCATGATTATCGCCGGGCCGCTGTGGGGTAATTTCATCAGCCGTTACGTTGAACTGCATGTACCAGAAGACATTACCGAGCCGCATCTGGGCGAAGGCAAAATGCCATCCTTTGGCTTCAGCCTGGCGCTGATCCTGCTGCCGTTAGTGCTGGTTGGTCTGAAAACCATCGCCGCACGTTTTGTGCCGGTTGGGTCTTCAACCTACGAATGGTTTGAATTTATCGGCCACCCGTTCACTGCGATTCTGGTTGCCTGTCTGGTGGCTATTTATGGCCTGGCGGTGCGTCAGGGGATGGCGAAGGATCGGGTGATGGAGATCTGCGGTCACGCGCTGCAACCGGCGGGTATTATTCTGCTGGTGATTGGCGCTGGCGGGGTGTTCAAGCAGGTGCTGGTTGATTCCGGCGTTGGTCCGGCGCTGGGCGAAGCGTTAACCGGTATGGGCTTACCGATTGCCATTACCTGCTTCGTGCTGGCAGCGGCAGTGCGCATCATTCAGGGGTCTGCGACCGTGGCCTGCTTAACGGCGGTCGGTCTGGTGATGCCGGTGATTGAGCAACTGAACTACTCCGGTGCGCAGATGGCGGCGCTGTCTATCTGTATCGCAGGTGGCTCAATCGTGGTCAGCCACGTTAACGACGCCGGTTTCTGGCTGTTCGGTAAATTTACCGGCGCGACCGAAGCGCAAACGCTGAAGACCTGGACGATGATGGAAACCATCCTCGGTACGGTCGGCGCGATTGTCGGGA
Source organism: Citrobacter youngae ATCC 29220 (assembly GCF_000155975.1). Lineage (GTDB taxonomy): Bacteria > Pseudomonadota > Gammaproteobacteria > Enterobacterales > Enterobacteriaceae > Citrobacter > Citrobacter portucalensis_A. Next base: position 118,431 of record NZ_GG730302.1, on the reverse strand, counting down.
TGATTGCCTTCCAGCTGTTGAGCTGAGTCTTGTTGCCCGGAGGCGCTAGCGCTTACCGGGCCTGGAAACGAGTTCATATCCGCACCGTAGGCCGGGTAAGGCGAAGCCGCCACCCGGCTTTTTTTTCTGCCGGAGAGCCGGGATTGTTAAGGGGGCTGCGTAGCCCCATTGCCCGGTGGCGCTAGCGCTTACCGGGCCTACAAACGAGTTCATATCCACATCGTAGGCCGGGTAAGGCGAAGCCGCCACCCGGCTTTTTTTTTCCTGCCGGAGAGCAGGGATTGTTAAGGGGGCTGCGTAGCCCCATTGCCCGGTGGCGCTAGCGCTTACCGGGCCTACAAACGAGCACACATCCACACCGTAGGCCGGGTAAGGCGAAGCCGCCACCCGGCGTAAAATGAGTGTTTCACCCCTTCATCCACATCCGTACGCCGTCGAGGAACATCTGGGTTGCCATCATCACCAGAATCAGCCCCATCAGGCGCTCCAGCGCGTTCACCCCTTTCTCGCCCAGCAGACGTAAAAACAGCGAAGATTGCAGCAAAATCACAAACGTACCGCCCCAGGCGATCAGCAGCGCAATCACCAGATGCCCCATCTGATTTGGGTACTGATGCGATAACAGCATTAATGAAGCCAGGATTGTCGGACCAGCCACCAGCGGGATCGCCAGCGGTACGATGAACGGCTCTTCGCCTGCCGGAAGCCCGGTGCTGTTGCCGGTGGCGCTGGGGAAAATCATCTTGATAGCGATCAGGAATAAAATGATGCCCCCGGAGATGGAGACGGTTTCTGCGCGCAGGTTAAGAAATGCCAGAATTTTCTCGCCCGCAAACAAGAAGATAAACATCACCAACAGCGCAATGAAAAGCTCGCGAATCATAATCGCGCGACGCCGTTTTGGTTCGGTATGTTTCAATACGGACATGAAAATGGGCAAGTTTCCGAGCGGATCCATAATCAGGATCAATAAAACTGCCGCTGAAATGATTTCATTCATAACTCAAATTCCCTGATAATTACCGCGGACTTTCTGCTTGCTTGCGCAGCGGGATAAGTCGCATTACTGATGGCTTCGCTATCATTGATTAATTTCACTTGCGACTTTGGCTGCATTTTGTATGGTGAAGGATATGCCACCAGGACGCTGGCATACATACACAGCACACATCTTCGCAGGAAAAAACGCTATGAAAAATGTTGGTTTTATCGGCTGGCGCGGTATGGTCGGCTCTGTTCTCATGCAACGCATGGTTGAGGAGCGTGACTTCGACGCCATTCGCCCTGTTTTCTTTTCTACTTCCCAGCTCGGGCAGGCGGCACCAACGTTTGGTGGAACCTCAACCGGCACGCTTCAGGACGCTTTTGATCTGGACGCGCTGAAGGCGCTCGATATCATCGTGACCTGTCAGGGCGGCGATTATACCAACGAAATCTATCCAAAGCTTCGTGAAAGCGGCTGGCAGGGTTACTGGATTGACGCGGCCTCCTCGCTGCGCATGAAAGACGATGCCATCATCATTCTCGATCCGGTTAACCAGGATGTGATTACCGACGGTCTGAACAAAGGTATTAAGACTTTTGTCGGCGGTAACTGTACCGTTAGCCTGATGCTGATGTCCCTAGGCGGCCTGTTTGCCAACGACCTGGTTGACTGGGTCTCCGTGGCGACCTACCAGGCGGCTTCCGGCGGCGGCGCGCGCCATATGCGTGAACTGCTATCCCAGATGGGGCATCTGTATGGCCATGTGGCCGATGAACTGGCGACCCCTTCCTCTGCTATTCTCGACATCGAACGTAAGGTGACGACCCTGTCCCGCAGCGGCGAACTGCCGGTTGATAACTTTGGCGTCCCGCTGGCCGGTAGCCTGATTCCGTGGATCGACAAACAGCTCGATAACGGTCAGAGCCGTGAAGAGTGGAAGGGACAGGCGGAAACCAACAAAATTCTCAACACGTCTGCCGTGATCCCGGTTGATGGCCTGTGCGTGCGCGTCGGCGCGCTGCGCTGCCACAGCCAGGCATTCACCATTAAACTGAAAAAAGATGTGTCTATTCCGACCGTGGAAGAGCTGCTGGCGGCGCACAATCCGTGGGCCAAAGTGGTGCCAAACGATCGGGATATCACCATGCGTGAGTTAACCCCGGCGGCCGTTACCGGCACGCTGACCACGCCAGTAGGCCGTCTGCGTAAGCTGAATATGGGACCAGAGTTTCTGTCAGCCTTTACCGTGGGCGACCAGTTGCTGTGGGGGGCTGCGGAGCCATTGCGCCGTATGCTGCGCCAGTTGGCGTAATAATTTGTTAACGATCAAGGGGTGAGGAATCACCCCTTTTTTTGCGTAATACAGGAGTAAGCGCAGATGTTTCATTTTTTACCAGGAGTAAGATAAAGCATTGGCTATTCTTTAAGGGTGACTTAGTACCGGAGGTATTAAGTTGTTGCCTGAAGGTGGGACGACGCAGAGAGGATGCACAATTGTGCTGCGCCGTTCAGGTCAAAAAAGTGTCACTACCTGATGTCGAAAATCAGTTGGAAGGGGTGACACCATAAAACAGGATGACAACCATGTCCGTTCGTATCGATAGAGACGTGATTAATGCGCTAATTGCAGGCCATTTTGCGGATCCTTTTTCCGTACTCGGTATGCACCAAACTGACGCGGGACTTGAAGTCCGCGCCTTACTTCCAGACGCCACAGAAGTGTGGGTGATCGAACCCAAAACCGGACGCAAAGTCGGCAAACTGGACTGCCTCGACTCTCGCGGTTTTTTCTGTGCTGTACTTCCCCGCCGTAAAAATTTCTTTCGTTATCAGTTAGCCGTAGTCTGGCATGGCCAGCAGAATTTGATTGATGACCCTTATCGTTTTGGTCCGCTAATCCAGGATATGGATGCCTGGCTGTTATCTGAAGGTACGCACCTGCGTCCTTACGAAACGCTGGGCGCACATGCGGATACCATGGATGGCGTAACCGGTACGCGTTTTTCCGTCTGGGCGCCTAACGCCCAACGTGTTTCGGTGGTCGGGCAGTTCAACTACTGGGATGGCCGTCGCCATCCGATGCGTCTGCGCAAAGAGAGCGGTATCTGGGAGCTGTTTATCCCCGGCGCGCAGCATGGTCAGCTGTATAAATACGAGATGATCGATGCTAACGGCAAGCTACGCATTAAAGCCGATCCTTACGCCTTTGAAGCGCAAATGCGCCCGGAAACAGCGTCGCTTATCTGCGGTCTGCCCGAAAAAGTGGTGCAAAGCGAGGAGCGTAAAAAAGCCAACCAGTTTGATGCGCCGATCTCTATCTACGAGGTGCACCTGGGGTCATGGCGTCGTCATACTGATAACAACTTCTGGCTGAGCTACCGCGAACTGGCGGATCAGCTGATTCCTTACGCCAAGTGGATGGGCTTTACCCATCTCGAACTGTTGCCGATTAACGAGCATCCGTTCGACGGTAGTTGGGGCTACCAGCCTACCGGCATGTATGCGCCGACCCGTCGTTTCGGTACGCGTGATGATTTCCGCTATTTTGTGAATGCCGCGCATCAGGCGGGGCTGAACGTCATTCTCGACTGGGTTCCGGGCCATTTCCCGTCGGACGATTTTGGTCTGGCAGAGTTTGATGGCACCAGGCTGTATGAACACAGCGACCCGCGCGAAGGGTATCACCAGGACTGGAATACGCTGATCTACAACTACGGTCGCCGTGAGGTCAGCAACTACCTGGTGGGCAACGCCCTGTACTGGATTGAACGTTTTGGTATTGACGCGCTGCGCGTAGATGCCGTGGCGTCGATGATTTATCGCGACTACAGCCGTAAAGAAGGGGAATGGGTCCCGAACGAATTTGGCGGTCGTGAAAACCTCGAAGCGATTGAATTTTTACGCAATACCAACCGCATTCTTGGCGAGCAGGTGCCTGGCGCCGTGAGCATGGCGGAAGAGTCAACCGACTTTGCCGGTGTCTCAAGACCGCAGGATATGGGCGGTTTAGGGTTCTGGTATAAGTGGAACCTCGGCTGGATGCACGACACGCTGGACTACATGAAGCTGGATCCGGTTTATCGTCAGTATCATCACGACAAACTGACTTTCGGCATGCTGTACAACTACACCGAAAACTTTGTCCTGCCGCTGTCGCACGATGAAGTGGTTCACGGTAAAAAATCCATTCTCGACCGCATGCCGGGGGACGCATGGCAGAAGTTTGCCAACCTGCGCGCCTATTACGGCTGGATGTGGGCCTTCCCGGGCAAGAAACTGCTGTTTATGGGCAACGAGTTTGCTCAGGGACGTGAATGGAATCACGACGCCAGTCTGGACTGGCACCTGCTGGAAGGCGGCGATAACTGGCACCACGGGGTGCAACGTCTGGTGCGTGACCTGAATCATACCTATCGTCACCACAAGGCGCTGCACGAACTCGACTTTGACACCTATGGCTTTGAATGGCTGGTGGTGGATGACAAAGAGCGTTCAGTGCTGGCTTTTGTTCGCCGTGACAAAGTCGGTAATGAAATTATCGTTATCAGCAACTTTACGCCAGTGCCCCGTCACGGCTATCGCTTCGGTATCAATCAGCCGGGCAAATGGCGTGAAATCCTCAATACCGATTCGATGCATTACCACGGCAGCAATACCGGCAACGGCGGCGCGGTGCATAGCGATGAAATCGCCAGCCATGGCCGCCAGCACTCACTGAGCCTGACGTTACCGCCGTTGGCCACTGTCTGGCTGGTTCGGGAGGGGGAATGACGCATCTGGCAACCGGCAACGCCACCCCCCATGGCGCAACGTATGACGGCCATGGCGTCAATTTCACGCTTTTCTCGGCCCACGCCGAACGCGTTGAATTATGCGTATTCGATGAGCAAGGCTGTGAACTCCGCTATGACCTGCCGGGGCGTAGCGGCGATGTCTGGCACGGTTATCTGGCCAACGCCCGTCCCGGCCTGCGCTATGGTTATCGCGTACATGGTCCGTGGCAACCAGAGCACGGCCACCGGTTCAATCCGGCGAAGCTGCTGCTTGACCCTTGCGCGCGTCGGGTCGATGGCGAGTTAAAAGATAACCCGCTGCTGCACGGCGGGCTAAATGAACCGGATCATCGTGATAATGCCGCCATCGCGCTGAAAAGCGTGGTGGTGTCCGACCATTATGACTGGGAAGACGATGCCGCGCCGCGCACGCCGTGGGCCAATACCGTGATTTACGAAGCGCACGTCAAAGGGCTGACGTATCTGCATCCGGGCCTGCCGGAAGAGCTGCGCGGGACCTACAAAGCGCTGGGTCATCCGGTGATGATCGACTATTTCAAGCGCCTCGGTATTACCGCGCTGGAGCTGCTGCCGGTGGCGCATTTCGCCAGCGAACCGCGTCTGCAGCGGCTGGGCTTGTCGAACTACTGGGGCTACAACCCGGTCGCGATGTTCGCGCTGCATCCGGCTTACGCCTGCTCGCCGGAGAGCGCGTTGGATGAGTTCCGTGATGCGGTGAAAGCGCTACACAAAGCAGGAATTGAGGTCATTCTCGACATTGTTTTGAACCACAGCGCCGAGCTGGATCTCGAAGGCCCCGTCTTCTCGCTGCGCGGAATTGATAACCGTAGCTATTATTGGATCAGGGATGATGGCGATTACTACAACTGGACCGGTTGTGGGAACACCCTCAATCTGAGCCATCCTGGCGTTGTGGAATACGCATGCGAATGCCTGCGTTACTGGGTTGAAACCTGTCATGTGGATGGTTTTCGTTTTGACCTGGCTTCCGTTATGGGGCGCACCCCTGCGTTTCGTCAGGATGCGCCGTTGTTCACTGCAATCCAAAACTGTCCGCTGCTCTCACGCGTCAAACTGATTGCGGAGCCGTGGGATATCGGTGAAGGCGGGTATCAGGTGGGGAATTTCCCTCCGCCGTTTGCCGAGTGGAATGACCATTTCCGCGATGCGACGCGACGTTTCTGGCTCCAGCGCAATCTCTCGTTGGGCGAGTTTGCCGGGCGTTTTGCCGCATCCAGCGACGTGTTTAAACGCAACGGTCGCAAACCCAGCGCCACGGTCAATCTGGTGACCGCGCACGACGGTTTTACGCTACGTGACTGTGTGTGCTTCACAAATAAGCACAATGAAGCGAATGGTGAGGAAAATCGCGACGGCACTAGCAATAACTACAGTGATAATCATGGTAAAGAAGGGTTAGGCGGCACGCTGGATCTGATTGAACGGCGGCGCGACAGCATTCATGCGCTATTAGCCACGCTGCTGCTCTCTCAAGGGACGCCGATGTTGCTGGCGGGCGACGAGCATGGTCATAGCCAGCACGGCAACAATAACGCTTACTGCCAGGATAACGCCCTGACCTGGCTGGACTGGCAGCAGGCAAACAGCGGGCTAACCACATTTACCGCCGCGTTGATTCATCTTCGCCGGCAAATCCCCGCATTAACGGGTGATTGCTGGTGGGAAGAGGGCGATGGCAATGTTCGTTGGCTGAATAAGTACGCACAACCCTTAAGTGCGGATGAGTGGCAAAACGGCCCGAGGCAGATGCAGATCCTGCTTTCCGACCGTTTCCTGATTGCAATAAACGCCACGCTTGAGGTGACAGATATCGTTTTACCTGAAGGGGAATGGCGAGCTATTCCCCCATTTGCCGGAGAGGACAATCCGGTGCTTACGGCTGTCTGGCAGGGACCTGCGCACGGACTGTGTGTGTTCCATAGAGGATAAAAAAGGAGTTAGTCATGGTGAGTTTAGAGAAGAACGATCGTGTAATGTTGGCGCGCCAGCTGCCATTAAAATCTGTTGCCCTGATCCTGGCCGGTGGCCGCGGTACCCGCCTGAAAGATTTGACCAACAAACGCGCCAAACCGGCCGTACACTTTGGCGGTAAATTCCGCATTATCGATTTTGCTTTATCCAACTGCATTAACTCCGGCATCCGCCGTATCGGCGTTATCACCCAGTACCAGTCCCACACGCTGGTGCAGCATATTCAGCGCGGCTGGTCGTTCTTTAGCGAAGAGATGAACGAGTTTGTCGACTTGCTGCCTGCCCAGCAGAGAATGCAGGGTGAAAACTGGTATCGCGGCACGGCGGATGCGGTGACCCAAAACCTGGACATCATTCGCCGCTATAAAGCGGAATATGTGGTGATCCTCGCAGGCGATCATATTTATAAGCAGGACTACTCGCGTATGCTGATCGACCACGTCGAGAAGGGCGCGCGTTGCACCGTGGCCTGTATGCCAGTGCCTATCGAAGAGGCCAGCGCGTTTGGCGTGATGGACGTGGACGACAGCGATAAAATTATCGAGTTCGTAGAAAAACCAGCCAACCCGCCAGCCATGCCGGGCGATCCGACCAAATCTCTTGCCAGCATGGGGATCTACGTTTTTAACGCCGATTACCTGTATGAACTGCTGGCGGAAGATGACCTCGATGAAAACTCCAGCCACGATTTCGGTAAAGACATTATCCCGAAAATCACCGAAGCTGGCATGGCTTATGCACATCCCTTCCCGTTGTCCTGCGTACAGTCTGACCCGGAATCCGAGCCATACTGGCGCGATGTGGGAACGCTGGAAGCCTACTGGAAGGCGAACCTCGATCTGGCCTCGGTGACGCCGGAACTGGATATGTACGACCAGGACTGGCCAATCCGTACGCATATGGAGTCTCTGCCGCCGGCGAAATTTGTGCAGGACCGTTCCGGCAGCCATGGAATGACGCTGAACTCGCTGGTTTCCGGTGGCTGTATTATTTCAGGTTCGGTGGTGGTGCAGTCCGTTCTGTTCCCGCGAGTGCGGGTGAATTCATTCTGTAACATTGATTCGGCAGTGTTGTTACCTGAAGTATGGGTTGGACGGTCATGCCGTTTACGCCGTTGCATCATTGACCGCGCCTGCGTTATTCCTGAAGGCATGGTGATTGGTGAAAATGCGGAAGAAGATGCGCGTCGCTTCTACCGCTCAGAAGAAGGCATTGTGCTGGTCACGCGTGAAATGCTGCGCAAACTGCAAATCAAACAGGAGCGATAATGCAGGTTTTACACGTATGTTCAGAGATGTTCCCCCTGTTAAAAACCGGGGGGCTGGCAGATGTTCTTGGGGCGTTACCGGCCGCGCAAATTGCGGATGGCGTGGATGCCCGCGTGTTGCTCCCGGCGTTTCCTGATATCCGTCGCGGCATCCCCGATGCGCAGGTAGTGACGCGTCGGGATACCTTCGCCGGACGTATCACGCTGCTATTCGGACATTACAACGGTGTCGGTATTTACCTCGTTGACGCACCGCATCTCTACGATCGTCCAGGTAGCCCGTATCACGACACTAACCTGTTCGCTTACACCGATAACGTGCTGCGTTTTGCGCTGCTCGGCTGGGCCGGATGTGAAATGGCCTGTGGCCTTGACCCATTCTGGCGCCCGGATGTAGTGCATGCGCACGACTGGCATGCAGGGCTGGCCCCCGCGTACCTGGCGGCGCGCGGCCATCCGGCGAAATCGGTGTTCACCGTGCACAACCTGGCCTATCAAGGCATGTTTTATGCAAAGCATATGGATGACATCCAATTGCCATGGTCATTCTTCAATGTGCATGGGCTGGAGTTCAACGGGCAGATTTCATTCCTGAAGGCCGGGTTGTACTACGCCGACCACATTACGGCGGTGAGTCCGACCTACGCGCGGGAGATCACCGAGCCGCAGTTTGCCTACGGGATGGAAGGTCTGTTACAGCAGCGTCATCGGGAAGGACGACTTTCCGGCGTGCTGAACGGCGTGGATGAAAAAATCTGGAGCCCGGAAACCGATCTGCTGCTGGCCTCGCGCTATACGCGCGACACGCTGGAGGAGAAGGCGGAGAACAAACGTCAGCTACAAATTGCGATGGGGCTTAAGGTTAACGATAAAGTGCCCCTGTTTGCAGTCGTCAGCCGTCTGACCAGTCAGAAAGGGTTGGACCTGGTGCTGGAAGCGCTGCCGGGGTTGTTAGAGCAGGGTGGACAGCTGGCATTGCTCGGCGCGGGCGATCCGGTTTTACAGGAAGGTTTCCTCGCCGCCGCGGCGGAACATCCCGGACAGGTAGGGGTGCAAATTGGCTATCACGAAGCCTTCTCGCACCGCATCATGGGCGGGGCTGACGTCATTCTGGTTCCCAGCCGCTTTGAACCGTGCGGCTTAACGCAGTTGTATGGCCTGAAGTACGGCACGTTGCCGCTGGTGCGGCGTACCGGTGGGTTGGCGGATACGGTGTCTGACAGTTCGCTGGAAAACCTGGCGGACGGTATCGCCAGTGGGTTTGTATTTGAAGACAGTAATGCCTGGTCGCTACTACGCGCGATCCGGCGTGCTTTCGTATTGTGGTCCCGGCCTTCGCTTTGGCGGTTTGTACAACGCCAGGCCATGACCATGGATTTTAGCTGGCAAGTCGCGGCGAAGTCTTACCGCGAGCTTTACTACCGCTTGAAATAGATATCCAGGAATCACCTATATGAACGCTCCATTTACTTATGCATCGCCCACGCTCAGCGTCGAGGCACTTAAGCATTCTATTGCCTACAAGCTGATGTTCACGATTGGTAAGGACCCGGTCATTGCCAATAAACATGAGTGGCTGAACGCCACGTTGTTCGCGGTGCGCGACCGCCTCGTGGAGCGCTGGCTGCGTTCTAACCGTGCGCAATTATCCCAGGAAACTCGTCAGGTCTATTATCTGTCAATGGAGTTTCTGATTGGCCGCACGCTTTCCAATGCGCTGCTATCGTTGGGTATTTATGACGATGTTAAAAATGCGCTGGAAGGTATGGGATTAGATTTGGAAGATCTGATCGACGAAGAGAATGACCCCGGCCTTGGCAACGGTGGTCTCGGTCGTCTGGCGGCCTGCTTCCTCGACTCACTGGCAACGCTGGGCCTGCCGGGACGCGGCTACGGCATTCGCTATGACTACGGCATGTTCAAACAGAACATTGTCGATGGTCGACAAAAAGAGTCGCCGGACTATTGGCTGGAATACGGTAACCCGTGGGAATTCAAACGCCACAACACGCGCTACAAAGTACGCTTTGGCGGCCGTATTCAGCAGGAAGGTAAGAAAACGCGCTGGATTGAGACCGAAGAGATCCTTGCGGTGGCCTACGACCAGATTATCCCCGGCTATGACACTGACGCCACCAACACGCTGCGGCTGTGGAATGCCCAGGCCAGTAGCGAAATCAACCTCGGTAAATTTAACCAGGGCGACTACTTTGCGGCGGTGGAAGACAAAAACCACTCCGAGAACGTCTCCCGCGTACTGTACCCGGATGATTCCACCTATTCGGGGCGCGAGCTGCGGTTGCGCCAGGAGTATTTCCTCGTCTCCTCCACGGTGCAGGACATCCTGAGCCGTCATTATCAACTGCATAAAACTTACGACAACCTGGCCGACAAAATCGCCATCCACCTTAACGATACCCACCCGGTGTTGTCGATCCCGGAGCTGATGCGTCTGCTGATCGATGAACACAAATTCAGTTGGGACGACGCGTTTGAGGTCTGCTGTCAGGTCTTCTCGTATACCAACCACACCTTGATGAGCGAAGCGCTGGAAACCTGGCCGGTGGATATGTTGGGCAAAATTCTGCCGCGCCATCTGCAAATCATTTTTGAGATTAACGACTACTTCCTGAAGACGCTGCAGGAGCAGTATCCGAACGATACCGGCCTGCTGGGACGGACGTCGATTATCGATGAATCTAACGGTCGTCGTGTGCGTATGGCATGGCTGGCGGTGGTGGTGAGCCACAAGGTTAACGGCGTTTCCGAGCTACACTCCAACCTGATGGTGCAGTCGCTGTTTGCTGATTTTGCGAAGATCTTCCCGACCCGTTTCTGCAACGTTACCAACGGCGTGACGCCGCGCCGCTGGCTGGCGCTGGCGAACCCGTCGCTTTCTGACGTGCTGGATGAGAACATTGGCCGCACCTGGCGAACCGATCTCAGCCAGCTCAGCGAGCTTGAGCAGCACTGCGATTACCCGTTAGTGAATCAGGCAGTGCGCCGTGCGAAGCTGGAGAACAAAAAGCGTCTGGCCACGCTCATTGCCCAGCAGTTGAACGTGGTGGTGAACCCGAAATCGCTGTTTGATGTGCAGATTAAGCGTATTCACGAATACAAACGTCAGCTGATGAACGTGCTGCATGTGATTACCCGCTATAACCGCATCAAGGATGATCCTGACGCCGAGTGGGTGCCGCGCGTGAATATCTTCGCCGGTAAAGCGGCTTCGGCCTATTACATGGCGAAGCACATCATTCATTTGATCAACGATGTCGCGAAAGTGATCAATAACGATCCGCAGATTGGCGATAAATTGAAGGTGGTGTTTATCCCGAACTATAGCGTCAGCCTGGCGCAGGTGATTATTCCTGCCGCCGACCTGTCTGAGCAGATTTCTCTGGCCGGGACCGAAGCCTCTGGGACCAGCAACATGAAGTTTGCGCTAAACGGTGCGCTGACCATCGGGACGCTGGATGGCGCTAACGTTGAGATGCTGGAGCACGTGGGCGCAGAGAACATCTTTATCTTTGGTAATACGGCGGAAGAGGTCGAGGCCTTACGCAGCCAGGGCTACAAGCCGCGTGAGTATTACGAGAAAGATGAAGAGCTGCATCAGGTGCTGACGCAGATCGGCAGCGGCGTATTCAGCCCTGAGGAGCCGGGACGCTATCGCGATCTGGTGGATTCACTGATTAACTTTGGCGATCACTATCAGGTGCTGGCGGATTATCGCAGCTATGTCGATTGCCAGGATAAGGTTGACGAGCTGTATCGTCATCCGGAGGAGTGGACCACGAAGTCGATGATTAATATTGCCAATATGGGTTATTTCTCATCGGACAGGACGATCAAAGAGTACGCCGAGAACATCTGGCATATTGATTCGGTGCGGTTGTAACACACGAGGCCGGGGGCGCTTCGCTTGCCCGGCCTACGTTTATTCACACTTTTGTAGGCCGGATAAGGCGCTAGCCGCCATCCGGCAAAATGCCCGGTAGTGCTGACGCTTGCCCGGCCTACGTTTATGCACACTTTTGTAGGCCGGATAAGGCGTAAGCCACCATCCGGCAAAATGCCCGGTAGCGATGACGCTTCCTGGGCATTTTTTATAGCGTGTGTATTAAGACGCCAGCGACAGCTGGTGTTTCTCAATATACTCCGTCAACCACTGGGTCATGCGTGACTGCTGTTCGGCATTCAGCCACATACCTTCTTTCGTGCGGCGCCACAGCGCATCTTCTGCGCGGCGAACCCACTCGTGCTCAACCAGATACTTCAGCTCGGCCTCATAGAACTCATGACCGAAGTCTTCACCTAACTCGGCAATTGACGTGGCGTCGCCGATAATCCATTCGGTATTGCTGCCATAGGTTCGCGAATAATGGCGCGCCAGCGTTTCCGTCAGGAACGGATAGCGACGGCGCAGTTTTGCCGCGTAATCTTCGCGATCGCCGCCAATATCGCCGCCGGGCAGGATGCACTCTTTGGTCCATGCCGGGCCAATGCCCTGATAGTACGACGACAGTTTTTCCATCGCGTGCTCGGCCAGCTTACGGTAGGTCGTCAGTTTACCGCCAAAGACCGACAGCAGCGGCGCTTTACCGTTTTCGTCGTGGATATCCAGCGTGTAATCACGGGTGATAGCCTGCGGCGAGTCGGACTCGTCATCGCACAGCGGACGCACGCCTGAGTAGGTCCAGACGATATCGTCACGACCAAGCTGTTTCTTAAAGTGGGCGTTGTAGACTTTAAGCAGATAATTGATTTCGCTTTCGTCAATTTTCACCGCTTTCGGGTCGCCTTTGTACTCGACGTCGGTGGTACCGATAATCGAGAACTCGTCCATCCATGGGATGACAAACACAATACGTTTATCTTCGTTTTGCAGGATGTAGGCCTGCTTCTGGGTATGCACGCGCGGCACCACGATGTGGCTGCCTTTAATCAGGCGAATCCCGTACGGTGAAGGCAGATGCATGCCGTCGTCGAAGAACTCTTTCACCCACGGACCGGTGGCGTTGACCAGACCGCGCGCCTGCCAGGTGTGCTTTTTACCGGTATCGATATCTTCGGCTTCCACAATCCACAGGCCGTTTTCACGGCGAGCGGAGGTGGCGCGGGTGCGGGTTAATACTTCTCCGCCTTTGCGCACGACCATTTGGGCGTTTGCCAAAACCAGTCGCGCATCGTCTACCCAGCAGTCAGAATATTCGAAACCGCGCACAATCTCAGGTTTCATTACGGAATCTGCGCCAAAACGCAAACCGGTAGAACCCGGCAGGCTGGTGCGTTTGCCCAGATGATCGTACATAAACAAACCAATACGGATCATCCATGCCGGACGCAGGTGCGGACGGTGGGGCAGACGAAAGCGCATCGGGAAGGCGATATGCGGTGCCATTTTCAACAGCACTTCACGTTCTGCCAGCGCTTCGCTCACCAGGCGAAATTCGTAGTGTTCCAGGTAGCGCAGGCCACCGTGGATGAGTTTGGAGCTGGCGGAGGAGGTGGCGCAGGCTAAATCCTGCGCTTCCAGCATCAGCACGGATAAACCGCGTCCAGCGGCATCTGCCGCGATACCGGCACCGTTGATGCCTCCACCTATCACAATCAGATCTTTGGTTTCCATGCTGGCCTCTCGCACTTTCGTTATAGCTCATTAATGTTCGTTATCGAGCATAATAGCAAAGAATCGCGCCATTGGTAACATCGGATAAACAATTTACAGTGATACATATAACATTATGGCGTTAACCTGCTCAGGCAACGTACACTGAAGGGTAATATTGGTTACCTGCCAGAACATAAGTAGAACTTAACAAGAGAGCACCATGGATCAGTTTGAGTGTATTAACGTCGAAGAAGCTCATCAGAAGCTGCTGCACGGAATGGCGGTGCTGGTGGATATCCGCGATCCGCAAAGCTATGCGATGGGTCATGCCCCGCAGGCGTTTCATCTGACGAACGACACGCTGGGGACGTTTATGCGTGACCATGATTTTGATACCGCCGTGATGGTAATGTGTTACCACGGCAACAGCAGTAAAGGCGCGGCGCAGTATCTTCTTCAGCAGGGCTATGACGCGGTTTACAGCGTTGACGGCGGCTTTGATGCCTGGCATCGACATTTTCCGGCAGAAGTGGCATACGGTTCGTAAGCTAACAAAGATGCAGCTCTAAGTAAGAAGGGTATATATACTGTCCTCTTTTGTGTGGAATAAGCGACTGCAACAATGTTGATGATTACCTCTTTTGCTAACCCCCGCGTGGCGCAGGCATTTGTTGATTACATGGCGACACAGGGTGTTATCCTGACGATTCAACAACATCAGCAAACGGACGTCTGGCTGGCGGATGAGTCCCAGGCGGAGCGCGTACGGGCTGAACTGGCGCGATTTCTCGATAACCCGGGCGATCCGCGTTACCTCGCGGCCAGTTGGCAGTCTGGTCATACCGACAGCGGTTTGCGCTACCAGCGTTATCCGTTTCTGGCGACATTGCGCGAGCGTGCCGGGCCGGTAACCTGGGTGGTAATGGCGGCGTGCATTCTGGTGTTCATCGCGATGAATGTTGTGGGCGACCAGGCGGTAATGCTCTGGCTGGCATGGCCGTTCGATCCCTCGCTGAAGTTTGAATTCTGGCGTTATTTCACCCACGCGTTTATGCATTTCTCGCTTATGCACATTTTGTTCAACCTGCTGTGGTGGTGGTACCTCGGCGGGGCGGTTGAAAAACGGCTCGGCAGCGGCAAACTGATTGTTATTACCGTAATCAGCGCCTTGCTGAGCGGTTATGTGCAGCAGAAATTTAGCGGTCCGTGGTTCGGCGGGTTATCCGGCGTGGTGTATGCGCTGATGGGCTACGTGTGGTTGCGCGGCGAGCGCGATCCGCAAAGCGGTATTTTTCTGCAGCGTGGTTTAATTATCTTTGCTTTGATCTGGATTGTTGCCGGCTGGTTTGATCTGTTCGGCATGTCGATGGCGAACGGCGCACATATTGCCGGGCTGGCCGTGGGTCTGGCAATGGCGTTTGCCGATACGATGAATGTGCGAAAACGAACTTTGTAGGCCGGATAAGCGTTAGCGCATCCGGCAAAATTCCAGGGAACCATAATGAAGCAAACACAACGACATGATGCGATCATCGAGCTGGTAAAAAAACAGGGATACGTCAGTACCGAGGAGCTGGTGGAGCATTTCTCCGTCAGCCCGCAGACGATTCGCCGGGATCTGAATGACCTGGCCGATAAAAATATGATTTTGCGTCACCACGGCGGCGCGGCGTTGCCATCCAGCTCGGTCAATACCCCGTGGCATGACCGTAAAGCGACGCAGACGGCGGAAAAAGAGCGTATTGCCCGCAAAGTTGCCACGCAGATCCCTAACGGCTCAACGCTGTTTATTGATATCGGCACCACTCCGGAAGCGGTGGCTCATGCGCTGCTTAACCACAGCAACTTACGCATTGTGACCAATAACCTCAATGTGGCAAACACGCTGATGGCGAAAGAGGATTTCCGCATTATTCTGGCCGGGGGCGAACTGCGTAGCCGCGATGGCGGGATTATGGGAGAAGCGACCCTCGACTTTATTTCTCAGTTCCGCCTGGACTTCGGCATCTTAGGCATCAGCGGTATCGACAGCGATGGTTCCCTGCTGGAGTTTGATTATCACGAAGTGCGCACCAAACGCGCGATTATTGAGAATTCACGGCATGTGATGCTGGTGGTGGATCACTCGAAGTTTGGACGTAACGCGATGGTGAATATGGGCAGTATCAGCATGGTGGATGCGGTATATACCGACACGCTGCCGCCTGCTGGCGTGATGCAGGTCATCGCCGACCACCATATTCAGTTAGAGCTGTGTTAAGTTAATTACAGGCCTGATAAGCGTAGCGCATCAGGCATTAACTACACCCCATAGCCCATCATCTTCAGCAGCTTCTGCGCATGTTGCACCGCATCCTGGCGGTGGGCGACGCCGAGTTTTTGGTACAGGTTGCGGATGTGCGTCTTAATGGTCGTTGCCGCAACGGCCAGCTCACCGGCGATCTGCTCGTTGCTATATCCTGAATAAATCAGCCCCAGAACCTGCCATTCGCGCTGGGTCAGCGGGCTGGTGCGGATCAGCTCCGGGACATCCGGATGGGTGAGCAGGCGCTCAACGAATCCTTCATCAAAGTGGGCGAATTTGTGCCGGTGGTGCTGATTAATTTCACGCAAAATACGCTGGGCGCGATGCTGGTCAAGCTCCGGCAGCGTATTGAGCTGAATCAGCTGGCGCAACTGCTGCGCCATCGCCTCACCTTCGATAACAAAGTGGCTGATAAATCCGGTACGGTTCGCCAGTTGCAGCGCTTCGAGCAATACGCGCTGCGCGTCATTTTTACGTCCAGCCTGCCAGTACAGCTGATTAAGCAGCAGCAGGTTACGATTCAGATCGCTCATCAGGCGCAGGTTGCGCGCATTTTCATTCAGCTCTTCCAGCACGATTTCAGCCGGTTCAAACTCGCCCAGCAGGATCTGCGCGCGGGCGATATTGCGCCACTGGCTTTGCAGGAAGTGGTTATTGGCAAATTCCGGTTTCGGCGTGTGGCGCAGCCAGTTGGCGGCCGAGTTTTTGTCACCCACCATTTGCCAGTAAATCACCCGGACTTTATCGGCATTTGAGATCCAGTCGCTGTGATAGCGACCGTTGCCCAACAGGTTTTCCAGACGGTTGAGCAGGCTACGCGCGTTGTCCAAATCCCCCCTGGCCAGCGAGCATTGAATCAACAGCGCCAGACACTGTAGCTGTTGCTGTGGCTGGAATGTGGAAAGCAATTCAATGCCTGTGCGGGCAGACGCTTCGGATTCGTCCAGACGTGCCCATGCCCACAGTAACTGAGCGCGGATACGGACCAGGAACTCATGCATCGGCAGTTGTTCCAGGTGCTGCTCTTTGATTAGCTGGAACGCCTTTTCCTGGGTCTCCCAGGCCGCCTGCAAAAAGCCCTGGGCAAATAAAATTTCGCTTTGCTGGATAAGACTCCACAGCGCGTAATGCCAGACGTCATGATGACGCGCCATTTGCTCGGTTTGCTGCATTAACGCCAGTGAACGCGTGAGATCGCCCTTACAGTGCAGGACTTCGCCATGCACCGAGGTGGCGACGATACGGCTATAGAACCACGCGATGGGTAATTCATCCAGCGCCAGCTTTGCCAGGTGCTCTGCTTCGTCAGGGTTACCGTCGTTGATCGCTACCTGCGCCCGCAGCGCGTTAAATTCAGCATACAGCGTCGGCTCCATGTCGCCTTTCATTTCTTGCTCCGCCCGGGCCAGCAGGGTATTAACCTCGCTGTAGCGGTGCTGGCTTTGCATCAGCCAGGCTTGCAGCAGAACCAGACGCGGATTTTCCAGCAGACTTTCCCACGGCAGGGCTTTCAGCGACTCTTCCAGCAGTGCCAGTTCGCTGTGGTTAAACAGGCCCCACGCATGGTTAAGCAGGATATCGCGCAGCATATGAGCGTCGCCAGCCGCCAGCGCGTGGTGGATAGCTTCGCTGGGGAAACCTTGCGCCATCCAGCTTTCTGCGGCGGCGCGGTGTATTTCAGGCAGCTCGCTCGCCAGTTCCCACTGGCAACGCTGGCGTAAAAAGCTGCCAAACAGCGGGTGGTAGCTGAACCACTCGCCGACGTCATCCATCCGCTGCAGGAACAGCCCCTGACGCTCAATTTCCTCAAGTCGCATTTGGCCGTTTTCTTCGCCAGTGACCCGAACGATCAGCGCATCGTTCATTGACCGCAGGATGGCGCTTTTCAGCAGGAAGTGACGGGTGCCGAGGTCAACGCTATCCAGCACTTCATCCACCAGGTAATCGGACAAATGGCTGGCGTTGATCCCGGCGAGGCGTCGTGCCGATTGGTGAGCAGAGTTATTGTTCTGGCGGGCGGAAAGGGCGATCAGTTGTAACGCCGTGGCCCAGCCAGCAACGTCATCGCACATCCGGCTGCTTTCTGCCGCTTCAATCGGGGAGGATAAACGCCGATCGAAAAATTGTTTCGCTTCCTGGTGGTTAAAGGCCAGCTGTTGGCTGCCGATTTCCAGCAGTTGATCGCGCACGCGCAGGTTGGCAATGCCCAACTGCGGCAGATTACGCGACAGCACCACCAGCGTGAGATTTTCAGGCTGGTGACGCAGGAAAAAGCGCATTGCTTCGTGAATGGCCGGATTGGAGATCAGGTGATAATCATCCACCACCAGGTAGAGCGGACGATGCCATTCGGCCAGTTCAATAAATAGCTGCGCAAACAGTGACGTCAGGCTGGCATACTGGCGTTTTTGCACTAGCGCTTCGCTGGTCGTGCAGTGCCCGCCGGTCGCCTGCTGGATCGCGGCAATCAGGTAGCTGGCAAAGCGCTCCTGCTGATTATCGCCTTCATCCAGGGAGTACCAGCCTAACTCGTTCTTCCCCGCCGCCCATTGTGAAACAAGCGTTGTTTTTCCATAACCAGCAGGACTTGTTATCAGGGCGAGCCTGAAATTGTTCGCGCCGGAAAGTTTAGCCAACAGGCGCTCACGAACCACCGTATGGTCGAGACGAACCGGACGACTTAATTTAGACGGAATCAACATAAGTTAGTCACTTCACTGTGTGAACATGGGGAAAAAATGATTTTTTTTGCGCTTCGTAATTAATAGGTATAAGGTCGGCCAGATTGGTATTTTATGCAAGCTCAGCGGGCTTTTTGTGTGTATGAATTTGCACTATGTCACAAATTCATACATCTATTGCAATAATTTCTTTAAAGAGCTGCAACAGGCGTGGTGACTGGATCCAGCGTTATTTTCACCCAGCGGAAAGATTCCTCTTTTTAATGGGGTTACCGTAACATTTAATAAAAAGATGTTGGGATTTGTGCTCGTCTTAAAACTTTCATGTGAAATATCTCAATCAGAATGCGTATTTCAGGTGGGAAACTATTTCCCTGTTTACATATTTTTTCTAAATATCATCTTACTGTTTGATATTGCCTGGCTAATCTCTTTAGGTTAATGCGAAAACCTTGACGCCTTTCAGGGAGGATATGCGGGGAACCTGCGTATTTACCGGCAACGACGCTCTTCTTTAAGTGGCGACGATCACACTTTTATGCTCATCCCCGCTCCTCCTCCCTCCCTAATCCGTGCCAGAATGAGGAAGGTCAACAACGAGCCTGGCAAACTAGCGATAACGTTGTTTTATTACCTAAGGACCTGGAATCCCTATGTCACAGCCAACCTTCAACAAAGATCAATTTCAGGCTGCCCTGACGCGTCAGTGGCAGCGTTTCGGTTTACTGTCGGCTCACGAAATGACGTCGCGCCAGTGGTGGCAGGCAGTGAGTGGGGCGTTGGCTGAGTTACTCAGCGCCCAGCCTGCGGCGAAACCGGCAAAAAATCAGCGTCATGTTAATTACATCTCTATGGAGTTTTTGATTGGTCGTCTGACCGGCAACAACTTACTCAACCTCGGCTGGTATCAGGCGGTGAGCGATGCGCTGAAAGCGCACGACGTCAACCTGACCGACCTGTTGGAGGAGGAGATCGATCCGGCGTTGGGTAACGGTGGGTTGGGGCGCCTGGCTGCCTGCTTCCTGGATTCGATGGCGACGGTCGGCCAGTCGGCGACGGGCTATGGTCTTAACTATCAGTACGGTCTGTTCCGCCAGTCTTTTGCCGACGGCCAGCAGATGGAGGCACCGGACGACTGGCATCGCGGCAGCTACCCGTGGTTTCGTCACAACGAGGCGCTGGACGTGCAGGTCGGCATTGGCGGTAAAGTCAGCAAAGAAGGCCACTGGGAACCAGGGTTTACCATCACCGGCCAGGCCTGGGATCTGCCGGTTCTCGGCTACCGTAACGGCGTGGCGCAGCCGCTGCGTTTGTGGCAGGCCAGCCATGCGCATCCGTTTAACCTGACCAAATTTAATGACGGCGATTTCCTGCGCGCTGAGCAGCAGGGTATCGACGCCGAAAAACTGACCAAAGTGCTGTACCCGAACGACAACCACACCGCGGGTAAAAAGCTGCGCCTGATGCAGCAGTACTTCCAGTGCGCCTGCTCCATAGCCGACATTCTGCGCCGCCATCATCTGGCAGGGCGTAAACTGCATGAGCTGGCCGATTTCGAAGTCATTCAGCTTAACGATACTCACCCGACCATCGCGATCCCTGAACTGCTGCGTGTGCTGATTGATGAGCACCAGATGAGCTGGGACGATGCGTGGGCCATTACCAGCAAGACTTTTGCGTATACCAACCACACATTGATGCCGGAAGCGTTGGAGTGCTGGGATGAGAAGCTGGTGAAAGCGCTTCTGCCGCGCCATATGCAAATCATCAAAGAGATTAACGACCGCTTTAAGAAACTGGTCGATAAAACCTGGCCGGGTGATGCTGAAGTGTGGGCAAAACTGGCGGTAGTGCATAACAAACAGGTGCGTATGGCTAATATGTGCGTGGTCAGCGGCTTTGCCGTTAACGGCGTGGCGGCGCTGCACTCCGATCTGGTGGTGAAAGATCTGTTCCCGGAATACCACCAGCTATGGCCGAACAAATTCCATAACGTCACCAACGGGATTACCCCGCGTCGCTGGATCAAACAGTGCAACCCGGCGCTTGCCGCACTGCTGGATAAATCGCTGAAAAAAGAGTGGGCCAACGACCTCGACCAGTTGATTAACCTCGAAAAATACGCCGACGACGCGAAGTTCCGGCAGCAGTATCGTGACATTAAGCTGGCGAACAAACAGCGCCTGGCGGAGTTTGTGAAGGTGCGGACAGGTATTGAGATCAACCCGCAGGCCATCTTTGATATTCAGATCAAACGTCTGCATGAGTACAAGCGTCAGCACCTGAACTTGCTGCATATCCTGGCGTTGTACAAAGAAATCCGTGAAAACCCGCAGGCGGATCGCGTGCCGCGCGTCTTCCTGTTTGGCGCGAAAGCGGCTCCGGGTTACTACCTGGCGAAAAATATTATCTTCGCTATCAACAAGGTGGCGGAAACCATCAATAACGACCCGAAAATCGGCGACAAGCTGAAAGTCGTCTTCCTGCCGGATTATTGCGTCTCGGCGGCGGAAATGCTGATCCCGGCGGCGGATGTCTCCGAGCAGATCTCAACCGCGGGCAAAGAGGCTTCCGGCACCGGTAACATGAAGCTGGCGCTGAACGGCGCGTTAACCGTCGGTACGCTGGATGGCGCCAACGTCGAAATCGCCGAGAAGGTGGGCGACGAGAATATCTTTATCTTTGGTCATACCGTGGAAGAGGTGAAAGCCCTGAAAGCGAAAGGCTATGACCCGGTGAAATGGCGTAAAAAAGACAAAGTGCTGGATGCTGTTCTGAAAGAGCTGGAAAGCGGCAAATTCAGCGACGGCGACAAACATGCCTTTGACCAGATGCTGCACAGTATCGGCAAGCAGGGCGGTGACCCGTATCTGGTGATGGCGGACTTTGCGGCCTACGTTGAAGCGCAGAAGCAGGTTGACGTGTTGTACCGTGACCAGGAAGCCTGGACCCGGGCGGCGATTCTGAATACTGCCCGCTGTGGCATGTTCAGCTCGGATCGCTCCATCCGTGACTATCAGGCGCGTATCTGGCAGGCGAAACGTTAAGGAATCGCGATGGAAAGCAAACGTCTGGATAATGCCGCGCTGGCGGCGGGGATCAGCCCTAATTACATTAATGCCCACGGTAAACCGCAATCTATTGGCGTCGAAACCAAGCGGCGTTTGCTTGACGCCATGCATCGCACCACCGCCGCCACGAAGGTGGCGGTGACCCCGGTGCCGAACGTCATGGTTTATACCGCTGGTAAGAAAATGCCGCTGGCGGTTGAGGGGAGCGGAGAGTTTAACTGGCTGCTGACCACCGAAGAGGGCGCGCAGCACAAAGGGCATGCCGTCGGCGGTAAATCTTTCAACCTTCCGGCGAAGCTGCCGGAGGGGTATCACACGCTTACCCTGACTCAGGGGGAGTTGCGCACGCATTGCCGCATCATCGTGGCGCCGAAACGCTGCTATGAGCCGCAGGCATTGTTGACCGGGCAGAAGCTGTGGGGCGCATGCGTTCAGCTCTACACCCTGCGTTCAGAGAAAAACTGGGGGATTGGCGACTTTGGCGATCTCCGCGCTATGCTGGCGGATGTAGCGCAGCGCGGCGGCGCGTTTATCGGTCTGAATCCGATTCATGCGCTGTATCCGGCAAACCCGGAGAGCGCCAGCCCGTACAGTCCCTCTTCGCGCCGCTGGCTGAACGTCATTTATATCGACGTGAACGCGGTGGATGATTTCCGTTTGAGCAAAGAGGCGCAACGCTGGTGGCAGAAGCCTGCGACGCAGCAAGCGCTGCAAAAAGCGCGGGATGCCGAGTGGGTGGATTACACCGCCGTAACCACGCTGAAAATGACCGCGCTACGTATGGCGTGGAAAAGCTTCTCTGTGCGCGATGATGAGCAGATGGCGGCATTTCGCCAGTTTGTGGCTCAGGAAGGAGATAGCCTGTACTGGCAGGCGGCCTTTGACGCGCTGCATGCGCATCAGGTGAAAGAAGACGCCTTGCGCTGGGGCTGGCCGGTGTGGCCGGAGGCTTTCCAGTCGGTGGATTCACCGGAGGTGAAACAGTTCTGCGTAGAGCACTGTGACGAAGTCGATTTCTACCTGTGGCTGCAGTGGCTGGCGTATACCCAGTTCGCCGACTGCTGGGAAACGAGTCAGGGTTTTGCGATGCCCATCGGGCTGTACCGCGACCTGGCGGTTGGTGTGGCAGAGGGGGGAGCGGAAACCTGGTGCGACCGGGAGCTGTACTGCCTGAAAGCCTCGGTTGGCGCGCCGCCGGATATTCTCGGGCCGCTGGGTCAAAACTGGGGGCTGCCGCCGATGGATCCGCACGTCATCACGGCCCGCGCCTACGAACCGTTTATTGAACTGCTGCGCGCCAATATGCAGAACTGCGGCGCGTTGCGTATCGACCACGTGATGTCGATGCTGCGCCTGTGGTGGATCCCCTACGGTGAAACGGCCGATCACGGCGCCTACGTGCATTATCCGGTCGACGACCTGCTTTCTATTCTGGCGCTGGAAAGTAAACGTCATCACTGCATGGTAATTGGTGAAGATCTGGGCACTGTACCGGTGGAGATCGTCAGCAAATTGCGTGACAGCGGCGTCTATTCCTACAAAGTGCTTTATTTTGAGAATGACCATGAGAAAAACTTCCGTGCGCCGAAAGCGTACCCGGAACAATCAATGGCAGTCGCGGCGACGCATGACCTTCCTACGCTTAAAGGTTATTGGGATAGCGGCGATCTGACGCTGGGTAAAGCGCTGGGTCTGTACCCGGATGAGGTTGTGCTGCGAGGGTTGTATCAGGACCGGGAGTTGGCGAAACAAGGGCTGCTGGACGCGCTGCATAAATACGGCTGTCTGCCAAAACGTGCCGGTCACAAGGCATCGCTGATGTCGATGACGCCAATTCTTAATCGCGGCATGCAGCGCTACATCGCTGACAGCAACAGTGCGCTGCTGGGGCTGCAACCTGAGGACTGGCTGGGTATGGCGGATCCGGTCAACATTCCGGGCACCAGCGACCAGTATAAAAACTGGCGGCGTAAGCTCATCGCCACGCTGGAACAAATGTTTGCCGATGACGGCGTGAACAAGCTGATTAAGGATTTGGATAAGCGCCGAAAAGCGGCGGCGAAGAAGAAGTAGTGTTATTTTGCCGGATGGCGACGCAGAATGCGTCTTATCCGGCCTACAATGACTGCGGTAGCACGTAGGCCTGATAAGCGCAGCGCCATCAGGCAATTCTGGCGCACATTGCCGGATGGCGGCTTTGCCTTATCCGGCCTACAAGCTGTCTCGATCAGACCACCATACCCAGCAGCAGACAACCCACCAGACCGCAAACGGAGATAATGGTTTCCAGCATTGACCATGACTTGATGGTTTCACCGATGGTCAGGTTGAAGTATTCCTTGAACAGCCAGAAGCCAGGATCGTTCACGTGGGAGAAAATCACGGAACCGGAACCGACTGCGATAACCATCAGCTCAGGGCTTACGCCAGTTGTCGCAATCAGCGGTGCCACGATCCCACCTGCGGTGATAGCTGCAACGGTTGCGGAACCCAGCGCGATACGCAGTACCGCAGCGATAGACCATGCCATCAGCAGCGGAGAAACGTTAGAGCCGTGCATCATGGAGGCGATGTATTTGTCCACGCCGCTATCAACCAGAACCTGCTTGAAAGCACCGCCGCCACCGATGATCAACAGCATCATCGCGATGATTTTGATTGAGGACACCAGCGTGTCGTTAATCTGATCCATCGAGCGTCCACGGTTCAGACCAAACGTGAACATCGCAATCAGCACCGCGATAAGCGTCGCCATGACCGGGTCGCCGAGGAATTCTGCAACCGTCAGGAAAGCATGACCTTTTGGCAGAATCATCTCCGCTACGGCGCGCATTGCCATCAGGATAACCGGAACCAGAGAGGTCCAGACGCTGACGCCAAAGCCAGGCATCTCTTCTTCGGTGAAGGTTTTCGCGCTGTACAGACCTTCCGGGATGGGCTTATCAATACCTTTCAGGAAGCGAGCGTACACCGGACCGGCGAGAATAACGGTCGGGATAGCCAGAATGGTACCAAACAGCAGGGTTTTGCCCATATCTGCATGGAAAATGGTAGCGATAGCGGTCGGACCCGGGTGCGGCGGCAGGAAGCCGTGCGTGACGGACAGCGCAGCAGCCATCGGCACCCCAACGTACAGCAGCGGGATATTTGCCGCAGCGGCAATCGTGAACACCAGCGGCAGCATCAGTACGAAACCGACTTCGTAGAACAGGGCAAAACCGACGGTGAAACCGGTTAATACCACCGCCCACTGAATGTGTTTTTTACCGAATTTAGCAATCAGCGTGGTGGCAATGCGCTGCGCGCCGCCGCAGTCTGCCAGCATTTTGCCCAGCATGGCGCCAAAACCCATAATCAGGGCGAGGCTGCCAAGGGTTCCGCCGACGCCGGCTTTAATAGAACCGATGACTTTATCCAGCGGCATCCCTTGCATCAATCCGACAGCAAGCGCCACCAGGACGAGAGCGATGAAGCCGTTCATTTTGAAACGGATCATCAGGAGAAGTAACAAGATTACACCGATAGCAACGATGACTAATGGCATGATTTACCTGGCCTTTACTTTGTTATGGGTAACGTCAGTGTTTAGATGACAAATTCCGATTGTCCCGACCGGGAACCGAGTATTCACAGCACCAATGCTGATTACCGTCAAAACTAATTAGTTTAGCTGGCTATTATGGGGGTGTTAGGTGCTGATACGAATGATACGGGTAACATACGGCGCTTGAAAATCACTTGGGCAGGCAAAATTTAAATTATGAGAGGCGGGTCAAATTATAGCGGAGTTGTTACAGGGGACATGCAGAGAAATGTAGAGGTGCAGGCCGTTACGCTGCCATTTAGCAGCAATGCCCGATAGCGACGCGGATGCGTCTTATCGGGCCTACGGAAACTCTACAGCCTGGGGCTTAGTAGTAAGAGTGCTCGCCGCGCTGGTGTTCGGTTAAATCGCGAACGCCTTTCAGCTCAGGGAATTCAGCCAGCAGCTGCTTCTCGATACCTTCTTTCAGCGTCACATCCACCATTGAACAGCCGTTACAGCCGCCGCCAAATTGCAGAATGGCGAAGCCTTCATCGGTGATTTCCATCAGAGAGACGCGACCACCGTGACCAGCCAGCTGTGGGTTGATCTGCGATTGCAGCATGTACTCTACGCGTTCCATCAGCGGCGCATCGTCGGCAACTTTACGCATTTTGGCGTTTGGCGCTTTCAGCGTCAGCTGGGAGCCTAGCTGGTCGGTAACGAAATCGATTTCTGCATCTTCCAGATACGGTGCGCTCAGTTCATCAACATATGCGGTCAGCAGGTCAAATTTAATGGCGGTGTCGGTTGCTTCCACGGCGTCTGGCGGGCAATAAGAAACGCCGCATTCAGCGTTAGGCGTGCCGGGATTAATCACAAATACGCGAATTTGTGTCCCTTCTTCCTGATTTGCCAGCAGTTTGGCAAAGTGCGCTTGTGCAGCATCGGAAATATGGATCATAGTAATGGCCTAATAGTTGACTATTTTACTTGGTTATAATACGCCCATCATCGAGGCTCTACAAGGTTCGACACAGGCACCATACCTGGACAGTCGCCGCGCCGTTGCGTAAAAGCAGCTGCGCGATTTCCGCGACGGTACTTCCGGTAGTGACGACATCATCCACAATAACCATATGGAGTCCCTGCACCGGCAATTCAAGGCGAAAAGCATTTTTCAGGTTACGTTTGCGTAATCTGGCGCTGAGATGGTGCTGTGTGGCGGTGGCCCGAACCCGCGTGATGGCCCGGTTGTTCCAGTCGCAGCCAAGCCAGCCCGCCAAAGGGCGGCAGAGTAAATCGCTCTGATTAAACCCTCTGCGCCAGTGTCGGCGTTGCCAGAGCGGGACGCTGATGAGCCTGTCCGGTAGTGGGAATCCGCTGGTGCGACGAGCTTCTATTACCTCCAGTAACAGCAGGCGCGCCAGCGCATTGGCCATTTCGCTGCGGCGTGAAAACTTAAACTGGTGGATAAGCCCGCTCAGCGGAGGAACATAGTCGCTGACGGCGATCAGACGCTGCCACGGCGGGGGTTTTTGCAGGCAGCGCCCGCAGGAAAGCGAAGGATGTGCGGCAGGGAGTCCGCATTGGGGACACAGGCTGAGATGTTGGCGCGTCGCCCGCGTGCACACCGAACAGATCCCCCAGTGCCCCAACGTCAGCGGCATTCGGCATAGCCAGCACAATCCCGGTACTGTTAGCATAGATGCATCCTTTCAGGCTAAAAGAGAACAATAACTGATGAATGACATCTGGTGGCAGACCCAGGGTTCGGGAAATTGCCATCTTGTGCTGCTGCACGGATGGGGACTGAATGCGGAAGTATGGCATTGCATAAGCGAGGAACTGAGCTCGCATTTCACGCTGCATCTTGTCGACTTGCCGGGATTTGGTCGCAGCCAGGGGTTCGGCGCAATGTCGCTGGAAGAGATGGCCGGGCGGGTATTAAAACAGGCGCCGGAGAAAGCCATCTGGCTCGGCTGGAGTCTGGGGGGGTTGGTCGCAAGTCAGGTGGCGTTAACGCATCCTGAGCGTGTTCAGGCGCTGGTTACCGTGGCATCCTCACCTTGCTTTAGCGCGCGCGACGAGTGGCCGGGCATTAAGCCGGAAGTACTGGCCGGTTTCCAGCAGCAGCTGAGTGAAGATTTCCAGCGGACGGTTGAGCGTTTTCTGGCCTTGCAAACGATGGGCACGGAAACCGCGCGTCAGGATGTGCGAGCGTTGAAGAAAACGGTGCTGGCTTTACCCATGCCGGACGTCGATGTGCTCAACGGCGGGCTGGAGATTCTGAAAACGGTCGATCTGCGCGAGGCTTTGTGCGAAGTGAATATGCCGTTCCTGCGTTTGTATGGTTATCTCGATGGTCTGGTTCCGCGCAAAGTCGTCCCGATGCTTGATACGCTATGGCCGCAAAGCGAGTCGTTGGTGTTTGCCAAAGCGGCGCATGCGCCGTTTATCTCGCACCCCGCTGAGTTTTGCGCCGCGCTGGTGGCGTTAAAACAGCGGTTATAACGGCTCAACTCGCCCGGTAACGTTGCGCTTGCCGGGTTTGAGATTAATGGCTGTGGGTAGCCAGATCCTCAGCGGTCAGACCGGTAATTCTGCAGATGGTCAGAGGGTCTATACCATCAGCCAGCATGGTTGTTGCAATGCGTAGAGCTTCCTCTCGTTTGCCTTGTTGCAAGCCCTCTCGTAACCCCTCTTGTAACCCGTTTTTATGGCCCTCCTGAAGGCCCTTGAAATGCCCTTCCTGACGTAATCTTTCGGCAATAGTCATCAACTTGTCCTTGTGTTGAGGTAAACGTTCGGCAACCTGGTGAATAAATTCGCTAAAACGAGCGGTATCCCCGGCCTGTATCAGGTAATTAAACAGGGCTTTCAACTGGCTGTCATTAGCATGTCCTTTAACAAGCAGGATGGACAGTTTTTCTACCAGCCCCATCAAATCGCGTTTACGAATATGCTTTTGGATGAGCTCCAACAGCGCCATCCGGCGGTGCTGCATGATCTCGTCATCGGGCACAATGGTGATATCGACCAGTGGAAACGCTGCGGCATAAAGTGGTCTGGCTGACTCCGGGTCGTCAAATTCGTCCAGCCAGCAGAGTGAATATGGATATGGGGTGACGGTGCCATGATAAAAAAGTATGGGGATCACCAACGGTAGTTTCTTATGGCCTGCGTCCAGATGACGCTGCATTACGGCGATGGCATAGCGCATGAGGCGAAATGCCATATGAGCATCCGCGGTACTCTGGTGTTCAATAATGGTGTAAATGTAACCATCGCCTTCGCGAGTTTTCAGCGACCACAATACATCGGAATAGTACGCGCGCAAATCGTCTTCAATAAAGCTGCCCGATTCCAGTTGCAGCGTGTTCAGGTCGCAAAGTGCACGCAAAGAGTCGGGTAGATGAAGCTGCAGAAAATCGCGGGCGGTCGCAGGGTGGTTCAAAAACGTTTTGAAAATCGCGTCATGCGGCGTAGCTGTCGTGTCAGTATTCATGGCGATCCGTCACCTGAGAAATAAGATGACGAAACTCTACTTGCCCGATCGACAGTAATCATCCGCGAGTTGATAGTTCTGCGCAGAAGGCGGAAGGATAGATCTGTTTTGCTGAAAACAAAGAGGTCTTTGTGGAACCCATTACGCAAAAAGCCGGATATAAGCTTAAACGCCATATCCGGCCTGAACGTTTGCAGTCATTTGTAGGCCGGATAAGCGTAGCGCCATCCGGCAAAGAGCATCTGATTAGCGCAAAGCCCACCACTCGCGCAGGCAGGCTTTGCCTTCCGGGCAACTCTTGCAGCTTCCGGAAAGACACCCATCGGCATCTTCCTGAATCCTCACTGCTTTGCCCATCTGTTCTAACTGATTCAGCATGGCGTCAATCATGGGCTGCGGGGTATGCAGCGTGTGGCTGATTTGCTTTGCCTCCATGCGCCCCCGCAGCGCCAGTAAATCACGAACCTGAATAAGCGATGCCATCGTTTTCAGCCTTAATGGCAATCGCCAGTGGTGCTGGAACAGCAGGAACTAGCCGTTCTGTTGGTTGACAGCAGTGAGAGATCCACCCGGCTGCGGGCACGGCGCAGCAGACCCAGCAATACAATGTTAAACAAGATGACCGCTAAGATGCACACCAGGCTGTAAGTCGGATGCGCTTTGTAGCTGACGGTCTGATAAAACAGCGTAGACAGCGAGTACGCGATATTCAGGCCCCAAAGAATGGAGAAGCCCATCCAGCCACGGCTGGATTCACGTGCGATAGCGCCCATCACTGAAATGCACGGGACATACAGCAGGACGAAAATCAGGTAGCTGTACGCGGCGGCGGCACCGCCAAATTTCTCGCCCATCACGCCCATTGCGCCTGTCGCCATCTCGCCATCGCCTTTGCTGGCTTCGATAGGGTTAGCCAGTACGCTCAGGCTGAAGGTGTCTTTCAGGCTTTGCCAGGTTTCATCCACTGCGCTGAGCAGCTCATCACCGAGGTGGAAATCTGCCGGATTGAACTCTTCTTCCTGAATGTTTTCTGCGGTGTAAAGCGTGTTCAGCGTCCCGACAACCACTTCTTTTGCCATCGCACCGGTGAACAGGCCTACGGTTGCCTGCCAGTTATCTTCATGTACGCCGATCGGTTTGAAGACTGGTGTGATGACGCGGCTGACGGAAGCCAGAGCAGAATCGTTGATGTTGTCGACGATTTTCCCGCTCAGCGAGAAGCTGTTAAACGCGCTGAGGAAAATACTGACGATGATGATGACCTTACCGGCACGTAGTACGAAGCCTTTCAGACGTTGCCAGGTCTGAATGATCAGGCTCTTGATGTGCGGCACATGATACACCGGCAGCTCCATGACGAACGGCGTTGCTTCGCCACGCATGATGGTGTGTTTGAGCATCAGACCGGTCAATACCGCCATGATGATACCCAGTACGTACAGCGAGAAGACCGCCAGCGCGCCGTTCTGACCAAAGAAAGCCGCGGCAAAGACGGCGAAAATCGCCAGACGTGCGCCGCAGGACATAAATGGCGCCATCATGATGGTCATCAGACGCTCACGCGGGGCAT
This sequence comes from Citrobacter youngae ATCC 29220, assembly GCF_000155975.1. Taxonomy (GTDB): domain Bacteria; phylum Pseudomonadota; class Gammaproteobacteria; order Enterobacterales; family Enterobacteriaceae; genus Citrobacter; species Citrobacter portucalensis_A. The sequence continues at coordinate 88,121 of NZ_GG730302.1, read as the reverse complement.
CCAGCGTACGTGCGCCCATCACCGACGGTACGTTGCAGCCAAAACCGACAATCAGCGGGACAAACGATTTGCCCGGCAGTCCCAACGCCTGCATCAGACGGTCCATCACAAACGCAGCGCGCGCCATGTAGCCGGAGTCTTCAAGGAAGGAGAGGAACAGGTACATCATGCCGATTTGCGGCACCAGCGGCAGCACGGTGTTAATCCCGCCGCCAAGACCTTGCGCCAGGAAGATGGTCAGCCAGTCCGGGAAGTGCAGCGTATAGCCAATCCACTGAATACCATGAATAAACAGCGCCACGGAACCCACGTCAAACAACGGCTGCAGCGCGCCGCCGATGTTGATAGCCAGCAGGAACATCAGGTACATCACGAACAGGAAAATCGGCAGCCCGAGAAAGCGGTTGAGGACGATTTTATCCACCGCGGTGGTGAAACGGCTCGGCTCCGCCGTCAGGGTGTTACTGACGGTATCGCAGATAGCGGCGATGCACTGATAACGCGCATCGGCGATATGCAGCGCCGGATCGTCCATTGTCTCGCTCAGACGCGCAACGGCGGCATCGAGATTTTGCGCGGCGTCACCGGCGTAGGCGCGGCTGTAGATATCGCCTTCCAGCATTTGCAGACCCAGCCAGCGGCGCTGTTTTAGCGGCATGTCTTTGGCCATCGCGTCAGCGAGGGATTCTGCTTCCTGCAGCAGCGGCTGGGCATAATGAACCAGCTCGACGGTGTCATTTTCCTTGTAGCGATCGATCGCCAGCTTCAACGCTTCAATGCCGCGGGCGCGGGTGGAGACCAGCGGAACCACCGGACAGCCAAGGCGGGCGGAGAGGGCATCGATATCAATACGAATTTGCTGTTTTTCAGCAATATCCAGCATGTTCAGGGCGACGATACAGGGGATACCCAGCTCAAGCAGCTGCAACGTCAGGTAGAGGTTGCGCTCAAGGTTTGAGGCATCGACCACGTTGATCAACAGATCCGCATCGCCGCTTAAAATGTAGTGGCAGGCAATTTGCTCATCAAGAGAGGTCTGCGATGAGATTGTCGTCAGCGAATAGGTGCCGGGTAAATCGACCAGCGTGACCTGATGGTCCGTCGTGGCGAAATGGCCTTCTTTACGTTCAACGGTTACGCCAGCCCAGTTGCCTACACGCTGGCGCGCGCCGGTGAGCTGGTTGAATAAGGTTGTCTTGCCGGAATTAGGATTACCAATTAAACCAATGGTTAGTTTTTTCATTTTTATAGACTCACTGTATTAACAGGACACCGCTTCCACTTCTAATAACGCTAAATCCTTTTTACGCAATACCAGACTTACGCGACGCGTTTCAATATGGATAGGATCGCCGAGTGGGGCAACGCGAACCACGTTGAAGGATGAGCCGGGAAGCATGCCAAGTGACAACAGTTTCTGACGATAAGCCGGGCTGATTTCACGGGCAAAACCGGTAATTTTCCACGCACTGTCAGGAGTGAATTGCATAGGGACCTACTTATATCTCGCTAACTGGATGATTACCTCATGGGGCGATAGGGCGGCATGAGACCAGGTGATTAGCCAACGTAAGGAAAGAGTAAATAATCAACAAACCAATGATAATGAGAATGGTTTCTATCATCAATAGAATAAGTGTGACGGAATGTGGAATTGGATAATAATTTGCGCCAATTTTGATATGCCTCAACATTTATTCCATCTGGAATGAATGATTCACGGCAGTAATTACGCAGATCCTTAATGTTTAATTAAGGTTTCATCTGTTAATGAAGTGATAAATATATTGTGGTGGATAACGAGAAATAGAGTAAATATGCCGGATAAGGTGTTTACACCGCTATCCGGCACAAAAGTCACACTAGCGTTTTTTACCCATTGCCGCTGCCAGCGCATCCATCATGGCGCTGTTGCCGGCAGGCTGCGCGTCACGGCCGCGTGGTTTTGCGGCTTTCGGCGCCGGGCGATTGCCCTGATTGCGATCGTTATTTCCGCCGCTGCGGCGGGCGTTGGTTTCACCAGGCTGCTCATCCAGACGCATGGTCAGCGCGATACGCTTACGCGGCAGATCCACTTCCAGCACTTTCACCTTCACAATGTCGCCCGCTTTCACCACGGTGTGTGGATCTTCGACGAACTTATTTGACAGTGAAGAGATATGCACCAGACCGTCCTGGTGTACGCCGATATCCACAAACGCGCCGAAGTTGGTGACGTTGGTAACAGCGCCTTCCAGAATCATTCCCGGCAGCAGATCGTTCATGGTTTCTACGCCATCCGCAAACTGCGCGGTTTTGAATTCAGGACGCGGGTCACGGCCCGGTTTTTCCAGCTCTTTGATGATGTCGGTGACGGTCGGTACCCCGAAACGTTCGTCGGTAAAGTCGGACGCTTTCAGATTACGCAGTTCGCTGCTGTTGCCCATCAGGTCACGCAGCGATTGTTCGGTCGCGGCCAGAATGCGTTCTACAATCGGATACGCTTCCGGGTGAACGGTGGAAGCATCCAGCGGGTTATCGCCGTGGTTGATACGCAGGAAGCCTGCGCACTGTTCAAACGCTTTTGGCCCCAGGCGGCTGACTTTGAGCAGTTGCTGACGGTTCTGGAACTGACCGTTCTCATCGCGCCAGGCAACGATGTTTTGCGCCATCATCCGCGTCAGGCCCGCCACGCGGGTCAGCAGCGGCACGGAGGCGGTATTCAGATCCACGCCGACGGCGTTTACGCAGTCTTCGACCACCGCGTCCAGCTTGCGGGCCAGTTGAGTCTGGCTGACGTCGTGTTGATACTGGCCCACGCCGATGGATTTGGGATCGATTTTCACCAGCTCAGCCAGCGGATCCTGCAGACGACGGGCGATAGACACCGCCCCACGCAGCGAAACATCAAGGTCCGGGAACTCCTGCGCCGCCAGCTCGGAAGCGGAATAGACGGATGCGCCCGCTTCGCTGACGATCACTTTCTGCGCGGTGACTTGCGGGAACTGCTTCTGCACATCCAGGAAGAAACGCTCGGTTTCGCGAGAAGCCGTACCGTTACCAATCGCCACCAGCTCGACGTTGTATTTTTCACACAGCGCCGCAACGGCAACGGCGGCTTTAGCGGCCTGCCCGGTATGCGGATAAATGGTGTCGGTAGCCACCAGTTTGCCGGTACCGTCAACGACAGCCACTTTTACCCCGGTACGCAGACCCGGATCGAGACCCATGGTGGCGCGCAGTCCGGCTGGGGCGGCCATCAGCAGGTCGTGCAGGTTACGGGCGAAGACGTTGATGGCTTCATCTTCCGCACGTTCGCGCACGGTACCCATCAGCTCGGTTTCGAGGTGCATCAGCACTTTGATCCGCCACGTCCAACTGACAACGCCTTTACGCCAGCTGTCGGCGGGGGCGTTGTTCAGGCGCAGTCCCAGGTGATCCTGGATGATCTGCTCGCCGTGGCTCTCTTTCGGCGGCTCATCGAATTGCGGATCGGCATTCAGCGAAAGCTGTAACACGCCTTCGTTACGCCCGCGGAACATGGCCAGCGCGCGGTGGGACGGTACGGTTGAAATCGGTTCATGGTGATCGAAGTAGTCGCGGAACTTAGCCCCTTCCTCTTCTTTACCGCTGACCACGGTAGCGACCAGATGGGCGTTTTTCCACAGATAATCACGTACTTTCGCCAGCAGCGTAGCGTCTTCTGCGAAACGCTCCATCAGAATGTAGCGCGCGCCGTCGAGAGCCGCTTTGGTGTCCGCCACGCCGTTTTCGGCGTTGAGGTATTTGGCGGCTTCCGTTTCCGGATCGTGGGAGGGTTCGTTCCACAGCAGCTCAGCCAGCGGCTCCAGCCCGGCTTCAATGGCGATTTGCCCACGGGTGCGGCGCTTCGGTTTGTACGGCAGATAGAGATCTTCGAGTTCGGTCTTACTTAACGTGCCGTTGATCGCATTCGCCAGGTCGTCGGTCAGTTTGCCTTGCTCGCCGATAGATTTCAGGATTGCCTGACGGCGGTCTTCCAGTTCACGCAGATATCCCAGACGGGTCTCCAGATTACGCAGTTGCGTATCGTCCAGACCGCCGGTGATTTCCTTACGATAACGTGCGATAAACGGCACGGTGTTCCCTTCATCAAGCAGGCGAACGGCAGCTTCTACCTGTTCAGCACGAGCCTGAATTTCACCTGCGATAATGCGGCAGAAAGAATCATTCATCATGGATAGCTTCGTCTATAGGATAAAAAAATCAGGGGATAGTTATACGGATTGACTGGCAAAAATGCCAGTCATCTACAGGGGCTTCGGATTGTTCCGGTCTCACTTCACGTATTCAATCTCGTTCACATACCAACTGGCTTCGCCGCCAGGGGTGTTGACTACCGCGAGATCGCCGACCTCTTTTTTCAGCAGCGCCCGCGCCATTGGCGAGTCGATAGAGATGTAATCTTTACGGCCGAAGATCTCATCGTAGCCGACAATGCGGAATTTGCGGATGTCGCCATCGTCATTTTCAATCTCGACCCACGCGCCAAAGAAGACTTTGCCTTCCTGCTGCGGGGAGTAATCGACGATTTTCAGATTTTCCATGCACTTGGTCAAATAACGGACGCGGCGGTCGATCTCGCGCAGGCGCTTTTTATTATACTGGTAGTCGGCATTTTCGCTGCGGTCACCCAGACTTGCGGCCCAGGTAACCTTTTTGGTGACTTCCGGGCGCTCTTCACGCCAGAGATAATTCAGCTCTTGTTTGAGTTTTTCATACCCTTCACGGGTTATCAGGGGCGTTTTCATCTTATTGTTTTACCTTCGACTCTGTGATGATGCGCACAATTAGTATTACGTGAGCATATCAACAGAATAAATAATGTATTGCGAGAAACATTGTATACTTAAGCTGCTGTTTAATATGCTTTGTAACAATTTAGCCTGGAATTCATACCAGAATTCGCTGGTGACTCACGTGAGCTTTCTTAAGAATATACACTTAATTGTTGCGAACCTTTGGGAGTAATAACAATGCAAGAGAACTATAAGATTCTGGTGGTCGATGACGACATGCGCTTGCGTGCGCTTCTGGAGCGTTATCTGACCGAGCAGGGCTTCCAGGTTCGAAGCGTCGCAAACGCTGAGCAGATGGATCGTCTGCTGACCCGTGAGTCCTTCCACCTGATGGTACTGGATTTAATGCTGCCGGGTGAAGACGGCCTGTCTATTTGCCGTCGCCTGCGCAGTCAAAGCAACCCGATGCCGATCATTATGGTGACCGCGAAGGGTGAAGAAGTTGACCGCATCGTAGGATTGGAAATCGGCGCTGACGATTACATTCCGAAACCCTTTAACCCGCGTGAACTGCTGGCGCGTATTCGCGCTGTACTGCGTCGCCAGGCGAACGAACTGCCGGGCGCGCCTTCACAGGAAGAAGCGGTTATTGCCTTTGGTAAGTTCAAACTGAACCTCGGTACGCGTGAAATGTTCCGCGAAGACGAGCCGATGCCGCTCACCAGCGGGGAGTTTGCGGTACTGAAAGCGCTGGTAAGCCATCCGCGTGAGCCGCTGTCTCGCGATAAGCTGATGAACCTGGCCCGTGGTCGTGAATACTCGGCGATGGAGCGCTCCATTGACGTACAGATTTCTCGTCTGCGCCGTATGGTGGAAGAAGATCCGGCGCATCCGCGCTATATCCAGACCGTATGGGGTCTGGGCTACGTCTTTGTTCCGGACGGTTCTAAAGCATGAGGCGAATGCGCTTCTCGCCACGAAGTTCGTTTGCCCGCACATTATTGCTTATCGTCACCTTGCTGTTTGCCAGCCTGGTGACGACTTACCTGGTCGTGCTGAACTTCGCGATCCTGCCGAGCCTCCAGCAGTTTAATAAGGTCCTGGCCTACGAAGTTCGTATGCTGATGACCGATAAACTGCAGCTGGAGGACGGTACACAGCTGGTAGTGCCTCCCGCGTTTCGCCGGGAAATTTATCGCGAGTTGGGTATTTCCCTCTATTCCAACGAGGCCGCTGAAGAGGCGGGACTGCGTTGGGCTCAACACTATGAATTCTTAAGCCATCAGATGGCGCAGCAGCTGGGAGGCCCGACGGAAGTTCGCGTTGAGGTCAACAAAAGCTCGCCGGTCGTGTGGCTGAAAACCTGGCTGTCGCCCAATATCTGGGTACGCGTACCGCTGACTGAAATCCACCAGGGGGATTTCTCGCCGCTGTTCCGCTATACGCTGGCGATCATGCTGCTGGCCATCGGCGGCGCGTGGCTGTTTATTCGTATTCAGAACCGACCGCTGGTGGATCTTGAACATGCGGCGTTGCAGGTGGGGAAAGGCATTATTCCGCCGCCGCTGCGTGAGTATGGCGCCTCTGAAGTGCGTTCCGTGACCCGAGCCTTTAACCATATGGCGGCGGGCGTGAAGCAACTGGCCGATGACCGTACGCTGCTGATGGCGGGGGTGAGTCACGATCTACGTACTCCACTGACGCGAATTCGCCTGGCGACGGAAATGATGGGCGAGGAAGACGGTTATCTCGCTGAATCCATCAATAAGGACATCGAAGAGTGTAACGCCATTATCGAGCAGTTTATCGATTACCTGCGTACCGGTCAGGAGATGCCGATGGAGATGGCGGATCTGAATTCGGTATTAGGTGAGGTAGTTGCGGCGGAAAGCGGCTATGAGCGCGAGATTGAGACTGCGCTGCTGCCGGGCAGCATTCAGGTGAAGATGCATCCGCTGTCGATCAAACGTGCGGTTGCCAATATGGTGGTTAACGCCGCCCGCTACGGCAACGGCTGGATTAAGGTCAGTAGCGGTACGGAGACGCATCGCGCCTGGTTCCAGGTGGAAGATGATGGTCCGGGCATCAAGCCTGAGCAGCGTAAACATCTGTTCCAGCCGTTTGTCCGCGGCGACAGCGCGCGTAGTACCAGCGGTACGGGTCTGGGGCTGGCGATTGTGCAGCGTATTATCGATAACCATAACGGTATGCTGGAAATTGGCACCAGCGAGCGGGGTGGGTTGTCGATTCGCGCCTGGCTTCCGGTGCCGTTCACTCGAGCGCAGGGCACGACGAAAGACGCATAAGAAAGGGAGGCGAAATGCCTCCCTTGTTGTTTTTTAGATGCCTGATGGCGCTTAGCTTATCAGGCCTACAGCGTTATGACCGTAGACCTGTTTACGCCGCCAACCTGCAACCTGATTTACAGCTTCGGTCCGGCGCTAACCAGCGCTTCGCCTGCCGGGGTGTCGGTGTACTTCTCGAAGTTCTCGATAAACAGTTTCGCCAGTGCGTTGGCTTTTTCCTGCCACTGCTCCGGTGACGCGTAGGTATTACGCGGATCGAGAATGCGAGTATCCACGCCCGGCAGCTCGGTCGGGATAGCCAGGTCAAACATCGGCAGACGGAATGTTTCTGCGTCGTCCAGTGAACCGTTCAGGATGGCGTCGATAATCGCACGGGTATCTTTGATTGAGATACGCTTGCCGGTACCGTTCCAGCCGGTGTTAACCAGATACGCCTGCGCACCTGCCGCCTGCATACGTTTCACCAGCACCTCTGCGTATTGCGTTGGGTGCAGCGTCAGAAATGCTGCGCCAAAGCAGGCGGAGAAGGTTGGGGTAGGTTCAGTGACGCCGCGCTCGGTACCGGCCAGTTTAGCGGTAAAGCCGGACAGGAAGTGGTACTGCGTTTGATCGGCGGTCAGGCGAGAAACCGGCGGCAGCACGCCAAACGCGTCAGCGGTCAGGAAGATAACCTTAGTGGCATGACCCGCTTTTGACACCGGCTTAACGATATTCTCGATGTGATAAATCGGGTAGGAAACGCGGGTGTTCTCGGTTTTGGAACCGTCGTCGAAATCGATGGAACCATCTCCGCGCACGGTGACGTTTTCCAGCAGCGCGTCACGACGGATCGCGTTGTAGATTTCCGGCTCGGCCTCTTTAGACAGTTTGATGGTCTTGGCGTAGCAACCCCCTTCGAAGTTAAACACGCCATCGTCATCCCAGCCGTGCTCGTCATCGCCAATCAGGCGGCGTTTAGGGTCGGTGGACAGCGTGGTTTTACCGGTGCCGGACAAGCCAAAGAAGACCGCGACATCACCTTTTTCCCCGACGTTTGCCGAGCAGTGCATGGAGGCGATGCCCTTCAGCGGCAGGAGGTAGTTCATGACGGAGAACATACCTTTTTTCATTTCGCCGCCGTACCAGGTTCCGCCAATCAACTGAATGCGTTCAGTCAGGTTGAATGCCACGAAGTTTTCGGAGTTCAGCCCCTGTTCTTTCCACTGCGGGTTGGTGCATTTAGCGCCGTTCATCACGATGAAATCAGGTTTAAAATCAACCAGTTCTTCGTCGCTTGGGCGGATGAACATGTTTTTGACAAAATGCGCCTGCCAGGCCACTTCGGTAATAAAGCGCACGGAAAGACGGGTATCGGCGTTAGCGCCGCAAAACGCGTCAACGATAAACAGGCGTTTGCCAGAGAGCTGCTGGGTGACTAACCCTTTCAGATGTTGCCAGGTTTCCGGGGAGAGCGGTTTGTTGTCGTTCTTGCCTTTACCTTTGTCGGACCACCACAGCGTATCTCGCGTGGTGTCGTCGCGGACAATGTACTTATCCTTCGGCGAACGCCCGGTAAAGATACCGGTATCAACAGCAACGGCGCCCAGATCCGTTAACACGCCACGCTCATAACCTTCCAGATTTGGATCAAGTTCTTCCTGATACAACAGGTCGTAGCTGGGATTGTAAACGATATCCTGAACGTCATTGATACCATAAGCCTTGAGATCTTGCGGGGTTAAACTGGTGTTCACACGCATTTCACTGCTCCTTAGCCAATATGTATTACCTGGAATAGTAAGGTTTTTTTGGGATTGCTAACCGCGACAAGGCTCATAGATTTACGCATCCGGAAAAATCATGGCCGACCGAATGCGCTGCGACTCCTGTCACAAAGAGGCAGATATTATGGCAGGAAACCCTTTTTTGTTGTGGAAAATGTTCTTAAAACGTTAATAGAGAGTGTTTTTGGCGGGAATCTTGTGAGTGTAATCGCATTCACGTAAGAAAATAACGTAACTCATACATAAACAATATCGATTCACTTCCCGTCGTAATAGTCCAAAAACGGTCAGTCAATACTCAAATTTGTGAAGTTGATGCAATAATGCGTCTTTCTCTTCATGCTGGATAACGCCATGGATAGTGTTGAACTTTCACATACCACTCGTAGGGGTATGATATTTATCGGCCTGATACAGGGGGGCATGTGTTACCTGCTGATGACGTACCTTGTGCCCCAGAATGGCAACTGGCTGTTTTATGGCATGCCTGCCACTATTGCGCTCTCTTCGGCACTTCTGTTTACCGTCGTTTCTTTTAAACAGCGTGCGTTGTGGTACTGGATGGCGCTGATTTGCGTTGTTGTGCTGGCGATGGGCGCGTGGCTGAAGTGGCATGTTGAGGGGAGCGACAAGTGGGCGCTGGGTGAGGTGCTTTTTGCTTTCGGCTGGCGCTTGATTCTTATGGCGATGCTGGCCTTGCCCTGGATTCAGTACCAGCTCCATGCTTCGCGCGAGCAGCCGCGTTATCCGCATTTTTATAGCCAACTGTGGCTTAATACGTTGACCTTGCTGATCGTCTTTATTTCTAATGGCCTGTTCTGGCTGGTGCTCCTGCTGTGGAGCGAGATGTTTAAGCTGGTCGGGATTACCTTCTTCCGCACGCTTTTCTTTGAAAGCGACTGGTTTGTCTATGTGGCGTTAGGTCTGATTACGGCCTTCGCGGTAATTTTAGCCCGCACACAGTCGCGTCTGGTTGCGGCGGTGCAAAAGTTACTGACGCTTATTGCCACCGGTCTGTTACCTCTGGTCGCGCTGTTGGCGCTGATGTTTATGTTGACCTTACCTTTCACCGGGCTGGAGGCTATCTCGCAGCGCGTGTCTGCGGCCGGGTTGATGTCAACGCTGACGCTGCTCCTGCTGTTGTTGATGGCCATCGTGCGCGAGCCGCAAAAAGAGGCGTTACCCTATCCTGGCGCGTTACGCTGCCTGATTAAATGCTCCCTGGTGGTGGCGCCCATCTATATGCTGATTGCCGGTTGGGCGCTGTGGGTGCGGATTCAACAGTACGGTTGGACGCCTGAGCGTTTGTATGGCGTGCTGGTCGTCGCGGTGCTGCTGGTCTGGTCGTTTGGCTATCTGGTCAGCGTTTTGCTCCGGGGACGTAATCCGCTTGAGATTCAGGGAAAAGTTATCCGTGGCGTTTCGTTGCTGGGATTAGGGCTACTGATTCTGCTGATGTCGCCAGTACTCGATGTCTGGCGCATTAGCGTCAACAGTCAGATGAGGCTGTATTACAGCGGGAAAATTAAGCCGGAACAGGTCAGTCTGTATATGTTGGCTCGCAGCGGAAAACCGGGCCACGCGGCGCTGGAAGCCTTACAGAAAGACGAGGCGTTCAACAAAGACAGCAAGCGCAGGCGTGACCTGAACTTCATTTTGCAGGGTGAGCGCGATTCGATTCAGAAACTCACCGCGAAACAGCTTGCACTGAAGGTGTTGATTGCGCCAGGAAGTAAGATGCCGGATGACGCCTTCTGGGCGTTTGTGAAAGAACAGAGCTATCGTATCTCTTCCTGCGTTGAGCAGGATGCCTGCGTGCTGGTTGATCAGGATCTTAACGCGGATGGTAAGCCTGAGCAGGTGCTGTATGCCTTTGGTGATGGCGAGGGGCTGGTCTTCGGCAGGCTGGAGGATAAATGGGCGTCGATTGCATCAGCCCAGCTACCGGAGGGATTCAATAAGGAGAAACTGCTGCAGGCGGTAACGAACCATCAACTGGGTTCAGCCCCCAGAAGCTGGCGGGATATCACCATTGATGGCACCAGACTGTCAATGGATTACGAGAATGAGTGAGTCAGTTGCCGATAGCGTTTTGCCGGATGGCGGCGCGAACGCCTTATCCGGCCTACAACAGTTTTCCGTAGGCCAGATAAGCGTCATCAGGCAAGACGGTAATTAATGTACCTGCGGGTCTGCCGGGGAGGCGTTGCTGCGGATCTCGGCAATATCCATGGCGTTAAACAGATAGTGGCTCCCGCAGTAATCGCAGTGCATATCGATCTCGCCTTCTTCCGCCAGAATGCTGTCCACTTCTTCGTCCGGCAGCGTTTTCAGTGCGCCAGCGCAGCGTTCGCGTGAACAGGTGCACTTGAACTCAACGTCCTGCGGATCGTAGAGGGTGACCTCTTCTTCGTGATACAAGCGCCACAGCACTTCGTTGGCTGGCAGCGTTAACAGTTCTTCGGTTTTGATGGTTTCGGTCAGGGCGGTCAGGTGATCGAAATCATCTGCCTGCGCGTTTTGCGCTGGCATCACCTGCAGCAGCATTCCGCCAGCGGCGGGTTTGCCATCGACGTCGCCAGTGCGGATAAACAGACGTGTCGGCAGCTGTTCAGAACGCATGAAGTAATCTTCCAGACAGGCGGCCAGCGTGTCGCCTTCCAGACCGACCACGCCCTGATAACGTTCGCCTTCTTCCGGGGTAATGGTGATGACCAGGTAACCGTTGCCTACCAGCGTTTTCAGGTCAGCGCCTTCAGGAATATCGCCCTGCATGCGGGCCACGCCGCGCATCTGCTGGTTGTTATTACCGTTAATAACGGCCAGGGTCAGTGGACCATCGCCCTGCAGCTGTACGGTGATATCACCGGCAAACTTCAGCGTGGCGGTGAGCAGGCTGGTGGCGACCAGCAGTTCAGCCAGCACGTTTTTAACCGGCTGCGGATAAGTATGGTTTTCGAGGATCTGTTGCAGGGTTTCCGAAACGGTTACCAGCTCGCCGCGCACGGCAAAGTTTTCAAACAGATAACGATGTAATTGGTCATGTTGCGGCATAATCATCTCTCTTGCAGGTGACAGTCACTCGCTGTCGCCGTGTTTAAATCGTAACAGGTCGCGGCGCTCTTTCTTGTCCGGTCGTCTGTCCGGGTGCGGCATGGTTAACGCGTTAAGTTTACGCGCCAGCGCCATTTTTTCGCGTTTTTCCACGCTTTCCGCGGTTTCTTCATACAGCGTAACGGCTTCTGTGGCCGGACGACGCTGCTCGGTAATGGCCTTGATAATGACCGTTCGCTCGTCATTTCCCTGGCGCAGGGTGAGGGTGGCGTTCAGCTCGACAATCTTGCTCGGCTTACTGCGCTGCCCGTTGTAATGCACCTTACCGCCTTCAATCATTTCGCGGGCCAGCGCACGCGTTTTATAAAAGCGCGCAGCCCATAGCCATTTATCCAGCCTGACTTCAGCAGAGGGCTTTTCTTTCATGGCGTCTCCTTCACATCAGTGAGGGGATCAGTCGGCGGTAGTCATTCAGTGACGGATGGCGTGCGTACTGTTTTTCCGCAGTGCCTGAGTCGGGATTGGTTACGCCGAGGCAGTAACGAATGCCGAACAGAGCAGCGGCGTCGAGAATGGGTTCGCTGTCGTCAATAAACAGCGTCTTCTCTGCACTCATTCCCGTTTCTTCAGCCACAGCGTGCCATAACCGCTGATCCTCTTTGGGATAACCAAATGTGTGGGTGGAAAGTAATAAATCAAGGTGCGAGGCCAGACCGGTATGCTCCAGCTTCACCGCGAGGTTATGCGGATGCGCGTTGGTGAGCAAAATACGGCGCTTGCCGCTGGCTTTTAAGGCATCAAGAAACGGTACGGTATCTTCACGCAAAACGGCACGCGGCCCCTGTGCCGTTGTCATGGCGCAAATATCCAGATCCAGGCGCTCGCTCCAGTAATCCAGGCAGTACCAGTTTAGCGTATGCTGCACGGCATGATACTGCTGACGAATATAATCCTGGGCTTCCTGGGGAGAGATGCCCTGCTTCGCGCCGTAGGTTTCCGGCACCAGTTTTTGCCAGAAATAGTTATCGAATGCCAGATCGAGCAGCGTGCCGTCCATATCTAACAACACGGTGTCGACATCCTGCCAGGCAATATTGATATGCATGGAAACTCCCCAGAAGAAAACATGATGCGCGACAGGGTAGCATATCCTGCCGCGCGAGCGTGTTATCGGATCAGGCTTTCCGGGTCGTCAATCAGCGTTGGATTGAGGCAACTTTCGTAATAGCTTTGAATTTCCGCGATGCGCGAACGGTGGCGCTGGTAGCGTCTGAATGCCTGAACGCTGTTATAGATAGCGCATCCCAGCATGGAGAGCATCAGCAGTGTGGTGCCAAGGTAGCGCCATAATCCTGAACGATCCGGGATTCGGTGCAGGCCAATATGCTGGGTACCGTTGGCGTCGGTAGCGATATTGGTGACGATCCCCTCTGCGCGAAACGGGGTTTGCATTAGCATCTGGGCCAGACGCTGGAAGGCGTTCCACTGTTCTTGCGGCGGGTAGTCATACAGAGAGGTCGACGGCCAGGGCTGATCGACCAGATCGCTGCCCTCGTCGCTGATAATAAGAAAACCGCCGGGGGCAGGGCTATTCAGCGCCTGGGCCGCTCGCGCCGTCTCGCGTGAAATAAACGGCGCCGTAGAGGTATTGACCAGATTATCCAGCGACTCGGCGCTTACCGGACGCAGCAGCACGTTTACGCCATCCAGTTTTCCGGCGTTAGCCCGTTTCACCAGAGCGGCCCAGTCTTTACTGTTACCGAGGTTAACCAGCGCATTTTTTAAGCGCACGCATTCATCTTTGGCTGCGCACAGATCGGCTGTTTTCAGGACAATTTCACCAAAATCGTCCAGCAACACCATGCCGGATTTTTGGATTGCCGAACGTAACGACGCGCTGACGCGGGAATCATCATCCGGTTTGGGATGCAGTTGGCGGCTTACGGCCTGCGTGAGCGCGGTGGCTTTATTCACCAGATCGGATTCAGGAAGCGGTAGCGCGCGCGCGTCATTCCAGATAATTTGCGTGCAATCAAAAGGCATGAACGGCGTAGCGGGTTGTGCATTCCAGCTTCCCTGGGTATGAATGTTACACATGCCCGTGCCGCTCAGGTGCAGCGTGTCACCCACGCGAACGCCTGCGTTCTCAAGCTGTTTAACGCTGGTGGCTTCGATGGTCTGTGCGCCTTTCATCCAGGACAGCGTGAATTTTATCGGCATATCCAGCGGGATCCAACACAGCAGCATCAATAGCACCAGCAACGACCCGCCCGCGATAACGGCGTTGCGTAGCCAATGCTGCAACGGGAAATTTTTAACTTCATCGTGCAGGGATAAAAAACGCCCCTGACGGACAACGTGGCGATCGAGATAAATATCGATATCCGTTTGCTGGCCGAGATCCTGCGCAATGTAAGGCTGCCAGTGAGAGGGATAGATCAGGTCAATAATACCCAGAGAGATATTGTTAATTTGCTCCTGGTCGTTCTCGCCAAACAATCCCCAGCGACGCGGCGTGCCGCGCAGACAATGAATTTCCCGCAGGGCGGTTTTAGACGGCGGGGCGAACAGCCCCCACAGACCCGCAGCCAGCAACAGCACCGCGCCACCGACCGCCCATGGAACAAATGTGTCCGGGATGACTAAACATAAAAAGAACAGCAGGAATGAAGCGGCAATCAGTAACGCTTCGCGTAACCCGGAAGGGCGGCTGAGCGCATATTCTTCATGGGTCTCCTGGCGAATATTCAGCAGTTCGATTTGTTCGCTTTCTTCACCGCGAATGGAAGCCTGGGTAGAAGTGGTATGCTGTAACGCATAGCCACGCGCTTCCTGCATATATTCCTGCAGCGTGTGACCGTTCAGCGAGATAACCAGCGGTAGCGTATTTGTGTGGATCAGCTCAACGCTGTTTTCATCATTGATGTATTGTTCCCAGAAAGGCGGCAAATGCACCTCAACGGAATCAAGATAGTAGCGCCATTTGTTAGGATCGTCGGTGGTAATGCCGTAACGTGTGATCGAATGAGTAAGCACGATAACGCTATTACTTTGGGCGTTCAGCGTTAACGATACTGGCGCAGAGCTGGCGCCTGTTGGACCAGGCACTTGCTGAATTTGGCTAAGGCTTTCGAGATAGTTTTCGACCGCGCTGCGTTCTTCAGGCGTAAGCTTACGCTTCGAGGCATCTGAAAAGACGTTGCTCAAGGGTAAATTTTTTCGCCTGGATTTTGATCTAAGTAGCCATCCTGCAAGCAACGAGCAGGCCAGCAAAGCAGCTAAAAAAATCAGAATGGTGCTCATGCTTTCCCCATCTTACTTAGTCTGTCAGGCGTGGTCAGTCGCACCCTGTTCAATATTCGTGATTCTTTGGTTGGCTATCGGCAAGTGTGGAGTTGAACTTGAGCATCTTAAAGCGCAGCCCAGTAAATGCGAATCATAGCAAAATCACTAAAAATGGAATATCAGCAAATTCCTGGAGTTATTTCAACCTATTGACTTTTAATTTGAAATAGGGATTAACTTTTGTACGTTACATAAATGTAAATAAACGGCAATTCACGTTGCCGAAACCGTGCGGTATATCGCACAATGATCCCAGATTTCACAGCAAAGATCTCACAATGAGCAAATCATTACAGAAACCCACGATTTTAAAAGTGGAAACCGTCGCCGAATCCCGGCTGTTTAAAGTCGAAAGTGTGGACCTTGAGTTCAGCAATGGCGTACGTCGCGTTTATGAACGTATGCGTCCATCCACGCGTGAAGCGGTAATGATCGTGCCGATTGTTGACGACCACCTGATCCTTATCCGCGAATACGCGGTCGGGACCGAATCCTACGAACTGGGTTTTTCCAAAGGATTAATCGATCCTGGCGAAAGCGTGTATGACGCGGCAAACCGGGAGCTGAAAGAAGAAGTCGGGTTTGGCGCAAAGGATCTGACGTTTTTGAAGAAACTCAGCATGGCGCCATCTTATTTCTCCAGCAAGATGAACATTGTGGTGGCAGAGGACCTGTATCCTGAATCGCTGGAGGGGGATGAGCCTGAGCCATTACCGCAGGTGCGCTGGCCGCTGGCGCATTTAATGGATCTGCTGGAAGATCCTGATTTTCACGAAGCGCGTAACGTGAGCGCGTTATTCCTCGTACGCGAATGGTTGAAAGGGCAGGGGCGACTTTAATTGCGATTGCCGGATGGCGGCTGATGCTTTATCCGGCCTACAACATCCAGCAATATCAAATAATTGCAGCGAAAATGTAGGCCGGACAAGACGCTCTTGGCGTCACCATCCGGCAAAAGATTAGAACAACTCGTGCGTCTCACCATTATCGATAATGGTCGTTCCCACCTCATGTACCGCCTGCTGCGTTGGCTGAGTACCTTCAATGAAATACTCTTCGCGGCTGTTGCCGCCGCTTGCCAACTGGCCGGTGCTACGATCGATATTGACCGTCACGATACCCGGCGGCGGCGTCAGCGGCTGCTCGGGCACACCTTCCAGCACGGATTTCATGTAAGCATCCCACGCAGGCTGGGCACTCTTCGCGCCGCCTTCATAGCCCGATATTTGGTCTTTGATCGCGCCAGAGGCGGTGGTGTGTCCGAGATCGCGGCGATGGTCGTCAAAACCGATCCAAACCGAGGTCACGACGCCAGGGCCATAGCCGGAGAACCAGGCATCTTTTGAGCTGTTGGTGGTTCCCGTTTTACCGCCGATATCGTGACGTTTCAGGTCGCGGCCCGCGCGCCAGCCGGTTCCCATCCAACCCGGTTCGCCAAAGATATTGGTGTTCAGGGCGCTTTTAATCAGGAACGCCAGCGGCGTGTTGATGACATGGGGGGCGTATTCCTGCGTTCCACTCTGCGCGACCAACGCCTGATTCGCCTGCTCAAGCTGCGGCATAGGCACGGCGGCATTTTGCTGTTCCTGTGAAACGGCCACGTCCTCGACGTTCGTGTTTTCCAGAACGTTAGACTTCTGGGTATCGCCATAAATCACCGGGATATCACAATCCGGGCAGGCAATTTTTGGCTTCGCTTCGAAGATAACGCCGCCCTGATCGCTTTCTATCTTACTGATAAAATACGGATCGACCAGGAAGCCGCCGTTCGCCATCACCGCGTAGCCGCGGGCAACCTGCATTGGCGTGAACGAGGCGGAACCCAGCGCCAGCGATTCGGTGTGCACAATGTTCTGTGCCGGGAAGCCGAAACGTTGCAGATACTCAGCCGCGTAATCCACGCCCATGGCGCGCATGGCGCGTACCATCACCACGTTTTTCGACTGACCCAACCCCTGACGCAAACGGATAGGACCAGCGTACTGCGGCGGTGAGTTCTTAGGCTGCCAGTCGGACCCGGCACCAGCGTCCCAGCGGGAGATCGGCACGTCATTGAGCATACTCGCCAGCGTCAGGCCTTTATCCATCGCGGCGGTATACAGGAATGGTTTGATATTGGACCCCACCTGGCGTAGTGCCTGGGTTGCACGGTTAAATTTGCTCTGGTTAAAGTCAAAACCCCCCACCAGCGCTAGCACCGCACCGTTTTGCGGATTGATGGAAACCAGTGCGGAGTTGACGTCCGGCACTTGCGCCAGCCACCAGGCGTCGCCAACCTGGCGTACCCAGATTTGCTGCCCGGTCTGTACCACATCTGTCACTTTACGCGGCGTCGGACCTTGCTGGGTATCCGAGCGGTAAGGACGCGCCCAGCGCATGCCATCCATCCGTAATGACACGGACGTGCCATCCGCCAGCGCGGCAATGGCTTCCTGCGGATTGGCGCTGGTGACAACGGCCGGCAGCAGTGGCCCATATGTTGGCAACGCTTTCAGCGTATCGGTGATTTTCTTGCTGTCCCAGCTGCTTTCACCCACTTTCCACAGCACGTTTGACGGGCCGCGGTAGCCGTGGCGCATATCGTAATCCATCACGTTGTTACGCACTGCTTGCTGAGCCGCCTGCTGTACTTTGCGCGTAATGGTGGTGGTGATGCGATACCCGTCTTCATAGGCTTTCTCGCCGTAACGGTTGTACATCTCCTGGCGTACCATTTCAGACAGATATGGCGCAGAGAAGGCGATTTCCGGGGCATGGTAGTTGGCGTCAATGGCTTCGCCGCGCGCCTGATCGTACTGGGCCTGCGTGATGTAGTTTTCGCTCAACATACGTGACAGCACGACGTTACGTCGCGCGGTAGCCCGGTCTATCGAATAGAGGGGGTTGAAGGTTGACGGCGCTTTTGGCAGACCGGCAATCACCGCAATCTCACTTAAG
Source organism: Citrobacter youngae ATCC 29220 (assembly GCF_000155975.1). Lineage (GTDB taxonomy): Bacteria > Pseudomonadota > Gammaproteobacteria > Enterobacterales > Enterobacteriaceae > Citrobacter > Citrobacter portucalensis_A. Next base: position 69,959 of record NZ_GG730302.1, on the reverse strand, counting down.
CTGAGCTGATCAACCGTCTTACCGAAATAGACCTGCGCGGCAGCACCCACGCCATAGGCGCGATACCCCAGGTAGATCTTGTTCAGATACAGCTCGAGGATCTCATCTTTACTCAGCAACTGTTCAATGCGGATTGCCAGAAACACTTCTTTGATCTTACGCATCAGCGTACGTTCCGGGCTCAGGAAGAAGTTTCTCGCCAACTGTTGGGTAATGGTACTCGCCCCTTGCGAGGCGTGACCGGAGAACAACGCGACGCTGGCCGCACGGAAGATCCCCACCGGGTCTACCCCGTGGTGCTCATAAAAGCGGCTGTCTTCTGTGGCGATAAAGGCTTTGACCATTTCCGGCGGCATCTGAGCCAGCGTGACGGGGATTCGACGTTTCTCGCCATATTGCGCGATCAGCTCGCCGTCAGCGCTGTAAACCTGCATCGGGATCTGCAAACGCACATCTTTAAGCGTCGCGACGTCAGGTAATTGCGGCTCAATATAGCGATAGAGGCCATAAATCGAGCCTGCTCCCAGCAGGATGCAACATACTGCAAGGATTAATAAATACTTTACGAACTTCACTGGAGATTTCCCATTTAGTGGCATTTGGGCAGTTTATAAACAAACGCGCGGTAGTATAAAGGCAAGCCAGACGCATTGATATACCCGTTAAAGCTACGGGTGATACGGAGATCATCAGCAATGGCTTTCAATATCTGGAAAATTGGTCTGCATATTCAGCAACATGAGGCGCTGGCAGTCGCTGTCGTTCGTGACGCGACCGGTTGGTTTCTACAGCGCTGGTGGCGCGTGCCGCTGGCGCCACAGGTGATTGTCGACGGCCACATTCGCGAGCCTGAACAGCTTGTCGCAGCGCTACTACCGTGGAGCCGCGAGCTTCCTCGCCGACACCATATTCATCTCTCCTTTCCCGCCAACAGGACGTTACAAAAAAAGTTCCCTCGTCCGGCAATGTCCCTGCGTGAGCCAGAGCAAACTGCATGGTTGTCCGGTTCGATGGCGCGTGAACTGGATATGTCGCCGGATGCGCTGCTTTTTGATTATAGCGAAGACACGTTGAGCCCGGCGTTTAACGTCACTGCCGCGCAAAGCAAAGAGATTTCAACGCTTCTGACGCTGATACAAACGCTGAAAGTGCAGGTTACAGCGATAACGCCGGACGCCAGCGCCTTACAGCGATTTATTCCTTACCTGCCAGAACATCAACAGTGTCTGGTATGGCGCGATGATGCTCAGTGGCTATGGGCGACCCGCTCGGCATGGGGGAGAAAACTGACGGGCGATATTAGCAGTATCGACGAGCTTGCCGCGACGCTATCTCTTACCTCCGCAGCCCTTGCGCTATGCGACGCTGGCGGCTTCGATCCTTTAAGCGTCGTGCCCGTTCGCCAACCGCCAATTCCACCGCAAAGTCACCGCTTCGCCATCGCATTGGGGCTGGCCATAGGAGGTACGTGTTGATGATAGCGACCATCAATCTTCTGCCCTGGCGTCAGGCACGGCGGTATGCCTGTTTGCGCTTCTGGGGCGTCTTCTTTAGCGCTTCGCTACTGCTTAGCATTGGCGTGACGTTAATCTACTGCCGCGTTTTTAGCATGGAAAACCGGGCCGCATTATTGCTGGTAGAGGCTGAAAATAAGCGGAAAGCGGCGCTTACGTCGCTAAAGCCTCGTTTGCAGCAGCGCCAGCAGCAATGGCAACAGATTCAGGCGCGAAACCAACAGCGTGAACAAACTCAACGCTGGCAACAGATTCTGCAAGAGCTGGCGGCATTACTACCGGAACAGGCGTGGTTGACAAAAATAACCTGGCAGCAAGGCACGCTGGAACTGACGGGAAATGCGCTGAACTTTGCCGCCCTGAAGACGCTTGAAACGCAATTACGCCAGCAGCCCTTGTTTGAATTAAATCGCGCCGGAGAAACGCAGCAGGATACGCAGGGGCGCTGGCAATTCCACTATCGTCTGACGCGGAGCGACACCCATGAGAACGCTTTGTGATGCCTGGCTGGCGCAGTCGCCGCGCTTTCGGTTTATGTGCGCATGCGGCTGGATTTTAGGGATGCTCATGATAGTCGCGCTATCTCTTTACCCCGTCGCACGGCAGCGGGTTATGCAGCAGGAGACGCTGAACCAACAACGTGCCGCCGTTCAGACGCAATGGCGAGACTTGTATCTGCTGGCGTCATCGTCGGCAGAGCCTGAGGAGACGTTTGCTCCGTTCTCCCCGCTGCTGTTTCAGACGCCCCTTGCACGTCTTATTCACTGGCAACCCTCCGTTAAGGGCGGAGAGATGACGCTGAAGCCTGCCTGGGAGGCAGTCCCGCCGATGTTTGTCCAACTGGCGAAACAGGGGATGAACGTCAGCCGGTTTTCTCTTTGCGTAGAGGGTGCCGAACTGCTGTTAACGCTACAGCTGGAACATCTCAATGACGGTTAAGCGCTGGCTGTTGGCGTCCGTCAGCGTGCTGATCCTGACGGGGATGCGTAATCCCTTCTTACCGCCGGAAGACCATTGTCAAATAGCTGCGCTGTCGACGTGGCGTTATCAGGGGATGGTAAGCCTGGGCGAGAGAGCGATCGGCATCGTTCAGGATGGGCAGCACAAATGGCGGCGGGTTGAGCGAAATGACGTCCTGAAAAACGGTTGGACGATTTCACAGATAACGGCTGAAAGCTTAATCCTCGACACAGGGAAAAACTGCGAGCCGGCACAATGGCAGTGGCAACGACAGGGAGCGGTAAATGAAGCGAAGGATAATATGGGTAGCCATGATGCTGATGGTCGTGGCACCCAGCATGCTGGCGGGAAAACCGCGAAGCGTAACGCTGGTGGTGGATGATGTGCCTGTGGCGCAGGTCTTGCAGGCGCTGGCTGAACAGGAAAAGAAAAACCTGGTGGTTTCGCCGGATGTCGACGGTGTGCTGTCGCTGCATCTCACCGATGTGCCCTGGAAGCAGGCATTGCAGACGGTGGTGAAAAGCGCCGGGCTGGTTTTGCGTCAGGAGGGCAACATTCTGCATGTGCATTCTGTGCAATGGCAGAGTGAAAATGCCTCCCGCCAGGAAAATGAACAGGCGCGGATGCAGGCCAGTTTGCCGCTGGAGAATCGTAGCATCGTTTTGCAATACGCTGATGCCGCCGAGTTGGCTAAAGCCGGAGAGAAACTACTGAGCGCTAAAGGCAGTATGACGGTTGATAAGCGGACCAACCGCATACTGCTGCGTGATAATAGCGTTGTACTTAACGCGCTGGAAAAGTGGGTGGCGCAAATGGATTTGCCCGTTGAACAGGTTGAACTGGCGGCGCACATCGTCACGATTAATGAAAAAAGCTTGCGCGAGCTGGGCGTGAAGTGGTCGCTGGCTGACGCACAACAACCGGGGGCTGTGGGGAATGTCACGACGCTCGCCAGCGATCTTTCGGTGTCCGCTGCCACATCTCGTGTGGGATTTAATATTGGCCGTATTAACGCTCGTTTACTGGAGCTGGAGCTGTCGGCTCTGGAGCAAAAACAGCAGCTTGATATCATCGCCAGTCCGCGATTACTGGCTTCTCATCTGCAACCTGCCAGTATTAAGCAGGGCAGCGAGATCCCGTATCAGGTCTCCAGCGGAGAAAGCGGGGCGACATCCGTTGAGTTTAAGGAAGCGGTACTGGGAATGGAGGTTACGCCCACCGTGCTGCAGAAAGGGCGAATCAGGCTGAAACTGCATATCAGCCAGAATGTCCCCGGGCAGGTATTACAGCAAGCTGATGGTGAAGTTCTGGCTATTGATAAACAGGAAATTGAAACTCAGGTTGAGGTAAAAAGCGGGGAAACGATCGCGCTGGGCGGGATTTTTTCACATAAAAATAAAGCAGCGGCTGACAGCGTACCGTTGTTAGGCGACATTCCCTGGCTTGGCTCTCTTTTTCGCCACGATGGAAAAGAAGATGAGCGGCGTGAGTTAGTGGTCTTTATTACGCCCAGACTGGTGTCAACGGAATAACTTATGCATGAAAAACCGTTGTTTTTGCACTGAACACGTTTCAGGGATTTGACGCGCGGGTGTATTTAGCATACAAGGAGTACCGATTTGAGTGTCGGTACTTCTCTTTACTTATGCGGCAATGAATACGCTTTGCCTTTCTGGTGGTGTGTCATAGGCTTATTTGGCAGTCATTTGACAGCGCGATATGTCGCCAGGTCTGATGTTTGCAGGGCTGCATGCCTGCCACGACCAGAAATGCGTGAGGTTTGGTGATTTATTCAGTTGCCAAACCCGCTTGAGTATTGAGATAATTTTCAGTCTGACTCTCGCAATATCTTATGAGGTTTCAGTTCATGTCCTGCTGCGCTGGGTGTCTGCGAAGCGGGTTTACCATTAACGAATAGTCTTAGTAGTACCGAAAAAATGGCAGAGAAACGCAATATCTTTCTGGTTGGGCCTATGGGTGCCGGAAAAAGCACTATTGGGCGGCAGTTAGCTCAACAACTCAATATGGAATTTTACGATTCTGATCAAGAGATTGAGAAACGAACCGGAGCTGATGTGGGCTGGGTCTTCGATGTAGAAGGTGAAGACGGCTTCCGTGATCGCGAAGAAAAAGTCATCAACGAGTTGACGGAAAAACAGGGTATTGTGCTGGCAACTGGCGGTGGCTCTGTAAAATCACGTGAAACACGTAACCGTCTCTCCGCGCGTGGCGTCGTGGTCTATCTTGAAACGACAATTGAAAAACAACTTGCGCGTACTCAGCGCGACAAGAAACGCCCGCTGCTGCAGGTAGAATCACCGCCTCGTGAAGTTCTGGAAGCATTGGCTGACGAACGCAATCCTCTGTACGAAGAGATTGCCGACGTGACCATTCGCACCGACGATCAGAGCGCAAAAGTCGTAGCAAACCAGATTATTCACATGTTGGAAAGCAACTAATTCTGGCGGAATACACACTCGTCTGCGGGTACAAGTAACTAAGGTGGATGTCGCGTAATGGAGAGGATCACAGTCACTCTCGGGGAACGTAGTTACCCTATCACCATCGCGGCTGGTTTGTTCAATGAACCAGCTTCATTCTTACCGCTGAAATCGGGCGATCAGGTTATGTTGGTGACCAACGAAACCCTGGCTCCCCTTTATCTCGATAAGGTTCGCGGCGTACTTGAACAGGCGGGTGTTAACGTGGATAGCGTTATCCTTCCCGATGGCGAACAGTATAAAAGCCTGACGGTGCTGGATACGGTTTTCACCGCGTTACTGCAAAAACCGCACGGTCGTGATACCACGCTGGTTGCGCTTGGCGGCGGCGTGATTGGCGATCTTACCGGTTTTGCGGCAGCCAGCTATCAGCGCGGTGTTCGTTTTATTCAAGTCCCGACAACCCTGTTATCGCAGGTCGACTCCTCCGTTGGCGGTAAAACCGCCGTAAACCATCCCCTCGGTAAAAACATGATTGGCGCGTTTTACCAACCGGCCTCCGTGGTGGTGGATCTCGATTGTCTGAAAACGCTTCCTGCGCGGGAGCTGGCATCGGGCCTGGCGGAAGTCATCAAATACGGCATTATTCTTGACGGTGAGTTTTTCAGCTGGCTGGAAGAGAATCTGGATGCGTTACTGCGTCTGGACGGTCCGGCAATGGCGTACTGTATTCGCCGTTGTTGTGAGCTGAAAGCAGAAGTTGTCGCAGCAGACGAGCGCGAAATGGGCTTACGTGCTTTACTGAATCTGGGACACACGTTTGGCCATGCGATCGAAGCTGAAATGGGTTATGGCAATTGGTTACATGGTGAAGCCGTCGCAGCAGGTATGGTAATGGCTGCCCGTACGTCAGAACGTCTGGGTCAGTTTACCTCCGCAGATACGCAGCGCATCATTACGCTGCTGCAGCGAGCAGGTTTACCGGTTAATGGGCCGCGAGAAATGTCCACCGAGGCTTATTTGCCACACATGCTGCGAGATAAAAAAGTGTTAGCGGGAGAGATTCGTTTAGTGCTTCCGCAGGCGATAGGGAAGAGTGAAGTGCGCGGCGGAGTGTCGCACGAGGTGGTTCTTAACGCTATTGCTGATTGCCAGCAGGCGTAACAACAAGAAAGGTCCGACGTACGTTGCGAAACGTAGGTCTTTTAGCTTCAGGTTACGTGCAAAGTCGTAAGCATTAACCTTTGAGTGGGGTGTTAAATGGATGAATTCAAACCAGAAGACGAGCTGAAACCCGATCCCAGCGATCGTCGTACTGGTCGTTCTCGTCAATCGTCTGAGCGCGATAATGAGCCGCAAATCAATTTTGATGATGTTGAGCTGGATGCTGACGATCGCCGTCCTGCGCGCGCGCGTAAAGAGCGTGAAGAAGAGCGGGACATCGAAGAAGAGTATGAGTCTGATGACGATGACGTGGATGAAGAGCGTGTAGAACGCCGTCCGCGCAAGCGTAAGAAAGCCGCCGGGAAACCTGCCTCTCGTCAGTATATGATGATGGGTGTCGGCGTTCTGGTGCTGCTGCTGCTGATCATCGGTATTGGTTCTGCGCTGAAAGCCCCCTCATCTTCTTCCAGTGAACAGACGGCCTCTGGCGAAAAGAGCATCGATCTTTCTGGCAGCAATGCGACGGATCAGGCGAGCACGACTACGCCTGCAACGGGCGCTGAGCAGACTGCGGGCAATACCCAGCAGGATGTTTCTCTGCCGCCAATTTCCTCTACCCCGACTCAGGGTCAGACGCCTGCGGCAGCTGAAGGTCAGCAGCGTGTTGAAGTGCAGGGCGATCTGAACAATGCGCTGACGCAACCGCAAGGTCAGGAGCAAGTTAACAACGTCGTGGTCAACTCTACGCTGCCGACCGAACCTGCGACCGTAGCGCCGATTCGTAATGGTAATGCTGTGCGTCAGACTGCGAAAACGGAAACTGCTGAGCGTCCTGCTGCCACGCACCAGGGACGTAAGCAGGTCGTTATTGAGCCGAAAAGCAAGCTGCAAACCACGGTGAAAGCGACGCCGACAGAGCCGAAACCTGTTGCTCAGGCAAAACCAACCGCAACTGCGCCGACGACCACAACCAAAGCGCCTGTGGTAACCGCTGCGCCGAAAGCGACGGCAGAGCCGAAGGCCACCGCAACTACTGCGCCTGCACAGACCGCAACACCTGCGCCAACCGCGACGGCAACGACGACTACACCTGTTGCTGGTGGAACGAAAAGTGCAGGAAATGTTGGAGCGTTAAAATCTGCGCCGTCCAGTCATTACACGCTGCAGCTCAGCAGTTCTTCTAACTACGACAACCTGAACGGTTGGGCGAAGAAAGAAAACCTGAAGAACTACGTGGTGTATCAGACGACGCGCAACGGTCAACCGTGGTATGTTCTGGTAACGGGCGTGTATGCGTCTAAAGAAGATGCGAAACGTGCAGTGTCTACGCTACCCGCCGATATTCAGGCGAAAAACCCGTGGGCAAAACCGCTGCACCAGGTTCAGGCCGATTTGAAGTAAGATAGGATATGTTCTGCAATGGTTGGATGTTTCGCCCAATTGCGGGACAAAGACTAAAGCGCAGGATGCTGTCGGAGCTTTCTCCACAGCCGGAGAAGGTGTAATTAGTTAGTCAGCATGAAAAAGAATCGCGCTTTTTTGAAATGGGCAGGGGGAAAATACCCCCTGCTTGATGATATCAAACGGCATTTACCCCAGGGTGAATGCCTGATTGAACCCTTCGTGGGTGCCGGGTCGGTGTTTCTCAACACCGACTTTTCTCGTTATATTCTTGCCGATATCAACAGCGACCTCATCAGTCTCTATAACATCGTGAAGACCCGTACCGATGAGTACGTGCAGGCTTCGCGCGAGCTGTTTATGCCTGAAACCAATCAGGCTGAGGTGTACTACCAGTTCCGGGAAGAGTTTAATGCCAGTCAGGATCCGTTCCGCCGCGCAGTGCTGTTCCTGTATCTGAACCGCTTCGGTTACAACGGACTGTGTCGTTATAACCTGCGCGGTGAGTTTAACGTACCGTTTGGGCGTTATAAAAAACCTTACTTCCCGGAAGCGGAGTTGTACCATTTTGCTGAAAAAGCGCAGAATGCGGAGTTCCATTGCCTCTCTTATGAAGAGTGCATGAACCGCGCGGATACCAACTCTGTGGTCTATTGTGACCCACCTTATGCGCCGCTTTCAGCGACGGCAAATTTTACCGCGTATCATACCAACAGCTTTAGCCCGAAAGAGCAGGCGCATCTGGCTGAGATGGCGGAAAAGCTGGTCAGTAAGCAGATACCGGTGTTAATTTCGAACCATGATACGCCCGATACCCGTGAATGGTACCGGGCGGCGAAACATTTTCAGGTCAAAGTGCGGCGCAGCATTAGCAGCAATGGCGGCACGCGTAAAAAGGTGAACGAACTGCTGGCACTGTATAAACCAGGAGTCGCAACGCCTGCGAAGAAATAATTCTCAAGGAGAAGCGGATGAAACAGTATTTGATCGCCCCCTCAATTCTGTCGGCTGATTTTGCCCGCCTGGGTGAGGACACCGCGAGAGCGCTGACTGCCGGTGCTGATGTTGTGCACTTTGACGTCATGGACAATCACTACGTACCAAACCTGACCATCGGACCGATGGTGCTCAAATCGCTGCGTAAGTATGGCATCACCGCCCCGATTGATGTTCACCTGATGGTGAAACCGGTCGATCGTATTGTCCCGGACTTCGCCGCCGCCGGCGCCAGCATCATTACCTTTCACCCGGAAGCCTCCGAGCACGTTGATCGTACCCTGCAACTGATCAAAGAGCATGGCTGTAAAGCGGGCCTGGTGTTTAACCCGGCCACGCCGCTGAGCTACCTGGACTACGTTATGGACAAGCTGGATGTGATCCTGCTGATGTCCGTTAACCCAGGCTTTGGCGGGCAGTCTTTCATTCCGCAAACGTTGGATAAGCTGCGCGAAGTGCGTCGCCGCATTGATGAATCTGGTTACGATATCCGTCTGGAAGTGGATGGCGGCGTCAAGGTGAACAACATTGGTGAAATCGCCGCGGCAGGTGCAGATATGTTTGTTGCAGGTTCCGCTATTTTCGACCAACCAGACTATAAAAAAGTCATTGATGAAATGCGCAATGAACTGGCGAAGGTAAGTCATGGATAAGTTTCAGGATATTCGGGGCGTTGCATTTGACCTCGACGGTACGCTGGTCGACAGCGCGCCGGGATTAACCGCCGCGGTAGATATGGCGCTGTATGCGCTGGAATTACCGGTTGCCGGTGAAGAACGCGTCATCACCTGGATTGGTAACGGTGCAGATGTATTGATGGAGCGCGCGCTGGCCTGGTCTCGTCAGGAGCGCGCGACATTACGTAAAACGATGGGTAAACCCCCCGTTGATGATGATATTCCTGCCGAGGAACAGGTGCGTATCTTGCGTAAACTGTTCGACAGATACTACGGCGATGTCGCCGAAGAGGGGACATTCTTGTTCCCTGGCGTTGCCGACACGCTGGGCGCGCTGCATGCGAAAGGGTTGCCGCTGGGTCTGGTAACCAACAAACCGACCCCGTTTGTCGCGCCATTGCTCGACGCACTTGATATCGCCAAATACTTCAGCGTGGTCATCGGTGGTGACGACGTGCAGAATAAAAAGCCTCATCCGGATCCGCTGCTGCTGGTAGCAAGCAAGCTTGGCATCAGGCCTGAGCAATTGCTCTTCGTAGGGGATTCTCGTAATGATATTCAGGCGGCAAAAGCGGCTGGCTGTCCGTCAGTTGGCCTGACGTATGGCTACAACTACGGTGAATCTATCGCATTGAGCGAGCCCGATGTCATGTACGACCGCATTAATGAACTACTGCCCGCTCTCGGGCTTCCGCATAGCGAAAATCAGGAATCGAAAAATGACTAAGCCCATCGTTTTTAGTGGCGCACAGCCCTCAGGTGAATTGACCATTGGCAACTATATGGGTGCGCTGCGTCAGTGGGTAAACATGCAGGATGACTACCATTGCATCTACTGCATCGTTGACCAACATGCCATCACCGTTCGCCAGGATGCTCAACAACTGCGCAAAGCCACGCTGGATACGCTGGCGCTGTACCTGGCATGCGGTATCGATCCTGAAAAAAGCACCATTTTCGTTCAGTCTCACGTACCGGAACATGCCCAGTTAGGCTGGGCGCTGAACTGTTACACCTACTTCGGCGAACTGAGCCGCATGACCCAGTTCAAAGATAAATCTGCACGTTATGCAGAGAACATCAACGCCGGTCTGTTTGATTACCCGGTGCTGATGGCGGCAGACATTCTGCTGTATCAAACCAATCAGGTACCGGTTGGCGAAGATCAGAAACAGCATCTGGAACTGAGCCGCGATATTGCCCAGCGCTTCAACGCCTTGTACGGCGATATCTTTAAAGTGCCGGAGCCGTTCATTCCTAAGTCCGGCGCGCGCGTGATGTCGCTGCTGGAGCCGACGAAGAAAATGTCCAAGTCGGATGACAACCGCAACAATGTGATCGGCCTGCTGGAAGATCCGAAATCGGTGGTTAAGAAAATCAAACGCGCGATGACCGACTCCGAAGAGCCGCCTGTTGTTCGTTACGACGTGAAAGAAAAAGCGGGCGTTTCCAACCTGCTGGATATCCTTTCTGCCGTCACCGGCCGGAGTATTCCTGAGCTGGAACAGCACTTCGAAGGCAAAATGTATGGGCATCTGAAAGGTGAAGTCGCAGAGGCCGTTTCCGGCATGCTGACCGAGCTTCAGGAACGTTATCACCGTTTCCGTAACGATGAAGCCTTCCTGCAGAAAGTGATGAAAGAGGGTGCGGAAAAAGCCAGCGCGCGCGCGTCCGTTACGCTGAAAGCGGTTTATGAAGCAATTGGTTTTGTCGCCAGACCGTAATGTTTTCTACGTTGCTAAAAAAACCGGGAGATTCCCGGTTTTTTTTGTATCTGCGCAATAACTACTATTACTGATCGGCAGCCGGACCGCAGCCACCAATAATTTTAGAAATTGAAATTGCTGGATGCAGGAAATAATCGTAGCTGCAGTTATTTTTTTTGTTTTCGATATGGCCAGTACACGCGGTCAGCGTGGCCAGAACACCAGCAACGATGGTGATTTTTGCAAATTTCAGCATGTTAAAATCCTTGTAAGATATCTATTTTAAAATGGATGAAATCCATTTCTCGACGGTTAAGATATCAACTAAAATAAAATTTAAGTAGTCCGGATAAGGACATAACAAGCTTTATGTAAATTATATAATTAATGAATTGTATTACTGGGTGGTTATATTTTAATTAATAATTGGTTTGCTGAAGTGAGCATACAGCGTGTTTCGTTTATTATTTATTTCTGCAGGATGATAAATACATGCCCTGAATATCAGGGCATGTATTTACATTCAATTAATGGTTCGAAAACCAGTTCAGCTTATCGCGCAGTCCAACCACGCGACCGACAATAATCAGCGCGGGGCTTTCAACCTGCTGTGCCAGTTCACCAAGCTGGGCCAGCACACCGTTGACGACGCGCTGTTTTACGGAGGTTCCGTTTTCTACCAGCGCAACAGGCATGTCTGCCTGCATACCAAATTCGATCAGCTTTTCCTGAATTGTGGCCGCCTGATTCAGTCCCATATAGAACACCAGCGTCTGTTTCTCTGCCGCCAGGTTTTCCCAGTCCAGCTCACCGCCGGTTTTCAGGTGTCCGGTAACCAGACGAACACTTTGCGCGTAATCACGGTGGGTCAGTGGAATGCCAGAATAAGCGGAACAACCGGAAGCCGCGGTAATGCCAGGCACAACGGAGAATGGAATACCGGCGTGGCAAAGCGTTTCCAGCTCTTCGCCGCCGCGGCCAAAGATGAACGGGTCGCCCCCTTTCAGTCGTACCACGCGCTTACCTTGTTGTGCTTCACGCAGCAGGATCTGGTTGATCTCTTCCTGTGGTACGCAGTGGTAGCCCGCGCGTTTACCGACGAACACCCGGTCCGCATCGCGGCGCACGAGGTTCATGATTTCGTCGGAAACCAGACGGTCATAGACCACAACATCGGCTTGCTGGATCTGCTGTAGGCCTTTCAGCGTCAGCAGCCCGGCATCGCCAGGACCCGCGCCAACCAGCACCACTTCGCCACGGTGATCCAGCGGTTCGCTGAGCAACTGCTCGGTGGTTTCCTCGACGGCTTTCCGATCGTTGTTTGCCAACGACTGCGCCAGCCGGTCATTAATGAACAATTTTTCCCAGAAGCGGCGGCGTTCGCCCATACTGGCAAACTGCTGCTTCACCCGGGAACGCAGTTTGCCCGCATACTGTGCGACCTGGCCCAGATGCTGGGGCAGCATGGATTCGAGCCTTTCACGCAGCAGACGGGCCAGCACCGGCGAGGTACCGCCAGAGGAGACCGCCACCATCAGCGGCGAGCGGTCGATAATGGAGGGCATGATAAAACTGGCCGCTTTTGGCGCATCGACCACGTTGCAGAAAATACGGCGTGATTCTGCGGCGCTGCTGACGCTTTGGTTGACCGCATCGTCATCGGTGGCGGCGATAACCAGCCAGCAAGGATCGAGCAGGGACTCATCGAACGATCCCTCGACCAGCGTCAGCATGCCTTCATTTGCCCATACGGTGAACTGTGGAATAAACGCCAGCGCATTAACCGTTAAACGGGCGCCCGCTTCCAGCAATAACCGCGCTTTGCGTTCTGCGACATCACCACCGCCGACGATCAAGCAGTCACGGTCACGTAGTTGACAAAATATAGGCAAATGATCCACGACATTACCCCTTAATTATTGGCAGCAGCCTCTGGCTGATTGATTTTTGCCGGAGCCGGACGCTCCGATTTTGGCGTAGCATACCAATAACCCAATCCCATGAATACGACACCGGACAAAGTATTACCGAGTGTCACCCACAGCAGGTTATGACCAATTCCTGACAGGGTATAAGCTTCGCTGTGGTGGCCGAACCAGGAGAGGGCAAACAGCGTCATGTTGGCAACGGAGTGTTCGTAGCCGGAAGCAATAAACGCCAGCAGACACCACCAGATAGCGAGGAACTTCGCCGCGCCTTCGGTACGAATTGCCATCCAGATTGCCAGACAAACCAACCAGTTACACAGCGCGCCTTTGAAGAACAGCACCGTTGCAGGCGCGGTCGTTTTCGCCAGCGCGACCGAATGCACAATGCTGGTATCGACCGGCAACAAGCTGCCGCCACCCCAGCTATAAAGCAGGGCGACAAACACGGAACCGACCAGGTTACCCAGCCAGGTTTGCGGCAAAATTGCCCACATTTGACCGTGGCTGATGGTGCCCGCTTTAACGCCGAGCGTCAGGAACATGGTGTGACCGGTAAACAGTTCAGAACCCGCAATGATGACCAGCGTTAAGGCGATACCAAAGGTTGCCCCCATCACCAGAGGACGCACGGACGGGTCGAGCAGATTACCGAGAGTGAAAATAAGAATGATGCCGAGACCGACGTAGGCTCCCGCCATTGCCGAACTGACCCAGAAGCCGAGCGGGTTATTCGCCGACAGGCGTGCGATGCGCGCAGCGTTAGCCGCACACTTATTGATAGTGTCAGTAAACATTTGATTATCCTTGAAGTACAAAAATAAAAAGAAATCGTAACCGTAGGTCGGATAAGGCATTTATGCCGCCATCCGGCAATGTGCTTTTGCAATTGCCTGATGGCGCTACGCTTATCAGGCCTACCAATAAAAGACCTACAAATACGTCAAAAAAGGGGAGGCGTTGCGCCTCCCAAAAGTTTATTAACCGCGCAGTTGCACCGTGCCGTCTTTTACTCGCGCTTCGTAATGTTTCACGGAGAACTGTTCGTCTTCCATGCACAGACCGTCGCTTAAACGAAAGCGCTGTTTTTTCAGCGGGCTGGTGACCCACAGTTCGCCCTGATGTTCAGCAATCAATCCGCGAGAAAGTACGCTGGATTCAAAGAACGGATCGATATTGCTGATCGCAAACACCTGGTCACTGTGATACGGGCGGAAAATCGCGACCTGTTCAGCGCCTAACAGAGCGCAGACGCCCGTTGCAGGCAGAATGTCATCGATTTTGCAGATGTTTTTCCACTGGCTCATGCGTTTTCCTCCACCAGAGTCACCGGAATACGCTCATAAGGCGTTGCCGGACGATGTTGTTCGCGTTCAGGCACAACCTGGACGTTCGGATCGCGTTTATCGCTGTTGATAAAGTGTTTAAAGCGAACCTGCGCGGATGGGGTGTTAACGGTTTCTGTCCACTCGCAGACTACCGCTTCACGCAGACGGGCCATCTCTTCTTCCAGATGCTGATTCAGGCCCAGCTTGTCGTCGATGATGACCGATTTAAGATACTCGATGCCGCCTTCCAGGTTGTCTAACCACGGTGCGGTACGGGTCAGTTTGTCGGCAGTGCGGATGTAGAACATCATGAAACGGTCAAGGTACTTGAGCAGCGTTTCACGATCGATATCCGCCGCCAGCAGATCGGCGTGACGTGGTTTCATCCCGCCGTTACCGCAAACGTACAGGTTCCAGCCTTTTTCCGTAGCGATAATGCCGACGTCTTTGCCCTGAGCTTCCGCACATTCACGAGTGCAGCCGGAGACGCCAAACTTCATTTTGTGCGGGGTACGAATGCCTTTGTAGCGGTTTTCCAGCTCCACACCGAAGCCGACGCTATCGCCCACGCCGTAGCGGCACCAGGTGCTGCCGACGCAGGTTTTCGCCATACGCAGCGCTTTGGCGTACGCGTGACCGGTTTCGAAACCGGCTTCAATCAGCTGACGCCAGATTTCCGGCAGGTCGTCTTTTTGCGCGCCGAACAGACCAATACGCTGGGAACCGGTGATCTTGGTATACAGATTGAATTCACGCGCGATACGCCCCACCGCCACCAGGCCTTCCGGGGTGATTTCACCGCCCGCGGAGCGTGGGATTACGGAGTAGGTGCCGTCTTTCTGGATGTTCGCCAGGAAGTTGTCGTTAGTGTCCTGCAGCGGCGTGTGCTGCGGCTTAAGGATGTACTCATTCCAGCAGGAGGCCAGCAGGGAACCGACGGTGGGTTTACACACTTCACAGCCGTAGCCTTTACCGTGTTTTGCCAGTAACTCTTCGAAAGTTTTAATGCCTTCTACGCGAATAAGATGGAACAGCTCCTGACGCGAGTACGGGAAGTGTTCACACAGGTTGTTGTTAACTTCAATACCCTGTTTCGCCAGTTCGGCGTTCAGGACCTGCGTGACCAGCGGAATACACCCTCCGCAGCCGGTACCGGCTTTAGTTTCCGCTTTCAGCGCCGCAACGGTATGACAACCTTTGTTGATAGCCGCAACCAGCATGCCTTTCGTGACGTCGAAGCAGGAACAAATCTGCGCGCTGTCCGGCAGTTTATCCACGCCGATCGACGGCTTGCCGCTGCCCGCGTGCGCTGGCAGGATCAATGAGTCCGGGTTTTCCGGCAGTTCGATAGCGTTCAGCACCAGCTGCAGCAGGTTGCCGTAATCGCTGGTGTCACCTACCAGCACCGCGCCGAGCAGGGTTTTGTTATCTTCGCTGACAATGAGGCGTTTGTAGACTTCTTTGCTCTCGTCGAGATAGACATAGCTACGCGCACCCGGTGTGCGGCCATGCGCGTCGCCAATCCCGCCCACGTCTACGCCCAGCAGCTTCAGCTTGGCGCTTAAATCTGCGCCTTCGAAAGCATTTTCGGTTTCGAGAATATGGTCGACGGCGACCTGCGCCATTTTGTAGCCCGGAGCGACCAGACCATATACGCGGTTGTTCCAACTGGCGCACTCGCCGATGGCATAGATGTCCGGGTCAGAAGTCTGGCAGGCGTCGTTAATCACGATCCCACCGCGCGGCGCAACGTCCAGGCCGCACTGGGTGGCCAGTTTGTCGCGTGGACGAATACCGGTCGAGAAGACGATAAAATCGACTTCCAGTTCGCTACCGTCGGCAAAACGCATGGTTTTTCGCGCTTCGGTGCCTTCCTGGACAATCTCTTTCGTGTTTTTGCTGGTGTGCACGCGCACGCCCATGCTTTCAATTTTGCGACGTAACTGCTCCCCACCCATATGATCCAGCTGTTCAGCCATCAGCATCGGGGCAAATTCAATGACGTGGGTTTCAACGCCGAGGTTTTTTAGCGCGCCAGCCGCTTCCAGACCCAGCAGTCCGCCGCCGACCACCGCGCCGCGCTTGCTTCGACGGGCGCAGGATTCAATGGCGTTGAGGTCTTCAATGGTACGATAAACGAAGCAATCCTGCGTTTCCGAGCCTTTGATAGGCGGGATCCACGGATAGGAGCCCGTCGCCATGATCAGCTTGTCGTAAAAAACCGTACGCCCGGCGCTGGAGTGGATCACTTTTTCCTGACGGTTGATGGTGATAGCGCGTTCGCCCACCAGCACTTTTACGCCATGCTTCTCGTAGAATCCTTCACGCACCAGAGAGAGCTCTTCGGCGGTATGGTGGGAGAAGTAGGAAGACAGGTGTACGCGGTCGTACGCTTTGCGGGGTTCTTCACAGAAGACGGTAATATCAAAATTGGCAGCGTCGGATTTATCAAGAAGATCCTCAATAAAGCGATGGCCGACCATACCATTACCGATAATAGCGAGTCTGACTTTGCTCATTTTTGCCTCGATTTCTTTTCTATTACCGCCTACCTTAACGATTCAGCTACCCCACTTATTGATGCAAATCAAATTCACCTTTATATACTCCTTAAGAGGTATATCGCTGATTTAACTGCATTTTTATAAGTTACGGAATTAACTGACTTTTCGTGTTTGTATAAATAGCGTACAAATTAAGGGGTTTTTGTATGAGGTGGCCTGCATCGCCAGCGGAAGGAGAGGGGCGAGAATATGCCGGATGGCGCAGACGCCATCCGGCAATGTGTAGGCCGGGTAAGCGGAAGCGCCCCCGGCACTGAGATTAATGCGTTGCTGGCGCGCTATGCTGGCGATGACGCGTGACAAACCCAAGGATAAAGCACATCACGAATACGACGGCATACAAGCCGTTAGCCGTTTGCAGTGCTGCCATTGGGCCGCTGTGAGCGACGATCGGGCCGGTGACGACGAAAGTAAGCATGGTACCGATGGTGCCGCAGGTCAGAATGAAGTTAACCAGTTTTGGTGAGGCAACTTTGGTCTGCTGAGAACCAAGGGTAATAATGGTGGTATAAATCGCGCTGGAGAAGAAGCCCAGCGTCAGAATGAACCACGGCATATGCTCCGGCGTACCGGTGATAAACAGATACATCAGGACGGTGGCCAGACCCGCCAGTACGGTCAGGATGCGCTGCAAATCGAAGAAGCGCAGAATAAAGCTAAACGCCCACATGCCAACCATGTAAGACATCCAGAAATCGCTAACCAGTTTGCCCGCATCGCTCAGGCTCATGCCCAGGCTTTTGGCGTATTCCGGTACCCAGGAGATAAAACCCAACTGGCCGAGGATGTAACACAAAGCCGCAATGGACAGGAACAGTACGCCAATGCCCCATTTTTCTTTTACTACCGGTGCGTCTGACTGCTGCGCATGTTTGCCCAGCGCCGGGAATTCGCAGCCGAAAGTCAGCAGGAAAATGGCGACATAGACCAGGCCGATGCAGGCATACACCCAGTACCATTCGATGCTGCGTGCTAACAGGAAGGCAGCCACCATCGGGAAAATCATGCCAGCCATACTGAAGAAGGAGTCGGTAAACAGCAGGCGGGAACCACGCTGGCGGCCTTCATACATCTGAGTGACCAGGAACGTACCAATCGACATGGTGATACCGCTCACCAGCCCCAGGACAAACATCGCTGCGGAGAACAAAGCCAGGCTATGGCTGAGCATCAGTCCGGCGACCGCCAGTACCATCAGAATAAAACCAAAGCGCAACTGGGTTTTCAGGGGCACAATTTCCATCAGCCAGGCATTTAAAAAGATAGAAATCAGGATGCCGGCATTCAGGAAGGTGAAGGTGTTACTCATACTGGAAACGGGCAAATGGAAGTAATCTGCGATATTTCCCATCACCATCCCGGTGACAATTACCAACGCGCCTGTCAGGGCGTAGGAGAGAAAGCTAATCCATGTGAGCTTAATGCGATTGCTGTTAGTCATGACTGGCCTGTATAGAAGTGTAAGACGCATTGATTGCGCCGTGAGCGGGCAGATTTTAGGCGCTTTAGTGACGTATTTAAATATTTAATGGCAATAACTTGCTTCGTTACATTTTTTTATGTGATCTAGATCGCAATGAATCTTTCGGTTATGAGGTTACATTTGTTTCAGGTACGTAAAATTAAGTAAAGGGATGGCCTTGTCCTTGAAGGCTCTTTAGAATCACTTCACTTGCTTCATTTCTGCTCTTGTTAAGGAATTCTCATGCTCAAATCGACTCTGGCGGCTGTTGCAGCTGTTCTCGCTCTTTCCGCGCTCTCTCCTGCAGCACTGGCAGCAAAAGGTGACCCACATGTCCTGCTGACCACCTCTGCCGGTAACATTGAGCTGGAGCTGAACAGCCAGAAAGCGCCGGTTTCCGTGCAAAACTTTGTCGATTATGTGAACAGTGGTTTCTATAACAACACCACGTTCCACCGTGTGATCCCTGGCTTTATGGTACAGGGCGGCGGCTTCACCGAGCAGATGCAGCAGAAGAAACCTAACCCGCCAATCAAGAACGAAGCCGATAACGGTCTGCGTAACACCCGCGGTACGATTGCAATGGCGCGCACCGCCGATAAAGACAGCGCGACCAGCCAGTTCTTTATTAACATTGCGGACAACGCGTTCCTCGATCACGGCCAGCGCGACTTTGGCTATTCTGTCTTCGGTAAAGTTGTGAAAGGTATGGATGTCGCGGATAAGATCTCTCAGGTGCAGACCCATGATGTGGGGCCTTACCAGAATGTCCCGTCAAAACCGATTGTTATCCTTTCTGCTAAAGTCCTGCCGTAACCGTATTTTGCGCGGGTAGTTCCTGCCCGCGTTCTCCCCCTCCTCTGCGTAACCCGAAATTGCTGCTTATACTTGTGGCAAGTGCCGCTTACATTCAGGGAGGTCACGTGAAAAAACTCACCGATAAACAAAAGTCCAGGCTCTGGGAGCAACGGCGTAATGCCAATTTCCAGGGAAGTCGACGCCTGGAAGGCGTGGATATCCCACGGGTCACTCTGAGCGCGGAAGACGCAATGGCGCGTCTGGAAGAGTTGAGGAGGCACTATGAGCGATAAGTTCGGTGATGGACGCGACCCTTATTTATACCCTGGTCTGAATGTGATGCGTAACCGCCTGGGGATTCATCAGGCCCAGCGCCTGATGCAAGCAGCATACGAATTAACGGCGCTGCGCGCCGCGACGATTGCGCTGGGGCCTTTAAAACGCGGCCTGCCACACCTGTGCGCCATTCATCGCCAGTTATACCAGGATATTTTCGACTGGGCGGGACAGCTGCGGGAAGTCGATATCTACCAGGGCGATACTCGCTTTTGCCATTTCGCTTATATTGAGAAAGAAGGCAATGCGCTGATGCAGGACCTGGAAGACGAGTCCTGGCTGGTGGAGTTGCCGGAAGAAAAATTCGTCGACCGCCTCGCGCACTATTATTGCGAAATTAACGTCCTACATCCGTTTCGCATTGGCAGCGGCCTGGCGCAGCGTATTTTCTTCGAACAGTTAGCGATTCATGCCGGGTATGTGCTGAGCTGGGATGACATTCAGGTTGAGGAGTGGAATCAGGCGAATCAGAGCGGGGCGATGGGCGACCTGACCGCCCTGCGGGCGATATTTCGTAAAGTGGTGAGCGAAGCCCCGGAAACTGAGTAGAATAGCGCGGTTCTTATGTACCGGAGCCGCCATGATCCTGCTTATCGATAACTATGATTCTTTTACCTGGAACCTGTACCAATACTTTTGCGAACTGGGCGCTGATGTCCTCGTCAGACGCAACGACGAGCTGACGCTGTCGCAAATCGACGCGCTGAATCCGCAAAAAATCGTGATTTCTCCAGGACCCTGCACGCCGGATGATGCCGGTATCTCGCTGGATGTTATTCGCCATTATGCGGGCAAAATCCCTCTGCTGGGCGTATGTCTTGGTCATCAGGCGATGGCACAGACCTTTGGCGCGACCGTGGTTCGGGCGGCAAAAGTGATGCACGGTAAAACTTCGCCGGTTACGCATAACGGGCAGGGCGTTTTTCAGGGACTCTCTAACCCACTCACGGTGACTCGCTACCACTCTCTGGTGGTGGCCCCCGAAACCCTTCCTGACTGCTTTGAAGTAACGTCCTGGAGTGAAACGCGGGAGATTATGGGCATTCGCCACCGGGAGTGGGATCTGGAAGGCGTACAGTTTCACCCGGAGAGTATTCTCAGCGAGCAGGGACATCAGCTGCTGGATAATTTCCTCAAGCGGTGATTTATGGTTGCTATTCAGTGATTTTTTATTCATATTTTGTGATTATAATTTCACTAGCATTTCTGCTTAACAGGGTGGTAATGACATGGCAACTGAACAAACTGCAATTACGCGCGCGACATTCGATGAAGTGATTCTGCCGATTTATGCACCAGCAGAGTTTATTCCGGTAAAAGGGAAAGGGAGCCGAGTCTGGGATCAACAGGGGAAAGAGTATGTTGATTTTGCGGGCGGCATTGCAGTTACCGCGTTAGGACATTGCCATCCGGCGCTGGTCGAGGCGTTAAAAACCCAGGGCGAAACCCTGTGGCACACCAGCAATGTTTTCACCAACGAACCGGCGTTGCGCTTAGGCCGTAAAATCATTGATGCGACCTTTGCTGAACGCGTGCTGTTTATGAACTCCGGCACCGAAGCTAACGAAACCGCCTTTAAGCTGGCGCGTCATTATGCCTGCGTGCGTCACAGCCCGTTCAAAACCAAAATCATTGCCTTCCATAATGCGTTTCACGGTCGTTCGCTGTTTACCGTGTCCGTCGGCGGGCAACCGAAGTATTCCGACGGCTTTGGACCAAAACCGGCGGATATCATCCATGTGCCGTTTAACGATCTGCATGCGGTCAAAGCGGTGATGGACGATCATACCTGCGCGGTGGTGGTTGAGCCTATTCAGGGTGAGGGCGGCGTTACCGCGGCGACCCCGGAATTCCTGCACGGTCTGCGTGAACTTTGCGATCAGCACCAGGCGCTGCTGGTCTTTGATGAAGTGCAGTGTGGGATGGGGCGTACCGGCGATTTATTTGCCTATATGCACTACGGCGTGACGCCGGATATCCTCACCAGCGCCAAGGCTCTCGGCGGTGGCTTCCCGGTGAGCGCCATGCTGACCACCCAGGAAATTGCCTCCGCGTTCCATGTGGGTTCGCACGGCTCCACTTACGGCGGTAATCCATTGGCCTGTGCGGTTGCCGATGCCGCGTTTGATATCATCAACACCCCGGAAGTGCTGGAAGGTATTCAGGGTAAACGTCAGATGTTTGTCCAGCATTTGCAGAAGATGAATCAGCAGTTCGACGTTTTCAGTGATATTCGCGGCATGGGATTGTTGATTGGCGCCGAGCTGAAGCCGCAGTTCAAAGGCCGGGCGCGCGACTTCCTCTACGCCGCCGCGCACGCAGGGGTGATGGTGCTGAATGCCGGGCCGGACGTGATGCGGTTTGCGCCGTCGCTGGTGGTGGAGCAGGCGGATATCGATGAAGGGATGCAGCGTTTCGCCCAGGCGGTGGCGAAGGTGGTGGGCTGATTGGTTGATTGCCGGATGGCGGCGTACAGGGTAGGGTGTGATTCGTAGGCCGGATAAGCGTAGCGCATCCGGCAGTCAATCTTAACTTTTCATATCCCGCAGCCGACGGCTAAGCCAGATCCCGTGGTGCGGTCGCTGACGCCATGCTACCGACGAAATGGTGTGCATGGTATTCAGATGGCCCAGTACCCGCTGTAGATGTTGCTCCAGGGTGCTTAACGGACCGTGGGACAGCATTTCAGGCGCCTCAAGAATATTCACATCGCCCGAACT
Organism: Citrobacter youngae ATCC 29220; assembly: GCF_000155975.1. GTDB lineage: Bacteria > Pseudomonadota > Gammaproteobacteria > Enterobacterales > Enterobacteriaceae > Citrobacter > Citrobacter portucalensis_A. The sequence continues at coordinate 47,967 of NZ_GG730302.1, read as the reverse complement.
GCCCGGTCCGTCATACTCCAGCCGCTGCTGACAGCGCTGGATCGCAATTTCACAGGATTCCAGATATCGCTGCGCCAAATCCGGCGTCAGCATCGTATGTTCCCTTGCCAGCGTGGTCATCGCGTTGATGTGTTCGACGATGAACTGGCTGTGCGTGACCCACAGCTTCATATCCGCCAGATAATGTGAGTTGAATCCCGGCTCCTGCATTGCCTGATTCAGTGAGTTAAACAGCGTGTTATGCGCCTGGTTGACCCGCATACGTTGATACGCCAGCGGCGTGGCCTGCGGATCGTTGCTGAGGATCAGGCGAATAGCCTCCTGATCAGCTTCTAACGCATCGTGGGCGTTCTTACGCAACAGCCCGCTCTGCCACTGCGGCCACAGCCAGAGCGTGCCGCCAAAGGCGATTAAGCAGCCAATCACCGTGTCGACAAACCGCGGTACGATAAATTGTTCCCCGTTCAGGGTCAGCAGTTGCAGGGTGTATACCGCCGTGACCGTAAAGCCGACGGTAGCCCAGCCGTAGTTTTTGCGAATGATCAGATAGCTGCCTAGCGTTATCAGCAACATGCCCGCCAGCGTGAAACCTTCCTGAATATGAAAGTGCAATGTGACGCCGGCAATCACCAGACCGACGAGCGTCCCCACCGAACGATGTAAAATACGCACCCGGGTCGCGCCATAGCCATTTTGCGTGACGAACAGGATCGTCATCAAAATCCAGTAAGGTTTGGGCAGGTGCAGGGCGCTGCCCATCAGGCTGGCGATACTCAGCATCACGCTGATACGTCCGGCATTGCGCAGCGCCGGGGATTTCAGCGACAGATAGCTTTTCAGCGCCGGGAGCAACGGCAAGCGACGCTGTTTGTCAGCCATTAAATCACGGGCGTACAGCGGGCGCTGGGTCCGCAGCACGCGGGCAATCCGGCTGAAGTGCCAGTAGCAAAATTGGCCCACCGGATTGTCCGGATGTTGGTTAGCGATTTTCTCCAGCGTACCAATCTGTTTTTCCATCGAGAAACGGGTCGGCAGGCGGTGGTACAAAATATCATCGGCCAGCACCCGCAGGCGGGCGGCGACGGTGCGTGCGTTCCAGCGAATTACCTGCTCCGCGTGGCTCCGCTCGACCAGCTTTTGCACCTCTTCCGGCTGATGCAGGCTGACTGAAATATGCTCCTGCAAATCGAGCGCTTCCTGAAAGGCGCGCAGCAGCCGCTTGTATTCGTTATTGTGATGCGCCGAGAGCATATGCATTTGCTGGTAGCACTGGGTGATGAGATCCACCGCTTTTTGCTGGCGGACCAGCAGGGGAGGCAGCGCTTTTTCCGGGTCGGCATGCTGGGTCAGCAGGCTGTACTTGGCCTCACAGTAATCGGCTAATTCGCGGTACAACAGGCTGAGCGATTCACGCAACGGCTGTTCACGCCACATCCAGAACCAGAACCAGTTGAACAGGCCGTACCATAACGTGCCCAGCGCGTAGATCAGCAATGGCTCCCAGACGGGCATGTTCCCGGCAAGGCTTAGCGTGAAAATCGCCGCGATAAGCGAGGCTGGCAGCAGTCGCGCATGCAAAGGACTAAGCTCGGCGGTTACGCCAAGGATCAGCGTCAGGCCGGTGAGGATAAGCGGTAGCGGTATATCTTTTGCCAGCAGCAACTGCATGATCAGACTGCATCCGGCAAACAGCGACGCGCCAATAGCTAAGCGTTTGAAAAAGCGCTTATGCGGGGTATCAAGACCGGCAATGTTGCAGCAGGCAGGGACGAGGGAAAACAGGAGGCCCAGATGAAGCTGACCAATGATAAGACCGACAGCCACAGGTAAACATAGCACCAGCGTCTGCCGTAGTGCGTAGTTGATCTCTGGGTGGTATATCAGTCTTCGCCACATCAGTGTAAACAAAAGTGGCGCATTACTGGGTAATGCGCCACTTCGATGGGGTTAACGAGTGCCGTAGACGACGATGGTCTTACCGTGTGCGGAGATCAGGTTTTGATCTTCCAGCATCTTCAGAATACGACCGACGGTCTCACGGGAGCAGCCAACGATCTGGCCGATTTCCTGACGGGTGATTTTAATCTGCATGCCGTCCGGGTGGGTCATCGCGTCAGGCTGTTTCGCCAGATTCAGCAGAGTCTGAGCGATACGACCAGTAACGTCGAGGAAGGCAAGGTTGCCTACTTTTTCAGACGTGACCTGCAGGCGACGAGCCATCTGTGAAGACAGGCGCATCAGAATATCCGGGTTGACCTGGATTAATTGGCGAAATTTTTTGTAGGAAATTTCAGCGACTTCACATGCGGTTTTGGCACGTACCCAGGCGCTACGTTCCTGGCCTTCTTCGAAGAGGCCTAATTCACCAATAAAATCGCCCTGATTCAGATAAGAAAGGATCATCTCTTTCCCTTCTTCGTCTTTGATCAGCACTGCCACTGAGCCTTTAACGATGTAATACAACGTTTCCGCTTTTTCACCCTGGTGAATCAGCGTGCTCTTCGATGGGTACTTATGAATATGGCAATGAGACAAGAACCATTCGAGAGTCGGGTCTGTTTGCGGTTTGCCAAGCACCATGCGCGGTTATCCTCTGTTATAAGCTGTCTCCAGAGCCAGAAAACGACGCTGCCTCTGGGGTTGCAAAAATATGCTTCCCGCTACCTGGGAAAGGGGCTGTCAAAAATAAACTGCAGCCTGTAATGTGATGTCCTCTGCATACATGCAGTACGTCAATGTATTACTGTAGCATCCCGACTGTTTTAGCATAGCTTTCGCCGTGTGTCTCCTGGTGTCTCGCTTCAGCATGACGCAGGTCGCCTTCCGTTGCGAGAATTGTTATGTACGCGTAATCTGTCAGGAAAATTGAAACATTGGAGTTACGAAATATGCAAGCGCGTGTAAAGTGGGTAGAGGGGTTAACCTTCCTCGGTGAGTCCGCCTCCGGCCACCAAATTTTGATGGACGGTAACTCCGGTGATAAAGCGCCGAGCCCGATGGAAATGGTATTAATGGCGGCAGGCGGTTGTAGCGCGATCGATGTGGTGTCGATCCTGCAAAAGGGTCGTCAGGATGTGACCAACTGCGAAGTGAAGCTCACCTCTGAGCGCCGCGAAGAAGCGCCGCGTTTGTTTACCCACATCAATCTGCATTTCATCGTCACCGGCAACGATCTGAAAGAGGCGTCCGTTTCCCGCGCCGTCGATCTCTCGGCGGAGAAATATTGCTCCGTGGCGCTGATGCTGGAAAAGGCGGTGAACATTACCCACTCCTATGAAGTGGTTGCTGCGTAACACATGACGCCGGATGGCGGCTTTGCCTTATCGGGCCTTCAGGACGATACCGATTCGTAGGCCCGATAAGCGTAGCGCCATCGGGCACACCCCGTACATCACTCTATCTTTTTGCCTTCCATCAGCCTCTGCACCAATGGCAGCATAATCAATTCCATCGCCAGACCCATTTTGCCGCCAGGCACGACCAATGTATTGATATGGGAAATGAATGAGCCCTGCAGCATGGCCAGCAGCCACGGGAAATCGATCCCTTCCAGATTACGAAAATGAATCACCACAAAGCTTTCATCCAGTGACGGTATGCTCCTGGCGGCAAAGGGATTCGAAGTATCGACGGTGGGGACGCGCTGGAAGTTAATATGCGTACGGGAAAACTGCGGCGTGATGTAATTGATGTAATCGTCCATTGAGCGCACCACCGAGTCCATCACCGCCTCACGCGAGTGCCCGCGCTCGCTGGTATCGCGGATTAGCTTCTGGATCCATTCCAGGTTAACGATCGGCACTACGCCAACTAACAGGTCGACATGCCGGGCCACATTTTGCTGTGGCGTGACGACGCCGCCGTGTAGCCCTTCATAGAACAGTATGTCCGTCGGTTCAGGCAATGGCTGCCAGGGCGTAAACGTCCCCGGAACCTGATTCCATGGCACGGCTTCATCGTAGGTATGCAGATATTTACGCGACTGACCTTTGCCCGTGTGACCGTACTCGATAAAGGTTTGCTCCAGCAGGCCGAAGTCATTGGCTTCGGGACCGAAGTAGCTGATATGCCGCCCGGCATCGCGCGCTTTGCGAATTGCCATGTCCATTTCCGGACGGGTATAGCGATGAAAACTGTCACCTTCCACCTCGGCGGCGCGTAGATTTAGCTGCGCGAAAATTTTACGAAACGCGAGGCTGGTGGTGGTGGTCCCCGCGCCGCTGGATCCTGTTACCGCAATCACCGGATGTTTGGCAGACATAACAACTCCATGGATAGATTGGTTTTGTGTAAAGTCGACCGGCGGCTACGGATTACTCGTGAAGCTGCTTCCTCGGCATAATATTGACCGTTTCATGCAGTTCGGACCACACCAGCACGGCTTCACCTGATTGTAGTTGGCGTTTGACGTCGGCGACTTTTTGTTCGAGCGAACGTTCATGTTCACCATAATCGGTACCTTCGCGCAAGACAAAGCTTTCAATCAGATTATCCAGCGCGTCCGGGGAGATCTCTTGCCAGGGGATAATCATGATGACACCTCCAGATACGTTGTCAGCCAGTCGGGGATTCGGGATTCCAGCCACATCTCTGGGCGGCGCACCGTGCCGCCAATAAATCCGACGTGTCCACCGTGCTCAGTCAGCTGATATTCCACCTGTGCGGGCAGGTTTTCCGGTTCAGGGATCACGTGGTGATCCATAAACGGATCGTCCTTGGCATGGATAATCAGCGTGGGTTTGGCGATCTGATTGAGCAATGGCATGGCGCTACACTGACGGTAATAGTCTATAGCATCGGCGAAACCGTGGATTTTGGCGGTGATCAGATCGTCAAAATCACGAATGCGACGCAGGGATTTCAACTGGGCCAGGCTCACCGGCAGCGAGCCGGGATAGGCCTGTAGCTTACGCGAGGCGTTGGCTTTCAACAGGTTTAGCAGGTAGCGCTGATAAACCCGGGAGAATCCCTTGTCCATATGGTAACTACAGGCTTCCAGCACGAAAGGTGCAGAGACGATAACCGCCGCATCAATTGGAATGTCGTTACCTTCTTTAGCCAGCAGACAGGCCAGCATGTTTCCGCCGAGCGAATAGCCTACCGCTGCGGTTGGCACACGACCGAACTCGCGCTCCAGCCAATGTAAAAACCAGGTGCCATCTTCCGTTTCACCGGAGTGATAAATACGGTTCAGACGATTGGGTTCGCCGCTGCAGCCGCGAAAATGCATCACCACGCCCAGCCAGCCGCGCTTTTGCGCCGCTTCGATCAGGCCATGTGCGTACGGGCTGTTCAGACTGCCTTCCAGACCATGAAAAACGACCAGGCGCGGTTTGTGCTTCGCCTGTTGCGGATCTTCACTCCATGCCAGATCGACAAAGTCACCGTCAGGTAATTCCAGACGCTGCCAGTAGGCGTCGAACTTCACCTTGCGGCGAATTAAACGCGGCAGCATCGTCTGCAGATGGCGGTTACTGATGCCGCGCATCGGGCGGAACTCTCGCGAATCATCAGTAGGCGGGATCATTTCTGTGGACGTGATTTCAACCATAACACCAGAGCAATTAATAATCGGAAAGAATAACTATACCGCGCGCAGCGTTTGCGGGTTAGCCAATATGTGATTTTGTCGCTAGTCAGTTAGCAGGTTACGCGAGAAAAGATGTATATCGACATCGGGCTTACGCCGCCACAGACGGGCTTTGCGCGTGCCTGTCGCCACACTCTCTCCGGTATCTTCGAACATACCTGATGCCTCAAAGCGGCGAATCAGACTTTTACGCTGGATAGACTGGCCGAGGATCACCTCGGTGGCTTCCAGTAGTTGCCCATGGGTAAACGTCTCGGGCAAGCAGTAAACCGGCAGCAATGAATACATTGTTTTTTGCCGCAGGCGGTGCAGGGCGGCGGCAATGATTTTCTCATGGTCGAAGGCGAGCGAATATTCTGCCAGCTTATCAACCGGTACCCAACGGGCATTGCTGACGCTGGCGATATGTGGCTCGCAGTCTACCCAGGCGATAAGCGCAAACCAGGTGACCGTCAGGCTCCAGCCGCGCGGGTCGCGATCCGGGCCGGAAAAGGTATCCAGCTGTTCCAGCCACGAAGGCAAAACGCCTGTTTTTTCTGTGAGCTTGCGCAGCGCCGTGGCGCGGGTTGAGTCATCGTGTTCGATATCAATGAAGCCACCTGGTAATCCCCAACGACCTTTTTGCGGCTGGTTTGCACGTTCAACCAGTAATACGCACAGCGCCTGTTGATGCAGGGTAAACAACACGCTATCTACCGTCACCAGAGGTGAGGGAAAGCGGCGGGCATCGTATTGATTCAGGTAGTCGGCTTCGGTGGTCATAAAGTACTCACGATGATTTGCAACGCTCACAAGTGTACCAGCCCAATACCGGGGGGCAAGGTTCGTTTTTTCTTATTATTTATCAGTTGATTATGTCGCAGTCTAAAAATAATGCATTTTGTGCTTGCTTAATATGTGTCTTAGGGACATTATTAATTGTGTCGAAGGGACACAATTAGAGGGGAAGCATGATGAGCGTAAAATTGACATTAACGTTGGACGACCAGTCATACGCGGTTGTCGATGGTATTTTTCCTGATGGCGCCGTCTGGTTGAAGGTGACTGAAGCATTGCCACCCTTTGCTCGCCTGATGCGCATTCGTGCGGCGGCGATGCGCGACATGAACGACTTTATGCTGCTGGCGCAGCTGGTGGAGGCGGTTCGCCATCAAACGGATGTGCTGGTCAGCCATCTCGAACTTCCCTGGTTGCCGTGGGCACGTCAGGACCGCCATATGGTGGCGGGTGACAGCTTTGCGCTGAAAGTCTTTGCCAGCCAGCTCAATACGCTGCGCTTCGATAAGGTGAAGGTGCTCGATCCGCACAGCGACGCGGCGGCGGCAGCTATCGATAATTTTGTGGCGATTTCGCAAGAGACTTGCCTGCTGCACAGCGCGACCCTGCAACGCCAGTTCCAGCAAAAAGCGCTAATGCTGGTCGCCCCCGATGCCGGGTCGCTGAAGAAGATTGATGCCGTTGCCAGAGCAACCGGTGCTGCGCAGTACGCCATCCTGAGTAAGAAACGGGATGTAGCAAGCGGCAAGCTGACGGGATTCGCGCTGGTAACGGGTGATGTCCGCGGCAAGGATCTGCTGATTGTTGACGACCTGTGTGACGCTGGCGGTACGTTCATTGGTTCTGCGCAGGTACTCCGTGATGCCGGAGCGCGCAGCGTCAGCCTGTATGTCACCCACGGTATTTTTTCTAAGGGCGTCGAACACCTGTTTGCGAACGGTATTGATGCTATCTACACCACCACCTCTTTCGCTGCCCCGACGCTGGAACATCCGCAGCTTGAGCTTATCGACATTGACGCGATTTACCGCGCCTGAGGGAGATACTGATTATGAAAATGAACCCGATTCTGGCTATCGACGGCTACAAAGTTTCTCACCGCGTACAGTATCCGCAAGGAACCAGCCGCGTGTATTCCAACTTTACCCCGCGCAGCGATCGCTTTTTCTCGTCACCGCTGCCGGATGGCAAACTGGTGTTTTTTGGCCTGCAAGGTTTTCTGCAGTGGTTTCTGGTTGATCTGTTTAATGAGGCGTTCTTTGCCCGTGCGGAAGATGAGGTTGTCAGCGAATACAAACAGGTCATGGACAGCTATCTCGGCAAAGATGCGGTAGCGGTTGATCATATCCGCGCCCTGCATCAATTGGGCTATCTGCCGCTGCACATCAAAGCGCTGGATGAAGGTAGCAAAGTGCCGATGGCTGTGCCGGTTTTAACTATCATCAATACCCAGCCTGAATTTTTCTGGCTGGTGAATTACCTGGAGACGGTGCTGTCAGCGGAATTGTGGAAAGCATCAACGAACGCCACGATTGCCCACCACTACCGCAAAATCTGCGAACGTTGGGCAGAGAAAACCTGCAGCGACATGACGCACCTTGACTTCCAGTGCCATGACTTTTCCTTCCGCGGCATGTCCGGCCTGCAGGATACCATGCAGGCGGGCAGCGGCCACTTGTTGAGTTTTAAAGGCACTGACAGCATTCCGTCGCTTCTCTACGCCCGTGATTACTACACTGACGGAGACGCGTATTTTATCGGCGCCAGCATTCCGGCTACCGAGCACAGCGTGATGTGCATGGGCGAGCGTGAGCATGAGATTGAAACCTTCCGTCGGCTGATTGCCGATATCTACCCGCAGGGGTTTGTGTCGATTGTCTCTGATACCTGGGACTACTGGCAGGTCCTGACGGAGTACACCCGCGAGCTGAAGAGCATCATTCTGGCGCGTGAAGGACGAGTGGTTTTCCGCCCGGACAGCGGCAATCCGGTTGAGATCCTGTGCGGTACCGGCGCGGATGAGGATACGCGGGCCGATCGTACGGCACAGGAGAAAGGTTCTGTGGAGGTGCTGTGGGAAATATTTGGCGGCACGGTTAACGCCAAAGGCTACAAGGTGCTCGACCCACATGTGGGGCTGATTTATGGCGATTCCATCACCCTTGAGCGGGCGAATGAGATCCTGCGTCGTCTGGAAGCGAAAGGATTTGCCAGTTCAAACGTGGTGTTTGGCGTCGGTTCCTTTACCTATCAGTACAACACGCGTGACACCTTCGGTTTTGCCATGAAGGCAACGTGGGGAGAAGTTGACGGCGAAGGTAGGACGATTTTTAAAGAGCCAAAAACCGATAACGGCTTAAAGCGCTCCGCCCGTGGTCTGCTGCGCGTAACGCGTGATGAGCAAGGGGAATTGCGCCTGCATGATGAACAAAGCTGGGCGCAGGAGCAGGAAGGGGAGCTAAAAACCCGTTTTCTCAACGGGAAGTTGTTTAACCGTGAGCACTTCGAACAGATCCGCCAGCGCCTGGCGGCGCAACGTTAAGCTGTGCTTTTGCCGGACGCTTTATGTAGGCCGGATAAGACGCGCCAGCGTCGCTATCCGGCAAAACCTCACCCGCCCAGCATCTGCTCAAGCTGCTCTTGTGCATCCAGCCACGCCATTTCACACTCTTCCAGCCCGGATTTTGCGCTGGCCTGCTGCTGCAAACAGGCCGTGAGTTCGGCTTTGCGGCTTTGGTCATACAGTTCGCTGTCGCCAAGTTTCTCTTCCGCCTGCGCCAGCTGGGCGTGCAGTTTCTCCATCTCTTTTTCCAGACGGGTGATCTCTTTGCGCAGCGGCTGCGTCAGGGTGCGTAGTTCAGCTTCGCGGCGCTTCTGGTCTTTCCGCGCCTGGGCGCTGTTCACGCTCTCTTTTACCGGTTCGTCGCTTTGGTTTTCCTGCTTCTGCACATCGCTTAGCCACTGCTGATAATCCTCCAGATCGCCGTCAAACGGTTCGACTTTCTTGTCGTGCACCAGATAGAGATCGTCGGTGGTGGAGCGGATCAGATGACGGTCGTGCGAGACCACGACCAGCGCGCCTTCGAAATCGATCAGCGCTTCGGTGAGCGCCTGACGCATATCCAAATCCAGGTGGTTAGTCGGTTCATCGAGCAGCAGCAGATTCGGGCGCTGCCAGACGATTAACGCCAGCACCAGACGCGCCTTTTCACCCCCGGAGAAACGACGAGTTTCTTCGCTGACTTTATCCCCCTGGAAACCGAACCCGCCGAGGTAGTCGCGCAGTTTCTGCTCCAGTTCCTGCGGCGCCATGCGCGCCAGGTGCTGGATTGGCGATTCATCGGCACGTAAAAACTCCAGCTGATGCTGCGCGAAGTAACCCAGCTTAATGCCTTTCGCCAGACCAATTTCGCCGCTGACAGGGGCCAGTTCGCCAGCCAGCAGCTTAATCAGGGTTGATTTACCCGCACCGTTACGACCGAGCAGCCCGATGCGCGAGCCCGGCACCAGATTCAGTTTGATCGAATCGAGAATGACGCGATCGCCATAGCCAGCGCTGACCTTTTCCATCTTTAACAGCGGGTTTGGCAGGCTTTCCGGTTCACGGAAGCTGAAGTGGAACGGATTATCCACGTGCGCAGGGGCAATCAGCTCCATGCGTTCCAGCATTTTGATACGGCTTTGCGCTTGTTTCGCTTTGGTCGCTTTGGCGCGGAAACGATCGATATAGCTTTGCAGATGCGCCACGCGTTCCTGCTGACTTTCGTACAGCGCCTGTTGCTGTGCGAGGCGGGTCGCCCGCTGGATTTCAAACGCGCTGTAGTTGCCGGTGTACTCGAACATGGTTTGCTGTTCGATATGAATAATTTTATCCACCACCGGATCGAGGAAGTCGCGGTCATGGGAGATCAAAATCAGCGTGCCCTGATAGCTTTTCAGCCATCTTTCCAGCCAGATCACCGCGTCGAGATCGAGGTGGTTGGTCGGTTCATCGAGCAGCAGCAGATCTGAACGGCAAATCAGCGCCTGGGCCAGGTTGAGACGCATACGCCAGCCGCCGGAAAAATCGCTAACCGGACGTTCAAGCTGCTCGTTCGTGAAGCCGAGGCCATGCAGCAGGCTTGCCGCGCGTGAACGAATGGTCCAGGCGTCAATGGCATCCAGCTTGCCATGCACGGTGGCAATAGCGTGTCCATCGTTACGTTCGTTGGCATCGTTCAACTGCGCTTCCAGCTGTCGATACTCGCGGTCGCCGTCAATCACGTACTCCAGCGCGGGCTGTGGCAATGCTGGCGTTTCCTGATTCACCCACGCGAGCTGCCAGTTTCCTGGATAGGTAAATCCTCCGGCATCGGCGCTGAGTTCATTTTTCAGCAATGCCAGCAGGGTAGATTTACCGCAGCCATTTTTGCCCACCAGACCAACTTTCTGCCCTGGATTAATGGTGGCCGTGGCATTGTCCAGTAAGACGCGCACGCCGCGACGAATTTGTAACGATGAGAAAACAATCATAAGGCGCCGTATGTTCAGACTATGTTAATTTATCATTATGATAATGTAATGTGTGGGCCGTTTGCCGCACCGAGGCGCAATGGTAGCCCAAAACGCCGAAAATAGACAAAAGACAAAACCGGGAGGGGGATGATGTCCCAGCCAGCGAAAGTGTTGCTGCTGTATGCCCATCCGGAATCTCAGGACTCGGTCGCGAACCGGGTTCTGCTTAAACCGGCCATGCAGCTCAGCAACGTTACCGTGCACGATCTTTACGCGCACTATCCTGATTTTTTTATCGACATTCCGCATGAGCAGGCGCTGCTGCGCGAGCATGAGGTGATTGTTTTTCAGCATCCGCTGTATACCTATAGCTGTCCGGCGCTGTTAAAGGAGTGGCTGGACCGCGTGTTGAGCCGCGGATTTGCCAGCGGTCCCGGAGGGAATCAACTGGCGGGAAAGTACTGGCGGAGCGTTATCACCACCGGCGAACCGGAAAGTGCGTATCGTTATGACGCGCTGAACCGTTATCCAATGAGCGATGTATTGCGCCCTTTTGAGCTAACGGCCGGTATGTGTCGCATGCACTGGATGAGTCCCATCATCGTTTACTGGGCCAGACGACAAACGAAGCAGGAGCTGGACAGCCATGCTAAAGCGTATGGTGACTGGCTGGCGAATCCGATTCCTGTGGGAGGTCGCTGATGGAAGGTTCTGATTTATTAACCGCGGGAGTGCTGTTCCTCTTTGCGGCGGTGGCTGCGGTGCCATTGGCATCGCGGCTGGGTATTGGCCCGGTTTTAGGGTACTTACTGGCGGGGATCGCTATCGGCCCGTGGGGGTTGGGATTCATTAGCGATGTGGATGAAATCCTGCACTTTTCCGAGCTGGGCGTCGTCTTTCTGATGTTCATCATTGGGCTGGAACTTAATCCGGCCAAGTTATGGCAATTGCGGCGTTCAATTTTTGGCGTCGGCGCCGCGCAGGTGATATTGAGCGCGGTGGTGCTGGCCGGATTACTGATGCTCACCGCCTTCTCCTGGCAAGCGGCGGTGGTCGGCGGTATTGGCCTGGCGATGTCATCGACCGCGATGGCGCTACAGTTGATGCGCGAGAAAGGGATGAATCGCAGTGAATCCGGACAGCTGGGTTTTTCGGTACTGCTGTTTCAGGATCTGGCGGTGATCCCTGCGTTGGCGCTGGTGCCGCTGTTGGCGGGGTCTGCTGATGAACATTTCGACTGGATCAAAGTGGGCATGAAGGTGCTGGCCTTTGCCGGCATGTTGATTGGCGGACGTTATTTGCTGCGCCCTGTTTTTCGCTTTATCGCGGATTCTGGCGTGCGGGAAGTGTTTACCGCCGCCACGCTGCTGCTGGTGCTCGGTTCTGCTTTATTTATGGATGCGCTGGGACTGTCGATGGCGCTGGGGACCTTTATCGCGGGCGTGCTGTTGGCGGAAAGCGAATACCGCCATGAGCTGGAAACGGCAATCGACCCGTTTAAAGGGCTGTTGCTCGGCCTGTTTTTTATCTCCGTTGGGATGTCGCTCAATCTTGGCGTGCTCTATACCCATATCCTGTGGGTGGCGGCGAGCGTGATAGTGCTGGTGGTAGTCAAAATGCTGGTGCTGTATGTGCTGGCGCGACTGAACGGCATGAGAAGCTCTGAACGCATGCAGTTTGCCGGCGTGTTAAGCCAGGGCGGTGAATTCGCTTTCGTGCTGTTTTCAACGGCATCCTCGCAACGGCTGTTTCAGGGCGACCAAATGGCGCTGCTGCTGGTGACCGTCACGTTGTCGATGATGACCACGCCGCTGGTGATGAAGATGATTGATAAATGGCTCTCCCGCCAGTTTAACGGCCCGGATGAAGAAGATGAAAAGCCCTGGGTGGAAGATGATAAACCGCAGGTCATTGTGGTGGGGTTTGGACGCTTTGGTCAGGTTATCGGTCGCCTGTTGATGGCCAATAAAATGCGCATTACCGTCCTGGAGCGGGATATCAGCGCAGTGAATCTGATGCGCAAATATGGCTATAAGGTTTATTACGGAGATGCCACGCAGGTGGATCTGTTGCGTTCTGCGGGGGCGGAAGCGGCGCAGTCTATTGTTATCACCTGTAATGAGCCTGAAGACACCATGAAACTGGTGGAACTGTGCCAACAGTATTTCCCGCATTTGCATATTCTTGCGCGGGCGCGCGGACGTGTAGAGGCGCATGAGTTATTACAGGCGGGTGTGACGCAGTTTACCCGCGAAACGTTCTCCAGCGCGCTGGAATTGGGGCGCAAAACGCTGGTCACGTTGGGGATGCATCCGCATCAGGCTCAGCGCGCCCAGCTGCATTTTCGGCGGCTGGATATGCGCATGTTGCGGGAACTGATTCCCATGCATACAGACACGGTACAAATCTCGCGTGCCCGGGAAGCCCGGCGTGAACTGGAGGAGATCTTCCAGCGCGAGATGCAGCAAGAGCGACGTCAGTTGGATGGCTGGGATGAATTTGAGTAGAGGTAATCATGGCAATTCGTAAACGTTTTATTGCAGGCGCAAAATGTCCGTCCTGCCAGGCGCAGGATTCGCTGGCGATGTGGCGCGAAAATAATATTGATATTGTTGAGTGTGTTAAGTGCGGTCATCAGATGCGGGAAGCGGATAAAGAGGCGCGCGAGCACGTTCGCAAAGAAGAGCAAGTGATCGGGATTTTTCATCCGGACTAGCGATATGGCGCAGCTTTTTTTAAGCTAGAGGGTACACGGGTGCAGAATTCCGCTACAATCTGCGCCACTATTCTTTCCATGCTCAGGAGATATCATGAAAGTAGCAAAGGACCTGGTGGTCAGCCTGGCCTATCAGGTACGTACAGAAGACGGTGTGTTGGTTGATGAGTCTCCGGTGAGTGCACCGCTGGACTACCTGCATGGTCACGGTTCCCTGATTTCTGGCCTGGAAACAGCGCTGGACGGTCATGAAGTTGGCGATAAATTCGATGTTGCTGTGGGCGCAAACGACGCATACGGTCAGTATGACGAAAACCTGGTACAGCGCGTTCCTAAAGACGTCTTCATGGGCGTTGACGAACTGCAGGTTGGCATGCGTTTCCTGGCTGAAACTGACCAGGGTCCAGTACCGGTAGAAATTACCGAAGTGGAAGACGACCACGTGGTGGTTGACGGTAACCACATGCTGGCTGGCCAGAACCTGAAATTCAACGTAGAAGTTGTTGCAATCCGCGAAGCGACCGAAGAAGAACTGGCTCATGGCCACGTTCACGGCGCGCACGGTCACGACCACGATCATGACCACGGCCATGACGGTTGCTGCGGTGGTCACGGCCACGACCATGGTCACGAGCACGGCGGCGAAGGTTGCTGCGGCGGTGGCGGTAAAGGTAACGGCGGCTGCGGTTGCCACTAAGCCGTATGTTTGCCTGATGGCGCTACGCTTATCAGGCCTACGGTAGGCCGGATAAGACGTTTTCGTCGACATCCGGCACAAAAAAAGCGGGATATCCCCGCTTTTTTTACGTCTTAATAATGCGGCGGCGGGGTCTCTTCGGACTGCGACGCGAGATGGGATGGCTGCGTTGCTTTGAGCTTCTCCGTCAGTAGACGCAGGTGGTCGCGGAGTTTGGCCATTTCCAGTTCATGCGCGGTCACCGTCACGTTGAGCTCTTCAATGGTTATCTCCTGAAATGCCAGGCGACTTTCCAGTTCAGCCAGGCGAGTTTCCATTGTTGTATCCTGCATGATTCACCTCTTTCTTTTTTCTCCGGCAGATCGCGGACTGCGGCGAATTCTACTTAACTTTGTCTGTTTGCACAGCACTCAATCTTTGATCACGAAACTAATTTAAACAAAAAGAGTCTGAAAAGTGGTGATAATAGGGCGTGCCTGTATATTGATTTGTTCTGCAACGCTTTATAGTACATTTTTATGTTAGATAACCCTGGGGTGAGATGCCCCGGCCCTGGAGAGATGGATGAAATCACTGTTTAAAGTAACGCTGCTAGCGACCACAATGGCTGTTGCTCTGCATGCCCCGATCACTTTCGCTGCTGATGCTGCGAAACCAGCAGCTGCTGACGCAGCAAAGCCAGCCGCTACTGCTGACAGCAAAGCCGCATTCAAGAATGACGACCAAAAAGCCGCTTACGCGCTGGGCGCCTCCCTGGGTCGTTATATGGAAAACTCTCTGAAAGAGCAGGAAAAACTGGGCATCAAGCTGGATAAAGATCAGCTGATTGCTGGCGTTCAGGATGCGTTCGCAGACAAGAGCAAGCTGTCCGACCAGGAAATCGAACAAACTCTGCAGACGTTTGAAGCGCGCGTGAAGAGCTCCGCTCAGGCGAAAATGGAAAAAGACGCGGCTGACAATGAAGCCAAAGGTAAAGTTTACCGCGAGAAATTTGCCAAAGAGAAAGGCGTGAAAACCTCTGCTACTGGCCTGGTCTACAAAGTAGAGAAAGAAGGTACTGGCGCAGCACCGAAAGACAGCGATACCGTGGTTGTAAACTACAAAGGCACGCTGATTGATGGTAAAGAGTTTGATAACTCCTACACCCGCGGTGAGCCGCTCTCTTTCCGTCTTGATGGCGTTATCCCTGGCTGGACAGAAGGCCTGAAAAACATCAAGAAAGGCGGTAAAATTCAGCTGGTTATCCCACCGGATCTGGCTTACGGCAAAACCGGCGTTCCGGGTATTCCGGCCAACTCTACGCTGGTGTTTGATGTTGAACTGTTAGACATCAAACCGGCACCGAAAGCCGATGCGCAGCCAGAAGCCGCACCGGCCGATAAAGCTGCAGACAGCAGCAAAAAGTAAGCGTACAGCAACCGCCGCCCACAGGGCGGCGGTTTTTTATTATCGACAGGATATAATTAATACTGGAAAGCGCCTTGTGCGCTGTATTACTTTAGATGCCCCTATAATTGTGATGAGCCTGCCCTGACAACATAACGACAGGCTCCTGAAAAGGAGTGCTTTTTTTCATGTCCAGGTCGCTTTTAACCAACGAAACCAGTGAGCTAGATTTACTGGATCAACGTCCTTTCGATCAAACTGACTTCGATATCCTCAAATCCTACGAAGCGGTTGTGGACGGGTTGGCGATGCTCATTGGTTCCCATTGTGAAATCGTATTGCACTCTTTGCAGGATTTGAAATGCTCGGCTATCCGCATCGCGAACGGTGAACACACGGGCCGTAAAATCGGCTCACCGATAACCGACCTTGCATTGCGCATGCTGCATGATATGACGGGTGCGGATAGCAGCGTGTCGAAGTGTTACTTCACACGGGCGAAAAGCGGTGTCTTGATGAAGTCGGTGACGATTGCCATTCGCAACCGAGAGCATCGCGTGATTGGTCTGCTGTGCATCAACATGAATCTTGATGTGCCATTCTCGCAGATAATGAATACTTTTATCCCACCGGAAACCCCGGAAGTGGGTTCTGCCGTGAACTTTGCTTCTTCGGTGGAAGATCTGGTCACCCAGACGCTGGAATTCACCATCGAAGAAGTGAATGCCGATCGCAATGTTTCCAACAATGCGAAAAATCGTCAGATTGTCCTGAATCTGTACGAGAAAGGTATCTTCGATATTAAAGATGCGATTAACCAGGTCGCCGATCGGCTGAATATCTCCAAGCACACGGTCTACCTCTATATTCGCCAGTTCAAAAGCGGCGATTTCCAGGGGCAAGACAAGTAATGCGCTTTACCATTATGGTGACGGGCCCTGCTTATGGTACCCAGCAGGCGAGTAGCGCGCTGCAATTTGCTCACGCGCTACTTACCGAAGGGCATGAGTTATGCAGCGTCTTCTTCTATCGTGAAGGTGTGTATAACGCCAACTTCCTGACTTCGCCCGCCAGCGATGAGTATGATTTGGTACGGGCGTGGCAACAACTGAACCAACAATATGGCGTGATGCTGAATATCTGCGTTGCGGCAGCGCTGCGTCGCGGCGTTGTTGATGAAGCTGAAGCAAAGCGGCTTGGGCTGGCAGGCGCTAATTTACAATCGGGGTTTAACCTCAGCGGGCTTGGCTCGCTGGCTGAAGCGTCCCTGACCTGCGATCGCGTGGTGCAGTTTTAATGAAACGTGTTGCTTTTGTCTTTTCTACCGTACCGCACGGTAGCGCATCTGGTCGTGAAGGGTTAGATGCATTACTAGCGACATCCGCGCTCACGGAAGGTCTCGGCGTGTTTTTTATCGGCGATGGCGTCTTCCAGATCCTCCAGGGTCAACAACCGGATGTCATTCTGGCACGAGACTATATCGCAACCTTCAAGCTGTTGGGGCTGTACGATATCGACCAATGTTGGCTTTGTGCCGCCTCATTACGCGAGCGGGGTCTTCATCAGGGTGTTAACTTTGTGGTTGACGCCACCGCGCTGGAACCAGAAGACTTACGTCGTGAGCTAGGCAACTATGACGTCATTTTAAGGTTTTGAGACACCATGCTGCATACACTACACCGCTCCGCGTGGCTTACCGATTTCTCCTCTCTGCTTCGCCTGATTGAAAAAGACGATGAGCTTTTACTGCTCCAGGATGGCGTGACGGCGGCAATAGAAGGAAGCCGTTTCCTTGAAAGTCTGCAAAATGCCTCCATTAAGGTCTATGTACTGGAAGACGACATTAAAGCTCGCGGGTTGAGTGGTCAAATTTCAGACAGTGTCGTCAGGGTTAGCTATACTGACTTCGTCAGACTTACGGTGAAGCATCCCAACCAGATGTCCTGGTAATTGTGGGATCGTTGTATATTTCTTGACACCTTTTCGACACCGACCTAAAATTCTGCGTCCTCATATTGTATGAGGTCGTTTTATTACGTGTTTACGAAGCAAAAGCTAAAACCAGGAGCTATTTAATGGCAACAGTTAACCAGCTGGTACGCAAACCACGTGCACGCAAAGTTGCAAAAAGCAACGTGCCTGCGCTGGAAGCATGCCCGCAGAAACGTGGCGTATGTACTCGTGTATATACTACCACTCCTAAAAAACCGAACTCCGCACTGCGTAAAGTTTGCCGTGTTCGTCTGACTAACGGTTTTGAAGTGACTTCCTACATCGGTGGTGAAGGTCACAACCTGCAGGAGCACTCCGTGATCCTGATCCGTGGCGGTCGTGTAAAAGACCTCCCGGGTGTTCGTTACCACACCGTTCGTGGTGCGCTTGACTGCTCCGGCGTTAAAGACCGTAAGCAATCACGCTCCAAGTATGGCGTGAAACGTCCTAAGGCTTAATGGTTCTCCGTTAAGTAAGGCCAAACGTTTTATATTAATGTCAAACTAAACTCTTAGAGTTTTGGACAATCCTGAATTAACAACGGAGTATTTCCATGCCACGTCGTCGCGTCATTGGTCAGCGTAAAATTCTGCCGGATCCGAAGTTCGGATCAGAACTGCTGGCTAAATTTGTAAATATCCTGATGGTAGATGGTAAAAAATCTACTGCCGAAACTATCGTATACAGCGCGCTGGAGACCCTGGCTCAGCGTTCTGGTAAAAACGAACTGGAAGCTTTCGAAGTAGCTCTCGAAAACGTGCGCCCGACTGTCGAAGTTAAGTCTCGCCGCGTTGGTGGTTCTACTTATCAGGTACCAGTTGAAGTCCGTCCGGTCCGTCGTAATGCCCTGGCAATGCGTTGGATCGTTGAAGCTGCTCGTAAACGCGGTGATAAATCCATGGCTCTGCGCCTGGCGAACGAACTTTCTGATGCTGCAGAAAACAAAGGTACTGCAGTTAAGAAACGTGAAGACGTTCACCGTATGGCAGAAGCCAACAAGGCGTTCGCACACTACCGTTGGTAATCCCTTCGGAGTTTTAGTCACCAGGCGGGCGCTTCCAGTAAGCAGCCCGCTTTGGGCTACTTAAATTGAACGCCTAAAAGATAAACGAGGAATCAAATGGCTCGTACAACACCCATCGCGCGCTACCGTAACATTGGTATCAGTGCGCACATCGACGCCGGTAAAACCACTACTACCGAACGTATTCTGTTCTACACCGGTGTAAACCATAAAATCGGTGAAGTTCATGACGGCGCAGCCACCATGGACTGGATGGAGCAGGAGCAGGAGCGTGGTATTACTATCACCTCCGCAGCGACTACTGCATTCTGGTCTGGTATGGCTAAGCAGTATGAACCGCATCGCGTAAACATCATCGACACCCCGGGGCACGTTGACTTCACTATCGAAGTAGAACGTTCCATGCGTGTGCTTGATGGTGCAGTAATGGTTTACTGCGCAGTTGGTGGTGTTCAGCCTCAGTCTGAAACCGTATGGCGTCAGGCAAACAAATATAAAGTTCCGCGCATTGCGTTCGTTAACAAAATGGACCGTATGGGTGCGAACTTCCTGAAAGTTGTTGGTCAGATCAAAACCCGTCTGGGCGCGAACCCTGTTCCGCTGCAGCTGGCGATTGGCGCTGAAGAAGCGTTCACCGGTGTTGTTGACCTGGTGAAAATGAAAGCCATCAACTGGAACGAAGAAGATGCAGGCGTAACCTTCACTTATGAAGATATCCCGGCTGACATGCAGGAACTGGCTGACGAATGGCACCAGAACCTGATCGAGTCCGCAGCGGAAGCTTCAGAAGAGCTGATGGAAAAATACCTGGGTGGTGAAGAACTGTCTGAAGAAGAGATCAAAAAAGCTCTGCGTCAGCGCGTTCTGAACAACGAAATCATCCTGGTAACCTGTGGTTCTGCGTTCAAGAACAAAGGTGTTCAGGCGATGCTGGATGCGGTAATTGATTACCTGCCATCCCCAATCGACGTACCTGCGATCAACGGTATTCTGGACGACGGTAAAGATACTCCGGCTGAGCGTCACGCTAGCGATGATGAGCCGTTTGCGGCTCTGGCATTCAAAATCGCTACCGACCCGTTCGTGGGTAACCTGACCTTCTTCCGCGTGTACTCTGGTGTGGTTAACTCCGGTGACACCATCCTGAACTCCGTGAAAACTGCACGTGAGCGTTTTGGCCGTATCGTTCAGATGCACGCCAACAAGCGTGAAGAGATCAAAGAAGTTCGCGCGGGCGATATCGCTGCTGCTATCGGTCTGAAAGACGTGACCACTGGTGACACTCTGTGTGACCCGGATCACCCGATCATTCTGGAACGTATGGAATTCCCTGAGCCGGTAATCTCCATCGCGGTAGAACCGAAAACCAAAGCTGACCAGGAAAAAATGGGTCTGGCTCTGGGTCGTCTGGCTAAAGAAGACCCGTCATTCCGCGTATGGACTGACGAAGAATCTAACCAGACTATTATCGCTGGTATGGGTGAGCTGCACCTCGACATCATCGTTGACCGTATGAAGCGTGAATTCAACGTTGAAGCGAACGTCGGTAAACCTCAGGTTGCTTACCGCGAAGCGATTCGCGCGAAAGTTACCGATATCGAAGGTAAACACGCTAAGCAGTCTGGTGGTCGCGGTCAGTACGGTCATGTTGTTATCGACATGTACCCGCTGGAGCCGGGTTCAAACCCGAAAGGCTACGAGTTCATCAACGACATCAAAGGTGGTGTAATTCCTGGCGAATACATCCCGGCCGTTGATAAAGGCATCCAGGAACAGCTGAAATCTGGCCCGCTGGCTGGTTACCCGGTTGTTGATCTGGGCGTGCGTCTGCACTTCGGTTCTTACCATGACGTTGACTCCTCTGAGCTGGCGTTTAAACTGGCCGCTTCTATCGCCTTCAAAGATGGCTTTAAGAAAGCGAAACCAGTTCTGCTTGAGCCTATCATGAAGGTTGAAGTAGAGACTCCGGAAGAGAACACCGGTGACGTTATCGGTGACTTGAGCCGCCGTCGTGGTATGCTTCGTGGTCAGGAATCCAACGTCACTGGCGTTGTTATCCATGCTGAAGTTCCGCTGTCTGAAATGTTCGGATATGCAACCCAGCTGCGTTCTCTGACCAAAGGCCGTGCTTCTTACTCCATGGAGTTCCTGAAGTACGACGATGCGCCGAACAACGTTGCTCAGGCCGTTATTGAAGCCCGTGGTAAATAAGCCACAGGATTAAAACCTAAGTCCCGTGCTCTCTCCAAAGGGGAGAGCACTATAGTAAGGAATATAGCCGTGTCTAAAGAAAAATTTGAACGTACAAAACCGCACGTTAACGTCGGCACCATCGGCCACGTTGACCACGGTAAAACTACCCTGACCGCTGCAATCACCACCGTACTGGCTAAAACCTACGGCGGTGCTGCTCGTGCATTCGACCAGATCGATAACGCGCCGGAAGAAAAAGCTCGTGGTATCACCATCAACACTTCTCACGTTGAATATGACACCCCGACTCGCCACTACGCACACGTAGACTGCCCGGGCCACGCCGACTATGTTAAAAACATGATCACCGGTGCTGCGCAGATGGACGGCGCGATCCTGGTTGTTGCTGCGACTGACGGCCCGATGCCGCAGACTCGTGAGCACATCCTGCTGGGTCGTCAGGTAGGCGTTCCGTACATCATCGTGTTCCTGAACAAGTG
>NZ_GG730302.1:0-26498 GCF_000155975.1 Citrobacter youngae ATCC 29220 | reverse complement strand
GAACGTTGGTGTTCTGCTGCGTGGTATCAAACGTGAAGAAATCGAACGTGGTCAGGTACTGGCTAAGCCGGGCTCTATCAAGCCGCACACCAAGTTCGAATCTGAAGTGTACATCCTGTCCAAAGACGAAGGCGGCCGTCATACTCCGTTCTTCAAAGGCTACCGTCCGCAGTTCTACTTCCGTACTACTGACGTGACTGGTACCATCGAACTGCCGGAAGGCGTAGAGATGGTAATGCCGGGCGACAACATCAAAATGGTTGTTACCCTGATCCACCCGATCGCGATGGACGACGGTCTGCGTTTCGCAATCCGTGAAGGCGGCCGTACTGTAGGTGCGGGCGTTGTTGCTAAAGTAATGAGCTAATTATTGATTAATTAGCTTTGAGCTTAAAAAGGGCGCTTCGGCGCCCTTTTTGCTGCTTTCTGTTTGGCTGCTGTCATATTTATTCGCATTTTTTATTCATTCTCCCGCCGCGTAAATAGCGTTGTGCTATTGTAATCATAACTATTCTCATTTACACTTTGCGCAGAAATTGAACGGGAGCGATCATGTACGTTTGTTTGTGTAATGCGATAAGTGATAAAAAAATTCGTCAGGCTGTTCGCCAGTTTCAACCTCAGTCCTTTCAGCAATTGCGTAAATTTATTCCGGTGGGAAATCAATGCGGTAAGTGCATTCGCGCTGCTCGTGAAGTCATGCAGGATGAATTAACGCAAATGCCAGAATTTAAAGAGATCGCCTAAGTCACACTCTTTTTTTTGACATCCCTGTAGCCCCATCTACGCTCTAAGAGTGGAAGCGGAGGGACTATAAAATGAAAGGTGATGTTAAAATCATAAATTATCTCAATAAACTATTGGGAAATGAGCTTGTCGCAATCAACCAGTATTTTCTCCATGCTCGTATGTTTAAAAACTGGGGACTGACTCGCCTCAATGATGTCGAGTACCATGAATCTATCGATGAGATGAAACACGCTGATAAATATATCGAGCGTATTTTATTCTTAGAAGGGATCCCAAACTTACAGGATCTTGGCAAGTTAGGCATAGGTGAAGACGTTGAAGAAATGCTGCAATCCGATCTTCGACTTGAACTGGATGGCGCGAAAGACCTACGTGAAGCCATTGCCTATGCCGATAGCGTTCATGACTATGTTAGCCGGGATATGATGATTGAGATCCTGACTGACGAAGAAGGGCATATTGACTGGCTCGAAACGGAGCTGGACCTGATTGCAAAACTGGGTTTGCAAAATTATCTGCAATCGCAAATTAAAGTCAGCGACTAACCATTCTGCATCAGACCAATCCCGCCAATAATAAAACCCGCAGCCGCCAGATAGGGTCCAAATGGCAGCGGGTTTTTTAATACCTTTCTCCCCTGTTTAACCCAGGCAAGCCCGGTCATACAGCTGGCCAGGCTGGCGGCCAGCAGGACCAACAGCGGTAACGACTCCCATTGATGCCATGCGCCCAGAGCGGCAAGAAATTTGACATCACCAAAGCCTAATCCTTCATGCTGCCGTATCAGACGATATCCCCAGTAGAACAAAGCAAATACCCCATAACCTGCTACGGCGCCCCAAAGCGCGTCGGATAACTGTGCTGGCCTGCAACACTGATGATAAATAAGACCGCTCCACAAAAGGGGGCAGGTAAATTTATCGGGTAACAGCCCGGTGCGTAAATCCTGAACCAGAAGCAGTCCCGATAGCACCAGGTAAATCAGCAGAAAGGGGAGGTCGCTGTACATAGGTTAGCCTCATATGAAAAGAGGTCACCCTCCGCTAAACATCGAGGTCGTACAAGACCGGGATACGCGTTATGTAAACCGTCTTCCAGAGAAAGCACGCTGCATAACAGCGCATGCAGTCAGAGTGGAAGGGCGTCCGCATTTGTGCACGGGTGATTAATTTCTACGCGGTGCTTGCTTAAGGCTGAGATTTACGTATAATGCGCGGGCTTGTCTAATATTGACAGCGGTTCGATATGAGCCACCGGTACTGCGAAAGCAATACCAGACAATGTTCCCAATCGGGGAACTCTGTAAGAACGGTTACACTCTCCCATCAATCGTAATGGGTTTGAGGAGTAACTATTTCGTCTATAAAATAATTGGAGCTCTGGTCTCATGCAGAACCAAAGAATCCGTATCCGTTTGAAAGCGTTTGATCATCGTCTGATCGATCAATCAACCGCGGAAATCGTCGAGACTGCCAAGCGCACTGGTGCGCAGGTTCGTGGTCCGATCCCGCTGCCGACCCGCAAAGAGCGTTTCACCGTTCTGATCTCTCCGCACGTTAACAAAGACGCGCGTGATCAGTACGAGATCCGTACTCACAAGCGTCTGGTTGACATCGTTGAGCCAACTGAAAAAACCGTTGATGCTCTGATGCGTCTGGACCTGGCTGCCGGTGTAGACGTGCAGATCAGCCTGGGTTAATCAGGTCATCGAGCGATTGAGAGGTTGATACAATGATTGGTTTAGTCGGTAAAAAAGTGGGTATGACCCGCATCTTCACTGAAGATGGCGTCTCTATCCCAGTAACCGTTATCGAAGTTGAAGCAAACCGCGTTACTCAGGTTAAAGATCTGGCTAACGACGGCTACCGCGCTGTTCAGGTTACCACCGGTGCTAAAAAAGCTAACCGCGTAACCAAGCCGGAAGCTGGCCACTTTACTAAAGCTGGCGTAGAAGCTGGCCGCGGTCTGTGGGAGTTCCGTCTGGCAGATGGTGAAGAATACACCGTTGGTCAGAGCATTAGCGTTGAACTGTTTGCTGACGTTAAAAAAGTTGACGTAACCGGTACCTCTAAAGGTAAAGGTTTCGCTGGTACCGTTAAGCGCTGGAACTTCCGTACCCAGGACGCTACTCACGGTAACTCCTTGTCTCACCGCGTTCCGGGTTCTATCGGTCAGAACCAGACTCCGGGCAAAGTGTTCAAAGGCAAGAAAATGGCAGGTCAGCTGGGCAACGAACGTGTCACCGTTCAGAGCCTGGACGTAGTACGTGTTGACGCTGAGCGCAACCTGCTGCTGGTTAAAGGTGGTGTTCCGGGTGCGACCGGTTGCGACCTGATCGTTAAACCAGCTGTGAAGGCGTAAGGGGATAGCAATGGAATTAGTATTGAAAGACGCGCAGAGCGCGCTGACTGTTTCCGAAACTACCTTCGGTCGTGATTTCAACGAAGCGCTGGTTCACCAGGTTGTTGTTGCTTATGCAGCTGGTGCTCGTCAGGGTACTCGTGCTCAGAAGACTCGTGCTGAAGTAACTGGTTCAGGCAAAAAGCCGTGGCGCCAGAAAGGTACCGGCCGTGCGCGTTCAGGTTCTATCAAGAGCCCGATCTGGCGTTCAGGTGGCGTGACCTTTGCTGCTCGTCCGCAGGACCACAGTCAAAAAGTTAACAAAAAGATGTACCGCGGCGCGCTGAAAAGCATCCTGTCCGAACTGGTACGTCAGGATCGTCTGATCGTTGTCGAGAAGTTCTCTGTAGAAGCGCCTAAAACTAAGCTGCTGGCACAGAAACTGAAAGACATGGCTCTGGAAGATGTGCTGATCATCACCGGTGAGCTGGACGAAAACCTGTTCCTGGCTGCGCGCAACCTGCACAAGGTTGACGTACGCGATGCAACTGGTATCGACCCGGTTAGCCTGATCGCCTTCGACAAAGTCGTAATGACTGCTGATGCTGTTAAGCAAGTTGAGGAGATGCTGGCATGATTCGTGAAGAACGTCTGCTGAAGGTGCTGCGCGCACCGCACGTTTCTGAAAAAGCGTCTACTGCGATGGAAAAAACTAACACCATCGTTCTCAAAGTTGCTAAAGACGCGACCAAAGCAGAAATCAAAGCTGCTGTGCAGAAACTGTTTGAAGTCGAAGTCGAAGTCGTTAACACCCTGGTAGTTAAAGGGAAAGTTAAACGTCACGGACAGCGTATCGGTCGTCGTAGCGACTGGAAAAAAGCTTACGTCACCCTGAAGGAAGGCCAGAATCTGGACTTCGTCGGCGGCGCTGAGTAAGTCGGAGGAGTAATACAATGGCAGTTGTTAAATGTAAACCGACATCTCCGGGTCGTCGCCACGTTGTTAAAGTGGTCAACCCAGAGCTGCACAAGGGCAAACCTTTTGCTCCGCTGGTTGAAAAAAACAGCAAATCCGGTGGTCGTAACAACAATGGCCGTATCACCACTCGTCACATCGGTGGTGGTCACAAGCAGGCTTATCGTATTGTTGACTTCAAACGCAATAAAGACGGTATCCCGGCAGTTGTTGAACGTCTTGAGTACGATCCGAACCGCTCCGCGAACATCGCGCTGGTTCTGTACAAAGACGGTGAACGCCGTTACATCCTGGCCCCTAAAGGCCTGAAAGCTGGCGACCAGATTCAGTCTGGCGTTGATGCTGCAATCAAAGCAGGTAACACCCTGCCGATGCGCAATATCCCGGTTGGTTCTACCGTTCATAACGTAGAAATGAAACCAGGTAAAGGCGGTCAGCTGGCACGTTCCGCTGGTACTTACGTTCAGATCGTTGCGCGTGATGGTGCTTATGTCACCCTGCGTCTGCGTTCTGGTGAAATGCGTAAAGTCGAAGCAGACTGCCGTGCAACTCTGGGCGAAGTTGGCAATGCTGAGCATATGCTGCGCGTTCTGGGTAAAGCAGGTGCTGCACGCTGGCGTGGTGTTCGTCCTACCGTTCGCGGTACTGCGATGAACCCAGTCGACCACCCACATGGTGGTGGTGAAGGTCGTAACTTTGGTAAGCACCCGGTAACTCCGTGGGGCGTTCAGACCAAAGGTAAGAAGACCCGCAGCAACAAGCGTACTGATAAATTCATCGTACGTCGCCGTAGCAAATAATTTTAGAGGATAAGCCATGCCACGTTCTCTCAAGAAAGGTCCTTTTATTGACCTGCACTTGCTGAAGAAGGTAGAGAAAGCGGTGGAAAGCGGAGACAAGAAGCCCCTGCGCACTTGGTCCCGTCGTTCAACGATCTTTCCTAACATGATCGGTTTGACCATCGCTGTCCATAATGGTCGTCAGCACGTTCCGGTATTTGTTTCCGACGAAATGGTCGGTCACAAACTGGGTGAATTCGCACCGACTCGTACTTATCGCGGCCACGCTGCTGATAAAAAAGCGAAGAAGAAATAAGGTAGGAGGAAGAGATGGAAACTTTAGCTCAACATCGCCATGCTCGTTCTTCTGCTCAGAAGGTTCGCCTTGTTGCAGACCTGATTCGCGGTAAGAAAGTGTCGCAGGCTCTGGATATTCTGACCTACACCAATAAGAAAGCGGCTGTACTGGTTAAGAAAGTCCTGGAATCTGCCATTGCTAACGCTGAACACAACGATGGCGCTGACATTGACGATCTGAAAGTTACGAAAATTTTCGTAGACGAAGGCCCGAGCATGAAGCGCATTATGCCGCGTGCAAAAGGTCGTGCAGATCGCATCCTGAAGCGCACCAGCCACATTACTGTGGTTGTGTCCGATCGCTGAGACTCTGGAGACTAGCAATGGGTCAGAAAGTACATCCTAATGGTATTCGCCTGGGTATTGTAAAACCATGGAACTCAACCTGGTTTGCGAACACCAAAGAATTCGCTGACAACCTGGACAGCGATTTTAAAGTACGTCAGTACCTGACTAAGGAACTGGCTAAAGCGTCTGTATCTCGTATCGTTATCGAGCGTCCGGCTAAGAGCATCCGTGTGACCATTCACACCGCTCGCCCGGGTATCGTTATCGGTAAGAAAGGCGAAGACGTAGAAAAACTGCGCAAAGTCGTAGCTGATATTGCTGGCGTTCCTGCCCAGATCAATATCGCCGAAGTGCGTAAGCCTGAACTGGACGCAAAATTGGTTGCTGACAGCATCACTTCTCAGCTGGAACGTCGTGTTATGTTCCGTCGTGCTATGAAGCGTGCTGTACAGAACGCAATGCGTCTGGGCGCTAAAGGTATCAAAGTTGAAGTTAGCGGCCGTCTGGGCGGCGCGGAAATCGCACGTACCGAATGGTACCGCGAAGGTCGCGTACCGCTGCACACTCTGCGTGCTGACATCGACTACAACACCTCTGAAGCGCACACCACTTACGGTGTAATCGGCGTTAAAGTGTGGATCTTCAAAGGCGAGATCCTGGGTGGTATGGCTGCTGTTGAACAACCGGAAAAACCGGCTGCTCAACCTAAAAAGCAGCAGCGTAAAGGCCGTAAATAAGGAGCGTCGCTGATGTTACAACCAAAGCGTACAAAATTCCGTAAAATGCACAAAGGCCGTAACCGCGGTCTGGCTGCTGGCGCGGATGTTAGCTTCGGCAGCTTCGGTCTGAAAGCTGTTGGCCGTGGTCGTCTGACTGCCCGTCAGATCGAAGCAGCACGTCGTGCTATGACCCGTGCAGTTAAGCGTCAAGGTAAGATCTGGATCCGTGTATTCCCGGACAAACCGATCACTGAAAAGCCGCTGGCAGTGCGTATGGGTAAAGGTAAAGGTAACGTGGAGTATTGGGTTGCCTTGATTCAGCCGGGTAAAGTCCTGTATGAAATGGACGGCGTACCGGAAGAGCTGGCCCGTGAAGCATTCAAGCTGGCAGCAGCGAAACTGCCGATTAAAACCACCTTTGTAACTAAGACGGTGATGTAATGAAAGCAAAAGAGCTGCGTGAGAAGAGTGTTGAAGAGCTGAACACCGAGCTGCTGAATCTGCTGCGTGAGCAGTTCAACCTGCGTATGCAGGCTGCAAGTGGCCAGCTGCAACAGTCTCACCTGTTGAAGCAAGTGCGTCGTGATGTCGCACGCGTTAAGACTTTACTGACTGAGAAGGCGGGTGCGTAATGACCGATAAAATCCGTACTCTGCAAGGTCGCGTTGTTAGCGATAAAATGGAAAAATCCATTGTTGTTGCTATCGAACGTTTTGTGAAACACCCGATCTACGGTAAATTCATCAAGCGTACGACCAAACTGCACGTACATGACGAGAACAACGAATGCGGTACTGGTGACGTGGTTGAAATCCGCGAATGCCGTCCGCTGTCCAAGACTAAGTCCTGGACGCTGGTTCGCGTTGTAGAGAAAGCCGTTCTGTAATACAGTAGGCATTCTCAACGAATAAACGGCTCAGCGATGAGCCGTTTATTTTTTCTACCCATATCGTTTGAGCGGTGTTATAATGCCGCGCCCCGATATGGGGCTTTTTTAACGACCTGATTTTCGGGTCTCAGTAGTAGTTGACATTAGCGGAGCACTAAAATGATCCAAGAACAGACTATGCTGAACGTCGCCGACAACTCCGGTGCACGTCGCGTAATGTGTATCAAGGTTCTGGGTGGCTCGCACCGTCGCTACGCAGGCGTCGGCGATATCATCAAGATCACCATCAAGGAAGCAATTCCGCGTGGTAAGGTCAAAAAAGGTGATGTGCTGAAGGCGGTAGTGGTGCGCACCAAGAAGGGTGTTCGTCGCCCGGACGGTTCTGTCATTCGCTTCGATGGTAATGCATGCGTTATTTTAAACAATAACAGCGAGCAACCTATCGGTACGCGTATTTTTGGGCCGGTAACTCGTGAACTTCGTAACGAGAAGTTCATGAAAATTATCTCTCTGGCACCAGAAGTACTCTAAGGAGCGAATCATGGCAGCGAAGATCCGTCGTGATGACGAAGTTATCGTGTTAACCGGTAAAGATAAAGGTAAACGCGGTAAAGTTAAGAATGTCTTGTCTTCCGGCAAGCTCATTGTTGAAGGTATCAACCTGGTTAAGAAACACCAGAAGCCGGTTCCGGCTCTGAACCAACCAGGCGGCATCGTTGAAAAAGAAGCTGCTATTCAGGTTTCTAACGTTGCAATCTTCAACGCGGCAACCGGCAAGGCTGACCGTGTAGGCTTTAGATTCGAAGACGGCAAAAAAGTCCGTTTCTTCAAATCTAACAGCGAAACTATCAAGTAATTTGGAGTAGTACGATGGCGAAACTGCATGATTACTACAAAGACGAAGTAGTCGCTAAACTCATGACTGAGTTTAACTACAATTCTGTCATGCAAGTCCCTCGGGTCGAGAAGATCACCCTGAACATGGGTGTTGGTGAAGCGATCGCTGACAAGAAACTGCTGGATAACGCAGCAGCTGACCTGACAGCAATCTCCGGTCAAAAACCGCTGATCACCAAAGCACGCAAATCAGTTGCAGGCTTCAAAATCCGTCAGGGCTATCCGATCGGCTGTAAAGTAACTCTGCGTGGCGAACGCATGTGGGAGTTCTTTGAGCGTCTGATCACTATTGCTGTTCCACGTATCCGTGACTTCCGTGGCTTGTCCGCTAAGTCTTTCGACGGTCGTGGTAACTACAGCATGGGTGTCCGTGAGCAGATCATCTTCCCAGAAATCGACTACGATAAAGTCGACCGCGTGCGTGGTTTGGATATTACCATTACCACTACTGCGAAATCTGACGAAGAAGGCCGTGCTCTGCTGGCTGCCTTTGACTTCCCGTTCCGCAAGTAAGGTAGGGTTACTGAATGGCTAAGCAATCAATGAAAGCACGCGAAGTAAAGCGCGTAGCTTTAGCTGATAAGTACTTCGCAAAACGCGCTGAACTGAAAGCTATTATCTCTGATGTGAACGCGACCGACGAAGATCGTTGGAACGCAGTTCTGAAGCTGCAGTCTCTGCCGCGTGATTCCAGCCCGTCCCGTCAGCGTAACCGCTGCCGTCAAACAGGTCGTCCGCATGGCTATGTGGGCAAGTTCGGGTTGAGCCGTATCAAACTGCGTGAAGCCGCTATGCGCGGTGAAGTACCAGGCTTGAAAAAGGCTAGCTGGTAATTACCAATTGAATCACGGGAGTAAAGACAGATGAGCATGCAAGATCCGATCGCGGATATGCTGACCCGTATCCGTAACGGTCAGGCCGCGAATAAAGCTGCGGTCACCATGCCTTCCTCCAAGCTGAAAGTGGCAATTGCCAACGTGCTGAAGGAAGAAGGTTTTATTGAAGATTTTAAAGTTGAAGGCGACACCAAGCCGGAACTGGAACTGACTCTTAAGTATTTCCAGGGTAAAGCTGTTGTAGAAAGCATTCAGCGTGTCAGTCGCCCAGGTCTGCGCATTTATAAGCGTAAAGACGAGCTGCCGAAGGTTATGGCTGGCATGGGTATCGCAGTTGTTTCTACCTCTAAAGGTGTTATGACTGATCGTGCAGCGCGCCAGGCTGGTCTTGGTGGCGAAATTATCTGCTACGTAGCCTAATCGGAGGAAAAAATGTCTCGTGTTGCTAAAGCACCGGTCGTTATTCCTGCCGGCGTTGATGTAAAAATCAACGGTCAGGTTATTACGATCAAAGGTAAAAACGGCGAGCTGACTCGTACTCTCAACGATGCTGTTGCAGTAAATCATGCAGATAATGCACTGACCTTCGGTCCGCGTGATGGTTACGCAGATGGGTGGGCTCAGGCTGGTACCGCGCGTGCCCTGCTGAATGCAATGGTTGTCGGTGTTACCGAAGGCTTCACTAAGAAGCTGCAGCTGGTTGGTGTAGGTTATCGTGCAGCGGTCAAAGGGAATGTAGTAAACCTGGCTTTAGGTTTCTCTCATCCAGTTGATCATCAGCTGCCGGCAGGTATCACTGCAGAATGTCCGACTCAGACTGAAATCGTGCTGAAAGGCGCTGATAAACAGCTGATCGGTCAGGTTGCAGCAGATCTGCGCGCCTACCGTCGTCCTGAGCCTTACAAAGGCAAGGGTGTTCGTTACGCCGACGAAGTCGTGCGTACCAAAGAGGCTAAGAAGAAGTAAGGTAACACTATGGATAAGAAATCTGCTCGTATCCGTCGTGCGACCCGCGCACGCCGCAAGCTCAAAGAGCTGGGCGCAACTCGCCTGGTGGTACATCGTACCCCGCGTCATATTTACGCACAGGTAATTGCACCGAACGGTTCTGAAGTTCTGGTAGCTGCTTCTACTGTAGAAAAAGCTATCGCTGAACAACTGAAGTACACCGGTAACAAAGACGCTGCAGCAGCTGTGGGTAAAGCTGTCGCCGAACGCGCTCTGGAAAAAGGCATCAAAGATGTGTCCTTTGACCGTTCCGGGTTCCAATATCATGGTCGTGTCCAGGCACTGGCAGATGCTGCCCGTGAAGCTGGCCTTCAGTTCTAAGGTAGAGGTGTAAGATGGCTCACATCGAAAAACAAGCTGGCGAACTGCAGGAAAAGCTGATCGCGGTAAACCGCGTATCTAAAACCGTTAAAGGTGGTCGTATTTTCTCCTTCACAGCTCTGACTGTAGTTGGCGATGGTAACGGTCGCGTTGGTTTTGGTTACGGTAAAGCGCGTGAAGTTCCAGCAGCGATCCAGAAAGCGATGGAAAAAGCCCGTCGCAATATGATTAACGTCGCGCTGAACCACGGCACCCTGCAGCACCCGGTTAAGGGTACTCACACGGGTTCTCGTGTATTCATGCAGCCGGCTTCCGAAGGTACCGGTATCATCGCCGGTGGTGCAATGCGCGCCGTTCTGGAAGTCGCTGGAGTTCGTAACGTTCTGGCTAAAGCGTATGGTTCCACCAACCCGATTAACGTGGTTCGTGCAACTATCGACGGTCTGGAAAATATGAAATCTCCGGAAATGGTCGCTGCCAAGCGTGGTAAATCCGTTGAAGAAATTCTGGGGAAATAAACCATGGCAAAGACTATTAAAATTACTCAAACCCGCAGTGCAATCGGTCGTCTGCCGAAACACAAGGCAACGCTGCTTGGCCTGGGTCTGCGTCGTATTGGTCACACCGTAGAGCGCGAGGATACTCCTGCTGTTCGTGGTATGGTCAACGCGGTTTCCTTCATGGTTAAAGTTGAGGAGTAAGAGATGCGTTTAAATACTCTGTCTCCGGCCGAAGGCTCCAAAAAGGCGGGTAAACGCCTGGGTCGTGGTATCGGTTCTGGCCTCGGTAAAACCGGTGGTCGTGGTCACAAAGGTCAGAAGTCTCGTTCTGGCGGTGGCGTACGTCGCGGTTTCGAGGGTGGTCAGATGCCTCTGTACCGTCGTCTGCCGAAATTCGGCTTCACTTCACGTAAAGCAGCGATTACAGCCGAAGTTCGTCTGTCTGACCTGGCTAAAGTTGAAGGCGGTGTTGTAGACCTGAACACGCTGAAAGCAGCTAACATTATCGGTATCCAGATCGAGTTCGCGAAAGTGATCCTGGCTGGTGAAGTCACTACTCCGGTAACTGTTCGTGGCCTGCGTGTTACTAAAGGCGCTCGTGCTGCTATCGAAGCTGCTGGCGGTAAAATCGAGGAATAAGTAGCAGATGGCTAAACAACCGGGATTAGATTTTCAAAGTGCCAAAGGTGGCTTAGGCGAGCTGAAACGCAGACTGCTGTTTGTAATCGGTGCGCTTATTGTGTTCCGTATTGGCTCTTTCATTCCGATCCCTGGTATTGATGCCGCTGTACTTGCCAAACTGCTTGAGCAACAGCGAGGCACCATCATTGAAATGTTTAACATGTTCTCTGGTGGTGCTCTCAGCCGTGCTTCTATCTTTGCTCTGGGGATCATGCCGTATATTTCGGCGTCGATCATTATCCAGCTGCTGACGGTGGTTCACCCAACGCTGGCGGAAATTAAGAAAGAAGGGGAGTCTGGTCGTCGTAAGATCAGCCAGTACACCCGCTACGGTACTCTGGTGCTGGCGATATTCCAGTCGATCGGTATTGCTACCGGTCTACCGAATATGCCTGGTATGCAGGGCCTGGTTATGAATCCAGGCTTTGCATTCTATTTCACCGCTGTTGTAAGTCTGGTTACAGGAACAATGTTCCTGATGTGGTTGGGCGAACAGATTACTGAACGTGGTATCGGCAACGGTATCTCTATCATTATCTTCGCCGGTATTGTCGCGGGCCTCCCGCCAGCCATTGCCCATACTATCGAGCAAGCGCGTCAAGGCGACCTGCACTTCCTCGTGTTGCTGTTGGTTGCAGTATTAGTATTTGCAGTGACGTTCTTTGTTGTATTTGTTGAGCGTGGTCAACGCCGTATTGTGGTAAACTACGCGAAACGTCAGCAAGGTCGTCGTGTCTATGCTGCACAGAGCACACATTTACCGCTGAAAGTGAATATGGCGGGGGTAATCCCGGCAATCTTCGCTTCCAGTATTATTCTGTTCCCGGCGACCATCGCGTCATGGTTCGGGGGCGGGACTGGTTGGAACTGGCTGACAACAATTTCGCTGTATTTGCAGCCTGGGCAACCGCTTTATGTGTTACTCTATGCGTCTGCAATCATATTCTTCTGTTTCTTCTACACGGCGTTGGTTTTCAACCCGCGTGAAACAGCAGATAACCTGAAGAAGTCCGGTGCATTTGTACCAGGAATTCGTCCGGGAGAGCAAACGGCGAAGTATATCGATAAAGTAATGACCCGCCTGACTTTGGTTGGTGCGCTCTATATTACCTTTATCTGCCTGATCCCGGAGTTCATGCGTGATGCAATGAAAGTACCGTTCTACTTTGGTGGGACCTCACTGCTTATCGTTGTTGTCGTGATTATGGACTTTATGGCTCAAGTGCAAACTCTGATGATGTCCAGTCAGTACGAGTCTGCATTGAAGAAGGCGAATCTGAAAGGCTACGGCCGTTAACAGTCGCCCGAGAAGTTACGGAGAGTAAAAATGAAAGTTCGTGCTTCCGTCAAGAAATTATGCCGTAACTGCAAAATCGTTAAGCGTGATGGTGTCATCCGTGTGATTTGCAGTGCCGAGCCGAAGCATAAACAGCGCCAAGGCTGATTTATTCGCATATTTTTCTTGCAAAGTTGGGTTGAGCTGGCTAGATTAGCCAGCCAATCTTTTGTATGTCTGTGCGTTTCCATTTGAGTATCCTGAAAACGGGCTTTTCAGCATGGTGCGTACATATTAAATAGTAGGAGTGCATAGTGGCCCGTATAGCAGGCATTAACATTCCTGATCAGAAACATGCTGTGATCGCATTAACTTCGATCTACGGCGTCGGCAAGACCCGTTCTAAGGCCATTCTGGCTGCAGCGGGTATCGCTGAAGATGTTAAGATCAGTGAGCTGTCTGAAGAACAAATCGACACGCTGCGTGACGAAGTTGCCAAATTTGTCGTTGAAGGTGATCTGCGCCGTGAAGTTAGCATGAGCATCAAGCGCCTTATGGACCTTGGTTGCTATCGCGGTTTGCGTCATCGTCGTGGTCTCCCGGTTCGCGGTCAGCGTACCAAGACCAACGCACGTACCCGTAAGGGTCCGCGCAAACCGATCAAGAAATAATCGGGGTGATTGAATAATGGCAAAGGCACCAATTCGTGCACGTAAACGTGTAAGAAAACAAGTCTCTGACGGCGTGGCTCATATCCATGCTTCTTTTAACAACACCATCGTTACCATTACCGATCGTCAGGGTAACGCTCTGGGTTGGGCAACAGCCGGTGGTTCCGGTTTCCGTGGTTCTCGCAAATCCACTCCGTTTGCAGCTCAGGTTGCAGCAGAGCGTTGCGCTGAAGCCGTAAAAGAATACGGTATCAAGAATCTGGAAGTTATGGTCAAAGGACCGGGTCCAGGTCGCGAATCTACTGTTCGTGCTCTGAACGCCGCTGGTTTCCGCATCACTAATATTACTGATGTGACTCCGATCCCTCATAACGGTTGTCGTCCGCCGAAAAAACGTCGCGTATAACGCCTCGTTTCTAGGATTGTTGGAGAAAGAAAATGGCAAGATATTTGGGTCCTAAGCTCAAGCTGAGCCGTCGTGAGGGCACTGACTTATTCCTTAAGTCTGGCGTTCGCGCGATCGATACCAAGTGTAAAATTGAACAAGCTCCTGGCCAGCACGGTGCGCGTAAACCGCGTCTGTCTGACTATGGTGTGCAGTTGCGTGAAAAGCAAAAAGTTCGCCGTATCTATGGTGTGCTGGAGCGTCAGTTCCGTAACTACTACAAAGAAGCAGCACGTCTGAAAGGCAACACCGGTGAAAACCTGTTGGGTCTGCTGGAAGGTCGTCTGGACAACGTTGTATACCGTATGGGCTTCGGTGCCACTCGTGCAGAAGCACGTCAGCTGGTCAGCCATAAAGCAATTATGGTAAACGGTCGTGTTGTTAACATCGCTTCTTATCAGGTTAGTCCGAATGACGTTGTTAGCATTCGTGAGAAAGCGAAGAAGCAGTCTCGCGTGAAAGCCGCTCTGGAGCTGGCTGAGCAGCGTGAAAAGCCAACCTGGCTGGAAGTTGATGCTGGCAAGATGGAAGGTACGTTCAAGCGTAAGCCGGAGCGTTCTGATCTGTCTGCGGACATTAACGAACACCTGATCGTCGAGCTTTACTCCAAGTAAAGCTTAGTACCAAAGAGAGGACACAATGCAGGGTTCTGTGACAGAGTTTCTAAAACCGCGCCTGGTAGATATCGAGCAAGTGAGTTCGACGCACGCCAAGGTGACCCTTGAGCCTTTAGAGCGTGGCTTTGGCCATACTTTGGGTAACGCACTGCGCCGTATTCTGCTCTCATCGATGCCGGGTTGCGCGGTGACCGAGGTTGAGATTGATGGTGTACTACATGAGTACAGCACCAAAGAAGGCGTTCAGGAAGATATCCTGGAAATCCTGCTCAACCTGAAAGGGCTGGCGGTGAGAGTTCAGGGTAAAGATGACGTTATTCTTACCTTGAATAAATCTGGCATTGGCCCTGTGACTGCAGCCGACATTACCCATGATGGTGATGTCGAAATCGTCAAGCCACAGCACGTGATCTGCCACCTGACCGATGAGAACGCATCTATTAGTATGCGTATCAAAGTTCAGCGCGGTCGTGGTTATGTGCCGGCTTCTACCCGAATTCATTCGGAAGAAGATGAGCGCCCAATCGGCCGTCTGCTGGTCGACGCATGCTACAGCCCTGTAGAGCGTATTGCCTACAATGTTGAAGCAGCGCGTGTAGAACAGCGTACCGACCTGGACAAGCTGGTCATCGAAATGGAAACCAACGGCACAATCGATCCTGAAGAGGCGATTCGTCGTGCGGCAACCATTCTGGCAGAACAACTGGAAGCTTTTGTTGACTTACGTGATGTACGTCAGCCGGAAGTTAAAGAAGAGAAACCAGAATTCGATCCGATCCTGCTGCGCCCTGTTGACGATCTGGAATTGACTGTCCGCTCTGCTAACTGCCTCAAAGCAGAAGCTATCCACTATATCGGTGATCTGGTACAGCGTACTGAGGTTGAGCTTCTTAAGACGCCTAACCTTGGTAAAAAATCTCTTACTGAGATTAAAGACGTGCTGGCTTCCCGTGGACTGTCTCTGGGCATGCGCCTGGAAAACTGGCCACCGGCAAGCATCGCTGACGAGTAACCGGATCGCAGGTTAAGGTTTTACTGAGAAGGATAAGGTCATGCGCCATCGTAAGAGTGGTCGTCAACTGAACCGCAACAGCAGCCATCGCCAGGCTATGTTCCGCAATATGGCAGGTTCACTGGTTCGTCATGAAATCATCAAGACGACTCTGCCGAAAGCGAAAGAGCTGCGTCGCGTAGTTGAGCCGCTGATTACTCTTGCCAAGACTGATAGCGTAGCTAATCGTCGTCTGGCATTCGCCCGTACTCGTGATAACGAGATCGTGGCAAAACTGTTTAACGAACTGGGCCCGCGTTTCGCGAGCCGCGCCGGTGGTTACACTCGCATTCTGAAGTGTGGCTTCCGTGCAGGCGACAACGCGCCGATGGCATACATCGAG
Source organism: Citrobacter youngae ATCC 29220 (assembly GCF_000155975.1). Lineage (GTDB taxonomy): Bacteria > Pseudomonadota > Gammaproteobacteria > Enterobacterales > Enterobacteriaceae > Citrobacter > Citrobacter portucalensis_A. The sequence continues at coordinate 10,755 of NZ_GG730302.1, read as the reverse complement.
CTGGTTGATCGTTCAGAGAAAACAGAAGCTGCTGCAGAGTAATCTGTAGTAACGTAAAAAAACCCGCCTCGGCGGGTTTTTTTATATCCGCCCTATCCCCACTTATCTACAATGTCTGTACTCTTTTTGTTCATCCCCTGGAGTGTCATATGTGGTTACTGGACCAGTGGGCGGAGCGCCATATTACTGCTGCACAGTCTAAAGGCGAGTTTGATGATTTACCTGGTACAGGCGAACCGCTTACCCTTGACGATGATTCCCATATTCCGCCTGAGCTTCGGGCCGGATACCGTTTATTAAAAATAGCGGAGAGAGCATGTACCGTATTGGTGAATTAGCAAAGCTGGCTGACGTGACGCCGGATACCATCCGTTACTATGAAAAGCAGCAGATGATGGAGCATGAAGTACGTACTGAAGGCGGGTTTCGCCTCTATACGGAAAGCGATCTTCAGCGTCTGAAGTTCATTCGTTATGCCCGCCAGCTTGGTTTTACGCTGGAGTCGATTCGCGAACTGCTTTCGATCCGCATAGATCCCGAGCATCATACCTGCCAGGAATCCAAAGGGATCGTCCAGGAAAGATTACAAGAGGTCGAAGCGCGCATAGCGGAACTTCAGGCGATGCAACGATCGCTCCAGCGATTGAATGATGCATGCTGTGGGAAAGCACACAGCAGTGTGTACTGCTCTATTCTTGAAGCACTTGAACAAGGCGCCAGCGGAACGCTATCAGGCCGTTGATTTTTTGCGCGGCCAGGTCTACACTCCCGGCTTAAATTACCCCCAAACAGGAGATAGTATGAGCCGGTATCAGCATACCAAAGGGCAGATAAAGGATAACGCCATTGAGGCACTTCTGCATGATCCGCTTTTCAGGCAGCGCGTTGAGAAGAATAAGAAAGGGAAGGGAAGTTATCTGCGTAAAGGAAAACATGGCAATCGGGGAAACTGGGAGGCCAGTGGCAAGAAAGTGAAGCACTTTTTTACCACTGGCCTTTTTGCTTCAGTGAACGCTTAAGAGCGATTATTCTGTTCTTTCAGCAGGTCACGAATTTCACTAAGTAATACTTCTTCTTTCGATGGAGCCGGCGGTGCAGCTGGTTCCTCTGCTTTTTTACGGTTAAGTTTGTTGATCAGTTTGATTGCCATAAAGATAGCAAACGCCACAATAATGAAATCAAAGACGTTCTGAATAAATACACCGTAATGCATAACGACTGCCGGGATGTCACCCTGTGCATCGCGCAACGTTATAGCAAACTGTTTAAAATCAATCCCACCAATTAACAATCCTAATGGTGGCATGATGATATCGGCAACCAGTGAAGACACGATCTTACCGAATGCCGCACCAATAATGACACCCACTGCCAAATCGACAACATTCCCGCGCATCGCAAATTCGCGAAACTCTTTAATAATGCTCATTTTATTCTCCCTATGCAGCTGACGTTTATTAGTTTAACAAATGTTTAGGCAATTTCCATTTATGTATTGCGGAAAGGAGAATTTATTAGACCATGATAAATAAGAGGAAATAAAAAGGGCGCTATATTGGCGCCCAAATTATTACAGGAAGAAGGGACTTGGCTGGAATAATCGCTCGACGTCGGTAATAAACTTTTTATCTGTCAGGAACATAATAACGTGATCGCCCTGTTCAATACGCAGGTTGTCATTGGCAATCATCACATCATTACCCCGTACAACGGCGCCAATAATGGTCCCGGGCGGAAGTTTTATTTCATCAATTGAGCGGCCTACAACCCGCGATGTTGTTTCATCACCGTGCGCGACGGCTTCAATGGCTTCCGCTACGCCGCGGCGCAGCGATGAAACACCAACAATATCAGCTTTACGTACATGGCTCAGCAGCGCGGAGATGGTTGCCTGCTGCGGTGAAATTGCAATATCGATCACGCTGCCCTGTACCAGATCGACGTACGCTCTGCGTTGGATCAACACCATCACTTTTTTGGCACCCATCCGTTTGGCAAGCATCGCCGACATGATGTTAGCTTCATCGTCATTGGTCACCGCGATGAACAGATCAACCTGATCGATATGTTCTTCCGCCAGCAGCTCTTGATCCGAAGCATCGCCAAAGAAGACGATAGTATTCTGCAGTTTTTCCGCAAGCTCCGATGCGCGCTGCTGATTACGCTCGATCAGTTTGACGCTGTAATCTTTTTCCAGACGCCGCGCCAGTCCCGCACCAATATTACCGCCGCCCACTAACATAATGCGCTTGTACGGCTTTTCCAGACGCTGTAATTCGCTCATGACGGCGCGAATGTGCTGTGATGCCGCAATAAAGAAAACTTCATCGCCCGCTTCAACGATGGTAGAACCCTGCGGGCGAATTGGCCTGTCGTGACGGAATATCGCCGCAACGCGGGTATCGATATGCGGCATGTGATCGCGCATTGTCGACAAAGCATTACCGATTAGCGGTCCGCCGTAATAAGCTTTCACAACTGCTAGGCTCACTTTGCCTTCGGCAAAATTCACTACCTGCAATGCCCCCGGATATTCTATCAGGCGATAAATGCTATCGATAACCAACTGCTCAGGCGCAATCAGATGATCGATAGGGACGGCATCGGATTGGAATAGCTTGTCCGCATCGCGAACGTAATCCGGGGAACGAATACGAGCGATACGGTTAGGCGTATTAAACAGTGAATAAGCAACCTGACAGGCAACCATATTTGTTTCATCTGAGCTGGTTACGGCAACCAGCATATCGGCATCGTCGGCACCAGCTTCACGCAATACACGGGGGTGTGAACCATGTCCTTGCACGACGCGGAGATCGAACTTGTCCTGCAGGCTGCGCAGACGCTCACCATTGGTATCGACTACCGTGATATCGTTGTTCTCTCCGACCAGGTTTTCAGCCAGCGTACCGCCAACTTGCCCTGCGCCAAGAATGATAATTTTCATCAGTCGCGACCCGTTATCTCATCACTTTTTGATTAGCTTAGCGTAAAAGAAGCCATCGCCATCTTCCGCATCCGGTAAATTCTGACGTCCAGGCTGCTCTGGCGTACCGGTTTCGCTTAACACCGCATCCGGTGTACGTGCAAGAAACGCGGCGATCTGCTGTTGGTTCTCTTCCGGCAGAATAGAACAGGTTGCATAGACGAGCGTGCCGCCTGGTTTGAGGTGCGTCCAGGTGGCATTCAGGATTTCAGCCTGCAACTGGGCGAGTTCGGCAATATCCCGATCTCGACGCAGCCATTTGATATCCGGATGGCGACGAATGACCCCGCTGGCTGAACACGGCGCGTCCAGCAGAATACGGTCGAACTGTTGTTCACCGCACCACTGCTGTGGATAGCGACCATCACCCTGCTTCACTGTGGCCTTCATACCCAGGCGTTTCAGGTTGTCATACACGCGTGACAGGCGCTTTTCATCAACATCGACGGCCATCACGTTGGCCTGTGGTGCAACTTCCAGAATATGGGTGGTTTTGCCGCCAGGTGCGGCGCACAAATCAAGGATCTGTTCTCCGTTTTGTGGCTGCAGATAGCTGACGCAGCCCTGGGCAGAGGCATCCTGAACGGTGACCCAACCTTGCTCAAAACCTGGCAGGGCGAGCACTGGGGCTGGTGTCTCCAGACGGACCGCATCCGGGTAATCCGGATGAGGGAAACCGGTCAATCCTGCTTCGGCGAGTAGTTCCAGCCAGGCGTCGCGCGTATGGTGGTTACGATTAACACGGAGCCACATTGGCGGACGCTGGTTATTAGCCTCAAGGATGGCTTCCCACTGCTGTGGATAAGCGGCTTTAATACGTTTTACCAGCCAGGAAGGGTGTAAGAAACGTAGATCGCTTTGTGCGAACTCGGTCAGTAGTTCTTCCTGACGGCGCTGGAACTGGCGTAATACGCCGTTGATCAGCCCTTTCAACTGTGGACGCTTGATCACCACCGCGCCTTCTACGGTTTCAGCCAGCGCAGCATGGGGAGGGATACGGGTATGCAGCAGTTGGTAGAAGCCCACCATGATCAGGTAGTGAACGGTGCGCTGTTTGCCCGTCATCGGGCGTTCCATCAGTTGCTGGATCATCCATTCCAGTTGGGAGAGCGTGCGCAATGCGCCGAAGCAAAGCTCTTGCAACAGCGCTTTATCTTTGTCGGCAACTTTTTGCTGCATGGCGGGCAGCACGTTGCTTAATGATTGCCCCTTTTCGACAACCTGCTCGACGGCCTGGGCCGCCATACTGCGTAAATTAAGATGTTTTTTCATAAGTGCAAAAATAAAAATGCCCGGTAACACCGGGCTTAAAGAGGTGAACCGTCAGGCCAGACGGTTTCCGGGCTCGAACCACTCCCGGCGCGAATTAAGCAGATCCTGCGCGCTCATGGCTTTTTTGCCGGCAGGCTGCAAAGAGATGAGATTCAGGATACCGTCGCCTGTTGCAACCTGGATACCCTGACGGTTTGCTTCCAGTATTGTGCCTGGTTCAGCATTAGCGGGCGTATCGATAACCGTCGCCTGCCAGATTTTTACTGGCTGCTCGTCGATGACGATATAGCTCATTGGCCATGGATTAAATGCGCGGATGCAGCGTTCCAGCTGTGCGGCGCTTAGCGTCCAGTCTACGCGAGCTTCTTCTTTACTCAGCTTTTCAGCATAGCTAACCAGGGACTCGTCCTGAACTTCTGGCTTTGCTGTCCCGCTCGCCAGCAGCTGTAGCGTGTGCAGCAAACCTTGTGGACCGAGTTCGGCCAGCTTGTCATAAAGGCTGGCACTGGTATCGTCGGCGGTAATGGGACAGGAAAGTTTATGCAGCATATCGCCGGTGTCGAGACCAACATCCATTTGCATGATAGTAACACCGGTTTCGCTATCACCGGCCCACAGTGAACGTTGAATCGGTGCCGCGCCGCGCCAGCGTGGGAGCAGGGAACCGTGAACGTTGATACAACCCAGGCGCGGCATTTCCAGTACGGCTTTTGGCAGAATCAGGCCATATGCCACCACCACCATCACGTCTGCGTGTAAATCAGCAACCAACTGTTGGTTTTCCTGAGGGCGAAGAGATACGGGCTGGAAAACCGGTATCCCTTTTTCTTCCGCCAGCACTTTTACCGGGCTTGGCATCAGCTTTTTACCGCGTCCCGCAGGGCGATCCGGTTGGGTAAACACGCCAACGACGTTGTGTCCAGAAGACAACAGCGCGTCGAGGTGACGCGCTGCAAAGTCAGGTGTACCCGCAAAAATAATACGTAGTGAGTCTGACACGTTGATTCTTGTCCTTAAGCTCGGGCGTTCAGGCGGTCGAGTTTTTCAACTTTCTGACGAATACGTTGTTGCTTCAACGGAGACAGATAATCGATAAACAGTTTACCGACCAGGTGATCCATTTCATGTTGAATACAGATAGCGAGCAGGCCATCGGCTTCCAGTTCAAAAGATTTGCCGTCGCGATCGAGCGCACGAATTTTTACTTTTTCAGCGCGCGGTACTAACGCACGCTGTTCGGGAATAGACAGGCAACCTTCTTCAATGCCGGTTTCGCCGTCTTTCTCCAGCAGCTCTGGGTTAATTAGTACCAACTGCTCGTCGCGATTTTCAGAGACATCAATAACAATGATGCGCTGATGAATATCGACCTGTGTTGCTGCCAGACCGATACCTTCTTCGGCGTACATCGTTTCGAACATATCATCAACGATACGCTGAATTTCTGCATTCACTTCTTCAACCGGTTTTGCGACTTTGCGAAGGCGCTCGTCCGGAATATGTAACACTTGCAAAACTGACATAGTTATCCAGAGTTGTGTTCAGGAGTTGAAAAGATTATTACCTCTATTCTAGACAAAACCCCCTCTGATTGACAGCATCAGTGACCAATCGCAAAGATTGCCAGGACTGCTTGTGGCAGGGGAACAGGGATGACCCAGATTGAAATTTGGCTACGTTTAGCGCAAGTGAATGAACTGTATGGTGATGAGATGGTGCGCCTTGCCCACTGGCTCAATGCCCAACCGTGTATTAACAACACGATACTCCAGCATGCAGGATTATCTTCCCGCCAGGCCATGCGCTTTTTAACCTTTTCAGAGCAGTTACTGGAAAAAACGCTGCGCTGGTTGGAGCAGCCGAATCACCATTTAGTGGTTGCCGACAGCGAGCATTATCCGCCACAGCTCCGTGCGATTGAAGATTACCCTGGGGTGCTTTTTGTTGCCGGTACTCCCACATGCCTTCATTCATTTCAGGTGGCCGTCGTCGGCAGTCGCCAGCACTCCTGGTATGGCGAACGTTGGGGGCGATTATTTTGCGAAAAGCTTGCCGCGTTTGGGGTGACGATAACCAGTGGCCTGGCCCGGGGAATTGATGGTGTGGCGCACAATGCGGCGATAAACCGACAGGGCGCGAGTATTGCGGTACTGGGAAATGGGCTTGAGACCATTCACCCGCGACAGCATGTCCGTCTGGCTGAACGACTGATTGAAGCTGGTGGCGCACTGGTGTCGGAGTTCCCATTAGATACGCTCCCGTTACCGCGTAATTTTCCCCGACGAAATCGTATTATTAGTGGTCTAAGTAAAGGCGTTCTGGTGGTTGAGGCCGCGCAGCGTAGCGGTTCATTGGTCACGGCACGCTGTGCGCTGGAACAGGGTCGGGAGGTTTTTGCTTTGCCCGGGCCAATTGGAAGTCCGGGAAGTGAAGGCCCGCATTGGCTTATTCAGCAGGGAGCCACGCTTGTGACGCAGCCAGAGGAAATTCTGGAAAATTTGCAATATGGCCTGCAATGGTTGCCAGATGAACCTGAAAAATCAATTTATTCGCCAGATCACGAAGAGGTGGCATTGCCATTTCCTGAGCTCCTGGCTAACGTAGGAGATGAGGTAACACCTGTTGACGTCGTCGCTGAACGTGCCGGCCAACCTGTGCCAGAGGTAGTGGCTCAACTGCTCGAACTGGAGTTAGCAGGATGGATCGCAGCTGTACCCGGCGGCTATGTCCGATTGAGGAGGGCATGCCATGTTCGACGTACTAATGTATTTGTTTGAGACATATATCCATAACGAAGCTGAGCTGCGTGTGGATCAGGACAAACTGGAACGGGATCTTACCGACGCTGGTTTTGATCGTGAAGACATCTACAACGCGTTACTGTGGCTGGAAAAGCTTGCTGATTATCAGGATGGCCTTGCCGAGCCTATGCAACTGGCATCTGACCCCCTTTCTCTGCGTATTTATACTGCAGAAGAGTGTGAGCGGCTGGATGCGAACTGTAGGGGATTCCTGCTATTCCTGGAGCAGATTCAGGTGCTAAACCTCGAAACGCGAGAAATGGTGATTGAGCGCGTACTCGCGCTGGATACGGCAGAATTTGATCTGGAAGACCTGAAGTGGGTGATCCTAATGGTGCTATTCAACATTCCGGGTTGTGAAAATGCCTATCAGCAAATGGAAGAATTACTCTTTGAAGTGAATGAAGGTATGCTGCATTAATCAATCTTCATTCAGTATGAGTTGTTATGGCTAAATCAGCACTGTTTACGGTGCGTAAAAACGAGCCCTGCCCACAATGCGGGGCCGAACTGGTTATTCGCTCCGGGAAACATGGTCTGTTTCTCGGTTGTTCACACTATCCAGAATGCGATTACATCCGTCCGCTAAAATCATCTGCGGACGGACATATTGTCAAAGTTCTGGAGGGTAAGTTTTGCCCTGCATGTGGCGCTGAGCTGGTGCTGAGACAGGGGCGATTCGGGATGTTTATCGGGTGCAGTGACTATCCTGCATGCGATCACACCGAGCTTATCGACAAGCCTGATGAAACAGCAATAGTCTGTCCTCAATGCCAGACTGGTCACCTGGTCCAGCGGCGTTCCCGTTATGGCAAAACGTTTTACTCCTGCGATCGCTATCCGGAGTGCCAGTTTGTCATTAACTTCAAACCGTTAGCCGGGGAGTGTCCAGAGTGTCATTATCCGCTACTCATCGAAAAGAAAACCGCGCAGGGTGTGAAGCATTTCTGTGCCAGTAAACAATGTGGAAAGCCGATCCCGGCGGAATAAAAAAGTGAATAATAACCTGCCCACAGGACCAATCGCTGCGGCGATTGAGGTTCTGAAACAAGAAAAAGTCATCGCTTATCCAACAGAAGCTGTATTTGGCGTCGGTTGCGATCCCGACAGCGAAACGGCTGTTACCCGTCTGTTGGCGCTAAAACAACGCCCGGTCGATAAAGGCTTAATTTTGATTGCGGCAAACTTTGATCAGCTTAAGCCTTATATTGACGATAGCACCCTTACTGATGCTCAACGTCAGGCTGTGTTCAGCCGCTGGCCTGGTCCTGTTACTTTCGTTTTCCCGGCACCTGCGACAACGCCTCGTTGGTTGACCGGTCGTTTTGACTCACTGGCCGTGCGAGTCACCGATCACCCGCTGGTGGTTGCATTGTGCCAGGCTTATGGCAAACCGTTAGTCTCCACCAGTGCTAATTTGAGTGGCTTACCGCCTTGCAGAACTGTAGAGGAAGTCCGCGCGCAGTTTGGTACAGACTTTCCCGTAGTTGAAGGGGAGACCGGGGGACGTTTGAATCCTTCGGAGATCCGTGATGCTCTAACGGGTGAACAGTTTCGACAGGGGTAATATGAAAGAAGCCTATGCTGTTTTTGGTAATCCGATAGCGCACAGTAAATCGCCTTTTATTCATCAGCAATTTGCAGAGCAGTTGAAGATCGATCACTCCTATGGACGCGTACTGGCGCCCATTAATGATTTTGTGAATACGCTGAATGCCTTTTTTGCTGAGGGCGGGAAGGGGGCGAATGTCACCGTGCCTTTTAAAGAAGAGGCGTTTGCGCGTGCCGATGAATTAACGGAACGGGCGTCGCTTGCTGGAGCAGTCAATACCCTTAAACGGCTGGAGGATGGGCGTTTGCTGGGGGATAACACTGATGGTATCGGCTTATTAAGCGATCTTGAGCGTTTATCATTCATTCATCCCGGATCGCGAATTCTGCTGATTGGTGCCGGTGGCGCATCCCGTGGTGTTTTATTACCCCTTCTTTCTATGGATTGTGCGGTGACTATCGTTAACCGTACCGCTTCGCGCGCTGAAGAACTGGCGCAAATCTTCTCACATACCGGCAGCGTGCAGGCGGTGGGAATGGATGAGCTTGATAATTACAGTTTTGATTTGATTATTAACGCCACGTCCAGCGGAATTAGCGGTGAGGTTCCAGCTATTCCGACATCTCTTATCCACTCTTCCGTCTATTGCTATGACATGTTTTATCAGCAAGGGAACACACCGTTCCTTGCCTGGTGTGCTGAGCATGGGGCAAAATGGTATGCCGATGGTTTGGGGATGCTGGTGGGGCAAGCTGCTCATGCTTTTTTACTCTGGCATGGTGTTTTGCCACAGATCGCGCCCGTCATTAAAAGCCTGCAACAGGAAATGTCGGCATGAATCAGGCGATCCAGTTTCCCGATCGAGAAGAATGGCGGACGGATGTTAGCGCCGTAGTTTTCCCGGCAATGGTCCATGGTATGCAGTTAACATGTGCAATATCAGGGGAGCAACTGGCGTCCCGCTTTGGCGGCGGCACGCCTGAACAGTGGTTGGAAAGCTTTCAACAGCATCGCTGGGACCTGGAAGAAGAAGCCGAAGCATTGATCCAGGACCAGCAGGAAGACGCTCAGGGTTGGGTTTGGTTACTCTGACTTAAATACTCATCTTTCCATTTAACATAGTTGCTGGCGGAGTATTTTAAGCCTGCTTTCTCTTCATCGCTTAATGGACGGATCTGTTTAACCGGGCTTCCCAGGTACAGGTATCCACTCTCCAGGCGTTTGTTTTGCGGAACCAGGCTTCCTGCCCCAATCATCACGTCGTCTTCTACCACTACGCCATCCAGCAGAATCGATCCCATGCCGACCAATACACGGTTGCCGATAGTGCAGCCGTGCAGCATGACTTTATGACCAACTGTCACATCCTCACCCACGATTAATGGATTCCCCTGCGGATTCGATGTGGATTTATGCGTGACATGTAGAACGCTACCGTCCTGAATGTTTGTACGGGTGCCGATTTGCACATAGTTTACATCGCCACGAATCGCAACCAGCGGCCAAATCCCGACGTCATCAGCCAAACGAGCATCACCAATGACGACGCTACTGGCGTCGATCATCACGCGCTTTCCGATCTGTGGGAAAAGATCCTTATAAGGACGCAGTACATCAGACATGTTTACCTCAACGAAAATAGAGCGGTAATGAAGACTTTGGTTGGATAATCGAGACTGTGCAAGTGATTTGTCTATCAAAAATCAGTCAAATTGCGCAGGAATATAGCGAAAGGGGTGAAAAACAAGCATTCAGCAAAAAAGATCCAAAAAACACTTGTGCTAAAAAATGGGATCCCTATAATGCGCCTCCATCGACACGGCGGATGTGAATCACTTCACGCAAACAGCCGGTCGAATGAAGAGGAAAATCCTGAAATTCAGGGTTGACTCTGAAAGAGGAAAGCGTAATATACGCCACCTCGCGACGGTGAGCTGCAAGCCGCGTCGCAACTGTTCTTTAACAATTTATCAGACAATCTGTGTGGGCACTCGAAGATACGGATTCTTGACGTCGCAAGACGAAAAATGAATACCAAGTCTCTGAGTGAACACGTAATTCATTACGAAGTTTAATTCACGAGCATCAAACTTAAATTGAAGAGTTTGATCATGGCTCAGATTGAACGCTGGCGGCAGGCCTAA
>NZ_GG730303.1:375203-423041 GCF_000155975.1 Citrobacter youngae ATCC 29220 | reverse complement strand
CTAAAGCACCTTAAAGGCACATATCGACGGGCAAAGACCATCACGCTCATCGTGGACAACTACATTATCCATAAAAGCCGTGAAACACAGCGCTGGCTGAAAGCAAACCCTAAGTTCAGGGTAATTTACCAGCCAGTTTACTCACCGTGGGTGAACCACGTTGAGCGGTTATGGCTGGCGCTTCATGACACGATAACCCGCAATCATCAGTGCCGTTCAATGTGGCAGTTGTTGAAAAAGGTACGACATTTTATGGAAACTGTGAGCCCATTTCCGGGAGGAAAGCATGGACTGGCAAAAGTGTAGCGGTATTAGGCGCGGCTATTTAGAGGCGGGTTTTCTGTGCAATGAAGAGGAGCCCAGAGTGGGCTCCTCCTTTTAGTTCAAATTGGGTTAATAATAAGTAAACGTAAATGTACCCATCGCCTTAAAAGCTCCCGTTGTAATTGTCCCTCTACCATCGTCCATTAATGTTGCATAGAAATTCATCACGCGTGTGTCCGGCGTAGCGGAATCCTGAATCGAGTAATAGCTATTCGAATCATTGGGAATTAATGCAATTTTATTTGAGCCTGAAATCTGCACACCTACCCCCATATTCTTATTATCGACATCGGCAAGCATGCTATTACTGGTATCCGAAACGCTACCTGAGCTTAGTACTGCACGTAAATGGTTAACTCCAGCACACCCGGTAAGCGTTACAGAAAAAGGGATATCGCGCGGAGATTTGTTGCCCTTTAACTCACTGGCCACATAGTCATCACCCAATGAGACTTGATTCCCTGACGTGGTCGATGAGCTATTTAGAACAACCTGTTTACAGGTTGGCTGGGGAACGGTCAAAGTAAACGAACTGTTTGTCATACTGATAGTACGGATGGTCCCCCCAGAATCTCCAACCTGGAACTGCCCTATTGTGTTAGGCTGCGGGGTGACCGTATGTCCAGCCCCAGGTTGATAATCGGGAGTCTGGTAAACCTGCAAATAATAATGTCCTGTCCGGCCATTTTTAAAGTCATTTTTATCATCTGAGTCATCAACATTATATATAACGGCCCAATCCGTGCTGGGAACAATATATCCTTCAGGAGGAGTATTATCCATTTTAAATTTGATTGAATAAACCAGCCCTGGAACATTAGTCTGGAATAATGCCTCTCCACCAGGCCCCTTTTCTCCTAATGCCGAGCCATTTTGTTTTGACATCAAATCATCCGCCCCCTGACCAACGTTACAGTCTGTTGATGGTGCATGTGAACTATCTTTTATGGAAGACAAGAGTGTCACCACGCTTGTTACCTGACCGGTAGGAGAAACAGAACCAATATCCCCAAAACTAAGCGTGTCAGTCCCATTATGAACAAAATAACACTCGGTAGCAGCCGTTGATTTAGCGGAATAAATAGCTGCTATGAAAATACAAATGCCAACCGGACACTTCAGGAAATATGAGGTTTTATTCATAGTAAACTCCAACAATAACATGCGTGATGAAATCACCTTCTGTGATATCATCAATTTTTTGTAAGCGCGCAAAAAAAACAAAAGCTGCTAAGATAACTATCTGGGGTCACCTCAAACGCCACATCAGAATGACCGCTGGTATCCAACACATTCGCCATCTGCTGTTCAGAGAAAATCACCAGCCCCACTCCCGATGCCCCGCCAGCCTGGGGTGATGACTCATTAATAAAAACCTGTGATGTTTGCGTCGGGAACTCACCAGTTTGAGGGGAAAAACCAAAGTGCAATTTAGAAAGTGAACCACCGGTAAAAGATGAACATTCTGATACGGTGATGGAAAATGTCTTTCCTCCACCGATATAGTCAGTCACGGAATTTGCCGCTTCAATGCCTGCCTTACTTTCCTTTCCTAAATCCAGGGACCCCGAACCGGACACAGTGACTTTACAGCTATTATTAATGATATTGGCATGAACGTTTAATGATAACGGTTGATCATCAGCATAGGTAATAGCCGAGAAGCAGGAAATAAATAACATTTTACTTAACAGGGTTAATAGCCAATATACATGGCGACTATTCATAGCATGGTTTCCGATATTGTCTTTTACTGGTAGGTCACTAATAAGGTCAGAGTAGTATCAAAACTGCCGGCCATTAATGTACCTGGGTTATATCCTTCCGCAATAGCAAGCCGCGCGCTCATCGGCAAATCAACCGCATCACCCGCAATAGCAAACTCCTGCCCCTGAAGATTTGAACAGATAAATTGTTCTCCTGTGCCGGCGTCACCGCTCCAAAGTTCAACCGAGACGCCTCTGGCATCGCCGTTACTGTTCGCGAACCCGGCCCCCTGATGGCTGTCGCCAGAACACTCAGAAGAAGCGTCTGCCGTCACGACGACTTTACTCACCGCCTGACATTCAGTCAGCGATATGGCAAATTTCTCCGTAGGGCCACTGGCGATATCCGTTATGTAAATATCACCGAAATCCAGCGTCTGTGAGGGATCGCCATGGGCATCATGCAGCATTGACTTGCAGGTTCCGCTCGTCACTGTAGAATTAAACGTTGCCATTAAGGATGTTGTTCCTGTAATTGCAAACACATTCACAGAAAAAAACATCATGGCAAAAATCATGATTAACTGCTGAGGTCTTGACATATTATTTCCTCATAGAAGAAAAACTTATTCATAGGTAAAGTTAAACGTCGCAATGGTACTAAAATCACCTGCGGTTATTTTATCCGACGTTTTGACCAACCGAGCGACCAAAGGTACGGCCTTATTACTGATTTCAGTAGCAGTCCACACTAATCGCTCACTATCCAGAGTTGAATTAATCACAAAAGGTGAGTCCATTGCCGATTGTCGGGCAATAGTCAAACCGACATTCTCTGCCCCACCGGCATTAACATCATGATTATTTTTTAAAGCAGTAGAAACTGTTGATGAAGGTGTCCCACTAACAGTAACATTAATTTTGCTGATACCGTCATCGCACTCAATGATGTCCAGAGAAAAGTTGGCCATGGCATTTTCTGTACCATTGATAATGTCTATAGCGCCGACCTTCCCATTACTTCCAACCGGAATAGTGTAGCTATCTCCTCCTCCCGCAGTCCCCCCTTCGAGCGACATCTGACAGGTAGAACTCTTAATTGTCGCTACAAAATACACATTTGTTGTGAGATCCGCATAACCAATATTTGCCGCGCTCTCACCCACTATCATCAGTAATCCCAATAAAATATTCACCACACAGATCTTCATATAACATCCTCGGCGCTATGCCTTCTTAATATTCAGGGGGTTTTACATGTGAGTGGAGGTAGTAACGTATTAGCATGCCCTTCTGAAGACGCTTCCGGGAGATGATAATGCGCAGTACATGACTGACCAGGCGCTTTGCCCCATACGATTGTCAATGAGCCAACCGGATTCATCCCGCGCAGGAATACTTTCCCCCCCTGGCCAACATTGCCAAGCCATTCGTGTTTGTCGTTATAAACGTCAGCACCAAATGGAATAAATGCACCGTTATCAAGTAATAAATCAAAAATATAGGGCGTACCTACTTTTGTTTTAAAACTAACAAGCAATACGGCGCCTGCATCAGGAATGACAGATGTACCCGTATTTTCTAATTCAACAGAGTCGTCCAGTTTACTAATATCAAGACTCACCATGTTCTGATGATACGGCGATAAATTAGTCACCACTGCGTAACCATTGCCATCGATTTCGCCACTTCCCGAACCAACATGGCTACCTTGTGCTCCTGGAGCACTGACAAGTGCCATCGTGTTTGCCGCATCAATACTGTCAGGGACAAAAGTTACCCCTCCATGGTGGAGAACAATTCCGCCACTTGCGCCAATCGAACTTTGCTTATTGCCGTCCGAACTACTCGAAACAGATGCGTTCCATGGCCCAAATCGACTGTTATAGCTACCATACCCTCCAACTTGTGCAATATCGTCACCAGATTGTTGGGATTCAGCTGCATACGAAGCGTTTACGCTGTAGTTGTAGACATTATCTTCAGTATTCCCGCTGGCACTGGTATCCATCTGTGATGAGCCATTAGAGTCCTTACTCATCCCAACATTGATATTTGAAAAACCAGTTGAGCTATTATAAGACGGGGATAAATTATCCAAAGGAATATTGAAACTCAGATACAGACTATCATCTGTATTATTATTTTGATCATAACTGCGCTGCGCCGTTATGCTATAGGTCCCCCAGAAAAATGCATTGCTATAACCCAGCGAATACTGCACGTCGTGTTCTTCAGACCAATATTTATTCCAGCTCCCGGTGACGTATAGTGAACCATAATCACGCTGACGATAGTTGAGAGGCTGGCTAATGTTTACCTGTAATTTATCTTTAATTCTTTGATAATCGCTTAACACCCAGTCTTGCTGGTTACGAGTATTCTCCAGTTGGTCATGAACACTCACTGCATCAGATAACGATAAATAATGTTCAGTTGCATAGCGATATGCAGCGATATTAAGCGACGTCAGGCTCTGTGAGAACTGCTCGCTATAAGTAAGCCGATAGCTATTCCCCGTCCATTGGGAAAGGCCTGGAAGCGTTGCGCGGGACTGCGTAGCATCAAACGCCATGGCGCCAAGCCACGTATTAAAAGCCCCGCCCAGCAAGAATTCAGAATATTGTTCATCCGTGAACTGAAAACCAGCATAGGCAGTGAATTGGTTTGTTAGCCCATAGTAAGCAGAAGCTGTAGCAACATTCGGCTGGTGATACAGACCCTCCTGGTCAAGTTGACCGACAGCAGCTTCCCAGCGAACATTCCCTTTACGTAATAACTGTGAAACAGAAGAAAATGGCACGGAAAAATGTTGTTCTTTACCATCAGCTTCTGTCACCGTAACATCCAAATCGTTACCAAATCCGGAAGGGTAAATATCTGTTATGGCGAAAGGTCCGGGAGGCACGGTTAACTGCTTGATAATATTACCATTTTGTCGAATAGTTACTTTCGCATTTGTATTTGCCACCCCATTGACTACTGGGGCATACCCTGTTTCCGAACTCGTAAGCATTCTGTCATCGTTATAGAGATGAACCCCTTTTACAGCAATTGAGTCGAAAGTATCTCCCCGTGTACTACTTTGCCCCAATATTAACTGTGATTTAAGAGTGGCAATATCTCTTTGCAAATAGGCATCCTGGCTATTATATTTTGAATTTTCGCCACTTTCCCAGTTCACACTTCCTCGGCTACGGAGGCGCCAATTCCCTAAATTTAGTCCATATTTCAATCCAGCATAAATGCTATCATTCGTATCTTGTGAAGAGGCTGAGTGATAAGCATTGGCATCATAAGAAAGTATACCTGCGACAATCCCTGGGTCCCATAATGCAGGATCAATATACCCATCAGGCTGTCTATTAAGATAGAGTTGCGAAATGAACAAATTCAGTTCTTGTTTTTCTGAATTATAATCAATTTTAACATCAGGAATAACAGCCTGAAGATTAAAACAAGTGTCCCCACCACTATCAAAGCCTTTATGTCCTTTAAGATCGTATTTTACGCCCAACTGCGTCAGCACTTTTTCAGTGACGCAAGGGAATACATTCCCATCATCCCCGGTCATAAAAACCACCATACTAGTTAGAATGTGATCTTTATTAATCAGAATATCGAGATTATACCGACCAGGTGTCAAAGGGTTACCTTTTGAATACCTGTTAACATCAATAGCTTGTGCATTACCATTTAAAAATCGCGCATCAAATTCAACATTTTCAGAGCCAACAGACGCAGTCTGCGCGCCTTCTCCTTGTACCGGCAATGCTGGACCGTCCATTTTATTCGCTGCTGGAGATGCGGCCCGGACAACTTCATCGGATTTAGATGCAGGCATTGCCAACAGTGTTTTTGTTGGAGGTAACTGCTCAACCTTTGGTTGTTGGCTCACTGTACTGAGCTTATTTGAGCCTTCCACATCATTATCTACAGCCTTACCTGCCAAGGCCTGACCTTTCACTGCAGGATGGCTGTCTTTACGCTTGCGTACAATAGCATCAGATGCATATGTCACAGGTTGCGTGTTGCTTTTTCGTTCCTTTGCTTTAGATAAAGAATCAGGTTGAGGCTCAGTTCGCAAAATAGCACTAATTCTCATTTGAGAAGCAACTAGTGTATTCTCATTCTCATTATTTACTGCGACCGATTTTACAGCGGCATCACCGTCCGCTGTAAATATATAGATAAGCAATGGGAGCGAAACAATAGTAATCGCCCCTCCAATTGACAATAGCTCTTTGTTTTTATCAAAAAATTGATGCATGCCCACGCTCATTCAAAATAATACAGTAAGAGTATTTATTCCCTTGTTTAAAAAGAGTAATACGGTGCCCTGCTTGCACAAGTAAGCCGCATTACTCGTTTAAGAGCTTTCATTAAAATAGGAAACTTGAAACATTCACACATTGGAAATAAAAGAAAAATAAAAATCAGAACGTTTTTTCCATCGATGTCTCTCCGCCAAAATCGTTTATCGCTGAATACGTTATCTTCCCATGCTTTGATATATCCGCAGAAGAAAATGCTGTAACGAGGAAATCAACCTCTCCGTGCGGGATGAGCATACTTGTATTTACAGTGTATTTCTGACCGCCGATAAGAACTGCACCATTGTCCAGTGATAAATAATAAGGTGAGTTATTCTTTGCCGATAAGAAAGTCTTACCCCCCTTATTCTTAAAGGCCCAATCAACCTGCTTCAATGCACTTTCAAGATCCCCATTAAGCGACTTAGGTCGATAAATGAACTTAATCCTTGTACGGAAAGCGAGTTGTAACTTATTCTCGCTTGCATGTGACTTATCTTTTGGTGGAACCTCCAGAACATTAAACCAGTATAACTTTTCTTGATCTTCTGGTAATTTTCCACCGGTATAAAGAATACGCACGGTTTGCCCATGTTCAGCATCAATTCGGGTAATAGGCGGAGTGAGAATGAAAGGTGTCTGAATCTGTTCAGGGGCTTTATTTTCCTCCCCATCATCCAACCAGGTCTGAACCAGCAATGGGTGCTGACCTTTATTATCAAGATGAACCGTAACGCTACTTTGGCCTTCAGGATAAATGATACGTGTCCCTGAAAGTACGATATCGGCCTGGGCGTAAATTGGCAGCAGACTGAACAAGAGACTGCACATTGCAAATGGTAGTGAACGCATGATAGTAGCCACTCAGAATACGTTACTGTAAATCAGTAATAAGAAATACTGAATGTTGCGTTAGTGCTGATCTTACCTGGGACGATTTCATTGGTTCCGCTTTGGTATTGCGCACTTGGCACATAAGCCGCTACGAAGGAAAAACTTCCGCTACTGTCAGTCAAAATAGCATCTTGCGGGGTATCATCAGGACGACCAATGATAACCTGTGAAGTTTGTGAATTTGAATTATTAAACAAAACTATATTCACATTTTTCGCACCACCTTCCATTGTATCATCGTTACGTAACGTACCGTCGGTTACATCGGCAAACTGCTCCGAAGAGAATGCTATTTTTGCGTCATTAATCCCCGCGCCACAGTTACTGAGTGAGATATCGAAAAAAGTTCGCCCTACTCCGCCACTATCAATTGTTGCTGCGCTAATATCATCTTTTGCTACAACAGGCATAACAAGTGTCATATTCGATGCCGCCGTACCATTTGACGTCGATATCTTACATGTCTCAGCAGTCACCCCCCCGGTAAAAGTAATAATACCGACATCAGCGTCTCCCGCCCACACAGCAGCGGAAAGCGAAGAACAAGCCATGACAATAGCTATGTTTTTTTTGTACCACGATATTTTTTTAAACATGATTAACTCTTTTAATAGTGATTAAACGGTTAAAATTCAGAAAAACATCACATACTTCAAGTCCGTACGTAATGAAAATCAAACCTGTGTAGTTTCTTTATTTGATAAACCACAGTCAAGGACCAGCAAGGGGGAATAATGGACTATCCAAGTGTATAAAAAAACAAAAGACATCCAATAAGCAGGCGATAGCGTATATTAAATTTAAATTCAGCACAGAACCAGACTACTAACATAGCAATTAACATCGTCAACCTCTCAAATTACCCTCGCAAAAACAGTTATTTCAAAGTACATTGCTAATCCACACACAAGCAAGGAAAACAACGTGAATCCTATTGCATCCGTATCAAAAGCCCTACATATGCATGATACCGAAAATAAAGCTATCCGGAGACATGCATTAAACACTAAAGATATCCAGGTGATATTTAAGGATTACAATAAAATACTTTCTAACTTGATGAAACAAGATGATGCTTTAAGTTTACATGAAGAAAATCTTGCCACCTCTCTGTACAAGAATGTGGATAGACATAAAGCATTATCGTTGCTGGCCGAATCGAAAGCAAAAATACTGAATACTACCTCAGAGAACCCCTATATTTTCAATCGAAGAGATGAAATATCACTCCTTAAAAAGATCATATATGAACAACCTATAACCCCGACAGCAAGTGCTCAAGGTAAACTTAACGCTTGCCTTGAGCGTATTGATTATGCAGCCAAAAATGCAGAAAAAACTCGCGCAGAATATCAAAAGGTCCTAGCGCACCTGAATGCTCATCAACAAAGCCGTTTCCAGTTTAAAGAGAACATTCTGAAGATTGAACAACACGTTAAGTATTATATTAATCGTCAAGAATCAACTGTGTGAAGTGATAACACGAAATCATTGGAGATATATTATAGTGAACATACTAGCAAAGACATTTACCCACAGACTACCGTCAAAAAAAATATTCGTTGGTAATGTACCTGTCGGCGGTAATGCGCCTATTACAGTGCAATCGATGACCAATACTAATACCTGTGATGTTAAATCTACAGTACAGCAAATTCACGCACTGGAAGCCGCTGGAGCCGATTTAGTCCGTGTCTCGGTGCCGTCGATGGCTGCAGCAGAAGCGTTCAATTCCATCAAAAAACAGAGTAACGTGCCGTTAATTGCCGATATCCATTTTGATTATCGCATTGCTTTGCAGGTCGCAGCCTATGGCGCTGATTGCCTGCGAATTAACCCAGGAAATATAGGTAATGAGCAACGCATCCGTTCAGTCGTTGACTGTGCTCGGGATCTGAACATTCCCATCCGTATTGGCATTAATGCAGGCTCGCTTGAGCGCGATATTCAAGAAAAATATGGAGAACCAACGCCACAAGCGTTACTTGAATCAGCAATGCGCCATATTGATATTCTTGAAAAATTAGACTTTGACAACTTCAAAGTTAGCGTAAAAGCGTCAGACGTCTTTCTTGCAGTAAACTCATATCGCCTGTTAGCCAAGGAGATTGCTCAACCCTTGCACCTGGGGATCACCGAAGCTGGAGGACTGAGAGCAGGCTCGGTAAAATCAGCAATCGGTATCGGTCTCCTTTTATCAGAAGGCATTGGGGATACGATCCGGGTTTCTCTGGCGGCAAATCCAGTGGAAGAAGTAAAAGTAGGATTCGATATTTTAAAATCCTTGCGTATCCGATCTCGCGGTATCAACTTTATTGCTTGTCCTACCTGTTCCAGACAAGAGTTCGATGTCATTAGCACCGTCAATCAGCTTGAACAACGCCTGGAAGATATAGTGACACCGTTAGATGTATCTATTATCGGTTGCGTCGTGAATGGGCCTGGCGAAGCGCTAGTCTCATCAATTGGTGTTGCGGGTAGCAAGGCTAACAGCGCATTTTACTTACAAGGTATCAGACAGAAAAAACGTTTTAATAACCAAAGTATTGTAGACGAACTGGAAGATGAAATTAGGACTCTCGTTGAAAAGATCAATAGTCAAAATAAATAACAAAGGTAATACTTATGCTAGGTAAAGTAAGTCGAATGTTCATGCGTAACGACTATGAAATCAACACAGCAAGTCACTCTCCGAAGACTTTTTTTTCGTTTCACATGTTATTAAACAAGCTAAAAGGCGTAAAGGCTTGCGATGCTGTTAAATTACAAGGGCATACTAAAGGAGTCGTACTGAAATGCACAAACAATGCCGGTACATCCAATATGCATGAGGTGGGGTACAATATTGGCCTAAGTTGCTTCTCTATGAATGCACAGAACTTGATAAGCGAATTAAAAAAAGGAACGCCGGAGACTGAAAGCTTTAGGAAAGTTGTCACCAACATTACTGGGATATTATCAAATATGCCAATAAGTAAGCAAAAAGAATGTAGTGACATAAGACAACTATATGATACAAAAATAACAAGCGACGGAGGTAAAAGTATTTCTTTTAAGGATTTAGGTGATTCAGACAAGAATGACGGACTCACAATTGAAGAAAGAAAAAAAGCTATTAAAATCACTGAGAAACTAATAGGCATTATTGCACCACTTAGAGATTCCAATGTGCTATAACACATGAGGCATTAATTATAATGGATATGATTATTGGGAAATTGCTTCAGGATATCATTGTTGATTTTGGTGGAGATATATCACTAGCCAGTGGTATCGTTGCTAGTCATTCAGTGGTGATTGAATTTTCTGAACTGCAATCAATCTTTATTAGTAGCTTAAATGGCAGCATTACCTTAAGTTCAATAATAACGAATGAACATAATCATAAATTATACTCGACATTGCCTTCCAGCATTCTAGAAATCACAGCAACCATGGGTATATTGTTCAGCAGGGATGGGGATATCCGATTTACTATCCAAGGAGGTAATCTCGAAATAGCCACTGAACTTGATGCACGTCACAGCGGAAGCCCGCAAGAATTATCGGAAGCAATTACTGCTTTCAGCTACGTTGTAGCTGAATTATTTCAATACTTTAACAAGTAGCAAAAAAGAAAATGCAGCGAGTGATGATACGAACCACATCAGCACTCGCTGTTACTCTCAGTATCCAATCGTACGTTGTAATGCCATCAATTCATAAACTGCGATTTTGTTTTTTACCGTTGAGTCAATACACTGATTAGCAGACACTTGGGAAATATAATCGTGTAGTGATCTTAAATAATTTTCGACATTTCCTCTGTTTTTTTCATTACTAATAAATAATGAGCATTGTTCTGAGTAAACATTTGCTTGAGTAATTCTGACACCAAGCGTTAGCTTATCTCCCTGGCCGTTAGTAAAGACATAGGTTGCGCCAGAAAGCTCAACCGGCGGATCTTCATGAGTGTGTAAAGCAAAACAACCAGCATGATCAGCGATCTTCTTATCAAAACACTCTTGCTCTGCGGGCGAAGACCTTTCCGATCCATACAATGAACAAAAATTTACCTGACACCCAGCATTAAGAAACTGTGCGGCAGTGTAAACGCGACTCGTCACTGTCGAAAGGACAGCAAGATCATTCTTGTTACTCGCGCTAAATAATGAATCAGATATGATATCCGCGCATAAAGGTGTAGGTGGGTTATTTGTATGGATAATGATATTCAAATGACTCTTTACATCTTTAGCCAATGAAGCCAATAGTGCCGTCTCTAACGTAGCCTGCATGCCTACTGCTATATTTCTGTTGCTACTATCTCCCTGCTGTTGGCTCCACTTCCCGTTCATGCTCAATACATCGAAACATCCCAGCATATCAGCGCGATGAGTTTCAGCAGTAGAATGTGTAGACCCCGGTAACAGTGCCGTGTTTTTGATGAGAGACTGAACATCGGCATAGAGCTGAGAAGTGAAGTGTGATTGACGTTTTTCTACGGTGTTTAAAGGTGCAGAATGATTAATCCTCATAGAGGCCCTTAATAACAAATACAGAAATAAAAATATACGCACTGTAATGAATGAAAGTTATAGGAATAAGCAGATAAATTTCATCCGAGTGCGTACAAATGAGATAGTTTGTAAAATAAATGTCGCCGGCCTTAATGCACTAACGTTGTGCCCAGGCACCAATTAACTAAACCCGTACCTATATTGAGACACATTTACCATATCATTAGATTTAATTTTTTTAACCATAATCCTATCTGAATCATCAATTCCAAATTTTATCTTGATAGAATCCCCTGTCTTTAATTTAACATCGATACTTCGCATGAAAGAAGGTGGTTCGATAGTTTCACCAGAATCATCATCATAGAAATTAATATCGGAAACTTGCGGGATATTATTGAGAATATGGGATTTAATTGAATCCTCTGTCATATCTGCAAGTACAATTTTTTTATTGTCGGTTACACCTGTGTTTAAGAAAAGATCTTTTATTTTCCTGAAGGCGATTTTTTCCTGTACCTCCGCCATTAAATTACCTGCATTTTTTTGCAATGTGTTTTCAAAAATGCGAACAGTCTGCGAAACCAGTGCGTCCTTTGTTTTCTGTACGTGGTGAATAGAGCCGTCATTTTCTTTTGAGTACATAGCGACAGCGCCTCTTGGCGGAACAAAATTGGCCAGTCCGGCCAAGGGAGGTGGAGGAGGAATATCTCCCGGCTTAACTGTCACCATCATTACTGATGCTGTGTTGATAGATGGCGACTGAAGCTCTGGAATTACCTCGATAGTTCTCCTAATTTTTTCTTTAGGTAAGGATTTATTACAATTTCCAATTTTCGCTTCCAAATCAGCTAAAAAATCACCAAGGCCAGAACCATTATCAAAACTTAATAAGCGTTTTTTTAAGCCATCTCCGGGACCGCGAACAATAATTCTATTGTTAGGGCAGTCATTTTTATTCTCTGTTAAACTTACTGCACAAAATGGAGCATTTGCATCTGCGATTATCATGATATTATGTTTAAGCTCTCTGATATTTAAAAAATGTCCCTCAGTATAAAGCAC
This sequence comes from Citrobacter youngae ATCC 29220, assembly GCF_000155975.1. Taxonomy (GTDB): domain Bacteria; phylum Pseudomonadota; class Gammaproteobacteria; order Enterobacterales; family Enterobacteriaceae; genus Citrobacter; species Citrobacter portucalensis_A. The sequence continues at coordinate 410,240 of NZ_GG730303.1, read as the reverse complement.
ACTGAGGGTAGCACTTAAAAAATGGAAATGAACTATCACAAATCCATAATAATATTTAGCAAGCAAAGAAAAGAACCAATACCCACACTAAGGAAGATACAAATAAATAACTTAGCCCCTGCTGTATATCGAATATCTGTGTTCATAACCACTCCTTAAGATAACTGAGGATTCAAATATTAAATTTAAATATTTGCGTTAATAAGAAATGATCAGTGTTTGCCGATTTTTTGCCAGCGCTTTGACCGATTGTTCTGTCTCTTTATCAGCAGAACCATTCAATTGTTCCGTAAACTTGCTGGTACTTCCCTCTGGTTTTACCGTGATATTTTCTTCACGCATACCAAGGAGCAGCAAAAATTTTTTTACACCTTCGGCTCTTTTCTTCGATATGAAATTATTATTTTTTTCGCTACCCAGCGTATCACTATAACCATGCAATGATAATTTTATATTATTTACACTGCCATTATGCTTTGCCAAATCATGGAAGTAATCAATAATTTTTTGCTGGTTAGCGTGGGTAAGAGTATATTCGTTAAATCCGTAGAAGAGAGAGAGTTCCTGGGAGGATTGTGGCACAACGGGTGCTGCCGCAGGCTGTTCCTGGTGCATCGCTACTGCAGTGGTGGACGGGGATGATTGCGCCCCAAAGTGATAACTAAAACCAACTGAAAGTAAACCATTATCAACATTCGCCGATGTAGCGGCATCGTTTTTTATATTACCGACCCATTGATACTCTACACGGGAGGTTATATTGTAATTCCAGGCATATTCAATACCCAGAGAAATAAGTGGTGCGATACCAGTTCCGACTTTGCTATCGTTTGTATCATCACGAGTATAATCACTGCGATACCACATTCCACCTAAACGGGTATAGATATCTGTATTCGACACCGGATAGCTTATTTTCCCGCTCAACTGATATCCTTGCACAGTCATTGAGGAATTTTTATCCCCCTCTGCATCCCCTAGAATTAAAATGCCATTTTCTAATGAAAAATAAGGATTCAGCTGATATCCAATGTAGCCACCGACTCCAATATCATTATTTTCATGGCCACGAGTAAAATCATTATTATTATAGTATTGTGACCATCCCATATTCGCACCAGCATAAAGGCCATCACTTGAGGTTGATGCCATTACAGCAAACGGAATAGAGTAAAATGTGGTGAGTAATACCATACTTTTTATAAAATGATTGCTTATGTTCATACGATTCATGTCAGTACCCTGATTATAAAAATGCACCCACGATTTTAATAGATATTTAACCAGCAAACAGGCCGTTAGTAGACCCAGAGCAATCCACTATCGGACCGAAAATTCTTTTATCAACAACAATATTTCAGAAATTGCACTAAAGAATGGTGGAGAAATGTAGTCTCCTGTTTTAATCTCCTTATTTAAACCTCTGGCCAGTGGGACATTTTCTATAACAGGCACGCCGGCCTTTTCGGCAATATCGACAATATAGCGCGCGATTAAATCAGCACCTTTGGCTGTAATTACTGGTAGTGGCGTTATATTTTCATCATAATAAATACAAATCGCCAGGTGCGTTGGATTACGAATCACTGCACTGGATTTCTTGACTGTATTCGCAAGACTGCCGCTTTGTATTTCCTGATGAAGTGATTTACGATGGCTTTTTACTTCCGCACTTCCCTCCATCTCTTTATATTCTTGTTTCACTTCTTCGTGTGACATTCGAAGATTTTTCATTAACTCATAACGCTGGTAAGCATAGTCCGCAAGAGAAAAAACAATATAACAAAGCACCAACCCCCCCCATAACCAAAATATAATTTTTAATGTCACCTGCATTGCATCAGCAGGCTCTATATAAACCATGTTTCGTAATGATGGGATATAACGACAGAACAAATAGTAAAACACACTTCCAATTATCGTCATTTTAACCAAGTTTTTTAATAGCTCTACTAATGATTTTACTGAAAATATATTCTTTAAATTTTTAACGACATCAAGCTTATCAAGCTTTGGCATCATAGCTTTGCCTGAAAATAAAAATCCTATTTGTGCCAGATATGCTGACATGGATGCAAAAAATAACACAGCAAATAAAAAAATTAAATCTTCAAAAACAAACTTGCCAAACATAGAAATAAAACCAGCAAAAGCTATTGGTAAAGGATCATTCATTTTATCAATAGTAAAAAGCAATAAATCACTTAGGTCTTGCCAGATATCATCCCCCCATAAATATAGATACATCAAAATCACGGCCAGCTGCACCCCAGCAGCAAGCTCAGCCGTTTTTGCAACCTGTCCTTCCTCCCTGGCATCACGTATTTTTTTACTTGTTGGAGCTTGTGTTTTTTCTCCACTCACAAGATATTCTCCCAAAGTGTTGAGATGGAGTATAAATTTCGTAATAGTGTTTCGCGCACATAATCCAAAGAAAAAGCTATTGTTATCATGAGGACAATCAGAGCCAGAATACTTTTTACTGACATCGCAAGGAAGAATACATTAAGCTGTTGTGCAGAACGGTTGAGTAAACCCATGCCAACATCAGTCAGCAGCATAACTGCAGCAGCAGGAATAGAAAAATGCAAAAAGAGAACGAAAAGCATATTCCATTGCTGAACAACAAAATCCAGTAAATGTCTATTAAAGGAGATACTTTCACCTGGTGGAAATAATACATATGATTGATACAATGTGGTAATTAACTGATTCATACCCCCACAGACAAAGAAAATCACCGTAAATAATTGAGAAAAGAACACTCCCAATAAAGTTGATGATTCTGCAAGTGTTGGATTATATATATTTCCCATGGAAGAACCACGCATGGTATCCAATAAAAATCCTGCTGAGTCAATGGCCCAGAAAGGAATAGCTGCTACAAATCCTATCAGTACCCCTATGAATACCTCTCTGGACAATGCCAAAAAAAAATAAAAATCGATAACGTGTGGTTGTGACAAAAAAACATTTTCTTTCAAACCAGGTAAGGCAGGAATAGTTATAAGTATAATGATAGAATTTCTTATCATTGTCCCAGCGAGGTTTTTGCTGGTTAACAGTGGCATAATTATAAATATCCCCAGCGGCCTCAACACAGCAATAAATAATAGCGGGATAATACCTGTTAGTGCCGGAAAAAAATCCCCCACAGTAATTACCTACCAATCTGTTGAAAAATAAGGTGAGTGTAACTGAGTAAAACATTACCCATCCAGTTGTAAGTCATTACCAGAACTACTGACACCACGACGAGTTTAATCAGGAATTGAACGGTTTGATCCTGAATCTGCGTAACAGCTTGAATCAGACTGATCAACACACCGACTACTGATGCAGCTACTACCGTGGGTAATGAAAGCATTACAACAATCCATAACAATTCCTCCCCGAAATGGGCAATTACTGAATCACTCATTATTTATATCCATTAGAATGAAAGGACCAATTTTTCAATCAGAAATTGCCAACCACCGGCAATGATAAATAGCATTATTTTAAATGGTAGCGAGATAGTTGTTGGTGACACCATCATCATCCCCATTGCTAATAGGATATTTGAAACAATAAGGTCGATTGCAATAAATGGTAAATATATTAATAATCCAATTTTAAAAGCTTCATCAAGTTGTGTGATGCCAAATGCAGGCAACATAACAAACAATGAATTCTTGTTCAGTCGCTCCTGATATTTTTTAGGCCATGTCTGATGACCTATACGGCTAAAATAACGTATTTGTTTTTCTTTAGTATTTCTCTGTAAAAACACCAGGTAAGGTTGTAATACTGAATTATCTAGTCGTTCATACAAATTAACATCATTAAATGAAATAGGTTCTTTTTGTACATTATCATTAATTTGCATGCCTACTGGAGCCATAATAAAAAGACTCAAAATTAACGCCAGCCCATATATTGACATATTAGGTGGTATTTGTTGAATGCCTAGAGCATTTCGGAGCAAAGAAAATACAATGGCCAATTTTATAAAAGATGTGCAGCTAACAACGATAAATGGAAGCACTGATAACGCAACCAGAAGTATGATAAGCGCATAGGGTTGATTGATAAAATCACTCATGACCATTACCTCAGTAGCAATTTATCAATACGTACAGCAGGAGTATCTCCAAGCATAAGTAAGTTGCCAGAAGCAAAAACACTCCCATTTGCTCTTAATTTAACACAATTATTTAATAATACATCTGCTGTCAGAACATCACCCACTTTTAACGAAGCTAACTCAGCAAAAGTTAACGATGTACAGCCTACTTCAAACGTAAGCGTTATTCTAACATCGCCTAAGGAATTTAACGGACTATGCGATTGAACAATGTGGTCCTCCACATTTTGTTCTATTTCACTCACGGTGTATTTCCCCTGTTCAATAAATAATTTGATTCTTGTTTCTGCCGCCAACAGCCAGCAACTTTTCTCGCCAAACTCCAGATGGGAAGGTAAGATTAAAACAGCCCCAGGAACACACGTCCTCAATTGTTCATAAGTCAATTCTTGCCAACCAAGAATCAACGGGCAACTCAGGCGTGGCTGGACACTCGCCGAAGCCAGCGCTGACCAGCCATGAGTAAATTTCCTGAGTACTTCCGATGGCCAGTCCAGTAGAAACAGGTCTAACTTCTGTTCATTCCGATTAAGCGTTAATGCTGGATACCAGCCCGGCAGAACTCCTGCCTCTACTGGGGCATCAAGGGTAGACAGCTCTGCATTGACAAGCTCATCACTTACCTGAAGCCAGCCCCATATACTTGTAAGACGCAACAGTTCTTTATCGCTACTTTGCAGACCATCATGCGGTAATTTTTCTTCTAACCAGCGCATCCATGCTGATGCATCACACCAGGCTGATAGCCATTTTTGTTTCCACCTAATTCGCCAAAAAACGCCATCCCCCCCACACTGTCGCAACGTGAGAATCGATTTAGTATTCGCTTTATATAACCCATTACCAATAAATGTTGATTGTTCTATGAATATTTGGCTACATCCTGGAATTTTCAAAGATCACCTCGATAGTGCAGTCCTGAGTCTCGCATGTTAACTTTTTCTTTATTTTGGGAATTTCATTGCGTAAGGCATATGCCTGCTCTAATTGTGCAGCTATAAAGACAACATGAAGATGGCAATGGTAGAGCGTTATGAATATTTCCATATTCAGGAAAAAACCATTATTGATCCTATAGCATGTCTTCCCATTGCACTTTCTAGCCGTAAAATTTGCTAAATCAAACCTTAGACAATGACCAATTTGTTGTGCTGTAGCCTGGAATAAGACTTCGCTTTTATATAACGCAGTACCTTTATCTAAATTTTTATCTAAAGCAACGTCAGCTTGATAATAGACTAGCTTATCATCAATGTTGCAAAGAATATCATTACTGCCCCACGTTGATCTCATTTTCATTAATGATATAATTCACCTTTTCTTGCGAAACCAACACGGCCTTCAATTCATACCTCAGCTCATTTTCCCGAGCAACCAGCATTCTTAGTTCGGCCATGTTGTTTTGTAATTGATGTGTCATCTTTTCATCTTGTCGCTGAAACGCACATAATTCCTCTTGCAAAGAAAGAAATTCTTTTCGCTCAATTTTCCCGACAAACTTTGCGCACAGACACCAATCTTCGCGAAGTTTATTTTGGTTCTTTTTTAATTCCTGGATATCTTGTGATTTTTGCTGCTGTAATGTCTGGTTAGATGCCATTTCATTACGTAATGCCTGTTCACGGCGTTTTTTTATACTTAGTAACTGATGTAACATTACCGTATTTACTCCAAAACCGCGTTCAAAATAGTGAGGGTTTCAGGAATAGACAGACCAGAGCCTGCATTCTGCTGCAGAAAACGCTGTATTTCCGGCCAACAGCGCAGCGCTTTATCTGCTTCAAGATCCTGCCCCTGTTTGTATTCCCCCACTCTGACCAGAAGTTCAATTTCCCGATAAAGTGCCAATAGCTTGCGTAGGTACCCTGCTAAATCTACATGCTCCGGCGTTGCGATTTGCCGCATGACACGACTGACGCTGGCACTAACATCTATCGCTGGGTAGTGGTTAGCTTCTGCGAGCTTACGTGATAGAACAATATGCCCATCTAATATCGAGCGCACCTCATCCGCCACCGGTTCATTCATATTGTCGCCTTCAACCAATACGGTATAAAAGCCGGTAATACTGCCTACTTTGCCATTACCCGCGCGTTCAAGCAGTCGTGGTAACGTGGCGAATACTGATGGCGGAAATCCTGACGCAACGGGAGGTTCACCACTGGATAGCCCGACTTCACGTGCTGCGCGAGCATAGCGCGTTAATGAATCAATCATTAATACGACGTTTTTGCCCCGATCGCGAAAATATTCGGCAATCGTCGTGGCAACAAATGAAGCTTTTAATCTTTCAAGCGCCGGTCTTTCGGACGTAGCAACGATGGTGACGCAGCGCGCTCGTGCATTTTCACTAAGGGTAAACTCAAGGAATTCGCGCACTTCGCGCCCACGCTCTCCGACAAGGGCAAGTACGATGACGTCCGCCTCCACACCATCACACAGCATACTAAGTAAGGTACTTTTCCCCCCACCTGCTGCTGCAAAAATTCCTATGCGCTGGCCCCGTCCGCAGGTTAAAGCCCCATCAATTGCCCTGATACCAACCGGCAAAATAGTGTCGATTAATGCCCTGTCCATTGGCGCAGGCGGTAAGGCATTTAAAGAACGATATTCGGCATTATAGGGTATTGCTACAACTGGAGATAATCGCCCCAAGCCATCCAAAGACTGACCAAGCAGAAAATCTCCCAGAGCTATCTGATATTCTTTCCCGGATGCCACAACCGGTGCGCCACACTTCAAGCCCGCAGCAACATCGAATAATGAAAGATAAGCATATCCATTCTTTAATGAAACAACCTCAGCCAATAGATTTTGTTCACCAATGAAGCAAAGCTCCCCCAAGTGTGCCCAAGGTAAATAAGCTTTGAGCATGGTGGCATTCACCTCTGTAAGATGGCCGACTACCGTCATTTTGGGTTCAGTTATCGGGTATGGTAGCTCGCTTTTGTCTATTCGTTTTTTTAGTCGCTGAAGATCAGGCAAATGCATCAATTTGCATCTCCAATAAGGTCAATCCCTCCCATGACATCAAAGGATTCCATATTGCTGACTTCCATAAACGAAAGCACCGAAAATGCATAATGCTCAACTTCAATTATTTTCCTTAAATAACGTCGAACATCAATAGCAGTTAGCAACACACCTTGCGTATGTCGTCCTAATTCCAGGCCTATTTGCGCAAGAATTTTCTGATTAACTTCAGGCTCCATTGCTGAATAAGCGCCCGCAACGGTCTGGCGGATTGACTCACGGATAAGACCTTCAATATTGGTACCAATGATCCACATTTTGCTTGGTCCCCCATGAAGATGACGATTAACAATCTGCCGCTTCAGTGCAACGCGCACATACTCCGTCAGTGTGACCAGATCCTTTTCTTTTGCAGCCCATATGATCAGTGTCTCGAATATAGTCCGTAGATCACGTATTGAAATCCCTTCTTCAACCAGCCGCTGTAGCACATCGGTAACCCGATTCAACTGAACTTGCCGTTGTAACTCTTTTACTAACTCAGCGTAATTGATTTCCATAGAGTCCATCAGATAGCGTGTTTCCTGCACTCCAATAAATTCTTTGGCATGTCTTTCCAGTATATGCTCCATGCAACATGCTATTGCACGCGGAATTTCATATACAGAGAAACCTTGTTCAAGAACTCTATTTTTCGCTGCCTCGTCAAGCCATATTAAATCAAACCCAGGTAATAAACTTTTTTTAGTCAGACCACTGGGAGCATCTTCAACCACAAGCCCAGGCTTGAGGAGATACAAACATGCTGAATTTAATTCCAATTTTGCAACCTGTTCATGGTAAATACAAAATATTATAGATGATATATCGCTAGCATCATTATCACTAAGCTTCTCTATTTTAATCGTGCCTAGTGCAATACCAAATCGCTCGAAAAAACTCCAGCGCAACGATTCCAGTGCAGTAACCAGTGCACTCTCATCAATATCCTGGGTAATTTTCACCAGCAGCGGTTCAACACCCGGAGACAAACTAATATCATCCTTGCTATTTTTACATGCGCCATAATCTTCGCTGTTATTATCTCCCCGACGATATAGCAAATAAGCAATTATTCCAATAACCAACGCCATCGGTAAAAATACCGTTGCAGGAAAACCAGGAATTAAGGAGAAAATAATCAGGACACCACTTGAAATAATTAGCGGCATACTTCTATTGCCAAGCTGATTAAATAGCTCTGATGCCAGATTAGTTTTCCCTGATACTCCAGGAACACGTGTTACCAACACCCCTGCAGTAATTGAAATCAGCAGCGCAGGAATTTGTGCAACCAACCCATCGCCAACGGAAAGAATAGAATAGGTACTTAGCGCTTCTGATGCACTCATGCCCTCATGCATTATTCCTATTGCCATACCGCCAAAGATGTTAACCAGGATAACGATGATACTAGCGATCGCATCTCCTTTAACAAATTTCATCGCCCCATCCATTGAGCCATAAAGCTTACTTTCATGCTGCACCATTTCCCGGCGCATAGCAGCCTGTTCGGTAGTAATGGAACCCGCACGTAGATCACCATCAATACTCATCTGTTTACCCGGCATTCCATCCAGTGAAAAGCGGGCGCTAACCTCGGCAACTCGCTCAGAACCTTTGGTAATAACGATAAATTGAACGATTGTAATGATTGAAAAAATGATCAGCCCAACTGTTAAATTTCCGCCAACAACAAATTTGCCAAACGCATAAACGATATCACCAGCATCATGTTGTAACAGGATCAGACGTGAAGTACTGACGGTCAAAGAGAGTCGATAAAGAGTAGTAATAAGTAATAATGAAGGAAATACGGAGAACTCTACCGCGCTATTCAGATAAACAACGACCATTAATAACACTAGTGAGAACATTAAGTTAAAGGCGATAAGAATATCTACAATTGCCGTAGGCAGCGGCAGAATCATCATAAACACGGCCAGGACAAGTATAATGGCGAGGATTGCCCCTTGATATTTACCTATTTTCTCCAACCCGGATAACGTGATACTTTTCATTATTTACTCAAAAAAGATAACAGATAGCTCTTCTGATATTCGAAAATCCGATACCAATCTTCGACCACTAATTCAGTCGGTAGTAAACAGCTCAGCGTCAGGCGATTATTCACCAAAAAAATGTTGCCCACAACTCCAAAAATAGACTCCGGCCGTACACTTTGAGCCACCCTAAGCAGGATGTCATCATAATAACATGGAATATTGAGAACCAATTTCAGTATATTTTCAGAATCTATTTCTATGACTTCAATCTGACAGTTAAAAGGCCCAGTGACAAAGCTATTATTCCGTTCAACATATTGCCCACCGACACCACAGAACGTGAGCAACAGTTCAAGTTTGTTTGTTATTAATAAATCCATAATGCCCACATAGTTGGGAGAATAGTATGATGCGTTAATAACTTAACTCAATTGATAAATATATTCCTCGATTGTCTCAGATATCTGTTTTCTCTGCTGTACATCCAGAAAGCAGATGTCGGGCAAAAATTTCACAATCTCATTAAGACGGATTAAGTACAGCACCTGTTTACCTTCCTGGATCTTTAGCTGTTGTAGCCTATTACCCAACCACTCGGTATACATCCAGCGCTGCTCAATCAATAGCAGAACTTCGCTTAAGGCTTCATCTTGAGGAATCAACGCAACATTGGCTAGTCGGCGTGCCGTATCTTCCAGTCCAAGAAAAACAAGTAATTTTTTTAAATCCAACAGGGTAGTGACCAGGCGGGCAGTCACTTCATTTGTTTGCGCTGATGAGAGTTCGAATGCAAAAGTACGAAGTAATACACGGATTCGGCGAGAGCGATCCGTCCAGTCTTTAATTTTATTGAACCATTGCCATAACCCCTCTGGATTTTCTTCTTGATCGGGTTTGTGATGCCGCCGGACAATTTGTTGCATTGCCTGGAGGGCATTTTGATTCACTGAACCAAGCTCCAGGTCGGCAAACATTAAAAGCGCCCAGTCTTCCTGCTCTGCAAGCAGCTCATCCAATTGCGATGAAAGTTGTTTGCGCCGCTTGCTTCCTAAAGGTAAAGCGCTGGCTCCAGCAGCCAAAAGTAATGCCGCATCACTGAAGTTCATCTCACCCTGACGGTATAAATTCAGTAAGTCGTCCTGCATCCCAGAATGTTGTAGTCCAGCCAACATGCTGTCGAGCTTTTCTCCGGCAACCTGTTCAGCCAGAGACGAGAGCATCTCGTCACGTTGAATTTTCTCATCATCACCTCCGAAAGGTTGCCGCGATTTACCTTTGAGCCGATTCCCCAGCACCAGGCTCATATCTTCCATAGTGTCCTGCATAGCAACTTCTTGCATTTCACTGACCGCAACCGCAGCTTCATTACCTACAGAGGAACGACGAGACTCCTGTCGTACTTCAATCTTTCTTTCTAACTCATCCCGTGTTTGCCCATGCCACAAGGATGTTGTCTGTACGGGCTTTACATTATTCATGTTCTTCGCACACAGCGGTATAAACAGGCAGGCTACGTAATTGCATCAATACGTCATCCAATTCCTGATGCATATCAATAGATACCTGGACCAGAGTATTTCCCAGTTTCGCTTGACCGGGAGACATAAGATCGTCGATGGCAATACGATATTCAGCATGCGCGCTCTGTTCCTGAGAAAGGAGCATTTCGGCCATCTCTCCTGGAGGGACTGTCAACGTAAGATCGGACTCCTTGCTAAGACGCGAGTGCATTGCCTTCACTCGCCTGAAAATCCCCTCGTCAAGATTCGCCTCTTCTCCCCATATTTTAAGTATCTCCATCGCCCATTCCCTGGCTTTGTTCATCGCCGCTTCATACAGGTGCTGCTCTAGCTTCTGCTCCTCAATCATCCATTGAATAGCGCTACTTACCAGTTGGCGGTATTGCAGTGTATGTTCGTTTTCAAGTCGTTCCCGTTGTTCCTCCTGTTGGACCGCAAAGCGCCGTTCTCTAGCGATAACTAAACGACGATGACGCTGGCGTGCCGAACGGATATTGCGTGCTGCCGCTTGTCTTGCCATACCAATGTCGGTATCCACGCCCAATAACTGAGCTAATTTGTCTGGAGAGAGCACTACTGCTGTCGGTTCCGGCGCATACACCAGTCTTTCGATCGGTAGACCAAATAACATATTATTTTTATTCATTGCTATAAAAACCGCCCTAAACGCATTAATTCACAATCAATACCTTCGTGGCTAAAGTAACCAACAGGTTCAGGTACCAGATGGCTCTCGATAAGGGGTAAAGTGGTAACAATCATTTGCCCTACCCAATCCCCGCAGACGAGCTGTGAAAAAAGCTGCAAGCCAATAATAAAGGCATATTCCGGTAAATCATCAGGGACGACTTCTGGATCTTCGTCTCCTCCTTTCCAGAGGGCGACTATCTGATTCAGAACCCGATTCCCAAACAACGCAATGAAATGTTGTCGATATTCGCCCAGAAATAAATAGTCAGGACATCTCAAATGAATGAGCCCCAGCGCCGTTAGCAAGACAGGTAATCTCCCCATCCAGCGGATCCAGTGCCGTTGCCTGTGGCTGAGTACTATTACTTCATCAGGCCATTTCCAACCAAGCCATGCGCGTAGCTGCCTGTCTATTTCTGGCTGCAGAGCAGAGAAATTCTGATAATCGTTGCACCACGCCGCAAGTTTGCTCTCCTCCCAGTATTGAGTATGCAGATACTTTCCTGGTCGAATAAATAATCGATGCAACTCAACATGTTCGCTGTCATAGGTCATAGACATGAGTTATTCCTCAAGATCTACAATGCGTCGCTGTTTAATTTTCCCATAAATTATCAGACACAAGAAAATGAACCATGCGCAACCAACCATACAGGTAACCACCCAGAATCCATAAATTCGCCACCAATTTCCTAAAATGTCCCTGGAGGCAGAAACATCAGTGGTTTTAATATAATTAATCGGCTGCAAGACTATGCTTATTTTGTCGTAGCTTAAATCCGGTATGCTATCATGCACTAAGCCTTTAATTTGCGTCAGAGAGTTTTGTAGGTTGTTCTCAGGTGCGTATTTGATAAAAACGGCGACTGACGTCATTGCCTTATCTGCGTCATCATCGGTATTTAACGGCTGAGCAATAACTACGCGTGTAGAGATCACACCGTCCATATCCGCAAGCATTCTTTCCAGACCTTGCTCTTTCAGGTAAATAATCTTACTCAGTTCCTGGCCGGGAGATGTTACAAGCTGATCGCTGGGAAACACATCTTCAACACTGCGATATTTCTTCTGCGGATAGCCGTGTAAACGCAGTATCTCTACAGCTGATGCAAAGTCTGCTTTATCAATTGACAATGAAAACAATCCATCTTTATTGACTTTTTTATCGACATCAATATGGCGAGCCAGTAACAGCACAGCCATCTGATTAGCCTCCTCCTGTGATAGATTATCATAAAGCTCTGCGTTGCATCCGCAGAGCGAAAGTACCACTGAAAAAATCGCTATAAACTTAAAGAGACGAATCATTGCATTGAAGTCAATTTATTAACGGCTTGAGAAAACTGCCCAGCAATTTTAGCCGTAAGATCAAGTGAAAAGGACAAATTAAACAATCCATATTGGGTGTTCAGCAAGTTCGACACTTCATCACCTTTTGTCCCAGAAACCGTATCTGCTGCCATTATGGGATTTATCTTTTGTATGGTGTCATTAAACATTGCTTGCTGGAGTTGTACTGCATTGACTATTCCAGCTTCAGGCACAGGTTGCGCACCCGCCATCATATTTTTAAATGCTTCTATTTCATGAATATCAGGCACGCTAATTTGTGCCTGAGCATCAGAAGCAGGTAAGGATTTTAATGCGGAACCCGATATCGCTGATAAATCCATTTAAATATCCTTTTCTAGCATATTAGAAAAAAACCGCAACCTCTCGCAAAGTTCTGGCGAGAGCACTGAAATTGATTGTAACTCCTGAGATTTACCCCCAGAAACAATATGACAAAGTGATTCACATAAAATACGATCGTTCTCATCAACAATGACCAAGGGCAATGCTGATATAATTGCATCCACCTCGTATAACATCTTATTTTGTGCCGCAATGAACAGACAATCGATCATCAATTTTTTTAACTCACTGGTTAGTTCCATCAGATTTTCGACGTTATCCCAGACAATAAATCTTTAAACATCTTAATAATAGAGCTATCTAGCTGCACTGCCGTGGAATATTGCTGAGCCCACTCCTGGATACGCAACATATCCAGTGGATTATTCAGCGCGGCAGCTGACATATTATTCTGAACATTTGCCCAACTGCTACTGGCATTCACTGCAAGCTCTGAGTTGACACTTTCAATACCCATAAAATTACTTTCCCTCATTGATAAAAGCGGCCTACCCGAAGGTAGACCGCAAAACATTACGCAGCAGCGCTGAGCGCTCGCGTGATGCCTTCATTAAACGATTCGGCCATTTTCGCTGCACTTGCTATGCGATTTGAAATCGATTTACCGGCCTCTTCATACTGTTTTGCATCTTTCTGCGCATTGTTGCTGATGAACTTGTCAAATTCAGCTACTGAATCCAATTTCTTAGCGCCCGAGCCAATAACCGAACCCGCAATAGAGAACGGCTGACTTACCAACTGACCAATCGCAGGGCTACACTGTCCCAGAATTTCAAAATTACGGTGCGGCGTCAGCTTCTTCTCATTTAGCTTCATGAAAGAGTTCAGGCTTTCTCCGCTTAAATTTTTTGCCTCTTCCTGCACAGCCCGGCGTGCATTGCGTTCTGTTTTACTCACCCCTTTGGCAATCTGAGGGCCACCAATGGATAAAGCGGTAGAGATCGCCCCGCCTACGACTTCGCCGGCCCCAGCCAACAGAGATGATTTCATCATCTTGCTGGCAGACTCACGTTGCTTATTAAAAGAGGAGACTTGCTGATCCCAGCTGTTTACAGTTTGAGTATTTGCAGCCTCCAGGTTGCTATTACGTAACTCACATGCTGTTTCAGCCAGCTCAGCAAAAGCCGCCCTCATCGCCATCCTGGTATTCAGCGGCGTGCTTGACAATGAACCAGATGTTGCGCTCGTACCTTGCGTTACGATACCGCTTGTCTGGCTGCTATTGGTCGTTACCATATCAGTCATATTTATATCCTTCAGTGTATGTATTAAGCAGCTTTGGTAAGCAGCTGCATTTGCAAGTTACCAAATTTAGAAATTGTGCTTGCCACATTTTCCATGATTTGGATGTTCTCATTTACCTGGGTCTTAATATTATCTTGAGCTTTTGATTTTATTTCTTCTGAAACTTTAAAATTCGCAGAAATAAGATCAATATTATTTTCAATGTTAGCAATGGCATTTTTAATTTTTGCATCTTGAATTTTAAAGACACCATCTCCAATGCCATTTAACCCACCACTGATGCCATTAATAAGTGCAGTACGCTTTAGAAACGATTTTGCCCCACCATTAGCGAGATGATTCAAAGCTCGTTTACCGAGACCCGGTTTTTCAATCGCTGCACCCGCACCTTTTTTAACGCCAGCGGTAATATGCTTCATCGGTTTTGCCAGACCAGCATGCTTTAACAGGCCGCCCATTGATTTACCAATGCTTTTATGAAGCGCTTTGGTAATTGCTTTTCTGGCCGTTTTCATGAGATGTTTCACCGGGCGGAGAACCGTCATCACCAGGTTTACAACATGCGCAAAAATACTCACAATGGCGTGGAGTATACGGTGACGCTTCTCTTTTTTATATTCTTTTTCGTTTTCGGCCTGATTATCCAGCGCATCCTGCTGCTGTTTTTTAAGCCCTTCAATCTCACCTTTATTCTGAATGCATTGGCTTTGTACTGACAGTAGCGAATTCATTCGGTTGGCAAACTTGATATTCAACATTGATTGAACCAGAGAGTGGTCCGTGCTGATTGGTACAATTTTCATTGTCATATAAACCTCCACGTACTATTTAAAGTTAGATATAATTTGAGATATAACCTGGTTAGACTTTGACATCGTTTGGGAGATTGCAGTAATGCTTTGGGTCAGCGCTTGTAACGCTGTCTGTAATTGAAGTTGATACTTACTATTAGAATCTGAATACTCCGTCGACATAATGTCAAACTGACCTTTTATCGCCTGTAATTGCCCTTCATTAAATTTATCGTCAGTGCTAATTGGAGAAAATGAACCGTTTTCACCTCCATCTGTTACGCCAGTAATAACTATTTCATTATCATTAATGTAGTCAACAACATCATCGGGTAATGCTGCAGTAACATTGGGGTTGTCTTCCGCGTTTGCCTGATTCTGTAGGTTAACTAAAACTTCATTAACTTCATTGGACATTTTTTGGCAATTCAGTTCGTCCTGAGTTTGCTGATCATACTGTTGACCAATATTTGCAACCAACCCTCCAATGGCATAACAGTGCTCCACAAAAAGTAAGCAAATATAACCAAACACACTAACGGTTGAAAGCGCGGCGGGTGCATAATTTGAAGTTATTTCTGGAGTCGAATAGAACTCACTGGAGTATGCATAGATTTCTGTATTCGTAGGCATATTTATATTTCCACTTAATCTTTATGATAAAACTAGATATAATGCTTATCTGCAGCCTTTTTTTCCTTTAAAGGCACGACAGGAGGCGATACTGACTGTGTACTTGCTACAGCAGATGTTGGATTAGAGTTCACCATTCGTTGAAGAGATTTATATTGTGTTTCAGCAATTTTAACCTGTGTCATTATATTGGTTACTTCCAGTAAGAACTGGGTACCATATTGTTTGTGGAACTGGTCCAGACACTGTGCAGCCCCAGGATCACTCTCTGCCTTGACATTAAGCCGTTCGAATTCTTCTTTCAGCATTTCAAAGCGTTTCATTTCTTCAATAAGTTTATAGCGCTCTCGCTCAACATTTATCAAAATTTCCGATATGTCGCTCATAACCACCTCAGTAAAATGAACTAAGACACTACGTCAAGATTTGATGCTGGAACCAATGACGTGATATCTTTGTGATATTTTGTCAATAACTCTGGCACATGAAAGTAATGCCTGAATCAATATGTCACGATACTCATCAGGAAATGCTCCCTGCTTTTGCAGCATGGTAGATATTAGTAAGTGAAGCCTCTTACTGTGTTCACCACTGCTATCATGACGTAACATCTCCCCATGCAATGTTAAATCTCCAACAATATATTTTCCCTGTTTCATACTCAACTCAAAAACCTAATGGAAGGTGCAGTAATTCACCGTGACGGATTAGCTCAATCCCGTTGACACTATCAATATTTTGTATCTGATATCCACCGGGCAGGACGGCGCCTTTTTGCAGTCTGGAACCGTCTTCTAAAAGTAAATAGGGGTAATCGTTATTTCCTCCAATACTTGAAACCGGCGAAGGTAGTACACCTAATGCACTAGAACTCGTGTTGATATTTTGGTAAATAACTTCCTGTGTCCCTGGAAATGCCACCATATGCCGACGGATTAACGCATATAGAGAATCTCGTTCTTGTGCGTTTAGTTTGCCGCTCACCACAACACGTTCGTCAATTCGCTGCACACTTAACATAGGTAACAATTTTGTTTTACGTAACCCAGCAATAAGCGCATCCAACTCCTTGTCGTTAACTGATTTGACAACCCATGAACGTAGCCCATGCATATCATTCAGCAAATTTACGACATGCTGCCAACGAATATCTTCATCAATCTGTCCACTAATAACGACCTTGCCCGGGTCTTTATCCATATAAGCAACGACACGGTCAAACCCATTAAGCTGTAAAACGTCTAGCACATTCTTCACTAACCGATCGTCACAGACGACATTCAGTGAGTAGTGCACTGCATTTTGTTTTAAAAATTCAAGAACGGGTTGTAATAACTCTTCATTTTTACACTGACCTTGAATATCAACAGTATCATCTGGTTGCCATTTGAAATTTATACCGGGTAACACCCGTTGCCGTTCAAGTTCAAGTACTCTTTTTTTTACATCACCAAGGTGTAGTGGCGCAGCATATTCTGCTTTGGCATCCGTGACGGTGTATCCAACGGCCCCCAGAAGAACAATGCTCAGTAGCAACATTACCGCAATGAAGATACCTCTCACATTCGACTTTTCTGGCGATATCTCACTTTGTTTTCTTTTTTCTGCCAAAATATGGCTAAGTTCGTTATCGGCGTTGCCAAGAACAAAGTGTACCCCAGCAATGTCCAAAGCCGAATTTAACGGCAATAGCCCCCCTGACTCAACCTCATGCAAAATACCATCTATCCAGAGTGTGGTATTTTTCTGCACGGCAATACCTTCGGATTTTATCTCAAGGATAATATTCTTTTCAGGGTAACCTTCAAGTGTCACCCAAACATCGCAATCTTCAGGCCCAAGACTAAAGCTGCCTTCTCTTAAATAAAGTTCACGTCCTGATAAAGGTTTACTCAGAAACCTTATTTTATATAAATAGTCCATCATGGCGGCCTTAGATCTTAAGTGGTACAGCTTTGATCAGAAAAAGACGCACCGTCTGAATTTTTGTCGTTTCTTTACTTTTAAAGAAATTGCCAATCCAATAAATGTCCCCCAAGATAGGGATCTTTCTTTCAGTCACAATATCCTGATCCTGGATAAATCCTCCCAGCAACAAACTTTGCCCACTTTTTAATGTTGCCTGCGTGTCAATTTCTGAGTTCTGAACTTGTGGCATTGCGTCTGCGGCAACGACTGCAGATGACTGCTGCTGGCTGCCGTCCTGGATACTCAAGAGCAATAAGACCTCGGCAGTACCTTCATCATCCTTTACTACCCTGGGAGTCACTTGCATCAACGTCCCACTCGTAATCGAGGCCAGTTGCGCAATTTTATCGCCCACCAGTTTGGTATAAAAAGTCGTGTTTTTATCGAGCACCGCCTGGACATTATTCAGCGTCACGACTGAAGGCTGGGAAAGAATTTTCGCCTGCGATTTTTGTTCAAGCGCACTCACTTTAACCATAAAATCACTACCGTTGTTGATTACGGAGGTTGCGTACCCCCCACCACTCGCCAGATTGGTGTTTAACTGCAAATTCATGCCGCCAATGTCCGCATTCGCCGCCCAATCAATACCCAATGCGCCAAGATCTTCAGCATTAACATCAATAATAGAAACCGTAATTTCAATTGCGTCTTGCCGGTGATCTAATTGGGAAATCAAGCGCTGATACATCGGCATATTGATATCTCTGTCTCTTACTACTACAGCATTTTGACGCGGATCTGCCGAGAATGTCGGCCCGTTGTTATCGACCGTCTGTTGTCCGGCGTTCAGCTGAGTTGGCGTCGCACCACTATTTACCGCCTGCGAATTGTTCATTTCCCGCAAGACAGATACGACTCCCGGGATCACTACCGTTTGATCACGATATTGATAATTAACATCGGTTGCCGAAGCATATTTCAACGGAAAAACTTGTACGTTTTCGCGGCGCTGATCGACATCCGCCATATTTCTGACTGCGACGCTAAGCTGGTTAGCTATATCAGTAATATGCCTGACACATTCAGGCACACCATAAATTTCAAATGATTGCGAAACACCCACCTGTTTTAACTGGCAGGTCCCTGAACTCAGTAGATTTGAATTTCTCACATATTGCTTAAGCTGTTCCTGAGTATCAAACTCAGGAGTAATAACGGTTGAATGCACCTCATTACTTTTATAAATATAAAGTGCCTTACCATCAAAATACCATACCAGATTGTAGGTACGAGCTAGCATTTCCAGCTGTTTGTCTGGCGTCGATTGTTCAAATCTGCCAATAAAAACATCGTTTATCAACGGACTGGTAATAACCGGGATTCCATAGTTCGCACCAAAATCTTTTAATAGAGCGCTTACCGGCATACCATGCGTCATAACAAAAAAGGGGGGGCCCTTCCAGTTCAAGGTAGCGGCACACGTTGCCTGAACGGACAACAACGCCAACATAATCCAGAGCGCAAAGATTCTCATACCCATCCGTTTATCGTTGTGTGAAACAGAGGTTTGTCGCTAATTTCGGCATCCCCTCTGATCCCTGACTGTATTAACTGCCTTTGAACGCGGCGTCCAATCACCGTGGCAATTGCGATATGCTCACTGGTGCTGCGTTGCAAAATCTCCATGCTTTGAGAGGCTGTGTATCGTCTTACCAACCACCATGTATTGTCGCGTTGCAACACGCCGTAATAGTTAGCGTTATTTGCAGCCAGCAATAAGCCGGTATATTTCAGCCAAACCAGCTCAATATTTTTATCCGGTTTAGGTAGCTGCACCAACAATAGCCAAAAGTGCATATCCTCGATGATAAGCCCTGGCAGAAACCCCACTTCAACGCTAAAAACAGAGCGCCCAGCGCGATGACTTTTCTTACCTTCCCAGTAGATATCCGGAATACCAAACCATGCTGACATGGAATTTAACCTGAACTATTAGAGACACGGACAATCTCCCAAAATCCCCCACCAAATTCAAGCTCGCACTTTACACCACCACTAGTCCAATAAAGGACCCTGACAAGTAAAAATTGGCAACGATATATAGTTGCCCAGCTAAGACACTGTCAACTATGATGCACCGAAATACTATCTACCCCCTAGACTATTGATACCCAGGAGTAAATACCATGCCAGAATTTAAGATTACGCCATCTCAGTATAAACCTATTGAAGTTTTAGCAAACGAGAAAACAAATAACACTTCACCAGGCGGTACCAGCAAAAGGATTACATACGCTAACAATGGTACACTTCCTGAGGAAGCTACCATTTCGAACATGCTGAAAGGAGCAAAAAAAGATGGCATTGATGGCATAGAGAAAGTATTAATAAAAATGGGTACAAACCTTTCAGGCCCTAAGTATGCTGCTAAAATCGCAAATACGGAAACAGGCGAAGGAGAAAACGCCACTCGTGGCTTATTTGGTCAGGGAACTCCTGCTGCAATTGCTAACGAAAAAGCATCAGCTGCAAGGCGTTTATTAAGTAACAACAGCGCCCCACAGCATGAAGAATTAGACGCCCACGCTCCAAACGTGAAGAATGAGAATAACGACAGTAGTCATTTAGCTATTGAATCTGCAGACGTATCAGACAAAGCGCCAGATACACAGGCTCAGGTATTTAGCACCGAGCTTTCTCCTGGTGACAATATAGAGTTATCAACTGCAGAATTCCTTGAAGGTGTTCCAGATCCTAATAATGATATAGCTGTGGTGTCACACCAGAATCTCACTAAACAAAATATCGACGACACAGACTGTGTATCAACAACAGACACAGACAGCGTATCAAAAACAAATGATGTAAATATTAGTACAGACTCATGTACAACGGAAAGCACGGGCACCCAGGCAACGATTCGTAAGCAGGTTTCTTATGGTGCAGAACCCACCGGGCACAGCCACCGTAGCTCCGATCAGATGGCATTACTTATCAGCACGGCTGTCACATCTTTGGTCGGAATAGTAACTATCGCCACGGCGCTGAGCAAAAGAGGGGAATCTTCATCTGATACCGAATCCGCCGATCAAATCAGTAGCGTAGAAGCAAATCTTAGCGAGCAAATCGACACCCTTGAGAATAACGCGGCACAAGAACAGCGCCTTAGCGAAGGACTCGATCAATTTGTCGCTAACTGCGATGGAGACGCCGCCAAACTTACCGAGCTGGCAACAGATCTAGAAAATAATAAAACAGAGATTATTGATACTGCGAGCGAACAAGTTTATCAGGCTGCGCTGACAGAAGCGACAAATGCGGCCTATAGCGATCCGAATAATCAAGTCATGGATGTCGATAACGGAAATCTGGTCCCCACCGGTGAGTTAACGGAAGCGGCGCAGAAAGAATGCGAGCAGCAGGCAGCAGCAGCACAACAGGCAGCCGCTGATAAAATGGGCCTTGCACTGGATAGCGCAATAAGTAGCATTGACGAAAAAGCCGGTGATATCAGTAAACTAAGTGCAGAGGCTGCGCAAGCCAGCGATAAACTGAATACACTCAGTGCCTCCGATCTGGCCACAGCGCAAAGTCTGCAGAACCAATTGCAATCACTTGAGCAGACAAAAGCTAATATGACCAACGTCACCAGCGGATTGTCGGAACAGGGGTTCCGGGCGTTAATGGCAACTGGCAGTATCAGCCTGGCTGCGGCCATTCCGTTATTAACAAAATATGCCCTTAACTACCATCATAATGGCAAAGCACAAAAAGCAGCCGCCGAGCAAGAAGCGGCACCGCTAACCACGGGTGAATTCTCCCAATTGAAAAAGGCGATGGCGACACATTCAACGAAGGATGGTTCAACGGCGACAGCGGAGAATATCGCATTAGCTAACAAATTTGCAGGCGCAGCAGGTGCGGCCTAACAACGTTAGACAGAGCACTTTGCAATAACGTAAATAAGCCAGCATGGACGCTGGCTTCGCTGATATCTCCCCGATGTACCGCTTATCATTGACACAATTTCCCTGGATAAGATGAAAGTTACTGAAAAATTTTTTCCCGTTCCTACAAATACCGATCAACCCGCGATTCCACTATTTATGAATAGTCAACGAATGATTGTTCTGCGGCCCACGAGTTCTGCGTTGCTGGCACAAAAAACGAAGGTGATAAATAACAATCACTCCCGAAATTTCCACCATATCGCTGAAGTTATACATACCGCTGTTTTGTTAACATCCGCGGTGGCTGCATTCAGCCAGTTAGCCAGCAACTCGAACGCTGACGATGCAGGTGAAGATGCGGGGGACATACAGAGTGAGGAACCTACTATGGAACCCGCAATCTCACCACCTGCAGATGTTTGTGGTGAAGGTCCCCAACCTTTGCTATCTGCCTGCAATGAGAGCCAGCAGCCGGTACAGCCTTTGCACGCCACCACAAATGCAACGCTGGAGGTTGCGCACGCCTCCCCTGAAGACGGGAATAATGCAGGATATGACCGTCCTCTTCCTGATGAAAGTAATAATCATCTCAGTGAGTCCAGTGCCAACAAGACTGCAGCCCCACTCTCTCCGGTACCTGAAACACATTCTGCAACTGCGTCCCCCGCTTTATCGGCCCACGCCCCCTCAAATAGTGGACCCTCTCCAGACCTGGCGGCAAACAAACAGGTATTGAAAGCCAATACCCACGCAATTTACTATTCTGTTGCGCGAAACGCTGCTTCAGATATTTCGCCTAAAGGGAGCATAGAACCGGTTAGGGCAACGATCGCCCAAAAGCAGGAATGCATTAACCAGGAAAAAAATACGCCTCATCCGGTGGCGGCATATCAGTTGGTTTGTCCCTTGTCTCACAGACCTTTTACGGTAAATAGGATGTCCCGACAAGAAAAAAACCAGTATGACCATATCTGTCATGTACTTAATCAATCTTATGTTATGACAACCGGTATGAAAAATCATATTTTCCAACCATCAGAAAAACACTCACTCGCAAATCGTGATTATTATGCTGCCAATAGCCTTAGCACCACGGAAAGTATCAATACACGTACTTCATCCCGTTTCCATTCACAATCAGGCGATACCGAAGAAAATATATTACCGTCGATTCAGGCTATGGCAGAGCCGCGTCTTGCAAAAAGCCCTTTAATGATTAACGACCAACCATTCCAGAAGAGCGAAAAGGTGCCTGATTTACACAAAGCAGAGAACATGCCAAAGACTCCGTCCCATCAGTACATAGCCCCCCAAAGTGCTGAGCAAGAGATGTCGCCATACAGGTACATCCCCTCTTCTTTGAGCAAAAATGACTTTAATGCAACAATCATAAAAAATACCAACAATTTGAGTTCACGCGAGCTTTTGCAACAGAGAATGACGGTTCTGGTGATGCACAGCGCGTTTTTAGACAGTGGCAATGAAAAAAAAGCTCGACAGAGTCCAGTTAGTTTAACACTTTGTCTGGTATTTCTTACCCTGAGTTTACTGGTTGCCTTTCTCCATTAAATTCGAGAGTTAGCAATTATTATTTCAGGAAGCATAATTATGCTATTCATACAGTGCCATAATGGACTTCCGACCCTCACCTCATTTATGCCATGCTGTATGTAATCTAAGTTTCTGCCATCGTTTTGCACAGGAATCACTTTATGAAAGTTTCTAATACTTCACTGCCAAACTATTTTTCTAATCTGCACAACTCAATCGCTCATTCAGGCAAGAATAAAATTAGTTATGCCGATATTAAATCCATGAAGAGCGAAGTTGCTCATTGTATCAAGGATAAAAAAAATATTTCATACCAGGACCATGTTGAAATTTTACAAACAGTAAACAAACTCAATAACATCCTATTCCAGCAAGGGAGTTCTCGCCTTGCAGATAAATCATTAAAAATTAATAACGTATTAAATATGTTACCAAAACTGGAATCACCGGGATACAAAGCCTATCAGACACTATTAACAATCAAAGACAACATCATTAGCAATAATAAAAAATTAGCCACAGAAAAAAGTCGGGCGGATGCGACCAAAAATGAAATCTATGATAAACTGGATAATCTTGCATCCACCGGTAATGCACAAGCTAAATTATTTATTAATAAAGATATTTTTGAGCTACGCGATCAACTTGTACGAATGACCAGGAATTATGGTACTACATCCACAATAACGACTATGCAACAACATCATGAATACTCAAAACCTAAGCCCGTAACACACACCGTAACAAAGTATACCGACACTGAGCATTTATGGCTGAATCTGAAAAATAAAACCATCAGTGCGTGTAAACAACAATCTGATGTCACAAATCATCAGGATCATATTAATTGCCTCAAGAATAAGGCTGCAAGAATAGCCCACACGTTTAACCTTGTCTGTACCTCAGCCGATCCCTATGGTTTGAATAGTCTAAAAAAACTATAACTTACATATAAAGCAAGAGAGGGGGTTATAAACCTCCTCTCTCTTGCGGATATGATTTATTAACAAACAACGCCAGAGCATTCACTCTGCAATAATAGAGTTTTTTGAACAGTGAGTCTGGCGCAATATCATCCTAACCCTTGTCAGAGTGAACGCCATCATGCCATCAAATGCAGTAATGCCAAACCGCCCTCAATTCAATAATCAAAACTTATTGCATACCTCAATTCTTTCCGAGGATAATTCCACAGAGACTCCATCCTTAATTTGCATACAGGATAAATCATTTAACATCCTAAGAGAGCCATTGCAGAATTTACTTGATGCCCTTAGCGAAGATATCACCTGTAAATATGATGCAGATGCAAAATTAAGATTAAAAGTTCACAATTTCTCTTCCAGCATAGCCTTGCATCAGTCTGAACAGCATCCCTACCTTGATAAAAATGAACTTCTGCAATGTGCAAAACTCATGAGAAAAGTCAGTAAATCCTTATCTGGAGGAAATAAAAAGCACCGGGTTTCAACGCATCTTTTATCTAAACATCTGTATTGTGCATGGGTTCAAAAAGATGTCAGCGATCGTCGTCTTAAACTGTTACAGGAAAATAGCAGATTTCTCCAACCAGGGAATTCATCCCATAAGAGTGTGAATGTCGGTACTGGCGCAGGGATCCCTGCTGCGCACCTCACATCGCTGATGTTGAATACCGGACTTACTGTATCAAAAACAACGGATTGTGATGATGAAGGCATCGTTGAGAAGTCCAAAGAGACGAATGTCTCAGCAGGTATAACAGCCTCGCTTAACTTAACGTCGCATGCGAATATCAAGGGTAGCATCAACGCCTCTCACTCGCGTTCGAGTCGCGGAGTTAACTTTGCCTCACTAGAAGACTATGTCGACTCACTGTGTAGCAAACTCCGCTATCATGGATTAAATAAACGTATGGGGAAAAAACACTCTGTAAAATACTACCAAAATACATCTCTCAACAATCTGGACAGGTTAAACCATACTTTTTCTCTTAATGGCAAAACCCCATTTCTGTTTACCTGCCGTGCACCACATCAGAACAATGTTAAGCTGAAAGAATCTCACGGAACGGTGGTTTCGGCGTCTCTGGGGGCAAATATTTCACCACTTGCCGAACTCTCTGTAGGCGGGACGGTG
Source organism: Citrobacter youngae ATCC 29220 (assembly GCF_000155975.1). Lineage (GTDB taxonomy): Bacteria > Pseudomonadota > Gammaproteobacteria > Enterobacterales > Enterobacteriaceae > Citrobacter > Citrobacter portucalensis_A. Next base: position 384,992 of record NZ_GG730303.1, on the reverse strand, counting down.
GGTTACACCCATGAGGAAAAAGACATATATGTCAATTTCAGAAATAGTATGGCACTGGAAGTCATGTCAGAGAATAATCCATTCTATCACAATGAAATTGAACGATTGGCGCCCCATTTCAACCTCGCGTTGAAAGATCTATTCGGCGAATTTGAGAACAATAATTTTCTCATAGCAGATGCTAAGATGCTTTCTCCTGCCATCCCTCAAAATATATTAGAGGCGAGCCTATCGCGACTTGAAGGATTGGTTGATGTTTATTGCATGGCTGTACGTGGGAGTGATGCCGGTGATAAGCAATGCTCGCAACTTAAACATCAACTGGAGACCAGATGGGGTGTAGAAGGGAAAGGAAGGTATGGCTTCTTACAGTGTTCAGAAGTTATGTTAGCTTTGCTCTCGAAGCGCCTGAAAACAGTTTCAGCAGATTCATTAACCCTCAATGCGCTTACTGATAAAACCCGAGCGATAGATAGTAAAATCACGTCACCTTCGTTGTCTTATGATAAGAGCAAACTGGAAAAATATACGTCGTTTAACCGAAAACTTAAAGTAGAACTTAATAATAATAGTTTTGATATGTCCTTCAATGTTGGCGGTAGTGTACTAAATGGTAGCCTGACACCATCAGCTAAGGTTCACGTCATGATAAAAAACAATACTACACGTCAGCCGGGCAGACTGCGCGCAGGAAATTATAGAGACATTACTTTTGATTTTAATACAGATGTTAATTTAGCAAACATTCCTGATAATATTATTTCTGCCATTGCAACTCAGTCAGGGATCCCTACAAGCATATTATCTAATACTCTGACACAGAGCATCAGTACCAATGTGGATTTTTCCCTAGGTGGAAAAATAATAATCCGTTATTTTCGTCCTGAATGGAGTTCATCACTCGCCCCCCAAAACAATAAATATTCACATCAATTCACACGCGTATTTGTTAATACATCTGCAAGTGCTTCGCTAAATGTGTCAGAAATACTCCCCGTTGGATTAAACACCGGATTCTCCGTTTCTCGCGATAAAGTCACACATGAATACCTGGGAGATAAAACACTTAGCTATATACTTATTCGCTACGCATATTGCAAGGGGATTTGGGACAAGGGAGGGAAACAAATATGGACATCCTTAATGGAAAACAACCATAAATCCTTAACTAAAATTATGAATGACATAACGGTCCCAGATTCACAACTCCACGAAGAGGCAAATTTGCTGATTAGCGAATATCGTAATACGGCAAACGATGAGCAGGTTGCTAGTATCGAAACATCATTAGGTTCAATTTTTCATAGCCTTGCTCATGCAGGGGAAACAACCGAGTCATTCAACTCCGGCATTGGTGCCTTACAGCAGATATTAGATCTACAGCAGCAAGAAACAGGGCGTATTTTTCGCGAGGGTCTTTCGCCCCAGAAATTCAGCAAAAAGATGTTATTGACCAGATAAAACCACAGATAGAGAAAACAATATAAATCTTTAGGGATGCTTTCATTTGGATATCCCTGGTTCATTTTTATGATGAAAGCATCCAAAAAAGGATTCATTTTCTTCTAGCTATCAAATAACCACCTTGTTAACTTAAAACACTCAATTAACTACCAACGTCTCCACTGTACCGTGCAGAGATGAGTATCATTGCAAAAAAATGAACACCATTGCCAAACTTATTCTGACCTTCAGCTTATACATACCATTGGTTTCTCACGCAGAGAATACTGAAGAATTTAACGGTGATTATCTTCTCAATGGCTACGAACTCTATGAAAAAGACCACAATGCCATTTATCAGTTGCCTGCTTCAGCTGCATTTTCAGGGTATGTGAGGGGAATAGTAACCGTTCTGTCAGCTGAAAAAGATATCTGTATTTCCGATCCATTCGATATAAACCAAGCTTTCGATGTTGTCGGCAGCTTGCTTAAAACCAATCCGCAGGAAAGGAATAACCTTCCAGCAGTAATTGTTGCTGAAGCGTTGGTCGAAAAATACCCATGCTCCCCTAATGGCCCATCTCAAAGAAACTGAACACAATGAGGATAACAACTGCACTGCAGCTGACACGAGCGAACCCAACATTTATCAGTTTAAACTTTTTGATGAAGCGTAGCTGCAGGAACGGAGCGAGCTGTTAATGAAAGTTCTGGACAGTATTGACCATTCAGGACTGAGAAAGTGTGGTTTGCCGGAAGGGAGATAACCCCTGAGTGGCGATGAAAAGAGGGCTACTCTCTCCAGCTTATCCCTCGCACTGGGCTGAATTACCTGTTGCATGATTACGCTGAACACCAATAAAAATAAGGAAAAAAACAATACATTATTGGCAAATTTGATTCCGCTCCCGGCCCCCGCTGTTATTATAAATACATTAATAATATTGCATTTTAACCGGCGGTTATTGCATTCTCAATTTTGCTAACGTACTCGGTAAATAGTGGTACATCTGACCGTTTTCTGAATTTTTCAATACCTACATAAATGAAGTAATCCAACTACACATCCAGACTGCAGAGTGATATCACAGGAATATTTAGGTTAAGCCAGAACATAAAGCTAACAGATAGAAGTCCCCCCCCTGAAAAGTCATTATCTGTAATAGCAAACTGATGTATAATCTTTATCTGAACAGAATTACACTCGCATTTAGAATAAATCCATTAAAATACCATCTATCCCCTGCATAATAATTCAATCAAACAATTATCAAGAAATTATTATATATCAAACAACACTAACTAAAATATATATTGACGAAATCTATAACATGGGAGATAAACATATAAAACAATTACTTTCTAAAACCTATTATCGAAAAAGGATTGATAAGATGATCAGAAAAATTATCGCAAAAATAGCTAAAAGAAATAATAATTATGACACCTCTACCTGCATCATCGAAGCAGAACCCTCCGTCGCTGAACAAAAAACAGAAAATTACAATAAAATTATCTGCCATCATTTCACTTCTGGCATATCAACCCTGAATCTGATAAGAACATCGTTAATTTCAACTCATGAACAATTAAATACCGAAAAAGATAAAATAACCGAGTTAAATGCACAAAATAACAAAGCTATGCTTTCCCTTGAATCACTTGTTATTGAGATCAATGAGGCAGGCAAAGAATCAGCAGAAATTCAAAAACAAATGACTCAGCTTAAGTTATCACTTATTGAAATTAATGATGCAATTAAAGACATACAGAAAATTGCCAATCATACAAATTTAATTGCAATAAATTCAGCGATTGAAGCGGCCCGTGTAGGTGAGGCGGGAAGAGGATTTAGCGTTATCTCTAAAGAAGTTAGACAACTGGCTGAAAATGTTAAAACGTGCACTAACCATATATTTTTGCAAACAGAAACCCTCCAGAATAATGGATCTATGGTTGATATATCCATTGAAGCGCAGCTAAATAGCCGCGCCTAATACCGCTACACTTTTGCCAGCCCATGCTTTCCTCCCGGAAATGGGCTCACAGTTTCCATAAAATGTCGTACCTTTTTCAGCAACTGCCACATTGAACGGTACTGATGATTGCGGGTTATCGTGTCATGAAGCGCCAGCCATAACCGCTCAACGTGGTTCACCCACGGTGAGTAAACTGGCTGGTAAATTACCCTGAACTTAGGGTTTGCTTTCAGCCAGCGCTGTGTTTCACGGCTTTTATGGATAATGTAGTTGTCCACGATGGGCGTGATGGTTTTTGCCCGTCGATATGTGCGTAAGCGTCCAGCGAGACTTGCAACTACCCACAATTATATTAAGGTAATCATTAAGATAGTTGGGTTCAATTACTTTCAGGGATGGTTGAATGGTTAATCAGGAACAGACTTCGCTTTCATGGCTCGATGAAGAAATTAATTTTTCTGTCTTTAGCGATCGCCGCCATGCCAGTCGTTTTAAAAGCCTCATGCAAAAACTCTGGCGGGGAATGGGCAACAGCCTTCCATTTGCCTGCCAGGATAATGCAGCGACAAAAGCAGCTTACCGCTTCCTTTCCAGCGACAGGATTGATGAACAGCACCTGCTACAGGGGCACTCTGAGGCCACCAGTCAAAGGATACATGCGCTGCAGGATGAGAATATTCTGCTGCTTCAGGATACCACAACATTTGGCTATCATCGGGATAACCCTGATGCAGTAGGATTTGCTGGCAATCACACTGCTGGTCTAATCAAGACGGGGAATGATGCAGGTATCAATTGTGGGATCCTGATGCATTCAAGTCTGGCAGTGACGACATCAGGGCTTCCACTGGGTCTGACCGCGGTAAAATTCTGGACGCGGAAAAAATTCAAAGGTACCAACGCACTCAAAAGGAAAATTAATCCGACCCGCGTTCCTATCGAGGAAAAAGAAAGCTATCGCTGGCTGGAGAATTTAAGGCAGTCAACGGAGTTACTGCAATGTCCGGAACGATGCATTCATATTGGTGACCGTGAGAGTGATATTTACGAGCTGTATTGCCTGGCATCAGAGCTAAATACACATTTTCTGGTCAGAACGTGTGTTAATCGTCTGGCCGAAAATACCACTATGGAAGAAGAAATGAAAAATGTGTCCTCTGATCATCAGGGGCATCATAAGATCTTTCTCCGGCATGACCAGGAAGGGATGCGTGAAATAGTACTGAATGTCAGATGGAAAACACTCACGTTACATCCTCCGATTGGTAAGGCAAAGCAGTATCCTGATCTACAGCTGACGGCAATACTCGCGACAGAAGAGTGTTTGGATAATGATGCTAGGATTGAGTGGAAATTACTGACTGACCTGCCAGTGACAAATCTGGCTGAGGCCACGGAAAAACTGGAATGGTACAGCCATCGCTGGAAAATAGAGACCTTCCATAAGGTTATGAAGTCCGGTTGTCAGGCGGAACGCTCCAGACTGGGTTCGGCGGAACGGCTGACAAATTTATTATGCTGTTACTGTATCCTGAGCTGGCGGATATTCTGGCTGACAATGCTGAGCCGAGAAATACCCAATGCGTCGGTAGAACTTGCTTTCAGCGACACAGAGATGAAAATACTGGACACGATGATCAAAGACACAGCACAAATCATGTCATCGCCTCAACTGGAAAAATATACGATAAAACTTGCCCAGTTAGGCGGATACACAGGGAATAAAAATAAGCACCCACCCGGTAATATTGTTATCTGGCGCGGCTTGCGACGATTAAACGAAATACAAATCGGATGGAAATTAGCCACTGAAAGATGTGGGTAGTTGCAAGCCAGCGAGAACCGTATTGACGGGGATGTATTATTCAGTTGGCAGTGCTACGCGCCAGGGGAGCAGTTCATTCACCCGATTGATCGGCCAGTCTGCTATGACGTTAAGCACATGACGGAGGTAGCTTTCTGGATCCACGCCGTTCAGTTTGCACGTCCCGATCAGGCTGTACAGCAACGCTCCCCGCTCTCCTCCGTGGTCTGAGCCGAAGAACAGCCAGTTCTTTCTTCCCAGACTGACCATCCGCAGCGCATTTTCAGCGATATTATTGTCCGCCTCAGCCCAGCCATCATCTGCATAGTACGTCAGTGCCGGTCACTGGTTAAGGGCGTATACGAACGCTTTCGCCAGTTCTGAGTGTCGCGACAGGGTTTTCACCCTTTTACGTAGCCAGCTTTTCAGGGATTTCTGCAGCGGTTTCGTTTTCAACTGACGTTCGGCACGCAGCTGCTCCGCCGGCATTCCCCTTATCTCCGCCTCGATGGCGTACAGTTCGCCGATCCGTCTCAGGGCTTCCTCCGTCAGGGCTGACGGGGTACGAACGTGCACATCGTGGATTTTACGGCGGGCGTGAGCCCAACAGGCGGCTTCCGTTATCCGGCCATCCCGGTACAGCTCGTTGAACCCGGCGTATGCATCCGCCTGCAGCACACCACTGAACCCCGCAAGATGGGTCTGCGGATGGATGCCTTTTCTGTCCGGGCTGTAGGCGAACCAGACCGCCGGCGCCAGCGCTGACCCGGCGTTGCGGTCGTCACGAACATACGTCCACAACCGCCCGGTCTTCGTCTTCTTATTGCCCGGCAACAGCACCTGGACGGGGGTATCATCGGCATGGAGTTTGCCGTCGGTCAGGACATAGTCCTGAAGCACCTCTTCCAGCGGTGACAGCAGCCGGCAGCACGCATCCACCCAGCCCGACAGCAGTGAACGGCTCAGTTCCACACCCTGACGGTGGTATATTTCAGACTGGCGGTACAGCGGGGCGTGCTCTGCATACTTTGAGCTCAGCACTCGGGCCAGCAGCCCCGGTCCGGCGATACCCCGCTCGATGGGGCGTGAAGGCGCGGGAGCCTGCACTATAGCGTCGCATTTTGTGCAGGCATGTTTTTCCCGCACCGTGCGGATAACCCGGAAGACGCTGCGCATCAGTTCCAGCTGTTCGGCTGCATCTTCACCCAGGTATCCCAGCGCACCGCCACAGTCCGGGCAGCATGGCTCCGCAGGTAGCAGACGTTTTTCGTCACGAGGTAGAGATTCGGGGGAACGGTTTGCGGGTGCGGGTCTGACGCAATGGGCGCTGTACTGCCGGGTCATACATCGGATCGTCTTTCAGCGCCGTCTGCACTTTTGCAGCCAGCCCGTTGAAGCCGTTTCTCATATCGGTAATACCGGCAACCAGCCAGATTTTTGTCCCGGAAGGTAACGGGATCATAGCTTCAGTTCCTGTATCAGCAGAGTCAGAAGCTTTTCGCTGACAGTGCCGTTGAGGCGGAGCGTCCCGTGCCGGAACGTTACCTCACAGCTGATACTGAGGGTTTCCGGGTCCTCTGCGGGCGGTTCTGGCTGTACGGCAGCTGCATCGAGAGTCACAGAAAGTAGCTGAGGACTTTCTGAAGAAGGTAATAGCAACTTTCCCTCGCGCCATTGTGTTGGTGCCATTTGAACAACAGACGCATTGACTCAGCATTTCTGTTACCGAACGCGCACTGTTGCCTCATCAAAATTGTTACTTTAGTTGAGTGAAAAACAATCAGCCAGAGGTGCACCTATGAGCAATGTATTGTTGCCTATGGATACCCGTCGTCAGCTTCTGCGGGCACTGAAAACACGATATCAGGCAGTCAGTAAAGCAGAGAAAACCAGGATTATCGAAGAGTTCATTCTGATCAGCGGATACCATCGTAAATCAGCAACCCAAAAATCGGCGCAGACTGGCAACTTCGCGGTGTCAACACCACGATCTTTGACCGTTTTTCGCCATTTTTAATGTCCGCTATTTGATCACTTCTGTTGTCCGCTTTCCGCCATTTCATCATCACTGATTGGTGTTGCGTTTTTGGCCAACACTCCTGCTTTGCGTTTTTCCTTCAACCGGTAACTTTCTCCTTTTATATTCACTGTGGTTGAGTGGTGCAGCAACCGATCCAGGATCGCCGTTGCCAGTACGTTATCGCCGAACATCTCTCCCCAGTCGGCGAAACCTTTGTTTGATGTCAGGATTATGCTCGCTTTTTCATACCGGCGATTCAGCAGGCGGAAGAACAGGCTGGCTTCCTCTCTGTTCATCGGCAGATAGCCTATTTCATCCAGGATCAACACCCGCGCATAGCTCAGTTGTTGTAGCTGACGCTCCAGCCGGTTTTCCTGTTTCGCTTTCATCAGCGTCGCTACCAGCCTGTCGAGCGGCATGAACAACGCCCGGTGACCCGCATCCGCCGCTTTCACTCCGAGGGCTACGGCAGGGTGGGTTTTCCCGACACCAGGAGGACCCAGCAGGATCACGTTCTCGTATCGCTCAACGAACGCCAGACCAGCCAGCTCCCTGATGACCTTACGGTCTATACCTGGCTGGAAGCTGAAGTCAAACTGCTCCAGCATTTTGACCCATGGCAGACGGGCCTGTTTCAGCCGGGATTCCATTCCGCGCTGATGTCTGCCGTTCCATTCCTGCTGCAGAGCCATGCACAGGAACTCCCGGTAATTCAGCTCTTTTTTAGCAGCCTGCTCCAGCAGGCTTTCAACGTGATAGCTCAGGTGCTCCATTTTCAGGCGACTCAACAGTGCTTCAAGTTCATGCATCACAGCAGCTCCTCATACGCACTCAGTGGGTGATGCTCCACCATGCTGACCTGCTGCCAGAGCGGGGCATGATGTTCCGGCACAGTTTGCCAGCCAGATGATGCTGAACAGAGGTGGTGTGATGCCACATGTTGTTCATTACTGTAGATCCGCAACTCATCATCCAGCGATATTCGTATCGAGACCGGCTGACCACACAGCGTTTCGGGGACACTGTAACGATTGCCGCCAACCTCGATATAGCCGTCCCAGGACACATGGCGGATGTCGAAGTAGCTGGTATCGAAGTCCGTATCAGGCAACGGCGGCAGATGCTCCTGCTCGAGTGCGAAGCGTTGCTCTGGTGTTTGTCTGAACTGGCGAAGCTCCCGTTTGTCAGCCACATCAGCTATCCACTGCTCCAGCTGTTGGTTAACATGGGCGAAGCTGTCAAATCTGCGGTACCGGACGAAGAAATTCTCTTTAAGATATTTAACCATCCGCTCCGCTTTGCCTTTGGTTCTGGCCCTGCGCGGGCGGCAGGCCCGTGGCAGGAAATCATAGTGGTCAGCCAGCAACAGGAACCCGGAGTTGAACACCACTTTTCCGTTGTTATTTTTCAGCACCGCCGCTTTCTGGTTATCAACCAGCACCGTTTTCACACTGCCACCGAAGTATCGAAAGGCTCGTACCAGTTACTCATAGGTGTGTTCAGCATCCTGCTTTGGCGCGGCGAAGACATGGAAGCGACGGGAGAACCCCAGCGTGTTAACCGCGAAGTTAACTTTGCATCGCTGCCCGGCGACCTCCACCTCAACTTCGCCCCAGTCGTGCTGCAGCTAGTAACCGGGCTGAGTTTCGAAGCGTACTGTTTTCTTTGATGGCCGCATTTTGCGCTTGGGCTGGATGTAATAGCGCAACATGGAGCGTCCACCGGTGTAACCCATCGCTTTGATTTCTGCGAGGATAACCTCGCCATTCCAGACATTCTCGGCCAGACGTGTGTCGATATAGTCCATGAACGGCTTCAGTTTGGCCATTTTGTGGCGCGTCTTTCTGGACGGTGGTTCAGGGTATTTTAGATATCGTCTGACGGTTCGCTCAGAGCAACCCACATGAGTTGCAATGTCGATAATGTACGCCCCCTGCTTGCGCATTTGTTTTATCATGTAAAAGTCCTCTCTGCTCAGCATGTCGATGTCCTTTCTGGTGTGAGAACCTCAAGGAAACAACATGTTGGGTGGAGCGGACAAATTAAACGGTGAATTACAGTCTTATATCATTGGCGCTAACAACGGACAGCAAAAGCGAGTGGTCACACCGGGTCTGAATGAAAAATACTATCTTGCCGGAGCCTTACACAGCGGTACGGGAAAGGTCAGTTACGTTGGTGGCAACAGCAAAAGTTCGGTGCTGTTCATCAGCCTGCTAAAGCACCTTAAAGGCACATATCGACGGGCAAAGACCATCACGCTCATCGTGGACAACTACATTATCCATAAAAGCCGTGAAACACAGCGCTGGCTGAAAGCAAACCCTAAGTTCAGGGTAATTTACCAGCCAGTTTACTCACCGTGGGTGAACCACGTTGAGCGGTTATGGCTGGCGCTTCATGACACGATAACCCGCAATCATCAGTGCCGTTCAATGTGGCAGTTGCTGAAAAAGGTACGACATTTTATGGAAACTGTGAGCCCATTTCCGGGAGGAAAGCATGGGCTGGCAAAAGTGTAGCGGTATTAGGCGCGGCTATTT
>NZ_GG730303.1:369020-375103 GCF_000155975.1 Citrobacter youngae ATCC 29220 | reverse complement strand
CAAACCCTAAGTTCAGGGTAATTTACCAGCCAGTTTACTCACCGTGGGTGAACCACGTTGAGCGGTTATGGCTGGCGCTTCATGACACGATAACCCGCAATCATCAGTACCGTTCAATGTGGCAGTTGCTGAAAAAGGTACGACATTTTATGGAAACTGTGAGCCCATTTCCGGGAGGAAAGCATGGGCTGGCAAAAGTGTAGCGGTATTAGGCGCGGCTATTTAAAAAAGATCGCACGAATGATGCTGCACAATTAAGGTTGTGTAATCAGGAGCAAAACCTTCCAACATAAATTTTATTTACTCGGTTTAGGTTGGATGGTTTTGTCCTGAGGAATATAAATGCAGAGAATTAACATACTGACTGTATGGATTCACAAAACTTAATTGACAATTTCGTATATCCAGCACTGTGTGAACTTCATGACGTTTTTCGTAGCCCTGATTCCACACATAACAAAATCCAATTCTCTAAATAATGATTTTTTCGAGATAACCATCACAAAACAAAAGTGATTTTATATGGGGGCTTTTATGGGGGCTCTATTTACGATAAATATCAACAAAATCAATAACAAACAGCATGTTAATCGTGGATATGATTCCGAGTCCGGCACCACTTTTTTGTTTTTATGCTTCTCAGGATGTCTCTATAAGTATTTGGATTCAGAGAGTTAGCGTAAAAAACTGTCTCAGTGCGTATCTGTTTATCTGTACGCATCCGACAAAATTTGGGGTCAGATTGCGGGTCATCCAGTTCGATAAACGGAGTGACCCATTATGTTAACTGATACCCGCATCCGCGCTGCAAAATCCCTTGAAAAATCCTACAAGCTGACTGATACACACGGTCTGTACCTGATGGTTTCCAGCACCGGTTCACGCTTATGGTATTTCCGCTACCGCTTTGCCGGTAAAGAGTCCCGTCTGGCGTTTGGCGCTTACCCTCAGGTGACACTGGCAGAAGCCCGTGGAAAACGTGATGCGGCAAGAAAACTGCTGGCATCCGATATCAGCCCCTCGCAGCTCCGCAAAACCGAAAAGTCCCCCGTTGACGAGTCCCGGACCTTTAAGTTCATCGCCACCAAATGGCACACGAATAATCTTGTTCGCTGGTCAGAAGGTCACGCGGACAAAATCCTGATTTGCCTCAAGCGCTATGTCTTCCCTGATATTGGCGCAATGGATATCACCAGGATTGAAACCCGGCATCTGGCCCAGCTTGTTAAAGCCATTGATGATAAAGGCGTACATGACGTTGCCGGACGGGTACGTCAGCATCTGACCAAAATCATGCGCCATGCCGTACAGCGCGGCCTTATCCGCTATAACCCGGCCTTTGACCTGGACGACGTTGTGACCCCGGTTGTGACCCGTCACCACCCCGCCCTTCCCCTGAAACTCCTGCCTGAGTTGCTGGAGAAAATCGACGGCTACAAAGGCCGGGTGCTGACCCGGCTGGCGCTGAAGCTGAACCTGCATGTTTTCCTACGCTCCAGCGAACTGCGTCTGGCCCGCTGGGACGAGTTCAACCTGAAAGCACGTATCTGGACAGTACCCGCGCAACGCGAAGCGGTGAAGGGTGTGCGGTTCTCGGAGCGCGGTTCAAAGATGAAAGATGAGCACCTGGTGCCGCTATCCACGCAGGCCGTGACCCTGCTGGAGCAGATTAAAGACATTTCGGGTGGGGCAGCTTTTGTTTTTCCGGGTGCCCATTCGCTGGACAAGCCAATGAGCGAAAACACCATAAATAAGGCACTGCGGGTCATTGGTTATGACACCAAAACCGAGGTTTGTGGTCACGGCTTCCGCACGATGGCCTGTAGCGCCCTGAACGAGTCCGCGCTGTGGTCAAAAGATGCCATCGAGCGCCAGATGAGCCATAAAGAACGCAACGGCGTGCGGGCAGCCTATGTGCATAAAGCCGAACATCTGGAAGCACGAATGGAAATGATGCAGTGGTGGTCGGATTATCTGGATGTGAGCCGTGAGGGGTACGTTGCGCCCTATATCTATGCCCGGCAGTACACGCGGGCATCCTGACCACAGCGGTTACGCCGTCATCTTCACTCACTAAAAACAAAGCCATCTGTGCTCAACACACACAGGTGGCTTTTTTAAGACAGCATTCAGTCGCCGCCATTGAAAGGCAAAACCTCAGATTATTACAGCGGTAATAATTTAAGGTTCTGACGATGAATCGGCATCACTGAACTGCGCCAGTTCCGGCCTTTTGGTTTTCAGCCTTTTCAGAGCAGGTCTGTTACCCTTAGCCTCCCTTCCCCTTAGGCCTTTTCGCTTTATGGCCTTTTCTCTTTTAGCCTTTTTGGCGCAACACGTTTTATTTTTCGTTACGCAGTAACGCTTCCGCATCAGATATGTCATCGTTACTGCGTAACATCGGAAACCGGAGACAGATAAAATGGCAATGACTAACGCCGAGCGGCAGGCCCGATATCGCCGCAACACGCGGGAGCGCCGGGAAGATTATACAGCGCGACTGAATACCGAGATCCTGTTCGGAGCAAAGTCAGCACTGAAACGGCTGGCACTGCATCATGGTCTCTCACAACGCGAAATGCTGGAGCAGCTCATCACTCAGGCAGATGATGCTCTGCGCCAGTCCATGAACGATGAGGAATGCGACCGCTATCTGGATTTAACGCTGGAGCCGTTACGCATTAACATAAACAAATGACGTTACGCAGTAACGATGATCCGGTGCAAGCGCGGGCAGATATATTCCTGCCAGAGTAGACACTCATTTATCCGGCAACAGCAATAGCTATCACCGATTATTCCTACTTCAATCAACAGGTAAATACCTAAAATTATTCCAGTAGAATATTTTCAGGCAATTACCTATCAATATCACTCAATACCTGACTTTTTTTGCATCAGCGACTGACCACTTAACTGTATTTTACAATGAATAATGACAGATTTGTCCCGGATTAATTTTGTAGAAAACAAAGCTGTATCACAGAAAGCATATTGTCCATTTTTCGAACAGGCATAAAATAATCCTGTCAGTCATACAGTAAGCAGGTGGTATCATGAGAAACAATGAAAACCCCGGTTATCGTTTTGGCCTGTTTGTTCGTCGTCTGCTGGCGTGGTATACCCGTATGGCTGAGAAAGCCCGGCAACGCGGAATGCCCCGTTGGGTGATAAGACTCCCTGCGTTTCTGATACTGATTGTCATTACCGGGCTATTGCTGGCCGGAGCAGTGTTTATCGCATTATTTATTATTTTGATGATTTTTATTGGTATCTTTCTGGTCAATTCATCGGAAGGATTACGGGATAAAGATATTATGCTTAATGGTTTTCATTATAACGGGCCCGAAGGCCCTGGCTGGTATGAAATGGGAGTAAGGGTTAAGGATGAAGAGGGTGAGTAATATACTCATCATCATTAATTTATTGATCATAATTGCTGCCATATTTCCACCAGATTTCCCTGAACTCCTGACGCCATCCCGGATTGCGCCTTCCATTACACCGCCTAAATGTATCCCCGCCCAGCTCAGAACCCCGATCCAGAAGGCAGGCAGCACAATAAACATTGTGCCAGTGACAAACATCATAATAATATCGTCCTGCGTATTCTGGATTCCGGCCATATTCCAGTAGCTGTGGGTATCGCTGTCGTAGAGTAAATCCAGAAGCGTGCCGTCCAGCCATCGGGCCAGTTCCCACCAGAAAGTCAGGAACATCAGCGCAAACTGAGCAAATGTCAGTGTCAGTACGGTTCTGACGCTGTAGGCGGAAAATACCGTCACAATCGGAATACAAATCACCAGCGTCATCAGCAGAATAGCCTGCACCATCGGCAGCGCCTGACGTACCGAGTCAAAGGCCGGGAAGGCGGCCAGTGAGGCAATTGCCTGACCTGCCGTTGCGCCATCGCGGGTTAACTGGTTCATCATCGTGGTGTCGATATTCCCGCCAAACCCCGGATAAACCCGCCCGGTCTGCGACACTTCCATATTACGCTGGCTGACCACCGAGCGCAGTACGGCCTCCTCATACTCTGGCTGGCTGTAACTCAGCTTTTGCAGAGCCTGCCAGACTGAAGGGTTCACCAGCGCCAGCACTCGTGACCGTAACCCAATATCACTGTCAGACCACCACTGATTGCAGGTGGGATAGCCACCATTGCCGGTATCCACCAGCCCGGCATCCCTGTCTTCATCGTAATGCCACGGAGACCAGGGCGATCGTGCGTGGTCGGTATCGTAATAACCGGGGTGCGACAGGAAAAAGGATGAACCGATCCAGGAGATATCATCGATTTCCGTCTGCGACAGGCTGGCGGCATGCTGTTTCAGGCGGGCCAGCGACGGGGAGTAACACTCCTGCACAAAATCCTGTAATTCCTGCGCCAGCACCGGGTCGGATAGCCGGGTATGTTGTACCTCAAAACGGATTTGCCGTAGATCGGGCTGGCAGGGCAGAGATGCTGTGGCTGCGTTGACCAGACCTTTGGAGAGCGTATGAATCAGATACCACCACACCGGAACAGCGGCAATTTTGCCGCTGACTTCGTTAATCAGCGGTTTATAGCCAGTGTCATCGGGTTGCGCCAGCGAGATATTGCACTGCTTCGAACGCGTCATATCAAACTTCAGTGCCGTGATATCGACATTCAGCAACGGCACGCAGGTGAACATAATGACAATGATAGCCACATAAATCACATTCTCCATCCAGGCGACGGTCAACGCGCCGGTATTACCCTCATCCACGCCCTGCTCGCGGGCCTTCAGCCAGACGGCAATCAGTTTAATGAGCAGTGGCAGGGCAAACAGGCCAGTGGAGGTGATGATGTTCCAGATGCCGTTATTTATCAGCCAGCCCAGCAGTGTGAGCGCGTATTCCAGATAGCTGTGCGCGGTCATAGTGCATCACCTCCCGGCCTGGTAACGACCTGACTGATTATTTGCTTTAACAGAGAGTGAATCAGGAGTTGCATAGCGCCCTCCCCTTACAGTGAGGAATCAAAAATGCAACGGTAGTCTGAGGGGAAAGCAGCGGCAGCAATAAACTGAATACTGATTACAGAAAATTTCCCGCAGTCAACGAGTTGTAATAAAAGACCACTCATTTGCAGCAGTACAGGTGTGATTGATTAAACCGATGAATAGCCCAGAATCAACAGGAAACAGGGCAAAAAATTTCTACGTAGAAATTTTCTTGCCAGAAAACGATGGATACCCGCATTATCAATAATCATGCCCTTTCCCCCCGTAAACCTGCGCCACATAACGCCCGCGCCCGTCGCCATGCCCCAGATCCATTGCCGTCTGTGCCAGCGCTTCTTTCTCACTGAATCCCTGCGCCAGATAATGGCGGATCGCATCCTGTGCCCAGGCATAGCGCAACGAATGCGGGGAGTAAGCGCCGGTTAACCCAATTCGCGACGCCTGGCTGTGCCAGTATTTCATGGCCGTTTTCAGGTCAGGTTTTTCAATCAGCCTGCCGTTTCGGCTTTCTGCCACCGTTATCGCATTACTCAGCACTTTTTTGACTGCATCAGTGTCCAGGACCCGAGTTTCCCGGGGTCGTCCGCCTTTGGTGCCGAACACCACCGTAAGTCGGGGTTCTCCACGTTCAATGACCTGCCGCCAGGTTTTCAGCGACTGCGCGCTCTGTACTGCCTCCTGGGAACGCAGCCCCATCAGTCGGGACAGTTCCAGCGCCGCCGCCAGTCCGGCATCTTTCGCCCGGGCAGCGTCCAGTACCTCCCGGTAGTACTCCGCTGAAATGGCCCGGTGTGTTCCTGTTCGGGGTGCGCCAGCCAGCCCCAGCGCCCGGTTGCTTATCCGTTCACTGGTCGCCAGCTTATTACGTCCGGCCTGCACCAGAAGACAACGTATCGCTGCCATCTCATTTTGCAGGGACCGCCGGGCAATCCCCTGCGCCAGTCTTTCCCGGATATAGTCTTCTATATGCCGGGCTTTAAGCTGCGCCACCTGGCGGATCTGGATATTCTGCACCACCACCAGACGTTCACAGAACCGCTGCGCCAGCGCCATGCGGTCATGGACCGTTTTATTGCTGCCGCCCGCCTGCCGCGA
>NZ_GG730303.1:368465-368920 GCF_000155975.1 Citrobacter youngae ATCC 29220 | reverse complement strand
CCATCTCATTTTGCAGGGACCGCCGGGCAATCCCCTGCGCCAGTCTTTCCCGGATATAGTCTTCTATATGCCGGGCTTTAAGCTGCGCCACCTGGCGGATCTGGATATTCTGCACCACCACCAGACGTTCACAGAACCGCTGCGCCAGCGCCATGCGGTCATGGACCGTTTTATTGCTGCCGCCCGCCTGCCGCGACAGCCGGCTCATCTCCTGCATAAGCATTCCCATAATCGCTCCGCTTTTCATGATTGCCGCAAAATCCACATCCTTTACAACTTTCCCCGGCGCATAGGCCGATAGCCCTGATGGATTTGTCGGGCTGCGAACGATACCTGAGCGCCGGGGCGGTCGCTGTTGAGGTGTTGTGGGGTATCGGTTGTGCTCTCTGAGCAGCCGCCCGCTTTCGCAGGTCACTCCCCCGGATCGTCCTGACTCCCCCTCGGCATCGGTTCAG
>NZ_GG730303.1:364162-368365 GCF_000155975.1 Citrobacter youngae ATCC 29220 | reverse complement strand
TTTTCATGATTGCCGCAAAATCCACATCCTTTACAACTTTCCCCGGCGCATAGGCCGATAGCCCTGATGGATTTGTCGGGCTGCGAACGATACCTGAGCGCCGGGGCGGTCGCTGTTGAGGTGTTGTGGGGTATCGGTTGTGCTCTCTGAGCAGCCGCCCGCTTTCGCAGGTCATCCCCCGGATCGTCCTGATCCCCCTCCGGCATCGGTTCATGGTCTCCTGTGGGTTAAAATGGCTGAAAAGAGTGTCAGAATCCTGTTATGCGCTGGCGCAGTTGAGTTGACTGGTGCAGTGACGTGGATTTCGTGCGTCACTTTCCCGCTCTTCGCGGTTAAAGTGACGCACCGGGCTGGCGCAGTGTTTAAGATTACGATTCTGGTGCAGGTTTACGGTCACGCGGCAGCAAATGCCTGTCGGCAATGCAGGCCGCAGCACGTAAGGTAAAGGGTGCCGGGAGCCAGCAGGTGAGTCCGCCGGGAGAATTCTGGCAAAAATAAACTATTCAGCCAGTCAAGACTGCTGCCGTTAAGCGATGACGATGGAGCCGTTCGGTATATGTACTCTTGGCCTCAAACGCTTTCACGTTCCGGTATTGCAGAGGTCGTACCGGTAAAGGGCTGGTCATCCTGTAAACAGGGGCTTCTCTCAGACCATGAAGCAAGGGCGTTGTCCACGACAACATTTTGCAACCCAGAGCTTACATCTAGTCAATGGGCGTGGAAAGAGGAAACTCTTTTTTGCTAAAAAATAGTTGTTTGTAGATTTTTTCGAGATTTTGTGAATGTAAATATTCTTCGCTTATCTTCCCCCGGCAAATACTGGCAGAAGCTCGGGTAGGCAGATTTTCCCTGACACAACATCCCTGATTGGCAGAAAATTGACCGGGCACACCGCAGGTGAACTCTGTCACCTACAGCTGATCCGGACGTTCTGCCACGAACTGACGGTTTATCCGGTCATGTGCTACTTCTGACTTACGGCTGACTGTGGTGCGTCTGAGCGCGCCAGTCAACCCTACAGCCTTCATCAGGCATGCGACGGTGCATCTGGCCACGCTGATGCCTTCACGCTGCAACTGACGCCACTCCTGGTGCCAGTAGTATGTCGATGGGGCGATATCCAGCAGCGGCATCATTTTTCCACAGGAGGTAGAACTCCGCCTCCGCAAAATAAGCGGAAACCTGCCGCAGGATATCGTTGCTGCGGCGCCGTTCCCGAACTTCCCACTCCGGCTCTTAGAGACGTTCGAGTTCAGAGGTGGTGAATCCACCGTCACCTCAACCTGCATCCCACTCATGATGACGGAGCCAGGTGCGCAGGGTATTGGTGCAGCAACCGATTTTAGGGACAAGAGAATGGATAGCCGCGTGTTCAGGACGATACTCCCCCCTCTGGTCCGGCAACATATTTACTACTCATTCATGAAACTCCAGTGAGTAACGGTTTGCTGATTTTGATACCATATCCTTTTTCACTGAGAGTTTAGTCTCCCGGAAATTCGGTGCAGTTCAGTGCACATACCAACAAAAAAGCATGCGCAATAATTCGTTTGAAACGAGGCTCCCATGCGAACCACAGCCATCGTTGTTTCTTTTGATTGCCGACGAATGACAACATTTCATCCACTTCGCAAATAAGCTGAATTTGCAGATTATCCAGTGGAAGAGAGACCACGTTTTGTGGCGCGAGTTTTTTAGTGGTTCCTTCAATATGAGTTCACCGGATACTTACGGAGAAATAGATAACATCTATCCTAAATTGGATTTCCGTATTGCAGTAACCATCGTTAAGATACCCCGCTTTTAATATAATTCCGGCCCCTGAATGTTCTCGCTGGTTCTGATTCCGGGCTGGTATTACCACAGTACAATCATAGAAAAAGCCGGTACGAGTCACTCGTCGCAACGACCTTATCACTAAATATTTGTTAGTGTAAGGCAATTTATTAAATTGTTGCTATATGTTGATACTACTGGTCATGGATTTAATCCGGAATTCGAAAATGATACAACGTTCATCAGTAAAACAATGCGAACTGTTTCGCTTTTTGGCCTGGCTACAGATTTTCTTACAGGTTTTATTCCCTTTAGTTTCTGTTTTACCACATTCGGCAATGGCACAAAGTTCAGTCGCAACAGCCAGCAGTCAGTCTCCATTTTCGGTTGATAACCAGACAACAAAGACGACGCAACCCAGTACAGAACTCCCGTATGCTTCGTCCATGACTTCTGCCGCGTCCGCGCTTAGTAGTGGCAATGCAACGGGTGCCGCAACATCTGCCGCTACCAGCTATGCCTCTTCATCAGTCCAGCAGTGGTTAAGCCAGTTTGGTACCGCGCGCGTTCAGCTTAACATCGATGATAATGGTAACTGGGATGACAGCTCCGTCGATTTCCTCGCTCCGCTTTATGACAATAAAAAAGCCGTGCTGTTCACTCAGCTTGGCCTGCGGGCACCAGACGGACGTACTACAGGTAACGTCGGGATGGGGGTTCGTACCTTTTATCTGGATAACTGGATGTTTGGTGGTAACGTCTTTTTTGATGACGATTTCACCGGGAAAAATCGCCGTATAGGCTTCGGGGCAGAGGCCTGGACTGACTATCTGAAACTGTCGGCCAACACCTATGTAGGCACAACCGAGTGGCACAGTTCACGGGATTTTGATGACTATAACGAAAAACCGGCTGACGGTTATGATGTCCGCGCTGAAGGGTATCTCCCTGCGTATCCGCAATTAGGTGCCAAACTGATGTATGAACAGTACTATGGCGATAAAGTGGCGCTGTTTGATACTGACCATTTACAGAGTAATCCATCTGCAGTGACTACCGGGTTAAGCTATACCCCCGTTCCTCTGGTACAACTGGCCGTCAACTATAAACGCGGCCAGGACTCGATGGATGACACGCAGTTTCAAATTAATTTCCGCTATGATCTGGGGCATGACTGGGGTTATCAGATTGACCCGGAAAATGTCCGGGCTGAACGTAGTCTGGCGGGCAGCCGCTACGACCTGGTTGAGCGTAATAACCAGATTGTTCTGCAGTATAAAAAGAAAGACCAGCAAAGCGTCAGCAATCTGAATCTGCAGATTACAACGGACAACAGTCCTTCTGATGGTTTAACACCTAACTCCGCACAGGTACTGGCGACAGATAAAGATGGTCAGCCGGTACGTAACGCGAGCATCAACTGGACCACCACTGGTTCTGCAAAATTCACCACCCCGACCACCGTGACCAACGACAGCGGTCTTTCGACGGTGAGTTTCACCAACACCGTGCCTGAAGCGGTGCAAATCACGGCGAAAAGCGGGGCCGTCAGCGCCACACAAAACAGCCAGTTTAGTGCCGTGATGGTCAGTAATATCACGTTGAAAATCACCAAAGACGGCAGCATTGCGGATGGAAAAACGCCGGACCATGCCGTCGCCACCGTCACGGATATTAACAATCGTCCTGTTGCTAACACGCAGGTGGCATGGAGTGTTGACACTCCTGCTGTATTAAAAAACACACAGACAACCACCAATGCCAGCGGACAGGTCACGACTGATTTTACGTCAACCACCGCGGGAATTGTTATGTTGACGGCCACGGCGGCCGACAAAAGTGCGTCACAGCAGGGGCATTTTATCGCCAGCTCGGCTGATAATGTGATTGATACGATGGTGGTCACCCTGGATGGCAGCCCTGCCAATGGCACCACCGCTAATACGGTCAACATCACCGTTAAAGATGGTAACGGCGCGCCGGTGAGCAATGCCAGTGTATCGCTAAGCTCAGATAAAGGCACTGTCGTCTTTGGCTCTGCCCTGAAATCAAAGGTCAAAGCTAAAACCGTGAAAACATTCCAGACCGATGCGCAGGGCTCGCTTACCGTTGCCTTTACGGACACGGTAGCGGAAACAACCCAATTGACCGCCACACTGGATAACGGTAACAGTAAGCAAGCCTCATCAAGCTTCGTGGCAGACACTGCTACCGCCCATGTCTCCACGCTGACCATCGACACGGACGGCAGTGTGGCCAACGGTACGGCGCAGAACAGCGCCACGGCAACTGTGGTGGACAGCCAGAACAACATTCTGGCGAACACCACGGTAAACTGGACGGTCACCGGCAGCGCCGGCCTGACATCAGGAACCAGCACCACCAACGGCAGCGGCCAGGCTGTGATGACCTTCACTGACACCAAAG
>NZ_GG730303.1:363419-364062 GCF_000155975.1 Citrobacter youngae ATCC 29220 | reverse complement strand
CTGGACGGTCACCGGCAGCGCCGGCCTGACATCAGGAACCAGCACCACCAACGGCAGTGGTCAGGCCGTGATGACCTTCACCGACACCAAAGCTGAAACCGTCACCCTGACCGCGAAGGCGGGTGGTGCGGATGCAGGTCAGTCCAAAACCAGCAGCTTCGTGGCAGATACCGCCACTGCCCATGTCTCCACGCTGACCATCGACACGGACGGCAGTGTGGCCAACGGTACGGCGCAGAACAGCGCCACGGCGACCGTGGTGGACAGCCAGAACAACATTCTGGCGAACACCACGGTGAACTGGACGGTCACCGGCAGCGCCGGCCTGACATCAGGAACCAGCACCACCAACGGCAGTGGTCAGGCCGTGATGACCTTCACCGACACCAAAGCTGAAACCGTCACCCTGACCGCGAAGGCGGGTGGTGCGGATGCAGGTCAGTCCAAAACCAGCAGCTTCGTGGCAGATACCGCCACTGCCCATGTCTCCACGCTGACCATCGACACGGACGGCAGTGTGGCCAACGGTACGGCGCAGAACAGCGCCACGGCGACCGTGGTGGACAGCCAGAACAACATTCTGGCGAACACCACGGTGAACTGGACGGTCACCGGCAGCGCCGGCCTGACATCAGGTAACCGG
>NZ_GG730303.1:610-363319 GCF_000155975.1 Citrobacter youngae ATCC 29220 | reverse complement strand
CTGAAACGGTCACCCTGACCGCGAAGGCAGGCAGTTCAGATGCGGGTCAGTCCAAAACCAGCAGCTTCGTGGCAGATACCGCCACTGCCCATGTCTCCACGCTGACCATCGACACGGACGGCAGTGTGGCCAACGGTACGGCGCAGAACAGCGCCACGGCGACCGTGGTGGACAGCCAGAACAACATTCTGGCGAACACCACGGTAAACTGGACGGTCACCGGCAGCGCCGGACTGACATCAGGAACCAGCACCACCAACGGCAGCGGCCAGGCTGTGATGACCTTCACTGACACCAAAGCTGAAACGGTCACCCTGACCGCGAAGGCAGGCAGTTCAGATGCGGGTCAGTCCAAAACCAGCAGCTTTGTTCCTGACTCAGCGAAATTCACTATTGACCAAATTAGTCTTAAGGCCCCTAGTGGTAACACAACCGTGGCTTCAATAGGCGACAGCATTGTTGCAAAAGTTCATGTCGTTGATTCACAAGGTTCGTCCGTTAATAATGCTAATGTGACATTCAACGTAACAGGAGCGGCAACGCTAGACAGCCCTTCAGGGACAACAGATTCGACAGGATGGGTCACTGTGAACTTTACTGATAGTGTTGGTGAAACAGTCACATTCACCGGAACGCTGGATAATGGTAATGATTCAACAGCGACCATGCTTTTCCAGGCTCTACCATTTGACCTGGTTCTTACGCAAAACGGAGCAAGAGGATCTGCCGCTGACCCTATCGTATTTACAGCCGTAGTCACTGATAAATTTAACAACAAACTTCAAGGGATAAAGGTGGGCTGGAGCCAACCCGGAGGTTTTACTGCTTGTAGTATTCTGGGCGGTGGAGTGACAAACTCCAACGGTGAAGCCCAATTTAGTTGTCATGCGCAAGGTGGGAGTGCGAGTGGTACAAGCGAAACGGCCACAGTGACAGGCCCTACAGAAGGGGGAGCTACCGTATCTGATACATTAACAAATATTAACTATTTTTTTAATTAAAATTTTTAATAGTTATCAGTAAGGCGACTCTAACCATTTTATGGTTAGAGTCGCCTTACTGGGTAATTACCCTTAATAAAATCCATAAGAAAAATTTCTTTCATAGATATGAGATGCCTCTTCATATTGCTGTTGGTTTGCACTTACAGCATGGCTCACTGAAGTCTTTATGGGGAGGTGTCCATTTCATTAGCGCCTAATAGCGCTACACTTTTGCCAGCCCATGTTGTCCTCCCGGGAATGGGCTCACAGTTGCAAGCGTCCAGCGAGAACCGTATTGGCGGGGATGTGTTATTCAGTTGGCAGTGCTACGCGCCAGGGGAACAGTTCACTCATCCATAGGCAACAATACATTGCTCACAGGTGCACCTTTGACTGATTGTTTATCACACAGCCAAAGTAACAATTCTGGTGAGGCAACAGTGCGCGTTGGGTAACAAAAATGCTGAGTCAATGCGCCGGCCAAGGTAGTTGACGTCTAATATTCAGCCAGCACAGAGTTTCACGATTTTTATGGATAATATAGTTATCCACGATTAGCGTGATGGTTTCGACTCGCCGGTATGTTACTTTGAGATGCTTTAAAATAAAGAGGTGCTTTTACCACTGCCCTTTTCCCATGCCGCTATGTAACGCCCCGGCCAGATAGTATTTTTCATTCTGCCCCGGCGTAACGATTCGCTTTTGCTGTCCGCGAAGCTGCCAGTCTGCACCGATCCTGGGGTTGAGATGGATATCCACTTCGTCTTCATAAAAAACCGGATGTTCTGCGTTGCATTCATCCAGCGCTTTATGTGTTGCGACCATCTTTTCATCCTTATGCGGGTCACGGATACGCAGCGTTGATGCGGCCCTGCGCCATACCAGTCCTCTAGCACTAAAAATCGTCACATAATCCGTAATTCATTCAACGCCATACAGATCGGATGTTAGTGAATTCGGGTGTTCGTTGTGGTTTGAGTTCATTCATTGGCGATTATGTCTATTTTGACACGACAATAAAGATATTTTTTAAACTCGAAGATGTGAAGAAATACGACATGATGGGCCGTGCAGACATTTTCGTGATAATCCTCACAAAACCAAAGTGATTTTTTATGGGGGCCTTCATGGGGGCGCTATTTACGAAAAAAACAAATAAAAACAATGAAAAACATCGTGTTAACAGTGGATTTGATTCCGAGTCCGGCACCACTTTTCTGTTTTTATGCTTCTCAGGATGTCTCTATAAGTCTTTAGATTCAGATAGTTAGCGTAAAAAACTGTCTCAGTGCGTATCTTTTTATCTGTACGCATTCGAAAAAATTTGGGGTCAGATTGCGGGTCATTCAATTCGATAAACGGAGTGACCCATTATGTTAACTGATACCCGCATCCGCGCTGCAAAATCCCTTGGAAAATCCTACAAACTAACTGACACACACGGTCTGTACCTGATGGTTTCCACCACCGGCTCACGTTTATGGTATTTCCGCTACCGCTTTGCCGGTAAAGAATCCCGTCTGGCGTTTGGCGCTTACCCTCAGGCAACGCTGGCAGAAGCCCGTGAAAAACGTGATGCGGCAGGAAAACTGCAGTGAAAGCAGTACAACATCCAGCGGTGTGTATTTAAGTATCATGCATTTTGTCTCAACAGGAAGTTATCTTTTATTAAATAATATCGCCGAAAGATAACCAGAACCTTACTGAAAATTGTATCCCGATAATACCAGAGCAATCATTGCACTATAAAGCAATCAGCCCCACCGAATTAACATTAGAATCAATGATAGTGGAATAAATTAATCGAACTTTCGCAGCACGAATAATAGTGAGTGAATCGTTAATTTTTGAAACGAGAATTCCTTAACATTTTCTTTAAAAATTATTCTGGCACCATACCATTAGCACATGAATAACATGCTATATATTTATAATTCCGACAAATAAAACGTCTTTTAAAAGACATTGATTTTATTGCGATTACGACATTAGAAACATAAATAAAATAAGTGTGTAAATGAGGACATCTTAAGTTGTATTAAAACAACAACCCAATGATTAATATATTTAAGGTTATTTCTTAAGGAATAACCATAATAAGATTAATTTATTGTTTTTATTAAGGGATATTGAAATGAAAAAGATTATTCAGCTCGGCATTCTGGCTGCGGCCATCACAGCCTCCTGTGCAACTAATGCCGCTGATTCTAAAGGGGTTGCTGTTGAGTTTTCTGGTATTTTAGCGAACTCCTCCTGTAATGTTTCTGTCAATGGCGGTCAAACTATTGATATGGGAACAGTGAGCACGGCAGGCCTGAAGATTGGTGATGAAACTGAAGCGGTTCCGTTTACCGTTGATATTAGTGGCTGTCCATCAAGCATCTCAACTGCATCACTGGATTTTGAAGGAACTTCATTTACCGGTGATAACACCCTTTTCGCTTTAACTTCAACCGTTGGTGATCAACTGCACCAGATTGGAATGAAGATTAATGCCGTTGGTTATGGTAGTGGTGTTAGCTTAACGCCAAATGTTGGTTCTGGGCCAGAAACTTTAACCGATGGCGCAGTTAGCATCCCACTATCTGCTTCGTTGAAGCTTAAGAGTTCTACTGTTGATGAAGGTAAGTTCGCAGTATCAACTTCTCTTCATGTAATTTACGACTAATTATATGCCATAAGTAAAGCCGTGAATGATTTCACGGCTTTTTTATCTTTAATCAGGGGTAAAGAATATGCAGATTGGCAGTGGTATTAAAGGCCCCTGGGTGTGGGGTACCGGTACTTAATAGCTTTGCCTGGAATATGAAGTTACCGTTCTGCGGGACGATTTTAACACTTTTATTAATAGGCATATTAATGCCATTTTTCTGCTGTAAACTTATCGCAATATTATTTTTTATCATCACCGGAGACTGCAGATAACCATTTTTATCTGACATTCCCTCCCAACGCATAGCAAGATGATCCTGGAATGGACATGTGTATGACAGGGCAAACTCCCGACTCCCCAGAACCGTACCCACATTGGCTTTATCTGGAATATTCACATTACCGAAATCCACGGTTTTATTTTCAATCTGGCAAGATTCTCTGTGTACCCTAACGGCATGCTGTAACGATATAATCACAGATTTATTGCCGCTATCCGGGCGTATTAAGCCATAAACCCCCGGTTTGACCGTGTCTTCAGCCTGAAGATCCGATGAGGTCTGCACTAACTCGAAAGTCAGTTTTGGCGTGACAGGCCAAGGTAAATGGCAGAGAAACCCGCTGCAATGCAGGTTAGATCGCCAGGGAAGGGAATGGGAGTCAAGATAGAGACGATAGCCGATTCCTCTTACCCCGGTAGCATAAATTCCCTGCCCATTCTTCCTCATCAGTCTGGGAAATGCCGTGAGCAACCCATTACCATCACAAATAAAGGGCTGCTTATCGGTCTCCTCAATTAAGCTCACCGTTTTCTGAGAAAGAATAGTGCCAGGCCCTGATGCGGAAGAGAGGGTAATATCGGGTAAGGTCAAATTTACCTTTATCGATTTAGCCAAGTGGCATTCCGCATTCACAGACGCAGCGGAGAATAACAGAATAAAAACAGACATTCGCCTTATGAGGCATGATGTTTTAGCGGCAGACAAGCGATAGTGCATAGAAATGCTTCCTTGATTTTTTTTGGATCTGATACGGCGCATGGCATTCCCGACCAGCGTCGCCCCATTTTGCCGTAATGGTGCCTTCTGGCGGGGCGCCGACTAAATAGACAGCGCCATTTTCATCAACGATGCCTTCATTACTCCCTTCACCCGCAGTGACCGTTGCGCCAAAAGGTACGGATGTTCCGGAAGGTGTTGTCAATGTCAGCAGCAGTTTTTGTCCAATATGCGGAGTAAATTCAGCAAGCACGATGGCGCCTTCGGTTGGAACACGAGATAAAGACGTATTGCCTAACTCAATATCCGTATCGGTTTCCTCCTCTTTGCTGATCGTAATGCTGTCTTCTCTGTAAGGCTGTAGATACGGCACGATGGTATAACCACGAAAATCGGTGGTAACGCCCGTCTGATTTTCGACTTTCAGTCCTGGCGCATGCTCTGCCTTAATTAACGCTACGGCATTATTAGCATTGAAATATTGGCCAGCGGTTAAGCCATATGAAGAACCGATAAGAGAGCCTTTAATCTGGTAGCTTAGGCTTTGTTGCTGCGAAGAATGACTATATTGTGAGGTATATTCTCCATAGCTGCCTTTATAATCCAGTGACACGTCTTGTGTCGTTGTTTGCGGATCGCCATTAGTCGCGCTCAACTGCCAGCTTAATGCATCATTTCCCAGGGCATTGCCGTTCAAACCAACGGACTGGGTCGGTGCACCGGGTCTCTGCAACGAATTAGAAAGTGAAATCCACGTATCATTAGAAAAAATAGAAAATGGTATTTGTAGATTAAGAGAGAGTAATTGTTCGGAGCTACCATCACTGTCCTGCGTCCATGCCCACCCAACGTTCAAACTGGCGCTATATATCGAAAGGTTATCCGTTAACGTTAAGCTTTCTTCGGTGTTTTTATACCAATATGCGGTACGAATAAGGGAAAGTATGACAGTATTGTTTTCATCAAAAGGCTGATTAACAGAAAGCTGCAGCTGATTTTTCTGATACATTGAACTTTCATCAACATCGTCATCATAATCTGTGATTGCATCAGGATAAGAAATATAATTTGGCGCAGGAGAGAATGCCCATGACATTGAGAAATCGGTATCTGAACCGGGAACATTCTTCACGTACTGCAGACGATAGTTCTGCCCTTGTGTATCAAGCGTTTCGTATGGATGTGCCTGCATGAATTTTATATCGGCAGAAACTGAACCAAACTGTGACAGACCGAGAGCGTAACCGATATCAAACGCATGGTAGCTGCTTGTCAAAAAGGAGCCACCAAATATTGTCATATCGGCAGGAAGACCATAGAAGAAAGACAGCTGGCTAAAATTCTCATTTTTAACATTGCTGTTTTTTGTCCGACCGGCGTTAAGACTGTATTTCAGAAAACCCTGGCGCTGCATCGCTGAAACCGTTCCCCAAGCCTGGGTGAAATGATGTTCACTTCCATCAGCCTCTGTGATCTTAACCTTTAAGAGCCCACCACCGGTCTGGGGATATAAGTCATTAATCAGGAACTGACCTGCTGGTACGTAACGTTTATAAATCACATTGCCGTTCTGACTAATTTCGACCAGCGCATTTGAAGTACGCGCGATCCCACGGACGACTGGGGCATACCCCTGGGCTTTGTCATCGTACATTGAGTTATCAGTAGTGAGAGAGACTCCGGAATAATCAATTCCGTCAAACAGGGAGGCATCGCTACTGTTATCCCCGAGGCTTAGTCGTCCTCGAAGTGCGGGAATATTGCGCTGGATCCATGTCTTACTACTATCCCAGGATATTGAACCTTCTGGGGGCTTATCGGCAGTACCTGTGTTGCGTAAACGCCATGCACCTATATTTAACCCACTGTTTAGTTGGATATATTGGTCATCAGCTTTAAAATTTTTTCCGGAGTCACTTTTCTGGGCGCCATTAAAGTCATAGTTCAGACTCAATGCTGAGATACCGTTATCCCATTGGTTTACTGGAACACTGAGGTCATCATCCGGCCCCGCTTTCAAAGCGACCTGCGGGATGTTGATGTCCAATAAAAGTTTATTGGTATTAAAGGAAAATGTCATCCCACTTATTTCTCCAGGGAGGACGTAATTATCCTTATTGTTGATTTCTTGATCGGAAAAATAAATTCCCAGATCATGCATTTTTGCAACAGTAATCTCAGGGAGCAGATTCCCGCTTTTATCGAGATTAAAATTAACGTCGCTTCGTGTTACTAGTTTATGATTGACTAGGATTGATACATGGTAAACACCACTTTGGTTATTATTTTTATTAAATTGGCTTATATCGATATTTTTTGCTGAAATCTGCCCTGTATTTTCAATTGCTGATGAATCAAAAACAAAATCATCAGCATGCACCCCTAACGAAAAAAACAATAATGTCAATACTGAAAATGATGAGTGTTGTCGTGGTTGCATTTATTATTGCAGCCTTTTATAAATCTGTTGATTTTTCTGAAGTTATGCCTCCCTGATCGGTCAGCGCATTCCATTTTACGGAATGTGCAGTCATGGTGGCTGGAGTGGATATTTCAGAAAAAGGAGAGATCATCAAATTCTTGACAGCGCTACTGGCTTGCCCATCAATAGACAATGTGTGCAAGGTGACAAAATACGGCGTTGGGTTCTTTATAGCGATGGATTTACCATGTTGACTTAATTCAATTTTTTGCCAGGCGTTGTCTGCCCCTTCATCACTGAGTTTTTCTGGTCGATAGAATAATTTCATCGATGAACTAACTGAAATCATGAGACTGCTTGATGTGCTTTCCGCCAGTCCGGGAATAGCTTTATAGTTAAAATAAAAGATAGACTCTCTATCCTGAGGAAGAGTATCGGTATTTGTTTTTACTATGCTGATCGTATTGGTATCACCGGGATTCATTCGAAACAATGGTGGAGTAACGACAAACGGAATTTTAGTCGAGTCATTCCTGACCTTATCACCTAATTTTTCCGTATAGGGTGAAATCCATGATTGAACTAAATAAGGGATTTTGTCACGATCATATGCTGATATTGGAAGACTATCCTGCGACTCATGATAAACAAAACGAGTGCCACCTAACGTTACAGATGCAACGGCAGCATTCTGGCATAATAGGCTGGATACCACCATGAAAGAAAATGTTAGTATGTGTTTTGATTTTAACATTGTGAGCGAATCCATTTTGTAAAAAACGCGATTACAACGTGAAACCAATATGTATTCAATGTGCTTTAAAAGACACATTTAAAATCTAAAATGCCAATGTTTCTGAAGCTTTATTGAAACGAACGTTGTCTCACAAATAATTCCATACGATCGATTTGAATGGACAATAACGGATAGGTTGCAGTATATCTTACGATAAACGTAATGTGATTCACCAGCTAAGAGCTAAGACCTCCAGGAACCTCCAGGAACCTCCAGATAGTGACGATATTTAATATTGATAAAAAATGTCCTTAAAATGACATGCAATCTAATTGGATTATGCAGAACCAATAATATTTATTTTTATGTAACATGAAGTGTATCAAAAAGGGCATGTACAACTATTGTGCCATTATCCTGAAGTCAGTGAAAATAGCGGCATACTAAGTTCATAATATTCCTGAGCAGAATTGCTCCAGGGAACAGTTGCACAGTGGAATCCCACTTCAGTGGTGTGCCTGGAATGGATTATTCAGACAATTATTCTGCCCGTAGTTGCCGGACTTCTGCTTCTTCAAAATCATCATGCAGCATCTGTAACTGCTCGGCGAGAATAAGCAACATAACAAAAGTGGAAAGACGTGGCGGCGATACCCAGGTCAAAGTAGCCAGAAAGGAGCGTTGCCTCTTCAAAAGTGGAATTGATTATTGACGGACGAGGAAAAGCTATTCAGGTTTCAGCATGTTTCACCGCCCGGAGAACATTGGGAACCAGCGCGGGCAGTCGATACAGTATCCGCCGGGAAGATGGAGCGTGATGCTACAGGGCTGAAAAAATTTGAAAATGTGAGTTCGCCGGAACAATCCAATACACCAGATTATTTAGCCCCAAATAATCTGGGGCCATCCACAATGAATTTAGAGCATTTTGCAAAGCCGCAACTATCAACAGATATCCTTTTTCCATCCATAGGGCTACGCCACATAGCACCTGTATCAGATCATGGCATATCTCATCCTGTGTGAGAGTATTCCGCAGTGGATAAAGAAAGCATGCTGGTGCAATAACACTGATTTTCCAGCCTCCCCCCCGAATTTAACCCAACCAGCGAATAAAATCATTTCATAACAGTGCGTTACGAACTTCACTTTTATTTTTAGTCTTATAAAGAATTGACCAAATACATTCCATGGAATAATATTCCATGGAATGTATATCACATCAAAAAAGAGTCCTGGGAGCAAACAATGACCGCAGATATTGATACCTTCTCTCACCTTGTGCGTAGCCAGATCCTGTTATGGAATGCCTGTAACGAACGCGTGAAAACGTCGACCGGCCTGCCTCTGGCACGGTTTGACGTTCTGCGCACCGTGGAACAACTCCCTCTTTGCCGGGTTAATGATATTGCGGAGTTGATGCTCATAACCGTTGGTGCAGCCAGTAAACTTGTCGACCGCCTGGAGTTGTCCGGATACCTTCAACGCCAGCCTAATCCGGCAGATTCCCGTTCGTCCCTGATTTCTCTTACCTCCGAGGGACGAGTTATTGTCAAACAGGCAGAGCATGAGATAGCCGCACTGCTAAAGACGCATCTGAGTGGAGTTGATCAACACGCGCTGAACAACACGCTGGCGCTGATTGAGCACAATATTCACACCTCAGGAAAAAAATCATGAACAAGATGAAAGCCGTTGTTCTGGAAGGCCCCGGTGGCCCGGAAGCTCTGCAAATCAGGCAAATCCCAGTACCTGAACCGCTACCTGGTCAGGTACTGATTCGCGTCCATGCTTTCGGTCTGAATCAGTCCGAACTTCATCTGCGCCTTGGTCTGGCCGAAAATGCCGCTTTTCCCGTCGTCCCCGGAATTGAAGCGACCGGTATCGTGGTTGCCTGTCCGGGGCAGGAGTTCACTCCCGGTCAGCAGGTGGTAACAATGATGGGGGGTATGGGACGTCAGTTTAACGGTGGATATGCCGAATATACCTGTGTTCCCGCCAGGCAGGTGATTGCATTTAATAGTTCACTCGACTGGGCGACGCTCGGAGCAATACCCGAGATGTTACAAACGGCCTGGGGATCTTTGCACATCGGCCTTAACGCCCAAAAAGGCGAAACGCTGCTGATTAGGGGCGGTACTTCTTCTGTTGGCATGGCCGCAGCGCTGCTGGGAAAACAACTTGGTATGACGGTGTTATCCACCACCCGCTCTCCTGTTCAAAAAGCCGATGCATTATACCGTCTTGGCGTTGACTGTGTTCTTATCGATGATGGCAATGTCGCCGCGCAGGTTCGCGAACAATATGCCTCCGGCATTGACTGCGCGATTGAACTGGTAGGAACCAACACACTGCCGGATACCCTGGCTGCCGTCAAAATTCATGGCACCGTCTGCTTTACCGGTATGCTGGCTAACCAATGGATCGTCAAAGATTTCTACCCTATGGATTACCTCCCATATGGTGTCAGGTTAACCGCTTATTCCGGTGAAGCAACAGACCTTCCGGCCCCGGTGCTCCAACAGTTTATCAATGATGTTGCGGAACATAAGATCTCCGTGCCAATCGCAGATATTTACACGCTGGATGAGATCGTACAGGCGCACTGCGCTCTGGAAGCAGGACAACACAGCGGTAAACTGGTGGTGGTCATCCCGCATGGCTGATTCTGCTTATACCCGCGTCCCCGTGGCCTCAATGGCTATTGCTGCGCTGTCCACGATTGTCGAGTGGTATGATTTTACGCTGTACCTCTATTTCGCCACCGTGTTGTCGAGAGTCTTTTTTGGCGGTGGAGATATGTCGCTCATCATCACGTTATCGGGATTCGCCGTTTCCTATCTTCTGCGCCCGCTCGGCGCTGTCTACTTCGGTCAGATTGGCGACAAATATGGCCGACGTCAGATGATGCTGATTTCCATGGCATTAATGACAAGCACCATGCTCCTGACAGCACTGCTGCCAACGCATCAGCAGGTGGGTAGCGTAGCGGGAATTAGCATTCTTATATTGCGGGCGGTGATGGCGTTCTCAGTCGGTGGTGAATATACCGGCGTGGTCGCCTATCTGCTGGAGAGCGCCACATCCGAACGTCGCGGTCTCATTACTTCTCTGGCCTCAGCCGCCAGTGAAGTCGGAGGGTTAATCGCAGTGGGCGTTTCCGCCATTACCGTTAACATGCTCAGCCCGGCCAGCCTGGAGCAATGGGGATGGCGGGTGCCATTTTTGATTGGTGCGGTACTGGCAGCTGTACTTTGGGCTGCCCGAACCACCCTGCGGGAATCCCCTGATTTTGAACAATACCAGAGCAAAAGCATACCACTGACCCTGAGCCAGACAATATCCCGCTACCGCCAGGCCGTTGGAAGAACCTTTGCTATTTCAGCCCTGGGATCCATTACCTATTATATTGGTATTGTTTACATCCCCGTGTTCCTGGTCTCGACAGGCATTTACACTGAAAAAAACGCCTTATCGCTTTCGACGATCGCCGCGTTTTCCGTGATCGTTGTGACACCAATAACCGGTCATCTGTCCGATCGTCTCGGACGTAAACCTGTACTGCTTTTCCTGACATGCTGCTGTATTGCCCTTCCCCTGATGACATTTCGTCTGATGGCCGAAGGGAATTATCTGCTGACGATGTGCGGATCCATTGTACTGGCCTGTATTGCTGGCGGCATTAGCGCAGTTGGAACCTCCGCCACTGCCGAGCAATTTTCTATTGATGGGCGACTGATGGGAC
Source organism: Citrobacter youngae ATCC 29220 (assembly GCF_000155975.1). GTDB lineage: Bacteria > Pseudomonadota > Gammaproteobacteria > Enterobacterales > Enterobacteriaceae > Citrobacter > Citrobacter portucalensis_A. The sequence goes on along the minus strand of NZ_GG730303.1, from coordinate 351,783 downwards.
TCGCTCTGGGCACAACTGCCGCCACTGCACTATTCGGGGGGCTAACACCGTATCTTGCGCAGGTACTGACCCATCACGTTGGGGGGCAATCTATACCTGGGATAATGATCATGGCGGTGGCATTGTTTGTTCTGCCTGTATTTATGCGTATGAGCGAAACGGCACCAAAAATTCAGTGCGGCAAACCTGACGATAATACGCAATAGCCAGCCCGGTTTATTGGCAAGAATCCAGTTGGTATCGTCCTGCCTGATAATGCGGACAAATCGCCCTCCTCCGCCTTCCTCGTCTCCGGGTTGATTCGGTGCGCCGAATGCCGCCAGCCTTTATATTCCCGGGATATCACCCTGCCGTGCTGTTGCTGCTGATGCGCCTCGCTTTCCAGTACGCTGTTAACCCAGGTCTGGCGGCGGGTGATGTTCAGGTTTTTGTCATAAGTGAAATGCTCTTCCTGCATCAGAGCGTTGCCGCTGTCTGCCCAGGCGGCTTGGTGTATCTGGTCGTTCGCCGTCATGCTGTTGACCATCGTCCCGCGCAGCCCTAGTCTGCACCTCAAGGGTAACTGGCTCGCAGAGGCAGGATTTGAGATCGGGCGAAGCGTGACGGCGAAGGTTTCGGAGAGGTGTATTGTGCTGATGCGGATAATAACGAGGTGCAGGAGCTGCGCGAGCAGCTTTATCAGGCGAAACAGGTGGTTAAGTGGATTAAAGACGGGATGTTTAGTTTGCTGAACGAGGGTTAAATAATAAAAAAACGGGAAGGGTTAATTTCCTTCCCGGCTTGTAAATCAGAGATCTATGAAATTATCATTCTCTAAATAAAAGTTTAACCCGGCCATAAACTCTTCCATTGATGGATTTTCTTTCTGAACAGATATGTTCCTTAGTACATCTAAAAATTGCTCTCCATAGAAAAAAAGCTCCAGTGAGTTATTAACAACAAACTCTGGATATATTTCCTCATCATCATCGCTAATAACAGGGTAAATGTCTAAATAACAAATAAGATCTGTTCTAGCAGATGATTCGTATTCCTTTGTATACAAGCAGAAGTTATCTTTCTTATATCCACTCATAATTTTAGATATTAAATCATCTAAGATATAAGCCTTTCTATATTTTAACGGACTCATCCACATTTCCCCCCTTTAAGTTTACCTGTTACTCCATCTAGTTTACCTCTACGACCGAGCTCCCCGCCGCCCCACATATCACGCCCGCCTTTCCCGGTAGGGTGATAAAGACCATGATTATCGGCGTGGTCTATACGGTCAACTAAAACCAGTCGATTAACATCTTCATGATGATGCCATGTTAAACCTGGAGGGCTTGATGCTTTATTCTGATTTTTCAACCAATCCAGCAAAACCTACATGACCACCTACTATTCACAGCACCCCAGCCGGCACCTTAAAGGCGACTGCCTGAAAGGGGCGGGATTTGAGACCGGGCGCGGCGTGACCGTGAAGATTTCGGAAGGGTGTATTGTGCTGATGGCGGATAATAACGAGGTGCAGGAGCTGCGCTAGCATCTTTATCAGGCTAAACAGGTGGTTAAGGGGATTAAAGACGGGGTGTTTAGTGTACTGAACGAAAGTTAAATAATAAAGAAGCCGGGAAGATTTGAGGATCTTTTCCGGCCTCTTACGTTATTATTTACTGGCAAATAATAAATTACAGAAAATAATTATTCTATTTTACTCTCCCTGCCTTAGATTATGATGCCCACTCTTCCTTTTCAGGCAAATATCCTTTCCGCCAACAGGTTAAAATTTTAAACATAGCTCTCATATAAAAAACATTTTTAGTATCGTTCGTGACTTGCTTTAACAAAGCAACTTCACCATTTTTTTTATTTATTTCAAAAACTCCATAGTCAGTTATGGAATATTTTGATGACGTTGGACCAAACTTATATTTCGCCATTTCATCTGTTTCTTCAAACTTCAATATTTCAATGTGATACGCCATAATTTACTCCCATACTCTGCCACTTCGTTCTGCGGCATCGTGTGCTACCCTGTAGTCTGTACCAAATATTCCTTCAAATCGTGATTCAAATTGTTCATGTCGTAGAAGGTTAATATCACTAGCCGTGTAATCGCCAGTTTTTAAGCGATCCCAAGCATTAACAATTGCTGGATCTGCATCAAATCGAGATAATCCCCTGTCTAGCATATGATCTTTGAAGAATAAATGATTTTTAACTCTGGCTATAATGGATTCTTTCCAACCTGTGTTTTTTGCTATTAAAGAAATATCATTCGGATCAAAACGAATGAGATCATACATTGATTCTGCTTTCTCCCATCCGGATATAGATTCAGGGTTTAAAACCTGCCGACCACCTGTTTCTTTACATAAACCCAACGGATCTATGTATTTCAGCGGATTTTTGACATATCCATACGGATTTAACCCACCTCTTAGCCCAGTTGGATCCGCACACAGATACTGCCCCGTACCGCAATCATAGTACCTGAACCGGTTATAGTACAACCCCGATTCTTCATCTTCATACTGCCCCGGGAAGCGCAGGTGACAGGAGGGCGCACCTTCCCTGTTCCGGCTTTCTTCCCGGCCCCAGAGTTGCTGTTTACCCTGCCAGACTATCTCACCTGCTTCCGTCAGCAGTTCCTGAACACGCCCGACCGTATCCGTCACCGCATAGTGCAGTTGTCCCTTCTCATAACGCGCCAGCGGCGTGAAGCTGCCCGGTTCATACATCCAGCGGACAACGTTTTCGACTTGTGGCGTATTGTCAGGACCGACCGGGATTTCTTCAGTTAACTGGTTGCCGTTCCAGTGGAAATCCATACCCGGTCTGTCCCGGTTGATGCAGCGTTTGCTGATGCGCCTGCCGAACGGGTCATATTTATACTCCCAGCGTTCGCCCTCCGGCGTCTCCAGCCCGGTAAGCTGGCTCCGCGCATCCCAGCGGTAGCGCCACTGAAGCAGCCGGTAACCTCCTTTATCCACCAGTTTTTCTGTCAGACGACCATTAGCATCATACTTCCAGGTGGTATTGTCCTGCCTGACAATGCGGACAAATCGCCCTTCCTCCGCCTTCCCCGTCTCCGGGTTGATTCGGTGCGCCGAATGCCGCCAGCCTTTATATTCCCGGGATACCACCCTGCCGTGCTGTTGCTGCTGATGCGCCTCACTTTCCAGTACGCTGTTAACCCAGGTCTGGCTGCGGGTGATGTTCAGGTTTTTGTCATAAGTGAAACGCTCTTCCTGCATCAGAGCGTTGCCACTGTCTGCCCAGGCGGCTTGGTGTATCTGGTCGTTCGCCGTCATGCTGTTGACCATCGTCCCGCGCAGCGAGTCCGATATCTTCGTCAGGTTATACGCCCTGTCATACCCCCACTGCCGCTGCAGGTCTTTGTTCTTTACTCCCGGCTCAGCCTGGCTTCCTGCGCGCTGCGCCGCCAGCATTCCCGTCCGGGTATAGTCAAGCCGCTGATAAAATCCGGCCTCACTTTTTCTGGCTGTCTCCTGACCACGCAGGTCATACTCAAACGTCAACGGCGCATGGCCGGTTATCCGCCATGAGGTCAGTTCCCCCATCAGACCTCGGGTAAAGTACTCCGTGACTCCGGCTGTGGTGCGCTGCGCCACCGTATCCAGTTCCGCATCGTGGCGGTATTCCGTCCGTCTGCCGTTGATGGTTTCGGCCGTTATCCGGCTGGCCTCATCGTATTCATACGTCACGGTAGCGTCGTCGTTCCGGGCTTCCGTCAGGCGACAGAGCTCGTCATAGATGAACGTGGTACGGCTGAGTACCCGGTCACTGTTGCCCTGCGTCACCTCCTCGTCCGTCACCTGGTCGGTCACGTTATAGCGACGGTTCAGGTGCGTGCCGTCCGGGAAGGTGGTGCGGATACAGCGCCCGCCTGCATCGTACTGATACGTCAGCGTGCGCCCGGTGAAGTCGGTTTCCGCGATAAGCTGCCCGGCGTTGTCATACGTCAGGCGGTAATGCCCGCCTTCGGCGTTGGTGATTTCAGTCAGGCGTGTCAGTTTGTCGTAGCGGCAAGTCAACCGTTCGCCATCCGGGCGGACAACGGCGGTCAGCAGGTCAAATGCGCCGTACTCGTAGAGGGTGGTTTTACCTTCGCCATCGGTGAAACTCTCCGGCAGCTTTTCACCGTTCTGACTCATCAATTCACGCACACCGTCCGGACGGTTAATTTCCTCCACGCTTCCCTGCGGTCCGGCATGATTTTTACTGTGGCGGAACTGCGTGGTGTAACCCAGCGGGTCTTTCACGCTCAGCAGGCGGCCCAGCATATCCTGCTCAGTCTGTACCACACCACCATTTGGCGCAGTCGCCTCCTGCACCCGGTGCAGTGCGTCATGATGCCAGCGCCAGGCAGCGCCGTTCGGCATAATCCGGGCCAGCAGGTCCCCCTGCTCGCTGTAGCTGAACTGCTGGTGCCGTCCCTGCGGGTCGGTCAGACTGACCATACTGCCTTTGTCGTCGTAAGCCCACTGCCAGACCTGATTGCCCGGTGCGCTCAGACGGGTGAGCTGACCGCGTTCATTGTAGTCGTAATACAGGCTGTAGCCGCCGGGGAGGGAAACCTGCGAAATTTCATCGTTACTGTTGTAGATATATTTTGTAATGCGTCCCAGCGCATCTGTCCGGGAAAGCAGGCGGGTGTTATCCCACCGGGCAAAACTTTCACGCCCCAGTTCATCCTGGGTGCGAATGACCAGCCCGTCATTATTGTACCAATAACGGCTTTCCCCCCCTTCCGCATCCAGATAGGTGGTGCATTTTTCTTCATCGTCATAAATAAAACGATCACAGTAGTAGCCCTCATCTGTACGCGTTTCTGTCACTCGTCCTGTGACGTCATACTTTATATAAAAGCGGGTTTTATCCGTATCACGCCAGTGAGTCATCCAGCCTTCGGAAGTATATTCATGCCACAGATGTGAGAACTGAAAGGTATCGCATTCGGCCAGGAAGCCATTACTGTCATAATTACAGGTGACCAGGCGCTGGCGCTGCGGCGTAACCAGATCGATACTCATCAGTTGCTGTCGTTCCCAGCCAAGCTCGAGCGTATAGCCATCACTCCGCCTGATTTCTACCAACAGTCCGTCTGCTCGGATAAAATCGATCTGGTTATTATGTCGATCATGGAGTGCTGATAATAAAAAACAGCCCGATGCAGAGGGCGAAAAATGCATCGTCAGTTGCCTGCGCTGATCAACGATCGTCAGTGTCTGACGTATATCGCCAAAAAGACGGTAATATCCCTGGCGGGAATTGCGGGCGTTGTTAAAAACACCATTACGAGGCAGGGGATAATATAATACTGTGCCTTCTGGATCGGTAAAATGGAGCGCTTTTCCCTGTAGTTGTAGCGAGCATGACCATTCATCCACCCATTTGGGGCCAAACAACCCGACGCGGGCAGGACGGGAACGGTAAGTTCTTGAAAGCGTAAGAGGTAGGGCACCGGGAAGTGTCAGTACACTTAGTTGTTGGAGAAGATCGCCTGTTCCAACATCAACAGGATCGCCTTTACAGGTACTGGCATTATCTGGTGTTTTTCCCTCACCGTCATTTACCTGCGCATTTTCATCCACATATGGGCCATCATTTTTATTTTTACTGGCTATATCGTCAGTTTTATTCAGGAATGATGTAGTTTCACTGGCATCTGCGGTTTTCCCGAGATCATTCGCAATCTCTCCCGTTGCCTTTGCTGTATTAACGATTTTCCCTGCATCACTCACTAATTCTGTCGTTTCTGCTGCTTTGGCCAAGTCAGCAGCCACGCCAACTTTGCTCAACAGCCCTACCTCAGACGCAGGTATCGGTAACGTAGCTATCTCAGCCAGCGCTCGTGTCACTATCTCCGCTTTATCCCCGGCAGAAGCATTCTGAAAATCATCCCACTCTTTGCTGGCTTTGGCTTTAATGCCGTCCCAGGTATCACTTATCTGCTTCTCGATACCCTCAAGACAGACATTCCCAAGACGGATATTTTCCGCCAGGATCATCGCTTCCAGTGGTTTAACCCGGGGATCTTCCAGAAGCTGCTGATCCAGCATATTTCCCAGAGAGGCAATACCGGATACAAGGCTACGACCAAACCCCAGTAGACCCCGGACGACGCCCGCATTTATTTCGTTCTGAGCGTTATAGACATCTACTGGTATTTCTGCCCCAGTTTCCATGTCATAAATCATTTGCCCGGAGCCACTCTCCAGAGGAACTGAACGTAATTTATCTATCTGCTCTTTCGTCCACTCATCTGCCGAATTTATTCCCTTGCTAAAATCAAGGGATTTCCGCAGTGATTCCATCAGGCTATTGCTGACCTCCTGGCGGGATTTCATCAGTTCCTCAAGGCGTGGCGAAGAAACCGGCGGATTATTACAGGGTAAGGCGTTATCCTTAACTACATCATTAGGAGGAGCCTGCTTTGTCAGCAATTTTCCCTGGCAGTTCATATTGTTCATTCCGACCAGTGAGCCATACAGGGCTACAGCTTTCCCCTCCACCGATACTGTCGGGCTACCGCTCAGAATAGTACAGTCACCACTGCCCAGAGACGTTCCGGATATCACCCCTTTTCCGGCATTACTCTGCGTACCGGCAATCACCGAGCCCACATTCAGAACCGAAAATCCCCGCGCCCATACCGTTTCGCTGTACTGCTTTTTGTTGCTCAGAACCTGGAAACAATCGAACGGTACAACAACATCTCCCACCTTACAGGCATCCGGTGAACTGTTTACCGCCCTGAATGCACTTTCACCATCTGCTATGTGTTTATCAGCCACGACATGCTCCTTTTGTCTGGGGGGGAACAAGGCAACCCAGAACCGCTTCCTGCATTTGCAGTGCAACAGGCACAGTTAACCGCCAGGTAAGATTAACCAAGTGTTCATCCAGATTGATTGTCAACGTATCTGCGACAGGGAGACGGGTATGGAGATGATTGTTACTATCTGTCAGAACGCAAACCGGCTGGTAACCGGGCAACCCTGTCACTATACGGCCGGATTCTGGAAGGAACCCTTCCAGAACAATGAGCTCATTACCTGATAAATGGGAAGGGTATATCAGCTCAGGGTGAGCGCTGTTGTAAAAACATTCACTGAAGTCATCAGGGAAAAAAGGACGGCAGTTTTCACGCCAGTTATCATCATAAGTTCCGGCATACTGAAGGCGGTTCTGCCACCAGCGTGACATAGGGCCTGTCCCCTGTGGAGTACAAATTGTGTCAATATTATGACTGCTTTCCTCATTATCCTGAGAGAATCGAGTCAACTGAGGGGCACGGTATTCCTGCGTGATATCAAGATGCCGGATATCCGGGTAGTAACCACAACCCAGCGGATTGGCGGGAAAAATCTGCTTATCCTCCGCTTTGTCGCCTGCAGGCCAGACTCCGCCGTAAGCCAGTTCATAGCGTAAGGGAACAGAAGCAACGCTTTCAGGCAGTCCCAGTCGCCAACGATGGTTTTCATAGCGCCAGTATCGCGGGCCTGACAACATAAGACGCTTTGAAAAATCACCCACACGAATACCTGCCATCCATTGCGTCCCAGAACCACCTAACGGGCTGGCGCTGCCGATTATGTGAATATCGGTATTTCGCTTATAGAGAACCAAATCGGTTTCAGACTTCAGGCTGCTTGTTTCCGGGTCCCCGTAATACTCATCTGCCATAATCAACCCGGCCTGCTCATCAGCCAGATCGGCGTAATAGCCATTTTTCAGGCGAAATGTCATTCTGAATGCAATAACATCAAAGACATAACCAAGACGACCATGCTTTTCAAACGCCATAGCGGGAAATGGCGTATGGTTCTCAACCTGTATCATTCCACACCCCAGCGTCAGTTAAGATCGATCTTTTTGCCTTTAATATTGACCAGACCATTGGCCGTAAAATCAAATTCCGTGCCGGTTATGGTTATCTTTCCACTCTTCTCCATTTTTATTGAGCTGACGCCGCAGGTCAGCTCAATAAGATCGCCTGAGATAATCTGCGTTATCTTGTGGACGTTGAGCGTATAATTCTGATTAACCGTGATGTTCTGATCCTTCACTACCGTTTCGGTATCATTCCCTGTCACCCAGATAAACTGGTCGTTATCCACATCTTTATGTCGGTCATGGACAACATGGAGCCGTTGATCATTCTGAACGGTGATTTCCTGATCGTGCGCCACCGTCGTTTTCTGATCGTGCCCGCTTTCTTTCTTGCTGCCCACGCTAACCGTCTGACCAACCACTACCGTCACCGTCTGGTTATTCTTTACCGTCTCGCTATGATCGTGATCAACCGTCGTGGTCCGGTCATGCAATACCTCCGTCGTCATATCCTTCTGGGCATGCAGATACAGCTCCTCCTGCCCGGTCGCATCTTCAAACCGCAATTCGTTAAATCCATCCCCCTTGTAGGTTTTCGAGCGGATGGCCATCTGCGTTTTGGTACCCGGCAGATTCCCCGGTGAACGGTTATCCTGATGGTAGGTGCGTCCCATGATGATCGGCTGGTCCGGGTCGCCGTTCAGGAAGTCCACGATGACCTCCTGGCCCACACGTGGGATGGCGAGGTTGCCAAACCCCGTACCAGCCCACGCCTGCGACACCCGGATCCAGCAGGAGCTGTCCTCGTTCCCCGGGCAGTAACGATCCCAGTGGAAACGCACTCGCACGCGACCGTGTTCATCGCAGAAGATTTCTTCTCCTGCCGGACCAGTGACAATGGCGCTCTGCGGGCCGTCCACGGAGGGTTTCTTCTGAGGCGGAACGCGCCAGGTTCTGTCTGCCGGAATGACTTCAAAGTGGTTATCCAGCGTGGTGCCCTCGCCCTGACTGCCATGCAGCGCCTGCGGCTGACTGCCAGTCAGCGTGCAGCTCACCACCTGCCATTCCCGGTTCAGCGTCTGCGACGGATGCCCTGTCAGGGTGAACCGTTTCCCCGGCCACAGTTTCGGCGAGTTACTGATACAGGTTGCGGTCTCCGTATCGTGCCGCCAGCCCTCAATCTGGTAGCGGGCAAACGCCTGACCGTGGGCTTCGTCTTTAAACCGCCCCGGATAGTCAAAAATTTCATACTGAGTGAGCTGGCCGTTCAGGTTCTCCCCGGCGCGGCCGTAATAACCAGGCCAGCCCGGCGTCTTGAAGGTGTAGTCCTGAGTCTCTACGGAGGACGGCCCGGTCCGCGCCCGATACCGAAAACTGCTGATGCACTCCGTGGAGACTTCCGTACTGGTGTTCGGGTTGAACGGCATCTCGCCCAGAGTCGACACCCCTGCCACATCGTCACACAGCACCAGCTTCTGTTCCGGACCGTCCGGGGCAAGCCAGTCATAGTAAAAGATCCCCTCTTCTGACCACAGACGGGTCAGGAATGCCAGGTCGCTTTCTCCGTACTGAACGCAGAACTCACGTGCCGGATGCGACTCGTAAAAAACAGGCGTCCACTCGGTGATGCCGTTTTCGTTGAGAAGAGTGGAGGAGATGGTCTGAATATCCTGCTGCTGGAAAATACGGAAGTTCTGCCGCAGACCGCAGCGCCACAGGGGTGGGACAATCGTCAGGTGGTAGAGCATCTGCCAGTGATTATGCTCCCCCAGGGTAATGCCGTTGATGATACCGCTGACGTAACGCTGCGGCTCTGTTCCCTGCCAGATGGTCAGTAGGGCATTTTTTTCCAGAAAATCGGTTGCCACGAGGTCAGGAAGCGTACTGGCGATATCCACTTCCAGAGCAAAGGGAGTGGAGTAGCACTGGTAAAGGCTGAAGCTCACCACGGCCATGGCCGTATCCATCACACCATCCACTTCCAGCGTAAAACGCAACCCATTTGATGACATATTGATCACCCTGATATTGACAGAAAAACAGATACCCGCCCGATTGGCTGTGGCAGTACAGTGTTACGCTTATATTCAGGCACGCTACCGCCGGAGTTTCCGACATCTGCCATCACCCGTAAAAACCTAACTCCTTACTGACAACCTGTTACGTACGGCGTAATACAAAAACAGCACCCTGCCTGTGAGGGCCGGGTGCTGTGGCTTAACTTATGCTTCCAGAGGCGCACGCCAGTCATCGGCGCCGGAAGTGCCGGATTTGACGTGTTCCCATTCGATTTTGCGATAGGCCAGAGAGACTTTCACCAGTTGGGTAAACTCGCGTTTATCTGCGTCCTGGCAGTGCGGCATATGACAATCGATATCCACAATGGTGGAATCTGTCAGACGCGTGGTAAAGAAATGTTCCTGCTTACCTTCAACAGAAGTACGCCACCAGTGCAGCTCCGTTTTCGGTAACATTTCGCCGGAAGCCAGCGCGTTATACAGCAACGGAACGGCTTTATTCAGGGCCACCGTAAAAATAAACGGCTTGTGGGCCCGCTGCCCGCTGGGCTGCCCGGATTGCGGATCCGTCGGAACGGTGACGTCGTGCTGGAACTCTTGCACCAGCATTTCATCTTCGTGACCCTGCACAAAAATGTTACCGACAGAAGGGGCGGTAAACGCACCTGCGGTGATGTTCCCCTGGGTCTGGCCCGTAATAGAGATGTAACACGGTGTTGGCATATATAAACTCCTTGTGAGTGTTGCCAATGACGACTTGCTATGACCTGTCATTAACCTCAGACAGGCACATTCTTATACGGCCCACTTACTGAACCGCTTTACTTTCCGGTATTCGGTTTATTTATCTGCAGACCAAATACACGGCATAAAAATAATGAACAAAGTAACTACCTAACCTCTTAATGTACAAACACCTGGATAAACGCAGGCTATTTCATCTGTATTCTCACGCTATACAAAATAACTACAAGAAGGAAAAACCAAATATTAAACGCAACACTTTTTTTAATCCTATTTAGGACTACTTTAACAGTTCTAAAATAACCGCAACGCTTTATCTTGAGTCCAATCCTGGACACGTTTGCAAAATTTAAAGCTGATGTTTTAATTTCTCATCTGCATGACAACCCAGTGTTCAGCCATTTACACCGCTCGACAACACAAAAACAAAAGACCAAATAAATCAAACGACCACAAGAAAAACAAAAGAGTAAAGCCTCAGGCTAAAACCAGTAAAAACAACCTACAACACCAACGTTCAACATATTAATGGCTGGAGAATACCTCTCTTTACGCAAGATAAAAAGTGCTTTTAAAATGTGTCACCTGGCGTAGAATGCAGAGCGGTGAAAATCTCCAAATCTATTTTCAATCCGCCACCAAACGGCATTGTAAGTAATTTCTTCGGTACAAGTCATGCTGTATTCATGGCACGAACGATAACCTGACGGACTATTTTTATGAGCAGCAGAAAGAATGATGGTGGTGGCAGTATTGCACCCAAAGAACGCGTAAATATTAAATTCCAGCCCAAAACCGGAAATCAGACAGCAGAAGTGGAATTACCACTAAACCTGCTGGTCACGGGGAACCTGACGGGCGGTGTGGATGATACCCCACTGGATGAACGTCAGCCGGTTGCTATCAACCGCAATAATTTTAATGCCGTACTTGATCAGGCTGGTATCGGACGTGACTTCACAGTTCCTTCTGCGCTCAATGAAACGTCTGATGCCCGTATGAGTGTCAATCTGAAAGTGAAGTCACTGGCCGATCTCGCGCCGGACAATATTGCCGCTCAGGTACCCGAAATGCAGAAAATGCTGGAACTGCGTGAAGCGCTGGTCGCGCTTCGGGGACCAATGGGCAATATACCTGCTTTCCGTGCCCGGCTTCAGGCATTGCTTAATGATGAAAAAAGCCGTGAACAATTAATTGCGGAGCTGGGCCTCGCTGGCCGGGAATAACTTGTACAAGGATTTCAGTATGTCAGAAACCACTTTACCGGAAGCATCTGCCTCCACAACAACGGGCGCTGAACCCAACCTGTTGGATGAAATCATGGCGCAGACTCGTTTTAAACCGGAGTCAGAAAGCTATGGCATCGCCCGTCAGGGAGTGACAGCCTTTATCTCCGAACTGTTACGGAGTGACGATGAAACGGAGTCTGTCGATATTCTGGCAGTCAACGGCATGATCGCTGATATTGATGAACGCATGGGACGTCAGATGGATCTTATCCTCCATGCGCCAGAGTTCCAGGAGCTGGAATCATTCCTGCGTTCACTGAAGCTGCTGGTTGACCATGCCGATCCGCGTGAAAACATCAAAATTCATATTATGCACGCCACTAAAGAAGAGCTGCTGGATGACTTTGAATTTGCACCAGAAATCACCCAGTCAGGCTTCTACCGGCAGGTTTACTCCAGTGGTTTTGGTCAGTTTGGCGGAGAGCCGATCGCCGCTGTAATTGGTAATTACGCTTTCGATAATACCGCTGCAGATATGAAGCTGCTGAAATATATCAGCGCAGTCAGTGCAATGGCGCACTGCCCATTCCTGTCATCTGTTTCCCCTGAGTTTTTCGGGCTGGATTCATTTACCGAACTTCCTGGAATTAAAGACGTTGCCGCCATTTTTGAAGGCCCCGCTTATACCAAATGGCGTTCGCTGCGTGAGTCAGAAGACTCTCGCAACCTCGGCCTGACGGCACCGCGTTTTCTGCTGCGTCATCCTTACGCCCCGGATGAAAACCCGGTTAAAAGCTTTAATTATCATGAAGATGTTAGCAAGGATCACGAGCATTACCTGTGGGGCAACACAGCCTTCCTGCTGGCGGCAAACATGGCCGAAAGTTTCATGTCAACCCGTTGGTGCCCTAACATCGTCGGCCCACAAAGTGGCGGCGCGGTAAAAGATCTACCTGTGCATTTATATGAGGCAATGGGTCAGCTACAGGCCAAAGTGCCTACTGAAATCCTCATTACCGACAGACGGGAATATGAGCTGGCAGAACAGGGATTTATCACTCTGACTATGCGAAAAGGCTCTGATAACGCTGCGTTTTTCTCAGCTAATTCAGTGCAAAAACCCAAAATATTCCCTAACACTCCAGAAGGAAAAGAGGCCGAAACTAACTACAAACTCGGCACTCAGCTTCCTTATCTTTTCATCATCAACCGACTGGCGCATTACATCAAAGTGCTGCAACGCGAACAGTTGGGTTCATGGAAAGAAAGAGGCGATTTGGAACGTGAGCTGAACACCTGGATCCGCCAGTATGTGGCCGATCAGGAAAACCCACCTTCTGAGGTTCGCAGCCGTAAACCGTTACGCCAGGCGAAGATTGAAGTCTCTGATGTGGAAGGTGAGCCAGGTTGGTATCAGGTTGCCCTGAGCGTTCGTCCGCACTTCAAATACATGGGGGCATCGTTTGAGCTGTCTCTGGTAGGACGCCTGGACAAGGAATAAGCATCATGTTATCGGGACGGGAATCTGGGGGCAGTTTGTTTGAACGCATCAGAGAGGCGGCAAAACCGTCAGTTGATCGAAATCCGACGCTGACATTGGTGCAGTCTGTCAAAAGCAGTTTGCAAAACATCCTCAATACCCGTTCCGGCAGTTGTTACGGCTCGCCTGAGCTGGGGCTGCTTGACTTAAATGATGACTCTCTGGCCTCCATGAACATCCGGGATGCAACGGCCCGGATTGTCAGGACATGTATTCTGCGCTATGAACCGCGGATTTCCGATGCCACGGTCATTGCCAGAGCGCAGGATGAAAACTCGCCTTTAGAGTTGTGTTTTCATATCCGGGCACACGTAAATTTCAGTAACCGCCAGGACATCCTGGAGTTCGATATGTTGCTGGATAACCATCAGCATTGGCGAGTGGAGTAAGACTGATGGCCTTCGAAGAGCGTTATTATCGCGAAGAGCTGGATTACCTGCGTCAACTGGGCAAGCTTCTTGGGCGTGAAAAACCTTATCTTGCCCGTTTTCTGGCTGAGAAAGAAGGCGATCCGGATGTGGAACGTCTGATGGAGGCATTTGCCTTCCTTTCCGGCGGCCTGCGGCAAAAACTGGAGGATGAGTTCCCTGAGTTTACGCACGGGCTAATCAACATGTTGTGGCCCAATTACCTGCGTCCCGTTCCCTCTATGGCGGTGATTGAGTACAAACCCGTCGCTGCGCAGTTTTCTGCCCCCGTTCAGGTCTGCCGTGATGAACTAATTTGTTCTGGTCCGGTTCGGGTGACGTCTTCAGGGCGCAAAGTCCTGGCCGGGGATGATATTGCAACCTCTCCTGCCTGCCATTTCACCCTGGCGCGTGACGTCTGGTTACAACCGTTACGCGTTAATGATGTACGCAATACCAGTACGCTGAAAAGAGGGTGTATTGATATCGATTTTTCCACCGAGGGCAATGTTTCGCCCGACACGCTGGATCTCAATAAACTGACTTTCTGGCTGGGAAATGAAGATGATTACACCCGCCAGCAGCTCTATTTATGGTTCAGTGAGCGATTAATGGATGCGGAACTGATTGCTGGTGAATGGCGTATTCCTTTGTCTGAGTTATGGCTGGAGGCGGCAGGGTTCGAGCGGGACGAAGCGCTGTTGCCATGGCCAAAAAACGTCCATACCGGATATCGAGTACTCCAGGAATATTTCTGCTACCCGGAGAGTTTTTTCTTCTTCCATTTGCGGGATGTTGCCCCACTGCCGGAAGATTTCCCGGTTGGTGCGTTCACGTTGCGCCTGTATTTCAACCAACCGTTGCCTGCGGATATTAAGCTGCGTAAAAACTCATTGCGTCCGTATTGTACGCCTGCGGTGAATTTATTCGCCCATCATGCAGAGCCGGTCAGCCCTGACGACAGTGCACCGCAATACGCATTACGAGCCAGTCAACAGAATCCTGAGCACTATGATATTTTTCAGGTGAAATCGGTCTCCAGCAAGATTTCTGCATCAGATCGCATTCCTGGTCCCGATGAAAAAATTCATATCTGGCCCGAATTTGAAGGGTTTCAGCATCAGATCGAATATAGCCGTCAGCGCGAAGTAGTCTACTGGCACCACCGGACTAAAACCTCCCTGTTTCATCAGGGACTGGAACACGCCATTGCCTTTGTCCATGCAGATGGTAATCCGTCGGACAATTCCCAACTGAAAAATGAGGTGTTTACCGCCTCTCTGGTTTGTACCAACCGGATGTTGCCGGCGTCTCTGCATACTGGCGACATCTGTGTTCCTGTCGACAAAAACCCGGCGGTAGCCTCTTTTAGTAACGTCACGCGCCCTACCCGCCCGCTGTATCCGGTAACGGACGGCGATATGCACTGGTCGCTGATTTCCTGTATGAACCTGAATTATCTCTCTTTGCTGGACAGAGAGGCGCTAATCCAGGTACTGCGGACTTTCGACCTGCCGGGGATCCATCATCCGCAGCAGGCCCGGCTTTCCTCGCAGAAGCTGGACGCCATCGAGAAAATGGAATCCCGCCCGATTGACCGCCTGTTTAAAGGGGTTCCGGTTCGCGGTCTGTCCACCACGCTGTGGATCAACCCAGCTCCCTTTGTTTGTGAGGGCGAGATCTATCTTCTGGGTACGGTACTGTCATGCTTTTTTGCGTTGTACGCCAGCATCAATTCGTTTCACTGCCTCAGAATCATTAATACCGACAGTCAGGAGTCCTGGGAATGGCAACACACAGGCCAGCACGCCCTGATGTAGGGGAAACAGCACCGTTCCCGGATGTACGCGGGATTAATTTTTATGTGCTGATGGAGTCACTCCACCGTCGGTATGGCAAAGCCGACGAGGAACCCTCTCTGCGCACCGAACCAGAGCAGGAAGTAGTGGTGTTCAAGTCTGATGCCAGCATTGCGTTTCCAGGTAGTGACCTGAGCACGCTTGAACGCAGTGAGTCCGGGCAGTTCATCCTGACCACAAAGTTTCTGGGCTTCTCCGGTAGCCAGTCGCCGCTACCGGGTTACTACCTTGATCGGATGGCGAGAGAATCTGCGCAGAATGAAGAGGGGCTGAAAGCGTTCCTCGATCTGTTCAGCCATCGCTGGACACAGTTCGCTTACCATGCCTGGCGCAAGTACCGCTATTACATCAGCTTTCGCAACGGTGGAACGGACACCTTTTCACTGCGGATGTATGCGATGGTGGGGTTAGGTAACCCGAGCGTACGCGACAGGCTTGCGATCAACCACAGCAAAATGCTGGCCTATGCCGGGATACTGGCGACCCCCGGGCGCTCACCGGATGTGGTATGCAACCTGGTCAGCCACTGCTTTGATCTACCGGATGTCAGTATTGAAAACTGGCAGTTGCGTAAAGTGCCCGTCGATCCCGCACAGCAGAACCGGCTGGGCGTACGGAACCCGAAACGGAGAACCGCCGGATATATAGCGGGCCGCTCAGTGATCGGCGTGAATTTTACACTCGGCGCTTGTGTGCCCGATCGCAGTGGAAAGTTCCTGCTGCGCCTCGGCAATCTCTCAATGGCACGTTATCTCTCTTTTTTACCGGAAGGCGAAAACCACCAGGCCCTGACCCTGTTTATCTCCTTCCTGCTGCGCGATCAGCTCGCCTGGGATTTACAACTTGATCTTGCTCCTGAGCAGGCGGAAAGGATGCGGCTGGGCGATCGCCCCCGCTCCTGCATCGGGCGCACGGCGTTTATCGGCCAGCCGAAAACGCCGCCATCCATCACCTTACACATCAGGGATTAATTTTATGGAGCCGCATATGGCTGAAGAAAAAACGCAGTCTCCTTCACTCTCGCTGACATTACAGGTGATGAACGGTAACGAGCTGGAGAGCGGACGCGCTGCAAAATGTCTGTTTACCGCTGATGGCGGAGATATCGGCAGCGGATCTGCACGCCACTGGCCGGTACAGGACAGAGCTGGCTCGGTTGCCGATCGCGCCTGTCAGGTGGTTCTGCATGACGGCGCATTTTGTCTGCGTAGTCTGGTGCCTGGGCTGATGATTAATCTGGCTCCCGTGTCCACGGATGCCGGTTTGGTTCGTCTGCGACAGGGAGATGAAGTCATTCTGGGCGCACTGGCGCTGAAGGTGTTTATCCACGAAGGCAAGCAGGTCAGTTACAGTGAGCAGATGGCTGCGCCTGAAGCCATTGTAACCAACCGTGACCGTCTGACGGATGCTTTGCTGACAACGGACGGACAGCCTGCATATCCAGGAATGCCCCGGATGCACCAGCTTGCGGACACCGTGGTCAACAGCTTTTCAACCGATCCACTTCAGGCGCTTCAGGCTGAAAGCCTGACTGTGGCCGGCGATCCGCTTGGGGGGATCGTCCCTACCCGATCTTCCACCTCAGACAGAGATGGTGCGATCGATAAACCGTTTATGGATCTGCCGCCGATTTATTCCGACTCGCGGGTCAACCATGATGATAAGACGTCTCCGGCTGATGACGCACAACTCCACCTTGCTGTTACTCCATTGCTTCGTGGGCTGGGCAGTTCGCTCGTTGTACGCAATTCACAGGATGCGGATGATTTTCTGGAAGAGGCTGGCCGGACACTGCAGGCGGCGATCAGAGGATTACTTGAACTGCAACAGCGTCGTAACAGCCTTTCCGACAAACATCTGCGCCCACTGGAAGACAACCCGTTACGTCTGAACATGGATTATTCCACCGCGCTCGACGTGATGTTTGCCGAAGGTAAAAGTCCGGTACATCTGGCCGCTCCGGCAGCTGTTGGCGAGAGTCTGCGTAATATCCGTCACCATGAGGAAGCAAACCGGGCGGCGATTGTCGAATCGCTGCGCGTGCTGTTGGACGCTTTCTCGCCACAGAGTTTGATGCGTCGTTTCGTGCAGTACCGACGCAGCCATGAGCTTCGCCAGCCTCTTGACGCTGCCGGGGCCTGGCAGATGTACAGCCACTATTACGACGAGCTGGCATCCGATCGCCAGCAGGGGTTTGAGATGTTGTTTAACGAAGTCTATGCCCAGGTCTACGACCGGGTGCTGCGCGAGAAACAGCGGGAGCCGGAAGCATGACAGGGCGTTTTCTTCGCGCCTGTCTGGTGATCGTGCTTTTCAGCTTCACCCTGACAGGCTGTGAAACAGTGCAGAAGATCGGCCAGGTGATTAAGAACCCGGATATCCAGGTTGGCGATCGGTCGGATCAACCATCAGATGTCACCGTTACGCTGCTGACCGAGCCGGACACAAATGCCAATGCTGACGGCGAAGCAACAGCAGTCGATGCGCAACTGATTTATATGAGCGAGGACTCGAAACTGCAGGCCGCCGACTATGACACCGTTGCCAGTACCGCCCTGCCGGATGTGCTTGGCAAGAACTATATCGACCATCAGGACTTTAACCTGCTGCCAGACACAATGAAAACACTGCCGCCGGTGAAGCTGGATGCAAAAACACGATTTATTGGCGTTGTGGCGTATTTCTCTGATGACCAGGCTGCCGGATGGAAACAAATTGAGCCCGTGGAAAGTACCGGTCACCACTACTACCTGTTGGTACATGTACGACAGGACAGTATCGACATAAAAAAAGAGGACAACTGACGATGGCGACCATGAAAAATAAGGTGATCTGGCAGGAAGGGTTATTTGCCCTGCCACAGCACTTCCAGCAACAGCAGCGCAATCTGGAATATTTGCTGAACCAGCGCATTGACGCGCAGGATGACTTCGCCTGGGGTTTTACCTCGCTGTCGATCAACACTGAATTGCTTGCCCAGGGGAAACTCATGCTGGATAACGCCGCGGGCTGCATGCCGGATGGCACCGTTTTCAGCATCCCGGAACAGGATCAGCTTCCTGTTCCGTATCAGCCGATCGATCTTTCCCGGCCCGGAAGTCATGATATTTACCTGGCATTACCGGTTATCAGCGATATTACCTGTGAAATTGAGGGGCGTCAGAGCGCTGGCCAGGGAACCGAGCGTTATCGTCTGGCCCGCGCCGATATTCGTGACTTACATTCCGATGGAGGTGACGTTCAGCAGGTTGTACTGGGACAGTTGGCGCCAAAAATCGTCAGTGGCGCGGACGATCTCAGCGCCATGGTTACGCTGCCGTTGTGCCGTATCCGTAGCCAGCAGCCCAATGGCGCGCTGGTGCTGGATGACAGCTTTATTCCGACCTGTCAGGCTATCCGCGTCAGCCCGATACTTAATGGGTTTGCGGGTGATCTGCAGGGTCTCATCAGTAATCGTGCCAGCGAACTGGCAAAACGTATCGGTTCGCCGGAGCAAAGCGGCATCGCTGATGTGGCTGAATTTATGATGTTGCAGATGCTTAACCGCAGTCAGATGCATTTCACCCACCGATCCCATCTGCATACCCTGCACCCTGCCGCATTTTATCTGGATCTGATCCGGTTACTGGGCGAGCTAATGACATTTACCGAGGATAGCCGCCTGCCCTGCGCGGTCGAGGTTTACAGCCATCGTGATTTGACCCAGTCGTTTAAGACGGTGATCCCGGAATTGCGCCGGGCGCTCAATACGGTGCTGATGCCGCGCGCGCTGAACCTTCCACTGGTCTTCTCTGACGGATTTTACGTTGCCACGGTTAACGATCCTGGCCTGCTACGATCCGGCACCTTCATTCTGGCTGTTCGTGCGCGGATGCCGCACAGCCAGCTTATTCACCAGTTTACTCAGCAGTCAAAAATTGCGGCCACCAACAAAATCCGCGATATGGTCAGCGTGCAGGTGCCTGGCGTTCCACTCACTCCACGTACCGCGGCGCCGCGTCAGCTACCGTACCACGATGGCTTTGTCTACTTTGAACTGGATAAAGGCGCAGCCGCCTGGCAGGACGTGGTAAAAGCTGGCGCTCTGGCGCTGCATATTTCCGGCACATTCCCGGAGCTAAGTATACAACTGTGGGCAATAAGGGGCTAAGACCATGAGCGAGCAGTTTGTCCCGTTTACCGGTGAAAGCGCCCTTCAGGCCACAGAGAATACGCCGGGGAGAGAAGCATTTTCAGCACAGGATGTGGGTGACGAGATCTCCGGCCGTCAGTACCGCTTGCCCCTGCGCGGCAACAGTCTGAACCCGATGATTGATGCCGCCACGCCATTGTTGGGGATGGTCATGCGCGTGGCCAGGATGAACAGCCAGGCAATGCCGGAGCACCTTTTTGCCCGGGTCGTGACGGATATTCAGGCCGTAGAGCAATTGCTTCAGGATCAGGGTTACGAGCCGGGTGTGATCGTTTCGTTCCGCTATGTACTTTGCACCTTTATTGATGAGGCGGCGCTGGGTAACGGCTGGTCGAACAAAAACGAATGGATTAAACAGTCACTGCTGGTCCATTTTCACAATGAAGCCTGGGGAGGAGAGAAGGTTTTTATCCTGCTCGAACGCCTGATACGTGAGCCCAAACGTTATCAGGATCTGCTTGAGTTTCTGTTTCTCTGTTTTTCTCTGGGATTTCGTGGTCGCTATAAAGTGGCGGTGCAGGATCAGGGAGAGTTTGACCAGATATACCGCCGACTGCACCACGTCCTGCACCAGCTTCGCGGTGACGCGCCCTTCCCTCTGTTGCATCAGGACAAAAAAACACAGGGCGGTCACTATCAGCTAATGAAGCGTCTGACCACTAAACACATCCTAATCGGCGGGATTGTGGTGCTGGCATTATTTTACCTTTTCTACATGCTGCGGCTGGATAGCCAGACGCAGGATATTTTGCATCAACTGAACCGGCTGCTTGCCAGGTAAGGATACAACGTATGATCCAGATTAATCTGGCCTCGCTGGTTAAGCACCTTAACCCATTCTCCCGACAGGCGCTGGAAGCCGCCGCCGCAGAGTGTATGACCCAGCAGGCGACGGAAATTACTGTACCGCATGTCCTGTTACAAATGCTGGCATCAGTGCGCAGCGATTTAAGGGTCATTGTTGAGCGGGCGGAGATTGATTTGAGTGCGCTTCGCCAGGCTCTGACGGTGGAAAACTATGCGACGGCGCGAACGACGGACAACTACCCGGCATTTTCCCCAATGCTGGTTGAATGGCTGAAAGAGGGCTGGCTGCTGGCGTCCGCCGAAATGCAGCACAACGAACTGCGTGGTGGTGTGTTATTGCTGGCTCTTCTGCATTCCCCACTGCGCTATGTACCTTCTGCCGCCGCCCGACAATTGACCGGAATCAACCGCGATCGTCTGCAACAGGATTTTGCGCTGTGGACGCGTGAGTCGGCAGAGACAGTCATGCAGGAAGCGGACGGGCAGCGCGCAAGCGCGGCAGCCGAAGCGGGAGATGGCCTGCTTT
This sequence comes from Citrobacter youngae ATCC 29220, assembly GCF_000155975.1. Classification (GTDB taxonomy): domain Bacteria; phylum Pseudomonadota; class Gammaproteobacteria; order Enterobacterales; family Enterobacteriaceae; genus Citrobacter; species Citrobacter portucalensis_A. Next base: position 330,616 of record NZ_GG730303.1, on the reverse strand, counting down.
CACGTTATGCGAAAAATATGACAGAGGATGCCCGCAATGGCAGGCTCGATCCGGTGTTATGCCGCGATCGCGAAATTGATCTGATGATCGATATTCTCTGCCGCCGCCGCAAGAACAATCCCGTCGTCGTGGGTGAGGCAGGTGTCGGTAAAAGCGCGCTGATCGAAGGACTAGCGCTGCGTATTGTTACGGGACTGGTACCGGACAAGCTGAAGAATACCGACATTATGACGCTGGATCTCGGCGCATTACAGGCTGGCGCATCGGTGAAAGGCGAGTTTGAGAAACGCTTTAAGGGGCTGATGGCAGAAGTGATCCAGTCGCCTAAGCCCGTCATTCTGTTTATCGACGAAGCGCACACCTTGATTGGCGCGGGTAACCAGCAGGGCGGTCTGGATGTTTCCAGCCTGCTCAAACCAGCGCTGGCTCGTGGCGAACTAAAAACTATCGCCGCCACTACCTGGAGCGAATACAAAAAATACTTTGAAAAAGACGCCGCCTTGTCACGCCGCTTTCAGTTAGTGAAAGTCAGCGAACCGACGGCGGCGGAGGCGACGATTATTCTACGTGGCCTGTCTGCGGTATATGAACAGTCCCACGGCGTACTGATTGACGACGAAGCCCTCCAGGCGGCGGCAACGCTAAGTGAGCGTTATCTGTCAGGACGCCAGTTGCCGGATAAGGCTATTGATGTGCTGGATACCGCCTGCGCGCGGGTGGCGATTAACCTATCCTCTCCGCCAAAACAGATTTCAGCGCTGCTCACGCTGTGTAACCAGTGTGAAGCCGAAATTCAGTTGCTTGAGCGTGAAATTCGTATTGGGTTGCGTACCGATACCTCACGGCTGGATGAGGTTCGCGCAAAGCATGAAACCGCACAGGAAGAGCGTCAGGCCCTTGAAGCAGCATGGCATCAGCAGCAAACACTGGTGCAAGAGATCATCATACTGCGCCAACAACTGCTGGCCGCAGAGGAAAACGAACCAGATACTGATGTGGAGGATATTCCAGGCACCGTTTATCCCGCAGAGCGCCTGGCGCAACTAACTGCGGAGCTTGACGCATTGCATCGTGCGCAGTTGCTGGTTTCCCCTCATGTCGATAAAAAGCAGATCGCAGCGGTAATTGCTGAATGGACAGGGGTGCCGTTAAATCGTCTGTCGCAGAATGAAATGTCAGTTATCACCGATCTACCGCAGTGGCTGGGCGACACCATCAAAGGCCAGGAGCTGGCAATTGCCAGTCTGCATAAACATCTACTGACCGCCCGCGCCGATCTGCGGCGTCCCGGGCGACCGCTTGGTGCATTCCTGCTGGCCGGTCCCAGCGGCGTGGGTAAAACCGAAACGGTACTGCAACTGACGGAACTGCTTTATGGCGGTCGTCAGTACCTGACCACCATTAATATGTCGGAATTTCAGGAAAAACACACCGTGTCACGGCTGATTGGTTCTCCTCCGGGGTATGTTGGCTATGGCGAAGGCGGCGTATTGACCGAAGCTATCCGCCAGAAACCCTACTCGGTGGTATTGCTAGACGAAGTTGAGAAAGCCCATCCGGATGTGCTCAACCTGTTCTATCAGGCCTTTGATAAAGGTGAGATGGCCGATGGCGAAGGGCGGGTTATCGACTGTAAAAATATCGTGTTCTTCCTCACCTCCAATCTTGGTTACCAGGTGATTGTCGAATATGCCGACAATCCTGAAGCCATGCAGGAAGCGCTGTATCCGGTGCTGGCAGACTTCTTCAAACCGGCGTTACTGGCGCGCATGGAAGTCGTGCCATACCTGCCGTTATCAAAAGAGACGCTCGCCACCATTATCGCCGGCAAACTGGACCGCCTGGATAACGTGCTGCGCAGCCGCTTCAGTGCGGACGTTATTATTGAACCGGACGTTACTGGTGAAATCATGAATCGCGTCACCCGTGCTGAAAATGGTGCGCGGATGCTGGAGTCAGTAATTGATGGCGATATGTTGCCGCCACTCTCGCTGTTGTTATTGCAGAAAATGGCGGCGAATACGGCAATTTCCTGTATCCGGTTGTCAGCAGCCAATGGAGCATTCACTGCCGTTGTGGAGGATGCGCCCGCCGACGATATCGTAACGCCGCAGGCAAAAGATGGCGCCGTGTTATGAGCAGAATGCGCATTTTCCGCCATATCAGTTTGTTGGTTGCCGGACTGTCCGCCGGAGCGGTTGCGGGTACATCAGCCACATCTGGAAACGTACAGACAGCAACAGCCACATCGGATGCACAGGCGACATTACGGGCTATGCAAACCTGCCGTGGTGAACCGGCTGCGCTGGAGCGCCTTGATTGTTATGACAGGCTACTGGCTCCGCTGTCGCCTGCTGGGTTTGGCGGTGCGTTGGTGAAAGCCAGTTTTGTAGGCACAGCCTGGACTCGCGCCATGGAACAGGAGAAACACCGCCAGGGCAATACTACGGATCTGCTGACGACACAAACGCCGGGGGATCGCCCGACTGTGGTGATCACTACGCCAGCTATCGGTCATCTGCCACCACGTCCGGTGCTGATGTTCAGCTGTGTGGATAACATAACCAGAATGCAGATAGCACTCACGACTCCCCGTGAGGATAACGATATTCCGGTCACGCTGAAAACGGATAACGGGCAGTTCCACTCTCGCTGGTTTGTGCGGGAGAACGGCACGTTGCTGGAATCCAGCCGGGGGTTATCCGGCATTGATGAAATTAAGCCACTTTTTGGCGCGAATACGCTGACGATTGAAACCGGTTCGGGCAGTACGTCGCTTACCTTTAATATCAGTGGACTGTCGCAGGCAATCGCCCCGTTGCGTGAAGCCTGCCACTGGGCAGGAGAGTAAGAAAATGGCGACAGATTTATATGCCCCGGACCTCTGGATCTCTCATTTGCTGGAAAAGATCCCGGAAGAAAAGTTAAGCCTCGCGCTGGCAGATGATAATCCCGAATGGGAGTACATCGACGGAGAAATCGTCAAACTCGGTTCGCTGGCGCATAGTCAGCTGGATATCCCGGAAATACAGCGTCGAGGGCTGGATCTCCTGGCTTCGGAGAGTAAGGACTTTCGGCTGTTGGCCCATTTGTTGCGCACGTTGCAACACGCGGGCGATCTGCTGCTGGCGCTGCGTCTGCTGGCTCTGTATGTGGAGCATTACTGGGCCGTCGCGGCACCCGGCATGTCACACAAAAAGCGTTTTGCCACTCAGGTCGTAAAACGTTTTGAAGCGGGCATCCCAGGCTTTGCGAAAAATGCTTCCACAACACAGCGCAATGCACTGCTGGGTGAACTGGCGAAGCTGGCACAAAGCTGGCAGTTGCAACACGCCGCGGAACTGGCGCAGACAACGGACGAGCTGTTCGCGCTCTGTCAGCGGACGTTTAGCGATGCGACGCCAGTATTATCACCTTCGCCAACCGTATCCGATAGCGCGCCGCAAACAGCGACGACGTCGGCTCAGGATAGCCCACAAAAGATAGTGCCCGTAGAGCCTGCAGCCCCGGCTCCGCAGATTACGGTTGACAGCCATGATGATACGACCTGGCGCGACACGTTGCTGAAAGTCGCCGCAGTGCTCTGTGAACGCCAGCCAGATTCACCATTGGGTTATCGTCTGCGCCGCCATGCACTGTGGCAAACCATCACCAGTGCGCCCCCGGCGGAGAGCGATGGTCGTACCCCGCTGGCGGCAATTTCTGCCGACATGGCCGCAGACTATCTGGCACGGTTAACCTGTGCGGATCTGACGCTGTGGCAGCAGGTAGAAAAAAGCCTGCTGCTGGCGCCCTACTGGCTGGACGGGCATTACCTTTCCGCACAGATCGCTCAGCGCCTCGGTTATCGGCAGGCGGCAGAGGCCATCCGTGATGAAGTGGCCTGTTTTCTTGACCGCCTTCCAGCGCTGGCAGAACTGCTGTTTAACGATCGCACCCCTTTTATCAGCGGGCAGACGAAACAGTGGCTGGCCTCTTCACCCTCCACCAGCCAGGCCATACCCACCCAGCATTCCACAGAGGAATTACAGGTCGCGAGAGCGTGTTTTACTGAACAGGGGCTGGAAGCCGCATTGCGATATCTGGATACGCTGCCTGAAGGCGATCCCCGCGACCAGTTTTACCGCCAGTATTTTGGCGCACAGCTGATAGAAGAGGCCGGGATGATAAAACTGGCACAGCAACAATACCGGATACTGTTCAACACGGGTTCACGAATGGCGCTGGCGGAATGGGAGCCATCGTTGCTTGAACGGCTTGAGCAGAAATTCACGGCAGAACAGTAAGAGATAACAGGAGTTTTTGTGAGATTACCAACCCCCCGACTATTCAGTGGACTGAAATCGGCCCTTCGACCGGCGATGCCGCGGTTTAAGGTTTCCGCTTTCGGGTTGCTGGTGCTGGCATGGATCTTTCTGTTGGTGTTGATCTGGTGGAAAGGTCCGTCATGGACATTGTATGGCGGACAGTGGCTCAGACCGCTGGCAAACCGCTGGCTGGCGACAGCAGCATGGGGGATTATCGCGCTGGGATGGCTCACCGTCCGGGTGATAAAACGTCTGCAGCTGCTTGAGAAACAACAAAAGCAGCAACGCGAAGAGGCCCAGGATCCACTCAGCATAGAGCTGAATGCGCAACAGCGCTACCTTGACAGATGGTTATTGCGACTACAACGCCATCTCGATAACCGCAATTATCTGTGGCAATTACCATGGTATATGGTCATTGGTGCTGCCGGCAGCGGTAAAACCGCGCTGTTACGAGAAGGTTTCCCGTCCGATATCATTTATACGCCAGAGGCAATACGCGGCGCAGATCAGCGTTTATACCTGACGCCGCATGTCGGCAAACAGGCGGTGATTTTTGATATCGATGGCGCGCTCTGTGAACAGCCTGGCGCAGATATTTTACACCGCCGTTTATGGGAACATGTTCTGGGGTGGCTGGTAGAAAAACGCTCTCGTCAGCCGCTGAACGGGATCATTATCACGCTTGATTTGCCCGATCTGCTGACTGCCGACAAACGCCGCCGCGAGCATCTGCTGCAGACGTTACGTGGTCGTTTGCAGGATATGCGCCAGCACCTTCACTGTCAGTTGCCGGTTTATATTGTACTGACCCGGCTGGACTTGCTGCAGGGCTTTGCAGCCCTGTTTCAGTCGCTGGATAAAAAAACGCGCGATTCTATTCTGGGTGTCACCTTTACTCGCCACGCCCATGAAAACGAAGGCTGGCGTACTGAGCTGGATACTTTCTGGCAGACATGGTGCGGGCAGATGAATCAGGCGCTGCCGGATCTGATGCTCACGCAGAACGTGATGCGCAGTTCTCTGTTCAGTTTTACCCGTCAGATACAGGGAAGCCGGGAATACCTGGCGGCTTTGCTCGACAGCCTGCTGGACGGTGAAAATATGGATGTCATGCTGCGTGGCGTGTACCTCACCTCGTCACTGCAGCGAGGTCAGATGGATGACATTTTTACACAGTCTGCCGCCCGGCAGTACCAACTGGGCGACAGTCCGCTGACCGCCTGGCCGCTGGTGGATACCGCCCCCTACTTTACCCGTAATCTGTTCCCACAGGCGCTACTGGCGGAGCCGAATCTGGCCGGAGAAAGTCGCACCTGGCTGACAAACAGCCGCCGACGTTTGACGATATTTTCCGCCACAGGCGGAGTCGCGGCATTGTTGTTAATTATCGGCTGGCACCATTATTACAACAGAAACTATGCCTCTGGTGTTCAGGTGCTGAAACAGGCCGAATCTTTTATGGCAATCAAACCGCCTCAGGGAATGGATGATTACGGTTCTCTGCAATTGCCATTACTCAACCCGGTTCGTGACGCGACGCTGGCCTATGGCAACTGGGATGATCGCAGCCGCCTGGCAGATATGGGGCTGTACCAAGGGCGGCGCGTCGGACCGTATGTGGAGCAGACCTATCTGCAACTGCTTGAACAACGCTACCTGCCAGCCCTGTTTAACGGCCTGGTGAAAGCAATGAATGCCGCTCCGCCGGGGAGCGAACAAAAACTCGCCGTACTGCGCGTGATAAGAATGCTGGACGATAAAAGCGGGCGAAATAATGACGTGGTGAAGCAGTATATGGCAAAACGCTGGAGCGATAAATTCCATGGCCAGCGCGATATCCAGGCACAGCTGATGTCTCACCTCGATTATGCGCTGAAGCATACCGACTGGCATGCCGCGCGCGCGGCAGGAGATGGGGATGCCATCAACCTTTGGGCGCCGTATGATAATTCAGTGTCCGCAGCACAGAAAGAACTGAGCAAGCTACCGGTTTATCAACGCGTTTACCAGAGCCTGAAGGCGCAGGCGCAGGGGGTACTGCCTGCGGATCTGAACCTGCGCGATCAGATTGGCCCAACATTCGATCAGGTCTTTACGTCTTCAGATGACAGCAAACTGGTTGTTCCACAGTTTCTTACCCGCTACGGATTACAGAGTTATTTTGTGAAGCAGCGTGATGAACTGGTGAAACTGACGGCGATGGATTCCTGGGTTCTGAACCTTACCCGTAGTGTCCAATACAGCGAGGCTGACCGAACTGAGATCCAGCGCCAGTTGACCGGGCAGTACATCAGCGATTACATCGCCACCTGGCGGGCCGGGATGGATAATATCAATGTGCGAAATTATGACTCTGTTGCACAGCTCACCAGCGCACTGGAGCAGATAATCAGCGGCGACCAGCCGTTACTGCGGGCGTTAACGGTACAACAAGATAACACCCAGCCAGCGGTTCTCCCTGAAAGGCTCTCCGATAAAGAACGGGAAGATGCGCAGGCGGAGCTGGACTATCGCTTGTTGACTCAACTCGGGCACGCGTTTGCGCCGGAAAATAGCACGCTGACCACGCAGGATAATAAAGAAAACACCCTGCAGGCGGTGTACCAACAGCTCACTGAGCTACATCGTTACCTGTTGGCTATCCAGAACGCGCCAGTACCGGGAAAATCAGCGCTGAAAGCGGTTCAACTCCGTCTTGACCAGAATGGCAGCGATCCTATTTTTGCCACCCGGCAGATGGCCAAAAATCTGCCTGCGCCGCTTAATCGTTGGGTAGGCAAACTGGCCGATCAGGCCTGGCATGTGGTGATGGTGGAAGCAGTCCACTACATGGAGCTGGACTGGCGCGATAACGTGGTGAAACCGTTCAATGAGCAACTGGCAAATCGCTATCCGTTTAACCCGCGATCATCACAGGACGCGTCGCTGGATGCCTTTGAACGTTTCTTTAAGCCGGATGGCGTGCTGGATACGTTCTGCCAGCAAAATCTGAAACTGTTTATTGATAATGACTTAAGTCGTGGCGGGAATGACGGCGTGATTATTCGCGAGGATGTCATCCGGCAACTGGGTACCGCGCAGAAAATCCGCGACATTTTCTTTAGCAAACAAAACGGGCTGGGAGCGCAGTTTGCGGTGGAGACCGTGTCACTCTCCGGCAATAAACGCCGTAGCGTGCTGAACCTTGATGGCCAGTTGATTGATTATAGCCAAGGGCGCAACTACACCACACACCTAGTATGGCCAAATAATATGCGTGAAGGCAATGAAAGCAAGCTGACGCTGGTTGGCGCCGGTAACGGCGCATCGCACAGCATCACTTTCAGTGGACCATGGGCGCAGTTCCGTCTGTTTGGCGCCGGGCAGCTAACCAGCACAGCAGACGGTACGTTTAGCGTTCGTTTTAATGTGGATGGCGGTTCGATGGTCTACCGGGTACACGCCGATACCGAAGATAACCCGTTTAGCGGCGGTCTGTTCAGCCAGTTCCGGTTGCCGGATACGCTGTACTGAGAGGGGCAGATGACGGGCTGCAGGGTGCAATTATGATGAATGTCATCAGAAGGATGACCGAAGGGCAAAAGCAGGAACAGGGAGCGTCCTGTTATTTGCCTGAATCTTTTACCCACGGATCTATGGAGGCCGGAATGTCTGAATTCAAATGTCTTCCTGGCATCAATGAATCTGATGAAATCGCAACATCGGTCACACCGGAGGGTGCCAAATGAATACGCCGACTGATAGCCAGATCATCATAACAGGCGCCGATCCGCGCAACCTGCCGGAATTCAGCGCCATTCGTGAAGAAATCAATAAAGCCAGTCATCCATCGCAACCGGAACTAAATTGGAGGCTGGTGGAGTCGCTGGCGCTAACAATTTTTAAAGCCAGCGGCGTAGATTTGCACACCGCCACTTACTATACGCTGGCGCGTACCCGCATCCAGGGACTGGCCGGTTTCTGTGAAGGGACTGAATTGCTGGCTGCAATGATTACCCATGAATGGGATAAGTTTTGGCCACAAAGCGGCCCGGCACGAACTGAAATGCTGGACTGGTTCAACACGCGGACCGGGAACATTCTGCGCCAGCAAACCTCATTTACGGAAAACGACCTGCCGCTGCTGTATCGCACCGAACGGGCTTTGCAGCTTATCTGCGACAAGCTCCAACAGGTAGAGTTAAAACGGCAGCCTCGCGTGGATAACTTATTGTATTTCATGCAAAACACGCGAAAACGTCTTGAACCGCATCCCAAAAGTAATACTGAAGCCACCAGGTCGTCCCCCGTCAGAACACTGGTTTATGCGCCAGAAAGTATCGAGTCCATCACCACAGGGGAGATTCCCCCGCCACCTCCTGACCTACCGGAGATGCGGGTAAAAGTGCTCGGCGTAGCAGAAAGTTCCAGTACAGCAACGCCGGGTGGCCTGGTAAAAGGCTTCATGGGCGGAGCTATCTGTACTGTGGTTATCGCTGCAGCGCTCTGGTGGTGGCGAGTGTACCCGTTGCAGCAAGAGCTCGCGCAGGTCAGAAATTCCGCGCAGGGAGCGGCCAGTATCTGGCTGGCTTCACCAGAGCCGGGAAGCTATGAGCAACACCTGCAACAGCTTCTGGATGCATCGCCATTACAGTCACTGAATACAGGCATACAAATGACTCGCGCAGCAAACGCCCGCTGGCCGGGCAATCAGCTGCAACAGCAGGCGAGTGCGAAATGGGATGAGGCGCTTGAAACCCGGGCTAAGGATAGCCCACAGCTTCGAGGCTGGTTGCAGACTCGCCAGAATTTACACGCCTTTGCCGATTTGATCATGCAGAGGGAGAAAGAAGGCCTGACGCTTTCCTATATAAAGAATGTTATCTGGCAGGCCGAACGGGGACTCGGCCAGGAAACACCGCTGGAATCTTTACTGACGCAGTACCAGGATGCACAAGCTCAGGGACAGAACACGGATGAGCTGGAAAAACAGATTAACGAGCAACTGGACGGTGTATTAAGCCGTTGGCTGTTACTGAAAAATAATGCGATGCCTGAAATGGCAACCAAAACCAAATCCGCAAAATAACAAACCGGGAGTTTATCATGGCGAATCCTGTTTACCTGACACTGAATGGCGACCTTCAGGGGCTGATCTCCGCGGGCTGTTGTTCCCAGCCCTCCATTGGCAACAAAGCACAGGTTGCACACCAGGATCAAATTATGGTGCTGGGGTTATCCCACGGAATGACACGTGCGCAGAACGTCAATCTGCAGGTGATGGTTATCCAAAAGCCGGTGGATAAATCATCACCACTGCTAACTAAGGCTATCAGCGAAAATGAATGCCTGACCTGCGATTTCGAATATTACCGCACCAATCGCTTTGGTATTAATGAGCTGTATTACAAAGTGAAGCTGATTAACGCCCGTATCGCCAGTATTGCACATACGGTGCCACACACCATCAATAATAGCGAAGGGCAACCAGAAGAGTCTGTGTCATTGACTTACGAAAGTATCACACAGGAACACTGTATTGCCGGAACCAGCGCCTATAGCCTGTGGGAAGAGCGGATTTTCTAACCTAATTGAATGATTAAAAATGCGCAGGAGGTCATATGCGGTGGAAAATTAGCAGGGCGGTTGGCGTCAACCAACCCAATAATCCGGCTGACGTCAAAAAAATTCAGGTGTTACTGAACCGGGCTATCCGCGACGATAATCTAGAATCCCTGAAAGAAGATGGATTATGGGGACCTAAAACATTTGCCAGATTAGTGTACTTTCAGAAAAATGTCGTCCACCTTGCACACGTTGATGCTGTAGTTAACCTCCATGGCCCAACATTCAGGAGACTAAATCAAGCGAATAGCGTGCCTCATCACGAAGTTTCATCGCATCAGAAACAGACTGCGATAATTCCGGACAGCAGCCACATTAAACAATTGGCGCAACGTGCATCATTACCTTTGCCCGCGATAAAATCAGAATGGATCAACCGGGCATTGCCTGCTGCTATTGATGTTAAACGCAATTGGGGAGTGCCAATAGCAGTGACTATTGCCCAAGGGGCGCTGGAATCAGGATGGGGGCATAAAGCGCCCGGGAATGTCTATTTTGGTGTAAAAGGAAAATCACCTAATGGAAAGTCTATAAATATCACAACACATGAGGAATATGGAGGTTCGTTAACAAAGATTAACGATAGCTTCCGATCATACGATTCTTTGGAACAATCGGCTGATGATTATGGGCGATTTCTGGGAACTAACAAACGCTATGCAGCCGCATTTGCTTATTCAAATGATCCAGAAAAATTTATACATGAAGTTGCTAAAGCTGGTTACGCAACTGATTCTCACTATGAGAAGAAGATACTTAACATTATTCGGACTACCGGAATAAAAGACTTTGATACCGCGGGTGTGTCCGTATCTATGTGTTATATTAACCCATTACATTATTTCAGTCTGTTGGAGTGAAAATGAAAAAGGTGATTTATATAGCATTGCTCGGTTATATAGCTTTAACAACAAATGCGTTTTCAACAGAACTACCTCCAATTGCACAACAGGTCAAGAAGATACTCGAGCAGAACAAGCTCCTCGACGATCCCAAATGTACGGATTACGCTTATATTCCGGACTATGAACCAGGGGTGGATGCTGTCGATGTCATGGAAATACATGGTGGAAATTGCCCTGGCGACCCACAAATACAGCACAGATTATTCAGTGTTTTCGTGGACCAAAAAGCACACACTATGGAATCAGATATCGATATGGATGATCAAGTGAACGGTACACGTTCGGCATTTCCTCCGAAGAAATGAAGTCGCAAGTGCCAGTGGGTATTCTAGCTAACCGACTCTGTCTTAGCTCGCCTCTGAGGTTGAAAAATAGAACCTCATTAAGGACTTCTCCTGCAAGGCAGTTTGGTATCCGCTTGCTTTTGCCCCCCCATTAATCTTCTTCTTTCTTCGTGAAATTATCAGACATGTAGATATTAATCGTGAGTGTGATATTGAGAAGTGTTTGACGCTGAGGTTTCTGTTAAACCCGTGGCGATTCAGGATTCCATTTTTGTACTTAAAGAACTTCTGGCGCTGCAGACAGGGCTGAATCCGGTTAAGATTATGCTGAACACTGCCGGTGCCAGCGACATTGTTTTTAGTTTGCTTCGGCTGCCCGGTTCTCAGTTTTCACCTCAACTGGATAGTGCGTTGAAGCTGTGTACTGTTCATGCTTTAGACCTCATCCTTTCACTGCAGAAATGCTTGTGTCCGTAAGGGCTGGCGTAGGCGGTTTAGCGTTGCCCCCTGAACCTGGATCCACTACATAATATGGAGTTTGACGGAAATATATGAAAAATATCAGACCATTACCCATTTTTAAATATCACCCTCGCCCCCTGGAAACGGAAGCTTTCATGCAGGATCAAATTGTCACCTGCATTTGTTGCCAACAACAGTCGAATATTTACTACAAATCTCCTTTTTACTCGCGTCATACCATGGGCAACCTTTGCCCATGGTGTATTGCCGATGGTTCGGCAGCAGAAAAATTCGAGGGAAGTTTTCAGGATGAATCCAGCATTGAAGGTGTAGAGGCTAAGTTCGACAATGATGGCGAGTTTTGTGGTATCCACAACCCTTATCCTCAGGAACAAGTTAACGAGCTGATAAAAAGAACGCCTGGATATCACGGCTGGCAACAGGAGTTTTGGCTTGCGCACTGTAGCGATTTTTGCGCATTTATCGGCTATGTTGGCTGGGATGAAATTAAGAACCAACTTGATGAGTTTGTTGATCTTCCCAGCGACTGTGCAAACTTTGGCATGGAATACAGTCAGTTAGAAAAAAATCTGGTTAACGGGGGAGATTGTCAGGGATATTTATTTCGCTGTCTGGTGTGTGGAAAGCTACGGCTATGGGTCGATTTTTCCTAACCCAGATTCGAATGGCTTTATATTTACGCTATAACAACAATGATTACACCATTTCACACTATATCCCAGTGGATAATAGTAATAACTATCTGGCTGAATTTAATACTTCTCTAAGAAAGAACATATCCGGGATTGTATATAATGCTGGTTGTTTAGCAAAACCTGGTGAGAAAAATGATTGATACAAAAGAAAAAAAGAAACGTAGAAAAAAGGTCAATGAACTAGTCAAAGCCAGTGGCAGCCAGAACGAACCAACAAGCAGTGTATTAGCACTATGTGAGCAATACTGTAACGGGGATATTGATAATGAGTTGTTCAAGAGAGAATATTTTATACAACTCCCCGACTGGTCAGAGCATCATTGGCATTTCAGATATGGAAAATGGTGGCAGTCTTTATCCGACAAAGAACAATTTTACTTGACAAATAAATACGGCTCTTTAGGTGGCATCGCGCTGGCCCTGATAAAGGAAGGTATTCTTCCCGACCTTAGAAGTGAATCAGCAAAGCGAGTGGACTAAACCTGGAGACATTTCGCAGTCAGGTAAATATTACGGATTTGACGGGATTACTGTTTATCCCTCTGGGGCATTGGGTATGTGTCCGGAATTCCGTATCCTACTGTTTTAACTGGCGAAGCTTCTCATTTTTGCTGCTCATCTCATTCAACTTTTCATGCCCACCATTCAGCCCAAACAATAAATCCGCACTTTCTCAACGTTAATCAATATTAGTCTCAGTAAATTCCCGTCACACTTCATTTTTTATCATTGTATTTCATCAGTTCAGGTCCCATCAGCACGCGGTGATCTGACCCGCATCAACAATATCTACATGCCCAAAGACGGTATGAATGTACATACTGTTTTCCTGTGCCGCTTCCTCGCATGAACCTGGTGGAACCCATTTCTCCGACGATAAAAACAACCAGTTACCGTTCTGATTGCCGCCACCGGTACTCAGCACTGCCTTCGCTCGTGACACGCCCGGCCAGACTGGGCTGTTATCCAACCGGACAGGCTGAAAACGTGATGGCAGTGCCGGGCAATCTGAAGTAGGTGCAGTACCATTGGCGCTCTGTACCGTAACCTCAGTGATATCATGTTCGAGCCCACCCATTTCACCGGAAGCAATCAGCCACAAGTGCTGCCCGCCGTGTTTCACCGGTATAGTGTAGCAGAGCCAGTAAATGCTCCCTCCGGCATCGCCCTGATGAGCAATACCACTATTAACGCCAATCGCCTGCTGAACCTGCGACAGGGTGGTGTCTTCAAACCGTGGAAAGTAGTTCCCCAGCATCACGCCAGAAGGCAACACCAGTGTCGTCGTCGGGGTCATCACCATTTCATCAGGGATCTCCGGTGGTGGGAGCGCTGCATGCGCAACCCCCATCAACATGACAGAAGCCATCAGACAGCATTTATGCATTTTGTTATGCCTCATCATCAGAACACCAAAACCGGACAATTTTCAGCAGATCACCGGCGAGAGTTGCCATCCAGTCCCAGTAACGTGTTGAAGGCCGGGAACAATCACCTGGTCCCCGGTGTAGTCTCAATGCCTTAACACGAAGCGTCAACCCCATCGAAACGAACACAGCAGCCTGCCAGAGGCAATGTATTGATACTTAAAGGCGGTGGCAAAAGTCCTTAATTGGTATGTCCAGGAGTCTGGTGTTGATAAATAATGAGGAGAGCCCGGAGGAGCAGCTGATACGGCTGCCGGGACAGCAGTATGACGAGGAGTCGGGGCTGTATTACAACCGGCATCGTTACTACACCCCGGGGCCAGGAAGGTATATTACGCAGAACCCGATTGGCTACGAGGCGTGGCGGAATCCTTATACATATCCATTTAACCCGGCCACAGATATAGATTCACCAATATAGGCAATTTGTAGCCAGACAATCACGGTGGAGCGCCCCTGAATACCATACCGCTGCTGAGGCTGTTTATAGGTCATCTCGCCTTTTTCAACCTGTTCAACAACAGCTATTTTAAAGGATAAAGATAATCACGTTGGGTGCGTTTGAACTCAGTCATCATCACGTGTCCCAGGTTTAAGTCAGGAACGTGTCTACGCTATTCAGGACGGCTCACCATAGGCAAAAAAGCCGGAGTATATATACTCCGGCCTTTCACATCTCAATAAAGAACACGCAAAAAGATTACGCTTCCTGCACCACGATCAACGGTTCAATATCACTCTCTTTTTTAATCACCAGCGACTCATCCCCGCGCAGGCAGGTACCGCCGTAGTTACCGCCGACGGTAAAGGTACAAACCTGAATATATTTACCGGCAACCTTTGGCAGACACCAAAGCTGCTGATAAATGTTCTTCTGCTCGGCAAACTTACCGCTGGTTTTATCCAGTAACTCTTCCTCGTGACTGACCAGATCGATGTTGCTGCCACAACGTCCTGCAATAGGTTTCACCGCATAACCCGTTTGCGCCAGCTCTTCATTAACAGTGAAATCAGTATCAAGCAGATAGCGATGATGTGGGAACAGTTGCCACAGGATCGGCAGGATCGCTTTATTGCCAGGGATCACCGTCCACAGAGGTTCAAAAACCAGCACTTCCGGGCGCAGCAGCACGTCGATTAAACGTACTTCCTGATTCGTATGTCCGGTACGAATGGGAACCGCGGCGTACTCCGTTTCGCTGACCTCTCGCACCTGCTCTATCGCGGTTTCCCACGCCCAGGTTTTCCAGACGCAGTTCACCAGGCGACAGTCACCGTCAATCAACTGACCGGCGTCATCCCAACGTAGCTCATCAAGCCCACGCAGAATTTTGCTGTCAAACCCGGCCTGACGCAGCGCCTGCTGCATAAACTGCGCATGATAGTTTTCCTCTATATCCTTATCCTGCATGATGTGAACAAAAGGACGCGCGCGGCTGTGCTTCCAGGCCCCGGCCAGCTCGTTGAGCAATCCTTCAGCCGGGTTGTGCCCCTGCCCTGTGTAGCCGCGTTCGGCCCATCTTTCGAGAATCAAACCGGCTTCGGTATGGCAGGATGCGGAATCGGCGTTGTACTCATACACCTTCAGTCCACGTTCATCCATACAGAAATCCATACGCCCCGTAATCATATGATGCCGACGACGCTGCCAGGAAAGGCGCAGACGCGGCCAGAGAATTTTCGGGATATCGAACAGCGCCAGCAGGTTGTCATCTTTCAGCACTTTGTCGGTCGCATGCAGATACATCAGGTGCAGCTCGTTGGTAGCTTTGATCAGCTCCTGCTCTGCACTCTCGGTAATGGTGAAGTACTGATGCGGGTCCTGATTAATAACGTGGCCGTTCGCCAGCACGTAGGCTTTCTGCAGCGGATCCTGTTCATCAAGCCATTTACCAGCAAACTGCCCGTTATCTTCCAGTCGCGCGCCGCCTATTTTCAGCGAATCATTGGCGATCTCCGGCTGCGGCAGGCTGTCACGGGTATCATCGGTCTGGATCATCCAACCAAGAATGGTCGTGTCGTCAAAGGTATCACGCAGGGTATAACAACCGTTTTCAACCACCATCTCCAGTTCGCGGGTCCACTGCTGTCCGGGAGGCAGCGGCGTATGGAGCACGTTCTGTTCGGCAATACGGATTTTGTTTTCCAGCAACTGGGTAACGACCGCCACATGGCCGGTGTCTTTAAACTCGCCGCCTTTTTGCCAGATAAGCAGAGCGCCAGCGACCGGCGCGCGGGGCGAACCATTTGGAAATGCCTGTAACGGCAGGATATTGTCATTCACCACTTCTCGCAGGAAGCGTAAGGAGAAGATCTCCCAGGCCATCCCCACATCGGTGAAAACCACGCCGTAGTTAAGGAAGAGAAAGCGGCGTGCGAACTCTACGCACTGCCATTTGTGGCCCATATATTCGTCGTCGATATAGCTGCGAAATGCCGCATCATCGTCGTAGTCCCGTGGGTCGAGGGAGCTGTAATCTGAAGAGTAGATTGCTACGCCGCCTGGGGCGTAGCCCAATAATGTCCCGAACGGGGCATCCTGACTGGTCGTTCCTTTGCTCATGCACCTTACCTCAAAACAATACAGCCTGAGCAGGTTGGCGTGAATTTTTCGCTCTGATTGCCTGCTCTGCGACACTAACCGGACAGAGGTTGACATCATCATACACCTCAACGCAGCGGCTGGCGCTCAGAGGCGAAAAATTCACGGCAGGAACTACGCTTTTGTCAGGGTGACCGGTACGCTTTTATACGCCGGGGTCAAACTTTGTGTGTCCACCGCATCCAGTGAAAGCAGGATATTCGCTTCAGGCAGGTAAGCGCCAATTGAGCCTGCCGCCATGTTGTAAATCACCACCGTTAAGCCGTACATGATGCGATCCGCACAGGGCTGGCCGTTATCATCCAGCGCCTGAACGTTGACCACATCCCCCTGGCTCAGACCGCGAGCCGCCGCTTCTTCGGCGCTTAAAAACACCACATCCCGACGACCGGTAATGCCACGATAGCGATCGTTCATGCCATAAATCGTGGTGTTGTACTGATCGTGACTACGCAGCGTCGCCAGAACTAACGCATCGGCAGGTTGATTTTCCCGCTGTACCGCCCGCTGATGGCTGACGATAAAATTGGCTTTGCCACTCGTCGTTCGCCATTCACGGCGTGAAGCGGGCGTATCCATGCGAAATCCGCCCGGCTCGGTAATACGTGCGTTGTAATCGTGGAACGCCGGGATGACGGCCTCAATGGCGTCACGGATCAACGCGTAGTCCGCGGTCAACGCTTCCCAGTTGATTGGTGAAAGAGGCAGCGTGGCGCGTGCCATGCCCGCCACAATCGCGGGCTCCGATTTTAGCCAGCGGGACGCAGGCTTCAGCGCGCCGCAGGAGGCGTGGACCATCGACATCGAATCTTCGACGGTCACCGACTGAATCCCCGTCGCCTGAATGTCGCGCTCCGTTCGGCCTAATGCGGGCAGCAGATAGTTATGCTTTGCCAGCAGTAAATGCGATCTGTTCAGTTTGGTCGCAACATGGACCTGCAGATCCAGGTTTTTCATCGCCGCAAAGGTACGTTGCGGCTGCGGCATCGCCACCGCCAGATTACCGCCCATACAGATGAGCGCTTTTGCGTCTCCCCGCTCAATGGCCCGAATACTCTCCACGCTGGAGCGGCCATGCGTGCGCGGAACGCGAATAGAAAAATGCGCCTCAAGACGTTGCAGAAAGTCTTCGGACGCCGCTTCGTTGATCCCCACGGAACGATCGCCCTGCACGTTAGAATGGCCGCGCAACGGGCAGATCCCCGCCCCCGGTTTACCTATATTGCCTTTCAGCAGCAGCAGGTTTACCAGTTGCTGAACGTTCCCGGTGCCGTTTTTATGCTGGGTAATCCCCAGCCCGTAACAAATTATGGTGGCTGTGGATTTACTGTAGCTGTGCGCCAGGTCCTCCATCTGACTACGCGTCAGGCCCGAGTCCTGTTCCAGCTCCGCCCAGTTATGCTGACGCAAGTCATCATACAATGCTGCATATCCGGCGGTATGCTCTTCGATAAACGCATGATCGAGCGTCGAGGGCTGATCCAGTATGATCCGCGCTTCATCCATTTCGATCAGCGCCTTCATTATGCCTTTGAGCAGCGAAGCGTCACCGCCCATTTTTACCTGGTAGTAGTCGTTGCTCAGCTCCGTCGCCTGACCGGTGAACATCTCTTTCGGGCTTTGCGGAAAGCTAAAGCGCTCAAGCCCTCTTTCGTTCAGCGGATTGATGGAGATAATTTTAGCCCCGCGTTTGGCAACGTCGCGCAGTGTGGTAAGCATGCGCGGATGGTTAGTACCGGGGTTATGTCCGATGCAAATCACCAGATCGCAGTGGTCAAAATCATCGAGTTCAACGGTCCCTTTCCCAAGGCCAATGGCCGACGTTAGCCCTGCGCTGGTTGGTCCGTGGCACATGTTGGAGCAATCAGGAAAGTTGCTGCTGCCATATTCACGGGCAAACAGCTGATACAGGAACGCCGCCTCATTTGAGGTTCTGCCGGAGGTGTAAAACTCAACCTGTTCCGCAGAGTCATAGCTGCGCAGACGCTCGCCGATCTCCTGGAAAGCGATATCCCAATCCACCGCCTGCCAAGTGTCTGACGCTGCATCGTATTTCATTGGATGCGTCAAACGACCAATGTTTTCCAGTTCATAATCGCTGTAGTGCCAGAGCGTTGAAACCGGATGACGGCTAAAAAATTCCGGTGACGCTTTTTTACTGGTTGTCTCCCAGGAGACCGCCTTAACGCCATTTTCACACAGCTCCATTGGCGCACGATGTCCGGGGTCCGGCCATGCGCACCCCGGGCAGTCAAACCCTTTCACCTGGTTCATTTTGAACATCGCGATAATGTCGCGGGCGACAGCCTTTTGCGAAAACATCGAAGCAGTGACGGCTTTTACCGCGCCCCATCCACCCGCCGGGCCCTGATAACCGCTTACTCCTGGAACACCCTTTTTCATTATTACTGCTTATTCACCGCCAATTTTTAATGGTGAATACGGTAGCAATTTCCGTCCAACATTGATTTCCTCTTCATGGAGTACGGCCCGGCTACAATGAACGGGTTAGATTTATCTTCCCCTTCCAGCACAAAACGACATAAAGTCCCAATCTGTTAAATTGCGTTCTACCTAACTGCTACACTGCATCAACACAACCACTCAGAAGGCAGGTCAATATGTCAGACAATACCTATCAGCCCGCGAAAGTCTGGACGTGGGAAAAATCGAACGGCGGCGCATTCGCCAATATCAACCGCCCTGTTTCCGGCGCCACCCATGAGAAAACGCTGCCGGTCGGCAAACATCCGCTGCAGCTCTACTCGCTGGGCACGCCAAACGGGCAGAAAGTGACGATTATGCTGGAGGAACTGCTGGCGCAGGGCGTCAAGGGCGCGGAATACGATGCCTGGATTATCCGGATTGGCGATGGCGATCAGTTTTCCAGCGGCTTTGTTGAGGTGAATCCGAACTCGAAGATCCCGGCGCTGCGCGATTGCTCGCAAAACCCGCCGGTTCGCGTTTTCGAGTCTGGCGCAATCCTGCTCTATCTGGCGGAAAAGTATGGTTATTTCCTGCCGCAGGATTTGGCGAAACGCACTGAAACGCTGAACTGGTTGTTCTGGCTACAGGGTGCAGCCCCCTTCCTCGGCGGCGGTTTTGGTCACTTCTATAACTATGCGCCGGTAAAAATTGAGTACGCGATTAATCGCTTCACGATGGAAGCCAAGCGCCTGCTCGACGTGCTGGATAAGCAGTTGGCACAGCATCAGTTTGTCGCCGGAGATGAATACACTATTGCCGATATGGCGGTCTGGCCGTGGTTTGGCAATGTGGTTCTGGGCAACGTCTACGACGCGGCAGAGTTCCTTGATGCAGGAAGCTACAAGCACGTTCAGCGCTGGGCAAAAGAGATTGCGGCGCGTCCGGCGGTCAAGCGTGGGCGGATTGTAAACCGTACTAATGGACCGCTGAACGAGCAGCTTCATGAGCGCCATGACGCCAGCGACTTCGATACCAATACCGAAGATAAGCGCCAGGGTTAACGTAAGATGCCGGATGGCGGCGCAAACGCCTTATCCGGCCTACATATAAGGCGCGGGCCTGATAAGCGCTGCGCCATCCGGCATAAAATCACGCGCTGGTGACGTCGTACTCCATGCGGCGAAGTGCGTCTAACGTGGCTTTAGCTTCGTCTTCATCAATGATGCTCATGGCGAACCCTACGTGCACCAGCACCCATTGCCCGACCAGCTCAGCTGTATCACCTTCACAAATCAGGGCAATATTGACATCACGTTTGATGCCGCACACTTCAACCTGCGCAAGCTGGTGAATATCTTCACCAACGGCCAGAACCTGACCAGGGACTCCAATACACATATCTGACTCCGCCCCATAGCAACCTATGGGTTATTCAACTTCAATACTTTTCACTTTCAGTGAATCGCCAGCATCAACCCGCAGACGATCGCCCTGACATAGTGGACACTGCGCATCATGCTGGGTGACTTCCACAACCTGACTGCAATCCCAGCACCACGCCTGGGCTGGCTTGTAATCAATATGCAGCTCGCAACCCTGTGCCAGCGTACCCTGACAGACGATGTCGAAACTGAAACGGACGGCGCTCTCTTCAACGCAGGAGAGCGCCCCTATTTCCAGCCAAACGCCGGTTACACGTTTGACACCGTGCTGCTCTGCCTGCTGTTGAACAATCTCAACCGCACTCTGGCAAAGAGACAACTCATGCATTTTCGCAGTTCCGACGACCCAGCAGCAGCGCGCGGCGATTTAGCTGCGGCGCATTTGGATCGCTGACCGGCAGCGATAACAGCATCCGCGCGCAATCGTCAGCCAGACGGACGCCTTCTTGCGCCGACATACTGTGCGAAAGCGGCGACATCAGTGAACAGGAGAGGTATTGCGATACGCCCTCCAGTTCACCAACGGTAAAGGTCATCTCGCCATACGGCAGACGCAGCCCGATTTTTTCGCTGATTTTACGCACCGGCCAGAGCTGGTCCGGTCCGGGGAAAATCAGTGCGCTGAGCATCCAGGGCGTGATAACACAACCCGTCCACTGACCTTCAAACAGCGTAAAATCAGAGACATAGACCGGCATGTTCGGATGCAGGAAAGAAAGATCGTGCATTGAACGCCGGGCAACCTCTTCAAACGCGGCCTGAATCTGCGTCTTCGGGGCCGTCTGAAAACCGACAAACTCCTCAGACATGAGCCGCCTCCCGAGGGAGCGCTTCAACGCCTGATTCGCGAAGCGCAGCAAGAACCTGCTCAAGCGCAGGTTCAATCATCGCTTCAACCGTCGGCGTTAGCCCGATATGCGGCTCCAGCGATTCCGGAATGACCCCGACTAAGGTCAGCTTTTTCGGAAACTCGCCGGTAAAACGCAGAGCCGACAATACGTCGGCCAGGCCAAGCTGGTGCGGTGAGATTTTGTTAGTAAACAGCGCCGGGATCTCTTCATCCCGCAGGACCATCATCGTTCCCGGCGTGCTTTTCTTCGACACAATGGCGTCAGCAATGATCAGATGATCCCTGTTCGCCATATCGCCGAGAAGCTCCATCCCAGCCGTACCACCGTCCAGAACATCAACAAAGTCTGGCAGGATGTACCGTTGCTCTAATGCCTCAACGATACGTACTCCGATGGCTTCGTCGGTCAGCAAAATATTGCCGACCCCTAAGACTAATATCCGCATTACAGAACCTTAACTGAGACCACTTCGTTCCCGTCAACGTCCACCACATGCACCGCACATGACATACAAGGGTCGAAGGAGTGAATGGTACGAACCACTTCCAGCGGTTTGTTTGGATCGGCGATTGGCGTGCCTACCAGCGAACGCTCGTACGGCCCGACTTCATCGTTGAAGTTACGTGGGCCAGAGTTCCAGGTTGACGGTACAACCGCCTGGTAGTTGCTGATAATGCCGTCTTTAATCACCATCCAGTGAGACAGCATACCGCGCGGCGCTTCGAGGAAACCCACACCTTTGAATTCGCCCGTTGCCGGAATATCCGGTTTCACGAAAGTGGTATGGTCGCCTTTACCGATGTTCACGATCAGCGCGTTGTACTGATCCTGCAGAACGTTCTGCAATTCACAGCAGTGAACGGTACGGCCAATGATACGGCCCAGCGTAGAATGCAGCTGCGACACTTCAATCGTTTTACCGGTCAGCTTGGTGTAAATCGCGATGATTTCATTCAGCTTGGCATGGGTAGATTCGCGTTTAGCCGCCAGTTTACACAGCATGTTAGCCAGCGGACCCACTTCAACGGTTTTACCATAGAAGGTCGGCGCTTTAACCCACGAGTATTTGCCATCTTCTGACCAGCCGGTGTAATCCGGAACCGTTGTACCTTCCCACGGAGCCTGCGGCGCTTCGTCTTTGTACCATGAGTGTTTCGCACTCTCCTGAATCCCCTTGATCAGGTATTCGTCGGAGTGAGAGGTGATCGGACGGTAGGTCGACAGATCTTCATTGGTGATGTAGCCCCCCGGGAACAGGAAGCTGCCGTTTTTACCGTCGGTCGGGAATTCCGGCGCGCTCAGGTAGTTAACCGCGCCCTGACCGCGTTCCAGCCACTCAGGATAGAACGCCGCGATGACCGCAGTATCTACTTTATAAACCTGCTCAACGAAGTCGCTCAACTTATCGATAAAGGACTTGATGTACATCAGGCGTTCAAGGTTCAACGTCCCGATACCATCGAGGTTGATCGGGTTTGCCACCCCGCCGACGGCCAGGTTCTGAATGTGCGGTGATTTACCGCCCAGCAACGCCACAACGCGGTTGGCATCACGCTGGCATTCCAGCGCCTGCAGGTAGTGAGCGACCGCAATCAGGTTCACTTCCGGCGGCAGCTGCATTGCCGGGTGACCCCAGCAACCGTTAGCAAAAATGCCTAACTGACCGCTGGCGACCAGGTCTTTGATCTTATTCTGAACCTTGGTGAACTCTTCCGCGCTGTTCAGGTGCCAGGAGGACACGCCGTTCAGCATCGCGGACGCTTTCGCCGGATCGGCTTTCAGTGCGGAGGTGATATCCACCCAGTCCAGCGCCGAAAGCTGATAGAAGTGCACGATATGGTCATGCGTGGTGTGCGCGGCCAGAATGATGTTACGGATGTACTGTGCGTTCACCGGAACATCAATATTCAGCGCACTTT
Source organism: Citrobacter youngae ATCC 29220 (assembly GCF_000155975.1). GTDB lineage: Bacteria > Pseudomonadota > Gammaproteobacteria > Enterobacterales > Enterobacteriaceae > Citrobacter > Citrobacter portucalensis_A. The sequence goes on along the minus strand of NZ_GG730303.1, from coordinate 307,667 downwards.
CAGCGGCACGAACGGAAGAGATAGCGTGAGTCGTGGTGCAAACACCACAAATACGCTGCACAATCATCCAGGCATCGCGCGGATCGCGATTTTTCACGATCTCTTCCATGCCGCGCCACATGGTACCGGAAGCCCATGCTTTAGATACCACGCCATTTTCGATTTCGCAGTCGATGCGTAAATGACCCTCAATACGGGTTACCGGATCAATAGTAATTCTCTGGCTCATGCTTTGCTCGCCTCATGACGATTTTGATCGTTTTGTTTTAAAGGAGGAAGTATCGGCAGTAGACGAATGAGTACGATGTATGCACAAATCTCAATAGCCACAAAACCAATAGAAATCAACAGCTCTTCCCAGGTCGGGAAGTAGTGGTAGCCACCACCAGGATTGAACGCCACCAGCGAATAGGACAGACGCCATGTGGCACAGCCCAGCAGCGCGCTCAGCGCAGACAGATACAGCATGCGTGAGTCATTACGCAGCTTAGTGACGCGCAGCACCACCAGCGGGAAGACCATCAGCACGACTTCAATCCAGAACATTACGGAGTAAAGATCGCCTGCAAACGCATAGGACAGTTTGTCGCGATAGATCAACTCGCCAAAGCGCAGAACCACGAAAATCGCCAGCAGCACGCTGATGGTATTCGTCAGCTTGATGAACAAACTTTTCTCGTCCGGACCGTTACCTTTCAGACCGGCTTGTACCAGCGAGCCTTCAAAGATGACGATCGAGAAGCCCATAATAAAGGCGGTTAATACAGAGAAAAGCGGCAACATCTCATACGCTTGCCATAGCGGATGCACCTTATAACCCGCAGAAATCATCAATGAACCCATTGAAGACTGGTGCATGGTTGGCAGCAGCGCGCCGAGAGCGATAATAAAGAACATCACTTTATTCAAACGCTTGAGAGAGACTTTCCAACCCAGACGTTCAAACAGAGCCGGAGCAAATTCCAGCGCCATGATGCCGATATAGATGGTCATACAGACCGCCGTTTCGAACAGTACCGAGTTCACGTTGAAGTGGCCCGGAATGTAGAAATACGGCAGGTTCCAGTAACGACCGACGTCAATAGTGATCGACAGACCACCCAGCGAGTAGCCAAACAGGCTCGCCAGCAGCGCCGGACGCACCAACGGATGGTATTGCCCTCTGTTGAAAACATACACCGCCCACGCCAGCGCCCAACCGCCGCACGCGAAGCCAGTACCAATCAACAGGTCAAACGCGATCCATACACCCCATGGGAAACCGCCGTTCAGATCGGAGACTGAACCCAATCCGAAGACCAGACGTTTCACGATCAGGAGCATACACAGGACGATTAACGGCCCAAAAATAATGACCGGTTTGCTGATTATTTTTCCGCCCAGCGGTTTAGGATCATGACTCATGATCGTCTCCTCCGTCGTGATGGTCGTTTTTCGTGTTACGACGAACCAGCACGGTTAAGCCCGCCAGCGCAGCCAGGGGTAATATCATGCCCTTATACAGGGAATGTTGAACATGTTCAGAACGCGCACCGGTTGAAAGATCATCCAGTTTCGGCAGATCCAAATCCTCGTAAGGAACACCCGTCAGTACCATAACCTGCGTACCACCACCTTCCTTCTCGCCGTACAGGTGTGGGTAGTACTTCGGTACGGTATGCAGATAGGTATCGCCCGCTTTCACCGTCTGACGCGGATAGTGGTATTCGCTGCCAGGCTTCAGCGCGAGACGTTTTTTCGCCTCAGCCATCAGCTCTTCACGCGTACCAAAAATCACCGCGCCGGCAGGGCACACTTCAACACAACCCGGTAAACCGCCTTTATCCAGGCGCTCAACGCCTTTCTGGTTACACAGTTCACATTTATGCAGCGCGCCAAACGGGTTGTTGTAGTCGTACTTAGGCACGTTGTACGGACAAGCGACCATGCAGTAGCGACAACCCGTACAGACATCTTTGTCATAGTGGACGATGCCGGTTTTCGGATCTTTCTTCAGCGCCGAGACCGGACAAACGGAGACGCAGTTCGGATCGACACAGTGCATGCACTGTTTCTTAATGTATGCGTAGCCATTTTCTTCCTGGTCTTTGTTAACGCCTGTTCCGCTACGCCACACCTGGATGATGTTATTGGTATACGGCGACAGTTTGTCGTTGTTTGACCAGGTCTGCTCGCCTTCCGGGTTACGCGCCGGGAAGTTGATATCCTGACACTTGGTGACGCAGGCCTGGCAGCCTACGCACAGCGTCGAGTCATAGAGCATCCCAAGGGAACCCGGGATCGGCGGACGGTTTTCTGCAGCCGCATGGCTGATGGACGGCGCAGCGCCCAACAGCAATGCCCCGCTGGAGGCTGCTTTAATAAAGTTACGTCTGTTCACGGTTATTCTCCCCGTGAGTCAGCGTTATCTTTCTTCTGCTGACGCCCCAGTTCACGAACCGCCATCACGCTGACGCCGGCGACCAGTCCTACTACGCCGCCAAGCAGCCCAATCGCACCGGCAGAAACATTGCCGCCTTCTTTCATGTTGACGTCAGGCTTCTCGGAGCGCGGGGTTTGGTTTTCCACATGAGCAAGCTGGTGAATACCTTTATGGAAACCGACACCTTCTTCGTTACAGCCATAGCAAGGGTGACCGATAGCCACCGGCCACACGCCGCCAACATCGCAGAATTGCAGCGTTGAGCAGTTGCCGTAGGTTTCTGGTCCTTTACAGCCCAGATGGTAGAGACACCAGCCTTCACGGTGGCCTTCATCGCCAAACTCTTTCGCAAAACGTCCGGCATCGAAGTGCGGGCGACGTTCGCAGTGTTCGTGAATCAAACGGCCATAGGCGAACGTTGGACGGTTTTTGGTATCCAGCTTCGGCGGCTTACCGTAAGTGATGATATGCGCGACCGTTGCGAGGAAGTTATGCGGGTTCGGCGGACAGCCGGGGATGTTGATGATGGTTTTGCCTGGCAGAACTTCCTGCAAGCCGACGGCACCCGTTGGGTTAACGCCTGCAGCAGCAACGCCACCCCATGCGGCGCAAGAGCCGATGGCAATGATAGCGGCTGCGCCTTCTGCGGCCCGGCGGATATGATCCACGATCGGCTCACCGGCAACCATGCAATAAATACCATTATCTTTCAGTGGGATAGAACCATCCACTACCAAAACATATTGCCCTTTGTACTTCTCCAGAGCGTTATGTTTATTCTCTTCGACCTGATGGCCAAAGGCGGCAGAGAGTACCTCATGGTATTCCAGAGAGATTGTCTCCAGAACGAGGTTTTCCACTGTAGGGTGTGTCGCGCGAAGCAGCGATTCAGTACAACCCGTACACTCCTGAGCACCAATCCAGATAACCGGTGGGCGCTGAGGACGAGAAACTGATTCGGCCATTTCTGCGGCGGCTTTGCTACTGAGCCCCATGGTGGCGGCCAGTGCTGCACAAAGCTTCATGAAATCGCGGCGATTGATGCCGCTCGAATTGATGAGAGAGTTATCTCCAGTCATTTTATAGTTATTCCGTTGCGAAGACCTGGCTTTTTATTTTGCACCATTCGCATGTTGCATATTGCGATCGGCGCGCCATTTACCACACTTTTTATATGGTTATGTGCGATATAATACTTCGACGGAGCAACAAAACGAAGGCGTAGGTCAATAGTGTAATTAATTAAAGCAAGATAATACCCCTTTCGGATCAAGCTTCGAGCCGATAGCCAGCCATGAAAAAGCGAATTGTTGTACTTGACTGGTTCTCTTTAAAGAAATCCATAACCATCTCCTTATCGAGTCCATAGCGACGCGTCAGGATCCCCGCCTCCCACGCGCTAAGCTGCCTGTCGCCTGTTTTTTCAAACATTCGATGAGAAAATCCCAGTACAAAGCCGCGTTTATAATCAGCACAAAAATTGGCTACCGAGCGCGCGCTGTCCGCACTTGACGCGTTAAGTCCGGCCATCAGACCTTTGCCAAAATGGTTGTCCATGCATACCCTCCAATTCGCTATATAATAAATTATATAGCGAATTTTTAAGCAAAGACCAGAGGTATCGCGAACTTTTTATGCCCGCTTAAAAGGACACCCATTCGTCCGTTTTCGCTGCCGCGGAGGTTTTACGTTCTGCTGAAGGGGAAGCGGTATGCGTGGCAGCGTATTGCACGTCGTTCGCTGAAAGACGGAACTGTTGCACCGAGCGCTGCAGCTCTTCCGTTTGCCGTTCCAGCGCCACTGCGGCGGCGGAAACCTGCTCTACCAGCGCCGCGTTTTGTTGCGTTACGCTGTCCATCTGGGTGATCGCCACGCTTACCTGCGAGATGCCTTTGTTCTGTTCTTCCGAAGCAGAGGCAATTTGTTTCATGATGGTGGTCACTTCTGTCGCGCCGCGCAGAATCGCCTCCATCGTTAATCCGGTCTCTTTAACCAGTCGCGCGCCCTGATCGACGCGGCGCGACGATTCGCCGATCAGCGTCTCAATCTCTTTCGCCGCTCCGGCGCTGCGGCTGGCAAGATTACGCACCTCACCGGCAACGACGGCAAAACCGCGCCCCTGCTCGCCCGCTCTGGCCGCTTCAACCGCCGCGTTAAGCGCCAGAATATTGGTCTGGAAGGCAATGCTGTTAATCACAGAGGTAATTTCCGCGATCTGTTTAGAACTGGCGGCAATGCCGTCCATGGTCTCAACCACTTCTGAAACCAACGAGCTGCCTTTACCTGCCGTTTCTGTCGCCGTATCGGCGAGCTGGCTGGCCTCGCGCGCATTTTCGGCATTGAGTTTTACCGTTGCGGTTAGTTGCTCCATGCTGGCGGCGGTCTCTTCCAGCGCCGCAGCCTGCTCTTCGGTACGTGAGGAAAGATCGTTATTACCGGTGGAAATTTCCGTCGCCCCTCGCCAGATGTTGTCACTACCTGAACGAATGGTACTCACGGCTTCGCGCAGGCTGTCCTGCATCGCGCACAGTAACGGCACCAGTTGGCCCACGCAGTTACGACCAAAATCTTCAATTGGATGGCTGAGATCGCCCTGCGCAATCTGCTGGAACTGCTGGCGAATACGCCCCAACGGCTTCACCATCATGGCAACAAGATAGCGATCGGTAAAAAACAGGAGGGCAATCCCCAGGATGACAGCGGTGATAATCAGCGTCCGGATGATAGACGTTTTGCCATCGACCATAACGCGGGTGGTATCCAGCCGCTCCCCCGCCGTCGCGTTAAAACGTTCGGCACTGGCGCCAAATTCACGGCTCAGGGCTGGCGTAACGGTGCTGGCATGCTCCGCAAAAGCCGTAAGCGTGCCCTGCTGGGCCAATTGCATTTGTGGGATCACGCCATTGTCCAGCAGCGCCTGCCACTTCGCCAGTACCGCCGCGGCAACCTCCGGATCCATAGGCCCCGGAGACAACGTTTTCATCTCCTGGAGTTTTTTGCTCATGTTCTCCAGGGACTGCTGCGCCGGGGCAAAATCCGGCGTTCCGCCGCTCATTTTGACGTCCATGGCGCGACTTAGGCGCGTTACGAAGCGAAAGTACTGATCGTTCCCCTGACTGAGCACCGTCATCTGATGGACAAGGTGACGGTCAATATCATTCCCTTCAGATATTTTTGTTAAAGAATGAAGACTGAATAAACCCACGCCCGACCAGAGCAGGCAAAAAAGTCCCAGTATTGCCAACATGACAATACGAATAGTGAAGTTTTTCAGCAAACGCATAATAATTTCCTTGCCGTTGATGAGGAATTCGCCCTCAGGCGATACTTATCCTTGTTATCGGCAGGCGGTAGAGAAGATATAATGCGTTCTTTATTTTTTTACTTTCTTAACTACACCCCATATCTCTCCAGACGATATCAACATGAATGCTAATGAAATTAGCTAGCATTATTATTCAGATAACTCCGCTAAATTATTTAATAATGCTTTGTTTTCTATCGTAAATATTTATCAAACCATGCAAGAGTGACTTCCCGCGCTAAATCAGCGGCAGCATTACCATAACGACGGGTCGAAACATTGTGGAAGCCGTGGTTAACGCCAGGACAGATATATGCTTCGTCGGCGAGCCGCCCTCAGGAATTCGCGTAGCAAATTTTGCCCAGTATTTCATCCCAGTGTGACCTGTGAACGGAATATTCTCCGTGAACCCGCTAGAATAGAAACGCTGTTTCGAAATTTACCTGCACTAAGGAGATCTCATGGCCTGGTTTGCCAATCCTGAACGTTACGAGCAGATGCTCTATCGCTACTGTGGACGCAGCGGTTTACGCCTACCCGCGCTGTCACTGGGTTTGTGGCACAGTTTTGGACACGTTCAGGCGCTGGAATCACAGCGCGCCCTGCTGCGTAAAGCATTTGATTTAGGCATCACCCATTTTGATTTAGCCAATAACTACGGCCCGCCTCCGGGCAGCGCAGAAGAAAATTTTGGCCGATTATTGCGCGAGGATTTTGCACAATACCGTGATGAATTGATCATCTCTACCAAGGCAGGCTACGACATGTGGCCGGGACCATACGGTTCTGGCGGTTCGCGTAAATACCTGCTCGCCAGTCTCGACCAGAGCCTGAAACGTATGGGTCTCGACTATGTCGATATCTTCTACTCTCATCGCGTTGACGAAAATACGCCAATGGAAGAGACCGCCTCAGCGCTGGCCCATGCGGTGCAAAGCGGTAAAGCGCTGTATGTCGGCATCTCATCCTATTCCCCGGAACGTACGCAAAAGATGGCCGAACTGCTGCGGGAATGGAAAATTCCGCTTCTTATCCACCAGCCCTCTTACAACCTGCTTAATCGCTGGGTAGACAGCAGCGGCTTGCTGGATACGCTGGAAGCTAACGGCATGGGCTGCATTGCCTTTACGCCGCTGGCCCAGGGACTGCTGACGGGGAAATACCTCAACGGCATCCCGGAAGGTTCACGTATGCAGCGTGAAGGGAAAAAGGTTCGTGGGCTGACGGAAAATATGCTGACGCCAGAAAATCTTAACAGCCTGCGTTTGCTCAATGAGATGGCGCAACAGCGCGGACAGTCGATGGCGCAAATGGCCTTAAGCTGGCTGCTGAAAGACAGCCGGGTCACTTCGGTATTAATTGGCGCCAGCCGACCGGAGCAACTGGAAGAGAACGTTCAGGCGTTGGCTAATCTGACGTTCAGCGCCGAAGAACTGGCGCAGATCGACAAACACGTCGCTGACGGTGAGCTGAACCTGTGGCAGGCCTCATCTGACAAGTAGCCATTCGTCACACCGTGCCGGGTGGCGACACCGCGCTACCCGGCCATGGCAATTGCTTATACTTCTTCCGCTTTAATCTGTGGACGCTGGTATTCCGGCCACACCAGCGCAACGAGCGCAGGGTAAGCCTCCAGGCTAAACTCCCTGAAGCACTGACGCAGGTTGAGCACATCCAAATCTGCATGCGGGACCTTCTCCCCGCTCAGACAGCGTTTTTTGATATTGTCGTAATATTTATACACCGCAGAGTTGAGATCGCTACAGCGCCGCTGCGCGTCAAATAAACCCGGTGTTTCATTCAGCTCCACCATCGTCATGCGTTTGATCGTCGAGTGGATAAAATCGATATATTCGTGATTAACGCGCCAATACCATACCGGGGTAATCGAATTCATCAGGACAGAAAAATGATCTTCGCCCTCTTCTTTACTCAAGATTTCCGGCTGATGTTCTGCATTACCCTTTTCTGTATAGCGGTTTTTATTTGCGCTGCGCATCAATAAAAGAACCCCACAGGTAAGCAATAGCAGGGTAATAACAGAATAAAATATACTGTTCATATACTGACTCCTTTTTTTGATTTTAAAATTACGCCATGCTATTGTCAACGCGGCCTGGTTTATCAAAAACAACATATTATTGGCATCAAAGGATATTCCAACATGCTTCCCGAGCATCTTGTTCCCGCGCATTATCATTTGTCCAACTCAGCAACCCAAACAAATTCAACAGAAAATAGTGAGAATTTAACTCAGGGAAAGAGAACCTTAAGCGATTACGAAGCAGATATTTTGATTAGCGCTACAGCGACGGGCCAGGCGCGCAATATGTTGTTTGAAGAGAGCGACCGTCATTTAAAAGAACGTTTGTTTCGCGCGGCAAAAATTGAGTCATTCACGCGCTTGCTCAATTCATTGCAAGCGGAAGGCGACATTAATGCCCAAGAATTAAGTAAAATTTTGTCCGCAAAAACAGCCATCATCAATGAGCAGGGTAATAAAATTTGGCTTAATTTAATTACCCGCGAAACCAACGCCCCTATTTTTTATTCTCTGGAAGAAAAAGAAAATGAAAGATGTTGAGGATAATAATGTTTATTTGGCTTTAGATGACCATAAAAGTGATGAGTTTGTCTTAAAGCAAAATTTAGCCATTCTGATCGCCAATAAAAATGCGACGCTGGAAAGCGTTGCCCAGGAGATTGTTTCTATACCCGCCGCGCTGGTGCGGATGAAATGGCAAAATCGCCGTGAAATTTATGCGCTACAGGCTAAAGAAGAGATCTATGGCGCCGCGATTGAAGCCCTTATGGCGCAGAAACCAGAACTGCGGGACAAAATCATCGCCCGACTGGAGAGCACCTACCAGTATATACTCGCGCGAGAAACGGCCACCTTACGCCTGACGCGTAAACTCTCTGAAGGGAACTACGAACCGACCAGGATAACCGCGGTCGCACTGGATGAGAACAGATAAGAACAGGCTTGCGGGAGAGTTGAATCAGGATAAGAAGGCCGGGTAGGTGAAAACCATTACCCGGCAATGAGGATTACTTCGCTTTCGCAGTCTCTTCACCAACCAGACCAATCTTCAGGAAACCCGCCTGATGCAGCGTATCCATCACCTTCATCATGGTTTCGTAATCGACGGTTTTATCCGCACGGAAGAAAATCGTGGTGTCTTTCTTGCCTTCTGTCAGCGTATTTAGCTCGCTGATCATGGTTTCATCCGTCACCTGATTGTTGCCGATAAACATGCTCTTGTCGGCTTTCACTGACAGGTAGACCGGTTTTTCCGGACGCGGTTGTGGGGTGCTGGTGGAAGCCGGGAGATTCACCTTCACATCCACCGTTGCCAACGGCGCAGCCACCATAAAGATGATCAATAAAACCAACATAACGTCGATAAACGGCGTCACGTTGATTTCATGCATTTCACCGTTATCGTCCAGGTTTTCATTAAAGCTCATTGCCATGGAACATTATCCTACACGTAATTTCTGCGCCGCGCGTACCGGATGCGCGGAGGCGCTTGCGTTCAGGTCAAGATCGCGACTTTGCAGCAACAGCACCTGCGCCGCGACATCGCCCAGCATCGCTTTATAGCTGCCAATCTGACGAGCGAAAACGTTGTAGATAACAACCGCAGGGATTGCCGCGACCAGACCGATCGCGGTCGCTAACAGCGCTTCGGCGATACCCGGCGCCACTACGGCCAGGTTGGTGGTTTGGGTTTGGGCAATCCCGATGAAGCTATTCATAATGCCCCATACCGTACCAAACAGCCCCACGAAAGGCGAGATAGCCCCGATGGTCGCCAGGTATCCGTTACCGCGTCCCATGTGACGCCCTACCGCCGCCACACGACGCTCCAGACGGAAGCCGGTGCGCTCTTTAATACCTTCATTGTCGTCACTGCCTTCCGACAGTTCCAGCTCGTTCTGTGCTTCGTTTATCAACTGTGCGCCAAGGCTTTTGGCATCGAATCCTGCGGCAATCTCACTTGCCCCTTCTAAAGAGCGGGCATCCGCCAGCAGTTGCAGTTCACGCTTAAGGCGGCGCTTCTGAGTAAAGAACTCAAGGCTCTTACTAAAAAAGATAGCCCAGGTGACCACTGACGCCAAAATCAGCCCAATCATCACGCACTTAACCACGATATCGGCGTGCTGATACATACCCCAGACGGAAAGGTCCGTCTGCATCAAATTATTACCCACTCTGTATCTCCAGGACGCAAATCACAAAATCTACGCGTAATCATATCAAAACAACGTCGAATTGATAGTCGTTCTCATTACTATTTACATATTGCCGCACCATTGGTTTCTTTTCCTTGCGCTTACGCAGTAAAAAAGTCACCAGAAGCATTTTGAGATTATTTTCTACTGTATGACCGTTCTACAGGATGCGTCATCTTTAAATCATGATAGTTTAGACATCCAGACGTATAAAAACAGGTAATACACCATGGCAGACAAGCAGCTTGAAACCACACTCGTTCACGCCGGACGCAGTAAAAAGTACACGCTGGGCTCGGTAAATAGCGTGATCCAGCGCGCTTCTTCGCTGGTGTTTGACAGCGTTGAGGCCAAAAAACAGGCCACGCACAACCGTGCTAACGGCGCGCTTTTCTACGGACGCCGTGGAACCCTGACGCATTTTTCGCTGCAAGAAGCGATGTGCGAACTGGAGGGCGGCGCGGGTTGCGCTTTATTCCCCTGCGGCGCGGCGGCCGTTGCCAACACCATCCTTGCCTTTGTTGAACAAGGCGATCATGTGTTGATGACCAATACCGCCTATGAACCCAGCCAGGATTTCTGCACCAAAATTCTCGGCAAACTCGGCGTTTCGACCGGCTGGTTTGATCCGTTGATTGGCGCCGATATAGTGAAGCACATTCAGCCGAACACCAAAGTTGTATTTCTGGAGTCACCCGGCTCCGTCACCATGGAAGTCCATGATGTTCCTGCAATTGTTGCCGCCGTCAGAAGCGTTGCGCCGGATGCTGTCATCATGATTGATAACACCTGGGCGGCCGGGATGCTGTTCAAAGCGCTGGATTTCGGTATCGATATCTCGATTCAGGCAGGTACCAAATACCTGATTGGTCATTCTGACGGCATGGTCGGCACGGCGGTATCCAACGCCCGCTGTTGGGATCAACTGCGCGAAAACGCCTATCTGATGGGGCAAATGCTGGACGCCGATACCGCCTATATGACCAGCCGTGGGCTACGCACGCTGAGCGTACGCTTACGTCAGCATCATGAAAGCAGCTTAAAGGTCGCCGAGTGGCTGGCAGGGCATCCGCAGGTCGCCCGCGTAAATCACCCGGCGCTGCCCGGCAGCAAGGGCCATGAATTCTGGAAACGCGACTTTACCGGCAGCAGCGGCCTGTTCTCCTTTGTATTGAATAAGAAACTCAATCATGAAGAGCTGTCTGCGTATCTGGACCACTTCAGCCTGTTCAGCATGGCCTACTCCTGGGGCGGTTTTGAGTCGCTGATCCTCGCGAATCAACCCGAGCACATTGCGGCAATCCGTCCGCAAGGTGAGGTGGACTTCAGCGGAACGCTCATCCGTTTGCATATTGGTTTAGAGAATGTTGACGATCTGATTGCCGATTTAGCCGCAGGTTTTGCCCGAATCGAGTAATATTGCCACAGATGGACATATATGCAGACACTTCTGGTGGAAAAGTCTGCAATTGTTGCGTCCGGGATCAAGGCATCCCGGACAATTCAGGAGTACAATCCACACATAAATGCTGTTCCACAGGAAAGTCCATGGTAGTTATTCAAGATATTGTCTCCGCGCTCTGGCAACACGATTTTGCCGCGCTGGCGGATCCGCACGTTGTGAGCGTGGTGTACTTTGTGATGTTCGCCACACTGTTTTTAGAAAATGGTCTGCTGCCCGCCTCCTTTTTACCCGGAGACAGCCTGTTATTACTGGCAGGGGCGCTGATCGCTCAGGACGTGATGAGTTTTTTACCTACCATAGCTATTCTGACTGCCGCCGCCAGTCTGGGCTGCTGGCTAAGCTACATCCAGGGACGCTGGCTGGGCAACACGCGAACGGTAAAGGGCTGGCTGGCGCAATTACCTGAAAAATATCATCAGCGCGCCACCTGTATGTTTGACCAACACGGTCTGATGGCGCTGCTGGCCGGGCGCTTCCTGGCGTTCGTTCGCACCTTGCTGCCGACTATGGCGGGAATTTCAGGGCTACCCAACCGTCGGTTCCAGTTTTTTAACTGGCTGAGCGGTCTGCTGTGGGTTACCGTCGTCACCAGCTTCGGCTATGCGCTGAGCATGATCCCGTTCGTTAAACGCCATGAAGATCAGGTGATGACCTTTTTAATGATCCTGCCGATTGCCCTGTTAACCGCAGGTCTGTTGGGAACCCTGTTCGTGGTGATTAAAAAAAAATACTCTAGCGCCTGAACCGCATCCGTAGGCCGGGTAATCCCCGGCATTTTGCCTGATGGCGCGCAGCGTTAAGACCTGCGGTATACCTGTCCGGCCTGCAAGAAATCAACTTCCCTGTATCATCCGAATCCTGGCCGCATCTTCCCCTGGCGTCACGCCAAAGAAACGCTTGAACTCCCGACTGAACTGCGATGCGCTCTCATAGCCGACGCGCATGGCTGCCGCACTGGCCTTCATCCCGTCATGAATCATCATCATCCGTGCTTTATGCAGACGATAGCTCTTCAGATATTGCAACGGCGATGTGCTGGTCACGGCTTTAAAATTATGATGAAACGCCGACACGCTCATATTCGCTTCAGCAGCCAGCTGTTCGACATTGAGGTTTTCGGTGTATTTAGTTTCAATCCGTTTCAATACACGGCTGATCAAGCTGAAATGCGTCTGGCGGCTGACAAGCGAGAGTAACGCGCCGCCACGCGGCCCGGTCAGCACATGGTAGAGGATCTCGCGAATAATCTGTTTCCCCAGGATACGCGCATCCAGCGGTCGCTCCATCACATCCAACAGACGCTCGGCGGCGCAGAGAATTTCGTCTGAAAGCGTTGCGGAATTGATTCCACTGGCGGCCATAACGGGCTGGAATAACTCATCTTCCCCGATATCCATCAACAGCTCCTGCAATTGCAGCATATCGACATTCAGGTAGATCCCGGCCAGCGGTATCTCTGGGGTTGCATACGTTTCACATTCGAAGGGTAAAGGTACGGTTAGCAGCAAGTATTCATTGGCGTCATAACGAAAGACACGTTCATTGATATAACCAATTTTATGTCCCGAAAAGAGGAATATGATGCCTGGCTGGTACATGACCGGTGTACGCGCAGCCGGCACCGTACCGTGCAGCAGGCGGACATCTGGCAGCAGTTCGCTGAGTTTATTCTCATTATTTTTCAGTTGCTTAATTTTATTCGTCAGCAGAAGGCAGATCTCTTCACGGTTCATAGCGCACCATTTCATCATCGGTTTTCGACCCTGACATAATGCGCAGATTTATCCGTTTTCTCCAGCAGTCTGTAGAAATGGGCAAGACATCGGCAGAAATGAGCATTGAGAGCAGCGCGGCGGACGACCACAATGTTGACCATCAGGCAGACACCCGCCTGCCCTCTTTTTTTACCCACATAAGGGAACGAGCAATGAACAATTTTAATCTCCATACCCCAACCCGTATTCTGTTCGGTAAAGGCGCTATTGCTAAACTGCGCGATCAAATCCCTCAGGATGCTCGCGTACTGGTTACCTACGGCGGCGGCAGCGTGAAAAAAACCGGCGTTCTGGCACAGGTTCAGGATGCGCTGAAAGGCCTGGACGTGCTGGAGTTTGGCGGTATTGAACCGAATCCGTCTTATGAAACGCTGATGAACGCGGTAAAAATCGTACGCGATGAGAACGTGACGTTCCTGCTGGCAGTAGGCGGCGGTTCAGTACTGGATGGCACCAAATTCATCGCAGCGGCGGCGCAGTACGCTGACGGCATCGATCCATGGCGCATTCTGGAAACCCACGGCAACGACGTCACCAGCGCTATCCCGATGGGCTCCGTATTAACCCTGCCTGCAACCGGCTCAGAATCTAACTCCGGCGCGGTAATTTCGCGTAAAACCACCGGCGATAAGCTGGCCTTTATGACCCCGTTTGTGCAGCCGGTATTTGCCGTGCTGGATCCGGTTTACACCTATACTCTGCCGCCGCGTCAGGTTGCCAACGGCGTCGTGGATGCCTTTGTGCATACCGTTGAGCAGTATGTGACTTATCCGGTTGACGGGAAAATTCAGGATCGCTTTGCCGAAGGCATTCTGCTTACGCTGATAGAAGAAGGCCCGAAAGCCTTGCAGGAGCCGGAAAACTACAACGTGCGTGCGAACGTCATGTGGGCGGCAACCCAGGCGCTGAACGGCCTGATTGGCGCAGGCGTACCGCAGGACTGGGCAACCCATATGCTGGGCCACGAACTGACCGCGATGCACGGCCTTGACCACGCTCAAACGCTGGCCATCGTCCTGCCTGCGCTGTGGAATGAAAAACGCGATACCAAGCGCGCCAAACTGCTGCAATACGCAGAGCGCATCTGGAATATCACCGAAGGTTCCGACGATCAGCGTATCGACGCCGCCATTGCCGCCACCCGTCAGTTCTTCGAGCAAATGGGTGTCCCGACTCGCCTGTCTGACTACGGCCTGGACGGTAGCTCCATCCCGGCGCTGCTGGAAAAACTGCAAGCGCACGGCGGTACAAAACTGGGTGAACATCAGGACATTACGCTCGACGTCAGCCGTCGGATTTACGAAGCTGCCCGCTAAGGTTTTTTAACCTCCGCCTTTCGTTTTTGGGTATTTATACCAGACTTAAGTCACACCTAACTCACCGGGGCTTGCTCCGGTGACTGTAATCCAGGGGGGAATTATGACCGGTCCAACCATTATCAAACTACAGGATGGTAACGTCATGCCGCAACTGGGCCTGGGGGTCTGGAAGGCAAGCAACGAAGAAGTCATCACCGCCATTCATAAAGCGCTGGAAGTGGGGTATCGCTCGATTGATACCGCTGCCGCGTACAAAAACGAAGAAGGCGTCGGCAAAGCGATACGTGATGCGGACGTGCCGCGGGAAGAGTTATTCATCACCACCAAGCTGTGGAATGATGATCAGAAACGCCCCCGGGAAGCCTTGCTCGAAAGCATGGAGAAACTCCAGCTCGATTACCTCGATCTGTACCTGATGCACTGGCCAGTTCCGGCGATCGATCACTACGTTGAAGCGTGGGAAAACATGATCGACCTGCATAAAGAAGGGCTGATCAAAAGCATTGGCGTGTGCAACTTTCAGATCAATCATCTCCAGCGCCTGATGGATGAAACCGGCGTACCTCCGGTGATTAACCAAATAGAACTTCACCCGCTGATGCAGCAGCGCCAACTGCACGCCTGGAACGCAACGCATAAAATCCAGACCGAATCCTGGAGCCCGCTGGCGCAGGGCGGCAAAGACGTCTTCGATCAAAAGATCATCCGTGATCTCGCAGAGAAATATGGTAAGTCACCGGCGCAGATTGTCATCCGCTGGCATCTGGATAACGGCCTGGTGGTAATCCCGAAATCGGTGACGCCTGCCCGTATCGCGGAAAACTTTAACGTCTGGGACTTCCGCCTGGATAAAGAAGAGTTAGGCGAAATCGCAAAACTCGATCAGGGCAAGCGTCTGGGACCAGACCCGGACCAGTTCGGCGGTTAATCTCTGCATTCCAGCCCGGCCTCCCTGCCGGGCTTTTCTAATATTGAAATATTAAGAAACAATAAACGTACACATATAGATGTATTTATTGCACGCCCGCGCGCAGCATAGCGCATCGTAACTCATTAATTATCAATTTAATTTATCAATTAAGCGGATATATTCACAACATCTATAGGTGCGTAACCATGGCTGAGAAAAAACAGCAGGGCGTTAAATGGTTCCCATTAATTCTTATATTATTTATTTCCGCCGGACTTTGGCAATTAACCCCGCCCACCGGGTTAAGCGTGCCAGCCTGGCATTCAGCCATTATCTTCGTCGCCACCATTGCCTCTATTGTGGCAAAAGTATTGCCCATCGGCGCGGTCGGCATTATTGGTATTACGGTGTTTGCGCTCGCCTATGCTGCCGGGGATAAAACCGCCAGCGGCGCTATCACTACGGCCCTGAGTGAACTAAACAGCTCGCTGATCTGGCTTATCGTCGTGGCCTTTATGATTGCCCGCGGGTTTATCAAAACCGGTCTGGGACGACGCATTGCGCTACAGATGATCCGTCTGCTCGGCAAGCGCACGCTGGGACTCGCCTACGGACTGGCTTTTGCCGATCTGATCCTCTCCCCCGCAATGCCGAGTAATACAGCACGCTGCGGCGGCGTCATCTACCCCATTGCCGACTCTCTGGCGCGCAGTTTTCATTCAAACCCGGAAGATGAGTCCCGCAGTAAAATCGGCACCTTTCTTATCACCTGTATTGGTAACGTTAACGATGTTACCGCCGCACTGTTTATGACCGGCTATACCGGCAACCTGCTGGCGGTAAAACTGGCGGCCAATGCCGGGGTTACGCTGACCTGGGGCGGCTGGTTTATGGCGGCGCTGCTACCTTGTCTGGTCTCTTTGCTGCTCGTTCCGCTACTGGTTTATTGGCTGGTGCGTCCGGAGATCAAACACACGCCGGATGCCCCTAACCTGGCCCGCAAAGAGCTGGCGGAAATGGGCCGCATGTCACGCGGTGAATGGCTGATGCTGGCCACCGTCGGCGTTCTGCTGGTGCTGTGGATTTTTGGCGATACGCTGGGCGTCGACGCGACCACCGCCTCGTTTGTTGGGCTGTCGATTTTATTGCTGAGCGGCGTGCTGAGCTGGGAAGACGTCAAAAGTGAGAAAGGGGCATGGGATACGCTGATTTGGTTTGCCGCGCTGCTGATGATGGCGAACCAGTTGAAAAAACTGGGTTTCACCACCTGGTTTGGCAATCTGATCGGCGACAGCCTGAGCTGCACCATGCACGGAACAAGCTGGGTGATCGTCCTGCTGCTGCTGAACGCCGCCTATTTCTATACCCACTACTTTTTTGCCAGCGGAAATGCGCAGATTGCGGCGCTGTATGCCGTTTTCCTTGGCGTTGGGCTGCATCTGAATATTCCGGCTGCGCCTACGGCGTTGATGCTGGCCTTCACCAGCAGTTTGTACTGCTCCCTCACGCAGTACACTCACGCTCGCGGTCCAATTCTGTTTGGCGCCGGGTATGTGCCGACAGGGGTCTGGTGGCGAACAGGATTTATCATCAGCCTGTTCAACCAGGCGGTATTTATCACCGTAGGTCTGCTGTGGTGGAAGGTGTTGGGTCTGTACTAAACTGACTGCGTCCTGACGAAATACCTTACTACGGAGAAAAGGAATGACCTGTATTTTCTGTCAAATTGTTGAAGGCAAAGCGCCCTGCCATAAGGTATGGGAAGACGAGCATCATCTGGCTTTTCTGTCGATTTTCCCGAACACCGATGGTTTTACCGTAGTGATCCCGAAAAAACACTACCCCAGCTATGCGTTCGATCTGCCGCCGCAGGCGCTGGCAGATCTGATGCTGGCGACCCAAA
Source organism: Citrobacter youngae ATCC 29220 (assembly GCF_000155975.1). Lineage (GTDB taxonomy): Bacteria > Pseudomonadota > Gammaproteobacteria > Enterobacterales > Enterobacteriaceae > Citrobacter > Citrobacter portucalensis_A. The sequence goes on along the minus strand of NZ_GG730303.1, from coordinate 290,330 downwards.
AGGTGGCGAAAAAGCTGGATAATGCGTTTCCGGACGTCAGCCGTACGGGGATGTTTTTTGAAGGTTTTGGCGTGGATCATGTGCACAGTAAACTCAGCCCCATGCACGGTACTGGCGATCTGACACACTGGAAACCGATTGAATCACGGCAGAATAAATTTTTCGAACAGTATGAAGGGTATTTGTCGTCGCATGACCACGAACGGGCTGATGACGAAAAACTGGCCGCATTAGCGGCCAGAATTCGCGAGGCATAAATACTGAGCACTTCTGCCGGATGGCGGTGCAAGCACCTTATCCGGCCTACAAAACTGTGCGATTCGTAGGCCTGATAAGTATTTCACTACCGGCAAAACAGATTAGCGCCCCGCCGCTTTCCCACGCTTTTTATTGGCGGCAGGCGTCTGGCGCTGGTGCGCCACCGGCGTGTGTTTGGTCAGCGCCGGACGAGTATGACGGTTCTGACGACGCGCTTCGCGCATCTCTTCCAGCGTTGGCGCCGGAACCAGACATTCGCGACGACCGCCGATCAGATGTTTTTTACCCATCTCTTCCAGCGCCTGGCGGATTAACGGCCAGTTGGCGGGATCGTGGTAACGCAGCAGGGCCTTATGCAAACGACGCTGCTTATCACCTTTCGGCACCACCACATCTTCACTCTTATAACCAATTTTACCCAACGGGTTTTTCCCGGTGTAATACATGGTTGTGGAGTTCGCCAGCGGCGATGGATAGAAGTTCTGCACCTGATCCAGACGGAAACGACGTTGCTTCAGCCACAGCGCCAGATTCACCATATCCTCATCACGCGTACCCGGGTGCGCGGAGATAAAATACGGGATCAGGTACTGCTCTTTACCGGCCTGTTTAGAGTAGGTATCGAACAGTTCCTTGAAGCGATCGTAGCTGCCCATCCCCGGCTTCATCATCTTCGACAGCGGGCCTTCTTCGGTATGCTCAGGCGCAATCTTCAGATAGCCGCCCACGTGGTGGGTCGCCAGCTCTTTGATGTAGCGCGGATCTTCCACCGCGATGTCATAGCGCACGCCCGAAGCGATGAGGATCTTTTTAATGCCTTTCAAATCACGCGCGCGGCGATAAAGGTTGATCGTCGGTTCGTGGTTGGTATCCATATGCGGACAGATATCCGGGTAAACGCAGGACAGACGACGGCAGGTCTGCTCCGCGCGCGGTGACTTACAGCGCAGCATATACATGTTCGCCGTTGGGCCGCCGAGATCGGAAATCACGCCGGTAAAGCCCGGAACGGTGTCGCGAATGGCTTCGATTTCATTGATGATCGAATCTTCCGAGCGGCTCTGGATGATGCGGCCTTCGTGCTCTGTTATCGAACAGAACGAGCAGCCGCCAAAGCAGCCGCGCATGATGTTGATCGAGAAACGGATCATCTCATAGGCCGGAATGCGGCTGTTGCCATACGCCGGGTGCGGCACGCGCTTATACGGCAGCGCAAAAACGCTGTCCATCTCTTCGGTAGAGAGCGGAATGGCTGGCGGGTTGATCCAGATGTAGCGATCGCCATGTTTTTGCATCAGCGCACGCGCGCAGCCTGGGTTAGTTTCATGGTGCAGGATGCGCGACGCATGTGCATACAGCACTTTATCACCCTTCACTTTTTCGAAGGACGGCAGCAGCACGTAGGTTTTTTCCCACGGTTTCGGGCGCGGCGGCTGTACGGTTACCGCTTTTGCTTCCTGCTTTTTCGGGGCGACCGGTTTGTTGTCGGCACACGGCAGATCTTCACCATACGGATGCGGGATCGGATCAATTTTGCCCGGCGTGTCAAGACGCGTGGAATCTACCCCGCTCCAGCCCGGCAGCGCTTCTTTAACCATAATCGCGGTATTACGCACGTCGCGGATCTGATCGATAGTCTCCCCCATCGCCAGACGGTGCGCCACTTCCACCAGCGGACGTTCGCCGTTGCCGAACATCAGCATATCGGCTTTTGCATCCACCAGCACTGAACGGCGAACGGTATCAGACCAGTAGTCGTAATGCGCGGTGCGGCGCAGGCTGGCCTCAATGCCGCCGAGAATCACCGGCACATCTTTCCATGCTTCTTTACAGCGCTGGGTATAGACCAGCGTGGCGCGGTCCGGACGTTTGCCCGCCACGTTGTCCGGCGTGTAGGCGTCGTCATGGCGCAGTCGGCGATCGGCGGTATAACGGTTGATCATCGAGTCCATGTTGCCTGCGGTGACGCCGAAGAACAGATTCGGTTTGCCCAGACGCATAAAGTCGTCTTTGCTGTTCCAGTCCGGTTGGGCGATGATCCCCACGCGGAACCCCTGCGCTTCCAGCATACGGCCGCAGATCGCCATACCAAAGCTGGGATGATCGACATAGGCATCGCCGGTAACCAGAATGATGTCGCAGCTATCCCAGCCAAGTTGGTCCATTTCGTCGCGTGACATCGGCAAAAACGGCGCCGGGCCAAAACAGGCGGCCCAGTACTGCGGCCAGGAGAAAAGGTCTCTGTCCGGTTGGATCAGGGATATTGCGCTCATAGTGCTTCCAAAAATGGTAAAAAAATAATCAAAGGCCGGGGATTATACGCTGGATCAACGGGGGAAATGAAGGAGTATTGTGAAGATGTTAAATTTCATCTCTAAAGGCGCTGCGCTGGCCAGCGCTGCTGCTCTCACCTTGTCCGTGCCGGATCGGACGCAACCGTCATCCGGCACGGGAATACGCGTTACGGCGCCGGGTTCACCAATATCTGACCGATTGAACCACGGTCCGCCATTTCCAGCGTCTGGCTGTTAAAGTAGAACGGGAAATGCGCCCAGGAAGGCTGCCCGTAATACACCAGTAGCTCAACCTGACCATCTACCCAGACGGTATCTTTCCAGCCACGGTCTTCCGGGAACGGCATCGCGCCATTCACATTGCGGATCAGGAACGAGACGCCCTCAATATGGAAAGACTGCGGCATATCCGCCCGCACCATCCAGCGCTCCCAGGTACCCTGCTGCGCGGTAATATCCATGCGGTTGACGTCCCACAGCTGACCGTTGATACCAGGATCGTCATCCAGGCTGATATCACGGCTGCGAATCGGCGAACCGCTGAGGATTTCCGTTGGCAGCAGGCGCATTGGCAGGCTGTCAGTCACCAGCGGCAGGAGGCCGGTTGGACGCAGCGTCAGCACCAGCGTGGAGATAAGAATACTGGAAGGCTCAAAGAATCCGCGGATCCTGTCGACAATGCTGGCCGCCTCACCACAGGTGATAGAGACCTCATTACCGTTAGTCATATCCACCAGGATCTCTCGACGTTCGCCTGGCGCCAGCGACAGCTGCTTCAATGAAACAGGCGCAGGTAAAAAGCCCTGATCGCTGGAAATCACATGCAGCGCACGGCCATCGCTCATTTGCAGCTGGTAACGACGCGAGTTTGACGCGTTCAGCAAGCGCAAGCGTACCCAGCCGCGGGAGACTTCGACATACGGGCTTTGCGCCCCGTTGACCAGCAGCGTATCCCCAACAAAACCGCCGCTACCGGGTTCGCTGTATTCCGGCGTACCAAAGTTGTCCAGACGCTTGTCCTGGATAATGATCGGAAAATCATCCACGCCGTAGTGGTTGGGAATAGACAGGGATTTACTGACCTCATCTTCAACCAGCCACATCCCGGCAAGACCGTTATAGACCTGCTGGGCAGTACGATTTGGCGTATTGGCGTGATACCACAACGTGGCGGCATTCTGGCGGATCGGCAGCACTGGCGCCCAGTCCGCGTTAGGAGACATCATGCGCGCCGGGCCACCCATCAGCGGGCCTGGCACCTGTAATCCGGCGACGGTCATCGAGACATTTTCTGTCAGACGGTTGCTATAGATAAGCTTGACGTCATCCCCTTTCCAGACGCGGATTGTCGGTCCCAGGTAGCGGCCGTTAATCCCCCAGACAGGTGCGCGTGTGCCTTGGGTAAAGGACCAATGCGCGCGTTGCAGCGTCATAAATAACGGCTGCCCCCGACGAGACTCCAGCAGTGGAGGCACAGGTAACGGTTGTTGCTGACCGGCAGCATTAGCCTTCAGCGGAACAGCACCTGCACACAGTGCGATCCCCGATGCCTGAATGAACTGACGCCGACTGAATGACATATAAACTCCATGAAAAACTGGCGATTAACACGCAGGAAATCTTTTCCTGTAAAAAACCCGAATTGCGCGGATTAAACCTTACCGGCGGCTTCCCGCTCTGCAACTTCTTTATCGAGTTCTGCGATTTTTTGTTCCATCAGCGTGCGGCAATGCGCTGCCAGTTCACGAACCTGATCTTTACCAAAATGGCTAATATCCACCGGCGGCAACATCTCTACAATCGCCAAACCGTTATTGAGCCGGTTGAGTTTTATCTTGTTTGAAGTTGTTGAAACGCATACCGGAATAACCGGGACGCCCGCCGCAATCGCCGCATGAAACGCGCCGGTTTTAAACGGCAGCAGACCGCGACCGCGGCTGCGCGTCCCTTCCGGGAACATCCAGATAGAAATACGACGTTTTTTGAAATGGTTCACCACGGCTGCAATGGTGCTGTGCGCTTTAGCACGGTTGTTTCTGTCAATCAGCAGGTTGCCGGTTAACCAGTACAGCTGCCCGAAGAACGGGATCCACAGCAGGCTTTTTTTACCCACCGTTACCGTCGGCGGTTGAACGATATTCGAAGCGGTAACCATGTCATAGTTGTTCTGATGGTTACAAATATAGATAGCATTACCATAGTTCTGCGCGTCAGCGGGCATGCGGCACTCGACCTTCAGGCCATAAAGGGGAGCCAGGCGGCCAAACATATGACCGAACGTTGCGACGTGTTTTGGATTTCTTGGGCTGAACAGACAGTATATACAACCGAAAATACAGACCAAAATGCAGTAAATAACAGTAATGATTAAACGAAAAATATATAGCATAACAACCTCTAAGGCCTAAGAGCCTCGCATTTTACGTCACCTGATTCATCACACGGTATCAGGTTAGGGCTTTGTTAAGGGCGGCTCTCTGGAAAAGCGTATTGTTAATCGCAACGCACGAATAAACAACGGTTTCACGGGAATTTTTAATGTTGGCTCTCCCTGGGCTAAAACAGGGAGAGCCGGACGGTAGCGTTATTCTTCGCTGTCGCCGTGACTGGCGCGTCGAGGCGAGTCAATTTCAATGCGATCGATACGCTGCAAACCACGCATTAGCGTACCGCGGCGGCCACGCTCGCCGGTGACTTTCTGCAACTCTTCAGGACGCAGTTTAATTTTGCGCTTACCGACGTGGATAGTCAGCGTGCTCTGTGGCGGCAGCACATAGAGCAGCGCCAGGCTATCTTCGCCTTTCGCCGCTTCCGCTGAAGGAATATTGATAATCTTGTTCCCTTTGCCTTTCGACAACTGCGGCAAATCGCTTACCGGGAACATCAACATGCGGCCAGCCGTCGTTATCGCCAGCAGCATATCGGTTTCATCTTCAATCACCACTGGCGGCATGACGTGTGCATTTTCTGGCAGGGTAATCAATGCCTTACCCGCACGGTTACGCGCAACCAGGTCATTGAAGGTGCAGACAAAACCGTAGCCCGCATCGGATGCCATCAGCAGTTTCCGATCGTCGTTTTCCATCAGCATATGCTCAACCGTCGCGCCCGGCGGCAGCGTGAGCTTACCGGTCAGCGGTTCACCCTGACCGCGTGCCGACGGCAGCGTAATCGGGTCGATAGCGTAGCTGCGACCGGTCGAGTCCACGAACACCACCGGCTGGTTGCTCTTGCCCTTCACTGCAGACTTAAAGCTGTCGCCCGCTTTATAGCTTAATCCCGGCGCGTCGATGTCGTGGCCTTTCGCGCTACGCACCCAGCCACTCTGGGACAGCACAATGGTTACCGGCTCTGACGGCAGCATGTCGTGCTCGCTCATCGCCTTCGCTTCTTCACGCTCCTGCAGCGGAGAACGGCGATCGTCGCCATAGGCCTCGGCATCAGCCTGCAGCTCTTTCTTCAGCAGGTTATTCATTTTACGCTCGGAAGCGAGAATGGCCTGCAGCTGATCGCGCTCTTTCGCCAGTTCATCCTGCTCACCGCGGATTTTCATCTCTTCGAGTTTGGCAAGGTGGCGCAACTTCAGCTCAAGGATGGCTTCGGCCTGGGTTTCAGAAATGCCAAACCGTGACATCAGCTCAGGCTTAGGTTCATCTTCATGACGAATAATTTCGATCACTTCGTCAATGTTGAGGAACGCCACCAGCAAACCTTCAAGGATATGCAGGCGCTTAAGCACTTTTTCCAGACGATAGTTCAGGCGACGGCGCACGGTATCACGGCGGAACGCCAGCCATTCGGTGAGGATCTCCAGCAGGTTTTTCACCGCCGGGCGACCGTCGAGGCCGATCATGTTCAGGTTGATGCGGTAGCTTTTTTCCAGATCGGTGGTGGCAAACAGGTGATTCATCACCTGCTCCATATCCACGCGATTGGAGCGCGGGACAATCACCAGACGGGTCGGGTTTTCGTGATCTGATTCGTCGCGCAGGTCGTCTACCATCGGCAGCTTTTTATTGCGCATTTGCGCAGCGATCTGCTCCAGCACTTTTGCCCCGGAAACCTGATGCGGCAGCGCGGAAATCACCACCGCGCCGTCTTCTTTCGTCCATACCGCACGCATGCGCACGGAGCCGCGTCCGTTTTCGTAAATCTTACGAATCTCCGCACGCGAGGTAATAATTTCAGCTTCAGTCGGGTAATCCGGTCCCTGCACGATATCCAGGAGCTGATCGAGCGTTGTTTTCGGCTGCTCAATCAGGGTAATCGCCGCTTTGGCGACTTCACGCAGGTTGTGCGGCGGAATGTCCGTCGCCATACCAACGGCAATACCGGTCGTACCGTTCAGCAGAATATTCGGCAGACGCGCAGGCAGCATCTTCGGCTCCTGCATGGTGCCGTCGAAGTTTGGCACCCAGTCTGACGTTCCCTGACCGAGTTCCCCCAGCAGGACTTCCGCATATTTAGACAGGCGAGATTCGGTATAACGCATCGCCGCGAAGGATTTCGGATCGTCCGGCGCCCCCCAGTTTCCCTGCCCGTCAACCAGCGGATAACGGTAAGAAAACGGCTGCGCCATCAGCACCATCGCTTCATAACAAGCGCTGTCGCCGTGTGGGTGGTATTTACCCAGCACGTCACCGACGGTACGGGCGGATTTTTTAAATTTGGCGCTGGCATTCAGCCCCAGTTCGGACATCGCATACACGATGCGACGCTGAACGGGTTTCAAACCATCGCCAATAAAGGGCAACGCCCTGTCCATGATGACGTACATGGAGTAGTTCAGATAGGCGTTTTCCGTGAATTCATGCAGCGCCAGGCGCTCTGCCATATCGCTCATTAATCGTGGTTCCTCAACTTTGTACCCCTCTACTGAAGGGCAATATTGCCGCAGATACTACCCTATCTGGCGTGTTGAGTCACAAAGAAAAGGGCCGCGAATGCGGCCCGGATGGGGATTATTTAGCAACTTTGCTAATCTGTTTCACGTCGATTTCAACGGAGTTCCAGTCTTTATCCACTTCGCCCTGGATCTCAACCACATCCTGCGGCGTTACGGTTACGCCGTTCCAGCGCTTATGATCAATATCCACATTCACCGTGCCGGTCGCATCTTTGAACACATACAGATCGTCGGAAATACGCTCAACGATGTTTCCGCGCAGCGTTACCCAGGTATCATCACGCAGTGATTTAGCGCTAGCTACCGTCGTACTGCTACCGTTCGGGCCGACAAATCCACCGCTTTGGCTTTGGGTCGTCGTCGTAGGTCCAGAGAAGCCGCCCTGCTGCGCTGCCAGAACAGGTGCGGAACACAGTGCCATTACGGCAACTATTGCAGCTAATTTTTTCATCGTCATGTCTCCCTTTCATGTTGGTTTACGACTATTAAATAAGTTAATCCTTAACAAGTTCTTAAGGAAAAAAAAGATTCTTTTTTGCTGTACAGACGCGGCGGCTACAAGGTTTACTGGCGACAAAGAGAGTTATCGCAGGGAAGAATATATGCGCATTTTACTGGTTGAAGATGATACGTTGATTGGCGATGGCCTTAAAACAGGTCTGAGTAAAATGGGTTTTAGCATCGACTGGTTTACCGAAGGCCGTCAGGGGAAAGAAGCGCTCTACAGCGCCCCTTACGATGCGGTGATCCTCGACCTGACGCTGCCAGGCATAGACGGGCGGGACATCCTGCGCGAATGGCGAGCCAACGGTAAGCAGGAACCGGTGCTGATTCTGACCGCCCGCGACGCGCTGGCGGAACGCGTTGAAGGCTTACGTCTGGGCGCGGATGACTATCTGTGCAAACCCTTCGCGCTGATCGAAGTTGCCGCCAGGCTGGAGGCGCTGGTGCGCCGTGCCAGCGGCCAGGCCAGCAATACATTGCGCCATGGCGAGGTGACGCTCGATCCCGGCGCGCTGGTCGCCACGGCGGCGGGCGAACCGTTGTCTCTTAAGCCCAAAGAGTTTGCGCTGCTGGAGCTGCTTATGCGCAACAAGGGCCGCGTCCTGCCCCGCAAACTGATCGAGGAAAAACTGTATACCTGGGACGAAAACGTCTCCAGCAATGCGGTTGAAGTACACGTCCATCACTTACGCCGTAAGCTCGGCAGCGACTTTATCCGTACCGTGCATGGCATAGGCTACACCCTGGGTGACGCATGAAACTCGCACAACGCCTCAGCCTGCGCATCAGGCTAACGCTTATCTTCATGATTTTGGTTTTAGTGACCTGGCTGATTTCCAGCTTTGTCGCCTGGAAGCAAACCACCGATAACGTGAATGAGATGTTCGACACGCAGCAAATGCTGTTCGCCAAGCGTCTTGTCACGCTGGATCTTGATGAACTCAAAGCGTCTGAACGCATCGCGCATACCCCGAAAAAATTCAAACATGGTCACATTGATGACGATGTACTGACCTTTGCGGCCTACACGCCAGAAGGAAAAATGGTTCTTCACGATGGCGACAATGGTCAGTACATTCCCTATAGCTATCGCCGGGAAGGTTTTGACGATGGGTATCTGAATGGTGACAACGATAAATGGCGTTTTGTCTGGCTAACTTCCGCGGATAAAAAGTATCGAATCGTTGTTGGTCAGGAATGGGAATACCGCGAAGATATGGCTTTGGCGATTGTGACAGCGCAGTTGGTTCCCTGGTTAGTCGCGTTGCCGCTGATGCTGTTGATCCTGATAGTTTTGTTAAGTCTTGAACTTAAGCCGCTGAAAAAACTGGCGCAGGCCCTGCGTTTACGCGACCCGGAATCAGAAGAACCGCTCAGTTTGAAAGGCATTCCTGGCGAAGTCCGCCCGTTGGTTGAATCACTCAACCAACTTTTCACCCGTATTCATACCACCATGGTACGTGAACGGCGCTTTACTTCAGATGCCGCCCACGAGCTGCGTAGTCCATTGACGGCGCTGAAAGTGCAAACCGAAGTGGCGCAACTGTCGGACGATGACCCGCAGGCAAGGCAAAAAGCCTTAATGCAGATGCAGGCCGGGATCGATCGCGCCACGCGTCTGGTCGATCAGTTACTGACGCTTTCGCGCCTTGATTCCCTCGACAACCTTCAGGATGTGGCGAAAATCTCGCTGGAGGAGCTACTGCAATCCTCGGTGATGGATATCTACCATTCGGCCCAGCAGGCGCACATTGACGTACGTTTGCAAATTAACGCGCACGGCATCACGTGTACCGGACAGCCGCTGTTACTCAGCCTGATGGTGCGAAATCTGCTGGATAATGCGATTCGCTATAGCCCCCGGGGAAGCATTGTGGAAGTAACGCTCAACGCCCGTAATTTTAGCGTTAAAGATAATGGCCCAGGCATTGCGCCGGAAGTCCTGACGCACATCGGAGAACGCTTTTATCGCCCGCCGGGACAAAGCGTGACCGGCAGCGGTCTGGGCCTGTCAATTGTGCGTCGAATTGCGACCTTACACAGAATGTCGGCCTCGTTTGGAAATGCTCCGGAAGGAGGGTTTGAAGCGAAGATCGGTTGGTAACGGCGTTATTGTTGCGCAGTCAGCAAAAGACTTTGCACATTTTGCTAATTTCACCGTACCGATCATCAGCGTAAAATCGTCCTCAAACGTTATTCTTTAAGGACACAAAATGAGCAATATCCTGATTATCAACGGTGCGAAAAAATTTGGTCACTCTAATGGCCAATTGAATGACACCCTGACCGAGGTCGCGGACGGTATCCTGCGCGACCTCGGGCATGATGTCAGAGTCGTACGCGCTGACAGCGATTATGACGTGCAAGCAGAAGTGCAGAATTTCGTCTGGGCCGACGCCGTTATCTGGCAAATGCCGGGTTGGTGGATGGGCGCGCCGTGGACGGTGAAGAAATACATTGATGACGTGTTCACTGCCGGGCACGGTACGCTGTACGCCAGCGATGGCCGTACCCGCTCTGATGCGTCAAAAAAATACGGTTCCGGCGGGCTGATTCAGGGCAAGAAATATATGCTGTCGCTGACCTGGAACGCACCGATGGAAGCCTTCACGGAAAAAGATCAGTTCTTCCATGGCGTTGGGGTTGATGGCGTTTATCTCCCGTTCCATAAAGCAAACCAGTTCCTGGGAATGGAAGCGCTGCCGACCTTTATCACCAATGACGTGATTAAAATGCCGGATGTCCCGCGCTATATCGCAGAATATCGCAAGCATCTGAACGAAATTTTTGGTTAACTGGTAACCTGGAATTAGAAGGAGTTAATCATGCTTACCGTTATTGCAGAAATCCGTACACGTCCAGGTCAACATCACCGCCAGGCGGTACTGGATCAGTTCGCTAAAATCGTTCCAACCGTTTTGCAGGAAGAAGGCTGCCACGGCTATGCGCCGATGGTGGATCATGCCGCTGGCGTGAGTTTTCAGACTACAGCCCCGGATTCAATCGTGATGATTGAACAGTGGGAAAGCATCGCGCATCTTGAAGCGCATTTGCAGACCCCGCATATGAAAGCCTACAGCGAAGCCGTCAAAGGCGATGTGCTGGAGATGAATATTCGTATTCTGGAGTCGGGTATTTAAGATTGTCCATTTGCCGGATAACGCCACAAGCAGACGTATCCGGCTTATATTTCAATCCCCAGGCCCGGTAACCAGGCACTCCTTACCAGTACAGCTTCCAGCTCTGAGTGAAGCGCATTAACGCTTCAACGTAGAAATAATCCCCCCAGCTTGCACACTCATCGACCCCTTTGTTGCTCGACAGGTGATACACCGAGTGCTTCAGTAGCCCGTTCCCCTGCTCATCTTTACCCATCAGATAATGCCTGGTCAGCGAAGACATGATCCCCATCGCCCACTGCTGATAACGCTCGCGATCCGGATCGGTCACCGGCAGGTGTTTAATCAGCTCCAGCAGACCGCAGACAGCAATCGCCGCCGAAGACGAATCACGCAGCGCATCGGTTCCAACTAATGCCAGATCCCAATGGCAAACGGCATCTTCCGGCAGGCGATTAAGAAAGTAGTTGGCCAGCTTTTTCGACAATTGCACCATCCGGGTATCGCCGGTGTAGATATAGCTCAGCAGGAAACCATAAATTCCCCATGCCTGCCCACGCGACCAGCAAGAATCATCGGCATAGCCTTGCTGCGTATTACCGTAACGCGGCGCGCCGGTTTGCACGTCCATATAGTAGGTGTGGAAGGTCGACGCATCCTGGCGGATCAGATATTTTGCCGCCTGCGCAACGTGCGCTTTGGCGGCAAGCGCAAAACGCGGATCGCCCGTTTGCTCGCTTGCCCAGTACAGCAGCGGCAGATTCATATTGCAGTCGATGATCATCCGTCCGGCCTGTTCGGGATCGCGGAGATCGCCCCACGCCTGGATGATCTGCGCCTTTTCATGAAAACGCTCCAACAGCGCTTCTGCCGCCATCAGGGAAAACCCTCGCGCATCGCGATTGCCCGTCAATCGCCAGGCCGCCACACAGGAAAGCGTGTAGAGAAATCCGAGGTCGTGGGTGTTGGTATCGTGGCGTCCGGCAATACGCAGGCCAAACGAACGCACATGTTTCTCCGCCATCTCACGAAATTTGCTCTCACCACTCATTTCCCACGCCAGCCATAACTGCCCGGTCCAGAAGCTGGTCGTCCATTCCACATTCTCTGTCAGCGGGTAAAAACCTTGCACACAGGTTTCGGCAGGAAATTGTTCACCGAATTCCGTTAAATGACGGCTAATCAATTCGAGGACATGTTTTCGGGCGCTACTCATTTGATCCTGAAAACTGCCGGGATTTACCGGGCTGCCAGGAAATGCGCGCAACGATTCCTCAACGATATGATTTAACATATTTCGGTTCCTTATTACGTAAATTATTTTGCAGGATTATTTTCAGCAATATCGAGAGCAATATTATTGCGACGTTTACTCTGACAGGCTGATAAAGTAAATGCCGATATCAATGTAAAGATCAGCGCCACAATGCCCATAATGATATAGGTCTTCTCAAAACCGATCCGGTCATACAGTAATCCGGCGGGTGATGAAACCACCACGTTACCGACATACAGCATGGCCTGATAACCCAGTAAATACATGGTCGCATTTACCCGTTTATCAAAATGCTCGGCAATATATTTAAAGACGGAAACCAGCAATAAACAGATCTCCAGACCGTATAGCGGTTTCAGCACAGAAATGAGCAGGTGAGAGTCGCACAGGCCGGAGATAACCAACCGTGCGCCCACCAGCGCCCCAACAATCAGCAGGCCACGCTTTGCGCCAACGTAATTGACAAATAACGGAATGACCATGTACATGACAAATTCCATTCCAGACTGCACGGTCCCCAGATAGCCAAACACGGCGTTCCCTTCATGCACATCCGAGAAGAAAGTGACGAAGTAGCGGGAGAACTGCTGCTCCGCGATGAACATCATCCACGCCACGCCCGCAACGTACAGGCAGAAAGCCCAGAATTTGCGATTTCGCAGCAGGGCGTAAACATCCGCCGGGGCAATTTTCTCTTTGGTTAACACCTCCGAGGCGTTGGCCGCATTGACATTGACTTTCAGAGTCAGCAGAACGACCAGCATCACCACCGACGCCACGCTGCCGAGCATAAAGTTATAGGCCGGAGAGAGGTTAAACAACAGGCCAGAGAACGACGACGCCACCGCCCAGCCAAGTGACCCCCACATGCGGATTTGCCCAAACTCCATGCCGTTCAGGCGACTGTAGCGATCGGAATACGATTCACAGGCAGCCACCCCGGCATACCACGCAAAGCTTAAGTAAATCGCGCCAATGATAATGCCCAGCATTGTATTGGAGAGTAATAATGGCTGATAGACATAAATAAAAAAGGGTGCCATTAATGCCGACATCACCACGACAAAATAGAGCAGATATTTACTCATCCCTATTTTATCGAGAATATAGCCATAAACAGGTTTCAGAATAACCGAAAAAATACCATTCACGGCAAATACGGTGCCGATCACCGTACCGCTCAATTGCGCTTTTTGCCCTAACCAGATAGCCAGCAGACCAATACTTGCAGACCACGTAAAGAAATAGAGGAATATAAAACTACTTATTTTATAATATTCAGTCCGATTTCCCGTTGAACTATTTTTCATACCATCCTCGCTATAAAAAGAACGACAACTGGCGTGCACTTTCAGGCTGCTGAATAACAACCTGGCTATTGTTGATAGAAAGCAGCGGAACGGAGGCGTACTGCCTTTGCTGTCCACTGGCGCTCACGGCGCAGCAAAGCCAGCTTTCACCCTGCGGGATTTCGGCGGTAAGCACAGGGATCGAGGCGCATTCAGGGAACATGATGCTGCTGTTTGGCGGTGTGACCACGCTGTCTGGCTGACGAACTATGGACGGTGACAGATCAACGATAACGCTGGTTCCATTACGTGCCGCAAGGAGACAGCCGCGCTCGCGTAGCTGAGGATCGGCTTTCATCACCGCAAATCCCCCTTCCACCGTTTGCAGGGTTCGCGCGCTGTGAATATGGTGCAAACGAAGATGCCATTCACCAAACGGGACCAGCCAGGTCTCAAGGGTGACGTCATGCCAGGGAGACCAACGGGACCAGATAAAATTCTCATCAACCCGAACGTCATCGCACTGACGACGGCCACGATAGTAGCCATCGCCGTCCGCCAACAGCAGCATAGAGTCACAGGCTGCATGTTTGATGCCGTAACGGCCACGCTCAATGGTGAAGCCGAAGCGGCTGGAGTAAGCAAATTTGGTGTATTTGGCTTCGGTATTGACGTAGTTGTTCAGTTCAAGCTGGCCTGAGGTCAGCATCGTGACATGTTCAGAATGCTCACTGTGCTGCATAATCTGCGCGGCATGCGTAATCACCCGTTTTTCGCCAGGTACGGGTAAGGCCTGCTCTTTTGCCTGCCAGAAGGGATGCGTCTCTGGCAGAGCGAGGATCAAAAAGACCTTCAATGCCCAGTAGGGCGATCCCGGCGAGTTGTAATCTTCGCACATCGCCAGGTTCGGGTAGGCAAACCCCAGCGTCAGAATGCCATCGCGATCGAAAATCGGCTGCTTCTGCCACCAACGCAGGTGGCGCAGGATCACGCCTTTAATGACGCCAGGCGAAAAGACGTCCAGTTCGGCAAACGCCACCGCGCTCCAGAACGCAACCATGGCAAAGCGGTAGGTCAGGCTGCGGCCAAACGGCACCGATGCGCCGTCAGCTGCGGACAGATAAATGAAATCTTCGGCAAACAGGCGCGAGCGCTCACGCAGCGTGGCGGCACGCTCGGCGTCATCGGGGCTAAGTGTGGCATACAACAGGCCATAAAAGTGGAAGGCCATTGAGATGTAGTAATCTTTCGGACGCCCGGGACCATCGGAATACCAGCCATCGCCGAGATAGTAGGCTTCCATCAGCTCAAAACGGCGATCGATAGCAGCCTGGTCATAAGGCAGACCCGCCCGCTTGAAGCCAAGCTGAACGATAATCGCAAAGTAGTTCCAGTTGCTGTCCGGCATTTGCGCGTCGGTTATCTGATTCAACCAGCGATGCAAATTTTCACGTTCACGCAGGGAGAAGCAGTCCGTCAGTTGCGTCTGTAACAATGCCAGACCCAGACCATATGCCGCCATCTCAACCAGACGCTGATCGTATGGGCCGGTATCACCCCAGTAGTGCGGACTTTGCGGGTCGGTGCCAAGTTTTATCGCCTGAATGTATTTTTCGGCATACGGCGTATCAGCCCCGCCTGCCATCAGCGGAAACAGCCCCCACAGCGCCCGGGAAAGTCCTTCCATACAGGCAATATCCACACTGTAGTGAGCACAGGTATTGCCAAGAGAAAACTGAGCTTGTCCCGCCGGAAACTGCGGATCCAGCGCACGCAAAATGGCGTTAACAGCGCACGTTACGTCTTCGCGTGATGACAATGGATTTGATTTTTCTTCAGTTGCTGACCACATACTCCGCCCCTCTGAATTAACTGGCTAAAGAATAGTGAATCGCAGAGCGGCAGAAATGTTACGTCAATCACACCACTGGCATTAAAGTAAAACGGTGATTGAGGAAATTTAAAAATAGGGTTTATAAATTACTATTCGGCGGCAAAAATTTAAATTTATTGCACTATGACCTTATCCTCACCGCAAGAACATCTGGAGCTGATCGCCCTTAACGATGCGATTGCGTCGTTCAGCCGTTTATTCGCCAATACGGTGCGTTACCACCACTGGCATCAGTGTCTGGAAGTGCTGTATGTAGAAGAAGGCTTTGGCGTGGTCACGGTTGACCATAAGCAGTTCACCATGCGACCGGGACGGATGTTCTTTTTCCCGCCGTTTACCCTACACAAAATATGGGTTGATGAGCAGGCGCGGGATGGTTATCGGCGTACCATTATTCATCTCGATCAACATGCGGTGCTGAAGGTGCTACGCGACTTTCCGCACACTCAGCAGCATCTGCAGAATCTGAGCGCACGCGGCAGCGCAGCATGGGTCGTCGATGCGGCGGATATTCATGCTCATGTTGATTTTCTTTTCAGCCGTTATGAAAAAATGGCCGCGCAGAAACCGCTGAACACAGAGCAGGTTGCCTGCCTGCTAGTCAATTTATTCAGCCTGTTACCCGAAGATAATGGCAATATGCCGGAAATTAACAGCGGAATTGCCAGTCAGGTGATGTTCTGGCTGGATGAGCATTACACCCACAAATTTAGTCTGGCGGCGCTGGCGCAGGAGCTGGGCAAATCAAAAAGCTATGTTTCCCGCCGCTTCCAGATGGAAACGGGCGAGAGCATTCTCGACTATCTCAATACTCTGCGGCTGCGTAAAGCCTGTGAAGCGCTGTTGCACAGTGAAATCAGCGTGCGGGAGGTTGCTCAAAAGGTGGGGTTTTCAGAGGTAACGTATTTTATCAGCGCCTTCGGCAAAGGCATTGGCGAGACGCCGCTGCAGTATCGCAAGCGGCATAAGCTGTAACGCCTGATGGCGACGCTGATGCGTCTTATCAGGCCTACGGGCACAATGCGAATGTAGGCCGGATAAGCGAAGCGCCATCCGGCATTCAACATCACGCTTACCCTTCGAGATCCGCCAGGTCGCCTTTTTCCTGCAGCCAGTTGCGGCGATCTTCAGAACGCTTCTTGGCCAGCAGCATATCCATCACCGCGTTGGTGCGCTGATCGTCTTCATCATCAATGATGAGCTGCACCAGGCGGCGGGTGTTCGGATCCAGCGTGGTTTCGCGCAGCTGCATCGGGTTCATTTCACCCAGACCTTTAAAGCGCTGCACGTTCGGCTTGCCTTTCTTACGCTTTAACTGCTCCAGCACGCCCGCTTTCTCTTCTTCCGTCAGCGCGTAATAGACCTCTTTGCCGAGGTCGATACGGTACAATGGCGGCAGCGCCACGTACACGTGACCGTGTTTCACCAACGTGCGGAAGTGCTTCACAAACAGTGCGCACAGCAGCGTGGCGATGTGCAGACCGTCGGAGTCCGCATCCGCGAGGATACAGATCTTGCCGTAGCGCAGCTGGCTCAGATCGTCGCTGTCCGGATCGATACCGATCGCCACCGAAATATCGTGAACTTCCTGCGAGGCCAGCACCTCATCGGAAGAGACTTCCCAGGTATTGAGGATCTTACCTTTGAGCGGCATGATCGCCTGGTACTCACGATCGCGCGCCTGTTTGGCCGATCCGCCCGCAGAGTCACCTTCGACAAGGAACAGTTCGGTACGATTGAGATCCTGTGCGGTACAGTCCGCCAGCTTCCCTGGCAGCGCCGGACCGCTGGTCAGCTTTTTACGCACCACTTTTTTCGCCGCGCGCAGGCGACGCTGGGCGCTGGAAATCGCCATCTCAGCCAGCAGTTCGGCTGACTGCACGTTCTGGTTCAGCCACAGGCTGAAAGCATCTTTCACCACGCCAGAGACAAAAGCCGCGCACTGACGCGAGGAGAGACGCTCTTTGGTTTGCCCGGCAAACTGCGGATCCTGCATTTTTACCGACAGCACGTAGGCGCAGCGATCCCAGATATCTTCCGCCGACAGCTTCACGCCGCGCGGCAGGATATTGCGGTATTCGCAGAACTCGCGCATCGCATCCAGCAGCCCCTGACGCAGGCCGTTAACATGCGTACCGCCCTGCATGGTTGGGATCAGGTTTACATAGCTTTCGGTCAGCAGCTCGCCGCCTTCCGGCAGCCAGAGCAGCGCCCAGTCCACGGTCTCCGTCTCACCGCTGAAATTACCGATAAACGGTTTTTCAGGAAGCGTCGGCAGGCCATTCACCGCTTCGCTCAGATAGTCGTTCAGACCATCCTGGTAGCACCAGCGCTGTTCGCTGTTGTTGACCTCATCCTTAAAGGTGATCTCAACGCCCGGACACAATACCGCTTTGGCCTTCAGGACGTGCGTTAAGCGCGAAACGGAAAAGCGTGGGCTGTCGAAGAAGGTTTCATCCGGCCAGAAGTGCACGCTGGTCCCGGTATTGCGTTTACCGCAGGTACCGACAACCTGTAAATCCTGCACCTTATCGCCGTTCTCAAACGCGATGTTGTACACCTGCCCGTCGCGACGCACGTTCACTTCCACACGCTTCGACAGGGCGTTGACCACGGAGATACCCACCCCATGCAGACCACCAGAGAACTGATAGTTTTTGTTGGAGAACTTACCGCCCGCGTGCAGACGACAGAGGATCAGCTCAACCGCCGGAACACCTTCTTCAGGGTGAATGTCTACCGGCATGCCGCGACCATCGTCAATGACTTCCAGAGATTGGTCGGCATGTAAGATTACGTCCACGCGTTTTGCGTGGCCCGCCAGTGCTTCATCCACACTGTTATCAATCACTTCCTGCCCAAGATGGTTCGGACGGGTTGTATCGGTGTACATCCCCGGGCGACGGCGTACCGGCTCAAGCCCAGTGAGTACCTCAATGGCATCAGCGTTATAAGTTTGCGTCATGGTTTAAATAAGCAGTTCGAATTGATCGTCAGAAACTGTGCAGTCCAAGGAAATCGACAATCTGGTTGAAATAATCTTCGAAGCCCGTGAATGCGTGGTTTCCGCCCTCAGTAACTGTCTGGCGGCAGGAGGCGTAATACGCCACCGCCTGGCGGTAGTCCAACACTTCATCGCCCGTTTGTTGGAGCAGCCAGATTAAATCCGGCGCTTCCAGCGGGTCAATCTGCATGACTTTAAGATCGTAAATATGGCGTGACTCTAGCACATATTGCTGCCCCGTGTAGGGGTTCTCGTTTTGACCGAGATAGTCGACCAGCAGTTCATAAGGCCGGACAGCCGGGTTCACTACTACCGCAGGCAGCATAAAACATTGCGACAGCCAGGTGGCGTAATAGCCGCCCAACGAGGAACCGACAATCCCCAGCGACTCTCCGCCATGCTCAAGAACGATCGATTCCAGCATCTCTGCGGCCTGGGCCGGATATGGCGGTAGCTGCGGTACGATCATCTCAACGTGCGGGTGGTTCTCCGCCAGCCAGCTTTTCAGCAGACACGCTTTCGCCGAACGAGGAGAGCTGTTAAATCCATGAAGATAAAGAAGCGTAGACATCAGTAGCCTTCTGAAGCGGTATCAGGGTGGAACCGATTACCCTGCAGACGACACACCTGAGTCTGCAACGTACCGTCAGCAAATAGCTCCAGCGTACGCCAGCCGGGGCTGATGGTATCTAACGTGAAATTAGAGCAATGCGGCTTAAACTGCACGCAGGTCGACGGCGTCGCCAGCAGGCGGCGACCGTTCCAGTCCAGATCCAGTTCCTGATGTATATGCCCGCACAGCAGATACTTCACGCGCGGATAGTTCACCAGCACGTTGTCCAGCTCGGCGGCGTTACGCAGGCTGTGCTGATCGAGCCAGCTGCAGCCCGCAGGCAGAGGATGATGATGCAGAAGCAGCAACGTATTGCGTTCAGGCGCATCGGCAAGTTTGCGCTCCAGCCATTCGAGCTGAAATTCGCTTAACTCGCCGTGGGGAACGCCGAATACCTGACTGTCCAGCAGCAGGATTTGCCACTGTTCGCCAATGAATACACGCTTAGCCGGGGAAATGCCCGCGTCCTGCAGCGCGCTGTACATTGCCGGCTGAAAATCATGATTACCCGGTAGCCAAACGCAGGGCGCACGAAAACTTGCGATGCCCTCAGCAAAATGCTGATAAGCCGCAGCGGATTGATCCTGCGCCAAATCGCCAGTCGCGACGATCAGATCGTACTCTGGCGACTCAGCATGTATTGCATCCAGTACGGATTGATAGCTGTCCCAGGTGTTCACACCCAGCAGCGTTTCATGCTTTTCGGCAAACAGGTGAGTGTCTGTAATTTGTAAGATCCTGACTCTGGCCTCACCAGCCAAAGGAAGGGTTAACAGGCTTTCCAAATGGTGTCCTTAGGTTTCACGACGCTAATAAACCGGAATCGCCATCGCTCCATGTGCTAAACAGTACCGTAACCAGTCGGCCAGAAACTGGTTAATTTGATGCTTTTCGTCGCGTTGATGCAACTTTTTATTTGGATAATCATACCGCGCTTTGAAGCGAAAGATCTGCTGACTTGAACACACTTCAGCGACCCTCGCATCATGATACAGACGCACGGTTAACGACGGCAGGCTCCAGTAGGTGACAGCCGGCGCCGTTTGTTCGATCGCGACAAGCGTAGTGTATCGGGTCGATTCAACGATCGTTAACCGATATTGTGCGTTTGCCACCTGATAGCTCACTGTTTCACCGGCTGCGTCGTTACGCGGCAACAGGCGGCGCAATTGCGAATAATTGGTTTCGCACAGGCGCATCATTTCAGGGAAGTCAGGCGTGTAACGCTTCATTTTTTCCACTCAGTTTTTAACTCTTGATAGTGCAGCTGTAACCATTGCAAGGCGATGACAGAAGCCGCGTTGTCGATTAAACCCTCTTCTACCCATTGATAAGCCTGTTCCCGGCTCACCACATGAACACGAATATCTTCGTTTTCATCAGCCAGACCATGAATTCCGCTCGCGGTCGTGGCGTCCACTTCACCCACCATAATAGATGAGCGTTCGCTGGTGCCTCCCGGGCTTGCCAGATAACTCAACACCGGTTTTACGCGTTTAACGTTAAGCCCGGCCTCTTCCATTGCTTCACGGCGCGCGACATCCTCAACGCTCTCGCCCTCTTCGATCATTCCGGCTACCATTTCCAGTAGCCACGGGCTTGCGCTGGTATCAAACGCCGCGATACGGATCTGCTCGACCAGCACAACTTCGTCCCGCTCCGGGTCAAAGGGTAGCAAGACTGCCGCGTGTCCGCGCTCAAAAATTTCGCGCGTTACCTCGCCGCTCATCCCACCGTTGAACAGGCGATGGCGGAACCGATAAAGATCCAGTGAAAAAAATCCGCGGTATAGCGTTTCTCGTGCAATAATTTCTACATCATTTTTAGTGAAAGTCATTGGCAAGTTGTCTGGTTTACGCATTGAGCTGTCCTGAAACCAATAGTGTTTAAAATGTGAATTTCAAGGTCGTTTGACTGATGTTTCAACGCCCTTGTGTTAAATTGATGCAAATTAACGCCGTATGGCACGTAACGCCAACTTTTTGCAGTGGCGGATTCTGCTAGAATCAGCAAATATTTTTACAATTTGATCAGCGCTAAATACTGCTTCACAACAAGGAATGCAAATGAAGAAATTGCTCCCCATCCTTATCGGCCTGAGCCTGTCGGGGTTCAGTACTCTGAGCCAGGCAGAAAACCTGATGCAGGTTTATCAGCAAGCACGCCTGAGCAACCCGGAATTGCGTAAATCCGCCGCCGATCGCGATGCTGCATTCGAAAAAATTAACGAAGCGCGTAGCCCATTACTGCCGCAACTGGGATTAGGTGCAGATTACACCTACAGCAATGGCTACCGTGATGCAAATGGCGTTAACTCCAACGCCACCAGCGCATCGCTGCAATTAACGCAGTCCATTTTCGATATGTCAAAATGGCGTGCCCTGACGCTGCAAGAAAAATCAGCGGGCATCCAGGACGTGACGTATCAGACCGATCAGCAAACGCTGATCCTGAACACCGCTACCGCCTATTTTAACGTACTGAACGCGATTGACGTGCTGTCTTACACCCAGGCACAGAAAGATGCGGTGTATCGTCAGTTAGATCAGACCACTCAACGTTTTAACGTCGGCCTGGTCGCAATCACTGACGTGCAGAACGCCCGTTCACAATACGATACCGTGCTGGCGAACGAAGTTACCGCGCGCAACAATCTGGACAACGCGGTAGAACAGCTGCGTCAGGTGACCGGTAACTACTACCCGGAACTGGCTTCGCTGAACGTTGACGGCTTTAAAACCAACAAACCGCAGGCGGTGAATGCGCTGCTGAAAGAAGCGGAAAACCGTAACCTGACCTTATTGCAGGCGCGTTTGAGCCAGGATCTGGCGCGTGAGCAAATTCGCCAGGCGCAGGACGGCCATCTGCCAACGCTGGATTTAACCGCCTCTACCGGCGTGTCTGACACCTCTTACAACGGTTCCAAAACTAACAATAACGCCCAGTATGACGACAGCAACATGGGCCAGAACAAAATCGGTCTGACCTTCTCGCTGCCTATCTACCAGGGCGGAATGGTTAACTCGCAGGTAAAACAAGCGCAGTACAACTTTGTTGGCGCGAGTGAACAACTGGAAAGCGCCCACCGCAGCGTGGTGCAGACCGTTCGTTCTTCGTTTAACAACATTAATGCTTCCATCAGTAGCATTAACGCGTACAAACAAGCGGTTGTTTCTGCACAAAGTTCTTTGGATGCGATGGAAGCCGGTTATTCCGTAGGTACACGTACCATCGTGGATGTATTGGATGCCACGACCACGCTGTACAACGCCAAGCAGCAGCTGGCTAATGCGCGTTATACCTATCTTATCAATCAGTTAAACGTCAAATCCGCGCTCGGTACGCTGAACGAGCAGGATCTGGTGGCCCTGAATAATACGCTGGGTAAACCGGTATCGACTACTCCGGATACGATCGCACCGCAAAACGCGCAGCAAGACGCCGCAGCGGATGGTTATACATCCAACAGCCCGGCTCCGGCGGCGCAGCCGACAGCTGCACGTACAACCAGCAGCAACGGTACTAACCCGTTCCGTAATTAATGCTGATGACGGGGCTTCGGCCCCGTCTGAACGTAAGACAACGTAAAGATCCGCCCCTTCCTGCGCATTCTCGCCTCTTCCCGCTTCAATTTCGACCAGTCATCCTCTATTCTGAGCAGTATTTACCACTGGGTCCTGGAAGACATAAATGAAACGGACAAAATCGATACACCACGCCTCGTTCCGCAAAAGCTGGAGCGCGCGCCACCTGACTCCTGTCGCCCTGGCAGTTACCGCTGTGTTTATGCTCGCGGGCTGTGAAAAGAGCGATGAAACGGTTTCGCTTTATCAAAACGCGGACGACTGCTCGGCCGCGAATCCGGGTAAAAGCGCCGAATGTACCACCGCGTTTAACAATGCGCTGAAAGAAGCGGAACGCACCGCGCCAAAATACGCCACTCGCGAAGACTGTATCGCTGAATTCGGCGAAGGCCAGTGCCAGCAGGCACCAGCCCAGGCGGGGATGGCGCCGACCGGTGAAGGCCAGGCTCAGGCGCAGAATCAAAGCAGCGGCAGCTTCTGGATGCCGCTGATGGCAGGCTACATGATGGGCCGACTGATGGGCGGCGGCATGGGCGCGCAGCAGCCGCTGTTCAGTTCGAAAAACCCGGCCAGCCCGGCATACGGCAAGTACACTGACGCCAGCGGTAAAAACTACGGCGCAGCGACGCCGGGCCGCACCATGACCGTACCGAAAACCGCTATGGCGCCGAAACCAGCCACCACCACGACCGTCACCCGCGGCGGGTTTGGTGAGTCAGTGGCCAAACAGAGCACCATGCAGCGTAGCGCCAGCGGCACCACTACACGTTCAATGGGCGGCTGATGGTCATGGAAAGAGTCAGTATTGTTGAGCGCCCGGACTGGCGCGATAAGGCTACCGAATACGGTTTCAACTTTCACACGATGTACGGCGAGCCGTACTGGTGTGAAGACGCATACTATAAGCTCACGCTTGCTCAGGTTGAAAAGCTGGAAGAGGTCACCGCAGAGCTGCATCAAATGTGCCTCAAAGTGGTGGAAAAGGTCATCGCCAGCGATGAGCTGATGACCAAATTCCGCATTCCGAAGCATACCTGGGGATTTGTTCGCCAGTCCTGGTTGACCCAGCAACCGTCGCTTTATTCGCGTCTGGATCTGGCGTGGGACGGCACGGGTGAACCCAAGCTGCTGGAAAACAACGCTGATACGCCGACGTCACTGTACGAAGCCGCTTTTTTCCAGTGGATCTGGCTGGAAGATCAGCTCAATGCTGGCAACCTGCCGGAAGGCAGCGATCAGTTCAACAGTCTGCAGGAAAAGCTGATCGAGCGTTTCACCGAGCTGCGTGAACAGTATGGTTTTCAGCTGCTGCATCTGACCTGCTGTCGTGATACGGTCGAAGATCGCGGAACCATCCAGTATCTGCAGGATTGCGCCGCCGAGGCTGAGATCGCCACTGAATTCCTCTATGTCGAAGATATTGGCCTGGGTGAAAAAGGCCAGTTCACGGATATGCAGGATCAGGTGATCGCTAACCTGTTCAAGCTGTATCCGTGGGAATTCATGCTGCGTGAAATGTTCTCCACCAAGCTGGAAGACGCGGGCGTTCGCTGGCTGGAACCGGCCTGGAAGAGCATCATTTCCAACAAAGCGCTACTACCGCTGTTGTGGGAAATGTTCCCGGATCATCCGAACCTGCTGCCTGCGTATTTCGCCGAAAACGACTATCCGCAGATGGAAAAATTCGTCGTCAAGCCGATCTTCTCGCGCGAAGGCGCTAACGTATCGATCATTGAGAACGGAAAAACGATCGAAGCCGTGGAAGGGCCGTACGGCGAAGAAGGCATGATCGTCCAGCAGTTCCATCAGCTACCGAAGTTTGGCGACAGCTATATGCTGATCGGCAGTTGGCTGATTAACGATCAACCCGCGGGCATCGGCATTCGTGAAGACAGAGCGTTGATCACGCAGGATCTCTCCCGCTTCTATCCGCATATTTTTGTCGAATAATCGTTGTGCCGGATGGCGACTCCGCTTTGCCCGGCCTACGGCATGAACCGTAGGCCCGATAAGCGCAGCGCCATCGGGCATTAATTACCCTACCTGCACCGACAGCATACTCAAACTGCCCATCTCAATACCGTCAACCGGGATCGTCACCGGTTCCTTACCGTCCCATGCGCCCAAAACGTACAACAGCGGCAGATAGTGATCCGGCGTGGGGTTCGACAACGAGCCACCTTCATGATCGAGATAGTTCACCAGCGGGTGCTGTTCAACCGGTCCCTGCCACGTCAGGTTGGCCTTCACATAATCATTGAACGAGGTCGCCCATGGGTATGGCGTGTTCTCACCGTGCCAACGCGCAGTACGCAGGTTGTGTACCACGTTGCCGCTGGCCACCAGCATAATGCCTTCATCACGCAGCGCCGCCAGCTTTCGGCCCATCTCAAAATGCCAGGCCGCGGGTTTGGTGCTGTCGATACTCAGCTGCACCATCGGAATATCCGCATTCGGATACATCTTGATCAGTACGCCCCAGGAGCCATGGTCGAATCCCCACGCTTCTCTATCTAACGTGACGGGCACAGGGGAAAGCAAATCCACCAGATGCTGCGCCAGTTCAGGTGAACCGGGGGCCGGGTAATGCGTGTCATACAACGCCTGCGGAAAACCGCCAAAATCGTGGATCGTTTTTGGCGCTTCCATCGCCGTCACGCCTGTGCCACGGGTGAACCAATGCGCCGATACCACCACAATGGCTTTCGGACGCGGCAACGTTTCCCCCAGTAGCTGCCAGGCACGGGTATAAACGTTATCTTCCAGAACATTCATCGGGCTACCGTGGCCCAAAAACAATGCTGGCATACGAGTTGAAGACATGATGATATCCTTACTGAGGGAGTCATTTTGATACCATCACAATACGCTTTTTCGGTTGATGAAGAACTCAGATAACCATGATGAAGATCATCAGTTATTTTGACGATCTGGCCCGGACAGCAGATTGATAAGGAGTTAGATTTGTCGATGTCAGTACCTTTACTTCTGACTTTACTGGCAGGCGCCGCCACGTTTATCGGCGCATTTCTCGGCGTGCTGGGGCAAAAGCCCTCTAACCGCGTTCTCGCCTTTTCTTTAGGTTTCGCCGCCGGGATTATGTTACTGATATCCCTAATGGAGATGCTGCCCGCTGCGCTGGCCGCTGACGGCATGTCGCCGGTATTGGGTTACGGAATGTTTATCGTGGGCTTGCTGGGCTATTTTGGCCTCGACCGTATCCTGCCGCACGCTCACCCCCAGGATCTGGTACAAAAAACCACGCAGCCTTTACCCGGCTCCATCCGGCGTACCGCGATTTTATTAACCCTCGGCATCAGCCTGCACAACTTCCCGGAAGGGATTGCGACTTTCGTTACCGCCAGCAGCAACCTTGAGCTGGGTTTTGGTATTGCCCTTGCCATCGCATTACACAATATTCCTGAAGGATTAGCGGTGGCGGGTCCGGTCTATGCGGCAACAGGCTCCAAACGCACCGCGATATTCTGGGCCGGAATTTCAGGTATGGCGGAAATACTGGGCGGCGTACTGGCGTGGTTAATTCTCGGTAGTCTGATTTCACCGGTAGTAATGGCGGCGATAATGGCGGCAGTCGCAGGTATTATGGTCGCGCTTTCCGTTGATGAATTGATGCCGTTGGCAAAAGAGATTGACCCGAATAATAATCCCAGCTATGGCGTGTTGTGTGGAATGTCGGTGATGGGGCTAAGTCTTGTGATTCTGCAATCGATGGGGATTGGGTAATACAGATGGCGGATGTTAACCGGTTATTCAGAGCATCCGCCTCAACCACGGCAATACGGCAGGAACTATTTCTGCTCGCGAACCGAGCCATCACCTTCGCTCGCACGGCGAAAGAGTTTGTTACGCGCCTCAAGCAGCGCATCTCTGTCTTGCCGAAACGCCCGGCAATAACGTTTCATATGGCAATAATAACCGACAGCAACAAGTGCGATTAATACAATCCAATACCAGGCAATAAACATTCTTTTACCCTTAAAATTTAACATCATTAAACATTTAACGTTAAAATTTCACACAAACTTATTCATCCCTACCCCTATAGTGGCATAACACAGAAACAAATATATGATTTCGATCATATAACCCAACTGTGCAGGGAGTGACAAAACGTGTATTAAAAATAAAACAATGTAAAACCAAGACTATTTCTAAATAATATTTATTATTCTGCAAATATCCTCTTCTCACTTTAGAAAAGTGATAAACGCGCTACTCGCTGATAATTCATCTCTTTCCCGGCCAATAAACAGAATTATTAATACTCCACTTTCGGCAATGCCATTTAATGGCAGAATATTTTAAATATCAGCAGGCCACGATAACAAAAAACCGAAGCCAGAAAACTGACTTCGGTTTTTTTATTCCTACCACGACACGCGTGGTAACGCGCAATTAGCTGGCTTTACGCTCATGCGCCTGACGGTAAGCCACTAAATCTTCGATAGTGACCACAGCCATATTATGCTTACCGGCAAACGCGATGCACTCCGGCGCGCGCGCCATGGTGCCATCGTCATTGGTCAATTCGCACAGCACACCGGCTGGTTTAAATCCTGCCAGCGTCATCAGATCGATGGTGGCTTCAGTGTGACCGCCGCGGGTCAACACACCGCCTGCCTGAGCGCGCAGTGGGAAAACGTGTCCCGGACGGTTCAGATCGGAAGGTTTTGCGCCATCCTTAATTGCCGCACGCACCGTCGTCACGCGGTCAGCAGCCGAAACGCCGGTAGTCACACCTTCAGCGGCTTCAATGGTCACGGTAAAACCGGTACCGTAAGCGCTGGTGTTGTTTTCCACCATCATTGGCAGATCGAGCTGTTTGCGTCGGTCTTCAGTGATGCACAGGCAAACAATACCGCTGCCGTGACGGATGGTCAGCGCCATCTGTTCAACGGTCATGGTCTCTGCCGGGAAAACCATATCGCCTTCGTTTTCACGGTCTTCGTCGTCAAGCACCATCACACCGCGTCCTTCACGCAGCGCAGACAGCGCATGTTCAACACGTTCGAAAGGCGTACCAAAAGAGGAAAGTAGCGTCTGATTCATGGTAAAAAAACCTCACTAAAATTATGGTTACCAGAATCAGGGCAGTCTTAGGAGTACCGTCTAAGCGGCAAAAAAATAACGTGAGCGGGTCCATGCCCGACTGGATCGTTACTCTCTCCCATCCGGACTCTAACCGTCGGCCCCGGAATTACACCGGATCTGCTGACCTTTGAGTTTGCACCCAAAGCGCTCGCGGGCTTTCAACATTCGTTGATTTACCGCCGGTGGGGAATTTCGCCCCGCCCTGAGAATAAGCGGGTTAACTATAACGCTATTGATTACCTTCATCAACGCCTTTGCTCGACTTAGCTTCACACAATTCTGGTTTATGCCTGCGCCAGTTCGCACTACAATAGGCAGCAACACGTACCAGTTCAGGGAAACCACAATGATTGACCCGAAAAAAATTGAGCAGATTGCGCGTCAGGTTCACGAGTCGATGCCGAAAGGGATCCGGGAGTTTGGCGAAGACGTCGAGAAAAAAATTCGTCAGACGCTGCAGTCACAGCTGACCCGTCTGGACCTGGTAAGCCGTGAAGAGTTTGATGTACAGACTCAGGTTTTGCTGCGTACCCGTGAAAAGCTGGCGCTGCTTGAGCAGCGTCTGACTGAGCTGGAATCGCGTGAAAAAACGGCAGAGGTTAAACCTGCCCCCGCGATCCCACCGGTCGATCCGCAAGAGTAAAAACGACAACGGGCCGCAAGGCCCGTTTTTCTGTTAGTGTTCCAGTTCGAATTTCTTCGCCTCTGTCGCCTGCTGGCAGTACAGCGCATAGCGTTTGCAAAACCAGCTACGGTGTTCTTCATCCATGTTCCCAGTTATCGCCTGGATATCAACGGGATGGCCCTCAGCCTGCATCCTGGCAAAACTGCGGGCCAGGAAATCGAAATTGTTCATTGAATACATAGTGCTGTTCATGAGCATACCCTCCAGTTATTGAATATCTGTTAAGGCCATATGCTTT
The DNA here is from genome assembly GCF_000155975.1 of Citrobacter youngae ATCC 29220. Classification (GTDB taxonomy): domain Bacteria; phylum Pseudomonadota; class Gammaproteobacteria; order Enterobacterales; family Enterobacteriaceae; genus Citrobacter; species Citrobacter portucalensis_A. The sequence continues at coordinate 261,554 of NZ_GG730303.1, read as the reverse complement.
TTCTGATTTCAGTATTTCCCTATACACGAAATGGTTTTGTACATAATGTGCGCAAATTTATAGCCCAGCCTCACACTTTCCTACGAAATATAAGGGGGCAATAAGTCCCCTTTCGGATTTAAGGATAATGGAACGGCATGCTATTGTAATGTTGTGTAAAAGTCACAGGTGAAACCATCACTTACGGCACTGTCAATGAGCATAATCACAGGAGGTAACCGATTGATTTTATTTGCAGACTATAACAACCCCTACCTGTTTGCTATTTCATTTGTATTGCTTATTGGCCTACTGGAAATCATCTCTCTCATTTTCGGTCATTTCCTTTCAGGCGCACTGGACGCGCACCTCGAACATTATGACGCCCTGACCTCCGGCAATCTTGGCCAGGCACTTCACTATCTGAATATCGGACGGATCCCTGCGCTTATCGTACTGTGTTTACTCGCAGGCTTCTTTGGGCTCTTCGGCATCCTCATTCAGCATGGCTGGGTCACGCTGTGGCAAGCGCCGCTGAGTAATCTGCTGCTTGTCCCGGTAAGTTTTATTCTCGCCGTCTTCGCCGTGCATTACAGCGGAAGGGTCATCGCCCCCTGGCTGCCCCGTGATGAAACCACAGCCATTGCGGAGGATGAGTTTATCGGCAGCATGGCGGTTATCACCGGGTCTTCCGCGATATCGGGTACCCCGTGTGAGGGAAAATTTACCGATAAATTTGGGCAGACCCACTATGTGTTACTGGAGCCTGAAGCAGGGAAAGCATTCAAAAAAGGGGACAAGGTGTTGATTATCTGCCGACTCTCTACCACCCGTTATTTGGCCGAGCTTAATCCCTGGCCGAATGTTTTGTAGTTTTTTATTTACGTTAAGAGACAGACACAATGGATGATATTTTAGGCATATTACCTTCATGGATGTTCACCGCGATAATCGCGGTTGTCGTCTTATTAATTATTGGAATTATTTTTGCCCGCCTGTACCGCCGGGCCTCCGCTGAACAAGCTTTTGTACGTACCGGCCTTGGCGGGCAGAAAGTAGTAATGAGCGGCGGCGCTATCGTAATGCCAATCTTTCACGAAATTATTCCAATCAACATGAACACCCTCAAGCTTGAGGTCAGCCGCTCCACTGCCGACAGCCTGATCACAAAAGATCGTATGCGTGTTGATGTCGTGGTCGCATTCTTTGTCAGGGTCAAACCGTCCACTGACGGTATTGCCACCGCCGCGCAGACGCTGGGCCAACGCACGCTGTCGCCAGAAGATCTGCGCATGCTGGTTGAAGATAAGTTCGTTGATGCCCTGCGCGCCACCGCAGCACAGATGACCATGCATGAGTTGCAGGATACGCGTGAAAACTTCGTTCAGGGTGTGCAAAACACCGTGGCAGAAGACCTGTCCAAAAACGGTCTGGAGCTGGAGAGCGTTTCACTCACTAACTTTAACCAGACCGCCAAAGAACATTTCAATCCGAACAACGCCTTTGATGCCGAGGGTCTGACCAAGCTGACGCAGGAAACGGAACGCCGCCGTCGCGAACGCAACGAAGTCGAGCAGGATGTTGAAGTGGCTGTCCGTGAGAAAAACCGCGATGCGCTGTCGCGCAAGCTGGAAATCGAGCAGCAGGAAGCGTTCATGACGCTTGAGCAGGAACAGCAGGTGAAAACCCGCACGGCCGAGCAAAACGCGAAGATCGCCGCCTTTGAAGCAGAACGTCATCGTGAGGCTGAACAGACGCGTATTCTCGCCGAACGCCAGATCCAGGAGACAGAAATCGAGCGCGAGCAGGCCGTTCGTTCAAGAAAAGTCGAAGCCGAGCGTGAAGTTCGCATTAAAGAGATTGAACAGCAGCAGGTGACGGAGATCGCCAACCAGACCAAATCCATCGCCATCGCCGCTAAGTCCGAACAGCAGTCTCAGGCCGAAGCGCGCGCTAACGATGCGCTGGCCGAGGCCGTTCGCGCTCAGCAAAACGTTGAAACCACCCGCCAGACCGCAGAAGCCGATCGTGCAAAACAGGTGGCACTGATTGCAGCCGCGCAGGATGCAGAGACTCAGGCAGTGGAATTAACCGTGCGCGCGAAAGCGGAGAAGGATGCGGCAGAAATGCAGGCGGCGGCCATCGTAGAACTGGCCGAAGCAACGCGTAAAAAAGGTCTGGCGGAAGCGGAAGCGCAGCGCGCGCTGAATGATGCCATCAACGTGCTTTCTGACGAGCAGACCAGCCTGAAGTTCAAACTGGCGCTGCTGCAGTCACTGCCAGCCGTTATCGAGAAATCCGTGGAACCGATGAAGTCTATCGACGGAATTAAGATCATTCAGGTTGATGGTCTGAATCGCGGTGGTGCAGTCGGTGAAGTGACCGCAGGTAACGTGAACGGTGGGAATCTGGCAGAGCAGGCGTTATCAGCCGCCCTTTCCTATCGCACACAGGCGCCGCTGATCGACTCACTGCTAAATGAGATAGGTTTGTCCGGCGGTTCGCTTCAGGCCCTCGCTGAACCGCTGAAAAACAGTCCACAGCCTGTTGAGAAAACGGCTGAAGAATAAGAAACAGAAATGCCGGATGGTAACGCTTACGCGTTTTATCCGGCCTACGAGGTTGTAGGCCGGATAAGGTGTTTCCACCGCCATCCGGCAAACTTCCCGGCGATTATTTATCGCTGTCTTTCTGGATTTTCTTGATGATATTGGTCGTTGAGCAGCCGTCTTCGAAGTTCAGCACCAGCACTTCACCGCCGTTAGCCCACACTTCCTTACTGCCGGCAATATCTTCCGGCTTATAATCGCCGCCTTTTACCAGCAGATCCGGCAGGATGCCCGCAATCAGACGCTGCGGTGTATCTTCTTCAAAAGAGACCACCCAGTCGACGGATTCCAGCGCGCCCAGCACGATCATACGCTGTTCCAGCGGGTTGACCGGACGCGTTTCACCTTTCAGACGTTTGGTGGAAGCATCGCTGTTTACCGCCACAATCAAACGATCGCCCAGCTTGCGCGCGTTTGCCAGATAGGAGACGTGACCCGCATGCAGGATGTCGAACACCCCGTTGGTCATCACGACTTTCTCACCGCGTTTGCGGGCGCTGGCAACGGCCTGTTTCAGCTCAGCTTCGCTCATCACGCCAAAGCCGGTGTCTGCCCGACCGCGCACGGCGTTTTCCAGTTCAATTGGAGAAACGGTGGAAGTCCCCAGTTTACCGACGACAACACCGGCTGCGGCGTTGGCAAAGTAGCACGCCTCTTCCAGTGAGTTACCCGCCGCAAGCGTCGCCGCCAGCACGCCAATAACCGTATCGCCCGCGCCGGTCACGTCATACACTTCCTGCGCCTGGGTCGGCATATGCAGCGGCGCTTTGCCCGGTTGCAGCAGCGTCATCCCCTGTTCGGAACGCGTGATCAGCAATGAGGAAAGGTCGAAATCAGCAATCAATTTCATGCCGCGTTCCACCAGCTCTTCTTCGCTTTTGCACTTACCGACAACCGCTTCAAACTCGGACAGATTCGGCGTCAGCAGCGTAGCGCCACGGTAGCGTTCAAAATCGGTTCCTTTCGGATCGATAAGCACCGGGACTCCGGCCTTACGCGCCAGCGCAATCATCTGCTGGACGCTTGCCAGCGCGCCTTTGGCGTAATCAGAGAGCACCAGCGCGCCAATAGAACCCAGCGCCTGATTAATACGCTCGTGCAACGGCTGCGGATCCACACCTTCAAAACCTTCTTCGAAATCCAGGCGAATCAGCTGCTGGTTCCGGGAAAGCACGCGCAGTTTGGTAATCGTCGGATGGGTCGGTACGGAGACGAAATCACATTTTACGTTCACATCCGCCAGCGTTTTGCTCAGCGCACGCGCCGCGTCGTCAATACCGGTCAGGCCCACCAGACGCGAATTCGCTCCCAGAGAGGCAATGTTCATCGCCACGTTTGCTGCGCCACCGGGACGTTCTTCGATGGTATCAACCTTCACCACCGGAACCGGCGCTTCAGGTGAAATACGGCTGGTAGGACCGTACCAGTAGCGATCCAGCATCACATCACCGACAACCATGACTCCTGCACGTTCAAACTCTGGCAGCGTTACTTTCATTCCTGTCTCCTGAGAGATTCTCTGAGGGTCTTAAAATTTGCGCGCGATAATAGCACACTTCACTCGGCAACCAGCCACTTCTGCCAGCTGTCACGCACCAGAGTGCGCTCAGCGTCAAAACGCTCTGGCATGACATGGCCCGGAAGCTCCTGCAAGGCAAGATGGTGAAGTTCATCACGCAGCGTCGTATAAGCACGGGTAAGCGCCAGCGCTTCCTGCTCATCCATAATGTCGTTTTGCGCCAGCAATTCCAGAATGCGCACGTTATCCGACCAACGCGTCAGCTTCGGTTTTTCATGGGCATAGCGCAGCACCAGGTATTGCGTAATAAACTCAATATCAGTGATACCGCCTTCGTCCGCTTTGATATCAAAACGATCCCGATGTTTGTTGCCCAAATGGCTGCGCATTTTCTCACGCATTTCGCGCACCTCGGTCTGCAAGGTTTTTCCGTCACGGACGAGGGTCATGATATCGCGACGCACCGCGTCAAACTGAGAGGTCAACTGCGGGTCACCGTACACGACCCGCGCGCGCACCAGCGCCTGATGCTCCCATGTCCAGGCTTCGTTGCGCTGGTAATCGGCGAAAGCATCCGCTGATGTCACCAGCATTCCCGCCGCGCCGGAAGGGCGCAGTCGCGCATCCACTTCGTACAAAATACCGGAGGAGGTACGAGTACTGAAAAGGTGCATAATGCGCTGCGCAAGACGCAGATAGAACTGTCGCCCGTCAATCTCACGTTCGCCGTCCGTCATCACATCCATCGGACAATCGTGCAGGAAGATCAGATCGAGATCCGAGCTATAACCCAGCTCCCAACCGCCCAGCTTGCCATAGCCGACCACGGCAAAACCGCGTCCCTCGCGATCGCCAAGATGGGTCGGTTGCCCGTAGCGAGCGACCATCTGCGTCCACGCCTGCTGGACTACCGCATCGATAATGGCTTCCGCCAGCCAGGTTAAGTGATCGCTCACCTTCATCACCGGCAGCGTACCGGCGATATCAGCCGCGGCAATACGTAACAGCTGGGTTTGCTTAAACTGACGCAGCGCTTCCAGCTGTTGCTCTTCGTCATCTTCCGGCACGCGCAGTAAATACTGGCGCAGCTCATCACGGTAGGCATCCGTCGCCGTGGGTTGATACAGCGTGTTCGGATCCAACAGCTCGTCGAGCAACAGCGGATAGCGCGCCAGTTGGCTGGCGACCATCGGCGAGGCGGCACAGAGTGAAATCAGGTGTTTTAGCGCGCCGGGAAATTCGCTCAGCAGCTCCAGATAGGTTGTTCGGGTGACAATGCCCACCAGCAGCGGCGTAATGCGCGACAGCGGAACGGAGGCGTCATCGCGCGAACAGACGTCGCTCAGCAGATGCGGCATTAAATGATCCAACACCTGGCGTCCACGGGGACCAATGGTGCGTTTATCCAGCTCTTTGCGGAAATCCGCGATCAGCGACAGGACGCGTCGCCGATCGTCATCCGCCAGATGCGTCAGCACCGGCGTGGTATCATCTTCCTGTAAGGCATCCTGCCATAGTTCGCGCCACTGTTCTGACAGCGACTCCTCCTGCGTTTCGTCTTCGTCATCGCCAATCAGCTCGTTAAATACCCGACGCACGTTGTGCATATGACCCGCCAGCACATCGGTCAACTGCTGCCAGTCATCAACGTTCATCCCCCACGCCAGCCGCGCGCGATTCAGCTCATCGCCCGGCAGCGTCTGGGTCTGTTCATCATTGATGCTCTGCAGCAGGTTTTCCAGGCGGCGTAAATAGAGATAGGCGGCGCGCAGTTGCTCCGCGTCGGTATCTGGCAGCAGGTTTAACGCATTGATGGCGCTCAGCGTCGGTAACAGCGAGCGGGATTGCAGCGACGGCTCGCGCCCGCCGCGAATAAGCTGGAAAACCTGCACGATAAATTCGATTTCACGAATACCGCCCGCCCCCAGCTTAATGTTGTCTTTCAGGCCGCGACGGCGTACTTCACGGGCAATCATCCCTTTCATGTTACGCAGAGACTGGATCACGCTGAAATCGATATAACGACGGAAGACAAACGGTCGCAGCATCGCGCGGAGTTCATTGACGTAAGTGCCATCGGCATCGCCCATAATGCGCGCTTTGACCATGGCATAGCGTTCCCAGTCGCGCCCTTGCTCCTGGTAATAATCCTCTAGCGCGGAGAAGCTCAGCACCAGCGGGCCGCTGTCGCCAAACGGACGTAAACGCATGTCCACCCGATAGACAAACCCGTCCATGGTTGGCTGATCCAGAACCTTAATGAGCCGCTGGCCCATACGGGTAAAAAACTGCGCGTTATCCAGCTCGCGTCGCCCACCCTGCGTACTGCCGTGCTCCGGCCAGGCAAAAATCAGGTCGATATCAGAGGAAAAATTCAGCTCGCCGCCGCCCAGTTTCCCCATGCCTAAAATCAGCAGCGGCTGCGCAACACCGTCTGGATTACAGGGCGTTCCCCATTCTCGACAGCAGGCGGCGTATAACCAGTCGCGCGCGGCGACGATCAGCGTTTCAGCCAGATGGCTTAGCTGCTGCAAGATACTCTCTTCCGCCACCAGCGACAGCGTCTGCGCCCATGCGATACGCACCATGATGCGACGGCGAAACAGGCGCAGCTCGCGCATCAGCGTATTTTCGTCGTTAACGTCGGCCAACGCCTGCTGTAGCCAGGCGGCATACTGTTGCCATTCATCCACCTGGGGCGCTGCGCTTTCCAGCTCCGCCAGCCATTCGGGACGGGCAATAAGGCTGTCGCGGACAAAATCACTGAATGTAAGCACTGACTTCGCCTGCACGCTAAGCGAGGACTCAGATATTGCTGCTGGCAGCCGCTCAACAACGGTCGGCCAGTACTGCTGTAGTGGTGAAGAGAGCTGCTTCATTTACGGGTTATCCTTTGAATAGCGCCAGATGGCGGCCTGCATGACACTTACGCCCATCGCGTAGGCCTGATAAGCGCAGCGCCATCAGGCATCCCAGCCTCGGTCCTGTTATCGTTTTCCGCTATGCAGCCAGAACGGTTCCAGGGCTATCGCCTCATTGCGGAAGTGTTCAATTTCAATATATTGGTTGGCCGCAATGGCGTGACGCAAACCCTGCCAGTTGGCGATCCATTCCGATGCGACATTTTCGTCATAGTATCCCGCCAGCATCAGCATGCTATCAATGTTGCGCGTCAGGCGCGGAAGCTGATCGGCATACCGATCGCCCATCGGTTGAGCAAAAGCGGTTTTCAGCTCAGCGGCATGGCGCGAGAGATGAATATCCGAGAAACGCTTAAAGGAGTCGGCAATTTTGCCCTGCGCCTTTGCATCCAGGAACGGCTGCCACCCTTTGCTCACCAGCCATTCGGTCAGCGCCAGTTTTGCCATCGCCGTTTGCGTACTGTAAACCGCCGAAACGGCGGAAACGTCCGATGCCATGATCGCTTCCGACTGGGTCAGCAAATCACGTAAGTGAGCGCTCGCTTTTCGTGGTACATTACCGCCAAACAGCATCAGAATGTGGCGCACCAGCCCCATCGCCGCCAGCACTTCGGCTTTCGCCCCTTTGACGCCGCGTACCCACAGCTCTTCATGGTATTGCCATTGTGATAATGCCAGCTCCAGCGCCGCTTCCAGACCTTGCTCAATGCTCGCCTTCGCCGGAACTTTCAAAATGCGCGTCGGTTTAATTTCACGCGGCGCGTTCCCCTGCGCCAGATGATAGCCGCGCGCCGCTTTGCTCAGGCTGCCCTGACGTAAACCGGTTTGCGAAACCAGCTGGTTTGCCAGCTTCAGTACCGCCTGGGTGTCGCCGCTTAGCAGTTCCAGTTCAAGCTCGCAGATAGGCTCGGCAAACTCACCGGCCTTCACTTCTCCGAGATCGAGGGCTATCTCAACCCGGCTACCGTCGACATCAATCAGCCATTTCTCACGGTAAAAATCGGTGCTGAACAGCGGCTGCACCAGAGAGGCAAGTTCTGCGGGCTGCTTGCCATCAGGCCAGACTTCAGCGGGGAACAGAGCGAGATCCAGCTCCGGCGCGTTTAGCGCAACGTTATATTCCGGTCGCTGATGCAGGCCGCCCGTCACCCGCCCGGCGATTTTCATGGTCATTTCATAGCGACCGTTTTCACCGCGAATACGTAGGCCCATATCGTGACCACGCAGCCAGGCATCCGGCGTTTCGTAGTAGATATTCAGCAACTGGCTGGGGGCATGATGCTCTCCTCCCAACGTATTCAGACGCTCACGTAGCGCCTCTACAGCGTCACTATGGACGATAAATTTTAATTCGATTTCCTGGGCCATGGTTTTGTACTTATGGGTTATGTCACAGTTGAGAAAACTGACTGCGAACTAAGTTCGTTCTTAATGGTCAAGTAGATAGTATTTTGCGCCAAATTGCCATGCAACGAGCAATTTGACGGGCGTAAAAGTTTCGGGTGGTGGCAAAAAGGACACAGATGATTCCGATTGATGTCGAATGCTTTGCGTAGAGACACTGATGCCACTACTATCGTTCCACTTTCTATGACAATAACGACAGCCTGATGCCAAAATTACGCCTGATTGGATTTACTTTACTCGCACTTAGCGCCACTGCAGTCTCACATGCTGAAGAAAAGCGCTATGTCTCTGACGAACTGAACACCTGGGTCCGTAGCGGTCCGGGAGATAATTATCGCCTCGTGGGTACGGTTAACGCCGGCGAGGAAGTCACGCTATTACAGACCGATGCCAACACCAACTACGCCCAGGTGAAAGACAGTACCGGACGTACCGCGTGGATCCCACTGAAAGAGCTGAACAGTACGCCAAGCCTGCGTACCCGCGTTCCCGATCTGGAAAACCAGGTTAAGACGCTGACAGACAAGCTTAACAATATCGACACCACCTGGAATCAGCGCACCGCCGATATGCAGCAAAAAGTGTCGCAAAGCGACAGCGTGATCGACGGGCTGAAACAAGAAAATCAGAAGCTGAAAAACGAACTTATCGTGGCGCAAAAGAAGGTCAGCGCAGCCAACCTGCAGCTTGATGACAAACAGCGTACCATCATCATGCAGTGGTTTATGTACGGCGGCGGCGTGCTCGGTCTCGGCCTGCTGCTCGGTCTGGTTCTGCCGCACATGATCCCAAGCCGTAAACGCAAAGATCGCTGGATGAACTGAATCGCCTTCTCCGCCGCACTGACATATGATTAAGGGATGATTTTTTTCAGAAGGAAAGTGGCGTGAAGATTTATCTGGTCGGTGGTGCTGTTCGGGATGCGTTAATAGGGCTACCGGTTAAAGATAAAGATTGGGTCGTTGTCGGCGCCACGCCGCAAGAGATGCTCGATGCGGGCTACCAGCAGGTAGGCCGCGATTTTCCCGTGTTTCTCCATCCGCGAACCCGGGAAGAGTATGCGCTGGCGCGTACCGAACGTAAGTCAGGCTCGGGTTATACCGGGTTCACCTGCTACGCCGCGCCGGATGTCACGCTGGAGGACGATCTTCAGCGTCGCGACCTGACCATCAACGCGATGGCCCGCGATGACGACGGGGAGATTATCGACCCGTATCACGGACGCAGCGATCTGCAAAACCGTCTGCTGCGCCATGTTTCCCCCGCCTTTAGCGAAGATCCGCTGCGCGTGCTGCGCGTGGCGCGCTTTGCCGCCCGCTATGCGCACCTCGGTTTTCGTATCGCTGACGAAACGATGACGCTAATGCGCGACATGACCGCCGCCGGCGAACTGGAACATCTGACGTCAGAGCGGGTGTGGAAAGAAACAGAGAACGCCTTAACCACCCGCAATCCCCAGGTGTTCTTTCAGGTCCTGCGCGACTGCGGCGCACTGCGCGTCCTTTTTCCGGAAGTCGATGCTCTGTTTGGCGTTCCGGCGCCCGCCCAGTGGCATCCGGAAATCGACACCGGTATTCACACCCTGATGACGCTGTCGATGGCCGCCATGTTAAGCCCTGAGGTCGACGTGCGTTTCGCCACGCTGTGCCACGATCTTGGCAAGGCATTGACGCCAAAAGCGCTGTGGCCGCGCCACCACGGCCACGGTCCGGCAGGCGTTAAGCTGGTCGAGCAACTGTGTCAGCGTCTGCGCGTGCCGAATGACATCCGCGATTTAGCCAAACTGGTGGCCGAGTTCCACGATCTCATTCATACCTTCCCCATCCTGCAGCCGAAAACCATCGTGAAGCTGTTTGACGCCATCGATGCCTGGCGTAAACCGCAGCGCGTGGAGCAAATCGCCCTGACCAGCGAGGCCGACGTGCGGGGGCGTACCGGGTTTGAAGCGGCGGATTATCCGCAAGGCAGACTGCTGCGCGAAGCCTGGCTGGTTGCCCAGGCGGTGCCAACGAAAGACGTCGTTGAGGCGGGTTTCAAAGGTCCGGCCATTCGGGAGGAGCTGACCAAACGCCGTATTGCGGCGGTGGCCAGTTGGAAGGAGCGGCGTTGCCCGAAACCAGCCCATTAAACTGACGTTGCCGGATGGCGGCATAAATGCCTTATCCGGCCTACATATTGCGCCCGTAGGCCGGATAAGCGCAGCGCCATCCGGCATTTAATGGCGATCAGAAGAACACGACGTAAACGGCGGCCGCCACGATAAAGCGGTAAATCGCAAACGGAATGAACGAGATACGTTTGATCAGTTGCAGGAAGGTTTTGATCGCCACCAGCGCCACGACAAACGCCGTCACGAAACCGACGGCAAACATCGGAATATCTGACGCAGTCAAAAACGACCAGCTCTTGTAGAGATCCAGCGCCGTCGCGCCCATCATCATCGGCACCGCCAGCAGGAAAGAAAACTCAGATGCCGCGTAACGGCTCACCCCCATCAGCATACCACCAGAAATCGTCGCCCCGGAGCGGGAAAAACCCGGCCACAGCGCCAGACACTGGAAACAGCCGATCATAAACGCCTGACGGTAAGTCATATCATCCAGGCCCGGCGCACGCGGCTCTTTCGGCTTCAGGCACTCTGCAGCTATCAGCAGCACGCCCCCAACCACCAGCGCATACATCACGTTGATCGGGTTAAACAGCGATTTGATGGTATCGTGGAATATCAGTCCGAGAACCACGGCAGGAATCATCCCCAGCAGGATATGTCCCAGCGTCAGTCGACCTTTGCCAGTACCTTCATGTGGGGCCTTACCGAAGTGAATGCCAATCAGACCAAACAGACGTCGCCAGAACATGACCACGACGGCCAGAATAGAGCCCAATTGGATCACCACTTCAAATGTCTTTGCCGTATCACCTTCAAAACCCAACAGGTGGCCAACAATAATCATATGGCCGGTACTGGAAACGGGTAAAAATTCCGTCAATCCTTCGACCACACCCAAAATTGCCGCCACCAGCAGCGAGTGCATATCACTCATCAATAAACCCCTAGACAGAAAAACCACGGCAAAAACGAGCCGACGTAAGGACCCTTTTATACCTGTTTGGTTTAGATATTATTAAGTTAATTATTTTCTTTCAGATTATTGCTACGCTCAATGATAACCCCAACGTTTGTCGCACGCGCCACTGCGCCGGGTTTACTGAGTTTGATGCGCACCCATGGGGAATTAAAACGACTAAGCAGGAGATCCGCCACCTCTTCCGCTACGCGCTCTACCAGCGCAAAACGCCCGCCTTCCACATGATTAACAACCGCTTGAGCAATATCAGCATAGCTCAGGCAATCAGCGACATCATCGCTTTTAGCCGATTTACGGTTATCCCACGCCATTTCGATATCGAACACTAGCTGTTGTTCGATCGTTTGTTCCCAGTCGTAAACACCGATAGTGGTGATTACTGAAAGTTGCTCTATAAATACAATATCCATCACGACCCGCCTGCTTTTTGGCTAACCCGGATACCACTTCCGGCGAAATATGCGTATTATCCACAGAAGTAGCGTTTTACACGACATTTTCAAAACGGAACAGCTTATGAGTGCAATCGCGCCTGGAATGATTATCTTCGCGTACCTCTGCGGCTCTATTTCCAGTGCCATTCTGGTATGCCGCCTCGCTGGATTGCCGGATCCGCGCGACAGCGGCTCCGGGAATCCGGGCGCGACAAACGTGTTGCGCATCGGTGGCAAGGGAGCCGCCATCGCCGTGCTGATTTTCGACGTCCTGAAAGGTATGTTACCCGTGTGGGGCGCCTATGCGCTAGGCGTCAGCCCCTTCTGGCTGGGCTTGATCGCCATCGCCGCCTGCCTGGGACACATTTGGCCGGTATTCTTCGGCTTTAAAGGTGGGAAAGGTGTTGCCACCGCCTTTGGCGCAATCGCGCCAATTGGTTGGGACTTAACGGGCGTAATGGCGGGAACCTGGCTGCTGACCGTCCTGCTCAGCGGCTATTCGTCGTTGGGCGCTATCGTCAGCGCGCTGATTGCGCCCTTTTATGTCTGGTGGTTCAATCCCCAGTTCACTTTCCCCGTTTCCATGTTGTCGTGCTTAATTCTGCTACGTCACCATGACAACATTCAGCGTCTGTGGCGTCGCCAGGAGCCGAAGATCTGGACCAAGCTGAAGAAAAAACGCGAAAAAGATCCGGAGTGACGGTACTGCCGGATGGCGGCGCTAAAGCGTCTTATCCGGCCTGGGGGACGTGATACCCTTCAATTGGCTTACCCAATCGGTGCTGACACCACGTCGCCAGAAACTCCACGCAAACGCGAAGCTTCACGCTGCGATACAGCGGCTCCTTGTACACAGCCCAAATATTGGCGCTCTGCGCATAGTCTGGCAGCACGCGTACCAGTTCACCGCTGGCCAGAAACGGCTGCACGTCCCATTCGGAACGCAGCATAATTCCTTTTCCCTGCAGCGCCCACTGCAGCACAATCTCACCGCTGTTCGATGAAAGATGCCCCGCTACCTTGACCGATTTTTTCTCCTGGCCGTTATCCAGTTCCCACACCCCGTGGGTCATATCGCGCTCTTTGGTGACCAGACAATCATGACGGCTTAATTCCTGTAGCGTTATCGGCTCGCCGTATTTTTGTAAATAAGTCGGGGCCGCACACAATATCCTTTTGTTTTTCGTTAACAAATGCGCAATATAATAATCAGGAATTTCATCATTAATACGAATATCCAAATCGATATTATCCTGCGCTAAATCTATTTGCCGATCGTAAAGCTCAAAATGCACCTGTAATTCAGGATAGCTATGCATCAGTTCGGTAATAGCTGGTGCAATATAGCTGCGCCCAAAGCCAAAGCTACAGCCGATACGAATCATCCCCGCCGGGCGCGTTTTGAGCTGCGTGACGTCATCGACCAGATGCTGGTAGCCCGCGAGGATCGCCTGAGCATGTTCATAGCAACGCTGACCGCTCTCAGTTAACACCACACCGCGCGCAGAGCGGTTGAGCAACGTCGTCCCCAGCGTGGACTCAAGGATCTGGATACGTTTCGTCACAAACGCCGGCGTCTGCCCCAGCGTGGCGGCGGCGGCGCTAAAGCTGCCGCTATGAACAATTTCAACCAATACCTGTAGATCTTTTGCCAGGGGATAGGTGTTCAGCATGATCGGTATATCCGTAATGTTGTTAACCGCAGTGTAATTCTCTCATGCGTATTAAACCCTGCCTTTGCGCAATTTTTATTGCGTTATCCGGACATCATTCACGAACTGTTAATTGGATATTCACAGTGGCAAATAATATAAACCCACATTTTTGGTGGTAGTTTGTGGCGGAGAATTTATTTCCAGATAAATAAAAGAACTGGAGTTTACAAGATGAGCAATCAAAATAAGCAAAATGCGGTGAAGACACTGACTGACATCGTCGCGAATTTTACCGCGATGATTTCTACCCGCATGCCCGACGACGTCGTCGATAAATTAAAACAGCTGCGCGAAGGCGAAGACTCGCCGATGGGCAAAATTATCTACCACACCATGTTTGACAACATGCAGAAGGCGATCGACCTGAACCGTCCGGCCTGTCAGGACACCGGTGAGATTATGTTCTTCGTGAAGGTTGGCTCACGCTTTCCGCTGCTGGGCGAACTGCAAAGCATCCTGAAACAGGCCGTTGAAGAGGCAACCGTCAAAGCGCCGCTACGCCACAACGCGGTAGAGATTTTTGACGAAGTGAATACCGGTAAAAATACCGGTACCGGTGTGCCATGGGTGACCTGGGACATCATCCCGGATGGCGACGATGCGGAAATTGAGGTCTACATGGCGGGCGGCGGCTGTACGCTGCCGGGACGTTCCAAAGTGTTAATGCCTTCTGAAGGCTACGAAGGCGTGGTGAAATTTGTCTTCGAAAATATCTCCACGCTGGCGGTCAACGCCTGCCCGCCGGTGCTGGTGGGCGTAGGCATTGCCACCTCCGTAGAAACTGCCGCAGTGCTCTCGCGTAAAGCGGTGCTGCGCCCTATCGGCTCACGTCATCCAAATCCAAAAGCGGCCGAACTGGAACTGCGTCTGGAAGAAGGACTTAACCGTCTGGGCATTGGTCCGCAAGGGCTGACCGGCAATAGCTCGGTGATGGGCGTGCATATCGAATCCGCCGCGCGCCATCCGTCGACTATCGGCGTTGCCGTCTCCACCGGCTGCTGGGCGCACCGTCGCGGCACGCTGCTGGTTCATGCCGATCTCTCCTTCGAAAATCTGTCTCACACCCGGAGCGCGTTATGAAAAAGATCCTCACCACCCCGATTAAAGCCGAAGATCTGGAAGACATCCGCGTTGGCGATGTCATTTACCTGAGCGGTACGCTGGTGACCTGCCGTGACGTGTGCCACCGCCGCCTGATCGAACTGAAGCGCCCAATTCCATATGACCTGAACGGCAAAGCCATTTTCCACGCAGGCCCAATCGTGCGTAAGAACGGTGATAAATGGGAAATGGTCTCCGTTGGCCCAACCACCAGTATGCGCATGGAAGCTTTTGAGAAAGAGTTCATCGAGCAGACCGGCGTCAAGCTGGTGGTCGGTAAAGGCGGGATGGGACCGTTGACAGAAGAAGGATGCAAGCAGTTCAAAGCGCTGCACGTGATCTTCCCGGCAGGTTGCGCCGTACTGGCGGCAACTCAGGTTGAGGAGATTGAAGAGGTGCACTGGACGGAGCTCGGCATGCCGGAATCCCTGTGGGTATGCCGGGTCAAAGAGTTCGGCCCGCTGATTGTTTCCATCGACACCCACGGCAACAACCTGATCGCCGAAAACAAAAAGCTGTTCGCTGAACGTCGCGATCCCATCGTGGAAGAGATCTGCGAGCACGTGCACTACATCAAATAACCCTCCCGGAGAGGCGCTACGCCTCTCCCTCTTTCGCAGAGATACAACAATGGCACCTTTAGCTGGTTGGTGGCGATACCTGGCTCCGCTGGTGGTCATCGCCATTATTGCTGTTTTGCCCGTCCCCGCCGGCCTTGAGAGCCACACCTGGCTCTATTTTGCCGTCTTTACCGGTGTGATTGTGGGACTCATTCTGGAACCTGTACCCGGCGCGGTCGTGGCGATGATTGGTATTTCGATCATCGCCGTACTTTCGCCGTGGATCCTGTTCAGCCCGGAGCAGCTCGCGCAGGACGGTTTTAAATTTACCGCCAAATCGCTGTCGTGGGCCGTTTCTGGCTTTTCTAATTCGGTGATCTGGCTGATTTTCGCGGCCTTTATGTTTGGCACCGGCTATGAGAAAACCGGACTCGGTCGGCGCATCGCGCTAATGTTAGTGAAAAAGATGGGGCATCGGACGCTGTTTCTCGGCTACGCGGTGATGTTCTCCGAGCTTATCCTCGCGCCCGTCACGCCTTCCAACTCCGCGCGCGGGGCCGGAATAATCTACCCGATTATCCGCAACCTGCCGCCGCTGTATAACTCCCAGCCCAATGACGCCAGTTCACGTTCCATTGGCTCCTACATTATGTGGATGGGCATTGTCGCCGACTGCGTCACCAGCGCCATTTTCTTAACCGCAATGGCGCCGAACCTGCTGCTGATCGGCCTGATGAAAGGCGCATCCCATACGGCACTCAGCTGGGGCGACTGGTTCTTAGGCATGCTACCGCTAAGCATTTTGCTGGTGCTGATCGTGCCCTGGCTGGCGTATGTGTTGTACCCGCCGGTGCTGAAATCCGGCGATCAGGTGCCGCGCTGGGCGGATACAGAGCTAAAAGCGATGGGACCGCTCTGCGCACGTGAGAAAAAAATGCTGGGGCTGATGGTCGGCGCGCTGGTGCTGTGGATCTTCGGCGGCGATTATATTGACGCCGCGATGGTCGGTTACAGCGTGGTGGCGTTGATGCTGGTACTGCGCATTATCAGTTGGGACGACATCGTCAGCAATAAAGCCGCGTGGAACGTCTTTTTCTGGCTGGCCTCGCTGATCACGCTGGCGACCGGGCTGAATAACACCGGTTTTATTACCTGGTTCGGCAAGCTGCTGGCAAACGGGCTGAGCGGCTATTCACCGATCATGGTGATGGTGGCGCTCATCGTGGTCTTCTATCTGCTGCGCTACTTCTTTGCCAGCGCCACGGCGTATACCTCCGCCCTCGCGCCGATGATGATCGCCGCCGCGCTGGCGATGCCGGAAATCCCGCTACCGGTTTTCTGCCTGATGGTCGGCGCCGCCATTGGCCTGGGCAGTATTCTGACCCCGTATGCCACCGGTCCAAGCCCTATCTACTACGGCAGCGGCTATTTGCCAACGGTGGATTACTGGCGGCTGGGCGCTATTTTTGGCCTGATTTTCCTCGTACTGCTGGTGATTACCGGTCTGGTCTGGATGCCCCTCGTTTTACTGTAAACCCCATTGGGGCGGCGTATTGTCGCCCCTTTATCCATAAGCTTCTCATATGATCGATTTCCCGATGCGCTGAGGCATACTTTTTTGTATGCAAACACCCTCATGCTGATAGGGGAAACGCTCTGGACACGGTTGCGCACGAGACACTCACACGGGGCTGGCAGGCCGAACTGGATCTGCACTTTACCCGCACCGGGCACAAAACGGTGCTCGCCTCGGCGCGTCACTACGGTCCTTTGACGGTTCAGCGTCCGTTTTACCCGGAAGAAGAGGTCTGCCACCTCTATTTGCTGCATCCACCTGCCGGGATCGTCGGCGGGGATGAGCTCCATATTGCCGTCACGCTCGACGAAAACAGCCATGCGTTAATCACCCAGCCCGGCGCGGGAAAGTTTTATCGCAGCCGTGGGCCGCAGGCGTTGCTGCGCCAACATTTCACGCTCGCCTCACACGCCACGCTGGAGTGGCTGCCGCAGGATACGATCCTCTTTCCCGGCGCCAACGCCGCTATCCAGTCCGTCTTTCATCTGACATCCGCAAGCCGCCTGCTGGCCTGGGATCTGCTGTGTCTCGGACGCCCGGTCATGCAGGAGACATTCAGCCACGGCACGCTGCAAAACCACCTGGAAGTGTGGCGGGATGACCAACCGCTGCTGATAGAACGCCTGCAGTTGCAGGCAGGGAACCTGAGCGCCGTCGCGCGCCATCCCTGGGTCGGCACGTTGCTGTGCTATCCGGCAAATGAAGTAATGCTGGAAGGCGTGCGTGAACGGCTGGCGCCGCTTGGCGATTACGCCGGAGCAACGCTTAACGACTCGCTGCTGACAATCCGCTTTCTTGCCAACGACAACCTGATCGTTGTGCGCGTTATGCGCGATATCTGGCAATTTCTGCGCCCGCTGCTGACGCACAAAGCGCCCGTACAACCGCGAATCTGGCAAACCTAAGAGACCCATTATGGAACTGACCCCCAGAGAAAAAGACAAGCTGTTGCTGTTTACCGCCGCGCTGGTGGCGGAGCGCCGCCTGGCCCGTGGGCTGAAGCTGAACTATCCGGAATCTGTGGCGCTGATTAGCGCTTTTATTATGGAAGGCGCGCGCGACGGGCAAACCGTAGCCGCGCTGATGGAAGACGGGCGTCACGTGCTGCGCCGCGATCAGGTGATGGAAGGCGTACCGGAGATGATCCCGGATATTCAGGTTGAAGCCACGTTTCCGGACGGATCGAAGCTGGTCACCGTCCACAATCCGATCGTCTAAGGAGCGACAATGATCCCAGGTGAGTATCAGATCTCAGCAGGCAACATCGCGATCAATCAGGGGCGCGAAACCTGCACGATCGTGGTGGAAAATCACGGCGACAGGCCAATCCAGGTGGGATCGCACTATCACTTTTACGAAGTGAACCCGGCGCTGCGCTTTGACAGGCTGGCCGCACGGGGCTTTCGCCTGAACATTGCGGCAGGCACGGCGGTGCGTTTCGAGCCGGGACAAAAACGCGAAGTCGAACTGGTGCGCGTCGCTGGCGCACAGCGGATCGTGGGTTTTCGCCGCGAAGTGATGGGCGCTCTGGAGGCAGATAATGAGTGAAATGTCCCGCCAGGCGTATGCCGACATGTTCGGCCCGACCACTGGCGACAAAGTCCGTTTGGCGGATACCGAGCTGTGGATCGAAGTTGAAAAAGACTTCACCACCTACGGCGAAGAGGTCAAGTTCGGTGGCGGAAAGGTGATCCGCGACGGCATGGGTCAGGGGCAAATGCGCGCCGAGGCCTGCGCGGATCTGGCGATCACCAACGCGCTGATCGTCGATCACTGGGGGATCGTGAAAGCCGATATCGGCATCAAAGACGGCAGGATCTTCGCCATTGGCAAAGCGGGCAATCCCGATATTCAGCCCAACGTGACGATCCCGATAGGCGCGGGAACGGAAGTTATCGCCGGGGAAGGCAAGATCGTCACCGCAGGCGGCGTGGATACGCATATTCACTGGATCTGCCCGCAGCAGGCGCAGGAGGCGCTGGTTTCCGGCGTGACCACGATGATCGGCGGCGGCACCGGTCCGGCAGCAGGAACCCACGCCACCACCTGCACGCCGGGTCCGTGGTACATCGCCCGCATGCTGCAGGCGGCAGACGCATTGCCGGTTAACATCGGTTTGCTGGGCAAAGGTAACGGCTCAAATCCTGACGCCCTGCGCGAGCAAATCAGCGCGGGCGCGATTGGCCTGAAAATCCATGAAGACTGGGGCGCGACGCCCGCCGCTATCGACTGTGCGCTGACCGTTGCCGATGAAATGGACATCCAGGTGGCGCTGCACAGCGATACGCTCAATGAGTCCGGTTTCGTTGAAGATACGCTGGCGGCGATTGGCGACCGCACTATTCATACCTTCCACACCGAAGGGGCGGGCGGCGGCCATGCGCCGGATATCATCACCGCCTGTGCGCACCCGAACATTCTGCCCTCCTCCACCAACCCGACGCTGCCTTATACCGTCAACACCATCGACGAGCATCTCGATATGCTGATGGTTTGCCACCACCTCGACCCGGATATCGCCGAAGACGTAGCCTTCGCCGAATCGCGCATTCGCCGGGAAACGATCGCTGCCGAAGATGTGCTGCATGACATTGGCGCGTTTTCCCTGACCTCGTCCGATTCACAGGCGATGGGGCGCGTGGGTGAAGTGATCCTGCGCACCTGGCAGGTAGCGCACCGCATGAAGGTTCAGCGTGGTCCGCTGGCAGAAGAAACCGGCGACAACGACAATCAGCGTGTTAAACGCTACATCGCCAAGTACACCATCAATCCGGCGCTAACCCACGGTATCGCCCACGAAGTCGGCTCCGTTGAGCCTAGCAAACTGGCCGATCTGGTGTTGTGGTCGCCCGCCTTTTTTGGCGTAAAACCGGCGACGATCGTGAAAGGCGGGATGATCGCCTGCGCGCCGATGGGCGACATCAACGCCTCGATCCCCACACCGCAGCCGGTGCATTACCGCATGATGTTCGGCGCACTTGGCGCGGCGCGGCATCACACCCGGCTGACCTTTATTTCACAGGCCGCTGACGCGCAAAACATCCCGCAGCAGCTCAATCTGCAAAGCGCCATCGCCGTCGTCAAAGGCTGCCGGACGGTGAAAAAAACCGACATGATCCACAACGGCCTGCAACCCAATATCACCGTCGATGCTCAGACCTACGAGGTACGCATTGATGGTGAATTGATTACCAGCGACCCGGCAGACGTTTTGCCGATGGCGCAACGCTATTTTCTGTTTTAAGGAGTGAGGATGATCTACCTGACCCAACGCCTTGACCACGCTCACCGCATCACCGCAAGCGTCACGCTGCCCATTGATATTCGGGTAAAAAGCCGCGCCAGAGTGGCGCTGAACGATGGTCGCGAAGCCGGGCTGATGCTACCGCGCGGTTTGCTGCTGCGCGGTGGCGATCTGTTAACCACCGAAGATGGCAGCGAGGTCATCGAAGTGATCGCCGCGCCGGAGTCGGTTTCCGTGGTGCGCTGCGCCGATCCTTTCCTGCTCGCTAAAGCCTGTTACCACCTCGGTAATCGCCACGTGCCGTTGCAGATCCTGCCCGATGAGCTGCGCTACCACCACGATCATGTGCTGGACGATATGCTGCGCCAGTTCAGCCTCGAGGTGACATTTGCTCAACTGCCGTTTGAACCGGAAGCTGGCGCTTATGCCAGTGAATCACACGGGCATCATCACAGCCATGCGCACTGATCTGCGCCTGATGCAGCTCGCCAGCAGTAGCCTCCCGGTGGGATCGTTTACCTGGTCTCAGGGCCTGGAGTGGGCGGTGGAAATCGGCTGGGTAAAAAACGTGGATGATTTCTCTGACTGGCAAATTCAGCAGATGGAACAGAACTTTTTTACCGTCGACTTACCGCTGCTGGCAAGACTGTATCGCGCCTGCGAGCAGGACGATCTCACCGCCGCACGCCGCTGGAGCGCTTACCTGTTGGCTTGTCGCGAAACCCGCGAACTACGGAATGAAGAACGCAGCCGAGGCGCGGCTTTTACGCGGCTGGTCATCGACTGGGAACCTGATTGCGCCCGGGAGTGGCGCGCGCTCTTTGTCGACAGTCAGCTCTGCGGCATGGCCTGGCTGGGCGTGCGCTGGAAAATTCCCCTGACAAAGCTGGCGCTATGCCTTGGCTACAGCTGGATTGAGAGCGCGGTGATGGCAGGCGTCAAACTGGTTCCCTTTGGTCAGCAGGCGGCTCAACGCTTGATTATTGCGCTCTGCGACCGTTACGCGCAAGGTCTGGCGCAGGCGCTGGCGTGCCCTGACGCCAGCCTCGGCTCCGCAACGCCGCTGGCTGCCATCGCATCTGCCCGGCATGAAACCCAATATTCCCGCTTATTCCGTTCCTGAGGAGAAAAAATGAGTGACTACAAGCATCCCCTGCGCGTGGGCGTTGGCGGCCCGGTTGGCTCCGGCAAAACGGCGCTGCTGGAAGCGTTATGCAAAGCCATGCGCAGCAGCTATCAACTGGCGGTCGTGACTAACGATATCTACACCAAAGAAGATCAGCGTATTCTCACCGAAGCAGGCGCGCTGGAGCCGGACAGGATCGTTGGCGTGGAAACCGGCGGCTGCCCGCATACCGCCATCCGCGAAGATGCGTCGATGAATCTGGCCGCGGTAGAAGCGCTGAGCGAGAAATTCGGCAACCTGGATCTGATTTTTGTGGAAAGCGGCGGCGATAACCTGAGCGCCACCTTTAGCCCGGAATTAGCGGATCTGACGATTTATGTGATCGACGTTGCCGAAGGCGAGAAGATCCCGCGTAAAGGGGGACCGGGGATCACTAAATCCGATTTTCTGGTGATCAATAAAACCGATCTGGCCCCTTATGTGGGCGCCTCGCTGGAGGTGATGGAGCGCGATACCCTGCGCATGCGCGGCGAGCGTCCGTGGACCTTTGCCAATCTGAAAGCGGGTGACGGGCTGGCGACGATTATTGCGTTTCTGGAAGAGAAGGGAATGTTGCGGGTGTAGCGCCGTTTCACGCCGGGTGGCGGCTTCGCCTGACCCGGCCTACGGTTTTGTAGGCCCGGTAAGTGAAGCCAGCACCGGGCAAAAACTCACGCCGCCGGTAATTCCGCCAGCGGCCAGCGTGGACGCACGGTCACGCCAAGATCCGCCGTTGCCCCCGCTTTAAAGCGCACCATGCCCGCGTAGGCGATCATCGCCCCGTTGTCGGTACAAAATTCCGGGCGCGCATAGAACACTTCGCCGCGGCGTTTTTGCATCATCTCGCCCAGTTTCGCGCGCAGCGTGCGGTTAGCGCTCACGCCGCCCGCCATCACCAGACGTTTAAAACCGGTTTGATCCAGCGCGCGTTTACACTTGATCATCAACGTATCAACCACCGCATCTTCAAACGCACGGGCGATGTCTGCGCGCGTCTGATCGTCATTTTCGTTATTACGAATCGTATTCGCGGCGAAGGTTTTCAGACCAGAGAAGCTGAAATCCAGTCCCGGACGGTCGGTCATCGGACGCGGGAAGACAAAGCGTTTTTCTACGCCCTGTGACGCCAGCTTAGACAGCATTGGACCGCCTGGATAATCCAGCCCCAGCAGCTTGGCGGTTTTGTCGAACGCTTCGCCAGCGGCATCGTCAATCGACTCGCCCAGCAGCTCATACTGACCAATGCCGGTGACGCTAATCAGCTGCGTGTGACCGCCGGAAACCAGCAGCGCGACGAACGGGAACGCTGGGGGATTATCTTCCAGCATCGGCGCCAGCAGATGCCCTTCCATGTGGTGCACAGGAATTGCCGGTACGCCCCAGGCGAACGCCAGCGAACGTCCTACGGTTGCGCCAACCAGCAGCGCGCCAACCAGACCCGGACCCGCGGTATACGCCACCGCATCGATCTCTTTCGCCGTCAGCCCCGCTTCTTTCAGCGCGGCCTGGATCAGCGGTACGGTTTTACGTACGTGATCGCGCGAGGCCAGTTCTGGCACTACGCCGCCGTAGTCAGCGTGTAATTTCACCTGACTATACAATTGGTTGGCTAAAAGACCTTTCTCATCGTCGTAAATGGCGATGCCGGTTTCATCGCAGGATGTTTCAATACCCAGTACACGCATGACTTGTTTTACCTCGCTCTATTACCGCGCAGTGTAGGACCAATGCGGGTTGATGTAAAACTTTGTTCGCCCCAGGCGAATGCCTCGTGTATACTCCTTGTCCTTATAAAAGTCCCTTTCAAAATCGCGTGGGTGCTTTACAAAGCAGCAGCAATTGCAGTAAAATTCCGCACCATTTTGAAATAAGCTGGCGTTGATGCCAGCGGCAAACCGAATTTATTAAAGGTGAGAGTTACATGCCGGTAATTAAAGTACGTGAAAACGAGCCGTTCGACGTAGCACTGCGTCGCTTCAAGCGTTCATGCGAAAAAGCAGGTGTTCTGGCGGAAGTTCGTCGTCGTGAGTTCTATGAAAAACCGACTACCGAACGTAAGCGCGCTAAAGCTTCTGCTGTGAAACGTCACGCGAAGAAACTGGCTCGCGAAAACGCACGCCGTACTCGTCTGTACTAATCCATTGAGAGCCAAGGCTCTCAATTCAGACTGAGTTGTAGTTGTAAGGCCGTGCTTCCGAAAGGAATGCGCGGCTTGTTTTCGTTTATACATCAGCAATTACACAAAATCATTCATGCTGTATCACAAAACGCGTTAGCGTTTTGAACAGCGCTAACGCTGGCCCCGAAGGGGCGAGGCTGCAAGCCGAGTAACGCGGCAAGTGAGTGAATCCCCGGAGCTTACTTAAGTAAGTGACAGGGGTGGGCGAGTGCAGCCAACGCAGAGACAGTTTGAAGGATGAAGTGTAATAACGGGGCATATGGCTGGACGAATCCCACGCGTATTTATCAATGACCTGCTGGCAAGAACCGACATTGTCGATCTCATCGACGCGCGGGTAAAGCTGAAAAAGCAGGGCAAAAATTATCACGCGTGCTGTCCGTTCCATAACGAAAAAACCCCCTCTTTCACCGTAAACGGTGAAAAACAGTTTTATCACTGCTTTGGGTGTGGCGCGCATGGCAACGCCGTCGACTTTCTCATGAACTACGACAAGCTCGAGTTTGTGGAAACCGTCGAAGAACTGGCCGCAATGCACAACCTTGAAGTGCCCTATGAAGCAGGCAGTGGCCCCAGTCAGATAGAGCGCCATCAACGGCAAAGCCTTTATCAATTGATGGACGGCCTGAACACGTTTTATCAACAGTCTTTGATGCAGCCCGCCGCTACCCCTGCGCGCCAGTACCTGGAAAAGCGAGGATTAAGTAGCGACGTTATCACCCGTTTTGCTATTGGTTTTGCGCCCCCCGGCTGGGACAACGTCCTGAAACGGTTTGGCGGCAATCCAGAGAATCGCAAATCGCTGGTCGATGCGGGAATGTTGGTCACCAACGATCAAGGACGCAGTTACGATCGCTTCCGCGAACGGGTGATGTTCCCCATCCGCGACAAGCGTGGTCGGGTCATTGGTTTTGGCGGGCGCGTGCTGGGCGATGCCCTGCCGAAGTATCTGAACTCCCCAGAAACCGATATTTTCCATAAAGGTCGCCAGCTGTATGGCCTTTATGAAGCCCAACAGGATAACGCCGATCCGCAGCGCCTGTTAGTGGTCGAAGGCTATATGGATGTGGTGGCGCTGGCACAATACGGCATTAACTACGCCGTGGCCTCCCTTGGGACGTCAACCACCGCCGATCACATCCAGCTGTTGTTCCGCGCGACGAACAACGTCATTTGCTGTTACGACGGCGACCGTGCCGGGCGCGACGCGGCATGGCGCGCGCTGGAAACCGCACTGCCCTATATGACAGACGGTCGCCAGCTGCGCTTTATGTTTTTACCAGACGGCGAAGATCCCGATACGCTGGTGCGTAAAGAAGGGAAAGAGGCCTTTGAAGCCCGGATGGAGCAGGCGCTGCCGCTCTCCGCGTTTTTATTTAACAGCCTGTTGCCGCAGGTGGATTTGAGTACTCCGGACGGACGCGCCCAGCTCAGCACGCTGGCATTACCGCTGATTACTCAGGTGCCGGGCGAAACGTTGCGCATTTATCTGCGACAGGAATTGGGAAACAAGCTCGGCATTCTGGATGACAGCCAGCTTGAACGTTTAATGCCAAAACTGGCAGAAAATGGCGCTTCCCGCCCTGTTCCACAGCTAAAACGTACGACCATGCGTATACTTATAGGGTTGCTGGTACAGAACCCGGGGCTCGCCCCGCTGGTTCCGCCGTTAGGCGCGCTGGACAGCAATAAGCTGCCTGGACTTGGCTTATTCAGAGAACTGGTCAACACTTGTCTGTCTCAGCCGGGTCTGACCACCGGACAACTGTTAGAGCACTATCGCGGCACAAATGATGCTGCGACCCTTGAAAAACTGTCGATGTGGGACGATATAGCAGATAAAGATATCGCAGAAAAAACCTTCACCGACTCACTCAACCATATGTTTGATTCGATGCTTGAACTGCGCCAGGAAGAGTTGATTGCTCGTGAGCGTACACACGGTTTAAGCAGCGAAGAACGCCGGGAACTCTGGACGCTGAACCAGGAACTGGCCAAGAAATAAGTGAAAGACAAAACAAAGACAAAATCTTTCGCGTTGTATCAAGGCAGCAAGTGAACGAACGCCTGGGAGTGTACATAAGTACATGACCAGGAAGAGAGAACGCAGCTAACGCAGAGACAACGTGAAGGATGAAGTATTTAACGGCTTAACTGCCGAATATCGATCGGGAAGCCCCCGACAGCCGCACGGAGAGGCAGCGGCAAAATATAAGTATGCCCTCGTTTTGCCGTTGGCGGTTTTACCGCCCAACACCAATCAAACGAATTAAGTGTGGATACCGTCTTATGGAGCAAAACCCGCAGTCACAGCTGAAGCTTCTTGTCCAACGTGGTAAGGAGCAAGGCTATCTGACCTATGCCGAGGTCAATGACCATCTGCCGGAAGATATCGTCGATTCAGATCAAATCGAAGACATCATCCAAATGATCAATGACATGGGTATTCAGGTGATGGAAGAAGCACCTGATGCCGATGATCTGCTGCTTGCTGAAACCTCCAACAGCACCGATGAAGACGCGGAAGAAGCGGCTGCCCAGGTTCTGTCCAGCGTTGAGTCCGAAATCGGTCGTACAACTGACCCGGTCCGCATGTACATGCGTGAAATGGGTACCGTTGAACTGTTAACCCGTGAAGGCGAAATCGACATCGCTAAACGTATCGAAGACGGGATTAACCAGGTTCAATGCTCCGTAGCCGAATACCCGGAAGCCATCACCTATCTGCTTGAGCAGTACGATCGCGTAGAAGCTGAAGAAGCGCGTCTGTCCGATCTCATCACCGGCTTTGTCGATCCGAACGCGGAAGAAGACATGGCGCCAACGGCGACCCACGTCGGTTCCGAACTCTCTCAGGAAGAGATGGATGACGACGAAGACGAAGATGAAGAAGACGGCGACGACGACAGCAGCGATGACGACAACAGCATCGACCCTGAATTAGCGCGTGAAAAATTCGCTGAACTGCGTACTCAGTACGAAATCACCCGCGACACCATCAAAGCGAAAGGCCGCAGCCATGCCGCCGCGCAGGAAGAAATTCAGAAGCTGTCTGAAGTGTTCAAACAGTTCCGCCTGGTGCCGAAGCAGTTCGACTACCTGGTAAACAGCATGCGCGTCATGATGGACCGCGTGCGTACTCAGGAACGTCTGATCATGAAGCTCTGCGTTGAGCAGTGCAAAATGCCGAAGAAGAACTTCATCACCCTGTTCACTGGCAACGAAACCAGCGAAACCTGGTTCAACGCGGCAATCGCGATGAACAAACCGTGGTCTGAAAAACTGCACGACGTGGCAGATGACGTTCACCGCGGTCTGCAGAAACTGCAGCAGATTGAAGAAGAAACCGGCCTGACCATCGAGCAGGTTAAAGATATCAACCGTCGCATGTCCATCGGTGAAGCGAAAGCCCGCCGTGCGAAAAAAGAGATGGTTGAAGCGAACTTACGTCTGGTTATCTCTATCGCTAAAAAATACACCAACCGTGGCCTGCAGTTCCTCGATCTGATTCAGGAAGGCAACATCGGTCTGATGAAAGCGGTTGATAAGTTTGAATACCGTCGTGGTTACAAGTTCTCCACCTATGCAACCTGGTGGATCCGTCAGGCGATCACCCGCTCTATCGCGGATCAGGCGCGTACCATCCGTATCCCGGTGCATATGATTGAGACCATCAACAAGCTCAACCGTATCTCTCGCCAGATGCTGCAAGAGATGGGTCGCGAGCCGACGCCGGAAGAGTTGGCCGAGCGCATGCTGATGCCGGAAGACAAGATCCGTAAAGTGCTGAAGATTGCTAAAGAGCCTATCTCCATGGAAACGCCGATCGGCGACGATGAAGATTCGCATCTGGGTGATTTTATCGAGGATACCACCCTCGAGCTGCCGCTGGACTCTGCCACTACCGAGAGCCTGCGTGCCGCAACGCACGACGTTCTGGCTGGACTGACCGCGCGTGAAGCAAAAGTTCTGCGTATGCGTTTCGGTATCGATATGAACACCGACCACACGCTGGAAGAAGTGGGTAAACAGTTCGACGTTACCCGCGAACGTATCCGTCAGATCGAAGCGAAGGCGCTGCGTAAACTGCGCCATCCGAGCCGCTCTGAAGTGCTGCGTAGCTTCCTCGACGATTAATCGGCCGAGCTTCGCACTTTGTTAAATACCAAGACCTCCAGCCCGCTGGAGGTTTTTTTTATCCATAAGGGGCTGTTATGCGACAAGGAAATTACTCGCTTGAAGCGCTGCAAATGGCGGTGCGCGCTGGAGAACATTTTGACTACCTTTTTTTCTGGGGGCATCGCCCTTCCTCCAGCGGCGCGATAACTGCATCCTGTTTTAGCCAGTGGTGGCCGTCGCCATTTGAGGTCGACGGCATCACCTATGCCAGCGCTGAACACTGGATGATGGCGGAGAAAGCCAGATTATTTGGCGATGAATCCACGTTGCTCCGCATTCTAAGCGCCAAATCACCCGCAGAGGCGAAAGCGTTCGGCAGACAGGTGTCGGGATTTAATCAGCAGGTTTGGGAAGAAAACTGTTTTGAGTCGGTGTGTAAAGGCAACGTCCATAAGTTTAGTCAGCACCCAGAGCTGGGGGAGTTTCTTATCAGCACCCGCACGCTCGTGCTGGTCGAGGCCAGCCCCGTGGATCGCGTCTGGGGGATAGGGCTGGCGCAAGACGATGAACGCGCCGGGGATCCCCTACGGTGGAATGGAAGCAATCTACTCGGCTTTGCGCTGATGGTGGTCAGAGACAGGATTGCAAACATCAATAAAACCGAAGAGTAAGGTGTAGCCCGGCCACGCGAAGCGCCGCCGGGACCTTCTCTGCGACCTGGCGTTAAATCCCGCGCGCCTTCAGCGCCACATCCACCTCCCGATACGCCTCCACCAGTTTATCCAGCGTAATCCGGCTTAATCCGCTCGGGTTCGGCAGCACCCAAATCCGCGTTGCACCAATGGTCAACGTTTGTTTGCCCCACTGCGCGCCTCGCTGACTGAGGCCTTGCTCAAATGCCTGCTTACCGAGGATCGCCAGCGCCGCAGGCTGATACTCTTCAATTTTCTCAATGAGCTTACGGCCCCCGCTACGCATCTCCTGTAGCTTCACTTCATTAGCCTGCACCGTCGGCCTGTCGACAAACTTAGTCACGCCACAGTGAAAATCCAGCAGGTGTTGCGCCTCTTCAGGTTTGAGCTGGCGAGCGGTAAACCCCGCCTGATGGATAACCTTCCAGAAGCGGTTGGCGGGATGCGCAAAGGGAAACCCGGTCCCCGCCGAAGAGAGCCCAGGATTGATGCCGCAAAAAGCCACCCGCAGCCCCGGCGCCAGTATGTCCTTAACCATAATCACTCCACACAATACATCAGAGAACAAGTATAACGGACTGAAAATACATTGTTTATAAAAACAGCATCCGTACGCTTATGTCTGGATTGCGACGCGGAGTTACTTTATAATTCACCGCCACGGCCCCTTAGCTCAGTGGTTAGAGCAGGCGACTCATAATCGCTTGGTCGCTGGTTCAAGTCCAGCAGGGGCCACCAAATTTCAAGGACTTGCGAGAAATCGCAGGTCCTTTTTAACACTCAAAACACCTTCCCCGACTCACCCACATAACATACTTAAGCATTTCAGCCCATGCCATTAGGCCTATACTAATACCTCTCTCAACCTCCGATAATCTTCACCCAAAAAATCAGGAGGTAAAATATGACTCTTAAACCTGGCGAGAACTCCGGTAAAAACGGAGGCATCTATGTAGAGGTTGGCCCACGTGGTGGGGTAAAAGATAACTTCGCCACGATAGCTGATAACAAAACCGCACCGCCCACAGAAAATCCAAAGAGCCACTGGAAACTGACAAAAAGAACACCTAACAGTAAACGTAAGTAAGGTGCCAGGCGGCACTACGGTGGCGCTTGTTCATTCCCGAGCAAATTCAGATACAAAAATAAATAATGGGGTTATATGACAAACAGCAAAGAGCTCTACGAATCTCTGCCTAATGATAAAAAAGACGGCTGTTTAGTGATTGTTACGACGCGTTCCGGTCAACTCTGAAAAAAACAGGCATCGAACTACCGGCAGGACAGCTTACCCACGTTTTGCGCCACACCTCCGCCAGCCACTTTATGATGAATGGTGGTAATATTCTGGTCTTGCAGCGTGTACTCGGCCATACTGACACAAAAATGACGATGCGATATGCGCATTTTGCCCCTGACCATCTGGAAGATGCAGTAAGGCTTAATCCTTTAGCTATATAGAAAACTCATAAGGATGATATTGATGGCTCTTATAAGATCTGAACATGAATTAGAATTAGCAAAAGAATTGCTAGACGACATTGAATTATCGCGTGCCAGCATTGAGACAATAATTTTAAAGGCATCACGCCTCGCCCGCCTATGTGGTTCTAATGAGTTTCAAAAATGGCTAACTTATGAAATGAGAGGATATCCTAGCAATGTAGACCTAAGTCTAAAATATATGGGATTAACAGGAAGATGGACTGACAAAGAAAACAAAATGGGCTACTGGATACCCATCTCTCAGGTAGAGTCATCTATTGAAGCAAAAAAGATGCAATTGCAATCCCATAGCACGCCAAATGTGAGCGGAAACCCACATCCAAACCGAGTTTTATCTGAATATTACACTACCATTGCAAACATATCTAACACCATATCAAAGTATAATGGTATTAAAACGCGTGTTATCAGTTTACTGCATAGTTTCATTTCAGATATTTACTACGATAAAGAGCTCGAACATTTAGCCGAATCTATATTTGAGAAATATAAAAAAGAAGTGGACAGCTTAATAACGAATCATGCACGTGATGTTCTTCAACAGATTCCTTCTGTAGTAAATCGGCTTTCAGAAAATGAAGGAGAGTCAGTAAGCCAAGCATTGACGACTGTCAGAAGGATTATTGATAGCTTTGCTGATTCAATCAATCCTCCATCGGATGAAACATATAGAATTGGTGATAATGAGTTATCCTTAGGTGCTGCCAAGCATCTTAACAGGCTTAATGTCTTCGTTCATGAACGTGTAGAGAGCAAAAGCAGGAAAGATAAGATCAGGCAGAACCTTTCGAATCTTTATGCGAGGGTATCAAGTGGAGTACATGCTGATGTTACCGTTGAAGAAGCAAAATCCCTTTTCCTAAACTGTTACCTATTGCTAGGCGAAATCCTACACATCGGCCAACTGGAAAAGTTAACCAAGTAAGAGTAAGCGAGTGGCGATAAAGTGGTGGTAGAAATGGCAAATAATGGGTAATCGTTGGCAAATAATGTCAATCTATGTCAATGATAAATAATGCAAATAGTTGAATT
The DNA here is from genome assembly GCF_000155975.1 of Citrobacter youngae ATCC 29220. Taxonomy (GTDB): domain Bacteria; phylum Pseudomonadota; class Gammaproteobacteria; order Enterobacterales; family Enterobacteriaceae; genus Citrobacter; species Citrobacter portucalensis_A. Next base: position 230,707 of record NZ_GG730303.1, on the reverse strand, counting down.
TCGATTACTTCGGTAGGAACTCATAATCGCTTGGTCGCTGGTTCAAGTCCAGCAGGGGCCACCAAATTTCAAGGACTTGCGAGAAATCGCTGGTCCTTTTGCTTTTTCTGGGTATCCCGCCTGACTTGCCAACGTAGGGGCATTACCGATCCTGCCTTCGCTTTCATATCGCCCCATGTACTAACAATATCGGCATACAGTTCTGTTTACAGAGCAACAATACCCCATGATTATTGCAATTTTTTAAATAATTGATTTTACGATCTAAAATAGGAGCGCGTTTACCTTGGATTTTTTGTTTTCTTTCGCCGAGAATGAATCTGCTATGAAAATATTCATTCCATTTTTTACATTTATGTTTTTATCTGCCGGTGTTTACGCTGCAGGCTGTTCCACTGTGGAAGAGATGGATACCGCCGACACGGTTGCCAGTTCAGTAAAAGATTGGTCTGATATCAATTCGTTTTTCCACAAATTCAAAGAGTGTGATGACGGTTATATAGCTGAAGGATTATCAGACACGATTCCCCGGATGCTGGCTGAGAACTGGAATACCGCCACCCAACTAAAAGCAATGACTGACAAGGATAAATCATTTGATGCCTGGATCCTCAATCATGTAAACACCACATCAGCCTCTAAGGATTTAGAACTAATCATCAAAAATTCAAATGAAAAATGTGCGGATAACGCCCAGGCATTCTGCCAAAAAATGGCAAGCGCAGCAAATCAGGCACTGCAGGCGTTGAAGGAATAATTCACACGCTACCTTCATCGCTTTAGAATTGACCGGGTCGTAAGGGTTATTTTCCTATATTGGACACCCTGTCCTTATCCAGATACCACAAGGCCTGTGGACAAGTCTTTAAAAATGTTTATCCATTTTCATATTTTATAAATTGACATGTTTTTACGTAAATGCAAAGCTGCGGCTCACCTGTATATGCTTCGATAAATTTGTATATCGCCATATGATGGTAAGTACGCCATTTTTAAGCTAACAATTTTTTGTCTTATTTAAGACAGAATTATCAGGCAAACATTTAAATATTTAGACACACTCAACCCAATAAATATATTTATTAGAACACGTTTTATCTTTCATTTTACCTCGAAAAACACACCGATATTCGCTTAGTTAAAAGGACATTTTATGATTCGTTCTGTTCTGGCTATCTCCATAACGCTAGCCCTTGGACAACAGGCCGCTTACGCTGCATGTACAGCTTACCCTGATGCTTCGTGCTTTACAGGCAATGGCCCACAGACGATAACTGACTCAGGCGTCAATACGCCGAGCTATATGGTTAGCTCAAATGATGATGCAGCATCGCTGACATTGAGTGATTCAGTCGTGGATAATTCTGCCGGTACGATGCGTTACGGCGTTGAAGTCTATGGAAATACCGGAGCCTCGCTGGTGGCGACAAACGACACCATTACCGGACAAACCTCCGTTCTGACAGATAACGGAGATGTCAATGTGGATATTAACAACAGCCAGCTGTCGGCTAATGGCGCAAAGTCCTCAAAAGGGTGGGTAACCGCGCTGGATGTTTCGAATGACAGTACCACGGGGACAACGAACGTAACCATAGAAAATGGCTCACAGATCACCGATGACGTTGTGGTCTATGCCAACGCAGCAGCATCATTAAATATCGATGATAGCGTGATTAATGGCGCTATTTCACTGTCAGCCTTCGGCGATGTCAGCGACGTCACTACCGCAAATATTAGCAATTCAACGATCGCCTCATCATCTGCCCAGCCTTCCGTTCTCGTTGAAGGTGTGGGTGATGTTAATGTGGCAATATCCCATACAACAATTACACAAACCGGTGCTGCACAGAATGAATCATCCGTATTAGCCGTATCTGATGATAGCGATGCAAACCTGAGTATCACCGATTCATCGCTCCAGAATGGCGCCTATGTGTATGCCTACCAGGGGAATTCAAATCTTGATATTGCCGACTCATCAATTCTGGGGGGAGCATATGCAGAAATCACTGGCGGCAATGCTGCAATCAATATTGTTAATAGCCAGATTGGCCCTGCTGATACCAGTAGTTCTTATACGGTGCTGGCTTCATCAAGCGGTAACGCGGCGTCAGTAAATATTGAAAACTCAACGGTCGACGGCAACGTGGGGGCCCAGGCGTTAGGGGACGAATCAGCACAGGGATTAAGCCAGGGGAGTTCCGTGGTTTCTCTGTCTCAGGGAAGTACGGTAAACGGTTATATTTATGCGCTGGGAATCGATAATACAATAAATATTGATGATGCGACGTTGAACGGTAACATCTACACGGGCGATGATTATCACGACGGCGATACGGGTACGGTTAACACCACAATTAACCTGAGCAATACGGCCTATCGTGATGACATTAAATCTGAAGATGACCCATCCCTAACCGATAATCTGGCGATTAATATTAATGACGGTGCCGAAATTGGCGGGTTAACTGAAGATTCATCGCAAAAAATTACGGGCTACGATAACGTTGATGTAAGTCTTAATTATCTTAACAGCGATGAGATTAACCAGGTTCGGACGCTGCCGACTGATATTACAACACTGGATCACACAACGTATTTTTATATCAGCAATGATGAAAACGTCCAACTGGACGGCGGTAGCGCCACTGGCGGCACTCTGCCAGCCGTGCGAAGCGGCTCCTATCTACTGAATAATGTGAGCTATGCGACACAGAAAACCAGCAGCGATGATGATGGTTCTACCTATGCTGTCGCATTTTATACCCAGAATGGAAAACCGGGGCCACTGCCAGATAATGGCGGAAATACACCTGATGATGGGGGCGATACGCCCGATGACGGCGGAGATACGCCCCCCTCTTCCGATAACGTTGTTAACGATATTTAGGCCGCTCAGGCTGGACTGGTTGCCAGCGATGACATGATCCATCGTATTGCCGATGATATTACCTACCATCTGGATACGCGCCAGAACGGCGGGAATATCTGGGTTTCAGGCATCCATTCAGGCAGCGACCGCACGGCTTCACAGTCAAAGTACGAAAACAGCATTAATGGCGCGCAATTCGGCGGCTATCTGAGTTTTACGCTCGCCAATGACGACACGATTATGGCTGGCGTTGCGAACGGCTATTTGCACAATGCGCTGGATCTGAGCAATAAAGATGGGCATAACTCTGTAAACGGCACTTACTACAGCGTCTATGGCCGCTGGGAACAGCCTGTAACAGAGAAGCAAATGCGCTGGTTTGCCGATACGGTACTGACCTACGGCAATATGTCCTACAGCGCGTCCGGTTCAGACGCTGGCATCCATGCCGGAGGAAATTATGACGGTAACACCTGGCTGGCCCAGGCGCGAAGCGGTATGACCACACAGGCGGGACGTTTTGAGCTTCAGCCTTATGTCACGCTTGGCTATGTTAATACCCAAACTGACAGCTTCAATGATGGTTACAGCCAGATTGGGGAAGGCAAGCAGGTTGGTTATTTTGCCGGCGGCGGCGTACGTGTTGCAACGGAACTTGCGGTTAAAGATGTTCAGAGCATCCAGCCTTATCTGACAACTGGCTATAACGCTCAGTTTGGCGGATCCACGCATCTGAATACTGATGACTATTCATTTGCAGGCGAGAATCTGAACGGCGGCAATGCTGGCGCGGGTGTGACGGTAAAATTCAATTCCCACTGGGCGGCGGATGCCCACATTGGCACCGAATTTGGTCACGCCATTGATAATGCTGTTGAGGGTGGCTTGACGCTAAGTTACTCAATTTGAGACCCGCCCCTGAAAGGCAGAGGTGTCTACACCTCTCCGAACTGACCCAACGCATCGCTTGCTTGTTGGGTCGGTTTTTAATACCCGCAGAGTACAAATTTGCGCAAAGAGCCATCCTCCCCCTATTACCGAAGCTGACAGTTCTTACCCGGAGCTGGCATTTAAATATTTTATCTTGATACCCAATAAAACAACTATGATAAAGATGTAATAAATATTTTGGATCAGCTATGGATAGTTTCATAACCGTTTTATTGCTCATGATATTTATTAACTCTGGAATTATTGCAATTATATACTAATTTTAAAAATACAGGTAACGGCATGTTATTTAAGTTAAATCCAATTTTTATTGCTTTATTTGTGTCATCCGGCATAGCCAGTTGTAATTATGCTTTTGCTGCAAATGAAACTGTCGATGCGGGAACAACCGTGAACAACGGCACTATTTCGTCCGGGAATGGGCAAATTGTCTATGGTACTACCAATAACATTTCTGTTTTAGCAGGCGGCCATCAGACCGTAGAGGAAGGCGGGGTCGCAAATGGCACCATTGTTAACGGTGGTGCGATGTACGTAACGGGTGAAGCTAATGACACTATCATTAATAGCGGAAATATCGACGTCAATGGCCAGGCTACGAATACAACTATCAACGGCGGCTCAGTTGCTATTGATGCTGGCGCCAATAGCGGAGGGTTAACAGACCCAACGTTAGGTGGGCAAATGAATAATACCACCGTAAATGCCGGGATCCTGAATAATCGCTTTGGCATAGATACTGACACGACGGTAAACGCGGGCAGCACTCTCCAAACCGGGCATGCAGAAACCGGCCAGGCTTCTACAGCAATTTCTCAAAACGCAATGATCAATAATGGCGGCGCCCAGATCGTCGATAACGGCGGTACCAGTAATGGTTCTACCGTTAATAGCGGTGGCACAATGACTATCCAATATGATTTGCACCAGGGCGAGACTAATTCAATTGGTATTCAGGCAGGTACCGCCAATGACGCTATTGTGTATGGCACCCTTGATAATAACGGGGGAACCGATAACGGTACGATTGTTAAATCAGGTGGCCAATACACGGCTACGGGGCGAATTTCAGTCCAGGCCGCCACCTCTAATTCAGCCACTATCGAGTCTGGCGGCAACGCGACGTTGAACGATAATGCCCATGCCTCAGACTGGACGATTGCCGGGAACGCCACACTACAGGACTCGACCGCAACCATGACAAACTCCACCGTTGTTGCTGGTGGAGATTTAAAAATTGAAAGCGGGACGGCGACGGGAATCTCCGTAACGAATGCTTCCATGGGCAACATGGGCGGCTCGGATGTTGATACGGTTCTCAACGCCGGGGCGAATTATTCTCTCGGCGGCGCCGGTTCTGGAGACGCAAAGTCAACCAATCTGACCGTAAACGCTGGCGCTACGGCTAACATCAACTCAGGCACCGTGACAGATGCAGCAATCTCTGGAGCTATGTACGTTTCTCCAGACGCCCGTTATACCAATACCTCAACGCTGGAGGGGACAGTCAGCGTCAATGACGGCGGCTCGCTCACCATTCTCGACGGCGCGAATACAGCGAACGCCGACGTTACCGTTAGCAATTCAGGGTCGGTGATCCTTTCCAGTGCCCAGCCAGATAATTTTTCTCTTGGCAATGTGGCTTTAAACGGAGGTCACATCGTATTTGATGACTCAAACAGCGCTGGGTATTCTTCTTTAACGCTGGCCACGCTTAATGGCGCTGGCGATTTCTATATCAATACCGATCTGGCCGACCTGCTGGACGACTTTCTGACTGTAACAGGGCAAGCAAACGGAAATTATGGCGTTTATGTTGCAGATACAGGCAAAAGCCCAGCCTCTGATGCCAGCCTGCAGGTGATCCAGACCGGCGGCGGTACCGCCGATTTTAGTCTGAAAAACTCGGGCGGGGTCGTAGACGTTGGGACATATGAATACCGCTTAGTCAATAACGGCAATGGCAATTGGTCACTAACGCCTGATCTAATACCGCCTGACGATGGCGGCAATACGCCAACGCCGCCTGACGATGGCGGCAACACGCCAACGCCGCCTGACGATGGCGGCAACACGCCAACGCCGCCTGACGATGGCGGCAACACGCCAACGCCGCCTGACGATGGCGGCAGCACGCCGACGCCGCCTGACGATGGCGGCAGCACGCCAACACCGCCTGACGATGGCGGCAGCACGCCGATACCGAGCGCCAGAACCATTACCCCATCAACAGCGGCGGTATTAAACATGGCGGCAGTGAATCCATTAGTATTCCAGGCTGAACTGGGTTCAGTGCGCCAACGGCTCAACGAAACGCGCTCATTTAGCCATGAGACAAACATCTGGAGCGACATTTACAACACCCGCAATAACGCTTCAACATCTGCCGGGGCCGGATTCGACCAGACATTGACGGGGCTGACTATCGGGGCAGATAAGAGCGACCGCAGCAGCAATAGCGTTATCACTCGCGGCGCATTCTTTAGTTATTCACATTCAGATGTCGATTTTGATCGTGGCGGTAACGGCAACGTAGATAGTTATTCCATCGGGGTTTACGCAAGCTATCTGCATAATAATGGCTTCTATCTCGATGGAATTCTAAAAGCTAACCGTTTTGAAAACGATGTAAACGGCCGCATGACCAGCGGCGGGACCGCTGAGGGTTATTACCATACCAATGGCCTGGGCGCGCACATTCAGGGCGGCAAGAATTTCAGCTTCGGTAATAGCTATGTCGCACCCTATGTCGCTCTTACGGCGTTCACCACTGATAGCAGCGATTACACCCTGTCGAATGGCATGCGAGCAAACGTGGATAATGAACGCAGCCTTTTAGCCGAAGCTGGCGCAAATATAGGCCATGCGTTCGCACTGAAAAATGGCGCTATCTTACAACCCTATGTCGGAGCCGCTGTCACTCAGGAATTCATCGATGATAACAATGTGGATGTTAACGACGACGGTCATTTCACCAACGATCTCTCCGGCACGCGGGGCGTGTATCAGGTAGGTCTTCGTGCACAATTGGCCCCTCGTCTCAATGCCCATATAAGCGCTGCTTACGCGCAAGGAGCGAACGTCGAATCTCCATGGATAGCCAATGCGGGTATAGCCTGGTCATTCTGATCAAATCATAGCGGGGGAGCGGTTATCTCAATACTGACTGTTGTTGTCTCAGTATTGCCTCATTGATTATCACGCCCGGCTTTTCCATCCGGCAAGCATTGCGCGAGATAATCAGTGAGGAAATCGATGCAGGTTTTAATACGATCGGAACTTGACGATCGGCGGGTATATACCGCCCAGATATTTGCCTCCTGATACCACTGGGGCAATACGTGAACCAGTTCTCCCCGCTCAATATATTGCGCAACGTCCCATACCGAACGCAGCGTAATACCGTGGCCTTTCAGCGCCCAAATAAGCACTACGCTGCCGCTGTTGGAAGAGTGAAAGCGATTTAATCGACAATGCGTCTGCTGCCTGCCGTCCGTTAATAGCCAGTTACCAAATGCGCTGTTTTTTTCCTGAATCATCAGGCAGTCATGCTGCACAAGCGCGCTGACAGATTCCGGTGTGCCGTGGCGTGCAAGGTACTCCGGAGAGGCGCACAGGATCCGTCGGTTAGTGGCCAACTGCCGCGCAATATACAGTTCGTTAATGTCATCCCCGACGCGGATCTCAACATCAACGCCCTCTTCCACAAGATCCACTTCACGATCCGTAAGCGTCAGTTTCACCGTGATATCGGGATACGCGAGCATAAATGCCGACAGCGCTTCTGCGACATATTTTTGCCCAAAGCCGAATGAGCAGTTGATGGTGATATTGCCAGTCAGCGCGCCGCGTTGGTTATCCAGGCGGCTCACAAAACCGTCCATTTCACTCACCACCTGCATCGCCCCTTCCAGCGCATTTTCACCTTCAGGCGTAAGCCGCATCACCCTGCTATTGCGAAAGAAAAGACGGACGTTGAGGCATTTTTCAAGGATAGCGATACGCTTACTGACATAGGAAGGAGACAGGCCTAACTCCAGCGCCGCCCGGGCGAATCCGCCGTTACGGGCTACGGTGATAAAAACGAACAGATCTTCAACCGAGGGCCAACCCTCAAGGGGCTGGCGGTGTTTTTTACCTACAGGCGTCGTTTTCATAACATCGTGACAAGCTGGGGAATAAGGACAATGTTATAACACCGAACGCAAAAAGAACTGCAGTTTCTGTATAAAGATCCCGGGGATCTCTTCTTGTGGAGAGTGCCCGCAGGGCAGCGCTTCCCCCTGCACATTGATAGCTTTTTCCCGCCAGGTATCCACAACGTCATACAGTTGCCCTACCGTTCCCTGCGCCCCCCACAGCAACTGTAGCGGGCACTGAATGCGCGCTGAAGCATCCGCGGCGTCATCGTCCAGATCAATCGACGCCGCGGCACGATAATCTTCACAAACCGCGTGGATCATCTCCGGATTCTGGTAGCAACGCAGGTATTCATTGAATGCGTCTTCTGACGTCGCACCCTCGGTTTTCAACTGGCCCGCGATATGTTTACGCAGGAAAAATGCCGGATCGTGCGCGATCATCGTTTCCGGTAGCGGGAACGGTTGGATCAGGAAAAACCACCAAAAATAGCGCGTGGCAAACGCCTTATCGGTGAGCGCGTACATCGTGGCGGTAGGGGCAATATCGATAAACGTACAGCTGGTCAGGCTATCAGGGTAATCAAGAGCCAGTCGGTGTCCGACACGCCCCCCGCGATCGTGGCCGACAAAAGCAAACCGGGAATACCCCAGTATCTCCATCAGCATGACAATATCCTGCGCCATCATCCGTTTTGAATATGTCCGATGCGCCGGGTCGCTCGCCGGTTTGTCACTGTCTCCGTAGCCGCGCAAATCCGGCATAATGACCGTATGGTCTTTCGCCAGTTCCGGCGCGACTTTGCGCCAGGTGATGTGGTTTTGCGGATGCCCATGTACCAGCACCAGCGGCGAACCGCTTCCGCCGACAGCGACCCGGAGAGTTAACCCGTTGGCCAGACGCACATTCTTTAATACAAACCCTGGAATAAACGGAGAAGCGCCGCATTCAATCACTGTACTCATCACTGCCCTCTGCATGGGTTGTTTACCTGATATAGCCCCCGTTTTATTGCGCTCCCCAACCTTAGACGCGCGGGGATGCCGGACGCTTTAACCATGGGCGACGTGCGTAGTGCTGCGCCTCAAACTTTTCGATTTCAGGCAGATACTGTAACGTCCAGGCAATCGCATCTTCGCCTGCCATCAGCATCTCGCGTTTTAGTTCGCTGATGGCAAAGGGTATCTTTTCACCTGCCGCCACGATCTCGCAGCGATCGAGCGAAACCGCGATTAGGTTACCGTCGGCCTTCGCGGCCAGCTGCGCCAGGTATGCCAACGCGGCTTCATCCAAAGAGATTGTCAGGATCCCATTGCGCTGGCAGTTATCATCGAAAATCCCGGCGAACGTGGAACCGATCAGCGCCCGAATACCCAGCTGCTTTAAGCCCCATACCGCGTGTTCACGGCTCGATCCACAGCCAAAATTGGGCCCGACCAGTAAAAACGTGGCCTCCTGCCAGCCCGGCATATTGAGAATAAAATCAGGGTTTGGCTGACCATTAGCGAGGAAACGGCGATCGAAAAATACCCCTTTATTCAGCCCCTGGCGGTCGATCCCTTTCAGAAACTGTTTTGGCATAATCACATCTGTGTCGATATTCGGTTCCAGCATTGGCGCAATTCGCCCGCTGATTTGCTTAAACGTATCCATTTCATTCTCCCGCCTGAAGTAATGTCCGCACATCGACCAGATGCCCTGCTATCGCTGCCGCAGCGACCATTGCCGGGCTCATCAAATGCGTTCGCGCCCCTGCGCCCTGCCGTCCGGGGAAATTACGGTTTGTCCCCGACGCGCAGCGATCGCCGGGCGCCAGCACATCTTCGTTCATCGCAAGGCACATCGAACAGCCCGACTGCCGCCATTCAAAACCGGCATCAATAAAGATTTTCGCCAGCCCCTCGTCTTCCGCCTGGCGTCTGACCTGGGTTGAACCGGGCACAATAATCCCGCGCACATGGCTGGCGATGCTGCGCCCTGCCACCACTTTCGCGACGGCCCGCAGATCTTCAATGCGGCCATTCGTGCATGAACCGATAAAGGCGTGCGAGATACGAATATCACTCAGCGGCGTGCCGGGCCGCAGCTCCATATACTGGAGCGCTTTCTCCAGCGCGAGGCGCTTAAGCGGCTGCGTTTCCTGCTCCGGGAATGGCACGTGACCGCCAATCGCACAGGTTTGATCCGGACTGATCCCCCAGGTGACCTTAGGCTCAAGATCCCGACAATCGATCGTGATGCTCTTATCAAATACCGCATCCGCATCGCTACGTAGCTGCGACCATTCCTGCAATGCCTGTTGCCATAACTCGCCGGAGGGCATTTGCGGTTTCCCGCAGATATAGTCAAAAACCTTCTGGTCCGGTGCAATAATCGCCCCGCGCGCGCCCGCTTCCACCGCCATATTGCAAAGCGTCATTCGTCCTTCAACGCTCAGGGCGTCGATCGTTTCACCGTCAAACTCAATGGCATACCCTGTCGCTCCATCCGCGCCGGTACGCTCGAGTAACTCAAGGACAATATCTTTTGCCGAACAGCCAAAAGGCAATTCCCCCTTCACGCTGACGCGCAGGGTTTTCAGCTTGCGGTACACTAACGTCTGGGTAGCCAGCAGGTGTTCAATTTCCGACGTGCCGATACCAAATCCCAGCGCGCCAAACGCGCCGTAAGTGGTGGTATGGCTGTCGCCCGCCGCAATCACCATTCCGGGCATAACCAGCCCCTGTTCATGGGCAACGACGTGCTCAATTCCTTGCCGTGGATCCAGCACATCAAATAACGTGATGCCAAAATCAGCGGCATTTTCCCGAAAATAATCGACCTGCAGCTGGCCTCCGGGGTCCGTCATCAACATATCGCGCTGGGGTCGGGTAGGATTAACATGATCGACATTCAGGAGAAAAGCGTCAGGATGCCGTACCGGTCGTCCCTGCTCTCTTAATCCGCTGAATGCCTGTGGGCTGGTATATTCATTGAGTATTGAACGATCGATATAAAGTAAAACATGCCCTTCGTTATCAAGTTCGCGAACGGTATGTGACGCAACTAATTTTTCATACAGCGTTTTAGCAGACATTGCGATATTCCTTGCGAAACGAATATCTGAATAATAAGACATTCGTAATTTAGGCTTTTCGCTATAGTGACACATTAATGAAAAAACGATGATTCCAGCCAGGAAAGTATAAAAACACACTTCGTGTTTATGAAAAGAAGAGCGCTGGGGTAATCCAGATAATAAAAACGGCGTTATTTTTGAGATACAGAGCGGGCACCCACTTGGCTATACAGGGATAAATCAGAATGCGCAGGAGGCTTTGGACGCCGCCATCGAGAGATGGAAACGTCCGTTAGCGTTTATTCGATAGTCAGCTCACACGAGTTCTTTGAGCTGCTCCTGCATATAGGTCGAAAAATACTCTGGGTTTTTGATAAGGATGCGGTTACCGGAGGCGACTTTTTCTGCCCATCCGGCCACTTTTTTCGTGAACTCAGGATTCCATCCCTCCTGCTCACCCCGTGCCATCACAACTTCCGGACTCGCTGGCACACCTAAGTCATGCAAATACTTTAAAATTCCCTTAGCGGTGCTTTCATCCATTGAATGGGGTACTGACGCCGAAGTGTTCATACCACCAATAAAATCCAAGGCTTTTTCAATTGCTGTTGGCATGCTCTTATCCTTAAAATTAACCACGTGAGAGACACCTTGATACTATGTACCCAACTCCGCCGGGATATCAAAGAGAACATCGCCTTTCTTTGACTTACCCCGCAGCTAAACGCTTGCGCGGCTGTTTTCTGCGCTATTTTTTGGCTTCTCCGGCTAAAACCAGCCCGGTTGCCACCGCATTGCGCGGGCCTTCAGTACCCCGGATGTTGCCCTGCCCGGCGACTACGCCGTAATGCGCCAGCGCGTCGGTGATCATCTGTGGAATTTCAAAATCCAGCGATGAGCCGCCTACCAGCACCACAAAAGTGATATCGCGAATCGAGCCGCCGGGCGAGACCTGGCGTAACGCGCGCAGACAGTTGGTCACAAAGACTTTCTCTTTAGCCTGACGGCGCACCAGACGAATTTTCTCCAGCGATGTCTGATTCTCAACCGGGATCAGCTCGCCCTCTTTCAGATACACCACTTTGGCGAATACCGACGGGCTGAGCGGTTCACGGAAAAACTCTACCGCGCCGTTCTCGTGGCGAATACTGAACAGGCTCTCCACTTTTGCCAGCGGGTATTTTTTAATTTCCTCCGCCAGAAACGGATCGCTTAAGCCCAGCTCCGTTTGCATCAACAGGCTAACCATATTCCCCGCCCCGGCAAGGTGTACCGCCTTCACTGCGCCATCGCTATTGATAATGGCGGCATCGGTGGAGCCTGCGCCCAAATCAAGAATTGCCAGCGGCGCGGCGCATCCGGGCGTCGTTAACGCGCCGGCCACGGCCACGTTGGCTTCCACCCCGCCCACTTCCACGGGCGTGTTTAGCCGCGCGCTCAGTTCACTGGCGATAGCCTGCATCTGTAAGCGGTCGGACTTCACCATCGCCGCAATGCCAACGGCGTTCTCCATTGAGCACTCCCCGGCAATGCCGCCCTGCACCTTGCGGGGAATAAAGGTATCCACCGCCAGCAGGTCCTGAATATGCACGGCGTTCATGTCGTGCCCGGTCAGCGAGGCCATCACCTTACGCACCCGTTCCAGCATGCCGCCCGCGTGCGTACCCGATTCACCGCGAATATCGCACACGGGCGCACAGGCGCTCATCGCCTGCATAATGGCCTGTGCGCCTTGCGCTACGTCGGCTTCACCGCCGCGCTTTTCGCCGCGGATAAAGATCTTACCCGCCGGGATCGTGCGCGACTGCACATCCCCCTGTGGCGTTTTCAGCACCACGGCGGAGCGGTTGCCAATCAGCGCTCTGGCGATGGGGACGATAGTTTGGGTTTCCTCCGGCGTCAGGGCAAAAAAGGTGGCGATGCCGTAGGGATTCGACAACACCCGCACCACCTGCCCCGCGGCCGCGACTTCCACCGCCGCCAGCACGCCTTCCGGCACCTTCTCAAGTAAGGTGACTTCATCAACCACCGGCATTGTCCGGCGCAGGCGATTGTTCACCAGCACGCCATCATCTTTTTTCAGGATCGCCGCCACCACGTTGACGCCGCGATCCAGCGCCGCGTTGATTAGCCACACCGCTTCGAGGAAATCGATCTCTTCATTCACCAGCGGGATCCAGCCCTGCGCAAATTGATCTTCGCGCAACGCCGCCAGCTGCGCCACGGCAATGGTAGTTCCCATTCCCACACCTACGCCGCCGGGCGTTTGCGGGTTATGACCAATCATCGTCGACTCGGTAATGATGGTTTCGGTGATGGTTTCCATCGCCACATCGCCAATCACCGGCGCGGCTTCATTGATGCAGATTTTCGCCACGTCCTGAAGCGAGTATGACGTTTTATCCAGCGCCTGCTGCAGGGAAGCGACCACCCCGGCAATGTTGTCCCGCGTCCCTTTCATGCCCGTGGTGGCGACAATCCCGCTGGCGACAAAGCGGCCATCCTGCGCCAACGCCACTTCGGTGGTGGCATTGCCGATATCAATCCCTGCAATTAACGGCATACGTCCTCCGTCACTGGCTGCCTTTACGCAGCTTGTTTCTCTGCTGGTACACCTGCGCCGACTCTCGGACAAACCCGGCGTTCACAGTGGCGTGCCAGGTGTGCTCCAGCTCATCGGCAATCGCCTGCAGCTCGGCGAACGAAGAACGAAACGGACGCAGCGCGTTGTAGATCTCCAGAATGCGGGCATCCGGGATGGCAATCAGCTCCGCCGCGCGACGGAAATTGCGCGCCACGGCGTGACGCTGCATCTGCTCGGCAATCTGCGCCTGGTACTCCAGCGTTTGCCGAGAAATACGCACATCCTGCGGCCCGACCTTGCCTGCCAGCACATTCTCCAGGGTTATGTCGGTTAACGGCTTCCCGCCAGGCGTTTGGATCTTCTCCGGGCAGCGGGAGGCTAATGGGTAATCCTGCGCGGTCATGATGTCGTCGTTCATGGTCATTCCCTTACCAGTGCAATATGCAGCGTGATGGGCGCAGCATCCTGCACCACGTGTTTAGTTTCTTTGATGTGGAACAGCGCGGCCTTAGCCATAAATTTAGGTCGCACCATCTGGTCATTGACCACCGGCACCGGCGAGGGCGACTCTTTACGCGCATAGCGCGCGGCGTTTTTACCGATCTGGCGATAGGTTTCCAGCGTCAGCAGAGGAGCCTGAGAGAACAGCTCAAGGTTACTCAGCGGGAGCAGATCGCGCTGATGAATGACCGTGGTTCCTTTCGACTGGATACCAATCCCGATGCCGGAACCGCTGAGATTGGCCGCATCCCACGCCATAAAGGAGACATCCGAGGTGCGCAGAATTCTCACCACCCGCGCATGCAGCCCCTCTTCTTCGATCCCCGCCACCAGCTCTTTAAGAATCGCGTTGTGCGGCATATCAATCAGGGTTTTGTGCTGGTACTTATCAAAGGCCGGGCCGACGCCAATCACTACTTCATCTACGCGTTCGTCCGCTTTAGCCGCCTCGCCTTCGCTTACCTGCAAGGTGAAAACCGGCTTACGTTCAGTTGTGCATTCCACGGTGTACCGCCTTATTCAATTGAGCCAGGCTGAACCACGCCCGCGATATTTTTAATTTCCGCCCAGCGTTCGGCAGAGATGCGATAGCCGGTGCCGGGTCCCTGATAATCATTGATGTCGTTAACGGCGCTGACCACCTCAAACTGGCGATCCAGAATGGCCGACGTTTGCAGGTAATCACCGGTGACGCGCTGCTTCAGCATGTTGAGAATATTGCTGGCGATATCTTCAAAACCGCTGCAGCTCAACGCACCGACGATATCCAGCCCGGTGATATTGCGCTTCATCATCTCTTCCACGGCGGCCAGGTCCTCCACCACATTGCGCGCGGGCATATCTTTGCTGCCGTGAGCGTAAGTGGCGGCCTCAACTTCCTCATCGCTAATCAACGGCAGGCCCAGTTCACGGAACACCGCCTGAATGGCGCGCGCCGCCTTATTGCGGATGGCGATAGTTTCTTCTTCGGTTACGGGACGCAGGCCGCCGTCAACCATCAGATCGCGTTGCAGAATGTTGTAATCATCGAAGTCTTCGGCATCGAAGTTCGACCCGGCAAACATGTTGTCGTAGTTCGGCACGGCGCTATAGCCGGAGAAGATAAAGTCGGTGCCGGGCAGCATCTGCATCAGGGTGCGGGCGGTACGACGAATATCAGAGTGGGAAAAGGTCTGGTCATTGGCGGAGGCCACTTCAAGGTCGAGCATTGAGGCAATCAGGTTTTCCGCCAGCACCGCGCGGATCCCCGACGGCACCGCGCCGGTCATGCCGATACAGCTGACCGCACCGTTTTGCAGCCCCTGAACGCCCGCGCCTTTGGTGATGAAAATGCAGCGCGACTCCAGATAGAGCATCGATTTACTCTCGGAATAGCCCATCAGCGCTTCCGAACCGGTGCCGGAGGTGTAGCGCATTTTCAGCCCGCGAGACGCATAGGCCGAGGCGAGAAACGCTTTGGACCACGGCGTGTCATCGCCATCGGTAAACACCGATTCCGTGCCATAGACCGACACCGTTTCGGCATAGCTGGTAAGCCCACGCATTCCCAGCTCCAGCTCCGTGGCCTCTTCAACGGAGCATTGCGTCAGCACGCCGGGGCGACCGCACTGGGAACCGACCAGCAGCGCCAGGGCGTTAAACGGCGCATAGCGGGCGATGCCGACCGTGGTTTCCTGCTCGGAAAAGCCACGGATCCCCGCTTCAGCCGCATCGGCGGCAATCTGTACCGGGTTGTCTTTCAGGTTGGTGACATGGCACTGGTTGGACGGCGTGCGGCGCGCGCGCATTTTTTGCAGCGCCATCATCATCTCCACCACGTTCATTTGCGCCATCACCTCCACCGCTTTCGCCGGGGTGATGGCGGTGGTAATGGCAATGATCTCTTCGCGACTGACGTGGATATCCACCAGCATTCTGGCAATCTCCAGCGCGTCGAGCTGCATGGCCCGTTCGGTTTCGGCGACGTTAATCGCGTAGTCGGCAATAAAACGATCGATCATGTCGAACTCGGCGCGGCTCTTGCCGTCCAGCTCAACAATCCGACCCTTTTCCACCTTCACCGACGACGCCGGATCGTAGGGACTTTCCATGGCGATCAGCCCCTCTTCAGGCCATTCGCCAATCAGCCCATCCTGATTTACAGGGCGCTTCGCAAGCACTTCGAATCGTTTTGATCTTCTCATAGTTTATGGACTCAAAAGATAAAAAATAGGGACGCCGGGCTATCTTGCCGGGGACACACCACCCGGCATTCGCCTTTCATCAGCAATGGCCGAACTCTAAATGAGCACAGCAATAAAAAAATAAAATTAATTTCGTTCCAATTTGGCACGTAATAAAAATTCATCGTTTCATATTGAAACGGCTCACGGGAATATCCGTCGCGAATTGTGACGAGGTTAAATGATCATTATCAATAAACGCCAATGCGGAAAATCAACTTAATATTTTTGACGTTTTCATCCTATTGACTTAATAACGCGCGGCGAGAAAATAAAGTAAACCAAATGATAAAAAATAGCTGTTGCGCGATATTTTCGTGACCTCAGCCCTACAACATTTTCAGGAGATACTGTGAATAAGAGCCAACCCATTGCCACCATTACGCTGGCGGCTGCCAAAGAAATGGCGCGGGCCGTCGAGGCTAAAGCGCTGGAAATCAACGTTCCGGTGGTCTTTTCCGTGGTTGACCACGGCGGCAACACGCTGCTGATGCAGCGCATGGACGACGCGTTCATCACCAGCTGTGATATTTCTCTTAATAAAGCGTATACCGCCTGCTGTCTGCGCCAGGGTACCCATGAAATTACCGACGCGGTACAGCCAGGCGCTTCGCTATATGGTTTACAGCTTACCAATCAACAGCGAATTGTTATTTTCGGCGGCGGCCTGCCGGTCATATTAAACGGAAAACTAATCGGTGCCGTCGGCGTTAGCGGCGGCACTGTGGAACAAGATAAATTATTGGCTGAAACCGCACTAAATTGTTTCTCGGAATTATAACTGAAATTTAAGAAGGTATATTATGAGCTATCGTATGTTTGATTACCTGGTGCCGAACGTTAACTTTTTTGGCCCGAATGCTATTTCCGTTGTCGGCGAACGCTGCAAACTGTTGGGCGGTAAAAAAGCGCTGCTGGTGACTGATAAAGGCCTGCGGGCGATTAAAGACGGCGCGGTAGATAAAACCCTCGCCCATCTGCGTGAAGCCGGTATTGAGGTGGTGGTATTTGACGGCGTTGAGCCAAACCCCAAAGATACCAACGTGCGCGACGGCCTGGAAGTCTTTCGCAAAGCACAGTGCGATATTATCGTTACCGTCGGCGGCGGTAGCCCGCATGACTGCGGTAAAGGCATCGGTATCGCGGCGACGCACGAAGGCGATCTCTACAGCTATGCCGGGATTGAAACCCTGACCAATCCGCTGCCGCCGATCGTCGCGGTCAACACCACCGCCGGTACCGCCAGCGAAGTCACCCGCCACTGCGTGCTGACCAATACCAAAACCAAAGTGAAATTTGTGATTGTCAGCTGGCGCAACCTGCCGTCGGTTTCCATTAACGATCCGCTGCTGATGCTCGGCAAACCCGCCCCGCTGACCGCGGCTACCGGGATGGACGCCCTGACCCACGCGGTGGAAGCCTACATTTCCAAAGATGCCAACCCGGTGACCGACGCCGCCGCCATTCAGGCTATCCGCCTGATCGCCCGCAACTTACGCCAGGCCGTAGCGCTGGGCAGCAACCTGAAAGCCCGCGAGAACATGGCCTACGCCTCTCTGCTGGCCGGTATGGCCTTCAACAACGCCAACCTCGGCTATGTGCACGCCATGGCGCATCAGCTTGGCGGTCTGTACGACATGCCGCACGGCGTGGCGAATGCCGTACTGCTGCCGCACGTGGCGCGCTATAACCTGATCGCTAATCCGGAAAAATTTGCCGACATCGCGGAGTTTATGGGCGAAAACACTGACGGACTCTCCACCATGGATGCCGCCGAACTGGCGATTCACGCCATTGCGCGCCTCTCTGCCGACATCGGCATTCCGCAGCATCTGCGCGATCTGGGCGTCAAAGAAGCCGATTTCCCGTACATGGCGGAAATGGCGCTCAAGGACGGCAACGCCTTCTCCAACCCGCGTAAAGGGAACGAGAAAGAAATTGCCGGGATCTTCCAGCAGGCATTCTGATAACGCAGGGGGCGCAATGACACTTTCCTCACCGGGCGTACATCTGTTCTATCACTCACGCTGGCAGGATACCCGCGTGCTCGATGAACTGTGCTGGGGACTGGAAGAGCAAGGCGTCCCTTGCCGGGCAATCTGTTGTGACGAGCATAACTGCGCGCTGGCCCTCAGCAAGCTGGCGGCTAAAAGTTCGACGCTACGCGTGGGTCTCGGCCTCAGCGCCAGCGGTGATATTGCCTTAACCCATGCTCAGTTGCCCGAAGATCGGGCGCTGGTGCGCGGGCATATCGCCGCCGGAGTAGACCAGATCCGCACGCTCGGCGCCAATGCCGGTCAACTGGTCAAAGTGCTTCCCTTCAGCGAGATAACATAAATGTATCGCATCTATACCCGAACCGGCGATAAAGGCACCACCGCGCTGTTTGGCGGCAGCCGTATCGACAAAGACGACATCCGCGTTGACGCCTACGGCACGGTGGATGAACTGATTTCCCAGCTTGGCGTCTGCTATGCCAGCTCGCGCCAGGCAGAATTACGCGAAGATCTGCATGCCATGCAGAAGATGCTGTTTGTACTGGGTGCGGAGCTCGCCAGCGATGAGAAAGGACTCACACGCTTACACCAGCGTATTGGCGAAGAAGATATTCAGGCGCTGGAGCAGCTTATTGACCGCAACATGGCACAGAGCGGTCCCCTGAAAGAATTTGTCATTCCGGGGAAAAATCTGGCATCGGCACAGCTACACGTGGCGCGCACCCTGACGCGGCGGCTGGAGCGGATCCTCATCGCCATGGACAGAACGCTGACGCTGCGTGATGAACTTAAGCGTTACATCAACCGGCTGTCAGACGCGCTGTTCTCGATGGCGAGAATCGAAGAAACTACTCCAGATGTTTGCGCTTAAACTGGCTGGCATCGATGTCGTACTGCTTCATCTTGCGCCACAGGGTGGTGCGACCAATATTCAGCAGTTGCGACATCTCCTGTACGCGCCCGCTGGTAACGCGGGCAGCATGGATAATCGCCTCTTTTTCGATGGCGGTAAACGTCAGGCTGGCGGGCAGCAGGGAAGACGCCGTCTCCAGACCGGGACGCTCGGCAAACAGATAATCAGGTAAATTACTCAGCCGAATATGGCCGTTATCGCTGCTGATGGCGATGTTTTCGATAATGCTGTTCAGCTCAAAGTCATTGCCCGGCCACGAATAAGCCACCAGTTGCGCCAGCGCGTCATCGTCGATCTTCAGGCTGGTTGAAAAGCGTTTTTTCAGGCTATTCAGCCGCGTATAAATCAGCGACGGGATACTGTTACGTCGCGCCCGTAGCGGCGGAATAACAATCTCAAACGAATGCAGCGCGTAATACAGCTGGCGGCTAAAGCGGTTTTGCTCCACCAGGTTAGCGAGATCAACCGTGGTGGTGGCGATCACTTTTACATCCACCGGGATCAGGCGACGGGCATCCAGGCGGGTTAATACGCCCTGCTTAATCACCTGTAACAGCGCGGATTGCAGCTCCGGCGCCAGATACTCAATTTTTTCCAGAAACAGCGTGCCGCCGTTCGCCAGCTCAAGACGGCTCAGCCGACCGTTTTCATCATCGGTGGGCGCACTGCCCATAAAATCCTGCCCCAGGACGCTGTTGGCATACAGCTGGCAGTTCACCGCAATATACGGCCCGCTGGCGCGTTCGCTTTCATTGTGAATAGCCTGGCTCAGCAGCTCTTTCCCGACGCCCTCTTCCCCGCACAGCAGGATCGGGAAACTCCCCCTCGCCGCCTGGCGTCCAAAATGGATCAAGCGTCGGGTTTCCGGATCGTCCGTCGACATCTGCTCAAAGGTGTGGCTCACCTTGCCGAGCTGGCTGGTCATCAGTTGACGCATTTGCTCCACCGGGTGCAGCAGCAGGATAAAGCTGTTGCCCTGCTCTTCAACGATGGGCTTCAGGGTGATGACGGCATCAACAAACTGGTGCTGGCTTTCAAAAGTAACTTCAACGTGATTCAGGCCGCGGGCATGTTTGATTGCCCGGCGCAGCAGCATGGGCAAATTGAGCAGGTCGTGAATGTTTTTGCCCTGGCTGGCCTGCGCGTCGAGATGCAGAAGCAGCGCCGCGCGCGCATTGAGGAACTGCAATACGCCCTGCTCATTCCAGGCCATCACGCCATCGTCCATGCTCTCCAGCAGCCCGTACATCTGGTTCAGATGGCGGTTGGATTCAGCCAGCAGGCTGTCGGTCAGCAAAGAGTTGCCGACCTCTCTGGCAATCGCCAGCGTCAGGGATAAATCAGAAACGGACTCATGCTCCACCAGACAGCACAGTGAGATAGAGCCAAACAGTCGACCGTGGTTATCGAAAACCGGCGTCGAGCAGAACGACCACGGATGTAGCGCCTGCTTAAAGTGCTGATCGCCAGAGGTTTTTGTCGGCTGCCCCGGCATCGTCGCCAGCGACAGCGCACAGCTGCCGATAATGCTTTCCGCACAATAGCTGCCGTCGCGAAACCCAAGCTCCGCCAGCTGTTCCACCGTCTGCGGATCGCCGCAGCGGCTGAGAATACAGGCCGATTCATCCAGAATCAGCAGCGCGCACGGGCGTCCGTCCATAAACTCCCAGGCATCTTCCAGCGCGGCCTGCGCAATCGTCAGCAGCGCCGTCTTGCGACGACAAATCGACTCAAAGGTCAGTCCCTGCGCCTGATGCGGAGCCTGCCAGGTTTCCCGCTGCATAAACTTGCTGCAACGATGCCATGACTGGGCAATAACCGAAGAGACTTCCTTCCCGATGCTGTGCGTGTGCGCCGTCATATCCCTTTCCGCTGTTTTACCATAGACAACCCCTCCGGCAGAGACTGTCAGAGGGGGAGAAGATGCCGGAGAAAACTTACCGACGACTGATTAACGCGCCAGCCACTGCTGCCCCAGCAGGTCTGCCGTCAGAATAGCGGCATGTACGCTTTCAGGCGTTACCGGGAACGGCATATTGTGGATGGTTTCACCTTCCGCGCAGGTCGCTTTGGCCACGGCCATGATCTTGCCGTCAATGTCATCTTTCACGCCCATTTCCGCTAATGTTACCGGCAGGCCTACTTTCTGGCAGAAATTCAGCACGGTTTCGATCTCTTCCATCGGACTGTTTTGCAGCACCAGCTGCGCCAGCGTACCAAAGGCGACTTTTTCACCATGGTACAAATGGTGGCACTCTTCCAGAATCGTAAAGCCGTTATGGATGGCATGTGCGCCCGCAAGGCCGCTGCTTTCAAAGCCGATGCCGCTGAGGTAGGTGTTAGCTTCGACAATACGCTCCAGCGCATCGGTCACTACCCCAGCCTGTGCGGCAAAGCGTGCCTTTTCGCCTTCCGCCAGCAGGGTATCATAGCACAGGCGCGCCAGGCTCAGCGCCGCCACGGTGGACTGCCCGCCCGCCATGCTGGTCGCTCTGGCATCATAACAGGCTTTCGCTTCAAACCAGGTCGAGAGCGCATCGCCCATCCCGGCCACCAGCAGACGTACCGGCGCTTTGGCTATGATTGCGGTGTCCATTACCACCATATCCGGGTTTTTCGGGTAGATCAGATACTCTTCAAACTCACCGGCTTCGGTATAGATAACGGACAGCGCGCTGGTTGGCGCATCGGTAGACGCGATAGTCGGGATCACCACGACCGGCAGCTTCTGGTAGTAGCCAATCGCTTTGGCAGTATCGAGCGTTTTCCCGCCGCCAATCCCGACCACGCCGCGGCAACCGTGCTGTTTCAGAATGGCAATCAGGCGATTAATTTCAACATGGCTGCATTCACCGTTGAAGCGTTCCGCGTGGCAGCTAATGTCGTGGCTGTGCAGGCCGTTGAGTACTTTCTCTCCCGCCAGCTTCATCACGAAGTCATCCGCGATCACGAAAAAGCTGTCCGCCAGATTTTTAGCGTATTGACCAAATAAGGTAGAAGCGTCAGGACCCTGGAGATATTTGGCTGGAGATTGAATAACTTTTAGCATTCCTTTCATCCTCAAATAAGTACATGTTTTTACATGGTGAGCCCTGGCGTTAACCGGTGTAGCCGGATGTTGACGGCGAACACGGAAGGACCGGAGCGATGTAATAACTGTATGGCGAGGCGCGCACAAAAAAATCTTTCGTGATTTTGTTCTGATATGAAACAGATAAAAATGACACACGTTCCATATTGGAACGCTTAACCCCAAAAATAATAAGGTTTGCGATCCCGATCCGTTCCTTTACCGCTCAATCACCGGCAAACACGCAGATCAATTTCCTCGATTACGTACGAGTCAGGGTAAGAACCCGCAAAAAAAGGCTAATTGCGCCGTGCGGCCTGCGCCGATCGCAGGAGAAAAAAGTCGAGCGGGTTCGCATTGTGAGGATCTCCCGCATAATTAAGTTTCATTTCGGAACAAAAAACGCCAATCACGTTTCGTAATGAAACTCATTTTAGCGTTGTTTTTTTCCTCGCTGACTTCGCCAGAATCTCTTCATTGCCTCCGCACCATGACCATTCATTCGGGGGTTTGTTTTTCACTCAACTTCGAGGAGCCGTTATGTCCCAATTCTTTTTTAACCAACGCACCCAACTTGTGAGCGACGTCATCGACGGTACTATCATCACCAGCCCGTGGAATAACCTGGCGCGTCTGGAGAGCGATCCGGCCATTCGCGTTGTGGTTCGCCGTGACCTTAACAAAAATAACGTGGCGGTGATCTCCGGCGGCGGGTCGGGACACGAGCCCGCGCACGTTGGGTTTATCGGCAAAGGCATGCTGACTGCGGCAGTCTGCGGCGACGTGTTCGCCTCCCCGAGCGTAGATGCGGTACTGACCGCTATTCAGGCGGTGACCGGTGAGGCTGGCTGTTTGTTGATTGTGAAAAACTACACCGGTGACCGTCTTAACTTCGGTCTCGCCGCCGAGAAAGCGCGTCGCCTTGGCTATAACGTTGAAATGCTGATTGTTGGCGACGATATCTCCCTGCCGGATAACAAACACCCGCGCGGCATTGCGGGAACCATTCTGGTGCATAAAATCGCAGGCTATTTTGCCGAACGCGGCTACAACCTCGCCACCGTCCTGCGTGAAGCGCAGTACGCAGCCAACAACACCTTCAGCCTGGGCGTTGCGCTTTCCAGCTGTCATCTGCCGCAAGAAACCGACGCCGCGCCGCGCCATCATCCGGGTCATGCTGAGCTGGGCATGGGCATTCACGGCGAACCGGGCGCCTCGGTTATCGACACCCAAAACAGCGCGCAGGTGGTGAACCTGATGGTGGACAAACTGCTGACGGCCCTGCCTGAAACCGGCAGAGTGGCGGTGATGATGAATAATCTTGGCGGCGTGTCCGTGGCCGAAATGGCTATCATCACCCGCGAACTGGCCTGCAGCCCGCTACACTCGCGTATCGACTGGCTGATTGGCCCGGCCTCGCTGGTCACCGCGCTGGATATGAAAGGTTTCTCACTGACGGCTATCGTGCTGGAAGAGAGCATCGAAAAAGCGCTGCTAGCCGAAGTGGAAACCAGCAACTGGCCGACTCCCGTCCCGCCGCGTGAGGTCAGCACGTTGCCGTCGTCGCAGCGCAGCGCGCGCGTGGAATTCCAGCCTTCGGCGAATGCGCTGGTTGCCGGGGTTGTGGAACTTATCACCGGAACGCTTTCCGATCTGGAAGCCCATCTCAATGCGCTGGATGCCAAAGTCGGCGATGGCGATACCGGTTCAACCTTTGCCGCCGGCGCGCGTGAAATCGCCAGCCTGCTGCATCGTCAGCAGTTGCCGCTGGATAACCTTGCCACGCTGTTTGCGCTGATTGGCGAACGCCTGACCGTGGTGATGGGCGGCTCCAGCGGCGTGCTGATGTCGATTTTCTTTACCGCCGCCGGGCAGAAACTGGAACAGGGTGCTAACGTTGCCGAAGCGCTGAATACGGGGCTGGCGCAAATGAAGTTCTACGGTGGCGCAGACGAAGGCGATCGCACCATGATTGACGCGCTGCAACCCGCGCTGACCTCACTGCTGGCGCAGCCGCAAAATCTGCATGCCGCATTCGACGCTGCGCAAGCGGGGGCTGAACGCACCTGTTTGTCGAGCAAAGCCAATGCGGGCCGCGCATCGTATCTGAGCAGCGAAAGCCTGCTGGGGAATATGGATCCGGGCGCGCATGCGGTAGCGATGGTGTTTAAAGCGCTGGCGGAAAGTGAGTTGGGTTAAGTCATAAATGCCTGATGCGCGCAGCTTTCAGGCCTACAGAGTGCGCACTGCTGTGGCCGCCATCCGGCATAAATGCCTGATGCGCTTCGCTTATCAGGCCTACGAAGTGCACGCTGTTGTAGGCCGGATAAGGCGCTTGCGCCGCATCCGGCAAAAAAATGCCTGATACGCGCAGCTTTCAGGCCTACGGAGTGCGCACTGTTGTGGCCGCCATCCGGCATAAATGCCTGATGCGCTTCGCTTATCAGGCCTACAGAGTGCGCACCGTTGTGGCCGCCATCCGGCATAAATGCCTGATGCGCGCAGCTTATCAGGCCTACGGAGTGCACTCTTTTGTAGGCCGGATAAGGCGCTTGCGCCGCCATCCGGCAAAACGTTAACGATAAACGCGGATCCCGCCCTCGACGCCGCGGCTAAACAGCACCTGCCAAAGCTCAATATCGCGGGCGCGGAAAGCGCCTGCGCAGGCGCATAAATAGTAATTAAACATTCTTCTGAAGGTGGCGGAATAGCGCGAAGACAGCTCCGGCCACGCCTGATTAAAGCGCTCGTGCCATGCCATCAGCGTTTTATCGTAATCGCTGCCAAAGTTATGCCAGTCCTCCATCACAAACCGTGATTCGCTGGCCTCGGCAATATGGGAAATCGCCGGCAGGCATCCGTTCGGGAAAATGTATTTATTAATCCACGGATCGACGCTCATCCCTTTTTTATTGCTGCCAATGGTATGCAGCAGGAACAGCCCGTCCGGTTTTAAACAACGGTCGACGATGCTGAAATAGGTGTCGTAGTTTTTCGGCCCGACGTGTTCGAACATCCCCACGGAGACAATACGATCGTAGTGCTTATCAAGGTCACGATAATCCTGCAGCAGAATGTTTACGTCCAGCCCTTCACAGCGCTGTTGCGCCATTTTTTGCTGCTCTTGCGAGATAGTGACGCCTTCTACCGCCACGCCATAATGACGCGCCGCATATTCCGCCAGCCCGCCCCAGCCACAACCGATATCGAGTAAACGCATACCAGGCTTAAGCTGCAGCTTCTCGCAGATCATTTTTAATTTGGCATTTTGCGCATCGTCTAATGTGGTGGCGTCTTTCCAGTAAGCGCAGGAATATTGCATGTGCGGATCAAGCATCAGCGCAAAGAGATCGTTCCCAATATCATAATGCTCTTTGCCGACAATCCACGCGCGGCTACGCGACTGCAAATTAAACAGGCGGGCGCTGGCGATGCGTAAAATATCTTTCAGGTTGCCCGGCATTTGCTGGTCGAGTTTTGCTTTCAGGATTTTGCAGAACAGAATATCGAGCCGCTCGCAGTCCCACCAACCTTCCATATAGCTTTCGCCAAGCCCTAACGAGCCTTGTTGCAATACCCGTTTAAAGAAACCGGTATGATGAAGTTGAATGTCCCAGGCTCGCGAGCCATTAATTCTGATATCCGCTTGCGAAAGCAGCTCTTTTCCCATTCGGGTCCAGTTATCATTTATTTCATTGACGATCACAGCATCTGAACAAAGCGAGTTCATGGTAGTTACCAAAAAGTGGGCTAAAAATTCTTACACAACATTATTATGGAAAAAAGAGTGCATGTATTATGATCTGCGGACAAGATCTATCGAGCAGCAGCCACATCACCGGGAGCATTGACGATTTATTTATGGAAACTCTCGCGCAAAAACGGTGGAATTCGTTCCCGGATAACTCCATGACGGAGCTGCCGCAGGACGTGTACTTCCGCTCCTATGTTCTTGAAGCTAACCATCATGTTCCGCAGCATTCCCACTCTTTTATGCAGTTTCATTTCGCCCGTAAAGGCAGCATGCGTATTGATGTCGCTGGCAAGTGCTGGATAATCCCGGCGCATTATGGCATCTGGATCCCGAATAATACCGAGCATGGGGTTTGGGCGCTGGATGATGTGTATTTAGAGAATCTGGATATTAAACCGGGGTTTCTTGAAGAGAGCATTAATGAATGTAAAGTGGTGGCGATCAGCGATTTCGCCAGAGAGTTTATTCATTACGCCACCAATTCAATTTCAGGCCATTATGATAGCCACTCAAAAGAGGGCAAGCTGGTTAGCGTCCTGGTCGACATTATTCTGCAGCTGCCGGAAGTCGCTTTTGTATTACCCTGGCCGCACGATCGCGAATTAACCAGAGTGTGCCGGACAATTCAGGAATCCCCGGCTCTGGAACATTCGGTTGAATACTGGGCGCAGCATCTGGGCATGTCTGCCCGTACCTTTTCACGCCATTTTAAAAAAGAAACCGGATTGCCCTTCAGCGTCTGGAAGCAAAAAATGCGTATTCTGGAGTCCGTATTAATGCTGAAGAAAAATAAAAGCGTAACCGCCGTGGCGCTTGATGTGGGGTATTCCAGCACCGCGGCATTTAGCTACGCGTTTCGCCAGGCGTTTGGCGTACCGCCGTCTAATTACTGATTAACGGCGTTGATGCCAGTAAGCGGTCGCGCGTACAAGTTGCTGATCGAACGCCCTGGTTTCAAAGCGGGCGCTGAGGTTTTTTACCACCTTGCCTTCGCCGGTAATCCAGATGAAATAATCGTCTGCGGGTACGCTTAGCCGCGATAAGTGGTCATTCACCGCCCGTTCATCATGGCCGATAAACCAGTGAATCGTAAATCCGTCGAGATGGGCAAAATAGTCCTGATACGCCGCATCCTGCACGCTGACCAGCGCAGTAACGTTCGGGCGCACCGCTAAACGATTGAGCGACTCCAGCCGTCGACGCAGCGCGGGCATTCCTGATTCATCACATACGTAAACCTGATACGCATACTCCTCTGGCACGACCAAAGAACCGCGCGGCCCACCTATCGTCAGCTTGTCACCCTCGCGAGCATTCATCGCCCACGAACTCGCCACGCCACCGTCATGAATATAGAAATCCAGCGCCAGCTCATGGCGCGTTTCGTCATACAACGGCGTGTAATCACGCGATAGCGGACGCACGCCGTCAGCCCAGACAATACCTTCATCGGTAACAACCGGCGGCACAAAATGGCTGCCCGGTTCAGGGAAAAAGACCTTGGTATGGTCATCAAAGCCGTGCGAGCTAAAACCGTCCAGAGCGTCACCGCCCAGTACAATGCGCTGAAAACCCGCGCTAATACGTTCTACGCGCAGGACGGTAAGTTCTCGAAAACGCAGTTCATTGTGCACGCGCTGCGGGTAGCGCGAGGTGTTTTTTGTCATTTTTTCGCCTTTGTGAAGATAATACGATATATCTAAACTCATTTTTAAATGATAATGATTGCTAATAAAGAAGATTGCAAGACATTTTTTGATATAGCCGCCGTTTGACTGATGCTTACCCATCACCAATAAAAAAAGATAAAAATCATCAGTTTAAGCAAAATATATTTTGCAGGCTTGCAACGATATGTTTTTTAGATATAAATTAGATATATCTAAACAACATCAGGAGACGATGATGCAAAACCATCATGAAGGTTGCTGTAAGCATACAGAGCACCAACACGAAGGCTGCTGCAAGGGTGAAGGGCATCACCACGAAGGCTGTCACAAAGAACATCACCACGAACAGGGTTGCGGACACCACCACGGTCGCGGCGGCGGTCGTCGCCAGCGCTTTTTCGGTCACGGAGAATTACGTCTGGTGATTCTGGAGATCCTGACCCGCGACGCCAGTCACGGCTATGAGCTGATTAAAGCGATTGAAACCCTGACGCAGGGCAACTACACCCCAAGCCCGGGCGTAATCTATCCGACGCTGGATCTGTTGCAGGATCAGGAACTGATCGCCATCAGCGACGAGGAAGGTGGACGTAAACAAATTGCCATCACGACTCAGGGGCGGCAATGGCTGGATGAAAACCGTGAGCATCTGGAACATATTCACGAACGTATTAAAGCCCGCTGCGTGGGGTTCGAATTGCGTAAGAACCCACAGATGAAACGCGCGCTGGAGAACTTCAAAGCCGTGCTGGACCTACGGGTCAATCACGGTGATACCAGCGATGCGCAGATCAAAAAAATCATCGGTATTATCGATCGCGCCGCGCTGGATATTACGCAACTGGATTAGTGCAGCACCGTTACCGCATCTTCAAGGCGCCCGGCGCGATGTTTCACCATCGCGGAAATCTGGGCGCTCTCTTCAACCAGTTCGGCGTTTTTCTGCGTTATGCTGCTCAACTCATTCACCGCGCGGGTCAGGCTGGAAAGGCCGTCGGACTGTTCCAGCGTTGAGTGGCTGATTTGGGCGATCAGCTGAGTGACGTTTTGCACCTGCGCCACAATATCATCCATCGTGCGCCCTGCGGCGTGCACCTGATCGGAGCCGGACTGTACCTTATCGGCGCTGGCATCAATCAGCTTGCGGATATCATTGGCCGCACTGGCGCTGCGGCTGGCAAGATGACGCACCTCTCCCGCCACGACGGCGAACCCTTTCCCCTGCTCGCCCGCTCTTGCGGCCTCAACGGCGGCGTTCAAGGCCAGAATATTCGTCTGGAAGGCAATATCGTTAATCAACGTGGTAATGGTGCCGATCCGCTGGGTGCTGTTGGCGATATCATCCATGGTTTTGATGACGGCATCCATCGCCTCGCCGCCGTGCGTTGCCGCGCTGCTGGCGGCAATCGAAAGTTTGTCGGCCGCGGCGGCGGTCTGTGAATTTTGTTTCACCGAGGCCGCCATCTGATTCATGGTAGTCACCGTTTCCTGTACGTTCTCTACGGTCTGCTGCGTATGCTTGTTTAAATCATCACTGCCTTTCGCCAGCGTTTCGCTGTCGCTGCGCACACAGCTTACCTGGCTGGAGACGTCATGGATGAGCCAACGGCACATTAACCCCAGTTGCCCCACCGCTCGCAGCATCAAACCCAGTTCATCGCTGCGGTTAAGGTGCGACACGCTGTTACGCTCACCGGTCGCCACCTTCAGCGCCTGACGGGCGACATTCTCAATGGGACGCACAATTTGCCATTCGAAAATAGCCGTGCCCAATATCATCACCAGCGCGCTCATCAGCAGCAACCCCCACTCGGCGCCAATTTGCTGTAACGCAGCCGCCAGGAGGGCAAACATCACTGCCATCACGCCGCGTACCCGCCAGCGAATCGGCAGCGCCGGGAGCTTGCCCAGCCAGCCTTTGCGTACCACCAAACCTTTATGAATACGTCGGTTGCAACGCCCTTCATTCAGCGCCTTATATAAAGGCTCTACCGCCGCAATCTCTTCGTCCGTTGCCCGGGTACGAATCGACATGTACCCGGTCACTTGCCCTTCCCGCACCATCGGCACCGCGTTGGCCCTCACCCAGTAGTGATCGCCATTTTTTCGCCGGTTTTTCACAATCCCGCTCCATGGCTCCCCCTGCTGCAGGGTGTACCACATATCCGCAAACGCCGCTTTTGGCATGTCCGGGTGACGAACCAGGTTGTGCGGCTTATCGAGTAATTCATTCAGTTGATAGCCGCTGACCTGGACAAAGGTATCGTTCGCATGGGTGATATAGCTTTGTAAATCGGTGGTCGACATGAGGGTGATATCATCATCCAGCGGTGTATTTTGCTGACTAACGTAGGGATGAGCAGACATGGTTGCGTCCTGTGCAGGTTATCTGGTTGTTAACTCTTTCGGCTTATGTTATTTCGGCGATAATCTTTTTATCTTTAGTTGTTAAATTTGATTTAGATCGCAATTTGCGATTAAACCTCAAAATCTGTACGCATTCTAATTCATTGATTTAAAATACTTTCACTTAGAAACTATTCAACTTCCCTTCTCTCAACGCACCGTCACAGTGCAAATACCGCTCACTTTTAGCGCAAAAGCGTGTTTATTCGACCTGTTTTCAGAGGCTAAATCTGGGCGAAATGCCAGCAATTGTTAAACAATGGCATTAAATGTTGCGTAAATGAGATATTTCCTGGCGTTTATCCCGATTTTCGTTAAGCGCGCCGAAATGGCGCAATCCCTGCAATACTTAATTCAGTATCATGTGATACGCCAGCTCCGGGAGCATATTTTGAACAGGTTACCTTCCAGCGCATCGGCCCTGGCCTGCAGCGCACACGCACTGAATCTCATCGAAAAGCGCACGCTTGATCATGAGGAAATGAAATCATTAAACCGAGAGGTGATTGAGTACTTTAAGGAGCATGTCAATCCGGGGTTCTTAGAGTATCGAAAATCTGTAACTGCAGGCGGGGATTACGGAGCCGTAGAGTGGCAAGCGGGAAGCCTTAATACGCTTGTCGACACCCAGGGACAGGAGTTTGTTGATTGCCTGGGTGGGTTTGGCATTTTCAACGTGGGGCACCGTAATCCAGTCGTGGTTTCCGCCGTACAGAATCAACTCGCGAAACAACCTCTGCACAGCCAGGAGTTACTTGACCCATTACGGGCCATGCTGGCAAAAACCCTCGCCGCACTGGCGCCCGGTAAACTGAAATACAGTTTTTTCTGTAACAGCGGGACCGAGTCGGTTGAAGCCGCCCTGAAGCTGGCGAAAGCGTATCAATCGCCGCGCGGTAAATTTACATTTATCGCCACCAGCGGCGCATTCCACGGTAAATCACTGGGCGCGCTGTCCGCCACGGCGAAATCCACCTTCCGTAAACCTTTTATGCCGCTGCTGCCGGGCTTCCGTCATGTGCCGTTTGGCGATATTAACGCGATGCGTACTATGCTCAGCGAATGTAAAAAGACCGGTGACGACGTCGCCGCCGTGATCCTCGAACCTATCCAGGGTGAAGGGGGCGTGATCCTGCCGCCGCAAGGGTATTTGACCGCCGTGCGTAAACTTTGCGATGAGTTTGGCGCGCTGATGATCCTTGACGAAGTGCAGACCGGCATGGGGCGTACCGGCAAAATGTTCGCCTGCGAGCACGAAAACGTGCAGCCCGACATTATGTGTCTGGCCAAAGCGCTGGGCGGCGGCGTGATGCCCATTGGCGCCACGATTGCCACCGAAGAGGTGTTCTCGGTCCTGTTCGACAATCCTTTCCTGCATACCACCACGTTTGGCGGTAACCCGCTCGCTTGTGCCGCGGCGCTGGCGACCATTAACGTCCTGCTGGAGCAAAATTTACCGGCTCAGGCGGAGCAGAAAGGCGATATGCTGCTGGACGGTTTCCGCCAGCTGGCGCGGGAATACCCGGACCTGGTGCATGATGTACGCGGCAAAGGCATGCTAATGGCGATTGAGTTTGTCGATAACGAAATCGGCTATAACTTTGCCAGTGAGATGTTCCGCCAGCGGGTACTGGTTGCCGGGACGCTGAACAATGCCAAGACGATCCGCATCGAACCGCCGTTAACGTTAACGATCGAGCAATGCGATTTGGTGTTGCGTTCGACGCGCAAAGCCCTGGCGGCATTGCGGGTAAGCGTGGAGCAAGTGTAACAACCTTACCCGGCCTATAAAAGACACCCTTTTGTAGGCCGGGTAAGGCGTAGCCGCCATCCGGCAATTAGCCTAACTTAAACAATCCGCACACCCGCAGGCATGGGGCGCTCTGGCGTCAATAGCACGCTTTCGCTGCCATCGTCCGTCTCGGCGCACAGCAGCATACACTCCGATGTCTCCCCGCGCATTTTGGCCTTTTGCAGATTACACAGCACCACCACCGTTTTGCCCATCAGCTCCTCTTCGCTGTAATAAGGCACCAGGCTGGTGACGGTTTGCAGCGTATGCCCTCCCACATCCACCTGCACGATGTACAACTTATCGGCATTGTCATGACGCTTCACATGCGCGATTTTTCCAACCCGTATTTCCATTCGGGCGAAATCAGCAAATGCAACGTTATCCATCCGTCCTCCTTTCTGGTAAAATTTTACTAAAAAATAGCACGATATTTATGCAGCGCAAAGGGCGATGAATTTACTAAAAACAGATGCATCTCATATCGCTTGCTTTACAATAAATACCCCATGCGGTCGAAGGGTGGAATGAAAGGCACATATGGCAACACTTAAAGATATAGCAACGGAAGCTGGCGTTTCTCTGGCAACGGTCTCAAGGGTTTTGAATGATGATCCCACTCTGAATGTGAAAGAGGAAACCCGGCATCGCATTCTGGAAATTGCGGAAAAGCTGGAGTACAAGAGCAGTTCATCTCATAGAACGCAGGTTAACGTTGTCAACCAGCATCACATCCTTGCGCTCTATAGCTACCAACAGAAGCTGGAGATCAACGATCCGTACTATCTGTCGATACGCCACGGTATCGAAACCCAGTGTGAAAAGCTTGGCATTGAGCTGACCAATTGCTATGAGCACCACAGTGTGCCCGCCATCAAAAAACTCACCGGGGTGCTGGTTGTCGGTAAGGCCAGTGAGGCTATATGCCATACCGCCGCCTCGCTGACGGACAATATCTGCTTTATCGATTTTCAGCCGCCAGGCGGTAAGTATGACTTTGTTGATACTAATCTGAGGCAGATTAGCCAGGAAATTATCGACTTTTTCATTCAGCAAGGGGCTACGCGAATAGGCTTTATCGGCGGCCAGGATGTCCCTGGAGACGCCGATATTCGCGAGGTCGCCTTTGCGGAATACGGCAAGCTGAAAGGGGTGGTATCCGAATCGGATATTTATCGTGGCAGCTTCTCCAGCGCTTCTGGCTATGACCTGGCTAAAGAGATGCTGGCCAAAAAAGATTACCCGTCGGCGCTGTTCGTGGCTTCAGATTCAATCGCGATCGGCGTGTTGCGCGCAATTCATGAAGAGGGGATCCGCATTCCGGAACAGATTTCCCTTATCAGCATCAACGATATCCCTACCGCGCGCTTCACCTTTCCTCCGCTTTCAACCGTGCGCATCCACTCTGAAATGATGGGCATCCAGGGGGTAAATCTGCTTATCGAAAAAGTCCGCGATGGCCGGGTGCTACCGCTTCAGGTCTATGTTCCGAGCCAGCTAAAGCTACGTGGCACCACCCGTTAAGCCACCTTTACCCGGCGATACCGTCGGGTAACCCTCTTCTGTTGTTACCTGCAAAATTTCTCCATTTCGTGATCAAGTTAAAGTAAATCAACTTCCTCTATTTTATTTAGTAAAACTTTTACTAAAATGATTACCAAGATGCGGTGTCACTTGGGTTGGTGATCAAGGTTCTGTGCATAAGGAAGAAAAATGAAGCGTATCGATTCATTACGCATGCCATGGTTAAAAAATTGGTTATTAAAGTCATGGCCAACGCGTTAGTACAACCGGTGTAACCCTTATTTTCGTATCACTTTTCGGTAGTAAGTTATCG
Organism: Citrobacter youngae ATCC 29220; assembly: GCF_000155975.1. Lineage (GTDB taxonomy): Bacteria > Pseudomonadota > Gammaproteobacteria > Enterobacterales > Enterobacteriaceae > Citrobacter > Citrobacter portucalensis_A. The sequence goes on along the minus strand of NZ_GG730303.1, from coordinate 196,937 downwards.
CTTATTTTCATCTACCGTCACACTGAAAAATCGCTAAATATTTTCGTCGGTGATGTATTAAATTAAGAAATACACACCACAAATAATATATTAAATTCTTTAAGATCTGGAGATATATTATGAGTGTCGTTGTCTCTGACAAACAGCATATTGCTGATTTATATGCCGAACGCGATCATGTCCCTGCGGTTCTGGAAGATCATCAAATTAATGGAATCAATAAGGAACCGCCGCGGCCTTCTCTGTTTCCCTTTACCAGCACATATCTGGCAATAAAAAATATTCCTGCCAAAGCCCGTAATTACCTGTCTTTGAATGGGATCTGGAAATTCCATTGCGCAAGCAATCCGCGCTCAAGGCCCAAAACGTTTTATCAAGAAAACTATGATGTTTCCGCATGGGATACCATTCATGTTCCGGGCAACTGGGAAGCACAAGGATATGATAAAGCAATATATATTGACGAACGTTTCCCCTTTACAACCCAGTGGCCGGAAGTCCCGCGCGACTATAATCCGGTCGGTTCGTATCGCCGTACTTTCACCCTGGACACCAGTTGGATCGGTCGTGAAATCTTCCTGCAGCTGGCTGGCGCCAGAACCGCATCCTTTATCTGGATAAATGGTCAGCGTGTAGGCTATACCCAGAATGCTAAAAACCCTGCTGAATTTAATATTACCCCTTACGTCAAAGCGGGCGAAAACACCATCGCGTTGGAGATTTATCGCTGGTCCAACGCCAGCTACGTAGAAAAACAAGACATGCTGGATATGTCTGGCCTCGAACGCGAAGTATTCATTTATTCAACGGATAAAACGCGCATTTATGATATTTATTGTAAACCAGAATTAAATGAAGATTATACGCAGGGCCTCTTCAGCGTTAGCGTCAACCTGAAGCATTATGACCACCAACCTGTCGAACTGTTACTGAATGCAAAGTTGTTGGATGATTCCCGTGATTTCTCCGTATTAATAGATAAAAATCAATCGTTCATCCGTAACGGCACAGAGCAGCAGTTTAGCTTCGCTGATAAGGTTCAGGCTCCTCGCCTTTGGAGTGCAGAAACCCCAAACCTCTATACGTTATTAATTACATTGACTAACCCGCAGGGTGACGTGATCGAGGCGACCAGCCATAAAATAGGCTTTCGCAAAGTACAAATCATCAACAGCCAGCTTACCGTCAACGGCAAAGCAATTAAGATCAAAGGGGTTAACCGCCACGAGCTGCACCCGACCCTCGGACATGTCCCGACCGAAGAAAATATGCTGACTGATATCCGATTGATGAAAGAGCACAACATCAATGCGGTCCGCACCAGCCATTTCCCCTGCCATTCTCGCTGGTATCAGCTGTGCGACGAATATGGCATCTATATTGTTGATGAAGCCAATATTGAGTCACACCCGCTGGCTCTAAAACCAGAAACGCAAATCGGCGATACCGAATCCTGGATCCCGGTTCACCTGGATCGCGTCCAGGCGATGGTTGAGCGCGACAAAAACCATCCCTGCGTTATCGTCTGGTCGATGGGCAACGAAGCCGGAACCGGATGCGTTTTTGAAACGCTTTATCAGTGGATAAAAGAGAAAGACAACAGCCGACCGGTACAGTACGAACCCGCTGGCGAAGCCCATTACAGCGATATTGTTTGCCCGATGTATCCCACCCTTGAGCGATTAGAGCAGTTTGCCTGCAAGGGCAGCGATCGCCCGATGATCATGATTGAGTATGCGCATGCTATGGGAAACTCGGTGGGCATTCTGCGTGATTACTGGAACATTATCGACGCGCACGACAACCTGCAGGGCGGGTTTATCTGGGAGTGGATGGACCATGCGCTGGCATTAACCAACGAACGCGGTCAAAAATATTGGGGATACGGCAAGGACTATCATCCGGATAAGCCCAGCGACGGCAACTTTATGAATGATGGACTGATTGCGGCCGATCGCACGCCACATCCACATATGGCGGAAGTGAAAAAGGTTTATCAGCCCATTCGTTTTCACGCAACGGATCCGCAGTCCGGATTGTTTGAAATAGAAAATCGCTATGATTTCATTACCTTGTCTCATTGCGATATTCAGTACAGCATCACGGAAAACGGACATCAAATCGCCAACGGTAGCCTGGGCTGCTTTGACGTGAAGCCCGCTCAACGCCAGACCCTTCACGTCCCCGTGGAAAACGTCTCGCGTCAGGAAAACAAAGAATACCTCGTCACGCTCAGCGCAGTAACCAAAGATGAAGCCCCGCTGGTGGGGAGTGGATATGAAATTGCCTGGGAGCAATTTAGCCTGACGCCGCCCGCCGTTTTTCATGTTAGTCCGGATGCGCACTCCCTCAGCTTATCAGTGCAGGAGACACCGGCATCTATTGCTATCGGCAGCGATCTGTTTACGCTCTCTTTCGAGCGCGGTACGGGCCGCATGAGTAGCCTGACAGCCGCCGGGAAAGATCTGATTCTTACCGGCATTGAGCCCAATTTCTGGCGGGGACTGACGGATAACGATCTTGGCGCCAAACTTTTCGATAAATCAGCGATCTGGCAAGACGCAGGCAAGCGGCGCGAATTATCCGGCCTGACAATCGAGCAGCCATCCAGCCACGAAGCGATCGTCACGACCGAATTTACGCTCCCGACGGTCAACTGCAAATATACGCTGACCTACGCCATTTATGCGACGGGTGAAATGCGCATCAGCATTGATTTCACGCCAGGGGACCGCGAACTTCCCCTTCTGCTCCGCATGGGCTCACAGCTGACGCTGCCCTGTGAGTTTAAGTATATCCAGTGGTTTGGTCGTGGACCGGTAGAAACCTATGCCGACCGCAAGGGAGCCAAAGCGGGTATCTACGGCGGAACAACCTGGGAACAATTCCACGCTTACCCCAGACCGCAGGAAAGCGGTAATAAGACGGACGTTCGTTGGGTGCGTATCGTCAATCATGATGGGTTCGGCCTCGAAGCGATTGCCGACGGGCAGTTACTTAACACCAGCGCCTGGCCTTTCGCCGCAAGCGAGCTCGATTTCGTCGCTGATAATGATGGCAGCAGCGCATCGGGATTAACGCCGTTATCGCATAAACATGGCGTTGATGTGCAACCGGCAGACATTACCACATGGAACATTGATTTGGCGCAAATGGGGACCGGGGGGCAAAACTCATGGGGTTCTTTACCTCCCAAAGATTACCAACTACCGGCGCAGCCTTATCACTATGCGTTTTATTTACGCATCGTGCGTCCTGACCTGTAAGACCATTTTATTAACACCCTTTTCGAATGTCCTTCAACGGACATTCGAAACGCTCTCTCAAATAAAACTATTTGCTACACGAATAAAGGGAAATGGTTATGTCTGAAAAATCCGATGCAAGATATCAGATGTCTCTAATAACATTCTTATTTTTCTCCATTGCTGGGGGTGGGTTTGTTCTTAAAGGCGTGGTGAGTCAATATACCGATTGGGGATATAATTCGTGGTTATTATATGCCTTCGCTTCACTCTTTTATGCAATTCCCTACACGTTCATGATCATTGAGCTTTCATCGATTAAAAAATTGCGTGAATCGGAAAGTGGATATCAGACGTGGTTGAACCTGATTTTAGGCAGGAAATTCGGGTTTATCGCCGGTTTCTTTTACTTTTACGTCAACATTTTTTACTTCGTCGATCTGCTGCCTAATATCATTACCTACTTCATCTACACCTGCACCAGCGATGTAGCTTTTGTTACCCAATTAACCAACCAGACCTGGTTTAAGCCGGTAATCAGTATTACTTCGATTGCGCTGTTCTGGCTGGCAACGTGGGTATCGATGAAAGGACCAAAATGGCTATCGCGGGCGCTGTCATTCTCGGGTTACGCAGGGTTTGCCTTAACGATGCTGTTTATCATTGCCGCAACCTGGAAGCTGTCTTCCGGCACGGTCACTTTTAACGGTACGCCGATTGCGCCCGAGTATTTACAGCACATTGATCTGTCCTGGTCAAAAGTGGCATCAATGTCCTGGGCACTTCAGTCGTTGGGCGGGCTGGAAGCGCTGGCCGCTTATAAGCGAAATATCCGCGGCGGAGATCGTAACTTCAGAACAGGATTGATTCTTAATGTCTTTATCTTCTCCGGTATTATTGTTATTTCATCAATCCTGATGAATTTCATTTTGCCCGCCGAGCAGGCCTCCAATCTTGGCCTGTTATCCGCCATCTATGTTGCCTTCCAGCAGTTAGGTTTTCCTCACTGGTGGACCAACGTTATCGCCCTGTTCCTGATGATCACCACACTGTGTGGCTCCCTGATGCTATGGACCGCCGCGCCGGTTAAAATGCTGTTTGTTGATGCGCCAAAGGGCATTTTTGGCCATAAACTCTCAGAGGTAAACGGTGAAGGTACGCCGGTCAACGCCCTGAAAATGCAGGGGGTCGTCGTCACCATCATCATTATTCTGTTTATGCTGGGCCAGTTTAATTCAGAAATGAACACCATTCTGATTGCCGTAAAAAACCTCGACGGCGGCGCCGCAACGATTCCGGTGCTGTTTATGGTTGCTGGCTATATAAAGCTGCGTATGCAGTCCAGTCATCAGGATTACACTCGTGATTTTCACTTCCTCGGTAAAGGTCGTTTCTGGGCATTGTTATCCGTGGCGCCAATCGTGATTATTTTCGCCGCCTCTACCGTTGCCGCCTTAATTCCTGGGCCAGAAGACTGGAGTACCAATTTTATGGGCTCTTTAATTCAGCTAATTCTTGGCCCCGTTAGTATTATTGCCGTGTTCTATTATTGCAGCATTATGTATAACCGCTGGAGGATTAAAAACCCTAACGATAACTCACTCTTTAATAAAGTTTAAGCCACCGTTTTAATCTGTAACGCCGTTATCTAAAGCCCTGCCCTCCTGTTATGTCAGTAACAGGAGGGTCGCTCGTGGGCGAAGAAATTTACAGTGAAAAATAGAATAACTATCTTCTGATGGAATAGAAAGATGACACTTAATAAGAATACTTATAGGGCATTAATCGCCCTGGCCTTTTGTTGCTACCTTCCTCTGACCGTAGCGGAGGATAATATTCCGGCAACGCACGACGATACTAAAACACCAGAAATCACAAACGCTACGCCTTCATTTCGTTTTTATGGCGAAATGGGAGTGGGCGGTTATACGGCGCTGGAGGGGGATTATAAAGGAAAATATGAAGACGGGACTTATATTGAAGGCGGCGTGGAGGGGCAATACGGCCACTGGTTTGGGCTTATCTATGGCGAGGGCTGGACAGTCCAGGCGGATCACGATGGCAATGCCTGGGTGCCCGATCATGGCTGGGGTGGCTTTGAAGGTGGCATAAACCGCTTTTGGGGCGGTTATCGTACCGATGATAAAACCGAAATTATCCTGAGCCTGCATAACGACTCCTCCCTGGACGATCTGCAATATTGGGCTGACTTCACCCCCGAGTTTGGTTATGAACTTCCCAATACCCGCGATATCGCCACCGCCGTCAAAGTACAAAACCTTAGCGGTGATTTCCGTTACAGCATCATCGCCACCCCGGCTGGTCATACCGATGAAGATAAAGCGTGGCTGCATTTTGGTAAATACGATCGCTACTCCGATAAATATATCTACCCTGCGATGGCAAACGGCTATATCCAGTATGACTTGATGAAAGATGTTACCTGGATGGGGGGAACAGAAATCACCGATGGCACCGGCCAGCTTTTTGTCACCGGTATTCTGACGCCGAACTTCGGCGCACGCGTCTGGCACCACACGGGACGGGGTGAAGGGCTGGGTAACCCGGGTACGGAAACCGGCACGATGGTCAGCGCCATGTATGAGGCGTTTAAAGGTTTTTATCTCTCAACCGCCTACAGCTACGCGCAACACAATCTGGATAACGATCCCGACACCACCACATCCTATGCGCAATTCGGTATCTGGTACGAATATTGCGGCGGTAAATTCGCTACGGCTTTTGATAGCCGCTTCAACCTGGGCAACAGTACCGACGATTCAGATAACAAAATATTCCTGATGCAGTATTACTACTGGGGTCATTAATCTCTGTTTATTTAGCGAAATGTGAAAAGGAGCTTCATCACTATGAAAAAATTATATTCGTTAACTCCGTTGGCCTGCGCCCTGTTATTCAGCATGTCAGCGCATGCCGTAACCGCCACCGATTTTAAAGATGTTATCGATCGCCACGGCGCGCCTGAATATATGCGTGACACCAATAGCGACAGCCATCAGCGTTTTAATCCCTTCTTCGATCTGGGCTCATGGCACGGACATCTCTTGCCAGACGGCCCGGACACCATGGGAGGCTTCCCCGGCGTCGCGCTGCTAACGGAAGAATACATCAATTTTATGGCGACTAATTTTGATCGCCTGACGGTATACCAGAACGGTAAAAAAGTGGCCTTCGCGATGCAGGCGTACAGCATTCCGGGCGCGCTGGTGCAAAAACTGACGGCCCCCGGCATCGACGTTAACATGACGCTGCGTTTTGCCGATTCGCACACCTCGCTGCTTGAAACCCGGATAACCAGTGATACCGCGCTGGATCTGGTCTGGGATGGCGAGCTGCTGGAAAAAGTAGAGGCAAAAGACGGTAAGCCAACATCAGAGAAAACCGTCGATGAGACGTATCCGGATTACCAGCGCAAAATCGTCGCCACCCGCGATGGTCTGAAAGTCACCTTCGGCAAAGTGCGTTCGACCTGGGATCTGCTCACCTCCGGCGAGTCAGAGTATCAGGTGCATAAATCGCTGCCGATAGAGACGAAAGTGAAGGGTCATCGCTTCACCAGTAAGGCGCATATCAAAGGCTCAACCACGTTCTATACAACCTATTCTCATCTGTTGACTTCACTGGAAGTCAGTAAAGAACAGGCGCAAATCCGCGATATTCTGGCGCGCCCTTCTTCCTACATGCTCGCCTCACAGCAGCGCTGGGAAGAGTACCTCAAAAAAGGCTTAAGCAATCCGGATGCCACGGCCGCGCAAACCCGCGTCGCGGTAAAAGCAATTGAGACCTTAACCGGCAACTGGCGTGTCCCGGAAGGGGCAGTAAAACATAACACCGTTACGCCTTCCGTCACGGCGCGTTGGTTCTCTGGCAATCAGACCTACGCCTGGGACAGCTGGAAAATCGCCTTTGCTATGGTGCATTTCAACCCGGAAATTGCGAAAGATAGCATCCGCGCCCTGTTTGACTGGCAAATCCAACCCAACGATCCCATACGTCCGCAGGATGCCGGTATGATCCTCGACTTAGTGACCTGGAATACGATCCCAGAACGCGGCGGCGACGGCGGCAACTGGAACGAGCGCAACACCAAGCCGAGCCTGGCGGCGTGGTCGGTGATGGAAGTCTACAACGTCACCAAAGACAAGGCCTGGCTTGAGGAGATGTATCCGAAGCTGGTGGCGTACCACGACTGGTGGTTGCGTAACCGCGATCACAACGGCAACGGCGTGCCTGAATACGGCGCAACGCGTGATAAAGCGCATAACACCGAGAACGGCGAAATGTTGTTTACGGTGAAGAAAGGCGACAAGGAAGAGACGCTCTCCGGATTAAAAAAATATGCCGCGGTGGTGAAGAGCGGTCAGTACGACAGCCTGAGCATCCCGGCGCAGGAAGCGGCTGGATGGGAGTCCGGACGCGACGATGCGGCAGTTTTTGGTTTTATCGATAAAGATCAGCTGGATAAGTACGTTGCTAATGGCGGAAAACGTAGCGACTGGACGGTCAATTTTGCTGAAAACCGGGATAAAAATGGCAACCTGGTTGGCTACTCTTTACTTCAGGAGTCTGTCGATCAGACCAGCTACATGTACAGTGATAACCATTACCTGGCGGAGATGGCGACAATCCTTGGTAAAACAGAAGACGCGAAACACTACCAGGCGTTAGCGAAGAAGCTGGCCGATTACATCAATACCTGCATGTTCGACCCGGCAACAAAATTCTTTTACGACGTTCGTATTGAAGATCAGCCGCTGGCAAACGGCTGTGCGGGTAAACCGATCGTCGAACGCGGTAAAGGACCGGAAGGCTGGTCGCCGCTGTTTAACGGCGCGGCAACGCAGACCCACGCGGATGCGGTGGTGAAAGTGATGCTCGATCCTAAAGAATTCAATACCTTTGTGCCGCTTGGCACCGCAGCGTTGACCAACCCGGCCTTCGGCGCGGACATATACTGGCGCGGGCGCGTCTGGGTGGATCAGTTCTGGTTCGGGCTAAAAGGGATGGAGCGTTATGGCTATCGCGATGAAGCGTTACAACTGGCCGATACCTTCTTCAGCCACGCCAAAGGCCTCACCGCGGATGGTCCGATTCAGGAAAACTATAACCCGCTGACCGGCGCCCAACAGGGCGCGCCGAACTTCTCCTGGAGCGCGGCGCATCTCTATATGTTGTATAACGATTTTCTTAAAAAACAGTAATCGCTGATATTTTGCCGGATGGCGCTTCGCTTATCCGGCCTACAAAGGACGCATTGCCATTGGCCGGATTAGGTGCTTGCACCGATATCCGGCAAATTCATGCTCTGCCCCCACTCCTTTTTTGAATCCCATCACAATCATGGCATTCCCCTTTTCCCTTTTACGCGGCGACGGCTAAATTATTAACTCATCCGACCACATAACAATAATTTTACATACTGGACACCTTTATGAGCTATCCGTCGCTGTTCGCCCCGCTCGATTTAGGCTTCACCACGCTTAAAAACCGCGTGCTGATGGGTTCAATGCATACCGGACTGGAAGAGCATCCCGATGGCGCCCAACGGTTGGCCGCGTTCTATGCCGAACGCGCGCGTCACGGCGTGGCTCTGATTGTGACCGGAGGCGTTGCGCCATCGTTATCCGGCGTGGGCATGGAAGGCGGCGCGGTGCTCAACGACGCCAGCCAGCTCGCGCACCATCGCGTCATTACCGATGCCGTGCATGACGAAGGCGGAAAAATCGCCCTGCAAATCCTGCATACCGGACGCTACAGCTATCAGCCGCATCTGGTGGCGCCTTCCGCCATCCAGGCGCCGATCAACCGCTTTACGCCGCATGAGCTGACGCACGATGAAGTGCTACAGCTGATAGAGGATTTTGCCCACTGTGCACAGCTGGCGCGGGAAGCGGGCTACGATGGCGTGGAAGTGATGGGTTCGGAAGGGTATCTCATCAATGAATTTCTGACCCTGCGCACCAATCAGCGCGACGACGAATGGGGCGGCGAATATGCCAACCGCATGCGTTTTGCCGTCGAGGTGGTGCGGGCGGTACGCCAGCGTGCCGGCAATGACTTTATTATTATCTTCCGCCTGTCGATGCTTGATCTGGTGGAAAACGGCGGAACCTTCGACGAAACCGTCCAGCTGGCGCAGGCGATAGAAGCCGCGGGCGCCACTATTATTAACACCGGTATCGGCTGGCACGAGGCGCGTATTCCCACCATCGCGACCCCGGTACCGCGCGGCGCATTTAGCTGGGTGACGCGTAAGCTGAAAGGGCATGTGACGATCCCCCTGGTCACCACCAACCGCATTAACGATCCTAAAGTCGCCGATGACATTCTGGCCCGCGGCGATGCCGATATGGTGTCGATGGCCCGTCCGTTCCTCGCCGACGCCGAACTGCTGTCAAAAGCGCAAAGCGGACGAGCCGATGAGATCAATACCTGCATCGGTTGTAACCAGGCCTGCCTGGATCAGATCTTCGTTGGCAAAGTCACCTCTTGCCTGGTTAACCCACGCGCCTGCCATGAAACCAAAATGCCGATCGTTGCGGCAACCGTGCCGAAAAATCTGGCGGTGGTCGGTGCGGGTCCTGCGGGCCTCGCCTTTGCCATTAATGCCGCCGCGCGCGGGCATCACGTGACGCTGTTTGACGCCCATAGCGAGATTGGCGGGCAGTTTAATATCGCCAAACAGATCCCCGGCAAAGAAGAATTCTATGAAACCCTGCGCTACTATCGCCGGATGATCGAGGTGACTGGCGTGACGCTGAAGCTGAACCACGTTGTCAGCGCACGCGATCTGGAAACCTTTGACGAAGCGATCCTCGCCAGCGGGATCGAACCACGTATGCCGCCGATCGCAGGGATCGATCACCCTAAAGTACTGAGCTATCTCGACGTCCTGCGCGATAAAGCGCCGGTGGGCAAACGCGTGGCGATTATCGGCTGCGGCGGAATCGGCTTTGATACCGCTATGTACCTGAGCCAGCCCGGCGATCCCACCAGCCAGAACATTGCCGAATTTTGTGTGGAATGGGGGATCGACACCAGCCTGCAACAGGCTGGCGGGTTACGCCCGGAAGGTCCGCACTTATCCCGCAGCTCGCGCCAGATAGTGATGTTGCAGCGCAAAACCAGCAAGCCGGGGCAAGGTTTAGGTAAAACGACGGGCTGGATCCATCGCGCTACCCTGCTCTCCCGCGGCGTGAAAATGATCCCGGCGGTTAGCTATCAGAAGATTGATGATGATGGATTACACGTCGTATTGAACGGCGAACCGGTGATCTTTAACGTCGATAACGTGGTGATTTGCGCCGGACAAGAGCCACGCCGTGAGCTGGTCGATCCGCTCCACGCGGCAGGTAAAACGGTGCATCTGATCGGCGGTTGCGATGTGGCGATGGAGCTGGATGCCCGCCGCGCTATCGCGCAAGGCACGAGGCTGGCACTGGAAATTTAACCCCGCGTTGCCTGATGGCGCTACGCTTATCAGGCCTACGGGATAGCTCGTTGTAGGCCGGATAAGGCATTAGCCGCCATCCGGCACTCTGCTCTACCTTGCCTGATGGCGCTACGCTTATCAGGCCTACGGGGTAGCTCGTTGTAGGCCGGATAAGGCGTTAGCCGCCATCCGGCACTCTGCTCCACCTTGCCTGATGGCGCTACGCTTATCAGGCCTACAGGGTAGCTCGTTGTAGGCCGGATAAGGCGTTAGCCGCCATCCGGCACTCTGCTCTACCTTGCCTGATGGCGCTACGCTTATCAGGCCTACGGGATAGCTCGTTGTAGGCCGGATAAGGCGTTAGCCGCCATCCGGCACTCTGCTCCACCTTGCCTGATGGCGCTACGCTTATCAGGCCTACGGAATAGCTCGTTGTAGGCCGGATAAGGCGTTAGCCGCCATCCGGCACACGCGATTAACGACGACGACCTAATTTCACCGATTTGAGAATCACAAACTTGTTGTTGGTGGCGATGGTCTCGCAGTTGCCGAAAATCTTCTTCAGCTTGTGGAAGTAGTCGAGGTGACGGTTCGCCACGATATACAGCTCCCCGTTGATTTTCAGGCAGCGGCGGGCGTGATGGAACATTTCCCACGCGATATTATCGGTCAGCGCGTGCTTCTGGTGGAACGGCGGGTTACACAGCACGGCGTTAAAGCGGAACGGCTCGACGCCAGACAGCGCGTTGTTGATCATAAACTCACAGCGATCCAGCGCCTCCGGCATGTTGCTCTCGACGTTCAGGCGACTCGACGCCACCGCCATCGGCGATTCATCCACGAACACCACGCTGGCCTGCGGATTTTTCTCCAGCAAGGTCAGGCCAATCACGCCGTTACCGCAGCCGAGATCGACAATCTCCCCTTCCAGATTGTCCGGCAGATGCTGCATAAAGAAGCGCGCGCCGATATCCAGCCCGGTACGTGAGAAGACGTTGGCGTGGTTATGAATAGTCCAGTCGGTCCCTTCCAGCTTCCAGCTCAGCGTTTGCGAAGCGGCAGCAAGTTCAGGTTTGCTGAACGTACAGTTGATCAGGCGGGCTTTTTTCCACGCCAGCGTGGTGGTGGTTGGGCCCAGCACCTTTTCAAACAGCTCCAGCGTCGAGGTGTGCACATCACGCGCTTTTGCCCCGGCGATAATGCGCGTCTGCGGCGTCACCACTTCGCGCAGCGCACGCAGCTGCTGCTCCAGCAGCGCCATGGTTTTTGGCAGCTTAATCAGCACCACGCCCGGCGCCTGTGGGTATTCCGCGGTGCTGTCGAGAAACCTGACGCTGGATTCCGCGATATCGTTGTGGCGCAGGTTTTCACGCGTCGCCAACTCGCTTAAATAGGAGTCGCCAATGCTGTACGGCGTATGTTCCGCCAGCGCACAGCCCAGCGCGCCAAAGGTATCATTCAGGATTAGCACCGGGCCGCTAATCTCGGTATCGTCCAGCTGTTGCAGCAGATATTCATCCGCCGCTTCCCACGCCAGCAGCGGGTTAACGTCGTCCGTTTCCGGGAAACGTTTAAGTGACAGCGAACGGAAACCGTTGTCTATGTGGCTCATCGGCCCTCCTGAATGGTAAAATTTCGGCGTATCCCTGAAAAGGGTGCGTGAGTATACACTTTTTATACTTTATATGGGGCAATAATGAGTCAGTTGACCTATCTGCAGGGCTACCCGGAGAGCTTACTTGCTCAGGTACGCACATTAATTGCCGAGCAACGTCTGGGATCGGTATTAGAGAAGCGCTATCCCGGCACGCATGACTTCGCGACCGACAAAGCGCTGTGGCAATACACCCAGGATCTGAAAAATCAGTTTCTGCGCAACGCTCCACCGCTGAATAAGGTGATGTACGACAGCAAGATCCACGTTCTGAAGAATGCGCTGGGGCTGCATACCGCCGTCTCCCGCGTACAGGGCGGCAAGCTAAAAGCCAAAGCGGAGATCCGCGTCGCCACCGTGTTTCGCAATGCTCCTGAACCCTTTTTACGCATGATCGTCGTTCATGAACTGGCGCACCTGAAGGAAAAAGAGCACGACAAAGCGTTTTACCAGCTGTGCTGTCATATGGAGCCTCAGTACCATCAACTGGAGTTCGATACCCGCCTGTGGTTAACGCAACAATCGCTAAAGCAAAGTGCGTAGTCGCGCACTGGCTTTGTCTTCAGGGCATGCTAAATTGACGAAAGGATCCCTTTTCGCAGCCTGAAGGCCTTTATGATACGTTTCGCAGTAATTGGTACAAACTGGATCACCCGCCAGTTTGTCGATGCCGCCCATGAAACCGGCAAATATAAGTTAACCGCCGTCTATTCCCGCAGCCTTGAGCAGGCGCAGACCTTCGCTAACGATTATCTCGTTGAGCATCTGTTTACCTCGCTGGAGGCGATGGCTAAAAGCGATGCGATTGACGCCGTCTACATCGCCAGTCCAAATTCCCTGCACTTCCCGCAGACAGAGCTATTTTTACAGCACAAAAAGCATGTGATTTGCGAAAAGCCGCTGGCCTCAAACCTGGCGCAAGCCGAAGCCGCTATCGCCTGCGCGCGCGAAAATCAGGTTGTGCTGTTTGAAGCATTTAAGACCGCCAGCCTGCCTAACTTCCTGCTGTTGCAGCAATCTTTACCCAAGGTGGGAAGGATCAGGAAAGCGTTCATCAATTACTGCCAGTACTCCTCGCGTTACCAGCGCTATCTGGACGGTGAAAATCCGAATACGTTTAATCCGGCGTTCTCTAACGGCTCGATTATGGATATCGGCTTTTATTGCCTGGCCTCTGCGGTGGCGCTGTGGGGCGAGCCGTTGAGCGTTCAGGCCAGCGCCAGCCTGCTGGAAAGCGGTGTGGATGCCCACGGCGTAGTGTTGCTGAATTACGGTGATTTCAGCGTCACCCTCCAGCACTCCAAAGTCAGCGACTCCGTGCTGGCCAGTGAAATTCAGGGCGAGTCGGGTTCGCTGGTTATTGAGCATATCTCCGAGTGTCAGAAGCTGTGCTTCGTTGCGCGTGGGGGTAAAACGCAGGATCTGACGGTGCCGCAGCATATCAATACTATGCTGTATGAGGCAGAGGCTTTTGCGCATCTGGTTGAATCCGGCGAAGTGGATCATCCCGCCCTGAACGTCAGCCGTATCACCGCCAAACTGCAAACGGAAATTCGCCGCCAGACCGGCGTGGTTTTCCCGGCAGACGAAGCGGTAACATCGCTGACTGCGTAAAGGTATGTAAAACAAATGTTGCAGGCCATTGACTGCATGCATGGCCTGTAATATTTTGTAACCCGCAAAGGGGAGTAACTTCGTTGTCGGTTGATCGTCATTACGATGTGTGAAAAACCACATCCGGTCACCGGGCAACAACAAAGGAATACGCTAGCGTATTCCTTTGTTGTTGTAAGTGAGACCTTGCCGAATGGCAAGGTCTATGCATAAAAAGCAGCGGCTAACGTCATTCGGCGTTGGCCGTTTTTTTATGCATGGGGGAATTATGAATACTGTCGGCACACCGTTGTTATGGGGCGGCTTCGCTGTTGTGGTGGTCATTATGTTGGCCATCGACCTGCTGCTGCAGGGGCGTCGTGGCGCACATACGATGTCGATGAAGCAGGCGGCGACCTGGTCAATCGTCTGGGTCACGTTGTCGTTACTGTTTAACGCCGCATTCTGGTGGTACCTGACGCAAACGCAGGGCCGGGCCGTTGCCGACCCACAAGCGCTGGCGTTCCTAACCGGCTATCTGATCGAGAAATCACTGGCGGTAGATAACGTCTTTGTCTGGTTGATGTTGTTCAGCTACTTCTCCGTACCGCCTGCGTTGCAGCGTCGGGTACTGGTGTATGGCGTACTGGGTGCGATTGTCCTGCGTACGATCATGATCTTCGCGGGCAGCTGGCTTATTGCCCAGTTCGAATGGCTGCTGTATGTGTTCGGCGCGTTCCTGCTGTTTACCGGCGTGAAGATGGCGCTGGCGAAAGAAGATGCTTCCGGAATCGGTGACAGGCCGTTAGTCCGCTGGCTGCGTGGCCATTTGCGCATGACCGATACCATCGAAGACGAAAAATTCTTTGTGCGTAAAAACGGTCTGCTGTTTGTCACGCCGCTGATGCTGGTGCTGATTCTGGTTGAGCTGAGCGACGTCATTTTTGCCGTCGACAGCATCCCGGCAATCTTCGCCGTCACCACCGACCCGTTCATCGTGTTGACCTCGAACCTGTTTGCTATTTTGGGTCTGCGCGCGATGTACTTCCTGCTGGCTGGCGTGGCGGAGCGTTTCTCCATGCTGAAGTACGGTTTGTCGGTCATTCTGGTGTTTATCGGTATTAAGATGCTGATCGTCGATTTCTACCATATCCCGATCGCTATCTCGCTAGGCGTGGTGTTCGGTATTCTGTTCGTCACGCTGATCGTGAATGCGTGGGTCAACCACCAGAACGATAAAAAGCAGCAAATACAGTAACTTTTATTCGCTAGCCGAAAAAGCCCGACAGCACACTGCGTGCGTCGGGCTTTTTGTTTATCATGTCAAAATATTGTTAATTTAAAGTTATAAAACATGATCTGGACGCAAAAATCAGGAGATTTCGCTTCCCGAGAGTTCATCTTTCCTTATACTCAACCAGGCAAACACTTTGTTACATCCAGAAAGATGCGTCATCAGAATGCACACTGGATGAGCAACAACACAATGAAAGGATTACTACATGACTACGCAACGTTCATCGGGGCTGCTCTCGCGTTTGGTGCAAGGGAGCCTGGTTAAACAAATTTTGATAGGTTTAGTACTGGGGATATTGCTGGCGCTGGTGTCAAAACCTGCGGCGGAAGCCGTCGGCTTGTTGGGTACGCTGTTCGTTGGCGCGTTAAAAGCCGTGGCCCCGATTCTGGTCCTGATGCTGGTTATGGCGTCCATCGCCAACCACCAGCACGGGCAAAAAACCAATATTCGTCCAATCCTGTTCCTTTACCTGCTGGGAACATTTTCAGCAGCCTTAGCGGCCGTTGTCTTTAGCTTCGCTTTCCCGTCCACACTGCATCTTTCCAGCAGCGCCAGCGATATCGTGCCGCCATCCGGCATTGTCGAAGTGATGCGTAGCCTGCTGATGAGCATGGTGTCTAACCCGATTGACGCCCTGCTTAACGCTAACTATATCGGCATCCTGGTCTGGGCCGTCGGCCTGGGCTTTGCGCTGCGTCATGGTAATGAAACGACTAAAAATCTGGTCAACGATATGTCCAACGCGGTCACCTTTATGGTGAAACTGGTGATTCGTTTCGCGCCAATCGGTATTTTCGGCCTGGTCTCCTCTACGCTGGCAACGACCGGTTTTGCCACGCTTTGGGGCTACGCTCAGCTGCTGACCGTGCTGGTAGGCTGTATGCTGCTGGTGGCGCTGGTGGTCAATCCGCTGCTGGTATTCTGGAAAATTCGCCGTAACCCGTATCCGCTGGTGCTGACCTGTCTGCGTGAAAGCGGCGTGTATGCCTTCTTTACCCGCAGCTCCGCGGCAAACATTCCGGTGAATATGGCGCTGTGTGAGAAGTTAAATCTGGATCGTGATACCTATTCGGTTTCTATTCCGCTGGGAGCCACCATCAATATGGCGGGCGCGGCGATCACCATTACCGTTCTGACGCTGGCGGCGGTGAATACGCTGGGTATTCCGGTCGATTTACCGACGGCGCTGTTGCTCAGCGTGGTGGCTTCGCTGTGTGCCTGTGGCGCATCGGGCGTGGCGGGGGGTTCTCTGCTGCTGATCCCACTGGCGTGCAACATGTTTGGTATTCCGAATGACATCGCCATGCAGGTGGTTGCCGTTGGCTTTATCATCGGCGTATTGCAGGACTCCTGTGAAACGGCATTAAACTCTTCTACAGACGTTCTGTTTACTGCGGCAGCCTGCCAGGCAGAAGACGAACGCCTGGCAAACAACGCCCTGCGCAGCTAATCCCTGTTCCCCTCCGTCATCGGGCGGAGGGGTTCTAAGGCATGTTCGCCGCCATCCCGCAACGGTTTGTGCCTGATGGCGCTGCGCTTATCAGGCCTACGTTTCGCGCGGTATATAGGCCGTGATAAGGCGTTTACGCCGCCATCCCGCAACGGTTTGTGCCTGATGGCGCTGCGCTTATCAGGCCTACGTTTCGCGCAGTATGTAGGCCGTGATAAGGCGTTTACACCACCATCCGGCAACGGTTTATGCCTGATGGCGCTGCGCTTATCAGGCCTACGTTTCTACGTTTCGCGCAATATGTAGGCCGTGATAAGGCGTTTACGCCGCCATCCGGCATGAGTTATAGCGTGACGCCGCTTTTAAAGATAGCCAGTTCCCGGAAGTCGTTGCGCTCGTTGCAGGTCTGCTTGCCGTTGGCGAAATCGACGATCGCATCGACAAATTCATTCAGCAGTTGAGGCATCGCTTTACCGTGGATCAGCTGGCCCGCGTCAAAGTCGATCCAGTGTTTCTTCTTCGCCGCCAGTTCGCTGTTGGTGGCAATTTTCACCGTCGGCACGAAACCGCCGTACGGCGTACCGCGACCGGTGCTGAACAGCACCATATGACAGCCCGCGCCCGCTAAAGCGCTGGTGGCCACCGCGTCGTTACCCGGCGCGCTCAGCAGGTTCAGACCGGGCGTTTTCAGGCGTTCGCCGTAGCGCAGAACGTCAACCACATTGCTGGAACCCGCTTTCTGGGTGCAGCCGAGTGATTTATCTTCCAGCGTGGTGATCCCCCCCGCTTTGTTGCCCGGCGATGGATTCTCGTAGATCGGCTGATCGTGGGCAATGAAGTACTGCTTAAAGTCATTAACCATGGTCACCAGCTTGCCAAACGTTGCTTCGTCACGGCAGTGATCCATCAGCAGCTGCTCGGCGCCGAACATTTCCGGGACTTCGGTCAGGACGGTGGTACCACCGTTGGCAATAACGTAGTCGGAGAAGCGGCCCAGCATCGGGTTGGCGGTAATGCCGGACAGGCCATCAGACCCGCCGCACTCCAGACCAAACTTCAGCTCGCCCAGCTTACCGGGTTCACGCTTATCGTTACGCATCACGTTGTACAACTGGTGAAGATGCTCGATCCCCGCCTCCACTTCGTCTTCCTGATGTTGGCAGACCATAAAGTGAACGCGTTCCGGATCGTACTCGCCTAACGTTTCGCGGAAGGCATCAACCTGGTTGTTTTCACAACCCAGCCCGACCACCAGCACCGCGCCCGCGTTCGGGTGGCGCACCATATTTTGCAGCATGGTGCGGGTGTTGACGTGATCGTCGCCAAGCTGCGAGCAGCCGTAGGTGTGGCTGAAGAGATGCACGCCGTCGATACCTTCGGCGTCGTTGGTCTCTTTCAGAAAACGCGTCTGCATCTGACGCGCCATCGCGTTGACACAGCCAACGGTTGGCAGGATCCACAGCTCGTTACGCACCCCCACTTCACCGTTCGCGCGGCGATAAATCTGCACATCGCGATCGGCGGGCTGTGCTTCCTGTGTCTGGAAATCCGGTTGGTAGCTATACGTGTCCAGATCGCTCAGATTCGTACGCGTGTTGTGCGCATGAATGTGCTCTCCCGCGGCGACGTCAACCAGCGTGTGACCGATTGGTAAACCATATTTAACGACGTTTTCGCCTTGCGCAATATTGCGTAAAGCAAATTTATGGCCACGCGTCACCGCCTGACGCAGGGTAATAACCTGCCCATCAACGGTGACTTCGGTCCCTTCGGCCAAATCAGCGAGCGCTACCGCGACGTTATCCAGCGCGTGGATCTTGATGTATTGCATACCTTCACCCGGGCCTTAGTTCAGTTCAATAGCGAAGTAATCGCGCGCATTGTTAAAGCAAATGTTTTTCACCATTTCACCCAGCAGCTGAATGTCGGCCGGCGCTTCGCCCGCGGCAACCCAACGGCCAATCATCTGGCACAGAATACGACGGAAGTATTCGTGACGGGTGTAAGACAGGAAGCTACGGCTATCGGTCAGCATACCGACGAAGCGGCTCAGCAGACCCAGCTGCGCCAGCTGCGTCATTTGGCGTTCCATCCCGTCTTTCTGATCGTTAAACCACCAGCCGGAACCGAACTGCATTTTGCCCGGCATCCCTTCGCCCTGGAAGTTACCGGTCATGGTGCCCAGCACTTCGTTATCGCGCGGGTTCAGGCAGTACAGAATGGTTTTCGGCAGCAGGTTCTGTTCGTTCTGCTTACTCAGCAGTTTGGACAGTTCTTCCGCCATTGGGCGGTCGTTGATGGAGTCGAAGCCGACGTCCGCGCCCAGCAGTTTGAACTGGCGCAGGTTGTTATTGCGCAGTGCGCCGATGTGGTACTGCTGTACCCATTCGCGACGCGCGTATTCCGCGCCGAGGAACACCAGTACGGCGGTTTTGAACTGGGCGACTTCGTGCTCGCTCAGGGTTTCACCGGCCAGACGGCGCGCCAGGATGCTATCTAATTCAGATTCGTTAGATTCAGCAAACAGCACCACGTCCAACGCGTGGTCGGAGACTTTACAGCCGTGGGCAGCGAAGTGGTCCAGACGCTTAGTCAGCGCAGCTTGCAGATCGCTGAAGCGACGGATATCGGTGTCAGAGACTTCACCGAGCTTCGCCATGTAATCGTTAAAGGTTGCCAGCTCAATGTTGAAGGCTTTATCCGGGCGCCAGCTCGGCAGCACTTTCACATCAAAACTTCCGTCTTTAGCAACGGAGGCGTGATGCTCCAGAGAGTCGATTGGGTCATCGGTAGTGCCGACCATTTTCACGTTCATCTGCTTCATGATGCCGCGCGCGGAGAATTGATCCTGCGCCAGCAGTTCATTGCATCGATCCCAGATTTCGTCAGAAGTCGCCGGAGACAGCAGCTTACCTGTAATACCAAACGGGCGACGTAATTCGAGGTGGGTCCAGTGGTAAAGCGGGTTACCAATGGTATGCGGGACCGTTGCAGCCCAGGCGTCAAACTTCTCACGATCGGACGCATCGCCGGTACACAAGCGCTCAGCGACGCCGTTGGTGCGCATCGCACGCCATTTGTAGTGGTCGCCTTTCAGCCAGATGTCATACAGGTTATTAAAACGGTAGTTTTCTGCGATTTGTTGCGGCGGTAGGTGGCAGTGGTAATCGAAGATCGGCTGGTCTTTAGCGTAATCATGATACAGACGGCGGGCAAATTCGGTGTCCAGCAGGAAATCTTCAGTCATAAACGGGGTCATTATCGTCTTCCTCTCAACGAGTGCGTCAGATTGCTTATGTTTTGATGTTGACAAAGTTATCACACCAATTTCCATAGACCGAAGATATTTTCGTGAGTTAGATCAATAAATGGTGACAAATAATTTACTCTCAAAGAGGTAAACATTGCGTCAGACCGCGCCGTTACTGGCTTTGCTGAATCGAAATAATGACCACACGAAGATTCACGCTTTTGTGATGGCACTCACCTTTTAAAGCTGTATGACAAGTTATCTTTTTGCCGTCGCGATACATAAGCCGACGGAATGCAAATTACCGATGTATCACCATCGGATTGACCGGTACGGAAACCGAATTAGCACAACTATTGACATGGCAAAGTTCGGGGAGTACCGGCTTTTTTTCGGTTCCCCCCTCGTAAAAGAACATCCTCCGCCCTGAACTGGAAGATGACCGCTCGTTGGCGGACATAACAAAACGATGAGGTTTTACATGCGTAAAATTAAAGGGTTACGTTGGTACATGATCGCACTGGTGACGCTTGGCACCGTGCTGGGTTACCTCACGCGTAACACTGTGGCGGCAGCTGCGCCGACTCTGATGGAAGAGTTACACATCTCCACTCAACAGTATTCCTATATCATCGCAGCGTATTCTGCTGCTTACACCGTAATGCAACCCGTGGCAGGCTACGTGCTTGATGTACTCGGCACGAAAATTGGTTACGCGATGTTCGCCGTTCTGTGGGCCGTCTTCTGCGGCGCGACCGCACTGGCTGGCAGTTGGGGCGGCCTGGCGCTGGCGCGAGGCGCGGTAGGTGCCGCTGAAGCCGCAATGATCCCGGCAGGCCTGAAAGCCAGTTCGGAATGGTTCCCGGCAAAAGAGCGTTCAATTGCCGTCGGTTATTTCAACGTCGGTTCTTCTATCGGCGCGATGATTGCTCCGCCGTTGGTGGTCTGGGCTATCGTCATGCACAGCTGGCAGATGGCATTCATTATTTCCGGCGCCCTGAGCTTCATCTGGGCGATGTCCTGGCTGGTGTTCTACAAACATCCACGCGACCAGAAAAAACTGTCTGACGAAGAACGTGATTACATTCTGAACGGCCAGGAATCACAGCATAAAAACACGACCTCGAAGAAAATGTCGCTCGGCCAGATCCTGCGCAACCGCCAGTTCTGGGGTATCGCGCTGCCGCGTTTCCTGGCAGAACCGGCGTGGGGGACGTTCAACGCCTGGATCCCGCTGTTCATGTTTAAAGTCTACGGCTTTAACCTGAAAGAAATCGCCATGTTTGCCTGGATGCCGATGCTGTTTGCCGATCTGGGCTGTATCGTTGGCGGTTACCTGCCACCGCTGTTCCAGCGTTGGTTTGGCGTGAACCTGATCGTGTCGCGTAAAATGGTGGTCACCATGGGCGCGCTGCTGATGATTGGCCCGGGCATGATTGGTCTGTTCACCAGCCCGTACATCGCTATCGCCCTGCTGTGCATCGGCGGCTTTGCTCACCAGGCGCTGTCCGGTGCGCTGATTACGCTCTCTTCTGACGTATTTGGTCGTAATGAAGTGGCAACCGCGAACGGTCTGACCGGTATGTCCGCCTGGCTTGCAAGCACGCTGTTTGCTCTGGTCGTTGGCGCGCTGGCCGACACCATCGGCTTTAGCCCGCTGTTCGCCGTGCTGGCGGTATTCGACCTGCTTGGCGCGTTGGTCATCTGGACGGTACTGCAGAACAAATCAGCCAGCGAGATAGATTCAGGTCCACAAACCGGCGATCCCGCGACGCAAAGTTAACCAGATGCGATACAGCAAGGTTATATAATGCTAAGCCGCCAGCTATCTGGCGGCTTTTTTGTCCACGCGAGTGGAGGCGTAATCGCAAAAGTGGTATAACAAATGTAGTCTGCCGTATCATGCCTGGAGCGCATATGGAAATCACTGAACCACGCCGTTTATACCAACAACTTGCCGCTGATCTTAAAGAACGCATTGAGCAGGGCGTCTATCTGGTGGGTGACAAACTCCCCGCCGAGCGCTTTATCGCCGATGAAAAAAATGTCAGCCGTACCGTGGTTCGTGAAGCGATTATCATGCTTGAAGTCGAGGGCTATGTTGAAGTGCGTAAAGGATCGGGGATCCACGTTATTTCTAACCAGCCCAAACACTATGTTGCGCCAGATGAAAACCTTGAATTCGCCAGCTACGGTCCTTTTGAGCTGCTCCAGGCTCGTCAGCTCATTGAGAGCAACATCGCCGAGTTTGCCGCCACGCAGGTGACAAAACAGGACATCATGAAGCTCATGGAAATTCAGGAGAAGTCGCGTAACGAAAAAAGCTTTCGTGACTCAGAATGGGATCTCCAGTTCCATGTGCAGGTCGCCCTGGCGACGCAGAATTCGGCCCTGGCCGCTATTGTTGAAAAAATGTGGACTCAGCGCATCCACAACCCCTACTGGAAGAAATTGCACGACCATATCGACCTGCGCACGGTTGATAACTGGTGCGATGATCATGACCAGATCCTGCGAGCGCTGATTCGCAAAGATCCCCATGCCGCTAAGCTGGCGATGTGGCAGCACCTTGAGAACACGAAGCAGATGCTGTTTAACGAAACCAGCGATGACTTTGAGTTCAACGCGGACCGTTACCTTTTTACTGAAAATCCGGTCGTTCATCTCGATACGGCAGCTAACGGCGCAAAATAAACAATCTCATCAATACAGGCGTGGCAAAGCGCCTGTACCTGCTGCTTGGTAAGCATTAGGTATAAAATGTCAGCCTGTGTAAATCCTCTCGCCTCCCTCCATTGCGATAAGCAAAATCACAGTGCAACAACCGTAATTTCTATAACGGACAACGTTGACCTTTGTTACAATTAGATGCTATTTGAATTTTTGTGTTTAAGAGCTTGCTAACTTCACAACTTCACAGGGAACAGTTCAGGCCGTGAATTTGTATCAGACCGCGCACCTTGCAAAAAATATTAATAAAATCGCGGTGTTACAAAATCTAAAAAACGGCATGACGATAACCGATTCTCCAGGAATATTGAATGGAACTACTGACTCAATTACTGAATGCTTTATGGGCTCAGGATTTTGAAACTCTCGCCAATCCTTCCATGATTGGCATGCTCTATTTTGTACTGTTTACCATTTTGTTTCTGGAAAATGGACTGCTGCCAGCAGCGTTTTTACCTGGCGACAGTTTGCTGGTTCTGGTCGGCGTGCTTATTGCCAAAGGCGCAATGGGTTTTCCGCAAACGGTACTGCTGCTCACCACCGCGGCCAGCCTCGGCTGTTGGCTCAGCTATATCCAGGGGCGATGGCTGGGGAACACCCGCACCGTGCAAAACTGGTTGTCGCATCTTCCTGCGCATTACCATCAGCGCGCGCATCATCTTTTCCATAAGCATGGCCTGTCTGCGCTGCTGGTTGGTCGCTTCATTGCGTTTGTCAGAACATTACTGCCAACCATCGCGGGATTGTCCGGTCTGAATAACGCGCGCTTTCAGTTCTTTAACTGGATGAGCGGTTTGCTTTGGGTTCTGATCCTCACAACGCTTGGCTATCTGCTGGGCAAAACGCCGGTATTTCTTAAGTATGAAGATCAGCTGATGTCTTGTCTGATGCTGCTTCCTGTGGTGTTACTGGTGTTTGGTCTGGCAGGTTCACTGGTTGTGCTTTGGAAAAAGAAATACGGGAACCGAGGATAAATTATGCTGAAATCATGCATAACGCTCCGACGACTTGCCTGGACGACGACCTTTATGCTGTTTATCGGCGCGCTGCTCCTGACCTGGTCGCTTATTCGCCAGCAGGAGTCAACGCTTGCCATTCGCGCCATAAACCAGGGAGCCAGCATGCCTGATGGCTTCTCTATCTGGCATCACCTGGATGCCAACGGCATTCGCTTTAAAAGCATTACCCCACAAAATGACGCGCTGCTGATCACGTTTGATTCCAGCGCGCAAAGCGCAGCCGCCAAGGTCGTGCTGGACCGAACGCTACCGCATGGTTTCGTTATTGCTCAGCAGGATGATGATAATCAGGCGGTGCAGTGGTTATCCCGCTTACGTGATACCCCGCACCGTTTTGGTTAATCTCCAGTAATCTGAATTAGATCACTCACTTTGGTGATTTCACCGTTTAGCGCCTATGATTAATAAACTGGGTTTATGGCCCAACGTTTTATTAATCTGGAGCATCGACCGCAAGCCACAGAGTCGAAACACAATGGAAGGTTCAAGAATGAAATACCGCATCGCGTTGGCAATTAGCCTTTTCGCTCTCAGTGCCGGCAGTTACGCCACTACCCTCTGTCAGGAAAAAGAACAGGATATTCAGCGGGAGATTAGCTATGCCGAAAAGCACAATAATCAGAGCCGCATCAATGGGCTGAACAAAGCACTTAGCGAAGTTCGGGCCAACTGTTCTGACAGCAAACTGCGCGCCGACCATCAGAAAAAAATCACAGAGCAGAAAAATGAGATAGCCGAGCGTCAGCATGATTTAGCCGAGGCGAAGCAAAAAGGCGATGCGGATAAAATTGCAAAACGCGAGCATAAGCTTGCTGAAGCTCAGAATGAGCTGAAAGAACTCGAGTCACGCGATTACTAAGTACGGTAACTACCCACTCAACTGGAGAAAACTATGTCGAAAGATAATGCTACGGACAACCTGCGCGCTGAGCTGAAATCTCTTGCGGATACGCTTGAAGAAGTACTTAGCTCCTCTGGCGATAAGTCGAAGGAAGAGATGAGTAAAATTCGCAGCAAAGCCGAACACGCACTGCGGGAGAGCCGCCATCGTTTGAGTGAAACCAGCGATGTGATTGCCAAACAAACCCGTGAAGCCGCGGCCAAAGCCGATAACTATGTACGCGAAAACCCATGGACAGGCGTCGGCATTGGCGCAGCAGTCGGTGTGGTGCTTGGTGTACTGCTGTCGCGCCGTTAACAATGGCTGACTCTCAACACGCACAAGGTCCAGGCAAAAGCGTACTGGGGATTGGACAGCGGATCCTGACGATTCTCGTTGAGATCGTCGAAACGCGGCTGCGGCTGGCCGTCGTTGAACTGGAAGAGGAAAAATCCAATCTCATCCAGATCCTGCTGATGCTTGGGCTGACCATGCTGTTCGCGGCGTTTGGGCTGATGAGCCTGATGGTGCTGATCATCTGGGCTATTGACCCGCAATACCGCCTGAACGCGATGATCGCCACCACCGTTGTGCTGTTGGTTATGGCGCTTATTGGCGGGATATGGACTCTCCGCAAAGCTCGTAAAACGACGCTGCTACGCCATACGCGCCACGAACTCGCAAACGACAGGAAGGCCCTGGAGGATGATGCATAATGAGCAGTAAAGTCGAACGTCAACAACGTAAGGCGCGACTGCTTGGGCAGATTCAGCAGCAACGGCTGGATCTGTCTGCCACTCGCCGCGACTGGCTGGAGGCCACCGAAGTTTACGATCGTGGCTGGAAAACGTTGCTGAACCTACGTGGCTGGGTGTTAGTCGGGAGCAGTATTATGGCGGTGCGCACCATCCGGAACCCCAATCGGCTGGTACGCTGGGCTAAGCGCGGTTTTAGCGTCTGGAGCATCTGGCGTCTGGTTAAAGCGACCATCAGACAGCAGCAACTGCGCGGCTAGTCCTTCTCTCTCCCCTAACCTCAAAATTTTTGAAAAATATTGACAGTTTTCCTTGCTAACAATTCTCATTAAGCATGTTTATGATTCTCTCCATCGACAGTAGCGACGCGCTCTGCAGCGTCGTTACACAAAAAGCACAATAAGCCGCCTGAGTGGTTTCCTGGAGAGTATGATGAAGAAATTAGAAGATGTTGGTGTACTGGTAGCGCGCATTCTGATGCCAATCCTGTTTATTTCCGCAGGCTGGGGAAAAATCACCGGATATGCGGGTACCCAACAGTACATGGAAGCCATGGGCGTGCCTGGTTTTATGTTGCCGCTGGTCATCCTGCTTGAGTTTGGCGGCGGTCTGGCAATCCTGTTCGGCTTCCTGACCCGTACTACCGCGCTGTTCACCGCAGGCTTCACGCTGCTGACAGCATTTATCTTCCACAGCAACTTTGCGGAAGGCGTGAACTCGCTGATGTTCATGAAAAACCTGACCATCGCAGGCGGTTTCCTGCTGCTGGCTATCACCGGTCCGGGCGCATTCAGTATCGACCGTGTGCTGAATAAAAAGTGGTAAGCAAACTATATTGAATACATCAAAAAGCGAGGAGATATCTCCTCGCTTTTGCTATCTGAGGAGGCGATAAAATGGGACAACTGATTGACGGCGTATGGCATGACACCTGGTATGACACCAAATCAACCGGGGGGAAATTTCAACGTTCTGCATCGGCTTACCGCAACTGGCTCACCGCGGATGGCGCTCCAGGTCCAACGGGCGAAGGGGGTTTCGCCGCCGAAAAAGACCGCTATCATCTCTACGTTTCTCTGGCCTGTCCGTGGGCGCACCGCACGCTGATTTTGCGTAAGCTCAAAGGGCTGGAACCGTTTATTTCCGTTTCCGTTGTGCATCCGCTGATGCTGGAAAACGGCTGGACGTTTGATGATAACTTCCCGGCGGCAACCGGCGATACGCTGTATCAACATGAGTTTCTTTACCAACTCTATCTACACGCCGATCCGCATTACAGCGGTCGGGTAACCGTCCCGGTGCTGTGGGATAAAAAAAATCATACCATTGTCAGCAACGAATCCGCGGAGATCATCCGCATGTTTAACACTGCGTTTGATGCGCTGGGCGCAAAAGCCGGAGATTACTACCCGTCAGCCCTGCAAAGTCAAATCGACGAGCTGAACGGCTGGATTTATGACAACGTCAATAACGGCGTGTATAAAGCCGGATTTGCCACCAGCCAGGAAGCGTATGACGACGCCGTGGAAAAAGTCTTCCACTCCCTGGCGCGTCTGGAGCAAATTCTGGGGCAGCATCGCTACCTGACCGGCAACCAGTTAACGGAAGCAGATATTCGCCTGTGGACCACGCTGGTGCGTTTTGATCCCGTGTATGTGACCCACTTCAAGTGCGATAAACACCGGATTAGCGACTATCTGAATCTGTACGGTTTCCTGCGCGATATCTATCAGATGCCGGGCATTGCGGAGACCGTTAATTTCGATCATATCCGCAACCACTACTTCCGTAGCCATAAAACCATTAACCCAACCGGCATTATTTCTGTCGGGCCGTGGCAGGACCTTAACGAACCCCACGGGCGTGACGAGCGTTTCGCGTGATTGACACGAGCGACACGTGTAAGGGGCGTTCTCCACCACGCCCTTTACAATCCCGGCTCCCGGCTGAAAATCGATGAGACGTTAACTGAACAGCATTACCCATCAGGGAACCAATAATTAATATCACAAATATTTACCAGCATTTCATTCACAGCTATTCTTAATTTGATTGCTTTAAAAACAAGTAATTGAATGCAGAACGAGGCGAAAATGGATTGGTATTTAAACGTATTAAAGAATTACTTTGGTTTCGGTGGTCGCGCGCGTCGTAAAGAATACTGGATGTTTGTGCTGGTCAACATCATCTTCACGTTCGTGCTGGGTATTCTGGACAGAATGCTTGGCTGGGAACGCGCCGGAGGGGAAGGCATCTTAACAACGATTTATGGGGTTCTGGTTTTTATTCCGTGGTGGGCGGTACAGTTCCGGCGTTTGCATGACACCGATCGTTCAGCCTGGTGGCTACTGGTACTGCTGATCCCGATCGTTGGCTGGTTGATTATCATCATTTTCAACTGTCAAAACGGGACTCAGGGCAGCAACCGCTTCGGCGCTGACCCCAAACAGCTGTCCTGATGTAGCTCGTATAGATGCCTGGACCCACAACGGCAACATATCTCCGTCCTGTAGGCCGGATAAGGTGCATCGCACCGCATCCGGCGTAACAGTCAGGCTATTTACCTGCAAACAGCTTGGGGATTTCCCGCAGACACCAGGATTTCGCCTCGCCCATACTGTCTCGCCGCCAGGCCATAATGATATCAATTTCGCTTGTTGATTCCGGACTCACCACCCGCAGCCGGCCTGCCGCAATGTCATCTTCAACCAGCGGGTACGGCATCGTCGCCACCCCCAGCCCGGCTAACAGCGCCTGGCGCTTATCCTCTATCGAACTTACCGTCAGACGGGGCTGTTTATCCAGCAACTGGACGGTCAACACCGGACGTTCACGGGCGGTATCCGCCACCGCGATACCGCGGTACTTCACGCGGGTGACTTCCGATAACGGCTCCGGCTCCTGATGAATCGGATGATCCGGCGCCGCCACATACACGTTCATCAGCGAGTACAGCTTGCGTGAGTTGATTTCTGAAGATGAGCGAAAATGCATATCCGGGGCAATCACGATATCCGCCCGCCCCTGCTCCAGACGCTCCCACGCCCCGGCCAGAACTTCAGTGATCACGGAAAGCTGGGTATTGGCCTTCCCGGCAAGCCTGTCGATCAGCGGGAAAAACGCCGCCGTTGGTACCAGCGCTTCGGTCACGATGGTCAGATGCGTTTCCCAACCACGCGCCAGCGCTTCGGCATCGGTAGTCAGCTTATCCGCGGCCTCCAACAGGACGCGGCCACGCTCCAGCAGCATACGCCCGACGTTGGTGAATTTTGTACGGTGGCCAGAACGGTCAAACAACACTACGTCCAGCTCCTCCTCCAGCTTCTGCATGGTATAGCTGAGTGCTGAAGGAACGCGCCCCAGTTCATCTGCCGCAGCGGCAAAGCTACCGCGTCTGTCTATTGCGTCCATGACGCGCAACGCCTCAAGCGTTAAAGCTCTTTCTTTGGCCATCTCGTTCTCATTCAGGAAATTTGAACATACCCGGCAGAATATCTGGCTAACAATGCAGCGTCTAGCCATTTAACATAAAAGGAAGTAAAGAGAGGTCAATAACTATGATTACTACCCGTACAGCCAAACAATGCGGACAGGCAGACTACGGTTGGCTGCAGGCCCGTTATACCTTCTCCTTTGGACACTATTTTGATCCTAAACTGCTGGGTTATGCCTCGCTGCGTGTTCTGAACCAGGAAGTTCTGGCACCGGGGGCCTCTTTCCAGCCACGGACCTATCCGAAGGTGGATATCGTCAATCTGATCCTCGAAGGGGAAGCGGAGTACCGCGACAGCGAAGGCAACCATATCCAGGCCAAAGCGGGCGAGGTGCTGTTGCTCGCAACGCAACCGGGGATAAGCTACAGCGAACACAATATCAGTAAAGACAAACCGTTAACCAGAATGCAGCTCTGGCTGGACGCCTGCCCGCAGCGCGAAAACGCCTGCGTACAGAAAGCAACGCTAAGCGTAGGTAAGCATCAGCTGCTGGCTTCGCCGGACGGTGAAGAAGGCAGCCTGCATCTGCGCCAACAGGTATGGGTGCACCACGTTGAACTGCAACAAGGTGAATCGCTGAGTTTTCAGTTACATGGGCCTCGCGCTTACTTACAGTCGATCCACGGCAGATTCCATGCGGTGACGGCTGGCGCCGAAAAGGAAGCGCTCACCTGCGGCGACGGCGCGTTTATTCGTGACGAAACTAACATAACGTTAGTCGCCGATACCCCGCTGCGCGCTTTGCTGATAGATTTGCCCGTATAGTCATGGAAAACAACGGAGTACGACTATTGAGCAAGAAAAAAACCCAAAAACGCCAGCCGCAGGTTGAGCCCAAAAAGCAAGACACGGTGACTTTCGGTTATGAAGACATGCTGACAGAACTGGAAGCGATTGTGGCCGATGCCGAGCTACGGCTGGAAGACGAAGAAGCCGCCTGAAAAGGCGGCTCTGGCTGATGCCGGGTGGCGGCTGCGCCTTGCCCGGCCTACAGATTAATGCGCTTTACTGGCCATGATCTCAATGATCTGCTTGTCGGTTTCCTGCATTGAACGACACGCCAGCGCACACAGGTTAGTGATTGATTGCTCCACGTTATGCGCCACAATCCCTTCATTACCGGTTACGGCAGTATCATCCAGCGCCATCAGCACCGCTTTCCACGCCGCAGATGCGCTGGTTGAGACTTTCATCGCGCAGCTGTTTGAGGCACCATCGCAAATCATTCCGCTCACATCGCCAATCATACTGCTGATCGCCATCGCGATGGTGTTGTAGCGACCATCCACAATCCATGCCATCCCCGCCGCTGCGCCCATCGCCGCCGTGGTTGCCGCGCACAGTGCGGACAAACGTGGAAGCTGATGGTGGATGTAGATAGCGCTCAGATGAGACAGCATCAGCGCACGCGCCAGTTTTTCCTCATCCGCGCCAAAGTGTTCAGCAACCACCATCACCGGAACGGTGGCGGTAATCCCCTGATTACCGGAGCCGGAATTGCTCATCGCCGGCAGCGTCGCCCCGCCCATTCGCGCATCCGATGCCGCACTGGTACGGATCAAAATGGCGGTAGACAGATCGTTTGCCAGCAGGCCACGCGCGCACTGCTTCTCCAGCGTGGTTCCGATGTGCAGGCCCCAGTTGCCGCGCAACCCTTCCTGGGACAGCGCACCGTTCAGTCTTGCCGCATCAAGAATAAAGCGGATTGACGCAAACGGCACCGCATTCACAAACGCCACAATCTCTTCCAGCGACGTGTGAGACAATACTGCCAACGGTGATTCCCGATCCTCTTTTTGAGTGCACTCTTCTGCCGCGAACACCACGCCTTTGTTGGTTTCAATGTGCACAACGTTGGTATGACCGCCAACAATCGTCACGCACGCCCATCCTTCAGCGCTATACACTTTCGCGCGGGAAAAAAGAATATCTTCGCAAGGTTCCTGGAGCATCACCGCCACTTTCCCGGCAGTCAGCATCGCTTTGGCCTGTGCCACCGCCTCAGCCGAAGCGTCTTTCAGCACTTCCAGCCCGGCTTTAGCGTTACCGCCGATCGCGCCCAGCGCGGCGGCAATCGGTAACCCCACCATGCCCGTCCCCGGAACGGTCACACCCAGGCCATTTTTCATCAGGTTTGGCGAGACCCACGCATCAATGCGTTCAACCGCGCCGTCCAGCTCCGAGGAGGCGACGGCCGCCGCCAGAGCCAGAGAGATAGGTTCCGTGCAGCCCAGCGCGGGCTTCACTTCTTCCTGCACTGCGCGAATAAAACTATCCCATAATGGATTCAATGTAGTCTCAAACATAACAACAACCTTTGTTCAGATAACTCAGGAAAATGCCAGGAACGGAGAAACGCACAGCAGCAGGCCCGTGATAATAATCAGATACAGAGAGGCGCCTTTGTATTTGTGCAGTGCAGGAACTTTGTAGACCAGCCAGGCCGGGATCAAACACCCCACCATGCCGAAGATTGGGCTACAAATAGAGGTGAAGCTCAGTACCGGCGCATTGAGCACAATTGCGCTCCAGGCCAGCAGGATGGCGAAAATCATAATGCCGCGCTGCACCAGGGTTTCATTGATTTTTTCGGCTGGCATTTTACGGCGCAGCACGTTCATCACGATCCCCTGAGTGGCTTCACGGAAGCCTAAATAGACGCCGAAGAAGGCGGTCATTACGGCAAAGATGTTCAGGATAACGCTGACGATTTTCACCCAGCCAGCGCCATCGCCGCTGATAAACTGCGCGGCAATCGCCAGAGCGGAAATGTTCTGCTCATAAGCTTTAACAGCTTCGTCGTGGCCCATCGCCAGCGTGAAGGAAACGGCGTAGAAAAAGACCGTAACGAACAGGATACCGAACGCGATGTTCATGGCGCGCAGGGCTTTATGACGCGCCACCTCAATGGATTTTTCGCGAGAACGATATGAGATAACCATTGGGCTCAGAGTCTGAATAAACAGAATTGAGGTCAGCGTAAAGGGCAGCGTGATAATCGCGTTTT
Organism: Citrobacter youngae ATCC 29220; assembly: GCF_000155975.1. GTDB lineage: Bacteria > Pseudomonadota > Gammaproteobacteria > Enterobacterales > Enterobacteriaceae > Citrobacter > Citrobacter portucalensis_A. The sequence goes on along the minus strand of NZ_GG730303.1, from coordinate 165,110 downwards.
TGATCAGCAGCGCCATCGGCGGCAGCGAACCTGCGTTATATAAATGCCACATCCCCACCATCGACAGGCCGAGCGCAGCAACCACCAGCAGCTTGGTCAAGACCATGCCAGTGGAAATTTTAAACAACAGCTTTTCACCGCGCGACGAGATAGCCACCAGGATACAAATCAGTACCAGGCCATAGAACGGACTGTCGGACAACAGACCCTCCGTCACGCCAAACGTGTGCAGATAGGAAGCGCTGTCGTTGGTGATGGCGGTGGAATAGACGAACATCCAGATAACCAGCATCACAAAATACAATGCGCCTAACAGGATGCCCCAGTTTTTACCCAGGTAGCCGCTGATCACGCTCGGGTAGTCTTTACACTCTGGGGACTCTGCCAGCGTATTGATAAACAGACGCTGGAACAGATACATGGCGGGGTAGCCGATGATAGAGGAGAGCAAAAAGACCCACAGCCCCATCAGCCCTACCTGGACGGGAAGAAAAACAATCCCCGCACCGATTGCCATACCGATACTCATAATGACCCAGCCGGTGTCCGTGCTGTCGAATTTAATGGCTTCACGCCATTCGCTTTCGGTCATTCCCGCCCGACGCGCCGGAGCAGATGCGTCGAGTATTACGCTGCTATTCGTTGCCGTTTCCATAATTTTCCGCTCAATGTGTAGGTAGAGGTTTTTTTATTTTTTTCGCACTGCCTTAATGCGATACGCAGTACGTGGGTGCAGGTGAGCTATTGGAGTAATGAAGAAATCATACCCGCAGGATCAGAGAAAAACTTCACAAACAAACCCCTGTAATTTCTAAAAGTTAAGAAATATTTTCTCTTTTACTTCAATATAAAGAATGGAATTTCTTCTTTTGAGGCAGATCACAACAAAAAAGGCGCACTAAAGTGCACCTTTTTATCGCTACGTTGATCACCCCACTGCCGGATGGCGGCGCTTACGCCTTATCCGGCCTACAAACTACAAACGCACGTCAGCCTCATGCCCTTTCATCTCAGGTACAAACCACTTTAATCGCCAGACCACCGCGAGAGGTTTCACGGTACTTGTCATTCATATCTTTGCCCGTTTCGTACATGGTCTCGATCACTTTATCGAGCGAAACGCGTGGCTCAGACGTCCGGCGTAGCGCCATACGCGCGGCGTTCACGGCTTTTACCGCGTTGATCGCGTTGCGTTCGATACACGGTATTTGCACCTGCCCGGCCACCGGATCGCAGGTCAGCCCCAGGTTATGCTCCATAGCGATTTCCGCCGCAATGCATACCTGCGCAGGGCTACCGCCAAGCAGCTCCGTCAGCCCGGCTGCCGCCATGGAGCAGGCCACGCCAATCTCTCCCTGACAGCCCACTTCGGCACCAGAAATCGAGGCGTTCATCTTATACAGCGCGCCTATCGCTCCTGCCGCCAGTAAATAACGGGCGATGGAGTTGGCATTCACCGGACGGCGGAATTTGTCGTAATAGGCCAGTACGGCAGGAATAATCCCACATGCGCCGTTGGTTGGCGCGGTAACAACCCGACACCCGGCGGCGTTCTCTTCGCTCACCGCCAGCGCGAACATGTTGATCCAGTCGATCACGTTCATCGGGTCGCTGGACAGGTTATCGCTGGAAACCAGCAGTCGGCGCAGCGCCACGGCGCGTCGCGGGACGTTAAGCGGCCCCGGCAGGACGCCTTCGGTGTTCATGCCGCGCTCAATCCCGGCGTGCATGACGTCCCAGATGGCGGCAAAGCCAGCATCGATTTCCTCTTTGCTGCGCATCGCCAGCTCGTTTTGCATCATCAGGCCGGAAACAGATAGCCCGTTGCGCTCGCACAGTTTCAGCAGTTCGCTGGCGGAATGAAAGTTGTAGGGTACGGGCGTTTCAACGTCATGCGCCTGACCGAATTGCTCCTCTTCAACGATAAAACCACCGCCGATGGAGTAATAGGTTTTACTTAACAGCGTCTCGTTGCCGTGCCATGCGGTAATACGCATGCCATTTTCATGGCGCGGCAGCGTTTCGGGATGAAAGAGAATATTTTCGTCTGGGGAGAAATCAACAACATGCGTGCCCTCGGCAACCGGTAAACGTCCGGTGCGGGCCACTTCCTGAATAAAGCCAGCGATTGAATCTATATTAACGTTTTGCGGACTGTTGCCTGCCAGTCCCATCATGATGGCGACGTCTGTCGCATGGCCTTTTCCGGTCAGAGAGAGCGATCCATAAAGATCGACCACGATGTGCGTGGTCCTGGGGAGTTCCCCGCTGCTGACCAACAGATCGATAAAGCTTTTACCTGCGTTCATTGGCCCCACGGTATGGGAACTGGAAGGTCCAATGCCAATCTTGAAAATATCGAATGCGCTAATCATATCCACACCCTCGGATTGCCGTTCAGTGAAGACCAGGTTTCACACTCATTAAGGATCGGGGCGATCGTGACGATCGCCCCGCAAGGGATTACAGCGTATCGCCACGCACGGCGATGGCTTCAATCTCCAGCTTCACATCCTTTGGTAAGCGGGCGACCTGTACGCAGCTGCGCGTAGGGTAGATTGCCTTGTGCTCATCAAAAAACTGCTGGTACACCTGGTTAATGGTGGCGAAGTCATTCAGGTCAGAAACGAAAACCGTCGTCTTGACGATATCGCTCACTTTCAAACCTGCGGACTCGACGATCGCTTTCACGTTCTCCAGGCTTTGGCGCGCCTGATCGGCCACGTGTTCCGCCACGTCACCGGTCTGTGGGCACACCGGAATTTGACCTGACGTCAGCACCATGCTGCCCAGATCCACACCCTGTACGTAAGGCCCAATGGCCCCTGGCGCACATTCGGTTGCAATAACTTTTCTCATAATCCCTCCGGCGTCAGAGCGCCTGGGTGAAAGTACGTGAAATAACATCCTGCTGCTGTTCGCGGGTCAGCGCGTTGAAGCGCACCGCATAGCCAGACACGCGGATCGTCAGGTTCGGATAGTTTTCCGGGTGCTCAATGGCATCCATCAACATTTCACGGTTCATAACGTTAACGTTCAGATGCTGCCCGCCTTCCACATGCGCTTCATGATGGAAGTAACCGTCCAGCAGACCGACCAGGTTGGTTTTACGCACCGCATCCTCTTTGCCAAGCGCAGCCGGCACAATGGAGAAGGTGTACGAGATACCGTCTTTGGCATAGGTAAACGGCAGTTTGGCGACCGACGTTAACGACGCCACCGCACCTTTGCGATCGCGGCCGTGCATCGGGTTAGCCCCTGGCGCAAACGGCGTGCCTGCGCGACGTCCGTCCGGCGTGTTACCGGTTTTCTGGCCGTACACCACGTTGGAGGTGATGGTCAGAATGGACTGCGTCGGCACCGCATTACGATAGGTTGGCAACACCTTAATTTTCTTCATAAAGCGTTCGACCAGGTCGCAGGCAATGCTGTCCACACGCTCGTCGTTGTTGCCGTATTGCGGGTAGTCGCCTTCGATTTCAAAATCAATCGCCAGACCGTTTTCATCACGAATCGGTTTCACGCGGGCGTATTTGATAGCCGACAGCGAATCCGCCGCCACGGACAGCCCCGCCATACCGCAGGCCATGGTGCGATAAACATCACGATCGTGCAGCGCCATCAGCGAAGCTTCGTAGCTGTACTTGTCGTGCATGTAGTGGATGATGTTCAGTGCGCTGATGTACTGCACGGCCAGCCAGTCCATAAAGTGGTCCAGGCTCTCCATCACCGTGTCGTAATCCAGCACTTCATCCATCAGCGGCGCCGTTTTCGGCCCGACCTGGATTTTCAGCTTCTCATCCACACCGCCGTTGATTGCGTACAGCAACGTTTTGGCGAGGTTGGCGCGCGCGCCAAAGAACTGCATTTGCTTGCCGATCACCATCGGGCTTACGCAGCAGGCAATGGCATAGTCATCGCTGTCAAAGTCGGCACGCATCAGATCGTCGTTTTCGTACTGCAAAGACGAGGTGATGATAGACACCTGGGCGGCGTATTTTTTGAAGGCAATCGGTAGCTGCTCAGACCACAGCACCGTCAGGTTCGGCTCAGGCGCAGGTCCCATGGTGTGCAGCGTATGCAGGTAGCGGAACGAGTTTTTGGTCACCAGCGTGCGGCCATCCAGCCCCATACCGCCGATGACTTCGGTCGCCCAGATAGGGTCGCCAGAGAACAGGGTGTCGAATTCCGGCGTACGCAGGAAGCGCACCATACGGATCTTCATAATGAAGTGGTCGATCAGCTCCTGCGCCTGCTGCTCGTCTAAAATTCCCGCTTTGAAGTCGCGCTCAATGTAGATGTCGAGGAACGATGCGGTACGGCCCAGCGACATGGCGCCGCCGTTCTGCGATTTCACCGCAGCCAGGTAAGCAAAGTACACCCACTGTACCGCTTCCTGCGCATTACGCGCCGGACGGGAAATATCGCAGCCATACTTCGCCGCCATTTCCTGCATTTGCAGCAGAGCGCGACGATGTTCAGACAGCTCTTCACGCAGACGAATCGTGGCTTCAAGATTCTGCCCCCACTCCAGATTCGACTGAAGATCGGCAAACTGCAGTTCACGCTCACGCACCAGATAGCGGATACCGTACAGCGCGACGCGGCGGTAGTCACCGATGATACGGCCACGACCATAGCCGTCCGGCAGACCGGTCAGTACGCCGGATTTACGGCAGCGCAGCATATCCGGAGAGTAGGCGTCGAATACGCCCTGGTTGTGGGTCTTACGCAGGTCAGTAAACAGGTATTCAAAATTAGCATCCATCTCACGACCATAAGCATCAAAAGAGCTTTTGATCATGTTGATGCCGCCAAACGGATGCAGGGCGCGCTTGAGCGGCTTATCCGTTTGCAGACCGACGATTTTTTCCAGCTCTTGCTCAATATAACCGGCGTCATGCGCGGTAATCGTGGTGGCTATATTGGTATCGAAATCAACCGGCGCATGCGTCGAGTTTTCAATACGGATGCCCGCCATAACTTTTTCCCACAACGCGGTGGTTGCTGGCGTTGCTTCGGCGAGGAAAGATTCATCCCCTTCATAAGGCGTGTAGTTGTGCTGAATAAAATCACGGACATTAATTTCTTCTTTCCAGTCCGTACCTTTAAAGCCATTCCAGGCTTCGGCATACAGCATATCGCTGGTATCGATATTTACCTTCATGAAAAATAATCTCTCTGCTGAAAATTAATTATGCAAATGCTACTGGTGTATTAATTTTGCCTAACGCAATGGCATCACGAGCAATCATTTTCTCTTCATTTGTGGGAATAACCGCACAAATAACGCGAGCATCCTTATTAGAGATAATTCTTTCGCCATGGGAATTTGGCAGGTTATTCATCTCGCTGTCGACGCTCACGCCTAAAACGGCCAGATGCTCTATAACCAAACGGCGAATTAATACCGAGTTCTCACCGATTCCACCGGTGAAAATAATGCCATCAAGACGATGCAGCGATGCGGCATGTCCGGCGATGTGACGCGCAATACGATGTACAAACGTTTTAATCGCCAGCTGCGCCCGCTCATGCCCTTCGTGCCAGGCTTTTTCTAACGTACGTAAGTCGGAAGACAAACCGGAAATACCCAGCAAACCGGACTCTTTATTCACTACGCGCTCAAGGTCGCCGAGCGTCTGGTTGGTTTCGCCGGCAATCCACGCCATCGCGCCGAAATCTACGTCGCCGCTGCGTGTGCCCATCATCAACCCTTCCAGCGGCGTCATGCCCATCGAGGTATCAACGCTCTGCCCGTTACGTACCGCACAGATGGACGCGCCGTTCCCCAGGTGCGCCACCACCAGACCAGAGTCATCATTCTGCAGATCCAGAAGTTCATGCGCCCGTTGCGAAACATAGCGGTGCGACGTGCCGTGGAAGCCGTAACGACGAACGCCTAACTCCTCAAAATATTTCCACGGTAAACCGTACAGATAGGCTTCAGGGGCCATCGTCTGGTGGAAGCTGGTATCAAATACCGCGACCTGCTGCACGCCCGGGAAAAGGTGCTGAGCGGATTCGATCCCGCTCAGGTTCGCATAATTATGTAGCGGTGCTAATGGCGATACCCGCCGAATATTGTCGATAACTTCCTCAGTAATAATTGCTGATTCGGTAAAGATATTTCCGCCGTGGGCAATGCGGTGGCCAATTAAGGCCACGCTGTCCATTAAATTACGTTTTTCCAGTTCAACGGCAATCGCTTTTAATGCATCTTCGTAGCTGTGGTGAGCCAGCTTAGCTGGCTCTCCTCCATTAATTGCTATGAACGCATTTTCAGAGTTAATACCGTCTGCAATTCCCGCCATTAAAACTTCACAGTTTGCTGCATCGAGCACTGAAAATTTAATGGAAGATGAACCACAGTTAATAACCAGTACTACCGGAAACTCATTCATTTCACTACTCCGCTCATCCTGAGCTTAAGGATTAAAACAGTTTGTAGACAATGTTCAGGATGGTCAGCAGACCAATCACGGTAACAAACACGTTATCCAGACGGCCACGGTATTTCGCCAGTGATGGCGCTTTACGGATGGCATACATCGGCAGCAGGCAGAGCAGAGAGGCAATAATCGGCGCGCCCATTGCTTCAATCAGGTCCAGGATGTTCGGGTTGGCGTATGCCACAACCCAGGTGGAGCCCATGATGAAGATCATGCTGATGGTGTTGAGCTTGCCCATGGAAACTTTGGTTTTATCGCCTTTGTAACCAAACTTCAGCACCAGACCGTTCAGACCTTCCAGCGTGCCCAGATAGTGACCGAAGAAAGATTTGAAGATAGCAACCAGGGCGATGATAGAAGCACCGTACTCCAGAATGGTGGCGAAAGTGGACTTCGTACCGGACAGTGAAGCGAAGTGGTTCGCCAGATAAGACAGCACTGGGATGTTCTGCGCTTTCGCATCCGCCATGTTGGCCGGAGAGAGCGTGAACAGGCAGCTGAAGGCAAAGAACATAACCACGGCAACCATCAGCATACTGGCGCGGGAGATGATTTTAGAACATTTCTGCTCGGTGAATTCGCGACCGTAATCTTTCTCATACTCTTCGCGTTTAGAGACCACGAAGGAAGAAACGATCGGCGAGAAGTTGAAAGAGAACACCATGATGGAAATACCCAGCCACACGGTAACCAGGATGCCGTCATGACCGGTCAGGGCGATATTGCTGATATCAACCTGATCGATAACCGCAGAGTTCCAGTAAGGAATCAGTGACAGAGAAATAAGCACCAGGCTGGCAATGAACGGCCATACCAGGTAGCTCATGACTTTAACCATCAGATCCTTACCAAACCAGATGACGAATGCCATCAGCAGCAACAGGAACAGCGCTACGAAGCCACGGTTCAGCGCGGGCATCTGCAGCTGGTTTTCCCAGAATGTCATAAAGGTGTTGGTAATGGTGACGCCATAAATCCACAGCAGCGGACAAATCGCAAAGAAGTAGAGGAACGTGATAACCACGCCGCCCGTTTTACCAAAGTGCTCTTCAACCGTTTCTGTGATGTTACCGGAAGGGTTAGAACCGGAAAGACACAAGCGTGCCAGCGCACGGTGGCAATAGAAGGCGATGGGGTATGCTAATACCAGCATAATCAGAATGGGGATCAGTCCGCCAAAACCTGCGCGGATAGGGAAGAACAGCACCCCTGCGCCGATGGCTGTACCAAATAAACCCAGTGTCCAGGTGGTGTCCGATTTGCGCCAGGACGACTGCTTTGTCTGGCTGGATACAATGCTATCAGTAGTACTCATATCCTATCCTCAACGAAGTATTTTAAGCGTCAACTAAACCAGTAATTTGAGATACACGAGAAAGATCGATATTACCGCCAGAAATAATGCTGACTGTTTTTCTGTTCTGGATATAGCTATCTAATTTCCCGCTTAATAATGCTGCGCATGCCAGCGCGCCGGCACCTTCAGTCACAACTTTATTTCGCTGAATTAATGCCACCATGCTGTTACGAATTTCATCTTCGCTGACCAGGACAATGTCATCCACCAACTCACGAACGATTTCATACGTTAAAGTACCCGGGCGGGAAACGTCACAACCATCCGCCAGGGTGCCGGTCGTTCGGTGCGTGGTTATTTCTCCAGCGCGGAAAGAAGCCTCCATGCCGTGTACGTTTTCAGACTGTACGCCAATAATTTTAATCGTCGGGTTAATAGATTTAATTGCAACTGCAATACCCGCAATCAGTCCGCCGCCGCCAATTGGCACAATCACGTTATCGACATCGTACAGATCTTCCAGAATTTCCAGACCAATCGTGCCCTGACCGGCAATGACTTTCGGATCATCGTATGGTGGAATAAAGATACGGCCTTCCGTTTCCACAATCTCGCTAACCTTAGCGATGGTGTCGTTGAAATTGTCGCCGTGCAGCACAACTTCTGCGGAATAATCGCAGGTTGCCGCGACTTTAGACTTCGGCGCGCCTTTCGGCATCACCACTTTGCCGTCGATTCCAAGCATGGCGCAGGAGAGAGAAACCCCTTGCGCATGGTTACCCGCAGAGCAAGCCACCACGCCTTTACGTTTTTCAGCTTCGGTTAATGAACTGAGCTTGTTAAAAGCGCCGCGAATTTTGAATGAACCGGTACGCTGCATATTTTCAAACTTGAGGAAAATTTCCCCTTTGCAACGTTCACTAAAATAGTTAGAGCGAGGCATTCCCGTTTTATATATTTTCCCCGCCAGTCTTTTTTTCGCTTCGAGGATATCTTCAATTGCAACCGGGAGATCGTATGTAATGTGCATTAGAACCTCTTACCTGGGTATTAAAGTAAATAGATAACCGTAACCATTGCCAGATACAGGCAGATGGCGTTGCGTCCGTATTAAAACAAGTTCAATCTTTAACCAATTTCGATTAATTGCCTTCGTCTTCGACAATTATATGATGAATATTCTTTGGCTAATTCCACCAAAATAGATGCTGCTTTTTTAATTCGATAATTCTTCGACCACACGGCGGCATAACGCGCGACGGGTAACGTCTCTTGTACCGGGATAGTAATAAACTGGTTTGAGCCAAACGGTGTGGTCATATCGCAGGGAATTACTGTTAAGAAATCAGCATTGAGAACAAGATTATAAATGGTGACGACGGAGTCAGTATTAACGATGTTTTCACTGCTGATGCCATTATTTTGTAACGTAGTTAGAAGTTCGCTGTAGTATCCCATATTCGTTTGTGGCAACACCCACTGTTCGTTTTTCAACGCGCTCAGCGAGGTGATGCCGGTGCATGTTCGGGACTTGCTGGCGACCAGGATGAAGTCTGACTCAAAGAGCGGCTCAACGTGCAGATCCTGTAGTTTCATCTCGTCACTCAGCGTACCGATGGCGAAGTCCAGGCGCCCGTCACGAAGCGCGGGTAAGAACGAGGAGAGCTGCGCTTCATACATGGAAACCTGCGCCTTTGGGAACACCTCTTTAAATTTTTTAATCATGCCGGACATGATGGTGAAGGCAATCAATGAAGGAAAGCCAAACGACACATCAACTACCGCGTTGCTCGTCATGCTGTTCATCTCATCAACCATGTTTTTCATTTCACGAGTAATGGATTCAGACCACGAGAGCATCACCTGCCCTGCCTGGGTCAACGTCACACCGGTATTTTTACGCACGACTAACTCAATACCGAAATAAGCCTCAACGTCATTAATGATTTTGCTGACAGCGGGTTGAGTTAACCCTAATTCTTTTGCAGCTGAGCCGATAGAACCACTTCTGATGACTTCCTGAAAGACCACTAAGTGCTGTGTTTTAGGGAGAGAAATAGTATTCATATCGACCTGCTCTAATAACTTTGTTGACGGCAGGAAGTGTACCAAATTAAGCAAACGAGGATATGTGCGACCACTCACAAATCCCCTTCACTTACATTTTGTAAGATTATTATTAAATTTAAAAATTCTTATTAATCATATAGATATGAAATAACGATCTCACTTTATCCTGACTTTAATCAAAAAAAGATGGGGGGATAACGAATTTTTATGGCAATAACATACCCGCTTTCCAGGCTATTCTTAAAAAACGTGAAAGGCTATATTTCAATCAATTACGGAGTAATTATCAGGCAAATTTGCGCTTAAATTTAATAAGTAACTTATCAAATATAATTATATTTTGTCGGTTATGGGGATTAAATAACGTTATGCATCACGTTTTTTTGCCTTATTTGTTTGTAAAGAAACATTGCGGTTATTAATTTTTAAACACAAACACACAAGTCATTATCAAGTTAAACATTATGTTAACAGTCATTTTGTGCGATTTTTTAGCAAGTAATTTTGTGATGGCGATCGATTGCGTTCGATTATTCTCGATAAAAACGTATCGCACAGCGTTTTGTGCTGGTCATCACAAAAAATGAAATCTCCCGCCAGACATTCCCTCAAATAAAAGAAGCCCGACGCATAAATAAAGGTCAAATAAAGATTAGATGAATGGGAAATAAACGCCAGATCCGTGGTAAAGCACGCCCAACGTGACAGGTTAAACTTCTGCCGGATGGCGGTGTAACCACCTTATCCGGCCTACCAAACCAGCCCCACCCAGCAGGCCTGATAAGCGCAGCGCCATCAGGAAAACTTCTGCCGGATGGCGGTGTAACCACCTTATCCGGCCTACCAAACCAGTTCCACCCAGCAGGCCTGATAAGCGCAGCGCCATCAGGCATAACATCCTGCTCAGAAAGCAAGAACCCCGCCGAAGCGGGGTTCTTTAAGAAGTTGAAGCTGACCGATAAGCCGGGTTCTGTCGTGGACAGTCATTCATCTAGGCCAGCAATCACTCACTGGCTCAAGCAGCCTACCCGGGTTCAGTACGGGCCGTACCATGTGAACCCCTATTTGGCCTTGCTCCGGGTGGAGTTTACCGTGCCACGGACTGTTACCAGCCGCGCGGTGCGCTCTTACCGCACCCTTTCACCCTTACCTGATCCCACTTGCGTGGGCCATCGGCGGTTTGCTCTCTGTTGCACTGGTCGTGGGTTTCCCCCCCAGGCGTTACCTGGCACCCTGCCCTATGGAGCCCGGACTTTCCTCCCCTCCGCCTGTCTCCCCCAAAGAGGACGACGACGAAGCGGCGACTGTCTGGTCAGCTTCGGCGCGCAGTATAGAGGGTTTGCAGACCAATGTCACCCCGCACTGCGCATTCCTATCGCCAGCGTGGCGGCAATGTTTCTTGAAGCGCGATAAATATTATCAAATGCCCCACGGAAAGCCTCTTCCAGCGTGCTGATGGTGGTTAATACGCTAAACACCGCATCGATGCCATAGTGATGCACCACCTCCACATCGCGCGTCAGACTACCGGCAATACCAATCACCGGCTTGTGGTACTTTTTCGCGACATTCGCCACCCCCACCGGCACTTTGCCGTGAATACTCTGGCTGTCGATACGGCCCTCGCCAGTGACCACCAGCGTACAGTCGTGAATATGTTCTTCCAGATTGAGCGCCTGGGTCACGATCTCGATGCCGCTGCGCAGCTCCGCGCCTAAAAAAGCCATTAACGCAGCGCCCATTCCACCTGCCGCGCCGGCACCGGGAACGTCCTTCACGTCAACCCGCAGCGATTTTTTAATGATGTCGGCATAGTGAGACAGATTGCGATCCAGTTCGAGAATGCGCTCTTCCGTCGCCCCTTTCTGCGGGCCAAAGATGCGTGAAGCGCCGGTATCACCCGTGAGCGGATTGGTCACATCACAGGCGACGCGAATTGAACAGGTTTTCAAGCGCGGATCCAGTCCCGAGATATCGATGGAATTCAGGCTCATCAGGCTTCCGCCTCCGTAGCCAATCTCTGTCCCGTTGGCGTCACAGAGTTTCGCCCCCAGCGCCTGCGCCATACCCGCGCCGCCGTCGTTGGTCGCACTGCCACCAATGCCAATAATGATGCTCTGCGCACCGCCATCCAGCGCCTGCAAAATCAACTCGCCGGTACCTCGCGACGTGGTGACTAACGGGTTGCGCTTTTCAGGAGGAACCAGCGCCAGACCGCTGGCTGCCGCCATTTCGATAAACGCGGTTTTACCATCCCCGGACATGCCCCAGCAGGCATTCACTTTTTCGCCCAGCGGCCCCGTCACCCACGCGGAATGTTCACTCCCCTGCGTGGCGGCAATCATGGCTTCGACCGTTCCTTCGCCGCCATCGGCAACCGGAACAGACACATATTGCGCATCGGGGAAAATTTCCCGAAATCCTTTTTCTATTGCCTGAGCTACCTCGGTGGCAGAAAGGCTTTCTTTATAAGAGTCTGGGGCAATTACGATTTTCATAGGGGTAGCCTGTTACTGCATAACGCCGGATGGCGTTTCACTTATCCGGCCTACGGCCTGCATTGTAGGCCCGGAACGCTATGCGCCTCCGGGCACGACGTCATTAGCGAGTGACTTCCACTTTCGCCAGTTTTTCGTAATAGCATGCGAGCGCGCTATGATCGGCGTTGCCCAGCCCCTCTGCGCGTAGCGCCTGCATCATCTCCATCACCGCGGCGGTCAGCGGCAGCTGCGCGCCCACGCCATGCGAGGTGTCCAGCGCATTCGCCAGATCTTTAATATGCAGGTCAATGCGGAAACCTGGTTTAAAGTTGCGGTCCATCACCATCGGCGCTTTCGCGTCCAGTACGGTGCTACCCGCCAGTCCGCCACGAATCGCCTGATACACCAGCTCCGGACTCACGCCCGCTTTAGTCGCCAGCGTCAGCGCTTCAGACATCGCCGCAATGTTCAGCGCCACAATCACCTGATTAGCCAGCTTGGTCACGTTGCCTGCGCCAATCTCACCGGTATGCACCACGGAACCCGCCATCGCTTTCAGCAGATCGTAGTACTTGTCGAAAATCGCTTTATCGCCGCCAACCATCACCGACAGCGTACCGTCAATCGCTTTTGGCTCGCCGCCGCTGACCGGCGCATCCAGCATATCCACGCCTTTCGCTTTCAGCGCCTCGCTGATTTCACGGCTGGCTAGCGGTGCGATGGAACTCATATCGATCAGTACCGTCCCCGGTTTCGCCCCTTCAATGATACCGCCTTCGCCCAGCGCCACCTCTTTCACGTGCGGAGAGTTCGGCAGCATGGTGATGATCACATCACACTGCTCGGCAATGTCTTTCGCCGTGGCGGCGGTTTCTGCGCCTGCGGCAATCACGTCCGCAATGGATTCCGGGTTACGGTCAGCAACCACCAGCGAGTAACCTGCCTTAAGGAGGTTTTTACTCATTGGTTTACCCATAATACCAAGGCCAATAAAACCAACTTTCATTGTCATATTTTTATCTCTCTATACTGTCGATGGTGGTTATTTCTTAAAAGAATCAGCCAGTTTCTGCGTGGCTGAACGGAACACGCCCAGGTCGCTGCCAACGGCAACAAAGGTCGCGCCCCACTCCAGATAACGCCGCGCATCCGCCTCTACCGGGGCCAGAATGCCGCTTGGTTTGCCGTGGGCTTTCGCACGGGCAAAAATGTGCTGGATAGCTTTCTGCACATCAGGATGCGACGCATTGCCGAGGTGACCTAACGCCGCGGCCAGATCGCTTGGGCCGACGAAGATGCCGTCAACGCCTTCGGTCGCCGCGATTGCATCAACGTTATCAACGCCCTGCTGGCTTTCGATCTGCACGATGATGGTGATGTTCTTATTCGACTGCGCAAAGTAGTCCGGTACGGTGCCAAACATATTGGCGCGATGGGATACCGACACGCCGCGAATCCCTTCCGGCGGATAGCGGGTAGAGGCCACGGCGTTCACCGCCTCTTCTTCCGTCTCAACGAACGGGATCAGGAAGTTGTAAAACCCGATATCCAACAGGCGCTTGATAATTACCGGCTCGTTGGTGGGGACGCGCACTACCGGCGCGCTGGCGCTACCTTTAAGCGCCATTAATTGTGGGATAAACGTCGAGATATCGTTCGGCGCGTGTTCGCCGTCCAGCACCAGCCAGTCGAACCCCGCCAGGCCCAGCACTTCGGTGCTGATTGGGCTGGCTAATGCAGACCAGCAGCCAATCTGAATCTGTTGCGCCGCCAGGGCCGCTTTAAACTTATTCGGGAAAATCATGTTATTCATCGCCTATACCTTTGTTTATTTCTGCAATTCCATACGTTTAATGTCACCGACAATAAACAGGTAGCAAACCATTGCCATCAGCGCCGAACACCCTACAAACATCAGCGCAGCATTAAATGAGTGCAGCTCGCTCACCAGATACCCAATTACCAGCGGGGTAACGATGGAAGCCACGTTGCCAAATACGTTAAACACCCCACCGCACAGACCGACAATCTCTTTTGGTGCGGTATCGGAAATCACCGGCCAACCCAGCGCCCCAAAGCCTTTGCCGAAGAACGCCAGCGCCATCAGCGCCACCACCAGGGTGGTGTTATCGGTGTAGTTACACAGAATAATGGTCGATGCGAGCAGCATTCCGAGCACAATCGGCAGCTTACGCGCCAGGGTGATACTGGAACCACGCTTAATCAGGTAATCAGAGCACACGCCGCCGAGCACCCCACCGGCAAATCCGCACAGCGCCGGAATCGAAGCCACCAGGCCGACTTTCAGGATCGACATACCTTTTTCCTGTACCAGGTAAATCGGAAACCAGGTGAGGAAAAACCAGGTAATCGTGTTGATAAAATACTGTCCGAAGAATACGCCGAGCATCATACGGTTGGTGAGCAACTGTTTGATATAATGCAGTTTAGGACCGCCTGATTTCTTATCGCCCGGCTTTTTATGATCCATATCCACGACGGCGCCGTTTTCAGAGATAAACTTCAGCTCTTCTGGCGACATATGCGGATGATCGGTTGGGTTATGAATAAACTTTACCCACAGTCCGGTGAGCACAAAACCAATCGCCCCCATCACGGTAAAAACGTGCGCCCAGCCCCAGGCGAAGGTCAGCCAGCCCAGCAGCGGCAAAAACAGCGCCAGGGAGAAATATTGTGCCGCATTAAAAATCGCGGATGCCGTACCGCGCTCTTTGGTCGGGAACCAGGCCGCCACGATACGAGCGTTAGCAGGGAATGACGGTGCTTCCGAGAAGCCCAACATAAAGCGCATGATGAACATTGAAATACCGGCCCAGGCCAGCGGGAACATGTCCACAAAGCCCTGCAGGAAGGTAAACAGCGACCAGAAGAACAGGCTCCAGGTGTAGACTTTCTTAGAGCCGAACTTGTCGAGCAGCCAGCCGCCGGGGATTTGCATCAACAGGTAAGCCCAGCCAAAAGCGGAAAAAATGTACCCCATTGAGATGGCGCTGAGCTGTAACTCTTTCGCCACTTCTGTCCCGGCAATTGACAGCGTCGCGCGGTCCGCATAGTTAACGGCTGTGACGATAAATATTATCAGCAGTATTAAATAACGGGTGTGCGTACCTTTCTTTTTCTCGATAACTGTATCCAGAATCATTCTAATTACCTCGGGCACATTAAAACTTTTATTATTAGCAGGTAGATATTTCTGGTAATAAATTACCGATAATAAGAACGCATAATAATTTATCTGACGCTATGAAACCGTGATTCAGTATAATCAGCAGCGCAAGGTTAATCATTGTGCAAGCGCTCATTAAATATGCGTTATTAAAATAATGTTTTGGGCATATGCACACACGCATGGGCGCTAATGCACACATTTACGTATTGCTACTCCTGGTGGTGTGGCCTTGCTGAGTTTAAGTGATCATCGTCACATTCTTAGTGTTAAACTCCTGACATTCTTATTTCACGATACCGAATCTTTATTACTGACAATTAGATTCAAAATATAAATATCCACACTATTATCACCACCTTGCTGGAGAATACTGGACAATGGCCGACATCGAAATCAGACAAGAATCGCCAACGGCGTTTTATATTAAAGTTCACGCAACAGATAATGTGGCGATTATTGTCAATGACAATGGTCTGAAAGCCGGAACGCGTTTTCCAGACGGGCTCGAACTCATTGAACATATTCCCCAGGGTCATAAAGTGGCGCTATGCGATATTCCTGTTCACGGCGAAATTGTGCGTTATGGCGAAGTGATAGGCTACGCCGTTCGCGATATCCCGCGCGGCAGCTGGATTGATGAATCCATGGTTGAACTGCCCAAAGCCCCGCCGTTGGAGACGCTGCCGCTGGCAACCAAAGTGCCAGAGCCGCTGCCGCCTCTTGAGGGTTATACCTTCGAAGGTTATCGCAATGCGGACGGCAGCGTCGGCACCAAGAATCTGCTCGGCATCTCCACCAGCGTGCACTGCGTAGCGGGCGTGGTGGATTATATGGTGAAAATCATTGAACGCGATCTGTTACCCAAATACCCGAACGTTGACGGCGTGGTGGGGCTTAATCACCTGTACGGCTGCGGGGTGGCAATTAACGCTCCAGCCGCCATCGTGCCGATTCGTACCATCCACAATATTGCGCTGAACCCGAACTTTGGCGGTGAAGTGATGGTTATTGGCCTCGGCTGCGAAAAACTGCAGCCAGAGCGCCTGCTGGAAGGGACTCATGATGTAAAAAGCATTCCGGTCGACAGCGCCAGCATCGTCAGCCTGCAGGATGAAAAGCACGTCGGCTTTCAATCGATGGTTGCCGATATTTTGCAGGTGGCCGAACGCCATCTGGCGAAACTCAACCAGCGTCAGCGTGAAACCTGCCCGGCATCTGAACTGGTGGTCGGCATGCAGTGCGGCGGCAGCGATGCGTTTTCCGGCGTGACGGCCAACCCGGCGGTGGGTTATGCCTCCGACCTGCTAGTACGCTGCGGCGCGACCGTGATGTTCTCGGAAGTGACCGAAGTGCGCGATGCCATCCACCTTCTGACCCCGCGCGCGATTAACGAAGAGGTGGGTAAACGCCTGCTCGAAGAGATGGCCTGGTACGATAACTACCTTGATATGGGCAAAACGGATCGCAGCGCCAACCCTTCTCCGGGCAACAAAAAAGGCGGTCTGGCAAACGTGGTGGAAAAAGCGCTGGGTTCTATCGCCAAGTCTGGCAAGAGCGCGATTGTCGAAGTATTGTCGCCGGGCCAGCGTCCAACCAAACGGGGCCTGATTTACGCCGCAACGCCCGCCAGCGATTTTGTCTGCGGTACGCAGCAGGTTGCTTCCGGGATCACCGTGCAGGTGTTCACCACCGGTCGCGGTACGCCGTACGGCCTGATGGCCGTGCCGGTGATAAAAATGGCGACGCGCACTGAGCTGGCCAATCGTTGGTTTGACCTGATGGATATCAACGCAGGCACCATCGCCACCGGCGAAGAGACCATCGAAGACGTGGGTCTGAAACTGTTCGAGTTTATTCTCGACGTCGCCAGCGGGCGTAAGAAAACCTTCTCTGACCAGTGGGGACTGCACAACCAACTGGCGGTGTTTAACCCGGCGCCCGTGACCTGATTCCTGAAAGTGAAATTCGATTACAGGTCGGGGAGTGAGCAAACTTCCCGACCTTTTTTATCAGATACTCACCAGAACAACCTCAATCCCATGCTTACGTAATCCTTCCAGACTCTCCTCTGGAATATCTTCATCAACAATAATCATATCGATCCGCTGGGTATCTATGATCTTATGCAGACTGGAGCGGTTAAACTTGGTCGAGTCGGTCACGACGATTATGCGCTCCGCCACTTCACACATCCGGCGATTGAGACGCGCTTCATCCTCATTGTGTGTGCTAACACCGCGCTCTAAATCGATAGCATCAACGCCAAGAAACAGCATGTCGAAGTGATAATTTTGTAGCGATTGCTCTGCCTGATCGCCATAGAAGGATTGCGACTGACGACGCAAGTGACCGCCCGTCATCAGCAACTCAACCCCTTCGGCTTCCAGTAACGCATTAGCGACATTCATACCGTTGGTCATTGCAATAACATTAGTATGCTGGCGCATCAGGCGAGCTATTTCATACGTCGTGGTGCCGGAGTCAAGGATCACGCGGTGCCCCGGTTTAATCAACTCTGCGGCAGCTCTGGCAATACTGCGTTTTACCGCCGTATTGAGCGAACTTTTGTCTTCAACAGAAGGCTCCACACCAGGCGTATTACTATCGCAAATCAGCGCGCCGCCATAGGCGCGTACCGCAATCCCCTGCTTTTCCAGAAAGGCGAGGTCGTTACGAATCGTGACCGTGGAGACGCCAAAAAATAAGGAAAGATCGTTAACCTGAACGCTTCCCTGCTGCCGTAACCGCTGGATGATCTGCTCGCGCCTTTCGCTGGTGCCGATAACGCGCTTGTCTGCAGAGGACTCGGTGTTACTCATAAGAAATCCTTTAGTTGACTCTTTCGTTTTATTTCGTTTCGTCTATTAACGCCTTTCTTTTGCGCGAATGCAAGTCCCACAAGCAGGGAAGAGCCGGACAGATTCACGCTGAAACCTTTCATTGCGTTTCTTTTGTGAAACAGATCGGAAAACCATTATCTTTCGTTTTATTTTTATACCACCATGATGCAGTATTAAATGAAACAAAACGAAAGATTGATGTCGCAGTTATCTGACCTGGAGAGGAAAGTGAAACATCTAACTAAAATGGTCGAGCAGCATAAACGGGGGAAGGCAAACGGGATTTATGCCGTTTGTTCCGCGCATCCAGTCGTACTGGAAGCCGCAATACGCTACGCCCATGCCAATCATACACCGCTGTTGATCGAAGCAACCTCTAATCAGGTTGACCAGTTTGGCGGCTATACGGGTATGACACCAGCCGATTTTCGCAGGTTTGTCTGCGGTTTAGCCGACTCGCTTAATTTTTCTCAGGATATGCTGATTCTCGGCGGAGACCACCTTGGACCAAACCGCTGGCAAAATCTGCCTGCAGAACAGGCAATGGCCAACGCTGACGATCTGATCAAGAACTATGTCGCCGCTGGCTTTAAAAAGATCCACCTTGATTGCAGCATGTCTTGTGCTAACGACCCGGTTCCACTGACGGATGAAATCGTCGCTGAGCGCGCCGCGCGCCTGGCAAAAGTTGCCGAAGAAACCTGTGTGGCGCATTTTGGTGAGTCTGACCTGGTCTATGTGATTGGCACGGAAGTCCCGGTTCCTGGCGGCGCTCACGAAGCATTAACCGAACTGGCGGTGACAACGCCGGATGCGGCACGCGCCACGCTGCAGGCCCACTATCACGCCTTTGAAAAGCGCGGACTGGAAGATATCTGGCCGCGCATCATCGCCCTAGTGGTGCAACCCGGCGTCGAATTTGATCACACCCACATCATTGATTACCAACCGCAGAAAGCCGTGTCACTCAGCAAAATGGTGGAAGACTACGACACGCTGATTTTTGAAGCGCATTCCACCGATTACCAAACGCCTCAGTCATTACGCCAGTTGGTTAAAGATCATTTCGCGATCCTGAAAGTCGGCCCGGCGCTGACCTTTGCCCTACGCGAAGCCTTATTTTCATTAGCCGCCATTGAAGAGGAACTGCTGCCCGCAAAAGCCAGCTCAGGCCTGCGACATGTGCTGGAAAGCGTGATGCTCGATCGACCAGAGTACTGGCAGAGCCACTATCACGGCGATGGCAACGCGCGCCGTCTGGCCCGCGGATATAGCTACTCAGATCGGGTTCGCTACTACTGGCCGGACAGCCAGATTGATGAGGCATTCGAACGTCTGGTGCGTAACCTGGCCGACGAACCGATCCCATTACCGCTGATTAGCCAATATCTCCCCTTGCAGTACGTAAAAGTGCGCGAGGGAGATCTCAGCGCGACACCGCGAGAACTCATCATTAACCATATTCAGGACATACTGCAGCAATATCACTGCGCCAGCCTGGGTGATTCATCCCATAACGCATAACAAGAAAGAGAAAAATACCATGCCAAACATTGTATTAAGTCGCATTGACGAACGTTTAATTCACGGTCAGGTCGGTGTGCAATGGGTCGGATTTGCGGGGGCAAATCTGGTGCTGGTCGCCAATGATGAGGTGGCTGAAGATCCGGTGCAGCAAAACCTGATGGAAATGGTTCTGGCGGAAGGGATTGCCGTGCGCTTCTGGTCACTACAAAAAGTAATCGACAATATTCACCGTGCCGCCGATCGCCAGAAAATTCTGCTGGTCTGCAAATCGCCTGCGGATTTCTTCCGTCTGGTCGAAGGCGGTGTTCCTGTTAACCGTATCAACGTTGGCAATATGCACTATGCCAACGGCAAGCAGCAAATCGCCAAAACGGTCTCTGTAGACGCTGCCGATATAGCGGCGTTCAACGGGCTGAAAGCCGCTGGGGTGGAATGCTTCGTTCAGGGCGTTCCAACAGAACCCGCCCAGGACCTCTATAAACTTCTCTGAGGGATTCACAATGGAAATCAGTCTGTTGCAGGCTTTTGCGTTGGGTATTCTCGCCTTTATTGCAGGCCTGGATATGTTCAACGGGTTAACGCACATGCACCGCCCGGTTGTTCTCGGGCCGCTGGTCGGCCTGATTCTGGGCGATCTGCATACTGGTATTTTAACCGGCGGTACGCTGGAGCTGGTGTGGATGGGTCTGGCTCCACTGGCGGGCGCACAGCCGCCAAACGTTATCATCGGCACCATCGTAGGAACGACTTTCGCCATCACCACTGGCGTAAAACCGGAAGTAGCTGTCGGTGTCGCTGTACCGTTCGCGGTAGCGGTACAAATGGGTATAACCTTCCTCTTCTCCGTGATGTCCGGGGTGATGGCGCGCTGCGATCGCATGGCGGCGAATGCCGATACAGACGGCATTGAGCGGGTGAACTATCTGGCGTTACTGGCGCTGGGGGCGTTCTACTTCTTATGCGCTTTCCTGCCGATTTACTTTGGCGCGGAACATGCCAAAACCGCTATAGATGTTCTGCCGACTCGCCTAATTGACGGCCTCGGCGTGGCAGGCGGCATTATGCCAGCTATCGGCTTCGCCGTACTGCTGAAAATCATGATGAAAAACGTCTATATACCTTACTTCATCCTGGGTTTTGTCGCCGCAGCCTGGCTCAAACTCCCTGTGCTGGCGATCGCCGCAGCAGCACTGGCCATGGCGCTGATTGATTTTCTGCGTAAATCACCTGAACCTACAGCTCCCGCAGCACAAAAAGAGGAATTCGAAGATGGCATCTAATCAAACGGCTCTGCCGAACGTTTCCGGAACCGAAGAAACGCTGCTGTCCGGCACTAATGAAAACGTCTATGAAGACCAGAATATCGGTGCCGAGCTGACGAAAAAGGATATCAACCGTGTTGCCTGGCGTTCAATGTTATTACAAGCCTCTTTCAACTATGAACGTATGCAGGCATCAGGATGGTTGTACGGCCTGTTACCTGCACTGAAAAAGATCCATACCAACAAGCGAGATCTGGCGCGTTCAATGAAAGGCCATATGGGCTTCTTCAACACGCACCCGTTCCTGGTCACGTTTGTTATCGGGATTATCCTGGCGATGGAACGCTCCAAGCAGGATGTGAACAGTATTCAAAGCACCAAGATTGCCGTCGGTGCGCCGCTTGGCGGTATCGGTGACGCCATGTTCTGGTTAACGTTATTGCCTATTTGCGGCGGTATCGGGGCAAGTCTGGCGCTGCAAGGTTCTATTCTTGGCGCTGTGGTCTTTATTGTGATGTTTAACGTGGTTCATCTTGGTCTGCGCTTTGGGCTGGCACACTATGCTTACCGAATGGGCGTTGCAGCTATCCCACTGATTAAAGCTAACACTAAAAAGGTTGGTCATGCGGCATCTATCGTTGGGATGACGGTGATCGGCGCGCTGGTAGCGACCTATGTTCGCCTGAGCACCACGCTGGAAATTACTGCTGGCGATGCTGTTGTAAAACTACAAACAGACGTTATAGACAAGCTGATGCCTGCATTTTTGCCGCTGGTCTACACATTGACCATGTTCTGGCTGGTTCGTCGTGGCTGGAGCCCTCTGCGTCTTATCGCCATTACCGTGGTACTCGGCGTTGTGGGTAAGTTCTGTCACTTCCTGTAAATATAAGGGGTTGTAGATGTTAGGTATTATTTTGACGGGTCATGGCGGGTTTGCCAGCGGAATGGAAAAAGCGATGAAACAGATTTTAGGTGAACAGACTCAGTTCATCGCCATCGACTTTCCGGAAACCTCAACAACAGCCTTACTCACCTCGCAACTTGAACAGGCAGTGAGTGAACTGGATGCTCAGCAAGACATCGTCTTTCTGACAGACTTGTTGGGCGGGACGCCATTTCGCGTCGCTTCCACACTGGCCATGCAAAGGCAAGGTACTGAAGTGATCGCTGGCACCAATCTGCAACTGCTGCTGGAAATGGTACTGGAGCGCGACGACCTGAGCAGCGAAGCATTTCGTTTGCAGGCGCTGGAATGCGGACATCGGGGTTTGACCAGCCTGGTGGACGAACTGGGACGCTGCCGCGAGGAAAAAACCGTCGAGGAAGGGATATGACACAGGTGCTACGCGCCAAGCGTCTGCTCACGGAACAAGGCTGGCTGGACGATCATCAGGTGCGTATTGAGGATGGCATCATTACAGCCATTGAGCCTATCGTCTCAGGCATAATGGTGCGCGATGCGGAGCTGTTGTGCCCCGCATATATCGATACCCATGTGCACGGAGGCGCAGGTGTCGATGTCATGGACGATGCGCCGGATACGCTTGATAAGCTGGCAATGCACAAAGCGCGCGAAGGGGTAGCCAGTTGGCTACCCACCACCGTCACCGCCCCATTACCAGATATTCACCGGGTGCTGAAACGTATTGCCCGCCACTACTATTCCGGCGGGCCTGGCGCGCAGGTACTGGGTAGTTATCTTGAAGGCCCGTACTTTACGCCTCAGAACAAAGGGGCGCATCCGCCTGAGCTTTTCAGGGAACTGGATCTCAGTGAACTGGACGAACTAATTGCGATTTCCCAACAGACTTTGCGCGTCGTTGCGCTGGCGCCAGAAAAAACTGGCGCATTGCAGACTATCAAACATCTGAAGCAGCGCAATGTACGGGTAATGCTAGGCCATAGCGCAGCAACCTGGGAGCAAACTCGCGCCGCCTTTGATGCCGGAGCTGACGGGCTGGTTCACTGCTATAACGGTATGACCGGTTTACATCACCGGGAGCCAGGCATGGTTGGCGCAGGGTTAACCGACCCTCGCGCCTGGCTGGAGCTCATTGCTGACGGACACCATGTCCACCCGGCAGCTATGAAGCTATGCTGCTGTTGTGCGAAAGACAGACTGGTGCTGATCACCGATGCCATGCAGGCTGCTGGCATGCCGGACGGGCGCTATACGCTCTGCGGTGAGGAAGTGGAAATGCGCAGCGGTATTGTGCGTACCGCTTCCGGTGGCCTGGCGGGCAGCACGCTCTCGGTTGATGCAGCCGTACGTAATATGGTCGAGTTCACCGGGATTACCGCTGAAGAGGCAATCCGCATGGCTTCACTCCATCCTGCTCGCCTGTTGGGAATCGATCGCCAACGCGGATCGTTAGCGGTGGGCAAATGTGCCGACATTATCGCTCTCAATAGCGGCCTGCATATGCAGCAGATCTGGATTCAGGGTCAGGCTCTCCCCCTTTAGACCTTTCATTTTGACTCGTATTGGCCTGCGGTCTCCGATCGCAAGGCCTTTCTTTTTCTTTCGCTTAATAAAATTTTGCTCCGCACTATCTGCAAGCGATTCTTTATAGATCAACAAGATAATCACATCCTTCGTTCTCATAATCACAAATTTCGTTTTATTTCATTTTGCATCATTGAACTTTCGATTTCTTTCATATAAATTTTAATCAATCGATCATATGAACAAGTGAAACGAAACGAAAGATAGCGACATTTTCGCCAGCGTCTTATGTGGAATTTACGAGACTAAGGACTTAAGTTATGCCAGAAACCTACACCCCTGCTCACGCGTCGACGGGCACCTGGACAGAAGAAGAGATCCGTCAGCAACCCGCTAGTTGGATCCGCTCTCTCGCTAATATCGATAATATTCGATCTGCCATTGATAGCTTTCTCGCGCCATTGCTGCGCAAAAACGATCTGCGGATCGTTCTGACCGGAGCGGGTACTTCCGCATTTATCGGCGACATTATTGCTCCGTGGCTGGCAAGCCAAACCGGAAAAAATATCAGCGCCGTGCCGACCACCGATCTGGTCACCAATCCGATGGATTATCTGAATCCCGCACATCCTCTGCTACTGGTTTCTTTCGCTCGCTCAGGTAACAGCCCTGAAAGCGTTGCGGCAGTGGAACTGGCTAATCAGTTTGTACCTGAGTGTTATCACCTGCCAATTACCTGTAACGAAGCAGGTAGCCTGTATCAAAACGCAGTCGAGAGCGACAATGCCTTTGCACTGTTAATGCCTGCTGAAACGCACGATCGTGGCTTCGCCATGACCAGCAGTATTACCACCATGATGGCCAGTTGCCTGGCGGTATTCGCCCCGCAAAAAATCAACAGCCAGACCTTCCGCGACGTAGCCGATCGTTGCCAGACGATCCTGACTTCACTGGGTGATTTCAGCGACGGCGTGTTCGGCAACGCGCCATGGAAACGGATCGTCTATCTCGGTAGCGGTGGGTTACAGGGAGCAGCGCGTGAATCGGCACTGAAAGTCCTGGAACTGACGGCGGGTAAACTGGCGGCATTCTATGACTCGCCGACCGGTTTTCGTCATGGGCCAAAATCGCTGGTCGATAGCGAAACGCTGGTGGTGGTCTTTATCTCTAGCCATCCTTACACACGTCAGTACGATCTCGATTTACTGGCGGAGTTGCGTCGCGATCGGCAGGCACTACGGGTGGTCGCCATTGCCGCACAAACCGATGACGTGATTGAAGCCGGCCCGCATATCCTGCTGCCGCCTGCCCGCACCTTCATTGATGTGGAACTGGCGTTCTGCTTCCTGATGTACGCTCAGGTCTTCGCCCTGACACAGTCAATCAGTATCGGTAATACGCCAGATACGCCTTCTGCCAGCGGTACCGTGAACCGCGTCGTACAGGGCGTTGTTATTCATCCCTGGAACGCCTAAAAGGATCGTTTTATGAGCATTATTTCTACAAAATACCTTCTGCAGGATGCGCAAAAAAAAGGCTATGCCGTCCCGGCCTTCAACATCCATAACGCCGAGACGATCCAGGCGATCCTTGAAGTGTGCTATGAAATGCAATCGCCAGTGATCCTCGCCGGAACACCGGGTACGTTTAAGCATATCGCGCTGGAAGAGATTTATGCGCTGTGCAGCGCTTATTCCACCAGCTACGGAATGCCGCTGGCGCTGCACCTCGACCACCATGAATCGCTGGATGATATCCGCCGTAAGGTCGATGCAGGGGTGCGCAGCGCCATGATTGATGGCAGCCACTTCCCGTTTGAAGAAAACGTCAAGCTGGTGAAATCCGTCGTGGATTTTTGCCATGCCAAAGATTGCAGCGTTGAAGCTGAACTGGGGCGTCTCGGCGGCGTTGAAGATGATATGAGCGTGGATGCCGAAAGCGCATTCCTGACCGACCCACAAGAAGCAAAACGGTTTGTCGAACGTACCGGCGTCGACAGCCTGGCTGTCGCCATTGGTACAGCACACGGCTTATACACTAAAACGCCAAAAATCGATTTCCAGCGGTTGGGGGAAATTCGTGAAGTGGTGGATATTCCGCTGGTGCTGCATGGCGCAAGCGATGTTCCTGACAACTACGTCCGCCGCACAATCGAGCTGGGAATATGCAAAGTTAACGTGGCCACTGAACTGAAAATCGCCTTTGCCGACGCGGTCAAAGCATGGTTTGCGGAAAATCCGCAGGGCAACGATCCCCGCTATTACATGCGGGTCGGTATGGATGCGATGAAAGAAGTGGTGCGCAGCAAAATCGCTGTCTGCGGCTCGGCTAACCGATTAATGCCTGCGCGCGAATTATCGTAACCATCGTCTGGTTTTCGTTTTTATTCATGAGCGCTATCTGAACAAAGCCAGTTAGCGCTCGTGATACACATAAAGAGGGGGGGATATTTTTAAATATTACGCTTAATAAATTTATAAATACGATACTGTAATAATAATGTATTTCAAGAATTTATTTAATTCAATTATTTTATGGTGAGGATTTAAATATGAGTAGTCCAAATATCCTTTTAACCCGCATCGATAACCGATTAGTACATGGGCAGGTTGGCGTTACATGGACATCCACAATTGGTGCTAACTTGTTAGTCGTTGTTGATGATGACGTTGCTCAGGATGAGATTCAGCAGAAATTAATGGGTATCACAGCCGAAACCTACGGTTTTGGCATTCGCTTTTTTTCCATAGATAAAACCATAAACGTTATCGGTAAAGCCGCACCACATCAGAAAATTTTTCTTATTTGTCGGACGCCACAAACGGTAAGAAGATTGCTTGAGGGCGGTATTAAGCTGAACGACGTCAACGTAGGCAATATGCATTTTTCTGAAGGCAAAAAACAGATCAGCAGCAAAGTTTACGTTAACGGACAAGATCTTGATGATCTTCAGTTTATAAAGAAACAGGGTGTTAATATCTTTATCCAGGATGTCCCTGGCGATCAAAAAGAACAGATCCCTGATTAAAAGATAAACAACTTATTCATAATAAAAGGATTTATTTACTTGAGGTGATCTATATGCATGAAATAACGCTTATTCAGGGTTTATCCCTGGCTGCATTAGTCTTCTTTCTGGGAATCGACTTTTGGCTGGAAGCCTTGTTTTTATTCAGACCGATTATCGTATGTACTTTGACCGGCGCTATCCTGGGTGATATTCACATTGGCCTGATTACGGGAGGTTTGACCGAGTTGGCTTTTGCCGGTCTGACCCCCGCAGGAGGTGTGCAGCCTCCCAATCCAATCATGGCCGGTTTAATGACCACGGTTATCGCATGGTCTACCGGCGTGGATGCCAAAACAGCCATCGGTCTTGGTTTGCCCTTCAGCCTTCTGATGCAATACGTAATATTGTTCTTTTACTCAGCCTTCTCATTGTTCATGGCAAAAGCCGATAATTGTGCAAAAGAAGCAAACACAAGCGCATTTACGCGTCTGAACTGGCTAACAACGCTGATTGTTGCTTCTTCATACGCCGTCATCGCCTTCCTGTGTACGTATCTGGCACAAGGCGCTATGCAGTCACTGGTAAAAGCCATGCCCGCCTGGTTAACACATGGATTTGAAGTAGCCGGTGGCATTTTGCCCGCGGTCGGTTTTGGTTTGTTACTCCGCGTGATGTTCAAAGCACAGTACATTCCTTACCTGATTGCTGGCTTCCTCTTCGTTTGCTACATCCAGGTTAACAACCTTCTGCCGGTCGCCGTGTTGGGCGCAGGTTTCGCCGTATATGAGTTTTTCAATGCGAAAGCCAAACAACAGGCTCAACCTCAGCCTGCCGCCAATAAAAACAATGAAGAAGAGGACTATAGCAATGGGATCTGAAATCAGTAAAAAAGACATTACTCGCCTGGGCTTTCGCTCATCGCTTCTTCAGGCCAGCTTTAACTATGAAAGAATGCAGGCAGGTGGTTTTACCTGGGCTATGCTCCCGGTGCTGAAAAAAATCTATAAAGATGATAAAGCCGGTCTAAGCGCGGCGATGAAAGATCATTTAGAATTTATCAATACCCACCCTAATCTGGTCGGTTTTCTGATGGGATTGTTGATCTCAATGGAAGAAAAAGGGGAAAACCGAGACACCATTAAAGGCTTGAAAGTGGCGTTGTTCGGACCTATCGCCGGGATCGGTGATGCCATTTTCTGGTTCACCTTACTGCCTATTATGGCGGGGATCTGTTCCTCTTTCGCCAGCCAGGGAAACATACTGGGGCCCATTTTATTTTTCGCCGTCTATTTGATGATCTTTTTCCTGCGCGTTGGCTGGACGCATGTCGGTTATTCGGTAGGCGTTAAGGCTATCGATAAAGTACGCGAAAATTCGCAGATGATCGCCCGCTCAGCAACGATCCTCGGGATCACGGTTATTGGCGGACTTATCGCGTCCTATGTGCACATTAATGTTGTAACTTCTTTTGCAATCGACAGTACCCACAGCGTGGCTTTACAGCAGGATTTTTTCGATAAAGTATTCCCGAATATTTTACCGATGGGCTACACATTGCTGATGTACTACCTGTTGCGGGTAAAAAAAGCACACCCGGTATTGTTAATCGGCGTGACCTTTGTACTGTCTATTATCTCGTCAGCACTTGGCATTCTTTAATCGAAAAGAGGGTGAAGCGGCCTGCAACATCCTCCAGCAAAAGGATTCGGAAATGCAATCTACCCAGTACTGCGATAATTATGACGTCTTAAGCGATCGCGCCAGCGAACAGCTAATTACGTTGATACAGAATAAACCTGACGCAACCATCTGTCTGGCAACAGGGGGCACACCGCTTCTCACCTATCGCTACTTTGTTGAGAAAATTAACCAACGTAAGATCGATATTGAGCGGGTGGTTTTCGTTAAACTGGACGAGTGGGTCGGTATTCCGCTGAACTCACCCGCAACGTGTGAATCTTTCCTGCAACAGCACATCGCTCAACCACTGGGGTTACGAGCAGAACAGTTGGTTGGTTTTCAATCTGAAAATGTTAACGCGCAGGAGTGCGAGCGCATCACAGAGATTATTGCCAGCCGTGGTGGCCTCGATTTATGCCTGCTCGGAATAGGCAAAAATGGCCATTTGGGGTTGAATGAACCCGCAGAGATCCTGGAACCGTTTTGCCATATCAGCATTCTTGATGAAAAAACGCGCCATCACGACATGTTAAAAACGGCTGCTAATCGTGTGACCCACGGTATTACATTGGGGTTGAAGGATATCCTGAATGCAAAAGAGATCTTGCTGCTGATAGCAGGCGAAGGGAAACACGACGCGGTAGAAAAATACCTTGCCGCCACCCTTACAACGGCCGTGCCTGCTTCATTTTTATGGCTGCACCGCAATGTGAGTTGCCTGATTGACGGCTCACAATACCCTGATAGATAAAATTTACAGTAAGCGCCACATCCTCCTTTTTATCGCGCCAACGCGTTGCAGTTTGCCTTTTAGCTGCAACGCTTTCAGCGGGTTCTTCCGACATTTCTTCCGACATTTCTTCCGACACACAGACGTTTAATCTCAGTCTTTTTACTCCCCCTGCTGGTCCAGCGCATACTTATACAGCGCATTCTTTTTCACGCCGTGGATTTCAGCGGCCAGCGCGGCGGCCTTTTTCAGCGGCAGTTCTGTCTGCAACAGGGCCAGCGTACGCAGCGCATCGGCCGGGAGATCGTCTTCCTGCGCTTTATGCCCTTCGACAATCAGCACCATTTCGCCTTTGCGACGGTTTTCATCTTCCTTGACCCACGCCAGCAGTTCGCCGACCGGCGCGCCGTGAATGGTTTCCCAGGTTTTAGTCAGCTCACGCGCCAACACCACGTAGCGGGATTCGCCCCAGACGGCAACCATGTCTTCCAGGCTATCCAGCAAACGGTGGGTGGATTCATAAAAAATAAGCGTACGCGGTTCAGCCTCAATGGCTTTCATCGCATCGCGGCGGCCTTTCGATTTGGCAGGCAGAAAACCTTCATAGCAAAAGCGGTCGGAAGGCAGGCCAGCAGCGCTCAGGGCAGCAATCGCCGCGCAAGGGCCTGGCAGAGGAACAACGCGGATCCCCGCTTCGCGACAGGTACGCACCAGATGGTAGCCCGGATCGTTAATCAGCGGCGTTCCGGCATCAGAAACCAGCGCAATGTTTTGCCCCTCTTTGAGCTTTGCCACCAGCGTCTCGGCTTTTTGTTGCTCATTGTGATCGTGTAAGGCAAACAAACGGGCGTTAATCGCGAAGTGTTGTAACAATAATCCGGTATGACGGGTGTCTTCAGCGGCAATCAAATCAACGGCTTGTAAAACTTCGAGCGCTCGTTGGGTAATATCAGCCAAATTTCCTATAGGAGTAGGTACAATAAAGAGTTGGCCTTGAGAATTATCCGCCGATTCGTGTTGTTTCATTGTGTCGTCCGTATTGCCGATTTAATATTGAGCATTGAGTAAAAAAAATATCACTGGATACAGTATGGTACCCTCAACATTTTCTCGTTTGAAAGCCGCGCGCGCGCTACCAGTCATTCTGGCAGCATTGATTTTCGCAGGCTGTGGCACCCAGGCGCCAGACCAGAGTGCAGCCCATATGCAGGGCACTGCGCAGGCTGATTCCGGCTTTTATCTGCAGCAAATGCAGCAAAGCTCAGATGATAGCAAGACCAACTGGCAATTACTCGCCATTCGTGCACTGCTGAAAGAAGGCAAGAGCCAGCAGGCCATCGAGTTGTTCAACCAGCTACCGCAAAAGTTAAACGATGCCCAGCGTCGTGAGCAGTCACTGCTTGCCGTTGAAATCAAGCTCGCGCAGAAAGATGTCGCGGGAGCGCAGGCTCTGCTGGATAAACTCACCCCGGCCGATTTCGATCAAAACCAGCAGGCGCGTTACTGGCAGGCGCAAATCGACGTCAACCAGGGCCGCCCATCGCTGACGCTACTGCGCGCGCTGATCGCCCAGGAACCGCTGCTGGCGGCGAATGCTAAGCAGAAAAACATGGACGCCACCTGGCAGGCGCTGTCATCCATGACCCAGGAGCAAGCGCAGGCGCTGGTCATCAATGCAGATGAAAACGTGCTGCAAGGCTGGCTGGATCTCCAGCGCGTCTGGTTCGATAACCGTAACGATCCGGACATGATGAAAGCCGGTATTGCCGACTGGCAAAAACGTTATCCGCAAAATCCGGGGGCAAAACTGTTGCCAACGCAGTTGGTTAACGTGCAGAGCTTTAAGCCCGCCTCCACCAGCAAAATTGCGCTGCTGCTGCCGCTGAACGGTCAGGCCGCTGTATTTGGCCGTACTATTCAGCAAGGCTTTGAAGCCGCGAAAAACCAGGGCACTCAACCGGTAGCTGCCCCTGTTGCCGCCACGCCTGCCGCGGTTACCACTGCTGCGACGGCTACGGAGCAGCCGCAAACAACTGACGGCGTAGCCAGCCCGTCTCAGGCGTCAGTGAGCGATCTAACCCACGAGACGCCAGCACAGCCAGAGGCCGCAGCACCGCAACCCGCAGCCCCCGCACAGCCGACAACCGCCAGCGCGCCGGCTAATCCGTCCGCTGAACTGAAAATCTACGACACGTCATCACAGCCGCTCAATCAGATCCTGACCCAGGTTCAGCAGGATGGCGCCAGCATTGTTGTTGGCCCGCTGCTGAAAAACAATGTCGAAGAGCTGATGAAAAGCAACACGCCATTAAATGTCCTGGCGCTTAACCAGCCGGAGTCGGCGAAAAACCTGCCGAACGTCTGTTACTTCGCCCTGTCGCCAGAAGATGAAGCGCGCGATGCCGCACGCCACATCCGCGATCAAGGAAAACAGACGCCGCTGCTGTTGATCCCACGGAGTTCGTTAGGCGATCGCGTGGCCAACGCCTTTGCGCAGGAATGGCAAAAACTGGGCGGCGGCGTCGTTCTGCAGCAGAAGTTCGGCTCCACCGCGGAACTGAAAATGGGCGTTAACGGCGGCTCAGGGATTTCCCTGACGGGCAGTCCGGTAGTCTCCTCTGCACCAACGCAGCCTGGCGTGACGATTGGCGGTCTGACGATTCCGGCAGCGCCTACAGATGCGCAAATCACCGGCGGCAGCGGTCGTGTTGATGCCGTGTATATCCTGGCGACGCCGGAAGAAATCGCCTTTATTAAACCGATGATCGCCATGCGTAACGGCAGCCAGAGCGGAGCAACGCTGTATGCCAGCTCCCGTAGCGCGCAGGGAACCGCCGGTCCGGACTTCCGTCTGGAAATGGAAGGCTTGCAGTACAGCGAAATCCCAATGCTGGCAGGCGCTAACGAGCCTCTTATGCAGCAAGCGCTTGGCGCGGTGCGTAACGACTACTCCCTGGCTCGTATGTACGCGATGGGCGTTGATGCCTGGTCGCTTGCCAACCACTTCTCGCAAATGCGTCAGGTGCAGGGTTTCGAAATTAACGGCAACACCGGCGCATTAACCGCAAATCAGGATTGTGTGATTAACAGGAAGTTATCATGGCTCAAATACCAGCAAGGACAGATCGTCCCCGCCAGTTAACGAGTAAACAGGCCGGTGACGCGTGGGAAGCTGCTGCGCGTGACTGGCTGGAAAGCAAAGGACTGCATTTCATCGCCGCTAACGTGCGTGAACGAGGCGGCGAAATCGACCTGATAATGCGTGAAGGCAATACCACCGTATTCGTTGAGGTCCGCTACCGGCGCTCAGCCCGGTTTGGCGGCGCGGCGGCGAGTGTGACCTGGAGCAAACAACACAAATTATTACAGACCGCCCGCTTGTGGCTTGCGCGCCACAATGGGAGTTTTGATACTGTGGATTGCCGGTTCGATGTGTTAGCCTTCACCGGAAATGAAGTTGAGTGGTTTAAAGACGCGTTCAACGACCGCTCATAGTTGAAGATTCAGAGCCTGGTTCTTAAGGATTAGCGTGTTAGATAGAATTAAAGTCTGCTTTACAGAAAGCATTCAAACTCAGATAGCTGCGGCTGAAGCGCTCCCGGATGCGATCTCCCGTGCAGCCATGACGCTGGTTCAGTCCCTGCTCAATGGCAACAAAATTCTCTGTTGTGGTAATGGGACATCCGCTGCCAACGCACAGCATTTTGCTGCCAGCATGATCAATCGTTTTGAAACGGAACGACCTAGTTTACCTGCGATTGCACTAAATACTGATAATGTGGTCTTAACTGCGATTGCCAACGATCGCCTGCACGACGAAGTTTATGCAAAACAAGTCCGTGCGCTGGGACATGCAGGTGATGTTCTGCTGGCAATCTCTACGCGTGGTAATAGCCGCGATATCGTAAAAGCCGTTGAAGCCGCCGTAACCCGCGACATGACAATCGTCGCGCTGACCGGGTATGACGGAGGGGAGCTGGCCGGGCTGCTGGGGCCGCAGGATGTTGAAATCCGCATCCCCTCACACCACAGCGCCCGCGTTCAGGAAATGCATATGCTGACGGTCAACTGCCTTTGCGATCTTATCGATAACACGCTTTTCCCTCACCAGGATGATTAAGGAGTACACATGAAGGCATTTTCGCCGCTTGCTGTGATTATCGCTGCGCTGCTGCTGCAAGGCTGTGTGGCTGCCGCCGTTGTCGGAACTGCAGCTGTCGGGACTAAAGCCGCGACGGATCCGCGTAGTGTCGGCACTCAGGTAGATGACGGAACCCTGGAGTTACGCGTCAATACGGCGTTGTCGAAAGATGCCCAGATCAAGAAAGAAGCGCGTATCAACGTTAGCGCGTATCAGGGCAAGGTCCTGCTGGTTGGCCAGTCGCCAAATAGCGAACTGTCTGCGCGGGCAAAACAGATTGCGATGGGCGTTGATGGTACGACTGAGGTCTTTAATGAGATCCGTCAGGGCCAGCCGATCGGTCTGGGCGATGCGTCAAACGATACCTGGATCACCACCAAAGTACGTTCCCAGTTGCTGACCAGCGATCAGGTGAAATCCTCTAACGTGAAGGTCACGACCGAAAACGGAGAGGTGTTCCTGTTGGGCCTGGTCACCGACCGTGAAGCGAAGGCGGCGGCGGATATCGCCAGCCGGGTAAGCGGCGTGAAACGCGTCACTACGGCCTTTACGTTTATTAAATAATACAGCCTGGGTGTTTTATCCGGCCTACAGAACTTAATCGTTTGTAGGCTGGATAAGCGTTAGCGCCATCCGGCATTTTATTTAGCCCTTTCGCGCAGTTCGGAAGAGGTCAGGATCGACACACCTTCATGCTCCGGCGACAGCGCTTCCAGCAACATTGCCCGCGCAACGTCACGCGCCTCAATCGACTTCCAGTTACCCGGCAGCAGCCGAAACAACGGTGCCAAAAACCTCTCATTCGTCCGCTGTTTATCCCGTTCCCCCAGCAGCATCGAAGGTCGGACAATCGTCAGGCGCGGCCATTTCTGCGCGATCAGCGCCTGCTCCATTTCCCCTTTCACCCGGTTATAAAAAAACGGTGAATTCGCGTTAGCGCCCATCGAACTTACCACCAGCATATGCTGGGCTCCCAGCCGACGTCCTGTCAGGGCAGTGTCCACCACCAGCGTATAATCCGCGTGGACAAACGCCTCTTTAGTGCCGGCTTCGCGTCGGGTGGTCCCCAGACAGCAAAAGACAATATCGACCGGATCGGTGACCTGCGCCAGAGCGTCGGTTAGCTGCGGATCGTGGGGATTATAAACGCCAACCGTATCCGCCAGCGGTCGACGCGTCGGCGCCGTAATGGCGTTGATTCGGGGTTCATTGAGCAACATACGCAGCAAATTTCCGCCCACCAGACCCGTTGCGCCTGTGATTAACACCTGACTCATCCTCGCTCCTTTACAGATTTGTCCGTCTTGCACTCTCAGCCTTAGCGACCAGACTTAACAGTTCGTGAGGTAATTATCCATCAACATGAAAATTCTGCCTCATTCGCAGCCAACTCAACGGAGGAAATATGAGCAAGAAGATTGCCGTTTTAATCACTGATGAGTTTGAAGATTCAGAATTTACATCGCCAGCAGCAGAATTCCGTCAGGCCGGGCATGAAGTCATCACCATTGAAAAACAGGCTGGCAAAACGGTGAAGGGGAAAAAGGGGGAAGCCAGCGTCACCATCGACAAAGCGATCGAGGATGTACGCCCTGCCGATTTTGACGCCCTGCTGCTGCCTGGTGGTCATTCGCCGGATTATCTGCGCGGGGACGATCGTTTCGTGACCTTTACCCGGGATTTCGTTAACAGCGGCAAACCGGTGTTTGCTATTTGCCACGGTCCACAGCTGCTGATCAGCGCGGATGTTATTCGTGGCCGTAAACTTACCGCCGTGAAACCTATCATCATTGATGTAAAAAATGCGGGTGCCGAATTTTACGATCAGGAAATGGTGAATGATAACGATCGGCTGATAACCAGCCGAACTCCGGACGATCTTCCGGCCTTTAACCGTGAGGCGTTACGTATTCTCGGGGCGTGAATCACGTAGCCAGAGCATCTTTTTGCCAAAGCCCAGCGTGTTGTCGGTGAATTTGATTTCATCCGGTCGAATCTCCCACACGGGCGCTGACAGCATTCTGGCAACGGGGAAGCGGCGATTATACGCTTTACGCGCAACGTCGCTCTCCTCTCCCTCAAGACGGCGGATTTCCCCTTTAAACTGTACGCCGCGAATCAGGGCGACCGTTTTGGGCTGGCCGTTTACCGTACCGGCAACGGGCGCGCGCGGCCCGGACATTTGA
Source organism: Citrobacter youngae ATCC 29220 (assembly GCF_000155975.1). Classification (GTDB taxonomy): domain Bacteria; phylum Pseudomonadota; class Gammaproteobacteria; order Enterobacterales; family Enterobacteriaceae; genus Citrobacter; species Citrobacter portucalensis_A. The sequence goes on along the minus strand of NZ_GG730303.1, from coordinate 129,796 downwards.
GCATGACGCGTTTTCTCTTCGGTGAGCACATAGAACACCACCTTTTGCGCATCAAACAGGTAAAACGCATTGGCGCACCACAATTCACCGTCATGGTGTACACACCAGGTCACGACGTGCTGTTTTGCCAGCCAGCGGGTCACCGCAGTCAGTGTTTCCATTTCTGTTCTCTTTTATACTGTAGGCCTGAAAATTATCACGTCGATGGTGACAATGACACCCTGGTATCTGTACCTGATCCGTACCGCGGACAACGCCTTATACACCGGAATAACCACCGATGTGCAGCGCCGATATAAGCAACATCAAAGCGGGAAAGGCGCGAAGGCGCTGCGCGGAAAGGGAGAACTCACCCTGGCATTTGCGGCGCAGGTCGGCGACCGTTCGCTGGCTCTGCGCATAGAGTATCGTGTCAAACAGCTCACAAAGCGTCAGAAAGAGCGCCTTGTCGAGGGCGAAGGGCTTGAGGCTCTGCTGAGCAGCCTGCAAACCCCGGATGTTAAAAACGATTGAAGTGGTCGTGATACTCCACCAGGCCGGAAACGCCCTCCAGCGCATCGTCCGCCAGGCGATGAACCTGGAACGCGCTTTCGGTACCCGGCCAGCGGCAACGCAGGTCATGATGGGCCGCCAGCTCAAAGCCGAAGCGGCTGTACAGCGCCGGATCGCCCAGCGTTACCACCGCGGCGTAGCCAAACTCGTTCAGGGAGTCGAGTCCCTCATAGACCAGCTGGCGCGCCAGGCCCTGCCCGCGATAATTTTCGTCCACCGCGAGCGGCGCCATGCCGACCCATTGCAGATCTTCACCCTGAACATCGACAGGGCTGAACGCGACGTAACCCACGACCTGACCTTCGTCATCTGTCGCAACCAGACCCAGCGTTAAGAAGCCATCCTCACGCAGGTCGTGCACTAATTTCGCCTCCGCATCGCTCTCAAATGAACGGCGCAGCAACGCATCAATGCCAGGAGCATCAATGGGAATCTCAACTCGAATCAGCATGGTTCACCTACCGAGGTCTGTTTGGTGTCTGGCGACGCTTTCATACCCGCCTCAACAAAATCCGCCAACTGCATCAGCATGACGCGCAACGCTTTAGGCATCTGCTCCAGTTCGATGGCATCCATCAGATTTTTTACGTATAGCCCTAATTCTGTGTCGCCTTCAATCACCAGGCGACGCTGGAAGAAAAGCGTATCCGGATCCTGCTTACGTGCAGCAATCATCAGTAAATCGCTGGCGTCAGCGCTAAAACTCACATCCGCATCGGCACTCTGGCTGACGATAAGTTTATCGTTCTCAACAGAGGTATACCATTGGAGGCCAATATCACGCACATGAATGCTCAGCCAGCGGCCTTCGAGAAACTCCAGCTCTCCATCAGCCAGCGCCTGGCTAAACTGCCAGCTCAGAACCTGCTCCAGGACCTGGCGCTTCAGCGCAAAGGGCGTCAGTTTAACCGGTACACTCATCAGAGAAGGACCAAAATGTACTAAGCGTGAACGCAGTTTATCCAACACGAGCTTTACTCCCTGTTTCAATAGTCCTGCTATTTTGCCATATCCAATAAACGACATAGCGGCATAAATCAACAATTCGCTACGAAATTGTTACCTCTTTATTGGTGTCACCAATACGACTTTAACTGCCTCAAATCAAAAATTGTCTCAGCAAGGTTAACTAAAATCCCTCTTCGTTAACATTTCTGCGCCCTTCACGGCGCTACGTTCAGGATAAATTATGGAGCTGCTCTGCCCTGCCGGAAATCTCCCGGCGCTTAAGGCGGCCATCGAGAACGGCGCTGATGCTGTCTACATCGGGCTGAAAGATGATACCAACGCCCGTCATTTCGCCGGCCTTAATTTTACCGAGAAAAAATTGCAGGAAGCGGTGAGTTTCGTTCATCAACACCGTCGTAAGCTGCACATCGCGATTAACACTTTTGCGCATCCGGATGGTTATGCGCGCTGGCAGCGTGCCGTAGATATGGCGGCGCAGCTGGGCGCGGATGCGCTAATCCTCGCCGACCTCGCCATGCTTGAGTATGCCGCAGAGCGCTACCCGCATATTGAGCGCCATGTCTCTGTTCAGGCATCTGCCACCAACGAAGAGGCGATTAATTTTTATCATCGCAACTTCGATGTCGCCCGCGTGGTGCTGCCGCGCGTGCTGTCTATTCATCAGGTGAAACAGCTCGCTCGCGTCACGCCCGTTCCACTCGAAGTGTTCGCCTTTGGCAGCCTGTGCATTATGGCGGAAGGCCGTTGCTATCTTTCGTCCTATCTGACGGGTGAATCGCCTAACACGGTTGGCGCTTGTTCTCCCGCCCGTTTTGTTCGCTGGCAGCAGACCCAACAAGGCCTGGAATCCCGTCTGAATGAGGTGCTGATTGACCGCTATCAGGACGGAGAAAACGCCGGTTATCCGACGCTGTGTAAAGGCCGCTATCTGGTTGACGGCGAACGCTATCATGCGCTGGAAGAGCCCACCAGCCTGAATACGCTGGAGCTGCTGCCGGAGCTGCTGGCGGCCAATATCGCCTCGGTAAAAATCGAGGGGCGCCAGCGTAGCCCGGCCTACGTCAGCCAGGTGGCGAAAGTGTGGCGTCAGGCAATCGACCGCTGTATCGCCGACCCGCAGAACTACGCCCCACAGGCGGCATGGATGGAAACGCTCGGTTCCATGTCCGAAGGCACGCAGACCACGCTTGGCGCGTATCACCGTAAATGGCAGTGAGAGAAGCAATGAAATATTCCTTAGGGCCGGTGCTGTGGTACTGGCCAAAAGAAACGCTGGAAGATTTTTATCAGCAGGCCGCCGCCAGCCAGGCCGACGTTATCTATCTTGGCGAAGCGGTATGCAGTAAACGCCGCGCCACTAAAGTCGGCGACTGGATAGATATGGCGAAATCGCTCACAGGCAGCGGTAAACAGGTGGTGCTATCGACGCTGGCGCTGGTGCAGGCCTCCTCTGAGCTGGGAGAGCTGAAGCGCTATGTCGAAAACGGCGACTTCCTGCTGGAAGCCAGCGATCTCGGCGTGGTAAACATGTGTGCCGAGCGTAAGCTGCCGTTTGTCGCCGGACATGCGCTCAATTGCTACAACGCGGTGACGCTGCGTTTGCTGCTCAAACAAGGGATGGTGCGCTGGTGTATGCCGGTAGAGCTGTCCCGCGACTGGCTGGTAAACCTGCTCAACCAGTGTGATGAGTTGGGTATTCGCAATCAGTTTGAAGTAGAGGTGCTGAGCTACGGACATCTGCCGCTGGCCTACTCTGCCCGCTGCTTTACGGCGCGCTCTGAAGACCGACCAAAAGACGAGTGTGAAACCTGCTGCATCAAATACCCGAACGGGCGCGATGTGCTATCGCAGGAGAATCAGCAGGTCTTTGTGCTCAATGGGATCCAGACCATGAGCGGCTACGTTTACAACCTCGGTAACGAGCTGACATCCATGCAGGGTCTGGTGAATATTGTGCGTCTGTCCCCTTCAGGCACGGAAACATTCGCCATGCTTGATGCCTTCCGCGCCAATGAAAATGGCACTGCCCCATTACCGCTTGCCGCCCACAGCGACTGCAACGGCTACTGGAAGCGGCTGGCAGGGCTGGAACTGCAGTCCTGATAAGACCTCGCCGGATGGCGGCATAAATGCCTTATCCGGCCTACAAATCGCGATCCCGTAGGCCCAGTAAGCGCAGCGCCATCGGGCATTGTTTTTGCCGTCAGTCTCATAAAGCTCACTTTGTTAACAGCATTCGCTAATCTTTAATGCAGTATTAAAAGATTAACCGGTAACAAAGTGAGCCGTTATGACTGATAAAACGATTCCATTCTCGGTGCTGGATCTGGCGCCGATCCCTGAAGGATCTTCGGCAAAAGAGGCCTTCACACACTCGCTTGCTCTCGCACGACTGGCAGAAAAGCGCGGCTATCATCGCTACTGGCTGGCAGAACATCACAACATGACCGGCATCGCCAGCGCCGCAACGTCAGTACTGATTGGTTATCTGGCTGCCAATACCAGCACGCTGCATCTGGGCTCTGGCGGCGTAATGTTGCCCAACCATTCACCGCTGGTGATCGCCGAGCAGTTCGGTACCCTGAACACGCTGTATCCGGGACGCATCGATCTCGGGCTTGGCCGCGCGCCGGGGAGCGATCAGCCGACGATGCGCGCGCTGCGCCGCCATATGAGCGGTGATATCGATAACTTCCCGCGCGACGTCGCAGAACTGGTGGACTGGTTCGACGCCCGCGATCCGAACCCTCATGTACGCCCGGTACCTGGCTACGGCGAGCAGATCCCGGTCTGGTTATTAGGCTCCAGCCTGTACAGCGCACAGCTTGCCGCACAGCTGGGCCTGCCGTTTGCCTTCGCCTCGCACTTTGCGCCGGATATGCTGCATCAGGCGCTGCATCTGTATCGTAGTCAGTTCACTCCTTCGGCGCGGCTGGCAAAACCGTACACGATGGTGTGCATTAACATCATTGCCGCCGACAGCAACCGCGATGCCGAATTTCTTTTCACCTCAATGCAGCAGGCGTTTGTCAAACTGCGTCGTGGCGAAACCGGCCAGCTACCGCCGCCGGTAGAGAATATGCATCAGCAGTGGTCCGCTTCTGAACAGTATGGCGTACAGCAGGCGCTAAGCATGTCGCTGGTCGGTGATAAAGCGAAAGTGCGGCACGGGCTGGAGGCGATTTTGCGTGAAACCCAGGCGGATGAAATTATGGTCAACGGGCAGATTTTTGATCATCAGGCGCGACTGCATTCGTTCGATTTAGCGATGCAGGTGAAGGAAGAATTGGTGGGGTAGTGCGGTTTGTGCCGGATGGCGGCTACGCCTTATCCGGCCTACACGGTGATGTAGGCCCGGTAAGCGTAGCGCCACCGGGCAACGGTTTTACTGATAAACCGGTAACAAATTCACGCTCGACAGAATATGGATAACCGCGTTGCCAACACCGAAGACCAGAATCAGGGCAATCATCGGCTTACCGCCCCAGACGCGGAATTTCGGGCTACCAAAACGTTCGCGGGATTTACGTGCCAGCAGCGCTGGCACAATTGCGGCCCAGATGGTTGCCGCGAGCCCTGCATAGCCAATGGCGTACAGGAAACCGTTCGGCCACAGCAGGCCTCCGACAATCGGCGGCACAAACGTCAGCAATGCGGTTTTAAAACGCCCCATTGCGGAGTCATCAAAACCAAACAGATCCGCCAGATAATCAAACAAGCCCAGCGTCACACCGAGGAACGAGCTCGCCACCGCAAAGTTGGAGAACACCACCAACAGCAGATCCAGGCTACGGCTGTTCAGCACGCCGCTCAACGCCTGCACCAGCACATCAATGTTCCCGCCCTGCTGCGCAATACCAATAAATTCCGGACGCGGAATATTACCCATCGTTCCCAGCAACCATACGGTATACAGCACCAGCGCCAGCAGCGTGCCGTACACCAGGCACTTAACGATGGTCTTCGGATCCTTGCCGTAATATTTCATCAGGCTCGGGACGTTGCCGTGATAGCCGAATGAGGCCAGACAGAATGGCAGCGTCATCAGCAGGTACGGCGTATACGAAGCGTTGCTCTGCGCCACGTTAAACAGCGTTGCGGGCTGCACGTGTCCCAGCAGGCTGCCGAAGGTCAGGAAAAAGGTAATCACCTTTGCCCCCAGCACAATCGCCGTCATGCGGCTAACCGCTTTGGTGCTTAACCACACCACAAACGCGACCAGCAGCGCAAAGCCAAGACCTGCCGCGCGCGCCGGAACGTTCAGCGACATCTCCGAGAAGGTATGATGCAGGATCGAACCGCTCGCCGAGATATACGCGTAGGTCAGAATATAAAGGACAAAAGCAATCGAGATGCCGTTAACAACGTTCCAGCCTTTGCCCAGCAGATCTTTGGTAATGGTATCGAAGCTGGATCCAATGCGGTAATTGAGGTTGGCTTCGAGGATCATCAGCCCGGAGTGCAGCATGCAGAACCAGGTGAAGATCAGCGCCGCCATTGACCAGAAGAACCACGCCCCGGACATGACCACCGGCAGAGAAAACATCCCCGCGCCAATAATGGTGCCGCCGATGATCACCACGCCGCCAAGCAGCGAAGGTGACGTTTGGGTGGTGGTAAGTGTCGCCATACAGCCTATTCTCCAGTCAATAATGTGGAACCTGCATCTTAATGTGCTGCACTGTACCAGTACACGAGTACAATTGAAATAAAAAAAGCCCCAATCTTTCGATCGGGGCCGTATATTTTACTTTACAGCTATAAAGCCAGGAGGCTTATGCGTCACCGCCGAAACGACGACGACCAGTGGAGTCATCACGACGCGGCGCGGAAGAATCGTCACGGCGCGGGCCACGACCACCTTCACGACGTTCGCCGCTGAAACGACGACCATCACCACGACCGCCTTCACGACGCTCACCGCCAAAGCCACGGCCTTCGCCACGACCGCCTTCACGACGCTCGCCGCTGAAACGGCCACCGCCACGACGCTCACCACCGGTGTGCGGAACGGCATCGCCAACCAGCTGCATGTTCATCGGCTTGTTCAGGATGCGGGTACGGGTAAAGTGCTGCAGCACGTCGCCCGGCATACCTTTCGGCAGTTCGATGGTGGAGTGGGAAGCAAACAGCTTGATGTTACCGATGTAACGGCTGCTGATATCACCTTCGTTAGCAATCGCGCCAACGATATGGCGGACTTCAACCCCATCATCACGGCCCACTTCAATGCGGTACAGCTGCATATCGCCAACGTCACGGCGTTCACGACGCGGACGGTCTTCACGGTCGCCACGCGGGCCACGATCGTTGCGGTCACGCGGGCCACGATCGTCACGGTCGCGGAATTCACGCTTAGGACGCATCGGTGCATCTGGTGGTACGATCAGGCTACGTTCGCCCTGAGCCATTTTCAGCAGTGCGGCTGCCAGGGTTTCCATGTCCAGCTCTTCGCCTTCAGCAGTAGGCTGAATCTGCGCCAGCAGAGCACGGTACTGATCCAGATCGCTGCTTTCCAGCTGCTGCTGTACTTTCGCGGCGAATTTTTCCAGACGGCGTTTGCCCAGCAGCTCTGCGTTCGGCAGTTCTACTTCTGGAATCGTCAGCTTCATGGTGCGTTCGATGTTACGCAGCAGACGACGCTCGCGGTTCTCAACGAACAGCAGCGCACGGCCAGCACGACCCGCACGACCGGTACGGCCGATACGGTGAACGTAAGATTCGGAGTCCATCGGGATATCGTAGTTAACAACCAGGCTGATACGCTCAACGTCCAGGCCACGGGCCGCAACGTCGGTTGCAATCAGAATATCCAGACGGCCATCTTTCAGACGCTCCAGAGTCTGCTCACGCAGGGACTGGTTCATATCGCCGTTCAGTGCAGCGCTGCTATAACCGCTACGCTCCAGCGCTTCTGCCACTTCCAGAGTCGCATTTTTGGTACGGACGAAGATAATCGCCGCATCAAAATCTTCTGCTTCCAGGAAACGCACCAGCGCTTCATTTTTACGCATGCCCCAGACGGTCCAGTAGCTCTGGCTGATGTCAGGACGGGTAGTGACGCTGGACTGAATGCGTACTTCCTGCGGCTCTTTCATAAAGCGGCGGGTAATACGACGAATCGCTTCCGGCATGGTGGCAGAGAACAGAGCGGTCTGATGACCTTCCGGGATCTGCGCCATAATGGTTTCAACGTCTTCGATGAAGCCCATACGCAGCATTTCATCGGCTTCGTCCAGTACCAGACCGCTCAGTTTGGAGAGGTCCAGAGTACCGCGCTTCAGGTGATCCAGCAGACGACCCGGCGTACCGACGACGATCTGAGGTCCCTGACGCAGGGCACGTAATTGCACGTCATAGCGCTGGCCACCGTACAGGGCAACCACGTTCACGCCGCGCATGTGTTTAGAGAAATCCGTCATGGCTTCTGCTACCTGAACCGCCAGTTCGCGGGTCGGTGCCAGCACCAGAATCTGAGGTGCCTTCAGCTCAGGATCAAGATTGTTGAGCAGCGGTAAAGAGAACGCTGCCGTTTTGCCGCTACCGGTCTGGGCCATACCCAGAACATCGCGACCGCCCAGCAGATGCGGAATGCACTCTGCCTGGATTGGAGATGGTTTTTCGTAACCCAGATCGTTAAGGGCTTCAAGGATAGGAGCCTTCAGGCCCAGATCTGCAAAAGTGGTTTCGAATTCAGCCATGTAGTACGTGTGCCTCAAAATTAATGGCGGCCAGTCTACATAACTCATCATGAAATTGATCTGCAATTTTCATTGAAAAGTGTGAACCGGCTCAAAGTAGGTGTATTAACGAACAACAACGCCCTCACCCGCGAAGGTGATGGCAATCAAAAAAGATTACGGGCTGATGTGTACGTCAGCTATTGCTGGTCCGATTCTGCCAGGTCATCTTGGTCCTGGCCCAGGAGCGATAATTCCAACAATGCGTATCGGTGCTCAACAAAGTTATGAACGTTGTTAGCCACCGCCAGTTTGAACAATGCCGTAGCGTTGTCCAAATCCCCCAGACTTAGGTAGTACTTACCTAAATAGAAGTTGGTTTCACTGAGATGCTCAGCGAGCGAGGTGTTATCCGTTGCGTCCGCCTTCAGGCGTTCCATCAGCGTTGATTCGCTAATGTTGCCCAGGTAGAACTCGACAATGTTCCATCCCCATTGCTCTTTATCCGATTTTTCGAAGCGCTGCTTTAACGCTTCTTTAGCCTGCTTCTCATCGAGCTTCTGCTCGGCAAGATAAAGCCACAGACTGCGGAAAGGATCATTGGGATCGTCTTGATAAAACGCCAGCAGATCATCTTGCGCTAACTTGTCGCGACCGCCGTAATACAATGCGATACCGCGATTTAAGTGCGCGTAGTTGTAAGTTGGATCAAGCTCAAGTACAGAATCAAACGCTTCATAGGCAGCATCAAAATTGCCTGCCTGCGTTAAATATATACCTAAGTAATTGAATACTTCAGGCATATCTGGTCGGATTGCCAGCGCTTGTGAAAAATCATTTCGCGCCAGTGCCCTCAGACCGAGACTATCATACAACACTCCGCGCTCATATAAAAGCTGTGCGCGTTCGTCATCGGTTAAAGCCCGACTGGCAAGAATTTGTTCCATACGTGCCAGAATCACTTCCTGCTGCAAAGTCGGTTGCAATGGTACTGCGAGGACTTCACTCTTACGCCAGGCCGAATTACTGCATCCAGCCAGCGTGAGTGCTGTCGCAACGAAACACCAGCGCAAAAAAGGCTTCATTTCCCACTCCCGAAGACAACGATTGAATGAACGTCCAGGTTCCCCGGTTGCTAACAAGGCGTCCTGCCGGGTTAAAGGCCCTCCGCTTTCACGGAGGGCAATGGCAACCTTACTCGCCCTGGCTTGCCGGAGCTTCCGGTTCGCCTGCAGGCTGAGACTGCTCAGTTGCTTCTTTAATGCTCAGACGTACGCGGCCCTGGCGATCAACTTCCAGAACTTTGACCGGTACTTCCTGGCCCATCTGCAGGTAATCGGTCACTTTCTCAACGCGCTTGTCAGCGATCTGAGAGATGTGTACCAGACCTTCTTTACCGCCACCGATGGCAACAAATGCGCCAAAGTCAACGATACGGGTCACTTTACCATTGTAGATACGACCGACTTCGATCTCTGCGGTGATCTCTTCGATACGACGGATAGCATATTTCGCTTTCTCGCCGTCGGTCGCAGCAATCTTCACGGTACCATCATCCTCGATTTCAATGGTGGTGCCGGTTTCTTCGGTCAGAGCACGGATAACAGAACCGCCTTTACCGATAACGTCTTTGATCTTGTCCGGGCTGATCTTGATGGTGTGGATACGCGGAGCGAACTGAGAAATGTCGCCACGCGGCGCGTTGATCGCTTGTTCCATCACACCCAGGATGTGCAGACGCGCACCTTTAGCCTGGTTCAGAGCAACCTGCATGATCTCTTTGGTGATACCTTCAATTTTGATATCCATCTGCAGCGCAGAGATACCGTCGCGGGAACCCGCCACTTTGAAGTCCATATCGCCCAGGTGGTCTTCGTCGCCCAGGATGTCAGACAGAACAACAAAGTTGTCGCCTTCTTTCACCAGACCCATCGCGATACCCGCAACGGCGGCTTTGATCGGCACGCCTGCGTCCATCAGCGCCAGGGAAGCGCCACATACGGAAGCCATGGAAGAAGAACCGTTAGATTCGGTGATTTCAGAAACCACACGCACGGTGTACGGGAATTTATCCAGATCCGGCATCACTGCCAGTACGCCGCGTTTCGCCAGACGGCCGTGACCAATCTCACGACGCTTCGGAGAACCGACCATACCGGTTTCACCTACGCAGTACGGAGGGAAGTTGTAGTGGAACAGGAAGTTGTCAGTACGCTCGCCCATCAGCTCGTCAAGGCTCTGCGCGTCACGGGTGGTGCCCAGGGTCGCAGTAACCAGAGCCTGAGTTTCGCCACGGGTGAACAGTGCGGAACCGTGGGTACGCGGCAGAACGCCAGTACGCACGTCCAGGCCACGGATCATGTCTTTTTCTCGGCCATCGATGCGCGGCTCGCCTGCCAGTACGCGGCTACGCACCACGTTTTTCTCGATTGCGTGCAGGATTTCGCCCAGTTCGTTAGCGTCCAGGGTTTCGTCTTCAGCCACCAGAGTCGCGATGGTTTCGGATTTGATCACGTCAACCTGAGCGTAACGCTCTTGTTTGTCGGTGATGCGGTAAGCATCGCTCAGGCGAGCTTCTGCCAGTGCGGCAACGCGTGCGTTCAGCGCGTCGTTGACGGCTTCTGGCTGCCAGTCCCAACGCGGTTTGCCCGCTTCTTTCGCCAGCTCGTTGATAGCCTGAATCACAACCTGCTGCTGTTCGTGACCGAATACCACAGCGCCCAGCATCTGGTCTTCGCTCAGCAGTTCAGCTTCGGATTCAACCATCAGTACGGCAGCTTCAGTACCGGCAACAACCAGGTCCAGCTTGCTTTCTTTCAGCTCGTCCTGGGTCGGGTTCAGAACGTACTGGTCATTGATGTAACCAACACGCGCAGCGCCGATCGGGCCGTTGAATGGGATGCCAGACAGCGTCAGCGCAGCGGAGGCGCCAATCATTGCCACGATATCCGGGTTAACCTGCGGGTTAACGGAAACCACGGTGGCGATAACCTGAACTTCGTTAACGAAGCCTTCCGGGAACAGCGGACGAACCGGGCGGTCAATCAGACGCGCGATCAGCGTTTCGCCTTCGCTTGGACGGCCTTCACGACGGAAGAAGCTACCCGGGATACGGCCAGCAGCGTAGGTACGCTCCTGGTAGTTAACGGTCAGTGGGAAAAAGTCCTGGCCTGGTTTCGCTTTTTTCTGGCCAACAACGGTAACGAATACCGCAGTGTCATCCATGCTAACCATAACAGCGGCAGTTGCCTGACGCGCCATCATGCCGGTCTCCAGCGTAACGGTATGCTGACCGTACTGGAATTTACGAACGATCGGATTAAGCAAAATAATATCCTTTCTCTATTTTTTGACAGCACATTTTGCGCCATCGTTAATACCCGATCTTCTGCGCATCCTCGCGACTAATGACAACCCTAACCCATACGCATGGGTAAAGCCTCTCATTAGCCGCGCGAACCTCTGCAACGGAAGATCATTCATAGCAACAATACATTAGTTTCCAGCGAATTGCTGCCATCTGCTGGAAAAAAGGGGCCATGAAGGCCCCCTCTTTCTGAAACTCGAAAGAATTAGCGACGCAGACCCAGACGCTCGATCAGCGCAGTGTAACGTGCAACATCTTTACGTTTCAGGTAGTCGAGCAGTTTACGACGCTGAGAAACCATACGCAGCAGACCACGACGGCTGTGGTGATCTTTTTTGTGCTCTGCAAAGTGGCCCTGCAGGTGGTTAATCTGTGCAGTCAACAGAGCAACCTGAACATCGGTAGAACCGGTGTCGTTTGCATCACGACCAAACTCAGAAACGATTTTAGCGGTAGCTTCAGTACTTAGAGACATTTTAAAACTCCAAAGTGTTAAGAATGAAAGGATGCCGATCTCTAATTCAGCTATCCCAGTGTATACACTTTATCCTTCAAACTGACTCTGCGTTGGCTGCGTCCGCTCACCTCAGTCACTTACCCAAGTAAGCTCCTGAGGATTCTCAGACTTGCCGCCTTGATGCAGCTCGAATGATTTTGTGTATACGCCACGCAGATTGTTAAACAATTTACGCGACGTTAAGCGGCAGTATTCTACTCGCAGCGCCCTCTTATCGCAAGACGGAGAGCGTTATGCCGGATATTCAACCACCAGGCGGCGGGGAGCGACACGACCTTCGTCATCCATCTCCCCCATGCCGATAAATTTGCCGTCATCGCCTTCCGTCACGCGCACCAACCCTTCCAGCGGGGCGCCTGACATCCGTACCGGGTTACCATTTTTAAAGTAAACCGACGATGTTAAAGGTAAATTAACGACGGGATAGTCCGATGCCGGACTGTCCATTGGCATCAGTAAAGGATCAAGCAGCTGCGCCGCCGGAACATTCTGTTGCTCAGCCTGTTCAACCAGCTCGCGCAAGTGCTCCAGCGTCACCATACGCTCCACCGGATACTTGCTGACCGTCAGACGACGCAGGTACGTGACGTGCGCGCCGCATCCTAACTTCTCGCCCAGATCGTCGATAATAGTGCGAATATAGGTGCCTTTCGAGCAGTGAACTTCCAGCTCCAGCTCGTGACCTTCGTGGCGAATAAACAGCAGCTCATAGACGGTAATCGGACGCGCTTCGCGCGGCACTTCAATGCCCTGGCGCGCATATTCGTACAGCTTCTTCCCCTGGTACTTCAGCGCCGAATACATTGACGGAATCTGCTCGATATCGCCGCGGAAAGTCTCCAGCGCATCGGCAAGTTGCTCTGCGCTGAAGGTTACCGGACGTTCCTGCACGATTTGCCCGTCGGCGTCGGAGGTGTCAGTTCGCTGGCCCAGGCGGGCTACTACGCGATAGCGCTTGTCAGAATCCAGCAAATACTGTGAAAACTTCGTCGCTTCACCGAGGCAGATGGGCAACATGCCCGTCGCCAGCGGATCCAGCGCGCCGGTATGCCCCGCACGGTTGGCATTGTAGATGCGCTTCACTTTTTGCAGGACGTCATTGCTGGACATGCCCTGCGGCTTATCCAGCAGCAGGACGCCGTGAATGTCGCGACCACGACGACGAGGACGACTCATCAGTCCTCCTTGCTGTCGTCCGTCGGGTTCACACGACGTTCATCGTCATGTTTCACCACGCTGGTCACCAGGTTAGACATGCGCATCCCTTCAACCAACGAGTTGTCGTAGAAGAAGGTCAGCTCAGGCACGATACGCAGACGCATCGCTTTACCCAGCAGGGAGCGGATAAAACCAGAGGCTTCCTGCAGTGCCTTAATACCGTTTTTCACAGCCGCTTCGTCCTGATCGTTGAGGAACGTCACGAATACTTTGGCGTATGCCAGATCGCGGGACATTTCAACACCAGACACGGTGGTCATCATACCTACGCGTGGATCTTTGATTTCGCGTTGCAGGATGAGCGCGATCTCTTTCTGCATCTCTTGCGCTACGCGCTGAGGGCGACCAAATTCTTTCGCCATAATAAATTCTCCAGAATAAAGACAAAAAAGGGGCCATAAGCCCCTTTTTAAATTTCTTGCCGGGTGGCGCTTCGCTTACCCGGCCTACGCCTAATCATCTTCTAAGGATTTTGGGTTGCAACAAGGCGGCAAGCTCGTAAATCCCCGGGAGCATAGATAACTATGTGACCGGGGTGAGCGAGCGCAGCCAACGCCGTTGCGGCCCAAAAGACGACGAAGATTATGCGATGGTACGTTTGATCTCGATAATCTCGAATACTTCGATCATATCGCCAACGCGAACGTCGTTGTAGTTCTTAACGCCGATACCACATTCCATACCGTTACGGACTTCGTTAACGTCATCTTTGAAGCGGCGCAGGGATTCCAGCTCGCCTTCGTAGATAACCACGTTGTCGCGCAGTACGCGGATTGGGTTGTGACGTTTGATGGTACCTTCGGTGACCATACAGCCCGCAATCGCGCCAAATTTCGGCGATTTGAACACGTCGCGCACTTCAGCCAGACCGATGATCTGCTGTTTCAGCTCCGGAGACAGCATGCCGCTCATCGCCGCTTTCACTTCGTCGATCAGATGATAGATGACGGAGTAGTAACGCAGATCCAGGCTTTCAGATTCGATAACTTTACGTGCAGAGGCATCGGCACGTACGTTGAAGCCAACCAGAATAGCGTTGGACGCCGCAGCCAGAGTCGCGTCGGTTTCGGTGATACCACCTACGCCAGAACCGATGATCTTCACTTTTACTTCGTCGGTAGACAGTTTCAGTAAAGAGTCGGAAATCGCTTCTACAGAACCCTGAACGTCCGCCTTCAGGACGATGTTCACTTCGTGAACTTCGCCATCGGTCATGTTGGCGAACATGTTCTCCAGTTTGGATTTCTGCTGACGAGCCAGTTTAACTTCACGGAATTTGCCCTGACGATACAGCGCAACTTCACGGGCTTTCTTCTCGTCACGAACAACGGTCACTTCGTCACCGGCAGCCGGAACACCGGACAGACCCAGGATTTCCACCGGAATGGACGGACCTGCTTCCAGTACTTCCTGACCCAGTTCGTTACGCATCGCACGAACGCGACCGTATTCAAAGCCACACAGTACGATGTCGCCTTTATGCAGCGTGCCTTCACGCACCAGGACGGTAGCAACCGGACCACGACCTTTATCCAGGAAGGATTCGATTACCGCGCCGCTCGCCATACCTTTACGAACAGCTTTCAGCTCCAGTACTTCGGCCTGCAGCAGGATCGCGTCCAGCAGCTCGTCGATACCGGTACCGGCTTTCGCAGAAACGTGGACGAACTGGCTCTCGCCGCCCCACTCTTCCGGCATGATGCCGTACTGGGACAGTTCGTTTTTAACGCGATCCGGATCCGCTTCTGGTTTATCGATTTTGTTGACTGCCACGACTACCGGCACACCTGCCGCTTTCGCGTGCTGGATAGCTTCGATGGTCTGCGGCATTACGCCGTCGTCTGCAGCAACAACCAGTACCACGATATCCGTTGCCTGAGCACCACGAGCACGCATGGAGGTAAACGCGGCGTGGCCCGGGGTATCCAGGAAGGTGATCATACCGTTGTCAGTTTCAACGTGGTACGCACCGATGTGCTGGGTAATGCCGCCCGCTTCGCCAGAAGCCACTTTCGTGGAGCGAATGTAGTCCAGCAGGGAGGTTTTACCGTGGTCAACGTGGCCCATGATGGTCACAACCGGTGCGCGCGGTTCAGCCGCAGCGCCGGTGTCACGGTCGCTCATTACCGCTTCTTCCAGTTCGTTTTCACGACGCAGGATAACTTTGTGGCCCATCTCTTCGGCAACCAGCTGTGCGGTTTCCTGGTCGATGACCTGGTTGATGGTCGCCATTGCGCCCAGTTTCATCATCGCTTTGATGACCTGAGAACCTTTAACCGCCATCTTGTTCGCCAGATCGCCAACGGTGATGGTTTCGCCGATCACAACGTCACGGTTAACGGCCTGAGCTGGCTTCTGGAAGCCCTGCTGCAGAGCGGAACCTTTACGCTGCTTACCGCCTTTACCGCCGCGAACCGCTGCGCGCGCTTCTTCACGGTCAGCTTTGGATTCAGCGTGTTTGTTGCCTTTCTTCGCCGGACGCGCGGCT
Organism: Citrobacter youngae ATCC 29220; assembly: GCF_000155975.1. Classification (GTDB taxonomy): domain Bacteria; phylum Pseudomonadota; class Gammaproteobacteria; order Enterobacterales; family Enterobacteriaceae; genus Citrobacter; species Citrobacter portucalensis_A. Next base: position 114,005 of record NZ_GG730303.1, on the reverse strand, counting down.
TTCGCGCTGCGAGTACGACCACGGCCGCCTTCTACTTCGCGATCGTTTTCGTCTTCTGCCTGGCGAGCATGCTGGGAAGTAGTGACGTGATAATCGCTGGTGTCTTCAACAGGTTCAGCGTTATTCACACCATTTTTCTCGTTTTCTTCCGCCATACGGCGAGCTTCTTCCGCTACGCGGCGCGCTTCTTCTTCAAGCTTACGACGTGCTTCTTCTTCCGCTTTACGCTTCAGTTCTGCGGCTTCGTTTTCACGGCGGGCTTTTTCGGCCTGGGCGGTTTTTGTCATATCGTCGGTCTGTTGATTGCTCACTTTGTCTTTTTCCGCAGCTTCACGTTTCGCTTTATCAGCGGCTTCACGCTTAGCTTGTTCTGCGGCCTCACGTTCGGCTTTTTGTTGCGCCTCGCGTTTGGCAGCTTCTTCTGCCTCACGACGGGCTTGCTCTTCCGCTTCACGCTGCGCCTGCTCTTCCGCGGCCAGGCGTTCAGCCTCTTGCGGATCGCGTTTCACAAAGGTGCGTGTCTTGCGGACTTCGATTTGTACCGATTTGCTTTTTCCACCGGTACCAGGAATATTGAGAGTACTGCGCGTTTTACGCTGCAGCGTTAACTTATCCGGCGCAGAGCCGTTCTCACGGTTCAGGTGCGCCAGTAAGGTTTGTTTCTCTTGTGCGGACACAGAGTCATCAGCAGACTTCTGGATACCTGCATCAGCAAATTGCTGTACCAGGCGATCCACGGAGGTCTGTATCTCTGCAGCCAGCGTTTTTACGGTTACATCTGTCATACTGTTCCTTCCTGCTACAGTTTATTACGCTTCGTCACCGAACCAGCAAATATTACGGGCAGCCATAATCAGCTCACCGGCTTTTTCGTCGGTCAACCCTTCGATATCAGCCAGATCATCAATGCCCTGTTCGGCGAGATCTTCCAGCGTACAAACACCACGGGCAGCCAGTTTGAAGGCCATATCGCGATCCAATCCTTCCAGATTCAGCAGATCGTCAGCCGGTTTGTTATCACCGAGGCTTTCTTCCTGGGCCAGTGCCAGAGTGGTCAGTGCGTTTTTAGCACGCTCGCGCAGCGCTTCAACGGTCGGTTCATCAAGACCGTCAATTTCCAGCAGTTCTTTCATTGGCACGTAGGCCAGTTCTTCCAGCGTCGCAAAACCTTCTTCCACCAGAACCGTCGCGAAATCTTCATCGATGTCGAGATATTTGGTGAAGGTATCGATGGCGGCATGCGCTTCAGCCTGATGCTTCGCCTGCAGGTCATCAACGGTCATCACGTTGAGTTCCCAACCGCTCAGTTGTGAAGCCAGGCGGACGTTCTGACCGTTACGTCCAATCGCCTGAGCCAGGTTACCGGCTTCAACCGCGATATCCATGGTGTGTTTATCTTCATCCACCACGATAGAAGCGACATCGGCTGGCGCCATTGCGTTAATCACGAACTGCGCCGGGTTATCGTCCCACAGAACGATATCGATACGCTCGCCGCCCAGTTCGGTAGAAACCGCCTGAACGCGCGCACCGCGCATACCCACACACGCGCCGACCGGATCAATACGCTTGTCGTTGGTCTTAACGGCGATTTTCGCACGTGAACCCGGATCGCGAGCAGCCGCTTTAATTTCAATGACTTCTTCGCCAATCTCTGGCACTTCAATGCGGAACAGCTCAACCAGCATTTCCGGTTTGGAACGGGTTACGAACAGTTGCGCGCCGCGCGCTTCAGGGCGTACGGCGTACAAAACGCCACGGATGCGGTCGCCTGGACGAAAGTTTTCACGCGGCAGCATGTCTTCACGCAGAATCACCGCTTCAGCGTTACCGGCCATCCCTTCGGATTTGATTTCCAGAGAGATGTTGTCGCGGTTCACTTTCTTGACCACGCCGGTGACGATTTCGCCTTCCTGATCGCGGAACTGATCAACAACCATGGCGCGTTCAGCTTCACGGACTTTCTGTACGATAACCTGTTTTGCGGTCTGGGTGGTGATACGGTCGAAGGTGACAGATTCAATCTGATCTTCAACATATTCGCCCACGTTCAGGCTTTCGTCTTCGAAGCGTGCCGCTTCCAGCGTAATTTCTTTGGTTGGCTGGGTAACTTCTTCTACGATTACCCAACGGCGGAAGGTATCGAAATCACCGCTTTTACGATCGATTTCAACGCGGACGTCGATCTCTTGCTCATATTTTTTCTTTGTTGCTGTCGCCAGCGCACTTTCCAGCGCTTCAAAAATTTTCTCGCGTGGCAGCGCTTTTTCGTTGGATACGGCTTCAACAACAGCCAAAATTTCTTTGTTCATCGCGGCTTTTCACCTCAATCCAGACTGTTAAAAGTGGGGAACCAGGTTCGCCTTCTGGATATTACTCAGCGCGAACACTTCATCTTTACCTTCGACTGTGACCGTGATCATCTCACCGTCCACCGCTTTGATAACGCCCTGCCATTTACGACGGTTTTGTACCGCCATACGAAGAACCAGCGTGACTTCTTCCCCCAGGAAACGCACGTAGTGTTCGGCAGTGAACAGAGGACGGTCGAGACCCGGCGAGGAAACTTCCAGGTTATAGGCAACGGTGATGGGGTCTTCGACATCCATCACGGCGCTTACCTGATGGCTCACATCAGCACAATCATCAACATTGATGCCATCTTCACTATCAATATAGATGCGCAGTGTGGATGTGCGACCGCGAATAAATTCGATGCCGACCAGTTCGTAGCCCAGGGCTTCAACCGGTGCTGTAATCATCTCTGTTAATTTTTGCTCTAATGTGGACAAGCCCACCCCCAAGACATAAAAAAAGGGCCTAAAGCCCAGTTATTCTGTAGTCAGATAACAAAAAACCCCGATAAATCGGGGCTTTAGATAACTGAACCCTATAACCGCACCTGCGGTTCGGAGAACCTTCCGAAAGAATTTTTTTCAAATCCAGCTACGAAGGCCTAAGTCTTCACAGTATATTTGAAAAAGAACTCTAAGGGAAAGTGGTTGCGGGGGCCGGATTTGAACCGACGACCTTCGGGTTATGAGCCCGACGAGCTACCAGGCTGCTCCACCCCGCGCCTGAAACGTGGCAAATTTTACTCGTTTTGGGTAAAAAATGCAAATACTGCTGGGATTTGGTACCGAGGACGGGACGTAAAATCTGCGCACAGTATATTGATACTCTATACGTTATGTCAACCTCGGTACCACTATGCAAATCACTGAATGCTGACCTGCGGGTAGTAATAAAGATAAAAGTACCGACCGCGCCGTTATTTAAAGAAATTGTCACTAAACTCTTCCTGTCATCCTGAAAAGATGATTAAATGAAAACTCATTTATTTTGCATAAAAATGCAATTAGCATAGAAAGCCGACCTCTTCACCAGTCTATCAAGCAGGGTTTTATTTTATGACGACGATTCTCAAGCATCTCCCGGTAGGTCAACGTATTGGTATCGCTTTTTCCGGCGGCCTGGACACCAGTGCAGCACTGCTGTGGATGCGACAAAAAGGGGCTGTCCCATATGCATATACTGCGAATTTGGGCCAGCCGGATGAGGATGACTATGACGCGATTCCTCGCCGTGCAATGGAATATGGTGCTGAGAATGCTCGCCTGGTAGATTGCCGTAAGCAGCTGGTTGCCGAAGGGATCGCCGCTATTCAGTGCGGCGCATTCCACAACACCACCGGCGGCCTGACCTATTTCAACACCACCCCGCTGGGCCGTGCCGTCACCGGTACCATGCTGGTGGCCGCCATGAAAGAAGATGGCGTGAATATCTGGGGTGACGGCAGCACCTATAAAGGCAACGACATTGAACGTTTCTATCGTTACGGCCTGCTGACCAACGCCGAACTGCAGATTTACAAACCCTGGCTCGATACCGATTTTATCGACGAACTCGGCGGTCGCCATGAGATGTCAGAATTTATGATCGCCTGCGGTTTCGACTACAAAATGTCCGTCGAGAAAGCGTACTCCACTGACTCCAATATGCTCGGTGCGACCCACGAAGCAAAAGACCTGGAATTTTTGAACTCCAGCGTCAAAATCGTTAATCCGATTATGGGCGTGAAATTCTGGGATGAGAGCGTGAAGATCCCGGCAGAAGAAGTGACCGTGCGTTTTGAACAGGGCCATCCGGTTGCGCTGAACGGTAAAACCTTTAGCGATGACGTTGAGATGATGCTGGAAGCCAACCGCATCGGCGGTCGCCACGGTCTGGGCATGAGCGACCAGATTGAAAACCGTATCATTGAAGCGAAGAGCCGCGGCATCTACGAAGCCCCGGGGATGGCGCTGCTGCACATTGCCTACGAGCGTCTGCTGACCGGTATCCACAACGAAGACACCATTGAGCAGTATCACTCCCATGGTCGTCAGCTGGGCAAACTGCTGTATCAGGGCCGCTGGTTCGACTCGCAGGCGCTGATGCTGCGTGACGGCCTGCAACGTTGGGTTGCCAGCCAGATTACCGGCGAAGTCACCCTGGAACTGCGTCGCGGTAACGACTACTCGATCCTCAACACCGTTTCTGACAATCTGACTTACAAGCCAGAGCGTCTGACCATGGAGAAAGGCGAGTCTGTGTTCTCACCAGACGATCGTATTGGCCAGCTGACCATGCGTAATCTGGATATCACCGATACCCGCGAGAAGCTGTTCGGCTACGCGAAAGCCGGTCTGTTGACCGCCTCTTCCACCACCGGCCTGCCGCAGGTTGAGAATCTGGAAAATAAGGCGAAGTAAAGAGTCACCATCTTAAGGCCGCGAAAGCGGCCTTTTTTATGCACGGCGTAGGTGTCCGTAGGCCTGATAAGCGTAGCGCCCAGGCGTTGTAATAATGTCGAATGGCGGCGTAAACGCCTTATCCGACCTACAACAAACAGCCACAAATAGCAGACGAAAAAAAAGACGCTTTGCAGCGTCTTTTCTTTGGAATTTGGTACCGAGGATGGGACTCGAACCCACAAGCCCGTTAGGGCACTACCACCTCAAGGTAGCGTGTCTACCAATTCCACCACCTCGGTACAGAATACTTAGTGCGGGATATCGCTGGTCGGCTGAGCCGGAGCAGCTGGCTGAGTTTGCTCGGTTTTCGCCGGCGCGCTCAGATTTTCCCACTCACTTCCTTTATTGGTCTTATTGCTGTTCATGTTACCCAGCACCAGACTGATGATGAAGAACAAGGTTCCCAATACAGCTGTCATACGGGTCATGAAGTTACCAGAACCACTTGAACCAAACAGAGTACCAGAAGCGCCTGCGCCAAAAGAGGCTCCCATATCAGCGCCTTTACCTTGCTGCAGCATGATCAAGCCAACCAGGCCAATTGCCACAATAAGGAAAACTACTAAAAGAGCTTCGTGCATAATCAACCTGTTCCTTGCGGAGTTGCCGCGTACAATGCTTCGACCATTAAAGCGGGAATATTTACCGTTTCCCACTGAAGCGGGTGTGAATACTAACCAAAGCGAATAACCTTCGCAAGGGCAATTTGTTAGCATTGTATCAACTGCGGAAAAAATCGCCATATCAATCAAAAACGCAGCAACTTCTCCCAGCATCTCTGCATAACTGCGCGTTGATCGTCAAGATTCGCCCATACCACAACGGGGATTTCACAAATCAGATCGGCATTTTCTGGCCAACAGTGAATAACTTGCTGATTCACCAATTCTTCCGCCACCATCGATTCTGGCAACCATGCCATTCCCATATGGCGCAGCACCATTTCGCGTATCGTTTCGCTTAAACCACTTTCGAAGACTTTTTTCAGGCGTGGACGGACGCGTTGCTCTGCTGGCTCAATAATGCGCCTGACAAAGGTATAGTCGCTATAGCAGAGCCACGGAATAAGCGCCTGCGGATCGTCAAGCGTATCCGCCAGCTGTGCAGAAATAACCGGAATAAATCGCTCATATCGCCATAGCGAACGTTTTAACCCACCGGCAATTTCCAGCCCCGGCTGCGCAGACGGCAAGTCGTATGTCACCAGCAGATCAATCTGTCGGTCTATCAGGGCGTTAAAGTGGTTGTCTATCCCCTGAATACTGGCGTTTACCGTAAAATTAAGCTGCGGCTCACTCTGTCGCAAATAGTTGATCATATCCGGCAGGATATTGACCGACAGCGTATGCAGGCTGACCATCACCAGCGTGTTATCCGTAGCGGGCGTCATCGCCGAAAGCTCGTGGCGCGCCTCTGTTAACGTGCTGAGGACGTTTCGGGCATAGGGCTCAAAACGTTCACCATAGCGCGTCAGCGTGACGGGAGTGGTGGTCCGATCAAACAATGGCACACCCAGCACCTCTTCCAGAGCTTTAATACGCCGACTGAGTGCAGGTTGAGTAATATGCCGCTGCGCTGCGGCCTGAGAGTAATTGCCATGCTGACTCAATGCCAGAAAATCTTCCAGCCACTTACAATCCACGTTGAACTCTCCACCATGCCATAACCGCATCCTCCGATAACAAATCGGTAATAGTCATAGTTATAGTAATGGCTTTATGGTGAGCGTCATAACAACAATATTCCATTTCACCTGCCGACTCTCACCCTTGACGTTTGACAGGACCAATATGTTTACTTTACTGACCAATGCCCGTGTTTTTTCCCCCGAGGATTTAGGCCTCTGCTCCCTGCTCATTCATGCCGACAGAATTGTGGCGGTAGAAAAAGATATTTCTCTGTTTGATGGCGTCAACGAGGTCATTGATTGTCGAGGTAAATGGGTTATCCCTGGCATCATCGATCAGCATGTCCATCTTACCGGCGGCGGCGGCGAAGCTGGATTTGCCAGCCGTACGCCAGCCGTCAAGCTGCGCGATCTGATTCAGGCGGGTATTACTACGGTTGTCGGCGTATTGGGCACCGATGCCATTTCACGCTCGCCCAAAGATCTCTACGCCAAAATGCAGTCTCTCAACCTTGAGGGATTACGCGCGTTTATGCATACGGGAGCCTACGCGGTACCCAGCCCAACGATTACGCGCTCTATCCGCGATGATATGGCCTTCATTCCGGCGATTCTTGGCGTCAAAATCGCCCTCGCCGATCACCGTGGTTCGTACCCCTCTTTCCAGGAGCTACTGAGGATTATCAGCGATATCCGCGTGGCTTCCCTGCTGGCCGGGAAAAAAGGGTTGCTGCATGTGCACCTGGGCAACCTGCCGGAAGGGATGTCGCAGCTGATTGAACTGTGTGATGCTGGCATTCCGATTCACCACATTTCACCAACGCATGTGGCAAGAACGGAACCCTTGTTCGAACAGGCGATTGCTTTCGCCCATCGCGGCGGTCATATCGACGTAACATCGGGCGGTAGTCGCTTTACGCCTCAGGAACAGGCGATTCGCCACGCCCTGGAGGCAAAGGTTCCGGCCGATCGCATTACGGTAAGCTCTGATGGTAATGGCAGCGTGCCGCGCTTTAACGCCCAGGGTATTGTGGAAGGCCTAAGTGCGGCGCCGGTCGCAGGTAACCTTAACCTGCTTCCTCGCCTGATTGATGTGGGGATCCCGGTGCCACAGGCGATTGCGATGTTGACGGCAAACGTGGCGCGCTCGCTGGGCATTTCCGGCGGCGTGCTCTGCGCCGGAGAACGTGCCGATATCTGCGTACTCAATGATGACCTCACCCTGTCCCATCTGTTTGCCGCAGGTAAGCCGCTGCTGCGCGATGGCGAGTGCCTGGTCACCGGCAACTTTGAGTGAGGAGGCGAGAATGTCATTATTACTGGCGCTAATCGCCATTATCTTTGCCGGGCGTCTGATTCTGAAAAAGTATCACCCCCAGTCAGTGCTCCTGTTGACCGGGATTGTGCTCCTGCTGATCGCGCATTTTAGCGGCATGACTACGCTCAGTAGCCTGGTGAAAAAAAGCACCGGATTTGGCCCCTTCGACGCCTTTGAGTTTATCCGCGATACCCTGAGCGTGCGCCTCGGCGGCCTGGGGCTGCAAATTATGCTCATCGGTGGTTTCGCCACGTATATGTCAGCCATTGGCGCAAGCCAGGTTCTGGTTCGGGTGACGTCTCGTCCGTTGCAGCGTCTGAACTCGCCTTATCTGCTGTTGGGACTGGCGTTGCTGCTGGGTCAATTCCTGTCGCTGTTTATCAGTAGCGCTACCGGACTGGGCCTGCTGCTAATGGCAACGCTTTACCCACTGTTGACCCGACTTGGCTGTAGCCGCGCCGCCGTTGCCGCCGTTATCGCCAGTACCTGTGCGGTGGAATTTGGCCCCGGTTCCGGCAATTCGGTTCTCGCCGCCAAAACCGCCGGTATCGAGGTAGTGAACTATTTCGTACAGGATCAATTGCCGATCGTCGTGCCCGTCATTCTGTTCATCGCTCTGCTGCATATTGTTGTGCAACGCTTTTTCGATCGTCGGGAAAGCGGTGACGATGCAGCGCAGCAAATGCAGACATTAACGTCGACCGAAGAAGCCGAAGCGCCGATGGCCTGGCTGTTTTTGCCCATGCTTCCGCTGGTGTTGATGCTGGTGTGCAGCGATTTAGTGTTCAGCTCACTCAAAATTACGCTGGATACCGCCGTACTGATAAGCCTTGCCATTACCCTGGTCTGTGAGTACGGCCGTCATCGCAAAGCGCGAGAAGTCATGGCAGGCGTACAAAAAGTTTTCGATAGCATGGGCAGCGTTTTTGCCACCGTCGTGACGCTGATTATCGCCGGTGAAGTCTTTTCCGCCGGGCTGAAAGCCATTGGCGCCGTCGATGCACTGCTGTCGCTTTCCGGTGAATTTGGCCTCAGCGCCGCGTCAATCATCTTGTTGATGACGCTAATCACCTTCGCCATTTCTGCGCTGATGGGTTCCGGAAATGCGGCTTTTTTCTCCTTCGCCCCAATGGTGCCGGACATCAGCCGTCATATCGGCAGCGATATCGCAGTTATGATGTTGCCTATCCAGATATCGGCGGGTATTGGTCGAACGTTATCCCCTATTGCTGGCGTCATCATCGCCATCGCGGGGATTGCCGGCGTATCGCCAGTGGAAATTGTTAAACGCACCGCGATCCCGATGCTCGGCGGCTGGCTACTGATGATTGCGCTGACCTTTGCCCGCTCTGGGCATTTACTGGCGATTCTGCCGTGGCTGGCAGTCCTGGTACTGCTGATGGTGGGTGGTTATTTCTGGCAACGCCGACGTAAACAGCCGCTAGCGGTACAGTAAAAAAAAGCCGGAGTCTAAGACTCCGGCCCTCACTGTCTTCAGCGTTTACGCCGCTTTCACTGCATCTGCAATACGGTGGGCGAATTCAGTTACCTGTGCTTCGTCTTCACCTTCAACCATCACACGAATTAATGGTTCAGTGCCAGACTTACGCAACAGGACGCGTCCACGATTACCCAGCGCGGCTTCAACTTCCGCCATCACCGCTTTCACATTTTCATTTTCCAGCGGATCGCCGCTACCTGCGGTGTAACGTACGTTAACCAGCAGCTGTGGGAACATTTTCATGCCGCTGCACAGGTCGTGCAAACTCATATGATTGCGCACCATCGCGGTCAGCACCTGCAGACCCGCCACGATGCCGTCACCGGTGGTGGTTTTATCCAGCAGGATCACATGGCCTGAGTTTTCAGCACCGATACTCCAGCCTTTTTCCTGCATTTTTTCCAGTACGTAGCGGTCACCGACTTTCGCACGGGCAAACGGAATGCCCAGCTGTTTCAACGCCAGCTCGAGCCCCATATTACTCATCAGCGTACCTACCGCGCCACCGCGCAGCTGTCCCTGGCGCAAGGCTTCACGAGCGATGATATACATGATCTGATCGCCATCGACCTTATTGCCTTCGTGGTCAACCATGATCACGCGGTCGCCGTCGCCGTCCAGCGCGATACCCAGATCGGCTTTCTCTGCGATTACGCGGGCCTGCAGGGCACGGACGTCGGTTGCGCCGACTTCTTCATTGATGTTAACGCCGTTTGGCTCACAGCCAATGGCAATAACATTCGCCCCCAGCTCACGCAGTACATTTGGCGCAATGTGATACGTCGCGCCGTTAGCGCAATCCACCACAATTTTGAGCTCACTCAGGCTCAGTTCATTCGGGAAGGTGCCTTTGCAAAACTCGATATAGCGACCGGCGGCATCGACGATACGGGTGGCTTTACCCAGTTCAGCCGAGTCCACGCAGGTGATCGCTTTTTCCATCTCGGCTTCAATGGCTTCTTCAACCGCATCCGGCAGCTTGGTGCCGTCGATGGAGAAAAATTTGATCCCGTTGTCATAGTACGGGTTGTGCGAAGCGGAGATGACAATCCCGGCTTCAGCACGGAAAGCACGCGTCAGATAAGCAACGGCAGGGGTTGGCATGGGGCCAGTGAAAGAAGCCGACAGTCCCGCGGCAGCCAGGCCCGCTTCCAGCGCAGATTCCAGCATATAGCCGGAAATACGCGTATCTTTACCGATGATAATTTTACGCGAACCATGACGTGCCAGCACTTTTCCTGCCGCCCAACCCAGTTTGAGCACAAAGTCAGGAGTAATTGGGGAGTCGCCTACGCGACCACGGATCCCATCGGTGCCAAAATATTTACGGTTACTCATAGCGTTTATTTTCCTTTGCAGACAATGTGGCTTCCACCACACGCATCGCTTCTACGGTTTCTTTCACGTCATGGACACGAACGATATGCGCCCCCTGCATTGCGGCAATGACCGCGCACGCAAGGCTACCGCTCAGGCGTTCGGATGGCCCCACATTCAGCAACTGGCCAACCATTGATTTTCGTGACATCCCAACCAATAGCGGCAGATCAAAATGGTGAAACTCAGCCAGACGCGCCAGTAATGTGTAGTTGTGGGTGAGATTTTTACCGAATCCGAATCCGGGGTCGAGCAACAATTTATCTTTTGTGATTCCAGCGCGTTCACAACGTGCTATTTGCTCAACAAAGTAACGATTTACCTCAGCAAAAACATCTTCGTACCTTGGCGCTTCCTGCATGGTTTTTGGCTGCCCCTGCATATGCATCAGGCAAACCGGTAATCCGGTTTCCGCGGCGGCTTCCAGCGCCCCTGGCTCTGAGAGTGAGCGAATATCATTAATGATATGCGCGCCGACCCGGGCGCATTCACGAATCACTTCTGGTTTGGACGTATCGACGGAAATCCATACTTCAAAACGTTGGGCAATCGCCTCCACCACGGGGATCACACGCTGCAGCTCTTCTTCCACGCTCACATCTGCCGCGCCCGGACGCGTCGATTCACCACCCACATCAATGATAGTCGCCCCGGCGTTAATCATCAGATTCGCGTGCTTGACCGCCTCAACCAGAGAATTATGCGCTCCGCCATCGGAAAAAGAATCAGGCGTGACGTTTAAAATCCCCATGACGTGAGGGTGGCTGAGATCCAGTGAAGAACCCTGAGCAAAGAGTTTCATAGTTTTATCCCTGGTAAAATCTTGAATATGCAGATAAGAAAAACCCCGGAGCAAGCCCCAGGGTTTTCAATTAACACATGGTCATCATCAACGATAACTTATTTGTCGCCCAGCTGCTCTGACATGGTGCCAGAGTCCGGCGCACGCGGTTCATCAACCGGACGCGGCGCGCTCGGCTTGCCGGTGTTGCCGGAGTTGTTGTTGGAGGAACCCGGTTCTTCCCAACCCGCTGGCGGACGCACCTCGCGGCGAGCCATCAAATCGTCAATCTGCGGCGCATCAATGGTCTCATATTTCATGAGCGCATCTTTCATCGAGTGCAGAATATCCATGTTATCGTTCAGAAGACGACGAGCACGATCGTAGTTACGTTCAATCAGTGATTTAACTTCCTGATCGATAATGCGAGCGGTCTCATCGGACATATGTTTTGCTTTCGCAACAGAACGTCCGAGGAACACTTCGCCTTCTTCTTCAGCGTACAGCAGCGGACCGAGTTTATCGGAGAAGCCCCACTGGGTAACCATGTTACGCGCCAGGTTAGTCGCGACTTTAATGTCGTTCGACGCACCGGTAGAAACATGCTCAGCACCGTAGATGATCTCTTCCGCCAGACGACCGCCGTACAGGGTGGAGATCTGACTTTCCAGCTTCTGGCGGCTGGCGCTGATTGCGTCGCCTTCAGGCAGGAAGAAGGTCACACCCAGCGCGCGACCGCGTGGGATAATCGTTACTTTGTGTACCGGATCGTGCTCCGGCACCAGGCGACCGATAATCGCGTGGCCAGCTTCGTGATACGCGGTAGATTCTTTCTGCGCTTCCGTCATCACCATGGAGCGACGTTCCGCACCCATCATGATTTTGTCTTTCGCTTTCTCGAACTCAACCATCGACACCACGCGCTTGTTGCCGCGAGCAGCAAACAGCGCTGCTTCGTTCACCAGGTTCGCGAGGTCCGCACCAGAGAAGCCAGGGGTACCACGGGCAATGATTGCCGCATCGATATCCGGAGACAGCGGTACGCGACGCATATGCACTTTCAGGATCTGTTCACGACCGCGAACGTCCGGCAGACCAACCACAACCTGACGGTCGAAACGGCCTGGACGCAGCAGCGCCGGGTCAAGAACGTCCGGACGGTTAGTTGCCGCGATAACGATAATACCTTCGTTACCTTCGAAGCCGTCCATCTCAACCAGCATCTGGTTCAGCGTCTGCTCACGTTCATCGTGACCACCGCCCAGACCTGCGCCACGCTGGCGGCCTACGGCGTCGATTTCATCGATGAAGATGATGCACGGTGCCGCTTTCTTGGCCTGTTCGAACATGTCACGCACACGAGATGCACCAACACCCACGAACATTTCCACGAAATCAGAACCGGAAATTGTGAAGAATGGAACCTTCGCTTCACCTGCGATAGCTTTCGCCAGCAGAGTTTTACCGGTACCCGGAGGACCGACCATCAGGACGCCTTTCGGGATTTTACCGCCCAGCTTCTGGAAACGGCTCGGTTCGCGCAGGTATTCAACCAGCTCAGCGACCTCTTCCTTCGCTTCGTCACAGCCCGCAACGTCAGCAAAAGTGGTTTTGATCTGATCTTCCGTCAGCATGCGCGCTTTACTCTTACCGAACGACATGGCGCCTTTGCCGCCACCGCCCTGCATTTGACGCATGAAGAAGATCCAGACACCGATCAGCAGCAGCATTGGGAACCAGGAAATGAAGATAGAAGCCAGCAGGCTCGGCTCTTCAGGCGGCTCGCCAACCACCTTGACGTTTTTAGTCAGCAGGTTATCAAGCAGCTTCGGATCGTTAACCGGAATGTAGGTCGTGTAACGGTTACTATCTTTCTTGGTAACGTTAATCTCACGTCCGTTGATCTTCGCTTCACGAACCTGGTCCTGATTGACCTCTTGCAGGAAGGTAGAGTAATCAACCTTACGGCCATTAGACTCGCTGGGCCCAAAGCTCTGGAATACTGACATCAGCACAACGGCAATGACCAGCCAGAGAATTAGGTTTTTCGCCATGTCACTCAAGGGATTAACCTCATATTACAACTGTGTTAAAAACAGCGTCAGGATACTCTATATCCAGTTTCTTTCAAACTTTCGTTTGAAATCTACCGGTTATGGTTTACGCCCGGTCGCTACAATATACACTTCACGCGAACGGGCGCGAGAAGAGTCCGGCTTACGAACTTTGACCTTCGTAAACAGGGAGCGAATCTCTCTTAGATACTCATCGAAGCCTTCGCCCTGGAACACCTTCACTACAAAACTACCACCTGGCGCTAAAACATCTCGAGCCATTCCAAGCGCCAGCTCTACCAGATACATGGCCCGGGGAATATCCACCGCCGGTGTTCCACACATATTTGGCGCCATATCAGACATGACAACTTGTACTTTACTGTCACCTACACGCTCAAGTAACGCTTGCAGGACTAATTCATCACGAAAGTCGCCCTGAAGGAAGTCCACACCAACGATTGGATCCATAGGTAAAAGATCGCAAGCGATAATGCGGCCGCTGTTCCCGATCTGCGTTACCGCATATTGCGACCAGCCGCCGGGTGCAGCGCCGAGATCAACAATCGTCATCCCCGGTTTAAAAATTTTGTCACTTTGCTGTATTTCATCAAGTTTAAACCAGGCACGGGAACGTAACCCCTTTTTCTGCGCCTGTTGAACATATTTATCGCTAAAGTGTTCCTGAAGCCAGCGACTCGAGCTGGCAGAACGCTTTTTACCTGTCATTTCACATTCCCAAAGGGCAGTTCATCGTTACCAATGGTGTAAATTTCTACACAGCTATTTGGTGATATATGGGAGATGGCGGTAGAATGACCCGTTTTCAATCCCAACGTAAGCAAAAATATACGATGAATCTGAGTACTAAACAAAAACAGCACCTGAAAGGTCTGGCACATCCGCTCAAGCCGGTAGTTATGCTTGGCAATAATGGTTTGACCGAAGGGGTACTGGCCGAGATTGAACAAGCGCTAGAGCACCATGAACTTATCAAGGTGAAAATCGCCTCGGAAGATCGCGATACCAAAACCTTGATCGTGGAAGCTATCGTACGCGAAACCGGCGCCTGCAATGTACAGGTCATCGGCAAAACGCTGGTACTGTATCGCCCGACTAAAGAACGTAAAATCTCGCTGCCACGCTAAGAATATCCCAAAGTCGCACACGAAGTTTGTGTAAAACGCGGGAATTTCCGCTAGCAGGAGAGCAAAATGCCACGCTCTCTTCGTTGATAAAAGGCCGCTACGCGGCCTTTTTCCTTTCTTTACAATGTATCAACATCTTAACCAAGATGCGAATTACAGGTATTCTACCTTCGTTACTTCGTATTCAACTTCACCGCCCGGCGTTTTGATAACCACGACGTCATCCTGCTCTTTGCCAATCAGGCCACGAGCAATAGGCGAGTTCACCGAAATCAGGTTCTGTTTAAAATCAGCTTCATCATCGCCGACAATACGCCAGGTCTGCTCTTCATCGTTATCGAGATTCAGAACGGTAACCGTCGCGCCGAAAACAACGCGGCCATTGTTCGGCATTTTAGTCACGTCAATAACCTGCGCATTAGACAGTTTAGCTTCGATATCTTTAATGCGTCCTTCGCAGAATCCCTGCTGTTCGCGAGCCGCGTGATACTCCGCGTTCTCTTTCAGGTCACCGTGCTCACGCGCTTCCGCGATAGCGGCGATAATTTCAGGACGGCGCACAGATTTCAGAAAATCCAGCTCTTCGCGCAGTTTTTCAGCACCACGTAAGGTCATCGGAATAGCTTGCATTTGTTATACCTCTTGAACATTCCTGTAGGGGGCGATGGTTCTCACCCCGGCTGCTAAGCCCACCCTGGCATACGCCATGCCAGAGTCAGAAGCAAAAAAATACCGACCCGGGGCTCAAGGTCCCAGGTCAGCTACAATTCTCTATTTGATGATCATTTTACCCTGGAGTTCCCGATGGGTCATCGTTTACTTTTTGGGGCGTTGCGCCGTAGTATGACGGCCTGTTTCCAGGTTGTTAGCGCGAGATTATGCGATTTTCCAGATTTACCATTGGATTGACTGCCAGTATAGCGTTCAGCGTTCAGGCTGCGAATGTTGACGAGTATATCAATCAGCTCCCTGCCGGGGCCAACCTCGCCCTTATGGTACAGAAGGTTGGCGCACCTGCCCCCGCTATTGATTTTCATAGCCAGCAGATGGCGCTCCCCGCCAGTACCCAGAAAGTGATCACCGCGCTGGCGGCGTTGATTCAGCTCGGGCCTGACTTCCGTTTTACCACCACGCTTGAGACCAAAGGCAGCGTGGAAGACGGGGTATTGAAAGGTGACTTAGTGGCGCGATTTGGCGCCGATCCGACGCTAAAACGACAGGATATTCGCAATATGGTGGCGACGCTGAAAAAATCAGGCGTAACGCAAATTGCCGGAAATGTTCTGATCGACACCTCTATTTTCGCCAGCCATGATAAAGCCCCCGGCTGGCCCTGGAACGACTTAACGCAGTGTTTTAGCGCACCGCCAGCAGCGGCCATTGTCGATCGCAACTGTTTCTCGGTTTCGCTCTACAGCGCGCAAAAACCGAACGATCTGGCATTTATTCGCGTGGCATCTTACTACCCGGTTACCATGTTCAGCCAGGTGCGAACGCTCGCGCGTGGCTCTGCCGAAGCGCAATATTGTGAACTGGACGTGGTTCCCGGCGATCTCAACCGCTTCACGCTAACCGGATGCCTGCCCCAGCGCGCCGATCCACTACCGCTGGCGTTCGCCATTCAGGACGGCGCCAGTTACGCCGGGGCGATTATTAAAGATGAGCTAAAACAAGCGGGTATCACCTACAGCGGTACGCTGCTGCGCCAGACGCAGGTCAATGAGCCGGGGACCGTGGTTGCCAGCAAACAATCTGCGCCGTTGCATGACCTGCTTAAGATTATGCTGAAAAAATCGGACAACATGATTGCCGATACCGTATTCAGGATGATCGGTCACGCACGATTTAATGTACCGGGTACATGGCGCGCAGGTTCTGATGCCGTACGCCAGATCCTGCGCCAGCAAGCAGGCATCGACATTGGCAACACCATTATTGCCGATGGTTCAGGTCTCTCCCGCCATAACCTGATTGCACCCGCGACCATGATGCAGGTGCTGCAATACATCGCACAACACGATAACGAGCTGAACTTTATCACTATGCTGCCGCTGGCGGGCCATGACGGCTCCCTGCAATACCGTGCGGGTCTGCATCAGGCTGGTGTGGATGGCAAAGTATCAGCGAAGACCGGTTCGCTGCAGGGGGTCTATAACCTCGCAGGCTTCATCACCACGGCAAGCGGTCAGCGCATGGCGTTTGTGCAGTATCTGTCGGGTTATGCGGTAGAGCCGGCTGACCAACGTAATCGTCGTATTCCGCTGGTGCGCTTCGAGAGTCGGTTGTACAAGGATATTTATCAGAATAACTGAGTGCATTATTGCCGGATGGCGACGCTAACGCGTCTTATCCGGCCTACAACGAACATAACAAAACGGGCCGCAAATGCGGCCCGTTGGCTTTTGTAGGCCGGATAAGCATAAGCGCCATCCGGCTACGAGATTAACGCTTGTAAATGAACTCAACGCCTTCTTCGTCGTCTTCGTCCCAATCGTCATCCCAGTCATCTTCCGCTTCGTCTTCGACTTCAGCGAGCTGTTGGCGGTGATAATCATCCCACATGAACTCAACTTTCTCTGGCTGTTTCGCTTCTTCAGCCTGAACAATCGGGTTCTCAATGATAAAGGTCATCACATCCCAGCAGAGATCTTTCACGCCCAACTGGCTGGCGGCGGAGATCAGGTAATATTTACCTTCCCAGCCCAGCGCGTCGGCGATCGCTTTCGCTTTCTCTTCCGCTTCGGCTTTGTCCAGCAAATCAATTTTGTTGAACACTAACCAGCGCGGTTTAGACGCCAGATCCTGGCTGTATTTTTCCAGCTCGCCAATAATGATACGGGCGTTTTCTACCGGATCGGAACCGTCAATCGGATCGATATCGATGAGGTGCAGCAGCACGCGGCAGCGTTCCAGGTGTTTCAGGAAGCGGATACCGAGGCCTGCGCCTTCAGCCGCGCCTTCAATCAGCCCCGGAATGTCGGCCACGACGAAGCTCTTTTCGTTGTCCATACGCACCACGCCCAGGCTCGGGACCAGGGTGGTGAACGGATAATCAGCCACTTTCGGCTTCGCCGCGGACACCGCACGGATAAACGTCGATTTACCGGCGTTTGGCATACCCAGCATACCCACGTCCGCCAGCAGCATCAGCTCCAGCATCAGATCGCGCTTATCGCCCGGCGTACCCATCGTTTTCTGACGCGGAGTACGGTTGACTGAGGACTTGAAACGGGTGTTACCCAGGCCGTGCCAGCCGCCTTTAGCAACCATCAGACGCTGACCGTGTTTGGTCATGTCGCCCATGGTTTCGCCCGTGCCCTGATCGATCACGCGCGTACCCACAGGCACTTTAATCGTGACGTCTTTACCACGCTTACCGGTGCAATCACGGCTCGCGCCATTCTGGCCACGTTCCGCACGGAATGATTTTTCAAAACGGTAATCGATCAGCGTGTTCAGGTTTTCATCGGCCTCCAGCCAAACGTCGCCGCCGTCGCCACCGTCACCACCGTCCGGTCCGCCTTTTGGAATATATTTTTCACGGCGGAAGCTGACGCAACCATTACCGCCATCACCTGCAACGACCAGAATCGATGCTTCATCAACAAACTTCATTTTACTCTCCGTAAATCATTCGCCTGAGCGGGGTTGCGAAACCACCGTTTCATGCTTACGTAAACCGCCCCAAATTCGATGACCAATGGCGGAATACATCGCGCCCGCAACCACGATAAACGCACCGAGATAACCTAATAGGTTTAGCATCGGTCTGGCGAAGAAATCGGGCCAGGCCAGTGATAATAAATCTGAAAATAACAACGTAAACAGCGGAGTAAGCGTAATAATGGCGCTTACCTGCGCAGCCTGCCAGCGCGCCATCGCTTCCGCGAGAGCGCCGTACCCTACCAGCGTATTCAGGCCGCAGAATACCAGGCAGGCCAGCTGCCAGTCGCTGAGCTGCGTGATGACACCGGGTTTAGCCAGCGGCAACAACGCAATCGTACATAAAGTGTACAGTAAAAACAGGATCTGCGGTGACGCCAGACGGCGCAATAACACCTTTTGCGCGACCCCATAGCTCACCCAGACCATCGCCGCACCCACACCAAAGATAACGCCCCAGGTGTAATCGGTGAGTCGGGTAAAAATTTCGATCAGACTGGTATTAAAAAACAGAACCAGACCGCTCAGAAGCATAATGGCGCCAATCACCTGCGTGCCGCGCATCTTTTCTTTCAGAATAAAGACGCTGGCGATCATCATGCCAACCGGTGACAGCTGACCAATAACCTGCGAAGCCGTTGGGCTCAAATATTGCAAAGATGAACTAAACAGAATGAAGTTACCAAACAGCCCACCGGTGGCAATAGCCAGCAGCACCAGCCAACGCGCTTTGCGAAAAATGCGCAATGGAGGGAGCTTTTTTTTAACCGCAAGGATCGCGCCAAGGCCGATACTTGCCATTAAAAAACGGTAGAACACCACGGTAGGAGGCTCCATCACCTCCAGCACTTGCTTCATTGCTATTGGCAAAGCGCCCCAACATATTGCAGTCGTGAGTGCTAACAGAATACCAATGCCTGCCTGCTGCTTCATGCCGTATTCCCTGCAAAAGCTCGTTTCCGGGTTGTCACGGCGCAACGAGCATATTTACCGGCCGTCGAATGTAAAAAGCCCCGCAACGTGTTGCGGGGCTTTTATCCGTTACCGGGACGCGAAAAACTTATTCAGCAACGATGCTGATGAATTTACGGTTTTTCGGGCCTTTCACTTCAAATTTCACTTTACCGTCTGCTTTAGCAAACAGAGTGTGGTCTTTGCCGCAACCAACGTTGGAGCCAGCGTGGAATTTAGTACCACGTTGACGAACGATGATGCTACCAGCCAGAACTGTTTCACCGCCGAAGCGTTTTACGCCCAGACGTTTAGCTTCTGAATCGCGACCGTTACGAGTCGAGCCGCCAGCCTTTTTATGTGCCATTTAATCTGCTCCCCTTAACTTAAGCGCTGATGCCAGTGATTTTCACATCAGTGAACCACTGACGATGGCCCTGCTGCTTACGGTAGTGTTTACGACGACGAAACTTAACGATTTTAACTTTCTCGCCACGACCGTGAGCAACAACTTCAGCTTTGATAACGCCGCCATCAACGAAAGGAACGCCGATTTTGACTTCTTCACCGTTTGCGATCATCAGAACTTCAGCGAATTCAACAGATTCGCCAGTTGCGATGTCCAGCTTTTCCAGGCGAACGGTCTGACCTTCGCTTACTCGGTGTTGTTTACCACCACTTTGGAAAACCGCGTACATAAAAAACTCCGCTTCCGCGCACACCTTTTTGATGATTCAGAGTGCGCTATAAATATTCACAATAGGGCGCGAATATTACGCAAAACGCGAGCCTTTGACAAGTGCTACCGTCAATACATGAAGAAAAAAAACACAACACGTACGGTAACGTTTATCTACGGCGTTTTTTCAGTACAATCAGCATATATTTATAACCCTGAACCCGACGTTACCTTCCCATACAGTGAGGTAATCGGGGCGAGAAGCCCGGCTTTTGCGATGAATTTAGAAAAAATCAATGAGTTAACCGCGCAAGATATGGCGGGGGTCAATGCGACAATCCTTGAACAGCTCAATTCCGACGTCCAGTTGATTAATCAGTTGGGGTACTACATCGTGAGCGGCGGCGGAAAACGCATTCGTCCGATGATCGCCGTACTCGCAGCGCGTGCCGTTGGCTACCAGGAAAATGCGCACGTTACGATCGCGGCCCTGATCGAGTTTATCCACACCGCGACCCTGTTGCACGACGATGTTGTGGATGAGTCCGACATGCGCCGCGGGAAAGCCACGGCAAATGCGGCGTTTGGCAATGCGGCCAGCGTACTGGTCGGCGATTTTATCTATACCCGCGCCTTTCAGATGATGACCAGCCTGGGCTCGTTGAAGGTACTGGAAGTCATGTCGGAAGCGGTCAACGTTATCGCTGAAGGCGAAGTTCTGCAGTTGATGAACGTCAACGACCCGGATATCACGGAAGAAAACTACATGCGCGTCATCTACAGCAAGACCGCGCGTTTGTTTGAAGCGGCTGCCCAATGCTCTGGCATTCTGGCCGGTTGCAGCGCAGAACAAGAGAAAGGGTTACAGGATTATGGCCGTTATCTTGGTACCGCGTTCCAGTTAATTGACGATTTACTGGATTACAGCGCAGATGGCGAGCAGTTGGGCAAAAACGTCGGTGATGACCTCAACGAGGGTAAACCAACGCTGCCGCTGCTGCATGCGATGCGCCACGGCACCCCGGAGCAAGCGCAGATGATCCGCCAGGCCATTGAGCAAGGTAATGGCCGTCACCTTCTGGAGCCGGTTCTGGAAGCGATGAACGCCTGTGGTTCCCTGGAATGGACTCGCCAGCGTGCGGAAGAAGAGGCTGATAAAGCCATCGCGGCGCTGCAGGTGCTGCCTGATACGCCATGGCGAGAAGCGCTGATTGGCCTGGCGCATATCGCCGTACAGCGCGACCGTTAATCCCCTCCAGCATCTCCCAGCATCCCGTGCCCTGCGCGGGATGATTTTATAAGCTCCAGTAAATCCTTCTTAGCGTCAATCATCTCGTGCATAACCTTGGCATATTCTGAATATACTCACACTTTACATGAACATTTTAGAACATTCGTTCTCCGGGCGTTATAGTGTCGCCACAACCGATCGTGGAACCGTAAGTCGTTAACCAAAGGAGAGATGAGTTTATGGAAAGCAAGCTGATTGACTGGCACCCGGCCGATGTCATCGCCGGACTGCGCAAGAAAGGGACCTCAATGGCCGCTGAATCACGTAAAAATGGATTAAGTTCATCAACGCTGGCCAATGCCTTAACACGCCCATGGCCAAAAGGTGAGTTGATTATCGCCCGGGCGCTGGGAACCGACCCCTGGGTAATTTGGCCGTCACGCTATCACGATCCCAAAACGCATGCATTCATCGACAGAACGCGGATGATGAGGGGACACAGAGAGAAAAAGAATGCTGAATGAATGCTAAGCAGTAACCCCCGGCCCAAAGACCTGGGGGTTACAAGAGGCGTTGACGATTACTCGCCTTTCACGCGCTCAATGTTTGCGCCCAGCGCGCGCAGTTTATCTTCGATGCGCTCATAGCCGCGATCGATGTGATAAATACGGTCGACCACCGTCGTACCTTCAGCAATACACCCTGCCAGCACCAGGCTTGCGGATGCGCGCAGATCGGTCGCCATCACCTGTGCGCCAGAGAGCGTTTCCACGCCGTGGCAAATCACGGTGTTGCTTTCGATTTCCGCGTGAGCGCCCATACGGCTCAGCTCAGGCACGTGCATAAAGCGGTTCTCAAACACGGTTTCCGTGATGAAGCCCGTTCCTTCCGCCACCAGGTTCAGCAGCGTGAACTGGGCCTGCATATCGGTTGGGAACGCCGGATGCGGCGCAGTGCGCACGTTGACCGCTTTCGGACGTTTGCCGTGCATGTCGAGGCTTATCCAGTCGTCGCCGACTTCGATATCCGCACCCGCATCACGCAGCTTCGCCAGAACGGCATCCAGCGTGTCCGGCTGTGCATTGCGGCAGATAATTTTGCCGCGAGAAATCGCCGCCGCGACCAGGAATGTCCCGGTTTCAATACGGTCTGGCAGGACACGGTAAACGCCGCCGCCAAGACGCTCAACGCCTTCGATGGTAATACGATCGGTACCCTGTCCCGTGATCTTCGCGCCCAACGTAATCAGGAAGTTCGCGGTATCCACGATCTCCGGTTCACGCGCGGCGTTTTCGATGATGGTGGTGCCTTCGGCAAGCGTTGCCGCACACATGATAGTGACCGTCGCGCCAACGCTCACTTTATCCATGACGATGTGCGCGCCTTTCAGACGGCCATCAACGGATGCTTTCACATAGCCTTCTTCCAGCTTGATCGTCGCGCCTAACTGCTCCAGACCGGTAATATGCAGGTCAACCGGACGCGCGCCAATCGTACAGCCGCCCGGCAGTGAAACCTGACCCTGACCAAAGCGAGCAACCAACGGCCCGAGCGCCCAGATGGACGCGCGCATGGTTTTCACCAGATCGTACGGCGCACAGAAAACGTTCACGTCGCGCGCATCAATGTGCACGGAACCATTGCGTTCAACTTTTGCACCCAGCTGGCTGAGCAGCTTCATGGAGGTGTCAACGTCCTTCAGTTTCGGGACGTTTTGGATCTCTACAGGTTCTTCCGCCAGCAACGCCGCAAACAGGATCGGCAGTGCGGCGTTTTTAGCGCCTGAAATTGTGACTTCGCCCTGGAGCTTCGTTGGCCCCTGAACACGAAATTTATCCATTATTCTGTTCTCTGTTAAGAATTTATCTTCGCTACCGGCGCATCACCCGTAGCTCAAAAACCGTTAAGTTTGCGATCGCGCGCCCATTCCGCTGGGGTAAACGCCTTAATCGACAAAGCATGAATGCGGTTGTCGGCAATGTACTCCATCAACGGGCCATAGACCGATTGCTGCTTCTTGACCCGGCTCATGCCTTCAAACATCTCACCCACGGCAATAACCTGAAAGTGACTGCCGTCGCCAGAAACGTGGACTTCCTGGAGGGAGAGCGCATTCATCAGCACGCTCTGAATTTCATTATTTTCCATGGGCTCTTCATTCGTCAGATAGTGAAAACAGCCCAACATCTTAGAGCAAAGTGGCGCTGTCATAAATAAGCAAAAAGCCTCGCCGATAAATCAGACAAGGCTTTGGTGGCCGATCCCCCGTGGAGGGGACGCTGGATGAAGGCACAAGGCCTTATCCAGTCTGGAAAAATTAACGCGGAAGGACGTCGTCAGGCAGATTGTAAAGCTGCGCCAGCGTGTAAACTTTATCGTTAACGCCTGCGAGCGAAACGCGGTTCCCCTGCTGCTTCCCCTGATCAATCAAGTGCAGCAGTAACGCTAGACCACCGGTATCCACCCGGGAAACCTGATTCAGGTCGATGCAGGATACCCCTTGCATCGCCTCAACTCGCGCATCCCATAATGGATTTAACACGTCCTGATCCAGCTCTCCCGCCAGCACCAGCTTGTCACCTTCACGCGTCCAGGTGAGTGACTGGGTCATTATTTTTTCTCATCCAGCGTGATTTTCTGCTGAGAAATAGACTTCAGCTGCGCCGTCAGGCCATCAATACCTTTAGTACGCAGCAGGTCGCTCCACTCATTCTGTTTGGTGGTGATCATGCTGACACCTTCGGCAATCATGTCATACGCCTGCCAGTTACCGGTTTGCGAATTTTTACGCCACTGGAAATCCAGACGAACCGGAGGACGGCCATTCGGATCGATAATGGTCACGCGGATTGGCACGATGGTCGCATCACCCAGCGGCTGCTCAGGCGCAATCTGATAGGTCTGGCCGTGGTACATTGCCAGCGCCTGACCGTAAGCCTGCTTCAGGTATTCACGGAAGGCGGCGAAATACGCGTCACGCTGTGCGGGCGTCGCTTCTTTGTAGTAGCGGCCCAGCACCAGCGCGCCAGCATATTTGACCTGTACGTATGGCAATAATTCCTGATCGACAACATCGCGCAGGTAATCCGGGTTGGCGCGGATTTTAGGTTGCTCGTTCTTCAGTCGGTCAAAGGTCTTCTGCGCCGCCTCATTCATCAGCTTGTACGGGTTAGTTTGATCCGCTGCGGTTGCCGCGCTAAGTGGGGCAATGATCAGCATAGCCACCATCATCAATCGTTTAAACATACGTCGATTCTCCTGAGATTATTTCGTTGCGCCCGCAGGCGTAGTGGCTTCATTATTGCCTTCAGTTGCGGCTGGCGCATCGCCAGAATTCTTATTGTCATCACCTTTACCGTTGCTGTTGTAAAGGAACTGACCAATCATGTCTTCCAGCACCATCGCGGATTTCGTGTCCTGAATCGTCCCGCCATCTTTGAGGATAGACGTTCCCAGCTCAGGATCTTCAAAACCGACGTTTAATGCCAGATACTGCTCGCCCAGCAGGCCGGAGGTACGGATGCTCAGGGAGCTGGTGTCAGGAATATGGTTAAAACGCGATTCGATTTCCAACGTCACGCGCGGCAGGTACGTTTTCGGATCCAGCGAGATATCCGCTACGCGTCCAACCACCACCCCGCCAATCCGCACCGGAGAGCGCTCTTTCAGGCCGCCGATATTATCAAAGGTCGCATAAATCGTATAAGTCGGTTCAGTACGCATCGAGGTGACGTTCGCTGCCTTCAGGCAGACAAACAGCGCAGCCAGCAGCGCAATCAGCAGGAATAACCCGACCCAAATTTCATTTTTTTTCGTTTGCATGAACTCAATTCCCAAACATCAGTGCGGTCAGCACAAAATCCAGCCCCAAAACGGCAAGAGAGGCGTGCACAACGGTGCGTGTCGTTGCCCGGCTAATCCCGGCAGAGGTCGGGATCGCATCATAACCGTTGAACAATGCAATCCAGGTGACCGTAATGGCGAACACCACGCTCTTAATCAGACAGTTGACCAGGTCCAGACGCCAGTCGACGGCATTTTGCATCGCCGACCAGAAAAAGCCCGCATCAATACCTTTCCAGCTTACGCCAACCAGCGAACCGCCCCAGATCCCCACCGCGACAAAAATAATCGTCAACAGCGGCAAGGAAATGACACCGGCCCAAAAACGCGGGGAGATCACCCGGCGCAGCGGATCGACGGCCATCATTTCCAGACTGGAGAGCTGTTCGGTCGCCCGCATCAGGCCAATCTCTGCGGTTAAGGCCGATCCGGCGCGCCCGGCAAACAGCAGCGCGGCAACAACCGGCCCCAGCTCACGTAACAATGACAGCGCCACCAGCATGCCAAGGCTGGTTTCCGCGCTGTAGGTCGTCAGAACCAGGTATCCCTGCAACCCCAGCACCATACCGATGAACACGCCAGAAACAATAATGATCAGCATCGATAAGACACCAACATTATAGAGCTGGCGTATCAGCAGCGGCGCATGTTTGCGAAACTCCGGCTTGCCGACTAGCGCATTGAACAACATTAATCCGGCTCGCCCGAACGTCCTGAGGGTTTTGATCCCCCGATGTCCGAGTGATGCCAGCGCATTTAACAACATGGGTGGCTTAACTCCCTGTTTTGAGTAAATCGATGTGGTAGTCACCCGCCGGGTAACGGAACGGAACCGGCCCATCGGCAATACCGTCAAGGAACTGACGTACGCGCGGGTCGGCGTTTTCTTGTAGCGCCTGAGCGCTGCCGTAGGCCACTATTTTTTTATCCGCCATGATATAGGCGTAATCCGCAATACTCAGCACCTCAGGCACATCATGGGATACCACCACACAGGTGACGCCCAGCGCGCTGTTCAGTTCCGAAATCAGCTTCACCAGCACGCCCATGGTAATGGGATCCTGGCCAACGAACGGTTCATCAAACATAATGAGGTCAGGCTCCAGCGCGATGGCGCGCGCTAACGCGGCACGCCTGGCCATCCCGCCGGATAATTCAGAAGGCATTAATTTTGCAGCCCCCCGCAGACCGACGGCCTCGAGCTTCATCATCACCGTGCTCTTCAGCAGCGGCGCAGGCAACGTCGTATGCTCGCGCAGAGGATAAGCGACGTTGTCAAATACGTTCATGTCGGTAAACAACGCACCAGACTGAAACAGCATACTCATGCGTTTACGCACGGTAAATAAACGCGAACGGGACATGGCCGGAACGTTCTCGCCGTCAAACAGGATCTCGCCCTTATCCGGGGAGATCTGTCCGCCAATCAGACGCAACAGCGTCGTTTTGCCGATGCCTGATGGCCCCATGATCGCCGTCACCTTACCGCGCGGCACCGTCAGGGAAATATTATCAAAGATGCAGCGGTCGCCTCGGGAAAAGCTGACATCGCGCATATCGACTAGATTCGCCACAGACTGACCCATTGATTCATCCTTTACTATTGCCTCGTTGTTCGAAGAGTTCGGCGCTCAATTTAGCCCTCAACCCAACATATTTACAGATTATTGCCTGTCCTGGTTAGCGAAAGCTGGCATTTGTTTTACTTTTTAGCCGCATAAAGTCAAAAT
The DNA here is from genome assembly GCF_000155975.1 of Citrobacter youngae ATCC 29220. Lineage (GTDB taxonomy): Bacteria > Pseudomonadota > Gammaproteobacteria > Enterobacterales > Enterobacteriaceae > Citrobacter > Citrobacter portucalensis_A. The sequence continues at coordinate 87,306 of NZ_GG730303.1, read as the reverse complement.
TAAGATTCGTTACGGCTTCCAGAAGATCCTTCAAGTGGACCGGCGAGTATACCTGAAGAAAGGACTTTAGATGCTTTTAGCGACGGCGCTGTTAATAATTGGTTTACTTCTGGTGGTCTACGGTGCCGACCGTCTGGTATTTGCCGCATCCATTTTATGTCGAACGTTTGGTATCCCCCCCATCATTATTGGGATGACCGTGGTCAGCATGGGGACGTCGCTACCCGAGATTATTGTCTCCGTTGCCGCATCGATAAATGGCCAACTCAATCTGGCCGTCGGCACCGCCATCGGCTCCAACATTACCAACATTCTGCTTATTCTAGGTCTGTCGGCGCTGATTCATCCTTTTACCGTGCATTCTGATGTTCTGCGTCGTGAATTGCCGCTAATGTTGCTGGTAAGTATTTTAGCCGCATCCGTGCTGTATGACGGGCAGCTGAGCCGTAGCGACGGTTTCTTTCTTCTGCTTCTGGCCGTGCTATGGCTGCTATTCATTGTTAAAATCGCCCGTCTGGCAGAACGACAAGGCAATGACACCCTGACCCAGGAGCAGGTCGCGGAGCTTCCGCGCGAAGGCGGATTACCCGTCGCCTTTTTGTGGTTGGGCATTGCGCTGATCATTATGCCAATGGCAACACGGATGGTAGTAGATAACGCCACCGTACTGGCGAACTACTTCGCCATGAGCGAACTCACCATCGGGCTGACGGTGGTCGCCATTGGTACCAGCCTGCCGGAGCTGGCCACGGCGATTGCGGGTCTGCGTAAAGGTGAGAACGATATTGCCGTTGGCAACATCATCGGCGCGAATATTTTTAATATTGTTATCGTTCTCGGGCTACCGGCGCTGATTACGCCGGGCGAAGTCAACCCAATGGCCTTCACCCGTGACTATAGCGTCATGCTGCTGGTAAGCGTGATTTTTGCACTACTCTGCTGGCGCCGACCGCGCCAGATTGGTCGCGGCGCGGGCGCGCTGCTGACCGGCGGTTTTATCATATGGCTGGCGATGCTGTATTGGTTATCGCCACTTCTCGTTGGATAACTGGAAACGCATTATGTCGCACTTAGAGTTGCAACCGGGTTTTGACTTTCAGCAAGCAGGCAAGGAAGTCCTGGCAATTGAACGTGAAGGCCTGGCGGAGCTTGATCAGTACATCAATCAAAACTTTACCCTCGCCTGTGAAAAAATATTCAGCTGCCCGGGAAAAGTTGTGGTGATGGGGATGGGGAAATCCGGGCATATCGGGCGGAAAATGGCGGCCACATTTGCCAGCACCGGCACCCCCTCATTTTTCGTACACCCGGGCGAAGCCGCGCATGGCGATCTGGGCATGGTCTCGCCGCAGGACGTGGTGATCGCCATTTCTAACTCCGGCGAATCCAATGAGATAGCGGCGTTAATTCCGGTGTTAAAACGTCTTCATGTCCCGCTTATCTGTATGACCGGTCGTCCGGAAAGCAGCATGGCGCGTGCGGCAGATGTGCATCTGTGTGTTAAAGTGCCCAAGGAAGCTTGCCCGTTAGGCCTGGCGCCGACCAGCAGCACGACCGCAACGCTGGTGATGGGCGATGCCCTTGCCGTGGCGTTATTAAAAGCGCGCGGCTTTACCGCGGAAGATTTTGCGTTATCGCATCCGGGTGGCGCGCTGGGCCGTAAGCTTTTGCTGCGCGTTAACGATATTATGCATACGGGCGATGAGATCCCGCATGTGAATAAAAGCGCCAGCCTGCGCGACGCCTTACTTGAGATCACACGTAAAAATCTCGGCATGACCGTCATTTGCGATGATGCAATGAAGATTGACGGTATTTTCACGGACGGCGATTTACGTCGCGTCTTCGATATGGGCGTCGATGTGCGCCAGTTGGGCATTGCCGATGTGATGACCCCTGGCGGCATTCGCGTGCGTCCGGGCATTCTTGCCGTTGATGCTCTGAACTTAATGCAGTCCCGCCATATCACCTCGGTAATGGTTGCTGATGGCGACCTGTTACTCGGTGTGTTACATATGCATGATCTGCTGCGTGCAGGTGTAGTGTAAGAAACTCAAGGATAAAGAAAATGAGTAAAGCAGGTGCGTCGCTTGCGACCTGTTATGGACCCGTCAGCGCTGACGTTATCACCCGGGCAGAGAACATCCGTTTGCTGCTCCTGGATGTGGATGGCGTACTGTCTGATGGTCTGATTTATATGGGCAACAACGGTGAAGAGCTGAAGGCATTTAACGTCCGCGATGGTTACGGAATTCGCTGTGCGCTCACTTCCGGTATCGAGGTTGCCATTATTACCGGACGAAAGGCTAAACTTGTAGAAGATCGCTGCGCCACGTTGGGGATCACGCATTTGTATCAGGGGCAGTCAGACAAACTGGTCGCCTTTAACGATCTCCTTAGCAAACTGGCGATCGCACCTGAAAATGTCGCATACGTTGGCGACGACCTGATCGACTGGCCGGTGATGGCGCAAGTGGGATTAAGCGTGGCGGTGGCTGATGCCCACCCTTTGCTGATCCCGCGGGCCGATTATGTCACCCGCATTGACGGGGGACGCGGCGCGGTGCGTGAAGTCTGCGATTTATTACTCCTGGCGCAGGGCAAACTGGACGAGGCCAAAGGGCAATCGATATGAGCAAAACCAGACGTTGGGTTATCATTCTACTGTCGCTGGCTGTCCTTGTGATGATTGGTATTAATCTGGCAGACAAAGACGAGACCACGCAGGTCGTCGTAAATAACAACGAGCCAACCTATAAGAGCGAACATACTGATACCGTCGTGTATAGTCCGGAAGGCGCACTGAGCTATCACTTGATCGCGCAAAACGTTGAATATTATTCGGAACAAGCGGTTTCGTGGTTTACTCAACCGGTATTAACCACGTTTGATAAGGATAAAGTACCGACCTGGTCAATCAAAGCGGATAAAGCCAAATTGACCAACGATCGGATGCTGTATCTGTACGGCCATGTTGAGGTGAATGCCCTGGTGCCCGACTCTCAACTACGCAGAATTACGACCGATAACGCGCAGATTAACCTGGTGACACAAGACGTCACTTCCGATGATCTGGTCACGTTATATGGCACAACATTTAACTCCAGCGGACTGAAGATGCGCGGCAACTTACGCAGCAAGAACGCCGAGCTGATTGAAAAGGTTAGAACCTCATATGAAATCCAAAACAAACAAACTCAGCCTTAATCTTGTGCTTGCCAGCTCACTTCTGGCCGCCAGCATTCCGGCATTCGCCGTCACTGGTGATACCGAGCAGCCGATTCACATTGAGTCGGACCAGCAGTCCCTGGATATGCAGGGCAACGTGGTGACGTTTACCGGTAATGTGGTGGTGACCCAGGGCACCATCAAAATTAACGCCGATAAAGTGGTCGTGACCCGCCCGGGCGGTGAAGACGGCAAAGAAGTGATTGATGGTTATGGCAATCCGGCGACGTTTTACCAGATGCAGGACAACGGTAAACCGGTGAAAGGCCGCGCCTCACAGATGCACTATGAACTGGCGAAAGACTTCGTCGTTCTCACCGGTAAGGCTTATCTGGAACAGCTTGATAGCAATATCACAGGCGATAAGATCACCTATCTGGTAAAAGAGCAGAAAATGCAGGCCTTCAGCGATAAAGGCAAACGCGTCACTACCGTTCTGGTTCCGTCGCAGTTGCAGGACAAAAACAAGGCTCCGGCAGAGAAAAAAGGTAACTGATTCGTTATGGCAACATTAACTGCAAAGAACCTTGCAAAGGCCTATAAGGGCCGCCGTGTGGTGGAAGACGTCAGTCTGACCGTCAACTCCGGGGAGATCGTCGGTCTGCTCGGTCCTAACGGTGCGGGCAAGACAACGACCTTTTACATGGTGGTCGGCATTGTCCCGCGCGATGCGGGCAACATTATCATTGATGACGAAGATATCAGTCTGCTGCCTCTTCATGCGCGCGCGCGCCGCGGCATCGGCTACCTGCCGCAGGAAGCGTCCATTTTCCGTCGCCTGAGCGTGTTTGATAACCTGATGGCGGTACTGCAAATTCGTGACGATCTCACCAACGAGCAGCGGGAAGATCGCGCCAATGAGCTGATGGAAGAATTCCATATCGAACATCTGCGTGACAGCATGGGGCAATCCCTCTCCGGTGGTGAACGACGCCGCGTGGAAATCGCCCGCGCACTGGCCGCGAATCCGAAATTTATCCTGCTGGATGAACCGTTTGCCGGTGTTGACCCGATTTCCGTTATCGATATCAAACGGATCATTGAACACCTGCGCGACAGCGGACTTGGGGTGCTGATTACCGACCATAACGTCCGCGAAACGCTGGCAGTTTGTGAGCGCGCCTATATCGTGAGCCAGGGACACCTGATCGCGCACGGCACGCCGACAGAAATACTGCAGGATGAGCACGTTAAGCGCGTATACCTTGGGGAAGACTTCAGACTCTGATAGGGTAGAAGACTTCACGTCACCGCAGGAGAAAACCACTCTGAACATGAAGCAAGGTTTGCAACTCAGGCTTAGCCAACAACTGGCGATGACGCCTCAGCTACAACAGGCTATCCGTCTGTTGCAGTTGTCCACGCTGGAACTTCAGCAAGAACTTCAGCAAGCGCTGGAAAGTAACCCACTGCTCGAGCAAACCGATCTTCACGACGAAATAGACACCCAGGAAAAACAGGACAGCGAAGCCCTCGATACCGCAGATGCGCTCGAACAAAAAGAGATGCCAGAGGAGCTGCCGCTTGACGCCAGTTGGGATGAAATCTATACCGCCGGTACGCCTTCTGGCACCAGCGGGGATTACATCGACGACGAGCTGCCTGTTTATCAGGGTGAGACCACGCAATCGCTGCAGGATTACCTGATGTGGCAAGTGGAGCTAACCCCGTTCTCGGATACCGATCGCGCCATCGCGACATCGATTGTTGATGCGGTAGACGAAACCGGTTATCTCACCGTGACCCTGGACGATATTCTCGAAAGCATGGGCGATGACGACGTCGGTATGGATGAAATCGAAGCCGTGCTTAAACGCGTTCAGCGCTTTGATCCCGTGGGCGTGGCGGCCAAAGATCTGCGTGACTGCCTGCTGATCCAACTTTCACAGTTTGATAAGTCCACGCCGTGGCTGGAAGAAGCGCGCCTGATCATCAGCGATCATCTCGATCTGTTAGCCAACCATGACTTCCGCACGCTGATGCGCGTGACCCGACTGAAAGAAGAGGTGCTGAAAGAAGCCGTCAACCTGATCCAGTCGCTCGATCCCCGTCCCGGACAGTCGATCCAGACCGGCGAGCCGGAATACGTTATTCCGGATGTACTGGTGCGTAAGCATAACGATCGCTGGGTGGTTGAACTCAATGGCGACAGCATTCCACGCCTGCAGATTAACCAGCATTACGCCGCCATGTGCAATAGCGCGCGCAACGATGCTGACAGCCAGTTCATTCGCAGCAACCTGCAGGATGCGAAGTGGCTGATTAAAAGTCTGGAAAGTCGCAATGATACGCTGCTGCGCGTCAGTCGCTGTATCGTTGAACAGCAGCAAGCCTTCTTTGAGCAAGGCGAAGAGTTTATGAAACCGATGGTGCTGGCGGATATCGCCCAGGCCGTCGAAATGCACGAATCGACCATTTCCCGAGTGACCACGCAAAAGTATCTGCACAGTCCACGCGGCATTTTTGAACTGAAGTATTTCTTTTCCAGCCACGTTAACACCGAAGGCGGGGGCGAAGCCTCATCCACGGCGATCCGCGCGCTGGTGAAGAAATTAATTGCTGCGGAGAACCCCGCGAAACCGCTGAGTGACAGCAAGTTAACCTCTATGCTTTCAGAACAGGGTATCATGGTGGCGCGCCGCACCGTTGCGAAGTACCGAGAGTCTTTATCCATTCCGCCGTCTAACCAGCGCAAACAGCTGGTCTGACCCAACCGATAAGGAAGACACTATGCAGCTCAACATCACTGGAAACAACGTCGAAATCACGGAAGCCCTGCGCGATTTTGTTAATACAAAATTCGCCAAGCTCGAGCAATATTTCGACCGGATTAATCAGGTCTATATTGTGTTGAAAGTGGAGAAGGTTACACATATCTCGGATGCAACACTGCATGTGAACGGTGGCGAGATTCATGCCAGCGCGGAAGGTCAGGATATGTACGCCGCCATTGACGGTTTAATTGATAAACTGGCTCGGCAGTTAACAAAACATAAAGATAAACTGAAACAGCACTAACTTGTCCGGGCAGTTAGCGGGTGCAGGACGGCCTGTTGTGCAGCACAACGGGCCATTTGTACGGTTAGCGCTTAGGTGAAATTATGACTAATAACGATACGACTCTACAACTGAGCAATGTTCTTAACCAGGAATGTACGCGCGCGGCCGTTCACTGCCAAAGCAAGAAACGCGCACTGGAAATCATCAGTGAACTGGCGGCAAAACAGCTCAGCCTGCCTTCTCAGGTGGTGTTTGAAGCCATTCTGACGCGTGAAAAAATGGGCAGTACCGGCATCGGTAATGGTATCGCCATCCCGCACGGCAAGCTGGAAGAAGACACGATGCGTGCGGTTGGCGTATTTGTGCAACTCGAAACCCCCATCGCTTTCGACGCCATTGATAATCAGCCCGTCGATCTGCTTTTCGCCCTGCTGGTTCCGGCAGACCAAACCAAGACGCATTTGCATACATTGTCGCTGGTCGCCAAACGTCTGGCAGATAAAACCATCTGCCGTCGCCTGCGCGCCGCACAGAGTGACCAGGAGTTGTATCAAATCATCACGGACACCGAAGGTGGACAGGATGAAGCATAACAACCCAATGGCATCCTTTTTTGTCGTTGTGAGGAGAAACAGTACATGGTACTGATGATCGTCAGCGGTCGTTCGGGGTCAGGCAAATCTGTCGCCCTGCGTGCGCTGGAAGATATGGGTTTTTACTGCGTGGATAACCTTCCCGTAGTGCTGTTGCCCGATCTGGCTCGTACACTGGCCGATCGCCAGATTTCTGCGGCCGTCAGCATTGATGTGCGTAACATGCCGGAATCCCCGGAGATTTTCGAGCAGGCCATGAACAATCTGCCTGAAGGCTTCTCACCGCAGTTGCTGTTCCTTGATGCCGATCGTAACACGCTGATTCGCCGCTACAGCGACACGCGTCGTTTACACCCCCTCTCCAGCAAGAATTTGTCGCTGGAAAGCGCTATCGATAAAGAAAGCGATTTGCTGGAGCCGCTGCGCTCCCGCGCTGACCTGATCGTCGATACCTCCGAAATGTCCGTGCACGAACTGGCGGAAATGTTGCGTACCCGACTGCTGGGCAAACGTGAACGTGAATTAACGATGGTATTCGAATCCTTTGGCTTCAAACACGGCATCCCGATTGACGCGGATTACGTCTTTGACGTGCGCTTCCTGCCTAACCCGCACTGGGATCCGAAGCTGCGCCCGATGACCGGACTCGACCGCCCCGTCGCCGCCTTCCTCGACAGGCACACAGAAGTACACAATTTTATCTACCAGACCCGCAGCTATCTTGAGCTATGGTTACCCATGCTGGAGACCAACAACCGCAGCTACCTCACCGTAGCCATCGGCTGTACCGGCGGGAAACACCGTTCGGTGTATATTGCAGAGCAGCTGGCAGACTACTTCCGCTCACGCGGTAAAAACGTACAGTCACGCCATCGTACGCTGGAAAAACGTAAATCATGACCGTGAAGCAAACCGTTGAAATCACAAATAAGCTGGGCATGCATGCCCGGCCAGCAATGAAACTGTTTGAGTTGATGCAGGGTTTCGAAGCAGAAGTTTTGCTGCGCAATGATGAAGGAACGGAAGCCGAGGCAAACAGCGTTATCGCGCTGCTGATGCTGGATTCAGCCAAGGGGCGTCAGATAGAAGTTGAAGCCACAGGTCCACAAGAGGTTGAAGCCCTGGCCGCGGTGATTGCCCTGTTTAATTCAGGGTTCGATGAAGATTAGTCGAGTACACAGAACGTAGTCAGTAGGCCGGATAAGGCGTTTACGCCGCATCCGGCAATAACTCCGCTAATACAGCTTATTTTCCCGCATAAACGACTCACCGCCTAACTGGCGCATTTGGCGCATGATCCACGCCTGGCGGCTGCGCACATAACCAGAAGGCGCATTCGCCTTAAAACGCAAAGGATTAGGCAATACCGCCGCCAGCAAGGCCGCTTCAGACGGACTCAAGCGGCTGGCAGGTTTATGAAAATAGCGTTGCGCCGCCGCCTCCACGCCGAAGACGCCATCGCCAAACTCAGCGATATTCAGGTAGACGGTCAGAATACGTTTCTTGCTCCATACCGTTTCCATACCCAGCGTGAGCCCGGCTTCGAGGCCTTTACGCACCCAGCTACGCCCATCCCACAGAAAGAGGTTTTTTGCCGTCTGCTGCGATAACGTTGACGCCCCGCGAATACGGTTTTCATTGCGTTCATTATGCGCCAGCGCTTTCTCGATGGCAGAGACATCAAATCCCCAGTGGTCGGGAAACTTCTGGTCCTCGGCGGCAATCACCGCCAGTCCCATCCACGGTGAGATCGCATCCATACTCACCCAGTCCGAATGCGCCACATAACCGAAATCACCGGACAACCATGCGCCCAGCTGTCGCTCGACCATCACCGCAGAGAACGGCACCGGCATCACGCTGAAAAGGGCGATGCCCCCGCCCCAGAATACGGCGAGGACGATGACCGCCCGTAGAAAGATGCGCCGCAGAAAGGCGGCAACGCCTTTTCTCATTCAGCCAGCACCAGCACACGCGAGACCAGTTTATCGATGCCGCTCGCGGCCTGCGCGATGTCCTGCGCCAGCATATAGGCGGGCGTGGTGACGATTTTGTTGTCTTCATCGACGACAATATCATCAACCGGGCAAGGCACATGTTCAGCGCCCATCTCCTCCAGCACCTCGGCCGTATCGATATCCGTGCCGATAGTCAGACGCAGCGGAAAATCAAATATTTTGGGTAACATGGCGGGCGCAATGCACATAAATCCCAGCGGCTTACCCATCTGATGCATAGCGACTGCCAATGCGGCTAAATCGCCGTCAACCCGGCATTCGCTGCCCTGACTGGCGAAATTACTCAGGTTTTTGGCGGCGCCAAACCCGCCCGGCACGATCAACGCGTCCAGTTCCGTTGAGACTGCCTGAGCAAGTGGGCGAATCTCGCCGCGTGTGATACGAGCGGCTTCAATCAGGACATTGCGCGTTTCCGGCATCGGCTCGCCGGTCAGATGATTAATCACATCCGCCTGTTGTTTGTCCGGCGCGAAGCAGACGGCCTGAGCGCCGTTGCGGGCAATGGCCAGCAGCGTGAGAACAGTTTCATGGATCTCCGCACCGTCATACACACCGCATCCGCTGAGCACTACTCCCACTTTTTTCATCGTGACACTCCTTTCTCAACTGGCTGAAACATATTAGTTATTATGATTTAAATGCTACGCTTCACACATTTAACTGATTCATGTAACAAATTATTTAAGATTTGCTATCTTAACTGCGTGCGGCCTGAAAAATAGGGCTGCGCCTTTGTACACAATGACAATAATTTACGGCGCAGCCACGATTTCCCTGGTGTTGGCGCAGTATTCGCGCACCCCGGTCAAGCCGGGGTCATTTTTTTTCCACGCTCGCCACCCAGGCTTTTAGTACCGCCACGTCGTGCTGCCACTCCTGCTTCATCTCTTCAATCCATTCAGCAACGTTATCTTCCCAGGCAGGAAGATCCGGAGACTGGATTTGCTGGCCTAACTGTTGCAGATGGCGCAATCCCACCGAACCTGCCGCGCCTTTAATCTTATGGCCTTCCTCAACCACGCCTTTTTTATCACGAGCGGTCAGATTGGACTCCAGCACGCTTAAATATCCCGGCATCATCTTCTCAAACACCGCCAGCCCGTCGGTAATTAACTTCGGTCCCACCAGCTCGAGGTATTGTTCCAACATAGGAATATCTAACAGCGCTTGCGATTTACTGCTCTCTTCAGATGTCACAGTGCTCTCCTCTTTGTTTCGGGTATCCCAGTATTTTTTGATCATGGCGGTTAACGCCGGAACCGACAGCGGCTTACTCAGCACGTCATCCATTCCCGCGTCCAGATACTCTTTTTTATCTTTCAGCACGTTGGCGGTAAGCGCGACCAGCGGCGGCAGGTCCTCACGGGCGTATTTTTGCGTCAGCTCGCGCGAAATATCCAGCCCGGTCATATCCGGTAGCTGAATATCCAGCAACACCAGGTCATATTCACCCGGCTGGAACATGTCCAGCGCGGCTTTCCCGGTCATGGCGACATCCACGCTGTTGCCCAGTTTTTCCAGCACCGAACGCGCGACAATCACGTTCAGCTCAATGTCTTCCACCAGCAACACATTGAGAGCGGGCAGCGGCATGTCGTCTTCTTCAAAAGCATCTTCAATCTCTTCCGCTACCGCAGGCGCATGCACGGTCAGCGTAAAAATGGAGCCTTTGCCAGCCTGGCTGGAAACCGTAATATCGCCGCCCATGTTTTTCGCCAGACGCTTCGATACGGCCAGACCAATCCCGGTTCCCGTTGCCGGTTTGCCGCCGTTGCTGTCCTTCACCTGATAATACATGGCGAAGATTTTATCCTGCTCATCCTGCGGAATACCGATCCCGGAGTCTTCAACCTCGAAATGCAGCATATTCCCCTGGTCATAGCGCGCCCGGACGGTCACCTGTCCCTGCGGGGTAAACTTCACCGCATTGCTGATCAGATTCCACAGAATCTGGCGCAGACGCGTGCCGTCGGTGATCACTTTATGCGGTAGCGGTAGCGTCGGCTCAAGCACAAAACGCAGCCCTTTTTGCTGCGCCTGCAGGCCGGAGAGGTTTTCCAGATCCGCCATAAAGCTGGTGAAATCAACAGGCTGGTTATCGAGCTGGACTTTACGCCGCTCCATCTTATCCATGTCGATGATATCGTTAAAAATATTACCCAACGTCACGGCGGAGACGTGGATTGTTTTCAGGTATTTTTCCTGCTCGGCGGTCAGATCCGTATCCAGCAGGATCCGGCTTAAGCCAACAATGCCGTTCAGCGGGGTACGCAGCTCGTGGCTGATGGTGGAAATAAACGTGGTCTTATCACGGCTGGCGCGCTCCAGCGCGTCCTGATAACGCTTACGCTCGGTAATATCGCGTCCAAAACCCATCAGGCCATGTCGTTTACCCACGCGGTCGTAGTAAGGCACTTTGCGAATTTCAAAGCAGGCTTTGCGCCCGTCCGGGTAGTCGAGCCATTGTTCATAGGTGAGAGAGACGTTATGACGGAATACCTTCTCGTCGGTCTCAATCACCTTTTCAGCCGCCTCAGGGGAGTAAACGTCAGCCGGTTTTAAATTCACCAACTGCTTTTCGCTCTTGCCGGTCAGCAGCTCCATGGCGCGGTTACAGCCGGAAAATTCTTTATCTTCATTACGATAAAAAACCAGGTCCGGAGAGGCATCAAGGAAAGAGCGTAAAAAGGAAGACTGTTGCTCCAGTTGGATCTGCGCTTCTTCGCGCTCATTGATTTCGACCTTCAGCTGCTCGAACGTTTCCTGGCGCTCTGCTTCTGCTTTCTCGCGTTCAACAATTTCCTGATTGAGCTGGGCAATATTATCTTTCAACTGCACATTGAGCTTGAGATCGCGCTCGCGCATCTCTTCCAGCTTTTGCACCAGCCGTGACAGGCGCTGTCGGGACTCCTCCAGTTGCTCCACCACTACTGACAAGAAGTAGACGGCCCAGGGCGTAATTAACAGACCAAAAAAGATAGAACGGATAACATCAATACTTTCTACCCGGCCATGCAGCACCATGGTGACAGCCATCTGCACCACAATTGCCAACACGACCAGAGCCAGCGCCAATAGCAGCGAAAAGCGCACCAGACCCAACTTCATCATCAGATCGACATAGTATTGCGCCAGCATACGGATTTGCTTCATAGGGGGTTCCTTCACGACAACTTGGCACAATAATACTCAATTCTCGGCCTGACGTTGAAGATTGTGCAAGAAATGCGGAGGTTATCGGTGAAATGACCGGCCAGGCGGTAGGCCGGATAAGTTCATCGTAGGCCTGATAAGGCAAAGCCGCCATCAGGCCTACATACTAGTTCTCCGGCTGCACCCACGGCGTACCCAGTGCAGAGCCTTGCACGCCGTGCTCGTTAAGGTACTTATCCAGTTCAACCATCCCGGTCCAGCGGTTTTCGCACCAGAGCGGCGCCAGCAGCGTTGGGCGACGCGCGCTGGCGGAAATTCGATGGTAAATCACCTCCGGCGGCGTATGGCGGATCATCTCGCCGGCGGTCACCGTGTAGTCGTCCAGCTCAATTCCGTTCAGCCGCCCGGCTTCCCAGGCTTTCGCCATCGTACTGCCTTTCACAATATGCAGCGGATGCAGTTTAATACCGTCGACCCCCGTCTCCACCACACGTTCCATGGTTTGCAGACATTCTGCCAGCCCTTCTCCCGGCAGACCGACGATCAGATGTGAGCACACTTTCAGTCCACGTTCGCGCGCCAGCCGCGTGGTGTTTTGATAGCAGGCGAAATCATGACCACGGTTAATACGATGCAAGGTTTTGTCATGCGCGGTTTGCAGACCCAGCTCCAGCCAAACTTCATAACCCAGATCTTTATACTCGCACAGCAGGTCAAGCACCGCATCCGGCACGCAGTCGGGGCGCGTCCCAACGCACAACCCGACGATACTGGCCTGACTGACCGCCTGTTGATACATCGAACGCAGCACCTGCACTTCGGCGAAGGTGCTGGTATAGGCCTGGAAATAGGCCAGATAGCGTTTCGCGCGATTGACCAGATGCGCCTGATGCGCAAGCTGCTCGGCAATAGAATGGTGCTGCTGCGCTTCATCGGCAAACGAAGCGACGTTACAGAAAGTACATCCGCCACGTCCGATGGTGCCATCGCGATTTGGACAGCTAAACCCGCCGTGCAGCGTGAGTTTATGAACTTTTTGCCCATAACGGCGAGAAAGATCCCCACCAAACATATTGACTAATTTCTGTAACTGCATAATCTGGTAGACCGCGCCTTGAAAAGAGGCCAAAGCCTGCCATTTTTAGCCCCAGTCGGCGATGACCTGGATCAATCGCCCTGGCGAGCCTTTATTTATTGCATAACAAATCAAAATAATCGAAATTTCATTCACTCGAAACGTAATTACTTTTCCTTATATTCGACTGTTTTTTTTATCTTCTTATACTCTTTGCATAAAAACAGTATCTTTAAGACGCCAAAACTCTAAAAACCAGCATAAAATGCCAAGCATCTCGATAAACAAAGGCAGGACGAGAGATATACAGCCTTTCTGACAGTGAGACAGATCACACTTCCCTGGCGCTTCCCCTACGTTAAACCAATGTAAAAACTCCTTTTATTTCAACATTTTCATAAAGTTAATCGCCCCATAGCACATTTTTGCATAAATAAGATTGCCATTTGACCTGTGTGTTGATTCCCGATAACGTGGAAATCCGCTGGAAGCTTTCTGGATGAGCAGTCTGCTCATCATATTTATGCAGTAATTGAGATTCCCTCTGAAGCAAGTCCTCAAACTTGTTTGACCTATGCGAAAAGGATAAAGAGGGCGAATGCGAGGTAAGCGTATAACACGCCAACCCCGTCGCCATGCTCTTGGTGTGCCCGTGCGCAACGGTTCAGATGGGAATCCCGCAGAGCCTGGGGAGGTTCACTCATATGTTGTACGATAAATCCCTTGAGAGGGATAACTGTGGTTTCGGCCTGATCGCCCACATAGAAGGCGAACCTAGCCACAAGGTAGTGCGTACCGCCATACACGCGCTGGCCCGTATGCAGCACCGTGGCGCCATTCTTGCCGATGGTAAAACCGGCGATGGGTGCGGTCTGCTGTTACAAAAACCGGATCGCTTTTTTCGCATCGTGGCGCAAGAGCGCGGCTGGCGTTTAGCCAAAAATTACGCCGTCGGCATGATCTTTTTAAATAAAGACGCTGAACTGGCGGCAGCCTCTCGTCGCATTGTTGAAGAAGAATTACAGCAGGAGACCCTGTCGATCGTAGGCTGGCGCGACGTGCCGACCAACGAAGGTGTTCTCGGTGAAATCGCCCTCTCCTCCCTGCCTCGTATTGAGCAAATTTTTGTTAACGCCCCTGCGGGCTGGCGCCCACGCGATATGGAGCGTCGTCTGTTTATCGCCCGCCGTCGTATCGAAAAACGCCTGCAGGACGATAAAGACTTCTACGTTTGTAGCTTGTCCAATCTGGTCAATATCTATAAAGGTCTGTGTATGCCGGCGGATCTGCCGCGCTTTTACCTGGACCTCGCGGACCTGCGCCTGGAGTCGGCCATCTGCCTGTTCCACCAACGCTTTTCCACCAACACCGTGCCGCGCTGGCCGCTGGCGCAGCCGTTCCGCTACCTGGCGCACAACGGCGAAATCAACACCATCACCGGTAACCGCCAGTGGGCGCGCGCCCGTACCTATAAATTCCAGACGCCATTAATTCCGGATCTGCATGACGCCGCGCCGTTCGTTAACGAAACCGGCTCCGACTCCAGCTCGATGGATAACATGCTGGAGCTGCTGCTGGCGGGCGGGATGGACATCATCCGCGCCATGCGCTTACTGGTGCCGCCTGCCTGGCAGAACAACCCGGATATGGATCCGGAGCTGCGCGCGTTCTTTGACTTTAACTCCATGCACATGGAACCGTGGGACGGCCCGGCGGGCATCGTCATGTCAGATGGTCGCTTTGCCGCCTGTAACCTCGATCGTAACGGTCTGCGTCCGGCACGCTATGTCATCACCAAAGACAAGCTGATTACCTGCGCCTCTGAAGTCGGGATCTGGGATTATCAGCCGGATGAAGTGGTCGAAAAAGGCCGCGTCGGTCCTGGCGAACTGATGGTTATTGATACCCGCAGCGGGCGCATTCTGCACTCTGCCGAAACCGACAACGATCTGAAAAGCCGCCATCCGTACAAAGAGTGGATGGAGAAGAACGTGCGCCGTCTGGTGCCGTTCGAAGAGCTGGCTGACGATCGGGTCGGCAGCCGCGAGCTGGACGACGATACCCTCGCCAGCTACCAGAAACAGTTTAACTACAGCGCCGAAGAGCTGGATTCCGTGATCCGCGTGCTCGGTGAAAACGGCCAGGAAGCGGTCGGTTCCATGGGGGATGATACCCCGTTTGCCGTGCTCTCCAGCCAGCCGCGCATCATTTATGACTACTTCCGCCAGCAGTTCGCGCAGGTGACCAACCCGCCGATTGACCCGCTGCGTGAAGCGCACGTGATGTCGCTGGCCACCAGCATCGGTCGTGAGATGAACGTTTTCTGCGAAGCGGAAGGCCAGGCGCACCGTCTGACCTTCAAATCGCCGATCCTGCTGTACTCCGATTTCACCCAGCTCACCACCATGAAAGAGGAGCATTATCGCGCTGACCGGCTGGACATCACCTTCGACGTGACCGAAACCACGCTCGAAGAGACCGTCAAAGCATTGTGCGATAAGGCTGAACAGATGGTGCGTAACGGCACGGTGCTGCTGGTGCTCTCTGATCGTAACATCGCGAAGAACCGTTTGCCGGTTCCCGCGCCGATGGCCGTGGGCGCAGTGCAAACGCGGTTGGTAGAACAGAGCCTGCGTTGCGACGCCAACATTATCGTCGAAACGGCGAGCGCCCGTGACCCGCACCATTTTGCCGTCCTGCTCGGCTTTGGCGCGACGGCCATTTATCCGTATCTCGCGTATGAAACGCTGGGGCGGCTGATCGACACTCAGGCGATTGCCAAAGACTACCGGACCGTGATGCTGAACTACCGTAACGGCATCAATAAAGGCCTGTACAAAATCATGTCCAAAATGGGCATCTCAACCATTGCTTCTTACCGTTGTTCGAAGCTGTTTGAAGCCGTTGGTCTGCATGATGATGTCGTGGCGCTGTGCTTCCAGGGCGTGGTCAGCCGCATCAGCGGCGCAGGTTTTACCGACTTCCAGCAGGATCTGCTGAATCTCTCCAAACATGCCTGGCTGGCGCGTAAGCCTATCAGCCAGGGCGGTTTGCTGAAATACGTCCACGGCGGCGAATATCACGCTTACAACCCGGACGTGGTGCGCACCCTGCAACAGGCGGTGCAGAGCGGCGAGTACAGCGATTACCAACAGTATGCAGAGCTGGTCAACAACCGTCCGGCAGCCACGCTGCGCGACCTGCTGGCGATTACGCCTGGCGATGAAGCGGTAAGCATTAACGAAGTCGAACCCGCAAGCGAATTGTTTAAACGCTTCGATACCGCAGCCATGTCTATCGGCGCATTAAGCCCGGAAGCACACGAAGCGCTGGCCGAAGCGATGAACAGCATCGGCGGCAACTCGAACTCCGGCGAAGGCGGCGAAGACCCGGCGCGCTACGGCACCAATAAAGTATCGCGCATCAAGCAGGTGGCTTCCGGTCGCTTTGGCGTCACCCCGGCGTATCTGGTCAACGCCGACGTGATTCAGATTAAGGTCGCTCAGGGCGCGAAGCCGGGCGAAGGCGGTCAGTTGCCGGGTGATAAAGTCACGCCGTACATCGCCAAACTGCGCTATTCGGTGCCGGGCGTGACGCTAATCTCCCCGCCGCCGCACCACGATATTTACTCTATCGAGGACTTAGCCCAGCTGATTTTCGACCTGAAACAGGTCAACCCGAAGGCGATGATCTCGGTGAAGCTGGTTTCCGAACCGGGCGTTGGCACCATCGCCACCGGCGTGGCGAAAGCCTATGCGGATCTGATCACCATCGCCGGTTACGACGGCGGTACCGGCGCCAGCCCGCTCTCCTCGGTGAAATATGCGGGCTGCCCGTGGGAGTTGGGCCTGGTGGAAACCCAGCAGGCGCTGGTGGCTAACGGCTTACGTCACAAGATCCGTCTGCAGGTCGATGGCGGTCTGAAAACCGGCGTCGATATTATTAAAGCGGCGATTCTTGGCGCGGAAAGCTTCGGCTTCGGTACCGGGCCAATGGTGGCGCTGGGCTGTAAATATCTGCGTATCTGCCACCTGAACAACTGCGCAACTGGCGTAGCAACTCAGGATGACAAGCTGCGTAAGAACCACTATCACGGCCTGCCGTTCAAAGTGACCAACTACTTTGAATTTATCGCCCGCGAAACCCGTGAGCTGATGGCACAGCTGGGCGTGAAGCGTCTGGTGGATCTGATTGGCCGCACCGACCTGCTCAAAGAGCTGGACGGCTTCACCGCCAAGCAGCAGAAGCTGGATCTCGGCAAGCTGCTGGAGACCGCAGAGCCGCATCCGGGCAAAGCGCTGTACTGCACCGAAAACAACCCGCCGTTCGATAACGGCGTGCTGAACGCGCAGCTGCTCCAGCAGGCCAAACCGTTTGTTGACGAGCGCCAGAGCAAAACCTTCTGGTTCGACATCCGCAATACCGACCGTTCCGTTGGCGCTTTGCTGTCTGGCTATATCGCCCAGACGCACGGCGATCAGGGGCTGGCATCTGACCCGATTAAAGCGCACTTCAGCGGTACCGCAGGTCAGAGCTTCGGCGTGTGGAACGCGGGCGGCGTGGAGCTGCATTTGACCGGCGATGCCAACGACTATGTCGGCAAAGGGATGGCGGGCGGCCTTATCGCGATTCGTCCGCCAATAGGTTCCGCATTCCTCAGTCATAAAGCGAGCATCATCGGTAATACCTGCCTGTATGGCGCAACCGGCGGTCGTCTGTTTGCGGCTGGTCGGGCGGGCGAGCGCTTCGCGGTGCGTAACTCAGGCGCGATCACCGTGGTGGAAGGTATCGGCGACAACGGCTGCGAATATATGACCGGCGGTATCGTCTGCATTCTCGGCAAAACGGGCGTTAACTTCGGCGCCGGTATGACGGGCGGGTTCGCCTACGTACTGGACGAAGACGGGGAATTCCGCAAACGCGTGAACCCGGAACTGGTAGAAGTGCTGGATGTTGACTCGCTGGCTATCCACGAAGAGCACCTGCGTGGCCTGATCACCGAGCACGTACAGCTTACCGGTTCGCAGCGCGGCGAAGAGATTCTGGCTAACTGGCCAGCATTCTCGGCGAAGTTTGCGCTGGTTAAACCGAAGTCCAGCGATGTGAAAGCACTGTTGGGTCACCGTAGTCGTTCCGCAGCCGAGCTGCGGGTGCAGGCGCAGTAAGGGGTAGCAGCAATGAGTCAGAACGTATACCAATTTATCGACCTGCAGCGCGTTGATCCGCCGAAGAAACCGCTGAAGATCCGTAAGATCGAGTTTGTTGAGATCTACGAGCCGTTTTCCGAAGGCCAGGCCAAAGCGCAGGCGGACCGCTGCCTGTCTTGCGGCAACCCGTACTGCGAATGGAAGTGCCCGGTGCATAACTACATCCCGAACTGGCTGAAGCTGGCCAACGAGGGGCGTATTTTTGAAGCCGCCGAGCTGTCGCATCAGACCAACACCCTGCCGGAAGTCTGCGGGCGCGTGTGTCCGCAGGATCGCCTGTGCGAAGGCTCCTGTACGCTGAACGACGAGTTCGGCGCGGTGACCATCGGCAACATTGAGCGCTATATCAACGATAAAGCGTTTGAGATGGGCTGGCGTCCGGATCTGACCGGCGTGCGCCAGACGGACAAGCGCGTGGCAATTATCGGCGCGGGTCCGGCAGGCCTGGCGTGTGCCGATGTGCTGACCCGTAACGGCGTGAAGGCGGTGGTGTTCGATCGTCATCCGGAGATCGGCGGCCTGCTGACCTTCGGTATCCCGGCCTTCAAGCTGGAGAAAGAGGTGATGACCCGCCGCCGTGAAATCTTCACCGGCATGGGGATTGAGTTCAAACTCAATACCGAAGTGGGCCGCGACGTACAGCTCGACGACCTGCTGAAAGACTACGACGCGGTGTTCCTCGGCGTCGGTACTTACCAATCCATGCGCGGCGGGCTGGAAAACGAAGACGCTTCCGGCGTATTCGACGCCCTGCCGTTCCTGATTGCCAATACCAAACAGTTGATGGGCTTTGGCGAAACCGCCGAAGAACCGTACGTCAGCATGGAAGGCAAACGCGTGGTGGTACTGGGCGGCGGCGACACCGCGATGGACTGCGTGCGTACCTCTGTTCGTCAGAATGCCTCTCACGTCATTTGCGCCTATCGCCGTGACGAAGAGAACATGCCGGGTTCGAAACGCGAAGTGAAAAACGCGCGTGAAGAGGGCGTGGAGTTCCAGTTCAACGTTCAGCCGCTGGGCGTGGAAGTGAATGCCAACGGTAAAGTCTGCGGCGTGAAAATGGCGCGTACCGAGATGGGCGCACCGGATGCGAAAGGCCGCCGTCGCGCGGAGATCGTCGCCGGTTCTGAACACATCGTTCCGGCTGATGCGGTGGTGATGGCGTTTGGTTTCCGTCCGCACAGCATGGAGTGGCTGGCAAAACACAGCGTCGAGCTGGATTCGCAGGGTCGGGTGATTGCGCCGGAAGGCAGCGATAACGCCTTCCAGACCAGCAACCCGAAAATCTTCGCCGGTGGCGACATCGTGCGCGGTTCGGATCTGGTGGTGACGGCGATTGCCGAAGGCCGTAAGGCGGCTGACGGGATTCTGAACTACCTGGAAGTGTAAAACTGATACTGATGACAAACCTGGTTGAGATAAGGCGCCGTATTTTTGTCGGGTGGCGGCTGACGCCTTACCCGACCTACAACACCAGCAATATCATCAAGTTATGTACTTTCCGTAGTCCCGGTAAGGCGCTAGCCGCCACCGGGCAATTCCACAAGATTGAGATAAGGCGCCGTATTCTTGTCGGGTGGCGGCTGACGCATTACCCGACCTACAACACCAGCAATATCATCAAGTTATGTACTTTCCGTAGTCCCGGTAAGGCGCTGGCCGCACCGGGCAATTCCACAAGGTTGAGATAAGGCGCTGTATTCTTGTCGGGTGGCGGCTGACGCCTTACCCGACCTACAACACCAGTAATATCATCAAGTTATGTACTTTCCGTAGGCCCGGTAAGGCGCTGGCCGCCACCGGGCAATTCCACAAGGTTGAGATAAGGCGCCGTATTTTTGTCGGGTGGCGGCTGACGCCTTACCCGACCTACAACACCACCAATATCATCAAGTTATGTACTTTCCGTAGGCCCGGTAAGGCGCTGGCCGCCACCGGGCAATTCCACAAGGTTGAGATAAGACGCCGTATTCTTGTCGGGTGGCGGCTGACGCCTTACCCGACCTACAACACCAGCAATATCATCAAATTATGTACTTTCCGTAGGCCCGGTAAGGCGCTGGCCGCCACCGGGCAATTCCACAAGAACGAAATCTGATTATTCTTCGCAAACTGCGCGCCACCAGCCCGCTACAGCTGTTCGAGAATGTACTGAAAGTTACAGGTCGATTTCACCGTTCCCGTACCAATATTTTTGGTATTAACCGAGACGGTGATATCGTGCAGCTCGGTATCCGTTAACGCATGAGCCAATGCCACGGTCGATACCACGCTGTTATCGCAACCCAGTATGCTCAAGGTGACCCCGGTTCCTATCACCCGGCAGCCAGCGCCGCGGGTATCCATCTTGCTTTTGTCACACAGCGTTCCGCTTTCCATCAGATAGGTTTTTAACGTCGTGCTCACCGTTCCCCCCGTGGGGGTAATCGTCAGCACCTTTTCGTGCTTGAGCGTGTTGGCATCCCACGACACATCATAGGTATCGACCGGTACGGTCGGGCAAACGGTGCCACGCACCGTCGGCCCGGTATAGCTCAGCGCGGAGCTACTAATGTACCAGCTATTCGTCGACAAGGTATATAAGCCAGCAACCCAAGGGCAGCCATAATTATCCGACTCAACGGTAACGGTGAAAGTTTCTGACGCACACTGCCATCCAGAGCCAATGCCAGGACAATTAGATTTGCTCACATTCGTATCAAAATCCTTTACCGTCAACACGGGCGCAGCGCCAGTCCCCGACCATGACACTAACGGCATCTTTTGGCCTTTCATGCCCCCATCAAACGTGGTGCCATGATAATGGCCATAAGCCACACCTTGCGGTGTGCTGACCGTGATATAGTAGTCAACTCGGGCCACCCCCGACTTGGGGATACCATAATAGACCGTCATACTATTAAACGTTGAGCTGGTGAGCTTTCCTCTTGCCGCATTCGCGAAAGGCAGCAACGCCATACTCAGCAATAAAACGCTAAGCCGAATAAACCGTTTCATCGTCATAAATACTCGAAAGCGACGCTTGCCGTCGCGCTAAAGGTGCCCGGCGTAATCTCATCACCATCCCGCGCCTGAACCCATGCGTTGAAATTTAAGCTGTTTTGCCCGTTTTTAAGCACAAACGTCGCCCCTGAACTGCCGTTAATCGCCACCGGATTACCCTCTGCGGTTTCAATGCCAATCCCGACACCTTCGGCTTGCGACTGCCCATCCAACGCCAGAATTCCCGCCATATCACCGACCTCCGTCCCCGAAAAGGTAACCGTGACGCCAGTAGCTAATGCGGTGTTGCAATCTTTAAGCTGCAAGATAAACGGCACCCGTACCGACTGCCCGCGTTTCTGTAAATCCTTGATATTCAGCACCGGAAACGTGACATCGGCCAGGTTATTCCCCGTTATCACCAGCGTACAGGCGCTGGAGATCAGCTGGCCGCTAAAATGGAGGTTATTCGCACTCATCCCCTGCGCCGATAACGCGCCCCACAGCAGCAGAGCATGGCCCGCCATCGTTATTTTCGTCATCATTGAAACTCCAACTGCAGCGTTGCCCAGGCTTCAAAGGCGCCTTCCTGAGGGGCTGCCCCACTTTCTTTCACCGGAACCGCCTGAATGAGCGGCATTGCGAGCGGATTAATAGTCAACGTCTGACCAATCGTAAAAGACTTGCCATTCTGCAGAAGTTTGATCCCCAGGCCGTCAACGTCGGTCTCGATCGCCGCCGGGTCAAAATCGGTTGCCGTGCCGCTGATGGTTATTTTCAACTCCAGCCCGCTCCCTTCGGCACCTGACTACACACGGCATTAAACATCACCGTCTGCATATAATTGCTGCCGTCAATTTTGTCGATCGCCACTTTAGAAAAATCGATCTCTATCGTTTTGTCGTCATTAATCACGCAGGCGGGCGGATCAAGCAGCGTACCGGTGAATTTCAGATTCTCTGCCGCATGTAGCGTAGACGCCCCCAGCAGCAATCCCAGAAGTAATTTTTTCATTGATAGTCCACCACCAGCGTGGCCGCCGCGCTGAAGTCCTGGGCCTTGAGCGTTGTCCCGCTCGCCTTCACCAGCACCGCTTCCAGCGCAATGCCGGACGTTGAGGTATAGGTAAAGTTCTGCCACTGCGTGCTGCCAATGGGCACCAGCGTTTTATTACCCGCCTGCCGGATGCGGATCCCTAAGCCCGTCGCGCTGGTCTTCAGCACCGACTCGCCGTTCACCGTGAGCGACGTGCCCTGGATCTGCAATTTCAGGTAGTCAGAGACCCGACCGCTACAGTTCAGCGTATAGCTGACGGGCTGAACGTAGTTCACGCCGTCCACTAAGGTGGTCAGCACGTCGCCGAAGGCCACGGTTCCCCCGGTAATGGTGCACGGCGGCGCGGCGTTAACCAAAACGATCAGCTTCATATTGACCGTTTTACTCGTCGCATGAAGCGGTGCGACAGCGCCGATGCCAAGCGCCAGCGCCGCCAGGCACCATGATCGCCTGATGCTCCAACCGCTCAGGCTGCTCACGATTTTCTACTCTTCTCTTCGTTGACCTTACATTTCCCGGCGCTACAGTCGAAAATCAGCGGCAGGCGCGCGCCATAGTCGTTCACATAGGTCAGCACTGGCGCACTGCCCAGATCGGCGGCGTTCACCTGCATCACCGGACTGGTGCGCGGCGGAATCACCATCGGCTCGAATCCTTTTGCGGTTGTCCCGTCCACCCGATTGCTGGCGTTACTTAAAATGACGTAATAGCCCGTGGCGTTATTTACCTGGTACTGGTTGCCTTTTTTCTCCAGCGTCACCTGGTGCTGCCAGGGATGCATCGAGTCAACGTTGGCAAGCGATGCCGGGCGATAAAACAGTTTGATGCGCGTTTGCAGGGCAATCTGTAACGTATTGGGTTTATCGTTTTTCGGCGGGATCTCCCGGACGTTATAGAAAAACAGCGTTTCTCTGTCCTGCGGCAGCGCGCTCAGTCCGGGCATTCCCTGGATTTTGACCTGACCAATCCCCTGCGCTTCAATGCGCTGTACCGGTGGTACGACCGCCAGCGGCGAGGCAATTCGCTGTCCTTTGTCGTCTTCGACCCACGACTGCGCCAGGTAGGGCAGCTTTTCACTCGCATTTTTGAGATCCACGCTGATGGATTTTTCATCCCCGCGAAAGACCAATCGAGTGCGATCCGGGGCTACCGCCGCCTGCGCGCTACAGGCGCTAAACGCCAGGCTGCTGATAAGCATCAGCTTAAGATGTCCTTGCATATTTCAATCCTTTTTTAGTCAGTTCAGCGGTTACGGGATGACAGCGCTTCGGGTTCAGGCGAAGGCGCGAGTCGGGTCTGCTGCTGAAGCAGGGGTTTTACGGGCGGAGCGGGCGGTGACGTTAACGACGGATCATCGCTCTGGCAGGGTAATAACAGGCCGCTGTACAGATCTTTCGGCAACGGCGTCGGCAGTCTGATTTCGCACTGCGGCCGCTCGTCCCAGATAACCTGCATGCGCTCGCCGGCGTTCACGCCGGCCAGGTAGACGCTACCGTCGCTATCGACAATCCCCACCTGCTGCTGGCGCTCATTGCGTACTTCCGCGCCAAAGGGCGGGAACTCGCCATTGAACATCCGAATAACGGCCATCGCTTTTTCGCCGCTAATGACTTCCATATGGCGATAGCCGATAGCGCCCTCGGTGAGCGTTGCCTGCGCCACGGAGTTGATCGCCTCCGCATTATCCGGAAGCTGGGTGAGGTCAATACGCACCTGGTTGCGGTAGTAGTCATTAACATCGGTCAGCACCGCGTTGCCGAAGTCGTTGGTATAGACCGGCGTGTCATAGCCGCCAACCGGGATATCGGCCAGTTGGTCGACATCCACCAGCAGCCGCGTACCGCCATTCACGCCGGTGCGGTGCAGCGCCCCGCCCTGCGCGGTTAGCGTCGCGCCGCCCTGCAAAGACAACCCGCCGGAGACGTATTCGCCTTCCTGGTAGTTCATGCTGGCGTCAATATCGGCGAAATTCGCAGTATGGCGGTAGTAACCGTCCATCATTGCCCCATCGTTACCGTGGCCGACGTTAAGCTGGTAGTTATTGCGATCGTCCAGCCGTTCGTAATAACCCACCTGGTGACTGTTATCGTCGCCGCTGAAGGAGCCGTTATAGCTCAGGGTGCGATCGTTCCCCCACGGCACGCTCAGGGAGATGAATACGCCGTCGTCGGTCTCGTTATCGTATTCATTGCGATAGCCGTTAACCGACAGGCTAATGTTGCGCACATCGCCAAGATCGAAATAGTGGGAGACCGTCAGGTTGTAGCTGTCCTCGGCCGGGCGGTTCCAGTAAGTACGGTGCGTAAAGTTCACATAAGCGTTGACGTTGATATCGGCCAGATTCTGGCTCCAGGTCAGCGTATACATCTCTTTGTCGTGGCCGGTGCGGATCAGGTTGCTCTCGGTATTCTGCGTATCGAGATACTCGTCCATCGTCATGTAGTTCTCTTGCGAGAAGCGATACCCCGCGAAGGTCAGACGGCTGTCGATATCATCAAAATCTTTGGCGTAGCTGGCGCGAAACGAGTTGCCGTGAAGTATACCGTCGCCATATTCGCTGCCTTCGGGCACCTCCGCCCGTGAATGGGTAAGATCCAGCGACAGCGCGCCCAGCGCCGCCATGTCACGCCCCACGCCAATCGCCAGCGCCTGATACTTCTCTTCGCCAATCCCGCCGCCGTACAGCGACCAGCCGTTGGTGATCCCCCAGGAGGCTTCTCCGGTGGCGAACAGCGAACCTTGCAGATTGTGATCCCAATCCTGCGGGCGGCCAACGGCCACTTTATAACGCAGCTGCCCTGGGCGGGTCAGATATGGAATCGAGGCGGTACTGACGTCATACTCCTGTACCTGCCCGTTTTGTTCTTCAATGCGCACATGCAGGTCGCCGGAAACGGCTTCATTCAAATCCTGGATGCGGAACGGGCCAGCGGGCACCTGCGACTCATGGATCACGCGTCCCTGCTGGCTGATCGTGACTTTCGCGTTGGTGCGCGCCACGCCCGAAATATCCGGCGCATAGCCGCGTAAGTTAGGCGGTAGCATTTGATCGTCGGTAATCAGGCTGCTGCCGATATAGTTAAAGCTGTCGAAAATATCCGACGTCAGCGCATCCTCGCCAAATTTCAGCTGCGCGCCCAGCGAGGGTATTGCGCGATAGGCGTAGTAACGGCTCCAGTCCCAGTTGCGATCGGTTTGCGCTGAAGCGTACTGCGAAACGTCATCGTCGCTTTTGTCGGCATCTTCATGGCGGTAGCTCGCCTGCCAGTCGGCACGCAAACGCCACGGGCCGATGTTCGCCCCCAGCGTACCGTTGCCGCTGACATCGTATTGGTCGCCAGCCTGGTGTTCGGGGTGCTGCCACTGGCTGTTCACGTTATAGTCAAACAGTACGCCCGAGATCCCGTCGTCCCAACGCGATGGCGGATCCCAGTCTTTATCTGAATATTGTAAATAAGCCTGTGGAATAATGACCGTTAACATCGACTTGCCTAAATCAGTTTGCGTTTCAATACCCTCAAGCTGATTCGGCTGTAAGCAGGCGCCGGATTTTATCCAGCGTAATTTTTCAACCAGTTCGGGTTTTAAGCCAAACTGCGCCACCAGTTCCGGTGATAAACAGGGGAAGCTATTATTGTTATCGTTCTCTTCGACCGCATAGGTTATTACACTATCCTGGGTTATCTGACTCTGGTTAACCATAACCTGTAGCGTATATTTCCCCGGCATAATATATCCTTTGCGGGAAAAACGATGCAGATCGAGCTTCGCCCCATCCTTCACATCAAGAAAATCGGTATTAAACTGGATGGCATCTTCCGCATAGCAATTATTCAACACCCCAGAGAGCGCCAGACTGACGAAAATAGTGAGCGCACGCAAACGAAAGGATGAATAACGGCTCATCAAATATCTGTCCCTGATAATAAAAAATGACGGCAAATAAAGTTATCCAAATCCAATCGGTGGATAACAGAAATAACTATTTTCCCTGCGACGGAATGCCGCAGGGAATGACATACCTTACAGGTAGCTAATCGCGAAGTTTACAACGCTGCTGAATTCACCCGTGTCGATAGTGGTGGTGGTCGCATCGCCCTGAACCCAGGCTTTAAAGTTCAGCGTTTGATCGGCCAGGCCTTTGCCATCAGCATCCACAACCAGGTTCTGAACGTCGGTATCACCCACCTTGATCTGCGCGCCTTTATAGGTTGCCAGAACAATGCTGGAGCCTTCCATCTCGCCGTTAGCGCCCATCAGAGCGATGTTGCCTTTATTGGCGATAGACTCGTTGCCTGCGGCAGAGAAGACGGTGTTCATTGTGGCTTCGGTGGTAAACGCGCAGTTTTCCAGACCAATGTGGAAGTCAACCGCAGAAGACTGACCACCGTTGGTCAGAGAGCCGGTACCGATGTGGCCCAGGTTTACCGTCTGGTGCTCATCGCCAACCACAATTGAGCACGGAGAATCTTCGATAGTGCCGGCGAACGTTACGGTGCCGGTGTTAGTTCCTGCCGCATTTGCGAAAGAAGCAAAACCCATAACCAGTGCTGCAGCAACCGCTGTTTTTACTACAGTTTTCATTTTTCATCCTTAAAAACATTAAATTTAAATAAGCATAATTATTTCCCCCGACATAAAGGGAAAGGAGAAATGCTCAAAACTCCGGGTAAACAGGACGTTGATTATTCACTCATCAAAGATATTTTTGTATCTCAAGTAAAATTAATTAATGAGAAACCAGCCATAAAATTATATTTACAGCCCACACAATAATAAAATTATTAATGCGCATCAACGCCGGGAAGTATAGATACATATACTCAGGGTGAAATCAATTAATACTTAAAACAAAAGTTAATAAAAATAATTATTACTAATTTCAGATGACAACCGTACAAAAATACGATGGAAATTGTCAAAAAATGAACAGGCGAGGATTTAATTGCTTAATACTCGAACACTTTCATCATCATGACCAATGCGTTATCGGCGGAGAAAATTTAGTTTTGCATAAAATTATAATATCAATAATAATTTGCATGACCAAAATAGAATATAAAATAGTAATGAACGCACCGTAATCTCAGCATCAAAAATGTTCTCACCATATATGTTTATTAATCGAATGATTAAATCAGACGTGTATTAGAAAAACAAAATCCTCCAGTGGTAAGCCATTGCGCCTTCAGGGGATGACGCCTCCTGATATAGCAGCCCCACCGTCCCCGCAATTAACCGTACACTAACCCCGCAACACATTCATCATACAAATAGTTGTTAAGAAAAAATCAGACGGAAACGTTTGCTTTTCTCTGTGAACTGTATATTATGCGGCGGATTTTTTGGGCAAAATTCATGGAGGCGTTGTGTCGCAGGACAACAATTATAGCCAGGGCCCCGTCCCTCTGGCGGCGCGGAAAGGCGTGATTCCACTGACGTTTGTCATGTTGGGACTCACATTTTTTTCCGCCAGTATGTGGACCGGCGGCACGCTCGGTACCGGTCTTTCCTATAACGATTTCTTCCTGGCAGTTCTCTTCGGTAATCTTCTCCTCGGTATTTACACTGCATTCCTCGGTTATATTGGCGCTAAAACAGGGCTCTCAACCCACCTCCTGGCGCGTTACTCATTCGGTGTTAAAGGTTCCTGGCTTCCTTCTCTGCTATTAGGCGGCACGCAGGTAGGCTGGTTTGGCGTTGGTGTGGCCATGTTTGCTATCCCGGTCGGCAAAGCGACGGGAATCGACGTTAACATCCTGATTGCGGTTTCCGGTCTGCTGATGACCCTGACCATCTTTTTCGGCATCTCAGCGCTGACTATCTTATCCATCATCGCCGTACCCGCTATCGTTATTCTGGGCAGCTACTCCGTGTGGCTGGCGGTAAGCGATGTGGGCGGGCTGGATCATTTAAAGACGATTGTGCCGCAGACGCCGCTGAATTTTTCTACCGCGCTGGCGCTGGTGGTTGGCTCGTTTGTTAGCGCCGGTACGTTAACCGCCGACTTTGTTCGCTTTGGTCGTAATGCCAAAGGTGCGGTACTGATTGCCATGGTGGCGTTTTTCCTTGGCAACTCGTTGATGTTTATCTTTGGTGCCGCAGGGGCAGCCGCTGTCGGCCAGGCGGATATCTCTGACGTGATGATTGCGCAAGGGCTGCTGCTGCCCGCGATTGTCGTTCTCGGCCTGAACATCTGGACCACCAACGACAACGCGTTGTACGCGTCTGGCCTGGGCTTCGCCAACGTGACCGGCCTTTCCAGCCGCACGCTGTCGGTGGCTAACGGCATTATCGGCACGCTTTGCGCGCTGTGGCTGTACAATAACTTTGTTGGCTGGCTAACATTTCTGTCGGCAGCGATCCCGCCGATTGGCGGGGTGATTATCGCCGACTATCTGCTGAACCATCGCCGATATGCCGATTTCAGCAAAGCACGATTTATGACCGTCAACTGGATAGCTATTCTGTCCGTTGCACTGGGCATTGCCGCCGGTCACTATATTCCCGGTATTGTGCCAGTCAACGCCGTACTCGGCGGCGTATTCAGCTATATCCTGCTGAATCCACTTTTCAATCGCAGCCTTGCTAAATCACCAGAGGTCAGCCATGCAGAACAATAACATCACCATCCGTCAGGCGCGTTTACAGGGACGCGAAGGATTGTGGCAGCTCACGATTGAAAACGGGCGCTTTAGCCGGATTGAGCCTCAGGACGCCGCTGCGTTGCCGCAGGGCGAAGTGCTTGATGCCGAGGGCGGTCTGGCAATCCCACCGTTCGTTGAGCCACATATTCATCTGGACACCACGCAAACCGCGGGTGAACCGAGCTGGAACCAGTCGGGTACGCTGTTTGAGGGGATTGAACGTTGGGCTGAACGTAAGGCGATGCTCACGCATGAAGACGTGAAAACCCGCGCCATGCAGACGTTGAAGTGGCAGATAGCCAACGGCATCCAGTATGTCCGTACCCACGTTGACGTTTCCGACCCGACGCTGACGGCGCTGAA
Source organism: Citrobacter youngae ATCC 29220 (assembly GCF_000155975.1). Taxonomy (GTDB): domain Bacteria; phylum Pseudomonadota; class Gammaproteobacteria; order Enterobacterales; family Enterobacteriaceae; genus Citrobacter; species Citrobacter portucalensis_A. Next base: position 57,984 of record NZ_GG730303.1, on the reverse strand, counting down.
AGCCATGCTGGAAGTGAAGCAAGAGGTCGCCCCGTGGGTGGAGCTGCAGATTGTCGCATTCCCGCAAGAGGGCATTCTTTCTTATCCCAACGGTGAGGCGTTATTAGAGGAAGCCGTGCGTCTGGGTGCCGACGTCATTGGCGCGATCCCCCACTTTGAATTTACGCGTGAATACGGCGTTGAATCACTGCATAAGATTTTCGCCCTGGCGCAGAAGTACGACAGGCTAATCGACGTCCACTGCGACGAAATTGATGATGAACAATCGCGCTTTGTTGAAACCGTCGCGGCGCTGGCGCATCGCGATGGTATCGGGGAACGCGTGACCGCCAGCCATACCACGGCGATGCACTCCTATAACGGCGCGTATGCGTCCCGTCTTTTCCGCCTGTTGAAAATGTCCGGCATTAACTTTGTCGCGAATCCGCTGGTGAATATTCACCTGCAGGGGCGTTTTGACACCTACCCTAAACGTCGCGGCGTCACGCGCGTCAAAGAGATGCTGGAAGCAGAGATCAGCGTCTGCTTCGGTCATGATGACGTCTTCGATCCGTGGTATCCATTGGGCACCGCCAATATGTTACAGGTACTGCATATGGGGTTACACGTGTGCCATCTGATGGGATACGGGCAAATTAATGACGGGCTGAATCTGATCACCACCCACAGCGCCAAAACGCTGCATTTGCAGGACTACGGCCTGAACGTGGGGAATTCCGCGAATCTGGTGATTTTACCGGCAGAGAATGGGTTTGACGCGGTTCGTCGCCAGACGCCTGCGCGATATTCTATTCGTCACGGGCGGGTTATTGCCGAGACGGTACCCAGCCAGACCACGCTGCATTTAGCGCAGCCGGAAACGGTGACGTTTAAGCGCTAAGTTGTTATATCCCGTGTCGGATGGCGCACGCCCTGCCATCCGACACTGCCTCTCTCATCGTCAGGACAGTAATAAGCTGGCACGCACCTTAATCACTACCTTGTTGATTTCCATCGGCTCCCCCACCACACAACCCGGTTTGTGCGGCTCGCCCGGCATAAAAATTGCGAATCTTCCCGGCTTCAGTATCATCGCCTGCTCATCGGCAATCTGACTGCACAGCTGATAATCGTCCTCAACGTGCATCTCTTCGCACTGGCGAGCGGAATCGGTCCCCCCGAACAGAATGCGTTCTTCGCCGGATAGCAGCACCTGAATATCAATGTACTGCTGATGCAGCTCCGCTTTCTTCTGCGCTGGGCTCTGCGTTGTGAACTGCATAACGTTCATAAAAATATTATCGCCCTGCAGCGCGTAGCGCCCAGGCGTTTTCTCCTGCGGCCTTGCCGCAACGGCAAGCGTTAGCGCCTCCTGCAATACCGGATGCAATCCGGCGGAAGGCAGTGAACGCAGCGCATCTGACATCATAATCAATCTCCCTGGGCCAACAGCGCGGCCCCCAGTAATCCAGCATCATGGCGGTAATGCGCCGCCCGTAATTCCACGTAAAAAGCCGAAGGCTCTTGTGCCAGATAATTGTCCACCAGCGCCAGATACCCTTCTGCCAGCCCGACGCTGCCGCCAATCACCACGCACTGACAATCGTTCGTCGCTTTTACATCTGCGATAAGCCTCGCCAAAGTCCGCGCCGAACGATGGATCAACCGGCTCGCCTGGTCATCTCCGTGCCTGGCGCGGCTAAAAATGGTTTTAGCGTCGCATCCGGCAAGCGCGCCTTCTGCCGCCGCCGCGATACCGCGACCGGAAGCGATCGCCTCCACGCAGCCTACCCGCCCGCAACCGCATAAAGGCCCATGCGGGTCTGCCAGCGTGTGCCCCAGATGCCCTGCCAGGCCGCCGGTTCCGGTCAGCAGTTTCCCGTCACTGACCACGCCGCCGCCCACGCCGGTGGAGACGGTAATAAACACCATATCGCGGTACTCGCCGCCAAGCGCATGATACTCAGCCCACGCCGCAGCCTGGGCGTCATTGACTGCCAGCGTCGGCAAGCCGGTGAGATCGCCCAGCGTTTGCGCCAGCGGAAAATGCAGCAGCCCGCCGAGGTTGTGCGGATTGAGCGCCAGCAGAGAGCCCTCGCGGATAATCCCCGTTGAGGCGATCGCCACCCGCTTCGCTTGCCCCTGGAGCGGCGCAATAAGCGCCTGTAACGCGGCGCGCAGCGCATCCGGCGTTTTACTAGCGGGCGTCGGCTGTTCACGACGCTCGCGGATTTGCAGGCTGCTGTTCACCAGCGCGGCGGCCAGTTTGGTGCCGCCAATATCAATCGCCAGCGTGGTCATAGCACAGTCTTTTTCATCGCCGCGGTATACCACTGGCAAATATGTTCCAGTCGGGTAATGGCAGAGCTGACGGTAACCGCCCACGCCCCGTGGCGCATGGCTTCGCCAGCCTGCTCTGCCGCCAATGCCATCGCGGCGACAATTTCGGGTTTATCCAGCGGACTGCCAGGAACAGGCTGGCAGGAGACAATCAATCCGCCGTTGGCGGCTATTTTTTTATCCAGTTGTTCAAGTAACGACATACATCTTCCCTTACCACTGTTGCCCAGCTTTACGCCGGGCAATTGGATTACGTTTTGGATTTCACCATGGCGCTTTTATCACCGCCGAACGGCACGGCCCCGCTAAACGGTCGACCATCGATAGCGTCATGCGTGCGTAACGCTTCAGGACGCAGCCAGCGCTGTACGCGGGACGGCATATCGAGACCAATCAGCAGGATCACCACAAATGTCAGACCGAAAGAGAGCGAGCCCAGCGCGGTACCCAGATCCAGACGTTGGGCTATCAGCGCGCCGATGATCGGCGCCAGCGCCCCGCCCAGTGCGCCAACGTTGTAGGTGAAGCCCAGACCCGCCGCACGCTGGTCGGTGTCGAAATAGCCGCCAATTAATTTCGGTAAGATCCCGGAGATCCCCTGGCCAAGCATCTGCTGGAAAAACAGCAATAAACCCAGCACCCAGACGTTTGCCCCGCCGATAGCAAATACCGGAATAATCAGCAACTGTGAGGCCAGCAGGCTACAGACATAGGCTTTACGGGTGCCCAGCCAGTCGCCAAGGAACCCACCGACGCAGCAGCCGACCGCCGCGCCAAAGCCGCTAAAGAACAGCACTTTAGCCACCGTAGACGGGTCGTACAGCAGCTCGGTTTTCAGATAAGTTGGCAGCAGCGCCTGAATCGGCCATGAATAGAGGAAAGCGAACAGCACGACCACCATCAGCATGACGCCCGTCGGCCAGCGTTTCCCGCTGCCCTGCACCATAAAGCTAATGAAGATGAATGCGCATATCAGCCCGAGAACCGCCACAATGGCCGCATTTTGCAGGTTGCCCGCAAAGCAGAACCACAGCGCGGATGCGGCGGCGAGTGTCATCAGAATATTGATAACCCGATGCTCGCCCCGGTAGAGAATATCCACCATCGTACGCACCGGCGCTTTGCCTTCGTGTTTCTCTTTCCAGTCTTCCGCTTCCGGAATATTTTTACGCAGCCAGAGGGCGAAGATAATCGGCAGAATGCCGATGAAGAACAGCGCACGCCATCCCCAGACCGGGACCACCAGGCTGTAAACCTGGGCGGCGACCACTGCGCCAACGGAGAAGCCGGAGATCAGGAAACCGCTGGCCTTGTTGCGCAGGTGTTTAGGCCAGCTTTCAATAACATAGGTGGCGCTGGAGCCGTACTCACCGGCCATCCCCATCCCGATCACCAGACGGGCGATAAACATGGTGGTGTAGCCCGGCGCGAAGCCGCAGGCCAGCGTCCCCACAGAGAACAGAATGATGCTGGTGACCATCGCCAGGCGGCGTCCATAACGATCGCCCATGGCCCCCAGCATTAACCCGCCAAACCAGCGGGAGATAAAGGCGGCCGAGATCAGACTGGCAGCCTGTACCGTCGTCAGACCGAATTCGCCTTGTACTTCCGTCAGCACAAGGGCAATTAACACAAAATCAAAACCATCAAGTAAATATCCCAGCCAGGCGGCAGAAAATGCCCGCCATTGCGCCCGATTGAGATGGCGATACCACGGGATGCTCTGGGTAGAAGTACTCATTTTACTCTCCCGACGATTTTTGTTGTTATGCCGGATAGCGGCTTTGCCCGATCCGGCCTACGGTCGAAAATCCAGGCCGGGCGAGCGAAGCGCCCCCGGCGACCCGCGATTACGCCTTTTCCGCCAGCAGTTGGTTAGCCAGCGCTTTCAGTTCTGGCAGATAGCGTTCATCTACCGGGGCAAACGGCTTGCGACACAGCGGAACAGAAACCACGTCCATATAGTGGAGTACCGTTTTCAGGCCGCGGAACACGCCAACCTTAATGAGCAGATCGATAACCTTATTGCACTCGGTTTGCAGCTTTTGCGCCGTCCGAACGTCGCCTTCTTTGAGCGCTTTCACAATTCCCTGATAACGCCATCCCATGATGTTGTAAGTACTGCCGATACCGCCATCTGCGCCCGCCAGCAGACCCGAAGCGAAGATCTCGTCATAACCGTTATAAAGCACCAGATCGGGGTGAGCGCGGCGGATCTGTTCCATCTGATAGAGATCGCCGGAGGTTTGCTTCAGCGCCCCCACTCCGGGTAGCGTCACCAGCGTGTTGATCTGATCCAGCGTCAGTTTCACGCCGCTCAGCGCAGGGATGTTATAGACCACCATCGGCAATCCATTCGCTGAATCAATAATTGCGCGGTAGTGGTCGCAGTGCTCTTCAAAGCTGAACGGATAGTAAAACGGCGTAACGGCCGAAACCGCATCAAAGCCGTAGCGATGCGCGGCGCTCGCCAGCTGCTGGCTCTCTTCGGTGCTCACCGTGCCAACGTGGGCGATAAGCGTTACCTTGCCTTTCGCCTCTTCGGCAACGATTTCCAGCACCTGCTCTCTTTCAGCGCGGTTTTGCACAAAGGCCTCACCCGTGGAGCCACCGACATAAAGCCCGTCGACCCCCTGACCAATGTTGAAACGCACCAAGCGGCGCAGGCTCTCAACGTCCAGCCGCTGTTGGTTATCGAATGGGGTTAACAACGCTGGCATTACGCCTTTTAAATCTCTTGCCATAACGACCTCTGACGATGATTAGTGTTATCTGACTACATACCTTTATACCTGTTATACCAGATCAAATAAGCAGCAATACAATACAGAACGCTTATAATGCGATCTGCTTCACTAAACTCTTCATCCTTCGAGCCGCCTCTGCGTTGGCTGCGTTCGCTCCCCCCCTGTCACATAGTTATCTATGCTCCAGGGGACTCGCTCTCTTGCCGCCTTGATGCGACTTGAATGATTTTGGGTTTAAACGATCGTCAGGATCGCGATCACTTACGCAATTTTTTATTTTTGCTGAAGGCGTGCCAGGTGGCGGAAACGCTGTTGAGGTGTTCTTGCAGTGCGCGGTCGGCTTCTTCAGGATCGCGCTGGCGAATCGCCTCGACAATAGCGATATGCTGCTGATAGCTCACGCTATTGTGCTCATACAGCTCTTGATCCGGAACGGTCGGGCGGGCGGCGATCAGCCAGTCTAACAGCGCCACATGGATTGCCATAAAGATGGGGTTACCGGGGATCTCCGCCAGTACCCGGTGAAAATCAACGTCCGAGCGAATGAACAGCGCATTGTCATCCAGCGACTGGCTGTTGATCTCCAGCGCCTTCGCCAGCCGGTCGATTTGCTCGTCAGTGGCATGTTCGGCGGCATAACGCACCAGGCTTGATTCAAAGAACAGCCGCAGCTGCTCGAAGTGGGCAATGCCGCCGGGATGGGAGAGGAAATCTTTCGCCATACCGGACAGCTCGCTGATAATGGTATCAGCCGAAGGGCGGGAAACGCGGGCGCGCTCGCCGTTGTTGATTTGTACCAGACCTTTGCGCTTTAACGCCGCCAACGCTTCACGTACGGAAGGACGGCCCACGTTAAAGAAGGCCATCAGCTCCCGCTCTGACGGCAACTGTTCCCCCTCGCCAAATTCCCGGCGACGAATCATCTGCTCCAGTTCTTCTTCAACCATTTCAGACAGTTTTTTACGCGCCAGCGGGCGGCTGCGTAAGCTACGGCCAATGGTGGATGGAGAGTTTTCAGCTTGCGAATCAAATGCGTTCATAGGGCCTATTCAGCTAAGTCGTGGTGGCAAACAGCAGCGGGTTTATCCTAACACAGGATCGAAAGCAGGGTGAAATGATGGTCATTCAGACAGGCCGACTGATGAATACTATATTTAACAGTGATATTAAATTAGCTTAAGCATGCTGATTATCTTTAATTAAACCAGACGATATCAGCTTCGTGAAATTTATGAATATGAACGTGATAATTTATCATAACCCACTATTTTATAACGAAAAATAAATTATACATTGAATTAAAAATAAGATATCCACTCCATAAAAAGGACCCGGAAAAATATAACATCCGTGTTGATAACAGCGTTATTACCGGATTTATCTTCTTCTCTGGCATGGAGTGAAACAATGTTCGGCATCATTATCTCTGTCATCGTTTTATTAACGATGGGTTACTTGATCCTCAAAAACTACAAACCTCAGGTAGTGCTGGCTGCCGCCGGGATCTTCCTGATGATCTGCGGCGTCTGGCTGGGTTACGGCGCGCTGGTCGCTGATGATAAAAGCAGCGGCTATCTGCTGGTCGATATTTACAACGAAATTCTGCGCATGCTCTCAAATCGCGCGGCCGGGCTGGGTTTATCCATCATGGCGGTGGGCGGTTATGCCCGTTATATGGACAAGATGGGGGCCAGCAGAGCGATGGTTAGCCTGTTAAGCCGCCCGCTGAAATTAATCCGTTCGCCCTATGTCGTGCTGGCCGCCACCTATGTGATTGGGCAGATCATGGCGCAGTTCATTACCAGCGCTTCCGGGTTAGGTATGCTGCTGATGGTGACGCTTTTCCCAACGCTGGTCAGCCTTGGCGTGAGTCGTTTATCCGCAGTTGCGGTCATTGCCACGTCGATGTCGATTGAATGGGGTATTCTGGAAACCAACTCGATATTTGCCGCACAGGTCGCGGGCATGAAAATCGCCACCTACTTCTTCCATTATCAGCTTCCCGTCGCCTCATGCGTCATTATCGCCGTTGCCGTCGCCCACTTTTTCGTGCAGCGTCGGTTTGATCAACAAGCAGTACCGGAAAGCAATGGATTCGCGGAGCAAAAAACGCTGGAAGACGTTCCTCCGCTGTATTACGCCATCTTACCGGTGATGCCGCTGATCCTGATGCTGGGCTCGCTGTTGCTGGCACATATGGGACTCATGCAGGCTGAACTGAATCTGGTGGTGGTGATGCTGATGAGCATGACGCTGACCATGTTTGTCGAATTCCTGCATAAACATGATCTACGCAAAACGATGGATGATGTGCAGGCTTTTTTTGACGGTATGGGGACGCAGTTTGCCAACGTTGTCACGCTGGTGGTCGCCGGTGAGATCTTTGCGAAAGGGTTGACGACTATCGGCACAGTCGACGCGGTAATAAAAGGCGCGGAACACTCCGGCCTTGGCGGCATCGGCGTGATGATCATTATGGCCGTGGTCATCGCCGCCTGCGCGATCGTCATGGGATCAGGCAACGCGCCGTTTATGTCTTTTGCCAGCCTCATTCCGGATATTGCCGCCGGGCTGCATATTCCTGCGGTAGTGATGATTATGCCGATGCATTTTGCCACAACGCTGGCCCGCGCGGTGTCACCCATTACCGCGGTGATTGTCGTGACGTCAGGTATTGCCGGCGTGTCGCCCTTTGAGGTGGTAAAGCGTACCGCTATTCCGATGGCGGTGGGATTTGTGGTGAACATGATAGTCACCATCGCACTGTTTTATTGATGGCAGGCACAGAAAGCAAAACAGGCCCAAAGGGCCTGTTTGATTGTTACTTCACTACGCGCAGCGCTGGACGCCCACCGCGAGGAGGCGGCGGAGTGTCATCCGGATCGTTGTCGTCGCCATTGTCAGGCTTATCGCCATCAATGACCGACATGACCGTTTCACTCTCAAAACCAGACGCGTCGTTGTCATCATCATTTAAGCTGGCGACATCTTCGTCGTAGGCGGCTTCCGGTTCGAACATCGTACCGGCGCCGTTTTCACGGGCATAAATCGCCAGAACTGCAGCCATCGGCACAGAAACCTGACGCGGCACACCGCCGAAGCGCGCGTTAAAGCGCACTTCATCGTTAGCCAGTTCCAGGTTACCCACCGCACGCGGCGCAATGTTCAGAACTATTTGCCCGTCACGTGCGTATTCCATCGGAACCTGCACGTCCTGGAGCGTCACATCCACCACCAGATGCGGCGTGAGCTGATTGTCTAACAACCACTCATAGAATGCGCGCAGCAGATACGGACGGCGTGGTGTTAGCTGTGGCAAATCCATACAGGTTAACCCCGGCCCAGACGCATTTCACGTTCAGGCTCAGTCAGAGAAGCCAGGAAAGAATCGCGTTCAAAGACGCGAGTCATGTACCCTTTCAGTTCTTTCGAACCCGCGCCGTTGAATTCAATACCCAGCTGCGGTAAACGCCACAGCAGCGGCGCCAGGTAGCAGTCTACCAAGCTGAACTCATCGCTCAGGAAATAAGGTTTCTGACCGAATACGGGCGCAATTGCCAGCAGCTCTTCGCGCAGACGCTTACGCGCGACCTCGGCTTCAGAAGCAGAACCGTTCACGATGACGTTCATCAGCGTGTACCAGTCTTTTTCGATACGCTGCATGTACAGGCGACTTTCACCACGCGCAACCGGGTAAACCGGCATCAGCGGCGGATGCGGGAAGCGCTCATCCAGGTATTCCATAATGATGCGAGATTCCCACAGGGTCAGCTCACGATCCACCAGTGTCGGTACGCTCTGATTCGGGTTGAGGTCGATCAGATCCTGAGGTGGATTGTCCTTCTCCACGTGCTCAATCTCGAAACTAACACCTTTTTCAGCCAGCACGATGCGGACCTGATGGCTATAGATGTCAGTAGGACCAGAAAACAGCGTCATTACCGAACGTTTGTTGGCAGCGACAGCCATGAAAACCTCCAGGTATATTCAGAATTTTTACTGCTACCAGCCACTCAGTGGCCAGCCAGAAGTGATGTCACCCAGACCCAGGAAAGCTATTACTGTTCAAAATACAAACAAAAAATGAGCGATACCTGACATTTGGGCAGAAAATTGGATGATAGTTTACCAGATTTTGTGACCGTTGTGGTGAGTCGATTCTTGAAATGGGGAAAAAGAGGTGGCAATCAGCGGATTACCATGGATCTATGCAGAGAAATCGTTATAAAAAAACCCGCCGAAGCGGGTTTTTTCGCAAATTGTCGTCTGCCGAAGCAGAGCACAATTAACGTTTGGAGAACTGAGGACGACGACGTGCTTTACGCAGACCGACTTTCTTACGTTCAACCTGACGAGCATCACGGGTAACGAAGCCAGCTTTACGCAGTTCGCCACGCAGAGATTCGTCGTACTCCATCAGAGCGCGGGTGATACCGTGACGGATCGCACCAGCCTGACCAGAGATACCACCACCTTTAACAGTGATGTACAGATCCAGTTTCTCAACCATGTCGACCAGTTCCAGCGGCTGACGAACTACCATGCGGGCAGTTTCACGACCGAAGTACTGTTCCAGAGAACGTTGGTTGATAACGATTTTACCGTTGCCCGGTTTGATGAACACGCGAGCTGCGGAACTTTTGCGGCGACCAGTGCCGTAGTATTGATTTTCAGCCATTGCCTATAATCCCGATTAGATGTCAAGAACTTGCGGTTGCTGTGCCGCGTGGTTGTGCTCGTTGCCAGCGTAAACTTTCAGTTTACGGAACATAGCACGACCCAGAGGGCCTTTTGGCAGCATGCCTTTAACCGCGATTTCAAGCACACGCTCAGGACGACGAGCGATCATCTCTTCAAAGGTCGCTTGCTTGATACCACCGATGTGGCCGGTGTGGTGATAGTACACTTTGTCAGTACGCTTGTTGCCGGTTACAGCAACTTTGTCAGCGTTCAGAACGATGATGTAATCACCGGTATCTACGTGCGGAGTGTATTCCGCTTTGTGCTTACCGCGCAGGCGCAGAGCCAGTTCGGAAGCCAGACGACCCAGAGTCTTACCGGTCGCGTCAACAACATACCAGTCGCGTTTTACGGTTTCTGGTTTAGCTGTAAAAGTTTTCATTAAAAGCTTACCCAAATAAATAAGTTACACGTAGGTGTTCACCCAAACGTTTTAGTCAGTTGAGGTTCACACGACAAAGTCCGGCAAACCTACCCCTTCGAATAGCCTATGCCGGCGAGAAAGTTTTGGGAAAAAACTCTCTTGTAACGTGGGGTCGCAAGATTATAGAGAAGTCAGGGTCAAAGATCGACCCCTTTATGTGATTTGCGGCAGGTTTAACCGGCTAAATGTTCCCGCTTCAGATACTCCTCGCTTTGCATCTCCTGCAAACGCGACAAACAACGCTGAAATTCAAACTTCAGGCGCTCGCCCTGATAAATTTCATAGAGCGGTGTTGCCGCGCTGACCACCAGCTTGACGTGACGCTCGTAGAATTCATCCACCAGCGCGATAAAGCGCCGCGCTTCACTTTCCATCAGCGTCGTCATGACCGGCACATCAAACAGCAGCACCGTGTGAAACAGACGCGACAGCGCAATGTAGTCATGCTGACTACGGGCATCGACGCAGAGGGTGGTGAATGACACCGCCAGCGTTTGGTTTTCTACGGCCAGCGTCGGCATCGGGCGATGATTGATCTCCAGCGTCGGCGCATGTTCACCTGTGGTTCCCGCTAATGCCAGCCACAGCTTATCCATCTGCTGGCGGGTTTCCTCATTCAGTGGCGACAACCACAAATGCGCCTGCGTTAAGGTGCGCAGACGATAATCGACGCCAGCGTCGACATTCATGATGTCGCAATGCTGTTTGATGGCGTCAATGGCAGGCAGAAAACGCGCACGTTGTAAGCCGTTGCGATACAAATCGTCCGGCGGAATATTGGAGGTCGCCACTAATGTGATGCCCCGGGCAAACAGCGCCTTCATTAAGCCGCCAAGCAGCATGGCGTCGGTAATATCGGAAACAAAAAATTCGTCAAAGCACAGCACGTCCGTTTCGGCCTTAAAACGGTCGGCGATGATTTCCAGCGGATCGCTCTGCCCCTGCAGCGCGGTCAGCTCTTCATGGACGCGCAGCATAAAACGGTGAAAGTGCAAACGCTGTTTACGCTCGCCCGGCAGGCTATGGTAGAACAGATCCATCAGCCAGGTTTTCCCTCGCCCGACGCCCCCCCACATATACAGACCGCGCACTGGCGCATTGGATGGCGACTCACGCTTACCCCACAATTTGCCCAAACGCGCCATCAGCCCGCTCTCCTGCGGCGCTGGACGCGCTGGCGTCGAAAGCGCCTGGAAAATCGTTTCCAGTCGATTCACGGCTTCTTGTTGTACGGTATCGGGCTGATGAGTGCCATCTTTGAGGGCTTGCTGGTAACGCGATGTCGGGGTAAGGCTTTGCATGATGTTATTGTTATTCCTTGAGAATCGATGTGCCGTCGCTCACGGTTGACGAAAAAAAGGCCGTTCTACATTACGTGATATAAACACGGGATTCCACTTCTACGGGATTAGCGGTTATAGTGGCATAATCAGGCGCAGGCATGGAGCCTAAAGCCAACACCCTACGGAAACACAAGACAACGGGAGATGTTCATGACCTGGGAATATGCGCTAATTGGGTTAGTCGTCGGTATCATCATTGGTGCTGTAGCCATGCGTTTTGGTAATCGTAAATTACGTCAACAGCAGGCATTGCAGTACGAACTGGAAAAAAACAAAGCTGAGCTGGAAGAGTACCGCGAAGAGCTGGTGAGCCACTTTGCCCGCAGCGCTGAATTACTGGATAACATGGCGGACGATTATCGTCAGATCTATCAGCATATGGCGAAAAGCTCGAGCAGTCTGCTGCCGGGTATGTCACCGGAAAACAACCCGTTCCGTAACCGTCTGGCAGAGTCTGAAGCAGGCAACGATCAGGCGCCGGTTCAGATGCCGCGTGACTATTCTGAAGGGGCCTCCGGTCTGCTGCGTAGTGGCGCAAAGCGCGACTAAACGCACATCGTTAAGAAATTTATTGGGCGCAGCAATTGCGCCCTCCGCTTCTCTTCCCGTCCCAGCTATTATTTAGTCATTAGCCTCATTGTGACCAAACCGAAAATTCAATAACATCAGACTGTTTTGAATCATCTTCCGTTTACTCAAGGTACGAGAGCAGGATCCATGAAAAAACAAGCCCAGCTGTTGAGTGCTTTAGCGTTAAGTGTCGGGTTAACTCTCTCGGCGCCCTTCCCGGCCACCGCGTCGATTCCCGGCCAGGTTCCCGGTCAGGCGGCGCTCCCCAGCCTCGCCCCGATGCTGGAGAAAGTGTTGCCTGCCGTGGTGAGCGTAAGGGTCGAAGGTACCGCCGCTCAGGGACAAAAAGTCCCGGAAGAGTTCAAAAAGTTTTTTGGTGATGAACTTCCCGATCAACCTTCACAACCTTTTGAAGGCCTGGGCTCTGGGGTCATCATTGATGCCGCCAAAGGCTACGTCCTGACCAATAACCACGTCATTAACCAGGCGCAAAAAATCAGCGTTCAGCTTAATGATGGCCGCGAGTTCGACACGAAGCTGATTGGCAGCGACGATCAAAGCGATATCGCCCTGCTGCAAATTCAACACCCCAGCAACCTGACGCAAATTGCCATTGCCGACTCCGATAAACTCCGCGTGGGTGATTTCGCAGTGGCCGTAGGTAACCCGTTCGGTCTGGGGCAAACAGCCACCTCCGGCATCGTATCGGCATTAGGCCGCAGCGGGCTGAACCTGGAAGGTCTGGAAAACTTTATTCAGACCGACGCCTCCATCAACCGCGGTAACTCCGGCGGCGCGTTGCTTAACCTGAACGGTGAGCTGATTGGCATTAACACTGCCATTCTGGCGCCCGGCGGCGGCAGCATCGGCATTGGCTTTGCTATCCCAAGCAACATGGCGCGCACGCTGGCGCAGCAGTTGATGCAGTTTGGCGAAATCAAACGCGGTCTGTTAGGGATTAAAGGTACCGAAATGACCGCCGATATCGCCAAAGCGTTCAATCTGGACGTACAGCGCGGCGCGTTTGTCAGCGAGGTTCTGCCTAACTCAGGCTCCGCTAAAGCTGGGGTGAAATCCGGCGACGTGATTACCAGCCTCAACGGCAAACCGCTCAACAGCTTCGCCGAACTGCGTTCGCGCATTGCGACAACGGAACCTGGCACCAAAGTCAAACTGGGCCTGCTGCGCAACGGTAAACCGTTGGAAGTTGAAGTCACCCTGGATACCAGCACGTCATCATCCGCCAGCGCGGAAATGATAGCCCCCGCGTTACAAGGCGCCACGCTCAGCGACGGTCAGTTAAAAGACGGTAGTAAAGGCATCAGAATTGATAATGTTGAAAAAAGTAGTCCAGCCGCGCAGGCCGGTCTGCATAAAGATGATGTCATCATTGCCGTTAACCGCGACCGCGTGAACTCCATTGCCGAAATGCGCAAAGTGCTGGAAGCGAAACCGTCGATCATTGCTCTGCAGGTGGTTCGCGGTAACGAAAGTATTTACCTGCTCCTGCGTTAAGCCAATAGCAAACTGGACATCAGCCTCCCGTGTGATGTCCGGTTAACTCGTGATATGCTGCTGTCGTTCCCTTTATTAATGACGCCGCTATCATGTTTGTGAAGCTTTTACGTTCGGTCGCGATTGGTTTAATCGTCGGCGCCATTCTGCTGGCCGCGATGCCCTCTCTGCGCAAAATAAATACGCTTACTGCGCCACAGTTCGACAGTACTGATGAAACCCCTGCCAGCTATAACCCGGCGGTGCGCCGCGCAGCGCCTGCGGTGGTTAACGTTTATAACCGCAGTATGAACAGCACAGCGCATAACCAGCTTGAGATCCGCACACTCGGCTCAGGCGTTATCATGGATCAGCGCGGCTATATCATTACCAATAAGCACGTCATTAATGATGCTGACCAAATCATCGTCGCATTGCAGGATGGGCGTGTATTTGAAGCGCTGCTCGTAGGTTCTGATACGTTAACCGACCTTGCGGTGCTGAAAATCAACGCGACCGGCGGGCTGCCGACGATCCCAATTAATAATAAGCGTGTGCCGCACATTGGCGATGTGGTTCTCGCCATCGGTAACCCATACAACCTTGGACAAACCATTACTCAGGGGATTATCAGCGCTACCGGTCGTATTGGCCTGAACCCAACAGGACGCCAAAACTTCCTGCAAACGGACGCCTCAATCAACCACGGAAACTCCGGCGGTGCGCTGGTCAACTCGCTGGGTGAGTTAATGGGCATTAATACGCTGTCATTTGATAAGAGCAACGACGGCGAAACCCCGGAAGGTATTGGCTTCGCTATTCCGTTTCAGTTGGCGACCAAAATCATGGATAAGCTGATTCGTGACGGGCGCGTAATTCGCGGCTACATCGGCATCAGCGGTCGCGAAATTGCGCCACTGCACGCCCAGAGCGGCGGGATGGATCCAATTCAGGGGATTGTGGTTAACGAAGTGTCCCCGGACGGCCCGGCAGCCCAGTCAGGTATCCAGGTCAACGATCTGATTATTTCGGTCAATAACAAACCGGCGGTATCTGCACTGGAGACCATGGACCAGGTGGCCGAAATTCGCCCGGGTTCGGTCATCCCCGTCGTCGTAATGCGCGATGATAAGCAATTGACGCTGCAGGTAACGATCCAGGAATACCCTGCCACCAATTAACGTCACGTCCACCCGCTGACCATAAAAAAACCGGAGCACAATAATGAGCTCCGGTTTTTATCAGGCGATATCGCAAGGGTTAGCATGTAATGCCTGATAGCGCGCAGCTTTCAGGCCTACAAATCGCGTTACTTAACGAACTCTTCGCCCAGCGTGATATCTTTTTTCAGCGTATCCAGCATACCTTCCAGCGCAGCTTGTTCAAACGCGCTCAGCGTGCCGATAGACTGACGCTCTTCTACGCCGTTTTTGCCCAGCAGCAGCGGCTGAGAGAAGAAGCGAGCATGCTGACCATCACCTTCAACGTAAGCGCATTCCACCACGCCTTTTTCGCCGCTCAGCGCGCGAACCAGTGACAGGCCGAAACGTGCAGCAGCCTGACCCATAGACAGGGTTGCAGATCCGCCACCGGCTTTAGCTTCCACAACTTCAGTACCCGCATTCTGGATACGTTTGGTCAGATCGGCCACTTCCTGCTCGGTGAAGCTCACGCCAGGAATTTGTGACAGCAGCGGCAGAATGGTCACGCCAGAGTGGCCGCCAATAACCGGAACTTCTACGTCGCCAGGCTGCTTGCCTTTCAGTTCCGCCACAAAGGTGTTGGAGCGGATGATGTCCAGCGTGGTCACGCCAAACAGTTTGTTCTTATCGTATACGCCAGCTTTTTTCAGCACTTCCGCAGCGATAGCAACAGTCGTGTTCACCGGGTTGGTGATGATACCGATACACGCTTTCGGACAGGTTTTAGCAACCTGCTGCACCAGGTTCTTCACGATACCGGCGTTGACGTTGAACAGGTCGGAACGATCCATACCCGGTTTACGCGCGACGCCCGCAGAGATCAGTACCACATCAGCACCTTCCAGCGCAGGGGTAGCGTCTTCGCCGCTGAAGCCTTTGATTTTCACAGCAGTAGGGATATGGCTCAAATCAACGGCCACACCAGGCGTTACTGGAGCGATGTCGTACAGGGAGAGTTCTGAACCTGAAGGCAGTTGGGTTTTTAACAGTAATGCTAGCGCCTGACCGATACCACCAGCAGCGCCGAGGACTGCAACTTTCATCCTAAACTCCTTATTATATTGATAAGCAAAGTGTCTATTGCTCCGCGGCGGCGACCTTAATTCACAAATCCAACGAATACAACAACCACGCGTCAAGAATGCGTAGTCACGCAAATTTGGCTTTTATGCATTTAACTTACGTAAAATAAAACCTAAGTTACGTAATTCAAAACCACCCGCCCAGTAGAGCAACTTTCCAACAGGTGCTGACAATATACCCTACCTCCCCCTCAAAACAACATCAATTTGATAACAATAAATTTACTTTTAATCTTATTTGCGAGCCGTGACGCAGGCATGTTTCTCAATAACGAAATTTGATAAAATTCCGCCCTTTCATAACATTATTTCAGCCTTTCACAAGGCAGACCGTTTGCATAAAAATTCATCTGTATGCACAATAATGTTGTTTCTACTGCCATATTACGGGTGACTTATGCGAAGCTCGGCAAAACAAGAAGAATTAGTGAAGGCGTTTAAAGCGCTACTTAAAGAAGAAAAGTTCAGCTCTCAGGGCGAAATCGTCCTCGCGTTGCAGGATCAGGGCTTTGATAATATCAATCAGTCCAAGGTTTCACGTATGCTGACCAAGTTTGGCGCCGTGCGTACCCGCAACGCGAAAATGGAAATGGTGTACTGCCTTCCGGCAGAGTTGGGAGTCCCTACAACCTCCAGTCCGCTGAAGAATCTGGTGCTGGATATCGATTACAACGATGCGGTCGTGGTGATTCATACCAGCCCCGGCGCCGCTCAGTTGATTGCCCGTCTGCTGGACTCGTTGGGGAAAGCGGAAGGGATTCTGGGTACGATTGCCGGTGACGATACCATCTTCACCACCCCAGCTAAGGGATTTACGGTAAAAGATCTGTACGAAGCCATTCTGGAACTGTTCGAACAAGAGCTGTAATGCCTCCTCCCCGTCGCCTCGCGGCGGGGAAAAACCTCGGTTTTCTCCCTCTGTCCTCTATTTTCCACTGCCATTCATTTAACAAATGGTGCGTTTAACCGCGAAAAATCATTCACACAGCAAATGTAAAATCTTAAAGCGCACATTTTGCAAAAATTCATATCTAACTGATTTTATTGAATTTATTTCTATTTAAATGTTAAAAATGCGATTTTTAATTCCGTTTGGTTATAAGAATTATTTTTCTTAACACTTAATACCCAAAGAAACAATTAGCGTGGTATTAATTTATCGCGTTATTAGTGTATACTCGATTTTGTGATGAGGGTCACGAAACGCAGACCCCAATAAAAGAATTCGACGAGGTAAATATCATGAAAATCAAAACGACTATTGCAACCTTAAGCCTTCTTTCTGTTCTCTCCTTCGGCGCAAGCGCCGCGGTTACTCAGGTGAACTCACAAGAAGCACAGAACCTGCAATCCATGGGGAGCATCTCCGTATCTCAGATCGGTAGTTCACCAATGGACATGCGTCAGGCCATCGCCGCTAAAGCCGAAAAAGCGGGTGCCAGCAGCTATCGCGTCACCGAACTCCGTGAAGGCGCTCACTGGCACGCAACTGCAGAACTCTACAAATAAACCCTCGTCGTCTAGTCCGACGACTTGCCCCCGCCTGCCGGGGGCTTTTTTATGCTTTAAGTTGAGTGACGAACGTTAAAGCGCAACTGCCCTTCCAGCTCTTCTTCCGCTTCATCGAACAGTAAAATCAGCGCGCCGTATCGCCTGCGCAGCTTGTCCGGCAAATGGACAAATTCTATCTCCAGCGGCAGCGGCAAGACTTCTCCGGTAACGACCTCCCACAGAGAATCTAAGTCGACCACTTTTTCCCGGGCCAGATCAAATGTGCGCGTGAACTCGCGGTAGAAATCACCCTGGTCTTCTATCTCGTCAAAATCAAACGTATAGATGTTCATCTATAGCCACCATCCCGACGCCAGTCACTCTACGGACCACCAATATGCAGGGCCTCCCGCATTTCAGGTAAGTATAGCCATAAAAAAACCGACGCTTCTGGCATCGGTTTCTCACGTTTAATTGCTGGTCAGCGCATGCTGATATTTGTGTAGCATCCCGCTAAGTCGTTTTACCGGCTCGGTCACCTGCAAAGGGGCTTGCCAAACGATCAATTTCTCCTGATAGATCTCAAGCTCTTCCAGCAACTGACTAAAGTAGCGTCGGCGCTTGTCGTCGTTTCCGGCTGAAATCACATGATCGGCAGTTCGGCGAAGCTGGCGGTGGAACGCAGATAAATCCTCATTTACCGGTATCGGCGCATCGCGCAGACGCTGATGCGCAATAATCATCGTCAGCGCCAGGCGAAACTTTGCCAGATCGCCCGGGAATTTGTTCATCAGTAAGAACAGCTGCTGATACAGCGCCGGAAGGTGGTTCTCTTTACGACGAACGACGTTGGTGGTCATGGCAGAAACCGCGGCGGAGACAAACTGGTTGAGCAACACGCGGCCGGTTCTGTCACGCGAGTTATCACGCACCAGCAAAATGACGAGAAATGCCAGCACACAACCCACAATCTGCCCCAGCGCACTGTCAAGGAACTGACTAAAGTGGAAGGTCATCGGGTTATCCAGCACGATGATATTAATGGTGCTGGCCAGCGCGCCCATCGATCCCAACCGTCTTTTCTGAACCTCGATCCCCAGAAAGAACCCCAGCACCGCCAGGCTCAGACACAACAGCAGCATACTTTGCTGGGTATTGGGGATAATCACCAGAAAATAGAGCGCCCCAAGCGGTAACGCCGCCAAGGTACCGTAAATAAAGTCTATTGCTACCATCCGGGGATTCGGCAAACGCATTGCCAGCGAGGTGACAACCGCGATCATCACCATCGCGCCGCTGCCGGAGGTCCATCCGGTCCACAGCCAGAATAAGGTGCCCAGCACACAGGAGAGCGTGGTACGCCAGAAGTTGACCATCGCATGGTGACGCTCGGCAGACTCCACTTTCACTACCGGCTCGCCTTGCAGGATCTCTTCTTCCGTCGCGCTAATTTTAGTATTGCTCACCACCCCGCGTTTGAGCAGCAGATAGCGCGTCGCGGCGCCGGCCCAGCTGTATATTGTGACCGGCGTTTCGCGCTCGCCGGTCCAGACGATCACCCGGCGCATCAGCTTCAGCTGTTTATGGACATCCTGCACCGTTTCAACCGACGTATCGAACAACTCGCGGAAGGTGTCGGTGATCAGTTCCGGGCGGGTGTTTTGAATCAGGTAAGTTTCACAGGACTGGGTAATAAGCGTGAGCGACAGCGTGTTCAAGGCCTTGAGCCTGCGATTAGCGCGCCCCCAACGTGAAGACTCCATATTAAGGTTACTGCGCATCCCCTCCAGCGCTGCCGTGCGGCGGACTAAATCACCCCAGGCTTTGTCCACTTCTTCACTGTCGCCATGCTTTATACACAGCTGCATAAGCTGATACTGCGCCACCAGCAGACTGTCCAGTTCGACATCAATCTCCTGTTTCACCGAGCGGGGCGAGAAGAGCAGATCGGCAACAATGGCGCAGACAATCCCCATCACAATCTCGCTGCAGCGTTCGAGTGCAAATTGCGGCGTCAGCAGCGGCTCAGCCTGGATAGTAATGACGATGATCAGCGCCGTATAACCCGAAAGCCCCCAGGCATAGGAGTTTTCGATCTTCACCAGCGAGGAGATCCAGGTACAAAAACCGGCCCAGACACAGCACACCAGGATCATCAATAACGGGGCGCGGATCATACTGATAATAATGATCAGTGCGGCAATACAGCCAATAAATGTGCCGACAATACGCAGCATCCCGCGATAGCGGATGGCGCCTGAATAGGGTTCTCCACCCGCAGCAAAGGCCGGGCCTGCCGCCACAATTGCCGCGGTCAGCACCGCCCAGCGCGGGGTCTCAAGCTGAAAGTGAAAACCAACGAACAGCGCCAGGACAATCGCGCACGCCAGTTTTACCGCAAAGCGGATATGCTGGTTGGCAATGGAAAAAATACCCATCGCAATTAACCGAACTCGCGCAGGCGGTGCGCCATTTTACGGAAGAAGGATTCCTGGCTGGCATCGCGATCCTGCTTGCCGGTGATAACAACAGTAGCCGTAGTCCCGGCAGGCCACAGGGTTCCCTGCTGCTCATCAAGACGAATGCGCACCGGCACACGCTGTGCCAGACGGACCCATTCAAGGTTGGAATCGATAGTCGCCATACCTTTTGCATCCCGCGTACTGCTGGCATTCGTTACGCCAGCCGCCACGCTATCAACGGTCCCTTTCAACACATTATTACTGCCAAGCGGGGTGATCTCTGCGCGATACCCAGGGCGTACGCCTTCCAGTTTGGTTTCTTCCATATAGGCCAGCACATAGAACGAGTGCTGTTTGACCAGCGCCACCGCCGTGGAGCCACGGGTAATAAATTCGCCGCTGTAGACGTTCAGGTTAGTCACCCAGCCGTCTGCTGGCGCGCGAATAACGGTACGTTCCAGATCTAATTTTGCCAGGTCGCGGGTCGCTTGCGCCTTCGCAAGCTGGTGCAATACGGTTTGCAGGACGTTGTTTGATTGGTCGATCTCTTCGCGAGACATGGACTGCACGCCCAGCCGGTTACGACGCCCGGCCTCCTGGCGTTTTTCCTGCGCCAGAACCTGGTAATAAGAGACGTCAGCTTCAGCCTGTTCGAGGGCTTTTTTATAACGAGGCTGGTCGATGGTAAACAGGACCTGATCCTTTTTCACCAGTTGGTTATCATGGATGTTAACGTTGGTAATAAGACCCGCGACGTCCGGCGCGATAGCAACCACATCAGCGCTGAAACGCGCATCACGCGTCCACGGCGATTCGGTGTAGAACACCCATGCGCGGAAAATAGCGATAAAGGCCAGAATGACCAGTACGAGAGTCATGGCCGTACGGGAGAGTTTTCTTGTTAGTGTTTTCACTTCAACCTCAAACGAACAGGCGCGTTATTAAATAGAACAGGCAGCAATACAGCGCGGTGTTAAACAGAGCCGGATGCCAGACAAAATCATAGATGCCAGTCGGAACCAGCACCCGGCGCACCAGCCAGAAAATCGCCAGTGACAAAAGCAATTCGAAAAAAATCGGTGGGAAGGACAGACCAAACACCACGATAACGGGAAACAGACTCATGTTGACCTTGGTAACTTAAGAGAGTGCAGGTGATAGATTTTCTAGCGTATGTCACCGCAGAGAAGGGCAAGGATGAGCCGGGCGAGAGCGACATAGCCGTTATTTGAATAATAATATATTAACGTAACTGTTATGCTGTTATCTATATTATGTGATCTAAATCACTTTTAAGCCAGAGTGAACAATGGAACGATTAAAACGTATGTCGGTGTTCGCCAAAGTTGTCGAGCTGGGCTCTTTCACAGCCGCCGCAAGACAGCTACAAATGAGCGTTTCATCGATAAGCCAGACGGTCTCCAAACTGGAAGATGAGCTACAGGTCAAGCTGCTAAACCGCAGTACGCGCAGCATTGGCCTGACTGAAGCCGGTAAAATTTATTATCAGGGCTGCCGCCGGATGCTGCACGAAGCGCAGGACGTTCACGAGCAGCTTTATGCCTTTAATAACACCCCCATCGGTACCCTGCGCATTGGCTGTTCTTCAACCATGGCGCAAAATGTCCTCGCCGGGCTGACCGCCACGATGCTGAAAGAGTATCCGGGATTGACCGTAAATCTGGTCACTGGCATTCCGGCGCCGGATTTAATCGCCGATGGTCTGGACGTGGTTATCCGCGTCGGCGCGTTGCAGGACTCCAGCCTGTTTTCACGTCGCCTGGGAGCTATGCCGATGGTGGTCTGCGCCGCTAAAAGCTACCTCGCGCAGTTTGGCGTTCCGGAAAAACCTGCCGATCTCAGCAATCACTCATGGCTGGAATACAGCGTACGCCCGGATAACGAATTCGAGCTTATCGCCCCGGAGGGGATCTCTACGCGCCTGATCCCAGAAGGGCGCTTCGTGACTAACGATCCGATGACGCTGGTGCGCTGGCTGGCCGCAGGCGCGGGCATTGCCTATGTACCATTGATGTGGGTGATCAATGAGATCAATCGCGGCGAAGTGGAGATCCTGCTTCCCCGCTACCAGTCGGATCCGCGTCCGGTCTATGCGCTGTATACCGAAAAAGACAAACTGCCGCTTAAGGTTCAGGTGGTGATTAACTATCTGACGGATTATTTTGTCGATGTGGCGCAGCTGTTCCAGGGAATGTATGGTCGGGGGAAAGAGAAGGGATAAATTGCCCGATGGCGCTACGCTTATCGGGCCTACAGCCAGTACTCGATTTATAGGCCGGATAAGATGCAGTTCACTGCACCGCCATCCGGCACTGACATTTACGCCGTGCCGCCCACGGTCAGGTTATCCACCTTCAGCGTCGGCTGGCCCACGCCCACCGGCAGGCTTTGCCCTTCTTTACCGCAAACGCCTACGCCGTTATCCAGTTTCAGGTCGTTACCCACCATAGAAATCTGCTGCATCGCTTCGATACCGGAGCCAATCAGCGTCGCGCCTTTCACCGGTTTGGTCACTTTACCGTTTTCAATCAGATAGGCTTCGGACGTCGAAAACACAAATTTCCCGGAGGTGATATCCACCTGGCCGCCGCCGAAGTTCGGCGCATAAATACCGTATTCAACGGACTCAATGATTTCCTGCGGCGTGGATTTGCCCGGCAGCATATAGGTGTTGGTCATCCGCGGCATCGGCAGGTGCGCGTAAGATTCACGGCGTCCGTTACCCGTTGGCGCTACGCCCATCAGGCGCGCATTCAGTTTGTCCTGCATGTAGCCTTTCAGAATCCCGTTTTCAATCAGTACGTTGTACTGGCCCGGCGTACCTTCGTCATCGATAGCCACAGAGCCACGGCGATCCGCCATCGTGCCATCATCTACAACGGTACACAGCTCTGACGCGACCAGTTCCCCCATGTGACCGCTGAATACCGAGGTGCCACGGCGGTTAAAGTCGCCTTCCAGACCGTGACCAACCGCTTCGTGCAGCAGAACGCCAGGCCAGCCAGCGCCGAGCACCACCGGTAACGTACCTGCTGGCGCAGCTACTGCGGACAGATTGACCAGCGCCATACGCACCGCCTCTTTCGCCCACGCGTCGGCACGAACGTCGCCGTCGAGATCGCCAAGGAAATAGTCATAGCCAAAACGACCGCCGCCACCGCTGGCGCCGCGCTCACGTTTACCGTCTTCTTCGACCTGCACGCTGACGGACAAACGCACCAGGGGTCGAACATCAGCGGCCAGCGTACCATCGGTCGCCGCCACCAGAATCAGTTCATAAACGCCGGTCAGGCTGGCGGTCACTTCCTGGACACGCTTGTCCGCGGCGCGAGCAACGCTGTCAACGCGACGCAGAATATCCAGTTTCTCTTCGCGGCTCATGCTCTGTAACGGATCGACCGACGTGTAAAGCGCCTGATGCTCTACCGCGCCCAGCGTTTTTACTTTGCCGTCACCGCTGTCACGCACGATAGTCCGGGCGGCATGCGCGCTTTGCTCCAGCGCCAGCAGGCTGATCTGATCGGCATAAGCAAACCCCGTTTTTTCGCCGCTGATGGCGCGTACGCCAACACCCTGATCGATGTTGTAAGAACCATCTTTAATGATGCGGTCTTCTAAAACCCAGGATTCGTGATAGCTCGACTGAAAATAGAGGTCGCCGTAATCAAGGCGGCGTTCGGCCAGTTGGCCCAGAATGGCAAACAAATCCTGATGTTTCAGGCCATTCGCCGCTAGCAATTGTTCACTTACCAGGTTCAGACTCATCGTTTTGGTACTCATTAGTTTCTGTTGTAGGCCTGATAAGACGCGCCAGCGTCGCCATCAGGCACTTCAATGTCGGATGGCGGCGTGAACGCCTTATCCGGCCTACGGACTGCGGTAGAAGATCGTTGTACTGAGATTGGGGCAATTACTCGCCCCCGTCAAATCATTGCTGGCTTTCTTTGCGCGGCTGACGCAGAACTTCGTTAATCTGCGGCTTATCGACCGGACCGGTGATGCGATAGCGCAGAATCGAAACTTTACTCCACAGCGGACCCAGAACCTTACTGGCGGCAAACACCGCCGCGCCGACAATCGGGTTGACGGCAAACGCGGCGGCAACGCCAACGGTAGCAGAAATTTCCGGTGCAACAACCGCTTCCATATCCAGTTCACGGCGTACCAGATTCACCGAGCCTTTCATTGCAATGTCGGCTTCCAGACCGTCCACCAGCGTATCGTCGGTATGCATCACGCCATCTTTGATCCACGCCGTGCTGCGGATAGAGTCAAAGTAGAAACCCTCGCTGAAGGTGTCGCTAAAGTCAAAGCGCAGCTTACGCAGCAGCGCATCAAAGCTCAGCAGACGCAACAGTTGCCCCGCATGTCCGGTGCTCAGCTCGGTTAGCTCACCTTTGCCTAAACGGGTACGCAAAATACCGTTCAGCGAAGCCTCATCCGGCGCCCAAGGTGGATTGCGCCAGTGCAGGTCATAATCCACATTAAACGACGAGTTGCGGATCGGGGTTGAGACGCCAAAGAACCCGGCTGCAGAATCAATTTTATTGCCATTCAGTTTGCCCTTCAGAGACGTGCGCTCTTTGCCCGGTGTATTCACCCATTCACCGTCGGCAGTCAGTCTGGCAAAGCCCGTATCCAACAGACCGTTGCTCAACGTAAGCGTATCGCCCTTAATTGCGACGTCAGCATCAATCCGCCCGTATTTCTGCCCCCACATCCAGCATTCGGCGCAGCGTAACTGTACATCTGGCCAACCGCGGAAGCTGACTCTGCCGACGTCAGAAAACGGTGAAGTTGACGCGGCGGTTTGTGATGGTTTCGCGGTATTCGGGTTGTAATAAAGATACTTAACAGACGCCAGCCACGGGGCGTTATCGCGCATAGCCAGCGTCGCGTTAATCTCACGGCCCTGCGCCTGCACGGAGGAGCCATTGCTCGTAGGTTCAGAGACGATACTCAAATTATTCCACTGCTGGCCGCCCAGGGACAACGATGGCGTTCGTACCGTAACACGCTGTGGGAAGTTCGCATTGCTGCCAACGTTATCCGCAGCGCCTTTCTGGAACAATGCCAGCCATTGCGCGCCGTCCATAGGAGGAAGATTGAGCTCAATGCCTTGCCGATCGGGTAATGCAGGCACGGTTCGGCTTTCCGACGTCCAGATAGCGCGGTCAAGGGTCAGCTTCTGATTCAGCAGCCAGCGGCTGTTGAAGTGATTCTTACTTCCTGCGTTGCCGGTCAGATCAAAGCTGCGCAGATTGCCGTTGGCCTTAACGTTCACCGGCAACGCCTCGCCGGCTCTCTTATTCAGTGGAGCAGGTAAGTGACTACTTACATTCTTCAGCTCGCTCTTTAACTCAATGTCGTAGGTCGCCCCGGCATGATACGGAAGATTGATTCCCACCTTGCCGTTCCACGCCATACTGCCGTTTAACGCCTCATTGACCTGCGCCGGTAAAATCCCCATGCGGGCTGGCTGCCAGTCACCCTGCAGATTTACGGCGACCTGATAGGCTTTCGCCCCTTCGGTCGTCGAAAAGTCGACGTTCAGCGGCTGATTAAACCAGTTTGCCGTCATCGGCTCGCTCTTCAAATCGCCGTTCACAAAGCTGAACTTACCGGTCAAATTCTTCAGCGTGCTGTCGAGCGGTTTAATAAACAGACTGTTGTTACGCAGGTTGACGTCGCCCTTGGCCGTGACCAGCGAGCCATCCAACGGGATATCGAGATGTAAGCGAGCATTCACATCACCATCAATCTGTAGCTGCTCAAGCGTGGCGCCCAGAGAATCTTTTAGCGGCGTCTCATCGAAATAAGGTCCAACCGCCTTGCCCGGCCCGTTGATGTCGGCATCAATCAGCAGTTTTTCTTTTGCATAATCGGGGATGTTGGCCGTCAGATTAGTGGCCTTCACGCCGCCCAGATTAACGCTATCCGTCTTCATCCACAGACCGTCGTTAATGAAGTTCAGTTCAATATTGAGGTCAGTCAGCGCGGGCCAGTCGGGCTGGAAAGCAAACTTCGCATTGCGTAATGGCACCAGGACCTGAAACTGCCCTTCATTGTGCAGATACGGGAACAGATGCGGGTTGCCGCCATACACCAGCGTGGCATTATCCGCTTCGCCGCCCTGAATCGCGCCGCTGAGGTAGTCAACCAGCTCTTTGCCCATCAGGTTTTCCGGGAAATAGCGCCAGGCCTGAGATCCGTCATCAGTACTGATCCCCGCCAGAATGCCCAACCACGGCTCATCGCCAGTGGGCTGCAGATAACGAAAACCGCCGCGCGCGCGTACCGCTTTCGCTTTGACATCGATGTTGCGCCCGTCTAACTGAAAACCTTTATCATTTTTCAGCCAGCTTAGCGTCGCCACGCCGTTTTCTATTTCCAACGGTGCGCGGAAGACGGTCTCATACGGCATTTTGGCTTGCTGCATGGAGGCGGTAAGCGCACCATTTTCCACGCTGCCCGCCAGCGTACCGGAGAAATGCTCCGCCCCCGGTAACAGCTTCCACTGTTTCCAGGCCAGATTGGTCCACGAGGACTGGAAGCGGGTCTTTTCTGTTGCCTGTAATGGGATATCCAGCGCCAGCACATCAATTTTGCCGCTTGGCTGCGTGGCGCGCCAGATATCACCGAGCGCTGGCGATAACTTAGCCGCCATCGGGCGCAGCCCTTCTAATCCGGCCAGCTCCAGATTGCTGGCGCGAATGCGTAGCTCGTCGCTGCGCTTGTTATTCTCACCACCGACTTCCTGCTCAGGGATCCAGGCCAGCGTTAACGCCCCGCTTGGCCAGGGTTTATCATCCATGGTGATACGGGTATCGGGAATAGAGAATTGCCAGCCCGGCTGTTCGCGGCTGATGTGCGCCGTCAGGTTATCGACGGAGAGCGTATGCGTACGATTATCACCCAGCCAGCTGGCGCCGCCTTTTTTCAGCCAGACATCGCCTCCGGAGACGACGCCTTTATTAATCGTCATCCATGCTTCCAGGCTAAAACGCGCGGTTTGTAGCGCGACATTATCCTGCATCCATTTGCCCAGCCACGGTTTGACGTCAATGTCGTCGGCCTGCAGCCAGACCCGACCATTATTCAACAGCCCATTGTCGTCGCGCAGATCCATGCGCACCTGCATAACGCCATGCTGCCCGGTCAAACTGGAGAGACTCACCTCACCCTCTGCGCGATGCCGGTTTTTACCGTTCAGCCAGGTAAGCTGTGGGATCGCCAGTTCAGCACGCTGGCCAGAAAGGGTTAAAAAGCTAATTTGGCTGTCGCGGAGATCGAAATGATCGAACTGGCGCAGGAAGAGATCGCTCAGGTGACCGGCTTCAATTCCATCACCGTTTTCGCTGCTCTGGATGGGAGTATTGGTGCGCAGCTGCAATTGCCAGAAGGTGAGATCGCGAAACTGCCAGCGCATGTGCAGCAAACTTTGCCAGACATCCAGCGCCAACGTGACGCGTTTTACCGAAAACTCGCCGCCGTCTTTGAGCTGCGCATGGATATCACGCGCTTCAAGCGTAGGACCGAAATTTCGCCAGTTGGCGGACAGTTGGCTGGCGGAAACGGGCAGGCCGGTCGCCGATTCAATCTTGCCGAGAATAGCCGGGCGCCAGCTATCAAGATGAGGTAGCGCAAGGCGCAGCCCACTGACCAGCAGCGCTGCAATGACAACGAATGCGGCTCCAGTGAGCAGTAATATCCCCGGCAATCGCCTCACGCGCCTCTCCTTGTCTACCAAAAATGTGACTCACACCCCTTGAGTGCATATTGCCGGATGGCGGCGCTTGCGCTTTATCCGGCCTACATGCGCAGGTGCCACTACTCGATTACATCATGACGACGTCGAACTGCTCCTGGTTATAGAGCGGTTCAATTTGTACTTTGACCTGTTTACCCACAAAGATTTCGACTTCCGCCAGCGCGTGCGACTCTTCGCCTTTCAGGGTTTCCGCCACTGCCGGAGATGCATAAACCAGGAAGCGATCGGAGTCGTATGCATGGTGTACGCGCACAATTTCACGCATGATTTCATAGCATACGGTTTCCACCGTTTTCACGGTACCGCGTCCATGGCAGGTAGGGCACTCATTGCACAGCACATGCTCCACGCTTTCGCGCGTACGCTTGCGCGTCATCTCCACCAGGCCCAGCTGTGAAAAACCGTTAATGCTGGTTTTTACGCGGTCCTTGCTCAGCGCCTGCTCCAGAGAGTGCAACACCCGACGACGATGGTCTTCATTATTCATGTCGATAAAATCGATAATGATAATGCCGCCCAGGTTACGCAGGCGCAGCTGACGCGCAATCGCCTGCGTTGCTTCAATATTAGTATTAAAGATAGTGTCGTCGAGATTACGATGCCCAACAAACGCGCCGGTATTGATATCCACGGTGGTCATCGCTTCGGTT
Organism: Citrobacter youngae ATCC 29220; assembly: GCF_000155975.1. Taxonomy (GTDB): domain Bacteria; phylum Pseudomonadota; class Gammaproteobacteria; order Enterobacterales; family Enterobacteriaceae; genus Citrobacter; species Citrobacter portucalensis_A. The sequence continues at coordinate 29,668 of NZ_GG730303.1, read as the reverse complement.
TGATCGATGATCAAATAGCCGCCGGATTTCAGCTCAACTTTACGTTCCAGCGCGCGCTGAATTTCATTTTCAACGTCAAAGAGATCGAAAATGGGCTGACGTCCGCTGTAATGTTCCAGCTTGCTGGTCATTTCAGGAATGTACTCCGCCGTAAACTCCAGCAACGCTTCATAGGTCAGGCGGGAGTCGACGCGGATCCGGTCAAGCTGCGCATCGGCAAAATCACGCAAAACGCGCTGCGCCAGCGCCAGCTCGCCGTACATCTGGTAGCGCGTTTGCGGGCGCTTTTTGCGCTCCATGACTTTCGTCCAGACACGCTTCAGGTAGGCCGCATCAGAAGCCAGATCCTCTTCACACACGCCTTCCGCCGCCGTGCGAATGATGAATCCGCCCTGCTCATCACAATACTCTGCCACGACCTTCTTCAGGCGTTCACGTTCAGTTTCGCTTTCAATGCGCTGCGAGACGCCAACATGTGATGCGCCAGGCATAAAAACGAGATAGCGGGAAGGAAGAGTAATGTCCGTCGTCAGACGTGCGCCTTTGGTGCCAAGCGGATCTTTTACCACCTGCACCATCAGGTCTTGCCCCTGACGAACCAGCTCGGAGATGTCGCGTACGGTGAACTGTTTTTGTTCTTCACCGGCCACACATTCGGTGTGCGGCATGATGTCTGACGCATGAAGAAATGCGGCTTTATCCAGTCCAATATCTACAAAAGCCGCCTGCATACCCGGAAGTACACGACTTACACGACCTTTGTAGATATTGCCTACGATTCCACGTCGCGCCTCACGTTCAATATGAATTTCCTGCAGAATACCGCCATCAATGTAAGCCACCCGAGTTTCCGATGGCGTTACGTTTACCAACAATTCAGCCGTCATGTTTATCCCTTTGCTCACGCAGTGCGTTAAAATTGGTCAACAACTCATACGTTTCTACCAGCGGTAAGCCGACTACGGCGTGATAGCTGCCATTTATCTTCCTGACAAAACAGCCACCCAACCCTTGAATACCGTATGCACCTGCTTTATCCATTGGTTCACCGCTGGCAATATAACCCGCGATGTCCTCATCGGTGAGTGCTCTGAATGTCACTTCCGTCACCACCAGACAGTCCAGAGTGTGTTGGCGATCGGCCAACGCCACAGCCGTCATGACCTGATGCGTTTTACCTGACAGTTTACGCAGCATTGCGGCGGCATGGGCGGCATCGAGCGGTTTTTCCAGCACTTCACCGTTAAGAATAACAATGGTATCCGCGCCCAATACCGGCAAATCGCGCTGCACCAGCGTAACGCCAGCCTGCGCTTTTTCGCGCGCCAGACGAGAAACGTACTGCTGCGCGCTTTCACCTTCGCCACGTTTTTCTTCAATTCCCGTAACGATACGTTCGAAAGAAACACCCAGTTGAGTCAACAACGCCTGGCGGCGAGGCGATCCGGACGCCAGATATAAAGAAGTCATAGCAAATCCCAAGCCTGTTTTGCCGGATGGCGGCGCAAGCGCCCTATCCGGCCTACAACAGCACTATCCGTAGGCCTGATAAACGCAGCGCCATCAGGCATTTTCATTATTGCACCGCAAACTGCTGACGGATTTTACGCATCAGTAAGAATAGCCATGGCCAGAGCACGCCATTCACTACACTACTCCAGAACACTTCTGGTCTGAAAGAGACATTGATCACTAAAAACTCGGCCCAGAAAACAATAATATCCACGACCAATGATAGCAATACGACCACCAGCGCCTGTTGCCAGAGCGCGAGGTTACGGAATAGCTGGAATTTCAGTGCGACCAGATAAGCAATGATACTCATCGACAGTGCGCGCACGCCAAGCGTGGAGCCGCTAATGAGATCCAGTATGGCACCCACCACAAATCCTGTGCCCACATTTACGCGATGCGGCAGCGCCAGGATCCAATACAGCAAGATAAGCAGCACCCAGTTTGGCCGGAAAACAAGAATGTCATCCGGCCAGGGCATAACTTGCAGCAACAGTGCAATAAGGAACGAAAGCCAAATTACCCAACGTCCCTGGTGACGTATGCTTGCCACTTACTGTCCTCCCGGCTTACGCGGAGCAGGTTGTGGCGACGTGGTATCCGCAGGCGCTGGCGTCACGCCTGTAGCAGGTGCTGGCATTGGCGCAGGCAGAACTTGCGGCATCATTTGCATCAGACGTTCATTGGCAACGCGGTGTACTTCTTCCGGCGTCATCGGATTGGCGCCATTACGATCTGCGCCCCACAACAGCAGCAGGTAGCGTAAACGCTGCAAACCCGCGGTCGGACGCGCCTGAATGACGGTATAAGCGCGTTGAGTATCCAGCTTAACGGAAGAAACCACAGCAACCGGATAACCTTCCGGGAAGCGTCCACCCAAACCGGAAGTCACCAGCACATCGCCAACGCGAATGTCGGTGTTAGCCGGCAGATGTTCGAGCTGAAGATCGTCCGTACAACCGTTACCCGCAGCAATGACGCGAATATCGTTACGCAGAACCTGGATTGGCAGCGCATGGGTTGCATCACAAATCAGCAGCACGCGGCTGGTCAGTTTTGCTACCGCAACGACCTGACCCACTACGCCTTTGTCGCTAATAACCGGCTGACCTTCATAGACGCCGTTAACGCTCCCTTTGTCGATCACCACCTGATCGCTGTAAGGGTCGTTAACCGTTGAGATGACCTGCGTCACCATCTTTTGTTCGTCCTGGCGCAGCGGCGACCCCAGCAGCTCGCGCAAACGCGCGTTCTCCTGTTTATATTGCCCCAGCATCAGCAGCTCGCTGTTCTTCAGCAGCAGTTCCTGACGCAGCGCCCGGTTTTCAAGTTCGAGTTGGTCACGCGAAGCCAGCGTTTGCGACACGCCATCGAGTAATTCACGAGGACCATTTGAGATAAAGTAGAAAGGACTGACGGCGGTATCCATGTACGTTCGGATTTGACTAAACGTACCCAGGCGGCTGTCGGCAATAATAACGCCGAGCGCCACCAGCACCGCCAGAATAAGGCGAATCTGTAGCGACGGGCCACGGCTAAAAATTGGCTTCATAGTCTATGCGTATTCTCGTATCAGAGCGGAAGGGCAACCCGCGGGCCGCCCTACCTGCATCCGATTACTCTTCGCTGAACAGGTCGCCGCCGTGCATATCGATCATTTCCAGTGCTTTGCCGCCACCACGCGCCACGCAGGTCAGCGGATCTTCAGCAACAACAACTGGAATACCGGTCTCTTCCATTAACAGACGATCAAGGTTACGCAGCAGCGCACCGCCACCGGTCAGCACCATGCCACGCTCGGAGATGTCAGACGCCAGCTCTGGCGGGCACTGTTCCAGTGCAACCATCACCGCGCTCACGATACCGGTCAGCGGTTCCTGCAGGGCTTCCAGAATCTCGTTGGAGTTCAGGGTAAAGCCGCGTGGAACGCCTTCCGCCAGGTTACGGCCGCGAACTTCGATCTCGCGCACTTCGTCGCCCGGATAAGCGGAACCGATTTCGTGTTTAATACGTTCTGCGGTGGCTTCACCGATCAGAGAACCGTAGTTACGACGAACGTAATTAATGATGGCTTCGTCGAAGCGGTCGCCGCCAATACGTACAGAAGAGGAGTAAACCACACCGTTCAGAGAGATAACGGCAACTTCAGTGGTACCACCACCGATATCCACAACCATTGAACCGGTTGCTTCAGAAACCGGCAGACCCGCACCAATCGCGGCCGCCATCGGCTCTTCGATCAGGAAGACTTCACGGGCGCCTGCGCCCTGAGCGGATTCACGGATCGCACGGCGTTCAACCTGGGTTGCTCCAACCGGTACACACACCAGTACGCGCGGGCTTGGGCGCATGAAGCTATTGCTGTGCACTTGTTTGATAAAGTGCTGGAGCATTTTTTCAGTCACGAAGAAGTCAGCGATAACGCCGTCTTTCATTGGGCGAATTGCAGCGATATTGCCCGGTGTACGACCCAGCATCTGCTTCGCATCATGACCTACTGCAGCCACGCTTTTCGGCGAACCGGCACGATCCTGACGAATGGCCACAACGGAAGGCTCATTCAATACGATGCCTTGTCCTTTTACATAAATAAGGGTATTCGCGGTACCCAGGTCAATGGACAGGTCATTGGAAAACATGCCACGAAATTTTTTCAACATACTAAGGGATAATCCTGAAAGCTGGGGCGGAAAACAAAATCCGCTTACTTTACCAACCACACGCAGCAGCGACAAGGCGCAAAAATCATCTGCTACGGTGAAAATTAGTGCAGTTCGTTTCCTTTGTTACAAAACCGGCCTGAGTCCATCAGGGCTGAAAAAATCAGCAGCATTCCTCGCTTTTGTTTGCAACCTGTCAAAGGTCATTCACCTGCATGTTTGCTGTTACAGCCTGGCGAGCAGACAAGCACACCCCCAGAAGGCACAGCGCGCGTTATTCTACGTGAAAACGAATTAAACGGCAGGTTAAACCGAATATCTTTGCGAATATTTTTTCACGTTAGTGTCAAGTGGCTGTGATGCGGCAAAAAAATCCCCTTGCCCACCCGCAACGCCACGTTCCGTTAGCGTATGCCACTCGCTACGCGAACGAACGCCGGTGGCGTAAACCTGCGTTGGCGTACCTGAACAGGCCTCCGCCAGGCTCTGAACCAGCAGCTGGTTTTCGGTTCGCTTATCAATATTCCTCACCAGGCTTGGATGCAGCTTCAATAATTCAACGTTAAGCTCTTTAATCCAACTGGTGCTCACCAGCGTTAAACCAGCCTGCGTAACGGCAATTCGCACGCCCAGCGCATCCATCAGGCGGATGACGGGCTGTAACCGGCTGATATGTTGACAGACATCTGCCTCTGCAAGTTCAATAATTATGCGTTTGCGTAATGATTTTTCGCACTGCATCAATGTATCACGCAGCCAGCGCTGAAAACGTGGGCGAATAAGCGATTCAACCGTTATCTGCATCGCCAGCCGCTCCTGCGGCCAGTAACCCAAAAGCAGGATCAGGCGGCTTAACTGCAAACGGTCATACTCTTCAGCCAGGCCAAATTGCAGCACCATCGGCATATATTCCGCCGAGATAACCTCTTCGCTGCCATCAAAAATACGGCACATCAGTTCCCGGTGGTGTACCCGTCCTTCACGCGTTACCGCAGGCTTTTGATAAATTCTTGGCCCGCCCCGGCTAAGCATCTGCTCAATCAGCGTTCGCCAGCGCACATTGCCCCGGCCTTTTTCCGGCAGGGAGTCATCATAAACCGACCAGCTGTTTCCGCCCTGCAACACCGAGTTTCGGGTGGCAGCCTCAGCATGATCCATCACCTGTTCCGTCGACTGGCCGCTGCGGCATACGCAAATGCCAATATGAACCATATCGGCACGATCGATCATTTTATTAGCCGGAAGCGCATCAACCGCTTTTAATAACTGCCCGGCGATGCTTTCGGCTTCTTTCAGCGTGCGATGCGGCAGCAGGATGGCAAAATCGCTACGGTGGTAGCGCGCCAGCAATGCCCCCGGATAGCGCGTCATAAACGTCGACAACAAATTGATAAGCGTTGAAATTTGTTCTTCCGCCAGGGTGATTCCCCAGCTATCTCGCAGCAGAGTAAAGTCCGGCAGGCGCACCATCATCACCACGCCATGCGATCCCACCTTTTCCTGATCTTCCAGCAGGGTTGCCAGTTGGTTATCAAAAAACAAGCGGTTACTCAGCCCGGTTTTTGTATCCTGCGCCACATAGGAGCGAATCAGCGTGTCCAGTCGGCTGCGTTGCTCGCGAGCATTTTGAATTTCGGTCAGCAGCATATCAAGCGCACTGCTGGTACGCGCAGGCCATTCATAGACCGTTCCTCGCACATTCGGCCCACGCTCACCGTTCAGAATGCGCGTGGAACGAATCTCCAGCAACTCCTGGCCTGAAAGCTGACGCTGAAGCCAGCGTACCGACAAAAAGAGCATCAGGATAATAAAAGCAATGGCCACCGTGAGCGGCGCGGTAGTCAGTAGCGAGTGGAAATAGTTGCCCATCGGATCCTGATAAACCAGCCGCACTGACATGCCCGGATGCTTGACCAACGGTACGGTGATATTGCGGTAGAGGTTGTTCGTTCCTGCCGGGCGGTAGCTGCTGGTGCGGGAGTGGTCATACACTACATGCTCCCCTTGCAACAACTCGATACGCACGATATCAACAGAAACCATCAGGTCATCGATTTGCGGCGTCAGCGAAACGAAATCGCGGGAGACAAGATGTGTATCAATCGCCGTCGCCACCGCCTGAACTCGCGTGGTGAACTTATATTGAATCGCGTTGTAGAAACTCAGCGAGCAGCCTATCAGCGTCACAAAGATCGTTAACCCAGTAAGCAGCGTGACAAAAGCTGAGAATTTCGTCGTTAATCGCATCCTTGTGTTAACTCCGACAGTTATGAAACAGGTATGAAAATGATAAAGCGGCTCAAAAATGCAAAACTGAACGCAAAATCCGGCAATTTATGCAAACTATGTGGGCATACTACCAAATCAGGTATATCTGGCAATTTATTGCGCAGAATCGGCATCATGTTTTGATTAGCGAGTATAGTCTTCATCAACAATTTTCCAATCCACTATACGAATTGAGGACAGGTTATGCAGGCTTTGATCTTAGAACAGCAGGACGGAAAAACCCTCGCATCCGTTCAACCCCTCGACGAAAATCAGCTCCCGGAAGGCAATGTGACGGTGGATGTCCACTGGTCGAGCCTGAACTATAAAGACGCCCTGGCTATCACCGGCAAGGGTAAAATCATTCGTAATTTTCCGATGATTCCTGGCATTGATTTCGCCGGCACCGTTCGCGCCAGCGAAGATCCCCGTTTTCATGTGGGTCAGGAAGTTTTACTGACCGGCTGGGGTGTGGGTGAAAACCATTGGGGTGGGCTGGCTGAACGTGCGCGCGTAAAAGGCGACTGGCTGGTTGCGCTGCCGCAAGGGCTGGACGGGCGTAAAGCGATGGTCATCGGCACCGCCGGTTTTACCGCCATGCTGTGCGTCATGGCGCTTGAAGATGCAGGTATTCGCCCGCAAGACGGTGAGATTGTCGTCACCGGCGCCAGCGGCGGCGTGGGCAGCACGGCCGTGGCGTTACTGCATAAGCTGGGTTATCAGGTTGCGGCAGTATCAGGGCGCGAAAGCACCCACGACTACCTGAAAAGCCTGGGCGCGAATCGTATTCTTGGCCGCGATGAGTTTGCTGAATCTCGCCCGCTGGAAAAACAACTGTGGGCCGGTGCGATTGATACCGTTGGCGACAAAGTGCTGGCGAAAGTCCTGGCACAGATGAACTACGGTGGCTGCGTGGCCGCTTGCGGCCTGGCGGGCGGTTTCGCGCTGCCGACCACCGTCATGCCATTCATTCTGCGCAACGTTCGCTTGCAAGGGGTGGACTCGGTGATGACCCCACCGGCACGCCGCGCGGAAGCCTGGGCGCGTTTGGTTAAAGATCTGCCGGAATCTTTCTATGCTCAGGCCGCCACGGAGATTACGCTGGCGGAAGCGCCGAAGTTCGCCGATGCCATTATCAATAACCAGGTGCAAGGTCGTACGCTGGTTAAGGTGAAGTAGCACGCTCCGGCGCAGAAATTTACACTTAATTAGCGAAATTTCGCGGCATACTTAGAGACTCCCTGCCATATTAACTACGCATCCCTGTCAGTTATGACGCGTAAGCCGGGAGTCTGTTATGAAGAAATTACGTCCCTTGACAGAAGCCGACGTCACCGCCGAGTCGGCTTTTTTTATGCAGCGCCGCCAGGTGCTGAAAGCATTAGGGATCAGCGCTGCCGCGTTGTCTTTGCCCCACTCTGCGCAGGCCGACCTCCTGAGCTGGTTTAAAGGTAATGACCGCCCTCCCGCGCCCGCGGGTAAGCCGCTTAATTTCAGCAAGCCCACCGCCTGGCAAAATTCGCTTCCTTTAACGCCAGCGGATAAGGTTTCTGGCTACAACAACTTTTATGAGTTTGGCCTCGACAAAGCGGATCCAGCGGCCAACGCAGGCAGCCTGAAAACCGATCCGTGGACCTTGAAAATCACTGGCGAAGTCGCAAAACCACTCACTCTCGATCACGATGCGCTGACTACCCGTTTCCCGCTGGAAGAACGAATTTACCGGATGCGCTGCGTAGAGGCCTGGTCAATGGTAGTGCCGTGGATTGGCTTTCCGTTACATAAACTGCTGGCGCAGGTTGAACCCACCAGCAATGCAAAATATGTCGCTTTCGAAACGCTCTACGCGCCGGATGATATGCCGGGACAGAAAGATCGCTTTATTGGCGGCGGGCTGAAGTATCCCTATGTTGAAGGGTTACGCCTGGATGAAGCAATGCACCCACTCACGCTGCTTACCGTAGGGGTTTATGGTAAGGCTCTTCCTCCGCAAAATGGCGCGCCCATTCGCTTAACGGTACCGTGGAAGTACGGATTTAAGGGCATAAAGTCGATCGTCAGTATCAAACTAACCCGCGAACGCCCCCCAACCACCTGGAATCTGGCCGCGCCCAATGAATATGGGTTTTATGCCAACGTGAATCCCCATGTTGATCACCCCCGTTGGTCCCAGGCCAGCGAGCGTTTTATTGGCGCTGGCGGTATCCTGGACGTACAGCGTCAACCCACGCTGCTGTTTAACGGTTATGCCGACGAGGTCGCTTCGCTGTATCGTGGCCTTAATCTGCAAGAGAATTTTTAAGTGCGCCTGACCGCGAAGCACATTACCGGGCTGAAAGTTTGCCTGCATCTTGCCGGCTTTTTACCGTTTATCTGGCTCTTTTGGGCGGTAAATAACGGCGGTTTGAGCGCCGACCCGGTCAAAGATATCCAGCACTTTACCGGTAGGACAGCTCTGAAATTCTTGCTGGCGACCTTGCTGGTCTCTCCCCTCGCGCGCTACGCTAAACAGCCATTATTGATACGCACGCGTCGACTGTTAGGGCTATGGTGCTTCGCCTGGGCCACGCTGCATTTAACCAGCTACGCATTACTGGAACTGGGTATTCATAATCTGGCGCTGCTGGGGCGGGAATTAATCTCGCGACCGTATTTGACGTTAGGAATTGTCAGTTGGGTCATATTATTTGCCCTCACCTTAACGTCCACGCTATCGGCTCAGCGAAAGCTGGGTAAGTATTGGCAATTTTTGCACAACTTCGTCTATCTTGTGGCGATCCTTGCCCCCATACATTATCTCTGGTCGGTTAAAATTATCTCCCCTCAACCGATTATTTATGCCGCACTTGCTGCGGTGCTGTTAGCCTGCCGCTACAAGAAGTTTCGCCAGTGGTGGCGGTAGTTTCACGATATGTGGAGTACGTTGCAAAACGCGGACGATCCGGTTTTCTTTACATGTTAACGGTTGATTATCTTCCCTGATAAGACCAGTATTTAGCTGCCAATTGCTACGAAATAGTTATAATGTGCGACTTTGCTATCCCCGGTAGCGTTTTTACGGCGCGGAAAGGGTGACAATCGCATACCGAAGGTATATTTTGTCTTTTGCCCGAAAATGGCAGAAGATAGCCGCACAATGACTAACAAGTCTGGCAATCTCACTTAATGGCGACAGCACCCAGTGCAACGTCTGAGATACGTGACACTTGTCACTCACTGTTATAAAAATGCTATACAGACGGCGGTAAAACGCCTGTCACAATCTCACTAAACAAAGAGTACGGAACCCACTCATGGATATTCGTAAGATTAAAAAACTGATCGAGCTGGTTGAAGAATCAGGCATCTCCGAACTGGAAATTTCTGAAGGCGAAGAGTCTGTACGCATCAGCCGTGCGGCGCCAGCTGCAAGTTTTCCAATGATGCAACAGGCTTATGCTGCACCAGTGATGCAGCAGCCAGCTCTGTCTAACGCTGTCGCACAAACTGCCTCTCCAAGTATGGAAGCTCCGGCAGCAGCGGAAATCAGTGGTCACATCGTACGCTCCCCAATGGTTGGTACGTTCTACCGCACCCCGAGCCCGGATGCCAAAGCGTTCATCGAAATCGGCCAGAAAGTGAATGCGGGCGATACCCTGTGCATCGTTGAAGCCATGAAAATGATGAACCAGATCGAAGCCGACAAATCCGGCGTAGTTAAAGCGATTCTGGTAGAAAGTGGTCAACCGGTAGAATTTGACGAGCCGCTGGTCGTCATCGAATAACGAGGCGAACATGTTGGATAAAATTGTCATCGCTAACCGCGGCGAGATTGCCTTGCGTATTCTTCGTGCCTGTAAAGAACTGGGCATCAAGACTGTCGCGGTGCATTCAAGCGCGGATCGCGATTTAAAACACGTATTGCTGGCGGATGAGACGGTCTGTATTGGCCCGGCTCCGTCCGTAAAAAGCTATCTGAACATCCCGGCTATCATCAGCGCCGCTGAAATCACTGGCGCAGTGGCAATCCACCCGGGCTATGGCTTCCTCTCAGAGAACGCCAACTTTGCTGAGCAGGTAGAACGTTCTGGCTTTATCTTCATCGGCCCGAAAGCCGACACCATCCGCCTGATGGGCGATAAAGTGTCTGCTATCACCGCGATGAAGAAAGCTGGCGTACCGACTGTCCCAGGCTCTGACGGCCCGTTGGGCGATGATATGGACGCTAACCGCGCTCATGCTAAACGCATCGGTTATCCGGTAATCATCAAAGCCTCCGGCGGCGGCGGCGGTCGCGGCATGCGCGTCGTGCGCAGCGATGCCGAACTGGCGCAATCCATCTCCATGACCAAAGCGGAAGCGAAAGCGGCTTTCAATAACGACATGGTCTACATGGAGAAATACCTGGAAAACCCACGCCACATCGAAATTCAGGTGCTGGCAGACGGTCAGGGTAACGCGATTTATCTGGCTGAACGTGACTGCTCCATGCAGCGTCGTCACCAGAAAGTGGTCGAAGAAGCACCGGCACCGGGCATTACCCCGGAACTGCGTCGCTACATCGGCGAGCGTTGCGCCAAAGCGTGCGTTGATATCGGCTATCGCGGGGCGGGTACTTTCGAGTTCCTGTTCGAAAACGGCGAGTTCTACTTCATTGAGATGAACACCCGTATTCAGGTTGAACACCCGGTAACCGAAATGATCACCGGCGTTGACCTGATCAAAGAGCAGCTGCGCATCGCAGCGGGCCAACCGCTGTCCATCAAGCAGGACGAAGTTATGGTTAAAGGCCATGCGGTGGAATGCCGTATCAACGCCGAAGACCCGAACACCTTCCTGCCAAGCCCGGGTAAAATCACGCGTTTCCACGCGCCGGGTGGCTTTGGTGTGCGCTGGGAGTCTCATATCTACGCAGGTTACACCGTACCTCCGTACTATGACTCAATGATCGGTAAGCTGATTTGCTATGGCGAAAACCGCGACGTCGCTATCGCCCGTATGAAAAACGCATTGCAGGAACTGATCATCGACGGCATCAAAACCAACGTTGATCTGCAGATTCGCATCATGAACGACGAGCACTTCCAGCACGGTGGAACCAATATCCACTACCTGGAGAAAAAACTCGGACTTCAGGAAAAGTAAGCATGCGCTAACCGAAAAGGCCGGAAATTCCGGCCTTTTGTTTTTCTCCCCTCCTATAGGTGCCATAAGGTACAATCCCCGCTTTCTTTATCCATAAGGGACAAAAAATGGACGCTCGTTTTGTTCAGGCCCATAAAGAGGCGCGCTGGGCGCTGTGGCTGACCCTTTTATATCTTGCCGCATGGTTAGTGGCCGCTTACTTACCAGATTCTACACTGGGTTTTACCGGCCTGCCGCACTGGTTCGAAATGGCCTGTCTGCTGACGCCATTGGTTTTCATCGTGCTGTGCTGGGCGATGGTGAAGTTTATCTATCGCGACATTCCGCTGGAGGATGATGATGCAGCTTGAAGTGATTTTGCCGCTGGTCGCCTATCTTCTGGTGGTCTTCGGCCTCTCTGTTTACGCCATGCGTAAGAGGTCGACCGGCACCTTCCTGAATGAATATTTCCTCGGCAGCCGCTCTATGGGCGGGGTCGTGTTAGCCATGACGCTAACGGCAACCTACATTAGCGCCAGCTCGTTTATCGGCGGCCCTGGTGCTGCTTATAAATACGGGCTGGGATGGGTTTTGTTAGCGATGATCCAACTGCCCGCCGTCTGGCTGTCGTTGGGTATTCTCGGCAAAAAATTCGCCATTCTGGCGCGCCGCTACAACGCGGTTACTCTCAACGATATGCTGTTTGCTCGCTACCAAAGCCGCCTGCTGGTATGGCTGGCGAGCCTCAGCCTGCTGGTCGCATTTGTCGGAGCAATGACCGTACAGTTTATTGGCGGCGCACGTTTACTGGAAACGGCCGCAGGTATCCCTTACGAAACCGGTCTGCTGATTTTTGGCGTCAGTATCGCATTGTACACGGCGTTCGGCGGATTTCGCGCCAGCGTACTGAACGACACCATGCAGGGCATGGTGATGCTGATTGGTACTATCGTTTTGCTGGTCGGTGTCGTCCATGCCGCAGGCGGTCTTAGCAATGCGGTAGTCACCCTGCAAACGATCGATCCTAAACTGGTCTCACCGCAGGGCGCTGATGACATTTTGTCCCCCACGTTTATGACTTCGTTCTGGGTACTGGTGTGCTTTGGCGTGATTGGCCTGCCGCATACGGCGGTGCGCTGCATTTCCTATAAGGACAGTAAAGCGGTGCATCGTGGAATTATCATCGGCACTATCGTGGTGGCCATCCTGATGTTTGGTATGCATCTGGCGGGTGCGTTGGGCCGGGCGGTGCTCCCCGACCTGACGGTACCGGATCTGGTTATTCCCACGTTGATGGTAAAAGTCTTGCCGCCGGTGGCTGCCGGGATCTTCCTCGCCGCGCCCATGGCCGCGATCATGTCGACGATCAATGCTCAATTGCTGCAAAGTTCCGCTACGATCATTAAAGATCTCTACCTGAACCTTCGCCCGGAACAGCTGCGAAATGAAACGCGGCTGAAGCGCATGTCGGCAGCGATCACTCTGCTGCTGGGCGCGTTGCTGCTGCTGGCCGCCTGGAAACCGCCAGAGATGATTATCTGGCTTAACCTGCTGGCGTTTGGCGGGCTGGAAGCCGTCTTCCTGTGGCCGCTGGTGCTGGGCCTGTACTGGGAGCGGGCAAACGCGGCAGGCGCCTTGAGCGCAATGATTGCTGGCGGCGTACTGTATGCCGTACTCGCTACCTTTAACATTCAGTACCTGGGTTTCCACCCTATTGTGCCCGCGTTACTGATAAGTTTGCTGGCTTTCCTGATCGGCAACCGTTTTGGTTCCGCCGTTCCGCAAGTCGCCATATTGACTACTGATAAATAAAGAGTTTTGCCATGCCATGGATTCAACTGAAACTGAATACGACCGGTGCCAACGCTGAAGAGTTGAGCGATGCGCTGATGGAAGCGGGATCCGTTTCCATTACTTTCCAGGATACGCATGATACGCCGGTATTTGAGCCTCTGCCGGGCGAGACTCGCCTGTGGGGCGATACCGACGTTATCGGCTTATTCGATGCAGAAACCGACATGAAAGAAGTGGTTGCCATCCTGGAGCAGCATCCGCTGCTGGGTGAAGGCTTCGCGCATAAAATCGAACAGCTCGAAGACAAAGACTGGGAACGCGAGTGGATGGACAACTTCCACCCGATGCGCTTTGGCGAACGTCTGTGGATTTGCCCCAGCTGGCGCGATGTGCCGGATGAGAATGCCGTCAACGTGATGCTGGACCCTGGTCTGGCATTTGGCACCGGCACTCACCCTACCACCTCTCTGTGCCTGCAGTGGCTGGACGGTCTCGATCTTAACGGTAAAACGGTTATCGACTTTGGCTGCGGCTCCGGCATTCTCGCCATTGCGGCACTGAAGCTGGGGGCGGCGAAGGCTATCGGCGTGGATATCGATCCGCAAGCGATTCAGGCCAGCCGTGATAATGCCCAGCGCAATGGCGTTTCTGAGCGTCTGGAACTGTACCTGCCAAAAGACCAGCCAGAGGCGATGAAAGCCGACGTGGTGGTCGCTAACATCCTTGCTGGCCCATTACGTGAACTGGCGCCGTTAATCAGCGTACTGCCCGTTGAGGGCGGTTTGCTGGGGCTTTCTGGTATTCTTGCCAGCCAGGCGGAAAGCGTTTGCGAAGCCTATGCCGATCTCTTTACGCTCGATCCGGTAATCGAGAAAGAAGAGTGGTGCCGCATTACCGGTCAGAAAAAATAATCCCTTCCGGCGTGGTTGCCCGACCACGCCATTTTCAGACAATTGACCAGCACAACAACACATCCCCTCGATATATAATATTTACTTGATTTTGTTAATTTTTATATTATTTCCCGTTGAGTATATGTATGCGTTTCACCCGTTTTACCACAACTTTACTGGCAGCATGCCTGATGCCCCTGACAACGCTGGCCGCGCCATGGGGGTATACCGGAGAAAACGGCCCTGCGCAGTGGGGAGAAATCAGCAAAGAGTATGCAACATGCCAGACTGGCATCCACCAATCACCCATTGATATTCAGACCGCCACAACCAACAAACTCGGCCTTCCCGCGCTCAACATGCAATACGTCGATAGTCCGACAAGATTTTGGAGCATTGACCATACGCTGCGGGCAACAATGAGTAGCTATTCCGCCAACGCCCTGGAAGTTGATGAAAAGATTTATTATCTAAAACAATTAGATTTTCATGCCCCAGCCGAACATACCCTCAACGGCAAAACCTATCCGCTGGAGCTGCAGTTAGTCCACAAAAACCACCATGGCGACATCGCTATTGTGGCGGTCATGTTTGATGTGGGCGAACCTAACCAGGCGATTCAAAACCTGTGGGAGTCCTTTCCAGCCATGAAGGACAGCAGCATGCCCATCTTTTCGCCGGTCGATATCAATCAGCTTCTACCCGACAATAAAACCTACTGGCTCTACAGTGGTTCGTTAACAACGCCTCCCTGTACTGAAGGCGTCTCCTGGGTTGTCCTGAAAAAGCCTGTTGTCCTTTCCGCCGAACAGTTGGATAAATTTCGCTACATTGTTGGGCCAGCGAACAATCGCCCAACGCAGCCGCTGAATCAACGCAAGATTACGGACAGCAATTCAGGTGATACCGAGATCCTGTACTAAAATGAGGTAACGATCACACAATGGCGAGGTAATTTGCTGATTAATTCAGCAGAATATCTTGTCAGTACCGTCTGCAACTGAAGAAAAAATGAGAAGTTACGCAAAATTATATGTGCATATAAAATCGACACATTTTTGTAATTCGATGATTTATATGATTAAATATTTTCATGCGTTCACATTTACGGCAATTCATTGATCCACCTCAGTGGATTGGTCAAAGTTTGGCCTTTCATCTCGTGCGAAAAATGCGTAATATACGCCGCCTTGCAGTCACAGTATGGTCATTTCTTAACTCATGCGCATCGGACAATACCAGCTCAGAAATCGCCTGATCGCAGCACCTATGGCTGGCATCACTGACAGACCATTCAGGACGCTGTGCTATGAGATGGGAGCCGGATTGACGGTATCCGAGATGATGTCTTCTAACCCGCAGGTTTGGGAAAGCGACAAGTCTCGTTTACGGATGGTGCACGTTGATGAGCCAGGAGTTCGCACGGTGCAAATTGCCGGTAGCGATCCCGTTGAGATGGCCGATGCCGCACGTATTAACGTGAAAAGCGGCGCCCAAATTATTGATATCAATATGGGGTGTCCGGCTAAAAAAGTGAATCGCAAGCTCGCAGGTTCAGCCCTCTTGCAGTACCCGGATTTAGTGAAATCAATACTAACCGAGGTCGTCAATGCAGTGGACGTTCCTGTCACACTCAAGATTCGCACCGGCTGGGCTCCGGAACACCGTAACTGCGTAGAGATTGCCCAACTGGCCGAAGACTGTGGCATTCAGGCTCTGACCATTCATGGACGCACCCGCGCCTGTTTGTTCAATGGAGATGCTGAGTACGACAGTATTCGGGCAGTTAAGCAGAAAGTTTCCATTCCGATTATCGCGAATGGCGACATTACTGACCCGCTTAAAGCCAGAGCTGTACTCGACTATACGGGGGCGGATGCCCTGATGATAGGCCGGGCAGCTCAGGGAAGACCCTGGATCTTTCGGGAAATCCAGCATTATCTGGACACTGGGGAGTTGCTTCCCCCGCTGCCTCTGGCAGAGGTGAAGCGCTTGCTTTGTGCGCATGTTCGGGAATTGCACGACTTTTATGGTCAGGCAAAAGGGTACCGAATTGCGCGTAAACACGTATCCTGGTATCTCCAGGAACACGCTCCGGATGACCAGTTTCGGCGCACATTCAACGCCATTGAAGATTCCAGCGAACAGCTGGCGGCGTTGGAGGCATACTTCGAAAATTTTGCGTAAACAGAAATAAAGAGCTGACAGAACTATGTTCGAACAACGCGTAAATTCTGACGTACTGACCGTTTCTACCGTTAACTCTCAGGACCAGGTGACTCAAAAGCCCCTGCGTGACTCGGTTAAACAGGCACTGAAGAACTATTTTGCTCAATTGAATGGTCAGGATGTTAATGATCTCTATGAGCTGGTACTGGCTGAAGTAGAACAGCCCCTGTTGGACATGGTGATGCAATACACCCGCGGTAACCAGACCCGTGCTGCCCTGATGATGGGCATCAACCGTGGTACGCTGCGTAAAAAACTGAAAAAATACGGCATGAACTGATACTAATCAGCGAAATGTTTGTTTTAAAAGGCGCTACTCGGCATGGGGAAGCGCCTTTTTTATTAACATCACACGGGAGGTTTTGGCGATGCACGCAAGATGTGAACCTGTCTATTTTGGCGATGAATCTAAAAAGATAATCCTGGGTGATGCACTGACCGAGCTAAAAAAGCTGCCCTCTGAAAGCGTCGATCTCATTTTTGCCGATCCCCCTTATAACATCGGCAAAGACTTTGACGGAATGGTGGAGCGCTGGAACGAAGAGACCTTTCTGGCATGGCTGTTTGAATGTATTGACGAGTGCCATCGCATTCTCAAACCACACGGAACCATGTACATCATGAATAGTACGGAGAACATGCCGTACATCGACCTCAAATGTCGTCAGATTTTTACCATCAAGAGCCGTATCGTGTGGTCATATGATAGCTCAGGGGTACAGGCCAAAAATTACTTTGGTTCGATGTATGAACCGATCCTGATGATGGTAAAAGATCAGAAAAACTACACGTTTAATCGCGATGATGTTCTGGTTGAAGCCAAAACGGGCGCTAAACGCGCGCTAATAGACTATAGAAAGAATCCGCCTCAGCCTTACAATCAGAAAAAAGTGCCTGGCAATGTCTGGGATTTTCCGCGCGTTCGCTATCTGATGGACGAATACGAAAATCACCCAACCCAAAAACCCAAAGCCCTCCTGGAACGCATCATTCTGGCTTCCTCCAACCCGGATGACAAAGTTCTGGATCCGTTTGCCGGCAGCTTTACAACCGGCGCCACCGCGGTGGAATTAGGCCGCCAGTTTGTCGGTATTGAAATCAATGCTGAATACGTAAAAATGGGTCTCAGAAGACTGAGTATTGGTTCTCATTTTTCAGAGGTTGAGCTTGCAAAAGTGAAAAAACGTAAGACAAAAAACCTGTCCAAAAAGAGCCGGTTAACGGCAAATAGTGGCGATCTTTCTGCAAAGTAAAAGCATTGTAAGTCTGCTTTTCAGCTCGCTGATTTCGTGTATATTCCCTGCACGCTTAGGCATGAATACACAGGATTTAGCAATGATTCGCAAGTATTGGTGGCTGGTTGTTTTTGCGGTCTTCGTTTTTCTTTTTGACGCGCTGCTCATTCAGTGGATAGAGCTGATGACAACAGAGCACGACAAGTGCCGAAACATGAACTCGGTAAATCCCCTAAAGCTGGTCAACTGCGCCGATCTCGACTAGCACCGCCGCGACCACGTCGACAGCCGTCAGGCACTGGCGGTTAAAACTCCCCGACCTGGTTTTCACTCTGCATTAATTGCATGACACAGCCGTCTGGGCTTAACATTTTTAATACATTATCAACTAATGCTGGCGCTTGCCCATATAGATCATAACTCTCTGGATTCATTAACCAGTTCTTTATTATTCCACTAAAACTACCATGTAAAATAATTATGATGACATCTAAATCCAGACTGGTGGCAATCAGGTTTTCATCCACGCAGCGCTGGAGCGAATCACGAATGGTTTGGTGGCTAAGACCTATTTTATCGCGAATAGCCTGCTCAGATATCATATCATTATGAAATTCGCACTTATGATATAAAATCTGCATTAATGCCTGCTGACGAGGGTTCTCCGCAATATATTGTAACCCCACCACAAACTTTTCACGCAACCGCTGTAAAGGGTTATCCCCCCAACGACCAATAAGTTTGTCCTGAATAAGATCGCGTAAAGGCGGTTGCTGTAACCATAGCTCATTAAACAATTGAGTTTTATTTTCGAAATGCCAATAAAGTGCGCCCCGCGTCACATTGGCGGCATCCGCTATGTCGTTTAGCGTCGTATTACTTACACCACGTGCAGCAAACTGTACAATCGCCGTTTCCATCAGGTGCTGCCGCGTTTTGAGGGCGTCCGCTTTCGTTTTTCTGGCCATGATTCCGACTATCTGGGGTGGAGTAGAGAATGATTCACTTTCTTATATAATATTTGCTATCCGGAACAAATGTATCACTTAGCGTTTATTTAGACGAGTTCTAAAGTATTTAATTGCGGACATTACACACGAATAGATAAAACAAATAACAAAAACCAATATATTCACTATGCAGATGATCATTTCAAAATGTTTTTATCAGCATCATAGTATTGCTATAAATAGCATAATGAAACGACAGCCAATTTAATCTTTTTTTGCTTTTATGTGCCGTGCACGCCGCCTATAAATAAGTATTGCTTACATCGCAAGCTAATAATTTGTAGGATAGCCAACTATTATTTTGTGCGCGCGTTATCGCCCTTGGTTACCCGGTTAATAACGAGCATTCGGTTTTTTAAGGAATAGTAATGACGAAAAATGCCAGGTTCTCACTCCTGCCCTCATTCATCATCATCTCCGCTGCATTACTCGCCGGTTGTAACGATCAGGGAGAAACACAAGCTCATCCCGCAGAGCCGCAGGTTACTGTCCATGTCGTCGAAAAGGCCCCTTTAGCCGTGACGACCGAGTTACCTGGGCGTACAACAGCATTCCGTATTGCGGAAGTCCGCCCCCAGGTCAGCGGGATCGTACTTAAGCGGAATTTCACCGAAGGAAGCGATGTTGAAGCCGGTCAGTCGCTTTATCAGATCGATCCCGCGACCTACCAGGCTGACTATGACAGCGCAAAAGGTGAGCTGGCCAAGAGTGAAGCGGCAGCGGCGATCGCGCATTTAACGGTAAAACGTTATGTGCCGCTGGTTGGCACCAAGTACATCAGCCAACAAGAATACGATCAGGCGATTGCTGATGCGCGCCAGGCCGATGCCACCGTGATCGCGGCAAAGGCGTCAGTCGAAAGCGCCCGTATCAATCTGGCTTACACCAAGGTGACATCCCCCATTAGCGGGCGAATCGGTAAATCTAACGTTACCGAAGGCGCATTAGTCACTAATGGTCAGACAACGGAGCTCGCAACCGTTCAACAACTCGATCCCATCTACGTCGATGTGACACAGTCCAGCAACGACTTTATGCGCCTCAAACAGTCGATTGAACAAGGTAGTCTGCATAAAGACAACGCCAGCAGCACCGTCGAACTGGTGATGGAGAATGGTCAGTCATATCCGCTGAAGGGTTCTTTGCAGTTTTCTGATGTGACGGTTGATGAGAGCACCGGCTCTATCACCCTCAGAGCCGTATTCCCTAACCCGCAGCATACGCTACTGCCTGGCATGTTTGTACGGGCGCGCATTGATGAAGGCGTCCAGCCAAATGCCATTCTCGTTCCGCAGCAGGGTGTGACGCGTACGCCTCGCGGCGATGCCACGGTGATGATCGTCAACGACAAGAGCCAGGTTGAAGCGCGGGCAGTTGTCGCCGCTCAAGCTGTTGGTGACAAATGGCTCATCAGCGAAGGCCTGAAACCCGGTGACAAAGTTATCGTAAGCGGTTTACAGAAAGCACGCCCTGGCGTTCAGGTTAAAGCAACCGCCGATACCGAAACCCCTGCGACGAAAGCCCAATAAGGTAACCGGACATGGCTAACTTTTTTATCAGGCGTCCAATCTTTGCCTGGGTACTGGCCATCATTCTGATGATGGCGGGCGCTCTGGCAATCATGCAACTGCCCGTGGCGCAGTACCCGACCATCGCGCCCCCTGCCGTATCGATTTCCGCCACCTACCCGGGGGCGGATGCGCAAACGGTGCAGGACACCGTGACGCAGGTTATCGAACAGAACATGAACGGTATCGATAACCTGATGTATATGTCCTCGACCAGTGATTCGGCCGGTAGCGTAACCATTACGCTGACGTTCCAGTCCGGCACCGATCCGGATATCGCGCAGGTTCAGGTCCAAAACAAACTGCAGCTCGCCACCCCCTTACTGCCGCAAGAAGTTCAGCAGCAGGGGATCAGCGTCGAGAAATCCAGCAGCAGCTTTTTGATGGTCGCGGGGTTTGTTTCTGATAACCCACAAACCACGCAGGATGACATTTCCGACTATGTCGCCTCTAACGTTAAAGACTCAATCAGCCGTCTGAATGGTGTAGGTGACGTGCAGCTGTTTGGTGCGCAGTACGCCATGCGCATCTGGCTGGATGCGAACTTGCTGAACAAGTACCAGCTCACGCCGGTTGATGTGATCAATCAGTTGCAGGTACAAAACGATCAGATTGCCGCAGGTCAGTTAGGCGGAACGCCTGCATTACCTAATCAGCAGCTTAACGCCTCAATCATCGCGCAGACGCGCCTGAAAGATCCAGAAGAGTTCGGGAAGGTCACGTTACGCGTCAACAGCGATGGTTCGGTTGTTCATCTGAAGGACGTCGCGCGTATTGAGCTGGGTGGTGAGAACTACAACGTGGTCGCGCGTATTAACGGTAAGCCTGCATCCGGTCTCGGGATCAAACTGGCCACCGGCGCAAACGCGCTGGATACCGCTAACGCCATCAAAGCCAAGCTGGTTGAACTGCAACCGTTCTTCCCGCAGGGAATGAAGGTGGTCTACCCGTATGACACCACCCCGTTCGTCACTATCTCTATTCATGAGGTCGTGAAAACGCTGTTTGAAGCAATCATACTGGTATTCCTCGTGATGTATTTGTTCCTGCAAAACATCCGGGCAACGCTCATTCCAACCATTGCCGTGCCTGTTGTATTGTTGGGCACCTTTGCTGTACTTGCCGCGTTTGGCTACTCAATAAACACCCTGACGATGTTCGGCATGGTGCTCGCCATCGGCCTATTGGTTGATGATGCGATAGTGGTGGTGGAAAACGTGGAACGTGTGATGATGGAGGATAATCTGCCGCCCAAAGAGGCAACAGAAAAATCCATGTCACAAATTCAGGGCGCGCTGGTCGGTATCGCTATGGTGCTGTCTGCGGTATTTATCCCGATGGCCTTCTTCGGCGGCTCAACCGGGGCTATCTATCGGCAGTTCTCAATCACCATCGTTTCTGCAATGGCGCTTTCAGTACTGGTAGCGCTGATCCTGACCCCCGCGCTTTGTGCAACGCTGTTGAAGCCGGTATCGGCTGAGCATCACGAGAAAAAAAGCGGTTTCTTTGGCTGGTTTAATGCCAAATTCGATCACAGCGTCAACCATTACACCAATAGCGTCAGCGGTATTGTGCGTAAGACCGGGCGTTACCTGATCGTCTACCTGATTATCGTGATTGGGATGGCGGTGCTGTTTATGCGTCTGCCGACCTCCTTCCTGCCAGATGAGGATCAGGGGGTATTTATGACCATGATTCAACTCCCGGCAGGGGCAACGCAAGAGCGTACTCAGAAAGTGCTGGATCAGGTCACCCACTACTACCTGAACAATGAGAAAGCGAACGTCGAAAGCGTCTTTACGGTTAACGGCTTTAGCTTCAGCGGTCAGGGACAAAACTCAGGTCTGGCATTCGTTAGCCTCAAGCCCTGGGATGAACGTAGCGGCAAGGAAAATAGTGTTGAAGCGGTCATTGCACGAGCCACGCGCGCGTTCAGCCAGATCCGCGATGGGTTAGTCTTCCCCTTCAATATGCCCGCTATCGTGGAACTGGGTACCGCAACCGGCTTCGACTTCGAGCTGATCGATCAGGGCGGACTGGGACATGCGGCGTTAACGCAAGCACGTAACCAACTGCTGGGAATGGTGGCTAAGCACCCCGATCTGTTGGTTCGCGTGCGCCCTAACGGACTGGAAGATACTCCTCAGTTTAAGCTGGATGTTGATCAGGAGAAAGCACAAGCCCTTGGCGTCTCGCTGTCCGATATTAACGAAACCATTTCCGCTGCGCTGGGTGGCTATTACGTCAACGACTTCATTGACCGTGGCCGCGTGAAGAAAGTGTACGTTCAGGCGGATGCCAAATACCGTATGCTGCCAGCAGACATCAACAATCTGTATGTACGCAGTTCCAATGGCGAAATGGTTCCGTTCTCTGCGTTCAGCGCATCACATTGGGTCTATGGTTCACCACGCCTGGAACGTTACAACGGTATGCCTTCTATGGAACTGTTAGGCGAAGCGGCTCCAGGACGAAGCACCGGTGAAGCGATGGCGCTGATGGAAAGCCTGGCGGAGAAACTGCCAAACGGCATCGGCCATGACTGGACGGGTATGTCTTATCAGGAACGACTGTCGGGTAACCAGGCTCCTGCGCTGTATGCCATCTCGTTAATCGTTGTCTTCCTGTGCCTTGCCGCACTGTATGAGAGCTGGTCGATTCCGTTCTCGGTGATGCTGGTTGTACCGCTTGGCGTGGTTGGCGCACTGTTAGCGGCATCAATACGCGGGTTGAATAACGATGTGTACTTCCAGGTTGGCCTGTTAACCACTATCGGCCTCTCGGCTAAAAACGCCATCCTGATCGTCGAGTTTGCCAAAGACCTGATGGATAAAGAGGGCAAAGGGTTGATCGAAGCGACGCTGGAAGCATCTCGCATGCGTCTTCGCCCTATCCTGATGACATCCCTGGCGTTTATTCTGGGGGTTATGCCTCTGGTTATCAGCCGCGGCGCGGGTAGTGGTGCGCAGAATGCGGTTGGTACAGGCGTAATGGGGGGCATGCTGACCGCAACATTGTTGGCAATCTTCTTTGTTCCCGTCTTCTTTGTTGTCGTCAGACGGCGTTTTAGTCGGCACAACGATTAATTTGTAAAATAAAGGCGTCTACGGACGCCTTTTCCATTCATACACACTCTCTTTGTTTATTAACAAGATAGCCATTTACTTTATTTAAGTTATTCCTTAAAACCCGCCTGTAACCTTTCTTTGCATCCATTATGTTTACAATCCACATGAATTGAGATTATTCCTCATGTCAGTCTTTTTTTAAGAAGTGGTAAAATAATGACCGAGTTCGCAGATGGCTTAGCGTGTGTCTTTGCTCAATTAGCGAAACGCCTATTTTTGAGGTAACATCATGAAAAGATTAATATCCGTTGCATTGCTTACCGCGTTTCTGGCCGGTTGTGCACACGATTCTCCTTGCGTACCTGTATATGACGATCAGGGACGCCTGGTTCATACTAATACCTGTATGAAAGGCACTACGCAGGATAACTGGGAAACAGCCGGAGCCATCGCCGGTGGCGCAGCCGCCGTTGCCGGATTGACGCTTGGGATAGTTGCCCTGACGAAATAACGATTCTTAAAAGCGCAGTTATTACTGCGCTTTTAACAAAAAAATCCACATATAAGACAAAACGTTGGTTTAGAGTCCCTTCTAAATAATAAAATTATTATAGAGTTACCTCACATATCCACGATTTGAAATTAGCATTTTCCCTGTTCTTCGTAACACTGCACTTTCTTTTAATTATTCTCACGCGCTCAATATTAACGTACGAAATCGTTATCACGCATCCTGTCTGATTTTAAAATTTTTTGCGCCGAAATGTGGCTTACGTTTCAATTTTGCACCACTTCAGGGCGCTGCATTTATTTTTTCCTGTCTACACTCTGCATATTGCGTCGAATAATCGTGCGCAAAAAACCTGGCACTACCTTTGCTTAAAAGAGTATGGCCAAAGCCACAGACCGGTAAAAGACGTTTTCAGAACGTTTTCATAACAATAATTCCTCCACACAGGATGCTCTATGAAAAAGATGATAATAGCCAGCCTGGCTGCGGCCGGCGTGCTGCTTGCGATTGCGAATCAGGCACATGCCGGCGCAACACTTGATGCCGTAAAGAAAAAAGGGTTTGTGCAATGCGGGATCAGTGACGGGTTGCCGGGCTTCTCTTACGCCGATGCGAGCGGTAAGTTTTCAGGTATTGATGTCGACGTATGCCGGGGCGTTGCCTCCGCCGTATTTGGCGATGATAGCAAAGTAAAATATACCCCTCTCACCGCCAAGGAACGCTTTACCGCGTTACAGTCTGGTGAAGTCGACATGCTCTCTCGTAATACCACATGGACCTCCTCCCGCGATGCAGGTATGGGCATGTCCTTCACTGGCGTAACCTATTACGACGGCATTGGTTTTCTTACCCACAATAAAGCGGGCCTGAAGAGCGCGAAAGAGCTGGATGGCGCAACGGTGTGTATTCAGGCAGGAACCGATACCGAACTGAACGTGGCTGACTACTTTAAAGCCAACAATATGAAGTACACTCCCGTCACCTTTGACCGCTCGGATGAATCCGCTAAGGCGCTGGAGTCAGGTCGTTGCGATACCCTTGCCTCCGACCAGTCTCAGCTGTATGCCCTGCGAATCAAGCTGAGCAACCCTGCAGAATGGATTGTCCTGCCAGAAGTTATTTCTAAAGAACCGCTGGGCCCGGTTGTACGTCGTGGCGACGATGAATGGTTTTCCATTGTTCGCTGGACGCTTTTCGCTATGTTGAATGCGGAAGAGATGGGTGTTAACTCGAAAAACGTTGATGAAAAAGCAGCTAATCCTGCAACACCGGATATGGCTCACCTGCTAGGTAAAGAAGGGGATTACGGCAAGGATCTGAAGCTTGATAACAAGTGGGCTTATAACATTATTAAGCAGGTAGGTAACTACTCGGAGATCTTTGAACGTAACGTTGGATCGGAAAGTCCATTGAAGATCAAACGTGGACAGAACAACCTCTGGAACAACGGTGGCATTCAATATGCGCCACCGGTGCGCTAATGCGAAGTGATGTAACGGGCGCCGCGGCTGCGGCGCTCAGCCCAGAGTCATTGTTACCGAGGTTTTCTTATGTTTCATCGCCGCTTAACCGTGAAAGGATCGCTATCCTTTTCTAACCCTGCGGTCCGCGCCTGGTTATTTCAACTACTTGCCGTCATTGCGGTTATTAGCATCGCGGTCTATCTCATTCATAACACAATTAATAACCTGAGCAGTCGCGGTATTACCTCTGGATTTTCTTTTCTCGATCGCAGCGCCGGATTTGGTATTGTCCAGCATCTGATTGATTACGAGCAAGGCGATACCTATGGCCGCGTCTTCCTTGTCGGTCTGCTCAATACGCTGCTCGTTTCTGCACTATGTATCGTCTTCGCTTCATTCCTTGGGTTCTTTCTCGGGCTGGCACGCCTGTCAGATAACTGGTTACTGAGAAAACTCTCCACGGTCTATATCGAAACGTTCCGCAATATCCCGCCGCTGTTGCAGATCTTCTTTTGGTATTTTGCCGTATTACGTAACCTGCCCGGCCCACGTCAGGCGGTTAACGCGCTGGATTTGATGTTTCTGAGCAACCGGGGGCTTTATATTCCGGCGCCGCAAATGGGAGAAGGTCTTTTTGCCTTTTGTACCGCTGTCCTTATTGCCATCGCTGTCACCTTCGGGCTATTTCGCTTCAACAGAATGCACCAGATCAAAACCGGTCAGTTACGCCGTACCTGGCCCACAGCTCTGGCATTATTCATGTTTTTACCGATGATTTCACAATGGTTTTTTGGCGCGGCACTTCACTGGGATATCCCCGAACTACGCGGTTTTAACTTTCGTGGCGGCATGGTGCTTATACCTGAACTGGCGGCTCTGACGCTGGCGCTTTCAGTGTATACCTCAGCGTTTATTGCAGAAATAATTCGGGCAGGAATTCAGGCTGTTCCTTATGGCCAACATGAGGCAGCACGCTCATTGGGCTTGCCAAATCCGGTAACGCTCCGCCAGGTCATTATCCCGCAGGCGCTGCGCGTCATCATTCCCCCGCTAACCAGTCAGTACCTTAATATCGTCAAGAACTCGTCTCTCGCTGCCGCCATTGGCTATCCGGATATGGTTTCCCTGTTTGCCGGTACGGTACTCAATCAAACGGGGCAAGCCATTGAAACTATCGCCATCACAATGTCGGTATACCTGATCATCAGCCTGAGCATTTCTCTGCTGATGAATATTTATAACCGCCGTATTGCATTGATCGAGCGCTAAGGAGCCATGATGACAAAAGTACTGCTGTCTCCCGCCTCGCGTCAGAGCAGTAACCCGGTGAGCCGCTGGCTATTCTGGGTTCGCAAAAACCTGTTCTCCAGTTGGTCAAATAGCCTGCTCACGCTGCTATGCGTGTGGCTGATTTGGTCTTTCCTTCCACCGTTGTTGAACTGGGTATTTTTTCAGGCCAACTGGGTCGGCTCTACCCGTGCAGACTGTACGAAGGCGGGGGCATGCTGGGTGTTTATTCATGAACGCTTCGGGCAATTCATGTATGGACTTTACCCACACGATCAACGCTGGCGCATAAATATGGCCCTGATTATTGGCCTGCTTTCAATCGTTCCCATGTTCTGCAAAACCCTTCCCCATCGTGGTCGTTATATCGCCGTTTGGGCGGTAGTTTATCCTTTGGTGGTTTGGTGGTTGATGTACGGTGGTTTTTTCGGGCTTGAACGGGTAGAAACCCGGCAGTGGGGCGGATTAACGCTGACGCTTATCATCGCATCTGTCGGTATTGCGGGTGCGCTTCCGTGGGGAATTCTACTGGCATTGGGGCGTCGTTCTCATATGCCCGTCGTGCGGATTTTATCCGTCATTTTTATTGAATTCTGGCGTGGCGTACCGTTAATCACCGTCCTGTTTATGTCCTCGGTCATGCTGCCTCTGTTTATGTCGGAGGGGACCAGTATCGACAAGCTTATCCGGGCGCTGGTCGGCGTCATCCTTTTCCAGTCAGCCTATGTTGCAGAGGTGGTTCGTGGGGGATTGCAGGCCTTGCCAAAAGGTCAGTATGAAGCGGCTGAATCACTGGCGTTAGGGTACTGGAAAACTCAAGGGCTGGTCATTCTTCCGCAAGCCCTCAAGCTGGTTATTCCTGGTTTGGTTAATACGATCATTGCTCTGTTCAAGGATACCAGCCTGGTCATCATCATTGGCCTGTTTGATCTCTTCAGCAGCGTGCAACAGGCAACTGTGGACCCCGCATGGTTGGGTATGTCGACTGAAGGATATGTTTTCGCCGCACTGATTTACTGGATCTTTTGTTTCAGTATGTCGCGTTACAGCCAACATCTGGAAAAACGTTTTAACACCGGGCGTACACCGCACTGAGGAATTTATGAACCAATTATTAATGCCGTCTACCGACGCGATGATTACGCTGGAAAACGTCAACAAATGGTACGGACAGTTCCACGTTTTGAAGAACATTAATCTGCAGGTAAAGCAAGGAGAGCGTATCGTCTTATGCGGCCCTTCCGGCTCGGGTAAATCGACGACTATTCGTTGTATTAACCATCTGGAAGAGCATCAGCAAGGGCGTATTGTCGTGGATGGAATCGAGCTCAACGAAGACATCCGCAATATTGAGCGCGTCAGACAAGAAGTTGGCATGGTCTTTCAACACTTTAATCTCTTTCCCCATTTGACGGTTCTGCAAAACTGTACGCTGGCACCTGTCTGGGTGCAAAAGATGCCGAAAAAAGAGGCTGAAGCTTTGGCAATGCACTACCTTGAACGAGTTCGTATTGCTGAACATGCGCATAAATATCCAGGACAGATTTCCGGCGGGCAGCAACAGCGCGTGGCTATTGCGCGCTCTTTGTGTATGAAACCCAAAATTATGTTGTTTGATGAACCCACATCAGCGCTGGATCCTGAAATGGTGAAAGAGGTGCTTGATACCATGATCGGTCTGGCGCAATCGGGTATGACCATGTTGTGTGTTACCCATGAAATGGGATTTGCTCGCACAGTGGCCGACCGGGTGATCTTTATGGATCTTGGCGAGATTGTGGAACAGGCACCACCGGATGAATTTTTTGCCAATCCCAGGTCAGAACGTACGCGGGCATTCCTGTCGCAGGTGATTCATTAACCTTCTGTTTTGCCCGGTGGCGCTGCGCTTACCGGGCCTACGGGTTAGCAAGACGCATAACGCAAAAAGGCCATCCTTTCGGATGGCCTTTTCACTTATTTGATGTCTGGCAGTTCCCTACTCTCGCATGGGGAGACCCCACACTACCATCGGCGCTACGGCGTTTCACTTCTGAGTTCGGCATGGGGTCAGGTGGGACCACCGCGCTACAGCCGCCAGACAAATTCTTTTCTAAGTGCCGAACTTTAACCGAAAAACTGGTGCTGATACCCAGAGTCGAACTGGGGACCTCACCCTTACCAAGGGTGCGCTCTACCAACTGAGCCATATCAGCACACTAAATTTGATGCCTGGCAGTTCCCTACTCTCGCATGGGGAGACCCCACACTACCATCGGCGCTACGGCGTTTCACTTCTGAGTTCGGCATGGGGTCAGGTGGGACCACCGCGCTACAGCCGCCAGGCAAATTCTGTTTATCAACACGCTTTTTGCATGTCGATTTAATCTGTTATCAAGCTTACTTATTGTCTCTCACGCCAAAACACCTTCGGCGTTGTAAGGTTAAGCCTCACGGTTCATTAGTATCGGTTAGCTC
>NZ_GG730304.1:138031-138483 GCF_000155975.1 Citrobacter youngae ATCC 29220 | reverse complement strand
TGTAGTGCTCACACAGATTGTCTGATGAAAAGTGAATAGCAAGGCGTCTTGCGATTGAGACTTCAGTGTCCCCTTCGTCTAGAGGCCCAGGACACCGCCCTTTCACGGCGGTAACAGGGGTTCGAATCCCCTAGGGGACGCCACTTGCTGGTTCGTGAGTGAAAGACGCGCACCCTGATATCTCAAAACTCATCTTCGGGTGACGTTTGAGATATTTGCTCTTTAAAAATCTGGATCAAGCTGAAAATTGAAACGACACACTGTGTCTGTTCTCCGTAATAAGAACAGATAAAAAGTGTGTTCGAGTCTCTCAAATTTTCGCAAGTCGATGATGAATCGAAAGAAACATCTTCGGGTTGTGAGGTTAAGCGACTAAGCGTACACGGTGGATGCCCTGGCAGTCAGAGGCGATGAAGGACGTGCTAATCTGCGATAAGCGCCGGTAGGTGATA
>NZ_GG730304.1:137544-137931 GCF_000155975.1 Citrobacter youngae ATCC 29220 | reverse complement strand
CGACTCCATGAAGTCGGAATCGCTAGTAATCGTGGATCAGAATGCCACGGTGAATACGTTCCCGGGCCTTGTACACACCGCCCGTCACACCATGGGAGTGGGTTGCAAAAGAAGTAGGTAGCTTAACCTTCGGGAGGGCGCTTACCACTTTGTGATTCATGACTGGGGTGAAGTCGTAACAAGGTAACCGTAGGGGAACCTGCGGTTGGATCACCTCCTTACCTTAAAGAAGCGTTCTTTGTAGTGCTCACACAGATTGTCTGATGAAAATTAGCAGTAAGAAAATCTCTGCAGGCTTGTAGCTCAGGTGGTTAGAGCGCACCCCTGATAAGGGTGAGGTCGGTGGTTCAAGTCCACTCAGGCCTACCAAATTCGCTCCCGTTACCG
>NZ_GG730304.1:2580-137444 GCF_000155975.1 Citrobacter youngae ATCC 29220 | reverse complement strand
TGGGAGCATCCTTCGGGTGTGACTGCGTACCTTTTGTATAATGGGTCAGCGACTTATATTCTGTAGCAAGGTTAACCGTATAGGGGAGCCGAAGGGAAACCGAGTCTTAACTGGGCGTTAAGTTGCAGGGTATAGACCCGAAACCCGGTGATCTAGCCATGGGCAGGTTGAAGGTTGGGTAACACTAACTGGAGGACCGAACCGACTAATGTTGAAAAATTAGCGGATGACTTGTGGCTGGGGGTGAAAGGCCAATCAAACCGGGAGATAGCTGGTTCTCCCCGAAAGCTATTTAGGTAGCGCCTCGTGAACTCATCTTCGGGGGTAGAGCACTGTTTCGGCTAGGGGGTCATCCCGACTTACCAACCCGATGCAAACTGCGAATACCGAAGAATGTTATCACGGGAGACACACGGCGGGTGCTAACGTCCGTCGTGAAGAGGGAAACAACCCAGACCGCCAGCTAAGGTCCCAAAGTCATGGTTAAGTGGGAAACGATGTGGGAAGGCCCAGACAGCCAGGATGTTGGCTTAGAAGCAGCCATCATTTAAAGAAAGCGTAATAGCTCACTGGTCGAGTCGGCCTGCGCGGAAGATGTAACGGGGCTAAACCATGCACCGAAGCTGCGGCAGCGACGCTTATGCGTTGTTGGGTAGGGGAGCGTTCTGTAAGCCGTTGAAGGTGTGTCGTGAGGCATGCTGGAGGTATCAGAAGTGCGAATGCTGACATAAGTAACGATAATGCGGGTGAAAAACCCGCACGCCGGAAGACCAAGGGTTCCTGTCCAACGTTAATCGGGGCAGGGTGAGTCGACCCCTAAGGCGAGGCCGAAAGGCGTAGTCGATGGGAAACAGGTTAATATTCCTGTACTTGGTGTTACTGCGAAGGGGGGACGGAGAAGGCTATGTTGGCCGGGCGACGGTTGTCCCGGTTTAAGCGTGTAGGCGGGTGTTCCAGGTAAATCCGGAATGCTGTTAACGCTGAGGCGTGATGACGAGGCACTACGGTGCTGAAGCAATAAATGCCCTGCTTCCAGGAAAAGCCTCTAAGCATCAGGTAACACGAAATCGTACCCCAAACCGACACAGGTGGTCAGGTAGAGAATACCAAGGCGCTTGAGAGAACTCGGGTGAAGGAACTAGGCAAAATGGTGCCGTAACTTCGGGAGAAGGCACGCTGATATGTAGGTGAAGTGATTTACTCATGGAGCTGAAATCAGTCGAAGATACCAGCTGGCTGCAACTGTTTATTAAAAACACAGCACTGTGCAAACACGAAAGTGGACGTATACGGTGTGACGCCTGCCCGGTGCCGGAAGGTTAATTGATGGGGTTATCCGTAAGGAGAAGCTCTTGATCGAAGCCCCGGTAAACGGCGGCCGTAACTATAACGGTCCTAAGGTAGCGAAATTCCTTGTCGGGTAAGTTCCGACCTGCACGAATGGCGTAATGATGGCCAGGCTGTCTCCACCCGAGACTCAGTGAAATTGAACTCGCTGTGAAGATGCAGTGTACCCGCGGCAAGACGGAAAGACCCCGTGAACCTTTACTATAGCTTGACACTGAACACTGGTCCTTGATGTGTAGGATAGGTGGGAGGCTTTGAAGCGTGGACGCCAGTCTGCGTGGAGCCGCCCTTGAAATACCACCCTTTAATGGCTGGTGTTCTAACGTGGACCCGTAATCCGGGTTGCGGACAGTGTCTGGTGGGTAGTTTGACTGGGGCGGTCTCCTCCCAAAGAGTAACGGAGGAGCACGAAGGTTAGCTAATCCTGGTCGGACATCAGGAGGTTAGTGCAAAGGCATAAGCTAGCTTGACTGCGAGAGTGACGGCTCGAGCAGGTGCGAAAGCAGGTCTTAGTGATCCGGTGGTTCTGAATGGAAGGGCCATCGCTCAACGGATAAAAGGTACTCCGGGGATAACAGGCTGATACCGCCCAAGAGTTCATATCGACGGCGGTGTTTGGCACCTCGATGTCGGCTCATCACATCCTGGGGCTGAAGTAGGTCCCAAGGGTATGGCTGTTCGCCATTTAAAGTGGTACGCGAGCTGGGTTTAGAACGTCGTGAGACAGTTCGGTCCCTATCTGCCGTGGGCGCTGGAGAATTGAGGGGGGCTGCTCCTAGTACGAGAGGACCGGAGTGGACGCATCACTGGTGTTCGGGTTGTCATGCCAATGGCACTGCCCGGTAGCTAAATGCGGAAGAGATAAGTGCTGAAAGCATCTAAGCACGAAACTTGCCCCGAGATGAGTTCTCCCTGAGACTTAGAGTCTCCTGAAGGAACGTTGAAGACGACGACGTTGATAGGTCGGGTGTGTAAGCGCAGCGATGCGTTGAGCTAACCGATACTAATGAACCGTGAGGCTTAACCTTACAACGCCGAAGGTGTTTTGGCGTGAGAGACAATAAGTAAGCTTGATAACAGATTAAATCGACATGCAAAAAGCGTGTTGATAAACAGAATTTGCCTGGCGGCTGTAGCGCGGTGGTCCCACCTGACCCCATGCCGAACTCAGAAGTGAAACGCCGTAGCGCCGATGGTAGTGTGGGGTCTCCCCATGCGAGAGTAGGGAACTGCCAGGCATCAAATTAAAGTGAAGAAGCCCATCCTGCCGGATGGGCTTTTTTGCGTGTGTGCAGAACTGAAAACTGCCGGATGCGGCGTTCCGCCTTATCCGGCCTATAAAAACTGGCAATCCCGCACCACGCAAAAGCCTGTCCTGCTACCCGCGCATAAGATTGAGTAACGGGTACGGTCGCCCAAGATCGTCTACTTCCTTACGTCCCGTCACGTTAAACCCCATCTTTTTATAGAATCCAACCGCCTGCTCATTCTGTTCGTTAACGTCGGTTGTTAGCGTCGAACTCATTGATAAAGCATGTTTAATCAGTAGCTTACCGACGCCACTGCCACGCGCATCTGGATCAACAAACAGGGCATCTATATGCTGATCGGTCAGTAGCATAAAGGCGACCGGCTCATCCTGTTCTGTAACCACCACCCATAGAGGCGCTTCTGGTAAAAATGAACGTACCAACTCCTCCAGCTCAATCCGATAATCCGCAGAGAGGAAATGGTGCGTGGCATCCACCGAGCGACACCAAATAGAAACTAACTTATCTCCTTCGTCCTGACGCGAACGACGAATGGTAAGGGTCATAGCATTCTCCTTTTTTCTTTACTGCACTATTCTACAGCAAGGAGCCGTGAAACTTTCTCAACTTGAAGATGCAGGCTCGACATTCTGCTGATTCCTGGGTATCTTCAGCTATCTGGATGTCTAAACGTTTAAACGTATGTAGTGAGGTTATCAGGTTATGCCAATTCGCGTGCAGGACGAGCTACCCGCCGTCAATTTCTTGCGTGAGGAAAACGTCTTTGTCATGACGACATCCCGCGCTTCCGGTCAGGAAATTCGTCCACTGAAGGTGCTCATCCTCAACCTGATGCCCAAGAAGATTGAAACGGAAAACCAGTTCCTGCGTTTACTGTCTAACTCACCGCTGCAGGTGGATGTTCAGCTATTACGCATCGATGCCCGCGAGTCACGCAACACTCCTGCGGAGCATCTGAATAACTTTTACTGTAATTTCGAGGATATCTGCGATCAGAACTTTGACGGACTGATCGTGACCGGCGCGCCGTTGGGTCTGGTTGAGTTCAATGACGTGGCTTACTGGCCACAGATAAAACAAGTGCTTGAATGGGCAAAAGATCACGTTACGTCGACGCTCTTTGTTTGTTGGGCGGTACAGGCCGCGTTGAATATTCTGTATGGCATTCCGAAGCAAACCCGCACGGATAAACTCTCAGGCGTTTATGAGCATCATATTCTGCATCCTCATGCGTTGCTGACGCGTGGATTTGATGACGCATTTTTGGCCCCTCATTCGCGCTATGCTGATTTCCCGGCCGCGCTTATCCGCGACTATACCGATCTTGAGATTTTTGCTGAAACAGAAGAGGGCGATGCTTATCTGTTCGCCAGCAAAGATAAACGTATAGCCTTCGTGACGGGTCATCCGGAGTATGACGCGCACACGCTCGGCAGCGAATATTTTCGTGACGTCGAGGCGGGCTTAACGCCGGAAGTACCCTATAACTACTTCCCGAAAGATGACCCGCAAAACAAACCACGGGCAACCTGGCGTAGCCATGGCAATCTGTTGTTTACCAACTGGCTCAACTATTACGTCTACCAGATCACGCCATATGATCTGCGTCACATGAATCCAACGCTGGATTAATCTTCTGTAGCAGACGATCCTTAAGCGTTTCAGCATGTTGAATCAGGCACCTTCGGGTGCCTTTTTTATTTCCGAAACGAACCTCACTGTGTAATTAAATTTTATTTATATTGTTATCAATAGGTTAATGGATAATTAAATTAAAAATGGAAATTGTTTTTGATTTTGATTTTGAAATGAGTAGTCTTAGTTGTGCTGAACGAAAACCGCACAACGATCCTTCGTTCGCATTGGGGATGTGTTTGGATCAATGACGAGGAACTACGCAATGAATCAACAGGCAACGACAACCGATGAACTGGTCTTCACCAGGCCGCGTGGCGAACAGGAACAGCAAATTTTGACCGGGGAAGCGGTAGAATTTCTGACTGAACTGGTGACAAGATTTACGCCTAAGCGGAATAAGCTCCTGGCTGCGCGAATCCAGCAGCAGCAGGATATTGATAACGGTAAGTTGCCTGATTTCATTTCGGAAACAGCTTCCATTCGCGATGGCGACTGGAAAATTCGCGGTATTCCTGATGATTTACTGGATCGCCGTGTAGAGATTACCGGCCCGGTTGAGCGCAAGATGGTCATCAACGCACTGAACGCGAACGTCAAAGTCTTTATGGCAGATTTTGAGGATTCGCTGGCTCCTGAGTGGAGTAAAGTTATCGACGGGCAGATCAACCTGCGTGATGCGGTCAATGGCACCATTAGTTACACCAATGAAGCCGGTAAAATTTATCAGCTCAAACCCAATCCGGCCCTGTTGGTGTGTCGCGTTCGTGGTCTGCATCTGCCGGAAAAACACGTCACCTGGCGTGGCGAATCCATCCCGGGCAGCCTGTTCGATTTTGCTCTCTACTTCTTCCACAACTACAAGACGTTGCTGGCAAAAGGCAGCGGCCCGTATTTCTATCTGCCAAAAACGCAGGCCTGGCAAGAAGCGGCCTGGTGGAGTGAAGTGTTCAGCTATGCAGAGGACCGCTTTAATCTGCCGCGCGGTACCATCAAAGCGACCCTGCTGATTGAAACGCTGCCGGCCGTTTTCCAGATGGACGAAATTCTGCACGCGCTGCGCGATCACATTGTGGGCCTGAACTGCGGTCGCTGGGATTACATTTTCAGCTATATCAAAACCCTGAAAAATCATCCCGATCGCGTGCTGCCGGACCGTCAGGTGGTGACGATGGATAAACCCTTCCTCAGCGCCTATTCGCGTCTGCTGATTAAAACCTGTCATAAACGCGGCGCGTTCGCGATGGGCGGCATGGCGGCATTCATTCCCAGCAAAGATGCCGAGCGTAACAACCAGGTTCTGACCAAGGTAAAAGCGGATAAAGCGCTGGAAGCGAATAACGGTCATGACGGCACATGGATTGCCCATCCAGGGCTGGCAGATACCGCAATGGCGGTATTCAACGACGTACTTGGAGAAAACAAAAATCAGCTGTTTGTGACGCGTGAAGAAGATGCGCCGATTACCGCAGAACAGCTGCTGGCACCCTGTGAAGGTGAGCGTACTGAAGAAGGTATGCGCGCCAACATCCGCGTCGCGGTGCAGTACATCGAGGCGTGGATCTCCGGTAACGGCTGCGTACCGATTTACGGTCTGATGGAAGATGCGGCCACCGCCGAAATCTCCCGTACCTCTATCTGGCAGTGGATCCACCACCAGAAAACGCTCAGCAACGGCAAACCGGTCACCAAACCGCTGTTCCGCCAGATGTTGGCCGAAGAGATGCTGGTGATTCAGGACGAGCTGGGCGAACACCGCTACAGCAGCGGGCGTTTTGACGATGCCGCGCGCCTGATGGAGCAAATCACGACCTCTGATGAACTGATCGATTTCTTGACCCTGCCAGGTTACCGCCTGCTGGCTTAACTCACCACATAACAATATGGAGCATCTGCACATGAAAACCCGTACTCAACAAATCGAAGAATTACAGAAAGAGTGGACTCAACCGCGCTGGGAAGGCATCACCCGCCCATATAGCGCGGAGGACGTGGTGAAATTACGTGGCTCGGTCAACCCGGAATGCACGCTGGCGCAGCTTGGCGCGGCAAAAATGTGGCGTCTGCTGCACGGCGAGTCGAAGAAAGGGTATATCAACAGCCTCGGCGCGCTGACCGGCGGCCAGGCGCTGCAACAGGCGAAAGCCGGTATTGAAGCGGTCTACCTTTCAGGCTGGCAGGTGGCGGCAGATGCCAACCTTGCCTCCAGTATGTACCCGGACCAGTCGCTGTATCCGGCAAACTCCGTCCCGGCAGTGGTGGATCGGATCAACAACACTTTCCGCCGTGCGGATCAGATCCAGTGGTCAAGCGGTATTGAACCGAACGATCCGCGCTACGTGGATTACTTCCTGCCGATCGTTGCCGATGCGGAAGCGGGCTTTGGCGGGGTTCTGAACGCGTTTGAACTGATGAAATCGATGATTGAGGCTGGTGCAGCGGCCGTTCACTTCGAAGATCAGCTCGCATCGGTGAAAAAATGTGGTCACATGGGCGGCAAGGTACTGGTGCCGACTCAGGAAGCTATCCAGAAACTGGTGGCAGCCCGTCTGGCTGCCGACGTCATGGGCGTTCCGACGCTGGTGATTGCGCGTACCGATGCTGACGCAGCCGATTTGATTACCTCTGACTGCGACGCCTACGACAGCGAGTTCATCACCGGCGAGCGCACCAGCGAAGGCTTCTTCCGTACGCATGCGGGCATTGAGCAGGCAATCAGCCGCGGTCTGGCCTACGCGCCGTATGCGGATCTGGTGTGGTGTGAAACCTCCACGCCGGACCTCGAACTGGCGAAGCGTTTTGCCGATGCCATTCATGCGAAATTCCCGGGTAAACTGCTGGCCTACAACTGTTCGCCGTCGTTTAACTGGCAGAAAAACCTGGATGATAAAACCATTGCCAGCTTCCAGCAGCAGCTGTCAGATATGGGTTACAAATACCAGTTCATTACCCTGGCGGGCATCCACAGCATGTGGTTCAACATGTTCGACCTTGCCCATTCCTATGCGCAGGGTGAAGGTATGCGCCACTATGTTGAGAAGGTGCAGCAGCCAGAATTCGCGGCGGCGAAAGATGGTTACACCTTCGTGTCCCATCAGCAGGAAGTGGGTACAGGTTACTTCGATAAAGTCACCACCATCATTCAGGGCGGGGCTTCCTCGGTGACCGCGCTGACCGGCTCGACCGAAGAATCGCAGTTCTGATCAACGCCCGGTGGCGTTGCGCTTACCGGGCCTACGAAGGGATGTAGGCCGGATAAGCGCATGCGCCATCCGGCATGACGTTGTGCCGGATGGGAGAAATCGATGACGCGTGGCCTGGAATTACTGATTGCTCAGACGATTTTACAAGGTTTCGACGCCCAGTACGGGCGTTTTCTGGAAGTCACCTCCGGCGCGCAGCAGCGTTTTGAACATGCCGACTGGCATGCGGTTCAGCAGGCGATGAAAAGCCGTATTCACCTTTACGATCATCACGTAGGTCTGGTGGTGGAGCAGCTGCGCTGCATTACTGACGGCAAAAGCACCGACGCCGATTTTTTGCTTCGCGTGAAAGAGCATTACACCCGGCTTCTGCCGGATTATCCGCGCTTCGAGATTGCGGAGAGCTTCTTTAACTCCGTCTACTGCCGGTTATTTGATCACCGCTCGCTGACTCCCGAGCGGCTATTTATTTTCAGTTCCCAGCCAGAGCGCCGTTTTCGCACCATCCCCCGCCCGCTGGCGAAAGACTTTTTTCCCGATACCGGCTGGGAGTGGCTGCTCACCCGCGTACTCAGCGATCTGCCCCTGCGCCTGCCGTGGCAGAACAAACATCGTGATATTCACTACATCATCGAACACCTGACCGAAACCCTGGGAGCGGATGTGTTGCCGCGCTGTCATTTACAGGTGGCGAACGAACTGTTTTATCGCAATAAGGCCGCCTGGCTGGTCGGTAAGCTGATGACCCCTTCCGGGACGCTGCCGTTTTTACTGCCCATTCACCGCACTGACGAAGGTGAACTGTTTGTCGATACCTGCCTGACCACGACGGCGGAAGCGAGCATTGTGTTTGGCTTCGCCCGCTCCTATTTTATGGTTTACGCCCCGCTGCCAGCGGCATTAGTGGAGTGGCTGCGCGAGATCCTGCCTGGAAAAACCACCGCCGAACTGTATATGGCGATTGGCTGTCAGAAACATGCGAAGACCGAAAGCTACCGCGAGTATCTGCTCTATCTCGCCCATTGCGATGAGCAATTTATTGAAGCGCCGGGCATTCGCGGCATGGTGATGCTGGTGTTTACCCTGCCGGGGTTTGATCGGGTGTTTAAAATCATCAAAGACAAATTTGCCCCGCAAAAAGAGATGTCTGCCGCTCACGTCCGCGCCTGCTACCAGCTGGTGAAAGAACACGATCGCGTCGGGCGGATGGCTGACACCCAGGAGTTTGAGAACTTTGTGCTGGATAAACGGCAAATCGATCCGGCGCTGATGGCGCTTTTGCTGCAGGAAGCGCCGGAAAAAATTACCGATCTCGGCGATCAGATTGTTATTCGCCATCTGTATATCGAACGACGGATGGTGCCGCTGAATATCTGGCTGGAGCAGGTCGAAGGCCAGCAACTGCGCGACGCGATAGAAGAGTACGGCAACGCCATTCGTCAGCTGGCCGCCGCCAATATCTTCCCCGGCGATATGCTGTTTAAGAACTTCGGCGTGACCCGCCACGGGCGCGTGGTGTTCTACGACTACGATGAAATTTGCTATATGACGGAGGTGAATTTCCGCCATATCCCACCGCCGCGCTACCCGGAGGATGAGATGAGCGCTGAACCGTGGTATAGCGTATCGCCGGGGGATGTTTTTCCGGAAGAGTTTCGCCACTGGCTATGTGCCGATCCGCGTATCGGGCCGCTGTTTGAGGAGATGCACGCCGACCTGTTCAGCGCAGACTACTGGCGAGGGCTGCAAGCGCGGATCCGTGAAGGTCATGTGGAAGATGTTTATGCCTATCGTCGTCGGCAGCGGTTTAGCGTGCGCTATGAAACCGACCGTAGGCCGGATAAGGCCCTTGCGCCACCATCCGGCAATGTGCGCCGTGCCTGATGGCGCTGCGCTTATCAGGTCTACAAATCAGTCCCAACCCTTGCTTATCTAAACCCGCCGTACGCCAGCGTGACTTCTTTCGCTGCTTTGATCGCCATTGCGCCAAACTCGGTCACGCGGTCATCGGTAATGCGTGAAATTGGCCCGGAAATGGAGATGGCGGCGAACGGCTCACGGTGTTCATCATAAATGCACGATGCCACGCAGCGCAGGCCCAGCGCATGTTCCTCATCGTCAAAGGAATAGCCGCGCTTGCGCGTCTGGGCCAAATCCTCTTTCAGATGCACCGGCGACACCAGCGTGGCATGGGTATAAGCGTGCAGCCCTTTGCGGTGCAGCAGGCCAGTCACCTGTTCTTCGCTCAGTTGCGATAAAAACGCCTTACCCGCGCCGGAGGCGTGCATCGGCAGCTTGCCCCCGATAGGCGCGGACATGCGCATCAGTTGGGTGCACTGTACCTGGTCGATAATAATGGCCTGATGGTCGCTTTGATCCAGTACGGCCAGGTTTACCGTCTCGCCGGAATCTTCCATCAGCTTGCGCAGAATTGGGTGCACAATCGCCAGCAGATTGCGGCTCTGCAAAAAGCTGCTGCCGACAATAAACGCATGCGCGCCCACGGCCCAGTGGCCCAGCTCGCCCACCTGACGGACAAAGCCCTGCTGCTGCATGGTGGTCAGCAGACGATGCGTCGTGGAGTTGGGCAAACCGGCCTGCTGCGCCAGTTCGGTTAGCGCCACGCTGCCGTTGGATTCCGCAATCCACTCCAGTAGCTTCAGGCCTCGGGTCAGAGACTGAACCTGCCCGGTTGCAGGCGTAGTAGCAGCGGCGGGTTTTCTACCGCGTTTCGCGGGGACAATGGCAACCATGGCGGACTCCTTTTCTGTATCGTGGAAATCATTTTCGTTTTATTCGATTATAATGCAAGAATTCCTGCACTGATCGGATGAGTGAAGCTGAACATGTCTCATGTTGGCCGTTGTTCTCTTTTCCGCCTCTCAGGTTTGTGCCAGTATGGTCTGTTGAGTTTTTTCGGTCTGGTTGAGCGTTGTCGGGAGCGAGTGTGAGCAGCAAAGTTGAACAATTACGTCAGCAGTTAAATGAACGTATCCTGGTGCTGGACGGCGGTATGGGCACCATGATCCAGGGATATCGTCTGAATGAAGAAGATTTCCGCGGCGAACGCTTTGCCGACTGGCCGTGCGATCTGAAAGGCAACAATGACCTGTTGGTGCTCAGCAAACCGGAGGTGATCGCCGCCATCCATAACGCCTACTTTGAGGCGGGCGCGGATATCATCGAAACCAACACCTTTAACTCCACGACAATCGCCATGGCGGATTACCAGATGGAATCCCTGTCGGCGGAAATCAACTTTGCGGCAGCCAAACTGGCGCGCGCTTGCGCAGATGAGTGGACGGCGCGTACGCCGGAAAAACCGCGCTATGTTGCAGGCGTGCTTGGTCCCACCAACCGCACCGCGTCCATCTCGCCCGACGTCAACGACCCGGCATACCGCAACATCACCTTTGACCAGCTGGTAGCCGCCTATCGCGAATCCACCAAAGCGCTGGTGGAGGGCGGCTGCGACCTGATCCTGATTGAAACCGTCTTTGATACCCTTAACGCCAAAGCCGCTATTTTCGCGGTAAAAACCGAGTTCGAAGCGCTGGGCGTTGAGCTGCCGATTATGCTTTCCGGCACGATTACGGACGCCTCCGGGCGCACGCTTTCCGGTCAGACGACCGAAGCGTTCTATAACTCACTGCGTCACGCCGATGCGCTGACCTTTGGTCTGAACTGCGCCTTAGGCCCGGACGAGCTGCGTCAGTACGTGCAGGAACTGTCGCGCATTGCCGAATGCTACGTTACCGCGCACCCAAATGCCGGGCTGCCGAACGCCTTTGGCGAATACGATCTCGACGCCGACACCATGGCGGCACAAATACGTGAATGGGCCGAAGCAGGCTTCCTTAACGTGGTCGGCGGCTGCTGCGGCACCACGCCGGAACACATTGCGGCAATGAGCCGCGCGGTCGACGGTTTACCGCCGCGTAAACTGCCGGAAATCCCGGTGGCCTGCCGTCTGTCTGGCCTTGAACCGCTGAATATTGGCGACGACAGCCTGTTTGTTAACGTCGGCGAACGTACTAACGTCACCGGTTCGGCGAAGTTTAAGCGTCTGATCAAAGAAGAGAAGTACAGCGAAGCGCTGGACGTGGCTCGCCAGCAGGTGGAAAGCGGCGCGCAGATCATCGACATCAACATGGATGAGGGGATGCTCGACGCCGAAGCGGCAATGGTGCGCTTCCTCAACCTGATTGCCGGGGAACCGGATATCGCCCGCGTGCCGATTATGATCGACTCCTCGAAATGGGAAGTCATCGAAAAAGGGCTGAAGTGCATTCAGGGTAAAGGCATCGTGAACTCCATCTCAATGAAAGAGGGGGTGGAGGCCTTTATCCATCACGCGAAGCTGCTGCGTCGCTATGGTGCGGCGGTGGTGGTGATGGCCTTTGACGAGCAGGGCCAGGCCGATACCCGCGCGCGTAAAATTGAGATTTGCCGCCGGGCGTACAAAATTCTCACCGAAGAGGTGGGCTTCCCGCCGGAAGACATCATCTTCGACCCGAACATTTTCGCCGTCGCAACCGGCATTGAAGAGCACAACAACTACGCGCAGGATTTTATTGGCGCCTGTGAAGATATTAAGCGCGAGCTGCCGCACGCGCTGATCTCCGGCGGCGTCTCGAACGTGTCGTTCTCGTTCCGCGGCAACGATCCGGTGCGTGAAGCGATTCACGCGGTGTTCCTCTACTACGCCATCCGTAACGGCATGGACATGGGGATCGTCAACGCCGGACAGTTGGCGATCTACGACGACCTGCCCGCCGAGCTGCGTGATGCGGTCGAGGACGTGATCCTCAACCGCCGCGACGACGGTACCGAGCGTTTGCTGGAGCTGGCGGAGAAATATCGCGGCAGCAAAACCGACGACACCGCGAACGCCCAGATGGCGGAATGGCGCAGCTGGGACGTGAAAAAGCGTCTTGAATATTCGCTGGTGAAAGGCATTACCGAATTTATCGAGCTGGATACCGAAGAAGCCCGCCTGCAGGCTACGCGTCCGATCGAGGTCATCGAAGGCCCGCTGATGGACGGCATGAACGTGGTCGGCGATCTGTTCGGCGAAGGCAAAATGTTCCTGCCGCAGGTGGTGAAATCCGCCCGCGTGATGAAGCAGGCGGTGGCTTATCTGGAGCCATTTATTGAAGCCAGCAAAGAGAAAGGCTCCAGCAACGGTAAGATGGTCATCGCCACCGTGAAGGGCGACGTGCACGACATCGGCAAAAATATCGTCGGCGTGGTGCTGCAGTGTAATAACTACGAAATTATTGACCTTGGCGTGATGGTTCCCGCGGAGAAAATCCTCAAGACCGCCAAAGAGGTGAATGCCGATCTGATTGGCCTCTCGGGGCTTATCACCCCGTCGCTGGACGAAATGGTCAACGTAGCGAAAGAGATGGAGCGTCAGGGCTTTACCATTCCACTGTTGATTGGCGGGGCGACCACCTCCAAAGCGCACACGGCGGTGAAAATCGAGCAGAACTACAGCGGCCCGACGGTTTACGTGCAGAACGCCTCGCGTACCGTGGGTGTCGTTGCCGCGCTGCTGTCGGATACCCAGCGCGATGACTTTGTCGCCCGTACGCGTAAAGAGTACGAGACCGTACGCATTCAGCATGGCCGCAAAAAGCCACGCACGCCGCCGGTAACGCTGGCCGCCGCGCGTGAAAACGATCTGGCATTCGACTGGGAAAGCTACACCCCGCCGGTGGCGCATCGTTTGGGCGTACAGGCGGTTGAAGCCAGTATTGAGACGCTGCGCAACTACATCGACTGGACGCCGTTCTTTATGACCTGGTCGCTGGCCGGGAAGTACCCGCGCATCCTCGAAGATGAAGTGGTCGGCGAAGAAGCCAAACGCCTGTTCAAAGACGCCAACGACATGCTGGATAAACTCAGCGCCGAGAAAACCCTCAATCCGCGCGGCGTAGTGGGTCTGTTCCCGGCCAACCGCGTCGGCGATGATATCGAAATCTACCGTGACGAGACGCGGACGCACGTTATCAACGTGAGTCATCACCTGCGCCAGCAGACGGAAAAAGTCGGCTTCGCCAACTACTGCCTGTCTGACTTTGTCGCGCCGAAACTGAGCGGCAAAGCGGATTACATCGGTGCTTTCGCGGTGACCGGCGGTCTGGAGGAGGATGCGCTGGCGGACGCCTTCGAAGCGCAGCATGACGACTACAACAAGATCATGGTGAAAGCCATCGCTGACCGTCTGGCGGAAGCCTTTGCGGAATATCTGCATGAGCGCGTGCGCAAAGTCTATTGGGGCTATGCGGCGAACGAGAACCTGAGTAACGAGGAACTGATCCGCGAAAACTACCAGGGCATTCGCCCGGCGCCGGGCTATCCGGCGTGCCCGGAACATACCGAAAAGGCCACCATCTGGGAGCTGCTGGATGTCGAAGCACATACCGGGATGAAGCTGACCGAATCCTTCGCCATGTGGCCAGGCGCGTCGGTCTCTGGCTGGTATTTCAGTCATCCGGACAGCAAGTACTACGCCGTGGCGCAAATCCAGCGCGATCAGGTTGAAGATTATGCCTTACGTAAAGGCATGAGCGTGGCGGAAGTCGAACGCTGGTTAGCGCCGAATTTGGGCTACGACGCCGACTGATTCACAAAACTGTCATCTTTATTTACAACAAACAGGGCACTCAATGGGTGCCCTGTCTCTTTATTACGTTTAAACCCTTATACTGGAAGAGGGTTCAGTGGCGATTTGTAGGCCTGATAAGCGAAGCGCCATCAGGCAGCCCGGCGCACCTTGCCGGATGGCGGCGATGCCTTATCCGGCCTACAGTCCAGCGGGGATTTGTAGGCCTGATAAGCGTAGCGCCATCAGGCGGTATGTCATTGCGATGAACCTCAGGAACATATAAATATAAGGAGAACCTGATTCCGTGCTAACTCTGTTACACCTGCTTTCTGCTGTTGCTATGCTGGTTTGGGGGACGCATATTGTGCGTACCGGCGTGATGCGCGTCTTTGGCGCCCGCTTACGTACCGTCCTCAGCCGTAGCGTTGAAAAGAAGCCGCTCGCCTTCTGTGCGGGTATCGGCGTGACCGCTCTGGTGCAGAGCAGCAACGCCACCACTATGCTGGTGACCTCATTTGTCGCACAGGATCTCGTGGCGCTCACCCCGGCGCTGGTAATAGTGCTGGGCGCCGACGTGGGGACCGCGCTGATGGCGCGTATCCTGACCTTCGATCTCTCATGGTTGTCGCCACTGCTGATTTTCATCGGCGTGATCTTTTTTCTTGGTCGCAAGCAATCGCGCGTGGGGCAACTGGGGCGAGTTGGCATCGGGCTGGGGTTGATTTTACTGGCGCTGGAGCTGA
The DNA here is from genome assembly GCF_000155975.1 of Citrobacter youngae ATCC 29220. GTDB lineage: Bacteria > Pseudomonadota > Gammaproteobacteria > Enterobacterales > Enterobacteriaceae > Citrobacter > Citrobacter portucalensis_A. Next base: position 122,632 of record NZ_GG730304.1, on the reverse strand, counting down.
TTGTGCAGGCGGTAACGCCGATCACCCAGGCCAATGGCGTACAGGTTATTTTCGCCTCGCTGACCGGCGATATCATGCTGGATGCGCTGATTGGCGCCATGTTTGCGATTATCAGTTACTCCAGCCTGGCGGCGGTGTTGCTGACGGCAACCCTGACAGCGGCCAGCATTATCTCGTTTCCTGTCGCATTGTGTCTGGTGATTGGCGCTAACCTTGGCTCCGGCCTGCTGGCGATGCTCAACAATAGCGCGGCTAACGCTGCGGCTCGTCGCGTGGCGCTTGGAAGCCTGCTGTTTAAGCTGGTGGGCAGCCTGATTATCCTGCCGTTTGTTCATCCGCTGGCCAACCTGATGGATGAACTGCCGCTGCCGAAATCTGAACTGGTTATTTATTTCCACGTCTTTTACAACCTGGTGCGTTGCATAGCAATGGTGCCGTTCGCCGAACCGATGGCGCGTTTTTGCAAACGTATTATTCGTGATGAGCCGGAACTGGACGCACACCTGAAGCCTAAGCATCTGGACATCAGCGCACTGGATACACCAACCCTGGCCCTGGCCAATGCCGCCCGTGAAGCCCTGCGTATTGGCGATGCGATGGAGCAGATGATGGACGGGCTGAAAAAGGTGATGCATGGCGAACCGCGTGAAGAGAAAGAGTTGCGCAGGATGGCGGATGATATCAACGTGCTGTACACGGCGATTAAGCTCTATCTGGCGCGGATGCCAAAGGATGAACTGGCAGAGGAAGAGTCGCGCCGTTGGGCGGAGATTATCGAAATGTCGCTCAACCTTGAACAGGCTTCGGATATTGTCGAACGTATGGGCAGTGAGATAGCCGATAAGTCGCTGGCCGCCCGTCGGGCCTTCTCGGTAGAAGGGCTGAAAGAGCTGGATGCGCTCTACGATCAACTGCTCAGCAATCTGCAACTGGCGATGTCGGTATTCTTCTCTGGTGACGTGACCAGCGCCCGTCGTCTGCGCCGCAGCAAGCACCGTTTCCGCATCCTTAACCGTCGTTATTCGCATGCGCACGTGGATCGCCTGCATCAGCAGAACGTGCAGAGCATTGAGACCAGTTCCCTGCACCTGGCGCTGCTGGGCGATATGCAGCGTCTGAACTCGCTGTTTTGTTCAGTGGCTTACAGCGTGCTGGAACAGCCGGATGAAGACGACGAGCGAGAGTACTAACGAGGACAGGTGAAAGGTTGCCCGGTGGCGCTGATGCTTACCGGGCCTACGGATAACCGTCAATGTTGTCATTTACCTTGTAGGCCGGATAAGGCGAAGCCGCCATCCGGCATCAGACAACAAATCAACTAAAAGCAGTGCCCTGCCTCAACGGCAACCGCCTCTTCACCCGCTTTAAAGATATAGGTGGTGTTTGGGCCGCCAAGCACGGATTGACCGTTGCTCACCTTGATCCAATTCCCTTCCGGTAACCCAATTACCGTCAGCTCTGGCGCCACCACCAGCAGTTCGCGAATACGCTGCTCACGCGTTTCGCCTTTATGGCCTTCCGGCAGCGCGTTGGTGAAGTGCGGGTTAATCTGTAGCGGGAACAGACCCAGGGCATCAAATCCTTTGGGATCGACAATCGGCATGTCGTTGGTGGTACGGATGGTCTGGCAGGCGAGGTTAGAACCTGCGCTCCAGCCGATGTACAGCGCGCCGCGTTTGACGACATCGACAATCGGCGCCAGCAGCCCACGCTCGCGGCTCTCTTTCAGCAACTGGAAGGTGTTACCCCCGCCGACAATCACCAGCTCTGCGTTTTCAATGGCGGTAATCGGATCGGCAACGGTATGAATACCCGTAACGTTTACGCCCATTGGCGCAAAGATGGCTGCCGTTTTCGCTGTGTACTCATCCCAGGTTTGCGTCACGCCGGCAAACGGAATAAACACCGCCGTGCGGCGACCGTTCAGTTGCTCCGCGATCAGCGGCAGCGCATGTTCCATCCAGCCTTTGCCCGGCAGCGTCGAGTTACTCAATAAAAGCAGTTCCATCATTTCTCCATGTAATCAGAAAATTACAAACCGCGGTAATGCTACCACTATCAGTGTAACACCTTACTGATATGGCTCACGATGTAGGAAGTGAGGTTCTGGAAAGCGCCTCGCAGACCGGCGTTTTATTTTGGCTGAAAGCGTGATTGTTGATTTATTCTTCTGGCGGGTGATGGTGTTTTATACCTATATGGATATAATTAAGGGGGAGGGATGATAAAACTACTTTACTGGGTTGGGCACGCCAGGAAAGATCTGCAGGGGATGCCAGAACATGTTCGGGATACGTTTGGGTTTGCTCTTTGGCTGGCACAACTGGGTAAACAGCATTCGCAGACTAAACCGTTAAAAGGATTTGGTGGGGCGGGGGTTCTGGAAGTTGTTGAGGATTACCACGGCAACACATGGCGGGCGGTTTACACTATCCAGTTGAAAAATGCAGTTTATGTTCTACATGTTTTTCAGAAAAAATCTGTTTCGGGGAAGGCAACGCCGAAACCCGAAATTAATTTGATTTACCAGCGGCTTAAGGCTGCACAGCGGCATGCGCAGGAGAGTGGATATGTCACATGATGTCGAAACCAGTAGCGGCAATGTTTACGCTGATTTGGGTGAGTATGATGCAGAACAGATGCAGTTGAAGGCGCAACTGGCAATGGTGATTGGTGAGATTTTGCAATGCAAAGGGTTAACACAGCAGCAGGCTGCACAGATGCTGGGGATGACGCAGCCCAAGCTTTCCAACTTATTACGCGGGCAGTTTCGTGGCATCAGTGAAGCAAAGATGCTGGAGTGTCTGGTGAAACTGGGCCGCGATGTGGAGATTGTGGTAGGAAAAGAGGGTAATGTGCAGGGCACGCTGAAAGTAAGCTTTGGCTGATATCCCCATTCAAGCTTTAACGATCAATCCAATACCCCGAGCCTTTATCACTACCAGCGTGGTTTTCAGCGTCGGTTTTTTGTCAGGAGCAGACGCTGCAGTATATTCCGCTTTCGGCTCTGAGCAGCCCTTCAGAAAACGACACATAATGCCGACCACTAAACTTCAATCCCTTTCTGTTTCAGCTCTTTTCTGATAATGCGCTTAATCCAGGCTGCCAACGATTCATCGCCATCCTGCCGCTGTGCTTCTTCCATCGCTTTGCGTAGTTCCGGATCCAGACGGAATTGAAACGGGGGATTGCCTCTTCTTTCGTTCATGTGTGTTGACACCTTAATTACACAGGAGTAGTGTGAGTATGTGTAATGACACATTACACTCACATGTTAAAAATGACAACGCCCCGAAAGTGCGGGAACACGATCAGGGCGTCTAACCACAACATTATACGAGGTAATGCTATGGCTGATGCTAATAGTACCACTAACGCCTGTTTTGCGTCTTCTTCTCCCATTCCGCAAGCCGATCTGCTTTATTTTCCACTCGCCGAGGCGTGTCGCCATCTTGATTGTAGCCGTCTGACTACCGAAGAAAATCTGGCGCTATCGTTTGGCTGCGAAGAAGCGCTGGCGGGGATGTACCATACGCTGAATTTTATGGGCGAAAGTTTGCTGACCATGGCGGGTGAAGGTCAGGAACATTTTGCGTATGAGAGCATATGCCAGTTAGGACACAGTCTGGTCAACATCAGCCAGTTGATTCCTGCGCTGGCGCAGTTGGAAGCGAAAGCTGACCAGCAACTGTTTGTCAGCGACTCTCTAAACTAATCTGGAAAGCGCCTCGCAGACGTCTTCTTCGGGGCGTGACAGAGCTGTGCAACCATCTTAGTGTGACATGATGATTAGCTGGTCGGGGAATAGGAAATGCTCGCTTATTACGCTAACCTTAGGTATGTCATGCGCACTGCTATGGGGGTTATCATGCGCACTGTGTCTAAGGTAAAAAAATCAGTCAATGTCTCTCTGGCTCCAGAGATACTGGAAGAGGCGCGTAAGCTTAAAATCAATCTGTCAGCGGTTTTAACCGAAGCCCTAATCGAAAAATTTCGCGAGAACAAACGCGAAGAATGGTTGCGGGATAATAAAAAATCGATAGAAGCATTAAATCAATGGGTGGAAGAAAACGGTTCGTTCAGTGATTTTCAAAGGACATTCTGATGGAGCAGTATTGCGCTTATGAGAACACTGGAAGTGGAAAAAGCGTTTATCCGTTTTTAATTAGCTTACAGCATCCGGTGGCTGCTGTTTTGCAGCATGTACTGGTCGCCCCCGTTATAGCGCTAAGCCAGTTCCCCAACGAAGTACCGCCAGCTAAAATTTGCCCGGTTGTTAGCATTGGTGGGCAAGCCTATGTGGTGATGACGCACATGATGACAGGCATACCTGTGAAGAATATGGGAAACTGTGTGGGAGATCTGACCGCAAACAGGGCTGAACTTCGAGATGCGATTGATTTTCTGATTAATGGTTATTAGCGCGCCCGAGAGGCTGATTGTGTTGCAAGGGGTGACGGATCGCAAATAGTGTCAGAGCTTGCGTTCACGATTATTTTTATCGCTCGCAAGGTAGGGTATATTTCGCTTTTAATACACAAAATCATTCAAGTTGTATCAAGGCGGCAAGGGCGCGAATCCCTGGGAGCATGGATTGCTATGTGACCTGGGTGAGTGAGGGCAGCCAGCGCGGAGACAGCTTGAAGGATGAAGTGTATACAGGAGAAATTATGCTGCCCGACTCATCCATCCGACTAAATAAATACATCAGTGAAAGCGGAATCTGCTCGCGTCGCGAAGCGGATCGCTTTATCGAACAAGGGAATGTCTTCCTGAATGGCAAACGCGCCACCATTGGCGATCAGGTAAAGCCTGGCGACGTCGTAAAAGTGAATGGTCGGTTGATTGAGCCGCGTGAAGCGGAAGATCTGGTTTTTATCGCGTTGAATAAGCCGGTTGGGATTGTCAGCACCACCGAAGACAGCGAACGCGACAACATTGTCGATTTTGTTAACCACAGCAAGCGCGTGTTCCCGATTGGGCGTCTGGATAAAGACTCCCAGGGACTTATCTTTCTGACCAACCACGGCGATCTGGTGAATAAGATCCTGCGTGCCGGTAACGATCACGAAAAAGAGTATCTGGTAACGGTAGATAAGCCGATTACTGATGACTTTATCCGTGGCATGGGGGCCGGTGTGCCTATTCTCGGCACCGTCACCAAAAAATGTAAGGTGAAGAAAGAAGCGCCGTTTGTGTTTCGCATCACGCTGATTCAGGGCCTTAATCGTCAGATCCGTCGCATGTGTGAGCACTTTGGCTATGAAGTTACCAGGCTTGAGCGGACGCGTATCATGAACGTTGGCCTCTCCGGACTGCCGCTGGGTGAATGGCGCGACCTGACGGATGACGAACTGATCGAACTCTTTAAGCTGATTGAGAACTCGTCCTCAGAAGCCAAACCGAAGGCGAAAGCGAAGCCAAAAACCGCAGGCATTAAGCGTCCGGTGGTGAAAATCGAAAAATCGGCAGAGAAAGAGAAATCGCGCCCGGCAGCAAACGGTAAACGCTTTACCTCGCCGGGGCGTAAGAAGAAAGGACGTTAACGTCTGCCGCGCGTTGGCGTATTCGCTGACCAGGAAAACGACGCTTCCGCATCCGGTTTATAGGCCTGCTTTTTCTTCAACTGGCGGGCTTTTTTCGCCTCCGCTTCGCGCAAGGCCATCAGTTTATCGATGTACTCTTTCTTGATGCTGTTGGTCTCTGCGTTGGTCAGCAGCCGACCATGCGCAATGCGCGCGCGGTCGAGCAGCGTTTTCAGTTCACGCTGCTCGCGCTCGGTCATCTCTTTCTGGGTAATGCGGGGGAGTGCCATATGGGTGCCCTCTGTTAGCCGATATCCTCAGTGTACGGCAAAGTACAGAGGCTGGGTAGGCCGGATAAGGCGTTTACGCCGCCATCCGGCGACGTTCCCACCTTGTGCCTGATAGCGCTACGCTTATCAGGCCTATAGCCGACAATTAGCGGCGTTCTTTCTCTTTAATCGGTTTACCGGACCAGTAACCTGCCAGCAGCGAACCGGAAAGGTTGTGCCAGACGGAGAACAGCGCGCCGGGCAGGGCGGCAAGTGGGCCAAAGTAGATCTTGCCCAGCGCAGCGGCCAGCCCTGAATTCTGCATGCCCACTTCAATAGCCAGCGTACGGCAGGTCGACTCGTCAAAACCAAACAGTTTTCCGCCCCAGTAGCCGCCGAGCAAACCGATGGTGTTATGCAGGATAACGGCGATAATCACCACAAAGCCGACGGATGCAATGTGCGAAGCAGAGCCCGCCACCACGGCGCTGATGATCGCCAGAATGCACACCATAGAAAACGCGGGCAGATACGGCTCGACGGCTTTTACGACGCGTGGGAACAGATGGTGAATGACCAGCCCCAAAGCAATCGGAATCACCACGATCTGCAGAATACTCAGCAGCATACCCATCACATCCACCTGGATATGCGCGTCGACATACAGCCTTGTCAGCAGCGGCGTGGCGACGACGCCGACCACCGTTGAAACGGATGAAATAGTCACGGAGAGCGCCACATCACCTTTTGCCAGGTAGATCATGACGTTAGAAGCCGTTCCGCTGGCAACGCTGCCGACCAGCACCATCCCTGCGGACAGTTCTGGCGGCATATTAAAAGCCAGCGCCAAAATCCAGGCGGCCAGCGGCATCACCAGATAGTGCAGGAAAATACCCGCCGCGACCGGCGCAGGGCGTGAGAGTACGCGTTTAAAGTCGTCCACCTTCAGGTGAACGCCCATGCCGAACATAATCAGCATCAGTAGCGACGGTACGAATGGCCCGACAGGCGTAAAGGTGGAGGGCGTGTAATACGCAATAACAGAGAGCAGCAGCGCCCATAACGGGAACAGCCGCGTGAGAGTAGCGAGCATGTTATATTCCTTGCGATTGAAATGTGTTGTGTTGTTATAAAAAAGCCGGGTTCGAGCCCGGCTATAGTTATTGTTTATCGCGTGATGAAATATTATTCAAACAAATTATGGTGCAGCTTCTGTACCACCTGCTCGGCTTCGGTACCGGGCACCAGGAAGCACAGGTTATGACTGGACGCGCCGTAGCAAATCATGCGGATGTTGAACGGCTCCAGCACGCCGAACACCTCTTTACCCACGCCGCAGGCTTTAGACAGATCGTTGCCAATCAGCGCCACCAGCGCCAGGCCTTCTTCGACTTCAACCCGGCACAGGGCAGACAGTTCCATCAGCAGGGACTGGGTTAACAGCGTATCGCCGGTGGAGGTTGAACCGGTGGTATCCAGCGTCAGCGCCACGCTGACTTCGGATGTGGTAATTAAATCTACCGAGATATTGTGACGCGCCAGAATACCGAAAACTTCCGCTAAAAAGCCGCGGGAATGCAGCATATTCAGGCTATGCAGCGTCAGCAGGGTCTGCTTACGACGCAGCGCCAGGGCACGGAACAGCGGTGGATTTTGAGTTTTATTGCATACCAGCGTACCGCCTGCTTTTGGATCTTTGCTGGAGCCCACAAATACCGGGATATCGCTACGTACGGCAGGTAACAGGGTTGCCGGGTGCAGCACTTTCGCGCCGAAGGTCGCCATTTCCGCGGCCTCTTCAAAGGCGATTTCATCAATACGTTTAGCGGCTGGAACGACGCGCGGATCGGTGGTGTAAATGCCGGGCACATCGGTCCAGATATCGACGCGCGTGGCGTGCAGCGCTTCGGCCAACAGAGCGGCCGTATAATCGCTGCCGCCGCGTCCCAGCGTGGTGGTGCGGCCTTTGCTTTCGCTGCCGATAAAGCCCTGGGTGATTACCAGACCTTCGCTCAGACGTGGGGCTAACTGGAGCGTGGTCAGTTCGGCCAGCGCTGCGACGTCGGGTTCTGCACGGCCAAAGCGATCGTTGGTGCGCATCACTTTACGTACGTCAAACCACTGCGCCTGTACGTTGCGTTCGCGTAGGATCTCGACAAACAGTAGGGTAGACATCAGCTCGCCGTGGCTCACCAGTTCGTCGGTCAGCGCGGTTGACGTCGCCAGTGAAGCAGCCTCTGCCAGCGTGGTGATATTTTCCAGCAGACGTTCGATCTCTTCACGGATAACGTTCGGATAACGCAGGCGTTCCAGAATATTGAACTGAATTTGACGAATGGCATCGAGTTTTTCGAAGCGCTCGGTTGGCTCCAGCCCTTCGGCCAGCGCGACCAGCAGGTTGGTAATCCCCGCGGAAGCGGAAAGAACGACGACACGAACGTTCGCATCAGAAAGCACCACATCGGCGCTGCGATTCATGGCATCAAAATCCGCCACGCTGGTACCACCAAACTTGGAGACAACGACATCAGTCATAACTACCTCGTGTCAGGGAATGAATAGAGCGACCATGGCACATAAGGCAGAACGGAAACCGGTGCAGGCGCAAATGCAAATACCGTATTACATTTCGTCCTTCAATCTGCCTCTTCGTTGGCTGCACCAGCTCACCACAGTCACTTACTTCAGTAAGCTCCTGTGGATTCTCAGGTTTGCCGCCTTGACGCATATCGAATGACTTTATGTATATAAATAAAAGGCATGGCCTGCACTGTCAACGCTGGGATTATGCGGATTTTTCATGCTGCAACTGCGTTGAGTAACGGTACTAATAACAACGCGGATAACCGCTATACTTTTTAGCCTCGTATGGCGGATGCCCTGGCAATGGCATTAAAACAATCACACTTTTCTGTGACTGGCGTTACAATCGATCTCAGTCACAATTCTCAAAATCAGAAGAGTATTGCTAATGAAAAACATCAATCCAACGCAGACCTCAGCCTGGCAGGCACTACAAAAACACTTTGAAGAAATGAAAGACGTTACTATCGCCGATCTGTTCGCGAAAGATAGCGATCGTTTCACTAAGTTTTCCGCGACGTTTGACGATCTGATGCTGGTGGATTTCTCCAAAAACCGCATCACTGAAGAGACGCTGGCCAAACTGCAGGATCTGGCGAAAGAAACTGATTTGGCAGGCGCCATCAAGTCCATGTTCTCCGGTGAGAAAATCAACCGTACCGAAGACCGTGCCGTGCTACACGTGGCGCTGCGTAACCGTAGCAATACGCCAATCATCGTTGACGGCAAAGATGTGATGCCGGAAGTGAACGCGGTGCTGGAGAAGATGAAAACCTTCTCTGAAGCGATTATCTCCGGAAGCTGGAAAGGCTATACCGGCAAAGCGATCACCGACGTGGTGAACATCGGTATCGGCGGCTCCGACCTCGGACCGTTCATGGTGACCGAAGCGCTGCGTCCGTACAAAAACCACCTGAACATGCACTTTGTGTCTAACGTTGATGGGACGCACATTGCCGAAGTGCTGAAGAAAGTGAACCCGGAAACCACACTGTTCCTGGTCGCATCTAAAACCTTCACCACCCAGGAAACCATGACCAACGCCCACAGCGCGCGTGACTGGTTCCTGGCGACCGCGGGCGACAACAAGCACGTTGCCAAACACTTCGCGGCGCTCTCCACTAACGGTAAAGCGGTTGGCGAATTCGGTATTGATACCGCCAATATGTTCGAGTTCTGGGACTGGGTTGGCGGTCGTTATTCCCTGTGGTCTGCAATCGGTCTGTCGATCATCCTGTCCGTTGGTTTCGACAACTTCGTAGAGCTGCTGTCCGGCGCGCACGCGATGGACAAACACTTCTCCACTACCCCGGCGGAGAAAAACCTGCCGGTGCTGCTGGCGCTGATCGGTATCTGGTACAACAACTTCTTCGGTGCCGAAACCGAAGCGATTCTGCCGTATGACCAGTATATGCACCGTTTTGCGGCCTACTTCCAGCAGGGCAACATGGAATCCAACGGTAAATACGTGGACCGTAACGGCAACGCCGTGGATTACCAGACTGGCCCAATCATCTGGGGCGAGCCGGGCACTAACGGTCAGCACGCGTTCTACCAGCTGATTCACCAGGGCACCAAAATGGTTCCTTGCGATTTCATCGCCCCGGCGATCACCCACAACCCGCTGTCGGATCACCATCCGAAGCTGCTGTCTAACTTCTTCGCGCAGACCGAAGCGCTGGCGTTCGGTAAATCCCGCGAGGTGGTTGAGCAGGAATATCGCGACCAGGGTAAAGATCCGGCAACGCTGGACCACGTGGTGCCGTTCAAAGTGTTCGAAGGCAACCGCCCGACCAACTCCATCCTGCTGCGTGAAATTACCCCGTTCAGCCTGGGGGCGTTGATTGCGCTGTATGAACACAAAATCTTTACTCAGGGCGCTATCCTGAACATCTTCACCTTCGACCAGTGGGGCGTTGAGCTGGGCAAACAGCTGGCTAACCGCATTCTGCCGGAGCTGAAAGATGGTTCTGAAGTGAGCAGCCACGACAGCTCGACTAACGGTCTGATTAACCGTTATAAGTCCTGGCGTTAATCTGCTTCTTCCTTCGAACCGCAGCAGTGTTGGCTGCGTTCGTTAACCCCGGTCACATAGCTATCTATGCTCCCGGGGCTTAACGATCTTGCCGCCTTGCTGCAATTCGAATGAATTTGCAGATTACTTATAAAAAAAGCCGATATTAATATCGGCTTTTTTTATAAGATTGCTCCAGGATATCTACGTTTTTGCTTCACACCTTAATTGAGCTTAATCCTAAAATAATTAACTCAACGGAATTTAATTTCTGTCGTTTTCAGAATTTACGGATATTGTGTTTTCTTTGCATGTAATTTAACTAATTGATTTTAGTATTTAATATTATTGATTAATAATAGCGATCTACTTTCTTTTCTCATTATCCTAAATTCCCGTCTGGAGTAATTTGCACACTTTGGCTTGTGTATACTCGATCTCGCCCGAAATTCTTTTGGGTAAATCTCCATTCATTAAATGAAGGGAATTTGTGATGAAAAAAGTTCTGTATGGCCTTTGGGCTATATCTGCGCTTGCGGCGACCTCTGTCTATGCTGCCCCCGTTCAGGTGGGTGAAGCAGCAGGGTCGGCTGCCGCGTCGGTTTCGGCAGGAAGTTCCTCTGCCACCAGCGCGAGCACCGTAAGTTCTGCGGTGGGGGTTGCCCTTGCGGCAACCGGTGGCGGCGATGGTTCTAATACCGGAACGACAACCACGACAACCACCAGTACCCAGTAATACCGGTACGTTTAATTCTAACCACACTTCGGTGTGGTTATTTTGAATTGCCAAAAGCCTGTGGGATTTGTAGGCCGGGTAAGCGTCGCGCCACCCGGCAATAATGCGGAGAAGCGTCGTGAAGCGACCAGCGCTCATATTGGTTTGCCTGTTATTACAGGCGTGCTCAGCCACCACCGAAGGGCTGGGTCATTCGCTGTGGGATAGCGTGTTTGGTACTCCCGGCGTTCAGATGACGGATGATGAAATCCAAAACATGCCCTACGCCAGCCAGTATATGCAGCTCAACGGTGGTCCACAGCTGTTTGTTGTACTCGCGTTTGCAGAAAACGGACAGCAGAAATGGGTCACTCAGGATCAGGCCATTCTCGTCACGCAGCATGGGCGCATCGTGAAAACGCAGCTCGGCGGGGACAACCTGATTGAGGTGAATAATCTGGCAGCAGACCCGCTCATCAAGCCTAATCAGATAGCCGATGGCGCTACCTGGACCCGCACGATGGGCTGGACTGAACATCAACAGGTGCGCTATGCCACCGCCCTCTCGGTTTTCACATGGGATGGCACCGAGAGCATTAAGGTCGGTAGCGATGAAACGCCGGTACGCATCCTTGATGAAGAGGTAACGACCGATCAAACGCGCTGGCATAACCGCTACTGGATCGATAGCGAAGGGCAGATTCGCCAGTCGGAACAGTACCTTGGCGCAAAATTCTTCCCGGTGAAAACCACGCTGATTAAGGCGGCAAAATCATGATCAAACGAGCCGTTATGGCGCTGGTTTTTAGCCTTAGCGTACCCTCTGTTTTCGCTGCGGGCGATGTAAAAGTCATGATTGCAGGCAGCGCTGAACCCAAAATATTGACCGGCGCGGAGCATCTGATCGACCTGGTTGGACAGCCGCGGCTGAGTAATAGCTGGTGGCCCGGAGCGGTCATCAGCGAAGAGCGCGCAACGGTGGAGGCAGAGCGTCAACAGCAGGCATTACTGGCTCGTCTGGCAGCGCTGAGTGCTGAAGAAAGCGGTGACGATGCTGCGGCTATCAACGCATTACGCCAGCAAATTCAGGCGCTGAAGGTGACCGGCAGACAAAAAATTAACCTCGACCCGGATGTGGTGCGCGTCAGCGAGCGAGGCAACCCGCCGTTGCAGGGCAACTACACGCTGTGGGTCGGACCGCAGCCAACGGATATCACGCTGTTTGGTCTGCTAAGCCGTCCGGGTAAACAACCGTTTATGCCCGGGCGTGATGTCGCCAGTTATCTCGATGGGCAAAGTCGGCTCAGCGGCGCGGATCGTAGCTACGCGTGGGTCATCTATCCTGACGGGCGCACGCAAAAAGTACCGATCGCTTACTGGAACAAACGGCACGTTGAGCCGATGCCCGGCAGCATCATTTTTGTCGGACTCTCTGATGCTGTCTGGAGCAGCACCCCGGATGAAATCAATGCCGATATTCTTCGCACCCTGACCCAGCGGATACCCGAATAATGAGAAAAACTTATCTGCTCAGCTTCCTGGCGCTGGGCGTAAGCGTGGCCTGCCACGGTGAAACCTGGCCCGCGCCCATTGGACCTTCCCAGTCCGATTTTGGCGGCGTAGGGCTGCTGCAAACGCCAACCGCACGCATGGCGCGCGAGGGCGAAATGAGCCTCAACTACCGTGATAACGATCAGTACCGCTACTACTCTGCGTCGGTGCAACTGTTCCCCTGGCTGGAAACTACGTTGCGCTATACCGATGTGCGTACCAAAAAATACAGCAGCGTGGAGTCATTTTCAGGCGATCAGACATACAAGGATAAGGCCTTTGACCTCAAGCTGCGGCTGTGGGAAGAGAGCTACTGGATGCCGCAGGTGGCGGTTGGCGCGCGGGATATCGGCGGGACCGGCCTGTTCGACGCGGAGTATATTGTGGCGAACAAAGCCTGGGGACCGTTTGATTTCTCGCTCGGTCTGGGCTGGGGGTATCTTGGCACCAGTGGCAACATCAGTAATCCATTCTGCTCATACAGCGATAAATTCTGTTATCGCGATAACAGCTATAAACAGGCCGGTTCTATTGACGGCAGCCAGATGTTTCATGGTCCGGCATCGTTATTTGGCGGCGTGGAATATCAGACGCCCTGGCAGCCGCTGCGCCTGAAGCTGGAGTATGAGGGGAATAATTACCAGCAGGATTTTGCGGGCAAGCTGGATCAGAAGAGCAAGTTTAACGTCGGCGCTATTTATCGCGTCACCGATTGGGCCGACGTTAACCTCAGCTATGAGCGCGGGAACACCTTTATGTTTGGGGTCACGCTGCGGACTAACTTCAACGACTTGCGGCCAAACTATAACGACAACGCCCGCCCGAAATATCAGCCACAGCCGCAGGACGCTATCCTGCAACATTCAGTGGTGGCGAATCAGCTCACATTGTTGAAATATAACGCCGGGCTGGCGGATCCTAAAATTCAGGTGCAGGGCGATACGCTGTATGTGACCGGTGAGCAGGTGAAATACCGTGATTCGCGTGAAGGGATCGAACGCGCCAACCGGATCGTGATGAACGATCTTCCTGACGGGATCCGTACGATCCGTATTACGGAAAATCGCCTTAACTTGCCGCAGGTGACAACCGAAACGGATGTTTCCAGCCTCAAGCGGCACCTGGAAGGTGAGCCGTTGGGCCATCAAACACAGCTGGCGCAAAAACGGGTCGAGCCCGTGGTACCGAAAACGACCGAACAGGGCTGGTATATTGATAAATCACGCTTCGATTTCCACATTGATCCGGTGTTAAATCAGTCTGTGGGCGGCCCGGAAAACTTCTACATGTATCAGTTGGGCGTGATGGGAACTGCGGATCTGTGGGTGACCGATCACCTGCTGACTACCGGGAGTCTGTTCGCCAACCTCGCCAATAACTATGACAAATTCAACTACACCAACCCGCCGCAGGATTCGCATTTGCCACGCGTTCGTACCCACGTGCGTGAGTATGTACAAAACGATGTCTACGTGAATAACCTGCAGGCCAACTACTTCCAGTCACTTGGAAACGGGTTCTACGGACAGGTTTACGGTGGTTATCTGGAGACCATGTACGGCGGGGCAGGGGCAGAGGTATTGTACCGTCCACTGGACAGCAACTGGGCGTTTGGCATCGACGCCAACTATGTGAAACAGCGTGACTGGCGCAGCGCGCAGGACATGATGAAATTCACCGATTACAGCGTGAAGACCGGGCATCTGACCGCTTACTGGAATCCTTCGTTCGCCCAGGATGTACTGGTGAAAGCCAGCGTGGGCCAGTATCTGGCGGGGGATAAGGGGGGAACGCTGGAAATTGCCAAACGCTTTGACAGCGGCGTCGTGGTGGGCGGCTATGCGACGATTACCGATGCCTCGCCGGATGAATATGGCGAGGGCGATTTTACCAAAGGGGTGTACGTTTCCGTACCGCTGGATCTCTTCTCTTCCAGCCCAACCCGCAGCCGTGCGGCGATTGGCTGGACGCCGTTGACGCGTGACGGCGGCCAGCAGCTTGGGCGTAAATTTGGTCTGTACGATATGACCAGCGACAGAAGTGAGAACTTCCGTTAATGCGCGATCGCCCGGTGCGCAGAGCTTACCGGGCCTACTGTACGGCTGTAGGCCGGATAAGGCATTTATGCCGCCATCCGGCAATTTACAAACGACGCAATAATTTTGCCGGGTTGCCCGCGTACACGCCTTTCTCAGTAATCGATTTTGTCACTACGCTTCCCGCGCCGATGACTGCGCCATCGCAGATTGTGACTGCCAGAATGGTCGCCCCACTGCCGATCGAGACATCATTGCCAATTGTAATTCTTCCCCAACTGGTGCGGTCGGCATTGGGTTTTCCTTGCCGAAACATATCGTTGGCGAACATCACACCATGCCCGATAAAACAGCGTGAACCGATGGTGACATATTCGCAGATGAAGGTGTGGGACTGAATTTTGCTATTTGCGCCAATCTGCGTGTTGCCCTGGATTTCAACAAATGGCCCGACAAAAACGTTGTCTGCTAACGTGCAGTCGTACAGATTTGCCGGTTCATAAACCACAACATTTTCACCACACGTGACGTTGCGGACAGCGGATTGACGAATATTCACCCTTTATATCCTCTTAAATCTGCTTTTCCATAACGTACAAAATGCTGGCCTGGGAGGCGGTAGTGAAAGCCATTTCCTTCACATACGTCATCCCTTGCCGTTCATAGAACTGCCGCGCCTTAGGATTATCAGCCAGTACCTCAAGCCAGAGCCATTTTTCACCCTGCGCTTTGGCCTGGCGGACAACTTCGGCAAAAAGCAGCTCACCGTGCTGCTTGCCCGTTTCATCTGGCATCAGGTAGATCTTATGTAGTAATGCTCCTGAACGCCCTTCTGAATCAATAGAGTGGCGGAGACTGTATTTGGCAAAGCCAACCGGCGCGTCGGCAAAGGCGATAAGCCAGAAGGTTCCGGGCTCGGCCAAACTGCTGGATATTGCTGGTAAGGAATATTCCTGCTCAAGATAAGCGTCGAGCTCGCCCGGGTTTTTCCACAAAGGCGCAAAGTGATGTCGATAGCTGGTATAGCCCATTGAGCTTAGCAAGCTGGCGTCGTCGACGGTTGCCATTTGAATCTTAAGCATTTCTATTCCGTTCAAGATGTTAGAGACAGAAGCATTGTTGCACTACTATTGAGATGCACAAAAAATAAACAAAAAATGTAGATCTCTGTCACATTTTTGCGTTATACAGGGACCTTGTTCCTGAACAGGAGGGGTCGTTATGACGTCGCTATCTCGTCCGCGCGTGGAGTTTATCTCCACCATCTTACAGACCGTGTTGAATCTTGGACTGTTGAGTCTGGGCCTGATCCTGGTCGTATTCCTGGGGAAAGAAACGCTGCACCTGGCGGATGTGCTGTTCGCGCCGGAACAAACCAGCAAATATGAGCTGGTGGAAGGACTGGTGGTTTACTTCCTCTACTTTGAATTTATCGCGTTGATTGTGAAGTACTTTCAGTCAGGGTTTCACTTTCCGCTGCGCTACTTTGTCTATATCGGCATCACGGCGATTGTGCGGTTGATCATCGTCGATCATAAAGCGCCGATGGATGTATTGATCTATTCTGCGGCGATCCTGCTGTTGGTGATCACGCTCTGGTTGTGTAATTCCAAACGGCTGAAGCGAGAGTAAAAAGCAACACGCCGCAATCGGGCTGCGGCGTGCTGTATATCAGGGTTACTGCGCAGAGGCGGGCTTCGCTTTCTCTGCGGCGGGTTCCCAAAGTTCTTCAAGTTCTTCCAGCGTTTTACCTTTGGTTTCCGGCACAAACTTCCACATAAACAGCGCCGCCAGAATGCCCATACAACCGTAAATCCAGTAGGAGAAACCGTTGTGGAAATGGGAAACCAGCCACGAATTTTTGTCCATCATCGGGAAGGTCCAGGAGACAAAATAGTTCGCCAGCCACTGAGCGGCAACGGCAATGGCGAGCGCTTTGCCACGAATCGCGTTCGGGAAGATTTCTGCCAGCAGCACCCAACAAACCGGTCCCCAGGACATGGCGAATGCGGCGACGTAAAACAGCATCGACAGCAGCGCTATCAGCCCGGAAGCCTGGGTGTAAAACGCGGTGCCAAGGCTGAACATCCCAAGAGCCATCCCCAATGCGCCAATGATTTGCAGCGGCTTGCGACCAAATTTGTCCACCGTCATGATTGCCAGCACGGTGAAGCTCAGGTTGATGACGCCGACAATGATCGTCTGCAACAGCGCCACGTCGGTGCTGGCCCCCAACGTTTTGAACACTTCCGGCGCGTAGTACAGCACGACGTTAATGCCGACAAACTGCTGGAAGATGGAGAGCATTACGCCGATGACGATCACGCCCACGCCGAACATCAACAGACGTCCGCCGGTTTTACGGCCATGCTCTAGTGACTGATTGATCTCCTGCATGGCCTGGGTGGCGAGGCTGTTGCCCATAATTTTGCGCAGAATACCTTCCGCCTGCTCGTGTTTGCCACGCGCCATCAGCCAGCGCGGGCTTTCCGGTACGGTGTACAGCAACAGTAAAAACAGCAGGGCGGGAATACTTTCGGACGCGAACATATATCGCCAACCATCGGTATTCAGCCAGTTAGCGTCGCCTGAACGGGCAATGAAATAGTTAACGCAATACACCAACAGTTGACCAAAAATAATGGCGAACTGGTTAAAGGAAACCAGTTTCCCGCGAATATGCGCCGGAGCCAGCTCTGCAATATACATCGGTGAAAGCATTGATGCTAAACCTACGCCAATACCACCAATGATACGATAAATAACAAATTCGGGGACGTATCCGGCCAAATAAACCGGAACGGCGTTATCTGGATTAATTGTGGTAAACCCTAATTCTGGCCACGCGGAACCAATGCCAGAAATAAAGAACAGTAGGGCGGCGATTTTCAGTGAGTCGCGGCGGCCAAACCGGTTACTGCAATAACCACCTAACGCACCACCAATGATGCAGCCAATCAGCGCGCTGGCAACGCAAAAGCCTAACAGCGAGTTGGCGGCGGATTCACTTAAGTGCTGCGGGGCGACAAACACGGTATTTAACGACTCTACCGTTCCGGATATGACGGCGGTGTCATAGCCGAATAATAGTCCTCCTAACGTTGCCACTAATGTAATCGAAAAAATATAACTGGAATTATATTGGGTGTTCATTCAGACCTGCCTTAGGGGATACAGCTCTTTTGATCAGTGTCGTGATGGTGGATTTAACAGGTAAGGAAGACAATTATCATTTTTTACATTGCAATTATGTTTTGTCTTTTCTGTGATCTTAATTCTGTTTAGTTTATCTGTTTTCAGACGGTAAATATTATTGCAGTGATGGGGGCCACGAAAGGAAATAATCGTAACGGCAATGCAAAATAACATAAAAAAAGGGCGCTCCGTAGAGCGCCGAATAACAGTCACAGGTTGGGATAACATAAGTTGAGGGTTGCAGTGGCATTGCCCGTTACCGGGCAGGTACTTCGATAAAACTTAACCTTTCACACCACCCGCCGTCAGGCCGTTGACCAGCCAGCGCTGCGCCAGCAGGAACACCAGAGTGATTGGAATGGCTGAAAGTACAGCTGCGGCGGCAAAGTCGCCCCACAAATAGTTTTGTGGATTGAGGTACTGCTGCATACCTACCGCAAGGGTGTAGCTGTTCACATCACGCAGCAGCAGTGATGCGACCGGTACTTCGGTAATAGCGGCAATGAAAGACAGAATAAACACGACCGCCAGAATCGGTACGGAAAGCGGCAGCAGCACCAGGCGGAATGCCTGCCACGGCGTGGCGCCATCCAGCGCGGCCGCTTCTTCCAGTGAACCGTCGATCGTTTCGAAGTAGCCTTTAATCGTCCACACGTGCAGCGCAATGCCGCCGAGATAGGCGAAGATCACGCCGCCATGAGTATTCAGGCCGATAAACGGAATGTACTGACCCAGGCGGTCAAATAAGGCATATAACGCCACCAGAGACAGCACCGCCGGGAACATCTGGAAAATCAGCATCCCTTTGAGCAGCGTCGCTTTGCCTGGGAAGCGCATACGGGCGAAGGCGTAAGCGCAGGTGGTGGAGAGCGCCACGATGCCGATCGCGGTGATACCGGCGATTTTCACCGAATTCCACAGCCACAGCAGCACCGGGAACGGCGGCGGGGTGAAGCGACCGTCCGCATGCTCAACGCTGAAGCCCAGCGCCAGCCGCCAGTGCTCCCAGGAAATGTTTTCCGGGATCAGGCTACCGGTGGCGAAGTTACCTTCACGCAGCGAAATGGCGATAACCATCAGCAGCGGGAACATGATCGCCGCGATAAAAATCAGCAGCCCTAAGTGTGTGATCAGAAGGCGGAGCTTCTGAGATTTTGGTTGTACCATAGCCATGTTCGTTGTCTCCCTTAATCAAACTTCATACGCGTGGCTTTCAGGTTCACAATCGCCAGCGCGCCTACCAGCAGGAAGATCAGCGTGGCAATCGCCGCTGCCAGACCGAAGTCCTGACCGCCGCCGCCTTCAAAGGCGATACGGTAGGTGTAGCTCACGAGCAGGTCGGTATAACCGGCGGGCGTGGTGGTGCCGAGACGGTCCGGGCCGCCGTTGGTCAACAGTTGAATCAGCACGAAGTTGTTAAAGTTAAAGGCGAAGCTGGCGATCATCAGCGGCGTCAGCGGCTTAATCAGCAGCGGTAGCGTAATCTTAAAGAAGTTCTGGAACGGGCCCGCGCCGTCCATCGCCGAGGCTTCATACAGATCGTCAGGAATCGCTTTCAGCAGCCCCATGCACAGGATCATCATGTACGGATAGCCCAGCCAGGTGTTGACGATGATAATCATCGAACGCGCGGTGGTTGGATCGCTAAACCAGGCCGGTTTGATGCCAAACAGCGCGCTGAGCATCATGTTGATTTCACCAAAACTCTGGTTGAACAGCCCTTTGAAAATCAGAATCGAGATAAACGACGGTACGGCGTAGGGCAGAATCAGCAGGACGCGGTAAATCGCTTTGCCTTTCAGAGATTCCCACTGCACCAGACAGGCCAGTACCATGCCGACGGCCACGGTCAGGATCACGGTCAGTACAGAGAAGACCACCGTCCAGACAAAGATAGCGAAGAAGGGTTTCTGAATGCCCTCGTCGGTAAAGACGCGGGTGAAGTTGTCCCAGCCGATGGTGACGGTATAGCCTGGGCTGAGTTTTTCCGTACCCCAGCTACCGTCAGCGTTAATGACCTGATAATAGCCAATATCGTTATTAGCGCGGTATTTCACGCCGCTTTGGTTGTTGGTGAGCGTTCCATCATCGGCCAGGGAGTAGAGCGGCTGCGTACCGGAGAACTGACGCAATGAACTCATGATGACTTTACTTTCATCCGGCAGAATGGCGGTGAGCTGAGTCAGCGCCTGACGATTCTGGGTGATGATACGCAGCGTCGCACGTTCGCCCGCTGGCAGCGCTTCAATTTCTTTTAACTGCAGCTTCTGTTCGCCGCCAAATTTAAAGGCGTCGGACACATAATTTTTTCCCGTTTCACCGTCGGTGAGGGCCAGTTGCCATTCATCACCCGCCGGATACAGGCCAAAGTTGTAGGTTTTACCTGCCTGATAAGAACGATCCATCAGGACTTGTTGAGCACGCTCGAAGGTCAGCTGGTTGGTGCTGCTGTAGTTGGTAAAAGCAATGGCGATGGTACAAATGAGCGGAAACAGGACAAACAGCCCCATACCGGCCACGCCAGGGTAAACATAGCGCCAGGCATAGGTTTTACGGTTAGCGAAAATATACAGGCCAGCAGAGCTTAAAATCAGCGTCATGATGGCAAACAGATACTCCCCCTGAGCGTACATCAAAACAACAAGGTAACCGACCAGCAGACCAAGCAGACCCATCACTGACCACTTCAGCGCGTCGCTTTGCCACCAGTGTTTCTTTTTAATGACATCCATGGGGTTCAATCCTCAACAACAATGAAAACCTGTTGGTCAGCGTGCCTGATGGCGCTGCGCTTATCAGGCCTACATACCCTGTAGGCCGGATAAGGCATTTATGCCGCCATCCGGCACGTTCACAACTGCATTACTTGGTGATACGGCCCTGTGCATCTTTCAGCGCGGCATCGACGGTCTGACGACCGCTGGCAGCGTTGATCACTGCGGTACGCACGGCATACCAGAATGCGGACATCTGCGGGATGTTCGGCATGATTTCGCCTTTCTGGGCGTTATCCATGGTGGCCGCGATACGCGGATCTTTCGCTAACTGCTCCTGGAAGGATTTCAGCGCCACGGCGCCCAGCGGTTTGTCCTTGTTCACTTCATCCAGACCCTGGTCGGTCAGCAGGTAGTTTTCGAGGAACTCTTTCGCCAGCTCTTTGTTCGGGCTGGCGGCGTTGATACCCGCGCTCAGCACGCCAACAAACGGTTTAGACGGCTTGCCTTTGAAGGTTGGCAGCAGCGTGACGCCGTAGTTCACCTTGCTCTTATCGATGTTGGACCACGCCCACGGACCGTTGATGGTCATCGCGGTATCGCCTTTGTTAAAGGCCGCTTCGGCGATGGAGTAATCGGTGTCCGCGTTCATGTGTTTGTTCTTGATCAGGTCAACCAGGAAGGTCAGACCCGCTTTCGCGCCAGCGCTATCCACGCCCACGTCTTTCACGTCGTACTTGCCGTTTTCAAACTTGAACGCATAACCGCCGTCGGCGGCAATCAGCGGCCAGGTGAAGTACGGTTCTTGCAGGTTGAACATCAGCGCGGATTTACCTTTCGCCTTCAGCTCTTTGTCCAGCGCCGGAATTTCTTCCCAGGTTTTCGGTGGGTTCGGAACGAGGTCTTTGTTGTAAATCAGCGACAGCGCTTCAACCGCGATAGGGTACGCAATCAGTTTGCCGTTATAGCGTACGGCATCCCAGGTGAACGGATAGAGCTTGTCCTGGAACGCTTTGTCTGGGGTGATTTCAGCCAGCAGGCCAGACTGAGCGTAGCCGCCGAAACGGTCATGCGCCCAGAAGATGATGTCCGGACCGTCGCCTGTCGCGGCAACCTGCGGGAATTTCTCTTCCAGCTTGTCCGGGTGCTCAATGGTAACTTTGATACCCGTGTCTTTCTCGAATTTTTTACCCACTTCAGCGAGGCCGTTATAGCCTTTATCGCCGTTAATCCAGATGACCAGCTTACCTTCTTCAATCTTGGCGAGAGCCGAGGCGGAAAACATCATCGTCGTTAATGCAGACAATGCGAGGATGCGTGCGCCAGTTTTGATATTCATAGTTCCCATCCTGTTTGGTGATTTTGCAGAGGTGGCTTAACGCTTACTAGTTTCTTTATACGGCAACCTCTTTCCATCCTCCTTACCCCTACGCCCCACCCGCTCTTTATGTGATCTGTGTTACAGAAATGTGAGTATTGCGCACTGGCGCACATAAAACCCCACCCATTTTTGCAAGCGGCATCACGAAATTCCTCTGCGTCGTACGGTTCGGGTCTCAGACGCGGCTCTCTCATCCTCCCGCCTCCTCCCCCATAAAAAAGCCGGGGGGTGGAGGATTCACGCAGTCAAGGGATCGCGCATAGTCAGCCCATCATGAATGTTGCTGTCGATGACAGGTTGTAACGAAGGGAGAAGGGCATGGCGAGCGTACAGCTGCGAAATGTAACGAAAGCCTGGGGTGACGTGGTGGTATCGAAGGATATCAATCTCGACATTCACGAAGGGGAATTCGTGGTGTTTGTCGGACCGTCAGGCTGCGGTAAGTCGACCTTGCTGCGTATGATTGCCGGGCTTGAAACCATCACCAGCGGCGACCTGTTTATCGGGGAGACCCGGATGAACGACATTCCGCCAGCCGAACGTGGCGTAGGTATGGTCTTTCAATCCTATGCGTTATATCCCCATTTGTCCGTCGCGGAAAACATGTCGTTCGGCCTCAAACTGGCCGGCGCGAAAAAAGAGGTAATGAACCAGCGCGTTAATCAGGTAGCCGAAGTTCTGCAACTGGCGCACCTGCTGGAGCGTAAACCGAAAGCGCTTTCCGGCGGCCAGCGCCAGCGTGTGGCGATTGGCCGTACCTTAGTTGCCGAGCCGCGGGTGTTCCTGCTCGATGAACCGCTGTCGAACCTGGACGCCGCGCTGCGCGTTCAGATGCGTATTGAAATCTCCCGTCTGCATAAACGTCTTGGCCGCACGATGATTTACGTCACCCACGATCAGGTCGAAGCGATGACCCTGGCAGACAAAATCGTGGTGCTGGATGCCGGTCGCGTGGCGCAGGTCGGTAAGCCCCTGGAGCTGTACCACTATCCTGCCGACCGCTTTGTGGCGGGCTTTATCGGTTCGCCAAAGATGAACTTCCTGCCGGTGAAAGTTACCGCAACGGCGATTGATCAGGTGCAGGTTGAATTACCCAACCGCCAGCAGGTCTGGTTACCTGTCGACAGTGCCCACGTTCAGGTTGGCGCCAATATGTCTTTGGGCATCCGCCCGGAACATCTGCTGCCCAGCGAAATCGCCGATGTCACCCTCGAAGGTGAAGTCCAGGTGGTCGAGCAGCTGGGTCACGAAACACAAATTCATATCCAGATCCCCGCCATCCGTCAAAACCTGGTTTACCGCCAGAACGACGTGGTGTTGGTAGAAGAGGGTGCCACATTCGCTATCGGCCTGCCGCCAGAGCGTTGCCATCTGTTCCGTGAGGATGGCACCGCATGTCGTCGGTTGCACCAGGAGCCGGGCGTTTAAGGTCCCCATAAAAAAACGAAACGCAAAACCATTCGCAGTTTTAGAAGGTGGCAGCGTTTAAAGAAAAGCAATGATCTCAGGAGATAGAACGATGATTACTCTGCGCAAACTTCCTCTGGCGGTTGCTGTGGCAGCAGGCATTATGTCTGTTCAGGCAATGGCTGTGGATTTCCATGGTTATGCTCGTTCCGGTATCGGCTGGACGGGTAGTGGCGGCGAACAACAATGTTTCCAGGCAACAGGTGCACAAAGTAAATACCGTCTCGGTAACGAATGTGAAACCTATGCGGAAATCAAATTAGGCCAGGAAGTGTGGAAAGAGGGCGATAAGAGCTTCTACTTTGACACCAACGTCGCCTACTCCGTAGCACAGCAGAATGACTGGGAAGGGACTGACCCGGCCTTCCGTGAAGCCAACGTGCAGGGTAAAAACCTGATTGAATGGCTGCCAGGCTCCACTATCTGGGCCGGTAAGCGCTTCTATCAACGTCATGACGTCCACATGATCGACTTCTACTACTGGGATATTTCAGGTCCTGGCGCCGGTATTGAAAACATCGATCTGGGCTTCGGTAAGCTGTCTCTGGCCGCGAGCCGTTCTCAGGAAGCGGGCGGTTCATACGCGTTCAGCAGCCAGAATATCTATGATCGTACCAAAGACACCGCCAACGACGTATTTGACGTTCGTTTAGCGCAGTTGGCAACCAACACCGATGGTATGCTGGAACTGGGTGTGGACTACGGTCGTGCGAATACGACAGATGATTACAGCCTGGCAGACGGCGCATCAAAAGATGGCTGGATGTTCACCGCTGAACATACCCAGAGCATGCTGAAGGGCTACAACAAGTTTGTTGTTCAGTACGCGACAGACTCCATGACTACTCAGGGTAAAGGTCTGAACCAAGGGTCTTACGGCTCATCTACCGGTGTTGATGACAACGGTAACAAAGTCGCCAATAACTTTATTAATAACAACGGTAGCCTGGTTCGTATTCTTGACCACGGCGCCATCTCCCTGGGCGACAAATGGGATCTGATGTACGTCGGTATGTACCAGAACCTCGATATGGATAACGATCTGGGTACCGAATGGTACACCGTCGGTATTCGCCCGATGTACAAATGGACGCCAATCATGAGCACCCTGATGGAAGTCGGTTACGACAACGTCAAGTCTCAGCAGACTGGCGATCGCAACAGCCAGTACAAAATCACCCTCGCGCAACAGTGGCAGGCTGGCGACAGCATCTGGTCCCGCCCGGCGATCCGTGTCTTCGCAACCTATGCCAAATGGGATGAAGAATGGGGCTACGTCAAAAATGGTAACGACGTAACCAAATACGCAGCTGCAACGAATTCTGGTATCAGCACCACCAGCCGTGGCGACAGCGACGAGTGGTCCTTCGGTGCTCAGATGGAAATCTGGTGGTAATTCAGCACTAACCTGACGTAAAGACCGAAAGAGGGGCGTAAGCCCCTCTTGATTACGGTTTAGCGCGCTATTGCCTGGCCACCGCTGAACCCATGCTATCTAAGGTGATAACAATGAAAATGAAGAAAAGTCTCGTTGCCCTTTGTTTATCTGCAGGGTTATTTGCCAGCGCGCCTGGCATCAGCCTGGCCGATGTGAATATCGTTCCGCAGAACACCACCGCGGCCCCAACGATTCCCACTGCGGCGTTGCAACAGCTAACCTGGACGCCTGTCGATCAAACCAAAACCCAGTCCACGCAGCTCGCAACAGCGGGGCAGCGCCTGGATGTCGCTGGTATTACCGGCCCGGTCGCGGCCTGGAGCGTACCGGCAAATATTGGCGAGTTAACCCTGACGCTGACCAGTGAAGTGAACAAACAAACCAGCGTATTTGCGCCAAACGTCTTAATTCTTGATCAGAACATGACGCCATCGGCGTTCTTCCCCAGCAGCTATTTTACCTACCAGGAACCCGGCGTGATGAGTGCCGATCGTCTGGAAGGCGTAATGCGTCTGACGCCAGCGCTGGGCCAGCAAAAGCTCTATGTTCTGGTCTTTACTACGGATAAAGATCTCCAGCAGACCACGACCCTGCTTGATCCGGCAAAAGCGTATGCCAAGGGTGTCGGTAACGCTGTTCCGGATATTCCGGACCCGATCGCGCGTCATACCACCGATGGCCTGCTGAAACTCAAAGTCAAAACCAGCTCCTCCTCCAGCGTGCTGGTGGGGCCGCTGTTTGGCTCTTCCGGCCCAGGCCCTGTCACCGTTGGCAATACCGCAGCGCCTGCGGTGACCTACGCGGCTCCGGCAGCGGTTGCCGCTCCCGCACCGCAGCCGGTGAAGAAAAGTGAACCGATGCTGAACGACACCGAAAGCTATTTTAACCAGGCGATTAAGGATGCCGTGGCGAAAGGCGATGTCGATAAAGCGCTGAAGCTGCTTGATGAAGCTGAACGTCTGGGATCCAAATCAGCCCGATCCACCTTTATCAGCAGTGTAAAAGGCAAGGGGTAAACATCTCCCCACATTGTTGATTTTGCAACAACTGGTGCGTCTCCTGGCGCACCTTTTTTTATCCTTCAGTGCTAATTGTTACACTTATGTTGCTCTGCCGATCACTTAATCGTGTTTGCTCACCCCGTAATGCCTTTTCTGCGATACAATGCCTTCAGGTTATAAATCGGAGAGTAAGGCATGCCACACCCTGCGTTAACGCAACTGCGTGCGCTGCGTTATTTTGATGAGATCCCGGCGCTGGACCCGCAGCTGCTCGACTGGTTGTTACTGGAAGATTCGATGACCAAACGTTTTGAGCAGCAGGGAAAACAAGTCACCGTTACGTTGATTCGCGAAGCGTTCGTTGGGCAAAATGAGGTGGCTGAAGAACTGATGCTGCTGCCTAAAGAATCCCGCTACTGGTTACGCGAAATCCTGTTATGCGCGGATGGTGAGCCCTGGCTTGCCGGGCGTACCGTGGTGCCTGAATCAACCCTGTGCGGCCCTGAACTGGCCTTACAAAATCTGGGGAAAACCCCGCTCGGACGCTACCTGTTTACGTCATCGACATTGACCCGAGATTTTATTGAGATTGGCCGCGATGCAGCGCTGTGGGGGCGACGTTCCCGCCTGCGGCTGAGCGGTAAGCCATTGATGCTTACCGAGCTTTTTCTACCTGCATCGCCGTTGTACTGAGAGGAAGATAAAGATGGAGTGGAGTCTGACGCAGAGTAAGCTGCTGGCGTTTCACCGCTTAATGCGTACGGATAAGCCAATCGGCGCCTTACTGCTGCTCTGGCCTACGCTGTGGGCATTGTGGGTGGCAACCCCTGGTGTGCCGCAACTGTGGATCCTGGCGGTTTTTGTCGCCGGCGTATGGTTAATGCGCGCCGCCGGATGCGTGGTGAATGATTATGCCGATCGCAAATTTGATGGACACGTCAAACGCACAGCGAACCGACCGCTACCGAGCGGGGCGGTTACCGAGAAAGAAGCCCGAACGCTGTTTGTCGTACTGGTATTGCTGGCCTTCCTGCTGGTATTGACGCTCAATACGATGACCATTTTGTTGTCGGTTGCGGCATTAGCGCTGGCCTGGGTGTATCCCTTCATGAAGCGCTATACGCATCTGCCGCAGGTGGTGCTGGGCGCGGCGTTTGGCTGGTCTATCCCGATGGCCTTCGCCGCCGTGAGCGAATCCGTACCGCTGAGCTGCTGGCTGATGTTTCTTGCCAATATTCTTTGGGCGGTGGCTTACGACACGCAGTACGCGATGGTTGACCGCGATGATGACCTGAAGATCGGCATTAAATCGACCGCGATTCTGTTTGGTCAAAACGACAAGCTGATCATTGGCATTCTGCAGGTGGGCGTGCTGGCGCTGATGGCGCTGGTGGGCTGGCTAAACGGCCTGGGGCTGGGGTATTACTGGTCTCTGCTGGTGGCTGGCGCACTGTTTGTGTATCAGCAGAAGCTGATCGCCAATCGCGAACGGGATGCCTGCTTTAAAGCGTTTATGAACAATAACTATGTCGGGCTGGTGCTGTTCTTAGGTCTGGCAATGAGCTACTGGCATCTTTGATTTTGGGTAAGGCTGTAAAAGAAAAACCGGTCGTAGACCGGTTTTTTTATGCTTATTCGCCTTGTGTGGCGCTTTCGATGGTCAGACGGACATCCGATGTGACCAGTTCGGCCAGCATCTGATAGATCTTCATCGTCTCTTCCGGTTCGGCATCGCCAGTGTCGCTGATGTATCCCTCGTCGCGCAGCGTCAGCACCAGAGAGCTGAACACCGCCTTGTCGAAGAATTCCGGCGCGTTAATGCCGTGCAGAACCGAGAGGCGTTGCGCTACGGTGCGGCTCTCTTTTTCCAGCGTGCCACGGTTGATGGACGGGTTCGCGCTCAGCAGCCAGAAGGTAATAGCGTAGCGCTGCAACGTCTCGCGAGCACCCGCCGCCAGCAGCTGTAGCGTACGGGAGTGGGCCGGATTAATATGCAGTTCGTCATCGTCCAGGGTAATGAGTCCCTGACGCTGCATTTCGCTGGCCAGCTCGTCAATCACTCCGGCAAGCTCATCACGTTCCCAACGTAAGAACAGCTCCGCTTTCAGCATTGGGTACAGCGCTTCAATATGCTGCAGCAGCGCGGCGCGTGAAATATGACGATGCTGGGTTACGATGGCCGCCATTAACGAAGGCAGAACCAGCATATGCGCAATGTTGTTGCGGTAATACGTCATCAATACCGCCTGCTCGCGCGGCAGAATGATGATGTCGCCGATGGTGTCTTTCTCGACCTCAAACTTGTTCATTTGCAAGGCATGGTCGATCAGTTCACTGGCGCTCTGCGCAGGAACGGTGGCATCCGCAGCATACGGCACGTTGCGCAGCAGACTCAGATAGCAATCGAGCTGTTCGGTCAACTGCTCACGGGTCAGAGAGCGCTGGCGGGAAGCCAGTAACGCGGTGCAGCACAGGTTCATGGCGTTGGCCGCGCCTGCGTTGTTAATACGCACCATCAGATCGGCGGCGATGTTATTCACCGTCGGCGTCAGCCAGGCAGGGCGGATGGACTCGATAGGATCGATAGATTCACGCCACTCCGGCACATGCTGGTTGAGGTAGGTCATCAACGGCATCGGCTCGCCAAAGTTGACGTAGCCCTGACCCAGATTACGCAGCTTACTTAAGCCACGCAGCATTTGCGGCAGGCTCTCTTTCTCTTTCGTCGCGCCACGCAGCTCTTTCGCATAGGTACCCACTTCCATTACGTGCTCGTAGCCGATGTAGATCGGTACGAGGGTAATCGGACGCGTACCGCCGCGCAGCATCGCCTGAATGGTCATCGACAGCGTACCGGTTTTGGGGTCGAGCAAACGTCCGGTACGTGAACGACCGCCTTCAACAAAGTACTCAACCGAGTAGCCGCGGCTGAACAGCTCGCCCAGGTATTCGCGGAAAACGGTGGAGTAGAGCTTGTTGCCCTTGAAGGTACGACGGATAAAGAACGCGCCCAGGCGACGGAAAATCGGACCCGCTGGCCAGAAGTTCAGGTTAATACCTGCCGCGATATGCGGTGGAACCAGCCCCTGGTGGTACAGCACGTACGACAGCAGCATATAGTCCATATGGCTGCGGTGGCACGGAACATAGACGATCTCGTGTCCGTCGTGCGCCAGCTGGCGTACACGTTCCGCGTTGTGAACGTTAATCCCCTGATACAGACGGTTCCAGGTAAAGCCCAGAATACGGTCTGTCAGACGGATCATCTCGTAGGAGAAGTTGGCGGCAATCTCTTCCATCAGCGCAATCGCGTTTTGCTGCGCTTTTTCGTGGGAGATTTTTTTACTGCGCGCTTCATCTTCTACTGCTCGCGCGATAGCTTTTGAGGCCAATAGCTTGTTAAACAGATCCTGACGGGCAGGGAGGCGTGGACCGACTGCGGCCAGGCGTTGGCGGGCAAAGTGCATACGTGCCACGCGCGCCAGCTTTTGGGCGATAATTTTATCTGTACCGTGTTCATCCGCCATGCGGCGCAGGGACACCGACGGGGAGAAGCGGACAAAACTGTCGCGACCCAGCCAGGAGACAGCAAAGAATTTCTGTACGCCGTTCAGCATCCGCAGCGGCGGGTTGACCTCGCCTTTTTCACGCCCCGGCGCACGGCCAAACATCACCGAAACCGGCACCATCTGCACATCCAGATCAGGATTACTGCGATGCAAGTCGAGATAGTTATGGAACAGCTTAATGGACTCTTCTTTTGGCGTGTAATAGGTGAATACGCGCGGACCGCCGTGAATAAACACGTAGCGCGGCAGCAGAGTTCCGTCTATCTCCAGCGGTTCCAGGGGATCCGGGAGATCGTGCACCAGACATTGGGCACGCAGCGTCAACAAGTCTGCTTTTGAGTTGTACGGTAAAACGTACATAATGGGGCGAGAAGTATCGAGCCCCAATTCCGGAGCAGGTTCCGCCGGAATAGACTTGCTTTTTACCAGGACGCTTAATGGTAAATTCAGTAATTTGTAGTAAATTCGTGGCCAGCCGGACATAAACGATGTAAAGCCTCTGGTTAATAATGCAAATGCGCTGCAAGGATATCAGAAAGTTTAGTGAATTTCTGGTGTATCCGGTCATACTTCGCGCTGCTTTGCCACACCCTGAAACAAACGGGGTAACGTTACAATGACATTGATGCTAATAATGTAAAAAGGTTCTTTTTGATGGCCAATAATACCACCGGATTCACCCGAATTATCAAAGCAGCAGGCTATTCCTTGAAAGGTTTTCGCGCCGCATGGATTAATGAGGCGGCATTTCGCCAGGAAAGCGTTGCCGTACTGTTGGGCGTTGCCATCGCCTGCTGGCTGGACGTTGACGCTATTACCCGCGTGTTGCTGATTGGTTCCGTGATGCTGGTGATGATCGTTGAGATTCTCAATAGCGCGATTGAGGCGGTGGTTGATCGTATCGGTTCCGAGTATCACGAACTGTCTGGCCGCGCGAAAGATATGGGATCGGCAGCGGTATTGCTGTCGATTTTTGTCGCCCTGATCACCTGGGGCATCCTGTTGTGGTCGCATTTGCGATAAAGATTCCACAACTTCATCATTCTCCTGTTTTTTGTGCAGTTTGCGGTTCCAAAATCACCTTTAGCTGTATATACTCACAGCATAACTGTATATACACCCAGGGGGCGGAATGAAAGCGTTAACGGCCAGGCAGCAAGAGGTGTTTGATCTTATTAGAGATCACATCAGCCAGACAGGTATGCCACCGACGCGTGCGGAGATCGCGCAGCGTTTGGGGTTCCGTTCCCCAAACGCCGCTGAAGAACATCTGAAAGCGCTGGCGCGTAAGGGCGTGCTGGAAATTGTATCCGGCGCATCGCGCGGTATTCGCCTGTTGCAGGAAGAAGAAGAAGGTTTACCGCTTGTTGGTCGCGTTGCGGCAGGGGAGCCACTTCTGGCGCAGCAACACATCGAAGGCCATTATCAGGTCGACCCTTCACTGTTCAAACCGAACGCCGATTTTCTGCTGCGCGTCAGCGGTATGTCGATGAAAGATATTGGTATTATGGACGGCGATTTGCTGGCCGTGCATAAAACGCAGGATGTGCGTAACGGCCAGGTTGTTGTCGCGCGTATTGACGACGAAGTGACGGTGAAGCGTCTGAAAAAACAGGGCAACAAGGTTGAGCTGCTGCCAGAAAACAGCGAATTTAAACCCATTGTTGTCGACCTGCGCGAGCAAAACTTCACCATTGAAGGGCTGGCTGTTGGCGTTATTCGTAACGGTGAATGGCTGTAATTTCCTGTTGAGCCCTCGTAGGCCGGGTAACACGTTTACGTCGCCATCCGGCAACTTGCCCGGTTGCGCTGTGCTTACCGGGCCATACAACATCTCCCAGTACGTCTAACTTCTTTTCAGGCTCCATTTCATGCCTTTCTTTACCTCCTCTGACAAAGCACTCTGGCGTCTCGCCTTACCGATGATCTTTTCCAATATCACCGTTCCCCTGCTTGGATTGGTCGATACAGCGGTAATTGGTCATCTGGATAGTCCGGTCTACCTGGGCGGCGTTGCCGTTGGGGCAACGGCAACCAGTTTTCTTTTTATGCTGCTGCTCTTTTTGCGCATGAGTACAACCGGACTTACTGCCCAGGCATTTGGCGCGAAAAATCCGCAGGCGCTGGCGCGAGCGTTGGTACAGCCTCTCATGCTGGCGCTGGGGGCAGGGTTGCTGATCGTACTGTTCCGGACGCCGATTATCGATCTGGCCCTGCACATTGTCGGCGGCAGTGAGGCGGTACTGGAGCAGGCCCGACGTTTCCTGGAAATCCGCTGGCTCAGCGCCCCCGCCTCGTTGGCGAATCTGGTGTTGCTCGGTTGGCTGCTGGGCGTCCAGTATGCGCGCGCGCCGGTTATCCTGCTGATTGTCGGTAATGTTCTCAACATTGTGCTCGATTTATGGCTGGTGATGGGCCTGCATATGAACGTGCAGGGCGCGGCGCTGGCGACGGCCATCGCCGAATATGCCACCTTGCTGATTGGCCTGATGATGGTACGCAAGGTTCTGCATATGCGCGGAATTTCGCTGGCAATGTTGAAACTTGCCTGGCGCGGCAATTTCCGCCGTTTGCTGGCGCTTAACCGCGACATCATGCTGCGTTCGCTGTTGTTGCAGCTCTGTTTCGGCGCGATTACGGTGCTGGGCGCGCGTCTGGGGGGCGATATTATTGCGGTCAATGCTGTTCTGATGACCCTGCTGACCTTTACCGCCTACGCGCTGGACGGGTTTGCCTACGCCGTAGAAGCGCATTCTGGTCAGGCCTATGGGGCACGGGATGGCAGTCAGCTACTGGATGTCTGGCGGGCCGCCTGTCGACAATCCGGTATTGTGGCGATTCTGTTTTCGCTGGTTTATGCCCTGTTTGGCGAGCACATTATTGCGTTGCTGACCTCACTTTCTCAGATTCAACTGCTGGCCGATCGCTATCTTATCTGGCAGGTGATTTTACCGCTGGTCGGCGTCTGGTGCTATTTGCTGGACGGCATGTTTATCGGCGCAACGCGGGCGGCGGAAATGCGCAACAGTATGGCCGTTGCGGCAACGGGATTTGCATTAACGCTACTGGCGTTACCGCTGCTGGGCAACCACGGCTTGTGGCTGGCGCTTACCGTTTTTCTCGCGCTGCGCGGGCTTTCACTGGCCTTTATCTGGCGACGTCACTGGCGCAACGGGACGTGGTTTGTTAAAGCCTGACGGTTAAAAATTCTGAATAGTGAATCGAATGCCGAATCAGTGACTACACTTATTATCACGTCCAGCAGAAAAGATAGCGGAATTGGACGAGATACTCTGGCTATTCACAACCTAACGATGAGGATTTGAGGATGAATAAAGACGAAGTCGGCGGTAACTGGAAACAGTTCAAAGGTAAAGTGAAAGAGCAATGGGGCAAACTGACCGACGATGATATGACGGTCATTGAAGGCAAACGTGACCAGCTGGTCGGTAAAGTCCAGGAGCGTTACGGTTATGCAAAAGATCAGGCGGAGAAAGAAGTCACTGATTGGGAAACCCGCAACGATTACCGCTGGTAATTAATCCCCTCCTGAGAGTACAAGGATGTACGCTCTCTTGCTTAGCGACCGACTTTCTTTTTCACCAGAATTGAGTGGTCATGCTGGCACTCGCCTGGATGGCGACATGATTCCACCTCCACGCATGCCGGACACAGCCCGTGAGCTTCGATCACGTTATGTCGCAGGGCAAAACCCATTTTTGCCGCCAGCGTATGCATGATGTCTTCCACCCCTTCCGCACACTCTTCTTTTACCACGCCACAACGATCGCAAATAAACATTGCAGAACTGTGGGTCGGTTGATCGAACAGGTGACACAGAACGTAACTGTTGGTCGACTCCACTTTGTGCACAAAACCTTGTTCCAGCAGAAAATCGAGCGCACGATAAACGGTGGGCGGCTTGGCCTGCGGTTCGGTTTCACGTAGCAAGTCGAGCAGGTCGTAAGCGCTGATGGCCCCTTCCTGTAGACTCATCAGGCGCAGCACTTCGAGGCGCTGTGGCGTTAGCCGCACGTTACGTTGCGCACAGAGTTTTTCAGCTTGAGCCAATAATTCGTGCGTGGTGGTTTTATCCATTTGGCGCCTCGATTTGCGTGAAAGGTTAATCCCTTACTTTACCATGTTCTGCTTAAAACGCCGAGATCCGCCGCCGTGTGCTATACCTGACGCATCGTATTCTGGAGAATCAACATGAAAAGACCCGACTGTATTCGCCATTGGCGCGAGGTGGAGGGGGCTGATGACTCCACCTACCCCGACAGCAATGAACTTTTTTCTATTGGCGCGCCGCTTGCCCGTAAGCTGGGGTTAGGGAGGCTTGGCATTCATCATGAGCGTCTGCCGCCGGGGCGCCGGACATCCTATCCCCATGCGGAAAGCGATGAAGAAGAGTTTATCTACGTGCTGGAAGGCTATCCGGAAGCCTGGATTAACGGCTATTTATGGAAACTCGAACCTGGCGACAGCGTCGGTTTTCCGGCGGGAACCGGGGTGTGTCATACCTTTATCAATAACACCAGTGAAGAAGTGCGCCTGCTGGTC
Organism: Citrobacter youngae ATCC 29220; assembly: GCF_000155975.1. Lineage (GTDB taxonomy): Bacteria > Pseudomonadota > Gammaproteobacteria > Enterobacterales > Enterobacteriaceae > Citrobacter > Citrobacter portucalensis_A. The sequence goes on along the minus strand of NZ_GG730304.1, from coordinate 88,611 downwards.
GTGGGTGAGGCGAACAAAAAATATAATCGCATTTATTACCCGCTTAACCCGGTCTATGCCGCCACGCGTGAAGATCGCTGGGTTGACCATCCGCCACAGTTTTTTGGCCCACATGATGGAAAGCCGGGGCGTAAATAGCGCTCTGCGAGAACATGGCGCGGGGATTCACACTGACGTGGCGCACTATCGCGTCGGTCTATGCTATAGTAGCGCCCCTTTTTTAACCGGATGCTTGAATATTCGCCATGCTGCCTGAATCTCAGTCTACCGCTTTTCCCGCTCATCGTTTTTCTATCGCGCCGATGCTCGACTGGACGGACAGACATTGCCGCTACTTTTTGCGCTTATTGTCCCGCCAGACGCTGCTGTATACGGAGATGGTGACCACCGGAGCGATCGTTCACGGTAAAGGCGACTATCTGGCGTATAGCGAAGAAGAACATCCGGTTGCGTTGCAACTGGGCGGGAGCGATCCGGCTGCGCTGGCGCAGTGTGCGAAGCTCGCTGAACAGCGGGGCTACGACGAAATTAACCTCAACGTCGGCTGTCCTTCCGACCGCGTACAGAATGGGATGTTCGGCGCCTGCCTGATGGGGAACGCGCAGCTGGTCGCCGATTGCGTTAAGGCGATGCGCGACGTGGTGTCGATTCCGGTCACGGTGAAGACGCGAATTGGCATTGATGACCTGGACAGCTATGAATTCCTGTGCGATTTTATCAACACGGTTGCGGGTAAAGGTGAATGTGAGATGTTTATCATCCACGCCCGCAAGGCCTGGCTGTCCGGGTTAAGCCCGAAAGAAAACCGTGAGATCCCTCCGCTGGATTATGCCCGTGTTTATCAGTTAAAGCGTGATTTCCCGCATCTGACGATGTCGATCAACGGCGGCATTAAATCGCTGGAAGAAGCGAAGATCCACCTGCAACACATGGATGGCGTGATGGTGGGGCGTGAAGCCTATCAAAACCCTGGTATTCTGGCGTCGGTCGACCGCGAAATTTTTGCTGCCGCTACCCATGATGCCGATCCTGTCGCCGTGGTGCGCGCCATGTATCCGTATATTGAGCGTGAACTGAGTCAGGGCACTTATCTGGGGCATGTCACCCGCCATATGCTGGGACTGTTTCAGGGGATCCCCGGCGCACGTCAGTGGCGTCGTTATCTGAGTGAAAACGCGCATAAAGCCGGTGCGGATATTAACGTCCTGGAACACGCTCTCAAGCTGGTTGCCGATAAGCGTTAGTTTCTCACTAAAAGTTAGTTAATTTCACCACGCCCTGTGCTTTGTCACGGGGCGTTTTGTTTATAAATCAAAACATTAACTTTGGCATGTTTCTTGTAAGGGCGTGAAGAGTATTTCATTTCGGGAGAGCATCATGCTGGAACTACTTTTTGTGATTGGATTTTTTATCATGCTGATGGTCACCGGCGTGTCCCTGCTGGGGATCCTGGCTGCGCTGATGGTGGCCACTGCCGTGATGTTCCTTGGCGGAATGTTGGCGCTGATGATCAAGCTCCTGCCCTGGCTGTTACTGGCCGTTGCCATTGTGTGGGTGATTAAGGCGATAAAAGCGCCTAAAGTCCCACAGTATCAGCGCAATAACCGCCGGTTTTACTAAGGTATTGAGCGGTGCGTCACAACCTGCGACATTGCCTTTAGAACCAAATAGGAATTGATTATTAAATCTGTCACTATTGCCGCGTTAACGAATTCATCGAGCTGTACCCTACATACAGCCGAACTAAAAAAGAAAGGGCTTCCTGCGGGAAGCCCTAATTCTTTCTTTCCCCGTCAAATTTCAAACTCCAGGTGTGTTGGCTGCTTGAATGCGGGAGGGAATTCAAGCTACGGGATTAGCAGACTCGAGCCCTGCGTGGCGCGACTTTCCAGCACTTCATGGGCACGCTGCGCGTCGTGCAGCGCAAAGGTCTGACCCGGTGCCACATCCACTTTGATCACCCCGCTGGCAATCAGCGAGAAAAGCTCATTGCTGGCTTCGGTTAATTCATGGTGGTTGGTGATGTAACCCTGGAGCGAAGGGCGGGTCACGTACAGCGAACCTTTTTGATTCAGTATGCCTAAGTTAACCCCGGTTACCGGTCCGGAAGCGTTACCAAAGCTGACCATCAGCCCCCGGCGCTGTAAACAATCCAGCGAGGCTTCCCAGGTATCTTTCCCGACAGAGTCATACACCACCCGCACTTTTTTACCGCCGGTTATCTCTTTAACGCGCTCGACGATGCTCTCTTCACGATAGTTAATGACCTGCCACGCACCGGCCTGCTGCGCAATTTGCGCTTTTTGCGCACTGCCGACGGTGCCAATCAGCTTCGCTCCCAACGCTTTTGCCCACTGGCAGGCAATCAGACCGACGCCGCCTGCGGCTGCATGAAATAAAAACGGTTCGTCAGGCTGGATTTCATAGGTTTTGCGTAACAGGTAAAACACGGTCAGCCCTTTCAGAAACGACGCGGCTGCCTGTTCAAACGAGATTGCATTGGGCAGGATGGCGGCCTTATCCGCCGGAACGTTATGCACTGAGCTGTAAGCGCCAAGCGCTGACTGAGCATACACCACGCGATCGCCGGCTTTAATGTGCGTCACTTTGCTGCCAACTTTGCTGACTACGCCTGCGGCTTCGGTACCCAGCCCGCTGGGCAGAGAAGGCGGCGGATAAAGACCACTGCGGATATAGGTGTCGATGTAGTTGATCCCAATCGCTTTATTCTCGACCTGGATTTCGTTTTCCGCCGGGTCAACGGGCGTAAACTCCACAGCCTTGAGTACATCAGGGCCACCATGCTTGTGAAATTCAATACGTGTTGCCATGCTTCCTCCAAAAGAAATGTGGTAATCTTTCGACCCAATCATTATCTCGGTAACTCCATTCACTATGGCAGGAAATAAACCCTTCAACAAACAACAGACTGATGCTCGTGAGCGCGATCCCCAGGTCGCCGGGCTGAAAGTACCGCCGCACTCGATTGAAGCGGAACAGTCGGTGTTGGGCGGTTTAATGCTGGATAACGAACGCTGGGACGACGTGGCCGAACGCGTGGTCGCGGAGGATTTTTATACCCGTCCGCACCGGCATATCTTCACGGAAATGCACCGTCTGCAGGAGATGGGAAAACCCATCGATCTGATCACGCTGGCAGAGTCACTGGAGGTACAGGGACAGCTGGACAGCGTTGGCGGTTTCGCGTACCTGGCTGAGTTATCGAAAAATACGCCAAGTGCGGCCAACATTAGCGCCTATGCGGATATCGTCCGCGAACGTGCCGTTGTCCGTGACATGATTTCGGTGGCTAACGAAATCGCGGAAGCCGGGTTTGATCCGCAGGGACGTAGCAGCGAAGACCTGCTGGATCTCGCGGAATCCCGCGTCTTTAAAATCGCTGAAAGCCGTGCCAATAAAGACGAAGGCCCGAAAAACATCACCGATGTGCTCGACGCCACCGTTGCGCGTATCGAGCAGTTGTTCCAGCAGCCGCACGACGGTGTTACCGGGGTGAACACCGGCTATGACGATCTCAACAAAAAGACGGCCGGTCTACAGCCGTCGGACTTAATTATTGTCGCCGCGCGTCCGTCGATGGGTAAAACGACATTTGCAATGAACCTCGTGGAAAACGCGGCGATGTTGCAGGATAAGCCGGTTCTTATCTTCAGTCTCGAAATGCCCTCGGAACAGATCATGATGCGTTCCCTGGCTTCGCTTTCACGCGTAGACCAAACCAAAATCCGTACCGGTCAACTGGATGATGAGGACTGGGCGCGAATTTCCGGAACAATGGGTATTTTGCTGGAAAAACGAAACATCTATATTGATGACTCCTCCGGCCTGACGCCAACGGAAGTGCGCTCGCGCGCCCGTCGTATCGCTCGTGAACACGGGGGGATCGGGCTTATCATGATCGACTACCTGCAGCTGATGCGCGTACCGTCGCTTTCCGACAACCGTACGCTGGAAATTGCTGAAATTTCCCGCTCGCTGAAAGCGTTAGCGAAAGAACTGCATGTGCCGGTGGTGGCGCTGTCGCAGCTTAACCGCTCTCTGGAACAACGCGCCGACAAGCGTCCGGTCAACTCGGATCTGCGTGAATCCGGCTCCATTGAGCAGGATGCCGACTTAATCATGTTTATCTATCGTGATGAGGTTTATCACGAAAACAGCGACCTAAAAGGCATCGCCGAAATTATTATTGGTAAACAGCGTAACGGTCCGATCGGAACGGTGCGCCTGACGTTTAACGGACAGTGGTCGCGATTTGACAACTATGCGGGCCCACAATACGACGACGAATAAATCTCCATCATCCTTCATGCTGCAGATGCGTTGACTACGCCCGCTCACCCCGGTCACTTAGTTTACTAAGCTCCCGGGGATTCTCAGGCTTGTCGCCTTACTGCAACATGAATGATTTAGGCGATTCTTTTATTAAGGAACACAAATGCAAGCGGCAACTGTAGTTATTAACCGCCGCGCTCTGCGACACAACCTGCAACGTCTGCGTGAACTGGCCCCTGCCAGTAAACTGGTTGCGGTCGTGAAAGCGAACGCTTACGGCCATGGTCTGTTAGAGACCGCGCGAACGCTCCCCGATGCGGACGCTTTTGGTGTCGCTCGTCTTGAAGAAGCCCTGCGGCTGCGCGCGGGTGGCATCACGCAGCCGGTCCTGCTGCTGGAAGGTTTTTTCGATGCCACCGATCTGCCGACTATCTCCGCGCAGCGTCTGCATACCGCCGTACACAACCTGGAGCAGCTCGAGGCCCTGGAGGCCGCAAAACTGGCTGAACCGGTCACCGTCTGGATGAAGCTCGACACGGGCATGCACCGCCTGGGCGTGCGTCCTGAACAGGCCGAGGCGTTTTATCAGCGCTTAACGCAATGTGAAAACGTACGCCAGCCGGTCAATATCGTCAGCCACTTCGCTCGCGCAGATGAGCCTGAGTGTGGCGCGACTGAAAAGCAGCTCGATATCTTTAATCGCTTCTGTGAAGGCAAACCGGGGCAGCGTTCGATTGCCGCATCCGGCGGCATTTTGCTGTGGCCGCAGTCCCACTTCGACTGGGCGCGTCCGGGGCTGATTCTGTATGGCGTATCGCCGCTGGAAAACCACTCTATCGGCGCCGATTTTGGCTGTCAGCCGGTGATGTCATTGACCTCCAGCCTGATTGCGGTGCGTGAGCACAAAGCGGGCGAGCCGGTTGGCTATGGTGGAACCTGGCAGAGCGAGCGCGACACGCGTCTGGGCGTGGTGGCGATGGGGTATGGCGATGGTTATCCGCGTGCGGCGCCGTCGGGCACACCGGTGCTGGTCAATGGCCGTGAAGTGCCGATCGTCGGTCGCGTGGCGATGGATATGATCTGCGTCGATTTAGGCCCCGAGGCGCAGGACAAAGCTGGCGATTCGGTGATTCTGTGGGGCGAGGGCCTGCCCGTGGAACGCATTGCTGAAATGACGAAAGTAAGTGCTTACGAACTTATCACGCGCCTGACCTCAAGGGTGGCGATGAAGTATATCGACTAAGCTCATGATATGCCGGACAGGCGGGAACGCCGCCATCCGGCAATATTCCTCTCAACATCCTCTCGATCTTCCTCCGCTTCCGGTTTATTGTGTTCTTATCCTCTGCCTGTAAACCTGGAGAACCACCTCGTGTTTCAAAAAGTTGACGCCTACGCTGGCGACCCGATTTTATCGCTCATGGAGCGCTTCAAAGAAGATTCACGTAGCGACAAAGTGAACCTCAGCATTGGCCTGTACTACAACGAAGACGGCATTATTCCACAGCTTAAAGCGGTGGCGGAGGCAGAAGCCCGACTCAATGCAAAGCCGCACGGCGCTTCGCTGTATCTGCCGATGGAAGGACTGAACACGTATCGCCATACCATTGCGCCGCTGTTGTTTGGTTCAGATCATCCGGTTCTCCAGCAGCAGCGCGTCGCAACCATTCAGACGCTGGGCGGCTCCGGCGCGCTAAAGGTTGGCGCAGACTTCCTGAAACGCTATTTCCCTGATTCTGGCGTATGGGTCAGCGATCCGACCTGGGAAAATCACATTGCAATATTTGAAGGGGCTGGATTCGAAGTGAGTACTTACCCCTGGTATGACAACGAAACCAACGGGGTGCGTTTCAACGACCTGCTGGCCACGTTGAGTACCTTACCGGCACGCAGCATCGTGCTATTGCATCCGTGCTGCCATAACCCGACCGGCGCAGATTTACGCCCTGCGCAATGGGATGCCGTTATCGAGATTCTGAAATCGCGCGATCTGATCCCGTTCCTCGACATTGCTTATCAGGGCTTTGGCGGCGGAATGGAAGAGGACGCCTACGCAATCCGCGCCATCGCCAGTGCCGGATTACCCGCCCTGGTCAGTAACTCGTTCTCGAAAATCTTCTCTTTGTACGGCGAGCGTGTGGGCGGGCTTTCTGTGGTATGTGAAGACGCCGATACGGCAAGTCGCGTTTTGGGGCAGCTAAAAGCGACCGTGCGTCGTAACTACTCCAGCCCGCCGAACTTTGGCGCGCAGGTGGTTGCTACGGTGCTGGGTGATGACGTGCTGAAAGCCAACTGGCTGGCGGAAGTCGAAGCGATGCGGACCCGCATCCTGGCCATGCGCCAGGAGTTGGTTAACGTATTGAATACGGAGATCCCTGGCCGTAACTTTGACTACCTGCTGCAACAGCGCGGGATGTTCAGCTATACCGGGCTGAGCGCCGCTCAGGTCGATCGCTTGCGCGATGAGTTTGGTGTGTACCTGATTGCCAGCGGTCGTATGTGCGTGGCCGGGTTAAATCACGCTAACGTTCAGCGCGTGGCGAAGGCGTTCGCGGCGGTCATGTAACCACCTGGTTTGCCGGATGACGGCGTAAACGCCTTATCCGGCCTACAAGGCATACGGATTTTTCGTTTGTAGGTCGGATAAACGTAGCGCCATCAGGCACGCTTTTCTGTGTGATCATCCTCTTTTTCTGTAACAAAACCAGAGAAAATCCTTCCTTTCCCTTCCCCTAAGGGGTAAGGTCAGATAGTTTTTTGACCAGTTGTTAAATAAAAATCATAACTAACTGACTACTTAGGGAAAAATATGCGCAAGTTTACGTTGGCACTGAGTGCCGTTTGTTTATTGTTCACGTTAAATCAGCCAGCCCAGGCGTTGGTTTCTTCTCCTTCTCAGCTCAATCCAGGCACTAACGTTGCAAAACTCGCTGAGCAGGCCCCTATTCACTGGGTCTCCGTGGCGCAAATTGAAAACAGCCTGACCGGACGTCCGCCGATGGCCGTCGGGTTTGATATTGATGACACCGTCCTGTTTTCCAGCCCTGGCTTCTGGCGCGGGAAGAAAACGTACTCACCGGACAGCGACGATTACCTGAAGAATCCGGCCTTCTGGGAGAAAATGAACAACGGCTGGGACGAGTTCAGTATTCCAAAAGAAGTGGCGCGCCAGTTGATTGATATGCACGTGCGCCGCGGCGATAGCATCTATTTTGTGACGGGGCGTAGTCAGACGAAGACCGAAACGGTCTCGAAAACGCTGGCTGATAACTTTCACATCCCGGCCGCCAATATGAATCCGGTCATTTTTGCCGGCGACAAGCCGGGTCAGAACACCAAAACGCAGTGGTTGCAGGATAAAAACGTGCGCATGTTCTACGGTGATTCTGACAATGACATCACCGCCGCTCGCGACGTGGGTATTCGCGGCATTCGTATTTTACGCGCTTCCAACTCCACCTATAAACCGCTGCCGCAGGCTGGCGCGTTTGGTGAAGAGGTGATCGTAAACTCTGAGTATTAAGGACGTGGGTTGCTGCCTGGCGATTTTTTGAACAAATTTGCGTTACTGGCTTTTACCTTTTGCGGACTTGCTGCACACTAAATAAAAGATGTTCTCATTAGGCGAGTGCTGGTAAGGGGAATAAAGATGACGAATTCGGAGTTGCTGCAATACTGCATGGCAAAAACGGGCGCGGAGCAGAGTGTGCACAGTGACTGGAAAGCCACGCAAATCAAAGTCGAAGATGTACTCTTTGCCATGGTCAAAGAGGTAGAAGAACGCCCGGCGGTCTCTCTGAAAACCAGTCCTGAGCTGGCAGAATTGCTGCGTCAGCAGCATAGCGATGTACGACCAAGCAGACATCTGAACAAAGCGCACTGGAGCACGGTGTATCTGGACGGCTCGCTACCGGATTCGCAAATTTACTATCTGGTAGACGCCTCCTATCAGCAGGCCGTAAACACGCTGCCGGAAGATAAGCGCCGGATACTGGCGCAGCCCTGATCCGGCCTACAAGTTTTATGCCTGTCAGTAGTGTCGTAGGCCTGATAAGCGCAGCGCCATCAGGCACAACGGTAGCCGGATGCGGCGCAAGCGCCTTATCAGACCTACAAGCTTTAGTAGGCCTGATAAGTGTTGCGCAATTACAACAGCGGCTTGAGGAAGCGGGCCGTGTGTGAAGCTTCACACTCAGCGACCGTTTCCGGCGTACCGGAGACCAGAATTTCCCCGCCGCCGCTGCCGCCTTCCGGACCGAGATCGACAATCCAGTCCGCCGTCTTAATCACATCAAGGTTGTGTTCAATCACCACGATGGTGTTGCCCTGATCCCGCAGCTGATGAAGAACGTCCAGCAACTGCTGAATATCCGCAAAGTGCAGACCGGTGGTCGGCTCATCAAGAATATACAACGTTTGTCCGGTACCGCGTTTTGACAGCTCGCGCGCCAGCTTCACGCGCTGCGCTTCGCCACCGGAGAGTGTGGTTGCCGACTGGCCGAGGCGAATGTACGTCAGGCCCACATCCATCAGCGTTTGCAGCTTACGCGCCAGTGCCGGAACGGCATCAAAGAACTCGCGTGCTTCTTCAATGGTCATATCCAGCACTTCGTGGATGGTCTTGCCTTTGTACTTAATCTCCAGCGTTTCGCGGTTATAGCGCTTGCCTTTGCACTGGTCGCACGGCACGTAAATATCCGGCAGGAAGTGCATTTCGACTTTGATTACGCCGTCGCCCTGGCAGGCTTCACAGCGTCCGCCGCGGACGTTAAAGCTGAAACGACCCGGCGTATAGCCGCGCGCACGGGACTCCGGTACGCCAGCAAACAGTTCGCGCACCGGCGTAAACACCCCCGTGTAGGTTGCCGGGTTAGAGCGCGGCGTGCGGCCAATCGGGCTTTGGTCAATGTCGATCACTTTATCGAAATGTTCCAGACCCTGGACATCGCGGTACGGCGCAGGCTCTGCCAGCGTAGCGCCGTTCAGCGCCGTCTGCGCAATCGGGAATAAGGTATCGTTGATCAGCGTCGATTTACCGGAGCCGGAAACACCGGTAATGCAGGTGAACAGGCCTACCGGCAGCGTCAGTGTGACATCTTTCAGGTTGTTGCCGCGCGCGCCGGTGAGTTTCAGCACTTTCTCCGGATCGGCCGCAACGCGCTGTTTTGGCACATCTATCTTACGCTTACCGCTCATGTACTGCCCGGTCAGCGACTCAGGCACGGCCATGATGTCGTCGAGCGTCCCTTCGGCAACCACCTGACCGCCGTGAACGCCAGCGCCCGGGCCGATGTCGATAACGTGGTCAGCGGCGCGAATCGCATCTTCATCGTGCTCGACCACAATCACGGTGTTACCCAGGTTACGCAGATGGATGAGCGTGCCCAGCAGACGTTCGTTATCGCGCTGATGCAGACCGATAGATGGTTCATCCAGGACGTACATCACGCCGACCAGACCCGCGCCGATCTGGCTCGCCAGGCGAATACGTTGGGCTTCGCCGCCGGAAAGCGTTTCCGCCGAACGCGATAGCGTCAGGTAGTTGAGGCCGACGTTCACCAGGAACTTCAGACGATCGCCAATCTCTTTCAGAATTTTCTCGGCAATCTTCGCTCGCTGACCTGCAAGCTTCAGGTTGTTGAAGAAATCCATCGCATGGCCAATGCTCATGTCGGAAATCGCCGGCAGAGGGGTATTTTCGACAAAGACGTGGCGGGCTTCCCGGCGCAAGCGCGTCCCTTCACAGCTGGCGCACGGACGGTTGCTGATGAATTTGGCTAATTCCTCGCGTACCGCGCTGGATTCCGTCTCTTTGTAACGGCGTTCCATGTTATGCAACACGCCTTCGAACGGATGGCGGCGTACGGACGTATCGCCGCGATCGTTCATGTACTTAAATTCGATATTCTCTTTACCAGAACCGTACAGCACCACTTTATGCACAGCAGGATTCAGGCTGGCCCATGGGGCTTCAACGTCGAATTTATAGTGTTCCGCCAGCGACTTAAGCATCTGGAAGTAATAGAAGTTACGGCGATCCCAGCCGCGGATAGCGCCACCGGCCAGCGACAGTTCCGGGTTTTGAATCACCCGGTCAGGATCGAAATACTGCTGTACGCCGAGACCGTCACAGGTCGGGCATGCGCCCGCCGGGTTGTTGAATGAGAACAACCGCGGCTCCAGTTCACGCATGCTATAGCCGCAGATCGGGCAGGCGAAGTTGGCGGAGAACAGCAGTTCCTCCGCTTTCGGATCGTCCATATCGGCGACTACCGCCGTACCGCCGGACAGCTCCAGCGCGGTTTCAAACGATTCCGCCAGGCGCTGGGTGAGATCGTCGCGCACTTTAAAGCGGTCAATCACCACTTCGATGGTGTGTTTCTTTTGCAGCTCAAGCTTGGGCGGATCGGAAAGGTCGCACACTTCACCGTCGATACGGGCGCGGATATAGCCCTGGCCTGCAAGGTTTTCCAGCGTTTTAGTGTGCTCGCCTTTGCGCTCTTTAATCACCGGCGCCAGCAGCATCAGACGCTTGCCTTCCGGCTGCGACAGGACGTTGTCCACCATCTGGCTAACGGTCTGCGCCGCCAGAGGAACGTCGTGATCCGGGCAGCGCGGCTCGCCAACGCGAGCAAACAGCAGGCGCAGATAGTCGTGAATTTCGGTAATGGTACCTACCGTGGATCGCGGGTTATGGGACGTCGATTTTTGCTCAATTGAGATGGCGGGAGACAGCCCCTCAATGTGGTCGACGTCCGGCTTTTCCATCAGCGACAGAAACTGACGCGCGTACGCGGAAAGGGATTCAACGTAACGACGCTGCCCTTCGGCATACAGGGTGTCGAAAGCGAGCGAAGATTTGCCTGAGCCCGAAAGCCCGGTGACGACAATCAGCTTGTCGCGCGGGATGACGAGGTTGATGTTTTTGAGATTATGGGTGCGGGCGCCCCGAACTTCGATCTTATCCATTCATCTTTCCCGGATTAAACGCTTTTTTGCCTGGCTGCATGGTGCTACCGGCGATCACAAACGGTTAATTATGACACAACCTGACCTGAATGAATATACAGTATTGGAATGCAAAACGCAGATGCCTGTGCAACAATGTTTGTCCGGGGTTGTTTACTGGAATCGATCTCGCAACGTAGTAAAAGCGCTATTGGAAATGCTACAATCCCGCGCTTACACTTATTCAGTAACGTTTTTCAGGAGACACGATCATGGCCAGCAGAGGCGTAAACAAGGTGATTCTCGTCGGTAATCTGGGCCAGGACCCGGAAGTACGCTATATGCCGAATGGTGGCGCAGTTGCCAACATTACGCTGGCTACTTCCGAATCCTGGCGTGATAAAGCGACCGGTGAAATGAAAGAGCAGACTGAATGGCACCGTGTTGTGCTGTTTGGCAAACTGGCAGAAGTCGCCGGCGAGTATCTGCGTAAAGGTTCTCAGGTTTATATCGAAGGTCAGTTGCGCACCCGTAAATGGACCGATCAGTCCGGCGTAGAAAAGTACACCACTGAAGTTGTTGTTAACGTTGGCGGCACCATGCAAATGCTGGGTGGTCGTCAGGGTGGTGGTGCTCCGGCAGGCGGCGGTCAGCAGCAGGGTGGTTGGGGTCAGCCTCAGCAGCCGCAGGGTGGTAATCAGTTCAGCGGTGGGGCGCAGTCTCGCCCGCAACAGTCCGCACCGGCAGCGCCGTCTAACGAACCGCCGATGGATTTCGACGACGATATTCCGTTCTAATCCATCCGTTTTATGCTGTAAATTTATGGCTACCTCAGTATCGGGGTAGCCATATGCCTTCCTGTTATCAGGTCAACACCATCGGCCAGTCTGGCGGCGTGTGACTCATCACTTCGACCATCACGGATTCAATGTTATTCCAGATTGCGGACACATCCACCAGGGTGATGCCGAGTAATCCGGTCGCAAACCAGCAGGCAAAAACCAGCCCCAGACCGCTGCTAATGACGGCCAGGCCAATATAATCTGATTTACGAAAACGGATATTGAGCGTACTGGCTAAAAACATCAGCACCGCGCTGAGTAGCTGCCACCGCAGAAGAACCACGCTAGTTGTTATCGTTGCCATCAAAAACGTCCTCAGAAAGTCTGGATGCCCAGGACAGCGCGGGGGTGTTCACCGAGGGTGTAGTACTCTGGCTATCGACGGGCAATAACATGAATGAAACATTGTTTCTGTTACATTAATTGTGTGAACTATATCACATTCGCTCGTTTGTTCACCAGTGTTAGACGTTATTTTTGCAGGTGAATAGCCATGGTTACTGTATGGTTATTTTTAATTAAGAAACCGCTAACAAATAATCTAATAAAAGATGTATATAAATTACCTGTTATGTTTATCCTAAATTAATCGTTAAGAAATTTAATCAATTTCTTATACGTGCCCAGGATAATACTTATGAAAAATTACTACTTATGGATAATAATGTTATGAAATAAGCATTGCTTTAAGTTTGCCTTACGGAAAAATAATATCATCATCAACTATTATCGGACTTTTACATAGAGAAGTCTGTTGCTAATAATGATAGATTCATGCAACTTAACCAGTCAGTGTTTATAGCATCCTGCCTAATGGGTTCTGGCATATACGAAACAGGGAAATAGGGCTGACATGAATCACAGTGCGCGACGCAAGATGCTGAAGTTCCTGGGAACATTCATGGTGGTATTGCTCCCCGTGGTGCTGTCGTTATGGTTTGCTCACATCCGGGCAATGTCCGAAACTCGTAATCATCTCCGCTCTTTTGCTCAACTGGTGTTAAATAAAACTGAATTGGTGATCCTCCAGGCCGATTTAGCGCGTGATATGGCCCAGTTGTATGAAGGTAAGATGTGTAGCCCTGCACATCAGAAAAGTATGCTGAATATTATTCGCGGTCGTTTATATATCAGTGAGCTAATTTACGCGCAGGGCGATCGTTTTTTGTGCTCTACGTCATTGATTCCTTCAGTCCCATATATTATGCCGACAGCGGACTATAAACGTACGCCGGATATCTCCATCTATTACTACCGTGATACCCCGTTTTTTGCGGGCTACAAAATGACGTATATGCAGCGAGGAAACTACGTTGTCGTCATCAACCCATTATCTTACAGCGAAGTTATGTCCGATGACCCGGATCTGTCCTGGGGAGTGTATGACACGGTAACGGATACCTTTTTCTCAGCCAGCGAAGGAGCGAATATTGCAAAATTTTCGCCGCTGGTACGCGGTGAGGCCTCTACATTCCAGCAGGACGAGCGCTTCTTTACCATCGTACATTCAGAAAAACGCCCCATCGCGATTATTGTTTCGACCTCAGGCGTTCGTGTAAATCAGATGTTCTGCCATGAGGCGATGCTAACGGTCCCCTTCGGGATTATCTGCAGCATTCTGATGCTGCTAATGTGGTGGCGTACGCGTCAGGAATACCTGTCTCCCCGCCGCTTATTAAAACGTGCAATCAAGAAACGTCAGCTTTGCCTGTACTATCAGCCGATCATTGATATCAAAAATGGACAATGTGTCGGAGCAGAGGCTTTGCTACGCTGGCCAGGCTGTAAAGGCGAGGTGATGAGCCCGACGGAGTTTATTCCGCTGGCAGAAAAAGAGGGCATGATTGAGAGGATCACGGATTACGTTGTCGAGGAGGTATTCAATGATTTGGGGAATTTTCTTTCGGCGCATCCTCAGTTGTATATCTCGATTAACCTCTCTGCTTCAGACTTTCATTCATCCCGTCTGATTGCCCTGATTGCCGAAAAAAACCATGAGTACTCTGTAGCAGCCCAGCAAATTAAGGTTGAGGTGACGGAGCGCGGCTTTATCGATGTACATAAAATGACCCCGGTCATCCAGGCGTTTCGTCAGGCCGGTTTTGAAGTGGCGTTTGATGATTTTGGCACGGGCTATTCCAATCTACATAATTTGTCAGCGTTGAATATCGATATCCTGAAGATCGACAAATCGTTTATTAGCACGCTGGCCACTAACAGCACCAGCCACCTGATTGCCGAACATATCATCGAGATGGCGCAAAGCTTACACCTGAAGACGATTGCGGAAGGGGTGGAAACGGCGGAACAAATCGAGTGGCTGCTTGAGCGCGGCGTACAGTATTGCCAGGGCTGGTATTTTGCGAAGGCGCTGCCGCCGCAGGAGTTCATGCATTGGATACAACGGTCGCCCGCCATACTGACGCAGGGCGGGCAATAATTTTACAGACGGTGGCGGTAATCACTGGGGGTACGATCAAACTCGCGGCGAAATACACGCGAGAAGGTCTGCTGTGATACATAGCCAAGATCCATCGCAATATCGAAAATAGGCCGTTCGGTCGTCCGTAGCTCCACGGCGGCCAACAGAAGCCGACGCTGGCGGATGTAGTCACCCAATGTCTGGCGCATCACCGTGCGGAACATTCTCTGCAAATACCATTTTGAGTAACCTGATTTTTTCGCCACCGCCTCAATGTTCAGCGGTTGATCGATATGTTCATCAATCCATTCAATAAGGGTCTGAATAATCTGCTGATGGGACATAGAGTTGCCTCTTTCTCAGTATTCGATTCGTCGTTTTGTCTGTGGGCGAGTATAATTCCTCAAGTTAACTTGAGGTAAAGCGATTTATGGAAAAGAAATTACCCCGGATAAAAGCGCTGCTAACGCCAGGTGAAGTTGCAAAGCGTAGCGGTGTGGCGGTATCGACCCTGCATTTCTATGAAAGCAAAGGATTAATCAGCAGCATGCGCAACAGCGGCAATCAGCGTCGATACAAACGCGATGTGTTGCGTTATGTGGCGATTATCAAGATTGCCCAACGTATCGGTATTCCCCTGGCCACGATCGGCGACGCGTTAGGCGTATTACCTGAAGGTCATTCGCTCAGTGCTAAAGAGTGGAAGCAACTCTCCTCGCAATGGCGTGAGGAGCTGGATCGACGCATTCATACTTTGGTGGCGCTACGCGATGAACTGGATGGATGCATTGGCTGTGGCTGTTTGTCGCGCAGCGATTGTCCGTTGCGTAACCCCGGCGATCAGCTTGGCGCGCAGGGGACCGGAGCGCGTCTGCTGGAAGATGATTGATTTAACGTATGTGACGGATATAACGGGTATAAAACTAAAGCGCCACAGAGGGCGCTTTAGTTTGGTTCCGGTCTTTGTCTTTCACTCTATCCCGTTGGTTCACGGGAGGGTTTCCCCCGACATCAACACCCCTCAGTCGAGCACGTTTGGGGAGGTTCCGGTCTGTGTTGATAAAGTAAGTGTAAGCCAGCCTTCTCTATTTGCCAGTGAATTGATTGTTTTTTAGCCAAAAAATTTTCTGCATCTTCATGCGTTTTTTTGCGCGAGCAGGCGTGAAAAATAATTGCAGATCTTGTAATAACTCAGCGAAATTTGTTGCCAGATTGCGCATGGACGATAACGTTTGCGCATCGTCTGGCTATTTCTTGCGCATTATAAGAAGAAATGAATAAAAAGCGGCAAAGTTCAGTTGAAAACCAACGTATAATCGCTGGATAATCGTTTGCTTTTTTTACCACCCGTTTTTTATGCGCGGAGCTAAACGTTTGCTTTTTTGCGACACCCCTATTGACGCAAACCTGGCACAGGGAGAAATCGTTTAGCAGGCAGTGGATTGTCCAGCACGCATAATGACGAAAAAATAAACTCTCAGGGGATGTTTTCTATGTCTACGCCTTCAGCGCGTACCGGCGGTTCACTCGACGCCTGGTTTAAAATTTCGCACCGCGGCAGTACCGTTCGTCAGGAAATCGTTGCCGGATTAACGACGTTCCTGGCTATGGTCTACTCCGTTATCGTGGTTCCGGGAATGCTGGGTAAAGCCGGTTTCCCGCCTGCCGCTGTATTTGTGGCAACCTGTCTGGTCGCGGGCGTCGGTTCTATTGTGATGGGCCTGTGGGCAAACCTGCCGTTGGCGATTGGCTGCGCCATTTCGCTGACCGCGTTTACCGCATTCAGTCTGGTGCTGGGGCAGCATATTAGCGTGCCTGTGGCGCTGGGCGCGGTGTTCCTGATGGGGGTGCTGTTTACCATCATTTCCGCGACCGGTATCCGTAGCTGGATCCTGCGCAATCTGCCGCAGGGCGTTGCGCACGGCACGGGGATTGGTATTGGCCTGTTCCTGCTGCTGATTGCGGCAAACGGCGTTGGTCTGGTTATTAAGAACCCGCTGGACGGCCTGCCGGTTGCGCTGGGCGACTTCGATACCTTCCCGGTGATTATGTCGCTGGTTGGTCTGGCGGTGATTATTGGTCTCGAAAAACTGAAAGTATCGGGCGGCATCCTGCTGACCATTATCGGTATCTCTATCGTCGGCCTGATTTTTGACCCAGCCGTGCATTTCTCCGGTATTTTTGCCATGCCGTCTCTGAGCGATGAAAACGGCAACTCGCTGATCGGCAGCCTGGATATTATGGGCGCACTGAACCCGATCGTTCTGCCGAGCGTGCTGGCGCTGGTGATGACCGCTGTCTTTGATGCGACTGGAACCATCCGCGCGGTAGCCGGACAGGCGAATCTGTTGGATAAAGACGGACAGATTATCGATGGCGGCAAAGCGCTGACCACCGACTCCCTGAGCAGCGTGTTCTCTGGCCTGGTAGGGGCTGCGCCGGCGGCGGTTTATATTGAATCCGCAGCGGGTACGGCGGCAGGCGGCAAAACCGGCCTGACGGCGATCACCGTTGGCGTACTGTTCCTGCTGATTCTGTTCCTCTCTCCGCTCTCTTATCTTGTTCCGGTGTACGCAACGGCGCCTGCGCTGATGTATGTTGGTCTGCTGATGCTGAGCAACGTGGCGAAAATCGACTTTGCTGACTTTGTCGACGCGATGGCGGGTCTGGTAACCGCCGTATTTATCGTGCTGACCTGTAACATCGTTACCGGCATTATGATCGGTTTTGCTACCCTGGTCATTGGTCGCATTGTCTCTGGCGAATGGCGCAAACTGAACATCGGAACGGTGGTGATTGCTATCGCGCTGGTGGCCTTCTACGCGGGCGGTTGGGCTATTTGATTTTGCTTCGATGACGCGCCTACAAACGGGTGGCTTAGGCCGCCCGTTTTTATTTTCAGAACACACTCGTTGTCTTTTGCGTTACTCTCAAGTAGATAGAATTGAGGCACGACGCCTTTATCACAAATCATAAGAAACATCGCAAACAGGGAACGCATGGAAATCTTTTTCACCATACTCATCATGACCCTTGTGGTCTCGCTGTCGGGGGTATTTACTCGCGTATTGCCCTTCCAACTCCCATTACCCCTTATGCAGATCGCCATCGGCGCCTTGCTGGCGTGGCCGACGTTTGGTTTGCATGTGGAATTCGATCCTGAGCTGTTTCTGGTTCTGTTCATCCCGCCGCTGCTGTTTGCCGATGGCTGGAAGACGCCGACGCGTGAGTTTCTCGAGCACGGGCGAGAGATTTTCGGCCTTGCGCTGGCGCTGGTTCTGGTCACGGTGGTTGGGATTGGCTTTATGATTTACTGGCTGGTGCCGGGGATCCCTCTCATTCCGGCTTTTGCGCTGGCTGCGGTGCTGTCGCCAACCGATGCCGTCGCGCTTTCCGGTATCGTGGGAGAGGGACGCATCCCGAAGAAAATCATGGGCATCCTGCAGGGCGAAGCGCTGATGAACGACGCTTCAGGCCTGGTTTCGCTGAAATTCGCCGTTGCCGTGGCGATGGGGACGATGGTGTTTACCGTCGGCGGCGCGACGCTCGAGTTCTTCAAAGTGGCGATTGGCGGTATCCTCGCCGGTTTTGTCGTCAGTTGGCTGTACGGACGCTCCCTGCGTTTTCTTAGCCGCTGGGGCGGTGATGAGCCGGCAACGCAAATCGTCCTGCTGTTCCTGCTGCCGTTTGCGTCTTACCTGATTGCGGAACACATTGGTGTTTCAGGCATCCTCGCGGCGGTCGCTGCCGGGATGACGATTACCCGCTCCGGCGTGATGCGCCGCGCGCCGTTGGCGATGCGTTTACGTGCTAACAGCACCTGGGCCATGCTGGAGTTTGTGTTTAACGGCATGGTTTTCTTGCTGTTAGGGCTGCAGCTGCCGGGGATTCTGGAGTCATCTTTGGCGGCAGCAGAAGTCGACCCAAACGTTGAAATCTGGATGCTGTTTACCGATATCGTGCTGATTTACGCCGCGCTGATGCTGGTGCGTTTTGGCTGGCTGTGGACGATGAAAAAATTCAGCCTGCGCTTCCTGAAGAAAAAGCCGATGGAGTTTGGCTCATGGACGACGCGTGAAATCCTGATTGCCTCCTTTGCGGGAGTTCGCGGGGCCATTACCCTTGCCGGTGTGCTGTCCATTCCGCTGTTGCTACCGGATGGTAGCGGCTTCCCGGCGCGTTATGAGCTGATCTTCCTGGCCGCGGGCGTGATTCTGTTCTCGCTGTTTGTCGGCGTGGTGATGCTGCCGATTCTGCTACAACATTTGGAAGTCGCAGACCACTCGCAACAGCAAAAAGAGGAGCGCATTGCCCGCGCCGCCACGGCGGAAGTGGCGATTGTCGCGATCCAGAAAATGGAGGAGCGTCTGGCCGCAGACAGCGAAGAGAACATTGATAATCAGCTGCTGACCGAAGTGAGTTCACGCGTTATTGGTAACCTGCGTCGGCGCGCCGATGGGCGAAACGATGTAGAAAGCTCAATGCAGGAAGAGAACCTCGAACGACGTTTCCGTCTGGCGGCGCTGCGCTCGGAGCGCGCCGAGCTTTATCATCTGCGCGCCACGCGTGAAATCAGTAATGAAACGCTGCAAAAGCTGCTGCACGATCTGGATTTGCTGGAAGCGCTGTTGATCGAGAACCAATAAACGGTAGCACGGTGTAGGCCGGATAAGGCGTTAAGCCGCATCCGGCGAAAGATGTGCCTGATGGCGCTGCGCTTATCAGGCCTACAAGACCGGCATACCGATGTAGGCCGGATAAGGCGTTAAGCCGCGTCCGGCGAAAGATGTGCCTGATGGCGCTGCGCTTATCAGGCCTACAAGACCGGCATACCGATGTAGGCCGGATAAGGCGTTAAGCCGCATCCGGCGAAAGATGTGCCTGATGGCGCTGCGCTTATCAGGCCTACAAGATCGGCATACCGATGTAGGCCGGATAAGGCGTTAAGCCGCATCCGGCGCAGGATGTGCCTAATGGCGCTGCGCTTATCGGGCCTACAAAAAATTATTCATCGTGTAATTTGCGAGCTGCTTTCCTGAACGAACGC
This sequence comes from Citrobacter youngae ATCC 29220, assembly GCF_000155975.1. Classification (GTDB taxonomy): domain Bacteria; phylum Pseudomonadota; class Gammaproteobacteria; order Enterobacterales; family Enterobacteriaceae; genus Citrobacter; species Citrobacter portucalensis_A. The sequence goes on along the minus strand of NZ_GG730304.1, from coordinate 69,059 downwards.
GTCCTTCTTGTCGATTCCCTCTTTTCTTCATACGGTTGAGAAAAAGGGGGAAACATGTCCAACTATCGACGAAATTACATCAACGGAGGAACCTGGTTTTTTACGGTGAACCTACAGGACCGCCGAAGCCAGCTTCTGATATCAAAAATTGATCGGCTACGTTGTGCTATTTCTGCGGTACAAAAAATGAAACCTTTTTATATCAATGCATGGGTCGTACTGCCTGAGCATATGCATTGCATCTGGACGTTGCCTGAAAATGACGCTGATTTTTCATCCCGCTGGCGGGAAATTAAGAAGCATTTCACGCGATCGTTTTCTGCCCGACATATCTGGCAACCTCGCTTTTGGGAACATACCATCCGCGATGAGCACGATTATCGCCAGCATGTTGATTATATTTACATTAACCCGGTGAAGCACGGTTGGGTAAAACAGGTACAGGCATGGCCTTTTTCAACATTTCATCGCGATGTGAGGCGTGGTTTGTACCCGCAAAATTGGGCCGGTGAAATAATGGATTTTAATGCGGGTGAACGTGCCTGATGGCGCTACGCTTATCAGGCCTACGGGGTAGCACGGTGTAGGCCGGATAAGGCGTTAAGCCGCATCCGGCATTTTACGACTCTTGCGTTAACCAAAAACCTTCGCAGCATTTCAGCCACGCCTGGGCGCTGTGCGACAGATACACGCCCTCGCGCCAAATCATGCCCAACTGCCAGCGTAAATCACTTTCCAGTGGGATCCAGCGCAGTGTCTGTTTATCCAGCCGCTGGCAAATCGGCTCCGGTAAAATGGCGATCCCGACGCCGGCTTGCACCATTGCCGCCAGAAAATCCCACTGCCCGCTGCGCACAGCGATGCGCGGTTTTACATTGTGCTGATTAAATAACTCAAGCAACTGACGGCTCAACGCGAAATCTTCGTTATAGATAAGCAGCGGATGCTCCGCCAGCGCTTCGGGAGAAATGGAGTCGCACGTTGTCCATTGACCGGAGCGGGGGACCAGTACGCAGAGCGGATGGCTGAAAAGCGGTAAGGTCGCCAGACCGCTATCTTCTTCAACAGGCAACGCGGTCATCGCGATATCCAGCTCGCCGTTCATCACCGCCTGCTGGACGGTTAAACTGCCAAATTCAGCCACCTTCAGCTCAACGCCGGGATAACGCTGGCGAAAAAGGCTGATCGGCCCGGCCATCAACATACCAACCATTGGCGGAATGCCGAGGCGCAGTAACCCCTTGTTGAGGTGATTAATGTCGCTGAGTTCTGCTTCAAGCTGGCGAAACTCGGCGAGTATCGCCAGGCCGCGTTCGAACACGACCTGTCCGGTATCAGTCAACAACAGCCGCCGTCCGTCGCGAATTAACAGCGTGCAGTTAAGCTCGTCTTCAAGGTTCTTCAACATTTTGCTGATGGTGGGCTGGGTGACAAAAAGTTTCTCCGCTGCGCGAGTAAAGCTCTGCTGACGCACCACCTCAACAAAATATCGCAGCGTTCTGATATCCATGATTATTCCTTAAGACTATGCCTGCAATGAGTTTAATTCATTTCAGTCCTGGACGGGGGCTCTCTATACTGGCGCTCTCTATTTTTTAAGGACATATCCTCATGGCTGTGGCGATAAGCCGCGTGACGCCTGCTGTTATTCACCGACTCCAGATACCCGTTCAGGTACTGTTGTATGCAGGTTTATTTGTATTTGCCCAATATCTTGTCTCATGGTTGAATTTGCCGCTTCCTGCCAACCTGGTAGGAATGGTGCTGATGTTGGCGTTAATTATCTGCCGGGTTATCCCGTTGAACTGGATCCGCGCGGGCGCTCGTTGGTTACTGGCTGAAATGCTGCTGTTTTTTGTCCCTGCGGTGGTCGCCGTCGTTAACTATACGCAACTGCTACTGGTTGATGGCTGGCGCATATTTTCCGTCATTGCGCTAAGTACGCTGATGGTGCTTGGCGCAACGGCGTGGGTGGTGGATAAAGTGTATCGCTATGAAATGAGCAGGTTAAACCGTGAGTAACTTCCAGTTAAGCGTGCTGTGTCTGGTGATTACGCTGGGCATCTATTTTGCCAACAAGCGCCTGTATCGCCGCTTTCGTAAATTACCGCTGATGCCGTTAGTGTTGACCCCGGCGCTGCTGGTGCTGATGCTGGTCTTTGGACATATCTCCTGGCAAAACTATATTGGTGAGTCGCACTGGCTGCTATGGTTGTTAGGCCCGGCGACCATCGCATTTGCCGTTCCGGTGTATGACAACCTCGCTGTGATTAAACGTCACTGGATGTCGCTGACGGCGGGAGTGGTCACGGCAACGCTGGTGGCGGTTACCAGTTCAGTCTGGTTGGCGCGCCTGTTTATGTTGCCTGATGAAATTCAGCGCAGCCTGGCGGTGCGATCCGTCACTACGCCTTTTGCGCTGGCGGCGGCAGAGCCGCTGGGCGGTCAGCCGGATCTGGTGGCATTGTTCGTGGTCGTGACTGGCGTCTTTGGTATGGCGGTCGGCGATGTGCTGTTTTTGCGGCTCTCAATTCGTGAAGGGATGGCGAAAGGCGCGGGTTTTGGCGCAGCATCGCACGGCGCAGGCACGGCACGCTCATATGAGCTCGGTCAGCAGGAGGGCGTGGTTGCCAGTCTGGTGATGATGCTTTCCGGCGTGGTGATGGTCCTGGTCGCGCCGCTGGTGGCGAGACTGATGTTCTGAGAAAAGCAGCAATCCTCCGGCCCGCAAGCCGGAGGAGAGGGAGGATTAATGCGCGCGACCCTGCTCGACGCCGTACCCGGTCTGGGAACGAATGAACTGAGCACGGAACTGCTCGCGTTCGCGGTTGCCTTCTTCTGAGTTATCGGTGGCCGAGAAGAACCAAATCCCGAGGAACGCTACGCTGATGGAGAACAGCGCCGGATATTCATACGGGAAAATGGCTTTTTCGTGACCCAGGATCTGGACCCAAATCGTTGGGCCAAGCACCATCAGCACGACGGCCGTCAGCAGACCTAACCAGCCGCCCATCATCGCGCCACGCGTGGTCAGTTTTGACCAGTACATGGAGAGCAGAATGATGGGGAAGTTGCAGCTGGCTGCGATAGCAAATGCCAGGCCCACCATGAAGGCGATGTTCTGGTTTTCGAACAGCACGCCGAGCACGATGGCAATCACGCCCAGCACCAGTACGGTAATTTTCGACACCTTCAGCTCTTCGCGCTCGGTTGCGCCTTTGCGGAATACGTTGGCGTACAGGTCGTGAGAAACTGCCGATGCGCCCGCCAGCGTCAGACCAGCAACCACCGCCAGAATGGTGGCAAACGCTACTGCCGAGATGAAGCCGAGGAACAGGTTACCGCCCACCGCATTCGCCAGGTGAACCGCCGCCATGTTATTCCCGCCGATAAGCGCGCCAGCCGCGTCTTTATACGCCGGGTTGGCACCAACCAGCATGATCGCGCCAAAGCCGATGATAAAGGTCAGAATGTAGAAGTAACCCATAAACCCGGTGGCATAGAACACGCTCTTACGCGCTTCGCGGGCATCGCTGACCGTGAAGAAACGCATCAGAATATGCGGCAAGCCTGCCGTACCAAACATCAGGCCAAGACCTAACGACAGTGCGGAGATCGGATCTTTCACCAGCCCGCCCGGACTCATAATGGCTGAACCTTTCGGGTGTACCGCCATCGCTTCGGTGAACAGGTTGTTGAAGCTAAAGCCGACGTGCTTCATTACCATAAAGGCCATAAAGCTGGCGCCGAACAGCAGCAGCACGGCTTTAATGATTTGCACCCAGGTGGTCGCCAGCATGCCGCCAAACAGCACGTACATCATCATCAGTACGCCAACCAGCACCACCGCAATGTGGTAGTTCAGACCGAACAGCAGTTCAATCAGCTTACCCGCGCCGACCATCTGCGCGATCAGATACAGCGCGACCACCACCAGTGAACCACAGGCCGACAGAATACGAATGGGCCCCTGCTTCAGGCGATAAGAGGCCACGTCGGCAAAGGTGTAGCGACCGAGGTTACGCAGGCGTTCAGCAATCAGGAACAGGATAATCGGCCAGCCGACCAGGAAGCCGAGCGAGTAAATCAGTCCATCATAGCCGGAGGTAAACACCAGCGCGGAAATCCCGAGGAACGATGCGGCAGACATATAGTCGCCCGCAATCGCCAGCCCGTTCTGGAAGCCGGTGATATTACCGCCCGCGGTGTAATAGTCATTACGCGAACGTACGCGCTTAGACGCCCAGTAAGTAATACCAAGGGTAAAGATAACGAAAATCAGGAACATGATAATCGCCTGCCAGTTGGTTGGCTGGCGTTGGACTGCACCGCTAATGGCATCCGCCGCGTTTGCGGCGAAGGGCAGCGTGGCGGCAAGCGCCGTCAGGACTCTCTTCATGATGCTTTAACCTCGTGCAGAACCGCATTGTTCAGGCGATCGAATTCACCGTTTGCCCGCCAGATATAGATCCCGGTCAGGATGAAAGAGATAAGGATCACGCCGACCCCAATCGGAATACCCCGGGTGACGCTGGTTCCCGCGTGCAGCGGAGTACCCAGCCAACCCGGCGCAAAGGCAATCAGTAAAATAAAACTGATATAAACTGCCAGCATGATGATGGACAGAATGGTGGCAAACCGTTGCCGTTTTTCAACTAACTCCCTGAAACGCGCACTGTCTTCTATCCGCTGATAAATATTGTCATTCATCACAGAGCTCTCCAGAGGTCCCCCTGCGTCTTTCGTGCTACAGGTTCGTTGGCCGCACTCGCCCACCCCAGTCACATAGTGAACTATGCTCCTGAGGATGTGCTCGCTTGCCGCCTTCCTGTAACACGAAATCCTTTGGGGGAGGGTTTTTATATTTCCCTCCCGCTCAGGGGAGGGGTAGGGATAGGATTTGTAGGCCCGATAAGCAGCGCGCCATCGGGCATTTCACGGTTATGGTTATGATGGCATCGCGATGGCCTGCTTCTCTTCGAGCAGTTTCTCTACCACGCCTGGATCGGCGAGGGTCGAGGTATCGCCCAAATTACTGGTATCCCCCGCGGCAATTTTGCGCAGAATACGGCGCATGATTTTGCCGGAGCGGGTTTTCGGCAGAGAGTCGGTCCAGTGCAGCACATCTGGCGTCGCCAATGGACCAATTTCTTTACGCACCCAGTTGCGCACCTCGGCGTACAGCTCAGGGGTCGGCTCTTCGCCGTGGTTCAGCGTGACGTAGGCGTAGATCGCCTGGCCTTTAATATTATGCGGAATACCCACCACCGCGGCTTCGGCAATCTTCGGATGCGACACCAGCGCCGATTCGATTTCCGCCGTGCCCAGACGGTGACCGGAAACGTTCAGCACATCGTCCACACGTCCGGTGATCCAGTAATAACCATCTTCATCACGGCGCGCGCCGTCGCCGCTGAAGTACATATTCTTGAAGGTGGAGAAATAGGTCTGCTCAAAGCGCTCGTGATCGCCAAACAGCGTTCTCGCCTGGCCCGGCCACGAGTCGGTAATCACCAGGTTGCCTTCGGTCGCGCCTTCCAGCGGATTACCTTCGTTATCGACAATCGCAGGCTGTACGCCAAAGAACGGACGGGTTGCGGAGCCGGCCTTCAGCTCGGTGGCGCCAGGCAGCGGGGTGATCATGAATCCACCGGTTTCGGTCTGCCACCAGGTATCGACGACCGGACATTTTTCATTGCCGATCTTCTTCCAGTACCACTCCCACGCTTCCGGGTTGATCGGCTCGCCAACGGAGCCCAGGATGCGCAGCGAGGAGCGGTCAGTGCCTTCAATCGCTTTATCGCCTTCTGCCATCAGCGCGCGGATGGCGGTCGGCGCGGTATACAGAATATTGACCTGGTGCTTATCCACCACCTGCGACATACGCGCCGGGGTAGGCCAGTTGGGCACGCCTTCAAACATCAGGGTGGTTGCGCCGCAGGCCAGCGGACCGTACAGCAGGTAGCTGTGCCCGGTTACCCAGCCCACGTCAGCGGTACACCAATAGATATCGCCCTGATGGTAATCAAACACGTACTTAAAGGTGGTTGCGGCGTAGACCAGATATCCGCCGGTGGTGTGCAGCACCCCCTTCGGCTTGCCGGTTGAACCGGAGGTATACAGGATAAACAGCGGGTCTTCCGCGTTCATCTCTTCCGGTTGATGTTCCGGGCTGGCCTTCTCGATAAGATCGGACCACCACAGGTCACGACCTTCCTGCCACTCCGTTTTTCCACCGGTACGTTTGAGAACGATAACGTGTTCGACGCTTTTCACGTTCGGGTTTTTCAGTGCATCATCCACGTTCTTTTTCAGCGGGATAGCGCGCCCGGCGCGCACGCCTTCATCGGCGGTGATTACCAGGCGAGAATTGGAGTCGATGATACGTCCGGCGACGGCTTCCGGTGAGAAACCACCGAAGATGACCGAATGCACAGCGCCAATGCGGGCGCAGGCCAGCATGGCGACTGCCGCCTCTGGCACCATCGGCATATAAATAGCCACTACATCACCTTTTTTAATGCCTAAATCCAGTAACGTATTGGCGAAACGACAGACGTCGCGATGCAGCTCGCGGTAGGTAATATGTTTGCTTTGGGTGGCGTCGTCGCCTTCCCAGATGATGGCGGTACGATCGCCATTTGCCTGCAGATGGCGGTCAAGGCAGTTCGCGGCCAGGTTCAGCGTGCCGTCTTCATACCATTTAATAGAGACGTTGCCTGGCGCAAACGAGGTGTTCTTCACCTGGCTGTACGGTTTGATCCAGTCAAGAATCTTTCCCTGCTCGCCCCAAAATGTGTCGGGTTCGTTAACAGACTGCTGGTACTTCGCTTCGTACTGCTCCGGATTTATCAGGCAACGATCCGCAATGTTTGCGGGAATAGCGTGTTTATGTATTTGGCTCATGGCTTTTGTTCTCCTTGTAGGATGTTAATAATATGTCGCATAAACGTTAAATGTAGGGGCTTTGCGAGTTTTGTTTAGTATTTGGGCGGCAGATCACGCAATAAACGAATTGTGCAAATTAGCGACAAACTGAATTTTGAAGAGAACTAGCAAAAATTGATTAAATCTCGCTATAACATGGAGTTATCTAAAAATTGTTGAAAAGGTGATCTGTCTCAGAATTAAACAAAAGAGCGGCAGATTTGAGGGGGTGAATAACTCTAAAGTGGTATTTTACATACACTTACAATTGATTAAAGACAACATTTTCAGTGTGGTTTCTTGTTACAAATTGGGGGGAGCAATGTCATGACAGTATTCGTGCGGTTGCTGTTATGGAAAACAATAAAAGAACCGCCATTGCAGATAATGGCGTCATCTGGATGAGACCCCTATGGCAAGGATAAAATCACGCGTACGCCGTTTCTTCAGCCTGTTATTACCTTTATTATTTATCTCTGCTGTTCACGCTGAACAAACCTCTGTACCCGCAAAGAGCGTCACCGTTGAAGCGAAGAATGAAACCTTCGCCCCTCAGCATCCCGATCAATACCTCTCCTGGAAAGCCACGTCTGAACAGTCTGCCCGTGAAGATGCGCTGGCAGAAGATCCGCGTCTGGTGATCCTGTGGGCGGGATATCCATTTTCGCGCGATTACAACAAACCGCGCGGGCACGCGTATGCCGTAACCGATGTACGTGAAACCTTACGTACCGGCGCACCCAAAACGGCAGAAGATGGTCCGCTGCCGATGGCCTGCTGGAGCTGTAAAAGCCCGGACGTGGCGCGTCTGATCCAGAAAGACGGCGAGGATGGCTACTTCCACGGGAAATGGGCGCGCGGCGGTCCGGAAATTGTTAACAACCTCGGTTGCGCGGATTGCCATAACACCGCGTCGCCAGACTTCGCCAAAGGCAAGCCAGAACTGACGCTATCACGTCCTTATGCCGAACGCGCGATGGAAGCCATCGGCAAACCGTTCGAGAAGGCCGGCCGCTTCGATCAGCAGTCTATGGTCTGCGGTCAGTGCCACGTGGAATACTACTTCGACGGTAAAAACAAAGCCGTTAAGTTCCCGTGGGACGACGGCATGAAAGTCGAGAACATGGAGAAATACTACGACACCATCGCCTTCTCCGACTGGACCAACTCCCTGTCTAAAACGCCGATGCTGAAAGCGCAGCACCCGGAATATGAAACCTGGAGCGCGGGTATTCACGGGAAGAATAACGTGACCTGTATCGACTGTCACATGCCGAAAGTGCAAAACGCGGAAGGCAAGATCTATACCGATCACAAGATTGGCAACCCGTTCGATAACTTCGCCCAGACCTGCGCGAACTGCCACACCCAGGACAAAGCGTCCCTGCAAAAAGTGGTCGCCGAGCGTAAACAGGCGATCCATGACCTGAAAATCAAAGTTGAAGATCAGCTGGTGCATGCGCATTTCGAAGCGAAAGCCGCATGGGATGCGGGCGCGACCGAAGCGGAGATGAAGCCGATTCTGGAAGATATCCGTCACGCGCAATGGCGCTGGGACCTGGCGATCGCCTCGCACGGCATCCACATGCACGCGCCGGAAGAAGGTCTGCGGATGTTGGGTAGCGCCATGGATAAAGCCGCCGATGCGCGTACCAAACTGGTGCGTCTGCTGGCGACCAAAGGCATCACCCATGAAATCCCGTTACCGGATATCTCTACCAAAGAGAAAGCCCAGGCGGCGATTGGTCTGAACATGCAGCAAATCAATGCTGAGAAGCAGGACTTCATCAAAACGGTGATTCCGCAGTGGGAAGAGCAGGCGCGTAAAAACGGTCTGTTAAGCCAATAACCCCATTCCGCCCCGTAAGGGGCGGATAACTCAACGGAGTGAATATGAGCGTATTACGTTCGTTATTAACTGCTGGGGTGCTGGCGTCAGGCCTGTTCTGGAGCCTGAGTGGAATCACTGCCACGCCAACGCCGCAGGAGTCGGATCAACGCTGGACGGTTACTCAGCAGCGTAATCCGGATGCTGCCTGTCTGGATTGTCACAAGCCGGATACCGAAGGCATGCATGGTAAACATGCGGAAGTCATCAACCCGAATAACAAACTGCCGGTTACCTGCACTAACTGTCACGGCCAGCCGTCGCCGAATCACCGTGAAGGCGTGAAGGATGTGATGCGCTTTAACGAGCCGATGTACAACGTGGAGCAGCAGAACAGCGTCTGTATGTCCTGTCACCTGCCTGAGCAGCTGCAAAAAGCGTTCTGGCCGCACGATGTCCACGTCACCAAAGTTGCGTGCGCCAGCTGTCACTCACTGCATCCGCAGCAAGACACGATGCAGACGCTGAGCGAGAAAGGACGGATCAAGATTTGCGTCGATTGCCACAGCGATCAGCGTAACAATCCGAACTTTAACCCGGCGTCGGTTCCGTTGCTTAAGGAGCATCCATGAGCTGCTCTCGTCGCCAGTTTATCACCGGCGTCGGCGCGCTGGTGGCAGTGAGCGGAACGGCGGGACGCGTTGTGGCGAAGACGCTGAACATCAACGGCGTGCGTTACGGAATGGTACACGATGAGTCATTATGCATCGGCTGCACGGCCTGCATGGACGCCTGTCGGCAAGTGAACAACGTGCCGGAAGGCGTGTCGCGTCTGACGATTATTCGCAGCGAGCCGCTGGGGACGTTTCCCGATGTGAAGTATCGTTTCTTCCGCCACTCGTGCCAACATTGCGACCATGCTCCCTGCGTTGACGTCTGCCCGACGGGGGCATCGTATCGCGATGCCGCCAACGGCATTGTGGATGTGAACCCGGACCTTTGCGTAGGCTGCCAGTACTGCATCGCCGCGTGTCCTTATCGCGTGCGCTTTATCCATCCGGTGAGCAAAACGGCGGATAAATGCGATTTCTGCCGGAAAACCAATCTGAAAGCGGGTAAGCAGCCCGCCTGCGTGGAGTCATGCCCGACGAAGGCGCTGACGTTTGGTAATCTGGACGATCCCAACAGCGATATCTCCCGTTTGTTGCGGCAAAAAACCACCTATCGTTACAAGCTGGCGCTGGGCACAAAACCGAAGGTCTACCGCGTTCCCTTTAAATATGGGGAGGTGAGCCAATGACACCTGCTTCTGCATTTCATTTTGAGTCACTGGTATGGGACTGGCCCATCGCCATCTATCTGTTCCTGATTGGCATCTCCGCCGGGCTGGTCACGCTGGCGATTCTGCTGCGTCGCTTCCATCCGGAGGCGGGCGGCTCGGACAGTACCCTGCTGCGCACCACGCTGGTGTTAGGGCCGGGGGCGATTATCTTCGGCCTGTTAATTCTGGTGTTCCACCTGACGCGGCCATGGACCTTCTGGAAACTGATGTTCCACTATAGCTTCACCTCGGTGATGTCGATGGGGGTCATGCTGTTCCAGTTGTACATGGTGGTGCTGGTGCTGTGGTTGGCAAAAATCTTTGAAAAAGAGGTGATTGCCCTGCAGCAGCGTTGGCTGCCGCGGTTAGGGATTGTGCAGAAAGCGCTGACGCTGATAACGCCGTTCCACCGCGCGCTGGAGACGTTAATGCTGGTGCTGGCGGTTCTGCTCGGGGCCTACACCGGGTTTCTGCTCTCGGCGCTGAAGTCCTACCCGTTCCTGAATAACCCGATCCTGCCGGTGCTGTTCCTGTTCTCCGGGATCTCCTCCGGCGCGGCGGTGGCGCTGATCGCCATGGCGTTACGCCATCGTAGCAACCCGCACAGCACCGAAGCGCATTTTGTCCATCGCATGGAAGTCCCGGTGGTATGGCTGGAGATCTTCCTGCTGGCGGCGTTCTTCGTCGGCCTGGCATTGGGCGATGACGGCAAAATGCGCGCGCTGGCGGCGGCGCTGGGCGGCGGCTTCTGGACCTGGTGGTTCTGGCTTGGCGTGGCCGGGCTTGGGCTGATACTGCCGATGCTGCTGAAACCCTGGGCCAACCGCAGTTCGACGTTTCATGGCGTACTGGCAGTATGCGGCGCCAGCCTGACCGGCGTACTGCTGCTGCGCTTTTTCATTCTCTATGCGGGTCAACTAACCGTTGCGTAAGGTGATATCTGGACGTTCTCCTTCCTGAAGCCGGTTTTCTGGCGCTGTTATTAAGCCTCGGGGTCAACGTGTTGACCCCGCTTGCCGTGCTGATGGGGATTCGCCAGCGCTGGCAGGGCGTGATGCGGCTGGCAAGCGTGGGCGTGTGGGCGCAGTTTGCGCTACTGCTGCTGGCTTTTGCCATTCTGGTATTCTGCTTTCTGACCAGCGACTTTTCGGTGGTGTATGTTGCCCAGCACAGCTACAGCCTGCTGCCGTGGGGATTAAAACTGGCGGCGGTATGGGGCGGCCATGAAGGATCGCTGCTGCTGTGGGTGCTGTTTCTTTCCGGCTGGAGCGCGCTGTTCGCTTTACGCGCCCGGCGCGAACAGGACGCGCTGTTTCCGCTGACGCTCAGCGTCCTGTCAATAATCACGGCCCTGCTGCTGCTGTTTGTACTGGTATGGTCCGATCCGTTCGTGCGCATCTTCCCGCCAGCCATTGAAGGGCGCGATCTTAACCCGATGCTGCAACATCTTGGGTTAATTCTCCATCCGCCGCTGCTGTACCTGGGTTACGGTGGTTTGACGGTGGCGGCAGGCGTGGCGCTGGCCTCGCTGCTGCGCGGTGACTTTAACGCACAGAGCGCCTGGGCGTGCTGGCGCTGGGCGCTGCCCGGCTGGTGTGCGCTGACGCTGGGGATTATCCTCGGCTCCTGGTGGGCCTACTGCGAGCTGGGCTGGGGCGGCTGGTGGTTCTGGGACCCGGTGGAAAACGCCTCCTTATTACCCTGGCTTTCCGCCAGCGCGCTGCTGCATAGCCTGTACATCACGCGCCAGCGCGGGATCTTCCGCCACTGGTCGCTGTTGCTGGCGATCGTCACGTTGATTTTAGCGCTGCTGGGAACGCTGATTGTACGCTCCGGCATCCTCGTTTCTGTGCATGCCTTCGCGCTGGATAACGTGCGCGCCGCGCCGCTGTTTGCGCTGTTTACCGTGTTGAGCCTGGCGTCGCTCGGGCTGTACGCATGGCGGGGGCAAAGCATTCGCCAGCGCGCGCGTTTTGGCGGCTGGTCGCGCGAGATGTTGATTCTGGTCGCGTTATTGCTGTTTAGCGCGGTGCTGTTGATTGTGCTGATTGGCACGCTCTATCCGATGATTTACGGGCTGTTCGGCTGGGGACGGCTCTCCGTTGGCGCTCCGTACTTTAACCGCGCCACGCTGCCGTTTGGGCTGCTGATGCTGCTGGTTATCGTGCTGGCAACGATCAGAAGCCGCAACGTGCCTGTGCGTTGTCAGCTTCCTGCTCTGCTGGCGCATGTGGGCGTGCTGGTGTTTGCCGTGGGGATCGTCTTTTCCAGCGGCAGTCGTCAGGAGATTAGCCTGAACCTGAGTCCGGGGCAGCAGGTGGAACTGGCGGGATACATTTTCCGTTTTGAGCGCCTCGACCTGGAGGCAAAAGGTAACTACACCAGTGAAAAAGCGCTGATTACCCTGTGGCAGAATGAGAAACGCATCGGCAGCCTCCAGCCAGAAAGGCGCTTCTATGCCGCGCGTCGTCAACAGATGATGGAGCCGGGCATCCGCTGGAATCTGCTGCATGACTGGTACGCGGTGATGGGCGAAAAAACCGGACCGGATCGTTACGCCATGCGCTTATACGTGCAGACCGGCGTGCGCTGGATTTGGGGCGGGGGATTGTTGATGGTCTGTGGCGCGCTGCTGAGCGGATGGCGGGGGAGGAAGCGTGATGCGTAAATTAATTGCAGCGTTGCCGGATGGCGGCGTAAACGCCTTATCCGGCCTACAGGGGGCGCAAGCCGTAGGCCGGATAAGCGCAGCAACATCCGGCAGAAAGTTATTGCTCTTAACGTTCGTCCTGTTTTTTATCGCCTTCGCCACCCACGCCCAGGTGGTGGATACCTGGCGCTTTGACAACCCGCAGCAGCAGGAGAAAGCGCTATCCATTGCCAGCCAACTGCGCTGTCCGCAGTGTCAGAACCAGAACTTGCTGGAGTCCAATGCGCCGGTGGCGGTCAGTATGCGTCATCAGGTTTATAGCATGGTGGCGGAAGGGAAAAGCGAAGCAGAAATAACGACGTGGATGACCGATCGTTACGGTGATTTCGTGCGTTATAACCCGCCGCTGAATGAGCAAACGCTGCTGCTGTGGGCGCTGCCGTGCCTGCTGCTATTGCTGGTGGGCGTAGTGGTCTGGCTGGTGAGAACGCGCCAGCGTGCGGAGGAGGGCGAACAATGAACCAGCCTGAACGCTGCACCGCGCCGTTACGCCCCATCCCCGTGAAGCGGCTGGCCACTGCGGCGGCGCTGATGGTTGTGGCCTGCATTGGCGGTTACCTGCTGACGCCAAAATGGCAGGCGGTACGTCAGGAGCAGGCGCGGCTGGCGGATCCCTTGCACGCTTTTTCTGACGAAAATATTCAGGAAAAACAGCTGTTTTCTCTGCAATCGCAAATTCGCGCCAACCCACAGGACGGCGTGAAATGGGCGCAATTGGGGGAGTACTATTTGTGGCAAAACGCGTATCATAATGCGCTGTTGGCCTATGAGCAGGCGCTGCGTATACGCGGTGAAAACGCCGAAATCTATTCCGCGCTGGCGACGGTATTGTACTACCAGGCCGGACAACATATGACGCCGCCCACCCGCGAGATGATTGATAAGGCTCTGGCGCTGGATCCGGCAGAGGTCACTGCGCTGATGCTGTTAGCCTCAGATGCGTTTATGCAGGCAGACTACGCCCAGGCCATCTTAATGTGGCAAAAGGTGATGGATTTAAACTCGCCGAGAGTGAATCGAGCACAGCTCATTGACTCTATTAATATGGCGAAGTTGTTGCAGAATCGGCAAAAATAAATTTATTTTATTTGTGATTTGCATCATTTTTGCTGTTTAAAAAACAGGCGAACGAACGCAGGAGCAAAAAAACTCACGCCCCGACTTCTTCATTTTTTATCAAATCAAAATTCTTTTATAACAAAAAGTTATTCATCATTACCCCGATAAAATCGCATTTTTATGCAAATAATCAGCGAAAGGCCCTGTTCTCAGAGGGTTGCGCTGAATGCCATGCAGATGATAATGATAATAAGCGTTAAAAAACTCCATAAACGAACGCAACACAAATCATACCCTTTCAGTATGTACTATTCCCACACGCTGCATGGGGAATAGCGCTCCACCGAGGAAGTCCGTTGTTATGAAAAATTTGAAAGTCAGCCTGGCATGGCAGATTCTAATCGCTATGGTGCTGGGCATTCTGCTGGGGAGTTACCTGCATTATCATAGTGACAGCCGTGAGTGGCTGGTTGTAAACCTGCTGTCTCCGGCGGGCGATATCTTTATCCACCTGATCAAAATGATCGTTGTGCCGATTGTCATCTCCACGCTGGTTGTCGGTATCGCCGGGGTCGGCGATGCTAAACAGCTAGGCCGTATTGGCGCCAAAACGATTATCTATTTCGAAGTGATCACCACCGTGGCGATTATCCTTGGTATCACGCTGGCGAACGTGTTCCAGCCCGGTACCGGGGTGGATATGTCGCAACTGGCGACCGTGGATATTTCGAAATACCAAAGCACCACCGCAGAAGTACAGAGCCACGCGCATGGCCTGATGGGCACCATTTTGTCACTGGTGCCGACCAACATCGTGGCGTCGATGGCGAAAGGCGACATGCTGCCGATTATCTTCTTCTCGGTGCTGTTTGGTTTAGGTCTGTCTTCTCTGCCTGCCACGCACCGTGAACCGCTGGTTACCGTGTTCCGCTCGATCTCCGAAACCATGTTCAAAGTGACCCACATGGTTATGCGTTACGCGCCGGTCGGGGTCTTCGCGCTGATCGCCGTTACCGTCGCGAACTTCGGTTTTGCCTCCCTGTGGCCGCTGGCGAAGCTGGTGCTGTTGGTGCATTTCGCCATCCTGTTCTTCGCGCTGGTGGTGCTGGGGATCGTGGCGCGTATTTGCGGATTGAGCATCTGGATTTTGATTCGCATCCTGAAAGATGAGCTGATTCTGGCCTACTCAACCGCCAGCTCCGAGAGCGTATTGCCGCGCATTATTGAGAAGATGGAAGCCTACGGCGCCCCGGCCTCAATCACCAGTTTCGTGGTGCCGACCGGCTACTCGTTCAATCTTGATGGTTCAACGCTGTATCAGAGTATTGCCGCTATCTTTATCGCCCAGCTGTACGGCATCGACCTGTCGCTGTGGCAGGAAATCGTGCTGGTACTGACGCTGATGGTCACCTCGAAAGGGATCGCAGGCGTGCCGGGCGTATCGTTTGTGGTACTGCTGGCGACGCTGGGCAGCGTGGGCATTCCGCTGGAAGGACTGGCGTTTATTGCCGGTGTTGACCGTATCCTTGATATGGCGCGTACCGCGCTGAACGTGGTGGGTAATGCGCTGGCCGTGCTGGTTATCGCCAAGTGGGAACACAAATTTGACCGCAAAAAAGCGCTGGCCTATGAGCGCGACGTGCTGGGGAAATTTGAAAAGACCGCTTTGTAGGCCGGACAAGGCAACGCCGCCATCCGGCAACCTGCTCCGGGTTGCCTGATGGCGCTACGCTGATCAGGCCTACAACGACTTATCCGGCCTACATTCCTTTTGTAGGCCTGATAAGACGCGGTAGCGTCGCCATCAGGCAATCTACCCTCGCTATCCGTTGGTTAACTTATCAAACTCTTCACAGCCGGTATCGAATCCTTCCGTACAGCTCAGATTCAGCCAGTGCAGCGCCTTCTGCTTATTCTTCTCGATAAAACCTTGCTCGCCGTTTAAGAACATCATCCCGGCCCAGTATTCGGAATACCCGGTGCGGGAAATGGCGGAGCTACGTTTGAAATACCACGTCGCTTTCTCATCGTCTGCGGGAATACCCACGCCGTTGGCGTAAATCAGCCCGAGCAGCATTTGCGCATCGACGGCGGAGTCATTTTCCAGGTCCTCGGAGGCTTTTTGCAGCAGGGTAATGGCTTTCGGGTAATCGGTGCGTCCTGCCTGGGTATTGACCAGAATACGCGCCAGCGTGATTTCTCCGGCCTTACTACCCGCCTGGGTCGCTTTCTCCGCCAGCGTTTTGGCCTGAGGGTAATCCAGACTGACCGGGTTGGTTATCTTAATCTGCGCCAGCAAAGCCCAGGCATCCGCATCGCCGTTGTTGGCGGCTTTTTGCGCCCAGTATTCGGCTTTGCTTAAATCGCCTGAACTGAACCAGGTATCGGCGAGGAAATACTGTGCGCGTCGGTCACCGGACTCGGCGGCCTTCAAAAACTGACTACCAGGTTCTTCGGCATGAACAAAGCATGTCATTAACACCATCAAGGCGAAAAGTCGTTTCATCTTATATTTAGATTTAGTGTAGGGAATGAACAGTATAGAGAGATTATGTGCATAAAAAAACGGCCTCCGAATGGAGGCCGTAGGCTCAGGCTTAACCCATCGCGCTTTCGCGCAGACTGGCTTTCAGCTTGTTGTACTCATCAATAACATACTGCTCGGCAGCGCGCTGATCGGCAATGCGTTCAACGTTAACGGCACAGTACTTGTACTCCGGCGTTTTGGTAATCGGGCTTAAGTTCTCGGTTACCAGCTCATTACATGCGCCAATCCACCACTGGTAGGTCATGTAAATCGCGCCTTTGTTTGGACGATCGCTGACGGCCGCGCGGGTAATGACCCGGCCTTTACGCGAGTTAACCCACACCAGCTCTTCATCCTGGATGCCCAGGCGTTCTGCGTCGGCGGTGTTGATCTGGGCATAGCCCGGTTCATCCGCCAGCGCCGCCAGCGCCGCACAGTTGCCGGTCATTGAACGGCAAGAGTAGTGGCCGACTTCACGCACCGTCGACAGCACCATCGGGTACTCCGGGGTGAGTTTGTCGATAGGCGCTACCCAGTCGCAGGTGAAGAACTGCGCCAGGCCGTTCGGGGTGTCGAACTTCTCTTTGAAGAGGTAAGACGTCCCCTGGTCGGCATCGGAGGTGTCGCGGCAAGGCCACTGGATATAGCCCAGCTCGCCCATTTTCTCGTAAGTGGCGCCGTAGAAATCCGGGCACAGATGACGCAACTCGTCCCAGATTTCCTGGGTGTTGTTGTAGTGCATCGGATAGCCCATACGGGTGGCGATTTCACTGATAATCTGCCAGTCCGTTTTCAGGTCCCACTTCGGCTCAACGGCTTTAAAGAAGCGCTGGAAGCCACGGTCAGCCGCGGAGAAGACGCCTTCATGCTCGCCCCATGACGTAGACGGTAAAATAACGTCTGCGGCAGCGGCGGTTTTGGTCATGAAGATATCCTGCACGATGACCAGTTCCAGATCCTCAAAGCCTTTGCGCACCGCAGAAAGCTCAGCGTCGGTCTGTAAGGGATCTTCGCCCATAATGTACGCCGCGCGTACTTCGCCATGTGCCGCACGGTGCGGCAGCTCGCTGATGCGATAGCCGGTATGTGCAGGCAGACTTTCCACGCCCCAGGCTTTGGCAAACTTCTCGCGGTTTTCCGGGAACTTAACGTACTGATAGCCCGGATAGGTATCCGGCAGCGCGCCCATGTCGCATGCGCCCTGAACGTTGTTCTGGCCACGAACCGGGTTAACGCCCACGCTTGGCTTACCGAGGTTGCCGGTCAGCATGGCGAGGCTGGTCAGTGAACGCACGGTTTCCACGCCCTGATAGAACTGGGTCACACCCATGCCCCACAGGATAGCCGCGCTTTTCGCCGTGGCGTACATACGTGCAGCCTGACGAATATCGTGCGCGCTAACGCCCGTGATATCTTCGACGGACTCCGGCGTGTAGCCTTCGACAATCTTGCTGTACTCTTCGAATCCTTCCGTACGGGAGGCAACAAACGCCTGGTCGTACAGTTTTTCTTCGATGATGACATGACCCATGGCGTTGAGCAGCGCGATGTTCGAGCCGTTTTTCAACGCGATGTGCATGTCGGCAATACGCGCGGTTTCAATTTTGCGCGGATCGCAGACGATAATTTTCGCCCCGTTGCGTTTAGCGTTAATCACGTGATTCGCCACGATCGGGTGGGAATCCGCCGGGTTATACCCGAAGATGAACACTAAATCCGTGTTATCAATTTCATTGATAGCATTACTCATTGCGCCGTTACCGACCGATTGGTGCAGACCTGCAACCGAAGGGCCGTGTCAGACGCGAGCGCAGCAGTCAACGTTATTGGTACCAATAACGGCGCGCGCGAATTTTTGCATTACATAGTTGGTTTCGTTACCCGTACCGCGAGATGAACCGGTCGTCTGAATCGCGTCCGGGCCATACTTCGCTTTGATGGCGCTCAGGCGATCGGCGACGTAATTCAGCGCTTCATCCCAGGAAACAGATTCCAGTTTGCCGCCACGCTGGCGACGGATCATTGGGGTTTTCAGACGAGGGGTCAGGATCTGGGTATCGTTGATAAAATCCCAGCCATAGTAGCCCTTCAGACACAGGGTACCCTGGTTGGTTTTCCCCTGCGCCGCCTCAGCCCGGACGATTTTGCCGTTATCGACCACCAGGTTGATTTTGCAACCTGATGCGCAATATGGGCAAACCGTGACGACTTTTTTCATCGGTCTCGCTCCAGTTAATCAAATCACGCATACGCGCTTGTCGTTTTGGTTATGCATCTTTTATGCCATGTTTTTATCGGGGGCATTCGTCGATATTACGGGCGAATTTTGCGCAAAACCCTGACGAAAAACAGGCTGTCGTCATATTTGACGTGACGAATCCCCAATACGTGACGGCCCGGCAATGTGACCGAGGTTATGTTTCCCGCACATCCTTGTGCCTTATCGCTGTCACTCTGTGCAGAATCAATCACACTCATTTAAGTTGGCCAGAAATGGGGATAAACAATGAAGCCAACCATACTGGTTGTGGATGATGACGTCGCTGTCTGCACGCTTTTACAGGATGTGCTGAGCGAACACGTCTTTGCAGTGACCGCGTGTCATAGCGGACAGGAGGCGCTGCGCTGCGTTGAAACGCAGCCGGAAATCGCACTGGTATTGCTGGATATGATGTTGCCCGATATCAACGGTCTGATGGTGCTGCAGCAGGTGCAAAAGATGAGGCCCGGATTACCCGTAGTAATGCTGACGGGCTTAGGCAGCGAGTCGGATGTGGTCGTCGGCCTGGAAATGGGCGCTGACGACTATATCGGTAAGCCGTTCAATGCGCGGGTGCTGGTGGCGCGGGTAAAGGCGGTGCTCAGACGCGTTGGCGTGTTGACGCCAGAAAGCGGCAGTCCGCAAACCACGGGCCTTTCCTTTAATGGCTGGCATCTGGATACCGCCGGTTGCCAGTTACATAACCCGCAGCAACTGAAGGTGGAGCTGACGCAGGGCGAATACAGCCTGCTGCTGGCGCTGGCGCAAAACGCTCGTCGGGTGCTCAGTCGCGAACAATTGCTGGAGCTGACGCGTAGCGACAGCGTTGAGGTATTTGACCGCACCATTGACGTGTTAATCATGCGGCTGCGGCGAAAAATAGAAGTGAATCCGCATCAGCCGATGTTGATTAAAACCCTGCGCGGCCTGGGCTATGTGTTTGCCGCCGATGTGCAGCATCACGACAAGGCGGCGTGATCGTCAGGCGTTTTGTTGCCGGATGCGGCGTAAACGCCTTATCCGGCCTACAAAGGCGATAACGGCCCCGTAGGCCTGATAAGCGTAGCGCATCAGGCACATTTTCCAGACGATGCGAACGTAGGCCTGATAAGCGTAGCGCATCAGGCATCAGCCATACCGGCTTTTAACTCATCCAGCGTTTTCGCGCCGTCTATCGCGTTGGCGCACAGCAGGCTGGCCCGCGCGCAGGCGTGCGCCAGCCTGACGCTGTCCGTCAGCGACCAGCGCTCATGGCAGCCATACAGAAACCCGGCGCAAAACGCATCTCCCGCCCCAACGCTGCCAACGATCTCCTCCTGCGCCAGGTACTGTGATGGGATCCAAACGCCCGGCAGATCCGGCGCTTCACCCCATGCGCCTTCCGGACAGTGGATCACCACCCGCTGGCGCACGCCCGCATCCAGCAGCTCGCGCGCGGCGGTGGCAATGTGCGGGATGTGCAGTTCGCCGTTGGGCTGGCGGATCTCCAGCCCGCTGAATTCCCCGGCTTCCAGTTCGTTGATCACCAGATAGTCGAGATGGCGCAGCGCGGGCATCACCAGCGGCTGATAACGCGGGTCGCCCTTACGCGAAACCAGATCCAACGAGGTTTCAAAGCCGTTGTCGCGCATTTGCGCCAGCAGCCGTGCGCTACGCGTCCCGTACACCTCATCCGGCATGTCCAGACTGTCGAGCAGCAGCAGATAGCCCAGATGGAAGATTTTCATGGTGCTATCCAGTTGCTCAAAGGCGGGTAAATCCAGGAGACGGTTAGCGCCAGGCGAGTGGAAAAAGGTGCGCTGACCGCTGGGATCGGTCATCACCTGCGACATCGATGTGGGCGCAAACGTGGTGCGCTGCACATGCTGGCGATTAACGTGATACTGCTCCAGCATCGCCATGATGTAGTCGCCATCGCTGTCCTGACCGATTAATCCCACCGCCTGCAGCGGCAATCCGGTGTGCATTTTCGCCAGCGTCAGCAGGACGTTCAGCGGTGCGCCACCCGTGGCGCGTTCGCTGCGGGTGATCTCCGCCAGCCAGCCGCGTTCCGGCCATTGCACAATCTGATGCACATGATCGACCAGCATGTTACCCGCGGCGATGATGCCTTTACGTTCCATCAGATCTGCCCCGCGCTACCAAAAATACGCATCTGTTCAGAAACGGTATCGGTAATGGCCTCTTCAATGCCCAACAGCAGTTCGGCAAATTCATCGTACAGCGGCTGGCGATTGGCCATTCGCGTCTCGACCGCGGCCAGCGCCGCCTGCGACATGCCGGTATAGAAGTTGATTTTGTGAATGCCGAGTTCGATAGCCCGACGGAAATCGTCATCGCTGATGCCGGAGCCGCCGTGCAGTACCAGCGGAATTGCCGCCTGTTGGCGAATCGCGTCCAGACGGGGAAAATCGAGTTGTGGCACGCCTTTATACTTGCCGTGGGCATTGCCAATGGCGACCGCCAGCGCGTCAATCCCGGTTCTGTCGACGAAATCACGCGCCAGCATAGGATCGGTAAACAGCGACTCGTCGGCATGACCGTACAGCGCGCCGCCCTCATCGCCGCCTACCGCGCCCAGCTCTGCCTCCACGGATACGCCGACGGCGTGGCACATTTTCACCACTTCGCGGGTCTGGCGGATATTTTCTTCGTATTCCAGCGTGGAGCCATCGAACATTACCGAACTGAAGCCTAAGCGCAGCGCCCGGACGACGGACTCAAAGTGCAGGCCGTGGTCAAGGTTCAGCACCACCGGAATATCGTGCCGCGCGGCTTCGAATTTGACCGCTTCGACCAGCGAATCCAGCGAGACATATTTAAAATGCACTTCGGCGATGTTGATGATAAACGGCGAACGTTCCTGCTTTGCCGCGGCAAACAGCGCGCGCAGAAAGTGTGAGTCCAGTACGTTAAACGCCCCTAAGGCATAGCGGCGCTCGCGGGCATGGGCGAGACCCTCGGCGAGAGATATCAACGGCATAATGCGCTCCTTGGTTAGCGGAACAGGCGATATTCGTTACACAGCACCAGCTGCGCCGGTTCGTCTTCTTCAATGTCGTTATAGCGGGCGATCGGTTGCAGAAAATGGTTATCGTGGTCGTCGTCATTAACAGAAGAAACCTCGCCGACCAGCACGTCGCCAAATCCTTCTTCCGCCCAGAAGCTGTGATACAGACCCGGCGGCAGGCAGATGCTTTCGCCTGGCGTCAGGCGCAGTCGGCTACCCGCAGCATGGGTTTGTCGACAGCCGTCAATCACCACGCTCACGTCGCTATCCTCGGTTTGCTCCCGGAGACCGGCGTTCCACAGTTCCACTATTAAATTGCCGCCGCCGCGATTGATAATGTCTTCGCGTTTGCGCCAGTGAAAATGCATCGGTGTGACCTGCGCATCGCGAACATGCATGATTTTCTCGGCGTAGCATTTCTCGTAAGGCATACCTTTTGGCGAACCGTTACGCAGGGTGAACAGCGTTAACCCCTGAGCGGCGAAGTTGTTGCCGCCAAACGCGGTGACATCCCAACCGAGTTTGAGGTCGAAAACTTCGCTCCAGGCAGAGGCGTCAAGCTTGCGCCATTGGGTCGGCGGGAAACTGGCGAAAGGGGGGAGATGTACGTCGTGCAGAGAAAAAAACTGGCGCGTGTGGCCAAGGATTTCGTTTATTGCGGAGCGTTTCATCGGCAGAATCCTCCTTATATAGCGCCGGATGGCGCTGCGCTTATCCGGCCTACAAGATCGGTATGAATTTGTAGGTCGGAGAAGGCATTTTTGCCGCCATCCAGCGTTGTTGTGGCGGGTTATTTCACCGTCCAACCCTTATAATTGCCGACGTTGTTTTTGTCGATCATCGTCACCGGGATCAGCACGGGCTCTTTCGGGGCGGGTTTCCCCTGCAGTATGTCATAGCCGATTTCGACCGCTTTGGCAGCCATCACCTGCGGATCTTGTGCCGGAGTCGCCACAAATAGTGAGTTTTCGCGCTTCAGCGCCTCTTCACCGTCAGGCGATCCGTCGACGCCAACAATAAAGAATTCGCTACGCTGCGCCTGTTTGGCCGCCAGATCGGCCCCGATCGCCGTAGGATCGTTAATGGCGAATACGCCATCGATCTTTGGATTTGCCGCCAGCAGCGCGGTCATGATCTCCAGTCCGCCTTCGCGACTGCCTTTGGCGTTTTGGTTATATGACAGCACCTTGATGTCCGGGTGGCGTTTGAACTCGGTCTGGCAGCCTTCCACACGGTTCTGCACGGCGGAAACCGGCGGTCCGTTGATGATGACGACGTTGCCTTTCCCTTTCAGACGGTCGGTAATGTATTTACAGGCCATTTCACCCGCCTGGGTGTTATCAGAGGTGATGGTCGCGTCTGCGCCTTCAGCCGCTACGTCAACGGCCACCACCACAATCCCCGCGTCTTTCGCGCGTTTTACCGCCGGGCCGATGCCTTTGGAGTCGGCGGCGTTAAGGATAATCATGTCGACTTTGGCGGCGATAAAGTTATCGATTTGCGACACCTGCTGCCCCAGATCGTAACCGCTGGAGACCAGCGTCACTTTGACGCTATCGCCCGCCAGTTTGCGTGCTTCCAGCTCCGCGCCTTTGGTGATCTGCACGAAGAACGGGTTGGCCAGATCGCCCACCGTAACACCGATCGATTTCAGTTCTTTTGCCTGCACAAACGGAGCCGCAGCAAGCAGTGCGCCAGCACAGAGCGCGGTCACTAATGGCTTCAATCTCATGCTGTATTCCTCGAAGTAAGATGTTGTTGTTATGCACTTTGATGGTGCCGGGTACGGTATTTGTCGATCAGCACCGCTATGATGATCACCGCCCCTTTGATCACCAGTTGCCAGAAATAGGAGACGCCCATCAGCGTCATGCCGTTATTGAGCGTGGCGATGATCAGCGCCCCCACCAGCGTGCCGGTGATGGTGCCAATGCCGCCGACAAAGCTGGTGCCGCCGAGGATCACCGCCGCGATGGCGTCCAGCTCGTAACCCATGCCTAAGTTGCCGTTGGCGCTGTATAACCGCGAGGCGCTCATCACCCCGCCCAGACCGGAGAGCAAACCGCTCATGCCGTAGACGAACAGCAGTACCAGCCACACTTTGATGCCGGTTAAGCGCGCCGCCTGCATATTGCCGCCGACCGCGTAAATATGAACGCCGAGCGTGGTGCGGCGCAGGATGAACCAGCACACCACCACCACCGCCAGCGCAATCACCACCAGCCATGGCACCGGGCCGAGATAGTTGTTACCGATCCATTCAAAGCTGATGTTGGAGTTAATCACCGTGGTGCCATCGGCCAACAGGTAGGCCGCGCCGCGCAGCGCGGTATACGTTCCAAGCGTGACGATAAACGGCGGTAGTCCAGCAAAAGCGACCAGCGCGCCGTTAAACAGCCCCAGCACCAGGCCGAGCATTAGCGCCGCCGGAATCGACAGCATGGCAAACTCCGGAATAAGAGAAACCACCATCGCCGCAACGGCGGTGGTGCCGAGAATCGAGCCAACCGAGAGGTCGATCCCGCCGGTTAAAATAATGAAGGTCATGCCAGCCGCCAGCACGATGTTGATCGAGGCCTGGCGGGTAATATTCAGCAGGTTGCTTTCGGTGAAGAAATTTGGCGCGATAAAGCCAAATACCGCCACAATCAGGATCAAAATCGGCAATATACCGACCGTTTGCATCAGATCGCTCATCAGCATTTTTTTTGCGGAGGCGGATTTCGCCACCTGCTGGGGATTGGTTGGATTATTCATGGGGCACCGCCTGCTGATGAGAGTCGTTCACGCCGGTTGCCAGCGTCATAATATTTTCCTGAGTAATGCTTTGCCCGTTCAGCTCGCCGACAATGCTGCCTTCCCGCATGACGTACACGCGATCGCTCATGCCAACGACTTCCGGTAATTCGCTGGAGATCATCAGGATCGCCACGCCTTTGCGCGCCATCTCGTTCATGATCCGGTAGATCTCGCTTTTCGCGCCGACGTCCACGCCGCGCGTGGGTTCATCGAGGATCAAAATACGCGGGCCGATCGCCACCCAGCGCGAGATCAGCAGCTTTTGCTGATTGCCGCCGGACAGCCCCCCCGCGCGTACCTGTGCGTGCGGAACGCGGATGTTGAGCAATTTGATGGCGTCATCGGAAATGGCCTGCGCCTTTTTGCGATCGAGCATGCCCCAGTTGGCGTCGCGCTCCAGCGTCGCCATGGTGATGTTCTCTGCCGCCGCCAGTTCTAAAAACAGCCCCTGTTCTTTGCGGTTTTCGGTCAAAAAGCCAATACCGTGGTCAATCGCCTCGCGCGGGGAGTGGATCACCACCGGCTCGCCATCGACTTCAATCATGCCGCCGACGGCTTTGCGTACGCCAAAAATCAGTTGCGCCAGTTCGGAGCGCCCGGCGCCGACTAATCCGGCGAGGCCGACGATCTCGCCGGAGCGCACCAGTAGACTGCACGGCTGGACTTTGCTGCCGTCGGTCAGGTGGTGGACGTTGAGGCGCGCTTTGCCTAAGGGAATATCGCGCTCTTTGTTGAACAGATCGCTTAACGGACGGCCCACCATCATGCGCACCAGCTCAGAGGCGTTGAGCTTGTCGCGGGTCAGGCTGCCAACGTATTGTCCGTCGCGCAGGACGCTGACGCGGTCCGAGAGTTCATACACCTCCGCCATGCGGTGGCTGATGTAGATAATCGCCATTCCCTCATCGCGCAGACGCATGATCAGTTCAAACAGGCGGTGGGTTTCACGTGAGGAGAGGGCTGCGGTGGGTTCATCCATCACCAGAATGCGGCTGTTACGGTGCAGGGCGCGGGCGATTTCGACCTGCTGCTGTTCGGCGATGGTCAGCGTCATCACGCGATCGCTGGCCTTAAACTGGGCGCCGAGTCGGTCGATGACTTTCTGCGACTGCATTACCATCTCTTTACGCTGGACCAGACCGCCGCGCGACAGCTCGCTGCCAAGAAAGATATTTTCCGCCACCGTCAGGTTCGGCGCGAGCTGCATCTCCTGATAAATCAGCGTGATACCTGCGCTAAGCGCATCTTTGGGCCCACGAATATGAAACGGCTGACCGTCAATCAGGATCTCGCCGCTGGTGGCGGTATAGGCGCCCGCGAGGATCTTCATCAGGGTGCTTTTCCCCGCGCCGTTCTCGCCCATCAGGGCATGGATCTCACCCGGCCAGACGGTTAAATCGACCCCTTTCAGCGCGTAAAATTTGCCAAACGCTTTGGCAATGTTGCGCATCTCCAGAACCGGTGTCCTGCTCATAGCGGATCTCCTGTGGGGTGGCCGATATCAGCAGTCCATCACAGGAATGTAAATGCAAAATGTCAGAAGCCGTTCATATTTGTCATATTGCGATTTTTCTTCACGGAGCGTGATATGCCGCAACCGGGACGTCACTTTTTCGCCAGTGCGCGCGGACGATTGCTGTTCTTCAATCTGCTGGTAGTGGCGGTCACGCTGATGGTGAGCGGCGTGGCGGTGCTGGGGTTTCAGCATGCCAGCCAGATCCAGGAGCAGGTGCAGCAGCAAACCGTCGACGACATGACCGGCAGCATGAACCTGGCGCGCGATACGGCCAACGTGGCGACGGCGGCGGTGCGGCTCTCGCAGGTGGTCGGCGCGCTGGAATATAAAGGCGAAGCGGAGCGGCTACAGGAGACCCAGCGGGCGCTGAAGCATTCGCTGCAACAGCTGGCCAGCGCCCCGCTGGCGCAGCGGGAGCCGGTACTGGTCGAGCGTATTATCCAGCGCAGCCAGGAGCTACAAAGCAGCGTGGAAGGGATGCTGCAGCGTGGTCAACGGCGGCATCTGGAACGTAATGCGCTGCTCAGTTCGCTGTATCAGAATCAAAGCTATTTGCGCCATCTGCAAACGCTTACCGGCGCGCAGGATGACATGCTGCTGGAGCAGATAGACCGCTTGATCGTTGCCGCCATTGAGACACCCACGCCGCGATCGGTGGTGAAACAACTCGACAGCGTGATGCCCGCGCTGCCTTTACATCATTCCAGTGCGCTGATTAGCCGTATCCTCAACGATTTCAATCAGGAACTGCATAAGCTGGAGCCGCTTTCTTCCGCGCTGGAGCAGAGCGATCTGGCGATCAACTGGTATATGTTTCATATCAAAGCGCTGGTGGCGATCCTTAATAGCGATATCAATCAATATGCCTCGCAGGTGGCGCTAATTTCTGAGCAGCGGGTGGCGCAAAGCCATCAGGAACTGCAATCCGGCGCGTTGTTTATTATGGTGTTTGCGCTGTTGGCGGTAGTGATTACCGGTTTCGCCGGCTGGTATATCTATCGCAACCTCGGCTCTAACCTGACGGCCATTTCGCAGGCGATGACCCGGCTGGCGCACGGTGAGTCGGACGTCAGCGTTCCGGCCCTGCAACGGCGCGATGAGCTGGGCGAACTGGCCCGCGCTTTTAGCGTCTTTGCCCGTAACACCGCGTCGCTGGAGCACACAACCCGATTACTTAAAGAAAAAACCAGCCAAATGGAAATCGACCGCACCGAGCGGCAGGAGCTGGAAGAGGCGCTGCTGCACAGCCAAAAGCTGAAGGCTGTCGGGCAACTGACGGGCGGGTTAGCGCATGATTTTAATAACCTGCTGGCGGTGATTATTGGCAGTCTGGATCTGGTTGAGCCAGACTCGCCCGATGCTCCCAGAATTAATCGGGCGCTTAAAGCCGCCGAGCGCGGGGCGCTGCTGACCCAGCGGCTGCTGGCCTTTTCGCGCAAACAGTCATTGCATCCCCACGCGGTAGAACTGAAAACGCTGCTGGAAAATCTGGGCGAACTGATGCGCCATTCGCTCCCGGCCACGCTGACGCTGGAAATCGAGGCTCAGTCGCCCGCCTGGCCTGCGTGGATTGACGTCAGCCAACTGGAAAACGCTATTATCAATCTGGTGATGAATGCCCGTGATGCCATGGAGGGGCAGGCGGGCATGATTAAAATCCGTACCTGGAACCAGCGGGTCACGCGCAGCGATGGGCGTAAGCAGGATATGGTGATGCTGGAGGTCGTCGATCGGGGCTACGGGATGTCGCAGGAGGTGAAAGCCCAGGTCTTTGAGCCGTTTTTCACCACCAAACAGACCGGCAGCGGCAGCGGGCTGGGGCTATCGATGGTCTACGGCTTTGTGCGCCAGTCCGGTGGCCGGGTGGAGATTGAAAGCGCGCCGGGGCAGGGAACGACGGTCAGACTGCAGCTTCCTCGCGCGGTGGTGCCGGTACAGGTTGAGGCCGAGCCGATAGCGGAACGCGCGGCCAACAGCGGTGAAAAGCTGGTGCTGGTGCTCGAAGATGAAGCTGATGTGCGCCAGACGTTATGTGAGCAATTACACCTGCTGGGCTACCTGACGTTAGAGGCCGC
This sequence comes from Citrobacter youngae ATCC 29220, assembly GCF_000155975.1. Lineage (GTDB taxonomy): Bacteria > Pseudomonadota > Gammaproteobacteria > Enterobacterales > Enterobacteriaceae > Citrobacter > Citrobacter portucalensis_A. The sequence goes on along the minus strand of NZ_GG730304.1, from coordinate 41,027 downwards.
CAACGGCGAACAGGCGATGCATATGCTGGCGGCGTCATCCGAGATTGATATCTTAATCAGCGACTTAATGCTGCCGGGCGCGTTAAGCGGCGTGGATGTGGTTAATCACGCGCGGGCATATTATCCGCAGTTGTCTATCCTGCTGATCAGCGGTCAGGATTTACGTCCGGCGCATAACCCGGCGCTGCCGGATGTGGCGTTATTGCGTAAACCTTTTACCCGCACAGAACTGGCGCAGGCGCTGCGGAAAAGTGAACAGTCGTACTACTAAGACGCTGGCCTCTTCGCTTCCTATTTTGCGAACCATCTTCGGAAAACTAAACCTGGCGAAGAGATTAGGAATTCATCAAGGGCAGGGCGAAAATGGGTGATGCTAATCTGAGCAAACACAGCCTGATTAGGATATAAAAGGAATTATGCCAGTATTAACAAGAGGTGATTCGCAGATGATTGTGATGCCGACAACATATAGCCCGATGACCGTCGCCCGTTCGTTTAAGGTGGTGGATACTTTTGAGCTTTCCGGGCGCATTCTGCTGGCTATTTATGACAGGCAGACTCCACGCGCAGCCATCATTGAAGCCGATATTGAGACTTTTAATGGCGTACCTCGCCATCGGGTACTTGCTGCGCTGGATTTACAGCGTAAACCCTACCTGGACAACGATATTCTGACAGTGGAACGATGTTGGGAAGAGGCGTCTGTGTTTCAGGTAGAAGGGATATGTGTTAATCCTTCTGAACGAGATAAAGGGCTGGCGACGCGTTTGTATGAAGCGCTGATTTTACGCTGCGGTGTTACGCTGATTAGCGATTTTGAGCAATATGATGGAGGGAAAACGCTCTGGCAGAAAATTGCGCGTGAGTCTGAATACATCTCAGTTTTTATCCTGGACACGGAGCAAAACGCATTCTGGCCGTATGATGGCTCAAAGGTTATATATGATGGGGGCTGTATCCCGGAAGAGCGGATATGGAGCGTGTCACCAGACACAAAATGCCGCGGTGTCGTGTTGGTTGCAGAGGAAAAACAACGTGCTTACCGGTTGATGGAGCCAGGGGCGCCCTATCGAGTTTGAGATTCCTCCGCTACACCTTCTTTTCTGTGTTGACTAACGTAAAGCCAGTTCAACTTCGGGTCTGGCTTATGAAACGTTATCCCATGTTTTTATTGTTTAGCTTGCTGTCACTGACCACCGTTTCGGCGCAGGCGGATATTATCGATGACGCCATCGGCAATATTCAGCAGGCGATTAATGACGCATACAAACCGGATAACGGGCGAGATTATGACGACTCGCGTGATGAAAGCTGGCAGCGTCAGATGAGTGACGATCGTCGCAGACAGTATGATAATCGCCGCCGTCAGTTTGAAGATCGGCGTCGCCAACTGGATGACCGCCAGCGCCAGCTCGATCAGGAACGGCGTCAGTTAGAAGACGAAGAGCGCAGAATGGAAGAAGATTACGATCGTTAGCGCAATCTTTCGCTGGCAAGGTTATAGACTTCACTACGCTCGCGTTTACCGACGGCAACGACAGCGATGACCAGGGTGTCGTCAATGACCTGATAAGCAAGACGGAACCCTGATGTTCGTAGTCTGATTTTATAGCAATCTTTTATTCCCCTGAGCTTTGCTGGAGGGACATGCGGATTTTCACAGCATTTCTTTAGTTTTTTGGCAAACTGCTGCTGAATGGCTTTATCAAGTTTTTGCCATTCTTTCAGCGCATCTTCCCTGAACTTTACCGTATAACTCATAAGTAGCTGTCCAGATCCACATCCACCAGGGGTTGTTGGCTACGTTCGTGGACCAGCTTAACCAGCTGCTGATCGTCCAGCGCATCAAGCATTTTTTCGTAAAGCTCTGCTGGAACACAATAAAAGGCGGGCTGGTTACGGTTCAGGATGGCGACCGGAAAGCCATCACCTGCGCTAACAGTCGCCATCGGGTTCTTTTTCAGCTCACTCACGCTGGCGGTGGTATCGCTTAAAATGATATGCGGCATAATCGCTCCTTAAGACCGTTTAACTGGTCTTAATATAGAGCGCCAGAGACCGGTTAACAAGTCTTATTGTGTGATTTTTAGCCGGTAATCCCCAGCTTTTCCGGCACGAGCTCTTCCAGTAACTGGACGAGCGCGGGATCCATATAGCGGTAATCGTCAGGAATATCCAGGACATACAGCGGTTTGTTTTCAATAATACGACGATATTCAGCCATTAATCGGTTCTTGTGTTTGTGCTCCATTACGCAGATGACGTCAGCCCACTGGAGCAGGTCGTGGGATACCGATTTTCTGGCATTTCGGCTGGTTCCGGCGGAACGCACGGCAAGCGTGGAATAACGGCGGAACACCTGTTCCGCCGTGGGGCTTCGCCATTGATTACGACTGCATACAAAAAGAACGTTCATCGGCAGGCTGATACTCTTCCAGACCGCGCTTTGTTCGTTGTTGGTTCGTGACGCGTGGATACTCTATTCCCAGTTGTGCTGCACGCGAGACTTTATCTGAACGCGTATAGAGCATTTTCCAGTTTTTTTCGCCACGAAAACGTAACAGCGCGGTATGAACATCGCGGGACTTATTGCGTTGCTTCTGGGCAATGCGCCAGTCCCGGTTACGGGTTGTTTCCATTGTTTTTCTCTCGGATTGATCGGGTTCAGCAGCCGCGATAATACGGAGAGAGCAAACATCAGAATTCTAGACCTTTCTTTCGGGCGGAACCACATCTGAATTAATTTTGACTATTTCCGGACGTACATAATTATTTTCTCCACGAAACGGGAGATAAGGAACCAGCCCGCCCATGATAAGTCCGGCCAGCAGTCCTGGGCCAGTGGACATCCAGAAGAGGCCTGGTGCAATTTCCCTGCTAATGAGTAGCCCACATAGAGTGGCAATCGCGGCGCCGCTTACGCCGCAGGCGAGCGTCCTCTGCCATATGCAGCGATAAATGTGCGCGGGAAGACAGGCTGTAGCAACACCTGTTAACAAAGCCGCAAAGCCCCCTATAAACCAGGTTAATGCCATAAAGAGTGGCAGAATGCTCAGGATTTTCAGCAGCAAGTTTCCCAGAGTGCGGTAACTGGTGAGCGCTTCGTGAGCAATGGTCACCGGAACGCCTATATGCGGCCCCAGCACAGCAAACCAGCAGGCATGATGAATAATACGGCGTGTTTTGGTCATGATATTCCCTTCAGAATGTTTTCTCTGAAGGGAAGATAGTTTACGTAAGTGAAGTGACGGTGAAGCGGCTACGCCAGCACAATCTCCATGCCGTCATACCCAGCTTCAAATCCTGACGGCAGCGGATTTTCCATCAACCACTGGTCGAACTGGTGGCTGATATGCGTCAGGATCACCCGTGGGCAGCGAATAACCTCGTTCAGCGCGATAACGGTATTTACATCACAGTGATTGCGCGGCGGCTCGGCGCGCGGGGCGTGACTGCAATCGATGATAATCACCTGCGGCTGATTGTTATGAAGGAACTTCAGCGTTTTATCGGGGAGTCCGGCGGTGTCTGAAAGCCACGCCACCCGGCTGTGCGCGGTCTCGAACAGATAGCCAAACGTCAGCTTTGAATGGTTGAGCGGCAGCGGCGTCACCTGCAGCCCTTGCAGGTCAAACACCACAAACGGCGCAACGGTATGGCTAAAATCGAGAATACCGGGATGCTTAAACAGATCGTCGCAACCCTGTTCATCCGGTGGGCCGTACACCGGGATGGCCGCCCCCACGCCCCAGCGCAACGGAAACAACCCCTGTACGTGATCCATATGATAGTGGGTGAGCAGAAACTGCTGGAAGCTGCCCGCGGGCCAGTCGTCCATCAGGTGCGGGATCCCCGCATCCAGCAGCGTCACCGCATTGTTGAATTTGACCACGCCGCTACAAGGGCGTCGACGGTATTGTGTCTGCACACGTGCTCGCTGACAGGCCGTACAGTCGCAGCCGAATGCCGGAACCAGCTGCGCGCCGCCGGTTCCCGTTAGCGTAATGGTCAGACTCATGGCTCCCCCTACAACGGTTTGGTGAAGCGAAAATGGCTCATGGTATAGCCTTCGCGCTGGTAAAAACGGTGCGCGTCAAGGCGTTGGGTGCTGGTGGAAAGCTCGGTCATTTCTGCGCCTGCTTCTCGTGCGGTGGCTTCGGCCCAGGCCAGTAACCGACTGCCGACCCTTAACCCTCGCGCCTGTGGCATCACCACCAGTTCCTGAATCTCGCCAATCCAGTTGGCGTGGTGCAAATGAAACTGCAGGTGCAGGCCGATCAAGCCGACGACCTGTCCGTCGAGCAGCGCCAGCTGGTAGTGCATATTAGGATCTTGCAGATTTGCGGCGTAACCAGCGCTAAAGGCCTGGTGATCGAATTGGCCCTGCTTCAACTCACAGATCAACGCATAAACCGCATCGGTATCGTAGAGCGTAGCGCGGCGTAACTCACAGACAGACATGTTTCTTCTCCTTGCGTCCCATCAGTGCGAGCAGTGTATCGACAGACTGTAGCAAACTGCCATCGTTATTCAGAACATGGCAGTCATACGGCGCGTAGCGCGCCGCGCGTTCGAGGCGGGCAGCGATTTCCGTTTCACTCTCCCGTCCACGCGCCTGCAGGCGCTGGCGTAAAATAGCCGGGGAAACCTGTAAGCAAATGGGCAGTAAAGAAGCGCCATAACGAGCCTGCGCCTGGGGCAGGTGCGCACGCGACCCGTTGACTACCACGTCGAAACCGGCGTGCAGCCAGAGGTCAATCTCCACGCCGACGCCGTAGTACAAACCGTTGGCATGCCAGCTTAGCGCCAGAAGGTTCTGCCCCGCGCGGGTAAAAAACTCTTGTTCGCTCAGCGCAATATGGTTTTCATTCCCGGCGTTGGCGGCGCGGGTGATGTATCGATGCGCCACCAGCAGTTGCGCAGGTTCCTGCTGGCGGAGTTCTGCCAGCAGACTGTCCTTACCGGAGCCGGATGGCCCCATCAGCCAGATCAGTTTCCCCATAGTCAGAATACCCTTTTGCCCTGACGCCAGACGTGGTCGATATGGATGTTGCCGCCTTTGCGGTGCGCCAGCACTAGATCCGCCCGTTTCCCTTCGGCAATCACGCCGCGGTCGTCGAGATTCAGCGCCCGCGCCGGATTGCGGGTGACCAGGCGAATCGCCTGCGGCAGGGTAAAGCGGTTGGCGTTATCGTCCGCCACGCGAAACGCGGCGTCGAGCAGGCTGGCGGGGTAATAGTCGGAAGAGAGGATATCCAGCAGCCCCAGTTCGGCCAGTTTATGCGCCGCCACGTTGCCGGAATGTGAGCCGCCGCGCACGATGTTGGGCGCGCCCATCAGCACGTTCATACCATGCTGGCGTGAGGCTTCGGCGGCTTCAAACGTAGTGGGAAATTCGGCGATCACGCTGCCAAGCTGGTGCGATTCACGCACGTGATCGCAGGTGGCATCGTCATGGCTCGCCAGCGCAATCCGGCGCTCACGGCACACCTGGGCAATGGCGTTACGATTGGGCTGTGACCAACGCGCAGCCAGAGCTAACTGCTCTTCTTCGTAATGGGCCATCTGCTCGTCAGTCAGTGAATATTTGCCCTGATAATACTCGCGGTACTTCTCGCGATTGGCGAACTGGCGCTGACCCGGCGAGTGATCCATCAGCGACACCAGCGTCACCGGTTCACGACCAACCAGTTTTTCAAACAGCGGCAGGGTGGTGTGGTGCGGCAGTTCGCAGCGCAAATGCAGGCGGTGCTCGGCGCGATTGACCCCGCGCTTTTGCGTCTCCTCCACCGCATTGATCATTTTTTCCAGATTTTCCAGACGGTCGCCGCCGTCGCGCACATCGCCAATCGCCACCGCATCCAGCACGGTAGTAATGCCGCTGGCAACCATTAGCGCGTCATGGCTGCTCATCGCCGAGTGGGCGGGCCAGTCGACCTTCGGGCGCGGGGTGAAGAATTTATCCAGATTATCGGTATGCAGTTCGATAAGCCCCGGCAGCAGCCAGCCGCCTTCGCCGTCTAAAGCCTCTGGCAGACGGCTCTGGGTTTCGGCAAAGGCGCGAATAACGCCGCCCTCAATTTCCAGCGATCCTTGCACCACTTCATCTTCCAGCACCAGCTTTACGTTGTTAATAATCATGCTGTGGTTCCCATCAGGTGCAGACGATCCGCTACGCGGTCGCGCACGGTTTGATCGTGAAAAATGCCGACAATGGCCGCGCCGCGGGCTTTCGCTTCTTCGATCAGCGCGACCACGGCGGCGCTATTTTTGGCGTCTAATGAGGCGGTAGGCTCATCGAGTAGCAGAATCGGGTAATCGACGATAAACCCGCGGGCGATGTTGACGCGCTGCTGCTCGCCGCCGGAAAAGGTTGATGGCGCAAGGTGCCACAGGCGTTCCGGTACGTTGAGGCGGGTCAACAGGCTGGCGGCTTTCGCGGCGCATTCTTCACGCGGTACCCCCAGATCCAGCAGCGGCTGCATCACCACATCCAGCGCGGAAATCCTTGGGATCACACGCAGGAACTGGCTTACCCAGCCGATGGTTGAGCGGCGGACTTCCAGCACCTTGCGCGCCGGGGCTTGTACCAGATCGACCCATTCATCGCTGTGGCGGATGTGGATGTGGCCTTCATCCGGCAGGTAATTGGCGTACAGCGAACGCAGCAGCGTGGATTTGCCGCTGCCCGAATGGCCGTGCAGCACCACGCATTCGCCGCTTTTCACTGCCAGGGTGGCGTTTTGCAGTACCGGCAGACGCACGCCGTTTTGCTGGTGCAGTACGAAGGTTTTACTGACGTTTTCAACGCGAATCGCGTTCATTTTTAGCCTCTTTAAGCGTTTTTGCGTTTGATTGCCTGATGGCGCTTCGCTTATCAGGCCTACGACCGATGCCGTTCCGTAGGCCGGATAAGGCGCAGCCGCCATCCGGCACAGGCGATACCGTTCCGTAGGCCGGATAAGGCGCAGCCGCCATCCGGCACAACCGATGCCGCTCCGTAGGCCGGATAAGGCGCAGCTGCCATCCGGCACAACACCAAATCAGTTCTGCAACACCGACGACACCAATAACTGGGTATAGGGATGATGCGGATCGTCGAGCACGCGGTCGGTTAACCCACTTTCCACCACCTGACCCTGCTTCATTACCAGCAAACGGTCCGCCAGCAGACGCGCCACGCCCAGATCGTGGGTGACAATCACCACCGCCAGATCCAGCTCCACCACCAGGCCGCGCAGCAGATCCAGCAGTTTGGCCTGTACCGACACGTCCAGCCCCCCGGTGGGTTCGTCCATAAACACCAGTTTGGGATGGGTGACGAGGTTGCGGGCGATCTGCAGGCGCTGCTGCATGCCGCCGGAGAAGGTGGTCGGCAGGTCGTCGATACGCGAGGCAGGGATTTCCACTTCCTCCAGCCAGCGCTGCGCGGTGGCGCGGATGTCGCCGTAGTGGCGCGCGCCGGTGGCCATCAGGCGTTCGCCGATATTGCCGCCTGCCGAAACCTGGCGGCGCAGGCCGTCCATGGGATGCTGATGCACCACGCCCCATTCGGTGCGCAGCAGACGGCGGCGGTCGGCCTCGTTCATGCCGTACAGCGAACGATCCTGATACAAAATCTCACCGCTCTGCGGCGTGAGTCGTGAAGAGATCGACTTCAGCAGCGTGGTTTTGCCAGAGCCGGACTCGCCGACGATGCCCAGCACTTCGCCAGGCCACAGGTCAAAAGAGACATCGCTGAAGCCTTTGCCCGGCGCGTAGAGATGAGTCAGGTTGTTGACTGAAAGCAGCGGTTGCGTCATTTGCTGAGGGCCTCGCTCTGTTGGCGGCAGTAGTCGGTGTCGGAGCAGACAAACATGCGTTTGCCGCTGTCATCGAGCACCACTTCGTCGAGATAGCTGTGGGTGGAGCCGCAGATGGCGCAAGGCTCATCCCAGCTCTGCACGGTAAACGGATGATCGTCGAAATCGAGGCTTTCCACCCGCGTATACGGCGGAACGGCATAGATACGCTTTTCGCGCCCGGCGCCGAACAGCTGCAGGGCGGGCATCATGTCCATCTTCGGGTTGTCGAATTTCGGGATGGGCGACGGGTCCATGACGTAGCGGTCGTTGACCTTCACCGGATAAGCGTAAGTGGTGGCGATGTGGCCGAAGCGGGCGATATCTTCATACAGTTTCACCTGCATGATGCCGTACTCCTCCAGCGCGTGCATGGTGCGGGTCTCCGTTTCGCGCGGTTCGATAAAGCGTAGCGGTTCGGGGATCGGCACCTGGAAGATGATTATCTGATCTTCCACCAGCGGCGTCTCCGGGATGCGGTGGCGGGTCTGGATCAGCGTGGCCTCTTCGGTACGTTCCGTCGTCGCCACGCCCGTCACGCGTTTGAAGAAATTGCGGATCGACACGGCGTTGGTGGTGTCGTCCGCGCCCTGGTCAATCACCTTCAGCACGTCCGGCTCGCCAATCACGCTGGCGGTGAGCTGAATACCGCCGGTTCCCCAGCCGTAGGGCATCGGCATTTCACGTCCGCCGAACGGGACCTGGTAACCGGGGATGGCCACCGCTTTCAGAATGGCGCGGCGGATCATGCGTTTGGTCTGTTCATCAAGATACGCAAAATTGTAGCCGGAGAGGTTAGCGGTCACGGGCGGCCTCCTGTTGCAGGCGTTTGAGCAGTTCCAGCTCGGCCTGGAAATCGACGTAATGGGGGAGCTTGAGGTGCGATACAAAACCCGCCGCCTCGACGTTATCCGCATGCGCCAGCACGAACTCTTCGTCCTGCGCCGGTCCCGTGACCGTTTCATCGTAGTCGGCTGCCTGTAGGGCGCGGTCCACCAGCGCCATCGCCATCGCTTTACGTTCGCTCATGCCGAACACCAGCCCGTAGCCGCGGGTGAAATGGGGAGATTCGTTCTCTGGCGCGACAAAGCCGTTGACCATTTCACATTCGGTTATCAGCAGTTCGCCGACGTTCACCGCAAATCCCAACTCTTCCGGTACCGTTTCCAGCGCTACGTAGCCGCTGCGGATCTCGGCGGCAAACGGGTGATTACGCCCGTATCCGCGCTGGGTGGAGTAGGCCAGCGCCAGCAGATAGCCTTCGTCACCGCGCATCAACTGTTGCAGGCGCGAGGCGCGTGAACACGGGTAAACCGGCGGCGTGCGGGTGATATCGTCGGGCGCGTCGCCGTTATCTTCTTCGCGTTTTGCCAGCCCCTGGTTGGCCAGCAGGGAAAAGACGTGCGGGGAGGCATCCTGCGTGTTATCCGCGCAGCGCAGCGGCGGCGTTTCGCCATTCGCCAACAGGGTAAAATCCAGCAGGCGGTGGGTGTAGTCGTAGGTAGGACCTAACAGCTGACCGCCGGGAATGTCCTTGTAGACCGCGGAGATTCGGCGCTCAAGGCGCATTTCGGCGCTGTTTACCGGCTCGCTGACCGCCACCTTTGCCAGCGTCGTGCGGTAGGCGCGCAGCAAAAAGATGGCTTCGACGTTATCGCCGCTGGCCTGCTTTAGCGCCAGCGCCGCCAGTTCGCGGTCGGCGATGCCGCCTTCGGTCATTACCCGGTCGACGGCCAGGTTCATCTGCTGTTCGATTTGCGCGACGCTCAGTTCGGCAATGGACTCATCGCCCCGGCGTCGGTTTTCCTGCAGGGCGTGGGCGTTGGCTATCGCCTTTTCGCCCCCTTTGACGGCGACGTACATCAGCACACCTCCACATGGGTGGTTCGCGGAATAGCCAGCAGACGTTCGCCGCAGGTGAGGATCAGGTCGACCCCCAGCGGGAACGGATGCGGCCGTTCGGTGAGTTCGTGGATCAGGCATTCCGGCAGCTGCGGCGCGATCATCCGTTCTTCGGCGATACCTGCTCCGGTCAGGCGCAGCATGCGCCCGCCGCTTAAGCCTGTGACTTGTACAATCAGCGTGGCGCTGGTCTCTGGCGCGACGGCGGAACCGGTGGACAGGGCGTTAAGCTGTTCGCTGCTGATGCGTTCATCGGCGACGGCAAAGGCCGCCAGCTGCGGCCGATCCACCAGCGGCGCATTGGTGTGAAAACGCAGGTTCTGGCGGGCAATGTCGTTATCCATCGACGGCGTCAGCCAGACCGGCGTGTCGCCGTCAACCAGCGTCAGCAGCACGCTGGTGGTCGCCACGCTCAGCGGCTGCCAGCCGTGTTTCAGTTGATGCAGCGCGACGATCGCGCCCGGCTCGCTCATGGCCTTCAGCAGGCGACGAAAGCTCTGCTGCGCGTCCTGAACGGGTAAGTTAAAAGCGGTTTGTAAGGTCATGCGTTATCTCCGCGTACCAGCGTGAAGAAGTCGACCCGGCTGGCGTTGACTTCGGCACGGCGTGCGCTAATCAGCGCATCGCGTTCCGCTTCCAGCGGGGCGATTAAGGTTTCCATTAGGTTCTGGAAATGCGTTTGTTCCTGTAGCAGCGCGTCAATTACCGCGCACTGTTCGGCATGGTGTTTGTTGCGCCCCAGCAGGTAGCTGTAACCCAGCGTGCCGCTCTTCAGGCGTATCACCGCGCGGGTAAGCGTAGTGTCACCGGCAAAGAAGCGATTGCCGGTGCCGCCCATACGGGCCTGGATCTGCATCAGTCCGCTTTCCGGCGCGCGGATAAGTTCATAGTCCGGCGTCAGTTTGAGCGCGTTGATGCGGGCGTTCAGCGCATCGGCATTGCTGTAAGCCAGCGCGCGCATCCAGCGCTGGCGAGTGGCGGTATCGAAATGCATTCAGTGCTCCATAGTGAATTCGATCATGTCGGCGCGGGTCAGGCTGACGGAGTATTCCACCGCCTGTTCTTCGCCTTCACGGTGGTTCAGAGTGCGCACGCACAGCAGCGGCGCCATATTGGGAATTTCCAGCACCTTGCTCTCTTTGGCTTGCGCACGGCGGGCGCTGATGCGCGTTTGTGTGCGCAGGAGCGTCAGACCGGACTGTTCGCGCAGGTAGTCATGCAGGGAGCCGCTGGTAAAGCCCTGCAGCAGCGGCCACAGCGTGAGGTCGGAAAAATAGTGGTCGATCTGGCACAAGGCGATGCCGTTCACCCGGCGCAGGGTGCGCAGGTGAATCACGTTATCGCCTTCGTTAATGCTGAGCGCGTCGGCAATGTGGCTGGAGGCCGGGCGCAGCACCGCCAGCAGTTTTTCGCTGGTGGGGTGGCTGCCCTGGTCCAGTAGGTTCTGACTGAAACGCGCTTGGGCATTGAGCGGGTAATCGAACGGGCGCATCAGCACCAGCACGCCGACGCCCTGACGGCGCTGTACCCAACCGCGCTCAACCAGCTGGTCAATGGCGCGGCGCAGCGTGTGGCGGTTGACTTCATAGCGCGCGGCAAGCTGATGCTCGGCGGGCAGATAGTCGCCGCAGCGATAATGTTGACGAAGCTCCTGCTCAAGTCTCGCGGCAATTTCCTGATAACGCGTCGGATAACTGGTCGGATGTGTAGACAAGTGCATAGCAATCAATGCCTCGCTAATCAGATAAAGTGCTTACGCAAACGCTGGGAGAGGAAATCCAGCAGGCTGACGGTGACGATGATTAACACCATCAGGGCGCAGGTTTGCTGGAACTGAAAGCCGCGAATCGCCTCCCATAAGGTCACGCCGATACCGCCCGCGCCCACCATGCCGACCACCGTGGCCGAGCGAACGTTGGATTCAAAGCGATACAGCGAGTAGGAGATCAGCAGCGGCATCACCTGGGGCAGTACGCCGTACAGAATCTCTTCAAGTTTGTTGGCCCCGGTGGCGCGAATGCCTTCTACCGGACCCGGTTCAATGGCTTCTACCGCTTCGGAAAGCAGCTTGGAGAGCACCCCGGTGGTGTGGATAAACAACGCCATCACCCCGGCGAATGGCCCTAAACCAACGGCGACCACGAACAGCATGGCGAAGACCATTTCGTTGATGGCGCGGCAGGCGTCCATCAGGCGACGCATTGGCTGGTAAATCCACCACGGCACGAGGTTATCGGCGCACATCAGGCCGAAAGGAATCGACAGCACCACGGCGAGGGCGGTACCCCAGACGGCGATTTGCAGGGTGACGGCCATTTCACCGAGATAGTCCTGCCACTGGCTGAAGTCCGGCGGGAAGAAGTCGGCGGCGAAGGTCGCCATATTGCCGGAATCCTGGATCAGCGTGAGCGGGGCCATTTCGGCACCTTTCCACGAGACCACCAGCACGGCGAGAAGGATGGCCCAGCTCAGCAGCGAGAACCAGCTACGTTTGGGCGGGGCGACGGTGATGGTTTGCATGTTTAGCTCCGTTGGCACGTGTGTTTGCGTTGTAGGCCGGATAAGACGCTTTTACGTCGCCATCCGGCATTCACGCCTTTGCCGGATGGCGCTGCGCTTATCCGGCCTACAATCCGGTCTACAAATCACTGCACCGCTTTGGTGACGCTGGTCATAGCGCCCAGTGCGGCGGTCAGACGGTCAAGGTCGTCGAGCTGCGCTTTCAGCGCTGAGGTTTTGCTGGTTTTCTCTTCCTCGTTCAGCCCTTTGTTGTCCTTCACGCCCTGCATCTCTTTAAACAGCGCCAGTTGGCGAATCGGTACCAGCTGCAGGTCGCTGGAGGCACGGAACGGTGCCCAGCCCAGGCGTTCCAGTACCGTTTTCTGTTCCGGCGTTTTGCCGTAGTTCATAAAGAAGTCGTACACCTTGTCCTTGGTGGTTTCGGAGAGGTTTTTGCGCCAGACGATCGGATCGCCCGGGATCAGCGGTGACTTCCAGATAACCTTCAGCTCTTTCAGTTTTTCCGGCGCGGAAGTTTCCAGCTTGTCGAGGTTTTCGGTATTGTTGGTGGCGACATCGACCTGTTTGTTGGCGACGGCCAGCGCGTTGGTTTCGTGTCCGGCGTTAACGGTACGTTTGAAGTCGCTGGCGGAGATGTTGTTTTTGGCGAAGACGTAATAACCGGGGACGAGGAAGCCTGACGTGGAGTTGGGATCGCCATTGCCGAAGGTCAGAGCCTTACGTTTGGCGATCAGATCGTTCAGGTTGTTGATCGGGCTGTCTTTGTTAACGATCAATACGCTCCAGTACCCTGGGGATCCGTCGGCGGCGACGGTCTGGGCAAACACTTGTCCGTTCGCGCGATCCACCGCTTCCATTGCCGAGAGGTTGCCGTACCAGGCGATATCAACTTTGTTAAAGCGCATTCCCTGGATGATCCCGGCATAGTCCGGGGCGAAGAAGGCGTTCACCTTCACGCCCAGTGACTTTTCCATGTCCTTCAGGAACGGTTCCCACTGCGGCTTCAGGTTTTGCTGTGATTCGGTCGAAATAATGCCAAAGTTCAGCGCTTTTTCTTGTTCCTCGGCATGGACCGGGCTGAGCAGGGTGCTGAGACTAAACATGCTGGTGAAGGCCAGCGCGGCAATTGTTCTATAACTCATTTCCATTCCTCATTGTGGGGATGTCAGGCAGCCTGCGCGTTCTGTTCGACGCGGTTCATGCTGCGGTAGAGATGGTCAAATCGATCGTTATCAAAATGCTGGCTGCTGCCATCAAAGAAGACGTTGCCCTGGCGCAGCGCGACGATGCGTTCGCAATAGCGCAGGGCGTAATCCACCTGATGCAGCGTGACGACCACGGTGATGCCGTCGGTCTGGTTAATGTCGCGCAGGGTGTCCATCACGATGCGTGCGGATTCCGGATCCAGCGAGGCAATCGGCTCGTCGGCCAGGATCACTTTGGCCTGCTGCATCAGCGCCCGGGCGATAGCGACACGCTGCTGTTGCCCGCCCGAAAGCGTGGAAACGCGCTGATACGCAAAGTGCGCCATGCCAACGCGGGTCAGCGCCTGTAATGCGCGCTGTTTCTGCTCCTGGCTGAACCAGCTAAAACAGGTGCGCCAGAACGGGGTGCTGCCGAGCGCGCCAATCAGGACGTTCTCCAGCACCGTCAGACGGTTCACCAGATTGAACTGCTGGAAGATATAGCCGGTGTGGGCGCGGCTTTTGCGGATATCGCGCGCCAGCCGACCTTCATGCTGAACGGTACGGCCCAGCAGCTCGACGCGGCTGCCTGGCGATTTGTCACCCACGATCAAACCGCTTAAATGACGTAAAAGGGTGGATTTGCCGGAGCCGGACGGCCCAAGCAGAGCCACCATCTCACCGGCACAGATATTCAGATCAACCGCATTGAGCGCCTGATGCTGATTGAAGGACCTGGAGAGTTTTTCGACGCGAATAATCGTTTGCATGATGCGGCCTCCCTAAAAAAGTGGCCCCATCGTGGCGGATTAATGTGACGTTTTCGTTAAGGGATGGTTACTCGGCGATGAAGAGTTGAGCAATATTTGATGACAGTCCGGGAGGGCGAGCCCCCCGTTCGTTTACTCTGTAGGCTGCTGCTGTTTGACGACGTTGATCATCCACGGTACGCCATACTGGTCGCTCACTTTACCGAAGCCGTGGGCCCAGAAGGTTTCCTGCCAGTCCATTTCGATGTTTCCGTTTGCCGCGAGGTTATCAAACCAGCGTTTGCCTTCGTCGACGTTTTGCGTATCAAGAACCAGCGTGAAGCCAGAGTAGTGGGCTTTCCCCGTAGCGGCGGCATCGCTCATCATGATGTCACTGCCCGCGACGCGCAGATTGGCGTGGGCGATGGCGGTATCGGGGAAGGTCATTCCTGAAGGGCAGCCCTCTTCGCTGTCCTGCGCCGGTTTGGGCATTTCACCGAAGTTGATTTTGTAGAGCAGCTCGGCGCCTAGTGTTTTTTGGTAGTAGGCGATAGCGTCAGCGCAGTTGCCTGCAAAGGAGATGTAGGGACTTAACGGCATAATCTTAACCTCAAAATAAGAGAAGCCAGTTAAGTGTAGTTCTGTTTTCGTACGCTGCGCGCCAGGGGGGCAATAAATGCCGGATGGCGGCGTAACCGCCTAATCCGGCCTGGCAAAATCAGTTCTTTTTCACAAACTCTGATTTCAGCTTCATTGGGCCAAAACCATCGATTTTGCAATCGATGTTGTGGTCGCCTTCCACCAGACGAATGTTTTTAACTTTGGTACCGATCTTCAGCATTGAAGAGCTACCTTTTACCTTCAGGTCTTTCACTACGGTAACGCTGTCGCCGTCGGCCAGCAGGTTGCCGTTGGCATCTTTAACGATCAATTCGTCGCTGTCCTGAGCCGGTTCAGCATCGTTCCATTCGTGAGCGCATTCCGGGCAGATGAACATGCCGTTATCTTCGTAAGTGTATTCGGAGTTGCATTGTGGGCAGTGTGGTAATGACATGTGGATTTCCTCAAAAGTCAGCAGGGGCAAATGCGCCCAAAAAATGGCAGATTGCCGAAAAAGGCCGCAATTATACATAAAATCCCTGCTTTTGTCGGGACTACTGTGCGATAAAGCAAAATGATCTGCTGTAAAGATCCTGTGCTTTCACATTAATGAAGTATGGCGGAATATTTTTTAAGGGAAATTGCTACGCTAAGTTATTTAAGATAAGGTGAGGCGAAATATCTGATATTCATAGGTTACATCGCCTGCGGGCGTCTAAATCTTGGTGGCTGAATATCCTATACCCCCTTAATTTTAGTAGGGGAATTCAGCAGGTATTTTTTAAAACTGAACTACGCTGTGTATCTTTCTTACTTATTACATAAGTGAGAGGCATTGGAACAGCGGTTATCTGCCAACTTTATTTTTAATAATATCAATTAGTTGTTTCGATTTTAATTATTTCCACACGTAATTATAAAAGCCGAAAATCTATAAATAAAACGATCGGGCTAAATAAAAGCAATGCTATTTGCGTTAAGGAAAAATTTTCCATGCACACACAGACAATATATGAATTAAGTCAGGAAGCTGAACGCTTGCTGATGCTCTCTCTTGACCATCTCAGGCAATTACAAAAATTGCCCATGGCGTCGTTGGATGATGTCGCGCTAAAACAAGGAGAGCATAGCAAACAGCCGGTACAGCCCCTGCATTTCAGCACTCGTGGCATGGGTGCCCAACAAGCGACGCTCAATAATGAGCTGCGCAAGATTACACGTCTGGAAATGGTTCTGGCCATTGTCGGCACCATGAAAGCGGGAAAGTCGACGACAATTAACGCGATTGTCGGAACCGAAGTTTTACCTAATCGTAATCGCCCCATGACGGCGTTACCGACGCTTATCCGCCATACGCCGGGACAGAAAGAGCCGGTGCTGCATTTTTCGCATGTCGCGCCGATCGACGCCTTAATGAAGGTTTTGCAGCAGCGCATGCGGGAATGCGATCGCCTGCGTCTTACGCAGACGCTGGAAATAGATAAGGATATGAACATCCTGCTGCAGCACATTGAAAACGGCGTGGCGTTTGAGCGGTATTATCTGGGCGCCCAGCCTATCTTCCATTGTCTCAAGAGTTTGAATGATCTGGTACGCCTGTCAAAAGCACTGGAGGTTGATTTTCCGTTTGCTGCGTATGCCGCGATTGAACATATTCCGGTAATTGAGGTTGAATTTGTCCATTTAGCTGGACAGGCAAGCCATCCGGGACAATTAACGCTGCTGGATACGCCGGGGCCGAACGAGGCCGGACAACCGCACTTACAAAAAATGCTCAATGAACAGCTGGCGCGAGCTTCTGCGGTACTGGCTGTGATGGATTATACCCAACTGAAGTCGATTTCTGATGAGGAAGTGCGCCGGGCGATTATGGCGGTCGGAAAATCAGTGCCGCTGTATGCGCTGGTCAACAAATTCGATCAGAAAGATCGCAACAGCGACGATGAAGAGCAGGTGCGGGCGTTGATCTCCGGCACGCTGATGCAGGGCGGCATTGCCCCGGAGAGGATCTATCCGGTCTCGTCGATGTGGGGGTATCTGGCGAACAGAGCGCGTCATGAGCTAACCACCCGCGGGCGGTTGCCGGATCATCAGACGCAACGCTGGGTACAGGACTTTGCCGAAGCGGCGCTTGGCAGACGCTGGCGCACCACCGACCTTGAGGATACGGAGCATATCCGCCATGCTGCCGATCTCTTGTGGGAGGATTCGCTGTTTGAACAGCCGATTCAGAAAGTGATTCATGCCGCTTACGCCAATGCTTCGCTGTATGCGTTACGCTCAGCGTCGCATAAGTTATTGAACTACGCGCAAAGCGCGCATGAATATCTGGAGTTTCGCGCCCACGGGTTAACGGTTGCCTATGAAAAGCTGCGGCTGAACATTACGCATATTGAAGAGGACATGCGGCAGTTACAGGTGAGTCAGGGGCGGGTGAGCGATGAAGTTAACCATGAGGTGGAACTGGCGCTGGCGTCTGCCGGGGCCTATCTCAATGAGCAGCAGGCTGAGATTCTGTGCGGTATTAACACGTTTTTTGTCAAAGAAAACGTTCTGATGATGTCACAGCCAGGCCCGGGAGCGGCCGTTGCGTCAGCTGAAATGGCGGGAGAAATGCTGGTGCTGCATGATGAAGGGCAGGCAAAAATCGTCTTAGATAAAATGCGATCGGCCTGTGAAGGGGTATTGCTGGCGGCGCAGGAGAGTATTAGCCGGGATTTAGCGCTGCGTTTTGAACAGCTTGAGTCGACGCTGTCCCGGGCGCTCAATGACGCTATGCGCCCCATTGAACTCCGGGTGAAAGAGGAACTGAATCATGCCGGATTTCGCGCGCGGATCCGTTTTCCGGCGTTTCATGCGGCGATGTTTAACTTCAACACCCGCCAGTTGTTTAACGAGGCCATTGAGCAGGATATTCCGGCGGAAAATGCGTCATCTACTGGCGGTGTGGTGCGTGATACCTTCTCCCGTTGGCTGAATCAGCCCAACTGGGGATGGAATGATTACGTCGCGACAAAAACGCGTTATCTCATTGATATGGGCGCGCTGCATAAGAATCTTGTGCACTACGTTACCCAGTTTTGCCAACAAATTCGTAAAGCTTTAGTTGCGCAGGTCGATATTTCCGTTACGGCGGGCATGGCCACGTTTTTTGCGGATTTTTCGCTGAACCTGGCGCAATTGCAGGCGAGCCTGCGTGAGAGCCTGACTCTGCGCCAGCAAAATGAGTCTGCGGTAAATGCGTTGAATGAACAATTGCAGCATCGTATTACGACGGCGGCATGGCTTTATGAAGATTCCCGCTTGCTGCGTGACGATATCAACACCCTTTTTGCAACTGAGCACACATGACTAACGTGTTACTGGAAGGCCCCGGGCGGACGCTGGAGTGCGTCTACCCGAAGTTTATGGTCGATCTGGTTCAGGGAGATGAGCCCAAACGTTCCGGCGGTTTTCTGCAGCAGCAGCGGCTGCGCGCGCGTCTGACGCAGGAGGTGCTATCCCAGACGCAACTGCGTGCGTGGGTGATGGCGGGAGTATCCAGCGAGCATCTGGTGATACGTCTGAAGCTAATGGAGAAGCTGGTGGGTATGATCGACCCGGGACATCTGGCGCTGGTGCGGATCGCCGAACGGCTGATGTCTTTGCAACAGACTGAACATCCGCGCGGGTTATCTACCCCCGGTCTCATGCAGCAGATACGTTCGCTCGCGGACGGGTTTACCCAACGCGGCGCCTATAAAGAGAAAGCATTGACGCAACGCGGCCTGACGGTTCAGGCGGGCGAACACAGCGAGCAAATTTTTACCCGTTGGCGGGCCGGCGCGTATGACGGCTGGTCGTTACCTGGGCGCTGTTTTGTCGCGCTGGAGGAACTGCGCTGGGGAGCCTTCGGTGATGCCTGCCGGTTAGCGAATGCCGATGTGGTTTCAATGCTGAAGGACAACCTGCGCGTCATGGCTGCGCAGACGCTGGCAGACAGCGTGAATGCGGCGCCCGCTATGCGTCATTATTATCATCATTGGCTCAACTCGCCGACGGTCGGCGGCTCGGGCGAGCATAACGACATGTTGAGCTGGTTAGGCGACTGGTGCGATGCGCAGCGCCATCCGGTGAGCTGGTCCGTGACGCAGCGCTGGCAAAATGTGGCGTTGGGGATGCCGAGATTGTGTTCGGCAAAGCGGCTGGTCGATGCGATGGTTGAGGAGATTTTTGCACCGTCCCCACTCATCAATTGAGCAGGGACGGTCAGTGAAGCTAAGGCAGGCTTAGTGGTGCAGAGAGTCTGCCTGGGCGGCTACCGTCTCAGTGGCGACCGGGTTTTTATTAAAGCGTTTGGCATACAGCGCGGTGATAATCGGCACCAGAATGGCGGTGACAATCACGCTGGCGGCAACCAGCGCCGTGGCGGATGCGGCAACCGGTTCAAATGCCGGGTTAATCTGGGCGATAATCACCGGGTTTGCCACCGCAGCGCCTGCTGCGGAAGAGGCTGCCACGCCCGCCGTACCGTTCCCACCGCCGATAACGCGGTCAGCAATAATCAGCGGGATACCGGTGATAACGATAACCGCGACACCCAGCACAATCCCTAACAGACCGGTATCAACGATGACGCTCAGGTTAATGGTGTTGCCCAGCGCAAAGCCAAAGAACGGAATCAGTACCGGCGTGGCTTTGCTGAAGAAGGCGCGCAGATCGTGATCCAGGTTACCCAGGGCAAAGCCAATCAGAAACGGTAATACCGCGCCGACGAAATGGTGTGGCTCGAAGGAGGCCAGACCCGCGGAGCCGAGGATCACCATGGTCATCAACGGACCGGATTCCAGAGACATCAATACAAACGCGCCGGACTCTTCTTTAGTTCCATACTGGTTCATCAGGCTGGCGTACAAACCACCGTTGGTCATATCCATCGCGGAAACAATTGCCAGTACGGAAAGGCCGGCAAAGAACCCGGTTTGAATACCGGTATCAGGAATAAATGATGCCGCAATCATTGCCACTACCCACGCCACGGCTATTTTGGTGATGACCAGCGTACCGGACTTGCGTAATACCGTACCGGTTGCCCGTAAATCAATAGATGCGCCGATACAAAAGAACCACACTGCCAGAATAGGTACCGTTCCGCTGATCATTCCTTTTGTAAACGAACCGAAATACGCACCGGTATCGGGAGCTAACGTATTTAACACTGCGCCTAATAACAATGGAATCAACATCATTCCGCCGGGGATGCGTTCAATCGTGGCTTTAATTTTCATAAACGTCCTCATATCTTGTCGCAGGTATTACACACGCAAGAAATTAAAATTAATAAATTCAAATGGTTACTTGTGTTTCTTTACAAAGAAAACAGCTATCTCTTTGTTTTATAAAAGCTAACGCGGCATACGTTGAGCATGTTGCTGCTCCCAGGGATATTGCGTCTGGAAATAGTTTGCATTCATGGGAACGTTGATTCAATCAAAATAAAACGATGTTTTAGTTATCTTCATCACATATTCTGAGCAAAAGTTCTTAAGCGCTCTGATTATTAAAAAAGCTGTGATCTTTTTGTGAAGAGATTAGGTGATTATTCTGCTAGCAGAATAATAATGACGACTGTGATTGTTTGTTCGGCAAAGCGATTTCTTTTTGTATTTAATTGCCAATAAAACGCAAGCATCACATGGAAAAAAGCTGACGCAGAATGACCTTATTTACGCAGGTTGACGAAATGAAAAACTATGTGTGAAGTTGATCACAAATTTAAACACTGTTAGGGTAAAGAGGTCATTAACCGCCCAATCAGGCGTCAACAGGTTCGGTTGTACTGCTCGTTTCCAGCCAGTGTAAGTAAACCTGCTACGCTTGTTACAGGGATTGCGTCTGTGCATTCCCCGCTCGGCGATGACCTTAGCGCATGTTGCGTTAGGAGCGTCGAACCGTGCGCGACAGGGCTAAGTCTAAGAGGACTGGTATGCTAAAAAGGAAAAAAATAAAACCAATTACGCTACGCGACGTCACCATCATTGATGACGGAAAATTGCGAAAAGCCATTACCGCAGCGTCGTTAGGTAATGCGATGGAGTGGTTTGATTTTGGTGTTTATGGGTTTGTTGCTTACGCATTAGGTAAAGTGTTCTTCCCGGGGGCTGACCCCAGCGTGCAGATGGTTGCCGCACTCGCCACTTTCTCAGTTCCCTTTCTGATTCGACCGCTTGGCGGATTGTTCTTCGGTATGCTCGGCGATAAATACGGTCGTCAGAAGATCCTTGCTATCACCATCGTGATTATGTCGATAAGTACCTTCTGTATCGGCCTTATTCCCTCGTATGCATCGATTGGTATCTGGGCGCCGATTCTGCTGTTGCTGTGTAAGATGGCGCAGGGGTTCTCGGTTGGCGGAGAGTACACCGGGGCATCGATATTTGTCGCAGAATACTCGCCTGATCGTAAGCGCGGATTTATGGGCAGTTGGCTGGACTTCGGCTCAATCGCCGGGTTTGTGCTGGGTGCGGGCGTGGTGGTCCTGATCTCAACTATCGTTGGCGAAGAAAACTTCCTTGAGTGGGGTTGGCGTATTCCGTTCTTCCTGGCACTGCCGTTAGGGCTGATAGGCCTGTACCTGCGTCATGCGCTGGAAGAGACGCCGGCGTTCCAGCAGCACGTGGATAAACTGGAGCAGGGCGATCGTCAGGGTCTGCAGGAAGGTCCGAAGGTTTCGTTTAAAGAGATTGCGACCAAACACTGGCGCAGCCTGCTGGCATGTATCGGTCTGGTGATCGCCACCAACGTCACCTATTACATGCTGCTCACCTATATGCCGAGCTACCTGTCGCATAACCTGCATTACTCTGAAGACCACGGCGTGTTGATTATTATCGCCATTATGATTGGTATGCTGTTTGTGCAGCCGGTGATGGGGCTGCTCAGCGACCGCTTCGGTCGTCGCCCGTTTGTGATTATGGGCAGTATTGCGCTGTTTGTGCTGGCCATTCCGGCGTTTATCCTGATTAACAGTAATGTCATCGGGCTGATTTTTGCCGGGTTGCTGATGCTGGCGGTGATTCTCAACTGCTTTACCGGGGTGATGGCGTCAACGTTACCGGCAATGTTCCCGACGCATATTCGTTATAGCGCGTTGGCCGCCGCGTTTAATATCTCGGTCCTGGTTGCGGGTCTGACGCCGACCCTGGCTGCCTGGCTGGTGGAAAGTTCGCAGAATCTGATGATGCCTGCTTACTACCTGATGGTGATTGCGGTGGTTGGTTTAATTACCGGTATCACCATGAAAGAGACCGCGAATAAACCGCTGAAAGGGGCGACGCCTGCCGCTTCGGATATTCAGGAAGCGAAAGAGATCCTGGGTGAGCACTACGATAACATCGAGCATAAAATCGAAGATATCGATCAGGAAATTGCGGAGCTGCAGCTTAAGCGTTCGCGCCTGGTGCAGCAGCACCCGCGTATTGATGAGTAATCTGATGGCGCGCAGCGTTGTACTCTGTAGGCCGGATAAGGCGTCAGCCGCCATCCGGCGCATTATGTTGAGCTATCACCGCGACTTAAGGTTGGCTTAATATCCTTCAGGCAAACTCTCCTCCAACGTATCGGAGGAGAGTGTCATGAAAACCCGCATTTATGAAAGTTTGACCACCGTGTGCAGCGTGCTGATCGTCAGCAGCTTTTTGTACGTTTGGGTGAGTTCTTACTGATCTTTCGCTAATTCCACCCAGGCGCGAGTGCCGGTGGTGCCCTGGCGATTTTGCAAATAGAAATGCCCCTGATGTAACTGGGTGATACGACTGACAATGCTCAGCCCCAGCCCAATCCCGCCAAAACGGCTGTCCATACGCACAAACGCTTTGCTCAACTCCCCGCATTTACTTTCATCAATGCCTGGCCCTTCATCTTCGACGGCGATGACGGCGTTCTGCCCGGTATTCAGGCTAATCGTAATATGAGTGCCTTCCGGGCTGTAACGGTGCGCGTTCTCCACCAGATTTCGCAGCAGCATCCGCAACAGCGTAGCATCACCACGTACCACAACGTCCGCCGCGCTTTGCGGTAGGAGCAGCGTCTGCTGGCGCTGCTCCAGCATGGTGCTGAGTTCGTCATAAGAAGGCAGAATAACGTCTTCCAGCAGTTTGACGTGCTGGTAGCTTCCGGCCGAAAACGACTGTCCGACGCGGGCAAGTTGCAGCAGTTGCGACACGCTGTCCATCATTTGATCAAGACGGCCAATTAACGGCGTCACGTCAACCTTATGGACTTTTGACAGCAATTCCAGGTGCAGGCGAACGCCTGACAGCGGCGTGCGCAGTTCGTGGGCGACATCGGCGGTAAATAAGCGTTCGTTTTCGATAGTGGTGGTCAGTCGCGTCACCAGCTCGTTGAGCGCGGAGACGACCGCCTGGATCTCAACGGTTGAACTGTGAACTTCGATGGGGGCCAGATTATCGGCCGCTCGTGCTTCTAACTCTTTTTGCAGATCTGCCAGCGGGCGGGTTATGCGCCGCACCGCCTGGTAGCAAATCAGCAGCGTCAGGCTGACCATAAAGATACCGGGGACGATCAGGCTGGCGATGGCCTCGCGGATCTCATGCATGATGTGACGATCGTTGTTACGGTTATCGCGCAGCGCCTGTTCGAATAACTGTATTTGCTCCGTACTTTCGTGCCACAACCAGAAGGTGCTAATGAGCTGAAAGACCAGCAGAATAAGACCAATCGTCAGTATTAACCGTTGGCGAAGAGGGAGAGGTCGTTTTAGATATTGCAGCAGCTTCACTTAGCTTTCCTCAGTGGCAACCAGCATATAGCCAAATCCCCTGACCGTGCGGATGCGTGATTTCCCCACTTTATCGCGCAGATTGTGGATGTGGACTTCCAGCGTATTGGTCGACGGTTCGTTATCCCAACTGTAGATGTCGTTATACAGAATTTCCCGGTGTACCGGGCTGCCTGCTTTGAGCATCAGACGCGACAGGAGCGCGTATTCTTTCGGCGTTAAGATAATTTCTTGCCCGTCCATCCACACCTGGCGACGACCGATATTCAGCGTCAGGTTACTGACAATTAACTCACTTTCACCCTGATTGTTATGACGACGCAGCAACGCCCGGATACGGGCGTGCAGTTCTTCCAGCGCGAACGGTTTGACCAGATAGTCATCGGCCCCAACGTCCAGCCCGCTGACCCGGTCTTTCACCGTATCGCGGGCGGTGAGGATAAGCACCGGTACGGTGTACTTTTTCTGCCTGATCCGATTCAGGAAGTGCAGACCGTCTTCATCCGGTAAACCCAGATCCAGAACCACCAGACTGTAATGTCCGCTCTCCAGACACTGCTCCGCTGCCCGGGCCGTTGATACGCCGTCGCAGGCATAGCCTTCCGTTTGCGCGGCGAGTATCAGTCCCTGTAATAACAACGTATCGTCTTCAACAATCAGAATTTTCATTCGCTTAGCCTCCCCGGCAGGGTTGCAGAATATCATCTGCCGCCTGATATTTCTGTGTTTGCACGCCCGTTAATCCCAGCAGGGTTGAGAACAGATTATCCTGTGAGAAATCTTCTGAGCTTGCCCGTTTTTGCAAACATGTCTGAGAGACCTGATAGCGTTGCTGATAATCCTCTGAAAGCCACAGTAGCATCGGCACATGTTTTTGCGTATCTGGCGCGATCGAATACGGCAGGCCGTGCAAATAGACGCCATTTTCCCCTAAGGATTCGCCGTGATCGGAAAGATAGACCAGGCTGGTGGTGAAATTATCCTGGTGTTCTTTCAGTATATTGATTGCTTTATCAACAATATAGTCAACGTACAGAATGGTATTGTCGTAAGTATTGACCAACTGTTGCTGTGAACAGGTCTGGATTTCGTTGGTGTCGCAGGTCGGCGTAAATTTCTTGAACTGCGCGGGATAGCGGTTGTAATAGGTCGGGCCGTGGCTGCCAATGGTGTGCAGCACAATCACGCCGTCGCCTTGCAGATTATTAATGTACTCTTCCAGCCCGTGGAACAGCACCTCATCGTAGCATTCACCGTCAATACACTGCCCGGTCAGGTTCAGCTTAGTCATATTCTGGTGCGGCACCCGGTCGCATGCCCCTTTGCAGCCGCCGTCGTTATCGTTCCACAGCACGTTAATTCCCGCTCGCTGAATAATGTCGAGTACGCCTTCCTGATGCTGCGCCAGTTCTTCATCGTAGTGCGCGCGCGGCATATCGGAGAACATGCACGGTACGGACACCGCCGTTGCCGTTCCGCAGGACGTGGTGCGCGGGAAATAGACCACACCATCTTTTTCCAGCAGCGGGTTGGTCTGACGCGAATAGCCGGACAGCGAGAAGTTATCGCCGCGGGAGGTCTCGCCGAGCACCACAATCGTCAGGTTCTTACGCTTTTCTTTCAACATCAACGGATTGCGATGGGCATCCTCGCCAATGCGCACCAGCGGCAGGTGGGCCAGCCTCTGGTGAGAATACCAGGACGAGGTCGCCACAATGCTGTTGGATGGACTGAGGGATTTCACCAGCTCTTTATTGTTGCGAAACAGTGAGGCGTAATCTTTATAGAAGAACGCGGCGACCAGCACGATCAGCAGTGCGGAGATCAGTATATTGGCGCCACGGAACAGTATGCTGCGCAGCGCCGGAGTAATGGGTTTGATTTTTACCCAGCAGGCAATCAGCGCCGCCAGAATGCCGCTGATTCCAAGCGTAAGCACCAGGCGCGGCGTCATAAGGGCAAAGGTTTCGGCGGGCGTGGTGTCCATCATATTGGCAATCATCGAGCGGTCGATGATGATGCCGTAGGTCATGATGAAATATTGGGCCGATGCGCCAACCAGAATGAAAATGCACGCCACCAGGCGATTAAGCCACAGGAATGAGGCCAGCGTCAGTACGATGTTCATGACGCTGAAAGCAACGACCGGCATCGACAAAAACACCAGCACGTTGCGCACGGAATCCAGAGGCAGGTCTTGCAGCACCTGTTTGTAGAACGCAATGTTCAGGAAGGTCGCAAGATAAAATGAGATCAGCAGAAGCCAGCTGATTAGCCCGAGAGCAGGCCTTTTATACAGGT
This sequence comes from Citrobacter youngae ATCC 29220, assembly GCF_000155975.1. Classification (GTDB taxonomy): domain Bacteria; phylum Pseudomonadota; class Gammaproteobacteria; order Enterobacterales; family Enterobacteriaceae; genus Citrobacter; species Citrobacter portucalensis_A. The sequence goes on along the minus strand of NZ_GG730304.1, from coordinate 15,151 downwards.
GCTTTAACATTAAGGAGGTTCCATCGACTAAGTGGCGCAAATCCTCTCAAAGTAAAATTAAGCCAACCTTAAGTTCTTAAGATTGGCTTTTTGTTGGATGGCGGCTATTCACCAGGGCCGCTTTCGTTAACTATTTTTTACCGGGGCATCTAATGGGTAGGGGTTTTTATGGATCCGGTTGTAGTTAAGTGCGTACAGCGCGGTGATGATCATCAGCGTGACGAACGACCACATCACCTCTTTGGCGCCGGAACCGACAACGGCCCAGATGCAGTAGACAAAGGCGATAAAGGTGACCGCCAGATACAGCGGACGCGCTTTGCCGAAGTGACCATGGCCGAGCAGCAGCAGCGCAGCGCAAGTGTACAGGTATGGCACCAGCGTAAAGATGACCGAAACCGAAGAAACCAAACCAAACTCTTTTGCGGCGTTCGGCGACATGCTGCTGAACTGGAAGATGGTCATCAGGATACCGACGATGATTAACCCGGCTACCGGCGTACCGGCTTTATTCACGCGGGCAAAAATCGGTGGGAACAGGCCGTCGTCGGCTGCCGCTTTGGCGGTTTGCCCGGCCAGCAGCGTCCATCCGCCCAGAGAACCAAGACACCCGGCAGCGGCGCAGAAGGAGACAATCGCCCCAGCGGTATCACCCAGCGCCATTCTTGCGGCGTCACCGAACGGTGAGGCCGAAACGCGCAGCGCAGCGTTAGGGATCATCCCCATAATCGCCGTGGTGGAGAGCACGTAGCAAACGGCGGCAATTAGCACCCCGCCAATAGTGGCGATAGGCACGTTACGTTTGGGATTTTTAACCACGCCCGCCGCAACGGAGGCGCTTTCCACCCCGATAAATGACCATAAGGTCACGTTCAAGGTGCTTTGAATTGCGCCGAAGGTGTTCATTCCGCTGACGTTCCAGGCCGCCATATAGGTTTCACCCCGGAACCAGAACCAGCCGAAGACGGCAATCCCGACAATCGGCACCAGCGCCAACACCGTTGCAACGGCCTGTACACGGGTGATCATTTTCGGACCGACAATGTTCAGCAATACGAAGATCCACAGCACCACGACACAGGTCAGCGTCAGAACCAGCGGATCTTTTAAGATAGGGAAGAAGTAGCTGAGGTAACCTACGCCAATAACCACCATGGCGATGTTACCAATCCAGCAGGCCAGCCAGTACAGGACGTTAGTCTGGTAGCCTAAAAAAGGACCGAAGCAGCGGCGGGCATAAGCATAAGAACCACCGGGACTGGAGTCTAAGGACGACATTTTTGCATACACCATCGACAGTGCCAGAGCACCGATAATAGTGACCAACCATCCGTAGATTGCAATCCCGCCAGTTGACGCAAGGTTTGCGGGCAGCAGGAATACACCGGAACCCATAATATTCCCCGACACCATAAGGGTGACGGGGATTAAGCCCACTTTGTGAGCATCAGCATCCGTCGACATATTTTTTAACTCCTGATAAGGATAAATGACGGACTTATCATACCTCTTCAAAAGACTATTTTATGATGCGGAACTGGGGTATCGCTAATGCTGATATTATTATGGCTTATCGCTGACTGATGAAAAGTCAGGCAGCGGATGGCTCCCGATGTTGACTAACATAATGCAGCGGCGTCATCCCATAGAACTCTTTGAATACGGAAATAAAGTATGAGGTGCTGTTATATCCGCAGAGTTGAGATACCTGGGAAATATTTTTGCCGTCCATCAGTAGTTGGTTGACGGCATAACGCATGCGACATGTGGTAATTATTTGGCTATAACTTGTATTTTCACTTTTGAGCTTTTTCTTTAACAAACTGGGACTCAGGCATAAGCAACTGGCGACCATGCTTAAATTCCAGTCTTTATGTATATCGCTCTCAATAATGTGATAAACGCTGTCGCTGATGCGACTACGCAGCATATGCATGAGCAAAGAAATAAACTTTTTGCTGTCGAGAAAGCGTGACAACACCGTGAACAGTAGCGAGCGCGTACGCTCTCTTTCACCTTCGTCCACTGTTTCCATTGCGCTATGTTGGGCGGCCACCCGGAAGACATCCGGCGTCAGACAGACGGCGGTCATCACTGGGTTGGCACTCCGTTGCCAGAGTGGGATCTGTGAAAGGTCTTTATTTAAAAAACGCAGATAGTCTTTAATGATATCGCGGCTAATATGTACGACCAGTGCGTTATTAAGTGATGAGAAATCGATAATATTATTATCGCATGCCACCAGAGCCATATGGTTAGCTTTTAAACTGATAGCTTCTTTACCGTTAATCCTTAACCAAACATCCTTCTCCGTTAATACCACAACACAAGCTTCTTTGCTGCAAAGCCTCATACCCAAACTCCAGAAATATAAACATAAAGCACCGTAACTCACCCTTGGGCAAGAAATAACCGGTAAATGAAATGGTATGATGAATGAAGACAGGCGTTAAAATAGCGTTATTCTGAATAATTACAATATCTGTGAGGATAATTGCCATGTACATAAATTTTTACGCTAGTGGCAACGTACCGTTTTCGTATAAAAAAAGCGCGGGGTGGTCCCGCGCAAAAAAGGTATGACAATGTTATTGTTTTGCAGCAATACTCAGGAATTACTCAAGCATGACATGTCACCCTTCAAAATCGGACTATCTAAAAAAGACATTATGCTTTCACGCACATGACGTGATACACGCCGTCAATAATTTCCGTTCCTTCGGTTTCATGTTCAAATCCAGGGAAGTGGTGGTCCCAGGACTGCAACGAACGTAGATAACTAATCTGCGGGCTATTCGCGTCGCCAAAGTTTTCCCCGGACAGCAGCATTGGAATTCCTGGTGGGTAAGGAATAACGGAGTTCGCTGCTATACGACCCGGCAGATTTTCAATGGCCACCATCTCAACGTTATCGCTGACGATCGCGTTATAGGCTTCACGCGGCGTGATTTCAGCAACTGGCAGGCCGGAGTAGGCTGCATTGAGACGGCTGCCTGGGTTGTTCTCTTTCAGCCAGGCGAACATGGTATCGCCCAGATCGTGAATGCCCATGTTGGCGTAAGCGTCAGGATGTTCCTCAACCAGTTCAGGCATTACCTGCGCCAGCGGAGTATTGGCATCGTAATGGTGTTTGAAAGAGCACAACGTGTTGATCAGTGTGCCCCATTTCCCACGGGTAATCCCCATTGAGAACAGGAACATAATCTGGAAGTCGGTGGTACGGGTCGGCACGATACCGTGGCGGCCAAGCCAGGCGGTGACCAGAGCAGCCGGAACGCCGGTCTCTTCCAGTTCGCCATCGTCGCCCATACCCGGCGCCAGAATGCTAACTTTGATCGGGTCCAGCATGCTCCAGTTATCCGGCAGGTCTTTAAACCCGTGCCAGGATTCGCCCGGACGCATTACCCAGCAGTTCTGGTCGGTGGCCAGGAGTTGGGTTGGCGCATCGGCAAAGTCATAGGTTTTACCGGTCTGCGGATCGGTGACCACTTCTTTGTTCCACGGTTTGAAGAACCAGTCGCCTTCGGCAGTGAATTCTTTGTATAACCGTGCCATCGCCTGACGGAAATCGACCGCTTCGTCGATCACTTCCTGGGTGAGCGACAGGCCGCTGTTACCGTCCATCATCGAAACCGCCACGTCGTTTGATGCGCAGATGGCATACAGCGGAGAGGTGGTGGCGTGCATCATGTACGCCTGGTTAAAGCGGGAGAAATTCACGGCCCCACGACCTTCACGGACGTGAATGTAAGAGGCCTGTGAGAGCGCGTTCAGCAGTTTGTGGGTTGAGTGGGTGGCAAATACGGTAGGGCCGTTATGATCGCCAGGCGCGCCACGCATCGCGTAGTGATCGGCATAAATCGGGTTGAAACGGGCATAGCCGTACCAGGCTTCATCGAAGTGGATGCGATCGCTGGTTTGTGCGAGCAGGTCCTGCGCCTCTTTTGCGTTGTAGCAAACGCCGTCATAGGTACAGTTCGTTACGACGCTGTATGACGGTTTTTGTCCTGCTTTGCTTTTTGTCAGTGGGCTTTCGCTGATTTTTTTCTGCAATGTTTCAGGCTGCATTTCCTGCGGGTAGATAGGCCCGATAATGCCGTAACGGTTGCGGCTTGGCACCATGTATACCGGTTTTGCCCCGGTAAGGATCAGCCCCTGTTCAATTGATTTATGGCAGTTACGATCCAGCACCACAACGTCGTTGTCGGTCATACAAGCCTGCATGATGGTGCGGTTAGAGCCGGATGTCCCGACCACAACGGACCAGGAGCGGTCAGCGCCAAACACGCGGGCGGCATATTTTTCGCTCTCGCCAAATGCGCCAGTATGATCCAGCAGTGAGCCCAGGGACGTGCGTTCGATACCCATGTCGGTACGGAATAAGTTTTCACCGTAGTAATCATGATAGAAGCGACCGGCTGGGGTTTTGGTAAATCCAACGCCGCCCTGGTGGCCAGGCGCCGCCCAGGAATATTCATGGATGTCGCCGTATTTCATCAGCGCACTGAATAGCGGCGGCAGAAGCTGCTGGCGGTAGCGGGTCATCGCCGCCACGGCGCGTCCGGCGATAAAGTCAGCGGTATCTTCCAGAATCCAGGCGAATTCATCGACAAGCTCCAGCAGATCGCGATCCAACGATGCGGTGGCTTTTTCGCGATCGCCCAGCAGGAAAACGGGAACGTTTTGCTGGCGCTCGTGGAGCTTGCCGATCAATTGCCTGACATTCAGGTGCTCATCTTGTTGTTCCATTTGATAGCTGAACATCAGGCAATCAATGGCTTCATTTGCGGCGAGGATTGCGTAACCATCGTCGAATGAGGTGGACTTAATGACGGTAACATTTTGGCGGCTTAATGCGTCAGCCAGACGTTCGACAGCGCTACCGACCCAGGTGTCCTGATGCAGAAACTCACTTTCAACAATTAATACTTTCATCATCTTTTGCCCGGTTGTGGAAAGGTTGCAATTTATGATTGCAGACACACCGTATGAATGTGACGCAGGCAAGTATTATCCTGAGAAAATGAGCTGTAAAGCGGGTGAAAAATAAGCGAATCTGTATTTTATTTCTTTTTAAACAATGAATTAAGTTTCGTTGGCGGCAGGTTTTCACCGCCGTTTATCGACAGGGGGAATATTTTTTTGGCTGATACTGATATTGCTGAATGGCAAGCACGCAGGCCGGATGCACATCAGCGACATCCGGCAAGGTATTCGCTTAGCGGGCGGCGATTAACCCGTAACGGCGCAGCTGCTTATCGTGAACGCACGCCAGGAAAATCACGGTGGTTAGTGCGCCAAGCAGGGCACAAAACATATCTGACTGGGTATCCCACGGGTCGCCTTGTGTACCGAGAAAATCATCCGCTCCCTGGCCCATCGCCAGCGCCGCCCACCATTCAATCAGCTCATAGGTGGCGCTGATCGCCAGCGCCACGCAGCAGACTAAAAACGCCAGCATCTTGCGGCCCCGGACACTATTGCCGCGTATTAAAATCTCTCTTGCCGTCAGCGCTGGCACCAGCCCCTGAAAGAAGTGACCCAGCTTGTCATAGGGATTGCGACTGAGATCCAGCCATTCCTGAACCTGAAAGCCAATGGGGACTTTGGCGTAGGTATACATTCCCCCTACCATCAAAATGATGGCGTGCAAGAAAATCAGCGTGTAGAGCAGCGGTGTCAATGGGTACCGCTTTACGGTAACCAGCAACAGCGGCACGACAATAATGACCGGCGTGACTTCCATCAGCCAGGTGATTTTCTCCGCGGCGCTGATGCCGGTGTAGATAAGGATCAGCGCCAGAATCAGCGCGCCAGTATGCAAGATTGTGGGGTTCAGTGTGCGTAGCATGGTGAATTCACACGTAATGGAAAGGACCACTATTCCCTGTGAGCGGCAAAAATTCAACGCCAGTAAATGGGGGGATTAAGGTGGCCCGGGGGGATCGCTGGACTGACGCCAAAAAATTTAGTGCCAGTCCAGTGCCGGGCCGAATAGGTTACTTCGCGCAGTTAGCGCATTGTTTGCTGACGATTTGCTGGAAGAAATCGTTGCCTTTGTCATCGACCAGGATGAAAGCCGGGAAATCTTCTACTTCGATTTTCCAGATAGCTTCCATACCCAGCTCCGGGTATTCCACGCATTCCAGATGCTTAATGCTCTGCTGCGCCAGTACGGCAGCCGGGCCGCCGATGCTGCCCAGGTAGAAGCCGCCGTGTTTGTGGCAAGCATCCGTAACCTGCTGGCTACGGTTACCTTTTGCCAGCATGATCATGCTGCCGCCGTGTGACTGCAGCAGGTCAACATAGGAGTCCATACGGCCCGCGGTAGTAGGGCCTAAAGAGCCGGACGGATAACCCGCTGGCGTTTTTGCCGGGCCCGCGTAGTAGATCGGATGATCTTTCACGTACTGCGGCAGACCTTCGCCGGACTCAATGCGTTCTTTCAGCTTCGCGTGGGCGATGTCGCGACCCACAATAATCGTGCCGCTCAGTGACAGGCGGGTAGAAACCGGGTACTGCGAAAGTTGGGCGAGGATCTCTTTCATCGGGCGGTTGAGGTCTACCTTAACCACTTCCCCTTCGCCAGCCTGGCGCAGAGACTCTGGAATGTACTGACCTGGATTATGTTCCAGTTTTTCGATCCAGATCCCTTCGCGGTTAATTTTAGCTTTAATGTTACGGTCCGCAGAGCAGGAAACGCCCATACCTACCGGGCAGGATGCGCCGTGGCGAGGCAGGCGGATCACGCGGATGTCGTGCGCGAAGTATTTCCCGCCAAACTGGGCGCCGAGGCCGAGTTTCTGTGCTTCTTCCAGCAATTCCTGTTCCAGTTGCAGATCGCGGAACGCCTGACCGTGAGCATTACCTTCAGTCGGCAGCGCGTCGTAGTAGTGCGTACTGGCCAGTTTTACCGTTTTGAGGGTGCTTTCCGCTGATGTGCCGCCAATGACGAATGCAATATGGTACGGCGGGCAAGCTGCGGTACCCAGCGTGCGCATTTTCTCAACCAGGAAGTTTTTCAGTTTGCCGGGAGTGAGCAGCGCTTTGGTTTCCTGATACAGATAGGTTTTATTGGCTGAACCGCCGCCTTTGGCCACGCACAGGAATTTGTATTCGTCACCGTCCACGCTGTACAAATCGATTTGCGCAGGCAGGTTGGTGCCGGTATTCACTTCTTTGTACATATCCAGCGCCGCGTTTTGCGAGTAGCGCAGGTTATCTTCTATATAAGTATTAAATACGCCTCTGGAGAGCGCGGCTTCGTCGCCGCCGCCGGTCCACACGCGCTGGCCTTTTTTACCCATGATAATGGCCGTGCCAGTGTCCTGGCAGGTGGGCAATACGCCTTTGGCTGCGATTTCGGAGTTTCTCAGGAACTGCAGCGCAACGTACTTATCGTTTTCGCTGGCTTCGGGATCGTGAAGAATTGAAGCGACTTGCTGTTGGTGTTCTGGGCGGAGCATGAAGGAGGCATCGTGGAAGGCTTGCTGGGCCAGTAGCGTAAGTGCTTCAGGAGCTACTTTCAGGATTGTCTCGCCTTCAAACTCGCCGACGCTGACGTGATCGGACGTCAGCAGGTAGTACTCAGTCTTGTCTTCCCCCAATGGGAAAGCCGCCTGGTAAGTGAATTCAACTTTTGACATTTGCTTCCAGCCTTTTCATTTTTATCAGGAATTTAAAAATTCTCTGCGTCTTAACGGTGGCGTGCCGCACCAAAGCGGACGGCACGCGAAGTGTGGTTACAGGAAACCGTACATTGCGGCGAATACCCAGCCAAAGACACAGGATACGCTGACGCCGATCAAACCAGGCAGAATGAAGCTGTGGTTGATAACGAAGCGACCGATGTGGGTGGTACCGGAACGGTCAAACTGAATAGCAGCCAGGTCGCTTGGGTAGGTCGGCAGAATGTAGTAACCGTAGCATGCCGGAGCAGAGGCAACGATGTACGCTGGATCAACCCCGATAGCCAGCGCTACCGGAACGATAGCCGCCAGCGCCGCAGCCTGGGAGTTTACAAACTTGGAGACCAACAGCAGGACAACCGCATAGGCCCACGGATATTCTTTCACCATCTCGCCCAGTACGCCCTGAATCTCGGACATATGCGCGCCGAACATGGTTTCCGCCATCCAGGCGATACCGTACACCGCAACAATCGCGATCATACCTGAACGGAAGACTTCATTTTTTGAGATAGATGCGGGATTGGTTTTGGTCAGGATGATAATCAGCGCGCCGGTTAGCAGCATGAACATCTGGATAACCAGTACCATTGACAGCGGTTTACCGCCAAAAGAAGGACGCAGTTCAGAGACGGCGCCGAGCACAGCGACCACGGCGATTGCGGCAAGGAAGATCCACATTGCCAGCCAGTTACTTTTCGGCAGCTTTTTGTCTAACAGCGTGGCGGTGTCGCCATACACATAGTGGCGGTTTTCCGGTACGGAGATAAACTTCTGGAACTCTTCGTCTTTATCCAGATCTTTACCGCGGAACCAGCTGAAAATACCGATAGCCAGGATACCCAGCAGGGTAGATGGAATGGTGATGCCGAGCAGGTCGAGGAATTCGAGATGCTTGCCTTCAAACGTCACGTTACCCAGCATCGCGACCAGTGACACAACGGCGACGGAAACCGGGCTGGCGATAATCCCCATCTGCGCGCCGATAGAGCTCGCCGCCATCGGACGTTCCGGGCGAATATTGTTCTTAATCGCAACGTCATAAATGATCGGCAGAATGGTGTACACCACGTGACCGGTACCGCACAGGATAGTCAGGGTACAGGTAACAAACGGTGCGACGATAGAAACGTATTTGGGGTTACGGCGCAGCAGCTTTTCCGCAATCTGCAGCATAACGTCAAGACCGCCGGAGGCTTGCAGGGTTGCCGATGCGGCCACTACGGCAATAATAACCAGCATAACGTCTACGGGTGGTTTACCCGGCTGGAGATGGAAAACGAAAACCAGAATAACCAAACCGATACCGCCTAACAAACCCAGCGCGATACCGCCTTTTCTGGCGCCATAAAACAAACATATTAATATTATGATAAGTTGTATACTAAATAACATTTTATTTACCCTCGCGAAAAACCCAGTCAATTTTTTGAAAAATGGATCTGTGCCACATTCTTTTATGCCGGAATAAGCATCAAAAAATGGTTAGTATTCGATATGTCCGTATTTGCGATTAATGTTCAAATGTCTGGCTAGAATGTTTTTTTAGATTTTTGGGAATATTTAGCTTTTTTCTGTGGCTTTGATCAGAGGAGAGAATCCTCAGGCGATGGGAAGCAGGGCTGGGCATGGAGAGTTGCGGTTGACGCTGTAATTGGTGAGTTTTGCGTTTTCCGCTATGACGTGAACCACCGGCAAAGTAGGTGAGTGGGTTATTTATGTGATCACGATCACACCATTTCATTATGTAATGAGGTTGGCGTGCGGATACTTTTATTTGCTCACAAAAATGTACGGTGTCCATGGTTCGTAGCATGGTCTCCATTGCTACCAGTCTAGATTTTTATGTCTGCTTAATTACAAACTAATCCTTTATGGGTAAAAATACACACTCTGCGAGTTAGATAATACTTAATTAACTTTTGTTAGCGATTTTGAAATTAAAAACAGTGTGATGTTTATCAATATTGAAATATGGCTTTTGACAGGTCGTATACAAATATGTTTGATCTAACGCAAATTCAAATGTTCCTGATTTAACCGGCAAAATAGGGATTTTTCATTATTTTAATAATTGTTACTTTCAAATAACAAATAATCCCCAAATGTATTTATTGGCAATATTGTTTAAGCAATGAGTATTGCTCTGCCTGAACGCGGTAACGATAAACAGGCCTGCCGGTTACGCCATAGTGGATGCTGGTAAATAAGATGTGACAATTAACCAGCCAGATAAGGTATTTCCGGCAAGAGACGCGGGAGATATTGACCTCATTGGCCAGTTCATCCGTTGAGAATTCCTGATCCTGGTGCTCGTCAATCCACTGGCACAGCGTGCGTAATGTTTGCGGCGTTAACCCTTTCGGTAAGCGGCGTACTTCCTGCTCATTGGAGGAACTGCCGTGAATCAGTTGGTCAAGCTCAGACTGTTCATAGTACTGATGCTTCTCCATCTCTGTTTTCTTGTGTAGCCATCCGGTTAGCGCCTCTTCAAAACGGGAGGCCTGGAAAGGTTTGATCAGGTAGTCAACGACACCATAGTGGAGAGAGTCTTTAATGGTGGTGGCGTCAGCGGCGGAAGAGATGACAATAACATCACACTTGCAGCCTTCGCTGTGCAGAACGGGCAACAGATCCAGACCGTTTTCTTTTTGCATGTAAATATCAAGCAAAATCAAATCGATATGATGACCGCTATGAAAGATGATCTCTTTGGCTTTCTCCAGCGTAGAGGCTGTTCCGCAGCAATGAAAACCGGAGAGTTGCGCGACGTAACGACGGTTTAATTCCGCTACCATTGCATCGTCATCGACAATTAAGACATTGATCATCTGCTGGCCCTCTCACCATTCCACGGTAACTGTACAAAAAATTGGGTGAAGACCCCAGGTTCAGACTCGACGGAAATATTGCCGCCAACGCTTTCAACCTGTTGTTTCACAAGCGCTAAACCGACGCCTCGTTCTGTTCCTTTAGACGAGACGCCCTTCTCAAAGATGTGCTCAATGTGTTCGGGAGCGATCCCCGGACCATCATCATTCACTTCGCAATGCAACCAGCCGTGTCGATAGTGCAAGGATACGCTGATCTCGCCGCCGGGTTCTTGACCTAGCGCCTCCAGGGCGTTTTCAATCAAATTCCCCAGAACGGTAATCAGCACCGCCACCTGATCTTCATTGCTGTTTTCAGGCAATTGGCTTTCATTGCTTATGACCAGACTATGCCCTAAATCAGACGTGCGATTAATCTTGCTGAGTAAAAATCCAGCGATCACCGGGGATTTTATTTTTCCTAACAGTGAGCCAATCTCTTCCTGATAATTGTTCGCGGTCTTAAGGATGTAATTTTCAAGCTGCTTATAACTTTTCAGATGCAATAATCCCAGAATCACGTGCAATTTGTTCATGAATTCGTGGGATCGTTCACGAAGTGCGTCGGCATAGTTAACCATGCCGTCCAGTCGCTGCATCAGTTTCCGAACTTCTGTTTTGTCGCGGAACGTTGAAATGGCCCCGATGATTTTTCCATTGCTCAGTACCGGAACAGTGTTAATTAAGAGTAGCCGATCTTTCACCGTGATCTCTTCATCGCGGCGTGGCGTTCCATCGCGCAGTACCTGCGAAAAATCGACCACCTGAGACCATGCGTGGCTGAGCGTTGAGAGCTGGGCATCGTCTTGTGATTTGTGGTAATCAAGCAGCTCCTGCGCCGCTTGGTTTATCAGCGTGACTTCACCACTCGCGTCCACGGCAATGACGCCTTCCTTTATAGAGTGCAGCATTGCCTGGCGTTGTTCGAACAGATTGGAGATTTCATAAGGCTCAAGGCCAAACAGAATGCGTTTCAGGACTTTGACAAATACCCATGTGCCGAGTAATCCAACCAGAACGCCAAACAAAATGGACCAGAAAATGCTGCCGCGGCTGTTATTAATCTGCTCGGTGACTCTGCTTAGCTCAAGGCCGATCGACACAACGCCAATCTGCCGGTGATGTTCGTCATAGATAGGGGTAAACACGCGTAAAGCTTTCGCCAGAAACCCGCGATTAATGGCAACATTCTCTTTGCCCTGGAGAGCCAGCAAAATATCGTCGCCTTTAAACGGCTGTCCGATCCGCTGCGCTTCGGGATGGGAATAACGAATGCTTTGCATATCGGTGACTACGATGAACAAAAAATCGTTGCTCTTATTCACCGCCTGGGCTATCGCCTGAATGCCGCTTTCCGCAGGCTTTTTCATTAACCCCTGACGGATCTCCGGCGAGTTTGCCAGCGTCCGCGCGACCGCAAGCGCTTTATCCGCTAACGCATCGCGTGTCATGTTGCTGATTTGCGAAAAGTAAATCAGATGAACAACAAGCAGCACAGAAAAGAGTACTGCACTGACCATGAGGATCACGGTCGTGCCGAGTTTCATCGGGCGTTTGCGTATAGCAGTACGTTGCAGAGGGTGTCTCATCACGGTCCTGGAATCACGGTTTGTGCGGGTATTATCGCCTGACGGCATGTGTAATTCAAAGGTGGTAAGGCATATGGGCTGAGGCAGCCGGTACTTTATATAAGATAGAGCGAATTGCTTTCTATATAGAGATTCTGTACCGGTTCTCATCATTTATCAGGAATACGAGACGGTAATTTCCTGATGATTGTGGATAACTCTGTGTGTAAGCGGGTATAAGGCGCGGTTTTGCTGTGGAATGCAGCAGTCAGTCATTTTTCTGTCATTTAAGGGTTGCGGGCTGCAGGAAACTCCCTATAATGCGCCTCCATCGACACGGCGGATGTGAATCACTTCACACAAACAGCCGGTTGAATGAAGAGAAAAATCCTGAAATTCAGGGTTGACTCTGAAAGAGGAAAGCGTAATATACGCCACCTCGCGA
>NZ_GG730304.1:2357-2480 GCF_000155975.1 Citrobacter youngae ATCC 29220 | reverse complement strand
GAAGTTTTGCTCTTTAAAAATCTGGATCAAGCTGAAAATTGAAACGACACACTGTGTCTGTTCTCCGTAATAAGAACAGATGAATGGTGTGTTCGAGTCTCTCAAATTTTCGCAATCAGAAGT
>NZ_GG730304.1:938-2257 GCF_000155975.1 Citrobacter youngae ATCC 29220 | reverse complement strand
CGGTCTGTTAAGTCAGATGTGAAATCCCCGGGCTCAACCTGGGAACTGCATTTGAAACTGGCAGGCTTGAGTCTCGTAGAGGGGGGTAGAATTCCAGGTGTAGCGGTGAAATGCGTAGAGATCTGGAGGAATACCGGTGGCGAAGGCGGCCCCCTGGACGAAGACTGACGCTCAGGTGCGAAAGCGTGGGGAGCAAACAGGATTAGATACCCTGGTAGTCCACGCCGTAAACGATGTCTATTTGGAGGTTGTGCCCTTGAGGTGTGGCTTCCGGAGCTAACGCGTTAAATAGACCGCCTGGGGAGTACGGCCGCAAGGTTAAAACTCAAATGAATTGACGGGGGCCCGCACAAGCGGTGGAGCATGTGGTTTAATTCGATGCAACGCGAAGAACCTTACCTGGTCTTGACATCCACAGAATTCTGCAGAGATGCGGAAGTGCCTTCGGGAACTGTGAGACAGGTGCTGCATGGCTGTCGTCAGCTCGTGTTGTGAAATGTTGGGTTAAGTCCCGCAACGAGCGCAACCCTTATCCTTTGTTGCCAGCGGTTAGGCCGGGAACTCAAAGGAGACTGCCAGTGATAAACTGGAGGAAGGTGGGGATGACGTCAAGTCATCATGGCCCTTACGACCAGGGCTACACACGTGCTACAATGGCATATACAAAGAGAAGCGACCTCGCGAGAGCAAGCGGACCTCATAAAGTATGTCGTAGTCCGGATTGGAGTCTGCAACTCGACTCCATGAAGTCGGAATCGCTAGTAATCGTGGATCAGAATGCCACGGTGAATACGTTCCCGGGCCTTGTACACACCGCCCGTCACACCATGGGAGTGGGTTGCAAAAGAAGTAGGTAGCTTAACCTTCGGGAGGGCGCTTACCACTTTGTGATTCATGACTGGGGTGAAGTCGTAACAAGGTAACCGTAGGGGAACCTGCGGTTGGATCACCTCCTTACCTTAAAGAACCGACCTTTGTAGTGCTCACACAGATTGTCTGATGAAAAGTGAATAGCAAGGCGTCTTGCGATTGAGACTTCAGTGTCCCCTTCGTCTAGAGGCCCAGGACACCGCCCTTTCACGGCGGTAACAGGGGTTCGAATCCCCTAGGGGACGCCACTTGCTGGTCTGTGTGAGTGAAAGTCGCCGGCCTTAATATCTCAAAACTCATCTTCGGGTGACGTTTGAGATATTTGCTCTTTAAAAATCTGGATCAAGCTGAAAATTGAAACGACACACTGTGTCTGTTCTCCGTAATAAGAACAGATGAATGGTGTGTCCGAGTCTCTCAAATTTTCGCAAGTCGGTGATGAATCGAAA
>NZ_GG730304.1:529-838 GCF_000155975.1 Citrobacter youngae ATCC 29220 | reverse complement strand
AAGGCTATGTTGGCCGGGCGACGGTTGTCCCGGTTTAAGCGTGTAGGTGTGTGGACCAGGCAAATCCGGTTCACTTTAACACTGAGGCGTGATGACGAGGCACTACGGTGCTGAAGCAATAAATGCCCTGCTTCCAGGAAAAGCCTCTAAGCATCAGGTAACACGAAATCGTACCCCAAACCGACACAGGTGGTCAGGTAGAGAATACCAAGGCGCTTGAGAGAACTCGGGTGAAGGAACTAGGCAAAATGGTGCCGTAACTTCGGGAGAAGGCACGCTGATATGTAGGTGAAGTGATTTACTCATGGA
>NZ_GG730304.1:0-429 GCF_000155975.1 Citrobacter youngae ATCC 29220 | reverse complement strand
CAGTGCTCACACAGATTGTCTGATGAAAAGTGAATAGCAAGGCGTCTTGCGATTGAGACTTCAGTGTCCCCTTCGTCTAGAGGCCCAGGACACCGCCCTTTCACGGCGGTAACAGGGGTTCGAATCCCCTAGGGGACGCCACTTGCTGGTCTGTGTGAGTGAAAGTCGCCGGCCTTAATATCTCAAAACTCATCTTCGGGTGATGTTTGAGATATTTGCTCTTTAAAAATCTGGATCAAGCTGAAAATTGAAACGACACACTGTGTCTGTTCTCCGTAATAAGAACAGATAAAAAGTGTGTTCGAGTCTCTCAAATTTTCGCAAGTCGATGATGAATCGAAAGAAACATCTTCGGGTTGTGAGGTTAAGCGACTAAGCGTACACGGTGGATGCCCTGGCAGTCAGAGGCGATGAAGGACGTGCTAATCT
>NZ_GG730305.1:6038-38303 GCF_000155975.1 Citrobacter youngae ATCC 29220 | reverse complement strand
TCTGTGCTACCGTTCGACTTGCATGTGTTAGGCCTGCCGCCAGCGTTCAATCTGAGCCATGATCAAACTCTTCAATTTAAGTTTGATGCTCGTGAATTAAACTTCGTAATGAATTACGTGTTCACTCAGAGACTTGGTATTCATTTTTCGTCTTGCGACGTCAAGAATCCGTATCTTCGAGTGCCCACACAGATTGTCTGATAAATTGTTAAAGAGCAGTTGCGACGCGGCTTGCAGCTCACCGTCGCGAGGTGGCGTATATTACGCTTTCCTCTTTCAGAGTCAACCCTGAATTTCAGGATTTTTCTCTTCATTCAACCGGCTGTTTGTGTGAAGTGATTCACATCCGCCGTGTCGATGGAGGCGCATTATAGGGAGTTTCCTGCGGCCCGCAACCCTTAAATGACAGAAAAATGACTGACTGCTGCATTCCACAGCAAAACCGTGCCTTATACCCGTTTACACACAGAGTTATCCACAAACCGCACGATCGTTTCTGCAATCCTCTCTTTATAGGTACGTCCTCTGGCGCAAAAATCAGAGGTCAGAATCGAAAATTAAAAATTCGCGAGCGTTGCGCAAACGTTTTCGTTACAATGCCCCCGCACAACAAGGATGCCCCGTAAGGGGCGTTAGCTGAGTTTTTAGCCAAGAATTCATCTAACGCTCTCTGTAATAGTCAAATCCAGGGGATTTACCATGCAACAACGTCGTCCAGTCCGCCGCGCTCTGCTCAGTGTTTCTGACAAGGCCGGTATCATCGAATTCGCTCAGGCGCTTTCCGCTCGCGGTGTGGAGCTGCTGTCTACCGGAGGCACCGCCCGCCTGTTAGCAGAGAAAGGTCTGCCGGTGACCGAAGTTTCCGATTACACCGGTTTCCCGGAAATGATGGATGGACGCGTGAAAACCCTGCATCCAAAAGTACACGGCGGCATTCTTGGCCGTCGCGGCCAGGATGACGGGATTATGGAACAACACGGAATCGCCCCTATCGATATGGTAGTGGTTAACCTGTATCCGTTTGCCCAGACCGTGGCACGCGTTGGCTGCTCGCTGGAAGATGCGGTAGAGAATATTGATATCGGCGGCCCGACGATGGTGCGTTCCGCTGCCAAGAACCATAAAGACGTGGCTATCGTTGTGAAGAGCAGCGACTACGAGGCCATTATTAAAGAGATGGATGCTAACGACGGTTCTCTGACCCTCGACACCCGTTTCGATCTCGCGATTAAAGCCTTCGAACACACCGCCGCCTACGACAGCATGATTGCCAACTACTTCGGCAGCATGGTTCCGGCCTACCACGGTGAAAGCAAAGAAGCCGCTGGTCGCTTCCCGCGTACGCTGAACCTGAACTTCATTAAGAAGCAGGATATGCGCTACGGCGAGAACAGCCACCAGCAGGCAGCCTTCTATATAGAAGAGAATGTTAAAGAAGCTTCCGTTGCCACCGCCCAGCAGGTGCAGGGCAAAGCGCTTTCCTACAATAACATCGCCGATACCGATGCGGCGCTGGAGTGTGTGAAAGAGTTCAACGAGCCGGCCTGTGTGATCGTCAAGCACGCCAACCCGTGCGGCGTAGCGGTAAGTACCTCTATTCTCGACGCTTATGACCGCGCCTATAAAACCGACCCGACCTCCGCGTTCGGCGGCATCATCGCCTTTAACCGCGAGCTGGATGCTGAAACCGCGCAGGCGATCATCTCCCGCCAGTTTGTCGAAGTGATTATCGCGCCGTCTGCGACGGAAGACGCACTGAAGATTACCGCCGCCAAACAGAATGTGCGCGTGCTGACCTGCGGCCAGTGGGCTGAGCGTGTACCGGGTCTGGATTTCAAACGCGTTAACGGCGGCCTGCTGGTTCAGGACCGCGACCTGGGTATGGTCACCGAAGGCGAACTGCGCGTCGTTTCCAAACGCCAGCCAACCGAGCAGGAATTGCGCGATGCGCTGTTCTGCTGGAAGGTGGCGAAATTTGTTAAATCCAACGCCATTGTCTACGCCAAAGAGAACATGACCATCGGCATAGGCGCAGGCCAGATGAGCCGCGTCTACTCCGCAAAAATCGCCGGAATTAAAGCTGCAGACGAAGGTCTGGAAGTGAAAGGTTCCGCGATGGCTTCCGACGCGTTCTTCCCGTTCCGCGATGGTATTGATGCCGCCGCCGCCGTTGGCGTGAGCTGCGTGATCCAGCCCGGCGGTTCTATCCGTGATGACGAAGTCATTGCCGCCGCCGATGAGCACGGCATCGCGATGATCTTCACCGACATGCGCCACTTCCGCCATTAATCCACGGAGCAGACGATGAAAGTATTAGTGATTGGCAACGGCGGGCGCGAGCACGCCCTGGCCTGGAAAGCGGCGCAGTCGCCGCTGGTCGATACCGTTTTTGTGGCGCCGGGTAACGCAGGCACTGCGCTGGAACCCGCGCTGCAAAACGTGGCTATTAGCGTCACCGATATCCCGGCGCTGCTGAGCTTTGCCCAGAATGAGAAGATTGACCTGACCATCGTTGGCCCGGAAGCGCCGCTGGTGATTGGCGTGGTCGATGCATTCCGCGCCGCAGGTCTGAAGATCTTCGGCCCAACCGAAGGCGCCGCGCAGCTGGAAGGCTCCAAAGCCTTCACCAAAGATTTCCTTGCGCGTCATCACATCCCGACGGCGGAGTACCAGAACTTCACCGAGATTGAGCCTGCGCTGGCTTACCTGCGCGAGAAAGGCGCGCCGATTGTGATTAAAGCCGACGGCCTGGCCGCCGGTAAAGGCGTTATCGTAGCGATGACGCTCGAAGAAGCGGAAGCCGCCGTTCACGACATGCTGGCCGGTAACGCCTTTGGCGACGCGGGTCACCGTATCGTTATCGAAGAGTTCCTCGACGGCGAAGAAGCGAGCTTTATCGTGATGGTCGACGGCGAGCACGTCCTGCCGATGGCCACCAGCCAGGATCACAAACGCGTGGGCAATGGCGATACCGGTCCAAATACCGGCGGCATGGGGGCTTATTCTCCGGCTCCGGTAGTGACCGATGAAGTGCATCAGCGCACCATGGAACGGATCATTTGGCCAACCGTAAAAGGTATGGCGGCGGAAGGCAACACCTACACCGGCTTCCTGTACGCGGGTCTGATGATCGACAAACAGGGCAACCCAAAGGTTATCGAGTTCAACTGCCGCTTCGGCGACCCGGAAACCCAGCCGATCATGCTACGCATGAAATCGGATCTGGTGGATCTGTGTCTGGCCGCCTGCGACGGCAAGCTGGATGAAAAAACCTCCGAGTGGGACGAGCGCGCCTCGCTGGGCGTGGTGATCGCCGCGGGCGGTTATCCGGGCAGCTACAACACCGGCGATGAAATCCACGGTCTGCCGCTGGAATCCTCAACTGATGCGAAGGTCTTCCACGCGGGCACTAAACTGGCTGACGATGACCGCGTGCTGACCAGCGGCGGTCGCGTGCTGTGCGCCACCGCGCTGGGGCATACCGTTGCCGAAGCACAGCAACGCGCTTACGCCTTAATGACGGATATCCGCTGGGACGGTAGCTTTAGCCGTAACGATATCGGCTGGCGCGCCATCGAACGCGAACAGCGCTAACGCGAAATTTTCGCCAGCAGCGTTTTACGCGTAATGCCTAACTGACGGGCGGCTTCCGTTTTATTGCCGCCCGTTTTTTCCAGCGCCGCCAGAATCACCTCTTTTTCGACATCCACCAGCGGTTGGATCTCACCACTGAACTCTGCTTTTATCGGCGTCGCCGCAATCGCCATCGGCAGCTCACGCTCAGAGATATATTCCCCCGTCAGCAACACCACCGCCCGCTCAATCGCATTTTCCAGCTCGCGAATATTGCCCGGCCAGTTGTAGTGGATCAGCAGATCCATCGCCTGCGGAGTAAACCCTTTCACCGCTTTACGGTTACGCGCGGCAAAACGCTGGAGAAAATGTTCGGCCAGCAGCGGAATATCTTCCCGACGCTGACACAGCGCAGGCATTTCAATGGTGACGACGTTCAGGCGGTAATAGAGATCCTGACGAAAGCGCCCGGCGCTGACCTCCTCCGCGAGATCGCGATGCGTGGCGGCGATCAATCGGACATCAACACCAATCGTCTGGTTGCTACCTACTCGTTGCACCTCTTGCTCCTGAATAGCCCGCAGCAGGCGCACCTGCATCAGCGGTGAAATATCACCAATCTCATCAAGAAATAACGTGCCGCCATCGGCCTCAACAAAGCGCCCTTCCCGGCGCTTATCCGCCCCGGTAAACGCCCCTTTCTCATGGCCGAACAGTTCAGACTCCAGCAGCGACTCATTGAGCGCCGCACAGTTGAGCGTCACCAAAGGCTTATCGCTACGCGCGCTGCTGGCGTGTAGCGCGCGGGCGACCAGCTCTTTCCCTGTTCCGGAGTCTCCGTGGATAAGCACCGTGGCGTCCGAGGGGGCAACCATCGCAATTTCGTTGAGCAGTTGCTGCATCGCCGGACTTCTGCCAATCATGCCAAACTGCGCCGCCGACGCCGACGGCAATTCAGCGCCCGTATCCCGCGTATGCGCTAGCGCCTTTTCCAGCGTCTCCTGCAGGCGGTCAAAGTCCAGCGGTTTGATTAAGTAGTCCAGCGCCCCGGTTTTCAGCGCCTCAACGGCGGTCTCCACGCTGGAGAATGCCGTCATAATCAGCACCGGAATCGCAGGATTCAGGGCTTTTATCTCTTTCAGCGTTGCAATACCGTCCATCTCCGCCATGCGCACATCGCACAGCACCAGATCAAATACGCGTTCATGCACCTGTTCCAGCGCCGCTCGTCCGCTATAGGCCAGAGCGACCTCATAACCCCAGCCGCGCAGCAGCGCCTGTAAAATGGTGCAGTGGCTGATATCGTCATCCACCACCAGAATATTGATTTTTCCGCGTATCATCCTTGTTAATCCTGTTGTTTCGCTTTGGTCGGCAGCCAAAGGGTAAAGGTCGCGCCTTTGCCCTCAACGCTTGCCACCTGAATGGTGCCACCGTGCTGTTCGATGATGTTCTGCACTACGGCCAGCCCGAGGCCAGTGCCATCCGCTTTGGTCGTAAAGTAAGGCGTAAAAATGGTCTCCAGCTGTTCCGCCGCAATCCCCTTCCCGCTATCGATAACCACGATTTTAACGCGTTCGGCGCTGCTTTCACGCGCTTCAACCGTAATCGTACCCTGACGACCAATCGCATGAATGGCGTTCAGATACAGATTCAACAGTACCTGAGTGAGCCGATCGGGATCGGCCTGAATAGTGGGCAGCGTAGAATTGGCCGCAAATCGTAGCTGGATTTCCCGGCTTGCCGCATCCTGACTCACCAGGTGTAATGAGTGGGTGATGGCCTCATTGAGATCCACCTGCTGCAGCGTCAGGTGCGCAGGTTTCACCAGCTCCAGCAGCTCGCTCACCACCCGATTCAGGCGGTCCGCCTCTTTCGCCATCACCTGCGCCAGCTCGTGGGACTCACCGCCTGCCGGGGTTCGTTCGGCAAAATACTTCGCTAATCCTTTGATGGATGAAAGCGGGTTACGAATTTCATGCGCCACCCCGGCCGCCAGATGCCCGAGCGCCATCAGCTTTTCTTTGCGCTTCATTGCATCCTGTAATTCTTTATACGAACGCTGATAGCGCTGATACCAGAAAAACGTCAGCACGGTTGCCAGCAGCACGGCCGCCAGCGCAGAAAGAACAATCAGCGTATTTCGCCATTCTCTGGCCCGAGTCGCTGCCAGATCGCTGGCATCAAAGGCGATAAATATGGTCTGCGTGGGCGTGATCAGTTGCCCATCATTGCTGTTGCAGCGCGCCATGCTATGACGTCCCGGACCATACATCGGCTGAAACTGGCGATAAATTTCCAGGGCCGGCATTTTTTCACCCTCCCCCGCGGCAATGTCAATATTCCGCCAGCGTTCTTGTTCCCCTGGGCTTAGCTGCCGAAGAACATCCGGGGAATAGAGCGTTTTACCGACCATCGCGGAATTGCTGTGGGTAATAATGACACCATGCTCATCGACGACGGCAAACCACAAGACCCCCGGCTGTACGGCCATTTCCTCCAGCAGCGTCTGCTGCTGGGCATGATGCATGCGCATTCCCATGCCTACGCGTGTACCGGACTCCAGGGCGCGAATCAGCACGCTGCCTTTTTCCAGTAGCGTTTGTCGGGCGGCATCACTTTCCCGGCCATAGTCCCGTATGGTCATAATCGAAAACCAGCCGACCAACGTCAGGATTGCCGCCAGCAAGAGTCTGCTCAACCATTTTGCCACCGTGTCCTTATAAAGACGCATACGTTCTCCCTTTACCCCCAGTTCCTTTCATCGTTGCTGGTATACAGCAGAAATCATGCCATTTTTTCCCCATGATAACCCTGCCTTCTGACACAAAGCGCTGAACGTAGCGGGTAAAAATAACCCGCTGGCGCGCTCCGGCGAGTCATTTTTACTCGTTTCCCTGCAGAAACCACGCGTACAACGCCCGCAGAACGGGGATTTCCGCGTTGGCACGGAAGATGCAAAAGGGAATGTAAGCTAACCAACAGGAGAACGAACCATGAAACGGAACAACAAACTGGCGCTGATTGCACTCTCGCTTATTGCCCTAAGCTCAACCCCGGCGCTGGCGCAGAATCACTGGGGATATGGTGGTGGAATGCAGCAAGGGGGCGGTATACCAATGACTACCGAGCAGCAGGCTACCGCGCAGAAAATCTATGATGATTACTATTCACAGACCAGCGCCTTGCGCCAACAGTTGGTCTCCAAACGTTATGAGTACAACGCATTGTTAACTGCCAGCTCTCCAGACAGTGAAAAAATTAATGCGGTGGCAAAAGAGATGGAGGCTTTGAATCAGTCTCTGGACGAGCAGCGCGTTAAGCGCGATGTTGCAATGGCGCAGGCAGGCATCCCACGCGGAGCGGGAATGGGCTACGGCGGGTGCGGCGGTGGCGGTAACTATCACGGTGGCGGTCATATGGGAATGGGCCACTGGTAATGCACTTAATCCTGATGGCGTAATGCTAATCAGGTCTACAGATGAACACCGTCGGCAGGATAAGATACCGACGCGTCGCCATCCGGCGTTAAAATGTTTTCTCTTTCGGCTGCCAGTGACAAAAATCTTCATTGGCGACCAACAGTAGCTGCGATCCTTCGGGCGCTTCCAGCCATGCCACGCTCACCTCTACGGATGAATGGCTCTGGCGGCGCTCAATATGGTTTATCGCCCACGATTCCAGATCGGGCTTCAGCGTTTCACCCTCACAGGTCGTAACCGTGTTATTCGCATGCCAGCGTCCCTGACGCAAGACCACCCGTCCCTGACGTAGCGCATCGCTGGTCTGGCGGATTTGTTCGGCACGATAGCGGTAAAGCGCGATTTGATCGCTGGAAAGCTGCTGCTTTTGCCCGTCGACTTCACGCTGCATGAAACTCAGTTCACCCCGGTCATCGAAGCGTATCCGCACATGTTCCGACGGTTTACTGTATACGTTGAGTTCTATCAGAGAGAGCGCATCACCCTGCCAGCGGTATTCACTGGTGGTGGTATCGCCTTTACGCCACGGACTAAATACCGAGAGCAAGTGAACATCGTCGCTGGAATCTTTACGCCAGATGCGTACCGCCCCCTGGTCGCCAACATAGCCGCTGGCCGTGAACGGAGGAAGTTCGGAATGGCTGCCACAGGCTGACAGTAACAGAACACCTGAAAGCCAAAGCGAATGACGCCAGACAGACAAAAGGGGCGAAACCGCCCCTTCAATAAAACTGTTCACTGCCACGCGAATTACTTAACCGCGTCTTTCAGCGCTTTACCAGAAACAAATGCCGGTACGTTAGCTGCGGCAATTTTGATTTCTTTACCGGTCTGCGGGTTGCGGCCAGTGCGCTCAGCACGGTGGTTCACTTTGAAGGTACCGAAACCAACCAGTTGTACAGCATCGCCTTCTTTCAGAGACTCAGTAATAGCAGCCAGAGTGGATTCCAGAGCAGCTTTAGCCTGTGTTTTAGACAGTTCTGCTTTGTCTGCAATTACATCAATCAGTTGAGTCTTGTTCATAAGTTATCCTTACAATGTGTTTATCGCTTGCTAAGCATCGAGTGCGACGGAAATGCCAGAAAAGCACTCTCCTGCATACACGCACCGATAGCCACTTTTTTTCGCCCCCCAAATGTAGACCAGACCGGGGGCGGATGGGAAGCCTTCAGGCACGACAAATCAGGCGTTAAATCACGTTTTGTGGTGTCATTGCTGAAAATTTATACCAATATTGCTCTCACCAGCCTCGCGCAGGTCTGCACGAAGCCCTTTTATCAGCTCAATATCGCGTTCTTCACAGTCGGCTAAAAGTCGGAAAATTTCCCACTGAATATCCCATTCTTGTTCAACGGCCGGGTTCTCTTTGAGCTCTTCATCGGTCATTTCGCGACCAGCCTGGGTCATTTCCAGCATCGCGACCGTAGTAATTGAAGCCTTACTAACCTCGATGGCATGTTCCAGCGTTTCACCGCTAAGACGCGAGTGCATCAGTTCACTTAGTGCCACACAGGCATCAATCGCCGGGTAAACGCCGTACAGATCGTAATCATCCGCGGAAGGAATGGCCTCTTCAAATTTTTCCAGCTGGCTGTCAAAATTGATTTTCGCGTCTTTAACCGTCAGCGCTTCCCAAACTAAATCCAGGATTCGGCGGTAAATCTGTCCATCGCCAAATTCAGTTTGTTTGCAGAACATGGCGTAGTTTGGGTACATGCGTTCGCACAGGCAGGCCATAAACGTGACGTGCTGCCAGCTTTCCAGCTTCTCCAGACGCAGGTGAATCGGGTTTTGTAACAT
This sequence comes from Citrobacter youngae ATCC 29220, assembly GCF_000155975.1. Classification (GTDB taxonomy): domain Bacteria; phylum Pseudomonadota; class Gammaproteobacteria; order Enterobacterales; family Enterobacteriaceae; genus Citrobacter; species Citrobacter portucalensis_A. Next base: position 29,448 of record NZ_GG730305.1, on the reverse strand, counting down.
GATGAGTTCTCGAATACGGAAATTAGCCGCAGTTTACCCGATATAGGGCGGTTTGGCTGCAAGCCGCGTAAAAGACGGGCGCTCTGATGCTACCGCATCTGCCCAACGAGTCGGTTCCGGCAGGCGATAACCGTTCATACAGCGCTGCACCCACGCCAGCGCGTTATCCATGCTCACGCGGTGACCCGTAGAGATAAACAACGGATTACAGCGCGCTTTGCTGCGCCAGACCCATGCCAGCTGTTCGCCTTTATCCAGCAGCGGCGCTAGCGCACCGGGTTCGGCAGAGAGCGGCTCAAACTTGCCGCACAGCCGCTTTTTCGCCACGCCAATCGTCGGGACATCCACCAGCAGACCAAAATGGCTGGCGACCCCCAGACGACGCGGGTGGGAAATACCATGCCCGTCGACGAACAGCAGATCCGGTTTTTGCGACAGCTGTTGCCAGGCGGACATCAGCGCCGGGGTTTCACGAAAAGAGAGAAAGCCGGGAATATACGGCATGGTGGTGGCGATACGCGCCACCTTGTATTCAACCAGCTCCAGCGTGGGATACTTCATCAGGACCATCGCGGCCCGCGTCACCTCGCCGCCCTGTTCAAACCCAACATCCGCCCCTCCGATCAGATCCGGCGGATCGATGTCGAGACGATCCTCGCGGATCACTGAAGAGGCCAGTTCAAGCTGCTGAGCGCGTAGCGACGCGAGATCCATAATAACTCCTTAGCGGTGGTACTGTTCGGACAACCGATGCACCGCCTCCACAAATACCCCGGCGTGTTCAGGCGGTACATCCTGGTGGATGCCGTGACCCAGGTTGAAGACGTGGCCTTCGCCCTGGCCGAAACCTGCAAGTATAGTCGCGACCTCGTCTTCGATCCGTGCCGGCGGCGCATACAGCATGGATGGGTCCATATTGCCCTGCAGCGCCACTTTATGACCAACGCGACGGCGCGCATCGGCGATATCGGTGGTCCAGTCGAGCCCCAGCGCATCACAGCCGGTTTCCGCCATCGCTTCCAGCCACTGACCTCCACCTTTGGTAAACAGCGTCACCGGTACGCGACGGCCTTCGTTTTCACGCAGCAGTCCGTCGACGATTTTGTGCATGTAGTACAGCGAGAACTGCTGATAATCGCGACCTGTCAGCACGCCGCCCCAGGTGTCGAAAATCATCACCGACTGCGCGCCCGCTTTAATCTGCGCGTTCAGGTACAGCGTGACGCTCTGCGCCAGCTTATCGAGCAGCAGATGCAGCGCTTTAGGGTCGGCATACATCATCTTTTTAATTACGGTGAAGGCTTTACTGCTGCCGCCTTCAACCATGTAGGTCGCCAGCGTCCATGGGCTGCCGGAGAAGCCGATCAGCGGCACCTCGCCTTTCAGTTCACGGCGAATCGTGCGCACCGCATTCATCACGTAACCTAACCCATCTTCCGGATCCGGGATCGGCAGTTTGTCGACATCAGCCTTGCTGGCGATCGGCGAGGTAAAGCGTGGACCTTCCCCAGCTTCAAAGTACAGCCCGAGCCCCATCGCATCCGGGATAGTCAAAATGTCCGAAAAGAGGATCGCGGCATCAAGCTTGTAGCGACGCAACGGCTGCAGCGTCACTTCGCAGGCCAGCTCGGCATTTTTGCACAGCGCCATAAAATCGCCCGCCTCGGCGCGCGTGGCTTTGTACTCCGGTAAATAACGGCCTGCCTGGCGCATCATCCATACTGGCGTCACATCAACGGGCTGGCGCAGCAGTGCTCGCAGATAACGATCGTTCTTGAGTTCGGTCATTTTTATATTCCTTTTAGCGTCAGGCCGTCAGTGTATCATCACTCGTTCTTTACTCGTACTCAGCCCGGCACATCGCCACGGTATCTTCGATTAGCCGACGCGCGACGGTGCCCGGTGGGGGTAACAGCGGTAAATCATCGTAGCGATACCAGTTCGCTTCCAGCAGCTCTTTCGGATCGATCACAATCTCGCCGCTGGCATATTCCGCCATATACGCCGTCATCAGCGACTGCGGAAACGGCCACGGCTGGGAAGTAACATAGCGCAGATTCTTGACCTTAATGCCGCTCTCTTCCATCACCTCGCGCGCTACCGCCTGCTCTAAGGTTTCGCCCACTTCGACAAAACCGGCCAGCACGGTATGCACGCCGTTACGATGGCGAACGTGCTGGGCAAGAAGAATGGAATCATCGCGCCGAATCGCGACGATAATGCAGGGAGCAATCTGCGGATAGTAACGTTCGCGGCAGTGGCTACAGAGCATCGCCCATTCGGTTTTACTCGGGTGCATAGGATGACCGCAGTAACCGCAGAATTTATGCGAGCGGTAGAACTCAGCCAGCTGTACGCCACGCCCGGCCAGTTGAAACAGACCAACATCCTGGTCAATGACCTGGCGCACCGAGCCCATATCATGCCGACGCTGTTGCTGCACCAGCCAGACGGTATCGCCTTCCCACTCGCCTATCTGAAGTGCGCGCTGGCCCGCAAGATCGAAATTTACCGCCTCGCCATAGGGTAATTCCCCAGCGGGCAACCATAATTTTTGTTCGTGGCTCACTATCCACCAGCCGCGATCCCATTTTTCAATTATTCGATCCATATCTCTTGCGCTACCTTTGCTTCACAGGCATGTTATTAACATTATTTTTACAAGATTGACGTGAGCAGATTTTAAACTTACCGATACGAGGGTCAACGTATGTTAAACCAGTTAGAACACCTGAAAGAGCGTGTCCATGGGCATCACAAACTGGTCGATCGTTGGCTGAATATTCGTAAGCACCTGCTCGTGGCTTACTACGATCTGGTTGGCCTGAAACCGGGCAAAGAGTCGTTTATGCGCCTCAATGAGAAAGCGCTCGATAATTTTTGCCAGCGTCTGGTCGACTATCTGTCTGCCGGACACTTCAGTATTTATGAACGCATTATCCATAAAATGGAAGGTGAGAGTCCGCTTTTAAACGCCAGCAAAATCTGGCCGCAGCTGGATGCCAATACTCAGCTAATCATGGATTACTATGACTCAACGCTGGAAAACGCCATTGATGAGGATAACGTTCACCAGCTCCAGCAGGCGCTTTCCGATATTGGTGAAGCGCTGGAGGCTCGTTTCCGGCTGGAAGATCAGCTAATCATGCTGGCCTTTAAAACGCTTAGCGAATTCAAACGCCCGGCTTGAGATTTTCCGCATTAACGCGTAGTTTACATTCATTACCTCTAAGATAGAGGTTACTTCTTGTCGGAGTGCTTATTTTCCACAAAAGCATTCGTGATGCGTCAAGGCGGCAAGTCAGTGAATCTCCAGGAGCTTACCTAAGTAAGTGACTGGAGTGAGCGGACGAAGCCAACAAAGAGGCAGCGCGAAGGATGACGTGGAAAAGGCTGAGACCGTTAATTCGGGATCCGCGGAACCTGATCAGGTTAAAACCTGCGAAGGGAACAAGAGTCAATCTACAATAGCATCGCCTTCCGGCGATCTGCTCTCTTGCTTCATCCGTCGTCTGACAAGCCATATCCTTACTTTTTTGGAATGAGCTATGTCTGCCACTACTAAACCATCACGCCGTGAACAGCGCGCCCAGGCGCAACGCTTTATCGATACTCTGGAAGGGACCGCATTCCCGAATTCCCAACGTATCTACATCACCGGTTCGCAGCCGGATATCCGTATTCCGATGCGCGAGATCCAGCTTAGCCCAACGCTGATTGGCGGCAGTAAAGATAATCCGCAGTTCGAAGAGAACGAAGCCGTACCGGTGTATGACACCTCCGGCCCGTACGGCGATCCTGACGTGGCGATTAACGTCCAGCAGGGTCTGGCGAAACTGCGCCAGCCGTGGATTGACGCACGCAACGATAGCGAAGAATTAGACGACCGTAGCTCCGCTTACACCAAAGAGCGTCTGGCCGACGATGGCCTGGACGAGCTGCGCTTCACCGGCCTGTTGACGCCAAAGCGCGCCAAAGCCGGTAAGCGAGTCACCCAACTGCACTACGCCCGCCAGGGGATCGTTACTCCCGAAATGGAGTTTATCGCCATCCGCGAGAACATGGGCCGCGAGCGCATCCGCAGTGAAGTGCTGCGCCACCAGCATCCGGGGATGAGCTTTGGCGCACGTCTGCCGGAAAACATCACCCCGGAATTCGTGCGTGATGAAGTCGCCGCTGGCCGCGCGATTATTCCTGCCAATATCAATCACCCGGAATCGGAACCGATGATCATCGGCCGCAACTTCCTCGTGAAGGTCAACGCCAACATCGGTAACTCGGCGGTCACCTCCTCCATCGAAGAAGAGGTGGAAAAACTGGTGTGGTCAACCCGCTGGGGCGCGGATACGGTGATGGACCTCTCCACCGGGCGCTATATTCACGAAACCCGTGAGTGGATCCTGCGTAACAGCCCGGTGCCGATCGGTACCGTGCCGATCTATCAGGCGCTGGAGAAGGTCAACGGGATCGCCGAAGATCTCACCTGGGAAGCGTTCCGCGACACGCTGCTGGAGCAGGCCGAACAGGGCGTCGACTACTTCACCATTCACGCGGGCGTGCTGCTGCGCTACGTGCCAATGACCGCCAAACGCCTGACCGGTATTGTTTCGCGCGGCGGCTCGATCATGGCGAAGTGGTGTCTCTCCCATCACAAAGAGAACTTCCTCTACCAGCATTTCCGTGAGATCTGCGAAATCTGCGCCGCCTACGACGTTTCCCTGTCGCTGGGCGACGGCCTGCGTCCGGGATCTATTCAGGACGCCAACGACGAAGCGCAGTTCTCCGAGCTGCATACGCTGGGCGAGCTGACCAAAATCGCCTGGGAATACAACGTGCAGGTGATGATTGAAGGCCCGGGCCACGTGCCGATGCATATGATTCAGCGCAACATGACCGAAGAGCTGGAGAGCTGCCACGAAGCGCCGTTCTATACCTTAGGGCCATTGACGACCGACATCGCGCCGGGCTATGACCACTTCACCTCCGGCATTGGCGCCGCGATGATCGGCTGGTTCGGCTGTGCGATGCTGTGTTACGTGACGCCGAAAGAGCACCTCGGCCTGCCGAACAAAGAAGATGTGAAGCAGGGGCTGATTACTTACAAAATCGCCGCCCACGCCGCGGATTTAGCCAAAGGCCACCCTGGCGCGCAGATCCGCGATAACGCCATGTCGAAAGCGCGCTTTGAATTCCGCTGGGAAGACCAGTTTAACCTCGCGCTCGACCCGTTCACCGCCCGCGCTTATCACGATGAAACCCTGCCACAAGAATCCGGCAAGGTCGCCCACTTCTGCTCCATGTGCGGGCCGAAATTCTGTTCGATGAAAATCAGCCAGGAGGTCCGTGACTACGCCGCCGCGCAAACCATTGAAGTGGGGATGGCGGATATGTCGGAAAACTTCCGCGCTAAAGGCGGCGAAATTTATCTCAAACGGGAGGAAGCCTGATGTATCAGCCTGATTTCCCCACCGTACCGTTGCGCCTCGGGCTGTACCCGGTGGTGGACAGCGTGGCATGGATTGAACGTCTGCTGGAGGCGGGCGTGCGCACGATCCAACTGCGCATTAAAGATAAACGCGATGAAGAAGTTGAAGCCGACGTTATCGCTGCCATTGCACTGGGACGGCGTTATAACGCCCGCCTGTTTATCAACGACTACTGGCGTCTGGCAATTAAGCACCGCGCTTACGGCGTCCATCTGGGCCAGGAGGACCTCGAAACCACCGACCTGCAGGCGATTCAGGCGGCGGGCTTACGCCTGGGCGTATCCACTCACGATGATATGGAGATTGACGTGGCGCTCTCCGCGCGCCCTTCCTACATCGCGCTCGGCCACGTCTTCCCGACCCAAACTAAGCAGATGCCTTCCGCCCCGCAGGGGCTGGCGCAGCTGGCAAGCCATATCAAACGTTTGGCGGATTACCCCACCGTCGCTATTGGCGGTATCAGCCTTGAGCGCGCCCCGGCGGTGCTGGCGACTGGCGTCGGTAGTATTGCCGTGGTCAGCGCCATTACTCAGGCCGCCGACTGGCGCGCCGCTACCGCGCAGTTACTGGATATTGCGGGAGTTGGCGATGAATGACCGCGACTTTATGCGCTACAGCCGACAGATCCTGCTCGGCGATATCGCCATTGAAGGCCAGCAAAAGCTCCTTGCAAGCCATGTACTGATTGTTGGTTTGGGCGGGTTAGGTTCGCCTGCCGCGCTGTATCTGGCGGGGGCGGGCGTCGGCAAACTCACGCTGGTAGACGATGACGACATTCATCTTAGCAATCTGCAGCGCCAGATCCTGTTTACCACCGATGATATCGCGCGTTCAAAATCGCAGGTTGCTCAGCAGCGGCTGACGCGGCTCAACCCGGATATCGAACTGGTGTCGCTGCAGCAACGCCTGAAAGGCGAGGCGCTCAGGCATGCGGTGGCGCGGGCTGACGTGGTGCTCGACTGCACCGATAACATGGCCACGCGCCAGGAAATCAACGCCGCCTGCGTGACGCTCAACACGCCGCTCATCACCGCCAGCGCCGTCGGCTTTGGCGGCCAGCTGATGATCCTCACGCCACCGTGGGAGCAAGGCTGTTACCGCTGCCTGTGGCCGGATGATGTAGAGCCGGAACGCAACTGCCGCACCGCTGGCGTGCTCGGCCCGGTGGTTGGCGTGATGGGCACCTTGCAGGCGCTGGAGGCGATTAAATTACTCAGCGGTATTGAAACACCGAGCGGGCAGCTACGTCTGTTTGACGGCAAAACCAGCCAGTGGCGCAGCCTCGCGCTGCGTCGCGCCAGCGGCTGTCCGGTATGCGGAGGGCAGCATGCAAATTCAATTCAATGATGAGCCGATGCAGTGCGCCGCAGGGCAAACCGTCAGCGGGCTGCTTATCCAGCTCAACCAGCTCAAACCGGGCGCGGCGCTGGCGCTCAATCAGCAGATCCTGCCGCGCGAGCAGTGGGAACAGCAAATCGTGCAGGAAGGCGACCAGATCCTGCTTTTTCAGGTTATTGCAGGGGGTTGATATGTTACGCATTGCCGACAAAACGTTTGATTCACATCTGTTCACCGGTACCGGAAAATTTGCCTCGTCGCAGCTGATGGTTGAGGCGATTCGCGCTTCCGGCAGCCAACTGGTGACGCTGGCGATGAAGCGGGTGGATTTACGTAAGCCAAACGATGCGATTCTGGCGCCGCTGATCGAAGCGGGCGTCACGCTGCTGCCCAATACCTCCGGGGCGAAAACCGCCGAAGAAGCTATCTTCGCCGCCCAACTGGCGCGTGAAGCGCTGGGCACCCATTGGCTGAAATTAGAAATTCACCCGGACGCCCGTTGGCTATTGCCGGATCCCATCGAAACCCTGAAGGCCGCCGAAGCGCTGGTGAAGCAGGGTTTTGTGGTGTTGCCCTACTGTAGCGCGGATCCGGTGTTGTGCAAGCGGCTGGCAGAGGTTGGCTGTTCGGCGGTGATGCCGCTCGGCGCGCCTATCGGCTCTAATCAGGGACTGGAAACGAAAGCCATGCTGGAGATTATTATCCAGCAGGCGACCGTACCGGTGGTGGTCGACGCAGGTATTGGCGTGCCCAGCCATGCGACGCAGGCGCTGGAAATGGGTGCCGACGCGGTGCTGGTCAACACGGCAATTGCCGTGGCCGACAATCCGGTGATGATGGCAAGCGCCTTCCGGCTGGCGGTGGAGGCGGGGTTACTGGCGCGTCAGGCCGGGCCGGGAAGCAAAAGTTCGCAGGCAAACGCCACCAGCCCGCTCACCGGATTCCTGGAGGCCTTCGCATGAAAACGTTCAGCGACCGCTGGCGGCAATTAGACTGGGACGACATTCGTCTGCGCATCAACGGCAAAACCGCCGCTGACGTGGAACGTGCGCTTAACGCTTCACAGCTTAGTCGTGACGACCTCATGGCGCTGCTCTCCCCCGCTGCCGCCGATTACCTTGAACCGCTGGCGCAGCGGGCGCAAAGGCTGACCCGCCAGCGTTTCGGCAACACCGTCAGCTTTTACGTGCCGCTCTATCTCTCGAATCTCTGTGCCAACGACTGCACCTACTGCGGTTTTTCGATGAGTAACCGTATTAAACGCAAAACGCTCGACGAAGATGAGATCCAACGGGAGTGTGCGGCTATCCGCGAGCTGGGCTTTGAGCATCTGCTGCTGGTCACCGGTGAACATCAGGCAAAAGTGGGGATGGATTACTTTCGCCGCCATTTGCCTAGCATTCGCCGTCAGTTTGCCTCTCTACAGATGGAAGTACAGCCGCTGTCAGAGGCTGAATATGCGGAGCTGAAGGCGCTGGGGCTGGATGGCGTGATGGTGTATCAGGAGAGCTACCATGAGGCGACTTATGCACATCATCATCTGAAGGGGAAAAAGCAGGATTTCTTCTGGCGGCTGGAAACACCGGATCGGCTGGGTCGTGCCGGGATCGATAAAATCGGTCTTGGCGCATTGATTGGTCTGTCCGACAGCTGGCGGGTTGATTGCTATATGGTGGCTGAACATCTGCTATGGCTGCAGCAGCATTACTGGCAGAGCCGCTATTCCATCTCCTTCCCTCGCCTGCGTCCATGCACCGGAGGCGTTAAACCCGCATCGATCATGGACGAGCGACAGTTGGTCCAGACCATTTGCGCGTTTCGTTTACTGGCGCCAGAAATTGAGCTGTCGCTTTCGACCCGCGAATCGCCCTGGTTCCGTGACCATGCGATCCCGCTGGCGATCAACAATGTCAGCGCCTTCTCAAAAACCCAGCCTGGCGGTTATGCCGATAACCATCCAGAGCTGGAACAGTTCGCCCCGCACGACGATCGTCGCCCGGAAGCCGTTGCTGAAGCACTCATGGCGCGGGGATTACAGCCCGTGTGGAAAGACTGGGACAGCTATCTGGGGCGCGCTGCGCAGGTGCCGTAAGCCGGAGCTATCGCATTAAACAAAAGCCCCGACTATTGCAGTCAGGGCTTTAAGTTACTACACACTTCAAATTTAACATTAATAAACTTAACGATTTAATACTGCTGATGGTACTACTTTAAAATGTACACGTTTACCACAGATAATATTGGATATTGTGCTAACTAAAACCGTCCTCTATTTACCGTTAAACATACTCCACCTGCTTGATAATAGAACTCAAGACGGGTGACCTAAACAAGTACACTTCCCCTCGCGACATATACTCTTTGATGCGTTGCCTTATTTCCCTTGCGATAACCAGAAAAGCAGAAATCGCAAACATTTACTATTAAATCATGGCGTTACATCGTCGCGTTTTTACTAACTTTTGCGATTAGATATATCAACTACGTGGCCTGAAAGCATTGTCGAAGTGAAAAATAGCGTTTTCAGCATCGACTATCCCATACAAAAAATACTTCGTGGCCTTTATCGCAACCCCCAATACAGCTTTACTAACACTTACTACGTTAACAGCAAACTACTATTTCTCTGCTGTTAAGCATTAACATACGGGTTTAAAAAACGCTGTCAATACTGTTTTTTATAACATGTTTTTATTGACAGTAATTGCATATTCCAGCATGTGATAAGTGAGTCAAACGTCGCCATTCCAGGCGCATATCACGGGGTTGTGTCCCTTTTTTGTAACCGGTTTCAGAAAAAGTGGTTTTCTTTGTGATGTCTTGCACACAATCGTTGCAAAGCAGTTGTTGCTACAGTTGGCTCGCGATAATTATCAACCACACACCTTGAGCGAGAGTGCATATGAAAAACATCGTTTTATGCTGTGCCGCCGGAATGTCCACCAGCATGTTGGTGCAAAGGATGAAAGATGCCGCCCAGAAAAAAGGTGTCGACGTCACTATCAAAGCGGTCCCGGTGGCAGAGTTTGAAGAGAATATCGCCACTGCGGATATCGTTTTGCTTGGCCCACAGGTTAAGTATGAACAGGCCAAGCTGCAGGCGCTCGCCGACCCGCTGGGGAAAAAGGTCGCCGTTATCGACATGCTGGATTATGGCATGATGAAAGGCGATGCGGTCCTGGACAAAGCGCTGAAACTTCTGGGGTGATGACATGGAAGAGCTAGAAACGATCATCATGGAATTATTGGTAAACGCTGGAGCTGCACGGAGCCAGGCCCTGACGGCGCTGCAACTGGCGCGTAAAGGTGACTTTGCCGGTGCGGAACAGGCGATGACGGAATCACGCGAATACGTTAAACAGGCGCATAAAATCCAGACTCAGCTGATCGGAATCGACGAAGGCACCGGCAAGCTACCGGTCAATCTCATCACCGTCCATTCACAGGATCACCTGATGAACGCGATGGTGATTCAGGATTTAGCGGGCGATATGATTGAGCTTTATCGGCGGTTACCGTCGGTGAATTAACCGATGTAAAAATAGCGTGAGTTTTGCCGGATGGCGGCGTGAACGCCTTAGCCGGCCTACAAATAACAACAATATCTGTAGGCCTGATAAGCGCAGCGCCATCAGGCGCATCACCAAAAAGTGCCGGATGGCAGCTTCGCATTATCCGGCCTATAAAGCAGCCATAAAAAAGGCCAGTCCGAAGACTGGCCTTTCCAACTTATCGCACTAGCATGAACGATTAATCGTTGTCAGAACCGCCCAGGCCTGCGTTCAGCAGTTCTGCCAGGCTGGCAGACGCATCTTCAGCAGTCACCTGCGGTGCAGCTGGCAGTTCGCCCGCTGCGCGACGGCGCATACGATCCTGGTGGTACGCGTAACCGGTACCTGCCGGGATCAGACGACCCACGATGACGTTCTCTTTCAGACCGCGCAGTTCATCACGTTTACCTGCAACAGCGGCTTCGGTCAGGACACGCGTGGTTTCCTGGAACGATGCTGCAGAGATGAAGGACTCGGTTGCCAGAGACGCTTTGGTGATACCCAGAAGATCGCGGGAGAACGTTGCACCCACTTTGCCGTTCGCTTCCAGATCGCGGTTGGCAATCTTGACGCGAGAGTATTCAACCTGCTCGCCTTCCAGGAAGTCGGAGCTACCAGCGCTTTCGATGGTGGCTTTACGCAGCATCTGACGAACGATAACTTCGATGTGTTTATCGTTAATCTTAACGCCCTGCAGACGGTATACGTCCTGAACTTCGTTAACAATGTAACGAGTTACAGCATGCACACCACGCAGACGCAGGATGTCGTGCGGCGCTTCCGGACCGTCGGAAACCACGTCACCACGTTCTACACGTTCACCTTCGAACACGTTGAGCTGACGCCATTTCGGAATCATCTCTTCGTACGGTTCGCTACCGTCTACCGGGGTGATAACCAGACGACGTTTCCCTTTGGTTTCTTTACCGAAGGAAATGATGCCGCTGATTTCAGCCAGGATTGCCGGCTCTTTCGGACGACGTGCTTCGAACAGGTCCGCAACGCGCGGCAGACCACCGGTGATATCCTTTGTACCGCCGGATTCCTGCGGAACACGCGCCAGGGTGTCACCAGAGCTGATCTGTACGCCATCTTCCAGCTGAACAATCGCTTTACCCGGCAGGAAGTACTGAGCAGGCATATCGGTGCCTGGGATCAGAACGTCGTTGCCCTGAGCATCAACAATTTTCAGTGCCGGACGCAGGTCTTTACCACCCGCAGTACGCTCTGCAGAATCCAGAACCACCAGAGAAGACAGACCGGTCAGCTCGTCGGTCTGACGAGTAATGGTCTGGCCGTCGATCATGTCAGTGAAGCGGACGAAACCACTCACTTCGGTGATAACCGGCATGGTGTGCGGATCCCAGTTCGCTACGGTTTCGCCGCCAGCAACCTGTTCGCCATCACCTTTCGCCATAACGGAGCCGTAAGGCACTTTATAGCTTTCTTTGGTACGGCCGAATTCGTCGATCAGTTTCAGTTCGGTGTTACGTGAGGTGATAACCAGTTTACCGCTGGAGTTCACAACCGACTTCGCATTGCTCAGACGGATGCTACCTTTGTTTTTCACCTGGATGCTGGATTCAGCAGCCGCACGAGATGCCGCACCACCGATGTGGAACGTACGCATCGTCAGCTGTGTACCCGGTTCACCGATGGACTGTGCCGCGATAACGCCGATGGCTTCACCTTTGTTGATGATGTGGCCACGTGCCAGGTCACGACCGTAGCAGTGCGCACATACACCAAAGTCGGTGTCACAGGATACAACGGAACGCACTTTGACGGAGTCAACGGAGTTCTCTTCCAGCAGGTCACACCACTGTTCGTGCAGCAGCGTGTTGCGTGGAACCAGAATGTCCGCCGTACCCGGCTTCAGTACGTCTTCAGCAGTCACACGACCCAGAACGCGATCGCGCAGCGGCTCTTTAACGTCACCACCCTCGATAACCGGGGTCATGGTGATGCCTTCCAGCGTGCCGCAGTCGTCTTCAGTCACAACCAGATCCTGCGCGACGTCAACCAGACGACGAGTCAGATAACCGGAGTTCGCTGTTTTCAGTGCGGTATCCGCCAGACCTTTACGCGCACCGTGAGTAGAGATGAAGTACTGGAGTACGTTCAGACCTTCACGGAAGTTCGCGGTGATCGGCGTTTCGATGATGGAGCCATCTGGCTTCGCCATCAGACCACGCATACCGGCCAGCTGACGAATCTGTGCTGCAGAACCACGCGCACCGGAGTCGGCCATCATGTAAATGCTGTTGAAGGAAACCTGCTGCTCTTCTACGCCGTCACGGTTAATAACGGTTTCGGTTTGCAGGTTATCCATCATCGCTTTGGATACACGATCGTTCGCCGCAGCCCAGATATCGATAACTTTGTTATAGCGTTCGCCGGCGGTTACCAGACCAGACTGGAACTGCTCCTGGATCTCAGCAACTTCAGCTTCCGCTTCAGAGATGATCTCGTGTTTCTTCTCCGGGATGACCATGTCATCAATACCAACAGATGCACCTGAACGCGCTGCATAAGCAAAGCCGGTGTACATTGTCTGGTCAGCGAAGATAACGGTCGGCTTCAGGCCCAGAATGCGGTAACAGGTGTTCAGCATTTTGGAGATGGCTTTCTTGCCCAGCGCCTGGTTGACGATGGAGAAAGGCAGACCTTTCGGTACGATCATCCACAGAATGGCGCGACCAATGGTCGTGTCTTTCAGGCTGGTGTGCGCAACGAATTCGCCGTTTTCATCTTTTTCATATTCGGTGATACGCACTTTAACGCGCGCATGCAGAGAGGCCAGACCTGCGCGATAGATACGCTCAGCTTCTTTCGGGCCAGTCAGCACCATGCCTTCGCCTTTGGCGTTAACACAGTCACGGGTCATGTAGTACAGACCCAGTACAACGTCCTGAGACGGAACGATGATAGGTTCGCCGTTCGCCGGAGACAGAATGTTGTTGGTAGACATCATCAGCGCACGCGCTTCGAGCTGGGCTTCCAGCGTCAGCGGTACGTGAACAGCCATCTGGTCACCATCGAAGTCGGCGTTATATGCCGCACAAACCAGTGGGTGCAGCTGGATAGCTTTACCTTCGATCAGTACCGGTTCAAATGCCTGGATACCCAGACGGTGCAGGGTTGGTGCACGGTTCAGCAGTACCGGGTGTTCGCGGATAACTTCGTCCAGGATATCCCAAACGACAGCTTCTTCACGCTCAACCATTTTCTTAGCGGCTTTGATGGTGGTGGCGAGGCCACGCAGTTCCAGCTTGCCGTAGATGAACGGTTTGAACAGTTCCAGCGCCATTTTCTTCGGCAGACCGCACTGATGCAGACGCAGGTATGGACCTACGGTGATTACAGAACGACCGGAGTAGTCAACACGCTTACCGAGCAGGTTCTGACGGAAACGACCCTGTTTACCTTTGATCATGTCGGCCAAAGATTTCAGAGGACGCTTGTTAGAACCGGTGATCGCACGACCGCGACGACCGTTATCCAGCAGGGCGTCAACCGCTTCCTGCAGCATACGTTTTTCGTTGCGTACGATGATGTCCGGCGCAGCCAGATCCAGCAGACGTTTCAGACGGTTGTTACGGTTGATCACGCGACGATACAGATCGTTCAGATCTGACGTTGCGAAACGACCACCATCCAGCGGAACCAGCGGACGCAGATCTGGCGGCAGAACCGGCAGAACGGTCAGGATCATCCACTCTGGCTTGTTGCCAGACTGTACGAACGCTTCCAGCAGTTTGATACGCTTGGTCAGCTTCTTACGCTTGGTTTCGGAGTTGGTTTCGTTCAGCTCTTCGCGCAGAGTTTCACACTCTTGCTCCAGATCCATGCTCTTCAGCAGGGCCTGGATAGCTTCCGCACCCATCTTCGCGTCAAATTCGTCACCGAACTCTTCCAGCGCGTCCAGATACTGCTCTTCAGTCAGGATCTGTTGGCGTTCCAGGTTAGTCATACCGCCTTCGATAACCACATAAGATTCGAAGTACAGTACGCGTTCGATATCGCGCAGCGGCATATCGAGCAGCAGACCGATACGGGACGGCAGAGATTTCAGGAACCAGATGTGAGCAGTCGGAGACGCCAGCTCGATGTGGCCCATACGCTCACGGCGTACTTTGGTCTGGGTCACTTCAACGCCGCACTTCTCACAGATCACACCACGGTGTTTCAGGCGCTTGTACTTACCGCACAGGCACTCGTAGTCTTTTACCGGCCCAAAGATACGGGCGCAGAAAAGGCCGTCACGCTCAGGTTTGAACGTACGGTAGTTGATGGTTTCCGGCTTCTTAACTTCACCGAAAGACCATGAACGGATCATGTCTGGCGAGGCCAGAGCAATTTTGATCGCATCAAACTCTTCGGTTTTAGTCTGCGCTTTCAGAAACTTTAATAAATCTTTCACGGATTTGCTCCCGTCGGAGTTAGCACAATCTGGCGCTGGCTGTTACGCCAGCACCAGTGACCTGTTTGATCGAGAGTTACTCGTCTTCCAGCTCGATGTTGATACCCAGCGAACGAATCTCTTTCAACAGTACGTTGAAGGATTCCGGCATGCCTGGTTCCATCTGATGGTTGCCGTCCACGATGTTTTTATACATCTTAGTACGACCGTTCACGTCATCAGACTTAACGGTGAGCATTTCCTGCAGGGTGTATGCCGCGCCATATGCTTCCAGCGCCCACACTTCCATCTCCCCGAAGCGCTGACCACCGAACTGAGCCTTACCACCCAGCGGCTGCTGAGTAACCAGGCTGTAAGAACCGGTAGAACGCGCGTGCATCTTGTCATCAACCAGGTGGTTCAGTTTCAGCATGTACATGTAGCCAACGGTAACCTGGCGCTCGAACTGCTCACCGGTACGACCGTCGAACAGGGTGATCTGACCGGAAGTCGGCAGGCCACCCAGCTGTAACAGTTCCTTGATTTCAGACTCTTTCGCACCGTCGAAGACCGGCGTTGCGATCGGCATACCTTTTTTCAGGTTTTCAGCCAGACGCAGAACTTCTTCATCGCTGAAGGTATTCAGGTCAACTTTCTGACGAACATCTGAACCCAGATCGTAAGCACGCTGGATGAATTCGCGCAGTTTGGCGACTTCCTGCTGCTGTTTCAGCATGGCGTTGATCTTATCGCCGATACCTTTCGCAGCCATACCCAGGTGGGTTTCAAGGATCTGACCGATGTTCATACGCGATGGTACGCCCAGCGGGTTCAGTACGATATCTACCGGCGTACCGTTAGCATCGTGCGGCATATCTTCGATCGGGTTGATTTTAGAAATTACACCCTTGTTACCGTGACGACCTGCCATCTTATCACCAGGCTGGATCCGACGTTTAACTGCCAGATAAACCTTAACAATCTTCAGCACGCCCGGTGCCAGATCGTCGCCCTGAGTGATTTTACGGCGTTTCGCTTCGAGTTTTTTCTCGAACTCGTGTTTCAGTTCGTCGTACTGCTCAGCCAGTTGTTCCAGCTGATTCTGCTTCTCTTCGTCGGTCAGGCCGAGTTCTAACCAGCGATCGCGCGGCAGTTTGTCGAGCTTCTCAGCTTCAACACCACCGGAAACCAGCACGGCGTAGATACGGCTGAACAGGCCAGCTTCGAGGATCTGCAGTTCTTCAGACAGGTCTTTCTTAGCCTGCTTCAGCTGCATCTCTTCGATTTCCAGCGCACGTTTGTCTTTTTCTACGCCATCGCGAGTAAAGACCTGAACGTCGATAATCGTACCGGAGACACCGTTTGGCACGCGCAGAGAAGAGTCTTTAACGTCAGACGCTTTCTCACCGAAGATTGCACGCAGCAGCTTCTCTTCTGGGGTCAGCTGGGTTTCACCTTTCGGCGTTACCTTACCAACCAGAATGTCGCCACCGGTCACTTCCGCGCCGATATAAACGATACCGGATTCATCCAGTTTGGAGAGCGCAGCTTCACCCACGTTCGGGATGTCAGCGGTGATCTCTTCCGGCCCCAGCTTGGTGTCACGGGACACACATGCCAGTTCCTGAATGTGGATGGTGGTGAAACGGTCTTCCTGGACAACACGCTCGGATACGAGGATGGAGTCTTCGAAGTTGTAACCATTCCATGGCATGAATGCCACGCGCATGTTCTGACCGAGCGCCAGTTCACCGAGGTCGGTGGACGGACCGTCTGCCAGCACGTCACCACGTTCAACCGGCTCGCCCAGAGATACGCAAGGCATCTGGTTGATACAGGTGTTCTGGTTAGAACGGGTGTATTTGGTCAGGTTATAGATGTCGATACCCGCTTCGCCCGGATACATCTCGTCTTCGTTAACTTTGATAACGATACGGGAAGCATCCACGTACTGAACGGTACCGCCACGTTTAGCAACTGCAGTAACACCGGAGTCGACGGCTACAGCACGTTCCATACCGGTACCAACCAGCGGCTTATCAGCGCGCAGAGTCGGAACGGCCTGACGTTGCATGTTCGCACCCATCAATGCACGGTTGGCGTCATCGTGTTCCAGGAACGGGATCAGGGACGCACCGACGGATACCACCTGCTGGGTGGATACGTCCATGTAGTCAACCTGGTCGCGGCTGAACAAGCTGGATTCGCCTTTGCTACGGCAGGTAACCAGATCTTCTACAAAGTGGCCTTCTTCGTCCAGGTTGGAGTTCGCCTGAGCGATGACGTAGTTGCCTTCTTCGATAGCAGACAGGTAGTGAATTTCGTCGGTAACAACGCCGTCGGTCACTTTACGATACGGAGTCTCAAGGAAGCCGTATTCGTTAGTCTGTGCGTACACGGACAGGGAGTTGATCAGACCGATGTTCGGACCTTCAGGCGTTTCGATTGGACATACGCGACCGTAGTGAGTCGGGTGTACGTCTCGAACTTCGAAGCCTGCGCGCTCACGGGTCAAACCGCCCGGGCCGAGTGCAGAGATACGACGTTTGTGCGTAATCTCAGACAGCGGGTTGTTCTGGTCCATAAATTGAGACAGCTGGCTGGAACCGAAGAACTCTTTCACTGCTGCAGAAATCGGCTTGGCGTTGATCATATCCTGAGGCATCAGGGTATCCAGATCGCCCAGAGACAGACGCTCTTTCACCGCACGCTCAACACGTACCAGGCCAACGCGGAACTGGTTTTCCGCCATTTCGCCTACGGAACGGATACGACGGTTACCGAGGTGGTCGATATCATCGACTTCGCCTTTACCGTTACGGATATCGATGAGCTTCTTCATCACTTCGATGATGTCGTCTTTGCTCAGGATACCGGAACCTTCGATTTCGTCGCGCAGCAGAGAACGGTTGAACTTCATACGACCAACCGCAGACAGGTCATAGCGGTCTTCGGAGAAGAACAGGTTCTCGAACAGGCTTTCAGCTGCTTCACGAGTCGGCGGCTCACCAGGGCGCATCATGCGGTAGATTTCTACCAGCGCGCTCAGACGATCGTTGGTTGGGTCGACGCGTACAGTTTCAGAAATGTACGGACCGTGGTCCAGATCGTTAGTGAACAGCGTTTCGATACGCTTGTGGCCAGACTGGCTCAGCTTAGCCAGCAGATCCAGGCTCAGCTCCATGTTTGCTGCGCAGATCAGCTCGCCGGTAGATTCGTCAACGTAGTCTTTAGCCGCAACTTTGCCAGCAATGTATTCAACCGGAACTTCGATATGCTTGATATCGTCTTTTTCCAGTTGGCGAATATGGCGCGCAGTGATGCGACGACCTTTTTCGACGTAGACTTTACCGTTAGCTTCGATGTCAAAGGAGGCGGTTTCACCACGCAGGCGTTCCGGCACCAGTTCCATCTGCAGCTTGTTGTCGCGAATCTCGAAAACCACTTTTTCAAAGAACAGGTCAAGGATCTGCTCAGTGGTGTAGTTCAGCGCACGCAGAATAATGGTCGCAGGCAGTTTACGGCGACGGTCGATACGTACGAACAGGTTGTCCTTCGGATCGAATTCGAAGTCCAGCCAGGAACCACGGTAAGGGATGATGCGCGCGTTATACAGCACTTTACCCGAAGAGTGGGTTTTACCTTTGTCGGAGTCAAAGAAGACGCCAGGACTACGGTGCAGCTGAGAAACGATAACACGCTCAGTACCGTTGATAACAAAGGTACCGTTGTCTGTCATGAGCGGAATCTCGCCCATGTAGACTTCTTGTTCTTTAATGTCTTTAACGGTGCCTTCCGGCGCTTCGCGCTCGTAGATCACCAGTCGCAGTTTTACGCGCAGCGGTGCGGAATAGGTCACGCCACGGATCTGACATTCCTGAACGTCAAACACCGGTTCGCCAAGACGGTAGCTGACGTACTGCAGCTCGGAATTACCGCTGTAGCTCTGAATCGGGAAAACGGAACGGAAAGCAGCTTCCAGACCATACTGCCCTTCAGGATCTTGCTCGATGAACTTCTGAAACGAGTCAAGCTGGATAGAAAGGAGATAAGGTATGTCCAACACTTGTGGACGTTTACCAAAATCCTTACGAATACGTTTTTTCTCGGTATAGGAGTAAACCATTAGGGTTCCTCAGCTCGCTGACAAGTCGACCCATCTGTCCATTGAGCGGACAGTTTGTGCAACACTATTTTGTTGACCGGAAAATCGAATACTTTCCGCAATGCCTGTTGCTATCACGCTTAAACCATTTCATTGCGATTTACACAGAACTGACGCTCTGTCGCAGTATATTAAGACGTCGATAGAAACAAGCATTGAAAGGCACAGCAGTAGTCAAACAGTGTGAAATGCTACTGGCGCCTTACAGCGCAAAAAGGCTGGTGACTAAAAAGTCACCAGCCATCAGCCTAATTTCTTAGGCTGCAACCAGAAAAGTTGGCTTATTTAACTTCAACTTCAGCGCCAGCTTCTTCCAGAGATTTTTTCAGTGCTTCTGCGTCGTCTTTGCTCACGCCTTCTTTCAGCGCAGCCGGTGCAGATTCTACCAGGTCTTTAGCTTCTTTCAGACCCAGGCCAGTTGCGCCACGTACTGCTTTGATAACAGCAACTTTGTTAGCGCCAGCAGCTTTCAGAATTACGTCGAATTCAGTTTTTTCTTCAGCAGCTTCAGCCGGGCCAGCAGCTACAGCTACAGCAGCAGCAGCAGAAACACCGAATTTTTCTTCCATTGCAGAAATCAGTTCTACAACGTCCATTACGGACATAGCGGATACTGCTTCAATGATTTGATCTTTAGTGATAGACATTTAAATTGTTCCTGAAAATCAGAATAAGTTTATACGTAAGCAGATGCTTTACAAAGATAACTGCGATTAAGCAGCTTCTTTCGCATCGCGTACAGCAGCCAGAGTACGAACCAGTTTGCCAGCCGAAGCTTCTTTCATGGTTGCCATCAGGCGTGCAATTGCTTCTTCGTAGGTCGGCAGAGTTGCCAGGCGATCGATTTGCGATGCCGGGATCAATTCACCTTCAAAGGCTGCGGCTTTGACCTCAAATTTTGCATTCGCTTTCGCGAACTCTTTGAACAGACGAGCAGCTGCGCCCGGGTGTTCCATAGAGTATGCAATCAGGGTCGGACCAACGAACGCGTCTTTCAGGCACTCGAATTGAGTACCTTCAACAACACGGCGCAGCAGGGTGTTACGAACAACACGCATGTATACGCCGGCTTCGCGACCTGCTTTACGCAGTTCGGTCATTTTGTCTACAGTTACGCCACGGGAATCCGCAACTACTGCAGACAGCGCGCCTTTGGCTACTTCGCTGACTTCAGCAACAATCGCTTGTTTGTCTTGAAGATTTAAAGCCATTAGCTTTGCTCCTGGATGTTTGCCGGAACTCATGTTCCGGAACTCACTTCACTCTTCCAAACGGACAGAGCGTCTTAATACGGTGAGCAGAAACAAGCCAGAGTATCAGAAATAATCTTAGCGTTCTGTCACCGTCTACGCAGGGCATTAAGTCTCTTGCGAAACACCTGCGGTCTTCGACGGAGGCCTGGATAGGCCAGGCTCCAACGAACAAATCTTGTCTATGACTTCGCCCTTTGAACTGTAGCCGCGTTAGCTGCTCTCGCTCACACCGGTCATGTAGTTAACTACATGACCGGCGATTCACTCAATTGCCGCCTTGCTACAATTCAAATGACTCGCATAGAGTTCTGTTTATTTCAACAGAAACGTGGGGGTAAGATTGTAGACAAAATCACCGCCCACGTAAAGCTAATCTTAGACGTTCGCAGACGCGCTCAGACCAGCCTGATCTACGGCAACACCAGCACCCATGGTGGTGGAGATGCTAACTTTCTTGATGTACACGCCTTTAGCCTGAGTCGGTTTAGCTTTTTTCAGCGCAACCAGCAGAGCTTCCAGGTTTTCTTTCAGTTTGTCAGCGTCAAAATCCACTTTACCGATGGTGGTGTGGATGATGCCGTTTTTGTCGTTACGGTAACGAACCTGACCCGCTTTAGCGTTCTTAACCGCTTCAGCAACGTTCGGCGTTACGGTACCAACTTTCGGGTTTGGCATCAGGCCGCGCGGACCCAGAACCTGACCCAGCTGGCCAACAACGCGCATTGCATCCGGAGAAGCAATAACAACGTCAAAGTTCATTTCGCCTTTCTTGATCTGGTCAGCCAGATCTTCCATACCTACCAGCTCAGCGCCTGCAGCTTTAGCAGCTTCAGCGTTTGCGCCCTGGGTAAATACGGCTACGCGAACGGAACGGCCAGTACCGTGCGGCAGTACAGTTGCACCACGTACGTTCTGGTCAGATTTACGAGCGTCGATGCCGAGGTTAACGGCAACGTCCACGCTTTCTACGAATTTAGCAGTGGCCAGCTCTTTCAGCAGAGCAATAGCTTCGTTGATGTCGTACTGTTTAGTTGCATCAACTTTGTCACGGATCACGCGCATACGCTTGGTCAGTTTAGCCATTTCTTAGTCCTCCACTACCAGGCCCATGGAACGTGCAGTACCTTCAATGGAGCGAGTCATCGCTTCAATGTCGGCACCAGTCATGTCGGCAGCTTTGGTCTGCGCGATTTCCTGCAGCTGAGCGCGGGAAATTTTACCCACTTTGTCTTTGTTCGGCTTGCCGGAACCAGACTTGATACCAGCCGCTTTCTTCAGCAGAACTGCTGCCGGAGGCGTTTTGGTAACGAAAGTGAAAGAACGGTCAGCGTAAACGGTGATAACAACCGGGATCGGCAGACCTTTTTCCATGGAATCAGTTTTTGCGTTGAACGCTTTACAGAATTCCATGATGTTCACGCCTTGTTGACCCAGTGCTGGACCTACCGGCGGACTCGGGTTAGCCATACCAGCTGCAACCTGCAGCTTGACATAGGCCTGGACTTTCTTAGCCATTCTAAATTCCTCTAGTTGGGTTATAGCGCCTCTGGGAGGCTCCCCGTGTTTAAATTCGTTTTACGGACAGAGTCCATAAAAACAAAAGGCGCGAAATTGTATTCCAATCTCGCGCCTTGTGCAACGATTAAATCGCCGCTTTTTTGATCGACGTGTTAGGCTTTTTCTACCTGGGAGAAGTCCAGCTCTACCGGGGTCGCACGACCGAAGATAGATACGGAAACTTTCAGACGAGACTTCTCGTAGTCCACTTCTTCAACGACGCCGTTAAAGTCAGCAAACGGACCGTCGCTAACGCGAACCATTTCACCCGGCTCAAACATCGTTTTCGGACGCGGCTTATCACCAACCTGCTGCAGACGGTTCATGATAGCATCAACTTCTTTGTCGCTGATTGGCGCCGGACGGTCAGAAGTACCGCCGATAAAGCCCATCACACGCGGCACGCTGCGCACCAGGTGCCAGCTCGCGTCGTTCATGACCATCTGGACCAGTACATAGCCCGGGAAGAATTTACGTTCGCTCTTGCGACGCTGACCACCACGGATTTCGACCACTTCTTCGGTCGGCACCATGACTTCGCCAAACAGCTCTTCCATATTTTGTAACTTGATATATTCGCGCAGCGACGTGGCGACGCGGCCTTCAAAACCGGAAAACGCCTGAACGACGTACCAGCGCTTTTTAGGGGCTTCAGACATCTTAGAACCTCAGGCCAGTGATAAAGGATACCAGGCGAACCAGAATACCATCCAGTCCCCACAGGATCAGTGACATTACTGCGGTAACCGCAGCCACAATTAATGTGGTGTGCAATGTTTCCTGGCGAGTTGGCCAAATGACCTTACGGACTTCGGTTCTCGCTTCACGGGCAAAAGCAACGGTCGCTTTACCTTTTGTTGTCAACAGCGCGACACCACCCGCTGCGGCAATCAGAATCACTACGGCCAGCGCACGCAGCGGCAGCATCATGTCACGATAGAGGTAGTTGCCAACGATAGCTACAAGCAGCAATACAGCGACAACAACCCACTTCATCGCTTCCAGGCCGCGCCCGCTTCCTTGAGCTTCGGTATTCGCACTCATAAACCAACCTGTCAGAAGTATTCTACAAACATTTTCACCCCGCGTAAGCGAGGCGATCCAAACCGAAATGCTCTGGTGCGTTTCGGACTAAACGCCCTCTTCAGAGCCTGTCTCAGCAATGATTATGACAAAAAAAATCACTGATGAGCCAGGTTCTGGTGTGAAAGCGTGCAAAAAGGGCATCAAATGATGCCCTTTTATTGCGCATTGCGTCAAATGTTATTCGGCAATTAGCTCATTACTTTGGCAACAACGCCCGCACCAACAGTACGGCCGCCTTCACGGATTGCGAAACGCAGACCGTCGTCCATCGCGATCGGGTGGATCAGGGTAACAACCATTTTAATGTTGTCGCCCGGCATTACCATCTCTACGCCTTCCGGCAGTTCGATGGTACCGGTCACGTCAGTAGTACGGAAGTAGAACTGCGGACGGTAGCCTTTGAAGAACGGAGTATGACGGCCGCCTTCGTCTTTGGACAGGATGTACACTTCGGATTCGAACTTGGTGTGCGGCTTGATAGAGCCCGGCTTAGCCAGTACCTGACCACGTTCGATTTCTTCACGTTTGATACCACGCAGCAGAACACCAACGTTCTCACCAGCACGGCCTTC
>NZ_GG730305.1:5144-5938 GCF_000155975.1 Citrobacter youngae ATCC 29220 | reverse complement strand
TTGTCGCCCGGCATTACCATCTCTACGCCTTCCGGCAGTTCGATGGTACCAGTCACGTCAGTAGTACGGAAGTAGAACTGCGGACGGTAGCCTTTGAAGAACGGAGTATGACGGCCGCCTTCGTCTTTGGACAGGATGTACACTTCGGATTCGAACTTGGTGTGCGGCTTGATAGAGCCCGGCTTAGCCAGTACCTGACCACGTTCGATTTCTTCACGTTTGATACCACGCAGCAGAACACCAACGTTCTCACCAGCACGGCCTTCGTCCAGCAGTTTGCGGAACATTTCAACGCCAGTACAGGTAGACTTAGCAGTGTCTTTGATACCAACGATTTCAACTTCTTCGCCAACTTTGATGATACCGCGTTCTACACGACCGGTAACAACGGTACCACGACCGGAGATGGAGAATACGTCTTCGATCGGCAGCAGGAACGGCTTGTCGATAGCACGTTCTGGTTCCGGGATGTAAGAATCCAGGAAGCCAGCCAGTTCGATGATTTTCGCTTCCCACTCTGCTTCGCCTTCCAGCGCTTTCAGAGCAGAACCACGAACGATCGGCGTGTCGTCGCCCGGGAAATCGTACTGAGACAGAAGTTCACGAACTTCCATTTCTACCAGTTCCAGCAGCTCTTCGTCATCAACCATGTCGCACTTGTTCAGGAACACGATGATGTACGGAACGCCTACCTGACGACCCAGCAGGATGTGCTCACGAGTCTGCGGCATCGGGCCGTCAGTCGCAGCAACAACCAGGATCGCGCCGTCCATCTGCGCAGCACCGGTGATCTA
>NZ_GG730305.1:0-5044 GCF_000155975.1 Citrobacter youngae ATCC 29220 | reverse complement strand
TTTCAACTTCTTCACCAACTTTGATGATACCGCGTTCTACACGACCGGTAACAACGGTACCACGACCGGAGATGGAGAATACGTCTTCGATCGGCAGCAGGAACGGCTTGTCGATAGCACGTTCTGGTTCCGGGATGTAAGAATCCAGGAAGCCAGCCAGTTCGATGATTTTCGCTTCCCACTCTGCTTCGCCTTCCAGCGCTTTCAGAGCAGAACCACGAACGATCGGAGTGTCGTCGCCCGGGAAATCGTACTGAGACAGAAGTTCACGAACTTCCATTTCTACCAGTTCCAGCAGCTCTTCGTCATCAACCATGTCGCACTTGTTCAGGAACACGATGATGTACGGAACGCCTACCTGACGACCCAGCAGGATGTGCTCACGAGTCTGCGGCATCGGGCCGTCAGTCGCAGCAACAACCAGGATCGCGCCGTCCATCTGCGCAGCACCGGTGATCATGTTTTTAACATAGTCGGCGTGGCCCGGGCAGTCTACGTGTGCGTAGTGGCGAGTCGGGGTGTCATATTCAACGTGAGAGGTGTTGATGGTGATACCACGAGCTTTTTCTTCCGGCGCGTTATCGATCTGATCGAATGCGCGAGCAGCACCGCCGTAGGTTTTAGCCAGAACGGTAGTGATTGCAGCGGTCAGCGTTGTTTTACCATGGTCAACGTGGCCGATAGTACCGACGTTAACGTGCGGTTTAGTACGTTCAAATTTTTCTTTAGACATCGATTGTCCCTCTAAGACACGGATAAATCGGTGATATCACCACATCAACCAGGCAATATACCTGAGCTGTTGAATGCTTTTAAAAGTAAACAGAGAGAAACGGGAAGGAGAAGTGAAGTGGTGCTGATACCCAGAGTCGAACTGGGGACCTCACCCTTACCAAGGGTGCGCTCTACCAACTGAGCCATATCAGCACGTCTGGAGCGGGCAGCGGGAATCGAACCCGCATCATCAGCTTGGAAGGCTGAGGTAATAGCCATTATACGATGCCCGCATCCTGAAACTCGGCTACCCAGTTCTTTCTGTAACAAAAAAGAGATTTCTCTCTTTTATGTTCGAGCTGATTAATTTTTTAACCAACTCAGGCGGCGATAACGCTGCCAGAAAGTGGTGGTGGGGGAAGGATTCGAACCTTCGAAGTCTGTGACGGCAGATTTACAGTCTGCTCCCTTTGGCCGCTCGGGAACCCCACCGGACTTGATGGTGCCGACTACCGGAATCGAACTGGTGACCTACTGATTACAAGTCAGTTGCTCTACCTACTGAGCTAAGTCGGCATCAAGTAGCGCGCATTTTATGGAGACCTGCGCACTCATGCAACTAAAAAATTGCATAAAATGTTCTATCGCTCACATTTTGCGCTATACGACCGATAAATAATCTATTTCCTCTACTCATTGGACAAATTTCCAACGGCGCCCTCTCTTCCAAAGGGAACTTTTGCTCCGCCATACGCTCTGCAATAGAGAGAAAGTACCTCTTTATACATCTGGAATAGCCGTCACATTGCTTTTCAGGGGATGATTTTTTCTTATTATTCCCCCTCATCTGGTGTTACCCTCCTGCCCATTGTCCAAATTAACTGAAATGTGCGTGCCATTGCGTGCCGGGGATGACTTCGTTTTTTTACCGCAGACCTGATATAGCAATGACAGCCAGACCATGCGTATGAGTATAAAAGAGCAAGCGTTAACGTCGCCTTACCTACAGTTTGATCGCAACCAGTGGGCTGCGCTTCGTGATTCCGTGCCAATGACCCTGACCGAGGAAGAGATCGCTCGTCTGAAAGGCATTAACGAAGACTTATCGCTGGAAGAAGTTGCCGAAATTTATTTGCCTCTATCACGTTTGCTAAATTTTTACATCAGTTCGAACCTGCGACGTCAGGCGGTGCTGGAGCAATTTTTAGGCACTAACGGCGAGCGTATTCCTTATATTATTAGCATTGCTGGCAGCGTCGCCGTTGGCAAAAGCACCACTGCGCGTGTTTTGCAGGCACTGCTGAGTCGCTGGCCTGAACATCGTAAGGTTGAGTTGATTACGACCGACGGTTTTCTTCATCCCAACCAGGTGCTGAAAGATCGTGGGCTGATGAAGAAGAAAGGCTTCCCCCAGTCCTATGATATGCACCGCCTGGTTAAATTTGTTTCCGATTTGAAGTCAGGCGTACCCAACGTCACGGCGCCGGTCTACTCTCACCTCATCTATGATGTGATCCCTGATGGCGACAAAACCGTTGCCCAGCCCGACATCTTGATCCTCGAAGGGCTTAATGTATTACAAAGCGGGATGGATTATCCTCACGACCCACATCATGTATTTGTTTCTGACTTTGTCGACTTTTCTATTTATGTCGATGCGCCAGAAGAATTACTCCAGACGTGGTATATCAACCGCTTCCTGAAATTCCGCGAAGGGGCATTTACCAACCCAGACTCTTATTTCCATAACTATGCGAAATTGTCAGAAGACGAGGCAATTAACACGGCCACATCGCTGTGGAAAGAGATTAATTGGTTGAATTTAAAGCAAAACATATTACCAACGCGTGAGCGAGCCAGCTTAATCATGACCAAAAGCGCCAATCATGCCGTTGAAGAAGTCAGGCTGAGGAAATAAATAAAAAAGGGGAGCTTCAGCTCCCCTTCTTATTATTCAGCGCTTCTAAGTGATATTTCACCACCCATCCAGGGTTTTATCACACCATTTTGTTCAAGCAATAATGCACCTTGCGCATCTATTCCACGAGATATACCAAATATTTCTTTATCGCCAATAATGAGTTTTACGGGACGGTCGATAAAGTTATCCAGTTTCTTCCAGCGGGAGAGATACGGCGCTAAACCCTCATGCTCAAACAGTACCAGCGCCGCGCGCAGCTCGCGGATCAGTCGGGCAGCCAGAGTATTGCGATCAATGTTAATCCCCGCTTCCTGCAGGTTAATCCAGCCTTGATTAACCACATTCTCTTCAACCCGACGCATGGACATGTTAATCCCCGCCCCAATCACAATCTGCGCGGCATCGCCCGTCTTACCGGTGAGTTCAACCAGGATCCCTGCCAGTTTACGGTCAAGCAAATAGAGATCGTTGGGCCATTTTACACGTACTTTATCCGCGCCCAGATCGCGTAAAACCTCAGCCATAACAATACCAATTACCAGGCTTAGGCCAATTGCGGCTGCCGGTCCTTGTTCCAGGCGCCAGAACATTGAAAGGTACAGATTGGCGCCAAATGGAGAAAACCATTTACGTCCGCGACGACCACGGCCGGCCTGCTGGTACTCAGCGACGCAGGCATCTCCTGACTCCAGTTGACCAATCCGGTCCATCAGATACTGATTGGTTGAGTCGATAACCGGCAGAACCGTGATATTCCCACCATCCAGTTGAGAATGGATAAGTGACGAATCTAACAGTTGGATTGGTTCAGGTAAGCTGTACCCTTTACCAGGGACAGTAAATACATCAACCCCCCAGTCACGTAGTGTCTGGACATGTTTATTGATTGCCGCCCGGCTCATTCCCAGCGTTTCACCGAGTTGCTCACCGGAGTGAAATTCGCCATCAGCTAATAATGAAATAAGCGTCAGGGGGACCGTATTATCCTTCATGCAATGATCTCCACAGCATTCACTTCACCCTGCGGGCCAATAAACCGGACTTCCGGCTCAAGCCAGACATTGAATTTCTCACCGACTTTTTGACGTACATGATGCGCAAGTTGCACCACATCCTGGCTCGTCGCATGCCCCGCATTAATCAGTACCAATGCCTGCTGCTGATGCACTGCTGCGCCGCCAATGCGTTGACCTTTTAGCTGACACTGATCGATAAGCCAGCCAGCGGCCAGTTTTACAGAACCATCAGCCTGCGGGTAATGAGGCGCCGTCGGGAATTTCGCCAGCAGTTCCTGCGCAACATGCGCGGTAACAACCGGGTTTTTGAAGAAGCTCCCCGCATTACCATTTACTTTTGGATCGGGCAGCTTTGTGGTGCGCATATGGCAAACGGCGTCAAATACCTGCTGAGGCGTCACCGTAGCAGGATCCAAACGCGTCAGGTCACCGTAAGTCAGCACTGGCTGCCACTGTTTAGGCAAGCGCAAACCAACGGCGACAATAGCGAAGCGATCCTGGTACTCATGCTTGAAGATGCTGTCACGGTAACCAAAACGGCATTCTGCGGCGCTAACGCGCAGATGCTTGCCGGTCGAAAGCTCTACGCAGTCCACGTATTCGCAGACGCGCTGCAGTTCTACGCCATAGGCGCCAATATTCTGGATTGGCGATGAACCCACGCAGCCGGGGATGAGCGCCAGATTTTCCAGCCCAGGCATACCTTGCAGCAGCGTGTGCTGCACCAGATGATGCCAGTTCTCACCGGCACCTACGTGCAAATGCCACGCCTCAGGGTGTTCTGTAATCTTTATACCCTTGATACGGTTGACGATCACCGTTCCATGGAAGGTATCAAGAAACAAGACGTTACTCCCTTCGCCCAGGATCAGTACTGGATGATGTGATGCATTGGCTGATTGCCAGGCATTCAGTAATTGTTGCTCATTTTCGGAGCAAACAAGCTCGTTAGCTTGTTGATCTATGCCGAAGGTGTTCCAGGCTTTAAGGGAGTGATTCATAGACGCTTTCCTGATGCAAAATCGCGTTTAGTTTACCGCATATGCCGCAGGATGGCTTGTGTTATGGAGGCATGGGTGGTGCGGCGATGTGCCTGATGCGCTTTTGTAAGCCGGATAAGGCGGAACGCCGCATCCGACAGGATGATTCGGGATTGCCTGATGCGCTGCGCTTATCAGGCCTACAAAACACATTCAGTTCCGCACACACGCAAAAAAGCCCATCCGGCAGGATGGGCTTCTTCACTTTAATTTGATGCCTGGCAGTTCCCTACTCTCGCATGGGGAGACCCCACACTACCATCGGCGCTACGGCGTTTCACTTCTGAGTTCGGCATGGGGTCAGGTGGGACCACCGCGCTACAGCCGCCAGGCAAACTCTGTTTATCAACACG
>NZ_GG730306.1:15447-15614 GCF_000155975.1 Citrobacter youngae ATCC 29220 | reverse complement strand
TCTTTGCCCGTCGATATGTGCCTTTAAGGTGCTTTAGCAGGCTGATGAACAGCACCGAACTTTTGCTGTTGCCACCAACGTAACTGACCTTTCCCGTACCGCTGTGTAAGGCTCCGGCAAGATAGTATTTTTCATTCAGACCCGGTGTGACCACTCGCTTTTGCTGT
>NZ_GG730306.1:0-15347 GCF_000155975.1 Citrobacter youngae ATCC 29220 | reverse complement strand
ATAAAAGCCGTGAAACACAGCGCTGGCTGAAAGCAAACCCTAAGTTCAGGGTAATTTACCAGCCAGTTTACTCACCGTGGGTGGACCACGTTGAGCGGTTATGGCTGGCGCTTCATGACACGATAACCCGCAATCATCAGTGCCGTTCAATGTGGCAGTTGCTGAAAAAGGTACGACATTTTATGGAAACTGTGAGCCCATTTCCGGGAGGAAAGCATGGGCTGGCAAAAGTGTAGCGGTATTAGGCGCGGCTATTTAGTACTTTTCTTAAAATATAATGTGAAAAATCCAAAAAATAACCTTACAACATCCAATGATAATTGAGTGAATATTACAAACAATCGATAGAATAATTAACGCAAGCGCTAAAAATGCTATTAAAACTAAAAATAATGAAGAAGAATATAGACGCACATCATCGCTTATGGAAAACGCTCACTCTTGTCTAATAATGGGCTTCACATAAAACGAGGTATGCGCTATAAGTGTAGTTCGTCGTGTGACTCTATTTCCAAGCTAGTCATTAAATAGGTTAATAAATAAAAGGTTTCAGCAACTATGAAAAAAAAACCATCCTCACTGGAGTGCAAAAAACTTGAGATTTATAGTTCAGAGATCATAGCATTACAATATAAAGTAGATGAAATCTCACGCATTTTGAAGGAAATACATCAGGTAGACGACGATGAGGAGGAGCAGCGCTCTTCAAGCACGAGCACTGCTCCAACATGGCATATATCACCAAAATCAGGCACCGGTATAGCGAATGTCTTAAACATTACTTATGCAGAGTGTACACAGCTCTCGACTGACGATCTTCTGAAACGTTTGACACATGAAAAAGAGCAAAGTACAAGCATCGCGGTCAAAAAGCTGCAGGCAGTAGCAACAATTAGCAAATCGTTATTGCAACTAGCACACATCAGAAACAAAATAAAACCTTAACAATGACATTATTTACTAAAAAATCTTAAGTAAAAGCTATGAGGAAAAAATGGCTGCCAATGCGCACTTTAAGCAAGCAAGGTAGTAGAGCAAATGGCAGCTTTATCCCCCCCTATGATGGTCGAAATTTCTCCCACCCTCAGTGTAATAGTAGACGTGAATCAACCATTCCAATCTATTAGCTCTAGTAATACCATATGCATTCCTACAACTTCTTAAGATAGTAGACAGCATAAAAATGAATCTTCATGACATAGAAAAGCCGATAGATTCCATTGAGAAAGTGATGGCACATTTCCCAGTTACACAGCCTTTCTTAATGGAGTCAGGCAAAATTTTGCCGCTGAAACAAAAAAATGACACCATCCCAAAGAAGATCTTTTTCCTCCTTGATGGGGCATTTATTGGTTCAACTGGAGAGGGCGATAAAAAATGCAATTTGGGGATTGCAACCAGTCCGGCAATTATTGGACTAGGACAACTCGGAGGTACTAACGCGTTTATTGAATTCGAATCCATCTCTCCCTGTTTAATTGATACTATTAACCTGGACGACTTCTGTAATATTATTGATAACAATAATCTCTGGTTAGATATATGTAAAATTATGATACCCGCCTTGGGAACGCTTTCAATACGCGCTTCAACATCAGGGCTGCAATCAGCTTACGAAATAATTCGCAGTTACCTTATATACATGGATAATGAAAAATCCTTTTCTATAAAAGAACGATATACCGTTGTTAAATACATGCAAACATTTTCAAGGTTATCGCGGAGTATGATCCTTAAAATATTAGCCGAGTTAAAAGTAGGCGGATTCATTGAAATGGAAAATGGAAAACTAATAAGAATAAATAGAAATCTCCCTGAGAAATTCTGACCAAATATTATATCACCTTGCCAGTGCAAACTCCATTTTATAACGGAAACATATTCTGTTTCCGTTTAAGAAACAACTTAAACTGGAGACAAAAAAAGAGTGTCCAATTTAAGACCGTAAAGGGATTCATTAGGACCAGGCAAGGGTATTTATGCTCTTGCTGCATGTAGCAATGCTACCTTATAGTTGTGCTTAGTGAGAATTATCTTTTAGGGTCACGTCTCACCTAAATAAAAAACAGGGTTGCTATTATTGGTACAAGGAGCATTTATGTCACAACGAGCGAATATATTACTGAACGAGTTTGGTGTTACGCAAGGTATACCAGACATGAAATTCAATGAAGAAGGACTTTGCTCATTTCTTATCAATGACCTTTACGATATAACGTTAATCGTTGATCAAGATGAAAAAATATTTCTATACGGTGTTTTGGTGAACGCCCCTATTGAAGAAGCGCTTCAATCTGCATTAGTGCTCATCTCAGCGAATACTTATCTCTTTGGTTCTGCAGAAATATCTTGTTGTTACGAATCACAATCCCAGGCATTTATTCTTATGAAGTCGATCGATCTTAATACGTTAACAGCAAGCACGATTGAGGACTGTATTGATAAAGTTATTGATGCTATTAAAAGTATCAGACTGACACTTGAAGAAATGAAGCATCAATAATCACTCAAACTTCATTAATTACTGGCGTAGGTAATCTTAATTCTGAGCTGGCGCCAAACGGCCAGCCGAACTCCATTAACATATGTAGCACCCACCACGCCATCGAAACACCTCATAAATAACCTCACACAAGACATATATTATGTTGAAAACTAAATTATTAATGCTATCCTTGATGTGCATATCACCTCTATTATATGCACAAGAAACGCCGACAAAAGATTCACTACCTGTATTGGATTCCAGCACCACGCAAACAGGAGAAACCATAAGCGACAGCACGCTATATACCAAAAGTGCCGCCTCACTGCTCAAATCTGGCCCTGCATTTGATCAATATGCCGCTGGCAAAATTTCGCAATTAACCTCACAGGCTATCGAAGGGTGGTTAAAACAGTATGGCAATGCACGCATTACTCTCAACGCGCAGTCAGATAACAGTACTGCTCTTGCGGGAAGTAGTGCCGACCTACTGTTCGGCTTGCATAATCAGGATAGTCGCCTGGATTATATCCAGTTTGATACACACTACCAAGATACTGAAGATATGATTTTTAACGTCGGGCTAGGTCAGCGTTATTTTATGACCAACAAGACTATGCTCGGCTATAACGTTTTCTACGATAGAAATATTAATAGTGGGGTGTCTCGTAGCGGCGTTGGTTTTGAATTATGGCGGGATTATTTTAAGTTCTCCGGAAATGGTTATTTTGCACTAAGTGACTGGCAAAACTCGGAGCAACTGGAAGATTATGATGAAAAAGCCGCTGATGGTTATGATATGCAAATTGAAGCCTATCTTCCTACATATGCCCAACTCGGTGGTCATTTAAAATATGAGCAATATTTTGGGGATAATGTAGCACTATTTGATACCAATCATCTGCAAACGGACCCTTCCGCGATCACTGTGGGGATGAGCTACACGCCAATCCCGCTGATAACGTTTGCGCTAGATTATAAAAAAGGCAACGATTCATTAGATGATACCTCCATATCCGCGGCAATCAATTATGCAATAGGTGTACCGTGGTCACAGCAAATTTCATCTGATTATGTTCAGACTCGTCGTTCATTAGTCGGTTCACGTTTCGACTTTGTTTCCCGTAATAACGATATTGTAATGCAGTACCGTAAACAAGACGTTATCAAATTAATACTGCCGACGCAATTAAACGGTCAGGCAACCCAGCAACTTCCTCTGGTTGCGACCGTTGAAGCAAAAAATGGCCTGGATCATATTCAATGGGATTCGTCATCTTCACTTTTACAGGCGGGCGGCACAGTTATTCCGGGCTCTGATGCCACACACTTCACCGTTTCACTGCCAGCCACCGCAGGCCAGTACGTGCTTAACGGTACAGCCTATGATAATCACCACAATGCCTCAAACAGTGCGCAAACACGGTTTATTGTTGCGGGCGGAGGAGGCAATGCGCAGATCACATTCCAGCCACTGACAACCGCATGGACAGATACTGCAGAAAACATCGCAGTAGAAGTAAAGGACGCTTCCGGACAGCCGGCTCCCGGAACTTCCGTGACGTTTTCTACGACCAGTTGTACAGGCAATGACTGCACATTGAGTGACACAACCGTTACGGCAATAGACACCCAAGGTAAGGCTATTGCCAAAACAACATTGTTAAAACCGGCAGCTGGAACAACGGTTGTACGGGCCTGCGTGACCGGCACCAGCGCCTGTTCAGATCAGCCTATCAAGTTTTATCAACCCCCTTTCATGACCGGTGAGCTCAAACTTTTAGGTAAACTTAGCCCAGATACCTCATTACCGACCACATGGATCAGTAATATGCAGTTCAGCACTGCTTTTGCCACCCGGGGAGGCGATGGTAACTATAGCTGGAAATCATCCGATGAAAGCGCCGCGACCGTTGATGAAAGCGGCCTGGTAACCATTAAAAACAAACTGGCGGATTTTAGTATCAGTGTAACGAGTTTGGGGAGAACATCCGTAGCAGCGAAATCATTAAATGTTACAAAAGCAACCGCTATGCTGCATATTGATACCAACGAAGCAAACTATGCAGACACAGATCAGGCATGCACGGCGGCAGGACGGAAAATTCCTGCCCTGCAGGACTTCACTGACATTACAACACTCTGGGGCGATATGTCTAAATATCCCACCTACTCAGCCTTACGTGATTATGTCTGGGCATACGGCACTGAGACAGACGTGGCACCGGGATACCGTATGAGTGATGGCGTCAGCTATCCCAACCTTTCCAAGGAAACAAATGGTTATCAAGGGTGTCTGGAAAAATAATAAAATAAATATCCTCCGGCATAGCCGGAGGTTTTTCTGATGCGCCTGTAAGGCTCTCTTACCAGCTGCGCCCTAACAGGCGCATGCGATCTGACATTTGCATCAGACTTCGCTACTTACGGCCCGTAAACGGGCTTCCCGGATAGGAGATTGATAACTGCTCACCCATTTTATCCTCTTCAAGCTGGTGCTTTATGTATTCCTGTATCTTCGCCGTGTTCTTACCTACCGTGTCGACGTAGTACCCTCTGCACCAGAACTCCCTGTTCCTGTATTTGAATTTCAGGTCTCCAAACTGCTCATACAGCATCAGACTGCTTTTACCTTTCAGATACCCCATAAAACCCGACACACTCATCTTCGGCGGGATCTCCAGAAGCATGTGGATATGATCCACGCAGCATTCCGCTTCCAGAATATTCACGTTTTTCCATTCACATTGTTTTCTTAAGATGCTGCCTATTGCCCGGCGTTTCTCTCCATAAAACGCCTGTCTTCGGTATTTTGGTGCAAAAACTATGTGATATTTACAGTTCCATCGGGTGTGCGCTAAGCTCTTTTCGTCCCTCATTGGGACCCCCTTTTGATTTCTTGTTTGACTCTTGCAGTTGCCAGACCGCAAGGTGTTTTAACAAATCAAAAGGGGTTTTAATAACTGGCTCAAAGCTGGAAGCTTTACTGAACCCCCAGCCTAAATAGCTGCGCGGAATAGTAGATCACTTAAAGGGAACTCAGCCCGGATTGTGCGATCTGATCAATCGCCAAATCAAAACAAATCACCAACCGGACTGAGCGATGCCGATCATAGCACCAATACCCCGTGACGAACGACGCCTGATGCAGAGAGCTATCCATAAAACTCGCGATAAAAATTATGCCCGCAGACTCACGGCTATGCTGATGTTGCACCGGGGTGAGCGGGTCAGCGATGTTGCCAGAACACTCTGTTGCGCTCGCTCATCTGTTGGACGCTGGGTTCACTGGTTTACGCTGTCAGGTGCTGAAGGCCTGAAATCTTTACCCGCAGGACGTTCCCGACGCTGGCCTTTTGAGCATATCTGCACCCTGTTACGTGAACTGATAAAGCATTCGCCCGGTGATTTTGGTTATCAACGTTCACGCTGGAGTACCGAATTACTGACGATAAAAATCAATGAGATAACCGGATGCCATTTGCATGCCGGGACGGTGGGTCGCTGGTTGCCCTCTGCCGGGCTGGTATGGCGCAGGGCTGCGCCAACGTTGCGTATCCGAGATCCTCATAAGGAAGAAAAGATGGCTGCAATTCATCACGCACTGGACGAATGCAGCGCAAAACACCCGGTCTTTTATGAGGATGAAGTGGATATTCATCTCACCCCAAAAATCGGCGCAGACTGGCAACTTCGCGGACAGCAAAAGCGAGTGGTCACACCGGGTCTGAATGAAAAATACTATCTTGCCGGAGCCTTACACAGCGGTACGGGAAAGGTCAGTTACGTTGGTGGCAACAGCAAAAGTTCGGTGCTGTTCATCAGCCTGCTAAAGCACCTTAAAGGCACATATCGACGGGCAAAGACCATCACGCTCATCGTGGACAACTACATTATCCATAAAAGCCGTGAAACACAGCGCTGGCTGAAAGCAAACCCTAAGTTCAGGGTAATTTACCAGCCAGTTTACTCACCGTGGGTGAACCACGTTGAGCGGTTATGGCTGGCGCTTCATGACACGATAACCCGCAATCATCAGTGCCGTTCAATGTGGCAGTTGCTGAAAAAGGTACGACATTTTATGGAAACTGTGAGCCCATTTCCGGGAGGAAAGCATGGACTGGCAAAAGTGTAGCGGTATTAGGCGCGGCTATTTAGATAAACCAGGTCGGCAACGGATGGCGATGACTCTTTGCTGATAACACAATCAGTACTTCCCATGGGCTTCGGTACCACCTGACATCGGATGCGGTGGCTAATGTATTGAATGTTCTTATGGCCACTTACTGGTGGTTTGTTTACTTCAAATTGAAAAAGCCCATAGTTTTGGACTATGGGCTTTTTCGTTGATCAAGTTAAATTATCATATCTCACAGCAAAAAGTTTCTCGTCAATTGTGCTGTTAACGGAGTACCTGGATTGACTGAATCCTGTGGATTCACCGTGATTTTCATTATCTCTCCTGACGCATTTCCTGAGACCGCATGACATGTCTGAACAGATTTGCCATTGGCATCTGTGACCTGATCCCCTGCATTGCAGGTGATATAGGCACTGTGGGTCTGGGACCATGATACCCGGCTCCCTGCCAGTGGATTACCCTGAGAGTCCGTCACCACAGCAGTCGTGATACCCGGGTCAGCGGCATTGCCCCGCCCGGAGGTGCTGATGGTCACAAACGCGGCTTTTATGGCACTGAACATCGCCGTAGTGTTGCCGGACTTGCCACCCGCGCTGGCCGTCACAGTCCCCCCCTCAACAGCGGTATCCGTCAGGTTAAGCGTGGCAATCCCGCTGGCATTGGTGGTGACGGTCAACGGTGTGGTGGCGGTGGCGCTGCCCGTTCCGAGACTCCAGGTCACGCTGACGCCGGACATCGGATGGCCGCTGGCGTTCGTGACCACCGTCTGGGCGACGTTAGCCGTTGTACCATTGGCCAGAGAATCATTTGTCGTCATGGTAACGGCAACGTTCTGAACGACCTCAGCCATAAACGATGCACTGGTGGATTCCGTCTTCCCGAGCGCAGTAGCGCTCAATCTGACGGCTCCGGCTGTAGTACTGCTGAAGTGGATGCTCGCATGACCATTACCATCTGTGAAATTGTCGCTACTGACGACGGTGGCTCCTGTGCCAGTCTGCCATGTCAGCTCGATACCCGGCATGGTATTGCCCGCCGCATCTTTTACCGTCACCTGCGCGGCATTCTGATCGCTGCCATCTGCCCGGCTGTTGTTTTTAGTCAGCTGCAGGTTAAGGGATGCCGCATACTGAACAAACGCGCTTGGCGTTGGGCGGGAAAGTGAACCGGAGGTTGCGGTCACCGTGATCTGCTCTGCGGCGGTGTTGGTGATATTCACGCTGGCGTTTCCGCTGCTGTCCGTCACCCCGCTGGCCGTGCTGAGTTTTGCACTCCCCGTCACACTCCAGGTGATGGCGGCTCCGCTGACAGGTTTGCCGTCTGACGTGACCGTATGTACTGTCGCCGTCTTGACCGTGATACCGTCTGCCGGACTGTTATCTTTTATACTGGCCAGCGTCAAATCTGCAAGTAGAACCCCGCTCTCTTCTTTCTTGTACTGCAGGATAATTCGTTGTTACGATCGACCAAATCGTAGCGGCTGCCAGCAAGACTTCGGCGAATGGCCACCTGGTCTGAAGTAATTTGCGATTCCCATGACTGCCCAATGGCATAGCGGAAGTTGAGACTGAACTGCGTGTCGTCCAATGATTCCTGGCCGCGTTTGTAATCCACGGCGGCGGTAATCAAAGGAATGGGAGTATAGTTCAGACCAACCGTAACGGCTGAAGGGTTGTTCTGAAGATGGTCTTTATCGAACAGCGCCACCTTTTCACCAAAATATTGTTCGTACATCACTTTTGCGCCCAGTTGCGGATAGGCAGGCAGGTAGCCTTCCGCCCGCAGATCATACGCATCTGCCGGTTTTTCATTATAGTCATTGAAATCTCTTGAACTGTGCCATTCCGTGGTGCCGACATAGGTATTGGCGGCAAGCTTCAGGTAATCTGTCCAGGCCTCCGCGCCGAATCCGACACGGCGGTTTTTACCCGTGAAATCATCGTCGAGAAATACGTTACCGCCGAACATCCAGTTTTCTGTGTAGAATGTTCGTACACCTAAACCGAAATTACCTGTGGTGCGGCCGTCGGGCGCGCGAACGCCCAACTGAGTAAACAGAACCGATTTTTTGTTATCGTAGAGGGGAGCCAGAAAATCGAATGAGCTTTTATCCCGGCGCCCCTCGTTGTCTACATTCAGCTTAATTTGCGCCGTTCCGAACTGATTTAACCATTCCTGAACCGAAGTCGTAGCTGTACCTGTAACTATATTTGTAGCGGAGGTTTTTAAACCCTCTGCACCATTACTGGTTGTACTGCTTGCAAGGTTTGTCAGCGTCTGTGGCGTTATCGGTGAGGAAAAATAAATATCATCAGAATGCGTTGTCGAACTGGCATTGGCAGACAGGCTTACCAGCAACGGAAATAAAGTCTGGATGAAAAATTGGAGCCATACGACTGACCTGAGTTTTATTCTCATTAGGTCGAATACTTTCATATAGTTAGTCCACGCGCAGGCTTATGTAATTTAAAAAAGCCGCCATTTATTAAATATAATAAACGGCGATCTCCTTAGAATAAAAGACATAATAAGACGTATACTACGTAAAGATACGTCAACCGTAGCGATGTTTACAGAAAAAAATAATTAACAAATACTTTCAGAAATAGTTTGAGTCATAAATGTTATTTCAAAAAATTTCACATTCATAGAGCGGTGATGCCTCTAATTAGTTGAATTGATGTATAATATCCGCTTTTGAGGTTTTCTCATGGCCAGCGTTAATGTTCATTGTCCCCGGTGTCAGTCTCCTCAGGTTTATCGTCACGGGCAAAACCCTAAAGGCCGTGACCGGTTCCGCTATCGTGACTGCCACCGTGTGTTTCTGCTCACCTATACCTATGAAGCCCGCAAGCCCGGCGTAAAAGAACAAATTACCGAAATGGCATTCAACGGGGCCGGTGTCCGCGATACGGTAAGGACGCTCAAAATCGGCATTAACACCGTCATTCGCACTTTAAAAAACTCGCGCCAAAGCGAATAACCTCGTCTCCGGTCGCCCATGCCGATGTGGCGCTTATTTGCGAACTCGATGAGCAATGGAGCTTTGTCGGCAGTAAAGCCCGTCATCACTGGCTCTGGTACGCATACAACACCAAAACAGGTGGCATTCTGGCTTATACATTCGGGCCACGGACGGATGAAACCTGTCGTGAACTGCTGGCCCTGCTCACACCGTTTAATATCGGCATAATAACCAGCGATGACTGGGGCTATTATGTCCGGGGAGTGCCGAAAGAGAAGCATCTGACCGGTAAATTATTTACTCAGCGTATTGAGCGTAACAACCTGACGCTAAGAACCCGTATCAAGCGCCTGGCCCGGAAAACAATCTGCTTCTCACGCTCAATTGAGCTACATGAAAAGGTCATCGGAGCTTTCATTGAAAAATACATGTTCTACTAATTGGACGCATTACCGCGTCGACAACACCTGCTCGATCTCACGAAGGTTCACAATCGGCAGAAACTGGGTAACGAATGCCAGTATCTAAACGAGGGGGGCCGAAATAACTAATATTGCCCTTCAGATGTATACCTTTATGCTGTTGATGGTCTTTTATTACTCTTCATTTTTTTGCCAACGCTCACAACAATAGTGTAAAGAGGAGAAATAAATTATGCGAACGTTACAGATTTCATCACCATCCCCCTCATGCAATAACGCTTCCGATGTAGATGACCTGCATAGCAAGGTGATTTCACTAGGCAAGTTCTTGGGCGGTGGTTGGGACGGGAAAGTTTACGAAGATAAAAACCATCCAGGGTTTGTTCTTAAATTCAGTGCAGCCGCCACTGCCATAGATCTTAAAACAGAGGTCGAACTCTTCAATTGTTATTATGGTGAAAATTCTGCTGTGTTACTCAATGAAAAAACAATCAGAATGAAAAAAATAAGTGGCATTCCATTAGATGAAATAGAGGGTAAAATTTTCCCTGCCAATGCAATTGAAAAATTTAATGAAATGATTTGCAAGCTTGGCGATAATGCGATAATGCATCAAGACTTCCATCCTGGAAATATTCTTTACGACGCAAACAAGAATACATTCAACCCCATCGATTTTTCTAACAAATATGGTATATTTTTTTCAGAGTCAGAAGATCACCCATGCTTCACAAGTTCAGCAGATAGAAAAAGCGCGATAAATAAAATTGATGAAAATAATTACATTGATTACATTACTTTTATAAATGACCATATACTGTAGATCTCAAGGACAAAATATTGTTAGTCTCCTGCCCTACTTAATCACTATCGAGCGTGACCAGAAGAATGCTCGGTGGCCGTGACAGAATAAAAAAAACGATGCGAGTATCCACCCGCATCGGGAAAGCCTGACAAATAATGCAACTGCAAATAGGAAATCGTGGTGCCAGGTGCCTCCTAGTAAGCCTTTGGACAGCATCCATGACTTGCGTTTGTTCCAGTGTCCACATGATACCTTGCTGTATACGCCCCTCCGCTCAGGGGGATTCACCACGACGAAGATAATAATGTCTCAGAAAAAATAATCTAATTGATTTGGCATCCAATTTTAGACCAGCGATAGAATTATGCCTCCTGCAAGTCTGCCTCTACACAGTAACTCGCAGGACGAATAGAAAGGTCAAAAAAAAGATGAATCAAAGAGAGGTAGTCCCAGTTAACTTTGTGTGCTACTTGCTAGTTTTAGCCCTTCAGTCTGCTGTCGCCGTAGCGCACGTAATTCACGAGCTTCTTTTATCGCGAGATCGCGAGCCTCTTTTTCTTCATTTCGCCTATTTTTAATTAACTCTCTACAATCATTAATTCTAAAATCCAGACATGAAGACCATTCTTTCTGTTCGTCAGCAGTTAATTTATTAAAATCTTCTGTATAATCTGCCATATCAATAGGATAGAATGTGTTAGCCACTTTATCATAAAGAATATTGTCAGCGTGAAAATCGTTATGCAAAATATTT
This sequence comes from Citrobacter youngae ATCC 29220, assembly GCF_000155975.1. Classification (GTDB taxonomy): domain Bacteria; phylum Pseudomonadota; class Gammaproteobacteria; order Enterobacterales; family Enterobacteriaceae; genus Citrobacter; species Citrobacter portucalensis_A. The sequence goes on along the minus strand of NZ_GG730306.1, from coordinate 3,775 downwards.
ATACACGCCAACTCTTCAAGCATTGCATCGAAACTTTTAAACGCCTCAACTTTATCAGGAAAATCATATGCGTAAAAAGAGTTTAACACAGAACTAGGAAGATTTGGCATTCTTAAACACTCTTTACCATTGTAATCTATTGAAATATTAAAACAATATTCTCATAATAACCGAGCGATACAAGAGCATAATTACTTCGGACCCGACTCATTTTGTTCAGAAAGCTACCAGCCACTTGCCTCCCGAATTCATTTATCGCATAAATTGCGAAGAACTGTGCTCACAAATCCATAATCATGGTAAATATATAAATACCACATTATTAATCACACCTATTTTTACCAGGTAAAATCAGTCAATATGCAGTACACACAGCCGTACTATCGATAGAAATCTCATATTGTCCTAATGTCGAGATCTCATCATTTCCATCAAATGTGGAATTCATTAACATTACGGGAGGTATTTTAAATGAAAACACTATCCCATCATTACCCGCTGGATTGCTGGAATTATCAATCAGCAACAACCCTGAGTTAACAACCATACCTGAATTGCCTAGCACCCTAAGAAAGATAAAGTTAATCGAATTATGAAAAATCACTAAATTAACAAATAAACTACCTGACAACCAGGAATCTCTGGAGATTTATGGCTGCCCTCATTTTACGTTACCCACTGAACTCCCTAAAACCTTATCAAAAATTAACCTCCATTTTCATCAAGAGACCAAGTGGAATATTTCAGCAGAACAAATTCCATCAGGCGCTGATGTCCGCATTCTCGGTGTTATTATTGATCCTGCTTGCTATAAACGTCAGGATATAACCTTTGGTAAGATGCATACAGAATCATCCTTTTGCTTCAAAGCAGGTGATGTACTGTATGGCTTGAGCACTGGAAGAGCAAATATAAAAAGAATAATAACCAAGCTTAATGATTACACAGTGAAAGACATTATCATCCAGAATACCCTAACAGATGCCGTATGGGACCGATCAAGGTATTGGAAATTTAACTCAGAAAAGCATATTTCAAATATGTTAAACGATAAAGATCGCGGAATAGCGTTTAAAGAATTCATGGAGAAACATGAACGATATAATGTGACAGATGATAAATTCTCAAAGCTTGACGATACACAGCGCTGGACAAAAACCAGTAAAGCTGGGCTTGAGTTCCAAACTAAAGTGAGAGAAAGAAAAGTTATTTTCTGTGCCGATGAATTAATTGATGCGATTCCAGAAATTGCCAGTAAAGGTGGTGCCTACGGAGATGCTATTACCGCTCATGAACTGAGATGGTTGTATCGCCACCGCAATGAAGATTATATTAAAAGTAATGTGCTATTCTCTCTAAAGGGAAAAATCGTGTCACATGACACTATTTTTAACCTGAAAGGCTGGGAAATATATCAGCCCAAAAATAAGAATAAGCATGCTTAAAAACCCCGTCCTCTGATTAATATTAGGAACCTCTGTACGTTATAAGCTACCGAGGTTCCTACCCTACGCTCAAAACCGGTTCAGAATGACTCTCATTTGGTTGAGTATGTTCTATGATTCCAGACGTCGCTTTGCAAGTAACTCAACCACCTGCAGTAAGAATCTTATGAGCCATCTCTCTGGCTTGGTTCTCAATACTCCTTAGATTTTTATCAGATATATTGAGCATATCACAAGCAATTTCCCGAGCACATTTATCGATGATCTTGGTGTTAATTTTATTTTTATCATCTGGAAAATTTCTCTCAAGTTTTCTCAGTTGTTTGATCAAATATCTATTTGACATTACGCAATGTTTTACCGAGCTATTCGCCCCATTAACATCTAATTTATCTGTAATATGCTCTCTCTTAGCAATACCTTCCAGATGTTTAAATAACTCAGCCTTGCGGTGAGAAGGGATACCTTTGCCAAACTGCGTACAAACATCATCAATTTGCTTATTGATCAGTGCCGATACAAATGTCGTCGCCTCCTGCCCCCGCCAGGCCAACATACCGCCTTGTTTTTCAATCAATGTTTTTGTCTCTCGACTAATTCTCCCAATGTCAAATATTCTGATTTTTCCCTCATGTTGAAAAATAAGTTCCTTTTCCCGAAAAAGATTAGCAAAATGAGGTTTAGGTGCATAAGCGCGGATTTCAAGACTCATATTATTGCTAATATTTTTAGCACTATAATCTTGTGAGGTGTTAGATTTCCCATGAGTTGAGAACTGGTTGTAGCCATATGTAATCATTTTTATTTGTCCGTTAAAAATAGAAAAACACAATATATTCATCATCGAAAAGGAACCCTGATAGTGATTTAAAGATATATAAAATAGCGATGCAAAAAAGGCACCATAAAACAAGCCTTTTTCTTATATACCAACCACCTCCAAAAGCAATCAATGACAAACAAAACGCTTAACTACAGATAATTTAAACTAAAAATCCGAATAACCATATTATCGTCATATAATTTTATTAAATCTGCATACTATTTTTGAAAAATTTAGTTATCGCTTGAAGCACCCTGGTCGGCCAGGCCGAATTATTATAAGTAGACACGGATTGCCCGGATTGCCCCAGCGAAGTATTCCGCGACTGATTAAAATTATCCACCATATGTTTTACTTCACTGGCCATACGCAGCATCTCCTGTGGAGGAATAGAAGAAATAGCTGATGCTGATGCTGATGCTGATGCTGATGAGTTTACATTTTCGCTTCTGGCCTCAAGTGCCGCTTTTAAACGGGATGCAAGGTTATTGGACAAGGACTGCGTTCCTGAAACTGAGACCGGGGCTGATACGGAATTTTTCCGATTCTCTATCAACTCTGGGGCCACATCCCCCGCTTTATATTTTAAATTAAAATCATCAACTGCATGAGTAATTTCAGCAGCCATCCGTTCCAGCTCCGCTGAACGGTTGAAGGACGCTGGTGTACTGGACATCGCCATATTTCTATTCGCCAATACAGCTTTGAGCCGCAGGGCAAGAGAATCCGAATCTGGCGAAACTGACGTTACCTTACTAAATTCCTGCTTGTCTGGCGGCGGAGGTGGCGGCTGCGTTGGCCGCATAATGTTCCGCTTTGTTTGCTGTCCAGCAATGGTGTGATTCATTTCCGGCCGCAAAAAACCATGCGTAATCGATATGTCATTTTTATTATTTATCTTATTTTTCAACTCATTAATAAGAGCATCATAAGCAGGAATTTTGCCTGAATGAAACGAATGCCGTTGGACAATTTCCCGCATCTTCAGCGATAATGCAGAAGATTTGTCACCGACTGTATATTCTAAGGATTTTTGCCGGGAGAATGAGGTGTTACATTCACTTCTAAACCCATATCTAATAATGCCAACCGCAGGTGAATAGTTTATCGAAGATGCCATATTTATATCTCTTATATCAAAATGACTGCCCTCAATGGTAAAGAGCAGTCATCATGGTCATACGAGAGCATACTTGTCTCAAGCGGAGTTTACGCCACTAAACCGCCTCAATGGAAGTCTAATGTTAGACTCCGATATCTCATTGAGAACAGACGGACTACAAAACTAATTCCAGGGAATTCTAAATAGCTGCGCGGAATAGTAGATCACTTAAAGGGAACTCAGCCCGGATTGTGCGATCTGATCAATCGCCAAATCAAAACAAATCACCAACCGGACTGAGCGATGCCGATCATAGCACCAATACCCCGTGACGAACGACGCCTGATGCAGAAAGCTATCCATAAAACTCGCGATAAAAATTATGCCCGCAGACTCACGGCTATG
>NZ_GG730307.1:2305-7827 GCF_000155975.1 Citrobacter youngae ATCC 29220 | reverse complement strand
TATACACTCCGCTATCGCTACGTGACTGGGTCATGGCTGCGCCCCGACACCCGCCAACACCCGCTGACGCGCCCTGACGGGCTTGTCTGCTCCCGGCATCCGCTTACAGACAAGCTGTGACCGTCTCCGGGAGCTGCATGTGTCAGAGGTTTTCACCGTCATCACCGAAACGCGCGAGGCAGCTGCGGTAAAGCTCATCAGCGTGGTCGTGAAGCGATTCACAGATGTCTGCCTGTTCATCCGCGTCCAGCTCGTTGAGTTTCTCCAGAAGCGTTAATGTCTGGCTTCTGATAAAGCGGGCCATGTTAAGGGCGGTTTTTTCCTGTTTGGTCACTGATGCCTCCGTGTAAGGGGGATTTCTGTTCATGGGGGTAATGATACCGATGAAACGAGAGAGGATGCTCACGATACGGGTTACTGATGATGAACATGCCCGGTTACTGGAACGTTGTGAGGGTAAACAACTGGCGGTATGGATGCGGCGGGACCAGAGAAAAATCACTCAGGGTCAATGCCAGCGCTTCGTTAATACAGATGTAGGTGTTCCACAGGGTAGCCAGCAGCATCCTGCGATGCAGATCCGGAACATAATGGTGCAGGGCGCTGACTTCCGCGTTTCCAGACTTTACGAAACACGGAAACCGAAGACCATTCATGTTGTTGCTCAGGTCGCAGACGTTTTGCAGCAGCAGTCGCTTCACGTTCGCTCGCGTATCGGTGATTCATTCTGCTAACCAGTAAGGCAACCCCGCCAGCCTAGCCGGGTCCTCAACGACAGGAGCACGATCATGCGCACCCGTGGCCAGGACCCAACGCTGCCCGAGATGCGCCGCGTGCGGCTGCTGGAGATGGCGGACGCGATGGATATGTTCTGCCAAGGGTTGGTTTGCGCATTCACAGTTCTCCGCAAGAATTGATTGGCTCCAATTCTTGGAGTGGTGAATCCGTTAGCGAGGTGCCGCCGGCTTCCATTCAGGTCGAGGTGGCCCGGCTCCATGCACCGCGACGCAACGCGGGGAGGCAGACAAGGTATAGGGCGGCGCCTACAATCCATGCCAACCCGTTCCATGTGCTCGCCGAGGCGGCATAAATCGCCGTGACGATCAGCGGTCCAATGATCGAAGTTAGGCTGGTAAGAGCCGCGAGCGATCCTTGAAGCTGTCCCTGATGGTCGTCATCTACCTGCCTGGACAGCATGGCCTGCAACGCGGGCATCCCGATGCCGCCGGAAGCGAGAAGAATCATAATGGGGAAGGCCATCCAGCCTCGCGTCGCGAACGCCAGCAAGACGTAGCCCAGCGCGTCGGCCGCCATGCCGGCGATAATGGCCTGCTTCTCGCCGAAACGTTTGGTGGCGGGACCAGTGACGAAGGCTTGAGCGAGGGCGTGCAAGATTCCGAATACCGCAAGCGACAGGCCGATCATCGTCGCGCTCCAGCGAAAGCGGTCCTCGCCGAAAATGACCCAGAGCGCTGCCGGCACCTGTCCTACGAGTTGCATGATAAAGAAGACAGTCATAAGTGCGGCGACGATAGTCATGCCCCGCGCCCACCGGAAGGAGCTGACTGGGTTGAAGGCTCTCAAGGGCATCGGTCGACGCTCTCCCTTATGCGACTCCTGCATTAGGAAGCAGCCCAGTAGTAGGTTGAGGCCGTTGAGCACCGCCGCCGCAAGGAATGGTGCATGCAAGGAGATGGCGCCCAACAGTCCCCCGGCCACGGGGCCTGCCACCATACCCACGCCGAAACAAGCGCTCATGAGCCCGAAGTGGCGAGCCCGATCTTCCCCATCGGTGATGTCGGCGATATAGGCGCCAGCAACCGCACCTGTGGCGCCGGTGATGCCGGCCACGATGCGTCCGGCGTAGAGGATCCACAGGACGGGTGTGGTCGCCATGATCGCGTAGTCGATAGTGGCTCCAAGTAGCGAAGCGAGCAGGACTGGGCGGCGGCCAAAGCGGTCGGACAGTGCTCCGAGAACGGGTGCGCATAGAAATTGCATCAACGCATATAGCGCTAGCAGCACGCCATAGTGACTGGCGATGCTGTCGGAATGGACGATATCCCGCAAGAGGCCCGGCAGTACCGGCATAACCAAGCCTATGCCTACAGCATCCAGGGTGACGGTGCCGAGGATGACGATGAGCGCATTGTTAGATTTCATACACGGTGCCTGACTGCGTTAGCAATTTAACTGTGATAAACTACCGCATTAAAGCTTATCGATGATAAGCTGTCAAACATGAGAATTCTCTGACGAATAATCTTTTCTTTTTTCTTTTGTAATAGTGTCTTTTGTGTCCCCCTGTTTTGAGGGATAGCAATCCCCCAATTTGAGGGATGTTTTATCCCTCGTTTTAGGGGATTTTCCCTCGTTTTGAGGGATGCACCATTCTGAGATGTTTTTATTTGGTCCAAACATGCCGCCTTGCTGCTTGATAATATTCATTCTGACGAGTTCTAACTTGGCTTCATTGCACCGTTTGACAGGTAACTTTGTAATCTCGCTAAGTTGAGAATCGGTGATTCTGTCCATTGGTTTATTCCACCCATAGGTTTTACGCAGAATGGCAAGCAGCACTTTAAACTGTCGCTTGGTCAGATCTTTAGCTGTCTTGGTTTGCCCAAAGCGCATTGCATAATCTTTCAGGGTTATGCGTTGTTCCATACAACCTCCTTAGTACATGCAACCATTATCACCGCCAGAGGTAAAATAGTCAACACGCACGGTGTTAGATATTTATCCCTTGCGGTGATAGATTTAACGTATGAGCACAAAAAAGAAACCATTAACACAAGAGCAGCTTGAGGACGCACGTCGCCTTAAAGCAATTTATGAAAAAAAGAAAAATGAACTTGGCTTATCCCAGGAATCTGTCGCAGACAAGATGGGGATGGGGCAGTCAGGCGTTGGTGCTTTATTTAATGGCATCAATGCATTAAATGCTTATAACGCCGCATTGCTTACAAAAATTCTCAAAGTTAGCGTTGAAGAATTTAGCCCTTCAATCGCCAGAGAAATCTACGAGATGTATGAAGCGGTTAGTATGCAGCCGTCACTTAGAAGTGAGTATGAGTACCCTGTTTTTTCTCATGTTCAGGCAGGGATGTTCTCACCTAAGCTTAGAACCTTTACCAAAGGTGATGCGGAGAGATGGGTAAGCACAACCAAAAAAGCCAGTGATTCTGCATTCTGGCTTGAGGTTGAAGGTAATTCCATGACCGCACCAACAGGCTCCAAGCCAAGCTTTCCTGACGGAATGTTAATTCTCGTTGACCCTGAGCAGGCTGTTGAGCCAGGTGATTTCTGCATAGCCAGACTTGGGGGTGATGAGTTTACCTTCAAGAAACTGATCAGGGATAGCGGTCAGGTGTTTTTACAACCACTAAACCCACAGTACCCAATGATCCCATGCAATGAGAGTTGTTCCGTTGTGGGGAAAGTTATCGCTAGTCAGTGGCCTGAAGAGACGTTTGGCTGATCGGCAAGGTGTTCTGGTCGGCGCATAGCTGATAACAATTGAGCAAGAATCTTCATCGAATTAGGGGAATTTTCACTCCCCTCAGAACATAACATAGTAAATGGATTGAATTATGAAGAATGGTTTTTATGCGACTTACCGCAGCAAAAATAAAGGGAAAGATAAGCGCTCAATAAACCTGTCTGTTTTCCTTAATTCTCTGCTGGCTGATAATCATCACCTGCAGGTTGGCTCCAATTATTTGTATATTCATAAAATCGATGGAAAAACTTTTCTCTTTACCAAAACAAATGACAAGAGTCTGGTTCAGAAGATAAATCGCTCTAAAGCTTCAGTTGAAGATATTAAGAACAGCCTCGCAGATGACGAATCATTGGGATTCCCATCTTTTTTGTTTGTTGAAGGCGACACCATTGGTTTTGCCAGAACTGTTTTCGGGCCGACCACATCCGATCTGACAGATTTTTTAATCGGGAAAGGAATGTCATTAAGCAGTGGAGAGCGCGTTCAGATAGAGCCACTGATGAGGGGAACCACCAAAGACGATGTTATGCATATGCATTTCATCGGCCGAACAACGGTGAAGATAGAAGCCAAGCTACCTGTATTTGGCGATATATTAAAGGTCTTAGGGGCAACAGATATTGAAGGGGAGCTTTTTGACTCATTGGATATAGTCATTAAGCCAAAATTTAAAAGGGATATAAAAAAGGTTGCCAAGGATATTATTTTTAACCCGTCACCTCAATTTTCAGACATTAGCCTGCGGGCAAAAGATGAGGCCGGAGATATTTTAACAGAACATTATCTATCAGAAAAAGGCCATCTCTCAGCGCCTCTGAACAAGGTCACCAATGCTGAGATAGCTGAAGAGATGGCATATTGCTACGCAAGAATGAAAAGTGATATACTGGAATGTTTTAAAAGGCAGGTGGGCAAAGTTAAGGATTAATTATCAGGAGTAATTATGCGGAACAGAATCATGCCTGGTGTTTACATAGTAATAATTCCTTACGTTATCGTAAGCATTTGCTATCTCCTTTTCCGCCACTACATTCCTGGTGTTTCTTTTTCAGCTCATAGAGATGGTCTTGGGGCGACATTGTCATCATATGCAGGAACCATGATTGCAATCCTGATTGCTGCCTTGACGTTTCTAATCGGAAGCAGAACGCGCCGACTGGCCAAGATTAGAGAGTATGGGTATATGACATCGGTAGTTATTGTCTATGCCCTTAGTTTTGTTGAGCTTGGAGCTTTGTTTTTCTGCGGGTTATTGCTTCTTTCCAGCATAAGCGGCTACATGATACCCACTATCGCCATCGGCATTGCCTCTGCATCGTTCATTCATATATGCATCCTTGTTTTCCAACTATATAATTTGACCAGAGAACAAGAATAACCCGGCCTCAGCGCCGGGTTTTCTTTGCCTCACGATCGCCCCCAAAACACATAACCAATTGTATTTATTGAAAAATAAATAGATACAACTCACTAAACATAGCAATTCAGATCTCTCACCTACCAAACAATGCCCCCCTGCAAAAAATAAATTCATATAAAAAACATACAGATAACCATCTGCGGTGATAAATTATCTCTGGCGGTGTTGACATAAATACCACTGGCGGTGATACTGAGCACATCAGCAGGACGCACTGACCACCATGAAGGTGACGCTCTTAAAAATTAAGCCCTGAAGAAGGGCAGCATTCAAAGCAGAAGGCTTTGGGGTGTGTGATACGAAACGAAGCATTGGCCGTAAGTGCGATTCCGGATTAGCTGCCAATGTGCCAATCGCGGGGGGTTTTCGTTCAGGACTACAACTGCCACACACCACCAAAGCTAACTGACAGGAGAATCCAGATGGATGCACAAACACGCCGCCGCGAACGTCGCGCAGAGAAACAGGCTCAATGGAAAGCAGCAAATCCCCTGTTGGTTGGGGTAAGCGCAAAACCAGTTAACCGCCCTATTCTCTCGCTGAATCGCAAACCGAAATCACGAGTAGAAAGCGCACTAAATCCGATAGACCTTACAG
>NZ_GG730307.1:1340-2205 GCF_000155975.1 Citrobacter youngae ATCC 29220 | reverse complement strand
TCTATGTATTAACAAATTTGTAAATCATAAAGACAAAAGCATTATGCTACAAGCAGCATCTATATATACTCAAGGAGATGGGAGGGAGTGGGATTCGAAAATCATGTTTGAAATAATGTTTGATATATCAACGACTTCGCTCAGAGTGTTGGGGCGTGACTTGTTTGAACAGCTTACATCTAAGTGATATTTTTTATTTTAATAAGGTTTTAATTAATGGCTAGAAATGCAACAAACAAGTTACTGCACAAAGCTAAAAAATCGAAAAGCGACGAATTTTACACTCAGTATTGTGATATTGAGAACGAACTGCAATACTACAGAGAGCACTTCTCTGATAAGGTTGTTTATTGCAATTGTGATGATCCTAGAGTAAGCAATTTCTTTAAATATTTTGCAGTGAATTTTGATAATCTTGGCTTGAAAAAGTTAATAGCATCTTGCTATGTAGAGAATAAAGAAGGTTTTTCTAGTAGCGAAGCCGCGAAGAACGGATTTTACTATGAATATCATAAAGAAAATGGAAAGAAATTAGTTTTTGATGATATTAGTGTTTCTTCTTTCTGTGGCGATGGCGATTTTCGCAGTTCGGAGAGCATTGATCTGCTAAAAAAATCAGATATTGTTGTTACGAATCCTCCATTCTCGTTATTTAGAGAGTATCTTGATCAACTAATTAAGTATGATAAGAAATTCCTTATAATTGCTAATGTTAATTCAACAACATATAAAGAGGTGTTTAATCTAATTAAGGAAAATAAGATTTGGCTTGGGGTTCATCTCGGGAGAGGTGTTTCTGGATTTATTGTTCCAGAGCATTATGAATTATATGGTACTGAGGCGAGAATCGATTCTAATGGTAATA
>NZ_GG730307.1:389-1240 GCF_000155975.1 Citrobacter youngae ATCC 29220 | reverse complement strand
GAATACCACAAACAGATTGAAAGCAACCTGCAACGTATTGAGCGCAAGAATCAGCGCACATGGTACAGCAAGCCTGGCGAACGCGGCATAACATGCAGTGGACGCCAGAAAATTAAGGGAAAATCGATTCCTCTTATCTAGTTACTTAGATATTGGCCTTGGCTTTATCTCAATATTATATGGATCATAGCTGGCAACTAATTCAGTCCAGTAAATATCCTCAATAGGGAATAATATATGCTTCCCATTCCATCGGGAAAAAGTTTTAGTTCAACACACCAAGCTCAATCAACTCACTAATGTATGGGAATTGTTTTGATGTAACCACATACTTCCTGCCTTCATTAAGGGCTGCGCACAAAACCATAGATTGCTCTTCTGTAAGGTTTTGAATTACTGATCGCACTTTATCGTTTTGCATCTTAATGCGTTTTCTTAGCTTAAATCGCTTATATCTGGCGCTGGCAATAGCTGATAATCGATGCACATTAATTGCTAGCGAAAATGCAAGAGCAAAGACGAAAACATGCCACACATGAGGAATACCGATTCTCTCATTAACATATTCAGGCCAGTTATCTGGGCTTAAAAGCAGAAGTCCAACCCAGATAACGATCATATACATGGTTCTCTCCAGAGGTTCATTACTGAACACTCGTCCGAGAATAACGAGTGGATCTCATAAGAATATATCAGAGATAGCGAATTTTATGCTCTCTGAGAGCCACTTTCCTTACGTCCTTTTCTTAGAGGGGTCTAACTTTTTAACAGAAAATATCTCAATAACAAGACCAGATGGAAGGGTTGTTAATCTTGAGTATAATTCTGGTATATTAAATAGGTTAGATCGA
>NZ_GG730307.1:0-289 GCF_000155975.1 Citrobacter youngae ATCC 29220 | reverse complement strand
TATGGGGGTTCCTATCACATTCTTGCATAAGTTTAACCCTGAGCAATTTGAGTTAATAAAATTTAGAAAGGGTGTTGATGAAAAAGATTTGTCTATAAATGGTAAATGCCCTTATTTCAGAATTTTGATAAAAAACAAACGATTACAAAAGTAATTGATGTTTGTTAGTTTTTTCTTGAGATCATTAGCTTCGTCGTAAGCTTCGGTACCAGAAACGAAAAAACCACCTCTCCAAGCTTATCGATGATAAGCTGTCAAACATGAGAATTCTTGAAGACGAAAGGGCCTC
>NZ_GG730308.1:969-1555 GCF_000155975.1 Citrobacter youngae ATCC 29220 | reverse complement strand
ACCCTGACCGCGAAGGCGGGTGGTGCGGATGCAGGTCAGTCCAAAACCAGCAGCTTCGTGGCAGATACCGCCACTGCCCATGTCTCCACGCTGACCATCGACACGGACGGCAGTGTGGCCAACGGTACGGCGCAGAACAGCGCCACGGCGACCGTGGTGGACAGCCAGAACAACATTCTGGCGAACACCACGGTGAACTGGACGGTCACCGGCAGCGCCGGACTGACATCAGGAACCAGCACCACCAACGGCAGCGGCCAGGCTGTGATGACCTTCACTGACACCAAAGCTGAAACGGTCACCCTGACCGCGAAGGCAGGCAGTTCAGATGCGGGTCAGTCCAAAACCAGCAGCTTCGTGGCAGATACCGCCACTGCCCATGTCTCCACGCTGACCATCGACACGGACGGCAGTGTGGCCAACGGTACGGCGCAGAACAGCGCCACGGCAACTGTGGTGGACAGCCAGAACAACATTCTGGCGAACACCACGGTAAACTGGACGGTCACCGGCAGCGCCGGCCTGACATCAGGAACCAGCACCACCAACGGCAGCGGCCAGGCTGTGATGACCTTCACTGACACCA
>NZ_GG730308.1:0-869 GCF_000155975.1 Citrobacter youngae ATCC 29220 | reverse complement strand
CACCGACACCAAAGCTGAAACCGCCACCCTGACCGCGAAGGCGGGTGGTGCGGATGCAGGTCAGTCCAAAACCAGCAGCTTCGTGGCAGATACCGCCACTGCCCATGTCTCCACGCTGACCATCGACACGGACGGCAGTGTGGCCAACGGTACGGCGCAGAACAGCGCCACGGCGACCGTGGTGGACAGCCAGAACAACATTCTGGCGAACACCACGGTAAACTGGACGGTCACCGGCAGCGCCGGCCTGACATCAGGAACCAGCACCACCAACGGCAGTGGTCAGGCCGTGATGACCTTCACCGACACCAAAGCTGAAACCGTCACCCTGACCGCGAAGGCGGGTGGTGCGGATGCAGGTCAGTCCAAAACCAGCAGCTTCGTGGCAGATACCGCCACTGCCCATGTCTCCACGCTGACCATCGACACGGACGGCAGTGTGGCCAACGGTACGGCGCAGAACAGCGCCACGGCGACCGTGGTGGACAGCCAGAACAACATTCTGGCGAACACCACGGTAAACTGGACGGTCACCGGCAGCGCCGGACTGACATCAGGAACCAGCACCACCAACGGCAGCGGCCAGGCTGTGATGACCTTCACTGACACCAAAGCTGAAACGGTCACCCTGACCGCGAAGGCAGGCAGTTCAGATGCGGGTCAGTCCAAAACCAGCAGCTTCGTGGCAGATACCGCCACTGCCCATGTCTCCACGCTGACCATCGACACGGACGGCAGTGTGGCCAACGGTACGGCGCAGAACAGCGCCACGGCGACCGTGGTGGACAGCCAGAACAACATTCTGGCGAACACCACGGTGAACTGGACGGTCACCGGCAGCGCCGGCCTGACATCAGGAACCAGCACCA